>CAWJJQ010000017.1:0-143997 GCA_963843255.1 Bryobacterales bacterium | reverse complement strand
TAACTACCGTGCGCGCGGAGCGGTTCGAGGTCGTTGAGCCGTCGGGGCGGGTCCTGAGCTACTGGGGACCTGACGCTGATCGGAACATACCTCCCGCTACTCCGAGAGGGACACTCCTCGTCTTTCTTGATTCGCACGCGGTCCGGCGACTGCAACTCGGTGCCGTCGCCGGCAATTACTCACCGCACCTAGAGAGTTCTATGACAAGGACGGTCCGCCAGACACACCCAAACACTATGACGCTTAACCTCGATTCAGTGTCCGGCTAGGCTGGACCGGCAGTCCGATTCTGGATATGCGGGGCGGTTACGGCGACAGAGTTGTTCTGGGGGCAATGTATGGCGACGTAGGCGGGGAGCGGGAACTCGGCTGGGGCTTATCGTTTAGTGCCTGGGAACCGCGTGCGACAGCGGGCATAGGGTACATGCGATGGTGGGATGGCAGGTATCGTTCCTTTGTTGCGCTCAACAACGGTGCGGGCAGACACTGGGAATCCTTTGTGGGCGATCTGAAACCACTGCCAATCCCAAAAAAGAAGGGACAGTAGCTACCTCTCGTTTTTGCCCGAGCCGGTGCGATCCGGGCTAAGGGGCGAAAAGGGCTTATCGGAGAGTGGCCTCGCAGTCCGGAGGGCCATAGATGGCATCCCAGACCTGTTGCTTCCGGCGGACGGGAGCATCGGGATCGCGCTGGGCATGGGGAAGGGCACATTCTATGCGCCATTCGTGGTGGGAGCGGGTCCGGGTGTAGGCAAGCTGTTCATGCAGAACTTGCACGGGCTGCCGCCCACCGCCGGCCTGCCGGACTTAGTGGCTCCGGATAGCACCGGCGGAGTGAGAGTGTTGGTCAACATCACAAAATAATCTATGCGCTACTTTGTTGGTGGTCGAATAGTAATCTGCGAGGCTGCGGCTTCCCAGGTGCGCAGGCCGGAGCCATAGCGGTCAGCAGCACGGCACTAAAGGCGTGTCATGGGAGGGCTCTGAAATCTGAATTGGTCGTTGTGGGACAACTATATCCAGGCCGCAACGCGGTTTGGCGGACTAAGAGTCCGCCGCAGGCAGAGTGCCTGCCCCACGTCAGCCTCGAATGTCGTCCTTCGCGAAATCCCATTCCACGGTGCGGTGCTGGCTGGCGGATTGGTTGACCATGTGCGCGCAGGCGGCCGCATGGTGGCCTGCCGTGGCGTTCTCCCAGTAAGGCTGGCGCGATTTCACGGAGTCGCAGAAATGGTTACAGCGCGCGAGAGTCGGTTCCGGGCCCTCGTCTTTGAAGCGCTTTCGAACGCCCGCTGCAACGGTCACCCGCGAGATGTCGCTGCGTCTGCTCCCTGGGTGCGCGCGCTTCGGAAAGATGCGAGCGGTAGCGCTCGTTGCGCACCACCAGTCCTTTATGAACATGAGCAGCATCAACACAGCCAGGAGGAACGCTGTCTAGCGGCCCTCGACCCGTGCCGATTACCAGACTCCGTTACGCAGGCGCGGAGTGCTTTGAAGGTCCTTTGATCAGAGCCTCTCTAATTGCCCCAAAGATTTGTGAATTGCGGGTCGCGAACAGCAGGCAACCCTCACCGTCAGCCAGGTAGGATTCAGGCTGTATCCAGTCTATTTGCCGCCAGAATAGATCACTAATTGCATTCATCCGGGCATCTGAAAAGCGGAGTCCCATAAAGTTGATGAACTGGAAAACATTGCCGGAACGGATCTCGGATGTGAACACGTTCGCGTGGCAGACGGAACCGAGAGAGGGCGGCCGCCGCTCAAAGATGTACCATTCGTCATATCCGCCGCACTCCCGACAGCAACAATTCAACGGCAATATCGCAGTCGATTCCATTCGAGGGCTATATGCTATTCCGCTAGCCGCAGTCCATCCGCCGGCCACGTCTTGCTCCGATGGTACGAACGAACCGCTATCCACCGCAGTTATGACCAAGTATTTGCCCACGATTGCGCTGGGGCACAAAGAGATGAATTCACCTAGATCGTGATCCACTTCGAGCCATTGGTAGGCTCCATGCGTGCCCGTCGTCATTCTCGTACCTTTGCGTCCGATTCTAGCAAGTCTGGTATTCTGCCGCCTCCCGTCATGGTAGGGGTCAAAAGAGTGGGGGTTAATCGGAGAGCGGCCTCGCTGTCTGGAAGGGTATGGAGATGGCATCCCAGACCTGTTGCTTCCGGCGGACGGGAGCATCGGGATCGCGCTGGGCATGGGGAAGGGCACATTCTATGCGCCATTCGTGGTGGGAGCGGGTCCGGGTGTAGGCAAGCTGTTCATGCAGAACTTGCGCGGGCAGGCGCCGCCGGCTGACCTACCGGACTTAGTGGCTCCGGATAGCACCGGTCAACATCACAAAATAATCTATGCGCTACTTTGTTGGTGGTCGAATAGTAATCGCTGCGGCTTCCCAGGTGCGCAGGCCGGAGCCATAGCGGTCAGCAGCACGGCACTGAAGGCGTGTCATGGGATGGCTCTGAAATCTGAATTGGTCGTTGTGGGACAACTATATCCAGGCCGCAACGCGGTTTGGCGGCCTGAGAGGCCGCTGCAGGCAGAGTGCCTGCCCCACTCAGCCGATATCGTCCTTCGCGAAATCCCATTCCACGGTGCGGTGCTGGCTGGCGGATTGGTTGACCATGTGCGCGCAGGCGGCTGCATGGTGGCCGGCCGCGGCGTTCTCCCAATAAGGCTGGCGCGATTTCACGGAATCGAAGAAATGGTTAAAGTGCGCTAGAGTCGGTTCCGGACCCTCGTCTTTGAAGCGCTCTACCTCTTTCTTCGGACGTTTGGCGGGCTCAATCTCAGTGGCGATTACCTTGGGATCCTTGTAATAGGCGTCTTCGAGCGGCTGCGCCCAAGCGTCCACGATCCAGCGGTTGTCCTCCACCACATTTTCGGGATGAAAGGCCAGACCGTCCCAGCCGATGGTGACGGCGCCTTCGGTACCTAACACCTGGAACTGGCCCTCGGTGCTGAGCTCGTTGTTGAACGAGGAACTCAGGTTCACGGTGAAGCCTTCCTGGTACTCCATGATGGCGTTCAGGGTATCGGGAACGTCGCGGCTGTCTTTCCAGCGGTACAACTCGCCCATGGCCATGACGCGCGCGGGCACCTTGGCATCCATCAGGAAATGGATGGTGGTGGCGAGGTGGACGAACAGGTCGGTGGCGATGCCGCCCGAGTATTCCTGGTAGCAGCGCCAGCGGAAGAAGCGCTCCGGGCTGTAGGGGCGTTTCGTGGCCGAGCCCAGGAACATGTCCCAATTGACGGTCTCGGGCGAGGCGTCCGGCGGTATGGGATAAATCCAGGCGCCGGAAGCGCTGTTGCGATTGTAGGCCGCGCGGATCATGGTGATGCGTCCCAGCTTGCCGGCGCGGATCATATCTTTCGCTTTGCGCTGGATGTCGGAGCTGACGCCCTGGCTGCCCACCTGCATCATGCGCTCGGTGGAGCGGGCGGCGGCCATAATTTCGAGGCCGTCGGCGGCGCGGTAGGTGAGGGGTTTTTCGCAATATACGTCCTTGCCCGCGCGCATGGCCGCGATCACGATCTCCTTGTGGAGGTGGTCGGGCGTGGCTACGACTACGGCGTCGATGGACTTTTCCGCCAGCAGTTCGTGATGCGTGGGATAGATTTTGGCGCGGCCCTTGGTGCGGGAGACGGCGCGCTCCAGGCGGCCTTTGTAGGCGTCCACCACGGCGACGATTTCAGAACGTGGATCCTGCTGGAGGGAATCCATCAATTCCTGTCCGCGGGAGCCGGTGCCGATCACGCCGACAGCGATACGGTCGCTGGGGGCGGGCCGCGCGGCGGGGGCGGTGGCGGCTAACAGCGCGCCGGCTTGCAGTAGTTGACGACGGGTGATTTCCATGGGACCTCGTTAATTTATTAGTTTAGCGCTCAAAACGGGCGGGGCTGAGAGCCCCGCGCAGGCCGGGGGCCTGCCCCACGGCGCTCAATGGCACTTCGCCGGGCAGCAGGGCCTGGGCCACGCGCAGCATGAGGGCCTCGGCGAAGGGCTTGGAAATGATTTGCAGCCCGATCGGCAGGCCGCGCTGGTCGATGCCGCAGGGGATCGAGATGGCGGGCAATCCCAACAGGTTGATGCCTCGGACCAGGCGCGTGGTGGCCAGGCGGACATCTTCGCTGGCGCCCCCCACGGCGACGCTGGTTTCGCCGATGCGCGGCGCGGTGGTGGGAGTAGCTGCGGTAAACAGGCAATCCACGCGCGACCAAAGGGCTTCGAAATCGTGCTGCATGGCCAGGCGGAGGCGCTGCGCATTAATGTAATCGGTGGCGGGGATCAGGCGGCCCTGATCGAAGAGCGCCAGCACGTCCGCGCCGAACTGATCGCGCTTCTCGAGGTGCGGCTCCATCACGGCGGCGGCTTCGGCCAGCAGGATGACGCGGGCGACGGTGTTGATCGCCGTAATATCCGGCACACGCACCGGCACGACTTCGGCGCCGGAGGATTCGGCGGAACGGAACGCGGCGCGTACGGCCGCATCCACCTCCGGGTCGAGCCGGTCGAAGTAGAAGTTCTCCGGCATCCCGATGCGCAGCCCGCGCAGCGATGGCTGCAATTCCGGCACATAATTCTCCACTGGGCGGCGCGATGAAGTTGGATCGCGCGGATCGTAGCCGGCCAGGATATTGAGGATGGCGCCCGCATCGCGCACGGAGCGGGTCAGCGGCCCCATATGATCGAGCGTGTAGCCCAGCGGCAGCGCGCCGTAACGGCTGACGCGTCCATAGGTCGGCTTCAAGCCCACCACGCCGCAAAAGGAGGCGGGAATGCGGATGGATCCACCGGTGTCGCTGCCCATAGCCATGAAGACCATGCCGGACGCTACGGCCGCGCCCGATCCGCCGCTGGAGCCGCCCGGAATGCGGTCGCGGTCCCAAGGGTTGCGCACCGCGCCGAAATGCGGATTGCTAGAGGTGATGCCGTAGGCAAGCTCGTGCATGCCGGTCTTGCCCAGCATCACGGCGCCACCCGCCTGGAGCCATTCGACCACCGTGGCGTCGTAATCCGGCACGAAGTCTTCGAACAATCGGGAGCCGGCCGTGGTGCGCACACCTTTGGTGCAAAACAGATCCTTGACCGCGATGGGAATGCCGTGCAGCGGACCACGCCCCTCGCCGCGGGACAATTCCTCGTCGGCCTGACGGGCTTGCTCGCGGGCGGCGTCCGCGAGCACGAGTTGAATGGCGTTCACGCTGGGATTGAGCCGCTCGATACTGCGCAGGGCAGCGGCGGTCAATTCGGCGGATGACGTTTCGCGGCGGCGCAGCGCGGCGGCGGCTTCGAGCAGGGTCACGCCTCATCCTCCTGGGCTGCGTGGAATTTGACCGCCATATCGGTGGCCGGCGGCAGGGCTCGCACCAGCGGGCGGAAGGCGGCCTCGAGGGCGTCCAGCGTGGGAGCGATGCGCTGCAGGTCGGCGTCAGGAATCGTTAGCCCGCTAGCCCGGGCGATCTTTTTCCATTCTTTCGTCATTTTGAATCTCCATGCGGGCGGCCCATTGCGCGGCGGCCAAAACGATAATGGCCGACGCAAATGCCCAGATGAGTATGGTAGCCGAGTTATGGAAGACGCCGTACTCGCGATCGAGCTTTGCGCCGAATAGCGGCCAGATCAGCAGAAACACATATTTCATGGCTTCGAGCACCAGGCCGGCCAGAATCGCTACCGGCGCCACGCGCGCGGGCCGGATCCGGCGGTTCGGCAACAGCCAGTAGATCAGGAACAAAACGAGTATGCCGATCGGTATGGCGGCAATCTTGAAAACCAGCAGTTGGACCCAGAGTTCCAGCTTGACATGCGAACTTGTCAGGCTGCGCACCCATTCGGCGTTCATTCCGGTGAGGACCAGCGAAAGCAGGGCCAGCGCGCCGCAGAGGAAGATCATGCCCAGGCTGACCAGCTGGTTCTTGATGTAAGAGCGGTTGCGCGTGACACCCCAGGCGCGGTTCAGCGCTACTTCCAGCGGCTCGAACACACCATTGGCAGTGATCAGCAGGAGGATCATGGCCGTGGGCTGGAACGATCCGCGAAAGGTGAGATTGCGTTTGAGGAAGGCGCCCAGATCGCCGGGGAGGTAGTCGTTCAGGGCCAGGTAAATGGCATCCACCGCGGCGGGCCAGCGAAGGACATGCCGGCAGAAAGACATCATCACCACCAGGAAGGGATAGAACGACAGCAGGACGCTGGCCGCGATAGCCAACGCGTAGACGTGGACCTCGGTCTGCATGCAATACCGCAAAGTGGGCCGCCACGCGTCCACCGCGCGGGACCAGCGGCTGGTCCGGACCGGGGTTTGGAAGAGGCTCTCCAAGACTAAGCTTACGCCATGGCGCTCGGCGGCGTTTTTGAGGAACTCGCGCAAAACGGGCCACGGCCGCGCCGCCATTACCCCGCGAGTTTCTATCTTTCCTGGCGGCGCGGACACGCGCCCCTTTGCGCTCTTGAGGAACTCGCGCAAAACGGGGCCACGGCCGCGCCGCCATTACCCCGCGAGTTTCTATCTTTCCTGGCGGCGAGGACGGGCGCCCCTTTGCGCTCTCAGGCCGCAATCGATTCGCGCGCTTTGGCGATGGCGGCCAGATATTGGCGGGCCTTCTCTTCGATCAGGTCGTAGCGGCCTTCGCGGATCAGTTTGGCGTCCACCAGTTCGCCGCCCACTGCCACGGCGCAAGCTCCGGCTTTCAGGAAATCGCCGGCGGTTTCGAGGTTGACGCCGCCGGTGGGAATCATCTCGATTTGGGGAAACGGGCCTTTCAGCGCCTTGATGTACTTGGCGCCGCCTACGTTACCGCAGGGGAAAACCTTCACCACGTCTGCGCCGGCTTCCCAGGCGGTGAGAACTTCGGTGGGGGTAAGGGCGCCGGGGCAGATCACCTTGGAGTAGCGCTTGGCCATTTCGATGGTGGCCGGCTTCAGGCTGGGAGTGACGAAGAACTCGGCTCCGGCCAGCATGCAGACACGGGCGGTTTCGGGGTCGAGCACGGTGCCGGCGCCGAGCACGATTTTGCCGCCGAACTCATCGGCGATTTTTTCCAGCGCGCGCACGGCGCCGGGAACCGTCATGGTGATCTCGGCCGCCCGAATGCCGCCGCGGTAGATGGCCTGAATCGCGAGAATGGCGGTCTCGGCGCTGGAGGTGCGCACCACCGGCACGATGCCGATGCCGGTGATTTGGGTCAGAATCTCTTGGGGCTTCACGAACTCACGTTATCACGCGGGCGCGCCATGGCAAAGCATGTCCGGCCACAGATGAACGCGGATAAACACGGATAAAACCAGTGCTAATAGAACAGGTACTTCCGCCACTGCTCGTCGCTCTTGCCCAGCAGGCGCATCAGGTGACGGCTAGTGTGCAGGCTGAAGGGCCGCGGCTGGCGCGCCAGGCGCATACCCGCTTCTTCGGGCGTGCGGCTGCCCTTGCGGTTGTTGCAGGGATTGCAGCAGGCCACCAGGTTTTCCCAGTTGGATTCGCCCGCGCGCGACCGCGGGATCACATGGTCGAGCGTCAACTCCGAAGATGGCAGCGTGCGGTGGCAGTACTGGCAGGTGTAGCGATCGCGCATCAGGATATTTTTGCGCGAGAGCGCCCGTGTCTGGTGTGGAATGCGGCGGTACTCGAGCAGCCGGATGACGCTGGGCAGCCTTACCGCGGCACGCGCCGAATGAATGTGGTGCGTGGACTCCTCTTCCGCGGAGGCGACCCCTTTCAACACCAGCACCAGCGCCCGCCGCGCGGCGCAGACGTTGATCGGCTCGTAACTTGCGTTTAAAACTAACACGGGTTTCTGCAATCTGTTCAAACTGGGCATCTACTCAGTTCCTTTTCGCTTGCCAAAATCCGCCTGATCGTTTGTCGCGCAAAACGGGGCGCCCCGCACCGCTGGAAGCTGCGGAGTTGCCGTCCTATATGGCGGCGCGGGATACACGCCCCTTTGCGCTTTTGAAGCTGTCGCGCAAAACGGGGCGCCCCGCACCGCTGGAAGCTGCGGAGTTGCCGTCCTATATGGCGGCGCGGGATACACGCCCCTTTGCGCTTTTGAAGCTGTCGCGCAAAACGGGGCGCCCTGCGCCGCTGGATACGCGTCCCCTTGCGCTTTCAATCTGCGGTCCACGCGGGCCAGGGTCAGCACGGCTACCGACCGGGCGCCCGCTTTTTTAAGCGCCCGCGCGCAGGCCGATACGGTGGCGCCGGTGGTCATGACATCGTCCACCAGCAGAATGCGCAACCCCGCTACGCGGTGCCATGCGCGGAAAGCTCCCGCGACATTTTCGCGCCGCTGGGAGTTGCTCAAACCGGCTTGCGCGCGGGTAGCCGCTCCGCGGCGCAGGACGTGAATTATGGGGATTCCGCGCCGCCGCGCGATCGCCTTCCCTAATAACTCGGACTGGTTGAAGCCGCGTTGCCAGCGCCGCCGCCAGTGCAGCGGGACCGCCGCGACGGCGTCAAACTGCCGGTCACGCGGCAGGGCATCGGCGAGCAGTTCGCTCAGGGGCCGTGCCAAAGCGCGCATGCCGCCGTACTTGAAAAGATGGATGAGCTTGCGCAGCGTGCCTTCATATGCGCCGTAGCAGTAAGCTTCGTCGAATGCGCGCGCGCCTGTGCGGCAAAGCATGCAGCGGCCGGACGAGTCCAATGGAAAACTGTTCAGAAATGGTGTGCGGCAGTTGAGGCAATAGAACTCAGCGGTGAGTGGGGGGAGATCGCGCAGGCACGCGGCACACACCGGAACGCGGGAAAATCTGTCGAGGGGGCGTTCACAGACGCGGCACTCGTCCGGGAAGAGAAGCGAAAAAAGGCCATGCGAGACCCTGCCGAAAAACGGAGGAAGGAAACCGGGAAAAGTTAAGGCGCGCCTACTCGAGAAGACTCACCCCCAGCAAAACTCCATTCTACAACAAACCGGCTTATTCTTTGTCACCGGGATGAATCTGCTGCGTCAGATAAAGCTCGATCCCGATCTCCTCGACGATGTGTAGTTGTCCCTCCAGGTAATCGATGTGATGCTCCTCGTCGAGCAGGATTTTTTCGAAGAGCTCGCGCGACCCGTTGTCGCCAACTTCGGCGGCCCTCTTGATGGCGGCATTCAGTCGCGGCACGGCGTCCATTTCGAGCTCGAGGTCGTTTTCCAATTGCGTTTTCACGTCCGGACCGACCTTTATAGGAAACAACTCGGTCATGTTCGGTACACCTTCCAGGAACAGGATGCGCTGCATGAGAATGTCGGCGTGGCGCATTTCTTCTATGGATTCCTGGCGATCGAGGGCGGCCAGCTTCTGATAGCCCCAGTTCTCGCACATTTTGGAATGCAGGAAATACTGGTTGATAGCAGTCAATTCCGCTTTCAGCACTTCGTTCAGGAACCTCAGCATCTCTTCGTTTCCGCGCATGTGCAAGATTGTAACCCACAGGCGACGGTTCGCTGGCGGGCCGCGGCGGCGGCTTGCCCCGAAAAATGGTACAGTGCAGCCATATGGGATCCGTCAACAAAGTCATCTTGATCGGCAACCTTGGCCGGGACGCGGAAACGAAATTCACGCCTTCCGGCGCTTCCGTCACCAATTTCTCACTGGCCACCACCCGCCGCTGGAAGGACCAGGGATCCGGAGAATGGAAGGAACAGACCGATTGGCATCGTATTAAATACTGGCGCGCCGAGAGTGTGGCCAACTACCTGTTGAAGGGCAAACAGGTCTACGTGGAAGGACGGCTGGAAACCCGCAGCTACGACGATAAGGACGGCAAGAAGGTCTACACCACCGAGGTGGTTTGCGAGCACCTGGTGTTGCTGGGCGGGCGGCAAGATAGCACCGCGGCGCCCGACGAATACAGCCAGCAGCCCGTCTCGATGCCCCGGACTGCGCGGCCCGCAGCGGCGCAGGCCCAGTCCGCGCCGGCCGACGAGCCCGCCTTTAATCAAGGCATCACCGACGACGACGTGCCGTTCTAAAAGAGGACGCCCGACGTTAGGCATATGGGTAGGCCCTTCACATTATTGGAGGATCTTTGCCGGCACGCCTTATCTATTGGTTCGGATTCCATCGAAGTAGTGCATAAGGACGATTGTGAACGGGTCTACGGGCGAAAAGAGGAGACATCAGTCTCTTTCGCGAGTTTCAAGAGCTCGAGCGCGGACGGCAAAGAACTGCGGGATAACCTTCACCGCGCGCACAAGAAGCCGTTGCGCACCGTCCTGGACGGTAAGGTATATATCTTAAAAATCAGGATTACGGATAGTTTCGGAGATGATGCCTTCGAAGTGAAGATCGATCCGGCGCCGAAAATCGATCTTTCAGCTGCCCCGCAATTCACGAAAACTCAGGGGCAATATTTGGCGTTCATATACTACTACACGAAGATCCATGGAATAGCTCCCGCGGAATCGGATCTCCAGAGTTACTTCCAGGTCTCAGCCCCGTCGGTCCACGAAATGATCAAGACCCTGGAACGTAACGGTTTAATCGGGCGGACGCCCAGGCAAGCTCGATCGATACGGCTACTTATCCGGCCGGAGTACTTGCCGAAATTCGCGTAACGCGGGATTTACGAGGTAGTAAGCCGGCATCCCAACGGCCGAACCAGGATCAGGCAAATCCGAAAAAAATCTGGGTATTTTCTGGACTCTTTTGAGGGTATCGTTCCACCTCAGACGGGGCGGGCGAGAGCGTCTTAGCGTCGAAGAGTAGCTCCCTCAGAGCTCGTCTGGAGTCTGCCACCAACACCGTTCCCACGTTTGGCCACTTAATTTCCCGCCTGTTTTTAACCATTTAGGGGCAAGTCCTCCTAAACTGCGTCCGTCCCGCCGATATCTTGAAGGCAGGAAGAGTTTCCCATAAACGGGAACCTTAAAGGGAAAAAACACATGCACGATCCGATCATCATCATTTTCGACGGGTTCTGGCTCTAGAAAGCAGTAATTAGCCAGTAAATTCCGCGCTTGGCCGGAGCGCGACCTAAAAATAAGCTCAAAAATGCTTGCCAAACACACGGCAAATGCTGGTATTATTCTTTGGGGGATGCTTACTAAAGTATACCCCCAAAGAACACCAGACCTGAAATATCCCGAATCGCAACGGCAGGGCAGGATTGATGAGGACCAGATTATTGGTCGCGTTTCTCACGATAATCCCGCTGGCCGGAATGCTAGTTTACTACGTTCCGCCGCCCAGGCCGAAACCCCTGGCAATGAACAGCCTGCGGGCTGCGCGCCGGGACTTACTCAAGACCCGAGTCAAGCAATCCGCTCTGGCATACCAAGCGGGAGATTTCCGTACCGGTGCGGCTATCGCGCAACGGGGCTATCTGGACGCGCGAGCGGCAGGGGAGCTTCGGATTGCGGCGCGATTCCTGGGTAATTTAGGGGGCTGCCGCTTCGCTCTACACCAGTTCCGGGAGGCTTTGGCTGCTTACACGCAAGCCCGTAGCCTGGCGGAAGCCGCTGGAGATCGGGCCATCGCGGGCAAACTCGACATTAATATCTGTTCGCTTTATTCGCAACTCCGGCAACTGGACGCCGCCGTGGAATCGGCGCGTCGGGCGATGACCCGTCTTTCGGGTGACGACCGAGTCCAGCAACTCCCTTCCTGGTTGATCCTGCTGGCCGGCCTGCGCGCGGATCAGGGCCGCATGCCGGAAGCGATCGCTCTCTATCGGCAAAGCATCGTGGCCGCCGAGGGCGCGGGTGGACCGGAAACCATCGCGATGGCGTGGAACGACCTGGGTTATGAATACCTGGAACACCGGAAGTTGCCGCTCGCCGAGCGCGCCTTGCTGGAAGGCTACCGGATTCGCAAACTGAACCATCTTCGCAGCATTGAAAGCTCCTACCGCAATTTGGGGATGTTGCGGCTCGAGCAGGGCAATACGGAGGCTGCATCCGGTCTGCTCGATGAGGCGGTGGCGCGCTCCCGCCAACCCGGCGGTCTGCGGCCTGCCTGGGAGGTGTACTCTGCGCGAGGGCGCGTGCGCGTCGCTCAGCACCGTCTCACGGATGCTCTGGAGGATTTGCGTGTGGCGACGCGATGGGCGCGCATATGGAGGCGGAATGCGCTGCCCAACGACGCCACCCGGGTAAGCACCGAGAATTTCATTCAAAAGGTGCATGAGTCGTTAGTGGACGCGGGAAACCAGCTTTACTTCAAGACACGCAGCCCCGCCCTGGCGCGGGAGACCTTCGAATCCGCGGAGTCGAACCGGGCCGCTAGCCTACGGGCTCTACTGGCGGAGCCGCCCGACTGGCGGCGAAAGCTGCCCCCCGAATACTGGGAAACCCTTCAGAAACTTGAGTCCGCCGAAGTGGCATTGTGGCGCGCTACTCCGCCTAGCAGTGGTGAACTCCCTGCTGCCGAACGGTTGCGGCAGTTGCAGGGAGCACTGAACGAATGGGAATCCCGCGCAGGCTCGAATACGGATGTCGAGTTGCCTGACCTGCTCGAACGGACGCGCCAGAAACTGCGCCCGGACGCCGCTTTCCTCGCTTTTCATCTGGCGTCGCCCAATTCATATCTGTGGGCGGTCTCAAATGAGCGCTTCGCGCTGTATCGTTTGCCCTCCGCGGCGGATATTTCCGTTCAGGTAGACCGCTTTACGCGAGACATCCGGCAGCGAAATTCGGACGGGCAAGCCTCCGGAGGCCGGCTTTTCCGCATGTTATTCGGCCAAGTCGATCCGGCATTCTTAACAAAGCCACGCTGGCTGTTGGCTTTAGATGCGCAATTATTCGAGCTGCCGTTCGCGGCCCTGGTGGAGCGAAGGGGGCGCCGTGGTCCGGTCTTTCTCGCCGAATTGCATTCCGTGCAGACCGTTTCAGGAGCGGGAATGTTGCTCGACACCACCCGCGAAAGCACCATGTCCGGTCCCTTCCTGGCAATTGCGGACCCTATTTATAACACCGCCGATCCCAGATGGACGGGAACCCGGCCAGGCTCCTTCCGCGGGTTTTTCACAGCGGGGGCCGCAGAGGCCAAAACGGGGGGCGACTTTCAACTCGCGCGGCTGGCTGGTAGCGCACGCGAGGCCGCCGGATGCGCCACAGCCTGGGGCGGTACCCGGCCGCCGATCCTGTTGGAGGGCGTGAGGGCTTCCCGCCAGAACCTTATCGCACAGCTGAATAAAGGTCCCTCGGTGGTGCACTTCGCGACGCACGTAGTCACTTCCTTGGCGGGAACCCGGTCAGGACTCATCGTGCTGAGCCTTGGCGCGGACGGCCGGCAACAGCTTGTAAACCCGCTCGAAATCGCCACCTGGAATCTGAGTGGGGCTCTGGTTTCTCTTAGTGGTTGCGGGGCGGGGGCTGCGAACTCGCTTCCCGCGACGGGCCTGATGGGGCTGACCCGCGCTTGCCAGGCCGCCGGGGCCCGCGCGGTGGTGGCCAGCCGATGGACCACGCCGGACGACTCCGGCGAGCTTTTCCTTTCGTTCTATCGCCATTTACGAACCTCCCCAATGGATGGACCCGCGCGCGCACTACAACTGGCGCAAATCGATATGCTCCGTTCCCGCACGTGGCGCTCCCATCCGCAATATTGGAGCGCCTATTTCGTCACAGGTAACCAACAATGATGGCTAACGACACTGCTAACGATGCTTTCGAAACGCATCCTGATTCGGCCCATCCCTGGGCCACGCTGGTCGCCAAAATCCGGCTGAATGATCCGGACGGAATGGAGGAGTTGTATCGCGTGTTTTCGCGCGGCGTCCGGTATTACTTGTGCCGGCAACTTGGGCCTCAGGATCTGGACGACCGGGTGCATGATACGTTCCTGATTGTGGCGCAGGCGATCCAGCGCGGTGAATTGCGGGAACCCGATCGCCTCATGGGGTATGTGCGTACGATCGTCCGCCGGCAGGTGGCCGCGCAGATCGAAGACAACGTCCTCAACCGCAAGCACCAGTTCGACCTGGACTGGGGGCTGGCGGTCAAGGATAACAGCAGCAATCCCGAACAAACGGCCATCCGTCAGGAAAACCAGCAGATAGCTCTCAAAGTATTGAAAAGCATCTCGCCCCGGGATCGCGAGATCCTGATTCGTTTTTATCTTCGGGAGCAGCCCGCCGATCAGATTTGCTTCGAAATGGGCCTCACGGACACACAGTTCCGGCTCCTGAAATCGCGAGCCAAAGCCCGATTTGGGGAGCTCGGCAGAAGAAAGGTTACAAAACGTCTAGTACCATATTGTTGAGAATAATCCGAGGGTAACACTACTCAACGATCAGAAGACATAAAGGAGAGTATCGGATTGGTCTTCGAGGAGGATATCGTAGCCATGGTGTTCGATGGTCATCCCACCGATGAAACGCTGGAGGAGTATTCTTTGGCTGTCCTGGCAGACCCCCTCCTGTCGGAGTTCGAAGAGCACCTTCTGATCTGCGAACTTTGCCAGGACAGGCTCGCCCTTGAGGACGACTTCAGGCAGGGTATGCACGATGCGGGCACCGTGTTGCAACGGCGGCGCGAGGGGTCGCCAGGATGGAGCTCATTAAAACCAGCGTGGGTTTTTGCAATGGCAGCGCTCTTCCTGATCCTGGCCGGGATTGGTTGGCAGGGTTTGCGGCATGCCGTCGCGGGACGTCAGGTGAGCGCGGCTGTTGTCCTGCTGCAGGCTACGCGTGGGCCGGAAGACGCGGCGGCCGCTGCCCGAGCGGACAGACCCGCGATACTGGTCCTCGATCTGATCGATTTGCAACTATCGCCGGACTACAACGTGGAAATCGTGGATGCCGCCGGACGTCCTGTCTTTCGTACCAGCCTAATACCGGAAAAGAACAGATTACAGGTACCACTCGCCAAAGGATTGTCCGCCGGCACTTACTTCGTCCGGGTGTATTCCCTCAGAGGCGAACTCCTGCGCGAGTACTCCCTGATCGTCCGCGGCTGAAGTATCGGTAGCCGGGAGACGACACACCCGCCGCCCCAAATTGGCGTAATTACACCCAATACCTGCTCGACAAATAAGGCTATACGGTCCTATTTGCGTAATTTATCCTGGCATCGCGATTGCAGTTGTATTCCGATACCGAAAGGACAGTTCTATGTCTACTGCCGTAGAGTCCAAGCCCGACAGTCTGCGCGCATTGCCCGGAGACGATATCCGGCAGATCCAGTGGCGCTTTGCCGATCGTTACGATCTGCAGATGCTGGTCCAGTCGACGCGCGCGGTGGCGCGCGGGCCGGTGGCCCGGCTGGTGGCCGGGGGCGCGCGCAATACGCATGCCTGGACACCCGACAAACAAACGTTGCTACAGCACTTCGATGAAGGCGGCATCACCGGCGTGTTCCTCGATCCGGAGCAGGGCGGGCTGGTGGCGGGTCCCAAGAACCTGGCATTGGCGCTGGTGGCTTTTGAGCTGGCCTGGGTGGATGCGGGGGCGGCAACGGGCAGCCTGGCCGGATGTTTGGCTTTGTCTCCGATCCACGAGCGCGGCACTCGGGAGCAGCGGGATGCTTATCTGCGCCGGTGCGCGCCGGCTCAACCGGGTGAGAAGCGGGAGCCTTGGCGCGGGGCATTCTGCCTGACCGAGCCCATCCCCTACGTCGGCGTCGAGACCGGAATACTGGCGGGCAAGGTACGCGTCGTGAATTGGATCGAGGGCAAAGAGCCGGTCCTCCAGGTTGAGAAGCGGGGCCGCTTCATTACCAACATGGGCTTTGCCAACTTCGTCACGGCGGCGGTGGATACGGACGATGCCCGCATCAGCAAGTCGTGCATGATCATCCTGCACGAAACCGATCCCGGCATTTACGATCGCGGCCAACCCACGCGCAAGCTGGTACACCAGTTGTCATCCACCAGCGATCCGATTTTCAGCCTGCTGGTGCCGGCCAGCCGCATTGTGGGAGGCTACAGCATCAAGAACGGCGTGATCGTGCCGCGCTATAGCCATGGCGAGATTATCGAAGCCGTCTTCCGCCGGACGCGCGTCACGGTAGGCGTGATGACCGCGGCCAAGCTGCTGTCGGCCATCGAACCGGTGATCCGCTACCAACGTGGCCGTTTCCGCGGGGGCGAGGGCACCGCGCCCGGATCGCCCCGCTATGAGTTCGGCCTGCAACTCAAGGAAGATACGCTGCACCGCCTGATCGATATCTGGGCTACCGGCGAGGCATCCGCTTCACTCGGATTCGCGGCAGCGCGCCTGTTCGACGAACTGGATCCGCTCGAGAAATTGAAGAGCGCCAAGTTCGCCGCCGAAGGCGTGAGCGGCGCGACCTCCACGCTACGCGCTATGCGGAAATTGCAGAAAGAAGCGCTGGAATACATGGGAAAGCCGGAGGCGCCGCCGGACTTGGTGAAGTTCGCGCTGCTGGATTCCGTCGCCAACGTGCTCTGTCCGGCCTGCAAGCTGTGGAACACCGGCCACGGCGCCAACATGATGCGCGAAGCCGTCAGCCTGATGGGAGGATATGGCATCACCGAAGACTGTCCCGGTTTCCTCGGCCACAAATGGATGGACGCTCAGCTTGAGGCGACATATGAAGGCCCCGAAGCGGTACAGCGCCGCCAATTGTCGCTGACCATGACCGACGAGCTCTTTCTGGCCCAATTCCGCAACTGGATCGGGGAGATGCGGCAGATCGCCTCCAGCCACCCAGGCACGGGCGCCTGCACGCTGGGAACCGCCATGCAGATGTGGCTTTGGTCGCTCCATCATCTGCAGAAGGCGGCGGACGCTGAAGGGAGCCGTCTGTACCAGAGCTCGCGGCATGGCGTGACGTTTCCGCTGGCGGATGCCCTGTGCTGGTTACTGGCTGCGCGCTGCCAGATCCTCGATGTGCTGGAGCTCGAGGCCAAGGGCGGCGATCACGTGGACCCTGCCACGCTTTCGTTCTTCACCGATCTTTGCCACGTGCAGAGCGCCCGTGCCGCCGGCGAAGTGGGACGGATCTGCGCCGAACTGATCTTCGGCTACAACCGTCATCCCGCGTGGGACGAGCAGGGCTGCGCTTCTTGCTACCACAGCGAGGAGTTGGAGGCGATGGAGGGATTGATTCCGGGCATTGCCAGCATGGCGCGCGGTTATACGGATGTGATCGAGGCGGACGGTTCGCATCAGCCCAAGGCTGGCCCATGCGCCAGCTTCGAAGGCTACGACCAGTTCAGCCGCCTACGCGTGCGCATGGATGGCTGCCTCACCGGCGCGCGCCTGGCGAAGGATCGTGCCGCCGAGGCGCTCACCAGGGTGATGATTCCGGAAGCCTTGGACTACCCGGCATGAGTGACTTCCGCCAGTCAATGGATGTGGATATTGTCTGCGTCGGGTTCGGGCCGGCCATGGGCGGTTTCCTGACCACGCTGGCGCGGCACGCCGATCCGGACTTGCAGGTGATCTGCTACGAGCGCGCCGACGACACCGGCTTCGGCGTGTCGGGAGCGGTCACTCGCGCACGTGGCATTCGCGCCACGTTTCCGGATTTGAACCCGGAAGAAATCCCCATGGCCGCGCCGGTGCGGCACGAGAAGGTGACTTATCTGCTGGACCCCATAGGGGCCAGCCGCCGTTCACGTACACTTCGCGTTGCCGATCGCCTGCTGCGTACGCTGCGGCTGCCGAAAGATCACGCCTGGGAGTTGCCCTGGACGCCGCCTTTTTTGCGCAAGGACGGCGGGCTGCTGCTTTCTATCGGCCAGTTCATGCAGTGGACCGGAGCGCAGGCCATGAGCGGCGGAACCGTGCAGATCTGGCCGGGCATGCCGGTTTCTGAAGCGCTGGTGGAAGGCGAACGCGTGGTTGGTGTGCGGCTGCTGGATCAGGGCACGGACCGCGCGGGACATCCCGAAGCCGGCTATCTACCGGGGATGGACATTCATGCGGCCCTCACGGTAGTGGCGGATGGTCCGGTGGGGGCGGTGGGGCGGCAGCTCGACGGATTGTTTGGATTGCCGGACGGGCATCATCAGCACGAATGGGCGGTGGGCGCCAAGATGGTGGTGGAGTTGCGGGAGGGCGTGGACCTGGAGCCCGGCACCGTGTTCCATACCTTCGGCTTTCCGGAGCCGGAAATCTTCGGGTTCTTCTACGTGCATCCCGGACGGGTGG
This sequence comes from Bryobacterales bacterium, assembly GCA_963843255.1. Classification (GTDB taxonomy): domain Bacteria; phylum Acidobacteriota; class Terriglobia; order Bryobacterales; family Bryobacteraceae; genus Bog-159. The sequence goes on along the minus strand of CAWJJQ010000017.1, from coordinate 125,935 downwards.
CGTCGGTCGGGATATTCGTTCCTTCGTGGTTCCACAATCCGGCGCGTACCTCGTACCGATACCTCCAGCACTACATGCTGCATCCCTACTTGTGGCGGTATTTGGAAGGCGGAAAGCTCCGGTCCTGGGGCGCCAAATCCTTACAGGAGGCGGGAAAGCGCGGCGAGCCGTTTCTGGCCGGCGATGGATATGCGCGTATTGGCGAATGCTCGGGGAGCACGAACGTGCTCACAGGGTCGGGGGTAGATGAAGCGTGGACCACCGGCATGCAGCTTGCCGAAGCCGTCCGGGAACTGCGCAAAGCTGGGCGGCCGTTCACGAAAGCGAATCTGGAGGCGACCTATGTGGCCCACCGCCGCGCCAGTTGGGTGGAGACGGAAGGGCACGTGGCCGAGAAGGCGCGCGACGGTTTTCATCACGGCGTCGTGACTGGCCTGTTGGGAATGGCTCTCGCGGGCGCCAGCGGAGGTCGTTTCTCAATCCCCGGCGAGCCGCAATTGCTGCCTACAGTCGAAGGATATTACCGGGGCAAGCTTAGTTGTCAGGAAATCGAAGAAGTGCGCCATCAGTGCTATGCGCAGGGCATGGCCGTGCACGATGCGCTGATGGATCGCTGCGGCTGGCCGGCGGTGCCGCACGATGGCGAGTTGCTGGTTTCGCAGCAGGACGCGCTGCTCATGGGTGGCAAAGTGCAGGCGCCGGCGGGATACGCCGATCACGTGGTGTTTCTGTATCCGGATTTCTGCGAGCGGTGCGCGACCAAGCTGTGCATCGAGATGTGCTCGGGACAGGCACTCACTCCCGGGCCGGATGGCGTGCCGCTGTTCGATCGCGAAAAGTGCGTCTTCTGCGGCGCGTGTTTATGGAATTGCCGGCAGCCTATGGACGACGACCCTGTGCGGACCAATATCGGGTTCCGCGCGGGGGCCGGCGGGCTGCACTCCACCGAAAACTAGACTAGCGTTGGGCCCTCGAAACAACTGGACAATTGGCCACGGATGGACACGGATGCACACCGATACACTGTTCCAGTTATTTCGTTGCCATACTAGCCGCCGAAATACCGGCGCGTGCCGTGGGGACGGCTTCGGCATCGTCTGGGCACACCACGCATCTTATTGCAGCATCAGGCTTTGATCGCGGCTGCCGGCGTGCACTTCCTGTGACATGCTGCGGATTACCATTCAGGAATCGGCTCAAACCAGCACCTTTAAGCTCGAAGGAAAGCTGACGGGACTGTGGGTGCGGGAATTGGAGCAATCCTGGACAGGCGTCGCGTGTCAAGCCCCCGGGCGCGCGATTGTTGTGGATCTGGCGGATGTCGCCTTCATCGACGGCGCAGGACGAGCCCTACTGGCCCGCATGCACGAGAGCGGGGCCACCCTGGTCGCCTGCAGCCCGCTGAACCAATCCATCGTGGACGAGATCACCCGCGCCGGCAAACACGCCCTGGTGTTACTGGCAGCGGTGCTAGCGCTGGCCGCGGGCGGCCGCGCGCAGGATGCCGCGGCGCTGCGCCTGACGCTGCATGACGCCGTACAAATGGCGCTGAATCAAAACCCGCAAGTGCAGATCGGCAATCTGAATGTGGCACAAAGCCAGGAGGATCAGACCCTGGCACGCGCAGGACTGCTGCCGCAGGCGGGCCTGCAGGCTTTCGAGCAGACGCGCCGCTTCAGCGTGCCGACGCTGTTCGGCCTGCAGCACATTCCGGGATTCCCCCTGCCCGGCCATCTCGGACCCTACGAGGTCTATCAGGGCGGGCCTACATTTTCCGCTCCGGTGTTCGATCTGACGCTTTGGCGCCGCTGGCAGGCATCCAAGGAAGGCGTGGGAGCGTCGCGGGCGCAAAGCCAGGGAGTGCGCGAGCAGATCGCCATGCTCACGGTTTCCCAATACCTGGCAGGCTTGCGCGCTTCGGCTGATGTGAAGGCCGCGCAATCGCGGGTGGAATTAGCGCAGGCGCTCTACGATCAGGCGGCCGACTTGCAGAAGAACGGCGCCGGCACGGGCATCGATACGCTGCGCGCCAACGTGGAGCTGCAGAATGAGCGGCAGCGCCTGATTGAAGCGCAGACCCAGCTTCAAACATCACTGTATGGTCTGTCGCAGCTTTTGAATGTGGATCCGAAGCGCGAAATCGATTTGACGGACCAGATCAGTTTCTTCGACACACCGGCGATTCAAGTCGATCAGAGCCTGGAAGCAGCGTACGCGAATCGTCCGGAAATGAAGGCGCTGCTGCACGTCGAGAAGCAGGTGGAGTTGGAGAAGAAGCAGGCGGCGGACAGCCGTTATCCGAACCTGACCTTTGACGGTTATTGGGCGGAGCAGGGGCTGACGCCGGCCACCGCCGTGCCGTCGTACACCTACGGTTTCACGATTAATGTGCCGCTGTTCACCGGCGGGCGCATCGGGGCTGAGCAGGCGCGCGCCGATCAGGAACTGCGGAAGGTGACGCAGCGGCAGCAGGAGCAACGCAACCAGATCGCGCTGCAAGTGCGCACAGCGATCGCGCAACTGGCCGCTGCGCGCACCGAAGTAGATGTGGCCAACCAGGCAGTGGGGCTCGCCAACGAAGAAGTGACGCAGGCGCGCGACCGCTTCCAGGCGGGCGTGGCTAACAATATCGAAGTGATCAGCGCGCAGGATGCGCTGGCCCGCGCTAACGACAACCAGATTGTGGCGCTCTACCGTTATAACCAGTCGCGCGCCGATCTGGCACACGCCACGGGACAGATGGAAGCTGTTTACGCGAAGTAATTACCGGAGAACGATACCATGGACACGTACACGATGGATGAGGAGAGACCAGTCGCCGAGCAGGCGGGGGAGGAGACGGTCCGGCGCCGGCAGCCACGGGCTAGGGCCATGATGATTGTCCTCGGCGGAGGCTTCGTGTTGGCGCTGGTGGCGCTGGGTTTCTGGCTGCATTTCCGCTATCGGGTCTCGAGCGACGACGCCCAGGTGGATGGCCACATCGTACCCATCTCCGCCAAGATCTCGGGCAGCGTTCTGGAAGTGCTGGTCAACGATAACCAGCATGTGAACGCCGGCGACGTGCTGGTGCGGCTGGATCCGCGCGATTACCAGGCCAAGGTGGACCAGCAGAAAGCCGCGCTGGCAGTGGCCGAGAGCCAGTCACTCGCCGCCGGAGCAAATGTTCCGCTCACGCGCGACACCACCACCACCGGCACCACTGGAATGACGGCCGCGCTGGCCAGCGCGGAAGCGCAGGCGGCACAAGCGAAGCTGGCCGCGGACCAGGCCGCCACGTCCGATCTTTCTTATGCGCGTTCGAACCTGGCTGCCGCGCAGGCAAATAATGAAAAAGCGCAGGCGGATTTGGTGCGCATGCGTCCGCTGGTAGCCAAGGCCGAAATCTCGCAGCAGCAGTTCGATGCCTACACGGCTGCCGCCAAGGTCGCGGAGGCGCAGGTGAAGGCGGCGCAGGATCGCGTCGAATCGGCGGGCCAAGCGGCCGCCAGCGCCCGCGCGGCGTCGGAAGCGGCTAAGGCGCGCGTGGGACAGATGCAGGCGCAGGTGGCGCAATCCAAGGCGAGCGAGCGCCAGGTGCAGGTGAGCGATGCCCAGGCGCGCTCAGCCGTCGCGCGCATTCAGGAGGCGCGTGCCAATCTGGAAGCCGCGGAACTGAATCTCAGCTATACCACCATTGTGGCGCCGGTGGAGGGACAGGTGACCAAGAAGTCGGTCGAGGCCGGCCAGATCCTGCAACCCGGCCAAGGGCTAATGGCGCTGATCCCGCTGAAGGATGTATGGGTCACCGCCAACTTCAAGGAAACGCAACTGGCGGACGTGCGTCCGGGCCAGGCGGCCGAGGTAAAAGTGGATATGTACGGCCGGACCATCAAGGGGAAAGTGGATTCGATTGCCGGAGGGACGGGGTCGCGCATGAGCCTGCTGCCGCCCGAGAACGCTACCGGGAACTTCGTCAAGGTAGTGGAGCGAATCCCGGTGAAAATCGTTTTTGACTCGCTGCCGCCGGACGTCATTTTGCGTCCGGGCATGAACGTGGACGCGACCATTATCACGCACTAACCGGCATCACGCACTAACTGGGATCTTATGCCCGCGAACGACAACAACGCTACAGGTGTCGCCATCAATCCCTGGATCATCGCCGTTACGGTGATGCTGGCGACATTCATGGAAGTGCTGGATACCAGCGTGGCCAACGTGGCGCTGCCGCACATCGCCGGCAGCCTTTCCTCCACGGTGGATGAAGCGACCTGGGTGCTGACTTCCTACTTGGTCTCGAACGCCATCGTGCTGCCTCTCAGCGGGTGGTTCTCTTCGCTGATCGGCCGCAAGCGTTTCTACATGCTCTGCGTGATGCTGTTCACTTTGAGCTCTGCGCTATGCGGACTGGCGCCCAGCCTGACCATGCTGATTGTGTTCCGGGTACTGCAAGGCATCGGCGGCGGAGCGCTGCAGCCCATCTCGCAGGCCATCCTAGTGGAGAGCTTTCCACGGCACAAGCAAGGCATGGCGATGGCGGTCTACGGCATGGGTGTGGTGGTGGCGCCCGTGATTGGGCCGACCCTGGGCGGATGGATTACCGACAACTATAGCTGGCGCTGGATTTTCCTGATCAACATTCCGATTGGCGCGCTGTCGCTGACCCTCACTTCGCTTTTGATCTTCGATCCGCCGTACCTGGTGCGCAAAGCCTGGCGCGGGTTGAAGGTGGATTACCTGGGCCTCGGCATGTTGAGCCTGGGCCTGGCATCGCTCGAGATCTTCCTGGATGACGGACAGAAGAACGATTGGTTCGGATCGAATTTCATTGTGGGCGCGGCCGTGATCGCGGTGATGGCGCTGGTGGGTGTAGTGATTTGGGAATTGCGGCAGAAGGAGCCAGTGGTGGATTTCCGCATGCTGCAAAACCGCAACTTCATGCTGTCGACCGCCACCATGTTTCTGCTGGGATTCGTGCTCTACGCCAGCACGATGCTGCTGCCCGTATTTCTGCAAACGCTGCTCGGCTATACGGCGATGCGCAGCGGCCTGGTATTGTCGCCGGGCGGACTGGTGATCGCCGTTTCCATGCCCGTGGTGGGCTTTCTGCTGTCTAAAGTGGAAGCGCGATGGCTGGTCATATTCGGGCTGTGCGTTTCGGCCTTGGGGCTGTTCCATATGGCCAATTTCGACCTGGACGTGGATTACCGCACGGCCATGCTGGCGCGAGTGATGCAAAGCGCCGGGTTGGGATTCCTGTTCGTGCCCATCAACACCATGGCGTTTGCCACGGTGCCGCGGCCGAAAATGGGCAGCGCCACGGGCCTGATCAACCTGGCGCGCAACATTGGCGGCAGTTCGGGCATTGCGATCGTGACCACTATGCTGGCGCGCCGGGCGCAGTTCCACCAGGCACGGCTGGGGGAGCACATGACACCCTTCGATCTGAACTTTACCCAATCCATGGCGGGAACCGCCCATATGTTGGTTACGCGCGGCGCCAGCGCGCCACAGGCCATGGCTCAGTCGCAGGGCATGATGTACGGCTTGCTGCAGCGGCATGCCATGATGCAATCGTTCGTGGATTGTTTTTGGCTGTTGGGCGTTATTTTCCTGGCAGTGATTCCGCTGATGTTTTTCGTCAAGAAGGTGGGACCGCACAAAGGCCCGATGGTTATGGAATAGCGCGCCAACCAAAAGGACCTTGCGATCTGATAGCATGAGGCCGAATGCATCCGCGCACCATATATCAGGTCCTGGAAGAGGCCGCCGCGCAGTACGGCGACGCACCGGCTTTGCGGCAGCCCATCGCGGGCAAAGACGGGCAACGGGAATATCTTACGTATTCCTGGAACCAGTACAAGACGGCCGCGCAGGAAATCGCCGCGGGACTGCGGTCGATCGGCATCCGCAAGGGCGATGTGGTGGCTCTCGACTCGGAGACGCGGCTGGAGTTCTATCTCGCCGATCTCGGCATCCTGGCAGCCGGTGGAATTGCGGCCGCGCTCTATCCCAGCTATCCGCCTAAAGACCTGGTACGGACGATTCAGAAGTGCGGGGCCAAGGCGCTATTCGTGGAGGATTCCAAGACTCTAGACGCGCTGCGGGGCGCCCCCGACATGCCGCGCATCCTGCTCACCGGTGAAGCGGAGGGCGCGCTGTCGCTCGACCAATTGCGCGAACGCGGGCGGCTGGCATTGACCGAAGATCCGGAGTACATGGTTCGGTTGAAGGCTGAGGTCACGCCCGACGATTACGCGGTCCTGTATCTGACTTCAGGCGCGACGGGCGAGCCGAAGATGGCGCTGGTGACGCACTCCTCGGTGGTCGCCAACCTGGACATGGGGCCCTTCGTGCTGCCGCTCGGGCCGGAGGATTCCACCGTGGCGTTCCTACCATCGGCGCACATCGCGCAACGCGTGGTGATCGAATTCCTGCCCATCCGGGGCGGCATGCCGGTGACGTTCGCGGAGAGCCTGCTGAAGCTGCCGCAGGATATCAAGAACGTGCGGCCTACGCTGCTGCTGGCGCCGCCGCGTATGTGGGAGCGCATTTACTCCACGGTCTGCACCGAATTGCGCAAGCGGCCCGCGGTGGCGCGCAAGGCGTTTTACGGCGGGCTGGGCTTGGCACTGGCGGCGGCCAATTACCGGCGGCAGGGGAAACCCGTCCCCATGCGGATCCGTGCGCCTTTGAAGGTTGCGGACAAGCTGTTCTTCGCAAAGGTGAGGGCGCGGTTCGGCGGCCAGTTGAATAAGGCCTGCTCGGGCGCAGCGCCGTTGAGCAAGGAGCTCGCCGAGTTCTACGAAGCCATCGGCATGCCGCTGATCGAGGGGTACGGGTTGACGGAAGGCGGCGTGGCGGCGTTGAATCCCGTCGATCGCCCGAAGCCCGGCAGCATCGGGAAGGCGCTCCCCGGCGTCCAGGTGCGCATCGCGGAAGCGGACAGCGAACTGCTTTTGAGCGGCCCTTGCATCTTCTCGGAATATTTCGGCGATCCGGAGACCACCGCCGAGGTTTTGCGGGATGGCTGGCTGCATACGGGCGATATCGCGTTCATCGACGACGAAGGCTTCATCTTCATCACCGGGCGTAAGAAGGAGCTGATCGTTTCTTCGACGGGTAAGAAGATCCACCCTTCGCGCGTGGAGAGCCTGTTCAAATTCGAGCCGCTGATCAGCCAGATCATGCTGGTCGGCGACCGGTTGCCCTACCTCACGGCCCTGTTTACCATCAACCCGGCGGTGGCGGAGACGCTCAAGGGAATGGACATGCTGAAAGGGCACACCACCGCGGAGATGGCTGCCGCCGAGCCGGTGCTGAAGGAGATCCAGAAGGTGGTGGCGCGGGTGAACAAACAACTGGCGCCTTTCGAGCAGATTCGCAAATACCGGGTGCTGGGGCGCGATTTCAGCATCGAAGACGGCGAGTTGACGGCCACTATGAAGGTGCGGCGCGCGCGGGTGATGGAGAACTTCCGCGAAAGCATTGAGGAACTTTACGCGGGCAAGGAAACATAGGCCGGCGCACCCGGGGTATTCCAGGCATTAAGACTCTAATGTCTTGATGTTAAAATACGCTCAGGTACACCGACATATGAAGAAATTGCTCATCACGTTCGCCGCAGTCGCGCTTTCCGTCGCCAGTGCGGAGACTTTCGGCATCACACTGAATGACCCTTCTGTCATCAAGGGCACGGAGATCAAGGCCGGCGACTACAAGTTGGACCTCAAGGGCAACGCGGTGGTTCTCACGCGCGGTAAGACCAGGATCGAGGTACCGGCCACGGTGGAAACCGTCGAGCAGAAAAACGGCGGAACCAGCATTATTTACAGCCACGAGAATGGCAAGAATGTGGTGCGCGCCATCCGGTTGGGTGGGACTAAGACCAAGCTGGTGTTTGACGACGGGGTGCAAAGCGGCGGCGGCGAATAAAGCAAGATGGCGGACTGAGAGTCCGCCGCAGGCCAGGGGCCTGCCCCACGAGTTCGAGGTGCTGTTCCTGGCTGCGCACGGATTCGGTGAAGAGGTGCTGCCGCTAGGCGGCGGCGCGGCGGTGTGCACGCAGTTGTTGCGGGCGTGGTCGCGGACGGCGCCATTTGCGGTGCGGTTGATCCAGCCGGCAATTCTGGGAGCAGATGCTCCTTCCGGCAGGGAGCTGGTGAACTATGGCGAATGCCGGTATGCCGATTTTTGCCGGCGCTTCGAGCGCGCGGCTACGGACGAAGTTCTGCGCGCGGACCCTGCACGGACGCGCGTGCTCGTAAATGATGTATCGGAGGGTCCGGATTTCCGGCGACTGGCAGCGGCCGGATTCGATGTGACTACCATCTATCACGTGGATGTGGTGGCGTATGTGGCGGCCATCTACGGGCGGGGGCTGGTTGCGCCCGAGCGCCTGGTGCGCTGGTACGCGCGGTTTCCGTTGGGAGGCATGGCCAGGCTGGTGTTCGGGAAGCAGCGCGACAGCCTGCGCTATTCACGCGCCGCCGTGGTGCCTTCCGAGGCGATGCGGGAGGTGATGTTGCGCTGCTATCCGGAAACTCCTCCGGAGAAGATCCATGTGCTGCCTTGGGGCGCGCCGGACTGCGATCACGTTGATGGTGACGCGGCGGACGAGGCTGGCCGGTTACGGCAGGAGTACGGCATTCCGGGCGATGCGCTGGTGCTGCTGACTTTGAGCCGCATCTCGCCCGAAAAGGGGCAAGATCTGCTGCTGGGCGCGCTCGCGGAGTGGGAACGGCGTGCGGATTTTCCATCGCGTCCACTGTGGCTGTTCGTGTGCGGCGACGCGGCGTACATGCAGGGGCGGCGATTTTTCGAACGCTTGCAAAAACTGGCGGGACGGCTGCGGCGGACGCGCGTGGTTTTTCCTGGGCATGTGACGGGCTTGCGCAAACAGGGATTCTTCGCGCTGGCGGATCTCTACGTCTTCCCATCGCGCCACGAGAGCTACGGGCTGACGCTGGCGGAGGCGTTGCGCGCAGGGCTGCCGGCGGTGTGTCTGGATCACCACGGCGCGCGCGAAGTGATGCGGCCGGATTGCGGCAGGCTGGCGCCTGCGGGACGGCTGCGCGAAGCACTGGCTCAACTGCTGGCGGATGACGATCTGCGGGCCCGCATGAGCCGGGCGGCGCGGGAATACGGCGCGACACTCCGGTTTGCCGATAGTGCCGCGCGGCTGGCGGCTTTACTCGGGGCGGAACGCGAGTAGCACGTTCCCGGGCATGCCCCCCAGCGATCCGTATCCTGCGTTGACGAAGAGCGTCCCGCCAACTATCACGGGCCCGGACGCGCTCATGGATCCGCCGTGGGCTTTCACGCCGTTGACGGTGGGGAAATCGCGCGCGGTATCGAAGTCCCAGACGATGGCGCCGTCGGCCGTGTTGTAGGCGCGCAGGTGGCCGTCCATAGAGCCGGAAAAGACGACTCCCGGGATCAGCGTGGCGGCGGCCATTTGGGCGGGCGTGCAACCGAGGGTGGCGGCGCACTTCGGCTTCTCCGGCGGCGCATACCAGGCCTTCTCGCCGGTGGCGATGCGCAGGGCAAACAGGCCGCCGCCCACGTTGGGATCGCCGCCTTCGATGGGTCCGCGCAGGGTGAAGTCGGAGAGCGGCACGTACACTTTTTCGCTGTCGGCCGCCGGACCCCACATGATGCCGCCCAGCACTCCACCTTTGCCGATACGCGTTTGCCAGACTACTTTGCCTTGCGCATCGGGATCGAGGGCCGACATCACGCCGGATTTCTGTCCGACCAGCAGCAGCCGCTTGCCTCCGGCGAGTGAGACAAGGATGGGAGACGATCCGATGTCGGTATCTTCGCCCGGCTTTTCCGGACAGTTGGCCTGGTTGGGGAGGACGCAGGCGACATTCCACTGGTCGGCGAGGGTGAGTTGTTTGGACCAGAGCACCTTGCCGGATTGCATGTCGATGGCCAGCACTGCGTCGCTGGCGGTGGTCTGCGGTTCAGAGTGCTCGTTGCCGGTGCCGACGTAAAGGACGTGGTGCTGCTTGTCGACGGTGGGGGCGGACCAGACGGATACGCCCGAGGGGCCCATGAGCTGGGTTCCGGCGGAATTCACGCGGGTGGGCTTGGGCTCGGGTATCGTGTAGGTCTTCCAGAGGCGTTCGCCGTTGCGGGCATCCAGGGCGACGACGCTGCCACGCGCGGTGCAACAGGGATATTTCGGATCGCCCGCGGCTACGAACTCCTCGGCGCCGGTCGAAACCGGGACGTACAGGCGCCCTTCGAAGAGCGTGGGGCTGCCGGTGATGTGCGAGAAAGGGTGCTCGTCGATGCGGGTTTTCCAGAGCAGCGCGCCGGTGCCGGCATCGAGTGCGTAGGCGGTGGATTGGGCGTCGCCGAAGTAGACGGCGGTGCGGCCGGCAGTGTCGCGCGCAACGCTGATGGCGGTGCGCACGGTTTGCGCGGCTTTGAAGGTCCAGTAAGTGCAGCCGGTGCGCGCGTCGAGGGCGTATACGGCGCCGCTGGCGCTACCTACGAAGACGCGGCCTCCGGCGATGGAGGGCTGTCCCAAGGCGGAGGTGGCGCCGGGAAATCCGAACGCCCATTTGAGTTGCAGCTTGGGAACCTGCGTGCGGTCCAATCCGGCGTCGGCCGCGCTCTCGGAGCGGCTGTTCTCCGGCTCGATGCTCCAGCCGTGCCAGCCGTCCAGACTCTTGAGCGGCGCGGCGGCAGATTCGCATTGCCCGCCGCTCACTTCGACGGGCTCCTTTCCGCCGAGGTAATTGGCAATCGCCATGCGCTGCATAATCGGCAGCGAGGCGGCGATCAGGATCATTTTCCCGGTGGTCAGCGCCTCCAGGATACTGGCGCGCGACATCTGCCGCAGCGCCTCAGGCGCCGGCGCATGGGATGGACTTCCCTGCTTATGGCAACCCGCGCAGTTCTTCTCGAACAGCTCTGCCCCGTTTTGCGCGCAAGCCGGCAACGCGGCCAGCAAGAAGTACGCAATTTTTTTCATCGTACGATGCTACGTTTGCGGTAACATTTTTGTCAAATGGATTCGATTCTGGAACTGCGCGACCTGGTGAAGCACTTTCCGAACCAGCGCGCGGTGGATGGCATCTCGCTCAAGATTCCGCGCGGCGGATTTTACTCGCTGCTGGGGCCATCGGGTTGCGGCAAAACGACGACGCTGCGCCTGATCGCGGGATTCGAGCAGCCGAGCTCGGGCGAGGTGCTGCTGGATGGGGTGGTGGTGAACGAGCAGCGGCCCTATCAGCGCAACGTGAGCACGGTGTTCCAGAACTACGCGCTGTTTCCGCACCTGACGGCGGCGGAAAACATCGCTTTCGGGTTGAAGCGCAAAAACGAGCCGGACATTGCGCGGCGGGTAAAGGAATCTTTGGAACTGGTGCGGCTGACGGGCAAGGAGTCGCGCTATCCGGCGCAGCTTTCGGGCGGCGAGCGGCAGAGGGTGGCGCTGGCGCGGTCGCTGGTACTGGCGCCCGATGTTCTGCTGCTGGACGAGCCGCTGGCGGCGCTTGATCCGAAGCTGCGCAAGCAGATGCGGCTGGAATTGAAAGAGATGCAGCAGCGCGTGGGGATCACGTTTCTGCTGGTGACGCACGATCAGGAAGAAGCGCTTTCGATGTCCGACCAACTGGCCGTGATGAACGCCGGCGCGATCGAGCAAGTGGGCACGCCGCAAGACGTTTATCTGCGGCCGAGCACACGGTTCGTGGCAGGATTCCTGGGCGCGGTGAACTGGATCGACGGCGTGGGGCTGCGGCCGGAAGTGACGCGCATCTCGCGCACGGCGCCGTCGAACGGTGGACGGTGCCGTCCGGCAACGGTGACCGGGTCGGTCTTTCTGGGCAATTGCGTACACGTGCTGGCGCGCCTGGAAAGCGGCGAGGATGCGGTGGCGGAGATCGCGCGCAATAACGGGTCGTACCAGGCGGGCGAGACGGTGAACGTGTGCTGGAATCCGTCCGACGAGATGATCTTTCCATGAAGATGGAGTCCGGCTGGGAGCGGCTGCGGGCATGGTTTCTGCTACCGGCGTGGGTCTGGATGGCGGTGCTGTTCGCGGCGCCGTTTGCGATCGTCGTTTGCTACAGCCTGCTGACGCGCGGCGCATACGGCGGGCAGGGTTTGCCTTGGACGCTGGAAAATTACCAGCGGCTGATCGATCCGCTGTACCTGGTGATTGTCCTGAAATCGTTCCTGATGGCGGCGGAGACGACGGCGATCTGCCTGCTGCTGGGGTTTCCGCTGGCGCTGTTCATTTCGCGCGCGGGGAAGCGGAAGAACCTTTATTTGCAACTGGTGATCCTGCCTTTCTGGACGAGTTTCCTGGTGCGGATTTATGCCTGGCTGTTTCTGCTGCGGGATACGGGGTTGATCAACACGGCGCTGCAGCATTTGGGGCTGATCCACGATCCGCTGCCGCTGCTTTATAACGACGGCGCGGTGCTGCTGGGTTTGGTGTACGGTTATCTGCCGTTCATGGTGCTGCCGGTTTACGCGACGCTGGAGAGGCTGGATCCCGCGCTGGTGGAAGCGGCGGCCGATCTGGGCGCGAAGCCGCTGGCCGACGCTGTGGCACGTGATTCTGCCGCTTTCGGCGCCGGGAATTCGGGCGGGCAGCATCCTGGTGTTCATCCCGTGCCTGGGCGCGTACCTGACGCCCGATCTGCTCGGCGGCGGGCGGACGGTGCTGATCGGGAACCTGGTGCAGAACCAGTTCACCACGGCGCGCGACTGGCCTTTCGGGGCGGCGATCTCGGTAGGGTTGATGGCGCTGGTGGGCGCGCTGGTGCTGCTGATGCTACGGCGGGAGCGAGAGGAGCTGGTATGAAACGCTGGCTCGGTTTCTATGCCGCGGCGGTTTACGCTTTCCTGCATTTGCCGCTGGTGATTCTGGCGGTGTTCAGCTTCAACGCTTCGCGGTTCACGGTGTGGCAGGGCTTTTCGCTGCACTGGTACCGGGCGATTTTCCAGGACCAGCAACTAGGTGGAAGCCACCTGGAACAGTGTGATCATCGCCATTGTGGCGACCATTCTTTCGACCATTGCGGGAACGCTTTGCGCGTACGGGTTGTGGAAGCGCGGATCGGCGTGGCTTTCGGGATCGCTGTACCTGTCGCTGGTGACGCCCGAGATCGTGATGGGGATTTCGCTGCTGGCGCTGTTCCAATGGTCGTTCCGCTGGCTGCAGTGGCGGCTGGGACTGCACACGGTGATTCTGGCGCACGTGGCGTTTTCGATCGCCTACGTGGTGATCGTGATCGCGGCGCGGCTGCGCACGTTTAGCCCGTCGCTGGAAGAGGCGGCGCTCGACCTGGGGGCGACGGAATGGCAGGCGTTCCGGTTCGTCACACTGCCGGCGCTGCTGCCCGGGATCGTGGCCGCGGCGCTGCTGGCGCTGACGGTGTCGTTCGACGATTACGTGATCACCAGCATGGTAGCGGGGGTGGATTCGGAGACGCTGCCGATGGTGATCTACGCGATGGCGCGGCGGGGCGCGAGTCCGGTGATCAATGCGATTTCGGCGCTGATCGTGGTGGTGTTCGGCAGCCTGGTGCTGGTTTCGGAGCGAGTGCAGAAGTCATGAATCGCCGGATCTTCCTGATGGGCGTGGCGGGGATGGCGGGGTGCGGGCGCGGGCGGCCGCGGCTGAACGTGTACAACTGGTCGAACTACGTGGCGCCGGATACGGTCGCCAACTTCGAGCGGGAGTTCGGCGTGCGCGTGCGGTATGCGACGTACGAGAGCAACGAAGAGATGCTGGCCAAGGTGATGAGCGGCAACTCGGGTTGGGATGTCGTGTTTCCGACGCACAATCGCATCCTGCCGATGAAGCAGTACGGGCTGCTGGCGACGCTCGACCATAAGCGCCTGGGGAACCTGGCGAACCTGGAGGCGCGATTCCAAAGCCCGCCGTGGGATCCGCATTTGGAGCATTGCGTCCCGTATATGTGGGGCGCGACGGGGATCGCTTATAACCGGTCGGTCGCGCCGGCGCCGGCCGCGTGGGCCGATCTGTGGGAACAGCGTCTGAAGGGTCGCATGACCATGCTGGACGATCCGGAAGAGGTGCTGGGCGCGTGCCTGCTGAAGCTGGGGCTTTCGTACAACTCCACGGACGACGGGAGCCTGCACCGGGCGGAGCGCGAGGCCATCGCGCAGAAGCCGCTGCTGCGGGCGTATTTGAACGCAGAGTTCCGCGATCAACTGGTGGCGGGCGATGTGCTGGTGGCGCACTCGTGGGCGACCACCGCGCAGCAGGCGATCGACGCCGCGCCGCAGCTTGCGTTTGCGTATCCGGCGGAAGGGTTCCCGCTGTACGGCGATAATGCCGTGGTGCTGCGGGAGAGCGGGCGGGCGGAACTGGCGCACGAGTTCATCAACTACCTGCTGCGCGCGCCGGTGGCGGCGGCTATCGTCGAGACGTCGCGGACGGCGACGGCGAATGGCGCGGCGCAGGCGCTGTTGCCGGAAGCGCTGCGGCAGAACACGACCCTGTTTCCGACGGCGGAGACGCTGGTGCGCGGACAGTGGATCGGCACGATGCCGTCGGCGACGCAGCGGCTGCGGGACAGGATGTGGACGGAGATCAAATCGGCGTAGATCAGGCGGAGACGATGCGGGCGTGGCGTTTGCGGCCGTAGTCGAGGAGAGCCTGGTCGCGGGTGATGAGGCGGGCGCCGATGTTGCGCGCGGTAGCCACCAGGATGCGGTCGGCGGGATCGGCATGCATGTCGCCGGGGAGGCGGGTGCTGTCGACGGCGATTTCGGGGGTGAGGGGGACGAGGGTGAGGCCGGGAGGCGCGAGGGCCTGACGGACCCATTCCATGCAATCCATATGCAGGTGCAGCCGGCCTTTTGATTCGAGCAGAGCGACTTCCCAGACGGAGATTACCGAGACCAAAAGAATCCCGTCGGCCGCGGCCTGACGGAAGGTGGCCAACCCGGACGCGGAGAACTCATGTTCATAGCCGAACTGGCTCCAGACCCAGCAGTGGGTATCCAACAGGAGCGGCCCCTGGCCATTAATCATCTGTGTCCTTGTCGGCGTTCCAGACTTCGCCGGTAGAGGACACGATGTCTCCGAGAATCTCGCCGGTGCCACGCATGCGGCCGAAGATGTCGGGCAACTTGTCAGCGAGGGGCATGAGGCGGGCGACAGGTTTGCCGCGCTTGGTGATGATGATTTCGCGGTGCTGCTGCTGGACTTCGTCGAGGAGCTTCAGGCATTTCGCCTTGAACTCGCCGGCCGGGATCTGGGTCTGGCGCATCTTGGCCTTCATGACCAGTCATCTTACCATGGTCACGAAGGACGGGGCCCGGATTGACAGCCTCCGGCTGGTTTGTCACAGTAGCGGAAGACCCGGCGATGGCGATTCACACATCTTTAACAGAGCGGCTGAATTCGTTCATGCGGGGCGATCTAGTAGCCGCCGATGCGCTGTTACGGGAAGTGCTGCCCAAGCTGCACGAGATCGCAGTGCGCGAACTGAAGCGGGAGCGGTACATGGCGCCGCTCTCGAAGACGGAACTGATCCACGAGGTATGGCTCAGCAGCCTGTCGCGGGGCGGCTGGGAGATTCACGATCAAGGGCATTTCTATGCGCTGGCGAGCCTGGCGATGCGACGGGTGCTGGTGGATCTGGCGCGCAAGCGGCTGGCGGCGCGCAGAGGGGCGGGAGAGACGACGCTGTCGCTCGACGAACCGGGCGCACTGCTGGGTACGCCGATCGGGGACGCGCAGCAGATCGTGGAGATCGGGATTCTGATGGAGCGGCTGGAGGAGAAAGATCCGGACGCGGCGCGCATGGTGGATATGCATTATTTCAGCGGCTTCACGCTGGAAGAGATCGCGAAGGAGACGGGGCTGACTTTCCGGCAGGTGCGGTCGCGCTGGGAGCGGGGGATGAAATGGCTGAAGCGAATGCTGCATGCTTCGGCGCGTAACGGACGGCGGATGCTACCGGGCACGGACGTCTGACTCCAGATCCGCGGCGAGGGGCGCGGCGAAGGCACCGGCCACGCGCGGTCTTTTGGCGGGATCGAACTCAAGGGCCGCCGAGAGCATGTCGATCGACTGCGGCGAGAGAGGCATGCCGAGGCGCGTGACGAGATCGCGCACACGTTCGGGCAAGTCGAGCGCGGCATCGGGAAGCAGCTCCTTCAACTGGCGGCCGGTGAGCATTTCGATCAGCAATTTGGCCAGGCTGTAGATGTCGCTGGAAGGCTCGGCATAGCCGACGGCCTGCTCGGGGGCCATGTAGTCGAAGCTGCCGGCGGCGCGGGAGAGCCCGTAGAGGGTTTCGTTGGCGTCTTTAACGATGGCGATGGAGAAATCGATCAGGACGCATTCCTCGGTAGGCGCGCCCTGGTTGCGGATGATGATGTTCTCCGGTTTCACGTCGCGGTGGCAGATTCCCTGGGAGTGGATGGCATCGAGGGCGCTGGCAAGCTGGCGAAGCAGGCGGGCGACGCGGCGGGGCGGGAGCGGTCCACGGTCGAGGACTTCGCGCAGATTTTTTCCTTCGACAAATTCCATGACGAGATAAGGCGCGCCGGAGGGCACGGTGCCGTGCGCGTAGATGGTTACGACGTGGGGATGGCGGACGCGCTGCAAAGCGGCCACTTCGTGTTCGAAACTGCGCTGGATCCAGGTTTTGTCCTTCACTTCGCCGCGGAAGATTTTGACGGCGCAGCGCTGGTGCTGCTGGCGGTCGTGGCCGGAGAAGACGTTGGCAAAGCCGCCGCGCGCGAGCAGACCGCCGACTTCAAAGCGGGAATCGAGGATGGCGCCGGCCAATTGATGGACTTCGGGCAGCAGGGCACCCATGCGCCAGGGGGCGAGATCGGGGAGTAATTCGGCCGATTCTGCCTGGCGGCGCCGGTAGAGAAGGTAGCCGACGGCGGCCAAGGCAGTAGCGGCGATGAAGTAGGCGGCGAGAAAGGGCCAGGCGAGAAATGGCGGGGGCAGGATGGTGAAAGAGCGGCTGGCGGGTGAGGACCAGGGTCCGGTGAAGACGCGACCTTCGACTTCAAGGGTGTGCGCGCCGGAGGAGAGCGATCCGATGGGGAGATCGAGATCTTTGGTTTCGCGCCAGGCAGGCTGGCCGGGAAGAATCCGGTAGCGGAGGCGGAGGCCGTTGCGGCGGTCGAACTGGAGAGAGCCGATGTGGGCGGTGAGCTTTGTGCCGTGGGGCAGAGGGCCGACCGCGGCGGCGATGCGAGGCGGTTCGCCGGCCCAGGAAAAAGCGGAGATCTGGACTTGCGGGGAGAACCGAGGCGTTACGAGGTCGGCGGGCGGGATGAAGTGGACGAGGTCATTATCGGCACCCCACCAGAGGGTGCCATCGGTATCGGTGAAGACGCTGCCGGAATTCATGCCACTGGCCGGCAGACCATCAGACTGATCGAGCAGCAGCCACTGACCAGCTTCGGCCTCAGCCGCGTTTGCGACGTAGACGCCGTTGCTGCCGCGCCACAGCCAGCCGCGATTATCGGCGTCCAGAGTATCGTTCTGGGGATCGGGAATGCCGTCGTTGGCGCCGTATTGGCGGATCTTCAGGTGGCCGTCCCGGCTGGGCCTGATTAAGGCGAGGGCGGGCAGATTGTAGTATGCATACCAGAGATCGCCGTTGGGGAGCGGGGCGAGGGACCAGCAGGGATTGGTCAAGAGGCCATCGCGCGTGGTGAACTCTTTCCAAACGCCGTTTTCGTCACGGAGGACGAGGCCGCCGTTATAGCAGGCCCAGAGTTTTCGGGTGTGTTCCTCGTATTTGAGAGAGAGCAGGTTGCCGGAGGTGCTGGCCGCGAGCGGGTGAGGATCGAGGGTAAGGACGCTGCCGTGGCGGCGGAGTTGCGCGAGAGTCACTCCGCCGAGCCAGACCTTGCCGCCCGCGGTTTTCGCCAGGCGCATGCCGTTCTTGTTGGATCCGGGCGGCACGCCGGCGAGTTCGCGGCCGTGCATGTCGTACTGGGAAGCGCCGCCGGTCTGGAATCCGGCGAAGAGGGTGCCGTCGTCGGCTTTGACCAGCGCGGAGACGGCGCCGTTGGTTTTTGGGGCAACAAAGGGATCCCAGCGGAGGCGATCGTGGCTGAGCGTGACGATGCGGCCTTCCAAGCCGGCGAATATTTTGTCGCCGTCACGCGCGACGGACCAAGGGGGCGCGAGCAGGCCTTCGCGGGTGGTCCAGTATTCGAGGCGAAAAGGGGAGGCGAAGCGAAATAGCCCTTGGCCGCTGCCGAGCCAGATGGTGCCATCGCGCGCGATGAGGACGTCCTCAGGCCCTACCAGACCATTGACCAAGGTGGCGACGCGGAAAGAGCCGGGACGTCCGACGGCGAGCAGACTGTAGCCCCAAACGACCATGGAGCCGTCGGGACCTTCGTGCATGTTGCCCTGGGTATTGGCTCCCTCGTAGGGGGCGGCCTGCCCGGTACCGTCACAAGAGTAGGCGACTTCACCGACGGCGCCGATCCAGCGACAGCCTTGATGGTCGCGCATCACCTTCATGGGACCGTTTTGGGCGAAGTGCGCGATGAGGTGGCGGGTGATGGGTAGCTGCTGGCCCGAGTTCCAATGGACGACGTCGTCGAAACGGATCTCGGCCCATCCCTGGCCGGGCATGGCGTAAAGGAGGATGCCCTTGGGATCGAGCGTCAGGGGACCGGGGGCGTTGAGATCGACGACGGTTTCGGCTTTCCAGGCATTGCCGGTGTGTTCGATGCGGACCAGCGCAGCTTGGCGAGGGAAGCCGCGGCCGGCGGGACCGATGACGGCCAGGATGATGTTGGTCCGGGCGGCGATCACGTTGGCGACTACGCCTTTGGCGACCTCCTCGACGCGGCCGTTCGAGAAGCGGTACAGGCCAGTGTCGGCAGCTATCCAGATGGCGCCGGCGGGGTCCTCGGTGATTTCATAGCTCTGGGAGGGGGGAAAGCCGTAATCGCGGAGGTTGAAGAAGCGGGAGCCATCGAAGCAGGTGAGTTGGGCGCCGCCGAGCCAGAGGCGTCCGGTGGAATCCTGGAAGAGGTTGGTGACGCCTTTGGGGGAGCCAGGGACGGAGAGGAAGGGGTACTGCTGGGCCGAGGCGGCGGAGCAGGCGGCGAGCAGGCACGGGATGAGGGCACGGAGGGGATGCATGCGAATGCGCGTATCTGTATCTGCGGAATTTTCGGCTCATTATGCCACAGAAGTTGGATGTCGCCGGGGAGTGGCTGGGACGGGGTAGGCGGAAACGAGCGAGTCGAAGAGCTCTTCGGCGGCGGGTACCGGGCCGGGCGGGGCGGATTTTGGAGTGATGGCGACTACGTTTGGGGGACACGCACCCCTTTGCGCTTTCGCCTGCCGGGCTTGGGGAACGGGGGTTTCGGCGCGGAGTTTGGAGAGGCGCTGTAACTCGGTGTAAGCCTTGAAGAAGGAACGCTCGACGCGGACGAGCCAGCGGGAGATGCGATCGAGTTCGACGGTATCGATGTCGTCCTGGCCGAGAAGGGCGGATTCGATGCCGATAAGGCGCTCGCGGCGCCAACTGGCGTCGGCGGCCTGTTGGACGAGGCACTCCTCGGAGGGGGTGCGGGGGGCGAATTCGTCGCGGAACTGGGCGAGGCGGCCGTCGAATTCCGCCTGGTCCTCACCGGGAGCGACGGGGTTGCGGGCGCGCATTCCATGCTTATAGGCGTTGTTGCGGCTGACAGCTTTGCCGGCGGCGGTACTGGGGCCGGTAGATTTGCGCGCGTTGGCGCGACTTGCGTTGATTTTTGCCTGACTGGACATGATGTTCCGAACGAAGCTACGGCGGATAATCCGCGAGATTGCTTACTCCAGTTCGAGGGTAGCAGCCGGGCGGGCATCCGGCGGGTGGCTGGAGCGGTGCGGTGGATGGGAGGATGATGATGGGGTTGAGGTTAGGCGTTTTGGTTGGAGGCGTGACTGAGTCAACTATGGTACGAGCGTAGGGCCATGGGGCGGGAGACGGTTATCGCGCCGCAGGAACGGTGGCCGGTATTGCGGTGCGCGCGGAGGTGATGGCGAAACTGCCGCGACGCCGTTGAGGGTGACGCTCGTTACGCCGGTCATGTTCGTTCCATCGACCTTATATCCTGGCCTACTTTGGCCGAGGCTGTTGCCCTGATATTGGCAGAGCCCCGCATTCAGTTTGAACGTAGTGCCGGCCACTTCGAACCCGAAACGCTGCAGCACGCAATCGGGTTTTTCTCGGATAAAACCGACTGCCTGAATTTACCTCGCGCAAGCGTTGGCCAAATGGCATCAGATGCCTCATTTGCGGATCGAAGGACGTGATTTTCCTGGCGAATCAGCGCTGCTGGAAGTGCCGGGGCAGGCATGAGGTTTCGCAGTTCTACTTGAAGGTCGGAACCGTGAGAAGATTCCCCGATCCCGCTAAAAAGCTGGCTGGTGGCCATGTGGCAGGTTGTGAATTGCAAGATGGTGTTTCCTCGCGTGAAGTATATCGCGCCATCGGCATTACTCAAAAGTTGGCATGGTCTCTGGATCGTCGTACGCCCGGAAGCAAGCCGATCTGGCGATATCGATGCGGACGAAACCTTCATCTGCAGCAAAGAGCGGAATTATGTATGCCAATAGGCGGGTACGCAAGGTGAACGGGGTATACCACTGCGGAGTTCGGAGGTTTAGCGATCCATGATGATCTTTTCGTAGCGGGTGATTCCGTTTTGGATTTCGACTTCCTTAGAGGATTCTTTGCCATCCTTTTCAATGCGGATGGTGTATTTGCCGGGTTTTAGCTGGAGTTTCGCGGGGGTCACCTGATCGGATTGCGCGCCGTTGATGAAGATGTGGGCGCCTACAGGGTTGCTGGCGAGCATGAGAACGCCTCCCGGGACGCGCAGGGCGATGGGGGCAAGCTCGATGGCGGCATTGGAGATGGTTACGGGACGGTGTTCGGTCTGATAGCCGTCGCGGCTGACGCTGACGATGTGGGCGCCGGGGCTGGCATCCAGGGCGCACGGGGTGGTACAGGCGCTGTCGGGACGGTCATCGAGCATGGCGGTGGCGTCCGGGGGAATGGTGGATACGGAGACCTTGAGGTAGGGGCTGGAGGAGAGGTCCGGAGCGGTGCGATGGGGACTGGATGCAGCTTGGCTGGACGGCTGCGGAGCGGGGATGGGACCGCGATCCGGGGTGGAATCATCCTTGCCGGCAGCCGGTTTGGCGGGAGTGGTATCGGGGGGAGGGGGCATGGGGCTGGGCCGTTTGGCTTCGGCGGCTTCTTCTTTGGCAGGCGGCGCGGGCTCGGTGGCGGGCGGGGTGGTTTGCGTAGCGGAGGAAGGCTTGGGGCTCGATCCGGTGAGCCAGGGTGCAGCCTGCCAGGCGATCAAGACGACCAGACCGGCGGCGACAAGAATGGCAAAGAAGACGGGGAGGACACCAACCTTGTGGCGCGCGCGGGGCTTGGTTTCTTCGGTGGTGGCGGCCGCCGCAAGGCCGATGGGACGGTGGACCTCGACGGCGGTCGGGAGATTGAGGCTGCCTCCGCGGGCGAGGGGCTGCCAGCCTTTAGCGGCGGCGCAGGCGGCTTCGAGGGCGTCCACGAATTTCTGGCAATTGGGATAGCGCGCTTCGGGCTTTTTGGCGAGGGCGCGGCGGAGGACGTTGGTGATCTGTTGATTGAGGGTGGAGTTGAGACGGTGAGGGGGAACAGGCTCCTCGGCAACGATCTTATAGACGACGGTGGTGAGCTGCTCGCCGCTGAAGGGCTTTTCGCCGGTGAGCATTTCAAAGACGATGACGGCGAGGGAGAACTGGTCGGCGCGGCCGTCTACGGCGAGACCCTGCACCTGTTCGGGCGCCATGTAGTGGGGCGTGCCGACGATGGAGCCGGTCATGGTGAACTGCTCGGAGGTATTGATTTTGGCGATGCCGAAGTCGGTGATTTTGGCGGAGCCGTCTTCGGTGATCATGATGTTGGCGGGCTTGATATCGCGGTGGATGATGCCTTTTTGGTGGGCGTAGTCGAGGGCTACGGCGGTTTGGCCAACAATGGCGAAGAGGCGTTCGGGAGGTAGGGGCTGACCGGTGAGGACCTGGTCGAGGGTGGGGCCGTTGACGTACTCCATGGCGATGAAGGCGATGTCGTCCTGGGCCTCCATGTCGTAGATGGTGACGATGCCAGGGTGGGAGAGGACACCGGCGGAACGGGCTTCGCGGAAGAGGCGTTCGCGGAGGCGGGCACGTTCATCGGCATTGTTGACTTCGCCGAGGCGGATGGTTTTGATGGCGACGGAGCGGCCGATGGTGGGGTCGGTGGCGAGGTAGACGACGCCCATAGCGCCGCGACCCAGCTCGCGCACGATCTTGTAGCGTCCGATGCGGTCCATCAGACTTACCAGTGTACTGGAGTCCGGTGGGGACGCGGAGACGCGGAGACGCGGGGACACGGGGACGCGGAGACGCGGAGACACGGGGCGAGACGCGGAGACGCGGGGACACGGGGACGCGGAGACGCGGAGACACGGAGACACGGGGACACGGGGACGCGGGGACGCGGAGACGCGGAGACGCGGGGATCCGTTGGGGGAGGGTGTCCGGGGGGGCGGGCTGAGCGGTCCGTTGGGGGACAGTGTTGAGAATCGGGCGTGTTATTATGGCCGGGTTTTGGGGGGATACATTATGGGTGAGGCGGTTAGTCTGGAAGGAATTTTGCAGGTTGGGTTAGGGTTCTGGGCTTCCAAGACGCTGTTGAGCGCGGTGGAGATGGGGTTGTTTACGGAGTTGGCTCACCGGCCGGAGGATTTGCTGACTTTGCAGGGGCGGCTTGGATTGCACCCGCGGGGGGCGCGGGATTTTTTGGACGCTTTGGTCGCGCTCGGCTTTCTGGCACGGGAGGACGGCGTCTATTCCAATACGCCGACAGTGGACTTTTTTTTAGATAAGCGGAAGCCATCGTACGTCGGCGGGGTGCTGGAGATGGCCAATCACCGGCTGTATCCGTTCTGGGGTCATTTGACGGAAGCGCTGCGGACGGGCAAGCCGCAGAACGAGGTCAAGCAGGGGGGCGCGGCTGTTTTTGAGTCGCTGTATGCCGATCCCGCTAGACTGCGAGAGTTTCTGGCGGCGATGAGCGGAATCAGCCGGGGCGCGGCGCTGGTGATAGCGGCGAAATTTCCGTGGAAGGACTACACCAGCTTCGTCGATGTGGGGACGGCGCAGGGGGATACGGCGGTGCAGATCGCACTGGCGCACGAGCACCTGCGCGGGACGGGGTTCGACCTGGCGGAAGTGGGGCCGATTTTCGAGGAGTATGTGGAAGCCCTGGAGCTTTCGGGACGGCTGAGTTTCGCGGCAGGGAGTTTCTTTGAAGATCCGCTGCCGAAGGCGGACGTGGTGCTGATGGGCCACATCCTGCACGACTGGGACCTGGAAACCAAGAAGATGCTCTTGGCGAAAGCTTATGCGGCGGTTCCCGAGGGTGGGGCG
Source organism: Bryobacterales bacterium (assembly GCA_963843255.1). Taxonomy (GTDB): domain Bacteria; phylum Acidobacteriota; class Terriglobia; order Bryobacterales; family Bryobacteraceae; genus Bog-159. The sequence goes on along the minus strand of CAWJJQ010000017.1, from coordinate 102,501 downwards.
GTGATCATCTACGAGAGCATTATCGACGACGACCGGTCGGAAAATGCCTTTGGGCTGATGATGAGCTTGAACATGGTGATCGAGACCACGGGAGGGTTCGACTATACGGGGGCCGACTGCCAGGGCTGGCTGCGGGAGGCGGGGTTCAGGGAGACGCGCGTGGAGCACCTGATCGGGCCGGATTCGATGGTGGTGGGGATCAGGTAGAACTCGCGCCGATGCGGCCAATCCGGCGCACGTGATATCGTGAAGTACGGTGTCATCGCCTTTGAATTTCCACCTGGAACGGTACGAGGGACCTCTCGACCTGTTGCTGGATCTGATCCGCAAGCAACAGATTGATATTAAAGACATTCCTATCGCAACCATTACCTCTCAGTACCTGGAATACATGGAGAAAGCGCGGGAGCTGGATTTCGATCTGGGCGCGGAATTCGTGTATATGGCGGCCACCCTGATCCACATCAAATCGCGGATGCTGCTGCCGCGGGATCCGGAGCTGGCTAAGGACAATGCGGATGAAGATCCGCGGCAGGAGCTGGTTGAACGGCTGCTGGAGCACGAGAAGTACAAAAATGCCGCCGAGATGCTGCAGCAGAAGCGGATGATCGAAGAAAACGTCTGGTCGAATCCGCAGATGGCACAATTTACCAGCGGGGACGACGATCCGGGGCTGGCGATCACGCTGTTCGACCTGGTAAAGGCGTTCGGCGAACTGGTGGAGCGCGCCAAAAACCGGCCGATTTACGAGGTGACCGAGGAAGAGGTTACGGTGGGGCAGATGATCGCGCGGCTGCGGTCGATGTTCGTGGAGGCGGGCGAGGATGAACCGGTGTATATCATGCGCGTTTTCGCCGAGCAGCGCACGCGGCGGGCGATGATTGCGTTGTTTCTGGCGGTGCTGGAGATGGTGAAATTGCAGGCGGTGCGGGTGGCGCAGACGGATTTGTTTGGCGAGATTGTGCTGCGGCGGCACGATAGTTTCGAGTCGGTTTTTGCGGGTGGCGAGCCGGCGAGTGCGATTGAGAGGGAGTACCGGTGATTGTTAGCGACGCGGAGACTTCGGGTTCGGACAGTGTAGAGGTTTCGGCTGAGGGGGCGAACCCGGACGCGGAGACGCGGGGACGCGGGGACGCGGAGAGTTCGAGTTCGGACAGTGTAGAGGTTTCGGCTGAGGGGGCGAACCCGGACGCGGAGACGCGGGGACGCGGGGACGCGGAGAGTTCGAGTTCGGACAGTGTAGAGGTTTCGGCTGAGGGGGCGAACCCGGACGCGGAGACGCGGGGACGCGGGGACGCGGAGACTTCGAGTTCGGACAGTGTAGAGATTTCGGCTGAGGGGGCGAACCCGGACGCGGAGACTCGGGGACGCGGGGACGCGGAGAGTTCGAGTTCGGACAGTGTAGAGATTTCGGCTGAGGGGGCGAACCCGGACGCGGAGACGCGGGGACGCGGGGACGCGGAGAGCTTCGGGTTCGGACAGTGTAGAGATTTCGGCTGAAGGGGCGAACCCGGACGCGGAGACGCGGGGACACGGGGACGCGGAGAGTTCGAGTTCGGACAGTGTAGAGGTTTCGGCTGAGGGGGCGAACCCGGACGCGGAGACACGGGGACGCGGAGACGCGGAGACTCCTAGCCCGGACGGTGCAGGTGCTGGGAACAGCGCGGAAGCTTCGGCGGAGACTGCTGAGGGTGTCGAGGTTTCGGTTTCGGCTGAGGAGCTGTTGTCTGCGACGGAGACGGTTTCTTCGGAAGAGAGCCAGTTGCGGGCTTTGCTGGAGGCCGTCGTTTATATTACCGAGGAACCTCTTTCTCTTAGCCAGATTGCTACGGCTTTGGGGCAGCCCCGGGAGCGCGTACAGGTGCTTTTGGATGAGCTGGTGGTGGAGTATGACAAGCCCGAACATGGCGTGACGATGCGCGAGGTGGCGGGTGGTTACAAGATGACCACCAAGCCGGAACATCATGAGACTGTCCGCAATTTTGTTCGGAGCTTGAAACCTCCTTTGAAGCTTTCGCTGCCGGCTTTGGAGACTTTGGCGGTCATTGCTTATAAGCAGCCAGTGACGGCGCCAGAGATTATGGAGATCCGCGGCGTGCAGGGCGCGGGCGTGCTGAAGACGCTGCTGGACCGGAAGCTGATCGCGGCAGCGGGACGCAAGAACGTCATCGGCAAACCGATTTTGTACAAGACTACGAAAGATTTTCTGGTGCAGTTCGGGTTGAAGGATTTGAGCGAGCTGCCGTCGCTTAAGGAATTCGAGGAGATCCGGCGCATGGCTATCGATGGCGACGCGCCTGAACCGGTTGCCGTCGAGCCGTCGCCGGAACCCACGCCCGAGCCTGAGCCTGCGGCAGAGAACTGATGGCCGAAGAACGGCTGCAGAAAATCCTATCGCGGGCGGGCGTGGCATCGCGCCGCAAAGCCGAACAGATGATGCAGGAAGGCCGCGTCACGGTGAACGGCGCGGTGGTCACAGAGCTGGGCAGCAAGGCGGACCTGGATTCCGATCACATCAAGGTAGACGGCAAGCTGCTGCGCCCGCCCAAACACCTGATCACGGTGGCCCTCAACAAACCCCATAGCGTGATGACGACGGTATCAGATCCGGAGGGCCGGCCCACGGTCATGGACCTGCTGCGGGGAATGAAGGAGCGGGTGTACCCTGTGGGGCGGCTGGATTACGCCAGCGAGGGGCTGCTGCTGCTGACCAATGACGGCGAACTGGCGAACGCGATCACGTCGGCGGCGATGCACATCCCGAAGACATACCTGGTGAAAGTGACGGGGGCGTTGACGCCGGAACAGGAGCAGGCGTTTCGCGACGGCGTGCCGCTGGGGGGACGCAAGACGGCGCCGGCAGGATTGAAGCTGGTGCATCGTGCAGAGAATCCCTGGTACGAAGTGCGGCTGATCGAGGGGCGGAAGAATCAGATCAGGGAGATGTTCAAGCATTTCGGACGGCTGGTGGAGAAGCTGAAGCGGGTGAAGATCGGGTTTTTGGAGTTGGGCGCTTTGAAGCCGGGGGAATTCCGGTACCTGACGGCGGAGGAGGTCGAGCGGTTCCGGAAGACAGCGGCGAGGCGGGCAAAGGCATGAGCATCGCGGAATTGCTGAAGTCGAGCCGTACGATTGCGGTGGTGGGGCTTTCGAGCCGGCGGTTCCGGCCGAGTTATGGCGTAGCGGAGTACATGCAGCGCAACGGCTACCGCATTATTCCGGTTAATCCGTTCGTGGAGACGGTGCTGGGCGAAAAATGCTATCCGGACCTGGAGAGCATTCCGGAGCGGGTGGACATTGTGGATATTTTCCGGCGTTCGGAGTTTGTGCCGGAGATTGTGGATGCGGCGGTGCGGATCGGGGCGCGGGCGGTTTGGATGCAGGAAGGCGTGGTGCATGAGGAGGCCGCGGAGAGGGCTCGGGCGGCGGGGTTGGAGGTGGTGATGGACCGGTGCATTTTGAAGGATCACCGGCGGCTGGTGGTTGGGGGGTAGGGGGAGGGCGGCCTGAGAGGCCGCTGCAGACTGAGAGTCTGCCCCACGGCTTCGAGGTACTTTAGGAAAGTTTTTAGTGAGCAAGCAAAGTGCTTAATGGGCACAGCGACTTACTTGCAGCCTTCGAATTTTCCTCCTGGCGGGCCGGTATAACCTAGCGCCTGCATTCCTGTTGGGGAGCTGTAATAAGCTCGGGAGATCCAATCTTTCAAGTTGCTGAAGTGGGCGTGGCCGCGGTAGGCGCCGGTGGCGTTTTCGTCCCAGGTTTCGAGCGTGTGGGGGTAGGCCATGAAGGTGACGAGATCGGTCTGCTGCTCGGGCGTGAGATGGATGAAGGCTGCGCGGTGGCGGGCGAAGGATTCGCCGTCGAGGAAAGCCAGGCTATCGAGAAAATGGCGCTGGTTGTCGTGCGTTTCGGCGGCTAAAACCTGATCGATGAAGCGATTGACGAGGGCGGCTTTGGCACCGGGCGTATCGGTGGCGGGGATGAGGAGATCGCTGAAGACGGTGAGGGTGTCGTTCTGGTGGCCGTCTAGAAAGAGCGGGGTCCAACCGTCGCGGGCCAGATCTTTGGACGCATCGTAATCGGAGGGGAACTCACGGGCGGGCGCGACGCCGGCGGTAGAGGCCGCGGCGGCTCCCATCAGCGCGTGGCGCAATAGATCCCGGCGATTCATTTGGGGACTATAATACCCTTACCGATGCAAGCGGCACAAGTTTCCGAAACATACGATGCGATCGTGGTGGGGTCAGGGGCCACGGGCGGCTGGGCGGCGAAGCGACTGTCGGAGGCGGGGCTGAAGGTGGCGCTGCTGGAGGCGGGGCGCAACATATCTCCCAAGGAATTCACGGAGCACATGCCGGCGTACAAGCTGAAGTACCGCGACATGTCGCCGGAGATTGCGCGCACGCGGCCGGTACAGAAGCAATGCTACGCATGCATGGAATACAACTACGACTGGTTCGTGGACGACCTGCAGAATCCGTACAGCACGCCGGCGGACAAGCCGTTCACCTGGCAGCGGCTGAGGATCGTGGGCGGCCGGACGCTGGTGTGGGGACGGCAGAGCTACCGCATGAGCGATCTGGATTTCAAAGCGGCGAGCCACGATGGGTACGGTGAAGACTGGCCGCTCTCGTACAAGGAGATGGAACCTTATTACGAGATCGTGGAGCGGTACGTGGGGATCAGCGGGGCGGCGGAAGGGAATCCGACGCTACCGGACAGCCACTTCCTGCCGGCGATGAAGATGACCTGCGGCGAGGTGCGGCTGCGGGAGCGGGTCGAGCAGCGGTTCGGGCGCACGGTGACGATCGGGCGTACCGCCATATTGACCGAGAACCACAACGGGCGCGCGGCGTGCCACTATTGCGGGCCGTGCGAGCGGGGATGCGTGACGTTTTCTTATTTCAGCAGCCCGTTCACCACGGTGGCGGACGCGCTGAAGACGAAGAACTGCACGCTGATCACGAACGCGGTGGTGCGGAACGTGGATATGGACAACGGGAACAACCGGGCCACGGGCGTCACTTATGTGGACCGGGTGTCGCACAAGACATACCAGGCGCGGGCGAAGAGCGTGATTCTGTGCGCGCAGGCGATGGAATCGACGCGCATCCTGCTGAATTCGACGACACGGGCGTATCCGCAGGGCCTCGGGAATTCGAGCGGGGTGCTGGGGCACTACCTGATGGATCACGCGGTGGGCGCGGGGGCGGCGGGTGAACTGCCGGGGTTCGATCCGAAGCCCGATTCGCCGAGCGGGCCGCATCGCGCCAACGGTATTTACGTGATCCGGTACCGCAATATTTTGAACGGGCCGCGGCATCCACGTTTTATCCGGGGCTACGGTTTTCAGGGAGGCGCGAGCGCGGGCTTCAATTTCGGCGCGGAGGGATTCGGGGCGAGCTATAAGAAGGCGGTGCTGGCGGGTTCGTATAGCGTGGATTTGGGGGCGTTCGGCGAATCGCTAGCGCGCTTCGACAACTACTGCGACATCGATCCGGAGATGCGGGATGCGTGGGGGATCCCGGCGCTACGCATTCACATGACGCATGGGGACAACGAGAAGGCCATGATGGAGGATGCGGCGAGCTCGGCGGCGGAGATGCTGGAAGCCGCCGGGGCCAAGAACATCAAGGTGAATTCGGACCTGGCGATGCCGGGAATGGCGATCCACGAGGTGGGCACGGCGCGGATGGGCGAGGATCCGAAGAAGTTTGTGTTGAACCCGTACAACCAGGCACATGACGTGAAGAACGTTTTTGTGATGGACGGGGCGTGTTACCCCTCGTCGGCGTGTCAGAATCCGACGCTGACGTTCATGGCGCTGACGGTGAGGGCTTGCGATCATCTGATCGAGCGATTCAAGAAGAACGAGGTGTAACGAGGGAATGCGGAAACTGGGGTGGTGCGTTTCGGTTTTGACAGTTTGGAGCGCGGGGGCGGCTGTGCCACCCGTGATTCCCGGCGACTCGGAGCGAGGCGCGAAACTCTTTGCGAACCAGAAATGCGTGGAATGCCACAGTGTGAACGGCAAGGGCGGGAAGATGGGGATGGATCTGAGCGCGCGGGTGGACCGCGGGTTCACGCCAGCGCTGCTGGCGAGCGCGATGTGGAATCACGCGCCGGTGATGTGGGCGGCAATGGAGGGGGCGGGGATCGAGCGTCCGAAATTGAGCGCGGCGGACGCGGCCGACCTTTTCGCCTATTTGTATTCGACGCGGTTCTTCGACAAGCCGGGAGACGCGGCGCGGGGGAAGCAGGCGTTCGCGGACAGGCATTGCGCGGAATGCCACGGGATTACGGAATCGCGGGCGGAAGGCGCGCCGCCGGTGGTGAAGTGGGAGTCACTGGGGCAGCCGGTGGTGCTGGTGCAACAGATGTGGGACCACAGCAGCCGGATGCGGGAAGCGTTCGCGCGCAAGAAGATCGCATGGCAGGAGCTGACGGCGCAGGATCTGAGCGATATCCTGGCGTACCTGCGGAATTTGCCGGAGACGCGGGCGCTTCCGGCAAAGTTTTCGTTCACGGCGGGGGATGGCGGGCAGGCGATTTTCGAATCCAAGGGTTGCGTGAAGTGCCATGTGGGCAAGCTGGCGCTGGAAGACCGGCTGCACAGCCTGGATCTGACAGAGATCGCGGTAGACATGTGGAACCATGCGCCGAGGATGATCCAGCCGGTGCCGCAGTTATCGGAGAGCGAGATGCGGCAGTTACTCAGTTACCTTTGGATGCGGCAGTTCGTGTACGGGAAGGGGGATGCGGCGCGGGGCAAGGGGGTGTTTGGCGCGAAGCGCTGCGCGGAGTGTCACACGAGCGGGGAGCACGGAGCGCCGCCACTGCCGGGTCAAGGACGGGGATACTCGGAGATCACGATCATCTCGGCATTGTGGAAGCACGGGCCGCAGATGTTCACGCGGATGCGGCAGGCGAAGATGATCTGGCCGCGGTTCAACAATGCGCAACAGATGCAGGATCTGGTGGCGTATTTGAATACGGTGCAGTAGTCCGGTCACGCGGCTGGCGAAAAAGCTGCGGTAACGCGGGTTCGCGGGCGGCGGGTGACGGGGGCATCATCGCAGCGGCTTAGTATCCACACTTATCCAAAGCACTTACGAACACATTCACGGAATATGCGGCGCGTGACCGGCCCGGCATTATAGGCAGGGACGTTTACCGGGGGGTCCAAGCTGTGACCCGATTTGGAGCGGGCGGCTGTTACAGTGTGGATGAAAAAGGAGTGCTTCAGGTGGCACAAATAATTCCTCTAGGTTTTGTTACCGCAAATGATACCGCGGTGACAGCAAATGTCCCGGCTCCATCCGGATATCCGTTGCGCTGCAACAAGATCCTCATACAGGCCTTCAAGACAGCGAACGCGAGCGATTATGTCTTTGTCGGAGTGACAGGGCTGAATAAGACGACCGGAGCGGGAGTCATCGCAGTGCTTCAGACGGGCCAATCGGCGGTGGTGGGAGACGAACGTGACTCGAACGTGCTCGATCCGACAACGCTGGCCGTAGATAGCGTATCGGGCACGGCTCAAGTTACGGGATTACTTTACCAGCGGTAAGGTCCGGCGTCATCTCGAATTTCCTGGAGTTCATTTTTCCTATGAGAAGCATTGTTCTGTCAGGAGTATTGTGCGCGCTGGCGGCTCTGGTGGCACCGGGGCAGGTTACCGTGCAAGGCGGGGGGACACAGGTGGGCATCCCCGCCTCGGCCACGATCTGGTACGGCACGGCCGCGCCGGCGAATAGCACGGGGGCTAATGGAGATTACTATCTCAATACGGGCAGCTACTGCCTGTATGGTCCCAAGGCGGGCAGCGGGTGGCCGGCGTCATGCGTATCGTCAGTCAGTCAGATCGGGTACATCGCCGAGAGCGCGGCGAATAAAGGCACGGCGGGCGGCTATGCGCCGCTGGATGCCGGGGGACGCGTGCCGGCATCGAATCTGCCGGCTAACATCGGTCTGAACGGGACCAGCGTGCCGAGTAATAGCGCCGCGGACCAGACGGTGGTCACGACAGCGCCGATGGTAGGATCGTGGATCACGCTGCCTTCGTGCCCGGATGCGGGCGGCTTTCATTTGAATTACAGCCAGACCACGCACACCTTCCAGTGCGGCAATACGGGTGGCACGGTGGGTAGTGTGACGTTTGCGAGCGTGCTGGCGGGCACTAACTCGGGCTCTCTACTGGTTAGCGGAACCCTGGGGTACACGGGAACGGGTGTAGTAAACGCGAATCAACTGGGCGGAGTGGCTCTTTCGGGACTGGCGACGGGGCTAGTGAAGAACACGACCGGTACGGGGGCGCCCAGCATCGCGGTAGCCGCGGATGTGACCCAGACGCTGGGATACACGCCGGAAAGCGTCGCGCATAAGAACTCGGCCAACGGTTACGCGCCGCTCGATGGGAATAAACTCGTGCCGGCGGCGAATCTACCCGCGGTCACTGCGATTAGCGGCACCAGCGTGCCGGCCAATAGCGCGGCGGATCAGACGGTGGTGACTACAGGACCGGCGGTGGGCGCGTGGGCAGGTCTGCCATCGTGTCCGGATGCGGGCGGGAATCATCTGAACTACAGCACGGCGACACACGGTTTCGTGTGCGGGAACACCGGAGGGTCAGTAGGCAGCGTGCAGTTCAGCAGCGTGGGAACGGGGACCAATCCGAATGCGCTGTTGATCAGCGGGAGCCTGGGCTATTCGGGCGCGGGGGTGGTAAACGCTAACCAATTGGGCGGCGTATCGTTGCCGGGGCTGGCGACGGGTCTACTGAAGAATACGACCGGGACGGGCGCGGCGGGCATCGCGAATGCGGCGGATGTGACTGGCGCGCTAGGTTACACGCCGGCGCCGCTGGACACGAATGGTTTGTTACCGGCGGCGAACTTGCCAGCGTCGGCGGTAACGGCCACGAGCTTGGGCAGTGGAACGCTGGCGGCGTCGCTGGTGGGAGTTACTACTACGAGCGATGTAATCGCAGGGGGCAATGTTACGGCGACGGGCAATGTGTCGGCGAACGCGGGCAGCACGACGGCGGGATGCCTGCACCTGGCGGATACGAACGGGGCGCACGATATGGGCATCTGCGCTCCGAACGCCGGGTTTAACGGTTTGTGGACGCTGCCGGTGACGGCGGGCACGGCGGGAAAGGCACTGTTCAGCGACGGCGCGGGCGGGTCATGGTGGTCGAATAGCTTTCCGACGTTATCGATCGGGAGTGGCTCGACGGCGGCGGTGCTGAGCGCTTATTCCGATCCGACGGCGGTGGGTTACAACGCGTTCTATGGCACGAATGCGGGCAACCAGACCATGGGGCCGAACGGAGGCAGTTCGGGGCTGGCAAGTTTTAATGTGGGGATCGGGTACTCTGCTCTGACATCGAACTCGACCGGCTATCAGAACATTGCAATAGGCGAGAACGCGCTGACGGCGAACACCACGGGCGGCCAGAATGTAGCGATCGGCAGCATGGCGATGGCGGCCAATACGACCGGGAGCTATAACACGGCGGTGGGCGAGAACGCGCTGGGCAACAATACGACCGGATATGACAATTTCGCTTTTGGGCTGCGGGCGCTATTTCAGAACACGACGGGTTATAACAACGCAGCCTTTGGCATCGACTCGGTAGGGATCAATACCACAGGTTATAGGAATTCGGGCTTCGGGACGGATAGTTGCGCGTGGCTGGTGGTGGGTTACGAAAATTCGTGCATGGGGATGAATACATTGTGGTCGTTGACCACCGGGTACGACAACGCATCAAGCGGATTCAATTCCATGTTCGGAGTTACGAGCGGGCATTACAACACGGGCATGGGAGCTTATGCCGACTATTACTATCCAAACACCAGCACGGGAGTCACTCTTACGCCGACCAATTCCAGTTCTAACTTGTCAGCAGGCTGGTACTGGTACAAGATCTCTTACGTACTGAACGGGCAGGAGACGGCACTGTCGAACAACAGTTACCTGGGTGTCTTGACGGACGCTACTCACAAGGAAGTCAGTATTACGGGAATTCCGACTTATACGGGACCATTTACCGCTACGGCGCGCAGGATCTACCGTACGCCAGTTTGTCCGACCACTCTATGCACGGTGATCACGGCGAACCAGACACCGCGGCATTGGTATTACTTAGGGACGATCAACGACAACACGACGACCAGTTACGTGGACAAGGTGGCGGATGCTTCGCTGGGGCTAGAGGAGAGCAGCACGCCGAACAATAGCATCGCACTGGGCGCTTACGCCACGGTATACAAGGGCAACCAGATGGCGGTGGGAAGCGATCCGTCGCCAATACAGGAGATCTGGCTAGGTAATGGCGTGACTACGGCGCTGGCTCCGGCGGGCGTGCAGGTGGCCAGTTCGGGCGGCAGCGGTGCAAACGTAGCGGGCGAGGATCTGATCCTGGCAGGCGGTCCGGGGACGGGCAGCGCGGCGGGCGGGAACGCGATCTTCAAGTACGCTCCGGCAGGGGCGCCGGGATCGACTTGGAACGGGCTGGTGGAGTCGTTCCGGTTTACGGGGGCGGGAGCTTTCCGCGCCGCGGCAGGCGGTTCGATGGATATTTCAGGCGCGGCACACAGCATTCCGGCGAAGGTCGGGTTGACGGCCAATAAGCCGGCCACATGTACGGTGGGGGAACAGTACTTCGCGAGCGATGCAACGGCGGGGCAGAACTTCCTGGGCTGCACGGCGGCTAACACCTGGACGCAGGAAGGCGGTAGCGGCGGGGGCGGGGCGGTTTCTTCGGTCTTCGGACGAACGGGGGCGGTGGTGGCGGCGACGGGCGATTATACGGCCTCGCAGGTGACTAATGCGGTGAGCACGCTGGGGAGTTACGTGAGTCCGGCATGGCTGACATCGGTGGCATTCGGCGGGACGACGCTCAGTTCGACGGGTGGCATGATTTACAACAATGCCGGTACAGGGAACACGCAACTCGTTTTCAGAAACAGTTCCAGCCAGGCGGCGAATGGGATAGGCCCGGTATTATTTCAGAACAACGCGGGGTCGGTGATGTCGTTCATCAATTGGGACGGAGGCTTCGCGGAAGGGGACGGCGCGAATTATAAGATCAGCCTGGACACAGTAACGGCAGGCTTGTCATCCGACAGCATTATCGCGTGGCATAACCTGAATAACGTGTTTGCCGGGGCGATCGATACGGGGCTGGCGCGGGGTGGCGCGGGGGTGCTAACGGTTACGAACGGCGCGGGCGGATACGGCACCTTGAACGCGGGGGTGCTGCAGGTACAGGGGACGCCGCTGGCGGCTGTGGCTACCAGCGGGTCCGCATCGGATTTAACCGCGGGAACTCTGGCGGCAGCGAGAATGCCGGCGCCCACGGTTGCAACGCTGGGGGGCGTCCAGGCGAAGGACTGTTCGAGCGGCGGGCAGTTCGTGCAGAAGATCAACGCGGACGGTACGGAGACCTGCGCGACACCAGCGGGCGGCGGGGCGGTGACGTCTGTCTTCGGGCGGACGGGGGCGGTGGTTGCGGCTACGGGGGATTATACGGCCGCACAGATCACCAATGCGGTCTCGACGGCGGGAAGCTACAGCAACCCAGCGTGGCTGACGTCGGTGATGTTTGGGGGAACCACTCTGAATTCGACTGGCGGAACGATATACAACAATGCCGCGACCGGATATACACAATTAGTACTGCAAGATTCAACGAGCCAGGCCGGTGGAGGGCAAGCGCAGATCCTGATGCAAAACCATGCGGGGGCGAACGTGATGTTCCTGGGTCCGAGCTCGGGTTTCGCGATTGGAGACGGATCGAACTGGAAGAGCCTATTTTCAGGATCGACACAACTGGCGTCAAACGATTTCAATTTCCAGTTCAAGAACGTGAACAACGTGTTCAGCGGGACCTCGGACGTAGGGTTCGCGCGGGAGAGCGCTGGTTTGTTCAAGATCACCAATGGGTCGCTGGGATACGGGGCGGTGGACGCGGTGGGCTACAGCGCATCCGGCGTGGCGGGACTGACGGTGACCAAAACGGTCAAGGGCAGCGACGGGAACAACTGCACGATGACATTTGCGGGCGGGTTGCTGACGGCGACAACTTGTCCTTAGGGCGATCGCGAGGAGTTCGGACGTGAGAAAAAGGTTAAGCATTTTCTGTTGGGCGCCGGGTTTGCTGGTGGGGCAGGTTTGCAGCCTGATTACGACGTCTAACTGTCCCACGACGGGCGTGCCGCAGGTAGGGCCGCCCACGCTGGGGTCATTTGTCACAGGCGCGGCGTTATCTCTGTCGGCCACGAAGGGGGGAGCGGCCCGGCTGCCACAGCCGCGCATGATCTTCTCAGGGCAGGTGGTACCGGCGAGCGCGTCGTATATGACGTTTGATCCGATGACTTGCCCGAACAGCGGGACCTGCCATTTCAACAACATTTCGACGATTGAGAGTTACATCGACTCGCTGACCAAGCCAGCGCCGAGGGGCGTGGGGATGACCAGCCTGGACGTCAACGCCTGGCTGGGCCCGATGTTCGAGGCTTCGCAATATGCCGCGGTATGCGGGACGCGCGGCGCCTGCTATACGCCGGGTTCCTCTGGCCCGAACTATGCGGGCTGGTATACGCAGAGCCTGGCTACTTATGACGCGATGTTTGCCTACGCGGCGAGCAAGCACGTGCTTATGCGGATTGCGGCGGCGCCGACGGGCGACGTACTGCATGTTTGCGGCGTCGAAACCGGCTCAGGCAATTTCACTGAGGGGCAGCTAGAGAACTGCCTAAAACCGCTCTACTCGGCGATGGCGCAACGCTACCACCTGGATTATTTCACGGTCATTCATGAGGTGTGCGGCGTTTGGGCGACGGATATGGGCACGGCGCCGAATTGCGCGATGAGCGTGACAGAGACAGACACTTTCATCCGCGGCACGGCGGCCGCAGTACGCGCGGCATCGCAAAATCCGGGGATCAAGATCGGGGCCGGCGCGCTGCTTACGGATGTGGGCGGGTTTCCGTACAGTTGCGCCAACAGCGGGAACTACTGGTGTGACTGGGTGAACCTGATGAGTAGCGGGGTGCTTGATTTCGGAGGGATCGATGTGTATCCGGACACTTCGATTCCGGCGGCAAGCTACTATTCGAGCACGCTGGCGAATACTTCGACGCTGGCGGGGCAGATACCGGCGGGTAAGGAAGTGTGGGCGAACGAATCGAGCGCGCTACGCTGGACGCCGATTCAGAGCCGCCTCGGCGAAGACGGCACTTATTGGGGGTGCGGGTCGGCATCATGGCTTACGGGCGGAGTGTTCGCCGCGTGGGCGGAGATTGTGCCAGGGGCGTGGGCTCCGGCGCACGGTTTCCGGGGATGGTCGATATTCACGACCGAGCCGCTGATGTATGTGAGCTCGGATGCGAAGAACACGCATTGCACCTCGATCTCGCTGCCGGGAGATACGTATGATGAGACGGCTATGACGTACGCCGGGCAGGTTTCGCCTGAGGGACTGGCTTACGCGCAAGTGGTCCAGGGGTGGAATGTGTCGCTGCAGGGGAACGTACGGCTTACGGGGCGGGTGCGGCTGGGGCATTGAGGACGGCAAGGCCTTCGCGATAGGCGCAATATGGTGTGAAGCCGAGCCGCTGGTAGACACGGGCGGCGGGGTTGGTCTCATCTACATTTAAGGCGATGATGCCAATGTCCTGGCGCAACAGCGCGGCGGCGACGGCGGAGGTCACTTCGGAAGCGAAGCCGCGGTGGCGGCGATCGCGGCGGGTATAAACGTTGCCGATAGCAGCGACGGCGTCTGGCGGAGTCGCGTCCCTTTGCGCTTTTGAGGCGGCCAAGACGTGCGTTCCGGCAGCGGCGACCAAAGCAGGGCCTTCGCGGATGCCGTAGTAGACGCCGTGGCGGAGCATGGCCGGATCGAAGAACGCCGGCCGCTCGCCGCAGGCATCTCCATCCGCGTACAAGGAGGCCAAGGCCTCGCCGTCGGCAAGTGAGAGGCGCTCGGCGTTATGAGGCCGGGGGGCGAAACGATCCGGTTGCAAGATCATCCGGTGCATATGCTTTTCACCGATAATGTCATAACCTCGAGAGCGGAGCAGACTGGCAAAATCAGGGCGCACTGAGAGGTAGAACTCACGTTCACGGGCGATGGCGGGGAGCAGAGGAGAGAGGTCCACAATCTTGCCCTGAGCGTACAGCACGGGCGGGTCGAATCCACGATACACCAGGAGCAGGGCGGAACGGGCGGCCGCGACGTGCCACTCGGCTTGAGCGCTATATTTGGGCGCGAGGTCAGCGAGGGCGTACACGGCCCAAACGGGATCAGTGTTAAGAATCGCCCGGATGACGCTGGGATCAACGGCCCACGGCATTCCGCAGGTAGGCATCATCGCCGCGAATCCAGTCTTCGCGCGGGGGCGAAAACAGGTCCACGGCCAGCGAATCTTCCAGGGCTTCCACCATATGCGGCGCGTGCGGGGGAATGACGACTATGTCACCGGCGCGAAATACGTGCTCCTCACCAGAGATGACGAAGCGCAGGGCGCCGCTCTCCAACATACTCACCTGCTCGTTGGGATGGCTGTGCGTGGGGACGACCGCGCCCTTGCGCAGGCGGATGCGTGACACCGTCATCGTCTCACTGTGAATTAACTTACGACTCAGTAAGGGGTTAAGCGGCTCCTCGTGCAAAAGGTCCCAATTGAAATGCGGCATCGCGCGGTATTGTGGCCTTATTGTATCATGGGGTCTTATGAAGGGTGTCGTTCTGGCAGGTGGCACGGGAAGCCGGCTCTTTCCGTTGACCAAGATCACCAACAAGCACCTGTTGCCGATCTACGAGAAGCCGATGATCTATTACCCGATCGAGACGCTGGTGGACGCGGGGATCCGGGACATTTTGATTGTCACGGGCGGTAAGAACGCTGGTGATTTCTTGCGGCTGCTAGCCAATGGCAAGCAGTTCGGGCTAACTCACATCGACTACACTTACCAGGAAGGCGAAGGCGGCATTGCGGATGCTTTGGCGCTGGCGGAGCATTTCGCGGACGGGCAAAAGCTGTGCGTCATCCTGGGAGATAACATTATCGAGGGCAGCATCCGGAAAGCGGCGGACGATTTCCGCGCACAGGACCGGGGCGCCAAGATTTTGCTCAAGGAGGTCACTGACGCGGAGCGCTTCGGTGTAGCGGAGATCTCGGGCCATCACATTGTCAACATTGAAGAGAAGCCGCGGCACCCCAAATCGAACTACGCCGTGACTGGTTTTTATATGTACGATGCCACGGTGTTCGATAAAGTCCGCACGCTGGTGCCGTCCAAGCGCGGCGAACTGGAAATCACCGATGTGAACAATGCGTACATCCAGGAAGGCTCGATGACGTTCGATTTTCTGGAAGGGTGGTGGACGGATGCGGGCACATTCGATTCGCTATTACGCGCGGGGAACCTAGTGTCGCAATCGGTGACGGCGCGGCGGCAGGTGGAAGCGGAGAAACTGGCTGAGGGAGCGATGCAGTGAGTACCGGAACACCGGCGCGTGAAGTGGAACCTATCGCCCGGTTGGGGGCTCTGGAGCTGGGATATCCGGAATGCGCGAAGGGGATTGGCAGTTTGGTAACTTCGCCGACGGCGGCGGATCTGATCGAGGGGGTACGGATCGAACCACTGCCGATCTGGCCGGACGACCGGGGCTACTTCCTGGAAGTACAGCGCATCGGCAAGGGACTAGCCGCACACTTCCCGGTGGAAAGCACGCAGACCTCGACGGCATTCAACTATCCAGGCACGATCAAGGCATTTCACTTTCATCTGCACCAAACCGATTGCTGGACGCCGGCCATGGGGATGTTTCAGGTGGCGCTGGTGGACCTGCGCGTAGGATCGCGGACTTTTGGGGCGCGTAATACGATTTATGCGGGCGTGCTACGGCCCTGGCAGATTCTGATACCGCCCGGCGTGGGGCATGGCTACAAGGTGATTGGCGCCGGGCCGGCCATGCTCATTTACACTACAGATCGATTCTACAATCCCAAGGACGAAGGACGCATTCCCTACAACCATCCAGGCGTCAACTATGATTGGGAGATACAGCACAAGTAGACGCTCACATGAACAAACTCCTCGTGACCGGGGGCGCCGGTTTTATCGGGTCGGCGTTTGTCCGGTTGTCCCTGGCCAATGACTCATCCATCCGCATCATTAATCTCGACAAGCTGACGTACGCAGGCAACCTGGAGAACCTGGAGGCGGTCGCGCAAGATCCGCGCTACAGGTTCGTGCACGGCGACATCTGCGACGCAACGCTGGTAAACGCGCTGCTCGACGACGAAAAGCCGGATGCCATTGTGCATTTCGCCGCGGAATCGCACGTGGATCGCAGCATCCTGGCTCCTACGCCGGCCTTCGACACCAATCTGCGCGGCACGTTCGTATTGCTGGAAGCGGCCAAGAGCCATGGAATCGGGCGATATTTACAGGTCTCGACCGATGAAGTGTACGGCAGCCTGGCGCCGCCGCTGGAGGCGGACGAGAATTTCCCGCTAAATCCGGCGAGCCCTTATTCGGCATCCAAGGCGGGCGCCGACCTGTTGGCACGCTCGTATTTCCTGACGTTCAAGCTGCCGGTGGTGATCACGCGCGCATCGAACAATTACGGTCCTTATCACTTTCCGGAAAAGCTGATCCCGCTGATGATTTCGAATGCGCTGGAGGACCGGCCGCTGCCCGTGTATGGCGATGGGATGCAGGTACGCGACTGGCTGTTTGTGGAAGACCATTGCAGGGGCATCCGGGCGGTGCTGGAGCAGGGGCGCGACGGAGAGATTTACAACATTGGGGGGAATTGCGCGCTGCCGAATCTGGAGGTGGTGCGGCGCATTTTACAGGCGACCGGCAAGCCGGAGAACCTGATCAAGTACGTGACGGATCGCCCCGGGCACGACCGGCGATATGCGCTATCGAGCGAAAAGGTGACGTGCGAGACGGGCTGGACGCCACAAGTGGATTTTGAAGCGGGGCTGGCGCGCACGGTAGCCTGGTATCGCGAGAACACGGCTTGGGTGAAGCGGGTGCGGAGCGGCGAGTATCTTACTTACTACGCCCACAATTACGAGAATCGTTAGCACCCCTCTAAGGATTAGCCACGGATGCACACAGATGGACACAGATGCGGTGACCGATGCGCGTGGCCCTTGACGGTACTCCGCTGACTCTTTCGAGCGGCGGGTTGCGGCGCTACACGGAAGAGCTGAGCGCGGCGCTAGCTAGGAATTTCCCACAAGACGAGTTTTGGCTGGTCTCCGATCAGCGATTCCGGATGCCGGAGGGGATACCGGGGAACCTGCGTCAGGGCAGCGGACCGAGGAATGGTGCGGAGCGGCGCTGGTGGCTGTGGGGTTTGGACCGAGAACTGCATCTTCTGGAAGTGGTACTGTTCCACGGGACAGACTTCGCGGTGCCTTATTTGCCGCGCCGCCCGAGCGTGCTGACGCTGCACGATCTGTCGCCATGGATGGACGCGGCGTGGCATTCTGACGCAGACAGGGTGCGGAAGAGGACACCCCTGCTGATTGGACTGGGATTGGCCACCGTGATCGTGACCGACAGCGAGGCAGTGCGGAAGCAGGCAATGGACCGGTTCCGCATCCATCCGGAGCGCGTCCGGGCGGTACCGCTGGCGGCCAGCGCAGTGTTCCGGCCTATTGCAGTGCCAGGGACACCGCCACCCGGAGCGTCCTATTTTCTTTACGCGGGAACTTTGGAGCCCCGCAAGAACGTTTCCGGGCTGATCGCCGCCTGGCGGGAGGTGCGGAGGCATCACCCGGTGGATCTGGTACTGGCTGGCAGGCGCCGGCCGGATTTCGCGCAACTTTCGTCCGAGCCTGGGTTGCAAATTATTGGTGAGGTGTCTGACGAGAGGCTGGCCGAGTTGCTGGCTGGAGCGATGGCGTTCGTTTATCCATCGCTATATGAAGGCTTCGGGCTGCCGGTGCTGGAGGCCATGCAATGCGGGGCGTGCGTGATTACCTCGCGGGATGCGGCGATTTCGGAAGTGGCGGGAGGAGCCGCTATTCAGGCGGGATCGCACGAAGAGTTAGTGCGAGCGATGATGGAAATCGCAACGGAGCCCGGAATGGCTGGGGTGTGGCGGGAGCGCGGGTTGCGGCGGGCGGCGGAGTTTTCATGGGACCGAACCGCGCGACTTACCCATGAAGTGTATGAGCAGGCTCTTAGAAGGCACCGTGAGTAACTCGGCGTTGTTTCTTTCGGCGGAATCGCCTTACCCTCTGGCGGGCGGGGGCGCCATGCGCAGCGCCTCATTGCTTCACTTTCTGGCACGCGAGCATGCGGTAGACCTGATTACTTTTCGCGAGCCGCGCGCGGCTGACCCTAGAGAACTGATTCCTTCCGGATTGACACGCAGCGTGCAGGTGATTGACCTGCCGGCGCACTCACGGAGCGCGTTAGCGCGGGCGGCGCGGAATGCGGGGCGGCTGGCGCGACGAGTGCCACCGCTGATGGATCGCTTCGCGGGCTTTGGCGCCCAAGTCGCGGCGGCGACCCAAGGCCGCCGTTATGACATGGCAGTGATCGAACACTTCTGGTGCGCGCCCTATTGGGAGCAGGCGGCCGCGGTGAGTAACATCACGATACTGGATCTGCATAACATCGAATCGGTATTGCACGAACGGTGCGCGGCGACCGAGAATGGCGCGGCTGCGCTGGCTCATAAAGCGTTTCAGAATATCTGCCGCAAGCTGGAAGAGGAATGGCTGCCCAAATTCACCTATCTGCTGGCGGCGTCGGATGCGGACGGCCAGCGACTGCGTGATATTTCTGGCAGATCGAACGTCGTCATCTACCCAAATTCAATTCCTCTGGTTCCGGCGCCGATGCGCCAAGAAGAGGATGTTATCGCATTTTCGGGCAACCTGGAGTATCACCCGAACGTGACCGCGGTGCGTTACTTTTATAACGAAATATGGCCCGGGCTACGCGACAGATGGCCTGGGCTGAAGTGGCGGGTCATTGGGAAGAATCCGCATGGCGTGGCAAACATTGTCAGGGGCGACGAACGCATCGAGTTATCGGGCCCCGTGGCTGATGCGGTGACAGAGTTGGGTCGAGCGAAGGTGGCCATAGTACCGCTTTTGGCGGGAAGTGGTACCCGTATCAAAATCCTCGAAGCCTGGGCGGCCGGGGCGCCGGTGGTGTCCACACCGCTGGGAGCAGAGGGGCTTCAGGCGTGCGCGGGAGAGCACTTATTACTGGCCGATAACGCTACGGCCTTCCGGGAAGCGGTTTCGGGTCTGCTGGCCAGCCAACCGCTACGGTATCGGATTGGAAGTGCGGGCCGGTACCTATTCGAATGTGAATTTACTTGGGAAGCGGCCTGGAAGTGTTTGCATTTCTTATATCCTGCTAACATGGGAAGATCTAATGCGCTTTGCGATTGACGCTCACGCCATTGGCCGTCATCTCACTGGAAACGAAGTGTATGTTCGCAGTCTGCTGAGGAGTTTTGCAGCACTGGATCACGAATCGGACTTCGTCACATATTTCTCAGCCGATGACGCTAAACAATGGACTGACGAAAGGTTTGAGGCCCGGCAAGTGTCGCCCAATCCATTTGTGCGGCTGGGGGTAGAACTGGCGATGAAGCTGCGCCAGGATCGTCCCGACCTGGTGCATGTGCAGTACACGGCGCCGTTGGGATGCCCGGTACCTGTGGTGGTGAGCGTACATGATGTCAGTTTCCTGGTGCATCCGGAGTATTTCCCGAAACTGCGGGCGTTACAATTGCGACTGACCGTGGCGCGGACGATTCGCTGCGCGACACGCATTCTGACTGGAAGCGACTTTTCCCGAGACTCGATAGTGAAGGCTTACGGCGAAGAGTGCGCGGGAAAGATCGTCGTGGTGCCGAACGCGGCGGCAAGCGGTTTACGTCCGATTTCGCGAGAGACGGCGACGGCGGCCGTGCGGGCGAAGTTTCATGTCGGAAGACCTTTCCTGTTCTCGGTGGGAGACCTGCAGCCGCGCAAGAATCAGATCGGGTTGATTCACGCATTTGCGGAGCTTATCCGCGCCTATCCGCAGTTAACCCATCAATTGGTATTTGCCGGCAAAGACACCTGGTTCAGCCCGAAAGTGCGGGAGGCGGCACGGCAATCGGGAGTAGCGGACCGCATCCAATTCGCGGGATTTGTTTCCGATGAGGACTTGTTACACCTGTATAATGCCTGCGATTTATTCATCTTTCCTTCGTTCTACGAGGGGTTCGGACTGCCGGTATTAGAAGCGATGGCCTGCGGGCGGGCGGTAACGTGTTCGCGCACGTCGTCGATGCCGGAAGTGGCCGACGGCGCGGGCATCATGTTCGACCCGGCGTCCTCGCAGGAGATGGTACGGGCCATGGCGGATCTGCTGCTGGATGCGGAACTGCGGGCCCGGATGGAACGTCTGGGGTTACAGCGGGCGGCGCGTTTCAGTTGGCGCGCGACCGCGCAGAGGACCCTGGAGGTTTACCATGAGGTGGCCGAGCGCAGCCGGGCCACTGCCAGGGAATACGTGCATCGATGATCCGGCGGGCAGTGTTTCTTTGTATTCCGATGGGTTTGCTGTGGTGGCTGACCGCGGCCGGCAGTCCATGGCAGAAGGCGACCGCCGCTGCTAAAGACGCTCCTGCGGCGAAGGAGCAGGCGGCAGCGCCGAAGCCGACCGGCTTTCCGAATACAGGCGAATCGCTCAATTACTCGTTAAATTGGCCGGGTGGCGCTAGTTTGGGCGAAGCGCATCTGCGGGCCACCAAGAACGACAATGGCTGGCTGTTCGATTTCACGTTGGACGCATCCGTCCCGGGGTTTGCGATTTCCGACCACTACCATTCCCGGGCGAACGCCGAGATGTGTTCGATGGAACTCGAAAAACAGACCCACCACGGGTCGCACACCACGCACGAGAAGACGAAGTTCGACTATCACGAAGGCAGCGCCACACGCACCACGCTGACCGAGGGCGGCGGGCATACGGACATCAGCATCAATGACTGCGCGCACGACGGACTGGATTACATCTTCTACGCGCGGCGGGAACTGGGCGCAGGCCACGGCGTTCCGCCGGAGCAGGACGTGCTGTTTGGCGCGAGTTACTCGGTGCGGATGACGTACGCCGGAGTGCAGGCAGTGACGGTGGGCGGCAAGCAGCGGCAGGCGGACCACGTGGTTGTGAACCTGCGCGGTCCGGTGGCCGACACGAAGCTGGAGATCTTCTTCGACCGCGACCCGGCCCGTACACCTTTGATCATCAAGGCGCCGCTCCCGATCGGCAATTTGTCGATGGAGCTTGTGCGCTGAATGCGGGTGGCGTTTTTCTCGCCGCTACCACCTTGCCGCAGCGGGATTGCCGACTATTCCGAAACACTCGCCGAACATTTGAAGCCCCTGGTGGAACTGGAAGTGTTCGCGGATGGGTCGCGACCCTTCGACGCTTCCCGGTTTGACATCGCACTTTATCACCTGGGAAACAATCCTTATCACGGGTTCGTGTACGAGGCCGCGCTGCGGCATCCGGGCGTGGTGGTGATGCACGAATCGAACCTGCATCATCTGATCGCGGATCTGACGATCCGGCGCAATAACTGGGACGCGTACCTCGCCGAGTGCGAATACGAGGGCGGCGCCGAAGCTTTGGCCTTTGCACGGAAAGTGCGGGCGCTGGAGGTCGGGCCGGACTACGAGGGTGTGCGGATGACGCGGCGGGTGCTGGAAGGGGCACGCGGCGTGGTCGTACACAGCCGGTTCATGGTGGAGGAAATGTGGACCGCGGGTTTCAAAGGGCTGACGGCGCGGATTCCACATGGCGCCTGGATTCCGCAAGCCAGCCGGAATACCTGGCGCGGCCGGCTGGGGTTGGATGAGTCCAGCCCGCTGATCGGCGTTTTTGGTTTCTTGAAGCCTTATAAACGGATCGCGGAATCGCTGCGCGCGTTTAAGCGGCTCCTGCGGGTGGTGCCTACGGCCAAGATGATCCTGGTGGGCGAGCCGCACCCGGAATTCCCGCTCGAATCGATGATCCGGACGTCCGGCTTGTCGGCCGCGGTGCGGGTGATGGGGTTCGCTCCGATCGAGGATTTCACCGGGTACATGGCGGCGTGCGACATCGTGCTGAATCTGCGGTATCCCACGGTAGGCGAAAGCTCCGGCAGCCTGCTGCGCGCGCTGGGACTGGGGAAGGCGGTGCTGGTGTCCGACATCGGGGCATTCCGCGAGTTTCCGGATGACGTGTGCCTGAAGGTGCCGGTGGGAGCGGGCGAAGAAGAATTGATCTTCGAGTATTTGAACCTGCTGGCATCGCGCCCGGACGTGGCCCGCACGCTGGGGGATCACGCCGCACGGTATGTGAAAGAAGAATGCAATTGGGACCGGGTGGCGGGGCTGTATTGCTCGTTTCTGGAGTCGGTGGTGGAAGGGAAGAAGTGGGAAGAAACGGCGCCGGCCGCGGCTGAGAAAACGGTAGCGAGAGTGGCGGCGCCGGCTGCGGAAACGGCCGCGTACGTGGCTTCCTGGGCAGCCAACAGCGAATCGCTGGGGTACGTGGACACGCATCGCACGCGGCTCGTGAAGACGCTCGAGATTACGCCGCCGGGCGGGAGCGAGGATCGCATTCTGGAGATGGGGGCGTACCTGCAGATTACGCCGGCGCTACGCTCGAAGCTGGGATACGGCTGCGTGCGCGGATGCTATTACGGGCCTGCGGGAAGGGTGGAACACCGCACGGTGGTTTCGGCGGACGGCGAGACATTCGATTGCGCGATCGACCTGTTCAACGCCGAGAAAGACGCGTATCCGTATCCCGACGGTTATTTCTCGACGGTGCTGTGCGGGGAGCTGATCGAGCATCTGACGGAAGATCCGATGCACCTGATGAGCGAAGTGAACCGCATCGTGAAGCCGGGCGGACACCTGGTGCTTACCACGCCGAACATCGCCAGC
Source organism: Bryobacterales bacterium (assembly GCA_963843255.1). GTDB lineage: Bacteria > Acidobacteriota > Terriglobia > Bryobacterales > Bryobacteraceae > Bog-159. The sequence continues at coordinate 79,516 of CAWJJQ010000017.1, read as the reverse complement.
CTGCATGGGATCGCGGCGGTGCTGGAAGGTTACCATCCGGGGATTTTTACGGCGTACATACGGCCGCGGGCCGGTGAAGAAGTGGAAGCCAGGCACAACCGGGAGTACACGCCGAAGGAGATCCAGCGGTTACTGGAGAACTCCGGCTTCAGCGTAACGCTGCTGGAGACGGGTCCTTTCCGGCAGATACCGCGTCCGGAGGATGGCTGGGTGCTGAACCTGCTGGAACACTTCGATCTGCCACGGGAGTTGCGCGGCGAAGATATCTACGTGGTGGGGCGCAAGACCGGCGGCGTCCGAGTGCGGTATCCGGACTGGTTGTACGCATGAGCAGCGCGCGGGGGAGCGCGGTATACGAAGCACCCGACGTGCGCCTGTTGGGCGAACTGGACGTAGAGGCGCGCTTCAACTTGCGAAACACGTCCGGCGATTCGTGGCGGCCGGCGGAGGGATTCGCGGCCGGATTTCACATCTACGATTCCGATACGGGAACGCTGATCGTGGATGGAGAGAGGCAGGCGCCCGCGGGTGAAGTCGCGCCGGGCGGATCGCTCGCGGTAGAGCTACGCTTCGCACTGCCGCCGGAATCGGGGCACTACGACGTTTTCATCTCGCCGATGCGCGAGAACGTGTGCTGGTTCTACATGCAGGGCTGGCCGTTTCTGCGCGTGGAAGCGATCGTAGAAGACGGGCGGGCGCGGTTGGAGCGGGTGGGCGTGGCGACGCTTGGAACGGTGCGGCGCGAGAACCTGGTGCGGGCCGTGGGCCGCGCTTTCACGCTGCCGATAGCGACCATCGCACGCAACCGCAGCCTGATCCGCACGATGGTGCGGCGCGACATCCTGGGGCGGTATCGCGGGTCATTCGGGGGGGCGTTCTGGACGATCCTGAATCCGCTGCTGCTGATGCTGACCTACTTCTTCGTGTTCGGGGTGGTGCTGGGGACGCGGTTCGGATCGGATCCCAGCCGGGCGGGGTTCGCACTATATTTTCTGGCCGGAATGCTGCCGTGGCTGGCGTTCAGCGAGGCGGCGGGACGGGCGCCCACGGTGATGCTGGAGCATCGCAATTTCGTGAAGAAGTTGGTATTCGCGGTGGAAACGCTGCCCGTCAACCTGGTGGTGTCCGGGCTGGTGAGCGAATTTTTCGGGCTGGTGCTGTTCACGATCGGCCTCGCTCTGGCGCGCGGCCGGGTGCCCGAAGCGGTGATGTGGCTGCCCGCGCTGATGGTGCCGCAGGTGCTGTTCACGGCGGGCATCTGCTGGTTTCTGGCGGCGCTGGGCGTATTCGTGCGAGACCTGGGACAGGTGATCGGGTTCCTGCTGACGCTCTGGTTTTTCCTGACGCCGATCTGCTATCCGGAGGCATCCCTGCCGCGGGCCGCGCTGCCACTGCTGGCGAAGAATCCGATGTTCGTACTGGTGCGGGGTTACCGGGCCATATTTCTGGAAGGGCAGGCGCCGGTGTGGGGATCGCTTTGGAAGCTATGGATCGTGGCGGCAGTGGTGTTCATTCTGGGGCACGGCTGGTTCTACAAGCTGCGGCGGTCGTTTGCCGATATCATCTGAGATGAGATGCTGGCTCACCTTACCGCGGCACTGATCGCGTTCGGACCGCTGGGCATCCTGGTGCTGGCGTTCATCGATTCGGCTGGGATTCCGGTGGCGTCGGGCATGGACGCGCTGGTGATCGTGGTGGCGGCGAAGGCGCCGTCGCGGGCGCTCCTGGCCGCATCCATGGGCGTGCTGGGATCGCTGATCGGGAACCTGGTGCTGTTCATCGGGGCACGCACGGGCGCGCGGCGGTTCGTCAAACAGAAGGAAGAAGCGACCAGGAAACGGAAGTTCCGCGAGTGGTTCCAGCGGTACGGGCTGCTGACCATTTTCATTCCGGCCATGCTGCCCATTCCATTGCCGCTGAAGGTGTTCGTGATTTCGGCGGCGGTGCTGCACACGCCGCTGCGCACGTTCGTGATCGTGATCGTGTTGGGGCGATCGATCAGGTATTTCGGGGAAGCGTACCTGGGGGTGCTGTTGGGCGAAGGCGCGGGGCGGTTTCTGCGCACGTATAGCTGGCACCTGGTGGCGGGCGCGGTAGCGCTATTCGCAGTCCTTTACCTGTTGATGGCCTGGACGGAACGGCGGCGATTGCGTAAGAGTGCGATCCGGTAATGGGGGAATGCTGTGCGGTTATCCTGGATCGACGGCGAACTTACCAAACTAGTGGTAAACGCTGGTGAGCGCTGCGAAGCACTCCTTGACGCCAAGATCCACAAGGTCCCGGTGTCCGACGCTCAGGCTCACAAATCTGGGATTCGTGGGCTAGAGGTATGGCCAGCCTGAATCCACACCCGTTTTCTGGCGATCCGACATGCGACGCGTCTGCACGCCCCATATCGAGCGGCAGAACGGGTGTCTGTGGCAATCGTGAGAGCGTCTCAAGCGCCTGACGTATGCCTTCAACAAGAGTGGGAGAACCTGAATGCAGCCTTGGCGCTGCACTTCGTCTATTACTTGTTCCGGATTCACAGCACAGTCAAGGCGACTCCGCGATGGCGACTGGGATGGCTGCCACTCGGTGGATGCTCGCTGAATTGCTGGTCTGGGTACGCTTTCTTTGCTTCGGTGTATAGTTATGGTTGTGATAGTTGTGCAGCCAATTCTGTTTGCGATTCTGATGCCAGTGGCAAGCCCAAACCTTGCCGCAAAGATAAAGGCAGAATTTCCAACGGACCATTATGAAATCAGCCCTGTACATTGGCTCGTTGTGGCCCCAAGCACGGCGGTTGAGATTTCCGGGAAATTGGGAATTACAAATGGGGCAATAGGGAACGCGCTTGTATTTGCCGTGTCTAGCTACTACGGACGCGCACCGTCGGTAATATGGGACTGGATAGCCTCCAAGTTGGGAGCGCCACAGAGTGCAGCCTAAAAAACCACAGTCCCAATCCGAATCGGGGCCACCACAGAGTTTCCCTGCCGTTCTCCCGCCAAACTACCCTTCCCCCTCACACGATTTTACGCTCCAAGCCGTCATGCACATGCAAGAGTCCATCGGAACGCTAGTTGAGGCTGTCAATTCCCTAAAAGATCAAGCTAAGGACCGGGACCGAAAGTTGGAAGATCTTGCGAAGGAGATCCGTGGAGTCGGCAAAGATGTGCATTCCGCGAAGGTCGCAGGGAAGACTTTGCTGTGGGTCTTCGGAGTTGTTTGGACCGTGTTCGCCGTTGTCCTGGCCGCTTACCTTCGGACGGAATTCGGGAAAATTTCGGCGACGGAATCCCGCCAGCAGACCATTACCGCCCCGTCCCAAAAATAAAGGACAACACAAGCTTCCTCCACTACCCGCGATCCCGTTACACGTGGCCGAGCACTTTGTGCGGTACGTAGGGTTCGGCCAGCGCCTTCAATTCCTCGTCCGTTAATCTCAGGCTGAGCGCGGCGACGGCATCGTCCAGGTGATGTAGTTTGCTGGCGCCCACGATGGGGGATGTGACGCCGGGCTGTTGCAGCATCCATGCCAGGGCTACCTGCGCGTTGGGCACGCCGCGGGCACGGGCTACTTCACTGACACGATCGGCTACCGCGAAATCCTGCGGCTGATAGTAGAGGGAATGCGCGAAGCCGTCGGTCTTGGCGCGCGAGGTTTCGCCGAAGTCCTCTTTGCGGCGGTTGCCGGCCAGGAATCCACGCGCGAGTGGGGACCAGGGAATGACCGCGATTCCCTCCTCGCGGCACAGCGGGATCATTTCGCGCTCCTCTTCGCGGTAGACCAGGTTGTAGTGGTTCTGCATGCTGACGAAGCGGGTCAGACCCATGGCATCGGCCAAGTAGAGCATTTTGGCAAACTGCCAGGCGTGCATGGAGGAGGCGCCGACGTAGAGCGCTTTGCCGGCTTTCACGATAGCGTCAAGGCCTTCCAGAATTTCCTCCATGGGAGTTTCCTCATCGAGGCGGTGGATCTGGTAAAGGTCCACGTAATCGGTTCCCAGGCGGCGCAGGCTGTCGTCGATGGCATGCCGGAGGTGCTTGCGGGAGAGGCCGCGCTGGTTGGGATCGTCACCCATGGGATTGAACAGTTTGGTGGCAATGACCACACGGTCGCGGCCGCCGCCGAAATCTTTGAGGGCGCGCCCCAGGATTTCTTCGCTGACGCCCAGCGAATACATGTCGGCGGTGTCGAAAAAGTTGATGCCGAGTTCGAGCGCGCGGCGAATGAACGGGCGACCCTCCTCCTCTTCGAGTACCCACTCGCGCCATTTTTTCGAGCCGTAGGTCATGACGCCGAGGCAGATGCGGGAGACTTTCACGCCGGCCGTTCCGAGGTTGACATATTCCATATCCGGATTTTATCGTGCGTCGGACCGGAGCTTGGCGACGGCATCGGCGACCTGGCGACCCACGCGTTCCATCTCGGCGGGACTTTCGTATTTCTGGCGCGGCCAGAAGAATCCGCGCAGGCCGTCCTTCTTGCGGCGCGGCACGATGTGGACGTGGAGATGGGGAACGCTCTGGCTGACGCGATTGTTGATCGCGACGAAAGAGCCTTCGCTTTGCATGGCCTGCTCGACGGCGGCGGCGAGCAAGCGGGCGGCAGAGAACAGGGGGCCGGTCAGGGCGGCGGGCAAATCGGTCAGCGTTTCGTAATGCATTTTGGGGATCAGGAGGCAGTGGCCGGGAAAGAGCGGGCGATGATCCAGGAAGGCGAGGGTGGATTCGTCCTGATAGACGATCGCGTTTGGGTCATCGCCGGCCACAATGCGGCAAAAGGGGCAATCCATCGAGACGATGTTATCGCGTTGCGCGGCGGGGGCGGGTTATTTCCAGGCGATGGGTCCGCGGGTGAAGCGGGTATAAAGCTGCGCGAGCAACTGGGCGTTGCCTTCGGCCAGATAGTCGTAGGCATCGTCCCATTCTTTGCCTTCGCGCCAGCCGGTTTGGGTCAGGGTGACACGGGTTTGATCGCCTTCGAGGGCGAAAGCGAAGACCGCCGTAGTCCCGATTTTGCGGACTTCGGGGAAGCGCTCCGGCGCCATGGCGTGCAGGACCAGCTCCTCGCGATCGCGGAAGCTGACGACGGTCCCACCGCCTGTTTTGCCGCCGGGGTAATGCACGATCCAGCCGCCGCCTTCGCGCAGATCGACGGTGCAGTCCTGCCATAGCCAGGTCTGGAGACCCGCGCCGGTGGTGAATGCCTGCCAGACGTCGGCGGGTTTGGCGGGCACGACGACTTCGAACTTCAGCGCCTTTTCCGGCTGGCTCACGCGGGTGACCTCGACCGGACTCTTCTTCTTGGGGGCATCCTGGGCGTGGGCGGCGAAGGGTACGGCGCACAGGGCGATGATGAACAGCATTCTCATTTTGGTGGTCTCCTTTTCTTGTTGCTCAGGGCAGGAACTCGCGCAAAGGGGCGCGTGTCCGCGCCGCCAAGAGGGATAGGGACTCGTGTGATAGTGGCGGCGCGGCCGTGGCCCCGTTTTGCGCGGTTCCTTAGAAGGCATGCAAAGTAATTGCGCAGTTGGGCGACAGACTGATCGAACGGCTCGATGCGGCGATGGGAGCGCGATTGCATGACACCGCCTTCCATGGTGGTCAGGATGAATGTGGCCAGGCCGTCCAGGTCGCACTTGGGTGGGAAGCGGTCGCGGGCCTCTTCGAGACAGCCGCGGATGGCGGTGGTCCAGGCGGCAAAATTCGCGGCGATACGGCTGTGGACGGGGAGGTTTTCGGCCTCGATTTCGAGCGCCAGGCGGCCGATGGGGCAGCCATACTGGCAATCGGTGGAGAGCAGTTTCTGGCGGTAACCTTCCAGGATGGCGAAGATGCGGGCGATGGGGTCGCGCGCGCGGGCGAAGGCGGGGCGCAGGATGGCTGGTTCCAGACCTTCCAGGTAGCTATCGAGGACCGCCAGCAGCAGCGCTTCCTTGCTGGGGAAGACGTGGTAGAAGCTGCCGCTGTTGACGCCGGCGCGCTCCAGGAGCTCAGCCACTCCGGTGGCGGTGTAACCTTTCTCCCAAAAAAGATAGCGAGCGGCTTCGAGGAGTAATTCTCGCGCGGTGGGCGGTGTTTTGGCTGTCACTTGAACGATCATTCAAGTAAAGCACGCACTTTTAGCAAACGCAAGCCCTTTTCTGAAGGGCCCGATCCAGGCGGCCTCGCCGCGCCGCGCCCGGAGAGCTACAATCCAAGCAGTGGAGGTTGTTATGGCGCTTTTAGCCCGTCTCCAGGAACTTTTAGACCGGAGCGGCGTGGCCTACACCCACACCGTTCATCCCCTCGCATACACGGCCCGCGAAGTTGCCGCGGCCGAACACCTTCCTGTTCAGGAAGTAGCCAAGGTGGTCGTCTTTCTCGCGGAAAACGGCTACCGCATGGTGGTGCTTGCCGCCAACAAGGTGGTGGATTTCCAGGAACTGCGCGCGATGCTGGGATTTTCGCATGCCCGGCTGGCCACGGAAAGGGAGCTCGGCGAACTCTTTCCCGATTGTGAACTGGGCGCGATGCCGCCCTTCGGGAATTTGTACGATATGCCGGTTTACCTGGACAGCAGCCTGCTGGCCGATGAAAAGATTACGTTCAACGCGGGGACGCATCGCGACGTGGTGCACGTGCGGCTGGACGATTTCCGGCGGATGGCACGGCCAGAGGTGGTCACGCTGGCGCGGGAGGCCATGGCGCGCGGCGGTTGGTAGATAAGAAGCGGCATTAGAGGCCGCTTGCAGGGCGTCACTGCAGATGGGGCCTGCCCCACAATGATATACTGATGCGCAGGTTCGGCGGCAAAAGGGGATGCATTACCATGCGGACGGTCCTGACCACGCTCGCTCTCTCGGCATCGATGTTGTGGGCACAAGCGGACCAGAGCAGCGACCGCGAAACTTACGCTAAGAAGATAAGGGAAACTTATAATTTCAGGTTTGGACCGGACCATCTCTCCACGCCGGGAAATGCACTGGCGGACGGCAACGACTTTCTACCGGCCAGCGCGTTTCCGAGCGCCACCTATTGCGGGAAGTGCCACCAGGAAGCGTATTCGCAGTGGCGGCAGGCGCTGCATTCCAATTCTTTCCGCACCCCTTTTTACCGCACCAGCGTGAACATCCTGCTGCGCACTAAAGGCATCGAATTTACGCGCCACTGCGATAGCTGTCACAACCCCATCGCGGTGCTGTCGGGCGCCCTGACTCAGAATTCGCAGGTGGACCGGAGTTTCGACCAGGACGGTGTTACGTGCACCACCTGCCACTCTATCCAAAAGCTGCAATCCACCGACGGCAACGGCGGGTTCGTGATGGGAGTTCCTTCGGTGATCGTGGACGAGGACGGCAAGCGGATTCCGGGCGAAGTGCCGGACGAAATGATTCGCCAACATCCGGACCGGCATTCGCGCGCGGTGATGCAGTCGTTTTACCGGACGGCGGAATTCTGCGCGGCGTGTCACAAGGCCAACCTGCCGAATCCGCTAAACGATTACAAGTTCATCCGGGCGTTCACGGTATTCGACGAGTGGCAGAATTCGAAATTTTCGACGCGCAATCCGCTGACCTTTTATGCGACGGCTTTCACCACTTGCCAGGACTGCCACATGGCGCGTTCACCGGTCAAACTGAATGACGACGGCGCCAAGCACGGCACGCTGGTTTCGCATCGCTGGCCGGCGGGCAACACGGCGGTGCCGTTCTATTACGGCTTCGACGAGCAATTGCAAAAGACGGTGGAGTTTCTGAAGTCGGGCAACTACCTCAACGTGGACCTGTTCGGGATCGAGAAAGCGGGCGCAAGCGAGCCGGTCGCGCCGCTGGGCTCGACGCCTTTCAAACTGTCTCCGGGCGAGACGGTACAGATGATGGTGGTGATTCAGAACAAGAACATCGCGCATTCGCTGGTTCCGGAGGTACGCGATTTATATGAACCGTGGGTGGAGTTCCAGGTGGCGGATGCGGGCGGCCACGACGTTTATCACAGCGGCTTTCTGAAACCGGATGGCTCGCTCGACGAGCGGGCCCACAGTTTCACCAACCGGCCGGTGAATAACGACGGAGAGTTCGTGGACAACCACAAGGTCTGGACCATCCACTCGGTGGCTTACGACAACACCATCCAGTCGGGGCGGTCCGAGTTAGTGCGCTACGAGTTCAAGATTCCGGAGAATGTACAGGGTCCGCTGACGGTGACGGCGCGGGTGAACTACAGGCACCTGCGGCAGAGTTATCTGAACAATATCTTCGGTACCGACCATCCGGCTTACCCGGTGGTGGAACTGGCGTCGCGCACGCGGGTGTTGAATATCGGGGATAACCCCGCGGGCGGGGGCGAGCCGATGGATAACGCCGACTGGATGCGATGGAACAACCTGGGCATCGCGTACCTGGACCAATTGCAGTATGCCGACGCCATGCACGCGTTCGAGCAGGTGGTGAAACTGCGTCCGGATTATGCGGACGGATACACGAATATCGGGCAGACGTTCATCGAATGGGAGAAGTACGCGGAGGCGCGGGCGGGCCTGGAGAAGGCGCTGGAACTGAGCCCCAACAACGGACGGGCGCTTTATTACCTGGCGTTGGTGGAACGGAGAGAAGGTCATCGGGACGAAGAGGTGGCCGATTTGCAGAGAGTGGTGGAACAGTATCCGCAGGCGCGCGATCCGCGGCGGGAACTGGGAATCGCTTACTACCAGCGGCACAGTTACGACGAGGCGCGGGAGCAGTTTGAGAAACTGCAGGCCATCGATCCGGACGACCTGGCGGCGCATTATAACCTGGCGGTATTGTATCGCCGCATGGGGATGAAAGATAAGGCCGCCCAGCAAGCCGCTTTGTTCGCCACGAAGCAGGTCGATCCGGGAGCACCCACTTACTCGTTGGAGTTTCTGCGCAAACATCCGGAGATATCGACCGAGAGCGTGCCGTGGCACATGCACACGGACTTGACGCACGAGGGGCCTACGGTGACGGGCGGGCAGCCCAAGTAACAGGCAGGAGACACGAGTGACTTTGAAACGTAGCCGACGCCAGGTATTGCGTTCGCTGAGCCGCACGGCGCTGGTACTTCCATTTGCCGACCTGATGGCGTTCGGGCAGAAACTTGCCCGGACCCATCGAACGCAGTTATGATGCCAAGGCGATGCCGCCGCCGGCGGGGCCGAAATCTCCGATCGAGGGTACGCCGCTGGGCGTCAGTTTCGTGGAGGTGGTGAAAGAGTCCGGCTTGGCCGTGAAGACTATCTATGGCGGGGAAGGCAAGAACAAGTACCTGCTGGAAACCACCGGCTGCGGGCTAGCCTTCTATGATTACGATCAGGACGGATGGCTGGACGTCTTCCTGGTGAATGGCTGGCGGCTGGAAGGGTTTCCCGCCGGACAGGAGCCGCACTGCCACCTGTTTAAGAACAATCGCGACGGCACGTTCACCGACGTCACCAAGGGGTCGGGCCTGGAGCATCGCACGGGATGGGGGCAGGCCTGCTGCGTGGGCGACTATGACAACGACGGCTACGACGACCTGTTCGTGACTTACTACGGGCAGAACGCGCTTTACCGCAATCATGGCGACGGCACGTTCACGGATGCGACGAAGGAGGCAGGCTTAACGCAGCCGGGTCCGAAGATCCGGTGGAACACGGGCTGCACGTTTGTGGATTACGACAAAGACGGGCACCTGGACCTGTTCGTAGCCAACTACGTGGATTTCGATTTGAAGACGGCGCCACCGCCGGAGGCTGGTCCCTGCACTTACAAAGGACTGATGGTGGCGTGCGGGCCCCCCGGACTGCCCGGCGGCAAAAATATTCTGTACCACAACAACGGCAACGGGACGTTCAGCGATGTGAGCCAGAAGGCGGGCATCTGGAATACGCCGGGCACTTACGGGCTGAGCGTGGCGGCTTCGGACCTGGACAACGACGGCTGGCCGGATATCTACGTAGCCAACGACTCTTCGACCGCGACACTGTATCAGAACCAGAAAGACGGAACGTTCAAGGATATCGCCATCGAATCTGGCGCGGCGCTCTCGCCGGAGGGCAAGCCGCAGGCCGGCATGGGCGTTTCGATCGGCGATTACAATCGCGACGGCAACCTGGATGTGGTGAAGACGAACTTCGCCGGAGACACGGACTCGCTTTACACCAACCTGGGCGATGCTATCGTTCGAGGACCGCACTTATCCGAGCGGACTGGGAGTGAATACGCGGCTGCTGGGTTGGGGCGTGGGCTTCTTCGATATGGACAACGACGGCTGGCTGGACATCCTGATGTCGAACGGCCACGTTTATCCGGAGGTGGATAAGTCGAACGCGGATTTGAAATATGCCGAGCACAAGTATCTTTACCGCAACTTACAGAACGGGCGCTTCGAGGAAGTGACGGACAAGGGCGGTCCGGGGATTCTGGAGAACGCTCCGGCGCGCGGGTGCGCGTTTGGGGATTACGACAACGACGGCGATATCGACGTGGCGGTGAATTGCGTGAATGCGATTCCGCAGCTTTTGCGGTGCGATTCGACGCTGCGGCGGAACTGGATCAAGATCAAGCTGCAGGGCGTGAAGTCGAACCGGAGCGGCATCGGCGCGCGAGTTACGGTAGTGGCCAAGAACAAGCCGGATGCGCCGAAGGCGCTGTCGCAGATGGACGAACTGCGCAGCGGCGGAAGCTACTTCTCGCAGAACGACCTGCGTATGCATTTCGGGCTCGAGCAGGCGGTCAAGGTGGACATGGTCGAGATCCGCTGGCTGAGCGGACAGGTGGACCAGTTGAAGGATCTGGATGTGAATAAGCTTTACACCATCCAGGAAGGCGGCAAGATCCTCAAAGCGGAAGTGCTGCAGCCGGCCGGAAAGCGGAAATCGTGATCGGGTCGAGGGTGTTATCGACGGCGGTTTTGGCGATGGCGGCTCTATGCATGCCGGCTTTCGGGGCAGGCGAGCGGTGCCCTTGGCTGAACGCGGCGACGGCCGGCGGCATATTGGGCGGCGAGGTGCAGGCTACGGTCACGGCCACCAGTTGCGAGTATGTGCAAGGAAGCGGCGGGCAAGAAAAGGTGCTGCGGATCGAGGTGCGGGCGGCGAGTGCGGAGCATGCGCGATGCGGGGCGGGCGCGAGTGCGCTAAAGGCCATCGGCAACGAGGCGCAGGCTTGCGCTTACGCGGGCAAAGAGGGCTGGCTGGGCGAACAGGTGGTGGGAAGGGTACGCGACCAGGCTTTTTTGGTTCGTATCACGACGAACGATCGCTCGGCGACTGCGGCCGCATTGCCGGAGAAGGCACGCAACGTGGCGGAACAGGTTGCCGGGTTTTTGTTTTAGGGCACCACGCGGTCCACGCGTCACTCGAACACTACGTCAACGTCGAGCGATACTTTGACCGCACGGCCGTCCATGAGGCCGGGTCTATACTTCCATTGGCGCAGCGCTTTGATGGCCTGCACGACGATCCGGTCCTCGGACAAGGGCCAACTCCGAACCCGCACCACGGGGTCGATGCTCCCGTCCTCCTTAACCACAACGCGAAAAGGGATGCTGACCTTGGTTGGCGCAGCAGGCAGAACGTTCGCGGGCAACTTCGGACGTACGGAGTGCTCCAAGACGGGATCAGTCAGCCCAGGGACGCCGGCATTCCAGACCGTATCACCGGATTCCTCGGACAGGGCGGGTTTCTCGCTCGAGATCGACACGATGCGAAATCCGCGCTGTCCGGCAGCGAAAACGACGAAGGCCGAGTCGGCTTCGTCGTCGCCGCGCGTGCAGCCGGCAACCGCGAGTAGCTGTTGGCGGCCGCCATCAAGCCGATGCGCTACACGCAGCCGGCCCAGGCCGCACGCCCAACGGTCCGTTCGGAAGCGCCGGTGCCACGCGCGGAGGTCTTCGTTTGACGCGGCATCCGGCGGCGGTGAAGCAACCTTCCAATCTGCGGCCACCCACTGCTCAACTTCGTGGTATGGGTCGATTGTCACTTCTTTCACCCTCGATGCTCTGCTGTTGTGCACTGCATATTCCAGATAGTGGGCACCGCGAAAGCCGGCGAGTTCCGGGTCTGCAGCGGACGTGAGGAAAATCAACCCGAAACCATTCGCACGCATCGAAAAGTAGTAGGCGTCGTCAAGGCAGTAGCTGAGCAGGCGGCGGGCGAGGACGACCGGCGTCTTGGGCGTGCGGCCGATTCGCAGCACCTTCACCCGGAGCCCCTGCCACACTGAGGCCATCGAAGGAGTGATGTCGGCAGTGACCAGGTATGGTTTCTGGCCGGCCACTGGCGGCGCGACGTAGTAAGTCAGCCATCCCTGCGCGCCGCTGATCGTGGAGTACCCGTTCGATTCCACGGTCAGCACATGCTTCCACGAACTGCCCCGTATCTCAAACAGGTAGAGAGATGTGTCCGAGCCATACGGGATCGAAAGAGTGGTGGTGGCAATCAGCCACGCTGGGTACTCGGGTGGGCGCCGGAATTCGATTTTCGGGATTGCACCGAATGCCCCCTCGTCTCCAACGGGCACGTCCTCCCGCTCCAGCCGTTCGACGACGCGGGCGGCGAGGACATCGTCGGCAACCTTTGGGGCATCCGGCGATGCGGCAACTTCGATGACCACATCGCGCAGAGCATGCTTCAACTCCGTCAGTTCGGCGGCCACGCGTGGAGGAACGTCCATCTCCTGATCGGCGCCGACCTGAAAGCGGCGCAGCCCGGAGACGATTTCCGCGATCGGCCGCTCATTTTCGGCATCGGCAGCTACCAGCATTGTACTGCCTACGACAAGCAACACTAAACTTCGAAACGAGACGATACCCACGATTGCACTCCGTGCCGGGACGCGAACCGGCTGAGCTGTGCGTCGAAGATGACGATAGCAAAAACCACACGTCTACGTTCTTTAAGGCGCGGGGATCACCGCCAACGACCGCACGGCGCCGGCTGCCGGGTTGCGGGAGAAAGGGCGTAACCTGCCAGAACAGTGCCGGGTTTTGGCTCGCATCAAATTGCTATTTCTCCGCGAAGTGGTTCCCGAAGTAATAAACCCTCTGATGGGCCCCTCTCAGTTCGGCTGCGTTAAGCGTCAAATCCGCATGATCGAGGCGACGAACATCCGAATGATGAGCCTTCCCCTGGTAATCCACCCATCCATCTGCGGACTCCAAACCCGTGCCGCCGGCCGTCAAACCGGTGACATAATAGTGAGCCGGAATTATAGTCTTAGGATTGTATTTCGCGACAATCTCATCGGCCTCAGCGCGCGTCAGTACTGACTCGACGGGCAGGATGAGCACGTCAATATCTTTCAAGTAACGATTGAGAGAGGGATCAGGCGTCGCACGATTGTCGCCCCAGACGGCGATCCGCAATCCCCCGGTCTGAATGAGCTGAATCACGTCATCGAACGCCATTACGTTGTTCGGCGGACAAGTCTCTATCTGCGGATGCGCGGAGGCAGTGTCCGGCTTGTCCGCGGGCGCCGCTTCGCATTTGTGCTTATCAGCGAGGCCCGTTATTTCGATATCGCCGAGCTTAAACTGCCCCACCAGACGTTCGAGAACCATGAGGCCTCGCGGGCGCTCCACGGCATCGTGATCGAACGATATCGACCCGGATGGCGGGAAACTCGCGCAGGAACCATTTAGGGTAAACGCCAGTGTAATCATTTCGCCAAGGGTCGGTCAGAACTGTCAAACCGGCCGGCGAGGTGATCTTGAATGCATCGTGTCCATAGAACTCGATCTTGACATTGCCCGGACGAGTGGGGTCTCCGCCCTTTTTCTGAACGGCGATCAGAGAATTGTCGTTCCACGCAGCGGTTTGTTGGGCGTACGCTCCACTCAAAGTCAATACGACAAGCGAGACGATCGCCGCCAGCGTTCTAAGACCCATATCACCTTCTCGTGATACAGACGACTCTATCACCAACACAGATGAATCGCCGCGGTGTTACTTTCTCTGTATGAAAGCAGCGTTGTACGGGCGGATCGTCTTTGGCGCGTCGGCGGTACTGTTCGGCGTCATCGCGCTGAAGTGGTACGACGCTGCCACCTGGCAAACCCTGCGTCAAATCTGGAGCCTGCCTTTCGGACGCATCATCGGCGGGTGTCTCATGGCCGCTCAAATTGCCGGTGGGATTGGGATCGCGCACCCGCGGACCGCGCATTTGGCATCGGTCGTTCTTGGCGTCACTTATTTGTTCTTTTCCCTGGCCTGCATCCCAGGCATCATATCGGCACCGGCCGTCTATGAGCATTACGGGAGCTTCTTCGAACAGTTTTGCTTACTCAGTGGGGCGATCGCGCTATACGCCGCAACTGAGGAAAATGCAGTACGGGCGGAAACGCTCGGCCGAGTGGCACGTCTTGGACTCGGGGCCTGCGCGATTTCATTCACGCTGAGTCAGGTGCTCTATTTTCATGCGACAGCTACCCTGGTTCCGAAGTGGATGCCGCCAAATCAGCCTTTTTGGGCGATACTCACGACGATCGCTTTTGGGCTTGCGGCGATTTCCATTCTCATCAATCGGCAGGCACGGCTTGCGCTTCGCCTGATGACCCTCATGCTGGCACTCTTTGGAGTGTTAGTTTGGATTCCGCGCCTGATCGCCCGCCCGGGAGCGCATTTCAACTGGTCCGAATTCGCCCTGAATTTCCTCATTACAGGGGCCGTCTGGATGGTGGCTGATTCCCGTCAGCACATCTCTCAGGCCGCCATCTCGCTTGCTGAAGGCGGTCGATCGGACGCGAAGAGCGGGTCCGAGGGACCCGCGCAGGCCGTGGGGCCGCCCCACAATTAATGCAAGAGGCTCCCGGTGACAACAGATGTTGGCATCCTAATTTCTTTGGATTGCTTCGTTTACTGGCGCCCGCCGGGGTTGGCCGGCGAGCCGTCGTGCTAGGGTCAAGGCGGAGCAAGATGAAAGTCGTACTCGCTTACAAGAATCTTAGGGCCGCCAACCCCGTCTTGAGCCATAGCGGCCTCGGTGTCACGGCCCATCACGCCGAACTCAGTCTCGGTGCCGCCGGCATTCCAGCAGAGGTCTGGGCCGTAATGGAGGGTTATCATTTGTGGCGTACGTTGGAACGCCGGCCCGACGTCACCCACGTGGTCACTTTCGCGCCTTATCTGGACACACCCTTTACCGAACGGCTGGTACGCCATTTCCCCCGCATCCGTTTCGCCATGACCTGCCATAGCAACGTGGGATTTCTGCAGGCCGACCGCCACGCCGTCAAGCTGGTGCGCGAAGGGCTGGAGCTCGAGCGGCGCGTCCCCAATTTTTCGGTGGGCGGCAACTCCGCCAAGTTTTGCGCCTGGGTGGAAGAGGCTTACGGCGCCGAGTGCGCGTTCCTCCCGAATCTGTACTACCTGGAAAACGGCGGGTGCCCGCACCGTCCACTGTACCGAGGGGGCGTTCTGCGCATGGGCATTTTCGGCGCTACCCGCGTACAGAAAAACATTATGAGCGCGGCCGCCGCCGCCCTGGTGATTGCCCGCCAGGCCTCCGCCGACCAGACGGAGATCTGGGTCTCCTCCGACCGCGTCGAAGGGGGCCAGGGCGTCATGGCATCCGTCATGGAGATGCTCTCGCATATCCCGCGCATCCGCCTGGTGGAGGCCGGCTGGCATGGCTGGCGCGAGTTCCGCCAACTGGTGGCGCGCATGCACCTGATGCTGCAGCCCAGCTATACCGAGTCGTTCAACATGGTAACCGCCGACGGCGTAGCGGAAGGTGTTCCATCGGTCGTGTCCACCGCCATCGATTGGGTGCCCAAATACTGGCAGGCCTGTGCGGATACGGTGCTCGATATCGCGCGCGTCGGCCGCCAGCTATTGCGCGATCCGTATGCCGCGGCCGACGGCTACCGCGCGCTGCAGTCGTACAACCGCGCGGGTCTGCGGGCCTGGCGCGCGTTTCTCGCCTGGCCTACCAGCTCACTTGCGCTGGAAAATATTCCGCGATGAGTCCTTCGTAGAACGGACGCAGTTCCTTCGCATCCGGACGCGCCGCGCTCTTCGAATACAGATCGAAAGGATTGAACGCCCGCACCCACTGGAACATCTCCCGGTCGTGATCGTTCATCAGGTACTCGTAGGCGTGTTCCCGATGGCACGGGTAAAAGGAATGGTACCGGATCATGTACAGCGCTTCCTGGGGCAGGTAGTTCTTCACCACGTGATACAGGTACTCGTCGTGCCCCCAGGAAAGGTCCACTTTATCCAGTCCGCCGCCCTCCTGGTAGATTCCCGTGCGCGTCTGGTAGGCAGGCACCGCCGCATCCGGGTTGGCGGCGAAGAATTCCGGATAAACCACCTTGTCCGACCACGCGCACCCCACCGGAAATGTGTCGCCCACCACCGCCCACTGCGGTTCTCCGTAAAGGCACAGAACTTTGCCCAGGTCGTGGATCAGTCCGGCCAGCACGAACCATCGCGGATGCCCGTTCGCGCGAATCGCTTCGGCCGTCTGCAGGCAATGCTCGATCTGCGAGAGGTCTGTGTCGGGATCGCTGTCGTCCACCAGCGTATTCAGGTACTCCAGCGCCTCCCAGATGCTCATGCGCCCCTGGTCCAGCGCCATGTACTGACGTTTTTTCGACAGCACGAAGTCGCGCGTCTGATGCGTGTGATTCAACCGGTAGAACTCCCGCACCACCGGCGGCGCCTCGGGAGTGAACTGGCGAAATCCTTCCTGCGTGCGCTCCGGATCGTAGCGGTCTTTAACGAAATCGTCCCACTGCTCCAGATTCTCCAGCGGCCCTTCCATGGACATCCCCCCTCAAGCCATTATACTGGCAAGTATTCATGCTCAGAATATTCGTCACCGTGTTGTTACTTGCTCCGGGCCAGGCGTGGTGCTGGGGAGATGAAGGGCATCAGACCGTGGCGCGCGTCGCGGCCGCGCACCTGACCGACCGCGCCAGGCAAGCGGTAGCCCAACTCCTCAACGGCGATGCGGCGTTTGCCCCGGCGTCCGGTGCAAGTGCGGATCTGGCCGAGGCGATGGCGCGCGCCGCTATCTGGCCCGACCACATGCCCGGCGGCAAAGGCCCCACCGCGCCTTGGCACTACATCGATATCGGTCTGTTCGAGGGCCCTTCGCACATCGCCGAGCGCTGCCCCGGCGGAAACTGCATCGTGGCCAAGATGAGCCAGTACCTGCTCAATCTGAAGGCGCACCGTCCTGATGGCGAGTGGCCTGAATCGAAAGAGGTCGCGTTTCTGATCCATTTCGCAGGCGACATTCATCAGCCCCTGCACTGCGTGAGCGACGCCGATGCCGGCGGCAATTGCGTGAACGTGGTGGGCTTCGAGCCGGTCAGCAACCTGCACGCGGTCTGGGACATTACGCTGGTCCGCAACCTGATGGCCCAGGATGGTACAGGCATGATCGCCGGCATGGAATCGCGCTTTCACGGCAAGATCCGCGGCTGGCAGGATTACAAAACGATTGAGACCATCGCCGCGGAATCGTTCGGCGTCGCCAAATCGCAGGTGTACGGCAAGGCCCGCCCGCGGCTTCCGGTCATCCAGCAATTTGTCGATGTGCAGCCGCGTAACTGCGCCAGCGAAGCGCCCGCCAGCCTGCGCGAAGTGAAGGTGGATGGGCCGTTATCCTACGGCGCCGAGTCGCTGAACGTGGTGCGCATTCAACTCTACAAGGGCGGCGTGCGCCTGGCCGCCATGCTCAACGCGATCTACGGAGACTGAACCCGTTTCTTCGGCACGCCCTTGGTATGGCAGTCCGCACATTTCGCGGAATGGATGTTGTGCGCGCTCTTCGAAGTCAGGAAACTGGTATCCATCTTCTCCACATCCAGCCCGCAATTCGACATTCGCGGATGGCAATTGGCGCAGGACGCCCGCGTCTGCTGCCCGTGCTTCTCGTGGCACGCCAGGCAACTGATGCCTTCGTGGATGCCGCGCCCCGTGCGGTCATCGCCCGATCCCGCCTGCCGCGTGGCCAGCGGCGCGTGGCACTGATAGCACAACCCCTGCCGCGGGTCGGGGCTCATGCGTACCGGCCGCGCGCCGTCCAGCACCTGCGGGATCGCCAGGTTCGCGTTCGCCACATGCTCCATCCCGCGCCGGTCCAATAGCGCCAGCGATGGCCGGTAGATCGCCTCGTGCGCCGAAGAGCGTACCGTCGAAGTTGCCGCCGCGGGCGCCTGTTTGGGCCGCGGTTCGCCGTGCCGGTGCATCTGGTGGCAGGCCAGGCAGGGAATCGCCGGCAGGTTCGTCCACCGCGCGTCCTTCATCTGCCACGGCCCCTGCCGGTCGATCGGTGTGACCAGGTCCCGTATCGCGCCTTCGAACTGCATGCCGTGGCAGCGCAGGCAGTCGTCCATCAGCAGCCGCTCCCGGTTCTGCTTGGCGTCCAGAAAAAACTTGGCGAACGTAGCGCCGTGCGGTCCCGCCTGCCAGTCCGCGAATTCCTGGCGATGGCAGGCCTGGCAGCGCGCCAGCATGGCGTAGTTGTCCAGCCCCTTGATGCGGATCTGCTCCGGCACGTCGCCGCTCACATGCTTGACGATTCGCCGCAGATTGCCCATATGGAATGCCAGATCGCCCGTAAAGGAGTCGCCGTGGCAGGCCGAGCAGGCCACTCCCCTGTGCGTGGACTCGCGCCACACATCCCAGTTCGCGCGAATCTCGTGGCACTTCGCGCAGCCTTCGCCCGCCGTCGCTTTGTAGTAGACGCTGGACGCCGGCAGCATCAGCAGCAGCACCGGCAAAGCGGCCAGCATCCACCACCATCGCTTGTGCATCAGCGGTACCGCGTGCCTTTCCAGCCCTTCACCAGGTGATCCGAGGCGCGATAGGCGTTGGCCATGATCGTCAATACCGGGTTGAAGCCGCCGTTGGTCACATGCACGCTGCCGTCGATCACGAACAGGTTGTCGATATCGTGCACCTGGCAATACCGGTTCACTACGGACGTCTGGGGATCGTCGCCCATGCGGCAGGTTCCCGCCTGGTGCTGCCCGCCCGAGTATCCTCTGCCCGCCAGTTTCCGCCAGGTGCGTACCGCGCCGGCCTCCTTCAGCCAGGCCTCAGCTTTGGCCGCGGCAAAGGCGCCGATCTCGATCGTGTGGGGATGCTTGTCGCCCGAAAGCCGCGCCACCGGAATGCCCCAGTAGTCGCGCACCGCCGGGTCCACGTCCACGCGCGCATCGAACATGGGCATCTCCTGCGTGGGCCCCTGCACCGCGATCGCCCGCCGGTAGAAGCTGCGCATGAAGTCCTTGTGCGCCTGTCCCCACTTGGGCACCTCCGGCGGCACCATTCCCACGAACTGGTAGGGCAGCCGGATGAACTCGTTCGCCAGCATGGCGCCGCCCGCCAGCCCCGCATTCCCGTGATTGAAATCGCAGATCGCGATCGACGCGCCCGGCCCCAGGTCGTCGTAGATGTCGTCCGGCATGATGCCGAATGCGCCGGTGTAGCTGTGCCCCTGAAAGTTGCGGCCGACCCAGTCGTAGCGGTTGCCCAGCCCGCGCGGAAACAGCGGGCTCTTGGAGTTCAGCAGTAGCCGTGCCGATTCCACCGCCGCGCTGGACACCACCACGACGTCCGCATCCTGCCGCCGCAGCCGGTCCCGCCCATCGATGTACTCGACGCCCGTCACCCGCCCGCGTTCGTCGGTCAGGATCTGGCGCGTCATCGCCTCCGTGCGCAGCTCGCAGTTGCCGGTCGCGAGCGCCGTCGGAATCACCGTATTCTGCGTGCCGCACTTGGCGTTCACTTCGCAGGCGAACCCCACGCACCAGCGGCAGCGCATGCACTGCCCGCGCCCGTTGTAAGGCACGCTGTTGCGCAGCATGGGGATGTGGAACGGATGCAGGCCCAATCGCCGCGCGGCCGGCTGCAGGATCTGGAACTCGCGATTGGGCGCCAGCGGCGGCATCGGCAGCGGCTTGCGCCGCGGCGCCCGGAACGGATTGTCCGAATCGTCGCCCGATACCCCGATCTCCCATTCGGCCTTCTCGTAGTAAGGCTCCAGATCGTCGTAGGAGATCGGCCAGTCCTCGAGCGTGCTCCCGGCCACGTGCCCGTATGTCGAGCGCATCCGGAAGTCTTTCTCCATGTAGCGCCACGCCATCGCGCCGTAGCTCAGCGTGCCTCCGCCCACGCAGGCCGCGTTGTTGCTGTAGCCCGGCCCGCTGGCCCGCACCACCCGCGCGCGCCCGGCAAGATCCACCGCCACCCGCGGATTCCGCTCGTCGTCCGGACCGAACGCGTTCCCCAGCGCGCTGGTGCGCTGGTTGCGTAAATCGTCCTTCCGGCAATCGAAAGCCGTGTACCACTTGCCGCGCTCCAGCAGGACCACGCTGAGTCCGGCCTCCGCCAGTTCCTTGGCCACGATGCCGCCGCCTGCTCCGGCGCCCACCACCACCGCGTTGACCCGCTTCACGCGCGCCCCCTGACCGGCGGCGACGCCACGCCCAACATCTTCCAGCTCACCCGCTCGCGGTTGCCGCCGTGCCGGGGATCGCCATAGAAGCCCTGCATCGTGTGCGCCACCAGCAGGTCGAAGAACGGCTTGGTGCCGGCGTTCTGCTCCATGCGCCGCAGCACGGCCAATTGCGTCTCGGCGGGCAGATCGGCGAACGCATGTCCGAGAGCTGCGATGCCGTCGCGATAGGTCTTCTGTAGCGGCTTGTAGAACCGCGTGAGCTGGCGGTCGATAAACACCACCACCCCCGCCTCCACCGCACCCGGGTCGCGGTCTGCCGGAATGATGTGCGCACACGCGGCCGCCACCGTGCGCGCCTCTTCGACACTGAAGAACCGCCACGGACTCTTCGACCGGCCGCAGCCTACAGCCGTACCCGCCAGCCCCGCGGCGATGAATTTCCGGCGATCCATAAGCTAAACGACAGCGTAGTAGGATTCATAGCCGGTTTCAACCAACCAGACCTGAAAGGCCGAAAACGAAGCTTACTCCTCGCGCAGAGCAACCATGGGATCCACGCGCATCGCCCGCCGCGCCGGAACGATTGCCGATGCCGCCACGATGGCGACTAGCAGCAAGGCCACTCCCGCCACGATGACCGGCTCCGCCCGCCCTGCGCCATACAGAAACCCGGCCAGCAGCCGTGACGCCGCAGCGGTACCGGCAATCCCGATCGCCGTTCCAATCATTGCCGGCAACAGCGTCTCCCCTGTCACCATCGCCAGTACGGCGGCCGGAGTCGCCCCCAGCGCCATGCGAATCCCGATCTCTTTCGTCCTCCGCCCTACCGCGTACGCTGTCACGCCGAAAACGCCGACCGCCGCCAGCACCATCGCCAGGCCCGCGAACAGGCCCAGCAGCAGCATGTTGAGCCGCCGCGCAGCCAGCGTTCGCCGCACCAGTTGGTCCATGGTGGATACTTCCGCCACCGGCTGGTCTTTGTCCATCTCGGCCACCACACGGCGGATCGCGGCGCTCACGGACGCCGGTTCGCCTGCCGTGCGCGTCACCAGAACCAGCAGGCGCCCCATGTCGCTGCCCTGCGTCGCGGATGGCAATTGTTCGTCGAGGGCGTAGATCGTGCCGCCCCGCGCTCCGTGCTCGGGCGAGTATTGCTGCACGTCTTTTACGATTCCCGCGATCGTGAACCAGGTGCCGTCGAATCGAATGCGGCTCCCGGTCGCGCCGCCGCCGGGCCAGTAGGTGCGCGCCATCGAATCGCTGATCAACGTCACCGCTGCCGACCCCGCTCCGTCACCGGCATCGAAATACCGGCCGCGCACCAGCGGGATGCCCATGGCGCGCAGGTAGTCCCGGCTCACGTTGGCGAAGTCTACGAACGGCTTCTCCCCACCCGTTTCGCGCCGGCCCTCGATTTCAAACTCGGTGCCCTGCATCACGATCCCCATCGGCAGCGACGACACGGTCCCCGCGAACTGCACTCCGGGCAGGGCCTGCGCCCGGCGTAGCAACTCCGCCCGAAACGCGGCCACCCGCGCCGCATCCGGATAGCGCTTCTTACTCAACTGCAGCCGTACCGTGAGCGCGTGTTCCTTGCGAAAGCCCAGGTCCACTTGGACCACCCGGCGGAAGCTCTCGATCAGCAGCCCCGCGCCCGCCAGCAGCACCAGCGCGAGCGCTACTTCAGTCGCCACCAGCACCCGCGCCGCGCGGTTCCCAGCCGCCACCGTGCGCCCCCCTGGCTGGCTGCCCCCGCGCAGGGCTGCCGTTCCGCCGAACAACAACGCAGTGAGCAGAGAAATGCCCGCGGCGAACCATAACACGGCGCCGCTGAGCCCGATCTCGTCGGCGCGCGGCATATCCGCCGGCAGCAGCGCCTTGAGAAACGGGACTGCCGCATACGCCAGCAGCACGCCGGCCAGGCCGCCGCACAGCGCCAGCATCCCGCTCTCGGTCAGAACCTGGCGCGCCAAGCGTTGCCGGGTGGCTCCCAGCGCCCGCCGCACCGCCATTTCGCGCGCGCGCCCGAACGCCCGCGCCAGCAGCAGGTTTGCCACGTTCGCGCACGCTATCAGCAGAACCAGCGAGGCCGCCGCCATGATCAGCATGAGTGCGGGCCGCGCCTCGTCCAGTTGCCGGGCATCGTTAAGCCTGGTGACCCTGATTCCCCAGCCGCCATTCTCCGCCGGATCGGCCGTAGCCATCCGCGCCGCGATAGCGTCCATCTCCGCTTGCGCCCGCTCGATGGAAGCGCCGGCTTTCAACCGCGCGATCACCGCCAGGCCATGCCAGGCCCTGCTGCGCTCCTGCTGGAGCGATGGATTGAGAGACATCCAGATCACCGGACGGTAGCTCGCCGACCCCATCGTCGGGAATTCGAATCCTCGCGGCATCACGCCGGCGATGGTGACGGCATCATCGTCCACCTGGATTCTCTTGCCGACCACCCGCGTATCGCCACCGAACCGCCGCATCCACCACGTGTAACTGATGAGAGCTTCGCGCGGCCCGCCGCTGCGGTCCGCACCCGCATCGAGCGGACGCCCCAGTAGCGGGTGGACGCCCAACAGCCCGAACAGGTTCGCCGAAACCCTGTGCCCGATCACTTCCTCGGCGCCCTCCTCGCCCGCGATGTTCACCTGGTGAGCGTACCGGTGAACGCCGAACGCCTCCAGGGTTCCTGATTGCGCCCTCCAGCCGGCCAGTTCGGTATAAGATATGCCGCCCCGGAACCGGTGCCCGGTCAGTTGTTCCCGGCTAATGTCCGCCAGCCGGTCCGCATGCGCATAGCGCGCGGGCGAGAGCCACACGCCATAGAGCACGCCGAACATTGCAGTGTTGGCCCCGATCCCCAGTGCCAGCGTGACCACCGCCACCGCCGTAAATCCCGGAGCGCGCCGCATGCCGCGTATCGCATAGCGCGCATCCTGCACGAAATCCGCCGCCAGCCGCATATAGTAATAACGCCGGGAGTCCCGAAATTGTTGATCGCCGGAGAACTTGTGCGCACTACGGTCCGACCTGCGCCCGTAGTGGCCGGAGGGGCTTATCTGCCTTCGACGTAGTCTCGGGCCGTTATGATGCGAATCCCACGATAGGAAGTGAGCGACAGCAGGTCGTGGTCGCCGGTGACGATGCATTCGGCCTCGGCGCGCTCGGCGCATTCGAGAATTGGTTCGTCTTTGGGATCGCGGCACATGCCGGTAACGGTCCCTTCAAGTTCCACGCGCAAGGCGTCCAGCCAGTAAAAGGCCAAGTCAGCACGAACCCGCTTCGCTTCCCAGCCGAACTTGCGGGTCAGCACCCGCACCACCTCTTCGTCAATCCGGTCGCACACGGCGAATCGATCCTGGGCGATGGCTCTGATGACCGCTTCGAGCGGCGTGCCGCCGAACTCCATCGCCGAAACCCAGACTCCGCTATCGAAGACGACGATCACCGCCGTTTCGGGTTGCCCGGTCTGAACTCGAGGCGTGTCTCATCGACCAGCCGTTCGACATCCGCCGCTGTATACCGGTGTGGGCCGCGGCCTTGGGCATAGGCGTTGCCGGCCACCAGGCGTTTACGTACCGCCGCGACACGATAGGTGCGGAAGGCCTCCCTAAACAGCTCGCTCATCGTGCGGCTTTCGGTCTTGGCGAGTTGCTCGGCCTGTTCCGCCAGCTCCACAGGAAAGCTGACAGTAATGGTTTTGGTATTTCCGCGAGCTGCCATATCTTAATCTTACATTGTCCTGATCTGTCTTACAGCGGTCCTCGAACGTTAAAGCCGGCCCCTACAATCAGAGAAATAACTGCTAACCAGCGGCATGCTCAGACGTCTGTATACTAAGAAGTCAGAGTATGCCAAAGCCTGATTCCCTGCAGGGATCCCTGGATCTGCTCGTTTTGAAGATTCTGTCACGCCGCCCGCGCCTCCACGGTTACGCGATCATGACCGCCATCAAAGATATGTCCGGCGATGTGCTGCGCGCCGAAGAAGGCTCGCTCTACCCGGCCCTCCACCGCATGGAAGAGGCCGGTTGGATCCGCGCCGAGTGGATCACCAAAGATACCGGACGGCGGGCGCGCCTTTATGAGCTCACCGCCGGCGGAAAACAGCAACTGGCCGCCGAAGAGTCGCGCTGGCAGGCCGTCACCTCGGCCGTCAACCGCGTTCTCAGGACGGCTTGAATATGTCCCGCTGGTCGCGCTTCACCAACGTATTTCGCGGCGAAGGGTTGAGCCGCGACATCGACGAAGAGTTCGCGTCGCACCTCGCCGAAGCCCGTGCACGGGGCCGCGACCCCGCCGAAGCCCGGCAGGCTTTCGGATCTCCCCTACTGCATCGCGAACACAGCCGCGATCTCCGCCTCAGTCCGTGGCTCGATTCCCTGCGCGCCGACCTCCGGTTCGGATGGCGGCAAATCGCCAAAAGAAAAGTGACCTCCGCCGCCGCCGTCCTGTCCCTCGCGCTGGGTATCGGCGCTTGCAGTTCGGCCTTTCGTCTGATCGACGCGCTGCTGCTGCGGCCCTTGCCGGTGGCGCATCCTGGCCGGATCTACGATATCTACCGGGACGAAATCGGTTGGGACGGCAAACCCGGAACGTTCGACGGCTGGGCATATCCCGCCTTCAGCCGGATGCGCGCCGCCGTCAAAGACCAAGGCGAATTGATCGCCATCTCCTATGCCGAGCGCACGGACCTGACCTACCGCTCCACTCAGGAGATCGAGAAAGCCTGTATACAATATGTCTCCGGCTGGATGTTCCCCACCTTCGGGCTGAAGCCCGCCGCGGGCCGGCTGTTCACCGAAAACGACGATCGCGAACCGGGTGCGCATCCCTACGCGGTGCTCTCCCACGATTACTGGACGCGCCGCTTTGCCCAGGATCCGCGCGTCATCGGCCGCACTCTCCGCATCGGCGACCTCCTCTTCGAAATCATCGGCGTGGCCGGCGAAGGTTTCACCGGAACGGAGCCGGGCACCATGATCGACATTTTCCTGCCGGCCATGATGCATCACTCGGTCACGCGCTCGGATTCCACCTGGCACCGCGCGCTGGCGGTACTGAAGCCGGGTGTCGCGCCCGAACCAGTTCGCCAGAAGCTCAACGCCATCTCCCTGGCTTTCGAACAGGACCGCGCTAAGGCCTTCACCAATCTGTCCAAACAGTTGCTCGAAAACTATCTCCATCAGACCGTGATGTTGGAGCCCGCGCCCTCAGGGGTCTCCGGCATGCAGCAAGGGAACCGCCGCGCCCTGGTGGTGTTGGGCATCCTGGCCGGGCTGGTGCTGCTGATCGCGTGCGCGAACGTTGCCAACCTGATGGCGGCGCAGGCCGCGGCGCGTGCGCGTGAGATGGCCCTGCGCGTCTCCATCGGCGCCGGACGCTGGCGCCTGGTGCAACTCGTGCTCGCCGAAAGCTCCCTGCTGGCGTTTCTGGCGGCCGCCATCGGCGGAATCCTGGCCTGGTGGTCCGCGCCGCTGGTGGTCCGCATGATCAATCCGCCGGATAATCCCGCGCGCCTGCTTCTTCCGGCCGACTGGCGCGTGCTGGGGTTTGGCCTGGCGCTGACCATCGCCGTAACCGTCCTGTTCGGACTGCTTCCCGCCCTGCGCGCCTCGGCCGTCAAGCCGGTCAGCGCGCTTAAGGGCGGAGACGACCCGCACTCCCGCCGCCGCGCCATGCACGGCCTGATCGCGGCCCAGGTGGCCTTCTGCTTTCTGGTGCTCTTCGTCACCGGTTTGTTTGTGGCTACCTTCGATCTTCTGTCGCACCAGCCCATCGGCTTCTCGGCCGACCGGCTGTTGACTCTGGATACCGTCGCGGTCCGGTCCCAGCCGCCGGTCTTCTGGTACCAGGTGGCCGATCGTCTCCGCAACGTGCCGGGTGTCGAGAAGGTAGCTGTCGCCGGATGGGCATTGCTGAGCGGTAATGGCTGGAACAATTCCGTCGCCATCAACGGCGGCCAGCCCAGCGACGACCTGACCTATTTTCTGGGCGTCTCGCCGGGCTGGCTGGACGTCATGAAGATTCCGCTTATCGCCGGCGCGGACTTCCGCCCGTCCGATACTTATCCCGGCGCCGCCATCGTCAATGTGACATTCGTCCGGCGATATTTCCACGGCGAGAATCCCGTTGGCCGGACCTTCGACGAGGCGCAGGACGAAGGCGGGCGCACCGCGCTCCGTATCGTGGGCGTGGTGCGCGACGCTCGCTACCGCGGCTTGCGCGATCCCATTCCGCCGGTGGCTTACGTGCCGTTTGCAGCGGCCGCGCGCGCCACCTTCATCGTGCGTACCGCTGGTGCGAATCCTCTCCGCCTGGCTGACATCCTGCGCCGGGAAGTGCCGCGCGCGCGGCCCGAATTCCGGGTCAGTAATATCCGTACGCAGCGGGAAATCGTCGATGCCCTGACCATCCGCGAGCGGTTGCTGGCTATGCTGGCGCTGTTCTTCGCGGCGGTAGCGCTGCTGCTCGCCGCCGTGGGCCTGTACGGCGTGCTCGACTATTCCGTGGTGCAGCGGCGCCGCGAGATCGGTATCCGCATGGCGATCGGCGCGTCATCAGGCGACATCGCGCGCCGCGTGACCGCCGAAATCTTCTCCGTGATACTGCTGGGCTGCGCAGCCGGCCTGGCGCTGGGTCTGACCGCCGCCCGCTATATCGCGCCCCTGCTCTACGCGGTGAAACCCACCGGCGCGGGTTTGCTGGCGCTACCTTCGATCACGATTTTCACGGCCGCGGCGCTGGCAGCGGTCCCGGCCGTCATGCATGCCGTGCGCATCGATCCGGCGGCTACGCTGCGCGCGGAATAGGGGTAACGGATATGTCTTTCTGGTCACGCATAGCGAACGCGTTCCGGGGCGATCGTGTGAATCGCGAACTCGATGAAGAGCTCGACGCACACATCGCCGAAGCCATCGTGGCGGGCCGCGACCCCGCCGAAGCCCACCTGGCCCTCGGCTCTGCACTGCGCCGGCGCGAGGAGAGCCGCGACTTCCGGCTCGTCCCGTGGCTCGATTCCCTGCGCGCCGACGCCGTCTTCGGATGGCGGCAGATCTGGAAAAGAAAGGTGACTTCTGCCGCCGCAATCCTATCCCTGGCGCTGGGACTGGGCGCCTGCACCGCCGCCTTTCGCCTGGTGGATGCCCTGCTGTTCCGGCCACTGCCGGTGGCCGATCCCGGGCGGCTCTACGTCCTCTCTCGCGAGGTAATCATTCCGCAGGAGGGCAAGCTCGAGACCTTTGACGATTGCGCTTATCCCATGTTCCGCCAGATGCGGGCCCAGGTGAAGGACTACGCCGAGCTGATCGCGATCTCCTACGCCGCGCGCGTCGACCTGACCTATAGCTCCGGCGAGGAGACCGAAAAAGCCTACCAGCAACTCGTCTCCGGCTGGATGTTCCACTCGTTCGGGATCCGGCCCGCGCTGGGACGCCTGTTCACCGAGGACGACGATCGCACGCCGGGCGCGCATCCCTACGCGGTGCTCTCCTACGACTATTGGACGCGGCGCTTCGCCCGCGATCCGCACGTCATCGGGCGCACTTTCCGCATGGATAATTACCTGTACCAGATCGTGGGCGTCGCCGAAAAGCCGTTCACCGGGACCGAGACCGGCACGGTCACAGACATCTTCATCCCCACCATGATGGTCCAGAACCAAGGCATCGAGCGCTCGGACTATAGCTGGTTTCGGACGTTCGTCCGGTTGAAGCCCGGCGTCTCCGTGGAGTTGGTGCGCCAGCGCCTGCGTGTCCCTTTTCGAGCCTTTCTGGAGGAAAGGGTGAAGTCGCTTTCGGGAATGCCGACCGCAGAACTCGACCTATACCTCAATCAAACGCTGATGCTGACGCCCGCGGCCGCGGGCGTCTCGCGGCTGCAGAAAGAGTATCGCCGCCCGCTGGTCGCCCTGGGTATTCTGGTCGCGTTGGTTTTGCTGATTGCGTGTGCCAACGTCGCCAATCTCATGACCGCACAAGCCGCTGCGCGTGCTCGTGAGATGGCTCTGCGCGTCTCCATTGGAGCGGGCCGCTGGCGACTGGTGCAACTCGTCCTGATCGAAAGCGCCTGGCTGGCATTCCTGGCGGCCGCTACCGGCGCCTTCTTCGCCTGGTGGTCCGCACCGTTCGTCATCCGCATGATCAACCCGCCGGACAATCCCGCGCGGCTTTATCTTCCGGCGGACTGGCGCGTCATCGCGTTCGCCGCGGCGCTGGCCCTCGGCGTGATGTTCCTGTTCGGCCTGATTCCCGCCCTGCGCGCTTCCTCCGTCAAACCCGCCGCCGCGCTCAAAGGCGGGGACGATCCACACGCGCGCCGCCGGGTGATGCACGCGTTGATCGCCGTCCAGGTGGCGTTCTGTTTTCTGGTACTCTTCGTGGCGGGCCTCTTTGTGGCCACTTTCGACCGTCTTACGCGCCAGTCCACCGGCTTCTCGAGCGTGCGTCTGGTCACGCTCGAAACCCTCACTCCGAGCCCGCAGCCGTTGGTTTACTGGCAGCAGGTGGCCGGGCGGTTGCAGAACGTGCCCGGCGTGGAAGCCGTGGCCATTTCCGAGTGGCCGCTCATGACCGGAGAAAGCTGGCAGGGATTCATCGGCGTCCACGGCGGACCTCCCAAACAAACGGCGTCCTACTTTCTGCGCATCTCCCCTGGCTGGAGAAATGTCATGCGGATCCCCCTGCTTGCGGGCCGGGATTTCCGCGAAAGCGACAAGCTGCCTGGGCTGGCCATGGTCAACAGGGCATTCGCCAGGCTGTATTTCGGCGAGGAGAATCCCGTCGGACAATCGTTCGATATTGTGTCCAACGAGGGTCCCCGCTATCCTGTCCAAGTGGTTGGCCTGGTGGGCGACGCGCGTTATCGCAACATGCGCGAATCCATGCAGCCGGTCGCGTATTTTCCTCTTACGGACGAGTATGCCCGGTGCAGTTTGATCGTGCGCACCGCGAGTCCCGACCCGATGGTGTTGGCGCAGACCCTGCGGCGGGAGGTCTCGGCCGCGCGCTCCGAGTTCCGTGTCAGCAACGTCCGCACGCAAGCGGAGCTGATCCAGTCGCACACGGTGCGCGAGCGGTTGCTGGCCATGCTGGCCGTGTTCTTCTCCGCCGTGGCGCTGTTGCTTGCCGGGATCGGCTTGTATGGCGTCCTGGATTATTCGGTACTGCAGCGGCGGCGCGAGATCGGCATCCGCATGGCCATCGGAGCACCCGCCGCCGACATCGCGCGGCGCGTTACTACCGAGATTCTTTCCATGGTGCTGGTGGGGGCGATGGCCGGGCTGGTGTCCGGGCTGGCCGCGGCGCGACTTCATCGAAGCATTGCTGTACCAGGTCCGCGGCACCGACCTGGGTGTGCTGGCGGTCCCGTCGATCGCCATTCTGGCGGCGGCGTTGCTGGCCGCCCTGCCCGCGGTCATGCGCGCGGTACGCATCGATCCGGCGGCCATATTGCGCAGCGAGTAGAGGCAAACGATATGTCACTCTGGTCACGCATCACGAACGCAATCTTCGGCGATCGCCTGAACCGGGATATCGACGAAGAACTGCACGCGCACCTCGCCGAGGCCGTCGCCCAGGGTCGCGATCCCGCCGAAGCGCGCCAGGCCTTCGGCTCGCCCTTGCGCCGCCGCGAAGAAAGCCGCGACCTGCGCCTGATCCCCTGGCTGGATTCCCTTCGTGCCGATGCGGTCTTCGGATGGCGGCAGATCTGGAAGAAGAAGGTTACCTCCGCCGCCGCCATCCTGTCCCTGGCGCTCGCCATGGGCGCCAGTACCGCCGCGTTTCGCCTTATCGATGCGCTGCTGCTGCGTCCCCTTCCGGTTGCTCATCCCGAGCGCCTGTACGTTTTTGCGATCCAGGGATTCGGTCCGGCGGGCGATTTCAGGGTTTCCGAAGGCTGCGAATATCCGCTGTTCCGGCGAATGCGCGCGGCGGTTAAAGGGCAGGCCGACCTGCTCGCCATCTCGTATGCGGAGCACGCCGAACTGACCTACGCATCGGACCAGGAAATGGAAAAGGCTTATCGCCAGTTCGTCTCCGGCAGCATGTTCGATGTGTTCGGTCTCAAACCTGTTCTGGGCCGCCTGTTCACGCAAAACGACGATGTCGCGCCCGGCGCGCATCCTTACGCTGTGCTCTCGTACGATTATTGGCGGCGCCGTTTCGGACTGGATCCCAACGTGGTCGGCCGCACCTTCACCATGGGCACCCACCTGTACCAGATCATCGGTGTGGCGCCTGAGCCGTTCACCGGTACAGAACCTGGAACCATCACCGATATTTTCCTTCCCACCATGATGAACGCCGGGGTCAACGAGGACGATTGGAGCTGGATCCGCGCTTTCGTCCAAGTCAAACCGGAAGTCAGCACCGAATCCGTGCGCGAGCGATTGCAGGCCGTCTTCCAGCCGGTCCAGGAGGAAAGGGCCAAGGGCTTTACCGGTTGGCCGAAAAACCGCCTCGACAATTTCCTGCATCAGAAAGTACTGGTCGAGCCGGCCTCGGGTGGGGTTTCGGAGATGCGCAAGGGCTATCGCGCCGCCGTCACCACGCTTGCGGTTCTGGTGGCGCTGGTGCTGCTTATCACCTGCGCCAACCTTGCCAACCTGCTGACGGCCCAAGCCGCGGCGCGTGCACGCGAGATGGCCTTGCGGGTCTCGATCGGCGCCGGACGCTGGCGCCTGGTGCAACTGGTGCTGGTGGAGAGCGCGCTGCTGGCCATCCTGGCTGCGCTGCCCGGCGCGTTGCTGGCCTCCTGGGCCGCGCCCTTCGTGGTGGACCGCATCAATCCGCCCGATAACCCGGCCCGCCTGCTGCTTTCGGCCGACTGGCGCGTGCTCGGGTTCGCCCTGGCACTGGCCCTCGGCGTCACGTTTCTCTTTGGCCTGGCGCCCGCCTTGCGCGCCTCGGCCGTCAAGCCTGCCAGCGCACTCAAAGGCGGCGACGACCCGCACGCGCGGCGCCGCTTCATGCACGCCTTGATCGCCGCGCAGGTCGCCTTCTGTTTCGTCGTGCTGTTCCTGGCGGGCCTCTTCGCCTCCACCTTTGAGCGCCTCTCGAATCAGCCGACAGGCTTCTCCGCGGATCGTCTGCTGGCCGTCGATACGGCAGCGGCGCCCGCGCAGCGCCCCGTCTACTGGAACCAGTTGGTAGCGCACATCCGCACCCTGCCGGGAGTCGAGAGCGTGGCCTTGGCGGCGTGGCCGCTGCTGAGCGGCCCGATGCAGGGCGCATTTGTGGCCGTCAGCGGGGCGCCCGCGAGCAATGTGCTGTCCTATTCGCTGCGCGTTTCGCCGGGCTGGTTCGACGCCATGAAGATCCCGCTCATTGACGGCCGCGATATCCGGCCGGACGAACTAGGTCCCGGCGTCGCGGTGGTAAACCAGGCCTTCGCGGACGCCTACTTCCACGGCCAGGAACCGGTAGGCAAGTCGTTCGACAAAGTCCGCGGCGGCGGCCACTTCGAAATTGTGGGCCTGGTCCGCAACGCGCGCTACCAGACCATGCGCGAACCGCTCACTCCCACGGCATATATTCCAATGTGGTTCGGCGCGCCCGATGAAGCGCTCAGCCGCGCCACGCTGCTGGTGCGCACGTCCATGGCAAACCCGCTGGCGCTGGCCTCCACGCTGCGCCGCGAGGTGCCCCGCGCGTGGCCCGAATTCCGAGTCAGCAATATCCGCACGCAGTTGGAGATCAACCAGTCGCAAACTATCCGCGAACGGCTGCTGGCCATGCTGGCGCTGTTCTTTGCGGTGGTCGCGCTGCTGCTGGCCGCCATCGGCCTGTACGGCGTGCTCGATTACTCGGTGCTGCAGCGGCGCCGCGAGATCAGCATTCGCATTGCCGTCGGCGCGCAGGCGGGCGATGTGGCGCGGCGCGTAACCCGGGAAACCTTCACCATGGTCCTCGTCGGCGCGCTCGCGGGCGCCGGCTTGGGCCTGTCGTCTGTGCGATACATCCAGACGCTGCTGTATGGCGTGAAAGGGACCGGCCTGGGTGCGGTTGTGGTTCCGTCGGTAACTATCCTGTCGGCTGCGCTGCTGGCCGCTTTACCATCGGTGATTCGCGCCGTGCGCATCGATCCGGCGGCCGTACTGCGCGGCGAATAGAGGTTTCATATGTCATTCCGGTCCCGCATTACCAACGCACTTTTTCCCCGATCGCCTCACTCGCGATATCGATGAAGAACTGCAGTCGCACATCGCGGACGCCATCGCCCAGGGCCGTGATCCCGAAGAAGCCCGCCGCGCCTTCGGTTCCCCGCTGCGCCAGCGCGAGGAGAGCCGCGACGTCCGTTTGCTTCCGTGGCTCGATTCGCTGATCGCCGATGCCATCTTCGGCTGGCGCCAGATCACCAAGCGAAAAATGACCTCCGCCGCGGCGGTTCTGTCCCTGGGCCTGGGCATCGGAGCCTGCGCCTCGGCCTTCCGCCTCATCGACGCCCTGCTGCTCCGCCCTCTGCCTGTAGCGGAACCGCACCGCCTGTACGAAGTGGTCCGCCAGGGAACCGATTTCGACGGCACGCCTGTGACGGTCGATGCATGGGCCTATCCGTCGTTTCGCCTGATGCGCGCGGCCGTGAAAGGCCGTGCCGAGTTGATCGCCGTTTCCTACGCGGAACAGATGGACCTGACCTACGGCTCCGATCAGGAAATGGAGAAAGCATCCCTGCAATACTGCTCCGGATGGATGTTCGGTTCCTTCGGCCTGCGGCCTGCCGTAGGGCGTCTGCTCACCGAGAACGACGATGTGAAGCCGGGGGGCGAGCCCTACGCGGTTCTCTCCTATGACTATTGGATGCGCCGTTTCGGAGGCGACCGCAAAGTGGTTGGGCGCTCCTTTCGCATGGCCGGCACTCTTTACCAGATCGTGGGAGTAGCCGGCGCGCCTTTCACCGGCACGGAAACAGGCACCGTTACCGACGTCTTCGTTCCCACCATGATGCATCCCGGCGCGACGCATGACGACTGGACTTGGCATCGCAGCCTGGCGCAGTTGAAATCCGGCGTCGCCGCCGGGCCGGTCCGCGACGTGCTCAACGCCACCTCGCACGCCTTCGAGGAGGATCGCGCCAAGGGCTTCACCGGCATGAGCAAGGCAGATATCGAGCGCTTCCTCGACCAGAAAGTAGTCCTGGAGCCGGCGGCCGCGGGCGCCTCCGGCCTACAGCAGAACTATCGCCCGGCGCTGCTGGCGCTGGCCGTGCTGGTAGCCTTAGTGCTGCTGATCGCGTGCGCCAATGTGGCCAACCTGCTTACTGCCCAGGCGGCCGCGCGCGCCCGCGAAATGGCCCTGCGTATTTCCATCGGCGCGGGCCGCGGACGGCTCATCCAACTGATGCTGGTGGAGGGCACCATGCTGGCTTCGCTCGCGGCGATGGCAGGCGGTGTGTTCGCCTGGTGGTCCGCGCCTTTCGTGGTCAGCCGGATCAATCCTCCGGATCATCCGGCCCGCCTGGCGCTGCCCGCCGACTGGCGGGTTCTCGGTTTCGGCCTCGCCCTGATGTTGGCGGTGACCCTGCTTTTTGGACTTGTGCCGGCGCTGCGGGCTTCCGCGATCGACCCGGCGGGCGCGCTCAAAGGCGGGGTCGAGCCGCGTTCGCGCGGCCGCTCGATGCATGCCGTGATCTCGCTGCAGGCTGCGTTCTGCTTTCTGGTCCTCTTTCTCGCCGGCCTGTTTGTGACCACCTTCGACCGCCTGGCGAATCGCCCTCTGGGTTTCTCGCCGGCGCGGGTCGTCAACCTGGAGACGGTATCGAACCACGCGCAGGCGCCCGTCTTCTGGGACCAGGTGGCTGACCACCTGCGCGCGCTGCCGGGCGTAGAAGCGGTCGGCATGGCCGGATGGCCGCTGCTGGCCGGAGGCGGTTGGAACGGCTTCGTTTCGGTCAACGGCGCGCCTCCCGGTCCGGTGTTGGCGTACTTCCTGGCCGTCTCGCCGGGCTGGGTCGAGACCATGCGGATTCCGTTCGTCGAAGGAACTGACTTCCGGCGGTCGGATACCACCCCGGGCGCGGCCATCGTCAACGAAGAGTTCGTCAAACAGTATTTCAACGGGCAGCGGCCCCTCGGCGTCTCTTTCGCGAAAGGCGACCAACGCTTCCGGGTCGTGGGCGTGGTTCGTAATGCGCCTTACCAGGATTTGCGCGAACGGCCCACCCCGGTGGCCTACGTCCCTCTGCATTCGCTTGACGCGAAGGGCGCCGATTACGCGATCGATTCCGCGACGTTCGTGGTGCGTACTACCGGCGCGAATCCTTTGGCACTGGCATCCATGCTGCGCCGGGAAATCCCGCGCGTCCGCTCCGGATTCCGCGTCAGCAATATCCGCACGCAGCAGGAGATCGACGATTCACACACGGTTCGCGAACGGCTGCTTGCGATGCTGGCGTTGTTCTTCGCCATTGTCGCGCTGTTGCTCGCCGGCATAGGGCTGTATGGCGTTCTCGACTATTCGGTTGTTCAGCGGCGGCGCGAGATCGGCATTCGCATCGCTATCGGCGCGCAGGCCGCCGATGTGGCGCGGCGGGTGACCTCCGAAGCGTTCCTTATGGTGCTGCTCGGCGCGGTGTCAGGCGTCGCCCTGGCGCTATGGTCCGTACGTTATGTGCGGACGCTGCTCTATCAGGTCAATCCGGCCGGGTTGCAGGGCATGCTGCTGCCGTCGCTGGCGGTCCTTGTGGCGGCGCTACTGGCTGCTGTGCCGGCGGTGATCCGGGCGGTGCGCACCGATCCCGCCGCCATTCTGCGCATGGAGTGAGAACCTGCACCCAGAAACGAAAAAGCCCGGCTGACGGACCAGCCGGGCCTTCAAAAAAACCTGAACTCCGCGCACCTGACGTTAAGCGACTTGTTGAGCCCTGTATTGGCTCACGATCGCTTCCATCTGATCTTTCAAGCGGAGCTTCAGCTTCTTCAACCGTACCTCTTCCAGTTGTTCCTGGTCGGTAAGGTGCGGCAGCGCTTCCAGCGCTTCCAGCCTGTGCGCGTAATCGCAATGCGTCGCGGCAAGCTGGCGATACTCCGCATTTGTCTCCATCAGATGCGCTCTGAGTTGTTCCGTTGCGTTCCGTTCCATATTGGGGCAGTTCCTCCCAGTGAGGTTGCCACGCCGAGTCATTGGTTCAGGAACGAGGCTCGGTGGGTCATCTTCACTTCATCATCTCGAGAAGTGCGGCAGGCCCCGCTCGGGCTTGCCGTCTACTGTGACATTATCATGAATGAACGTTCATGACAATAGCGCTTTCGCATGAGTCCGCGTAGTAGCCGGAGCGCTTGCCGGACTCGCTAAATCCCAGTGTTTTGTAAAAGTTACGAGCGTCCACATTGGATTCCCGCACCTCCAACCAGAGCGTGCCCGGATGGCGGGAGGTTAACTCCTCCACCAGCGACCGGCCGATTCCCCTGCGTCGGAAAGCCGGATCTACGGCCAGATTCAGCAACTCGCTTTCGCCCTCCGCTACCCGCCGCGACACCGCGAATCCCGCGAGGCAATCCCCCAAGGTACCTACCAGCAGATCGTACTTCAGGTAATCCCGTACGTCCCACTGCGCGGCTTGGGGAGAACCGGCTTGAATCCGCCGGATTGAGTCCAGGTCGCTCTCGGCGCCGTCGCGGACGTGTGCGCCTTCATCCCTCAAACCGGACCTCGCCATCCGGCGTGCGGACCAGTTCCGCCGGGCATGCCGCGAGCCCGCCCTGGATGGCCGCTGCATAGTCGACTTCCACGCGTGTCTTAGCCGGAATCCAGCGGAATGCCGGTGCGCCGAACAGGCTGCCGCGCTCGATCATCTGCCGCCGCGTCTCGGCTGCCGGCGATGCTCCAAATTCCATGCCGCGCGTGAGCGTCCGTCCACTCCACGGCGCACCCTTTCGCTCGTAGTTCTCTTCCCATACGCCCAGCCAGGGGAAATCCGTCCGCCGCCACACGTATCCGAGCGCCACTCCGCTGGCCGGAGACCAAGCCACAAAATATGCGCTATCCCGCGCCGGATCCATCAGGTAGGTAGCGAACCCGCCGGAACTGGGAGCAGCGGTAAACAGCCGCAGATCGCCATTGCCCTTCTCCAGCACTAGCGATTGCGTCACGGGCGCGCGGAACTCGGTTCGCCCTTTGTCGATGAAGGGCGGCCCCAGCGTGACGTGTTCGGTCCAGGCGATGGGACGGTCGGTGCTGCTCTCGTTTTCCACCGCCTCCGTGATGCGCACCACCGGCCCCGCCAGTTCGAAGTGGCGCTCTACGCGCAACTGGGCCTGCGGCAATCGCGCGCGCTGGGTTAGCGTGGCGCCCGCGGCCGTCACGTCATAGGGCGCTACGGAAGCCTCTCCATGCACGGTGAGCCCCGCCGCAGCTTCCTCTTCCGAAGGCGGCCCGAAGATATCCATGCACAGGTTGTGTCCCATGATTCCGCTGAGCAGCCGGCTCTCGGAGTCGGCGCCATACTCGGGATGCTTGCGCAAATCGTAGGTGGAAGGCTCGATCGAGTCCCACGGCGGGGTCCACAACGGGTTCACGCCGCTGCGCTTATCCAGGATCTC
Organism: Bryobacterales bacterium; assembly: GCA_963843255.1. GTDB lineage: Bacteria > Acidobacteriota > Terriglobia > Bryobacterales > Bryobacteraceae > Bog-159. The sequence continues at coordinate 42,599 of CAWJJQ010000017.1, read as the reverse complement.
CGCGATGTGTCCGCCTTCCGTCAAGACGGTGACGCGGACAAGTTCGTTCTCGATGGACGTGGCGCGGCGGCCGCGATACTTTGTTTCTGTCATATTGGAACTATTATGCATCTGGTGTGCGCGTTCCTGGCATTGTTGGCCGCTCCGTTTTGGGAGACGAAAGCCCCCGCCGACTGGACCAGCGAGCAAATCGAGGTGCTGATGCACGACAGCCCGTGGGCGCAGATGGCGGGACCCGCGCCTGAAGTTCAGGTCTACCTGGCCACGGCCCATCCCTTGCGCGAAGCCGAGGCCCAACTCGCGCGGCGCCTGGCGAAACCACTGAGCGATGATTACATAGCCTACCTGCGGGACGAAGGCGCAGACAAGATTGTGCTGGCCATTGCCTTCAGAGACCTCAAAGCGATGGCGGACGGCGAAGAAGAGCATCGCATGGAAGAGGAATCCATCATGCGTGTGGGCCGACGGAAATTCAAAATGGAGGGCCATTTCCCGCCCGTTCCATCCGACCCGTTCCTGCGCCTGATCTATCCGCGGGCCGTTACCGAGCAGGATAAGACCGTGGTCTTCGAGTTATATCTGCCCGGCTACGGCCCTTACCATGACGCAGAGTTCCGGGTGCGCGACCTGATGTACAAGGGGAAGCTTGACCTCTAGCTTCGCTAACGCCGAACATCCGGGATGATCCTACAGGTATACTGATACCAACACGAAAGACACCCGAACAAGCTGTTTCGAGGAGCCTTATGAGTTCAGATGTAACGCGACGACGTTTCTTGACCGCCTCGCCACTGGCCGGAGCGGCTCTCGGTCTCGCCGCCGGCAAACCAGCCGATAAGCCCGCCCTGTTGGGCGGCCCCAAGACTTATCCGGGGCGGTTTCCATCCTGGCCGGTTTTCGACCAGACCGAGGAACGCGCGCTGCTCGACACGCTGCACAGCGGAAAGTGGTATCGCGGAGACGGCCACGCGGTCACAAAGTTCGAACAGGCCTATGCTGAGTTGACTGGCGCCAAATACTGTCTGGCGACGGCGAATGGCACCAGCGCCCTGTTCACCAGCCTGAACGCGCTGGGAGTCGAGCCGGGCGACGAGGTCCTGGTTCCGCCTTACACATTTATCGCCACGATCAACGTGGTACTGCGCCAGTATGCGCTGCCGGTGTTTGTAGATACGGATGGCGCCACATTCCAGATGGATGCGAACCAGATCGAAGCCGCTATCACGCCACGCACCCGGGCTATCATTCCGGTACACCTCGGAGGCAACGCCTGCGACCTCGACGCTATTCTTCCGATTGCGGCGCGCCACAATATTCCGGTAATTGAAGACGCCTGCCAGGCGCATCTGAGCGAGTGGCGGGCGCGCAAAGTGGGCACTTGGGGACAGGCCGGCTGCTTCAGCTTCCAGGCGTCCAAGAACCTGAACTCCGGTGAAGGCGGGGCCGTCCTGTGCGGCGACGAAGAGTTGCGGGAACGCTGCTTTGCCTTCCACAACAATGGCACGGGGCTAAAGCCGGCGCGTGCGGGCTTCACTTACATTTCGGGCGGGGCTAATCTACGGATGACGGAATTCCAGGCGGCGCTGCTTATGGCCCAGATGACCCGCATTGAGGCTCAAGCGAGAATCCGTACCGAGAACGCCGCCTATTTGACGTCGTTGCTCAAAGAGATTCCAGGCATCACTCCGGCGCGCATGTACAGTGGATGCACGCGGAACGCCTATCACCTCTACATGTTCCGGTACGACGCGACGCATTTTGGCAGCGTCCCTCGCTCCGTCTTCCTTAGGGCGCTGTCCGCGGAAGGCATCCCGGCGGCGGGCGGGTACACGCCGCTAAACACACAGGCCTTTCTGAAGAATGCGCTCCAGTCCCGCGGGTACAAGAAACTTTTTCCAGAGAAAGCGCTGGCCGAGTGGGATGAGCGCAACCGCTGCCCGGTCAACGACCGGCTATGCGGCGAAGCGGTGTGGTTTACCCAAAACATGCTACTGGGGCCGCGCGGTTCGATGGACTCCATCGCCGATGCGATCCGCAAGACCCAGGCGAACGCCGCGCTGCTGCCGCGGGCTTAGGGCTGCATCTCTAATCTGGTCAGGGGCCTTCGGCTAACCGAAGAGGTCCCCCGGCGTCCAATTAACAACGTGAAAGCCACGCTCATACCGGATCTTCGCTTCGCTCTAAGGCAGCTTCGAAAGGCCCCGGGCTTCACCGCCACTGCCATGCTCACACTCGCGCTGGGCATCGGCGCCAATGCCGCCATTTTTACCCTGGTCAATGCTGTCTTTCTCAAGAACCTCCCGGTCGCGGACCCCAAGATGCTGGTGCGCATCGGCGACAGCAACGATTGCTGCGTCTCGAGCGGCGCGCACAGCAATGGCGACTATTCCATGTTTCCCACCCAAACCTGGCAGGTGCTAAGGAAGAACGTCCCTGAATTCGAAGAGCTGGCCGCCATGCAGGCCGGCTTCGGCTACCGCCCCGTAATCGCCCGCCGCGATGGCGATCCCGCTGGCGCGCGCTCCGTCATGGGCGAATTCGTCTCCGGCAATTATTTCCGCACCTTCGGTCTCCAAGCCCAGGCGGGCCGCCTGCTTAACGACCCGGATGACGTCGCGGGCGCCCCCATGACCGCGGTCGTCAGCTACTCCGCCTGGCAGCACAATTATGCCGGCGAATCTTCGGTCATCGGCAGCACATTCTGGATCAATACCAAGCCCGTCACCATCGTCGGCGTCGCTCCGCAAGGCTTCTATGGCGATCGCCTGGCCAGCGCACCGCCGGATTTCTATCTGCCCATCGAAACCATGCCCGTGCTGGCGAACGTCGGCTACGTGCACGATGCCGATTCGCAGTGGCTATACATGGTGGGCCGCGTGAAGCCCGGCGTCTCACTGGCCGCCCTGCAGCAGAAGCTGAGCGCCCTGGTGCGCAACTCGTTCGCCCAGACCAGGACTTTTTCCGGCGGGGACGGGAAGGCACTGCTCGCGAAAGTCCACGTCGTGCTCACGCCCGGCGGCGGAGGCATACAGGACCTGCAGGAGAATTACTCTTCCAACCTGCGCCTGCTGATGATCATCTCCGGGCTCGTCCTCCTGATCGCCTGCGCCAATATTGCCAATCTGCTGCTGGCCCGCGGCATGGGGCGCCGCTCCGAGATCTGTTTGCGCACTGCGCTGGGCGCTAAACGCAGCCGCATCATTCGACAACTGCTCACCGAAAGCGTGCTGCTCTCCGTGTTGAGCGGGATCGCCGGACTTGCCGTGGCGTACGCGGGCACCCGCATGCTTCTGGCCCTGGCCTTTTCGGGTGCGAAATATCTCCCGATCCACGCCAGCCCCTCCGCCGCCGTGCTGGCCTTCGCCTTCGGACTCTCGCTCGTCACCGGTATTCTGTCCGGCCTCGCCCCAGCCTGGTTCGCCGCCAAAGCGGACCCTGCCGATGCGCTGCGCAGCGGCGCTCGCACCACCAGCTCGGGCGCCACCCTGTTGCAGCGCGGCCTCGTCGTCCTACAGGCTGCCATGTCGCTCGTGCTTCTGGTCGGCGCCGGCCTTTTCTCGCAGAGTCTCTACAAGCTTCAGCATACCGACCTGCACCTTGACACCACCAACCGCTATATCGTCCACATCAACCCGCAAGCGGCGGGCTACTCCGCGACGCAATTGCCGGCGCTTTATCGCACCATCGAGGATCGCTTCCACGCCATCCCCGGCGTAAGAAAGGTCGGTCTCAGCCTGTATACCCCCATGGAAGACAACAACTGGGGAACCGGCATCCGCGTACAGGGCGAGCCCGATCTCCACACCGACGCCTCCATCGTCAAAGCCAGCTCCGAGTATTTTGATTCCGTTGGGACGCACCTGTTGATGGGCCGCGGCATCAGCCCAAAGGACATACCCGGCGCTCCCGCCGTCGCGGTTATCAATCAGGAATTCGCCAAAAAGCTGTTCAACGGGCGTAACCCGATCGGCCATTCGTTCGGCACCAGCGACACAACCGCAGGCGATTATCAGATCGTTGGCGTCGTCGAAGACAGCACCTACACCAGCGTGCGCTGGAAGAATCACCGCATGTATTTTCTGTCCATCCTGCAGCGGCCCGCCAGCGCCACAGATCCCAGCGAGCATGACGAGTCCCTGTTCGCCGGCGCACTCGTCCTGGCCACCGAACGGCCCATCAACCAGATGGCAGCCATTACACAGCGCACTCTTGCCGGCATCAATCCCAACCTAACCGTGGTGAGATTCCAGACCTTCGATGAACAGATCGCGGGCCGGTTCACCGAAGAGCGCATGATCGCGCGCCTCACGGCATTATTTGGCGCGCTGGCGCTGCTGCTCGCCGTCGTCGGACTATACGGCGTCACCGCCTTCGCCGTCGCGCGCCGCACCAGCGAAATCGGCATTCGCATGGCGCTCGGCGCCAGCCGTACCGGGGTCATCGCCATGGTCATGCGCGGAGCGCTGGTGCACATCGGCATCGGCCTGGCAATCGGTATCGCCGCAGCGTTGCTCTCGGTCCGTTTTGTGGAATCCCAGCTTTACGAAATCAAAGGTATCGACGCCGGGGTCCTGCTCACCGCCATCTTGACCCTCACGGCCGCCGCCTGCGTCGCCGGCATGATTCCCGCGCGCCGGGCCGCCTCCACCGATCCCGCCCGGGCGCTCCGAACGGAGTAACCCGGGCCGCCCTGCCGCACCACGATACCCGCGCGGAATCCGCCGCACCTGATTATACTATTAGCGGAGGATCTTATGATCTGGTTATCCCTTTTGCTTTTCTTGCAGGCGGCCGGGCCGACCCAGCAGATCGACCGCGGTCAAACGTTGTTTAACGCCGAGAAAGGCTGCGCCACTTGTCATACGCTGAAAGGACACGGGACGGCCGTGGGTCCGGATCTGAAAGTCCTCGGCAAGGTCGGCGTCCGGGCACTGGTCACCGCCATCCGCGCCTCCCGCACCGAGTACGTCGAGACTCTCACGGTGAAGGGGAATGCCTTCCCGGCCATGAAAGTCTCCGCCGATGCCACCACGCTGCAGTATTACGATCTCTCGAAGGACCCACCGGAACTGAAGAAATTCGCTGCCGCCGACGTGGAGTCCAAAACCGACAACGCCACCTGGAAACACCCCCCCTCCACCGGCGGCTACACAAACCAGCAGATCGCGGACATCGTAGCCTACATCCGCTGGGCCACCACCGGTGAGAAGAAGGCGATCGATCCGGGTGACGTAGAGTAGTTAGCCCGCGGCCACCGCGCCCGCGAAGCTGCGCAATGCCGCCGACTCGGTGTCGTACGAGTCAAATACGGTGATCAGTTTGGTGATCTGCATCAGTTCCTGCAGTTTCTTTTGCAGATTCACCAACTTGAGTTGGCCGCCGCGGCTGGTTACCGTGGCAAAGCTGCCTACGAACTGTCCCAAACCGGTGCTATCCATATAGCTCACTTCGGCCAGGTTCAGCAGTATGTTTTTATGCCCGGCATCCAGCATTTCTTTGATGGTGTCGCGCAGGGAAGCCGCCTCTTCGCCGATGGTGATTCTGCCAATCAGGTCCAGAATGGCGACGTTTCCGCTCTCACGTACGTTGATCTTCAGACTCATAACGAATGTCCTTTGGTCCCGGAACGCGATGAGTTCCGGAGGCACACATAAGCATACCGCACCGCTTAGTGTGCCGTTTGGCTTGCGAGTGTGGAGTCTGGAGTCTGGAGGCCGCTCGTCTACTGCTTCGCCCCGCCGGTTTCGCGCGCCAGCCGCACCTTGGCGTCTTCCAGCTTCTTGTTGATTTTGGCAACTTCGCCCGGTTCTATGTCGGATTGAGTGTCGTTGTCGGCTTCCTTTATCGAAGCTTGCCACTGGGTGATAGCGTCCTTGGTTTTTCCGAGCTTCAGATAGACGTCGCCCAGGTGATCGTGCACTGTGGGGTCCTGCGACACGCCGCTCTTGGCCAGCGCCCGCAACAGGGCGTGCTCCGCATCTTCCAGGCGGTCCTGGCGAAAGTATACCCAGCCGAGGCTATCCAGGTACGCACCATTATCCGGATCCAGTTCGAGCGCGCGCGAGACCAGTTTTTGAGCTTCGTCCAGGCGCACGCCGCGATCGGCGAACATGTAGCCCATGTAGTTCAGCGCGCTGGCGTTTTCCGGATTCAGCTCGAGAACCTTGTGAAACTCCGCTTCCGCGCCGTCCCAGTTCTTCAGGCGCTCGTACATGGCGCCGCGCATGAAATGGACCGTTTCCTGATCCGGCTTGGTTTCCGAGAGCTTTTCGGCGGCATCCAGCGGTTTGCCCATGTCTTCGTAGCGCTTGGCCTTCTCATAAACCTGCGCGATGGCCAGTTGCGTCTCGCGGTCGTGGTCGCCCTTCAGCATGCCGCGCAATTCCGCGACCGCCTGGTCGACTTTCCCCATGTCGGCGAGCACGGAAGCATCCACCATCTTCAACATGCGATCGCCCGGGTATTTCTTCATGGCGGCTTCGGCTTCCGCCCGCGCGCTTTTCAAATCTTTGGCCGCGCGGTAGGTCTCGATCACCTGGGCCGAAGCGCGCGCGCCCGAATCCGGGTCCAGATCGGCCATCTGGCGGAAGGTGTCGATGGCCGGCTGGTTCTGATTCGCGCTGCGATATAGTTCGCCCAGGCGCTCCAGCAGGTTGACCCGCACGCTCTTCTCACCGTCCGAATAAGTCTTGCGATCCGTGTCCTTCAGGACCGACTTAAGCGCTTCGATGGCTTTATCGGTCTGGCCTTCCATGGCGAGCAGGTCCACGTCGTCGTAACGTACTTCCAGGTTCTCGGGATCCGCGGCCTTGGCCTTGTCGAGCGCCTCGCGCGCTTTAGCCAGATCGTGCTTATCGCGGTAGATCTCCGCCATGCGTAGTAGCGCTTCGGAATCGTGAGGATCGTCGTCCGCGATTTCCTTGTAATATTTCAGCGCTTCATCCAGGTTGCCTGGTTCGGAGCCGCTGGAACGTAGCAGATCCAGGGCCAGCGCATGTTTGACCCGGTTATTTTCCGGATCGAGAGCGATGGCCTTGCGCAGCACTTCCACCGCGCTCTTGTAATCCTTGAGCTGCTCGTAGGAACCGGCCAGCACGGCCAGGGTCCGGGAATTGGGGTCGTTCTTGGTGACCGCCTGCAGCTTCTCGATGGCCTTGCGGGTGTCACCAACATCCGAATAAACAATGGCCAGGCCCGTCAGGGCATCTTCGTTGTTCGGATCGAGCGCCAGTGCCTGGGTATAAGCCTTTTCTGCCTCCACCGAGTTACGCGCGGTGCGATATAGCCGGCCGAGAGTCAACCAGCTTTCCATGTCCTTGGGATCTCTGGCGGTAATCTTTTGATACTGTTCGGTGGCCGCCTTCAGCATCTCTTCGTTGACTCTTCCCTGCTGCGTATCGCCGATCATTCTGGTGTAAATCCGGCCTAAAATGCGCCGCGCGTCCAGATTGTTCGGATCGTGCTTTAGGATATCCTCGGCTTCGGTTACGGCGTCCTTCAAGCGGCCGCTCTGGATGTACAAATCGGTCAATTCCTCGAACAGGAAGCTGGCGGAAGGATCCAGCTTAAGCGCTTGTTTGTAGTGGTCGATGGCTTTGGCGACGTATTCACTCTTGTTGCCATACACGCCGGCCAGTTCCGCATACAGGTGGCCCATGGAAAAGTTATAGTAGGCGGCAGCCTTATCGGACGGCGCGGAAGCCGTCGTGCCAGTCTGCCCACTGGTCTGTCCAAACGACACAAGTGCAAACGGCAGGGCCAGGAAAAGCGCTTTTAGGGGAAAATTCATTTGTGTGGTTCCTTTCGACCTAGATGCCTGGGAGGGTCGAACCGTTCCTCTTCATTGTATAACGGCGGTTGGCAACGCGAATGTGTTACCTCTCGAAGAGGGTCATGTTGAAACCAGTCGTCGCCATTGCGGGACCTACCGGCTCGGGTAAGAGCGAGTTGGCTCTACGTGTTGCAGAGGAATTCGACGGTGAAGTGGTCAACTGCGATTCCTTACAGATCTACCGATACTTCAACATCGGCACAGCCAAGCTCACCCCCGGGGAGATGCGGGGGATTCCACACCACGTGATCGATATCCTGGATCCCGACCAGGTATTCACCGCCGGCGAGTATGCCCGGTTGGCGCGCGCCGCGCTGGCCTCGATCTCGGCCGGCGGAAAGCTTCCGGTGGTCGCCGGCGGGACGGGCTTCTATCTGCGGGTGCTGTTTGACGGCCTATTTCGTGGCCCGGAGCGCGATACGGCCATCCGCGAGCGGCTGGCGGCGCGCGAGTTGCGGAAGCCAGGATCGCTGCACCGGCTCTTGGGCCGCTTCGACCCCGCCGCCGCTGCCCGGATCCATCCGCATGACGTCCCTAAAGTAACGCGTGCCCTGGAGGTGTGCCTGATCGCCCGCCGGCCGGTAACCGAGCTATTTCGCGAAGGCCGGGATGCCTTGGAAGGATATCGCATCCTCAAACTCGGCTTGGCGCCAGATCGCGACCGGCTGTACGCACGCCTGGATGCACGCTGCCGCAGAATGTTTGAGTCCGGACTGCTGGAGGAAGTCCAGTCGATCCACGGCAGAGGCTTTTCGTTTGAAACTAAACCATTTGAATCACATGGCTACCGGCAGGCGGTACAGATGCTGCGCGGCGAGTTGGACTCCACCGAAGCCGTCTTCTATGCCCAGCGCAACACGCGGAACTATGCCAAGCGTCAAATGACCTGGTTTCGCAAAGAGCAGGGCATCGAATGGCTCAGGGGATTCGGTGAGGAACCCGCCCTTCAAGCCGCGGCGACCGGCCGCGTGCGGGAATTCTTGACATTTTGCTGATATCCGGCGGAGCAACGTTTCGGGTACCTCGCTCGTAATATAGATGGCAGCCTATGCGACATCGATCGCCACGCGGCTGCCGGAAAGCCCGAGGGAGCAGATTACCATGAAGAAAGCTGCATTATTCGCCTGTTTGCTGGCAGGATTGGCACTCGCGAGCACGAAGTCATATAACGTGACGTTCTTTGAACCCACCGTGATTGGTGGCACGGAGCTGAAGGCCGGCGACTACAAGTTTGAGTTGCAGGACCAGAAGATCGTGATCAAGCACGGCCATGAGACCACCGAAGCCAGTGTAAAGATTGAAACTGGAGATACCAAGTACGCCCAGACCACCGTCCGGTTTGCAAATGCCGACGGGAAGAACAAAGTGGAAGAGATCCGGGTGGGCGGCACCAACATGAAGCTCGTCCTGAACTGAAGAAGGGATTCGACGGAGGCCGTTGCTACACTGAAAGGTAGATGCGGCGACGGCTTTTCGTCTGGTTTTGCGCGGTTTCCAGCCTTTCGGTATTGCGTGCGGATACCGTTTTAGTCCTCCCATTTACTAATCAGTCGAAATCCACCAACCTGGGTTGGATTGGCGAGAGTATCTCCGAAGCCGTGCGCGAATCGCTGGTTTCCCAAGGAATTCTGGGCTTGGAGCGCGAGGATCGGCTGGAGGCTCTGCGCCGCCTCTCCCTACGGCCAAACGCCGTGCTTACAAGGGCATCGGTTATCAAGGCCGGTGAATCCCTGGACGCTTCGCGGGTGGTGTACGGCCAGTATGATCTGGCACCGGCACCTCCCGGTTCCGCGACGGGGTCTTCGCGGGGCACGCTACAGATAACCGCCCGCATCCTCAACCTGAGACGCCTGAAACAGGGGCCGGAGTTGACCGAGTCGGGGCCTCTCGATGACCTGGCGGCCCTGGAATCGCGGATCAGCTGGCAGACCCTGGAAGCCCTCTCACCCAAAACGGCGCCGGCTGAGGATGAGTTTCTGCGCGCCAGGCCGCACGTCCGGCTGGACGCGTTGGAAAGCTACATCCGCGGGTTGCTGGCCTCCAACTCCGACCAGCAGCGCCGTTTCTTCATGCAGGCCGCGCGGCTCGATCCAGCCTATTCGCAGCCCTGCTTTCAGCTCGGCAAATCCTACTGGGGGAAGAAAGACTACCGGGTGGCCGCCGGATGGCTGGCGCGGGTCAACCGAGGCGATTCGCACTACCTGGAAGCGCAATTCTTCCTCGGCCTATGCAATTACCAGACCGGCGATTATGCTGCCGCCGCAAAATGCTTCGAGATCGTATCGGTAACAGTCCCTTTGAACGAAGTGTATAACGACCTTGGCGCGTCTCAATCCCGCATCAACATTACAACCGCAATCGAAAGCTTCCGCAAAGCGCTGGAAGGCGATAGCGCGGATCCCGATTATCACTTCAACCTGGGATATGCGTTGTGGAAAGCCGGACAGTTTCCGGCGGCCGCCGCGAGCTTTCGCGCCGTCCTGGAAAGAACCCCGAATGACGACGAAGCGGCCGCCTTTCTGTTGCACGCCGAACGCCGCGAACCGCCCCGCCCGGGCACCGAGGGGCGCGAGCGGCTGAAGACCAATTACGAAGAGACCGCCTACCGGCAATTGAAAGCGGAGCTCGAGTCAAAGAAGGGCCAGTAGCGGACTCTTTGCGGCGTCAGCGGTCCTTCCAGTTCCACCACTTCAGCATCTCGGGATCGTGCCGCATCTCGGAAGCGAAGTACACCGCGCACCGGAATACATAGAGAACACACCGGTCCACATGCTGGCCCACCTCGCGGCAAAGCTGGTTGTAGAGCGCTTCAGGATTGCGGCCTCGCAACTCCGCGACTTGCCGGATCCCCAACAAGCAGAAATCGGCGGCTAGCGACGGCCCCACACCGGGAATCCGTAGCAGCGGCGCGATCCTTTCCTTGGTTATGGTCCGGCGCCGTTCCGCCCATCGATCCGCGGCGGTTGCTATTTGTCCGACCATATGGATAGCTCGTTCCCACTGGGATCGGTAAAGTGAAATCGGCGGCCGCCTGGAAACGAAAAAGTCTCTTTCACGATGGCGCCGCCGGCGGCCCGAACCTTGGCCTCCATGCCGGCCAGGTCGCTCGAGTAGATTACGACCAGCGGCCCTCCACGGGCTGCACTGTCGCCACGCGCGAATCCTCCCGCGATCCGGCCATCTTCGAAGCTTGTGTACTCCGGACCATAGTCGGTGAACTTCCAGCCGAAGATGCCGGCATAAAAGGCTTGTGTAGCCGGGATATCCCTTGCCGCGAATTCGATGTAATCCATCCGGCCTTCGTTCGTTGTAGTCTCCACGCGTTTTCCTCCGCAGCCTAGTATGACCTGGCGCTCCTGACAACGGTATGTCAGGAGTCTTGGGACGCGATACGCTGGCAGCATGCGGCGTGCCGACCGTTTGTTCCAGATCGTCCAGCATCTGCGCGGGCGCCGCCTCACCACCGCCGCGCAGCTTGCTCTGTGGCTGCGGGTCTCGGAGCGGACTATCTATCGGGACGTGCGCGATCTGTCGCTTTCCGGGGTCCCGGTGGAAGGCGAGGCAGGCGTTGGATACCGGCTTAAATCGGGTTTCGATCTGCCGCCCATCATGTTCACGGTCGATGAGGTGGAGGCGCTGGTGGCCGGCGCGCGCATGCTCGAAACCTGGGGAGGACCGGGCTTGGCCACGCACGTCCGGTCAGCAATCGCGAAGATCGGCATGGCGCTGCCCATCGCGCGGCGTGAAGAGATCGAGCGCACGCGCATGTTCGCTCCCGGATTTCTGGTTCCGCAAGGCACTGCGGCGGGTCTGGAGACTGTGCGCCAGGCGATTGCGCAGCACCGGAAGCTTTCGATTGAGTATGTGGATAAAGCCGAGCGCGCGTCGCGGCGTATCGTCCATCCGCTGGCGCTCAATTTTTGGGGGACTACGTGGTCAGTGGCGGCTTGGTGCGAGTCGCGGCAGGGATTTCGGGTTTTCCGGCTGGATCGGATTCGAAGCCTGGAGATAACTCCGGAGCGATTTGAAGAAACTCCTGGGCACACCTTGGAAGATTTCTTTAAGGCGGCACGGCGGGGCTGAGAGCCCCGCGCAGGCCTTGAGGGCCTGCCCCACTTACATGCGGCCTTTGATTCCGGCGTCCAGGGTAATTTGGTGCATCTCCAGAATCTCTCCCGTGGCGCGCTCCAGCGCCGCGCGGGCCTTCACATAAGCACTCTTGGCGGCAACTTCGGTCGATTTCGCCTGTGCCAGCAGGCTCTCATACTGGATTACGAAGAAACTGGTGGATGCCCCCACTTCGTATTTAGCCTGCTCGGCCTCCAGCGATTCCTGCTGGAACCGCCGCGCCTGCACCGCCGCTTCGTAGGATGCCCGCGCGCGCCGGATCGCGATCACCGCGTCTTCAACCTCAAGGCGCGCTTCATTCTGCAATTGGCGCAGGCGCACCTGCGACTGCCGGAGTTGCAACTCGTCCCGCGCCAAATCGGCTTCAGCGACGCGGTTGCGGATGGGCACCGTCACCTGCACTCCAATGCTATAAGTCGGGTATTTGGCCGTAAAGAGCTGGTCGAGGGCCGTCCCGTATCCTCCCGCCAGAGGTGCGCTGGCAATCGGCGTGGCAAGCGGGTTCAGCGGTCCGGCCAAGCCGTTGCTTTGCACCGCGCCGACCAGATCGACCTCCGGCTTCACCGCGTTCTGCGATCCCTTCAATCCGATCTCGGAATTTTCAACCTGCAGGCTGGCCTGGCCCAGATCCGGCCGCTGAGCGAGGGCGCGCGCGAACAGATCCTGGATAGGCCGTATCGTTTCCTGTGCCGGAATATCCAGCGCGTCGGTGGGAATAATAGTGGCCGCCTGCACTTCCGGATCGAGGTTTCCGGTACGGGTAAGCAGGTTTTTCAAAATTGCCTGTTGCTCTTCGAGCAAGCCGCTCGAATTGATCAGGTCCTGCTTTGTGGAATAAACCTGCGCGTTGGCCCGCGTCATCTCGACCGGAGCCAGCGTACCCTCGTCCACCTGTGCCTTGGTGTCCGAAAACAATTTCTCGGCCGCTGTGACGCTTTCCTGCTTCACTTTCACATCTTCGTAGAGCGCTACGAAATCGGTGTAAAGCCGGATGATCCCATAAACAGTCGCAATCAACTGCTGATGGAAAAGCATGGTATTGATTTTGCGGTTGTTGCCGGCGATGCGGATAAACCGGCGGTTGAGCGCCGGACCGAATCCCCGCAGGAGAGGCTGGGTCACCGTGAGGCCCAGGCTGCTGCCGTTATACGGGTTGTAGTTGGTGCTCAGCGCATTCAACGATTGGTGCGTGTTATCGAATGCCAGATTCACCAGCGCACCGCTGCTGAAGCCCTGCGTCACTCCTGCGTTGGCATTGAAACCGTTGTCCACCAGCGAGGGAGTCCCATATGATTGAATACTCAACTGCGGGGTGTTCTGGTGCGCCCAGCTCAACAGTCCGGTGGCGAAGGGATCGAAGATGGGAATTGGTGTGCCGTTCGATTGCGGGATGGTGCCCTGAATCGACAGGTTGGTGAGCGGCTCGCCCAGCGCGCCGAGTTCCAGCGCGTTGGTGGAAACCGTGGTTCCAGTGGTCACGCTGGTAGCCGAAGCCGGATTGGTTACCACCGGGCTGAGCGGTCCACCTACACCGGTGGGCGTCTCCGCGATGATGAATGGTACGCCGCGCAGCAAGCCGCCGCCTTTAGCACGCTGTACGTCCGTGTCGGCAATCGGGAAGCTGAAACGGTCGAGTTCCACATCCAGGTTGTTTTCGATGGCCAGCGCCAGCGCGTCGGCTTGGGACAGATAAAGATTTCCCGCGCGGATCAGGTCATGCACGCGGGGCGAATTCTGGAAATCGACCGGCCGGGCCGAAATATGGTCGCTTGTCTGGCAGAGCAACGGCGCAGCACAAAGCAAGAAAAGTGCAACTGAGGTTTTTACCATCGGCTTCAGGCGGGGTGTTTCTTCTCCCGCAACGGTACGGGATTTACTTTCGCTCCTTCCTGCACGGTATCGCCGGGATTCACCACCACCTGCTGGCTGGCTTCGAGTCCGGAGAGAACTTCGATCTTATCTCCATAATCGCGTCCGAGTTGGACCGGCTGAAAATGGATGGTGCGGCTGGACGGGTCCACCACGGCCACTTGTGGTCCGCTGCTGCGCACTACCAGCGTATCGCCAGGTATGAGCAGCGGCGCGTTCTTGCGCGGCGTGGTGAGATCCACCTGCGTGTACATGCCTGGCAGAAGGGCACCGTCGGTGTTAGCCACTTGTACTTCCGTGAGCAAGGTCCGGGAAGCAGGATCCAGGGCACTGGCTGTGCGCGTGATCGTCCCGGTGAACAGCCGTCCGCCCAAATCGTTCACCGCCAGGCGCGCGGTCTGGCCGACATGCACCCCTGCGGCGTCCGATTGCGGCACATTCACGTAGGTGCGCAAACGGTCTGTTTGGGCAATCCGGAACATCAGGGTGCTGGCCTCACTCACCAGCGCGCCGACATCCACATTACGCATTGTGATCACGCCCGCGAAGGGCGCTTTCACCGCCTTGTAGTCCTGCAGGGCGGTCAGCCGGGAAAGGTTGGCCTGGGCCGCAGCGATGTTGCTCTGTGCCGCGGCGACCGCCTTTTCGAGAGCCTGCACGTTGGCCTGCTGGGCCGCATACTGCGATTGATAGGTATCGTTATCCTGGCGCGAGACCACACCTTTGGCTACCAGGCTCTTCCACCGTTCGGCGGTGACCTTGGCTAACTGTTCGTTGGCGATTCCCTGCTGCAGGCTGGCCTTCGCTTGTTCCAGCGCGGACCCGGCCTGTTCCAGCGTGGCGCGCGCCTGCAGCACCTGCTGATCGAGTTCGGGCGCTTCGATTTCGGCCAGCAATTGGCCGGTCTTCACGCGATCGCCGATATCCGCATAGCGGCGCTGGATGTATCCGCTGGCGCGCGCCAGCACGGGCGCCTCGGTTACCGCTTCGATACTGCCGGGAAGCACCAGGTTACCGCTGGCAGGAGAACGCTCCACGCCGACCACGGTGACGGTAGGCGCTTCTTTCGCCGCGTTGTCGGCTTCCGCCGCCAGGGTCGCCTCGTTGCGGCGATGCGGGATGTAGCCTTTGAAAAAGGCCACCACGATCACCACGGCCAGCAGCAGCGCCATCAGCCACAGGGAACGGCGCGAAGGCGGCGCGGGCGCAGCAGAAGCGGGTGCGGCGTGTTGGAGCAGCCGTTGCTGTTCCGCAACCTTGAGCTTCAAATCTGCGATTTCGGCGCGCAATCCCTCTTCGGTTTGGTCTGCCACTTCGAACTCTTCGCGTTCCAGAGAATCGTATTCCATTTTAATCGAGAGGGCCGGCTATCAGCCCAGGAGCAGCTCGCCGGAAATGTCTTCTTGTTCTTCCTCGGCGATCTTCCGGTCGAAATCCACCGGCGGGTTTTTCTTCATCAAACTGTACACAATGGGGACCACAAATAAAGTCGTGACGGTGGCCAGCACCAACCCCCCGATCACGGCACGGCCCAGGGGCGCGTTCTGTTCGCCGCCTTCGCCCATGCCCAGCGCCATGGGCAACATGCCGATAATCATGGCGAGGGCGGTCATCAGCACGGGACGGATACGGGTATGGCCGGCCGAGAGAGCCGCTGACCGTGCGTCCATCCCCTCGGCCCGCTGGTCGTTGGCGAACACCACCATCAGAATGCTGTTGGCAGTGGCCACGCCGATACACATGATGGCTCCCATCAGGGACGGCACACTGAAACTCGTCTGGGTGATGAACAGGATCCAGACGATGCCGGCCAGCGCGCCCGGTAGCGCCATCAGAATGATGAAGGGGTCCAGCCACGACTGAAAATTGACGGCCATTAGCAGGTACACCAGCACCACCGCGAAAATCATGCCCAGGCCGAGGCGCACGAACGAGGTTTGCATAGTGCGCACCTGGCCGCGCAGATCGAATGTGGTTCCGCGCGGCAGATGCGGCTGGAATTCCGCCATGATCTTCTCCACGGCCGATCCCACGCTGCCGAGGTCCAGCCGGTCCACGTTCGCATATACGTCGAAAACCGGCTGCACATTGTAGTGGTTGATAATCTCCGGCGCGACGCCGCGTTCCACACTTGCCAGGTTGGAGAGAAGCTGGGGACCAGCCGCCGCCGCGCCCGGGTTGCCGTACGCCTGCGAACTCTGGTTGGGGGCACTGCCGATGGAGGAGTTGGTGGAGGCGGCCGTCCCGGCGGTGGAACCCGGGGTGGTGCTGACCATGTTGGCGAGAGGCGCGGAGATCGGTGTGCGCATCAGCGCGGCCAGTGAATCCACCCGGTATTGCGGAGTTTGCACCGCCATGCCGTAGCTGACGCCGTTATCCCAGTTCAGCCACTCGTTGGGCGCGATCTGCCCGTTCGAACTGAGAGAAATCAGCAGGCTGTTGCTGACGTCGCGCTGCTGCAGCCCCAGTTGTCCGGCGCGGTCGCGGTCCACGTTGATGCGCAGCTCCGGGTAGTCCATGATCTGGTGCACATGTACGTCCGCCGCGCCGGGAATGTGCGTGATGCGTTCTGCCAGAGCGCGCGCGATCTGGTAATTGCGCGGATCGCGTCCGACCACCTGCAGGTCGATGGGCGCGGGCAGCCCGAAGTTCAGAATCTGGTTGGTAATGTTGGCCGCTTCGAAGAAGAACGTGACATCCGGGAAAGCTTTATTCAGATGTTTGCGCAGCCGGTCGGTGTATCCCGCGGTGGGGCCATGATCGTCCGCCTTCAGGGAGATGAGGATGTCGCCGTCGCCGCTTCCCATGGTCGTGACATCCCCAAACGCGAGATTGAATCCGCCAAAAGGAATTCCGATATTGTCGATGATGGTATCGATTTCACGCGGCGGGATCACGCGCCGGATCTCTTCGTCGATGTGGGAGAACAGCACTTCGGTTTCTTCGATGCGCAGTCCGGTGGGCGCGATGGCGTGCAGGCGCATCTGGCCCGAATCCACGTAGGGGAAGAAATCCCGCCCGACCATGACACTTAAGCAAAGCGATGCGGCTACGAAGATGCCGAATACAGCTAATACCGGCGCGCGGCGGTCGAGCATCCAGTGCAGCAGGCCGGCGTAAGATGAGCGCATGATTTCGAAACGCCGGTTGAAAAGATAATGAACGCGCCAGATGATCCCTGTCCCGCCGGCGCTCTCGCCATGCGCGC
The DNA here is from genome assembly GCA_963843255.1 of Bryobacterales bacterium. Classification (GTDB taxonomy): domain Bacteria; phylum Acidobacteriota; class Terriglobia; order Bryobacterales; family Bryobacteraceae; genus Bog-159. The sequence goes on along the minus strand of CAWJJQ010000017.1, from coordinate 25,563 downwards.
CCAGGGCGTAAAGCTTCACTTCCGGCTTCAACATGTAGTGCACCATATTGGGAATCAGGGTGCGCGATAGGAGATACGAAGCCAGCATGGCGAAGACTACGGCCAGCGCCAGCGGCGTGAACAGGTACTTGGCCGCGCCCGTGAGCATGAGCACGGGCACAAACACGATGCAGATGGAAAGCGTGGAGACGAAGGCCGGGGCCGCGATCTGCTGGGCGCCATCCAGCACCGCCCGGACCAGCGGCTTCTTCATCGCCATGTTGCGGTGTGTATTCTCGATCTCCACCGTGGCATCGTCCACCAGAATGCCGACCGCCAGGGCCATGCCGCCCAGGGTCATCACGTTGATGGTCTCGCCGATCAGGCTCAATATCGCCAGCGACGTCAGAATGGAGAGCGGGATCGAAATGCAGACGATGACCGTGCTGCGCCAACTGCCCAGGAACATCAGGATCATCATGGCCGTCAGAAAAGCCGCGGTAATCGCTTCCCGCACCACGCCGTTGATGGCCGCCCGCACAAATAACGACTGATCGAACAGTTGCGTGACGTGCAGCTCCGGCGGCAATCCGGCCAGAATTTGGGGCAGCCTTTTCTTGACCGCGTTAACGATCGCCAGCGTGGAGGCACGGCCATTGCGCAACACCGACATCAATGTGCCGCGCGTACCGTTGGTGCGTACGATGCTGGTCTGCACGGCATACCCGTCACGCACCTGCGCCACGTCCTTGATGTAAACCACCGCGCCGTTCACCACGCGGATCGGAAGGTTGTTCAACTGGTCGAGAACTTTGGGGCTGCTGTTGACCTTGATCTGGTAATCGATATTGCCGATCTTGGCGTCGCCAGCGGGAATGATGACGCTCTGCGCGCTGAGGGCGCTGGAAACATCGGTCGCGGAGATGCCCTTGGCGAAGAGCTGGTCGGGAATCAGATCCACCATCACCTGGCGGAACTTGCCCCCCGAGGGCAGCGGTACCGCGGCGCCCTGCACTGTGGCCAACTGGGTGCGGATGAAATTCAGCCCCAGATCAAAGATCGCCTGTTCGCTGAGTGTCTTGCTCTCACAGCCCAATTGCAAAATCGGTACGCTGGATGCGTCGTACTTGAGGATGCTGGGCGGAAAGGTGCCGGGCGGGAAGATGCGCAGCAGCGTTTGGGAAATGGCCGTCACCTGCGCCAGCGCCATATCGATCCTGACATTGGGCTGGAAATAAACCCGCACCACCGAAACGCCGCTGTAGGATTGCGATTCGATGTGCTCGATGTCGTTCACCGTGGTGGTCATGGATCGCTCGAAGATGGTGACCAAGCGCTTCTCCATCTCCTCAGGCGAGAGGCCCTGATAGGACCACACGATGCTGACTACCGGGATATCGATGTAGGGGAAGATATCCACCGGCATGGTGACGACGGCGGTTCCTCCAAGGATGGCGATGAGCACCGCCATTACCACAAACGTGTAGGGACGCCGCAGCGCGAGTCTTACTATCCACATACAGACAGGGAGTTGTCGGGCTCGTGCCTACCTTCGTGCCTTACCCTCGTGAAGAAGCCCGGTGTTTAATATATGATGACGCAGCCGGGCTTTTGGATGTTACCCATTTGCGCAGATCGGGCGGGGGCCGGACGCCGGGCCGTCACCGCCGGGCGGCCTCCTGAAACGCTTGACGCACCCACGCCGGTTCGTCCGGTTCCCCTTTATTCGGCATGCCTTTGGTCATGGACCAGCGGTGGATCCATGAGAAGCCGCCCAGCCCTGCATAGTGCTCGGGTAGACGGTAGACGTCGTCCCGGAGCGCTTCGTCGAGGGGCACAAAACCATAGCCGCGGCGACGGAACATTTCCATGATTTCCGGCATTTTTCGGGAATTCAATTCGTTGGCGTGGAGCAGCAGGATTTGGGGGAATTCCCGACCGGCCACTTCCACCGACCGCGTCTCGAAGAACGCCACCACCGATTCCAGGTACGGAATGTATTCCTTCTCCACGCGCGCGCGCAATTCGAGGCGGTTGTAGGCCGCCGCGAACATGTAATCGGAATCGTCGAAGGTTACCGGCGCGTTCCGGTAATGGCGGGACGCCAAAAAATCCCAAATGGCCTGCTTCGTTTCGGGTGTGGGTCCGGCGTGCAGGAACGGGTAGCGGAAGAACTCCAATTTCTTTCCATGCGCTTCGACGACCGGCCGTAGGAACTCGTCAGCTTGGAGGATTTCCTGTTCGTAGGCCGCAACGGTTAGACGATTCAGGTCGGGGTGCGACCAGGTGTGATTGCCAAGGTCGGCGCCGGCATCCATCCACAGATCGAGGATGCGGTGCAGGTCGGCGGGGCTGAGTTCCGTCCGCCCGGGATTGACGAATCCGGTTAGCGGGATCTTCTGCTCGCGGAACGGCGCCAGCAGCCGTCCGGTCATTTCGCTGATATCGCCGTACGTGCGGCCGCCGCCATCGCCGCCGCGCGGCAGATCGTCGATGGTGAGCGCCACCTGTCGTTCAACGCGGCGGTCCGCGCCCGCCGCCAGTCCGGTCAGAACCAGCCATAGGATCGCCGCCTTCATTTCACGGCATCACCCACCAACCCGCCCTTTCGCTGTCATAGCGTTATTATCACAATGTGAAGACGTCACGTATCGTTTTATCTTTCGTCGTCCTACTGGCCGTTGGATTGGCGGCATACTTGATCTTTCCTCCCTTCCGGCTGTTTGCCCTGGTGGTTGTGGGACACAGCCCGGTTTGTCCGGCGGCGCGCGCCGTACAGTGCAAGGCCAATATGGACGAGAAGATCCGTATCAAGGACCGCATCCTGGCAGCCAGCCACTTTCTGAAAGAAGAGAGCGGGCTCGAGCTGTGGCAAACTCCCAAAGGCAACTTCTGGATCCCCAAGGGCAACCGCTATGTATTGCCGTTCAACCTGGCTGAAATGGAGCAGCACATCTACGGTACGGGCGAACATTTCGTTCACCCAGGCGACGTGGTCCTGGATTGTGGCGCCAGCGACGGCGACTTCACCCGCCAGGCGCTGGAGGCAGGTGCGCGCACCGTCGTCTCAATTGAGATCTCGCCTTCGAGCGCGGAGTGCATCCGGCGCAACCTGGCTGCCGAAGTGGCTGCGGGCCGCGTGATCGTGTATCCGAAGGGCGTCTGGAATAAGGAGGACACCCTCACCCTGAATGTGGACGACACCAACTTCGCCGCCAATAGCGTGGTGATGCATACGGACAACTCGCATCCCAGCGTGCGCGTTCCTTTAACCACTATCGACAAGCTGGTCGCCGAGCTGAATCTGCCGCGGGTGGATTTTATAAAAATGGATATCGAGGGCGCCGAGGTGCCCGCCCTTGCAGGCGGGCACGAGACCATTGCCCGTTTCAGGCCGCGCCTGGCGATCGCCACCGAGCACAAGCCCGACGACGAATACACCATTCCCGCGGCGGTGCACAAGATTCGCGCGGATTATCAGATGGAATGCGGCCCCTGCCTGGAAGCTAACGGACATGTACGTCCGGACGTCTTGTACTTCTGGTAGACGGAGGCTCTGCATGCAAGATCTGAAGTTTGCGCTGCGCAGCCTGGGGCAGCATCCCGCATTTGCGGCCACCGCCGTGGTGTCGCTGGCGCTGGGCATCGGCGCCAACACGGCGATTTTCACCCTGACCAACCAGATCCTGTTGCGGATGCTCCCGGTGAAGGAGCCGCAGCGCCTGGTTGCATTTACCTGGACCGGGCAGTTCATCGGCGGCAGCACGCGCGGCTACGAGGATTCCTTCTCTTACCCCATGTACACCGATCTGCGCGATTTTAGCCAAGGAGTGACCGGCATTGCCGCGCGCTACCAGGATTCCGTGGATGTAGCGGAAAAGGGTCCGGCCGAGCGCGCCACGGCCGAACTGGTGTCGGGCAACTATTTCGATGTCACGGGCGTTAACGCCGCCATCGGCCGTGTGCTCACACCGGACGACGACACACTCAAGAACGGTGAACCGTACGTGGTGCTCAGCTACGACTACTGGCGCCGGCGCTTTGGGGGCGACCCGTCGGTGCTGAATCGCGCGATCGAGGTCAACGGTCACCCTATGACCGTGGTGGGAGTGGCACAACCGGGATTCCAGGGCATGTCACTGCTGAGCCCGGCTGACCTATTCGTCCCGCTGATGATGAAAACCGTGGTGACTCCTACCTGGGACCATATGGCCCGGCGCGACAGCATCTGGCTGCACCTTTTCGCGCGGCTACAGCCGGGGGTCGAGGCGCGCGCCACGGAGAGCGCGCTGGCCAGCCCGTACCGCGCCGCCCTGGAGCACGACCTCGCGGCCAACCCGCGCAACGCGCAATTCCGGGAGCGGTATGTCAAGGACCGGCTCAAGCTGTCCGCGGCGTCGCAAGGCTATGGGGACCTGCGCGATTTCTTTGCCAAGCCCCTCTACGTCATGCTGGCCATGGTGGGAACGCTGCTGCTGATCGCCTGCGTCAACGTGGCCAACCTGCTGATCACCCGGGCGCAGGGTCGCCAGAAGGAGATCTCCATCCGGCTGGCGATGGGAGCCACGCGCGTGTCTCTGATTCGCCTGGTGATGATGGAGAGCATCCTGCTCGCGGCGGTCAGCGGCTTGCTGGGGCTGCTGCTCTCCGAGTGGATTGCCTCGCTGCTGGTGAATATGCTGCCCTACACCAACATCGGCGGCGCGATACGCACCTCGCCGGACTGGCGGATTCTGGCCTTCACCGCGGCGCTCAGCCTGCTCACGGCACTGCTGGCCGGGTTCACGCCTGCCTGGCAGGCTACCCGTCCGGACCTGGCGCCGGCTTTAAAGAATGAATCCCGGACGGCATCGCTCAATGCCGGCCAGACCCGCTTCCGCCGCTCGCTGGTGTGCGTGCAGGTGGCGCTTTCCTTTCTGCTGCTGGCCTCGGCCGGCCTGTTTGCGCGCAGCCTGTATAAGCTGATGGCGGTGGATTCGGGTATGGCCAGCAGCCGGCTGCTGGCATTCTCGGTGGACCCCTCGCTGCACAACTATACGCCCGCCCGGGCACGCCGGTTGTACCTCGATCTGCAGTCCGCGCTGGCCCATATACCCGGCGCGCAGGGCGCCAGCGCCGCGTCCACTGCCCTGCTAAGCGGCAACAACTGGCAGAACACCGTCCACATCGATTCCTACAAGCCGGCGAGCGGCGAGAACATGAATCCGGGCTTCAACCAGATGCTGCCCGGATTCTTCTCGACCGCCGGCGTGGCGCTCATCGCCGGGCGGGATTTCAGCGATCGGGACACGGCCGGCGCGCCGCCGGTGGTGATCGTGAACGAGACTTTCCAGAAGCGGTTCTTCCCGCACGAAAGCCCGCTGGGCCATCATATCGGCTGGGGCGACGGCGGGCCCATGCCGCTGGAGATCGTGGGCGTGGTGAAGGACATGAAGGTCGCCGATTTGAAGGAGAAGCCACGACCGTGGACCTTCACCCCGGAACTGCAGGACGAGGCGCCCGGGGAAGTTACTTTCTACGTGCGTACGGCGCACAATCCCGTGGTAGCGGCTCAGGCCGCGCGCCAGGCGGTCCGCCGCCTGGATGCCGCGCTGCCCGTCTACAATCTGAAGACGCTCGACGCGCAGATCGGCGAAACGCACTTCCTCGACCGCCTGCTGGCCTGGCTTTCGGTGGCATTCGGGTTCCTGGCCACGCTGCTGGCATCCATCGGGCTGTACGGCATCACGGCATTCAACGTGACGCGGCGCACGCAGGAGATCGGGATCCGGATGGCACTGGGCGCGGTGCGCGGCAATGTGCTGCGGCTGGTGATGCGGGAGGTTCTGATGCTGGCCGGCGTAGGCTTGATCGCGGGCGTAGCCGCCGTGCTGGCGCTTGGCCGGCTGCTGGAAAGCCAGCTATTTGAGATGAAGGGCGGCGACCCGGCGGTGTTGGCGGGGGCGATTCTGGTGGTGCTGTTGGTGTCGATGCTCGCGGGCTACCTTCCGGCGCGGCGAGCGACGAGGATCGATCCCATGCAGGCGCTGCGCTGGGAGTGACGGCTCCGATCAGTCCCCGAAAGAGCCGACTTCTTCCCGCTCCTCGGCCTGCTCCACTGGCGCGGGCTTGGCCGCCGGCTTGATCGCGTCCAGCGATACCAACTCCGGCGTGGCCTGTTCCTTCAGCACGTGCTGGCGATACAACTTCGCCATGCGGGCGTTCTCTTCGTCCTGCTTGATTTTGCTGGCGCGGGCTCGAAGTTTCTCTTCACGCGCGTTCTTGGCGATGCCCAATTTGTCGAGGTCGTGCTGCTCTTCAATGGTGACGATCTCGTCGCGAACCACCATCGAATGCGCCGCATTCTCCAGGGCGACCTTCTTACCGCCCGCGAAGATCTCGTGCCGTCCGTGCTCCTCGTACCACTTGGTAAGGGTGGCGGTCATATGCATCTTCTCGATGATGTTGCGCCAGCCAACTCCGGTGTTATAGGCACAGAATGAGATCTCGCCCTCTTGGGTGGCATACGGAATGATGCACTGTTCGGTGCGGCGGAAATCGTAATTGAACAGATCCTGGAACCACATGCCGGCGATCAGCAGGAAATTCCAGCGGTCCTGGCGGCGTTTCTCGATATCCGCCATGGTGCGGTCGGAACCCACTTTGCCGTAGTTCTTGCCAGTAGCGCCGAAGGTTTTGTCCAGTTTCTTCATCAGGTCGCTCAGCTTAAAGTGCGTGGGCGACTTGAAAGGATCGTAATTGCGCGCTGTGGCCAGGGCCATCCCGATAATGGACAGCCACTTGCCTCGGGCCGCATCGTTGACGCGCGCTACGTCCTTGGCCAACTGATCGGCGTTCCAGAACGAAGTCACCGGCGCGGATTCACCGGTCAACTTGTCCACCATCACCGCCATGCCGACGCCGCAGTTCGGGTGACAGCCGCAGCTCAACTGTCCCCAACTGTAGTCCGGGCCATGCACCAGGTCAGACCAGTCCGAGAACGTGCTAATAAAGGAAAGCGGGAACCAATCGCGCGAAGGTTCGCCCAAACCCGTCTGATTCTTCACGTCGTGGGCAAGGTGCGCCAGTGTGTAGCGCTGCGCCGCGCGGCGCTCGTCGGTCACGGCTTCGTCGCGACCTGTAAACGACACCGGCTGGAACGAAAGGAAGGGAATGCGCTTCGGGTTGTCGAGCGCAAACTGGATTACGCGCCCTACCTGTTCGTTGTTGATGCCATTGATCAGCGTGATTACGGGCACGATATCTACGCCGTTGGTGTACAGATTCTCGATCGCCCGCAACTTCACATCAAACAGGTTGCCGACCTTGCGGTGCGAGTTGGCGGCATTGCCAATCCCATCAAATTGCAGGTACGCGTAGCGCAGGCCCGCATCCGCTGCCTGGCGGCAGAACTCGGGGCTCTTGGCGAACTCGATGCCGTTGGTGGCGGCTTGCACGCTGGTGTAGCCGACCTTCCGCGCATACCGGACCGCGTCCAGGAAGTAAGGCGAAATGGTGGGCTCGCCGCCGGAGAACTGGACCGACATCTGGCGCTTGGGCTTGATCGAAATGGCGTTGTCGAGCAAGGTCTGGATATCTTCCCAGGTCAGCTCGTGCACGAACCCGACCTGGTTGGCGTCCATAAAACACGGATCGCACATCATGTTGCAGCGGTTGGTCAGGTCTACGGTCAGCACCGAGCCGCGCCCGTGCGTAATGGTGCTGGAGCCGTGGTGGTGCAGGTGCTCGTCGTTGTGCGAGCGGATATCCCGGCCCGGGAAACATTCTTCCAGGTGCTTGAAGAAGGCCGTGTCGATCGACATCACATCTTCAAAGTGGCCGTGGATCGGGCAATCCTTCACCATCAGGATTTTGCCATCGCGCTCGATCACCTTGGCCTTAATCTCGCCGACCTTCTGATCAATGAGCAGCGAAAGGGGCTTCTTGCCGTCCAGCACTTCTTGGCGGACCTCTGGAATGCACCGCGGGCACAGGGAATCGGTCTCACGCGGCCAGCCCAGTGGCGGCTTCGTCTTCTGATAGGATTTCAGCAGCGGCTTATCGGACCAGTTCGGCGTGAAGGACGGACTCTGATGGATCTGGTTGGCCTTATCGAAAACGGTCCACGCCGCTTGCGCCGCGTAGGTCATCGCTTTTTCGACATATTTAATAGGCTTGTGCATCCGTTTTCATCTCCTCATGGTTGCAATGCTCATTCTGGCAACCACCTGCTAGGAATAATTGCACGCACCGCAGCCCTGCGGCTTGCGCGATGACCCCAGTATAGTTAATGGCGGTTAACCATTACCACGGACGGTCATTAAACTGTTGATTTCCTTGGTTGTACGGTAAGTTCATGTGTTGAACGGGAAAATCCGCCGGTTTGGCGCCGAAAGCCTCCTATCCACCAGAAATCAAGCGGTTTACTGCCGTCCTTGAAGGAGGCCGCGCAAAACGGCGCCACGGCAGCGCCGTCATGATCCCCCGACATATTAACCCGTATGCCGGCGCGGACACGTACCCCTTTGCACTCTACTGCATCGGCAAGTCGACTTTCTTCCGGCGGGGAGCCCGTTTCTTGGGTGGCGCGCCGGTATCCGCAGTCTTGCGTGTCGTGCGCCGCCGCGTGGGTGGCTCCAGGATTTCGACCGCCGTTGGCTGTCCGGCAACCACGGGTTGCGGCTCCTCGACCTCCTCCTCAATGGCAGGCTCTGGCGGAGGCTCGGGTGGAGCGGGCGGATGGAATTCGGGCCCCAGATACACCATCAGGCCCTTCTCTTCGTGCGGGTTTACGCGCACCACCAGTTTATCCTGCGCGTAGTTCAGCAGTTCGCTGAATTCCTGAAATCCGTACTGCTTCCAGTCGTAGTCCGGATGCTCCTGCTTCACCCAATCGGCCAGGGCTTCCGCTGCCACACCGTCGTCCACTTCGAGGCGATGGGTCTCCAAGACATCACGCAGCACGGGCAATGCCGCCTCTGGCCGCACCGTTGATTTTTCGGGTCCTGCGGCGCCGATGCGCTTGATCATGTATCGGCCTTCGCCGCCGGTCACGTGGACGTAGTTGGCCTTTTGCAGCTTCTCTACGAAATCCGTGAACGAGCTGGATCCGTATGCTTTCTCACTGAATGCCGAGTCCAGTTGCAGCATGGTGGACTTCAGCAGCCCGAGCTGCGGCCGCACGCTGCGCCTTTCCAGTGCCTGGAGTGCCCGCTCCACCAGCGGCATCGCCTGCGCCAAATCCAGCGCGGGGCGCCGGTGGCTCTGTTGTCCGCGCTGCTGCTGCGGTGGGGGCTGCGGCGCCGGTCCCGAAGCCGGAGGCGCGATGCGCGGCTGGGGCGCCGGTTTGGGCTCGTCCAGCAGCGATTCGTAGCTGATAAATTCGTGGCAGTTCTTCTGCAGAATCGTGCTGGTGAAAGCCTTTCCGCCCAGCACGAACACGCGCTTATCGTATTGCTTCAGTTTGTTGAGCAGGGCGATGAAATCGCTATCCCCGCTGACGATGGCGAACGCATTAATGTGATCGTGCGTAAAAGCCATCTCTAACGCGTCCAACGCCAGGTTGATATCGGCGCCATTTTTATCGCCGCGCGGCGAGGGGTCGCGCTGCACCATTTGGACGGCGTGCTCCGTCATAGCGCGCGTGGCGCTTTCCTGGCGTCCCCAGTTGGCGTAGGCTACGCAGGTGACGATTTCACCGCGCTCCTTCAACGCATCCAGCACCGCGGCCACGTCAAATTCCCGGTGCAGCGTGGATTTGACGCCGATTTCGATGTTATCGAAGTCGATAAACACGGCCAGTTTCAATTTATCTTCCATTTAACTTCTTTCTGAGACGCTCGACTCCAAGCATCGCCGGGTGGCAATGGGCTCAGCTTCCACGCAGCTTGCGCGGCGCTTGGATGTCGTTTTTGCGGCTCGCGGCCGCGCCGCCGGAAAAAACCAAACCGGTTCTTCAAGGCGGGCAGCTTCTACAACAGTTTATCCTAAAGCTGATGCGCATGAACATCGCCCTCGGCGCCGCGTGCCTGGCGCTCGGGTCAGGCCTGTTACCGGCCGCGGATTCTCCGCACATCCAATTCAACCCGTCCGGGAAGATTTGGACGCTCGCGAGCGGCCCCGTCGAATACCGGCTGCGCCTAGGCGATGACGGAGTACGGCCCGTATATTTCGGTCCGGCCGGCCAGCCGGAATGGCCGGCGCCCGATCCTTCGGCGCAGCCTGCCTATGACATTTTGGGAGTTGTGGAAGGGGATCAGGTGCGGCCGCCGGATCTGCATCTCGAGGGTGCGGATATGCCGGCTGGGGGCCTGGAGCTGGCGCTGCGGTATCGCCATCAACACCTGCCGTTGGAGATCTCTGCGCGGTACCTCGTGCAGGGCGATACGGGCGTGATCACGCGCCGCTTGACACTGGTGAACCGCGGCGCTGCGGCGCTGCACATCCAATCGTGGCCTTCGCTCGCGCTGCAGCTACCTGCCGGCGATTACGATTTGAGCTACCTGTATGGCGGCTGGGGGCGGGAACGCCAGCTTGCGACCGATCAGAATTTGCAAGCGGGAGGGCGAGTTTTCGTCGCCGATCGCGGCCGCTCCACCAACGGCTACGTGCCCTGGTTTGGCTTGCGTAACCGCGCCCTGCGCACCATGTACATGGCGCAACTGGCGTGGTCTGGAAATTGGCGTATGAGCTTCGATCGCGCACCGTCCGCGGGAAGGGTGCTGTTGAATCAGATGCCCCTGGCGGTGGACTTGGGCATGTGTTTCGATGCGGACGGCGCCTTGACCCTGCCGCCCGGCGCGTCGTTCGAACTGCCCGAAGTGGCCTTTACCGCTACCGCCGGCGATCTGGATGATGCCACTAACCAGTTGCACCGCTACCAGCGGCTATTCGTCATTCCACACCGTCCCGCGGGCGACCCGTTGATGGTGCAGTTCAACTCCTGGTATCCCTTTGCGGAAAAAGTCCCGCTGGAGGAACTGAAGCGCAGCGCGGACGTGGCCGCGGAGTTGGGGATCGAAACTTACGTTCTCGATTCCGGCTGGTACACCAGGCAGGATTGGTCTCGCGAACTGGGCGATTATCAGCCCAATCCCACCAAATTTCCGCGCGGGCTGGAGGAATTGTCCAATTATATCCGGTCGAAAGGGATGAAATTCGGCCTGTGGGTGGAGATCGAGAACGCCGGTGTGGAGTCCGCCATCGCGCGCGCACATCCCGATTGGTTTTTGGCCTACCATGGCTCGCCCATCCTGAAGGACCAGCGGCATCAACTGAATTTCGCCATGCCCGAGGTGCGGCAATGGGCGCGCGCTACCGCCGACCGGCTGGTTCGCGACTATCACCTCGAATGGATCAAGATCGATTACAACATCGATATCGGCGAGCATTTCGATCCGTCCGCGGATGGCCCGACCGGGGACGTATTGTACCGGCACGTGCGCGGCTACTACGCCTGGCTCGACGAACTCCGCGCGGCGCATCCCGGACTGCTGGTGGAGAGCTGTGCGAGCGGTGGCCTCCGGTTCGATCTGGGAATCCTGGCGCATGCCCATACAACCTGGCTCTCGGACGCGGTGGCGCCGCGCGAATCGGCCCAACTGGGCTACGGCTGCACGGTGGAATTCGCGCCCGAAGTCTGCAATCACTGGATGGTGGGCGACGACGATCACGGCCAGGTGGATGCGGCGAAACCGCCCGGCTGGTGGGATTTCATGTTCCGTGTCCCCATGAACGGGCAATTCGGCGTATCCGTCCGGCACCATCACCGGCTTGCTGAAGGACGCATCGGCGGATACCGAATCGATGAGATACAGATTCGAGCCCGTGAGCTTGCAGGCCAATTCGGGGTGGCGGGACAGTCCAGGTTCCGGAGCATGGGAAGACGCACGAGCTTGGCGAGCGGCTGCCAGTCGCCCGCCACCCCCTTGGCATTCGACCCGGTACTTGAGGGGCCATAGGCCGAGGCCCCGAACGCCTTCGCCGGCGAGAACGTCGCCACCGCCACGTGGGAATTCTCGAGCGCAAGACCTCCGTTGGTCAGGCTCAAGGAGGCATCGAACGCAGTCATCGATCGTGGCCACCTCGATGTTCTCCTCGCGGCCGAACGCGGCCGGCACCTGCGCTCGAACCGAGAATACGAGGTCGCGTCCTGCGGAGCTCGCTCGGATCGGCGAGACGGATGTTGCTGTCGCTGCCGAGCGCCGACGGCCTGCACGCTCTTGCCGATCAAGGCGACCTTCGGCCGTGAGGTATCCACCGTGGCGCTGGTCCGACAGCACCCGCCCGTCCTTGAGCGTTACCTTGACGAGCACCGCCGTGCTCCGGCTTGAGGTTGCGCCGCGGCCTCCTCGTCCTTGGCGGTCATCGGCAGCTCATCGCCGCCCGGATCTGCCTCCGACAGCTCACCCGGCATGAACACCACGTTCTTCGAGCGACAGGCTCGCCACCTCGTCGAGCCGGCTTCCGCTGAGTGTTCCCTGCGCGTCGCCGGCGTGAATCTCGAAGCCGTCGAAACGCCGGCTCCGCGAACGACTGCACGGTCACGGTTGCGGTTGCGCCACGCCGTTTTGCGCGACCAGCAGCGTCATGGCGCCCGGGTGGGATTCCTGCAGCGGCAACTTGACCTCGACCTCATCGGGCTTGAGCGCTTCCACTCGGCTTTGAGCTCCTTGCCGGCCGGGTCCTTCAACATGATGCTGTCGACGCAGCTGCACGTCGGCGGCGCGCAGGTGCATGGTGTCCTGGCGGCCGACGATCAGTGCCGCCTCGTCGTCCGCAGCGAGCTGCCACGCCGTGGGCGTGCGTTTCGCAGCTGAAATCTCGGCCCCTTCATAGGGCTCGAAGCCCCAATACCCGTGCAGCGTGCCTGCACGCTGTCGCCGAGCACGACCTAGCCGAGACCCGTGGTGTCGACCACGCCGCCCTGGGCCGCATCGGCGCGCACCGGCAGGTCGATCGACTTGCCATCCTTGCCGGTCAGGCTCAGCGTCATCTCATGCGCGTAGCCCGTGGAGAACACCAGCGGCGCCCCGTCCACCGGCAGCACCAGCGAGTTCTTTCGCGCACAGTAGTTCTCTTTCGGATCCACCGCATGCAGCGGCGGCAGCTGCGCTGCTCGACTGCGGGCATCGCGGTCACCAGCACTGACTTCGGGTTGTGGAACGAGGGCGGCGTGTTCAGCGTCAGCGCGATTTCGTCGCCGTTCGCCGAGGCGAGAGCCGGAATGTACTGGTACTGCGCCGTGTGAAACGAGTCGAGGATCTTTGCGATGTCCATCACCGAGGCGATATACGGACTGTAATAGCCATAGCTCACCTGCGGCGTGTAACTCGCCTCCATGGCCAGATCGCTGCCGGGCCCCGAGGTCAGCGCCTCCACGATCGAGGCGCTGTGCCCGTCGTTCAGGATCAGCGACTCCTGCCCCTGCATCAGGCAGGGCGCCTGCAGCTCCGGAATCCGATCCAGGCACTTCGTCCACCTTGATTGCCAGGCTGCGTGCCAGCATCGGCGCGTCCTTCGATTTGTCGGGATCCGCGTCGTTCAGCGCGCGCACCGTCGACAGATAGCGCTCCAGGCGCGAGCGGTCCAGCGTCGCCTGGTTGAGATCCTGCGACGTCCGCACGAATGCGCCCGGCCGGCCGCGCACCGCGCCCACCAGGGTCTTGAAATCTCCGCCCGCTCTCGGGCGCCAGAAACACCAGCATCTGCTGCGCATCCTGTGGCACCGTCACGGTCATCCCGTCCATGGCGCACTTGGGTGTCCAGGTCTTGCATTCGAAGAACCAGTTCTTCGGCGGCGGATTGGTCGAGCCGCTCAGAAATGCCGACACGCAGCAGGTAATGTGCGGACTGCGAGGCCGGCAGATTCGCGCGGATCCAGATTCTGTCGCCGGCCGCGAGATTGGGCACCTCGCCGGGCCGGCAGGGTCGTTCCGGCCCGGGTGACCGTGACGTCGAGCGTCGGGCCCGCGAGGTCGAATGGCGCGCCGCCGCGGCGCCGGGCTCGGCCAGGAAGGCCGCCACATAAGGACACCGGCGCAGCGCGCAGAGGAGGACAAGGACATGGGTAACGACGACTCTCGTAACACCGACACGATCGGGATTAGAGCCCCATCGGCGCCGTCGGTTCACGTTACATTCGGTTTACGTGGTGCCCGCGAGCAGCATCCCCACTAGCTTCTCTGCCTGCGCGACGAGGTCCCCCGACAGGACCTGTCCGCTGGCGGCGACATTCTCATCGACCTGGTCCGGCCGGGAAGCTCCGATGATGGCTGCCGCGACGTTGGGCTGGCGCAGCACCCAGGCCAGCGAGAACTGCGCGAGCGTGAGTCCGGCTTGTTGAGCAAGGGGCCGCAGCGCCTGAATGGCCCGCAGGAGCTCCGGCCGGAACCAGGCGGGACGGAGAAACCCCTTCATGGACTCGTCGGCGGCGCGGCTGTCCGGGGGGACCGGCGTCCCTTCCGCATATTTTCCGGTCAATATGACCCTGGGCGAGCGGCGACCAGACGATTTGGGAAATCCCGGAACGCGCGCATAGCGGGAAAACCGCCCGCTCGGGCTCGCGGTGCAGCAGGGAATATTGGGGCTGGCTCGACACGAACTTCTCGACCCGCGGCAGCGCCAGCGCCGCCTCGATGCGCTCGACCGGCCATTCGGAGAAGCCGATGTATCGCGCCTTGCCGGCGCGCACCGCGCGAGTGAGCGCCTCGAGAGTTTCCTCGAGCGGAGTTTCCTCGTCGTAGCGATGGCATTGATAGAGATCCACGTATGACACCTTGAGGCGCGCCAAGGAGGCGTCGATCTGCTTTTCGATCTGGGCACGAGAGAGTCCCCGATCCGTGTCGCTCATGGGGAAGAAGAACTTGGTTCCAGGATGACGCTGTCGCGTGGGACGCCCGAGAGCGCCTCGCCGAGGACGCGCTCCGCCTCGCCGCGGCCGTAAACGTTCGCCGTATCGAACAGCGTGATGCCGCGATCGAGCGCGCGATGAACGCAGGCCACGGCGCTGTCTCTGCGGGCGGCGCTGGAAAACGTCAGCCATGAGCCGAAGGCGATCTCGGAGACCAGAAGATCGCTCGAGCCGAGTTTGCGATATTTCATCGGTACGCCCCACAATGCGATGGAAACGCGGCACACGGCCGGAACGGAATTCTAACCCATGGCTCACACGTGAAAACCCTGCTGATCGTGTACCACTCGATGACCGGCGGAACCCGGCAGATGGCGGATGCAGCGGCGCAAGCAGCGCGCAAGGAGCCGGATCTGGCCACCCGCGTGGTACAGGCCAGGGATGCGGGTGCCGAGGATGTGCTCGCGGCCGACGGATACGTCTTCGCCACGCCGGAGAATCTCGCCGCGATGTCCGGACCAGATGAAGGACTTCTTCGACCGAACCTACTATGCGGCGCTCGACCGGCTCAACGGCAGGCCATACGGCGCGCTCATCTGCGCCGGAAGCGACGGCACGCAGGCCGCAGCGCAGATCGACGCGGATCGCGACCGGCTGGCGGCTGCGCGCCGTCGCGCCGGCCCTCATCGTCTGTACGCATGCGCAAAGCCCCGACTCGATCGCGCGACCCAAGCAAATCGCCGCCGATGAGCTGGCACGCTGCGAGGAACTGGGCGCGACGCTCGCCGCGGGAATCGCGATGGGCATCTTCTAGCGTGGTTGAATGGTTCGGGCGCGCCTTGCCGGGAACGCGGTACACTTCGGCTCGTTCACTTCAACTCGAGGCCGATCATCCATGTCCGCGACCCCTTTGAAACGCCGCACCGCGGCCACCCTGTCTGGGCGGTGTGCTCCTCGCCGTCGCGCTCGTGCGCCTGTCGCACGCGGACAGCGCGCCCATCCCGCACTCGCTAGCCGAGGCGATGACCATGGAAAAGGACGATGCGTTGCCCCGTACCGCCTTTTACGAGACGCCGGCGCTCTCCGGCTCGAAGCCTGGGGCGCTGCTGCGCCAGGAGCCCTTCGCCGGATATCGGTGCCGTCCGGCACCACGGCGATCCGCATCCTCTATCGCTCCTCGAGCTCGGAAGGAGCCCCGGTCGCGACCTCCGCCGTGGTGCTCGTCCCGCCGGGCCGGCGCCCGCAGGCGGTTGGCCCGTGATCGCCTGGGCGCACGGCACCAGCGGCGTAGCGCGCATGTGCGCGCCCTCGCTGCAGAAGGACATGGAATATGGCGAGGAGGGACTGATGCCGATGGTGCGTGCGGGATTCGCGGTCGTCGCCACCGACTATCACGGACTCGGCACCGCCGGCCCGCACGAGTACGTCAACAAGATCGCCCAGGGGCGCGATGTGATCTATTCGGTCCCCGCGGCTCGGGCCGCCGTGCCCTCGCTCGGCCGCAGATGGGTCGTGATCGGTCATTCGCAGGGAGGACTGGCCGCCTGGAGCGTCGCCGAGATGGAGGCGACGCTGCACGATCCCGAATTATCTCGGCGCGGTGTCCGTCGCAGGCGCCGGAGATTTGAAGACCATCCTCACCAGCATGGGGGATCCCGGCAGCGACGCGGCGTTCTACATGACGTACATGGCCTATGCCATCCACGTGCTGTCGCCCGGATTTCAAGCCTTCCGACATGCTCCAGGGGGCCGCGCTCGCACGATACGCAGATGCGACCACCAAGGGCTGCTGGAACTACGCCTACGCGAGCTTTCTCAATTTGCCGCCCGGCAAGATTCTCAAGCCGGGCTGGGACAAGACTGCCGGCGCCGGAAGTTCTTCAAGGTCGACGAGCTGGCGTCGCGCCGATCGGCGGCCCGATGCTGGTGATTGCGGGCGAGGGCGATCAGACCGTTCCCTTCGCCTCGCTCGAGGGCACGGTGCAAAAGGCCTGCCGCAACGGCATTGCGCTGACATTTCGATCCTATCCCGGACTCGACCACGATCCGACCATGGACAAGTCGACGCCGGATCAGCTCGCGTGGGTGCAGGATCGATTCGCCGGAGCGACCTCCGGTAATTGCGCAGAGCTCAAGCTCTGAGCGCGCGACTACGCCCCCCCCGCGCGGCCGTTTCAGCCCTGCCAGCCGAGGCCGAGGCTCTTCTGTAACGCGACGTAATCCTTGATCAGCTCGGCCTCGCCTGCCACGCGGTCCTGCTCGGCCGAGAAGCGCGTGCGCTCCGCATCGAGCCAGTCGAGCGCCGAGGAGGTGCCCGCCCGGTAGCGCTGCTCGGTGAGCGAGGAGGCCCTGGTCGCCGAGGTCTCGATGGCCTCGGGCTTCACGACATAATGGCGTTGATGCCCATAGCGCGACAGCGCTCCATCGGCGTCGCGCAGTGCATCGAGCACCGTGCTCCGGTACTTGGCTTCGGCCTCGTCGCGGCCGGCCTTGGCCTGAGCCACGCGGGCGCGGGTGCGGCCGAAATCGAGCGCGTTCCACTGTAGATAGGGAATACCGAGGGCCAGGAAATTCTCGCTTCGAACGAGGCCGCCCGGCGAGGCGGCGCTGAAGCCGAGATCTCCGAACAAAGTCAGCTTGGGAAACCAGTCCGCCTCGCGCTCGCCGATCTGCGCGGTTTGCGAGGCGAGCCGGACTCGGCCGCGCGGATGTCCGGCCGCCGGCGCAGCATCGCTGCAGGGTCGCCGACCGCGACCGAGGCCGGCAGGATCGGCAGGGGCTTAACGGCACCAAGCTCCGCGTCGAGCGCACCCGGCTCGCGGCCGGTGAGCACCGCCAGCTGATCCAGGGATTCGCTGTCTGCTCGTCGAGCGGGATGATGCTCGCACGGGTGCTCTCGACCTGGGTGCGGATGCGCTCGACGTCGAGATCGGAGGCGACGCCTTGCGCGCGGCGCTGTTCGGTCAGGCCGAGTACCCTCGCTTCGAGCTCGGCCGTCCGCCTCGCGAGATCCTGACGCGCTCGCGGTCGCGCAGATCGACATAGGCCTGCGCCACCTCTGCGGCGAGCTGCACGCGGGTGTCGGCGAGATCGGCCTGCACCGCGATCGACTCGGCCGAAGCCGCCTGGACCGCGCGGCGTGTGCCGCCGAACAGATCGACCTCCCACGTCGCATCGAACCCCAAGTTGTAGAGATTCAGATCGCCCGACGTCGAGCGTGGACTTCGGCAGCTCCGCATTGACGTAGCTTGCGCTCGCACCGCTCTTGGGCAGCGCATCGGCTTCTTGCTCCTTGAGCGAGGCGCGGGACTCGCGCAGGCGCGCCTGTGCGGCGGCGACGTCCGGACTGTCGGCGAGGGCCGCCTCGATGAGCGCCGTCGAGCTCCGAGTCACCGAGCGCGCTCCACCACCGGGCCGCCGAGGGCTCCGCGGACGAGGCGTCCGGCGGCGCGCGGTGAAACGCGGATGCGCGTACGGCGATGGGCGCCGCCGCCGGAGCACCGCGAAAATCCGGGCCGACGGTGCAGGCTGCGAGGCCCGCCGGCGGCGGAAGCGAGCAGCGCGATGATGCGAAAGGGACCGGAGTTGCATGGAATATCGTGCAGTCATTGGTCGCCCCAGTGCTGCCCGGCCGCCGGCGCGGCCCGCGGCCGTATTCCGCAGCACCAGCGCCAGAGGAATGCACAACAGCATCGCTACCGCCGAGCACATAGAAGGTCTCGGAGTAGGTCATCACCGCCGCTTGCTGATACATCTGGGCGGCGAGCTGCCCCAGGGCCTGCAGGTGCGCGAAGGCCGAGTCGCCGTGCTGCGCGGCAAAGCCGGCGGCGCTCGCGCCACGTGGTCCTGGCCCATCAGCGGAATTGGCGGTGACCGACTCGCGGATCACGGCATCGTGATACGAATCGCGCCGATCGATGAAGACGCCGAGGAGCGCGAGACCGACCGAGCCGCCGAGATTGCGCGCCATGTTGTACAGGCCCGCCGCGTCGCCGGCCTCCGCCTGGGACACCGCGGCCATCGAGGCCTGGTTCAACGGCATCATCGCGCAGCATCTGTCCCACGCCGCGCAGGAGCTGCGACCCGTAGAAGTCGTGACCGACGCTTTGAGCCGTCAGGGAATATCGAGCATGCAGCTCACGCGCGAAGACACAACAGTCCCGCGATCACCATGATGCGCGGATCGACCGTGCCGAGCAGCCGCGGCAGGATCGGCATCATCAGGAATGCCGGCAGCGCCGGCCAACAGCATGATGTCGCCCGGACTGCTCGGCGTTGTAGCCGGCGACGCTGCTCAAGAACTGCGGCAGCAGATACGACACGCAATATAGTCCGGCGCCCACCGCGAACACGATGAAGATCACGCTGGCATAGGACCGTTCGCGAACAGCTCGAGCCGGATGATGGGCTCTTCGGCGGTGAATTGCGCGACCGCCATCAACGCCATCCCGATCGCCGCGACGATGCTCAGCCAGACGATCATGCGGGACTCGAACCAGCGTTCTCGCTGGCCCTCTTCCAGCACCACGGTCAGCGAGCTCAAACCGGCGGCGAGGCCCGACGATGCCCAGCCAGTCGGCGTTGACGAATTCCTGCCAGTGCGGCCTTGGCCGCAGGCAGCCCGACGTACAGCAGCAGGCAGATCAGCGCCGCGCATACGGGCAGATTGACGAAGAAGCACCAGCTCCAGCTCGATGTTCTCCGCCAGCCAGCCGCCGACCACCGGGCCCAGCAGCGGACCCAGCAGCACGATGAGGCCGAACAGCGTCATGCCGACCGGCATCTGATGGCGCGGCAGGCGGGTGCGCACGATGGTCTGCGCGGTCGGGATCATCGCGCCGCCGGAGAAGCCCTGGCCGATGCGGCCGATGATCATCTGGCCAGGGTATGCGACAGGCCGCACATCATCGAGAACACGGAGAACAGCACGCGCGCAGGCCAGCAGCAACTTGCGCAGGCCGAACACGCGCGTGAGCCACGCGGTCAGCGGAATCATCACGATCTCGGACATGAGGTAGCCGGTGGAGATCCAGGTGCCCTCGGTGCCGGTGGCGCCGATCTCGCCCTGGATCTGCGGCAGGGCCGAGTTGGTGATGGAGATGTCGAGCGTCGCCATCAGCGCGCCCAGCGAGCCCGCGGCCACCGCGATCCAGTCTGCCGCGGAGGCGTCTGCGGCTCCGCCGGGACCGCCGCGCTCAGCCATGACCCCTCTCCGAGGCGATGTCGGCGGCGCGCCTCGCGGCCGCTTCGCGTGTCGACCTTCACCGTCACCGACAGGCCGGGCACCAGCACCTTGCGCGCTTCTTCGCCCGGCATCGACGTGAATGCGCACCGGCACGCGCTGCACGATCTTGGTGAAGTTGCCGGTGGCGTTCTCGGGCGGCAGCAGCGCGAACTGCGCGCCGGTACCGGGCGAGAAGCTCGACCACCGTCCCGTGCAGATCAGCGCCGGACAAGCGCATCGACCTGGATGGTCGCCGGCTGGCCCACGCGCATCCGGCCGATCTGCGTCTCCTTGAAATTGGCCTCGAGATAGATGTCCTGCACGGGCACGACCGTCATCAGCCGCGTGCCGGGCTGCACGTACTGGCCGACCCGCACCGTGCGGTCGCCCACCCGGCCGGCGATCGAGCTGCTCACGACGGTATCCTGCAGCGTCGAGCCTCGCCGACTCGGCGCTCGCCGCGGCCGCCTCGAGCTGTGCGCGGGCCTGGATAATCTGCGCCTGCGTGGCGCCGATCTGCCGCTCGGCCGAGTCGAGCGCCGCCTTGTCGGCCTGCGCGCGTCGCTGCGGCCTGTTTGCGGGCGTTGCGAAGCTCAGCGAGGCGCTCGCCGGTTTCCGCGCCGGACGATACCAGCGGCTCGTAGCGCCGCACTTGGGCGAGCGCGTAGGTCTCGTTGGCCCGCGGCTCCCTGAAGCTGCGCACGGGCCTGCTGCGATGTTCGCCCGCTGCAGCGAGAGATCCGCCTCGGCCCGCGCGATATCCGCCTTGCGTGCGGCGATCGTGGCGGTGACCTGATCGAGGGCCGCCTGGTACTGACGGCTGTCGAGCCGCACCAACGGCGCGCCCGCCGGCACCGTCTGATTGTCCGCCACGTACACCTCGACGATGTAGCCGGATACCTTGGGCGCCACCGTCACGCTGTCGGCTCGGAGGTAGGCATCGTCGGTACTCTCGATGAAACGCCCGACGATCCACCAGCGGACGCCCCAGAGTGCACCGACGATGATTGCCGCGAGCCCCACGCCGGCCAGCAGCCGCCGCGCGCGCGGATTGAGGCGCCCACCCGAGGCGCGCGGCTCGCCGGACGGCGCTGCGCCGTCCGATTCCACTGATCGATCGCGCACGGGCGCGTCCATGGTAGCTCCCAATATATTCCGGTTGATATAAGTATTCCAATTGGAATATATTTGTCAACTGGTATATTTTCAGGCCGGGAATCCGGGGAGGAACGCGCATGACGACGGTCGCCAAGCACCGCCATTCGGTGAGCGGCGGCTATCCGCGGGGCGAGGAGACGCGCGCCCGCATCGTTGCGGCCGCCATGAAGCTGTTCGGCGAGAAAGGCTACGAGGGCGCCTCGACCCGCGATATCGCCGCGGCCGCGGGCGTCAACGCCCCGGCCTTGCAGTACTACTTCGACAACAAGGAAGGTGTGTTCCGCGCCTGCATCGAATCCATTGCCGAGCGTGCCGGGAGAGCCTGTCCGAGGGAGTTCTCGAGGCGGAGCGGCTGATCGCCGAGAGGGGCGACGATGAAGCGTTGATCGAGGCTTACTGCGACATCCAGACGCGCTCCGCCGAATTCAAGTTCAAGGCGGCAGACCAGGACGATTCTCGGCTATTCATGGCGCGGCAGCAGGCGGGACTCGATCCGGACATCGGCTTCGAGGCGGTCTTTCGCCGCATCAGCCGGCGCGTCTTCGCTGCCGCCACCGCCATCGTCGGCCGATTGAGCGGACGGCCCGCCGACGACGAAATGACCCGGATCCGAGCGGTGGCCTTGAGCGGCCAGTTCCAGGTGTTCCACGTGTGCCGCCGGATGGCGCTGGCGCTGCTCGATTGGGACGAGATCGATGCGGCTCGCCAGGGACAGGTCAAGCAAGTGGTGCGCGAGCACACCCGAGCGCTGTTGCGGTCATTCGCGGCGGAGAAGCGGGCGTCTGCGGCCGCCGCGGTCACGCGATCGAGGCGCCCCCGTCCACGCAAATATACTGACCGGTGACGTGCCGCGAGGCCGCCGACGCGAGATACACGGCGGCACCCATCAGATCGGTGTCGCCTCCGAGACGACCGAGCGGCGTGCGCTCGATCATCGAGTCGCCGATCTTGTCGAGCAGCCCGCCCGACATCTTCGAGGGAAAGAATCCGGGGCAAAGCGCGTTCACCCGAATGCCGTGGCGCCCCATTCCGCGGCGAGCGCGCGGGTCAATTGCAGGGCGGCTGCCTTCGAAGCGTAGTAGCCGACCGCTTGCATCCCGGCCTCGGTGCGCAATGCGGCCACCGAGGCGACGACGATGATGTTTCCGGAGCGCTGCGGAATGAAGCAGCGGTTCGCCACGAGCTGACTCAACTGGAAGACGGCGCCCGCGTTCAAGCGCATCACCTTGTCCCAGGCTTCGAGCGGCATCTTTTCGGCGGCGGCTCCCCAGCTCGCACCGGCGTTGTTGACCAGAACGTCGATGCGCCCGAATCGATCCATCACCGCGTCCACCGGCGCGGAGACCTCCTCCGGCTTCGACAGGTCGCACGCCACGGAGAAGGTCTCGACTCCCCGCCTCGCGAGCTGCGCCGCGAGCGCGGGCCAGTTCCTCGGGCTTTCGCGCGCAGATCGCGATTCTGGCGCCCATCTCGCCGAGGGCCGAGGCGATCTGCAGACCGAGTCCGCGGGACCCGCCGGTGACAGCGCCACCCGGCCGTCGAGCTCGAATAATTCCCGGACTGTCATCGTGACGTCATTGGCTTGGGCAGAGCCAGGGATCGCGGCTCCTATAGTAAAATCAAAACGGGCAAAAGCGGAAGCGGCGAGGCGGTCATGAATCTTGAATTCACGGCGGAAGAACGGGCATTTCGCGACGAGGTTCGGGCGTTCCTGCGAGAGAAGCTTCCGCGCGCCGTCCGCGACAAGGTGCTCGACGGCCAAGATCTCGAGCCGCGACGATTACCTCGCGTGGCAGCGGCGG
Source organism: Bryobacterales bacterium (assembly GCA_963843255.1). Taxonomy (GTDB): domain Bacteria; phylum Acidobacteriota; class Terriglobia; order Bryobacterales; family Bryobacteraceae; genus Bog-159. The sequence continues at coordinate 2,570 of CAWJJQ010000017.1, read as the reverse complement.
CTGTACGAGCGCGGCTGGGGGGCCGTGGCTGGCCGCGGGCAATTCGGCGGCGCCGGCTGGAACGCCGTGCAGCAGTACATCTTCGAGGAGGAGTCGGCGGAGGCGGGTGCGCCGCGCCTGATCCCCTTCGGGCTCAAGATGGTCGCGCCCGTGCTCATCGCATTCGGCACCCCCGAGCAGCAGCAGCGGTTCCTGCCGCCGATCCTGTCGAGCGAGGCCTGGTGGTGCCAGGGCTATTCGGAGCCGGGCGCCGGGCTCCGATCTCGCCTCGCTCCGCACCCGCGCGGTGCGCGACGGCGATCACTACATCGTCAACGGCCAGAAAACCTGGAATACGCTCGGCCACTTCGCCGATTGGATCTTTTGCCTGGTGCGCACCGATCCCAAGGCCAAGCAGCAATCCGGCATCTCGTTCCTGCTGATCGACATGAAGAGCCCCGGCATCAGCGTGCGCCCGATCGCGTTGCTCGACGGCAGCCGCGAGGTCAACGACGTTTTCTCGAAAACGTGCGCGTGCCCGCGGAGAATCGCGTCGGCGAAGAGAACCGCGGCTGGACCTATGCCAAATTCCTGCTCGGTCACGAGCGCACCAACATCGCCGGCATCGGCATCGCCAAGCGCGAGCTCGCTCGCCTCAAGCGCGCCGCAGCGCGAAGAGCGACACAAGGCGGCCGGCCGCTGCTCGATGATCCGCTGTTCGCCGCTCGCGTCGCGCGAGTCGAGATCGAGCTGATGGCGCTCGAAATCACGAACCTCCGGGTCCTCTCCGCGGAAGGCGGCTCGAGCGCCCCGGGACCGGAGGCATCGATCCTCAAGATCAAGGGCACGGAGATTCAACAGGCCATCTCCGAGCTCATGATGCATGCCGCCGGCGCCGTATGCGTTGCCGCTGCGGCACGAGGCGATGGAGGCGGGCTGGCAGTCCGATCCGGCTCCGGTGCGGCCGCGCTTCGCCGCCACTGCGATGACCGCGTACCTGAATCAGCGCAAGCTCTCGATTTTCGGCGGCACCAACGAGATTCAGAAAAACATCGTCGCCAAGATGATGGGCCTTTAGGAGCCGACGGCATGGACTTCGAATTCAGCGACGAACAACGCCAGCTCCGCGAGGCGGTCGAGGCCTTTGCCGCCAAGGAATATGGGCTTCGAGCGCCTGCAGGCCATCAAGCGCTCAGGCGCAGGTTGGGATCCGGCCGTCTGGCGCGGATTGGCGGAGCTCGGCGTTACGGCACTCAACGTGCCGGCACGCTCGGCGGCCTGGGTTAGGGCCCCCGAGACCCTGGCGTTGATGGAGGCCTGCGGCCCGAGTCTGTTGCTCGAGCCGGTTCTCACCAGCGCCGTGATTGCGACCGCGCTGCTGCGGCATTACGAGAGCAACGCCGCGCCGCCGAGCTGCTGCGCGCCATGGCCGCGGAGAGCGCATCGCGGCGCTCGCCCATTTCGAGCCCGGGTCGCGCTTCGATACTCCGCTGGGTTGAGACGCGCGCCGAGCCCGCGGGCGGCGGAATTCCGGCTCGATGGCCACAAGGCGGTGGTCGCGCATGCGGGACTCGCCGACATGTTCGTCTTGTCCGCGCGCACCGTCAGGGATGGCGGCGATGCCGACGGCCTGTCGCTCTTTCTGGTACCTCGCGCCTCGCCGGGACTCGGCTCGATCGAGTATCTCACCGTCGATGGGCAGCGCGCCGCCGACCTGTGTCTCGAGGGGGTGCGAGTGCCGGGGCCGCACGGCTCGGCACCGAGGGCGAGGCGCTGCCGGCGATCGAGGCGGCGATCGATGTGGGGCTCGCCGCCGCTGTGCGCGGAGGCCGTGAGCATCATGCAGGCGCTGCTCCGGACCACCGTCGAATATCTCAACACCCGGCGACAATTCGGCCAGCCGCTCGGCCGCTTTCAGGCACTGCAGCACCGCATCGCCGATATGACCGTCCATCTGGAGCAATCCCGCTCCATGAGCTTCCTCGCGACGTGCGCTGCGCGGCCCCCGACGTCTCGGACGCCGCCGCTCGCTGTCGGCGGCCAAGTTCCTGATCGCCGAGGCCGCCCGTTTCGTCGGACAGCAAGCCGTGCAGCTTCACGGCGGCATGGGAATGACCGATGAGCTCAAGGTGAGCCACTGGTTCAAGCGGCTGACCGCCATCGAAATGCTGCTCGGCGACGGCGACTTTCACCTGCAGCGGTTTGCGGATCGATGAGCCGGGGCATTCGCGGGGGGATTGGCTTGCGAATCAGCGGCAGGGGATCGTTAATGTTCAAGCGCGTTTTGCTTTGCTACGACGGATCGGCGGCCGGCCGGCGAGCGTCAGCGGGCGCCGATCTGTCAATTTTCCTGAAGGCCGAGGTCTTCGGGCTCTCGATCATCCCGGCCGGCGCGCTCGATCCGGTCGCTCGCGGCGGGCGCCGCCGGTCATCCCGTGCATCGTCGATGAGATCACGGCTACCGGCGAATGCTCGACGAATCGGTGGAATGGCTGCAAGGCGCGGGGGCTCGCGGCCGCGGGATCACCTGGCCGGCGGCGATACCGTGGAGCGCATCCTCGAGTACGCGGAGAAACTGCAGATCGATCTGA
>CAWJJQ010000016.1:0-175812 GCA_963843255.1 Bryobacterales bacterium | reverse complement strand
AATGGCATCCAGCCGGCCATTGTATCCTTCCATGTCGTGGTAATACTTGCGCGCCTGGCCATGGTCGCGCAGCATCTTGATCCTGCGCGCCAGTTCCGCATCATTGGTTGTGACCGCGCCGGCTTCTCCGCAGGCCCCCAGGTTCTTTCCCGGATAGAAGCTGAAGGCCGCGGCGCGGCCCATGGACCCGGCCTTCCTCCACCGATTCTCGCTTGCCGAGAAGTACTCGGCACCATGAGCCTGGCAGGCATCCTCGATCACCATCAGGTTGTATCGTTCGGCCAGCTCCAGAATCGGGTCCATGTCTGCCGTCTGGCCGTAGAGGTGCACGGGCACAACCGCCGTAACCCTGCGCCCGCTTGCCAGATGGATTAGCTTGCCCGATGCGCATCGATCGTGCATTGCGTCCTCAAGGTACTCGCGGAGTCTTTCCGGGTCCATGTTGTATGTTCGCTCATCGATGTCGACAAAAGCCGGAAGTGCTCCAGCCTGAGATATGGCCTCCACTGTGGCGATGAAGGTATTCGGAACAGTGATGACGATATCGCCTGCTTCCACTCCGGCCGCCATCAGGGCGAATCGCAGCGCGTCGGTGCCGCTCCCCACGCCAACACAGTATGTCGAGTCGCAGAATGCGGCAAAGTCTCGCTCGAACCCTTCCACCATCGGGCCCGCCGACAAATCCTCCGGTCTCCAACGCCCTCTCGAAAGACGCCGCACAGCTCCTCTTTCAGCTCTTCGTGAGGAGTGACAAGATCAAGAAATGGTATTTTGCTGTTGTCCATTCATTTTGTGCTCCGTAACGTGCCATAGACTCGATCGACCTGCAGGTCGGCGAGCCGGGTTTCCCGCAACTATAACGTTTGCCGGCACGTCTCTTGGTAACCACACTGCCGGCGCCCACTATCGCATTCTCGCCGACTGGTCAACCTTCGACAGAATCGTCGCCCCCGATCCGATCGATGCGCCCTTCTTAATCAGCGTCTTCTCCACGTGCCAGTCAGCTTCTGTCTGTAACTGCCCCGTCAGTCGTAGCCCTGGGATAACTGTCGTTGGTGAAAGTTACGCCGTGGCCGACAAACACTTCATCTTCGATTGTGACGCCTTCACAAATGAAGGTATGGCTCGATATCTTGCATCTCTTACCGACCTTGGCGTTCTTTTGAATCTCGACGAATGCACCGATCTTGGTCTCATCGCCAACTTCACAGCCGTAGAGATTGATGAATTGAGAGAGCTTCACGTTCTCGCCGAGCTTCACGTCGGAGGCGATTGCACTGAAACGGACTCACAGCTCGACCGCCTTTCCCCGCTCCTGCAGCGAAAGATTGGCAGCCTCCAGCATCTTCACCACGCGCAGACCGGCTTCACCATCATTGAATGGCTTCTGGTTTTTCGAGACGCACTCGATGAAGTATTTCGCTTCCGTCGCCAGAGCCTCGCCCTGTTCCACCCTCGGCGACCACATGTCGCCCGAACGGTAACTCACCAGCAAGTCGGAAATGCTCTGCCCGTTCTTGATCTTTACGCCCTTGTCGTAAACCTTGATCTTCTCGTCCGCTTCCAGATCGTTCCACACCAGCATCTTTTTCTCGCCGCCGATCAGAGTGGAGCGCACCTTTAACCGGCGAAAGCCAGTTGACGTTGATGTGCGCGATCATGCGATCTGGAAAGTAGATGGTAAGATAGGCCAGATCTTCAAAGCCGTTGAGATGTACCTGGCCGGTCGCTACGAGGGCTTCCGGCTTCCGTTGGATCAGGTAGTCCATGATCGAAAGATCGTGCGGCGCGAGATCCCAAATCACGTTGACATCATGCTGGAACAGACCCAGATTTACCCGGGTCGAATCGTAGTAGTAAAGCTGCCCGAGCGTTCCGTCATCAATCAGCTCCCGCATTTTCTTCACGGCGCCGGTGAATAGGAACGTGTGATCCACCATGATCTGGAGGTGTTTTCGGTCGGCCAGGTCGATCAGTTCTTCGGCCTGCGCGGCAGTCGAGGTGAAGGGCTTCTCCACGAAAATGTGCTTGCCGTTCTCGAGGGCGGCCTTGGCGAGTTCGAAATGCGTCCAGACGGGCGTGACCACGGCCACCGCGTCGATATCCGGCGAGGTAATGGCTTCGTGGACGTCCGATGTCACTTGGGCGTTTGGATAAGCCTGCTTTGCGCGACGTGCCACATCCGGGCGTTTGTCGCAGATGGAGGCGAGTTCACAACTTTCCAGGTCGTGGAAGTTACGGGCCACACGAGGCCCCCAGTAACCGTAACCGATGACGCCAACGCGAATCATGTTGTGTCTTCCTTACGGGCTGCGCAGGCAGCCTGCGCCCGTACCGTTAGTAGGCGCCGTCCAAGGTCAGGACTGCTGCAGGCGTCTTAATCAGAATCTTCAGGTCCAGCCAAACGGTCCAGGAGGTGGCGTATTCGATGTCCATTCGAACCATTTCATCGAATCCAAGTTTGCTGCGGCCCCCGACCTGCCACGGGCCCGTGATTCCCGGCCTGACCGCCAGGAGCCGGCGTTTATGCCACAGGTCGTAATGCTCAAATTCATACGGAACCGGCGGCCGCGGACCGACCAGCGACATGTCCCCGCACAGGACGTTGAAGAACTGCGGTAGCTCATCCAGGCTGGTTCGCCGCAGAAAACCGCCAATCCGGGTGATTCTCGGATCGTTGGTGAGTTTGAAAACCTTTGTACCGCCGTTCTGTCCAGAAGCCGCTTCGTTCCCCGCAATCAGGCGCTTCACGTATTCCTGGTGGATGGTGTGGTCCGTCGAGGTATACATCGAGCGGAACTTGAAGAATGTGAATCTTCTTACCGTGCTGTCCCAGCCTGATCTGCCGGTAAAGCACTGGACCGGCCGAAGTAAGTTTGATCGCCGCTGCGATCACCGCAAACACGGGCGTCAGAATGGTAAGCGCCGCCAGGCTGCCCACGATGTCCAACATCCTCTTTAAAACGTGGGAAGTTCGCTTAGCGTCCGCCTCCTGCATCAAATCGGGGTACAACCGGGAATCCGCTTCTCCACCCGGGCCGTCTTTGTGCCAATCCTCGGGAAAGATGTGGAACGAGACGCTGATCTCGCTGATATGTTCGATTCCCAGCGTACCGCACAGCGCATTCGTGACTTTGTTCAACAAAGCTTGCGCCACAAACCTGCCGTCGGCTTCCCCGATCTCAGTGAAGATCACCCCCAACACGGACCCGGCGGTATACCAGCCTTGTATATCGGTCTCCCGGGTTGAACTGGATAAGAGCCAGAAGAATCCGATCGAGTGTCTGTTCGTTAGGCCCATGCCTTAGAAGCTTGCTGGCTTCGAGCAGCATCAGGACGAAACGCCTGCCGGACCGTTCGGTCCTCTTCCGTTCCAAACTGAGCATCCGCGCGAAGGCGTCCTGCGCGAGCATCCCGAGGCCGGAAGGACCATTGGAGGAATTGTGGCCATTTGAACCGGTGCCTAATTTGCTGGCTCGGCGAAAAGTCTTCCACATGCTCTTGCTCACCTCTATCGCTCTTGGCTGGGAAACGCTCGTTGCGAGACTGTTGCCATCGCAGCCACGCCCAGCCGCCGACGGACGGCTTGGAGCACTACTGACGGTCCTTGAGAGATTACCAAGGGAAAGGAACGTTCTCTGAAACTGCGGGGATCTACTCACGAAGTTCCCGAGCGGGAACTTGCGACCTTCTTATCGCGCGCCGCACGGCGGCGCTTGGCCCAGTAATTCTTCATGCGCTCCGAAACGATGCGGCGTTCCTCGCTCGACATCGATCGCCGGCCCCTGCGTTTCGACACCGGACCCGAGGGAAGGGCCGCCCCACTCTCTAGCGATTCCAGGAACGAAATCACCGAGTCCAGTCTGCGCTTCTCTTCGAGCAAGTCTCGTATGACGGCTTGCGGATCCATCAGAGCTCACCTGCTCCCGGTTCCACTCTCCACCGGAAAATCGAATGCAGCATTACGCGTCTTGCACCGATCCGCTCGAAGCACTTCCTACGCGAACTGGAATTGGATCAATCGAACCCATAACTGCGGCCGCGCCCGGCGTCGGTCCGTTTGCGTACGGGCCGCCCTCGCCCCGACCCGGTTGGATAAGGCTGGCCAGCCAGTCGACTTGCCGCTGTAATGCGTCAACTTGCGCCTGGACTCCCCGCGTTATGGGCTCGTCATCCAGAATCGAGAACCCTGAGCTGGTCAAGACCCGACGCACAAAATCCGACACACTGTTGGCTCCGTGCTCCCGGCTGATGCGCTCCACTTGTTCGTACTCGTCCTGGGAGACTCGGACGCTGATGATTCGATTTCGGCGTAGGAAACTCACGTTTTTGATCGCCCGGTAGTGCAGGCTCCTCGATATCTGTTTGAAATTGGAGGTTACTAGCAGGTCACCGAACGGGTTTTACCCATTTTTTGATTCGGTGGCGGTGAAACAATGCGTTGAGTCAGCAATCCGGCGATCACCTGATCCGTTTCAAGCGGCAGAGGTGGGCAAGATTATGGGTTCTGGACGCCGCGGGGAAGGTTCCGCAAAATGCGTTTGAACGGGGCTCCGGCGATTAGCCAGGGGAAGGACCCAGTTTCGGTCGACCTCGACCGCAACCGAGCGTTTGAGGATTTCGATGGAAATAACCAACCTTGAAGAGTTTCTCTCCGTGAGAAACATGCCTTCGACACCCTGCAGCGGACCGAACTCCACCCGTACTCGATCTCCACGCTCCAGGTAGGGCCAAGGACTTACCTGCAATCCGGAGGCGCAAGTTGCCTGGATTCCGGCAATCTCCGCATCCGGGATCGCCTCGGGCCCATTTGGGCCGCCCAGGATGCTGAACACCCCGGAAGTCATCAGGATTGGCTGGCGCCGGTTGCGATCAAAATTGCAGAATACATATCCCGGAAAGATTGGCAGAAGTACCCCCCTCATCCTGCCGGCCGTGCGATGCCACTTCTGATAAAGGGGCAGGAATTGTTGGTACCCTCTGCCCTCCAAAAGCGTAGCTACAGTCTTTTCATGCTTTGGCTTTGTTTGCAGCGCGTACCAACTATTCGCGGGAACACTACAAAAATCCGACAAGGACAATACCTCATTCCGCGCGGCCAGCATTCAAGGCTGATCCGCATCCGTCCAACTTGTATGATGAAAACACTAGAGCAGGCACTTTGAACAAGCTACCGCCCTCTAAAGGTCCCAAGAAAGGTCCGGCCTTTTAAAACCGCCCGATGCCCACCTCCCTTTTGTAGACTAAAGTTAGATTTTTGTCAACGGATATCGCCCTCCCATTTAGTTCTACCAGTTTTTCTTAGTACCTATAGAACGAATGACTTACAATAGGTTACGAGCACCACGATCACATTGAAACGATGGGATTTCCTATGAATTCAATCCCGAGAACGACGTTGGCTGAAACTTACGGCTTTCTTGCGCCGAATGGAATTTCTAGGCGGAATAGAAACCCGAGAGGTTGAGACGGCATATATACCCTTCCCACGTCATACTTGTTACGTCTCTAGGAAATAACGCCTTATTTGCTCTCGGGCGCTTATCTAAGCCGCCCTGTCGATTGCCACTCGTGGCGTGTTCGCCCTACGGGGTGGGTATCACCGCCTGCACGATATTCGAAGGAGCGCTCTCGTTGTTGCTCGTATCGACGGCCGTTGTGTAGTAGTAGTACGAAGCACCTGCCTGTACGGCCGTATCCTGATAGCTCACAGCGGAAACCAGCGAAGAGTTCAGCTTCGCATACGGCGGATTTGGTGCCGTGGAACTCGACGAAGCTATGCGGTAAACGTTGTAACCAGCGATATTGGGCGAATTGCTGGCAGTCCAACTCAACGAGGCACTATGCGCAGTCACCGTAACCCCTGTGCCGGAAATCGGCACATTCACCGTGGAATCCAGCGCACTGCTGACGATAGCCAGGCTGCCGCTGGCGCTACCCGTAGCCGTCGGCTTAAACGTCACGTTGAAACTGGCGCTCTGTCCCGCCGGCAGACTAAGTGGCAGCGTGAGTCCGGCAAGCCCGAAGACCGGTGGCGTGACAGTAACCTGAGAGATGATCGTCGTCCCACTCCCGGCGGCGGTCAGTTGAACCGATTGCGTGCCGGTACCGTTTACAGTCACGTTTCCGAAGTTCATCGTAGACGGGGTCGCGCTGAGTGCAACCATGACGCACGGCTGCCCTAACACTGAGTTCAGCACGTCCTGCACGAACACTACATTACATAGCCCGGCTGGCCCGGTACAAGGCGTAGCTCCCAAATCCATGTCGGTGGCTAACTGGACGTCAAGGATATTAACTGCCCCGTCCGCGTTCAAATCGCAAGCGCTAATAGCACTCCCGACTTTGAAAGCAACCATCTGCATGATCCATGAGTTGGACGGGCTTACTGGAGCCGCTGCAATATAGCTGCCTACAGAAGTAACCGCTTGATCTTCGGCGATATCGCCGTCCGGAGCCGTCAAAAGGCGTGAAGTGAACCCGCTGCCAGGGCCGGTGGTCATGCTAAGAACTAAGTTGGCGCCAAAAATCAGATCGGTCGCATTCGTTGTTGTCGCCGCACCACTACTGCTGGTCGCGCTGCTGCCGCTACTTGCCGCTGTAACATCCACAGGGCTGATAGGAGCGACGCCGCTGTACTCCAGGATCCGGATGTCGGCGGAGGTGGCTGCCGTGGAGAACGTCACGGTTACCTTGTTGGCCCCGGCAGCCACCGCTGCGACATTCGAAGCGTAGTAGATGGATTGCGACGCTGCGCCGCTGACGACCGTTGGCCCTACCGCGAGACTGTAAACGTTGCCTGCTGTGTCAGTAACGTTCTTGACCGTGGCTTGGCTATCGTTCCAGCCAGCGACCACGACGTTAAGGTCGCCCGCTACCTGCGCGGCTGTAAATGTTACGGTCACAGAGGTCTGAGGACTTTGGGGCGTGCTGTAATTTCCCTGCACATAGGCGACGCTGCCCGCGGCGGCGGCGCTCGTCGAATTCAGAAAGCAGACACACACCGCAATGGCTAACATTACAGGCGTTCCCGCCTTGTGCTGTGCAAAAGCTTCATCGAATAGCCGCATTATCTAGTCTCCCTCGGGGAATGTGCCCGCCTTACTACGCGTTTTGTGGTAACGTTCGCAATCCGTACCGTTTACCTTCTGCCCCGAAGCAACGGAGCACCACAATGCCACGGCTGAGACTACCAGAATCGCTTTGCGCACTCGAAGGATCCTTCCATTTCGACTTCACTGCCGCCACGGAGGCTGGAAAGCGCGGCCCCACCAATTCGGGCCGGCGCTGAGCTCCACCCGCACGCGACATCGCAGTGTGCCAAGGTTGGTGCCAAGTTCTTCACCTGTTTTGCCCCAAAGATAGCTGTTTTCGTAGCCATCGCGCAACGTTGCATTTCGTTAGGAAACGCATGACAGCACGCAGGGCCTTCTTCTCGCTCTTCGGCAACTTAATAGACGACCAACAGATCTTTAATTCTCTATCCTAAATCTTTCACCGAGATCGGCGAGCGAAAGACCACCCTGATTCGCCTTCCGTGCCGGCATACGACACACCCGCACGTTTCGCGCGCGATGAGCCTATTAAGGCAGATCCCGGCGGAATCGCCGAATGCTTGCACCTCACACCAGTGGTGTCCCTGCTTCCTTACCTTCACGATCTGGCCACATGTGTAAGAAGTACTAAACGCAGGGAGTAGTACTCGCTCGTTACAATTTCGTAACCATCCAATAAATCATAGCTTTACGCCGACTCGTATGGATAAGGACATTTGGCACGTGACTTGCTCAGTCCGTTCACTCACAAGTTTCATCGGCACTGACTAACCCGGGATGTCGCAGCACTGCGAGGCGTCATTTCTGGCGCTCCCGAGTTTATGTTTTCGAACAGCGGGCGGTAGACCGACGGAGCGGCTTCGTTCGCCGGCTGTACATAGTCGATACTTCGGCATTTGGCAGCAACTGGAAACTGGAACATGGGGAAGTCCGGTCTTTCTGGGATTGTCTTGAGCCTCTTGCGCGTCATGCGTGTGAGTACGCGTGTGCGCACCCAGCGAGCCCGAAGAGCACCAATCGGCAGATTTTGAAACAAAGAGTAAATACTAACGGCAATACCGATTTGTTATGACTACATTTAATAATGCACTCTCGCAAGTTATCATGCCTGATTCGCGAAGTTGCGCACGCTGCGGAAACCGTTTCAGTAGTTCCGGTAGAGAATACATTTGTCCTCAGTGCCGCCGGCCGCGGGTCGCAACTCGAAGGCCCGAGGAACGCCGACAGCTCTCCAACCGCGAACAGCAGATCGTAGACCTGATCTGTCTCGCCAAGACGAACAAAGAAATCGCCTATGAGCTATGCCTGACCGAAGGCACCGTAAAAGAATATCTTCACCATATCTTTCGCAAACTAAAAGTCACTAACCGAACGGAACTCGCGCTGTCGCGGCTAAATGCTTCCATACCGCGGCTCACGTTGAATGAGTTGAAACAGGTCTCTTAATCTGAAGATTGCAGATCGCTGGCGGCTCGATCCAAGTTTGTTAATTGCCCTGTAAATACCGGGGCCGTAGTGTGCCTGATCGAACGTGGTTTACGTGCAAAGTTAGCACGAGCGCGATAACTAACGTTCGTTATTCCAATTAACTAACACTAACCATTTTCAGCTTGTGGCAGCCAGAATCGGGTGTTTACATGACACTTTAATGCCCCAACAAACATTGCAGTTCGCTGCGGGAGTCGTTGCGGTCCTCCTAACGGGCACAGCGGCCTTCGGTCAATCCAATTCTCTGGCCTTGTCTTCGGCCTCAACCACCCCCGGGGGCACGGCGTCATTGAATTTGTCCCTGACGTCTTCGTCGGGCAACCAGCCGGCCGCGCTGCAATGGACGATTTCGTATCCCACAGCCGCGGTAACTTCAATCTCTGCCAGCGCTGGTACGGCCGCCACGGCCGCGGGCAAATCGATTTCGTGCGCGGGCAGCGCCGGCACTTATATGTGCCTGCTATCCGGATTGAACGGCAACACCATTCAAAGCGGCGTCGTGGCCGTGATCAACATCACCGTCTCTCTAACCGCCACTACAGTTCCTATCGGCCTCAGTAACCCTCTTGGAGCGTCCGCCAACGGGCAGGCGATTCAAACTCCCGGCAGCGGCGGCACGATTAGCATTAGCGTTCCCGCGCTAGTGTCCGGCGTCGTATGCATTCCAACAACGCTGGCTCCCGGCGGAGCGTCGGTCTGTACGGTTACGCTGAACGCGCTGGCGCCTTTTCTGGGCCTGACGGTTTCGCTCTCCAGCGGCAACGGGATGCTCGCCGTGCCAGCCTCTGTTAACGTACTTGGCGGGGTCATCTCCGCTGTATTCAACGCGAACGCGGGCAATTTCACCACCTCCCAAAGTGCCACCATCACAGCCTCCTTAAACGGCTCCTCTCAAAAAGTCACCCTTAATCTGGTGGCTCCCATGATAGTATCCACGGTGGCATGCAATCCTACCAGTTCCCCGAACTCTTATACCTGCACCGTGACCTTGAATCAGCCAGCGCCCACCGGCGGCAGTGTCGTCGCCGTGGCCAGCAATGATTCCGCGCTGACCGTACCCGCCACAGTTACGGTATCCGCGAACTCGACCACCGCAAATTTTGCGGCTACAGCTACCAACGTCACCAGTAACCAGAACGCCACTGTCACCGCTTCGTTGAACGGCTCTTCCCAAAGCACCACGATCAGCCTGGTGGGGTCTATCGGCATCAGCTCGCTTTCCTGCACCTCTACCCAGCTCAATGCTGGCGCTGGCACTCTGTGCACGGTCACCTTATCGGCGCCGGCCCCTTCCGCCGGCGTAACCGTTTCCCTTTCCTCCGCTAATCCCAACCTGGCGACACATACTTCGGTGATGGTCCCCGCTGCCTCATCCTCCGCAACTTTCGGAGTGCAGGCAGCCGGCGTAACGCCGCAAGGCGAGGAAGCCGCTTCCCTCACGGCCACCCTGAACAATTCTTCGCAATCCTTGGCTTTCACGATCATGTGCCCGTGCTCCATCTGGCCCACAACTGCCGTGCCCATCAACCCGGCATCAACGAACCAGCAGGCGATCGAAGTGGGAATGCGTTTTAGCTCGGCCACCTCGGGCTACGTCACCGGTGTGCGCTTTTATAAAGGCACCAGCAACACGGGAACTCACCTTGGCAACCTTTGGTCCTCAACCGGAACCTTGCTCGCCACCGTCACTTTCTCCAACGAGACTGCCACGGGCTGGCAGACAGCTTACTTCCCGGCAGCCGTGCAAATTAACGCCAACACGACGTATATCATCTCGTATCATGCATCAGTCGGACACAACGCCGCCGACGCCGGGTACTTCACCAGTCACGGTGTAAGCAACGCGCCTCTTTTGTCTCCGGAAGAGAGCCAGACGGCATCTAACGGCGTCTATGTCTACGGCGCCAGCGCATTCCCGACGACCGACGCTGCCGGCACCAACTATTGGGTCGACGTGATTGTCAATCTGGCTCGCATCGTGGGCGTAGCCTCGCCGGTTTCGCTCTGGAAGATATCCGATCAGCCCACTACCGCAGCCGCGCCCAGTACTACGGCGGCTGAATTGGGAACCGCGTTTACCTCCAGCACCAGCGGCTATGTAACGGGCGTGCGGTTCTTTAAAAGCTACCGAAACACGGGAACTCACATCGGCTATCTTTGGACTGCTGCCGGGACGCTTCTCGGCTCCGTCACATTTACCAATGAGGGATCCGCCGGATGGCAGCAGGCCGATTTCGCCTCACCTATCCCGATTTCCGCCAATACCACATACGTGGTCTCTTACTGGGCTCCGCAAGGATACTACGCAGATGACATCGGTTACTTCGCGACTTCCGGTGTGACCAGCCAGATGCTGTACGCAACGGTCGACGGTCTGTACAATCCCAACGGTGTATTCTCCGCCAGCCAGGCGTTTCCGCATACGTCGGTGCAGTCTACCAATTATTGGGTTGATGTTGTATTCTCAACCGCACTTCAGTAGCGCTCCGGGGTCTGCGGTTTTGCCCGGATTACTTGACGCCGTGAACCACCACGTTGCGGTGCTGCCGGCCGCGCGAAAGCGGTTGGCCGCGGCGGCCGCCTACGGAATCTTCAAAATCGCGTTCTCAGCGCCCGCTGGTGACGCGCCCCTATCCGTTCGTAAAATAGTCATTCGGGGAGGAGGTCAAAAAAATGCAGAATTTATACCCTCCTCCACCACTAAATGGGCAAATGGAACTCAACCGTGCAGCCGCCTCTAATGTGGTCGTGCCGATGCCACGAAGTTGTGCCCGGTGTGGAAGTGGATTTCGTGCGTTGAGCAAGAATTACATCTGTCCGGCGTGCCGAAGGCCCGGAAATAGGGACCGGCAACGCGGCTCGGCGGACCTTTCTCCGCGTGAGCGCCAGATAGTGGCCTTGGTTCAGCAGGCGAAAGCCAACAAGGAGATCGCCTATGAACTGTGCCTAAGCGAAGGCACAATAAAGGAATACCTCCACCATATTTTCCGCAAGCTGAACGTGACAAGCAGAACCGAATTGGCACTGCGCTCTTATCGTGAAAGCCTTGCCATGGAAGCTGCCAAACTCGATGATTCGCGTACGGCCCAAACTGCTTGAGCATCTGTCAAACACCGTCCAAACACCCCTCTGATCTCATGAGCCAAGCACATCCAGCGCCTTGCGGGCCACAATCGTTGCACTCCTCCCTCGTTCGCAATTCCTTTCGAATTTCAGCAAGCTAAGCAGCATTCAGACGTTACCTAAGCTAACAAATAGTAACTTATTAGGGCATGCTAGTTACTATTAACGGCCGGCAAATCACTGAGATAGGTTAATAATATCTGACAATCTAACTAAAATCACCGATGCAGGTCGGGTGCTCGCAAGTACGATTCTTCTTAACGAGCGCCTATGTCCAGCCTGATAGTCAGACACGCCATCGCTGTCATGTTCCTTTCCCTGTCTGGTACCATCGCTTTTGGTCAGACAGACTCTTTGGTCTTGTCCTCTGGAATCGTACCTCCCGGTGGAACAGTGTCCTTGAATCTCTCGTTGAGTTCCACCGGTGGCGTTCCGCCCGCTGGGCTTGAGTGGACTCTTGTTTATTCACCTTCTAACATCGTCTCGATAAGTGCGCTTCCTGGCACGTCGGCTACGAACTCTAGTAAAGGCTTGGCGTGCGCGCCCAGCCCGGGCTCCTATCTGTGCGTGGTTACCGGCATTAACCCAAATACGATCCCCGCCGGAGTAGTCGCCGTTGTAACCGTGACCGTCGCGCCGGGCACAACTGGAACATCCATTGGCGTCGCGAATGCTATCGGCGCATCCTTAGCTGGTAACGCCATTCCTATAGTAGCGACCGGGGGCTCGATTACCGTCGTCTATCCGTTTAGTGTCGCTCAACTCGTCTGCAACCCGGCCACGGTCAACTCCGGCGCCGCGTCGGCGTGCACCGTGACCCTAAATCAGGCTGCGGTTGCAGGCGGCACCACAGTTACTCTCACCAGCAACAACCCCGCCCTGACCGTCCCCGCCGCCATCACGGTCCCGGCGGGTGCATCCTCCGCCAACTTCACGGCCACCGCAGGCACAATCACCGCCAGCCAGAGTGCCTCCGTTACGGCCTCCCTGAGCGGATCCACGCAAACCGCTGTCCTGAACCTGCTCGCCCCCATGCTGGTCACCGCGCTCACCTGCAACCCCGCGACCGTTAACTCGAGCTCGACGTCGACTTGCACTGCTACCTTGAATCAACCATCGCCCGCAGGCGGCAGTACGGTCGGGTTAACCAGCAATAACGCGGCCCTGACTGTCGCCTCTTCCGTCACGGTCCCCGCCGGAGCATCCTCCGCCAACTTCACAGCGAACGTAGGCACGATTACCACCAACCAGACTGCCTCCCTCACCGCCTCCCTGAACGGATCCACGCAAACCACCACTCTGAACCTCGTCTCCCCCATGACGGTCACAACGCTAACCTGCAACCCCGCGACCGTTAACTCGGGCTCGACGTCGACTTGCACTGCTACCTTGAATCAACCATCGCCCGCAGGCGGCAGTACGGTCGCGTTAACCAGCAACAACGCGGCCCTGACCGTCCCCGCTGCCATCGCGGTCCCTGCCGGAGCATCCTCCGCCAACTTCACGGCCACCGCAGGCACGATCACCACCAACCAGACTGCCTCTATCACCGCATCCCTGAACGGTTCCACTCAAAGCTTCACGTTGAGCCTGGCGGTACCGATCACGATTACCAGGTTGTCCTGCAACCCCACGCTACTCAACGCCGGCGCAGCGAGCAGTTGCACCGCGACTTTCTCCGCCGTTGCATCCGCGGGACTCACCATTTCTATCTCGGCCGGCAGTCCGGCTCTAGTTGTGCCGTCCTCGGTAACGCTGCCCGCGGCATCATCCACAGCAGCCTTCCAGGTGAGCGCCGCCACTGTCGCGCCGCCATCCGAGGAATCCGTTGTCCTCACGGCATCGGTCAACAACACGTCTCAGTCGGTGTCATTCACCATCATGTGTCCCTGTTCGATTTGGTCCTCCTCGGCTCAGCCCGTGAATCCCGCGTCAACCAGCAAACAGGCCATCGAAGTGGGCATGAAATTCACCTCTTCCGTGGCAGGCTACGCCACCGGCGTGCGCTTCTTCAAAGGTGCCACCAATACCGGAACACACATCGGCAGCTTATGGTCCTCCACGGGAACCCGCCTGGCGAAGGTAACTTTTTCAAACGAGACGGCCTCGGGTTGGCAAACCGCCTATTTCCCCTCCCCGGTTGCCATTTCACCGGGCACCGTTTATGTGATCTCTTATCACGCCCCCAAAGGCCATACCGCGGCCGATAATGGCTACTTCACCAATTCCGGTGTAAATAACGCGCCCCTGCAAGCTCCCGCTGATAGCCATAGTGCGCCCGATGGCATTTACATCAACGGTAATGGCGCCTTTCCCTGCAACGAGGCCTCCGCTACCAATTATTGGGTAGACGTGATTTTCAACCTAACCTCCACGGTAGGGACCGGGGCGGTGGTTTCCTTCTGGAAACCCTCCAATATTCCGGGCACTCCCTCCGCACCCGGCACAACCGCTGCTGAACTGGGCATGGAGTTTACCCCCACCACCGACGGGTATGTCACCGGCATACGGTTTTATAAGAGTCATGCGAACGTCGGAACCCATGTGGGATACCTGTGGACCTCCACCGGCACGCTGCTCGGCACGGTTACCTTTACGAATGAATCCATTAACAGCTGGCAGCAGGCCAACTTCGACTCGCCCATCGCGGTTACCGCAAATGCTGTGTACGTAATTTCCTACTGGGCCCCAAAAGGTAACTACGCGAACGACGTCGCCTATTTCGCCACCAAGGGCGCGACCAACAGCGTGCTCTACGCTCCAATAGATGGCCAGTATGGAGCCAATGGGGCGTTCGCAAGCAGTCAGGCCTTTCCTCAGGCCTCTAGCCAGTCCAGTAACTATTGGGTTGACGTTGTATTTACAACCTCGCTGCAGTAACCCGGAATTCGAGCGCCAATCAGGCGGCTAGGCCCGTCCTAGCCGCCGTAGGACGGTGTCCGCCGCCGTCACGCCCCGGAATTGCGCTTCTTCGAAAAGCGAAAGCCCGCTCACATCCGAATTGGCAAATAGCAGCCTTCCCTGCCCCATCGCCAGCCTGCGCCGTTGTGTGTTGAAAATCGAACCCACTACCGGCCGCACCATTGCGTGTCCCATCCGCATGATGTCGATGCGCGCGACGCAGTTCCGGATGTCCGGATGTACGCGCTCCAAGTCATGCAGAATGGCCTCGCTCCAATAGCCCCAATCTTTCCCGAGCAGCAGCGAACGATTAGCGGCCGGCGAGCCGTCAGCCAATGCCCAGTAAAAGGTCCACACCATGCGATCCACTTGCGTGCGGACCGTCTGATGCGTCGCATCCACATAGCCCAGCGTAGGCGAATGCGCCACCACGTTGTCCCACGCCCGTTCCGCAACGCCCGCCCCGCGCGGCGGACGGTCCAGCGTCAAATTAGCCGTCAGCCAAGGCGAGTATTCAAACCCATCGAGCCGGCCGAATCCCTCAACCAGATAGGGCGCCAGAAACGTCGGGGCGGCATAAATTACCGCGTCCGCAACGAGCCGCACGCCATCTGCAACCACCTGATACAGATTCTCCTGACGCACGATGCGGCGCACCATCTGGCCCGTTCGAACGTGCCCTGCCAGGCGCTTCAATAATTGCTTCGTAATCCAACCGTTGCCTTCGGGCCAAGTCAGTGGACCCTTCTCCTCGGCCGGGCGCGACGAAAAGTAATGCACGCCGGCCCACGCGGACGTGTCTGCCGCCACGGCGCCATAGTCATCCCGGCAGCAATAGTTCATGTACCACAGCACTACCCGGGAATCGATTCCTTCCTGGCGCAGCCAGTCCCCGAAAGAAAGCCGGTCCAGATCCCGCCGGCTTTGCTCCACACCCAGTTCCATAGGTATCGTGAACCCGCCGCTCGCCCGGAATCCCGCGAACAACTCCTCCAGCTTCTTAAACTGTTCCCGATCCCGCCGGTTAAGCCCCGCCGCCGGCTCAATTCCTTCCTGCCATTTGCCGTAAAGGAACAGTCGTTCCTGCGGGCTGAAGCATAGAAAGCGTTCGTTCCAGATCCCGTCGCGCAGCACGCCCAGGTCCTCGAACAACTCCCTGACGAAGACCGCCTTCGGTCCTGGCACGGGCACATAGTGAGCCGCCCAGGGATAGGCGCTCACTTCGTTTTCGCCAGACCGCGCATTGCCGCCGGCCTGGTCGTTCATCTCCAGCAGGACGAAATCCCGAAACCCGCGCTTCTCCAGCCGCCACGCAGCGTTCAGTCCGGCAATCCCACCGCCAATGATCACTACGGGAATGCGCTCGTCGCGCGACGCCGGCGCCACCAGAGCCCTGTCGCGGATCTTGTGCCCCGCCCGGAACGAATCGTTGACGAACGAACCAGCGATCCGCCGTTCGCCCTTCGCCGTCATCCCGATCAGGGCCGCGCATCCGCTACTCACGAACCGGCGGCGTGTGGCGATCAATGACTGATATCCTTCCAATCCTTATCGTATGCGCGCACCAGCACCTGGTCGTTCAAAGTGTTGGCCGGCATCGCCATGCGCGCCATATCGGGCGGAAACTGGAACAGCGTGGCGAGTGTCCCCACGCTCAGAAAGCGCAGCCCGGCGGGTAAGCTCTGCGGCATCGCGTAATCATGCGATCCCGCGAGGATGAAGCCCCACTCGCCAAAAGACGGCACGTACACGTGATATGGGTACGTCTGCAATCCGGCCTGGCGCAGAGTCGACTCGATGCACCAGAAAGAATCGCGGGCGAACATCGGCGAAGTGCTCTGTACGACCAACAATCCTTGCCGGCTGAGGTGGCGCCCTACCGCCCGGTAGAACGCCGTGGTGTACAGCTTGCCCAGGGCATAGTTAGTCGGGTCCGGGAAATCCACCACAATGAAATCGAAGCTGTCACTATTAGCATCGATCCATGGAAACGCATCCGCGTTGATCACGTGCACCTTCGGCGAGAGGAACGACCGCCGGTTGAGCGCGGTCAACATGCGATTGGATGAGAACAGGCGCGTCATCTCCGGATCGAGATCCACCAGCGTCGCGCTCTCGATCAGCGGATACTTCAAAATCTCGCGCAAAGCCAGCCCATCGCCCCCGCCCAGCACCAGCACGCGCCGCGGCGCCGCCACCGCTGCCAGGCCCGGATGCACGAGGGCTTCGTGGTAGCGATATTCGTCCCGCGAGCTGAATTGCAGGTGGCTGTTCAGGAACAGCCGCAGGTCGTCTTTGAACCGCGTCAGCACGATGTGCTGGTAGCGCGTGTCGCGGGCGAAAATGATCTCGTCCGCATAAATGTTGTCCTCCGCCGCCGCCGTGATCCGCTTCGCCCCAAACATGCCGCCAACCAGCACCGCCAGAACCAAAATGGACACCCCGCGCAGCAGCCGCCGCGCTCCCAACTGCCCGGCAAAAAGCTGCGTGCTCCACAGCGCCACCCCGGCGTTGATGATGCCAAACAGCATGGCCGACCGCACCAGGCCCAGCTTGGGAACCAGGATGATCGGGAACAGCAGCGAAGCCGCCAGCGCGCCGATATAATCGAACGTCAGCACGTGCGCCACCGCGTCCCGAAAATCAAAGCGCTCGCGCACGATGCGCATCAGCAACGGAATCTCCAGCCCCACCAGCACGCCGATCACGGTAACGATGAAATACATCAGTAGCGCAAATGCCTGCGTATAGGCGAACGCCAGAAACAGCATCGCGGACGAAAACCCGCCGAGCAATCCGATCATCAGCTCGATCCAGATAAAACGATGCACCAGCCCGCGGCGGATATAGCGCGAAAGGGCGCTGCCGATTCCCATAGAGAAGAGATAGCACCCGATAATCGTGGAAAACTGGAAGACGCTGTCTCCCACCAGGTAACTTGCCAGCGTGCCCGCCACCAGTTCATAAATCAGCCCGCAGGCCGATATCAGGAAGACCGAAATGAAGAGCAGCAGCGCCACGCGTTTTAATGAACCGCCGCGGCGATGATCAGGCACAGGCCCATGGAGAGCGCCCCGATCAGGATCGCCAGGGCAATGTTATGCTCCTGCACGATTTCTTTCCAGAGATGATACGGGGTCAGCTTATCCATCAGGATGAAAGCGACCACGAATATTAGAATGCCGATCACGGCAAACACCAACGCGTTGACAATGTTTGCCCACGGAAGCGTCATCTTATTTTCCTCCTGTGTAGTGGTGGTAGCTGCTATAGATCGCACGGTAAGAGCCGGGATTGTCGCGAATGGACCGCGGCACATTCTTGATCTCGTTGACCGACGCAAAGCTCCAACCGCGGTAGGCCCCGGCGCCCAAAAGCACCACCACCACGGCTCCATAGATCAGATAAAACCGGTTCCAGATCATTCATCGTTCCCCGAGCCGACGGATTTCATGGGATGATCGCTCTCCGCCCATCGCATCTGTTCGAAATTATAAGTGCGCCACGATATGAACAGGGCCGGCAGCAGCAGCGCCGCGAGCGCCGCCAGGTAAATCGCCAGCACCGGTACGTCGCGAGTGACCGACACCCTGTAGCGGATCGACCCGGAACCGGGATCGCTTTCCGGCTCGATGCGCAGATAGTAGCGTCCTGCCGGCACCGAGGGCAGCAGCACACTGTCATACCGCGCCCCCTCGTGCCATGCCCCGTCCGAATCGATTCCGCTGTAATAGCTGACTTCCCGGCCGAAATCGTAAGCTTGGCCCGTATCCTCGTTGATCAGTGCATAGTTCAGATAGATCCATTGGTTCGACACATCCGCGTCCGTCTGGACTTCGACCGAAGATGTGCGCCCCTTCAGATCAAAATCCGGCGTCACGAAGGAAGCCTCTCCGCCCGACGGCGCGAACTGGTAAGCCTCCCGGAACACCGGCTCGCGTTGCGCGAAAAGCTGGTTCAAGGTGAAGATCACGAAGAGCGCGGTAGCGAGTCCCAAGAACGTAAACCAGATCTGCCCCGCGGAAACGCGCAATTGCGACGGCTGATTCTCGTACACGCCCACCGGCGTGGGTGCCAGGCCGGGCAGCCCGAAGGCCTTCCAGATCTCCGGCCCGTTTACGTACTCGCCCAGTGTCCAGGTAGTTTCGTTTTCGGAAGTTTCCGACGACAGCACGAAGGGCGGAGCCACATAATCGGTTACCCCAACGTCGTCGTTGACCTTCACTTGCCAAGGGAACTCCCCAAGCACGAAAGTGGTCCGCGCGAAACCCGATTGGAAGTGTTTGTACTTCTTCCCCAGGTACTTCACCGCCGACCCGTCAACCTCCGGCAGCGCCGTAACAATGGTCGTGTCATTCCAATGGCCGTTGAACTCGGTGAAGTAACGAAACCCCTTGTAAGGACTGAACAGCAGATACTCCCGCCAGCTATAGCCGGTCCCCTCGACCTCGATCTCACGCCGCTGGAAACCAATCACCTCGTATACGGCTCCCCGCCATTTTCCGCGGCTTCCCAGCGGGATCAACGCAGTCTCTTCGTCCGTAGCCGTCGCAAAGCGCTGCAGGATTCTAAGCTGCGGATCCTTGGCGTCCAGAATGGAGTGGCAGTAACTGCACACGATGGTGACCGCGCGCCCCATGGAGCGCACTGTTAACGACGCGCCGCAACCCGGGCAGGTCAGCGATGCAACCTGCGGTGTACTCGCTTCCGGGCTGCTCATGACCATCCCTCAAAAGCCCGCAAATTCTTCAGCCGCAGATCCTCAAACTCAACCGCCTTCCCAACGTAGAGCACTGGCTCGGTATCGCTGTAATCGAGCGTAGCGAAATCCCCGGCCGCCGAACGCAGGTCTACAAAATTGGCCGTCTGCTTGTCCCAATATTCGAACGGAAGTTCGCCCTCCACACCGCGATAGCGCGCTTCCGTAATCGCGGTCACCGCAAACGCGATCTTGTTCCAGGTAAACTGCGCGCCAAGCTGCACCGACGCGAGCGCCGGCAGAGGCCTGCCCGCGAACGGCAGCGTCACCACATAGTTGCTCTGCGCGTCCGATAGCCAGGCGCTCGCGCCGTTGTTCATGACGACGTGCCACTCGTTCCACGATCCCTCGTCGTAGTCGTATATTATCCGCCCCGCCACCGTGAACGCGCGATTGTCGAAAACCCCGGAAGTGCCAAGCTGGATCGGCGAGTTGTCCGGCGGTAAATCCGAGACCACCCCCACGCGTTCCAGATTCACATCCGTCCGGATCAGGATCGACCGGCAATGCGGGCATGTCGTTTGCACGCTGCTCGACCACTGGAACACGATCGGTGCCCCGCAATTCGGGCAAAGCGCCGCCGGCTGGCTCATGCGCCGGTCCTCGCGGCCACGTAGTCCCGTGCCACTTCGCGGACGCGCACATCCTCGGCCCCCAGGTATTCCCGCAATCGCTCTTCGAAATCCCACCGCGGGCGCGGACGGCAGCTAAATAAGTTCAGGCAAATCGATCCATGTTCCGGAAAAGTGTGGCACGCCAGATGCGATTCCGAAAGTAGGGCCAGCCCAGTGATCCCCCCCGTGTGTGGAAACTGGTGCCATACAATCTCCCCCACCGTGTGCAAATCAAGATCGTCGATCACCGTCAAAAACAACTCGCGCAGCAGCCGCAGATCCCGCAATCCATCGGGAGAGCAGCCATAACCTTCGACAACCCACTCCACGCCAGTCATGAATCTCCGAGTGCGCCTCGCGCCAGTCCAGTTTAGTATACTGTTCGGCAGCCGGGAGTCAAGAATGATTCCGGCGTGAAATCCGTGAGGAGGTGTGCATGAGCCTGCGCAGTTTCCTGGGCAAACAGTTCATCGATGTCATTCAGTGGACCGAGGACGAAGACGGCGTGCTCGCCTGTCGCTACCCGATGCAGGACATGGAGATTCAAACCGGTGGCCAGTTGACGGTGCGCGAGTCCCAGATGGCCGCCTTCGTCAACGAAGGCCGCATCGCCGACATTTTCAAGCCTGGGTTGTACACCCTGAACACGCGCAATCTCCCCTTGTTGACCGACCTGATGAACTGGGACAAGGCTTTCGAGTCGCCGTTCAAATCGGACGTGTATTTCTTCTCCACGCGGCTGCAGATCGATCAGCGCTGGGGCACCGCCACTCCTATCACCATTCGCGATAAAGAGTATGGGGCGGTGCGGCTGCGCGGTTACGGCATTTATTCCTATCGTGTCTCCGATCCGCGCGCCTTCTATACCAACGTCAGCGGTACCCGCGACACGTATCGCGTGGCCGACCTCGAAGGCCAACTGCGCGAGACCATCGTCGCCCGCATGACGGACGTCTTCGCCAATAGCCAGGTGCCGTTCCTCGACATGGCAGCCAATCAGACTGTCTTGGCCCAGAAAATCAACGAACAGGTCAGCCCCGCCTTCAAAGCGCTGGGCCTGGAACTGAATCAGTTCGTGGTGGAGAATCTCTCCCTACCGGATGAGCTGCAGAAGATCCTCGACCAGCGCATCGGCATGAATATGGTGGGCGATCTCGGACGTTACACGCAATTCGAGGCGGCCCAGGCTCTGCCTATCGCAGCTGCTAACGAAGGCGGCGCGGCGGGTGTCGGCGTGGGGCTGGGCGCCGGACTCACCATGGCTCAAAGCATGATGAATGCCATGAAACCTTCAGCGCCCGCCGGCCCCGCAGCCGCCGATACAAAGTTCTGCGTCGAATGCGGCCACTCCATCCCGCGGACCGCCAAGTTCTGCCCCGAGTGCGGTAAGCCTCAGGCTTGAGCCACAATCCACGCGGCGGCTTCCCGAAATGTCGAGAGTCGACGGCCCGTGCTCGCCGCGGCGCCCGCGCCCACCAGCACCGCTGTGCATCCGGCCGCGGCGCCGGCGGCCACGTCCAGCTCGCGATCGCCGATCATGAAACATTGCTCCGGCTTCATGTCGAAATCGGCCAGTGCGCGACGCAACATCCCCGGTTTCGGCTTGCGGCAGTCACAATCTTCTGCAGCGGAATGCGGGCAATAGTAGATCCGCGAAATCGTCACGCCAAACGGCGAAATCAAACGAAATAGCGCGGTGTTCACCGCAATGAAATCCCGGATCGAAAAATATCCGAGCCCGATACCCTGCTGATTGCTGACGATCACCAGCCGGTAGCCGGCGGCCTGCAATTCCTGCAACCCCTCGCCCACGCCTGGGAGCAGCGCCGCTTGGCTTGGATCGCTCAAATACGGCGTCTCCTTCAGCAATGTTCCATCCCGATCCAAAAAGACGATGCCCTTCGCCGGCCCGCCGCTCACCGGGGCGGGTTCCGCGATCCGGCTCACCGTCAACACCCGCTCGATGATCTGGCTGGTGCTCACTTCATGATTCACCGGTATGGTGATCGCTTGCCCCCCATATCCCACCACGGCCTCCGCGGAACGCAGTTTGGACGCCTGGTAGTCCCCTCCTTTTATATAGAGGTCCGGCTTCCAGCGCAGAAGTTGATCGAGCGGCCGCACATTATCCAAAAGCGTGACGGCATCCACCGAAGCCAGCCCGGCTACCACCGTCATCCGTTCCGCCTCCGGGCAGATAGGCCGGTGCGGGTCCTTGTATTTACCAACCGACCAGTCGGAATTAACCGCCACCAGCAGCGTGTCGCATAGCTCTCGCGCGCGCGTCAGGTAATCCACGTGACCCGCGTGCAGAAGATCGAAAGCACCGCACGTGTATCCGAATTTCTTGCCGGCGCGCCGCAATTCACCGGCCCAAACATCCACCTCCTCAGGCGTGAAAATCTTTTTCATTTCAGGTTGAGCCTGCGGCCTTACCCCGGCGCAATCCGGCGATCGCCTTGGCAACCTTCCCGGCCGAAATCGCAACCGTCCCGGACTCACCTACCGCCAACCCCGCGGCCAGGTTCGCGAGCCAGACCGCCTCGCTTAGCTTGGCTCCAGATGCCAGGGCCACCGCCAGCGATGCCAGCGCCGTATCCCCCGCCCCGGTCACGTCGTAAACTTCGCGCGCAAAACTTGGGAAATGTTCTTCGCGCACATCGGGCTGCAGCAGCGTCATTCCGTCTTTTCCCTCGGTAACAACAATCGCCGACGCGCCAGTAAGCCGCAGCAGTTGACGGCCCGCGTACACCGTTTCAGCATGCTGCCGCACCGCCAAGCCCGTCAGCACCGCCAATTCCTTCCTATTCGGCTTGATTACGGTGGCCCCCCGATACCGTTCGTAATCGGATCCCTTCGGATCGACCACGATCGGCTTCCCGTGACGCACTGCTGACGCAATCAATCCGCGAACCAACTCGGCGGTGACGAAGCCCTTCGCGTAGTCCGACACCAGCACGGCGTCCGCGCCCGCCATCATGCGGACCGCGCGTTTCACGGCCCGATCGCCCAAAGCCCCATCCACCGGCGTGGTATCTTCATCGTCCACGCGCACCACCTGCTGATCATGCGCCACTACCCGCAGTTTCAACGTGGTTGGGCGGTCCGGCGTCAGCCAAACGCGTGAGCAGTCCACACCCCGCTCCGTTAGCAAAGATCGCAGTTCCGTGCCCGCCTCGTCCTGTCCGGCTACTCCAAAAAGAATGGCGCGCGCGCCCAATGAAGCCACGTTGCACGCCGTATTCGCCGCGCCGCCTGGAACTCCGAAGGCAGCCGTCTTGCGGACCACCGGCACGGGGGCTTCGGGAGAAATCCGATCCACCTCCCCAACCCAGTAGCGGTCCAGCATCAGATCGCCGGCCACCAGCACGCGTTTTCCCGCAAAAGCTTTCACAATCTTACTGATGGCGGCATTTGGTTCCATGTTGCAGGACGGCCTGATCTTCTTCCGGGGTCAGCATAACACAACCTCGCGAGGCCGCGTTTCTGACGATTGTTTACGGATTTTTGCTCGGAATTCTAACTTATCCACTAGTACTATCTAAGGTTTTGGAACTTTCCTGTATTTTCGCCGGGCAACTGCAGCCGGAGCGAAGGCGAACAATCCTGATAATCCGTCCAAACCGATACTTGCTTACTTCCGTTAATCCCTTGAGACAAAAGAGATTGTTCCGCCATGCGACATGAGTCAACGCATTTCGTTCGATGGCCAGAAGGGCTGCTTAAATCACGTTGCAGGGTGCAGGACCGCGGTACCAAAGTACTTAGAAAAATATGTGTTGAACCTATCAAAACATGGTATACATTCCTTATGCGGATTCTCGTAGCTACATTAGTGTTGCTTGCAGTAGTTCCGGCGTACGGGTCGATTATTCTATTCTCCGGTGTCACTGTCCTTAATCCCGCTCCGACCTCTGTTATACCGCCGGCTGAAACAAGCGATTCAACCATTTTTGGTTTCGCTGAACAACAGGGTGTCGTGCTGGGTTCGAGCGTGGATGCTGGAATCACGATGCCCGGAACCTGGACCTGCTGTAGCGGACTACCCATCGGCGTGATTCCCGCGGGCGAAACCGTCAATAGCTACCTTCTGTTTGCGTCGCCTGTAACCGCCGAAGGTGGAAATCCCCCGGGCCGTCAGTTCATTGGCAACATCACCTTCACCCCAGGCGAACAGGTGGTAGGAATCCTGATTGGCTATGCCGCCCTCGCAAATACCGATGGTACAGTCGGTGCACCCGGCACGATTTACCCTCCGCCTGGCAATCCGTTGGGTGGCATGGAACCTGGCGACAAAGTCTTCCTCTCCGCCAACGGCCAAACCGTCGGTGTGGACTTCCGCGTAGGCGTAGGCAATGTCGACATGATTCGCATTTTGACAAGCACTCCTGAGCCCGGCGAGTTCGTTCTGATCGGCTCCGGTCTGCTTGCCCTGGGATTCTGCCGGCGGCGCTTGACCGCTTCGTTTCGCCGCCGCTGACGGCGACTTCACCTGGGCATTTGCGATACGCTTAGTAGGTTTCCGTCGGGGTCCTTGAACCAGGCTACCTTTGCCCCCGCATGGACCGCCGCCACTTCCGGACCGCTGGGCGAAGTCCAGATGCCCATTTCATCCTGGTCTCTCATCCACGGGAAGCGCTCGAACCGCACGCCTACCCCTCCCAGCGCCTGCACCGCGGCAACGATGTCTTCCACATTCCAACCCAAAACCGTAAACTGCGGAGGCGTCCAGCTTGACACCGGTGTCAGACGCAAAGTAGTTCCGTTGGCTTCAAAGATCAGCGCGAACTGATCCTCGCCCACCAAGTGCAAGCCCAGCGTGTCGCGGTAGAACGTCCGGGCCGCGTCACGGTCGCGTACCGCCAAAAACGCCACCAGCTTCTCCGTACCAAGAATCGATGAACTAGTCATGAAGATAGTCTCGGACATACGGCGCGTGTCGTAAAGCCGGCTACGCGCCAAAATATATCACCAGCACGACAACCAGCCCGAGCCCGAATCGCCGCGTCCCCGTTCTCCGAGTTGCAAAGAGACCGCTCGCTCACCCGCTCTGTTCTGAGCGCCCGTGCCTTTCGAGTGCCATAATAGTTTTCTCATGCGCCCCGGCTTCAGTAACTATTACGATCCGAAGCCCGGGACGTCGATTTCCACCCTCGCCTACGAATATCCGCCAGCCTTCCAGGTTCCCGAACATGCCCACGGCGCCGACCAGGTCATATACGCCACGCACGGCGTCATGGAGGTGTCCGTCGGCCAAAGTTTCTGGCTGATTCCTCCGCAGTTCGCCATCTGGATCCCGGCTTCTGTCGTGCACCGCATCCGTATGCCGGCTGCGGTCTCCATGCGCACCCTTTATCTGCGCAAAGGTCTCGCGCGACGCCTGCCCTCTGCCTGCACCGTCCTGCACGTGACGCCCTTGTTGCGTGAGTTGATTGTCGAAGCCGTGCGCATCGGGCAACTCCGCTCGCGGAATCACATGCACCTGGCGTTGCGCGAATTGATCGTATTCCATCTCGAAAGTGCTTCACCGGTTCCTACATTTCTGAAACTCCCGCGCGATCAGCGGGCGCTGGCCGTGGCCCAGGCACTGATCGAGAGGCAATCCCAAAATCCATCGCTCGATTCGCTGTGCGCCCGCGCGGGAGCCAGCGTGCGCACCATCGAACGGGTTTTTCGCAGGGAGGTGGGTACCGATTTTGCGACCTGGCGCCGGCAGGCCCGCCTGATCAAGGCCGTGGAAATGCTTGCGGGCGGCTGTTCGGTAAAGCAAGCCGCGGGCGAGACCGGGTACCGCCAGTCCAGTGGGTTCGTGGCTATGTTTCGTCAAACTTTCGGCGCCACACCCGGAGCATGGGCCGCGGCACTGGATGAAAACACTTCGCGTGCCCGCAAAACCAGCACTGTCAGCAAGAGTTGAACAGCCTGTATCTGCTTGGAAGCTAGCACCATGCGGTCCATAAGAATTTTGGATTGGACCACGGCGTGGCGCAGTCTTTAGACTGGATATATGCGGACCGCCACGTCGGCAATCGTTCCTGAGAGCGCCTCCCAAGTCGCTCTCCTGCATCACATCAGCAGCATCGTCAGTTCGAACCTCAGCCTCGAGAAGATGCTGCAGGAGCTGGTCTCACTCACGCTGGAAACGACACGCTGCGACGCCTGCCTGGTTTATCTCGTCGACCGCGGCAGCAACGAAGTGGTACTCGAAGCCTCGCAGCTTCCACACGCCGCGGAAATCGGAAACATCCGCCTGAAGATGGGAGAGGGCATTACTGGTTGGGTTGCGCAGCACCGTTCCGTGGTGGCGCTGGCAAACAAGGCTTCTGCCGATGCCCGGTTCAAAACCTTCCAGACCTTGCCGGAAGATACTTTTGAAGCCTTCCTGTCCGTCCCGCTGGTTACCGGCGGCGACCTGATCGGTGTCATCAACGTCCATCATCGCGAGCCGCACGCGCATTCTCCCGAAGAAGTAGCCCTGGTCAGCTTCATCGGCGAGCAAATGGGCGGTGCGATCGCTAAATTTCGGCTGGAAGAGCGCTCGGAAACCGCCGTCAAGCGGATGGAAGCGCTGGCTGCGGTCGCCCAAACCATCTCGGCCGAAAACTACCTCGACCGCATCCTGCAAGCCATATCGGAAATGGTCGCAGAGACGCTGGATTCTCCGGTTTGCTCCATCATGCTGATCGACGAGGACCGGCGTGAGCTGGTCATTTCCGCGGCGCGCTGTTCTTCGCCCGACTATCTGCATAAGATGCCTCTGAAGATCGAGGATTCGTTAATCGGCAGGGTCGTGCGCGAGGGCCGCCCCATTACGGTGCCCAACGTCCTCGCAGAGAAACAGTTCCGCTACCCGGAACTGGCGCGAAAGACAGGGCTGGCATCCCTGTTGTCCGTGCCTCTGTTTACGCGCGACAAGGTCATCGGAACCATCAACATCTACACCCGCGAACAGCGCACCTTCGGCGACGAAGAGGTCGGTTTCGTTAAGGCAGTCGCCGGACAGGCCGCCATTGCCATTGAAAATGCCCGCCTCATGTCCGAAACCCTGGAGATGAAGCGGACCTTGGAAGCGCGCAAGTTGGTCGAGCGTGCCAAAGGCATCCTCCAGCAGAAATACAACCTGACAGAAGAAGAGGCTTACCTGCGTCTGCGCAATGAAAGCCGGCGCCTGCGTCGTCCTATGCGCGATTTGGCGGAGGCTGTGATCCTGGCGGATGATTTGCGACGGGTCGGTGAAACTCCCCGCGCCCGCGCGGATGCCACCAAAGAATCCGTCCTGGAACAAGAGTCCGATTCCTAACCTAACTTTCGATCATACTGTCGTCATTTCGCTTGCCTGACTATTACCCCGTTGGTTATAGTACTCTTACGGGGTAAGCGCCCCTAGCGCAAAGCCATGGCGTCCTAGAATCGGGGACACGTCACGCCGCTGTCTTCCCTCTCGCATTTCTTTTGTTGGAGGTCGCAGTCCAATTTGGGCAAGCCCAGACGAGTTGTCTTTCCATTAGTTTTGCGATGGTGCGCTAAGGACGGCGCCGCTGCGCCCTTAACGCGGTCCGCTAAAAGTTCAAGGAGGAGTGTATGCGCTTAAGTATAAGACTCGGATGGGTCCTGACCTTAGTTTGGGTGTGGCCCTCAATCTCGAGCGCGCAACAGATTGCCATCGGCGGGTTTCCTGTCCCCACCTTTGGTTCCTATCCGGCCGGAATCACCCCGGGACCGAATGCTTCCATGTGGTTCACCGAATCCCAAGCCGATAAGATCGGAAGCATTACGCCGGCTGGGGCCTACACGGAATATGCCATACCTACCTCGGGTGCAGCCCCGGGGGGTATCGCCGCGGGACCGAACAGCACGCTTTGGTTCACTGAAAGCGGCGCCAACCAGATCGGCACGATGACTACCGCCGGCGCCTTCACCGAATACCCGGTCCCAACCCCCGGCAGTTATCCCGACTTCATTACGCTGGGCCCTGGTGGCACCCTTTGGTTCACGGAATACATTGGTAATAAAATCGGACGCATCACCGCCACCGGCACCATCACTGAGTTCGTCGTGCCTACCTCCGCCAGTTCACCCGTAGGCATTACCGAAGGTCCGGACGCCGCAATCTGGTTCACTGAATCGACGGGAAATAAGATCGGCCGCCTCACCACTGCCGGTGTGTTTAGCGAATATCCGCTCCCCCACTCTCTCAGCTCACCGGATGGCATCGTCACCGGGAAAGACGGCGCCTTATGGTTCACAGAGCTTAGCGGCAACCGCATCGGGCGCATCAGCACCGGCGGAACAATCACGGAATATAACGTTCCCACCTCCGCCGCCTATCCTTACGGCATCACCGCCGGATCGGATGGCGCACTCTGGTTCACGGAATATGGCGCCAACAAGATTGGCCGCTGTACCGCCATCGGCGTAATTACGGAGTACGTCGTGCCAGTCAACGACAGCCAGCCCAACTGGATCGCATCGCGCGCCACGGGCGAGGTATGGTTCGCCGAAGGTGCTGGCAATCGCATTGGAGAGGTGATTATTCAGACTGCGACGCTAGGTGTCACTCCGTCCAGCGGCGTCTATCAGACGCCTCTCACTTTTGCGGGCAGCCAGTACACCGCCAATGAAACCGTCGAGATCTTCTTCAGCGGTGTCGGCTCTACCGTGCTGGCCACGGCGACCGCGGATTCTACCGGTTCATTCAGCGTTCCGGTGCACGCGCCCCAATCTCCTTTTGGACTGCGTTATTTCCTGGGTCAGGGTCAGACCAGCGGTAAAATTGGCGCCGGCGCGTTCACGGTCGGCGCGCGCATAGTCCTGAATCCCAACGTGGGACGTGTCGGCGGCAGCAGCACTGCGTCGGGGTACGGCTTCGGACCGCAGGAAAGAGTGAAGGTCTATTGGAACAATCCGAGTACCCTGCTCGGCACCGTCACGGCAGATATCAATGGCACCTTTACGGCCGCCCAGGCGCTATCGTTTATTATCCCCGCGGGTGCGCCGACCGGACGCGACACCGTCACCGGCACTGGACAACAGACCAGCGCTCAGGCAACTGCAACATTCACCGTCCAGTAGATGAACGTGCCGGCTGAAGGTTGATCCTTCAAGCCTTTTCGATTTTGTGACTCAGGAATTCTCGGCCGGTCTGTCATCCTGTGCTGCGCCATCTGTCGGGGAAATCCGTTCCAGGTACTCGACAAGCAACCCCCCGCGCAGGTGAAACCAGGCGATGCGGCGCCCGCCAAACGCCACCGCCGGCTGAGGGCGGCGGATTATAGCCAGACCTCGCGCGGTGGCCTCGCGTACCGCTTCATCCAAATTGTCGATTTCATAGCAAAGGTGATGCAGACCACCGCCTTGATCCAGGAATTTTTGCACCGGCGACCCGGGGCCCGCCGGTTCGATCAGTTCTATACTGGGATCGCTGGTGCGGCTTGGGTAGATGAACGCCACCCGTACCCCTTGCAGCGGGTCGTGCAAGATTTCTGAACAACCACCTCCACCCAGAGCCCGCGAAAACCGTTCCATCACGGACGCCACCGACGGCACCACGAAACCGGTGTGATGCAGCCGTTCGCCAAGCCGGTTGGAAGCCATCGAAGCCAACAGCGGAGACGCTTCCTCGCTGTTTGAACGCGTGGGAGCGCAAACTGGTGGATCTATTGTCGGCACCGGGTTCCTGCGCGACCTGGTTTGACCAATTCGCGGCGGCATTTTCTCCCTCATTCTGCGAGATATACCCATTACTTTACACCACCTTGTGTCTTTTGTGTGTTTGAAAACACTTGGATTCGCCGGCGCATGCCAGTGCCGGCAGTTGCCTGCTTCTTGCCATCCGCCCGCCAGTTGCCCTATACTTGCCTTTTACGATGTCTCGCTTCTACGCCAGTTCGTTTAGCTTCCGATTCCGGTTTGGCCGGGATCGGTAGAGTGGCGTTGGACTGAGGCTGCCAGTTTTCCTGGAACCAACCCACTCGCCAGAGTGGGTTTTTTTATTTTGGAGCGAAGGAGACCATAGCCATGATCATCTCGATGCGTCCGCATGCGTCGCGGGCCGAAATCGACCACGTTTGCGAACGGATTCGCGAGTTCGGATATAAAGTCCACTCCATCGAAGGGGAGGAGCGCGTAGTCATCGGCGTAGTCGGCGTGGGCGACGTGACCGCCTGTCTGGAATCGCTGGAAGCCACACCCGGCGTGGAGAGCGCCGTGCGCATTTCTGCGCCCTATAAATTCGTCAGCCGCGAGTTCAAATCCGGGCACAGCGTGATGCGCATCAATGGAATCGAGATCGGCGGCGACGAATTCATCGTCATGGCCGGACCGTGTTCGGTCGAATCCGAACGCCAGATCATGGAGACTGCCGAAGGCGTGGCCGCTGCCGGTGCGCGGATGTTGCGCGGCGGGGCGTTCAAACCGCGCACCTCGCCATACGACTTCCAGGGTATGGAACTGGAGGGCCTGAAGCTGCTGCGCAAAGCCAAGGAGGCCACCGGCTTGGGCATCATCACCGAGGTGATGACCGACACGCACGTCGCCATGGTGGCCGAGTACACCGACGTCATGCAGGTCGGCGCGCGCAATATGCAGAACTTCGCGCTGCTGAAATCGCTGGGGGGGTGCGGGCGGCCGGTGCTCCTGAAACGCGGCATGAGCTCCACCATCAAAGAGCTGTTGATGTCCGCCGAATACGTGGTCGCGCACGGCAACCCGAACGTTTTGCTGTGCGAACGCGGCATCCGCACCTTCGAAACCGCCACCCGCAATACCTGCGACATCTCCTCGATACCCGTATTGAACGAACTAACCCACCTACCCGTGATCCTCGACCCCAGCCATGCCGCCGGCAAGCGCAGTCTGGTACCGGCGCTGGCCCGCGCGGGAGTCGCCATCGGTGCCGACGGGCTGTTGCTCGAAGTGCACCCCAATCCCGAAAAGGCCATCAGCGACGGCGCCCAGTCGCTCAATTTGCAGGATTTCCGTGCCATGATGCGTCAGCTTCGCCCGTACCTCGACCTTTGGAAGGAATCCCGGCTGGCCGAAACCGCCGCGGCTGTGTGATACTGCCCTCGTGAACTATAAACAGCGGGCCGCGCTGCTCATTATTCTGATCGCATCGCTCTGCGCGGTGGGAGTCTGGGGCGTCGCGCGTCTCCGCTATCACTCTCTACGCACTACCGCGGACTGGCTGGCGCGCCTGCCCACCCAGGATTCCGCGGTTTTCTATATCGATTTCGC
This sequence comes from Bryobacterales bacterium, assembly GCA_963843255.1. Classification (GTDB taxonomy): domain Bacteria; phylum Acidobacteriota; class Terriglobia; order Bryobacterales; family Bryobacteraceae; genus Bog-159. Next base: position 144,637 of record CAWJJQ010000016.1, on the reverse strand, counting down.
CGCTTTGCGCAAAGCCGGCCTGCTGCAAATGCTGGCGGGATCGAAAGTGGCCGAGGAGCCCGAATACAAGGTCTTCGTCATGAAGACGGACTTCGATTACGCGCGGGATTTGGATGCCGTCCTCGCATGCTTCACACCCCGCGCCAAATATCTGGTCGTCCAAGGACGATTCGATTGGAATAGCCTGCAGTCTTACGTGCGGGAACAGGGCGGCGCCTGCCGCGACGCGTTATGCCGCATGAGCGGGAGCACCCCCGAACGTAAGATCTCGTTCTTTCCCCTGCGGCCGGACCTGATGGGGCTGGCGGTCGGTAACGACGAGTCGGCTGCCATCGACCTGCAGTCCACGGCGGCCAAACGGCGCACGATCGGCATGCCCGACGCGCCGGTTTGGATCTCGATTCCGCCTGCCATGCTCAAACAGAATGACGATCTGCCGGCGGGCACCCGGATGTTCGCTCACAGCATGGAGAGCGCCAACGATATCAGCATCGCTATGGCGCCATCGGGCAGCCGCTTCGAGGCTCGGCTCAATGTCGAGTGCCGCTCGCCGGAGCAGGCCGCGGCACTGGCCGCCGAACTCGAACGCATCACCGGTATGCTCCGCGACATGATCGCGCGCGACCATCAAACTCCCAACGCTAACGATCTGAGTGGCGTCTTGACCTCGGGTACATTCAACCACCTCGGCATGCGCGTGCTCGGAAGCTGGCCCCTGCAGCGGCCCTTCATCGAGAGCTTGCTGGGAGGGTCGTAGCGCGTATGACGTGTCCACCGCGGTCCCTGGCGGGATTTGCCCAACCAGGAAAATAGCGGGCGGCGATCTGCCGCGGTCCCAGATCTTCGATCTCGCGAAATCCCAGGCCGGTGAGCCTCGCGTCGAGCTCGTGCGGTTCAAAGTAGCTTAGCCAAGCCTCGCCGAGGCCAGCCAGATAGGCCGCGCGCCGGTCGTGGTTCTCGCGCAGTTCAGGGGGAAGCGTCCCCGGGGGATCTGCGTAGTCGAATACCACGTGCGCGCCGCCAGGTAGCCCCGCGATAAAACTCATGGTCGCGTACACGGCAGCCTCCGTCAGGTATGGCACCACCCCCAACCAGAAGAAGAAGGTCAGCTGCGAGGGATCGAATCCCGCCGTTTTCAGGCCTTCCGCCAGGCCTTCGCTTTCGAAATCCACTCCGGCGAACGTCAGCGAGTCCGGCACTTCGATACCTACTTCGGCCAGCCGCCGGCGCTTCCATGCCTGCGTGTCGGGATGATCTACTTCAAAGATGCGCAAACGATCGCGTAACGCCCCGCGATACGCATATGTATCCAGACCCGCCCCCAGTACCACCAACTGCTGCCGCACGCCCCGGTTTACTGCCGCGGCCAGGGCATCCTCGGCAAAACGCGTGCGCACGGCGATAAACAAGCGCATCCTGCGGTGAAAGGGATCTTCGCCGGCTTCCCGCGCCACCGCTGCCGCATCTCTGGCGAGAATGCGCAGCGCCATGGAGTCGGCGAAAATACAGCCGTTTTCCAGTACTTGGTGCGCGGCGCGATGTGCGGCGGCGCCCAGTGCCGTCCGGCTTGGCTCTCCCGATTGCATCTCTCGGCGGGAGGCTCAAACCTCGCTGAGAAACGCCATGGTCTTTACGCCCGATATATCGAACCGCTTGCGGCAGCGCAGGTTCTTGCAGGCGACCTTATCGTCCAGCAGCACCATGTAGCTCTGCGACTTCGCGAATCGCGCGCGGTCGCGCTCGTCGCCGCCGGGCGGCAGCCGGTCTTTCTTCTTCCGCACCATCCAGTGCAAATCGTATGTCTCCGACGATTTGCAAAACGGGCAATGCAGCGAAGCCGGCTTGGTTGCCTGTGACTCGGTGTAATAAGCTCGCTCGTCCATCAGCGTTGGTCCATGGGGATCCAGCTCATGCCGTCGGGATTGCCTTTATACTCCGCGCGCGGCCGGATGAGCCGGTTGTTCTTGTATTGTTCGAGCGTGTGCGCCGTCCATCCCGACATACGGCTCACCGCGAAGACCGGCGTGAAAAGATCCACGGGTATGCCCAGCGCGTAATAAGTGGAAGCTGAGTAGAAATCCACGTTGGCGATCAAGCCTTTTTCGGCCTTGACGGTTTCCTCCATTGCCTTCGACATCCGGAATAGCTTCTCCTGCCCCGTGCGCTTACCCAACTCCTCCGAAAGCACGCGCAGATGTGTGGCCCGCGGATCCTCCGCGCGATATACGCGGTGGCCGAATCCGGGGATCTTCACTTTGCGCGCCAGCGTGCTCTTAACCCGGTCGATGGCAGCCTCTTCACCCGAAAGCTGCAGCAGAATCTTGATGACATCCTGGTTTGCTCCGCCGTGCAGCGGCCCTTTCAGCGCGCCAATCGCTGATGTGATCGAGGAATAAATATCGGATAGCGTGGCGGCCGTGACGCGCGCCGCGAAGGTCGAAGCGTTCAGTTCGTGATCCGCGTGCAGCGTCAAAGCCACGTCCAGAGCGTGCTCCATCACGTCGTCGGGACGCTTGCCGGTCAGGGTATATAGAAAGTTCTCGGCAAAGCTCATGGCCGGGTCGCCGCTGATGATATGAAGCCCTTTGCGCAGCCGGTCGAACGTGGTTACGATCGTGGACGTCTGCGACATCAGGCGCAGCGCTTTGCGGGCGTTGGCATCCGGCATCATGTCTGGCGTCTCCGGATCGTATATGCCAAGCATCGAAACTGCCGTCCGCAGCACGTCCATCGGACTAGCCTGCGGCACGCCCTTCAGAAAATCGACCACCGCGGGAGGAATTCCCCGGTTCGCCGCCAGGTCTTTCTTGAGCTGATCGAATTCTGCTTTTCTGGGTAGCCAACCATTCCACAACAGGAAGATGACTTCTTCAAAGGTGGCGTTCTCCGCCAGAACGTGAATGTTGTAGCCGCGGTAGCTAAGGACGCCGGCGTACCCGTCGATGTAACAGATCTCGGACTCCCCGGCAACCACACCTTCCAAACCCGCCACTATTGTGCCCATTCTGCTCCAGTTCCTTCTACTCTTCCTATTCTATGACGCAACCCTGCGAAAACGGCGAAAACCCAATGGTCGAGTCGCTGCGCTGCACCCATAGCGCATCCTCCTGGCCCCGCCCGTTATCCACCGTCACAATCACGCCCGAACCGCACGACCGGCTCCGCGTGATCGTGTAACGAGCCGCGCCGCGCGGGCTGTCTGGCCCCCAATCTTTCATAAACTCGGGAAACGGATAATCCCGGCAAGGGTGCGCATCGGTACAATTCCACAGCGCATAGGCGCCCTTGTAGTCCTTCTGCTGCACAAGTCCCAGGAAACTTTTCACCCGGCTCTCTTCCGTGTGATTGCGCATCACCTGGGCCAGCCGCGCCACCGATTGGATGCGCAGAATTTCAGTCTTATCCCAAACGAAAAAGAAGAACCACAGAAACAACAGGACCAGAGCACTGGCCCCCAGAATGAGGATCAGCTTGTTGCGCTTCTCGCGCTGCTCGTCGCCGGCTCCGTATTCGTCGAGATAGCCAGCCATCGTCTCCGCGCCTATTTTGCCGGATTTGCTTGATCGTAAGCAGCAATGGCTTCGGCAGTGAGATCCAGCGCCGGCTTGAAGAAAACCGTGCTTTGGATATCGACTACCACGTCGAGACCCTTATCCGCCGCGAGCTTCCGCACTACGTCCTGCATTTTGCGGCTGCTTACGCCCAGAATCTCGTTACGTTCGGCGGTTACGTCCGCCTGCAAATCGTCGTTCATGCGCTGCAGATCGCGCTGCTTGCGCTGCCCCTGTGCCTGGAGATCCGCTTGGGCCGCGGCCGTCAGCTTGCCGGCGTTGGCCTGCAACTGCTGCTCGATACCGGCGATCTCCTTCTGCAGTTTTTCCATCGCCTGCTGCCGCGGCCGGTACCTGGCCTCCATATCGGCGGAGGCTTTTTTGATCTCGGCGCATCCCAAAACCGCCTGCTGCAGGCTGACAACCCCCACTTTGATTCCTGCGGTGGTTTGACCAAAACCGGCTCTGCTAAATGAAAAAAGGGCGAGGCAGGCTACCGCCAGCCACGACCCAAACCTTACTGACATGCGCAACTAACTCCTTTTGAGGTGTGTGAACCCCTAAGGTTAGCACAAGCGGAGTTACTGAGCCGCGACGGGAATGGAGCGGTAAGGGCCCGGCCCGCCACCTACAACCAGTATTGCCACTGGTTGAACACCAGCACATAACCCGCCAGCACTGCGTTGGTAACCGCATGTGCCAAAATACAGTCGGCCAGGCTGCGCGTCCGCACCGTCCACCAGTTGTAGGCGACCCCCGCTATGAGCCCCACGTCCCAATAGGGCCCGTGTTCCGACGCAAATAGCACGGCTACAACCCAGAACGACCAGGGCGTATAACGCCCCATCGGGACGCTCTCGAAGTCCGCCCGGATCAGCCAGCGCATGAACCAGCCCCGCCAAAAAAGCTCCTCCAGAATCGGCACCAGCATCGCGCTCTCTAGGATCCGGATCGAGATAAAGAACGCGTTAGACTTGATCTGCGCGGGCAACGAACTCCTGGCCGCTCCCGTAAGAACGTTCTGAAGCAGCCATGTATCGCGATATCCAGGCCACACCAGATCCGGCCCGATCCACACGGCGAACACGGCGATCCCTAACAGTATGGACCCCAAAGCGAACGAAGGCTGCCGCGGGATCACGCGCCGCGACAGCAGTGCGATCGCCGCCGCTACCACCACCAGGCGTACCGGCGCCACCCACTCTTGCGGAAACGGCAGCCACCGTAGCGCCACAAAAATCACAAACGGTGCGACGAAAGGCGCTGCGGCCGTGATCGCGCTCCGCGGCGCATGGGCCGTTCTCAGTCCCAATACTTCTCGCCTTCCGCCAGGTTGGCTTTCACCACGTCCGAATTCAGCTCGACGCCCAAGCCGGGCTTCCGCGGCACTGCAATATGGCCGTGTGATACCAGCGGCGCATCGTGTACGATCACGTCATCCATCCAATTGCGCCGGCCCACCACCGTCTCGGCAGCCACAAAATCCTTCACCGCGGCAGCCCACTGCACCGTGGCCATGGTATTCAGCGCGCTCCCGGTACCGCGCGCCGCCAGAGGCAAACCGAATAGCTCCGCCAGCTCTGATATTTTCTTCGACTCCAACATCCCCCCTGCATTCCTTAGATCGACCTGCACGATATCGCACCCGTGATTCAAAATGAAATCTTTGAAGCCCTGGCGGCGCGCCAGATTCTCGCCCGTAGAAATGGGGACCTTCGATGCTCGGCACAATTGCGCCCAACCGCTCGAAAACTCCGGCGCCAGGGGATCCTCCAGCCATAGAGGCTTTACCGGCTCGATCGCTTCCGCAAGTTGCATGGCGGTGCGCAGGTCGTACTGCCCGCCGCAACTGACGATCAGGTCCCGATCCCACCCAAGGGCGTCCCTGCAGTATTCGAATGCCTGCCGGATTTCCCGCAATTCCCGCGAAGTCAGTACGCGGTTCGACGGATCGCGGGCATCGTCCAACTTAGGCGCCGAGCGCGGCGGCGAGACCTTGACCGCCGTCCAGCCTGCCGGATCGTTTTTAACTTTGTCTGCCCAATCGTTGCACCCGGAGCGATCCAACATATTGCCCGGCCCATCTTCGTGGTACACGCGCACCCGGTCCCGATAGGTTCCACCCAGCAGCGTGGCGACCGGTTGGTTCAGCAGCTTGCCGGCAAGATCCCACAGGGCCGTTTCAATCGCGCTGACGGATCGCACCAGCATATTCGCCGAGCCATCCACACGGTTGCCCAGCCCGTTGTACAGCGCTTCGATTTCGAGCGGATCCTTGCCCAGAAAATAAGGACGCAGTTCCAGTACGCCAGCCTTGATCCCGACGCCCGGGCTGCCATATCCTTCGCCAATTCCATACACACCGGCGTCTGTCACCACCTTCACCAGAGTATAGGTGCGCGGACCCTGCAAAACCATGACGCGAATATCCGTGATGCGCGCGCGGCCGCGCTCCGGCGCAGCCAGGGCATCGAAGGCCGCCATTGATGCGGCGCAGGGCGCAGCCGAGAGTGCGGCCAAAAACTTCCGGCGCGACAACCAGAACATAGAATGCGCATTCTACCAGACGCCGCAACATTTTCCAGTCTCGCTGGGTTCTCGCTGAGTTCTCATGACGGAGTTGTGGCGGGCCCCGGGCCGAACCGGCGCGGCTAACCCGGCGAACCTCTGCGGTGTTCCCTGCATCGTCTCTTCCCGCGCTGCAATCAGAGCCGCGACCCTCAAACGTTGTGTTACATTCTTTGCCAATGCACTCCAAGAGTCTGCGGCGCTCCTTGGGCGTTCTGTTCGCCATTAATATCCTGAATTTCTACGACCGCCAGGTCCTGGGCGCGCTGCTCGAGCCGATCCGCCGTGAGTTTCATCTCTCCGATACCCAATTGGGAGCCCTGGGGACGCTGCCAATCGTCTTGTACGCGGTGATGGGTTTGCCCCTCGGCCGGCTGGCGGATTCGTGGAGCCGCAAAAAACTATTGGCGGCCGGCGTCGCCGTTTGGGCTGCGCTCACCGGCGCGGGCGGGTTAGTGAAAGCCTATTGGATGCTGATGGTCTCGCGGCTCGGGGTCTATGTCGGTGAAGCCGCCTGCGCGCCGACAGCCACCAGTTGGATCGGCGACTTGTTTCCGGCCGGGCAGCGATCCCGGGCGCTGGCGATCTTCATGCTCGGCGTGCCGATCGGCGCTGGGCTCAGCCACATCATCGGAGGCCCATCCGCCCAGGTTTGGGGCTGGCGTACGGCACTGGTCACCGCCGCCCTGCCGGCTATCCTGCTCATCCCCGCCCTGCTGCGCCTGCCGGAACCCGCGCGCGGCGCCAGCGAGGTCCGGCGCTCCGCCCAAACGTCCGCATGGTCCATCCTGCGCGTGCCGACGATGTGGTGGATCATCGCTTCCGGAGCGCTCGTCAACTTCAATCTGTATGCCTTGGCAACGTTCTTCCCCGCCTTCCTAACGCGCTACCACCACCTCTCGGTAGGCGCGGCCGGCTTCTGGGCCGGCGTCGGATATGGAGTCGCCGGTGTGGCTGGCGGAATCGCCGCCGGAGCGCTTGGCGATCGCGTCATCGGTAAACGGCCAGACGGGCGCATGCTGTCGGCCGCGGCAGCCGCGCTACTGGCCGCGCCGGTAGCATTCATGGGCATCCGGCTGCCGTCGGGAGCCGCGGCTGCGTCCATCATCCTGATCATGACCTCGTACGGCTTCCTGAATATGTACTATGGCCTGGTGTATGCGGCCATCCACGATATCGTGGCGCCCGCCTTTCGGGGTACCGCTATGTCGGTCTATTTTCTGGCGATGTACCTATGCGGCGCATCGTTTGGCCCGCTGTTTACCGGCCAATTGAGCGATTATCTGGCGCGTGCCGCCGCGCATGCCGCCGGCGCTTCTGCCGCCGGCGAGGCCTACCGCGCCATCGGGCTGCATCAGGCGATGTACGTCGTCCCGGCTCTTTCCGTGGCTTTGGCCCTGGCCTTGTACGGTGGGTCACGCACCGTCGCGGCAGATATGGCTCGCCGTGACGTACCCGGCCGGCAGGCGGCCGTCCAACCCGCTATATGAGAGTGCTGATCTTTTCCGATATCCACGGCGATTTGGGCGCGCTGGCGCGGCTCATGGAAATCGACGCCGATTACTATGTCGCCGCCGGCGATCTGGTGAACTTCGGAAGAGGATTAAACCGTTGCGGGCCAATTCTGAGCCGCCGCGCCGGGAACGTCTATGTGCTGCCCGGCAATCACGAAACCGCGGCGCAGATCGCCACATTTTGCCGGGAATTCGGCCTACACAATTTTCATGAGCAGAAGGCTCAATGGGGCGGCTATCATGTCGCGGGTCTAGGTTATTCGAATCCGACACCTTTCCATACTCCGGGCGAATACACCGAGGACGTGCTGGCTCAAAAGCTGGATCGGTTCGCGGGCCTCGCGCCGCTGGTGCTGATCTGCCATTGTCCGCCCCAAGGCACGGATCTTGATCAGATCCGTCCAGGTCTGCACGGCGGATCAACCGCCGTCCGCGATTTCCTGCAACGCGAACAGCCGGAACACTTCTTCTGCGGCCACATACACGAAGCCGCAGGCGTGCGCACACAAATCGGCAAGACCCTAGCTATGAACGTAGGCAAGCAAGGACATCTCCTGGAACTTGCCTAGCGCGGGTCGGCCGTTGGTTTCGCGCGGAGCGCCCAACTGACGCTACGGGTTGGTATCTGGCTGCAGCATGGCTTCCAGAATTTCGCGCGCCTCCACCTCCCGGTCGCGAGCCACCTGTATCCTCACCCACTTGTGCAGATAACCGTCTACATCCTGCACCAGCGTGGCGATCTGGCCCAGAACAAAGTACGGAATTTCCGCTTCCTCCAGCAACCCTTTGGACAGCGCAAGCTGAATCGGATCGTTGGTTTCCAGGATGACGACCAGATCGAGGGCCGGATCGAACGCGTCTTTTTGCTCGGCGGATTTTCCCGGCATTAAGGAAACGCGGCAGTCGGAGCACTCGGTGAAACCGTCCCGGTACTCGGCACCGCACTGCGGACAATACACGGCGCACCTCCAGCCTCAGTGTAACGCCGATCACAGTCCCTAGAATGAATTCTATGCGCTTTCTGGCGGCGGTTTTATTCATCTGCATTTCTTCATTCGCTCAAACCGGAGTTCCTCCGATTCCGGCTATTCAGTCGGTCACGTCCATGGGACTGGTTACGCAGAATCCGCTGATTCAAGGCAGGGACGGCACTTATAGCGCGCTACTCAACGGCAAGTCGTTCTGGCTGTTCGACGACACGGCTATGACTAAGTCCAATGCCACGGGCAACAATTTCATCGACAACACTATGTCGTGGGCCACCAACCTGGACGCGTCGCAGGGCATCACCTTCAACGGCGATTATCTGGATTCCAGGGGCGTGCCCACGGAGTTCATGCCCTACCTGCCCTGGGAGGCACAATACAACGCAGCGCACAGCTCCAAGAACTGCACGGCGACACCGTGCGGCGCGGAGTTCGCCATGTGGCCGGGGCCGCTTGTGCCCGACGCGGCGCGGAACCGGGCGCTGATCTTCTATACGGAAATCTGGCGCGTTCCAGGCCAATCCGGATGGACGACCATCGGCACCGGAATCGCTATCTGGCAGAACGGCAAAATCACGCGGCCGGTAGTGAATCCCGGCACGCAATATGCGACCCTCAGCTGGACCGGCAGTCAGACCGGATTCGCGGGCGGATGGACCATCATCGGCGACACACTGTACGCCTACGGCTGCTCGGCCGGCTTCCTGGTGCAGGACTGCGCGATCGGGAAAGTCGCGCTGGAGAACGCTACGGTGCCGGCGGATTGGACCTATTACACTTCATCCGGCACCTGGAGCTCAAACCCGGCCGATGCCGTGACGATCTTCCAGGGCGGCGCGGCCGGCAATTCGGTTTTCTACGATCAGTACCTGGGCATGTACGTGGCGATCTACAGCGGCGTGTTCAGCGACGACGTCTACTGCAGGGTTTCTTACACGCCGTGGGGGCCGTGGTCCGCACAGACGCTTATTTTCACGGGGGCTGCGGGATACCAGGGGAACCCGGACTACGCGGCCCTCGCGCACCCGGAGTTCGCACAGGGCAACGGGCAGACCGAGTACATCACCTATGTCCAGAACACAGGCTTCCTGGCACAGGTGCTGCAGCTCGTACAGATTACGTTTGCGCCGCCTGCGCCGGCACTGATGCCCGCGCGGGGTCGCTAGCCAGAATCGCTTCCGCGGCAGCCCTGACCTTCACTCCGAGATCTTCCGGCTCCAGCACCTGGATGCCGGCGCCGAAGCTGAGCGCGAACTGCAGGGCCTCCTCCTCGGCATCGAAGCGCAGGCGGATGCGCACCAGTTCGCCCTCGGCGGTTTCTTCTTCCAGACGCCAGGCGCGATAACGCGCCCATCGCATGACCGCGGGACTGGCCAGGAACGCCGCATAATAGCGCGGCAGCTTCGCGCGAAACTCGGCGGCGGAGCGCTCCCAATAGGCCGCCAGGTCAAAGCCCGTCGGGCGGGTGGCCGCTTCGTCCAATAGGGCGGCTTGGCCGATGCGCGACACGCGATAGGTGCAGGTCTCCTCTGCGGTGGCCGCGATCAGGTACCAGACGCTTCCTTTGGCGACCAGGCCCAAAGGATCAACGGTGCGCTCGCCCGGCTCACCCAGCACGCGGTTGTAAATGAAGCTGACCCGCCGGTCGCGCCATAGGGCGTCCAACAGCACTGGCAGACAGGCGACGGATTCCGCCGGATCGCGCCAGCCGCGTGTATCGACCAGAATGCGCTGCCGGGCAAAGTCAGCCTGATGGCGCGATGCCGCCGGCAGCGACGCTTGCAGCTTGAGCATGGCGGCGTCGGCTTGGTGTTTCAACCCCAGGTCGGCCATCAGGCGGTCCGGCCGCGCCAGGAACAGCGACTGGATTTCGGCGTCATTCAGCCCGGTCAGCTTGGTCTGATAGCCCTCGAGCAGGCTCCAGCCACCGCCTGCGCCGCGTTCGGCAACCACGGGCACGCCCGCGCCGCTCAAGGCGTCCATATCGCGCAAGATGGTGCGCTCGGAAACTTCCAGGCGGGCGGCCAGATCGCGCGCGGTAATGCGCCGGTGAACCTGCAGCAACAGTAGAATCGAAAGCAGACGGTCGGCCCGCATATTACGAACTTTAGCAGCCAATCATGACAAAGGATGTCATGAATCGCCGTTTATTCTGCCGCTATGAAAAATCCTGAGCGCAGCATTGCCGTGGTAGCCGGGGCCAGCCGCGGCGCCGGCCGGGGAATCGCACTGGCGTTGGGGGAGACGGGGGCTACGGTGTACGTTGCGGCGCGCACGTCGCGCGGCGGCCCCAAGCCGGCTGATGGAGCTCGGGGAACGGTGGAAGATACAGCCGAGCAGGTGACAGCGCGCGGCGGCCAGGGCATCCCGGTTTGCGTCGACCTCGGCAACGAGGAGCAGGCGGCCGCGCTGTTCCGGCGGGTGGCGCAGGAGCAGGACCGCCTCGACGTGCTGGTGAATTCCGCCTGGGGACCGAACGCCATGGCGGAATGGTCAAAGAAGTTCTGGGACCTGAGCCCCGGCATCTGGCACGAGACCGTAGCTACCATCAACGCCGCGTGGCTGGTTAGCGTGCATGCCGCGCGCATGATGGCGAAGCAGGGGCGCGGATTAATCGTCCACGTAACCGACAATTCCCACGACAACCCATCGGCGCATCGGGGGCAGATCTTGCACGACCTGGGACACGAAGTATTAAACCGGCTAATCAAGAGCACCGGCAAGGAACTGAAGAAGGCCAAGGTCACAGTGGTGGGGCTGAACCCCGGCTTCATGCGGACCGAACGCGTGCTGATGCATATGAAGACCGAGAAGGCCAAGAAACAGTTCCGGTTCGACTTGAGCGAGTCTCCGGAATACATCGGGCGAGCGGTGGCAGCGCTGATGGCCGACGCGGACGTGTTTGAGAAAACTGGGCAGCTTTTATGGGCCGCGGAACTGGCTGCTGAATACGGATTCACCGATACGGATGGCCGGCGGATCCCGGTATTCGATCCGAACGCGCCGCCACAACCGTACCCGTGTTGACCTCGTACACTTCGATCCATAAACCGCGGCGCTGCCAGCGGGCTACCGGAGTGAAGGGACGGGTGCGCATTTCAGGCACGGTAAGCTCGGTCTGGTAGCCGTAGAAATGATGCCAAATGTCGCGGACCAGGTCGAGGTGGGTCCAGTTCCAGGGTGGGTCCCACATGCGCGCGAAGAAAACAAGGACGCTCGCGTTCGCCTGCCAGTCCGGATTGTCGACGCTGCGGGCGGTGAAATCGGGCAGGCTGCGCACCGCCATGGCGTGGTGGACATATCCGAATTCCGGGCGGGTTAACGCTGAGGTCAGCGGCCAAACGGTAGCAATATGCCGGCCCGCGTAGTTGCGCTCCACGAAACCCGCGGCCGTCTGCTGCAGGTCTACGAAATCGACAAAGGCCAAATTGTTTTCGAAAGGGAAGGGATAGGGTGGATTCCAGAAGTTGCCCGCAATCAACCCCGCGAGCAAGGCCACCTGGCAGCCGGCTCTGAGCGGGCCTGGGTAGAACGACATGGCCGCGACCATGGCGGAATAGAGGACCGGCAGCACCGGCAGCAGGTAACGCTCGAGCATGGCGCCGCCCACGACGCTAAGGAACACGACGTAGACGGCAACTATCAGCCAGCCGACACGCCATGCACGAGTCGAGAATATTCCGCGCCGCCACCCCAGTAGGATGGCGATGGTGCCGATCCAGTGGAAGTCCTGGAAGAAGAGATAGTAGAGGCGGCGAGCTAACGCGAAGGCAAAGCGCACCGGATGCAATGGATAATACAGGTTATAGCGGGTAAACTCCGAATTGCCGAACAGGTGGCCGGTGGCGCGTGCCAGCAACACCAGCCATGTGGCCAAAACTGATACTGGCAGCAGGAACCAAACGGCGTCCCGCGCACGCTTTTCGTACAGCAGCCAGGCGCCGAACAGCAGCGGGACCAGCAATCCGGTCTCTTTCACTAGCACCAAGGCGGTACACGCCAGCGCCGCCAGACGGATCTTATCCTGCAGGAACAGCAATAGCGCCAGACAAGTGAAAAGCATGGCCGGCATGTCCAATTGCGCGAGCATGGATTGCGCATAAAAGACGGGCGACGCGCACAGCAGGAAGACGGCTATAAAAGCAGGCGCTCCGCGGACGTTGCGACACAGTTCGATAGCCAGCAAGAAGGCGACCAGGATGGCCATCGACGCGAGCAACAACATGGCAACGCGCGTGCTCATCACCGAGTAGCCGGCCACCGTCCAGAAGGCCGCCAGGTACGCCATGACACCGGGCGGATGGACGTTGGGCACGGTGGAGTGCGGGATCCAGGAGCCGTTGTGCCAGATGTCCAGCGCGGCCGGCACGAACTGGCCCAGTTCATCCCAGAAGTAAGGCAGTCGCAGCAGTGGCAGGTGCGAGAAAAAGGCGATAAGTGCGAACAGCACCAGAAAGAAAAAGTAAGTATCGGGACGGATATGCCGGCGCTCAGGCTCCGGCATCACTGAACCGTACCGGCGGGCGGATGGGGTTCCAGCTTAATCTCGCCGAAGGCCGTTTCGTACTGGGTAACGTTCTGTTGGAGGACGTTCAGCAAGGCCTTGGCTTGCTGGGGGCTGAGGTAAATGCCCTGAAAGTTCTGAATGCTGACGTTGTCCGGAGCGGTCTGGTTCACCAAGCCGAACAGCAGGCAGAAGTCCCACAGATTCACGCGGATCTGGACGCTGTTGGCGTAGCCTTCACGGTATTCCGGCATGTTACTCATCTGGATCTTCGGCGGTTGCGGCTGGCTCATAGAATTCATGGTGACACAAATACCGGTTTGAAAATAATTGTAAATTGTCAAAACCCCAGCGTGGGTTTCAGCGTCGGATGAGGTGAGAGAGGAGAAGAAGATGAAAGCACTCGTGGAGAAGGGCGTGAGCGGATCGGCGTTCTGTCCGATTTGCACTCATACCGTGCCCGCGGCGATCGATATCATTGGAAAACGCACCAGAGTTACCCCAGGACAACGGTGTCCGCGGTGTGCGGCATCGTTGGACGTAGCCATGGTAGTACAAATAGCCAAGGCTGCATAACCACCGGAGTACTTTTTAAGATGGCGCCGCAGCAGAATGCGCGGTATAGTGTAGTCAGATTGGGAACGAGATGAAAAGGAAGATGCCACCCAAATCCGAACCGGTGATTGCACCAGAGATTCTGGAGCAAGCTAAACGGTCGTTAATGAGCGACAATCTGCGCAAACCGGTTAAGTGTACGGTCTGTGGCGGCGAAACTTCGCTCGGCCCAGGCGAGCCGTTGTGCTGGGTGTGCAGGCGCTTGAAGATTAGCGCCTGGCGCGACAGCGAACAGCAAATGCCCGCTCAGGAGTGAGGCGGCGCCACCTGCGTTCCCGCTCCGGCGGCCTGCGCCCGTTCGTAAACGTGGGCTGCCGCGATCACATCCTCAACGGCCAATCCATTCGATTTAAATAGAGTCATCTGCTCCGGTGTGGTGCGCCTGGGGCCTTGGCCCGCTACCACATCCTTCAACTCGCCCATTCGCGGGCCGGCCCAATCGGCGTCATCCAAAGACATTAAGAGATCCCCCGATTCCATGCGCGCCTGCTCGATGGAATCCACGACAATTAGATCTGCGCGCTTGACTAAGTCACCCGGGATCTCGCGGCGGGTCGCCTGGTTGGATCCCATGGCGTTGATATGTGCGCCGGCCTCGACCCAACCGGCCGACAAAACCGGCTCTTTCGAATAAGTGGCGGTGACCACGATCCGTGCGCCGCGCACGGCCTGCTCCGCGGTGTCGGCAGACTGGACAGGGATGTTGTACTGCTTCGACACCTCGGCGGCGAATGCGGCCCGCTTCTCGGGACTGCGGCTCCAGACGCGCACCTGGGAAATGGGGCGTACGGCGAGCATGGCCGCTACCTGCGTACGCGCTTGAAATCCGCTGCCGATGATGGCCAGCGTGGAGGCATCTTCCCTGGCCAGAAACCGGGTGGCCAAACCGCTGGCGGCGCCGGTGCGGATCTGGCCCAGTTGATTGGCCTCGATCAGGGCCAGCGGTTCGGCGTCGGCGGCGCGGTAAAGAAGGAACAGGAAATACGCACCGCGCTTGGGATGGCTCGCATAAATCTTGGCGCCGAAATACTCGCCGTCGCTACCAGCCATGTAGTGTAGGACGGAACCGGTGGGCAGAATCAGCCGGCGGCGCGGATGGTTAAGGGCCTCGCCGCTGGCCAGGCGGGCGAAAGCGGTCTGCATCAAATCGATGCAGACATCCATCGGCAGCAACTCGCGCACATCGTTTTCGGTCAGGTAAAGCATACTCATTTGTTTGCCTCGATGGTCTGGGCCACGTCTTCCCACTCGGCCATCAGGTTGGTGAGATCGGTGCGGCGGGCAGCCAGAAGCTCGTTCACGCGCACGGTTTCATCCACGCTGACGAAGTTCACCAGGGCGTGCTCGTAGTCGGCGATCTCCACTTCCAGGCGGGTGACTTCGTCTTCGATTTCGCGGCGACGTTCTTTGAGCTGGCGCAGCTTGATGGGGTTGAGACGGACAGCCTTCTGCTGCGCCGCCTGCGGCGGTCCAGCCCTCGGCTGCTGTGGCTGCGCAGCCTGCGGCTGACGTGGCTGATGGTTGGTGGCTGGTGGGTGGTGGTTTTGTTTGGCCGGCTCGGTAGCGGGTTCGGATGGCTGGAATTGCTTACCTTCCTTGCGCCAAAGGTAGTCTTCGTAGTTGCCGGGGAAGACCTGGACTCCGCCGTCGGCTACTTCGAAGACCCTGGTGGCGAGTTTATCGATGAAGTAGCGATCGTGCGAAACGAAGACGACCGTGCCGCTGAAGTCCTTGAGGGCTTCGAGCAGCACTTCCTTGGCGCGCAAGTCCAGGTGGTTGGTGGGCTCGTCGAGCAGCAGGAAATTGGAAGGCATCATGAGCATGCGCGCCAGCGCGTAACGGTTGCGCTCGCCGCCGGACAGCACGCCAATGGTTTTGAAAACATCGTCCTCGGAAAAGAGGAAGCAGCCGAGAATGGAGCGCAGTTCGGTATTGGTGGCGCGCGGCGCGACTTCGCCCAGATCGTCGATCATGCGCGCATTGACGTCCAGCTCCTTGTATTGATCCTGCGCGAAGTAATCGGGCTGCGCGTTGTGTCCCAGGATATATTCGCCCGAAGTAAGCGGCTCGGCGCCCGCGAGAATCTTGATCAGGGTGGACTTCCCCGCCCCGTTCACGCCTACCAGCGCCACCCGGTCCCCGCGCTCGATGGTGAAATTCACGCTCGCGAACACCGGCGTATCGCCGTAGCTCTTGGCCACCTTCTGAAACTCGGCCACAATGCGGCCGCTGGGCTTGGGCTGCGGAAATTTGAAATGGATCGTTTTTTCCGCAGGCGGGATTTCGATCCGCTCGATGCGCTCCAGCTCCTTGATGCGGCTCTGTACCTGCTTGGCCTTGGTGGCCTGATAGCGGAAGCGGGTGATGAAGGCTTCCAGTTGCTTGATGCGGTCCTGCTGGTTGGCGTAGGCGGCCTCAAGCTGTGCCAGGCGGTCGGCCTTCTGCTGCTCGTAGCGGGTGTAGCCGCCCGTATAGAAATGCACGCTCTTGTTCCAGAGTTCCAGCAGCTTGCGCACGGTGACGTCGAGAAAATAGCGGTCGTGCGAGACCAGCACATACGCGTGCGGGTACGACGCGAGATAATCTTCCAGCCAATTGCGGGCTTCCAGGTCGAGGTGATTGGTGGGTTCGTCGAGTAGCAGCAGATTCGGCTTTTCGAGCAGGAGTTTGGCCAGCGCGATACGCATCTGCCAGCCGCCGGAGAAATCTTCGGTGTGCTTAGTCCATTCGCGCTGCGGAAATCCGAGACCGGAGAGCACCATACCGACCTGCGCCTCGATGGCAAAGCCGTCGCGTGCGCGGAATTCGCTTTCAGCGCGATGGAAGCGGTCGGCCACCTGCGCGTACTCGGGGCTGGCGGGATCGAGCTCGGACATTTTGCGGGCGAGCGTTTCCTGCTCGCGTTCGAGGTCGAGCAGGTCGGCGAACACGGTCATGCATTCCGCGAAGACGGTCCGGCCGGACAGGGACAGACCTTCCTGCGGCAGGTAGCCGACGCTGGCGCCTTTCATGACCGTGATGGTGCCGGCGTCGAGACCGTCGATGCCGGCCAGGATTTTGAGCAGCGTGGACTTGCCGGTGCCGTTGGCGCCCACGATGCCAGCGCGTTCGTTGGGCGTGACCAGCCAGTCGAAGTTCTCGAAAAGTGTTTTAGGGCCGAAGCGTTTGGCGGCCCCGGTGAGTTGGATCATTGCGCGGGTGTAACTTCTATTCTAGTGTATCGTCCACGACGTCACTGGACAAAAGGTGCGATGCGTATCTGGCACAGAAGCTACCCATCCAGGTGACCGCTTCCATTCCCACGAAACCCAAGCTCCGCTCGTGTGCATCGGTATCCATTCGTGGCCATTCAATGAGTCTCCCCGGATATCACAAAGATCTCACCAGGATGTCAGAATTAGCCGCGGATTTCACGCAGATGGACACAGAAACTTAGGGCGTTACGCTCCGCCGCGCGAGTCGCGGTGTGGGGTGCCGACTTTGTGTTGACTTTGTGTTGCGGTTGCCCGGCATCAGCGCGATCAGATACGTTGAGGGACGAGGTTCTGATTCGTATGAAGCAGTTTTTACTGGCACTGGCATTTGCCGCGGCGGCTCCCTGGCTTCACGCCGACGACTGGACCGGACACTGGGAAATGCAACCACCGAGCGGGCAGGCCGCGGCGACCCCCGGCGCGCCGGGCCGGTTCACGCTGTCGCTATGGCTCAAGGCGGATGGCACGCGTTTGACGGGGTACATGACCGCGCGCGGGGGCGAGACGGCCATCTCCGAGGGCAGGATCGAAGGCGATCGTTTCTCGTTCGTCCTGATCACAGACTATTTCGGGGAGGAACGGCGGGCCAACTACGCGGGTGTGCTGGCGGGGCCGGAATTGAAGCTCACGCTGCCGGGCATGGGCGGCCGGCCGCCACGGGAAGTGACGCTGAACCGGGTGGCCACGAGCGATCCACCGCCGCTGCCAGCGCCCACGCCGAAGATCAGCCTGCCGGCGGCCAAGGATGTGCCGTATAACGGCTTGGCCAAGACTCCGCCCATGGGTTGGAATAGCTGGAACAAATTCCGCAACCAGGTGAGCGATCAGGTGGTGCGGCAGGTGGCCGACGCCATGGTCGCCAACGGGATGAAGGATGCGGGCTACGTCTACGTAAACGTCGACGATACCTGGGAAGCCGGGCGGGATGCGCAGGGAAATATCCAGACCAACGAGCGCTTCCCGGATATGAAGGCGCTGGGCGATTACATCCACGGCAAGGGTCTGAAATTCGGCATCTATTCGTCACCCGGCCCCAAGACTTGCGCCGGTTACGAGGGCAGCTACCAGCACGAGGAACAGGATGCCATGACCTATGCCAAGTGGGGCGTGGATTATTTGAAGTACGACTGGTGCAGCGCCTCGCAGGTGTACGATTACCATTCGATGCCGGCGGTTTACGCGAAGATGGGCGCGGCGCTCGAACGATCCGGGCGGCCCATCGTATTCAGTCTGTGCCAGTACGGCGTGGTGAAAGTACAGCAGTGGGGCGCGAACGTGGGAGGCAACCTATGGCGCACGACGGGCGATATCAGGGATAGCTGGCAATCGATGGCGGGGATCGGATTCGACCTGCAGGCGGGCCTGGAAACGGCCGCGGGTCCGGGACACTGGAACGATCCGGACATGCTGGAGATCGGCAATGGCGGCATGACCGATACGGAGTACCGGACGCATATGAGCCTCTGGTCGATTCTAGCCGCGCCGCTGCTGGCGGGCAACGATCTGCGCGATGTGCCGCCGAACATTATGGAGGTTCTGGCCAACAAGGAGGTCATTGCCGTGGATCAGGATCCGCTGGGCAAGCAGGGCAAGCGGGTCTCGAAGAACGGCGATGTGGAAGTTTGGGCGCGGCCGCTGGCGGGGGGCGCGTGGGCGGTAGGGTTGTTCAATCGCGGGGCAAGTGCGGCGCAGGTGACGCTGCGGGCCGGCGATATCGGGTTGACGCGCATGAGCAAGATCCGCGACCTGTGGGCGCATACGGACAGGAAGGGCGCAGAAGAATTTACGGGCGAAGTGGCTTCGCACGGGGTGGTGATGGTTAAGGTGCAGGGGCGCTAAGCCGGCCCGTTGATCGGCAATCGCGGACCCGGCTCCCCGGCAACATACGGTACCGGACGGGAGCGCAACAGTTCCCGCACGCGGCGCCGCACCGTCTCGGCCGTCAACGGCTCGGTCAAAACCACCTGAGCGCCGATCAGATCGGAAGCGCGCAATGTTTCCGAACCCAGCGCACGGGCCGTGGCAATGATCTTGAGCTCCGGCCGGTCGGCCAGCATGCGGCGCATCAATTGCGGACGCTCCGCATCGGCAGGCGCGAGGCTCGAGATGACCAAGTCGATGGGATGTTCCTTACTTTTCGCCATGGCATCGCGGCCATCCTGCGCGATGATGATTTGATAACCCGCGCGTTCCAGAATCCCGCGGAGCCGGCGGCGCAGGTCCGGCTCTTCTTCCATGACCATAACCAGCCGCGTGCGGGATCGTATGGCCATGGTGACCCCGTCCGCACCGCGGATGTTGCCCACGGTCAACACCAAGGGAACCGCGTCACCTACGGGCGCGTTCACGGGCACCCGAAAATTCACTTGCAGCGATCCGACCATATGCGGCGCTTCGCCCGCCCAGACAATCTCCGCCGGCATGCCGCCGACCGTTATCTTCACCGGCAGCAGCGGCTTCGGCAAGGCGGCGGTGCGGGAGCCGGCGGCCACTCTTCCGTCGATACCAGCGGGGCGCGTCTGTCCCTCGCCGGTGGCATACAGGGCCACCACGGAGCCGAGCATGGCGGGATTTCGCGGCGACACGCAACAGCCGGTTTCGCCCAACATGGCTGCCTGACCTTTGCCCGACAGATCGAATGTGAACGATGCCGGCGCGGTATCGGCGACGGACAGCGTGACAGGCGCGGATCGCGCGCCCTGGTATTCGACCACTACCTGAGTGGTTTGCTTGTGCGCCAGGGCGTAGGGCACGATGGCGCAGATCTGCCCGCGCGCGGCGTAGGCCAGCGGAGCGGCAATTCCATCGAATAGCACGCGGGTGCCGGCTATGGACGTGGACAGGCGCCCGTCGCCCGTCAATTGCAGCCGGGCGAGCGTCTCGGGACCGGCGTTAGACGGAAACAGCATCACCGTTTCACCGGGCACGACGCTATGCACGGCCCGATCGGCGGCATTGATCACATCCTCCGCGGACAGTTCGGGCCCGTTCACGAACAGATCGATGGGAGGCCACGATTTGATAGCGCCGGCGATCCGGGCAATGCCTGTGGAGACGTCGGCGTCGAACTCCGCGTTGCCGGCCGGAGGGGAATTGAAAAGCAGCGCGACGTCGACTCCCGGGGCTATCTGCCGGAACAAATAGGCTCCCGGCGATCCGCCAGGGTCGATTGGCTTGCCGGTATTCACCCGCCGCAGCGTATCGACGACGGACGGCATTTCGGAACCGCCCTCGACGGCCGTCGTGCCATATCCGCGCGCAATTTTCAGGCGGCCGCGCTGTGAGACGCCCAGTGCCGCGCCGCGAATTCCCCATTTTGCGAGCAGCCCGTTGACGAATTCATCGAAAGCGGAGAACTGCGGCGCATCGCCGCCCGTGGCCCCCTGCAAGAGCGCACAGAAGAACAAGCATTGAACCGTAAATCGCATGGCGATGGGCGGGAGATTCTACAAATATCGCCCATATTCGCGCCGGATGGAACAGGCGGCTTGCGCATTTTACATGGAGCGGTACTAGAGACCGCTGGCTCACACGCGCGGCTGGGAACTGAAAATCGCGCTGATCTCGCCGGCAGTGGCGGCTTCCGCGGCAAAAGAGAATGTGCCCTCGCGCATTTCGCGAGCGGCGCGAAGGAATGCGCCCAGGGCCGTCCGGCACAAAGCGCTGCCCACGCTGACCCGCCGGACGCCCATATCGGAGAGCGTTTCCAAACTTAGCTGCACGCCTTGCAGCCCCATTAGCACGTTCACCGGCCGGTCGACCGAACGCACGACGCTCGCGATATCCGCTTGGGTCGCGAGGGCTGGGGCGTAGAGCACATCGGCGCCCGCGTCCTGATAGGCCTGCAGGCGGGCGATCGTATCCTTGATGTCGGGGCGCCCGTGCAGATAGTTCTCCGCGCGCCCCGTCAGAGTGAAAGGGAAAGGAAGCGCGCGTGCCGCTTCCACCGCGGCACGGATCCTGTCGGCCGCATACTCCTTCTCGTAAATCAGATCGTCCGGCCGACCGGTGGCATCCTCGATCGATCCGCCGACCACACCCGCGGCCGCGGCCAGCCGGATGGTCTCCGCGGCGGTCTCGGGCGCATCGCCGAAGCCATTGGCGAGGTCCGCGCTGACCGGCAGATCCGTAGCCGAGGCAATCTGCGCCAGGTGCGCCATCATCTCCCCGCGATCGACAGTATTGTCCAGTTGTCCCGCCGAGAAGGCGTAGCCCATGCTGGTGGTGGCCAGCGCTTCAAATCCCAAGTGCGCCAGTATCCGCGCCGTGCCGCGATCCCACGGATTCGGGATGATGAAAGCTCGCGGGCGTTCGTGCAGCTCGCGGAATAGGCGTCCTTTTTCCGACTGGGTCAACATGCAACGATCATACCGAGCCGGCCGGCTTGGAGGGAAGCTCGAAGGTGCCGTCCACCACTTCCACGAAGCTGCGCTCCTCACGCAGGATCAGGCGCTTGGCTTGCGCCATCAGAAAGTTCTCGCGGGCCTCCGGATCTGCCTTCAAGCGGTTCTTGTAGCTCTCGTATCCGGCCAGGCTCTGGAACGCAATCAACCCCCACGCCACATCGTTGGTTCCTTCGTGAGGAAGAAAATATCCAATCAAATGCCCGCCACAGCGGGGTATGATGTGGCCCCAATTTTCGGCATACTTCTTGAACCCGTCCCTTTGGAACGGATCGATCTGGTACCGGATGATGCAAGTAATCGTCATGGTTGCTTTCCTTCGCGGCGGCCGGGCCGGCGTGGAGCGATCTGGAACCTGCACGGCTAAAATGGCGGCGCCCAAACGCATGGCTTCGCGGCGATCGATCTGCCTTTCTCGAGCCTTGCCCGCACGCATATCCGGAATATACAGCTTGCCGTACAGGGACACTTCGTCTAACATCAAAGTATGGATGCTGAACAGCAGGCGGACGATGCCGTTCCCAAAATCGCGGCCGCCATCGGCGAGCCGGCGCGCGCGCGGATGCTCTATTGCTTAATGGATAACCACGCGCGCACCAGCACCGAGCTGGCGGTAGTGGCTGAGGTGAGCCCGTCGACCGCCAGTGTGCACCTGAACCGGCTGAAGACCGCGGGCCTCGTCCAGGTGATGGTGCAGGGCAAGCATCGCTACTACAGCCTGGATTCGGCCGAGGTCGCCAGCGTGCTCGAAGGGCTGAGCGTGCTGGCGGGCGGTTCCCGCGCGCGGTTCGTGTCGCATACACCGCACCATCTGCGCGCCGCGCGCACATGCTACGACCATATGGCCGGCACGCTGGGCGTCCACCTGCACGACCGGCTGAAATCGATGGGATGGCTGTCGTCGGGTTTGTCCGGCGATGCCCAGACGTACGATATTACGCCGGCGGGTGAGAAGGCCCTGCAGAAGCTTGGCGTGGACATGGAGGGCGTCCGGAATCTGCGGCGCCGCTTGGCTTTCGGGTGCCTGGATTGGAGCGAGCGGCGATCCCACCTCGGCGGGTCGGTGGGCGCGGCGCTTCTGAAGCTGGCGCTGAAGCGAAAATGGGTAACCCAGGAGCTCGACAGCCGGGCTCTTTCCGTGACCACTTTGGGGCGGCGCGAGATGCGCGCACATTTCGGCATGGAGTTTTGAAAATTACAGGCGGCTAAAACGTAGGTGCGAGCGGCGGGTTGTACAATAGCATTCTCAGCTCTATGGCCCGCGATAACGCAATCGTCAGACTCGCAAAGCAAATCGATGCCGCGCAAAAATCCGAGCGGTTTCTGGTGAATGCGACGGAAGTCGCTGAGCTGCGGCGGCAGGGCGCCTGCCAGCTTCACCAGATCTGCCTGGAATTCGCCTCATCGTTGAACAGCGAGCTGGCGCGCGCGGTGTTGGAGCTTGCACCTCCTTCTTACACCCCGGACATGTTCCGCGAACCTGGCGTGAACCTTTTCCAGATGAGCTCGCAGGGGCGCGAAATGCAAATCACGTTCCAATCCACGCCGCAGCTTTTCTCCACGGAGAAGTTCCGCATCCCTTATATCCTCGAAGGTGAGCTTCGCGCTTACAACCAGCAAATGCTCGATCACTTTGAAATCCGGACCGACATGCTGTTTTTCTGCGTCGAGGAGGACACGGCCAGCTGGCGGTACTTCGATTGGCGCCGCCCGCGCAGCGCGCCGGTTGACCACGACCTGCTGGCGGGATTAATGGAACGGCTGTTCTGAGCCCCGCGGCTTCTCAGCGCCCCATGCCGCACTCCGCGTGGACGGCGCGCACGGCCTTATCCAGACCGTCGCGGCTGACCACGATGGCGATGGTCAGCTCGCTGGATCCCTGGGCGATGGCGATGATGTTCACGTTCTCGCGGGAAATGGCGGTGAAGATGCGCCCGGCGATACCCGGCTTGCCCTGCATGCCTTCGCCGACGATGGCCAGCAGACCGACCTGCTCATCCACCTGGATGGGGCGCACGTAGTCGTGCGCGAATTCCAGCGCCAGGGCCGACTCCAGCGCCTGCCGGCTTTTTTCCAATTCCTCAGTGCGCACCAGGAAACAGAAGGTCTGCCGGTAGCTGGAACTGGAGAACACCAGCACTTCGACGTTGGCGCGGTCCAGCGCGTCGAGGGCGCGCGCCATCACGTGCGCGCCGCTCAGCTCGGGGCTGGCCGGCTCGATGGAGATGAGCGCCACGCGCGCCATGGAGGTGACCGCGCGCGCGCCGGTCGCCTCGGCTATGGCGGGCACGATGCGGGTGCCGGGCTTTTCCGGCGCGAAGCTGTTCTTGCTCCAGACCGGAATTTTCTTCTCGATCAGCGGCGCCAGGGTGCGCGGGTGCAGCACCTTCGCGCCGTTATAGGCGAGCTCGGCCGCTTCGGCGTAAGTTACCTCATCGAGCACGGCGGCGTTAGCAACCAGGCGTGGATCGGCGCTCATGATTCCGTCCACGTCGGTCCAGATCCATAGCTCAGAAGCGTCCAGGGCGGCGGAAAGAATGGATGCGGAGAAATCCGAGCCGCCGCGTCCGAGCGTGGTGGGTCGGCCATCGGCGGTGGCACCATTGAAACCGGTCACCACTGGCAGAACACCGCTCTCCAGCAGCGGGTGAAGACGCGCGCAGGCTTTAGCACGGGTGGGCTCCATGAGCGGCGACGCGTTGCCGAAGACCGCGTCGGTGATCACGATCTCGGCGGCGTTGACGGCTTCGGCGCGGGTGCCGTGGGTGTTCAGATACGCCGCGATCAGCAGCGCCGATAAGCGCTCGCCGATCGCGACGGCTTCGTCCACGGATCGCGGCGGCATTTCGCTAAGCATCAGCATGCCGCCGGCGATGCGCTCGAACTCGCCGATGAGGTGGGCGATGCCGGCTTCGGCGTCCGCGTGCCGTTCCGGTGGCAATAATTCGCGGCAGGTGGCGATGTGCCGTTCGCGCAGCTTGGCGATGTTGGTTTCGAGTCCCATGTGGTCGCCGGCTTCGGCGCGGCGCAGGGTGTCGAGCAGCAGGTCCGTGATTTTGGACATCGCCGAAACCACGATGGCCACCGGCCGGTGGGCCATTTGTTCCGCGGAGATGGCGGCGGCGATGCGCATGCGATCGGCCGAACCCACGCTGGTGCCGCCGAACTTCATCACGAGGATGTTGTTCATCGGAAATCCTTTCCATTGGTAACGCGCGCCCGCACCAGCTTGAGGATCTCCTCTTCCACCTGGTCGGGGGTGAGGCCGGTGGAATCGATATAGACGGCGTCGGGCGCCTGGGTCAGGGGAGCTTCGGCGCGCGTGCGGTCGCGCTGGTCGCGCTCCTGGATCTGGGCGGCGATGGTTTCGGGAGGCACTGCTTCTCCCTGATCGCGAAAATCACGCAGGCGGCGACTCACGCGCTCGCCGGGATCGGCATCCAGGAAGATCTTCACGTCGGCATTCGGAAACACCACGGTGCCGATATCGCGCCCCTCCATCACCACGCTGGTGCGCTCGCCCAAGGCGCGCTGTTTTTCGACCAGTGCACGGCGTACTCCCGGTATGGCCGCCACGACCGAAGCCTGTCTCCCGATTTCTACAGTGCGGATCGCGGACGTGACGTCCTCGCCATTGAGCAGGACGGCGCCCGAAGGCTGCAATTCGATTTCCGCCGCCAGTGCCAGTTGTTCCATGCGGTGCATGTCGGTGGTTTCCGCGCTTTGCCGCATAGCCCACAGTGCAACGGCCCGGTACATAGCGCCGGAGTCGATATAGGTGAAGCCAAGACGGGTGGCGAGGCGGCGCGCCATGGTGCTTTTGCCCGCGCCGGCAGGTCCATCGATAGCGATCACGACGCGGCGGGTATGCGCAGCCACTATTGCTCGTCCGCCACCACTGGCATCACGCTGCGCTTCTGGCCGCCATCGGCGATCTGCAGCGTGACCTGGCGCTTCTCTTTGGTGGCTGTAAGGATGGTCATTTGTGTTGTGGTCATGGTGCTTTCGGTCTTTCGCCCGTTGGTGTCGAGCCTTTTTTTATAAAAATCCACGATTTTGTCGGCACGCAGCGGCAGAGAGCAGGAGGCAGGCGGCGAGCAGGATTTGCGGTCTTAAACAGTACATGGACAGTAGAATAGCAGGAGGGATGATTCCAGACGAATTCGACAAGCTGGTACAGGCCGCCTACGCGCGGATTCCGAGCCAGTTCCAGAAGCGGCTGCGCAATGTCGCCGTAATGGTGGAGGCGGAGCCGTCGGCGGCGCAACTGGCGGAGGCGGGCGTTGGGCCGGACGGCACGCTGCTGGGGCTCTACCAGGGACGGCCGCTCACAGGGCGCAGCGTTTTCGATAGCTTTGCGATGCCCGACCGGATCATCATCTTTCAGGGTCCGCACGAGAGGCTGGCGCGCGGCGCGGGGCATCTCAAGCAAATGGTCGACGACACCGTCTGGCACGAGGTGGCGCATTACTTCGGCATGGATGAGCCCCAGGTGCGGGCGGCAGAACGTAAACGATTGAGGCGGGCGGAGGGGCCGCCCCACTGAAGCAACGCTAGTTCGGCGGCTGCTGCTGGGGCTGCTGCGGCTGTTGAGGCTGCATGGGTCCGGGCTGGCCGAATCCGGGTGATTGCTGGCCGAATCCGGGGGATTGCTGGCCGCCAAAACCGCTGTTTCCAAAGATCCCGTTGCTGACGGTGTTGCCGCCGGGACCGCCCATGCCCCCCATCCCTTGCATGCCTGGTTGTTGGCCGCCGATGCCAGGCGGCATGCTGCCCATCTGTCCGGCGGGCGTACCGGGTGCGCCGCCGCCGCGCTGGACGCCCGCCAACCCGCGATCCTTGCTTTGATCGTAGACGAATTCCCACTCGTTGTACTTCTTGCGTTCGTTGTAGACGATAATCGCTGGCCCGGTGGATTCGCTGGCCACCCCCGCAATGCCGCCGCCCATCTGCGTTCCGGACATTCCGGGCAGCCCTTGCATGCCGCCGGGGCGCGGGGATGTGAGGCCGAGATTGACGCCGCCGCCGTTAGCCTGGCTGGGGTCGTTACCAGCCACGCCCATCCCGCCCGGCTGGGCCTGCTGGCCGAAGCCACCTTGTTGGCCGAAGCCACCCTGTTGGCCGAACGCGCTGGGCTGGCCAAAGGCGCCCCCTTGTCCGGGAAAGGCGCCCGGCTGTCCCGGAAAACCCGGCCGGTTCGGAAATTGCGCGCCAGGGCCGGGACCGGGAGAATTCGGCATTTGACCCGGCATTTGAGGCTGCATCTGGAACTGCATGGGGGCCGGCGACTGGCCCAGCGAGGGCGCCACATACACGCTGCTGCCCGAGTTCGGATCCGTGCCATTCGGCCCGCCCGCACCGTTGTTCTGCAGGTTGCCCATGGCGCCGTTGGGGTAAGGCGGATTGGCATTCTGCATGCCGCCATTCGGCATTCCTGGCACCATGCCCTGATTCGCCATGCCGGGCTGATTGGGGTTTACACCCGGGGGAAACGTGTTCGGTTGAAATCGGCCGGGAAGATTGCCCGGCGTGGCGCCTTGCGGATTGCCATTCGCCGCGGCTCCCGGGGTTCCTGGGACGGGCGCCTCGTCGCTGTCATTCGGCTCGACGACCGGCACCTCCTGGTCGCCATCCTCAGGCTGCGGCGGAGGCTGTTGCTGGGGGCCCACCGGACGATCGTCGCTAGGGCGCCGGCGCAGAGCTGGATTGATCTGCTGCTGGTTGGGATCGTTGTTGGCTGCGCCTAGCACAGGACCCTCGCCGATGAACGTGTTGGTGTTGGCCTGCTGGGGCTGGTCCTGCCCCGGCTTGTTCTTCTGGATGATGGAATCGGTGAGCACGCCGCCGTTGACGTGAATCAGGCGCCACTTGTCCTTGCCGGTCATAGGATCGACATAACGCTTGCGCAGGAATCGGATATTGTTGGTGTTCTCCAGTTCCTCGATGGTCGCCGGATAGCGGCCCATCTTGCGCACGAAAAGCTGGATGGCCCGCTTGTATTGCTCGCCGCGCTCGATCAGGAGCTGTTCTTTGGCGCGCTGCTTTTCGAAGGCCACGCGCGGCAGTTCCTTGTACAACATGATGGCGATCATGGCCGCCATCAGAAAGACCAGCAGCATGGCGTAGCCGGATTCGCCATTGCGCCGGCGAGGGCTGGGCGTGATCATCCGGCCGCTCCCTCCTCCTGCAACGGCAGGGTCTGCTCGTGCTTGAACTGGGTATCTTCCATCACCACGGAGTTCACGCCGATGCGCACCACGCGATAGCGCTTCTTCACCATATCGCCTTCGGCGCCCACCAGAATATCGTCGCCATCCAGAAAGAACGCGCGCTTGCGAGTATCGCCACGGGCGCTCGAATAGCCATAATACTTCAGCGTGATGGGCGGAGCGGGAGGCGGCGGAGGAG
This sequence comes from Bryobacterales bacterium, assembly GCA_963843255.1. GTDB lineage: Bacteria > Acidobacteriota > Terriglobia > Bryobacterales > Bryobacteraceae > Bog-159. Next base: position 116,834 of record CAWJJQ010000016.1, on the reverse strand, counting down.
GACCCGCATCGGCTTTTTTCTGAGCTTCCTCCTGGGCTACCTGCAGCGGCGTTTTGGGCTTGATGATAGGTTCCTTGGGCAGCGGCGGCGCAGGCGGCTGGCCCACCTGGAACAGATTGCGGTTGCCGCCTTGCATCTCTACAGCCTGCACCTTGGCCAGCAGATCGAGGCGCAAGGTCGGATCGATGGTCATGGGGTCTACGCGATCCTCGGGGCGCTTAGGCTTCAACGAGGGACGGAATTCCTCGATGGCACGCGCGGACATTGGGCGGCGCGGGGTCGCCTGCGGCGCTTCCGGATACGACAAGGTCTCGCTGGCTGCCTTGGTGGAGTGGGTTACAGGCCGGCTGGCCGCCGGACTGGGCGAGTCCGGCAGGTTGCTGTAGATGGCATACCCGCCGCCGATCACGACAACGGCAATCAGGAACCCGAGTTTTTTGGGCTCGGCGCCGAATTTCATATCGGGCTCCCCGGTTGCTCGCGCACGAAGGTGTCCAGCTTTACGCTGACACTGAGCAGATCGGCCGCGTTATTCTGCTGAGGCGCCGCGGTCATATTTTCGATGATCAAGAAGCGCGGCGACTTATCCAGCAGGTTGACGAATTTGGTGAGGCTGGCGTAAGTGCCCTCGTAAGCCGCGCTGATGGTCATCTGGTAGAGCGCGTTGCTCCCCTCCACCGGATCCAATTCGTAAGAAACGGGACGGGGCTGGATTCCGGCATCGTGCGCCACGCGCTCCAGCTCCGCGAAAATCGTGGAGAAAGTGGTGCGGCGGTCGGTGGTGTATTCAGTCAGGAAACCGTCGCCTTCCTTGCGCGCGCGTTCTGCCTTGCCTACCAGCGCCTTGGTTTTGGCGAGCCGCGCGCGCATGGAGGAGAGCTGCTGTGCTAGGCCTTCCTTCTCGCGCGCCAGGTCTTCGGCCGAGCCGCCCCATGGCTTCAGGGCTATCAGCGCGGCGACGATGTTGGCCAACACCAGGACGCCCAAACCGATGCGCACCAGGACACGCGGGTCCTTGAAACTGAGGCGCGAGCCGCCCGTTAGCAGTGATGGTGAGACGCTAAAGCTTTTGCGCATAATTCACGCTCACACGGCAGCGGTAGAGTTTGTCGGTCTGGGTCGGCGGCAGCAGGCTGTGCGAGTACACGGCTCCAAATAGCGGCGAGCTTTCGAGATTTTTCAGCAGATCGATTACGGGCCCCGGCGCATCCGCGCCGATGGTCATATCCAGCGAAACCTGGTTTTGCCCGATCACGGAGGGCCGGATGGACATGATGCGCACGTTGTACGGCACGACTTTTTCCAGGTCGGCGAAGATTTTCGTCCAACTGATGCCTTTGCGGTAAAGCAGCGCGTTCAGAAACAGGCTGCGCTCCAGTACTTCGGCATTTTCCGGTTTGCGCAGGATGGCATCCTGTTGCGCCTGCTGCGCCGAAACAACGCGCATCTGGGATTGCAGACGGGCGATTTCCTGACGGGTTTGGGCCACCTGGCCGCTTTCCAGGCTGTTCAGGGACAGCAGGAAGAGCAGCAGCGCGACCAGCAGCACACCCAGCGCTCCGGATCCCACCAGGACGGCACGGTCGCGGCGGAAAGGCTGGCTGGCGAGATTGATGGGAACTCTCATTAATTGTCTCGACCCAGGGATCTCAAATATCCGAGCAGGCCGGCATTATTCTCGCCGGGAGGAGAAAGCGGCGACCGGACAGGCTCGACCTCCACGCCCAGCTCGTTGTGAAACTGCTGTCGCGCCGCTTCCAGCCGCTCGCCGAATCCGCACAGGAGCAGCTTCTCGGCTTTGGCGCCCAGGTTGTCTTCGATGTACACGAATGTGGGATACAGATCGGCCGCGATCTCGGCGATATCGTTGCCCGAAATTTCCAGACAGCGCACCAGCTTCAACCGGCCGTGATGCAGCACCATCACGGTCAGCGTTTTGCCGCTGACCTTGGCGACCACGGTTACGCCCATATCCTCGATCAGGTTGAGGGCGGCCAGCGAAGAAGTAGTGACCAGGCCGGGATTTAAACCCGCTGCGCGGAAAGGCGCTTCATACCGCGATACGACTTCCAGCGGCGCCACGACCACCACCACATCGAGTTTTTTGCCTTCTGTCTGCTGCACAGAGTAGCTCAGTGCGGCGGACTCCACGTCGAATGGCACGCTTTTGCGGATGCGGAAGCGAACCAGCGTGGCTTGTTCCTTGCTATCCGAGGGCAGGCTGTCGAAATCCAGCACCGCGACCCGCGTACAGTAGTCGGGCAGGATCACCACCGCATCCCGTCGTTTGCCCTTGCCATTCTGGACCACCAGCTCGCGCACCGCGATGGACAGTTCGTCGGGCATCATGACGTTGTCCTTCAGCGGCGAGATCGACAGCACCCCGGGGCGCAGGGGGCGGAAATCCAGTTCTGTTTTGGCGCCCATGCGGGCCATAGCGATGCCGGCCGCGGATAGCTCGAAGGCCATCACGGGAGGCGGCTCCTGGAGCAGGGCGGCGATGGGCGCGGGGATGTTCATCTGCGGGCGGAAGGTTTTCATTATTCGATAAACGTGACCTTGTTGATTTCCTTCAAGGTGGTCACGCCCTTGCGAACTTTGTCCACAGCCGATTCGCGCAGGAAGGTCATGCCCTCTTCGCGCGCCAGGCGCTTGATTTCCGAGGTGGGCCGTTTGTCGAGAATCATTTCGCGAATGCGGTCGCTCAGGTCCAGCAGTTCGTGGATGGCGGTGCGGCCGCGGTAACCTGTGCCGCCGCATTCGAAACAGCCGGCGCCTTCAACCAGTTCGATGTGCTCGCCATTCCGCGGGGTCCAGACCGGTTTCGACCAGCGCCTGGCGGCGGGCTTCGGCGGTCTCGAACAGCTGCGGCCGCCGGCAATATTCGCAGATCACGCGCACCAGGCGCTGGGCCAGGATGCAGTTCAGCGCGGACACGAAGTTGTAGGCTTCCACGCCCATGTTCAGGAAGCGGCCCAGCACGTCGAGCACGTTGTTGGCGTGCACGGTAGTGAATACCAGGTGTCCGGTGAGCGCGGAGTTGATGGCGATCTGGGCGGTCTCCTGGTCGCGGATTTCGCCTACCATGATCTTGTCGGGATCGTGGCGCAAGATGGAGCGCAGGCCGCGCGCGAAGGTCAGTCCCTTTTTCTCGTTGACCGGAATCTGGGTGATGCCTTTGATCTGATACTCGACCGGATCTTCGATGGTGATGATCTTGTCTTCGTCGTTCTTGATTTCGCTCAGCGCGGCGTAAAGCGTGGTGGTTTTGCCGGAGCCGGTGGGACCGGTGACCAGCACCATGCCGTACGGCTCCGAGATATAGCGGCGGAATTTGACCAGGTCGTTTTCGGCGAAGCCCACCACTTCGAGCGACAGCTTGGCGAACTTCTCGCTCATGGACTCTTTGTCGAGCACGCGGAGCACGGCGTCTTCGCCATGAATGGTGGGCATGATGGAGACGCGGAAATCGATCAGGCGGCCCTTGTAGCGCACGCGGAAGCGGCCGTCCTGCGGGACGCGGCGCTCGGCGATATCGAGCTCGCTCATGACCTTGATGCGCGAAATGATGGTGGAGTGCCAGTCCTTGGCGATCGGCGGCATGGCGTAGTGCAGCACGCCGTCGATGCGGTACTTGATGGCGACTTCCTGGTCGCGCGATTCGATGTGAATGTCACTGGCGCGGCGTTCGAGAGCATTGAAGATGGTGGTATCGACCAGCTTGATGACCGGCGCGATGTCGCTATCGACCGCGGTGAGCTTGTCGATCGAGAGGGTCTCGTCGGAATTCTCTTCGTCGCCGACCACGTCGAGCGTGAAGCCTTCGGTCACTTCTTCGAGTACGCGCTGGGACTGTTCGGTCTTCTTGAGCAGGTCGGAAATCTGGGAAAGCGTGGCCACCTTGACGCGCAGCTTTTTGTTGAGCAGCAGCGCCAGCTCGTCGATCATGTTGAGGTTGCGGGGATCGGCCAGGGCGATGTCGAGCGTTCCGTTCTGCGCGCGCAAGGGCACGAAGTTGTAGCGGAACATCAGGTCGACCGGGATGGAGCGGAACAGTTCGTGATCGATCGACCCTTCGCGCAGGTCCACATACTCGCAGCGATAGCGGGCGGCCACCGCCTGCGCCTGAATCGCTTCTGCGCCGTTGTCGGGTATCCGGATTTTGTCAGTGGTTGCCATGAATGAGATCCATTACCTGCCGATAGTGTCCGCCAGGGAAAAGATCGGCAGATACAGGGCGATCAACACAAACGCCACGAAGCCTCCCATGAAGATCATGATGGCCGGCTCGATCAGCGAAAGAGCCGCCGCCATGCGGGTGTTCACGTCCTCTTCGTAGAACTCGGCCACGCTGTTCAGCATGACCGGCAGCGCTCCCGTGGATTCGCCTACTTCGATCATATCGATCGAAAGCGCCGGAAAAATGCCGGTGGACTTCAGCGAAGCCGACAGCGCCTGCCCTTCCCGCACCATCTTGCTGGCCTTATCGAGGGCCTTGCGGAGCAGGGGCGTGCCGAGCGAATCCGAAGCGGTCTCCAGACCCTGCACCAGCGGAATGCCGCCCGTAAGCAGGGTGCTAAGCACGCGGGAGAACTGCGCCACCTGGTACTTCACCCAGATATCGCCCAACAGGGGCACGCGCAACTTCACGCCATCGATTTTGGCGCGCGCGGATTCCTTCCGCGACCAGTAGCGGAACAGTACGATCAGCGCTGCGACCGCTGCGAAAACAACCAGAATATAGGTACGGGCGGTGGTGCCGATGGCGATCAGAATCAAGGTCACGCGCGGAAGCTGGGCCTGCATGCTGGTATACAGCTCCGCGAAGTTCGGCACTACGTAAGTAACCAGGAACACCATCAGGCAGAGGGTCAGGAAGATGAGCACCGAAGGGTACATCAACGAGACCATCACCTTCTTCTTCACTGCCAGCGACATCTTCTGATAGCCGATGAAGCGGTCGAGGACCTCCGACAAGCTGCCGCTCTTTTCGCCGGCCATCACGGTGGTGACGTAAATCTTGGGGAAAATGCCCTGCATGCGGAAAGCGTCCGAGAGCAGCGTTCCGTTGCGGACCTCGTCGCGGACCGATTTGACGTACGGCCCGAGCTTGGGATCGGTCAGGCGGTCCGCTAGCAGGTCGAGGGCTTTGAGGATCGGCAAGCCGGCGCGAATCAGCGTGACGAACTGCTGGTTGAAGATCAGGAACTTCTCGATGTTGAGCTTCTTGCGCTTGGAAAACAGGCCGCCGGAAATGCCCGACGCGAGGCCGCCCTTGGCCTTGATGGAATAGATCAGGAAGCCCTGCTGGGTGTAGCGGTCGCGGAGTTCCTTTTCGGAGCCGGCGTGCGCCACCTGTTGATGGATTTCGCCTCGGGTGTCCGCGTACTTCATTACGAATTCGGCCATATTACTGGGAATTCTCCACCAAAGCTGCACCCGGGGGCATGCGAAATTGAAAAAGCTTGGCTTCGAGCGGCGGATTGAGCTTCTCCTGCTCGAAATTGAACTCCAGAACGGATTGATCGAAGCCCGTCACCTGGACGCGGCGAATCTGGGTGTCTGCGCCGACCACGAATTCGACTTGGCTGTAGGGCAGGTTGTCGGTTTTCGGCTGGGCCGTGATCAGGGTGCTTCCATCCGGCTGGGACTTGCTCTGGATGTTGCGGAACTCCTTATCGAAGTGTAGCTTACCTAGTAAAAATGCAAGTGGAGCTCGCATATCTTCGGTTTCCTTAAGGCTCATCCTCTCCACTTGCTTATCGCTGGGCGTGTAGAGCCAGAGATACTTTCCGTCGGATATGAAAAGCTTTCCCTGGGGCGAAGTGTAGTCCCAGCGCATGCGCCCTGGTTTACGCAGCAGGAGCGTGCCGCTCTCGGTGCGGCGAGGTTGGCCTGTACCGGTATATGCCTCATGAAAAACGACTTGCAGCGTTTGCGCGTGATTGTAGCGGGCTTCCACGGCTTTGAGCAGTGGTGCCAGGTCGGCGGTTGCGGCGGCTAGAGACAGTGGGAGCAGGCAGAGGAGCCGTAGGGGACTCACAAAGGGGTTGACGCATGGCGGGCAGCGAACGTGGATAAGAACCGCGCTGCGCGCGGTGCGGGGCTAAGAGCCCCACGCAGGCCGGGGGCCTGCCCCACGGAGATTCAGTGTTTGGGTCTTCTGGGCGGGCCTTTATGGGGCGGCTTGGGCGCGCGTCCCCGGCCGTCGCGGCGTCCCCCGTGGTGGCCCATTTCCGACATGATCCGCTTCAAGCTGGCTTTTTCCTGCTCTTCGGGTGAGAGTTGTTGCCCCGCAAACTCGTCCGCGGTGGGCGTCCCCTTTTCTGCCCCCTGCCACCGCTTCTTTGACGACCGCTTTCGCATACTACAGCATTGCACGTTTCGAGGCGCCGGCGCTTCCCAATTCGTGGTTTTTATGGGCGGGCGCCGAACGCCGCGGATACCGGCGGATGGCTGCGCAGCGCATCGCTGAAATCGCTCATGAAATCAATCTGCTTTTTGCGCAGAGACTGTTTCGCTTCTATGCGATCCCCGAACTCTATGTAGGTCTCTTGAGGATTGGCAAATGCCGGCCAGCGCACGAGTTCGGCGCCATTCGGGCTGCCGGTTTTCGCGAAGGAAACCCAGGCTGCACTCATGGCTTCGGACAGCCGGGCGTCCTGCTGGTTATAGGTATCCGGATTCACGGAAAAATCGCCGAATAATGCCGGACCCGTGCCATAGACAGAATCCGGCAGAGTCTGCCATATATAAGGGATCTCGGACGCATGAAAGGCGCCCCAATGGATCTGGCGTCCGACCCCGTTCACGCGCGTGAATTGATATTGAAACGCGTGAGGATTTACCTTGGCGGCGGCGCGCAGCACGGAGCGGGTTCCGTACAGGAAGACCAGGTCGCCGGAGGCGTGCGCGGCAGAGTCGTGGGCCTCGGCGTCCGTAGCTGCCGGATAGAGCGCGAGCAGTTGATCCGACAGCGGCCCTACCTTCTCCGTCGCCCACTTCCGCCACTGTGCCAGATTGTGTACCGGCGGGCCGCCCAGCAGGGTACCCTCGTCGGCATTGGTGCCGGCAATCAACGCGACGTGATGGAACTTGCCCGCGGAGAAGAGCTTCGCCGGGTCGTCCGGAATCACCCATCCATCGACTACGGGCATGTAGGCTTCGCCGCGGTCGGCTGCTTCATTTCGGGTCATCGGCGGCGGAAGGGATTTTAGAATCTCGGCCGTGCTTTTCGACCGCAGGAGAGCCAGATCCGCTCCTAGTTTCCCGCCGAACTTGGTCATGGGCACGCGGTTGTACCACGACTCGGTGAGATGGCTGATGGGTCCGAACATCCAGGCGGCACTCTCGGAGATCACCTTGTTAAACAGGCCTTCGGCTTGCGGCACTACCATCAGCAGACACACTGCGGTACCGCCCGCGGATTCGCCGAAGATGGTCACATTCGAAGGATCGCCGCCGAATGCGCCGATGTTGCGCTTCACCCACTCAAGAGCGGCCACCATGTCGAGCAGGCCGTAGTTGCCGGAGACGCCTCGCGGCGATTCCTGGTTGAGCGCGGGATGCGCGAGAAATCCGAAGATACCCAGCCGGTAGTTGATGCTCACCAGCACCACGCCCTGGGCCGCCAGGTGCTCCCCATCGTAGGCCGATTGCGAACTGGCGCCGATGTTGAAGCCGCCGCCATGGATCCACACCATGACCGGCAGCTTGGTGGAGCCTGAGCGGGCAGGCGTCCACACGTTCAACCCCAGGCAGTCCTCGCTCTGCGGCCCGGGCACCACCGGCATTTGCGGGCAGTTTGCCGGAAACGTCTTGGCCAGCAGGATCCCTTTCCAAGCCTTGGGCGGCTGCGGCGGCTTCCAACGCAGATCGCCAACGGGCGGGGCGGCATACGGAATGCCTTTGTAAGTGCGCACCGCGCCGCCGCTGCCCGCGACCCAACCGCTATCGATTTTCACGATGGTATCCAGGTCGGTCGCCAGGGCCGCGGAGACGGCCAGCAAGACACCAACAACGAGCTTCATTCCAACGATGATGACATAAGATCGCAGGATCGCGCCGTGCAGTATGCTTAGGCTTGGAGCCTGGACATGGCTTTCATCAACGAAGATTTCCTGCTCAGCAATCAGACCGCGAAGCGGCTATATCATACCTACGCCGAAGACCAGCCCATCCTGGACTACCATTGCCACCTTCCGCCGCGCGATATCGCGCAAAACCGGCAGTTCAAAGATTTGACGGAGATCTGGCTGGAGGGCGATCACTACAAGTGGCGGGCCATGCGAGCCAATGGCGTCGCGGAACGGTTTTGCACCGGGGATGCCAGCCCGGTCGAGAAATTCCAGGCCTGGGCGGCCACGGTCCCTTACACCTTGCGGAATCCACTGTATCACTGGACGCACCTGGAGTTGAAGCGCTACTTCGGCATCGAGGAACTGCTCGACGAGCGCAGCGCCGCGCGCATCTGGGACCTGGCGAATAGTCTGCTTTCGGACCCGGAGTTGCGCGCGCATGGGATTCTCAAGCGTTTCGGCGTGACCGCACTGTGCACCACAGACGATCCCGCCGATGACCTCACCTGCCACCAGGCGATCCGCGCATCGGGCCTGGCCACGCGCGTGTACCCGGCGTTCCGTCCGGACAGGGCGCTGCAGGTCAATCAGCCGGAGGCATTTAATGCCTGGGTGGACAAGCTAGCCGCCACCTGCAACCGGGATATCGGCTGTCTGCGGGACCTGACAGATGCGCTAGGCCAGCGGCACGAAGATTTCCATCATATGGGAGCACGGCTCTCGGACCATGGGCTCAATCAGTGCTACGCCAGCTTCTGTTCCGATCGAACCGTGGCGGCCATATTCGAGCGGACGCGGGCCGGGCGCGCCGCCACCCCGGAAGAACACTCACAATTCGCCTCATACCTCATGCTCTACTTCGGCCGCCTGGACGCGGAAAAGGGCTGGACCAAGCAATTGCACCTGGGCGCCTACCGCAGCGCCAACAACCGCCGCTTGCGTGAAGCCGGACCCGATAGCGGTTTCGATTCTATCGGCGATTGGCCGCAAGTGGCGGCGCTGGGTGCTTACCTGGATCGCCTGGAAGCGGAAAACGCGCTGCCGAAGATGATCGTGTATAACGTCAATCCGGTGGACAATTACGCCTTCGCCACCATGGCCGGCAATTTTCAGGATGGCCACACGCCGGGCAAGATCCAATTCGGCAGCGGCTGGTGGTTTCTGGACCAGAGAGAAGGCACGGAATGGCAACTGAACGCGCTGTCGAATACCGGGTTGCTGGCGCGGTTTGTGGGCATGATCACCGATTCCCGGTCGTTCATGTCGTATCCGCGCCACGAGTATTTCCGCCGCGTGCTTTGTAATTTGCTGGGCAGCGACATGGAAAACGGCCTGGTTCCAGATAGCGACGAGTTGGTGGGGCCGATGATCCGGAACATCTGCTACGAAAATGCCCGGCGCTATCTGGGGCTGGATGCCGCTTAGCGCGCGGCCATTGCGCGATTGATAAACCCCCAAACTTCCGGGGTGATGCGGAACGGCTGCATCTGCTGCTGCGCCTGGGCCGGCCAGTTTCCCTTGTCCGCGTAGAGACTCTTCAATCCCTTTGTGATTTCCGGATCGCCGCCCGTGAATTCTCCGACCAAACCCTTCCAGCGGGCCGCCAGGGCCTGGCCCTTTTCGCCGGCCGGATCTTCACCCAGGGCCGCCTCCACGTCCTGGATCAGTTCCATCCAGCGGCGGCTGACATCTTCCTGCAGTTCAGGCGACCATTCCTTGCGCCGCTCGGCTAGCTTTGCCTGGGCCGCTTCGTTGTAATATTTCATCGTCCATTCCGCGTCATTTTGCATTTCAATCACCTCAATTATTTTGGAAAGAATCACGGCGTCCGGCCGCTTCCCCGTTTCGATGGCTTGCTCCGCCTGGCGGATGGCCTGGATGGCCTGATCGAGCAGGCCGCGCTTGGCCTCCAACACCCGGCGCTGTTTGCGCAACGCGCCGGATAGTTCCATGCCTTCGCGATCGAGCAGCGACTTAATCCGCCGTAAAGGCAAGCCCACGAATTTCAGCGCGACAATCTGCTCCAGGCGCGCCAGGTCGTGTTCGCCATAGGAACGGTACCCGTTGTGCGCACGCCGGGGCCGCAGCAGTCCCAAACGGTCGTAATGGTGCAGGGTCCTGACGGTCACGCCCGCCAGGGTTGCAAATTCGTGCGCCTGATATTTCTGCTTGGAATTGCCGGCCGCCACGTTCCCTCCTTTTCCATGCTGCGCCCTAACGTAACGTCAGAGTCAAGAGGGAACGCAAAAAAAAGCGGCCCGGCGCACCACCGCCGGACCGCCAAGGAAGGCTCGTCAGGATCTACCGGAAATTGAGGATCACCGTGTTCGACGTCATCGTAAGGTTATCTACAGGATCTTGAACGGTCAGCGTCACGTTCACCTCGCCGCTGCCGGCCATACTCGATGGAATCTGCACATTGACCTGGTCCAGGCCCTTGTTCGTGCCCTGGGCGCCCACATATTTCACATTCGATATGGGAACGTTTTGTCCGTTGATCTGCAAACTAAGAGCGGACATGGACGACAGATGCCGCAGGCCCGTGCCGTACAATTCGACGACTACGGTATCGCCGGCGGCCATGCTGATGGGTTGAGCCGCACAATCTCCGGCCACCGCGCAGGTGAAGGTGTTCTGGAAACGCTGTCCGTTGCTCTCGCCGGCAGTAGGCCAACCGGAACAGGTTCCCATGCAAACCGCGACCGCCGCCGCCGGACCTTTGCCGTTCGCGTCGGCGCTATACAGGCCCGGCGCTACCGGTGCTACGTACACAACGCCCGTGGTCTTGACGCCGGATCCGCTGGTAATGGTCAGTTGGGCGGGGCCCGGGGCCACACCAGATGGCACCGCGTAGTTCACCTGGGTGGGCGCCACGGAATAGAGCAGCAGAGAGTGGCTGGTATTGGTGCTGTCCACCAGAGTCCCCGTAGTTCCACCCAAGCTGGTGGGGAATTCGCTGGACGACGCAACGGTGTTGGCCAGATTTGTTCCAAATGCGCTAATCAGGGCGTCCGCCGCCACGGTGGAATTCGCATTGCACGGGTTGGTCGCGCTGCCGCACTGGGGATTAAAGACGCTGGGAAAAGTAGAGTAACTGGCGTTGGAAAGGCTGGTGGCTTCTTTGATGCCCAACTGCTGCGCATCGGCCAGGTAACTTTGGGCTGTGGGAGTCAGTTTCCCCTGGGAAATAGCCGCTTCCACCATCTGGTCGTACTGGGGGGTGGTCACGCTATCGGCCCCCTGGGAGCCATATTGGAAGAAGACCGGGTTATCGAAGGGCGTGATAGCTTCCATGTTATTAGCGGAAGCGAACAACGACAGGGCATGCAGCCAGGCGGCAAACAGGTTGACGGTTGAGCCGTTCACGTTTGCCTGCGCGAACAGGGCGGAAGACGGCCCGATCGTGCCCAGTTCATCCAGATCCTGCGTGGCAGTGGGAACAGGGGCCACCCCGTTTGAGAAGTAATGCGGAATCCAGGTTTCCTCGATATACACGCTCTTGCCGCTCGAGTGCGCCAGCGATGCCCACTGGGCGTACTTACTGAACGTGTCATCGTTGTAGATATCCATAGTCAGGAAATCCAGCCCGGGAATGCCGGCGAAGTCCTGAAAATAGGCGTCCTCCGACGGGTCCGTGGCAGTAAAGATACCGTAATAACAGCCCGCGCCGAGACGCGAGTGAGGCGAGGACGCGCGCATCAATGGGATCGCCGCTCTGATGAAACCGTCCCAGTCCGCAACCGTGTTGCTATTGAGGGACATCCGATTGTTCATAGTGTCCGGCTCATGCACGATCACGAAGTTGTCCGGCCGATACCGCGAGATGATTGCCTGCATGCCCGGCATCGCGGCGGCTTGAAATTGTTGGAAGCTGGTGACGCCCTTCTGGCCCGGGACGTAGGTCTGGTCGGTGACATACTCCGGATTGATAGCCAGTTGCAGGCCCAATTGCCGGATATAAAGAACGACGGCGTCATATTTAGCCATGATGCCGGGATCGGACAAAGAAAGATAACCCGGATTGATATCGATACGTTGGGCGCCCGCGGCCTTCAACCCGTCCACATAATTCTCCAGGACAGGCACGGTAACGGCCGAGCTGGTAATAAACGCGCCCTGCGCTAACACCAGATTGGCGCTCATCACGATGGGCGTTCCCGGCGATTCGCTCAGAAGCGGCTGGATCGCGGCGTAAACGGAATCTACGAATTGTGACTCGGTTTGCACCTGGGCTCTTGCGGGTAGCGCTGCGGCTAGCACAGCGGCTATGGAAATTAGTTTTAACAGCGGCTTTTTGCCGGCGCGCGACAAAGTATTTGAACTGCTTTGCATGGGGAAACCCTCCATGTTTTTGTTAACCCTCTTATTGATAATGGCACTCTGCCGGGAATGGCGGAAATAGTGGCGTTTTGGACTTAAGTGCCAAAGTAATGGTTCTTTATTTCACTTGATAAGACTGTTTGCGAAGCGTAAGGGAAATTCTATTCTCGTTACGCTTAATGTTTTCAGGCTGCCTTTAATCGGAAGGCGTCCATAAGGGTCGAGGTCGTCGGTAACACGCTGGTAGAGTCGATCATTGCCGACCGGACCCATTTCCCAGATTATGTGGGAACGTCAGATGCGCGGAATACATCCCGCCGGCCGGAGATGAACCTCGCTAGTGCTCATCAGCACGGAGTCAACTCTCTAGGTGTGTCTCCAATCACCCTGTCGAACTTATTCTGCGCTGGATTTCACCAGCGAGCCTCTAAAATAGGAAGCAGAAGCTTGGAGGCTTGCATGACAGATCATAAGAATAATAACGGGACTCGTACAAATACTATTTGGATCGGAGTTGGAATCGGTGCGGCCATCGGCGTAGCCGCCTTGGCGATCAGCCAGCGCAAGCGCGACCGCTGGTACTCCGCCAAACAGGTTTCGCGCCGCGTCGCCGATCACACCGGCGAACTCGCTGCCGCCAGCAGAGACATTATCGAACGGATACGGCTCATCTACAATGAGAGCTGCAAGGTGGTCGACGAAGCCACCGAGCTGCTATCCCACGGCCGCAAGCTTGTCGGCGCCTAACCTGATCTGCCCTTTGCATCTTCGCGCGCATTGCGTGACAATCCGAGGATGCACTTTGCGCATTCCGAAAAGGTCCAGGAACTCCAGAAGAGAATCGCGGAGTTCATGGACCTTCATATCTATCCGAACGAGCAGCTCTACTGTCGCCAGATCGGCGAAGGCGACCGCTGGCAGCCGGTACCCATCATCGAAGAGTTAAAGCCTAAAGCCCGCGCCGCCGGGCTGTGGAATCTTTTTCTGCCGGAATATGAATCCGGCGCAGGTCTCACCAATCTGGAATACGCGCCGCTGTGCGAGTTGATGGGCCGCGCCGCCATGGCGCCCGAGGTTTTTAACTGCTCCGCTCCCGACACCGGGAATATGGAAGTGCTGGCGCGCTACGGCACGTCCGAGCAGCAACAGCAATGGCTCGTCCCCCTTCTCGAAGGCCGTATCCGCTCCTGCTACTGTATGACCGAACCCGCGGTCGCATCATCCGACGCCACCAATATTTCGGCCAGCATCACGCGCGACGGCGATGAATATGTGCTCAACGGGCGCAAATGGTGGTCGTCCGGCGCCGGCGACCCGCGCTGCAAAATCGCCATCTTCATGGGCAAGACCGACCCGCGCGCGCCCCGCCACAAGCAGCAGTCCATGATCCTGGTGCCCTTGGATACGCCCGGCATTACCATCGTGCGCATGCTGCCCGTCTTCGGCTACGACGATGCGCCCCACGGCCACGGCGAAGTGCTCTTCGACAATGTGCGCGTACCCGCCACCAACATGCTCCTAGGTGAAGGACGCGGCTTCGAGATCGCCCAGGGCCGCCTGGGGCCCGGTCGTATCCACCACTGCATGCGGCTCATCGGTCTTGCCGAACGCGCGCTAGAAGCCATGTGCCGCCGCGCCCAGTCGCGCGTGGCTTTCGGCCGCCGCCTTTCGGAGTTCGGCACGCTGCGCGCCGGCATCGCCAACTCCCGCATGGAGATCGAGCAGGCCCGCCTGCTCACCTTGAAAGCCGCCTACATGATGGACGTGGCGGGCAACAAGGTCGCCAAAGCCGAGATCGCCATGATCAAGGTGGTGGCGCCCAACATGGCGCTGCGCGTGATCGATCGCGCCATCCAGGCGCATGGCGGAGCGGGCGTGGCCGACGATTTTCTGGCGCATGCATGGGCCGGCGCGCGCACGTTGCGCCTTGCCGACGGCCCCGACGAAGTGCATCGCGAAGCCGTAGCCAAGTTCGAGCTGCAAAAATATCCGCTGGACTGAGGACTGCGACCCATGAAGCTATCCGGTAAAGTCGCGGTGGTGACCGGCGGCGCCAGCGGCATCGGCCGCGCTCTTTGCCGGCGATTCGCGGGGGAAGGCGCGAGCGGCGTAGTAGTCGCCGACCTGGACGCCGCCGGCGCCGAAGTGGTCGCGCGCGAAATCCAAGGGCTTGCAGTCCACACCGATGTCAGCCGCGAATCCGATATCATCGATCTCGTCGCGCGCTCGACCGCCGCCTACGGCGCCATCGACCTGTTCTGCTCCAACGCCGGCATCGCTCTCGAAGGCGGCGTCGAGACGCCCGATACCGGCTGGCAGCGCATCTGGCAGATCAACTTCATGGCGCATGTCTACGCTGCCCGCGCCGTGCTACCGGGAATGCTCCACCGCGGCGAAGGGTATCTGCTGCAGACCGCCTCCGCCGCCGGGCTGCTCACTCAAGTCGGCTCCGCGCCCTACTCCGTCACCAAGCACGCCGCTGTCTCGCTCGCGGAGTGGCTCTCGGTCACCTACGGCGATCGCGGCATTCGCGTCTCCTGCCTCTGCCCGCAAGGCGTCCGCACCAACATGCTTGCCGAAGCCGAACACGGCCACTTCCTCCTGGAAGGCGCAATCGAACCCGAGCAGGTGGCCGATACGGTGATCGCCGGTCTGGCCGATGAGCGCTTCCTCATCCTTCCGCACGCCGAAGTCGGCGAATACATGCGCCGCAAGGCCGCCGATTACGACCGATGGCTGCGCGGCATGCGCCGCCTGCAGGCCAAGCTCGAAACCAAATGATACGCTGCACCTAATGAAGAGCCTGATCCCTCTCATCTCCCTGGCGCTAGCCGGCGCCTCCGCGCAAACCTTGCGCGACTCCGGAGCCCAGCGCGGCGTCCTCATGGGAGCGGCGGTGGACACGGACTACCTGACCAACGATCCGCAGTACGGCGCCACCCTGGCCCAGCAATACAGCATGATCGAGGCCGAGAACGAGATGAAATGGGGCACCATCGAGGCTACCCAAAACGTTTTCAACTACACTCCCGGCGATACCTTCGCCGCTTTCGCCAAGGCCAACGGCATGCAGCTACGCGGGCACAACCTCTGCTGGCATGCTTACAACCCCGACTGGCTGGCGAACGGCAGCTTCTCGCCTGGCGATCTCTCCAACCTGCTCCAGACTTACATCGCCAACGTCGTCGGACACTTCAAAGGCGAAGTATTCGCCTGGGACGTGGTCAACGAAGCGCTCGCCGACGATGGCAGCGGCCTGCGCGACTCCATCTGGTACAACCAGCCCGGCATCGGCCTCGCCGGGCCCGGGTACATCGACCAAGCCTTCCGCTGGGCGCACGCCGCCGATCCCGACGCGCTGCTGTTCTACAACGATTACAACATAGAGGACGCCGACAACAACCCCAAGGCCGATGCCATGTATAGTCTCGTACAAGGCATGCTCCAGCGCGGCGTTCCCATCAACGGCGTGGGCCTGCAACTCCACATCACCACCGATCCCATTGATGTCACCACCACCGGACTGGCCGCCAACATCGCCCGCCTGAACGCGCTCGGCCTGCTGGTGCATTTCACCGAGTTGGACGTGCGTATCCCGGTGGACGTCAGCGGCAATGCCTCCTCCAGCGACCTTGCCGCGCAGGCCCAGCGCTATCAGGATATCGTCGCCGTCTGCATGCAGTTTCCCGGCTGCACCGCGGTCCAAACCTGGGGCTTCACCGACAAGTATTCCTGGATCCCCAGCACTTTCCCGGGCTATGGCGCGGCCTTGCCCTTCGACGTGAATTATCAGCCCAAGCCAGCCTATGCCTCCATCCTACAAGCCCTCTCCGCCACGCCCCCGTCGCTCTCGGCCGCTGCCATTGTCAACGGCGCGAGCTACCAAGGCGGAGCCGTGGCACCCGGCGAGATCATCACCATCTTCGGCGCCAATTACGGACCGCCCGCGCTGGCCGGGCTCCAGGTCTCGAACGGCAGCGTCTCCACCTCGCTCGGCGGCGTCCAGGTTCTCTTCGACGGCGTACCCGCGCCCATGGTTTACGCGCTCGTCAATCAAACCAGCGCGATCGTGCCCTTCGCGGTCGCAGGCCACGCCACCACCACCATTCAGTACAGCTTCAACGGCATGCTGTCCGCGCCGCAGACCGTGCCCGTGACTCAGACCGCGCCATCCATTTTTGCGTTGGATTCCTCCGGCTCCGGCCCGGGCGCGATCTTGAATCAGGACTACAGCGTCAATACTGCCGCCAATCCCGCGGCGGTGGGAACTATCGTGCAAGTCTTCGCCACGGGCGGTGGAGTGACCAGTCCGGCCGGCGTCGATGGCGCGATTGCCACCGGCATCCAATACCAGGCGGTAATTCCCAGAGCCACGGTGGGCGGCGTCGCGGCCGTGGTCCAATACGCCGGCACCGCCCCCGATCTGGTGAACGGCGTGATGCAGGTCAACGTGCAGATCCCGCAGGTAGCCGCGGGCGCTCAACCCTTGGTGCTCACTATGGCCGGCGCCAGCAGCCAGAGCAACATCACCGTCGCGGTACAGTAGATATGCAGACCGTATGACGCCCGCGCCTGCCAGTATCCAGTCCACGCGCTGGCCGTCCGCTATCCTCCAATGGTCGAGCGTGAGCCTGGTTTCCGCCAGTTGGCTTAGCGCCGCCATCTTCGGCCTGTACATCATCGCTTTCTACCTGGGATCCATCGCCGGCGGCCACCTGGCGCGTTGGAACGACAACCTCCCCGGCCTTTACTCGAGCGGCAAGCCGATCGCCTCGGCCTCCATCGCCGCCTATTTTGCTGCCGGAAGCATCATCCTGCTTCTGGGACCGATACAGTTGATCGCGAAAGTTCGCGCGCGCTGGCCTAAGTTTCACCGCTGGTGCGGAAGGATCTACGTCTTCACCGCCGGTCTGGCCGGCATCGGAGGGCTAGGCTTCATCGTCGCTAAAGGCACCATCGGCGGTGCGCCCATGAATGCCGGATTCGGTCTCTACGGGCTGCTGATGTTGGTAGCCGCAATCGAAACCTTTCGCCACGCCCGCAACCGCCAGTTCGACGTGCACCGTGTCTGGGCCATTCGCCTTTTCGCGCTGGCGATCGGCTCCTGGCTCTACCGGATGGATTATGGCTTCTGGCTGCTGGCTGCTGGCCGAACACGGACTCGGCCACCGGCACGATTTCACGGGACCGTTTGACCTAGTGATGGCGTTCTTCTTCTACGTTCCTAACCTGATCCTGGCGGAGTTTTTTATCCGCGCTCGGCGCACGCGATCGTCGCCTGCGATCCTGCAGGTCTCGGCGGCAGCCCTTCTGGCGGTGGGGACGTTGACGGTTCTGGTTGGAACTTACTACTTCGCCCGCTATTACTGGGGGCCGGGTATCCTGGGCGCTCTGGCCGGATGAGTGCCGCTTAAAACTCGATCTCGAGCCGCTTGGCGGTCCGCTCGATGGTATCCACCAACCGCTCCACCTGACGTTCGGTATGCGCTGCCGTGCAGGAGATGCGCAGCAGGTTCTGGGCCGCCGCCGGACGCAGCACCGGATTAATGTAGATACCTTCCTCGAGCAATGCCTTGCACAACCGGCACAGGTCGATTTCGTTCTGCACCACCACCGGCACGATAGCGGTCTCGCCATCCAGCACCGGAAGGCCGCATAACCGCAGTTCCTCCCGCAGCCGCGCGGCGATGTGCAGCACCCGCTGCTGGCGCTCCGGCTCCTTGCGCATCACGTCCAGTGCCGCGCCCACCGCAGCTACCGACGCCGGCGGCAAGCTGGCCGAAAATACAAACGGACGCGAAGTGTGCTTCAGATAGTCGACAACTTCTTTGGATGACGCCACGAAGCCGCCCACCGAAGCCAGCGACTTGCTGAACGTGCCCATGACGATGTCGATATCGTCCATCACGCCCAGATGTTCGGCCGCGCCCGCGCCGGTAGGCCCCAGGACGCCTATACCATGCGCTTCATCCACGTAGATGCGCGCACCGTAAGGCTTCGCCAGACGCACGATCCCGCGCAGGTCCGCGATATCGCCTTCCATGCTGAACACGCCTTCGGATACGATCAGGATGCTTTCCTCCGGCGGGCAGTTCTCCAGACAGCGCTCCAGGTGTTCCAGGTCGTTGTGCCGGAAACGCACCGTACGCGCCGTGGAGCGCAGGGCGCCTTCCACCAGGCTGGCATGCAGGTTGTGATCGTACAGCAGCGCGTCGCCCTTCTCGGTGAGCGCCGCCAAAGCAGCATAGTTGGCCTGGAAGCCCGTACCGAAAATAATGGCCGATTCCTTGTGCACGAAGGCCGCTAATTCGGCTTCCAGCTTTACGTGCAAATCCAGCGTGCCGTTCAACAGGCGCGACCCGCTGCACCCGCTGCCGTATTTCCGCACGGCCTCGACGGCCGCCTCCTTCACCTTGGGATGCGTGATCAGATCCAGGTAGTCGTTGGACCCGAACATCAACACCTTGCGGTTCCCCATGCGGACCTCGCCCGGCCCGCAGCCTTCGCGCTGACTGAAGACTTCGAAATACATGTACAATCCGGCGGCCTGCAGGTCGCCCGGACGCGTAAAGTTCCGGCACTTGTCGAAAAGGTCGTTGGATCGGGTACTCGATCCCGCTGCCTTTCGGCTTTGTGCCATGGTAGTCGAAGAGCTGCGCATCGTTCTCAGTTCCATTCGTAGATTCGGTACGTTTTGTATTTTTTGGCGCCCATGGCTTTCAGGGACCGGTTCATCAGTACATTATCTTCCAATATCCAGGACATCTCACTGAGCCCATAACCCAGACGCCGTGCATTGCGAATCAGCTCGGCGTAAAATCCCGCGGCCACGCCCGCCGTACGGTACTCGTCCACCACCCCCAATGCCACAACCCGCAATTCTTTGATCAAACGTTGATGATACAGGATTTTGAACAGTCCCAGCGGAAACAATTTTCCACCGGCCTGTTTTAATGCCAGATTGATGTTCGGCAGCGCCAGCGCGAAACCCACCGGGCGCCCCTCCACCTCTCCGATCAGCACCAGGTCCGGCTTCAGAATCTGCTTCATCTCGGCCGCCTCGTGCAGGAACTCTTCCCGCGTCATAGGCACGAATCCCCAGTTGTGCGCCCACGTCGCGTTGTACAAATTCCACAACATCTGCACTTCTTCGTCGAACCGCTTCATGCGAATCGTGCGGATACTCATACCCCGCGACCCGCCCGCGCGCCGCGCCACACGCTCCACCTTCGCCCCGTTCACCTCAGTCGGAGTGGACCAATAGGCCAGCAGGTCTTTGCACTTCCGCAGTCCGACCGCTTCCAGCATTCGCGGATAACTGGGCGAATTGTACGGCATCATCACGATGGGCATCGAATCGAAGCCGTCCACCAGCATTCCAAACTCATAATTGCTTGACGGACTCGCGGGACCGCGTATAATCTTCGCGCCCTTCTCGATCAGCCATTTCCGAGCGGCCTCCATCACGCCGCGCGCCACTTCCACATCGTCGACCGATTCGAAAAACCCGAAGAATCCCGCGTCTTCTTTTTGAAAGGCGTTATAGTTCCGGTCCACGATGGCGGCCACCCGCCCGCAAACTTCGCCGTTGCGCCGCGCCAGAAAGCACTGCAAGTCTGCATGTTCCCAGAACGGATGCTTCGCGGTGTTCAGCAATTCCTTCTGTGCCATGCGTAATGGAGGCACCCAGTAGGGGTGGTGGCGGTACAACCGGTACGGAAGATCGATAAACTGCCCCAGCGATTGCTTGTCCTGAACCGATATAATCTCCACGCCTCCCAACTATGCGGCCTCTTTTCCCAAGTATCTGTATAACGGAGGTGCGAACAGCACCAGAAGACCGGCCACGGCGGCCCCGGCCAGTAGGTCGATGGTGTAATGGTATCGAAGATAAACTGTAGCAGAAATGATGGACAACGTGTAGGCGAAATAGATCCAAAACAACCGCTTCGAGATCATCCGGCTACCCCAGCATGCCAGCAGGCTCAGCTCCGTATGGCCGCTCGGAAAGCAGTCCCAGGCCTTTGATTCCAGACGGTCCAGCGTAGCCTGCAACAGCCGGGTCACCCATAAGCCCCGTAAATCGATAGTTTGCAGACTGTGCAGGAAGAAACGTGGACCGCGCGCGGGCACCAGCACATATCCGACATAGGAAACCAGGAAGCCCAGTGCGATCAGAAACGCATAAAAGCGGAAGTCCGTATAGCGCCGCTCGCGCCATAGCAAAAAAGCGATTAACAGTACGGCCGGCACGAACAGCGCGTACACAATCTGCAGATATTCCGTTAGCCAGGGCCGGGTGATTCGTTCCACCCAGACCGTCGGATTCGCACCCCATATGCGGTAGTCCAGGTGCGCCAGTTCAGCGTCCATCTCTTTCCCGCGCAGGCCCGGCATCAGCACCGCCATTTCCCGGTAACACCACGCGACGTAAGGTAACGGATACCAGTGGCGGAAAAACGAACTGGCCCTCCCGGCATATTTCACCGCCGCCAACGCCAGCGCAATGGCCGCCATGTGCCAGGCCAACAGCCATGCGGGATTGGGCAAGCGATTCCAAAACACCAGGATCGCCATCGAAGCCGCCCCATAGTATGGCAGCACCACCTTATCCACCGGCCAGAAACCGCGCGGAGCCGGGGGAATCAGAACTTCAGCCAACCCGCCTCCTTGTACCAGTCGAGAGTACGCCGTAGCCCGTCCGCAAGTTCCGTAGATCCGCGAAAGCCCAGCTCGCGCCGCGCCCGCCCCGCGTCGCAGACCCAACCCGCGCAGCACGCCTCCGTGACCTTGTCCCGCGACAGAATACCGGGTTTCCGGCTCAGGCTCGACCATTGTTCGGCGCACCAGCCTACCATGTATGCAGCCTTCTCCGGTATCGCCATCGCGCGCGCGCGCCTGCCCATCAGTCTGGCGGCAGTGTTGCCGAACTCTTCCCAGGAGGCCGGTTCGCGATGCGCCATATAGTAAGTCCGGCCGCCCACGCCATCTCGTTCAGCCGCGGCAATCAGGCCATCCACCAAGTCTCCCACGAAAACCAGGCTAAAGTAGCGCCTCTCACTGCCGATTTGCAACATCCACCCGCGTGCTACCGTGCGGATCATCTGGTACACGTCCCTGTCTCGCGGTCCGTATACGACCGGCGGACGAATGATGACGGCGCGTCCGGCAAGGGGCGATTCCCGCACCAGTTTCTCGCCCGCCAGCTTCGACCGGCCGTATTGCGAAATGGGTTGCGGCTCATCGTCTTCGGTAAGAGGCCGTTCGCCCGGACTGGGGCCGGCGGCTGCTAAGCTGCTCACGTGCACAAACCGCCGCACCTCGCTTCCGGCGGCCGCGCGCAGCAGTTGCGCGGTGGCTTCCGCGTTGCCTCGAAGATAGTCCAAGGGATGAAGCGCCTTGGTCACGCCCGCAAGGTGGATTATGGTGTCCGCTCCGCGCAACGCTTCGGCCAGCCCGGCGCCAGTTGCCAGGTCGCCTTGTGCCAAGTCAACCGTACGCGGAAGCGAACCCGCCGCACCGCTGCGCCGCACCAGGCAGCGCACCGCCCGCCCTTCCGACGCAAGACGCTCCACTAGCCAGCTTCCGATGAAACCGGTGCCCCCGGTCACCAGGATCATGACTGGGGAGAGTTGCGGAGTGCCACCTCGCCGAAACAGCTCTCGGCCGACGTGCCTGTGTGCTGGGTATTGATCTGCAGCCGGATGCCTTTCACCCGCGGTGCAGGATGGCCAAAGGCCTTTTCGTAGTCGCCCGCCACATTGCGGCTTTCAGTGAGCCAGCGGTTCAGATCCGACGACCCGGACCGGCAGACCACCGCGTAAATATGGACCAACGGAATCGAACTGGCGCTCTCCATGGTTCCGGGCGGCGCGGTCGTATCCCAAATGTAGGTCAGGACACGTTTATCGGCAAAGGCGACCAGCACCTGCGCGGCCTGATCGTCACTCTTGCTATGCCGGAAATCGCCACCGGCGGGCAGTTGTTTGACTTGCCATTTCCAGGTGAGAAAGGGAGCATCGTGTGGATCGACGTCCACCGCCCGCTCCAAACCGTACGAGGAGTCGTGACTCTTGAGATCAAGATAATTGCTGTTGCCTTCTCTGACCGTGGCAATCTCAGGCGTACCGTGGTTGACCTTCACCTGCCAGCCATCGGGAAGATGGCCTGGCTGCACGCTCAGCGTATTTAAGACCACGAAAGACAGCGGAGCCGTGCCCGCCAGCGTCACCAAAGCAACGAATATGAATAAGAGTGGAACCCGCCTCAAAGACCCTCCGGTAATTATCATCATCGCACGATTCCCGGCCTCTTGAACCCACCGTTAACCATTGGATGACAACCAATATCAGTCGGTTACGCGGATTTCAGAAAAACGGCCGCCGGCTCCCCCGCCGGAGCGGCACCCTGCAATCTGTTATAAGTATTCCGTGATGCATCGCCGTCAATTCGTCACCACAGCAGCTTCGGCCGGACTGGCCGCCACGCCCCTTGCCGCGGCTCAGCAAAATGCCTTCTTCGAGCTGCGCTACTACTACCTGCGCAATGGCAGCCAAACCCAGCGCACCACCGACTTTCTGAGCAAATCTCTCCTGCCCGCCGCACAGCGCCTGGGCATCGGCCCGCTCGGATTCTTCGGCGCGGTCATCGCCGAACACAGCCCGTTCATCCTTTCGTTGATCAGCTATCCTTCGCCCGCGGCCTTCGCGGAAAGCCTCGCCCGCCTGGCTGCCGACAAGGAATTCCAGCGCGGCTTCGACGAATACAATTCCATGACCGAGCTCAGTTACATCCGCATGGAAAACTCCCTGCTGCGGGCCTTCGACAGCGTACCGGCCATGGCTGTCCCCGCCGCGGGCAAGCGTCCGCCCCGTATCTTCGAGCTGCGCACTTACGAATCCAACAACGTCAAAGCCGCCGAGCTCAAGGTCCGAATGTTTAACGAGGGCGAAGCCGCCATCTTCGAGCGGCTGGGCATGGCGCCGGTATTCTTTGGCGAGACCGTGGTGGGCCGCAACCTGCCGAACTTGACTTACATGCTGTCGTTCGAAAACATGGCTGCCCGCGACAAGCTCTGGGGAGCCTTCGGCAGCGATCCGGAATGGCAGAAACTGCGCGCCAAGCCCGGATACGCGGACGCCGAAATCGTCTCCAACATCAGTAACGCAATATTGCGCCCGCTGGATTTCTCGCCTATCCGGTAAGAGTGAATCGCGGATTCTACGGCAGCACCTGAAATCTAACATTGCTCGAAAGCGTGCCACCGGGCGTCGCCACCTGGACCTCGCCGCTGGTGGCGCCCACTGGCACGGTGGTGGTGATCTCGGTGCTCGATACCACGGTGAAGGTAGCCGCCGTGCCATTAAAGCTAACGCTGGTCGCGCCGGTCAAATGGCTCCCCAGAATCTCGACGGCCGCCCCCGCCAAAGCGGAGGTGGGCAGCGTTTTCACAAATGCGCGGAGACCCAGAGACAGGCTGAAGACCGTGCCAAAGCCGGGTGAGTTGGTCCCGCCAATCGAGGTTGTCCCGTAGAGGCTCCCATTCGTGTCCTGGACCAGTCCCCCGAAGGGGTTGCCACCGTCCGCACAACCGGTCTGGATGCAAAAGGTGTAAAGCGTCGTCAACTCGCCACTGAGATTGATTCTGAAGATCGTGCCAAAGCCGGCGGCACTCGTGCCACCGCCGGTGGCTCCGCCATATGGGGCCGTCCCGTAAAGGTTCCCATCGGTCGCCTGGATCAGCGCCGGTGCGGCGAACCCGCCCTGTGCTCCGTCCGCACAGGCGCTTTGCGAACAGAAGCTATATAGCGTGGTCAGCGTGCCGCTGGGGGTCATCCTGAAAATTGTGCCTGCGTTGTTGGCCCCGCCAGCCGTCGTTGTCCCATAGAAGTACCCATTAGTCGCCTGGACCAGCGTCGCGACGGGCTTGTAGCCGTCCAGGCAACTGTTTGTAGAATTGCTCTGTGAGCAAAAACTGTAGAGAGTGGTCAACGCTCCGCTGGCAGTGATTTTGAAGACTGTGCCGGGGCCATAGGCTCCGCCACCAGGGTTAGTTCCGCCGCCGAAGGTTGTCCCGTAGAGTTCCCCATTGGTAGCCTGGACAAGCCCTGCCGTGGGCATCCAGCCGTTGGCCAGGCTATTTGTGCTGGGGCAGGTAGGAGCAGGTAAGGGGCAAGAGCTGTAAATTGTGGTCAGCGTGCCCTTGGGGGTCATCTTGAAAATTGCGCCAGCGCCGTAGCCCCCGCCACCGGGGGTTGTCCCGTATAGGTACCCATTAGAGGCTTGCACGAGCCCCGCGAGCGGATACGGCCCGGACCCGTTTTCCTCGGGCAAGCTGTCGAGCGTGGCCGCCGCTCCACCGGGAGTGATTCTGAAGACCGTGCCGCAGCAGCCGTTTCCCCCGCCGTCTTCCGTAGTCCCGTAGAGGTACCCATTGGTTGCCTGCACCAGCCCGGCGGGGAGACCGTAGCCGTCCGGGCAACCGTTCTGTAGGCAAAAGCTGTAAACGCTGGTCAGGGCGCCGCTCGGGGTGATCTTGAAGATCGTGCCATAACTGCCAAAGGGGCTGGCCCCGCCGTTGAGGGTCGTGCCGTACAAGTACCCATTGATGGCCTGCAGCAACGGCCCCTGCGGGTTGGTGCCGTTCGTCCCATCAAAGCTGGCCAGCGTCGTGATCTGCGCTTCGGCCGATTGGGCCGCAATAACCGCCAGCATCAGCACTCCCACTCGCAGGCTTCTCCTTAAAATCGTTACGGCATATTGCGGCGTGTTCATCATAATCGACTCCTCAAGACTTAGTCGCACAGGCACACCTCCGGCACGGAGGGGTTGGGTTACGGGTGTAGACTGTTGTGATGCCCAGCACGTTTGACCCAGCCATTCCCCTCAAAAGCGCAAACGGGCGCGTGCCCGCCCCGCCAGGAAAGATAGGAACTCGTGGGATCGTGGCGGCGCGGCCGCGGCCCCGTTTTGCGCGGTTCATCAAAAGCGCAAAGGGGCGCGTGCCCGCGCCGCCAGGAAAGATAGGAACTCGTGGGATCGTGGCGGCGCGGCCGTGGCCCCGTTTTGCGCGGTTCATCAAAGGGATCTTGCCTCGCATGGCGGTTGGCCGTCTTCAGGCTGGCTTGAAGTTTTTCTAAAGTTTTTGTGAATGCCCCATGTCCCTGCAAGCAAAGGCGGTTTTCGAGTTTGGTTTGTTTCGCTTGAATCCCGCCGAGCGGCTTCTCCTCCGCGCGCAAGTGCCCGTACGGCTACCGCCGAAAGCATTCGATGCTTTGGTTGTCCTGGTCGAGAATCCAGGACACCTGCTCAAAAAAGAGGAGCTGCTCAAGAAGGTCTGGCCAGGCACTTTCGTTGAGGAATCGAACCTGGCCCAGCACATCTCGATCTTGCGAAAGGCACTGCAGGACGGGGAGGACGGTTTTCGGTATATCGAAACCGTCCCGCGGCGCGGCTATCGATTCGTCGCGGAGGTGCGGGAACTTGGCGGCGGCATTGCCGTCTCGCCGGACCCGGCAGCCAGCCAACCATCGTTTCCCGGAGTTCCCGAAAGCGTCCGGCCCCGCCGCCGCTTCCGGCGTCTGGCCTTCGCCATTGCCGGACTGACAATCCTGCTGGCGGTCTTGATCTCGACGCTGCCCGCATGGAAAAAACTCGGCGGCTTCGGCGCGGAACCGATCCAGTCGCTGGCGGTGCTGCCTCTGCGGAACCTCTCCGGCGATCCTGCGCAGGACTACTTTGCCGAGGGCATGACAGAGGCTTTAATCACGGACCTGGCCAGAATATCCAGCCTGAGAGTCATCTCCCGTACTTCCATCGTGCAGTACAAGGATTCGCACGAGCGGCTGCCGCAGATCGCGCGCGAACTGGGCGTTGATGTTGTGGTTGAAGGTTCGGTGCTGCGATCAGGAAATCGCGTCCGCATCACGGCACAACTGGTGCGGGGCGCTACTGATCGGCACATCTGGGCCGCGTCATACGAACGCGACCTGCGCGACCTGGTCACCCTGGAAGATGGCGTTTCCCGCAGTATCGCCGAACAAATCCGGAAACAGATCGCACCGCGGGCGCCCCGGCAGCTTGCCAGCTCCGCCGCTGTAAGTTCCAAGGCTCGCGAGGATTACTTGAAAGGCCGGTACTTCTGGAACCGGCGCAGCGAGGCGGGCTATCTGAAAGCCGTCGACTATTTCCAGGCGGCAATAGGCGAGGACCCACAATATGCGCAAGCGTATGCGGGCTTGGCCGACTCTTACGCCCTGCTGGGTTCAATGCCCACGCCAAAGATCCCGCGCGACACTGCCATGCCAAAAGCAAAAGAGACGGCGCTAATGGCTTTGAACCTCGACGATTCGCTCGCGGATGCATACACCTCGCTGGCTTTCGTGGAAATGCATTACGAGTGGAAGTTTCGCGAGGCTGAGCAAGAGTTCAAGCGCGCCATCGATTTCGACCCCAATTATTCTGTCGCCCATCAGTGGTACGCATTCGACCTTGCAGCCATGGGGCGGCTGGACGAAGCCGTCGCCGAAGTGGAGCGCGCGCGTCAGACCGACCCGTTTTCGGCAATCATCAATACCGACGCGGCGGAGATCCTATACTTCGTTCACAACTATGATGGGGCGCTCCGGCAGGCCCGCGCCACTGTTGAAATGGATCCGAACTTTGCGCACGCGCACCGCGTGATGGAGCGCATTTACGACGAAAAGCATCTGTTTCCCGAGGCCATTGCCGAAGGGGAGCGGGCGGTCGAGCTCTCCGGAAACGACCCCTGGATGTTGCTGGAACTCGCGCACACCTATCTTCTAGCCGGCAAGAAAGCGGGAATGCAAGAATGCCTGAGAAGAGTGGCAAACATCAGCCCCGGCGGTGCCTTGCCTGACGTGGGCACGGTCGCGGAAATTTACGTGGCTTTGGGCGACGTCAATCGCGCCGTGAAGGTTTTGGACGGTTTATACCGGCGCCGTGAAGGCGGACTTATCCTTCTAAATGCCGATCCGTGCTTCGACGTTCTGAAACCCGATCCCCGCTTCCAGCAATTGTTGCGGAACATTGGTTTAACGCGCCAATAAGCGCAAAGGGCGCGTGTTCGCGCCGCCAAACAGGATAGGAACGCGCGGGATCATGGCGGCGCGGCCGTAGCCCGTTTTGCGCGGTTCCTCAAAAACTGGAACGGTGTGGCGCGCTACGTGCACTAGACTGGCTAGATGCGCTACAAGTGTGTAATTCTGTCCATCGTTCTGCTTCTTTCAGCATCTGCCCAGGAAGCTACATTCCGTACAGGAACGCGCTTGGTCGTGCTGAATGTCTCGGTCTTCGACCAGACCGGCAAAATCGTGAAGGATCTTCCCAAGAGCGCTTTCACGGTTTACGAAAACGGCGAGAAGCAGACGCTGAACGTCTTTCGCCAGGACGATGTGCCGATCTCCCTGGGCCTGATTATCGACAACAGCGCCAGCATGACGGACAAGCGCGACCGGGTGGCCTCCGCCGCCCTGGCATTGGTGAAGGCTTCGAACCCGCAGGACGAGGTCTTCATCATCCACTTCAATGAGCACACGGTGCTCGCCAAGGATTTCACCAACAACATCAAGGACCTGGAAAACGCCTTGCGGGATATCGAGTCGAAGGGCGAAACTGCCATGCGCGACGCGCTGTTGCTGGGCATCGAGCACCTCCGCCATCACGCGCAGAAGGATAAGAAGGTATTGCTGGTGGTCACCGACGGTGAAGACAATAGCAGCACTGAGACCCAGGCTCACCTGATCCAGGTGGCGCAACAGAATGACGTGATCATTTACGCCGTGGGCCTGCTCAGCGCCGAGGAGCCCGGCAGCGCCGCGCGCGCCAAGAAGCAGCTTACGGAGCTAACACAGCAGACCGGCGGGCAAGCCTGGTTCCCCAACGACGTTGGTGAGATTGCCAATATCACACCGGAGATTGCGCACGAGATCCGCAATCAGTACATCCTGGCGTACACGCCGACCAACCTGGCCACGGATGGCACCTTCCGCCAGATTCGCGTTGAAGTGGACAGGCCCGGCGAAACGGTTCGCACTCGTTCCGGCTACTACGCCCCGCGGCAATAATTCACGGCTTAGGGAAACTGATAGAAAACCCCCAGAGTGGCCCGCGCGAAGCGGTTGTGCTGCGCCGCGTATCCCTTCACTTCCATGCCCAGGCCGACGTGTTGCGTCACGTAATAAAGCGCGCCTACGCTGGCGTTCCCCGCCAGTTTATTACTGCTCTGGTTAATGGTTGCCGTGGACCCGAAACCGCTGGTATTGTCGCTCGATGAGAAGTGCAGCAGTCCCGCACCCAACCCGATATACGGAACCCAGTCGCGCCTTTTGTTGGGAAAACGGATTTTGACCCCGCCGTCAACGTCCATCACCGAAGATCGGAACAGCCCTTTCCCCGTACCGTTCGATCCATAAGTGTAGGCGTAGCTAGTCAGCGGCGAGTACGAGAAGTCGATGAACGGCGCCAGATACTTGGTCACCGGAGCCGTGAGGCCCCCGCCCACCGATCCGTGCGCGCCCAAACCAAAGATCCCGCCGGCGGAGAAATCCGCGATGGCTACCCCGGTATCCGATTGCTGCGCGTACGCCGCCAGGCTCGACAACATCAGGCCGGCGAACAGAATGACAACGAAGGATTTCATGTATGGACAAACCCGTCCCTTTGCGGTTTAAATACTGCGTACACCCATGTTGACGATGTCATCCACCTGCATGGTTTCCTTCACCACGAAAGGCTCGCCGTATTTCACGCCGATCAGGTTGCCGTAGAACCTCGCGATGGCGCCCAGCCGCTCCCGGATCTCCTGCTCTTGCGGAAACAGCCCACTACCCTCGCCCTGCGCGCCGTATTGCGAGCGATAGCTCAGCAAAGCCGCCATGCGCGCCTCAAACTGTGCGCTGACATCCACCACGAACGAGGGAGTCACATTGGCGTACAGCGCGGAATAGAGGATCTTGTGGGGCCGGTGCGGTTCGGAATACTCGTCCAGCTTCTTCAGACCCGCCAGGAAGCAGGCCTCGTAACCCAATTCGGCGGCGCGGTAATGATCCGGATGGCGTCCCTCCCAATAGGGCAGGATCACCACCCGCGGCCGCAGTTCCCGGATCTTCATCGCCAGCGTCATGCGCGCGCTGATGGTGTTTTCCAGGCGCGCATCGGGGAACCGCAGATTGCCCCGCCATTCCAGGTGCAGATGCCGGGCGGCCGCTTCCGACTCTTCGAGCCGCTGTTCCGGAGTGCCGCGCGTGCCCATGTCGCCCGCCGTCAGGTCCAGCGCTCCCGTACGATAGCCCCGTTCCGCCATGCGGATGAGGGTGCCGCCGCAGGTCTGTTCGATATCGTCCGGATGGGCCGCGATGGCCAGAATATCCAGGCTCATGCGCGCGCCGCCAGCCGCTTCAGAAATTCATCCATGCCGACATGGTACTTGAATGCCTTGCGCCCGTCGATCGCGATCACCGGCACTTCGTCGTTGTACAGTGGCAGCCATTCGGTATGCCGGTCGATATCGATCTCCTCCAAATCAAACGACGCCCGCCGCCTGGCCGCCGCCAGCACCTGCTTGGCTTCATCGCACAAACAACATCCCGCACGTGTGTACAGAGTGACTTTGGCCATGACCGCCGCTATGACCAATACTGATCGCGCCGGCGGCTGTACCGCTCGTTGGTGCCCATCACCTTGATCAAGACCATGCCCGCGATAAATCCCCCGACGTGCGCGAAAAACGCCGTGCCGCCGTTCTCGGAGACACCCGTCCGGGCGATCGATCCCAGGCCGCTGAACAATTGGATCACGAACCAGTAAGCCAGCATGATCGGCGCTGGAATCTCGATAGTAGTGATGAAGAACAGAATGAACACCAGGGTCAGCACGCGCGCCCGCGGAAACTTCACCAGGTAGGCGCCCATGACTCCGGCGATCGCGCCGCTGGCTCCTACCATGGGGACCGTCGAGTAGGGGCTGGTCAATACTTGTCCCAAGGCCGCCGCGATGCCGCATACCAGGTAAAACACCAGGTATTTGGCATGTCCCAGAAGGTCTTCGATGTTGTCGCCGAAGATCCACAGGAACCACATATTTCCCAGTACGTGCAGCCACCCTCCGTGCAGGAACATGGAGGTCAGGATGTTAACGAACCGGAAGTGGTCAGGCACCAGCCCGTAATACTCGATCAAAGCATTCCGGTTGTCCGGACCGAGTGCGAACTCAAACAAAAAGACCAGCACATTGATGACAATCAGCACGATCGTCACTACCGGTTGCGTGTAACTGGGTTGGGTATCCTTGAGCGGAAACATTTATATTGCAGGCGCCAGGCGCCCGACGCGCTGCATATCAGGATGCGCCCGCCGTGGCGCGAGTCGCATTAAGTCACGCACTTCCTCTTGCGCACGGATTCCACCACGCGCCCCCATGGCAGTGCAATTCAGCGCCGCCATGGCGTTGGAAAAATCCAATGCGTCCGCCAGACTCATGCCTTGCAAAACAGAATAGCAGAAGGCGCCATGAAATACGTCTCCGGCGCCGGTCGTATCCACGCAATTCACCACGAAAGCGGGCGAATACAGAAAGCGCCCATTCTCCAGCGCCAGCGCTCCGTGCGCTCCCAGAGTCATGGCGGCCACCCGCATGCCATATTCTTTCTGGATCGTTTCCAGAGCCTTCATTGGATCGCGCTCGTTGGTCCATTGCGTGGGGAACTCCGAGCTGGCGATCAGATAGTCCACGTGCGGCAGCACCTTATCGAAACCGTGATAGATCGTGTCTACATCCACCGTCACCGGGATGCCGGCCTGGTGCGCGATTTGCGCGGCGTGGGCCACCGCCGGCGTATCGTGCCCGTCGATGTGCAGCAGTCGTGCGCAGAGGATCTGGTCGGGCGTGATCTCCGCCGGATCGATGCGCAGGCAATCCGGCCGCGACCATAGCACCGTGCGTTCGCCTGTGCCGCGATCGATGATAATGTATGCCGACTGGTTGGGACAATCCAAACGCCTCTGCACGTGATCCAGGTTGATCCCCGACTCCAGCAGGCTGGCAAGCTGGATGTTGGCGCGCTCGTCATCCCCGATGGTGCCGATGTATTTGGTGCGCAGCCCCAGCCGCGCGCACGCCGCCATGGCGCTGGCCACCTGTCCGCCCGGGCTGACGATCTCTTCCTCAAACGGGACCTTGCCGGCATACGCCGGAAAACGGGGAACAACCAGGAGAGTATCGGTGGCGTTCAGGCCCACGCCCACTACGTCGAATTGCGCTTCCACGCAACTATTGTAGTGTCAAGCGAAGCGATCCGGAATGAGCGCAAAGGGGCACGTGTCCGCGCCGCCAGACAGGATAGGAACTCGCAAGATAGTGGGCGGCGCGGCCGTGGCTCGTTTTGCGCTTCACCAAGCCACACCCTACTTTTGCCCGACCTCGTAGACGTAGATGTAGTGCAGTAGCCCGCCCGCCTTGATCGGCACGATGCCGGATGGCGTCCAGCCGCGGATCTCGTAGTCGTTCGATACCACCCGCGCGCCCGGCTTCAGATACTTCTCCAGGTTAGGCCGCAAGCGTTCGTTCGAACTGGTAAGCAGGTACAGGGTCACCACGTCGGCTGGGCTCAGGTCCACCTTCAACATGTTCTCGTGGATCAACCGAACGCGGCTTTCGAGCCCCAACGACTTGATGCGCGCCTGGGTCGATTTACACAGATCTCCGCGCAGTTCCACGCCCACCGCCCGAGCCTGGAATTTCTGCGCCGCCGTAATGATGATGCGTCCATCGCCGCTGCCCAGATCGTAAACCGTTTCGCCCGGTTTGATCCGCGCGGCCATGAGCATGCGCTCCACTACTTCCTGCGGGCTGGGGATGTATGGCGCCAGGCTTTCTTTGCTGAATTGTTGCGAATAGCAGGGAGCCCAAGCCGCCAAGGTGAGAATGGCGACCGCTAGAAGCGCAAAAGGACGCGTGCGCGCGCCTCCAGACAGCTCCGGAACTCGCGGGATGGTGGCGGCGAGGCCGAGGCCCGTTTTGCGCGATTCTCTAAAAAGCGCAACGACACGCGGCATGGTCATTGGGAAGCGCCGTTCGCCGCACGTTTCCCTAACTTCAATTTTACAATACGGGACATAATATCGCCCCACGCATTCCACAAATCCCGCGGCCGCGCGATCGTATATTCCGTTCCGCGCAGAAATTTCACCGCATTCCCGATGGCATCGCGCCACGGCACGCCCTGCGGATCCAGATTGTAGTTCATGTAAAACACCGGATATTCCACGTCCGCCACCTTCTTGAGCGATTCCTGGGACACGCCGCCGTCAAGCATTACTTTTGGTCCGGCAAAGATTACCGCGTCCGTATGGCCGGGTTTGGGCAATTCCTGCGTGAGCAGGTTGGTCAGGAACTCCGTTTCGCCGTGCTTCTGGCTCAGTTTCTTCACGTCCACCGTTCCCAGGTTGAGCGACGTCAACGCCGCCCCGAGAGCCGGAAAGTCGATGCGTGACGAGTTCTCCTGCCGGAACATGATCCGCCGTTCCTGGAGATTGAAAGCCACCAGCGAAAACTGTCCGATACGCGGTTCGCGCGCGATGCTCCGCAGGATCCACAACAGCGCGTTCAAATCCAAGGGCTGCAGGGTAGCCGCAGCCGAATCCTGCGGCGCAAAGTTTACAATCACCTTGACGTTCAGCGGCGTTTCGCGCGACACGCGCTGCACCGGAGGCTCGTCTTTAAAAGGTTCTTTGTCGGCTTCCTCGATGGCGTTCGCCGGTATTTCCAGGGCCTGGGGCCGGTCTTTCCCAGGTACGTTGGCATCCACGTCCCAAAAAGCCGAGCAAACCCGCTCCGTGCGGTCCCGCATCAACCAGTCCACGTGGTATTTGCCGGGCCCCAGGTCGAAGCTGCCTTGCAGATAGGCATCGCCGTGCGCATTCTCTTCGATCTCGGGCACGTTCACGTGTTGCGACATGTAGACCGGTTCGTCCTGGCGGTCGGCCGGTATGACCCGGTAAATCATGGTGAGCAAGTTCCCGCTACCGGCCAATTCCTTCAGCGGAACGCTCACTTCGTAACCAGAGTGAAATTTCAGGTCAAACCCTAAGACGGGCTTGACCGGCGTGGCGTTGCATGGAAGTTCCTTCCGGACTTCCTGCGATTCCAGAATCGCGGAGTCGGTGTTAAAGATGTTGACCACTCCGCCCGGCCCCGAACCGGGCAGGACGGTCTGGCCTAACGCGCTTCCCGTTATGAACAGAACAGGAAAAACGCCCGACACAGCCCGAAAGATTTTCCACGAGTGCGATGACATCGCCAGAATCTTTGCACCCGACATTCCAGTTTATCCCCAATAGCGTTCGCCAAACGCCAATCTCAGTATTATTGCGCATATTTGAAAAATCGCAATGAAAAACTAATCTCGGACCAGGTACTGCGGGGACTTCCTCCCTGTTCAGCCCGGTCTCGCCTGCGCGATATTCCCCAGCGCGGCCGGATTCTCCACAGTTGAAGTGTCACCCAGCGGCTCGCGCAAGTACGCCTGGCGGATCAACCGCCGCACCACCTTGCCGCTTTGCGTCTTGGGAAGCTCCGCAACCGCGAAGATGGCCCGCGGCCGGAACGTATGCCCCATCTGGCGCGCCACATGCATCCCCAGGTCACCGCTAACGTCGGTTAACCCTGCCGCCGGTTTCAGCACCACAAACGCCACCACGCCCTCCCCCGTAATCTCGTCCGGCACTCCGATTACCGCCGCCTCCGATACCGCGCCGTGCGCAATCAGACAGGCTTCCACTTCCGCCGGCCCCACCTTGCGCCCCGCTACATTGAACGACTCGTCCGCCCGCCCTTGCAAAAACCACTGGCCGTCCGCGTCCACGATGGCCCAATCGCCGTGATACCAGACCCCCGGCCAGCGCGACCAGTAGGTTTCCAGGTAACGCTCCGGATCGTTCCAGATGCCCCTCGTCATGGACGGCGCCGGCTGGGTCGCAACCAGGTAGCCCAATTGCCCGCGCACCGGCCGGCCCTCCGCATCGAAAACGTCGGTTGCCATGCCCGGCGACGCTCCGCCCAGCGAACATGCCTTCAACGGCTGTACCGGCAGCGGCGCCAGGAAACAGCCCACAATCTCGGTCCCGCCGGAAATGTTCATGATTGGCGCCCGGCCGCCGCCTACACGCTCGAAGAACCAGCGGTAAGAGCTCTCGTCCCACGGCTCGCCGGTCGAGCCCAGCAACCGCAGCGAGCGCAGGTCGAAGGCCTCCGGCCCGGGGCCCGCCTTCCGCATGAGCAGGCGAATCGCAGTGGGCGAGATTCCAAATGTAGACACCCGGTGCCGCTCGATCATCTGCCAGAACCGCTCGGCAGTAGGATGGTCCGGCGCGCCGTCATACAGCACGATCGTTCCGCCGAGATGATGGTTTCCGATAATCTCCCACGGACCCATCATCCAGCCGATGTCCGATACCCACCAGAAACGGTCGTTAGGCTGGTGATCGAATGTGAGGTAAATCTCCTTGGAGGTCTGCGCCAGTACGCCGGCGTGCGTGTGGACGGCCCCTTTCGGCCGGCCGGTGGTGCCAGACGTATAGAGCAAAAGCGCCGGCGCTTCGGAATCGAGCGGCAACGCCGGGCAAGTGTCCGGTTGACCCGCCACCAATTCGTGCCACCAGACGTCGCGGCCTGCGGTCCAAGGTACTTCCCCGCCCCTGTACTGCCAGACCACCACTTTCTCGACCGCAGTCCCCTCGGCCAGCGCCTCATCGGCTTTCTCCTTCAGCGCGATACGCCGCCCGCGCCGCTCCAGGAAATCGGCCGTGAACAGGACCCGCGCGCCAGAATCCTGCAGCCGCACAGCTACCGCGCTATATCCGAACCCGGAGAAGACCGGCACCGCGATCAGGCCCAGCTTGAAGCAGGCATAGAGTATAGCGACCACTTCCGGGACCATCGGCATGTACAGCGCCACGCGATCGCCCGCCGCCAAACCCATCCCGTCGAGTGCGTTTGCCAGGCGGTTCGTTTCCCGCCGCAGTTCGCCGAAGGTGAGCGTCCGGACGGCGCCATCTTCGCCCTCCCAGATAATGGCCAGGCGGCCGCCTCGCTCCCCGCCGCAATGCCGGTCCAGGCAGTTCCATGCGATGTTCAGCTTGCCGCCGGTGAACCAGCGCGCCCACTCCACACCGCGAGACGCATCCAGCACCTGGGAGTAGGGCTCGGTCCACTCGATGCCGGCCTCGCGCACCATTTCGTCCCAGAACTCTTCCAGCCGCTCCTGCGAGTAGCGAATGAACTCCTGGTATGTGGCTATCC
This sequence comes from Bryobacterales bacterium, assembly GCA_963843255.1. GTDB lineage: Bacteria > Acidobacteriota > Terriglobia > Bryobacterales > Bryobacteraceae > Bog-159. The sequence goes on along the minus strand of CAWJJQ010000016.1, from coordinate 81,120 downwards.
CCAGCCGCTGCATGAACCGGTACACATTGGTGCGCTCGATGAATTCGCGCGATGGTTCCCAGATCCAGGGGCTCGCCATACGCGATCCAGGATATCGTGGCGGCGCGGAATCATCAACAGGACATTGCCCCTGAAGCGCGCGATAATACGGGCTATGCTGAAAGCTGCCGCATCCCTGTTGCTGCTCGCCATGACCGCACCCGCCGCAGTCAAAATCGAAAAGACCAACTACAAGGGTTGGCCGAATTGTTACCGCATTACTAATGGAGAGGTCGAGCTGATCGTCACCAGCGACATCGGTCCCCGCATCATGCGCTACGCGTTTGTGGGCGGCCAGAACCTTCTTAAGGAATTTGCCGAGACCCTCGGCAAATCCGGCGAGCCCGCCTGGGTGCCTCGCGGCGGCGATCGCGTATGGGCTGCCCCCGAGGATGCCGTGCGCACTTACGCCCCCGATAATGGCCCCGTGCGCGTCGAGATCAAGGGCGACGTGCTGATCGCCACCGAGCCCGTCGAATCGCTCACCGGCCTCGAAAAACAGATTGTCGTAAAACTGTCGCCGCAAGGCGCCAGCGTGGAGGTGAACCACCGGCTCCGCAACGCGGGCTCCCACCCGCTCGAACTGGCCCCCTGGGCGCTCACCATGATGGCTCCCGGCGGTGTCGGAATTCATGGATTTCCGCCTCGCGGCAAACATCCGCAGGACCTGGCTCCCACCAATCCTTTGGTGATGTCGGCTTACACCAATCTCTCCGATAACCGCTGGAAATTCACTCGCAAGTACCTGCTCCTGCACCAGGACCCCAAGAATCCCGATCCGCAAAAGCTCGGCAGCTTCAACAAAAACACCTGGGCGGCATACTCGCTGAACAATGAACTGTTCATCAAGCGCTACGACGCCGGCGATTCGCCCAAGCCCTATCCCGATATGGGCTGCTCGTTCGAAACCTTCACCAATGCGGAGTTTCTGGAGCTGGAGACGCTGGGCCCGATCGAGCGGCTGAAGCCGGGTGCGTGGGTTGACCACGTGGAACATTGGACGCTGCACAAGAACGTCCATCTGCGCAATTTCACGGACGCCGAACTGGACTCGACGGTGCTGCCGCTGGTCAGCGCCCGCTAATCCGGAATCCGTAGCGGAAACCGTTCTCCGCGATCGCCCGCAGCTCTGTTTCCGAAAACCCGAACTGGCGCGCGGCTAGGGCATACTCGCCTGCCAGCGTGACGCCAAAAATCGCCGGATCGTCGGTATTGAGGGTGATCGGCACGCCGGCGTCGTACAATCGCCGCACCGGATGCACGCCCAGCGACGCCACCGCTCCGGTCATGACATTGCTCGTGATCGAAACCTCCAGCGGAATGCCGGCATCGCGCAAATGCCGAACCAGCGCCGGGTCTTCCACCGCTCGGATGCCGTGGCCGATCCGCTCCGCCCCGATCTCCAGCGCGGCCCATACCGATGGCGCCCCCATAGTCTCGCCCGCATGCGCGGTCAACCGCAGCCCCGCACCCTTCGCGAACCGGTACACCTCGCCGAACCACGAAGCCGGACCGCGTTCTTCATCGCCACCGATGCCAAAGGCCACCACGCCATCGTTTACCCGCGCCGCGGCCAGTTCCGCCACCTGCATCGCATGGGCTACGCCGAAGTGGCGCACCGCATCCAGGATCCAATAGACTTCCACCGCGGATTCGGCCGCTGCCTCCCTGATCGCCGCGTAAATCGGTCCGAACTCCTGCCCTTTCCACAACACCACACCGGCCGATAGCGTGATTTCCGCGTACCGCACACCTTCGGCTTCCAGCCGCGCCAGCAGCGCCCGCGTAATGTGCGCGTAGTCCCGCGGCGTGCGCAGCCGCTCCACGATCCACTTATAGGTCTCGATGAAACCCTGAAAGCCGCTGAACCGGTAGTGCGCGCGCACGGCATCGGCGGTGAGGCCCGGCTCCAGCTCCTGCAAGGTTTCCGGTTCCACTGCGCCTTCCAGGTGCACGTGCAATTCCGTCTTTGGCCAGGCGCGATAATCCGTCCCGAGATCCATCAACCATAGGTTGGCACGAAAGAAAGCTCTTGACAATGTCTTATTACACTAGTACACTAGTCAATTAGATGATGAACACGCGGGCAAGGGAGACCAAAAATTTCGGGTTCCGGCTGGATCTCGAGAGCGGCGTTCCGGTTTACCGGCAGATTATCGACCAGGTAATGGGAGGCATGGCCGCCGGAAGCCTGGCCGGGGGCCACCAGCTTCCCACCGTGCGGCAGCTCGCCGTGGACCTGGAAATCAACCCGAATACCGTGGTACGGGCCTATCGCGAACTGGAAATCCGGGGCGTGCTGGAGACCCAACAAGGTACCGGCACCTTCATCAGCCATCAGAAAATAAAACGCGACGATGTGGAGCGCCAGCGGCAGCTCAATCAACTGGTGGGCGAATTCGTATCGAGGGCGGGGGCCGCCGGATTCACCGTCGAGGACCTGCTGGAACAGCTACGCGATCGTCAGAGCGAAACGCAGAAGAACAGGAGATAAGACCATGAGGCTGGATATGACGCAATTACGGTTGAGCACGGTAGGCGTGGCATTGCTCGTGATTTCACTGGCGGCGGGCGGCCTGGCGACGGCGCTCACAGGCAGCCAGAAGCCACTGCTGGCAGCAGCGCTGTTGGGGCTCTACTTTCTGTTCGCCATCCGCGTCGCCGATCAATGGGAACGCGTGGCCGTGCTGCGCTTTGGACGGTTTCTGGGCCTGCGCGGCCCCGGCTTGTTCCACATGATTCCGATCGTGGACAAGCTGAGCCGCTATGTGGACCAGCGCGTGCGCGTATCGAACGTTTCGGCGGAATCGACCCTGACGCGCGACACCGTCCCCGTGAATGTGGATGCCATCGTCTTCTGGCTGGTGTGGAACGCGGAGAAATCCATCCTGGAGGTGGAGGACTTCACCCAGGCGATCACCATGAGCGCGCAGACCGCGCTACGGGAATCCATCGGTCGGCACGAATTGCATCAGATGGTGGCGGAGCGCGAGATGTTGGGAAAGGAACTGCAGCGCATTCTGGACGAAAAGACCACCGCGTGGGGGATCACGGTGCAGTCGGTCGAGATCCGCGACGTGCAGATCCCCCCGGCGCTGCAGGATGCCATGTCGCGCGAGGCACAGGCGGAGCGCGAACGGCGGGCGCGCATCATATTGGGCACGGCGGAAACCGAAATCGCGGAGAAGTTCGGGCAGGCCGCACTCACCTATGAGCACAATCCTGTGGCTATGCATCTGCGCGCCATGAACATGCTGTATGAAGCCATCAAGGAGAAAGGCGCCATGGTGATCGTGCCTTCCTCGGCGGTGGAAACCATGGGGCTGGGCGGCATGCTGGGAACGGCCTCGCTGGGCGGCCTGAAGCCGCAGTAGGCCGGCAAGGATGAACTTTTGAATAAGATCCTGTGCGTGGGCCTCATATTGACGGCCTGGAAACCGCGCGGGTGGAGTAACGTCCGAGAGCACCAAAGGGAACCGGTTTCCCCTGTTTTATCCGTGTTCATCTGCGTTCATCTGTGGCTATTATCGGTTCTTGCTTTTCGCGTTGGGCCTGCGGAAAAACATGTCTGGCCACGGATGAACGCAGATGAACACGGATAAAGCAAGCCATGCAGAAGGTGGCATACAAGCTCAACCAGGCGTACTTACATAGGTACGCAAACTCCGGCGGCTTCCATTGAGTTCAGATCTCCAAGCGCCCGCCGCCATGCGGTACGCTACCATAGGTTCCCATAGGTATGACTCCAGAAGAGATTGAAGCGATCGTCGGCGGATACCACGGCGACCCGTTCCGCATCCTCGGCCCGCATGCCGTTCGCAAGCGCGGAGGGCAACCCCGCTGGGAAGTCCGCGCCTTTCTGCCCCAGGCCGAATCCGCCACGCTGCGCATCGGCGAACAGATCTTCCCGCTCGAAAAGATCCACGACGCCGGCTTCTTCTGCGCCGCCCTCAACGGCGCGCCCGAACGGTACCTGATCCAGGCCAAGCTTTGGGACGGTCTCACTATCGAGTTTGACGACCCCTACCGCTTCGGTCCGATCATTACCGATTTCGAGCTCCACCTACACAGCGAGGGCACCCACTACGAGGCCTATCGCACGCTGGGCGCGCACCTGGCGGAAATCGACGGTGTGAAGGGCGTCCGTTTCGCGGTCTGGGCTCCTAATGCCGAGGATGTGACGGTCGCCGGCGAGTTCAACCAGTGGGACACCCGCCGCCATCCCATGCGCCGCCGCAATGCCGGCGTGTGGGAAATCTTTATTCCCGGTCTTGGCGAGGGTACCTGCTACAAGTACAACGTTCGCTCGCGGTACAACGCCTACCAGCAGCTCAAGGCCGATCCCTACGCCTTCGAGTCTGAGATGCCGCCCAAATCCGCCTCCGTCGTTTGGGACATCGAAAAATACCAGTGGCAGGATGGCGGCTGGATGGAACAGCGCGGCCGCACGGACCTGCTGAAAGAGCCCGTATCCATCTACGAGCTGCACATCGAATCCTGGATGCGTGGGCCGCAGGGCCAGTTCCTCAGTTATCGCGAGCTGGCCGTCATCCTGGTAGATTACGTCAAGAAGATGGGCTATACCCACATCGAGCTGTTGCCCATCATGGAGCATCCCTTTTCAGGCTCCTGGGGCTACCAGGTAATCGGCTACTTCTCACCGACCTCCCGCTTTGGCACGCCCGAAGATTTCATGTACTTCGTGGACCGTTGCCATCAGGAGGGCATCGGCGTCCTGGTCGATTGGGTGCCCGCGCATTTCCCACGCGACGCCCACGGCCTGGTCTATTTTGACGGTACCGCGCTCTACGAGCATGCCGATCCGCGCAAAGGCGAGCAGAAGGATTGGGGCACCCTGATCTTCAACTTCGGCCGGAATGAGGTGCGGGCGTTCCTCATCTCCAACGCCATGTTCTGGCTGAAGAAATACCACATCGACGGCCTGCGCGTGGATGCCGTCGCCTCCATGCTCTACCTCGACTATTCGCGCAAGGCCGGCGAATGGGTGCCCAATCAATACGGCGGCAACGAGAATCTGGAAGCTATCGATTTCATCCGCCGCTTTAACGAACTGGCGCATACGGTGCCCGGCGCCATCACCATCGCCGAGGAATCGACCGCCTTCCCCGGCGTGTCGAAGCCTGTTTATCTGAACGGGCTGGGCTTCACCATGAAGTGGAATATGGGCTGGATGCACGACATGCTCAACTACTTCAGCCAGAACCCCATCTACCGCAAATATCATCACAACAACATCACCTTCAGCATGCTGTACGCCTTCACCGAGAATTTCGTGTTGCCCATTTCGCACGACGAGGTGGTGCACGGCAAAGGCTCCCTGATCAATAAAATGCCGGGCGACGAGTGGCAGCAGTTCGCCAACGCGCGCGCCTTCCTGGCTTACATGTACGCGCATCCCGGCAAAAAACTGCTGTTTATGGGCCAGGAGTTCGGCCAGCGCGAAGAGTGGAACCACAACGAAGGCCGCCGCTGGGATTTGTTGGTGTTCGATTATCACCGCAAGCTGCAATTCATGGTGGAGGAGCTGAACCGTCTGTATCGCGCCAGCCCGGCCATGTACCAAGTGGACTTCCACTATGCCGGCTTCGAATGGGTGGACTTCCACGACGTCGAGCACTCGGTGATCTGTTTCCTGCGGCGCGCGGAAGACCCGCACGACTTTCTGTTGTTCTGCTGCAATTTCACGCCAGTGGTGCACGAACGCTATCTTGTCGGCGTGCCCGAAGAAGGCTTGTACGAAGAGGTGTTGAACACCGACTCGCACCTGTTCGGCGGCAGCAATCTGGGCAACGCCGGCTGGGTCGCCTCCAAGCCTGTGGCGCAGCACAATCGCCCGCAAAGCATAAACATTACCTTGCCTCCCCTGGCAGTAGTAGCCTTTCGAAAACGGTGAGAGCCGTGGGGTAGCCCCCTAGCCCGCCATCTAAATTAAGTAAATATGCCTTCATACGACGCAATAATAATAGGAGGCGGCCACAACGGCCTGGTGACCGCCGCATACCTCGGCCGCGCCGGACGCAAAACCCTGGTCCTGGAGCGGCGCGAGATGGTAGGCGGCTGCGCCGTGACCGAAGAAATCTGGCCCGGCTTTCGCGTCTCTACCGCTTCCTATCTAACCAGCCTCCTGCAGGAGCGCATCATCCGCGACCTGGACCTCGCCCGCCACGGCTACCAGGTGGATGCCAAAGATCCCGCCTTTTTCTCCCCCTTTCCCGACGGCCGCTGCTTCTTCATGTGGCAGGACGGCCGCAAGACCCTGGACGAGATCGCCAAATTCTCGCGCCGCGACGCCGACGCCTATCCGGCCTTCGAAGCGCAACTCGAGCGCCTCTCGCAGGTGGTGGAATCGCTGCTGCTCACCACCCCGCCACAGTTTCCGCCGCGCGGCGTGGGCGACCTGATCGACCATCTGAAAATCGCCGGCCGCATGCGCAAACTGGCCGCGGCCGACATGGTGGCGCTGGTCAAAATCTTCACCCAAAGCGCCGCCGAATTACTCGACGAATGGTTCGAATCGCCGGAGCTCAAAGTCACCCTGGCCACCGACGGCGTGATCGGCGCCAACGGCGGCCCGCGCTCGCAGGGCACGGCTTACATCCTGATGCACCACGTGATGGGCAGCGTGGCCGGCCATCGCGGCCTGTGGGGTTTCGTGCGCGGCGGCATGGGCGCGGTCTCGGAAGCCATCGCATCGGCGGCGCGGAGCCACGGCGCGGAGATCCGCACAAACGCCGCCGTCGAGAAGATCCTGGTGCGCGATGGCCGCGCCCGCGGCGTGGTGCTGGAAGGCGGCGAAGAGATCCAAGGCGCGGTGGTGGCCTCCAATCTCGATCCGCGGGTCACATTTCTGCGCCTGCTCGACGAGCGCGACCTGCCGGCGCGATTTCGTCACCTCCATCCGCCGCTTCCGCACCGAAGGCACGTCCTGCAAGATCAACTTCGCGCTCTCGGGCCTGCCGGAATTCAGCGCCATGCCGGGCGCGCCCGGCCCGCAGCACCGCGCCACCATGCACATCTGCCCGTCCATCGATTACATCGAGCGCGCCTGGGACGATGCCAAGTACGGCCGCCCGTCGGACCGTCCCATGCTGGAGCTGACCATCCCCACCATGTACGATCCGTCGCTGGCGCCGCCCGGCAAGCACATCATGGGCATCTTCCTGCAATACGCGCCCTACACCCTGCGCGACACCACCTGGGACGAAGTGCGCGAGCCGTTCTACAACCGCGTGGTGGAACTGATGGAAGAATACGTCCCCAACATCCGTTCGATCATCATCGACAAGCAGGTGCTCACGCCGCTCGACCTGGAGCGCCGCTTCGGCATCACCGGCGGCAACATCTTCCACGGCGAGATGGCGCTCGACCAGATGTTCGTGATGCGGCCGGTGGCCGGCTATGCGCGCTACCGTACGCCGATCCGCGGCCTGTATCTCTGCGGCTCCGGAGCGCATCCCGGAGGCGGCGTCATGGGCGCGCCGGGCTACAACGCGGCGCGGGAAATGTTAAAAGACGGCAAGTAGTGCCAGTGGGGCAGGCCCCCGGCCGGCGGCGGCGTCTCACGCCGCCCCCCAAGCCGCCTACGACGGACTGACGGTCACCCAATGCGACAAATAGCCCACCGGGACTTGATATTCGTCTTTCCTGCTCTCAAAGACCAACGCCGCCACTCGTTCCGATTGTCCGGCGCGCGAGACTTCTAGGCTACGCTGTCTTATCTCCGCATATAGCGGCCGCCAAACCCCGCCCACTTCCACTTTCTCCAATAGAACCGCGATCGTGAATTTCCGTGGCTTGCCCAACCAGTGTTGCATTTGGATAATGCGTCCTTGCACGCGCGCGCCGGACGGCATCACCAGTTCTTTAGACCTCGCATCCCGCACCGGCCCGCGGATACTGGCGCGCACCACATCTCCCGCCGCCGCGGTGTCCGTATCGATCGCCTCCGCCAGTGCCAGCGTAAATTGCAGACCGGCGGGTATGGGCGCCGCCGGTGCCTGCGCCGTTTGGCTCCAATCTTCTACCGGCGCGTCATCGTCGAACCGTATGGTGGCCTCGCCGCGGTACTGGTGACAGCCGGAGTAAACCGCCGTGGAGTCCGTTTCGGCCCCATCCCGCATCACCATCCGCATGGTGCTCCGCGCAGGCAGCAGGAAGTCCCCGTCACCTACCTTCACTTTCTTGTAATCCACGCCCGTGGCCGCATCGCAGGCGCCAGTATCCAGCGGCAGGCCGGGCGCCTCCACAATAATCCGCTTCAGTTCCAGGGACTTCGAATCCAGCCAGAAAGCCCCGTGAAACGGCGTCGGCGCCCAACCGGTTCGCGTCTTGACGTGGTAATGACTGGCAGCCAGTGGCACGTTGTAGGTATAGGCTGCCAGGCTGACGCCGGTGGCCGCATCGTCCCCCACAAAACCATAAGCGGCCCCGCCGTTGACGAACACGTCGCCCACTAGCGCGCCCAACATCCCCGTTCCGTAGGGGCCGCCGCCGATCAAATCGAAAATGCTCTGCTCGGTGAACTGGCTGCCGGCCCACGAGCCGATCTCCTGGCCGTGCGACACTTTCAGCTCCAGCCGCAGGCGATCGGTGCTCTCCAGCACCAGCCCTTTCTGCTCCAGCGCGCGGATCTGCTCGCAGGTGAGGTCCCGATCCTTCTTTCGCCGCGTGTAATACCGCCTGTCGACGGTCTGCACACAGGTGTAATCGGGTAGCCGGTCCGCTCGTTCAAGCACCATCGCGCGGGCGCGCGTGAGGCGTGCCCCGGGGTCGCCCGGGTTTTCCGCGCCCAGTGCCGCGGCTATCGGAACCAGGGCCACCGCTGCCATCCACGCCGCATTCATTTTTTCTCTCCGGCTGGCGCTTCCACAGTGAGCCACTCCGATTCGTATCCGGCAGGCACCAGATAACGGTCCTTGTTCGAGGGAAATACGAAGGCTGCCGCCAGCGGCGACTGCCCTACCGGCGGCACCACAATGCCCATCGATTGCGTCACCATGACCATGTCGCTTTTGCGCTGGATTTTCGCGTACAACGGCCGCTCCACGCCGCCGGATTCCAGTTTCTCCAACACCAGGGAAATACGGAAGTGGCTGGGCTGCTTTCGCCAGTGTTCCATGCCCACGATGCGGCCCTCAATCACTGCCCCCGCCGGAACCAGCACCGCTTTCGACACACGATCCCGCGCAGGCTTGCGCAGCCTGGCATGCACCATGTCACCAGCCGCGGCCGTGTCCGTATCTATCGGCTCGCTGAAAGCCACCGATAGCTGCAGCCCTTCCGGAAGCGGTCCCGCGGGCCCCGGCACGGACGTCTCGCCGCCCGCGGCGGCAGCCTGGTCGAAGCGAATGGTCGCTTCGCCCCGATACTCGCGGCAGCCGGTGTACACGGCCGCTACTTCGGTTTCCGTTTCGTCCTGCATCACCAGCCGCATGGAACTCCGCTGCGGCAACAGGAACTCTCCAGTGCCTACCTTCACCTTCTGATAGTCGGCTTCCGTTTTCGCCTCGCACGCGCCTGTCTCAGGCGGCAGGCTGGAGGCATCCACGGTAAGGCGTTTCAGGTCCAGAGAACCCGCGTCCAGCCAGAAGGCCCCGCGAAATGCCGTCACTGTCCAACTGGAACCGGCTCTTACCTGATAATGGCTGGCGTCCACCGGGACCTGAAAGCTGTATGCCTCACCCACGGCGTCGTGGCCGTTGTATTGGTAGGCTGCTCCGCTGTTGATGAAAATGTCGGAGATCAGCGCGCCTAACATCCCGGTTCCGTACGCCCCTCCGCCGATCATCTCGAAGATGTTGCGCGAAGTGAAGCGGCTGCCCGGCCAGGAGCCGATTTCGAGTCCTTGCGACATCTTCAATTCCAGGCGCATGCGATCGTTATGCTCCAGCATGAGATCCGTGTTGGGGAGCGAATGGATCTGTTCGCAATCGGGCGTGAGGTAATTCGTCCGCGGGCGGCGGTAGTAGCGGCGGTCTACGGTCTGCACGCAGGTATAATCGGGCAAGCGCTGGGCTCGCTCGGATAAGATATTGCGGGCTTTAATCAGGAGTTCCGTGGGATCAGGGGGTTGGGCTTGGGCCGCACCCGCCAGGATAAGAAAAAGAATGCTTCGCATACGGCCCGCGGGGCAGGTCCGTGACCTGCGGAGGCCTCTCATGCCCGGCATCCAGCCTACTCTGCCGGCAGGGTGAAATGGAAAACCGAGCCTTCGTTTAGGGCCGATTCCACCCAGATCTTCCCGCCGCTACGCTCCACCACCCGCTCGCAAATCGCCAGACCGATGCCCGTCCCCGGAATCTGCCTGTCGTGCAGCCGTTGAAAGACCTTGAAAATCTGCTTGTGATACTTCGGCTCGATCCCCAGCCCGTTGTCGCGAACCAAAAGGTGCCACTCGTCCGCGGTTCTCTCCGCCGAAATATGAATGGCAGGCGGCGCCTCGCTGCGATACTTGATGGCGTTCTCGATCAAATTCTGAAATAACTGGACGAAATAGGTTTCGCGGCCGCGCGCCACCGGCAATGGATCGTGCGACACGGCCGCGCCGCTGTACTCGATCATTGTCTTCAGATTCTCGATCGCCTTCCCAACTGGCCTGTTCAGATCCACGGGCTCGCCTGCATCCTGGTCGCCCAGGCCCAGTTGGGTGTACGCCAGCAGATCGCTCAGGAGCTGGTTCATGCGATCGATGCCGTCTACAATGATGCGGACGGCCTTGTCGGCGTCGTTCACCCGCCCGTCGTTGGTTGCCTTGATCAAATATTGCGAGTAGGTCGCCACCATGCGGAGAGGCTCCCGCAAGTCGTGGCTCGCGGCTGCCGCGAACTGTTTTAAATCGGAGTTAGCCCGCGACAGGGCGTCATTGACCGCGCGCAGGCTGCGCTCGTGCGCGAGCAAACTTTCCTCGGCGGTTTTCCGCTCCGTGTTGTCGCGCAAAACCTTGACGTAAGAGCGCAGTTCCCCGCCCGCCCAATACTGAGCTTCCACCGCACCGCTGGCCCAGAACCGCGACCCGTCCTTGCGCATGTGCCAGCGGTCGTCGGAGGATTGCCTTTCGCGCGCAGCCGTCTCCAATTCGCGCTCGAATACTCCGGCAGCGCGGTCTTCCGGGGTAAAGATGATAGATGCCGGGGAACCTACGATTTCCTGCTCCGTGTACCCGAACAGGCGCTCGGCGCCCGAATTCCAGGTGGCCACGCGCCCGTCCACATCCAGCATGAAAATGGCGTATTCGCGTGCGGTTTTCACCAACTGGCTGTAGCGCTCCTCGCTCCGGCGAATAGCCTCTTGCGCCTGCCGCTCTTTGCTGATGTCGCGCGCTACCAGCAGGATCAGTTTGCCCCGGTCGAGCGGCCGCGCGCTGAGCTGGAACACTCGCCGGCCGATGTTCTCAAACACGTGCTCGACTTCAAAATCCTCGAAGGCCCCGTTTCGCGCCGGTACGTCTTCCAGAGTCTGGCGCAAAGCCGGGCTGCCCCACTGCCCGTTCCCCAAATCGTAGAGCTTCCGCCCGATCGTCTCTTTGGCTTCTACCTCAAAATGCCGGTAGAATGCGGCGTTGGCCGATCGCACCACCAGGTCGGGCGTGATCACGATCAGCGGATCGTGCAGCGTGTCGATGATGGTCTCAGCATACGTTTTGGCTTCCCGCAGGTCCGCTTCGGCGCGCTTGCGGTCCATGATGTCGACCGAGTATTCGACCATCGTTCCGTCGCCCAGGCTGGCGCCGGCGAAAAGCATCCAGGAGCGCGAGCCGTCCCTGTGCAGGCATTCCTGCTCATAGGGCCCGATGCGGCCAGTCTCAGCCAGCTTCCGCAATTGTTCTTCGGCGGCAGCCGCGTACTCGGGCGAGCTCAGGCTGCGGCGGTTCAGCCTGCCGGAACGCACCTCCTCGCGGCTATAGCCGCACATCTTCAGAAAAGCGTCATTGCAGTCGATCAGGACGCCCGCCTGGTCGAACATCAATGCACCCACCACGTCCACGTTGACCATGCGGCGGAACCGCTCTTCGCTGGCGCGGACGGCTTCCTCGGCGCTCTTGCGCGTGGTGATATCCAGAAAGGTGATCACCACTCCCTGGATACGGTCCTCCGGACTGCGGTAGGGAAGCAGGCGCGTAAGATACCAGCGCCCGGTTTCGCCCTGCACCTCCCGCTCGATAGGCACGAGGCGGTTAAGGACAGCCTCGGCATCCTTCCTCAGTTCGCTATAACCTAGCCGGTTGGTCAGGTCCGAAATGGGGCGGCCATAGTCCGTCACGCGCACATTGAACAGGTCCCCGAGCTTGGGCGTGAAGCGCAAAATGCGCAGGTCCCGGTCCAGAAACAGGGTGGCGATATCCGTGGCCGTCAGCAGGTTCTGCAAATCGCCGGAGAGCTGTGCAAGCTCCTCCACTTTGTGGCGGTTTTCCTGGTTGACGGTCTGCAGCTCTTCGTTAATGCTCTGCAGCTCCTCCTTGGAGGTTTCCAGCTCTTCCATGGTGGACCGCAGCTCTTCGTTGGCCGATTGGAGCTCCTCGTTGGAAGCCTTCATCTCCTCCTGGCTGGTTTCGTACTCCTCGATGATGGCCTGCAAGCGCTGGCCTGAAGATTCCAACTGGATCTCGAGCTGCTGCGCCCGATCCGACTCCGCCGAGCGCTCCGCCGGCGGCTGCTCTCCCGTAGCGGGACCGGCGGTCTGCGGGGCGCGCTCGTCGAAAATGACCAGCGCGAACCCGGCCCGCTCCGGCTCCAGTGCGGGGCGCACATGCATCACCACCGGACGGGCATGTCCGTTGAATTGCACCGGGATCGGAAGCGAATCGCAGGCGTCGTTTTTCTCCCGCGCCGCCTGCAACAAACTTCGCAGCTCCATGCGCAGCTCTTCCCGTACCAGCTTGAATACGCTGGCGGTCAGTTCGCCGCCGGGATGATTCAGGTAACGTCCGGCATGCTCGGAAAGATGCACCAGCTTGTTATCGGGGCTCACTAGCAGGCTGGGCGGAGCATATTGTTCCACCATCCGCTGGTGCAGCCATCCGTAAGCGACCGGTTCCCTCATTTGATCCAGGGCGGGCCCCGGCTCGCCCGGCAGCCGGCTGTGAGCCAGCAGAAAAACGGGCAGCCGCGGTTCCACCGCCGGCACGTTGCGCTTGTGGAACAAGCAGAGTTTTTTGTCATCGGTATGGAACAGGTCCGCTGCCTCCACCGTTTCGGAGGTGCCCAGTAACAGGAAGCCATCCGGCTTGAGCGCGTAATGGAACAACTCGATCACATCGCGGTGCACATCGCGCTGCAGATAGATGAGCAGGTTACGGCAACTGATCAGATCGATCCGTGAGAAAGGCGGGTCGCCCAGCAGGTTGTGCGGCGCAAACACCACCACGTCGCGCAAGTCTTTGTGGATGCGGTAGCCGCCCTCTTCCTTTCGAAAGAACCGCTTCAGGCGCGCGGAGCTTACGTCGGTTTCAATGTCGCCCAGGTAAAGCCCTTCACGGGCCTTATCGAGAGAGGCTCTGTGCAGGTCGGAGGCAAAGACTTGGATATTCGGGGGCGCCTCGTGCCGGCCGGCCTCCTCCACCAGCAGCATGGCCAGCGAGTAGGCCTCTTCCCCGGTCGCGCATCCGGCCGACCACACCCGCAGGGTATCCTGCGAGCTCTTGTTCGAAAACATGCGCGGGATCACTTCTCGTTCCAGCTTCTCGAATACTTCCGGATCGCGGAAGAAGCTGGTAACGGTTACCAGCAGGTCGTCTGCCAGCGCGCGCGTTTCATCCGGCTGCTCGCGCAGCTTATCCAGATACTTGTTGATATCTTCAACGTAGTTGAGCTGCATCCGCCGCGCGATGCGCCGCAGGATGGTGGAGCGCTTATACCGGCTGAAATCGCGGTCGGTCCGCGTGCGCAGTTGCGCGAATACCTTCTGCAGGGCTGCCCGTTCGTGGTGATTGCCGTCCTCGCCGTCCTCGGGAACCTCCACCCGCGGCTGCGTCCGCTCGTAGCGTAGAATGGCGTCCGGAATCTCGGCCACTGTCAGGATTCGGTCCACCAGTCCGGTCGCAATGGCGCTGCGCGGCATCCCGTCATACTCGGCATCGTTGGGGTCCTGCACCACAATCAGCCCGCCGTTGGCTTTGATGTCCTTGATGCCAAGCGTTCCGTCTGATCCCATCCCCGTCAGGATCACCCCGATGGCGTTACCGTCATGCGCATTCGCCAGGGTGCGGAAGAAATGATCGATCGGCGCGCGCTCGCGCGGCCGTTCCTCCAGTTTCGACAGGCGTAGGTGCGTGTCGATGGCGCTCAGATTGGCGTTGGGGGGGATGACGTAAACACGATTTGGAACCAGCGGCGTGCTTTCCGTCACCTGCTGCACCTGAAACGGTACGTGCGGCTGCAACAGGTCGGCCAGGTGGCTTTTGTGCTCAGGGGAAAGATGCACCACGACTACGAAAGCCAGGCCACTGTCGGGGGGCACATGATCGAAGAAGGTTTTGAGGGCACCGAGGCCTCCAGCGGACGCGCCGATACCCACCACGGTGGGTTTGGGTCTCGATGGTTCAGCCGTCATTCGTTGTTTGCCTCGCGGTCGCCGGTCTACGTATCTATAATACGCCGCAGATGTAAATGTTTCGCCGGGTGCGGAGGCGCTTGAGTGCCGGGCGTGGCGGAAGCGTGTGCGGCATAACAGATTTTGCGGGACGGGAAGGAGGCAAGTCGTTTACTTCCGATGCCCTACCACAGCGTATTCGGCCTTGGCGCGCCGGAGGATGGGTAGATCCGGGTCGGCGTCTTTCCACAGCGCGAAGAACTTCTCATAAGTCTCCCGCGCCTTGGTCACCGCGTCGGAGCCACCGGCGGCGCGCGCTCGAATAGGATCCGCGGTCACATCGACGCCTGCTTCGAGCGCTAGCGCCCGCGCCAGGCCTAGCCAAACCAGCGGAAAAGTCCCAGGGCGATTCAGCGCGTCTTGAAACTCTGCCACCGCTTTGGGGCCGTCATGCCGCGCCAGATAGGCACATCCGCGCCGGTAGGCCACGCCCGACAGGAAGCATAAGTACGTGCCCAGTTGACCGAGGAGTTCGATCGCCCGGGCGCTGTCTCCGCGATCCAATGCGATTTGGGCCCGGATGCTGGGTTGTCGAGAACTGCTGCTGGTACGTGTCTTGCGGAGCAGCGCGGTCGATTGCGGCAACCAGCTTTTCCGCCCGGCCGGCCTCACCGGCGAAGGCGAGCGCGATTGCCACATCCGACATGACAATTGCCGTAGGATCGAGCTTGAGCGCGGCGTCCGCGGCGTCCCGAACCTCTCGACGGAACCCGAGTTCTGCCGCGTGGATGGCGATGTAGGCCTCGTCTCGGGCTGCGATTTCGAGGGCATTGTTACGCTTAGCCAAATCAATTGATCGCCGGAACAAGCTCTGCGCCATCCTCCATTCGCCATGCTGGGCGCGGAATTCGGCTTGTCCTGCGGTTAGGTCGGCTTCAACAATCGTGCCCTTTGCCGAGGCAAGAATCTGCTCCATGGTCCTGGTGTCGCCTTTCCGGGACGCTAGTCCGTACCGGCCTTGCATCAGGTTCGCCGAGTCTAGGTGCAACTCGGCGGCCTTCCGGTAGAGCGCCTCCGCCTCCTCAAGCCGGTTCAGGCCCTGATACGAGGCAGCGACGCCGGCAATTATCTCTTCATCGTTCGGCTCCAGCCGCAATGCCTGCAGTTCTGCCGCGAGCGTTTTCTCCGGAGCGCCCAGCAAGCCATAGAGGTAGGCGAGGTTTTCATAAGGTTGCGGGTCTCTGGGGAACATGTCGCGGTAGTGTTCGTACGATTGCACCGCCTTCTCCGCCTCGCCCGTAGCGATACTGTAATAACTGGATTCGATGTAATAGCGTTCCCGCAGGCTGACCCTATCTCGAAGTTGATATGCCTTCCGGGCATTTTCACCGGCCCGTCCCATCTGGTTCAAGCTCTGATACGCATGCGCCAGGTTCGCATATGCCATCGCGAATTTAGCGTCCCGTTCCGCCGCCTGTTGGAACAAAGGCAGCGCGGCGCTATAACCCTTTTCCTGGCGCAGCTTGCGCGCTTCGCTATAGGATTTGAGCGCTTCCAGAGAAGGCGTCGTGGCGTCTTCCAGCGTCGTGGCGTATTTTTGCACGGAGCCGCGCGCTTCGCCGAGTTTTGCACGCAAGGCGAGGGCTGTATGGTCCAGAGCCTTCAGCACCCCTTCCTTGCCGGGAGCTTGTTCCTGCGCTTGCGCCAGCACGTCGCCGGTGTGGCAGTCCACCGCCTCCAAGCCGACCACGTACTGGCTCCCCAGAGCGGCAATCAGTCCCACCAGGGTGGCCCGGCTGCCAGTGCGCTGGCACACCTCGCGGGCCACCTCGGGAGTCACTCGATCGCTAGATGAACGCCCCATTAGTTTCAAGGTTTCTGCGACTCGCTTTTCGGAAACCAGGTCGAGGAATGGCGATTGCTCGAGTTGGACCTGGAGTCCGACCTTCAGCGTATCGTCGAAGACCTGATCGCCGGTCGTATTGGTGAAGTCGCCGATCACCAAAGCGTCCTTCTCCGTCAAGGCCGGCCGGCGATGGAGATATAGAGCCGCGGCAACCCCGAGCACTGCCAGACCGCACCCCATCGCGGATATCATCTTGGAACGTCTGGAGAACCCGCCGCGCGGCGCCCACCGGCCGGAACGAGCGCCGATCCTGACCTGGGCCAGGTCGGCACGCATCTCCGCCGCCGACTGATGCCGCGCCGCGCAGCTTTTCTGCAGCGCCTTGGCGACGATTTCCTCCAACCTCCGGGGAATCTCGGGCCGGATCTCCCGCATCGGCCTGGGCGCCTCATGCAGCGTTTTGTAGTTGGCAATCGCGGTGGTCTCGCCCGCGAAGGCCCGCACACCCGTGGCCATCTCGTAGAGCACCAGCCCAAAAGCGAACAGATCCGCGCGCATGTCCAGCTTTTCGCCGCGCACCTGTTCCGGCGACATGTATCCCGATGTCCCCATCGCAGCACCCGTCTTCGTCAGGTTGAGATCGACCGGCGGCGGCCCGCCGCGCGCATCCTGCGTGTCAATCTCTTCCGGGCCATCCGCCTGCTGCACTTTCGCCAATCCGAAATCAAGAATCTTGGCCTGGCCCTGCGTCGTGACAAAAACGTTGGCTGGCTTAATATCGCGATGCACGATGCCGCGGCTATGAGCCGCCTCCAGTGCAGCAGCCATTTGAAGGGCCAGTTCCATCACTTCATCCAGCGGTATCGGTCCGGCGGCAATGCGGCTACCTAAGGTGACTCCTTCCAGCAGCTCCATTACCAGGAAAGGCTGGCCCTCGTGCTCCTCGATTCCATGGATGGTACAAATGTTCGGATGGTTCAGCGCCGAGGCCGCCCGCGCCTCGCGCTCAAAGCGGTTCAGCGCAATCGGGTCCGCGGCCATGGCGTCCGGCAGGAACTTCAATGCTACGCGGCGGCCCAGCCGGATGTCTTCCGCGCCATAGACCAGCCCCATGCCGCCCACGCCCAGCACTTCCAGGATCCGATAGCGCGAAACAACGGTTCCAATGCGCTGCGCGAAACCTCGCCGCGTGGAGGCTTCCGCGGCGCGATCCAGCTCCTCGGCCTGCGTTTCGTAGGCGAGAAGGGACTGTACTTCGCGCCGTAGTTGGCCATCACCCGCACAAATTTCGGCCAGTACGCTCTCGCGCCGTTCCGGCGGACAGTCCTCGATCTGCTCGAGCACGTCCTTGATCCGGAGCCACTGCTCGCTGGTCATCGGCTCGATATTCTACCAGAGAAAGTGCTCGGGCCGCCCCAATCGGAGACCGACGCGTCCCAATCGAGGGCCGTAGATTGGTGGCTGTGCTGTCGGCCCCGGGCCATGATCGCCGCTCGAAGTACTAGCATCTGATCACTGCCTGCAGTGATTGGCCGGCTTTTTCTACCACGTAGCCGAATCCCTCCGCCTCGCATTGATAGATACCTTGGCTGGACAACAGGGCCGCCATCTCACCACGGCGCGCACCCAAAGGCCACCGTATTTTCGCATCCAGAGACTGACCTGGATTTCCGACAGATGTACGATGGCTGAAAACGCACATCCTTATCGGGCCGGAAGCGGTTTATGCACGACCCAGAGCAACAGCAAAAGCTGGATGAACTCAGAGAAGAATTCTGCTCCATTCGGGCAGAATTCTATGCCGCAAAAGAACAGTTATCCCGAGCATGCCAGACCGTAACCAGCAGTGTCGAAGCAGAAGCCTCAAAAATAAACTATATGATTCGTCTCTGGACGGCGGGAGCGCCCTAAACCCGCCGCATGGTCCGTTTTCTTTTTCTCGAAGCGATTTTCAGATACTACTACGCGGGGGAACAACTCCCCCCACGCCGAAGAGCGCCCGGCAAGCGACCGGGAGCCGGTTAATTCGGATGGTTCGCCTCCCTCCGGTTCACGCCGGCGCATCTGGCAGGGCTCCGAGCCGCTCTTTATCTCCAAAAGGCGCTAGAATGTCTACCAGACTTCCATAACAAAGGAGGGATTGGATGTTTCGTCTGGATTCTGACAAACCGGTGGAATTCTGCGATGGCCTCCGCCGCCGCGATTTCCTCCACGCCGGCGCCCTCTCCATGCTCGGCCTCGGCCTCAACGACCTTTTCGCCGCCAAGGCCCTCGGCGCCGTCGACGCCAAAAAAGACACCAACTGCATCATGCTGTTCCTCGTGGGCGGCCCTTCCCAACTCGACACCTTCGACATGAAGCCCAACGCCCCGATCGAGATCCGCGGCCCCTACAAGCCCATCAAGACCAATGTCCCGGGCGTCGAAATTTCCGAAAATTTCCCGCGCATGGCGAAGCACGCCGACAAATACGCGATCATCCGCAGCGTCTATCACACCGCCGCCGCGGTCCACGATACCGGCCATCAGATGATGCAAACCGGCCGCCTCTTCCAGGGCGGCGTAGAATACCCGCACATCGGCTGCGTCCTCTCCAAGCTCAAAGGTCCCAACGGCGACGTGCCGCCGCACGTCCTGCTTCCCCGCCCCATCGGCAACACCGGCGGCAACATGCCCCACGGCCAGAACGCCGGCTTCCTCGGCAAAACCTACGACCCTTTCGTCCTCAATGCCGACCCTTCCGACCCCAACTTCAAAGTCCCCGACATGCTGCCCCCCGACTACCTCAGCGCCCTGCGTGTCGATCGCCGCAAAAACTGGCGCGAAATGGTGGATCACACCGTCAGCAAATTCGAAACCTCCCAGGACGCCCGCCTCTTCGACGCCACCTTCCACCAGGCCTATACATTAATGACCTCCCAGAAGGCTCGCGAAGCTTTCGAGCTCTCCCGCGAACCCGAACCCGTCCGCCAGAAATACGGACAGAATCGCTTCGGCCAAAGCTGCCTGCTCGCCCGCCGCCTCATCGAAGCCGGCGTCCGCTTCGTCACCGTCAACATGTTCGAGACGGTCTTCGATGAAATCACCTGGGATATCCACGGCTCCAAGCCCTTCAGCCCCATAAGCTGCTACCGCGATCTGGTCGGCCCCATGTTCGACATGGCCTACAGCTCGCTGCTCGAAGATCTGCACGACCGCGGCCTGCTCTCGAACACCATGATCCTTGCCATGGGCGAATTCGGCCGCACTCCCAAAGTGAATCCCGCCGGTGGCCGCGACCACTGGCCGCAATGCTGGAGCATCCTCATGGCCGGCGGCGGCGTGAAAGGCGGCCAGATCATCGGCGCTTCCGACGATATCGGCGCCACCCCCAAAGATCGCCCCACCAACCCTGCCGAAGTCGCCGCCACTATCTACGATGGCTTAGGGATCTCCCTCGATCTCGAGCTCCCCGGAGCCCAAGGCCGCCCCATCCCCCTGGTAGAAAGAGGAACCGAGCCCATAAAGGAACTCTTCACATGAAGAAGAACCTCCGCACCATACTGCCGTGGGGCAGGCTCATAGCCTGCGGAGGGCTCTCAGCCCGACTCTTACTATCCGCCGACCTGACTATCCAACCCCCAAAAGTAACCCTGACAGGCCCCGAATCCTACCAGCAGCTAATAGCCGAATCCACCGCAGACAACCACCAGGAAGACTGCACCCAAACCGCCCACTGGACCTCCGCCAATCCAGCCATAGCAACCGTAGACCAAAAAGGAATGCTAAAACCGGTATCGGACGGAGAAACAACCATAACGGCGGCAGCCCAATCCGGCACCGCGACTATCACCATCCAAGTCCAAAACGCGGCACTGCCCCATGTATGGAGCTTCCGCAACGACGTAATCCCCGTCCTAAGCAAAGTAGGCTGCAACTCCGGAGCCTGCCACGGCGCCGCCGCCGGCAAAAACGGCTTCAAACTAACCCTCCGCGGTTACGACCCCGACGAAGACTACGACACCCTCACCCGCCAGTCCCTGGGCCGCCGCGTCTCCCTCTCCGACCCCGCCCATAGCCTGATGCTGCTCAAGCCCACCTTCGCCGTCTCCCACGGCGGCGGCAAGCGTTTCACCACCGATTCGCCCGAATACCGCGTCATCTCTGAATGGATCGCCGCCGGCGCCCCCCGCCCCTCCGACACCGATCCCACCGTCACCGGAATCGAAGTCTTCCCCGCCACCGCCACGCTCAAAGCCGGCGCCCAGCAGCAGCTCGTCGTCCGCGCCAAGTATTCCGACGGCCGTCTCCGCGACGTAACGCGCTGGGTCCGCTACGGCTCCAGCGATGAAGGCGTAGCCTCCGTTGACGATTTCGGCCACGTCAAAATGAACGGCAGCGGCGAAGCCGCCATCACCCTCTGGTACGCCAGCCGCGTCCTCTACGCTCGCATGGGCGTCCCCTACGACAATAAGGTCGACCCCTCCGTCTACACGAAATTTCAGCGCCACAACTACATCGACGACCTTGTTCTCGCCAAGCTGAAAGCCCTCAACATCGCCCCCTCCGGCCCGGCCTCTGATTCCACCTTTATCCGCCGCGCCTACCTTGACGCCGCCGGCATTCTCCCCACCTCCGAAGAGGTCGAGGACTTCCTAGCCGACCAGTCCCCTGACAAGCGCGCCAAATTAATCGATCACCTCCTCGATCGCGACGAGTTCGTCGACTACTGGGCATACAAGTGGTCCGACCTCATGCTGATCTCCAGCCGCAAGCTCCGCGCCAATGCCATGTGGGCTTTCTACAACTGGATCCGCGACAGCGTGAAAGAGGACAAGCCCTGGAACAAGTTCGCCTACGAAATCTTCACCTCATCCGGCGACACCCGCCAGAACGGCGCGCTGAATTATTACGTCCTCCACAAAGACCCTATCGATCTCACCGAAACCGCCACCGAAGCCTTCATGGGCAATCGCGTGACCTGTGCCCGCTGCCATAATCACCCCCTCGAAAAGTGGACCCAGAAGCAGTATTACGAGCTCGTCAACCTGTTCGCCCGCGTTGGCCTGAAAAATGGCGACGAGCCCGGCGACATCGTGGTCTACGCCAAAGCCACCGGCGACGTGCTCCATCCCAAGCTCCTCAAACCCCTGCCGCCCACCCCCCTCGACGGCACGCCCATGTCGCTCGATTCCACCGACGACCGCCGCGTGCATTTTGCCGACTGGCTCGTCAGTCCCAAAAACACCTACTTCTCGCGCGCTCTGGTCAATCGCGTCTGGGCCAACTTCATGGGCCGCGGCCTGGTCGAGTCCGTCGATGACGTCCGCGCCACCAATCCCGCCTCCAACGAAGAATTGTTCGCCGCCCTCAGCAACGACTTCGTCAAAAACGGTTACGACGTGAAGCGTCTCATCCGCACCATCATGAACTCCGGCGTCTACCAGCTCTCCGCCGATTCCAACGCCGAAAACCAGATGGACACGAAGTATTATTCCCGCTACTTCGTCAAGCGCCTGCCCGCCGAAGTCCTGCTCGACGTCATGTCGCAAGTCACCGGCGTGCCCACCAAGTTCGGCGGTTACCCCGCCGGCACCCGCGCCCTGCAACTGCCCGACGTCCAGGTCCAGTCGCAATTCCTTAGCTCCTTCGGCCGCCCCAAGCGCATCATCTGCGATGCCGGCGAGCGCTCCAGCGAGCCCAATATCGCCCAGGCCCTCCACGTGATCAACGGCGACACGCTGAACAAGAAGTTGAGCGACCCGAACGGCTACCCTGCCCTCGCTGTGCGCCTCGGCCTCTCCGATTCCCGCATTCTCGACAACCTGTATCTGGCCGCCTTCAGCCGCTACCCAGCGGAGGCCGAAAAGAAGCCGCTGCTGGACGCGCTGCGCAAAGCCCGCGCCTCCACCGGTTCCCCCGACATCCAGCGCGAAGCCCATCGGCAGGCCCTGGAAGATATGATGTGGGCCATGCTAAGCAGTAAAGAGTTCCTCTTTAATTACTAATCTTTCTCTTAGCCATCCATCTACCTGTCTAACTATCTAACTATCTAAATATCTCCATCGCCGCGTGGGGCACACCCTCGCTTGCGGCCCCAAAAGTCGACCCGACGGCCATAGCCGTCACGGAACTTTAGTCCCCCCAAACTAATAGTCCCTGACTTACTAAGCATTGTGACAAAATAATCACAGAAATCCTTGACACACTCGGCGTACTCAATCATACTGTGACAACCGGAAACTAAAGCCGACCCACTTATTGCGCATGTCACATGTCCGGCAGTGTCGGCACTCAGGATAAACCAATGCAAATCTCAAAAACTTTCGGCTTGCTGTTTGCGACGCCGCTCTTCGCGCTGATCCTCATACCGACGCGCGCAACATGGCAGGGGCAGAACGGTGGTTTTTGAGGCGTCCTGTAGGTATTAAAGCTCCAGCAGAGCGGAAAGTAAATGCTTTGAACGGCTGCAAAAGAGGCGATCAGGTATGCACTAAAGGCAACTGATGGTCCGAAATGGCAATTCTGGTTAATTGCGCCGGCCGAATGCCGGCATTGAACAAAGGAGCAAAACAATGCGAGTGTCGATTAATTGCGGCTTGCCACTGGCAGGCATTATCTTCTGTGTGGTTTTGGCGCCCGGCAGCGCAAAGGCTGTTACAGGTCCTCTGACAAAAAACTGTCCCGCGGAACCGGCTCAGCATGTACCCACCGCCTCCGGGCTAACATACTTCGGGCCCAATTGCGCTATCTCGAGCACCGGAGATGTGGACGGATTTCAGTTCACGGCCGCCGCCGGGGACACCTGGAGGATCGTCGCCGCGCTCGGGCCCTCCCCATCAACGAACGTTTGCCTGACTTTACTGGGCCCTGGAGTTCCGCCACCGCAGATTTTCTCCGGATGCAGCAGCATAAATTACCCGAATTTTGCTAACTCAGTTGGAACCACAAAAACGTTGACTGCGGCCGGCACTTACACCATCAACGTAACAGAACAAGGCAATGCCGGCATTACTTACGGACTGTCGTTGGAACGTATAAACCCGTTACCGCCGGACGCGATTCAATTGAAACTATCTCAGAACGTCAGCAGTGCCGTAAGCACAATCGCGGCCCAGGATGCGTATAGATTTTACGGGGCTACCACGGGTGAATACCAGATAACCGCGAGCGTCCCCTCGGGTGCTACTAGTAATGTTTGCTTCGATATTTTCCAGGGCGCGACAAGCGTCGTATCGGGGGCGTGCACCTCGATCAATTATCCCAACTTCCGGAATTCAACCTCGTTTCTGATGACACCGCAAACGACCGGCACATTTCTGGTGGTGGCCTACGTGAGTGGCAATGACGGGACCCAGGACTACAACCTGGAGGTCGCCTGCTATGCCGGCACGTGTCCGCCCGCGCCGCAGAAGTGCGTGCTCGGCGATTCTTTGAGCTACGCCAGCGGCACCCTGACAATGGACTTCAATGTCGGAACGCCGGTCGCCGCGACCTGGAATATCTGGGTCACCTACGGCAGCACGATGCAAAACATCTACTCGGCGCTGCTCCCGGTCACCGTGCCGGAGATGCAAACCAAGACGTCGACCGTGGCGCCATCCGGCATCGTAGGAGTACTTTCGACCCTGACCACGCCCACAGGCGGCATAACGTGTTCAAGTTGGACAGTGATCACAACGGGGCAGTAAGAATTCCGGCCTACACCAACTGGGGAGATGCCTTTGACCAATTCATCGACGGCCTGTTGCTCGCTGACCGTAACGGAAGAGTAGGTAAGGCACAAAAATCGAGCCTGGGTGGGTTCGTTATTCGCTGACCAGAGGGCGCTCATCCTTGCAAAGCTTCCACACCGTGGATAATATGCAAGGATGATTCCCCGGCGGGTAACGGTCGCCCCGCAGTCCGCCCTTGCCCGGCAGGCCGTCGCCTTAACAGGTCCGCGCCAGGTCGGAAAACAACCCTCGCGCATGCGGTCACCGGCGTGATACCTCGACCTCGAATCCACCGCGGATCGCGCCAAACTCGCCGACCCCGCGCCATTCCTTACCCATTACGAAGACCGCCTCGTCGTCCTTGACGAAATCCAGCGCTTGCCCGAACTGTTTTCCGCGTTGCGCGGCCTGATTGACCGCGGCCGCCGCCATGGACGAAAGACTTCCCGCTTCCTGACCCTGGGTTCCGCATCCATGGACCTGCTCCGACAATCCAGCGAATCCCTAGCCGGCCGGATTGCCTACATCGAGATGGCCCGTTCAACATTCTCGAAACCGTCCCCGCCAGCGGCGATACCAACACACTCTGGGTTCGTGGCGGCTTTCCTGAAAGCTACCTCGCCCCTAACGACCGCGACAGCCTCGAATGGCGCATGGATTCTATTCGCACCTATCTCGAACGAGACGTCCCGCTTCTTGGCCCCCGCGCCCCCGCCGAAACACTAGAGCGCCTCTTACATCGTCTACGGCGATCATGACTTGCTGCGCGCGAAAACCTTCCGGGACACATCGATTGTAAGAGTTGGCGAATTTCCTTGAACTGGTGGCGAAAGGAAGCGCGCGGTAGTTTTTCCGGCCGTAACCGGCGTATCCAGCAAGCCCAGATGACTTGGCTCCGGACCGGTCACATCGAAAGGATGCGGCTCCAAGCCGCCTGACCCCTGAAAACAAACACACTCACCCACCACCCCGTCCTCCGAAACCCCGTACTCGTGATACCCTGTTAGCCGGCAGGGGTGCCTCCTTTCCAGGCTCAGAAAGGAAAACTGGGGAAAATGAAAATTACGGACCGAACCCAACAAGATAAAGGTATACCCCACCCTCGAACGAAGCCATCACACCGAAAACCCACCACCCATAACCCATCACCGGCGGCCGAAGGCCGCGGACTGGCTCCGTCCGTCCGTAGGTTCGTTTGGAACAACGGATCCAGCCTAAGATTTAGCGCCTTCTGTCAATCCGCCCAAATCCGAACGAACCCATCACCCAGCACCCAGCACCCATCACCGGCGGCCAAAGGCCGCCTCGTCCTCGCCGCCACCCTCCTGACCCTGTCTCCCCTCCCCGCTGCGACCCTCACGTTCAACAAAGACGTCGCCCCCATCCTCAACGCCAACTGCGCTGGATGCCACGCCGGTAACGTCGCCATGGGTACCCTCGACCTCGACACCTTCCAGGGCATCCAGAAAGGCGGCCACAGCGGACCCGTTATCGTCCCCGGCAAAAGCGCCGAAAGCCTGCTCTACCTCCGCATCACCGGCAAAGTCACCCCTGCGATGCCGCTCAATGGCAAAAAGCTGGCTGACTCCGATATCGAAATCATCCGCGAGTGGATCGATGCCGGCGCCCCGCCGCCCGCGCCCGGCGAAACCGCTGCCGCCCACCTCCCCATCACCCCGGATATCAAGCCCCGCCACCCCGTCAAGCCCCTCGTCAGCGCCCTTGCCTTCCAGCCCGGCGGCAAACTGCTCGCCCTCGGCTCCTTTAAAGAGGTCCGTCTTGTCGATCCCGACACCGGCAAAACCGTCGCCACACTCGCCGGCGAAGCCGAAGACGTCCGCTCCGTGGCCTTCTCCCCCGACGGCAAGCTCCTCGCGGCCGCCGGTGGGTTCCCCGCTCGCGGCGGCGAAGTCAAAATCTGGGACGTGGAAAAGCGCGCTGACCTGCGCACCATCACGGGTCACACCGATTGCATCTACGCGGTCGAATTCTCCCCTGACGGCAAGTCCATCGCCACCGCCAGCTACGACAAGCTTATCAAGCTCTGGGATGTCGCCACAGGCAACCCCATCCGTACCCTCAAGGATCACATCGACGCCGTCTACGCCCTGGCCTTTACCCCCGATGGCAAACGACTGGTCTCCGCCTCCGCCGATCGCGGCGTGAAGATCTGGGACGTAGCCTCCGGCGAGCGCCTCTACACCCTCAGCGAACCTACCGACGGCCTGAACACGCTGGCCCTCGATCCCACCGGCAAGCGCGTCGCCGCCGCCGGCCTCGATCGCACCATTCGCGTCTGGACGCTCGGCGACAAAGCTGGCACTCTCGTCAACTCCCTGATCGCCCATGAAGACGCCATCCTGCAGCTCGCCTGGTCCCCCGACGGCAAGTACATCGCATCCTCCTCCGCCGACAAAGAAGTCAAAATCTTCAAAGCCGACGATCTCACCGTCGTGAAAGCCTGGACCCAGCCCGACTGGGCCCTGGCCGTAGCCTTCGCCCCGAACAGCCAAAAACTAACCGTGGGCCGCTTCGACGGAACCATAGAAACATACACCGTGGGGCAGGCCCCCGGCCTGCGCGGGGCTCTCAGCCCCGCCCCAAAATTGGAGCCAAAATGAAACCTCTCCTTATCCTCCCCGTACTAACCCTAACCGCCATAGCCGCAACCACCACCACCGAAAGCCCCACTGGGAGCCGAACCACCCCGCCCACCATCAACTCCGTCACTCCCCGAGGAGTCCCCCGCGGCGCAACGACAGAGCTCACCATAGAAGGCCTAAACCTGGCCCATGCCAACGCCGTCTTCTTCAGCGAACCCGGAGTAACCGCCCGCATCCTCCGCATCAAAGAACTCCCCGACCTCCCCGACGTCCGCCTCGGCTCCAACGGAGGCATCTCCACCGTAGATCTAGGCCCCCTCCCACCGCGCAACGAAGTCACCCTGGAGCTAGACATCAGTCCCGACGCCGAAATCGGCCCCGTAGATTTCCGCCTCCAGACCCCGCTAGGCACCAGCCCCCGCGGGCGCTTCCTGATCGAGCCCTATTACGGAGAAAGCGCCGACCGTGAGCCCAACGACACGCCCGAAGAAGCCGTCGAAGTCTACACACCCGCCATCCTGGTAGGCGCCATCTCCAAGCCCGGCGACGTCGACTACTACAAGGTCCACGTAACCGCCGGCGAGCAGCTCGTCTTCGAAAATGGCGCCGCCCTCCTAGGCTCCGCCCTACAACCCGTCATCGGCATCTACGATGCGGATCAGAACCTGGTCCGTGAATACGGCCAAGAAGGCGGACGCTCCGCTCAATACTTCGCCCATCGCTTCGAAAAGGCCGGCGACTACTACATCAAAGTTGCCGACTACGAAGAAGCCGGCAACGGCGGCCACTTCTATCGCATCAAGGTGGGCAAGTTCGCACTCGCCCTGTCCGCCTATCCGCTGGGCGTCCAAAAAGGCGCTACGGCCCAGATCGCGCTAACCGGATATAACCTCGGCGCGGGCAAAGTCGCAGTCCCCGGCGAGCCATCGCCTGAAGACGAGTGGTCCGTCGAACTTCGCCCCAAAATCGGCTCCGCCAAGGCCTTCAACAAGGTCAAGCTGGCCCTCGGCGTCGAACCCGAAATCGAATCCAGCGGAAAGAACGTCTCCGTCGCCGCCGCCCAGCCCATCACTCTTCCCGTAACCATCAACGGCAAGCTCTTGTCGCTGGAGAGTGATTTTCGGTTCAAAGCAGCGAAGGGCGAACAGCTGGTCCTCGAAGTCAATGCCAATCGTCTCGAATCCCCGCTAGATTCCATACTCGAAATCCTCGACGCCCAGGGCAAGCCCGTCGAGCGCGCCACCATCCGCTGCGTCCTCTCCACCGCCGTCACCCTCAACGATCCCAGTTCCGGTGGCAGCGGCATGCGCATCGTCTCCTGGACCGGCATGGCCGTCGGCGATACCCTCATGGTCGGCAGCGAGCTTGTCCGCGTCAGCGCCATGCCCCGTGGACCCGATGACGACATACGCTTCGAATCCTTCGAAGGCCAGCGGCTCGGCCTCCTCGATACGACTCCCGAAGCCCACGCCATCGATACGCCCGTTTATAAGGTGCAAATTCATCCCGCCGGCGCCACCTTCGTCCCCAACGGCATGCCCGTCGTTCACCTGCCCTACCGCAATGACGATGGCGGCCCCGGCTACGGCAAGGATTCCCGTCTGCATTTCACCGCCCCCGCCGCCGGCGAATACATCGTTCGGCTCCGCGACGTGCGTGGCCTGCATGGTGATCGCTATGCCTACCGCCTCACCGTACGCCGGCCTGAGCCCGATTTCAAATTGCTCGTAGATCCGCGCAATCCCAATGTCCCCATCGGTGGCCGCATTCCGGTCACCGTCACCGCCATGCGCATGGACGATTTCGATGGACCCATCCACGTGTCCATCGACGGCCTGCCCGCCGGCCTCTCGGCGACCGAAGGTATCATCGAACCCGGTCAGGTCAGCACCACTCTGTTGCTGAACGCCGCCGCCGCCGCGCACCTCGAAACAGCCGTCCCCTTGCGTGTCCGCGGACAGGCGCAGGCCGGCACGCGACAGATCGCGCATTGGGCCAACCCGGAAGACAAGCTCAAACTCATCGCCCTCATGCCCAAGCCCGACATCGTCATAGAAGCCAAAACCCGCGAAGTCGTGCTCGAACCCGGCAAGACCGCCACCGTGGAAGTCGCCATCGAACGCCAGAATAACTTCGGTGGACGCGTGCCTGTCGAAGTGTACAATCTGCCGCCCGGCGTGCTCGTCACCGACGTCGGCCTCAACGGCGTTCTCATCCACGAAAACCAGAACCACGTCACCTTCACCTTGCAGGCGCTCGATAACGCAGCCCCAGCCGGCCAGCCGATCGTGCTATCTGGTAACATCGAAACGCGAGCCGACCAGCAGAACGAGTATGCCTCTCAGCAGATCGCGCTGAAGGTCGTCGCCAAAAAATAGTCATGTCCAATATTCCGCTCGTAAAACAAGCTCTCGCCGCCGGCGAGGGCATCGTCCGGCTTGCGCCCTGCTGGGTGCCGCGCTCCTTCCTCATGCCCGGCGGCCGCCTCAAACTCGATCCCCGCGATCTCTACGCCCTCGGCGCCCACCG
Organism: Bryobacterales bacterium; assembly: GCA_963843255.1. GTDB lineage: Bacteria > Acidobacteriota > Terriglobia > Bryobacterales > Bryobacteraceae > Bog-159. The sequence goes on along the minus strand of CAWJJQ010000016.1, from coordinate 51,863 downwards.
CGGCGGCATCGACGAACGCTGGTTCTCGTCCACCACCCAGGCCGCCAACGGACCCGGCACGCCCGCTGACGAAGGCCTCAGTTACATCGCCCTCAATGGCCACCGCGTCCTGCTGCGCGATGCCGTGGCGGAACTGGGCGACCAGATCCTCGGCGCCGGAGTTATGTCCCAGTACGGCGGCTGGAACGTCCTCTGCAAGTTCTTCGATAACCTCGGCCCCATCCCCCATCACATGCACCAGATGGACCAGCACGCCAAAAAGGTCGGGCAGAAAGGCAAGCCCGAAGCCTACTACTTCCCGCCGCAATACAACTTCAAGGACAACAATTTTCCCTACACATTCATGGGCCTAGAACCCGGCACCAAGCCCGATGATGTGCGCCGCTGCCTGGAGCGCTGGAACCAGGGCGATAATGGCATCCTGTATCATTCCAAGGCCTACCGCCTGCAACCTGGCACCGGATGGCAGATCGACGCCGGCATCCTACACGCTCCGGGCTCTCTGGTCACCTACGAGCCGCAGGTCAATTCCGACGTGTTCGGCATGTTCCAGTCCATGGTCGAAGGCCGCGCCGTGCCGTGGGATCTGCTCGTCAAAGACGTTCCGCCCGAGCATCATCACGACCTCGACTACATCATCGGCATGCTCGATTGGGACGCCAATGTCGATCCCCAATTCGCCAGCCACCGCCTGTTCCATCCGCGGCCCGTCCGCGCCGAAGGCGAAATGGCCGAGTGCGGCTACTCCGAAAAATGGGTCACCTATTCGACCCCGCACTACTCCGCCAAAGAATTGACCGTCTTCCCCAAACGCTCCGCCATGATCCGCGATGCCGCGGCCTACGGCCTCATCGTCGTGCAAGGCTGGGGCTCCGTGGGCGCCATGGAAGTCGAAACGCCGTCCCTTATCCGCTACGGCGAAATGACCAAGGACGAGCTTTTCGTCACCGCCGCCGCCGCGGACAAGGGCGTAGTCGTCACCAATCGCAGCGATCAGGAAAACCTGGTCATGCTGAAACACTTCGGTCCGGGCAATCCGGACGCCGCGGGGTTCATCCAATGAAATTCGGCGTTAACACCTTCATCTGGACGGCTGGGTTCGATCGTTCCAATCTCCATCTCCTGCCGGCCATCAAAGCGGCGGGCTTTGACGGTGTGGAAGTGCCGCTCTTCCACCCTTCCCAATTCGCCGCGGCCGACATCCGCCAGGCTCTCGCCGCGAACGGCCTCGAATGCACCTGCTGTTCCATCCTGACCGGCGGCCTCAACATGATCTCCGACGATGCGGCCGTGCGCGACAAGACCCGCATCCATATGCAGGATTGCGCCAAGGCCGCGGCCGAAGTTGGCGCCAAAATCATCGCCGGCCCGCTCTACTCGCCCGTCGGCCTCCTCACCGGCCGCCGCCGCACCCAGGACGAATGGAAGCGCGCCGTCGAGTGCTATCAAGCCGTCGGACCCACCCTGGCCGAATACGACGTATCCATCGCTATCGAGCCGCTGAATCGATTCGAGACCTACTTCCTCAACACTGCCGAAGACGCCGTCGCCCTCTGTGACGCCATCAATCATCCCAACGTCGGCATCCTGTTCGACACCTTCCACGCCAATATCGAAGAGAAGGATATCGCCGCCGGCTATCGCACCGTGGCCCGCCACCTGAAGCACGTCCACACTTGCGAAAACGACCGCGGCATCCCCGGCACCGGCCACGTAGAATGGCCCAGCGTCTTCCAGGCCCTCCGCGACATCCGCTACGACGGCTGGCTGACCATCGAAAGCTTCGGCTTCGCCCTCGGCGAGCTCTCCGCCGCCGCCTCCATCTGGCGCGACATCGCCCCCACTCCCGAATCCATCGCCTTCGAAGGAGTCAAGTTCCTGAAGCGCGGTATGGCGGTGACCTGATGCTGACCCGGCTCTACATCGACAATTTCCGCTGCTTCGTAAACTTCGAGTACAAGCCCGCGCGCCGCCAGCTAATCCTCGGCGCAAATGGCTCAGGGAAGTCATCGCTCCTCGACGCCCTTTTGTTTTTACGCCAGTTCACCGTCCGCGGCGACGTTTTCGAAAACTTTCCCATACTCGGCCAGCGAACGCGCTGGCTGGACCAGCCCCGCCAGACCTTCGAACTCGATGCAACACTTGGGAGTGATACCTACGCTTACCGTCTGATGGTTGAGCCTTGGGGAGATCCACAGCGACCACGGGTCGTGTCAGAAACCGTGAATATCGACCGCAAACCGATCTTCGAGTTTGTCAACGGAGAGGTCCGGCTCTACAACGACCGCCTGGAGCACAAAGTGACCTACCCATTTGACTGGTCTCGCTCAGCGCTCGCTACCATCATGGAACGGAAAGACAATAAGGTGCTGACTCGTTTCAAGCAGTGGTTTGGAAGCCTGCTCTGCTTTCGGCTGAATCCATTCGGAATGGCTGCACGGGCAGAAGGCGAGCAGCCATATGTCAATGTCGATCTTTCAAACTTCGCCGCGTGGTATCGGCACTTGGTACAAACCGATCCCAAGCGAAACGCGTCAATGCTCGACAGTTTGCGGGAATCCCTTGATGGCTTCAACTTCCTCCCTTTCGAGCCGATGGGAGAGAACGTGAGGCTACTGGTCGCGGAGTTCGGCCATGAGATGGGGAAGAGCACTAAGTTCGCGTTCAATGAGTTGTCGGACGGTCAGCGCTGCCTCATATGCCTTTATGCGATTCTGCATTTCGTCCTGGCTCAGGGGAACACAGTCATTCTTGATGAACCCGAGAACTTCGTATCGCTCCGCGAGATCCAGCCTTGGCTAACGGCAGTAAGTGATGCCGTCGACGAAGGTCGCGGACAGATCCTGCTTATATCCCATCACCCGGAACTGATCAATCAATGGGCCCCCGAAGGCGGTGTGAGGTTCGTCCGCGACGGTATCGGCCCGGTCCGCGTCGAAGAGTTTCGCGGCGACCCGACGAGCGCACTGTCCCCTGCCGAACTGGTCGCGCGCGGATGGGAGAATGGGTAGACCTTCCCTGATCGTGGTCCTCGTCGAGGACCAGCGCCAACAGCGATTTGTTCGTCATCACCTGTATTGTCATGGATACGCTGCCCACGATCTCCGATTTGAGCCTCTTCCGGCAGGAAAAGGATCAGGAGCGCAATGGGTTCTCAATCGTTACGCCCAGGCCGTCGCGGCCTATCGGTCCCGGTCAACTCGGGCCAAGACGGCCCTCGTGGTGGCGATCGACGCCGACGACAAAAGCGTTGCAAGTCGTCAGCAACAATTCCGTGGCCTGGCTGTGCGAACTGCTGGCGAGGCGATTGTTCACTTCATTCCCAAATGGAGCATCGAGACCTGGATTGTATGTCTAACTGGCAATATCGTGTCCGAGAACCAAAGCTATCGCGACGTGTCGGATATAGACAAAAAGATTTCACCCGCGGCAAACACGTTCTTTGAATGGAGCCGGCCCAATGCGGCCCTGCGACCCCATTGCATACCTTCGCTCCACGCCGCGATTTCCGAGGTCAGAAGATTGTAGCCGTTACGCCACGATGCGCCCGTCCCGCATCCGCACCGTGCGGTGCGCGAACGCGGCGGCTTCCGGATTGTGCGTGATCATCAGAATCGTCTGCCCCAGCCGCCGGTTCAGGTCCCGCATCACTTCGAGCACCGCCACCGTGTTCTCGCTGTCCAGATTTCCGGTCGGCTCATCGGCCAGCAGAATCGCCGGATGATTCACAATCGCGCGCGCGATTGCCACCCGCTGCTGCTCGCCTCCGGATAGCGCCGCCGGCTTGTGGTCCAGCCGCTGCGCGATGCCCAGGAAGTTGACCACCTCGTCGAACTCTTGGTCCGCGCCGTGGTTCTGTCCCGCAATGAAGCGCGCGATGGCAATATTGTCCCCCGCAGTGAGGTTGGGAAGCAGGTTGAACTTCTGAAATACGAATCCGACTTTACGTTTGCGCAGCTCCGTGCGCCCCGCGTCGCTCAGCGACGAGATGTCTAGCCCCGCAATCCGCACGCTGCCGCCAGTGGCCGAAGTGAGCCCGCCAATAATGTGGAAAAGAGTCGATTTGCCCGAACCCGACGGACCCACGATAGCCAGAAATTCGCCTGCCGGCACGTCCAGGTCCACCCCGCGCAGCGCCTGCACATCCACATTGCCTACCCGGTACACTTTGCGCAAGTCGCGTATCTCGATAATCGGCTCACTCATACGCCAGCGCCTCGATCGGATCCTGCGACGCGGCGCTCAAGCCCGGGTACAGCGCGCCCAGCAGCACACCCACCAGGCTGATGACCAGAGCCCGCGGCCACCAGTCCGGCGTAATCGCCTGCGTCAGCGACGCCGGGTATAGCGCCATGATCAGCGCCCGCGCGCCGAAGCTCAGCCCGATCCCCACCACCGTGCCGCCCAGCCCCATCACCAGGGCCTCCGCCAGAATCACCTTCAGGATGAACCAGCGCGATGCGCCCAGCGCCTTCAGAATGCCGATCTCGCGCGTACGCTGCAGCACGGCCATGTACATGGAGAGCAGCACTACCGCAAAGCCGATCACCACGCCGATCCCCACCATCACCTCGATGAAAGTGCTCAGTGCCCCGCCCTGTACGTTCTCCACCGTGAGCAGTGAAGTGAACTCTTCCATTGAATAGATGGAGTACTCCGGCAGCAGCGCCTTCAATTCCGCCAGCACGCCCTGTAAGTCGCCCGTCTTGTCTATTTTCACATAAATGATGCTCACCTTCCCGGTGTTTCCGGTCAGGTTCTGCAGCGTGGACATCGGCACCGAGAGGCGTGCCAGTTTTCCGCCTTCTGCCACGCCCGCAACGCGCCAGCGATGGTTGAGGAGGCCGGAGATAGCGTCACCCGCATGCAAATGGTGCTGGCGTGCGTAGTACTCGTCGACGATGATATCGTACGGCCCTTTGAACGGCGCGCCTTCTATATATTTGAAGCCCCCGCTCATGCGGTTGAACTGATCGAGATTGATACCGCTCACAAAGCTCACGCTTGAAATCGGATGCACGATGATCCCGATCGCCAGCGCTACGTGCGGCTGCCTGCCGATCGCCGCCACAAACTTATCGGAGATCGGGGCTCCGCTCAAGGTAAGCACCGACGACCCTGGTGGCCGGATGATGATATCCGCCCCGATGCCCCGCGCGCGCCGCGCCGAATCCTCCAGCATCCCGCGGCTCAATCCGACCAGGCATAGAATCAGCGTCACCGGCACAGCGATCAGAAACATGCTCAACAGGCTGCGCATCGGCCTGTGCTTCAGGTTCTCGACGACGAGTTTGATCGTCACGGTTTTTTCTTCTTTTTTTTGGCGGGCGCGGGTTGCGCGGGCGAAGGCGGCGACGGCTGGCCCAGGGTCTGGAGCACGCTGCCTTCGGGCTGGTCCAGTACGAATTTATCGTCGGACACGCCGCGGTTGATCTCCATCTTCACCAGCGTGAGCACCACCCCGTATTCGTCCTGCGGGCGGTCGATGTCGATCGTCTTCGGAAAGGGGACGCCATCGTAATTCTTCCAGTCGCTGTAGCGCGCGTCTGTCAGGATATTCCCTGCCGGATCGAAAGCCAGTTGCCGCGCCAGGTGCAGGTTCACTCGGTTGAACCAGATGCTGCGCGAGGGCACCAGCGTGCCATCCGCCTGCTGGTGGACCAGATGCAGAATATAATCCGCGTTGTCTTCGTCGGTGTAATTCATCAACTCCGGCCTTTCGTCCGGCTGCACCGGCGAGACCAGCAGTGCCTCCAGAAAGTGCTGCGGGCGCAGGTTCTCGATCTTGTTCTTGGAAGGCGCGATCAGCTCATTCGAGCCCACGATGAACCGGTTCGAGGAGGGCAGGTATAACTTGAATGTCTTTCCGTTCGAAACCATGTCGAACGCTTTATTGCGCACCACCGGATACAAACCGATGATGCGGATATCCGTCGGTTTACGGAACAGGATGTAGCCGCGCACGTCCTTATATTCGGTAATCTTGTTCTTCTCCGAACTGCCCAGCGCCGGCACCATATCAACCGTGGCGTTGAAGCTCGAAACCCGTTGATACTCCTGCGCAATTCGGTCGATCAGAGTCTGTTTGTCCGCTGTGAGCAGGACGAGCGTCGGGCCGGAACCCTTCCGCGTGATGATGCGCCGGCGCACGAAGCAGGCCGCCAAAGCGAGCGCGGATAGGCAGAGCAGTAGAACGAGAGCGCGCGTGCGCCTGCGGGGCATCATACTATTGTAGGCAAGTGCGCGCGCGGCATGTCAACGCGATCTGCTGTGGTATATTGAAGAATACAAAACCCCGCGGGCCTGTGGCGCAGTTGGGAGCGCGCTTCCATGGCATGGAAGAGGTCGTGAGTTCGAATCTCACCAGGTCCACCAGATTCCCTCAAACACTTACGGAAAAACGCCGCGCTGCGTTTCTGCCACGTCTCAAAAAACACGCCTGAAATTCCGTAGACCTCTCTCTTCGAAGAACCCGACAAACTACCCACGAACTTGCCGCTTCCGCTAAAATTGCTCAAATGAAGTGCGGCCCGGTTACGAGCATCAGAAGCATCTCGGTGGCAATCGCGATGGCGAGCCTGGGCGCCACCGCGCCGGCGCAGGAAATACCGAAATGGCCCGACACTTACGTGGCCAGGTTGCAAGCGCTGGCCCTGGTAGAGACCATCAATAGCAACGTGCTGGCAAGCCGTAGCGCAACTCTGACGCTGGAAGCCTGGTGTCACGACCATCACCTTGCGGATGACGCGGCAATTGTCGCAGAGGTGGCCAAAGGCGTTACGAAGGCCGCCACGCCTGAACAGAGGCGCAGGTTGCAGGTGAGCCCGGACACTGAAGTGAAATATCGCAGAGTGCGGCTTCGGTGTGGCAACCGTGTTCTTTCCGAAGCGGAAAACTGGTACGTGCCGGACCGTTTAACCGCAGAAATGAACCGGTTGCTGGATGCGACCAATACGCCTTTCGGTAAAGTCGTGCAGCCCCTCGAACCGTATCGGGAGACATTCGGGGTCAAGATGCTATGGTCGCCTCTTCCGCAGGGCTGGGAGCGCGGACCTATCCCCGCGCCCCAAGTGACTGGGCAAGCTCTCATCATTCCCGATGCGCTCTTTGAACACCGCGCGGTTGTCTATACCCGCCAGCACACACCGTTTTCAGAGGTGGACGAGGTGTATCAAAAGCAACTGCTTGCGTTCGCTCCGCCACAATAACCCGGTCAGCCGCCTCTAGAAGATCCGATATCCGAACGTGGCACATCGACCGCTTCATCCCCACCCGAAACCCACGCTAGAACGATGCCGCCGTAGACCGCATGTGCGCCCAATATCCGCGAGTTCGGGTTCAAGATCCCGGTGCTGGCCCGGAGCCACAGAACGGGGGTGGCCTGGCGGCGACATAACCGGAGTCCCCGTCATCCTTTGTGATGAATGGACTGGCGCCCCGGCCAAAGCATTCCCGGCGGCCGAGTGGGAAGATGATATTCTTTCGCTAGAACTGCGGGAGGTAACCGCTGCCGGCTTCGACTTGTCGCTCTCGAAATTTGACCGGGGACTGGAAGGCGTCCTAGCGCTTCCCGACAACGACGAGCAGTCCGATTGTCGCCTCGCCTTTTCCTCAAAACCAGTGTCCCGGCGGGGCGAGGTAAGGCTGCTGGCGCCCGAGGGCAAAGTTGCAAACCGGCATTGTGTGCAATCCTAATTGGCGCGTCAATGCGGGCTTGCAGTAACGCAGCAGACGGTTCGAAAGGTAGCCAATGGCGACCGTGCGGACTGGTCTGGAGCCCACGCTCTCTTTCCCTAAGCTGCTTGCAATTTCCAGATCCGGGCACAGACCATCTGGAATAAGCCGCTCGCAAGGTACGACCGGGAAACTTTGGAAGCGGAGATCAGACAGGCACCATCGGCGACGAGTTGAAGCAGCCCTGGCCATTCGGCGGGCAAGGCAGTCTTCGACCGATAGGTCGTGATATCAGTCCGCAAAAAATGCCAATTTGTGGCGCTGTCCGGAAACCGTGGCATGTTGGACAACGTCGAAATGGAAACCGATGAAAACGCTTGCGGCTTTGGCCTTGACGGCGATATTGGCGTGCGCTCAGGAGCCAAAGAAGCCCGAATACGCGACGCACTCCGACCTGGTCTTTCTCCCCACGCTGGTGCACAAGCAGAATGGCGATGTGATCTATGGCCTGAAGCCGGAACAGTTCGCGGTGGAAGATAATGGGGTGCGGCAGTCTGTAAATATCGAGGAAGATCCGGACACGGCGGGCATCTCGTTGGCGGTGGTGGTACAGTGCGGACTGTCGGCGCCCGCGGAATTCGCCAAGCTCAAGGGCTTGGGCGCAATGATCAATGCGATTGGAGGTGACGCCCCGCATGAAGTGGCCGTGGTAAGTTACGGCGAGCGCCCTTACTTGCTGGGTGACTTCACCAGCAATCCTGACGCGGTGAACCGCGCGCTGGCGAAACTGGCGCCCTGCGGCGACTATCACGCCGCCACCATAGACGCTACCGACTACGCCGTGAAACTATTGAAGCAGCGCGAGAATCGGTACCGCCGCGCGATCCTGCTGGTGAGCGAAATGCGCGACCACGGGAGCCGCGCCAAGTTACATCAGGTAGTAGCCGAACTGGGCGTCAGCAATACCGTGATCTATTGCATGACGTTCGCGCCAACCCGCAACGAATTTGTATCTGCGTGGCGGAATCCCGATCCGCCGCCTCCGCCGAAGCCTTTCTCCACAGACCAAACCCCGCCGCAGCCGGCCAAAACGGAACCGGTCGAGGCCGAGGAATATACAGATCACGCGCCATCCCTGACGCTGCCGCCACAGTTGATCTTGATCGTCAACGCGCTGCGCAAGAACAGCGCGTCGGAACTGGCTGCTTTATCCGGGGGGGAGTACATGAGCTTCACCAATCAACGAAGCTTCGATAAGAGCCTGGATTGAATTGCGAACCAGATTCACAATTACTATCTGCTCACCTTTAAGCCCGCGGCCACCGCGACGCCGAGTCTGCACACCTTGCGGGTGCGCGTGCCGGATTATCCGGATGCAGTGGTGCAGACGCGCCAGAGTTACTGGTCTGGAATCGTGGAGTAGCGCGCAACGGTGTATCCTCCCAAAACAACACCAATTCCGGTCCGTAAGAGGCTCGACTGATGAGTGTCCTGGAGAGACGCCTCCTCAAGCTTGAAGAAGGCTTACTGCCTCCGGCCGAAACGGCAGAGTCGCGGCGCGTCCACGAGACTTGTTATGGACATTTGGGGTCGTCGCGCTGAACGGCCGGGCCTACTGGCGACCACCGCGACCGCGAGCTAGCCGAAGCGGAACTGGAACGCTGGATCGCCGGTTTCGTATCGAGCCGAAGTAAACGGGTTGGACGCCGGGCGCCGCTGGGCCATCAAAACCAGCCCCCGGACGGCACGAGGCCATTGATGCGCAGATACGTGACGAGATTTCCGTAATGCAAGGCGTCATGATTTCCGACTTGTGTCAAGACGAACATCTTGTTCGTTTTGGCGCCCCAGAAGTCCGCCCGGTCATTGAGGTGCGCATCGGTGAACCCGGAGTACACGCCATCGCAGTAATCGAACGAGCTTTTGAGGCGGGCCATGATCTGGGTCTTCGAACCCGTCGCGGTAGTCGTGTCGGGGTTCGCTTCACCCTTGACGTTTGAACACAATATGTAAGAGATATCCGCCACATGATTCAGGATCTCGGCGAACGAGCGAACGTCCTTCGTCGGCTGGTAGCTGTACTTGGGCTCTGGCATCGCTTCCGCCGACTTCATGATCTTGTCCTGCATATTGGTACGAAAAATCGATAGCGTCGCCGTTAGCGGATTCGGCGCCGAGATCGGATTGGGCATGCCTTGTTGGGCGATGGCCGAAGACGCCAAGACTGAGACAGATACCATGCCAATAGGGACCACGACGCGAGCAATGGATCGGAACATTAGGAATCCTCCAAGATGTTCGGCAGGCATGTATCATGCCAAGGCTCGGGTTTTTTCGTTTCAAGGCATTGGCCGTCTGAATCAGCGCTTACCTCGTCCAGTTGTGGGACAAGAAATCTCGTAAGTGGGAAACCCGCTTCGGTCACCCGAGCAATTCCAATCGGGCTCTGACGCGTATGATCGCTAGTCATGAAACTCGCCCTCCTGTCACGTTAGCCATTTCTGTGTTTTGGGTTAACGCAGGCACGCCGTGGACACAATTGGGCCCGGCAAGACTGCGCGGCGCCGGTGGAGGATGAACGCAGCCAGCGCTCAAATTCCTTTTTTGTACGCTTCTTCCATGCCCTAAAATCCGGCCTCGGTGGTGGACTCGTGAACTTCCTGGTTTCCAGATTACTGACGCACGCTTCACGTGACATAAAGAGATAGCAAACTGATCGTCAACCCGGATTTCGTAGCCGTGCGTAGCACGACGGCGCTTACATCCACGGTTCCGGCGGGAGCCAAACCTGGAGCTAACGAAGTCGCAAGCGCCTTGGGCAACGCGTGCAAAACACCTAGCGATAATTTCCTAAGAGTTACCACCTCACCTATCCCGCTGCTCGCGCCGGCCGGCACGGTGGCGGTGACCGGGTTTTTCGACATTCCACCTACCGAGTCGCCGCTGGTGGATTCCAAGGTGTCACCGACCCGTCCTATGTCATCTCCATGGTCGACTCCGGACTGGGCACGGTCAGCCAGTCCCGGACAACTCCATGCTCTTCCTGATCGGCGACGTCTCCACATCCGCGTTCGAGACAGGGTTCATAGAGCCGCCACGACAACGCCGAACGCCCGCTATGCACCGCTTAATCACGGCAAGGCCTCGGGGTACGCCGCCGGTGCGGCCTTTCCCGGTGACGATTTGAAGCACCTACCCCACCGGCACCCAATACCTGGTCAACCTTCCTCCATCGCCACGCCTGCTCGGCCAACTCGCCACTCTGCGCCAAAATCACCTCCGCGCCGTGTCGAACCTGTTCGCCGCCATCGCCAAAGGCGACGTAGACGAGTACCTCCACAGCCGCTTCCGCTGCCCCTGAGGGGCGTATGGTGATGGCGTCCGTGGTGTCATTCGTCGGTCCCGGGCTCGGGAAGCGCCGAGGTGCGGCGCCAAGATAGTGCGCCCCGCACCTTCACCGCAATGAGTGTTGTAGAATGTGGCCTGTTCCATTAAGGGGGAAAATTATGGCATCTGATAGCGGTCGCGGCCGGCGAAAAATAATGTGTGCGTTAGCCGGCGCGTCGCTGGCGGCGGTACTTGCGGTTGGTACGGGGGCCGGCTTGGGCCAGGCCATCGCCCAGACTCCGGCACAGCCCATCCCCGGCGGCCAAACCCCGGCAAAGTCTGGCAGCGGGGCGCGCCCGGCGGCTCCAACCCGCGACCCGAACACGCCCGGGTACGTCAAAGCGAAGGAATTGCCGGACGGATCTGTCCCTTCGCCGAAGGAAGACGGGAACTTCATCATCGGGCCGACACACAACCCCGCGCCGGAAATGGCCGCCGACGAAAGCGTGCCCAAGGGTGATGTCTTTGAATTCACCATGGAATCCAAGGACAGCAAAATCTATTCGGGCATCGCGCGCGAACCCAACACCTTCGCGGTGCCGGACCCGGCGGACCCGAACAAGGTGATCGTAAACAGCTATCCGGCCCCCTATACGCGACGGGTGGCGGTCTACGTTCCCAAACAATACGTACCCGGCACCGAGGCGCCGTTCATCGTCGGTGCGGATGGACCTGACCGCAGTTTGTTCACCGCCCTCGATAACCTGATCGCGGAGCACCGGGTGCCGGTGATGATTGGGATCTCCATCGGCAACGGCAGCGGCGACGCGCAGGGCAGCGAGCGGGGACTGGAGTACGACACGATGTCCGGGCTCTACGCGGAGTTTGTGGAAAAGGAAGTGCTGCCCTTGGTGGAGAGGAAATACAGCGTGAAGCTTACCAGGGATCCCGACGGCCGGGCGACGATGGGCTGCAGCTCCGGCGGCGCCGCCGCAATGGCGATGGCCTGGTATCACACGGATCTCTACCACCGGGTTCTGAGCTACTCGGGCACCTTCGTGTACCAGCAGTGGCCCTACAACCCCGAGACCCCGCACGGCGCATGGGAATTTCATGAAACTCTCGTTCCCAACAGCGCAAAGAAGCCGCTACGCATCTGGATGCTGGTAAGCGACCGGGACCTTCTCATCACTCGCGACAACTATCATGACTGGGTCATCGCCAATGAGCGCATGGCTAAGGCTCTGGCGGCCAAAGGGTATCCTTACCAGTTTGTTTTTGCGAAGAACGCGGTGCACTGCGACCGCGGCGTCAAGGCACAGACCCTGCCCCTGGCGCTGGAGTATGTATGGCAGGGATACGTGCCGAAGAAGTGAATCAGCGGCGCGCAGTGTGACCAACGACACAACAGGGTACCGGGACGCTTGACTTATTCATCACGGGATGGCTTACAGCGAGCGCGGTAGGAGTATGGAATTCCCTTCTATCGTTTGGCCGACGAGGTCAGTTGCGTATCCTCCGCCAATGGCAAAGCCTGCGGGCAGTTTGCGCAAAGACCATAGACTCGCAGCCGCGGTGCATAAGCCGGACTCGCTGAAGGCGGCGAAGCAGATGTAGGCACGTAAACCTTTCCGTTCACGATGGTCGGACTCGCGAACTTGGTCGAAAACCAATAGTCCGTGCTCGCCCACAGTTGTGTGCCAACATTGGCGGCGTCAAAAGCGTACAACACTCCCAGACCCTGTACCCCGGACTCTCCGCCTCCCTTGCCCGTGGTCGCCAAGATAGCCCATACGATTCCGTTGTCGTTGCCACTCGCGGAAACCGCCAGGCTCCCTCCCGGGTAATTCTGCGCGGTCACTGTGCCCTGGTTGCCGTCCAGCCGGAACTGGTTCGTGGCGTCATCGAAGTCCCACACGCGTAGGACATCGCCTTGCGCCCAAACATAGAGTATGGTGGGCCCGCTGGTGCGATTCCACAAAGCCGGGCTACGTACCTCATAGCAGCCGGATCTGCCCGGCCCGGTGTTACAACCCGCGGAGGTGGCCAGGAAGCTCTGCAGCGCGCCCGTGTTCCCGGCGGTCATGTCGCCCAGGCCCGCCCGGTTCATGACAGACACCACGCCGGTCTTGCCGGCCGCCAGCACCAGCTTGGGAGCCGTCACGTTGGAACTGGTAAATAGAATGGCGCCGCTGTCGCACAAGTCCAGGTCCCCACGGTTCAGATCCAGGAAAGCGATCGGGGTGAAGGAGTCTTCAACCGCCCCGGCGTCCGACAACCGCAAAACCGATTCGCCCCAATTGCCGGTACCCGGTCCCCCGTAGCCGCCGTTGCCTGTCACTACGTAGATTCCCGTAGCATCCAGGGCCGGCCCGCGGCCCGACATCCAGATTCCCGCGCCATGCCCGCATTGATTCGCGGGAGCATTCGCCCCGGTACACGCCTGCCCCGTTTGCGTTGCTGCGCGCGTACTGTTGAAGATCATCGTCTGCGTGAATACGCCGGCCTCGTACTCGTAGCCGAAGACCCAGCCGTGGTACGGAGCGGTTAGTTCGGCTCCGCTTAGGGCGCCGAACGCCGCGTAGACGGTCGCAGTGACAGGGTTTTCCAATAGGGCGGGCCGTTGTAACTGTTCGCCTGCCTTGAACGGTATGCACGGCGGCGCCACTGTACCACCGCTCCACGAGACGCAGGGAGTGCTCTGCGAATCGTCGCCTGTTCCCGTCACCGCCCCCTGTATCATGATATTCGCAATCTCGCCTCCGGTCAGAAGACTCAACGCGCGCAACCGGTACACCGGCGACCCGCTTTCGCTGGTATAACTCACCACGAAGAGCGTCTGCAATCCGAGGTCGATCACCGGAGTGCTCAAGATCCCGATGGCCGGTTCCGAAGCGGTTCCCACCACCACCGGTGTGCCCAGCGATGCATGCCACAACGCTGGCTGAGGCGTGTCCGCGTCGAAGGCATAAACGGAGTTGTTCAACGTTGCCACGACCACCACGTTATGCACGGCCCCGTTTATGGTCAGGTCTGGAACGTAAAGCGGCTGTCCGAAAATATTCCCGTCTACCAGTTGAGTGAACCGTAACCCAAACGTCCCTGGCGAAACGTTGGACGGCGTCAGCGTGGTCTCGTGAATATTGGCGGCTGTCCGGGAATTGTTATATTGCCCGGTCAGGACCGCGGGGGAAGTCTGTGCCCGCGCCGGGCACAGCAAAATCAATGACAGAGTAATTGTGACGCAGGGGGCGCAGTTCTCCGTTCTTAGCTTCATCGTCGTCCTGGTATCTCAATTCCCGCTTTGAGCCGCGGAAAAGCAAAAGCGCAGTATTTTCGGAGTTCCTGTCAGTATACACTGTCGGGTGAAATAGCCGGTGAATTCACGCAGGGTTTTTTTGCCGCGCCTGCAACATCAATTCCACATGAGTCGGTGGCGTCGGCTGGTCGCGGTTGCCGGGATGCGCGACAATAGAATCGTGCCAGCCGCATGTGGACCTACCAGACGCGCGTTCCTTCTTGGCGCCACGGCGGCGAATGCGTTCTATGCCGCCTCCGCGGACGACGACCTCGTGGCAATACGGTCAGTGCCAAAAAATGGCATTCAGCCGCAGTTAGTGGCCGCCAGGAACGGACTGCACCTCATCTACTTCACCGGCGATCCCGGCCATGGCGATATTTTCTACGTCCGCTCCCATGACTTCGGCGATACCTTTTCGCCGGCCATCCGGGTCAACAGCCAGCCGGGAAGCGCGATCGCCATCGGCGCCATCCGGGGCGCGCAGATCGCCGTTGGAAAAGATGATTGCGTGCACGTGGCCTGGAACGGGTCCGGAGCAGCCGAACCCTCAGGTCCGTTGAATCCGGAATCGGGCAAAACCGGCTCGCCGATGCTTTACGCGCGCCAGGGTAAGTTGGGTTCCGCATTTGAAGCGCAGCGAAACCTGATGCGCAGGACCTTTGGCCTGGATGGCGGAGGAACCGTGGCGGCCGATGCCGCTGGGAACGTGTACGTGGCATGGCACGGGAAAGCGCCCGGCGCAGCCGGGGGGAAGCCGGGCGGAAGGTGTGGATGGCACGCTCCGCCGATAGCGGTGGGAATTTCGCGGAAGAGCAACCCGCAACCGAGCAGCCCACCGGCGCATGCGGATGCTGCGGTATGCGGCTCTTCGGCGATTCGCGCGGCACCTTGTATGGCCTGTACCGCTCCGCCACACAGAACGTGCATCGCGACATCTATCTCCTGTCTTCGACGGACAAGGGAAGGGACTTCGCCGTCGCCGACCTTCACCCCTGGAATATCAATGCCTGCCCCATGAGCAGCATGGCCTTCATCGAAGCACGCGGCGAGGTATTCGGCGCCTGGGAAACTCAGGGACAGGTCTATTTCGCGCCAGTCAGCCGCGGTGTCGAAGCCGCCAAAGCCGCCATCAGGATGCCCACCGGCGATAATCCGCGGCGCAAGTATCCGGCTCTCGCAGGCAACCGGCGCGGCGACATCCTGCTCGCATGGGTGGAGGGCGCCGGATGGCAGCGCGGCGGCACATTAGGCTGGCAATTTTTCGGCCCGGACGGGCGCCCCAAGGCGGACTGCCACATCCGGACCGATGTGCCGGTCTGGAGCTTTCCGGCGGTCTTCGCCCGCCCGGACGGGCGCTTCACTATCCTGGCCTGATGCTGTGACAATCCTGTCGCTCGCCGCCGGGCGGGTATGCCACCAGTGTCATGGAATCGTTTCCCATGGCGAAAGCCGGACCTCATCTTTTCAATAACATGCCAAATGCTCAACCAGTGGCGCATAGCGTGCTTTATTCAGGCCGACTGGAGCAAACTGAGATGACTCTTGACCTCCCCACTTCCGAACGAAGACTGAAGAACACAGCCCGCCTCATGCATCAGAGCATGTGGGTTCTGCTGGTGATCTCCGTGAGCCTGATGCTCATCGTGCGCCGCGCCGGCGCGGTCCACACCGGATCGATCTGGATCCTGAGTTGCGCGGTGCTGGCCTTCATGCTGTCGTTCGCCCTTCGTGACGTCGTGCGCAAGGTCGGGCATCGCAATACCGAAGCCAAGCTGGTCAAAGAGGTTAAGTCTTTCCTGCAAACCGAACCGGTCGCCGCCGCCGCGCCCGTCAAAGCTACGGTCAATCAACCGGTCCTTCAGACGGACGAACTAGCTATACCGCGCCGGGCGGATTTCGCGCCTGCCAAAGGAATCACTCCGCGTGAAGCGGGACCCGATCTGGTAGTCTTCGATGCGATTCCGGCCCACGAGTCCATCCGCGTCCGGATCAATTTTTACCCAGTGCTACTGCCCGTAGTACCGAATTGCTAACAAGGGGCGGCGCACCTCTCAAGCGCGCCGCCTCTTGCCCGCATTTGTAGTTTTGCCCGTAGCCTTGGTCGCCGCCTTGGCGGCCTTGCTCCGCACCACCGGGTCGGCGGGTTTGTAACCAAGCGTTTTGCTCACCGTGTCCACCAGCGTCTTGAGCGTCTTTACCCGCCCGAACCATTTGAAGTTCGATTCCACCACGGTCCAGGGAGCCGTCAACGTGCTGGTCTTCAGCAGCATCTCTTCTACCGCTACATCGTAGCGGCCCCATTTTTCGCGGTTGCGCCAATCTTCCGGCGTCAATTTCCAGCGCTTGTATGGAGTATCCTGGCGCTTCTCGAAACGCTTCAGCTGCTCTTCAGGACTGATCTGCAGCCAGAACTTCACTACGATGCCGCCCGCGTCCACTAACTGCCGTTCGAAGTCGTTGATCTCCCGATAGGCGCGCCGCCAGGCATCCTCAGTGCAAAAACCTTCTACCCGCTCCACCAGCACGCGGCCATACCAGCTCCGGTCGAACACCATGATCTGCTTCTCATCGGGTGGCAGCAGACGCCGCCAGAAACGCCACAGATAGTGGTGGGTTTTGTCCTCGCCATCGGGCGCCGCGATGGGGAACACTTCATAACCGCGCGCGTCCAGCTTCTCGGTCATCCGCCGGATCGTGCCGCCTTTGCCCGCCGCGTCGCGGCCTTCAAACACGACTACCAACGAGCGCTTTCGCTGGTAGAGCTGCCAAGCCAGTTCGCGCAACTGGACCTGATAGCGCAGCAGGTCCCGCTCGTATTCGGGCTTGGAAAGGTGTTGTCCCAGGTCCAGGGTTTCCAGCATGGCTAAGCCTTCCGCGCGGCGCGCTTGGCGGCGCCCGCCGATAGTGCCCGGATGATCGCCTCGAACACGGCGATGCGCGTCCAGTACCGGTCGGTGGCCTCTACAATCGTCCACGGGCCCCATTCCGATTCCGTGCGCTCCAGCATCTCCTCCACCGCCACCAGGTACTTGTCGTATTCCTTATGCCGTTTCCAGTCCGACGGCTGCACCTGCCAGCGCGTCAGCGGATTGCTTTCCATCTTCTTAAAACGCTGCTTCTGCTCCTTCTTGCTGATATGGAAAAAGAGCTTGACGATGGTGTATCCGTCGTCGGCCAGGGTGCGCTCAAAGTCCGTGATGTCGCGATACGCCTTCTGCCATTCGCTCTTTGGAGTGATCTTCTCCACCCGCTCATCCAGCACGCGTCGATACCAGCTCCGGTCGAAAATGGCCATGTGGCCGTAGTTCGGAATTCGCTGCCAGAAGCGATACAGCCAGGGCATGTGCAGCTCGTGCGTGCGCGGCTCCTGGATCACGTGCAGCTTGAAAGCGCGCGGCTCCAGCCGGCTAGTCAGCACATTGATGCAGGTGCCCTTGCCGGCAGCTTCCCAGCCTTCGAAAACAATCACGCTGGGAACCCCGGCTTCCGACGTGGAGAGTTGCAGGTTATAAAGGCTGGTCTGCAACGCCGGCAGACGGCTCTTGTACGCTTCCTTCGGCAAGGCGCGAGTCAGATCGACTTTTTCCAGCATGGCATTCCTGAAGGCATCATAACCTCATTGCGCGGTTACAATGGGAAATATGGTAAGGCTTGAAGCTCTCATTGATTCCTGGAAGGCCACTCGCGCCGACACAATCGCTGCCGTGGAGGAATTTCCGGCGGACAAATTCGACTACACGCCCTGTCCTGACCTGATGACGTTCGGCCAGATCGCCCGCCATATCCTCATCGCCGGGCACGGCCTCACCGGGCTAATGCTGGAAGGCGAAGAGGTGCTCGGCGGACCGCAGTTCCGGGAGAAAATGGCCCGGTTTGCCCTCCTGCCCGAAGGCGCCGGAGCCGCGGATCTGGCGCGCGAATTGCAAGTATCCATCGAACAACGCGCCGTGGCGCTGGCCGCCCAGCCACCGGAATTTTATGCGGGAATCATCACCCGGGTGGACGGCGCGCGCGTCACCAGGCTGGAAATGCTACAGTTCGTGAAAGAGCATGAGCTGACGCATCGCG
The DNA here is from genome assembly GCA_963843255.1 of Bryobacterales bacterium. Taxonomy (GTDB): domain Bacteria; phylum Acidobacteriota; class Terriglobia; order Bryobacterales; family Bryobacteraceae; genus Bog-159. The sequence goes on along the minus strand of CAWJJQ010000016.1, from coordinate 33,493 downwards.
CGCAGCTCTTCCTGTATCTGCGAATGAACGGGATGGTCCCGGCCACCACCCGCCGGCGGTTGGCCCGGCAGGCCGCCCGCTGACCCGCATGCTGTTGCATAATACAGTTGCAAGCACCGCGAACTTTCGTTAAATGTATTGTAGGGAATTCGGGAGGACTTTCTGATTATGGTGACATGCCCGGTTTGCAACGGGGCCATTGACGTGGATGAGGAAGACGTGGATGAGGGCGACCCCATCAGTTGCGATGAGTGCGGCGCCGACCTCAAGGTAATTGGGACCGATCCACTGGAACTGGAATCCGCCGATGAGCTGGAGGAAGACGAAGACGAAGATTTTATTGAGGAGTCCGAGGAGGAAGAGCCTGAAGAGGATTGGAAATAGCGCGATGCAGTTACTAGGGGCTCCCTCCGCGATGCGCTGGTTTGCCGCCGCCGTCATCTGTCTGCTGATGATGTCGCCGGGAACCGCGCGCGCCGACAAAAAAGAAGACGCCAACGTCCGAACCGTGCAGGGCGTGGTGCGCAACGGCCAGGACGAGGCCGTGAATGGCGCCGTCGTGCAATTGAAGAACACCAAGACCCTGCAGATCCGGTCTTTTATTACGCGCGATAATGGTTCGTATTATTTCCACGGTCTCAGCACCGACGTGGATTATGAGCTGCGCGCCGATTTTGATGGCTCCTCCAGCGGCGCCAAGACGCTTAGCTCATTCGACTCCCGCAAGACCGCCATCATGAACCTGAAGCTGGAGCCCAAGAAGTAACCGCGACGGTGCTTCAGGGAGCCTGCCTCATTTTCTCGGCGCGGCGCTTCTGGTTCTGCAAATACGCGACGTGAGGCTGCCACTGGTCCCAGTCTGTCCAAATCTGCATGACCCTCTTGCGCAGTCGCCCCGCATCCTCCGCCAAGTCCGCCTGATGCGTCCGGCGCGCAATGGCATCCTCTTCGCGCGCCAGGGTTTCGAGCGCGTGGCACGTTTGCCAGGCCGCGCGCAGATTCCGCGGCGCCACCTTCACCGCGTTCTCCATCGACTCGAGCGCCGCATGTCCGTGCGCCAGGGCATCCGCCCAGTTGCCGCGGCTGAACTCCAGCTCGCTCCACTGCCGCCAGGCGTCCGCGGCGTCGCCCAGGGTCTGCGGATTCCGCGGCGCCATCACCAGCAGCGACTGTTCCATGGCAATCGACTGCCGGTAATCCTCGCGCGCCTCCGCCACGCGGCCCAACTGGGCCAGCGGTACCGCGACGCTCTGGTAATAAGCCGCTTTGATCGAAGTGCGCTCGATACCCTCCGGCACCAGCCGTTGCGCCGCCTCCCATGCGCGCTGGTACAGACGGATGGCTTCGCGCGGCGTATCCTCATCCAGTTGCGTGGCGGTCTTGCCCGCGGCGATAGCCAGATCGAAATGCGCCGTCGCGTTGTTCGCATCTTTGGCCGCCATTTGCTCCGCCAGCGCCAGACCTTTGCGGTAGTACGGCAGAGCGCGGGTGGAATCTTCCAGGCTGGGCCGGTCTTTGGCTCCCAGAATATCCGCAGCCACGAGGTAGCCGATCTGCAGTTCGTGCTCGTTGAGGGTATCGTTGGCCGGACTCTGCATCCGCCGTTCCCGAATCCCGATCGCCCGTAGACTATAGCCCAGGGCCTCGTCGAATCGAGCGGCCGCCTGGGCGGCTTTGGCCGCCGTGAGCAGCAGTCCGGCCAATCGCATCATTTCCGGCGATTCGATTGACTTTCCGGCCGATAACTTTTCCTGAATCGCCAGCGCTTTGGATGCCGCCTCCAGAGTGCCCGCAGTGTCGCCCAATACTTGTAGCGCGGCACCCAATTCGCCATACGCCGAAGCCGCCGCCATTGGCGAAAGCGTCTCGGAAAGCGCGATCCCCTTCCGTGCGACCGCCACCGCCCGTTCGCCGTCGCGCAACTGGCGGTAGAGCAGCGCCAGCATCTTATACGCGCGGAAAAGAGACTCCCGCTGCGCCGTATCCAGCGCTCCGCGCCGGAGCAGTGGTTCCTCGATCGCGATAGCCTTCTCGTACGACGCGGCGGCATCCCGCGTCCGGCCCATGCTTGGTTCCGCGGGACTACCTTGTGCGTCGCCGGTTTTTTCGTACGCTTTAGCGAGCTCCCATGCAAACGCGGGATCGTCACCCGCGGTCGGCGCCATCTTGTCCAGATACTCCAGCGCCGAACGTACCACCAGTTCGCGCGGCTTCGTGGTTCCAGCGATCTTTTTCAAATCGTCGTGGATCTCGAATAGCCGTCCCGCCAGCTTGCGTCCTTCCACGAAACGCGCTTCCGCGATATGCGCCTGGTGTAAGGCGGCGATGATCCCGCCGCCCAGCGCCAGCATGACCGCGGCTACCGCGCCCAGCGCGAACCAGTGGCGCCGCACGAATTTCGCCGTGCGATAAACCAACGTGTCGGCCCGCGCGATGACCGGCAGTCCCTCCAGGTAGCGCCGGATGTCCTCGGCAAACTGCTCGGCCGAGTTGTAGCGTCTAGACGGCTCCTTCTGCATCGCCTTCAACACGATGTTGTCGAGGTCGCCCCGTAGCGATGCGGCGCCCGTGGTGCTCGGCGGCCGCACCTCGCCTTCACAAATCTCGCGCGCGATCTCCAGCGGATCGTAGCTGTTCAGCCGGTGGGCCCGTTCCCCCGTCAGCAGCTCGAACAACACAGCGCCCAGGGCATACACGTCCGTCGCCACCGTGACCGCCTCGCCCCGTACCTGTTCGGGGCTCGCATAATCCGGCGTCATGGCTGCAGCCAGAGTGCGGGTCTCCGCCAGTCCCTCGCCCCCGGCCGTATCCGGCGCCAGCAGTTTGGCGATGCCGAAGTCCAAAAGCTTGGGCACCCCTTGCACGGTCACCAGAATGTTGCCGGGCTTGATGTCGCGATGGATGATCAACTTCTGGTGCGCGCACTGGACGCCGTCGCAAAGCTGCCGGAACAGCCGCAGTTTCTCCAAAACCGAAAGCCGCCGCTCCGCTGCATACTGCGTGATAGGAACACCTTCGATGTATTCCATCGCCAGGTAGGGCAGCCCTTCGTCGGTGGTGCCGCCGTCCAGCAGGCGTGCGATGTTGGGATGTTCCAGTTCGGCCAGAATCTGCCGCTCCTGGCGGAAACGCCGCACTGCGGTTTGCGTGCGCATGCCCACTGGCAATACCTTCAGCGCCACGGTCTTCCGGAATTCGCCGTCCCGCCCGGCCAGGTAGACCACTCCCATGCCGCCACGGCCGATCTCGCGGCCCAGCAGGTAGGGCCCGATGCGCTTGCCCGCCGGCACCTCCGCCGCCGAAAATTCCGCCGCCAGCGCCCCCACCGGCGACGCCAGCGTACCGGATCCGGTGCGCGCGAATTCCAGCAGGGATTCGACCTCCCGCACCACCGCGGGGTCCGCACCCGCGCTTCCCAGAAACGCGGGACGCTCCGCCGTGGAAAGCCGCAACGCCCGCTCGAACAGGTCTTCCACCTGCGCGCGCTCTTCCTCGTTCATCACCCGTTACCTCTGGAAATGTACGTCAGTATACCGCACGTTTATCTTTTCCTTGCTCGAGAAATCTTTAAAAAAACACAAATTTTCTCCCCGCCCGGCTAGCCGTTTTTCCATTCCCCGCGCAGGTGTGATCGAAGGAGGATTTACGAACGTTATGAAGTTACAAAAAGTGCTCTGGTGCGCGGCATCCATCCTGCTAACGACCGCGGGACAGGCGTCCGCTTACACCTTCTCTTCGTTTCAGTATCCGGGCTCCAGTTCGACCTATCTGACGGGCATTGACGATAGCGGCCGCATCATCGGCTACGGTTACTTCGGCTTCACCACGCAGGGCTTCATGCTCACTGCCGCCGGAAGCTTGACCAACGTGAATGTTCCCGGTTATGTGGGCACCCTGCCTACCGGCATCAGCCGCATCGGCGGGATCGTCGGCACCGGTTACGACGGCGCGAGCTACTCGATGTTCCAGGACAACAGTGAAGGGTTTGGCTCGCTCACCGGCCTGTTGATCGATCAGTACGTCACCGGCGTCAACTCGTCGTTCAACATCGTCGGCAACTACACCACGCCTTCCCTGCAGACCGGCGTCTATATACGCCTCAACGGCGCCTACTACACGCTATCGCCTGCACAGAAATGCAACTACGTGCACGACCCGGCCATCAATGACGCGAACACCGTGGTCGGCAGTTGCCTGACTCTCAGCAGCAATTCGAACATCGGATTCATCTGGTCGAAGGGTAGTTACACGTTCTTCATGCCGCCCGCCGGTGTTCCTTACATGCAGCCGACATCGATCAACCGATCGGGATTGGTCGCCGGCTTCTACATCGATGTCAATGGATTCAGCCATGGCTTCACCTGGGATGGCACCACGTTCACGACCATCGACTACAACAACAACCCGGCGGCCAATACCCAGATTCTGGGAATCAACAATGCCGGCAAGATCGTCGGCACATATAACATTTCCGGGATCACCGGCTTCAGCGCCCAGTAACGAACCGGAACAACTCAGAAAAAGGAGAACACGCACATGAAACCAACGACTTTACGAAATGTTCTGCGCACCGCGCTGCTGCTGGTCCCTGCATCGGTCTTCGCTCAGACCAGCTACACCGCGGGCGTCATCAATATCCCCAATGCGAGTCTGGGACTGACGCAAGCCAACGGTATCGACGCCAACAACCAGGTGGTCGGCACATTCCAGGACGTCAACGGCGAACACGGCTTCCTGTTGAGCGGGGGGGTGCTGACGTCGATCGACGAGGCAGGCACGAACTCCACCAGCGCGACCGCTATCGACAGCACCCGCGGCATCGTCGGCGAAACTTATTTTCGCAACACCTTCTACTCCTATAAGGACGGCAACCGGACCATGAACACCATCAGTCACGGGGCCAATAAGTTCGTGACGGGAATTAACTCGTCCGGCAACATGGTGGGCTACGACAACCTGAACCGCGGCTTCGTCTATTCGGGCGGCGTTTATAACTACATCGTGCCCACCGTATGCTCAGGGTTGCAGGCGCCTGTGTTGGTGCGCATCAACGGCATCAATTCCCACGGCGACATGGTTGGCTACTGCAGCGCCACCAACGGCCGCTACGGATGGGCTCGCGTCAACGGCGTGGACCAGGTGATCTCCGTCTTCGGCTTGACCACGACTCCATTCGGCGTCAATGATTCGGGCCTGATCGTGGGAGCCTTCATCGATAGCTTCGCCGGTGGACACGGCTTCGTGTATTCGGCGGGTGCCGTCACGCAGTTCGATTTCCAGTTAGGCGGAACGCTGTACTACGACACCAATCTTTTCGGAGTCAATAACAAAGGATCGTTGGTCGGCACTGGGGTGGACCCAAACACCGGAGCCTCCACCGCCCTCTATGCCTTCGCCAACTGACCCTATCCGGTGGTTACCCGATCATCCGGCGCGCCTTTGGGCTCGCCGGATTTTTCTTTTTCCACGCGCGCTTTTTCGAGCTAGACTGTTCTCACACTCTGCCATGCCGGACAACGGGGACATAACTATTCTGCTGCGCGCGTGGGGCAACGATCGCGAGAGGGTGCTCGACCAACTGACGCCGCTGGTTTATTCCGAGCTGCACCAACTGGCCAGCGCTTACTTGCGCCGCGAAAAGCCCGGGCACACGCTCCAGCCCACGGCCCTGATTAATGAAGCCTACCTGCGCATGATCGATCGAACCATGCCCGACTGGGAGGGGCGCGCTCACTTCTTCGGCATCGCCGCGCACATCATGCGCCAGGTATTGACCGACTTCGCGCGGCGTTTGCAGACCGGCAAGCGTGCGGGGCAGCGCGTCACGCTCGATGAGCACGCCTGTCTCTCTACCGAGTCCGCTTCCGGGTTCCTGGTGCTGAACGAGGCGATCGAACACCTGGAAGCGTGGGACGCGCGGAAAGCACAAGTGATCGAGCTGAAATATTTCGCCGGCTTCAGCCGTGACGAAATTGCCACCTCTCTGGGCTTATCCGTGGCCACTGTCAAACGCGACCTGGCCATGGCCGAGGCCTTCCTGCGGCGCGAGCTGGCGGGCTCACTCAAGCCGGATCTCTAGCAGTGTCAGACTGTATGGTGTGAACGTAAGCGGCAGCCGCTTCCCACTGGCTGCCAGATCCCGCCTTTCCATCGCGACTGCCTGTGCATTGCCGGCTGAATTCATGGCCTCGCTATTGGGCACGCCATCGCGATTCGTCAGAATGAACTCCGCCGCGCCCGCGGCCGCCTTGTCCGCCAGCACCAGGACCGGGCTCAGCGCCGCCGCGGTGGAATTTACGGCGTAAAGGCGCAGCGTCCGGCCATCCGCGCTCAATGCAGCACTCAGGTCGGGTTGATCGAGCGGCCACTCCGTACTGCCAGTGCGCTCCACCTTCAGCGGATACGATCCCGCCGCCCGCCCATACAACTCCTCGGTATAGTAAGTGGGCGCGCGATACATCCAGCCCGGCCCTGTCACCATCACCCCCGACCCGAAACTATCGATCAGGTTCGAGCGGATACCCATCTCCACCAGGTCTGCATAGCGGTGCAGAAGGTTGTGATAGCGCGCGCAATCGAGCGCGTTGCCGAGCGATTGCAGGATGCCGCGTTTGAGGCCAAAATCCCCGCCCGTCGTATTCCACTCCGTCACCGCCACGCGCACTTCCCTGCCCTGCCCGTGCAGCTTGATCTGTTCCCGCAGCGCTTCGAATTCCCGCACCGCCTCCGTCAAGTCGCCGACTTCATAATGGTGCGGGCACAGATAATCCAGCAGCCCCGCGGCGCTCGCCAGCACGCCGGGCCTCGGGTAGGAGCTCATCAGCTTCACCGCTGGATCGGCCGCCCGCATGGCCTGCGCGAACGCGGCCACCGAATGTTCGTAATCCTCGCCGCCGATTTCGTTGCCGATTTGCCAGTACTTCACCCCGTAAGGCTGCGGGTGCCCGTTCCGCTTGCGTATGCCGCCCCAGTGGGTGTCGGCCCCGCCGTTGACATATTCGATCTCGGCCGCCGCATCCTCCGGTTGTTTGCCGGTCCATCGCACGCAGACCAGCGGCTCCGCGCCAACCAGACGGCAGAGCGCGATGAACTCGTCAAGGCCCACGAAATTGGGTTCCAGGCCGCCCCAATAGGTGGTGAACGGTACGCGCGAGTCCCAGTCGCCGGTGGTCCGGTCCCACTCCAGCCCTTCGATGGACGTGCCGCCAAACCGGATCACGCCCGGCTTGAGTTCCTTGAGCGCTTCGACCACGTCCGGACGCCAGATCCCCAGCACGGCATCGTCGCCGATCAGGTACACACGGTCGAGCCACACCGTTCCCGGCCCTTCGAAATCGATGGTCAGGGTGGCTGCATTGGAACTGCGCGTGGCGGCCAGCAGTCCCTCCGCCGCTCCCCACTGCGCGCCAGCCTGGCCCAGCATCACGGGTTGCGCCAGGTCGCCCGACGCATCGCGCAGCACCGCCCGTACCGCGCCGCCGGTCCCTTTCATATGCACGTGCAGCTTATACCCTACACCCGCCTTCGTGTAGAACCCGTCCTGTGAGATGCCCGCGCGCGCATGCGGAATATGGATGGTGATCCGTTCGGACCGTTTCCCGTTGAATGCGTCTTCGGTATCCAGAGCATATTCGGCGGTCTGCACGGCTCCATCGGGATACCACGGCCTGTACGGATGGTCCGTCTCTTTGATGTACGAAAACCTGTAGGGCGGCTCTTCCTCGAAGCTGTCGTTATCGACCTGCTGCGCGATCATAGAAGGAATCAGCCGGCACAGCATCTCGATGAACTGCCCCTGCTGTTTGGCGTCGATGGCTGATTTGCCCGCGGACCGCGTATCGATGCGCAATTCTCCCGGGTCCGGTTCGGCTACCGGTTCAAAGCGTAAATCGGTGAAGGTGGCCTGCCCGTCCGAGCCATCCAGGTGGATGGTGACTTCACCCGGCGAAGGTATACGGAACATGAATTCCGGCCCGTCCGACGATCCAAACGTTCCGGAGGGAGTTTCTACTGCGATGCGCACCTTGCCGCTGCTGCGCGCGCCCAATCGCCAGAGGGATCCCGGGGTCAGGTAGATGGTCTGCGTAATGCCCGCCAGGCCGGGACCCGGCGCTTCAATCGTCAACGTACCGCCGGCGGCCCGCACTACCGGATCGCCGGAGCGTTCCCCATGCCGGTGAACGGTCCAGCCGTCCAGATTCTCCGCGAAGGTCCCGTTGTGGAGTTGTGGCGCGATCGCCAGCAGCGCCAGAGCGGGCAGAATCAACTCAATCCTTTCAGGAACTGAACGCTCGGCTTCAAGTCTTCACGGTCCACTTCCACGAAATAGTTCTTCGCGCCGGATTGTTTCGCCGCCGTCCACAGGCGTTTCCAGTCGACCACGCCTGCCCCCAGAGCCACTTCTTTCTTCTCCGTAGGCGACCAGTCCTGCAGATGAATCGACTGGAACCGGCCCGGATATTTCTCGAAGTAATCCGCGGCCTGGTAGCCCTCCTTGATCACGCTCACCTGGAACTGCATCTTGACGGACTTCGGATCGAATTCGCTCATCAGTTTGTCGTAGATCAGCTCGCCGTCGATCTTCTGGAACTCGAAATCGTGGTTGTGAAAGCCGAGCTGGATGCCGGCCTTGTGGGTCTGTTCGCCGATCTTGTTGGCCGCATCCACCGACTTCATCCAGTCTGTCATCTTGGCGTCTTTCGGCATCCAGAACGTGGAGATGATCATTTGTTTCAGGCCGATGTCTTTGGCCCACGCCATGCGCTCGTCCAGGTGATCGCGCAGTTCCGTGAACCCGAAATGACAGCTTTCGCAGGCCAGCCCCGCCGCCTCGATCTTGGCGCGCATTTCCGCCGGCTTCATGGATACGAGCGGTCCGAAGCCCATTTTTTCATAGCCCGGCGGCGAACACAGCTCGATGCGCTCGAAGCCCATGCCGGCCAGATCGCGCAGCGTACCCTCGAAGTCTTTCCCGATGGTTTGCCGCACGGGCCAGGTCTGGCACCCGATCGGATAGCCTAGCGGATTGGCGCGGAGATAAGCGGCCGCGCTCAGCCCGATGGTGCTCGCTTGGAGAAAGCCTCTCCGCGAGATGATGTTCTTTGCATGCATGGCGAAGATCATATCTCAGGGCCTTCCCGACTGCAATAAGGAGCCGGCAAACATCGGGGGCCAAGCTAGCGCCCCGGTGATACTTTACCCAGATCCTCTAACTCCCGCCGGCATTGCTCCGCTTCGGGAGCGATCTTGCAGGCGGCCTGCAAATGATTCAGGGCGTCTTCCGCCAGTCCCAGGTGTTTGTCGGCGATTCCAAGTTCGAACTGCGCCATATAGTCGTCCGGCACCGCTGCAATCACCCGTTCGAAGCAACTGCGTGCTTTGGCGTATTGATGCTCCTCCACGTAGGTCCCGCCGAGATCGCGGCGCGCCAGCGTGTTTTGCGGATCGCGAACCAGGATCTGGCGCAGGATCGCGACCGCCCGTTCCAACTGCCGGTCGTACAGCGCCGTTTGCGCGTTTTCGTACAGCCTGTATTCGGCGAGGCGGTCCTTGGGGTCCGGGAGTGCCGCGCCGTTCGCGGTGTGTGCGCCGCCCGACAGGTACCCGAGCGATGCCAGCAGCGCTCGCGTCCGCGGCGACACATTCGCTGGCGAAGCCGGCTGTTTCGGCCGATACCGTTCCAGCAGCTTCCGCAGATCGCTGCGCAAAGCCAGCGCTCGCGGCGAATCCTTGCGATATAGATTGGTCTGCTCCAGCGGATCTGCGCGCAGGTTGTATAGCTCCGGGCGTGGCGCATCGATATATTTGTCCGATCCCTCGCGCAGACTGCGCAGGGGCGACCAGCCAAACCCGTCGTGCGCATAGACGCTTTCGCTATAGATCGCCGGCGGCCGCGATTCGCCCAGGAGGCTATGCCCTTCGAATGTGGACGGCGCGCCGATATGCAGGAAATCGAGCACCGTGGGCGCGACGTCGATCAGCCCTCCCGGCCGGTCCTCGCGCGCGGCATGTCCGGCCGAGTCCGAGGGCCAGTGGATGATCAACGGCACCCGCAGCGTGCTTTCGTAGACAAAGTAGCCGTGGCTGTCCTCGCCATGGTCGCCCAGGCTCTCGCCATGGTCGGACAGCAAAATCACCAGCGACTGCTGCCACCAACCGCCGGCTTCCAGCGCCTGCTTGAATCCTCCCAAAATCCGGTCGATGTACTCCAGTTCGCCATCGTATCCGGCGCGAATGTATGGCTTGTGCAGATCGAACAAATGGACGAAGACTAACGCCGGCCCGCCGCGATTCGCCGCCAGCCAGCGGCGCGCCGCACCCAGCACCAGCGCGCCATCGCGCCGGTCCCGCACGCCGAACTGATTGTGGTTCGCACCGCCGAAGAACATAGAGCCGGAGATGGGCGAGAAGGCCTCGAAGTGGAACGGGCTGTCGTATAGGTCGAAGCCCTGGTCGAGTCCCATCTCACTTTCCAGGAACACGCTGCCGATGAAGGCAGCTGTCTTGTATCCATGCGTGCGGACTACCGATGCCAGCGTGACCGCGCCGGTGGAAACGCGCTCCGCATTTTCTTCGATACGATTTTCAAACGGATAAGTCGAGGTGAAGAGCGAAGTGTGCGATGGCAGCGTCAGCGGCACCTGCGATTCGATGTTGGTAAATAAGGTACCCCCGTCCTCGAACGAATCGATATTGGGAGTCCGGATGCGGTGGTAGCCGTACGAACTGAGGTGATCCGCGCGCAGCGTATCGATCGAGATCAGGATGACGGAAGGCGGTTCCGCCGCCCCACAAAATCCCGCGGCCAGGCTGACTATGGCAAGTAACCGGAACGGGGCCAAATACCTACCTCTATGATTTCGGAATCGTCTTCGCCGGATCCACAAAGGGCATGGGCGCGACGACGGCGCGCGCCGCACCGGCCGGCGTATCCACCGTGAGTTCCGTGCCCGTGGCCCCGAACGCCACCGGCACCATCACATAGCCGATGTTCTTCTTCAGGCGCGGCGAATAAATGGCCGACGTCACCTGGCCCACGGCATTACCATTTTTGCGCACAGGCCAGCGGGTCATATTGAATTCGATCGGCTCGCCATCCATCTCCACGCCCACCAGGCGCCGCTTCACGCCCTCGGCGCGCACCCGCCGCAACGCTTCGCGGCCCAGAAAATCAGCTTCTTTGTCCAGATCCACCAAACGATCGAGCCCTACTTCGTAAGGATTGGTGTCGAGGGTGATGTCCACCCCGTGATTCAAGATGCCGCCCTCGATGCGCCGGATATCGCTCGGTCCGGTGGGCCGTAAATTGAACGGACGCCCCGCTTCCATGATACGTTCCCACAAATCCACGCCCCGGCTGCCGTCGCGCAGATAGATCTCGTAGCCGACCTCGCTCGTCCACCCGGTGCGCGTCACCACCACCGGAATGCCGTCCAGGTCGGTTTCGAGGAAAAAGTAATAGCGCAGTGCCAGCACCTTATCGCCGAGCAGCGCCTGGACCACCTGCTTCGATTTGGGTCCTTGGATCTGCACCGGCGAAACGTCCGGCTCGCGGACCTCCACGCGCATGCCCGAATTCACCGCCAGGCCTTTGGCGTAGAGCACCAGGTCGCTATCCGCGCCCGCCAGCCAGAAGTGCTGCTCGCCCAGCCGCAGCAGTACAGGATCGTTCACGATGCCGCCGTCCTGGGTGGTGATCAAAACGTACTTGCCTTGTCCCACCGCGCACTTGCTCAGGTCCCGCGGCGTCAGCAGGCTGGTGAAGCGAAATGCATCCGGTCCGGTAATCTCTGTCTGCCGCTCCACCGACACATCCCACAAAGTCACTTCGTTCAGCAGATGCCAGTACTCGTTCACCGGATCGTCATAGTAACTGGGCAGGAACATGTGATTGTAGACGGTGTATGCGCGGCAGCCGTAGCGGAGCGTGGCGTCGAAGAATGGAGAGCGCCGCAATCGCGCGCCGCGCTGGATCAGCCGCATGTCGAAGAGTTCTGGCATAGGTGAGTCAAGCCAGTATACTATGCGGCAAATCGTCGAGAATAAGGAAATGCGGTACAGAATGCTGATCCTGCTGACGCTGGTGGCGGCCAACGCGCAGCAGTTCCCCGCCCCGCAACCTCCCGCGCCCAAGACTTTCGCCATCATGGCTTGGGGCGACGCGCCATCCGATCCCGGCCAGTTGCGCGGTATGCGCGATGCCGGCCTCAACATCGCCGGATTTTGCCGCGCGGAAGATCTGGATAAGATCCGCGATGCAGGGCTGGCGTGCTTTGTCTCCGATCCGCGCCTCAGCGGTTACGACTGGCAGGCTCTACCGCCGGAAACCGAGCTGCGCAGCCGCATCTCGAGTCTGGCGCAACAGGTAGGTTCGAATCCCGCGGCCATCGGCTTTTTTCTGCGCGACGAACCGCACGCCGCGCTGATGCCAGGCCTGGCGCGCGTGGCTAAACTGGCGCACGAATTGATGCCTGATAAATGGCCGTACATCAACCTGTTTCCTTATCGCGTCAGTCCCGACCGTCTTGGTACCGCAAACTACGACCAATACGTCCGCCTGCTCACCGATACCGTCGGCCAGCCATTCCTGAGCTACGACAATTACTCGTTGGTGGGCGGCGAGATGCTCGATTATTTCTATACCAACCTGGAGATCGTGCGGCGGTTGTCTATCGAGACGAAAACGCCCTTCTGGAACTGCATCCTGGCCAATGCGCATTTCAATTACATGGAGCCGTCCGACGCGACGTTCCATCTGCAGGTGTACGCCACGCTGGCTTATGGTGGACGCGGCATCCAATATTTCACTTACTTCGCCCCATCGTTAGGTAACTACCGCTTGGCCGCCGTCGACCAGTTCGGCAATCGCACCTCGACCTGGGAGCGGCTGCGGCGCATCAATCTCGAAATTCAATCCCTCGCGCCCACTATGGTGAAACTGCATTCTACGGGCGTGTATCATTATCCGGATTTCCCGGATCAGGCGAAGCCGCTGGCGGCGGCCAGCCTGGTGCGCTCTATCGAGATGACGCAGCGCCTGGTGAGGCCGCCCGTCGCCGGACGTTTCCTGGTAGGCGAGTTTGCGGACGACGCCGGGCACCCCTACGTGATGGTGGTGAATAAGGATCTCAACAATAGCTTTCAATTTCACGTTCACCTGGTGAATGAACATGCCAGGCTGTGGCGCATTTCGCCTTACTCGGGAAAGGAAGAGGCGTTCGGTGGTGAAATGGACTGGTTGGCGCCGGGCGCGGGGATCCTATTGCGGATCGAATAAAGCGCAACGGTCTTGGAAGTATGCGGGCGCAATCTTGGGGATACGGGTAGTTGCGCCCGCCAGGTGTAACGGAGTTATATCTAATGACGCTGCGCCCGAAAAAAGGTTAGCGCATAATTGTGAAATGAATTACTCCGGTCGAACTGCTGATATTTTGCTGATATCCCGGCCTCATCCATGACCCAATCGTATCTTGGATTCCGCCTCATTCTGGTCGCACTGCTCATCGGGTTGAATGGCTTCTTCGCGTCCGCGGAGGTGGCGCTGCTGACCGTGCGCGGTTCACGTTTGCGGCAGATGGCGGAAGAGGGGCAGTCCGGCGCGCAGGCCGCCTTGAACCTGCTCGCCAATCCCGCGCGCCTCCTCTCAGTGACTCAGGTGGGAGTAACCCTCAGCAGCCTGGGCCTCGGATGGGCCGGAGAAGAAACCCTGTTCCGAATCATCCAATCCGTATTCGCGCCCCAGTGGAGTCCGGCCGCCATGAGCGTGGTTCACGGCGCCAGTCTGTTACTGGCGTTTCTGGCAATCAGCTATCTGCACGTGGTGATCGGTGAAGTGGTGCCCAAGAATCTGGCAATTGCCACTTCCGACCGTCTGGCCGTTACGGTCGCGCCGGCGCTGCTGATTTTCTACCGCATTTCCATCGCATTCGTGCTGGTGATCGAGAAGTCCAGCGGTTTTTTAACCAATCTGTTGCGCATCGGCGGACACCACCGTTCCGGCGGCCACTCGGCGGAAGAACTGAAGCTGATCGTCACCTCCAGCCGTGGCCTCGGGTATTTGCCCGAAGCGCAGGAGGACATGATCCACCGCGTGCTCGACCTCAGCGAGATCTCTGTGCGCGAGATCATGGTGCCGCGCAACGACATCATTTCCGTTTCCGTGGATGCCACCCTCGACCAGGTGCTGCACGCCATGATCGAGCACCAACATTCCCGCCTGCCGGTCTACGCCGGGAAGCCGGAGCAGATCATCGGCCTGCTGCACTATAAGGATCTGCTGCCGGTTTGGGAGGAGCGCCGCGAATCCATTCGCATGGGACGTCCCAGCCGCGCGTTTCGCATCCGCCGCCTGCTGCGCAAACACCTGGTGGTTCCCGAGACCAAACCCGTGGGCCACATGCTCGCGGAATTCCAGCAGGGCCGCTCCCACATGGCCATGGTGGTGGATGAGTTCGGCACCATCGTGGGATTGGTCACGGTAGAAAACGTGCTAGAGCAGATCGTGGGACCGATTCGCGACGAGTATGACGAAAGTGTCCAGGCGCAGGCTGGTCCTTCCGAAGCGGGCGAAGTAGAACTCGACGGAGCCACCCGCATCCGCGATCTGGAAACCGAGTATGGTATCGAGATCCCCGCCGAAGCCGGCTTCGAAACCCTCGCCGGATTCCTGCTGTACCGTCTCGGCTACATCCCGCACTCAGGCGAGCACGTAGACTTCGGCGGCCGGCGCTATACCGTACTGGACATGGATCGCAACCGCATCGCGCGGGTGCGCATCGAGCGCATCGACCCGATCCCGGCGGCTGCCACCTCAAATACCAGACCGGGTTAGAATGCCTACAGGCCACTATGCTCGGTATTGACGCGCGCGTCGCCCGCTACACCTGGACCGCTGCCCTGATCCTCCTGCTCATGAGCCTGGTGTATCTGATGCGCGGCACCGTGTTCATGTTCATCGTGGCGCTGTTGTTCGCATACCTCCTCTCGCCGCTGGTGAATGTGATCGACCGCTTTCTGCCCGGCGACCGCACCCGTACACCGGCGCTGGCGCTAGCCTATCTCATCTTCATCACCATCTTGTTTGTGGCGTTCTGGCAAATCGGCTCGCGGGTTGTGGAGGAGGCCAGTTCCCTGGGCAAGTCCATGCCCGAGCTATTGGCCAAGTACCAGCAGCCCAGCCCCTCCGCTCCCGCTGCCGTAAACTCCATTAAGGCGCAAGTGCTGCAGAAGGTAAAGGAGCAGGTCAACAAGAATGCGGGCGACCTGATCGCCACCTTGCCTAAGGCCGGCGCTAAGATCCTCAGCGTAGCCGGCTACCTGATTTATATCGTGATCGTTCCTATTCTCGGTTTCTTTTTCCTGAAAGATGGCCGCACCATTCGGCAGCATTTTCTGGATCTGATCGAAGACCGGCCCTGGCGCGCGGAAATGGACGAGTTTCTGGCGGACGTGAATCTGCTTTTGGCCCACTACATGCGCGCGATCCTGACGCTTTCCCTGGCCGCGTTCATTTCTTACTCGATCTTTTTCACCATCCTCGGTATCCCTTACAGCCTGCTGCTGGCGGCCCTGGCGGCCATGCTGGAATTCATCCCTATGATCGGGCCGCTTTCCGCCGGGACCATCATCGTAATTGTGACTGCGGTTAGTGGCGGACCCATCCTGAGCGCGCTGATTTTCGTGCTGGTCTATCGCGTCTTTCAGGATTACGTATTATCCCCTCACTTGATGCGGACCGGCATGCAATTGCATCCCTTGCTGGTTCTGTTCGGAGTCTTCGCCGGAGCCGAGATTGCGGGGATACCCGGTGCTTTTCTTTCCGTGCCCGTACTGGCCATGATTCGCATCGTCTATCGCCGCATCCATACGCTGCGCGTGGCCGCCCGGCGGCGCCGCATCGAGCCGGTGCCGACGGTATGAGGCTGGCCGCGTTATTCGTTCTACCGCCCTGCATGGCATTCGCACATGTGATGAGCATGAGTTCAGGCGACCTGACCATCACCGGCACCCACGCCCATTACGAATTCCGGCTGCCGCTCTACGAAATGCCCCACGTCGCCAACCCCCAACAGTCCTTGTTCGCACATATCGCCTTCTCGAGTGCCGGACGGCCGGCGCGCATCACCAATTCCGCCTGCCACGAAGACGCTGGGCAAGATTCCTACGTGTGCGAAGCCGACTACGAATTCGCCGCGCCCGTAGATACACTCGATGTGGAATGCACGTTCCCGGCGGTGACCGTGCCGAATCATGTGCACCTGCTGCGCGCGGAAAAGGACGGCAAGCACGACCAGGCGCTGTTCGATATTTCCTTCCCACGGGCCAGCCTGCGCTTCCGTCCGCCCACCGCGCTCGAGACCACCGCCACCCAAGCCGGCGGCGGTTTCATGCGCGCATTGGGCGGACTGGCGCAGATCCTGTTCTTGGCCAGCCTGGTGCTGGCCGCGCGCAGCCGCCGCGAGTTGATCGCGCTCACGGCTATGTTCCTGGCCGGTCAGATGGCAACCGCCCTCATCGTCCCCCACACTGCCTGGCAGCCTCCCGCGCGCTTCGTCGAAGCTGCCGCAGCGCTGACCATCGCCTATCTGGCGGTCGAGATCCTGGTGCTGCCGCGAGCCGGGATGCGCTGGCTCATCGTAGCCGTTCTGGGCGCATTTCACGGCCTCTGGTTTGCCCTGTTCTTGAACGCCACGGGCTACCGTGCCGCGAACGTGCTGGCCGGAGCCGCCTGTGCGGAGATCGCCTTCATCGCGATCTGCGCGCTGGTATTCGCGTTCATTGGAAGGCGGTTGGCAGCCCTCCGCCCGGTTCCGGTTTCGGCTTCTCTCTTGCTAGCCATCGGACTCGCCTGGTTCTTCCTGCGCCTGCAGGGTTAAGGTACCAGCGGAGAATGGCACGAATAGCTGCGGAAGCGGATCCTAATGCGAGGGAGGCGGATGTTTCATTCCGTTCGCCGACTTGCTGATCGGCGCGACGGCCCTTTATTTCGTGTACGCAGTTGGCACACTGAATCTCCGCCACTTCAAGATGATCCCTATCCAGTAGACCCCGCCAATAAGTACCTCTATCACTCGTTTGTCGAGTCGCCCGACATGATGAATATTTGAATATCTAATAACGGCAGCGTCACTACTAATGCCGGAGGCATGGCCACCGTCACTCTGCCCAATTGGTTCGAAGCGCTGAATAGCGACTTCCGCTATCAGTTGACCGTCATCGGCCAGTTTGCCCAGGCGATCATCGCCTCCAAGGTCCACAACAACAGCTTCTCCATCAAGACCGACAAACCCGATGTGGAAGTTTCCTGGCAAGTAACCGGTATTCGGCAGGACGCCTGGGCCACCGCGCACCGCATTCCAGTGGAGGTGGAAAAGGACCGGGCCGATCAGGACCATTATTTGCACCCTGAGCTGTTCGAACATAAGGGCGAGCCCAGCATTCTGGATTTGCATCATCCGCGGATGCCACTCCCGGTGCAACCGTAGCGCCAGGCCGCCGGACCAATATCGTGGGGTATTTCTCGTAGAGAAGGCTTGCGCGCGAGTCATGCGCGCATGCCAACTCCTGCCTATCGAGTAAGTCACGCTTCCACCCAAAGACTTTTTTCAAAACACGTAAATCGAACATCGCTTTTCCGCATTACTGGTGGACTTGAAAAAACAAAGGAGCATCATGACGAAACAAAGCCGTTTTTTTCCGCTGGTCAGGGGCATCGCACTATGCGGGCTGCTGGCCTTGGTCGCGACAGCCTACGCACAAACCGACATAGTGAGCGCATCGGCCAATTCCAACCTTACATCCATCACCATCACCGGCCGCGCGCTGCAGCCAATCTCCGGCTCGCCGATCGTCTCGCTAGGGGGCGTAAGGCTATCTGTGGTCAGTTTCACCAATACCCAAATCAATGCGGCTCTGCCCGCAGGCATGGCGCCCGGCAGCTATGACTTGGCCGTGACCGCGAGAGGCGCGGCGAACTTCGACGTGACAATTGGGACAGGTTTGCCAGGGCCAGCGGGCCCGGCCGGGGCTGCCGGCCCGGTTGGTCCAGCCGGCGCAACGGGAGCACCCGGTCCGCAGGGGGCGCAAGGCCCGGCGGGAACATTTGCGCTGCCTTTTTCAGGCGCCGCAAGTGCGGGCCAGCCAGCATTGCAGGTCTTCAACAGCGCACCCACCCAAGAGGGAGTCCAAGGCAGCGGAGGTTCGGGAAGCAGTTCAGCGGCCGGAGGCAATGGGGTCGAGGGAGACGGAGGAGCCAGTTCTGGAAGCAACGGTGGTGGTGGAGTGCTTGTTCTGGGGGGACCTGCCTCCAATGCGAACGACAGTGGCGGCTTTGGCGGCTCCTTCAGCGGCGGCGGCAACTACTCCCTTGCTGTATTTGGTGGCTATGGAGTGTTGGCACAGGGCGGCCCCTCCGCAGCCGGGGGGTTCGCCGGAACCGGGATTGCCGCCGAAGCCGGTTCCGGTCCTTCGGACGGGTTGAACTACGGGATTGCTGGCTATTTTTTCGGTAATGTCACCGTAGGCGGCAACCTCAGCAAAGCTGGCGGATCGTTCGTGATTGACCATCCCACGGACCCCGGCAGCAAGTATCTCTACCACTCCTTCGTGGAATCGCCAGGCATGATGAACATCTACAACGGCAACGCCGTCACGGACTCGAACGGTGCGGCCACTGTAACCATGCCCGACTGGTTCGATGCGCTGAATCGCGACTTCCGCTATCAGCTCACCACGCTCGGGCAGCCCGCCCAAGTCTGGGTCGCGTCGGAAATCGCCAACCGCGTTTTCACGATCAAGACCGACAAGCCCAATCTTAAGGTCTCCTGGCAGGTGACCGGCATTCGGCAGGACGCCTGGGCCAACGCCCACCGCATTCCGCTCGAAGTGGAAAAGGCGCCGGCCGATCAAGGCCATTACATGCACCCGGAGCTTTTTGGCCACCAAGGTGATCCGAGCATCGCCGAGATGCACAATCCCCGTCCGCAGAAGCCCACGCAGCAATAGATGAGCCCCGCTAAAGGAGCCTAAACCATGACACACCATACATGCGAACAACATCGTAAGCCGCTGGGCAGAGGCATCGCGTTATGCGCGTTGTTGGCCTTAGCCGGCGCAGCTTACGCGCAAACCGACATATTGAGCGTGGCTGCCACTCCCACTCTCACCTCAATCACGATCAAGGGTACGGGGCTGCAGCCACCCTCTGGCAAGCCGACGGTCTCGTTGGGGAGCTATACGCTGTACGTTGCGAGCTTCGATAACGTTCAAATCGCCGCGGCTTTGCCCGGGAACCTGAAACCCGGCACCTACAACCTCGAGGTGACCGCGAACGGCACCGCGAACTTCGACGTGACGATTGGAGGTGGGGGGCCAGCTGGTCCGGCGGGTCCCGCCGGTCCGGCAGGTCCGGCAGGTCCGGCGGGTCCCCAAGGCCCGCCCGGTACTTCGATCAGTTTGCCATTTAGCGGTAGCGTGGCTGCCGGCAATGGCTCTGCCTTCAACATCGTCAACACGGCGGGCACTGGAATGACAGGCGTCGGAGGCGTCACCGGAGGGGCTGGACAGGCCGGCGTGGTTGCAATGGGCGGATCGGGCGCGAACACCGGCGGCCCAGCCTTCTCCGGCATCGGTGGTGGTGGCGACACTCCCGGTGACGGCATCGACGTAACCGGCGGTGCAGCGTCGACTGGGGCAACCGGTGTCGCCGGCAACGGTGTCCTCGCAGTCGGAGGAGCAGCCGCACCAGGTCAATCCGCCGGCAATGGCGTCACCGCGGCTGGCGGAGCAGCCGGAATCGGGCAAGAGTCCGGCAACGGTAGTTCGGGCTTTGGGGGGAACGGAGACTATGCCGGCGCTGGTGCCACCGGCCAGGGAGGCTCTGTCGTCAGCGGCTGCACCGAGTGCGTCGCGGGTGCAGGCGGGACCTTTGAAGGCGGCAACGGGCCACGCGCTGGGGACGGTGTCGACGCTTATGCAGGCAGCACCACCGGAACCGCGATCTATGGTACATGCTGGCCGCCAGGTAATACCGGCCAGAATGCCGGCGAGTTCAGCGGTAACGTCAACATCATTGGAAACCTCTCCAAGAGCGGCGGCTCTTTCAAGATCGATCATCCTCTGGACCCGGCTAACAAGTACCTGTACCACTCCTTCGTGGAATCGCCGGATATGAAAAACATCTACGACGGCAACGTCGTTACCGATGCCGGGGGCCATGCTACGGTCACGCTGCCCGATTGGTTCGAAGCCCTGAACAGCGACTTCCGCTACCAGTTGACGGTTATCGGCCAGTTTGCCCACGCCATTGTCGCGTCCGAAGTCCATAACAACTCGTTCGCCATCCGCACCGACAAACCGAACGTGAAAGTTTCCTGGCAGGTGACCGGCATCCGGCAAGACGCGTGGGCCAATTCACATCGCATCCCCGTGGAAGCCGACAAGGACAAGGCCGACCAGGGCCATTATCTGCACCCCGAATTGTTCGACCATGCGGGCGAGCCGGGTATTACCGAACTGCACCATCCCGGCTCAAAAAGGCGGCAACAGCAATAGTAGTTTCCTGGCCCGGTGCGCCGTCCCTGACGCACGGCAGGTGGGAAAAGGTCTGTGTAGATTACACGAGAATATTCCCACGATTTTCCGCTTTACGGCTGGGACGGAATTCAGTTCATCCGAGTTGCCGTAAAGCGCCACAACACACCGCAAAAAGGAGAATCTGTTTATGACGACGAGATTATTGCAATGGCAAAGAATCGCGATACTGGCAACCGGTATTGCGACGAGTATGGTTTCGATGGCTTGGGGTCAGGAGCTCTATCAGGCTCATTCCGATGGAACGATCTGGGAGTATACGGGGACACCCTGTGGCAGCCGTTCATGTCCTGGATGGATAGAACTCGACAACAACCCAAATATGAGCATGATTGCGGCTGGCGGAGGGGCACTGTACGAGATGCACAAAGACGGGTCAATCTGGTGGTATATCGGGCCAGCCTGCAGCGGGGGTTTCTGCCCGGGATGGGTGGAACTCGACAACAACTCAGAAGCTGCGGCGATCGGTGTTGGGGGCAACACTCCTTATGAGATGCACTACGACGGTTCCCTCTGGGAGTACAACGGCGTAATCTGCACCGGGGGCTTCTGTCCGGGCTGGACAGAACTAAGCGCCCCGCAGAGCGGCTATCAAGTTCCTTTCGGGTTTTTGGCCGGCGCCAACGCCTCTCTAGTGGTTTATGGGGACAGCGATATGTACGGCGAAAATTTCTACATGTACGATGGAGCGCTCAACAACTGGCCGCAAATCGATACATCCATCGGCGCATACGCTTTATTCTTCGCAGTTGGGGCAAATACCCTGTACGACGTGCGGGAGGGCCCGAAGTATTACTCGATCCGGCAATACACCGGGTCGCCGATCACCTACAACTGGGAGACAATCTTCTACGGCACGGACTTCTCTAGCATTGCCGCAGGGGGCGGTTTGTACCAGCAGCGCCAGGATGTTAATGATCCGTATCATTCGCTCTGGCAATACACCGGTACACCCTGCAATGGGAACACGTGTCCGGGCTGGGTGAAAATCGACAATCGCGCGGGCTTGGGGCCGGTTGCCGGATCCAATACGGTCTATCAGATGAAAATCACTGCAGCCGGTGGGGTCGCGATCTGGGAATATACCGGGACGCCCTGCAGTGCGGGTGTTTGTTCCGGCTGGGTGAAACTGGATGACAACCCGAATACTACATCCATCGTAGCTGGCCCCGTGCCTTTCGGATACGCCGTTTCGAACGACTCGGTGCCTTTCGGGGGCAGATCTACGGGGCGGGCCAGGTGAGTTTCTAAGCAGGCACCGGACACAACCGGAGACAAATGGTGTACGGATTTGTCTCCGGACCACTCGCTGAAGCCTGATCACAGGCGTCTGCGGCCGATATTTACGCTTGCATTTCCTGCGAGGATCGCGCCGCGCTGCGCCTGCTTTGTTATGCTGGAACAATCCGGTATTGCTAATGCCCGACGCGCGGACCGTCACGCTTTTGTTACGGGACTTGGCCGGCGGCGATCAGGGGGCGCTCGACCGCCTGGTCCCGCTAGTCTATGAGGAGTTGCGCCGGATCGCCGAAGGACAGCTCAGGCGCGAGCGCCCCGGCCATACTTTACAGCCCACTGCACTGGTCCACGAGGTCTACGTGCGGATGTTGGGCCAGGAGCAGCCGGGCTATCATGACCGAGCCCATTTTCTGGCCATCGCGGCTCACGCTATGCGCAGAATTCTGATCGATCACGCGCGCGGACGCAACGCCGCCAAGCGTGGCGGAGGCGGCCCGAAGTTCGCCATCGACGAAGAGCGCGACGGCAGCGTGGAACGCCCTTCGATCCTGATCGCGCTGGATGATGCGCTCGCCACCCTCACCGCGAAAGATCCACTGCTTGCCCGATTGGTGGAGATGCGGTATTTCGGCGGCTTGACAGCTGAAGAATCCAGCGTTGCGTTGAATCTGGAGATCAACGCGGTGCGCCACCAACTACGGCTGGCAGAAGCTTGGCTGCAACGGGAAATGCAGCAATCCGCGCCCGGTTCGAAGGCGGCGCCGGCCAGCTGAGGTTTGACGGCTGCTGGCAACTCCGTGCCACGCGTCCCGCGCCGCCATGCGCGAGGGGCCGCGAATCGTAATATGATTGGTGAACGATAGGCTCGATTGCCATGCACTCCCGGGACTTCACGGTCCTTTCGCCATCACGCGCCACCAGAAACCGCGGCGAGGTGTGGCTGGTCTACAATAAGCCAGCCGGGACTGCGGCATGGACGGATTGAACCAGGAGCAGTGGGCCGAAGTTAAACGGCTCTTCGAATACGCCATCGAATTGAAGCCGG
The DNA here is from genome assembly GCA_963843255.1 of Bryobacterales bacterium. Classification (GTDB taxonomy): domain Bacteria; phylum Acidobacteriota; class Terriglobia; order Bryobacterales; family Bryobacteraceae; genus Bog-159. The sequence continues at coordinate 10,620 of CAWJJQ010000016.1, read as the reverse complement.
AAGAACGCGCCGATTACATCGAGCGCGAATGCCCCGACCCCGACCTGCGCCGGGAAGTCGCGTCGTTGCTGGATTACTCCGCCGAGGGGCTACCATCGGCCGACGCGGCGATTGCATCGGCGGCCGCGGCGGCGGCGCAGGAGCCCGATCCCGACGAACGGCTGATCGGCACACGCGTGGGGGCTTACAAAGTGGAGGCCATCGCCGGTCACGGCGGTATGGGTGCGGTCTACCGCGCCTCGCGCGACGACACCGAGTTTCGCCAGGAGGTAGCCATCAAACTGGTACGCGCGGCGGCCGAGTCGCCCAGCACTCTGCGCCGCTTCCGGCAGGAGCGTCAGATCCTGGCCCGCTTGTCGCACCCCAATATCGCCCGTCTGCTGGATGGCGGCTCGACGCCCGAGGGCGTGCCGTACCTGGTGATGGAGTTCATCGAGGGTGAGCCTATCACGGCATGGTGCGATCAGCAGTCGCTCGGCCTGGAGGACCGCTTGCGGCTCTTTCTACAGGTCTGCGAAGGGGTAGAATTCGCGCATCGCGACCTGGTGGTGCACCGCGACTTAAAGCCCGCCAATATCCTGGTAACGAAGGACGGCACTCCCAAGCTGTTGGACTTCGGGATTGCCAAACTGCTGGATCACGATGCGGAGAATGAAGCCGCAACACTGACCGGACTCGTGATGACCCCCGAATACGCCTCACCGGAACGGGTGCGCGGCGAGCCCGCTTCCACCGCGGCGGACGTCTACTCACTGGGCCTAATTCTTTATGAGCTGCTGACCGGAAAGAAGGCCCAGCCGATGTCCGGTTACACACCAGGGGCCATTGCCAACATCATCTGCCAGACAGAACCGGCCGCGCCTGCGCGTTTGCAGCCGCAACTTGCGGGCGACCTGGATCACATCATCCGCATGGCAATCCGTAAGGAACCGGAACGGCGCTATGCCTCGGCGGGCCTGCTGGCGCGTGACATTCAGCGGCACCTCGAAGGGCATCCGGTTACGGCGCGTCCGGATACACTCGCCTATCGCTCCGCCAAGTTCGTCCGGCGCAACCGTTTTACCGTGGTGGCAGGTGCGCTCATTGCCGCCAGCCTCTCCTGCGGACTGGGCCTGGAGTACTGGCTTGGAGCTTTCTCGCAGCCTCTCCGTGTGTCGCAGACAGTTCAACTTACCCAGACCGGCCGGGTCGCCACTGGAAATGGCGTGGTTACGGACGGCTCCCGGATCTATTTCACAGAGCGGACGGGCGGCCTGTGGTCGCTCGCCCAGGTTTCCGTGAGAGGTGGAACACCGCTGCCGGTTCAGGTGACGCCGCCAATTTTTCAGGCAGACATATTGGATATCTCACCCGACCACGCCAACCTGCTGGTGTCCAGCCGGCCGGTAATTGAAGACGACCGGCCGCTTTGGATAATTCCGGTAGCGGGCGGAATTGCTCGCCATATTGGCGATGCGACGGGAAGCGCGGGCACTTGGTCTCGGGATGGAAAGCGCATTCTTTTTTTTCATCGCTCGGCCCTATTCAGCGTCAACATCGACGGCACGGATCTCCGCAAGCTGTTTGATACCCGGCACGAAATAGCGGATTCCATCCGCTGGGCGCCCGAATCCGGGCCGGACGTTTTGCGCCTATGCAAACATGACAATGACACCGGGAAGGGCTCACTCTGGGAGTCGTCCCCGGACGGCACTGGCCTACATCGCCTGCTTCCGCCACCTTCCGGCGCGGGATTTGACAGCGACTTCGGCGGAAGCTGGATCCCGTCGGGAAAGTATTACCTGTTTCTTCGATCCAGGTTTGGTACTGCAAGCCTTTGGGCCATCCGTGATAAGGGGGCTTGGCCGCCCTCATTCGGCTCCCGTCCCGTTCAACTCTACTCCACTCCACTGACGTTCAACTCGCTGGCTCCGAGCCAGGACGGCAAGCGCGTTTTCTTCGCCGGCGGGCAGGAACGCAGGGAGTTAGTGCGCTATGACGCCAGGCGCGGCCAGTTTATGACGTATCTTTCCGGCGTCACTGGGCGGTGGATCGATTATTCGCCCGATGAGCGTTGGGTAGCCTACACGCTGGCCGCCGACGGCGCCCTCTGGCGGAGCCGGCCCGACGGTGGGGAACGGGCGCCATTGACACTCGCGCCATTGCACGCCGGCAAGCCGCGCTGGTCACCCGACGGAACACGAATCGCCTTTTCCGGAATTCGGACCGGAGAACCCGTGAAAGTGTATGTGGTTGACTCGATCCCGTCAGGCGGCCACGCTCCGGAAGCCGTTACCGGCGCGCCCTTCACCGTAGGGGAACCAACCTGGTCTCCCGACGGAAAGTCTTTGCTTTTCTCCCGCGGCCTGCGCCCCGACATTGCGCTGTACGTAATGGATTTGAAGACCCGCAAGGCCGAATTATTGCCAGGGTCGGAAGGATTTTCGCGGGCGGCCTGGTCGCCCGATCCGCGCTACATCGCAGCCACGAATTCGGCGGGATCGCAGATTCTGTTGTTCGATTTCCGGACGCGGCAGTGGACGCCGCTGGCAACCGGCGTCGGGCTGGGCCCTCCTTTCTGGTCCCGCGACGCCAAGTACGTTTACTATCAAGACGCGCTGGCAGGCATGGAGCAGCCTGTATTCCGCGTGAAAATCGCCAATCGAAGATGCGAGCGCATCGTGAGCTCGCGGCAACTCCTGCAATCGAATGTGACCGCGTATATCCTGGCCGGACTGGCGCCCGGCAATGCCCCGATCGCCTCTGTGATTCGCAGCAATTCGGACCTTTACGCCCTCGACGTGGATCTGCCTTAGCCTGTGTGTTGTGGGGCGGGCCCATGGCATGCGACCGCCTTGGGCAAGTAAGATGGCGGCGTGAGACGCCGCCGCAGGCAGAGTGTCTGCCCACTAAACCATTTGCGTCACAGCTCCTCCGCCGTCCTGCCTCAATCCTCTGGACACATATCCGCTACCGAATGCGAAAACGTCCAGGCGCGTCCCGCGAAGTCATCCGCGCTTGTATTGCCGCTCGCCGTACAGGTGAGTGACCGGCTCTTGCGAGATCCGTGCTCCATGCTCCCTGGCCCGATGGTAATGGGCATCGGCGTCCTCGACGCGAATAGTGACCGAGTATCCCGTGCCCAGCGCCGCGTTGACCTCATTTGCGCGCATTTCCCTCACGACCACCGCTCCATCGCCCACCCCACAATTATGAAAATCATTGGATGGGTTGTCGACGACAATGGCGGAGAGCCGATCAGGAAAAACATACCGCAGCCGAAGCCATCTTGCACTCATCATCGCGGCGGCGTCCGCATGTCTTTCTCTGCAGGCGGCGGGCGATCCCGATGCCTCCGGGTGGGAGAAGCAGGTAGCAATGTGACCATCATCCGCGACGATTGGGGAATCGCGCACGTGTACGGCAAGACCGACGCGAACGTTGTTTTTGGCGGGATCTATTCCCAGGCCGAGGACGACTTCAATCAGGGGTGATTGGCGGTTTGCAGTTAAGCCTACCCGGCACTCGTGCTGCTCAATTGGCGCATGAGCCAAGCACGGGCGAATTGCCAGTCGCGGTTCACGGATCTGGGAGAGGTTTTGAGCGCTTCGGCCGTTTCCTGCTCCGTCATGCCGCCGAAGTAACGTAATTCGATGACTTTGGCTTGGCGGGGAGCGACCTGGGAGAGAGCTTCGAGCGCCTGGGATGGGTATTGCTTGAGGAGACACATTACTACGAGGCCGAGAAGCTCTGAGGGAAGCGTTCGAGCGAAGCATAAGGGTGCTCGGGCCAGCGCATGCGACGACCTTGGCAGCCATGCAGGACCTGGGCCTCTAGAGGACGTCTTAAAACCGAATCAGGTAAACGGACACACGGGCTCCCGACGGTGTGATCCTCCCGTAATGCGCGCGATGTCTATGTGAGCATGCTGACCTTTCCGACCGGAAGCCGCGCCTTTCCCCTCCGTGCCAACATGGATGAGACAGATCTCCTGGTCGTAATTACTGAGCAGGGCGAGAATAGGAATCCATGTGAAGAACAACGGAATATCTTCGGCTTCTCCTGCTTCTCCCCCGGTTTTGCCCGCCGCTGCGCAACGTAGGGAGGCCGAGCGGAGCGAGGCCGACCGGAGTGCAGCGGTGGGCAAAACCGGCGCCTCCGAGGCGCCCGCCCCGCCCCGACCGGACCCAGAGGTGGTCATCAATGCCAAACGCCGAACCTTCAACGCCGAGTACAAACTGGGCATCCTGGCGGAGGCCGACGCCGCCACCGCTCAACCCGGCGCCATCGGCGCTCTGCTGCGGCGCGAAGGCCTTTACTCCTCGCACCTGGCCACTTGGCGGCGCGAGCGGCGCACCGGCATTCTCAAGGGCTTAACCCCGCTTAAACGCGGCCCGAAGTCCAAGCGCAGTCCGCAGGAGGAAGAAAACCAAAAGCTCAGGAAGGATAACCAACGCCTGACCGAGCAACTGCGTAGAGCCGAGATCGTCATTGATGTTCAAAAAAAAGTGGGCGCTCTGTTGGGGTGGCCCCTGCCGAAGGCGGACCCCGAGGAGACACTCTGATGGATGCCGTCACCCATCTGTCACCCACCGTGGGGGTGGCGGCCGCCTGCGATTTCCTGGGCGTGGCCCGCGCTACCTTTTATCGGCAGCGGCCCCTCTTGGGCCCATCCGCGTCGCCCCAGCTGGAGCCCGCCTTCCCCGCGGATCGGCGCGCCCCCGCGCGGACCCTTAGTCCGGACGAGCGCGCCAGCGTGTTGGCTGTCTTACATGAACAGCGTTTTCAGGACCGCTCGCCGGCGGCCGTACAGGCCACCTTGCTGGACGAAGGTCACTACTATTGCTCCACGCGCACCATGTACCGCATCCTTGAAAAGGAAGGCGAGTCCGGCGAACGGCGCGATCAACTCGTGCACCCGTCGTATCACAAACCCGAGTTGCTGGCCACCGCCCCCAACCAACTGTGGAGCTGGGATATCACCAAGCTGTTGGGTCCAGCCAAGTGGACCTACTTCTACCTCTATGTCATCCTGGACGTCTTCAGCCGCTACGTCGCCGGCTGGATGGTCGCGCCACGCGAAGCCGCCGAATTGGCCAGACAGTTCATTGAGGAAACCATCTGCAAACACCAGGTCCCCGCCGGCCAACTCACCATTCACGCCGACCGCGGCCGGGTCATGACTTCCAAGCCGGTAGCCTTTTTGATGGCCGATCTGGGCGTCACCAAAACCCACAGCCGGCCTTACGTTTCCGACGACAACCCTTATTCAGAAAGCCAGTTCCGCACCATGAAGTACCGTCCGGAATTCCCGGATCGCTTCGGTTGCATCCAGGACAGCCGTGCTTTCTGTCAGCAGTTTTTCCAGTGGTATAACGAAGAGCATCGACATTCCGGCATCGGGCTGCTCACTCCTGGTATGGTTCACTTCGGACAGGCCCCGGCCGTCTTGGCCCACCGGCAGGCGGTGCTCGATGCTGCTTACCTAGCGCACCCGGATCGCTTCGTTCGGCAGCCTCCAAAACCACTGCCTTTACCCTCGGAGGTTTGGATTAACAAGCCGGTCCCAACCGACCCAAAGACAAAGGAAGATAGTCACTAAATACCTATGCCGGGTGTCTCAAAGTGCTTGACACGCGCCGTTCCCTGGAGGCTTGCTCACTCGCAGAGGGGAAGGAGGAGCATCCTTTTTGAGGTGCTGGCCGATGGCTTCCGCTTTCAGAACCAGGCGCTATAGCTCAATCAGCGCCATAGCCGTGGCGGACGCAATGCAGCCATACTTGGAGTGAGCGGAAAGAGCCCCGCGAGAACCGAGGGCGCCGGCTCGGGAACCGCGGTGCGAGGATCTGACTCCCGCCCGCTCAACAATCCTGGCCGAAGGTGAACAATATTTTGGACCCTTTTCAAGCCGGTGACGTCGACACCGCGTACGAGACGCCAAGCCCTTTAGTCCACGTGCCCACAGAACTTAATTCAAGAAGCCCGCCATGTGATACCATCCGGACAAGCGCCGGTGGTTTAGGTTACGGGATCCTCCCAAGGGCGACACCCTCCTTCCCGTGGCTTCCTGACCCATCCGGTGGAGGGGTGCCGCAAGCTCACTGGAGGTGGTTTATGCCATTCGAAGCAACTGAGCTGCGAATCTCGTTGCAAAAACTGCTGGTCGGACTGGTTCTGGTAATCGTTCCGCTGAGCATCGCCGGTCTTTACATCACCAATCAAAGCGATCACTCCCTGGAGCAGACAGTCGGATCAGAATACGGGGCGGTAGCGCAATCGGCGCGAGCCGCCGTTCTGCAATTCGTGAACGATCGCATACTCGATTGCCGTCTCATCGCTCGTCAGCCTACCGTAATCGACGCGCTGGCAACCGCAAACCGTTCTCAAGGGAGTGCTGGGGATGCAGCGCTCAAACAACGGATCGAGCGCCTTCGCAAGAACTGGAACGCCGCTGATTCCGATCCAACGCTGAAAGCGATCTTGGCATCGCCGGTGTCGCACCTGCTGCGGCAACATCGCGACCTCGATCCAAGATTTCTGCGGATTACCGTAGCGGATCAGCGAGGGTTGACGGTGGCCGCAACAGACAAACCCGTTGATTACTTGCAGGCGGAGGAGGGCTATTGGCCGGAGGTCTATGCCGACGGCCAAGGGGGTGTGACCGTTCGAAACGTCCTCTACGATGCCGGTAGCAGGTCAACCTATATTGGAGTGGCGGTTCCGGTACTCGACCAAGACAGTCATATGTTCTCAGGTGCCGTATATGCCCTCGTGGATGTTTCCGGGCTTTTGCAACAGATCACCCGCGAACCAGCCAGCCGAACGGCCAAAATGATCATCGCCAAAGAAGACGGAACGGTGGTCGCTGTCACCAGGGTTGACGTTAGCAAACAATATGAAATCGGAGGAGTACGCGGTCGTACGGGATGCACTGGCCACTGTGCGAGGGCGACAGGCGGGTTACGTCGTGGCGGATTTGGCCAAAGGCAAGCGGCAGATTGTCGGTTTTGCCGATTTCAACGCGGCCCCAGCGAACGGCAGTTTGGGTTGGATCATCATGGCGAGCGAGGGAATGCGAGAGGCGACCTCGCCGGTGCGGGCAGTCGGGGACTTCGCCCTAGCGATGGTCATGTTTGGTCTCTTGATGCTCACGCTCACCGCCGTTTATGTTTTTCTACACCGGCGGGAGGAATTCGATGAGATCGAAACGCTGGATGAAACTCGGCGCCAAGTGACGTCAGCCTAACCGAATTGGCAAGCCGTCCGCCCGGTGGAACGTCAGACAATTCCTAACGCATCTCGACCGGGTGAAAGGAAATGGATTTAGAGAAGATTCTTGCAGAATTTACCTGGAGTCACCTGGAGGCAATGCTGTAGATAAGTGCCGTTTAATCTGTCGTTTACATTGGCAGAAGCCAGTGGGAGTCGGAGCGCCTCAACCTATTGGAACAACACATGTTATTGATATCAAACAGGCGACAAAAGGGACCATTCGGACAAAACAGCCTTCGCGGACTGGTTTCTGGGACCACGGTGGGACCACAAAGACCGCTGAACGGCCCCTGCGTTAGTTTGGGTCCGTTAAGCTGGGACCCGCGAACATGCCGACAGGCTCAGGACCCATGAAAAACCGAGGAGCCCCGAGCAGCACATTTTTCTCTAACTGACCGCCCCGAGAGGCTAGGCGATCACTTCCGCTCGATCACCATCAGGGCGAAGGTACCGGGGAGAACGGGTGGGCGGCCGCGGCCGGCAGGGGCGGGGCCGAACTTCGCCGATACGACGAAGACGCGGTGCGTGGTGGGATCAAGGCCCATGTTGCGGGAACCTTCCGGCGTCTTGATCGTTTGTACGACGCGGTAGCTGTTTGGCGAATCCTCATGAATGACAGTCAAGGTGCCATCGGCGGCTGAGGCGAAGGCGTCGCCGGAGCCGGGATCGTAGCCCGCGCCATCCACGCCTCTGCCGATGGGCAGCGTCGCTACCACCTTGCCGGCGTCATAATCGGAAACGGCCACCACGCCGCTGCGACAGCCGCTGAAGAGGCGGTGGTGCGCGGTATCAATCGCCATCGAAACCGGGGCCTTGCACGGCGCGGTGGACCAGCGACGCACCACTTTGGCCGGGCGGGCGTCGATCTCCACCACCTCGGCGATATCAGTGAGGTTGGCGTAGACCTTGCCATCGCCTGCGGACACGCCATATTCAGGCTTGCCGCCCAGGGGAATGTTGGTAATGAGCTTGCCTTGGCGGGCATCGATCACGGTGGAGGAATGAGCGTCGCCGTTGAAAGTGAAGACGCGCTCAGTTCCGGGGTCGAAGGCGACGGCGTCGGCATCCTCGGCGGCCGGGATGCGGCCCAGCGTCTGGTAGGTTTTGAGATCGAACATGACTACCGAGGCATCGTTGCCGGATGTGGCGTAGCCGCGGCCCGCGGCATCGTCAACGCCGGTGCCGTGAGCGCCGTTGATCCCCTTGACCTCGCCGAGCAGCTTGCCGTCCTCGCTGACCACCATCAGGCGGTCCGCGCGGGCGATGAAAAGCCGCTGGTGCGGCGGATCGGGGACCACGTAATCCCAGCGGCCCTCGCCGCCAAGGGTGTAAGTATGGGCGATGGCCCAGGATTGCGCGGATGCGGGCAGTGCCGCCAGCGCCAGGATGAAAACACAAGCATTCTTACGCATGCGGAATCTACTCCTCCCTCGTACGCTCCCCGGCTGTAACTGGATAGACGGAATACACAGAGTAGACCTCAAACCTTAAATTCACATGAAGAAACGGTTTGCGCAGACTGGATGGGGGCCAACGTGCGTTACGGCTCCCTGCTTGCCAATAGTGAAGACCGCCACGTCTGCGGCTACACTACACGTCCCGCCCGGCTTTTCAGAGAGTGCGAGATCGTGCGCGTCCACCTGCAGGCAAGCGAGGCTGAGCCATGCCTCGCCGTCTCACTCAAGACTGATATCGCGCGATCTGGTAAGTCGAGATGTTGCCTGAGTTACAAAACCATAGACCTTCGGCCTCTCCCTCCACCCATGCCGAATCTGATTAGAGCCGCTCCGGCCGCGCCCGTCAGGGTCGACCGTGAACCCGAGAGCAGGAATGTATCGGAACCTGGCTGGTCAGTACATAAAAGAAAGATACGGGCTGTGGCGGATTTTGAGGAGCCGGCCGATTACGGGCAGATTGGCTTTCGGTAATCGCAAGTAATTGAAAATGATAGAATGCCCGAATGATCCGCCGTCGAGAAGCCATAAAGCTGGCGGTACTCCTAACTGACGCTACCCATCCTGTTGCGCGCTGCCTAGCCCGCACACCGAAGCGCGTGATCGTTGGCGGCGGGGGGCTTGCCGGATTGTGTTGTGCGTATGAACTGATGAAGCGCGGGCACGAAGTGACTGTGCTCGAAGCATCGGGCAGCACCGGGGGCCACGTGCGTACTGTCCGCGAAGGCCTGGCGGACGGGCTTTATGCGGATGGCGGCGCGCAACATTTCACGAAGCCCGGATACGACTTGTACTGGGGATACGTCAAAGAATTTAATCTCACGGCCCTGCGCTACCCGCATCTCGATCACATGCTGCAGTGGTTCGACGGCCGCATGTTTACCGAAGAGCAACTTCAGGATTCGACGATCCTGGCTGCGTTCGGTTTCAACCGGCGCGAGGTTGATTTTTTGAAGCGGCACGAGTGGTGGGAGTTGCCAAACCTGTATTTCAGCCCGTACACGGACAGTTTCCACGATGAGTATCGGCCTTTTGGCATCGGACTGGACACGCTCGATGATGTACCGGTTGCGGACCTCCTGAAAAAGGACGGGGCGTCGGCGGCCGCCATCGAGTGGATCGGTGATTCGGAGTACTCTGCCCTACACGTGGTATGGAAAGCAGCGATTCTCCGGTTTCGCGGGGTGCCCTTATGGCCCCGTGAGGTCTATCGCCTGCAAGGGGGTAACCAGACGCTGCCGGACACATTTTCGGAGAAACTCGGTGACCGTGTTCGCAAGAACTGCCCGATTACCGCAATTCGCCGAGGCGACACAGGTACTCGCGTGACCTATAAGGAAAACGGCCGCGAGAAAGCCCTGGACGCCGATTACCTGGTTTGTTGCATGTCGGCCGTAATGCTGCGACAGATTCCGGTGACCCCGTCGTGGCCGACGTTGAAGCAGTTCGCGATCTTCAACATGCCTTACACTGTAGAGTCGAGGCCGATTTTCCAGTCACGCACGAAGTTCTGGAAGCGGGACGGACTCAGCCCCAGTATGGATTTTCATGACCGGCTGTGCGACTCGATTTGGGCCACGTGTGATGATGTTCCCACTGACCGGGGGTTGCTCATCGGCACGGCCCAGGGAAGTGTCACAGTGAAGCAGTCACTCTCTGTGTTCCGGCGATATTATCCTGGCAAGTCCGAGGACATTGAATACGCGACGGTGCTCGATTGGTCGCGTGACCCCTGGGCTATGACCTGCGAGGCTATGAACTACCGTCCCGGTAATCTGCGCAAATTCTGGCCGGCGGCGGCGGAGCCGGTGGGTCGCGTCTATTTCGCCGGGGCATATTGTGACAATATGAGCTGGGGTCAAGAGGCAGCAACCCGATCGGCGAACCGTGTAGCCCAGGCCATTCATGATGCCTA
>CAWJJQ010000015.1:0-65707 GCA_963843255.1 Bryobacterales bacterium | reverse complement strand
AACTCTTCGATATCGAGATGGCCAAGACCGAAGCGAACCACCGCCAGGTCGAACAGGCGGTTTGCGTCTACATGATTTAGCGGATGAACGTAAATGGTTTCCCGACGGTCCCAGAAGAGGCGGCCAAGCGAGCCCAGCGATGCGGGGTCCCGCGCCGACGCGAGTAGCGCCATACCCTTCACGAAGTAGAGACGCTGGAGGAACCGATATGTGGGAAAGCTGGCGCCGGCGATGCCGTCAAGCACGATGACGCGCGGCTCGGCTTCAAGCGACGTCCAGAGGATGCCTTTCAGGTGACGACTGGTTTGTTGCGACAGCCATTTTTCAATATCATTCCCGGAACACGCCAGTTTTCGAAAAGCTCTGTGGCCTGTGCGGAGAAGCGCGCGCGCCAGATCGATCAGCAGATGATGAAGATTCGAGGAGTAGGGGATTAGAATGATTCCCGGCATGGCGCCGACGCCGGAAGATGGGCCAAAGCGGCGCCGATCAAGGCACTCTTTCCCCGATCCGGCGGGGCCGAGAATGAGTCTGGGCTGCCGGTTCTGAAGGGCTGTGGTCAGACGATGATATTCACCCGCCCGGCCGAGGAGGGGAAATGTTTGGTCCATGCCGGGGGCTTCACTTCAGCGCGAGGATATTGCGGGAAGCGCGCGTCATCGCTTCACCGCCAACGCGGCACCAAGCCACACGGCCACATATCCAACCACAACACTGCCGACGCCATTCAGGAGGGGAAGCCAACGGCTGCCGTCTCGCACGAGACTCAGGGTCTCCCATTGAAAGCTCGAAAACGTCGTGTATCCGCCAAGAAATCCCACTACTAGCAAAAATCGCCAGTTGGGGTTCATAGTCCTCTCGGTGAGGAACGTCATCGCGAAGCCTATCAGGAACGAACCCGTGATGTTGATGAACGCCGTGCCGAACGGAAACCGGCCTCCGAGTCTTGTCATGATGGCCGTGCCCACGATGAAGCGTGCCAAGGAACCCGCCGCACCGCCTACCAGCACCATAATGTAGCGATCCAAAATTCAGTCCTCCAAATCGTGCTCGGCTCCCACTTCGGAGCGGCGTACATCCGCGACTCGATCCAGTTCACTGGTTCCGCATAAACGAGAGCGGCCGCACACCGATCCACCAAGCGAGATTCGTTGCATCTGCTTGTCTCTTCGTTCACTTAAATGGGGAGACCGCCGGGAGGAACTAACGGGGAGCCTCCTGAGGCTATCTCGCCACAGGAGTCATTGGCCGCTCTGCACGGCATTAAGCGAACTCCACCGCTCAACTTATTCTAGAATACGAGGCACCAGAAGGAAAACAGCGGCGCGAAGCGTGTCATGGCGGGGGATCGCATCTAATCCTATTCTTCCGCAGCAACCATCTGGGACCCGTCCCGGGCATCGCTGTTTCAGACGGGCTGGTTCGTTGAGTCGCTGATGACGCAGACGCACATCATCCACGTCATCCGCACAAACAAGATCCCCTTCATTCAGAGTCGGGCGAGCTGGCCGCCGACGGTTACGACTTTATCCATCATGGCCCTTGGGTATGGCTTCCGTATTCCCCGCTTGCCTCGTCGCTGGGACTCACGGACCTGCCGCGACTGTACTGGTCGATCCTGCCTCTGACGCTGCTCGCCTATGTGGGCCTTACGCAAGAGATCAAAGTATGGTTGCTGCGGAAGAAGTGGATTTAGATGCGATCCCCGGTTATGAGACGGTTCGCGCCGCTGCTAGAATTTCAGTCCGCTTTAGGCGGACAGGCAACAGATCGATAATGCTAACGAGGAGTGAAATTGACAATGCCGGTTAGGCTTCATGCAATGACGGCGATATAGATGGGGCCTTCTCGCGCTTTGACCTGTTGCGCGAAATCGCTGATTCGGAGGGGCAGAAGCCATGGTCCGCCGGAATCCATGCCCGGATCTTAACCAAGAAGCCGGACTTCCGGGTGGTTCTGATCTCCATGGAAACGGCCGCCCGGCTAAAGGAACATCGCGTCGACGGAACGAGCTCGGTGCAGGTGCTGAAGGGGCGCATCCGGTACAGCACAGGCGGGCAGGCCTATGATCTGCAAACCGGAAGCCTCATTACTCTCGGCGCCTCGATCGCGCACGAGGTCGAATCGCTGGACGAATCCGCATTCTTGCTGACCATCTCCTGGCCGGGCAACCGGCAACTGCCGGTTGCCGCACCATGAAGAAGTCCGCTTCGCCAACAAAGCTGATCGTCATGACTGTTGGGCACTCCACGCGCACGTCAAAGGAATTCATCCAGCTTTTAAAAGCGCACCAGGTTCGAGAGGTTGGTCTACATACGAACCGTCCCCGCGTTCGTGGCACAATCCGCAATTCAATCGAAGCGCACTGTCACCGGCCTTGCATTCCTCCAGCTTTCATTACAGCTATTTTCCCGGACTGGGCGGCTTCCGGCATGCGCGCCGGGATTCGCTCAACGCCGGCTGGCATAACGCCAGCTTCCGGGGCTTCGCTGATTACATGCAGATGACCGAGTTCCGGGAAAATCTGGAGGAGTTGATAAACCTTGCAAAGTCAGAGCAGATCGCGATTATGTGTGCTGAAGCCGTACCCTGGCGCTGTCATCGGTCGTTGATAGCGGACGTGCTGCTGGCCCACGGAATTGAAGTGTGGGAAATCACAAGCGCTACCCGCACCCAGCATGCACACCCTTACGCCCTGGGGCAAGATCACTGGAAGGCAGGTCACCTATCCTGTTGAACACAAGGATCAGAACACGGGAGATCGATAGGCAGGACGGTTCTCCTTAACCTCGCGAATCATATACCCGCCTCCTGGCTGAAATACTGATAGTCCTCCCGCCACCCGCCCTGGCCCTTGCCGATGTGTTCGTAATTCTCGACGAACTCGATGGCGCGAATGTACTTGACCATGGTGAAGCCGAGCTGTGTCTCCACTCGTAGGCGAAGCGGGGCCCCGTGATCGATCGGGAGCGGCTGGCCATTCATTTCATAGGCAAGAATCGTCTGCGGATCCTTTGCCAACTCCAGGCGAATCGTGCCGTAGAAATATCCCGGTCCCTGGGCGTGCGGCTCCGATGTGGATTTTATTGTCGAATGCGTAGAAGACAATGTACCGTGCGGATGGAAGCGGGCGGCAGAGTGTAACGATATGACGCAAAGATACGCCGCCCCACTCAGCAACGCCCGACCAGCCCTGGATACAGCAGTGCTTGGTGATCTGGGTTTGTTTCGGCATGGCGCGGAGGTCGGCCAGCTTCAGGCGTACCGGCGTTTCGACCAACCCGCCAGCCTCCAGGATGTAATCGGCGAAGTGATCGCGCGCCATCGCCAGGTATGTCTCCTCTTTCGGTGCGCGCCCGTTCACCCAGAAGTATGGCGAGATATCCGCATGTGAGTAGTGCTGCGCGGAGATTTCATGACCGAAAAGCAATGTGCGCAACGGATCGGTGATCGCCTGGGTGGCGTTTTGGACAAAGCGCGGGCGGCGATGCGAGCACATCGTTGTCACGACATGAATGATCACGATTCCGGCCAAACCGGACAGCCAGACAACCAGAGCACGTGTCAGGTGGGGACTATGCGTTTCTCCTAAAACAATCACCGCGAGCCCATTGCGGAAACCGTGCAGGACCACGAGTGCGACGTGACCGATGAAGAACAGGATGAACGTGCAAAGAGCCAGGAAATGCAGACTCCGCGCGCCCTGCCGTCCGTGAAAGATTTTGATATACCACGGGAAACGAGCGGCGACGGCCGGGGACATCGCCACGCCCGTCGCTATGCTCAACGGCGCAAGGAGGAATACTACGGCTGCGTAGCTCAACTGCTGTAATGCGTTATATGTTCCCGGTGCTTCCACGATGTGAAGAGTCAAGTAGCCGAGCATCGCGCGTCCGGCGTCCGGCACAATCTGCCAGGACGTTGGAATCAGCCGCCGCCACTCCGGCGCGGCGAACAGCATCACAATGTAGACCAAACCGGTCAGCAGCCATACGAAATCGGCGAGAAAGTGCCAGTGCCGCCCAATACCCAGATTGTCGTGACCGGGGAGGGCAATCAAGGGCGGGAACGAAGTCTCCTCGTCGCTGGCCGTCCAAAGCCGGTCAGTGAGCCTGCGTTTTTTCGTGAACTTCAGCCATTCACTGCCGGGCGTGCAGTGATCGTTCCAGTAAAGTCTCGGATGAGCGCTCAGGACCTCAAGACCGCTGCGAACGAGAAGCGACAGGAACAAAAAATTGAAAAAATGCGTCACCCGCAGCCACAGCGGATAGTCAAGAGGCAGCATGGATCACATTCCCAAGACGCGGCCTACGGCTGCGAGGCATCTCTCGCGATCCGCGCGACGATTTTCGCCGGTGCATCATTTGATACCGCAAAGCGATCATCCTTGCGCCCTGCCTGCGAATTCCTGCTTCCCCCTGAACCAGTCCTCTTCTGACGAGCCTTCAGGGCAGCCTCTTTCCTGCCACAGGGCATAAGCGAGTAACGCAATATCCCCGTTAGAGGGCCGAGCTTTGGCCAATGGCGTTGACGTCTGGGCTGCTTCAACCGGGGGAATCTCGACTTGCTGCATCGCGTGGGCTGACATAATCATCACCTCCTGGCCGGAAAACCAGTGAAGCTGTGACCGGCTCGTTTCGGCCCATTCTACCGCCGGGAGTATGAAACGGTTGTGCCGAAAAGAAGCAGTCCGCCCATATTGGCACCTTACGGCCTGGGTGCTCCCGTGACGATGCGGAAAGTGTCCATGCCAGGGCCACCTGATCGTCGAAAGAGCTCGTCCAGGTTTAGGCGTTTCAGTTCGTCGACCTGCCGCGCGGTCATTTGCTTGTAGGCGCAAACAACTCGGAAGCAGCTCGGACGTCGATGGCTTCCGACTTGAGGTCCGCGATGGATCACAGGCGTGGTGATGCGGCTCCCACCCCATCGACCGTGGCAAAACCGTGTCAAAACTCTTCTCATTGGAGCCATTGGGGTTAGCTTTGAGCGAAAAGCAGATTCCCCAAATTGTTGAAACCATTAGAAGTGTGGAGAATTAAAAGAAGCTTTGGAAGCCGCCGGGATGCACACAAGTGCACACAAATTCCCGACCCGATGAAAAAGCGAACGCCGCAAATTACTGAAAAATAAACTAGTTATGGTCGGGGCGCGCGGATTTGAACCGCGGACCCCCTGCGCCCAAGGCAGGTGCGCTACCGGGCTGCGCTACGCCCCGACTTCTTTTATTCTACACTTCCGCGCACCTCGAGGTGTCCGCGCACGGGCTTTCGATACAGTGCACGGCGGCTACTCCGCCCGCAACGCATCCATCGGCTCAATCGTCGTGGCCCTGCGCGCCGGGATGTAACTGGCGAGCAGCGCGGCGGCGGCCAGTACGGCTGAAACGATAAGGTAAGTCGCCGCATCCAACGGACTCACATCGAAGAGCAGGCTGGTCATCAGACTAGAGAGCGCCGCGGCGCCGGCCGCGCCCCCCCCCAGCCCAACCACGATGAGCAGCAGGCACTCCCGTACGAACAGGAGGCGTACGGACTGCTGAGGCGCACCCAGAGCCACACGGATGCCTATCTCGCGTGTGCGCTGCGACACCGCGTAAGAAATGACTCCGTAGATGCCGACGACAGCCAGCAGAAGGGCCATGCCCGCCGCAATGGTCAGCATGGCCAGGGCGAACGATGGGCGCGCCATGGCCTGGTCATAGATTTCCTGCATGGTGCGTACTTTCGATAGTGGAAGGTTGCCATTGACGGACCACACTGCCTGCCGGACCTCGTTGAGCAGTTTCGCGGAGTTGGCTTGCCTGCTGCGTATCGCAAAGAACTGATCCCGCCCCAGAACGACCTCCTGGTGGAACAAATTCCGCACCATCGAGGGCAAATACACAATGGCAGGCGCCGCATAGCCGGGACCCTCGTCACGCTCGTTACCCGCGACACCCACGATCTCGCGCCACGGGGCATTCGGAACTTCCTGAATCCGCTTACCGATCGCCGCCCCAGGTTCGTGCCAGAGTTCGCGTGCCAGGGCCTCGGAGACAATCGCCACCGGACGGGCTTCGAAGACATCCGTTAGCGTCAGGTCGCGCCCTGTGACCAGCGAATTCCCCATGGTTTTAAAGTAGCCGGGCGAGATGTACTTGAAGCGGCGCACGGGGGGAAACCCGCCGCCGCTATACGGCTGATCGGCTGCAAAGATGGGGCTTCCGTAACCCATCATGCGGCTGCCATCCATGGTCATGCCCGTTGAAATACTGGCTAAGTCCACGCCCGGAATGGCTTTCACTTTCTCGAGAATGAGGTAGTAACTCTGCAAGGCCAGCTCCTGTTTGGGTATCTCTGCGTCGGGCATCGAGATCTGCATGGTGAGGATCTGGCTTGGCCGCGTGAAGCCCGTACGCACCTGCCTCAGCGCCGACGCGGTACGGAGCATGAGTCCGGAACCAATCAGCAGCACCATCGCCAGGGCGACTTGCACAATCACCAGAAGGTTGCGGGCGCGGTGGCGCTCCCGGCCTTCACTGGCATTGCGTCCGCCCTCTCGCAGCACTCCCGCCAGGTGTGCTCCGCTGTACTTGAACACCGGTATTAACGCGGAAAGAACACCCGCCACAAGCGAGATCGACAGACTGAAAAGCAAGACTGTTGGATCGATGCGGATCTGGTCGAGGCGCGGCAAGTTGCCGGGATCGATCACTGCCAGCAGGCGAAGCGCGCCATAGGCCACACCCACTCCGAGCAAGCCGCCGGAGACACCGAGGACAACGCTTTCGAGCAGCAATTCCTTGGCGATGGGCCACCAGCCGGCACCCAGCGCAGCGCGGATGGCGAGTTCCTGCCGGCGCCCTTCGGAGCGCACCAGGAGAAGGTTGGTGACATTGGCGCAGGCGATCAATAGCACCGCGCCAATGGCTCCCATCAGCACCCACAACAGCTTCCCAATGTCGCCGACCAGGTCGGACTTGAGAGGCCGCACGATGGGATGGAGAGCGAGTGACTGAGCCATCTGCTTCGTCATGCCGGGTTGTGGCGGAAACCTGTCCACCATGATCGGAAACATACGCCCCACGTCCACGCTCGCACTTGCCAACGTCTCGCCCGGCTTGAGGCGAGCCAAGGCCTGGAAGCCGAATTGGCCGATGAAAACTTTGGCACGATCCCACTGGTAGGGCGCGATGACGGCCGCGTGCTTGTCCATGAACCAGAACCCAGGCGGCATGACACCGATGATTTCAGCGGATTCGCCATCCACCATGATGCGCCTCCCGATGACCGATGGGTCACCGCCGAATTTACGGCGCCAGTAATCGTTCATCAGAATGACGGTCGCAGGGCCCGGCGAGTCGTCCTGGCGCGAGAACCACCGGCCCAGCATGGGCCGCACGCCGAGAAGGGGCAAGAATCCATCGTCAACGTAGAGCGCATCCACCAGCTCGGGTTCTCCGTTGCCCGTCATGTTATCCCAACCCACGCTCCAAAGCGTGACATCCTGAAAAACCTTCCCTTCGTCGCGGAACGTGAAGTAGGCGGCTGGCGACATGGGCCATTCCTTCAACGTCTGCTTTTGGGGTTTTGCCCAAATCGCTATCAAGCGGTCGGGATCGTGGAAAGGGAGCGGCTTTAGCAGGATTGCGTTCACCACACTGAACACCGCGGTGTTGGCGCCAATCCCAATGGCGAGCATCAGCAAGGTAAGCGCGGTGAACATGGGAGCGCGGAGGAGCCGCCTCAGAACTTGTTTCATGTTATTGGGATCTCGCTATCATACCGAAACCCGTGGGCGATGTCCCACAGCCGCTACTGCGGCGGGCCATAGTCGCGTTCCTCATCCAGCCATTTGGTGAATGCGTCGACGCTTTGTGCACGGCCCAGGAAATCGTGCACCAACTCCGCGGCGGGCTTGGAGCCTCCGGGCTCGAGGATCGTTTTTCGATAGCGCAAAGTGACCGGCCCATCGAGAATGTTCTTCTGGTCGAATTGCGCGAGGAAGTCCAACGCAATCACCTGGTCAAAAAGGTAAATGTAATAGTTGGAGCTCATGCCTATTAAATGGATGAAGGCGGCATACGACCTGTCGCCCTCGAGGAACGACGCCGAATTAAAACGGATGAAATTGGCCTTGTAAAGGGCATCAAGGTCGATATCCTCCGGCCTTCGGTTGTGCAACTCGAGCGACAAGGTTGCTGCAGACACCTGAGCCTGCCATGCGCCCGCCCGTTGAAAGTCGGCGTGCTTCGCCTTCGAGATGAGTTCCAGCGGGATAGTCTCACCGGTCCGATAGTGCTTGGCGATGCTCTGCAGAATTGCGGGGTTCTGCACCATTTCTTCGAGCATCAACGAGGGAGCTTCGACGAAATCAATCTCTGTAGTGGCGCCGCTCTGGCCGGCCCACCGCTGTTTGCCGATTACCTGGTTCATTAAATGTCCGAATTCGTGAAGAAAGGTGCCAACGGCGCCGATGCCCATGAGGCCGGGATCACCAGCTATGCCGCCCGGAAGATTCTCTACAAGCACCGCCTCCGGAAACTGTTCTCCGCGCCTGCCTGGAATCATCTTCTGGGAAGAATCCCATTTGTGCTTGCCTTCGCGCGGGTGCATATCGAGGTAAATACGCCCCGCTCTTGTGCCACCATTGAGCGAATCATAGACGTCGTAAACATGGACTGATTGATCCCATACCGGGGCGTCTTTAATTTCGCGAAACTCGACGTGAAACAGGCGTGAAGCGACCCTCAAAACACCTGCCTCGACGGCCGGATAGGGAAAGTAAGGACGGACCAATTGCCAATCGAAGTTACGGACCAGGCGGTCGTACTGGTTGCTCCAATAGAAGAAGTCCGAGACCGCGAGGGGAAGGGCCTTGGGATCTTGCGTGGCGACGAACGAACTCAGCTGGTTGAATTCTCTATCCGCGCGGGTCCGGGTGACCTCGTCCATCTGGTTCAAGAAGGTACTCATCTTCGCCGCCGAGCCCATCATCGCGTCGGCGGTAGCGAGGTCCGCCCAAGTCGCAAAGCCCAGCATGCTAGCCAGCTTGAAACGAACTGCCAGCAGATCCATCAGCAGTTGCTTGTTCGCAGGGTAGCCGCGCTGGTTATACGCCAGCCACATGGCACGCCGCAGCTTGGGACTTTTGGCCCAGGATAATACCGCGCCACTGTCCGAGTCGGTGGTGAGCGTGATCGTGCCATCGGCGGCAGGCTTGTGCCGCTCTATAAAATCGGCTGGAAGCCCATCCAATTCCCCCTTGCCGGCGACCTCAACCTTGCGAACGTCGTCCTGGACGTTGCGGTTAAACTTTAGTGCGATCTCGGTTGCCTGATCGCTCAGTTTACGCACCGTCTCCCGGGTGGCGGAATCCTTGTCGATGCCGCCGACCCTGAACCCAATCAGGATGCGTCCCACATAGTATCTTGTCGCGGCATCGGAGTTACTCAGGTCTATCCCGCGCACGGCCTCGTACACGTCGTGATTCAACCCTAGGGCCGTGGTTTCGGCGGATATGATCTGGGCGAGCTGTTGGGCTCTATCGCGGATTGCGGACAGCGGATTCACCATGAACTGGACCTCGATTTCATTGGCCGCGATGGTCAGATGGTTGTGCGCCCGATCATATAGCTCCAGAGTATTGTCCGGCGTGCGTGTTCCCTTTACGGCGAGAAGCTCGGCGACAAGATGCTTTGCTTCAGCGATGTGCCATTCGACCCAGACGTCGAGATCCGAACCAGTCTTCACTCCCACCCATGCATGCCAGAGATCGGCAGGCCTCGCCGGGGGGCCCGGAGTCTGAGCTGTGCCGCCTGTCGTCATGACGAGCATGACAAGTGCAGCCGCAATTTTCGCGCGTAGACTCATAGACTTTATCTCCCAGTTCCGATTCGCTTCCCCTACTGTGGCGGCGTCTCGAACTCTTCGTCCAGCCAGTGTTTCAGCGCGTCCATAGATTGAGGGCGGCCCAGGAAATCGCGCAAAAGCTCTGACGCCGGCTTGGAACTGCCGGGTTCAAGGATGGTTCTCCTGTAGCGGAGCGCCGCCGGCCCATCCAATATCTTCCTTTGGTCGAACTGGGAATAGATATCCAGGGCGATCGCCCGGTCCAGCTCGTACATGTAGTAGTTAGAGCCTATGCCGATCATGTGATCGAGGGAAGCGTAGGAGTGGCCGCCTTCCAGGAACGGGACGGAATTGAACCGAGCATAATCGGCTTTGTAAAGGACGTCGGGGTCCATGTCTTCCGGCCCGCGGTTATGCAAATCAAGCAAGAAAGTTGCCAGGCCCAACTGCGAACGCAATTGACCGGCACGTTGAAAGAGTCCGGCCCGGTTCATTTTCGCAATCAGGTTCGTTGGAATGGTTTCGCCGGTCCGATACTGCCTTGCAAAGCTTTGGAGGATCGCAGGGCTCCGCACCATCTGTTCGAGCATCAACGACGGAGCTTCCAGGAAATCGAATTCCGTGGAAGCGCCGCTCTGGCCCTCCCAGCGCTGTTTGCCGCCCAAAATATTGTGCATCATGTGCCCGAATTCATGGAAGAAGGTTTCGGCTTCAGAGAACTGCAAGAGTCCGGGATCGCCGGCGGCGCCCCCTGAGAAATTGCCGATGAGCAACGCCTCGGGAAGCTGGCGCCCGCGGCCGCCTGGAATCAGTGGGGGCGCCGAAAACCACTTGTCTTTGCCGTCGCGCGGATGCAGATCCAGGTACATGCGCCCCGCCTTCGCGCCGCCGTCCAACTCATCGTAGACATCGTAGGTCTCGACAGTTGGATCCCACACCGGAGCGTCTTTCACTTCGCGGAATTCCAGATGAAACAAGCGCGAAGCGACCTTGAGAATGCCGGCTTCGACGGCCTGATAGGGTAAGTACGGACGCAAGGATTGTGAATCGAAGTCGTAGGCGGAGCGCCGGTACTGTTCGCTCCAATATGCGAGGTCCGGCGGGGTCAGGGGCAGGGCTTTCCGATCGCGCCCCGCGGCGAAAGAACTGAGCAGGTCGAACTCTTTGTTCGCGGCGGCTTGGGTGGCACGGTCCGACTCGTCCAGAAAAGTCCTCAGCTTCGCGACCGACCCCACCATGGTATCGGCGATTGCCAGGTCCGCCCAGGTGGAGAACCCCAGCAGATTGGCTGTTTTGTGGCGCACAGCCAGCAGTTCAAGTAGTAACTCTTTGTTCGCCGGGTAGCAGCGCTGCCGGCTCGCAAGATACATAGCACGCCGCAGCGCGGGGCTCTTGGCGTAGTTCATCACCGGACCGACGTCGGGCGGGTCGGTGGTCAGCACGATTTTCCCATCCGCGGCAGGCTTGTGGCGTTCTATATAGTCGGCGGGAAGTCCCTCCAGTTCGGCTTTGTCGGTGATTTCTATTTTGCGGACGTCGTCCTGGATGTTGCGCTTGAACTTCAGTCCGATCTGCGTCATCTGATCGAACAACTTCCGCACCGCCTCCCGCGTGCCAGGATCTTTGTCGGCGCCTGTCAGGCGATAGCCCAGAAGGGTGCGGTCTACATAGTGTTTGGTGGCCGCATCAGCCTTGCTCAGGTCGATCGCGCGGAGTGCATCGTAAACGTCGCGGTTCAATCCGAGTGCATCGTTTTCGGTTGTGAGTTTCTCAATCAGTTCTTGCGCCTTATCCCGAATCTTCGACTGCGGATGAACCTGAAAGAGAGCGTACATTTCGCGGCCGGCGACGTCGAGTTCCGCTTGCGCGTCATCAAATGGCGCCAGTGTATTTTCCAGAGTGCGCGTTCCTCTGACAGCTAGAAGCTCAGCCACCAGGCGCCTCTCTTCGGAGATATGCCATTGAACCCAGGAATTGAGATCAGAAGGGGATTTCAGTCCCACCCAGGCATGCAAAGGATCCGCCGGCTTCTCCGAAGGGGTCAGAGTCTGAGCCGAGATACTTGTCGCAAGCGTGAGGATGAAGAATACCGCTTCGATTTGCCAGAACCGTTGCATAGACTTCCTCGTTTGCCGACGCTGAGTGTCTGTCATGGTACCACCGCGGCCGGTGGACGGAACAGGAATCGTCGAGAAGTCCGCGCGGCAGCCTGCTGAATACTTGAGCCAGAGTCTTTCAGTGTTGCGCTCGGGGAGTAGTTTCGACCTCTGTGGTGCTGGTCGATTTTCCCTGGCCGATCGGCGATGAGCGGTCGTTGGCCTTACCCCTAGTGCGGGCATCGGAACGAGCAAGTTCCAGACGATCATCCCGTAGAAAGCAGCCGCGTTCCCGCAGCCCCGCTCGCTGCTACGAAGGTAACCTCTTCGCGAGAGCGCTTCGTGTTTGCGAGAGGTTCACATTGTCCTCCTGTATCAAAACTGTCTCTAAACCCTATCTTGCTGAGGGCTCGTGGGTTATCTACTGAGCGAAAGCAGATTCCCTAAATTGTTGAAAGTTAAGGAAAACAGAAAGAAGGAATGGAAGGATTGGAATACGGGGGCACGCGCCCAAGGCAGGTGCGCTACCGGGCTGCGCTACGCCTCGACATTTTGTGCTCTCTTGATTTTAAACCACTTTCTCAATTTCCGATACCGTCCTGCCCGCCCGACCTCCCCGAATTGAACCAGAACCCCTCCGAACGTGGCAAAACCGCAATAAAAACCCCATCACTCACCTTTTCCCGGGCAAAATCGTGAATCTCCACGGGCGACCATTTCCGACTCGTAAGCGAGAGCCTGTCGCAGAGGGTGGCGCACGGCCTGCGCATGCGCACTTAGCAAGCGATTTCCGCATCTTCCAGAAAGTCATTTACGGAAATAAAATTGAAAAAGATGCCTGAGTGCTCGAGGCCGCCTTGAGTGCCCATCGGAATGGAAGCCGGTTTCGTAAAAGAAGATGCCAGCATTGCTGACGACACCGTCGATCGAGCCAAAGGAGCTCATCGCGGCATCGGCAATCTTCCGTGCAGTCGAAGCCTCGCCGAAGTCTCCTTCGATCAAAGCCAGCCTCTCCACGGGTTCGAATTCGGACTGTTGGATATGAAGCGAATTGGCGACGACGTTATAGCCGCGCTCGATGAATGCCTTCGTGACGCCGGCCCCAATCCCGCGAGACGCACCGGTCACGATCATGATCTTGCTTGAGGCTCGTCCCTTTTGATTGCATCCCGCTTTCCGCCGGAGGGCCCCACGACTGCGGCGGTTCAGTCTCGTCAACGCAAACGTGGGGACATCGCTGATCTGGTGAAGTCACGGACAATTAGCAGCATTCAGTGTCGGCGGCCCGGCACTTTGAAAAGGAACAAAGACTCGGAATCGAGCGGGCTGTAACCGTCATCGACTACGACCGCGTGTTCATTGGCACGCCCTGCCCCCACACCCACCCAGGCACTTGACCGGGGAACTTGTGCGGATCTGCGGCGTGGACCTGACATCGATTGCCCGCATCAACATTATTGGTGTTATGACGTTCCTGCCGAAGCAGCGCCCGATCTGCGCCGATTCCAGGATGAGAATCACTCGTCTCGTGGCTGGGGTTGACGGGCAACGAAAGCATCAGCGCCGGGAAACGTGTCAAAGCGGCGAAAGGGAAAGTGAATAACTAGGTAACCAACAAACTAAGGACCCGCGCAACCCATAAATCGGTTTCAAGAGTCGCATGCCTACACCCTAACCGCCCAGCGCCATCCAAGCCGCCACCGCCGCGAACTTCTCGTCCTGCCGCCACGGAGGTCCAATGGCTTTCCCCATCGCCGCTAAGCGCTCCTCCACATGGCTCACTGGAATCCCCAGCCCCGCCGCCGCGAGCGCGAACAGTTCCCGCTCCTTCACCTCCACCAGCCGCAACCCGCATTCCCCGGTCGCCCTCCTTAAAGCCTCGCGGAACAACTCGCCCTCCGCCGTGTGGATCAGCGCGTGCGATGCCAGGATCGCCTCCAACTCCGGCAACTTCCGCCCCGACGCCAGCAACAACCCGCACCCCAGCGTCTCGTGCCCCATTGCGCGCAGGTCCGCGATCATCGCCCGCAGCCCGGCCGTCCCCATCTCCGCCGCCCGCGCCGCGCAATCTCCCACTACCCGCGCCGCCTCGCCGCTCTCCAACCCCACCGCCGCATGATAAGGTTGCGCCGGACGCCCGCCGCCGCGATCCGCCAGCTCGATCCGCCGCCGCGTAATCACCGCCGGATCATCCGCTGGCCCGGCCACCGCCACCGCCGCCGCCCAGCCCGAATGCGCCCGAAATCCCAACGCCGCGCGCCCGGCCATAACTCAGCCAAATACGATCTCGGCGATCACCAACTGCGGCAGCGCCTGGTTCCAACTATCGGGAATATCGTCGAACGCCAGCCGGAAATTCTTGACCTCACCCGGCGCCAGCCCCCCGATCTTCTGGCTCACAATCGGCACCCGCGACCGCAACACCACCTGCCCGTACGGATCGTAAAACACGCAGTTGATCTCCACCACCCGCAGGCTCCGCGCGCCATTGTTCCCGATCTTCCCCGTGATCTCGACCACCGCCTGCTTCAGATAGCTCTCGTGCTTCTGCATGTCCACGTCGAGCAATTGCAGGCTCCGAACATAAGCCTTCGCCTCGCCCGTCAGCGGTGGAGGCGGAGGCGGCGGCTGCCGCGACGCACGGTCCAGGTACAGGAAGAATCCCCCGCCCAGGATCACCACCAGCGCCACTACGAATACCGCGACCGGTATCCCTTTCTCTTGTTTTTTCGTTTTATCGGCCACCAACGGTCATCTCCGCAATTACCAGCGTGGGCGCCGCCATGGAGCCGCGAAATTCCAGGTCCACCCCCACGGCCTCCAGATCGCGCAGCATCTGTGGCAGCGTGCCCGCGATGGTCACCTCCGCCACCGGGAAAGCCAGTTCGCCGTCGCGGATCCACATTCCCGCCGCCCCGCGCGAATAATCCCCGGTCACGATATTAACACCGAACCCGATCAGCTCGGTCACGTAAAACCCGTCGCGAATCCCGCCGATCAATTCCTCCGGCGTGCGCCGCGCCCTTCTCTATATATAGGTTGCCATTGCCCACCCCGGCGTTCCCCGCCAGGCCCCGCGACGCGTTGCCCGTTGTGCGCATCCCCAGCTTCCGCGCCGTGTACGTGTTCAGCAGGTAGCTCTTCAGCACTCCGTTCTCGATCACCACCGTGCGCCGCGTGGGCACCCCTTCATCGTCGAACGGCGACGTGCCGAACAGCCCCGGAAGCGTCCCATCGTCGATCACCGTCAGCTTCTCCGACGCCACCCGCTCCCCCAGCTTCCCCGCCAGGAACGACTCGTTCCGGTAGACCGCCCCGCCATGCACCGCATCGAAAATGTTGTCGAGCAGCGTCCGCGCCGTGCGCGGCTCAAACACCACCGGCACTTTCTGCGTCTCCACCTTGCGCGCGCCCAGCCGCCGCACCGCCCGCGCCGCCGCGATCCGTCCCACGTCCTCCGGCTTCTCCAGCCCCGCGAACCCCCGCGCGATCGTCGACCAGTAATCCCGCTCCATCGACTCGCCCTCGCGCGCCACCGGCACCGTGCTCAGCGAGCAATAGCTCGAGCGGTATTCGCCCGCGAACCCGCGCGAGTTGGCAAACGCGTGCCGCCCCAGATGCGTGTCGAACGACGCGCCTTCCGAATTGGTGATGCGCGGGTCCGCCCGTAGCGCCGCATCCTCCGCGCGCCGCGCCATGTCGATCTTCAACTCCGTGGCGAGCCCTTCCACGTCGCTGGCATACATCTTCAAATCGCCGCCGATCGCCCCGAACTCGCCATCCTCCGGCAATCCTGCGTGCGGATCTTCCGTGGTCACCTCCGCCAGTTCCATCGCCGACCGCACCATCTGCCGTAATCCATCCACCGACAAATCCGACGTGTATGCCGACCCGGTGTGCTTTCCCTTCAGTATCCGCAGCCCTGCGGCGCGCGATCCGGCTTCCTTCAGCGTCTCCACTTCCCGCAGCCGCACGTTGGCCGAAAATTCCTCGCCCTCGCCGATGGTGCACTCCGCGTCCGTGGCCCCCGCCTCCAGCGCCTGCTTCACGATGGCCGACGCCATGCTTGCATATTCGCCGGCGTAATCCGCGGTGCTGCCGTTCCCGCTCAAGCCGTGCCTCCCACCGTCATGCGATCGATCTTGATGGTCGGAATCCCCACGCCCACCGGCACGCTCTGCCCTTCCTTGCCGCACACGCCGATGCCCTTCGTCGAGCTTCAGATCGTTGCCCACCATGCTCACGTACTTCAAGGCTTCCGGCCCGTTGCCGATCAGCGTGGCATTGCGCACCGGCCGCGTTACCCTGCCGCCCTCGATCAGGTAGCTCTCCGCCGCCGAAAAAACGAAGTTGCCGCTGGTAATATCCACCTGGCCGCCGCCGAAATCCGGACAGTAGAGCCCCTTCGGCACCGACCGGATAATCTCCTCCGGATCGCTCTCGCCCGCCAGCATGAACGTGTTGGTCATGCGCGGCATGGGAATGTGCGCGTAGCTTTCCCGCCGCCCGCTCCCGGTTTCCGCCGCGCCCGTCAGCCGGCTCGACAGCTTGTCCTGCAGATACCCGCGCAGCACGCCGTTTTCGATCAGCACGTTCCGTCCGCGTGGGATGTCCTTCGTCGTCCACGTTCAGCGATCCCGCGCCGGCTGGCAATGGTGCCATCGTCGACCACCGTGCACAGCGGGCTGGCCACCTGCTGCCCGATCCGCCCGCTGAACGCCGACACGCCCTTGCGGTTGAAATCCGCCTCCAGGCCGTGCCCCACCGCTTCGTGCAGCAGGATGCCCGGCCATCCCGGACCCAGCACCACCGTCATCTCGCCCGCCGGCGCGTCCACCGCGTCCAGCATCACGATGGCTTCCCGCGCCGCCTCCGCCGCGAAATGTTCCGGCGTCTTCTCGTTCAGGAAGAAGCTCAAGGTTCACGCGCCCGCCGCCGCCCGCATGCCCGCGCTGCGGCACGCCGCCATTCTCCCGCGCCAGCGCCGCCACGTTCAGCCGCGCCAGCGGCTGCCGGTCCCACGTAAGCACGCCGTCGCTGGTCGCCACCATCACTTGACGCAAATTGTCCGCATAGCTGGCCTGCACCTGGAACACGCGCGCCATCGTACGCGCGCGCCGCGCGGTCCGCCCGCTTCACCAGTTCCACGCGCTCGGCGAAGGCGGTCTCTGTAGGCGCGGTCAACACCGGATACAGGTTCCTCCGCTGTCCCTCGTTGAGCGAAACTTTCTCCACCGTCGCCGGACCCGCCGCGATATGCGCCGCCACCCGCGCGGCCTTACGAATCTTCTCCGGGCTCAAATCATCGCTATAAGCGTATCCGGTGCGCTCCCCCGCAATCACCCGCACCCCGACCCCCAGCGAAACGCCCTGCGAAGCGCTCTTCACAATGGATTCATCGATGCTGATCGAGCTGGTGGCCAGGTACTCGAAATATAAATCCGCATAATTGCCCCCCTGCGACAGCGCCTCGGCCAGGTAATTCTCCAGATCGCGGGCCGTGATGCCGAACCGTAGGGGAAAGAATGACTCCGAAAACTGCATATAAAGCTAGGCTAGCATTTGCCAGTGGGGCGGCGCCGTGCGCTGCCGCCGGGCTCTCAGCCCGGCGTATAAAAGTGCCCGCTGTGGCACCGCATTGACTTTTCCGACCAACGGGGACAGACTATTGCAATTGTACGGGCACCCCTTCGGCCAACGACTAAATGGAAGAAAGAACGGGCCCTATGCCGTCCGCCATGCGGATCGCCCAGCATGTCTCATAATCGCTTGGTACAGTACCGGACGACATCGCATGGCTTTAACGACTGTGGCAGACAGATTCCGACCATTCCCGCAGGTGTCTAAGGTTCCTAATGACGGTCCCCAACCCGGCTGAAGTCACCAAGCTAACAAGGGAATTGCGTTGCTGGGATTTGCAGAATACGCTTCTGGTACCCTGGGTGTGAACTGAAATGCCTCGTTGAAACCAACCAAATATCCGGAAGGGTGATCGGATCCTTGGAAAAAAGGCCGAGGGCGCTCTGGCAAAATCAGCGCGCGCCAGTGCGGTAGCCGACTCCGCAATCGTTAGGGCGCAGACCGCAAGAGATGATGCCGACAAAGCGAAGCGCGAGTCGCCCAAAGCTGCAGACGAGGCAGCTAATGCCGAGCTCAATGCCCGTACGGCACGCCAGGAAGCAGATACCTTTGAGAGAGCTATTAAGTCGGCGATAAAGCAAGTTGCGGAAGCCGAGGCGCACCTAACTGCTATAGCGGAACGTGCCGCAAAAATAGAACGGGAACTGAGTTGGCGATCAATTTTACCCTTGAACAAGCGGAGCGCATTCGTCGCGAGACGCCGGCATGGCTCGTCGGTCTTGAGTTAAAGGTCCCCTTTCCGCTCGGAGACACGGAAGCAGCCAGGTATGCTGACGAATTAGGTGGCGCACTTCAGAGCGCCGGCGTGCGCGCCGAAACCGCTGCCGGCGTCGGGCCGACGCGCCCGCCTGAAGGTGTATCAATCCTCTGCAAAGATGAGAAAAACGCCCGGGCCCGAGAGCTTTTGCGAATCCTCAGGGCTGTGGGCATTAATGCCGGAGAGGTTGAAGCGCCGGAGTTGCGGCTCGGCGAGATCGACATAATCGTTGGGACAAACCCAGCGCGTTCCGAAGGAAAGTAGGCTGCGACAAACAGTCACCCGCCCCATTCACACCCGGCCCCCGCATCCCAACCTCCCGGCCCCTCAGCACCTTACCGCCCGCCCCACCCGCCCAAAGCCAGTTCCTGCCACCCTCGCATGCTACCCTCAAAGCGGAAATGAACCCGGTGCATCCCCGCAATCCAATCCCGACCGATCCTCACCAACCAACAATCCCGGTAGCTTCGCCCATTTTTCAACCATCACTAAACGAACAACTTATTGGCTTCGAACATACCCATTTCACATTTTCCGGCCGAAAATGGTACCTCCATGACCGCATCCCCCACAGACCAATTGACGCCAGCCCCTCAATGTGTTAATCATAGTTAATTCCAAGTACGATACTGTGATTACCACCGGCCACGCCGACCCCCGTTCCCTCGCCGACGTTCACTCCACCGTCGGTACTTCCCAGGTCTCCGTCTGGCGCCGTATGTTCGCCTTCGCCGGACCCGCTTACCTCGTCAGCGTCGGCTACATGGACCCCGGCAATTGGGCTACCGACCTCGAAGGCGGCGCCCGCTTCGGCTATACCCTCCTCTGGGTCCTGATCTTCTCCAACCTCATGGCGATCCTGCTGCAAACCCTCAGCGCCCGCCTCGGCATCGTCACCGGCCGCGATCTGGCCCAGGCCTGCCGCGAAACCTACCCGCGCCCCATCACCATCGCCCTCTGGGTGCTCTGCGAAATCGCCATCGCCGCCTGCGATCTGGCCGAAGTGTTGGGCGCCGCCATCGCCCTCAATCTCCTGTTCCACGTCCCGCTGCTGATCGGCGTCCTGCTCACCGCTTCCGACACCCTACTGATCCTCTGGTTCCAGGGCCTCGGCATGCGCTATATCGAAGCTTTCATCCTGGCGCTGATCGCCGTCATGGCCGCCTGCTTCTGCATCGAAATCCTGCTGGCCCGCCCGGTCGCTTCCCAGGTCCTCTGGGGCGTAATTCCCCACCTCAATAACAAAAGCCTGTACGTCGCCATCGGCATGCTCGGCGCCACCGTGATGCCGCACAATCTCTACCTGCATTCCGCGCTGGTGCAGACCCGCCAGATCGGCCACACGGATGCCAGCAAACGCGCCGCCTGCCGCTACAATCTGGTCGATTCCGTGGTTGCGCTGAATGCCGCCCTGCTGGTCAACGCCGCCATCCTGATCATGGCTGCAGCCGTCTTCTTCCGGCACGGCGTGGTGGTCACCGAGATCCAGCAGGCCCACCTGCTGCTCGCCCCGCTTCTGGGCACTGCCGCCGCCGGCATCCTGTTCGCCGTGGCCCTGCTCTGTTCCGGCCAGTCCTCCACGCTCACCGGCACCCTCGCCGGCCAGATCGTTATGGAGGGCTTTCTGAATATCCGTATGCGCCCCTGGCTGCGCCGCCTGATCACCCGCGGCATCGCCATCGTGCCCGCGGCGATCACCGTCTACGTCTCCGGCGACAAAGGCACCTACCAGTTGCTGATCCTCAGCCAGGTGATCCTCAGCATGCAGTTGCCCTTCGCCGTCATCCCCCTGATCCACTTCACCAGCGATCGCCGCCGCATGGGCAGCTTCGCCAACAAAGCCTGGGTCAAGCTGCTCTCCTGGCCCGTTGCCCTCCTCATCCTGGGACTTAACGTATGGCTGCTCGCCGATGGCATAGGGCAATTGCTGGGATCCTCCGCCAGCCGCCCCGCCATCTGGCTGCCGATCGGCCTGGTGGGCATCACCCTGGCCGCCCTACTCCTCTGGATCTCCTTCGAGCCCGCCATCTCCCACTGGGTGCGGCATGGCTTTGGCCGAACCTCTCTCACCGTCCCCGAAGCCCCCGCCGCCGAACCGCCCGCGCCCCTCGAATACCGCCGCATCCTGGTGCCCTTGGACCATACCGACCTCGACCGCCAGGCGCTTGGGCACGCCGCCGCCATGGCCAAAATGCACGGCGCCAAGCTCTACCTGCTGCACGTGGAAGAAGGCGTCACCAGCCGCGTCTATGGACCTTTGGCCGCTACCGCCGAAGTGGAGGCCGGCGAGCATTACCTCAACCGCATTAGCGAATCCTTGCGGGCCGAGGGGATCGAAGTGGAAGCCGCCATTATCCATGGCCCCGAGCCAGGCCGCGAAATCGTGCGCTATGCCTCCCAAATCGCCCCCGACCTCATCATCATGGGCGCCCACGGCCACCGCCGTTTGAAAGATCTGATATTCGGTAATACAATTAATCCAGTGCGGCACGATTTGAGAGTGCCACTTCTTATAGTCCGAAAATCATAATGCCGGAGTGGGGCATGCGGCCACGAAAGCGTGTCCAAGAAACACAGCCGGCAGCAGTTACACCATTATAAGTAGTTTATTTTCAGTTGCTTGAGTTGGTATTGGAAGTGCTCTTATGCGATTTGTGCCCAAACCAGCGCGGCTCGTGCTATGCCTTGCTCTTTTCCTCGCCCCCGCTTGGGGTGCCACGCTCGAGCTGCTCTCCGTCAACGACCTGATCTCGCAATCTACCCTCATCCTCCAGGGCAAGGTCACCGGATCCACCGCTTCTTATAGCGGCGCCACCATTTATACCCATTACAAGATCAGCGTCCAACAGCAGTGGAAAGGCGGCAGCCAAACCGCTCTCGAAGTGCTCGTCCCGGGCGGAACTGCCAACGGTACCCGCCAGATCTTCCCCGGCGCTCCCCAACTCGCCGCCGGCCGGCAGTACCTGCTCTTCCTCTGGACCACCAATAAAGGCGCCACCTTTACCCTTGGCTTTACCCAGGGTGTCTTTAACCTTCTGACAGATAACTCCGGCAACGTGACCGCCTCCCAGATGCCTACCACCGAGACGGTCCTGGCCCGCGGTACCGGACAGGTGGTTAACTATCAGCCCATCAGTATGCCTTTCCCGCAGTTGGTTTCGCAGATCGCCGCGGGGGGCTCCCAATGACCCGCGCGCGGGTGCGCATAGGGGCGCTCGCTGTGGCCGCGCTTATTGCGGGTGTCGCTCCGTCGCCGGCTTACTATCACTACGTTCACTATCTGAACTCCTCCTCGCCCTACACTGTCGTCTTCGAAAAATTCGATCTCACCGCCCTGCCTGATAAGACCGTCACTTTCTTTGTCTCCGACGCCGGTCCCGCCAGCTACACCCAGAACGACAGTTTTCCTTCCGTCCTGCAGCAGATCCGCAATGCTACCCAGGTTTGGAACGCTGTCCCTACCTCCGACCTGCGCGTGGCCTTCGGCGGCCTGCAGGTAGCCGGCACTCCGCAAAGCGTTCCCACCGGCGAAATCGTATTCGAGGAAATGAGGGGCGTGCTGGCTTATACAGGCTTCTCGGTCCCCGCCGTCGTGCCCGCTGATAGCACCTTCGTTCCCATCGGCACGTCGATGATCCACCTGAATTCCAATCTGCAGTTGCCCTCGGCCGCGGCGGATACGGATAGCTTCACCGGACCGAGTTATACCGGTAGTTTCTTCACCACCTTAGTGCATGAGATCGGCCATGCTCTCGGTCTGCAGCACACTTATACTGCGGCCGCTATGTCTACGGCCGTGTCGCGAGCGACTTCGGTCGCCTATCCACTCGACGCCGACGACGTTGCCGGTATTTCACTGCTCTATCCCCGTGCCGGATACCCGGTCGGCTATGGATCCATCACCGGCCAGGTAACAATGAATGGTGCCGGCGTCCACATTGCTTCCGTGGTTGCCTTGTTGCCTAACGGACCGGCGGTCAGCACCCTGACCCTTCCGGATGGAACTTATGAGATCGATGGTTTGCCGCCGGGTAACTACTGGGTATATGTGCATCCCCTGCCGCCCACTGACAATATTCTGGGCCCCTGGGATGTCAACGGCAATCAGATTCCACCCAGCGCACCGTTTGTCAGCACCTTCTCTCCCGGCCCCGCCGTCTGGGACCCCAGCCAGTTCACACCCATTGCCGTCGCCCAGGGAGCCGTCGTCGGCAATGTCAACTTTACGGTTCAGCCGCGCTCCGCCGTGGAAGTTTACGATGTGACTTCTTACTCTTATAACTCCGCCTCGGGTTATATTCAGCCGGCATATCTAAATGCCGGTGCCGCCGTCCAGACAGTAGTGGCTCAGGGGCAGGGAATCACTTCTAGCGCGACCTCCACCTCCGTGCAGAGCGTGCAGGCGCTGGGCGCGCCTGGGGGCAACCTTGCGGACTACGCACAGCAGGTTTATAGCGACGTGAACACCGTGCTCCTGTCCATGGACTTCGATTACACCTCCACGCCCGCGCTCGGTCCGGAGCACCTGCTTTTCACCCTGCCCGACGATATCTTCGTGTTGCCCCTGGCGCTTGAAATGGTGGGCAATCCGCCCCCCGCGATCACAGCCCTCACTACTAACTCCGATGGATCCGTGACTGTGACCGGAACGAACCTGGATGCCGGCAGCCGTGTCTTCTTCGACAGCCTGCCAGGCCAGCCGGATCCGAACCCTTTCTTCACCCAGTCCGGGGCAATCACTGTAATCCCGCCGCCCGGCGCCAGCAATCAGACCGCCACCATGACGGTCTTCAACATCGACGGGCAGAATTCCATGCAGAGCCTGGGACAGTCGCAAAGCCCCCTGACTTATACTTATCCGCAAAGCAGCCCGCCCGCGGCTGCTATCTCCGTCTCCGCCATGCCGCAGGGTGTGTCGGCCATGGTGAAAGTCACCAGCTCCAATATGCAGTTTGAGGATGGGATCACCACCTTAGGCTTCGGTTCCGGAGATGTTACCGTGCGTCGGTTGTGGGTCATTAGTCCGAACGAGGTCTGGGCCAATGTAACCGTATCGCCCACGGCCCTGCAGCGCGGCACAGTGGCCAGTGTTATATCCGGATTTCAGGTATACGAGCAGCCCATGGGCTTCCAGGTGAAGCCGGCGAATCCCAACCTGCCCGCTCTCCAACTCCCGATTTCCAACGCCTTCTATCCCGTGCAGAACAGCCTCTACCCGGGCGCCGTCGCCTCCATTTTCGGACAGAACCTCGCCATGGCCGGCGGTAATCCATCGCTCACGCTGAAGGGTCAGCAAGTGCAGGTTCTGTATGCCTCCGCAACCCAGATTAATTTCGTGGTTCCCGCGGGACTCCCGGTGGGTCCGGCGGTGCTCACCCTGAACAACGGCGGCATGAGCGGCTACCCGGTGGTCTTGCAGATCGATCCGCCTCCGCCGGTCATCCTGGGCGCATTCTCTTCCTCTGGGACCGCCCTCGAAACCTCCCAGCCGGCTACCCCTGGAGGCACGGTCACGCTGACTGTGAGCGGTCTGGATCCGGCCGTCACCCTAACCCCCGGCCGTCTAGCAGTTACCGAAGGCGGCGTCAATATCCCGGCATTCACGATCCAGCAGGCGCAGGATGGCTCCGGCGATCTACTCATTCAGTTCGCGCTCACGGCTTCTGTTTCCGGCCAGCAGGTGCCCGTCACCGTCTCCTTCAATGGCGACCTGAGCATGCCGTTCTATATCACTGTGGCTCAGCCGTAAGTCACTTACAGTAACACCGTGTCGATATGTGTAACTGGCCGCGGCTCCGGGTCTGCCGCGCGCGGCTCCGCATCCAGGAACCGCAGTAACTGCTCCCGCGAGCTCTCAAAGTAACTATCCAGAAATTCCTGCAGCGCGATCCGCCGCATGTCGTTGCGTGAGACGGTGGGTGCGTAAATAAAAAACCGGCCGCTCTTGTGGCGCGTGGCTACCTTCCGGCCTACCAGCCGGTCCAGCATAGTCATCACCGTGGTGTACGCCAGGGTCCGGTTCTGGTTGATCAGTTGCAACACGTCCTTCACCGACCCTTGTTCGAGAGACCAGAGCGCGTTCAGGCACACCAGTTCCAATGGAGGCGGTATCTCGCGCGGCGCGGCCTTGCGCATCATTTCTCCGGAACGGCGGGCTGTAACGCCTGCAGCAGTTTATCGCCGAATGCCGAGCTGGGCGCCGGCTTGGCTTTGGGAAGAGGTGGAACAGCGGACTGCGGCTTGGGCGCCGCGGGTGCCCCGCCTTGCATCACGCTTGCCTGCGGCGCGGGAACCTGCGGCACGGATGTTTGCGGCGCGGGCGCCGGCATCCCCAGGTAGCTCTCCTTCTTTAGCACCACCCGCTCCAGCGATCCGCTGTAGCTGGTGAAATTGCCGGTCAGTTGACGGTCCGTCTCAATCAGGTGCCGCATACACTCCATCTTGGAATCCAGATCGTCCAGGTAGTGCAGCAGCATAGCCTCCGGAAACACCGGCGTCTTGGGAGAGCCGTACTCCAGTTGCCCGTGATGGCTGATGATCATATGCTCCACCAGCGACCGCAGCCGTGGCGGAAAGTCCGGCATCCCACGCAGCTTATCGCCGATCATGCGCACCGCGATCAGCATGTGTCCCAGTAACTGCCCTTCGTCGCTGTAACTGAATCCGCGCTCGTAGCTCAGCTCGTAGATCTTGCCGATGTCATGCAGGATCACGCCGGTCATCAGCAGGCTGGCATCGATAATCGCGTAGTGGCTGGCGGTCATGCGCGCCAGGTGGCACAGCGACAGCACGTGCTCGATCAGCCCGCCCAAATACGCATGGTGGATCTGCTTGGCGGCCGGCGCCACAGGGTAGCGCCGTGCGATATCTTCGTCGTCAAGCAAGGCGGCCACCAGCCCGCGCAGATGCGGATTCGCGATGGCCGCGGCGAATTCGCGCAGCTCCCGCCACATCTCCGCCGGATCGCGTTTGGATGCCGGAAAGAAATCCGTGAAATCCACTTCCCGGTCGTCCACCTTGTGAATAGTGTGCAGCGTCAACTGCGGCCGGTTATGGAAGATCTGAAGCAGCCCTTTGACTTTGACGAAGTCGTCGCGCTCGAACGTGGCCATCACGTCTGCCACGTTGTCCCACATCTTGGCGTCCAGCTCGCCTGTGCGGTCCCCCAGCAGCAGCGAAAGGTACGGATCGCCCTTTTTCTTCTGCCGGATCTCCTTCGAGCAGACCAGAAAGCTGCCCGTGATCACTTGATCCGGCTTGAGATCCATCACATAGGGCGATTTCATGAGGAGCCGCGTTTACGGCTGGGACGGTGCCGTGGCGCGCGGAGGCGTCGCGGCCGTAGCCGGGGCGGGCGCCGCGGCGGGCGCGGGTGTGGACTGCGGGGCCGGCTTCTTCACCGTACCGCCCGTCCACGGAATCGGCACCACCCAGAGCAGTTTCTTGCGCTTCCTGTGCGTGGCTACCTCTTCCTTGGTCACCGTCTGCGGCTTCAACTGCGCCACATCCCTCCAGACCGTATCTTTGCCAGGCGCCGCGCCGCTATCCACGTAACCGGGCTTGATCTCCAGAAACGCTTCCGTCCGCAGCCTGGTCAGGTACGTCCGCACCTTGGTCTGCATCTGCGGCATGATCATGCGTTCGTTGATCTCGTTCTCCACCTCTTCGTAGGTGGCCAGCCCTTTCTCATAGCGGTCCACCACGCGCAGAATCAAAAAGCCGGTGGGTACCCGGATGGGATCCGTGATGTAGCCCTTCTTCTGCGTCCAGACCACGTCTTCAATTTGCTTGATCAACTGCCCGCGCTTGTATCCCGGTAGTTCGCCGCCATTGCGGGCGGTCTCCAGATCGTCCGAATTGGTGGCCGCCAGGTCCGCGAATTTTTCGCCCTTGCGCGCGCGCGCCACCAGGTCCTTGGCTTTTTTTTCGGCCGCCGCGGCCTGCTCGGGCGTCTTGCCCTCGGTCCCAATCAGGATCTGCTGCAGGAAAATCTGCTCGTCGCGCACGAAGTCGTTCTTGTGCTCGTCGTAGTATTTGCGCTTCTCCGGCTCCGGGATCACCACGTGCGAGCTGACTTCCTCGCCGATCACCCGCTGCGTCAGAAGCTGGTTCTTCACCTGCTGCCGGAAGTCCTCATACGGCATGCCCATCTGCTCGCGGATGAAATCGTGGAACTTGTCTTCGTCGGTGATCTTGCTCTGCACCTGCATCTCCGCCAGCCGCTTGGTGATCTCCGAATCCACGTTGATGTTCAGGTCTTTGGCCTTTTGCACCAGCAGCAGTTGGTCGATATGATCGCGCAGCGAGTCGGCCGCTTTCTGGTTGGCCGCCTGCTCCAGCTTGGCCCCGCTCAAGCCCTGCTGGCGCAGTTCGTCCAGGATTTCCTGGCGCGTGTGCGACAGTTCCCCGCGCGTGATGATGTCGCTATTCACTTTCGCGACAATCTCTTCCACGATGTGTACGTCGGCTGCCGCCGCTATGTAAACAGATGCCGCCAGTAGCGGCAGGGCCTTGCGAAACATATATTTGACATTCTAGCATTGGCGCGCAAGTCCCTTGCGGCGTGCCCTTTCGGCCCGCTGTGAAGCTGGCGCTACGCCGCCCGCGGCTGCAGCTGTTCCATCCGCTGTTTCAGAAATTCCAGGACCTCCGCCGGCGCCACCGCCCCATCGAGCGGCAGGATCAGTACCCCCGCGGGAGTGAACTGCGCCCCGCGCGTGTGGCTCACCAAATTCATCAGCCGCGCCGGGTCGATGTGCGTTTCCGGATGGAACTTCACGTTCAGCACGCTGTGCCGCCGGTCGATCGCCTCAATCCCCAGTTTCTCCGCCGCGGTCTTCAGCGCCGAGTATTCGAGCAGGTTGCGCACCGCCTCCGGCACCGGACCGTAGCGGTCTTCCATCTCCTTCTCCACCCGCTCCCGGTCCGCCGCCGTGCCCGCATTGGCAATCTGCCGGTAGGCGCGCAGCCGCTGGTTCTCGTCCGAAATGTAATCCGCCGGAATGCGGATATCCAGGCCCAGGTTGAGGCTCGAATGGATCTCCACCGGAACCTCTTCACCCTTCAGCTCGCGCACGGTCTCTTCTAGCAGCCGCACATACATGTCGAAGCCCACTACGTTGATGTGGCCGTGCTGCTCGCCCCCCAGCAGGTTGCCTGCTCCGCGCAGTTCCAGGTCGAGCGCCGCAATCTTGAAGCCCGCGCCCAAGTCGCTGAACTCCTTGAGCGCCGCCAGCCGCTTGCGCGCGATCTCGCTGAGCTCCGTATCCGGCGGCACCAGCAGGTAGGCATAGGCGCGGCGGTTCGACCGGCCTACCCGCCCCCGCAACTGGTACAGCTCTGACAGTCCATAGCGCTCCGCGTTCTCGATGATGATAGTGTTCGCCAGCGGTATGTCGAGCCCGTTCTCGACGATCGTGGTGCAGACCAGGATGTCGTACTCGTGCCGCATGAACTTGAGCATGGTCTTCTCGAGTTCCGCCTCGCCCATCTGCCCGTGGCCTACGCCGATCCGCGCTCCGGGGACAAGTTGCTGCAGATCCGCCGCGCGCTTCCAGATCGAATCCACCCGGTTGTGGAGGAAGTAAACCTGCCCGCCGCGGCCCAGTTCCAGCTCCAGCGCCGACCGGATCAGTTGTGGCTGGAAATGCGCCACCGTGGTCTGAATCGAAAGCCGGTCCTTGGGCGGCGTCTCGATCACCGACATGTCGCGCAACCCCAGCAGCGACATGTGCAGCGTACGCGGGATGGGCGTGGCGCTCATGGTGACCACGTCCACGCTCTTGCGCATCTGCTTCAGCCGCTCCTTGTGCTTCACGCCAAAGCGCTGTTCCTCGTCCACGATCACCAGTCCCAGGTCTTTGAACACCACATCGGCCGACAGCAGCCTGTGCGTGCCCACCGCCAGGTCCACCTTGCCTTCCGCCAGGTCAGCCAGCGAGGCTTTTACCTCTTTCGGTGAGCGGAACCGGCTCAGCATCTCGATGCGGATCGGAAACGGCTGAAACCGCCGCTTGAACGTCTCGAAATGTTGGAACGCCAGCACCGTGGTGGGCGCGAGCACGGCCACCTGTTTGCCGTCGCCCATGGCTTTGAAGGCCGCGCGCATCACCACTTCCGTTTTACCGTAGCCCACGTCGCCGCATAGCAGCCGGTCCATGGGCTGCAAGCCTTCCATGTCGCGCTTGATGTCTTTGATGGCGCTGAGCTGGTCTTTCGTTTCGGTGAATTCGAAGGCGTCTTCAAACTCGCGCTGCCAGTTGCTGTCGTGCGAGAAGGCGAAGCCTTCCGCCATTTTGCGCTCGGCGTACAGCTTCAGCAACTCGTCCGCCATGTCGCGCATCTTGGCCTTGACGCGCGTCTTGGTGCGGGTCCACGTGGCGCCGCCCATGCGGTCAAGCGGCGGCGCCGATTCGCCCGCCCCGCGAAAGCGCTGCACCAGGTCCATGCGGGTCAGCGGCACGTAAAGCTTCGCACCGCCCGCATATTCGAGCAGCATGTAGTCGCCGCGCGCCTCGCCGTGATCGATTTCGCGCAGCCCCAGGAATTGCGCCACCCCGTGCTCGGAATGCACCACGTAATCGCCCGGCTTCAGATCGATCAGGTCGGCGGAGAACTTCGCCAGCGCGGACTTACCGGCCGGAGCGCGCGCCACCAGTTCGGAGGTCTCGAACAGATCCTCGCTGCCGAAGATGGCCAGCCCCGCATCGCGGAATACCACACCGCGCCGCACCGCCCCGCGGATCAGGTAAATGGACGCCACCGATCCGGCCATGTAAGCGCGTCCCGCGAGGTATTCCGGCGTGGATTCCGATTGCTCCAGCCCCAGTTGGTAAGGTACGCCGTATTCGTTGAAGATATCGGCCACGCGCTCCAGCTCACCGCTCGATTCGGCAAAGAACGCCACGCGCGATCCGCTCTCCGCCAGGTTGCGCGCCTCCGCGATGGCTACCTGCATGTTGCCGTGGAACGTGAGCGAAGGCCGCGTGGGAATGTAGAAGCTGACCGCCGTCGCATCGGACACCACCTCCGTCACCACTTCCAGTTCTTCGAGGGCGAGGTGCGGCGCACCGGCCGCTGCGCTTTCCAGTTCCTCCGGCCGCAGGAAAACACTGGCCGGATCGTAAGCCGGCGACGCGGGCGTTTGCTCCAGGCGCTTCCACAGTCGGTCGCTGGCAGCGCGCACCTGGGCCGGCTCGTCCCACAGCACCAGCGGCCGGTCGAACAGCGAGAACACCGAGTGCCGGCGCGGCCGCACCAGCGGCACCAGCAGTTCCCAGCCGGGAAATGTGTCGCCCGGCGCCGGCAGATCGCGCGTAGAAACGCCCGATTCCTGTAGCCTCTCCGAGATCTCCGCCAGCAGCGCGCGCGATTTCTGGTACTCCGTCAGCGGCAGCAGCGTGGCTTCATCGACCTTCATCACCGAGCGCTGCGATTCCACATCGAAGCGCCGGATGGATTCCAGCAGATCCCCGAACAGATCCACGCGCACGGGCTTCGGAGCTTCCGGCGAAAAGACGTCCAGGATACCGCCGCGCACCGAATATTCGCCGACCATCTCGACAGGTTCGCGTTTCTCGTAGCCCACGCTTTCCAGATGCGCGACCACGTCCTGTAGCGGCACTTCGTCGCCCGTGCGTAGGTTCAGCGCGAGCTGCCGGTAAAAATCGCCGGCCTCGGTCTTGAGCAGCGCCGAAGCCACCGGCATGATGGTGACGGGAACGCGCCGTGTGGCCAGCCTCCATAAGCCGATGGCGCGCTGCTCGCAGATTTCGGCGTGCGGCGACATGCCTTGCATCGGCAGCACGTCCAGCGCGGGAAGTAGTTGCGGCCCCGCCGTCTCGTGGCTCCCGATCAGCAGCGTGTAGAAAGTATCGACCGCTTCAAACAACTCCTCCGCCCGCTTGTTGCCGTCAGCGATAATCACCAGCGGCCGTTCGGTGAGCTGCCACAGCAGCACGGAATAAATCGCTTTGGCGGTCGTGTTCAGCCCCGTGAGCCGCATCTCCGGCGGTCCCGATGGCAGGCGCCGCAGTAGTTCCTGAAATGCAGGATGACGGCTCAGGCTGAGGAAGAGGTCACGTATGGCAGGATGGATCAATTTCGGGCCAGTAGGTCTTCTCTGAGTGTAACAAAGCGACACGAACAGACGCTGCTTGCGCGGATGGGCGCGTGCCGCTAGCATAGATCAAATGAGCGAGCCCGTCCGCATCGCCATCGTGGGCGATTTCAACCCCGAATATCCTACCCATCACGCCATCAACGCTTCGCTGGGCCACGCGGCGGAAGCCCTCGGTCTGCCCCTGGAATCCAAGTGGGTGGCCACCGAATGCGCCGCGCGCGATGCCGCCAAAATCTGCCGCCAGTACCATGGCCTGTTCATCGCTTCCGGCAGCCCTTACCGCAGCATGGAAGGCGCCTTCGCCGCGATCGGTTTCGCGCGCATCGAAGGCTGGCCGCTGCTGGCTACTTGAGGCGGCTTTCAACATACTCTGTTAGAGTATGCCAGGAACGTGATGGGGCTTACGGACGCCGATTCGGCGGAACACGGCGTGCCCTCCTCGAATCTGCTGATCACCGCGGTCGCCTGTCCCATGCCGGATCGCACGCCCGGCGCACCCAGCCTGCATGCGGCCGCCCCGATTCGCTTGCGGCCCGGTTCGCGCGCCGCCCGGATCTACGGATATGAGGAGATCTCCGAGCGCTACTTCTGCAATTACGAGGTGAATCCGGACTATCGCGGCGCGCTGGAGTCGGCCGGGCTGGCGCTGACCGGTTTCTCGGCGAACGGCGACATTCGCGTGGCCGAGCTGCCCGTCCATCCGTTCTTCATCGCAACATTATTTCAGCCGCAATTGTCCTCCGAGCCTGGCCAGTGCCACCCGCTGATCCGCGCTTTTGTGGAAGCCAGCGCATCACGCCTGAAAGGGTAGCGCCACTGGCGGCATTTCTGGTTTGAGAAATAACGAACCGGAGGTGTCGTGTGACAACGAGAGAAGTGCTCCTCACGGCAGCGGCGATCCTGGCCGGTTTTCTGGGCGGCACACTGTCCAACCGGGTTCTGCCCGTCTACGCGCAGGAACGGCAATGGCCGAAAACGCTGACTGCGGAGAAACTCGTTGCGGTCGATGATACGGGCGCCAAACGCGTCGAGATCGGGGTGGATCGCAACGGCCAGGGCTCGGTGAAGATCTACAACGAGCATGGCCGGCTGACCTGGAGCATCCCTGAGACACAGTTGACGCCCGCCAAATCCGAGCACTGACCAGATTGCGCTAATATTTGGTCTTCGGAGGCGAGCATGGCACGAAGACCGTTGTTGGTGTTGGCGCTGCTGGCACCCCTGGCGCTGGCGCAGACGAAGAATACGGCCGAGCGGTTGGGCTACCCTGCGGGCGCCAAACTGCTGATCATCCATGCCGACGACCTGGCCGTAAGCCACTCTCAGGACCAGGCCAGCTTCGTCGCGCTCGACCACGGGGCGGCCAGTTCGGCCAGCATCATGGTCCCCTGCCCGTGGCTGACCGAAGTGGCGGAGTACGCCAAGACACACCCCGATGCCGATCTCGGCCTGCACCTCACCCTCACCAGCGAATGGAAGAACTACCGCTGGGGACCGGTGGCCTCCCGCGACCTGGTGCCCGGCCTGCTCGGGCCTGACGGCAACCTCTGGCCGGATGTTCCGTTCGTGCTGAAGAGCGCCAAGCCCGAAGAGGTCGAAACCGAGATCCGCGCCCAGGTCGAGCGCGCCATGAAGGTGGGCATCCATCCCACGCATCTCGACAGCCACATGGGGACGCTGTTCACCGCTCCGTACTTTGCCGCGTACGTGAAGGTGGCGCGCGAATATGGCCTGCCGTTCCTGGCCATGCGTACGCCGGGCGCCCCCGCGGCCATGCTGGCGCTGGTGAAAGACACCGACATTATGCCCGACGCTATCCTGATGGCCACCAGCACCAAGCCCGAAGACTGGGCGACGTATTACCTGGGCCTCATCCGCGGGCTCAAGCCGGGCCTGTCGGAGTTGATCGTCCACCTGGCATACGACGATGCCGAGATGCAGGCCGTCACCGAAAGCCACCCCGCCTATGGCAGTGCCTGGCGACAGCGCGACTTCAACGTAGTCACCAGCCCGGAGTTCCGCCAGGCGCTGAAGGACAACCAGGTGACTCTCGTCGGCTGGAACGCGATCAAGCGGGCCATGGCAGCGAAGTAATATTTGCGTCGCCTGAAGTGTCCGGTTCGTTATTTGAAATAGACTGGCCGCCCTCGGCCGTTCTTCGAGGAGGCGTTTCGCTCATGAGATATGCTTTTCGAACGCTTTGGAAAGACCGCGGCTTCGCGGCCATGGCGATTCTCACCCTGGCGGTGGGGATCGGGGCGAATACCGCGATTTTCTCGATGGTGAACGGAGTGCTGCTGCGTCCGCTCGATTTTCCCGATCCGCAGCGGCTGGTAGCGATTTCGATTTCCACTCCTCAATTCCGCGAGGGCGAGCCGCTGCCGATCAATTTGGGTCAGCTCGTGGAATGGCGCAGGCGCACGCACTCGTTTGCAGGGATCGGAGTCTACCGCAACACCACCATGAGCTTAACCGGCGATGGGCGTCCGGAGTTGATTTCGGGGGCGCAGCTTTCGGCGAATTTTTTCGAGGTGCTGGGCTTCAGTCCGCGGCTGGGCCGTTCCTTCCTCGAGGCCGAAGATCATTTCGGGCAGCACCAGGTGGTGATGCTTGCCGATTCCATCTGGCGGCGCCGGTTCGGCGGCGATCCTTCCGTTATTGGGCGCCAGATCAGCCTGGGCGGCAGGCCGTACACGGTGGTGGGAGTCATGCCGCAGGATTTCGAATTTCCGCAACAGCCCAACGATAGCGGCACGCGGTTGCACGGGCGGATGGAGATGTTCCGGCCACTGGCGTACGACGCGCAGGACATCTTGCCGCACGAAGGGGATTTGAACTACAACGCGGTTGCGCGGCTAGGTGCGGACGTTTCAATCGCGCGCGCGCGGGCGGAACTCACAGCCGCGGAGGCGGCGAT
Organism: Bryobacterales bacterium; assembly: GCA_963843255.1. Taxonomy (GTDB): domain Bacteria; phylum Acidobacteriota; class Terriglobia; order Bryobacterales; family Bryobacteraceae; genus Bog-159. The sequence continues at coordinate 32,346 of CAWJJQ010000015.1, read as the reverse complement.
CGATGCGGAGATCGGCGGGCAGGCATGGAAAATAGTTCCTACCATCACGCCGCTCGCGCGAACGCTGACCGGCGATGTCCGGCGGAGCCTGATTGTGCTGCTGTCGGCAGTAGGCGCGGTGCTGCTGGTGCTTTGCGTGAACCTGGCGAACCTGTCGCTTTCGCGCGCCGCCGGAAGGGCCCGCGAGTTGGCCATTCGCACGGCGTTGGGCGCCAACCGCTGGCAGTTGGCGCGGCACTCGCTGGCGGAAGCGGGCGTGCTCGCGACGCTGGGCGGCGGCCTCGGCATAATTCTCGCCGTTTTGGGACTACAACGCTTGCTGGCGGCCGCGCCGGTGGATTTGCCGCGTCTGGGCGATGTTTCGATTGACGGGCGCGTGCTGGTTTTCGCGCTATGTATTTCGGCGCTCACCGGGTTGATGTCGGGCATTCTGCCGGCGCTGCGCAGCGCGTCCAGCGGCGCGCCGTACGAGACGCTGAAATCCACCAGTTATGCCAACGCCGGCGGACCGGCCGGACTGCGTCTGCGAAATCTCCTGGTGGCTCTCGAAGTCGGCTTGTGCGCGGCGCTGCTGGTGACCGCGAGCCTGTTCCTTTCGAGTTTCGTGCGGCTGACGACTATCCCCCGAGGCTTCGACATCGAGCGTGTGCTGGCGGTCAACGTGGCGCTGCCTGGAGCGAAGTACGCGGAGAACGTAGACGTCACCCGCTTCCTCGATACCGTACTCGATAAGGCGCGCGCCCTGCCCGGCGTCGAATCGGCGGCCATTTCCTCTTATTTGCCTCTTGAAGGCGAGAGCTGGATCGATATCGTCAAAACCGAAAACGATCCGCGTCCCGATCCGCAGCTGCCTACCGCAAATCTGCGCTTCATCAGTCCCGGTTATTTCAGGACCCTGCGCATCCCGGTGCGCGCCGGACGCGATTTCGAGCCTTTGGACCGCAACCACCTGGTGGCCGTCATTTCGCAAAGCCTGGCCCGTAAGCTATGGCCGAACGCCGACCCGGTGGGCCGCAAACTGGTGGACAATGGCGCGGTGCACGAGGTGGTCGGGGTGGTAGGCGACGCGCGCAGTACCAGCCTGGATCACAGTCCGGTGGACATGCTTTACATCCCGCTGTGGCAGCGCCCGCAAAACTGGTCGTCGATTCTGGTGCGTACGGCGATGGATCCTAAGTCGATCGCGGCGGCTCTGCGCGCGGCGGTGTGGAGCGTGGATAGCGACGTTCCCGTTCCCGAAGAGCGGACGCTGGAGCAGATCATGTCCCAATCGGTGGCCCGGCGTCGGTTCCAGACGATGCTGGTGCTGCTATTCGCGCTCGCGGCGCTCGCCTTGGCGGCATTCGGCACGTACGGAGTGGTTTCGTATGCGGTGGCGCGGCGGCGCGCGGAGATCGGCATTCGCATGGCGCTGGGGGCGGGGAAGGGAAGCGTGCTCGGGATGGTGCTGCGCCAGGGCATGCGGCCGGTATTCGCCGGACTCGCGGTGGGGGCTTTAGCGGCGCTGGCTATTGGGCGGTATGTGGCGAGCCTGCTGTTCGAGGTGAGCCCGCACGATCCGGTGGCGTTCGCCGTCACGGCGGCGGTGCTGCTGGCGGTTTCTGCAGTGGCCTGCTGGATTCCGGCGCGGCGGGCGGCGGGAGTGAGTCCGCTGGACGCGATCCGGTACGAGTAGGCGGCGGGGCGAACTCCGCTCGCCGGGGCCCTTGACAAGAGATGGTTAATCTATGTATAGATTAACTATGCCTAAGGCGGGTCCCGATCTTGTTCCCGGCACTCTTATCATGCTTATCCTGCGCGTCTTGCAGGCGGGGACTATGCATGGTTACGCCATCGCCCAACGTATCCGTCAAGTCTCCGGCGACGTGCTGCTGGTCGAAGAGGGCTCACTCTACCCTGCGCTCCAAAAAATGCTTCTGAAGGGCTGGGTGGCCGCCCGCTGGGGGACCTCCGATACGAAGCGGCGCGTTCGTTTGTACACCCTCACCCCGGCTGGGCGAAAGCAACTCGCGACGGAGCTGTCGGGCTACAGCCACGTCAGCGAAGCCATTCAGGCCGTCCTCAAATTCGCATGAGGTTTTTTGCAAAATGACAGAACTGTTCCGCCGCATTCGGTATTTGCTGCAACGACGCCGCATGGAGCGCGAGCTATGGGAGGAGATGGACGTCCACCGGGAAATGATCGCAGAGGCAGAATCCGGCGCCGACCCGTCGTTCGGCAGTCCCTTGCGCCTCATGGAGTCGTCGCGCGAAATCTGGGGATGGTCGTGGCTCGACCGTCTGTTTCAAGACCTTCGCTATGCACTTCGCCTGCTGCGCAGGTCGCCTGGTTTTACTCTTACGGCGGTCCTTATTCTGGCGCTGGGTATGGGTGTCAACCTCACCGCGTTTCGGATGCTCCTGCTCAGAACCACGCCTGCCGTGCGCGATCCCGATAGCCTCGTGGAGTTGGTCCGCTGGTTCCCGAATGGTATGGGTACCACCATCGCTTATCCCGTACTGGCTTTCTACGCGGAACACGCGCATTCGTTCCGGGCAGTCATCGCGGCGCACGAGGACTCCGTTGCGTTTGGCGTATCGACGGTGCAGGATAATGTCACGGTAAATTTCGTGACGGCATCCTATTTTCGAGAGCAGGGGCCGCCGCTGGCTCGCGGTCGCGCGCTGGCGGCGGCACTGGACGAAACGCCGGGCGCCGAACCTGTGGCGATACTCAGCCAGCACTTTTGGGAACGGCGGCTGGGATCGGCTTCGGACATTCTCGGTCAATCGCTGCTGTTGAACGGAAAGAAGGTTCGCGTGGCCGGCATTCTGCGCAACCCGCGCGAGCACCGCATCGATATCTGGATGGCTATCGCGCAGCAACCTCGGATCGTCGATGGCAGCAAGTTGCTTGTGGACTGGACCTCTGCCTCGGTCGAGGGCACAGCGCGGCTCAATCCCGGTGTTAGCGTGCCCGCAGCCGAAGAAGAGAGCCGGGCGCTGGCCGCGGCGATGCACGAGTCGCATCCGGAAGCTGTCGGAAAAGACGAACGGCTCAGCATGACACCTTTCAGCCGCAACAGAATGCACCCGCAGGAACTGCTGGCAGCAGCCATGGCTGCCACCCTGGTGATGCTCATCCTGGTAGTGGCCTGCGCCAACCTGGGATCTCTGTTGCTGGCACGCGGTATCGCGCGCGATCGTGAGATTCGCACGCGCCTGGCGCTGGGAGCCAGCCGCGCCCGCCTGGTGCGCCAGATGCTGACGGAGAGTAGTCTGCTGGCGGTAGCCGGCAGTCTGATGGCGTGGTTGCTTAGCGCGGTAACGGTGCAGATACTTCTGGCCGAAGACGGCGGCCCCCAGGACTGGTTTGTGGCGCTTGACTGGCGTGTCATGGCCGGCACGTTGGTTATCGCGTTCCTGGCGGCCGTGGCGTTCGGCCTTGCGCCCGCGCTCAGGCTGACGGGTTCGGCCCCGCGCGGCGGGCGGGCTCGCTCTGTTTTTCTGGCGGCCCAGGTGGGCGCCAGTTGTGTACTACTGATGATTTCCGGCCAGCTGGTCAGAAGCTTCGGACAGCTTCTGAAACTTGATCCCGACTTTAATTACGAGAAAGTGTTGATCCTTTCTCCGGGACTTCACGACCACGGTTACGGTGACGCTGCCGCAATGCAGTACTTCGACGCCTTGCGCCAACGCCTGCGCGCTATACCTGGAGTCGAGCGCGCATGCCTGACCTGGCTGCCCGTGTGGGGCAATACCTACTCGGCGTTTTTCGACCGGGGACGCAAGGTCATGTTCAACCGTGTGGACGGCGTCTTCGCAGCCACTCTTGGCCTGCACCTCTCGCGCGGGCGCAACTTCGCGAGCCATGAGGGCGGCGTGGCATTGGTCAGTGCATCGTTCGCCCGCTGGCACTGGCCCGGAGAGGATCCCATCGGAAAGCGGCTCAGCGTGCCCGATGCGGCTACGGTAGTGGGTGTGGTGGCGAAAGCGGGCACTTTCGATATTCAGGACGCCAACGCCATGGGCGTGTACTATCCGCTTACCCCGCAGGACTACAGCGACGCGACCGTGGTGGTCCGAGTGGCTCAAGCGCCCGGCACTCTGGCGGGCACTCTGATTAAGGTGGCCGGATCGCAGGATTCCAAACTTCGCCCCGTGGTGCGCCTGCTACAGACAGATTACGGCAATGCCGTGGCTAAGAGCCGGACGCGCATGGCAATCCTGAGTTTGCTGGGACTCCTCGCAACCGCGCTTGCCTCCATTGGACTGGCGGGATTGACCAGTTATACGGTAAACCAGCGGACTCGCGAAATAGGAGTGCGGGTCGCCCTCGGCGCGGGCCGGACCCGGGTAATCCGGGCGGTGGTCCGCCCTTTGGCGCTGCCGGTTGCCATAGGCTTGATCGCCGGAATGCTCGGCTCCGGCGCTATTTCTACAGTCCTGCGCAACAACCTGACCAGCCTACGCCCTGCCGATCCGCTCGCTTACTTCATGGCGATCGCCATGTTTGTTTTCGTTATGGGCGCAGCGGTGTCCGTACCGGCGCTCGGCGCGGTGCGAATTCAGCCTGCCGAGGCATTGCGGCACGAGTGATTGGGCTGGTGTCTTCAGAGGTCGATCTGGCTGCCGAGGCTGTGCTCGCGGGCGCGGGTATAGGCCAAGTGGGCGGCGGCCAGGTCCTCTACCGCCAGACCCAGGGATTTGAAGACGGTGATTTCTTGGGCGGAGGTACGTCCGGGCTGGCGGCCTGCTACGATTTCGCCTAGTTCGGCGGCAATGTGGGCGGCGGCGAAGCGGCCTTCGCGGATTCCTATCACGACGTCGCCGGACTCCTGAAGAGCAGCGGCTCGGGAATCGACCACCAGGCGCGCGTTGCGCCACTAGATCGGGATCCATCTCGCGATGCGTGGGGCGGCAGGCCCCTATGGAGATCACGTGGGCGCCGGCCGCGACCCAGCGGGCATCGATCGCCGGCGTGGGCGAAGCGGTGGCCAGAACCACCACATCGGCGCCGGAGACGGCTGCAGCGGCACTCGCGCAGGCCACGACTGGAACGGCGGATTCAGCCGCGAACTGGTGAAGGTGATCCGGAGTGGGGCTCCACGCCCGCACCTCGCGAAAGGCATGCACCAGCGGTAAGGCCTCCAGGTGGCTGCGGGCCTGGACCCCGGTTCCCAGGATGGTAAGCACGGCGGCATCCGGCCGCGCCATATTTTTCACGGAGACCGCGGAGACGGCGGCGGTGCGCATCTCGGTGATGAGGCGGCCATCCATCACAGCCAGGAGCGCGCCGGTCTGGGGGTCGAGCAGCAGGATGCTGGCACGGTGAGTGGGCAGGCCGCGCGTCTGGTTCGCTCCGATTACGGCCACCAGCTTGGCGCCCAGCACGGCGGGGTCCCGCATGAATCCGGGCATGGCGCCGAAGAAGGCCATGTCGCCCATTTCGAGGACCGCGCGAACGGGCTGCTCGACTGCGCCGCTCGAAAAGGCCGACAGGGCATGTTCCATGGCGCCGATCAGGTCGGCCATGGGCAGTACGGCACGGATATCCGCTTCGTTCAGACAGAGAGCCATGGGCTCGGAATATTATGGCACGCGCCACGCGCGGCGGAAACGGACGCAGACATTTCAACGTCGATCAGTCAGGCGGCCGGCGGGCCGCCGCGGCAGTGAAAGCAAGTACCATTAGATGGAGGTGGTGGTATGAACACGCGCGGTGCGTGTCGTTACACGCCTGTCATTGTGGTTTTACTCGCGGCCTGCAGGGCGTTCGCCCAGGCGCCGGCACCCTCCCCTGGCGATCAGGTGACCTTTAAAGCCGAAAGCAATCTCGTGCTCGTACCGGTGGTGGTGCGCGACAGCCACGGGAATGCGGTCGGCAATCTCAGCAAACAGGATTTTCAGCTCCTTGATAACGGGAAGGCGGTGGAGATCGCGCAGTTCGGCGTGGAAGATACATCCGGGCACGTAGCCGTTGACCGCAAATTGGGTGGTCCCGCGAAGGCCGCGGTGGTAGCGATACCGGAACATTTTGCGGCACTGATGTTCGACGACGCGCACTTGTCGAATTTCGACGACATTACTTATGCGCGCCGCGCGGCGCTGAAGTATCTGGACAACATGCAGCCGTCCGACCGCGTGGCCATGTTCACAGCGTCGGGGCAGTACGACGTGGATTTCACCACGGACCGGGACAAGCTGCGGACGTCGCTGATGAAGCTGGCGCCGGGTCTGCCGGCGTTTTACTTCGGAATGACGGCGGAAGAGGTGGCGCGGCTGGTGATCGTGCAATGCGCCAGGATCGTCAGGCGAATGTCGGTTTTGCCTGGGCAGCGCACGCTGGTATTCATCAGTCCGGGACTACCCATTTTGGGTCCCGACTGGAGTTGCGTGCGGGAGACCATGCGGCTGGTCGATACCGCAGTCCGATCGCGCGTGGTGATGGACGGTCTGGACACACAAGGGCTGGGGCTGTTGGTACCTACCAAGCGCGCGTGGGAATTTCAGTTGCGTTTGGCCGAAGGCACGGGCGGGCAGTTCATACGCGACACCAACGATCTGGATGGCGCGGTCCAGCAGTTGGCGGCTGCGCCGAGGTACATGTATCTGCTCGGTTTCACACCGCAGACGGGGATGACAGGGAGCGGCTTCCATAAGCTGGAAGTGAAGCTCACCGCGGGACACAAGCTGGAGGTGCAGGCGCGCAACGGCTACTGGGCGGGCGCCGGACCGGAGCCGGTAAGCGCCGGTAGCGAGGCGGTGGCGGCAGCCAAGACCGGGACACCACACTACAGCGCTGCGGAGACCAGGGAAGTCGCGGCGGCCTTGGGCGTAAGCAATCCTCCGGCGGCCGCGCCGGTGAAGACCGCGGCGCCGAAAAACGACGAGATTGTAACCTCCAATCAGGCGGTGACATTTCGCGTCCAGAGCAACCTGGTAGAAGTGCCGGTGATCGTGCGCGACCGGTCGGGAAATGCGGTCGGAAACCTGCGGCAGGAAGACTTCCGGATTCTGGATAAAGGAAAACGGCAGGAGATAGCCAAGTTTGATGTGCAGAAGGCGGGCCACGGGAGCCCTGCGGCGGAAGGAGCCCCGCCGGCCGCCGGCGGATCTCCCGCGAATGCGCAAGCCGGCGCCGCGGCCATGCCAAATCGCTTCATCGCGTTTCTATTTGACGACCTGCACACGCGATTCGAGGATCTGCCGCAGGTGCGCAATGCGATGGTCAAATATATAAATAATTCGCTGGGTGCGCAGGATCGCGCGGCCTTGTATACGACATCGGGGCGGCACGGCGCCGATTTTACGGCGGATCGGGAGAAACTCAGCGACCAGTTGATGAAGATCACTCCCAGCCCGATTCGCGGGCCCGAATTGAACGGCTGCGGCGCGTACGTGAGTTATTTCCAGGCCGTGCAGGTAGACCAGCAGGTCGGACTCAATCCGATAGCGACGGATGTGGCGAAGTGTCAGGCGCTGCGGCTGGCGGTGGAGGAGTACGGCGACTTCGACCGGGCGGTGATGGAGATACGCGATGCTTTCACCAGCGGGCTGCAGGAATCGCGGGCGGTGCTGGCGGATTTGAAAACCATAGTGCAGCGGATGGCCGGAATGCCCGGTCAGCGCACGGTAATTCTGGTGTCGCCGGGATTTTTTGTCCCGCCCGATCTGCAGCGCGGCAGTTCGGATCTGATGGCGCTGGCGATCCGGTCGAAGGTGCTGATCGATAGCGTGGATGCCCGCGGGGTCTGGACCCCGTCACCTTTCGACGCGTGCCAGAAGGGTGGGGCGGCCACCACCATCCAGGACGAGATCTCATTCCGCCAGATCGACAACGAGGCCGCCACCGACGAACTGATCGCGCTGGCGGAGGGGACCGGCGGCACCACGAATTTCACGAACGATTTCGAGGCGGGCATCCGTAAGGCGGCCACCGCGCCCGAGTACCTGTATGTCTTGGGATTTGTGCCATCCGACATGAAGCTGGACGGCAGCTTTCACGCTTTGAAAGTGAGCCTTGGCGGATCGCAGAAAGTAACGCTGCAAGCGCGGAAAGGGTACTGGGCGCCTAAGCACGCGGAAGACGAGGTGCAGGTGGCCAGGCAGGAGATCGAGAGCGCGGTATTCTCGCGGGACGAGATCCACAATCTGCCGGTGGAGATGCACACGCGGGTGACCAAGGCCGGCGAGCAGTCAAAACTGGACGTGCTGACCAGCGTGGACCTGAAGGGGATCCACCTGCGCAAGGCGGATGACCGGAGCCGGAACGATTTGACGATTGTGGCGGCGCTATTCGATCCCAACGGCAATTTCATTGCGGGGACCGAAAAGCTGCTGCAACTGCGGCTGCTGGACGAAACCGTGAGCCGGCTGCAGGAGAGGCCTCCGGTGGTGATCGATACCGATTTCGACCTGAAGCCCGGAGGATACCTGGTGCGGCTGGTGGTGCGCGACGCGGAAGGGCAGCAGATTACCGCGGAGAATGCGGCAGTGGAAGTACGGTAGAGGCCGGATATGAGGACATGGTTTTTCATTGCGGCAGTGCTTGGCCTGGTGTGGAGCGCGGCGGCGCAGGAACCATCGGGCCAGGTGTTCAAGTCGGGCGTGACGATGATCCAGGTACCCGTGGTGGTCCGGGATCATGAAGGGCACGAGGTCGGAGACCTGAGCAAGGAAGACTTTCAGCTCTTCGATAACGGGAAGCGGGTGGAGATCGCGAGCTTTACGGTGGAGAAGCCGGGGAGCCAGACGGTCCCCGACCGGTCGCTGCCGGACGCCGGCGCGGGCGCGCCGAAGCCGGGGAACGCGATGGACGTCCCGGAGCGGTTCATCGCATACTTCTTCGATGATGTTTCCATCGGGTTAACGGACCTGGCGCGAGTGCGGGAGGCGGCCGGGCGGCAGATCGGCGCATTGCAGCCGGGTGACCGCGCTGCGGTCTTTACGGCGTCGTGCCACACGATGGTCGATTTCACCAACGACCAAGCGAAGCTGCGGGATGCCATCGGGCAACTCCAGTTCGGCGCGCCACGGCTCTGCCGGGTCTCGCGCGTGGATGTGATGCAGGTCGAGGTACTGAAGAACATCGTGCGGCGGATGTCGACGCTGCCGGGGAAGCGGAAGATCGTTCTGGTGTCGCCTGGATTTTGGGTGGGGCACGACCGTTGGTTCGAGGCGAATGCGCTGATCGAGGGCGCGCTGCAGGCGAAGGTGGTGATCGATGCGCTCGATACGGGCGGGGCCACGGACTTTGCGGGTACGGGTGCGGCGCCGATCGATCCGCGGTTTGGAGGCGGGCCGGGCATGGGCGGGGGACGGCTGGCGGGCAACCCTGCGCAGCCGCTGGTCCTGACCGAACTGGCGCATGGGACTGGTGGCACGTACGTGACCGGCAACGACTACGGAGCCAACTTCCGGCGGCTGGCGACGCCGCAGGTCCACTATGTGCTCGCGTTTGTTCCGACAGGGAAGGCGGACGGGCGGGCGCACCAGTTGAAGGTGAAGCTGGAAAACGGGCATAAGCTGACGGTGGAAGCGCGGAGCGAGTATGTCGCGGACGCTGGGAACTAATTCGTCTTTTGTCGCCACGGGCGAGGGGGGCGAGCCCGGACGCGGCATCGGAGTGCTGCGCGGTAGACTCAAGGTGTGCGAGAGTTGCGGGCATTGACACCGGAGGAACTGGCGCGGGCGGAGGAGCGGCTGCGCAACCCGGCTCCCGGTAGCCGCATTGCGGCGGCGAAGGAATACGGGATCGACTTGACGCTTTTGATCAGCCAGTTGCGGCGCACGCCGGCCGAGCGGGCGGTTGGCTTGGAGGACGCGGCACAGGCCGTTGAAGCCATACGCGGCATTGCGCGTAGGCGTTCATGATCCAATTCGCACGCGCCGTTCAAGCTTTATGTGATGGAGGCGTGGAGTTTGTGGTGGTCGGTGGGCTGGCGGGTTCCATCCATGGCTCGGCCAGGATCACGCTCGACCTCGATATTTGCTATGCCCGGACCCAGGCAAACCTGAGGCTGCTGGCGACGGCCCTCGCGCCATTTCACCCGCGACCAAGAGGTCTTCCGCAAGGGCTTCCTTTCATTTGGGATGAAGCTACGCTCCGCAACGGTACCCTGTTCACTCTGCAAACAGATATAGGAGACATCGACCTGCTGGGCGAGGTTTCGGGGCTGGGATCATACGCGGAAGTCAAGTCTGGTTCCATTGAGGTCGAGGCCTACGAGCGCCGTTTTCCTGTTCTCGAATTGAAAAGCCTGATTAAGGCCAAACGTGCCGCCGGGCGGGAAAAAGATCTGAGTGTCCTGCCCGAACTGGAAGCCCTCCTCGAATCCCAAGAGCCTTAGGCTCACTTGGCCTTAAAATGGTTTAATCAGCGCCCGGCGGCCCTTCACGAAACCCGCTCCCCGGCTCCAGGCGTCTATGGTTCTGTTCGGAAGAGGTGTGCTCGGATGGCACAGACCGTGAAATCGCCCTCGCCGGCCCGCATCAGCGGCCAGATCATCATCGACCAGATGACTCGCAATATGGAGTTGGGGCAGTTCGAAATGGGATACAGCGTGCTCGTGCCGTGTATCTTCAGCATCTACCTGCACCCCGACGATTATGCGCGGCTGGCGGGGATCCATGAGCTGATCCGGGAAGATGCCCGGCGCGCGCTGGCGGCCTGCCTGGCGCAATGGAACGTGAAGCCGCCGCTGTTCAAGCGGGGTAAGAAGACCAAGCTCTACCGGATCGCGCGCAATGACTGGTGGATCGAGTTTTTCGCCGATAGTGAGGGCGTGGTGCCGGCGGGCGACGTCGAGATCCACTCGGAGCTGAACGACATTCCGCAGCCGGGTTACAGGGGCATCAAGACCACCCTGATCGACCGCGAGACTTCCATCGCTTCCGAGCGGGTGGCGCGGGACCGCACCATGACGCGCCGCGGCGTGGACAAGATCTTCGCCGAGATCCGCTACGAGGACGATTCCGGTCCGCAGAGCTACTTCGTGACCCAGAACGAGATCACCATAGGGCGCGGCGGCGAAGATTTCTCGGTGGACCTGCCGCTGTACACCAACGACGAAGTGTCGCGCGAGCACTTACGGCTGCGGCGCGATCCGGCCACCGGCAAGTTCACGGTCAGCGACAACAGCCGGAACGGCACCTGGCTGAACGGGCGCAAGCTGGCCCGCGGGACGGAGGAGCCAGTGCCGGACCGGGCGCGCATCCAGGTGGCTGAGGTCATTACCCTTTCGTTCGAGATGAAGAAGTAAAGGAGCCGCCATGCACCCATACCAGATGCATATCCCGTTCGTGCTGCTCTTCCTGGCGCTGGTGGTGTGCTTCATCGTGGTGCACATCGTGAAGGAGCGGGACTGATGGGCGTGGCAGTCACGTGGCGGGCAGGCGTCGAGAGCGACACTGGGCTGCTGCGCACGTCGAACGAAGATCGCTATTGGATCGATGAGGAGCGCGGCGTGTTCCTGGTGGTGGACGGGGTGGGCGGGCACGCAGCGGGGGAGACGGCCGCGGAGGCCGCCGTGGAAGCGATCCGCGATGAGTTGAAGGGGCAGCTGGGTACGGCGGAGGAGCGCGTCCGGCGGGCGATCGCCAGCGCCAATAACCGCATTTTCGAGCTCGCGCACGACTCGGCCGACCTGCGGGGCATGGCCTGCGTGCTGACGCTGGCGGTGGTTGACGATGGCGAGATGGTGATCGGGCACGTGGGCGATTCGCGCATGTACCTGATCTGGAACGGAGGGATCCGCAAGCTGACGTCGGACCACTCCCCGGTGGGCGAGGACGAGGATGCGGGCGAATTGACCGAGGAGCAGGCCATGCTGCACCCGCGCCGCAACGAAGTGTTTCGGGACGTGGGCACGCGTCCGCACGAAGCCGCCGACGACGATTTCATCGAAATCCGGCACTGCGATTTCAAGCCGGACGCGGCGTTTCTGTTGTGCACGGACGGTTTGAGCGATCTGCTGCCGGCGGCCGTGATCCGGGAGATTGTGGAGCGGTACGACGGCGATCCGGAGTGCGTGGCGCAGGAACTGGTGGAAGCGGCCAACGAGGCCGGCGGCAAGGATAACGTCACGGCGCTGCTGGTGGCGGGCGGCGAGTTTCGCGGGCGCGCGGCGGGCGGCTTGGCGGAAGCACGCGCGCGGCACTCCACTACGCGCATGCGCATGGCGGAGCCAGAGCAACCGCGCGGCTCGATGTGGACCGGCCGCATCGCTTTTCTGATTTACGGCGTGCTGTTGGGCGTGCTGCTGGCTTGGCTGGTACCGGCGGCGCTACACGTCGTGCGAGGGTGACCATGGAACCCGCCACGCGCTTCGGACCCTACGAAATCATCCGCCGGCTGGGCAAGAGCATGAACGATGTCTACCTGGCGAATGATACTCGCGCCAACCGGCAGGCGGCGCTCAAACTGATCAAGACGGGGCCGGATGCGCTGTCGCGGCTGGTGACGGAATCGGAGCGGCGCGGGGCGGCCATCCAGCAGAGGTTGCAGGTGCTCGACCCGCGGGTGATCGAGGTTTACGATTACGGCGACCTGGATGGCTATTTCTTTGTCGCCATGCAGTATGTGGAGGGCCGCAACCTGGCGGAGGTGCTTACGCGCGACGGGCGCATGAGCGCGCTGCGGGCGGCGCGGGTGGCGCTTGAGATCTGCGGCCAGCTGCAGAAGTTCCACAGCTTTCAGCCGGACGGCGCGCCGGCGGCGGTGGTGCACGGCGATATCAAGCCGTCGAACATTCACCTGGGTCCTAACGATACGGTGCGGCTGCTGGATTTTGGGATCGCCAAGACGCTCCGGCCGAATCGCGATTTCACGTTCCACAATTTCGGGAGCCCCAGCTATTGTTCGCCCGAGCGGCTGGGACGGTCGGTGCTGGACCAACAGGCGGATCTGTGGGCGGTGGGCGCGACCTTATACGAGATGGTGGCCGGATCGCCGCCTTACCAGGCGGAAGACACGCAGAAACTGGAGAAGCTGATCCAATCGCGCAGGCCGCCGCGAGCGCTGCCATCCAGTTGTCCGGGAGCGCTGAAGGCCATCATCCGTAAGGCGCTGGCGCCGGATGTGGGGCGGCGGTACCCTTCGGCGGCCGCGTTCGTGATCGATCTGAATGCATTTTTGGAGGGCTTGGAAACGGTCGCGGAGAAGGAAACTCGGGGCGCGTGGAAGCCGCATGCGACGCGGGAATCCGGGCGGCGGCCCAAGCACCCGGCGCCCCCATGGATGCACGCGGCAGGGAGAATCGGGACCGCGCTGGCCTGCGTGCTGGCGGGGATGCTGCTGTTTATCGGCACCAGCCTCTGCTCGCGCTTTTGGACCGGCAGCCGCCAGTTGCGCGCCAACCTCGATTGGGAGCTGTATCAGGATCTGGACTGGCAGTTCGGGTTTTTGGGTCAGTACTCGCCCGTTGAGCGGCTGCGCGTGCCATTGCGGGCGGGTTATGAAAGAACCGCCGCGCAGGCGATCGGGCGCGCGGACTGGCATACGGCCGAAACCGCGCTGGGCCATGCCGTGGATTTGGGCGATCGCGACACGCACACCCTGGCGAAGCTGGCGCTGGCGCGCGGGTACAACGTGCTGGCGAAAAACTTGCCGGCGGCGCGCGGCAGGTTTGCGGAAGCTGCGCGGCAGGATCCGGCATGGCCCGATCCGCACCTGGCAATGGCCAAGACCTACGCTGATTTGCCCGACCGGGCGCTGGCGGAAATCCGGGAAGCGCAACGGCTGGGATACACCCCCCAAACTCGCGACACCGAGCCGGTCGCGCACACTTTCCTGGAACGGGGCTTCGCGCGTCTGGAAGCTGGTGACGTGGCCGGCGCACGGCAGGATTTCGAAACGGCGAGCGGCTTGTCGCCCGGCATCGCGGTTCCGGACCTGCGCCCGCCGCAACCGCCCGCCAAGCCGAGGGTCCGGCGATGGCAATGATCGCGGGGCGGGCCCCCCGGTCCGCACCGTTGCGCGCGGTTCCACTGCGGGAGCCGGAGCGTCCGGCCAGCATCATCTGGCTGGCAGCCGCCTCCATCGCCGTCACCTGCGGGCTGGCCTTCACCTTCATCGCGAAAACGCAAAACTTCGCGGATGTTTCGGAGCGATTGCGGCACGGCGACATGGTGAATCTGAACGCGGTTTCGAGCGCGGACCAACTGTCGCCGTTCCTGGAGGTCTTTCAGGACCGCGACCAGCGCCAGGCCGCGGCGGAGAAGACATTCGCGTTCCTGGAGCAGGCGCGGCCGCTGCCCAACGTGGGGGCGCTGGCGCGCGTGCGCCGCGAGCGCAAGCCCCTGCTGCCGCTGACCCGGTTGAAGCCGAATTGGGTCGTGCGCACGCCCGCGGAATTCCGCTGGGCGTACCTCGAATGGTCGGCGATCTATCTGAGCGGCTTCTACCTGGTGTGGCTGGCGTGGCGTCTGCGGCGGTTTTCGGGCGACTTGGCGATGCTGCCCGCGCTGCACCTGCTGTCGGGAATTGGGCTGATTCTGATGGTCAGCCTGCGCGATCCCTTGCGCGATACGCTCGAATTCCGCAAGTTCGCGCTAGGGTGTATTTCTGGGCTGCCTGTTGCTCCTGCTGCCGCTGGTACGGGCGCTCGATTACCGCCGGCTGGCGGATTGGATCTATACGCCGCTGCTGGCCGCCTTTGTGCTATTCGCGCTGCTGCTGCGATTCGGCACGGGTCCGGGCTCGAGCGATAACAAAGTGAACCTGGGGCCTTTCCAGCCGGTGGAAGTAATCAAAATCCTGGTGGTGCTGTTCCTGGCCGGGTACTTTGCCCGGAACTGGGAACGGTTGCGGGACCTGCGGCAGAAAGGCTTGCGCCGGCTGGGCGTGCCGCGGCTGGCGCACGTGCTGCCGGTGGCCTGCGCGGTGGCGGTGGCGATCCTGTTGTTCTTCGTGCTGAAGGATCTCGGTCCGGCGCTGGTGCTTTTCTTCCTGTTTCTGACCATGTTCTCGGTGGCGCACGGGCGGCCCGGCCTGGCTGTGCTGGGGATCGCGGTGATGGTGGGGGCGGTGGCCGTCGGCTATCGCATCGGCCAGCCGCACACGGTTGTGGATCGCATCAATATGTGGCTCTCGCCATGGGATAACGAGGTACACGGCGGCAACCAACTGGCGCACGCGCTCTGGGCCTTTTCGACCGGCGGCGTGTGGGGATCCGGGCCAGGGTATGGCGATCCCGGCATGATCCCGGCGGGCAGCACGGACCTGGTGCTGCCGGCCATCGGTGAGGAATGGGGCTTTGTGGGCGTGGCGAGCGTTGCGCTGCTGTTTGGATTTCTGATCTATCGCGCGTTCCGGATCGCCCTGCGGGCGCGTTCCGATTATTCGTTTTTTCTGGCGCTGGGCCTGGCATCGCTGCTGACGTTCGAGATGTTGCTGATCTCGTCGGGTGTGCTGGGAGCGCTGCCGCTTTCGGGCGTGGTGTCGCCGTTTCTGAGCTCGGGCAATACCGCCATGCTGGCGAATTTCCTGGTTTTCGCGCTGCTGCTGGCAATCTCCGCGGGGAAGCCGGCCGAGGACGGGCGGAAACTGTTCCGCGCGCCTGTCGGATGGACGGGCGCGGCGCTGGCGACGGCGGGTGCGGTGTTGCTGGGATTTGCGGCGCGCTACCAGGTAATCCACGACCGCGAGTACCTGGCGCGGGATACGCACGTGTTCGAAGACGACGGGGTGAAGCGCGCGCAGCACAACCCGCGCATCAACTCGATCGCGCGGGAGATCCCGCGGGGCGACATTTTCGATCGCAACGGCGTGCTGCTGGCCACCAGCAACTGGAACGAACTCGTGGATCGGCGCGCGCAATACCAGGCGCTGGGAATCAGCATCGATCAAGCCTGCTCCCGCCTCGATTCGCGGCACTATCCTTTCGGCGCGGCCACGGCGCATTTTCTAGGCGATCTGCGGACGGCCGAGAATTTCCACGCACCGAATGCGTCGCTGGTGGAGCACGATTCGAATCCGCGGCTGCAGGGCTATCGATATGCGGAGTTGGTGCCCCTTGTGCGGTACCGCCATCAACCGGGGAACCCCGCGCTGGCGAGCCTGCTGGCGCGCGACCGCAACGTCCACACCACCATCGATATCCGGCTGCAGATGCAGGCAGAGGAGATTCTGCGGCGGCACCTGGCGCAAGCAAATAAGGAAAAAGGCGCGGTGGTGGTGATGGACGCGAGCTCGGGCGATGTGCTGGCGATGGTCAGCCTGCCGGAGCCCGCGCCGCCCGCCGCGCGCAGCGCTCCACCTTCGAATGACGATCTGCTGGACCGCGCCCGGTACGGGGAATATCCGCCGGGGTCCACTTTTAAGCTGGTGACGGCGATGGCCGCGCTGCGGCTGGATCCGGCGCTGCGCGACAAGCCGTTCACCTGCCGGCGGCTGAGCGACGGCCGCGTGGGGGCGATAGTCACGGGTTGGCGGCGGCCGATCCGGGACGATATCAAAGACCGGGCGCATGGGACTTTGACCATGGAGCGCGCCATCGCGGAATCGTGCAATGCGTATTTCGCGCAGCTTGGAACGTATGCGGTGGGGTGGCAGGCGTTGAAGGAGACAGCCGATTTGCTGGATATCCCGTCCGGCGATCCAGCGGCGTTGAAGGCGGCGCTGCCGTTCGCGTCGTACGGGCAGGGTCCGCTATTGATCACGCCGTTCAAAATGGCGCGCGTGGCGGCGACCATCGCGGCGGGCGGGGCGATGCCGCAAGGGCGCTGGGTGCTCGACCCAGGCAATTCGCGGAACGACGCAACGCGTACCGTGGTTACGGCGGAGCAGGCGGCCTTCATCGCGGGTGCCATGCGAAAGGTGGTCACGGAAGGCACGGCGCGGCATGCCATGGCCGGAACCACGGTGGACCTGGCCGGGAAGACTGGAACAGCGCAGCTTGGCGAGGGCGAGCCGCACGCCTGGTTCGCAGGGTTTGCACCTTATGATGGGGATGGCAGCAAGCGGATCGCGTTTGCCGTGTTGGTCGAGCATGGCGGGTATGGAGGACAGGTGGCGGCGCCCATCGCGCGGGAAATTATGGAGGCAGCCAGTGGGGCAGGCCCTCGGCCTGCTGCGGGGCACTCTGCCCCGCTTTTTTGAGTTATATGACTCTAGCGGATTTTTTGGAGAAGTTCGGGCGTACCGTATTTGAAGCCCCGTTTGCCTACGGGCAGGACAATGAGCCGCCCGAGGTCGCCGAGATCCGGCTGGCCATACTCGACCAGGTGCGCGCCAAAAGCTACCGGTCCGGCGGCAAGAGAGTCTTTCCGTCGAACCTGATTCATATCCATGTGCGGGGGGTGGAGGACAGCCGCGCGCCGCTGTTCAACGGCAAGTTCTTCCGCAAGTATTTCGAAGAAGAGCTGCGGCAACATCTGGAGAAAGAGGAGGTCCGGTACCCCGACGACCTGCGGGTGGAAGTCCACGTAATGCGCGACCTGCCCGCACCCAACCAGAAATGGGTGTGGGTAGAAATCGAATCCGAAGACCGGGCGGCAGCCGCGGCGCCGCGCTCGGGACGCCTGGTCGTGCTGGAAGGAAAGGCCAACCAGACCGAAATCACGCTATCGAAAGCCCGCACCAACATCGGGCGGGCGGTGGATGTCTACCGCGCCGAGGGGCTGCTCAGGCGCAACGATCTGGCGTTCATGGAAGACACCGAGATCAACCGGACGGTCTCGCGCGAGCATGCTCACATCCTGTTCGACAAGGCCACCGGTGAGTACAGGCTGTTTAACGACCGCTGGTACAAGCGCGAGGAAACCGGGACGCCGGAGACCTCCACCTGGATCGTGCGCGACGGGCTGAGTCAGGCGGTACACCGCACCGCTCGCGGGACCAAACTCGAACCCGGAGACGAAATCCACTTCGGCAAAGCCGTGGTGCGCTTTCTCATGAAGTGACCCTGCGCACCGCCGCCCCACACAACCTGCAACCCTTCGGTTGTGGTGGTCATCTACCAGATGGTACATTCTATTATCCTGGTTTAATAAATTGCTATCCGATTTAAGTCGCTATCTTCTTTGTTTATCGCTGTTAACCTGCGGGTCGTTGAGCGCGGCGATCGCCACGGGACCGGATTCCGTGGTCGAGAATTATTCGGTCGCGGCCGCCCAACAAGCTGGCGCTTTGCATGGTTCTTCTATGGAAGTGGATATTCAAGCTTCCTTACCCAAACTAAAGAAACATGGCCGGTTGCAAGCGCTTCGGCGCATCTCGATCTTAGGGCGCATTACCTACGAGGCGCTACGTTTCGAAGGCGACAATACGGTAAAGAACCACGTCATTGCCAAGTATCTTTCGGCAGAGGCGCAATCGCAGACGGATGTCTCCAATTCCCTAGCGGTTTCCCCTGCTAACTATAAGTTCAAGTACAAGGGAATTCTCCAGTCCGGCGAGCAGACCGTGCAGGTATTTCAAGTGACGCCGCGGCACAAGGTTGTGGGCCTTTTCAAGGGCGAGATTTGGATCGACGCCACCACGTACTTGCCGGTAAGGGAATCCGGCCGGTTTGTGAAATCGCCTTCCTTCTTCTTGAAGAAGATCGAATTCGTCAGGGAGTACGATATCAAAGACGGCATTTCGGTTCCGCGGCAGGTCCACACCATCGTGGATACGCGGCTGGTGGGTCCGGCGGAACTGACCATCGACTTTCACAACGTGTCGCTGGCACAGGGCCCGCGGCAGCCTGACACGGTGGAAGTGGGCGAATAACGGGTCTGCGCTCCGGTGACTATTGAATGAGAACACTGTTTCTGAATCCTCCATCTTTCGAAGGCTTCGATGGCGGCGCAAGTTCGCGCTGGCCCGCGACGCGCGAGATTGAATCCTACTGGTATCCGGTGTGGCTCTGCTATCCGGCGGGCATGTTGCCGGACAGCAAGGTCGTAGATGCGCCGCCGCACAAGATCTCGATCGAGCAGACCGTTGCGATGGCCAACGACTTCGAATTGCTGGTCCTGTTCACCTCCACGCCCGGTTTTCACGTGGACGTGAAGATGGCGGAGATGATGAAGGATGCCAATCCGAAGTTGAAGGTGGCCTTCGTCGGACCGCCGGTAACCGTAGAGCCGGAGAAATCGCTGCGGACTTCGCCGGCCATCGATTTCGTGGTACGGCGCGAGTTCGATTATCAGATCGCGGATTACGCCAAGGGCACGCCGGTCGAGGATCTGCCGGGCGTCAGCTTCCGCAAGAACGGCCACATCGTGAATAACCCGGAGCGGCCGGCCATCGAGAATCTGGACGAGCTTCCCTGGGTTACTAAGGTGTATCAGCGGGACTTAGACGTGAGGCGCTACAACGTTCCGTTCCTGCTTAATCCTTTCATTTCCCTTTACACGTCGCGCGGCTGCCCGGCCATGTGCACGTTCTGTCTGTGGCCGCAAACGCACTCTGGACACCGCTGGCGGCTCCGGTCGTCAGACGATATCGCGCGGGAAGTGGCGTTCGCCAAGGAAGCTTTCCCCTACGTGAAAGAAATCTTCTTCGACGACGATACCTTCAACTACCAGAAGGCGCGCACCATCGAGCTGTGCAAGAAGCTGAAGCCGGTCAACTTCACCTGGTCCTGCACGTCGCGCGTGACCACCGATTACGACACGCTGAAGGCCATGAAGGAAGCCGGCTGCCGGTTGTTAATCGTTGGTTATGAATCCGGTGACCAGCAAATCCTGAAGAACATCAAGAAGGGCGCTACGGTAGATATGGCGCTGCGCTTCACGGATAACTGCAAGAAGCTGGGGCTGCTGGTGCACGGTGATTTCATCATTGGGCTACCGGGGGAAACGCGAGACAGCATCCGTAAGACGATCGATTTCGCGAAGCGGCTTGACACCGAGACGATCCAAGTCTCGATTGCACATCCATATCCGGGCACAGAGTTCTACGATTACGTCAAGAACAACAACCTGATTACCATCGACGCGATGACCGACGATACCGGGCACCAGCTTCCGAATATCACGTATCCGGGCCTCGATCGCGGCGAACTGGTGGATTGGGTAGAGCGGTTCTACGGCGAATATTATTTCCGGCCGCGGGTGATCTGGCGGGTGGTGCGGAAGGCGATTTTCGACTCCGACGAACGCAAACGGTTGTCGAAAGAGGCGCGCGAGTACATGGCATTGCGCGCCAAGCGCAAAAAATTTGTGGCCTCCGAACGCAAGGCTACGGCCGACGGCCGGCCCGCTCCCGTCACCGCAGGCTCCGGCGACTAGTTCCGCATGAACGTAAACGCGGCGCGCCTGAGACTCAAAACCAGGCTCTTCACCGCACTGGTGGTTTTAACCAGCCTGTGCGGTAATTTCTCGTTGAGCTGGGGAATGCGGCAGTTCGGGCGGCTGGTTTCCCTCTCTCCTTTTGACTACATACGGGCGGTGTTCAATCCCTGGGTCGCGCTGGGGATTACGTTACTGATCGTATGGCTTTTCTCGCACATGACGCTGCTAAGCTGGGCGGACCTGAGCTACGTGGTGCCGGTCACGTCCATCGGCTACGTGCTGGCGGCGATAGCCGGCAGGGTGTTCATGCACGAGGAGATCTCGCCGGCCCGGTGGGCGGGAATTGCATTAATAACGGTGGGGGTGGTGCTGGTAGCGCGTACGGCGCCGCATCGCACTCCGGGAGCGCCATCATGAGATGGCTGCTGGTAGCGGTGATCGCGGCGGCGACCACTATTTCGGACGTGCTGCAGGCGGCGGCCATGAAACGGCACGGCGAGATCCACGACTTCCGTCCGGGCGCCATTGGGCGCCTGCTGGCGATGCTGGCGCGCAACAAGTTGGTGATCGCGTCGGTGGCGGCCATGACCATCTCATTCTTCGCGTTCATTGCGCTGCTCTCGGTGGCCGACCTCAGCTTCGCGGTCCCAGCCACGGCGGCTAGCTATGTGCTTGAGACGGTACTCGCCAAGTACCTGCTGAAAGAGCGCATCACCCTGGGGCGCTGGGCGGGCGCAACCCTGGTGGCTTGCGGCGTGGCGCTGCTTTCCCGGTGACCTGGCTGGCCGTCCCCGCGGTCGCCGCCGGGGCCTACTGGCTGCTGGTGCTGGTGGCGGCGCTCCGTTGGCGGAAACCATCATCCATAACCCATCACCTAACACCTGCTCCAGGCGTGTCGATTCTCAAGCCTGTGCGGGGACGCGATCCGTATTTCTATGAGGCGATCCGCTCGCACGCCGTACAGGATTATCCGCAATACGAAATGCTCTTCGGCATCAGCGACCCGCGGGACGCCGCGGCGGAGGACATCCGGCGGCTGATCGCGGAGTTTCCACAGCGCGAAATCCGGCTGATGGTCACCTCTACCCGGATGCCCAACGGCAAAGTCGGGGTGCTGGCGGATCTGGCAGCGCAGGCGCGGTATCCTCTGCTGCTGGTGAACGACAGCGATATCCGGGTGGCGCCGGATTACTTGCGGCAGGTGACCGCGGTGCTGGATGAACCCGGCACCGGGTTGGTGACCTGTCTGTATCGCGCGCAATCGAACCACTTGCCGGGGCAATGGGAGGCGCTGGGGGTGGCCACGGAATTCGTACCCAGCGTGCTGGTGGCGCGGATGCTCGGGTCAGTGGAGTTCGCCCTAGGGTCCACGCTGCTGTTCCGCGCGGCGGACCTGGAGCGCGTGGGCGGCTTCGCGGCGATCGGCGATTACCTGGCGGACGATTACCAGCTTGGACGGCGCATCCTGGGGCTGGGGCTGCGGGTCGCATTTGCGCCGCCGGTGGTCGAGACGCACCTGGGCGGCGAAACCTGGGGCGAGGTGTGGCGCCACCAACTGCGATGGTCGCGGACCATCCGCGCGTCGCGTACGGGCGGGTATCTGGGGTACCTGGTGACGCACGGCACGTTCTGGTCGATGGTGGCATTCGCCGCGGGCGCGTGGCGGGTGGGACTGGCGGGGATGGCAATCCGTATGATCGGGGGAATGGTTACGGCGGGGAGGGTGCTGCGGGATCGGGCGGCGGTCCGGCGGGCATGGTGGATCCCCCTCCGCGACCTGTGGGGCTTCGCTATATGGGTGTGCGGCTTGTGGGGAACGACGGTGGAGTGGCGCGGGGCACGCATTCGAATCGATCCGAATGGTAAAATACTAACAGATCTTTAATTCCTTTTATGGATCTGGAGGTATTCGATGATTGTCCTGATGTTCGGCCCGCCCGGATGCGGCAAAGGCACTCAAGCAACTTTGATTGCCGGGCGTTTCCACATCCCCGCGATTTCGACCGGCGAGATGTTTCGCGCGGAGTGCCGCGCCAATACCGAGTTGGGCCGGCTGGCTTGCTCGATTCTGAAGGCGGGCGGACTGGTGGGCGACGATATTGTGAACCAGATCGTGGCAGGGAGGATCCAGCAGCCGGACTGCTCCAAGGGGTTCCTGCTGGACGGGTATCCGCGCACGCTCGACCAGGCGCGGTTTCTGGACGGGCTCTCGCAGAAGTTGCGGCTGCCGAAGCCGGTCGCCATTCACCTGGATGTGCCGGCCCAAGTCCTGGTATCGCGGATCACGTCGCGGCGGCAGTGCGGGCGTTGCGGCCACATTTACAATATGTTGTCGCAGCCGCCCAAAGCGGGTGAGACCTGCGACTTCGACGGGACGCCGCTGCTGCGCCGCGAGGACGATACCGAAGAGGTGATTCTGGCGCGGTTGAAGGCTTACCACGATGCCACGGCTCCGGTCGTCGCGCACTATCACGACAGCGGATATCACCGGGTGGACGCCACGGGTTCGCCGGAGCAGATTGCGCGCCAGATCGAGGTGATGCTGGCGGGCTGCGGGGATTGTCTCGCGAACGCATGATTTTTGCACGCCAAGCCGGACGCATTCGCGGCAGGCGGCGGTCCCGTCTCGGAAACGCGCGCATGTTGGAAAAAGCAATTGGCTTAGACCGTACATGGGTTCGTTCGCTAAACTGCCGCGTGCTATCGTGATCTCGGCCGAGGCAGGCCCGATTCAGTCACCATAATGCACGCACCCGCGTACCCCATCCCGACATCCTCCGCCCCGCAATCCCAAAAACTGCGCACTTTCGCGCAGCGAAATCGGCCAAACATTAAAATTACGGACCGAACCCACGCCCGCCGCATCGTAGCTTCGCCTATTTTCCAAATAATAATAAACACATGACTTATTGGCTTCGAACATGTCCAAATCCGTTTTTCCCCGGTGCTGCCCGCCCCGCCGTCAGCTTCCTCGCCTTCATAATCGGCCTGGTCTTCGCTGCTCTTCCCGTCCAGCCCAAGCTGATGCTCTCCCCGAGCCGCTGCGGGCACGTTTCCGAGCCGCGCGCGTGAGCAAGCGATCCCCTATGCGATAATACATAAGTGCACTCAACCGGTGCCGCATTCTTCCTCTTCCTCGGCATCGTCTTAGTAGCATATTGGATAGCCGCCGGCTCGCGCCTCTCCCGCCTCGCCGTCCTGCTGGCCGCCAATTACTTCTTCTGCGCCAGATATGGCCTGTTCTACCTGGCACTAATCCCCGCCGCGTCCACCATAGACTATATCGCCGGGCTCCGCATACACTCCTCCAAGCGACCGCTGACTCGCCGCTTCTATCTCGGTCTAAGTCTGATTACTAACTTGAGCTTACTGATCCTATCTCGCCACATGACCATCTTCCCGCTACGCTCCGCCTGGGACTGGATCTTTCCCCTGAGCCTGTCGTTCTACGTCTTTCAGTCACTCTCCTACACCATCGATATCTACCGGAAAGACAGCGATGCCGCGCCGTCCTATCTCGGCTATCTCGCTGCCGCGTCTTTCTTTCCCACCATACAAGCCGGACCCATTACCCGCCCCGCCGAGATACTCAAGCAACTCACCCGAAAATTCGACCTGGCCCCCACCGATGGATCGCGCGCGCTTTTCCTGATCGTCTTCGGCCTCATGAAAAAGCTCCTCATAGCCGACTATCTCGCCGCTAACCTGGTCAATCGCGTTTTCGATACCCCAAACTTATACAGCGGCATGGAAGTGTTAGTAGCCGTTTACATCTATTCGCTCGAGCTATATTACGATTTCTCGGGTTACACCGATATCGCCCGCGGCTGCGGCCTGCTGCTGGGCGTGAAGCTGCCGATTAACTTCGACCGGCCCTACACCGCGCTGAACATGGCTGACTTCTGGCGTCGCTGGCACATCACATTCTCTAACTGGCTGCGCGACTATCTCTACTTCTCACTCCCCGGCAAACGCACCCGCTTCATGCCCTATCTCAACCTGGTCATTACGATGTTTCTCGGCGGACTGTGGCATGCGGCTACCTGGCCCTTCGCCATCTGGGGCCTGCTGCACGGCGTGGCGCTGGCGGTCACTCGCGCCTGGCAGGCGTGGCGCGGCCGCCGTCCCGAAAGCGGCTGGACCTCCCGCGCCGTCCGTATCTTTTGCACTTACCAGTTTGTCTGTCTCACCTGGATCTTCTTCCGCAGCCCCACCGCCTCCGTCGCGCTCGATATCCTGAAGCGCATCGCGTCGCTCACCTTCTCGCTGCAGAATGTCTCTCTCGGCGTCCTGCTCGTGTCACTGGTAGGCGCCGCCGGCCAAGCCATTCCGAAGAACTGGTACGAGCGCGTCATCGCCATCTTCGGCCGCACGCCCTTCTACGTGCAGGCCGCCGCCATGGCGCTCGCCGTCGTCGCCATCCAGTTGTTCGCCGGCCGCGGTTCCACGCCCTTCGTGTACACGCGATTCTGACATGCGCGCCTTCCCCCTTCGCACCGGCCTGACCCTTGCCACTTTCGCCCTGCTCCTGGCCGCCGTATCGCGCCTCGTCCATGGAGTCCAGCCGGGCTTCCAGGCCGCACCCGAGATCCTAGCCTTCTCCCCCGATCTCACGCCTCTCTGGCCCTTGCGTCCTCATACCGCGCCCGAGGAGTTGGCCCCCCTCCGCGCCACCGTCATCCGGCCGGCGGCTCTCCTGGATCGCGATGGCAGCCTCGACCGTTTCTACTCCTCCCTCTGGCGCACCGAACGCGGCGAACCCCTCGCCATCACTCGCATCCTGCACTACGGCGATTCGCCCACCACCGCCGACCTGATCACCGGCGATGCCCGCCAGCTCCTGCAGAAGCGCTTCGGCGATGCGGGCCACGGCTTCACCCTCATCGGCAAGCCCTGGGCCTGGTATCAGCATCGCGGCGTCGAGCTGTCCAGCCGCGGTTGGCAGATGGACCCCGGCACCCGCTGGGATCTACGCAATGGCCTGTTCGGCCTCGGCGGCGTCGCCTTCTCCGCCCGCACTACTGCCTTCAGCCGGGTCAGCCTGCGCGACCCCACCCAAACGCGCCTCGAAGTCTGGTTCGAGCGCCAGCCCGGCGGAGGATCCATCGACATCTCCTGTGGCGGCCAGCCGGTGGGCTCGATCTCCACCGAAGCCCCCTCCAGCGCTGCCGGATTCGCGCGCTTCGATCTGCCCCCCGGAGCCGCCGCCCTCGATTTCGCCGCCCAAGGCCCGGTCGAAGTCTTCGGCATCACCATCGAGAAGCAGTCCCCCGGCATCGTCTACGACAGCATCGGCATGAACGGCGCGTCCGTCTCCGTGCTGGCGCTCCTGTTCAACGAGCGCGCCTGGGCCGAGCAACTGCGTCATCGCCACCCCGATCTGGTCATCCTCAACTACGGCACTAACGAGAGCGGATTCGCCGCCTTTCTCACGCACGAGTATGAGAAGGAGCTGCGCGAAGCCATCCGCCGCGTACGCGCCGCCCTTCCCGATACCTCTATACTGGTGATGAGCCCCATGGACCGCGGCCAGCGGAATGGCGACGGTATCGAAACGCTGCCCACCATTCCCCGCATCGTCGAGATACAGCGCCGCGTAGCAGGCGAGTTGCATTGCGCATTCTTCAACACCTACGAAGTCATGGGCGGCGAGGGGACCATGGCCCGCTGGTATGAAAGCCAGCCCCGCTTGGTCTCTGCGGATTTCATCCATCCCACTCCGGCCGGCGCGCGCCTCATTGCCACCGCTTTCGTCAAGGAACTGGTGGCCGGATTGAACCGCTACAAACTGCGGCAGGTGCTCCCTCTCAAAGCCGTGGCCGAGGTCCGCTGACGGCATGCCCTGGCGTGCCGCACTCCTGTTGCTCTGCCTGTTCGGCGCGATGCCGTCGCCGGCCCAAACCAACGCCACAACTGCCAAAAAGAAGCCGGCCAAAAAGCCCAAAAAGACCAGGAAGAAAGCAGCCGCACCCCACGTTCGCCGCTATCCGCCGCCGCGCGTAAGCGCCAGCCTGCGCGCCGCCTCCCTGCAGAAAGTCGCGCTCGGTTTAGACCAGCGCCCCGACCCCGTGATCGACCGCCCCGGCGCCCTGGTGCCCTTCTTCGAGCGCCTCTATCGCCTCTCCACCGGCGAAAGCTCCACCGTCCACATCCTGCACTTCGGCGACTCCCATACCGCTGCCGACGATTGGACCGGCGCCCTGCGCGATCTCTTCCAGGCCCGCTTCGGCGATGGCGGCGCAGGCTTCTCCATGGCCGGAGTTCCGTTCAAAGGCTACCGCCGCTTCGATGTCCGCGGCGGCGCCAGCAAAGGCTGGGAACCGGCCGGCCTGCGCACCGGCGAAGGCGATGGCCTCTTCGGACTCGGCGGTGTCAGCATCTCCACCGAACGCGCCGGCCAAACCATCTACCTGGATGCCGACTGCGACTCCGTCGAGATCGATTACCTCCAGCAGCCCGGCGGCGGCCGCATCGCTCTATCCGATAACGGCCAGACCGTGAAGGAAGCCTCCACCGAAGGCCCTTTCGCCCCCGGCTTCCTCGAATATGCCACCACCGCCGGACACCATCGTTTCGAAGTCCGCACCGTCGAGCCCGCGCCCGTCCGCCTCTTCGGCTGGGTCACCCAGAAGCCAAAGGGAGTGACCTACGAATCCATGGGGATCAATGGCGCTGAAGCCGGGCTCATCCAGCGCTGGGATGAAAGCATGCACGCCGCCTATCTCCAGCGCCGCGATCCCGCCCTGATCGTGCTGGCCTACGGCACCAACGAGGCCGGCGATCCCAAGTGGACCGAAGCCGGTTACCTCGAAACCTTCTCCGCCATCCTGCAGCGCCTGCGCCGCGCCGTTCCCGCGGCCGCCATCCTGGTGGTGGGTCCGCCCGATCGCTTCACCCGCGTCAAGGGCCGCTGGCGTCCTTACGAAGCTGTCGACCGCATCGTCGCCGCGCAGCAAGAGGCCTGCCGCCAGAATCGCTGCGCCTACTGGAACACCCGCGCGCGTATGGGCGCGGAAGGCTCCATGGTCAACTGGGTCATGGCTGGCCTGGCGCAGGGCGACTACGTGCACTTCACTTCCCTTGGTTATCAACGATTGGCCGGCGTCCTCTTTCAAGATATAATGCGCCTTTACGACAGCTACCTTAAGGTGCGCCCCGAAGTCTCCAATCAGGCCGCGGATGAACAAACAAACCAGGATCACTAAGATCGTCGAAACCTTGTCCGGCAAGCCCCTGGCGATCGGCCCGGACGATTCGCTGTTCGAATCCGGCGTGCTCGATTCGTTCGCCCTGACCGACATGGTGGGCAACCTGGAGCGCGAGTTCGCCATCCGCATCCCGGATGCCGATCTCACCCCGCGTAAGTTCGATTCCATCGCACGCATCGAAGCCTATATCGAAAGCCACTCCTGAGGTTATGGCTTATCTGCGCGCGTTCGGCGCTTACCTGCCCTCGCGCGTGGTCGATAATGCGGAGCTAGCCGTCGAGACCGGCGCGGACGCCGCCTGGATTCTGCAACAGACCGGCATTGCGGAGCGCCGCTTTGCTGGCCCCGATGACTCCGTCGCATCGCTGGGAGTTCACGCGGCGAAGAACTGCCTCGACAACGCCGGCGTCCTGGCGCGCGATGTCGGGCTGCTCCTGGTCTCCAGCAGTTCCGCCCCCCACCGTTTCCCCGGACCGGCCTCCGCAACCGGCGCGGGCCTGGGCATCCCCGGCGTGCCTGCGGTCGATCTGCCCATCGCCAGCGCCGGGTCGTTGTTCGGCATGGCCTTGGCCGCCCATCTCGCGCCGGTGTACCGCAACGTGCTCGTAATCGGCACGGAGATCATGTCCCGCGTAGTGGCCCGCCATCCCGCCCACCGCGATACGGCGATTCTGTTCGGCGATGGCGCGGCGGCCGCCCTGGTAAGCGCCAATACCGGGTTCGCCGAGATCAAAGACTCGCTTCTCGCAAGCGACGGCGATTTCGCCGCCGCCCTGCGTCTCGACCTCGACGCGCCCTTATATATGGATGGCCGTACCATCATCCTGCATGCGTCGCGCAAGATTCCGCGAGCCATATCCGAACTGCTAGACCGCAACCAAGTCCGCGCGGCCGGTGTGGAAGTCTTCCTCATGCATCAGGCCAATCTCAACCTGATCACCCGCGTGGCGCAGGCTGTAGGCGCGCCACAGGATCGCTTCTATAGCAACATCCAACGCTATGGCAACACCTCTTCCGCATCGCTGCTCATCGCCGCCGCGGAGTGGCGTGAGCAGCACCCCGCCGCGTTGACCGGCCCCGTAATCCTAGCCGCATTCGGAGCAGGACTGCACTGGGGAGCCCTGTTAGCCGTACCGCACCCGTAGGTGGGGCAGGCACTCTTGCCGGCGGCGATCTCTCAGGTCGCCTGTATTAATTTTCGACATTAAGGTATTAACACCAATAAATAGTGGTGTTATAATGTGGTCATGATCAAACCGCTGCTGATATCTTTCGCCGCTGCTGCTCTCTCCGTTGCGAGCGCGAGCACGTTTAATATTTCGTTCGTTGAACCTTCCGTCGTGAAGGGCCAGGAACTGAAAGCCGGCGATTATCAGTTGAATGTGAAAGACAACTCAGTCGTGCTCAAGCAGGGCAGCACGAAAGTGGAAGTGCCCGCCAAAATCGAGACTTCCGCCAAGAAATTCAGCCGTACCCGCGTCCTGTACAACGAGAACAAGGGCAAATTCACCATCCAGGAAATCGAAATCGGCGGCAGCACCACCAAAATAACGTTCGACTCCGGTGTTCAGATGGGCGGCGGCGAGTAACGTCCGTTTACGGCGCTAGGGTCAGCACGTCCTTGGCTTCTACTTTCCGGAACTGCATGGGAAAGCTTTGGGCGTAGTAGTAGTGTTCCCACTGATCTTTGTAATGACGCGAGAGTACCTGCCCGGACTGGCCCGTGGTGCCTTCCAATAAGGACCGGTCCCAGTCCGCGAGGTCGGCGTCCAGGCGCATCGATGGTCCCAAACCTTCGGTGTACTGCTTTACCGTTGTGGCTGCGCCGCTCATCGGCACCGGGCCGATGTCGAACAATCCGGCCACCAGCGGCAGATGGCTTCCCACCGGATTGGCCAGCATCAATGGCGCATACTTGCCGTAGGTCCAATGGCCCGGTTCGCGGCCCTGTTTGCGGCGCCCGTCTGCGAGCCCCAGCGACATAGCGCGCAGGATGGTTTCATCCCAGTCCGTGAACCAGCCCGCCGGACGCGTGCGCAGCAGGGTCTCAATCACCGCTGGCGCCATCTGGTATTTGTACCGGCTTCCCATCGCCGGCGCCGCGCGGTCTCCCACCAGCTTCTTCAATTGCTCGTACGCCAGCGAAGCGATCATTGGCGCCGCCGCGTCTTTATCCATCTGCCCGCCCCAGCCGCGCAGTAGCTGTACCGCGCTGTCCAGGTCCGCATGCTGCGCCTTGTGGCGATCGTAAGCCTCCACGATGCTTCCGCCCAGATATTGGAAGAAGCTCGAATAAACGTCCTTCTGCACGGCCAGCATGTCGGCGGTCCGCCAGCCGGCGTGCGCCATCAGCAGGTTCCGGATCTGCCGCGAACGGTAGTGCGAGGCGAAGTTCCCGTTCACCGCATAAAAATAGTCCGGCGGAAACGGATTCTGGTTGGCGGTCACGATGATGCCTTGCGGCGGATTGTAGAATGACGGCAGCTCATCGAACGGAATGAATCCCTGCCATTCGTTCTCGCCCGACGATCCATCCACCGGCACGTCCCCGGTGTAGCCCTTGCGTATCGGCAGCCGGCCGGTAGCGTGGTAGCCGATATTGCCATCCACATCGGCGTACACGAAATTCTGCGCCGGTCCCGGGAAACGCGCCAGCGCGCGCGTGAACTCCTGCCAGTTGCTCGCCTTGTCGATCTCGGGGAAGGGAAACTGGAAAGCGCCAGGCTCCGCCGCCGCCCAGCGCAGCGCCAGGTGCTCCTTGGCGTTGTTGATGTAAACCGGGCCGTGGCGCGTGATCCACAACGGAAGTTCCACCGGCAGGGACCCTTTCACCGGGATGATCTCGCGTTCCTCGCGCGCCTGCTCCCACTGGCCGCGAAACATATACTTGCCGGTGGCGGGGTCGAAATTCTCGATGTACAGATCCTGCACATCGAAATGCAGGTTGGTCACGCCCCAGGCGATGCGCTGGTTATGGCCGACGATCACCGACGGCGTGCCCGGCAGCGAAACGCCCGACACATCCATGCCCGGCGCCTTCAGATGAACCATGTACCAAATGCCGGGGATCGAGTATTCCAGATGCATGTCATTCGACACCAAAGGCTTGCCCGAAGCCGTGTGTGCGCCGCTTACCGCCCAGGCATTCGACCCGGGCTGCAACTCGCCGCCGCTGCGCGCCGGAAACAGGAAATTCACCTTGGCCCGGTCGCCCGCCGCCAGCATGTCGCGCTTCAGGATTTCGTCTTTCCAGGTGGTGGTCAGGTCGCGGTACATGTGCAGGCCGATCAGGATGCTATCCACCACGCTCCACGGCCGCGGCTGGTAACCGAGGAGCACGAACTCCACCGGCAGAGCGCGCAGATGCGTCTGGATGAAGTAGTTCGCGCCGCGCGCGTAGGCGGTCAGCGGCGCGCGGTCCTGCGCGGGTAGCGTCGCATAGGCCTGTTCCGCAATCCGCCGCATGCGCAGCCGGCGCGAATCGCGGTCAAGATCCAGCGCCCCCGGTCCGACGATCTCCGAGAGATCGCCCGCCGCCAGGCGCCGCAAGCCATCCATCTGGAACAGCCGGTCCTGCGCTTCCACATAGCCTTGCGCGAAGAAGGCGTCATCTTCGCTGGCGGCCGTTATGTGCGGCACGCCCAGGGCATCCCGCGCGATGGTGACCCGTTGCGCGACGGGTGCGGTGACGGTACCCGACGTCTGCGGCAACGGCCGCCACGCGAACCAGTACACCGACACGGCGCCCACCAGCGCCAGGATGGCAATCGCGAAGTTGAGGTAACGAATTACAGGATGGGGCTTGTGGATTCCGGCGGAAGCGGTGGTCGGCATAAGGGGATCGGCCGCCCTGCCGCGCCGCACATGTGCGGCAAAGGCAGACTTTGGAGCGGCCTTCCCATCTTACAACCGCTCCAGGTGTACAGACCCGTCCCCTGTATGGACGGTCAAGGTCGCGCCTCCGCCGTTGAGTTTCCCGCTGACCTGGTTCTCATGAATGCCGCCCTCCGTCGTGATCGGAAGATCCACCGTAATGTGGCCGTCGCCGGTGTGCGCATCCACGTTCGCGGCAAAGCCTTCCGGCAGCCGCAGGGTGACGCCACCGTCGCCGGTGTGGACCGACCAACTGGTGGACATTCGCGAGCCGGGCGCCACTTCCGCTTCAATATTCCCATCGCCGCTGCGCAGGTTGAGATTGGTGAATTTGCCGCGTACGTGGATATTGCCGTCGCCGCTCGAAGCATCCAGCACGCCCTCGAATCCCTCGCCATCCACATTGCCGTCGTGCGTGACCAGTTTCGCCGGCCCACGCAGACCGTCTGCCCGGATGTTGCCGTCGCCTGTCCGGACATCCACCGCGGCCGAACCAGGCAGCGTCACCTCAATCCGCACCGACCGGTTGCCGAAGCTGAAATGCAGTTGGGGGACCTTCACCTCGATTTCGACGCGGTTTCCCGCCTGGTGGTCGACGACGGTCACGTCGCCGGGGCCGATCCGCCAGCCTTTGGTGTAGACATGCGCTTCAATGCTGCTGCCGCCGGCTGCGTGCAGGATCACGTTAGCGTCCGTGGTGTCGATGCGCAGTTCCGGCGACGCGCCCACGGTGAAGTTCTTGTTCCATTGATCGGCTAGCGCCGGGAGAGACGCGGCCGCGCATAGGGCGGATGCCCAGAGGACGGTTTTGAACATAGGTGGCCTCACCATCAATACGATACGGCAGTGCGCGCAGTTCCAGCAAAGTCGGAGGGAAACATAGATCGGCGGGCTGTTGGGGGCTAGCTGTAGCGGCCGTGTAGCGGTCCCCGTCGAAAAGACGGGTTGTGTTATGATTTGGATACCCGACCAATCGCTGGCTCACGGAGAGGTGGCTGAGTGGTCGAAAGCAGCGGTTTGCTAAACCGTCGTAGGGCCTTAAAGCTCTACCGAGGGTTCGAAT
>CAWJJQ010000014.1:0-292792 GCA_963843255.1 Bryobacterales bacterium | reverse complement strand
TTAGATAGCGCACAGGGGCGCGGCCGCGGTCCCGTTTTGCGCGGCTCCCTTAGAATAGACGCTGAAGGCCGGCCGCGCGTTGAGTCTGTGCTGTTATGTTGAAAGAGCGCGAGCGCGCGTGCGCCAGCAGGAGGCCTCATTCCATGAAGTGGCTGATACCGGCTTTTTTGCTCCCGGCATTTTGTCTCGGCCAGCATAGCGTGCGGAACCGCGCGCCGCTCGAAACTACGCCCTACACGCCGCTGCCGCTGGGGGCCGTGAAACCGGCCGGATGGCTGGAGCGCCAGCTTCGAATTCAGGCGGACGGCTTGACCGGCCACCTGGAGGAATTCTGGCCCGACCTGGGCGCCAACAGCGGCTGGCTGGGCGGGTCCGGAGAAAGCTGGGAGCGCGGTCCTTACTATCTGGATGGCCTGGTTCCCCTGGCATATGAGCTTAACGACGCGGCGCTCCAGACGCGCGTACGCAAATGGATGGACTGGACCCTCGACCATCAGCGGCCCGACGGCGCCATCGGACCCGCCAAGAACGAAGACTGGTGGCCGAACTTCGTCATGACCAAGGTGCTGGCCCAGTACCAGGAGGCTTCCGGCGACCCCCGCGTAATTCCGCTGCTGCAAAAATATTTCGCGTATATGTCGCGGAACCTGGGTACCCGCCCGTTGAAGGAATGGGCCGTATTTCGCTGGCAAGACCAGGTGCTCAGCGTCTTGTGGCTGTACAATCGCACGGGCGACGCCGGGCTACTCGATCTCGCCCGCCAATTGAAGGGTCAAGGCCACGACTGGGGCCGCCAGTTTTTGAATTTCAATTTCACCGGCAAGGTCGCGCCTCCGGACCTGACCTTATCCACGCACGTGGTCAACAACGCGCAAGGGCTGAAGACGGAAGCGGTCTGGTATGAAGTCTCGCACGACAAGAGCGATCTGGACCGTTTGTACAACCAGTTCCGCCAGATGGACAAGTATCACCTGCATCCAAACGGCGCCCACAGTGGTGACGAGCATTATGCCGGGCCGAGTCCGGTGCAGGGCGAAGAGCTGTGCTCCATCGTAGAGGCGATGTTCTCGCTGGAGAACATCATCGCCATCACCGGCGACGCAGCCTTTGGCGACCGGCTCGAGAAGCTGGCGTACAATCCGCTGCCGGGGGCCATGTCGAAAGACATGTGGGCGCACCAGTACGACCAGCAGCCCAACCAGGTGCTGGTCAGCCTGGCGCGGCGCGATTGGACCGACAATGGTCCTGACTCGAACCTGTTCGGACTGGAGCCGAACTTTGGCTGCTGCACGGCGAACATGCACCAGGGCTGGCCGAAGTTCGTGGCCAGTTTGTGGATGGCGACGGCGCGCGACGGTCTGGCGGCGGTGGCCTACGGTCCCAGCCGGGTGACGGCGCCTGTACGCGGCGGGGTCGCGGTGACCATCGCCGAAGATACCGAATATCCGTTTCGCGACTCGATCCGCATGACCGTGGATCCGGCCTCTCCGGTGGCCTTTCCCCTTGAACTACGCATTCCGGCCTGGGCCGCGGGGACGCGTGTGGCCGTGAATGGCAAAGCGGTGGAGGGCGTGAGGGCCGCATCCTTCCACACTCTCGACCGCACCTGGAACAAAGGCGATTGGATTACGATCCAGTTGCCCATGACGCCGCGGGTATCGCGCTGGTACAACGACTCGGTGGTTATCGAGCGCGGCCCGCTGGTTTATGCGCTGCGCATGGGCGAGGACTGGCACAAGGTAAAGGATCGCCCGCGCGCGCCGGACTGGGGTATTCGCGCCACTACACCATGGAATTACGGGCTGATTTTGGATACCGGGCGCCCCGCAAAATCCTTCGCGGTAGAGGAGCGGCCGCTGGGTCTATACCCTTTCAGCGCGGATGGCGCGCCGGTGCTGCTAAAGGCGCAGGCACGAAGAATCCCGGCGTGGACGATAGTAAACGATTCGGCCGCGCCGCCGCCCCGAAGCCCGGTTCAGAGCGCGCAGCCGGCCGAGACGATTACGCTGATTCCTTATGGATCGGCCAAGTTGCGCGTGACCGAGTTCCCGCTGATCGGGAAATAAATGTGGGAGCAGGGCTGCCCGGCCTGGAGCCATCCGGCGCGCGCGGGCTATGCCAATGCTGACGTGCATCCATCGGGATCCCGGCCCATTTTGTGGTTCTCCAAAGCGGCTGGTCTGATAGCCTTTAGCAATGAAGACTCTCGCACTGATGCTCTTCAGTACGTCTGCAATCTGGGCTCAGAGCTACGAGGTCGTGGCCGCTAAGGACATCATGATTCCCATGCGGGATGGCATCCGGCTTTGCACCGATATTTACCGGCCGGCGCACAATGGTGCTCCCGTCCAGGAGAAGTTTCCCATTATCCTCGAGCGCACTCCCTACGGAAAGGATTTCTTCGCGTCATCCGCCGATTACTTCGTACGGCGGGGATACGTGGTGGTGTTTCAGGATGTTCGAGGCCGTTACAAGTCGGAGGGCAAATGGACGCCCATTCGTGACGATCCGAATGACGGCTTCGATACCGCGAAGTGGCTCGGCGAACAGCCGTGGTCGAACCGGAGTATCGGCACCACGGGATCGTCCTACGACGGCGCGACGCAACATGCCATGGCCATCGCCAACGCTCCCTACATAAAGGCCATGGTTCCGCGCAATGCCATGTCGGATTTCGGACGATATGGCGTTCGCCATAACGGCGCTTTCGAATTGCGCTTTTTCAACTGGATCTTCACGCTGGGGTATGCCACGGGAACAAATTCGCTTCGTGAAGCCGCCGCGCGGGCGGCCTCCGATCCCGAAGCCGCGCCTGCGCTGGCGGACTTGGCCGCGCACGTCCGCGATTACGTCCGCAATCTGCCGCTCCGTCCCGGTACGACGCCGCTCAAGTTCGCTCCGGATTACGAATCGTGGCTCGTGGAGGCCATGGGACATGGCGATTACGACGACTTTTGGAAAGACTCGGGCTCCAGCGTGATCGACCACCTGGCGGAGTACAAAGACGTTCCGGAATACCACACCACCGGCTGGTACGACTCCTGGGGCACACAGGTGGCAAACCTCAATTTCCCCGCGCTGCGAAAGGCGAAGCAGAGCTTGCAGCGGTTGATTGTGGGGCCATGGATTCACAGCAGCGAAACCCTGAGCTATGCCGGAGAGGCGCAGTTCACGGCCGACGCCGCGCTGGACCTCGATGCTTTTCACCTGCGCTGGTTCGATCACTGGCTGAAGGGAGTCGATAACGGAGTGGACCGCGAGCCGCCGGTCCGCATCTATGTGATGGGCGGTGGGGACGGGCACAAGACCGCGGCGGGACGTATTTTTGTGGGCGGCCACTGGCGCAACGAGAACGAGTGGCCGCTGGCGCGCACTGTCGCGACACCGTATTATCTACACGCAGGCGGTGTGCTTTCGGCGGAAAATCCCGTAGCGGCCCCACCGGTTACCTTTCTATTCGATCCCAAGAATCCCGTTCCCACACTTGGCGGTAACATCTCGTCGCAGGGAACACTGATGTTTCAAGGCGCCGCCGACCAGCGCTGCCGTACCGATTTTTGGCTGTGTCTCGATACACGGCCTTTGTCGGCGCGGAACGACGTCCTGGTCTTCCAGACGGCTCCCCTGTCAACCGATATGGAGGTCACGGGGCGACTCATTGTGAAACTGTGGGCGAGTTCTAACAAGCTCGATACGGACTTCACGGCCAAGCTGATCGACGTCTATCCGCCGAACGCCGATTTCCCGGCGGGTGTGGACCTGAACATAGGTGACAGCATTGTACGAGGCCGCTACCGCAACGGCGGCAAGGCGGAACTGCTCG
Organism: Bryobacterales bacterium; assembly: GCA_963843255.1. Classification (GTDB taxonomy): domain Bacteria; phylum Acidobacteriota; class Terriglobia; order Bryobacterales; family Bryobacteraceae; genus Bog-159. The sequence continues at coordinate 288,969 of CAWJJQ010000014.1, read as the reverse complement.
ACCCGGGACGCGCCTACGAATTCACCATCGAAATGTATCCCACTTCTCTTCTGTTCCAGAAGCGGCACCGGATCCGATTGGATATTTCCAGCAGCAACTTTCCGCGATTCGATGTAAATCCCAATACCGGCGAGCCGCTGAATCAGAACCGCCGGGTTGAAGTTGCTGAGAATACGATCTATCTCGATGAGAAACACCCCTCCCGCATCATTTTGCCGGTAATACCAGCACGCTAGCCGCGTAAAGTTGGAAAGACCCGGCAGCCCCTTGGCAACCTGGGCCGATCCGGGCCCACACGTGGAGTACCCTCACATCGGCGAGGTCGCGCGCGTCGAAGAAGCAGCCGCAGAGCGGTGCTACGAAAAAAACCACGAAAATTCCATAAAATCTTCGGGCCGTTTTTCGCATTACCTTGTGGACGGATTTTCGAGTCCGTTCCATGCTGCGTTCAAAACGCCAGTACACACCATAAGGAATTCACAGAAATGAAATTCGATGAGATGAAATGTACCCAAATGAAGTTGCGGCTGCTGGTGAGCACGGCGCTTGTGCTAGGTACAGGCGCGTCGACGGTCCTCTCCGCGCAGACAGTCAATACTCTTTTCAGCTTCAACCTGAATACAGACGGCGCCCAACCGGTCGGCCGCTTGACCCGAGGGCTGGACGGCAACTTTTATGGAACAACCTCCAACGGCGGAAACAACTTCTCCGGAGAAGTGTTCAAAATCACTCCGGCCGGGACATTCTCCATCTTGTACACCTTCTCCGGACCAGACGGGGCGCAACCCAACCAGCATTTAACGCTGGGTGACGACGGCAGTCTATACGGGACGACTCCCGTCGGCGGATCCAGTGGATATGGCACGATTTTCAAGATTACGACTGAAGGAGTACTAACCACACTGCACGATTTCGACGGCACGGACGGAAGTTACCCGGGCGCCTTGATGCTGATGAACGGGTCATTCTACGGCACGACTTCGATCATCTCCGGCGGGCCTGTCGCTGCCACCCTTTTTACCATCACACCCGGCGGCCAGTTTACAACCGTGCGCCAGTACGGGTCGGACCTTTTCCCCTACTATCTGACTCAGCGGAAGGGCGTGATCTACGGTCTCGGCTATTCCGGGAGCGGCGATGGGTCGATCATTGCGATGAATACCAGCGGCCAAATCAAGGTACTTTTCACCTTTACCGGTCCCAATGGCATTAATCCGCAGGGGCTCACACTGGGCAGCGATGGCAATTTCTACGGAGAAACGCAAACCGGTGGCGCGAACGGGCTTGGCACTATTTTCAAAGTGACCCCGGAAGGCAGTCTGACCACGCTCTACACCTTTACGCTGCTTTATGGGCGGGATGGCTCGCAACCAACTGGAGGCCTGGAACTTGGGAGCGACGGCGCCCTGTACGGGACTACTCTTGCGAGTAGCACGCTCAATGGAAACATCTTCCGGATCACCACCGCGGGAGAAATCACCATCCTCTACAACTTCCCCAATTTCAACGAGGGCGGGGGTTACACCCTGGTGCAAGACACGAATGGCACATTCTTTGGCACTGGATATGGCCAGGGAGTTTATTCCTTCGGATCTGTGTTCACCCTCCGCTACGGGCTACCGGCCTTCGTGACAATGAGCCCGGCGTATGGAACCGTGGGCGAACAAGTAATCATCCAGGGCCAAGGCTTCACTGGAACGAGTGCCGTCTCGTTTAACGGTGTTCCCGCGACTTTTCAGGTCCTTAACGAAAAGCTGATCCAGGCGCAGGTTCCCGCAGGCGCGTCGACCGGCACCGTGGTAGTTACGACAACGGCCGGACCGCTAGCGACTACGCTGCCCTTCGCGATCATGAATTAGCGCGGACCTCCGGGAGTAGTTGGAGCAGACCTGCCGCCAACATGGATTTTTCAGAAGCGCAAAGGGGCGCGCTTCTCGCGCCGCCAAAGATACAGGAACTCCGCAGAAGAAAAGCGGCGCGGGTCGCCCCGTTTTGCGCGGTTCCTCAAAAGCGCAAAGGGGCGCGTGCCCGCGCCGCCAGGAGGGATAGGAACTCGCGGGATAGTGGCGGCGCGGACCGTGGCCCCGTTTTGCGCGAGTTCCTTAGAAGCGCAAAGGGACGCGTATCCCGCGCCGCCAGTTAGGAGAGGAACTCCGCAGTTTACAGCGACGCGGGGCGGCCCGTTTTGCGCGGTTCCTCAGAAGCATGACAGGCCTGCCGAGGTTGTGATGGGCAGGCCTGAAGAACGGAGGGAGGAATTCGTGCTACTGCTCGGAGCCGCGATTGCCGTTCAGCAAAACGGTTGTCGTTCGTTAGCGGATGCACCTGGGAAGCACGCCATCCCGACCACCAACAGCTATCGTTATGCGTCAACCCGGCTGAGGCCACGCCACTTCCGGCCCGGTAACTACATGGTGCGCGCCTTCGACAGGTTTCCCATCGCTGGGAGTTCTACCGTTACGGCGTGATCGAATAGAGCGGTTTCGTCTGGTGACGGCGCTTGGAATACGTCCGCCCAGTCGAGGAGTTGCTCCCGTGAGATCGGTGGATTCTCCATACACCGGCGTTGGATCCGGTCGAAAAGGACATCGACTGAAGCGGAAGTATAGTGCAACTCGACCGCAGCCCCAAGCTCGCGCGCCCGCAGCCGCAAGGCGTCACGCTCCGACCTTCCCCAAGTGCCCCATTCGATGATTACGGTCTCGCGGTGGGCGAGCAGTTGCTGAGCCAATTCCCACTGCAGTTTCTCGATCTTCTGGCGCCTGGCTTCATCCCAAAGGTCGAGGGAAAGCGCATCCATCCATTCATCGGGACAAAAACGAACTGCCCGGAGTTTAGCTTCAAGGTGCCTGGCATGCGTCGTCTTACCCGAACCCGGCAAGCCGCATACGATGATTAGTCTTCCTCCGGAGTCGGCAGGGCTCTCCATAAAACTCGATTATCGCCGGTCCTCGCTTGACCTTATCTAGGGCGTACAGTGTCGCCGCCATCTCATCCGTGTCGATCTTCATTGCTGCTGCGGTGGCGTCGCCCCGCTCAGGCCGCCGTGCATCTCATCGTGTGTCCCGCCGAGGTATTGATCGAGCTTCTTCTTCTGGTCGTCGTTCAGCAACGCGCGGATCTTCCTGTCAGCCTGCTGGCGTTGCGGCCTCACCTTGGCCAGACGCTCCTCGCGCGACAAACGTCCGTCCTGCTCGAGTTTCTCCGTGGCGTCATCCAGTTTCTGCAGAATGGGTCTTACCTTCGCCCGCTGCGTGGTGGTCAGATCAAGCTTTTCAGTGAGCACCTTCAGTTGCTCATCGACGGCCGGCATGCCGCCGCCCTCCGCGCCACCCTGGGAAGAGGCGTCAGGCGTGGTTGGTGTTTGCTGCGCGAACGCGGCAAGCGCGAAAATCAACAACATCCCAATCGCCAGTAAACGAATCCGATTCATCGCGTTCTCCTTTGCCCTATGATTAGCAATGTAACGGTCGAACGCTGCCGAGTCGAGCACTATCCATGAAAATGACGGAGTTGCTGAACAAAGAGGCGGGCGATGTCCAATAATGACCGCGCCGCCTCCCTGACGAAGCTCGTGGAGCAGAGGAAACTTGGGAGCGGGCGGCGGAAGCCAGATCGCCGCATCGAGCGTACACGCAACCGGCTGGGCAATGCCCTGATCGCGTTGATTCAGGAGAAGCCGGTCGATGAGGTGACCGTGCGAGAGGTGCTGCGCCGCGCCGGCGTGGGCCGCTCCACCTTCTATGTCCACTACCGCGATAAGGATGACCTGTTCCTGAGCGAGCTGGAGCAGGGCCTGGAGATGTGGACCACGACGCTCAGCCGGCGGCAAGAGATATCAAATCGAGTCGCGCCCGTGGCGGAGTTCTTTGCGCACGTCGCGTCGGCGAAGACGCTCTATCGTGCCCTGGTCGACTCTGGCCGGATTGAAGCATTCTTCGAGCTGGCGCAAGGCTACTTCGCGCGCGGGATCGAACAACGTATCAAGCAATCAGCAGACCTGCGCAAACCCCATCAACACGAATTGACCGCCTGCTCCAATGCGTTCGCGGGCGGTTTGCTGTCGCTCCTGCGCTGGTGGCTTGATCGTGGCGCGAAAGAATCCCCGCGGGCCATGGACGAGCTTTTCCACCGCATGGTCTGGAGGGGACTCCAATAGCAAGGTTCACGAGCGGCCGGCTACACCCTCGGAACTCTGAGCCATAAGCGTGGGAACAACCGCTAACTTCCGAATACTGGCGCGGATGGCGGCGATATTCTACGATACTGAGGTCATGGCGCTCATGCTGTCGATCGTCGACGAGACCATGTCCGGAAAACAACGCTGCGCGGGCGATTTTCACTTCGATACCGAAACTCTGACATTGCGCGAGCTCATCTCCCGCCGCGTGCAGCAGGAAGTCGAGCGGTTCAACCGGTCGGACGTCGAGGTGTTCCGAGGGCTGATGGAACCCGAAGGAATCGAGCGCCTGCTCAACGGTGTGCGGGAGCGCCCGGTTCTCGACTGGGAAAAGCAAGTTGCAAAGGCCATAACAGCCTTCCAGGGTAACGGCTTCTTGGTCCTGGTGGATGATCGCCAGATTACCGATCTTGACCAAAACTTGCAGCTTACCGCCCAAACCAACGTCGCCTTTTTGAAGCTGGTTCCCCTGGTCGGAGGCTAATCGCGATGTCAACGGAACTGGTGACCGGCATTCTGGCGGAGTTCGGGCGTCATTTCTCCGGGAAGACGTTCGTCTCCCCTGACGAGCGAGACCGGGTTGTGCGCGCTGCTCTGGAGCGGTTGACGGGGTCACCTCCCGAAGAGGCTGTGGAATTTGTGCTGGTGGGTCTGCGCCTTGTGCGGGACGGCCGGCGCGACTGGGCGATGCACGCATTGACCGCCGCCGTCGGAGGCGTGTTGCGTCGCAAACTCCCGTTCACCGAAGACCAGGTGGTGACGGTGATCGAACTTGTGTCGGTGGAACACCAGGAATTTCCGTTCGCCGGCGTGCTGAAGGCCGCGGGGTCTGTGCCCATGACGGACCGCATCGCCGGGGCGCTAAGGCGGTTGCGCCCGTGTATTACTGAATATCTGGGTGGCAGCCAAGTGCGCGACCTGCACGCCCGCATCGACAACCTCTTGGCGGGCGAGGCGCCGCACACGTCGCTCGCAGTTCAGGGTGCATGGTCGCAGATCGTTTTCCAGGAAATCCCGGCGTCTCCGCAGCGCGCCGTGTGGGAGCGGATCTTCTGTCACGCGGCCGAACTCAAATCGAGCGAGGCGACCAAAAAATGGCGGGCCACGTCGCGGCAGTTGGTGGAGGAACTAGGCAGAGAAACGTTTCTCGAAGCGGCCGCTCGCTGGCTGGCGCTCGGGGTGAGCCCGAACCGCGCTGGGGTGCAGGTAAGCTCCGGCGAGGCAGAGTTCCAGACCGGCTTTCTCTGGTTCCTTGCCGACCAAACCGATGAGCGGTTCCCCGGACTGCTCGCCGGGTTCGCAGAAGCCGCGCTCACCAAGATTCCCATGCTGGGGGCGGTCTCGCAGAAAGTGGGAAACGCCTGTATTAATGTGCTGGCGGAATTGCCGGGGCTGGGGCCGGTCTCCCAGTTGAGCCGGTTGGGCCAGCGCGTGAAATACGACACAGCGCAACGGCTGGTGGATAAGGCGTTCGCGCGGGCAGCCACCCGCGCTGGTGTCAGCCGCGAACAACTCGAGGAGATCAGCGTTCCCGATTGCGGCCTCGGTTCGGACGGCACGTTGACCGCGCGCTTCGGCGACTACTCCGTTCGCGTTTCCATCCATGAGACCACGGCGGCCGCCATCGAATGGAGCGACGCGCAAGGCAAAATTCTCTCCAGCACACCGGCTTACGTCAAGGATCATCACGCGGCGGAATGGAAGGAGTTGCAGAGATCGGCCAAGGAGATTGAGAAGATGCTGATGGCGCACCGCGCGCGCATCGAGCGCCTCCTGTTGACCCAGCGCGCCCTCTCCATAGAAACGCTCACAACCTGTTACCTGGAGCATCCGCTGCTGGCCGACATGGCGCGGCGCTTGATCTGGCAATTCGACTCGCGGCTCGGCATCTGGCACAAGGGACGAGTAATTGACGACGCGGAGCGGCCTATCGACCTGCACGCTCAGAAGACCGCGCGATTGTGGCACCCGATTTCATCACCAGTCGAGACCATCCTGCACTGGCGCTGCTGGCTCGAGGACCACGCCATCCGCCAACCTTTCAAACAGGCGCACCGCGAGGTGTATCTGGTCACGGACGCCGAGCGGCAGACCGGCACATATTCCAACCGTTTCGCCGCGCACGTTCTGCGCCAGCACGTATTCGCCGCCCTGTGCGAACAGCGCGGTTGGACGTACCGGCTGATGGGCCAGTGGGACTCGCACAACACCCCTACCCTCGAACTGCCGGAGTTCGGCCTGCAGGTCAACTACGACGTCGATTTTCCGCGGGACGAAAGCGAAGTGAGCGGCCATCATGTATACCTCCTGATCCGGACCGGCCCCGTGCACTTCATCAGCGGCCGGACGCCACAGCCGCTCGAATCTGTTCCACCTGTCGTTTTCAGTGAGGTGATGCGCGATGTCGATCTCTTCACCGGTATATCCAGCATCGGCAGCGACGCCGCCTGGGGGCAACAAGACCCAATGCCCTGTCGCGACTACTGGCATGCGTCTTCCTTTGGCGAACTGTCGGAGATGGCGCAGAACCGCAAGAGTGTCCTCGAGCGCCTCCTCCTGCAACTTCCGCTCCAGGATCGCTGCAAACTTGATGGCCGGTTTCTAGTGGTGCGCGGCGACCGGACCACGTATCGCATCCACCTGGGAAGCGCGAACGTTCTGATGGAGCCGGGCAGCCGCTACCTTTGTGTCGTACAAGGAGCTGCCACTAAGGCGTCGCCGCACCACTTACCCCTGCCGTTTGAGGGAGACCACACACTCTCGCTCATCCTCAGCAAAGCCTTCCTGCTGGCCGGCGACCGCAAGATCCAGGACCAGTCGATCCTGCGCCAGTTCCCGGCGGACGCCTAACGGCACCAGGACGAGAAATGAACGCATTTTGAGGCCGGCGCCGGGTGGTTAATCCCAACAGACGAAAAGTCGCACGCGCCGCCGAACGATCCAATCGAAGCTGTTGAGTCTTCCCATACTGTCGACAATCCGGAGGCGAGCTCGAAATCGAGGACGGCTCGCTTTACCCCGCATTGAACCGGATGCTGCTCAAAGGATGGGTGAAGGCAGAGTGGGGAGTCACGGAGAACCACCGGAAGACACGTTTCTACCGGCTGACCGCCGCGGGGAGAAAGCGGCTGGAGGCCGAGTCGAGTGCGTTTAACAAAATGGTACGCGCAATTCAGTTGGTCATGCGGACATCGTAATCATGTTCTGGCGGAGCCTTCTACACCGTGATCGCATGGATCGGGAATGGCGCGAGGAAATGGAGTCGCATATTCAGATTCTGACCGATTCCTTCCTGGCGCAAGGCCTGACGCCGCGGGAGGCCCGCTCTGCCGCATTAAGACAAGCAGGCAACCTGACGGCGCGCCGCGAGGAGATTTATCGCATGAATGGTATCTAGTGGTTCGATTCGATTTCCGGCGACGTGCGCTATGCCCTGCGCCGCTTGCGTAACCAGCCGTCCTTCACCGCCATCGCCGTCTTGACGCTTGCCCTGGGAATCGGCGCGAATACGGCGGTGTTCAGTGTCGTCAATAGCGTGCTCTCGAAGCCTCTTTCCTTTCCCAATGCCGATGAACTGGTGGACCTGGGACTAGTCGCCCCCGGCGCGGGCGGCGTCCTCAGCAGCCGGGGCCTGGGACTTTCCACGTCGATGTATTTCACTTACGCGGAACAGAACCGTTCGTTTCAATCCATGGGCGTCTGGACCTCCCGCGCGGTCACAGTAACCGGACTGGGCGAGCCCGAACAGGTATCCGCGAACCTCATCAGCGATGGCTTGCTTCAGGCGCTCGCTGTACAGCCGGAGATCGGAGTGCATGAAGGCTGAGTAGTTTTTGAGCATTCGTGGGATGCCGCGGACGCTGCCGGTCGTGGGCCGCCCTTCCTACGAGCCGCGCATTGGCCTGTTCAGCACCCGGTGTTCAGTCTCCGTCGCTGCTCACTTGCCTTCATGATTTCGCGCATGTCCCCTGCTGGCCGAATCTCGAAAATACTGCCGTATTTCACGGCCGGATGCTGCGCCATGAGCTGTACAGCTTGATTCATGTCCCGCGCCTCAAGGACCAGAATGCCGCCCAGTTGTTCCTTGGTTTCCGCGTAGGGACCGTCGGTGGTTGCCACTTTGCCGTTCTTCCAGGACAGGGTTAAGGCGGTTTCCGGACCCTGCAGCGCTTCGCCACCACCCCAGTGCCCGTGGGCGCGAAGGTGATCGTCGTATTCAAAGCATCTGTCGAACATGGCGTTTCGCTCACTCTCAGTCATGGCCTCGAATTTACCTTTGTCGTAGAACCCCAAACAGACGTATTTCATTGTTATTCTCCTCATAGCGGATCGCTGGAACCGGCGCCAGGGCGTGCGCCGGTTCGTTCCTCCGGTTCACCATTAGCGCGTGTACTGGCGCCGGCAATGACCAGGTTGTTTACTTGCTTCCGCCGGATCCTGGTTCCGGAGCCGGGAAGAAAAGAAGCTCGCGCACCTCGCCCGCCGCATCGCAGGAGATGGCACCCTTACGCGCCCACGCCAGCGCTTCTTCCTGGTCTGCGCATTCCAGTATCCAGAAACCGCCCATATGCTCCTTGGTCTCGGTGTACGGTCCGTCGGTGACGAGCACCTTGCCGTCGCGCTGCTTCCGTAGCGTCTTCGCGGTGGCGGCCGGGGAAATTCCGCAGGCGAACTTCCTCACGCCGGCAGCGATCAATTCGCGGTTGAGCGCGTGGATCTCCTCGATCATCTCTTCGGTTACGGTGGACGGGTCAAAGTCGTCGGGCAGGTAGTTGGCAACCAGATAATGTGGCATGACTTTTTTCTCCTTGATTTCTGTGGTTTGTTCCCGATGCCTCGTTTCCTGTTCACTCAGGAATCGTAGCGCATCGTTCTTTTATCCTATAGTCGCTGGGGAAACCGAAAATCGACAGCGACTCCAATTTTTATTTCAACTGCCGGATCCGTTCCTGCAGGAATTGCCGCTCCGGTTCCTGTTGGGTCAGCGCCAGCGCCCTCTCATAACAAGCCCGAGCTTCAGCGGTCCTGCCGAGCCTGCGGCACAACTCTGCGCGGGCTGAATGCGCCAGGTAGTAATTTGCCAGTTCGCCATCTTCCAACACCGCGTCAATTTGCGCCAGGCCGGCCTCTGGTCCGTCGCACATGGCAATGGCCACGGCGCGATTGAGATGCACAACGGGCCAAGGCTGAATGCGCGCGAGTTGGTTGTAAAGCGCAACAATCTGCCGCCAGTCGGTCGCAGCGGTCGATTCCGCCTCCGCATGCACGGCCGCAATAGCAGCCTGCAGTGTGTAAGGGCCGAAGCGGCGCGAGCTCAGGGCTTTCTCCACCAATGCCACTCCCTCCGCGATCTGTTCGCGGTTCCAAAGCGCGCGGTCTTGATGCTCCAGCAGAATCAGCTCTCCGGCCGGCGAGGTCCTCGCCGCGCGGCGGGATTCCTGCAGCAACATCAGAGCAAGCAGCCCGATGACTTCGGCCTCCGGTTGGAGCCCGGCCAGCAGCCGTCCCAATCGAATCGCCTCGCCGGTTAGCTCGGCCCGCGTTACTTCCGCTCCCGCCGCAGCCGAATAGCCCTCGTTAAAGACGAGATAGACGACCTGAAGTGCCGCGTCCAGCCGCTCCGGCAATTCCTGCGGCGTCGGCACCTCGTATGGAATCGGCGTTTCTCGAATCTTTGCCTTGGCGCGTACGATGCGTTGGGCCAGCGTCGCGGGCGCCACCAGAAATGCGCGCGCGATCTCTTCCGTGGTCAGGCCGCAGATTTCGCGAAGGGTGAGCGCAACCTGTCCCTCCGGAGGCAGAGCGGGATGGCAACAGGTGAAGATCAGGCGGAGGCGATCGTCCTCGATCTCTTCATCTCCGGTCTCTTCATTTCCGCCGGGAAAGTCGTTGACCCGCGATTCCATGTGGGCAACAAGATCTCTCTGTGCCCCGTCGAAGCGCACCCGCCGGCGGATCACGTCGATGGCCTTGAAGCGTGCCGTGGAAATCAACCAGGGGCGCGGCTTGTCCGGAATACCAGTCTGGGGCCAGAATTCCACAGCGGCGGCGAATGCCTCATGCATGGCCTCTTCCGCGAGATCCAGATCTCCGACGAGGCGCACCAGTGTCGCCAGAACCCGGCCCGATTCCGACCGGTAGAGGGCCTCAATGGTCTTGCTGAGTTCTTCGGGCGCCAGCGCCGACATCAACGCCAAGCTAGCAAACCGGCTGGCTCGATACAACTGCGCGCGGGCTTCCCCTGCCCGAAATTCACCGGTTTTGCGATCTCTTGCGCGTCGTCGACAGGGCCGATCACCATCGTGTTCTGGCGCCCGCGGGGAGTCCCACGCTTAGAAACAGGATCCACTGGAAGGCGCGCCACAGCACATTGGAAGCATTGCTCAGATTTGGCGCACGTTTCCTGCCCAGGCGCCTCCGCTATTCAAGCCGCAGCACCGTCATCGGATCGACGCGGGTTGCTCGATGCGCCGGAATCCAAACGGCGAAGAGCGCGACTGCGCCGAGAAGTAGCGGTGTAACTAGAAAAGCGATGGGATCCCTGGCTGTGACGCCAAAGAGGAGGCTGGCCAGGAAGCGCGTGAGCCAGAACGCCCCGCCGAGGCCCACCACCAGACCGGCGGCGGCCACCGCCATGCCCTGACCGATGATCATATTGCGGAGCTTCGAAGGCTCGGCTCCAAGCGCCATCCGAACGCCGAATTCCCGGGTGCGCTGCTGGACGGAATAAGACATCACCCCGTAAACACCAATGGCGGCCATCAGCAATCCTGCCGCTCCGAAAATCGTGAGGAGCAGCATGTTGAAACGCTGGCGCGCCGTGTCGCGCACCTCGACTTCGGCCATGGTCCGCACCCCGGCCACCGGCAGGGCTCCGCTGGCATCATGCAGCGCAGTTTCGATGGGAACGCGCAGGGTGTACGGATCGATGCGGGTGCGCACGATCCACCAGAGGGGTACAACCCGGGAATTGAGCGCAGTCTGCGCGTCCGGCTTTTTGCGCGATCGGAATGTACATCGTCGGAAAAGGATCGCGGCTCATGCCGGCATCGCGTGTATCCCCCACGACGCCGACGATCTGGCGGGGTGGACCGGCAAACACCGGCCCCCCGGCGCCGATTCGGATGCGGTCTTTCAGCGGGTCGCCGCCATTGCGCCAATACCGCCGGGACATCGCCTGGTTAATGATGACCACTCCAGGCGCGGCGCTGTCATCCTGTTCGGTGAAGGCGCGACCGCGTAACAAAGGAATCTCAAATGCCGGGAAATAGCTCCACGAGATGGAAAAATAGCCCGCGACACCGGTGGATGGCGGGCGTTCCAGGACGTCAAAGCCCATGCCGAAACAGCCCTGTAGCGGTAGGCAACTGCTTGCGGCCGCATCGATCACTCCCGGGATTGCCATGAGACGCTCCCGGCCGCCGCGAACGATCCGGGCGACCGGTGCCGTCGTCTGAAATCGGCTGCCGCTCATCGACATCGACGCGCTGAGCACGTTGTGGGTGGTGAAACCGGGATTGACATCTTCCAACTTCAAAAAAGTCCGAATGAGCAAAGCAGCCCCTACCACCAGAACCAGGGCCAGGGCAATCTCGCTCACTACCAGCAGCGAGCGGATCCTGCCGTGTCGAAGGCCCGTGCCGGAACGGCCGGAACTTTCATTCAGAGAGGCGATGAGATCGGCGCGCGACGCGGAAATGGCGGGCGCCAGGCCGAAGAAGATGCCGGTAAGCACCGAGACGCCCAGGGTGAACAGCAAAACACGATAATCCAGTCCGACAGCCGAGCCATGTTCTCCGATGCGAGGAATATCGCCGGGGCTGATGCTCAACAGCAGACGCACGCCGCTGAATCCGACAGCCAGGCCCAACAAGGCGCCTGAAAATGAAAGCGCCATGCTCTCGGTCAGCAGTTGGCGGATAATCTGTCCGCGCCCGGCTCCCAGAGCGGCACGCGTGGCAAATTCGGGCTTTCGGACCGAGGCTCGCGCCAGCAGAAGGTTGGCCACGTTGGCGGAGGCGATGAGAAGCACGAGCCCCACGGCGGCGAGCAAAATCATAAGTGGCAGCCGCGTATTGCCAGCCAAAGACTCCGCCAGCGGCACGGCGGCGAACCCGCCGTTGGGCGGCAAAGCGTGGCTGCCATAAGTGCGCCGGAACTGTTCGGCCGCCAGCGCAAGCTGCGCATTTGCCTGCTCCGTAGTGACGCCCGGCCGCAACCGCGCTGCCACGTCGAAGTTGCGGGCCATCTCTCGCGAAGTCAGGTCAAACTGAAACGGTATCCATAAGTCGGTGGGGGTCTCGGTGACGAAGCCGGGTCCGATCACGCCGAGAACCACCCAAGCCTGATCGTCCACCTGAATGGTTGAGCCGCGATTTTGCGGTCCCCGCCGAAGCGCGTCTGCCACAGCCCGTAACTCAACACGGCAAAATGACCGGAATTCGGGCGATCTTCCGCCGTGGTGAAAGCGCGTCCGGCAACCAGCGGGGCGCCGAACAGCGCGAAGTATCCGCTGGTGACATGCATCCCGTGCACCTGCTCGGGATGATCTCCGCCGCTGAGGTTCATTCCGGCTCCGCCCCAATCGTAGGCGGCCACCTGCTGGAAGACGGCGGCATTCCAGACCACGGCGGCTGAAGATACCAGCGAGAGCCCAGCCGGGATTGCGAAGTAGCGCCATGCTCAGCACAATGCCGCCAACCTGGGTTGCGCAAAGCAACCAACTGATCGTGCGCGCCAACCGTATTTCCGCAATGGTGGCGGTGCTCAAACGCCATGCCACGATCGCTGAGAAGAAACCGGAAACGGATACCGCAAGACCGAATCCCATGAAGAGATCCATCCCATGGATGGTCGCGCTCCCAAACCCGAACAGCGCGCTTCACATGGCATCCATGACACTCACGGAGCCACGGCTCTTCCTGCTGTAAAACGGGGACATACTATATAACTGTGCAACCAGTAGGAAGGGTGAAATAGAATGTCGCGCCGAGGCCCACCTCCGCCTCGGCCCAAATCCTGCCGCCGTGCCGCGAGACAATGCGCTTGACGATGGACAGACCTACTCCCGTCCCTTCAAAGTCATTTCCGCCATGCAGCCGCTGGAAAGGGCCGAACAGCCGGTCGGCGTACTTGGTGTCGAATCCGACTCCGTTGTCCTGCACGACGTACAGATGTTCGCCTTCAAGGCGGCGGTAGCCAACGTGGACGATCGGTTTTTTCTTCTTCCTCGTGAACTTGACCGCGTTAGACAATAGGTTGACGAACACTTGTCGCAGAAGAGACGGATCCGCAAAGCAATCCGGCAACTCTTCAATCCGAATTTCGATCCGGCTGTTCAACTGGTCAACTTGCAGGTCTTCGATTATCTGACGGACGAGAGAGACAGTGTTGACGCATTCCTTGGCGAGTTCCTGGCGTCCTAGACGCGAAAGCCGCAGCAGGTCGGTGATCAGTTGCTCCATGCGCTCGCCCGTCTGCGAGATCTGGCGGAGCATCTGTTGCGCCTTGAGGTCCATGGAATGGCCGTAGCACTCGGTAAGTAGCTGCGAAAAACCGATAATGGCATTCAGCGGATTCCGCAAATCGTGCGAAATGGAATAGGAGAATGCCTCCAGTTCCTTGTTCGCGGCTTCCAGTTCCAGGCTGCGCTCGCTGACGCGCCTGGCAAGTTCCGCGTTCTCGAGTCTGAGGAAGCGCACCTGAAGCGCACGTGAGAGCACCGGCAAGACCACGCTCAAACGGAACGGCTTGAGAATGTAGTCAAGGGCCCCCGCTTTAATAGCATCCACGGCGGTTTCGATGGTTCCGAAACCGGTCATCACCACACTCACCAAATGCGGGTCGATTTCCGTTGCCGTGCGCACCAGCGTGATGCCGTCCATTTCGGGCATCATGAGATCGGTCAGCATCAGATCGAACGGGCGCGCGTGCAGGGCTGCCACGGCTTGTATGGCCGAGGTGAAGCCGGTAGTGTGGTATCCCTCGGATTCCAGGGTCTGGCAGAGGGCCTTCACCTGGGCGGCTTCGTCGTCCACGATGAGTAACCGGGTGACAGGCTGGTCCGTCATTGCGCCAATTCCATCGGGACCGGCGCGCGGCCATTCAATTCCGGCGCTAATTCCTTCAGTGCCGCCCGAAGATCAGACAATTTCGGCGGCTTGTTCAACACGCGGTCCACGTTGGCGGGCAACTCCGGGTCGGCGGACATGCGCTGGCCCCAGCCGGTCAGCATAATGACCGGGGTCCGCGGACACGTCGCTTTCACCGTGCTCGCCACTTTGCGGCCGTCCACGTAAGGCATGCCCAGGTCGGTGATAACCAGGGCGAACGATTTGTTATCCTGCTCCGCGGCGCGCCACAGGTCGATGCCTTCCTGGCCGCCATGTGCCGCCGTGACCGCGTGGCCGTCGCCTTCCAGCGCGTCGCAAAGCGACTTGATGATCAACGGGTCGTCATCCACCACCAGCAGGCGCAGGCGCTGGGCCCGCGTAGTGACATAGGTGAGCGATGGAGCGGCGGCGGCCGGATTGCGCGCCGGGAAACTCATGCGCATGGTGGTGCCCTTGCCGGTGACACTCTCGATGGCAATCTCGGCATTCATCCGTTGCGCAACTCCATAGACCATAGCTAAGCCGAGTCCGGTCCCCCGGTCGCCCTTGGTAGTGAAGAAGGGCTCCAGGCAGCGGCGCCGGGTCTGCTCGTCCATGCCGATGCCCGTGTCGCCAACCTCCACCTGCACCCATTGAGCCGCCTGCGAGCCAGCCGCTTTGGTCCGCAGCGTTAGTGTGCCGCCATCGGGCATGGCATCCACCGCATTGAAGACCAGATTGATCAGTGCCTCGCGGATCTCACTTTCGATGCCGGCCATGGCGGGCAGCCCTTCCGCTAGCTCCAACTGCGCGCGGATTACGATGCCTCGTTGCTGCGGAATGTCGCTCCAGCGGGCGCGGGTCAGATCCAGCACCTGTTGCACCAGGCGGTTGGGATCCACCGCCACCAGCATCAACTGCGGTTCCCGCTGGCGTGAGAACTCGCGCATCCGGCCCACCGTATGGGTCACGTCCTCGATAGACCGCTGGACGGTTTCCAGATATTCGCGGGTACGCTGGCTGAGGTTTGGCTCCCTCTCCAACAAGGCCTCTGTATACAGAGCCATGGGAGAGAGCGCATTGTTGATGTCGTGCGCAATGCCGCTGGCCATCTGGCCCAACGCGCGCAGGCGCTCCTGCTGCATCACGGCTTGCTGCGTCTGCCGCAGATCGTCGTAAGCCTGCTGCAGCGCGCTGCGGACCTGCGCTTCATGCGCCGCCAGCGCCACATGTTCGCTCAACTGCCGGAGAAATTCGCACTCCCCGCTGCTGAAGCTTTCGCGCGCTCGGCGGGCGGCCACCAGAATGCCGAAGACCTGGCTCTCCACCAATAGCGGCGCCACTACCATCGCGCCCAGACCGGCATTCGCCAGCCGCTGGGGAAACGGGAACGGGACTTTGGTCACGTCCGGCTCGTACACCAGTTGGCCGCGAACACAGCGCGACAGACCGTTCTCGTCGATGGGAACCCGCGCGTCCCGCGTCATGGCGAGAGATTTTCCCATGGCCTGGCTCAGGATGCCCTCGCACGCCACGGTCAGCGTTTCGTCCGCCGCATTGTACAGGCAGACACAACCGAAATCGATAGGCAGACTGTCTTCCAGCGTACGCACGACGACCTGGAAAATGCTGTGCAGATCCTGGCGCTGGCCGATGGCGCGCGTGATCTGGTCGAGCATACTCAGCCGCTCGATTTGAGCGCGAAGCTTTTGCTCAGCCTGCATACGAGCGGTCACATCGGCAATGATGCCGAGGACGCCGACGGCTTTTCCGGATGCATCCCGCCGTACCCGGCAGCGGACCCATAGCCAGCGGACGGGTTGTTCCGCGGGCTTGACCCGGCACTCGAACTCGCATGTACCGCCCTGCACGGCCAGGTCGAACCGGCGGGCGACCACCTCCCGGTCATCCGGCAGGATGGAATCGAGCAGCTTCTGGTAGCTCCACTCCGGCTGCAGGGCATCGTAACCCAGGATCTGATCGTGCCGCAGGGAACGGTCGATCTTTCCCGTCGCCAGGTCGAGCTCCCAGTGCCCCATGCCGGCGGCCTCGAGGGCAAAAGCGATGCGCTCCTCGCTCTCGCGCAGGGCGGCCTCGGTCTTCTGGTGCCCCGCGACCTCCGCTCGCAACTGCTCGACAACGCGGGCCAGTTCTGCAGTCTTCTCCTGGACGCGGCGGTCGAGGTTGTCGTTGGCGGTACCCAGCGCTTCCCGCGCGCGCCGCTGGGTCTGCGCCACGCGGCTGACGAAGAGGGAAACACCCGCGAACACCACCAGGCGGCTCAAATCTACTGGCGGCATTTGCGAGAAGTGCACGATTAGCAGCGGCAGGCCCACCATGGTGAACAAACAAGCCAGCACGCCCGCTACGTAACCGCCATACCAGGCCGAAACGAAGGCGGCGATCAGGTAGAAAAAGGCATAGGGGAAATCCATCGACGGCGGCACGAAGTGCTGGACAATGCCTTGCGCAAAGAGCGCCCCCAGGATCGAAACAAATGGCAGCGAGTACCGAAAAATTCTGCGAACGGTGGGATGTTTTCGGATTCGCTTGAATAACGTCATCAAAACTCCAGCCGGGCCCCCAATTGAATCTCGCGCGCGGGCGCGGCCGAGGTGATCGTGCCGAAAGCCGGCGAATCGATGGAATTCACCGGCAACCCGAAATTGGTGTGATTGAGCGCGTTGAAGAATTCCCCCCGAATCTGGACCCGGCGCGTCTCCACACCGCTCCACCGAAACGACCGCGACAGGCCTAGGTCAAAATTGTTGGCGCCCGGGCCCCGCAGGATATTACGGCCCGCGTTCCCATAGGCCGGCTGCGCCGGGATGGTAAACGCAGTGGTATCGAACCATTCGGCGATGGAACGCTGACCCGCCGGCAATGCGCCGTTTGCGAGACGATCGGGCCGGCAGTTATTGCCTTGCGCGTTGACGTCCGCGCAGGACATCAGCACGCTGAAGGGAGGTCCGCCCTGGGCTAAAAAAATGCCGCTCAACTGCCATCCGCCGAGCAGGCTGTTGACCGCCGCGGGAAGGTGCGCGCCCAGGGCACTCGCGCGGCCCAGCGGCAGGGCCCACACCACACTGCCCACAAAACGCTGCGTCAGGTCGAAGCTGGAAAGCCCGCGATCGAGGCCGGGATTCAGCGGATCTTGCGGATATTGGCCGCTGCCCGCGACGTTGTCGGTGCCGTTGCTCTGATCGTCGATGGACTTCGACCAGGTGTAGGACGCCAGGAAATAGACGCCTCCCGAAAAGCGCTTTTCGACCTTCGACTGTAAGCCGTGATAGATCGAATGCGCGCTATTGGAAAGCTCGCGGATCTCGGCGAGTGCCGGTCCGAAGGGCTGCCGTGGAACCGGGTTGGTGCTCCCGGGCGGGGCGGCATTGATATTGGACGCCGTCAGCAGGCGATTTCCGCTGCTGCCCACGTAGGCGACCTCGACCATCAGCGACGAACCGAACGCCCGCTGCAAGGATAGGCTCCAGGTTTGGGAGTACGGGTTGCGCGAGGTGGGGTCCAGGTAGCGCTGATTTCCGCTGGGCGCCGAAGCCGAAGGCATGACCAGCGCAGGCAGCCGGCTACTCAGCTTGTAGGTCGGCGCCGTGAACGGAAACTCGAGAATGTTATCGACGTAATAAAAAGGAACGTTGAACTCATTGCTGTTCAGGGCGCCCTCGCCGCCCAGCGGATCCACGTAGCCGATGCCATAACCTGCGCGAATCACCACGGGAGAGCCGGCGGGCGCCCATGCCAGCCCGACGCGCGGCGCCAGGTCGCGGTAGTCGGTATTGACCAGGCGCGGGCTAGTGCCCGATCCGGCAAGCAGGATGGTGCCCGTGGACGGATCGAAGTTGGAGAGACGGTCGTGCATCTCACGCGGATAAGGCATGATGTCGTACCGTGCCCCGAGATTCACGGTCAACCGGGGCGTCAACTTGATGTCGTCCTGGAGATAGAATCCGTAGCGGCCCGAGATGAGCCCGACCAGCCCCGGCGGGAATTCATCGCGCAGCACCTCGAAGGGTGCGCCCACCAGAAAACTCGCGTAGGCATCGCCTCCGGGCGTCCCCACGAGCGTGCTGGTGGTGAGGTTGAGGAACGTGTAGAAGCCGCGACCGTAGACCAGGTAGCCGGTGCTGCCCATTTCGTACTGGTAGTCGAATCCGGCGCGCAACGCGTGCTCTCCTTTGAGCCAGGTGATCTTTTCGCTAAGATTCCAGGCGGTGGAATCCAGGCGCAGCGGGGTCAGCAGGCTATCACCCAGGCTGAACAGTCCGGCGACGGCCATGGCCGGAAGGCCCGAAGTGGCGCCGTTCCGATTCACACCGGGAATGCCGAACTGATCGGCAAGGTTCTGGCCGTAGTCGGCTTGGGTGAGCGATGTGGCCACGCGATTGAGGCCGATGCGGGCTTCGTTGACCAGGGTGGGCCCGATCTCCCAGATGTGGCCTGTGCCGGCATTCTGGTTGCGCGCGTTGGTCGGTCCCGCTCCCAGCAGCGTCCCGCCCAGAGGTTCGCCGAAAATCGAAGGCGACGTGGCGCCTGTGTTCTGGAAACTCTCGCGCGCAAACACGCTGTTGCCCGGCTTGAATTCGTGGTCCACACGGACATCGAAATAGTTCGCCATCGAGGTAGCCGCCGGCGTCACGGCGTAATTATTGAAGGGCAGGGGCTGGCCGCTGGCCTCGAACTGGTTCGGCTGCGGCAGCAGCGCGCTGATTTTGGAGGCCGCGGGGTCGATATCGCTGGCCGGGATCACATTGCGCGGAAATGGCGTGCGGGCGAGCGAGCTTCCGAACGGATCGTAAATCGGAACCATTGCACCGCTGGCGCCCCGCAAGCCGGAGAAATCGCCGTTGCGCTGGGCTGGGGTCGGCACACTGGTTACCATGGGCGTCGCGCTGTGGATCGGCGTACCCTGGTAGTCGGCGAAAACGAAAGTGCGTCCGCGGCGGATGGGGCCGCCCACGGATCCGCCGAACTGGTTGTAGCGCAGCGCGTTCTGCGGCTGTCCGGTGGCATTCGAGAAAAAGTTGGCCGCGTCCAGCCGGTTGTTCCTGAGGAACTCGAACAGCGATCCGTGCCACTGATTGGTGCCGGACCGCGACTGCAAGTTGATCACACCTCCGGCCACGTCTCCGAACTCCGCGGAGTAAGCTCCCGCCTGGATAGAGAACTCCCGCACGGCATCCAATGGAATGTTGAAGTTGTTGTCGCGCCCTTGCGCCGACGATGTGGTGGAGATGCCGTCCACCAGGTACAGGTTCGCCTTGGAGCGCTGGCCATCCACGTTGACCGGATTCGGCGAGCCCGTCTCGCCAGGCGCCCCCGGGGTCACGCCGCCGCTCATGGTGATCAACTGCTGCCACGCGCGGCCATTGAGAGGAATCTCGGAGACCGGTTTACTGGCGATAATCTGCGCAATCTCCGCGCTTTCGGTGGCGAGCAGTTGCTCGCCCGAGGCTTCCACCTGGATGGATTCCGACCGGGGACCCACGGACAGCACGAAATCGACGCGTACGGTCTGGTTGACCTCAAGTGTTACGGGACCGAATACAGTGCTCTTGAACCCGTCTTTGCCGGCCGTCAGCAAATACGAGCCTGGAATTAATGTCGGTGTGACGTAAAGCCCGTCGCTATCCGAGATGACCGGCACTTCGGTACCGTTGTCTCTCGATTGGATCAGGATGTTGGCCTGCTGCACTAGGGCGCTTTGCGAATCGCTAACCTGACCGCGGAACATGCCGCCGAAAGTTTGGGCGCGGGCAGCACCGCATGCGAGCGAGGCAATCAAAAAGGCGCCACTGATCGCTGCGGCGCGCCGGCGCAAAGGACTCCTTGCCAGGAGGAATGTCTCAACCACGAAAATCGCCGACAAAGGGTTGGCTTCCGTCACGACCCTCCTTCAAGGACGCGCGGAACATGTTCGTTCCGGCTGAACGGTTGCGGGAGTAATTGCCGCGTGCGACTGAAAGGCGCGTTCCCTCTGGTGGTGTTCTTACTTTAGGGAATCAATCGGGGGGGATTCAACGCTAACAACGGATAACAAGATGTACCCCGTGGCTGATCGCTTTATCAGCCGGCGGAATCAGGCATGCCACGTCGACCCAATTGAGCAGATCGCCCGCTCGGCCCGCCGGCATCGGGAGCTAATTCTTAATTACGCCCGGGCTTAAATGCTGAATTCCACCCCGAAAACTATGGAACGAGCACGGCCAATCGACGCGCAAATCCTTGCGCTTCGATCTTCCGAAGGGGCTGAACGCATTGGGACAGCCTTCACCCGTTCGTTGGCGAAAATCAGGCAAATGTCACCTGCCGCCTGCCGCAGGCAGGAGGAAAATGCGGTGGATGGCCCGGTAGCCCGGCAGGCGGCCGCAGAAGGAACTTCGCACGAGCACGCCAAAGCCGGCCGTGGCTATGGCTTCACTCAGCAATCTCCAATGCATCGGTAGCTCTCGAAGTTGGGTCGTACTTGGAATCGTGCCGGTCGGAAGAGGGCACGGTCGCTCAAGGCTCAACGGTAAACGCGTATAACTGATCGCCCGCGCCGGCGACTACGTATTGCTGGCCGTCCAACAGGTAAGTCTCCGGCCCATTGCTGAGATCGTCGGCCAGACCGGCATGCCATAGGATACTGCCGTTCGCGGGATCAAACGCCACCAGGTGTTGTGACCCGTCGCCGGTAAAGAGTAACTTACCCGCCGTGGTAAGGATTCCCATGGGCCCGCCGCCGAACGGGTAGTGATGATCCCATACAATCTTACCAGTCTTGATGTCGATAGCTTCCAGGTCGCCGCCATAATAGCCGGCGTCGCGTTCCGCTGCGCCCCACCCTTCAGGATGAGGGTCGGTGTCGGTGAGATAGAACATACTGAATGATTGAGAGGTGCCCACATAAAACAGGCCTGTCTCCGGGTCGTAACTCGGGGGGGGCCAGTTAGTCGCGCCCCCTGTGGGAGGTGAAACTAACACTCCATCGACCGTAGCTTCCTTACCCGCATCCGGTATTGGTTGGCCATTGGGCGAGATGCCCTTCGACCAATTCATGGTTCGAATCATCGGCGCAGTGACTATGTTCCGGCCGGTGGCGCGATCCAACACGAAGAAATAGCCGTTGCGATTCGCTTGTGCCAGTAGCTTGCGGGGTTTGCCGTCGATCTCGGCATCGATAAGGACCGGGGTTTGCGCGGCGTCCCAGTCGTGAGTGTCGTGCGGTGAAGGTTGGAAGTACCACGCGAGTTTGCCCGTGTCCACGTTCAGCGCCACGATAGAGCAGGTGTACAGATTGTCGCCTTTGCGGCTGCGGCCGGTCAAAACGGGGTTCGGGTTGCCGGTCCCGAGAAAGTAAAGGTGCAGGTCGGGGTCATAGGTGCCCGGTAGCCAGGTCATGCCTCCGCCATGGCGCATGGCGTACTCATCGGGCCATGTTTCGAATCCCGGATCGCCTCGCTTCAGAGGCGCGCTCCACCACTTCCACTGAATCTCGCCGGTTTCAGGATCGTGCGATTCCAGAAAGCCAGGCACGTCCAATGAATCGCCACCGGTGCCCACCAGCACATGGTTTCCTACGATAATCGGGGCAGGCGTTGAGAAGTACTCCTGCTTCACGTCGGCGATTTCTTTGTGCCACCGCTCTTTTCCGGTACTCGCGTCGAGGGAGACCAGATAGTTATCGGGTGTTTCGAAGAACAGCCAGTTTCCATACATGCCCATGCCGCGGTTGCCGATGTGAATGCCGCCTTTGGTTTTCCAGGTGAAGTGCCAGATCTCGCGGCCGGATCGCGCGTCTACGGCCCAGGCATTGTCCGGGGTCGAGAAATACAGGATGCCGTTCACCATGAGCGGAGTAGCTTTGATGGTAGATACACCTGGGTCGCTCGGCGGACCTTGAGGTACTGGCCCCTCACCGCCAACGATTGCGTTAGGAGTGATGCCTACTTTGATTCGGAAGATCCAGGCAAGCGTCATGCGCTTGACATTAGACTGATTGACCTGGCTTAGTGTGCTGAAGCGACGACCTGAATAATCGCCATGGTAAGTGGGCCAGGCATCAGTCGCAGGCTTGGTAAGCAACATCGGATCGAGGATCTGCCCGTGAACAGATGCCGGAAGAAACGCGATCAACAGCGCGGGAATAAGAAAGCGGCATTTCATTTTAGAGTCACCAGATAAGCCGTCAGGTTATGAATCTCTGTATCACTTATATGAGTTAACAGGTCGAGATGAAATTGCAGACGGTTGTGAATTTCGACACGCGGCACATCTTCACTGCTGCGCTTAAAGGAACGGTACGCGCCGTTGGGATCCCGGAGAGCGACGTTGAAGTCGTCGTAATTCAGGGGGACACCCGTAACAGATTCACCCGAGGGTGGTGTGACGGTTACGGAGACAGCACTCACGCTGTGCGGCGGAGTTCCTTCAGTCCAGTTCGAATCCGGCAGCAGGAATTTGCCCTGCAGCGTGACCGGCTCATACTTTGCTCCTATTCCTTTTAGGTCCTTGTCCACTGAGTGGCAGGAGACGCATTGTCCGGTGCCTTCAAAATAGACTTTGCCGAGTCGCGCATCGCCCGTAACGATGTTCAGAATCCGGTAGTTGTCGCGATCGATGGCACTGTCAATGGCGTTGTGCAGGAAGTTCGAAATTTCCGCGATCTGCTGCGCCGAGTATGGAAAGCGGGGCATGCCTTTTTCGGGCCGCCCTCTGAGGATCACCGGCCCGATGGTCTTGCCGTTCTCGTCGTCCAGAACAATCACGGAGCGCAGCAAGTCGGGGCCTTTCTCGCCTCCTTTGGCATTCGAACCGTGACAGAAGCCGCAGGCGCCCACGAAGGTTTCCTTTCCTCGCGCTACGGAAGCAGGATCGTATTTTGGCGGCGGAGCCTTGGTCTGCGATGCATCCGCCTGGCAAAACGCAAGCGCGGCAGTCGTGAAAATACATGGCACCATCCTAAATATTCTGCTGGTATTCAAAGGGCCGTCACCTCCTCGGCACCCTTTAGCTTATTACGTCACGCGCTCCAATGGATGCGAGCAGCAGGCCCGGCACCTGCGAAACTGCCGGTGGCTGCCCTCCGGAACTATCGGTAACCGCTACCGGAGCCACGCGCCACCGGCACCAGTCAGAAAACCCGGCTCTCCGCGGGGTAGAGAGAGTAAAAGCAACCGGCCACATCGGATCTCCCACCGGCTACGGCGCTGACCGCTCCAGTGACCGAAATGGAGAATCGGAAGGCCGGAGATCAATCAGGCGAAAGGGAGGCCGAAGTCTGACCTCCTACATCCTGCAAGATCTTTCCCGCCTGGCAAGGTGTTCCCAACCAGCGTCGCACCGCGCCCTATCGTGGCTCGTGGAAGTACGTTTTGCGAGCCCTAACGGTCAGATCTGGGCGTGTCACTTCAACTCGTATGTCATGGCGAACCTTGCCACTGAGGCGCTCCGGTCGAAATCCGAGGATATAACGATGGCGCAGATCGGTTTCGATGCGGGAAACAATCGGCCCGTATTCGCCAGCGGGCGCACGGAACCAGGTTCCTCCCGCATCTGCCACGAGCTGGTAAAGTTGGGGTGCAAAATTCCGCCCGAATGCGCTTCGATACTGAATCGCATACACAGAGGCATTAGCTCGGTTGGCTGCGTCCGCCGCCTGATGCCAGCTATGGGTGCTTCCGCTGTCAAATCCATCAGTGAGAATCAACAGGGCTTTGTTCCCGGTGAGCGAGTGTAGTTTCAGTCCGGCAGTATCATAGATTGCATCCCACAGCGGACTCGATCCGCACGCGGATATTGGCCTCAAGCCCACGGCGCTGGTTTCTTGCTTTGCACAAGGCTGTCCAAAAAGCGCGCCGGGATATCCGGCCATCCGCCCGCGAATATCAAGGGTTGCCTCTGTAAGGTCGACCCACAACCTGATATTCTCGTCCACGGAGATCACGAAACTGCGATCGCCGGGTCGTAGGATTCGTTGCAATAGTTCGATTGCGGTCTGGCGATGTTCCGAAACCTGTTCTTTCTGGCTTTCGCTGGCATCGATGATGACTCCGAGAGTGAGCGGCGGATCGTCGTCGACCCAAAGATTCTCAATGGGTCTTCGAACGTCATTGTCGAAGACGTGGAATTCGTCGCGCGTGAGGCCGGCTACGGCAAACCCTTTTGCATCTACAACAGTAAGTGGGACAACCACGATCTCAACATTCGAACGGAATGCCGGCACATCCTGCGCCAGCGATGCGGTCGCAACAACGCAGGTCAAGAGAATCGTCTTCTTAACGGTTGGTAACAAGCTATGAGTGATTGTCCCATGTTCCCGGCGCCATCGGGAGCGGTCAAGCAATGCTACGGGGCCACGGTAATTCCCTACCCGGCCAGAATGGATTACGAGATAAGAGACAGTCACTCATTCTATCCACGCATCTGAAGGGGCAACAACCCGCAGCAGTCGAAAACTTCCGGCCGGGCGCCCGTGGCTGCAAAAGGCCACCCGGCGGGCGAGGTGAGTTAAAGTGCAACCCCAGGTGCGTTGATCATCGTGTTCCTGGCCTGCCTATAGCGCCGCCTTCCGGCCTGTGTGCGCTCCCGGATATCGGAGGAAATAGTCCGGCGGTGAACGAAGTACCAAAGTCCGAAGCCCTTTAAGGCCTTACCGAGTTGTCTTCGGATAGCGGGCCGCCTAAAAAGCCCTGAAATTCTTTATCTGCTGAGATCGGTTGTGGCAGAATTGTTGCCGTGGGCATCGCCTGGCGTGATTGGCTGGATAACTTTCGGCCTTTCGCTCGTGAGGAGCGTCAGTTCGATGCCCACCGCTTGAACGCATCGGCAATCGTCGCTGCCTTTCCCAGGATCGAGTAAGCGCCGCCGCCCCGCGGCCGCCTCTGGGCGGAAAAGGTTCTTCCGCGGCTTTCAATACGCCTGCGGCGTAACAATTCCGCCCACTTAAGATATCAATGCGAAGCCTGAGGGGATTGTGTCCACCTGCACAATGTGCTTAACCATCCCGATTGTAAGCACTGAATGGCCCAGTGCGTGCAGCACAACTGCCTGGAGAGAGCGGGGATGAAAATCTTGCTGTGCCTGATGTCCCTTTTGCCGGCGTTCGCGCAGACTGAACCGCTAGCCGGCACTACACCGCCAACTGGTGAGCAGGACAAACCTCCCGCAAATGAAGCCGGGCAGAGCCGCGACCGCTCGGTGATCGAGCCAAAACCAGGCGGCGAGATCATTAAACCGAAAGACTACCAGGACTCCACCGGTTACTGGCATCCCTTCGGCCGCATGGCGCGATATGTGGCGGACGATCAGAAGGTAGTCGTTACCAGCCCCTTCCATACGGCGAAGAAAGACGCCAAATGGTGGTTGATCTTTGGAGGCGCGACCGGCGGGCTCATCGCGATTGACAAATACGTTTCCAAGAATGCGCCCACCTCTCCCCGCTTGCAAACTTTGGGGACCGATGTTTCGTACCTGGGCGAAGCGTACACGTTGCTGCCGGTGGCGGCCGGATTTTATTTCGGCGGCACGGCGTATGGCAGCGACCACTTTCGCGAAACGGGCTTACTTTCCTTTGAAGCGTTGGCCGATGTGACGATCGTGCAACTGGCGCTAAAGTCTGTGTTCGACCGCCAGCGGCCGGTCGAAGGCAGGGGCAACGGCGAATTCGAAGCCTCTTCCGGCCCGCGCTACAATTCCAGTTTTCCTTCTGGCCACGCCATCGAGACGTTCTGTATGGCCTCGGTCTTCGCGCACGAATATCCGCATAAGCTATGGGTTAAGATCCTGGCTTATAGCTATGCGGGAGGCGTGGTGGGTGCGCGCCTGGCGGCCAACAAACATTTCCCCGGCGACGTGGCCGCAGGCGGAGCCATTGGCTGGTTTATGGGTGATTATGTTTATGGTAAACGCCACAATCCGGAGTTGGATAAGAAGCCGACCATCACGCAACGCATTCTCGAACACGTACGAGTCGGCGGCGGGTAATCAGAGGAAGCAAGCCCTCCTGGTGTGATTGGAGAGCGCCTCCTCCTCTAGCGTGCGGCAGGCGAGCCGGGGGGAAACGGCCTTCGGGCCATCGCCTGAGACCAGTCAACGCTGACACAAATTCCGCCCTTCACCAGGAGATCACGTCCCCCGATGGCCGGCTCTTTGGTGAACCCAAGCGCAGCGGACAGCCCGTTCCGATTCGAAAACGCTGTCACAAGAGATATTTCGCGTTCAACGCTTGCTTCAGCCGGGCGCCATGGCGGTGGCGCGCGTTAGCGAGCGCATCGAAGACCACTATGAGTAGCGCAAACGCGTGACGACCATATCCAAAAAGGTTGCGGGAAATTCAGTTTTCAACTGACGAGCCTCTGGAAAGCTGGGTACTTCGGATAACACTTCGCGGCGTTTGATATACTCGGGGGCGATGTCTCCACGGGCTGCGGCTCCTGCCTTATCACGCGTGGTGATTGCCGACGCGGTCTTGCAGCGGCTCAACCAGGAGGGGGCGCGCGCATTCGCAGAGTTCCATCAATCCGATCGGGTTCCCAGCTTCATCCTGGAAAACGTCCTGCCGGCGGAGCACGCCCGCACCATTTACGAAGCCTTTCCGCCCGTCGATCGCCTGGTGTTGAAGCATACGTTGGGGCAGTTGAAGTATGTGGGATATCAGATGAGTTCGTACGATCCGCTGCTCACCGAGGTTATCTATGCATTTCAGGAGCCCCGCATTGTGCGTGCGATTGGCGAAATCACCGGTCTTACCGGCCTGCTGCCCGACGACAAGCTATACGCCGGTGGCATCAGCCTGATGACTCGAGGACAATATCTGAATCCACATTTGGATAACTCGCACGATTTGGAACGAAACAACTATCGGGTCCTGAACTTACTGTATTATGTGACTCCGGACTGGCCGGACGATGGGGGCGGGCAACTGGAGCTATGGGACAGCGGGCCCGGAAGGCCACAGCGCACCATTCAAAGCCGCTTCAACCGGCTGGTGGTGATGCAAACGGACGAACGGTCGTGGCACTCGGTGAGCAAGGTAGTGCATGATGGCCGTCGCTGTTGCGTCTCAAATTATTACTTCTCTCCTCGGCCGGCGGGGCACGACGCCTCGTATCATGTCACTGCGTTCCGCGGCTGGCCCGGCCAGAAACTCTCGGATGTGGCTATGCGCATTGATAACGGCGTGCGGCTGATGATGAGGAAAATCGGCGGCAACCGGCTTTTTAAGAATCCGCACGTGTATAAGAAATAGAAGCGAGCATGCGTCTCATCTGCTCGATTGCGCGGTGGCAGACCGATATGGCCCTCCGATGATCGTAGCTCCGCGAGAACTACGCAACACTAAGAAATGCGATTCCCGGTCAACTAATTGCAATTGCCACTATTTGATAGAGTGTGACGCGATGGCCTGGCGGACACAGAAAGACCTTTCAAACGCCGGCCGCGTAGTAGGAGCATGCATTTATCCGCAATGACACTTTTCGGAACAAGGGATTGCGCCCTTATGTGGCACGACTTAAAGGCGGCGGAAGCCGGGCGTTCGAACTTCGCGACGTGCGGAACAAGTTAGCCCATCAGAAACGCTTCTTCGACGAACACGCCTACCGCGCCATCGGCGGCATTTTGCGATTTCTGGCGGCGGTCCCGGCGAAGCAAGTTGAGGCTGTCGAGCAGGTGTCGCGGTATCCAGGCTTCGGTGATTTGCATTCTGAGGAGTTCGACGGCGGATCAGACCGGAAAGTCGGCCGGCAGGCAGTCGCAGGTTCAAATCCTGCCGCCCCGACCACCGCTTGTGTGCCCTCCTGGTCGACACTCAGGCGGTGCCAGCCGATCCGGCATTGAGATACGCCCGCTCAGCAGAGCTGGATAGAGTTCGTCACGAATATGCGTGATCAAGACCGGGCGGCTACTTCAATGCCTGCCAGCGAAGAAATCGCCACGACGATCTCATCCGCTGTCACAATGGCGCTGGCGTAGTTGGGAATGTTGGCTGCGAGCGCGGCTTGCATCTCTCGATCCGGGTAGTCCGCAGTGGCATCCTTCACCAGCGTGACCTCATATCCGAGCTCGGCGGCGTAACGAACCGTATGGAACTGGTCGAGTGGCGCAAACTGACGACCGTTAGTAGCTGACTTTCTGATGCGATCGTCGTGAGTGCTGGCTTGATGCGCTCCCTGATGCCAATGGCACTATAGTGTTCGCCTATTCTGATGTTGCTGTCGGAAGAGTCGTTGATTTCGGGCACACAGTTAGATTAGGGACAGGGCTGGTCTTCTTCCGAGCTCTCGCTCGAACTTTGCGATCAAAGCCGCCAAGGCCTCAGGCTGTTCATTCGTGGTGAGGTGGCCGCCGGGCAACCGTTCGATCCGCAGGCCGAGCTCGCCCCATCGCTGCTGTGCGAGGTCAACCTGCCGATATTCAAAGGGATCTTCATTGCTGCCGCCCACCAGAAACGGGAACTGATCGCGGTAAGCGTTGAAGAGCTGACCAAAATCGAGCCGGTCGCCCTGCACTTTGTGATCCGCCACGAAGCCCGCTGCGGCGGCGAGGTAGAACAGGCCGTCGTGACGATCCATGGTGCTATGGAGTTCGCGCAGCTCGGCGTCCGTTATGTGATACCCAGTGGACCACATCTTCCTTACTCCGGGCGTTCTCTTGAACCACGCGAAGGGAAGGCGCCGGCGGCCCTGCTTGGGGAGGCGTCGCAGCATGGGCGTGGTGTACCACGGGTGGGAGTGCCCGTCCGTGAAGAGCCCTCCATTGAATATGAAGACTCCGCGTATGTTCGGGCCACCAGCGGCTTCGCCCCGCTCTAAGCGCTCCAGCCGGCGTCGCAGGTGTTCCAGAACGACAAGCGACGAAAAGTCGAAGGCGACCAGCGTCGTAGACTGGACCGGCAAATCCCGCCAGATCGCTTCCACGAGATCTGTGCGCTCGGCGGTGGAGTAGGCGTAGTCTTGCGGCTTGTCGCTATCGCCCATGCCGGCGTAGTCGAGAAAGAGCTTTGGCATCTCCTCAGCGTTCGGCAAATGCGGACGAACTTTCGCCCACCCGAATGAGCCGTCGGGAAATCCTGGCAGGAAGGAGACGGCCTGCGCAGCATCGCCTTCCTGGCGCAGGAAGATCCTGAGCGGCGCGTCTCCGCCCGCAATAATGGCGCGAGCTTTCGGGTCGTAGCTGATACGCTCGCCCCCCGCAAACCAAGTTTGTGCGGACGCGATCTGGTCCCGATGGGCGACCCTGCTGCCAACTGCCCCAAATTGATCGGACATTTCGATTCTCCTTTCCTGGCTACCCCAGTACGCGTGCCACTACTTGTTGGCCCGTGGACGCAGCCACAAGTAGAATGCGACTGCGTGCGTGATTACCAGCAGGGGCACATAGAGGATGACAACCGCATAGGTTGCGCCCAGTTGCCCTGCCATTGCAGGCACGCCGGATTGAATGGCGTGGTAGTAGTCGACGATGATGTCCATTGCTCCCACGAGATTGAAGGCGACGACGAAAAACCAAAAGGGCGGACGTATCCTGGCCGTGACGAGCGCCAGGATGGCCAACACTCCAGTTGCAAAGTCCCCGTAGGCGGCGAACGTGGCAAAGCTGCCGGGCAGATTGGGACCCACGATGCCTGGAAGAATAAAGACCAGCCCGAAGAACCGGAAGCTGTGTAAGGTAGCAACGATGCGATGCGCATCCGCCCGGTCCATCACCTTGAGCCGGGGCCAGAAGTAGGTCCCGAAGCAAAGCAGCCATGCGATATAGCCGAAAACGAGTTGGATAAGGAAGAGAGTTTCTGACGTCATATTGGCCTCCTGAGCATTTCGTCCACTTAGCCACGGGCCTCATCGACTACCGGCGGCGAAGAATCCCGTATTCTCCCGGAAGAACTCCTCCAGCATCTGCGGATTCCTGCCGGTGACCGCACGTACCGTGTCGGTGGTCTGGTAGCGTTCCTCGCCTTTCCGGAAGTATTGCCAAAGATGTGTCAGATGATCGAGCGCGTGAGGATTAAGCCGCTCCTTTACGGCATCAACCCACTGTTCGTCCGTGATCGCGACGTATCGAACCGGCCGTCCGATCGCTCTCCCTAAGGCTTCGATCATCTCTTTCACGGTGGGAGCCGCGCTGATCACAGGGTAGGCGCTCTGAGAAGGCCGGTTGGGATTGGCCAGTAGGGATGCAGCAACGCGGGCCACATCTTCCGCGCCGGCGAGTGGAATCACGGTCGTATCCTCACCCCACGGCAGGAAGGCCGCATTTTGTTCAGCGACACTGCGGCCGGCAAGAGCTCGCACATTTTCGTAATACGGCGGCGCCTGGATATGAGCGGCGCCCACTTGCGCCCAATCGAAGATGTGGTCGGCCAGCCGATGCTGCAAATTCCGGAAGCTGGGAGCATGTTGGAGGTCGCGAAAGGCGGGGTCGCCTGGGATACCCTGAAACTGCGAATTGTTCACCACCAGCTCCAGTGCCCCCGCGCGAGCGGCTGCCGCGAAGATCGTAGCTGCTTCAAGCAGCCCTTCGGCCACGGGGTAGGTAAAGTAGGCCCGCTTGACATTCTGCATGGCGGCCTGGACGGAAGCCGGGTCCAGCAGATCGCCCTCGACCACTTCGGCGCCCTTCTCACGCAGCTCATCGGACCTCGAATCGAGCTTATGAACCAGGGCGCGAACCGGAATGCTTTGCTCTAGTAAAAGATCTGCTACCAGACGTCCGGTCGAGCCTTGCGCCCCACCGGCGGCGCCTGTAACCAAAATTGGATGCGACATGAGAATTTTCCTTTCGCTCCATAGGATGATAACCATAATCCTATGGATTCGGTTTTTTCCTTCGATCGGCCAAGCGGCCCCGGAGGTTGCGCCTTAAGGATGATTGGCAGCATCCTATAGTCATGCGTTACCGCCCCGAACATAAACTCGCGATCCATCGGAAGATCGTGAAAGACGCCTCGCGCCGTGTCCGGGCCGAAGGCTTAAGCGGCGCTGCGGTTTCGGCCGTTATGAAAGACGCCGGCTTGACCCACGGAGGCTTCTACAAGCATTTCGGAAGTAAGGACGACCTGCTCCTGGAGTCCCTTCGCGAGGGATTCCGGGAAATCGAGGATACTCTGGCTCATGCCGCGGAAGAGTCGCCCCCCGGTGAGGCATGGCGGGAAATCGTAAAAACCTACTTGAGCCTGGAACTCTGTGAACATCCCGAGCGCGGCTGCCCCCTGGCAGCACTTTCGCCGGACCTGGCGCGGGCAGATAAGAGGATCAAGCCGCAGATTGTCGCGGAGCTCGTTAATTACAAGGGACGAATGTTGCCGTTCATGCCCGGCCGGCGAACCGCGGACAAAGAGCGGGCTTTCTTTGTGATTTTTTCAACCATGATCGGGGCCGTTGAAATTGCACGAATTCTGCCGGATCGCGCAATGCGAGAGAAGGTGCTGGCGGGAACCAGAGATTTTCTCCTGCGCAGTTTCTGATCGCGGCAATTGACGAGGCCCGCGCCAGAAGCGAGGTGGTACGATCTCTAACGGAAACGCACGCGAAATCACGTCCAGCCCTGCGGGGCCTGAACCGGCGAGACTGAACCTTGGATGCGCACGGACCACGAGAACCGCGTCGGCTCCTACCGGGCCTTCAATATGGCACGATACGGCTGTGGGAGGGAACTGGAAGCCGGCCCAACGATAATGGCGGAAGCCGGCGCCCGGATGTGGTTCGACTCAACGTAGAGGCCGCGTGCTTCGCCCGACCGGACATTCTTCAACCGTTCTGGAGCAACCTGTGGCGATGCGCTTCCTTGCCACACCAGAGCAACGGCCGCCTTTTGCAATCTCGAACTCGGTCGCCATTACGACATCATCATTCTTCCCCTTATAGCACTGGACGCTTCCAGCGTACCTGGTACGCCGACTCGACCATTCACGAGGACCTCTGACCCGCAGTTCGCCACTGGCCTACGCGCCCGCCGCCCGCAGGATCGCAGCTACGCTTCGTTCCACATCCTCATCCCGTGTCGCCCACGACGAAACACTGATACGCATCGCCGTGCGACCCTGCCAGTCTGTCGGACCGCACCAGCACGTGCCATCGCGCTGTACCCGTTCGATCACCTGCCGGGTATGGGCGGCGTCGCCGAAGGAGACCAGAACCTGGTTAAGCACCACCTCATTCAGAATCTCGCAGCCGTCTTGCCGCAGCGCTTCGGCGAAACGGCGGGCGAGGCGGCAGTTCCGCTCGATCAGGTCCGCCAGGCCCTTGCGTCCGAGCGATTTCAGAGCCGCCCAGATCTCTACTCCGCGCGCGCGCCGGGAAAGCTCTGGTGTGTATTGCGAAGGCTCGCGATGTCCACCCTGCGGAAGATACGCGGCGGTCAACGACATTGCGCTCTTTAGTGCCGCCGCATCCCTCACGAATGCAAGACCGCTGTCGTAGGGTACGTTCAGCCACTTGTGAGCGTCCGTGGCCCACGAGTCGGCATCCGCGACGCCCTCTACTAACTGCGTATACGACGGACTGGCGGCCGCCCAAAGCCCGAACGCCCCGTCGACATGCACCCAAGCTCCCGACCGATGCGCCC
This sequence comes from Bryobacterales bacterium, assembly GCA_963843255.1. Classification (GTDB taxonomy): domain Bacteria; phylum Acidobacteriota; class Terriglobia; order Bryobacterales; family Bryobacteraceae; genus Bog-159. The sequence continues at coordinate 256,137 of CAWJJQ010000014.1, read as the reverse complement.
GCGCGCAGATTTCCCCCGCCGGATCGAACGCGCCGGTATTCACATTCCCCGCTTGCATGCAAACGATCGCCTGGCCCGCTCAGTGACGGCAGTTCTTTGACGAGCATGCGACCCTGACCATCCACCGGAACCCGCACCACGCGTGCACGGCCCAGACCGAGCATCCCCAGCGCCTTGATCAAAGAGGGGTGCGCTTCCTCTCCCACCACCACCGTGATCGGCGGGGCGCCGAACAACCCGTCGGCTTCGACATCCCATCCGGCGCGCGCCAGTACCGCGTGCCGGGCCGCGGCCAATGCCGTGAAGTTGGCCATCGTGGCCCCGGTCACGAATGCCCCGCCAGAACCGGCCGGGAGTTTCAGCACATGCAAAAGCCACCCGAGGCAAACCTCCTCCAGCACCGTGCCTATCGGCGACGCGGCGAATAAACCGGGGTTCTGGTCCCATGCCCCGGCAAGCCAGTTCGCAGCCAGAGCCGCCGGAAGCGAGCCGCCGATCACGAATCCGAAGTAACGCCGGCCGGCCATGCCTACCGTCGCCGGCGAACCGATGCGATCCAGCGCCTCCAGCACGGTTCCGGCTTCCATCGGCGTTTCGGGAAAAGGCTCGTCCAATTCCGACAGCCCCGCTAGCGCCTCCGGCGAAGGCGCCACTCGGCGAACCTCCAGGTTCTCCAGGTATCGCGCCGCGGTTTCGGCTGTCTGGTTTAATAAGGCTCTCATTTTTCGATGGTAGCGTGCGATGGCGCGGAGCGATTCGACGAAGCGAACCGGGGACCTGTAGGCACAACGCGACTCGCCGTATGCGGTAATACAACGTTGGGCGCGCCGCGCCCTCCTGAATGATAAACTCGACCTGTTTCCAAGCGGGAGGTGTCGATGTCGCCAAGAGATGAAATGCTTCGCTGCATGAAGAACCGGGCCGAGGGACTCCTTATTGCAGGGCAGCCGGTGATCCCAGATGGTCCGGTAGCCACAACCGGCGACATGCAGGAGTTCAAACGATTGGTTCAGGCGTTGGGATATGCAGTGAAATTCGGGCAAACGGCTGCCGTGACCAGACCCGGCCCGAGATTAGTCGCGGTCACTGCTGGTTGTACTGTAGGTGTTCTCAGTGACGAATACTTCCATGTGTGGAACAATTTCGCTGAAACGAGGGGCAAATATCTGGAAACGGCCTCCAGACGTGATGAGCATCAGGCGCTCGGCAGTACACTCCGGCTGTCCGGGAGTTCCAATGATCGCCGTTTCCACCAGCTTGAGCTGCTGAACTACGTCCAGTTTCTGGAGAAGTCGGGAGGTCCGATTCCCATCTTCGTTTGGCGAACGTTTAACCTTTTAAAGCGTGGCATGAAGGCCCGCGCCGGCAGGTGAAGACGGATCAACCTGGCCCAAGATCCGACGGGCGCTAGAAGGCAACAGGCGCGCAAATGTCTCGGCGGGTGACCAGGTGCTTCGAGGGAAACTGCAACGGCGCTATTTATCGACTTGTACCATCCGGCTTCGGAACGGCGCCGCACTCCAAAGGCCCGGGGGCGCGTACGTTTGGTTCTATCCGCAACGGATGCGCGTGCTGCACCAATCCCATCGGTGTCTTTCCCTGCATCCTGCCACAATGAAATCAAATGCACGAAACCGCGCTGCCATGCGCCCGCATCGTCTGGGACTACCTTCAGCTCAAGCAAGACCCTATCCCTGCCGACGTAATCGTCGTCTTCGGGACCAACGACCTCCGGGTCGCCCGCTTTGCCGCCGGCCTTTATCACCAAGGTTTCGGGCGCAGTCTCGTCTGCACCGGCGGCATGGCGCATCAGGGTGACCTGCTGGCCACAAACTGGCCCAAAACCGAAGCTGAAATGTACGCGGACGAGGCCGTCGCCTTAGGCGTCCCCCGCGACCGGATCCTGCTCGAGCCGCGGGCCACCAACACCGCGGAGAATGTCCGCTTCACCCGTGAACTGCTGTGCCGCAACGGGATCCACCCCCGTAACCTCCTCCTCGCCACGAAGCCTTTTATGCAGCGTCGCGTCTGGGCGACCATGGCTGTCGAGTGGCCCGGGGTTCCCGCGACCGTTGCCTCGCAACGCATGACCATGGACGAATACTTCACAGAGGATCTGCCGCCCGAAAAGGTGATCCCCATCATGCTCGGCGACTTGCAGCGCGTTTGGATCTATGGGCAGCGCGGATGGCAGGCCGCCCAGGTCGTCCCGCCCGAGGTGATGGAGGCCTACCGCGAGTTGAAGGCGCTCGGCTTCACCCGGCAATTGCTTCCGGAAGACTGATCCGCGTCAGAAATGATGTCGAACGGCTAGGACTTCGCATTGTGTCCTCCGCTTCGGCAAGTTTGTCTACGCTCCCAACCGGGCCCGCAGATAGCGGCCAGTGTAGGACTGCTTGCAGGAGGCCACTTCCTCTGGCGTGCCCGTCACCACGATTTCGCCGCCGGCGTGACCACCCTCTGGGCCGAGATCGATGACGTAATCGGCAGTCTTGATCACATCCAGGTGATGCTCGATCACGATGACCGTATGGCCGGTGTTCACCAGCCGGTTGAGACATTCCAGAAGGCGTTCGACATCGGCAAGATGCAGGCCGGTCGTGGGCTCATCGAGGATATAGAGGGTATGCTTCGACCGCTGCAGTCTGCAGAGCTCTCCTGCAATCTTGATACGCTGCGCTTCACCGCCCGAGAGTGTCGTCGCCGATTGCCCTAACGTGACGTAGCCGAGTCCGAGGTCGTTCAGCACCTCAATCTTCTTGCTGATGGCGGGTTCGCCCGCAAAAAAGGTGACGCCCTCTTCCACGGACATGTTCAGAATGTCGGTGATCGTCTTGCCGCGCAGAGTGACGTCAAGGGTATCGGCGCTGAAGCGCGCACCCTTGCAAACCGCGCAAGTTACTTCGACGTCGGGCATGAAGTACAGTTGCGTGGTGATGACGCCTTCGCCCTGGCACTCTTCGCAGCGGCCGCCCTTCACGTTGAAGCTGAAGCGGCCGGGGTTGTAGCCGCGCTCCACGGAAAGCGGCGCGCGCGCGAACAGTTCCCGAATGGTGTCGTAGAAGCCAATGTACGTGGCCGGGTTGGAGCGGCTGTTGCGGCCTATCGGGGATTGGTCGATGTTGACGACTTTGTGGATGCCATCCGCGCCGTCGATGCCGTCGAAATCCCCTGGCAGCGTCCGCGTGTCCACCAACCGCTTCCAGAGAGCTTTGTATAGAATCTCGTTGATCAGGGTGCTCTTACCGGAGCCCGACGCACCAGTGACGGCGATCAGCCGGCCAAGCGGAAAGGTGACATCGACCGACTTGAGATTGTTCTCTCTCGCGCCGCGCACTTTCAGCGTGCCGCCATTGCCCTGGCGGCGCCGCGACGGAGTTGTGATGCTCCGCTTGCCGGACAGGAACTGGCCGGTAGCCGAGGCTTTGCACTTGAGGATTCGGTCGAGCGCGCCCTCGACCACGATCTCACCGCCGTGCACCCCTGGCCCCGGTCCCATCTCCACGATGTGGTCGGCCGCGCGAATAGTGTCCTCATCGTGCTCAACTACAATCACGGTGTTCCCGATATCGCGCAGGCTTTCGAGCGTGGCGATCATTTTCACATTGTCCTTGGGATGCAGCCCGATGCTGGGTTCATCCAGCACATAGAGCATGCCCATCAGGCCCGAGCCGATTTGGGTGGAAAGGCGGATGCGCTGCGATTCGCCGCCGGACAAGGTGCTCGAACGGCGGTTCAGGTTTAAGTAATCAAGGCCAATGCCGAGCAGCAGTGCGATGCGGCGGCGGATTTCGGTCACTACCTGGCGCCCGGCATCGGCGCCCCGGCCGGAGGGTTTCAGGCTGCCGAGGAAAGTAAAGAGCTCGTCGAAGTTGAGCGCGCCCACCTGGTGGATGGTCTTGCCCGAAACGGTGAAGAGCAGACGGGTGGCGCGCAGGCGGGCGCCCAGGCAGTCGGGGCACGTGCGCTCCACCATCACTTTATCGAGCCACTCCTCCATGCCGGAGTTGGCCTCGCCGCGCTGCCGGTAGCGGCGGTAATTGCGCTCGATGCGGCGGGCGATTCCCCCGAAACCGACCTCGTGCTTGTCCCAATCCTCGCGCTTCACCTTCGATTCGGGGGGCGAGGTGGTGCGCAGTTTCCGGCCATCCAGGCCATAGAGAATCGAGTGACGCACGGTTTCCGGCAGTTCTTCCCACGGGGTATCCAGCGAAAACTCTAACACCGCGGAAAGGGTATACAGAATGCGGCCGTCCCAAGTGTCGGGGTTGTACCGGTAGGCTTCTTTCACGAAGCAGCCACCGCGAATGCTGCGCTTCGGGTCGGGAACCAGCAACTCCGGATGGGTGATTTTGTGCACCCCCAGCCCGCCGCACGTGTGGCAGGCGCTTTCCGGATTGTTGAACATGAAGTACTCGGGTTCGATGCCGCCGTACACAAAGTGATGCATAGGGCTGCAGAGACCCTTGTAGAAGCGGTCGGCGTCGGTCTTCGATGCGCCTTTCACAATGTGAATCTGCATCAGCCCGTCGCCTACCAGCAGGGTGGCCGCGATAGCCGCCTTGATGGCTTTCTCGTGGTTGCGGCCCACGATCACCCGATCTACGACCGCGTCCATGTCGGTGGCTTCCGGCGCGTCCAGGGAGACGTCCTGCGAGAGGTCCATGCGGTTGCCGTCTATGAGCAGTTGGCGGCAGCCCTTCTTGCGTACCTCGGTGAAGACGAAGTCCAACTCCTCGCCGTACCGTTTGAACACGGGCGCGCGCAACTCGATTTCGGCGCCTCCGGGCAGCGCCAGAATCGCTTCCAAAACCTGATTGGGCGTGCGGCTGGCGACGTGTTCACCGGTGCGCGGGCAATGCGGTTCCGCGATGGTGGCAAACAGCAGGTTCAGGTAGCTGGAGATATCGGTCATGGTACCGACCGTCGAACGCGGATTGCTGCCGGTAGTCTTCTGTTCAATCGAGATCACCGGCGAGAGACCGTAAACGAAGTCGACGTCGGGCTTGGCCACTTGCGAGACAAAGCGCTTGGCGTAGGTGGAGAGTGACTCCATGTACCGGCGCTGCCCCTCGGCGTAGATGGTGTCGAAGGCCAGGCTCGATTTGCCCGAACCCGAGAGACCGGTAACTACGATCAGCCGGTCGCGCGGCAGTTCGAGCGATACGTTTTTCAAGTTGTGAACGCGCGCGCCCTGCACCGCGATGGTGGTGCGCGCGGCGGCCCTGGCGTTTTGTTTAGCCGTGGGCGGCTTGACGCTACCAGGCATCGGATAAGCTCGTTCCACAGAAGAACGCCAGTTCGTTGACGGCGATGTTGCTCCGTTTGGTCAGGCGGACCGGGAGCGGCGCTTTGCCGATTAGACCCTGGTCGGCAAGATATTCGCACGCGCCGGAAACTCCCTCGATGCCAAAATTGCGCTCGAAATGGTGGTCGATTTCGGTGGCCGAGCGAGCCTCGCCCGCTTCCCTCAGGTGCTCCAGGATCGGGGAGAATATGCGGGCGGCGCGTTTCAGCAGGTATTCATCGATGGCCGCTAGCGCGGCCTCCACCGCCCGCAAGGTCTTCTTGGCGTTGAGAAGGTCGGTGTAGATGAGTTTGAAAAACGGTGGATTCAGCTTGAGCGCCTGCGGAAGCACCTCACGGTCGACCAGCAAGCCGGCTTCGAGCACCTCGATTTTTGCCAGGGCATTTGCCGAGTACAGGATCCAGAGCGCGGTGTAATTCAGATCGCCGCGCGTGATCAGCCACTTATGCGCCTTGTATACGCAGGGAAGCGCGTGGCCCGCCGCGTTGAGCAATTGCAATTGGGTGTCGCGCTTGCCGAGTTCGCGCAGCCGTTCGCAGAGCGCGGCAATGCTCGCGTCGTGGCTATAGAGCAAGCGCCCCTTGGCCAGCAGCGAATGCATGAAGGAGTTGCGAATGGCGCCTTCCGCGCTCTTACGGAAATCGGCGCGGGGCATCAGGATAGCATGTACATTGATTCCGTCCGCGTAGAGACAGAGGCTCTCCTTGGTGGCCTTCTTATCGTCGATGGTCACCAGCAACAGATCGATATCGGACTTCGACCAGACCGTGTCGTGCGAAAGGCTGCCGCACAGAATCGCCGCCAGAATGGAGCCATCGCGTTTCACCTGCTCCACAAGCGCAGTGAGCGCGGCGTTGAATTCACCCTCGACCTTGGCTGCGGTCACCGCAGCCGGCGGATTCTTAGACATGCGGACGATGTAACGATTATATTATTTGCCCCGGCCACCGCGGGTAGGCCGCGGACCTTCGAGGCTGAAAACGTTGGCGGGTTTCCGGCCTCGCCGCTGGCGCCTGTTTCTCCAGTCAGGCAAGCCACTTCAAGAACGCCTGCGCCGGCGCGCGGGCTTTTGGTGCTAAGGCGCATTTCACCTTCTTCAGTTGCCGTAAACACCGGGCGCAAACTCCATCGCGTGATAGACTCACACCCATGGGTGAGAACAGTCTACCCCGGCGTGATGCCCTACTGGGGCTGGCCGCCGCACCGCTCATCACAAGCGCTCTGGACGCGCAGGCCCCCGCTTCCTCCCTCTGTTTCACGAGTGCGGTCGAAATGGCCCGGCTGATCCGTACCAGGAAGCTGTCGGCACGCGAGGCATTGGCCGCGCACTTGAAACAGATCGAGCGTGTCAACCCGAGGGTCAATGCGATCGTAACTCTAGTGCCGGAAATGGCCTCCGACGCTGCCGCGAAGGCCGATGAGATGCAGGCCCGCAACGAGGCGTTGGGGCCATTGCACGGCCTGCCGGTCGCGCACAAAGACCTGGTGGAAACCCGCGGCATCCGCACCACCTTTGGATCGCCGCTCTATAGAGACTACGTCCCCACCGAAAACGATCTGATTGTCGAACGGCTCCGCCGCGCCGGCGCCATTACCATTGGTAAGACCAACACACCAGAATTCGGAGCGGGATCGCAGACCTTCAACACTGTCTTCGGTGCAACCCACAACCCCTACGACCTGACCAAGACCTGCGGCGGATCCTCCGGCGGCGCCGCCGTCGCTCTGGCCTGCGGACTCGTCCCCGTGGCGGATGGCTCCGATTCCGGCGGCTCTCTACGCAATCCGGCCGCATTCTGCAACGTGGTTGGCTTCCGCCCTTCGATTGGCCGCGTGCCCAACCCCAAGGCCGCATTTGCCTGGTCCACGCTGAGTACCTCGGGATGCCTGGGACGTTCCGTGGCCGACCTCGCCCTTGCATTGAGCGCCATCGCGGGACCGGATTCCGGCGCGCCGCTCTCCATCAGCGAACCGGGAGAGCGCTTCGCGCGCCCATTGGACCGCGACTTCAAAGGTGTGCGGGTGGCCTGGTTCAAGAACCTGGGCGGCCTGCCCTTCGACGCCCGCGTGCGCGCCATTGTGGATGGGCATCGCAAGACGTTTGAATCCCTGGGGTGCATCGTCGAGCAAGCGGAGCCGGATTTCGCGCCCGCCGAAATCGCGTTTCGCGTGCTGCGCGCATGGAATTCGGCGAATATGTACGGTGCATGGCTGCGCGAGCGCCCCAACGCTTTCAAGGACACACTGAAGGGCGAGATCGAGGAAGGGTTGCGCCTGACCGGAGCGGACATCGCCCGTGCCGAGACCGCCCACGGCCAAATTTGGCGCCGCTTTCAGGCATTCCTCGAGCGGTACGAGTACTTCGTCCTGCCCACCACGCAGTTGCCCCCATTCGACATCAACATGCCATATCCAACGGAGATAGCGGGCGTTAAGTTCGCGAGCTACATCGACTGGATGAAGTCGTGTTGGTATATCTCGGCAACGGGCAATCCAGCGGCCTCGGTGCCGGGAGGCTTCACGCCTGAAGGACTACCGGTTGGCGTACAGATCGTCGGCCGCAATAACGAAGACTTCAGCGTCCTGCAAATGGCGCACGCGTTCGAACAGGCGACTGGCTTTGGCAAGAAGCACCCTGACATTGCGTAGATCGCGCGCACCCGTTCGTCTCCAAGCTTGAGACCCGCAAAACCGTTGTCGCCTGCGGTCCCGGGCAGAACCTTGGCCCCCCGGCGCTTCGGTGGTCGAAGGGGCCGGTCGCTTTCAATCGTCGAATGCCTGGGGGAAACGCGCGGCGGTTATCGTTGCGTCATTACGCTCGACCCACGCAGAGCAGGCTTCAGGCCGCCATATCCGCGAACGACATTGCGCTCGACGCACAGTGGAACGTATTATTTGTGGACAATTCCGGTTTCCGCCCGGTAGTGTGGCAGATTGGCTCCGGCGGTAACCCTCCATCACGTAGCTGACCCGGCTCCGGGCGATGGTCTGGTGATGTTGCCGGACGGGAGTTTCCTGCGCACCGGCTCTGGCCAGATTCTCAAGTACACTGCGGTCCCTGCCACGGCCGCGCAATCTTTCAGTCCTTCTACCGTGATCGGGGGCGTGCCGGCGGGCCAGGCCACCGGCGACAATGTGCCGGGGAACCAGGCCATTCTGGCCTCAGCCGCCGGATTGGCTACCGGCGCCGCCGGTGATTTGTATATTGCAGATTCGGAAGCCGGGACCATCCGCAAACTGGACACCAAAGGCATACTAACTACGGTGGCCGGCTCGGTGACGGCGACTTATCCGACGCCGGATGGCACTCCCGCGCTCCAGACCGTCTTGCGAAACCCTTCCGCCCTCGCGGTGGCGCCTTCCGGGGACATCTACTATGCCGAAGACTACGCGTTTCATGTACGCAAGATTTCAACTGACGGAACGGTGACCACCGTGGCTGGTAATGGGCAGCCTCCGGGTGTGTGCTGCAGCCTGAATTCCGGGATAGGAGGTCTGGCCACCAGCGCATCAGTCGATCCCTCGCCAGGCTGGAACATCGAGCCGCGCCGCTATCTCGATTTCAACGGAGAGGGTTACTTCGAAAATGAAATGGACCAGGAGGCGGGAAAACGGAGATGCCCATATAGCATGGATCTTGCGTGGACCTACGAAAGAGGTTGGGTGATGATCCCGAAATTTGTCGCGTGCGACGAGAGCAAGGTAACCATTCGGGCCATTGCTATATCTGATCAAGGTGACATCTCAGCCACGCCTGCGCCAATTTCCCGGCCGGATTAGTAGCTCCTATGGCGGGTTGTCCCGGCCCGGATTTCCTACGTTACGCTCACAAACAAAACAAGAGCGTCCGGAGGGCCAGAAGCCGGGTGCGTAAGCGGAAATGCTACGATCATTTCGTATGGAACTCGCGATTCAGATCCAGATCGACGAACTGCCGGAAGGCGTCTTCCTGGCCACTTCCGACGAACTTCAAGGCCTCGTCGCACAAGGACGGACCGTCGCTGAGGCGCTGGAGATCGCGCGGGATGTGGCGCGCAAGTTGATTGAGGCTCGGCGTGAGCGAGACGGTGTACCGAATCTACCGAATACCAGCCAAAGACGGGATTATACAATTGTGGTTGCGGCCTGATGGGCCGCCTTGCCGGATTCCGATATCGAGAGATCGTGCGGAAGCTCAAAGCGCTTGGTTTCGCGTTCGACCGTCAGGCCGCTGGGAGCCACGAGATCTGGTTCCAGGCGAGTGCGCATCGGTATACAACTATTCCAAATCATCCCGGCGACATGCCCGAGGGGACACTCCGCGCGATTCTCAAGCAGGGCGGAATCGACCCCGAAGTGTTTCTCAAGGCGTGACGTCCCTGGATTCGGGCCGGTTCGTTTCGCGACTTTCTGAACCTCTCCAGTAGTTATTCTCCGATAAGTGGGGTTAGGGGAAATGACGAACAGCCAGTGGGCCGGATCGCCGCTACCTTCCACAAGGCCCGTCTATCGCTCGGAATACCCTCGGCCATGCCCGGAACATCAATCCTGTAATCGGTTTCAATATAGGCATGCCCCTATTCCGGGTGCCAACTTTAGCCGCACTGTCGCTCGTGACCATTTCGGCCGTCGCGTGTCATTCACCTGCCAGCGTGATGCGCCCGGTGATTTACGCTCACGATGACGAGGCTGCTTCAGCCATGCGGTCCGCTCCAATAATTCTTCTGGTCAGGATCTCAGACTCGAACCTGACGGGGTTCGGAAAGTGTGTAGCAAAGCCGCCGGAAGTCGGGGGGCCGTTGTGCCCGACAGTTCCGCTGCATCTGGCTCGAATAAAGGCCGACGTCCTGATTACATTGCGAGGGCCGGGTCAGGATCAGGTCGAGTTCTACAGCTGGGTGTGGGCGTCAGGCTCGCACGGCGGCCTGCGTCTGTTCCATCCTGACCCGGGCGGAGTCCGCGTGATCTTCCTGCGGAAGGAAGGCCAGTACCTGCACACCGTCGGCGATTACCCATCCTACGATCTCGAACTCCCGGCACGCTGGGCACCTGCAATCGTGTCAGGCTGGAAATCCGGCATCGAGAATCGCCCGGATCAACTGGAACGCCTGATCGCCCTTTGGTTTCGCGCTGAGTTTGAGCCCCTGTCGGTGGACCAATTGCAGGAGGATTTCGATTCACACGGACAGCGAGTCAACCACTACTGGGCGAACGACATGCCTGATCTGGCCCGCCTGGTGGGACCATTCTTCGTCGTCACTCAACTCGACTCTATATGCCAGCACTCTGCGAATCCCTCCGCGCGAGTAGCGGCGTGTTTCGTGTCCGGCGAATACTTCCCTGGCCGCTGCGAGGCCTTCCGCCTCGCGCAGAGCGCCAATAGCGCGGGGATTGGCGGTGACTTCCTAAGGAAGAAGTTCAGTAGCTGCAGGGTGGCTGATCGCGATGTTCGCGCCGCCCTTCGGTCAGGCGATCTCTCCCGTTCACGCTTCGGTGGTTGGAAGTTATCGCATCGCCGAGAAGCACTGCGTGTATACGCCTCGGCAATGGACAATGCCGTCCACCTCGCCGCGTGCGATCTCGCGGCCAGAACGTCAGACGCCGCAGACATCCCAGAGTGTGCTGCTCCTCCGTTTCGTAGACAGCGGCAGTAAAGTCGGCTTAGCGGAAAAGTGCGGCCGCCGTCGACCTCAAACCCTACCACACCTTCCAACGCCCGACGAGCGCAATCAGATCGTCGAGTGCGGAACCAATTTCCGCACCCGCGACTGGCACACGGTCAAGCCGTTTCGCGGACCCGGGCCGATTATTGCAGGCAATCACCTCGAACCTTGCATCAGCTTTCGGTTCAACCCAAACCTGGACCGTTCCGGTGTGCGTGGCCATGTGAAACATTCGCACCTCGCCCTCCTTGCATTCGGTGGAAATGTCGAAGTTATTCTCCAATGCCCAACGACGGAGACCTTCGTCGATAGGTGCGTACCGCGACATCCTTCGAGTCTCGCACGCCTCTCCGCAGCCGCACATCGCCGGGGGCGACAAGTGGGTCAGCCGGCTCTGGAATGACAGCAACGAAGGCCAGATCCTAGACGCGGAACCTTCAAGGCCAGTCGCCGAAATCCGGTCTGCCCGATCTGGTAGTGCCGGACTCCAGCGGCGGCGATGATGATTATTCTCAACCAGACCAAATAATCGTAGCGTCCACCAAGGCGCCCAAGCGCCACAGCGTGGCCGCCGGTAGGTTCGTTCGGACACCTCTCGGCGCCGGCTCCGGCCGCGCGCTGGGGCCGGCACGCCCGGCCAATTGGCGCCCCAGTACAACCGCGACCCCATTCAAAACAAACGCCAAAACCTCAAAACCCGCCAAAACGTCGCCGCCGCCGTGCTATCGTGATCTCGGCCGAGGCAAACCAAATCGATGCACACCGCCCCACAATCGCAAAAAGTGCACAATTCTGCACAAGCACAGCCGTCAACATTACGGCACACAAACTACGGCGCCCAAAAAGTGAAATTACGGACTGAACCCAAACAAATGAGGGGATCGTCCCCGCAAACGAGGGTGTGCGGAAAACGCGGAAACGCCGCATCCCCTGGCTCGGCGCCCCATCCCGCAAGCGTTTTCCAAAAGTCACGATTGGCTTCGACCGTCCATGGGTTCGTTCGCTAAACTCCGTCCGCGACCCCGAAACCAAACCCACCCGGCACCCCAGCCCAAAGGTGAAACAGGTATTCAGATGCGTAAAGGGGTCTTCTAGCATGGCGGACTCGCTCCGGGGATCGAACCCGCCACCGGCGCAATAACCCGCCGCGCCAACGATAGTACTCTGTCCTGTACAACCTCCAGTACCGCGTCGGAAACAGGAGTACCGGCTTCGGATAGGGTCCAATAACAAACTCACTCGGCGCTTGCTTTCACCGCTGCGATGGACCAGAATAGCTTCAAATAAAGCATCCGGAGGATAGCTTATGGAAGACGCACGTAACAACGCGATAGAAGTCGCCCCCCCCCCCGCAATGATTTGAGCGCAAAAATGAGCAACCGTGCCGGCCTGATGCCCGTCGCCGCGCTGGCGATTCTGGTCCCGCATCTGGCTGTGGCGCAGGCGGCGAGTTACAAGATCCTCCACACCTTCAAAGGCAACCCCGACGGCGCGGAACCGCGCGCCTCGGTGATCGTCGATCCAAACGGCGTGCTCTACGGCACCACCTATCGCGGAGGCACACTCGGCGCCGGCACCGTCTACAAATTGACGCCCGCCACGGGAGGCGCCTGGCAGGAGGCCGTGCTCTATAGTTTCGGCGCCAACACTTCCTATCCGCGCGCCAACGTGGTTTTCGGCAAAGGAGGAGTGCTCTACGGTACCACCGCCTCCAGCGCGGTCTACGAACTGGCGCCGCCGCCCACCGAGGGAGGCGCCTGGACCGAAACAGTGCTGGCCAATCTCGACACCGACGGGAGCAACACACCGGACGGAGCCGTGCTCATCGGCCCAGGAGGAACGCTATACACGACCACCCAAGGCTACCCGATTCCTGGCGGCACAGCCGTAGCTATAGTGCCCCCATCAACACCCGGAGAACCATGGACCACTTCGCGCATATACGCCTTCGCGGGCGCCTCAGGGAGTTCGCCATTCGCGGGCCTTGTCTCGGAAAGCGGAGCGTTGTACGGGACAAACTACCTCGACGGCGACGATATTTGTACGGCCTACGGCTGCGGCGTGGTCTATGAGTTGTCGCCGCCAACCACGCGGGGGGGCGCATGGGCAGAGACAACGATTCACACCTTCACGGGCTCACCCAGTGATGGAGCAGGCCCCCAGGCTGCTCTTACCGCCGGGCCGGGTGGTGTGCTCTACGGAACAACCCGATCAGGCGGCGCCGGGACGTGTGACACACCTGGAACCGCAGCAGGGTGCGGGACCGTCTTTCAGTTGACGCCGTCGGCGCCAGGCGGGACATGGACGGAGTCCGTAATCTACAGCTTTACCGCGACTAACGGCGACGGAGCCTACCCGGTGGCAAGCGTGGTCGTGGGCAGGAACGGAGAACTCTACGGCACGACATCGAGCGCCGGAAGCGCCGCGTCCGATTCGGCCTGCCCGTCCTCATACTTCGTGCTCGCAGGCTGTGGCATCGTATTCCAACTGACCCCGCCAACCACCCCCGGCGGCGCCTGGACGGAGAAAGTCCTGCATAGCTTCACCGGCCAAAACGGCGACGGCTCTATGCCCCTGGCAGGCCTGGCCCTGAGCTCCACCGGAGTCCTCTATGGCACCACCTCCGCAGGCGGCCTCGGAGCCGGCACCGTCTTTTCCATCAAACCGTGACCGGTTGACTCCCAAGCGGAATCTGGACCTAACTCAAAACAAACGCCCAAGGCCTCGAAGCCCGCCTGACAGCCATCACCGCCATGCTACTGTGGTCTCGGTCGAGGCAAAACCAAATCGATGAGAGCAAACAGCAGCCCGCGAGCCAGCCAAGCCGCCCAAGCACAACCACCAACATCACTGAATAAAAATTACAGCGCCGAAGAAGTGAAATTACGAAGCAAAGCCAAACATGTGGGGGTACCGTCCCCGCAAATGAGGGTATCCGAAAAGCCCGCAAACGCCATCTCCGCGCCCATCCCGCAAGCAAAATCGCGATTGGCTTCGACCGTCCATGGGTTCGTTCGCTGAATCTCCGTCCGCGACCCCGAAACCAAACCCACCAGACCAGCCTCTGCACTATCCCAGACTCTCCGCGTCCCGATCCCCGTGTCTCCGCGTCGCCTCGCCCCCTCGCCCGCTCAGCCCCGAGCCCCCAAATGCCGCGTCGCAGTCCCCGCGTCCCGCGTCCCCGTGTCACCGCGTCCCAGCGTCCCAACATGGTATATTTATACATAGTACTGAATAAACAACCAAGATGCCCCCCCTCGTCGCCATCGTCGGTTATCGCGGCTATAGCGGAGCCGAACTTGCCCGCATCCTGGCTCGGCATCCTCATGTAAAGCCGGTCCTCCTCGACCACCGCGAATCCACCGGCGCCCACCCCCACGCCCCCGCATCGGCCGCGCCCCGCCTCGCTTGCAGCCCCGAAACCGTCCGCGCCGAAGGCATCTCCATCGTCTTCCTGGCCACCCCCGCCGACGTCTCCATGGAACTGGCCCCCGCCATCCTCGCCGCCGGCGCCCGCGTCGTCGACCTCAGCGGCGCCTTCCGCCTGCGCACTCCCGCCGCTTACGCCACCTGGTATAAGGAGGCTCACACCCAGCCCGAGCTGCTCGCCGAAGCCGCTTACGGCCTGCCCGAATTTTGCCGCGAGCGCATCCCAGCCGCCCGCCTGGTGGCCAATCCCGGCTGCTACCCGACCGCCGCCAACCTGGCCATCCGTCCGCTGCTCGAAGCCGGCGTCGTCGATCGCACCGCCGGCATCGTTTGCGACGCCAAGTCCGGCGTCAGCGGCGCCGGCCGCAAAGCCAGCCTCAAAACCAGCTTTTGCGAGGTCACCGGCAACTTCACGGCGTACTCCGTCCTCCACCACCGCCACGTCCCCGAAGTGCTCATGATCTCCGGTCTCGAGGAGCGCGAGTTCAGCTTCACCGCGCAGCTCCTCCCCGTCGATCGCGGCATCCTCGAGACCATTTACTTCCGCGCGCAAAAGCCCGTCACCGCCGCGGACCTGCTGGCTATCTATGCCCGGCGCTACGCCGGCGAAGCCTTCATTCGCCTGTATCCCGCCGGCCACTTCCCGGACCTGCACGCCGTCGCGCACACCAACTATTGCGATATCGGCGTCACCGTGGATGCTGCTACCGGCCGCGTGGTGGTGGTCAGCGCCATCGACAATCTGGTGAAGGGCGCCGCCGGCCAGGCCGTGCAGAATATGAACCTGCTGCTCGGCTATCCGGAGACGGAGGGCCTCTTGTGAAGCTCCTGGTGAAACTCGGCGGCACGCTCCTCGATGTAGATGCCACCCGCGAACGCATGGCCCGCCAGATCGCCGCCATCTCCACCCGCGCATCGGTTGTGGTGGTGCACGGAGGCGGCCGCCAGATGACCCAATATCTCACCGAACGCGGCATCGAAAGCCAGTTCGTCAACGGCCTGCGCGTCACCACGCCCGCGATCCTCGATGCCGTCGTAAAGGTGGTAGCCGGCAGCGTCAATCGCCAGTTGACCGCCTCCCTGAATAGCGCCGGCGCCCGCGCCGTGGGCATCTCCGGCATCGACGCCTCCCTCGCCGAAGCCGAGACCATGGACCCCGCGCTCGGCAGCGTCGGCCGCATCACGCGCGTCAACCCGGAGTTGCTGCAGCATCTGATCTCCGGCGGTTTCCTGCCCGTGGTCGCGTGCGTGGCGGGCGATCGCCAGGGCCGCTTCTACAATGTGAATGCCGACCAGATGGCCGTCGCCTGCGCCGCCGCGTTCGGCGCGGATCAGTTGATCTTCCTCACCGACGTCGCAGGCGTCCTGGATCGCGACAAGAACCTAGTGCCGCATCTCACGCCGGCAGCCGGTGAATCCCTCATCGCCACAGGCGTCGCCACCGGCGGCATGCTCGCCAAGTTGAATGCCGCGCACGCCGCGCTCCGCCAGGGTGTGGCGCAAGTGCGGATTGCCGCGGGCGCGGCCGGTGACGTGCTCGAACGGATCCTGGCCGGCGAGAGCGTGGGCACCCAACTGGCGCCCGAGGAGGTTTACACAAAATGATCAGCGGTCTTACCGAAGACTCCATCGTCGAACAGGCCGGCGCCCGGCCCGATCTCATCATTCGCAAGGCCGCCATGCGCGATATCGGCCCCATTCTCGATCTCATCAACGGCTACGCGGCCAAGGGCATCATGCTGCCGCGCACCGAATTTGAAGTCTCCGAAGACATCCGCGATTTCTCCGTAATCCGCTCCGGCGGCCGCCTGGTGGGCTGCGGCGCCCTGCACTTCTATACACCCTCCATCGGCGAGATCCGCTCGCTGGCCGTCTCCGAGGATTCCAAAACCCACGGCATCGGCCGCCGCCTGATCGAGACCCTGGTCGAGGAAGCCAACTCCTACACCCTCGACGCGGTCTTCGCCTTCACCTACGTCGCCGGTTTCTTCCGCAAGATGGGGTTCCAGGAAGTAGAGCGCGGCGAACTGCCCCTGAAGGTCTGGAAAGACTGCGTTCGCTGCCCTAAATTCCAGTGCTGCGACGAGATCGCCGTCTTGCGCGCCCTCCGCCCCGAATACGTCAAAAAGCCCCGGCCGTACGCTGCCAGCGACCCCTTGGCCCAGATCCAGCTTCCAGTACTACTCCAAAGCGCAAAGGGACGCGTCTCCCGCGCCGCCACATAGGACAGGAACTCCGCAGCTTCCAGCGGCGCGGGGCGTCCCGTTTTGCGCGAGTTCCTTTAGAAAGGGATAAGTACTACCCCCTCAAACGCGGGCTAGGATTTCTCCCTCAAGCAAAGATGAACATTTGGCGAGAAATTCGACGTCACATGTAATATACTCTTAACAGGATAAACCAATCTCAAACTGCTGATATCGAGGACGCATGAAAGCCCAAACGGTTGATGTGAAATCATCGAATGGTCGGGTGCTTTGTTGCACCGTTTTTCGCCCAGGCGGCAAAAAGCTGCTAGCCAAAGGGCACATGATTAGTGACGACGATATCCGAGTCCTCGAATCCGAAGGCATGGAAACCATCTGGGTTACCGAGCTGGAGGAAGGCGAAGTTGGCGAGGATGACGCAGTTTGCGCCGTAGCCAGCGAGATGGGCTGCGGAAGCTTCGAAATTCACCTTGCGGCCGGCGGACGCGCCAATCTGCAGGCCACCGAGAAGTGTTGTGTGCTGGTTGACGATGATCTGTTGAAGCAGATCAACTGCACCGCCAGCGTGGTGATCGCCACCGCGCTCAATTTCAGCTTCGCCATGCCCGGGCAGCGCATCGCCACGGTGAAGAGCGCGCCCTTCGCCGTCTCGCGCACGCAGTTGGAGGCGGTCACTACGATCCTGAAAGACCGCGGTCCGATTCTGCAGGCCCGCCCCATGCGCAATCCCAGCGTCGGAGTTCTGTACACCGATCCTCTCAACGGCGAACGCGCCCGCCAGTTGTTTGAGAACATCATGCGCCAGCGCCTGGAACGGTTCGGCATAACCGCCAGCTTCGTTCTTTCCACCACGGAGGATGAAGCGTCCGTCAGCCGCTGCCTGCAGCAATTGTTACGATCGAAGCCAGCCGTCATCATGATCGCTTCCACCACCGCGCCCGCGGGTCCGGAAGATGTGATCGGCCGGGCCATGGAAAAAACCGGCGGCCACACGGAAAGGTTCCTGGCGCCCGTGGAACCGGGCAACCTGCTGCTGCTGTCCTACAAAGATGACATCCCCATGATTTCCGCTCCCGGCTGCTTCCGTTCCGCTAAAGCGAACGTGGTAGACTTGGTGCTTCCTCCGCTGCTGGCCCGCTACCGCGTATCCGGCTGGGAAGTAGGCTGTCTGGGTCACGGCGGATTGCTCGGGTAATAAGGTCTCCTCCACCCCTGTGGGTTGTAACCTCCGAGCGACCTACAGGTGCTCCTCAACCGGGCGCTTTAACCAGCGCCCGGTCTTTTTTGGTGTGCCGAGCATGTTCGACAACTCGGGGGTGAAAGTCCCCTTGACAACCTGATGGAGGTGAAGTCATAGCGAAGCGCAAGGGCGTCATCGTGAGGTGGGGTCTGAGTACAAGAACCGGATCTGAGGCATACGGTGCCGGGCGAGTTGGCCAATGACAACGAAGCCCATATCCATCAAGGGCACTGGTTGTAAATTCGGCGGTTGCGTGCGGAAGGCGGTCGGACTTACCGGAGATCTGCTGTGCGTCGCGGAATCGTGACTGAAGATGCCTCGCAGCAGAAGTCAGCAGAGGGCATATTAGTCCGGCAACGGATGAAGGCCCGAACCGTGATCGTGGGTAGTAGTGCGCGACTCTCGTGAAGGTCATGCGCCAGCCAATCCGCTGCGGCGGAGCTTGCCAGGGGTGGGAAGGGTGAAGCCCGAAAGAAACCTGGGAGCGGCGAAACCTCTTGCGGAAAGGGCGAAACGAACCTCCGGCCTTCACCGGCTCATGTCACGGAACCGCCGTATGCGGACCCGCATGTTCGGTAGTGTGACAGGGAAAGCGGGCGACCGCCTACCGATGTCGATTTCGACTAATTCCCCGCGCCTGCCTGCTGCGCCGGCTGTCCCTCGCGCCGCGGAGGTTGTGGCTTCGGCAGCGGTTTTCTGGGCAGCATCTCGTCGCGCGTGGCCGCATCGTAGGCTACCGCCGCCATGATCGCGGAGGCTTCCATCAAATCACCCGCCTGCAGATGGTCGAACACATCCGCGCTCGAATGGTGCGTCTCGGTCGAATAGTCCAGGGGATCCTGGATGAACTGAAAGCCGGGCAACCCCACCGCGTCGAACGACTGGTGATCCGTGCCGCCCGTATTGCGAATCGTAACCGAATCCGCGCCGTAATCCTTAAACGGCTCGAGCCATGCCTGGAAGATCGGCCGCATCATGTCGTTGCCCTGCAGATAGGCGCCCCGAATCTTCCCCGATCCGTTATCCAGATTGAAATAGCCCGACAGCTTGGCATGCTCCGGTTTCAGGGCCATGGTCTCGCGGTCGGCGAAGTGCTCCTTCACGTACGCGCGCGACCCCAGCAGCCCCTCTTCCTCGCCGGTCCAAAGCGCCATCCGCACCGTGCGCGGCATCTTCAGGTCCAGCGTCTTCAGAATGCGCATGGCTTCCAGCACTACCGCGCTGCCCGCGCCGTTGTCCGTCGCACCCGTGCCGCCCGTCCAGGAATCCAGGTGAGCGCCCAGCATCACCAGTTCGTCCTTCTTGCTGGTGCCGGGCAGTTCACCGGTCACGGTGAAGGAGTCCTGCGTATCGTCGAAAAACTTGTTCTGAATGTCGAATTCGAGCGTGACCGGGATCTTCTTCTCCACCAACCGCACCAACCGGTTATACTGCTCCACCTCCAGCGAGACCGAAGGCGGCGGCAACGGCTTCTTGGGATCCTGCGATCCCGCGGCCGAGCCAAAGACCACTCCGCTGGTCGCCCGGTAGCTGGGCGCCAGCATCACCAGCACGCCTTCCTCACTCAAAAAAGTGTTCAACTTGTCGCGGAACTTCTCGCGCGCTTCGCGGTCGAACGGCGGTGTGCCTGCTGGACGACGCGGTTGCCCTGGCACCAGCGGAATCGGGTTGGCGAACGGCGACCGCGCCGAAGGATCCGGCGCCAGCATCTCCGATGCCAATTCGCCCTCGGTGAACCGCTTCAGCTCCGGCTCGGTCTCCGACGCCAGCACCATCGGCTCCTCCGCGAGCACGATCTTGCCTTTCAGCTTCCCTTTGAATTTCTCGATGTCCGCATCGGTCTTGATCACCGCCAGAATCGGCTCGCCCGAGACCACGCCGTTGGTGCCCGGCGACCAGGGCCGCGCAAAGCCTACCAGCGGCGCGTACTGCGGCTCTTTGAGGCTCCCGCTGAAGTGCACGCAGGTCCAGCCGCGCCCGAAGGGTCCCCACTTTTCGAGGTTCGGGTTGGTCAGGCCCCACTCGCCCATGCGCCGCACGGCCCATTCCGCCGCCGCCTTCAGCCCCGGCGATCCGGTCAGCCGCGGTCCATAGACATCAGTTAGATAGAACGCATTCTCCATCACCTTGGAGTTCTGGAACTCCTCGGCCTTGATGCGGTTGACGGTATACAGGTCCACCTTCTCCTGTGCCATCAGAAGAGGCCCAAACAGCAGCACCAGCGAACACTTCATAATGCAGAAAAGCGTATCACAAGTGCGGCTTCGTGCAAGCAGCCTGCCGGACTATAAGCCGGTTTCTGTACCCTTGCGGGCGGCAGCCATTCGTCTCGACCGGACATTGCTGTCCGGCTCTAGCGACCTACCCGAGAGTTCATAGGAGCGGGCCGCTCCTCCTCTCCTATTTGGTCTTGCTCCGCGTGGGGTTTGCCCTGCCCGCCGGATTGCTCCGGCAGCGGTGCGCTCTTACCGCACCATTTCACCCTTACCCGGCTACCGGCTTTCACCGGAGGCTTTCAACCCGCTATAAGAAACGGGATTTCGGGCGGTTTATTTTCTGTTGCACTTTCCGTCAGAATTCCGTCGCCAGAATCCTTCCCGGCCGTTAACCGGCACGCTGCCCTGTGGAGACCGGACTTTCCTCCCGTTTCCGGGCGGCTGCCCATCCGGCAGGCTACGACTGCCATTATCCCACTAATGTGCGGTAACACCCATTACCATTGACTAAACGCCGCAAATTGTTGTAGATGTGAATATGCTACCGTTGTATCCTATTTAGTACGATTCGTTGGTGTAGGATTTTAAAGAGTCTCGCGTTCAGGTTGAAATATTGAGGAGCTACTCATGATAAAAAGACTGGCGGCAATTGGTGCAATCGGAGTGTTTTCAACTTGCCTATTTGCTCAGGGATTAACCACCACCCAAACCAAGGATCAGTGGGAAGAAATCAATTTCGAATTCAACTCGTCGATTCTTTCCGATGGCTATCCGAGCCTGTTGCGTCTGGCGGAAATGCTGGGCCAGCACCGCGATTATCACGTCAAGGTGACCGGCAATACCGACTACGTCGGATCCGCGCGCTATAACGACCGCCTGGCGATGCGGCGCGCCGAAACCGTGAAGGAATTCCTGGTGAAGTACGGCGCCGGCGCCGACCAGGTGACCACCGGCGGCGACGGCAAGCGCGACCCGGAAGTCAACAATAAGACCAAGGAAGGGCGCTTCATGAACCGCCGCGTGGTGATGGTGGTGACCGACGGCCAAGGCAAAGTTGTGGCCGCGGGCGGCGCTACCGAGATCATGCCTACCCTGGCCGACCTGCTCAAGAAACAGGAAGAATGCTGCAACAACATTCTGAAGCGTCTCGACAAGTTGGATGACATTTTAGCTGCGCTGCGCGATCTCAAGGGTGAGAACGACCGCCTGAAGGGCGAAGTGGCCGATCTGCGCGGCCAGGAAAAAGCTCTCGAAGACAAGGTCAATGGAATTCATCCGCTGACCAAGGAAGAGACCACTGCCATTGCCGAGAAGGCGGGCAACGACACCCTGCAGGAAGCCCAGAATCGCAACAAGAAATTTTCGCTGCTGGGTCTGGATATCGGACCCACCATGGGTGGCGGCCGGCCTAATGGAGACGTCACCGTACACGGCAGCGGCCAGTTCTTCTCGCCGTTCGGCGGCGACGGGACGCACGCCGTGCAGGCGCAGGGCGAATATATCCGCTACCCCGGCGACCAGGAGGGCCAGTTCGACGTCGGCTTGGTGAACCGTTGGGATCACGTGCAAGCCGGCATGTTTGCCAGCTTCAAGTACATCCGCCTGGCGGGCGATACCGCCGGCGGCAGCATGGGGCAGGGCGCTTTCCTCCTCGATTATCTCTTCAGCCGCGGCCGCATCGGCCTCTACGGAACGGAGGGCTTCAAGAACACCGGCGCGTTGTTGATGACGCCGCTTGGCCCGAGTTCCTTCATCGAAACCTACGCACGGCCCATGAACCAGATCGGCGGCACCTTCCAGGTGGGCACCTGGGGTGACGCCTGGATTCAAGGCAACTTCGGCTATATCAGCAGCCACGGCACTTGCGGGACCATCGGGCAGCACTGCGGGCGCCCGGGCGGCGAAGTCAAACTGGTGCAGCCTATCGCCAAGGAACTCGCGTTTACCGTTGGCGCGGGCCTGAACCCCACCATGCTGACCGCCTCGAATACGGGCGAAATCACGGTCGGATTGCAATTCGGTAATTTCATGCGGCCGAAGGAATACACCACCTTCACGCATCCCGTGCCGATGGACGTGCCGCGCATCCGGTATGAATTGCTGACCAAGCAGGTCGGCCACAGCGCGCCTGTCGCGGACGCCGGTCCGGCCCAGATTGGTATACCAGCGGGCACGGTCACCCTGAACGGCAGCGGATCCTATAGTCCGGATCACGACGCTCTCAGCTTCGCGTGGACGCAAGTCAACGGTCCGAACGTGGCTATCTCGGGCGCCAATACCGCGATCGCTACTTTCACCGCGGCGCCTTCCACCAGCTACGGCTTCCGCCTGACGGTTACCGATCAGGTGAGCGGCTTGACGGCCACCGCCAACACCACTGTTACCACGCAGCGGTTCCTGGTGGCGCGCTTCACCGCCACTCCTCCCACCATCAGCGCGGGCCAGTCTTCCACGCTGTCGTGGAGCGTACCGAACGCGACCTCGGTGAGCATTCCGGGCGTAGGTACGAGCCTTCCCGCTACGGGCACCGCGACGGTGTCGCCGAAGACTACCACCACTTACACCTTGACTGCCGCGGGCGCGGGCGGTTTGACGGTTAGCGCCAATGTAACAGTCACCGTAGGCGCATCCACACCGATCATCCTGCGGTTCCAGGCGGCCCCGACTAATATCAACGCAGGCCAGTCCTCGACCTTGTCCTGGGCTACCTCGGGCGCCTCGACCGTCAGCATCAGTCCGGCGGTCGGTACCCAGGCGGTGAACGGGAGCGCTTCGGTGAGCCCGACCACGACCACCACTTACACCCTGACGGCCACCGGCGCCGACGGCAAGACTACGGTCACGGCCGCGGTTACGGTCACCGTAGGCAGCGGCGCGGTTCCGAATGTCCTGAGCTTTACGGCCAGCCCGACAGTCGCTCAGCCGGGCGGTGCGGTATCGCTTTGCTGGAACGTCTCGAACGCCACCAGCATCAGCATCCAGCCGGGTCCGGGTACGGTTACGGGAGCTTCCGGTTGTACAACGGTTAACCCCAGCGCAACCACGACTTACGTGTTGACGGCCACTAATGCCGCCGGACCGATCCAGGCCGTGGTCACGGTGAGCGTGGGCGCCGTTCAGATCCTGACGTTCTCCGCCAATCCGCCGTCGTCGCCGGCATCCGGCGCTCCGGTGGTCTTGTCCTGGACCACGCAGAACGCCACCTCCGTCACCATCACCGGCACGGGCGTGCCCGGTGGAACTGAGCCGGTCAACGGTAGCGTCACCATCAATCCGACCACCAACTCGGATTACACCCTGACTGCCTATGGCCCAGGCGGACCGGTCAGTTCAGTTATCCATGTCTTTGTGAGATAGCGAACCGCGGTAACTCGTCAGCCAGCCGGGCGGCTCATCACCGCCCGGCTTTTTTGTTGCTGGCTTTGTTGTTAGCATAGAATTCGGCGCATGTCTTCGCTTGTCATACCACCGCCGCTGGCGACGCTCCGGAACCAGGCGTTCTCGTTCTACCCGGCTATCCTGAACATCGAGCACAATCAGTGGCAGTACCGCAAAGCCACTTGGTCGGACGTACTGGTGGTGAACGCGCGCACGGGGCTGGAGATCTGGATTCCCCGCCGGTTTCTAGGCGAGATCTCGCGTATCGAGCATCCCGTGGTGATCGTGGGGTTGCTCAAGGAAATGGAATACAAAGAGGGCGCGGTGTGGCCCTACCAGCGGCACGTGATCGAAATGCCGATCGCGGTGGGCGGACCAGCGCCGGCGCCTGTGCCGGAGCGGCGCGGGGGCCTCGCGCCCGTGGTCGGGATTCGGCTGGAGCGCAAGCACGAATCCCACCTGGTACGAATCATCGGCGGCGTGCTGGTGGCGGGTATTGTAGCCACCTACGTGATCGTGAACTTCTATCGCGCGAGCACCATGGGCGGAGCCTTTAACCGGCGGCCGCCTCGTTCAACAGCCACTTCGCATATTCCCGCACGCTGACCAGCCGCACCGGCATCACTTCCAGCGTGGCCCGCATGTCTACCGCGTCGCCGTGGGCGTAACCGAGCGAGAGCGCCGCGAAAGCTTCGTCGAGGGCGCGGCGCGCGGACGACTTGCCCAGGCGGAGAACGGATTCCATCACGTATTCGACGGTAAAGGGCGCGCCTCCGATCTCTTCAAAGATGCGCACCACCTGGAGCGGGCTCAGCGCTTCCGGACCGCCCAGTGGGAAAGTGGTGTTGCGCGCGGCCGGTGTTTCGAGCGAGCGGACGGCGAATTCGGCGACATTGGGGAACGAGATCCAACTGATGGGATTCTCACCCGTGCCATAGATGCGGGCGCGGCGCGCGGCGGCATCGAAGCCCAGCGCGGGGCTAAGCCAGACCTCCATAAACATGGTGGGCCGCAGAATGGTGTAGGCCATACCGCTCGAGATAAGCGCCTGCTCCACCTCGCGCTTGGCGCGCTGCAAGGCAAAATCGTTCGCGAACGGCGTAAACGAAACAAACACGAAATGTTTCACGCCGGCGGCGCGGGCGGCTTCGACCAATTGCAACTGGCCGAGACGATCGACGCCGTCGATGGTGTCTCCCGGCTGGCGGGAGAGGGTGGAGGAAGCAGTCGAAAGGACGGCTGTAACTCCGGCGCAGGCGGCTTGAATGGAGGCCGGATCTTTCAGGTCGCCTGAGACCAGTTCGGCCCCGGCTTTGCGCAACTCCTCGATACGGGAGGGATCGCCGGTGGGCCGCACTAGCGCGCGCACCGGCTTTTGATTGGCGGCAAGGCGGCGGCAGATCTCGCCACCGACCAGCCCGGTTGCTCCAACGATGAGATTCATAGTGTCAGATGATTTTCTCCCGGGTGTAGTTCACGGGTTTCGTTATGCCATTGAAGCTGGCCGTCCACGCCGGCCGGCAGCGTTACGGCAGCGTCCAGCTTGCCATCGATGAGCTTCAGGGTTACCGCGATTTCGCCCTTGGGATGCGGAATGGAACCGGAGGCGTGCGTCAGCTTGCCGAGAAAGGGCCGCACCATGACGCGCGCAAATCCAGGGGCGGCGGAATCGATACCGAGCACGGTGCGGAATAGCTCGTAGTTCGGGCTGGCGCCCCAGGCGTGGCAATCGGATCGCGTTGGATCGGCAGTTTCGGCCCAGGTAGTAAGGCCGCGGTCGAGCATGGTGCGCCAGGTGCCTAGCATATCGAGGTAACGATCGCCGGCGCCCGCTTTGTTCATGGCGGAGTGCAGGTAGTGGCGGAAATAGATAGAGCATTGGACCAACGTCTGGTCGCCTGAGACGCGCTCGATCAGATCGCGCGCCTCGCTGCCGTCACTGACTCCGGCGAGGATGGCCAGGGCGTTGGCTTGCTGCGAGAATGCTTGCTTCTCCTGCGTATCGGCGAAAAGGCGGCGGCCTTCATCCCAATAAAGGGCGCGGACGGCGGTGCGCATGCGCGCGGCGCTTTGACGGTCGTCCACGGCCAGGGCCGGATTTCCAAGAGCGGCTTCCATTTCACCGGCCCACTGGTAGGCCAACAATAACTGCAGATCGAGCGGGGCGGAATTGCCGCCGGCGGAAAGGGGCGGCACACCACCGGCCCATTCCTTGGTCCAATCCACGAAGTTCCACCAGGGCAGACGGCCCAGCGAACCATCGGGGTGCTGGCGGGCGGCGAAGAACGACAGCACGGAGCGCACGGCGGGTAGCATGCGGGCGACGAACTGCGGATCATCCTGGTACATCCAGTAATCGTGCAGCATGCCGATCCACCACAGCGAAAACGGTGGAATGTATTGCTGCAGGCGGGATGGCGCGCGGCTGTAGGTGGCGCCTTCGGCGGTGCGCGAGGAATTGAGCAATTCGATGGCATTGCGGACCAGGCGGCCATCGCCGGTCATATATAGTGAAACGAGAGACTGCACGCGGGTGTCGCCGCCATACTGCAACTGCTCGTAGTAGGGGCAATCCATGTAGGTCTCGTGAGCGCACAGGCGGGCAGTGCGCCAGCCCACGTCCAGGATCTTTTGCAGCTCGGGCGAGCCGGCATCGAAGCGGGCTTTGCGCTCGAACGGATAGCCGGTGTAGATGCCGTTCAGATCGTCGAGGGTGAGCGGCTGATCCTGCGTTTCGATGGTGAGCCGCAGGTAGCGCCAGGTACGCCACCAGAGCGGGGCGAAATGGCGATGCGCGCCGCCATCGGCGATGAAGGTGTCGTGCTCTCCGATAAATTGCTTGCCTTCGATTTCGTTGCGATTTCCTTTGTCGCGGAAGCCGGGCAGCCAGAGCGCTTCGGCATAGCCTACGTCGATTCGGGCGCCCTTACCACCGCTGACGGCCAATTGCGGATAGCCGGTGGTGAGGAAGGTCTGGTCGTAGAGCAGCGTAGTTTTGGTGTGCGGCTGAAAGGTGCGCTCGCGAGGGCCGGATCGCAAGACGGTGATGGGCTGCGGCTTCAATTCCATGGGTGGGATGGTGCGCGGAACCAGCATCCAGCGGTTGGGGCCATCCTGCGAATCGCGGGGCGCGCCGGCACTCGCGGAGGCCGCGGCGGGCCAGGCGGAATCGTCGAAGCCGGGCTGTTCCCAGCCCCAGGGATAGAGCTTGGCATCCACGCGATCGCCCGGACCGGTTACGTAGTAGAATCGTGACATTTCGCGATCGGGTGGCGCAGGAGAATAAGCGGCATCGCGGATGCCTTTCCATTGCTTGCCGGTATCCACAATGCGTTCGACGGTGCTGTCGCCCTGTACGAGCAGGCCGGTGCGATTGGTGATCTGGGCTTCGGGCGCCTGCTCGCCGAAATTCCAGACGACGGCGGCTAGCACATTCTTACCAGGCTTCAGATAGCGGGCGATATCGACGGATTCATAGCGCCAGTGGTACAAGTCGCCGCGCGCGGGTCCGAGGCTGGCGAACTCGCCATTGACGTAGAGCTTATAGCGATTGTCGGCGGTGACGTGAATGAGAAAGGTGGATGTTACGGCGGAAAGATCGAAGGTGCGGCGGAAATGATAGACACCGTAATCGAACGGTGAGGTGGCGGGCACTGAGATCCAGTGGGCGCTCCAGGGATGCGTGAGCAGGTCCGGGTTCGCGGCTTTTAAGGGAAGTAGCCACAGATGGACGCAGATGCACGCAGATAAAAGCAACCTCTTATGCATAGCTGGTGACGGCGGCGGCGTTCTTGGCGCCCCGTTCGCGCGCGGCGCGTTCCTGGTAGCCGCTTTCGCGCAAGGCCTTCAGCGGCTCGGCGGGGACGTTGTTGGCTTTGCGCCACTCGCGGATGGCGGGACGCACGTCGGCGGAGAAAGCTTCTTTCAGACACTCCTCGGCATCCACTAATGCGGATTTGGTCTGGTGCACGGCCAGCGCCGCGTGATCGACTAGCGCCGCCTTGGCGTAGAGCTCCTGCGCGGTCATGGCGGTCTGGATCATCTCTTCAACCTTATCTTTGAGGTTATGACTCTGGTCCACCATGTAGGCGATTTCGGCGCGGCGGCCGGTTTCGAATTCGAAGAGCGCAATCTCGTGGAAGATGCGGAAGACCTGATATGGATCGATGGACCCGAGCGTGAGATCGTCGTCGGCGTAGCGGCGGTCGTTGAAGTGAAATCCGCCCAACATATTTTCAGAGAGAAGCCAGGCCACGATCTGCTCGATGTTCTGGGCTTGGTAATGATGGCCGGTATCGACCAGGACCTTGGCCTGCGGGCCGGCATTGCGGGCCATCAGCAGAGACATGCCCCAATCTGCGATGTCGGTATGGTAGAACGCGGGCTCAAAGGGCTTGTACTCGACCAGCAGGCGCTGGTTGGGCTCGAGGTTGCGATGCGCTTCGACGAGTCCTTCTTCGAACCAGCGGCGGCGATGCCGGATATTGGCCGTGCCCGGATAGTTGGAGCCGTCGGCAAACCACAGTGAGATGTCGCGGCTGCCGGTGGCGCTGGCGATTTCGATGCAATCGAGGATGTGCTGGAGGGCGGCGCGGCGGATGGCGGGATCGGGATTACCCAGCGAGCCGTGCTTGTAGATCTGGTCCTGGAAGACGTTTGGGTTGATGGCGCCGATTTTGACGCCGTAGCGTTCGGCCATCAGCATGACTTCTGGCACGCTGAACTTGCCGTCGGGAAAATCCCAAAGGACATGGACGGCCACGGTTGGGCAGCATCCGGTGAAGCGGTGGACCTGGCCGGCATCGCTCAGTTTCTCGGCGGTGGTGGTGGCTGCGGCGGGGTGCTGGAACTTGCCAAAACGGGTGCCGGTGTTGGCGAAGCCCCAGGAAGGGAGTTCGATGCGGAAGCTATCGAGCGCGGTCCAGATTTTTTGTTGGTTTGCGTCTGCGGGCATGTGTTTCTCCGTTCAGGCTCGGGCGGCCTTTGGCCACCGGGGCTAGGGGTTGGGGGCCTGGGGCTGGGGGTCCGTTTTTTTCATTTCACTCGTTTTGTGTATGTTCGAAGCCAATAAGTTTTTCGGTTTGTGGCGTTTGTAAAATGAGTGAAGCCACGCCTCCACAGCCGACCTACGCCTATTTTAGATGCCTTGCCGCGCACTGACACTGGCCTTTTTCCCCGCCTTGACGATAACACGGCGCGCGGCGCTGCCCTTTAATGCGGGAGTGGCGCGGCATTGGAATGACTTTGGTTAGCCCAGCCCGGTTCGGTGTGAAGAGTTACGTGGACCCGAGCGATATGTCACATTTCCGTGCTCGCTTGTCTGGCTCCTTACGGGCGGGCGCGGTGGCAGCGCTGCCGCTCGTTCCGGCGATCAAGCCGCGGCATCTTGAACTCGGCGAGCTACATACCAGCCATCGCGCCGGGTTCGCTGATCAGCATTTTCGGAAGCGGTTTCACGACATCGATCGGCGCGGCAAGTCAGATCAACGCACAAGCACCGTACGAACTGCTACCGGGCCCGGCCGCGCCGGTGGTGGTTTCGGCGGACGGCACGTCCAGTGAACGCGGCGATCTCGAAGCTCTCGCGCGCAACAAGAAGTGAGGCTTCATCCGCACCGCAGGGCCTCCAAAGGGTCCAATCGTGCAGCGCGGCGGGCGGCGAGATATCCCGCGCCAACAGCCACAACCACGAGCGATACCAGGGAAAGAAAGAGCATTGCTGGATTTTGCGGGCTCAGGCCAAAGAGGAGCGCTCGTATCCACTTCCCGAGCGCAACGGTTGCGGCACCGCCAATCGCCAGCCCCAGAAGGACCAGAAGCATGAGCTCGCGCAATAAGAGACCGACAACCTGCTGCCGGCTGGCGCCGAGCGCCAACCGGATTCCAATCTCTTTCGTACGACGCTCCACGCCATAGGCCACGACGCCGTAGAGACCGACACTTGCGAGCAGGAGAGCGAGTCCACCAAAGGCGCTGGAGACCAGGGCCATCATCTTCTCCTGACCCTCCTTCGATTCGAGAATTGCCGTCAACGGTAGGGCATCTGAAGTTTTTAAGATGGGTGCGATTTTGCTGAGCGCTTGCAGTGCCGGTTTCGCGAACAACTTTGGGTCGCCCCTCGTTCGTAACACTACCGATCCGAGAGGCGCCGGCTCCTGCGGAAGAGCCTCAAATACAACGACGCCAAACGGATCGCGTGGATTCGAGAATCGAACATCGTGGGCGACGCCGACAATCTGAATTGCCTGGTGCGCGTCGAAACTGTCGCCATCCGTAAAGAAACGGCCGACGGGATTCTCCGCTCCGAAAATCCGGCGCGCTGCCGTTTCACTAATCACTGCCACTTTCTGTACTCCCGCACGATCCGCATCAGTAATCGGCCGGCCCGCGATGATCGGAATTCTCATCGTCTCGAAATACCGCGGTGATACGGACATGTATCGTGCGTGGTCGGTGCTTTGTGGAAGCCGATTTGGAAGCGCAACTTCTCCTTGCTTCTGCATGTCTCCGAGCAGCCCCGCGCCCGCCAGAGCCGCCGACTGGACGCCAGGGAGTTCGCCCATTTGGCGTTCTACATTACGGAGAAACGCAGCACTTGTAGTTTGCCTGAAATCCGAAAGCGTAAAAGGAAGCCGTATCATCAGTACACCTTCGTGCCGGTATCCAAAATCCTGATGAGTCAGATTCCAAAACGAGCGTACAAGAGTTGAAGCTCCCGCTATCAACACCAGCGAAATTGCCACCTGCGTGACCAAGAACGCCTTCCTTAGCAGAAGTGCTGATCCGTCACCGCTCTGGTGGCGCTGACTCGTTTGCAGGCTGGGTTGCAGATTAAGTTTCGTAGCCAACAGCGCGGGCGTCAGCCCAAAAAGACATGTTGATAACACGCACAGCGCGGCAGTGAAACAGAAGACACGCCAATCCAAGCCTACCGAAATCCGCCATCCTGGCTCCGCCGAAGCGAATGCAGCCAACTCGCGGGAACCCCACATCGCGATTGCCATTCCGAGCAATGCCCCGAATAAGGTCAGCAGCAGACTCTCGGTTAGCAACTGCCGAACCAAGCGACTGCGAGCGGCTCCAAGAGCCAGCCTTACACCGATTTCGTGTCTGCGCGCCTCGGAGCGCGCAAGGAGCAGGTTGCACAGATTGCAACAGGCAATCAAAACAACAAAACTGACAACACCCATCAACAGCCAGAGCGGCCGAGAAAATCGCTCGCGCACATCGTTAAGTCCCCGGCCGCCGGGATCGAGTTGCAGGCGGGTTTCTTTCGTTGCCTCGAGATCGAACATAATGTCGCTCAATTGCCGGTAGAGCACATTGAGCGCCGCCTGAGCTTGATCGCGCGCGACGTCCCGCCGGAGACGTGCCATTGGGGAAAGCAGCCCCCAACCCGGCTGCTCCAGCCAATTCGACGACTCGACCCGAGGCGCCAGATTGATTGGGAGCCAAACATCAGGAGCAGTGCCTGTTCGTTCTCCAAAGAATTCGCGAGGAGTAACGCCGATCACTGTAGCCAATGCTTGGTTGATGCGGAGCGTCTGGCCGATCGCATCTGAACGACCGGCGAAGGTTCGTTGCCAGAAGCTATGGCTAATGACAGCAACCGGCTGTGCCGACCGTGTGTCGTCCTGCTCGGTGAACACGCGGCCGATCTGCGCGTTCACTCCGAGTAGGCGGAAGTATCCGCCCGTCGCCAACCGCGCTCTCACGTCAGGAAGCGAAATCGAATCGCGCAGAGCGGCAGTTTCGACGGGAAAATCGTAGGCTGCGAAGATGCCCTGAACAACATTCTGCCGAGCAGACATTTCACGAAACAATGGGTAGCTGAATCCGGCGTTCTTTCCCTGATGGAAACCCTGGACCAAAACCAATCCCTCCGGATCGCGCACGGGAAGCGGCCGCAGCAAAACTGCATCCAACACTTGAAAAATCGCGGTATTGGCGCCAATGCCTAGTGCCAGCGTGAGAATTGTGGCGATCGCGAAGGCCGGGCTCCGCCGCATCATTCGCAGTGCATAGCGGAGGTCCCGCGCCGCGGTTGCAACCAGGGAGAAGCTTCGCCGCTCCCGGTACGCTTCCTTCATCGGTTCCATACCTCCAAAGCTCCGTATTGCCGCATAGCGGGCCTCCAAGGGATTCATCCCGCTCCGGAGATTGTCGTCTGCCTGCATCTCCAAATGAAACTGAACCTCATCGTCCATTTCACGGTCCAGCCGCTTCCGAAGAAACAAAGCTCGAAACCGCGCGGCAAATACATTGGGCCAGCTCATGAGGTTTTCTCTGGCAGAAAATCGTGGATTGAACCCAAAAAGCGATCGATCGTGGCGGACATTCGCTGCCATTCTTTCGCTTCTTTGTTTAGTTGTTTGCGTCCGGCTGCCGTAATGGAGTAGAACCTCGCCTTACGATTTTTCTCCGAAGCGCCCCACTTGGACGCAATCCATCCTTCCTGCTCCATCCGCAAGAGGGCCGGGTATAGCGTGCCCTGATTCAGCTGCAGCAGATCTTCGCTGATCTGTCCGATTCGGCGCGAGATTCCATAGCCGTGTAGTGGGCCAAGGGCGTCTAGGGTACGCAATACCAGGAGGATGAGGGTGCCTTGGAGAACGTCGGCCTTCTCTGAACGTTTCATTTGGTAACCTACAAGAGTTTAACCCATTTCTCATGTAGGTAATCAACAGAGAAATGGTGGGTACACTCTGGCGAGCAAGTTCCTTCGCAATGAGCAACACTGCTTGGATTACGATCGCACCTTAAGAAAGAACGCGGCCTTATAGGCCGCCGCAGGCTTGAGACCCTGCCCCACGTTTACAAGCCGGCTTGGACGGATGCTATGCGGCCTATGGCGGCCCAGTCGAGGTCGCCTTCACCGCGGGCGAGGGCGGCGAGAAAGCGGTCGCGCAGCAAACCGGCGAGCGGCATGGGCACGGCGGCGGATTCGGCGGCATCCTGGACCAGGCGCAGATCTTTGAAGCCAAGACGCATCTTGAAGCCGGCGGGTTCGAACTGGTTGTTGGCAACCGCTCCGCCGTAACCGTTATAGAGCGGCGAATTGAAGAGGGCGTGGTTGACGATCTCCAGAAACTGGACGGTATCCACGCCGGACTTGCGAATCAGGGCGAAGGCTTCACCGAGAGATTCGAGCGCGGCGGCGATCAGAAAATTGCCGGACAGCTTCACTACGTTTGCGAGCCAGGGGTCGGCACCGGTGAGGGAACAGCCGCGGCTGAGGGAATCCAATATGGGGCGGCAACGCTCGATCTGCTCCTCGGGTCCGGCGGCCACGATCCATAGTTTCGCGGCGGCGGCAGCTACCGGGCGGCCAAACACCGGCGCCGCGATGTAAAACTGACCTTGCGCAGCGTGCTCGGCGGCGAGTTTCCTGGAGCAGGCCACGCTGATCGTGCTCATACCGATGTGGACCGCGCCGATCGGGAGGGCGGTTAGGAAGCTCTCAACGCTTCGCTCTACAGCGTGATCGTCGCTCAACATGGTGACAACCGCTTCGGCGCCGCGCACGGCCTCGGCGGCCGAATCGGCAATCGTGGCGCCGTCCTGACTTAGCGGCTCACTTCGGGCGCGCGTGCGATTATATACAGTCACATCGTGACCAGCACGGAGCAGGTTGCGCGCCATAGGTGCGCCCATATTTCCGGCGCCGATGAATGCGATTCTCATGGTAAGTGTCATTCTAACCTTGTTCTAACGTTGTTCAATCATGGTTTAACCTAAGGAGGCCGCCCTGGCATCGGTAAAACGTATTGATAAACCCGGAATTAGTGTGGAGATCCCTGGCTTCGGCAGGCGCTCAATTCACTTCGTTGTCAGTGATTATACAGGAACGCACGCATGCGGAGGCTCAATTGAGACGGATGTTAAGCATAAGTTAAGACAGTTGAACTCATTGGTCGACCTTCATGTAGTGACCGCCGATTCATATGGCACCGCGGAGAAAGAACTGGCCGGAATCACTAAGCCACACTTGTTACAGACCGGCAGACACGACATAGAGAAAGCGGACTATGTAAGTCAGTTCAAGCTGGAGCACGTAGCGGCATTTGGCAATGGCAATAACGACCGGCTGATGTTGAAGGCGGTGAAAGAAGGCGGCGGGGTGGCGATCGCGGTGGATAACGGCGAGGGATGCGCGACCGATGCGATATGGAATGCCAACCTGTTCGTGACCGGAGCGGGGAACGCTCTCGACCTGCTGCTGGATCCGGTGCGGTTGAAGGCGACGCTCAGGTTTTAATCACTCACTCGCAGCGCAGGGAAGCGGCGGGATCGAGCGCGGTGGCGCGGCGCGCGGGTATGTAGCAGGCCAGGGCGGCGATGGCTGCGAGCAGCAGGGCGACGGAGATCAGCGTTACTGGGTCGGCGGGGCGGACGCCGTACAGCAGGCCCGCCAGGAGTCGAGTCAGCACTAGAGCGGACAGCAAGCCGCCGGCCAGACCGATGGCGGCCATCTTTAAACCATCGTGCAAGACCAGCCAGATAATCTCACGGCGGGAGGCGCCCAGAGTGGCCCGGATGCCTAACTCGTGTGTGCGGCGGGTCACGGCATAAGACATGACGCCGTAGATTCCGATGCCGGCCAGCAACAGGGCGCAAGCGGCGAAGATGATCAGGACCAGCATGGTGAAACGCCGCTCGGCGAGCGATCCGGAAATGATCTGCTCCATGGTGCGGACGGCGTAAACCGGTTGATCGCGGGTGGGCCCAGCGACCTCGGCGCGCACGGCGGATACCAGGCTGAGAGGCGCGGGTCCGGTGCGGAGCATGAGGGTAAGGCCGGCGACGGCTTCGGACACGAATTTATCGGGCACCTGTTCGAGTGGGAAGTAGATCTGGTCGCGGATGCGTGCCGTATCGTCGGAATCCAGGCCCCAGTGCTTGACGTGCCCGACCACTCCGACGATCTGGACCGGCCCGATGACCAGCATGCTGAGCTG
Organism: Bryobacterales bacterium; assembly: GCA_963843255.1. GTDB lineage: Bacteria > Acidobacteriota > Terriglobia > Bryobacterales > Bryobacteraceae > Bog-159. The sequence continues at coordinate 221,762 of CAWJJQ010000014.1, read as the reverse complement.
CTTGCCCAGGGGATCCTGTCCGGGGAAAACGTGGCGCGCCAGGACCTCGTCAATGACTATCACAGGAGTGGAACTGGCCGTATCATGGTCCGTGAAGAAGCGGCCGCGGCGGAGAGGCATCTGCAACACCCCGGGATAGGCGGGCGTGACGATGTAGAACATGGCCGAGGTCACTTGTTCGCGGGCGGGCTGGGGTCCGGCGCCGGGCCAGAATCCGTTTTCAGCGTCTCTTTCGCCGAGAGGGACCACCGACGTGATGGCAGCGAACTGAACGCCGCGGATGGCCGTCACGCGGCCGAGCATCTGGCGGAATGCCAGGCGGATGCCGGACGGGCTGGCCATCACATTCGGCGAGAGGGCCACCTGCATGGTCAGGAGATTGCGTGTGTTGAAGCCGGGATCGACCTGCCAGAGACGCCAGACGCTCCCGATCATAAGGCCGGCGCCGGAAAGCAAAATGACCGCGAGACCGACTTCGAGCGCCACGAACAGACCTTCGGCGCGGCGACGTCCGCCACCTGCGCCGCGGGTGCCTTCTTTAAGGGAATCCTGCGGGTCGGCATGGGCGCTTTGGAGCGCGGGGGCGAGGCCGAACAGGACGCCGGTGAGGATGGCGACAGCGAGGGTGAACAGCAGGACGTAGGGATCAAGCGAGATCCGTTCAGCGCGCGGCAGCGACTGCGGCGCGGCGGCCAGGACCAGGCTGGTTCCCCAATGGGCCAGGAGCAAACCGATGGCGGCGCCGCCCAGCGAGAGCACGACGCTCTCGGTTAGAAGCTGGCGCAGGATCCGTCCGCGGGAAGCGCCGAGCGCGGCGCGAATGGCCAGCTCGCGCTTACGGGCCGTAGAACGGGCCAGCAGCAGATTGGCGACGTTGGCACAGGCGATGATGAGCACGAAACCGACCGCCCCGGTCAGCAGCAAAAGGGTGGGGCGGATGTTGCCCACCACATCGTCCTTCATGGGCACAAGGCGCGTCGCGCGGCCGGCGTTAGAGGCCGGATACTGGCGGGCAAGCCCGGCGGCAATGGATGCCAGCTCGGCCTGCGCGGCCTGGATGGTGACGCCAGGTTTCAGGCGGGCTACGACACCCAGCCCGGGGTGCGATTCGCGGCTGTGCAATTCCCCGGCATTCCATTGTTCGAGCGGGACGTAGACGCGGGCTTCGGGGCGGTACTGGAAAGTTGCGGGCAAGACGCCAATGACGGCGCAGCTTGCGGCATTCAGAGTGAGGCGCGCGCCTAGGATATTGGGATCGGCGTTGAAGCGCTGTTTCCAGAAACCGTTGCTGAGCATGACCGCGCAAGCGGTGCCCGGAATGTCTTCCCGTGGGAGGAAATTGCGGCCCAGGATAGGGCTGACGCCGAGCGCGGGAAGAAAGCTGGCGGACACATACTCGCCGGAGACCTGTTCGGGCTGGCCCGCGCCGGTGAAGTTGAAATCATCGCTGCGTGCCGCGCCCATTTCGGTGAAGGAGTGGGAGTTGCGCCGCCAATCCTGATAATTGGGATACGCCACGGAGCTGGTGGTGAACTCCGCGTTGGACTCGTAGATCATGAGGAGGCGGGCGGGATCGGGATAGGACAGCGGCTGTAACAGGACGCCATTGACCACGGAAAAAATCGCCGTATTGGCGCCGATACCGAGAGCCAGGGCAATGAGGGCGACGGCGGTGAAGCCGGGGTTTCGGCGGAGGGCGCGCAGGCCGTAGCGCAGGTCCTGGGCGAGGCCAGCCAGCAGGCCGGTATGGCCTCCAGCGCCCAAGGGGAGAGGCTCCGGCGCGTTGGTTTCTTCGACGGCGCGGAGCTCGCGGGCGAGCAGATGGTGGCCGGCGGTCTCTTCGAGGGCAATGCGGCAGGCGTCCGCTTCGGGAACACCTTCGGCTTGCAGTTCGTGGTAACGATCTTCGGCGTGCTGGACCAGCTCTTCGACGATTTCAGCCTCGCGGACGGGAGGCAGGTTAAGGTCCACCAGTTGCTTGCGGATGGGTTCGCGCCAGTCAGGCATTTTCGACTCCGGTAATGCGGCTGATGGCGGCCACGAAGTTTTGCCAGCCCTGGCGCTGGGCGGCGAGTACTTTGCGTCCGGGCGCGGTAAGGCGGTAGTAGCGGCGGCGGCGCTGGCCGTCCTTTTCGACCCAGCGGCCCTGAATCAGTCCGCGTTTTTCGACGCGATAGAGCAGCGGGTAGAGGGAGGCGGCGTGGAAGCGGAGGGCGCCGTGGGAGCGGAGTTCGATCAGCTTGCTGATTTCGTAGCCGTGGCGGGGGCGAGCTTCGAGGAGGGAGAGGATGAGCAGTTCGGCGCTGCCTTTTTTCCACTCGCGGTCGATAGATTGGTCTTCCATATGTTGTACTGCCATATATTAACACGGGACGCGGGGATACGGAGACGCGGGGACACGGGGGACGCGGAGACAGGGGGACGCGGGGACACGGGGACACGGAGACGCGGGGACACGGAGACACGGGAACACGGAGACGCGGGGACACGGAGACGCGGGGACACGGGAACACGGAGACGCGGGGACACGGAGACGCAGGAACACGGAGACGCGGGGACGCGGGGACACGGAGACGCGGGACACGGAGACGCGGGGACCGTACGCGCCGTTTCTAGTTGTCTCGCAGGCCCCGCACGGGATCGGTGCGGGTGGCCCGCAGGCCGGGAAGCAGACTTGCGGCGAGCGAGGCGCAGGTCATCACCAGAAAGGCCCAGACGAAGGGCGCGGGATCGCGGGAGCTCACTTTGTACAGCATGTCGCCCAGCAAGCGGGTCAATACCAAGGCAATTCCGGCGCCGGCCGCCATCCCGGCGAAGGTCAGGCTGAGCCCGTGCGACATCACGATCCGTAATAGATCCGAGGCGCTTGCGCCGAGGGCCATCCGCAGGCCCAGTTCGCGCGTGCTCTGGGACACGGCGTACGACATCACGCCGTAGAGTCCAATTCCGGCGAGCAGCAGCGCGATGCTGCCGAAGATCGTAAGCAGGCTGACCGCGGCGCGCTGGCTCCAGATCCTTCGATCCACCTGCTCGCGCAGGGTGATGACCTCGCCGGGAGCGAGGTTGCCATCGATCGACTTCACCTCGCGAATCAGTTCGTTCGCCAGCGCTTTCGCGCCGAGGCGGGTTCGGATCTGAAAGGCCTGGCCGCCCAGCGCGCCCTGCAGCAGCGGTATGTAGAAAAAAGGTTTGGAGGTTTCGAGCAGAGTGGCGTACTTGGAATTTTTGGCGACGCCGACCACCTGCAGCCAGCGGCCATTCACCTGAAGCCGCTTGCCGACCGGGTTCTCGCCATGCCAGAACCGCTGCACCATGGTTTCGTTCACAACGACGACGGGGAGGGAGGTCTCGTTGTCGGCGGGCGTGAATTCCCGGCCCGCGAACAGCGGGATGCCCAAAGTGTACAGGTAGGCGGGCCCGACCTCGTTGTATTCGACTACCGGCTGCTCGCCAGGTTCGGTCACAAATCCGTCGATGCCGATAGGCGACGAGGCATAACTGCGATAGCTGAACGGCACGGTACGCGACCAGGTAACCGACTCGACGCCGCCGATGCGCCGAACGCGCTCGCTGAACTGATCGCGATAATTCCGCATGCGCGGCCCGTCGTAACCGGCGCCGACCATGTCAACGCTGCTGGTGAGCACACGGCTGGTCGAAAAGCCCGGATCGGTGTCATGCATCGCGCGCAGGCTCTTCACCAGCAGGCCCGCACCGACCAGCAGGATGAAGCCCAGCGACACCTGCACAAGGACCAGGCCCGAGCGGATTCGCGCCTTCCCGCGCGCGCCCACCACGCCGCCCGACTCGGACTTCATTCCGGCGGCCAGGTCGAGGTTGCCTGCCTGCATCGCCGGCACCAGCCCGAACAGCACAGTAGATATCAGGCACACCCCGGCGCTGACCGCCAGAACGCGCAGGTCCATGGCGGCGGGAAGGTTGATCACAACACCGGCGGGGGTGGGGGGAAAGAGCAGCTTAATAAGGTTGCGGCTCCAGTGCGCCAGCAGAAGCCCACCCGCGCCTGCCGCGACAGACAGAAGCAGGCCCTCGGTCAGAAGCTGGCGCAACAGGCGCCAGCGGCCGGCCCCTAACGAAACCCGCACGATCATCTCATGACGTCGCGCAAATGCCCTCACCAGCAGCAGGTTGCCGACATTGGCGCAGGCAATCAACAGCACCAGGCACGCCACCACCAGCGAGATCCGGAGCGTGGGGAGCAAAGTGCCCGCGTTATTGAAAGGCGTCTGCCACAACCGGTACAACTTGTAGCCGCAGCCGCGATTCGTTTCCGGATATGCCCGTTCCAGCCGTTTTCCGATAGCGGAGATTTCCGCCTGCGCCTGCTCGATGGTCACGCCGGGCCTCAGGAAAGCGAAGCCTTCGATCCAACGCGCGCCCCGGTTGTCCAGCTTGTAACCTCCGCCCTCGAACACCTCTTCCATCGAAGCCGGCACCCAGAACTGGAAGGCATAGCCTACGAAGGTCCCAAAGAATCCTTCCGGCATGACGCCGATGATGGCATGCTCTACGCCGTTCAGCCTTTGCTGCTTGCCGACGATGGCTGGATCGCTATGATAGCGATCCTTCCAGGCCTGGTAGCTGATGACCGTGACGGGATGCGCGTTGCGCCCGATGTCCTCCTGCGGGTCGAAGGTGCGGCCTAGCATCGGCCGGATGCCCAGGACCTTGAAATAGTTGGCGGAAACGACGCTCCCAGTGGCGCGGTCGGCGCGTTCCCCGATGCTGAGCGTGGCGCCGCCGATGTGCTCGGCTATAAAGGCGTCGACCAGGGTGCAGTTTTTTCGCAGATCCTGGAGGTCAGGCCATGAGATGTCCGTACGTCCGTTGCGATCCGTGCCGGTGATGGCGACCATGCGGTCCTGGTGGGCTACCAGGGGGAACGGGCGCAGCAGGATGCCTTCGATCCAGCTAAAGACCGACGTGGTGGCGCCGATACCCAGGCTCAGGCAGAGGAAGGCGAGAAGCGACAACCCCGGACTGCGCCGGAGCATGCGAATTCCGAAAAGAAGGTCTTGAATCATAACCCATGGCCGCTATTCCGCGCGCGAATTGCCGCAGACGGGCTCAGCGTGGCCGAAGTCCGTTCAACAGGCCGCGATCGACCCGCGCCGCGATTCCGGTCATCAACTGGTAGCCGGCGCCCATCACCATCCAGCTCGCTAAACCAGCAAAGGCGGAAGACTGAGAACCCCCCGAGCGAACCCAGAACAGCGCGACCTCGAAAAGCATAAAACACGCCACCACCACGCCCAGCCGCGCCCTCCAGTCACGCAGGTACTCGCGGACCGATCGCAGAAAGATGGCGTTTACGAACCCGAAAATCAAAAACGGTCGAAGGGCTCCGGCAAGCATGGAAGCGCCGATCAGGAGGACGAAAATAATTGAAAGCAGGGCGATCGCTTTTTGAAAAGCCCGCCGGTCAAAGAGGTGCTCGAGCGAGAGGAACCCGGTGTAGGCGGCTACGGTTGTCAGGATATCGATGGCTTCAATCATCGTATGGCGGGAGGCAAGCACGCGCGGGACAGGGATCCCAAAGCCGAGTGCCAGACCGGCCTGCGCGGCCAGTACCGCGGCTGCGATCACGGTTGCCACCGCCACCGTGGAAAGGGCGAAAACGGTGAGGGCCAGAATGGCGCGCTCCCGCCGGTAGACCCAGGCGAAGTTGCGGGCCATTTGCCGCGGATCGCCGAAACTTTCGAGAACCATTCGTTCGATCTCGTCGTCGCCATGACCGGCGCCGCGCGCGAACAGGACGAAGTCTTCGACATGGGAGCGCAGCTCGCGCGCGGCTTCGCGGCGGCGGCTTGCCGACGGTATGCCGGACCAGGCGACGATTTCATCGATCAACGCTTCGGCGGCGCGCATGTTAGTTGCTCTCCAGAACCGCTTTTACCACGCCGGTCAGGTGCTGCCACTGCTTTTCATAGCTGCGGGCGGCCTTCTTGCCTTTTGCGGTGAGCGAGTAATACTTGCGTTCGCGGCCGTTCTCGCCGGTGCGCCACGCGGCCTTGATGAGGTCCCGCTTTTCGAGCTGATGCAAGGCCGGGTAGAGCGTGCCTTCCTTGAAGGCGAACTGGTTGGCACTGCGGCGGGCGGCTTCCTGGAGGATCTCGAACCCGTACATCTCGCCGCGGGAAAGAAGGCTGAGCAGCAATAAGCTGACGCTTCCTTTCAGTAGTTCCCGGTCGATTTCCACGGCGTCCCTCACTGTCTGGCGGCGCGAGAAACGCGCCCCTTCGTGCTTATTACCTTGTTAAGCAAGGCTTGTTATACATGATATACGCGAGGCAAAACCGTGTCAAGAGCGATTGGGGTGGCCGCGCGGCTTTTATCAGGCCACCGCGGCGGGCGATTTGTGGGCAATCTGCGATAAAGTATTTTGCGATGAAACGGATGCCATACGTGCCCAAGGCCGCGGCGTGGGTGCTGGTTGCACTATGCGCGGCAAAAACCGCGTGCGGGCAGGATGCGGCTGCCACGCCCGCGCAAACGGAGACTGACGAGTACACGCGCTACGAACTGCTGGCGCCGGAGAGCGCAAGTTTTGCGATCCGCTACGAAGTGACGGCCACCACCGCCGGGGCGAGGTATTTCTTCAATCCGATCCGCAAAGGCAGCGTGGCGAGTGGCGAGTCCGTGGTCGACGCGATGACCGGACAGCCATTGCGGTTTGAAGTCGTGAGCGGCAAAGAGGCAGTGAGCGATCCGCTGATGAAGGGCAACGACACATCGGTGGATTACATCAAGGTGTACCTGGCGCGTCCGGTACCTCCCGAAGGGCAGGCGCGGCTGCTGATTTTGAAAACGTACAAAGATGGCAAGAGCTACTACCGCCATGGCGACGCCATAGTCTTCAACCGGCCGCTGGGCATTCCCCGGAACAGTGTGGTGCTGCCCGCCGGATATGAACTGGTGGCGTGCAACGTGCCATCGCAGGTGCTGGCGGAACCGGATGGACGGATCGCGATCAGCTTCATGAATGGCGGCGAGGCGGCGGCGCCGCTCGTCGTAAAAGGCAGGCCGGGCGCGCAGACGGGCGCTGGGGCCGCTCCCCGGACGCCGGGTGAGGCGAAGAGTTGGGAAGCTCCGTTCGAAGGGGAAACCGAAGAGGAGCGGCTTTCGGAACGCGCGCACCAGGACCGCGACATTGTTTACTTCCTACAGCAGCCGGAAACGCACGCATTCCGTCTTTATCACGACTACACGGAGTCGCGCCCGGGAGTGGACAAGTATTTCAATGTCGTCCGCACGGGTAGCCAGGTATCGGGTCCGTCAGCCTACGTGCTGGATACGGGCGAAAAGCTGGCGACCAAGATCATGACCGGCGCGGAACTGGCGGCCGCCAAGATAGATGCGGGAGAGCCGGTGGAGCCGGCTTCACAGGTGGTGGTGATTCCCTTTTCTCCCATAACGAAAGGGAAGAGCATGCGCTTGCGAATTTCAGAGACCTACGCCGCGCCGGCGAGCTACGGCATGCAGGGAGACACTCTGATTTTTGACCGGAGCCTGGGACGGCCGCGCAACGCCGTGGTATTGCCGGAGGGATGGTACCTGACTGCCAGTTCCATTCCGGCGACGGTCACACAGATGGCGGACGGCCGCATCCGGCTGGATTTCTGGAATGGGCGGCCGGACCCGGTGGACGTGCTGATCAAGGCGAAACGCAGAGCAAAGTAGCCGGAGATCCGTTCCGCGTGGGCCGCCGCGTGGGGCGACCGAGCCAGCAACAAGCCCTTCTGGTTACCTTCAGAATCGAGCTAACGAAATCGAGACCATGATCGTCTACAACTGTGGACTATCTAGGCTTATGGGCAAACCCACCGACCTGGTCCAAGGGACCCTGGACCTGCTGATCCTGAAGACGATCTCGCTCGAACCCAACCATGGCTGGGCAATCGCCAAACGCATCCAGCAAGTTTCGCGGGAAGCCCTGCAGGTGCAGCAGGGTTCGTTGTACCCGGCGCTGCACCGTCTGGAGCAGCAGGGCTGGATCGAGGCCGAGTGGCGGCCGGCCGAGACCGGCCGAATGGCGAAGTTTTACTCCCTCACGCGCGACGGGCGCCGCCAGTTGCAGAAGGAACTGGCAACCTGGAGCCGCCTCTCGGCCGCGATCGACCTGGTAGTGCAAGAGGTTTAAGGTGCGAGCTTTCCGCAAAGTCCGTTTGCGCTTCCGTTCCCTGTTACGCCGCGGCGGTGTGGAGGAAGAACTGGAGGCTGAACTTCGCTTTCATCTCGACCGGCAGGTGGAGGAGAACCTGGCCTCCGGCATGGCGCCTGACGAAGCCCGCAGGGCGGCGTTACGCGCGATCGGAGGACTTACCCAATATCAGGAGGAATGTCGCGATATGCGCCGTGTAAACTTCATCGAGAATTTCGCGCGCGACCTGCGGTTCGGTCTCCGCGCTCACGGCCACTCTGTGGGCTTCGCCGCGATCGCCATTTTCACATTGGCCCTGGGGATCGGAGCCAACACGGCAATCTTCTCGGTGGTCCGCGCCGCGCTGCTCCGCCCCCTGCCGTACGCCGATCCGGACCGCCTCATCACCCTCGGCGAAGTGCGCAGCCAAGAGGAATTGGCCGACCCGCTAAGCCCGAGGATCTGGAATGTCTCTTATCCCGATTACCTCGACTGGCGGACACAGTCAAAGACCTTTGCATCCCTTGGCGGCTTCACGGGGGATGGTTTCACTCTTCGCAGCGGCGACCAGGCCGAGACCGTCTTCGCCGTACAGGCGACCACCAATTTCCTCTCCATTCTGGGCGTCAAACCGCTCCTGGGACGCAATTTCCGCGCCGGTGAAGACGTTGCGGCGGGCCCCTATGTAGCCATCCTCACACACAGTTTCTGGAAGAGCCGCTTCGGCGGGGACTCGCGGGTGATCGGCCGCTCCATCCGGCTCGACTCCAACAGCGTCACTATCATAGGCGTGCTGCCTCCACAGTTTGAATTCGCGCCGTTGGGGAACGCCCAGATCTGGGTGCCGCTGCATATCGACGGGGATCTGGCAACGCGGCGCAGCCTCCGCTGGATGAGCGCGGTCGGCCGCCTGGCTCCGGGCACCACCGCGGCGCAAGCCCGGGCGGAAATGGATCTGATTAACTCGCGCCTCGCCGCCGCTTATCAGAAGCAAAACGGCGCCATCCGGGTGGTCATGGTTCCGCTGCGCGAGCGCATCGTCGGAAAAATCCGACCGCTGCTCCTGGTGCTGTTTGGCGCCGTGGGTTTTGTGCTGCTCATTGCGTGCGCTAACGTAGCGAACCTCCTGATGGCTCGCGCGACGGGACGCCGGAGGGAATTCGCGGTCCGGACCGCCCTGGGAGCCGGCCGCGCCCGGTTGACTTCACAACTCCTGGCCGAAAGCCTGATTTTGGCGGCGGCCGGAGCCGTGCTCGGCCTGCTGATCGCGCGCTTCGGAGTCCGTCTGCTCATTGCGGCGATACCCGAGACACTGCTCAATTCGATGCCATTTCTGCGCGACGCCCACGCCGATTTCGTGGTTCTGGCGTTTCTGCTCGGCACCATGATCTTCACCGCCGCGGCATTCGGCCTGGCCCCCGCACTCGAACTCTTCAATCGCAATGTGGGCGCGACGCTCAAAGACGAAGGCCGCGGGTCCACGGGGGGAATTCGCACGCGGATGCGGCACGCGCTGGTAGTCGGGGAAATCGCCTTCTCGCTGGTCCTCCTGGTTGGCGCGGGCTTGATGGTGAAGAGCCTGACGGCGCTGCTCGACCACAATCCGGGCTTCAATACGGAACGCCTCCTCACTTTTTCGGTGTTTCTGCCGCCCGCTTCTTACCCCAAGGATCCCGACGCTATCCGCTTCGACCGCGACTTTACGACCCGCGTGCGCGCCGAGCCGGGCATATTGGGAATCGCCTCCACCACCGTCGTTCCGCTGACTGGCGGCGGCAACACCATCCGCTTCGTGATCGAAGGGCATCCTACCGCCGCGGGCGAGGAGAACGAGTGCAGTATCCGGGATGTCTCCTCCAACTACTTTTCCACGATGGGGATTCCGCTGGTCGCGGGCCGCTTTTTCAGCGATTCCGAGGACACGGCCGCGGCTCCCATGCGAATCATTATCAACCAGGCATGGGTGAAGCGATATCTCGCGGGCGAGGATCCGATCGGCAAGCGCATTAAGTTCACTTACTCGCCTACCCAACCTTTCCGCCAGATCGTAGGCGTGGTCGCTGACACTACCGACGCCGGTCTGGACAGCCCCAACGAACCGATTCTGTTCGCGCCGTTTGCACAGGATGTGAACCCCTTTTTCAGTTATACGGTGCGTACCGCGGGCCGTCCGGGCGATGCGATTGGGGCTGTGCGCGCCGCTCTGAGGGATACGGATCGACAACTGATTCCCATTGCGCCCCTTACGATGGACCAGATCATCGCGCAGTCGCCCTCTGTGTTTCTCCGCCGGTATCCCTCCTTATTAATCGGGAGTTTCGCCGGGCTCGCGCTGATTCTGGCCCTGGTCGGGCTGTATGGGCTCATTTCTTATTCGGTTTCACAGCGCACGCGTGAGCTGGGTATTCGCATCGCCCTGGGCGCGCGACCGGGCGACGTCGTGCGACTTGTCTTGGGGGAGGGAGCGCGCTTGACCGTGATAGGCGTCGGCGTGGGCTTGCTGGCCGCGCTGGGGCTGACCAAGGTCTTGCGCAGCCTGCTTTTTGGCGTCAGCGCAGCGGACCCTTTGACCTTCGCCGGCGTCGCTGTACTTCTGACTCTGGTGGCTGCCGTGGCGTGTTATGTTCCCGCCAGGCGGGCCATGCGCACCGATCCCATCATTGCATTGCGCTACGAGTGAGGACATTAGAACAGCGAGAGGTGAAACCGCGCGCCATGCACTACCGGCGCTTCAGGGCTTCCAGTTCTTCGAGCGTGCGCGGCCAGTCCGAGCCCAGCAAGCGCGAAAGGCCACGATCGGCTAGCACTTTGCCGCCCGTCTGGCAGCGGGCGCAATAATCGGTTTCGTTATCGGCGTAGCGGATGCGCTGCACCTTCTCGCCGCAGCGCGGGCACGGCTGGCCGTAGCGGCCGTGCACGGCCATGCCGGCGACGAAACGCGGTCACCTTCTCCGGAAATTTCTGGCGGGCTTCGGCGGACAGGCGGTCGATCCATGCACGGAGGGTGGCTTCGGTCGCGGTGTGCAGGCGGGCAATTTGCTCGGCGGTCAGCTTGTGGGTCTGGGCGATAGGCGAAAGCTGCGCGGCGTGCAGGATTTCATCCGAGTAAGCGTTGCCGATGCCACTAAAGGTGCGCGGATCGGTGAGGGCGCGCTTGAGCGTGTGATTTTCGAAAGTGAGCGCGTCCTGGAATTCCGCCAGGCCGGCGGAGAGCACGTCGATGCCGCCGGGATCGAGAGAGCGCAGCCCCTCCTCACCGCGCACCACGTGCAGGGATGCGCGGCGCTTGCTGCCGGCCTCGGTGAGGGTTAGCGTGGCATCCGCGAAATCGAATGCCGCGAGGTTTTGGCGGCCGCCTAGCTTGGCATGCGGCGGACGCCAATGCAATCGCCCCGCGATCATCAAATGCAGAACCAGCCAGAGATCGTCTTCCACACCGATCGCGATGCGCTTTCCCACGCGGCGCAACCCACGGACCCCACGGCCTTCGGTCGCGGCCAGAGGCGGATCCATGGTGCGCAGCAGAAAAGGATTGCCCAGACGGACGCGCTCGAGTGTCTGGCCCATGATACGTGGCTCCAGCGCCACTATGTATGCAGTTATATCGGGAAGCTCGGGCACTCACTCTTTCCCCAGCCATCGCAGGCGCGCCACGAAGTGACGGCCCTCGCTGCCATAGAACACCAGGTAATTAGGCGATTCGAACGTGTTGTTCACCTCAGTCGGGTTGCGATGATTGGTCACGTTGTCGATGCCTCCGCGGATGCCGAAGCGGTATTTGCCCAACTTAACGCGCCATTCCAGGAACAGGCCCAGATTCAAATAATCCGGAAACCGGTTGGAATCAGGAGCTCCGATGAGCTGGCCGGTATCGTGCTGAATCGAGAAGGGGAAACCACTGCGCTGCTCGAAGAGGTAAGCGAGTGCCCAGTTCTTGCGGAACGTAGGAAGGTATCCCCAACTAAGAAAGCGATTGGGAGCGTCCCAGGGCAGGGGACCGGAGTTATCGGGCCCGATCAGCACCGTCTGTTCCAGGGAGGGGTCGAGGACCTCGTTGGAATGCGTGCGCGAGCGCGTGTAACTGGCCATCCACTCGTAACGGCCCCCGATATCCTGATGCACGATCACCTGCGCGGCGTCGTACTGGTCGTGGCGCGAACTGGTCAAGGTAAAAATCTGTTGCACGTAAGAAGCGTGATACTGGGCGGCGATTTCGGGCGAAGCGGGAACGGGCCCGGGCAGTGTGTTCACATAGGCTAGCCCATCGCCGCCGCGCTTCCGGTGGAGGCTGAAACCGGCGCGGATGCGCCAGGGGAACTGACGGTCGAGGCCCAGGCTCCAGTTCTGATAGAGCGGCGCTTTCAGACGCTCGTTGGGCAACATATAAATGGACAGGGCGTTCGGCAGGATCAGGGTTCCATCGGCGGAGTAGATGTTACTGAGCGTGTATTGATCCATCGGGCGGGTAAAAAGTTGGATGATAGTCGGGTCGTAGAGGATGGCGAAGCCACCGGAGATGCGTGTCTTGGTCGAACCGAAGGGCGCCCAGGAGAACGCGGTGCGTGGCGACCATAGCCAGCGCCGCAGGATTTCGTCCCAGTCCTCGCGCACGCCCAGCTCCAGGAAGAGGTTCTTGCGCACCTGCCAGTGGTCGGTAATGTAAGAAGAGGCGGTCAGGCTGGGGCGGCTGAGGAATCCGTTTCCATCGAAGGTGACCGAACGCAGCAGGTTGTTGCTGACACCGTAGAGGTCATAGCCGGTACGGGTGACGCCTTGCGAATAATCCAGGCGGTCGATATCGGCGCCCATTTTTAACTGGTGCGTGCCGGCCAGGTGCCACGAAGGCAGAAACAGGTTGGCCAAAAACTGTCCGCGCCGCGAGTGCTCGGTGGAATTGAGAAAGTTGAAGCCCGCTTTGCTATTGGGCGTAATGATATAGGTGCCGATGCCGAAGGGAATGAAGCGCGACAGCGTGAACATTTCCGCGAAACCCAGTTCGAGCAGGGTTCCGTGCGCGACATAGATCTGATCTTTGAGCCCCACGAACCAGTTGCGGCCGCGTTCGTCGAGCGTGGTGGAGGGAGGGCTCAGAAATCCCAGACCGAACTCCGTGGCGCGCTGGTAATTGAACAGGAAGTCCGTGTAGAGGATATTGGCCGGCGTCAGGTTCACCTGCGTGTGCAGCATGTTGCTGGCTTGTAGTGTGGTGGTGGTGCCTTCGCTGCTGGGCAAGCCCGGAATCACCGTGACGTTGTAGCCGGCATCCAGGTTGTCGGAAAACCAGGCACGGCCCCTGACGATCGGCCCGGAGAAATTGAGGCGTGGCGTCCAGTCGCCCAGGTGGGGCCCATTGGTGGTGCTCAGGCCCGGGATGAAATTGGTGGCGGAATAGCGGAACTGATCGTCACCAGTCTGGGTCTTGATGTTCAGCGTGCCGGCGGAGCCCTGGCCGTATTCCGGCGAGTACCGGCCGCTCATATAGTCCAGCGAGCTGACCGCTTCTACGCTGACGGTGGTAGCCAGCGTCCCGGTTAGCGGATCACTGATATTGAAGCCGTCCAGAAGATAGTTCGTCTGGTTCTCGCGGCCGCCGTCGAAGTGCAGGCCGCCGGTGGGGTCCATGATTTGTCCTGGGATCAACGTCATGGCCTCGCGCAGGCTGTGTGTGGAATTGTACGGGATATCCATGATCTGTACGCCGCTGAGTTTGCGTTCCGACTGCGTTTGTTCCACATCCACGGAGTCCGGGGAATCGCGCACATCCACCGACTGCAACACTTCCTTGACATGATTCAAAACCAGATCCACCTCTCCCATGCCGGAGCTCACCTCGACCGCCATGTCTTTTGCGGGCAGATATCCGGATTGCGTCGCGCCCCAAAAATAGCGACCTTCGCTAGCGACGCGCAGCTTGAATCCGCCGGTGGGATCGGTCGTTGTATGCCATTCCTGGCCCGCCTGATTGCGGGCCGTGACCTCGGCGCTGGCCACGCCGGCTTCATTCTCGTCGATCACGCGGCCCGATACCGTGATTTCGGCACGCACCGGCACGGTGCAGGCGACCACACACGCCGCCAGCCACAAGCCCTTCACAGGCGATCCTCGTGCATCGGTTTAAAGACTTGACGGAGTGAGCACGGCATGGGTATCCTCGCGCGGGATCTCCAGGTACTCATTATGACGCTTCCTATTAGTGGGGCGGGCCTGTGGCCTGCGCGGGGCTCTCAGCCCCGCAGCTTTTTATTTAGTCTTCTCCGCAGCGGCCGTCAGCGCCTGGAAGCGCGGGTCCGCGTGGAGGGAGTTGAGATCGGGGTCGCCGGCCAATTTCTGGCGGTCTTCAGCTGAAAGCGCGTGCTCTACCGCGAACTGCAGATTAGCGAGGGCCGCATCGCGTTTGCCTTCGAGAGCCAGCACGCACGCCAGCCCGTAGGCACTCGTGGCAGTATCCGGGTGACCCAGGCCGAGCGCACCACGCCGGCCTTCCAGCGCCTTGGAGAAAGCTGCCTCCGCTTCCGGATAGCGTTTTTCCTGCTTCAAAGCGCCGGCCAGCACCGACAGGGTGTCCAAAGTATCGGAGTGTGTCGGGCCGAGCGTTCGCTGCTCTACTTCAAGCGTCTGGCGGACCAGTCGTTCGGCCTCCGGATAGCGGCCCTGCTGCAGAAACAGATCCGCCAGGTTTCCCATAGTGACGAGCGTGGAGCGATGTTCCGGGCCAAGCGTGCGGCGCTTGATTTCCAGGGTTTCGCGAAACAGTTTTTCGGCTTCCGGGTAACGTTTCTCGTCCACCAGATCAAGCGCCAGGCTTCCCATCGACATCAGCGTGTCGGGATGTTCCGGTCCCAGCACGCGGCGCTTGATCTCTATGGAATCCGTGTACAGCTTTTCTGCTTCCGGATAGCGGCCCTCCTGGAGGAAGCTGGCGGCCAGGTTATTCATGTCACCCAGCACAATCGGATGGTCCGGGCCCAGCGCGCGCTGATCGGATTCGAGCACCTCGCGAAACAGCTTTTCGGCTTCCTGGTACTTACCTTCATAAGAGAGGTCGATGGCGAGCCGCTTCGTGGCCAGCCGAATTAACGAATTGTCGGGCGACGAGGCTCGCCGCGCCACCTCCAGCACTTCGCGATTCAGCTTCTCGGCTTCCGGATACCTTCCTTCACCCTCGAGGACGTGTGCAAGCTGGGACATGCCGGCTAAGGTATCGCGATTCTCCGCCCCGAGCGTCCGGCGCCGGGCATCCAGCGCCTGGCGGGTCCAGGTCTCTGCCTCACGGTACTGGCTCCGCTCGGCCAACACCAGGCCGAGATCGTTCATCGTTTTCAATGTTTCCGGATTTCTCACGCCGAGCGCGCGCCGCTGAATTTCAAATGTGCGGCGCAACAGCGACTCGGCTTGGGTATAGAGACCCAGACTTTCGTATACGCTGCCCATCACGTGTATCATCTGGGCCTGCAGCTCCGGATCGTTGGCCAGCCCGGTATCGATCTGGCGGGAGGCTTTATCCAGAATTTCGCGCGCACGGATGTCGTTGCCGCGCGCCTCGCTGGGGTTCGATACCTTGAACATGCTGGTCATGAACCCGGTCACCCGGTCCGCGCGGTCACGTTCGCGCTTGATGCGGCGCAGCTCGATCGCCTGCGCGATGGCTACGGCGATAAGCAATACCGCGGCGATGGCGGCCACGGTCACTCCTATCCGGTGGCGCCGCACATATTTGCGCGCCCGGTAGGGGGTGCTCGCGGGACGCGCCATTACGGGCTCATTGCGCAGATAGCGGCCGATATCGGCGGCCAGATCGGTGGGCGTGGCGTAGCGCCGGGCACGATCCTTCTCTAAAGCTTTTAAAGCGATGGCATCCAGATCGCCGCGAAGCTGCTTCGCCAGCACCGGAGTGTCAGAGCCGCGGTTCTGTGCGTTGGTGGTGCTCTTGGCGCCCAGGGTTCGTATGCGCGTGCTCGGCCGCGGAGCATCCTCGTCGCGCAGGCGGCGTGGAAACTGATCGGGCGGAGTCGTGCTGAAATCCAGCGGCAAGGCGCCGACCAGCAATTCGTAAAGCACCACGCCCAGAGAATAAACGTCGGTTCGGGTATCCACGTCTACGCCGGCCGAGTCGGCTTGCTCCGGACTCATGTAACCAGGCGTTCCCACGATCGCACCCACGCGCGTGTGCATTACTTCGGCCGTGAGCTGTTGGGCGGTGGCCTTGGCTACACCGAAATCGATGATGCGCGGCGAGGGCCTTCCATCCACTTCGCTCACCAGGATATTGGAAGGCTTCAGATCGCGATGCAGAATCGCCTTTTGATGGGCATGTTGCACGCCTTCGCAGACGGCCACGAACAGTTCCAACCGCTGGCGCGTGGTCAGCTTATGCCTGTCGCAGTACGTGGTAATGGGGACGCCAGTGACGTACTCCATAGCGAAGTACGGACGGCCGTGCGGTGTGGAACCGGCGTCGAAAACCTTGGCGATGGCGTGGTGGTCCATGAGCGCCAGGGCCTGCCGCTCTGATTCGAAGCGCGCCACCACCTCACGCGTGTCCATGCCGGCTTTGATCAGCTTGACCGCGACGCGGCGGCGCACCGGCTCCCTCTGCTCGGCCAGCCACACCTCACCCATACCGCCATGGCCCACCGGCTCGAGCAGATAATAAGGACCAACGATCGCGCCGGCTACACCTTCCGCCGGTTCCAAGGTGCGGGTAGCGAACTGTGGGTCGTTTGGTCCGGAAGATCCGGGTGACATTCAGTACAGTCTAACAGGCCGTAGAAAATGAAAAGACCAGGCTGCAAGATCTACGAAGATTTTCGTTGACAATACGAATCTCTTCGTAGTATCCTCATCCCAGATGTCCGAAAATGCTCCTCCGCGGCCGACGGATGCCGAACTCGAAATTCTGCGGGTGCTGTGGGACAGGGGTCCCAGCACGGTCCGCGACGTTTATGCGACGCTGCGGCGTGAACGCGAAGTAGGTTACACGACCGTCCTGAAATTCCTGCAGATTATGGCGACTAAGGGGCTTGTGGAGCGGGACGAAACCGCCCGCGCGCACGTCTACAAAGCAAAGGTTGCGCAAGAGCAGACCCAGCGGCAACTGGTCGATCACCTGCTGGAACGGGCCTTCGCAGGCTCGGCCTCCAGGCTCATGATGCAAGCCCTCGCCAGCCGCAAATCCTCCGCCAGCGAAATCGCCGAAATGCGGAAAATGCTTGAGCAATTCGATAAAGGAAAGGGCTCGCGGCCGTGACAAGTATTCAGAGCTTATTAGAACAACCGGCTTCCGTGGCGCTCGGCTGGACCTTGCTCCATTTCCTGTGGCAGGGAACGGTGGCCGGGCTGGTGTGGGGCGCCTGCAACTTCCTGCTGCGCGATGCGCGGGCGAGCACCCGCTACGGTGCAGGCTGCCTGTTTCTGGCCTTAATGCTGGTGCTCCCCGCGGTGACTTTTGCGATCCTGGTGGCGCAGCCTACTTCGCTGCCGGCAAGCGGACATTGGAGCGCCGTACCAGCGTCCGCGCCCATCGCTGCGATTCGTAACTCCGCGCCGGCGGGCCTGCAGCCTGGGATACAAGATCTTCTGGCGCCAATGCTCCCCTGGATTGTGGCGCTGTGGATCGCAGGTGTGGCGCTGCTATCGATCCGCTGGATCGGCGCATGGACCTATATGCGCAGGCTGCGCCGTTCGGGCTCTTTGCCGGTTCTGCCCGAGTGGGAACGCACACTACGAGATCTGAAGCGACGCGCGGCCGTATCCGCGCCGGTGCGTCTGGCAGTCCAGGCCGCGACCAAGGCGCCGTGCGTGATCGGATGGCTGCGCCCCGTAATTTTGATGCCGGCCGCGCTTACCGGCCTCGATTTGCAGGCGATCGAAGCGCTGCTGGCGCACGAGTTGGCGCATATCCGCCGCCACGATTACCTGGTGAACCTGTTGCAGACGACCGTGGATACGCTGCTGTTCTATCATCCCGCGGTATGGGCGATCTCGCGCCAGGTTCGCATCGAGCGCGAGAATTGTTGCGATGACATCGCGGCGGATATTTGCGGCGATCGCGCCATATACGCACGCGCGCTGGTGGATCTGGAACAGATGCGCGCGCCCGATGTGGGATTCGCCATGTCGGCCGCCGGCGGCTCGTTGATCGACCGCATCCAGCGCCTGCTCGGCCATCGCCCCGCATCCGGCCGCACGGCGCCCGCCTGGTCCTCCGCGCTGGCGGGTCTGGCAATCGTGATTGGCTTGCTGGCCGCAACGCACCCATCAGTGAAGGCCGGCGAGCCGCCCACCCCACAACCGTCCGCTCCTCAACCCGCCGCGCCGCTGCCGGCGCCCGCGCCGCGACCGACGGTTCCAGCGACCTCCTCAGATGAGTCCGCCGCCCCCGAGCCGGACGATCCAGCACCTCCTCCAGCTACGGATTTCCTGTCGGGAATCGTGGCGGCAGGCTTTCACAACCTGACCGTGGACGAATTGATCCAACTTAAAATTCACGGCGTAACCCCCCAGTTTGCGGCGGCTGTGAAACAGGCGGGATATGCCAAAGTGTCGGCGGAAGAACTGGTCCAGCTAGCCATCCACGGCGTAGATATCGATTACATGAACGGGTTGAAACGGGGCGGATTGAACAGCCTGTCGATCGACGATATGGTCAACCTGCGGATTCACGGTGTGACGCCTGATTTCATGGCCGAGATGAAAGCCGCGGGCTATGGCGGCCTTTCGGCGGACGAATACACGCAGTTGCGCATACATGGTGTAGATCCCGAATTCGTCCGGCATCTGAAAGATCACGGCTTCCAGCATCTGACCCTGGATGAACTGCTCCGGCTCAAACGAGCCGGCCTGTAAGCAGCCGAGGACCATTTATGAGCGACAAAGCCATCTGGTTATTAGTTCTGATCTCGATCCCACTTTACTTCCTGATGGGGCAGTCTCATTCCGATGCCGGTCCGGTGACGGGGCAATGGACCCTGGAACTGCGTCAATCCGGAATCCTGTTCGCGATCCACCGCAGTTGGCTGGGCCACAACGAATACGACTCGTCGGACAACTACGATGTCGCCGATTTCAACGGCTTGAGCCGCGCGCAGGTGGAGCACGGCGGACCAGCCAAGTTTGAGATGATGCGCGATGCCGGGACGCTCCAGTGCGAAGGAAGCTTCCGCAATGGCGGGGGCGGCGGGACCTTTTTGTTTTCGCCTAACCCGCAATTCGTTTCCGATCTCCACAAGCTGGGCTATAGCGATTTCGACACCGAACGCCTGTTCCAACTGGCCGTGCACAACGTCTCGCGCGCTTACATCCGGGAACTCGATGAGCTGGGCTATCATCACTTGGCGCTCGACGAGCTGGTTCAATTGCGGATCCACGGGGTCAGCATCGCCTACATTCGCGAGCTCCACGATCTCGGCTACAACTTGCGTCCGGAGGATCTGGTCCAACTGCGCATTCATGGCGTGACTACCGAATTCGCGGCCACACTGAAGAATACCGGTTACGGGCTGGTGCCGGCGGACCAACTGGTCCAGTTGCGCATCCACGGGGTCACCTCCGAGTACATGAAGGGCTTTCGCGATATGGGTTATCCGCGCATTCCTGTGGAAGATCTGGTTCAGCTCCGCATTCACGGCGTTACCACCGATTTCGTCAATGAACTCCGCGGTATGGGTTACGGCCGCGCGGGCGTGGACGAACTGGTGCAACTCCAGATCCATGGCGTGAGCGCGGGGTTCGTGAAAGACCTGCAATCGCTGGGCTACAAAAAAGTCCCGCTTAATGAGCTGGTGCAATTGCGGATTCACGGCGTCACTACCGCGATGATCCAGAAGCTGCAGGCGGCCGGCTACAAGAATCTCTCCACCGATCAACTCGTGCAGTTACGGATACACGGCGTGGTGGAATAGATCAAAATAGATGAGTGACGGCTGAGCCTGATGCTGCGGTAGCAATCGTGCATGCGCGCGCGCGGGACTCGGTCCTGTTGATCCGCCGCGCGGAGCGGGATCAGGACCCCTGGTCTGGCCACTGGTCGTTTCCGGGAGGGCGCCGTGACCCCCAGGACCGCGACGTGCTCGACACCGCGTTGCGGGAGTTGGAGGAAGAATGCGGCATCCACCTGGAACGCGCGCAGTTGGAGACCCCGCTGGCGCCGGCGGTGGCGCGCCGCCGGTCCGGACCTTTCCTGCTGGTGGCGCCATTCGTGTTTCGCGTGGATGACGAGCCGCCCGCGAAGCTCGATTCGCGGGAAGCCGTGGAGGCACTCTGGGCGCCGCTCGCGGAACTGCGCGATCCGGCCCGCCACGCCCTGCGGCCCGTATCAGGGGTTCCGCCCGAGACGCGCTTTCCGGCCATCAGCTTGAACGGCTTGCCGCTATGGGGATTCACATACCGGTTGATCGCGGATTGGCTGGAACTCAACCCGCGAGATCACCTGGAGGAGTTGGGGCTGCAAGTGGCACAGACGTTGTTGGCCGAAGTTCTGGCAAAGGGCTGCGTGCTCGAACACGGATTCGTGGAACGGGAAGGCGTGAATGTGGCGGCGGTGAGAGGGACGATTCCGGTGGAGTCCGTCTGGGAGCAGGCTGCCGAGTGGGCTTTGGGACCTGCGCCGCACATTCCGATGGTCCACATGCTCGAGGTCAAGCCGGAAATCGTCCGGATGGTAGGCCTGGCGTTTGAGGAGTACGTCATCCGCGCGCGGCCGCTCGATTAGTTAACTTCGATCAGCCAAGCTACGGCTGCGCGCCCGCGCCCGCCGGCCGGTACAGCCGCACCACATTTCTCATTAACTGCAAGCCGTGGTCTCCTTCCGAAGTGAGGATGGATTCCGGATGGAATTGCACGGCCTCCACCGGGAGCGTGCGATGCCGCAGCGCCATGATGACGCCGTCTTCCGATTCAGCGGTCACTTCCAGGCATTCCGGAAACACTTCCCGCACGGCGAACAGCGAATGGTAGCGGCCCACCTGAAAGCGCTGCGGCAGCCCTTCGAAAACCCCCGCGCCGCAGTTCTTCACCCACGACGGCTTGCCGTGCATCGGGTAATCGAGCACACCCAACTCGCCACCAAAGGCTTCCACGATGCCCTGCAACCCAAGGCACACGCCGAAAACCGGAACACCCAGGCGAACAGCGTGCTTGACCAGATCGGACACGCCGAAATCGGCGGGGCGGCCGGGTCCCGGTGAAATCAGGATCAGGTGCGGTGCGATTTCGGCGATCAGTTCGGGCGGAAATCCAGCGCGATAGGTGACCACCTCGGCGCCGGTCTGGCGCGCGTAATTGGCCAGCGTGTGGATGAAGCAATCGTCGTTATCCACCAGAAGCAGGCGCGTGCCGGCTCCCACGGCATCCCCGGTCGCCGCGGGCGCGGAGGCTGGCGCCGTGCCCAGCGTGCGGAAGAAACCGGTCGCTTTCAGATGGCACTCGCGATTTTCCATGGCCGGATCGGAATCGTAGAGCAGGGTGGCGCCGGCCGGATAGCGGGCCACGCCATCGCGCAGGTAGGTGGTGCGAATCAGGATGCCGGTGTTCATGTCCCCGTTCAGCGTGATCATGCCCACGGCTCCGCCGTACCATCCGCGGGCCGTTTTCTCGAGGCTCTCGATGGCTTCCGCGGCAGCCTTCTTCGGAGCGCCGATCAACGTAACCGCCCACATGTGGCTGAGGAATGCATCCAGCGAATCGAAGCCTTCCTTCAGAAAACCCTCCACGTGATCCACCGTGTGAAACACGCCGGCGTAGGATTCGATCAAGCGGCGGCCGATGACTTTCACGGAACCCGGATCGCAGACCCGCGACTTGTCGTTGCGATCCACGTCCGTGCACATGGTGAGCTCGGATTCTTCCTTGGTGGATTTCAACAACTCGCGAATGTTTTCCGCGTCGCGCATGGGATCGCCCGTGCGCTGCGTGGTGCCGGCGATGGGGCAGGTTTCCACGCGCTGCCCTTCCACGCGCACAAACATTTCAGGCGACGCGCCCACCAGTTGCTCTTCGCCCAACTGCAGCAGAAACTCGTAGGGGCTGGGGCTGGCGCGCTGCACGCGTTCGAACAGTTCCGAAGCTTTGCCCGAATAAGGCGTGCTGAAAGTCTGCCGCAGCACCACTTCGTAGTAATCGCCCCGGCGCATGCCCTCGCGCACTTTCTCCACGCCGGCCATGTACTCTTCGGCGGTGTGATCGGAAACGATGAGGCCGCGCTCGCCGGCCGCCGCGGAGGCCTCGGGAACCGGTTCGGCGGTGCGTTCCAGGCCCAATGTGGACAGGCCTTCGCGCTCGAAATCGTACTGATAGCGCTCGATCTGTTCTTTCTTGCGATCCATCAGGTAAATGTCATCGCAAAGGAACAGGTGCAGGTCCTTGTGGCCGTTGCGGGGCAGCTTCTTTTCGATGGGCTCGAACTGGAACAGGAGGTCGTACCCGAAAGCGCCCGCCAGTGCCAGGCGGCAGTTCTCTTCGCCGCGGAACTCTTCAATCAACGCGCGCAGAATCGAAAATGCGGAGGGCTGTTTACTTCGCTCCTCTTCCGGAAAAAGTGCGGGCAGAGGTTTCAAGCGTCCTTCGAGCGCGCCATTCACGCACGCGAACGATTCCCAGTGCGGGTGCCGCTCCAGCACAGGCTGCAGAATCTGATTCAGGATCTCGCCGCGAATGCTGAGCGGGCGGAATTCGACCCGCCGGTCATACGACACGATTTCGACCGGCGGCCGCGTGGAGGCGATGTCCCAACGGGAATAGCGTCCTGGAAATTCGTATCCGGAAGATAGATAGATGCCGCGATGATGGTCGAGATCGCGCAGCAGGTGTCGGAGCCCTCTGCGATATGCGCACTTCGCGGCAGTGCGGGTTACGGCGATCCCGTGGGGAGTTGTAAAGCTGTATTCACCCATTTCCAACGCCATTCCGAGACTATTGGCCCAGAATAGCATGGGGCGGAAAGCGGCTGGGACGCGTGCTATTCTTGCATTCGACGCATATGCAACGCAGAGAAATGCTGAAGACCGGCGCGGCCCTGCTGGCGGGCGCGGCCATCGCCAAGGCGCAATCGGCTACCCCGCCCAAAGCCAAAATCACCAGCTCGGTAATGCTGTGGACCCTGCGCGGGACATTTGAAGAGAAGCTCGAGACGGCCGCGCGCGCGGGCATCCAATCGGTGGAACTGATCGGCGAATACGCGGCATGGAGCGATGCGGATATCGCGCGCATCCGAAAGATCACGCGCTCGTTCGGACTGGGAATGGATGCCATGCTGGGTTCGCCCGACTGGAACAAGCGGCCCGTATCGATGGTCGATCCCGCGCATCGGGAAGCGTTCCTGGCGGACGTGCGCGCCGCCATCGGTTACGCGCGTAAGCTCGACGTTCCGCAGATCATCCTGATGAGCGGCAATGCCATCCCGGGCCGCACGCACGAAGAGCAATACGCCAGCCTGCTGGAAGGCGCCAAACGCGCCGGAGACCTGGCGGCCGAGGCGAACCTGACCATGATCGTGGAACCGCTCAATTCGCTGGTCAACCACAAGGGGTTCTTCTTGACCACCTGCACGGAAGGTTTGAAGCTGATACGCGAAGTGGACAATCCGCACGTCCGGCTGCTGTTCGATCTGTATCACGAGCAGGTGCAGCAGGGCAATGTCATCCACACCTTGACGGAAGCGGCGCCCGATGTCGCGGTCTTCCACGTGGCAGACAATCCCGGGCGCAACGATCCGGGCTCCGGCGAGATGAATTATCCGAATATCTATAAGGCGATCCAGAAAACCGGCTATGCCGGATACCTGGCGATGGAGTATCTGCCGCTAGCCGAGCAGGTGGCCAGCCTGACTAAGTCTGTGGATGGTTTCCGTGCCGCGCTGGCGAGTGAGCTGAAATAGAAGTAACCGCTTGCTGACGCGCGCGGCTCAGAAACGCGCGTCCTCCTGCTAGTCCTGCTTGGAATAGTAATACGTGTACTTGCTGTACAGTTCCGATGCGCGCGCGCCATTGGCGACAATGCCCAGCACGTTGTTCTCGCACAGCGATTGCATGGCGCGGGTCACATTGTCGAACGTAGTGGAACCGATCTTGACTACCAGGATGGTGCCGTCGGCCAGAGTGGACAGGAGATTGGCGTCGGCCGAAAACAGCAGTGGAGGAGTATCGAAAATCGCCCAGTCGAAAATCTTCGGCAACTCTTCAAATAGAGTCTTGGCTTGCCGGGTATTGAGCAATTCCAGCGGATTGCGCACGGGCGAGCCGGCCGGCAGCACGTACAGGTTCATGCCGGTGACTTTGCGCAACGCGCCCGCCAGCGGCGTCTGCCCCATCAGGTAGTCGGTCAGACCCGGGGCGCGATCCACCTGGAACAGGTTGTGAATCAAGGGACGGCGCAAGTCGAAATCACCCAGCAGCACGCGATTCTCCGATAAGTGCGATTCGGCGAGCGCCAGGTTTACGGCGGTGAAAGTCTTGCCCTCGGCGGGCGAAGGACTGCTGATCACGATGGTGTGCAGCGGTTGCAGGGTCTGCAGGTGATTGAGGCGCGTGCGTAGCGTCCGGAACTCCTCCGCCGGCGTTTCGTGGGAACGCTGCAGATCGAGCAGGTGCGACTCCGGGGCGGGTTGAAAAGCGACCTCCGGGACGTTCTGCAAAATTCCGGGATGAGACTCTACCGGGCTGAGCTCGAGAGTGGCATTGTGTGACGCGCCGTTCTCCGCCGGCCGCGGCGGTTCATGGTCGAAGGCCGGCGGGCGCTCGGCGGCGGGCGCGTTTCCGTTTTCCAGATTCAACACACCGGCTTGTTCGGCGCGGCGCAATGCGTCATGTACTCGGCTCATTGTGTTCTCCAAGCGGTGCGCCACTCGGGGTCCGGCGCCGCTCGATCGGCATGCTACGTCTTCGCAAAATAGTAGTAGTACATCGAACTGCTCATCGCGATGGTGCCGATGATTATGGCAGTCGACCAGCCCAGCCAGAAGAGGCGGCGCTTGCGGCGCACCAGCAAGGCATTCTCAAGTAGCGGAATGCTGCTCAACACGGGCAGATTGGTGTAAGCGCGCACGTCTTTCAGATTCTTCAGGGAGGTGTCTTTCATTTCCTTTACACCCGCCATGAACACGCCGAAAAACAGGCCCATGCCGGTTCCCGCGCCGGCGATCAGCAGGCGGTTGGGTTCGCTGGCCTGCTCGGGCAGAGACGCCGGGTCGAGGGTTTCCAGGTTCTCGCCGGCTTTGCGCTCCTCCAGGTTGCTGGACGTTTCGGAGATCTCCCTCCGCTTCGACATATCGTCGTAGTTCGCCTTGGCCAGGCTGTAGTCGCGCTGTAACGCGGCGAATCTGGTTTCGTTCACCGGAGCGGACTCGATCCGCCCACGGTATGCCGCGATCTCCGCGGTTAATGCCTTGGCCCGCTGGCTGCGCTCTTCCATCTCCATATTGCGCGCCTGAATTTGCGCCTGCACACTCGCAACTTGCATCTTCAGGCTCTCCAAGGTTTGCGCCACCTGCGGATTTGTCACCTTCTTCTGAGGTGAAGCCTTGGCCGCCGCGTTGTTCTCTTCCTTTTCCAGGTCGTCGCGCTGCTTTTTCAGGACTCTGATACGGGCTTCCAGGCTGCGTATGTCGGGGTGATCTTCCTTATAGGTCTCCCGCGCCGCCGAAAGCTGCGTATCCAGGTCCTGGATGGCATTGTTCAACTGAATCAACCGCGCATTTTTCACCTGCTCCCGGCTGGCGGTCTGCTCCAGGTTGGTGCCAACGAAAGTTTGTTCGTGCTGCAGATTCTGGATCTGCGTTTCGAGCATCATTTTGTCTTGCGCATCACGATTGATGCTTTCGTTGGTCGCTTGCAACTGCATCTCCAAACTGTTCACGGCTTGCAGATTAGCCTGCAACTGATCCGGAAGGCGGCCGGCATTTTCGAGTTTGAACTTGGTCATCTCGGCATCCAGTTGGTCGAGATTGTCCTTTGCGGCCTTAAGCTGGTCGTTCAAAAACTGCGTAGTCGTGTTGGCTTGCTGGCGAAGCTGGTTGTTGGTTTCCTCGGTAAATTTCGAGACCAGTTCGCGCACCACGGCTTGGGCCTTGTAGCGGTCGGAATACTTGAAACTAATCTCGAAAGCCGACGCATAATGCTGGTTCCCGCCGCCGGCGGACGATCCGGCATCCAGCAGCGTGATGGTGATGGCCTTGCGCATCTGCTCGATGACGTCTTCCATCGGCTTGCGCTGGCGCTCCTTTGGATAGAGGTTGAGCGACGGCCGCTGGATCAACTCCTGCAGTTGCGTGCGGCTCTCGATCTGCTGCTGCATGGATAGCAGCCGTTCCGCCATCTGCGTGCTGATGTTGCTGGGCACCAGCCGTTCCGAGATCTGCTGCGGTGTAATGCGCATGACCGCGGTGGAGACGAAGGTATCGGGCCATAGGAACGCCACCACTACGGCGATCACCAACCCGGCGAAGGTGGGTCCCACAATCCAGGAACGATAGCGCCGTAGGATATCGATGTAATCTTCAATATCCGGTGGACGGCGGGAAACAGTGACATATCCTTGCTGGGGAACCATAATTCCGAAAATCTCTCTTTCTTAGAATCGGCCGCTGATCGCAGTAACTACATTGGTTCTGTCACGGCACGATGATCTGGTCACCGGGTTTTACCAGGATATTCTGTTCCATTTTTTTACCCTTGGTGACCTCGTGATAGTTGAATTTCAATCGGTCCGAGCCGCGCAGAATGACTATTTTTTTGGTGTTGGCAAATTCCCGAAAGCCGCCTGCATTGACCAGTGCTTCGAGTACTGTAGTGTCAATGACCAGCGGGTAAGCTCCAGGCCGGTTAACCTCGCCCTGGATGAAGTATTTCTTACTGTTCACTCTCTCCACCCCGACCGTGACCTCGGGGTGAACCATCACTTTCTGCAAACCGGTGGCGATATTTTCGCTTAACTGTTCCGGCGTAAGGCCGGCGGCCTGGATCTCGCCCAGCAGGGGAACGGAGACTTTGCCGTCCGGCCGCACGTTGAAGGTGCCGGAATTCTCGGGTTCGCGCCACACGCGGATGGAGATAACGTCTTCCGCGCCGATGACATAGGCTTTGGGATCGACGGTTGCCGCACCGACGGCGGTCTTGGGCTGCGGCGTGTGATTGGTGGCAGCTTGCGCGGCGGGTTCAGGCTGGCCTGCGGGGGGGTGTTGTACAGGAGCGGACTGCTGACCGGCCAGCACGCCACAACAGATCAAGGTCAGCAGCACGGGCACATAAGTGGCGGTACGCATTCGCATTATCTAGTTTACAGCAATCCCTTGAGCCGCTGACAACTTCATGCTGCCAAGTGCCGTGAGGGCTCTCACACCTTTAGTAATGGTACGATGACGGCTAGTGAACTACTTCCTGTCTAAAACGGACCCGGAAACCTACTCGATTGACAACCTCGAGCGCGACCGAAAGACCGTGTGGGATGGCGTACGCAACCCGCAGGCCCTCCGCGCGATCCGGGAGATGCAATCCGGCGACCGGGTCTTCATTTACCACAGCATGGGTGATGCATGCATCGTGGGGCTGGCCAAAGTGGCCTCCGCGCCGCGGCCCGATGCGAAGGATGCCAAGCTCACGGTTGTGGATTTCGAATTCGTCACCCGGTTAGAGCCGCCCACCTTGCTGCGCGAGATCAAGGAAAGCGGGTTGTTCGCCGATTGGGCTCTGGTGCGTCAGGGCCGGCTATCCACTATGACCGCTCCCACGGCTTTCGTGGAATGGATGCGGAAGCGCTACCCGAAGACCAAGATTTAAAATCTGTGTCCATCTGTGTGCATCCGTGGCTAATTCCGTCTTGCTGGTGAGATCGGGGAACTCATTATATGGCCACGGATGCACACGGATGCACACGGATACTTTTCCACAGCTCGTGCCTGCGCCCCTTTTTGCCCTGGCTACACTTCCGTGTAGTGGCTTCTCCCGATTTCTGAATTCCTGGTTTTCCGTTGTTTGTAAGTGCAACAAAAGTTTACTACTATTAGGTTTAAGGCTGGCATAAAACGTGCTACTGACCGCAGTCCGGGTGTAGTGTGTTCCGGCAAGTCCCCTGGCGGCGTGTGAATGTTTCAGGAACTCAAATTTCAGCTCTCGACTGCGATCCTAACCATCCTGACCATCGCTGCGATGGCGTCCGCCGTAATTAACTATCAGCAGCAGCACAAGTTCCGGTTGGCTGACGATGGCGCCGTGTGGGTGGATCGCGGCCACCGCGTGGAAGCGCTGCATATCCAGTCCGACGGTCCGGCCGCGAAAGCCGGTCTCAAAACCGGAGACACCCTGCTGACGATCAACGGCGTCGCCACCGCCAAAGCGATCGACGTTCCGCAAATTTTGGCTGCAGTGGGAGCCTGGAACAAGGCCGATTACAGTGCCAGTCGCGATGGGGTCGAATTCAAAGCGTCGCTCGTCATTCGCGAAGAGCCGCTGGATCCGGCGGTTTCCTATCAGTATCTGGTCGGTGCGGCCTATCTCCTAATCGGGCTATTCGTGTATTTCGGAAGAGGTAGCGCTCACAAGGCCCGCCATTTCTACGTGCTTTGCCTGGTGTCGTTCATCCTGTTCTCATTCCATTACACGGGAAAGCTCAACGGCTTCGACAAGGTGATCTATTTCTGTAATGTGGCCGCGGGGCTGCTGGCGCCGACCGTCTTCCTGCATTTCTGCCTGACCTTTCCCGAGCCGCACTGGTTCCGTAACAAGGCCCGCGTGGCGCTGCTCTATGTGCCCCCGGCGCTGTTTTTCGGTTTGTGGCTGGCAGTGACTTCGGGCGCTTTGCGCATCGGCATCTCGTTGCTCGAATTGCGCTGGCTGCTGGACCGCATCTGGCAGCCGTTGCTGATCATCCCCTACCTCCTGGGCGGATTTGTGCTCAGCCGGGACGCCGCCAAAGCTGAAGATCCTATCGTCCGGCAGCAGTTGAAGTGGCTGCGCAATGGGACCTTCTGCGGAATTCTTCCATTCGCTTTCCTGTACGTCGCGCCATACGCGCTGGGCATGTTGCCCAATCAGTACATGCGCCTGTCGGTGCTGGCGCTCGGGTTGATTCCGTTGACGCTGGCGTACGCCATCGCGCGCTACCGGCTGATGGACGTGGATATCATCTTCCGCCGCGGATACGCCTACACTCTGGCTACTCTGTGCGTGCTGGCAGCGTTCTACGGGCTGGTGTTCTCTCTGGGAAGCCTGGTGCAGAAGAATTTCAAGGACGTGGGCAATACCCAGTTAATTGCCGTGATGCTGGTGGCTGCTTTTCTTTTCCAGCCCATCCGCAATTGGATTCAGGAGCGCCTGGACAAGCATTTTTACCGCGATCGCTATGATTACCGGCGCACCCTGGTGGAGTTCGCCCGCGAGTTGAATTCGGAAACCGATCTGGATGCCATGTTGTCGTCCGTTTGCGAACGCCTGCTGCAGACCCTCACCATCCGGCACATGGCGGTGTTTCTGGCGGAGGAGCGGGCGGACGGCAAGCCGGCGTTCCGGCTCAAGATGTCGATGGGCTCGCGGCGGCGGCCGGCCGAACTGACCGGCGATCAACTGGATTTGAGTTTTCTGAACTGGGATCTGCCGCAGCCTTATATCTTCTTCGAGCGTACCCGCCATCAACTGGACGCCGTGGCACGCAGCTGGCCCGCCACCGTGCGCGCGGCCATCGCGGATCTCGACCTGACTTACTACCTGCCCTGCACCGTGCGCGGCCGGACGGTGGCTTACATGGGCGTGAGCCGCACGGAAGACGGCGATTTTCTCTCCACCGTGGACGTAGAGATGCTCGCCACTATCTGCGGCTATGTGGGCATCGCCATCGAGAACGCCACCCTGTACCGGTCCCTGCAGCGCAAGGTTGACGAATACGAGCGGTTGAAGGAATTCAGCGAGAACATCGTGGAGTCCATCAACGTGGGCATCCTGGCGGTGGACCTGGAGGACCGCGTCGAAAGCTGGAATTCGCAGATCGAGAAGCTCACTGGAATTCAGCGGCAATCCGCGGTGGGCCGCAAACTGTCGGAGTTATTTCCCGCCGACCTGGCGGATCAGTTCGAACGCGTCCGCGGTGAGACCGGCATTCACCACATTTACAAATTCTTGATGCACCCTACGGCCTTGTCGGCCGTTACAGCCGCCGGCAATGTCACCGCGATCGCACCCGCCAACGGCGAAGGGCCCGTGGCGGTGCCCGTCAACGGATCCGCGAACGGCGCGCGCTCCACCGTGAACGTGGCTATCGCCCCCCTCATCGCGAAAGATTTCGAACAGATCGGCCGGCTGATCATTTTCGACGACGTGACCGACCGGACCGAGCTCGAACAGCGCCTGGTGCAAGCCGACAAGCTGAGCAGCATCGGGCTGCTGGCGGCCGGCGTAGCGCACGAAGTGAATACGCCGCTGGCGGTGATCTCCACGTACGCGCAGATGCTGGCCAAGCAGGTGGCCAATGACGACCAGAAGTCGATCCTGCTGGACAAAATAGCCAAGCAGACTTTCCGCGCCAGCGAAATCGTCAACTCGCTGCTGAACTTCTCGCGCACTTCGACGACCTCATTCGGCGATGTGGACCTGAACAAGGTGATCCGCGAAACCATGTCGCTGCTGGAGCATCAGATCGAAAAGGTGGGCGTCCAGGTCAAGCTCGACCTTGCCGGCAGCATCCCGCCGGTGCATGGCAACGCCGGCAAACTGCAACAGGTTTTCCTGAACCTGTTCCTGAATGCGCGCGACGCCATGGATGGCGGCGGCGTGTTGTCGGTGCACGCGTGGGCGGAGGAATCCGGCGCGCGGGTGGATGTTACCGATACCGGCCACGGCATCTCGCCCGAGCACATCCAGCGCATCTACGATCCGTTCTTCACCACCAAGGGCAGCCGCAAAGGCACCGGCATGGGCCTGGCGGTGACTTACGGCATCGTGCAGGAGCACAAAGGCTCGATCGAAGTATCCAGCCGCCAGGGCGGCACCCGCTTCCAGATCCGCCTGCCCTGGTCGCGCAGCGCAGCCGGACAGACCACCGTATCATCCCCAAGGCAACCCGTGAATGCCGCTTGAAATCGTTGCACCTGAAATTTCCACCGCCGCCGGCAAGGGTCGCGTGCTGGTGGTAGATGACGAATTGGATATCCGCGAAGGCCTGGATACGCTGCTCTCGATGGAAGGCTACAGCGTGGACCTGGCGCCCACCGGCACAGAGGGCGTGCGCAAGATCGAATCGCGCGCTTACGATCTGGTTCTGCTCGACCTGATGATGCCGGACCGCTCCGGCATGGACGTGCTGCGCGAAGTACGCGAGCGCGACCGCGAAACGCCCATCTTCATGATCACCGCGTACGGCTCGGTGGAAGCCGCCGTCCAGGCCCTGAAACTGGGCGCCAACGATTATTTCTCAAAGCCCTGGGACAACGAGAAACTGCTGATCGAGATCGAGCGCATGATCTCGAAGCGCCGCCTCGAATCCGAAAATACCCAACTGAAGCGCGCGCTGAAACAGCGCTACAGCTTCCCCAATATCATCGGCAAAAGCGACCGCATGCTGCGCCTGCTCGATTTGGTAGGCCAGGTTTCGAGCAGCCGCTCGACCATCCTGATCACGGGCGAAACCGGCACCGGCAAGGAGTTGATCGCCAAGGCCATCCACGCCAATTCGCCCCGCGCGGACCGCCTGTTTGTGCCGGTGAACAGCGGTTCGCTGCCCGCCGACCTGTTGGAATCGACTCTCTTCGGCCACGTGAAGGGCGCCTTTACCAGCGCCATCCACACCAAGAAAGGCTATTTCGAGGTAGCCGATCGCGGCACCATATTCTTCGACGAGATCGGCACCGTCGCGCCCGACATGCAGGCCAAGCTGCTGCGCGTGATCCAGGAAAAGGAATTCATCCCGCTGGGCGCCACCGAACCCGTGCATGTGGACGTGCGCATCCTGGCCGCCACCAACGACGATCTGAAGAAGCGCGTGGACGAGGGCACGTTCCGCGAGGATCTGTATTACCGGCTGAACGTGATCAACATCGTGCTGCCCCCGTTGCGCGAGCGGAAAGAGGACATCCCCGCCCTGGTGAAACATTTCTTCACCAAGTATTGCCGCGAGAACGAAAAGTTTCTGGACCCGCAAGGCAACTCGCAGTTGGCCTTCCAGCCGGAAGTGATCCAGATTCTGATGGAGCACAACTGGCCGGGCAACGTGCGCGAACTGGAAAATGCCGTGGAGCGCGCGGTGGTGCTGGCGACGGAACCGTCGGTGCCGCTGGAGGTGCTGCCCGATCACCTTTTGCAGGCCAGCGGCATCCGCCTGCGGCGCGAAGAAGGCGGCGCGCTTCCGGCCGATGCATCGTTGTTTGAGATCGTGGCGGATTTCGAGCGGCGCATCATCATGGAGCGGCTGGAGCAGTCGAGCGGCAGCCAGACGGAGGCCGCGGCCAGCCTGCACGTGCCGCTGTCCACGCTGAACCAGAAGATCAAACGGCTGGATATCAAGATTCCGAAGAAGTCGGAATAGTCAGAGATTCTGTGCTCCTAAATCGTGAATCCGGCCAGCCTGAAACGCAAACAGATTGGGACCGGTATTACCTGAGCGTTCCCCCGACCGCCAAGCTCACCCGCCGCTACTCCGCCGCGGTATTGCTGGACATGATAAAGCGCCACGCAAATCCATGCGCGGGGGGGGCGGATTTCGATCGTTGAAATTGGCGGCGCCAACAGTTGCTTTCTGGATGCCATCCTAACCCGATTCCCTTGCCGCTCCTATGACATTATCGATACGAACGAGTACGGGCTCTCGCTCCTGTCCGATCTCGTAGGCGACGGCAAGGTGGTGCGCTTGCACAGGGCGAGCGTCTTGGACCGACCAATCGATTTGGCTGCGGATCTGGTGTTCAGCGTCGGGCTTGTTGAGCACTTTGAACCCAAAGAGACCAAGGCTGCGGTCCAGGCGCATTTCGACCTCTTGCGCCCCGGAGGCATCGCAATCATCACCTTCCCGACTCCTACCCGTTTATATCGAATTACGCGCGCTTTTAATCACCGCTCTGGGAATGTGGCGATTTCCCGATGAGCGGCCGCTCAACCGGCGGGAAGTGATTTCCGCAATTCGCGAGCGCGGCGAGGTGGTCTGGGAAAAAACTCTTTGGCCGCTAATGCTGACGCAGCACCTGGTCGTTGCGCGGAAGGGCTTTTCCGGTGGAGAACCAGATTAGCGCCGCAACGATGTGCGTTGTATCGTTGACCGACATAGCGGCTACTGCTTCAAAATGTAATCCGTCAGCAGCTTGTCGGTAAGCTGGTGCGCGTTGCGTACGCCAAAATTTGTGGTCGTGATCACCGCCACCAGCTTCTGCTCGGGGAACACGGCCACCTTGTTCCCGCCCGTGCCTTGCATCAACCAGCCTCGCCAGCTCTGCCCGCCGGCTTTGAAGGTCTTCAGCCACCACAGGTAGCCATACTCGGTGTCGTCATCCACCCGTGCGTGCGGCGTCAGCGATCGCTTCACCCAATCCGCATTCACCACCCGCCGGCCCTCCCACATGCCGCCGTTCAGATAAAGCTGGCCGAGTTTCCACAGGTCCCGGCTGCGCAATCCCAGGCCGCCACCCGTCTGGGCCGTCCCTAAGGGCGAAAACTGCCATTCGGTTTTGTCGATCCCCAGCGGACCGAACAGATGGCGGTTCGCGAACTCCGGCACGAGAGTCTTGGTCGCGCGTTCCAGCACTGCGCCCAGCGTGCTTACGCCGGCCGTACAGTAGCTGAAGCTCCGGCCATAAGGCGAATCCTTGGGCTTGGTCGCCCAGGCCGGAAAGCCTTTAATAGGCAGATCCAGCGTGAACTGGATCCAATCCTCGATCAGGTACATGCGTTCCTCATTGCCGCGCGACATGTCGTTCTGGTCGTCGCATTCGAGCAGCGAGCTCATGGTCATCAAATCTTCGACGGTGATCTTTTCCTTGCGCGGATCCGGATATTGTACGGGATGTTTGTCGGGGAAGAAGGCGAAGACCGGCGCATCCACGCCCGCCAGCAGACCCTTCTCGATGGCGATGCCGATCAGCATGCTGGTGACGGTCTTAGTGGCGGAGCGTGTGTTGCGCAGCGCTTCGGCGCCGCCGCTGTCAAAGTACGTTTCGTAAACGATTGCGCCATCGCGCGCCACCAGCACGCTGGTCACGTCTTTGAATTCGCCGGCGCGGATGGCTTTGGTCATGGCATCCTGCGCGCAGGCTGCC
Organism: Bryobacterales bacterium; assembly: GCA_963843255.1. Lineage (GTDB taxonomy): Bacteria > Acidobacteriota > Terriglobia > Bryobacterales > Bryobacteraceae > Bog-159. The sequence goes on along the minus strand of CAWJJQ010000014.1, from coordinate 187,383 downwards.
GCGGCCAGAAATCCGGCGAGTGCGATCGTTCGAAATAGATTGTTCACCGCCCGAGTATTTCACAGCCGCGCCACCGGCTTCTTGTGCGATTTAAGCGCTTTGTTCAAAAATCAACGTGCGCGTGTTCTTCCGATACGCCGCCGGCGTCAGCGCGAAGGTTTGCCGGAAGGCTTTTGAGAAATGGCTTTGATCCGCGAAGCCCGCCTCGAGCGCCACCCGCGCCAGGGGCAGATCTCCCTCGGCCAGCAGCCGTGCCGCCCGATCCAAGCGGCAGCGCCGGGCATAATCGCCGGGCGTCGCGCGATAGAACTCGCGGAACGTGCGGATCAGGTGCACCGGATGCACGCCCACGCCCGCGGCGACTTCGGAAATGCGAATGCCGTCCGCGCAGCGCTCGCGGAGCAGTTCCCGGGCGGACGCCAGCCAGTGCGGCGGTTGGCGGTGGGGCCGTTCCCGCGCGCCGGTCATCTCCGAGAGCAGTTCCAGCGAGAGTCCTTCGGCGGCCAGCGGCGAAGCGCCGGTCCAGTGCCGGCATTCGCGGACCAGGCGATGCGCCAGCGTGACCGCATGGCCGCCGCCAAGCGCGATGGCGCGCTCGTAGAGCGGCAGGTATTCGGCAGCGTGGCGCAAACTTTCCGCGGACACCGAGATGGTGAAGAAGCGGCCGTTCAGATCGCGGAAATGATCGCGATGCGTGGTGCCCGGCGGGTTGTAGATGAGCGCGCGCGGCCCGGCGTCTTGCGCGGTCGAGACGTAATCGCCGCTCAGCAGCAGCACGAAGTGCGCGTCTTCGTGCGTATGCGTGCGCACCTCGGCCGCCGGCACGGTGGGCGTCAACTCCGCGAAGGAAAACCCGCGCGCTTCTCTCCGGCGGCAGAAGTTGCCCAGAAATTGCCCGTGGCGCATCACACACTGCGTTTGCATACTATTGAAGACGCACGCGCCGGCCATCCGGTTCATTCGTGCCGCAATGCGATCAGCGGATCGGTCTTGATGGCGCGCCACGCGGGCAGCCACGCAGCCATGACGCCGGTCAGCGCCAGGCAGGCGATCACCCACGCATAAGTAGCAGTGTCGGTGGCGCTCACATCATAGAGCAGCGCCGCCACCAGCCGCGAAGCCGCCGCCGCTACCCCGACCCCCAGCACGATCCCGGCCAGCACCGGCTTCAGGCTCTCGGTCACCACCAGCCGCAGCACATCCCACGACGTTGCGCCCAGCGCCATGCGTACGCCGATCTCGCGTGTCCGCTCGCGGACCCCGTACGAAATCACGCCGTAAATGCCCACCGCGGCGAGCACCAGCGCGATGCCGGCAAATGTGCCCAGCAGCATCGCCGAAACCCGCGACCGCCACAGCTTGTCGGCGATCACCCGCTCCATCGTCTGCATGCGGGAGAGCGGAATATGGCGGTCGATGGAGCGTACCGTGCTCGCGCACGTGTTCGCGAGCGCATCCGGGTCCCCGGCGGTGCGGACTATAAATGTCTGGGCGGCCAGCCCGAATGCATCCGGACGCTGCAGGTACGGCAGGTACACTTCGTCGTCGGGAGCGCCGGTCCAGTCCGATTGGCGCGCGTTCTTTACTACCCCGGCGACGGTCATGCGCAGCGGCGCCTGTCCCGGCTCGCGCAGCACAATCTGCCTGCCGGCGGGATTCTCGCCCGGCCACTGCCGTTGCGCCATCGCCTGGTTGATGATGACCACCGCCGGCGAATGCTGGTCGTCGCGCTCCGTGAAAACGCGTCCTTCGAGCAGCGGGATCTGCATCGTTGCGAAATACCCGGGACGGATGACGCGATAAACTGCGCCGAATTCGTGGCCCGGCGCGGGGGCGGGCCTGCCCACCACGTCGTAACCGAAGGCCCAAATGTCTCCGCCCACCGGCAGGTGATTGATGGCGCTGGCCGACCGCACGCCGGGGACAGCGGAAAGCCTCTCCTGCACATTCTCGAATAGCGCCACGCGCTTTTGCGGCGTATCGTATTCCGCTGGTGGCGCGTGCATCTGAAATGTCAGCAGATTTCGCGGATTGAAGCCTGCGTCCACCACGTTCAGATTGTGCAGCGTGCGAATCATGAGCCCCGCGCACACCAGCAGCACCAGGGCCAGCGCTACTTGCGCCACCACCAGCCCCACACGCGTCCGCCGTCCGCTGCCGCTTTGCGTCGCATTCCGCCCGCCTTCCTTCAGGCTTTCGCTCAGATCCACGCGCGACGCCTGGACAGCCGGCACCAGCCCGGAGATCAGGCCGGCGGCGGCCGATGCCAGCAGCGTGAAGAACAGTACCGCGCCGTTAATGGAGACTTCCTGTTGTCGCGGCAGGCTGGCCGCCGGTAGCATCGCACTCAACAGCGTCAGGCCTCCGCGTGCCAGCAACAGCCCCGCCGCGCCGCCCAGCGCCGCCAGCACCAGGCTCTCGCCGGCCAGTTGGCGGACGATGCGCCACCGGCTGGCGCCGATCGCCACCCGCACAGCGATCTCCTTCTGCCGCCCTACGGCGCGCGTCAGCAGCAGGTTGGTGATGTCCGCACAGGCGATGATCAGCACGACCGAAACCGTCGCCAGCAGGAGCAAAAGCGTGGGCCGGATTGCGCCGACCACTTTCTCGTGTAGCCGGACCACCTCGATATCCACGCCGGTGTTGGTGGCGGGATATGTGGTAGCCAGCCGTTTCGCGATGGTGTGCATCTGGGCCTGCGCCTGCTGCAGCGAGACATGCGGCGCGAGCCGCCCAAACAGTCGCAGCGAGGAACCCACGCGGTCGGTAACGCGCGCGCCAAGCACCAGCGGCGTCCACATCTCCGCCTCTGTCTGCCAGAAAGGCGCAAATTGGAAACTGGCCGGCATCACGCCTACTATCGTGTAATCCTGCGCGCTTAGGTGAATCACCCGGCCGACCGCGCTGGCGTCGCCGCCGAACACCCGCTGCCAGAGCCCGTAGCTGATCACCAGGACGCGCGCGGCGCCCGGCTGATCTTCTCCATTCATGAATGTCCGCCCCAGCAGCGGCGCGATTCCCATCGTGCGAAACATATTGGCCGAAACCTGCAAGCCGGGGATGACTTCGGCTTTATCCGGTCCGGCCAGCGATCCGCCCCACGCTTGCGCCGCGGCTAGTTGCTCGAAGGCGTGTGCTTGCGCCTGGTAATCGAGAAAATCGGCGGGTGCTACGGGATAGCGGCCTTCGTGCAGCGCCACCACCAGCCGTCCCGGATCGCGATAAGGCAGCGGCTTCAGCAGTACCGAATCCACGACGCTGAAAATGGCTGTATTCGCGCCGATCCCCAGTGCCAGCACCAGAATGGTAGCGAACGCAAACCCCGGACTCTTAATCAAAAAGCGCATCAGCACTTAGACGCGCAATCAGCTCAACGGTTGGCCTGCCAGCGCCAACCCCATCCGGCGCAAGCCTTCGCCAAACATCTCGGTATTCACGCCCATGCCGATCCGGATATGGCCCGGCATATCGAAAAACCGGCCTGGGACCGCGCTGGTTTCGTACTCGTTGCGCAGCCGCTCCAGGAAAGCCTCGACATCGATGCCGCCCAGATTCAAAAACGCCGTGGTTCCGAACTCGGTCTGTGGCGCGCTGATGCCCGGCTGGTGCGCCAGGAAATCCGCCAGCAGCGCGCGATCGGCTTCCACCACTTTGCGCGCGCGTTCGCGGATGACGTCCAGGTGTTCGAATGCCGCCACGCTGAGCAGTTCGGCCGGGTGTGCGGGAATCACACCGAACAGATCGTTGAGGCGCCACATGGCGCGCGCCAGCTCCGGCTCGGCCAGGATCCAGCCGCACCGCAGCCCGCTCAGCCCGTAGACCTTCGTAAGGCTGTTAGTCACGATAAATTCCGGTCCCAGCAGCGCCGAGGTGCGCGGGGTGTTCTCGTAAACCGCATCCAGGTACACCTCGTCGACCAGGACATGCGCCCCGACGCCGCGCGCCAGGCCGCCGATTTCGCTGATCACCGCGTCCGCCGTGAGCACGCTCGATGGGTTGTGCAGATTGGTCACTACGATGAGCTTCGTCTGCGGGCTCAGCACATGCCTGATTTCCTTGGGATCGAGCGCGTACCCGCTCTCCTCGGTCCGCCGGAAACGGCGTACGGTCGCACCCAGGTACGCCGCCGCCGCCGTCAGCAATTCGTAGGCTGGATGCTCGATCAGCACCTCGTCACCCGGTTCGATCAGCGCCGCCATGGCCAAGTGGTTCGCCATAGAAGTGCCTGCCGCCGCCACCACCATCTCCGGATCGACGCCACATTTGCGGGCGATGGCCTGTTGCAAAGGCGCGTAACCGTAGGTGCTATCGCCGCAGATCTCTAGCTGGGGCGGATTGGGGAGTTCCGCCAGTGGAAACGATCCTACCCCGCTGGTCGCCAGGTTGTAGCGCGCGCGGCTCTGGGTCTTCGCCCAGGGCATGTATTCGGAATATCGCTGCCTCATCGTTGTGTCTGTCGTTTTCGCCGGCTCCAGTACCAATATACGGGAATGCCCGTCAGCAGGATCAGCAGCCCGATCGCGCTGTCCCTGGGATAGCCGGCGATGGTGCTGGCCACGATGGCCGCGCAGGTCAGCACGAATGCGGCTGTTGTATAAGGATGGCCGGGCGCGCGATAAATGCACGCCGCAAGCGACGCACGATCCCGCCGCCGGAAGACGAATAGAGCGCCGGCCGTAAGCGCGAACGAGATGAAGTCCACCGAAACCACGTAGTTCAGGATCTGCTCGTAGCGCCCGGAGATCGCGATCACCGTGGCAAACACGCCCTGCAGCGCGATCGCTACGACGGGCGCGCCGGTGCGCGGTGAGAGCCATCCCACCCGCTCGAAGAACAACCCGTCGCGCGCCATCGCGTAATAGACGCGCGGTGCCGTCAGGATTCCCTGGCTTAAAAAGCCCAGCGTGGAAACCGCGATCCCCACCGCCAGGAATTCGGCGCCGCGATCGCCCAGCGCCGCACGCATCACCGAGGAAGCCGGCGTGTGCGATACCGCCAGCCCCGCCGGCCCGAGCACCCGCACGCACACGAAGTTCACGGAAAGGTAAAGCACGATGACGCCGATCACGCCGGCCACCAGGCCGCGCGAGAGATCGCGCCGCGGGTCGCGCATCTCGCCGGCCACGAATGTGGAGGTCTGCCATCCGCCATAAGCGAATGCCACCGGGATCATGGCGGCGCCGATGGCCCGCAGCAATCCGAAAGAAACTGGGCGGTCCAGCAGCGGCAGGGGATGCACGACGCCGCCGCCCCACACGATCCCCACCACCACCAGCACCGCGATGGCCGCCGACTTCATCAGCATCATGGCGCTTTGCACGTTGCTGCCGGCGCGCACGCCCAGGCAGTTGATGGCCGTCAGCCCCAGCAGCGCCGCCGCGGCAATCGGCCCGTCGCCGCCGTGAAAGCCGGTGATCTCGCGATAATATCGGGCGAAGGTGACGGCCACGGCCGCCATGCCGCCGGTCTGCGTGACCAGCAGCAATACCCAGCCGTAGACGAACGCCACCGCCGGGTGATAGGCCTCGCGCAGGTAAAGATACTGGCCGCCGGAATCGGGCATGCGCGTTGCCAGTTCCGCCCAGATGAATGCGCCGGCCATGGCCAGCGCGCCGCCGATCAGCCAGACACCGAGGATCAGCAGCGGCGTGTGGACGTGCAGCGCCACCACGTACGGGTTGATGAAAATGCCCGACCCGACGATGCCGCCCATCACGATCATGGTGGCGTCGAAGAACCCGAGCTGGCGGCGCAGTTGGGGAGCCGGCAAACCATGTCACCTTAGCATGTTGCACGGGCCGGCTCCCGTCTTTGCGAGGAAACTCGGCCCCGTGAAATCGCCATTGGACCCGAAAAAGCGGCCGGTCGGTTCCAGATGGCAGAACTCCTACCGTTTGTGTGGTTTAATGGGAATTTCCGAATGGCTGACGTAGCTAAATCGTGGCGCAGGACATGGAAGGCGGCGCACCGCCGGGCGCGCGAGCTGCGCATGATCTCCAAGGGCCTGGCCTCCACGGATCACCCGATTCTAGCCCACATCATCCCCATGCGCCGCTGCAATCTGGCGTGCACCTATTGCAACGAATACGACGACCATTCGAAACCGGTGTCGCTGGAAGTGATGCGCGAGCGCCTCGATCGCCTGGCCGCCCTGGGCACCACCATCATCACCATCAGCGGCGGCGAACCCCTGCTGCATCCGGACCTGGACCTGATCATCGCGCATATCCGCGGCCACCGCATGATCGCGGGCATGATCACCAACGGCTATTTGCTGACAGCCGAGCGCGTCCAGCGGCTGAACCGCGCGGGGCTCGAGCACCTGCAGATCAGCATCGATAATGTGATGCCCGACGATGTGTCGAAGAAGAGCCTGAAGGTGCTCGACAAGAAACTCCAGATTCTGGCCGAGCACGCCGATTTTCACGTGAATATCAACTCCGTGGTGGGCGGCGGCATCCGCAATCCGCAGGATGCCCTGACCGTCGGCAAACGCGCCGTGGAGTTGGGCTTCACTTCCACGGTGGGCATCATTCACGACGGCACAGGGCAGTTGCAGCCGCTGGCGCCCGCCGAGCGCGAAGTCTACGCCGCCATGCGCGCCATGGAAAAAAGTAGCTACGCGCAGATCAACTATTTCCAGGACAACATCGCGCACGGCAAAGAGAACCACTGGCGCTGCCGGGCCGGATCGCGCTATCTGTACATCTGCGAAAACGGCCTGGTGCATTATTGCTCGCAACAGCGCGGCTATCCGGCCAAGCCGCTGGCGGAGTACACCGTAGCCGATATAAGGCGCGAATTCCTGACCGAAAAATCCTGCGCGCCGCGGTGTACCGTAGCCTGTGTACACCAGATTTCATACATGGATTTCTGGCGCGCCCCCCAGACTCCCAACCCTGCGCCCATGCCGCAGCAGGAGCGAACTCTGGTCCAAATCCGCTAGAGTCCTCACCGAAGCGATTGTAATCTAGTTGGGTTAAGGACTCCAGCTTCGTTCGTTCTCCGGCCACTGCAGGCCAGGGGCCTCACTTACGGCACTCGGATGAAGATGTCCTTGAAGCGCATGTTGGCTTGGCCTCCAGCGTGGAGTTGCAGGGCGATGGCTCCATCGTCCACTTCGTTCAACGGATCGGTAAAGTCGAGCACCTGAACGCCATTCAGGCGCGCGCGGTGATGGTTGCCCGTCACCGTCAGCACGTAATCATTCCACTCGGTGGGCTTGATGACGAATTCGTTTTCGGGCGACGGCCACACGATCCAGCCGCGCCGTGCGGTATAGATTCCACCGGTGTGGTGATTGAGGTTGCGGTCGATTTCGAACTGGTAGCCCTCGGCCACGTCGGCGGTTCCCGGCTTGAAGCTGGTGCGATAGAAGACGCCGCTGTTGCCGCCGGTCACACACTGGAAACGGATGGCCAGCTCGAAATCCTTGTAATGCTTTTCGGTCATCAGGTAGCCGTAGCCCTGGGTGACACCTACACCGTGGATGACGCCGTCCTCTACGGTCCATTGTTCGTCGCCCACCTTCACCCAGCCGGTGAGATCCTTGCCGTTGAACAGAGAGACCCATCCTTCCTGGGACTCTTTGAGTCGGGGCTGCTGGGCACGCTGGATCTGTGGTAGGACGGCGGCCAGCGCCAGGGTCAAAATTAAGCTGCGCATTTTTATGCTCCTATCTCCTTGCGAATTGCGGCTGCGATACGGCCGGTGAACTCGTCGACCTGCTCCAGGTCGGGACCTTCGACCATGACGCGGGCCAGCGGCTCGGTGCCGGAAAAGCGCACCAGGACGCGGCCAGACGGGCCGAACGCCTGTTGGCAGGCTTCAATCTCGCGCGCGACGCCGGCCAGTTCATGGAGCGCTTTGCGCTCGCGGACCGGCACATTTTCCAGGCGCTGCGGATAAATTTCCAGGCCGGCGGTCAATTCGTCGAGGCCGGCGCCAGAGCGGCGCGAGGTCTCAAGAATACGCAGGGCGGTCAGCAGGCCGTCGCCGGTGGTGGCGTACTGGCGGAAGATCACGTGGCCGGACTGCTCGCCGCCCAGCGCCGCGCCCACGCGCACCATTTCCTCAAGCACGTACTTGTCGCCAACGGGGGTGCGCAGCAGGGTGATGCCGTCGCGTGTGAGCGCGCGCTCGAAGCCCAGATTGGACATCACCGTGGCCACAACCAGGCCCTTGTCCAGCTTGCCCGCGGATTTCAGCGCCCGGGCGGCGATCAGGAGTACGGCGTCGCCATCCACGATGCGGCCGCTGGCGGCGACGAAAATCGCGCGGTCGGCATCTCCATCGAGGGCCATGCCCAGATCCGCGCCGGATTCGAGCACCGCGGTCCGCACCCGGTCCACATAGAGGGCGCCGCAATCCAGATTGATATTGCGGCCGTTGGGCTCGCAGCAGATAGCCATGACCTCCGCGCCCAGGCGGCGGAAGAGGGCCGGTCCGAGTTGCGAGGCTGCGCCATTTCCCGCGTCGAGCACCATGCGGGTGCCGGCAAACGATCCGGCGACAGTGGATTCGAGGTAGCTGAGATAGCGCTCCGCTAACGCTGGGTCGGGCGCCAGAGGCAGCGGAACGCCCGCGGGTTCGCAGGCGTGGCGAAAAATCTCCTGCTCCACGGCATGCTCTTCATCATCCGGCAATTTAAATCCGGAGTGGCCGAACACCTTGAGGCCGTTATCCCGATAGGGGTTGTGGGAGGCCGAAATCATAACGCCGGCGGTGAAGGCATCGGAGCGGGTCAGCCAGGCGACGCCGGGGGTGGTGATCACGCCGGCGGAGACCGCGCGCACGCCCTGCTGCGCAAGGCCCGCGGCAACCTGGGCGGCGATGGCGGGGCTGGATTCGCGCGTATCCATGCCGATCAGGACGGCGGCGTCCGGGTCGTGGCGGCGCAGATCGGCACCTAGCGCCATGCCGAACGCATGGATCGTGGCCGGGTCCAGCGGATATTCGCCCGCCACGCCGCGAATCCCATCCGTGCCGAAGAGTTGTTTCCCCATCTACTTTTTCCCCAGCGTAACTTTGACTGTAACCTGCGGCCGGTCCTGAAAGCGCACGCGGGTGTCCGTGACGTAGGCTTCCACGTGGTAGGTGGTGGTCCCGACATCGGGTTTCAACAACAAGGGATCGATGTGGACCGCGGAGATGCGGGACAGCCGGCTGGCAGGACCGGCGATGGGCAGCGCGGACGGCTCCGCGGTCGCCTCCATTATGCGCAGGTCGGGCGGCAGGCCATCGGCAAAATGAATCTCGACAGGGACAGTGCGGGTGGCCGTGGGCTCCAGTTTCAGCCGGATCTGGCCCGGAATGGCGCGCACCAATTGTACGCTGCGTGGAACGCGCACATCGCTGCGATCTATGGTGAAAGTGTGCTGGCCGGGTTGCGCGTCATTTAAGTCCAGGATCACGGCGTATAGCCGGCGGTCTTCAGGCAGGCTGCTCAGAGCGCCCGAAGGTCCGCGAACTTCTAACAATACCGTCTCCACCACGTCGGAATCGATCTCCAGATCAGGCGTGAGGCCCTTGTATTCCACCCGCACGGAGATAAAGGTGGCGAGTTCGGGCTCGCTTGCCACGGAGATCCAGAGAAGCACGGCAGCCGCCAGCGACAGGAGCTTCCAGCCGGAGTTGTAAACGAAGAAGCGCTTCACTCCGGCTCGCTCCTTTCGGCGGAATGCGACTCCATGGGAATATCGGCGGCGAAGTCCTCGATCAAGTGAGAGGAACCCTGCCGCACGCCGAAGTGGGTAGAGATGCGCTCGTCCAGTTCCCGCAAGCTCAAGCCGGCGGTCAATTCGCCGTAGGCGGCGACGGAGATGCGGCCGGTCTCTTCCGACACCACAACCGAGAGACAATCGCTCTCCTCGGTAATCCCGATGGCGGCGCGATGGCGAGTGCCGAAGGTGGACGACAAGGCGGGATTGGTGGTCAGGGGCAGGAAGCAGTTGGCCGCGGCGATGCGGTCCTTTTGCACGATTACGGCGCCGTCATGCAGTGCGGCGCCGGGATAGAAGATGGCCAGCAGGAGATCGCTCGAAACCGTGGCGTCCAGGGGCACGCCGCTTTCGATGAAGGTGCGCAGCCCTATGTCGCGCTCCAGAACGATTAACGCGCCGGTCTTGTCAGTGGCGAGGCGGCGCACGGCGATGAGGATATCGGCGGTAAATTCGGGCCGCTGGTAGCCGCTGGCGAACCAGCGCTTGCGGCCCAGGCGCGCCAGGGTGCGGCGGATCTCGGACTGAAACAGGATAATCACGGCCAGCGCCAGGTAGGGCACGATGTACGACAGAACCGAACGGAGCGCTTCCAGGCCGGTGTAAAGCGCGATCACGTAAAGCGCCACCATGATGAGGATGCCGACCAGGATGTGGCCGGCGCGCGTACCCCGGACGATCATAAGGCCCTGGTAGACCAGGAACGCGACCACCAGGATGTCGATGACGCCGCGAGGAGTCAGGCTGGGCAGCGCGATGAAGGCCAACGGCACGCTATTTGAGTAGGCCGCGAATATCAAGCCAATCCTTTAGCCGGGCGGGCCAAGTGGACAGAACGGCATCGGTGGGCGCCAGGCCTACGCCGTGCGGACCACGCTCGTAGATGTGCAACTCGGCCGGTACCCCCGCCTTGCGCAAGGCGAGGTAGAAAAGCACGCTGTTCTCGGCCGGCACACCATCGTCCTGGTCGGTGTGGAACAGGAACGTAGGCGGCGTCTGCCGCGTGACCTGCGTTTCGTTGGAGAGACTGGCGACCAGCGCCGGGTCAGGGTGTTCGCCCAGCAGATTGCGCAGCGATCCCTTATGCGTGTACGCGGTGGTGAAAGAGATCACGGGGTAAGCCAGGATCATGAAATCCGGGCGCGAACTGGCGCGATCGACGGGGTCGGCGGCGTGCGGATCGCCTGCATCGAAGTGAGTGCCGGTGGTGGATGCCAGATGGCCGCCCGCGGAAAAGCCCCAGATGCCGATGCGGTCGGGGAGGATCCGGTAATCGACCGCGTGCACGCGCACATAGCGGATGGCGCGCTGGGCATCCTGAAGCGGCGCGGGGTGATGATAGCGCGGCGCGATGCGGTACTGCAGCATGAAGGCCGAGATACCCAGTGAGTTCAGCCAGCGGGCAATCTGGTCGCCCTCGTGATCCTTAGCTAGGGCGCCATACCCGCCGCCCGGGCAGACGATCACGCCGGTTTTGGTGGCGCCATTGGCGCCGTTTTCGGGGGCGGGGTAGAGGGTCAGGCTGGGCTTGTCGGCATCCTCCGCGCCTACGGCTCCAGGCGCGCCGGCGGGCCACAGCAGTTCGACTGTGCGGGGATGCGGCGGCTGTGCCAGCGCGGCGGCCAGCGGCAGCAGGAGGAGCAATGCTTTCACGGTGACTATTGTAACTTGCCGAACGAAAGAGACCAGGACGGAATTCCATCCGGGCTGGTCCGGTGTACACTAGTGGGACGTATGGCGAACCTCTCAAAAGCTCTTCTGTCCGCCGCCGGGATTTCCTTCGCGGCGGCCCTCCTGATGGCCCAAGGGACCATTCTGCATCCAGAGATGAAAGTGGAGACCGGCACGTATGATGCGCCGGCCGCCACGCTGGGACAAAGCTCCGCGGAGCCCTGGTCGGCAACTACCATTGCCGCGGGTGTGGACAAGAAGCCGGAGCCGGGCCACGAAGTGACGCTGGTGGGAGAACTCGTGGATTTCTCCTGTTACCTGCAACTGGGCAAGCATGGCGAGAAGCATCGCAGCTGCGGCCAGAAGTGCGCGCAGAACGGCCAGCCGGTCGGATTGCTGACCAAGGACGGGACGCTATACATGGTCATGCCCGAAGAGCACGATCCGCGCCGCGATGGCGGGGTGGACATCCGGACGGCGGGGGCCGAGCACATGGGCCACATCATCAAAGTGATCGGCACGGAAGCTAAGGTGGGCGGATATCGGGCTGTTTACGTGGCCGGCCTTACCAAGTAAACGGGCCGGGAGAACGAAGTGAGCGGGGGCACTTTGCCGGATTTGCCTCTGCACTTGAGACTGATCAGGGCCGGGTTGCGCCGACTGAACATCAGCCTGAGCCGGCGGCGGGAGCGGATCCTCCGCGAGAGGAGCGGCGCGCCGGATTCACTAGCCGCTTTCGAGGCCGCTCTAGGCAAACTTCAGTTTGACGATCCCGCGAGCCAGTCCTATTTTGAAAAGCACCTTCCGCGGCTGAAGAAGACTCTGTCCCTGGTGCCGCCGCCACGCGGTTCGGGGCGGGCTTTAGAACTGGGCTGCTACATGCAATTGACTCCCGCGCTGCAGGATTACTGGGGCTACCGGGAGGTGCGCGGCGCGGATTTCGGTTGCGGGGGCAGCTTGCACAAATCGGTGCGCTACGGTGGCGGGCGGTTCGATCTGGATGTGGACCTGTTCGATGCGGAGCGGGATCGCTTTCCTTATCCGGACGATCATTTCGAGCTGGTGCTGGCGTGCGAAGTGATCGAGCACATGATCTTCGATCCCATGCATTTGATGCTGGAATCGCGACGAGTGCTGGACGAAGGCGGGCGCGTGTTGATTACCACGCCGAACATCGCCGGGCTGACCAGCGTGGCGCGGGTCCTGCACGGCCACGACAATCCACAGATCCATTCGAAGTACAGAATTCCCCAAGGCGGCGCAGCCGAAGTGCAGCACATGCGAGAGTACACGCTGGCGGAACTGGGCGACCTGGTTACCTGCGCGGGGTTTGAGATCGAACAACTTTTCACCGAGGCGATCCCGGAATACAGCTTCTACCGGCCGCTGGCCTGGTTCCTGGAGGAAAACGGTTACAATCCGGCGGACCGGGGGGAACAGAGCTACTGCGTGGCGCGCAAGAGATCGGCGCTGCCGGTCACGCGGTATCCGGTTTTTTTGTACGAGGCTTGAGGTTTTGTGAGCGCGTCCAGCTCTTCTCCGCGGCGAAGCCCGTTACGGTTCCGCCCCGACAGTGCCCCCCGGCTATCGCCGTCACTCCCGATGGCGCGCATGTGAACCTCGACGATGGAGTGACGAATCAAGTCTTCGACGTTGATCTCACTGAAAACCAGGTTGTCGCAACTCTGACGGTCGGGCGCGTGCCCGGAATCCTGGCACTCACGGCGGACGGCACGGAACTGTGGGTCACGGATTACCACGCAACCGATACATGGGTCAGCGATGTTGCAACGGGCAAGGTGGCGGTGGATTCCAATCGGTGCGGTCCCCATCGGTGCGGTCCACTTGACTCGGGCCGCCCCTTCCCCTATCGTGGGGCAAATGGCCTCTGACATCCTCGGGCGCACCATTTCGCATTACCGGATTCTGGAGAAACTCGGTGTCGGCGGCATGGGCGTGGTGTACAAGGCCGAAGACACCCGGCTGCATCGCCTGGTTGCCCTGAAGTTCCTGTCCGAAATTGATGCGCCGTCTGCTTCGGTCCATCCGACTGCGCCGGAGTTCCACACCTACGAGCGTTTCCAGCGCGAGGCCCGTGCCGCTTCCAGCCTGAACCATCCCAATATCTGCACGGTCTACGACATCGGCGAGTTCGATGGCCAGCCGTTTATCGCCATGGAACTCCTGGAGGGCGGCACCCTCAAACACCTCATCGAAAGCCGCCCCCTTTCCGTAGAAATCCTGCTCGATCTCGCCATCCAGATTGCGGATGCCCTCGACGCCGCGCACTCCAAAGGCATCACGCACCGTGACATCAAGCCTGCCAACATTTTCGTCACTCCGCGCGGCCAAGCCAAGATACTCGATTTCGGTCTCGCCAAATCCACCTCGGACAACTCCGGGCCGGGTGTGCGCGGCGATGCGACCGTCACGGTTCACGTGCAGAATCTCACCGATCCCGGGAGCACCATCGGAACCGTCGCTTACATGTCACCGGAGCAAGCTCTCGGCAAGGATCTTGATCCCCGCACCGATTTGTTCAGCTTTGGCGTGGTGATCCAGGAGATGGCCACCGGCCGGCAAGCCTTCGCCGGCCCCACAACTGCCGCCATCTTCGACTCCATCCTGCATGGAGCGCCGGTGCCACCGTCCAGCGTCAATCCCGCGCTCCCCCCGGAGCTCGATCGCATCATACAGAAGGCTCTTGAAAAAGATCGCGACCTGCGCTATCAGACCGCCGCCGAGATGCGCGCGGACCTCAAGCGCCTCAAACGCGATTTCGACTCCGGCAGATCGGGCGTGACAGCGCCCGTGCAGTCCGCCGCCACGAGTGCCGCCGCCGGCGCTGCGGTGGCCAGGCCCGCTACGTTGCGACCCCGTTGGCTGATCGTGGCTGCCGCCGCACTCATAGGCGTCGTCATTCTGGTCTACTTGTTGCGGCCCGGGTTGCCGCCGCCCCGCGTGGCCGGCTCGACCCGCATCACTGCGGACGGCCGCGATAAGCAGCCGGCTTTCACCGACGGTTCGCGCATCTATTTCTCCTCCTGTACGCCGGTCGGTTGTTCACTGTACCAGGCTCCGGCAGCCGGCGGCGATCCGGTCCAAATAGAGACCCCGCTAGCCAATCCTTATCTGACCGATATCTCACCCGCTCTGTCTGCGCTGCTGGTGATCTCCTGTCCTGACTTTCGCGGCAGTATCCGTAAGTGTCCCCTTTGGGTGCAGCCCGTCCTGGGAGGGTCGCCGCGGCGCGTGGGCAATGCCCTGGGCTTCGCATCTTTCACGCCGGACGGAAAAGAGATCTTCTCTATCGAGCACAACACTATCTACCGGACAAAGACGGACGGCTCCGATTCAGCGAAACTCCTGACCCTCAGCAACGGCGATGTTCCGAATTACGTCCGGCTCGCGCCGGATGGCAAGCGGCTCCGCTTTACCGTCACCGGGGCCAACCGCGCCTCGATTTGGGAAGCTGCGGCCGATGGTTCCAATCCACGCCGGTTGTTCAGCGATGCGTATTACGGATTTTGGTCGCCCGATGGCAAATACTTCGTTTTTAATGCCGTGCATGGCGGCGTGCGGAACGTTTGGGCAGTCCGCGAAGGCTCCAGCTTCTTGCGCAAGATCGATCACGAGCCGGTGCAAATCACCTCCGGCCCCACCGACACTTTCGGCGGCGCCTTCAGCGTGGATGGGCGAAAACTGTTTGCCAGCACCATGCAGTCGCGCGCTGAGTTGGTGCGCTACGATACAGCCACGCATGAGTTCGTCCCGTACCTCTCCGGAATCCCGGCCATGTCTCCTCAATTCCCGGCCGGTGGCAAGTCGGTCGCTTACGTCTCTTTTCCCGAGGGTACTCTCTGGCGAGGCAAGCTCCAACTAACGTTCCCGCCGTTGTCGGTGCTGCTGCCGCGCTGGTCCCCGGACGGAAGCCGCATCGGATTCATGGCGCGCCAGCCCGGCCATGCTTGGAATGTTTACGTGGTTGGGGCGGATGGCGGCGTTCCCGAGCAGCCGCTTCCCATCGATCATCCGGGGGCCGATCCCACCTGGTCGCCCGACGGGAATTCATTGCTCTTCGCACGCCAGCCGGATGACTTGAAGCCGGGTGACAAGCTGCAGCTCGAAATCGTCGATTTGAAAACGCACGCGGTGACCACCGTTCCCGGTTCGGAGGGACTATGGTCTCCCCGCTGGTCGCCCGACGGACGCTATATCATCGCCACTGCCCGTCCCGCTGACCGGCTCATGCTGTTCGATGAAAAGACCCAACAGTGGAGCGAACTCCTGAAAGCCGCCACCGCGTGGCCGGAGTGGTCGCACAAAAGCGATTTCGTCTACTTCTCCGGATCGCCGGTAGCGAACCAACCCACCGGAATCTACCGCATTCGCATCTCGGATCGCAAGGTCGAGTTGGTGGTCAGCCTGAAGGATTTCCGCCAGCCGGTTGGCCCGCTCGGGGGCAACTGGTCCGGACTCGCGCCGGATGATTCGCCGGTTCTTCTGCAAGACATTGGTACGACCGACATCTACGCCCTCGACCTGGATCTGCCGTGATCCCTTATCTCCGTAATCAGGCGTTGCGATTTTGAAGGGCCGCGGTTCCATCCCGAGGAGCTAACTTCCTTTCTTCCAGATCTAGCCACTACGGCCCTCCGCAGGCTTTGCCTGCCATACTTGGTTTTCCTCGCGGGTGTGGAACGAGTTCCAGCTTCAGACCGCCATTCGTGGGCCTGTGTACCTGACTCACCTTGTTCGATGGACGCGGCCCAAATGTCACGGCGAAAGCAAGGCAAATCTGACGAATGCTTTCACAAAGGACATACCACGGACTGGGTACAAATCCACGCAACTGCGAGCCTCCTCTTGTAATTAGCTTCATTTTGATGCCTCTCTCTCGCCTGGACGGCAGCCTGGTTGTCTAGCGAAACCTGGCACATGCCGCGTTCCACATATTCTTAAGTGAGCCCAGGTATCTTTTCGTTCCATCACATGCGCCGGGCGATGCGTACCGGCGGAAACCAGGGATCACGATCGAGAGCCGGCCTTCGACTTTCCTAAATTCATGCGGACGCAGTCTCGAGTAAGGCCGGCCGTGAAGCGGTTCGCGTCACTGCGGGACGTGGCCGGAGCCAAGCCGTCTCGACGCATTCGTCCGGCCATTAGCGGGTCTGCAACTCCAACACTGCACGGACCGATGCCAGCGCGGCGCTGATATCACCGGTAGGCGACGCGCACGCGATGTAGCCATCGGGCCGGACCAGACTGATGCCGGGGTGCGTCGAAGCACGCGGTTCCACGACGCCGTCAAAGGACTTACAAAGCTGCGTGGCGGCGTCGCGGGCGGAAGGCTCCTGATCCTCGCCGATCAGCAGCAGGAAGCGGCTGCCGATGCCATGGCCTCCCCCGATGGATTGATCAAAGTACCGCTTCCCCGGACCTTCCACGATGGGGCTGCCCGCATAACTGATGCCCAGTTCGGAGAGCCGCCCGACAAACGCATGCTGGAACGGCGCCAACCGCGAGACCATCGGTATCACGGCATTTCGCAATACCTGTGCCAGGCGGTTCGGCGTGCTCATTACCTTGGTCAGGACGTCGGTGGTCTCGATGACGCTCCGGATCACCGGCAGACGTTCGGCGCCGTAGCTGTCGAGCAACCGCTGGTTGCCGTGGCCGCGCAAGAAGAGGTCCAGCTTCCAAACCAGGTTCCAGACATCGTGCAATCCGGTATTCATGCCCTGGCCCCCAAAAGGGCTGTGAATGTGCGCAGCGTCACCGGCGATGAAGATTCTTCCGACGCGCAAGCACGCCGCCTGGCGGTGATGGATGTGAAAATAGCTGCTCCAGTGAAGGGCGCGCGCTTCGATTTCCCGGGGCGCCCGCTCGACCAAAATCCTGCGCACCAGATCGAGCGATGGAGCGTCGCCTTCCTGCTGGTCGACGGTGGCCACCACGCGCCTGCGGCAGGCGTTGATCGGAAAAATGGCGAGTGGACCGTGCTCACTCGGACACAGCTGCATTTCGTCCGCCGGAAGCGCGTCATTGGTTTCAATGTCCGCCAGCATGAACACCGGACGGTATTCGCCGCCCTCGAGGGGCAGGTTCAACGACCGTCTGACCTGGCTGTGCGCCCCGTCGCAGCCAACCACGAATGTCGCGGCGAAATTTTGCGCTTCGCCTTTGTGGTCAACGGTGACGTCCACCCCGTCGCCCCGGTCTGCCGCCGATACGAACGTGGTTTCGTACTCAGGGCTTCCTCCCTTGTTGCGCAATTGCTGGAGGAGCAGGCTTTCCGTAATATTCTGTGGAACCATGGCCACGAACCGGTAGGGGCTGCCCGCGGGCTCGAAGGGCATCCGGGCAAGCGTTCGTTTGGGCGTCGCCAAGGAAGCCGCCCTGACACGGTTGGCATTTTCAAGGAAAGGGGCGACGACTCCGGCCATATCGAATATCTCCATGGTCCTGGGAAAAATCGCCAGGGCCTTGGAATATTCCGATTGTGATGCTTTGGTCTCGACCAGGCGCCAGCGCAAGCCGCGCCGGCTACATTCATTCGCCAGGAACAGGCCGACCGGCCCAGCTCCCACAATCAGGATGTCCGTATCGTTGGCGTTTCGATAATTACTCGGCTCACTCATTTGAGAGTTGACGCTTAGAGCAGAGGTTGCGAGGGTACCCGCAGGACGCGCATCTGTTCGAAACATCACGGCGGAGGGTCAGGCTGAGCAGGGGACTCATTCGACGCCGGGTGTGGCGGACCCGGGCAGCACACCTAGCTCGTGCATCAGAAACGCCTGTTCCGCGGCGGTATCCGCCAGTTGCTCATCTAGCGTGCGGCCGCCGGCGTGGCCCGATTTCCGGTCGAAACGCAGCAACACGGGGCGCCCCGAACGGCTGGCCCACTGCAGCTTAGCACCCATTTTGACGGCTTGTTGCGGTGGCACACGCGTATCGCCCTCGCCGGTAGCGAGCAGGATTGCCGGGTACTGATTTCCTTCCGCCACGCGTTCGTAAGGCGACCATGAAAGCAGGAACGGAAAATGCTTCGGATTATTTCCATCTCCGTATTCGAGCAGGGCGGGCGGATTGTTGTTTCTGGTGTAGCGGAAATAGCGCACCATGTCGAGGTCGGGGTAACCGCAATAGACGGCGCGAAAAAGATCGGGACGCTGGGTCAGCGCCGCGCCCATCAACAGCCCGCCGTTACTGGTGCCCGAAATCGCCAGGCGCGAAGGGCTCGTATACTTGTTGGCGATCAACCATTCGGC
Organism: Bryobacterales bacterium; assembly: GCA_963843255.1. Taxonomy (GTDB): domain Bacteria; phylum Acidobacteriota; class Terriglobia; order Bryobacterales; family Bryobacteraceae; genus Bog-159. Next base: position 168,722 of record CAWJJQ010000014.1, on the reverse strand, counting down.
GGCGGCGATGAAATCGTCGAATACGTTTTGCTTGTTTTCCAACATCCCGGCGCGATGCCAGTCTTCCCCGAACTCGGCGCCCCCGCGAAGGTTTGGGCGCGCCCAGACTCCGCCCGCTTCGGCCCACACCATCGCGGTGGCATTGAATCCGGGAAGCAGGGGCACGTTGAAGCCGCCGTAGCCTGTGAGCAAAACGGGCCGGTTACCGTCCAGCGGCAGACCTTTTCGATGGACGAGATACATGGGCACGCGCGTGCCATCCTTCGACCGGTACCAAACCTGCCGCACCTCGAGTTGGGACGGTACTTTGACGCGCGGCTGGAACCAGGGGGTGCGACTACCGTCAGCGGTCTGCACGCGCTCGATGCGTGCGGGTGCGACGAAGGAGTCCCAGTACAGAAACGCTTCGTTTTGATCCCATTTTCCTTCTATCCGCGCGGAGCTCACCGGCTCTAGCGGAAGCTGTCCGAGCGGCTTTCCCGCGAGCGAGTAGATCTGGATTCTGGACTGGACATCGTGCAGCGACCCGGCATAGATCTTTCCACGCGCGACAGTCACGGTCTCCAGGCTGTCTGCCGCCTCCGGGATGATTTCCTTCCAGTTCGCGGGCGACGGGTGCTCCAGGTCAACCTGCAGGACCCGGTTACGGGGAGCTTTCCAGGATGTGAGGAGGACTATCTTAGCGGGAGCGGCTTCGATGGCCGAGAACTGAGATTCCATCCCGGATGTGAGCAGCCGCGGCGGTTGGTTGGGCTGGGCGAGATCGGATAAAGCAGCGAACGCGATGCGTGCGGTACCGGGCAGCTAACGTTAACGTGCCGCCGAAAAAGCGGGCGGCGCGAACCATCTCCCCAAAGCCGCGTGCAGCGTTCGCTGAGACTCTTGCTCCCGATCGCCGGGCCTCAGTACGCACTCTACGTATCCGTCCGGCAGGACGAGCATCGCATCCAGATTAGGCGGACGCTGGTATCCCTTTACCAGCGCGCATCATAATCGTCCACGGTCGATACGCGCGTCAACCAGCATTGCGAATTTTCGCTCCGGATAGCGTATCCCTGCGCCAGCGTCAGACGCGCAACCCGCGGCGAGTGCGCAATGCCGGCAATTACATAGTAAGGACGGCGCGGAAGCGGGCCTTTCCCTCCACCACGCGCTCGTAGGCCTTCGGCGCCTCCGCCAACGGGTACGTCTCGACTATGGTTTTCACTTTGCCTTGTGCCACGAAATCAAGGGCCTCATAGAGATATTCGGGGCCGTTTTGCTGACTGCCCATCAACCGGATGCGCTTCATGATGAGGTCGGTCAGGGAAATTGTAAGCGGCTCCACATCTGCGCCCATCGCCACCAGCCGGCCGTCCGGCCGCAGCCCCTGAATGCTGTCTACCATCGACCTGGTGGAATTGGACGTACTGAGGATCACATCCGCGCCCCCTGCTGCCGCCAGGCCCTTTCCATCGCGGACAATTTCATCAGCGCCCAGTTCGCGGATCATCTTGTCTTTATCGGGGGAATGCGAAACGGCGATGGTTTGGAAGCCCGCCGCTTTCGCGTACTGCACCGCCAGGTGCCCAAGCCCGCCAATCCCAAGCACGGCCACGCGTTCGTGCGGTTGCGGATCGGCCCAGCGGAGTCCGCTATAGACGGTGTAACCGGCGCAGAAGATGGGGGCTGCTTGTTCGTAGGAAACCTTGTCGGGAATCAGATAGGTGGCGTCGGCATTCATCAGCATGTACTCCGCGTGACCGCCCTGTACATCGACGCCGGTGCCCTTCATATATGGACAGAACATTCTGCGGCCGCGCAGGCACCATTCGCAACGTCCACACGTGGATTGGATCCATGCCGTACCGACGCGGTCACCCACGTACCGCGTCGTTACGTCGGGAGCCACCGCAACGATCTCGCCCACAGGTTCGTGACCCAGGATTCGGGGAAAGGCACCAGGAAAATGTCCCAGCGTGAGGTGCACATCGGTATAACAGATGCCGCTTGCATGCATCTTTACCAGCACTTGATTGGCGCCGGGTTGAGGTTGCGGAACGTCGTTGATCTGCCACGGACTGCTCACGGCGGGGACGACTGCAGCTTTCATAAATATCTCCTCTGGGATGATTCGATGCGTGTGACATGGCGATCGGTGCAGCGCCGGTGGAGCATGGATGCCCCTATCGAGCACATTCATGGAGGCTCGGTGACGCCGATGGGTTTCCCGCAAGAAGAATACGTCGCGTAGCGAGGTTGTCCCGGGGATCTGCCTCGAGAACGCGCGGGAAGGCATCGGAACGCGGGCTAATGGCGGCGCGGGCGTGGCCCGTTCTGCGCGGCGTCCTCAAAAGCGCAAAGGGGCGCGTGTCCGCGCCGCCAAGAGGGATAACTCGTGTGATTGGTGGCGGCGCGGCCGTGGCCCGTTTTGCGCGGCTCCTTAGAAGAGGATCGACGGCAACCACGCACCGGCAGGCTGGTTGTATAGCCCAACGCTCATCAGCGTCAACGGCTGCACGACGCGCAGCCCATTCGCCAGGCACCAGCGGAAAAGGCCGCTATTTTGTGACGGCACCAGGATTCCGGGACCGCCAAAGGCATCCGCCGATGCGATCAGCGCCTTCAGGTCCAGATTCGTTTCCGCCGCCGCATGGCCTGAAAAGGCGAGCGCCGTGGCGTAGCCGCTTATGCGGCCTTCGCGCTCCACGACGCTGGCGGTTCCCTGCTGAATAGCCTCCGTAAGTTCGACCGTGCGACTGAATCCGTGCACCTGCCGTGCCACTACGTCGCAACCCGCGACATCGGCAGGTTGTGCCGGCCGTACCGTGCACCCGGGCACATTCCGCTGCAAGGTTCTCCCCCGCATGCAGGAAAGCGGTTCCCGGATATCAAACCCAAGGCCGGCATAGAGAGAGAGCGAGCGGTTGTGAAACGCAGCCTGCACCAGCCGGATTCCGGCTACGCGTTGTCCTATCGCGCGATCCATCACTGCCTGCATGAGCTTGCGGCCGACGCCGCAATTTTGAACGCTCGGGTCGATGGTGATCGGACCGATACCGCGGATGGTGGAGCGCTCATCGAGGCAATTGCTGCCAACGATGCGGTGTCCAGCCTCTGCCACGACGCAATAGAAACCAGGATTCGAAAACATCATCGAAAGCACGCCGATGCCGGCTTCCGGTGCCGGGAAATCGCATGGGAAACCGTGCGCTCGACTGATCGCAGAGAAGGCATCGTAGCAAATCCGCCCGCATAGAGGGGCGTCCTCCGGTTTGGCGGCACGCACAACCACTTCCGGCAGCGGGTTTGGCAGCATAAGAGTACTCTCCGTCCGAACAGTATATGTCGACTTGGCGGCCGATAGCACACTGCCGAATTGTGGACGGCCGGCCGGCCATCCGTACAAGAGCCAGGCCTGATTCCGTTTCGCGACCGCGCCAAACGGCTCACGTAACTTTTTCGCAGAAGAACAGTATAAAGGGGGGTGAGATCTTTCTTCCTGGAAAACTCGGGAGCAGCAGTCCGCGTGGTCGCGCACGGCCAGATTTCCGACCCCTCGGATGGGGTGTCGAATATCGCGAACAGGAGGGGATGCGCCAGTGCTGATTGATTTGCGCGAGGCAACGCGGCAACTTCGGAAGACACCGGGAGTTACCACCACGGCGATTGTCACCCTGGCCCTGGGGATCGGAGCGACAACCGCGATCTTCACCCTCGTGCACCAGGTCATGCTGAAGTCGTTGCCGGTGACCAGGCCGGACGAATTATGGAGGATTGGCGATCGAGTCCGCTGCTGTAATTGGGGTGGGTATACCCAGGGCGATGACGGAGATTTTTCCCTGTTCTCCTGGGAAGCATATAAGAACTTTCGCGCGCAAACGCCTGAGTTCGTCGATCTGGCGGCGCTGCAGGCCGGCAATGCGCCGCTGGGCGTTCGCAGAGCGGGATCGGCGTCCGCCGCGGATACGCGCAATGGCGAGTATGTTTCCGGGAATTTCTTCCGGACCCTCGGCGTACAGCCCTGGATCGGCCGCCTGATGATCGACGCCGACGACCGGGAGGGTGCGCCCTCCGTGGCGGTCATGAGTTACCGCATCTGGCAAGAGAAGTACGGTGCCGACTCCTCCGTGGTTGGCGCTACCTATCAGATCAACGGCCACCCGTTCACCGTAATCGGGGTGGCGCCGCCCGGATTTTACGGCGCGAAGCTGTCCGGCTGGGGCATGCCGGATTTTTGGCTGCCGTTGACCGCGGAACTGCTGATCGATGGAGCCACGGCGCGGCTGAAGCGGCCGAATGGCAACTTTCTGGACCTGATCGGAAGGGTCCGTCCGGGCGTGAACGCGAAGTCGCTTGAAGCAAAGTTAAAGGTGGAACTCCATGCCTGGCTGGCCAGTCATGTGCCGGATATGGAGCCGGGCGAAAAGGAGCTGTGGGGGCAGCAAACCCTGCACCTGATTCCAGGCGGCGCAGGGGTAGCGGCGATGCGGGAGCAATACGCGGACGGGCTGAAGTTGCTGCTGATTGCCGCCGCGTGTGTGCTGCTGGTGGCCTGCGCTAACCTGGCGAATCTAATGCTCGCGCGCGGCATGCGGGATCGCGCGCAAATGTCTATACGGGTGGCGCTGGGCGCTTCGCGAGTGCGCCTGGTGCGCCGGGTGCTGGTCGAATCCGTACTGCTGGCCGCCGTGGGAGGTGTTCTCGGCATCGGAGTGGCCTATGCCGGGACCAGGCTGATGCTGCGCCTGACGTTCCAGATCGGTGGGCCCAACAACTACGTCCCGATCCAGGCGGCGCCATCCTTGCCGATTCTGCTCTTCACGCTGGTCGTCTCAGTGCTGACCGGAATAATTTTCGGGATCGCTCCGGCCTGGATCACTTCGCATACCGACCCGGCGGACGCGTTGCGCGGCGCGGGCCGGTGCCTTGGCGCCGGGCGCTCGTGGGCGCAGAAATCGTTGGTGATCGCCCAGATCGCGGTGTCGATCGTTTTGCTGTCCGCGGCCGCCCTGCTGGGCCGCAGCCTGCGCAACCTGGAGCACCAGAATTTCGGGTTCGAAACCAAGGACCGCTATATCGCGTGGATCAATCCCATGCTCGGCAACTACAAACCGGACCAACTGGATCTGTTGTTTCGCCAGATAGACGATGGATTGCTTCAGATTCCCGGTGTGCGCATGGTGGCGCCCGCGCTTTATGCACCGATGACCGGTGATAGCTGGAATGACGGGGTTCGCATTGAAGGCCGGCCGGAGCCGCCCGCGAAGGAAGACACCGGCGCCGGGTGGGCGCGGGTCGTGCCGGGCTTCTTCGAAACAATCGGCGCAAAGATCATGTTGGGGCGGCCCTTTACCGAACAAGACACGGCCGGCGGCCGAAAGGTCGCGGTGATCAACCAGTCTTTTGCGAGAAGATTCTTCAAGGGCCAGAACCCTATCGGGCAGCACTTCGGCCCCGACAAGATCAAGTATTCCGCAACGTTCGAGATCGTAGGAGTCACCAACGATGTGCGCTACATGACTTGGGGCTACAAGGACCCGGTGCGCCCGATGTACTGGCTGCCGGAAGCGCAGACCGTGGATTACGGGGACCCAGCCTTCACCAGCGGCGAAATCTGGTCCCATTATCTGTACAACATTGTGCTTTGGGCGCCGGGTAGCCCGCCCGGCATCGAGCAGCGGGTGCGCAAGGCCCTGGCAGGTGTCGATCCAAATTTGGTGCTCTATGGTGTGGACCCCTATCCCAAGGTGGTAAGCGCGGATTTCCAGCAGGAAAACATGATCGCAACCCTGACCACCCTGTTTGGCGCGCTTGGGCTGGTGCTGGCAGCCGTAGGGCTGTATGGCGTGCTGGCATACATGGTGGAGAGGCGTACCGGCGAAATCGGCGTGCGCATGGCGCTGGGCGCGGACCGCACGAGAGTGGTGTCCATGGTTTTGGGAGGCGCATTCTGGCAGGTAGGCGCCGGGCTCTCGCTAGGCCTGCCCGCCGCCATTGGGGCTGGCAAACTGATGAGCGGCCAGCTATTCGGCGTACAGCCTTGGGATCCGGTCATGCTCGCGGTCGCTACGTTGCTGCTGGCCTTAGCCGCCCTGGTGGCCTCGGTGATTCCCAGCTGGCGTGCCGCAGGCATTGAGCCCATGGTGGCACTTCGGATCGAGTAACAAAGAGTCGGGACAGGCAGCGCTCTTGGCGTTCTTGCGCCCACCTTTCCTTCCTGCTTTCGAAGGATCATATTGCATTCGCGCGGTTCGATTCCTTCGGCAACGAGCCCTATGCGCCAGTGGCTTCCAACGACACAGAGCCGGGCAGGGGCGAGTTGAGATCGTCGAGCAATGACGGCTTAGACTTGGCCAGCAGGGGTTGAAGAACTCTCGGCGAGCAACATCCCGAAGCACTCTCCGAAAATGAAAGAATTTGAACGCTTCAATACCGCTCAGGATAGGCAGTTCACCAGTGTGGCGACATGGCCGGCGCGCCCGAACGGGCGGCGCCACGGCTGCCGGCGTCAGAAAGCGAGCTTCTTCAGCCAGATCACGACTCCGGTGATCGCCATCACCACCAGCAACAGGCTGGAAAGGGACATGACGATGTGCCCCGCCAGGCCTCCGATATCACCGGTATGTATGGAGCGGTTGAATCGAATCCACCGATAGCCCTGCGAGTCGGTCAGGAAATTATGCACGGCCAGCGGCTTCCCGCTGTACTGGTCGATAGCCACCGTGCTGTGCGGGCTGCCAGAGGTTTCTTCGGGCACACGCAGGATGACCATGTAACTCGCGTCAGGTTCAGCCGGAAGAAAGACGAGTTCGACTGCGGCATTGGGAATCGCCTGCCGGGCGGCAGCAATGGCGCGATCCACACCCACCGGCGCGGACCCTGGCAGGGGCGTCGACGGCGCCGGTTCTCCGAAACCGGGACGCGACGAGTGGGTCAGAGAAAAGATGGCTTTTTCCGGCCACTCGAAGCCGATCAGGATTCCGGTGAGAGCGGCAATCCACAGGAACAGGCCCGCATAGATACCGACCACCTGGTGCAAATCCAAGCACACGCGGAACCATGGTCCTTTCCAACGAATGCTGCCGCGCCTGGTGCGCCACCACAGCAGCAGCCCGGTCGGCGCAAGCAGGAACAACGCCAGGCCCGCATAGCTTACTATGATCTTCCCAGCGGGCGCCCAGGCGTCCCGTCCGCCGCTGGCGAGCCGCAGGTGGACCTGGTGGACGAAGCCCATCCATGTGCCGGTGCGCCCGGGGCCCGTACGCCGGCCCAGAACTCCGCCCGTGTAGGGGTTAATGCTGACCGATGAGTTGTCCGAGAGATGCATCAACTGCGCCAGATCGCGATGTTGCGAGATCTCTACGGCCCGCACGCGCAGGGGAGCGAACCGGCGCTCCACGCCACCTATCAGGTCACCCTCGGCGAGAGCCTGTCCTTCGGCGACATGCCAGAAGTTCGGATGTATCCAGTGATCGACGTCGCCTTCGAAAGCCATAATGCTGCCGGTCAGGCCGAGGATGATCAGAAATAGGGCCGCGGCCAGGCCCAGGACCAGGTGGATCTTGAGCAAAACTTTTCGCATTTGGATATAACATAGATCATTTCCTTGCCTCGTTAGGAGAACTTGTGGGTGATTTGACAGGTTTAGCGGGGAGGTTGACGGAGGAATTGGAGAAACTGACGGCCCCGATTTAGCTGGTCCCCGGCCTTGCTCTCTGTTCTCAACAATAATGCTGCAGATCGCAAATGCCGGTATCGTTAGGGAACTTTCGCGCCTCGATGTTATGGGTCCATCCGTTCGACCCATTGAGCGCGCCCTGCGGGCGCCACGAATGGATCCGCAAAGTACTGTGTTTCCCGCTCAACCTTGTCGTCCCTGAACTCCATGATGCTCACGGTGTAGGACGGTTTGCCGTCATATGTCAGGATGAACTCGGTGATCCAAAGGTCACCGCCGCCAATGATTCGCCGGACAGAAAACCGCTTCTTGCTCGGCTGACCAGCGCGTTGGTTCTGTATGTTGCATCGACCGCGGGTTCGCTCGCCTGACTGCGGGTATTCGAGCACCGCGTCCTCGTGATAGATGCGGTGCTCCGTTTCAAAATCGTTGGCATCGGACGCCGCCCAATGCCGATCCAGCGCCGCTCGGATCTCTTGATCTCGTACTTCTGAACCTTGCGCATTCTTTTGTCGATCGTTCATCTTAAGCCTTCATTTTGACAAAACAGAGGTGCCTTATCGGAATCGGAGTGTACGACTCATCCGATGACTTCCTGAAACTGCCGGACCATTTCCGGGTTATGACGTTGATCGGCGGGTTGTCGATACTGCCACAAAAACAGGCGGAGGAAGGCCCTGAATAGGTGCGATCCGGTGACGACCCATGCCCAACACGAGACCCGGATAGCCGTCACCGTTCAAATCAACGCGCAGTATAGCCTGACGGCCGGGGCTTGCGGCGAACCCTGAGGGTATCGGCGCGATCCAATGCGATTCGTCCGCCAGCAGTTCGCCAGCGCGATGCACCATGCGCGTGTCGACCGGTTCCGCCGCCGGCGCTGGCTGCCGGAAGGATCGGCCCAATCGACGAGTTTGCCAAAAAGCCGGAACAACGCGACAACGGCGGCGAGATAATGGAGGCGCATGCCCCTAACATTGAAGGCCATCAACGCGGAACTTGCCAGGCGCGGCCACAAAGTGCGGCTGGAAAAGGCCGCCGGCTACTTCTACTTTTTCGGCGGCGAGGCGGCCGACTGGCTGGACCGGACAGTGCGCGTTCCGAAGGTCAGCAGCCTGACACTGGAGCAGTGGGTGGATGAGTTCGGCAACGTGAAGAAGCGGAACGCCACAATTTCGCGGATGGCGACGGGCAAGCCGGTCAAGGCGAAGAAATGAGGGTAATGGCGAGGTGACTATGAGCGGACAAGAAAAGTTTCACCCGGGTCGCAGGGATTTAGGCAGGATGGCGTTAGGCGGCGTGATCGGGGCGTTTCTGGCGTCCCGGAACGCCAGCGCCAGGGTGCATCCGAACGCACCCGGGATCAAGCTGTGCGCGCAATCGGGTGCCACCCCGACGGATGAACAGCTGCTCTTCCTGCAACAAATCGGCGCCGAATATGTCAGTGTCGGCGCGCCTCCGGACATGCGCACGGCGGAGGGTTTCCTGGCAATCAAGAAACGGTATGCCGATGCCGGCATCACGGTATGGAACATCGGCAACACCAGTGTACACAACATGCCGGAAGTAACGCTCAACCTGCCGGGCCGGGACCGAAAGATCGAGGAGTATCAGCAGTACATCCGCAACCTGGGCAAGGCCGGCATCTACTATACGACATATGCACACATGGGGAACGGCATCTGGTCGAGCGGCCGCGCGATGGTGAGGGGCGCATCGGCACGCGAGTTTGACATGGCAAGTCCGGACAAGAACGGCGTTTGGGACGGGAAAACGTGGACAGAACCGTTATCGCACGGGCGTGAGTTTACCCGCGAAGAAATCTGGGAGAATTTCACCTACTTCATCAAACGGGTGGGGCCGGTAGCGGAGGAGAACAGTGTGCGCATCGGCATTCACCCGGACGATCCACCCGTGCCGGTGCTGGCAGGTGTACCGCGTTGCATCTTTGGCAATTTTGAAGGCTACAAACGCGCCCTGGAAATTGCCGGCAGCGCGAACGTGGGGATCTGTCTATGCTGCGGGACCTGGCTGGAAGGCGGCAAGGCTCTGACCGGGAAAGACCCCGAGGAAATGATCCGTTATTTCGGCGCCGCAAAAATCTGGAAGATTCATTTTCGCAACGTGAGCGCGCCCCTGCCGCACTTCGTCGAGACATTTATGGACAACGGCTATTACGACATGTACAAGGTTATGAAGGCGCTGCACGATGTAAACTTCGATGGCATCGTGATCCTGGACCATTCCCCCGCCATGGCCGGCGGTAACTACTCCCAGACCGCTTACGGGTTCGCCTACATGCGAGCGCTGTTGAATCGCGCCCGCGCTTAGGAACCTCGACCAGATCCCGCGGCCGCAGCACAAAGGTGGACGCACGAAGCCAGTCCCCGGCGAAAGGCGCAGGAGAGTTGGCCGGGGCGTCATGCAAGAATTATCGAACCGCTGAACCCACGGCTGCGTAGCTAACGGAGGACGCCCGAGGACCAAATGGATACGCTGCTTAAAGATATTCGGCACGCTGTGAGGGTGCTCTTCCGCCAACCTGGATTCGCCGCCGCGACGACCACCGTGCTGGCGCTCGGAATCGGAGCCAACGCCGCGATCTTCAGCCTGGTGAATGCGTTTTTGCTGAAACCGCTGGTGATCGACCATGCGGAAGCGCTGGTCGGCTGCTATAGCCGCGACACAACCAAGCCGGACACCTATCGGGGCTTCTCTTACCCTGACTATCTCGCCCTGCGCGAGAGCAACTCCGCTTTCAGCAGCCTTATGGCGCACAACCTTGCGATGGTCGGTCTGCGCGAGGGGGATGCGACCCGGCGCGTATTCGCCGATGTCGTCTCGTCAAACTATTTCGAGACGTTCGGCGTGAAGCTGTTCCGCGGCCGCACGTTTACGCGCGATGAAGAGCAGCCCGGGGCCGGCATCGCGAGCGTCATCATCAGCTACCCGTTATGGCAACGATATGGCGCTGATCCCACCATAATCGGCAAGACGCTGAGGATTAACGGGCGCTTATACCCGGTCGTGGGCATTGCGCCGAAAGGGTTCAGCGGAACAACGGCGCTGGTCAGCCCCACACTGTATCTACCGCTCGGGGTGTTCGATGCGGTGAGCAACGATTTTAGCGGCCGGTCGCGACTCGCCGCGCGCAATACCTACGAACTGATCGTGGTGGGGCGCCTGCGGCAAGGCGTTGGTACACAATCCGCCGACTCGCTGTTAGCCATCGTCGCCTCGCGGCTCGCGCGGGCCTACCCGGCTGAGAACAAGGGCCAGACCTTCATCGTGCGGCCGCTCTCGCGAATGAGCATCTCGACCAATCCCACTACCGACGGCGTCTTGATGCTTCCCTCTTTGCTGCTGCTGGCTGGAGCGGGAGTGGTACTGCTGATCGCCTCGCTCAACGTCGCCAACATGATCCTGGCGCGCGGCGCCGCGCGGCGCAAGGAGATCGCCGTGCGGCTGGCTCTCGGCGGGGGCCGGAGTCGAATTCTGCGGCAACTCGTTACCGAGGGGCTGGTGCTGGCGCTGGCAGGTGGCGCCGCGGGGCTGGCCGTCGCATACTGGGGCACCACGGCGTTGGTAGCATCGCTCGCGACTTTGTCGCCTATCGATCTGGTGTATTCGGGCGGCCCGGATGTGCGTGTTCTTCTGGCGACGCTGGGGTTTTGCGGATTCAGCACCCTGATCTTCAGCCTGGGCCCCGCGTGGAGCCAGTGCCGGCCCGACATCGTTTCCGGTTTGAAGCAAGGCGAATACGAGGAATCGGATCGAGGGAAGCCACGCCGGCTGTTCGCGCGGCGAAACATGCTGGTCATGTGCCAGCTTTCGCTGTCGCTGGTGCTGCTCACGGCGGCCGGCCTGTTTGTGCGCAGTTCGCTGCGCGTAGCGCAGGTTCAGCCCGGATTCCGGATCGCGGACGGATTGATCGCCGAAGTGGATCCCAGCCTGGCGGGCTACGATGAGACGCGCGGCCGCCAGATCTATGCAGCCCTGATCGAGCGGCTGCGCGGCATACCGGGAATCCAGTCTGTGAGCATGGCCGCGACGGTCCCGTTCGGGGTGGTGTCGCTCGGGCGCAGTATTCAGCAAGAGGGGGACGCGGGGAAGCCGGTCGGGGTACGTTACAACATAGTCGGCGATGAGTACTTTAAAACGCTCGGAATTCCTATTCTGCGCGGACGGTCTTTTCAGGCGGCGGAGAATGGGACGGCGAGGCAGGTGGCGGTACTCGACAAGGCCGCGGCGGATAAGTTGTGGCCTAAGGGAGACGCTGTCGGCAAGAATATCCGAATCCTTCATGAAGACCCGGCCAATCGCGCGGACGACCTGGAGGTGGTCGGCGTGGTAGGCACGATTCAGGAGAACATCTTCGGCGCCGATGGCCCGCAACCGCATGTCTACGTGCCTTTCGGGCAGCATTACCAGGCGGACATGAATATCCACCTACGGGCGGCGATGTCCGGGCCGACGGCTGAGCGCGCGCTACTCGAGAGCGTGCGACGGGAGATTCGCGCAGTAGACGAGCGCTTGCCGGTGGTCACGCTCAAGACTCTGCGCGGCCATCTCGATTCTAGTTTCGACCTCTGGATCGTAAAGACCGGCGCACAAATGTTCAGCATATTCGGCGGGGTAGCGCTGCTGGTGGCCATGGTCGGGCTTTACGGCGTGCGGTCTTACACGGTAGCGCGGCGCACGCGCGAGATCGGCATCCGAATGGCGCTGGGAGCCGACACGGGCAAGGCGCTCCGCATGATACTCAGCGAGGGGCTGATGCTAACGGCGATGAGCATTGGAATCGGACTGACGCTATCGCTGGCCGTGGGCAAGGTTCTCGCCAGCCTTCTGTATGGCGTCAGTGGGGCTGATCCGGCAGTGCTCCTCACGCCTGCGATCCTCTTGGGAGTGGTTTCGCTCGCGGCTTGCTACGTTCCCGCGCGCCGGGCCGCTCGCATCGATCCGTTGGTCGCCCTGCGTCACGAGTAGGCCTCCCCGAGGGCGCGCCGGAAACACCTCCGTGGAGAGGCTGCGCGCGAATGCCGTGCTTTCGGGCGATGGGCAGAATGCGATCGATGCCGTAGGATCACCCGCAGAAGCATGACGCTGAGGCCCTATGCTCGGCCGGTCCCTTCCGGAGGTTCACCTTCAAGTGCTATTGTTGCTGCCAGCCTCCACCGAGTGCCTTATAGAGTTGCACAAGGCTGCGGTACTCGTCTCCGCGTGCTGCCGCAAGCGTCAGTTCAGCCGCAAAGAGGGAGCGTTGTCCATCCAACACCTCAAGATACGTGGTGGTTCCTCCCGCGTAGCGAAGCGTGGAAATACGGACAGTTTCCTGTAAGTCGGCCACTGTATTCTGTTGCCGGGATCGGACCTGATGAAACTTCTCGTAACCGGTCAGCGCATCGGAAACTTCTCCAAAGGCGCGTTGAATCGTTTGCCGGTAGGCTATAAGCGCCTGCTCGTGCTGGGACTCGGCCAGGCGCAGGTTGCCCTTCAGGGCGCCTCCGGTGAAGATTGGCTGGCTCACCTGCGCGCCATACGACCAGATCCCGAGTTGTGACGTCATAAGGCTCGAGAACGCGCTACTGCGGCCGAACGAGCCGCCCGCGGAACCGGTTAGGGAGATTTGCGGAAAGAACTGCGCCTTGGCAACGCCGATATCGGCGTTCGCGGCGATTAGAATCTGTTCCGCCTCGCGAATATCGGGACGGCGGTCGATGATCGACGACGGAAGACCGGGAGGAACACTGGGGGGAAGAGACTGTTCGACCAAGGGCAGCCCTCGTGGAACATCCTGAGGATAATTTCCGAGAAGGATGCTGATGGCATCCTCTTCCTGGGCAAGCTGTCGTTCCAGGTCAGGTATCTGGGCATTTGCCGTATCCAGGACCTGTTGGGCCTGCAGCACATCGAGTTTTGTGCCAACCCCGCGTTGCAGGCGGAGATTCGTCAGTTTAACCGAATCAGTTTGTGTCTTCACTGTGTCACGGGTGATCTGAAGCTGCAGATCGAGTTGCAGAAGAGTGAAGTAATCTGTCGCCAGATCGCTGACCAGAGTCAATATCACTACTTGCCGTGCGTCCTCGGTAGCCAAGAGCTGGGCCCGTGCTGCTTCAGTGGCGCGGCGTAGGCGTCCGAAAAAATCGAGTTGGAAAGCCGCGTCGGCTGTGAGCAGCAGGAAGTTGTATTTGGATTGTTCGAGATGTTCTTTGCCGCCGCTGAAATTGCCGTTACCCGATACCTGCGGAAACAGACTGGACCGGGTCACTGCAACTATAGCCCGGCCGGCATTTATCCTCTCGGTTGCAAGCTGCAGGTCGTAGTTCTGTTTTAGTGCCGTGCGGATGAGGACCTGCAACTTCGGGTCCTGAAAGGCCTGCCACCACGGAAGATCCGCATAAGAAGCCGTCTGCGCCTGCACCTGCGGATCCGGTACTGGCTCACGATACGTGGCTGGAGTCTGTATCGCTGGTCGCTGATATTTGGGGCCGACCGTGCAACTCACGAGCGAGACGCAGAGCAATATCGCGCCGAGCAATTTATCGAGTTTCATCATACGTGCAACTCCCTTCGAGCCCGGTCCCGCGAGTTTCTGTCCTTGGCGGCACGGGCACGCGCCCCTTTGCGCTTCTAGTGCTTCTCAAAGCTCCTTCAGTCTCCTGGCACTGGCGAAGGGTTCCCCGGCATGATGCCGGGAGCAGGTTCCCGGCCGGCGCCGGACCATTTCTCAACCACATAGAAGATTCCGGGAACAAGGAAAATTCCCATCGCGCTGGCAGCGATCATTCCGCCGATGACCGCGGTTCCCATGATCTGCCGCGCGACCGACCCGGCCCCGCTGGCTGTCCAAAGAGGAACGCACCCGAGAATAAACGCGAATGAAGTCATCAGGATAGGCCGAAGGCGTAGTCTGGCCCCTTCCAGGGCCGCTTCCGCCAGAGGCTTTCCGTGCTCGTACTGTTCTTTGGCGAACTCTACAATCAGGATCGCGTTTTTCGCGGCCAGCCCAATCAGCATGATAAGACCGATTTGCGAGTAGATATCACTTTCAATCTGGACCATGTAAGGTGGCAGGAATTCCGTCTGCAGACTGCGGCGTAGCCAAAGGAACGCAAAAGCTCCGAATACCGCAACCGGTGTGCTCAGCAGCACGCTGAACGGCAGCGTCCAGCTTTCGTAAAGGGCCGCCAGGACTAAGAAGACGAACAAAAGCGAGAGCCCGAAAATCGCCGCCGCGGGGACGCCCTGGCGGGCCTTCTGCTCCTGGAACGAAATCCCGGAGTAGTCAAAGCCCATCTCTCGCGGCATCTTTTGCTTGAACACATCCTCGAGGGCGGCACTAGCCTGATCTGAGCTAAAACCAGGGGCGGCGCTGCCGTTGATTTGCGCACTCCGATATTCGTCGAAGCGCAGGGTGAATTCAGGACCGAGCCGCGGCTTCACGGTGGTGAGCGTGGATAGCGGAACGTTTTCCCCTTTATTGTTGCGCACGTAGAACCGTCCCACGTTATCGGCGCTGCCGCGATCCTCGGCTTCGGCCTCGACATACACCTGCCATTGACGGCCGAAGCGGTTGAAATAATTGATGAAGTACCCGCCCATGAACGCCTGGACGGTGCGGTATACATCGGAAAGATTGATGCCCTGCTTCAATACCTTGTCACGGTCTACGTCTACGAACTCCTGAGGGACGCTGGGCAGGAAAGTGGTGCTGAGGCTGGCGATTTCCGGTCGCTTCCGCGCCGCCTCCAGAAAGGTGTTCAGATTCCTGGTGAGGAACTGAATATCCGAGCCCGAGCGGTCTTCAAGAATGAATGTGAATCCCCCCGAGGTGCCGACGCCAGGTATCGCCGGCGGAGAGAAACTGAACGCTATTCCCGCCGGCAACTTGCTCAACTGCTGGTTGAGATGCGCTTTGATAGCCTGAAACTGCTCTGTTCTGGAAGTACGCTCGTCCCACGGCTGCAGAGTCACCACAAAGAACGCGTTATAGCTCGTGCGTACAAGACTAAGCAAGCTGAAGCCAATAATGCTCGTCGTATATTTGACACCCGGCGTGCTGGCCAGGATTTTCTCGATTTGCACGGCGGCTTCGGATGTCCGTTCAAGCGAGGCGCCGTTCGGCAGTTGCAGGTTTACATAAGCAAAACCTTGATCCTCATCCGGGAGGAAACTTGATGGCACACGTCGGGCAAAGAATCCGGCCGCTACGCCAAAAGCCAGCAGCAGCACCGCCACAACAGCGATCTTCTTGAGTAGCACCCCGCTCCAATTGACATAGCCTTCGGTCGCCCGATCGAAGACCCGGTTAAACCAATCAAAGAATCGCCGTAGCAGCCCTCGACTTGCTTTACGCGGCCGAAGAAGCAGCGCTGCAAGTGCGGGACTGAGCGTGAGGGCGTTGAACGCCGAGAGCACGACTGAGATGGCGATGGTGACCGCAAACTGCTGGTACAATCTCCCGGTGATTCCGGGAATCAAGGCCGTGGGCACGAATACGGCCGATAAAACCAAGGCGATGCCTACAACCGGACCCGAAAGTTCTTCCATTGCCTTCAGTGCCGCATTCTTTGGCGTCATGCCCTCTTCAATGTGGCGCTCCACCCCCTCCACGACCACGATGGCGTCGTCCACCACCAGGCCGATCGCCAGAACCAACCCGAACAGAGAAAGGGTGTTGATTGAAAAACCGAAAAGTGGAAACAGGATAAATGTGCCTATGAGCGATACGGGCACCGCAAGAAGCGGAATCAGCGTGGAACGCCAGCTCTGAAGAAAGAGATACACGACGATGATCACCAGGACGAGCGCGATGAGAAGCGTCTCGACGATCTCCTTGATGCCTTCGGTGACGGACTGAGTCGTGTCGAGGGAAATAGCGAAGTCTATATCCTCCGGAAAGCGCTCTTTCATTTGGGCCATCAACTTCTTAACCCCGGCTGCCGCATCCACCGCGTTGGATCCGGGCAACTGGTACGCCGCAATAATCGCGCCCGGCTTCCCGTTAAAGCGCCCGGCAACGCTGTAATCCTGGGATCCCAGTTCCATGCGGGCCACATCGCGGACCCGTACCGTTCCCCCATCGGGCGTTTCTCGAACAACGATGTTGCCGAATTCTTCCGGCGAAACCAGGCGCCCTTGGGCCAGCACCGTATAGGTAAATTCCTGGCCTTTCGGCGCAGGCTCGCCTCCTGCTTTGCCCGCGGGATTCACAGTGTTTTGCGCCTGAATGGCGCTGACGATCTCCGGAACGGTCACGCCCAGCTTTGCCAGCGTGTCGGGCTTCACCCAAAGCCGCATGGCGTATTGGCCCGCGCCGAATACCTGAACGTTGCCGATTCCGGGTGAGCGAAGAATGGGGTCGGTGAGATTAATGTAGGCGTAATTCGCCAGGAATTTGGCGTCATAGGTCCCGTGGGGCGAGTATAGAGCCACCCACATGAGCGGCGCCGTTACCGATTTGCGAACCGTGATGCCGTAGTTGTTGACATCCACGGGAAGTTGAGAGGCTGCCTGTGTTTCTCGCGATTGGGTCAGAATGAAATCCGTATTCGGATCGGTTTTCACGTCGAAGTCCACGATGAGGCTGGTGGTCGAATTGCCCGTGGCGTTCAACGAGTACATGTAGTTCATGTTGTCCACTCCATTCATCTGCTGTTCGATGGGAGTGGCAACTGCCTGCTCAAGCGTTTGCGCGTCGGCTCCAACGTAGGTTGCCAGTACCTGGATCTCTGGCGGAGTGATATTGGGAAACTGTGCCACCGGCAGGGTCAGGACGGTGAGCGAACCAACCAGCACCATGACGATGGAGATGACCATGGCGACGATCGGCCGATTTATGAAGAATTTCGACATGGATCCGTCTGCCCTATCGATCTAACGCGCCTTTTGCTTCTACTACAAAGGGCTTCGGATTCACTTTCACCCCGGTGCGCATTCGCTGGACCCCTTCAACCACGATCCGCTCCCCGGGTGCCAGCCCGCTCGCAATAACCCACCGATTGTTGACCTGGTCGCCGACAGTGACCGTTCGCACACTTACCTTGTTATCGTTCTCAACGACCGCGACCTGATATCCCCCTTGCAGTTCCGACACGGCCCGTTGCGGAACAAGCAGAGCGTCGTGTTGGGTTCGAATTACAGCGCGGACTTTGGCGTAGCCACCCGGTCTTAAGACATTGTTGGGATTGGGAAAGAGACCAGCGATTCGAATGGCCCCGGTACTCTCGTTCACCTGGCGATCGGCAAACTGAAATCTACCGTCGTGAGGGTACGTGGAGCCGTCCGCCAAAATCAGTTGGAGCCGCAATCCCTTGTCGGCTTGCAGCCGGCTGGCTTCCGTCGGGAAGCGCTTTCTCCAGGCGAGGTACTGCGGTTCGCCCACTGTAAAATACACCTTTATGGGGTCGACGGTCGAGACCGATGTAACTACGCCGCTGCTCGGAGTGACCAGTGCTCCTACCTGGAGCTGGGCTTGTCCGGCGATGCCGTCGATGGGCGCAACCAGCCGGGTGAAGTCCAGATTGATTTGGGCCGTTTCAACCGCTGCTTCGTAAGTCTTGATTTGGGCTCTGGCGGTTTCTACCGTGGCCTTGGCGGCAAGATTATTCTGCACTGCATTGTCGAGATCCTGCTGGCTGACGGCTTGCTCTTTCGCCAGGGGTGTATATCGCTCGACGTCAAGTTCGGTGCGGCGTTCGACGGCCTGGGCATTGGCCAGAGTTGCCTTGCCTTGG
Source organism: Bryobacterales bacterium (assembly GCA_963843255.1). Taxonomy (GTDB): domain Bacteria; phylum Acidobacteriota; class Terriglobia; order Bryobacterales; family Bryobacteraceae; genus Bog-159. The sequence goes on along the minus strand of CAWJJQ010000014.1, from coordinate 150,323 downwards.
GCAAGCTGGCCTTGGACCTGATCGAGCGCGGCTTGAAATGGCCGCGGATCGATCTGGAAGAGCAGGTCGCCCTTCCTGACAAACGCGCCCTCCTGGTAGCCCTGTTGCAGCAGGTAGCCGGTCACCTCCGCGCGGACGTCCGCGTTCACAAATCCGTCCAGGGTGCCTATCCATTCCCCGTAAATAGGTACGTCCTCGCGGGAAACGTCCGCTACGGCAACCTCCGGTAAAGCGCTGGGTTGCGCTCCTAGAGCATGCCTGTAAGGGCGAATCGCCCCAACAATCAGGCCGAGCACGACCAAGCCAAGTACTCCGCCGATTAACCACCGTTTTTGGACTCTGCTCATAGTCCCCTCCCTGTCCTTCGCCTTCACTCGGCTCGGGCGCTAAATGTATCCTAAAGCCCAATCGTTTGGCGCGTTACCGAAATCATCCGGAAATTGTATCCCAACAAGGGCCTCGGTTAGTTGGCTAGGCTACTTAGACCAGTGCACGAGTTCCCGGCCTGTTAGCCGTTTTGGATGCGTCTGTAGGCCTTCCCGATTCGTTCATTGGTTCTTCATAATGAAGTCTATATTGGCAATCTTTATTGCGGCAACTTCTCTGCCGCTTCTCGTGCTCGCCGTGCGCGGTCGCCGCGCGGCGAAGGGATCTCGCCCGAGCCGGGCGGTGACCTCCTGGAGCAGCCAGACGTTTCGGTCCGAATCGCTGAATGTGGTGTAGGAGCGATAGCTTACGCGATCTGGCGCGGGTCCGTTCAGGTGCTCGCTTGAGCCGTCGGTTGAAATTAGCGCCTAGCGCCGCCGGGTGAAATACGCGCTCGGGTGTAATGTCGCAAACGGCCAAATAGAGGTTTCGCGCCGAGCTGGGGGCGAAGTAGGATCCTTTTTAAATCTTCTCTGGCGGCTATAAGCTCTCTCACTTGATAATTTGCGTTATTTGGGAGATCGGATGCATCACCGGATGCAGTGTTTTGCGGATAACGCTTCCGAGGCGAAAACGGATACCGCAGAACAGTTACTTCATTCCGGCATCCCTGGGCGGATGCCCATGCGCTTGCTTTTTCAATCCCCCTCAACATCTGCGAAACCCAAAGCCATCCTACGGCCCAGCGCGAAATGGGTTGAAAAAAAAGGAGTCACGGCCCGGCCAAATCGATGGCCGACTCAGCATTTGCTGACGTGATTTTGCCCACGATGGGACCCGATCATCCCTCGCAGCGCGGCTGTGGGATCTAGTCCTGGTCGCGCGCGACCAGGAAAGCATGGCAGACCTTTGCGACGAAACTGGCCAGCCTTTTGCCGGCTTCTGCCGTGTGAAAAAGTTGCAACCGGAGGCAGCCTCCGTTAATCTACTTATGCGGAGAACATCTCCGGGTCACAAAAGCGTGAAGGCATCACAGGAAAGGAATAGAGCAATGCGTGTCTTTGTCACTGGAGCGACAGGTTTTGTTGGCTCCGCAATCGTTCCAGAGTTGATTGGCGCGGGCCACCAGGTGCTCGGGCTAGCTCGTTCGGATTCGGCCGCCGCGTTCCTTACCGCATCGGGAGCCGACGTACAGCGCGGTTCTCTCGACGACCTCGAGAGTTTGCGCAAAGGCGCCGCCGCAGTGGATGGGGTGATTCACGCCGGCTTCAATCATGATTTCGCAAACTATGTGGCCGCCGCAGAGACTGACAGGCTGGCTATTGAGACGCTTGGCGCAGTGCTGGCCGGCTCCGACCGGCTCTTCATCGTCACCTCGGGGACGGCGCTTGCATCGCCGGGTCGCGCCGCAACGGAAGATGACCCGGCGAATCCGGCGTTACCGCGCAAATCGGAACAGGCTGCCGCTTCGGCTGCGGCGGGAGGCGCGCGTGTGTCGGTTCTGCGCCTTCCGCCTTCGGTCCACGGCGATGGCGACCACGGGTTCTTGCCCCTTCTCATCCGCATCGCGCGCGAAAAAGGCGTTTCGGCGTATGTGGGCAACGGGCTCAACCGCTGGGCCGCCGTACATCGGCTGGATGCCGCGCATCTCTACCGGCTGGTGCTGGAAGACAGGCCGGCTGCACTCCGTTATCACGCGGTAGCCGACGAAGGTGTGCCGTTCCGGGAGATCGCACAGGTGATCGGGCGGCGCTTGAGTATCCCGACCGTGAGCAAATCGGGGGAAGAGGCGGCCGGTCACTTTGGTTGGTTCGCAAACTTTGCGGGCCTCGACTGCCCGGCGTCCAGCGCGCAAACGCAGCAGCGGCTGGCCTGGCGCCCAACGCAGTCTTCACTGATTCCCGACATCGACCGGCCGGGTTACTTCGCAACGAAATAGAGAGAGTTCGATCAAAGATGGAGAACGTCCAAATGACCAGCAAGATTAATCTCGGCGGAAGCTTCACGCTCGCGAACACGTCTCTTAAGGTCAACCGCGTTGGCTATGGCGCGATGCAACTGGCAGGCCCTGGGGTGTGGGGACGGCCACGCGATCCCGATGAAGCTGTCAGGGTCCTGCGGGATGCCGTTGAAGCCGGCGTGAATCACATCGATACCAGCGACTTCTATGGGCCCCACGTGACCAACCAGATCATCAAACAGGCGCTTCACCCCTACCCGGACGGCTTGGTGCTCGTCACCAAGGTGGGCGCCCGGCGAGGCCCCGACAAATCCTGGCTCCACGCTCTCTCGCGGCCGGAATTGATCGACGCGGTTCATGACAACTTGCGGAACCTCGGCGTTGACAAGCTCGACGTGGTCAATCTGCGCGTGGGCGGGATGTTGAAGCCTTCGGAGGGGTCTATTGAGGAAGCCCTGACGGTGCTGGCCGAACTCAAGCAGCAGGGGCTGATCCGGCATCTCGGCCTTAGTAACGTCACTCCCCGGCAATTCACGGAGGCGCAGAAGATATCGGAGATCGTCTGCGTGCAGAACTTTTTCAACATCGCGCAGCGGGACGATGATGTATTTGTGGACGAGCTCGCAACCCACGGCGTAGCGTACGTGCCGTTCTTTCCGCTGGGAGGATTTACGCCGCTGCAATCGTCGGAGTTGGATGCGGTTGCGGCGTCCGTGGGCGCGACCCCAATGCAGGTCGCGCTCGCGTGGCTGCTGCAGCGCGGACCCAATATTCTACTGATCCCCGGCACGTCCTCCGTCAAACATCTCCGTGAGAATCTACGGGCCGCGGCACTTCAACTTTCCCGGGAAATGGTGGAGGGACTCGACGGAATCGCGGCCGGCCCTAAGGGGAGACCAGGAATATGACAAACAGAAACAAGAAAATCGGACTCGTCACCGGCGCTAACAAGGGCATCGGATATGAAGTTGCACGGCAGTTGGCGGCATTAGGGTGCACCATCTTGATGGGAGCGCGGAACCAGGCTCTGGGTGAGAAGGCAGCGGCAAAGCTCGCGGCGCAAAATCTGGATGTCCGCTACATTCCGCTTGATCTCGATGACTCGTCCACGATCGTCGCCGCAGCCCGCGGAATCGAAGCGGAATTTGGGCGCCTCGATATTCTGGTCAACAACGCTGGCATTGCCGCCCAGGGCGATGGCCCGCCCTCGGCCAGTAGTCTCGAAGCCATCGAACGCGACTTGCGGGTGAACTTCATCGGTGCGGTCGCCATGGCCCAGGCCATGCTCTCACTTCTGCACAAGGCGCCTTCAGCACGCGTCGTCAACGTGTCGAGCGGGCTCGGCTCACTCACGAAGACCAGTGATCCCGCGTTTCAATTCGTCGCCTACAAATATCTTGGCTATGCCGCTTCGAAGGCCGCGCTCAACATGCTCACCGTGCAACTGGCTTACGAACTGCGCGATTCCGGCATCAAGGTCAATTCCGCCGAGCCTGGCTATACCGCGACGGATCTGAACAGCAACCAAGGGACGCAGACTGTTCAAGAAGGGGCGGCTGCGATCATCCGCTTGGCTCTGTTGCCCGATGACGGTCCGAGCGGCGGGTTTTTCAATAGAAACGGCGTCGTCCCCTGGTAAGCAGCGCACCACCACGTCGCGCGACTCCTACCCTGATGTAATCGAAAACGACGGCCGGTTTACTTGGACAGGCTGGCTGTGAAGTCGCCGTCCACGCTGAATTCTTCGACTCTGACCGTTCCGCTGATCTTGCTGCTCGAGTCCATTTTGCCGTCGTAGGTGAGCGTGATTGGGCCGCCATTGTACTCCGACTTAAAAATCCAATTGACCTTCTGGTCGGCGATCTTTCCGGTGATGTTGACCGTGCCTTGATCTGTCTTACAGCTTCCGGCGAAGTCCTTGTCTTTCTGGGTAAAGGTACAGTCCATATCGCTCTCGTTGCCCCCGATACTGTTGTGAACTTTCCAGTTTCCGGTGAGGGATGCCGTATCGGCGGCGCTGGCGGCGATGGACACGCAAGCGATTAAAACGGGGAGAAGTGATTTCATGGCTGCTCGTCTTGTGATGGATTTGGCACGGTGTGCCATATGCAGAGTATATATGTCGCAGAGCAGCTCGCGGAATGGTCCCTACGGCACCAGCGTCATCGCCAGCACTACCACACTCTGGTTGCCCGGCAGCCGGATACTGCTCACCGTCCGGTAATCCAGCGGGAACGAATATCCGTAAATGTGGAACGTGCGCGCGTCCTTGCCGCCGTCCGCCATCAGCCGGTAGGGCATCTCCACCGCGACCGATTCACCGCTGTAGTTCGCCGGAGAATACCAATCGCTGAGGCTCTGGGTGAATGGCGTGGATGTGCCGTCCGAATAAGTGACAGTGAAAACCTGCGACTCCTGGCTGCTCTGGACCCCCGTAGCCAGTATCTTCAAGCTGCTGAACTTGCCCGGCGGCAGTTTGACCGTGGCATCGGCCACCGCATCGGGTGCACCGGCCGGACCGAGTTGGAAGACCACCCGGTCCCACTCCTGGGTGGCGCCTAGCACCTGCTCCGAGCAGGCAAAGCCGCCACCGTCGAGGCTGGCCGATGGCGAGAATGTCGAATCGTCGTTGTAGATTCCGGTCACGTTATACACCGGCGTGAGGTCCACGGGCACCGTACCCGTCTTAACCGCGTTCACCTCGAGGGTGACCGGCACACTCCGTGATAATCCGCCCGATGTGCCGGTGATGGCCACCTTCACCGTTGCCGGCTTCACGGACGGTTCCGCGGCGAGCGTTAGCGTGCTCATGGCTCCCGTGCGCTCGGGGCTGAACGCGGCGGTTACTCCCGCCGGCAGACCAGATGCCGTCAGGTCCACACTCGCGGCGAACCCGCCCTTCGGCATCACATCGATGCCTACCGAACCCTTCCTCCCGGGAGTGATCGACAGACTGCCCGCCGACGCTGTCAGCGTAAAATCCTTGGCGCCCAACGTCTGTGCAGGCAGCACGTCGTAGAGCGGCTGCACCGGACGCATTTCAGGATTCTCCGCCGCCACCGAAATGGCCAGAATGCGAATACTCTCGTTATCAGGAAGCTGGATGGCCGTGACGCCCGCCGGCAAGTCAATCCGGTACGCGAACAGGTAGGAATACGCGTAGGGCACGTTCTCACCAGCGGCATTATGGTGATGCGAACAATACCACGCCAGGTCCGCCCGTTTGATAAAGCCAGGTTGAATGCCGATCATCTCCGCGTAATCGTCATGCTCGGTGCCGGCGGGCCGGCCCGGCCGTGCGGGAATCGGAATTTCTTTCGCCAGCCACTTCCGATCGTCCCACTGGCCGATGAATCCGCCCCAGTCCTGTATATTCAGTTCGGCCGGTTGATCTCCCACCTGAAACGCGGCCTTCTGATCACCGTTCGCCGCTGCCGCCAGCAGATACACGCGGTTATAGCGGCCGCCCGGCAGGTCGATTTTCTGGCCCTTCGCCACCACCGCGTTCGGCGTGTCCGTGCGCGCCGCGGCCAGCCGGAACTTCACCGCGTTGAACGTGATCTCGGGCGGCAGCATTTCGGCCGGCAGCGCATCGCCTTTACCATCGAACCCCGCGGTGGATGCCCCGCCGTCGGTGGTGGCCGTTGCCAGATCATATTTAAGCGTGACGGGAGCGGAATCCACGCCTGCAACAGTTGTCGACGGCGCCGACAAACGCACCGCAAACGTACGCGGCTGGTAGGCCGTGAAGGATACCACCAGTGCGCCATCTTTTACGTTCGCCGGCACGTTGGCTGGTCCTAAAGGCTGCTCTTGACCATTCACTTCGCGCGCGCTCGCAATTCGCCCGGCGAACGAAATGCGCACGTCCGGCTGCGGCCGTCCTGCGAGTTCCACCAGACGCACGATGATTTCGTCGCTCAGTTCCGCTTTCTTCAGCGCCAGCACGCGCACCCGCGGATTGCTCACCTGCATAAGAGAAAACTCGCGGCCCAGCGCGCCCGGGTGCTTCGACGTGGAGAAGGCTATCAGCGGCGCGTTCAACCGCTGGCCCTGCCAATCCGTTCCGGCCTCGCGCCAGCCGCCCGCATGTCCGGCAATGCCATAAATGAATTCGTGATGGCCGATGTCCTGCGTGGCCTGGTCCGGGTAGCCGCCTCGCACACCCGGCGTCCGGATCAAGGTCAGCCGGATCGTATTGTCGGTGGGTTTGTCCGATCCATTCTTGCAATCGGTCAGGAGGGTCGCCCCGAACGATTCGCGCATATCCGTGAGATCGATCCATTGATGCGAAGGCACCTCAAATTTCTTCGGCTCGGCGGTGTTGCGCTCGATCGTCCCTATATCCCAGTTGTACGTGGCCGCGCGGTTGGAAGCGGTCAATGGAAACGCCGCCTTCAGGTTCGATTGCCGCGTATTCCAGTCGATGGCATTTGCAATTTCCACCCGCTTCCCGGCATCCCCGGACGATAGCCGGATGGTCTCGACGAATTCCGAGCCCGCGGTTTCCCGTGCCACTTCTACAGCCACGCGAACCGGACCGTTCTCCACTACGCGCAGTCGCACCGGTCCACCTACGTAAGCCTTCGGTGCGGCCTGCTCCTGGTCCCAATCCATATTCCAGGCGGGCCATTGCCGCGGATTATCGTACGAGATCTCGAGGCGCGCGGGTGCGGCCAGCAGTTCTTTGGCGAGTGTCTTATCGAAGATGCTGGCCACATCTCCCGCGGCATTCAATGTGACGCGGTAATATTCGTTTTCGAGGGAATTGCGCGCGGCGTGCAGCGCCGGCGCCGTACCAACTGCCGCGCCAGGCTGCACATCATAAACTGCGTAGCCCACCGACGGCACTCGCGCCACAAATAACACCTTTCCGCCGGAGATCTGCGCCGGAGCGTCCTTGCCGTCCGGACCCGTGACGTGCACGGCTTTGGGCACCGGTCCCGGGAAGTCCACGCTGGCCTCCACGATATCCTCGCGCGCGATATTGAGCGGATTGAACACCACAATCGGAATGCCTTTGGCGTCGGTATCGAGGCCCGCGCCCACGCCTTCCGATGCGTTCTGCAGCACGCCGGCGAACTGATTCATGGCAATTACATCGTCATTCCACGCGAATTCGTAGGCCTTCGGCGTGGCTGTTCCGGCGGCGGTATCGTGGAATTGGCCGCCCATCGTCAAAGCCCAGGCGTTGTTCAGCCGCTCGAGCGGATATGGCCGCGCACCCACCCACTCCGCCGCTATGGACGCTCTCTCCGCCGCATCGGCCAGCAGTTCCTGCTTGCGCAGCCAGCGCTTCTGATAAGCCTGCGAGGTGAGCGACCCGGCCGAGTGATTGGTCAGCTCCATTTCGCCCGTGTAGCGCGGAAGGCCGGCTTCTTCCGCCGGCGTGATATCCAGGAACATCTGCTCCGCACTGGATGAGATCACGTGCACCGGACCATCGCCCACCTTCACCTCGGGCCACGCCGGATGCGGCCCGCCGAAGAAGAACTGCCCGGGCGGTGGCAGGTCGGTGCTGCCCCCGGTAACGATGGCTTCCAGGCGCTTCACCGATTCTTCCTCGGGAGCTCCGCCGATGTCGCCGGTCCCGTAATAGTGATAGTCGGTGAAAACGCCGCTGACTTTGCCGTTCTCCATCACCCTCGCTGCCCAGTCGTCCTGGTATCGCTGATCCTGACGGTCATGATTGACTCTTGCCAGGCCCTCGCGCTCATCGCGTAGGGCGATGAACTCCTGGATATCTTTCGCATCGGGTTGCTGCCCCGTGCGCTGCGCTTCTCTCAGTTTCTGCTGCATCTCCTGCAGTTTCTTCTGCACCTCTTCCATCGCCGTATCCGGCGGGGCAGGCGGCACTGGACGGCTGAGGTCGCTGTCGATGTTGCCGTCGTAACTCCCCGGGTTGATGCCCGCCAGCACGCTCGCCCCGTCCGGGCCGACCCATACACCGACGTTGAACGGCGTGCCTTCCGGCGTACGCTCGCGTGATTCAAGGCCCCCGCCGTCTGCCGAAGATCCCCATACCAGCTTCTGCGTGGAGAAGCCTTTCACGCCCGCATGCGCCAGAATCGACGGCAGCGAAGCCGGAAATCCGAAGCAGTCGGGTAGCATGTATTCCGCGCTGGCTTTGCCGAACTCCTTCCGAAACCAGTTATTGCCGTACAGGACTTGCCGGATGATGGACTCCGCACTAGGCGCGTTCACGTCCCCCTCTTCCATCGACGATCCCGCCGGAAACCACCGCCCCGCGGCCACGTAGGTCTTCACCCGCGCGTAATCGACCGGAAAATATTCCTTCATGAAACGGTAGCGATCGGCACCGCTGAAATTGAAAATGTAGTGCGGGTACTTGTCGAGTAGCTTGAAATTATCCTCCATGGTCTTGCGAATATATTCGCCGATGACCTGGGGAAATTCCCATCTCCATTGCGTGTCCAGATGCGCGTAACCGACCACATAAAGAGTCGGTTGCTTTGCCAGATCGGGTTTCTCCGCAGTCTGCGCGTAAACCGAGCCGGCCGCGATCAGGCAAACAGCCAAGTGGGGCAGGCCCCTGGCCGGCGGCCTCTCAGGCCGCCCTTTCATTTTTGGAGCGTTCATCAAAAGAACAGCTTCAACGACAGCTTAACAATTCTAGGAAAGTTGAGCTGGAACGGTGCGATGGTCCCAAACCCCTGCCAAGAACCATTGGCCTGCTTAACGGGCGGGCCGTCATAGGGATTGGTATCCGGGCCGCCAAACAGGACGCTGTTCAGCAGGTTGTCCGCCTCTCCGCGAAGCTGCAGCTTCCATCGCTCGGTAATGGGGAATTCGCGTTCGAGCGTAAGAGAGAGGTTAACATTCTGCGGCTGCCGCAGGGAACCGATCTGCCCGGGCTCCTGCGAAAGCACAAATGGAGGCAGCGACGTTTCGTAACAGGCGGTGGGGTTGCCGTTGCAGTTATAGATCCACTGCGACATAGTCGAGCCGCCATCCGGTGTGTAAGGGTGTGTGGAATTATAGATGCCTCCGGGCAAACCCTCCGGAAATCCCGTTTCCACCAGCAGCACGTTCGCTACCCGCCAATGATTCACGACATAAGCGAACGCCCTGAGGCTGCCCGAATCCGCGTGCAGTTGGGGAAGATCGTAGACACCGCTGAGGCTGAAAACATGCGTGCGGTCGTTGGGCGAGATCTGATACAGCAGGCTGGGATCCTGGTAAGGCCATCCGTTCAGGTAACCACCCGCAACCATCGTTTTCGAGTAAGTGTAGTCGGCGCGGAACATCACATTGTGGGAGAGCCGCTTGGTGAGTTGCACCTGCAGGGAGTTGAAATAGCTCTTTCCCAGCGGATCGTCATAGTTGCCCAGGGGACCGGGGAATTCCGGCCAAGGCAAAGTCAGATAAAAATATGGGATGGTCGGCGACGATCCCAGGTAGGTGCCGGACGCCACGCTGGGAATGTTGTAGAAGGGATTCGGAACCTGCGAGTTGTACAGGTTGGGGTTGGCAATCGCCGCCGCTAATTGTTGCTTCGTCCAGGTGCCGTTGAGCCAGACACTCCCCTGCGAGCCGCTCCATGCGGTGGTCCGCAGGCGGTTGTTGAAGTTGCCCGCGTAGCGCACATCCAGCAACATATCGGCCGGCAATTCGCGCTGGATCCCCAATGACACCTGCTGCGAACGCGGAATGCGCCGCCCCGGGAAATCGAACGAGGCGCCGTTGCCGACCCCGGTCAATAGACCGCCGGCCGCGCCCAGGGGAGTGATGTACCCGTTCGGAAACGGATTGCCGCTGGCGAAGTAGTTGCTCGGCGTGATGTTGCCGTTAAGCGATGCTTCGTAGGGGCTCGACTGGCTGTATCCGACCGTGGATCCGCCTTCCAGGCCCACCGAATACATGATTCCGTAGCCGCCGCGCACCACGGTTTTCTGATTCAGCAGATAAGCGAAGCCGAAGCGCGGTCCGAGATTGGTGAAATCGGTGTTGTACGCGTCGTTCGGCTGCCCGTTATGGCCGGCGAACAGCACGCCGCCGTACACCGTCGAAAGATTGGGATTCAGGCCCACCGCGGCCCAGATCGGCGTATCCGCGGCGACGTTAGCCTGAAACGCGGGGTCGTTGGTGATCGGGTTGACACACGTGAAGCACATGCCCCGATTCAGTCCGAGACCCTGCAAGCCAAACTGAATGTCGTAACGCAGACCGATATCGATGGTGAGGCGTTTCGAAACGTGCCAGTTATCCTGGGCATACACAGCCGTGGTGGGAAAGGTGGTCCACTGGGAGGCGTTGTAGTCGACGCCGCCGTTATCGGGATAGCCAAGCAATAAATCGGCGACGCCCATGCCGTCGTTGACGCCGCTAATGGTGCCCCTGGTATATGGATTCGCCTGCGTGTACTGCGTACCGAAGCCGAAATAGCCGTTAGGCCGCCCCACACTGTTAGGCGTGCCCCACTGATAGTAGGCCGCCTCGCCACCGAAGTGGAACGTATGTTTGCCCCAGGTTTTCGTGAAATCCACGTCAAGAATGGTGCTGTTGTATGCATCGTTGCTGACGCTGTTGCCCACCACCTGCGGATAGCTGTTCAATGTAAATTCAGGTAGCAGGTCCAGGCTGCTGGTCGGTATCTTCGGCATATCCAAGCCGATGGATTGCGGCGTCACGGTGGATGTTAGGTCACCATCCGGGAAGTGATCCGTGAACCGCGAGAAGGTCAGCTTGGCATCCACCAGCAGCGTGGGCGAGAAGACGTGCGTGTAATCCTCGCTGGCCATCAGTTCCTGGCGCATCGTGTTGATGTTGCCGTTCTCAGCGGGCGGCGGAAACCCGCTTACGTTGCGGAATTCCGTGCCGTGCTGGAATGCGAACAAGCTATACCAGCGGGAAGAAGGACTCGTATCATAGTCTACGCGCGCCATCGGCTGCCAGTACCGGTAGAGATCCGGGACGTTCGCGATGTAGTTATTGTAGAGGCCGGAACCGGCGTTTGGGAGCGGGTACAGATTCAGCACCGCCGCCCCGATAGGGTTAATCTGGTTCGCTGGAATCGTATTGTTGGGGAATGGTACGCGCTGCAGGGACGCCCCGGCGCCGGTGCAATTGGAAACCGCAGCGCCGCTCGTGCAAAACGTCGAGTTCGGCTCGAAGATAGTGAAGCCTGTCTGCGTGAAATCGACCCCTTGGCCGCTCTGTGGACGAAGGTAAGCCGGCGGCACACTGGTCAGTGTGGTGAACGGAATGTTTTCCACATAGCCTTCGAAGCTGCCGAAGTAAAAAACCTTATCCTTGATGATGGGCCCGCCGATCGTACCGCCAAACTGGTTCTCGTGAACCAACTGGGTCGGTATCCCGTTCAGATTGTTCTCGAAGTTATTCGCGTCTAGATGCCCATTCTGTAAATAGTCGTACAGATCGCCGTGTATCTGGTTGGTGCCGTTCTTGACTACCATGTTCACGAAGCCGCCGCTCGAACGGCCGAAACGTGCATCATAGTTAGTGGTCTGGATATTCACTTCCTGCAGGGCGTCGATGTTCGGCGCAAGCTGCCAGGTGCCCGTGCCATTGTTCTGCTGTGTGATGTTGGAGCCGTTCAACGTGAACTGCTGATATCCCTGCACACCGCCGCCCAGCACATAGTTATTCGAAACATCCCACCCGCGCGTTCCCGAATAGCCTGATGCGCCGAACTGCGTCTGCAAGAATTGCGAGCCGGGAACGGTGTTGATCATGTTATAGATCTGACGGCCCGCCATGGGGACGTTCTCCAGTTCGGCGCCCTGCAGCACGCTGTTGCCGACGGCGTTCTCAGCATCCAATAGCGGCGGGGTGGCTGTGACGGATACGGTCTCCGTGAGGGCGCCGACTTGCAGCGTAAAGTTCAGCACGGGCGACTCGCCGGCTTGCAGCACAACGTTGTCTTGCACCGCTGTTTTGAAGCCATCAGCTTTCACCGTGACCGTATATGTGCCCGGCAGGATATATGGAATTTGATACGAGCCCGCGCTGGTCGTAGTCGCGGTATAGGGTTGCCGTGTGCCATTGTTTACAGCCACCACAGAGGCGTTGGGTACTAATGCGCCACTGGGATCGGTAACATGACCGCTTAATGTGCCGCGGAATTCTTGAGCGGATGCCGTAAGTGTACAGCACAATAAAAGTGCTATAGAGTAGACCGTGGTAACGGTGAATGATCTGGAGCCGGATCCCATAAAACCCCCTCTTTGGGGCACACTTATAGCTATTAGTAAAAACACACTAACATCGGACGAGAAGTTACCGTCCGCTACAAACTGCGAGTTACCCTCTGAAAGTATGCCCTTGGTCGCATCGTAAATGGGCGTACTGGTAATGTCAATAGTTCAAGCCATCGCTATGGTGCAAAAGAATCCACTGTGATGGACCTGACAGCATGCCGTTGTGAACCGCCTCGCCGTTTGTCAGCTCAGCGGCGATGTTGCGGTCGCGCTCCGCACGTTCGACAATAAGCCGATATGTTAAAACGCTCCCTTCCGATTCTCGCGCTCATAACAGCGGCCGCCGCCGGGCAGGATATCGCGGTGAAGGCGGACACGTTCGTCCAGGCATTCGTCGACCAGCACCGCTTTCAGGGTTCGGCATTGCTCGCAAAAGAGGGGAAGCCGCTCTTTCGCAAGAGCTACGGGTTAGCCGATGCCGAATGGGACAATCCCAACACGCCCGACACGAAATTTCGTCTGGGCTCCATCACCAAGCAGTTCACTTCCGCCCTCGTGCTGCAACTGGTGGAACAGGGCAAGATCAAGCTGGATGAGTCGATCCGCAAATACTACACGGACGCGCCCGAGTCCTGGCAGCCGGTAACGATTCATCATCTGTTATGTCACGAATCTGGTATTCCCAGCTACACCGAACTTCCCGGCTTCTTCGAAAAGCAGGCTGGCATTGCGCGAACCCCTGCCGAGATCATTGAGCTGACCCAGAAGAAACCATTGGAGTTCACCCCCGGCTCAAAATACAAATACGACAATACAGGATACATTCTGCTGGGCTATGTCATCGAGAAGGTGACTGGAAAGAGTTATGAAGACCAGCTTCGCCAGGCGATTCTCGATCGGTTGGGGATGAAAGACACCGGATTCGATCACTACACCACGGTCCTAAAACATCGCGCCGAAGGCTATCAGAACGACCAGGGCAAGTTATCACGCGCGCCGTTTTTGGATATGTCGCTCCCCTACGCCGCCGGATCGCTCTACTCCACGGTGGATGATCTTTTGAAATGGGACCAGGCTCTCTATGGCACCGCGGTTCTCAGCGCTGCGTCGAAAGAGAAGATGTGGACACCGAACCTGAATGACTACGGTTACGGGTGGGTGATCACCAAGCGTTTCGGAGAGAGGGCCGTCGAACATGGCGGCGGCATCAACGGATTCAACACCATGATCATCAGGATTCCGGATAAGAAGTTGGTGGCAATCGTGCTAGCCAACGCGAACACTCAAGCCACCGGGCCGATCGCCGCGGGACTGCTGGCGATCGCGCTGGGACAGCCGGTCGAAACTCCCAATAAGAGGAAAGCCATCACGCTACGTCCGGAAGAGATGAAATCGTTCGAAGGCGTCTACGCCCTGAACGCGAACTTTAAGTTGACCATCAAGGCGGAAGGCGATCATCTCAGTACCCAGGCCACGGCGCAAGGGCCTGTGCGCATCGACCCGATGAGTCCGACCCGCTTCTTCAACGATGGCATCAACGCGGAAATCGAGTTTGAGAAGGACGGTTCGGCGCTGACTCTTTACCAGAATGGAGCTGTTCTGAAATTCAAGCGGGAGTAACTGGCTATCGGGAATCCGTGGGCTCGCGCCAGCCTGTCCCGCCACGGCACTCTACGCCGATGAGATACTTTCCCTTCACGTAATTGCAGTACCGCACGCGGCCACGGGTGCATATGCCAAGCTTCGGTTCGTTGCACCGGACATAGGTAAGCAGGGGGATCTTCTCGGTGACCATCAACTGCAAACCCTCCACCGACACATTTATGAGGCTGGCCGGAATTACGGCTTCGCGGTTCGATGGATCCTCCCGCAGCAGGCGCAGCTCGCCCGAGGCGGCGTAGCGCACGTGCCGCCGCGTATTAGTTTTGCGGAATGTGGCGTGGAGCGCTTGTTGGGCCCACAGGGTGGATTCCGCGTAAGCTTCGGCGACTTGTGAGGGTTGAATCCGCCACTTGGCAGCCAGTGACAGGAGCGCATCCCAGTTGGCGTCCTCATAATGGCACACCATTTGGAAAACATCGCCGTACGGTTCGCCAGGCTGCGCGGCGCCGGTCAAGGACGCCGCGATTTCCGGGGCCGCGTGGACCTTCGCCAGCGCCTCCTGGATGGGCAGGTCCGTCAGGCCGTCAAGCAGTGAGAACAGGCCCATCAGAAAACCCAAGTTCGGCAGGGTCACGTGCGCAAGGGCCGCCAGGCGTTCGCAGAATCGCGCGCGCACCAGCGAAAGAGTGATGAGTTCGCCGGGCTTGTCTTTCGCCATCACCGGCAGAGCGGCCAGCGCTGCCCAGTGGCGGATGCCTTCCTCGCCCAGCACTGCCATAGCATGGCCGATTGACCGGATTTCCGTAGTGCAGCCGAACAGCGCCGAATTCACATAGAGCAGGATGCTGTAAGAGAGCCACACATCCCGCGAGATGAGCGCCTGCAAGCGATCGAAATCCGGCTCCGCGCGCTGTATTTCAGCGAGTAACTGCAAGCAGGTGAATTTAGCCGCCGGTATGCGCCGCCCGCGCAGGTTCGCCGGGCGCGCGAAAAAATAGCCTTGAAAATAATCGTAACCGGCGCTGAGCGCCCATTCGAATTGTTCTTGGTGCTCAACCTTTTCCGCGAGCATTGCAATGCCCAGGGGCCGGTATGTTTTCAGTAGGAGCTGTTGGTCGGCGCGTGGCGTCGCTACCAGGTCCACTTTGATGACTTTGGCCGCCCGCGCCAGCGGTTCCCGTTCGGGATCCGGTACGAAATCGT
This sequence comes from Bryobacterales bacterium, assembly GCA_963843255.1. Lineage (GTDB taxonomy): Bacteria > Acidobacteriota > Terriglobia > Bryobacterales > Bryobacteraceae > Bog-159. The sequence continues at coordinate 135,011 of CAWJJQ010000014.1, read as the reverse complement.
CGAGCGCCAGGGCATAGCCTTGCTCGCACAAACTCCGGCAAGCCTCCATCACTTCCGAGTCCGCCGCTACCGATCGGAGAATCTCGATCACCAGGATCTCGGGCGGGAGAACCGAATGCAATCCGCCCAGCAGGAGCCCGCGATCGAAATTGATAAACGCTCTCTTGCCGCAAAGTAAGTTCTCGATGCCGATGGTCAACAGAGTGTTGCCGATCACTTGAATGCCGGCAGTCGCGCGATCGGTGCCATCGAAGGCAACCTGGCTTTCCGCGGAACGATACAACAGACGATATGCGTAGAGTTGTAGGTGCCGATCGAAAATTGGCTGGCGCGCTACAAAGACTTCCATTAATTCACTAATTTATCAGAGTGCGCGCAAAACCGAGGTCACTCGCAATCATCTTAAGTTATCCAGATATCTCCGGTTAACCGGCCGTTGCAACAATATCCTGTCACACGAGGCGTTCGGTTTGCATAACAGACCTGGTTTTACTATCGTAAACATCTATGGACTCTCCCGCCGCGCTCGAAGGTATCCGGGTGTTGGATTTTTCGCACGCCCTGGCAGGTCCTTACGCCACACTACTGCTGGCGGATTTCGGCGCTCGCATCTACAAACTCGAAAATGCTGCGGGCGGCGATATGGGCCGCGGCTGGGGCCCGCCCTTCGCCGGAGAATACTCGTCGTTCTTCTTCGGCCTCAACCGCGGCAAGTATGGTATCTCCATCGACCTGAAACAGCCGGCCGGAATCGATCTTTGCCTCCGGCTGATCGAACGCATGGATGTGCTGATCGAGAATTTCCGGCCCGGCACAATGGACCGCTTGGGTCTCGGCTACCCAGCCGCTTCCGCGCGCAATCCGCGGCTCGTCTACTGCTCCATCTCAGGCTACGGGCAAGCTGGTCCCGCGCGCGACGAGGCCGCCATGGATCTGATCGTGGAATGCTCCAGCGGCTTCATGAGCATTACCGGCACCGAAGCCGGCGAGCAGGTGCGTAGCGGGTATGCCGTGGCCGACATCAATGCCGGATTGTTTGCCGTGATCGGCATCCTGATGGCCCTGCGCGCCCGCGAGTTGACCGGCCGCGGCCAATATGTGGATGTGTCCATGCTGGACGCCATGATCTCGGCCATGTCGTCGAACTACATGTCGTTCCTGGGATCGGGCAAGGTGCCGCAGCCCATGGGCAGCGGCTTTCCGACCGTGGTTCCTTACCGCGTGTTTCAGGCTAGCGATCGGAGTTTTTCCATCGCCATCGGAAGCGAAAAGCTATGGTCGGTGTTCTGCCACGTGATTGGCCGCGGCGATCTCGCGGCGGATGCCGCTTATGCCACCAATGCGCGCCGGGTCGAGAACCGCCACGCCCTGGAATCCATCCTTGACGCCGTTTTCCGCCAGTCCACCATGCAGGAATGGGTGGACCGGTTCCATGCGGCCGGTATCCCTTGTTCCCCGGTCCGCACTTTTGCCGAAGTCGCGGAGCATCCGCAGCCCGGCCTGCGCGCTATGTTTCCCACCATCGCATGTCCGGCGGCCGGATCGCATCGCGTTACGGGAACGCCTGTCAAGATGTCCGAAACGCCGGGCCGCATCGGGGCGCCCGCGCCGGGATTGGGCCAACATACCGCCCAGGTGCTGTCCGAATTGCTCGGTCTGGAGGCGCGCGATCTGGACAGCATGGCGGAAGCCGGCATCATCACCCCGGTGGACGCTCCGCGTTGATGCTCGCGTTACTCGGCTTCCTCACCATTACGGTGCTACTGGCGCTGGTCATCAGTAAGCGCGCCTCGCCGCTGGTGGCTCTGATCGCGGTTCCGGTGATCGCTTCGCTGGCCGCCGGCTTCGGGCTCAAGACGGGCGCCTTCATCGTCAAAGGTGTGGAAAGCCTGGCCGCCATCGCCGGCATGTTCGTTTTCGCGATCCTTTATTTCGGCATCATGACCGATGCCGGCCTCCTCGACCCGATCATCGGCCGCATTCTGAGCGCCGCCGGCACGCGCCCCACGCGGCTGGTGATGGGTACCGCCCTGCTCTCGCTGCTCATTCACTTGGACGGCTCGGGAGCGGTCACCTTTCTCATCACCATTCCGGTGATGCTGCCCCTCTACGAGCGCCTCGGGATACCCCGCCGCATTCTCGCGTGCGCCGTGTCGCTGGCGGCGGGGGTGAATTTTCTGCCGTGGACCGGGCCCGTGATTCGCGCTTCCGCCGCGTTGCACGTCCCCATCGCCGACCTCTTCCGGCCGCTCATCCCGGTGCAGGCGGTCGGGCTTCTCTACACCTTCGGCATCGCCTGGTGGCTGGGCAGGAAGGAAGAAAAGCGCTTGGGATGGACGTCCCAGTCAGCCACGGAGTTCGCGCACCGCCGCGAGCTCACCGAGCCGGAGAAAGCCTTGCGCCGTCCGGGACGCTTCTGGGTGAACGCCTTGCTTACGATCCTGCTCATGTGCGTGCTGATCGGCGGAATCCTTCCGCCCGTAGTGGTCTTCATGGCAGGCGTGGTCGTGGCGCTCGCCGTCAATTATCCGGACATCCACATGCAGCGCGCGCGTGTCGACGCGCATGCCCGCGAAGCGCTCATGATGGCCAGCATTCTGTTTGCTGCGGGCGCATTCACCGGCATTCTGCGCGAGTCCGGCATGCTCGCGGCCATGGCTGCCACTTTCGTCAAAGCCATTCCCGCCGGATGGATGCGACATCTGCCGGCCGCGTTGGGCGTCGTCTCCATGCCGCTCAGCCTGGTGTTCGATCCGGACTCGTTTTACTTCGGCGTGCTGCCGGTGCTTGCCGAAGCCGGAAAAATCGCGGGTATCGCGCCCGCGCAAGTGGCCCGTGCGGCCTTGCTCGGACAAATGACTACTGGCTTCCCCGTCAGCCCGCTCACGCCCGCCACGTTTCTCATCGTCGGCCTCGCTAACCTGGAATTAGGCGAACACCAGCGCTTTACGACCCCGTTTCTCTTCGCCGCCTCGGTGCTGATGACCGCGGCCAGCGTCGTCTTCGGCGTGTTCCCGCTCTAACTCGGCCCGAACCGGCGCACCTCAATGGGCATGTTGGTCGGAACTCCCCCAGGCCCCGGCGCCGCCGAGATCCGGCCCGCGATGGCATACGCGCGCTCGGGCGTTGCGACGTCCACGATCCAGTAGCCCAGCAGAAACTCCTTCGATTCGGGGAAAATACCGTCCGTGACCGGCAGGCCTTCTTTCTCCCCGCGCACCAACACGGCTTCGCCCGGTCGGGTCAGGGCCTGCGTGGCCACAAATTCCCCGGATTCGGCCAGTTCCTTCACAATCGCCCTCAGGTTTCCCATATGCGCCTCTATATCCTTTGGCGGCCAGGCAAGATACCCGTCAACGCCTGCTTTCGTGCCGGACATCAGCAAAATGTATTTCATTTCATTCGCTCCCCTGGTTCTTGTTTGATTGAAACATCCAGCGCACCCCGAACTTGTCGTTGAGCGCCCCATATGTCCCGAAAAACAGCTCCTGGAGAGGGTCGGTCACATTCCCCCCCGCGGAGAGTTTTTCAAACAGCGTTTGCAGTTCCGCGCGTGTTCCGCCACTCAGATAAAGGCAAACGGTGTTGCCGCGTGCCGGTGTTCGTTCGGGCATAAGCCAATCCGAGGCCGACATCTCCACATTGCCGCTTTTCAGGCGGGCATTGAGGGTCTTCTCTTGCTGAAACGCAGGCATGTGGTCCTTCACCGGCGAATCCTTCACCTTTATCGCCTGCAGGTCTCCGCCGAAACAGGATTGGTAGAACTCCATCGCCTCATGGCAGGTTCCATCGAATAAAAGGTACGGCGTCAAGGTTGTCATTTCGTTTCTTCCCCTTTCATGGAGTTAGTCGGAGCCGCCACGGCGTTCTCTACATCCCGCGGAAAGAATTTATTCCCCGCGGGACGCTCAATGCAGCATCTGGCCCAGCAGCCGGGCATGATCCCGCAGTGCCGGCAGGATCCGCTCCACCAGTTCCGCGGCCGTCACCCGCGCCGCGTGCACGCCGGAGTTCATGGCCGCCACGGTCCGCCCGGTCTGTGACACGACAGGTACCGCGATCGAGCGCAGCCCCAGTTCCAGTTCCTCGTCCACCAGCGCGTAGCCTTGCGCGCGCACCCGGCGAATCGCCACCGCCAGGCGCTTGCGGTCGCGGATGGTCTTGGGCGTCATCGCCCGCAATTCGGTATTCGCGAGATACGCGTCCAGTTCGCCCTTAGGCAGGGCGGACAGCAGCACGCGCCCCATAGAAGTGCAGTAGGCCGGCAGCCGGCTGCCCGTCCCCAGGTCGATGGTCATCACCCGCTTGGGAGCCGAGCGCGCCACATACACGATTTGCCCCCCATCCAGTAGGCTGACCGAGCAGGATTCATGGATGTGCGCGCTGAGCTGCTCCAGGATCGGCAGCGCCAGCGTGGCGATCGAATTGGATGTGACGAACGCGAACCCCAGCCGGAGGATGCGGCTGGTGAGATGGAACAAAGGGCCCTGGTGCGCCGCGTAGCCGAGCGATTCGAGCGTGATCAGCAGGCGGCGGGTGGCGGCGCGTGAAAGCCCCGTGCGGGTGGCCGCCTCGCTGACGCTGAGCCCGTGGCGTGCCTCGTGAAAAGCCTCGATCACCTGCAGGCCGCGCGCCAGCGACAAAACAAAATCCGGATCGCCTTCCGGCAGAGACATTTTCCTAGCGTAGCCGATAATCGCACAACGCTCCACTTCCCTTGACTTCCCGCGTGCGGCCGTCGTCTAATGGCGAATAACGCACAACTAACCGTTATTCGCACAATGACCCGTTTCTATTCCCTGCCGGACGCGATCTTCGAACTGGTCCACGATGGCGATACCGTGGCCCTCGAGGGCTTCACCCATCTGATTCCCTTCGCCGCCGGACACGAGATCATCCGCCAGCGCCGCCGCGATTTGACCCTCATCCGCATGACCCCCGATTTGCTCTACGACCAGATGATCGGCAGCGGCTGCGCCCGCCGGCTGGTGTTCTCCTGGGGCGGCAATCCCGGCGTGGGCTCGCTCCACCGCCTGCGCGACGCGGTGGAGCGCGGCTGGCCGCACGCGCTCGAAATCGAGGAGCACAGTCACGCCGCCATGGCGCAAGCGTACGCCGCCGGTGCGGCGGGCATGCCCTGCGCTTTCTTCCGTGGCAGCCGTGGCACCGATCTGCCGGCCGTCAATCCCAAAATTCGTTTTGTTGCCTGCCCGTTCACCGGCGAACCGCTCGCCTGCGTGCCCGCCCACCGGCCGGATGTCGCCGTCATCCACGCGCAAAAAGCCGATGCCCGCGGCAACGTGCTGCTGGAAGGCATCGTGGGGGTGCAGAAGGAAGTGGTGCTGGCGGCGCGACGCTCGCTGGTCACTGTTGAGGAGGTGGTGGATTCGCTCGCTCCGGCCAGCCCCAACGCCGCGGTGCTGCCTTCCTGGACCATCACTGCCATCGCCGTGGTTCCCGGCGGGGCGCATCCATCCTACGCCCACGGCTACTATTCGCGCGATAATTCGTTCTATGCCGCTTGGGATGAAATCGCCCGCGACCGTGATCGCTTCACCGCCTGGATCGAGCGCCACGTGATCGCACAAGGGCCCGAAGTATTCGCCGCCCGCGCCGGAGTCCGCCGATGAAATATACGGCCACCGAAATGATGACCATCGCCGCCGCACGCGCCTTGTGCGATCGGGATGTCTGCTTCGTCGGGATCGGCCTGCCGTCGGCGGCCTGCAACCTGGCGCGCCTGACGCACGCCCCCGGCCTGGCGCTGGTATACGAGTCCGGAACCATCGAGACGCGCCCATCCTTGCTGCCCCTTTCGATTGGCGATGGGGAACTGTGCCAGACCGCCCTGACCACCGTCTCCGTGCCCGAGATGTTTCAATACTGGCTGCAGGGCGGCCGCATCACGGTAGGCTTCCTGGGCGGCGCGCAGGTGGATCGCTACGGCAACCTGAACAGCACCGTAATTGGCGATTATCGCCGTCCCGACGTGCGGCTGCCCGGTGCGGGCGGGGCGCCGGAAATCGCCACTTCTTGTGGCCGGATCTATATCGTCATGCGCCAGCATCCCCGCGCCTTCGTGGAGAAACTGGACTTTCTCACCACCCTCGGGCACGGGCCCACCGGGCGCGAGCGCCGCGACCTGGGCATCCGCACCGCCGGACCCACACTGCTGGTCAGCGACCTCTGTATGATGCAGCCTGACCCCGCCGGCAACGAGTTCATCGTCACCTCGCTGCATCCCGGAATCCCACGCGAACAGGTGACTGCCGCCACCGGATGGGATGTGCGTTTTGCCGCCGAGGTGTCGGAAACGCCGCCGCCCACCGCGGCCGAATTAGACTGCCTGCGCGACTTGCAGGCTCGTACCGCCGAAGCCCACGGCGTTGCCATGGCGGCACAATGACGATCTATCCACGCCCGGAACCCGGCGACCAGCCCTCCCTGCTGCATCCGCCTTATGCTTCCACCGTACGGCGGGCTCCCGCGCAGCCGCCCATCGTTCTTCCCCACACCCTCTCTGAGCTGACCGGTCCCCTCTGCGGCCACAATCCGATCGGCGAGGCGGACCACGACCTGACGCGCCAGCATGCGGGCGATCCCATCGGCGAGCGCATTGTGGTGGCCGGCCGCGTCCTCGATGAAGACGGCCGCCCGGTGCCGCATACCTTGATCGAGCTGTGGCAGGCGAACGCGGCCGGACGCTACGTGCACTGGATCGACGATCACCCGGCGCCCCTCGACCCAAATTTCACCGGCGCAGGCCGCGCCATAACCGACGCCAACGGCAATTACCGCTTCGTCACCATCAAGCCGGGCGCCTATCCCTGGCGCAATCACGCCAATGCCTGGCGGCCCGCCCACATTCATTTTTCGCTGTTTGGCCCCTGCTTCATCACCCGGCTGGTCACCCAGATGTATTTTCCCAACGACCCCCTGATGGCCTACGATCCCATATCGCAATCCATCCCCAACGAAGCCGCGCGCCGGCGGCTGATCTCGCAATTCGATATCGGATTGACGGAACCCGAGTGGGCGCTGGGCTATCGTTTCGATTTCATTCTGCGCGGGCGGGAAGCCACGCCGTTCGAGGGCCAGCTATGACCCGCCCACTCGATGCTCCGTGCTGTCTTCCCTCCCAGACCGTGGGTCCGTTTTTTCATTTCGGCCTGACGGCGAATGCGGCGCTCGGCTGCATGGCCGGCCCGCAAGCCCGAGGCGAGCGCATCCGCCTGCGGTTCACCCTGCGCGATGGCGACGGCCGGCCCGTGCCGGATGGCATGATCGAACTGTGGCAGGCCGATGCCGCGGGCCGCTACCACCACCCCGCCGACACCCGGCCCCTCGCCCCCGATCCGGCGTTTTGCGGATTCGGAAGGCTGGCCACAAACGCTGAGGGTCAATGCACGTTTGAAACAATTCGCCCCGGACGCGTACCGGATGGCCGTGGCAGCTGCCAGGCCGCCCACATCCTGGTTTCGGTTTTCGCGCGCGGGTTATTGGGCCGCTTGTGCACGCGCGTCTACTTCGCCGGCGACCCGGCCCTGGCAGACGATCCGGTACTCACCCTCGTGCCCGACGTTCGCCGCCAGACGTTGATCGCGTGTCCCGGCACTTCCGCCGGCCACTGGGATTTCGAGATTCATCTGCAGGGCGAGCGGGAGACCGTGTTCTTCGATCTATAGCGTCATGCCGTCGCGATTGCTGAGTTGCCTGGGCACCACCGAAGAGTTGGCCGAGCTTTTTTCCGATCGCTCGGTGCTGGCTGCTCTGCTCGGCTTCGAGGCAGCATTGGCGCGCGCGCAGGCCCGCCTGGGAATGATCCCGCAGTCCGCCGCGGCCTCCATCGGACGTGCCGCAGTGCCCGGCGGTTTCGACGCCACTGCCCTCGCCCGCGAGGCCCGGAAATCGGCCAGCGTCGCCATCCCTCTGGTCAACGCGTTGATCGCACGCGTGTCCCAGACCGACGAGACCGCCGGCCGCTATGTGCACTGGGGCGCCACCAGCCAGGATGCCGTCGACTCGGCGATGATACTTTTGTTGTGGCGCGCGCAAACCGTCCTGGCTGCGGATCATGCGCGCGTGGAGCGCTCCCTGCGCGAAACTTCCGAACGGCATGCGCAGACCGTCATGCTGGCCCGCACCTTGCTGCAATCCGCGCCGCCCATCACCTTCGGCTATAAGGCCGCGGTCTGGTACGGCGCGATACACCGCAGTTGGCGCAGGCTTTGTGGATCGTTTGGCGAGGCCCTGGTGTTGCAGTTCGGCGGCGCCGTGGGAACGCTGGCGTCCTATGGCGCGCAAGGTCCGGCGCTGGCGCGCGAGCTTTCGCAGGAAGTCGGTCTGCCGCTAAGCGAGGCGCCCTGGCACACGCAGCGCGACGGCCTGGCGACCCTGGTGGCGCACTGCGGCGTTTATGTTGGCGCGCTGGGCAAAGTGGCGCGCGATGTTGCCCTGCTCATGCAGCCCGAAGTAGGAGAAGTCGCCGAGGCCGGTGGCGGGTCTTCGGCCATGCCGCATAAACGGAATCCTTCGGGGTGCGCCATCGCCCTCGCCGCCGCCACGCGTTTGCCGGGCCTGGTGGCCGCATTCCTCACCGGCATGGTACAGGAGCACGAACGCGCGGCGGGCGGATGGCAGGCCGAGTGGGACACGCTCGCCGGCGTCGTCGAAACCACCGGTAGTGCGCTGGCAGCGGTCGTAGGCGTCGTCGAAGGGCTGGCGGTTTTCCCGGATCGCATGCGCGCCAACCTGGACGCCACCGGGGGCGCCGTATTTGCCGAACAGGTCAGCATGTGGATTGCCGCAAGGATCGGGCGCGAAGCCGCGCACAAGTTGCTGGAGGAAGCCGCGCGAGAAGCGCTTCAATCCCGCCGGCCCCTGGCCGAAATCGTGCGCCGGAAACCGGAGATCGCCAGCCTGCTGACCGAAGAGCAGTTGGCCGGCATTGGCCGCCCGGACGAATACCTGGGCGCGTCCGAAGTGTTCCGCAGGAGGTTGCTCGAAGAATAAAATGCCTACCGTAGAAGCCGGCGGTTTGCGCCACAATTACCGCATCGACGGTCCCGATGATGGCCCGGTGCTCGTCTTCTCCCACTCGCTGGGCTGCGATCACGCCCAGTGGGATGCGCAGGCCGCCGCTCTCCAGGCCCATTTCCGTGTGCTCCGCTACGATCTCCGCGGCCATGGCGCCTCTGATGTGCCGGGCGGCGAGTACACCATCGAAGCGCTGGCCGGCGATGCCCTGGGAATCGCGGACGCGCTGGGCATCGGCCAGTTTGCCTTCTGCGGCCTGTCGCTCGGCGGCATGATCGGTCAGTGGCTGGCGGCGCGCGCACCCCAGCGCGTTACGCACCTGATTCTGGCCAACACCTCCGCGCGATTTCCCGATCCCACCGTCATGGACACGCGCCGCCGCACCGTGCTCGAAGGCGGCATGCCGGCGGTCAGCGACGCCGTGATGCAGCGGTTTTTCACACCGGACCGTCTGGCGGCGAACATGCCCGCCATCGCCAACATCCGCCGCGTCCTAATGGCCACTGATCCGGTCGGATACGCGGGTTGCTGCGCTGCCGTGCGCGACATGGACCAGCGGTCGCTGCTGCCTTCCATACATGTGCCCGTCCTGATCATCGTGGGCGATCGCGACGCTTCCACTCCCTGGCAAGGTCACGGCGAAGTGCTGGCCGAAGGGATCAAGCACGCGCACGTTAAGCATTTGCCCACCGCGCATCTTTCGAACATCGAGAGGCCGCGGTCGTTTACCGCTGCGATGACCGGACTCCTCCTGCCGCCCGCGGCCGACACACGTGCCGCCGGTATGGCCAAGCGCCGCGCCAACCTGGGCGACGCGCATGTGGATCGCGCCGCGGCCGCCGCCACGGACTTCACGCGAGCCTTTCAGGAGCTGATCACGCAATACGCCTGGGGCACCATCTGGCAGCGCCCCGGTCTGGACGATCGCACCCGCCGTCTGCTGGCCCTCACCGCCGCCGCCGCGCTGGGCCGATGGGAAGAGTTCCGCCTGCACGTCCGTACCGGCCTCGAGCGCGAGCTGGAGCCTTGCGATCTGGAGGAAGCCCTGCTTCAACTCGCCATTTACGCGGGCGTTCCCGCCGCCAACACCAGCTTCCAAATCGCCGCCGAAGAAATGGCAAAATCCTGATATGCCGCGCACCGTTCCCCCTTTCCGCGCCGATCATGTCGGCAGCCTGCTTCAGAACGCCCGCATTGAAAGAGGCGCGCGTCCGCCGCGAGGCCGGCGCCATTAGCAGCGAGGAATTGAAAACCATCGAGGATCGCGAAATCGAAGTGCTCATCGCCCGCCAGGCGGAGATCGGATTGCGCAGCGTCACCGACGGCGAGTTCCGCCGCGCCATGTGGCACTTCGATTTCCTGGAACGCCTGGAAGGCTGCGAGCCATACACGCCCCAGGCCGGCATCGCGTTCAAAGGAACCGCCACGAAGGCCAAGGGCGTGCGGGTGGTGGGCAAGGTCGGATTCAGCGGCCATCCCATGCTCGATCACTTCCGGTTCCTGCGCGACCGTGCCTCGCTCGCCACGCCCAAGATGACCATCCCGTCGCCCAGTGTGCTGCACTTCCGCGGCGGCCGCCAGGCCATCAGCCGCGAAGTCTACCCGGATCTGCAAGAGTTTTACAGCGACCTGGGCGCAGCCTATCATCGCGCCGTCCAGGCCTTCGCCGCCGCCGGCTGCCGCTACCTGCAGCTCGACGAAACCAATCTCGCCTATCTTTGCGACCCCGAACAGAGGCAGTTGGTGCGCGATCGCGGAGAAGATCCCGACCAGTTGCCCGCCGCTTACGCGCGCATGATCAACGCCGCCATCGCCGGCCGCCCGCCCGGCATGACCATCACCATGCATCTGTGCCGCGGCAATTTCCGCTCCAGTTGGATCGCTCAAGGCGGCTATGAACCTGTAGCGGAGCTGCTCTTCAACGGCATTGGAGTGGACGGCTATTTCATGGAGTTCGACAGCGAACGCGCCGGCGGATTCGAGCCCCTGCGGTTTGTGCCCAAAGGAAAGTTCGTCGTCCTCGGGCTGATTACCTCCAAAACCGGCCAGTTGGAATCCAAAGATGAAATCAAGCGTCGCATCGATGCCGCCGCCCGCTATCTGGATATCAGCCAGCTTTGCCTGAGCCCGCAGTGCGGCTTCGCCAGCACCGAAGAAGGAAATCTGCTCACCTGCGACGAGCAATGGGCTAAGCTGGCACGCATTGTCGAGATCGCCGGCGAAGTTTGGGCCTGACCGCGCTATTTTCCCCAATAAAACCTGGAATTTCGAGGCAATGCCCACTCTACATTCCTACAAATGTCACCTGTAAGCCAGATCTGCATCTTGCAATGTAGAGCGGATGGTTGAGTCCGAAATCATGAGAAACATTCTGCTATTGATCCTCGCCGCGCCGCTGCTGGCGCAGGACTCGCTGTCTCTGCGCCAAGCCGTCCAGTTGGCCCTCCGCGAGAACAAAGCTGTAGCCGTCTCCAATGCCGGCCTGCGCGCGGCCGCGGCTCGCATTGACGAAGCCAAAGCCGGCTGGCTGCCCAAACTGATGTATTCCGAGTCCTACGCTCGCAGCGATAATCCCGTTTTCGTCTTCAGCTCTCTGCTCACCCAGCACCAGTTTGGTCCGGATAACTTCAACATCGGCCCCCTGAATCGTCCGGATTCCCTGAACAATTTCCAATCGGTCCTCTCTGTCGATCAGATTCTCTATGATGCCGGGCAGACCCGCAACGCCGTGAAATCGGCGGACCTGTCACGGCAGATAACCGCCGAGGATCAGCGCCGCACTCAAATGCAGGTGATCTCGGGCGTGGTCAAAGCCTACTATGGCGTGGCACTGGCGGCCGAGAGCCTAAAGACGGCGGAGCAGGCGGTGCGCTCGGCTGAGGCGGATTTGAAACGCGCCGAATCGGTGCGCGCAGCCGGTATGTCTACCGACGTGGATGTCCTCTCCATTCGCGTTCATCTCGCCGCGGTCACCGAACAGCGAATCCAAAGAGCGGCGGATCTCGACGTCGCGAAATCAGCCCTGAATGACGCACTGGGCCTTCCTCTCGACACCCTCCATATGCTCACCAGCGCGCTGAACCCGATGGAGCTGCCCGATCTGGAGCTGGCATCCCTGGAGCGGGATGCTTCCGCCGCGCGTCCCGAAGCGCGCGCCTCCCATCTGGCAGCCAGCCTCGCGAAAACACAGTCGGATGCAGCCCGAGGCGCGCTTTTTCCCCAAGTCGGGTTTCACGGCGCCTTTGAAGCCGACCGCCAGCAATTCATCAATAAGGGTGGCGCCAACTGGCTGGCTTCGATTGGCCTGCACTGGAACCTCTTCAATGGGAACGGCGACAAGGCCCGCATCGCGGAGGCGGGCCACTGGCTGGACCGCGCGCATGCCGACGAGCAGCGCGTCGATTCCGCGGTTCGCCTGGAGGTCCGGCGCGCCTGGGCCGAACTACGCGCCGCCGTGCAGCGCATCGAAGTGGCTAAAGCGGCGGTAGCCGAGGCTGACGAAAGCCTCCGCATCATCCAGAACCGTTACGAAGCAGGGATGAGCAACGTGACGGACCTGCTGCGAAACGAAACCGCGGTGCTGGAAAGCCGCACGCGGTATTTGGCCGCGGTGCATGATCAGCGCATCGCCGCCACCACGCTGGATCTGGCAGCGGGACGGCTCTCGCCCGATTCGGAGGTCTTGAACTGATGGAGCACGCGATCAAAAATCACAAACCAGACGCCCTGGCCGCGCTGCTGCTGTGGTTGGCCGGGGTAACCCTGGCCGGCTGCGGCGGCGCGGCAACGCACCCCAGGGCGGCTACCCCGGGTCGCGCCATCACGGTGCAGACCGCTGCTGTGTGCACTGAAGACTGGCCCGCTACCTACGAAACGACGGGTACCGTCCGCGCCCGCACGGCCACGGTTCTTTCGAGCAAGGTAATGGCGTACGTACGCCAGGTCGCCGTGCAGGTAGGAGACCGGGTCCGCGAGGGCCAGGAACTGGTCACGCTCGACGCCCAGGATCTGGATGCCGGCGTACGCCGTGCCGAAGCGTCCGCCGCCGAAGTGCGCAGCGCCTTCCCTGAGGCCGACAACGGCATGGCCGGTGCGAAGGCCAACCTGGACCTGGCCCAGAGCACTTTCAAGCGGATGGAAGAGCTGGCGGCCAAAAAATCGATTTCCAATCAGGAGTTCGATGAAGCATCTGCCCGTTTGAAGTCGGCCCAAGCCGCGTACGACATGGCCCGCGGGCGCCGCAGCCAGCTCGATTCCAAGCTGGCGCAGACCGGCGAAGAGATCCGTGCCGCTAAAATCATGCGCGACTATGCGCGCATCGCCGCGCCGTTCGCCGGCGTAGTGACCGCCCGGTCCGTGGAGCCGGGAAATCTGGCCGCGCCGGGTGCGCCGCTGCTCATCATCGAGCGTGACGGCGCCTACCGGCTCGAGGTGTCGGTGGACGAGTCTAAGCTGCCGCTCGTCAAGTCCGGGGGCGCTGTCGAGGTGGCCCTCGACGCGCTCGATCGCCGCCTCGACGCCCGAACGTCCGAGATCGTGCCCGCCGTTGACGCGGCATCCCGGTCCTACATCGTGAAAATTGATCTGCCGCCGTTGCCCAATCTGCGCTCCGGCATGTTCGGGCGCGCCCTCTTCCCAATGGGTGCGCATAAAGTGCTCACTCTGCCCGCCCTCGCTTTGATTGAGCGCGGCCAACTGCAATCGGTATTCGTTGTGGAAAATGGTTTCGCGCATAACCGGCTGGTAACCGCCGGCCAGCGCGGCCCTCAGGGCATCGAAATTCTGTCGGGATTGAGCGAGGGCGAGAAGGTAGTCACGTCGCCGTCTGCCATGCTCGCGGATGGCGCGCCCGTCGAGGTCCGGCCATGAGCCAGGGAGCCTCCGGGCAAAAGCGCCTGGGACCGGCGGGCCGTTTCGCGCAGGTATGGATCGCCTCGAAGCTGACTCCCTTAATCATCGTCGCTGCGCTGCTCATCGGCGCCTTCGCCGTATGGCGTCTGCCGCGCGAGGAAGAGCCGCAGATCATTGTGCCCATGATCGACGTCTTCGTGCAGATGCCCGGCGCATCCTCCCGCGAAGTGGAAGAGCGCATTACCAAGCCGATGGAAAAGCTGTTGTGGGAGATCCCTGGTGTAGAGTATATCTACTCGACATCCAGCCCGGGCGCATCGATGGCTATTGTCCGCTTCTACGTAGGCCAAGACGAGGAGAAGAGCATCGTGCGACTCAATCAGAAGCTGCGCGCCAATTTCGATATCATCCCGCCCGGCGCTTCGCAGCCTTTGGTGAAGCCTCGTTCTATCGACGATGTCCCGATTCTGGCTCTCACTCTTTCGAGCAAGCGCTACGGAGATTTCGAGCTGCGCCAGATCGCGGCCCAGGTGCACGACGCCATCAAGCAGGTGCCCGACGTATCGGCCGTGACGCTGATCGGCGGCCAGCGGCGCGAAGTCCGCGTGATGCTGGATGCCGCGAAACTGGCGGCCTACAACCTCGCGCCGCTCCAGGTGGCCGGTGCCCTCGGTCTCTCGAACCGGCGCCTGCCCTCTGGCCGCTTCGACAACGGCAATCGCGAATTCCTGCTCGAGACCGGTGAGTTTCTGCGCACAGCCGACGATGTTCGCAACGTAGTGGCCGGCGTGGCAAACGATAAAGCGGTCCTGGTGCGCGATGTCGCGGAAGTCTCCGATGGCGGCGAGGAGCCCGCTCAATACGTCCGCATGGCGCATGCGGATTCCCGCGAATTCCTCCCCGCCGTCACTATCGCCGTCGCCAAACGCAAAAACACCAATGCGGTGATCGTGGCGGATAATGTGCTCCGGCGCATCGGGCCGCTCAAGGGCAGTGTGATTCCGTCGGATGTGCAGGTCGATATCACCCGCCACTACGGCGAGACGGCAGCTGAAAAATCCAACGAGCTGCTGCTCCATATGTTGATCGCGGTGGTCTCGGTCAGCATACTGATAGCGATCACCCTGGGATTTCGCGAGTCGCTGATCGTGTTCATCGCCATCCCGGTTACCCTCGCGCTGACGCTGGCGATCTTCTACCTGTATGGCTATTCCCTGAACCGCATCACGCTGTTCGCCCTGATCTTTTCCATCGGCATACTGGTGGACGATGCCATTGTGGTAGTCGAAAACATCGTGCGCCACTGGCGCATGCCGGCCAACCGCGCGCGTCCGCCGTTTGACGTGGCCATCGAGGCCGTCGATGAAGTCGGTAACCCCACCATTCTCGCCACCCTCACGGTGGTTGCGGCCATTCTTCCCATGGCTTTCGTCGGCGGCCTCATGGGGCCGTATATGCGGCCCATCCCCATTGGGGCCAGCGCAGCTATGGTCTTTTCGTTGCTGGTCGCTTTCATAGTGACGCCCTGGGCGGCGGTCCGCATTCTCAAGCCGGGCCACGCCTCCGCCCACGGTGAAAAGGAAGACGCCCTCACCCGGCTCTACCGCCGTGTCATGGGGAATCTGTTGCATGTGCCGTTGATGCGTTGGGGTTTTCTCTGTGGCGTAGTGGCCCTGCTATTGGGCGCAGTCTCGTTGTTCTATGTCCGGTTCGTCAAGGTGAAGATGCTGCCCTTCGACAACAAGAGCGAATTCCAGGTCATCGTCGACATGCCGAATGGAACAACGCTCGAAGAGACCGCCCGCGCCACCAACGCCCTGGCGCGCGCCACGCTCGATCAGCCGGAAGTCGTCAACCTGCAAACCTATGTGGGCGCCGCGTCGCCATTCAACTTCAACGGTCTTGTGCGGCATTACTATTTGCGCCAGGGATCCAATGTGGCCGACATCCAGGTGAACCTGCAGCCGAAAAGCGATCGCAAACTGCAGAGCCACGAGATCGCCAAGCAGGTCCGCCAGCGGCTCTTGCTGGTAGCCGCGCGATATAACGCACGCGTTAAAGTCGCCGAGGTCCCCCCCGGACCGCCCGTGCTCGAAACCCTGGTGGCGGAAGTTTACGGCCCCGATATGCCCGAGCGCGTCAACATCGCGCGCCGCATCCGCGACCTGTGGCGGCGCACCGATGGCGTGGTCGATGTGGACTGGTACGTGGAAGACGACCAGCCGGAATACCAGTTACTGGTCGACAAAGAAAAAGCCGCGCTGAATGGCATCTCCGAAGACGATATCGCCGGCACCATGTCGATGGCGTCTTCCGGTTATGCAGCAGGATTACTGCATTCCGATTCGGCCAAGGAGGACATCCCTCTCATGCTGCGGCTCGACCGCGCCGGCCGTTCCGATCTGGAAAAAATCAAAACACTCAAAGTCCAGGGCCGTACAGGTCGCCTGGTGTCGTTGGGGGAGTTGGTGCGCAGCCAGGAAGTAACCGCCGACAAGAGCATCTACCACAAGAACCTCATGCCGGTCACTTACGTGACAGGCGATGTGGCCGGCGCCATGGAAAGCCCGGTGTACGCCATCCTCAAGCTCGGGCCGGAGATGGATAAGTTCCAGGCTCCCGGCGGTTATGCCATTGAGCAGCACATGGCTTCGCTGCCTACGGACTCCGAACATTATGCCGTGAAGTGGGATGGCGAATGGCACATCACTTACGAAGTCTTCCGCGATCTGGGAATCGCGTTCGCGGCGGTGTTGATCCTGATCTACGGTCTGGTAGTGGGCTGGTTCCAATCGTTCATTACACCTCTGGTGATCATGGCCGCGATTCCGTTCTCGCTGGTCGGGATCCTGCCGGCGCACGGTATGCTGCACGCCTTTTTCACGGCCACCTCCATGATCGGCTTCATCGCCGGCGCGGGTATTGTAGTCAGGAATTCGATCATCCTGGTCGATTTCATCGAGCTGCGTTTACAGGAGGGCATCCCGCTCGATGAAGCCGTGATCGATGCCGGCGCCGTCCGCTTCCGGCCCATGCTGCTTACCGCGGCGGCCGTGGTGGTGGGCGCGGGAGTCATTTTGTTCGACCCCATCTTTCAAGGTCTGGCCATAGCATTAATGGCGGGCGAAGTGGCGTCACTGGCCCTGTCGCGCATGACGGTACCCATTGTTTACTACGTGGTCAATCGCAGGAGAAAAGTCAAATGTCCATCGAACGTTACTTACGACTCATCGCTGGTTTCTTCGTGATACTTAGCGTGGCCCTGGGTTATTGGGTCAATCCCAACTGGTTCCTGTTTACCGCTTTTGTCGGTCTAAACCTGTTCCAATCGGCCTTCACCGACTGGTGCCCGATGATGTGGCTGCTGCGGAAGTTGGGCGCCGAACCCGCAGCGCCTCCGGTTGGCCGGGCGGCATGCAGGTGAACAAACGCACCGCGCTCTCCGCCAACTACTGCTCAGAGTTCGCGAATTTACCTGCCTAAGCCGATAGGAATCGGTCTTTCAATTGCTCTACCTTGAAATTGTCAGCTCAAGGAGAGCATTGTGCCATACCCGATTCCAGACCGTTTCAGACACCTTTGCGCCTCGTTTTTCGGACCTTATGCGCGCACAGTGTTGCTGGCCGCTCTCCCCGCTCTCCTCGTTTTCGCCCTTGGCGTGTCGATATATGGGCAGCAGAACGGTCCGCCGCCACCGCCGCCCGGCACCCCAGCAACACCCGAGCAGCTCGACGATCTGGTAGCGCCTATCGCTCTCGATCCCGATCCCCTGGTGGGTGAAATACTGGCTGCCTCCACCTATCCCATAGAAATCGCGGAGGCGGAGCAGTGGGCACGCGACCATGCCAAATGGAAACCCTCCAAGCTCATGGATGAGGCTAAGAAGCAGAGCTGGGATCCCAGCGTGCAGGGGCTGGTTGCTTTTCCTCAGGTGCTTGCCCAGTTGGCGGAGAGTCTGACCTGGACCACGCAACTCGGAAATGCCTTTCTCGCGCAGCAGGCGGACGTCATGCAGGCCGTCCAGCGCATGCGCGCGAAGGCCGAGCAGCGGGGCACTCTCCGCTCCACTCCCCAAGAGACTGTCGCCACCGAAAACCAGGGTGGCCAACCCGCGATCACCATCGAACCCGCCGATCCCGATGTATGGTACGTGCCGAATTACAATCCCGCTTATGTGTGGGGACCGCCCGTGTGGGGTGCTTATCCGCCGCTCCTTTACCCGGGGATTGACATAGGCTTTGGATGGTTTCCGGGGTTCGATCTGGGCCTGTATTTCGGCGGCTGGGGCGGCTGGGGATGGGGCGGTTGGGGTTGGGGGTGCAACTGGTTCGGCGGCGACATTTTTATCGACCATTCATTCTTCCATCGTTACGGATTCCACGGTTTCGGAGACGGACGGTGGATGGGTAATTCGGTGTGGGCGCATGATCCCGCACACCGCCTGGGCGTGCCTTACGCTAATCGCGAAGTGGCGGGTAGGTTTGGGCGGCCTGGCGGTTTCGCCGTGGCTCCCGGGAGAATTGGGGGCGGCCGGTCGCCGGGTTTCAATCGGGAACGTATGCCTTCGAGCCAGCGCTTCGGAAGTCGAGGGTTCGAGCAGCGTGGCTTTACCGGTAATCACAGCGTTTTTGGCGGTTATCACAATGGCGGGATGGCGCGCATGCAAAGCGATCGCGGATTCTCCAGCATGGGTGCGGGCCGGGTTGGTGGATTCGGTGGCGGCGGATTTGGCGGGCGTGGCGGAGGTTTCGGCGGCGGAGGTGGTCGTGGCGGGGGCAGGAGATAACACATGACTGGCAGACTTTATCTAATCTTTGCGGCGGTGGTGGCGTGCGTCGCGCCGTCTATGGCCCAGGAGAAATTCGACTCCGCCGACGCGGCCGCGCAGGCCGTTATCAGCGCCGCCGATAGCCACGATTCCGCCCGGCTGATGGCGATCTTCGGCCCGCGGGCAAAAGGAATTCTGACTTGCGGCAACCCCGATCAGGACCGTGCCGAACAGGCTGAATTCGCCAAGTTGGCGCGCGCGAAATACCGGCTCGAGATCTCTCCCATGAGTCCGAACCGCGCGATCCTCGCTATCGGCGATGAGGATTGGCCTTTTCCCGTGCCTATTCTGAAGGTCAAAGGCAAATGGAGTTTTGAAGGGTCGCAGGCCCCCGCCGAAATGCACGCGCGCCGCATCGGGGCCGACGAGTTGGATGCGATCGAGGTTTGCCACGGATATGTGGACGCCCAAACCAAATATGCTTCCGAGGATCGCGACCGGGATGGCCTGCTGAAGTACTCTCCGCGCCTGATGAGCACAGCGGGGCAGCACGATGGGCTTTATTGGGAAGGGGAAAGTGAGCCACTAGTTCCCGCTGGATTCGCGCACGCCGCGTGGAATGGTCTCCACAAGGGCGGCGCCAAGCCATACCACGGATATTACTACCGGGTTCTCGATTCACAGGGCCCCAATGCCCCGGGTGGCGCGCATCGGTATACCGTCAAAGACAAGATGATCGGCGGGTTCGCTCTGGTAGCATGGCCGGCCGAATACGGGGTGACCGGCATTCACACCTTCATCGTCAACCAGGATGGCGTGGTTTACCAGAAGGACATTGCTCCGGTTCCCGGCCAGGGGCCCGCGCCGGTCACCAGTTTCGATCCCGACCGTTCCTGGGCGATTGTCGAGTAAGTTTATTCCCGAGCCGCCGCCACCCGGTACAAGCCCGATGCATGCGGACGCACACGGAAGGTGTACCCGTCGGATATGGTTCCCTTGTCGGTGCGCGCCCAAAGATCGCGCACGGCGCACTTTTCCGGCAGCTTGAGGGCCGCCCAGTCCACCCGGATGTCGATCGCCGCGGCGTTGCCCACGTTGAATACGGCGACATATTTGGCCTTGCCGCCGGGGGCTTCGGCCGTCCATACAATGCTGTCTCCACCCTCCGCGAAAGCTGACCCGTGTGTTCCCTGCTGATCGGCGGCCAGTACCTCGTCGTTGCTCAACAGGGAAAGCGTGGCACTGTCATTGCTCGGCAGATCCCCGCCGAACATCAGCGGCGCCTGCGCGATCGACCAGAGACTCATTAGCGTGTGCTGTTCGTCGAGTGTAAACCGGGTCATCCGGTTGTCGCCGCGTTCAGCCCGGATGCCAATCCGCCCCAGCGGCAGCATATCCGCATCCGGCCACGCGCCGGGCCGCCCGATGCCGCTCCATATCGACATCAGAATGAAATTCAACCGGAGGGCGCTCCAATCGTCCCAGAAGTCATCCGAGATGCGCCACATGTTGGCGTTCTCCTGCAGAAACGCTAGGTCCCGGATCATGGCCGGGCCAGGCGACAAACTCAAAACCATGGGCCGCCCTGTCTTCTTAATCGCCTGGTGCAAAGCGGCAATCTCACCGCGATGCGCCGGCCGCGCGATGTCATCCGCTTTGATGTAATCCACGCCCCAATCCGCGTACATCTTGATAATGGAATCGTAATAATCCTGCCCGCCAGGGCGGCTCGTATCCACCCCGTACATGTCGATGTTCCATGGACAGACTGACGATACATCGACGATCTCGGCGGCGTGCGCCCGGCTGCCCGACACCGCCAGGTTCGCCTTTACCGCCTGCCGGGGAATGCCGCGCATGATGTGAATGCCAAACCGCAATCCCAGGCCGTGGATATAGTCCGCCAAAGGCCCGAAACCGCGACCCCCCGCCGACGACGGAAAGCGGTTCACTGCCGGAATCAGCCGCCCGTATTCGTCCATTGCCAGGCGCGCGTCGGGGCGATATCCGTGCGCCTGGGCGTTAGGCTCCGACCACTGGATGTCAACCACTACATACCGCCAGCCATGCGCTTTCAGGTGACTCGCCATGTAGTCGGCATTTGCCTTGACTTCGGCCTCCGTTACCGTGGTGCCGTAGCAATCCCAACTGTTCCATCCCATCGGCGGCGTATCCGCTACGGCATCGGCTGGCTGGGCGCAAGGCGTCCACAGCATCGAGAGGAAGAGTAACGCCGGATATCTCATGTTGGCTCCTCGCCTGTGATTCTCGCATATCGGTACTATCTACCCGCCCTGTCCACTCACAAACGGCCGGTACCGTGTCACTTCACAAATGTCACATACTAAAGTCGCATTACCCCTTGACAACGGTGCCCAACCATGATTAATCTAACGCGACGTGTGCTTTCCAGCGCACCACGTGTGGAGGGGCAAATGATCAATCGAGCGCGACTCGGTGTGTCGCTGTTGTGCATCGCAGCATGTGGATTGGTTCCCTTATTGGCGCAAGTGCCCGTGGGCTCCATGAACGGTACCGTTCACGATCCAAGCGGCGCGGTCATGCAGGGAGCCTCGGTAACGGTTACTAACAAAGATACCGGCGCCGAACACCACGTGATATCGAGCGCCGATGGGACCTTCGGCGTGGCCCCTCTCCCCGCCGGATCCTATGTGATCAGGGCGGCGGCGTCCGGATTTCGCACTCTGCTGGAGCAGGCTACCGTGCAGGTAGGCCAGGTCACTACTCTCGATCTCGTGATGCAGATCGGCGCGTCTAGCGAAGTCGTCAGTGTACAGGGAGAGGCCGCCCAGATCGACTATGACAGTCACACCATCTCCGGCGTCATCACTCGCCAGGAGATCGAAAACCTTCCACTTAATGGCCGCAGCTTCCTCAACCTCGCCATGCTCGAACCAGGTGTCAGTGTCTCGGCGAACAGCGTCGGCCAATATAACCGCCTGTTTGACGTGAACATCCTGGGCGCCGACTCCGGTAATGGCAGCGTGCGTATCACGGTCGATGGCGCCACTATCGCCGACTCGGTGACCGGCGGCACGCAGCAGAATTTCTCGCAGGAAGTGGTGCAGGAATTCCAACTCTCCTCAACCAACATGGATCTCTCCACCGCCATCGGCGCCGGCGGTGCCATCAACATCGCTACCCGCGGCGGGACTAATGAGCTGCATGGCGCGGCGTTCTTCTACTTCCGCGATCACAATATGTCGGCTTATCCGTATCTGCAGCGCGTGGCCACCGAGCCGGCCAGTCCCTTCTTCGCGCGCCGCCAGTCGGGCTTCGATATCGGTGGCCCGATCATCAAGGACAAACTGTTCTTCTTTTCGGCCCTGGAACATACCAACCAGGTAGGCGTCTATAGCGAATTTCCCAGCGACCCGATCTTCCAGCAGTTCGCGTCCTATGCTTCCAGCCCGTTTCATGAGAACGAGCTCAACGAACGGTTGGATTGGGCCATCAACGCCAAACATAGCGCTTCCTTGCGATATTCACACGACGGAAACAACGGCTATGCTCCCTCGGGCGGTGGCGACCTGCCTTCGGACTGGGACGTAAACAAAAACTGGGCCGATTCCGGGGTCTTCGCACTAACCAGCGCGCTTACTCCGTCTACCTCGAACGAGTTTCGCTATTCCTACACTTACTGGTCGAATACCAATAACCCTCCCACCGCTTCCGAATGTCCGGCGCCATGTATTGGATTGGGAATGCCGAACTTCAGTATTTACGGCGTTTCTAACTTCACCATTGGCAACGCTACAAATGCCCCGCAGAGCCGCGTGCTGCGCCGCCACATCTTCGCCGACAACATCAGCAAGATGAAAGGCGGTCACTCCATGAAATTTGGCGCCTATTGGGAATACCAGCGGGGCACCGGCACTTACGCTTATGCCGCGCCGGCCGCCGGCGTCCTCTATTCGCCCGAGATCGTGCAGTACTTCAATTCCCAGGTGCCCGCGCCATTTCAGATCTCCATTCCGTCCTCGTTCAACACCATTAACGACCTCCTGCAGCTACCAGTCGCCGGGTTCGCCATGGGCGTCGGCGATATCAACCAGCCGCCGTTATGGAATCGCGGCAACGCCGATCATGACAATACTCTGCATTTCTACTGGCAGGATAACTGGCGCATCAAGCCCCGCTTCAGCCTGAATTACGGCCTGGCCTGGACCTACGAAAGTAATGCGTTGAATTTCGATCTCACCAAGCCCGCGTATCTGGCGCCTATCTACGGCGCCGGTAATCTGGGACACGAGCTGCATTCGCCGCACAATTTCAGTCCCATGCTGGGCTTCGCCTGGACCGTGACTAAAGACAACAAGACCGTGGTGCGCGGCGGCGCCGGTATCTACTACGACACCATCAATCTGGAAGTCCGCTTAATCGAGCGCGCCATGCTGGGACCCGCCGGTACCGGACGCGCCCTGCTGGGCGACAGCGTTTTCTTCCCGACCATTTCACAGATCAACGGCTTTGGCCAATTGCCGCCGCCGCTGCAACCCAGCTCTCATCGAGCCAGCCGACTACCTTCACCGGCGCGGAGCTGGTCCAGCTTATCCCGCAGTTCTATGCCGGCGCACAGGCGGAGCTCGGGCCTCCCGGCAACACCAGCCTCGCCATTCGAAATATCAACGTGTTCAAAACCGGCCAGGAGCTGCTCGCCCAAAACTTCCGTCCGCCGTATTCCGAACACGCCAGCATCGGGGTACAGCGCGAGGTGCGCTCCGATTTCGTGGTGACCGCCGACTTCGTCTTCCGCCAGTACATGCACCAGATGATCCGCGACACGGACCTCAATCACTTCTACAGCGCCGCCGGGCCCGTGATCCCCGTCTGCCAGGGCGCACAGGCTCTGGATCCCACCGCCGAATGCTCCACTGGCGTAATCCAGGGCATCATCAGCGGCGCCCGCTCGCATTACAAGGGGCTCCTGCTGAAGGCCAATAAGCGCTTCTCCCGCCGCACCTCAGGCCAATTGTCTTATGCTTACTCCGATCAGGTGGGTTACAACGGCCTGGTGAACGACAGCAACTGGTTCGCCAGTTGGGGACCGCAGGCCGGCCACCAACTGCTTACCGGTTCCATCGTGGTCGATCTTCCCTGGGGTTTCCAGGTTTCCGGCATCACTTCGTTTCAGAGCGTGGGACCGATCGAGCCGATGATCTCCGGGGTGGATTTGAACGGCAATGGCGCAGTCGCCGCGGGAGAAACCGGCGGCTCGCCTCTGCCCGGCATCGGCTACAACGAATTCGGGATCAGCGCCCGGCAGTCCGAGATGGTCCAACTCGTCAACCAGTTCAACCAGAACTACGCCGGCAAGACCACCACCACCGGAACCATTCCGACTATCGTGCTGCCCTCCACCTGGTCGTTCCCGCGCAGCTTCAATTCCCAGGATCTGCGTATTACCAAAACGTTCAATCTGGGCACCGAACGGCTGCAGTTGAAACTGATCGGCGAATGCTTCAACATATTCAACATTGCCAACCTGGGCGGCTATAGCTACAATTTGACGTCTTCCGGCGGAGGATTCGGACAGCCCACTAGCCGCGCCGGCAATATCTTCGGTTCCGGCGGACCGCGGGCATTCCAAGTGGCTGGCCGCTTTAACTTTTAGAACCATCTTTAGCCTGGGTGTCCCATCAGGGGTGCGGTAGTGGGCGCGCCCTCAAGGCCTGCGCGGGGCACTATACCCCGCCTCACTCCGCCCGTATCGCGGTCATAGGATCAATCCGTACCGCGCGCAGCGCCGGCACCAGGCTTCCCAATAACGTCATCAGCAGGCACAGCCCCACCGCACAAGCAAACGTAACCGCATCACCAGGCTTGACCCCGGCCAGCAGCGCTTCAAAGGCGCGCCCCGCCGCATAGGCCAGCACGATCCCCGGCAAGACGCCCGCCGCCCCCAGCACCGCGGCCTGCCGCATGACCATCCCCAAAATTTCGCCGGGCCGCGCCCCCAGCGCGATGCGCACGCCGATCTCCCGCGTCCGCCGCGACACGGCGAACGATAGTAAACCGTGAATCCCTACGGCTGCCAGGAAAAACGCGATGGCTGCAAAGGCTCCCAAAACCCGCACCTGCGCGGAACGGGAAGCCGTGTTGTCCGCCACTATCTCCGCCATGGTGCGCACGTCCGAAATGGGCTGCTCGGCATCTATGTCGCGAACGATCCGCCGGACGGCCGGCAACAACGCTCCCGGATTTCCCCCTGTCCGGATCACCAGGCGCTTCGGCGCGTATCCCGCGAACCAGCCATCCTTCACCTGTCTATACGACAGGTACACCTGCGGTTCGCTGGGACGCTCCAGACCGCGCACGCGAACGTCGCCGGCCACGCCCACCACGGTTTTATCATGCAGTGCGAAATTAAAATGGCGGCCCAGTGGATCCTGGTCCGGCCAATACCGCTTCACGAACGATGCGCTCACCACCGCCACGTCCGGTGTCGTGAAGACGTCCGCTTCACTGATATCCCGGCCGCGCAGCAGCGGGATTCCCATGGTGGCGAAAAATCCCGGTGTAACATAACGCATGCTCGCGGCGTGCGCCGCGGTACGCTCCTGTAGTTCACCATTTATGCTGACCGTCCAAATCCCGCCGCCCCACACCATCGGCAGCGAGGTGACGTAGGCCGCGCTGGTCACTGCGGGAAGCGTGCGCGTCTTTTCCAATACGTGATCGTAGAATTGAGCACGGCGCGACGTGCTGTCGTACTTGGGCGTCGGCAGGGCGGTCTCAATAGTCAGAACGCCGTCGGCACGGAAGCCGGGATCCGTCGCCTGCACCCGCCACATTGCCCGCATCAGTAGCCCGGCCGCGACCAGCAGCACTACCGAGGCGGTCACTTCGGCGATCACGAGTGCGGATCGCAGCCGCTCCTTCCGGCCTCCGCCCGCCCGTGCCCCTTCCCGCAAAGCGCTCAAATCCGATTGGCAAGCGCGCCACGCCGGTAGCACGCCGAAGCCAATACCCGTCAGGCACGAAATCAATGCGGCGAACGCCAGCACGCGCAGATCGAGCGACGGCGTCCGCGCGATCGGCAACGAATTGGGAACCAGTTTGGCCAGCGCCGGCACGGTTCCGAAGGCCACCAATATGCCCAACGCGCCTCCCACCGCGGCCATTACCAGGCTTTCCGTCACCATTTGCCGCATTAGGCGCTCCCGCCCCGCACCCATAGCGGCCCGCACCGCCAGTTCTTTCTGCCTGGCTGCCGCGCGCGCCAGCAGAAGGTTAGCGAGGTTCGCGCAGGCGATCAGCAGTACGCACACCGCCGCGCCGCTGAGTGCGATGAGTAGCAGCCGCGATTGCTCCGATAATTCGTCGCGTAACGGAATCACATTGGCAGCCACCTGCTTGTTCTCTTTCGGATACTCCTTCTCCAGTTGACCGGCGATCACGTTCATCTCCGCTCTTGCCTGGGTCAGCGAGGCTCCCCGCTTCAGTTTTCCAACCACCTCCAGATAGTTGTCGTTACGATCCTGGAAGTTGCCCTCCTCGAGCCGCATTGGTGTCCACAACTCCGTATTGCGGCTCGGGAAGTAGAAATCCGCCGGCATCACCCCGATCACTACATAGGCTGCGTTGTCCAGGTTCACCCGCCGCCCGATCACGGAGGGGTCGCCGCCGAAAAGCGATTGCCATAGCGGGTGGCTCAGCAGCAGTGTTCCGGCCGCTCCGGGTCCGTCCTCTTCCGCTGTAAACAAGCGTCCTAACGCAGGCTGCACGCCCAGCAAAGGAAATAAGTCGCCGGTCACGGCTGCCGTATCCAACCGCTCTGGTTCGCCCTGTCCTACCAGGTTTACCGAGTTCTCCCAAAACGCTCCCATCCCGTCAAACGATTTGCTCAGGCGCTTCCAGTCGCGGTAATTGGCTGGAGAAAGCTCCATGCGGGAGTATCCGGGCTGGCGCTGCCACAGTTTTACTAAGCGGTCCGGATGGGCAAACGGTAAGGGCCGGATCAGGACGAAATCGGTTACCGAAAAAGCCGCGGTATTGGCCCCAACGCCCAATGCCAAGACCAGGATTGCCGTCAGCGCAAAGCCCTTGGAATGGGCCAAAGTGCGAGCCGTAAAGTGCAGATCCTGCCTGAGGATGTCCCAGTGCACCGCTGCCGCATTGGCCGCTGTTTCGCACAGGAGCGAAGGCCAGAAAACCACCCGCGCCAGGAGTGCCTCGCTGTCGCGCCAGCGCCGGGTCCAGATCTTAAAGATTTCGTCGCCATATTCGGCTTGAAAGGAAGCCGGATACAACCTTAATAAAGCCGCAAGAATTCCCTTCATGCGACCCCCTCGGAAAAGCCCTGATCCCGAGCCATCCTCACCAGTTGGGTTAGCCTGTCGGTCTCCGCTTGGGCGACCTCGGCGCCGAAAAGGGTGATGCGATAATAGCGTCGCCGTTCGTCATCCTCAGCAGGAGCCGGACGGTCCGCGGTTTCTACCAGCAGGCCTTGTTCGAGCATCCTCTGTATTGACCGGTAAAGAGTTCCTGCACTTAACTTTATGCGGCCGTTGGTACGGGCCGCCACGTCCTGAATAATGGCATAGCCGTGGAGGTCTTGAGCCGCCACAGCCAGCAGAATATGAAAGGTCGCAGGCGGTAGGGGAAGAAGTCTTTCAGCGTTCACGCGCTCCATAATTTCCAGTATATCCGCTATGGATATATTGTCAACGGATATACTCAATTTCCCTGGACTACTTTCCTATAGAACTAAAGCGTTCCACGTACCAGTATTAATGGCTAAGAAAAACTTGGCTTTATGCTTTCATCCAGGGCGAATTTGGGGTAGATTATCACAGAGGAGAAAGTTTTCATGCTATCGGTCGCGAGGTCGCGTGGCTCATTGTTGGGTTTGGTAATTGCCGTGCTCCTAGTACCAGCCCAGTTTGGTGGAACCGCGGCGGCCGGAACCATCGACCTCTTCAGCGCTGGCGGCGTGGGCACGAATAGCGTCACCGGTACAAACCAAGCCATCGTCGCGAGCCCTGTATGGGCTACTGCCCCGGGATCGGTTTGGATTGCGGCATACGCCGATTCGGGTTGTAATTATACCGGAGTCTTTACCGGCCGGTGTATCGGTGGAGTGGACAACCCCGCCGGAGTGAGTGGTCCCCTTACCAGCGAGGATGTGACTGCCACCTTTTATTACACTTTCACCCTCACGGGTGACTCTAACACGGGCACCCTGAATATCTGGGCGGATGATACCGCGACTGTATATCTGGAGAACGGTACGGTCTCCGAAGGCACCGGTTCCGGAACACCACTGTTTCTGGCAGATCCGAACTTGGGCAACAACTGCGCTAACGCCGCGATCAGTTGCACTCAAAATCTGGGTGGCGGCATCCCTCTCGCGCTATCTGCCGGAACGTACACCCTGGTGATCGATGCCTATCAGCTCGTCGGTGGCACGCCATTCGGCGTGATGTTTAATGGCATTGTGACGGAAACATTCAATACTCCCGAACCCGCCAGCTTGATTTTGATGGGGTTAGGTCTGGTTGGCCTGGGGACAATCGCCCGCCGCCGTAAGCGCTCCTAAGACGTCGTTTCTTCCGCGTTAGCCAGCACCAAACCGGAAGGCAGTTCTTCTCCGAATATTCGACCCAGAGCCTGCTCGTCGTGTGCGCCCTCGCCGTCCAGAATAGCGAGATAGCGTTCGCTGCGCGGCAGGCTTTCCAGCTTTCTGCGGACGTTGGCTAGAGCCGCGGGCGCCAGGTCGCGCGTGGGGTCTTCCGTGCGCCGCGCGATCGCCGCCAGCGCATCGCCAATCCCCGGCGCATCCAACGTCAGCAACGTTTCCACCCAACGCCCCGCCGGCGCCGCCGGCACCACTTGATTGATCGGACCGTAGAATAATTCGCGCGCCCCCAGTCGTGACAGGCACCACAGTTCGCTCTCGCGATAATCAGCCGCCTTCACCCGCCGCACCAGGGTTTCGCCTAGCTCAACCTTGGTCCCGATCGGCAGGAGTTCCAGGCTGGAAGCCGTACGCCACATCTCCCGCAGCAGGCTGCTGTTCAGCCGCTGCTTCTTGTTCTTGGCCGCTCCCCGCGGCAGCAGGAATCCCGATAACCGCTGATAAATATCGTTCTGCTGGTTGCGGTTCATGCCTCCCGCCAGCCGTCCCCAGAAGATCCACCAGTCAATTTCACACTGCACTTGGTTAGTATGCTGGAGCCCTCCAGCATAAATCCGCCGTGCCTGCTCAATGCGGAAGTCGTCGCCGGGATACCCGAACCCCGGCCGGAGGCAAAATCCGGTCAGGTTGAGCCAGCGCGCTTCGTACGCCGGGCTCTTCTTGCGTCCGTCGGCTGCTGTCAGAAATACATCGGCCATTTGGCGGATCGCCGCCAGCGGCCACGAATTCTTGCCCAGGCCGAGAATCTGCTCTAAACGGGCGGGCAATTCCTCAGGCGCGATGGGCGATTTCGCCCCAGGCGAGAACACCGCTGGAATCAGCTCCAGCGCCTGCTTCAGCGCCTGTTCGGCGATCACCGCCGCTGGTTTGCGCTCCGCCGGCTCAGCCACCGCCTTGCGCAGCTCAAACTGCAGCCGCCAGCGATTGTCGCTGATCTTCGATTCGCACCAGGTCTCGAGCGTACCGATTTCCGTCAGACGCGCTCCCAGCTTCACCGGGATCAGCCGCTCGCCGGCTTTCTTGCCGAAGCGGATCACCGCGTGCAGCGGCGCGTGCATGTGCAGGTCGGTGCCCAGCACGGCCAAATCCACCACGTCGCCAAGCTGATCTTCGCTGCGCGTCAGTGAGCTATACAAACGGAACGACACGGGCCGGTTAGCTACCAGTTGCAGCGCCTCGTTGTCGATCTCGATGGTCGCCCCTTCTTCCGCGCCGCGCGGTACCAGGCACACCGCCGTCCCCTCGCCGATGCCGATAAAATACGTTCGCGGCAACCCGCCGCGCACCAGCACGCCGCTGCCTGTGGAACGGACGTACGAATAATAGGCTGCGCCGGTGGCCACCGCCAGGTCCAGGTCGCGGTTCTCGAACACTTCGGGCCGTTTGCCGAACCAGTGCCCCACCGCATCCGCGACTCGCTCGCGGAGGATCTCCGGAATAAAGAAACCCCCGTTAAACAGAATCGCGTCCGGAGCCTGCCCCGCGCTCTCCAAAAACGCGTTCAGGTGCTTGGTCACGGCCGGGTCCGACACGTACGGCAGGCCCAGTTCCCGGAACAGGCTGCGCTTCTCCTCCTTGGGCATCGCGCCGCGCTCGGTGATGGGCAGAAAACCATCAAGGGCCAGCTCCAGAACTTCTTCCCGCAGCACTTCCGTCTTCAGCGCCTTGCCGATCAGCGACGAACCGGTTCCCAGCACGGTAATCTCGACGCTTTTCAAATTCGGATCGCTCAGCAGCCGCTCCTTGGCTAACGTGCATTGCCTCCGCAAGCCGCTGCGCTGCCGGATCGAAAGCGGCACGGCCAGCTTCGTTTCCACCAGCCAGGCGATGGTCAGATCCAGGTTGTCGCCGCCCAGCAGCAGATGCTTGCCCACTGCGGTGCGCGTGAAGTTCACCAGGTCGCCTTGCCGCTCTACCCGAATCAGGCTGAAATCGCTGGTGCCGCCGCCCACGTCGCACACCAGCACGATCTGGCCGTCGAACAACAGCTTGCGCGATTGCGCCAGGTTGTTCGCGATCCACGAATAAAACGCCGCCGCCGGTTCTTCGAGCAGCGTCAGCTTCGGCAGCCCCGCTTCCACCGCGGCCATCACCGTCAGCTCGCGCGCTTCTTCGTCGAACGACGCCGGCACCGTCAGGACGATCTCCTGTTCGGCCAGTGGAATCTGCTTGATCTTGTCCCATGCCTCGCGGAACGCGCCGATGTACCGTGACGAAACTTCCACCGGCGATAGTATCCGGCCGGTTTCCGGCGAATCCCAGGGCAGGATCTTGGCCGTGCGGTCCACGTCCGGATTCGACAGCCACGATTTCGCGGAGTGCACCAGCTTGGTAGGCACCAGCGCGCCCTGTTCGCGCGCGTACACGCCTACCGGCTGGCCTTCCTCCAGGAACAGAAACGAAGGCAGCGTGCGCCGCGGCTCGATTCGGCCGGGAGCCACCAGTTGTGGCGTCTCGAAAATATGGATCGGCGGAAAATCGCGATCGTCTGCCTCGCGCTCGTCAATATACGCCAGGGCTGAATTGGTGGTGCCCAGGTCAATGCCGATTTTCATGGCTAAGCTACACGTTCCCGCACATTGAACTCCAGCTTCCAGCGCCGCCCGTCGCGGGCCACGCACCACAATTGCAGCATGCCCGTCTCCGTCACCACCGTCTCAAACGAGACCGGCACCACGTCGGCGGCCGCCTGTTCGGCGGGCAGATTCACTTCCATGGGCGCCAGTTCTTCCAGTTGGTCGCCGAAGTCTTCGATCAGGTCGCCCGCCTGATCGTTCTTGCGCACCGCGGAAGTGAAGAAACGGAACTCCGCCGGCTCGCCCACCACCAGCCCGAACTCGCGGTTCGGAATGCGCTGCTCCGTGCCTTCCTCCATGCCGAAAGGCACCACCGTGAGCGCTTTCAGCGGCGCGGCAAAGCCCGGCACCGAAGGCATGGCGCTTTCGATGCCGACGTAATAGGTGCGCGGCACACCGCCGCGGATACGTACGCCCCGCCCGCGCCGCGCCAGGCCGTAGTACGCCGCGCCGCGCGATACCGCGTGCATCAGGTCTTCGCCGCTCAAGGGTTGCACCGCCGGCATTCCCTCCTCGGCCAGCCACGAGTTCAGCACTCCGAGAATGCGCTCGCGGATCAGCCCCGCGTTCAACACCCCGCCGTTAAAGAGAATGTGGGTCGGACAGGCGAGCCCGCTGGGGCCGCGACGGACGCCGCCCTGCTCTACTGCGGATGCCTGCTGCCGTAGAAATCGCGCCATGTGCCGGGTCATAGCGGCGTCCGCGGCGTAGGGCAGCCCGATCTCCTGCAAGCCTGCACGTCGCTGCCGCGCGGGCATGTCGTTGCTCGATACCGCCGGCAGAAACCCCTCCGTCAACAAGCGATCCAGGTCCGCGCGCTGCAACTTGGCCTTAATAGATCCGCCCACCACCCCCGTGCCTTTGCCCAGGATGGTCACCGGCGCTTCGTCCTTCTTGTTGCCCGGATCGAGCAGCTTCTCCTTCGCTGTCCGGCAATTGTTCCACAGCGCCTGCAACTGGAAATTGTCGATCTTGGTCCCCTGCTGCGCGAGTTGATCCGCCACCAGCCGCGCCAGCGCCAGGTCGATATTGTCTCCACCGAGCAAAATGTGCTCGCCCACCGCCACCCGCTCCAGGCTCAACTCGCCCGCTTGCTCGGTTACCGCGATCAAGGTGAAATCGGTGGTGCCGCCGCCGATATCCACGACCAGGATCAAATCGCCGACGGTGACGCGCTCCCGCCAGTCGGGATGCCGCTCGATCCAGGCATAAAACGCGGCCTGCGGCTCTTCCAGCAGCGTGATGTTCTGGTACCCGGCCTGTTCCGCGGCCTTCAGCGTCAGATCCCGCGCCACCGCGTCGAACGAAGCGGGCACCGTCACCAGCACATGCTGTGCGGCAAACGGCACATCCGGCTTCAGATGATCCCAAGCCTTGCGCAGATGCTCCAGGTAACGCCGGCTGGCCTCCACGGGCGAATACTTGGGCACGCCCTCAGGCGCGCGAAACGGCAGGATCGGCGCCGTGCGGTCCACGCCGCCATGCGAAAGCCACGACTTCGCCGACGAAACCAGCCTCCCGGCATTTTCCACCCCGCGCTTCTGCGCCAGCCGTCCCACGACAGTTTCGGGCGACGGGTCCCACGGCAGCGCTGTCGATCCTGCCGGAAAATCGCTCGCCCCGGGGATATACAGAAACGAAGGCAGCAGGTCCTCGTCGCGCACTTCCGACGGGTTGATGAGCTGCGGGATGCCCAGCAGTTCCACCTTGGGCAGCGCGAAAGGGTCGGCATCCGGCTGGTTCTCCACATACGAGAGCGCGGAGTTAGTCGTACCCAGGTCAATACCGATAACGTAACGGGGTTCCATTTTTGCGGCGTGCTACTCGATCTCGATCTCGGCGGGCGCAATGATAGCGGCGTCCTGCTTAGGATTCAGGATGGGAAGATCCATCTTTACCGCGCGCCATCCTTTATGCCGCAGCGTGCCGCCCTCGGGCTTGGTGGCGGGCACGTTGCCGATAAACTTCACCGCCGCGGGATCGGTTGTATTGGGACGTGTATAAGCCCCTTCCACGCCATCGATCACCGGTTGCAGGCTCAGATACCGGGCTAGCGAATCGCGCGCCTGGTCGTGCAGGCTGCGTACCGCCGCGCCGACCTGGTCGTCCTCGAAACCAGCTATGTCTTCCATCAGGAAATCGAGCAGCCGCGAATCGCGCTGCAGGATGGCCAGCAGTTGTAGCGCGTAGGCCGGATTCGGCGGAGGTGGCGGCTCCGGCTTCACCGGAGTTTTGGCTGCAGCGGCGGTTCGTGGACCCTGCGCCTGGGTCTTGATTTCTGGCGGTAAGGGACGGCCGAACAGGATGGCGAAGAAGGCGCGAAAAGCTAGCAGAATACGGCTCACTCGTTGTGCTCCAAGTACTTAGAATAGCATCCGCCTACGCGGCAACGCTCTCGGAACGATCAGGGGCGAGCCTGCGGAAGGTGCAGAATCAACGGCGGATTCTCGCCCTCCACCACCATCACCGGCGGGAAATCCTTTTCGTGCGCCTGAACGTAATCCGGGTCGTTCATGGAGTCTGTCTGCGACTGGTCGCCGATCGCATAGATGCGATACTTGCCGGAGGACCGCGGCCACAGATGGAAAGCGCCCTCCGCATCTGTCACCGTAAGCGCGGTCCCCCCAGGCTGGCCGGAGTCCATCCATACCAAGCCGTCCCCCACGGGTTTTCCGGCGGGGTCCATCAGCTTGCCGGCCACGTTATACTTGCGAGTGCCGAGCGTGATCTTCAACGATTCCGCCGGTTCCGCGTCCAGATCGAAGCCGCTGTCCAGCACTTCCTGGTCGCCGAAGCGTGCCGAAATCGCGCGGCTCATCGTGCCGGGCGGATACGCCTCCGGGTTCGTCACGTATTTCATGGCATCGGCCGGAAACGCCTGCAGTTCATAGTGTCCGGGCTTCAAGCCCTTGAGCGTGAATGTCCCTTCTTCGTTGGAGGTGGCGGTTGCTCCCTGGCCCGTTCGCGTCTGCGCCTGGATGACCTCTGGGCCCGCCGCCCCGCCGCCTTCCAACAGCACTGTCCCCGCCACATCCATGGGCTTCAGTTGGCGTAATGTAAAAACCACGTTGCGCAGGTCCGCGCTGCCGACCTCCAGCCGCTGCTCGGTTAAAAGATCCGTAGGTTCCGCGCCGCCGAACATGGTGCGCAGCGTATACGAGCCCGGGGGCACGTGCGCGATGCGGAACGTCCCGTCGCGCGACTGCCTGAAGCCGTGATAGTTACCCATCCCAAACCCCTCCGGTTGAAGGTATACGTGTGGCATCGTTTGCGGAGCCGGCACTCCATCAGCCAGCACTACGCGGCCCTCCACGGTAACGCCTTCCTGTTTCGTAAGCCGCAGGTCGATTCCACCGCGCTCCTCGCCGGGTTTGACCTCGATCAAACCGTCGGCCGTCGGCTGCAGCGTGCCGGGAAAGTATTCCGCGGTGTAGCGGCTGTCCCAGTTGGCTAGATCGCCCGTGTTGGCGCGGATATAATATCGCCCGGCGGGAAGTCCGAAGATGCGGTATGCGCCAAGATCGTCTGTCTGCGTCGGGATAACCGGTGCATTCTCCAGTTTCCGTACGCCGTTCACCATCTGGTAACGGAGTGCTAAAACCATCGCATTATGGACGGGGAGTCCATCCTCGTCCGTCAGCTTTCCGGCGATCACGGCCGCCGGGGTGAGGTTAATGCGCAACTGGGCGGCGGCTTGTCTCTTGAACGCGCTGCGGTTGACCGGCAGGTACCCGGCGCGCGATACTCCCATGGAAAACGCCTCTGCGGCCACCCGGAAATGGCCGGCGGCATCGGTGCGCGAAACCGTCGTCTGGTTGCCGGACCCAACCGCCTTCACCAGGGCTCCCGAAATCGGTGCGCCGGTCAGGCTATCGAACACGTTGCCTTCCAGTTCTTGCGCCGCTAAGGCGGATGAGATCAGCAACAGCAGGATTGCCGGTTTCATTGCGCCCTCCCCGATGCGCTGCAGCCGACCGTAATGCGCAGCGGCTCATCTCCTGCATACGGCGATTCAAAACCGTCCTTCAGAACATCCCGATCGCCCAGCATGATAGATTCGACCGGCAAACTCGGCCGGTTGCGCGCTTCCGGATCGACCGTGAAGCTGTATCTGCCCGCGATCATCCCCTGCAGCACAAACTTGCCTTCGCCATCGGTCTCAGCGGCGCTCGCAGCGGGGCCGAACGGACCGTTGCTATACGGTGCGATTCGTACTGGCACGGGAGCGCACCCCTCCCGGACCGTCACCTGTCCCGAGACCTCGCGCAATGGCGCCAGCGCGAGGTCCACGTTGTCAATATCGTGTTCGCCAACCTCGATATGGCGAACGAGGCCGAGGATCTCGTTGGGCTCGCCGCCGAACGGATTGGCGGTCACCTTCTGCGAGACCGCGAATAAGGTGTACTTTCCTGGCAGCACATCCTTGAGCTGGTAATCGTCCTCGACCGCAATCAACGGACGACGGGCTCCGGGCGTGTCACCGGGTTCCGACACCAGCACGATACTGGTTAATATTCTCGCCTCACCCGCGTATTCGGGCCCCTGGGGCTTGATCACCCGTCCTGCAACCTGGACGCCTGCTTGTTGGACAATCTTGAATTCTGCGCGCAGTCGCTGTCCCGCCGCGAGAACCAGCGGTTTGGCGCTTGCCATGGCGATCGAGGCTGGATAGTACGTTGTGCGATACGTGCTCTCCCACGTCGTGATCCCGCCTTGATCGCTGGCGGCCAGCAAATAGGTTCCAGGTTCCAGATTCGCTATGCGAAACTCACCCTTGTCGTCAGTGCGGCCCTGGGCCTTGGTCTGGAATTCATTCTGCTGCCCGGCAGGTGTGACGGGGATCTTCTCCAGCAGTTGGATATTACTGCCCACCAAGGGAACGCCGTACGGATCGGTTAGCCTTCCCGAGATCACCGCGTAAGCCACCAGCGGAATTTTCACTGAACAATGCGGCGCGCCATCCGGTCCCGTAGTGATCGTGGGTGGCGATGCACCTGCCGGTAAGGGAAAGCGTTCACGCATAACCTGCGGGCGCTGGCCCGCAAGCGGAATCGTCAATCCCATAGTTAAGCCGGCGGTCGCCATGAAGCCGGGACTTCTGGCGGTCAGGAAATAAAACCCGGGCTCGATGCCGGAAAAGTGAAAATGGCCGCGCTCGTCGGCTTTGGCAAAGAGTGGATCGCTTTCCAGGTTATTCAGCCTGACGCGTGCTTGGCCGATGGGTGCGCCTGTGGTGACGTTGATCACGTCGCCTTCAACTACAGCCTTCGCCGGAGCGGGCGTTTGTGCGTGTGCAAATGGCGAGCAAACCAGGAGGGTGCTAATGAACCAAAGGGGGCCGCGGCGCATGGGGGTCTCCTTTCGGCGGATCAGGGCTGGCGATGCCGCCAGCGCCATCGATTATACCGCGCGATCAGGATAACAAGGCCACGCGCAGCTTCTCGAGCTGGCGCCGCGCGATGTCGGCCCAGTTCCCTGTGCTATCCAGCTTCAGGTAGGCCTTCCAGTGATGGATCGCGCGCAGCGCATCGCCGCGGCGTTCGCATAGCAGCGCCAGATTGAAATGCGCATCGCCATACCGCGGATTGATGCGCAGCGCAGCCTCGTAACAATGCTGCGCCTTCTGCAACTCACCGCGCTCGTCGTACAGGTTACCCAGATTGAAATGCGCCAGCGGATATTCGGGGTCCGCTTGCAGCGCTTGCGAATAATACAGCTCGGCTTCGGTGAACTGGCGCAGGCGGTAATAGATGGTGCCCAGGTTCACCAATGCGCCCGCGGCATGCGGATTGAATTCGATGGCGCGCACATAAGCTTCCATCGCCTGCTCCACGGGAGCGCCGGTCTCCTCCAGAAACAAACCCTTCTGGAACCACGCCTCCGACTCCCGCTCCCGTGGCGGCGGTGGAGGTTTAGGCGGCAGCGACTGCACGCTGGCCAGTTCCGCGGTATCGAAGTCAAACAGGATCTGGCCCGTGAGGGCTTCCATCTTCTGTCCGGCAACGCGCACCGCGATGTGCCGCCCGTCTGAAAAGATCTTCAGCTCCGCCAGCGGATTGTGTACTTCAGACAGGCGCTGCTTCAGCGATTGCAAGGCGCGCCCGATCTTGCGCAGCGGGATGCGCCGGGCCCGCAGCTCGCTGATGGTGCGCAACGCGATCAGGTCGCGGAACGAGTAGTCCTCGGCCGCCGGAACCAGTCCCATCCGCTCCCACGTCTGCAATTGACGCTCGGATAGGTGCAGCATCCGCAGGACCTCGACACGCTCATACTGCTCCTTAGGCGCGAGGGCAGGCACGCGGGAATTTTAGCATGATGCGGCGGTTGCGGGCGCCTCCATCAAGGCTTATCCGAAGGCTTGTCGAACTTGATCACCGAGTCCGCCCCGAACCGTTTGTACTGGCTGTAACGAATAGTCATGCGCACGCGTTGCAACCCGCTGCTGAACGGCAGCGTATCGTCGGCGAAAGTGAAAACCGGGAACCGGTGGCCGTCGATCATCTCGCGCACGGTAGTGAAACGCGGGAACAGGTTTTGCGATTTCACCGTCATGATCTGCGGCACCGCCTGCCCTTCCAGACGCACGATCGAAAAGTCTTTCTTGTCCGCCCACAGCATCCCATCGAAAAGCCGCTGCCCCTGCAGGACCTGCCGCGGGCGTACCTGCAGCACCCAGCAATCTATGCCGTCGATGGTCTCGTCGCCCCGGAACTTGGTCTCGTAAATCCAGAGCTGGTCCTCGGTCATGACGAACGGTTGAATCCCGCGTATGTCCTGAAAGTCTTCATCGGTCATTTTCAGGTGTTTCAAGGTCAGCAGCGGCTTGCCGATGATGCGCTCGGTGCGCTCGTGCTCCGGCGAAAGGATCACGTCGCGTTCGTCCCGATACTCACCGGTGGACGCGCCGCGCGTATCCAGTTCCGCGAACGCCAGCGTTTGCCGGAAATTGTATTCGGCGCGCGCGGCCTGCGTTTCGCTCTCCTGGTGCGCGATCTTCTTCGCCAGATTGGGCGGCGCTTCCTGCGCCCACGCGGCGGCTGCCATGCACCCGAATGCTAAAATGAGCCCGATGAAGCAATCGCTCGGCGGCTTCCGGGCGGCTCTCCTGGCCGGATGGATCGCGCTGAGCGCCGCGGGCTTCGTGTATGCTCGCTCCAAAGGCTACCCTACCTGGATCGCGGTTCCTGTTCTAGCCGCGTTTCTCGTTGAATACCTATTCTATCTGGTCCCGGGATTTCCGGAAATCCGCGTGCGTTTCGAGCGGGGCCTGCCGTGGTTTCTGGTCCTGTCCTTCATCGCGCCTTATGTGCTTTATGCGACGAATACGGATCAATTCCGCTGGTGGGCGTTCGTCCAGGCGGCCTCCCTGGCGACTGCATTGAGCCTCTGGTACAAAATTCTGCCGCCGGCGCCGCTGTCCGACGCCGCTTTTCTGATCCTGGTAGCGGTGGCCGTTCTGCGCGGCTATCTCGACCCCATCTACACATCGCCGCTCAAAGGACTGCATCTCGAAATTCTCGGCTACCTGGCGCTGCGCAGGCTCTGCATTATGGTGATGCTGGTCGAGCGGCGCGTGCCCAGCATCGGGTTCGGATTCCTGCCCAATTTCGCGGAGTGGAAAATCGGCGTGCGCCACTTCCTCTATTTCCTGATCGTGGCCGTCCCGCTCGCGTGGGTCACCCGCCTGGTGCGGCTGGGCCCCGGCATGCCAGTGTGGAAAATCGTGGGCATCTTTATCGGGGTGTTGTGGGTCCTGGCGTTGCCCGAAGAGTTCTTCTTCCGCGGCCTGCTGCAGCAGTGGCTTGCTCAGTGGACCGGCAGCCCGGCCTTCGCGCTGGCCGGCGCGTCGATCCTTTTCGGCGCCGTCCACCTGGGCTTTCGCGGCTTCCCCAACTGGCGATTCGCACTGGCGGCGGCCGTCGCCGGATGGTTCTACGGACGCGCCTACCGGCAGGCCGGCAGCATTCGCGCCAGTATGGTAACGCACGCCCTGGTGGTCACGCTGTGGCGCGCCTGGTTTGTGTGACGCCGGCGTGCGGCTAAATCCGTGCTGGATCGAGCACAGTAATCCCTGGGTAGCGTTGGAAATGGCCAACGGTTGAAGGTGAGGATGCCAGTCACTGCATGGCCCTGCATCACCGCAACCAGGTGGGCGTCATGGGATTGCTTTCCGACAATGTTCTGGTCTTACGACGATACGATGCCATGCTTCCACGGTGTCGGGAAGAGAGGGCAACAGGCGAAAGAGCCGGCGAGGCGCGGCCATCTCAGCCGCAGCACGGGCGGTGGTGATACCGAGTCCGTTATCTTCGCGCCGCGTGGCTACAGCCCAGAATTCGACTCACCCCGAATGCGAAGTTCGGCGATCGCTTTTTCTGCGGCGGGCTAGTGCGGATGTTCAGGGTGGAGAGAGCGCAACAGGACGTTGGTATCGACCAGAATTGCCATTCGCTAAAGACCGCGCTCACCGTAGATGAAATCGCGGCTGATCGCTTCGTCCGGCAAGATCGGAAGGTCATCTGCGGAGTGACTGCGCGTCCACGCCCGAAACTCCCTGACCCATTCTTCCGGAGTCATTTCTGCTGGCGGATGAACCGGCTGTCGGGCAAGTAGTACCTCGCGTAAGAGTGCGTCGAGAGTCACTCCTCTGGCATGTGCTTCGGCAAGGTACGCCTTTTCCACATTCGGTGGAAGGTCAAGCGTAACAGTCATAAGAGCACCAACCCCTGCCCCAAGGGTACGAACGTCAGCAGATTTGTGTCAAGAGCCTTTGTGTCAAGAGCCCGGATACTACACGCCCCACAAATCCCCGTCGCCCGCGCCCGCCAGCACCGGCTCCGGCTCTTCCACTTCCGACGGGGCCGCTTCGTACGCCGGCAAAAGCCAGTGGCTGTAGTTTGCTAATCGTCCGCGGGTCGCCTCCAGGTATAGGAAGCGCAGCTCCGCGGCCACCGGTCCGATGGCGCCAGACCCGACCATCCGGTGGTCTACCTGTGTGATCGGTCCGACTTCCACCGCTGTGCCGGTGAAGAACATCTCGTCCGCCAGATACAGTTCGCTGCGGTCCACCGGCCGCTCGATTACTTCCATGTGCAGCTCGTTCCGGGCCAGCTCCATCACGCAATTGCGCGTAATGCCTTCGAGGATATTCTCGGTTCCCGGCGGCGTGATCAGCTTGCCCGCGCGCACCAGGAAGATGTTGCAGGTGGCGCCTTCCGCCACGTGCCCTTCCTCGGTCAGGAAGATGGCTTCGTCGAACCCGTTGCGGCGCGCTTCGTCGCCCGCCAGCGCGCTGTTCACGTACGAGCCGCAGATTTTCGCCCGTCCGGGAATGGCGTTGTCTTCAATCCGCCGCCAGGAAACCACCCCCGCATGCAAGCCGCGCCGGCTGTCCAGATAATCCCCGAAGGGCACCGCGATCACCGAGAACGCGTCGCGATTGTCCGGATTCACGCCGATCTTCTCCGCGCATTTATACGCAAGCGGCCGCACATACACGTGCGAGCGGAAACGGTTGCGGCGCATCAGCTCCACCGTGATCCCGCACAACTCGGAAGCGTCCGGCGCGATGCCGATCCGCAGGATGCCGGAGTTCGCCTTCCACCGCCGGTAGTGCTCCATCGGTCGCAACAGGAAGAGTTGTTCCTGGCGCTCGTCCCAATATCCGCGAATGCCGTCGAATACGCCCGTGCCGTAATGTAAAGCGTGCGTCAGGATGCTCACCTTCGCATCGCGCAACGGCACGTACTGATTATCGAAATAGACGATAACGTTGGAATAATCTTCAGTTTGCATGGCACATCACCTTTCTGGCTTCCTGGCGGCCGCGCGAGAGGGCGGCCAGGTCGATCTCCATCCAGCGCGCGCTCTTCACCAGCTTGCGCAGCGCCACCGTTACCTGATCTTCCGAAAGCAGGCTGGTAGCTTCCAGCAGCGCTCCCAGCATCACCACGTTTCCAGCCTTGGCCGAACCCAACTCATCGGCCAGCCCGGTGAACGGCAGGGCAATCGTGTGGACA
This sequence comes from Bryobacterales bacterium, assembly GCA_963843255.1. Taxonomy (GTDB): domain Bacteria; phylum Acidobacteriota; class Terriglobia; order Bryobacterales; family Bryobacteraceae; genus Bog-159. The sequence goes on along the minus strand of CAWJJQ010000014.1, from coordinate 94,100 downwards.
TCTGCGCGTGCGCAGTCGGCCGGCAGTTCGGTCCCGTTGTAAAGCACCCAGCCGCCCGGCTGCACCGCCCCGATAAACTTGCGCAGCGAAGGCTCGTTCATCGCCAGCAGCACGTTCGGTACGGAAACCAGCGGCGAATCGATCGGCCGATGTGAAATCCGCACGTGACAATTGGAAGTGCCCGACCGCATCTCCGGTCCATACGATGGCAGCCAGGAGACCTCCAGCCCGGCATCCAGCCCGGCTTCCGCCAGGATCTCGCCCAGCAGCAAAACGCCCTGGCCCCCGAAGCCCGCAATCTTGATGCGGCCGTCGATAGGCGTGGTCCGCGTCCAGTAGGCGGATTCCTCTGGCTTGTGTCCATTCTTGGTGATGCCCAGGATCTCTGGAATCTTTTCAAGCTCCGGCGGGGCGGCCGGCGCAGGCCTCACGGGAGCGTCTTTGGTGCGGTCGCGAAAGACTCCCAGCGGAAACGTCTTCGGCATCTCTTCGAGCACCCGCCGCTGCGCGTCCAGCGGGTCCAGCTTCCAGATGGTGGGACACGGCGAGAGCACTTCAATGAGCGAGAAGCCGATACCCCGCACCTGGTTCTCAATCGCCCGCCGCAGCGCCCGGCCCGCATTCATGATCTGCTTGTTATTGCCCAGCGCGACGCGTTCGATATACACCGGCGCTTCGAGCGAAGCCAGCAGCTCGCTCACGTGCATCGGGTAGCCTTCGTTCCACTGATTGCGACCGAACGGCGACGTGGTGCTCTTCTCTCCGAGCGGCGTAGTGGGCGCCATCTGCCCGCCCGTCATGCCGTAAATCGCATTATTGATGAACACTACCGTGATCGGTTCCCCGCGATTGGCCGCGTGCACGATCTCCGCGCAACCGATCGCCGCCAGGTCGCCGTCACCCTGGTAGCTCAGCACAATGCTTTCCGGACAACTGCGTTTTACCGCCGTGGCCACCGCCGGCGCGCGCCCGTGCGCCGCCTGGATGTTGCCCACATCGAAATAGTAATAAGCGAATACCGAGCAGCCCACGGGGCTGACCAGAATCGTGCGGTCCTGAATCCCCAACTCGTCGATGGCCCGCGCGATCAGCTTTTGCACCACGCCGTGCCCACAGCCGGGGCAGTAATGCGTCTGATGTTGCAGCTCGGCTTTGCGCTCGTAAATCGGATAGAAGGCCTGAGCCTTCTGGTGCGTGACCGCGTAGCTAGACATAAGCCACCGCCTCCATCTGCATCATGCTCGATTCCACTTCCGCCAACACTTCCTCCGCGCTCGGCACATTGCCGCCCACCCGGCTGAAGAATTCCACGGGCCTGCGTCCTTCGATCGCCAGGCGCACATCCTCTACCAACTGGCCCGTACTCAGCTCCACCACCAGGAATTTGCGCGCCGTACGGCTCAGCGCGCGGAGCCGCTGCCCTGGGAATGGATAGAGCGTGATGGGACGCAGCAGCCCCAGCGCCAGTCCTCGCGCGCGGCCCTGTTCCACCACCTGCTTCAGCACACGCGACACGATCCCGTAGCCCACCATCACGATGTCCGCATCCTCGGTGTACCAGTCCTCGTACTGCACGGCTTCCCGTTCGGCGCGCTGATACTTAGCTTCCAACTTGCGTACATGCGCCTCCAGCTTATCCGGCTCCAGATAGATGGAGCTCACCAGGTTGGGGCGGCTCTCGGCGGTTCCCGCCACCGCCCATGCCGGTCGCGCGGGCGGCGCTTTTGGAAGCGAGAATTCCACCGGCTCCATCATCTGCCCGATGTATCCATCGGCCAGCACGAACACCGGGTTGCGATAGCGGTCCGCCAGGTCGAAAGCTTCCATGGTCAGGTCCGCCATCTCCTGCACGGAGTTGGGCGCCAGCACGATAGTGCGGTAGCAGCCATGCCCGCCGCCCTTCACCACCTGGTGGTAATCGCCCTGCTCCGGCGCGATGTTGCCCAGCCCCGGCCCGCCGCGCATGATATCCGCGATCACGCAAGGTAGCTCCGCGCCCGCTATGTAGCTGATGCCTTCCTGCATAAGGCTGATGCCGGGCCCGCTCGACGCAGACATGGCCCGCACGCCTGTGGAGGCCGCGCCGTACAACATGTTCACCGCCGCCACTTCGCTCTCGGCTTGCAGAAAAACTCCGCCCGCCTGCGGCATATAAAGCGCCGCGGCTTCCGTAATCTCGCTGGCCGGCGTGATGGGGTATCCGTAAAATGCGCGGCAGCCCGCCAGAATCGCGCCCTTCACAATGGCTTCGTTACCCTTTGTGATTTGTTTCGGCATGCGTTTGCCTCCTTAAGCCGCGGCCTGCATCCGCAGCACCGTGATGGCTCCCGGCTCCGGGCAGACGAAGAAACAGATGCCGCATCCCGTGCAGCCCGCGCCCGCATAAGTTGCCGGATGGTATCCATACCGGTTCAACTGGTCCGCCAGCCGCAGGACCTCCGGCGGGCATGCGTGCACGCACAGCCCGCACCCTTTACACTCTTCCGCGTTCAGTTCGACCTTGCCGCGGTCGGACTTGACGGCATTCGTCATGCGACCTCCAGAACCTGGCGCGCTTCCACGTAATGCGCGCGCGCCGCGAAATCGTACAGCTCCCCGCGAAACTTCGGATCCGCGATCGAAATCAACTCTTCGGCCCGCTGCCTAAGCGTTTTGCCCCACAGATTGGCGACGCCATACTCGGTGACCACATAATGCACATCGCCCCGGCTGGTCACCACACCCGCTCCCGGATCGAGCACCGGCACGATGCGCGAAACCGTGCCCCGCTTGGCCGTCGACGGCAGCGCGATGATCGGTTTGCCGCCTTTCGAGTGCGCCGCCCCGCGGATGAAATCCAATTGCCCGCCAAAACCGCTATAGGGCGTGGTGCCGATCGAATCCGCGCAGACCTGCCCGGTGAGGTCCACCTGAATCGCCGAATTGATGGCCACCATGCGCTCGTTCTGCGCGATGACGAATGGATCGTTCACATACTGCGTCGGGTGGAATTCGAAGATCGGATTATTGTGGATGAAATCGAAGATTCGCTTGGTGCCCAGCACGAAACCGGTCACCGCCTTGCCCCGATGCAGCGTTTTGCGCTCGCCCGTAATCACCCCGGCTTCGATCAGCGGTACCACTCCGTCCGGGCACATCTCGCTGTGGATGCCCAGGTCGCACCGGTCGTAAAGCGATTCCAGAACGGCATTGGGAATGCCGCCGATGCCCAGTTGCAGGGTGGCGCCATCGGGAATCAGCGGAGCCACGTTCTTGGCGATCATGCGCTGCACGTCGCTGGTGGGCGCCGGTGGCAGTTCCAGCAGCGGACGCGAAGTCTCCACCATGGCCGCTATTTTGCTGACGTGCAGGAACGTGTCGCCCAGCGTACGCGGCATCTGGTCGTTGACTTCCGCGATCACCGTGCGCGCGCACTGCGCGGCGCTCAACGTACAGTCGATGCTGGTGCCCAGGCTGAGATAGCCGAACTCGTCGGGCGGCGACGTCTGGATGAACGCCACGTCCAGCGGCATTTGTCCCGACCAGAACAGCTTCTCGATTTCGCTCAGGTAGATGGGCGTGTAGTCGGCGCGTCCGGCCGCCACCGCCGCGCGCACGTTGTGCCCCAGGAACAGGCCGTTGTGCCGGAAATGTCCTTCGTATTCCGGCAGCGTGTAATCGGCGCGGCCGAGCGTGAGCATGTGCACAATCTCGACATCGCGCAACTCCGGCGCGCGTTGCAGTAGGGCCTGGATCAGCGGCTCCGGAGTGCCGTTGCCTTCCTGCAGCCAGATGCGATGTCCGGAGCGCACGGCTTCCACGGCGCGCTCCGCACTCATGGTCTTTTGACGGTATTCACCGCACGATTTCACGTGGTCCCCCACCTCCAGGTGGGTCTATCTGGATTATAGACGAGATTAAAGGATCTGTAAATATCAATTAGGTAACGGATTCGGCACCGGGAAAAACCTTTAGGGCCGATGGCTTAGCGCAATAGTTCCATTACGGCTGCCTGCACCGCCCGCCACTGCGCCGTCCGCGGATCGATCAGTTCGAAATGCCCCGTGCCGGCCAGTTCGACGAGCTTGGCATCGTCGCCCGCCGCCGCAGCGGCTGCCTGATACCGCCGGCTGAACTCGACCGGTACCACGTCGTCCGCCGTGCCGTGGATCAGCCTTTGCCGCAAGTGGATGGGCAGCAGTTCGATAGGGGATGCCTGCCGGTAACGCTCCGGCACGTCCTGTGGCGAGCCGCCCAGCAACTCCCCAACGGCTCCGTTGCTCAACCTCAATTCCCAGCCGCGCCGCAGGTCCGAAACGGCGGCCAGCGCCACCACCCCGCGCAACGAAATCCGGTGCTGTGCCGCCAGCCACAACGCCAGGTGGCCGCCTGCCGAATGCCCGATCGCCACGACGCGCGTGAGGTCGAGCGGATAGCGCCCTGCCAGCACTTTCAGGTATTCCGCTCCGGCCACTACGTCCTCGCCTGTCCCCGGCCAGCCACCGCCCGGATCACCGATGCGCCGGTACTCCAGGTTCCAGGTGGCCACGCCGGCCTTCGAGAGCGCCGCGCACACATGGCCGATATGTTCCAGCGAGTAGGCCGCCCGCCAGTAGCCGCCGTGGATCACGATCGCCACCGGCTGCGATCCGCCGCCCGGAGCAAGGCGCAGATCTCCGAATTGCTGCGGCGCCTTGCCATAGGCGATGCGCGCGTCCGCGGGCGGAGCCGGCAGGTCCAAAATGGAGGTCGTCATGGGATGCGGCGGGCGGCAGGAGGCCAGGGCCAGCGCCAAGCCGGCCGTCCAGCCGAAATGTGCCGGCAACACTACGGATGACCCGCCTGAAAGCGAACGTCCGCCGCCTCCACCCGCGCCCCGTGCAAGCGGAAGCGCGCCGTAACTGTCCCCAGATAGCCGCAGGCGTGGCACTCCGCTTTGGCTTCCTGCACCCAGCTTCGGATCTCCTGCTCCTCCAGATGCAGTGTCGAGCACGTGATTTGGAAAACCGCTCCTGCTGGCAGGTGACTGGCGATCGTCGGCCTTAACACTGAAAAATCGATGGCATGCGAACCCGCCGCGTCGAACCACCAGTAGGCTTCCCAACACCCTCCGCCGTTGCCTCCATCGGGATCCTCGGTCTCGAGAACCGATTCGTCGCCCGACCGCACAATCTTCGCCTCCGTCAGATCCAGTGCCGGTGCGAACACTTGCAGGTGATAAATCTCCATGTACTGGTCCGGCGCAGTCTGCACCAGGATTGATTTCCACCCGATGTGCCCCTGAGGCTGGCCCTGGAACAGTTCGGGCGTGTCCTTTTCCCGAATGCGGTATAAGACAGTCCAGATCGTAAAACTGTCCAATGTTCCGGCGCGCCGCACTTCACTCGTGATCGTGTACTTCGCCGACTCCCGCGCCTCCCGTGCTTTTTCCGCCGGGCTGGAGCACTTCACGCATAAATCGTCCGCATCGTCGCGCTCGAAGGGATCGCCGGTGAAGTAACGGAGCGAGTGGGGCGACGGCGTATCCTGCGTCTCGCCCTTGCCGCTGTACATAATGCGTGTCCATTGTCCCCGCGCCGGATAAGCCAGCAGCAACAGCCCCACGCACCCAGTAATCGCGCACGCCCGCCGCATAAGCCTCCCGCTGCTATTCCAGCCTGCGTATGCGGATGTTGCGGAACCAGGTGTCGCCGCCGTGATTCTGCAGCGAGATGGGACAGTCCTTGCTCGGCTGCTTGGTCATGTCCTCCGTTACCGGCGTCCCCTGTCCCCAGCGGTGCGCGATGTGTTCGGCGGCCGCGGGCGAATCGAGGTCCGCCTCCACCACCTTCACGCCGTTCAACCAGTGCTCCACGTGATTGCCCTTTACCACCAGGCGCGATTCATTGAATTCCCCGACCGGTTTGGTCGCATCCTTCGTCGGGCCGACAATATCGTACAAGGCGCCTGCCTGGTGCGTCGCGCCGGCGCGTCCATCCGGGTTGCGTGCGTTGTCCAGGATCTGGTACTCGAAGCCCACCACGTATTCCTGCCCGCGGTCCGGCCGCGCCGCCGGCCGGTTCCCGATCGAATAATTCACCAGGTCTTCGAAGCGCGGCATCGTGCGATGGGCCAGGAACACGCGATCCTGAATGCGATATTTCACGCCGCTGTTGGCCCCCGGAGCCACCTTCCACTCGAATGCCAATTCGAAATCGCGGAACACATCCTTGCTGAACAGGTCCTCGGTAATCCGCGGCGACCGGTTTGCCTTCAGGCAGCCGTCGTCGATCGTCCAAGCGTCTCCCGGCGGTGTCTTTTGCCGTGGATCGTCCCAGCCGGCCATGGTCTTGCCGTCGAACAGACTCACCCATCCGGATTGCGCGTGGCTCCCTAGCGGCGCCGCTAGCAGCGCCCATAAACACGCGGCCAACTTCATGCCAGTCTTCATGCCGGCGCCCCTTTCTGCTTGGCGAAAACCTTTCCCAGCACCTTCACCGCCGTATCCACATCGCGCTCGGTCGTGATATACGGCGGCAGGAAGCGCAGGATCGTCTCGTGCGTGCAGTTGATCAGCAGCCCTTCCGCCATGGCATCCGTCACCATTTGCTTGCCCGGGATATCCATCTCCACCCCGATCATCAGGCCAAACCCGCGCACTTCCTTGATGAAGCCGTGCTTGTGCGCCAGTTCTTTCAGCATCAGGCTCAGATAGCCGCCGACGCGCTGGATGGACGGCAGCAGATCGTCGAGGATATCGAAAAACTCGAGCGCCACCCGGCAGGCCAGCGCGCTGCCGCCGAATGTCGAGCCGTGCATGCCTGGGCCGATGGTGGCCGCCGCCCTTTCGTTGGCCACGATGGCCCCCAGCGGTAGCCCGCACGCCAGCGGTTTGGCCGTCACCATGATGTCCGGCAGCACCTCGGGCTTAGTGCGCTGATAGGCGAAGTACGTGCCAGGCCGTCCCACGCCGCATTGGATTTCATCGAACACCAGCAGCGCGTTGTAGCGGTCCGCCAGTTCCCGCGCCTTGTGCGCGAAGGCCGCCGAGATGGGATAGATGCCGCCTTCCCCCTGGATCAACTCCAGCACCATGCCCGCCGTAGATTCGCTGAAGGCCGCTTCCAAAGCCGCCAGATCGTTGGCCGGCACAAAGCGCACGCCCGGAATCAGCGGCTCGAAATCCGCCCGGTATTTAGGCTGGCCAGTGATCGACAGGGCGCCCAGTGTGCGACCGTGAAACGAATTGTCGAGCGAGATGATCTCGTGCTTGCCGCCCCCGCTCTTATTGCCGTGGGAGTGGATCATCTTCAGCGCCCCTTCCATGGCCTCCGTGCCGCTGTTGGTGAAGAAGGTGCGCGCCAGGCCGCTCGCCTCTGCCAACCGCTTGGCCAGCGGTCCCTGGTATTCGTGGTAATAAAGATTCGACGAGTGGATCAGCAGCGCCGCCTGGTCCCGGATCACTTTCACGATGCGCGGGTGCGCGTGCCCCAGCGCGTTCACTCCGATGCCCGCGATGAAATCCAGGTACCGCGCGCCACTCACATCGTAAACGTGGCAGCCCTTCCCACGATGCACCACCAACGGATAGCGGCTGTAGTTCTGCAATAGGTACTGGCGTTCAAGGTCGATGACGGTGTCGGCGGCAACTGCGGGTAATGTATCGGGAACGCTGCTCATTTCATCATAATAGCGTGCGCCGCGCGGCGGCGGCCAAGTGCTGAACGGAGGTTACGCTATGACCGATACGAATACCAAAGTGCGCGCGCACTATAGCGCCACAGGCCTCACGGCGCGAATCAAGTCTGCGCTGGCGGCGGTCGCGCCCGAAGATCAGACACTGACCGTCGCGCAGTTAGCTCCCCTCGACCAGTTCCATGTCCGAGGCATCCTCGCTACTGCCGACCTCGCCGGCGCCGCCGGGATAGAGCCATCCACCCGGGTCCTGGATCTGGGCTGCGGCATCGGCGGCCCCGCGCGCTACCTCGCCGCCACTTTCGGCAGTCAGGTGAACGGCGTGGACCTGAGTCCCGCCTTCATCGACGCGGCTGCCTACCTTGCGGAGCGCTGCGGGCTGTCCGATCGCGCCGCATTCCAGACCGGCGACGCGCTGCATCTGCCTTTTTTGGACGCCGCCTTCGATGCCGTGTTCCTGCAGCATGTAGCGATGAACATCGAGGATCGCGCCGCGCTCTATGCCCAGGTGCGCCGGGTCTTGGCGCCGGGCGGCCGGTTCGTCACTTACGACCTGGTGCTGCGCGGTCCCGACGTCGTATATCCCGTCCCTTGGGCGCGCGACGCCTCGACCAGTTTCCTGCTCAGCGAACGCGATACCCGCACGGCGCTGGAACAAGCCGGCTTTAAGGCGCTCCTCTGGCGCGACGATACGCGAATCGCGCTCGACTGGTTCAAGGAGGCCATGGCCGGACCTCCGCCGGCCGGACCGAATCTTGGTGTCGTGATGGGTCCGGATTTCGCGGCCATGACCGGGAATCTGGCCCGCAACCTCCGCGAGAGCCTGCTGGGCGTGTTGTCCGCCGTTCTGGCCCGTGGCTGAAGCCTCGACTCTGGTAGACTTACCTAGACGCGTGCAGGACGTGTCCAGTCCGCGGAAAGGGCCGCGCCCACCTGCTTTTTTGAGACGTCACACTCAATTGACCCTCTTTCGCCTGTCATGCGGACCAGGCATACGAAGGAGGCAGTCTTGAATCTGGATCAACAGAAGAAGCAGGCCCGCGAGCTCTTGCGCGCGATCCGGGCCGGAAACGAAGATGCCGTCTCGCGCCTGCGGCGCTACCACAGCCGCTGGGCGGGATCGGACGAAGCTACCGTCCGTCAAATGGTGGCGTTGCACGACGCGCAGTTCGTCTTGGCTCGGGAACAGGGGTTCGCCAGTTGGCCCAAATTGAAGGCGTATGCCGATCCGTCATCGCGTTCCCGCCACACGCGTTTATTCGTGGCGGACGTGGCCTGGATCACGGACCGGGTGCGCGGCTTGTTGCAAACGCGCAAATCGGCCGGCCCGGCGGCCCTGGAACAGATCCGCGAATGGCATCCGCGCTTTGCGGATCGAACTGACGACGAAATTCTACAAGCTCCGTTCACCGAGGAAGACGCCCGGCTGGTCTATGCGCGCGAGCACGGGTTCGAAACCTGGGAAGACCTGGTCAGCCGGGTTACACTCCTGGCATCCAGTACGGACACGGCCATTACGGAACCGTTCATGGCCGCCTTCGGTGCCCTGCAGTCCGGCAACATCGCCGGCTTCGCAGCCCTTTTGCGCGCGAATCCTGGCCTGGTCAACGAGCGCGGGACCAACGGCAATACGCTGCTGAATCTCGCCGTCAGCTTCGCGGGCAGGCCGGGCTGGAAGGGCGGTCTTTCTGCGATCGAGGCGCTGCTGGCGGCAGGATCCGGCGTCAACGATGCGAACGATCGCGGCTCGACGCCGCTGCATCAGGCGGCGTACGCCAACCGGCCGGAGATCGCGGGCCTGCTGCTGTCGAAAGGCGCGGCCCTGGACGCGGAAGCTCACGGCGCCGGCGGCACTCCTCTCATCCATGCGCTGTTCTGGGGGCATCGCGAGGCCGCCGACCTGCTGGGACGCCATGCCGTGGCCCCCGGCAATCTGCGCGCCGCGGCCGGGCTGGGTATCCCCGAATTGGTGGAGGCTTTCTTCAGCGGTGAACGCACCCTGACCCCTGAGGCCGGCGCCGCCCGCGGCTTCTATCGCCCCCACAGCGGGTTCCCGGATTGGCAGCCGTCCACAGATCCGCAGGAGGTGCTCGACGAAGCACTCGTGTGGGCCTGCAAGAGTAACCGGGTAAACGTGCTCGATCGCCTGGTGCGCGCGGGCGCGCGCCTCAATGCCGACCCGTATCGAGGCACTCCCCTGATTTGGGCCGCGGCATGCAACCGCACGGAGGCCGCTGCATTCCTGTTGAACCACGGCGCCGACGTCAACCACAAGGGCACCTTCGGCGGCTTGACGCACGGGCAAGGCATTACCGCCCTCCACATTGCCGCGCAAAATGGACACATGCCGGTGGTGAAACTCCTGCTGGAACGCGGCGCCGATCGGTCGATCAAAGACGATCTCTACCACGCAACCGCCGAAAGCGCAGCGGCATACTTTGGGCAAGCCGAGGTGCGAGATTACCTGCGCTCGCTTGAAGTGTAAGTCGCCGCCGCTTACTTGCTGCCGGCCGGCGGAACCGCGGTCTTTGTCGAAGCCGCCGGCGGCATCGGGATCTTGATGCCCCCGACGTTGAAGCCGTTACCGATAATCGTGCTCTGCTCCAATGTATCCTTGATCAAGGGCTCGAGCGCCTGCACATTGCCGGAAACGCTGCCGAAGTTCAGCCCGTTCCCGATAATCAACTTCCGGTCGCGAATCGCCTGGATGAGTTCCCGCGCGAGGCTGGGCTGCGCTTCCGGGCTGCCGAATCGTTCCATCCGCACCGTGTCGCCTTCGATGATGAGGGCGCCCAGGGGAACGGTCTGGATGCCCATGCCGCCTCCGGAAGCAATCGAGGCGGACCCTCCACCGATTCCGAACTGCACCGCGGCGAACGGGATCACCGTGGTCTCGCCGGCGCGAATCGGCTCCGCCACCAGGCTGCCGGTCTTCAGTTCCGCCACCAGCTTGTCGAAATCCGCGAGCGGCTTGGCCAAGGGAGCTTGCGCGCTTCCGACGACCGCGGTTATGGCCGACAGCAGTGAAATTGCGATGAGTCGTTGATCGTAGTCATAGAAAGCCACCTATTTCCTGGGCAAGGCCACGCTCAGAAACTCGACACCTTTCTTTGTGATCACCACGAAGCCGGCGGGCCGTGCTTCGCCGGTCATCAGGAAGCCGTCGCGGCTGGGAAGAGGGCTCGCGGGCGCCTTTCCGGCCGAGTCCGCCGGAACCGCGATGCTGCCTCCGCCGAAGTTAATATCGACCATCAGGATAGGGATCACGGTAACCGAGCCGACCCTGATGGGGACGCCGGCAATCGTCTTGGCGTGCAATTCGTTGCTTAGGCGTTGCACCAGCGCATCCACCAGCGTGGCAGCCGGCGGAGGGGCGGTTGCCGGTTTCTTTTCCGGCTGCGCCTGGCCCGTGGCGACGCTTGCCAGCAGCAGCCCGCAGCAGACGCTCAGGAGTAACTTCTGTTTCATGGATCGCCTCTTAATTGATTATTACAGGTCCTTTACTATTTGATAGCCATGCGAAAACAACTCACGGACTTGTTCGGAGCCGGCCCCGCTCATGGGCCGTAGATGCCTTTACGGCTTCTCACGCCCGGTCGGGGCGACAAAGCCCGCGGCGCCGTACCGGTCATGGTGCCGCACCCGGTCGCCCAGGTTGTATAGGTAGTGTCCACCATTTCGCGGCGCGTCCGTAAGTGGAATAAGTGTGGAAGATCGCGCCCGCTTCATCCAGGCGTAACAGACTTTGCCCGCGGTAATCTCTTCCGGCCGCGCCGGCACATGACAGTCCTAGTTGAAATCGCTCTCGTACGCGGACAGCCATTTGAAAGTCCAGCCCATGCGCTTCCGGAACGCTTCGATCTCGCCGGCGGCGCGGCCGTCGCCCCGTTTTGCGCGGTCGCAAAAGTTAGTCGTTCGGGAATCCGCGAAATGGACAGGCGCCCCTGTCAAAATAAAGTCCAAGAATCAATAACGCGCCAGAAATTCCGATACGCTAGCCTGCTGCGCGGCGGTGTACGCCGTGCAAATCCGGATGCCTTCCAGCACCTGCGCCAGGTTGCGCCGGGTGCCGGCAAAGCGGTCCACCTTGGGGTTGAAAAACGCGGCTACCTCCTCCGCGGATTTTTCGTCGCAGAAATCGCCGGCCACGAACGGCAGGGAGTCGCCTGCGCCGAACGTGGATCCGGCGGGTATCTTGGCCACGATCGCGTCGTAATTGGCTTTCACAAACTCAAAGGGCAGGGAACGGACCTCGGGCACACTCGCCGGCGCCCGCAGCAGGATGGAAGCTTCCCGCAAATCGAAGCCCGGCTTTACCACCAGCGCCATCGCCGCGCGTGTGATCCGCGGATCCCCGAACGAGCCCATGGCGCGCAGGATCAGTTCCCTTTGCCGCTGATCCTCGGTCTTATCCAGGGCCGCCTCCAGGCGTTTGAAGAAGGCTTCGTCGCCGGTGCGCGCCGCCACCGTCAGGACCGACGCGACTACTTCCGGTTCTACGGCATTTCGATCGCCCAGCCACCGGTCCGCCAGCGTGCGCGCTTCAGCCGCCAGCGATCTGTCCGCACCCCACAATGCCACCAGCGGCATCATCGCCGGACGCAATAGGCGCGTATCAGCGTCTTCTGCCGGCTTGGATTTCCATCCCAACTGGCGGGCCCGTGCGCCGAATGCCTGGTCCACCAGCCGCGCGTAGTTGGGCCGCAGATCGGGCGGCAGCATATGGTCGTTCACTCCGGCGATGATGCCGATGGCCGATCCCACCACTTGCCGTGCCGGGTCGTTCGCGAATTTCAAAGCCACCGCCAGCGCCTCGCCGCTCTTAATCTCGCCCATCCCGGTGAGCGCATCTACGTCTCCCAGGGCTGCCACCCGCTCAGCCGGCGAAAGCCGCGCGCCCCCATCGGCCAGCAGTTTATTTAACAGGCCGCCCTCGTATCGCGTGTGATAGTAGCCCTTGCCTTCGGCGTTTGCCTCCACCCAGGCCGGACATCCGGCGGCCTCTTTGAGCTTCCAATCCGCGGCAGGCTCGGTCATCAGCGTGCACTCGCGATGCGAGACCGTGCCCTCGCCATAGCGCACGCACACTGGCAGTTGCCAGGTCTGCGGCGCCGCCCCGGCCGAACCCAGCGGCAGCGCCCGCTTCTGGGCCAAATGCAGCGTCGCGCCGCCCGCATCGCAGCTCAGCTTCACCGACACCAGCGGCACCCCCGCCTGATCCAGAAACGTGGAGAATGCTTTTCCTACCGCCGGATTCCCCGCCGACGCCAGCGAATCCAGGAAGTCCCCCGCGGTCGCGTTGCGCCCTGCGTATTGCCGGATGTAGCGCTGCACGCCGCGCCGAAAGGCGTCTTCGCCCATCCAGCTCTCGAACATCCCGATGACCGTTTCACCCTTGCTGTACGTGATGCCGTCGAAAGCGTTGGCGATATCGTCATTACTTTCGATTGGCTGCCGGATCCTGCGCGCCGATAACAGTTCGTCGCCGCCCATGGCGCCCAGCCGCGTGTTCTGCTCATCGACCACGGTGTTCCATTCCGGCTTCCAATGGCGCATGATCTTCGAATCCATCCACGATGCAAACGCCTCGTTGAGCCAGATATCGTCCCACCACGCGGTGGTCACCAGGTCGCCGAACCATTGGTGCGCCATCTCGTGCGCCACCACCAGCGCGTATTCCCGCTGGCGGTCGATGCTGTCCTGGGCGGGATCGCGCAGCATCAACGTCTGCGCGTAAGTGATCAGCCCGGCATTCTCCATCGCGCCACCAAACAGAGGAACGGCCAGAATGTCCAGCTTCTCGTACGGATACGGCACGCCGAAGTATTGTTCCAGTTGCGCCAGCAGCGGCCCGGTGACTTCCGCCGCGTATTTGGCCTCCGCGGCTTTGCCCTTGGGCGTGATCATACGCAACGGCGTGTGAGTCGTTCCGATCTTACCGGCGTCCACGAATTCGAAGGGTCCCACCCCCAGCGCCACCAGGTAACTGGGCAGAGGCTTGGTCTTCGCGAACACCACCGTCTTGCGCTCCCCTTCTTCCCGCGTTTCCGATTCGATCGGTGTGTTCGAAACCACTGCGTCGCCCTGGTTCACGTGCACGGTAAGCTGCCACGGCGTTTTGAAACTGGGCTCGTCGAAGCAGGGAAAAGCCTGCCGCGCGTCGACCGATTCGAACTGCGTATAAACATACCAATCGCTTCCGTTCTTCACTTTGAAGAGGCCGTCGCTGCCTAGCTTGTTGAAGCTGCCGTGATAGTCGATGTGCAGCCGCGCCTGGCCCGCTCGGATGGCGGAAGGAAACGAAAAGCCCGCAAACTCCGTCCCGCTGGTCTGCGCCTTTGCCGGCAGCGTGCGGCCGCCCGCGCTCAGTTCCGCCTTATCGATAGTCAGGCGTCGCGCATTCAGCCAGATCGTATCGGTGGGCTTGTTTATCTCCAGATCGATTTCGATCCTGCCCTTGAAATCGTCCTGTTGCGGAATGACGGTCAGGTCCAGGCGGTAACCGAGCGGGAGGACCGCATCGCCCAGCCGCAGCGTGGGCACTTCGGCGAAGGCACACGTACCCAGTAATAAGACTGCGAAGGCATATCTTTGCATGAATACGAGAATTGTCGCATGTTACACTCGGCTCTATTCCGGAACCCCAACTGCGCCGCGAGCTGGGTCTGCGCGACCTGGTCCTGTTCAATATCGCCGCGGTCATCGGCATCCGCTGGCTGGCCGCCGCCGCCCATACCGGCCCCGTTTCCATCACCCTCTGGCTGCTCGCCGCGGCCTTCTTCTTCATCCCTTCGGCGCTGGCCGTCGCGGCTCTTTCCGCCAGGTTCCCTGAAGAAGGCGGCATCTACGTCTGGACCAAGCAGGGCTTCGGCGACTGGCACGGCTTCCTGTGCGGCTGGTGTTACTGGCTGAGCAATCTTTTCTATTTCCCCAACCTGCTGCTGGCCGGGGTGGACATGGCGGGCTACGCGCTAGGCTTGTCCGAAGTCAAGATCTACGTGATCTCCGCCTCGCTGCTGATACTCTGGCTGGGCCTGCTGACGAACGTGTTCGGCCTTTCCATCGCCAAATGGACCAATAACGCCGGCGCGCTCGCCACCTATACATTTGGCGCCCTCATCGTAGTGTTCGGCCTCACCGTGTGGGCGCGCACGGGCTCAGCGACGCCTATCCAACTCGCGCCGCACTGGGACATGGACAAAGTGAATTTCTGGTCGCAGATCGCTTTCGCTTTCGGCGGCCTGGAACTGGGCGCGATTCTGGGCGGTGAGATCCGCAACCCGGCCCGCAACGTGCCGCGCGCCGCCTGGATCTCGGGCGCTTTCATCACGGGCTTCTATATTTTGGGCACGCTGTCGTTGATGGTCCTGATGCCGCCCGAGCGCATCAGCATTCTGACCGGCCTGGTGCAGGCTTCCACCGAAGTGGGCGCGCGGATGGGGTCGGCATGGATGGGACACGCCATGATTGTGCTGATCCTGATAGGCGTGGCCGGCCAGCTTTGCGCCTGGATCGGCGGCACCGCGCGCATCCCCTTCGTCATCGGACTGGACCGCTACTTTCCGCCCGCCTTTGCGCGCCTGCATTCGCGCTGGGGCACACCGCACCTGGCCATCTTGACGCAAGGCATCGCCTGCACCGTGTTCGTGGTCGCGCTGCAGGCGGGCGAGAACCTGCGCGTGGGCTACCAGTTGCTGGTGGACATGACCGTGATCGTGTACTTCATCCCGTTCTTGTATATGTTCGCGGCAGCCTGGAAGTACGGGCATAAGTGGAGCGCCGCCATGGGCATGACCGTGACGATAGTTTCCATCATCGTGTCCTTGATCCCGCCTGGCGACGTACATTCCGTCGCCCTGTTCGAATTCAAGCTGTTGGCAGGCTGCGCGGTGCTGATCGTGGTGGCCCGGGTGATGTTTCAATTTGCCTTGCGCCGCCGCGCAGCCGGCATGGCAAAATAGTGCCTGCACCAAGTGCTATCATGTAGGCATGAAGCGGCAGGCAATCGCCATCCAATATACGATCCGCGGCGTTCCCCCCGAAGTGGACACCGTCCTGCGCCGCAAAGCCACGCAACGAAAGCAAAGCCTCAATCGGGTGATACTTGAAGAACTGACGAAAGCGGCCGTCGGAAATGAGCGCCGCGCCGACTTCTCGGATCTGGTGGGCAAGTGGGTCCCGGATCCTGCATTCGATGAGATCATCGCCGCGCAACGTCGGATCGATCCGGATAAGTGGAAGTGAGAGTCGCACTGGATACGAACCGGCTGACCGATCTCTTCCAAGGTGACGCGATCCTCGCAGAGTGGCTGGCGACCTGCGAAGAAGTATGGATTCCGCTTGTCGTTTTAGGGGAGATCAAAGCCGGGTTTTACGGCGGTACTCGATTAAACCGCAATGAGACCTTGCTACAACGATTGCTGGTCAAGGCCAACGTCGGCGTACTCATCCCGAGCCGGGAGACGGTCGAGCACTACGCGCGCTTGTTTGTCCAATTGAAGCGTGCAGGTACCCCCGTTCCAGACAATGATCTATGGATCGCTGCTCTCTCGCTTGAACACAGCCTGGTGCTCATCACACGCGATCGGCATTTTAAGCGCATCCCTCAGTTGTTGCGCGGCTGACGCTCACTCGTACCTTAGCGCTTCGATCGGGTCCATGCGCGATGCCTTGATCGCCGGCAGCAGCCCCGCAATCAGCCCCACAATCTCCAGCAGCAGCGTCGACGTCATCACCGCGAATTGCGAAATCTGCAAATGGATGTCGCCGGTGCCGCTGGTGTCCTTGAATAGCGGCCCCAGCAGCGGCAGCGTCTGCAGCGTGGCGGTCACGACGCAGCCGCACGCCACGCCCAGCGACGCCGCCCACCGTCACGATCGCCATGGCCTCCAGCAGAAACTGCATCAGGATCGAACGCCGCGTGGCGCCGATCGATTTCAACACGCCGATCTCGCGCGTTCGCTGCGTACCGACACCAGCATGATATTGGCCAGGCCCACGCCGCCGATCGCCAGCGTGAGCGTGCCAATGAATCCCAGCAGGATTTGCAGCGCCATTCCCATGGTGTCCACGATGCGCATGAACTCGTTGAACACGATAATCTGCGACCGCGCGCTCGTCGCTGGCCGAGAAATTGTGCACCCGCGCCAGAGTCTCGCGCACCTGCCGCACCGCCTCCTCGCGGAACATCGGGTTCGCCGGCATCCACACGATGTAGTCCGGGTACTTGATGTCGCGCAGCAGCGAGCCCGTCTCGTAGGGGATGAAGATGCATTCGTTGTCCGGCGTGTTGTAGTTGGAGATCTGCGTCTTGGTCTTCAGCACGCCGATCACGGTGAAACGCAGGCCGTTGATGGCGATCTCCTCGCCCTCGGGCGGGATCTCCCCGAACATCTTGCGCGCCGCCTCGCCGCCCATCACCGCCACGCGCTGCTTCTCCGCTTCGTCCTCCGGACCCAGCCAGCGCCCGGCCGCCATGGTCATGTTGCGGATCCGCCCGTACACCGGATAAACCGCCGCGCACCGTGATCGACTGCTGTGCGATAGCCGCGCACCACGGTCGCGCCGCGCATCATCATCTCGGGCGAAATCGCCGCCGACCAGCGGCACCGCATCGCGGACCGCGTCCACGTCCGTGCGCTCCAGTGCGGATGCTGCGCCCGGCGCGTTCGCCGCCCGCCTGCGTGGATGTCTGGCCGCCGAACATCAGCACCAGGTCCTGTCCCACCGCCATGAACGCCTTACGCAGCGCGAGGTGAAAGCCGTCGCCGTAGGAATACAGAATGACGAAGCAGGCCACGCCCCACGCCAGGCTGATGGTGGTCAGGATGCTGCGCTGCCGGTTGAATTTCAGCGCCGGCGGCGGCCTCGCTGAAGATGGCGCTTAACGCTCATAGCGCAGCGCCTCCACAGGCGTCAGCGATGCCGCGCGCCACGCCGGAAACAGCGCCGAGGCGATGGCCACGATCGGCCAGCGCGCCGAACGCCATCGCGGTCGTGGCCCCGTTCACCGGCAGGCCCGCGAACATGTCCGATTGCGGCAGGGTATTCACCAGCGACGCCAGGCCGTACGCGCCCAGAAAACCCAAAATGCCGCTGAGCCCGGCCAGCATCACGCCTTCCGCCAGAAAATCGGCCATGATGCGCCGGCGGGTCGCGCCCTACCGCTTTGCGCAGTCCGATCTCGCGCGTGCGCTCCGTCACCGAGACCAGCATGATGTTCATGCACGCCCACGCCGCCCAGCGTCAGCGTAACCACCGCGATGGCCCCCAGAAAAGCGGTCATGGAAGTGAAGATCTGGTCCACCAGTTCCGCGCTCTCCACCGTGTCCCAGATATATACCGCGCCCTTGTCATCCGGATCGAACTGATGATTGCGTCCCAGCACGCGCAGTCACCTGCCGCCGCGCCGCCTTCCAATCCGTCAGCGACGAAGGCACGTAAATAATGTCGTTCACGATTCCCGGATGGAAGTTGTCGTCCTTGGGCGGCAGATCGCGCACCATGGTCGAGTACGGGACGTAGATCTTGTCGCCGTCCAGCCCGTTGTAGCTGCTGTTCTGGTTCTTGGAGGGCATCAGGCCGGCGATGCGGAAGGGCAGCCCGTTCAGGAAAATCTGCGCGCCCAACGCCGTGTTGCGCTGCCCGAACAACTGCTTGCGCACGTTATCGCCCAGCACCGCCACGCGCGCCGCATCGGTCTCGTCGGCATCCATCAGGAAGCGGCCCTGCTCGATCGGGATGGTGCGGATCTTCGCGTACAGCGGTTCCACGCCGTTTACCGTGAACGATCCGCTGTTGTACGGGCTGGCCACCTTGGCGCCATTCTGCAACTCGCCGATTACCCGGCTGACCAGGAAGCACTCGGTGCGGATATCGTCGATATCGTCGTAAGTGAAACGGACCCGCCGTCCCGCGCGCTGCCCGCCTACCTGTTTCTCAGTCCGGCCGGGAAACAGCAGCACGATATTCTCGCCAAGTTGTTTGGTGTTGTTGCGCTGGCCCTGCTTGAAGCCGTCGCCCATGGCCACGATCAGCACGATCGAGGCTACGCCCCAGGCGATGCCCGCCATGGTCAGAAAACTGCGCAGCTTGTTCCGCAGCAGGCTGGATGTAACCTGCGCCAGTAGCTCTCGAAGGTAGCCCATGCGCGGCCCCTATTGCAGGATCACCTGCTGCCCTGCGTTGATGCCCTTGGCGATTTGCGTCTTCGATCCGTTGCTGATCCCAGTTGTGACCGGCAACTTCCGTTTGCCGGTTTCGCTCGTAGAATCCGGTATCTCCACCGATGTGGACTTATCTTTGTTATAAAGGATCGCGCCTTCAGGCACCGCGATCACCCCCTTGCGCTCCTCCAGGATGATCTCCGCATTGGCGGTCATCTCCGCGCGCAGCTTTCGGGATTCGTTGGAAATCGATACGCGTACTTCGAACGTGGTGACGTTATCCTTCTCCACGCCCATGGGCGAAATCTTGGTCACTTTGCCATTGAATTTCTCGTCCTTGAACGATTCCACCGTGATGCGCGCCGGCTGGCCGAGATAGATCTTGCCGATGTCGGTCTCGTCCACCTTGCCCTTCACGTACACTTCCGACAGATCGCCCACCGTCATGATCAGGGTAGCGCCCGACCCCATCGTCAGGATGGAACTGACCGCGTCGCCCACTTCGCGGTCGCGCGAAAGCACCACGCCGTCGATCGGGGAGACGATGGTCGTGTTGCTCAGGTCGTCTTCGGACTGCGCCAGCGCCGCGCGCGCCTGTTCGATCCCGGCTTTCGCCTTGGCAATGGCGGCTTGCGCCACCCCCAGGTTCACCACGGCCGACTTCTGCCGGTTTACCGCCATGTCGTAGTTCTTTTCCGAATCGTCCACCAGGCTGCGCGCGATCAACTGTTCCTGGTACATGCCGCGCGCGCGATCCATGTCGCGCTTCAGAAACGGAACGTCCGGCCCGGCGGCATCCACTTTGTAGCGCTCGTAGTCGGCCTCGGCGCTCTTCAGGTTCGCCTCCGCAAGCTGCAAAGCCGCCTGGAACTGCCGCACCTGCGGCAGCACGTTGTTCTCGTCCAGTTCACAAATCACCTGGCCCTTGTGTACCACGTCGCCCACGTTTACGGGCAGGTTCTGAATAATGCCGCTAGCCTTCGATTTGATCTCGACCTTAGTTACCGGCTCGATCTTGCCGGTGGCCACCACCGACCGTGCCAGGTCGATCCGCTCCGCCTTCACCAGCTTTTCCTGGTCGATCTTCGGAGAGTTCCGGCCTATGGCCTTCAGGGTGAAGAACGCCGCGCCGCCCAACAGCGGCACCACGATGAGCAGTATCCACTTGATCGATCGCTTCTTGCGCGAGGTAGCCATAATCGAACCTAAAGAGGATACGATCAGGCCTGCCGGATAGTTCCCTTTTCCGCACCCCCTATAATGGAGACAGTGCGTAAGTTCTTCGTCCAGAACTTCGGCTGCCGGGCCACCCAGGCCGATGGCGCCGCTCTCGAAACCCTGCTTTCAGCCAAGGGGCTGGATGCTGCAGCCGAGCGCAGCCACGCGGATCTGGTTGTCCTAAATACCTGTACGGTCACCCAGGCGGCCGACGAAGACGTCCGGCAGACCGTGCGCCGGGTACACCGCGAGAACCCCGACGCCCGCATTCTGGTCACTGGCTGTTATGCCCAGCGCGCGCCCGATGAGCTAGCCGCCATGCCCGGCGTCGAATGGGTGGTTGGAAATTCCCACAAGACGCAGATAGCTGAGTTGGTGACCGCCGCCCCTTATCACGGCAATATCCTGATCGGCGACATTTTCGCCCAGCACGACTTCCTCTCCGCCCCGGTGGAGGATGCCGCCGGCGACCGCACCCGTCCCAACCTGAAGATCCAGGATGGCTGCAACAACCGCTGCTCGTTCTGCATCATCCCCTTCGTGCGCGGCCGAAGCCGGAGCGCCCCCGCGGACCAGGTCATCGCCCAGGTGCGCGGTCTCGCCCGCCGCTATCGCGAGGTGGTGCTGAGCGGCATCAATTTGGGCCGCTGGGGACGCGAACCCGGTAGCCGCATGCGCCTCGCCGACCTGATCCGGCGCCTGCTCGCGGAAACCGAAATCGAACGGCTGCGGCTCAGCTCCGTCGAGCCCATGGATTTCTCCGACGATCTGCTGTCCCTGATGGCCGCCTCACCCCGCATCGCCAAGCACGTGCATGCGCCCCTGCAATCCGGCTGCGACCGCATCCTTCGCCGCATGCACCGCAAGTACCGGCCGCGGCACTATGCCGACCGCATCCACAAAGCGCGCAGCCTGATGGCCGATTGCGCTGTGGGCGCCGACGTCATGGTGGGATTTCCCGGCGAGACCGCGGCCGATTTCGAGGAAAGCCGCCAGTTCATCGCCAGCCTGCCGTTCACCTACCTGCACGTCTTCACTTATTCGGAGCGCCCCGGCACACCTGCCGCCGAACAGCCGGACCAGGTGGCCATGCCCGTACGCAAGGAGCGCAACCGCATCCTACGTGAGCTGGCCGCGCGCAAGAATCTGGACTTCCGCCGCACGATGGTCGGCCGGACTCTATCGGTGGTCACGCTCCACGAGCCCGCCACCGCCCTGAGCGGCAATTATCTTAAGGTGCAGTTAGCGCAGGCCGCCGAACCGAACCGGCTCATCGACGTCACGATCGGCGGCGTGAGCGAAACCGGGCTCAGTGAATCTCTGCCCGGATTTTCCATCATCCCGGTGCAGTAGTCCGGTTACAGGCTTGAATGCTAGAATTGCGGTGTGGAGAGGCCTGTCTCCGAATCGACGATACCTGAATCATCGATCGAACATCGGCAGTTGTTTGCGGAGTCGTGGGTGGACAAATGGGTTATCCCAACCCCTTCATCTCCCCTCTTCTATCCATTCTCCGCTCGGCGAACGTCGAACTCACCGACTTCTCTTTTAACAAAGATGGCGCAAGTGTCGGAGAGCTAAGTCTGGTTATTTCGATCCGAAAATGGAGGGCTTCTGTTCGCATCGGACTCGACAGTGTTACTTTCAATCTGGTGAACCCGGACTGGGCAATGCTCCCGCAACTCATCCCGGTTTTCGACGCTGTCTCCCAGCGGATTGGCGAGATCGTGCAACTGAAGCCAAAGGCGCAAGAAACTACGCTCGCATTTCACGTGACGGCAGGTACGACCGATTTCGGGGCCAGCACTGCGCTGCTAGTGAACCAAAGTCTTCTGGGTGAGTCTCAGTTCTATGGCATCTCCCTCCATCGAGCCGGCAGCGCGCTAGTGATTGACAGGTCTCTTCGATACGACGGCGCAGCGTTTGTACGCATTCAGCGGCAATTGCCGGAAGACGCGAGGTTCTCGGATGTCGCTTCGAGAATTTATGAAGACGAAGTATCCGCACTCCGTTTGCTGGGCATAGCAGACATCGTCTAATCTAATAGTGTGGCTACGCCTATCGATTCACTCCTGGTTGCGGAACAACATTTCGCCGATCTAGGAGCGCACTACAAGAATGGCTTGCCTGAACTCTCGCGAGACCGGATTGAAACAGGACTGGCTGGGGAGCAGCAGACCCTAGGACCCGAGGCGATCCGGGATGAGGCTGTCCACGAGAAGGCGACTGCTATTGGTGTCTTTCTTTCCCGTGCTCGAAAGGCTATCGACGAACTGCCTAAAGCGCACGAACGTCGATTGCGCGCGCGGCAGTTTGAGGAAGAGTCTCAATGGCTGGCGGAGAATAAGAGCCGTTACGCCGGCCAGTGGATAGCGCTTCAGGGGGCGGCAGTTGCTGGCCGCGGGCGTCACAGCGAAAGAAGTGTTCTTGAAAGTTGCCAATGAGCGGAAGCCACCGCTCGTGATCTTCGTCGAGAACTCCGAGTTACCGTTTGCGGGTTGGTAAACCATGGAAACCCTGACTTTCCAAGCCACCCACAGCTATTTAGCATCTCGGCTTGGGATTGAGGTGCCAATCACATTAACGGCCGGCGCAAGATCCGCCAGACTGCTTGCGAAGGTTGATACAGCTGCCTCGTACTGTATCTTTCAGAGAGAGTATGCCGAGCAGTTGGGTATTACCGTTGAGAGCGGTCTGCCTCAACGGTTTGGAACGGCTAATAGCGCGTTCGACGCCTATGGACATTCCGTTACTCTAGCCTGCTTCGACTGGACATTTGACACCACGGTATATTTCGCCGGCGAAAAGACCATCACTCGGAACGTCGTAGGGCGTTCCGGGTGGTTGGACCGATTCCGTTTAGGTCTAATCGACCATGACGGCCTGCTGTTTCTGAGTCATTACAACGACTAGTCGCCCAGCATTTCCCTCAACACCCGCTGGGTGCCATACAGCTTCCGCAGTGCTTCCGTCATGCCCGCCGTATGTACCGCCACCGCGCGATTGGACGTCCCGTCGTACACGAAATCGCCCACCAGCGACTCGATATTGCCATCGAAGATCAGACCTACGATTTCCGCGTTGCGATTGATCACCGGCGAGCCCGAATTGCCGCCGATAATGTCGTTGGTCGTCACGAAATCGAGCGGCGTCGCCAAGTCCAGCTTCGCGCGGTCTTCCTTATAACGCGACGGCAGGTAGAACGGCCCGTCGAAATCGAAGCTGTTGGCGCGGTCGTACAGCCCGTAGAAGGTGGTTTTGTAGGGCGCCTCCGTGCCGTTCATGGGGTAGCCCTTCACCTGGCCGTAGGATAGCCGCAGGGTGAACGTGGCATCCGGATAAGTGGTCTTGCCGTACGCCGCGAACCGCGCCTTGCCCAGCTTCTCGCCGGCTTCCTGCTCCACGCTCTGGACGTTGTCTTCCTCCCACTTGATCATTTCGCGCCGCATGGGATCGAGCTTCCGGAACAGCGCGATCATCGGATCGTCCGAAGCCGCCACCGCCGCTTCGCCGCCCTCTACCAGTTTTTTGCGGAGAGCCGGGTCGGCCAGCTTGGTTCCATTCACCAGTCCCGTCGCCACCTCATGCGGCGAGCGCCCGTTGAGGATCATCTTCAGGAACGGATCGTTCGCACCGAGTTCGGCCACGTCCGCTTCGAGCGCGCCCGTCATGCGCGCGATCTCCAGTGCCGGATACACCGGCGCCGGCGAAAACAGGCGATGCCGCAGCGATTCCAGTTGTGCCTCGTGAAAGCCCGGTAGCCGTTCGCCGTCCGGCTTCTTGACCTCGGCGACGTAATCGACAAGGGTCGCGGCTGTGGTGCTGAGCTGCGAATCCGTGCTGCGATAGTACTGCTGTTTAACCCGCGAAGCATCCTTGCGCATGGCTTCCGCGATGGCATCCCACGCGCCGCCGTACGCGCGCTTCCACTCCGCATTCGCCATTACTTTGGCTTTGAACTCCTGTTCGTCTTTCTGCTTTCGTCCCCATCACGTTCTTATCGAGCAACCCCTTGTAGCGCCCCTCGAACGCCTTTACGCTGTTCTGCAAGCCAAAAATCATGGAGGCCGCCTGGCGGGCCTGTTCCGGACCCTGCGTCGAGTACTTCTCCAGCACCGCTACACGGTTCTTCAGCATCTTCAGAATGTTCGGCTCGCGATAGTCGCGCTCGAATTCAAGCTGCGCCACCGTATCGAGGCGTTGCGTGCTGCCGGGATGCCCGGGCACAAACACCAACTCATTGTCGCCCGCGCCCTTCGGATTCCACTTCAGATAGTTGCTGCTGTCGATCGGCTTGCCGTTCTCGTAAACGCGGAACAGCGCCATGTCCAGGTCGTACCGCGGATAGGTGAAGTTGTCCGGATCGCCGCCGAAAAACGCCGCCTGCTCCTCCGGCGCGAACACGATCCGCACATCGGTGTACTTCTTATACCGGTACAGCCAGTATTCGCCGCCCTGGTAGAGCGTCACCACGTCCGAACGCAACCCGGTCTTTTGCATACTTTCGCGCTCGATATTCGCGATCACGGCTTTGCGCTTGGTGAATTCTTCTTCCGGCGTTTTGGAGCCCTTGAGGGCAGCCACCACCGCCGGCGTGACGTTCTCCATAGAGACGAGCACGTTCACTTCCAGGTCCGGCGACTTCATCTCCTCTTCCGGAGTGGCCGCGTAAAACCCGTTCTTCACATAATCGTGCTCGGCAGTCGAGTTCTTTTGCAGTTGGCCGCGCGCCACGTGATGATTGGTCAGCAGCAGGCCGTGCGGGCTGACGAACGACCCCGAACCGCCGTCGTTCAGCCGCACACAGGACAGGCGCACGTGGTCCAGCCACTCCTGCGTGGGCGTGAAGTGGTACTTCTCTTCAAGTTGCTTGACGGGTGGATTGTCGAACGTCCACATACCCTCGTCTGCCGCTAAGGGAATGCAGCTCAAAAGCAGGCCGCAGGACGCCACGGCCGCCAGACGGCGACGTACTTTGGATATTTGCATTAAAAAACTCCAGGTTTGACTTTAACTTCCATTATAAGACCCGCAACACCCCTTCATTGTGGAGCTAGCATATGAAGAAATGTCCGATTCCGCCCTCATTTCGCGCGCCCGCGGTTTTCATCCGTGGGATGCTATGGCCCCCGCCGCGCTGTCCGCCATTTTGCGGCGCGGTCCCTTCCGCTCCACTGCGGAGACCGGTTGCGGTGGCAGCACCATCGTTCTATCCCAAGCGAGCGAACGCCATACGTCCTTCGCGATCGAAGGCCAGGAGCGGACCATCACAGGACTGCTGCAAACGAGCGACTTTCGCGGCGACCATGTTGTTTTCGTCGAAGGCGAGACCCGGGATACCGTGCCTGGGCACCGGTTTGAGGGTGAACTGGACCTGGTGCTGCTGGACGGGCCGCACGCCTACCCGCTACCGCAAATCGAATTTGCTTATCTCTTCCCGCATCTGCGGGCAGGAGGATGGCTGGTGGTGGACGATATCCAGATTCCGTCCGTTAACGAGCTGTTCACGTTTCTGAAAAAAGAGTCGTCCCTGGTGCTCGAGGAAATCGCCGTGCGCACTGCCTTCTTCCGAAGGGTAAGCGCTGAATCCCATGGCCCGGACGGCTGGGAGATCCAAGGCATCAATCGCCACACGATCTGGCGCTACTCCTGGCGCGACCGCCTGCGCAAAATACTAAACCACAAGCCACCAGCCACTAGCCACTAGCCACTAGCCACTAGCCAAGCCACGCCGCGCGAGCGGCCCGTGATCGCTTCCCGCGCCCGGGCCAGCGGTGCATGCCGATCGAACACCACGCGCCCTTCCTGCCGGCTTACCCCGAGTTGCTTCCATAAGCCGGGCAGATCCACGTTCACCGGCTTCGTGGCCATCTGCTCGTACAGATCCTTCAACGTTTTGCCGTCAGTCGCCTTGTCGCCCACATCCAGTGCCTGCTCCAGCGGCCAGTCCACCTCAATCGTGCCGCCCGCGCGGTCGATGGCCCGCAGCGCGTCCTGAAAACCCTTGGCGTTGCCCGTGTTCTTGCGTATGCCGATGTCCGCCAGCAGGCAAAATATTGCGCCGCCCCAATATGTCCGGCCCCAGGTGTGGGTATTGTCCAGGCCCTGATCGCCATCTTCCGGCAGACCCTGGTGCATGTCCCGCATCATGTCGCCCCATATCCGCTCGGGCGTTAGATTGCCGATCTGCACCCGCGCGATGGGTTCCACATAGGTCGCGATGCCTTCCTCGATCCAATGATGGCGGCGGCGCACAGACGGAAATCCGAAGTGCACCATTTCGTGCGTCATCATCCAGTCATCGTCCAGATCCGCCACGGTGGTCTCGCGGCCTACCGAGATACGTGTCCAAACGCCGTCGTCGCCGTTGCTGGTACCGTGCGAGACGCCCTGCCCTCCTTCTGCAAAAACGCGCACCCGGGCCCGTTTCACCGGATATTGGCCGTAATAGCTGGTCACCGCCTGCGCCGCCCGGTTCACCCAAGCCACGAGCGCGGACCGCGGCAGCGCAAACTGGCCGGATTCAAATGTTACATCGATGACCCCGCCGCCTACCTTAAGGGTGACCGGCGTTTCCGCGGCCCGCACCGCGCGCGCCAGCGCCTGTCCCGCACCCAGCCCCAGCCCCTTCCGCAACGTCAACCGCCTGGAAATCAGCATCCTGCTTCCAGCATAGCGGACCGCTCCGTATTTACCGGGTCAATTCCGCAATCCGGTCTCCGTGTGCCTGTCGTATACTCTAAGGAACCGCGGAGGGTGTGTTTACCGGCCTCCATGCGGCATTACGGAAAAAATTTCGAGGGATTTTGGGAATAACCCACAAAGGAAGGGGCATTTAAGACCATGAAAGTTTCGAAAAGCTCTCTAGTACTCACCGCGGCGTTCACGGGCCTGCTGGGTGGCACCATGACGCGCCTAAACGCAAGCACCGTTTCCTCCAGTTCCGCCGGGCAAAGCTTTGCTTCCGCCAGCAACCTGGCTGGACAATCCTCCGGCATGTTTGAGGCAAAGAAGGACAAGCATGCCTGTAAGGGCCAGAATTCCTGCAAGGGCAAGGGCGGCTGCAAGACCAGCGACAACGGCTGCAAGGGCAAGAACTCCTGCAAGGGCAAGGGCGGTTGCGCTACCGACGGCTCCAACAAGAAAACCTCGTAATCCGCCAGGCGGTCCGGCTGGCGACCACTACGTAGAGCCGCCCTCCCGGACCGCCTTTTTCTCCAAATCACAGTGCCGGCAAATCGATTTAACGCTTTTACCGAATACGGTATCGGTGTGGGCCTCCGCATCCCGCACTACCAGCACATCCTGGAAAAGAAACCGGTAGTGGGCTGGTTTGAGATCATTTCCGAGAATTACATGGTGGATGGCGGCCGTCCGCTGGCCATCCTCGATCAGATCCTCGAACAATATAAGGTTGTGCAGCACGGCGTCTCCATGTATTTCGGATCGGCCGAGCCGCTCAATCGCGATCACCTGCGCCGCCTGAAAGCGCTGGTGAAGCGAACCAAGACGCCCTGGCTCACCGATCATCTTTGCTGGGGCAGTGTGGACGGCCGGTACTCGCACGATCTGCTACCTATGCCTTACACTTTCGAAGCTGCGAAAATTACAGCGCGCAAGGTGCGCGAGGCCCGGTCTTATCTCGAGATCCCCATAGCGGTCGAAAACGTGAGCAGTTATGCGGAGTTTCACGAATCCGAAATGACCGAGTGGGAATTTTTGAACGAGGTGGTGGAGCGCGCCGACTGCGGCATTCTGCTGGACGTGAACAATATTTACGTGTCTTCGCGCAATCATAGTTTCGATCCGTACGAATATCTGAACAGCGTGGCGCCCGAACGCGTGGCACAGATCCACATCGCCGGACATTCGAAATTCACCAAGTACATCCTGGATACCCACGACCACCCCGTGATCGATCCCGTATGGAAGCTCTACGAGCACGCCGTCCGCCGCGTGGGTCACACCGCGACGCTGCTCGAATGGGACGACCGCATTCCGTCGTTCGACGAAGTGCATGCCGAAGCGCGCAAGGCCGAAAAGTACATCGCCGCTCCGGCCGTGGTGGCGCCGTGAGCCTGCTCGCTCTGCAGCGGCGCATGGCGGCCGACCTGATGCGTCCGCTGGCCCCCGGCGATCGCCTCGATCCTAAAGCCGCGGCCGCTTACCTGAAGCCCAATGACCGCCTGACCTCCCGCGAGCGCCTGGAGATTTACAGCCGCAGCTACTGGTACCGCTTGCTCGATTCGCTCTTCGAAGACTTTTCGGGTTTGCGCGCAGTCGTCGGCCAGCGGGCCTTCGCACGCCTGGCCCAGGCGTACCTGACGGAGTTGCCTTCGGAATCCTGGACCCTGCGCAACCTGGGATCGCGTCTGGAAGGCTGGCTGCGCCTGAATCCCGGCCATGCGGGCGACCGTCTGGAGCCGGCCCTCGACATGATCCGCCTGGAATGGGCGCACATCGAGGCCTTCGACGGGGAATCCAAGAAAGTCCTCGGCCCCGAGGATCTGCTGGAATTGGGCCCCGGCCTGCACATGGGTTTGCAGCCTTATGTTCGGCTGATCGAATTGCGTTATCCGGTTGACGATCTGCGCGTGAAGGTAAATGCCGCTTCCGAGGAGCACGGCACCGCCAGCAACGCGGTGCTGAAGCGCAAGACCGGCGGCATGGTGCGCCGCATCAGCCGCATGCAGCCGGAGCACATTTTCCTGGCGGTCCACCGCCTCGATTTCATGGTTTACTACCGCCGTGTGGAACCCGAAGAATTTCGCATCCTGACCGCGCTGCAGCAGGGTTTGCCCGTCGGCAAAGCTATGGAGGCGGCCCTGGAGGATAGCCCCGCGCCCGTTGAGGAGCTGCGCCGCCGTGTCGAAACCTGGTTCGGCGCGTGGGCCGAGATGGGCTGGCTCTGCTGATGACCCTCCTCACGCGCCTGTACGAACGGCTCATCTGGGCGGCCTCTCACCTGCAGTCGCCGTTTCTGCTGCTGGTGCGCCTCTACTGGGGATTCCAGATGATGCAGACCGGCTGGGGCAAGCTGCATAACCTGGCTAAGGTGACGGATTTCTTCACCAGTCTCGGCATTCCGTTGCCCGGCTTGAATGCGCCCTGCATCGTCGCGCTCGAATTTGTAGGCGGCATCCTGATCATGCTGGGCCTGGGATCGCGGCTCATTGCGTTGCTGCTCACCTGCGACATGCTGGTGGCATTCATCGCCGCCGATCGCGAAGCGCTGTTCTCGGTCTTCTCCGATCCGGACAAGTTCTACGCCGCAGCGCCCTACACCTTCCTGCTCGCGTTCCTGATCGTCCTGATCTTCGGCCCCGGCCTGTTCTCCCTGGATGCGCTGATCGCCCGCCGCAAGCCCGCGTAACGTGGTCCAATTCAGTTAGTGATAACCGGGACCTTAAGCTGGTTAAGCCTCGCGCTGCTCTGGCCGCTTTCCCCGCCGCCCGGCGAAGACCTCCGAGCCGACGTTTTGTCGCGCCTGGACGCCCACATTCAGGCGGACCTGCCGCACGTCCGCAGCCTGCTCATCGCCCGCCACGGGCGCCTGGTTTTCGAAGAATATTACGGCGATGCATCCCGCGATACGCCGCACAATATCCAGTCCATGACCAAGAGCGTTTCGTCAGCCCTGGTGGGCATCGCCTTGAAGAAAGGCCTGATCTCGTCGCTGGACAACCGGGTGCTCGATTATTTCCCGGAGTACCGCAATGCGGCCGGCGATCCGCGCATAAAAGACATCACCATCAGGCACATGTTGACCATGTCGTCCGGCATCGACGAAATGCCGCTGAGCTTTGATAAAGGGCTCGCGGATCCCCTCGCCGCCATTCTGCGGCAGCCGCTTTTGTACCCTCCCGGCACCGGATTCAAATACAGCAGCGCCGCCGCCCATGTGCTTGGCGGAGTGCTGCGGAAGGCGGCCGGCGCATCGGTCCTTGATTTCGCCCGGCGCGAGCTATTCGATCCGCTGGGGATGGATGGCGTGGCCTGGTATGCCGACCAGACCGGCCTGCAGTCCGGGGGCATGAGCGGGTTGTTCCGTTCCCGCGATATCCTCAAGCTCGGCGAACTGTACCTGGGGCGCGGCGCCTGGCAGGGGAAGCGGCTCATCGCGCCATCGTTTATCGCCGAGTCTACGAAGCAGCAGAATGAAGGCGACTTCTTCGCCGAGCGCGCGCGTTACGGGTACATGTGGTGGATCGCAAGCATCAGCGGCTACGATGCGTTCTACGCCAGGGGATATGGCGGCCAGTATCTGATGGTGATCCCGCGCGCGGATATGGTGGTGCTCTGCACTTCGGACTGGAAGAAGCCGGAGTACCCGGAGCACTTCCTACTGGTGGAGAAGTTCGTCATCCCATCGATTGGCGATCGGTAGCGGCTATAAAAGATGCGCGTATTCCGCCGGGTCCAGCCCGAACCGCTCCATCTGCCGCGGCAAATCCGGACGAATGGTCTCCGGCGTACTGGCAACCCAGGCCGCTATCAGTGTTTCCACTCCCACCCGGTTCTTGCCATCGTCCCCGGCCAATTGCTCGGCGGCGCCGCGAAGCTGCGCCTCCGTTTCCTCGCGTACAGGGCGCGGCGTTTGCGCCAGGATCGCTCCGAGCAAGTCTTCCGCGGCATCGTTCCAGTTCATTTTCGCTATAGTAGCAGGCAGGACCATGCGGCGCGATCCCAGCTTGATTCCGCTTTCCCAACAGCATCACAACGGGCTGGCCCTGGGGGTGCTCACGCGCCGTTCGCTCGCGCACGATTCCTCGCCGGACAATATTGCCAAACTCGCGAGGCGCGCCGTGGACCGTTATGACCTGGAACTGGCGAATCATTTCGAGATCGAAGAACAGCTCCTGTTCCCGGCCATCCAAACAGCCCTGGGACCCCTGCCGCTGGTGGCGGAGCTGATCGCGGAACATCGCCGCATGGAAGAACTGGTGTCGCAGTTGCGCGCCGCGCCCTCCTGCCTGTTGCTCGAGCAGTTGTGCGATCTGCTTACCGCTCACATCCGCCGCGAGGAGAACGAGCTATTTCAGATGGCCCAGGCGCAACTGCCGGCGCCGGTGCTGGAGGGCTTGGGCCCGGCCATCGACGCCCGCGCCGTGCGCATCTGCATGACATAGGCGCGTCTGGCGTCAGTGTTTTTTTTCCAGTTCCGCGGCCTTCTGGTCGTCTTCGCCGGCCCCCTTCAGGTCGTCCGTGTGCCGGCGCGCGATGGCCCGATTACGGAACGCGTTGGCGTAATCCGGCCGCAGCCGAATGGCCTCTGAGAACTCCACGATCGCATTGGCGTAGTTCCGCAGCCGCAGGTAGACATAGCCGCGCGCGTTGTAAGACGTGGCGCGCTGCGGATCCAGTTCGATGGCCCGGTTCAGCGTGCGCAAGGCCGCCCAAAGGTCGTTGCGGGCGGTCTGCTCGCGTCCCAGTACGTAATAGTAGCCGGCGTCAGCCGGAGGACTGGACGGAATTGCGGCAGCGAGCGGCGCTTCCCTACGCACGGCCGGCTGCGGCGGTGCGGAAGCCCGCGCGGGAGCAGGCGCCGGTTTGGGCGGCGTCGTTTGGGGAGGCGGCGGTACTGGTTTCGGTGCAGGGGCTCTCTGGGGCGGAGCAGCCGTCTGTAAAGCCGGCTCTACCGGCCTTTCGCAGCTCTCCGCAAGCCATTTCAACTTAGCCGTGGAACTCATCTTCAGGGTCCGCGCGCCATCCGAGGCCGACCATTCCGAGGAAACCTTCGCGCTCTTCGGATCGACTACATCGATCAAGACCGTGCCGCCCCCAAGCTCCGTGCCGCTGCCGCACTCCACGCGAATATCGAGGCGCGAGCGGGTAGAACTGGTTACCGTCTGGCGGCATCCCTGTTCATCGCCGAACAGGAGCGTGATCGGCTGCTCCAGTTC
Source organism: Bryobacterales bacterium (assembly GCA_963843255.1). GTDB lineage: Bacteria > Acidobacteriota > Terriglobia > Bryobacterales > Bryobacteraceae > Bog-159. The sequence continues at coordinate 62,161 of CAWJJQ010000014.1, read as the reverse complement.
CTTCGCTTCGAGGCAGCTCTTCTTGACCGTGGTTCGGGGCGCCTCGGCGGCTATTTTTTTGGCCTTGGCGTCGATCTGGGCCCTTTGCTCGACCGTCAATTTCGCAGCGACCTCCGGGGGCAGCGGCGGCAGGCCGGTCGTCTTCACCGTGAGGGCGATTTCCCAGAGTCCGGGTTTGATATCGAGGGGCTGGACATGATCGGCAGCCCATAGGTTGGCGGCCACTAACGGCACGATCCCTAACCAGGATTTTTTAGTCACGGCGAGCACCGAAACGGCTGAGCATTTCAGGATACATCAAGGCGCATGCCGGCGGTCCGGGAACTGCTAAAATCATATAAATGGCAGCAAAACAAAAGCAACCCAAGGAGCCTATGCCGCCCCTGGGCGTCTGGGTAGGGCCCGTCGCGTTGGGCTGGCTGGTTCCGGGCGGCGGTCATTTCCTGCTCAAGCGCAATGGCAGGGCCGTACTGCTGTTGGTCTCCGTCACCCTGATGTTCCTTTGCGGGCTGATGATGCGGGGCGCCATGTTCACGCCGCAAAGTGGCGACCTGCTGACCATCCTGATCAATACAGGTGGCTTCGTCGGCAACCTGGCCTCGGGCATCCTGTATCTGGCCTCGGTCTGGCTGGGCTACAGCCAACCCGACGTGGCGGGCGCGGTGCACGACTACGGCACCAAGTTCCTGGTAACGGCCGGCCTGCTCAACATTCTGGCCATGGTAGATGCTTTCGAGATCGCGGCCGGGAGGAAAAGCTGATGCCCAAGATGGCTCTCTCCCACTGGGAAGCTTCGCTGCTGTTTGCGGTGTTCACCTCCATCGTGATGGGAGTGGTGACCAAGCGCGACGACCGCGACCGCCTGCGCTACGGCCTGTATGTCTTTGGCTGCTTCATGGCCGCGCTGGTCGGCATCGGATGGCTGATGCACTTCGGCCACGGCTAGCCGAGTTCAGCCTTAGTAGCCGCCGCGCCCGTTTGCCGCGCCAAATCCCGGTGCACCGCGTCCAATACGCCGTTCACGAATTGCACGGATTCCTCATTCGAATACCGCCGCGCCAGTTCCAGCGCCTCGTCGATCACCACCGCGGCCGGGGTATCCGAGTGCATCATCTCGTAGACTGCCAGCCTCAGGATGTTGCGATCCACGGTGGGCATGCGCTCGATTCGCCAGTGCTCGGCGTGCTGCGTAATGTGTTGGTCCAGATCCTCGATGTGCTCCACCGCGCCCTTCACCAGGGTGTCCACGAACTCGTCGCGTAGCGGCCGTGTACGGCTTTCTTCCGAATAAAGCGTATCGAAAAACGCGCCGATGGCTTCGTCCACGGGTTGCCTGCGCACATCCCACAAGAACAGGATCTGCAAGGCCTTCTGGCGCGACCGGCGGCGGGAAGGCATCAGCTACCGCTCGCGCCGCGCAACTGGCGCATCAGGTGGCCCATCTCGATGGCTGCCATGGCGGCATCGAAGCCCTTGTTGCCGCTTTTGGCGCCCGCGCGATCGATGGCTTGCTCCAGCGTATTGCAGGTGAGCACACCGAAGGCCACCGGCACGCCGCTTTCCGCCGCCACATGCCCGATGCCCTTCACCGCTTCGCCCGCCACGTAATCGAAATGCGGCGTCTCGCCCCGGATCACTGCGCCCAGGCAGATGATGGCGTCGTGCCTTTTCTGCCGCGCGAGTTCCCGCACCACCACCGGCAACTCCCACGATCCCGGCACCTTGATCACTTCGATATCGCCGGTCTCACCGCCGGTACGGGCCAGGGCGTCCAGCGCGCCACCTAGCAGGCGTTCGCTGATGAAGCTGTTGAACCGGCTCACCACGATCGCAAACTTCAGTCCCGCCGCTGTCAGTTGACCTTCGATCACTTTCGGCATGTCTTCACTTTCCCGCAAACGCTGCTGCGCGCTTCTCCAAAAATGCGCGCGTGCCTTCGCGCTTGTCTTCCGTGGCCGTGGTCAGGCCGAAAGCCGCGGCTTCGAACCGCAGGCCCTGCTCCAGTCCGGCTTCGAGGCCCACATCCACCGCCTGCATCGTCAGACCCACCGCCAGCGGCGCATTGGCCAGTACCTTGGCCAGCCACTGCCTGCTGAATTTCAATAATTCAGCTTGCGGCACCACATAATTTACCAACCCGATACGGTGCGCCTCCGCGGCTGTTACCGGTTCGCCCGAAAGCAGCATCTCGAGCGCGCGGCCGCGGCCCACCAGGCGCGGCAGGCGTTGCGTGCCGCCATATCCCGGCAGGATTCCGAGCTTAACCTCCGGCTGTCCTAATCGCGCGTTTTCGGCGGCTACGCGCACCGCGCAGGACATGGCCAGTTCCAGCCCGCCGCCCAGCGCAAAGCCGTTGATGGCCGCCAGCGTAGGCTTCGCCAGCATCTCGATTTCGCGGAAGACGCGCTGTCCGCGCTCCGCGTACGCCTGTGCCTCGATCGGCGTGAGCAGCGCCAGTTGATTGATATCCGCACCCGCCACGAACGCTTTTTCCCCCGCGCCCGTCACGATCAACGCACGCACTTCCGATTCGCGCCTCGCGCGCGCCACCGCATCCTGAAGCTCGATCACCGTCTCCGAATTCAATGCGTTCAGTTTTTCCGGCCGGCTCACCGTAAGCAGGGCGATGCCTTTTTCATCTATTTCAAACCGGATGTTGCTGTAGGACATATGGGATAATGTAGAGGCAAGCCACACTTGCCCCCACGGCATCATCATACCGCATGGATCGTGAATTCATCCGCAATTTCTCCATCATCGCGCACATCGATCATGGGAAATCGACGCTGGCCGACCGGCTGCTCGAAGCTACCGGCGCGCTGTCAAAGCGCGAAATGATGGAGCAGGTCCTCGATTCGATGGACCTGGAACGCGAACGCGGCATCACCATCAAAGCTCACGCCGTGCGGTTGAATTATCCTGCCAGTGACGGCCAGACTTACCAACTGAATTTGATCGACACGCCCGGCCACGTTGATTTTTCCTACGAAGTGTCGCGCAGCCTGCAGGCTTGCGAAGGCGCTTTGCTGGTAGTGGATGCTTCGCAAGGTGTGGAGGCCCAGACTCTGGCCAATACTTACCTGGCACTGCATCATAATCTGGAGATCATTCCGGTCATCAACAAAATCGATCTGCCGGCGGCCGAGCCGGAGCGCATTCGCGAGCAGATCGAATCAGTCATCGGGCTGGATGCTTCCGGCGCGATTCTGGTCAGCGCCAAGCAAGGCATCGGAATCCATGAGGTGCTGGAAGCCATCGTCCACCTGGTTCCGCCGCCCAGGGGCTCGCCCGATTTGCCCCTGCGCGCCTTGATTTTCGATTCCTGGTTCGATCCTTACCGCGGCGTGATCATCCTGACCCGCATTATGGATGGCCGCCTGCGCAAGGGCCAGCGCATCCGGCTGTGGTCGAACGCGCAGATCTTCGAGGTGGAAGGACTAGGCTACCAGGCGCCTAAGGCCACGCCCTGCGACGAGCTCTCCGCGGGCGAGGTCGGGTTCCTGTTCGCCAACATCAAGACCGTGTCGGACGCCAAGATCGGCGACACCATCATGGACGATTCCAACCTGGCGCCCGAACCGCTGCCCGGTTTCGAAGAGATCAAGCCCATGGTGTTCGCCGGACTGTATCCAGTGGAATCGCACGAGCACGGCCTGTTGCGCGATGCGCTCGAAAAGCTGCGCCTCAACGACAGCGCTTTCAATTTCGAGCCCGAGAATTCGGTAGCTTTGGGCTTCGGCTTCCGCTGCGGCTTCCTGGGCCTGCTGCATCTGGAGATCGTGCAGGAGCGCCTGGAGCGCGAGTTCGATATCGACCTGATCACCACCGCGCCCGGCGTCCGCTACCGCATCACCACCACGTCCGGAGAGGTGATCGAGGTGGACAATCCCACCAAGTTCCCCGACCCGTCCAGCATCAAACACGTGGAGGAGCCCATCATCCTCGCCACCGTGATCACGCGCGAGGAATACCTGGGCGGCATCCTGAAGCTGCTGGAGGAGAAGCGCGGCGAGCAGAAGAAGTTCGAACACATCGGCAGCGGGCGCGTGCTGCTCGAATACGAGCTGCCGCTGAACGAGATCGTGCTGGATTTCTACGATCGCCTGAAATCGTCGTCGCGCGGTTACGCCTCGCTCGATTATCACCTGGCCGGCTACCGCATCTCGCCGCTGGTGAAGCTCGACGTGCTGATCGCCGGCGATCCTGTGGATGCGCTGACCATGATCGTGCACAAGGACGTGGCCTACGAACGCGGCAAGCTGCTGATCGAGCGCATGCGCAAGCTCATCCCGCGGCAGATGTTCGAAGTGGCGCTGCAGGCTGCCATCGGCAACAAGATCATCTCCCGCGAAACCATCCCGGCCATGCGCAAGAACGTGCTCGCCAAGTGCTACGGCGGCGACATCAGCCGCAAGCGCAAACTGCTTGAGAAGCAGAAGGAAGGCAAGAAGCGGATGAAGCGCGTGGGCCGCGTGGACATCCCGCAGGAAGCCTTCTTGGCGGTGTTGAAGGTGGGCACGGAAGAAGGGGATTGAATTCCGTGAGCCGGCCGACGCCTCTTTCCCAAAACTTCTATACTAAAACCATGGAGCGGAGCGAATACATCGAACAGCGTAACGGCGGATTCTACGTCGCCGGCACGCGTGTCTCCCTGGACTCCATCGTGTATTCTTTCAAGGCCGGAGACTCGCCGGAGACCATTCGCCAGAACTTCTCTTCGCTCACCTTGGAGCAAGTGTATGGGGCGATTGCTTTCTATCTTGCGCATGAGAAAGCGGTCGATTCCAACATCTCGCGAGGGGGAAGCAGAGATCCAACGCATCGTCCCGACTTTGAGCGAAAGCCGGCCCGAACTGTATGCCCGTCTTGAGCGCGCCCGTCACGGAATTGCGTCGCAGGATCTGGCGAAACATTGAGCATCCGTTTTCAGGCCGACAATGACCTGAAGAGGATCATCGTTGACGCGACTCTCCGCCGTGAGCCCCGCATCGATTTTCAGACTGCGCAAGCCGCTCGGCTGGACGATCTCGACGACGAAGCCGTTTTGCGACTGGCTGCGTCACAGTTCCGAATTCTCGTAAGCCACGACAAGCGATCAATGCCAGCTGCACTTGACTCATTCGTTGCGTCAGGCGGCACAAGTCCAGGAGTGCTCCTCGTCATCCCTCAGAACGCGTCAATCCGCGAAGTGGTCGAGGCGTTGATTCTCATCTGGGCAGATGACCGATCAAGCGACTGGAAGAATCTGATTGCCAAAATTCCGTTTTGATCGCCGGCACGATAAGATCACCTACATGAACCGCGCCGATGCCGAACAAAAAGCCGCCCACTACATGTCGGAGATGAGTTCGTCGACCGGAGTTGCAGAGGTGCAATGAACATCGAATGGCTCCGTCGCCACTGCCTGTCCCTCCGATACACCACCGAATCCGTGCAGTGGGGCGATAACCTCGTCTTCAAGGTCGGCGGTAAGATATTCGCGATCCTGGCTCTCGATCCGGGCAAGGTGTGGCTGTCGTTCAAGTGTTCCGATGAAGTCTTCGCCGAACTCGTCGAGCGTCCCGGGGTTATCCCGGCCCCATACCTGGCTCGTAATCATTGGGTCGCTCTCGAAACCGAAGACGCTCTCGCGCAGGTAGAGATCAAGAACCTGGTAAGCATGGCTTATCAACTGGTGCTCGACAAGCTGCCTAAAAAGACCCGTTCCTCCCTGCGCTAACGGGGACGCCTTGCTATGATGGGAACACCGATCCGGGGGTTCACACCAGTATGGCCAGTCCTGCGCCACATCTGACTTTCCGTGACGTTCTGAAGATTACCTCGGTCCGCCGGCTGTTTTTAGCCCAGCTAGTCAGCATCTTCGGCGACTTTCTGGCGATCTTCGCGGTCTTCAGTCTGGTCACATTTCAACTGCACGCCACCGCCACGCAGGTGAGCATGATCCTGGTCGCGTACCTGTTCCCGCTGGCCGTGGTCAGCCCGCTGGCGGGCGTCTTCGTCGATAAGTGGAACGTCAAGTGGACCATGATTTCGAGCGACGTGGTGCGCGGCCTGCTGGTCCTGGTGCTGGTGTTCGTGCGCGACATCCACGCCATCTACGTAATCTTCCTGGCGCTGAGCACGGTGTCCAGTTTCTTCGTGCCCGCGCAGTCGGTAGCCGTGCGCGCGCTGGCGCCCGCCGCCGGATTGCTGGCCGTCAACGGGCTCATGTCGCAAGCCGTGCAGGGATCCCAGATCATCAGCCCCGCCATCGCCGGACTGCTGGTGCAGTGGTTCGGCGCCAATGCCTGTTTCCTGTTCGACAGCTTCAGTTTCTTCTTCTCCGCGTCCATGGTGTTGACGCTGGCCATTCATCGTACGCCTTCGCCGGGCGCGGCCGCCAGTTCCGTGATCGCTTCCATGCGGCAGGGATTCGGCTTCATCTTTTCGCACAGCGTGATCTCGTTCGTGATCCTCTCCATGACCGCGGGCATGTTCGCGGTGCGCTGCTTCGGCGCGCTGCTCTCGGTGTACGTGCGCGACGTGCTGGCCTCCAATGCGGCGCTGTTCGGTACGCTGAATTCGCTGATTGGCATCGGCATGATTACCGGTACGCAGTTCCTGCATCGCGTGGCATCCCGTGTGCCGAAGCAGTTTCTGGTCGTCTACGGCCTGGGCGGAATGGGCGCCGCCGTTCTGGTCACGGCCATTTTCGGTAAGGTCGTCACTACCGCTCTGGGGATGCTGGGGCTGGGCTTCTGCGCCGCGTTCATCATGGTGCCGTCGCAGACCCTGATCCAGCAGGAGACGCCGCACGCCCTGCTGGGCCGCGTGAGCAGCAGTCTGATGTCGTTGCTCGCCATGTCGCAGGTGCTGGCGATGTTTGTGGCCGGACCCGTGGCGCAACAGATGGGAATTCGGACTCTCTATTTCGGCAGCGCCGCTATGTTGGGCGTGATCGGCGCAGTGGGTTATGCTTGGCTGCGTAAGCCCAAGGAGATCGAATGTCCCGAAACGCCGCAACCTTCCTGATCCCGCTTTTACTCTTGCCGGCTGCCGCCCGGTGCCAGCTTGCGGAGGACTACAGTCCGCCGAAGGCGAACTGCTGCCTGGCGATGTTTGCCCGCGGCCTCGCCGACCAGCTTCAGGATTGGAACCAGCTCGGCCGCTATCACCAGGACAACGATCGGGTGAAAGCCCTGCCGGCCGATCCGGGCCGCGTGGTCTTCATGGGCGATTCCATCACCGACGGCTGGAAGCTGGCGCAGTCGTTCCCCGGCAAGCCTTATGTGAACCGCGGCATCAGCGGCCAGACCACGCCGCAGATGTTGGTGCGGATGTACCCTGATGTGATCGACCTGAAGCCCGCCGCGCTCATCATCCTGGCGGGCACCAACGATATTGCGCGCAATACGGGTCCCGAGACCCTCACCATGATCGAGGAGAATTTTCGCGCCATGACCGAGCTGGCCCAGGCGCACGGCATCAAAGTGATCCTGTGCTCGCTCACGCCCATCAGCGATTACACTAAGTCCAAGCAGTCCACCGGGCGCCCACCGGCGGATATTCTGAAGCTCAACGCGTGGCTGAAGGAGTATACCGCGCAGGCGCACGCGGTCTTTGCGGATTACTACGGCGCGACGGTGGACGACAAAGGCATGCTGCGCGAAGGCTACTCGGGCGACGGCCTGCATCCCAATGAGAAAGGCTACGAGCTGATGGCGCCCCTGGCCGAAGCGGCTATCGGGAAGGCGCTGCACCAATAACGAATCGCATTTGCGGCGGCTGGGGGCGCGCGCCTTCGAGGATGCGGCGCAGACACTCCTGGCCTTCCCGGTGCAGTGTGGCCGTATCCACGCCCTCGTATTGCGGCAGGTATCCCTCGATCTTGCGCAGCGCCTTCTTCAGTTGCCGCTCCGTGCCCAGCGGATTGCCGCGCTGCTGATGATAGAACGCCACCGCGAAATGAATCAACGCCTGCAGGAACAAGCGGTGCCGGCCGCGCATGGGGGTCCACAACTCTTCCAGCACCTCGTGGCACGCGAAGAATTCACCGGCGCGGTAGAGTTCGATGCCGCGATGGTAGAGCGGCTCGTGCGCCAGACTCAGCGCGTTTGGTTTGCTTTGTACCATTCGACTGTCAGCCGCAGCCCTTCTTCAAACGAGAATTGCGGCGCGTGGCCCAGTTCCGCGACAGCGCGGGTGGTATCAGCCTGCGAATCGTGCACGTCGCCGGGACGGGGCGGGCCGTAATTCGCCTGGATGGTCACGCCCTCGATCGCCTGCACCAGCCGCCATGACTCGTTCAGCGTGATGCGTCCGCCATTGCCGGCGTTGTACATCTGGCCGGAAACGCCCGCGGCGCGCGCGGCTTTCAGATTGAGCGCCACCACGTCCTCCACGTAAGTGAAGTCGCGGGATTGCTCTCCGTCGCCGAAGATGGTCGGCGCCCGCCGCTCGATGGCCGCCGTAATGAAGACCGAAAGGACGCCGGAGTACTGGCTGGTGGGGTCCTGCCGCGGGCCGAAGACGTTGAAGTAGCGCAGCGAAACGGTTTCCACGCCGAAAGTGCCGGCGAAGACCTGGGCATAATATTCGCCGACGAGCTTCTGCAGCGCGTAGGGCGACTTGGGCCGCGGCGTCATGTCCTCGACCTTGGGCAGCACTTCGGTATCGCCATACGCCGACGACGAAGCCGCGTACACCACCCGGCGCACGCCGCCCTCCGCGGCCGCCCGCAGCACGTTGAACGTGCCGTCGATGTTGATCTCGTGCGAGGGCACCGGGTCGATGATGGAGCGCGGCACCGAAGGGATGGCGGCCTCGTGAAACACTACGTCGGCGCCGCGGAGGATGGGCGCGATCTCATCGTAGTTGCGAATGTCGGCGCGCTGCAGGTCGATCCGCGAACGGATCTCGTCGAGGTTCCGCTCGTTGCCGGTGAGGAAGTTGTCGAGCACGACAACCTGCCCCGCGCCTTCGCGCAGGAGAGCGCGCACGATGGCCGACCCGATGAAGCCCGCGCCTCCTGTAACGACGTATTTGCTCATTGTGTCTCCAGATAGCGTAGCGAATCGCGGGCGATGGTTTCGGCGCCGGGCGTGAAGTCGAAGACCTCGGCCGAGACCCAGCGGCTGTAATCGTGGCGGCGCAGCACATCGAAAAGCGGTTTGAAATCGTACGAGCCGGCTCCCGGATAACGGCCGTCCAGTTCATTCACGTGCACATGGCGGATCAGGCCGTAGTGGCGCTCTACCAGCGCCGCGTGCGGCTCGGTCTCGTCGATGGCATTGTGGCAGTCGAACATGGTGCGGATGGCCGGATGGTCGATCTCAGTGACCAGCGCGGCGGCTTCGTCGAGCGAAGTGACCACGTCGCACTGCCCCAGCGGGAGCGCCTCCATCAACACCGTGACGCCGCGCTCGCCGGCCTGCGGCGCCACGCCGGCCAGGCCGTCGACGAAATGGCGGGTGGCTTCCGCGGGGCTCAGGCCGCCGGTGGTGCCGCGCTGTTTGGGGGAGCCGAAGACCAGGATGCCGTCCGGGCCGAGATCGGCGCACAGATCGATCAGGCGCCGGATGTGCTCCCAACTGCGGGCGCGCAGGGCCGCATCGGGCGTGGTGACGTGCAAGCCATTGGGGCTGACCATCAGCCAGTGCAGGCCTACGAACTGCAAGCCTTCGTCCGCCATGATGCCCCGGCATTCGCGCCGGCGCGCAGCCGTGAGGGTGGCGGGATCTTGGGCCAGGGTGAACGGGGCAATCTCGATGCCGTCGTATCCGGCCTGGCGGAGCGCGCGGCAGGTATCGGCGAAGGCCCAGTTCTCGAAGACTTCGTTGCAGATGGCGTGGCGGAAGCGGTGCGGCATCGGATCTTTCATTGTAATGCGCGCGGCAGAAACAGGCCCGCATCCACTATAATCGCGAGGGTTGGCCAGACAGGAGGGTTGATTGTATATCCCGCATGATTTCCGGGAGGAGCGCATCGAGGTGCTGCACGAGTTAATGCGCAGTTACGGGTTCGCTACGCTGGTGACGCTGGGGCAGGGGAGCCTGGATGCCAGCCATATTCCGATGCTGCTCAATCGGACGGCGGGGCCTTACGGGCAGCTTACCGCGCACGTGGCGCGGGGAAATCCGCAGTGGAAGGAGTTCGCGGAGGGCGTGCCGGCGCTGGCCCTGTTCAGCGGTCCGCATCACTATATTTCGCCGTCGTGGTATCCGTCCACCAAGGAGCACGGCAAGATGGTGCCGACCTGGAACTACGCGGTGGTGCATGCGCACGGGCGGCTGTGCGCGGTGGAGGATCGGGAGTGGCTGCGACGCCACGTGGAAGAACTGGTGGCGCGCGAGGAGGCGCGGTTCGCCGAGCCGTGGAAGGTCGCGGATGCGCCCGAAAAATACATCGACGCCATGCTGGGCGGGATCGTGGGGCTGGAGCTGACCATCGACCGTCTGGAGGGAAAATGGAAGCTCGGGCAGAACCGGCTGCCGGCCGACCGTGAGGGCGCGATCGCTGGGCTGCGGTCGTTGGGAGCGGAAGACATGGCCGAGCTGATGGAGCAGCGAACGAAATGAAGGCCGCGGTATTGCATGCTTTGGGTACGGCTCCGCGTTGCGAGCCATTTCCCGATCCCGCTCCGGCTGACGGCGAGGCGCTGGTGCATGTGCGGGCCGCCGCGCTGAAGCCGGTCGATAAGCAGATGGCCGGCGGGTCGCATTATGGCAGCCCGCGCGAGCTGCCCGTTGTCTGCGGTACCGACGGCGCCGGGCGTCTCGACGATGGCGGCCGCGTGTTCTTCGGCGGACCGCGACGGCCTTATGGCGCCATGGCGGAACTGACGGTGGCGCCGCGGGCATTTTGCTGGGCGATTCCGGACGGTGTGGACGACGTGACTGCGGCGGCATTGGTCAATCCTGGGGTATCCGCGTGGTTATCGCTGGCCTGGCGCGGGCAACTGGCCAAGGGCGAAACGGTGTTGGTTCTGGGCGCCACGGGAGCCACGGGCAAGCTCGCGGTGCAGATCGCGAAGCTGCTGGGAGCTGGGCGAGTGATCGCCGCCGGACGCAACCGGCCGACGCTGGCGACGCTGGAGAGCCTGGGCGCCGATGCGCTGATTCCGCTCGACGGGTCCAGCGCAGAGATGACTGAGGCGTTCGCCGCGGAAGCTCGCCGCGGCGCAATCCACGTGGTCATCGACTATCTGTGGGGCGCGCCTACGGAGGCGCTGCTGACGGCACTCACAGGCAAGGACATGAAGCTGGGCTCTTCCCGGATTCGGTTAGTCGAGGTCGGGGAGAGCGCCGGACCGACGATCTCGCTGCCGGCGGCCGTGCTACGCAGTTCCGGGCTGGAGATCCTCGGCGCGGGCACCGGCCTCGTGCCGCCATTCGACGTTATCAGGGATGCTTACAAGCAGTTGATGGACCGCGCCGCGCGCGGTGAGATGCGGGTGGATGCGGAGCCGGTCCCGCTGGCCGATGTCGAGGGTGCGTGGCAGCGGGATGCGCGGAGCCGGCTGGTGATCGTACCGTAGGAGAGAAGGCTAAAGACCGCTTGCTCACGCGCGCGGCTCGGAAATGTGCCCGCGTGTTTGCAATAGCACACCGAACCTAAGTGGCAGTCTGCACGCGGTGAGCCGGGCTTCATGCCAGGGTCAGAACCGGATCGTCGATGAAATGCAATCGGATGCGGCGAGGGGCTAGAGCTTCGTCGAAGTGAGTCGCGACGCTTCGCAGACTGACGGCAGGTCAGCCCTTCGCCTTCTTTATCTCTTCGATGAGCGCCGGCACTACCTGGAAGAGGTCGCCGACGATCCCGTAGTCAGCCACTTCGAAGATGGGCGCGTTGGCATCCTTGTTGATGGCCACGATGGTCTTCGATCCTTTCATGCCCACCAGGTGCTGAATGGCTCCGGAGATGCCCACGGCCAAGTACATTTTGGGCGCTACCGTTTGTCCGGAGCTGCCTACCTGGCGCTCCATGGGCAGCCAGCCGGAATCGCAGATGGGGCGGGAGGCGGCCAGTTCCGCGCCCAGGGCATCGGCGAGCTTCTGCACCACGGGAATGTTGTCGGCTTCCTTGATGCCGCGGCCCACGGAGACGATGATCTCGGCGGCGGTCAGGTCCACGGCGCGCTGCGCTTCACGGAACAGCTCGAGCGGTTTGGTGCGGCTCGGCGGTGAGCTGCGGGGTTAACGTTTCGACGGCGGCAGATCCTGCTTCCAGGGTGTCGGCGCGGTAGGCGCCCGCCTGCATGGAAGCGAAGTAGGGCGGATCGCCGGCGAAGCGCACGTCTACGTTGAGCTTGCCCTGAAAGAGCTGGCGCACCAGCACGATTTTGCCATCCTCGATGCGATGGCCGACCACGTCGCTGACCGCTACACGGCCCAGCGCGGTGGCCAGCTTGGGCAGAAAGTCGCGCACCTGGTAGGTGTGCGGGAAGATCACGATCTTGGCGCCCGAGTGTTCGACCAACTGGCGCACGGCGGCGGTGTAAGTATCGGGCGTGTAGTCCTTGAGTAAGTCGTGCTCGACGGCATAGACATGGTCGAGCTTCTTGCTCGCCAGCTCTCCCGCGAGCGCGGCGATGCCCTGTCCCAGCACGGCGGCCGAGACGGGCTGCTGCAGCTCGCGCGCGAGTTGCTGGCCGGCGGCCAGCGTCTCCCACGACATGCGGCTCCAGGCGGGCGGGCCGGCTACCGCGCGTTGTTCCATTACCACCAGGATGCTCATATGACGCGCGCCTCGAATTTCAGTTTCTCCACCAGCTTGGCGGCGGCCTCTTTGGGCGGGCCGTCGAACAGTTGCGTCTGCTTGGTGCGCGCCGGCAGATACACGCGGCTCAATTGAATGGACGGCGCGGCGGAGCTGCCGCCCACGTCGGCCACGGTCACACGCCGGATTTCTTTGTTCTTGGCCTTCTTGATGCCCATGAGGGTGGCATACCGCAGCTTGTTGATGCCCGGATTGGATGGTGAGCAGCGCGGGCAGCGGCATCTCGACGTGCTGGAACCAGCCGTCTTCCAACTCGCGCTTCACGCGGATGGCGCCATCCTGCTTCTCCACCTGCATGATGATGGTGGCGTGCGGCAGGCCCAGCAGCTCGGCCAGGATCACGCCGGTCTGGCCGTAACCCAGGTCGTCGGATTGCAGGCCGGTCAGGACCAGATCGGGCTTCTCTGAACCCGAGCGCTCCGGCCAGCAGGCGGGCGGCGGCCAGCGGATCGAAGGCGCCCAGGTCTTCTTCCTCGATATGGATGGCGCGATCGGCGCCCTTGGCGAGGGCTTCGCGAATGGTTTGGGCGGCGCGCGCGGGTCCGGCGCACAGCACCACCACTTCGCCGCCGTGTTTCTCTTTCAGTTGCAGGCCTTCTTCCAAGGCGTAAGCGTCGGGCTCGTTGATCTCGTAGCTGAGATCGGCGTCCTGAATCCAGGCGCCCGATGACGCGACGCGCAATTGCGAATCGCGAGCCGGGACTTGCTTGATACAAACGACAATCTTCATGGAATGCCTATTCTGAATAGCGTTTGAATATGAGCGCGCCGTTGGTGCCGCCGAAACCAAACGAGTTCGACAGCGCGTAATCGATCTGCATGGGACGCGCCTGGTTGGGCACGTAATCCAGGTCGCAATCCGGGTCGGGAGTTTCGTAGTTGATGGTGGGCGGCGCCACCTGATCGCGGATGGCGAGCACAGTGAGGCCGGCTTCCAGGCCGCCCGCGCCACCCAGCAGATGGCCGGTCATGGACTTGGTGGAGCTGACGGCAACCTTGTATGCACGCTCGCCGAAGCAGCGCTTGATGGCGGCGGTTTCGGCGCGGTCGCCCACGTCGGTGGAGGTGCCGTGCGCGTTGATGTATTCGATCTGATGCGGCTCGATTCCGGCGTCGCGCAGGGCATTGCGCATCACGCGGAAAGCGCCATCGCCATCGGGCGGCGGGGCGGTGACATGGAATGCATCGGCGCTCATGCCATAGCCGACGATCTCGGCCAGGATGCGCGCGCCGCGCCGGCGGGCATGTTCCAATTCCTCGAGCACCAGGATGCCGGAGCCTTCACCTACCACGAAGCCATCGCGGTTCAGATCCCAGGGGCGCGAGGCGCGCTGCGGCTCGTCGTTGCGCGTGGAGAGCGCACGCATGGCGGCGAATCCGCCGATGCCCATGGGGGTGATGCAGGCTTCCGTACCGCCGCAAATCATCACGTCGGCGTCGCCATGCTGAATCAGCCGGAACGAATCGCCGATGGAGTGGGCGCTGGTGGTGCAGGCGGTGGCGGTGGCGGAGTTCGGGCCTTTGGCGCCGGTGCGGATAGAGACATAGCCGGAGGCCAGGTTTATGATGGTGGCCGGAATAAAAAACGGCGAGATGCGGCGCGGACCGTGTTCCAGTAACGTCTGATGCTCGCGCTCGATGACTTCGAATCCGCCGATGCCGCTGCCGATGTAGACGCCCACGCGCTCGGCCTCGTCGGGGTCCACACGGAGACCGGCCGAGTTGGTGGCGCAGTCCGCCGCCGCGATGGCGAACTGGATGAAGCGCCCCATCTTCTTGATCTCTTTTTTTTCGATGTATTGACCGGGATCAAAACCGTGGATCTGGCCGGCAATCCGGCAGGAGAACAGAGACGCATCGAAGGCGGTGATGGGCCCGATACCGCTTTTGCCGGCCAGCACGCCTTGCCAGGTTGCCTCTGTTCCGATGCCAACGGACGTGAGCAGACCGACACCGGTTACCACCACTCTGCGCGACACGCAAATACTCCTGGGAAAAGTTTCCTGGCGGCTACTTTTTGCCCGTCTTGTTTTCTATGTAGGTGACGGCGTCTTTGACAGTGGCGATCTTTTCGGCGTCCTCGTCGGGGATTTCAAGTTCGAAGGCTTCTTCGAAGGCCATGACCAACTCCACTATGTCGAGGGAATCGGCGCCCAGGTCGTCCACGAACGACGCGTTGTCCTCGACCTGACCTTCGTCCACGCCCAGCTGCTCGACGATAATCTGCTTTACCCTCTCGGCAATTGATGCCATTGTTCCTCCTGGACTATTGCAAACTCCTGATTCTAGCCGTCGTCGCTCGTTTCCGCAAGTCACGGGACGCGGATGCTTCTAATATAATCGCGCAAAACGGGGCACGGACACGCGGCCCCTTTGCGCTCCGAAATATGGTCACGCAAACTTCCGATCCTGATAAGGTGGGGCGGACAGGCCCCTTTGCGCTTCACGTGCTGCTAGATACTGTAGCATCCAGACGGCCCCGCCGAAGACGGACCTGAATGGTGGACGCGGGCGGAGCCGCGGCACTGTCGGTAACGATGGTTCCGGATTCGTTGGTGACGATGGCATAGCCGCGCTCCAGGACAAGTAACGGACTAAGCTGCGAGAGCTTGGCGGAGAGCTGTTCGACGGCGGCGCGGCGGCGGGCGAGTTGCAGGCGCGCGGCATGGGCGGCGGCGGCGTGGGCAGCATCCAGGCGGCGCCGGTCGGCGGCGAAGCGGGGACGCAGGTCGAAATAGCGGAGGCGGTCGGCGAAGGCGCGGCGGACCCGCGCGTAGTGCTCGAGCAGCGAACGCAGACGGTCGCGAAGACGGAACTCCAGCTCGTCCACACGCTGCGCCTGGCGTCCGATGGCGCGGTGCAGCAGCCCCAGGGGACGGTCGATGGCCTGTTGCTGCCAGCGGCGGGAGAGAGACGCCATCTGGTAGCGCATGGCATGCACCAGTTTCTGTTCGCGGCCATGCACGCCGTCGAGCAATTCCTGGCGGGTGCGCACCACCAGCTCGGCGGCGGCGGAGGGCGTGGGAGCGCGCAGGTCGGCCACGAAATCGGCGATGGTGACGTCGGTCTCGTGGCCTACGGCGGAGACCACTGGAATGGCAGATCGCACGATGGCGCGCGCCACGGCCTCTTCGTTGAAGGTCCAGAGATCTTCGAGCGAGCCGCCGCCGCGCGCCACGATGACCAGCTCGGGCCAGCCGCTACGGCTGAAATAATCCAGGCCACGGCAGATCTCTTCCACCGAGCCGTCGCCCTGCACCAAGGCGGGGAAGATGCGGATGTGCAGGCCGGGGAAGCGGCGGGAGAGGATCTGCACCAGGTCGGAAATGACCGCGCCGCGCGGCGAAGTGACGATGCCGATGCGGCGCGGAAAGCGGGGCAGGGGGCGTTTGCGGGCGGGATCGAAGAGTCCCTCGGCGGCGAGCCTCTTCTTGAGCTGCTCGAAGGCGACCTGTAGCGCGCCGTATCCCTGCGGCTCGAGCAATTCCACGATGAGCTGGTATTCGCCACGCGCTTCGAAGACGTCGATACGGCCGCGCGCCAGCACGGCCAAGCCATCCTGCGGTTTGAACTTCCAGTAACGGTGGGCGGAGCGGAAGGCCACGGCGCGCACCTGGGCTTCGCGCTCTTTCAGGGTGAAGTAATAATGGCCGCTGGTGGCCAGCTTGACGCCGGAGATTTCGCCCGCGACCCACACATCCGGGAACTGCTGCTCGAGGGCCGCGCGGATGGCGGCATTCAGCTCGCCCACCGTATAGACGCGACGGGCGGGCGCGAAGTCAAAGGCGAACTGATCCATTACTCACTCTGGCGCTCATTCCGGCGCGGCGCGGCATCGGCGGCGCGCCGCAACTCCAGGATAAGCCCCATGACGCGGTTCTCGATATCGTCGCGGATGCGGCAATGGGTTTCGTAGTCTTCGGCTACCGGATCGAGCACGTCCCAGATACGCACGGGCGTAGTGATTTCGAGGGGCAGGTCGTAGCCGCTCATGTTGACGATCAGGTCGAATTCGGGGCCGGGGGCGCCGCGGGCGAGCTGCTTGAAGCTTTTAGGAAAGTGATCGCGCAGGTCGATGTTCTTTTCATCCATGGCACGGATGGTATCCCCGGGCACCATGTACGCGGGCGCCAGACCGGCGCTGGCGGCGATGATCACATCCGAACCGTATTTGCGCGCGAAGCCTTCGGCCATCTGGCTACGGCAGGCATTGCCGATGCACACGAAGAGAACGCGGGTTTTGTATGAAGGAGTCATCTGTGTAATGAAAGGGCAAACGGCTGGTCATACGTTCGATAGAAACAGCTCGTGTACGCGGGAGTCGGCTGTCAACTCCGGATGAAACGTGGCCACCAGGTGGCGCCCCTGCTCGACCAGCACGGGGTCGCCATGATAGCGGGCCAGCACACGGGCACGGGGCCCGACGCGGCGAATTACGGGAGCGCGGATGAAGACGGCCTCCATCTCGCCGGGATGCGTGCGCGCGGCGAACTCGGCTTCGGGCGTGAGGTGCGCGACGCGGCTGTCGATCTGGCGGCCGTAGGCGTTGCGTTCGACATCGATATCCAGCAGGCCGAGGCTCTCCTGCTCGGGATTGGATACGCCGGCGGCGAGCAGGATGGCGCCGGCGCAGGTGCCGAAGACGGGCCGGGTGCGGCCGAATTCCGCCAGCGGGTCGAGCAGTTTTTCGGCGCGCAGCAGTTTGAGCATGGTGGTGCTCTCGCCGCCGGGGATGACCAGGCCGGCAACCTGATCGAGTCCGGCGGCTGTGCTTACGAAGACGGGTTCGGCTCCCAGGGCGGCGAGAGTGCGGCCGTGGGCTTCGAAATCCCCCTGCAGGGCGAGGATGCCGACCTTCTTACCGGCCATTACCAGCCTCGGGTCTGCAGCAGCTCACCTTCGGGGATCTTGGAGACATCCAGGCCGGGCATGGCCATGCCGAGCTCTTCGCTGGCTTCGAGGAGCTTCACTGGGTCCTTGTAATAGGTGGTGGCGCGAACGATGGCGCGGGCGCGGGCATCCGGGTCGGAGGATTTGAAGATGCCGGACCCGACGAAGGTGGCTTCGGCGCCCAGTTGCATGACCAGCGCGGCGTCGGCGGGCGTGGCGATGCCGCCGGCGGAGAAGTTGGGCACGGGCAGCTTGCCGTGTTCGGCGACCCATTCGACCAGTTCGAGCGGCGCCTGCAGTTCCTTGGAGGCATGCACCAGCTCTTCTTTGCCGAGCACGGTGAGCTGCTTCATTTCCTTCTGGATGGTGCGCATGTGACGCACGGCCTCGACGATGTTGCCGGAGCCGGCTTCGCCCTTGGTGCGGATCATGGCGGCGCCTTCGGCGATACGGCGCAGGGCCTCGCCGAGGTTACGTGCGCCGCAGACGAAGGGCACTTTGAAGTCGCGCTTGGCGATGTGATGCTCCTCGTCGGCGGGGGTGAGCACTTCGCTCTCGTCGATGTAGTCGACGCCCAGCGCTTCGAGGATGCGGGCCTCCATGAAGTGGCCGATGCGGGCCTTGGCCATGACCGGGATGCTGACGGTCTGCATGATCTCGCGGATCTTGTTGATGGGGGCCATGCGGGCCACGCCGCCTTCTTTGCGGATGTCGGCGGGCACGCGCTCGAGGGCCATGACGGCGGCGGCGCCGGCCTTTTCGGCGATGAGCGCCTGTTCGGCGTTGGTGACGTCCATGATGACGCCGCCTTTGAGCATTTCGGCTAGGCCGACTTTTACGCGAAACGTTTCGTCGAGGAACATATGGGACTCCTTCTTTTTAATGGCGCAAAACGGGCCGCGGCCGCGCCGCCATGATCTCGCGACTTCCTAACCTGTCTGGCGGCGCGGACACGCGTCCCTTTGCGCTCGTTGTAATGGCGCAAAACGGGCCGCGGCCGCGCCGCCATGATCTCGCGACTTCCTAACCTGTCTGGCGGCGCGGACACGCGTCCCTTTGCGCTTAAGAACATATCTAAACCATGGCTGGCGCGGGTTCGTATTGCGATCTGGCGCGCTCCAGCTCAGTTGAAAAAATAGCTCCCAGCGAAGCCAGGCCGTTGCGGATCTGGTCCGGGGTGAGGCCGGCGAAGCTCAGGCGCAGCGATCCCGGATCGAAACGGGAGACCGCGAAATATTTGCCCGGCAGGTACGAGACATTCTCGCGATGGGCGCGGGCCAGCAGATCGCCGGCATCCAGGGGCTCGGGGAGCCGCACCCACAGGTTCATGCCACCCTGCGGACGGGTGATGCGGGAGCCGGCGGGCAGATAGCGGTCGCAGGCATCCAGCACGGCGGCGAGGCGTTCGGCGCCAGCTTCGAGCATATGGATGCGATGCGCGGCCATGCGGCCGGACTCGGCAAAGCGCAGCAGCACGGCCTGGGAAAGCTGGTCGGTATGGAGGTCGGCAAGCTGTTTGGATTGGGCCAGGCGGGCGATCAGGGGCCGGGGTCCGAGCACCCAGCCGACGCGCAGGCCGGGGAAAGTGATCTTGGAAAAGCTGCGCAGCAGGACCACATGTCCGGCGCCGGAGGAGTGCTTGATGGGCGGCAGGTCGTCGCCCGCATAGCGCAGGTCGCCGTAGATATCGTTTTCGACCAGGGGCACGCCGGCGGTTTGGGCGGCATGGAGGACGGCCGCGCGCGCCCGGACGGGCAAGGTGGCGCCAGTGGGATTCTGGAAATTCGAAGTGACCACGATGAGGCGCGGGCGTTCGCGGTCGAGGGCAGCCTGCAGTTGATCCGTATCGATGCCATGTGGACCCACGGGCACGCCGATCAACTGTGCGCCGGCTTCGAGGAAAAGGCTTTTCAAGCCTGGGTAGACCGGATCTTCGACCAGGACTTTGTCGCCGGGACGGAGGAGGACGCGGCCGATCAGATCGAGCGACTGCTGGCAGCCGTTGGTGACGATGAGATCATCGGCGGGGGCGGCCAGGTTTTCGGCGCGGGCGGCGTCGAGGAGGTAGCGGCGGAGAGGTTCGTAGCCGCGCGGGGAGCCAAGCTGGAGGACGTGGGCGAAATCGGGTCCGGCCATCACTTCTTCGCAACTGGCGCGCAGGGCATCCAGGGGGAAAAGCTGTTCGGATGGGCGGGAGGTGGCGAAGCTGATGGCGTCGCGTCCGGTGGGGGCGGCGGTGGGCGGCAGGTTGCCCGCGGGGGATTTGAGCAGATCCTCCCAATCGAGGGCCGGATTGGCTGAGGCACGGCCGGCTACGAAACTGCCGCGGCCAACCTGGCCTGTGATGAGGCCTTCGGACTCGAGAAGATCGTAGGCGGCGGCGACGGTGGTCCGGTTCAGGCCAAGTGTACCAGCCAATTCGCGAGTGGCGGGGAGGCGCTCGCCTTTCAGGAGGTTGCCGGACTGGATCAGGCCGCTAAAATGCTCATATAGCTGGCGGTAGAGGGGAATGTTTGAGGTGCTGTCCAGATTTGGCTGGTGGACCACATTCGACAGCATACCATATTGGATGGTGGATGGATGGCGCCGGGGAAGATGAATAACGCGAGAAAAAACGTTTTGCGTTACATCTTGTTGCATTGTGTAACATGCTGAAGCCGGGGACCTATTCCTGCTATGAAGTTAGCACGGGCTCGTGGCGGATTCTGGGATGCGAAATCGATCGCGTTTTGTTTTGATGCGGTTGGCGGGGATGGCAGGTTGTGAACGAAGAAAGGGGAGGTCTTACTATTGCAATCCAACGCGGCGCAGCAAATCCTCGAACCGCGGATCACTCCGAATTGGGTCATACATCGGGTCTACTTTGATTTGCAGCACCGCATTTGAGTGCTCCGAATATGCGTTCTCGAGCAGTTCGATTACCCGCTCTTTCTGGCCTGTGCCCAAATACGCGATCAACAATAGAGCGGTTCGATCCGCCCGCGAGCGAGAAATGTGCTCCAGTTTCGCTAACGCCTGACGGGCCTTCCCGGCATGACCCGAGCGGCTATAGAGGGCCGTCCTCCAGGCCAACGTCCATGGCCCCTCCTCGCGGCCCGCCCAGCGATTGATCAAGTCGAGCGCCTCGTCATATCGGCCCAGTTGCAAATAGGAAGGAATCATTGCGTACCGCGCGTGATCAGAAGTCGGATCCAGTTCGAGCACCGAGCGGCATTGCTTCACCGCGCTGTCATATTGGCGGGAGTAATACAGGATCGTTGCGTGATCGCTGGCAATAATGAGCGATAACGGATCCAGTTGGCGCGCCTGGTCGCTTTCGGCAAAGGCTTCCTCGAATCGGCCTTGCCACGAAAGAAACTCCGCATACCACTGGTGCGCGGTCGCATATCGCGGGCCGATCTGAATCGCCCGCCGGAATTCTTTCTCCGCTTCCCGCCAGTCGTAATCGTAGTTCTCTTTGATCAGGGCGAGGGAAGCGTGCGCCTCGGCGAGATTCTCCTCAAGTTCCAGTGCCCGTAAGGCCGCCGCCCGCGCCTTAGGTATCATCTGGCTTTGGGGACCGATGTACCAGGTGCTCATCAAGCTGAAGGTGTCCGCCAGCCCGGCGTAGGCGCGCCCGTAATTCGGATCCTTATCGATGGCCTGCTGGAAGTAATCGGCTGCCTGCCGAAATCCCTCCGGCGTCCTCTTGTTCCAGAAGTACCGGCCCTTCAGATACAGGTCATACGCTTCATATGAGTGGCCTCCCGGCGCAAGGGCAGCGGCCTTCTGGGCCGCCTCGATCGGCCGGCGCCCGCTCAGGCTGAACTCGATTTCATTGGCCACTGCGCGCGCAATTTCCGCTTGCAGCTCCAGCAGGTGGCCCAGATCGCGATCGTATTCCCGCGCCCACAGGTGGCTCTGGTCCTTCACCTGGATCAGCTGCGCGGTGATTCGCACCCGCTCCGAATCGCGCCGCACACTCCCCTCGATCACATACTGCACCCCCAGATCTGCTCCGATCTGGGGAATGGATTCCGGCGAGTGTTTGTAGTGCATCACCGAAGTCCGGGCAATGACACCCAGATGCGCAGGATCGAGGTCCCCGACTTGGCTGATCATCTCCTCCGTCATACCATCGCTGAAATATTCCTGCCCCGGATCGCCGGTGAAATTCTCAAACGGCAGAACCGCCAGCATCGTCCGGCCAGGCTGTTCGGCCGCGCCATGCCGCGAACGCCAGATCCAAAGCGTAAACGCCACGATCAGGACCAGCGCCATGCCGGCGGAAACGACGACGGGCGATCTCCAACCCCTGGCGCGCCGTGGGTACGAGAGCAATTGAATTTCGGGCGTACTCCCCGTACTGGAGGACGGCACAGGCGCTTCTATCTCCGGTTCTTCTATCTCCGCGCCGCAATTGGCTGTCTCTGTAACTGGAACCAGAAACCGGTAGCCCTGGCCTTGCACGGTGAGGATGTAGCGCCGGTCGGTCGTCTCATCCAGCGCTTTCCGCACCATGAAAATTGTCTGCGTCAGGTTCGACTCTTCGACGAAACTGTCCGGCCAGACCGCTTTCATCAATTCGTCCTTGGTCACAATCCTCCCGGGTTTTTGAATCAACAGGAGCAGGACATCGAAGGCCTTCGGGGTTAGCGGCACGGCTGTCCCAGCCCTTCTCAGCAACCGGTTTTGCGCGTCGAGACGGAATTCGCCGAACTCGTACAAATTGCTGTTCAGGCTGGACATGGCCCGATTTTTAGAGGCTCTGAGAACTTTTGAGCAGCGCTTTTAGGACATGTGAAGGGCATGCGAAGTAGCCTTCCCGCTGGGGAACGGCGGGGCGCAAGCCAGAAAGTGATTTTATCACGGTGGCTCCCAGGCGACCGCTCATTCCAGGCAGGAGGGGGCAACGAGTCAAGGGCTATTGGATTCCGCGCCTGGATCCCCGAGAGCAGTAACAAATTCCTCTAGAGGAGATTACTATGTCACGCAAAAACGTTTCCTGGAGCATTCTTCTGGTTCTGATAGGCGGGGCCTCACTGGTCACCCCGGCATCAGCACAGCATTTCCAGCCGGTTAAGGGCACTCTCGCCAGCGTCTCCGCCGGCCGAAATGAGGTCTTTGGCTTCAATGCCCATGGCGTGGTCTGGCGCTACTTCGCAACCGCGGCAGCCTTCGGCAAAATAGCGGGGGTGTCGCTTGATCAGATTTCCGTGGGCGGCGGCACCGTCTCCCAGCTTGACGAGGTATGGGGGTTAGACGCCGGCTTCAACGTTTATCAGTTTAATTACAGTACCAAAGCCTTCGACCAAATACCGGGCGCCAGCCTGGTGCAGATCGCCGTTGGCGAAGGCGTTCAAGACAGTTGCCACGCCTATGAAGTTTGGGGCGTCGACTCTGTCGAATCCATTTACAGGTACAACTACTGCACAAACGCGTTCGACCAAATCGAAGGTCTCCTGACGCACGTTGCAACCGGTGGAGGCGACGTATGGGGTCTCAACAGCGTGGGGAACATCTTTCACTTCAATTTTGCCTCGCAATTGTTCGGGCAAGTTCCAGGCGTCCTGACACAGATCGCCGTGGGAGTGAATGACGTGTGGGGGCTCGACAGCTCCAACCACGTCTATCGCTACGATCCCAGCAGCGGCGCGTTCAACCTGTTAGAGGGAATACTGGCGCGAATCGCGGTGGGCGGGGATGGCGTATGGGGTATTAACCTCAACAACGATATCTTTCGCTTTGACCCCAGCAGCGAATCGTGGGTCCCGGTTTCCGGTCTTCTCAAAGGTATCGCGGCCGGGTCCGGAGCCGGCGTCTTTGGAGTCAATTCTTCAGGTCAAGTCTTCACTTTCCTTCGTCCGTAGAGGATGCCAGTCCGAGCAACCGGTGCTGTACTCACAGGATTACGCGAGCCGCTCCCCCAGACCGCCGTCCAGTTGTGGCGTCTGGGGGTCCGGCTTGGACAACTCCCGTCGTGAGAATCAATTGCGGCCACATCCTGGATAACGCCCTCGGAGAATGCGCGGATACGGGCTTTACAAGCCGGATCTAGAGGCTACAGGGTTCCGGCTGTTAGCGCTCTATTAGGGGCTCTTCCCGCTTCTTCTGGTACAATCGTGGCTTCATTATGCGAAGGGTTTGCCTGCTGGCGCTCGTGGGCGCGCTGGCGGTTGCGGGTTTGTCCTGGGGAAAGAAGAAAAAAGAGGAAGAGACGCAGGTCCTGCAGCTTCCTAAAGATCCCCCCAGCGCCATAACGGCGGAAACGCGCCGGCTGGTATTTCACGTCACGCCGCTTTCGGCGAAGGGGCTCCTCTCCCAACAGACACGGGATGCACTGAAGTGGCTGCTGCGTTCGACCAACGGGGCCACGGTGGTTAAAGTGCGCGCGTTCGTGGCGGGCAGCGGGGATTTGCGGCGGGTGCGGGAACTGGTGAGCGAAACCTTCACCGAGCACCGCCTGGCGCTGCCGGTATTGAGTGTGGTGCAGGTGGGGGCGCTGCCGATGGAGGCGGCGCAAGTAGTGATGGAATCTACCGAAGTCGCCAAGAAGGCGGTCAGCGAGTATGGGATGGTGTACATCTCGGGGCAAGGGGCCTCGGCCGCGGAGCCGCTGGACCCAGTACTGCCCCTGGCGCAAAAGGCGCTGGAGCGGCTGGCAACGGCGGTGAAGGCGGCGGGATCGGAGCCGGGAGACGTTTCGCGGGTCACCTGCTTTTTAAGCTCGCTCGATCAATTCGGCGCGGTGCGGAAGCTGGTGGAAGACAGTTATTCCGGCGCAGCGCTGAATTTCGTGCAGATCCAGCGGGCGCCCACGCGCGCAGTGGCGGAATGCGAAGCGGTGGCGCGGCTGCGCTGGAATACGGGCACGGCGGTGCACATGTTGAACCCGGAGGGATTGGGGCCGTCGGCGCAGTTTTCGCAAATCGTGCTGATCGGCGCGCCCAAGGTGATCCTGACGGGCAGCCAGGAAGCTTTCGGATTCCAGGACGCGGACGCGCGGCTGGCGTTCGAGAGGCTGCAGAAATCGCTGGCGCAGGAAGGCGGGTCGCTGCGGGAGGTGGCGTTTGCGAGCTCGTATTCGCTGTCGAACCGCATTTCGGACCAGGTGCGCAAGATTCGCGGAGAATTCTACGACCGGGCGCGTCCGCCGGCGGGGACCATGCTGCCGTTTCAGGGATTGCCATCGATGGACGCGGGTTTTGCCGTGGACCTGGTGGCGGTGAAGGAGTAGGTTATCCAAACTACAGTCACATTTGGCGAGATCATGCTGCGCCTGGCGCCGCCAGGATTCGAGCGGTTCTTGCAATCGCCGCAGTTTGTGGCGACTTTTGGGGGAGGCGAGGCCAACGTAGCGGTGGCGGTGGCGGGCTTCGGCCTGCCGGCGCGCTATATCACGCTGCTGCCGCCGAACAATCCGATCGCGGAGGCAGTGATTGGAGAGTTGCGGCGCTTCGGCGTGGACCCTTCGCAGATCGTACGGGCGCGCGGGCGCATGCCGGTGTACTACGTGGAGACGGGCGCCAATCAGCGGGCATCGAAGGTGGTGTATGACCGTGACTACAGCTCGGTGGCGCTGGCGAAGCCGGGCGATGTGAACTGGGACACGGCGCTGGAGGGCTGCGGCTGGTTCCACGTTACGGGCATCACGCCGGCCATCAGCGCCTCGGCGGCGGACCTGGCGATGGAGGCAGTGCGCATGGCGCGCGCCAAGGGCATCACGGTGTCGTGCGATTTGAACTACCGCAAGAATCTGTGGAAGTGGGGCAAGCCGGCGAGCGAAGTCATGAAAGAACTGGTGCGGCTGGTGGATGTGGCGATCGCCAATGAAGAAGACTGCCAGAAGGCGCTGGGGATTCACGCGGCGGTGGACGTGGAGTCGGGCAAACTGGAGCGCGCGCAATACCAGGAGCTGACGGGCAAGGTGCTGGCGGAATTTCCAAACCTGCGCGTGATCGCGGTGACGCTGCGGGAATCGCGCAGCGCTTCGCACAACGGCTGGTCGGCGTGCCTGGACGACCGGAAGAATTTTCTGGTGAGCCGGCATTACGAGATCACCCATATCGTGGACCGGGTGGGCGGCGGCGATGCGTTCGCGGGCGGGCTGATTTATGGCCTGCAGGCGCTATCGGGGACCGAGGAGGCGCTGGAATTCGCGGTGGCGGCGAGCTGCCTGAAACACAGCATTCCGGGGGATTTCAACCGGTTTAGCGTGGACGAAGTGCGGCAGTTGATGGCGGGCGGCGGATCGGGACGCGTGCAGCGGTAAAGCTGTTTCAGCGGGGCTTAGAGCCCTTGCAGGCCGGGGGCATGCCCGGGTGCCCCACCTTCCTCTGCTGTATGCTGGAAATGACATTCCGGTGCGGGAGGTTTAGAGCATGAGCAAGGAAGTCTTGAATGTTGTGGACCGGCGCACAGACGCGGCCTACGATATTCCCTTTTATAAAGGCACGATCCGGGCCATGGATCTGCGGCAGATCAAGACCGGCGCCGGCGATTTCGGCGTCATGACTTACGATCCCGCTTTTTTGAATACGGCGTCTTGCCAGAGCGCCATTACGTTCATCGACGGAGACAAGGGGATTTTGCGATACCGGGGATATCCGGTGGAGCAATTGGCCGAGAAATGCACGTTTCTGGAAGTCGCCTACCTCATTTTGAACGGCGAACTGCCGACTGCGGCGGAGCTGAAGCAATGGGTGGCGACCATTACGCGGCACACCATGCTGCACGAGACCAGCAAAAAATTCCTAGAAGGCTTCCGCTACAACGCGCACCCCATGGGGATGTTTATTAGCACGGTCGCGGCACTTTCGACGGTGTATCCGGACGCACGGCACGTTCTCGACCCGGAGACCCGCCGGCTACAGATCCACCGTCTGATCGGCAAGGTGCCGACAATCGCGGCGTACACTTACCGGCACAGCCTGGGGTTCCCGTACGTGTATCCGGACAACGATCTGAGCTACGCCGAGAATTTCATGAATATGTTGTGGCGGATGATGGAGCCCAAGTACCAGGCGAACCCGGTGCTGGCACGGGCGCTGGACATTCTCTTCATCCTGCATGCGGACCACGAGCAGAATTGCAGCACCAACGTGATGCGGGCGGTGGGCAGCTCGCAAGCGGATCCATTTGTGGCAACGGCGGCGGCCGCGGCGGCACTGTCGGGCCCGCTGCACGGCGGAGCGAACGAAGAAGTGCTGCGCATGCTGGACGAGATTGGAACGAAAGACCAAGTGCCGGGCTTTATCCAGAGCGTCAAGGCCGGCAAGGTTAGGCTGATGGGCTTCGGGCACCGCGTGTACAAGAACTACGATCCGCGGGCGCGCATCATCAAGTGGGCAGCAGGGAACGTGTTCGAAGTGACGGGCAAGAATCCGAAGCTGGAGATCGCGCTGGAACTGGAGCGCATCGCGCTTGAAGACGACTATTTCGTGAAGCGCAAGCTGTACCCGAACGTGGACTTCTATTCCGGGATCATGTACCAGGCGATGGGATTCAAGCCGGAGATGTTCACGGTGCTGTTCGCGATTCCGCGCACGGTCGGCTGGCTGGCGCAGTGGGAGGAAATGCTGGAGGATCCGGAGCAAAAGATCGCCCGGCCGCGGCAGATTTATACCGGCCACGAAGTACGCGAGTTTGTACCGATGGAGCAGCGGGGCGCGGCGGTTACAGCGTAGCGGGCACGCGCGGGCCGTTTACCGGACGTTCCATCCTTCCACCTGCACGGCGGGCGGCTTGTTACCGGCTTCCGACGCCTTGTACGTCGCCGCGACGGTGCGCTTCTCGCCAGGCATTAGCGGGAAGTAGTTGTCTTCCCATAACACCGGCAGGATCTCGGCTTCCTCGCGGACATCTTCTTCGTCGTGCTTCACGGTCTTCACCATCAGGTGGACGGCGAAGGCCAGGTGGGAGGAAGGATTCTCCACGGTGACGCGAGTGATACCGTCATCGCCCTTGGTTTCGGATTCGGCCGAATACTTGAGCTCCACGCCGGGCAGGCTATTGAGCGCGGTGTAATCGGCGTAGCTCTTCTCCGGAGTGTAGAACCAGGTGGACTGGTCCCAATCCAGCTCGTCGGGCTTGGTAGACAGCCAGTAGAAGTTCGTACTTACGGTTTTGCCCGCGGAATCCTCCAGTGCCAGACGCACGAAGTAAGTGGAAGACAAGCCATCGATGGCGGGAATCGTCAGGGCGCGCGTGGAGCTATCTTCGGCGACATCCAGCGGCGCGTCTTTGGTGAACTTCTCCTTCATGTCGATGTTATAGACCCAGGCACGGGCCTTCATTCCGGGATGAGCCTGATAGAAGGAGTTGACCACCACTACGGAAGCGTCGTCGTAACTATATTGGATGTGCAGCGGTTCGTTGGCTTTCTTGGCGCCGAAGTAAGATCCGCCGGGGCGGAGATACCAGTCATACAGGTGCCAGATCATGGAGGGCCAAGCGTTGTTGAGCATCCACTGAATCACGCCCGTGGAGGTGTACTTATTGCGTCCGAAAGCCTCGAACATGGCGCGATGTCCTTCGTAGGCCATCACCTGGGCTTTGCGCGCAAATTCCTCCACGCCGGCGGACGGGCCGTAGCGGGCATCGAGGGCGGTGGTGAAGGTTTTCAGGTCCTTGAACGCGCCGCCGCCGGCATGATAATCCCACCAGGAGTTGACGGGCCACAGGTGGTCGGCGGGCAGCATGCGGCGGAGGGTTTCGATGGGCGGAATGTCGGCGCCTGGGCCGGTCTCGGTGTTGAAGCCATGGGCGCCGCCGCGGGTCTTATCGAGCGACCAGTAGTTGGGTGGCACGTAGTCGTAGGGGCCGGTCATTTTCACGCCGGTTTTGCCGCTCACATCGGTAGGCTTCTCGGTGGCGGATGACTCGAAGGGATTAGGCCAGTCCAACTCTTTTACGATGTCGATGTACTCTTTCTCGACGGCGGGCACGGGTGGATTGTCGCTGCCATTCATCCAGTTGAAGATCGATGGATGGCTGCGCAGGCGGCGGATCTGATCGCGCAAGGAGGCGGCGGCGATGGAATTCTGGTCGTCCTGCCAGTTCTCCCATTTTTCCCAGGCATCGCAACAGCACCAGCCTGCGGTAACCAGGATGCCCATTTGGTCGGTGAGCTCGAAGAAATGCTCGTCTTCGAGTTTGCCTTCCAGGCGCACGGTGTTGAGGTTCATATCGCGCACGTATTTCAGTTCCTGCTCCTGCCGTTCGGGCGTGGCGCGCAGCAACATGTCGAAGGTGTAGCCGGCGCCGCGGATCAGGATGTTCTTTCCGTTGATGCGGAAGAGGCGATGGTTTTGCTCATCGACGATGGAAGTAACTTCGCGAATGCCGAAGCGCTGGGAGGCCGCATCGGAGACTGCACCGCCGGTTTCAAACTGCAACTTGAGCGTGTAGAGATTCGGCGTACCGACCTGTATGGGCCACCAGAGCCGAGGGTGGTCGATTTTGAGCTGCGCGAATTGATCGGGCGTGAGTTTCACGACCTTGGTTTCGCCGGCGGCGAGGCGAACTTCCTGCGACAAGGCGACGCCATCGATATCCCCCTTCAGGGTGCCGCTCAGTGCGTGCTTCGAGCCATTGACCAGCTCGGCGCTGACGGTCAGCTCGGCTTTGTCGTTGGCGGGCGGATTGAGGTGCGTGATCACCTGCGGGAAGCGGATGGCGACCGGTCCGGTGGCATCCAGGTGGACGTCGCGCCAGAGGCCCATGCTCTTGTCGGGCGGCTGGGGGTTCCAATCGACGAAGGTGATGGAGAGATCTTCGGGCAGCGGGGCAAAAACTTCGACGGCCAGGGCGTTGGGTACACCGGGGTGGACGGCCTCCGTCACGTTGTATTCAAACAGGCGCCAGGCGCCGGCCATCGCGCCGGAGTCGGCGATGCGTTTGCCGTTCAGCCATACATTAGCGCGATAGTTGATGCCATCGAAGCGCAGCCAGAGGGTTTTGCCCTTGACGTCGGCGGGTGGCTGAAACTCGGTGCGAAACCACCAGGGGACGCGGTAGGGGCTATCGGGCGGCATATCGATGTTGGAAAAATTCGATCCGATGGGATAGCTGGTGCCGGCGTAGGCGCGGAGGTTGGTGCCGAAGCCGGGGTCGGGATAGACGTGGCCTTTGACGAGGGCGGCGACCACGGTGGAAGGCATGGTGGCGGGATACCAGCCGCGGGTCTTGTAGCCGGGTTTGGAGATAGTGTCGCCGGGGTCGGCGACCAGGGTGGAGGATTGGATAGCCCAGTGCTCGCGCAGCAGGAGCGGGGCGGCGGGCTGTGCGTGTAATGCCGCGCACACCAACGCGGTCAGGAGCGAAATTTTCCGCATAAGGAGTTCCAGATTAAGAGATTAATATATACCTATGCGTACCGTTATCGCGTTTGCACTTGCGGCCGGGTTGGCCGCTGCCACGGCGCCCGCCCAGACCTGGAAGCTGGTTTGGAGCGACGAATTCAATGGAGCGGCCGGTTCGGCGCCGAACCCCGCCAACTGGAACTACGATCTGGGCGGCGGCGGATGGGGCAATGCGGAAGCGGAGACCTATACCAACTCGTCGAGCAACGTGTTTCAAGACGGCGCGGGGAATCTGATCATCCGGGCGATTCGGGATTCGAACGGCAATTTTACTTCGGCGCGGCTGCAGACCGGCGCGCCGGGGGCATCGACTTCGACTACCGATCTGAGCTGGCAATACGGGCTGATCCAGGCGCGCATCAAGCTGCCGTTCGGTTTGGGGGTGTGGCCGGCGTTCTGGATGCTGGGCGAAGACATCAACGCGGTTCCATGGCCGGGATCCGGCGAAGTGGACATCATGGAGAATTTCGGGACGTTCAACAACAATGCCTACGTGAACAACGGGACTGCGCACGGGCCGGGTTACTCGGGCGGCAGCGGCATCACGGCGGCGTTCACCCTGCCGTTCGGCGAGACGGTTTATGACGATTACCACGTTTATTCGCTGCTGTGGTCGGCGAATTCGCTCCAATGGTTCGTGGACGGCACGCTGTATCATACGGTGACGCCGAGTGACATACCGGCGGGCGACCAGTGGGTCTTCAACGATCCATTTTTTATTTTGCTGAACCTGGCGATCGGCGGGCCGGAGGGGAATGGCAGCCCGGGCACGTTCCTGGGATCGCCGGATCCGACCGCGCCATTCCCCAATCAGGACCTGGTGGTGGATTACGTGCGTGTCTACCAGACGGAGGCCGCGACCGCATCGACGCCGGTGATCACGCCGGGAAGTGTGGCCAATGCGGCTTCCTACGTGAGTGCGGTGGCGCCCGGGGCGCTGGCGGTGTTGTATGGCAACAACCTGGCGGGCAACACTTACGCGGGCGGTCAACTCGCAGATAGCCAGGGGAATTTCGTTACGTCGATCGGCGGCGTTTCGGTGATGGTGGGTGGAACCGCCGCTCCGTTGACCTACGTCTCGCCGACGCAGATCAATTTTCAGATGCCGTGGGAGACGACCACGCCGGGAATGGCGGTGAACGTCCAGGTGACGCGCGACCAAGTGACAAGCAATGTGGAGACGATCACGGTGGCGGCGAACACGTCGCCTGCGATGTTCCTGGAGGATCTTACCAACGGGATCGCGTGGATGACGGGCGCGGGGTGCGTGACGACGGAATGCGTGGCGCAGGTTGGCGGGGTCTACCAGCTATGGGCGAACGGGCTGGGACCAAAGAACGCGGCAGAGCAGGATGGCGTGCCGGTGGTGTACAACGGGTCGCTGACGCCGCTGGAGGTGCCGGGCGGCACGGCCAGTTGCCAGCTTACGATCGGGGGGCAGGCGGCGGCCATCAGCTACTGCGGCGCGGCGCCGGGCGAGATTATCGACCAGGTGAATTTCACGTATCCCGCGAGTGTGGCTTACAGCGCGGCTTATACGGACGCGACGCTGACGATCAACGGGGTGACGGGGCGGTTCCGGCTTCCGGCGCCGGGGTTTTAGGGGCGAGCAGATAGCTCGTGCTCCGGCCGCCACCGGGGGCGCGCTTGAGAAGGCCGTACTCTTCAAGGTGGATGATATCGCGGAGTGCTGTATCTTGAGAGCACTTGGCGATCTTGGCCCACTTCGAGGTGGTGAGCTTACCCTCAAAGCCGTCGAGGAGCCGATTCAATACGCGGCGCTGCCGTTCGTTCATCGGCACCGCGGCGGCCGCTTCCCAGAAGCGCGCCTTGGAAAGAACGGACGCCAGCGTGGTTTGAGCACCTTCTAACGCGCGATCAAGGCAACCCAAGAACCATTCCATCCAGAGCGTGACATCCGAACCGCCTTTTTGGGTCCGCTCCAGGATGTCGTAATACGCGGCGCGTTCCTTGCGGATCTGAACAGACATGCTGTAAAAGCGTTGGGAACTCTTCTCGGAGCGAGCCAGACTGAGATCGGAGATGGCGCGTGCGATGCGCCCATTGCCGTCTTGAAAGGGATGGATGGTAACGAACCAGAGGTGCGCCAACCCGGCTTGCAGGACGGAATCCACGCGATCGTTTGTATTGAACCAGTTCAGAAAGGCTCGCATTTCGGCATTCAGGCGACTGGCGGCGGGAGCCTCAAAATGGACGTGTTCGTGTCCCACCGGACCGGACACGACCTGCATAGGGCCCGTGCGGTCATTGCGCCACATGCCGGAAACGATTGTGGCTATACCGCCGCGGCCCGCGGGAAACAGCGCCGAATGCCAGCCAAAAAGCCGCTCAACAGTGAGGGGCTGCGCATAATTGCTGGTGGCATCCAGCGTCATTTCGACGATGCCTTCTACTTCGCGGTCGGCGGGCTTGAGCGCGCCGATATTCAAGCCGAGACGGCGGGCGATGGAGGAGCGCACCTGCCCGGCATCGAGATGTTCCCCCTCGATCTCGCTGGTCTTGACGACATCTTCGGTCAAGGTCCGGAGCACGGCCTCCTGGCGAAATTGGAAGCCCCGCGCTTCCATGTGGCCGATCAGCCGGCCCTGGCGATGCCGGACGGCCGCGAGTAATCCGCCGAGGCGCGCACGGCTCCATTTGAAGTGGGGCCAATCGGAGAGCTCGTAAATATACAATCTCCGCACCTCCTGCGGAGATTATAGCTTGTAATCACCGCAGGTTTAGCGGAGCCAGCGGGATTCCTGGCGCCGCCACCAGCCGGCGTTGCCCAGGCCGAGCTGGTTCCACCACTGGTCGAGCATGGGACGGTCGGCGCGCAGGATGCCTTCGCGGGTGACTCCGGCGGGGGGCGGGACGAAGGCCCGCAGTGCGTCATAGACGCGGGTTCTTTGGGTTTGGTCCACACGGGTTAGCAGGTGCCACAGGGTGAAAGCATCGTCTTTGGTGGCTCCGGCAAGGACGGTGGCGAGGGCGGGATCGCCCCCGTTTGCGAAATCGAAATCATCGAGGGCGTGGCGGAACGCGGGCGAGGCTTGTTGGCGATAGGGGGTGCCGGGTCCGTGGTGCGGGCGGGTGCGACAGGCCGCGCCGGCGGGGATGAAGGACTCGCGGCCATCGTGCGCGATGCTGACCCATCCGGCCAGGACGGTCAGCAGGCCGGTGCCATCGCGATCGGTTTCGAGGGTGTAATAGCAGCCCAGGTCGGTGGCAATGGCCGAGGGCGTATCCACCACGAAGGTGCGCGGGGGGGCCCAGATGAAGGCATGGATCACGCCGTGTTCGAGCGACATGCGCTGATCGTGAGGGCGCGCACTCTCCAGGCGGAGACGGCTGTCGGGTTCGACGTCGATGGTCCCGACATTGGCGACGTTCAGGGTGGCATGGCCGCCCGCGCCGGTCTCGAGAGTTTCGCCCACAGAGAGACGGGCAGGGGCGGCGCCCAACCGAGCCACCTGCCAGCTTTCCGACGGGCCGCCGGAGACCAGCCAGGCGCCCGCGCCGGTGAGGACGAGGGCCGCGGCGAGGGCTCCCCAGCGGAAACGCGAGCCGGACCTTCCGCCGGCGGCGGGCAAAGCAGGCGCGGGGCGTTGGGAGCGGAATCCGGCGAGCAGGCGCTCCAGGTGCTGGACATCAGGGTCAGGCTCGCCCGAGCCATCCCACAGGTAATCATTTTCCAATGGATCCAGGGGCTTCATGCGCGTCCCTCGCCATACAATTTCTGACGGAGCTGCTTCATTCCGCGATGCAGGTTGACACGGACGGAGGCGGGCGTGAGGCCGGTGCGCGCGGCGATTTCATCTCCGGTCATGCCTTCGACCAGGCGCATCATGAGGGTTTCACGATAGGCCTCGGGCAGCGCGCGGATGGCTTCGAGGGCGGCCGCCGCTTCGGACGCGGGGGGATCGCCGGCGGGAAGATTCTCCGGCAATTCGGTAAACTCGCGGGCCCGGCGGTGGTAATCGTGCGCGCGGTTGCGGGCGATCATGGCCAGCCATCCACCAAAGGCGCCGTCGTCGCGCAGGGCGGATAGCTGGCGCAGCGCCAGAAGGAAGACATCCTGGAGCAGGTCGTCCACGTCCGCGGGCGGGACGCGTGCCAGCAGGATGGCGTGCACCATGCGGGAGTAGCGCTCATAGAGGCGGCCGAACGCGGCGCGGCTTCCCTGGCGCGCCGCGCGGGCCAGTTCGGCATCATCGGAGATGGAAACCACCTGCGAGGCACTCACGGCGGAACTGCATTACGGCTTGACAAGCTGGCTGCGGCCATCCCGGCCGGTCACGGTCAACTCGGCGCGCGCACCTTTGGCCCGGATCAGCACATTGGCAGGCTGCGAGTCGGCCACCAGGCCCATGGCCGCGCCCTGCTCGTCCGATTCTATCTTGACGTTCGGCTGTCCTTCTGAGGACCTCGCGCAAAACGGGGCGCCTCGCGCCGCTGGACGCTGCGGAGTTCCTGTCCTATATGGCGGCGCGACATACGCGCCCCTTTGCGCTTTTGAATTTATCAGGCGGAATAGGACGGTTTCCGGGTATCCTGTTGTGCCATCCGGCATTTTGTAATGGGGGTCGGCCGGTAAGACCGAGATGCTGGCTCGGACGTGGCCCTGGCCGTCGACGATTTCAAAAGCGCGGCCGCGCAGGACCGGCGCGACATCCGATGCGTGGACGGGTTCGGGGTTGGCCCGCCAGGACAGCAGGAGGGCCAGGTTGGCGACGGTTAGAACCATGAGAAGGCGTTGGGTTTTCATATTGTCACTCCATTAACTGCGCTAGATGGGCGGCCTGAGAGGCCGCCTGCAGGCGGAGCGCCCGCCTCACAAGGTTAAGGATGCGGAGGGAGGTGGAGATGTTAACCGCGGGTCCAAAGGTACGCTTCGCCGGTGCGGTCGGCGCGGACGGCGCCACGGCGTTCCAGGTACTCCAGGTGCGCCATCACTTCAAAGATGGCGAAGCGGTAATGGAAGGGGGTCAGGTGGCGGTTCCAGAGCTTTTCGGCTATCAGGTGAGCGGTGGAGGCGCCGCCGTCGATCAGTTCCAGGATGCGGGCGCAACGCTCGGCGTGGTGCTCGTGGGTTTTGCGCACCCATTCGCGATGGCCGGTGAACGGGGCACCGTGGGAAGGCAGGATCAGATCCACGTCGAGCGCGGCGATGCGATCGAGCGATGACAGGAATTCGCCCAAGGCGTCGTGGCCGGGCTGCCATCCGATGTTGGGTGAGATGTGCTGCAGGATGTGGTCGCCGGAAAGGAGCACGCGGCGCTCGCGGTCGTAGAGGCACACATGGCCGGGGGAGTGGCCAGGCGTCCAGATGACTTCGAGCAGGCCGTGGGCGACGGGGATGGTTTCGCCGCCGCAGAGGAGGCGGCTGGGGACCAGGCGTTCGAAGCTCTGCTGGACTTCGAAAAGGGCGGAGTACACCAGGACGCGCATTTCCGGGGCGACGCCGGCGGTGGTCAGGATTTCCTGCTGCCAGTCGCGGTGGCGGTCGGAATTGGTGATGTGAGCGAGCAGTTCGTCATCGGCGCGATGGAGATCGAGGGGCGCGCCGGTGAGGGGCAGGAGACGGGCGGCGAGGCCGATGTGGTCGGGGTGGATGTGGGTGAGGAGGATGCGGCGGATGTCGGGCCAGTCCACCGCGAGGCCTTCGAGTGCGCGCGCCAGGGCATCGAAGCAGGCGTCGGTTTGCATGCCGGTATCGATCAGGAGGTAGCCGGCTTCCAGGCGCACGAGGTAGACATTCACTATGCCGAGCGAGAAGGGGAGCGGCAGCTCGATCATGTAGATGCCGGGGACGACTTCGCGGTAGTCGCCGCCGATTTCGAGATACGGGGTCACTCTTACAGGATAGTGGTTGGTGACTGGTGGCTGGTGGCTGGTGGCTGGTGGCTGGTGGTTGGTGGTTGGATTACGGCTTCAGGACTTCTTCGAAAAAAGATAGCGCCCTGGGATCGTTGGATTGGCC
This sequence comes from Bryobacterales bacterium, assembly GCA_963843255.1. Classification (GTDB taxonomy): domain Bacteria; phylum Acidobacteriota; class Terriglobia; order Bryobacterales; family Bryobacteraceae; genus Bog-159. Next base: position 26,191 of record CAWJJQ010000014.1, on the reverse strand, counting down.
CAGCCAGAACATGGCTTGTTTGCGGACGGCCGGATTTTTATTGGTACGCGCTACCTGGATCAGCATGGGCACTCCTTCTCCGTTGGGGATCTGCTGGAGGGCGAAGACGGCTTTCTTTTTGATTTCGGTATCGGGATCGCGCTCGAGGGCGTCGGTGATAGCTCCGATCGCTTTTTTGCCGGCCTTCTGGGCGAGCCAGAAGAGGGCCTGCCCGCGCACGTGCGTGCTGGTGTCGTGGTGGGCTACGGAGATCATGGTATCGATAGCCTCCGGCTCTTTGCTGATGGACAGGGCGAAAATCGCTTTGTCGCGGATGTGATCGTCGGGGTCGGAGGTGACGATGCGGCGCACCACTTCATAGCCGTGGCGGCCGCGTGCTTCGCCCAGCCAGAAGATGGCTTTGTCGCGCAACTGTTCGGACTGGCCGGCGGCGGCGAAACGCTCCAGGGCTGCATCTGCTTCGGGGCCGGCTTCGAGGGCGATGCCGGTGACGGCGCCGCCGCGGACGTGGTCGGTATCTTCATTCACGAACGTGGAGAGGAATGCCACGCTATCGGCGGAACGCACGTCGCGAATCCAGCGGATGGGGACGCCATCGGCATCCAGCTGGCAATCGCCGGAGATCACGCGAATCTTGCCTACGCGGCCACCCTCAATGCGGAGCATGATCTGCACCTGCTCGGGCGGCTCGAGGTGTACGGGTCCGGGGGGTTGGATTCCCCGGCTGTTGTAGTCGCAGTTGGAATCCTGGCCGGGCACCGCCGGCACGGTGTAGCCGATCCAGGCGGGCTGCGGCTGCGAGAACTGCTCGCGGAATCGGTCCGCCAGGGAGGGCTGGCCTTGCGCCAGCCCCACAACCATGATCGGGAGAGAAAACAGAACCGGTCTCATTTGTTTAAAAGCTCCATCAGGTACTCGGTGGCGTCCTTATTGCCCATGATCGCCAGCTTGCCCACAATCGTTTTTTTCATTTCCGGATTGTTTTCCTTGCGCGCCAGATCGACCATGGCTTTGGCGTTGCCCTGAATGAAGAGGGCGTTGACGATTTCGGAGCGCAGGGACGGATCGGTTTCGGCGCTGTACATGGAGACTAGCGCGGCGCCGGTATGTTCACCGCCCATCAGACCCAGGCTATGGATGGCGGCCCTGCGCAAGCGGATCTCTTTTTCATGCTGGGCCACTTCGATCAGGTTGGAAGTGTTGCCGCCGATGAACATAGAGTGCAGGATCTTCTCTTTCACATCAATGTTGGGCTCGACTTGATAGAGCTGCCATAGCTCGGACTGGCCACCGCTGATGCCGAGCTGGTGAATGGCTTCGCTGCGCAGATCGGGGTTCTTTTCGGACTTGGCGGCCTGCAGCAGGTGCTCGCGGTCGCCGGAGACCATAAAGCTGTGCAGCACGGCGCGCTTCACACTGGCATCGTTGGAGCCGGCATAGATATCGGACAGAAGCTGGCGGTTCTCGCGCGAACCCATGACGCCGAGGTAGTTGATGGCCTTCATCTGCAGATCGGGATTGGACGAGCCACGGGCGGCCTGCGCCAGAATCTGGCGGGCTTTGGGGTTGTCGGTCTGCGCCAGGACGAACAGGGCGCGCTCCTTCAGCTTGGGCGACTGATTGCCTTGCAGGAACTTCTCGATCATGGGGATGGCGCGGTCCGGATCGCTGTTCATGAGGCCATTGAGAGCCATCAATTTCAGATCTTCGTCCGGCTCGGAATTAGGATTGACCCTTTGGCCGGCGGATTCGCGCATTTCGAGCTCGAGTGCTTTGGCGTCGTCCAGCCAGCGGCTGGTGGCGTAGGACTGGCGCAATTGGGCCAATGCGGCTAGGGCTTCGGCGCGGCGGCCGAGCTTGTTCAGCGCGTACGCTTTCCAATACAAAGCGCCGTCGGCGTTTGCGCCGTTTGCAGCGATGGCCTCGCTGAAAGCCTCCACGGCTCGATCCCAACGGCCGGCGTCCACCGCGGACTTGCCTCTCTCATAGGCACGGTCGTCGCCCCCCCGTTTGCCGGGCGCCTGCAGGAAACTCTCGGACTGCGTCGTCTCCGGAAGCTGACCGAGCGCCAGCCCCGCGGGGGCCAGCACACATACAATACTCGCGAACACTGATAGTTTCGACATTTTCTCTTTCCTATAAAGTCTTCTGGCCGGCACTGGGCACGGTCTTTTCTTCGCGGCGGCGCACGGAGGAACCGGCCACGCGCACCTTGAACAGGATGCCGTCGCCTTCGATGCGCTGCCTTAATTTCTCCAACTGTTCCGGCGTGAGCTCGCCCGGCGAATGCGCGATATCGAGCAGCACGGGCTCGAGATCGTCGAGCACGCTGGCCACACGGGTATCGCCGGTGTGCAGAGCGGTCTGGCGATAGAGCCGGTTTTCGGCCACCAGATCCCCGGCGCGCTCGCGCTCGGCGGTCATATCGAGCGGTTGGCCGGGTTGCGCATTCATCAACTCCACCAGCACCATCTGGGAACGCTCCAGGTGGTCGCCCACGGCCACCAGCAGGATACGCTCGCGCACCTGGCCGGCGCTGGCCGTCTGGACAGACTGGGCCTTTGGATAATAGCGGCCGGCCACAAAGGCGGAGATCACCAGCACGGCTACCGCGGCGGTGGCGGCCCAGTGGCGCACGGGCCAAAGGAGCGGCCATACGAACCGGCGGCGGCCGCCGAGGGACGGCTGCAAGCGGCTCCATACCTGGGCGCCATAAGCCGCGCCGCGCTCCGGCACCGGAGCGGAATCGACCACGTTGAGCACGCGCTGCAGATTGGCGTACTCGGCGCGGCAATGCTCGCAGGCATCCAGATGCTCGCGGACCGAGGGCGAGCCATCCCCTTCGCCGTAGTAGTACAGGACGAATTGTTCTTCGGTCAGATGATTCATAATGCCGTCACCAAGGGCTCAAGGGCCCGGCGCAGCTTTTGGACCGCGCGAAAGATACTATGCTTGGCCGCGTTGGGCTGTACGCCCAGGGTGCGGCCGATATCCTCAATGCACATGCCTTCGTAATGCCGGAGCACGAAAGCGGTACGCTCCATGGGGCTGAGCCCCTCAAGTACGCTGGCGACCTTGCGCTCGACTTCGCCGCTCATCGCGAGGCGGTCGGGCGTAGGCGCGGCATCCGGGAGGGATTGAATCGGATCGGGTGCGCCCTCCTCGGCCGGCGCTTCCTGCTGGTGTTCGCTGCGGCGTTTGCGAAGGCGGATCAGATCGAGCGAGCAATTGGCCGCGATGCGATAGAGCCAGGTGCCGAAGCTGGCGCGCTCGTCGAATTTCGAGAGTTGCCGGTAGGCGCGGAGGAAGGTTTCCTGCACTACGTCTTCGGCGTCTTCCTGGTGTCCAGTCATACGATAGGCGAGACGGAACAGGTTACGGCTGTGCCGTTCGACCAGGAGGCGGAATGCGCCGGAATCTCCAGCCCGCGCCTGGGCGACTGCCACGCTGTCGGTCAGTTCCATCAAGCTACCCTTTAGACTGCAACAGGATGCGGCGGTTAGCCGGGATTCGAGGCGGCCGCTCCGGACGGTGGAGGGCCCAGGATCATCGTTAAGCCTATGTTAAGCGGCTGTAAAAATCACAAGCATCAATTTATCAAAGGTTTAACCGCATTGCGCCGGGCCGCAACGCCATAATTAAAGAGGACAGATTATGAAATCACTTCTCCTATCGATTACGCTGCTCGCTACCGCCGCTTTTGCCCAGGGCCCACGCCCGCATATGCACGGGATGGCCGCGGGCAAAGCCACCGCTGCCCAGACCTATTTGAGTTTGACCGACGCCCAGGTGACGTCGTTGCAGCAACTGCGCCAGTCTGAAATGACGGCCCTGAAGCCGATTTTTGAGCAGATCGGACCGCTGCGCCAGAGTCTCCGGACGCAGGAACAATCCAGCGGCGCGGACGCTACGGCGGTGGGCAAGCTGGTGTTGAGCATCCAGGCACTGGAGCAGCAGATGACCCCGATTCGCTCCAGTTTCCAGCAGCAGGCGCTGGCGGTGCTGACACCGGAACAGAAGACCAAGCTGGCCGGGTTGGAGAGCGCCGCGGCGTTGATGCCGGCGATTCACCAGGCGGCTGGTTTGAATTTGCTAACGCCAGCAGCGGGAGCGGAAGGTCCTGGCGGATTTGGAGCGGCGGGCATGCCGCGCGGCCGATTCGGACACTAGAGGCGGCCTTCGGCCGCCGTGGCTGGTGGCTTGTGACTGGTGGCTGGTGAGTTAGTCCCGGTCACCTAGAAGAATATCCCTTCCCCCGTCCCCGTCCGGCGGGTCTTGGACTTCGGTCCAGGGCTCGCCGGACGCCCCTTTTTGCGGCCCAGTGATACTATGGCCCGCATGCTCCGGTTTGTCTTCCTTCTTTTTCCGATAGTGGGCATCGCTTGCGCTCAGCCTACCCTTTCCGAGTTGCTTGAAAGCAAGACTTTGGCGGAGTTGCGCCGGTTCGACGATGGGTTTGACGGCGCGCTGGGTGTTAAGGCGATTGATTTGAAGACTGGCCGGTCGTTTGGGATTCATAGCGACACGGTTTTTCCTCAGGCTAGTGTGATCAAGATCGCCATTTTGGCGCGGATGTACCAGGCGGCGCGTGCGGGTAAATTCACGATGGACGTGCCAGTTACGATCACTCCGGGGGAGGCGGTGGGCGGGAGCGGGCGGCTGCAGGAGCGTCTGCGCGGCGGCGCGGCGGTGACCTTGACGGTGCGGGAGCTGATCACGGCCATGATCGAATGGAGCGATAACACCGCGACCAACAAGTGCATCGGGCTGGCGGGCATGGACGATGTCAACCACATGATGGATGACCTAGGGCTGCGGCATACGCGGTTGCGCCGCAGGATGATGGACTCGGCGGCGGTGGCGCGCAGCGAGGAGAACATCTCGACGCCGGACGAGATGGCGCGTTTGATGGAAATGATTTATTCCGGCAAGGTGGTGGACCAGGCGGCCAGCCGCGAGATGATCGAGACGCTGAAGAGAGTTTCGGGCGGGATGCGCGAGGGGCTGCCGCTGGATGTGGAGACCGCATCGAAGACCGGAGAACTGCCGGGGGCGCGCGGCGAGACAGGCATCGTGTTTCTGGAAGGGAGGCCGTTTGTGCTGAGCGTAATGTCGGCATTCATCGACGACCGGCGGACGCCGGTACCGGAGGTGACGCGGATCGTGTTCCGGTATTTCGAGAAACTGGCAGGCGCGAATGCCTGGGGAAACCGGCTGAAGTAGCCGGGCGTAATTCGCCCGACGAGCGAGCGGTGCCGAATGGTGATACCACTTGGTTTGGCAACCATGACCAAGATATTGTCGTTAATGATAGCCATGGGGACCACGCTCGCCGCGGCGACGGCGCAGAGCGGAGGCCCATGGACGATTGCAGCGGACCCGGATAGCGGCTCGCTGACGATCACGCACACGACGCTGGGTGTGGTGCTGCGAGATATCCACCTGAACCTGCGGGAAGGCAACGGACTGCGGCGGCTGGACCACTGGACGGTCGCGCCGAGCAAGCCGGGCGTGGTTTCGGTACGCAGCAACGAGCCACGGACCGGGTGGCAGTTCGAGATGGGCGCGGCGACGGTCAAGATTTCGAGCACACTGGCGAACGCGGTAATGACGGCGACAGCGCCAGCATCGATGGAGCGCATTCCGGCGCGGCTGATCGACCGCGAGGGCGCGCCGGTGGATTGGGTCGGCACTTCGGAGGTGATGGGGGGATACGGCGGCACCGAGACGCACAACCCGTCGTTCCTGCCGCGCAACAATCCGGAAGTGATGTACTTCACGCTGGGCCAGACGGCGAGCCCGGTATTCCACAGCTTGTTCGACCGCCCGACCGATACCGGTATCGAGTTCACGGACGCGACCCTGCTGCGGCGGAATCCGGCGAACGCGGACCTGCTGGACGTGACCATGCCGGTGCCGGGAAATGCCATGGTGCGGGTGATCCCGGAGTACTTCACGAAGTCCCTGGGAGTTCCTTATTACAAGCGATTCGACGACAGCTATTTCGCGAAAGCGCCGATGGTGTGGTCGAGCTGGACCAGCTATTACGAAGCTGTCACCGAAAAAGACATGGTGCGCAACACGGACTGGCTGGCGGATCACCTGAAGCCTTATGGGTTCGAGTACGTGCAGCTCGACGATGGATACGACCGGGGGCCAAAAGGCGAACACTACTGGATCGAGAAATGGGACCAGAAGACGTTCCCGCACGGTCCGAAATGGCTGGCGGATTATATCAAGGCGAAAGGGTTGAAGGCTGGCATCTGGCTGGTGCCGAATGCTTATGCCGGAGCAGTGGCGCAGCATCCGGAATGGTATCTGCGCGACAAGCAGGGCAAGATCATACTCGACTATTCGACGCCGTCACTCGATTCGAGCAATCCGGAGGTGATGACGTTCGTCGAGCGGATGTTCCGCACGCTGGACGATTGGGGATACGATTACTACAAATTTGATGGCGAGCATGCCATGCCCCAGTATGTTCCGGCGGTGGACCACTCGCGCCTGTATGACCGCGCGACAGATCCGGTGAAGGTTTACCGGCACCGCCTGGAACTGATCCGCGAGACGATGGGTCCGCGGAGATTCATTGAAGGATGCGTGGCGGGCACGCCGCTGAACGGTATCGGGTATTTCAATTCGGTTTTCAATGGCCACGACCTGTACAACAACTGGCAGGGCATGCACCCGCTGTTCAGCTCGATCAGCGCCAACGGGTTCCTGAACCATCTGGCGGTATACGTGATGCCGGGCGAGGGTCTGGAACTGGGGCTGCCGATGACGGTCGAGGAAGCCATGCAGAAACGGCCACCGATCGTGGTAGAGACGGCGCGCACGCGGGAAGATCCCATGACCGGTTTCGGCACCACGGCGGCGGAGGCGCGCACACTGGTGACCTACGTGGCGCTGACGGGCGTGGCCTATCCGCTGGCCAGCGTGATGCCCGAATTGCCGGAAGAGCGGGTGAAGCTGCTGAAGGCCACTATGCCCACCATGCCGATTCTGCCGGCGGACCTGTTCAGCCGTGGGACGGACATGCAGTGGGACACGTTCAAGCATACGCAGGCGGATTTTTATATCCACAATTATCCGGAGATCCTGGATCTGAAGGTGAACGCGGCGTCGGGCGAGTATGACGTGGTCGGGCTGACCAACTGGCGCGGGGAAAAGACGGTCCGGGAACTGGATTTGGTGGAGAAACTGGGGCTGGAGCCGGGCGCGCGTTACATCGTGATGGATTTCTGGAACCAGCGGCTGTTGGAGATGGCGCGGGACCGGCTGCAGGTGGAGATCGAGCCGCACGATACGCGCGTGCTGCTGATCCGGCGATGGCTGGACCGGCCGCAGGTGGTGGGAACGTCGCGGCACATTACGGGCGCGTTTTCGGTGGAGAAGGTTTCGTGGGACGCGGCGGCGGGCAAGCTGGCGGGCGCGGCGGAGGTGGTTCCGGGAGAGCCTTATGCGCTGTGGGTCCACGTGCCGCGCGGGCGGACGGTGAAGGATCTCCGGGTGGCTTCCAGGGCGGGACAGCAGGTGAAAGCGGAGCAGCAGACCGATGGGGAGTTGCTGACTGTCAGCTTTACGGGGCAGGAACCCGTGGTGGATTGGGAGATTACTTTCCGCTAATAACCGGACGAAAGGTGGTTCCGTGGCCATTGAATGTGTTCGCAAGACGGAATTAGCCTCGGATTCACACAGATGGACACAGATCCTGGGCGACGCTATGCAGCAGGCAGGTTGATAGAATACGGGCAATGTGGAAGATGGTGTTCGCTGCCACGGTGCTGGCCGCGCTGTTATCCGCGCAGAACTTCACCGATCTGAAGCCCAGCCCGCAGCAGGTGGCGTGGCAGGACCTGGAAATCGGAGTGCTCATTCACTTCGGTCCGAACAGTTTTATGGACCGGGAATGGGGCGACGGCACGGCTGATCCGCGAGTTTTTAATCCCACAGAGCTGGATGCGGCACAGTGGGTGGCGGCCGCCAAATCGGCCGGCGCGCGGTACGTGGTGCTGGTGGCCAAGCACCATGACGGGTTCTGCCTTTGGCCAACTAAAGAGACCCCTTATAGCGTGAAGGCCAGCCCGTGGCGCAATGGGCATGGGGACCTGGTGCGGGAAGTTTCGGATGCCGCGCACCGGCAGGGGCTGCGATTCGGCATCTATCTCTCGCCGTGGGACCGGCACGAGCCGCGCTACAAAGACAATGCCAAGTACGACGACTACTACCGGCAGGAGCTGACGGAACTGGTGACGCGGTACGGTGACCTCACCGAGTTCTGGTTGGATGGCGCGGGCAGCGAGGGGCACGTCTACGATTTCGACAGCTACGTGAAGACGCTGCGGACGTATCAGCCGAACACCTTGATCTTCGCGGATGTCGGGTTTCTACAATACGGCGACATCCGGTGGGTGGGCAACGAGAGTGGCTTCGCCCCGGAGGACAACTGGAACGTAGTGGACCGGCTGGGCTACCTGCGATGGCGGCCGGCGGAGGCAGACACACCGCTGCGCACCGACCACTGGTTCTGGCATCCGAACGACGAAAAGAGCCTGAAACCGCTGGCTGAACTGGTGGACACGTATCACAAGACCGTGGGGCGCGGCGCGCAACTGGTGCTGGGGCTGGCGCCGGACAAGCGCGGGCTGCTGCCGGAATCGGACGTGGCGCGCCTGAAGGAGTTCGGCGGCGAGATCCGTCGCATTTACGGCGACGACCAGGAGACGGAAGACTGGTCAGCCCGGGCGCAGCTCGAAATCTACACGGGAGAGCCGCTGACTTTCGATCGGGCAGTAATGATGGAACAGCTCACTGGCGGTCAGCGGGTGCAGCGGTATGCCATGGACGCCTTTGACGGGCAGGTGTGGAAGACACTAGCGGTGGGGACCACCATCGGCCACAAGAAGATCGATATTTTTCCGCGCACCACGGCTACGCGCGTGCGGCTGCGCATTATGACTGCTTCGGGTGAGCCGCAAATTCGCAGGTTCCGGCTCTATGACGGAACGGCGGGGGGAGCGACCTCAGGACAGCAGTAACTCCAGGTCTTCGCGCTGGAGATTGCGGATCAGGCTGTTGTCCTCGCTGATGATGGCGGCGGCCAAATCGCGCTTGCTGCCCTGCAACTGAAGGATCTTCTCCTCCACAGTGTCGCGTGCGATCAGACGGTAGGCGAAGACTTGCCGGGTCTGGCCGATGCGGTGGGCGCGGTCGACGGCTTGGGCTTCGACGGCCGGGTTCCACCAGGGATCGAGCAGGAAGACGTATTCGGCGGCGGTAAGGTTCAGGCCCAGCCCTCCGGCCTTGAGGCTGATGAGGAAGAGGCGGCAATCGGGATCGTTCTGAAAATGCTCGACGCGCTGCTGGCGGTCGCGGGTGGCGCCATCCAGGTACTCGTAGGCGAGGCCGGCTTCGTCAAGGCGTTCCTTAACGAGTGACAGCAGACTGGTGAATTGAGAGAAGACCAGGGCCTTGTGTCCTCCCTCGACCAGTTCCTCGAGCCGGTCAACCAGGACGTCCAGCTTGGCGCTGGCGTCTTTGCGGCGCTTGGGATCGATCAGGCCGGGATGGCAGGCTGCCTGGCGAAGGCGCAGCAAAGCCTCGAGCACTTGAATTTTGGATTTCGCCAAGCCCTGCGCGGCGACCATGCCCAACAGCGAGTTGCGGTAATGCGCGCGTAGCTCGTCGTAGAGCCGGCGCTGGGCGGACTCCATCTCGCAGAAGAGGGTTTGCTCGGATTTGGGCGGAAGCTCGCGGGCCACCTGCTGCTTGGTACGCCGCAGGATGAACGGGCGCAGGGCGTGGGACAACAGCTGGCGGGTCTCTTCGCTGGGATTTCGCGCCGCGTTTCCGGCCAGCTTGAACACGCTAGCTGCGCCCAGCATGCCGGGATTCAGGAATTCGAAAATGCTCCACAACTCGCCCAGGTGATTTTCCACGGGGGTGCCGCTGAGAGCCAGGCGGTTGCGGCCGCGGAGCAGGCGCGCAGCCTTGGCTGATTCGGTGCCGGCATTTTTGATGGCCTGGGCTTCGTCGAGCACAATGTAATCGAACTCGATGTCTTTGAACTCGGCGGCGTCGCGGCGCAGGGTCCCATAAGTGGTCAGGACGACGTCATAGGCGGCGAAGCCATTGACGTTGCGGGCGACACCGGTGTGATCGAGCACGCGCAGGCGCGGGGTGAAGCGCGCCGCTTCCTGCTTCCAGTTGAAGACCAGCGATTTGGGAACGACTACCAGGGAAGGGCCAGCGGCCTCGGGCAAACCGCGGCGGGCTTCGAGCAGCGCCAGCACCTGCGCGGTTTTGCCGACGCCCATGTCGTCGGCCAGGCAGCCGCCAAAGCCGAAGCGGCGGAGGAAATCCATCCAGCCAACGCCTTCGCGCTGGTAATCGCGCAACTGGCCTTCGAAGCCGAGGGGTTGGTCGCCGGCGCGGACACCGGTGAAACTGCGCAGCTCATCCCGCACGCGGGTGAAGGTTTCATCGCAGCTCATCTCGGGCTGGGTGGCCAGCAAGGCGTCCAACAGACCGGCCTGATTGCGGCGAAAGCGCAGATGATCGGCCTCGGCGGTTCCCAAGCCGGCGATCGCACCGAAGCGTGCCAACCATTCCTCGGGCAGCAGGCCGTAGGTGCCATCGTCGAGGCGCACCATATTCTCGCCGCGGCGCAGGGCGGCCAGCAGCGCGGGAAGCGGGGCCGAGGCGCCGCCGTAGTCCACTTCGCCGTGCAACTCAAACCAGTCGACACCGGAGGACACGGCCACCTGCATGGCGCCGGGCTTGCGGAAGATTTTGCCTTCGGCTTCCACGTGCCATCCGGCGGCCAGGCAGGCATGGGCTACCGCGGGGAGTTTTTTGGGCGCCAAGCGCAGGCTGGGCAGCTCTTCGCGGAAATCAGGCGGGATCTCCTCGAGGCCAAGCTGCTGAAGCAGGTCCTTGGCGGCAGACTCGGCCTCACGGTCGCGGACGATGTAGCGGCGGGCGGCAGGATCGTACACGCCTGCGCCGGTCGATCCGGATGGGACGCGGCGGCCATCGTAATCGAAGGCGAGATCCGCGCGCAGGCGCTCCTGCTCCCACTCGTAGCGGCGGCCGGAGCGGATGGTAAGGCAGGGGCGCGGCGCGGGCCGCACCTCTTCGTAGCGCAGCTCATCGGGAACTTCAAGGCGCGCGGCCAGCGGATGTTCGAGCAGGGCCGCCAGCATCTGCGGGGCGTCTCCGGGCGGGGCGTCGATATGGCGCAGGCGGCGCAGGGAGGCGATCCATTCAAGCGGCGCATCCGGTTCAAGGAGCGAGACACTTTCGCGCGTAAATACGAGCCCTTCCGCAACCAAGACGGGGGTTGACAGATCGATCTCGTCCTGCCCGCGGCAGAGGTGGCCGGCGAGCGACCAGTGGCGGCCTTCCGGACGGCTGAGGCGAAGCCCGAAGCGCCAGGGCTCGCCATCGTCCCAGGTAAGCGGAACCCATTCGTAGCCGGCGGCGGGAGTGGCCGGAACCTGGAGCATGCAGCGGCCGGTGCGCGCGATTTCCGGCATAATCGCGGCGGCGAAAGGATGCCGCAGGCGGAAGCCGGCCATCGATTCGTAGGCGCCGTAGGTCAGCCAGTCGGAGTTCATGGCGGTACCGGTGAGGAGGCCCAGGATACGGCGGTCGGCCGGATTGGGGAGGACCGCCAGTGTCGCGCGCGTGATTTGGGCCGCTACGGATTTCTTCCAGCCGCCTTTGAGCTTGGGTTCGCGCGTTTTGATATCGAGGATCAATGCGCCGCGCGCCGTGCTGGCCTGCGGGTCGACGACATAGAGCAACTCGCGCTGGGCGGGCCATACGGTGGGCGTGAGCGATCCGGCGGGTACGATTTCGTTGAGGCGCTGGCGCCACACGGGCTGGGCGGCCTGAGGTTTGGGCTGGTAGATCTGCGAAAGGCGCGGGGCCGGCGCTTCGTCGAAGGAGTCTTCATCAGGATCCTCCAAATCGTCGGGCTTGTCCACCTCGTCGAAAGAAACGTCGCGGGGACTGAGGCGGGTGATGGCGGTGAAGTAATTCTGTGCGTCGGCGGCGAGAATGGTGGCCCACAGGTGCTTGCATCCGCCGGCGGTTTCGAAGTAAGGACAATCGCAGAAGAGGCGGAGGCGGCGGCCGTCCCAGGCGATTTCGACATCGTAGACGCGGGAGCCGCGCACGCCTGCCAGGACCTCGGTGGAGTTGCCGCGCTTGATGCGCACGGCGCCCAAGCGGTAGTAGCTGGCCCCGCGCGCACGAACATCGCTGTCGAAGTCGGAAGAAAGCACGGAGGCGAGCTTCATCGGGTGATCGGGGGAGGGTTAACTATTATTCTAACAAAGACTCGCGGGCCGCTTCGCGCGGCGGCGTCAGGCCATCAAGGCATCACGCCAGGATTAGGCGGCGGCCCTTCGGCGCCGGGATAGGATCCCCAAATTCCCTGGCCGTGTCGATCCAAAGGCGGATCGCATCTTGGGCGTTGGAAAGGGCGGAATCCTGCGTTGCCCCGTGCGCGATGCAACCAGGTAGCTCCGGCGCCTCTGCGACGAAAACCTCATCTTCATCGCTCCAATAAATGATGACTTCTTATTTGATCATGACCTGTAACCAAGCTTGGCGTTCAGGATGACAGCGCGAACTTGCTTGACCTGGTAAGGTTTCGCCTGGGCGCCCGCCCTCTGCAGATTAATCTTCTCCTCCACTCCGCTCATTCGGAACAGATGATGGCTTCCCCGAACGCGCTGCTCAAAACCGAGACTCTCGAGCAGTTGGCACAAATCATCGAAACGTATAGCCGCATCGGCCGTGCCGCTGAAAAGCCGGCGTGGTCTTCTCGGCTCCCATAACGATATTCTACACCCCGATACTCCACACTTCTTGCGATTCCACCAGCTAAACTCTACTAAGGACAGAAAACGCCGCCCCCCTCAATGCCGGTTCACCCGTTTATCCTACGATGGCAAAGCTCGGCTGCTGCGGAGCGCGCCAACTATCAGCTATTTCTCTCTGAGCTGTGCGACTACCTGGATGTCCCTCGTCCCAATCCTGCCGTCTCCGACGAACGCGAGAACCACTATGTATTCGAACGACCGGTCACGTTCCGTCATCCCGGCGGTTCCTACCGTCGAAACCTCGAAACACCGATTCTTCGTGTTCCTCGACGCGTCGATACTGCCGGACAACATGCTGGTCAACATCGCTTCGAGCGACGCCTTCGTTCTGGGGATCCTGTCGAGCCGAATCCACGTCACCTGGGCGCTCGCGGCGGGCGGCCGACTCGGCTATGGGAATGACCCCCGCTACAACAAGACCCGCTGCTTCGAACCTTTCCCCTTTCCCGATGCTTCCGATCCCTACGCGAACGTATCCGTTTCCTCGGCGAACAACTCGATGCGCATCGCAAGCGCCAGCAGGAGTTGCATCCAACATTGACCATCACCGAGATGTACAACGTCCTGGAAGAACTCCGCTCCGGCCAACCCCTTAGCCCCGCCAGTCAGATCATCCACGACCGCGGCCTCGTCTCCGTCCTCCGTGACCTGCATGACGACCTCGACCGCGCCGTCGCCGAAGCCTACAGCTGGCCCTCGGACCTTGCCACCGAAGATATCCTCTTCCGACTGGTGGAACTCAATGCCGCCCGTGCCGCCGAAGAGCGCGCAGGGTTGGTTCGCTGGCTCCGCCCCGAATTCCAAGCGACCGGCGCAATGCAGCCCGGCCTTGGGGTGGAAATGGAGGAGGAACTACAGCCAGCTCGCGCCAGTCGCCAACCCTGGCCGGCCTCTCTCCCCGACCGCGTCCGTGCTGTACGCGACTACCTCATGCAGGCTCCCGCGCCAGTCCCGCCAGGAACCGTCGCACGCACCTTCGCCCGCGCTCGCATTCCGGATGTCACCGCAATTCTCGAAACGCTCACGGCCATTGGACAGGCCACGCGGGTCGAGAGCGGCTATCGAGCGTGAGAGGGTACTGGCATCACGCTCGACGCGGTTCACGGCATGACCGGAGATCGGCTCGTTGCGCGCTGGGCACGGCCACGCCGGTTCAACAAGCCATGGATGCGGGGCTCTCCCAGTTGGCTCCCGAGTCCAGTCCTTTAAGCAAGACCCTTCCTTCCTCGACAACGCCATGAAAGGCCCACGAGCTTACGCGCTTCCTCTGAGACCAGTCTTGCACTTTCTGGTAGTCCCTCATGCCGGCCCGAATGGCCACGGAATGCACGCGGTTCCGTCTCAGAAGCCGGACAGCACACTGGGAGTCGCTTGCCACGAGCACGCGATATCCCTTGCCTGCCAGAACGGCTTGCGCCAAAGTTAGAATGAGGAGATCGTCCGACACTACCAGAACGGTCCGCTCCGTCTGTTTCCCGGTTACCGAGGTCATACCCACCTCCCGTTTAAACAAGGCCGGCGGCACCCCATTTTATTGTGCCTGCTCTAATCAATATCACGATATGCAAGGTATTTTTGTTCAACATTGACCAAATGGCGGACGCAATAATGGTCAAGATTGCTCAGTATTGCAGTGGAAGAAAGCGATAAAGCGGCAGGATTATTAGCGCTCCCTCCGGCACTAATTCTCATGGCGGCGAGATCACGTCACTCGGGGCGGGATATGGAAGAAGCCGGCAGGGGCAGGAATAAGCTAACCTAACAGACTGATGAGACGGAAATGGTTGGTGGTGATGGCATTCCCGCTGCTGGCGGCAGCGGCGGACATATCCGGCGATTGGGAATTCATCGCCCGGCGCATGGGAGATGACAGTTACTTCAGGGTCACTTTGAAGGCCGAAGGCGACAAGTTCAGCGGCAGCCTGAATGAGTTGAAGCTGGAGGGCGCCGTGAAGGGCAGCGCCATAGAGTTTAGCGCGCATCGCCCGGGCGGCGAGTTATTCGGAACATTTCACGGCGTCATTGAAGGCGACACGTTGGCGGGCGATGCTGTGTGGTTCGAGAAAGAGAAAGTGACCTGGACCGCGCGGCGTCCTGTGGCACGCCCGGCCGGGCCGACGGTGCACGATTTCGCGCCTACCGAATTCCACCGGCAATTCTCGGGCGCGATCCCGGCGGTGATGCATATTTTTCCCGGCGACACGGTGCGCACCTGGACGGTCGACGCGGGCGGGGTGGATGCACACGGCGTCAGGCGGTCGCTGGGCGGCAATCCGGAGACCGGGCCGTTCTATATCGAGGGCGCTTTTCCGGGCGACACGCTGGTGATCAAGCTGAACAAAGTGCGGCTGAACCGCGATACAGCCGAGAGTGGTAGCGATATCGCGTCGAACGCGGTGACGCCCGACTACGTACACGATGCCAAATACGACGAGAAGTTCAGCTCCGACTGGAAGCTGGATCGCGACAAAGGCATCGCCATGCTGGCGAAGCCCACGGAGCGGCTGAAGAACTACACCGTCAAATTGCAACCCATGCTGGGCTGCATGGCGGTGGCGCCGCCGGCCAGGCAGTCGTTCCGCACGGGATACCTGGGGAGTTTCGGCGGCAACATGGATTACAACCAGATGCGCGAGGGAACCACGGTCTACCTGCCGGTGTACGAGCCGGGCGCGCTGTTCTTTCTGGGCGACGGCCATGCGGCGCAGGGGGACGGCGAGTTGACCGGCGACGCGCTGGAAACCTCCATGGACGTGGAGTTCACCGTGGACCTTGTAAAAGGCTATCGCACCGAGGGGCCGCGCGCCGAGAACAGCGACTACCTGATGTCGATGGGCATCGCCGGTTCGGTTGGGGAGGCCATGCAGCAGGCTACCGCGCAGCTTGCGAACTGGTTGGAACGGGATTACAAATTGACCGCCAACGAGTCGGCGATTGTGCTGGGCACGGCTATGCGGTATGACATCGCCGAGGTGGTGGACCCGCAGTACCACGTGGTGGCGAAGGTGGCCAAGAGCGCGCTGGCGAGCCTGCGGTAAAGGGTTAAACGTCCATTGCGCTGACTGAGGCACTAACGCAATGGCGTGTGCCGGCGGCGGGAGTGGGTCGCTTGCGCTCCGCGAAATGGGGTTTTGGAATGCCTATCCATTTGAAAAGGCCACGTCTTGGGCCGGGCCTGACGGCCGGATTTGGACAGTATACTGATGGTCGCCCAACAATCGCGCGCGATCCGCGGGCTGGTTGTGTCCGCTAGTCGGATCTAAAATGGGACCTGGAATCGCTGAAACGCGAGCTGCCTGATAACTTCACCGTATATTACGGCAGGACCCTGAAGCCGTCCAACGGACAAGAAGGCGCTTCAATCCGGAAACCTTTTCTCAAATTCGGCTTCTACGTCCTCTTGCGATTTCCATTGTCCCTTCCGATATTCGGAATCTGATTGCGACAGTATCTTGAGAAGCGCCAGAGCATCCTGCATCTGCTCAAAGCTGGCAGCATCAATGATGACGGCGCGTGCCAACCCATTTTGCGTGATGACAACCGGGCTGCGGTTTTCGTTTACGGTCTTAACGAGCTCCGCGGAATGCGTCTTCATGTACGTGATAGGCTTGATGTCGGACGCTTTCATAGTTCCTAATTTAGCACCAAAAACGGTCCGTTACCGCACCACGATCTTGTCTACGGCCTGATTGTCGTAGTCGTCCTCCACGCGCACCGCGAGGGTGTGTTCGCCTGCCGGGACATGATCGAGTGCCAAGTCGTAAGACAGGTCGTGCGAGTCGGAGAGTCCGGTGACCGGCGCGACCATGGTCCAATCGCCGCCATCCAGGGAGTACTCGGCCTTCTTGATATTGCTGAGCGCGTCGGCTCCGGTCCAGGTAGCGTGCAGCTTGCCGCCGGATGCGCTACCCGCCAGGCCCACGATGCGCGGCGGCGTGTTGTCGATGAGGAATGGATCGCTCACCAAGGAAGCGGAGAGCGCTTCCGCGGGTGGGTTGCCGGGCAGGTCGGAGGCGGTGACGCGGATGCGGTATTCACCATCCGGGAACGCGGTGGAATCCCAGCTCCAATACTTTTCCCTCAGCTTTTCCTTGAGCGGCTTCCACTGGGTTTCGTGCACGCCGCGGATTTCCACGTCATAAATCAGGCTGTCGCCATTGTCATCGGCGGCGGCCCAGCGAGCACCGGTGAAACCCTTGGCATATTGCATGGACGGCGAGGCGGAGTCGAGCGAGAGGGAGGGCACGCTGCCGGAGGATCCTTTGCCTATGGGAGGGAGAGTGAGCGTTTGGGAGGGCGCGATTATGATGGTGGGGACCGGGAACTTGTAATTGGCGGGTGTAATCTCGATGGTTTCGATGCGCGGCGGCACATTCTTCGGCAAATAGGCAACGTCGACCGATTCGAGCTCGGGCGACTGTGCGCCGGCGGAGGTCAAGGTGGCTTTCCACTGCACGAAGCGGGCGGCGGGCGAGGTGATGCGACCGCCAGCGGGCGCAGTGATGGCGGGGGTCCAGGGGCTCCAGTTAGTCTGCGGCTGGTCCAGGTTGCCGCTGCGGGCGGCGATGGCGATACCGCCGCCGTTGAGCCGGCCTTCAAAGCTGAGGCGTCCCCATTGGGAGAAGAAGCCGGCGTCGAAGACATCGCTTTCAAGGGACCCCTGCTGGGCCACGCCCGGGCCGATCTGATAAATCTTGCCCACGTTGCCCGTAGCGGCATAAAGCAAGCCGCCGGTTCCAGGCTGGAACGCCACGATTTGCGTTGAGGGAGCGATGAGCATCGCGGTGTAGAGCGATTCGGAATCGATGCGGTAAATGTATCCTTTGTTGCCGGTGCCAAGAAGCGCGTGGCCGGCGGAATCGAACGCGACGGCGTACACGATGTCCTGGGAGTGGCTCCAGATCTTCTGCGGGTTGCCGCCCGGGTCAATGCGGTAGACATCGGACCCGGTCATGGACACGCCGCTGCCGGAGGGCGCCATGGAGGCGGGAGGAGGCGCGGCGGTATGGACCTGTAGCTGGGCACCTCCAGGCGCGGCGGGCGTGGCGGGCGCCGGGGCCGGGGACGGCGGCGCGGACGAGGCGGTTCCCTTACTGCCCACGCCAGCGGCATAGATGGAGCCGTCTTTGGCGACCGCCACGGCGGTGATTTCCTTCTTGCTCATCTGGTACAGGACAAAACCCTCGCCAGACGGTGAAACGCGCACCACCAGGCCGCCTGGATCGGTGCCCAGAATGATATTGCCGGCGGCGTCCTGGGTCATGGAGCGGACATGCGTCTCGTCGCTGTGGTAGAGCACGCTTCCCTTGCCGTCGGGACGGACACGATGCACTTCACCGGGATCGCCGGTAGCGACTAACAAGTTACCCTCTTTATCGAAAGCCAGCGCCCAGATGTATTTTGACTTAGGATCGTAGAATAGCTCGCACTTACCATCCGGCGAGACGCGGTAGACTTTGCCGTCGGGCGCGGTGGCGGCGTAGACGCGATCCTGGCCATCTATCGCGATAGCCGGTATCTGCAGGCCATCGAGTTCGACCAGCATCTTCTTCTCGCCCCTGGCGGAGAGCCGGTAGAGCTTGGCGCCCGGTCCGCCGCCCGCATACAGAGTGCCTTTGGAATCGCGCGCCAGGGCCCACAGGTAGGTGGCCGGAGTATCATAGACTTCCTGAAACTGAGGCGCCAGAGTGACCAGGCCGTCGCTGCGCAATGAAAGGTTCTTGAGATTGCCTTTTTCGAAATCGCTGTAATCCGCCTGGGTCCAGGTGCGCGTTTGTCCGGCGTAGGAGGGGAGGGCGAGGGCAGCAAGCCCTGAAATCAGGGCGAGGCATGCGAGCCTGCCCGAAGATGGATGTTGCATTGTTAGCGGTGTAAACTCCCTTTACTTCACGGTGATCTTTAATGAGTAACTACCGGTGATCACATAGTCGAACGGCAGCGACATCTGCTCGGAGGCGCTGTCGGGGGTGGTGATCAGCGAGTGGTTGGAGGCGTGCCCGCCCTGCATCACGTTCAAAACCGAAGCAGGCAGGCTGGGCAGGGTCTTGTCTTCATAATACGCGGTGGGGGTGGATTCCAGCAGCGAAACGTACAGCCGGTTATTGCTGCGTTCCTGGTTGATCAACGACACCGTCTGGGGCAGATCGATGTAATGATTCACCAAGCCGGCGACGGTCTGCATGCGGTTGATGGTATCGGCATCGGAGAGCATGATGCGATGATCGCCCTTGGCCAGGCCGGCGGGTACTTTGACGGTGAAATCGCGCTCGATCTGCTCGCCGCGGTAAGGGCGCAGGAAAACCTTCACCGCTACATCGTCGCCGGGGCGCGCTTCGGGCGTAGCCACCCAGGCATTCTCGATGCTGGCCACGCGGCGCTCCGGCAGCAGATCCACATTCACGCTCACGCGTTTGATGCTGGGCTGATTGACCGCATTCATGTAAAGGCGGTTGAACTTGTCTCCCCACCAACCGGCCAGCATCATGGGCGCGGGCATGGGCATCTCACCCGAGGCTTGCATGGTGGAAAGGGACAGGTTGGGGCCTGCATTCATTTCCACGTTGCCCGTGAGCCGGTATGTGGCTTCTTCTTTGAACTCGTTCAATTCTGAGAGCGAATTGAACAGGGTGACCATCATCAGGTAGGGGGTCCACTTCTGCTGCACGAAGACGTTGAAACGGAAATCCTTCTGGCCGCGCAGGGCGTTGTTCTCGCCGAACGAGCGGACCGCGACGGTGACGGGAATCATGTCCGATTCCTGGCCCAGCACTCCCATAATGCCGCTATGCCGGTCCTGATGCAGGGCGCCTACGATATCGGTAGCATTGGCAAACTTGTTGGGCTGGAATTGGGAGGCCAGGGTCATGAGCACTTCGCCTTTGCTCATGGGCATATCCACCGGGCCGAGATTGAAGAACGGGTGACCGAACGCCAAAACGTGCTGGCCATCGTTGTAGGTGACGGTGCCGAGGCCGGTGATGCTCATGTCGCCCGAGACCAGGACACCTGCCACAGGATCGCCGGGCCGGAGCGAGTTCTTCCAGCCGGCCACAGGCTTGGCGGTGTAGGTAGGGCTGGATGCGCCGCCGCCCGCCACGGCGGCGATGCCCAACTGTTCGAACAGGGGGCCAAAATCGCGTAGTACATTTTCGTTGAAGCCGGAGAACATCAACGGAGTCTCGATGGGGACCATGAGGGGGGCCTGGTGCGGCACAGAGGACAACGCTCCGGCGGCGACGGCCTGTTCGAGCAGACTGCCGGGCACGGCGACCGGGGTGCGAGAGGCGACTTTGTCGGGCGTCCGCGCGTCGGCCGGGCGGGACTGGTCGAAATCGTTGATCTCGACCATCAGTTCGGCTGGGGTGATGCCGCAGATGGCGTCCGGGGAAAAGACGCTCAAACGGAGCGCCACCGCGCCGACCAGTTTGCCGTCAATATAGACGGGGCTGCCGCTCATTCCACCGGCGACGTTGGTGCGCACGGCTTTGCCACCCAACTTCGCCAGGATGATGTCCTGGCGGGGGCCCCAGGCGTTTTTCCACAGGCCGAGTATCTCAACTGGGATGGGCTCAGGCGAAGTACCGGAGAAGACGGTCCAGGCGGTACCTTTCATGCCGGGGCGGAGGTCGGAGGCCTTGAAGATATCCACTTTGCCGATTTGGGGTGGCTGGAGGGTGGAATCTTGAGAAAACAAAGGGAGTGCAAGGACCGCGACGGACAGCAGGATCGCGGCGAGTGGATGCTTCATTGAGTTGAATAGCTCCGTTACCGACCATTGTACTATGGCGCTTCGTATTTGACGTTACATCGTGATCGGAGGTAGGATGTGAATGCGGGGTGGAGCAGTCTGGTAGCTCGTTGGGCTCATAACCCAAAGGTCGGTGGTTCAAATCCACCCCCCGCAACCAAGATTCTAAATGGTTTACGAGTTTTCGGGCGCTCTCCCAAGTCCACTTTAGGCCACGATAGCAGTTAGAGCGCCTGCCCTAGCTGCATCGTCACCCGTCCCCCTTTGCGGGCATAACCATACGCACTACGTTGCTGTGAGCCTGCCTCTTGCCATCTGTCATTGCCCTACCGTAAACGTTCATTGTGGTTTGGATACTGGCGTGGCGCATCAGTTCCCGTTGCACGCCCACCGGCGCGGCGGTCTGATCCAACCACGAGCGGTAGCTATGCCGGAAAGTTTTCCACCCGACGCTCGCTGTAATGCCCGCTGCCGTGGCTGCCGCTGTTATGTGCTTCTTTTGAATTTCCTCCTGGTGATATGGCTTGTCCGTCGCCGGGTTGGCGAACAGCCACCCCTCCTGTGTGCTGTGGCAGAAGAGCCGATAGGCAGTAGCGCATCAGCTAATACAGGGTCCAGTGGCACCCTGTCGCGGGAATACTCCGTTTTGGTGTCGCCCACCCGACCGTGAACAACGCTGCGCTGAACCAACAGGGTGCCCTGCTCAAAGTCGAAATCACCCCATTGCAAGCCAACAATCTCACCCGCCCGCAGACCCAAACAACCCGCGATAACCACCATGGTCCGGTACGGCTCTCGGATGTGCGGCAGAAGGTTACGGAACTCTTCTGCTGTGAGAACCGACGGACGCTCAGCCCGCTTGCTTACGTTCCTGACTCTTACCAACGCAATTGGGTTGCTCTCAACCAACTCCCAGCGCTGCGCACACTTGAACATCGTAGACATCAAAGCCTTGATGTGTCCCAAGGTCTTCGGTGCCAGATTTAGGCGCTTCAACCAGTCCTCAACGGCCATCGCTCTTATGCTGGCGATTGGCGTTTCAGACCAGCGCGGACGGATGTAGCGGTCGATATTCGACTGGTAGGACACCCGCGTAGAATACCGCGCGGGCATTTCCTCACTCTCATATCTGGCGATCAGAGCGCCCACCGTTGAAGCCGTTACAGGCCCAAGCGGGTGCTCTGCATTTATTCGTAGCAGTATGGCCTGAACCGCTGGTGATTTCCGGGCAGCGGTTTCAGTTGGGTACTGTTGCAACGCCCCGACCGTGACCGCGCGGTTTACACGTCTACCGCCCGTTTCGGGTTCGTAGTACCTAAACTGCCACACTTTCAAACCCTCTCCTCTCTGTTTCACTCTCAAACTTCCGTTCTGATATCGTGCTCGCGTAAACATCGGATTATCTCCTTGTTAAGGGCACGAGTGGCAGTCTGAGGATACCTCACCGCGCAGCCATGCGTCTAGCGCAGAGGCGCGGAACCGCCACAAATCGCCGATACGAAACGCGGGCACTTTGCCTGCCCGCGCCATCCGTTGCAGTGTCTTGGGGTGAATGCTTATCAGCTTCGCGGCCTGCTCACTGTCGAGCAGGGGTTCAAATACGGCTTCTCTTATCGGAATCGGGGACACGTCGCGCATTAGCACGGCTCCAAACAGTGAATTTTTGGTGCCTGATTTGTTTTTGGTTTGCTTTATGGCGAGCTTTGCCGTGTTTGCTCTGCGCAGTGACCGGCGACCCGTGGAGGGAACACACACGAGCAGGTAGACCTAACCACCTATAACCTAGGATACCACAGGAGTTAGCTGTTTGTCAAAGTATGGCGCCTAAGCTCTAGCGGAACCATCCGACCAACAGCACCAACTGGCAGGAAAAAAGAGGCTGGAAAAAAGCGTTTGTATGATGTAGGCTCTAGCCATGCCACAACAATCAGAACCACCTCTTTGGGATCAGCAGGACCTCAGTAAGTTTTCGGAAGCAAATACGGATCGACAAAAGATTGAGGCAGGTTTTGCCGTGCCGTGTCGAATCTGCGAGGCGGCGTTTCGTCGGCTACGGCTAACCCTTCGATATTGCGCCCAATGCGGTAGAGGATTCTGTGAGGGCGAACATGGAAATTTCGCTGTCGGTAAAAGGGGGGCATGTGTTAGATGCGGTCCGGGGGCTTGAAAAGGCCAACGTTTAGAATAGCTTAGCCAGACTTCGCAACCTAAGCTCCTTTTGACGATATGATGTTGTTGATAGTGCGGCCCCACCAACGCTCACCCGTGCGGGGCTTCAATCCCTCGCGGTTCAGCACGCTTGCTATCCGATCAAACCCCATGTCATCTGCCCGCAGAGCAAGCATACGCTCCAGGACTTCCGCTTCTCCATCGTAATGACCGTAGGGTTTGCGGCCTTCACACCTGCCGGTTTTGGCCTTCATTCGTTGGCGCGCTCCTTTGAGCTTCGCCACGATCATGGCCTTTTCGTACTCAGCGATTGCCCCAAAGACTTGGCGCATCAAAATGCGGGTGGGGTCATTCTGGAGTAGATCCGGCTCCATCGCCGAGAGCAGTTCAAACCCCCGCTTACGCAAGTCACCGATGACCGTCTCCTGTACCAGCAAATCTCTGGCGAGACGATCAGCTTTTCGATCAGGACTAGCTTAGGCCGCGTTCCGTCTGCCGCTAGAGCCTCCAACAGTTCGAGGAGTGCCGGACGGTCTGCCAACTCGTTAGCGCCAGATACCCCCTCTTCGCGGAACACTCGTACAACTCGGATATCGTGCGCCGTGGCGTAACGCTTGATCGTGTCAAGCTGCCGGGTGAAGCCGTCGCCTTTTACTTGATCTTTGCCGCTAACGCGGAGATATGCATAACATCGGGTCATGATCCTATTATCCCAAGTTTCTTAGCTGTAGTCAAGTACTTATCTACAGATAACTACCTATTAGTGCAAACAAAAGAGTTATCGGTTAGGCAATGGCAGGGCTCAAAAAGCCAAGAGGCCAAACTCCTCGCGGAGCCCGGCCTCTTTTCCCCACTCACTCTGCCATGTCTATATCTCGGGATTTACAAAATGTTCAGTCTCAACGAGCTCCCGCGCTACCAGATCTATACCGCACGCACATGGTGGCCAGTCTGCGGCGCGGTCACATGAGGTGCAAAACCATGTATCGCACTTAAAGCATCCGTTCATGTCCTGACGGGGTAGCGCGACGCCGCAGAGATTGCATTGTTCTTTATCGGCGCGGATTCTTGTGGGTATCTTCGTTTGGCGCATTCTAAGGTCTCTCCTTCTACTCACATTATCGCTAACATCTTGTCGTGTCAACACTTACACTTTATGTGTGTGTCTAGAGGTTAAACTTACCCGCAACCAGCCACGTATAGGAACTGCACTACGGCTGAGGAGCTTTGGTATGCCAAAGGGTCTAGTTAGCATGGCCAAAAACCTAGCCAGCTAGCTTGATGTGGCAAGCCTCTCTGCACAAGTCGCTGTAGGGGTTACATGGTATGCGCGCGGCTGCTCCGGGGTCCGCGCAAGTTTTTTGCCCCGGCCAAACTCGATGGAAGGCCCAATGCTGAGGCTCTAAAGGCCCGCCACGCGTTCGCCGGGAGCATGGGCTAGGTCTACCCACCTCCACAACGAAGGTGCTAGAATCTGGCCATGAAATCCAAAAAGTATGAGGTTTTTGTGCGTCCCGCGCCGGATGATGCCAAGGTTTTTGTGATAGCCATAAAGCCGCCTGTCTTTAGAAGGAATCCAACGAAGCCTAAGACGATGGCCTTCGTCAGCCATCGCAGGTTTACTTCTCAAGAGAACGGCAAAGGAATGGCGGACTATCTGTTCGGGAAGTTGAACTGGAAGCCTACGAAGGCTGGCGGGCATGTAGCCTACATGACGGTCTCTACCACGCCACGAGCGTGATAACTACCTGGGGCAGAAGACCGAGTGAAGATATAGGATCAGTCGGTCTAACCGGGCATGAATCTGTTGACAATACTAGGCAAGTGACCCTGGTTAGAACGACTGATCCTAATTTAGGTTCAGCTATTGACAGTCAATCCCGTAGTATGGTATACTAGCTTTTAGGTAGAGGTGCGAGCAACAATAGTTGCCGCACCTCTTTTTGTTTCTGCCTTGAAAAGGGCGGCGGATGTGAAGACACAGCTACGAGGTTACGATTGCGGCGACGCTGTTTAGGTACGCGGGGCTAATACCCTGGCGGGGCAGCGGACAAGTCACCATGGGGACGTGTTCGGTGGGGCAGCCATCAACTACGGATTCCAGATCGTTTCCGAGCGCTTATCAGGCGATGTTGAGCCAGTCAGTACAGCAACTAGCTGATAAACGCGAGTGTCATCCTCGTTCGATAGACCCATGCCAGGACTTACATGGCAGGCCTTCTTAAAGGTTGGTCCTGAGTACGCCGATGGACCTGAAGCCGGAGGATGCGAGAGTAGCAGGCACCAGAGCGCCTAGAAGCCATCGGTAACGATGGCGCCGAAGCTCTGGACGACTGATCCTATCCCATACGGCAGGACGCGTATCGACCGACTAGCCAAGGTAAAGGCTAGTCGTGTCTCTTGAAGCCTTCCCTCCGGGCAGCTAGCTGTAACTATGTAAGGCTTAAGGGATTTAGCATTAGAACGTAAATACGTTTCAAACCAAAACACCGAGAGAAGCCGCAAGCTCGCGGCATCAAGAAAGAGAAGAGCGCATCATGCCACAATCCAAGAACCCATTGAAGCACAGCAGCCTAGACTTGCCCACGGAGGCCCAGCTAGAGAGGGCCGCTAAAGCGAATGCGGCGGGCTTTGACTACAAGACTGTAAAACCCTCCCAGGTATTCGGCCCGCGTGCCGACTCACGTCTCGCGGCAGAGATCTATACAACCAATATTGTGCGGTATAAGGAACTGAAGGCCCAACATGCAATGGACCTTGGCGAAGTAGCCCGGCCACTCCCGCAATTCGACACCGACGAAGTTTAGATCTAGCCAGTTCCACAAGTTCGGCGCACGTTGTGAAACATTCGTCAAACCCGCACGGGGAGTTTAAAACACGTATCGTTGCGTGTGGCTCCCTCTCCCCGTGCATTCACCCTTGAAAGGTAAAATTATGCCAACGGAAGCTATTCCCGAAATTCCGGCAGTTGTTGAAACTCCTGCCCCAGTCACACCACAGAAAATTGTTTTCGACCCCGCACAGCAAGCCAAGGTGAACGCCTTGATTCAGGAAGCACAGGGGCGCGCGGCTAAAGACGTGCGCGCTGAATTAGCAGCCGCACAGGCACGGGAAGCCGCCTTGCAGGCGGAGCTTAACCTGCACAAAGCCGCCGTTACGCCAGAACTAGCAGAGGCCCGCGCACGTTTGGCTGAGGAAAGCACCGCCAAATCAGCGGCTATCCAGCGTGAGGAGAGGGCTCTCTCCGCTATTGCGCTCAGAGAGTTGCTAGAAGCCGAGTCTGTGATTTCAGTAAGCGATGCTGCGGCTTTGTTATCTCCACAAGTTTCGTGGAAAGATGGCCAGTTAGTTGGCGCAGATGGCCGCGCCGTGGCGGAGATCA
>CAWJJQ010000013.1:0-267635 GCA_963843255.1 Bryobacterales bacterium | reverse complement strand
CAGGGACGGAATCGAACCGCCGACGCCAGCCTTTTCGGGCTGCGCTCTACGATGTTCACCGTTGTCCGGCGGTATCGCCCCACCCAGGCTTAGCGCGGTTTCGGACAGAATTCGGTACGGATTGCCCGCCGGCCCAGGCTGAGGTGTTCTGAAGCAAAGGGGAGCAGCCATGACGTCTCCTCGCCCCGCGCCTGATGACGTATTGTTCGATGGCCTGCCGTGGTTCGCGACGGTCCTCTCGCGCTAGCCGGTTCGTTTGTTTTAGATCAGAGCATCCAGCTGTTCGGCCCCCGGTAGACTTGCGGCAGAGGTCTCATGGGCTGAGGCACTGGTCTGGAGAGGCTGCAATGCTGGCCGGACACCAGCAACGCGCGACAGCATTGCAATAGCAGCGCACCCTCATCCCCCACCCGATACGCGGATAGAAATCCAGTCAAGGTAGTGAACACTTTGAGCTGGTGCGCCGCCAACAACTGCCACAGATGATACACCCCCGACTCTTCCCTCATCCGGGTGCTCGTCACGCGCAGGCCTTGCTGTCGGTAGAGCTCGCAGACGCGGTGCTGCTCGATGGATGATCCCCTGAAAGAGGGGACGTGCACCGTGCCCGGTATCCAGTCTCCCCGCTGTTTGATGGCGCGAGCGTTCTCCGCTGGCTCGGCATGCGGGAACAGATGTTCGTCGTACAGGTAAATGGGCCCTTGCGGATCCCAGGCGCCCCACAGTGCGGCCACCCCCATAGGCGTGACCACCATGGCGTAGACCTGCGGCCAATCGTCCGGGATGAAAATGGGCTCGATCACGATTTGGGACTCCGGCACGTAGAGGTTGCCTCGCATGGTGCGCAAGCGGTGCAGGGCTTGGGTCATGGCATCCACTTGGTCATCGTGGCGACCGTTCGGAAAGGCCATGACTTCTTCGATGAATGCCGCCACCCACGGGCAGATAGCAGGATGTGGGAGATAGACGTTTCCGGCCTCGACTTGGGGCGACACGGCGTGTGCGCGGGCCAGCTTGCCGCCTTCCGGAGTTACCTCGATTAGGCCTATTATCTCATGTTGCAACTCTTGGATGACGGCCGGGCCGTTAGCCTTGTCTTCGACTAATTTGGCAGCCGCGTGGGGCCACTTCTCCGACATGCTGCGGACGGCGGTTTTGGTGGCTGGCATATCCATCCGTTCGCGATGCTGATCCAACAGAAAACGGTCCGCACCTTTGGCACCCCACACTTGCCCAACCCCGTAGTCGCTGCTGGCCTTGTCCTTAAAGGCCAAATCCCACGACTGGACCTCGGTGTCGAACTCTGCCGGGGGTGTTACGGCCAGGATGCTGATCATCTGGCCATCCGGCATGCGCACGGGCACGGGTGGCAAATCCATGTGGGCGGGTTTCCAAAAACGGAACCAGTGCCGCTGGAAAATGCCGCCGCTGGCAGGCGCTGGCCGCTGCTGATACTGCCCGGAGTAGCGGTAGGATCCCAGCGCGGTCTTCAGCGATTCCAGTTGCGCCCTCGTGACCTTGTCGGGCCACAACAACTCACCGGCCTCTACCCGCGGGTCTCTCCAGATGGGGGTGATGCAGCGTCGCTCTGGCTCGAACTCCGCCGGCAGACACAACAGGTCGAAGCCGCCCTTGGCTAGCAGATCGCCAGTCAAATCGGCTTCGTGCAGCCGTTGCTGGATCACAACCTTGTGGCCGGTCGCCAGATCGTTCAAGCGGGTGGACATGGTGCCGTTGAACCACTCCACCGCCGTGCGCCGCTCCGTATCGGACTCGGCTTGGTCCACGCTATGCGGATCGTCGACCACCACCACATCGGCACGCTCCCCGGTACCGGACCCGCCCACCGACGTCGCAATTCGATAACCGGTGCGGTCGTTTTCAAACCGGTTCTTCTGATTCTGGTCTACGCTGAGTCGGTAGCGGTCGCCCCAACGCTGTTGATACCAATCGGATTCGATCAAACGCCGGCACTTGACGCTGTCGCGTACGCTTAGGTTGGCCGAATAGCTGGCGAACAGCCACCGTATATGCGGTCGCTCGATCCACACCCAGGCGGGCCAAAAGACGGCGGTTAACAGAGACTTGGCATGCCCCGGTGGTACGTTGATGATCAGGTGGGCTAAGCGTCCCTCCGTGATGGCCTGCAGATGCAGGCAGATGGCTTGGATATGTAGTCCATCGACGAAGGGCGTAGACGGCTCCAGCACGTGCCAGGCGAGCCGGACAAAGTCATACAGATTGCGCCGACCCTTCTCCGCCTCCAAGCTCTGGAGCAGCCGTTCCGGCTCGTTTAAGCAGGCTTTCCAGTTGTTCGATCTCGTCATCGGTAAGTCGGGTGCAGTCGATTGGATTGGCATGGTTGATCTCCTGAGTTAAGTTCACTTGGGCGGTTTGCGGTTCCAGGCGGTTGTAGATCATCTGAATGGCCCAGGGGGCACCTTGACGCGCGGCCTTCCAGGCGAGTTCGGCGAGTTCGTCGGCGGTGCCCTTGCCACGGAGGGCATCGGTAAACGCTTGGCCACGTTTGGGTCGACCGGTGGGATTGCCGCTGTGTCCTTTCGCCCATCGCGCCATGGTCAGCCCCTTCCTTTGACGGGCGACTCAATGGCACCGGAGTGGAAGCATGACTCTGTTGCCGGGCTCACGCCCTCATTCAATGGGTTCGAAACGCATCCCGGCTGGGTGGGCAAGTCGGATGACCGATTTCGATCGATCGCTAAGCCATTTAGATTGGTGGGTTTACCTTTTTCGAGCGCCTCCCCGAAGAGGCCCGTACGGGCCAAGAAAGTTCGAAAGGCATCCACGGTGGCCCGCCACACCAGAACCACCCCTGGAACCAGCCCGCCCGCAGTTGCGATCTCCCACCGAGTATGATATCGTCATCGAAACCTTCGGGGCGCACGTCCGAGGGGTCGAGGGTGCTAAACGAGATGCTGCTTGCTCCAATCATTTGGGTGCTGACGGTTGTCATCTGTTATTTTTTCTTCGCCAAAACCTGGTGGTTTCCCCCACCCATTTCGCAGCACGGCATTGCGTACGATGCCCAGTTCATGCGCACCCTGGTAGTTACCGGTATCATCTTCTTTCTCGCGCAGTTCGCGCTGGGTTGGGTGATCTTCCGCTTCCGCGACGATGGCCGCCGCGCCCGCTACAACCATGGCAACAACAAGTGGGAAACCATCTGGACCAGCGCCACCGCCATCCTGTTCGTAGGCCTGGTGCTCATGGGCACCAAAATCTGGGCCGCCGTGCATCTCTCCGAGCCCGATCCCAACGCCGTTCCCATCGAGCTCATGTCGAAGCAGTTCGCTTTCTCCTTCCGCTATCCCGGACCCGATGGCAAGTTCGGCGCCACCGATCTCAAGCTGGTGAATGACGCGGCCGGCAATCCGTTCGGCCTCGACGACAAAGATGCCGCCGCCAAAGACGACATTGTCAGCGCCTCGCTCAAAGTGCCCGCCGGTAAACCCATCAAGCTGATCATGCATTCCCGCGATGTGATTCACAACTTCTTCGTGCGCGAATTGCGTCTGAAACAGGATATTGTGCCGGGCATGGAAATCCCACTGTATTTCCAGGCCGATACGCCCGGCGTTTATGAGATCCCCTGCTCGGAACTGTGCGGCCTCGGCCACTTCCAGATGCGCAGCACCATGGAAGTCATGTCCGAAGCCGACTTCGAGAAGTGGAAAGTGCAGCAGGCCGCTAATAAGTAATGATTCTCCAGGGCCCCGTTTTGACGACTTCATTCACGGTGAAAACAATATGTCCTCACCCGTAGTACACGCGCATCACGCGCCCCAAGGCTTCATCCGGAAGTATGTCTTCAGCCTGGATCATAAGGTGATCGGCATCCAGTATTACTTCCTGGCCTTGTTTTCGGTATTGGTAGGCATGTCCCTGTCGCTCCTCATGCGCTACCACATGGTTCATCCCGACGCCAAGGTGAGCTGGTTCGCCACCCTCTGGCCCACCGCCGCGCAGGGCGGCATCATGACCCCGGAGTTGTACCTGTCTCTGATGACCATGCACGGCACCATCATGGTGTTCTTCGTGCTCACCACCGCGCCCCAGAGCGGCTTCGGCAATTACTTCCTGCCCCTCCAGATCGGCGCCGAAGACATGGCTTTCCCGGTGCTGAACATGTTGTCCTTCTGGACCACCCTGATCGCCCTGGTCGTGATGGTCTCCGCCTTCTTCGTGCAAGGTGGACCGCCCCTGGCCGGCTGGACCGCCTACCCGCCCCTCAGTGGCATCGGCCCCTTGTCAGGACCGGGCGAAGGTTTGGGCCAGACCCTTTGGATCGTCAGTATCGCCATCTTCTGCGGCGCGTCGCTGATGGGCGCTATCAATTTCATCGCCACCATCATCGATCTGCGCTGCCAGGGGATGTCGCTGATGCGCCTCCCGCTCACCTGCTGGACCTGG
The DNA here is from genome assembly GCA_963843255.1 of Bryobacterales bacterium. GTDB lineage: Bacteria > Acidobacteriota > Terriglobia > Bryobacterales > Bryobacteraceae > Bog-159. The sequence continues at coordinate 263,204 of CAWJJQ010000013.1, read as the reverse complement.
TTCGTCACCGCCATCCTTGGCCTGCTGGGATTCGCCGTCCTGCTGGCCGCCGGCGTCCTGTTGATTCTCGACCGCTCGGCTGGAACCAGCTTCTTCATCCCCGGCGGCCTGCTGGTCAGCGATCAGATCCTCAGCCACAAGGGCGGATCGCCCCTCCTCTGGCAGCACCTGTTCTGGTTCTTCGGCCATCCGGAAGTCTACATCGCCATTCTGCCCGGCATGGGCGTCACATCGCAGTTGCTCTCCACGTTCTGCCGCAAGCCCATATTCGGATACCGCGCCATGGTGTACGCCATCCTGAGCATCGGTTTCCTGGGCTTCATGGTGTGGGGCCATCACATGTTCATGAGCGGCATGAGCCCATATTCCGCCATGGCGTTCTCCGTGCTCACCATGGGCATTGGCGTGCCGTCGGCTATTAAGACGTTCAACTGGATCGGCACCCTTTGGGGCGGGAAGATCCAGTTCACCACGGCCATGATGTTCGCGCTCGGTTTTGTCTCGCTGTTCGTAACCGGCGGCATCAGCGGCATCTTCCTGGGCCAGCCCGCACTCGATCTGTACTTTCACGATACCTACTTCGTGGTCGGCCACTTCCACATGATCATGGGCGTGGCGGCCATATTCGGCATGTTCGCCGGTACGTTTTACTGGTTCCCCAAGATGTTCGGCCGCATGATGAATGAGACGCTGGGCAAGATCCACTTCTACCTGACGTTCATAGGCGTCTACGCCATCTTCACCCCGATGCATTTTCTGGGCATCGCGGGCAATCCCCGGCGCTATTCGGATTTCACCAATTTCGATTTTCTGGGCAAGCTGCTGCCCGTGCACGCCTTCATGTCGCACGCCGCCTACTTCACCGCGGGCGTGCAGATTCTATTCTTCTTCAATTTGTTCTGGAGCATGAAGTATGGCAAAAAGGCGCCCATGAACCCCTGGAACGCCACCACCCTCGAATGGACGGTGCCCTCGCCCCCGCCGTTCGACAACTTCGGAGGCCATCACCCGGTAGTGAATCACGGTCCGTACGAATACGGAGTGCCCGGCGCGCCGAAAGACTTCATCATGCAGACCGATCCGGTGAACGTGCATGGGGAATAGACGGTGGCTAGTGACTGGTGGCTGGTGGATGGTTGCTGTGTCTAAACCACCAGCCACCAGCCACCAACCACCAGCCACAAGGTTTTAAAGTGCCCGGCTCAATCACATCCGACGTCATCAAGCCCCCGGCCCCGCCGCGTGATGGCGGCTTCGGCGGCGGTGGGGGAGGCTCCGACGGACGCGGTGCCTCGCGCCGCGCCTCCATGACCGGCTTGATGGTGTTGCTGGCCGCCACCACCATGGCGTTCGCGGCGTTCACCAGCGCTTTCGTGGTGCGCCGCGGCATGTCGAACGATTGGGTGGCGCTGCGTCTGCCGCCCATCCTGTGGGTCAATACGGTTGTCTTGATCTGCAGCAGCCTGCTGCTCGAAGTGGCGCGCTGGTCGCTGAAAACAGGCCGCCGCGGCGAATTCAATCGTTATTGGACCGCCGGCACCGTCCTGGGAGCCTTGTTCCTCATCGGACAGGCCTTCGCCTGGCGCGAGTTGCGCGATGCCGGCATTTTTGTGGCTTCAAATCCCAGCAGTTCCTTTTTCTATCTGCTCACCGCCGCGCACGGCCTGCACATTCTGGGCGGCCTTACGGCGCTGGTTTATGTGGATGTGCAGGCGCTCGGTCTGCGCCTGGGGCCGGGCAAGCGCACGGCCGTGGATGTGAGTTCGGTTTTCTGGCACTTCGTGGATGGACTTTGGCTTTTCCTGATGGCTCTATTTCTCATTTGGGGGTAATTTGTCGATGTCCCAGGTCAATTCGGCGGCAGCCATGAGTTCGGTATGGTCGGGTGGACGATCGCCCTATGCCGTGAACTCGAAAAAGTTCGGCATGTGGCTGTTCATCATTTCCGACGCGCTCACGTTCTCCGCCCTGCTGATGGCGTATACCTACGCGCGGCTGTCCAATCCCAACTGGCCCACGCCGTTCCACTTTTCGCCTAGCATCATTTTTTCCACGGTCATGACCTTCTGCCTGCTCTCCAGCAGCTTGACCATGGTCATGGCAGTGCACTCGATGAATCACGGCAACCGTAAAGCGGCGGTCGGTTGGATCCTGGCCACCATGGGCGGCGGCGCGGCGTTTGTGGTGTTGCACCTTACCGAGTGGCTCAACCTGATCAATAACGAACATGTCACGCCGTTCAGCAACGAGTGGGGCGTGCCGTTATTCGGCGGCACCTTCTTCGCCCTCACCGGATTGCACATGACCCACGTGGTCATCGGTCTGATCTATCTCAGCATCATCGCTTTTGCCGTGGGGCGTGGCAAGTTCAAGGCCGAAGACGTCGAAGTCAGCGGCTTGTACTGGCACTTCGTGGACCTTGTGTGGATGTTTATTTTCCCGCTGGTCTACCTCATGTCGGCCAAAATTTAGGAGAAATTATGAGCGGATTTACGGAAGAAGTCGAACATATTTCCGGCGCAAATACCAAGACTTTTCTGTACGTTTGGTTCGCCTTGCTGTTCATGACCGGCGTCGAGGTATTTCTGGCCTACGAGCAGATTCCGGTGCTCATTTTCCTGACCGCCCTGGTGGGCCTGTCGGTCATCAAAGCCGCGTTGATCATTGCCTACTTCATGCATCTGAAGTTTGAGAAGCTCAGTCTTTTCCTGACTCTGTTCCCCATGCTGATCCTGTGCATCATCCTGATGCTCCTGATGTTCATGCCCGATTCCAACCGCCTGATGATGATGAGGCCTCGATGAAACGTCTGGCACTAGCTCTTTTTGTGGCCGCCGCAGCGCCTTCCGGCTCCTGGGGGCAATGCGTCATGTGCTTCCGCACGGCCGCCGCCCAGAACGCGGCGCGCGCTCACCTTCTGAATATCGGTATCGTGCTATTGGGCTTGCCGCCCTTCTGTATCCTGGGTGCATTTCTGATCCTGGCATGGCGCCGCAGCCAGGATTTCACCACTGACGGCGAACCAGGAAACTATCAGGACCAGAAATCGTAACGACGTCCCCCGCGAGCCCCCTGAATTGTATATTATTAGACAAATGAGGGGGCGCATTGCGCGTTCTATTCGTCAAAACTGAGCCGGAAATCGCGGAACGTTGTATGCAGGAACTGGCGCGGGTTGGTTTTGACGCGGGCCACTCCCACGCGAATAGTCCCGAAGAATTGCTGGCGGTCCTGGACGTCACCCCGCACGACCTGGTGGTGGCCGAATACGCCGCCCCCGGATGGAGTTGGCGCGCGGTCATGGAAGCGTTGCGCGGCCGGCACGAGCCCGTTCCACTCATTGTGCTGGCTAATGAAACCGATCCCCGCGTGCTGATGAACTGCGTGCTGGACGGCGCGGCAGACTGCCTGTACAAGGGCACCCTGTTCCGCCTTCCCATCTCCGCGAAACAGGCGCTGGAGTTGAAAGCCGCGCGGCATGATCCTGGCGCGCGCGATGTGGTGCGGGCCGATCTTCGGTTCCGCCAGATCTTCGAGGCCTCTCCCGACGCCATTCTTCAGGTGGATTCCCAAGGCCACATCATTTTGGCGAATTCGCTGGCGGGCGCCTTGTTCCGCTGCCCGGTGGACGAGTTGTTGGGCAAGTCCGTGGACGAATTCGTGCCGGCCCGTTTCCGCGCCCGCCACCCGCAGTATCGCGAACACTATCAAGCCAAGCCCGTCATGCGGCCCATGGGCTCGGGCCTCGACCTGTGGGCACGCCGCACAGATGGAACCGAGTTCCCGGTAGACATCACCCTCAGTCCGATGGATACCAAAAGCGGCGCGCAGGTGATGTGCGTGATCCGCGATATCACCGACCGCAAGCGCGCCGAAGAGGATTTACGCCGCCAGGCGCAGTTGATCGAGGCTTCCCACGACGCGATTATTGTGCGTGAGCCGGAAGGCCGCATTTTGCAATGGAACGCCGGCGCCCAGGAAATTTACGGCTGGTCCGCCGCCGAGGCCCTCGGCCAGGTCAGCCACAAGTTGTTCCAAACCGGATTTCCGGTCTCGCGGCAGGCGCTCGAGACAGAACTCAATCGCAGTGGCCGCTGGGATGGCGAGCTTCAGCATAACCGCCGCGACGGCGCCCGCATCACGGTCGATACCCGCCACATCGTGGTCGGCAAATCCGAAGGACACGCCGGCGCCGTTCTGGAAATCAATCGCGATGTCACTCAGCGCAAGCAGGCCGAAGAAGCCGTAGGCACCCTGAATGCCAGGCTGGCCTCCACCAATAAAGAGCTGGAACTGCGCAACCAGGAAGTAGAGCGCGCCAATCGCCTGAAGAGCGAGTTTCTGGCCAGCATGAGCCACGAGCTGCGCACGCCGCTCAATGCCATCATCGGGTTTTCCGATTTGCTGGCGGAGCAGACGGCCGGCCCTCTCGCCGCCAAGCAGCAGCGCTTCGTGAATCATATCCAGCAGGGCGCCCGCCACCTGTTGGCGCTCATCAACGACATCCTGGATCTCTCCAAGGTGGAGGCCGGACGTTTGGAGTTGAACCGCGAAAACCTGGCGGTGGCCACTGTTCTGACTGATGTTCTGACCGGTATCCGCTCGGCCGCCGGCGCCAAGAATATCTCGGTCCATAGCAGTATCGGCCCGGACGTCTCCGTCTTCGCGGATCGCATGCGCTTCAAACAGATCCTGCTGAACCTGCTCAGCAATGCCGTGAAGTTCACGCCTGAGGATGGAAAGATCTGGGTGGAAGCGGCGGAACGGCGCGGCCGCTTGACCATTTCGGTCAGCGACACGGGCCTCGGAATTCCGCTCGAAGAACAAGCGGCCATATTCGACGCCTTCCATCAGGTCGGCGCCACCACCAAGGGAATCAAGGAAGGCACCGGCCTCGGGCTAGCTATCACCAAGCGTCTGGTAGAGGAACACGGCGGACGCATCTGGGTGGAAAGCGAGCCTGGCAAGGGCGCGCGTCTCAGTTTCACCTTGCCCGCCGGACGCACCTGGACCGAGGAAACCGAGCGTGCTGACCTCGGCCCTGTCGAGCCGGGCCCCGTTCGCGAGCGGCCCGTGGTTCTGATCGTGGACGACGAACCTGCCGCACGCGAGTTGCTGGCCAGCTGGCTAGAGCCCGAAGGCTATCAACTGATTGCCGCATCGTCCTCGGCGGAGGCCCTGGCCAAAGCCGCCGAGCATGTTCCGGATGCCATTACTTTGAACATGCTGATGCCCGGCAAGGGCGGATGGGAAACGCTGTACGAGCTCAAGAAGACTCCGCTCACCTCCGGCATTCCAGTGATCGTGGTCAGCATTGTCGATGAGCCTAAGGTCGGCCTCGCATTGGGCGCCGCCGATTATCTGGTGAAGCCGGTAGAAAAGGACCTGCTGGTCGATACCATCCGCCGCCACATCGGGCCTGGCTCGAACGGTCCGGCCAAAGTGCTGGTGGTGGATGACGAACCAGGGGCGCGCGAATTAGCTCGCGAGATTCTTGAATCCGCCGGATATATTCCGGTACTGGCGGCCAGCGGCAAGGAGGCTCTGGATGCCCTGGCGAAGATCCCGCTCAGCGCTATTCTGCTGGATCTGATGATGCCCGGCATGGATGGCTTCGAACTGCTGCTCCGCATGAAGGCAGATCCGGGGATGTGCAATATCCCGGTGCTGGTGCTTACCGGCAAGGATCTGACAGATGATGAAATCAAGATGCTGCACCAGGAGACCGTCGGACTTTTTCAAAAAGACCGCGAATGGGGGAATCAGTTGCTTGCGGAATTGAGACGCGCTGTCGGCCACCAAGCGGGCCGCGCATGAGCCACAAGATTCTGGTGGCCGACGATAATCCCGCCAGTCGCGAGCTGATCCGTGAAGTATTGGAGATGAGCGGCTATGATGTGATCGAGGCTGCCGACGGCGAGGAAGCCGTGCGCCGCGCGCGCGAAGGCGCTCCCGATCTGGTGCTGGTCGATATCCAAATGCCGCGCTTGGATGGCTTCGGCGTGCTGCGCGAATTGCGCGCCGACGAGAAGTTCTCCGGATTGCGTGTGGTGGCCCTGACCGCTTTCGCCATGCAGGGTGATCGCGACCGGGCCATGGGTGCGGGCTTCGACGGCTACATCACCAAGCCGGTGGAGATCGCCGCCCTGCGGCAGGAAGTCCGCAGGTTTCTCTAATTTTCGACGAACGAACGCTATGCCGCCGCGCATCAAGCTACTCGCCATCGACGACGATCCTCAGAGCCTGGAACTGGTCTCCGAAGCGCTCTCCGATAACGGCCTCGAAATCATGACCGCCGGCGATCCTGAAACCGGTCTCGATCTGGTGCGCCGCGAGCGCCCCGCCATTGTGCTCAGCGATATCGTGATGCCCAAAATGAACGGCATGGAATTGTTGAGCCGAGTCCTGGAGATCGATCCGGCTACCGACGTGGTGCTGATGACCGCCCATTACTCCACCGAAGCCGCCGTCGAAGCCATCAAGAAGGGCGCGTGCGATTACCTGAACAAGCCGATCTCCCTGCCTTTGTTGCGCGAGCGCATCGAGAAACTGGCTACCGACGCCCGCCGCCGCCTGCGCACCAGCCAGTTGGACGACGAGCTGGTGGATAACTGCCAGTTCGAGGGTATGGTCGGCCGCAGCCCGCTGATGTGGGAGATGTTCGGGCAGATCCGGCGTGTGGCCCCGCACTACCGCGCCTGCGCCGTCACCGGACCCACCGGTACCGGTAAAGAACTGGTGGCCAATGCGCTACACAAGCTCAGCCAGGTGTCCGGACCCATGGTGGTCTGCAACTGTTCCGCAGTAGTGGAAACACTGTTCGAGAGCGAGCTGTTCGGGCACGTGAAAGGCGCCTTCACCGGCGCCACCACCGACAAGATGGGGCTGTTCGAGTTCGCCCACGGTGGCACGCTCTTTCTGGATGAAATCGGCGACATGCCGCTGGCCACCCAGGCCAAGCTGTTGCGCGTCCTGCAGAATCAGGAGGTGCAGCGGGTGGGCTCGTTGCGCGCGCGCCAGGTGGACGTGCGAGTGGTGGCAGCGACCAATCATGACCTGCGCACCCAGATCGCCGAGAAACATTTCCGCGAAGATCTGTATTATCGCCTGTCCATGGTGGAGATCCGCACGCCGGCGCTGGCCGAACGCAAGGAAGATCTGCCCTTGCTCGAACGTTTTTTCATTCAGAAATTCGCCGCGCAGTATAAGAAGCCGGTGGAATCGCTCACCCCGCGCGCGCAGATTTTATTGTCGAGGCACTCCTGGCCGGGGAATGTGCGAGAGCTTGAGAATGTGATTGGGCACGCCTGTATGCTGGCCACCGGTGAAGCTATTGATGTGGCCGACCTGCCGCAATACATGCGCCAGGGCTTGCCCGCCGGTTTGGCCGCCGCTGCTCCGTCGTCCGCCGCCGCCGAATCCGCGCCTGCCGGTGGAGATATGTCGTTCGACGACCAGGAGCGCCGCGTGATCGAGCAGGCCCTCGACCGCGCCGGGGGCAACCAGGTACATGCCGCCCGCCTGCTGGGCATCACGCGCGACAAGCTGCGTTACAAGATCAAAAAACATAACCTGCGGTAGCGTCAATTTTTCCGCGGGTCTGGCCGATAAGTATTTCTACAGGAACTCTGCATGCGATTCGGTGTGGCCGCGTTCTTCGCTTTTCTGCTGGCTGCTTCCGCATTGCCCGCCCAGCCTCTCTCATGGGGAGGCAACCGGCATCCCCTGGCGCGGCGGGAATACGACGTGGGCAGAGCCGCATCCGCCACGCGGCTGGAGCACATGATCCTGGTGCTTGCGCCGGATGCCGCCCGCCAACTCGATCTGGAAGCCCTGCTCGCCGCGCAACAGGATCCGCATTCGCCGCTCTATCATCAGTGGCTCACCCCGGAAACCTTCGGCGACCTCTTCGGCCTGCCGTCCGGCGATATCGGACGCGCGGTTTCCTGGCTGGGCGCGCAGGGATTCTCCGTCGATGAGCTTCCGGCCGGCGGCCGGGCCATCGTGTTCAGCGGTTCGGCGGGGCAGGTGGAAGCGGCTTTCCACACTCCCATCGACCGGTATCGCGTCGGCGGACGCCTGCACCTGGCCAATGCGGCCGAACCGCGCATGCCTGAAGCCCTGGCAGGTGTGGCCGCGGGCGTCCTGTCGCTGCACGATTTTCGCCGCCAGGCTCTGCACATCGCCCCGCAGTACTCGGCTGGACCTGGATATAACTATCTCTCGCCAAGCGATTTCGCTGCGATTTACGATGCCACGCCCCTGTATGCGGGCGGGCTGACCGGCGCCGGACAGAGCATCGCCATCGTCGCGCGCACCAATATTCCTTTGTCCGACGTGCAGACATTTCGCGCCACATTCGGCCTGCCCGCCAATAACCCTACGGTCATCGTGAACGGTGCCGATCCCGGCATTGTTTCCGCCGACGAATTGTCGGAGGCCGACCTGGATGTCGAATGGCCCGGCGCCGTCGCGCCCATGGCGGCGGTGCGCCTGGTGGTCTCGGCATCCACCTCGACCACCGACGGCGTGGATCTCTCCGCGCAGTACATCGTCAGCCACAACCTGGCGCCGGTCGCGAGCGTGAGCTTCGGATCCTGCGAACAATATATGGGCTCGGCGGAGCGCGCTTTCTACAACAACCTCTGGCAGCAGGCCGCGGCCCAAGGTATCACCGTGCTGGTGGCTTCCGGGGATAGCGGCGCGGCGGGCTGCGACAGCGGGCCGGAAACCACAGCCGCGGGTGGCGCCGCGGTCAACGGCCTCTGCTCTACGCCCTACAGCGTGTGCGTGGGCGGTACCGAGTTCAACGAAGGAGCCAGTCCGGGCCCATACTGGTCCGCCGGCAGCGCCGGCAATTGGGAGTCGGCGCTCGGCTACATTCCGGAGACCGTTTGGAACGAGAGCGCGAGTAACGCGGGTGCGGGCTTGTGGGCCGGCGGCGGCGGCGCCAGCGCTTATAATGCAAAGCCCGCGTGGCAGGCCGGCCCGGGTGTGCCGCCGGATGGTATGCGCGATGTGCCGGATGTCTCTCTCTCCGCCGCCAGCCACGACTGCTACCTGATGGTGCAGCAAGGCAGCCTGGAAGGCATTGCCGGAACCTCCGCCGCGGCTCCCGCATTCGCCGGTCTGATGGCCCTGGTCAACCAGCAGACCGGCTCGCGCCAGGGAAACGTCAATGCCAGCCTCTACGCCCTGGCTGCATTGCAGAGCGCGGGTGGCCTCTCTTATTTCCACGACGTAACCACCGGAAACAACGCAGTGCCGGGCGTGAGTGGATACGCAGCCACAGCGGGATACGACCGCGCCAGTGGTCTCGGATCGGTGGATGCCGCCATCCTGGTGAACCATTGGACGGATGCCGCCACCAGCGGCGCGCCGGGCTTCGCCCTGGCCATCTCCGTTGCGTCTCTCAGTGTGGCCGCTGGATCGAATGGCGCAGCCACCGCGCGCGTCACTGTCACCGGCGGATTCAATGCCGTGGTGATACTGGGGGCTTCCGGACTCCCGGCCGGGGCAAGCCTGGCGTTCGCGCCTCAGGCGCTGGCTGCTCCCGGAGCGGGTTCCAGCACCCTGACGGTCACGGTGCCGTCGAATGTGGCGCCCGGCGCATACTCGCTGACGTTGACCGCCACCGGTGGATCGGTCACGCGTACCGTCCGGTTGCCGCTCACAGTCTTCACGCCCGCGGGTTGCACGCTGGCCGCTTCGGCCACATCATTTACACTGAATCCCGGCAATTCAGCCAGCACCCAGTTGAGTTGCGGTTCGGTTACCGGCGGATTCCAAACCGCGCTGGCCATCGGTGCACACGGCGTGCCGCAAGGGGTCACGATCATGGCATCGCCCGCTACGCTGCTCCCGGGCTCCGGCCAATCGAAGGTGACCATCGTTGCGGCCGCCGGCGCGGCGCCGGGCAGCTTCGCTTTCTCGCTGACCGTCACGGGGGGCGGCATTACGCTCCAATTGCCGGTCTCGGTGACCATCAATCCATTGCCCGCATTTACCTTGGGCTTGTCGTCCGCCACGCTCGGCGTGTTCCAGGGAGGCACGGGCAAAGTGACGGTAGCGACGGCGCACGTAGGCGCGTTCCATTCGGCGATCGCATTCTCGGTGGCCGGATTGCCGCCCGGCGTCACGGCCTCTTTCGCACCGTCATCCCTTGCCGCGCCGGGCGATGGAACCAGCACGCTAACCATCCAGATGGGCGCCACTGCGTCCGCGGGCACGTTCAACTTGACCCTGACGGGCGCGGGCGAAGGACAGACTAAATCGCAGACTCTGCAGCTAACCACGCAAGTGCCACCGGCCTTTAAACTGGCGATCGCGCAAAATGCGCTCACCGTGAGCCAGGGCGGCATTACGGGAGGTCACGTCACTATTTCCGGGCTGGCAGGCGGTTTCAATTCGGCGGTGGCGCTTTCCGTTGCGCCGGCAGCCGGCGGCAGCCTGCCCGCCGGGCTGAATCCCAGCTTCACGCCGGCTGCGCTTCCGGCGCCCGGTTCCGGAAGCAGCGTCCTGTCGTTCGCCCCCAGCAGCCCGGCCGCGCCCGGCGCCTACGCGTTAGTAGTCACCGCCCGCGGCGGCAGCGTAACTCAATCCGCGGCATTGTCCCTGACCATTACGCCGGCCCCGAGTTTTGCCTTGCACTTGAATGCGGCGGCCGTGAACGTGCTCGCCGGGGGCTCGGCCAGCGTCCAGATCACCTCCACCGCCTCGTACGGCTTCGCCTCCACCGTCTCCCTGTCCACCGGCGCTCTACCCGCCGGAGTCGCCGTGACCTTCTCGCCGTCCGGCCTGCCGGCCAATGGTGGACACGCCACCATCAACGTGCAGACCACCGGCTCGGCCGCACCCGGAGCTTACACAGTCATCATCAAGGGCACTGGCGGCAACCTGGCTGCGAGCGCGGCCATGGCCCTCAACATTGGGCGACTCACCGTCAACGCCGCGTCCGCATCATTGAGTATCCCGCGCGGCGGGACCGGAGCTGTGCTGGTCAGCGCGCGCGTGGCCGGCAGCTATACCGGCTCCGTGACGCTGTCGGTAGCGGGTCTGCCGCGCGGCGTCACCGCAATGTTTGCTTCCGCCATGTTGAAACTGACGGCGGCCAGTTCGACCGCGACCGGCACGTATTCTCTCCGGATCAATGCTACCGGCGGCGGCGTGACCCAAAGCGTTCCGCTGGCCCTTACTATCCGGTAATCACGGCGCTGTCCAGAAAGAATAGTAAGTATTGCCCGCCACCCGCCGCGCCCCCGGATAGCGCGCCCGAATGTCAGCCGGCAACCCCGCGCTCTCGCATAGCCACGCAGTCGCGCGCACCGGCCCCGGTATGCCGGCCACAACGGCCGCTCCATGCGGCGGAAATACTCGTCCGTCCGCAGCCACCCAATACACATCCGGAAAATCGTCCGTCACTGTCCGGATGTTGGGCGCCTGTGCTCGACCGCGCAGGCAGTACACCAGCTTCTCCTCAGGCCGTCCCGGCAGCGCGTCTATGGCTGTCCGGATCTGGTGTTGCGCTGCTTCCACCAGCCCCGGCATGCGCGGAGACGCGCGCCATAGTTGATAGTCGAGCGTGGGAACCGCCGGATTGAAGAAGCGCTCGTAAGGAAAGTAGCCTGCCACCAGGCTGACGGCCACGGCCGCCGCGATCCAGCCCGTCCGTTCAAGTGCCGGCTGCGCCAGCTTCACTCCTAAAATGACCAGCGGAGGCACGGACAGCAGGACATATCCCGGCGCGCCGCAATGCAGGAGTAAAACGAATGCCAGGTTCGGGATCAGCCACAGCGCCAGGAAGCAGCCAGATTCGGGGATTTCCCACCGGCCGCCCGTACGCCGCAGCATCAAAGGGGGAGCCAGCGCCACCAGCGCCAGCGCCATATACAAGCAGGCATCCACGATCATGTGTGCGTGCACGCCCGGTGCCGCGCCGAATAACACGGACGTCGACCGCACGCTCACCATGAGTTGCTGCCGGTCCATCGCCAGCAGCGCACCTGGCCCTCCCGAGAGCGCCGCGGTGGGAAGGAACCACGCCAGCGCCAGCGCCATTCCTACTGCCAACCCCGCCACCGCGTAACGCCAGCTCACGCGCGCCGCGCGCCCCAACGCCAGCGCCATCAACGGCGCCATAAACGTAACCCCGCTGGGACGGAATCCGGTCATCACCGCCGCCACTGCCATCGCTGCCGGCGCCCAGCGCGCCTCGCCGCGCCACAATCGCAAGGCCATCCAGCCGAGGCTGCACGAGACAAAGAGGTCTACCGCATAGTTCACCGGCGAGATGGCATACAGGCACACCAGCGGCGAGAACGCCAGGATTGCGGTCGCCGCCCAACTCGCGGCTTCGCCCAGCATCTCCCGCGCCAGCTTGCGAAAGAAAAACAGTGCCGCGACAGTGAAGAGCAACGCCAGGATCACCTGCGCCGGGTGCACGCCCGTGAGCGGCGCGAGCGCCCGCAGCCCCAGGATCCAGAGTGGATAGCCGGGAGGATGCGGCTGATGTTGCGCGATATCGAAATGCCGCGCCCCGCGCGCAAACTGCGACGAATCCCAGTCGATCGAATAGGGCGTATCCAGATGCGGCAAAGCCAGCGCGATCCAAATCGCCGCCGCCAACCAGAACCACACGCGCGTTCGCCCGCTACGATCTCCTGTCACCCTGAGCCTTGAGACGAGTTAGCTTAACACGGCCCCCGGCATACCCTTTCGAAATGTCTATAATGTCCATGAACACCCATGCCAACCGCCAGAGCTCTCATGCTCTCCGTGCGCCACGGCGCCCAGGCCATTGACTTCTACAAGGCCGCTTTCGGGGCCCCCGAGTCGTTCCGGTCTCACGCGCACTTCAACTTCAGCCCCGAATCGCTGGGCGAGGGTACGGTCCGCATGGTGATGGTGGTAGAAGATCCCGATGCCGTGTTCAATCGCGCCGTCGCGGCGGGCGCCAAAGTAGTGGTCCCCGTCGACGACCGGTACGGCTGGCGGATAGGCCGGGCCGTCGACCCCTACGGCCATCACTGGGAAATCGGCAAACCGCTTTCCTAAAAAGGATGGTGTAAGGCAGGCTCTCCGGGCCCGCCTCACATGTGTGAAAGCACAAAGGGGGTTTAAAAGAAGCCCATGGCTTTGGTGTTGTAGCTGACCAGCAGGTTCTTGGTGTGCTGGTAGTGGTCGAGCATTTGTTTGTGGGTCTCGCGGCCGAAGCCGGATTCCTTGTAACCGCCGAATGCAGCGCCCGCGGGATACACGTGGTAGCAGTTGGTCCAGCAGCGGCCGGCTTTAATGGCGCGGCCCACGTGGTAACAATTGTTGATGTTGCGCGACCACACGCCTGCGCCCAGGCCGTAGACTGTGTCGTTGCCGATGGCCACGGCGTCTTCCAGGGTCTTGAACGGCGCCACCGAAACCACCGGGCCGAAGATCTCCTCCTGGAAGATGCGCATTTTGTTGTGGCCGGTGAAGACGGTCGGTTTCAGGAAGTAGCCTTTCGCCAGGTCGCCGGGCAGATCCGCCGGACCACCGCCGGTGAGGCATTTGGCCCCTTCTTCCCGGCCGATCCGCATGTAGTTGAGGATGTTGTGCATCTGATCTTTGGAGACCTGCGGCCCCATCATGGTGGCAGGGTCGAGGGGGTTGCCGATTTTGATGCGCTCCACGCGCGCCACGGCCTTTTCCATGAACTCGTCGAAGATGGATTCCTGGATCAGGGCGCGTGACGGGCAGGTACAGACCTCGCCTTTGTTGAAGCAGTACAGGGCGAATCCTTCGAGGGCCTTGTCGAGGAATTCGTCGTCGTGATCCATCACGTCGGCAAAGAAAATGTTAGGCGATTTGCCGCCCAGTTCCAATGTCTGCGGGATGATGGGCCCCGCCGCATATTGCATGATCAGGCGGCCGGTCACCGTCTCGCCGGTGAAAGCGATTTTGGCGATACGCTTATTGGAGGCCAGGGCCCTGCCGATTTCGGCGCCGGGACCAGTCACGACGTTGAGCACGCCGGGAGGCAGGATATCGTGCGTCAACTCGGCAAAGATGGCGAGGCTCAGCGGCGTGTTGGACGCCGGCTTGATTACCACGCAATTGCCCGCGCCGATGGCCGGCGCCAGTTTCCAGGCGGCCATCAATAGGGGGAAGTTCCAGGGGATGATCTGTCCGACCACGCCCATGGGCTCCTTGAAATGGTAGGCGATAGTCTGGCCGTCGATTTCACTGACGGAGCCTTCTTCTGCGCGGATGCAGGCGGCGAAATACCGGAAATGGTCGATGGCCAGGGGGACATCGGCATTGCGGGTTTCACGGATGGGCTTGCCGTTGTCGAGGGTTTCGGCAAGGGCCAGGACTTCCAGATTCTCTTGCATGCGGTCGGCCACGCGGAGCAAGATCGCAGCACGCTCGGCGGGAGAGGTACGGGCCCAGTGATCCTGGACCGCGTGCGCGGCATCGAGGGCTTTCTCCACATCTTCGGGCGTGGACTTGGCGAATTCGCAAAGTGGATCAGTGTTGATGGGGCTGTAGCTGGTGAAGTACCGGCCGTGGACCGGCGGTGTCCACCTGCCGCCGATGTAGTTGCCATACTTCGCGTGGACTCCGGCTTTATGAAGGCTGTCCAGAGCATGCTGAACAGTGGTTTCTTTCGCAAGATCGATAGTTGCCATGCTTGACTCCTTTTGGCGGGCGTAGTTTCGCTTATGAATAGACGATGCGCCGGGGCGCATAGAGTCTATTCAGACCCTATTGTCACTGTATGTATGCCGGCTGTCAACGGCACAGCACGCAGTGCAAATCGCCAGGAGCGTGGCCGGCGGGCGCGACGGATTCCTCACGCAGGAATTCCAGTATCCTTCGATTGAACAGCGCAGCCTGCGCAAAGCTCAGATCGTGACCCGCGCCGGGAATGATCTCCGCCCTGACTTGGGGAGCCACCCGTTCCAGGCGGCGGACCGCTTTGGCGGCGTTGTAGATGACTTCGTGTTCGCCGACCAGGAACAAGGTGGGTACTTTCCAACTGGCCCATTCCGCATCGGTTAACACGGGTGGAACGGGAAGTTCGCGGCGCTGCATACTCCGCATGCACACGAATAGCTGTTCGAGCGTGTCCGAGATCCATTTCGGATCCTGGCGCGCCATATCCGCAAACATCCAGCGAACCAACGGGGGCAGGCAGCGGCGGGGCGCGATAGCGGCCAGGATCAGGCGCGTCATGAACTGCGTTTTCAATCGCAGAACGGTTGCCCCGGGCGCCATCAGGATGGTTTTGTTGAGGCGTTCCGGAAAATGAAGCGCGTATTGCGCCGCCAGCCCGCCACCGTACGACAGACCCGCCAGGTTGATCCTGTCTCCAGGTTGGAGCGCGTCGAACAGTTCGTTGAGCCAGGCAAATAGATCGGTAAACCGGCGGACGGGCTTCACGCAGGTGGTCCGGCCGAGGTCGCCGATCTGGTCGACCGCGATGGTCCGGCAGGCTTGGGATAACGCCTGGATGTTGGGAGCCCACATCAAGGATGTGGTCGCCGCGCCGGGCAGCAGGACCAGCGGCGGCGCGCCGGCCGGCCCGGTAATACGTACGAACGTCTGGCCGTAGGATGTGGCCACCATTCGTTCTTCCGAGGCGACGGGCCATTGGCGGGCCGCCAGAGAGTCGTAATAGGCAAAGAACGACTCTCTTAATGCCTCGGAACGGTACGGGAAACACGTGGAGGGACGCATGGCTTGTACCGCGCCACTCGATTAGACTCCGCGCCGCTATGACCGGTTCCAGCCTGAAGTGGTCCCGCTACTGCTTGATGATGGAGCCGTCGCGGCGACGGACTTCGCCCCAGCCGCCGTCCAGACGCTTGCGCTCGTCGCCTTCGAAGCTGCCGTAGGGATATTTCGCCGCCAGTTTCTCGTCGATCTCGATGCCCCAGCCGGGCGCGTCGTTGGGATAAAGCAAGCCGCTCTTCATCACCGGGCAGCCGCGAAAAACTTCCTGCGAACGATCGTTGAATGGCGAATATTCCTGGATGCCGAAGTTGTAGCAAATCACATCGAGCGTGACGTTGGCGGCATGGCCGATGGGCGAGACGTCGCCGGGACCGTGCCAGGCGGTCTTGACGCCATGGATTTCCGCCATCGCGGCGATCTTGCGCACGGGCGTCAGGCCGCCGGCCTGGGTGACGTGGATGCGGATGTAATCGATCAGCCGGCCGGTGATCAGCGGGGTCCATTCGTGCGGGCTGTTGAACAGTTCGCCCATGGCGATGGGGGTGGCGCACTGACCGCGGATCTGGCGGAAATAGTCGATGTCTTCGGGAGAAAGCGGGTCCTCCATGAAGAACATTTTGAAGCGCTCGGCGTCTTTCAGGAACTGCACGGCCTGGTTCGGCGAGACGCGCTCGTGGACGTCGTGCAGCAGCTCGATCTCATCGCCCAGTTGCTTGCGGCACTCTTCGAACAGCTTCAGCGCACGGCGGATGTAATAGGCCGGCTCGAAGATGGGGGTGGCGCCTGAGCCGGCGGACCCGTAGGCGGCCATGCCGGGCACGCCCACCTGCACGCGCACGTGGCGAAAGCCCTGGTCGATGAAGCGGCGCGCCTGGTCGATGGTCTGCTCAATTTCGGCGCCGGAGGCATGCGTGTAGCAGGTGGCGGCTTCGCGGCACTTGCCGCCCAAAAGCTGGTAAATCGGCATATTCGCCTGGCGGCCCTTGATATCCCAGAGGGCCTGGTCCACGCCGCTGATGGCGTTGTTCAGCACCGGACCGTTGCGCCAGTAGGAGCTGTTGTAGCAGGCTTGCCAAATGTCTTCGATCTGGTCGGCGCGCTTGCCGGTGAGGAAGGGGCGGAGATACTTCTCGACCGCCGCATTCACCAGTTCGGCGCGCTGCGTGAAGGTCGCGCAGCCGTAGCCGTAGAGGCCGTCCTGGTCGGTGGTGATCTTGACCACGGAGAGGCGCAGGCCGGCGGGGGCGGTGGCGATTACGGAAACATCTTTGATGATGGGAGCAGGCAGGCCCCGCGTAGCGCTTTGGGCCTTGTTGGAAAGCAGCGTGACCGGCGCGGCGGCGGCCAAGCTGGCGAGGAGATCGCGGCGATTCATGGCAGCCGCGCTATTTGCGGTCCTTGTAATCCAGCATGCCGCGCAGGCCTTTAAGCTGCTCGGAGATCTTGCGCTCGCGCGAAACCAGCGAGAGCACGTAGACCACCAGGATCAGCCAGGCGGCCAGAAACCCATAAAACATGAATGTAAAATTACGTGTGTCCATTTAGGCTCCAGTTAAACAGCGTGGGCGTAGCGGCGGATGGAATCGATTTCCCGCTGTACTTCTTCCTGCCGCAGGCGGATCAGCGTCAGGATCACGCCCAGCAGGACGAGCGCGATCAGGTTCAGCAGCGCGGTGGTGTACATGGCCGGATCGATGCTGCCGCCGCCCCAGAAGACGGGCTGCGGATGCTGGGTACGCCACCACTTGATCGAAAAAATGACGATGGGAACGTCGGCAAACGCGAAGATATTGAAGACCGCGGCGATGCGCGCGCGCGTGGTGGGTTCCTCGATGGCGCGGCGCAGCATCAGGTAGCCGGCATAGAGCAGCCAGCAGACCAGGGCGGAGGTGAGGCGCGCGTCCCAGGTCCACCAGATGCCCCAGATGATGCGGCCCCAGATGGAGCCGGTCACCAGGTTGGCCGCCAGGAAAGCCAGGCCGACCTCGGTAACGGCCACGGCCACGGCATCGTACTTGAAGCTTTTGGTGACCAGGAACAGGACGCTCGCAATGGCCGCCACGCTGGCGCACAGCATGGCCGTAATGGCGGCGGGCACGTGGAAGAAGATGATGCGGTAGATCATCCCCTGCGAAGCTTCGTCGGGAAGCTGCATGAAGATGGAATACAGATCGCGGGCCAGCAAAACGGCCGCGATAATGCCCAATCCGTAGATCAGTTTTTCACGCATGATGACTCTCCTAACCTACCAGCACGGTTTCCAGCAACACCAGAGACAGTGAGGTAAATATGACGTCGAAGGCTACTAGCAGGCGCAGCCAGATTTCGTTTTCGGCACTCAACGGCTTGCCTGCGATCAGGTCCATACTCAGCTTCATGGCGCTCATCAGGGCCGGGATCAACATGGGATAGACCAGCAGAGGCGCCATCAACTCGCGCAGCCGGATATTCACGGTCAGCGCGCTGAAGATCGTCCCGATCACGGTCAGGCCCCAGGTGCCCAGCGCCAGCACCAACATTAACGACCAGAAATGGCTTGTCCAGTGGACATTATAAAAGATGCCGAATACCGGCAACGAAACCAGCTCCACGGCGATCACCAGCAGGAAGTTGGCGAGAGCCTTGCCCATGAACAGAGACGCGCCGGAGACGGGGGCGGCCACCAGGGCATCCAGGCAATCGTTGGGAATCTCGCGCGCGAAGCTGCGGTTCAGGACCAGGGTGCCGGCGAACGAGAAGACGATCCAGAGTAGGCCGCCGGACATCTCGATGGTTTCCTTCTCGGCGGGATCGAAGGCGAAGCTGAACAGGACCAGGATGACCAGAGCAAAAGCCAGCGACGCGTTGATAGCTTCCTTGGTGCGCAGCTCGGCGCGCAGGTCCTTGCGGGCGATCACCCACGTCTGGCGGAAGAAGCCCATCAATCCTCGCCGTAGTGCGCATAAACCCAGCCCGGGTCTTCCGCCATTTGCGGGGTACGCTCGCCTTGGAATGCGGTCTTGCCGCGATTCAGCAGCACCACGTGGGTGGCCAGTTCGAGAGCTTCGCGCAACTGGTGGGTGGACATGACCACGGTGCGTCCTTCGGCCAGGGCTTCGCGCAGGAGGCGCTGCAGCACGGCGATGGCGCGATCGTCGAGGGCGGTGAAAGGCTCGTCGAGCAGGAGCACGGAAGGCTGATGTAGGAAGGCGCGGGCCACCGCCAGGCGCTGCCGCATGCCGCGCGAGAACTCGCGCACCAGGCCGTCTTTCACGCGCTCGAGGCCGGTGCGCTCCAGCCATTCCATGGCGGCCTTTTTGGGATCGGGCAGGTTATAGAGGCGGCCGAAGAGGCTCAGGTTTTCAAACGCGGACAATTCGTCGTAGACCGAGATGCCGTGGCCGATCCAGCCCACGCGGCGGCGGGTCTCGGTTTCGCGTGGGTCGTTGCCGAAGATACGGACCTGCCCGCGTCCGGCTTTGGAGAAGCCGCCGATGATGCGCAGGAGGGTTGTTTTCCCGGCGCCGTTCCGGCCGATCAAAGCCAGGCAGGAGCCGGGCTCGGCGTGCAGCATCACGTCGCGGAGCGCGGGATAGTCGCCGTAATACTTCCAGACACCCTCAGCGGCGACCGCGGTCATTCTTTCCTTTCGCGGCCGTCACGGCGGGAGCGGGCGAGGCGGACTGCGGCCCGGTGCGGGCAGCGGCGCGCTCTCCGCCGGGCTGCGCGCGATAGAGCATAACAAAGCCGAGTGCCAGGATAGCGAGAGCCAGGGCCAGGATCCATTTCATGTTCTGCTGCAGAACTTTGGGGGCCACTTCTTCGAGCGACGGGCCGCTATCGGCGTCGGAATCGGACCCGGCGACGGGCGCGGCGCCGGCGATTTCGACCTTATATTCCGCGGTTTTCACGCTGAAGACGGAGGCTTTGGAGCGCGGCTCCTGGCCTTTGCTTTCGAGGCCCTCGCCGGTTACGGTGATGCCGTCCGGGACCACCAGCAGCGTAGGCTCTTCGGTCTTGCCGAGCAGCTTGCCTTCGTAAACCGCGCCGTTGCTGTAGGGCACCAAGTAGGTGACCTGTATATCGGTCTCGCCGGGCTTGATGGGGAAATCGACCTTATATACGTTCGGCTGGCTGGTCTTATCGGCGGCGCGATCTATAGGCATCCCTTGCGGGGCGGTGGCCTTCACCTGGGCGATGCCCTTGGCCGCCACGGGCAGGAAGAACTTCAACGTGCCGCCGTCGGGATCGTTGTAGGTGGTCGGGCCATCGTTGCGGAAGATGAAGCCTTCGTTGACGGACATCTGCGCGCCGCTGGGCTGGAAGATCACGAAGTGACGGGCTATGTGAGCCGCGCCGGGCTGTTTCGATGAGTTATACACTTCGAGCGACACGTTACTGCTGTCCGAGCCGGGCGGCAGCATGTGGTTATAAGTGACCCCGTCGAACGCGGTCTGAATGAGATGCGGCCCTTGCGGAGTCTGCTCCATGTGGAACTTGCCGGCCGCGCCGGATTTGACGCTTTCGACCGACTCCATGCCGGCCTGGCCCAGTTTGTAGAGAGTCACCGTCGCGCCGGATTGCGGCTTGCCAGTAGTTTTGTTGGTCACCGTGCCTTCTACCGCGGCTAAGGCGGGCAAAGCCAAAAGCAAAGTAGCCACGGATGCACACAGATGGACACGGATAAAATCTTTCATGATTGCGCTACTCCCATGGGTTTGCCGCATTCTCCGCAGAATTTGAGCGGCTGGGGAAATTTTGCGCCGCAGTGCATGCAGGTCAGCGGATCGATGGGCTTCGGTTCGGGCGCGGCGGGCGGGGCCGCGGAGCCGTTGGGACTCAATTGCAGCTTGATGCGATCCACTTCGGCGAGCACGCCGGCCAGCTCGCGCTGCAGATCTTTCTTGGTCTGCTGGTAGTCAGCGTCAGAGAGTTTGCCGACGCGATATTCGAACTGCAGGTCGCGCAGGTTATCGTAAATTGCCGCTTTGCGCTCATCAAGATGTTGGAACGGAGAAACCGGCTCCGGGGTGGGCAGATCCTTAGCCCGAACCGTCAGGATGAAAGCGATCACCCCGACGGCGAGGAGCGCTGCAATGGCGATAATCATTTATTCAAGGTGCGCCAGGTCCTTTTCGATTTGCTCTTGATACTTCGCTAATTCGGAGTCGTCAACGAGCGGTCCTACTTCGGGAATGGGACGCGGCTTGCGGTAACGGCGCACGAACCACCAGATCAGAGCCAGACCCGGCGCGATCAATACGTACGGGATGAGCCAGCCGTAGGCGCTGGGGTAGCCGCGATAAACCGTGGGTCCAAATTCCGCTACAAATTGATCGATGATGGCCGTGTCAGTCATGCCGGCGGCCTGGAGCTTGGCGATTTTCTCCTTGGCCGGCTTGGAGAAACTGCACTCCAGCATGGCGCAGGTGGCCACCGTATCCTTGCAGCCGCACTGGCACCCGATGTGCGCGCCTACCCGGCGGGCATCCACGCTGGGCTTCTCCGCGGTGGCGTCGGCGAAAACCGAACCAAGCGGATAAACCGCCAGCATTGCGGCCAGCAAACTACTTCGGAACTTCCGCATATTTTCTCGTGATGCCCACCACTTCGGTGCGGGCATACTGCAATTTGATTTTGCTGGGAACCAGGCACACCAGCGTGCCGCCGATCAGGACCAGGCCGCCCAGCCAGATCCAGGAGACCAGCGGGAAAACATAGGCTTGGATGACGGCGCGCTGGCCGTCGTCGGACATGCCGCCGAAGTTGATGTACAGATCTTCGTTGAGCCGGGGGCGGACGCCCACTTCAGAAGTGCCCTGCCGGCTGGCCTTATAGAAACGCTTCTCGGGCTCGAGCGTGCCCACCGCATCGCCGCCGATCATGACCACGATGTTGGCACGGTTCCACTGATAGTTGTCGTTTTCGCCCTGCTTCACGTCTACGACTTTGAGCTGATAGTGGCCGAGATTCAAGGTATCGCCGACGCCCATCTCCTTCACGTCGGACTTGTTGAAGGCCGCGCCGGTGAAGCCGATGAACATCAGCACGATGCCCATATGAACCAGGTATCCGCCGTAGCGGCGGGTGTTGCGGTGGGTCAGCTCGAAGGTGGCGCGCAGCAGGTTCATCCTGTTCTTTTGGGCGATGGCACGCGCGCCGCGGTAGAACTCCATCAGCACGGTCAGCGCCACGAAGAGGCAGAAGCCGAAAGAGATCAGGGCGTAGAAACTGCGCACGCCAGCAGCCAGCAATGCGCCCACCAGCACAACCGACGCAATGCCCGGCCACTGGAAGTTGCGGCGCAGGCTCTCGGTGGAAGTACGGCGCCAGGCGAACAGCGGGCCGACACCGGTGAGCAGCAGCAGGAACAGGCCGATGGGGATCATCAGACGGTTGAACCAAGCGGCGTCGAGGCTGATCTTTTCGCCGGAGACGGCTTCCGAAATCACCGGGAACAGGGTTCCCCACAGGACCGCGAAGCAGCTTGCCAGCAGGATCAGGTTGTTGAACAAAAAGCTGGATTCGCGGGAGATCACGCTTTCCAATTGCGATTCGCTGCGCAGATAATCGAGGCGGTCGAGGATCAGGTAAGCGGTGGCGGCGACGGCGATCGCCAGGAAGGAGATGAAGTATTTGCCGAGCGGACCCTGCGCGAAGGCGTGGACCGACTGCACGAGGCCGGTGCGGGTTAGAGAAGTGCCGAAGATGCAGAGCAGGAACGTGGCGGAGACCAGCACGATGTTCCAGACCTTCATCATGCCTTTCTTCTCCTGCATCATGACGGAATGCAGAAAAGCTGTGCCGCTGAGCCAGGGAAGGAGCGAAGCGTTTTCGACCGGGTCCCAACCCCAGTAGCCGCCCCATCCGAGCACGTGGTAGGCCCAGGCAGCGCCCAGCATGATGCCGGTGCTTTGGAACAGCCAGGTGATGAGGGTCCAGCGGCGGGTGGTATGGATCCAGGCGTCGCCGGGCTGGCGGGTGATCAGGGAGGCGATGGCGAAGGCGAAGGGCACCGCGAAACCGACGTAGCCGAGATACAGCATGGGCGGATGGATGGCCATCGCCGGATATTGCAGCAGCGGGTTCAAGCCATTGCCATCCTGGACGGCGGTGATGGAGCCTTCCAGCGATAACATCTTGAAGGGACTTACTACGAAGTTATTCAGGACTAAGAAGAAGGTCTGGACAAACATCAGCACGCCGACCACATAGGGCATCATGTCGCGATGCTTGCGGCGGTTAGTGAAGACCACCACGGCGGAGTAAGTGGAGAGCAGCCAGCTCCAGAACAGCAACGAGCCTTCCTGACCGCCCCACCATGCCGCGACCTTATAAAGGAGCGGCATGCCGTGGTTGCTGTGCTGGGCGACGTACGAGAAGCGGAAATCGCCAGTGACCAGGCCGTATACCAGGATGGCGGAGCCCACGGAGATGAGGAGCCACACGGAATAAACCGCGCGTTCGCCGCTAACGATAAGAAACGGTTTGCCTTTCAGCCGGCCGATAACGGATGCCAGTAAGGCGTAGATGGCGGCGCAGAAAGCCAGTAATACTGCCAGTGCTGCCACATTCTCCATGAATTTGCCCCTCTAAGTAGACTTATTGATCGGCGGCGCCGGTGCGGCGCGCAAGTTACCCGGCTTGGCTTCGTATTTAGAAGCGCACTTCGCCTGAATCTTAGTGGCATGAAACACGCCGTCGTGACCCATGTGTCCGTCGGCCAGCGCCTGGGCGCCATCGCGGAAGGTATCGGGAAGAGGATCGCTGCCGGAATAAACCACTTTTAACAGTTGTTTATCCTGCGCGAGAGTGAAAAGGACCTCACCCTTGGCGTGTTGGATGGAGCCCGTGGCAACGTCGCCGGCTACGCGAATGCGCTGGTCGAAGGCCTTGTCACCCATTTGGCCGACCTCGCTAATCGTTTTGTAGTAGGTCTTGGTTTCGCTGACTCCGGAGCTGGCGAGCCAGACGAGAGAGCCGATGACGACAGCGATAAGGGCGGCGAACTTGCCGTATTTCTTCATACATCCCTCTGAAGTCATAGTATATCTGAATCCAGGGGCGATAGCTGGATTTGGTGACGGCAGGGTACTTGTGCCACTTGGCACGAGTCGGGCTAAGAGCCCTCCGCAGGCTGGGAGCCTGCCCCACTGGCCTTGCGGATGGCTTCCCAGGCGCGCATAACGTGATCGCGGGTGGTTCCCATGTTTCCTATGGCCAGGTGCAGCGTGTATCGTCCGCGCAGGACCGTGTGCGAAAGGAAGAACTCCCCGCCGGCGTTGACGGTTTCGAGCAGGCGGCGGTTTTCGTCGTCGGTGCCCTTGTAGCGGAAGCAGACCACCGAAAGCGGCGACGGGCGCCATACGCTCGAAGCGCGGATCGGCGTCCACGGCCTGGGCCAGTTCGTGCGCCCAGGCGATCTGGTTGCGGATCATGTCGGCCAGCTTCTCGCGGCCGAAATAGCGCATGACGAACCAGAGCTTGAGCGCGCGGAAGCGGCGGCCGAGCGGCACTCCGTAGTCCATATAGTTGAGGGCGCGGCCGTCCTGGGCGGTGCGCAGGTACTCGGGCACCAGCGAAAAAGCGCGGCGCAGGATCTCCGGCCGGCGCGTGTAGAAGGCGCTCAAATCGAAAGGCGTGAAGAACCACTTGTGCGGGTTCATCACCAGGGAATCGGCGCGATCGGCGCCCTCCAGGATGTGGCGGAATTCAGGCACGATAGCGGCCGATCCGGCGTAGGCGGCGTCGATGTGCAGCCAGAGATGATGCCGCGCCGCGATATCCGCGATGGCCGGAACCGGATCGATGCTTGTGGTGGATGTGGTTCCGACGGTCGCGACCACGCAGAAGGGACGGCGTCCGGCGGCGAGATCGGCTTCAATGGCCGCGCTTAGAGCCTCTGGGCGCATGCGGAATTCCGCATCGACCGGAATCTTGCGCACGTGCTGTTGGCCGATGCCGATGGCGATGGCGCCCTTCTCGATAGAAGAATGCGCCTCCTCGGAACAATAGATGGTGAAGCCGCGGGAAGCGCCCAGGGTGCGCGCTTCGGGATCGGCCATTTCGCGCGCGGCGGCGATGGCGTGCATGCTGCTGGTGGAGGCCGTGTCGTAGATGATGCCGAACCAGCCGGCGGGCAGGCCGATCCAGTCGCGCAGCCAGTCGAGCACCACCTGCTCGAGC
This sequence comes from Bryobacterales bacterium, assembly GCA_963843255.1. Taxonomy (GTDB): domain Bacteria; phylum Acidobacteriota; class Terriglobia; order Bryobacterales; family Bryobacteraceae; genus Bog-159. The sequence goes on along the minus strand of CAWJJQ010000013.1, from coordinate 238,328 downwards.
TCGGTGGCGGCGGGCGAGGTTTTCCAGAGCATGGCATTGGCGTTCAAGGCCGCCGCGAACATCTCGGCGATGATGCCCGGGCCGGGTGAGGTGTTGGCAAAATAGGCCATGAATCCGGGATGGTTCCAATGCGTGATGGCGGGTAGGATGAGGCGCTCGAAATCGGCCAGAAGGCAGTCCATGGGCTCGCCCTGCGCAGGTCCGGAAGCCGGCAGCGCGTCGATCAGTTGGCCTGGCTCGATTCTGGACAGGACGGGGTAGCGCTCCGGGTGGGAAAGGTAGTCGGCGATCCAATCCACAGACTGGTGCGCGAAGCGGCGAAACTCTTCCGGGGACATTTCTTCATTGGATCACAGGGCGGGCGAGCGGCCGGCGCGCATGGCGTCGCAACTAGGGATAGACTGGAGTTTCATGTCCTCAAGTCTTAGCCACACAAGGGGACCGGCGGCGCCCCTGCTCGAAAAAACCACCACCGAAGTGCTGGCGGAGACCGCTGGGCGCTTCCCCGAGCGTGACGCGCTGATCGTACGCCATGAGAACGTCCGGCTGACTTGGCGGGAACTGGCTGCGGAGGTGGAGCGTACGGCGCACGGCCTCGCGGGCCTGGGCTTGCGGCCGGGCGATCGCGCGGGCGTTTGGGCCAGCAACTGCCTGGAATGGATTCTGTTGCACTTCGGCTGCGCGCGGGCGGGCATCGTACTGGTGAACGTGAATCCGGCGTACCGGTCGCACGAGCTGCGCTTCGTGCTGGCAAAATCGCGCATCAAGGCCATCTTTCTGCGGCGCAAGGATGCGCATGGGGATTTTGCCGCGATCCTGAGCGAATCGCGGGCGGGAAGCGCGCTGCCCCTGGAGCATGTGGTCTGGATCGGCGATCCATCGTGGCAGGAGATGCTGGCACGCGGCGTGGACGCGCCGCCGCACGCGGGCGATCGTGAGGATGTAGCCAACATCCAGTACACTTCGGGCACCACGGGCCTACCCAAAGGCGTGATGCTGACCCATCGCAACCTGGTGAACAACGCCCGCGCCATGAGCCAGTCGCTACGCATGACTGAGGAAGACCGCATCTGCGCGCCCGTGCCGCTCTATCACTGTTTCGGCTCGGTGATCGGGACCATGGTGTCGCTGGTTTCGGGCGCGGCGCTGATCCTGCCTTCGGCGCAGTTCGATGCGCGCGCCACCCTGGAAGCGGTCCACGCCGAGCGCGCCACTTCCATTTACGGCGTGCCCACCATGTTCATTGCGGAGCTGGCGCATCCGGATTTCACGTCGTTCGATCTCACGTCGCTGTCGAAGGGTGTGATGGCCGGCTCGCCATGCCCCATCGAAGTAATGCGGCGAGTAGTGGACCAGATGCATTGCCGGAACATGACTATCATCTACGGGCAAACGGAAAGTTCGCCGGCCATCACCATGTCGCGCGTGGAGGATCCGCTGGATCTGCGCGTGGCCACGGTGGGCTGCGCGCTGCCCAACACGGAGGTGAAGATCATATCGCGCGAGACCGGCGAGACGCAGCCGCTGGGGCAACTCGGCGAACTGTGTACGCGCGGCTACCTGGTAATGAAAGGGTACGACGAAGACCCGGAGGCCACCGCGGCTGCGATCGATCCCCAGGGGTGGCTGCATACAGGGGACCTGGCCATCATGCGGGAAGACGGCTACTTCAGCTTCCGCGGGCGCGCCAAGGACATCATCATCCGGGGCGGCGAGAATATCTATCCGCGCGAGGTGGAGGAGTTTCTGCACGAGCATCCGAAGATCGCGGATGTGTATATCGTGGGGTTACCGGATGCGCGGTTGGGCGAAACGGTGCTGGCATGGATCCAGTTGAAGCCCGGTGAGACGTCCAGCGAAGAAGAAATTCGCGATTTCTGCCGCAGCCGCATCGCCTATTTCAAAGTCCCGCAGTACGTGCGGTTCGTAGATTCGTTTCCGATGACGGTGAGCAAGAAAGTGCAGAAGTTTTTGATCCGCGAGCAGGAGATCCGGGAGCGCGGCCTGGACCAGGTGGCGCGGGTGGAAACGGCGTAGGTCTCCGTTAACAAGTCTCTCGATTTTCAGCCCTCCCATTTTAATCTGCGAGTAGTGTTGTGCGCCGGCATTATTTTTTGGCACGACCGTCTAATTTTCACGCAGATTGAGATACACGAGTCAAAGGAGCGTTCATGAGATCGAAACGGGCTTGTCATACGAGCGTTTTCGCGGGGCTGTTGGTGGCTCTGCAAATGGTTCTTGCGATGCAATCAGCCGCGCAGGACGCGGGACGTTATCTTACTCCCAGTACTTTGGCGTGGCGTGGCAGCAGACTAACTCACCTCCGATTTACCAGCCCGCTTGCCCGGGGGCCGCAAACCGGATTCCACCCGCGCACCACGGTTACGAACGATATCTGGTTGGGCGGGGCCGGCAACTGGAACAATGCGGCGCTATGGTCGACGGGCGTGCCCGCGATTACCAACAGCGTTCTGATCGATAACGGGAATCCGGTTGTTTCCACTGTCACTCTCAACGTCAACGGCGTTGCAAACACCCTGACGATCGATAGCGGCGATGCACTAAGCATGAACAATGCCACGGTTCTCACGATCGGCGGCGGCAGTATCTCGAACGCGGGCACTCTTTCCATGAATTCGACGGGCAACAATACCGATCTGGTGCTGGATGCCAATACGACATTATCGGGCGGCGGCACGCTCACGATGTCGAACAATACCCATAATTTCATCTTCGGAAATGCCACGGCCGTTACGTTGACGAACCAGGAGACGATTCAGGGGGCGGGCAATATCGGTGACGGCGAGATGACGCTGGTCAACTCGGGTACGATCAATGCCAATCAACCGAGCGCGCTTACCATCCAAACCAGCGGCGGGACGACCAATACCGGGCTTCTGGAGGCCACCGGTGGCGGCACGCTGGGATTCACTAGCACCACGGTGAATAATGCGGGTGGAACGATCAACACCAGCGGAGGCGCATTCTCGGCTTCGAATGCCACCATCAGCAGCGGGACCTTGAGGCTGGCAGGCGGTGCGATGGTCAACTCGACCATTAACGGGGCCACCGTGACCGTAGGCGGAGCCGGCGATCTCCAATTGATCAACAGCGTCATCGAAAACGGCACGCTGAACAACAGCGCCACCATCGAGACGGTGGGCGGGTTCGGCAGCGTTTTGGGCAGCACTGTGACGAACACTGCAACCGGGGTAATCCAGATCGACAACAATACCGGCTTGAGTTTCCAGGCTGGGACGGTCAACAATGCCGGCGCGATTACGCTTAATTCCACCGGCAACAACACGGAACTGGGGATCGACGGCAATGTGACCCTGGCGGGCGCCGGCACCCTCACCATGTCCAACAAAACGCAGAACATTATTCTTGGCGCGGCCACGGCGGACACTCTCACCAACCAGCAAACCATCCAAGGCGCCGGAAACATCGGCAACAACGTGATGACCCTGGTCAATTCGGGCACTATCGATGCCAATCAGTCCAATGCCTTGACCATCCAAGCCAACGGAGGCACCACCAATATGGGCCTGTTGGAAGCCACCGCGGGCGGCACGCTGGGATTTCTAAACACGACGGTGACCAACGCGGGCGGAGCGGTCAACACCAGCGCCGGAGCCATCTCGGCTTCGAATACTACTATCAACGGCGGGACCGTGACCCTGGCCGGCGGCGGGATGACCAACTCCACCATCAGCGGGGCGACTGTGACCGTAGGCGGCACCGGCGATCTCCAATTGAACAACGGCGTCATCGAAAACGGCACATTGAACAACAGCGCCACCATCGATACGGTAAGCGGGTTCGGCAGCGTGCTGGGCAGCAGCGTGACCAACACGGCGGCCGGCGCGATCAGGATCGACAACAACACCGGTCTGAGCTTCCAGGCCGGAACGGTAAACAATGCCGGCGCCATTACGCTTAATTCCAGCGGCAACAACACGGAACTCGGGATCGAGGGCAATGTGACCCTGACGGGCGCCGGAACCGTCACCCTGTCCAACAAAACGCAAAACATTATTCTGGGCGCGGCCACGGGCGATACTCTCACCAACCAGCAGACCATCCAGGGTGCGGGGAACATCGGCAACAACGTGATGACCCTGGTCAACTCGGGCACTATCGATGCCAATCAGTCGAACCCTCTTACCATCCAAGCCAACGGCGGTACTACCAACACGGGAACGCTCGAAGCCACCGCGGGCGGCACGCTGGGATTTGTCAACACTACGGTGAACAACGCGGGCGGAACGGTCAACACCAGCGCAGGCGCTTTCTCGGCTTCGAATACCACCATCAACGGCGGGAGCGTGACCCTGGCCGGCGGGGGGATGACCAGTTCCACTATCAACGGAGCGACGGTGACCGTAGGCGGCACGGGCGATCTTCAATTGAACAACGGCAGCATCATAAACGGCACGTTGAACAACAGCGCCACCATCGAGACGGTGAGCAGTTTCGGCAGCGTGCTGGGCAATGGCCTGACCAACACCGCGAGCGGCGTGATCAAGATCGACAACAACACCGGTCTCAGCTTCCAGGCTGGGACGGTCAACAATGCCGGCGCCATTACGCTTAATTCCACCGGCAACAACACGGAACTGGGGATCCAGGGCAATGTGACCCTGACGGGCGCCGGCACCGTCACCCTGTCCAACAGAACGCAGAATATTATTCTCGGGGCAGCCACGGGCGACACCCTCACCAACCAGCAGACCATCCAGGGTGCGGGGAACATCGGCAACAACGTGATGACCCTGATCAATTCGGGCACTATCAATGCCAATCAGTCCAATCCCCTGACCATCGAAGCCAACGGTGGCACCACCAACACTGGGACGCTGGAAGCCACCGCGGGCGGAACTCTTGGATTTCTAAACACCACGGTAAACAACGCGGGCGGAACGGTCAACACCAGCGCAGGCGCGATTTCGGCTTCTAACACCACTATCAACGGCGGCACCGTAACACTGGCCGGCGGCGGGATGACCAGTACGACCATCAGTGGGGCGACCGTCACGGTAGGCGGCACCGGCGATCTGCAATTGAACAACGGCAGCATCATAAACGGCACGTTGAACAACAGCGCCACCATCGAGACGGTGAGCAGCTTCGGCAGCGTGCTGGGCAATAGCGTGACCAACACCGCGACCGGGGTGATCCAGATCGATAACAACACTGGTCTGAGCTTCCAGGCCGGAACGGTCAATAATGCCGGCGCCATTACGCTTAATTCCACCGGCAACAATACGGAACTGGGGATCGACGGCAATGTGACCCTGACGGGCGCCGGCACCGTCACCCTGTCCAACAAAACGCAAAACATTATTCTCGGCGCGGCCACGGGCGATACTCTCACCAACCAGCAGACCATCCAGGGCGCGGGGAACATCGGCAACAACGTGATGACCCTGGTCAATTCGGGCACTATCAATGCCAATCAGTCCAATCCCCTGACCATCGAAGCCAACGGCGGCACCACTAACACCGGCATGCTGGAAGCCACTGCGGGCGGAACCCTGGGCTTCAGCGGGACTACGGTAAACAACGCGGGCGGAACGGTCAACACCAGCGCAGGCGCTTTCTCGGCTTCGAACACCACCATCAATGGTGGAACCGTGACCCTGGCCGGTGGCGGAATGATCAGCTCGACCATCAACGGGGCGACTGTGACCGTGGGCGGCACCGGCGACCTCCAATTGAACAACGGCAGCATCATAAACGGCTCATTGAACAACAGCGCCACCATCGAGACGGTGAGCAGCTTCGGCAGCGTGCTGGGTAGCAGCGTGACCAACACCGCGAGCGGGGTGATCCAAATCGATAACAACACCGGCCTCAGCTTCCAGGCCGGAACGGTCAACAATGCCGGCGCCATTACGCTTAATTCCACAGGCAACAACACGGAACTGGGGATCGACGGCAATGTGACCCTGACGGGTCCCGGCACCCTTACCATGTCGAACAAAACGCAAAACATTATTCTGGGCGCGGCCACGGCAGACACCCTCACCAACCAGGAGACCATCCAGGGCGCGGGGAACATCGGCAACAACGTGATGACCCTGGTCAACTCTGGTCTCATCAATGCCAATCAGTCGAATGCTCTGACCATCCAAGCCAATGGCGGCACCACCAACACCGGTATGCTGGAAGCCACCGCGGGCGGAACGCTGGGATTTGTCAACACCACGGTAACCAATACAGGTGGAACCGTTAACACCAGCGCAGGCGCCTTCTCGGCTTCGAATACGACAATCAACGGCGGCACTGTGACCCTGGCCGGTGGCGGCATGACCAGTTCGACTATCAGCGGGGCGACGGTGACCGTGGGCGGCACGGGCGATCTCCAATTGAACAACAGCAGCATCATAAACGGCACGTTGAACAACAGCGCCACCATCGAGACGGTGAGCAGCTTCGGCAGCGTGCTGGGCGGCAGCGTGACCAACACCGCAAGCGGCGCGATCAAGATCGACAACAACACCGGTCTGAGCTTCCAGGCCGGGACGGTCAACAACGCCGGCACGATTTCCCTCAATTCCACCGGCAACAACACGGAACTGGCGATCCAAGGCAACGTGACCCTGAGCGGCGCGGGCACCCTCACCATGTCCAACAAAGGGCAAAACCTGATTTTTGGCGCGGCCACGGCGGACACCCTCACCAACCAGGAAACGATTGAAGGATCGGGCAACATCGGCGACAACGTGATGACCCTGATCAACGCAGGAACGATCAATGCCAACCAGTCGACGCAGTTGACGATTGCGGCCAACGGAGGATTCACGAATAAAGGGACGCTGGTGGTGGGCGCGGGCGACACCATGCAGATCTCGAACAACACGCCGTTCTCGAATTTTTCGGGCACGACGCTGACCGGCGGCGGATACAACGTAACGGGGACACTGGAATTCGCGAACGCGAACATCGTAACCAACAACGCCAATATCACGCTCAACGGGGCGAATTCGCAGATTCTGAGCAACACGGGCGCGAACGCGCTGGCGAATTTCGCGGTCAACGGGTCAAGCGGCACCTTTACGCTGGGCCCTGGACGCAGCTTTACCACGGCTGCCAACTTCACCAACAGCGGCAAGCTGGTGGTGGGCAGCGGCGATACGTTCAAGGTAGCCGGGAGCCTGACTAACTTCTCCGGCACCACGCTGACCGGCGGTAACTATGCCATATCGGGAACGCTGCAGTTCGGCGCCGCGGGATCCACCAGTATCCTGACCGATTCGGCACAGATTTCCCTCGGAACCGGCGGGCAGATCGTGGACTTGGGCGGCAACAACGCGCTCGCAGGGCTGGACCTGGTCTCCAGAACCGGCAGCCTCGCGCTGGACGCCAACTACGGCACCTACACCACGGCCGGGCGATTCACCAATAACGGCGTGCTGGCTGTGGGATCGGGCGACAGCTTCGTAGTGAACGGCAACCTGACGAACTTCGCGAGCGGCACGTTGACCGGAGGCACTTTCGACCTGACCGGCACGCTGCAGTTCAATAACGCCGCCATCGCGACCAACGCATCGAAGCTTACGCTCAGCGGCGGGAGCATCGTGAACCAGAGCGGCACCAACGCGCTGCTGGGCTTGACGACCAATACGGGCACCTTCGCGCTATCGAGGAACGCGTCGTTCGCGACTACGGGCGGCAGTTTCACCAATAGCGGAACGTTTACCGTGAATACAGGCTCCACGTTCACGGTGGGCGGCAGCAGCTTCAATTTCACGCAGACCGCGGGCACCACCACGGTGGATGGCACGCTCACATCGAGCAGCCTTGGCACGGTGAACCTGAACGGCGGATCGCTGTTCGGCGCGGGCACGCTGGCGGACAACGTGGTGGATTCGGGTACTTTGACCCCTGGCGATTCGGCTACGAAGACCGCCAAACTGACCGTGTCGGACACCTACACCCAAAGCACCACGGGCGCGCTGGATATCTCGATCGGCGGCACGGGTGCGGGAACCACTTACGATCAGCTCAAGGTGACGCAGACCGCTGCAGTGGGCGGCACGCTGAACTTGAGCCTGGTGAACGGATTCACGCCGACGGTGGGCCAGACGTTCGTCATCGTGAGCAGTTCCGCGCTGAGCGGCACCTTCGCCACGGTGAACGGATTGGCGATCAACAGCAACGAGCACTTCACGGTCACCTATGGCGGCAGCAACGTGATTCTGAAGGTGGTGAGTGGGGCGCTGCCGGCATCCACGTTCACCGCGTCGGACGCGATGCGGCCGGGGCTGCTGGCGCCGGGCGGGCATAGCGCGGGCGGGCGCGGACGCTACGCTCCGGCGGTGTCTCTGCGGCGAATCGTGGCGATTCCGGCGCCGGCGCTGGGACTGGCTCCGGGGCTGTTCAGCGGCGCGGGCATACACGGGTTCCACCGCATGGACGAAGCGGCGGGCGCGGGCATCTCCGATCCGTCCACTGCGGCGGCGGGCCCCGGCGCAGCCAGTTCGCTGGGACTGGCGACGCTTTCGGCGCTGTCCTACAACGGCATGGCGGCCATGAACCACAAGCGGTTCGAATGCGGTGTGGACCTGAAGGCTCTGCTGAAGACCAGCCGCAAGCAGTTGCTCCGCGGATTGTGGGCATCGCCCGATTCACCGAATGCGCTGAATCTCGGCTACATGATTTATACCGGTTCGCACTAGGGTGCGAAGGCTCTTCGAGCGGCGGGGGCCTCGATGGCGCCCGCCTTTTTTGTCAAGTTACCCGGCTGCTCTCCGCAGATCCCTAAGGAACCACGCTCCAGTATCCGGCGCGCGTGCGGGTAACCAGGTCGGGACGGCCTTTCACCTCCGCGTGGATGGTGTGATACAACCCCTCCGCATCGGGCTTCGGCTGGAAGGTGACGATGTATTGCCGGTGGACTTCATCGGCCACCGCCTGAATGGCATCCTCGAGCGCCGACTGCTTCAGAAAACTGAAAGTGCGGCCGCCCGTTGTACTGGAAAACAGGTTGGCGGCATCTACCTTCGTTTTGTGGATGGCCTCGGTGAAAATATTCAGCAGGCTGCCGGACGGCATCGCGGGCGGCACCAGCTCTTCTTCGTCCGGATAAGGATATTTGTGCTCCCCCTGCATGGTGTGCTTCCTGGCTTTTTCTTCGTCGCTCATGCGATCCCACTTGGTCTTCGGCTTGTTGGTGAAGGGCGCAAGGAAAGTGGAGTAGGTGAGCCAGTAGATGGTGGTGTTCTGCAACTGGGGATCGTGAAGCAGGAAGTTCAGGCCGGTCTTGCTCGACCGGTCGCGCCGTTCGGCCACCACCAGCAGAATGCGGCGGCGTGCCGGAACGCGGCTGGCCAGCAGGTGGAGCGAATCGCGGATGCCATCGTACAGGACACATCCTTCGCCCTGCGGCCGGAGGTTCTTCAGGGTTCCGGTCAACATTTGCGAGTCGGACGTGAATTCCTGGGCGACCTGCACGGTGTCGCTGAAAGTGAGGAGCGCCGTCTCGCCCTTCTCCGCCGAGAGCAGATCCGAAAAAAGGACTCCGCTGCCGCCGAGTTTGTCGAGGATGGCCTCCGAGCTGGAATTCGCTTCGATCAGGACGACCAGGGAGATCGGATCGAACGACTCGTGCACATGTATCGCCTGGGGCACGCTGTTGTCGAAGACGATCAGGTCGTTTTCAGTGAGCCCGTCGATCAGATGGCCCTTTCGATCGGTCACAGTAGTGGGCGCAACCACCAGCGGCACGTTGCTTCTGAACTGGGCAAGGGCCGGCCAAACCGCAACGGCGAGAAGAACGATCACGCGCATCGAAGCGGGTGTAGCAGGTCGGGTGCCGTTTGACGTTTCCGGGCCGCGTGCGTTAGAACTTGCCGAGCTCGTCGGCCAGGGCCTTGGGACCCTTCTTCCGGTACAGATCGAGCAACCGCTGTTCTTCCGGAGAAGGCTCCAGAACGCCAAGCAACTGAGCGTTGGCGAGCGCTTCGCGGTTGGGGATCCAGACCTTGCCGTCTTCGAATTCCACCTGTCCGACAAACCCGGTCATGCCGGCGATGGAAACGGGCGCGCCGTCGTTTTTCGAGATGCGCAGGGTGGTGTCCTGCAGCACGCGGCTGGTGCTGCCGGCCTTGAGGTTGAATTGCGGACCGGACGCCGGCACGGAGCCCGCCATGAATCGCTGGCCTTTGCCGTCGTTCACGATCCAGTCGATCTCCACGTACCGCACCTGCCTGGAAGTAAGGTTGCGCACATCGATGCGCGGATTACTCGCCTCATTGCCGGAGATTTCGGCCCAGCCCTCTACCGGCTCGACAGGCGAATCCGGGAAGCGCAGAAAGGCAAACTTCGTGTTATGCTCCGCCAGCGCTGCCGATCCCACAGCCCGGCCGCGCGAGACCTGCACATCCACGCGGGGACGCTCAGCCTGGCGGTTGAAGCTCTCGATCATGGCCTGCTTCAGCCCGTCCATGCCGCGCGCGGCCAGGATCGACTTGAAATACCGCCGGTCGCGCTGCGCTTCCATTTCCCAGGCAGTCATGGAACGGCGCGAATCCAGCCGGTTGGGCCCGTAAAATGAGAAGTCCTGGAACAGAACACCATCCAGGTTCACTTGCACCAGCGGACCGCCTCCCATTTGGGCCGGCCGCAGCAGGCGCAGGTTGATCCGCACCGGAAAATTCAGATTGGGAGCCACGTCCAGGCTGGGAACCGAAACCGAGGCTTTGCCACCGGGAGTGACTTCCTGCGCGGCCACCAGCAGGGTGACGCCGCGGACGTGATTTGGGCTGGAGTTATGCAGAGTAAGGGCGACATCCAGATCGAGCACAACCGCGCTACCCCGCCGGGTTACGTGCGATTCACCCAAGTTCGCCGAGATCAGAGTTAGCGGCGAATCGGGAGGCAGGTTGATCTTCACCGAATTGTCGAGCGGCATGTCCTGCGCGCACAGCGCAGCCACACCCACGGCGAGAATCGCAAATTTACTGGACATACAGTTTATTGATCGTCACGTTGCCGGTATCGGCATCCACATAGCCGGCCCGCATGGAACCCTGCGCGCCCGCCGAATAAGTCACATTGTCGGAACGCAAATGCAGCAGGCTGAGGGTCTCGCCGCCCTGGTTCAGCTCGATGCCATCGGCCGTCGCCCGAAGAACCGCGTTGTCGGTGGCGCTCTGCGGAGGAGCGGTGGGCGCCGGACGCTGCAGGAACAGCCCTACTGCGACCAAAACCATGACGCTGACGGCGGCGGTCAGGGCGCGCACGTTGGTCATCCAGGCGAGTGGCGCGGACGATTCCGGGCGGACACACTCGCCGGCCACCAGGCCCAGGCGAATGTTCGCCTTCATTTCAGCGGCCAGCCGGTTCCAGGCAATGGCCGGCAATTCGTTCAGGCTAGCTAGCTCTTCGCTGGCGGACGCGTAGCCCCGCACCTGGAGGCGGCACTCGAGGCACCGGGCCAGGTGACGTTCCGTACGTCGCATGCCAAACCAGCCCAGGTCCTGGCCGGCGTACAGCGCCAGAACGGATTGTCGCGGATGTCTCATGGCTTCCTCCTTTCCATATATTTGCGCAGCTTGATGCGCGCGTTGGCGATGTGTGAGCGCACCGTAGCCTTGGAACAATCCAGGCGGCTGGCCACTTCCTCCGCCGGCAAGCCCTCCACATCACGCAGGATCAGTGCCGTCCGCTCACGCGCGGTCAACAGGCGCAAGCCATCTTCCAGATAGTCGCGCTGCTCGGACCGTAGCAGCAGATCCTCGGGGCTGTCGTCGTGGCTCTCGGGAGCGGCGTCGATTTCGCAATAGCTGACCCGCCCGTTGCGCCGCAAAAAATCGATGGCCGTATTGGTGGCGATGCGCGAGAGCCAGTGGGCGGCTTTCTGCTCGTCCTTCAACTGCTCCTGCCGCTGGAGCGCCTTGATAAAGGCCTCCTGGGTCAGGTCCTGAGCGTCCGCCACATTGCCGACGATGCGGTAAATCTGCACGAAGATCCGGCGTAAGTGGTCGGAAACAAAGCGGTTTTGCCGCTCCAGCAGCTCCAGGCCGGGATCAACGGCTTCGCTCATCAGGGCGTAAATTACGGCTTCCACGGTCCTATCAAGATGACGTGGAAACCCTTAAAACGTGGATAAGCTGATTTTACCCCGCGGGGACCGCTGTGCGCTCGTTTCCCCATATTGCAGGTATATTGAAGGTGGATGGCCCCAAGTGGCCATGCCAAGCGGATGGACTCGATGAGACCTGTAGCTGTAATCGGGATTGGAAAGACACGGTTTGGGGCGTTTCCGGACCGCGATCTACGCTCCCTGGCGGTGGAAGCCGGGGAGAAATGTCTGAAGAACGGGCATGCGGACCCGTCGCAGGTGGACGCCTTCTTTCTGGGAAATTTCGCGGGTCCGTCATTCACCGGGCAGAACCACCTGGCGCCTTATATTTCAACGGAACTGGGCATCCGCGGGGTACCCGCCACGCGCGTGGAGGCCGCCTGCGCCTCGAGCGGATCGGCCTTCTTTCACGCATTCACCGGAGTGGCGAGCGGGGTTTACGACATCGTGCTGGTAGTGGGCGCCGAGAAAATGACGTCGCAGCCCACCCCCAAGGTGACCGAGATTCTTGCAGGCGCGGGCGATTGCGCAGGCGAGATCAAGGCCGGCTCGACCTTCGCGTCGCTATTTGCCATGATCGCGCGGCGGCACATGTACGAGTTCGGCACCACGCGCGAGCACCTGGCGGCGGTGGCGGTGAAGAACCACGCCAACGGCGCGCTGAATCCGGATGCGCAGATGCGCAAAGTGATCACCATGGAGCAGGCCATGGCCGGCAAACCGATCGCCGATCCGTTGAACCTGTACGACTGTTCGCTGATCAGCGACGGGGCGGCCGCCGTCTTGCTGGCACCGGCCGAGCGCGCCGGGGAATTTACCGATAAGCCGGTGCGCGTGCTGGGAATCGCGCAGGCGTCGGATTTTGTGGCGCTCGACCAGAAACCGGACATCACCACCTTTCCAGCGGTCCGCTTGGCTTCCGAGAAGGCTTACCGGATGGCCGGGATCGGCCCAGCCGACGTGCAGTTTGCGGAATTGCACGATTGCTTCACCATCGCTGAGATTATCGCCATGGAAGACTTGGGTTTCGTGGCGCGCGGTGAGGGCGGACCGTACACTCTGGAAGGTCACACGGCGCGCACCGGCGATCGTCCGGTAAATACCAGCGGCGGATTGAAATCTAAAGGCCATCCGGTGGGCGCGACGGGTGCGGCGCAGATCTGCGATCTGGTGCTGCAGATGCGCTGCGAGGCCGGCGAGCGCCAGGTGCCGCGGCATTCCGTCGGCCTGGCGCAGAACCTGGGCGGTTCGGGCGCTTCGTGCGTGGTGACCATTCTGGGGACCGTATGAGTGAAGCGCAAAGGGGCGCGAATCCCGAAACCGGAACAGTTTACACCGAGACCGTGATCTACTCGGCCGCCGAGGCGTTCGCCGGAGACGTGCCATTCCAAACGGCCATCGTGGCGCTGGATTCCGGCGGGCGCGTGACCGGCCGGATCTTAGGCGATCGGGTGTGGATCGACGATCGCGTGTCGCGCGTGGAGATCCGCGACGGGGTACCGTTTTTCAGGAAAATCGCATGAAACTTGCGGAATCAATGAATCATATTGGGGTGGAGTCCGCGTTCGACGTGTTGGTGCGCGCGCGGGCGCTGGAGGCCAAAGGGCGCAGCATCGTCCACCTGGAGATCGGCGAGCCGGATTTTCCGACGCCGCAACATATCGTAGAGGCGGCCAAGCGCGCGCTCGACGAAGGGTGGACGCATTACGGTCCCCCGCAGGGTTACCCGGAATTGCGGGAAGCCGTAGCCGAGGATTGCGCGCGGCGGCGCGGTATTCAGGTGGGGCCGGAGCAGGTGTCCATCGTGCCGGGTGGCAAGCCCATCATCTTCTTTCCCATGCTGGCGCTGCTGGAGAAGGGCGATGAAGTGATCTATCCAAGTCCCGGATTTCCGATTTACGAATCGATGATCCAGTATCTGGGCGCCACACCGGTGCCCATGCCGCTGGTGGAGAAGCGCGGTTTCTCATTCGATCTGAACCTGTTGCGCGACAAGCTGAGCCCGCGCACCAAGCTGCTCATTCTGAATTCCCCGCAGAATCCCACCGGCGGCGTGATTCCGGAAGATGACATGCGCGCCATCGCGGACATGGTGCGGGATCGCGACCTGATGGTGATGGCCGACGAAATCTATTCGCAGATTTACTACGAAGAGGAGCCGGTGTCGATCACCCGCTATCCGGGCATGCTGGAGAAAACCATTATCCTGGACGGTTTTTCGAAGACTTATGCCATGACCGGTTGGCGCATGGGTTACGGCGTGATGCCCGCATGGCTGGTGGATGCCGTCACCAAGCTGATGGTGAATTCGTGCTCGTGCGTAGCCAGTTTCACGCAGCGGGCGGGGATCGCGGCACTGCGCGGGCCGCAGGAACCGGTGCACGCCATGGTGGCCGAGTTCCGGCGCCGGCGCGACGCCTTCTGCCAGGGGCTGAACCGCATTCCCGGCTTCCGCTGCCCGACCCCGGGCGGCGCATTTTACGCTTATCCGAATGTGGAGGCCACCGGCATTTCCTCGAAGAAGATGGCCGACCTGCTGCTTGAAGAAGCCGGCGTGGCGGGATTGAACGGCGGCGCCTTCGGCGAGTACGGGGAAGGGTACATCCGGTTCAGCTACGCCAATTCGCTGGAGAACCTGATGGAGGCGGTGGCGCGGATCGAGAAGGCGTCGGTAGCGTGGGAGGCAGTCGCGGCGCGGGCGTAAGGGTGCTGGTGGGGCAGGCCCTCGGCCTGCGCGGGACCCCTGGTCCCGCTTTTTGGCGGCCTAAGAGGCCGCTGCAGGCTGAGAGCCTGACCCCGCGACTACATCTCCCGGCGGCCTTCCATGGCCTTCCACATGGTGACCTCATCCGCGAATTCGATGTCGCTGCCGACCGGGATGCCCATGGCGATACGCGTCACTTTCACGCCCAGCGGCTTCAGCAGCTTTGACAGATACACCGCGGTGGCTTCGCCTTCGACCGTGGGATTCGTAGCCACGATTATTTCTTCGATTTGACCCGCGCCGATGCGCTCCACCAGGCTCTTGATCTTGAGCTGCTCCGGGCCGATGCCCTTCAGCGGCGAGAGCGATCCGTGCAGCACATGGTACTGGCCGTTGAACTGGCGGGTGGTCTCGATACCGAGGATATTGGGCGCTTCCTCCACTACGCACAGAACTTTCTGATCGCGGTTGGGATCGCGGCAGAACACGCACAGCTCGCCATCGCTGATGTTGTTGCACACGCGGCACAGGCCAAGCTTGTCCTTTACGTCGAGCAGCGCCTGGGCGAGATGTTCGGCGTCGTCGCGGGAGGCGCGCAGGACGTGAAACGCCAGTCGCTGCGCGGATTTCTGGCCAATCCCGGGCAGCCGTTTGAATTCGGTAATTAAGCGCGCGAGCGGTTCAGCGAAATCTGGCATGGGTTAGAACAAGCCGGGCGGCAAGCCCATGCCACCCAACATGGCGCTGGTTTTCTGCTGGGTTTCCTGGTCGACTTTTTTGGCGGCTTCGTTACACGCGGCCAGGACCATGTCCTGCAGCATTTCGACGTCGCCCGCAACCTCCGGGTCGATCTTCACGCCCAGCACGTTTTTGTGGCCGTCCATTTTAACGGTGACCATACCACCGCCGGCGGATGCCTCCACCTTGATTTGGGCGATCTCCTCCTGCATGCGCTCCTGCATCTGCTGGGCCTGCTTCATCATCGCCTGCATGTTGCCTGGTAATTTCACTTGGCTACTCCTTTAAGTTGCGAACCGTGCGGACTTCTCCGCCAAACAGATCCCGGAAGCGCTGCACTTCCGGATTCGATAGCGCGCGGGTGGATACGTCGTCTTCACGCGGCGCCGGCCCGGCCGCGACTTTTTCCTGCGCGGCCACGTCCCCGATCGTAATTTTGATCTTAAGCGGTTTGCCGCCGATCTGGCGGAGCGCCTGGTCGATCTCGGCCGCCTGCATGCCGAGCGAGAACTCTTTGGGGGTGGTGATCCGCAATTCGCCGTTGGCTTCCACAATTTCGGAGTGCTCGACGGCGTCGGCGGTGAAGGCCATGCCCTGGTCCATGAGGGCGGCGTGGAGCTTGTCGCGCCAGGATTGGTGGCTGGTGGCTGGTGGCTGGTGGCTGGTGGTTTTGTTTCCCAACGGCGCGGGCGTCGCACGCGGCGTCTCCGCGTCTCCGCGTCCCCGTGTCACCGCGTCTCCGCGCCCCCCCTTCGCTCCTCCTCCACCCGCGCCGCCCATGCCGGCCAGCGCCTCCTCAATGGGCAGCAGGCGGCTGGCCTGAACCATACGCAGCAGGCCCAGTTCCAGGTGGAAGCGCGGTTGCAGGGAGGCTTGCAAGTCGCTGAAGAGATCGAGCGATAGCTGCAGGTAGCGAGTGAGGTCCTCTTCGGAGAATTGGGCGGCGGTCTCCGCCAGCCGTTGGCGCTCCGCGGCCGACGCGGCGATCAGGCGGGTTTCGCCGCCCGCGATTTTGGCCACCAGCAGATTGCGGAAATAGCGCGCCAGTTCGCGGCTGAAGTGCTGCAGATTTTGGCCGTTGCGCTCGAGTTCGTTCACTACTTCCAGCATGCGCGCCGGGGTCCCGTCCACCAGCGCCTGGCTGACGTGGCCCAGCGCATCGAGCGAAAACGAGCCGAGCAAGGCGCGCACGTCCGCCGCGTGCAGCGTATCGCCGCAGCAGGCGATGGCCTGATCGAGCGCCGAGAGCGAATCGCGAACGCTGCCCTCGCCCGCTTGCGCCAGTACCGCGAGCGCCTCGGCATCGGCGGTGATGCCTTCCTGCCCGCAGATCCAGGCCATGCGGGCCACTAAGTCTTCAAAATCGACGGAGCGAAAACTGAAATGCTGGCAGCGCGACGCGATGGTGGCGGGGATCTTGTGCGCCTCGGTAGTGCAGAGCATGAACACCGCCCAGGCCGGCGGCTCTTCAATGGTTTTTAGTAGCGCATTGAAAGCTTCGTTGGTGATCTGGTGAGCTTCGTCGATGATGAAGACCTTGTAGCGGTCGCGGGCCGGCTGATAGCGCACGTTCTCGCGCAACTCGCGCATTTCGTTGATGCCGCGGTTGGAGGCGGCGTCGATTTCGATGACGTCCACCGATCCGCCGGCGGCGATTTCCCGGCAACTCGCGCACACACCGCAAGGCTGGCTGGTAGGGCCGTTCACGCAGTTCAGGCACCGCGCCAGGATGCGGGCTACGGTGGTTTTGCCGGTGCCGCGCTGCCCCGAAAAGATGTAGCCATGCGCGATGCGGTTCTGGGCGATGGCATTTTCGAGGGTGGTCTTGACGTGCTCCTGGTTCACCACGTCCGCGAAAGATTGGGGCCGGTATTTGCGGGCTATGACCTGGTACATAGGCGGGAAAATGCCAGGCCCCGGGTGATCCGCGGCACACAGGTTAAACCACTACCGTTGCTTCCTTCCGGACCTGGCGGGGTTTGCGGCCGCCTGTCGCACGGAGCCCGAGACCTGACAATTCACTATCGTAGCATCAAGCTCCCACCGGCCGCCGCACGGTTGTTATGCTGCATAGCATGTTGAATCTCACCGAGCACCCGCACCGGCGTTTCAACCCGCTGAATGGATCGTGGGTCCTGGTGTCGCCGCATCGCACCCAAAGGCCGTGGCAAGGCCAAGTCGAGAAGACCGCACGGGCGGCGCAACCCGAGTACGACCCGGCTTGCTACCTGTGTCCGGGCAATGCGCGCGCGGGCGGCGTGCGCAATCCGCCGTATACCAGCACGTTTGTGTTCGACAACGATTTCGCCGCGCTGCTGCCCTCTACGCCGGCGGAGAATTGGGAGCAAGGCGGGCTCCTGATCGCCGCGGGTGAACCGGGCGTCTGCCGGGTGGGATGCTTTTCGCCGCGCCACGATCTCACGGTGGCGCGCATGAGCCTGCCGGACCTGCAGTTGGTGGTGGATCTATGGGCCGCGCAATACGCCGAACTGGGCAGCATGCCGGGCATTCAGCATGTGCAGATCTTCGAGAACCGCGGCGACATGATGGGCGCCAGCAATCCGCATCCGCATTGCCAGATCTGGGCCAGCCACAGTGTGCCCAACGAAGTGGCCGCGGAGCAGCGGGAGCAGGCTGCCTGGCGCGCCCGGCGCGGAACGTGCCTGCTTTGCGATTACCTCGATATTGAGAAGGCATCCGGCGAGCGGCTGGTGTGCGAGAACGAATCGTTCGCGGTGGTGGTGCCGTTTTGGGCGGTCTGGCCGTTCGAAACGATGGTGATCGCCAAACGCCACATGACCGGTATGGACGAACTGGGCGCAGCCGAGCGGCGCGCCCTGGCCGATATTTTGGGGCGCATCACTACCCGATACGACAACATTTTCGAAGCGCCGTTTCCCTACACCATGGGTTTTCACCAGCGCCCAACGGATGGCGCACCGCACCCGGAGTGGCATTTCCACGCGCATTATTATCCGCCTCTGCTGCGTTCGGCGACCATCCGCAAGTTCATGGTCGGCTTTGAGATGCTGGGCATGCCGCAGCGCGATATTACGGCGGAGGGCGCCGCCGCGCGCCTGCGGTCGATGCCGGAGGTGCACTACCTGGACGCGTGAAGCGGCCTAGCGGCGCTGGCACTTCGGACAATAGTGCGTCCCGCGCTGAGCTACCAGCGTGCGCCGGATGGGGGCCCCGCAGTTGACGCAGGGCTCACCCGTGCGCTGATACACGCGGTGCTCCAATTGGAAGAATCCCTTGCGGCCTTCGGCATCCACGTAGTCTGAGATCGAGGAGCCACCCTTGGCAATGGCCTCGGTCAGGACTTCGACGACGGATGCGTGCAGGCGCTGGACGCGGTCGCGGCGCAAGCGTGCGGCGATGGCCAGGGGATGAATTCCGGCGCGAAACAGGGCCTCGTCGGCGTAGATATTGCCCACCCCGCGGATGAAGTGCTGGTCGAGCAGCACGGATTTGATACGCGCTTTGCGGCGTTTGAGCCGGGCGGCGAACTCTTCCAGGGTCACTTCGAGAGGCTCGGGGCCCAATTTCTCGACCCGCGCCGGCAAGCCGCGGCTGACTTCGATGCGGCCGAACTGGCGCTGGTCTTCAAATCGCAGCACGCCGCGATCGAGGTTGACGATGGCGTGCGTGTGCCGGCCGGGGGTTCCACCCAGCAGCAGTTTGCCGGTCATGCCCAGGTGGATGACAAGGCAATGGCCGCCATCCAGATCGATGACGATGAACTTGCCGCGGCGCCGCACCGCGCGGATGCGAAGTCCGGCCAGCACGTCGCTCATCCGCCCGGGATCGCCGCGTAAGATGCGCAGGCAGGTGAACTCGGCCGAGACGATGCGCCGGCCCACAATGCGCGCGATGGACCGCGCTACGGTTTCTACTTCAGGCAGTTCAGGCACGTTAAGGCAAGTCGAGCATGATATTGTCGCCTTCGACCTGGACGGGGAAGGTCGCCACTTTCTGGTTGGGATCGAAATCGTTGGCGCCGGTCTGGCAGTCCCATTCCCAGCCGTGCCACGGACACACCACGTTGTTGCCGTGGAGAGCGCCCTGCCCCAGCGGACCGCCGCGATGCAGGCAGGTGCCGCTGAGGGCGGTCACGCGTCCGCCCACGTTGCAGAGAGCATAGAGATCGTTTCCAACGGTGACTTCGGTGACCGAACCGGCAGGCAATTGGGACAGAGCGGCGACTGTGACTAAGGGCATTTCTTCAGGCTACCGCAACTGGGGTGGGGCAGACCCGCGGCCTGCAAAGGGGCTCTTAGCCCCACCTGGACGCATAGCGGCGGCGGAGTGCTACGATGCTATGGCCAGCCGGCAAACGCGATGAAGACCGCACGGCCAAAGGAAGCTGTCAAGACAGTACCTGCCGCGGCCGTCACGAACACCGCCGCTGGCAACACGGCAGCCGTGCTGCCTCGCTACCTAGCGCTATGCGCGGCGATCCTGGTGATGCTGGCCCTGCGCAGACCGGACGCGCTCCTGAACCCGCAGTTTTGGGCCGAAGATGGCTCCGTCTATTTCTCCGACGCGCTGGTCAAAGGACCGGCTTCGATCTTTGTGCCGTACGCCGGATGCCTTTGGATATTGCCCCGCATCGTAGCGCTGGGGGTCTCGCTTCTGCCGGCCGTATGGGCGCCGTTCGTGTTCAACGCGATCGCCCTGACAGTGGACGCCGCTTGCTGCGCGCTGCTTAGTCTGCCGGCCTACCGCCATCTGATCGCTTCCGATCGTATCCGGACCGGCTGCTGTCTGCTGTTCGCCGCGGCCATTTGCGCGGGCGACGAACTGATTGCCACGCTCACCAATATTCCGTGGTACCTGGCGCTGGCGGCAGCCGGTGTGGTGGCATTGTCTGGCAAATCCCTTGCCGGGATCAGCGGCCGCCGCGTCGCCTGGATTGCCGGAGGAGCCGCACTCTGCGCTCTGAGCTCGCCCGTGGTGATGATCACCGCTCCGCTCGCCCTGTGGCAGGGGTACGGTACATTGAAGCGCCGCAACTGGAAAATGTTGGCCGTGACCGGCGTGTTGCTTGCCGGGATTCTGATCCAGGGGCTGGTCGTTCTTTCTCACTTGGGACCTATGGGCCAGATCGCGCTTTTTCCGAACCTGCCGCTGGCGTTGTTGTTTCCCGGAATTCTGCGCGTGTGCCTGGGCGAGGTTCCAGCCCGGTTTCTGGCGGAGCATGGGATGCTTGCGGCGGCCGCCGGCGCCTCGTTAGTGGGGGGCGCCTGGACGGTTCTACTGGCGCGCAAGCTGCGGCTTTCCGTTCTGCTCTCCGCGCTGCTGCTGTTGTTCGGCCCGATCACTATGGCTATCGCCGGGCGGCATACCGTATGGTCCATGGGGGTGGGCATCCCAACCTGGACCGGTCAGCGATATTTACTGCTTCCCATGTGTTCTTTCCTATTTTTGGTGGCGGCATGGGTCGACAGCTTCCGCGCGCCGCGGCTTGCGCTACCTGCGCTGCTGGTCGCGTTTAGCCTGGGGATCGCCGGCAATTTCCGGGTCCCGCCTTATTCAGATTTCAACTGGCCCGCCGAGGCTCACCTGGTGCGCGAGTGGTTGGCAACCGGCTGCGCGGTATCGATACCAATCCCGCCGGGTCCGACCTGGGCGGTACGCCTGCCGGAGCTGGCCTCTCGTTCCGATCAATCGTGCGGCGGGCCGGGCTGGCTGCACGCGAAAGCTGTGGATGCCGCGCGCGTGGGCCCAGTAATCCCCGTCTCTTCCTGGCAGGCCGATGCGGCGTGGACCCGCGGAGGCTTTCACCCATCGGTAGGGACCCTTAAAGACGAGAATCCGTACGGAAGTTACAGCGGCAGCGACGCCAACATGGGCACCTTGACCTCGGCGCCATTTGCGACCCAGCGGCATGGCTGCGTCGTGTTGCCGGTGGCGCATGGACCTTCAATTGCCGGCCAGTCCGTCAGGTTAATCGCAGCCGACAGCGGTGAGGATCTGGGTGGAATCCGGCTGCCCGAAGACGGCGGCTTCTGGCAATATTGGACCGTCTATTTCAGCCGCGAAATACCGGCGCTGCGGATCGTCACCGAAGATCGGGGCAATCAGTTCGGGCAATGGGTGGCCGTTGGCGAGCCCCACGAATGCCGGTGACGGGCGCCGTTACGGGTTGAGCCTGATCCACTGTTGGGCGGCGATCAACACCGGGTCCCAGACGGTGGCGAAAGGCGGCGCGTAGGCCAGATCCAATTGTTCCAACTCATCTACGCGCATGCGGTTGTGTAAGGCGGTGGCAATCACGTTGATGCGGCCTTCCACGCCGTCTTCGCCCCAAACCGAGGCGCCCAGCAGGCGGTGGGATGCCGCGTCCGCCACCAATTCCACGGTGAGGGGCCGGCCATCGAAATAGCCGGGGCGGCTCTGGGACGTAATGCGCGCGGCCACCGGCGAGAAGCCTTCGCGGCGCGCCGCGTCCACGGACAGGCCGGTGAATCCTACGCCCAGTCCGAAGACGCTCACGATGGCGGTGCCCACGATTCCGCCGAAACGCTCACGGCGGCCGGCGGCGTTGGCGCCCGCTACGCGGCCCATCTTGTTGGCGGTGGTCCCCAGCGGGATATAAGCAGGGCGTCCGGTGACCAGGTGCAGGGCTTCGGCGCAATCGCCGGCCGCGTACACGCCGGTGAGATTGGTCTCCATATGGTCGTCCACGCGAATCGCGCCCGTGCGTCCCAGTTCCACACCGGCTTCCGCGGCGACTTCCACATTGGGCTGCAGGCCGGTCGCCAGCAGCACCAGGTCGGCGCCTTCGCTGCCTGAGAGCGACGTGTTCAGGCGCAGATCGACGTGGAAGCGCTCCAGCCTTTCGCGGACCACACTGGTCAGTTCATCATCGGCCCGGCCGAGCACGTGGGGACCGCGCTCGACCACTGTGACCGCCAGCCCGGCGCGGCGCAAGGCGTCCGCCGCTTCCAGGCCGATGTATCCGGCGCCGGCCACCAGCGCGCGCTTGGGCTGCCGGTCGCACAGGAAGGCTTTCAGCCGTGCGGCATCCTGCAGGGTGTGCAGGGTGAAGACGGCGGGGCCTTCGAAATCAGGGAGGCGCGGGCGCGCGCCGGTGGCGACCACCATGCGATCGTAATGCACGCGTTCGCCCGACTCGAGCGCCACCTCGCGGCGGGCATGCGAGATGGAAACCACACGCGCGCCGGTGCGCACTTCGATGTTGCGCTCGCGGCGGAAATATTCGGGCGTGTAAACGGTGAGTTGCTCGGCCCGGCGGACGCGGCCTTCGATGAAATACGGAAGACCGCAGGCGCCGTAGGAGATGTCCGGGCCCTTTTCGAGCACTACGATTTCAAGAGAGGCGTCCAGGCGGCGGGCGCGCGCGGCGGCGCTCAGGCCCGCGGCCACGCCGCCAATAACCAGCAGGCGCATGGGACCGGCTATCCCTCTTTCTTCATCTGCTCGACAAAGTTGAGAATATCGAAGGTCTTGATGGCGCGATCCGGAAAGAAGCTGTTGACGGCATCCTGCTCGTCGGTGAACAGATCGAACACCGTGGCCAGCTTGGTCATCACCAGCAGCTCGATATTGCGGCGATTCAGGTTCAGCAGCTTGAGCGTGCCGCCGGCTTTGCGCACGCTGGTGGCGCACACGACCATGGCGCCCAAGCCCGTGCTATCGATGTAATCCACCTGTGCCAGGTTGAGGATGATGTACTTCGATCCCGCGGCGGTGACCGCGGCCACCTTGTCGCGCATCGCACCGGCCTCCGCGCCCATGGTGATGCGGCCGTTCAGGTCCAGGATGACGATGCCTTCGCGATCGCGCTGCTCGATTTCGAGGCTCATGTCAGACGGGCATCTTGAAGCCGACCATGACTTCCACGTCTTCGATGGGGATCATCTCGATGGCGTCCCAGGGGCAGCCGTCGAGGAAAGCGCCGTCCGGGCCCTTGCTGGTGCACTTCTTGCAGCCGATGCACAGCACCGGATCGACCTCAATGTGGCCGAACGGCGGGTGGTCTTCGTCGGGCACCCAGTACATACAATCCGCCACCGGGCAGTAGGGCACGCAGGCGGGCGAACCGGCGCAACCGGTACAGCATTCGGTGATTATGGCAAGTTCCTTGGGGCGCTTTTTGCGGGGGGTGGCGATACCCTCCGATTTGGGCTCCATCTTGACGACAGCTACGGCGGACATGTCATGGATTATGACATAAACGTGAGAACGGGTG
Source organism: Bryobacterales bacterium (assembly GCA_963843255.1). Taxonomy (GTDB): domain Bacteria; phylum Acidobacteriota; class Terriglobia; order Bryobacterales; family Bryobacteraceae; genus Bog-159. The sequence continues at coordinate 214,577 of CAWJJQ010000013.1, read as the reverse complement.
CTGGGTGCTGGGTTGTGGCTAAGAGCGGTGCTGGGTTCTGGGTGTTGGGTTCTGGCACACTCGCTGGAGGAACGTGGAGCGCTAACCAGCACCCAGCACCTAGCACCGGCGCGCAAAGCGCGCCCAGCACCCACGAAGCGAAGCTCGGTATGATGATCGGTGCTTGGACCCGGATACTGCCATCGGCGGGGCGCGCGGCCCTTTCCCCTCGACCCAGCTTTCGCTGCTGGAGGCGGCGGCCGCGGGCTCCGGCCTGCCCAACGAGGCGATGGAACGGGTGATGGCACTTTACTGGAAGCCGGTCTACGGCTTCATTCGCGCCAAGTTTCGCAAAAGCAACGAAGACGCCAAGGACCTGACGCAAGGATTCTTCGCCAGCGCGATCGAGCGCGATTTTCTGGCGCGATTCGATCCGGCGAAAGCCTCGTTCCGCACCTATCTGCGCATGGCTGTAGAACGGTTCGCCGCGGGCCAGTATGCAGCCGCCAACCGGCAGAAGCGGGGCGGCGGCGTGGAGATCGAACCGCTCGGCGACCAGGCCGCGGCGGGCGATTCTCCGGAGCAGGTATTCGAGCGCGAGTGGCAGCGGCAGTTGTTCGCGCTGGCGTTGGACGATCTGCGCGCGCATTCCGAGGCACGCGGCAAGCAGGTCCAGTATGAAATTTTCGTGGCCTACGATTTGGCGGAGGGCGAGCGTCCTTCCTACGCGGCACTCGCCGAACGGGCGGGCATCACCGAAGCCTCCGTGACCAATTACCTGGCGTGGGCGCGGCGCATGCTGCGCCAGTTCGTAAATGAGCGGCTGCGCGGCGTGACGGCCGGCGCGCGGGACGTGGGCGAGGAGATGCGGCGGGTATGGAGCTGAGCGATTCCGTTCTCGATCATCTGCGGCAAGTGGCAGCGCTGCCGGACCTGACCGGGACGCGCTACGAGCTGGAATCGGAGATCGGGCGCGGCGGCCTGGGCGTGGTTTACGCGGCATGGGACCGGCAACTCGACCGGCGGGTAGCGCTGAAGGTCCTGGACTCGGCCCTTGCAGGCGAGGCGCAACTGATCGCGCGGCTGGAGCACCCGTCCATCGTGCCTATCTACGAAACCGGCACGCTACCGGATGGCCGCGCATTCTATGCCATGAAGCTGGTGGCCGGAGCGCGGCTCGACCGCTACGCGGCAGGAGCGGCATCCGTAGGCGAGCGATTGCGGGTAGTTCGGCGGGTAGGCGAAGCGCTGGCCTTTGCCCATGCCCGCGGCGTGATCCACCGCGACCTGAAGCCGCAGAACGTGATGGTGGGCGAGTTCGGCGAGGTTTACGTGATGGATTGGGGCGTGGAGGCGGTGGCGGGCACGCCGGCGTTTCGCGCTCCTGAGGCGAGGCTCGACGAACGCTCTGACGTTTACTCATTTGGCGCACTGCTGCTATTCATGCTGCCGAAGGACGGACCCGCCGCGCTACGGGCGATTGCGGCAAAGGCCATGCGCGCGGACCCGGCGGCCCGCTATGCCACGGTCGCGGCGCTGCTGGAGGATATCGAACGCTTCCAGGACGGGCTGGCGGTGGAAGCCTGGGCCGAACCACTGACACATCGCCTGCGCCGCTTCGGATCGCGCAATGCCGTCCTGCTGTGGCTGCTGGCAGCTTATGCGGGTGTGAAGTTTCTGCTGTTTTTCCTGCGCGGCTTATAGAAAACCTTAAAGGAATTCGCCGCCGCGCGGAATAAGATAGTGGAGGAACGTAGATGAACAAGATCCTGGTTGGAGTAATCTTTGGGCTGATCCTCGGCGTGATCGATGGCGCCACTGCATGGTTTTACCCGGAGACGCATTCCGTGATCGGCGGCATCCTGGTAGGGTCGTCGATTAAAGGCATGCTGGTGGGGCTGCTAAGCGGATGGTTCGCCCGTAAAGTGGAATCCACCGCGTGGGGCGTCGTAGTAGGCTCCGCGCTGGGGCTCCTGTTCGCCTTCCTGGTGGCGGCGATGCAAAAGGAGCACTACCTGGAGATCATGCTGCCAGGCTTTCTCACCGGCGCGATTATCGGGTTTCTAACGCAAACTCTGGGGACTCGCACTCCGGCGAAGGCTCAAGGCTAGCGGGCGCCCAGTTGCGGCGTTCGATGACGGTCTCGGGCTCATACGTGACGCCGTTAGCCAGCCGCTTCTGCTCCCGCCGGCTGGCCCACAAAACCACCGGACCGAGCGCCGCGAACAGGCGCGAGAACGGGCCGAACTCGCGCCCAAGATCCTGGCGCAGGGCGCGCACCTGGGCGCTCACCTTCTGGTTGGTCTTACGTAACTGGCGCTCCATAGCCCATAGCAGGCCGCTGGCCGCGCTCTTCAGCGAACGGACCTCCCATTCGAAACGCTCGCGGACGCGCGCATCAGGGTCGTTTTTGTAGCGCTTCCATCCGGCCAGCGTGGTCCTCCAGACGCGAAACAGGCTGGGACCATTGCGTTCGAAGTCGCGGCGAAAGGCCCAATCCAGGAATTGCTTGGATTGCTCGCGCGAAATGGCGGCGTGCTGGAAGTTGAATTTGTCCTGACCGTGGATGTCGGCCAGGTCCACGCCGGCCAGCATGCGGTCCTGCTCCTGCATCTCGCGATACAGTGGCGTGCCGGGCACCGGCGTGTACAGCATGAACTGGTGAAAGTCGGTTTCATGCGCCACCGCGTGCTCGATTTCCTCATGAATATTTTCCGGCGTGTGATGTTCCAGGCCGACAATCGTCGAACCGAGCAGCTTGATGCCGTGTTCGTGCAGTTCCCTGGTAAGCGTCAGGGTATCGGCGTGCTGCAGTTTCTCGTAGGCGGACCGGGGCGATTCGAGGCCCATCCAGATCCACGAGATTCCCAGCTCAACCAACTCCTTGATCGAATATTTGCGGATAGCATTGGCGGAAGAAAAGACGTAAAGCGCCCAAGCCTTGCCTTTGGCTTTCATGCAGTCCAGCAACTCCATGGCGCGCTTTTTGTAAAGCAGGAAATTCTCGTCCATGATGAAGAACGAGCGGACGTTCATGGTGGATTCCATCTCGCACATGATGCGGAACAGATCCTCGCCGGTTTCGTAGAAATTGAGGAACTTGCCCTTGCCGCCGAAGAATGCCGACGTAGTACAGAAGTTGCAGCCCATGGGGCACCCGACTGAAGGAATGATGGTGGCGGCGGCCTGTCCGGGGGATTCGGGGATGCGCATGCCCATGGTGCGGAGCCCGTATCCCGACACGATGTGCGGATGGCGTATGGGCGCATTTTCGTCGGCGCCCAGGTAACGTCGCATCCAGGAGATGCCGTCGCCGCGCACGATGTGGTCGGCATCGACGATATTGTCAAGGCCCGGAATGGCGGCCACGTGCCCTCCGATCACAATGGTCGAATGGGGCGAGAGGCGGCGCACCATACGGCACATCTCGCGCACTTTGCCCACGTTGACGATGATGGAAGAAATGCCCACGATGTCGTAGGAGTTTTCGGTCAGCTCGCGTTCGAAGGCTTCGCGCGTGGGAAAATCGAGCACCGTACAGGGCGCCGGAATATTTTCCTGGATCATCATGATGCCCCACGACCGGTGGAACATACGGAGCGAAAACGGACCTTGCTCGCGCGTCACCTGGTTGTGGTAAAGCTCCATGGGGTTAATGGCGCGGCTGCCAAAACTATCGTTCTGCGCATAGGGGCCGAACACGGCGGAGAGCAGGATTCGGGCATTGGTGCCTTTGGGATGTGTTTGCATTTCAGAGTTGTGGACTTGCTTAACTTTAATTGTGCGGCCGTTTCAGGCGGATGATCGTAATATTTGTGTAATTTCTCAGTTCGGGCTGAACCCAGCTATGCGCAAAACATCGCCAGCGCACGGCGCAGGTCTGTGACGGCTTCTATTGCCCCGACCTCCCGGGCAAATTGGGAAGCCACGCGATAGGCCGCGCCGCCCAGGACAATTTTCGGAGCACGTTCGCCCAGTTTGCCCCGAACGGTTCCCACCAGATCGGCGACGGAGACAAGGTTCGCGACGATGGTCGTGGAAATACAAAGAACGTCGGCCGTGATCTCCTGAATGGCGGCTAGGATCGAGGAGTGCGGCAGGTTGGTTCCGAGAAAACGCACCGTCCAGCCATTGGCCTCCATGGCGTCGGCGACCAGGTTCGCGCCGATTTGATGCAATTCCCCGCTTACACCCGTCACCACCATACTGCCGCGATGGACCGCTGCTGGAACCAATCGCGGATAGATAGCGGCGATGGCATACTGCGTGATGGCCGTGGCGATATGTTCCTGCGCCACGCTGATCTTGTTCTGTTCCCAAAGCTCGCCTACGCGATGCAGCGCGTCCGTAAAGACATTCAAGTAGATATCGACGTGGCTGAAGCCGCTCCGCAAAACCTCCTCGACGACGTTCAGCGCGGCTTGCCGCCTGCCGGCTAAAATCGCCGTCAAAAAGACCTGTCGGGCCAGCCCCAGCCCTTGCTCCTGCGACGGCTCTCCGGGCGGTGGTTCAGGCTTCGCGCAAGCTGCCCGGCCCTCCGTAAAAAAAGTCAGGATCGAGTCTCGCTCTTGCGGCAGGAGCGCCAAGGACAGATGTCTTTCAAGCTGTGCGAAGTTCTCGTCGAGCGCGTGCGCGGAGATCCCCCGCGCACTCAGCATTCTGGCCGTCCATTGCGCGTAGTCCGCAAATGCCTGGGGCGAGCCGGCCTCGATGGCGCCCGCGAGAAACTCCAGATGGAAACACGTGTCCGCCGTGCAGAACTGGCGGCCCCTCTCCCCGTAGCGAATAGCCCACTCGGGATGCTCGACGAAAAAATCGTCAGTGATCGCTTGCGCGATGTTCTGCTTAACTTTTGCCAGCTTCTGTGCCAGACGGGCGCGGTCTGAAATGGATTCGGGTATCATTTGATGGCCTTAAGTCCGCGCGCCAGGCGCCACTTCGACGCGGTTCCGGCCGGCCTGCTTGGCTTGGTACAACGCCGCGTCGGCGCGGGCAATCAGCGTCGCCGCCGTTTCGCCACTCATCCAACTGGCTAGTCCGAGGCTGATCGTAATCTGCCTGGGACATCCGGGCACCTGAAGGTCCGCGACCAGTCTGCGGATGCGCTCAGCCGTGGCAAAAGCGCCGTCAGCCGCGGTTCCTGGCAGCACTAAGACGAACTCTTCCCCGCCGTATCGCGCCGCCAGATCATAAGGTCTTAGTTGGCCCTCGAATACCCCCGCCACGCGGACCAGCACCTGGTCGCCGGTCACGTGGCCGTATTGATCGTTAACGGACTTGAAATGATCCAGGTCGATCATGATCACGCTCAAATCTTCCCGCAAACGCGCGGCGCGGGCGATTTCGCGGGCGCACGCTTCATCGAGGGTGCGGCGATTAGCGAGGCCCGTCAGAGAGTCCGTGCGAGCCAAACGCTCGATGGTTCGATTCGCCTCCATCAGTTCCCGGTTCTTCCGGGCACTCTCGCGCATCATCAACGATAGTTCGTTGGTCAGCTTCAGAATCTCAGTCTGAAATTGCGAATCGTACTCGTGTTCCAGAGTTCCCAGCAGCAGAATCGCGCCCTCGCGCCGCACGAGTCCGACTTCCAACGTAATCGGATTCCGTTGCCCGTCGGCCATATTCAACAGCAGGCGGCCATCCTGCGGAGTCTCCGCCCCAGCTAACCGCGGGCGCAGATCGTCGACGTCGGAACAAACCAGGTAGTCCCAAATGAAGTTCTTCGCTGGATCGGCGGGAAAGATACGATACGCGGCTTTATTGCGTGCGCGAATGGCTCCGTCGGGCGCCAGTAGCAAAGCAAACACGGCGTCGGATTCGAACAGCCACCGCGAGAGGCCAACCGTCTGGCCCTCCAGGGCATCGCTTATGGCTTGCACGCCTGCGGGATCCACGATGCTATGCCCTATCGTCAACGATGTAAATGCGGCATCCAGTTTTACTCCACCGGGCATCATGGCGTGCGACTGATGGTGCGCCTCGCTGTGGTGCCATGCCTGGAACGACGCCTCATCCATCCATCGCGTCAGCAGCAGAAACACGCATGGGTCCGCGGCATCCGTCAGGACATCGAGCCCGCAAAAGCCAGCCGCTCCTTCCACCAGGCGGGGGCGGTTGACGAAGGCGTCGCGCACGTCCTGCTCCAGCCCATTACGTACGCGAAATCGGGAGATCGCGGTGATCACGCTACGCACACCCTTCTGTCATTTCCTGGGAGTCTGCCCCACCAAGCCGCACAGGATAGAATGGTCTGATGTTCAGGTTTGACCTAGCGCTTCTGGCCCTCGTGGGAGCACCATTATTGTGTGCCGCCGATTCCCATCTTAGTAGCTTTCACCAGCTAACTCATGGGGGCCAGAACGCCGAGGCCTATTGGGCGCCGGATGGCAAGCGGCTCATCTTCCAATCCACGCGGCCGCCCAACGAGTGCGACCAGATGTACGTCATGAATGCCGACGGGTCCGATCAGCACATGGTCTCGACGGGCAAGGGGCGCACTACTTGCGGCTATTTTCTGAGCGATAACCGGCACATCATCTACGCCTCCACGCATGCCGCCGCGGATGCCTGTCCGCCGCCGCCCGACCGCAGCCATGGCTATGTCTGGGGCGTGTTCGCCGGGTACGACATTTACCTGGCTACCGACCGCGGGAAGATTCAGAAGCGGCTCACCGATACGCCCGGATACGACGCCGAGGGCACCATCAACTGGAAGACCGGCACTATCGTGTACACCTCGCTGGCTTCCGGCGACCTGGACTTGTGGACTATGAAAACGGACGGCTCGCACAAGCAGCAGATCACCAATAAGGCCGGTTACGACGGCGGCCCGGTCTTTTCGCGCGACGGCACGAAACTGGCGTGGCGGGCGCACTACCCCAAAACGCCCGAAGATATGAACAAGTACAAGTCACTGCTGGCCGCCAACCTGACCGCGCCCATGAAGATGGAGATCGTAGTGGCGGACGCCGACGGCAGCAATGCGCGCACGGTAACCGATTTCGGCTGCGCCAGCTTCGCGCCCACGTTTACGCCGGATGGCGCCAAGATCCTGTTCGCGTCCAACAAGCATGCCTGCGATACGCGCCGCTTTGAGCTGTACATGATGAACCTGGACGGCGGCGGACTGGAGCAGGTGACCGATTTCGGCGGGTTCACCTCGTTCCCGGAATTCTCGCCGGATGGCAAGACACTCGTTTTCTGCTCGGACCGCGACGCCAAAGAGAAATACGAGTTCAATATATTCACGGCCGACTGGAAGTAGCCGGCTGGAAGTGGCGGGTCGGGATGGGAACTCCTACTGATGATGTGATTGCGAAGTTGGCGGCTTTCGGCAGCCAGGTGCGGGAATTCCGTCAGGGCCGGCGTCTCGATGGGTCGGGGTTGACTCCCGGGCAGGTGGATGACGGGTTCTGCCGCGGTGTGTGCATCGATTGGATGCGCAGGATCCTGCAAAGCGGAAACCCGGCGTTTTCCGACGATGCCCGAAAAGTCACCGTGCAGACGTTACGGCAGGCCACTATTCAATTGACTATTGACCGGTGGGACGCCAGGCGAACAGAAGTGATCGCCATCGCCAACCAGTTGGGGGTCCTGTACAATGCCCAGGCTCTGCTTTACAACCGCGACAACCAGCAGGACGAAGTAGCCATTCCCAACGTGCTGGTCTCCCAGGTTTCGACGTACCTGGATATTACGCCTTCTACCAGCGGAAAGTACAAAGTCACCAGGGTCGGCCAGTGGATAAACGTTCTCACCGAAGTCGTGGAGAGTTCTAACCACAGAACGGAAGTGGGCTGGGCGGCCTTCGCGAAGATGATGGACACTTACCATCTTGAAAAACGCAAGGAACAACTACGGAACGCACCGTCCAAAAGGCCATTCAGCCACATCAGGATACTGGCGTCGTCGGACCGCGAGGCGCATGGGAAGGGAAGCATATTTGCCGCTCTCGCTGCGTTGTTCTCGATGGAACAATTCGTTCGCAAGAATGTCCTGATTATAAACTTTGAACTGATCGACCAGGGACGCCTGTCGGGACATGCCGTTGCGCTGTACAAGCGGAATGACGGGGGCTTTTACTTCTTCGACCCGAATTATGGGGTCTTCAACTATACCGGCAACCGAGGCGTGCTCAATGCACTGCTCTATCTATTTGGAGCCAAGGAATACGGCGGACCCATCTACGCCGAGAGCGGCGATCAGATTACGGGCCGGGTGAGCTACCTGTTGTTTGGTCTGGCACGGTCGTGAGCCGCCGGTGCTCGCTTAAGACAATAAAAATACCTGCTAATCCGTAATAGCCGTGGGCCATCGACCCTAACCATCCGCTCCCGGGAACGTCCATAATAGTTCATGTGGTTGCACCACATATCGGGATGGTGCCCACCAGAGGAGCCTGATTACGATGGATTCCTTTCGCCGGGCTTGGGAACGTTTTCTCGCCTTGTTTCGCCGCGCGCGCCTCGATCGCGATCTGGATACGGAGATCGCCTCCCACCTCGACGCCGCGGTCGCGGACAATCTGGCGCGGGGCATGGAACCGGGAGAGGCGCGACGCCAGGCACTCGTTCGTTTCGGCGGTATGGCCAATGCCCGCGAGCAGCATCGCGAAGCGCGCGGCCTGCCAGCTCTGGAAGTGCTCGGCCAGGACCTGCGCTTCAGCCTGCGCACGCTGCGGCGCGACCGTTCGCTGGCTTTCATTGTGATCGCCGTGCTGGCCCTGGGCATGGGCGCGAACGTGGCGATCTTCAGCGTGGTCAATACCATACTGCTGCGGCCGCTTCCCTTCCGCGATCCGGGCCGACTGGTCTGGTTTGCCGCCAACGAAGGCAAGGGCGGTCTCTCGGACCAGACTTACACGGTCGCGGCGTACGAAGAATTCCGGCGGCACAACCGCTCCTTCCAGGACGTTACCAGCTACCAGACCTTCTTCAATTCCATCCAGTACAAGCTCATGGGACGGGGAGACCCGCTACCCTTAGTCGGCGTGCAAGTGGCCGAAAACTTCTTTCCAACGCTGGGTATCGAGCCGCTTGTGGGACGGCTTTTTACACCGCAGGAATGCCGCAAAGGCGCCGGCGCCACCGCGCTGCTGAGCCACCAGTTCTGGGAGCGCCAGTTTGGCGGCGACCCGTCCATCGTAGGGCGGACGATCACCATACACGCCGAGCCCGCGGACATCAGCGGTCCGGTTACCGTGGTGGGCGTTCTGCCCGCCTCTTTCGATTTCGGGGCAATCTTCTCGCCGGGAATGCAGGTGGATTTCTACGTACCCGCCTACATGGACTTCTGGCGCGGCTGGGGCAATACGGTAGCGGTGCTCGGCCGGCTCAAGCCCGGAGTTTCGCTGGGACAGGCGCAGGCGGAAGCGAGCGTGCTTTTTCCGCAGCTCAAGGCCGCGAATCGCGATTGGTATTCCGACTACAAATCCGCTGCTCTCCGCCCTGCAGGACCGGGTGAGCGGCAAACTGCGCCGGTCGCTTTTCGTCCTATGGTGCGCGGTGGGGCTGATGCTGCTGATCGTGTGCATCAACGTGTCGAACCTGTTGCTGGCGCGGGCCATGTCGCGCGGTAAGGAGTTCGCCTTGCGCGCGGCATTGGGCGCCAGGCGCGGACGCCTGGTGCGCCAGTTGCTCACCGAGAGCCTGGGGCTGTCGCTCGCGGGTGGTGTGCTCGGGCTGGCCATCGCCTGGGCCATCGTCTTCTATTTCGCGCACCAGACCCACATCGCGCTGCCCATGCTCTCGACAGTCCGGGTGGATGGAGCCGCGTTCGCCTGGAGCCTGCTGATTGCCGCCTCCGCCGGCGCGATCTTCGGCCTGGCCCCCGCCTTGAAGGTGTCGGGCGGCAACCTGCAGGAGGTGCTGAAGGATGGCGGTGCAGGTGTGAGCCAGGGACGCCGCCACGAGCGCCTGCGATCCACACTGGTGATTGCGGAAGTGGCCCTGGCATGCGTCCTGCTGGTGGGCGCGGGCCTGCTGCTGCGCAGTTTTCTGCGCTTGCTGAATGTGGATCTCGGCTTTCAGCCCGCGCACGTCGCCGCCATCCAGATCGAGATCAACGATGGCGGAAACGCGGAGCGGCGCGTCTCCGTCCTCCAGGAGATTCTGCGGCGGGTGCGCGCTATCCCCGGCATCGAAGCGGCCGGCATGACGGATATGCTGCCGCTCGACCGCAACCGGAGCTGGGGCCTGGTGGCCAAGGAAAACGTGAATGACAAGACCACAGACCACGGCGCCTTCGTCTATGTGGTAAGCCCCGGCTACCTGGAAACCATGGGGATGCGCCTGCGCGGCGGCCGCGATATTTCCTGGCAGGATGGCCCAACGACGCAGCACGTCCTGGTGGTCAACCAAGCCGGCGCCCGGCGCGAATGGCCTGGCCAAGATCCCGTAGGACGGGCGGCGTACGGCCCCGGACGCGGTGAAGCGCGCGTGGTCGGCGTTATCGACGATGTTCGCGAGAGCAGCCTGGAGGACCGCGCCAGCGTGCAGATGTACATCCCTATCACCCAGTTCGATCCCGAGGGCACGGAGTTGGTGGTGCGCACCCGGCTTCCGATTCCGGCCGTTGAACCGGCGGTGCTGTCTACGCTGCGCAGTCTGAATCCGCAGCAGCCGCGGACGCAGTTCCGCGCCATCCAGCAGATCGTGGATCATGCCGTTTCGCCGCGCCGCTTCCTGGTGCTGCTGGTTACCTGTTTCGCGGTTTTCGGCCTGGTGCTGGCTTCGCTCGGCATATACGGCGTGATCTCGTATTCGGTGAGCCGGCAGTCGCAGGAAATCGGCATCCGGATGGCGTTAGGCGCCAGCGCTTCCCGCGTTCGCCTGGATGTGGTCTCGCAGACCGTGAGGCTAACGCTAACCGGCATCGTTATCGGAGGCGTGGCGTCGTTTGCGGTTGCCAGGGCGATCGCTTCGCTGCTCTTCGGCACCGAGCCGGGCGATCCTCTGATTTTCGCGGCGATGATCTCTCTTCTGGGCGCAGTAGCCTTGCTGGCCGGACAGATTCCCGCGCGGCGCGCCTCGCGCATCGACCCTATGGCCGTCCTGCGCGGGTTGTGACGCGCGTCTAATCCGATACTGCCACGGGCTCGCGCAGCCGGAACGATACCACCGTTTCCGCCGGCAGGCGCACGTTCTTCTTGCCGGTGATGGCCGCGCCGGCTGTTCCGGCCGCGCCGCCCACGCCGGCGCCGATTAGCGCTCCCGCCGGTCCTCCGGCCACGGCGCCGATCACCGCGCCCGCACCCGATCCACCGCCGATCAGCGCCAGGTTGCGCTTCTTGTGGCCGCCGCTGCGCCGCCCCGCGTGCGAAGCGGCGACGATATATCGCCGTCCGCCGAGTTCGAACGAATCGAGGCTCAAGCTGAGGACGGCGTGGCCTTTGAACCGTCCGGACCGTTTGGATACCACCACGTGTCCGAAGCATCGCGTGCCGCGCGGTATGGTGGTCGTGCCGTTTTCCACGATGCCGTGTACCAGGGTAGCCCGAAAGCGGTCTCCGGACCGGCTATGCCGCGTATCGAGCGTTCGGTCCAGCCGGACCCGGAACACCGTCCCGGCCGGGACCGCAATGGAGTTGGCAGCGGCAGGCTGGTCTCCCGGCAAGGGCTGTGGGGGTATCGTGCCCGGCGGCGGCGGAGGCGTCGCGGGCGATGGTGCAGGCGGCTGGGATGCATCCGGAGGAACCGGTTCACCGGACACGTTTGGGTTGGACGAATCGGCCACGGTCGCCGGCGGTTGCGCGCCGGCCGGTGGCGGCGGCTGATAGGGGGATTGGCCGGTTGCCGGAGCGGCGGCGCCGGGAGCGGTGGTGGCAGGCTGTCCCGAAGCCTGTTGCTGCGTGCCGCCAGCGGCAGCCTGCTTGGCGGGCTGCTTGTGGCCGCAGGCGATCAACAGGAAAAACGGGATGAAACATACAACGCGCACAACCTTCATACGAGCGTTCGCCGCAATTCGCATGCCAGCGGCCAGCCTGTTGTGTGAGTTGAAGTTGTAGGGCGTACCGGCAAATACTACACGCCCGTTCCTACATGGCAAGCAGCGCAGCCATCAGATCGATACCATCCCACAGATTCTGCAGCCGGATGTTCTCGTCGAAGCTGTGCTGGTTGTTGTCGTGATTGGCAATCGGAACCGTGATGGTCGGCGCATGCAGCGTCTCTTCGATCATGTAGAGCGGAACGCTGCCGCCCATGGTAGGCAGCTTCACGATAGGCCCGCGCGCGGACTCAGCGGTGGCCAGCACCAGGCGCGAAACCGGCAAATCCATCGACGTGCGCGCCGCATTGTAGCCGCCCGGTTCCACCACTACCTTGACCACCTTGGGGTACGACAGGCGCGTGTCGGCGTCGGGATCGCGATCGATCACGTAGTAACCCTGTTTGCGAATGTGCGCGATCACGCACGCTTCCGCGGCCTGGTGATCGATGCCTTTCACCAGCCGCATGTCGATGCTCGCCGTGGCAAAGGCCGGGATCACGTTGCTGGCCTGCGCTCCGCTACGCGCGGCGCTCATGCCGCGGATATTGAGCGACGGCAGGTTCAATAGCTCGACGAGCTTTTTGCCTCCGCCCTCGGTCCGATCCAGCCATAGCTCGTGCATCAGGGCAGTGTCCACATCGGGCGCTTCGGCTACGGCGCGGCGCTCGGTCTCGCTGAGCGGCTCGATGCCATCGTAGAAATGATCGATGGTGACCCGGCCGTCGTCGTCTTTCATGGAGGCCAGCAGGCGCGCCAGCATCATGGCCGGATTGGGCGCCCAATTCCCGTAATGTCCGCTGTGCAGCTCGTGCTTCGGCCCGTACACCGTCAGGTCGAGGGTGGTGACGCCGCGCGCGCCGAATACGATCTGCTGGCGGCGACTCTGGTGGACCGGGCCGTCGCAAATGAGCCAGACATCGCTGGAGAGCAGGCTTTTGTACTTGGCGAGAATGGCGGCCAAGTGCGGCGATCCGGCTTCCTCTTCGCCTTCGAAGACGAACTTGATGTTCGCGCGCAACGGAATTCCGGCCGATTTCAGCGCGTCGAGGGCCGTAGCCAGCGCGATGATGGGTGCTTTATCGTCGGATGCCGAGCGCGCGTACAGCCGGTCGCCGCGCAACACGGGTTGCCACGGAGGCGTGGCCCATTCCTTCGGATCGAGCGGCTGGCCGTCGTAATGCGCGTAAAAAATCACGGTGCGCGCGGCCCCCGGTGTGGCGATCTCGCCAAACACCACGGGCGGCGCATCCGCAACCTCGAGCAATTGCGTTTTCACGCCGCGTTTTTCCAGGATCGCGGAGACCGCCGCCGCGTTTCGCCGGATGTTCGGGCCGTCTCGCGCCAGGTTGGGGATCGCAAGCAGGTCCTTGAACTCGGCGAGAATAGCCTGTTCGTGCGCCGTGCGCCACTGGTGCGCCGCCGCAGCGGCCGGGTTCTGCCGGGCCTGGGCCGCGAGCGCCAACACTAGAGCCAGCAGCGCGGATTTCAACTCAACTGTCCCCGGATGGGCAGCTCGCGAATGCGTTTTCCGGTGGCTGCAAATACCGCGTTGCAGATGGCGGGCGCGATGGGCGGGACGCCCGGTTCGCCTACACCGGCGGGCGCCGCGTCGCTGGAGATGATGTGGACCTGCGTATTGAAAGGCGCTTCGTTCATGCGCGCCACAGGGTAGCGGTCGAAGTTCGATTGTTGAATGCGGCCGCCCTGCGCCGTGATCTCGCCCATGAGGGCGATGCTGGTGCCGAACACCGCCGCGCCCTGGAATTGCGATTTGACGCGATCCGGATTGATGACCCGGCCGGGATCCACCGCGATGGTCACGCGCGGGATATGGATGGTGCTGCCTTCCGTCTCCACCTCGACCACGGCCGCCACGTAAGTGAGGAAGCTGCGGTGCGCGGCGATGCCCAAGGCGCGTCCGGCCCCCGGCTTCTTGTTCGCCCAGCCGGATTGCTGCGCGGCGACCTCGATCACCCGCCGCAGGCGCGCGGTATCGAACGGAAACTTAGGATTATTCGGGCCGCCCTTTTGCATCCCCTCCTTGGCGAAGTCGATCACCCGCGGCTGGCCGATCAATGCCAGCAAATACTCGACGCGATCGCGCCCAGCGGCGGCCGCCAGTTCGTCGGTGAAGCCCTGCACCGCGTACGCATGATAGATGTTCGACACCGAGCGCAGCCACCCAATGCGCACGTGCGCCTTGGCAGGGCCGTTTTCCACCTGCAGATTGGGTATCGGGTACGGGATGTCGGTCCAGCCCATGCTGAGCTGAAATCCGCCGTACTGTTCATTCGGATTGCCCTGCATGGCGATGGGCGGAAAAACGCTGCGCTGCAGCCAGGCCATAGGATGGCCCTTCTCGTCCACCGCGGCCTTCAAATACATCGCGGCCGGGGAGTGGAAGTAATCGAAGTGCACATCGTCTTCGCGGCTCCAGACGATCTTGACCGGCTTGCCCACCTGCTTCGAAAGCAGCGCCGCTTCGGCAACGTAATCCGGCTTCGATTTGCGCCCGAAACCGCCGCCCAGTAGCGTGACATGGCAGGTCACATCTTCCTTCTTGATGCCGACCGCCTTGGCCACCGTATCCTGCACTGCTTGCGGATTCTGGGTGGCCGCCCAGGTGACCACTTTGCCGTCTTTGAACTCGGCCACCGCGGCCAGCGGCTCCATGGCGGCGTGCGCCAGCATGGGCGCGTAGTAGGATGCTTCCAGCGTTTTGCCGCCCCTGGCGAATTCGGCGTCCACATCGCCCAGCTTGCGCGCCACCCGGCCGGGCTGGCGGGCGGTATCGAGCATGGCCTTTTTGTATGCAACAGAATCGTAAGCCGCGTTCTCGCCGAGGTCCCATTCGATCTTCAGCTTCTTCCGGCCCTGGATCGCCGCCCAACTGTTGTTGGCGATCACGGCCGCGCCGCCCAGGGCCTTGAAGCCCAACGGTGGTTTGGCGAGATCCAGCATGGCCACCTGGGCGACGCCTTTCACCTGCTTCGCCGCCGCGTCATCGCAGGATTTCAGCGTGGCGCCCATCACCGGTGGCCGCTCGATCGACGCATAGACCATTCCCGGCATGCGCGCGTCGATGCCGAAAACCGCTTTGCCGGTAACGATCGGCTGCAGGTCCACGATGGGAATGTCTTTGCCGATATAGCGAAACTGATCGGGCGTCTTGAACCGGATGGCGCTCTTTTCCGGAGCCGTGGCGCTGGCTACCAGTGGCACCAATTCCCCATAAGCGATCTTGCGCCCGGATTTGGCGTGCACCACGAAGCTGTTCTGTCCGTGGCATTCCTCCTGAGGTACGCCCCACTTGGCGGCGGCCGCGTTTTCGAGCATGGTGCGCGCCGAAGCGCCGGCCGCGCGCAGCACATCGTAGAAATCGCGCACGGAGCACGAGCCATCGGTATCTTGCGAACCGTATTTCGCGTCGCCCAGCGCCTGAATCACCTGGACGTGGGACCAATCGGCTTCCAGTTCATCGGCTACGATCATGGGCAAGCCTGTGCGGCAGCCCGTCCCCATTTCGGAGCGGTGGGCCACGATCTTGATCGCGCCGTCCGGTTCGATGCCCAGGTACACGGCCGGCTGCCAGGCTTCCTGCCCGCGCAGCTTGGGAACCAGCGGCGAGGCGATCACCAGCGCTCCGGCGGAGAAAAGCTGGCCGAGGAAACCCCGGCGCGAGGGATGCATCACGCTGGTCATGCTTCCACCCCCGCCGCCATTTTAATCGCCTGGCGGATGCGCTGATATGTTCCGCAGCGGCAGATGTTGCCCTGCATGCTGGAATCGATGTCGTGATCGGTGGGATGCGGCTTGGACTTCAGCATGGCGGCGGCCTGCATGATCTGACCGGTCTGGCAGTATCCGCACTGAGGCACGTTGCACGCCGTCCAGGCCTTCTGCAGCGGATGATCGCCGGCGGCGGCCAGCCCTTCGATGGTGGTAATGGTCTTGCCGGCCGCGGCGCGCATAGGCGTCTGGCAACTGCGGGCCGCCTCGCCGTTCACGTGCACGGTGCACGCGCCGCACAGGCCCAGGCCGCAGCCGTATTTCGTGCCCGTCAGTTCCAGTTCATCGCGCAGGTACCACAGCAGCGGCATGTCCGGATCGCCGTCGAAACGGGCGGGTTTGCCGTTTATCGTCAGTTGGATCATGATTCCCCTCGGTGAGTGCTCTTTTGGCCAGTATAGCGCTCGCGTGCGGGCGCCATGGCGCTGCCGCCGGCGATATGATGCATGGATGAAGCTGCGCGCGAAGCGGAAAACCGGAATCCAAACGGCTAACGCCCCGCGCCAGAACCTTGCTCAATTGATCAGGCGTCACATAGAGCCGCTTGGCGGCGTGGATCTCGTAATTCCTCCCCGCGAAGCCACTCGCCGGCCACCGCGCATCGGGAAGTGATTATAGTTGATACGAACGTCCTCTCGGAGGCTCTCAGGCCCGTCCCTTCCGAGACGGTCATGCGCTGGCTGGCTGCGCAAGACCCCGCCGCAGTTTTCACCACCACCATTAATCAAGCTGAGATTCTGCACGGCGTAGAAGCATTTGCCGCACAGCAGACGGCGGACCCCATTGACCTCGGCAATTGAGCGCGTGTTGGAAATGGACTTTGAAGGGAGCATCCTGTCCTTTGACCAGGAGGCTGCCCGTGAGTTTGCCCACATGGTCGCTTTGCGTGCTGCCGCCGGCCGTCCGATCTCGCAACTCGATGCGATGATCGCGGCGATCGCAAGATCGCGCGGTGGGGCGATCGCGACCCGCAATACCGCCGATTTCGAGCACTGTGGGATCCGGGGTGATCAATCCGTCGGCCGATTGATGCCCAAAGCCCGCGCCAGTTCAGCGGAATAACTGCGGCGCGAACTCGTTCAGGTAATTGCGCCAGTTGATCCAGGTATGGGCGCCGGAGCTTTCGTGGAACTCCGGAGAGAAGCCGTGCTTCTTCAGCATCTCGACGGTCGCCTTCGAAGTGGCCACCAGAAAATCGTCGGCGCCGGTGCCGAACCAGAGCAGCTTCAAACCGGGCTTAAGAGAGGCGTCGTCCAAGTTGGCGGCGTGCTGCTGTTCCCAATCGGGTCCCGGCGGAGGCGCGGGCGCACCGGGACGCCGCGGTCCGAGGGAAAACACGCCGGCGCTGAACACGCCCACGTAAGCGAACCGGTCCAGGTGCGACATGGAGATGTTCAGCGACTGCCCGCCGCCCATGGAGAGCCCCGCGATGGCCATGTGCGGGCGATCGGTCAATACCCGGTAGTTCTTCTCGACATAGGGCATGATGCCGGAGACGAAGTCTTCCTGGAACTCGTCGCGCACGGGGCGGGGCGCACCGGGCATCATCGGCGTAGTGGTGGTGTGTCCGGCGGGCATGACCACGATCATGGGGAGGGCTTTGCCGGCGGCGATCAGGTTATCGAGAATGAATCCGGCACGGCCGACGGAGGTCCAGGATTCGTCGCAGTCGCCGGAACCGTGCAGCAGGTAAAAAATCGGATACTTGCCGCTGCCCAGCTCATAGCCGGGCGGCGTGTAGACGTGCATACGGCGGAAGCGGCCTAGGGCGGTCGAGTAGTAGGTAATGGAGGCCACCGCGCCGTGCGGGACTTGGGCGGTATCCATGAAGACGTTGCCGGGAACGTAGACCAGGCTCCAGTCGTTGGTGTTCGATTCGCTCACTGCCGGGTTGCGCGGGTCCATGGTGGCGACGCCGTCCACCACGAAGACGTAGCGGTAGGCGCCGGGATCCACCGGACCGACGGTGGTGCTCCAGACGCCGTCATCATCCTTCGTGAAGGCGGGCCCTTCGCGCGGCAGACCCTGGATGTCGCTGGCGCGCAGGCCCACGCTCTTGGCTTGCGCGGCGAGGATGCGGAAGGTGATGTGGTGGTCCGACGACACCTCGGGCGAGATGACGCGCATCTGCTGTTGCATCGAGGGAGGCGGCGCCGGCGGCGGGGTGGCAGCTTTGGCGGACTCCTGAGCGTACGCGGCGCCGGTGGCGGTGGCCAGGGCGAGCGTGGTAGCAATCCAGAACGTTGCTTTCATCTTTTTCTCTTTCTTAGGGCGTTTCCCACCGGCCCGATTCGCCGGAGCGGAACAGCGCATCGATGACAGCCATATTTTTTACGGCATCCTCCATCGGCACCGGCACCTCGCCTTCACCGCGAATGGCTTGCGAGAACAGGTCGCCTTGGATCGTGTATTGATCGCAGATGGGGAAAGTTTCGGTTTTGATCCCTGCGCCGAACAGGTCCGAGGCATCATCCACGAAGATGCGTGTGGGCCGGTCGGGCGGCGCGTTGAACGGAATTTCGATCTCGATGCGGCCCTGGGTTCCGAAGAACTGCATGCGCTGGTAGGCGGCCGCTTGCGTGGAACAGGCGAAGCTGGCCTGCCCGGACGGAAAATCCAGGATCCCGGACGCCAGGCAGTCGATGTGCATCTCCGGGTCGCGCTCGACCAATCCCATCACGCGCCGCGGTTCCTCGCCAAAGATGAACCGGGAGGTGTTGATGGGGTAGCAGCCGATATCCATCAGTCCACCACCGCCCCACTCCCGCACATTGCGGATGTTATCCGCGTCGCGGTTGAAGTAGCTGAAGAAGCCCTGGATCGCGCGCAGATCGCCGATGCGGCCGGAGCGCACGATCTCGCGCGTACGCAGCCATTGCGGGTGCGTGCGCACCATGAAAGCCTCGCCGATCTTTACCCCGGTGCGCCTCTGGGCATCCAGCAAGGTGCGCGCCTCCGCGGCGTCCAGCGCTACCGGCTTCTCGCAGAGCACGTGCTTGCCGGCTTCCGCGCAGCGTATCGACCACGGCACGTGCAAGTGATTCGGCAGCGGATTGTAAACCGCCTCGATGTCGGGGTCGGCCACCAGTTCTTCGTAAGAGCCGTAGGCTTTCGGAATACCGAGCGCCCGCGCCGCCTCCTGCGCCTTCGCCGGATCGCGGGAAGCGATGGCCGTGATCTCAGACCACGTGCCACGCTGCATGGCCGGGATCACTTTCACCAGTGCGATATTGGCGGCGCCCAGCACGCCCCAACGGACTTTGCGGATCATGGGATCTCCAACGCTCCAAGATAACAGCATTTCACTAATGCGCCATGCGATATTGGTCGTGATTGGCGGACGAACGACAACGCATCGTGGTGTTGGTGGGGCTGCCCGGATCGGGCAAATCCACCTGGCTGGAACGTCAGGGCATCACCGGCATCTCCTCCGACTCGATCCGCCAGGTGCTGGCCGACGACGCCACCGACCAGACCATCCACGCGCGCGTTTTTCTCACCATGCGCTACCTGCTGCGGCATCGCCTGGGGATCGGGCGGCCGGTATCCTACGTGGATGCGACGCACCTGACGCCTGACGAGCGCCGCCCTTACATCCGGATCGCACAATGGTTTGGCTGCGAGGTGGAGGCGGTTTACTTCGATGTGCCGCTGGCCGTGTGCCGGGAGCGTAACCTCCGCCGCGACCGGGTGGTCCCGGACGATGCGCTGGAACGCATGGCAGCCAAACTGGTCGCGCCGGATGCGGCTGAAGGATTTTCGAGAATTACAGTGGTGCGGTAGGCGGCGGGCCTTACTTGGGAACCTTTTCGTCCTTCTCCACCTTGCCGTCGCGGATGTGGATCACGCGATGCGCGTGCAGCGCGATATCGTGCTCGTGCGTCACCAGCACGATGGTGTTGCCCTGCTGGTGGAGCCGCTCGAACAGCGCCATAATTTCGTTTCCGGTCACGCTATCCAGGTTGCCGGTGGGCTCGTCGGCCAGCAGGATGGACGGGTCGTTCACCAAAGCCCGTGCCACGGCCACGCGCTGCCGCTGGCCGCCGGAGAGCTCGTTGGGCTTGTGGTACATGCGGGCTTCCAGATCCACCTGCCGCAGGGCCGCCTTGGCCCGCTCGATGCGCGCCTCCGAGGGCGTGCCGCTGTAGATCAACGGCAGTTCCACGTTGTGCAGCGAGGTGGCGCGGGGTAGCAGGTTGAATGTCTGGAAAACGAATCCGATCTCCTTATTCCGGATGCGCGCCAGTTCGTCGTCGGTCATCTCGCTGACCAGGCTGCCGTTGATGTAATACTGCCCTTTGGTGGGCGTATCCAGGCATCCGATCAGGTTCATCAGCGTGGACTTGCCGGAGCCCGACGGACCCATGATGGCCACGTATTCGCCACGCTTGATGGTGATATCCACGCCCGAGACCGCGTGGATCTCCTGGTCGCCCATGATGTACGTCTTCCACAAGTCGTAGGTGCGAATGACGATGCCGTCGCGCTTCAGTTGCTCGCCGCGCTCGATCAGCTCTTTTTCTGCGACTGCTTGTGCCATAGGGGCCTCGCCTGCTACGCCTTCTGCGGCATCGGGGACTTGTTGTCCACCTTCACCTGGGCCTCGTTGCGCAGCGTCCTGATCACCTGGTAACTGCCCGTGACAATTTCATCGCCTTCCTTGAGGCCGCTCAGGACTTCAATATCGGTGGCGCCTGTAATGCCGGTTTCCACCTTGTGAAATTCCGCCTTGCCGCCGGAGATGACGAATACGCCCTGCACTTCCTCTTTCTTGGCCTTCTCTTCCGCCGGAGTGAGCTTGACGGGAACAACCGGTGCGCCGCCCTTCTTAGGTGCGACCTCCAGATCGCCTTTCTGGCGGATGGTCAGCGCCTGAATGGGAATGGTCAGCGCCTTCTGCCGCGTAGCCGTGGTGATCTTCGCCGTGCAGGAAAGGCCGGGACGCACTTCGTCCGGGGGATCGTCCATGGCGATCACTACCTTGAAATCCTTGGCTTCCTGGCTGGAAACCGCGCTCTGGGACGCCGCCAGACCGGTAGATCGCAGAATCGCCGTGTTGCCGATCTCGACAACGTGGCCCTTGAATGTCTTATTGGGGATGGCGTCGATGGTGATGTCCGCCTTCTGGTTGAGCTGCACGCTCACAATATCGGTCTCATCCACCTTCACCTCGGCCGTGATCAGCGACATGTCCGCAATGGTCATGATGGTGCTGGACGCCGAGTTCTGGACACCCGGCACCACGGTTTCTCCGACGCGCACGGGCAGGTTGGTAACCACGCCATCCAGCGGCGCATAGGAATCGTATTTCTGCAGAATGTCGGCAAACTGCGCGAGGGTCGCCTTGGCCTGCGACACGCGGCGCTGCGTGGCGTTCAGTTGTGCCGCCTGCTGTTCCCGCTGCGAACGGGCCTGGTCCAGGCGCGTCTTCTGCTCCTGCAGAGCCGCTACCGCAGCATCATAGGTGGCCTTCTTGGTGTCGAAGTCCTGCTTCGAAAGAAGCTGATCTTTAAACAACTGTTGGGCGCGATCGTAGTCCAGCTTGGCATGGTCCAGGTCCGCCTGGGAATGATCGATGATGGCCTGGTAGGTACGAAGGTTCTCGTCCGCCACCTTGAGCCCCGCCTCGGAAGCATTGGAATCCGCCTCTGCCGAGCTGACCGCCGCTTTCTGGGAATTCACCTGCGCTTCGGGCTGGATATTCTCCACCCGTGCCACCAGTTGGCCCTTCCTCACCCGGTCGCCCTCCTTCACCAGGATCTGGGTCAGCGTGCCAATGGCGTTGGCGCCGATATTGATGTAGTTCTTAGGCTTGATTTCACCCGATGCGGTGACCAAAGCCGTAAGGTCGCCCCGCACCACTTTAGCGGTCTGGACGGCTACCACGCCGCGCTTGCTATAGACCGTGCTGGCGTAAACGCCAATCCCGAGCGTTAGCACAACCAGGATGATGAGTATAGTCTTCCATTTGCGCTTCACGAATGCATACTCCTACTTTGCCGACGATAATTAGACGCAATTCTTAACGGGAGAGTTCAATACATATCTTAGCATCCGTTTAGGCCAAAGCCGTCGGGCGGGGCGGCCTTCGGCCACCGGTTCTGGGTGCTGGGTGTTGGGTGCTGGTGGTTCTGTCCTGAACCCTGCCGTTGAAGGTAAATCGGGACGGCCCCAGTGACGTTGCCGGTCCCAGGTTCGTGGCTCCGGACAGCCGCCAAAGGGACCAGGAGCCCTCCATGCGCTTTCCCAGGCTCCAAAGCCGAGGCGCACTGGCAGAAGATGTACCGATTGCCGGCCGATCCGGTGAATATTGGGCCACCGGACGCCGCGCTGACTGATCAGGGCGATGGCCCGCGAGAGCCGCGTCCCACGGTCGCCAAGACAAACCCGCAATTGGGCCGCGTGGTGAGGTACCGGCGCATTTCAGTTTGTGCCATCTGGAGGTCCGACGAGGCATACAGAGCTCCGAAACAATGCGGATGTTGTGCGCGTCCGGTCCCACACTCCACGCATGGAAAGGGCGCTAATCCGGTAAGGCAAAACCAGAGTGAGGTAGGTCGGTCGTTTACGCCGGCATTCCCCATTTCATGCGGGCGACGGCGTCGAGTACGCGGTCCAAACCGGTATCTTCGGACATGACATCGAGCGGCCGCCGGTCGCCTAAGACTGGCACGGCGCTGCGCAGCCAATCGAGCGCATGTTCGGGCCTATAGAGTTCAAGAAGCTGTTTCCAGATGCGATGCAACTTCTCTCGTCGCTGTGTGCCAGCGGGGATGGCGGGCGGGTGGTGGCCCGGCGCCATTGCACCGTGCGCGCGTGAACTCCCAGGATGCGGCCGACCTCGGCAGCGGAAAGCACACCTTCTATATCAGGTTCGATCACGTTGGACTCCAGACATGCCACCTCACCTTACGGCCAGCGGACGCTATCCGGCGGCGTGTTATTGCATTGGTTGGAATCGGTTACACCGGAAGATATCAGTGCGCAGGCGTTCTCCGTGGCGGCGCGCAACGCCAGATCGCGGGTGCGCGCGGAGGCGGTACGGCAGGACTGGCGCCCCTGGAAGGTAACGCAGACTTCGCAACGGATGCGCCCGGTGTTGACGGTCGAAAACACCACGAAACCAACCACCAACACTATGAACAGAATGCCCAGCCAGACACTCTTTTTCACGCGAAGAAGTTGCCCATGTGGCGGAACTTGGTGTAGCGCTGTTCCACCAGTTGATCGGGACCAAGTGACGAAAGGCTCTCGATGGCCTTGCTCAGGCTGTCGCTCAGGGCGCGGGCCGCCGCGTCGGTATCCTCCTGGGCGCCGCCGGCCGGCTCGGCCACCACACCGTCGATCAGGCCCAATTTCAGCAGCTCTTCCGCGGTCAGTTTCAACGCGGCCGCCGCCAGTTCCGCCTTGGTGGAGTCCCGCCAGATGATCGCCGCGCAGCTCTCCGGCGAGATCACGCTGTAGATGGCGTTTTCCAGCATCAGGACCAGGTTGCCGACCCCCAGCGCCAAAGCGCCGCCGCTGCCGCCTTCCCCGATCACCACCGCAATTACGGGCACCGACAACCGGGCCATCTCCCGCAGATTACGGGCGATCGCTTCGGCCTGACCGCGCTCCTCTGCGTCGATTCCGGGATAAGCCCCCGGAGTGTCCATCAACGTCACGATGGGCCGTCCGAATTTAGAGGCCAGTTGCATCACCCGTAGCGCTTTGCGATAGCCTTCGGGCTTGGGCATGCCGAAATTGCGATACAGCTTCTGCTTGGTGTCGCGGCCCTTCTGCTCTCCTACCACCATCACCGGCTTGCCGTTCAGGAATGCAGACCCGCACACGATGGCCGCATCGTCGCCGAACAACCGGTCGCCGTGAATCTCGCGAAAATCGGTGAAGACACGCTCGATGTAATCGAGGGCATGAGGTCGCTTGGGATGCCGCGCCAACTGTACGCGGCGCCAGGCATCAGCGCGCGTTTGATCGGTTACCGGCATCGCCTGCGATCCTGGAAAACCAGTGGGTTCCGGGGACACGTCTCACTATATTAGCAGAGGAAACCGGTTGGGCGTGGCCGTTGTGGGGCAGGCGCTCCGCCTGCGGCGGCCTCTCAAGGCCGCCAAAAGCGGGGCTGAGAGCCCCGCGCAGGCCGGGGGCCTGCCCCACAGCGCTCACGCCATGCGGAACAGGTGACGCGTGCGCGCGGTCCACTCCGTGCTCGAGAAGATGCGCGGCCCGACCTGAATCAGGCGCGGCAGCATGTCGAACACGGATCCTGGCGTCCAGTTGGAGCCGGCCCGCGTGCGGAATCCTTTCCGGTTCAACTCCTCCGCTACCAGCGACAGTGGCGCATCCTGAACGATCAGGTCCATCATCAGGACCAGCGCCTGCTTTTCGGTGATATTCTCCTCCAGGTGGCTACAGTCCGCGGAGACCCGCAGGCCGTACGGCACGTCTTCGGTCAAGGGCCCCGGCTGACCGGCCGTCTCCTCGACTTCCCGCTCCCATTCGATGGCCGTCAGCTTCCAGCCTTCCTGGGTTTTCTGGCTGACGTATTCCGGCGATAGAGGAGCGGACGGAACTTCTCGCACCCGCTGCAGCTTGGACATGGACCACCTCCGGCCCGACACTAAGCAAGCCGGATTCCGCGCTAAGATCCACAGTTTTCGTGCGAAAGGAAGGGGAGACCGTTCGCTGGTGGGATTGCGCGTCCCAGGGCCGCGACATATCTGCTACCTTGTCTTCTATGTCAGCGCTTAGCCTCGGCCGCTGTGCCCGGCTTTGGATGACGCTTGCCTTTGCGTTCGGCGGCGGCTTGCAAGGAGAGACACCCGTTCGCCGGATCCGGCAGAAAGTCGTGGACAGCCTCGCCAACACGCCGGACTTCGCGTGTTCGGTATCTTTCGAGCGCGGCGAAAGTGGTCCCAACGGGGCGGCGGTGGCTTTACCGGCGCTCGAAGCCACGGCCGGGGTGATCAACGGTAAGGAAATATATGCCTGGCCTGCCGACGCCGGCGATCAGTCGCGGTTACGCGCGGTACTGGCTGAATTCGCGAAAGGCGGAACCGGAACTTTCGCCCTCTACTCGCGCGCCCTTTTCCTGACCACGGACGCCTCTTACTACGGCGTCGTGAACGAATCCGCGGGTGGTGATTCCCTGTTGCGCACCGATTTTGCGATGCCGAAGGCGACCAGCACTTATTCCCTCAACGTGGGCGGGGTGCCCGTAACGCTCGGCTACACGGGCACGATCTGGCTTGAACCTGCCACGTTGGAAATGGCAAGGCTGGCACTGCATGCTGGGGAACCGCCCCCCGGGTCGGACCTGAGGTCTATCAACCAGACGTTCCAGTTCACCCATGCCCGCTTTGGTCCGAACACGGTTCTACTGCCTGAAACGATGCAGTTCGATCTCGTCGAACGATCGGGTAAACAGCAGCATATTACCGCGCATGTCAGTGACTGCCGGCAATACGTATCGAAGCGCGGGGACCTGTTTGTGGAGACCGCCATGGGACCTCCCACGGAGATTGCGCGGTCGAAGACGCCGGCCTCTACGGCGGCCGCAAGGACTATACTGGTCCCCGCCGCGGTACCGGCAGTCCGAGAGGTGGGGCCGCTTCTGCCGTCAAGACTGCAACTGGAAACGATACTGGCCCAAGCCATCGACGAGCGCACCACGGTCACGGGCACCAAGCTGTCACTTACGGTCACGCGCGACGTCAGGGATAAAGGCAAACTGATCGTACCTAAAGGATCGGTGATTTCAGGCCGCATCACGCGCATCCTCCGGCAGGTATATCCTATGGAAATCTCCGACGGCCTGAAAGCCTATTACCTGGTCGGTATCAGGCTCGACACAGTGTCCGCCGGCGGGAGCCAGTTTCAATTGCTCGCCAACCTGGAAAGCCTGGGACCGTGGCCCGACGCCAGAACGAATTCAATCTACTTCGTGCCTTATTCCCACGATCCCAACCGCTGGGGTACATACGACGACTGGCGGTCGGTGTTCATCGTACCCAAGCCCGATCCCGGGGAGTCGTTTCTGGGAGTGGTGGGCGAATTCCTGCGGTTGCACGGCGACTTCGTCATGTACTGGAACACGGTGGAACCGCCCCTCCGCTAGCGTAGCCGGAAATCGGGTTACGGGGAAAGCCTCGCGGCCTCCTGTCCTGAATCACCGTACCTGCGGGTCCACATCCAGATGTCCGCGACTTGAGGCGATGCAGGCAGGGTTCGCTTTGCCTTCCGCGAGAGACTTTGCCGCTCCCACAGGCCCATTCCGGGCTTCACCCTATGCGCCCTGTCAAAGCGCCTTGCAGCGCCTCCGGTCACGATTCCGCGCACCAAAAAAAGAGGCGAACCCTAAGGTTCGCCTCTTTCACAGCTTCTAAAACTGACCGCGGCTCAGAAGTGGAGACGCAGGCCGAGTTGGATAATGCGAGTGTAATTGGCAGAGGCGCCCGAGCCGCCGAGCGTCAGCGCGCCGTATTGGCCGCCGAGCACGCCGAAGTCGGGTTGATCGAGCAGGTTCATGCTGGGGTCGCCCCACTGCATGTGATTCAGCATGTTGAACGCCTGCACGAAGATCTGCATACCGACCCGCTCGGTAAACTGGGTGTCCTTGGTGAGACCGACGTCCAGGTTCCAGCGATGCTGGCCATAGACCGTACCCGCGCCGCCGGTTCGCTGATCGATACCCAGGATGAACGGCCTGAAATCGTTGTAGACCTGCGAGGGGTTGGAAAACAGGTTTACACCGCTGCCACCGTTAGATGAGTTGCCGTTCACACCGATGGTGCCAGTGTTGTTTACGCCGTAGTGTTGCGTGTTGCTGAGAGAACTGGCGCCGGTGGTGCCGACGGGAATCGCGGAAGCGCTGAGATCGCCGTCCCAAGCCTGGCCCTGCTCCTGGTAGGAGCCGGTGCCGAAATTGATCGGCAGGCCGGTACCCCACGAGAAGATCGGGGAAACCGTCCATCCACCGAGCACCCGGCTCAGGAACGCACCCTGACCCAGCCGGTGCCCCTTGCCGAAGGGAAGCGTGTAGCTACTCAGCAGGTTAAACACGAATCTCCGGTCAAAGTACTGCGGACCGTAATCCGAGTAGAGATTGAAGGGGTTGCCGGCGTTGTCCAGCGTATACGACTGGTTAGTGCTGATGATGCCCAGCGCGTGGCTCCAGGTGAAGTTGGCGTTGAGCGTCAAGCCATTGGAGTAGCGCTTCTGCGCCGTAACCACCATCGCCTGATAATTGGAATAACCATCCGAGGTATAGGCGTAGCAGTAGAAGCACTGATTCGTGGAAGTCAGAGCCGGCCCAAACGCAGTCCACTGGGTGTCCAGATCGCTCCACAGACTGGTGACGGATTGCGTGAGGATATTGCCCGATTCGTTATTGGCTACGGCCGCGGTGCAACTGCCGCCGCCGCAGTACGGACTGCCCTTCAAAGCGGTCTCAAAGAAGGGCTGGGCCGCCGGAGTCTTACCCGCCGCCAGTGCCTGGTACATGTTGGCGTAGGCTTGGGCGAAGGTCTGCCCACCCAGTTTCATCATGTAGGGCACACTGCCCAAATCGATACCCTGATACAGGTTGTTTGCCCAGACACCGACGTAACCGACTTCCATGATCAAGTTACCCTTGAATTGGCGTTGAATGCTGAAATCGACCGAATTCGTGGAGGTCGGCTTCCATGCCTGGTCCAGGGATTCCACCAAGGTGGAGTAGGGGGCATTGTAGCCGGGCGTAACCGGGATCGGCAGAGTTGAGGTTATAGCGCCCACCGGAGCGTTGGTCCCGTCCACGCCGATACGGAAAGCGTTGGTCGGATTTACGATACCGGTTCCGGTGCAAGCCCCGGTGGAATTGGGGTTCTGGCAACCCACCGGCTGCAGGAATCCGTCACCCAGGACCGATGTGGAAACCAGGCCGGCGGCGAGGCTGCGCGAGTAGAAGCGGCCGAATCCGGCACGCAATACCGTAGCCTTGTTGCCCAGCAGTTTCTCCAGCCAGCCGCCGTGGGCTTCCGGATTCCACGCCAGAGCGGCGCGGGGCCCGAAACCACCGTAGAACGGATGGTACGGATACGTGTTCTGGCCGGATCCCAGGTCGCCGACGGGAGTGAAACCCAAAACAGGGTTGTATACCTGTCCTTGGTTCGCCAGCCGCTGTGTGTTCGCCAGATAGTTATTCGCGGTGATCACCTGGCCGGTGGAGGTGGTGAGTACATCCTGCGCACCATTGACGTCGACGGGCGGGAGCTGAATGGTCCAATTCAATCCATAGCTTAAGGTCAGGTTGGGTTTGATCTTCCACGAATCATTGAAGAACATACTGTAGCTGGGGTCATGCAGGACCGATTTAACCGGATCGCCGATCGGGTTAGCGGTCAGGTTGGCGCCGGTGCGCGACACCACGATATTGGTCGCACTGACCAGACCCAGTACCTGGCCATAGAGGCTCTTATAGGATCCGATCGACGAAGCGGGCAAACAATTGGTTGTCACCGAATCGCTGCAGCCGAAGGGCACATAACTCGGGTCGATGTTGACGCCCGAGTTGCTGACCTCCTGGACAAGCTGCGTCAGTCCGCCGACAACGTTGTCGTAGCGGTCGAACTTCCACCAGTCATAGGTATACTCACCGCCGAACTGGAACAGATGCGTGCCCTTTAACCAGCTCAGGTTGTCCCGCAGGCCATAATCGTGGCCGTCCCACAGCCTGTTGCGGGCGTTCTGGGTATCCACGTTGATCGGCATGAGCGGGTTGCTGGTCTCACCGCCGATTGCCAGCGCGCCGTTCAGTCCGGGGAGCTGGGGTAAGGCGCCGACACGCAGATACTGCCACTGATTGCGCGTATAGCTGAGGGTCAACTCGTTGGTCAGGTTGGGGGTGATTGTTCCGGTGAGTCCGGTAACGAAATAGCGCGGCTGAACCGGGAAGGAGGATGCCGACGCCGGCTGTCCCAACTTGTCGCCGGGCAGCAAACCGCCGATGTCCACCTGATTGGTGGTGGGGTCGATCTCGCGGTAATAGCGGTAGCTGGTGAACCAGCGCCACTTGGCTCCGAAGTCGTGATCGATACGTACGACTCCGAAATTGGTTGAGAGCGGATAGGACAGGTTCCCGATGAAGCCGCAAGTATTCAGACCATGATCGCCGTAATTCATGTCATTGCAGGCCGGTTCGTATTTCGACCACAACGCGTTTACGGTCGGACTCAAGCCAAGGCCGCGCGGATCGCACTGCTGGCCACCGGAAGGCCCGCACGCGGTGGAGTTCGCCAGGTTGTATTGGACGATGTTGCCCGTGGCATCCCGGAATTGCAATATGCCCTGTTTCAGGGTGTCGGCGGGAACCAATCTCTCGAACGGACCATTGCGGGGATAACGCTCACCCTCATAATTCATGTAGATGTACGTTTTGCCACCGAGGAATTCCGGCAGCAGCGGACCACCGAAAGCCCCGCCGAAGCGATTGTAATGCGCCTTGGGCTTGGCGATGCCCTCGAAATTGTTGAACCAGTCGTTGGCCGCGAGTACATCCGACTGGAAATAATCGTATAGCGAACCGTGGTATTGATTCGTGCCGCGCTTGGTGGTGAGCAGCATCTGGCCGCCACCCGAGAAACCGAAGTCGGCCGTCATGTTGTTGGTGTTAACGCGGAACTCTTCCACGCTCTCGATGGGGGTAGGGACCACGGCCGAACGGCTGCCAACGTACGTGCCGTTGTCACCGTCGAAATCGCTGGTGGCATTTCCGCCATCCAGGAAGTAGGTGTTCTGGTCCGACATATTGCCCGCCACCTGGCCGCTAGTGACGTTACCTTCGGCGGCGAAGGTGGGCGCAGTCATGGGTTGCAAGAACAGCAATGAGTTCACATCGCGGTTGATGGTCGGCAACTCCAGCAAGCCTTGATTGGTCATGGTCGAACCCATGGTGGCATTCAAAGTCTGAAGTTCAGCGGTCGATTCCGCGGTGACTTCGACAACCTCAGTCGCGCCGCCAACTTCCAACGCGACATCGACGGTGATCGCTGTCGCGACTATCACGGCCTGATGGCGGATCACCGCTTTGCGGAAGCCCTGGTTCGTGACAGTTATGTCGTAGGTTCCAGGCTGAACATCGTTAAACAAGTAAAGCCCTGAAGAGTTGGTCTTGGTGGTCGTGGAAGTGCTGGTGGAATTCTCCGTTATCGTTACCACCGCATTGGGAACCACCGCGCCGGTGGCATCAGTTACTCGCCCCGTCAAACTGGACGCTCCGGTAGAGGTTTGCCCGAAAAGCAATGCTGTCGAAAGCAAAATGCCGAACAGCAACGCCGTCAAGTTGTTACGCATCTGTATCCCCTTGAATTGAAATACCCTCACCGGCTGGTTTCAGCCGGGCTGCTACCCAATGTTCACGGTGAAATAGCTATCGCTGGTGGCTTCCTGACAACACTTGAACTGACCCGATTGCCCCTAAAGCGATCACGTATCCCCCCCGTTCACACACCTACCTGGCACACTCCGCAAAAATACCAGGCCACAACATTAATACGTCGGAGTTTACTACCGCCCGAGATTGAATGCAACAGAAAAATGTCCAAATGAAAAAAAATTTTGGAGAGGCGGCAGGAAGAGCCGGCGATTAAGCAGATTTAGCCGAAAGAGATGTTGACATTTGCTCGTATAGTAGTACTGGATAACCAGTTCCAGCTTTTTCAACCGGGACGAATGCCAACGCTTACATCAAAGCCAGAGTGGCATTTGCCGCCGCTCCGGCGTAATCCAATTCGAGTTTATGGATGCGGCCGGATCTACCCTGGTAAGGAAAGAACAGATAACCACTCACAGGCCCGTGGTGTTCGCCTTCCTGCAGCACGGTCTGGAGGGCTAATTCATCGGCTTTAACGGGCGGCTGTTTTTCGATTCCGCGGGCGTTGTCGTCAGGCGCGCGAGGGACCCCTCGCGGAGGCGCGGCGCGCGGATCGCCTGGGAACCGTTCGACGGGCGCCGGTGCGCCGAAGATCACCGGGCCGGCGGAAGCCTGGGTGCACGGATCGCACTGCCGGTTGTCCCAGTCCGGATACTTCAACGAGGCGGCGACGAACTCGGCGGCTTGCGCCGCGATCGCCTGTTTGTGCCCGTTCACGCGCAGGGCGAATTGACTGGCGCTCACCACCAGGTTCTCGCCTTTGTCAGGAAAGAGGGCCACTTCTACCACCAGGTAGCCCTTGGCGATGAAAGTTTCCCGGCCGCCCGAAAAGCTGTGCACCAGATATTCCACCCCGATAGCCAGCTTGTCCAACCGGGTATGCACCGGGTAGTCCTGTTCGCTGGCCTTGGGCGGGGTGCCATACTGGGCGGCCAGCAAACCGGCGAATAACGCAACCATCGGCGCGGCACGGCGGAGCATGGCTTAAGTATGACGCAGAATGCGGTGGCTAGTGACTGGTGGCTAGTGGCTGGTGGGTTGGTCGCGGTATGGCTCCCATCATCCGTGTTCATCTGCGTTCATCTGTGGCAAATATAGGGTTTGCTTGAGCTCGCCTTTCACCTACTGATGCCGCAAGGCCACAATCGGGTCGATCCGCGCGGCGCGGCTGCTGGGAATCAGCCCCGACAACACTGCCACCACCACCAGCGCCAGCGAGGCGCCCGCAAAAATCAGCGGATCGCCCGCCTTCAAGCCGAAAAGCTGGGATTCCACGAGGCGGGCCAGCACCAAAGCCGCCGGCAACCCGATCGCCAGCCCCAGGATCAGCAGCAACCCGACATCCTTCATCACCAGCCACAGCACATCGCGCGGAACCGCCCCCAGCGCCACCCGGATGCCGATCTCCGCCGTGCGCCGCGCCACCGTAAAAGCCACTACACCATACAACCCAATAGCCGCCAGCAGCGTGGCCAGGAGGCCGAAAGCGCAAGAGAGTATGGCGATCAGGCGGTCCATTTGCATCGATTCCTGCACCTGGATCTCGACGGGCCGCATGTGGAACACCGGGAGCCCGGCATCCATCTGCTGCACCAGCCGCCTCACCTGCGGTCCCAGTTCGCTGCTCTGCCTTTGGCTGCGGATGTAGAACTCCATCCGGTCCAACTGTTCCTCGTTGGTATAAGGCGAGTAGACCGAAGGCTTCACCTGGTCGCGCAGGCTGTTGTGCTTGAAGTCGCGCACCACCCCGATGATTTCCATGTCGGGCAGTCGTTTGTTGCTGGCGCCGTACATCATCTTGTGACCCAGCGGATTGCGGCTGCCGAAGAAGCGCTTTACAAACGCCTCATTCACCACCACCACCTTATCCGGCGAATGCAGATCGCGCTCGGCAACTTCGCGGCCGCGCTCGAGCGGCGTACCCAGCGCGTGAAAATAGCCGGGACTGACCGAATGCCGGGAGACATCCATGTCTTCGTCCTCCCGCGCCTGGTAGCCTTCCACCGTGACGTTGCTGCCGCGGTTGCTATTAGTGAGCGGACCGGGATTGGCGGCTCCCACGGCCACTACGCCGGGCATCCGCGCCAGCCTCTCCTGCAAATCGTGATAGAAAATGAAGCCGCGCTCGCGGGTGTAACCGTTCAGCGAAGGATCTACGGCGAAAGTCAGCAGCCGCTCGGTGCGGAAGCCGGGATCCACGCGCATCAGGTTAAACAGGCTGCGGGCAAACAGCCCGGCCCCCACCAGCAATAATAGCGACAGCGCCAACTGCACCACCACCAGCGAGCGGCGGAAGCGGGCCGCGCCCCCTGCCGAAGCCAGTGCCGCAGGTTGCTCGCGCAGAGTGGATGCCACTTCGGCCCGGCTCGACTGCATTGCCGGCGCCAGGCCGAACAGCAGCCCGGTAAAAACGGATAACGCCAGCGTGAACAGCAGCAGGCGCCCGTCGACGTTGGCGGAGATCCACCCTCCGGTGGCGTCCGCAGGCAGAATGCGTAGCAGCGCCGTGGTGGTCCACACCGAAACCAGCACCCCGATGGCCCCGCCGGCCAGGGACATGACCAGGCTCTCGATCAGCAGTTGCCGCAGCAGCGAACGGCGGCTGGCGCCTAATGCCAGCCGGATAGCCATCTCGCGGCGGCGCGAGGTGGCGCGCGCCAGCAGCAGATTGGCCACATTGGCGCAGGCGATCAGCAGCACCAGGCCCACCAGCGCCATCAGCGCCACCAACGGTTTCTCCCATTCCTGGCGCAACTGGTTGATGCCTTGGGAGGCCGGCTCCACCTCCAGTTTTTGGCCCAGGATAAGCTGCTCGGCATGCTTGCTATGCACTGGAAACTGCTTGAGCTCCGATTCCAGAACCGGCCGGTAAACCGTCTGCAGGGCGGCTTGCGCCTGGGCAGCCGAGTTCCCCGGTTTCAGGCGCGCCAGGATATTGAGCCAGCGGGTGGTACGGTCGGTCAGCGCGTCCCAGGTGGGGGTCAATTCGCGCTTCATGGCGATGGGCGCCAGCACTTCAGGATTCTCTCCGGCCAGCACGCCGCGGAAGCCTGCCGGCGTGATCCCGACCACGACCATGGGATGGCCGTTGATCGCCACCTTCTGGTTCAGGACGTTAGGATCCGCGGCAAAGCGGCGTACCCAGTAATCGTGGCTCAGCATGACTACGGGATGGGCGCCCGGCGCGCCGTCGTCTTCAGGCGTCAGCGAACGGCCGATGGCCGCCGAAACGCCCAGTACCTCGAACAGGTTCCCGGAGACGACTTCCGCGCGCGCCCGTTCGGTCTGGCCGTTCCACGACACGCTGACCGCCACGCCGGCGCGCGCCACGACTCCATCGAACGCCGGAGCCCGGTCGCGTAGATCCTGGTACATAGGGTATGAGAACACGCTCTGCGAGTTGTCCGACATGCTCGACCCGCTGCTGTGATCATCCACATGAAAAATGACCAGCGACCGGGGATCCCGCACGGGCAGCGAACGGTACAGAACCTGATCGAGCAGGGAAAAAATGGAGGTATTGGCGCCTATACCCAGTGCCAGCGACAGTACGGCTACGGCTGTAAATAAAGGACTGCGTGCCAGGGTGCGGAAAGCAAAACGGAGATCGTGTCCCATGAGTGCTGAGTCCACGATATCACTTTGTCTGAAGCGCAAAGGAGAGCGTGTCCCTGAGGCGAAACGTTTTTGGAAGGCTGGAGGGCGTTCCAGGCGGAATCCGAAGATTCCGCCTGGGCCGCGTCGAACAGATTTGACCCTGTATTAATAACTTCTTGGTCCCCTTCGCATCGGGGTTGAAGTTAGTATAACATAGTACTCTCAAGTGGGGGGGAAGTCTCGCGCGATCCTCTTGTTCCACGGCCCACATACACACCGGTAACTTGTGCGCATTCGCTACCTAATTCTTTAGCTGAAGGCACGCGATTGATATTTGAACCATTCGACGAGCAGTATGTGCGGCGATTGGCCGATGGAGATTCCGCCGCGGGCGACCACTTCGCTGCGTACTTCGGTAGAGTGCTCTACCTGAAACTGCGCGTGCGCCTGCGGTCTCCCGACTTGATCGAGGAGGCCCGCCAGGAAACTCTGTGCCGCGTCTTGAACACGCTGCGGCAGGGAGAGGGCGTGAGGCTTCCCGAGCGCTTCGGAGCGTTTGTCAACGCGGTGTGCGAGAACGTGGTGCGGGAGCTCTGCCGGACGCTGCAGCGCTACGAACCGTGGGACGAAAACGTGGAAGAACCCATCGACCAGAAGTTGGATCTGGATGCGCCCCTGATTGACGCCGACATGCGGCGGGAAATCGAGCTGACCATGAATAGTCTCGCCGAAAAGGATCGTAAGATTCTGCGCGCCATGTATCTTGATGAGCTGGACAAAGCCGAAATCTGCCGCCAGCACCAGGTAGATGCCGGTTACTTGCGCGTCCTGGTTCACCGCGCCAGGGTCCATTTTCGGGAGGCTTACGATAACCGGCGGGACTCCGGATTGTAAGTGCCCCCTACAAATCCAAACGCAGAGTTACAATCGCCTGGGCTTCAGCGGATAGGCCTTCACCTACTGGCCCCAGTTTCTCGGCTGTTTTGAACTTGACCGATATTCGTTCTACCTCAATATCCAGCGCCGCCGCCAGTTGCCGGCGAATCGCTTCCCGATACTCTTTCAGCTTGGGGCGCTCCAGAATGACGGTGGAATCCACGTTGACGATCCGGTAGCCGCGGGCGCGCGCCAGGTCGCGGGCATGGGTCAGAAACAGCAGGCTACCCGCACCCTTCCAGCGTGGGTCGGTATCGGGGAAGTGCATGCCGATATCGCCCAATGCGGCGGCGCCCAGCAGGGCGTCGGTAATGGCGTGCGAAAGAACGTCGGCGTCCGAGTGGCCGGCCAGCCCGAACTCCGCCGGAATCGTAACGCCTCCCAGGATCAGCGGGCGGTCCGCCGCCAGCCGGTGGGTGTCCCAGCCCTGGCCCGTACGGTATTCGGTCATAAGTTGGGAACGCCGGCGGAGAACCGGTCTTTCATAGTTCGCGCGGCGCGGTTTCCTCTTCCAGGAAAAGGCGCGCCAAGTCCATATCGCTAGGCTTGGTGATCTTGATGTTGCGGTCGCTTCCCAGCACCACGCTGACTTCGACTTCCAGCCGCTCCACCAGGCTTGACTCATCGGTGCCGATGAATCCGTCGCTCTGCGCGGCGGCGAACGCGCGGGTCAGCAGATCATAGCGGAAAACCTGAGGAGTCTGCGCCAGCACCAGCTTTTCGCGCGGCAGTGTGGCCCGGATGCGGGCCTTGGTGGTTTGCGCCCGGGCGACCTGCTTCACCGTATCCACCGGCACGATCCCTACGATTGCGGCGCCGGTTTCGGCGGCTTCGTCAATTACCTTGTCGATGGTTTCCAGGTCGATGAACGGGCGCACCGCGTCATGTACGGCGACCAGCGCGGTGTCCGGATCGAGCGTGCGTAACGCGTTTTCCACCGACTGCTGGCGGGAGTTTCCGCCCTCCACCACCCGCACCTTCTTACCGTGCACCTCGCGCGCGAGCAGCTCGCTCACCCACTCAAGGTCCTCGGCCCGTACGGCCACCACAATCTCGTGGACTCGCGGCGAAGCCGCAAACTTGCGCACCGAGTGCAGCAGGATGGGCGATCCATCCAGCAGCATAAACTGTTTCCGGCTGGTGCCGGCCTTCTCCGCGGAAGAACGGCCCATGCGGGTGCCCAGTCCCGCGGCTGGCAGAATCACGGCAACTTTCATACGAAACTACGATTCTACCGTGGTTTTCTCGGAGGTCACCGCATCCGGCTTACGCGGAGCGCGATCGTGTCTCTCGGCCCCCGCCGCCACCGCGTGCATACGCTCGTCGAACTTACCGAAAATCATCTTACCGGCGGTGGTCTGTAACACGCTCGTGACTGAGATATCGATGGTCTTGGAGATCATCTTGCGCGCGTTGTCTACCACCACCATGGTTCCGTCGTCGAGATACGCGACGCCCTGGTTGTACTCCTTGCCTTCCTTGAGTATGAAGACGCGCATGGTCTCGCCCGGCAGCACGATGGGTTTCAGCGCGTTAGCAAGCTCGTTGATGTTGAGCACCTGGACGCCGTGCAACTGCGCCACCTTATTCAAATTGAAGTCATTGGTGATGATTTTGGAATCGTAGACTTTGGCCAGTTCGATCAGCTTCATGTCCACGTCGCGCACGTGCGGAAAATCGTCCTCCACAATCTGGACATTCAGGTGCGCCATTTTCTGGATGCGCTGCAGGATGTCGAGGCCGCGCCGGCCGCGGTTGCGCTTCATGGAGTCGGCAGAATCGGCCACCAGTTGCAGTTCACGCAGGACAAACTGGGGGATCACCAGCACGCCGTCGAGAAATCCGGTTTCGGCGATATCCGCGATGCGCCCGTCGATGATTACGCTGGTGTCCAGGATCTTAAACGACTTCTTGGATACCTTCTCGCCGCCGAAAATACCACCTAAGGCGGAGAGATTGAGCATGTCTCCTTTTTTCGCGCCGACGATTAGCCCGACGTAAGTCATCCACAGAAGCAGGCAAACCTGGATGAAGGCAACCAGTTGAGAGGCGGTTGTACCATCCGGCCGCGCCCAGCGCAGCACCAATGACATGAAAAATGCCCCGATAATGCCGAGCACCGATCCGAAGGCCGCGCCGATCAGCCGTTTCAAACTGACTTGCTCCAGGCGCAGTTCGAAGAAGATGATGCCCACGCCGATGATCAGCCCGGCCAACGCTGCCCACGGCGAAGGAGCAGCTTGGAATGGATGTAGCAGGTAGCCGGACGCGGTTAAGACGAGCACGAATATGATGCGAACGATGGTTAGGTCGAGCATGAGAACACCCCTTCCGGGTGAGTCCGAGAGCGTGCAGGAAAACTATCCGTTCTCTCGGCCCTGAAGCGATCTTACAGAGGCCGCGCCAAGAGTATAACATTGAAAACCGCAATTTGCCGTACTTAGTTGGCCGCGATTATAAGCAAATAGATAGTTAATCCTTTTCGTGCGAGCAAAGCCCAAGCTTTTGGATTTAAAGCGATTGGGAGTGAAATACGGGCGGTCTGCCGCTAAGGCGCGTACACCAGGTATGCGGAATTTTCGAACGCCGGGGTATGATCCGGAAGCTGGTGGCGAGGCGAGAGAACAATATAATTGATACCCAGCGCGCGATAGCGGGCAGTGTCGGCGGGGCTGAACCCGGCGGCCATGGCTTGTTGCCACCGCCACCACCACTGCTCGCCCAGGCCGGTCAGATAGTTCACCTGCCCGCCGCCCTTCCAATCCACATACACCGCGCGCAACGCTTCCGCCCGAAAAATGCCTGGCTGCAGTTGTTTTCCTGCATCGGCGAACAGAAAGACCGCGTCGCCCGGCGTGGAGGCCCGCGCCCATACCGAAAGCTGGGTCAGTTCGGGAGTATGCAGGCGCGGATAGGTGGCCACGCCGCCCAGCGTGGGAGCCAGGAAAAATGCGGCCGCGGCGACGAGCACAGGCGCGGCCCGGCTTTGCGTCCAGACCGCGAAACTGGCGCCGGCGGCCAGCAGCGCGACCGTCGCGGCAACCCCCGCCGCAGGCAACCAGATAACGTTTTGGTTCAAAGACGCCAGGTAGACCAGGGCGAACCAGGCGAACGCTTCCACAAACCGGCGGGCCTGCGCGGCGCCGATCCCCGCGGCGGCGACGCAGAATTGCGCGACCACCGTGACGAATAACAGCGCCCTCATCGGCTGCACTTGCGGCACCAGCGACCACTTCAGTTTCTCGAGCAACAGGTAGGAAACCGGCACGCTCAGAATGCCCACTAGAGGCAGCCCGATCAGGAAGAATCTCAGCTCCGGTGGCGTCCGTTTCGGCAACCGCAGGTAAGCCAGCATCGCGGCGGCCCACAGAACCAGGTAATGCGGCATCCATCCGCGTCCCCATTCAGAGATCCAGGAGTAGGGCACGCGCAGCCGCTGCAACTGCTCGATAGCGGGCGTAATCCGCGCGAAGAACAACTGCGCTTCGCTGGCCCCCTCCTGAAAATGTGCCGCCAGCGCCAGCACCACGCCCGCGCACACCAGCGGCACGAACGCCTTGAACCGGCGGCGTACGATGGCCAGCACCAGGTAAACGGCCCAAAACGGGTACACCGTCGGCGGATGGATCAGAAACGCAGCCGAGCCTGCAATTCCAGCGGCCAGATCGCGCCGGTGTGCCGCCAAGCCAACGGCCAGAAACAGCAACGGTACGGCGAAACCGCGCGGATCGGGCTCGATCTCCATCGAAAGCACGGCCGGCCCCCCGATGGTCGCGCCTAACGAGATCGCCCCCGCAACCAGCAGCGATAGCGGCGCCGGCAGCCCCAGCGCCGTAGCCATCAAGTACAAGCCCCAGATGCCCAGCGCGCGGGTGACGATCTGCTCGCCCTCGAGCACCTCGCGAAAGCCCAGCCCCGTAATTCGGGCCAACGCCCGCGCCGTCTCGTCATATAGGGTGAACGACACATGCGGGCTGCTCACCAGGATGTCACGCCGCAGCACCGCCGGATCGCGCAGGTGCTCCAGGATCGGGACATAGATCTGGGTATCCTGCTGCAGCCAGGTGTGTCCAGGGAATTCGAACCAGGTAAGCGCGGTGATAGCCAGAATCCCCGCCACCACCGCGAGGTTCTTCATTGCGCCGGCGTCTTATCCAATTGCTCTTTGATCCAGATGCGCGCGGGATCGAGCTGCCGCGCCTTTTCGAACGCCTGGCGCGCCTCCGCATTGTGATGGTCTTTTCGCAGCGCCAGCCCCAGCCAAAGATACGCTTCCGCCAATCCGGGATCGAGCGCGGCGGCTTTCTTGAAATCCGGAATCGCTACGCCCGGACCGCCGCCCATTCCCTCGGGCAGATAGTAGTTCCCCACGCCGCGCGCCAGGTACGCCTGCGCCGATTTCGGATCCAGCTCCAGCGCCTTGTCGATCGCCTCCCGCGCACGCTTGCCGTACGATAGCGCAAACAGGAGATTGGCGGGCACCACCTGGCCGCACAGCGTCCCCAGCACGCGATAATATTCGGCGTTTTTGGAATTGATGGCAATCGCTCGCTGCGCCGCTTCAATGCCCGCGTCGGCCGCCTGTTGCGCCTGTCTTTTGTCGCGTAGCTCGAGCGAAACTTCCGCCAGGTAAGAAGAAGCCAGCGCGACGCGGTACTGCGCATCGGCATCCTGGGGCGTTTTCTTAGCCGCCGCGGTTAGGTCCGAGGTTTGCTTTTCGAGCGCGGCGCGGTCTTGGCGATCGCGGGCGTTCTCCAGCGCGCCCGGCGCCGCCATCAGGGCAGCCATCAGGATAATTGCGGACATCTCTTCTATTACAGCGCGTTTTGAAGCCCTTGACGAAGGACCAGCAACCGTCCCCATTTTCCTCGCCAACCAGCGTGCGCGAGCCATCCTCGCCATCAAGGGTCAGTGATGAACGCGCTAAGCTAAGGTTTCGAGTGTCCTCTGCCGAATGTCACCGCTCGCTCCCACCGCAGAATGTCACCGTTCGGTTACTATGAGAACAGAGAAGGACAGGAGCCGTGATGGTGATTAGGAATTCATCCGATTTGGGGGCCTTGATCCGGGAGCGACGGATCAAGCTTGGGCTCGATCAGATCTCCCTTGCCAAGAAGGCGGGAACCAGCCGCAAATGGCTCATTGAGGTCGAGAGCGGAAAGCCGCGCGCGGAAATTGGGCTCATCATGCGGACGCTCAAGGCTCTTGGCATCGCGCTTGCGGTCAGCGATACAGCGCCCAATGGTCTGCCGGCACGCACCGAAACCTCACCCGAGGCGGTCGACATCGATCAGGTCATAGACTCCCTCAAGAAACCGCGATGACAAACCAACTCATAGCCTTGGCCAATGGCCGAGCAATGGGTTCGGTCATCCACCGGAACGCCCGGCTCTCGTTCGTCTATGAAGACTCATGGAAACAAGATCAGGGTTCCTATCCGCTTTCGCTCTCCATGCCGCTCCCCGCGGGCACGCACGGCCATTCCAAGATCGAGGCGTTTCTATGGGGCCTGTTGCCAGACAATGATCGGGTTCTCGAAAGCTGGGCACGACGGTTTCAGGTCTCCCCGCGCAATGCATTTCGGCTGATTGCCAGTGTCGGCGAGGATTGTGCCGGGGCCGTCCAGTTTGTCCGCCCCGAACGACTGGAATCGTTGCGCACCGAACCCACCGCCCGGGAAATCGCATGGCTGACGGACGACGATATTGCCGGGCGCCTCCGTGCGTTGCGAGCCGATCACTCCGCATGGCGCGCCGCGGCGGATACGGGTCAGTTCAGTCTTTCGGGCGCCCAACCGAAGACGGCCCTTCTCCTGGAAGGGGACCGCTGGGGCATTCCGTCCGGCCGCACACCCACCACTCATATCTTAAAACCTCCGACCGGCGAGTGGGGTGGCCACGCGGAGAACGAGCATTTCTGCCTGCGATTGGCGAGAGCTTCGGGCCTTGTGGTGCCGAATTCCAGCATTCGGCGCTTTCGCGACGAGATTGCCATCGTGATCGAGCGCTATGACCGCGTTCAAAACCACGGCGAACGGATTCGCGTGCATCAGGAGGATATGTGCCAGGCCTTTGCCTTGCATCCCGTCCGGAAATACGAGAATGACGGCGGGCCGGGAGTCCGCAAGATCGTCGATCTGTTGCGGGAGCACTCCACCCATCCAGAGGACGATGTGCAGTCTTTCCTGGACGCCATCGCATTCAATTGGCTGATCGCTGGAACGGACGCTCACGCGAAGAACTATGCCCTGCTTCTCGGCGCGCATGGCGCTGTCCGCCTGGCTCCGTTCTATGATCTGGCAAGCGTTCTACCCTACCGCGGCATCAATATCAACAAAGCCAAACTCGCGATGAAGATCGGGGGCGAATACCGTCTCCGGACGATCGGCCTTCGGCATTGGCATCGGCTGGCGGCGGACGTGCATACGGACGCCGAGTCGCTCATCGACCGCATCCGGGCGATGGCGGCCGGATTCCCTGATTTGATCGCGACCATTCAAAGGGAAATCGAGGCCGAGGGATTAACTCACCCGATAATAACAATGCTCGCGCTCAGGTTAAAATCGAGAGCCAAGCTCTGTCAGGCCCGCTTGGACACGACATCGGTCATATAAAGGGCGCTACCCCTGAAATGGGGCAGATGAACAAAACGAACCGAGAGCCCCCGCCGGCCGCAAAAACGGTCAAGTACCCACCCGTACCGGGGCCGCGCGTTAAGTACCGGGGCCGCGCGTTAACATGATGAAGTGATTTTCCGCTGCATGATTCTTCTGCTCGGCGCGCTTCCACTCTTCGCCGCCGAGGCCGTCATTCAGGATCGCGTCCAATTCAGCCAGGTGTTCGAGGAGACCCGCAATTTCCGCATCTTCCTGCCCCCGGATTACGCCACTTCCGGGAAACGATATCCGGTCATCTACTGGTTCCACGGCTGGAGCGAACGCTTCAACAAACCCGTAGACGATCCGCCCAACCGCAACTACGATAGCGGCGCCGATTACGGCGGCGATAACATTGCCAACTTCGTCGGCAAGCATGACGTGATCGTAGTCAAGTGGGATGGTTTCAATCCCCGCTTCAACGGCGACAATTACAAGCGCCCCTACAACGTCAGCCCAGTGGAGACCACCCGCCAGTTTCCGCTTTACTTTCCGGAGCTGGTGGATTTCATCGATGCCAACTATCGCACCATCGCCGACCGCGACCACCGCGCCACCGCCGGCCTTTCCATGGGCGGCTTCATGTCTTTCTGGATCGCGGGCAAGTATCCGCAGCTCGTTTCCAGCGCTTCCAGCTTCATGGGATCGTCTGAATTCTTCGTGGGGCCGCGCGATTTTCCAGTGGAATACCGGCACGACGAGATGTACGGCAACTACGAAGGCGTGCGCACCCGCCTGGTGACAGGCTCGCGCGATTTCATCCAGTTCTACCATCGCCAGTTGAACGCCATCTGGAAATACGCACGCGATTGGCACGAGACCGAGGATTTCGATTCCGACCACGGCACGCCGGGTATCGCCAAAACTCTCGAATTCCACATGAATGCGTTCGCGCATCCGCTGCCGCGCCCCGCCGTCTGGAACCACATCGGATGTCTATCCGAGCTTCAGCGTGTGGGGCTGGGAAGTCGCCACCGACCGCAAACAACCCGGATTCACCGTGCTCTCGAATGTCTCGGCCACAGGCTTTCGTTCGAGCGTGCGTGAATGGCTGCCCGGCGGCGCCACCATTCCTGGCGTAAAGGTGTCGATAGAGACCGACAAACTGTATCCGCCGCGCAAGCCGCAGACGGTAACCATCATCCGGTTGCGCGACGGCAATGTCCGCCGCCAAACCCTGACCGCCGGCGGGGACGGCCGCTTGAATCTGGAATTGGATGGCGAAGACTACGAAGTGGGGATCTCCGCCGGGCCGCTGCTGGCGCTGGCGGGCTACCAGTTGGATGGTGCGGCATGGGCCACCGCGGGCGAGCCGGTACGCGCCCGCATGCGCATCTGGAACACCGGCGCGGCACCCTTGCGCGCGGGTACGCTGCGCTGGCTGAGCCCGAATCCGGGCGTGGACCTATCGCCAATGTCGTCGGACCTGC
The DNA here is from genome assembly GCA_963843255.1 of Bryobacterales bacterium. Lineage (GTDB taxonomy): Bacteria > Acidobacteriota > Terriglobia > Bryobacterales > Bryobacteraceae > Bog-159. The sequence goes on along the minus strand of CAWJJQ010000013.1, from coordinate 171,793 downwards.
CCGCCATCGCGCCCGGGCAATTCGCCGAAGTTCCGCTTACCGTGACGGTGCGCGATCTCAAACGCGCCATCGTACGCATCATGGGTGTGCAAGGCGACACGCGCATGCCGGTTGAGATCCCGCTATTCCCGCCCGCCAAGCCTTTTCTGGATTTCCGCATCGTGGATGGCCAATCGGTAAAGGTATATCAGCACGCCACCCAAAAAGTGGACCTGACCCTGGGCGACGGCAATTCCGACGGCAAGGCCAATCCTGGCGAAAGGATCGCCATTCTGCTGCCGGAGGATGACGTGTACCGAGTGGCCGAGATCTTCACCAACGACGCCTGCGTAGACGATACCCTGCGCGCCTTCGACGATTGGAGCGACTACGATCACGTAGGCGCGTCGGCAAAATACTCGCTGCCGCTGATAAAGCCCGACTGTCCGGCCGGTCATGTCGTGCATGCCCTGGCGCGCGTCCTGCTCCCCGACAAACCGAATGACGTAGTACGTTACCAGTCGATTGAGATTCCCGTTCAGCGCTAGACTGAGCATGAGGCGAAGATCGATGAGACCTCTTGCTATCGCCACCCTGGCGCTGATCTGTGCCGGCGCAGCCCTGCACGCCGACGTCACCATCCGCTATGAAACGGAATTCAAACCCGCGGCGGGCCTCCAGCCGTTGATGGAGCAGTTCCTCAAAAACGCGCAGTCGCGAGCCTCCGGGTCGGCCATCCGGATGAAAGGAAATAAGGCGTACACTACCTCCGGCGACTCCCTTGAGATCTTCGATTTCGTGAAGCAGGAAGTCACCCTGATGAATCCCGCGCACAAGACCTTTGCCACATTTCCGGTATCGCAACTAACGGACACACTCGCGGCCGCGATGCCCCAGACGACGCCGGAACAACAGAAGGCCGGCCAGAAAGCCCTGGCATCCATCCAGACCCACGCGGATTCGAAGGTCACCGGCCGCACCGACACCATTCATGGGGTGCAGGCCGAAGAGCGCGAGGTCACCATCTCCATGGAAATGCCGATGCCGGCCAACGTGCAGACCTCCGGTCCCGGCATGAAAATGATCATTCAGATCTGGACCGCCAAGCGGGACGAGGCATTGCGCAATCCCGCCATCCGGGAACTGACCGGCTACAACGCCTGGCAGAAATACATCATGAATCCCACGGCCATGATGGATAAAATTGCCGGCAAAATGCCCGGCATCGCCGACACCATGCGGCCGCTGTTCGAGGAGATCTACAAGAACCAGTCGGTGATTCTGCGCATGCACATGGAAATGTACATGCCGATGCTGGCAAATATGGCCAAAAACATGGGCGGACAGGGTCAGATGCCGGCCATCGACCCGAACGCTCCGCTGATGGTTGTGAATCAGGAAGTGGCCGAGCTTTCGAGCGACCCCGTGGATTCCTCCTTGTTTGAGGTGCCGAAAGATTACACCGCGGCGCCGGCCGACGATATGATCCGCGACCTGATCAAGGCGCAGAGCGCGGGCGCGCCGGCAGGGGTGAAGTAGGAACCCTCGCACCAGAGCGGTTCTCATACCAGACAATCGCATCCGCCCGGATCGCCAGGATATCCGGCCGTCCGTCGCCATCGATGTCCACCACGCGCGCGAATTTGACCGGCTGGCCGCGCGCGATCTCCACCGGCGTAAACCGGCCTTCGCCTTCGTTATGCAGCACCATCAGGCGCCCCGCCCCTGCCTTCTCCGCCACCAGCAGGTCCGGACGCCCATCGCCGTCGAAATCCGCGATTTCCAAACTGCTCACTGCGGTAAGATCCACTGCGCCTTCGATGCGGTGCTCGATCCAGAGCGTGCGCGGATCGGCGGGCTTCTCGAAACGCGCCAGCCGCGTGGGCGAAACCTCACGTTCCGCAGCCACAAGCTCCGGAGCCGCGCCCGTCAGCGGCCCGTAGGCCAGCCGCATCATGGCCGACTCGGGCATCTCGTTCCACAGGTTGATGGCAAACAATCGCCAGGGTAATTCGAAGCTCTCCGGTGACCGGATCCAGTACATGCCGGCCAGGATATCCGGCCGCCCATCGCCATCGATATCCGCCATACGCAAGCCACCCTGCTGGGATGGCGAGTAGAACGAATAAACATCCTGCGAGGGCCATCGCGCCGTGGCGTCCGGCGGGATCTCGTAAAAACGCACCTGCATGCGCTTGTGGATCAGAAGGATTCCGCGGTGACCCAGCAGGGTAGTGGGCAAAATATCCGGCGCGTCGACGCCGGTGTCGATGACTGAACGCGCCCAGGCGCGTTCACCCGGATGCGGCGCGCGATACCAGACCAGGTCGCCCGCCGGCCCGCCTTCGTTGACGACCACATCCAACTGGCCGTCGCCATCCACGTCCAGCAGGCAGCCGCCTTCTTGAAACGCACGCCCGGCGCCGCGGGCGATCCGATAATTGCCTTGCGGCAAACTCCTCCACAGAAGCCGGCTACCCCAGGTTACGAGCGTGCGCTCTTGTAGAGCGTATCCCGTAATCGTTTCGTTACGCAACACCTGAAAAATGTGTGACGCAAATTGCAGCGGCCCGGCAGCGGCCAACATAGCGCCGAACAGCCAAAGGAAGAACGCGCGAAGGAGCATGCGGTGTATGGTGCTATTTTAGTCTGCCATGCAGCTTTTGCTGGATCTGCTAACTGGACGGAGCGAGGAACTCGATCTGGACCGGGCAGCGCTGGAAATCGCGCGCATCGAGTATCCCAACCTTGAGGTCGATCCATTCCTCGGTCTTCTGGACTCCTACGCCGTCGAATTGTCCGAACGCGTGGCCGGCCAGGCGGGCGGATCCGATTACGTGCAAGCGGCGAATCAGTATCTTTTCGGCGAATTGGGATTCGCGGGCAGTTCCGGCAACTACTACGATCCGCGCAACAGTTGCCTGAACGAGGTGCTTACGGCGCGCACCGGCATTCCCATCGCGCTGGCGGTAGTTTATCTGGAAATCGCGCGGCGGCTGGCGCAGCCGGTTTATGGCATTGGCCTGCCCGGCCACTTTCTGGTGCAATACCGGGGACCGGATTTTTCGGCATACATCGACGTGTTCAACGGCGGCCGCCTGCTGACGATGACCGAGTGTTTCGACCTGGCCCGCCGGTCCACAGGGACTCCGCTCGATGACAACCCGCGCTTCCTGGCGCCTTCGAGCAAACGCCAGATCGTGACTCGCATGCTCCACAATCTGCGCGGCGTCTATTTCCTGCGCCGCGCCTTCGGCAAAGCCCTTCAGACGCTGGATCTGCTGCTGGCGGCGGATTCCGGAGACGCCGGCGCCTACAAGCAGCGGGGCATGATTCATATGCAATTGCGGAACCTGGCAGCCGCTCGCGACGATCTGGAAAAGTACCTGCACATTTCGCCCGACGCCATCGACCGGCCCGAAATCGAGAAGCACCTGCGCTCGCTGCGCAATTACCAGGCCGGGCTGAACTAAAGTCGCCACTGCCGGTCCGCCCGCGTGAAACGCCGCGCCCCGATTCGTCACTAACGGATTAGGATGGGGTATGGCTTCGGCCCAAACTGTTCGACACGGGCTGCGCCGGCGCAAGCCGTGGCGATCGCACCTGTATCTTCAGTTCATCGCGGTAGCTGCTTTTCTGCTTTTACTCGAGATCCTGCTGGCCCAGGTTTCGCTGGTCCAGCCCAGGATCACCCAGCTCGACGATCTGCAGAAGAAACGTCTCGACATCTATCTCGACGTCATCAAACTCCTGATTACGGCCAGTGGCGTAACCCTCGGCGCCATCACCGGATTTGTATTGAACCGCGACAAGGGAATGGTATTTACGGATGTCCAGCTCCGCAAAGTGATCGCCAGTTGGGCCTTGGCCGGCATTTCCCTCTATTGCGGCTACCTGAGCATCCAGCAGGTGATCTGGATGCTCTACCACCGGTTCTTCGATTTATACGATCCGCACATTCTGCTTCCCAGCCGCGCGCAGTTTCTGACCTTGCTGGCCGCCATTGCGGTCTTTGCTGACTTCATCCACGGCACTCTAAAACGCAAGGAGAAGAACGATGCCACACATTAGGTTCACTCTCATCGGCCTTTTGCCCTGGATTGCTTTGCCCGCCATGGCGCAGACGCAACCGGTAACCGCATCCACGGAAACCGGCGGCGGGCTGCAAACCGCGGTCTTTCAAACTCCGGCCGGGACCATACGGGCAAATCTCCCGGACGATGTAGCCGCCGGCGACACCATCTCAGGCACCGTCACCGCCGAACCGTCCGGTTCAAATCCGGAGGAGCGAAGCGCAAATTCAGCGACGCTCACAGGATACGTCGTGGAAATCGAGCATCATCCGGCCAGCCCGAAGGAGCGCCGCCTTTCCTGGCTGGTTCCCCCAACCGCAAACGCGCTGAGCGTTCTGCTGCGGGACCCCGCCGGGCATGTGGTCTCCCACAGCACGATTCCGGTGGCGCCCCAAGCGGCTCCGGACCCGGCACAGGTGCCGGCCGCGCCGGACGATTTCGACATGCCCTCGGTCGGACAACCCATGCGGTCATACGCCATCAACGGCAGATTCACCGGTGATGCGCGGAATACCGCGGTGTCGCTCGGTGGAAAACCGGCCGAAGTGCTGGCTGAATCGCCCCGGCGCGCCGTCTTTCAGGTTCCCGATGGCATCACGGGCAGTACTCGCATCGAGCTGCGCGAACGCGATCTGGCCTTGGCGCAGAACTTTCGCGTGCTTCAGGTGATCCTGGCTGGGAACACCGATCTGATCAGGGGCCAAAGATCGGAGCTGACCATCAAGGTGAGCGGGCTCCAAGGTATCACAGAGCCGGCGGAGATGACCCTGGCCAATACGTCCCCCGGAGTGGTGCTTATTTCGGGTGCGCAAGTCCAGCACTTTCAAATCGCGCCCCGGGAGGTTGGCCCTGACGGCGTATATCTCACCACGCGGACGATGACCGGGGTGATGCGCGGTGCTTTTAACATCTCAGCCTTCGTGCGCGAGCAGCCGCTCGACCGGTTCGATACCCGTCGCACGGTCGCCGCCACGCTGGCGCGATGGCAGGAAAATACCGGAATTGCGATAAGCAGCCGCGCCCAGGTCCTGATCGAGCGTTCCGTTCGCGACGCGAAGAATGAATTGAACCGTCTGCTGAAAGCGCAAAGCGAACGCGCCGCTCCGCAGTCCCTGGTGTCGGCGTTGGTACGAAGCTACTGCTTCCAGCTCCGGGATTACCAGCGTGGAATCCTTACAGCGGCCGCTCCCGCCAGTCCTCCCAGCCCGGCGCGCTCGACGTTGGTCCATGCGTTTCTGGGGGCCCCGGCGGCCGGGCCGCAAAGCATCACCGAACAAGACGTCGCCAAGCACAGCTTTGCCGATTTTCTCTCTCGCCTCGTGGCGACGCTCTCGGGCTCCATGGAACTGGCCGAGATGGAGGTTTGTTCCGAGCCCGACGCGGCCCTCATCGTGATCGACAGCAAACGGATGGGCTCGACAAACGCCAGTTTCGTGGTCTCGCTCGGGCATCATGAGGTGTCCATTAATGGACCCGCAAAGTCCTGCAACATCAAGGCCACTGCCGGGCAAGACCAGATTGTGAGTTGTCCCAAGAATGCGAGCTGCAAGTTGAAGCGCCCGAACGGAAGTTAGCGCGGGATCACTTTGCTCTTTTGAAAAAGCTCCGTGGCGCTGCCGAAGTAGACCTGCCCGTCGAAATGGAACGCGGCCAGCTTGGGATCCCGGGCCGCTTGTCCCGGCTGATGGGGACCCAAACTGATCTCGGTCAGCCGGGCGCCCACCGGGATCTGGCGCGGATCGCCGCTCAGACCGTGCGCCGGAAAACTCTCGGCCGTTTCCCGCACTTCCTCAGGCGCGCCCTGCCACTTCTCATTGAAGAAGGTCCAGATGGGATCGGGACAACGGCTGGGGCACTGGGGCAGGCTCTCGCCCGCTTCCACGGGGATCATCACGCCGCACGTGGTGCAACGGTACAGGCCGGAATCGAGAACCTGCTCTTTAGTCTTGTACACTGCTCGCTTCGCCCTCCCGAGGCTGAAACGAAACTCAACAACATTTCAAAATAACCGCGCGCATTGCGGGCGTCAACGGAAAGTTTCCGTCTCTCACTCTGTCTCGGCTTTATCCGTCTTTTCCGTTTCTTGCGTCTCCGTACCCGCCTTGCGCACCGATACTGTACCACGCTCGGTAACCAGGTGGATAGAGGCGCCCTGTCCGACGGACCCCTTTAGCGAGGAGGAGCGGCCATCCGTCTCCTTCTGAATCGGGGAGCCGAAATCGTTCACCGCGTCGCCGTGCTCGGTGGTGGCAGCCAGTTGAAAGGCGGCTTTGTCCGGCAGCGCCAGGCTGATCTGGCCGCTGTGCGAGCGCGCCTCGATCTTGGCCAGCGGCACGTGCTTCGGCTGCAGCTCGATGTCGCCGCGATCCGTCTCCAGCTCCAGCGAATTGGTGAAGTCTTCGATCTTCACGTCCTTCGATTTGGTCACCAGGTGTACAGGCCCCACCAGGTTGTTCCCGGTGAGCTCGCCCAGATCCATGCTGATCTGCCCAGGCAGCGCTTCCACCCGCAGATCCGTGTTGGGCGATTCGAAATGCAGCGGCTTGGCTACGTTCTTGAATTCCAGGCTGCCTGAATAGGAACCGTTGATGGTCACCTGTCCGGCGATATTCTCCAGCTCGATATCCGAGCCTTTGCCCTGCAGATCCAGGTTCCCCTTCAAATCCGCGGCGCGTACCAGGTCGCTGCGCTGCAGCTCGATCCGCGAATTGCCGCCGATCTTGTTCAGTCGCACATCCGCGCGGTCGGAATGAATTTCTACGCTGCCGTTCACTTCGTCTACTTCGTAATCGCCGTTGTTGCCGCGAATTTCCACGCTCACGCGGTTCGGAACCGTGATCTCCAGATCCTCGGAAATCCGGCCGCTGGTGGAATTCCGGTCCTGGTTCGTGCGGATTAGGATGGTGTCGCCCTGCGGCACGATCTCGACCGGCGTATTCTCGTTGCCGCGGTCGGCCTCGCCTTGGTTCACGGCCTGAATCGTTTTGCGGCCGGTCACTTTCACGTCCGTAACATCGCCGCCGGTGATCTTCAGATTCCCGCGATTATTCTCGAAGACCACGTGATTGGCGTTCCCCGCCGGTTTGTCGTCCGATACGTTGTAGTCGTAATGCTCGCCGAAAGCTTCCCACGCCGGCCGAAAGTGAACGCCGTGGCTGTGCGCTTCCGAGGCGCCCCAGCCGATGAAGCACACAAATATGATTAGCACCACTTCGCCGCCGCCGAACCCCGCCGCAGTGGCCAAAGTGCCGCGGAAATAATCCACCAGCACCTCCACCAGGCGGAGCGAGCCCCAGGCGATCAGCAGGAACGGCCAGTATTGCGCCAGCAGGTCGAAAAGCTGGATATCCGGCCGCAGGTTGTAGACCAGAAATGCACCGCCCAGCAGAATCAGCAGGATCGGGCCGGTTACCGATCGCCTTCTCATTGGGGGCCCCCCGCCCTTGGACCAGGGGGCTCGCCCGTGGGCGCGCCAGTGGTGGTGCGCCCCAGCAGGCTCAACAGTCCGAACACGATCAGGAGCACGGGCCAGGTCTGGTTGAAACCGTAGTTGCCGAAATTGTTCAGCGCGAACAGGGTGCCCAGGGTAATCAGGGTCACCGGCCAGCGAATGGCGCGCAGCAGATTGGCATCGTTAGCGCTCATGGCGCGCCTCCCGCGCCACCGGGTCGGCTCCGGTGTTCATGCGCACGTAGAGCATGTATGCGCCCGCCAGAATCAGCAGGACCGGCCAGTAGCGCAACAGGTACCGCAGTTGAATCACGTCCGTGGTGCTCAGCAGCAGCAGCACTCCCAGGGCGATCAGGGTGATGGCGCCGATGGGGAAGCCGCCGCGGCGACCGTGCACGTCGAGGATGCTCGAGAACTCGTCCACCGGCTCGCCGGCGCGGCGCTTGCGTGCCGTGTGATAGGCCTCCAGCGCCATATACATTACCCAAACGCCGATCAGAATTCCGAACAACGGTTCCAGATCGCCCGCCGTGCCCGAACTGGTGATCGACACCAGCAGGCCGAAGACGATCGCATGCACCAGTCCTTTGGCATACTGCCCGTTGTAGATGGCTCCCACTCCGGGAATGAAGCCCAGCAAGCAGGCTAGTCCCGGAGATACGTCGCCCACAGCGCTGCTCGGCGGCGGATAGGCTGCCGGTTTAGGCTGGGCGGCGGCATTCGCATCGTCCACGATCTGCTGGCGCAGGTCGCGGGCGTAAGCGGCCGATGCATTGGCCTCCGCGGGCGCGTGCTCATCGCAAAAAATCGTGCCCTGGGCCGTTCGTTTGCATTCGGCGCAAAGCGCCTTCCCGCAAGTGCGGCAATAAGCCACCGCGGGCGTTTCGGAATGGTTGAAGCAGTTCATGGTAATTCCCCTAACGTGATTTCGGCTCGCTACTCCCGCTCTTTCCGGCGGGACTAACTGGCTGGCTTACGGGCAGCCGGTGCGTATCCGGTGTGCGGCCGGATTTCTCCGTATCCGCCCCGGTTTTTTGTTCTTCTTCCTGCTGCTGCTGCCAGTCGTGCAACTTCGACTGGATCTGATAAACAACTTTGAGACTCTCGTAAAACTTGACGGTGCGCTGCCATCCGCGGTACACCCGGTCTTCCAGTCCGGCCCAAACCTGAGCCGGCGCCAGGTCCGCGGGGCGCAACTGGCGCGCCGGCGCCACGAACCGGGCCAGCATGGCGAACGACAGAATGGTCATCGCCATTCCCATGGCGAAACGCGGCTGCAACACCGGATGCAGCACCTTGCGAAACCAGTTTCGGATCCCGCTGGCCGGCGTTTTGGCGTGCGCCCACGGAGCGTTGAACATCAGCCGGGTTATCAACTCCGGCGGCGGATCCACTTCCGCGGCCCGCTCCATGAATCCCACGGCGGCGGCCGCGTCCCGCGCCAGTTCGGCGCAACTCCGGCAGCCGGCCAGATGCTGCTCGACCGTAGTTCTGGCGTCCGGCCCCAATGTGCCGTCAACGTAGTCGCAGATGAGAGTTTCCAGTTCCGCGCACGTCATACCAGTACCTTCTGCCTTCGCAAAACACGGGCCAGTTCCGCCCGTCCCCGGTTTAGCCGGGATTTCACCGTTCCCTCGGGGATGCGGAGGATATCCGCAATCTCCCGGTATTCCATGTCCTGCAAGTCGCGCAAGATCACTGCCTCGCGCAACTCGGGCGACAGCCTCTGCAAACCACCCTGCAAAATCTCACTGGCTTCCCGTCCGGCCACCAGGCCATCGGGCCGCGAATCGGCCGCTACCGACTGTTCTACTACAGGAAGCTGTTCCTCGATCGAATCCGTAAGACGTTCCTGGCGGGTGCGCCGGTAATTATCGATCAACAGGTTTCGCGTCAGCCGCGCCAGCCATGTTGTAAATGCGCCTTCCGTCGCCCGAAACGTCTTTAATGTACGGTACACCCGCAGGAAGACCTCCTGCGTGAGGTCCTGCGCCTCGCTGTCTTTTCCCGTAAAACGATAGCAAAGCCCGTAAACGCGGCGGGTATGGGTTCTGACCAAATCTTCCCAGGCGGTCTCATCGCCGCTCAAACACCGCTCCACGAGGCTGTGATCGAGGTCCAAACTATTTTTTATCCAATATTGGCCGCCATTGGCCGTTCTTTGTGGGAACGGCGCGCCCGATTCCAGAGCCAAGGCGGCGGCTGCCATACTTTCCTCGTTTCCTCCCGTAGAGTTTGCCGGCCCTATCATCTTCATCCGGCGTACATTTAAAGAAACGAGGCATCTTCATGATAGGTTCATTTTTTCCCGGAAGCTAGTCGAGAATTTGAGCCAGTTGCGGTCCCGGGCCCGTTCCCGGCTCCCCGCTGCGGGCCGCCCGGTCGTGCTACATTTCAAGTTGCCTTTTATGGCGGAATCACCCGACCGGAACCCTCCGGCTGCCGCCCGCCCGCGCCGTCCCGTCTGGCGATGGCTGCTGCTGGCGGCGGTGGCCATAGCGGCCGTCCTTTTATTGGCCCGCTCGCAGCTGCAAAGCCGGGGATTCGATTGGCGAGCCTTCCGGGCCACACTCCTGACCCTGCAGTGGGGGTGGCTGGCCGCTGCCGCCGGGGCCGTGGTGGCCGGCTATTTTGGCCGCGCCCTGCGCTGGCGCGTCCTGATGCGTCCCGTCAGTGCCCGTCCCAGCCTCTGGAATCTGTTCTCCGCTACCGTGATCGGCTTTGCTGCCATCACCGTCCTGGGCCGGCCCGGCGAGTTCGTCCGTCCCTATCTGATCGCCCTTAAAGAAAAGGTGCCCACTTCATCGCAGATTGCTGCCCTGTTCCTGGAACGGATCTACGACGTGCTGATAGTGCTGGCCATCTTTGGCTTCGCGCTGGGGCGGGTGCGCCGCTCCGACGCCGCGCTGGGTCCGGCGCTGTCGTGGGTCTTCGCCACCGGCGGATGGCTGGTGGGGGCGCTTTCCGTCCTGGTGCTTGGCCTGCTAGCCGCCTTCCGCCATTTCTCGGTAGCCATGGAACAGCGCCTGTTGCGTCTGCTGCGGGTGCTGCCGGAACGTCATTTGACGAAGGCCGAGAGGCTTATGCGCGCCTTCGTGCAGGGCATGGAATCCACCCGCAGCTCGAAGGCCGTGCTGCTGGTGGTTTGGTACACCGTATTAGAGTGGTTTACCATTGTCTGCACCACCTTCTGCGTGGTGCGGGCGTTTGGCCGGGCCTTCCATTTTGGCTGGCTCGATGTACTGATCTTTCTCGGCTTTGTGGCATTTGGCGCCGTGGTGCAGATCCCCGGCATCGGCGGCGGCATGCAGGTGGTGACCGTGGTGGTGCTGACCGAGTTGTTCCGTATCCCGCTGGAGGTCTCCACCAGCTTCGCTCTCGTGTTGTGGGTTATTTCATTTGTAGTAGTAGTACCCATCGGTGCGGGCCTGGCGCTGCATGAAGGCGTCCGCTGGCGCGCCCTGAGGTCTTTGGAACCGGAAATTGCACAATGAAGTGCCCTTTTTGCAATCACATAGAAGATAAAGTGGTGGATTCGCGGGAAAGCAAAGAAGGCGATGCGATCCGCCGGCGCCGGCAATGCCTGGGTTGCGAACGGCGCTTCACTACTTACGAGCGCATCGATGAAGTGCCCTACATGGTCATCAAGAAGGACGGCCGCCGCGAGAAGTTTGATAGGCAGAAGGTGCTTTCGGGATTGCTGAAGGCGTGCGAGAAGCGCCCAGTCAGCATGGGGAGGCTGGCGGAACTGGTAGACCAGGTAGAGGGCAGGGTCACTGATTCGGCTGACCGGGAAATATCTACTATAGAAATAGGAGAACAGCTTATGGAGGCGCTCCGCGATCTGGACAAGATCGCCTACGTGAGATTCGCCTCGGTTTACCGCGACTTTCAGGACGAAGAAGCGTTCTTCAATGAGTTGAAGAACCTCATGCGTCACAAATTGCCTTGAAGAGGTTTAATGCAATCCGGTGTAACCAAAACGCTTCTGAAACATCTTTAAGTATAGGACTTAACAACACAGGTGAGCGGTGTTATCATCAGTTGATGTGCTTTTGCCGGGATTTCGACCGGGCCAGGCATGTTAAACCAAGTTAAACTCGAAGCTTTTCAATCGTCCCGGAATCGAATCAACTGATAGGTTCGCTCAGTGTTCGCGAGGGAGAGGTGAGTCGAACGGTGGATCAATTCGAAGATCAATTTTTAGCAGATAATCCGGATGCGCTAGGCCTCAACTTCGAGGAAGAGGCCAAGTTCTTTGACCCAGAGGCTGGGCATGAAGCGGATTTTCTGCATCCTGCGCCGGTGGAAGAGTCTATCTACACCGACGACCCGGTACGCGTGTATCTGCGTGAAATGGGAGCAGTTCCGCTGTTGACGCGGGAAGGTGAAGTGGATTTGGCGCGGCGTATGGAACGCGGCAAGCTGCGCATGCAAAAAGCCATCAGCCGCTCGGCCCTGGTGCAACAGGTGGTGGTCGAGTTGGCCGAGCAACTCCGCAAGGGCGACGAGGAAATCGATAGTGTAGTAGACGTTGGCGACGTGGAAGAAGGCACGCCGGCCGATCTGAAAAAGCGCGCTGACCTGCTCAAGCTCTTTACCGACTTGATCATGGTATACAGGAAGCAGCAACAGGTTGCCGATAAGCTGGAAACGGTTCCGGTGAACATGAAGCGGCAGCGCAAGCGCTGGTGCAACCGCTTGAACCGCAGCAAGGTGCAGGTTTCGCTGGGCATTCGGGCGATCCCCTTCCGGTCCAGCCGCTGGAAAGACTTTTCGAAGGAAATAGAGCGCGCCGTCGAGGAAATCAGCCAGCTCGACCGCGAATCCAAGAAGATCGAGGCCAAGGCCGGCCCGGCGCAACTTCAACAGCGGCTTAAGGATCTGAAGAAGGAGATCCGTAAGCGCGAGACCACGGCAGGAGCCACCCTGCCCGATCTGAAACATACGCTTACGGTTATCCGTCACGGCGAAGCCGAGGCGGAGCGCGCCAAGAAAGACCTGGTGGAGGCCAACCTTCGCCTGGTGGTTTCGGTCGCTAAGAAGTACGTGAATCGCGGGTTGCATCTGCTGGACTTGATCCAGGAGGGCAACATCGGACTCATGCGTGCGGCCGACAAATTCGAATATCGCCGCGGTTACAAGTTCTCGACCTACGCCACCTGGTGGATTCGTCAAGCCATCACGCGCGCCATTGCCGACCAGTCGCGGACCATTCGTATTCCGGTCCATATGAACGAAAGCATGAACAAGTTCCTGCGGGCTTCGCGCGAGCTGGAAAAGGAGCTCGGGCGTACTCCTACAAATGACGAGATCGGGCGGCGGATGGATATCCCGGTCGAGAAGGTGCAGAAGCTGAAAACGATCTCGCGCGACCCCGTCTCGCTGGAAACTCCGGTCGGGCCGGGACGGTGAATCCGCTTTGGGCGACCTGATCGAAGATCGCTGGGTTGGTTCGCCGGTAGATGCGGTGATTGAAACCAATGTCCGCGACGAGACCGCCGGTATCCTGAAAACTCTTTCTCCGAAGGAGGAGAAGGTGATCCGCCTCCGCTTCGGCATCGGCTGCGAACGGGAGCATACGCTGGAAGAGATCGGGCAGGAGTTCGACGTCACCCGCGAGCGCATCCGGCAGATCGAAGCCAAGGCCTTGCGGCAACTGCGGGCTCCGGAACGGGCTCGCCGCCTGCGCGCCCTCATGGCGGCTCGCTAAGTTTTCGCCCTCCATTCGCTAATGGAATCAGACCGCGGCGTCCCCACCGTACCGGGGGCCCGCGGTCTTTCTTTTAGGACCGCCTCGCTCGCCCTGATCGCCCTGGCTGGAGCGCTTACCCTGCTGCTGGCGGGGCGCATGCTCTGGTATCTTTTCCATTCCATCAGCAACGTACCTTATGCCGACCAGTGGGCCATGCTGGAAGAAATCTGGCATCGCCGGACCGGCCAGACCGGCTGGAGCTATCTCTGGGCGCCCTACTGGGGTCAGCGGATGCTGCTGCCCCGGCTGGCATTCCTCTTCTCCGTCAAATATCTGCACTACGCGATGCGGCCGTTCATCTTGATCAACGTCGCCGCCCAGGCGGCTATGATCGCTGTGCTGCTCCGGGCCATCTGGCGCCTCTTCCGCGATTCCACCGTGCTCTTCTGGCTGGCGGCCGCAGCCATCGTTCACCTGCTGCTTTCCTCGCTCCAGATGGAAATATTCGTGGAAGGCATTGAGATCCAATACACCATCGGCTATGCATCGGCGGTGGCGGCCATCTGCATCCTGGCCCCCCAAGCCGGCCGCATATCCGCCGCGCGCATCTGGCTCGCCGCGACTCTGGGAATGATATCCACTCTGTGCCTGGCGGTAGGTCCGCTGGTCTGGCCCATTCTGGCGGTGGAAGCCTGGTTCGGCGGCCGCAGACGGCACGCTGCCGCCCTGGGAACCGTCGCAGTTCTGGTAACTGTCGCGTATAGCACCGGCTACACGCGGCCGGCGATCGGGATGGGGATCGGCGGGATCCTGCATCATCCCTGGCAGGCGTTCACCGTTGCCGGCTTGGTGCTTGGCGGACCGCTGAGCCTGTACTCCCGGCCACTGGGGATGGTGGTAGGCTGCGCCGGGGTGCTCCTGGCCGCCGGCATGCTGCTCCAAAGCCTGCGCCATCTCTCCACACTTCCCGCCATCTTCGGACTGACGATGGTGGCCTGCTTCATGCTCGGATCGGCCGCCGCCATCGCCTTCGGGCGGCTTTCGCCGGAATGGCTCGCGACTTACAGCGGCCAGCCATTGCCCAGCCGTTACCTAGCGCCCACCTTCGTGTTCTGGGCCGCGCTGTTCGCCGTGTCGCTGACCTGCTGGACGGCCGGCGCCCCCGGCCGCATCGGAACCGTAGCCACGTCGCTGGTGGTCCTGGTCCTGACCTTCGGCACCTGGAACTGGCAGTGGCGCCTGCCGCGTGAATGGGCCACTGTATCGCAGGGCTTCGACGCCATCGCCTCCGGCTTCTTCATCCCCGTATCCGACCAGGAGTTCATGTCGCGTATCTTTGAGCCGGAAGACCTGCGCACCCGCCTGGCCGGGTATATGCGCCAGGAGCGCCTGTCCGTGTTTGCCGAGCCGCGCGCCCGCTGGCTGGGGACCAACATCGCCGCCATCGCCCCGGCGCGCCCTTCCGGCGTCTGCCATGCCGTCATCCGCGTTGCCGCCCCGATGGCCGCCCCCTTAAACGGACGTCCGCCGGCGTACCGGATCATCGGCAAATTGACCGTCGATGGACGCTCGCCTGGCCAGTGGCTGGATATCCTGATGACGGACGAAAACGGAACCGTGACCGGCCTCGCGCGGACCCTGCCCGCGCAGAGCGAGGGAGCCGCCGCCACCGAATTCTTCGGCTACGCGCGAAACTGGTCGCCCGCCACCCGCATCGAGGTACTCGCCGGTGGCCGCATCACCTGCACGCTAAACTGAAAAGCATGGCACGTATCGAGGGGATTCGAGACAAGCAGGCCGGCGCTTTCACCCGCACCGTCTTCGGTAGTGTCCACCGCAGGCTGGGGCGCGTGCCTGAGCCCATGCGCATCACCGCTCACCAGCCAAAACTGCTGGCTGCCTTGTGCGGCATGGAACTGGGCCAGGAGGGTTTGCACTCGGTCGATCCGGTGGTCAAGACGCTGGCAGAGATCAAGACCGCCACGTTGATCGGCTGCCCGTTTTGAATCGATATCGGTTCTGCCGTCGGCAGAAAAGCAGGGGTCACCGAAGCCAAACTGATGGCCCTCGCGGATTTTGAGAACAGCGCGGAGTTCAGCGACCTGGAAAAGCTGGCCCTGCGGTATGCCGTCGCCATGACCGCCACGCCGGTCGAAGTGGGAGATGATCTGTTCGACGAACTGCAAGCCCATTTCGATGCCCGGCAGTTGGTGGAGTTAACCTCCGCCATCGCCTGGGAAAACTACCGGGCGCGCTTCAATCATGCCTTTGGATGCGAAGCCGAGGGCTACTCGGAAGGGGCCTTCTGCCCGTTGCCGCACGACTAACCTTTCTAGGGCTTTGGCCCGACCGTGATTTCCACCAGATCGTTATCGTCCGGCTCCCCGGCGGTGATCGGTCCGCTTTCGATCCCCGCATCTACAAACGCCTTGGCCAGCGCCGTGGCGAACTGCCGGCGGTGGATGCCGACTTCCAGGCTGATCCCCGGTTGCGGCTTGCCGAACACCAATGCCGGAGCCACCGAGACCACCAGCCCGGCGGCTTCCAGCGTGGCCTGGATCTCGCGCGCGAATGCCGCGCTTTCGGTGTCCCCGGCGTGCGTAATGATCGAGACTTTCTGACCCTTGAAGCGGACCAGCTCGGCTTCCACTATCTGCCTTTGCCCTGCGGCGATGTGCCGCGATCCGCTCCGCTCTTCAAGTTGTACGCGGGCTGTCCGCTCTTTCTCCAACGCGAGCTGCAGTTCCAGGTTTTGTTTGCGCAACTCCTCGTGGCGCGCCCGTGCCTGCGCGATGTCGGCCTCCAGACGGTGCTGCGCCTCCTGCGCAAGCGCGGCTTGCGTCTTGGCGTGCGCCGCGGCTTCCGCCGTATCGGTCTGTAGTTTCTTCAGCTCCAGATCCTTGAGGGACGTGACCCGCCCCGCAAAGATCACCAGCAGGAAACCGGCTGCCGCCGCCAGGCAGACAAAGACCACGAAGGCAACAGTTGTCCAGTTCAGGCCCCGCTCCAGGAAATGCGCGTTCGAGAGATCCGGCAAGGCTCTTCCAGCTTGCCAGCCTCGATTTCCCAGGCGCAATACTATTCGTACCCGCCACCATACTTCCGGTACAACCGGTACGGTCAAACCCAATATGCCACCAAAGCGGCTTAGTTTCAGTTACTTGGGCTTTGCTCGTTTAAAACGCGCAAGGCCGCTCCAACCGCGGTGGTAAAATTAAAGTTCCCCAGGAGGACCGATGGCAGTGAAGCCCCGCCGCGCGGCGGCAGTGGTGGACGTGGCTGGTGTGAAAGTAGGCGGCAATCATCCGATTGTCGTCCAGTCCATGACCAATACCGATACGGCGGACGTTACCGGAACCGTAAACCAGGTCATGGCCCTGGCCCGTTCTGGCTCCGAGCTGGTGCGCGTCACCGTGAACACCGAGCAGGCCGCCGCCGCGGTCCCCCGCATTGTCGATTGTCTCGACAAGTTCGGCGTCCGCGTGCCCATCATTGGCGACTTCCACTACAACGGCCATATCCTGCTGCGCAAGTATCCGGACTGCGCGCGCGCCCTCGCCAAATACCGGATCAACCCCGGCAACGTCAACATCGGCAAGAAGCACGACGACAATTTCCGCACCATGATCGAGGCTGCCATCGAATACGGCCGCCCGGTGCGCATTGGCGTGAATTGGGGCTCGCTCGACCAGGCCCTGCTCACCCGCCTGATGGACGAGAACTCGCTGCTCGCCGAGCCTAAGGACGCGCGCGAAGTCACCCTGGAAGCTATCGTGGTGAGCGCACTCGAATCGGCCGCCGCCGCCGAGCATTACGGCCTCGGGCACGACCGCATCATCCTGAGCGCTAAGGTCAGCGGCGTACAGGATCTGATCGACGTGTACCGTTCCCTCGCCGCGCGCTGCGATTATCCCCTCCACCTGGGGCTCACCGAGGCAGGCATGGGTTCCAAAGGAATCGTCGCGACCACCGCCGGTCTTGCGGTTCTGCTGCAGGAAGGCATCGGCGATACCATCCGCGCTTCCCTCACGCCGCTTCCCAACGGCGACCGCACCGAAGAGGTGATCGTCTCCCAGCAAATCCTGCAGTCGCTCGGCATCCGCAGCTTTACCCCACAGGTCACGGCCTGTCCCGGATGCGGCCGCACCACCAGCACCTTCTTCCAGGAAATGGCTGACCAGATCCAAACCTATCTGCGCGAGCAGATGCCGCTCTGGAAGGAAAAGCATCCCGGCGTCGAAAGCATGAAGGTCGCGGTCATGGGCTGCGTGGTAAACGGTCCAGGGGAATCCAAACACGCCAACCTGGGCATTTCCCTGCCCGGCACGTTCGAGGAGCCCAAAGCGCCGGTCTTCGTGGATGGCCGCCTGGTGACCACCCTCAAGGGCGACCACATCGTCGCCGAGTTCATCGGCATGGTCGACCACTACGTGGCCACGCATTATGCCGCAGTGACCGTGTGATTATGGGCCGCCGCTTCACGATCTGGGAGGCTGAGCGGATGCTCCCTCAGATTCGTGAATGGATGGGTGAAGCGGTAGGCTTGAAATCGCGGTACGACGAAGCCCAGCAAGCCATGCAGGCGCTGACCGAGCGCATCACGCTAATGGGTGGCATCGTGGCAGACCGCGACCGCGCCGCTCAAAACAAGATCGTCCGCGATGCCGCCGCCCAAAAACTCCGCGAGATCCTGGGACATTTTGAGGAAAGCGGCTGCCTCGTGAAAGACCTCGACACAGGTCTGGTGGATTTTCCCACGCTGTTCCGTGGCGTTGAGGTCTACATGTGCTGGAAACTCGGCGAACCGGCGATTGAGTTCTGGCACAGCACGGAGGAAGGTTTCGCCGGACGAAAGCCCATCGACCAGGATTTTCGCGATCACCACGAAGGCGAAGCTCCCAACTAGGCCCGGCCGGTATCCGAACCCCGGTCACTTTTTCCCAAAACCGGACATTTTCCGGCATCCTTGGCCGCACAAAACCCATAAATCGGTTCAACGCTATCTGGAAGCGCACTTGCTACTTCTATGGACCTTAAATTCGCTCTGCGCTCGTTCCGCAACAATCCAGGCTTCACGCTGTTAGCGATACTGGTCATGGCCCTGGGCATCGGGGCCAACACGGCAGTGTTCAGCGTAGTCAATGCGGTGCTGCTCAAGCCGCTGCAGTATCGCAATCCCGACCGTATCGTCACCCTATCCACCCTCTGGAAAAAGAGCGGGGGCCACGGCACGGTCTCCGCGCCGGACTTCCACGACTGGCACGATCAAAGCACCGCATTCTCCGCCATGGCCTATTATGACGACGATTCCACCGCCGTCATGTCCGGCCAGTCCGCCGAGTATGCGCATGTGGCCGAAGCCACGCGGGAGTTCTTTCAAGTCTTCACCGTCGAGCCTGTCGCCGGCCGCCTGTTTTCCGCCGAGGAGCAGAAACCCGGCGGCCCGGGCGCGGTCGTCATCAGCTACGGCTACTGGCAGAGCCACTTCGGTGCCAATTCCAATGCCATCGGCCAGTCTGTCCGCATGCTGGGCAAGAGCTTCAACATAGCCGGTGTGATGCCCCCGCAGTTCCACTTCCCCAATGAAACCGATATCTGGCTTCCGGCCAATGTGGTATTTCCCGAGACCACCTCGCGCTCGGGACACAACTACCTGGTGGTCGGCCGGCTGAAGCCCGACGCCACCCTGGAGCAGGCGGAGGCCCAGATGACCGCCATCGGTGCGCGCCTTGAGCAGCAATATCCTGACAGCAACAAGGACAAGTCCGTCGCCGTGACCCGCATGCGCGACGAGATGGTGCGCAATGTCCGGGTGACGCTCTATCTGCTGTTGGGCGCCGTAGCCCTGGTTCTGTTGATCGGTTGCGCCAATGTAGCCAACCTGCTGCTGGCCCGGGCCACCGCCCGCACGCGTGAGATAGCCATTCGCGCCGCGGTGGGCGCCAGCCGCGGCCGTATCGTGCGGCAACTGATCACCGAAAGCGTGGTGCTGGCCGCCGTCGCCGGATGCGCCGGCCTGCTGCTGGCCAATTGGGGCGCGGACGCCCTGGTCGCGCTGGCTCCGACCAATGTTCCACGCCTCGCGGAGACCGGCATCGATGGCCGCGTCCTGCTGTTCACGCTCGGCCTGTCGGTAGCGGCCAGCCTGCTGTTTGGCCTGGCGCCCGCGCTGCAGATCTCGCGCGTGGATCTGAGCGAAACACTCAAGCAAAGCGGTAGCCGCGCCGTGGGCGGCAAGGCCGGCCGTATGCGCGCTTCGCTGGTAGTGGCCGAAGTGGCCCTCTCGGTGGTGTTGTTGACCGGCGCCGGCCTGCTCATCCGGAGCTTTGTGGCGCTCCAGAACGTGACGCTCGGCTTTCATCCCGAGCATGTCCTGGTGATGGAATCGAGCGTTCCGAATTCGGACCTGGCCACCGCCCGCCGCGCCACGCTCTTCTACAAGGATCTGCTGGCCGATCTGGCAACCGTCCCCGGCGTGGCCGCCACCGGCGCCACGCGCACACCGCCCGGCGTCGTATTTTCGAACGGCGGCTATTTTATCGATCACCTGCCCAGCCACTTCAGCACCGATGCGCCGCAGGCGGTCTTCTCAGTGGTGACCCCGGGCGCTCTTGCCACGCTGGGGATTCCTCTGCGGCGCGGCCGCGACTTCAACGACAGCGACGGCTACGAAGCGCCCTTTACCGCGCTTATC
This sequence comes from Bryobacterales bacterium, assembly GCA_963843255.1. GTDB lineage: Bacteria > Acidobacteriota > Terriglobia > Bryobacterales > Bryobacteraceae > Bog-159. Next base: position 151,902 of record CAWJJQ010000013.1, on the reverse strand, counting down.
AATGAATCCCTGGCCCGCAAGTCGTTTCCCAACCAGGATCCGATTGGCCGTTCGATTTACTGCGGCCTCGATTCGTTGAAGCCTATGACGATCGTCGGCGTGGTGGGCGACGTGCGCCAGTACGGCCCGGCCTCCGCGCCCTCGCCTGAGATCATCATGCCCTTCCAGCAACACCCGCAGACCGCCACCAACCTGGACGTCCTGGTGCGCACCAGTATGCCTGCCGGTTCGCTGTGGGGACCGATCCAGCGCAAGGTGCGCGCGCGGTCGGCGGAAGTTCCGGTGAAGTTCACCAGCATGGAGGAACTGCTCTCGCAAAATACCGCCGCGCCGCGCTTCCGCACGCTGTTGCTGGCCATCTTCGCGGGTATCGCGGTGGCGCTTGCGATGGCCGGCGTTTATGGGGTGATGGCATACGCCGTAGGCCAGCGCGCCGGCGAGATCGGCTTGCGCATGGCGTTGGGCGCCGCGCGCGGCAATGTGCTTCGCTTGATCCTGCGGCAAGGCATGGTGCTGACCGGCATCGGCCTGGCGATCGGCTTGGTCGCCGCCGTGGCCGCCACGCGCCTGGTGTCGAGCATGCTGTTTGAAGTGAAACCGGGCGATCCGTTGACGTACCTGGGAGTAGCGGCCCTGCTGGGCGTGGTTTCGCTGGCCGCCAGCTACATACCAGCGCGCCGCGCCACGCGCGTCGATCCCGTGTCCGCTTTACGGCAGGAATAAAATCGTTAAGGCGCAGCGGTCCCTGAGAGCTTGCGGAACATCTGGTAATTCCGCGCAGCCTCTTCGTGGCGTCCGTTGTGGTCGAGCACCGAACCGCGCAAGAAAAACAGGCGCGGGAAATAGAGCGAAGCAAATACCGGCAAGCCGCTGGCTTGCGGCAGAGGTGTCAGGCGCAGCAGCGGTTCCGCGCGCTGCCACTGGCCGGTCTCTTCGTAAGCCCAGGCCAGCATCACGGCCAACCCATCGTCCGGTTCGCCCGTAGGACGGTTATAGATGGCCTGCAGCGCCTCTGCAGCGGGCTGGAATTGTTTGCCGTACAGCATCGCATAGGCGCGCGCGTAGTCGTTCAGGGGAGGCTGCGAGGGCGCTGGAAATGCATCGGGCTGTACCAGAAAAGCGACCAATGCAGCTAAAGGGGCCAACCCGGCGCTGGCTTCCGCCACCGCTTTACGCACATGCCCGGCTGCGCCCGCTCGGTCCCCCAGATCCAGCAGCCAGATGGCCGCCTGTGAGTCGGCGCGGCAGGCAACCTCGCGCAGCGGTCCGCCTTCATCCTCGCGGGCCAGACGATCCAGACTCGCGACAGCCTCGCGCCGCGCCCCAATTTCCCATTGCCAGGTAGCCGCGAGGTAAGGCGCGTTGGGATCGTGCGCCGCCTTCCGCCCGGCCAGAAACTGGTCGAATAGCACACCGGCCGCCTGCACATCGCCGGTCATCAGGCGCGCCTGCGTGGCTTTCCATACCTCGCCGCCATTGGCAAAGCCCGGTCTTCTGGCTTTCGCCGCGAGGTAGAACTGCTCGGCTTCGGCGAAATGGCCGAGCATGAAATGCACGTCACCCAGCGAATCGAGCGGATTCGGCTCCTTGGGCCGGATCTGCTCATATCCCCGCAAAACCCGTATGGCCGTCGGCAAGTCACCCGAAAGCGCCGCCGCATAACCCAACGAGTTGAGCGACACCGCGTCATCCGGCCGCACCGATAACGCCCGGCGAAACTCCGCGATCGCCTCGTCGTAGTTACGTAAGCTCATGAGGGCTTCAGCCAGCGCGCGATGATGGTCCGGATTGGCTGGATCGCTGCCCGTCAGGGCACGCAAGGCCTGGATTTGGGCATGATAGTCGCCGCGCAGCGCGGCCGCGTCCAGATCCAGCATGGCCCGGTCGATGGCGCCGAAGTTCGACTGGTGGGCACGGGCCTGCGCGATGGCGCTCTCCGCTTCGGCCCGATTGCGCAAGGCCAGCGCCGCTTGCAGCCAGAAGACATAGGCGCGTCCAAAGTCCGGGTCAGCGGCCGCCGCATCGGCGAAACCACGCAGGGCGGCCGCTGGATCGGGCGCCTCCAGCGCCGCCACGAAGTTGCGCAATGCCGCCGGATTTCGGGTGCCGAAGGGATGCGTCTCGCCCAATTGCCGCGCCAGCGCCTCCGCTACCGGGAAGATGCCACCGTTGACCGGTCCGGTGGCCGACACCACCCGCTCCATTTTATGCGTGGCCAGGTTTTCTTCCGTGGCGGTGGCGTGCAGGGTGCCATTGAGCACCGCGAAATCGCCATACACCATCGTATTGGCGCCGGCGACCAGCGCACCGGTTCGCTCCGACGACAGTCCAGGGCCTACCGGTCTCACGCCGAGCGAATGATCGAAGGAGTGCAGGCCGTGAAATTGGATGACATAGCCCAGCCGCGAGCCTGCCAGTTCGCTGGAAACAATCTCTGAAAACCCGCGCCCCATCCAATCGAGCGAAGGATCAGCCGAGAGATTTTCGAAGCGCAGTACGGCGATTTGGGGAATGGCCGGGTGGCTGTCGCGCGCACAACCGCCCAGGCATGCCAGCAGAGCGGCCCACGCCGCGGCTCTAACTTCCATTTGTGGGGCAGGCACTCTGCCTGCGGCGGACTCTCAGGCCGCCATCTTGATGGCTTAAAGCGGGTCCGGGGGACCCGCGCAGGCCACGGGCCTGCCCCACTAAACGGCTACAGAACACGCGGCTCCAGCTTCAGCAACTCTTTAAACTCGGGGAGGTCGCGCATGGCGGCGAATTCGGGGTCCTGCAGCAGCTTGCGGCGATCGGTGAAGCCTTCTTCAAGCGCCTTCCGGATATACTGCAGCGCGCGGTCGTTCTGCCCCTGCTTGGCGTAGATCTTGGCCAGGTAGTAGTGGAACTTGGCGCGTTCATCTACATTGCGCTCCTGCAGCAGCACGCCGTAGGTGTTGCGGTGCTCGAAGATCTCCGGATCCAGCCGCAGGGCCGTATCGTAGGCGTCGAAGGCATCTTTGTATTTCTTCTCGGCAAAAAATGCGGTGCCCAGGTTGCTATAGATCGACGCCGAGCCGGGCGCCAGTTTCAGCGCACGCTTGTAATAGCTCGTGGCTTTGCCGTAGCGCTTCTCCGCGTAATAAACCGTGCCTAAATTGTTGATCGCCTCGGGATACTTGGCATCCAGCCGGATGGCCCGCCGGTAGCGTTTCATGGCGGCATCCAGTTGCATCATCTGGTGGTAAGCGATGCCCAGCTTATTCCAAACGATGGCGGAATCCTGCGGCGCCTGTGCATAGGCCTCGATAGCTTCCCGATACATCTTACGAGCCATCAAGACATCGCCGCGCTTCTCCGGTGTCAGTGGTGGAAGGACTGGTTGAGCGGGAGTTGCGGGCATTGCGTTAGCCGCGGGCGGCTGAGGTGTCGCTTGGGCCGGGTCAGGATTGGTATCCTGCGCGAGAACTAGCCCCGAACCCAGAAACGCGGCGGAAAGAACGACGAGGTTACGAGCGGAAAGCATAGGGCCTCCCTTTTGCTCTATTTAAACACACCCAGCAGCCGCCGGAACAGGCTTTTCTTTTCCTTGGGTTTTTCCGTCTTCTGGGCGGTCTGTACCGGATTGACCGCAGGCACCGGTACAGGCGGGGAACGACGCGCGGTCAGCGCCGGCGGCGGCACATCCACATGCGGCGCCGCGTCCACTTGCGGCGCCGTGGAAGGGATTTCCCATCCCGCCACGTGCGTAGCATTTTGTCCGTTGCCATGCAGCGGACACGAAGTCACCGGCTGCGTGCCCGATATATATACTTCGGACATTGTCTTTGGACAGTAGGGCGTGGCCAGCATTCCCGACTCGGGATCGATCTGCACTGAAACGATGCCATCCGGAGCTTCGAACGGCCGGGCACTATGATATGCGCGGTACTCGAGGGCGCGCTTCATGAACGCGGTCCAGATGGGCAGCGCCGAGTGCGCCCCTTCCAGGTCCAACTGCTCGTTATCGTCGAAGCCCACCCAGACAATACACAGCAGGCCGGAGGTGTAGCCGGCGAACCAGCCATCGTGCGAGGTTCCCGTTTTGCCCGCCGCCGGGACATTAAACCCCAGCGCCCGCACGCCCGCCGCGGTGCCGCTGCGCATCACCTCTTCCATCAGGTTCGTCATCAGGTACGCGACGCGCGGGTCGAGCACGGTGCGCTCTTCGGTTTTATTCTCGTAAATCTCCTTGCCGGTCTGGGAGCGCACCATGGAGACGAAGTTTGGTTTCACATACACGCCCTGGTTGGCGAAGATGGTGTACGCCCCCGCCATTTCGAGCGGCGTCACTTCATAAGCGCCCAGTGCCACAGCGGGCGTGGGATGGATATCCAGATTCAAACCCGCCTTCCGGGCGAACTCCACCACGCTATCGAAACCCACCATCTCGCCCACCTTCACGGTGGCCACGTTCATGGATTTAGCCAGCGCCTGGCGCAGCGTAACCGTGCCGTGGAACTCATGCTTGAAGTTGCTGGGCTCGTAGGGCTTGTTGTCGTACCAGAAGGTGGTCGGCTCGTCCACGACGGTGGTGCCGGCGGTCAGGATGTGCGACGCCCCATCGATGGCGGTATTTAACGCCGCGGTGTATACGAACGGCTTGAAAATAGATCCGGGCTGGCGCTTGGCGGTGATGTGGTTGAGCTGGCTGGCGCCGTAATTGCGGCCACCGGACAGGGCCTTGATCTCGCCGGTGTGCGGATCGAGCGCGATCAGCGCGCATTGTGCTTCGGGAGGTGTCTGGCCCTTGAAGCGTTTCTGTTTGCGGATCAACTCGTCCACGCCCTGCATACCGTCGCGAATGGCCTCGCTGGCGGCCCGCTGCAGATCCAGATCGAGCGTAGTGTACACGCGGAACGAACTCGCCTGGAAATCGAGGTCCTGAAACTGGCTCTGCAGAAACTCGTTCACCTGGTCTACGAAATACGGCGCATCCAGCGACTGGCTGGAGCCTTTGGCCAGGCTCAACGGCGACTCCACTGCTAGCGCGTACTCGCGGTCGTCGATATCGTCGTTCTGCCGCATGAGCGACAGCACCAGGTTGCGACGCTCCCGCACCCGGTCGGGATTGCGATACGGGTTGTAGTAACCCGGCCGCTGGATCATCCCAGCCAGCGTGGCGGCTTCGGGCAGCGAGAGTTGCCGGATATCCTTACCGAAAAAGGCTTCGGCAGCTTCGCCAAATCCGTTAATGCTGAAACTGCCGCGCCGGCCAAGATAGATCTGGTTGGCGTAATCTTCGAAAATCTGCTGTTTGGAGAGGGTTTGCTCCAGACGCAAGGTAATCAACAACTCCGCCACTTTGCGCGTCCAGCGCTTTTCCGGCTCGAGCCAAAGCCCGCGCGCCAGTTGCTGGCTCAGGGTGGATGCGCCCTGCTCTTTGCGCCCCTCTTTCAGGTCAACGTACGCCGCCTTCACGATGCGCAGCGGATCGAAGCCCTGATGCTGGAAGAAACGCTTGTCCTCGGCCGAAGTAACGGCGTCGATCAGAACCTTCGGAATATCCGCGAACTGCACCAGGCGGCGCTTCTCGCGATTGCGATCGAAGAGGTTGGTGATGAGCTGGGGTTCGAGCTGATATTGACTGCGGCTGGTGTTGTCGCGCAGCGACACGATTTGAGAGATGTGTCCCTTGGCGAACTTGATGACGCCGGCTTCCTGGTCGAAATACGAATCCGGTCCCGGATAGATTTCGATGCCGCCATCCTGCCGCAGTTGGAACCATCCCATGGCATTGGAGCGCGACTCGCTGTAGCCGCAGCGCCGCAATAGAGCCGCGATTTCCTCGGCTGTGGTGGCGTCGCCCACCGCGATCATACGCGGCGCGGCGAAGATTTTGGCGGTATTGGCGAATGGACCGACGCGTAATTTCTGGTCGATCAGGCGAGAATATTGAGTATAGTAGTGCGTAAAAACGCCGGCTAAGACCAGAAAAGCCAGCGTCACCGAAATCGCCAAGATTTTACCCGCCGGATGCAGGAAAAACCGAACCAGGTAAGCCTGCTTGGGCACCCGGACGCGGACTTTCCGCTTCGGAGCAGATTTTTTTGCTGGCACTATTAACAATTCTCGCATACCCTCCGTTCCGCAGCCATCGCAGCGGCGGTGGGCCCGTGCGCGGCTGGAGCGTTAGCGCGATCCCGCGCCTGGATAAAAATGAAGGTCAACCGTGTAGAGCGGCAGGTTGACGCGCACGACATACCGCACGTCCATCCGCACGCTACCCGGTGTGCGTTCGATATGCACGTTATCAGCCACCACGGGAAGGTTCAGATCGGCGGCCTTTGCGAGCACCCAGGCGCGCAGGACGTCATCCGAGCTTGTGGGAGCCTCGCCACGGTGTGTAACATCTTCCACGAACTGTTGGAGTTGCTGGTTGTGAAGATAAATGGGGAGCAAACGAATGCACAAAATTACCAGGACCGCCAGCACGGCGACGCCGGCGGCCTGACGCCAACGCGACGCGGTCACGGTTGGTGGTCCGCATCATGAGCGGATGCGCACAACTCATCCCAGATCTCGCCATGCGGGTTCCATTCCGGGTTCTCCAGTCCGGAGATTTGCAATTCGGACAGCTTCAGCGTGCCATGGCCGTAGGGGCAAATGTACTCAATACGCGGTCTGCCCAGCAGCAGCATGCCGCCCCACGAACCCGTCTCGACCGGCATCCGTAGCCTGCGCAAGCATACCCGGCAGCGATACTTTTGATCCCAGATGCACAGGTATAAGACACCGCAACAGGACAGGAACCACAGTCCGGTCAGCAGGGTGTAGAGTAAGTCGTATCCGAAGCGCGGAGGGGCGTATCCGTGAAAGCTGGGCGGGAAGGGCCACGCGTAGTTCAGCCACCGCAGCAGTCCGTACATGACCGCCGCGGACACACCAATTTTTGCCGCGAGATAGGCCCAATACCGCATAATGCCTTAGATGCCAGTAGGTAGTACTAAGTTTCCACCCCTGCCTGAGTACCGGTCAGTTACGCACCAGATTACGGACCAGGAAGAACACATTCGCCGGCCGCTCCGCGAGACGCCGCATGAAATAGGGATACCACGCCTGGCCGTACGGGACATAGAGTCGCAGCCTATAACCTTCGTTAACCAAACGTTTTTGGATGTCGCGGCGGATGCCGTAAAGCATCTGAAACTCAAAGGAGTCGCGCGAGATTTTGCGCGACTCCACAAAGCGTTTGGTCTGTTCGATTATTTTTTCGTCATGCGTCGCTATAGCGGGATAGACGCCGGATTCGAGCAGAATGTTCATCAAATCGACGAAATTACGGTCTACTTCGGTCTTACTGCGGAAGGCCACCGGGGGCGGTTCCAGGTAAGCGCCTTTGCACAGCCTTACGCGGATGCCCCGACTGCATAGATTTTCGACATCTTTGCGGCTGCGGAATAAATACGCCTGGATGACCGTGCCCGTCGCCTGATACCGTGCGTGTAAGTCGCGAACCAGATCGAGCGTCCGATCGGTATACTCGCTGGACTCCATATCGATGCGCACGAAACTGCCCATGGCGGCGGCCTGCCGTACCACGTCCTCGACATTCGCGCGGCACTGGTCGAGCGACAGGTCCATGCCGAACTGGGTCAGCTTGAGCGAAACATTGCCGTTGATTTTCAGCTTGCCGATCTCGGTCAGCGCCTGCAGGTAAGCATCGCGGGAGGCGGCGGCTTCGTCCAGCGACGTGACGCTCTCGCCCAGGTGATCGAGAGTGACGGCGATGCCTTCGGCATTAATCCGTTGACAGGTAGCTAGCGCGTCGGGCAGATTGTCGCCCGCCACGAAACGGGCCGACAACCGCCGGGCCCAGCGGGAGGTTTCCATCCACTTCCGCAACTGCTTCTGGCGCGAGAGGAACAGGAAGAACGTGCGCACGAGTGGTCTCTAGTCCAACATAACGCGCGGCGCGGGATAGCGTGCGGCTAGACCCGGCGAAGCAGCAGTGCCGAGTTCTTGCTCCCGAACGCGATGCAGTTGGATACCGCATGCTCGATGTCGATGCGGCGTCCCACATCGGGAATGTAGTCGAGGTCGCACTCGGGGTCGGGCTCGTCCACATTGATGGTGGGATGCACCACGCCATCACGCATGGCCAGCAGGGTAGCCGCGATGCCGGCGGCGCCGCAGGCCCCTTGCGGATGGCCGATCAGGCTCTTCAGCGACGATCCGGCCAGCTTGTAAGCGTGGCCGTTGAATGCCAGTTTCATGGCGCGCGTCTCGATGCGGTCGTTCAGTGTGGTACCCGTGCCGTGATAGTTCACGTACTGCACATCGCCGGGACCGATGCCGCCCTCTTCCATGGCCAGTTGCATGGTGCGCGCAGGTTCTTCGCCGCATTCCTCCAGCCGCACCCGGTGAAAGGCTTCGCAAGTGGAGCCGTATCCGGCAATTTCACCGTAGATATGGGCGCCGCGCGCGCGCGCCCGATCCATATCCTCCATCAAGAAGAACCAGGCGCCCTCTGCGATCACGAAGCCGTCGCGGTCGCGCGAAAATGGCCGTGATGCCCGCTCCGGCTGCGAGTTCCAGCCCGTGCTCATGATGCGCATCATCATGAAGCCACGCAGGATCAGCGGCGCGATAGGAGCATCCACGCCGCCCGCTACCATGGCATCGAGCACGCCCGCCTGGATGTTGCGATAGGCATAGCCGATGGCGTCGGTCGACGAAGTGCAGCCGGTGGAAATGATGTGGCTCATGCCGCGGAAGCCGAACCGCATGGATATCTCGCTGGCCAGCGTGCCGATGGTCGAGGTGGGAATGGTGTACACGCTGCATAGCTTCTGTTTGCCGGAATAGAAGAGGCGATACTGCTCTTCGGTGAATTCCTGGCTGCCGCCGCCAGAACCGACAATTACTCCTACCTGGCGCAATTCATCGCGTGACATCGCGCCGTAGTCCACGCCGGCATCTTCCAGCGCTTCGTGAACCGCCGCCACACCTAGCGGCACTACGCGCGAAACGTGCTGGCGGTCTTTGGGATCGACGTATTGAAGCTCGTCGAAACCCACCACTTCGCCCGCCACCTGCACGGCAAGCCCGCAGGGGTCGAAGCGGCTGATGCGCCGCACGCCGCTGATTCCTTTCTGGCTGGCCGCCCAGAAAGCTTCTCGGCCGATGCCATTGGGGCTCACCGCCCCGATTCCGGTAATCACTACACGACGTTTCATTTGCGCTGAGGTTTTGCCTTTGCCAATAGGACAGTATAGGCTGATTTCATGAGCGATGGTGAGAACCCGTACCCGATTGGGCCGTCAGCCAGCATGCTGGCCGGCCTGGAAGCGGGCATAATCGCCACGCTGGCCTTACTTGGATGGCTGGCGCTCGCTTCGGCCTGGTACCGACGTTCCATATGGACTACAGCCAACATTATGGCGACAACTTTCTACGGCGAGGCGGCCCTCGGTGGCATGTTTACATCCCGGACAGTAGCTGGGCTGGCACTCTATCTGGTCATTTATGGAAGTGTCGGCGCCGTATTCGGTTTGGCACTCGCCAGCCGGAGCGCCGGCACTCGTGTAGCCCTGATCGGTGTGCTGGCCGGCCTTGGCTGGTATTACCTATCTTTCACCCTGTTCTGGCGGAACATGAATCCGCTCATTCCACTTTACACCCATCGCGGGCCCATGATCGTAGGGCACGCACTCTACGGGGGGCTGCTGGGCCGTTTTCCGCATTATTTGCGGCCGCCGCGCCATGCCGGCTAAATCCCGTAAGCAGGCCTTGCGCGAATTTCTGGCCGAGCGCGGGATTGCGGCGATCGGGGAGGCGGAATGGCGGGACGCGCTAAGGGAACTGGCGCCCGTCTCGGAAAGCTACCTGCGCGATTTGCTGCGCGCCACCGGACTGCCGTTCGCGCAGCCTTATGCCGGCATCCGGCAAAGCTCGCTTGCGGATCTGGAAAATGATTTACAGGAAATGTTGCAGGTTTACCAGGACCGCCTGGCTGCGGGGGACCGCCAGGGCGCGCGCTATTGCCGCCGCCAGGTGATCGCGGCCAAGGATCGTGCCCGTTTCATCGCCGGCAACCCCAAGACCCCGCCCGAGAAAAAGGCGCAGAAAGAAGAAATGGCGCAATGGCTGCTGGTGTGGCTGGAGAATCCGGAGGTATTTCCCGCCTGGGTCGAAATCCGTAAACGCTACTCGAGCGCCACCGATTCCACCTGAACGGTCTCGCCATCCAGCGTGCCGGTCACCTTGGCCTTCAGGTCTTTTTCTTTGCTGGTGGCCTTCAACGCGGCCAGCGCCTTGGCATTGCCGGCCTCGTCGAATTTCACGAACTTGCCATCCGCCAGCACCAGGCCGTAGCCGCTCTTGGAGCAGGAAATCGCGCACTTGGTGGTGTGATTCGCCAGGTCCTGATTCTTACACATCACATCCACCAGCGTGCCGTTCCAGGTTTCGGCGAAAGCCAGGGAAGAAAACAGTGTGATCAATCCTGCGACTTTCTTCATGCAGGAGATTATACCCGATACCCGGACTTTAGTTGATCGTCGTCTGGTTGGACGCGCCCGCCGCCGGCGAATCGCCGCCCGATACGGTAACCGAATTGGTCACGCTCGACGGCGCGTTGGCCGCCACATTCACCGTTACGGTGATCGTGGGATAGCTTTTGCCCACGCTGAGCGCATCCGTGCGCGTACATGTGTTGGTGGTGCAAGACCATCCCGTGCCCGCCATGGAGACCAGCGTCAAGCCGGTGGGAATAGTGTCGATCACCGTGACTTTGCCGGTAGTCGGCCCCGTGCTGTTGGCAGCGTTGGTCACCGTGAGGGTGTAGGTGGCGCCGATTTGCCCCTTGGTGAAATTGCCCTGATGGGTTTTGGTGATGCTCAGCTTGGGACTTCCCTGCGACTTCCTCACCAGCACCTGGGTATAGGCGTACGCGCCGCAAGATGGATTCGTGTTGCTGAAATTGCTGACCTGCAGCATCTGGGAGCCCGCCGCAGCCAGGTCGCCGGCATTCAGTGCGATAGTGGCCTGTGTGGGCGTCACGTTGCTGGCGCTGCGGAAATTGCCGTTCCAATAAGCGTAGAACTCGTTGTTGACGAAACCCGCGCCGGTCACCGTCAGGTTCAGGGCGGCCGAACTCTTGACCGGCTGGGACGGGGTGACGCTGGTAGCCGTAATGATGGTGGGCACGATGTTGAAGTTCGCCACCGGCAGGAATTCGTCGTGCACCGTGGTGGTGGCGGGATTGGTGGTGCCGGATAGATCGCCGGTCCAGCCCGAGAACACCATGCCGTTGCCGGTGTAGGGAGTGGCGGTCATGGTGAGCAGCGTGCCATCCGGAAAGCTGCAATCGTTGTTGGGGCAGGATTGCGAATATGCCACCGTGCCGCAATTATTCTCGGCAAAGGTATAACTGCGGTAAACCGGCGTGAACGACGCCGCGATACTTTCCACGCCCGAGCTCGATGCGGTGATGTTATGGGTCTGGCCGCCGCCATCGCTCCAGCTGTTCCAGGAGTAGCTGACGTTGGTGGTCACGGGCACGTCCGGGGATGGCGCGTTGACGGAGTGGCTGGTTCCGGGCGCCCAGGCTGAGCCCGAATAATCCTGCGAGTATCCCTGTGGCAGGTAGGTGAAGCCGGTATCGACGTAGGCGTAGAGCGGCGGATTCCACTGGTTCGGTCCGGTGATAGATTCGCCGATGGTAGTCACCGGGAAAGTGGTGAATCCGCCCTGCAGCGGGGATTCGGGCGCCTGCACCAGGAACGGATAGGGGTTGCCGCCTTGCGGATAGGGCGGTCCGAACCAGCCGTAGAAATTGTAGCCGGCATTGGGAGTGGCGGTGACCGTAACTTCCTGGCGGTCCACAAAGAAACTGCCGCCGAAGATGGCCTGCGGCGCCGGCGACACACTCACGGATCCGCCTGCCGCGGGAGTGGCCGAACTGGCATAAGGCCACAGCCGGATGTAATTGGCCTCGTATACCGTGGTGGCGGGCTTGCCCGCTGGAGAGGTGAGCAGGCCTGAGCCCCCGCCCGCATTTACGGTGTGGGAACGCGCGCCGGCGTCGTTCCACAGGGCGAATTCATAAGTGGCGCCATCGGCCGGATTGGTCAGTTGGGGATCGGGCGGAAGGTTCAGCGTGTGCCGCGAGTTCAGCGTCCAACTGAAAGTCTGCGGCGCCGTGTAAGTGGTGCCGTCGACGATGATCTGTAATCCGGGCGGGTTGGTGGTGACGGTTACCGCCGACGGGGTGAAGCCGTAGAGCCTCTTGATGGTATCGAGGTCGCCGATGGAATAGCCCGTCTGGTTGCTCAGCGGAATACCGGGCTTTTTGGACTCCAGCACCGGCAGATTGTTCTTGGTGAAACTGAACGGCGGATAGTGCATCACCGAGGCGTAATCATACAGGCCGATGGTCTGGTAGTCGTAGCTGAAGAAATCGAAATTCCCGGCGATCCAGGGCTTGTCGGCGTTGGCCGGCGTGAACGTAATAAAGTTATTGCGGTCTGGCCGCTGGTGCTCGTGCAACAGGCCGACCACGTGCCCCATCTCGTGCACGATCGTGGATAACGTGCAGGACCCCGATCCCGTGACGAATTGCTGTCCGCCGGCCATGCCCACTGACGATTCGCAAACTCCGGTCATGTCCGACGGGTCGAAATTGAAGGTCACGTAGTTCGCCTGGTTGCTCTGGGGCACGAACTGGATGATGCCGGAGAGCGTGGTATTGAAATAAGCCAGCGCCGCGCTCAAGTTGGTGGCGGCCGTCTCGATCGTATAGGGGATCTCGTAGACCCCGCCGGTAGCGGTCCAGAGTTGCACGATGTCGCCGGCGGCAAAACCGTCGGGCACCACGCCCGGCCCTGGGGGCGTGGACGCCGCCAACTGCGCGGCCGTGCCGATGATCATGTCTCCGTCCACCACGGCCCGCCCGTTTATCACGGAGTAGCTGACCGGCATGCCGTGCCACCAGCCGGAACCGACGCTGCTCACGGTGGGGCCGCCTGGCGCTTCGCCGAAAACCGACAACTGGGCAGTGGCGGAGCGGTTGCGGCTGTCGACCGCCATTACGGTAACGCGGTTGGCCCCGGGACGCACGGGCACCTCCGCCGTGAAACTGGTGGAGGCCGAACCCGCTCCAGCCGAGCTCCACACGGCCGCGCCGCTATGGCCCTGGTGATCGATCCAATAGATGTTGACGATGCCTGCATCGCCATTGGCTACGCCTTTTATCGTGACGGTTGCCGCGGCCGTAGACGAATGGGCGGCTGGTTCTAAAATGCGTACCACGGGTTGGGCTGTGGCAATTGTGGTGAGGAGGTATGCGAAAAGAAGGAAGACTGCAGGCCCTTTGAGTGCGGACATATGGTTACGAGTCTAGCGTGACTCCGGCCGTAAACGTCGCGCAATCGAGTCCTAGGACTTCTAGACAACTTTGCCGCGCCCTTGGTCGGTGCCGGCTTACGATCCTGCCGCCGACATCTGCTGGTCCAGGTGCGCGAGGACCTTCGGCCACGCCTGTTCGTGGCGATCCTTGGATTCCTCGTCCGGAAAGCCGGTGTGCGTAAGCTGGACTTTGGTCCCGCCGCGATGGCGTACGAGTTCCACCGTTACTATCGTGTCGGCGCCCTTGGTCGCTTCGGTCATCCAGGTGAGCTCGATCAGGCGGCCGGGCTGGAGCTTCAGAAATCGCCCGTAATGGGGATGGCGTTTTCCTTCGAATTGCGTTTCGAAGTAATATACCGAGTTGACCTGAGCTTTCATCGATACCGACCCCGGCGCGGCGAACCAGCGATCGATCTGCTCGGTCCAGGCGCGAAATAACACCTCTGGTGACGTCTTCATAACCTGTTCGACGGTGAAGCTGAGATCCATGGTTCTCCAGACCAGTAATATCACGGCACCGGTAGGCGCCGGGCGAGCGCCGTGGGGTTAAGCTTGAAGGTAGGCTATGAACCGTGAAGAGATCTTAGACCGGTTGCGGGAAAGCGAGGGCGCGCTGCGCCAACGGGGAGTAGCTCATGCCGCGTTATTTGGTTCGCGGGCGCGCGGCGATCAACGGCCCGACAGCGACACCGACATCCTGATCGAATTCGATCCGGCGGCCCGCATCACCGTTTTCGATTACGCCGGTCTGAAGGGGTATATCGCCACTTTGTTCGATGGCCGCGTGGACATGGTGAACCGCGATGGCCTCAAGCCCTACGTGAAACCGGCGACGACGACTGACGCCATATATGCCTTCTGAGGCCGCGGCTGTCCTTCGCGACAGGGAGCACCATATCGCCCTCGCGACGCAATTCGTCGCGGATTTGGATTCCGAGGCTTTCCAGAACGATCTGCGGACGGTTTTTGCAGTGACACGGTGTCTTGAGATCATTTCGGAGGCTTCCCGCCGTCTACCGGACGAGATAAAAAACCGGTACCCATCCATTGCCTGGAAGGATATGGCCGGCGCGGGGAATGTCTACCGGCATGACTATGAAGACGTTGTTGCCAAGCTGGTATGGGACACCGTGCAACTGGCCTTGCCACCCCTGAGAGAGGTCGTCGCCCGCGAACTCGCCACTATCGGATAACCAGATCCAGCCCGTGCAGCTTGCATAACGGCCTTACGAACCCCCCGGACAGGCGTCACCGGAGTTACAGTATTTAGCATCTGATTACCTTCTTGGAGTTCTCATATGCCTGTACCAGCGAACATGCCCGCCAACGCCTTCATCGGCCAGGACAGCGCTCCGACCGATGCCGATCTCACCGACGCCTTGGGTCTCGCAAAGCCGGTTTGGGACGAGATCATCGCCACCCTGGGCGCGGAACACGGAGTCACGATCAGCGAATGGAGTTGTTATTCGCGCAAGCAGGGATGGTCCCTGCGGCTGAAGCGTGGGAAACGGACCATCGTGTGGCTGGCGCCTTGCGACGGATGCGTCCGAGTCGCCTTCGTCCTGGGAGACAAGGCCATCGCGGAGGCCCGCCAGAGCCACCTCTCATCCCGCGTGCTGCGCCTCATCGACCAGGGTGAAAAGTATCCCGAAGGCACGGGCATTCGCCTGCACCTGACCGGCGTCGAGGATCTCCCCGTGGTCAAGCAATTAGCCGCCATTAAGATCGCGAGTTGAATTCTGTTCTTAAATAGGAGGTATGGCAGAGTTCAGCAGCGACCTGCGCTTCGGCGCCCGGATGCTGGGCAAGAGTCCTGTATTCGCCGCCACGGCGGCCCTGCTGCTGACTGTGGGCATCAGTGCCAACACCCTGATCTTCAGCGTGGTCAACGCTCTGTTGCTGCGGCGGCTTCCCGTCCCGCACCCGGAAAACCTGGTTCGGGTCGTCGAAGTGCATCCCAACGATTTCGTCACCTGGGACCTGCCTTACAACTTCTGTGGTGTCGTATCCGAGCGCGCCTTGTTTTTTTCGGAGGTGATCTGCCAGGGCGAAGCGGACGTTGCCTTCAGCACCGGCTCGTCCACGGAGCGGGTACGGGTCCATCTGATCTCGCCGAATTTCTTTTCGTCGCTGGATGTTCACCCCAGGCTCGGGCGGGTGCTGGGAGAAGAAGACGAACGCGTGCGCGCACAGTCTGCCGTGATCAGCTACGGCTTCTGGCAAAGACGTTTCCAGGGCGATCCGGCGGTTCTGGGCCGGCACATCACCTTGGCCGACCATCCCTTCACCATCGTGGGGGTGTCGCCCGAGAGTTTCAACGGGCTGACTGTCGATACCAGTCCCGATTTGCGTCGTCCCCGCGGCCGTGGACCAATTGCTGATCAAGCGGGGAGACGAAATGAGCCCTCGATCGCGTCCCCTGTTCGCGCAGGTTTTCGAGCGCCTGCGGAGCGGAGTGAGCTTCGCGCGCGCCAATGCGGAGATTGATCCCTTATTGAACCGGGCGTTCCAGGACGAAGTGGAGAAGATCTTTCCGCGCGAGAAAGGATCGGCGGCAGGCAGCGATCCCCTCAAATCGCGGTTACGCCTGGAATCCGTTGCGAACGGCGTGTCCACCCTACGCGCGCAATTTTCCCGCGGCCTGGAAATCCTGATGGCGGCCGTGGCGCTGCTGCTGCTCATGGCATGCGCCAACGTGGCTGGACTGCTGCTGGCGCGATCGGCGGCGCGCACCACGGAGATCGGCATTCGCATGGCCTTGGGAGCGAGCGCGGGCCGCATCGTGCGGCAACTTCTCACCGAAGGTTTATGGCTGGCGCTGCTGGGAGGCGCGGGAGGCGTACTGTTAACCATGGCGTGCCTGCCGCTGCTGGTTCGGGGGCTGCCGCCGGTCCGGGATCGCGGGGCCGTCCTGCAGCCGCTGGCCGTCCACATCGGCATCGATCGCCGGGTGCTGGGCTTTGCGCTGGCCGTGACGCTCCTGACGGCGGTGCTGTTCGCGCTTTTGCCCGCTTTGCACTGCGCGCGTGCGGGCGTGGCCACGATCCTGAGATCCAGCCGCACGGCCACCCGCCGCCAGTTCGCGCGCAACCTGATGGTGGCGGCGCAGGTGGCGCTTTGTACGCTGATCCTGATGGGAGCGGCGCTCCTCATGGGCACGCTCCAGCGCATGCGCGCCATGGATGCCGGTTTCGATCGCGACCACGTGGTGACCTTGACCATCGATCCCGGCTTGACCGGTTACTCGGCGGAACAGGGCCGCCGCTCAGCAAGCGGCTGCTGGAGAAGGCGCGCGGGTTGCCCGCCGTCAGTTTGACCACTTCGATCGCGGACCGTATCGCGGGTCCCAGGTCATTGGGATTGTCGATCGGGCCGGCGCTGTACATTCCGTAGGCCTTTGCCATAAGCGCATAGTCGATGTTCGGATCCGTGATCGCCGTACCGATCTGAGCCCGGTCGGGGCGGCGTTGGGCCCGGTTGGCCATATCTTGCAGGTACATCATCTCCTGGTGATAGGCGCGATTGTTGTGCATGATCGTGAGCAGTGGAATGCGGTGATGCGCGGCCGTCCACAGAACACCGGGCGCGTAGTTCAGATCTCCGTCGCACTGGATATTCACGCTGAGGCGGCTGTGCTTCTTGTTGGCCAGAGCGGCGCCGACGGCTGCCGGCGCGCCGTAACCGATGCCGTACGCGCCGTGCCCTCCGATGTAATGATAGTGTTTGTCGAAATCCCACAGCCGTACAGGCCAGTCGCTCACGAAGCCCGCGGTAGAGACCAGAGACCAGTCTTCATGCCGGAGCTGGTCCCAGAGTTCCGCGGACATGCGCGCGGTACTGACCGGGGTGGCATCCCAGCCGAAGGCGGCGTCGTCAAAGTCGCGATCCCGATTCGCCTTGTGGCGCTAAGCCAGCCGCTTGCCGCGCTCTTCCATGGCTCGCTTGCGATCAGGCGTGATCAGTTTCCGGCAGGCTTCGATTAACGCCGGGAGGGTGGCTTCGGCGTCCGCGGCGAGCGACAGGTCGACTTCCGCGTAGCGGCCAAAATCCTGATAATTGCTGCGGCTGAACAGGTCCTCCGAGTTGATCGTGATCAGCCTGGTGCCGGCCTTCAGAATGGACCGGTTTACCATGCCCATGCGATTTACCGGCGTCTGGCGATGCGTGACAAACCAGAGGTCGGCGACTTCCAAACCCAGGATCACGTCCGCATCGGTGATGCTTCCGCTGTTGTATGACGGATGCCGGGAGGGGAAATTCATGCGTTGACGCCGGTCCTGAACCGGCGCTTGCAGGGTCTCGGCAAGCTCCACAAGCAATTCGATACCCTTCGGCGTACGCGCCACGCGCCCGGCGACGATGAGGGGATTTTCGGCTTCAACCAGCATCCGGGCAGCCTCGGCAACGGCACCGGAATCTCCAGCCGGTGGAGAAGATAGAGTCAGCTTAGGGATACGCAGCGCCCGGCGATCCTGCTCCGGGACAGGCTCTTCCTGAAGCTGGCCATTCGCCGAGATGACCACCGGCTCCATGGGCGGAGTCATAGCGACTTTGTACGCCTTCACGGCGGATTCGGCGAAGTGCCCCAGCGAGGCCGGAGAGTCCGTCCCACTTGGTGTAGTCGCGGACCATCGACGCCGCATCCTGCACGCTGTGTTTCCATTCCACGTCACCGCGGCGGAAGTTGATCTCCTGCTCGTTGCCCAGAATGATGAAAACCGGAACCCGGTCGGCATACGCGTTATAAATTGCCATGGAGGCATGCTGCAGACCGACGGTGCCGTGCGCCATGATCAGCAACGGCTTGCCCTCGATCTTGAAGTAGCCGTGTGCCATGGCCACCGAGGATTCCTCGTGGCAGCAGGTGATCCACTCGGGATCCTGGTTGCCGCCGTAATTCACGAAGGATTCCTGTAAGCCTCGAAAGCTGGACCCGGGATTGGCGCAGATGTAGTCGAACTTCAGGCTTTTCAGAACATTCACCATGAAGTCGGCGCCGGGTCGGTCGGTGGTGTAGACATCGGTGCGGGCCACCGGAGGGTTGGTTTCCAAGGCAATTTGGTGCGCGGATGGCAGCGGCGCCGTATGCCGTTCGGGTTCCGGCTGTTGCGCCTCGACTGCGGGCGCGCTTGCCAGCAAGGCAGCCGCGCCAGTGGCGGCGCCCTTCAAGAAGTTGCGTCGGTCGCAGGAAGTCTGCTTGCTTTTGCCCACTCGAACCCTCCATCGACGGGAGATCCGCACCCGTCTCGCCGGCCTGGCGTGTCTGGTTATTCTACACTTTGCGGAGGAGGATCGCGGCGCGAATGGCAGAAGCGGCGATTGCGCAGCCGGGCTATTTCACACTTGGGCTGTCGTCAGCCTTCAGGTCTCCGATGGCGTATTGGATTCCCGCCAGCATGTGAGCCACAAAAGGCCGCAAGTAATAGATTTTTTCATCGTGGCCGTGGGCCTCGTAGAAGACACGGCCATTGCCCACACGCTGGATGTAACTCAAAGCATAGTCGCCGTCGGTGCGCCGCGTGTCAGCCGGTTCCTTGGCCTTGTCTTCCGCGCTCATCCGGGCGTAGTTAATGCTGGTGAGGACATGCACGCGCTTGCGGCTGAAAGAATCCTGCGCGAACGTGTAGGTCTCATCGACGATTTCAAACCCGCGGGCCGGGAACATGACAGTCAGCGGGCTGTTCGGATCATCGACCTTAACCGGGATCAACGTCGGGTATGACCAGTGGTACTTAAAAAAGCCCCCGATCATTTCGTTGAACTCGGGCCAGGTGCCGGTCAATGTAGTGCCTTTGTTGTTGTGGTAGCTGTCGGAAGCGGCGTGGACACCCGCCAGGCCCTTTCCGCCCTTGACAAATTCCAGCAGCGCTCCCCTGCGAAGGTCCGTCACAGCTTTGTCGTTCGGGTCGTCCAGGAATTCGCCAGTGGTGTTGTCGAGGAAAATGGCATCGTACTGCTTCAGGTTCTCGGGTGTGATCGCGGCGGCGTCGTATGTGATGGTGGTCATCCAGGCGCCGGTCTTGTCACCCAGGTATTCGACCATCTTCGCGGCCACTGGGATGGAAGTGTGCACCCAACCGAGGGCCCGGCAGAGAACCAGCACATGGCGCAGGCTTTGAGGTGTTGCGTAAGGCTTATCAGGCAGCGCGGCCATCATGCCGGAGATGTCGGCGGGGTTGGCGAACTGCTTTTGTGGACAGCCGCGGCTGAAACCCCCACTAAAGCCCTCCGCCGGACAATTTGCCGGTTTCCCGGCAGTCGCCTGTTGCGCGAAGCCGGCCGGGATGGTCAATGCCATGGCGGCCAATGCCATACCAATTCCGAGTGCCTTCAAATTCATGGTCGTGTTTCCTCTGGACTGCAGCCTGGATCGAAAGACGAATTATATCCCGTCTCCGCCCGAAAGGTTTTCGTCCAGAAGGAGGACATGCTACCGGCGCCGGCGGCATCTTCATGAGCGCCCTATTCAGGATCGCGACGGCGTACTGAACCGCGCAAAACGGGGCCACGGCCGCGCCGCCACTATCCCGCGAGTTCCTAGCCTCCCAGGCGGCGCGGACACGTGCCCCTTTGCGCTTTTGATACTATGTGGATCGCTTCCCTGGATTTTGGATTTTCCGAGCGCGGGCCTATACGGGGGCGTTCACGCGCAGTGTTGGACGGCTTGGGCCGGGCAAACGGGGATACCGTGTTTTGGGACGAGATTGGCAACTTTCGATCGCGTCCCAGCCCAAGCTCCCGCGCGTTATACAGTCGCCTAGCCCCGTTCTTTCCGCATCGCGTACCGGTCCAGCTCCGTAATTAACTGATGCGCAGCTTCCGGCGGAGACATGCTGGTCATCAGGATCTCTTTGCTGTTCAACCGCTGGCCGTAGAGTTCCTTGTTGTCGTCCATGTCCGGACGCAAAGTCGCCCCGTTCAACGCGACGCCCGCGAACAGCCCCTTTGACCGCGACCACGACAGAATCTCCGCGCTCATGTAGGCGTCCGTCCCGGCAGTCGCGGTACGTCCCACGGGACCCGCCGCTATGCTGGCATCCGCACCCAGCGTGAATTTGTCCTTGTCGAGTTGCCGCATGCCGTGCTCATTCATGATCAGCATCACCACATCGGTGGAGGATCCGCCAATCTGGAAGCCAAAGCTCCCGCCTTCCACGCGAACCGCCGCCGGCGCGCCCCATCCCATCCCGCCTTTGTGGCAGATGGTGAAGCCCTTACCGTACTGCCCGCCTACAATAAAAGCGCCTTTCTTCATTCCGGGCACGATTACCACGCAGGAAGCCTTGGCTAGCAAATCCTGGGGAATCCCTTTGTCGGGCGTGGCCATGATTTCGTGAAAAACTTCGGCCGAATCCCGTAGTCTCTCCTGTGCGGTTTCGGCCATCAAACCAAACGTGGGTGCGAGTAGTGTGGCGGCTAATATCAGTGACTTCCGCATGTTACATTACCTCCTCATCAATTATCTCAAGCCGTTACCGGCAGGTCTGTACGCAGCCTCACACCAAACCTGCCGGGGTCCGCCGCATAGCTGCTAATGCTATGCTCCAGTAACTATGCCCCTAAGGAAATCACCCTGGTTGGCGCTGCTCTTACTCGTTCTTCCCGCGCGCGCCGCGGTTGTTTCGGAAATCCGGTACAAGCTCTCTGCGGGCGACTTACTGAGCGCGGAAGCCCTGGCGGAGGACTATCATCGCGCCAACGGGACTAACTCCGAGTATGCCGCGGCTCTCTCCTGGCTGGCGCGCGGCGCCATGACCTTGGGCAGAATGGATGCCGCGGCCGGTTATCTCGATCAAACCAAGACACTCTGCGCCGAACTGCTGAAAACCAGAAACGTTGCCGACGACAAGTTCCTCGAATCCGCCATGGGCGCGTCCATCGAGGTCGAAGCCCAACTCCTGGCGGCACACGGCAATCGCGATCGCGCGATCGCTTTCCTTGAAGCCCAACTGCCCAAATGGCAAACCTGGTGGATCGCCGCGCGCATTCACAAGAACCTCGACCTGCTGACCCTCGAAGGACAACCCGCGCCTGCGCTCGATGCCCAATACCACGGCAGCCCGGTCTTGCTTTTCTTGTGGGCCCACTGGTGCGGCGACTGTAAAGCCCAGGGCCCCGTGATCGCCCGCCTCAAGGAAAAATACGGGCCGCTCGGCTTGCGCGTGCTGGCCCCTACGCGCCGCTACGGCGAGGCGCCCAACAATGAGCATCCCACCGCCGCCCAGGAAGATCAGGAGATCGAGCGCGTGTGGAGCACCTCGTATGCGGCCCTCGCCAGCGCTCCGCATCCGGTCGCCGAAGATACTATGCTGCAGTACGGCGTCACTTCCACCCCGACCCTGGTACTGATCGATCGCGCCGGCATCGTCCGCATGTACCGCCCCAATCGCATGACCGAGGCGGAACTCTCGCGCCGTATCGAAGCAGTGCTCGCCCGCTAAAATGGGATCAAATGAAGCGCTCCGGGTTTGCCGACCTGCCCTTGCACGGCGGGCGCGTGCCTCCCTGGCTGGCCGAGCGCATGACCCGCCTGGGCACTGCCATTGCGGAAAACATCGTCCATGAATATGGCGCCGCGGAACTGCTCACCCGCCTGAGCGATCCATTCTGGTTCCAGGCCCTGGGGTGCGTGATGGGCATGGACTGGCATTCCTCCGGCATCACCACTTCGGTGCTCGGCGCCCTGAAGCGCGGCCTGTCCCCCCGCGCGGCGGAACTCGGCATCTATATTTGCGGCGGCCGCGGCCGTCACTCCCGCCATACGCCCGATGAGTTGCGCGCCGTAGCCGATCGCCGCGGCCTCGATGGCGACGCCCTGGTCCGCACCAGCCGGCTCACGGCGCGGGTCGACAACAACGCCATCGCCGACGGCTTTCAGATCTACCTGCACACCTTCATCGTCACCGCCGGGGGCCAGTGGGCCGTAGTGCAACAGGGCATGCGCGAATCGAGCGGGCTCGCCCGCCGCTATCACTGGCATTCCGCCACGGTCCGGGATTTCACCTGCGAGCCGCACTCGGCCGTGGTCGGCGAACACCAGGGCGACATCATGAACCTGGTGGATCCGCACGCCCGGCCCGCGCAGGACGCGCTCCTCGCCATTGCCCGCGAGCACCCAGACGCGACGCTGCGCGAAGCCCGCCACCTGGTCCTTCCGCGGCATCACGACGTGCGCGCCGAGAACGTCGATCTCAAGCGCCTGGGCGCCGTGCTGGCAGTGGCCTATGAGCGCGAGTTCCGCGATTTCGCGTCGCTGCTTCTGCTCGAAAACCTGGGCCCGCGTACGCTGCAGTCGCTGGCCCTGATCGCCGAAGTGGTGCACGGCGCGCCGTCGCGCTTCTCCGATCCCGCGCGCTTCTCCTTCGCCCTGGGCGGTAAGGACCGCCACCCGTTTCCCGTGCCGCTCAAAACCTACGACGAATCCCTGGCCGTGCTGCGCCGTTCGCTCGATGCCGCCAGGCTGGAGGGCCCGGAAAAACTGGAGGGCTTTGCCCGTCTCGAACGCTTTGTGCGCGCGGTGGAACAACGCTGCGCGCCCCAGGCGGACTTCCGGGCGATCGTCGCGCACGAGCATGCCATCTCGGCCTCCCTCGACGGCCGAAGTGTTCTTGACGGCCGCAAGAGAAAATCCGCTCAACCCGCGCCCCAACAGTTGTCCCTCTTTGCGGACCGCTAACCCAGAGGTCCTCCGCGCCATACAATATCGGCGGCCCCGCATTCGTCTATAAGGTAGGTGAAGGACGTAGCGAGCCTCGATCGCATGGGATTTGAACAGGACCAGCGAATCACCGAAGTACTCAAGCAGGAGCAGTCCCGCCTGCGTAACTTCATTCGCCGGCGCGTGCCTGACCCGCGCGACGCCGAAGACATCTTGCAGGACGTCTTTTACGAATTGGTGGAAGCCAACCGCCTGTTGATGCCCATCGATCACGTCACCGGCTGGCTGTTTCGGGTAGCGCGCAACCGCATCACCGATCTGTTCCGCAAGAAGAAGCCGGAGAGCTTCAGCGATATGGCCGTAGCCAACGAAGAAGACGAACTGCTGGAATTGGAAGACCTGCTGCCGTCGCCCGATGCCGGGCCGGCGGGGCTTTACGCCCGCAAAGTGCTGCTCGATGAACTCGATCTGGCGGTAGACGAGCTGCCGGAAGAGCAGCGCGAAGTGTTTGTGGCGCACGAATTGGAAGGGCGCAGTTTTAAAGAGATCGCCGCGGATACGGGCGTGAACGTGAATACGCTGCTCTCGCGCAAACGCTATGCGGTGCTCCACCTGCGCAAGCGCTTGCAGAGCATCCATGACGAGCTGACGAGACCGTGAGGAGTTGAATATGAAAAAGAAATGGTTTTGGATAGCCCCGCTGGCAATTCTGGGGCTAGCGCTGTTTATCGCCCTCGGCGGCGAAATCGTCGAGCAACTGTGGAACTGGCTGCTGCCGCCGCTCTTCGGCTGGCGCCTGATCACCTTCTGGCAGGCGCTCGGACTTCTGGTGCTGTGCCGCATCCTTTTCGGCGGATGGGGCGGCCACGGCAATCATCGCTCCGGTATGCGCGGGCGCATGGCCAAACGCATGGACGAG
Organism: Bryobacterales bacterium; assembly: GCA_963843255.1. GTDB lineage: Bacteria > Acidobacteriota > Terriglobia > Bryobacterales > Bryobacteraceae > Bog-159. The sequence continues at coordinate 127,960 of CAWJJQ010000013.1, read as the reverse complement.
CGCATGCAGGCCATGACCCCCGAGGAGCGCGAACGCTTCCGGCAGCGCATGCGCGACCGTTGCGGCATGGGTCCATCGCCCACCGGGAGCCCGGAGCAATCATAACCGCGGGGGTGGGGCAGCCTCGCAGGCTGCGGGCCCGCTCTCAGCGGGCCCCTCACGTGCGTCTCGAATCCACGGTCAAACCCTCACCTTCACCCCAAATCCCGGCCGCGGGTCTCCGGCAACAAATACATCAACCCGCCGCCCGCGGCGAAGAATACCGATGTAAAGGCCAGCGCCGGGCCGATGCCGAACCGGTCCGCCAGCGCCCCGATCGTCACCGGCGCCAGCGCGCTGGCCGCCCGTCCCAGGTTGTAGCACAGCCCTTGCGCGGTCGCCCGGATGGCTGCCGGGAATAGCTCCGCCAGCATCGCGCCGAACACGCTGAAGAAGCCGTGACCGAAAAATCCGACCAGCGGCCCCATCAGCATCAATGCCGTCTGATGCCGTCCCCAGTGCCCATAGACCGGCGCCGCCACCGCCGCGCCTAATACGAAAACGAGAAACACCGGACGCCGCCCGAAGCGGTCCGCCAGGAATCCGAAGAGCGTGAATCCGAAGAATGCGCCTATCTGCATCGGCACGATCCAGGCCGCCGATTGCACGATCCCCATGCCTGCTCCGCCGCGCGCGACCGGCGTCGCCAGGTAACTGGGCACCCAGGTAAACAGTCCCCAGTATGCGAACAGCACGCAACTGGTCACGGCCGTCGCCAGCGCCATCCGGCGCAAGGTTGCCCGCTCCCAAAACTCCGCCCGCGCACGCACCGCCGCACGCGACCGCGGCGCCTCCCGCACGCTGGTAAGTACCCACACCGCTAGCGCCGCCGGCGCCACCCCTACCGCGAATAATGGCCGCCATCCCCAATGCGGCAAGACCGCCGCCGAAACCAGCGCCGCCAGCAGATACCCGATCGCCCAACCCGACTGCATCAATCCGGCAGCCTTGCCGCGATGCTCCGCCGGCCAAGCCTCCGCCACCAGCACGGAACCCGCCGACCACGCGCCGCCCATCCCCATGCCCACCAGCGTGCGCCACACCAGCAGCGTGGCGACGCCCGTAGCCGTCGCCGTCAATCCGGTGAAGCTCGAATAAATCAGGATCGCGTAGCTGAGCGCGCGCGCCCGGCCGATGCGATCGGCCAGCACGCCGAACACAATGCCGCCGAACGCGGAAGCCAGCAGGGTCGCCGATGCCATGGCGCCCGACGCCGCCGAACTCAGATGAAATTCGTCGCGAATGGCCGTCAACGCAAAGGCGTACAGCATCACGTCCATGGCGTCCAGCATCCAGGCAAACTGTGCCGCGGCCAGCGTGGTCCACTGCGCGCGCGTGATTGAGCTATACCAGGGAATGGAGCCACTCCTCCTGCGCGCGCAGCAGCGCGAGTGCCATCTCTATCGAGACCTGCTGGAATGCGACCGCGTCGCGCGGCCGCAACTGCCCCACGCGATGAAAATCGGCGGAGATCACGTTGGCGATCTTAGGATAGCCGCCCGTGGTCTGGTGCTCCACGAATAAGATGATGGGTTGCCCGTCGGGCGGCACCTGCACGGCGCCCAGCGGCACACCTTCGGTCAGCATGTGGCCCGTATGGCCTTCGAGCGCCGGGCCGCGCAGCCGCAGCCCCATGCGGTCGGACTCTTCCCTCACCTGCCACGCCGCCTCGCAAAGGGCCGCGGCATCCGCGAGCGCGGTCACCCGGATCGCGGGTTCTCCGGCCGCCTGCGCCGCCCCTTTTCGGACGGCTAGCGCGCCCCGAGGAGAACCAATCCTCAGCGCATCGCCCCGCTTCAACGCGCGGCCTTCGAAGCCTCCCAGCCCGGTGAGCAGATGCGTGGAGGCGCTGCCTAGCACCGCCGGCACGTCGATCCCGCCTGCTACGCACAGATAGCATCGCGCTCCCGAGCGCGCATGCCCGCACCGCACCTGCTCGCCCGCTTTCACATCGACCGCGATCCACGCGGGAATGCCGGCCTCGAAATCGGCCCCGGTGAGCGCCACCGTCGCCGCCTGTTCGAACTCGAAGGTGCCTCCGGCCAGCGTCATTTCGAGCGCCGGAGCGCCTTCGGCATTTCCTACCAGAAGATTGCCCGCGCGCAGCGAGAGCGCATCCGCGGCGCCCGAAGCCGAAATCCCCAGGTGCGCGTAGCCCGCCCGTCCCAGATCCTGCACGGTCGTCAGCAGGCCCGGCGAGATCACCCGGATGCGATTCAGAATGCGCCTTTCGCCATCGGCACGAATCTTACATGGTCGCCCATGCGCAATAAAGTGGGCGGGTCGGCGTCCGGCTGAAACAGGCGCAGCGGTGTGCGTCCGATAATGCGCCACCCGCCCGGCGATGCCAGCGGATAGACGCCCGTCTGGCGCCCGCCGATTGCGACGCTGCCGGCCGGCACCCTGCGCCGGGGAGTCTCCAGGCGCGGCGCCGCAATCGATTCCGGCAGCCCGCCCAGGTAAGGAAATCCCGGCGAGAATCCCAGGAAGTAGACCAGGTAATCGGCGCCAGAATGGATCTCCACGACTTCATCGGCGCTGAGCCCGGTCAATGCAGCCACGGCCTCCAGGTCGAGGCCGTGCTCGCCACCGTAGGCGACCGGAATCTCTACCGTACGCGGATCGGGCGCGTTCGCCACCGCCGCCTGTTCCATCAGGTCCGCAGCCGCCTGCCGGAGTTCGCCGCGCTGAACCGCCAGCGGATCGAAGTCGATCAGGATCGAAGCGTAAGCCGGATGCACGTTGGTCACGCCGGCCAGCGAACTCACGAGCGGCGTCAGCCGGAGCACCTCGCGGTGCGCGTCCGGCGAAATCCGGTCATCGAGCACGATCAGCAGTGAACGGTCGCTAGAATCCACAAACCGTGGACCGGGGGATTGACTCATCCTCACCAGTTTGATACTTTTCGAATGGTCGGGAGGTGACGAAAAGATGACATCACCGCAACTATTGCCGGCGAGCAGCGCCGACGTGCTTTGGCACGAAGATAAGAAACACAAAGGCTGGACGGTTCATCTGCACATTGGGGCGGAGGTCATCAAGCACGGGCACCCCGATGCGGGCCGCGAAACAGCGGACGCCGAACTCGTCGGCCTGGCGGTGCAGGACGCCAAAGACGATGGCTACGACCTGAATCCGGCGGCAGTCAAAGTAATGCGCTGAGGGCGGATCCAGCACCCGGTACCTGAAACCCAGCACTGCGAGCGAAGCTCGCCTAAGCCATCACCCGATTCATGCGCTCGATGGCTTCGTCGATCTCTGCCGTATTCTTGAACCCGATCGTCACCGAATCCACGCAGCCCAGGTTCATGGCGAATTTCATGGCGGCATCGCGATCCTCGGCGCGCGTAAATCGCCCTTCCCCGCAGAGCTTCATGCTGATCACGCCCATGCCCTGCGCGTGTACTGCTTTCGTGTGCGACACCACTTCGTCCACGTTGCCCGGCAGGTTGACGTCACGCATATCCTGGGTGTCCATCTTGGTGCCGTTGTGGTTCATCCGGATCATGGCTATCTGCAGCCACTGGTTCCCAGGAATGGTACGCAGCGCCGGCAAACCGTGGATGGACGCCCCGTGCGCCGTGATGACCTTTTTCTGCTGCGCCAGCGAGAAACCGTCCTGGAGGCTCTCGTAATCCGTCGCCCAGGTGGGCGGCCGCAGGCAGTGCAGCAGCAGGATATCGATATATTCGGTGTTCAACTGCTTGCGGAACTGGTCGATCTTGGGAGCCGGATCGCCGGATGCCGGCGTGCTGTACTTGGTCATCAGCCGGTAGCTTTCGCGCGGCAGGCCGTCGAGCGCGATGGCCAGCATTTCCGGCATGCCGTGATAGCTCTCGGCCGTTTCAAAGAAGCGGATGCCGTGGTCGTAGGCATAGCGCACCAGGCGCGTGAATTCAGCCTGACCCAGTTCGCGCTGCTGCCGTCCGCTGAAAGTGCCGGTGCCGAACGCCAGCCGCGTCACCTTCACATTCGACTTTCCCAGCTTGACCCAATCGGTAGCCAGGCGTTTGCGCTTCGCCAGAGCCACGCCGCCGGTACTGCCAAGGATCGAGGCGGCCACGCCGGCGCGCAAAAAATCGCGTCTGCTGAAATCAGACATGCATCCCTCCTGATTGCTACTTTACCACCGCCCCATCACTCCAATCCGTCTCCGCCGCCGGCGGGATAAAGGTCATGGCCCGCTCGGTCACCGCGCAAATCGTGAGGCTGGGATTGACCCCCAGGTTGGCCGCCAGCACCGAGCCGTCGCACACGTACATGTTCCGGTAGCCGAAAACCCGGTTACGGTGGTCCACCACGCCGTCGTTGCGCGATCCCGCCATGGGGCAGCCTCCGAGAATGTGCGCAGTGCCCGGCACATTGAACAGGATCTCCGTCACCATGCTCATGGGCGTGCCGCCGATCAGCTTGGCCGCCTTGCGCGCGAATTCGTTGGCCTGCGGGATGAACGTTGGGATCTTCTTGCCCTTGCTCACCAGGATCTTGCGGAACGGAAAGAACCAGCGGCGCTGCAGCCGCATGTCGATATGGCCTTCCAGCGTTTGCATGCACAGAAAAATCACCGATTCGCGCGCCCAGCCGAATGGATGCAGCGCGCGCGCCGTGTGAATCGGATGGCGGATCAGCGACGACAGCAGAGTACCGAGCCACGAGAAGATGCGCGTGTGCCCCGCGCGTCCGCCGGTCAGTAGGGTGGCCAGCGGGCCCATGGCGTCCGACCCCGCCGGATAGCGTACCGCTTCGATGTGTGTGTAATCGTCCAGGTAGATGCCCGATCCAATGGCGATGCCCTTCGACAAATCCTCGCGGCTGCCCGGCACACGCACGCCGATCAGCGACTCGGCATTGGTGCGCACCCGGTTGCCGATCTGGTCGCTCAGCGCGGGCAACGAACCGCCCAGCTTCAGGCGGAAGAGCAGGTCCATACTCCCCAGAGCCGAAGCCGCAAACACCACCCCGCGGCAGGTGAACCGGCGCGGATGCCTGCGAAAAAGCGCAGTGGAACTCTCCGTCCGCACTTCGTATCCCGCGCTGCCATCCGCCATGCCGTCGAGCGGTTGCACATCCACCACGCGGGTCTCCGCGAACACCTGTGTGCCGTGCTTCTCCGCCAGGTACAGATAGTTTTTGTCGAGGCTGTTCTTGGCGTTATACCGGCAGCCCACCATGCAGCCGCCGCAGCCGATGCAGGTCGATCGCTCCGGCCCTTCGCCGCCGAAATAAGGATCGGGATAGGTCTTGCCGCCGGCCTCGCCGTCCGGCGGCTCGAACACGGCGACGCTGGTCCTGTAGAACGTTTCGCCCACGCCCGCCGCGTCCGCCGCCTGCTTCAAGAAGTGGTCCGCCGGCCCCATGATGCGGTTCTCCGTCACCCCGAGCATCCGGATGGCGGTGTCGTAGTAGCGGGGCATCTGCGCCTTCCAGTCCGCCAGGCCCGCCCAGGAGCCTTTGTCCCATACAGAGTTCTGGGGCACCAGCATGGTGTTGGCGTAGGTGATCGATCCGCCCCCCACCGCGCAGCCATGAAGGATGACCACGTGCTTGAAAAACTCCATGTTGAAGAAGCCGCGCAGCGCCAGGCGCGGCCGCCAGAACCATCGCCAGATGATCCAGTTCGTGCTGGGCAGGTTCTCGGGCGTCCAACGGCGTCCCATTTCCATCACCGCTACGCGGTAACCCTTCTCGGTAAGCCTGTGCGCCGTGACGCTGCCGCCGAAGCCGGAGCCGATCACGATGAAATCGAAGTCATGGCATGAATCTGACATAAAGGTCCCCTTGTATGAAGACCACCCTTGATCTTACCGCCGCCACAATAGAGAAGGTATGACTGAAGCCGAACGGGCTTACTACAATCGCCGGGCGACGGAGTATGACGACTGGTACCTGGGCACGGGATTGTACGCCGGCCGCGTCCGTCCCGGCTGGCATGCAGAGGTAGAGGCGCTACGGCAATGTCTGCGCGCAATGGCCCCGTGGAGGGTGCTCGACGTGGCCTGCGGTACAGGCTTCCTTACTCAGCACCTATCCGGCCGCGTGACGGCGCTCGATCAAAGCGAGGCCATGCTGCGTGTGACGCGCGACCGATTGGCGGGTCAGCCGCTGATCCAGGGCGATGCGCTGCGCCTGCCCTTTCGCGCACATGCATTCGATTGCCTGATGGCCGGCCACTTCTACGGTCACCTGGATGTGTCCGCCCGCGCCCGGTTCCTGGCGGAAGCCCGCCGCGTCGCCGGGCGCCTGCTGATCGTCGATGCGGCACTGCGTGATGACGTGCCGCCTGAAGAGATCCAGGAGCGCGTGCTTCAGGATGGCTCCCGCCATGCAGTTTATAAGCGCTATTTCACGCCCGCTCAACTCATGGTGGAGTTGAGCGGAGGCGAAGTGCTGCACGCCGGCCGGTGGTTCGTTGCCGTGCTTTCCTGATCGCCCTCAGCCGCGCTTATAAAAATCGGCCGTGAACTCGTAGATCGATCGCGAGCCCGGAGCGGTTTTGAGGTTTTTCAGAATGGCCTGTTTGTCCGCATCGCTGCGATCCTGCCCCAGCTTGAACTTTCCTTCCAACAGCTCGATCTGCATCTCGAAGCCGATAATCCCGCCGATCATGCCATTGATATAGCTGTCCGGCAGCTTCGCGAAATCATAACTGGATCCTGGTCCTTCGAACTTGGAGATCAGGTTTGCCAGCAGTCCGTGCAGCGCCTGCGGATCGGTGATGGCCTTAGGTCGCCCGCTGGCGTGCACCACCGAAAAGTTCCAGGTGGGCACCGCCTCCGGTTTGTGGTACCACCTGGGCGAGATATAGCTGTGCGGGCCGTGAAACACCACTACGGCCGCCTGCGATCCATCGAACGTCTTGTTCTGCACGTTCTGGCGGGAAATATGGCCGAAAAGCGTCCCATACGGCCCCGTAGCACGATTTAGCAGCACCGGAATGTGCGTGATGCGGATCCCCGGGCTGGCGGTCACCAGGTCGGCGAACGCGAATTCGTCCATGAAATCCTGCAAAAATTTGCGGTCTTCGACCAGTTGCGGCTTTGGGATATAGAGCGATCCGGGCGGCGCTTCTTGCGCCTCCAGACCTATTCCTGCCGTGGCCAAACCGAGCAAAAGCTGGCGCCGATTCATCTATCCCGGCCTCCTTTACAATGATGTTGACATCATGGCACGGATTCCTGATTCTCTGCGCGCACTGCTGACGCGGTTGATCGATTACGCGGGGCTGTTTCCACCGGCGGGCCTGGCCTTGCCCGAGGTTCTGGAAAATTATCAGGCGTATCTGGGCTCGCCGGAAAGCTGGATGCTGAATCGCCTGGTTCTGCCAGAGGCGCGGCTGTGTGAAGCGGTCCTGCGTGACGGCTGGCGCATCACCCTGCTGGTCGACGGCGAACCCGGTCCGCAACCGCCGCAGGTGGAGACGGTCGAGACCCGGCAGTCGCACCCTCTGTCGCTGCCCACCTATTGTGAGGCGCCTGTCGGCACCATCCGCGAAGCGTTTGCCAAGGTGCGGACCGGCGGCTTGACCCCGGATGCCATCCCGCCCGCCGAAGCCATCGCCGATTTCCTATGCGAAGCCGCCGCCCGACGCATTCCCTTCAAGGCGACTGCCGGATTGCACCATCCCATCCGCTCGGCCACCATGCACGGATTTGTGAACGTCTTCGCAGCGGCTGCATTTGCCTGGCAGAACCCCGATCGCGCGCTGGTGCTCGATCTTCTGAACGACGTGGATGCGGGCGCCTTCCAGTTCTCGAATCAAGGCCTGCGCTGGCGCGAACAGATGATCCCGACCAAAGCCATCCAGGCCGCCCGCCGCGATTTCGCGCACAGCTTCGGCTCCTGCTCCTTCGCGGAACCGGTCGCCGATCTACGCGCGTTAGGGTGGCTCGGGTGAAGCGTCAGTCCAGCACCAGGTCGCCCGCGCCCACGTGTGCATGTAGCCGGTACTTGCCTTCTGAATTATTCTTCTCGAACGACCGGAAAAGCCCATCCTTGTTGACGCCAAACGCCGGAGCATTCAGATCGCCCGCCAGCACCGATGCATCCGCGTGCGCGTAATCCGCGGCCCGGCCTACCGCAATGGTCAGGTCCCCGGCGTGCAACTCCACGTCTTTGTCTCCCACCACGCCCCTGACGGTCAGATCGCCCGCCGGCGACCGCACGAACAGGTGCGAATTGCGCGGCACTTCGATGCGCACGCGGAAGTTGTTGTTCGGGCCGCCCGAGATCCGCAGGTCCGCCGACTTTCCGGTGCTCCGGAAATTGATTTTCACGTCGCGCGCGCGATCCGAATCCCGCAACTCACACGATACCCGGAGCTTGCCCGTGTCGCTGCCGGTGATCTCGATGTCGCCCGGGCGCACGTGCATGCGCACTTCTCCGCCCGGCTTGAAGGCGGTTTCAAAATCGCGTTCGCAGGTGCCGCGCTCCTGGCCGAACGCCCACGGCGCCAGCAGAAGGCAGAGTATGGTTCCGGCCAGTATGGTTCTCATTGGTATATAACTACGAACCAGCCCCCGCCGGAGTTCCATGCAGATGGGACGGGCATTCTACAATGAAGGTATGGGGCCGGGTCGCTCCGCTGGGTACGCACTCGAAACACATCCGACCGATTACCGCCACTGGCGCATGCAGATCGAGCCGCCGCTGGCTACCTTGACCCTCGCCGTCGCCGAGGATTCTCCGCTGGTTCCCGGCTACAAGCTCAAGCTCAACTCCTACGACCTGGGGGTGGACATCGAACTGGCCGACGCCATCCAGCGCCTCCGATTCGAGCACCCCGAAGTGCGCGCTGTCATCATCACCGGCGGCCTGGATCGCGTCTTCTGCGCGGGCGCCAACATCCAAATGCTGGCCACCTCACCCCACGGTTTCAAGGTCAATTTCTGCAAATATACGAACGAAACCCGCCTGGCCATCGAGGACGCCTGCGCGCGCAGCGGCCAGCACTATATCGCCGCCTGCAACGGCACCACCGCCGGCGGCGGCTATGAACTGGCGCTCGCCTGCGAAGAAATCTACCTGGTGGACGATGGCAATTCCGCTGTCAGCCTGCCCGAAGTGCCGCTGCTCGGCGTCCTTCCCGGTACCGGCGGCCTCACCCGGCTAGTTGATAAGCGGATGGTCCGGCGAGATTTGGCCGACGTCTTTTCCACCCTGGCCGAAGGCATCAAAGGCAAACGGGCCGTGGAGTGGCACCTGGTCGATGGTGTTTTCCCGCGCAGCCGTTTTTCCCAGGCCGTGCGCGACCGCGCCATAACACTGGCCGAGCTGGAAACCGAGCCGCGCGGACCCGCGGTCGTGCTCGATGCGCTGGCGCCTGAAGTCAGCGACGATGCCGTCCGCTACCGGCACGTTGCTTTGATGCTGAACGCCGCCAATCGCACGGCCGAGCTGACCGTACATGGGCCGGACGCCGCCGATCCTGGCTCCGGCGCGGATTACTGGCCGCTACGCGCCTTCCGCGAGCTCGACGATGCCCTGCTCCGGTTGCGCCTGCATTATGACGAAATCGGCCTGGTGATCCTAAAAACCCGCGGCGATATGGAAGCCGTCCGGCAGGTCGATAGTACGCTTTTCCACGATCGCGGCAACTGGCTGTCAAACGAAATCCTGCTTCTAATGGCGCGTACCCTGCGCCGCCTCGATCTCACCGCCCGCAGCCTGTTCGCCGTGGTGGACGAAGGTTCCTGCTTCGCCGGCAGCCTGCTTGAAATCGCGCTTGCCGCGGACCGTATTTACATGTTGCGCGATCGCGCGGCCGCGGTGCGCCTGGCCTCGTCTGCTTTGAATGGCGGATGGCTGCCCATGACCCACGGCCCCTCCCGGCTGCAGGTCCGCTTTCTGGCCGAGCCCGCCCGCGCCGAAGAAATCGTGAGCGAATCCGAACTCCTCGATACCGCTGCCGCCGAAGAGGCCGGACTGGTTACCGCCGCCGTTGACGAGATCGATTGGGAAGACGAGTTGCGGGTGGCCATGGAAGAGCGCGTCAGCCTATCGCCCGACGCCCTCACCGGCATGGAAGCCAACCTGCGATTCGCGGGCGCCGAAAACGCCGACAGCAAAGTCTTCGGACGCCTTTCCGCCTGGCAGAACTGGATCTTTTCGCGCCCCAACGCCACGGGCGAGCGCGGCGCGTTGACCCTCTACGGCAAGCCGGAAAGGCCTCAATTCAACTGGCGGAGGACCTAGATGTCCCTCTACGAACGCATTCCGAATAACGTCGATCTATCCAACGATAAACGCCTGCTGCGCGCGCTCGAACACTGGCTGCCCAATTACATGCAGTGGTGGCGCGACATGGGCCCCGAAGGTTTTCAGGCGGACAACGTCTACCTGCGCACGGCTGTTTCCGTGGAGCCCGGCGGCTGGGCCCACTTCGATTACGTCAAGATGCCCGACTACCGCTGGGGCATTTTCCTGGCGCCCCCCGAGCACGACCGGCGCGTCGGTTTCGGCGATCACCTGGGCCTGCCGGTGTGGCAGGAAGTGCCCGGCGAATACCGCAACATGCTGCGCCGCCTGATCGTGACGCAGGGCGATACCGAGCCCGCCAGCGTCGAGCAGCAACGCCTGTTGGGGCACTCCGCCCCCAGCTTGTACGACCTGCGCAACCTGTTCCAGGTGAACGTGGAGGAAGGCCGCCACCTGTGGGCCATGGTCTACCTGCTGCATTCTTACTTCGGCCGCGACGGCCGCGAAGAGAGCGAAGAACTGCTGGAGCGCCGCAGCGGCTCCGACGACAAGCCCCGCATCCTCGAAGCGTTCAACGAGCCCATCGTGGACTGGCTGTCGTTCTACATGTTCACCACCTTCACCGACCGCGATGGCAAATACCAGTTGCTGGCGCTGGCCGAAAGCGGCTTCGATCCCCTCTCGCGCACCACCCGCTTCATGCTCACCGAGGAAGCCCATCACATGTTCGTGGGCGAATCGGGCGTGCGCCGCGTGGTCCGTCGCAGTTGCGAAATCATGCGCGAAACCGGCGACGACGATGTGCGCCGCCAGGGCGTTGTTGATCTTCCCACCGTGCAGAAGTACATCAACCTGTGGTTCAGCCTCAGCCTGGATCTGTTCGGCGGCGAGGTATCCAGCAACGCCGCCAGCTTCTTCAGCGCAGGCATGAAGGGCCGCGTGCAGGAGCCCAAGTACCCCGATCACTTGGCCCTCGAAGGCATCTATCAGGTAGGCGGCGAGGAGATCCCCATGCGCAACGCCATGAACGAGGTGCTGCGCGATTCCTACGTGGAGGATTGCGAAAAGTGCCTGGACCGCTGGAACCGGGTGATCCAGGAGCACGAAATTCCTTACCAGTTGCGGTTGCCCGACCGCCGCTTCCATCGCCACATCGGCGCCTACGCGGCTTACCGTTTCGATCCGCAAGGGCATCGCCTGACCGAGGAACAGTGGAATGAGCGGCGCGACGAATTCCTGCCCAGCGAAAAAGACTTCGCCTACGTGCGCAACCTGATGGCGCCGAACGCGGGGAGCATTCCCGAAGCCGGCAAGATCGCGCACTGGATCGCGAAGCCCAGCACGGGCATCCACGGCATGCCGTTCGAGTTCGAGTACGTGCGGCGGGAGGAGTAGTTGGCGGCACCGCGCTCGACACAGCGGCCCCGGTTATGCCACAACTGAATTAAGGCGTCAGGAGCGCCCCCCAAAATTTGCCCACCGGCTGGGTCCAATTCCGCCACGTCCTGATGCGGCGCGTCCGCTACAAAGTCACGCGCGGCGGAGTGCTCTTCACCGTCGCCGTCGTCCTGGTGGGCCTGGCTGCCGTCGCCTCCGCCAATAATCTGCTGTTCCTCATTCTGGCCACCATGCTTTCCACCCTGATGGTTTCGGGCTTGGTGAGCCGGCTCTGCCTGGCGGGCCTCGAACTCGACCTCATCATCCCGGAGCATGTCTCCGCCGGCCGCACCATTCCGGCCAAGCTCTACGTGCGCAACCTCAAGTTCTGGATGCCTTCGTTTTCCATCCACATCGTGGGCGTGGAGCAGGATCTGCCGCCCGTGCTGCAATCGGCCGTCTATTTTCCCGTGATCCCCGGCGCCGCGACGCTTGAAGAGACGGTGCAGGTACGCTTCGCCCGCCGCGGCGAATACCGCGAAAACCGCTTCGCGTTCCATACCCGCTTTCCTTTCGGCTTCCTGGAGAAGACCGCGCGCGTGGTGCTGCGGCGCGAAGTTGTCATTTATCCCTGCATCGACGCGCAGGCCGGTTTTGAGGAACTGCTGGCCGACCTCGCCGGCGAGATCGAAACTCATTACCGCGGTCTCGGCCGCGATTTCTATCGTATTCGCCCCTACGAAGCTTTCGAAAGCTCACGCCATGTCGATTGGAAAGCCACGGCTCATACGGGCAGCCTCCAGGTGCGCGAATTTGCACGCGATCAGGAACAGACCGTCGAACTGTTTCTCGATCTCGAGATCCCACCCGGCTTCGAGGAATGGTTCGAACATGCCGTGGATTGCTGCGCCTTCGTTTCCTGGCGGCTGGCCGGCCGCGCGGTCGGAATTCACTTCCGTACCCAGACCTTCGATTTCCGGCTGCCCGAGGAGGGCGACATCTACACCATCCTGAAGTATCTGGCGACCGTGGCGAGCCGCCCTGGCAAGCCGCCCGAAGGCCCGGCCGGCGAGACCAGCTTTCCCATCGTGCTCACCGCTGCGCCGCAGCGTTTCAGAGATCCGAATTGGGCGGCTGCCCGGGTGATCGGTCCGGAAGCGCTGAATCTCGACGGCGGCTAACCGCTACCGCTGGCTCAAGCCCCCGTCGACCGCAAGCGTCTGCCCTGTAATGAAACTGGTGGCTGACAGAAAGTAAACCACCGCGCCCGCCACCTCGTCCGGGGTACCGCCCCGCTGCGCCGGCGTCGCCTTGATCATTCCGGTAGCCTCGCCATCCAGGTCGCCGAACGGAATCACTCCCGGCGCCACCGAATTCACCGTAATCTGCGGTGCGAAGGCCTTGGCCAGCGCGCGCGTCAGCATGATCACTCCGGCCTTCGACGCGCAGTAGTGGGCATGATCCGCCCACGGGCGCAGGCCGCCCAGCGAGCTGATGTTCACGATCCGCCCGCCGCCAGTCTTGAGCATGAGCCGCGCGCCATTCTGGCAGCAGAAGAACAGACCTTTCAGGTTCACCGAGTGGATGAAATCCCAGTCTGCTTCGGTGATCTCCAGCGGATCGCGGCGCGTGAAGCGGGCGGCGTTATTCACCAGTCCGTCGAGCCGGCCCAGGCAGCCCTCGATCTCGCCGAACATGCGCGCGATGTCCACCACGCTCGCCAGATCCGCGCGAAACACCGGCGCACCGCCGCACTCCGCCGCCGTCTGCCGCGCTTCGGCTTCGGAATTTCCGTAATGGATGGCCACCCGTGCGCCTTCGCGCGCCAGGCGCAGCGCGATGCCGCGCCCGATGCGTTTGGCGGCTCCCGTGACCAGAATCACCTTGTCCTGCAAACCAGCCGGCAAGCTAGCCTGCAAACTAGATGGTGGGTTCGCCATGCACCTCCACCTCCCGCGGATGTACGCCTTCCTTCTCGGGCTCGGGCAGCCGTCCGGTCCAGTTCGCCCATCCCCAGAAGATGGCCGTGGTGGAGCTCAGCACGCCTGCCACAGCGGCGATCAACCGCGGACTGTAGTACTGCGACGCGACTCCCGCCAGCATCATCGAAACCATCATGGTAGACCACACCATCGATTCCATGGTGGCGAATACCCGCCCGCGGAATTCGTTAGCCACGTGGCGCAGAAGCTGCGAGTAGTTCAGCACCGAACTGATCGCCACGGCCGCGCGCGACAGCGCAATGCACACCAGCGCCGCATGGAAATTGCGCATCTGGCTGAACAGCACGTAAGCGCCGCCGTGAACCAGGTAACACACCACCACCGTCCGCTTGTAGCCGTTGAAACTCAGCCGTTCGCCGAGTTGGTGCCCGATCACGCCGCCGATCAGCAGTCCGATGCCGGCGCACCCCCACACGATGCCGATGCCGGCCGGACCGCGGTTGAAAACCAGCTCGCCGAAAATGCTGAAGAGGATTTGCGCCGCGCCGCCGCCAGTGGCCCAGCCCACCCCGATCAGCGCAATGCCCAAAATCAGCGGGTGCGCGCGCATGTAGCGCAACCCTTCCGTGTATTCGTGCCACGGCCGCACCACGTCCGCTTCGGTCAGCGATTGGCGCTTGGGCCGGAACCCGTCGCCCGGCAGGAACAGCCGCGAAATGCAGATCGCCGAAATGACGAACGACAGCGCATTGCCCGCAAACGCCCATTGGTAGCCGAACTGCGCCACACTCGCGCCCGCCAGGAACGTGCCGATGGTCAGCGTGGCCCAGCCGGTGGTCTGGGTGAGCGAATTCGCGGTATGCAGTTCGTCTTTGGTGGCGATGCTCGGCAAAATCGCGGACCGGCCACTGGTGAAAAACGGCGACGCAAACATCAGCAGCGCGCTGAACGCGTACAGCATCCAGACGCCGTGCCGGTGAATGGTCAGGATGAAGCCTAGCGCCAGCACCGCCCGGATCAGGTCGCTCGCGATCATTACGTGCTTGCGATTCAACCGGTCGAGCACCACTCCCGCGATGGGTCCCGCCAGCACCGCCGGAATCGCGCGCGAGAGCATCACCCCGCTCACCACCAGGCCGGATCGCGTGTTGGCCAGCGCCAGGCTGAATACGGCGATGTTGTTGAAGTGATCGCCGACTTCGCTGACTACCTGCCCGATCCAGGTGTAGCGGTAGTTCCGGTTGCCGCGCAGCAATTCGACGAACGAGGCCATCAGCCGCGCTCCGCCAGATATACGCCGGACAGAATCACCGCGCCTCCCGCGATCACTGGCGCGCCCAGGCTCTCGCCCAACAGGACCACGCCGAGTCCCAAGGCAAACACCGGCTGCAGATAGGAGAACGCCGACACCCGGGTGGCCGGTAAGTGCGCCAGCGCGTAATAGTAAATGAGGTAGGCGATCACCGATGGAAACATCGCCATGTATATCGCCGAGACCCAGGCGCCCGCGCTGACGTGCGCCAGCGATTGCCGGGTGGCCTCCCATATCGTCAGCGGCAGCAGCGCTACGCCGCCAGCGACGTAAGCCACCGTGTTCATGGTGAGGGAGCTGTACTGGCCGGTCGCTTCTTTGCCGAAGACGGTGAACAGCGCGAAAAACAGGGCGGCCAGGAAAACGAAGCCATCGCCAAACCAGGTGGCGCGCTGCGTGGACGCGCCCAGCGACGCCGGTTCGAAGGCTTTCAACACCGCGACTCCCGTCAATGCGATCAGCATTCCCGCCGCTTTACGGATCGTCATCGGCTCCAAGCCGCGCAATGCCGCCAGCAGCAGCACCAGGATCGGCGTCAGCCCGATCAGCAGCGCCGCGTGCGCCACACTGGTACGGCTCAGCCCCACCACGAAGAAAAGTTGATTGAGCGTGACGCCAAGAACGCCCAGCACCAGCAAGCGCGCTAAACCTTTTCCGGACGGCCGCGCCTCCGTGCGCCGCATCAAATACAACGGAAGAATCATGACTCCCGCCATCCCGATCCGCAAGCCCGCCAGCAACAACGGCGAGAGCTCCCGCAGTGCCACCTTGCCCGCTACGTAGTTGCCCGACCAGAACGCCACCATCAGCACGATGAGCGCGTAGAGTACCGCGGGTCTCTTCAACCGGTGGACTCCTCCCGCACCGTCACCGACCGGATAAAATCCCGATCGAGCGCGTAGCCGAAGCCCGGCTCATCCGAAATCGCGATCGTGCCGCGCGCCGTGGTTTCCACCGGCGGCACGATGATATCCCGCGCCCAGTATCGCTTGCTGGCTGACACGTCGCCCGGCAGAACAAAGTTGGGCAGCGTGGAGACCGCGATATTGTGGGCCCGGCCAACGCCCGCTTCAAGCATCCCTCCGCACCACACGGGCACTCCCGCCGCCTGCGCCACATCGTGTACCAGTCGCGCCTCGCGAAATCCGCCCACCCGCCCCAGCTTGATGTTGATGATGCCGCACGCCCGCATCCGGATGGCCTGCGCCGCATGGTGCGCGGACCGGATGCATTCGTCCAGGCAAATCGGCGTATCCAGTTTGGCTTGCAGCACGGCGTGATCGATGATGTCGTCATGCGCCAGCGGCTGCTCGATCATCATCAGGTAAAACTCGTCGAGCTGCTTCAGCCGGTCGGCGTCGTCCAGCGTGTAAGCGGAGTTGGCGTCGGCCATCAGCTTGATGGATGGAAAGCGCGCGCGCACCTTCCGGATCACATCCACGTCCCAGCCCGGCTTGATCTTCATCTTGATCCGCTGGTAGCCGGCGGCCAGTTCCCGCTCGATCTTTTCCAGAAGCTCATCCACGGAATTCTGAATTCCGATCGAGACGCCGCACGGAATTTCGCGCCGTGCTCCGCCGCCGATCGCCTGCCACAGCGGCTGTCCGGCCAGGCGCGCCGCCAAGTCCCAGATGGCCACCTCCAGGCCGCCGCAAGCCATATGGTGGCCGCGAATATGCGCGGTCAGCGGCGCGGCGTCTTCGGCGCTCGCCAGATCGCGCCCGAGCACACGCGGAATCGCGTAATCGCGCAAAATCAGCCAGGCGCCATCGGTCCATTCCTCGTTATAGAAAGGACTCTCGCCGGCCGTCACCTCGCCCCATCCGGAGGCACCCTCGCTCTCGACTTCCACCAGGATGATGTGGCGCTCGGTCGTGCGGCCGAAGCTGGTTTCGAAAAAATGCACCAGCGGCATCCGGATCTGCCGCAGGGTTACGCGTTCGATCCGCATTCCCATCTCCCCATCAAATAGATCCCGGCGTTCGCCGAACGTTCGAAACCGATCACGGCCAGGCCGCGGTCGAAGCCGCCCATCAGGTGCACTCCCAGCGTTTTCTGGATCTCCCGCGCGCGCCTCGGTTCGGCGCGGCGGATCACGTCGATGTCCGCGGGCACCTCGATGCGCTCCTCAACACTTCGCTGCGGCGGCCGCCCGTCCAGCACCGCTTGCGCGTGCGGGCTGGTCAGCCACCACTCCGCGACACAACGATCGGTGGGCAGGCCTCCGTGTAGCGGGCTGGTTGTGGTGCCGTATTGGTTCTCCACGTAGCGCCGCACGATGGCGCCCAGCCGCTCCATATTGAAAAATGCGTTCTTCAACTCCAGCGGATCGAAAGTCCATTCCACCAGGTCGATGCCGCGCGCGATGGCATCCTCGCGCTGCATCAGTTTCAGCATCCGCCCCACGCCTTTGTTCCGGTAGTCCGCCAGCACGCCCAGCATGTGGCTATGCATATACGATCCGCCGCCCGGCTTCAGCCCCGGAATGGCCAGCAGGAATCCGACCATCGTGCCGCCGTCAAAAGCCCCTAGCGCCTGCCCGCCCACCTTGGTCGCGACTACGAAAAGCCGCACCGGCAGCAACTCCACGTCGTTGAAGCCCCACACCGTCTTCTGCAGCTCGACGGCTTCCTGGAATTGGCGTGTTTCCGTCAGCGCGCGAAGTTCGATCATCGCTTCGCCTCCTCCCACAGCGCGTCCATCTCGGCCAGCGTAGCGTCCGACGGCGCCTTACCTTGTTCAGCCAGCTTGCGCTCGATGTATCCGAAACGCTCGCGGAACTTGGCGTTGGTTTTGCGCAGCGCCTGCTCGGGATCCACCTTCACGAAGCGCGCCAGGTTCACCATCACGAAGAGCAGGTCGCCCAGTTCGCCTTCCATTTCCGTTTGCGACGCGCCGCGCTCGGCGGCATTGAACTCGGCCAGTTCCTCATGCAGCTTTTCGAGCACCTGCCCCGAGTTCTCCCAATCGAAGCCCACGTGCGCCGCGCGCGAGGTGATTTTTTGGGCCTCTACCAGCGCCGGCAGCGTGCGCGGCACCGATGCGAGCAGCCCGCCATCAGCCTCGCCCTTCTGCTTCTTTTCCTGCGCCTTTACATCGCCCCAGATCCGTAATACGTCGCCCGCGGTTTCGGCGGTCCGCTCGCCGAAAATATGCGGATGCCGCCGGATCAGCTTTTCGTTGATGGCATCCAATGCGTCTTCGATCGAAAACAGCTTCGCTTCCGCGGCCATCTGCGAGAAGAAAACCGCTTGCAGCAGCAGGTCGCCGAGCTCTCCTGTAAGTTCGCGCCAATCGCGCGCGTCGATCGCGTCCATCACTTCATAGGTCTCTTCCAGCAGGTAGGGCTTGATGGTGTCGAAGGTCTGCTCGCGGTCCCACGGGCAGCCGCCCGGACCACGCAGGCGCGCCATGATATCGACCAGTTTTTGGAATTTTTCACCAGCGGTGGGGGACAAGTTTCAATTTAGCATGCGCACGGTCTTGGGCTGGGCCGGCAGGGGCAGGTGGGCAGCCTCACCACTCAGGTAAAATAAACAAGAATGACCGATATCGATACCCGAGAAGAGCAACAAGGACGGCCGTTCCCGCTTCCGCCGGCCACCTTCGAATTTCTGGCTGAATCGCTCCGCTTACAGGCCGAAATGCAACTGGGCTTGATGCAACTCGGCTCCGAGGAGCAGCCTCCCGCCGATCTGGACCTGGCGAGACACACCATCGACCTGATGGCCATGCTCCAGGAAAAAACCCGCGGCAATCTCTCGCTGGAAGAACAGCGGCTGCTTGAAAACTCGCTCACGCTATTGCGGTTCCGCTACGTGCAGGCGGTCGACGAAGCCAAGAAGAAGTCCGCCTGAATGCCGGGCGGTCTCAAGATCACCGTGCTCGGCTCCGGCACTAGTACGGGCGTGCCCACCATCGGCTGCCATTGCGACGTTTGCACCTCGGCCGATCCGCGCGATAAGCGCCTGCGCCCGTCGATTTTGCTCACGTACGGCGAGCACCATGTGCTGATCGACGTCACCCCCGATTTTCGCGCGCAAGCCCTGCGCGCCGCCATCTCCCGGCTGGACGCCATCGTGTTCACGCATGAGCACGCCGACCACATCATGGGGCTCGACGATGTGCGCCCCTTCAACTTCCGTCAGTCCGGCCGCATTCCGATCTACGCCTCGCCGCGCACCATGGGGGCCATTCATCGCTGTTTCGGCTACATCTTCGATGGCGAGGCGAAGCCTTCCAGCGTTCCCCAACTGGAATCGCGCACGCTCACGGGCGAGCCGTTCGATCTCTTCGGGGTCCAGTTCACTCCCATTCCGCTGCTGCACGGCAAAACACCGGTCTACGGCTTCCGCTTCGGCGACGCGGCATATCTGACCGATCACAGCGAGATTCCCGACTCCTCTCTCGACCTGTTGCGCGGTTTGGACGTGCTGTTCCTCGACGCGCTTCGCTACAAACCGCATCCCACCCATTCCACGGTGGACCAGTCGATCGCCACCGCCACGAAGTTGGAAGCGCGGCGTGCATTCTTCACCCACATCTGCCACGATCTGGCGCACGCGCGCACCGAAGATCGTCTCCCCGCGCATATCCGCCTGGCCTACGACGGCCTGGAAATCGAAACGTGGGGCAGGCCCGTGGCCTGCGGAGGGCTCTCAGCCCGACCTTTCCGAGTCTTCCATGCCCTGAACGAAGTCCCCCCAGATTTCGCCCCATCCGCCCTAACCATAGGAAACTTCGACGCAGTGCACAAAGGCCATCAGGCAATCCTAAGCCGCGTGAGCGAAGTGGCCGCCCAACGAGACCTCAAACCCTCGGTGCTGACGTTCGATCCCCACCCCGCGCGCGTGGTAGCCCCGGAACGCGCGCCGCGCCTCATGACGTCTCCCCTCGAGCGTGCCGAACTCATGCGGCAGGAGGGCATCCAGCAGGTAGTCATCCTGCCTTTTGACCGCGAAGTCGCGCAGCTAACGCCGGAGCAGTTCGTGGAGCGCGTGCTGGTCGCTAAGCTAGGTGTTCGCGCCCTACTGGTAGGCCACGATTTTTGCTTCGGCTACAAGCAATCGGGCAATGTGCGCGTGCTCCAGGAGCTGGGCAAAAAATACGGATTCACGGTGGAAGAAGTGAAGGCCGTGGTCCTGCGCGGCCGCCTGGTGAGCAGTACCGGCCTGCGGCGGCTCATCGAAACCGGCCACGTCTCCCAGGCGGGCCGATTGTTGGGCCGCCCCTATTCCCTGAGCGGCGAGGTAGTGGCCGGGCGCGGCGTGGGATCCAAACAAACTGTCCCCACCCTCAATCTGGCCACACAAACCGAAGTGCTACCGGCCAACGGCGTCTATGTCACCCGCACCCGCGATCTCGACGACTCCCGCACCTGGCCGTCCGTCACCAACATCGGATACAGGCCGACATTCGGCGACAGCCCGGAAATCTCCATCGAAACTTTTCTGATGGAGCCACTCACCGGAGCCGCGCCGCGCCATATTCAAGTGGAATTTTTGCGCCGTCTGCGCCCCGAGCGGCAGTTCCCGGATGCCGATGCCTTGAAGCAGCAGATTCTGCGCGATGCCGGCCGGGCCCAGGCTTTCTTCCGGCGGCTGAAGAAATGGACAAATCGGTCGGTTTTTCCGGTCGATTCCATGGCATAATATAAGGTAACGAATTTTCGAGAGCTTGCCGCCATGCGGCAACTATATCGCGTTACCACTTTATTCCCCAACTGAAGGAGATTTGTAATGAAATTGTCAGAGGGTAAGCTGAAGCACTTGAAGGCGCTTTCGAACCATGCGGGCGTCATCGCGGCGGCCGCCATGGATCAGCGAGGCAGCCTGCAAAAGTCACTGGCGTCGGCGCGCGGCGTCGATAAAAAAGAGATCACGCCGGAAATGATGAGCGAGTTTAAGACTGCCGTCACCAAAGTGCTGACGCCGCACGCGAGTGCCATCCTGCTCGATCCCGAGTTCGGTTTGGATGCGCGGCTGGCGCGCAGCAAAAACGCCGGCCTGTTGCTGGCCTATGAGCTGAGCGGATACGACAACACCCAGCCCGGCCGTCTGCCTGACCTGCTGCCGCACGTTTCGGTAAAGCGCATCGTGGATTGGGGCGCCGACGCGGTCAAGATCCTGATCTATTACACGCCCTTCGAGGACGCCAAGATCAACGACATCAAGCACGCCTTCATCGAGCGCATCGGCGCAGAGTGCGAGACTTACGATATCCCGTTCTTCCTGGAATTCGTGGGCTACGATCCCAAGGGCGGCGACGAGAAAGGTTTCGAGTACGCCAAGGCCAAGCCGGAAATCGTCAAGAAGAGCATGGAGGAGTTCTCCAAGCCGCAATATTTTGTGGATGTCCTGAAAGTGGAAGTGCCCATCAACGCCGAGTTCGTGGAAGGCAGCGCGGTGTATAAGGGACAGACCGCTTACACGCGCAGTGAAGCGCTAAACCACTTCCGCTCGGCTGCTGAAATTGCCAAGAAGCCCTTCATCTACCTGAGCGCCGGCGTCAGCAACGCGCAATTCGTGGAGTCGTTGAACATGGCATCGGAAGCGGGCACGGATTTCTCGGGCGTTCTGTGCGGCCGCGCCACCTGGAAGGAAGGCATGCCGATCTACGCCAAGAACGGCGTTAAGGCGCTGGAAGACTGGCTGTCGAAGGAAGGCGTGAAGAACATCAACGCCGTCAACGCGGCCATCAAATCCGCCACCCCGTGGTATGCCAAGGTAGGCACGCCGGTAACGGCATAGCAGAGTCGCTTTCGGTTGGAGACGTCAGGCCCCGCCCTGTTTCGGTCATACGGCCGGCGGCGGGGTCTTGCGGCGCGCAGAGAGTAAGAGTGGATCGGCTGGCTGCGATCCGGTCTGCCCCGAGCAGGTGACTCGATTGCGGCCCAGATGTTTGGCTGCGTACATGGCGCTGTCGGCTGCCGCCACCAGATCGGTGACGCCGGCGAAGGCCGCGCGTGCCGCCGTAGCTACCCCGATGCTGACGGTAACCGTGGGTACGACCGGCGATCCCGGGTTGTTCAATCCCAGTCCTGCAATCGCGGTGCGCATACCCTCGGCGAACCGCATCGCATTGGCCTCACTGGTCGCGGCCAAAATAATTACGAACTCCTCTCCGCCATAGCGCGCCACCAAGTCGGTCTCCCGTTTCACCAGCCGCCGGAGTTCCCCGGCGATCCGCACCAGGCATTCGTCGCCGCGCTGGTGGCCTTCGGTATCGTTCAGAATCTTGAAATGATCCACATCCAGTAGCAGGAGCGAGAATGGCTCGTCCGTGCGCATCATGCGAGCCCACTCGCGATCCAGCGCCTGATCGAATGCGCGGCGGTTTGCCACGCCCGTCAGCCCGTCGACCGACGAAAGCTGCATGAGCTTTTCGTTGGCCCGCTGCAATTCCGCTGTCGCCCTGCGCATCTCCTCCTCGATCAGCCGTCTTTTGGTGAGGTCCACCAGGATGCCAATTACATCGCCGGCAGCGTTCTGCAAAGACGCCACTCCGATCAGGATCGGAATCCGGCTGCCGTGTTTGCGAAAATACTCTGTTTCCCAGGGCGTGGTCACTTCACGCCGGATAAGCTCCTCGACCAATAGCGCACTCGCACTCACCTGCTCGGGTGGAGTCAGGCGGTCCCTGTGGATCCGGCCATTGTTCAAGTCGTCCCGATCGTAACCCAGCATCTCCAGGGCTCGTTCGTTCGCCTCCGTTACCAGCCCGTCCTGGTGGCTGATGAACACTCCGATGAGGTTTGACTCCACCAGGCGGCGGAAGCGCAACTCGCTCGTTAGCAGCGCGTACTCTACCTTCTTGCGCTCGGTAATGTCCGCGAAGAACCAGACCCGGCCAAGGATTTGGCCATCCCCCCGCCGCAGAACCGTGGAGCGGCGGTCCAGTGTGCGCCCATCCTTCAGTTCGATTTCGCAAAGATCGTCCGCGTTCGGATCCGCATAAAGCTCTCTCACGCGCTTGAAGAACGCATCTCCATCTTTTACCTGCTCCAATACTGCGGCCAGCACCGGCTCGTCATCGGCTCCCACGAGGTCACCCAGTGGCTCGAGCCCCCAGATCTCCAGAAACCGCCGGTTGTGGGAAATGACCAGACCATCCTGATCTCACACGGCAATCGGGGCGCTCCGCCGAAATTTCCTACATCCTCGCTGTCACGTCCCGAGTGGGTCGCCGGGTAACTTGCGGCGCGGCGGTCGGAGCCAGCCCTCATAACTTTTATATCGACTGAAAATGGCGGCGGATCAGCCGGTGGATCAGTAAGGGCAAGCCATCCGCCCCGATTTCGGATACACTGTTCCTTTAAACCAGCCAAGGAAGGTTGCAGCATGCCCGAAAATGAATCAGTCAATCGTCGCGATTTCATGGTCAAGACCGCGGCCGTAGCCGGCGCGTTCGGGGCCGCCAAGGAATTGTTCGGCAAACCCGGCCGCTCGGCCGCCACCGGCCGTGTCATCGGCGCCAACGACCGTATCAACGTGGGGATCGTGGGCGTGGGCGGCCGCGGCTCGTATTTGGCCAACCAGTACGCCAAGATCGGCGAAGACACGGGTAAGTGCAAAATCGTGGCCGTCGCCGACGTCTATGAAAAGCGCAAACGCGCGGCCGTCGAAAAGCATAAATGCGACGGCTATCTCGACTACCGCGAGGTCATCAACCGTTCCGACGTCGATGCCGTCGTGGTGGCCACGCCCGACCACTGGCACGCCACCATAGCGCTCGAAGCCATGGATCACGGCAAAGACGTCTACCTCGAGAAGCCCATGTGCCACACCGTCGAGGAAGCGCGTCACCTGTCGATGACTGTGAAGGAAACCAAGCGCGTCCTGCAGGTTGGCTCCCAGACTACATCCGCACTGCAGTGGCACGTGGCGAAGAAGTACATCGCCGACGGGGCGATCGGCAAGATGATCATGAGCCAGGGTTCCTACCACCGCAATTCGAAGGAGGGTGAATGGAACTGGGAGATCGACAAGGATGCCGGTCCCGAAGGGAAGGACGAGAACTACATCGATTGGAAGATGTGGCTCGGTAAAGCGCCCAAGCGCCCCTTCGATGCCGACCGTTTCTTCCGCTTCCGTAAGTACTGGGATTACTCAGGTGGCATCGCCACCGACCTCTTCTTCCACGTGGTCGCGCCGCTAAATATCTGCTGGTCCGAGCCGCAGTTCCCCACCAAGGTTTCCGCCAGCGGCGGCATCTATGTGTTTAAGGATGAGCGCGAAGTGCCCGACACCTTCCACCTGATGGCGGAGTTCCCCCAGGGCCACTCCCTGGTGCTCAGTTCCAGCATGGCCAACTCCAAGCACATCCCGGGCCTGATCCGCGGCCATGAAGGCACCATCATTATGGTGGATCACGGTATGTTCGAAGGCCGCACCGACCACATCACCCTGCTTCCGGAACGCCGGGTCATCGACGATGCCTACAAGGCCAAGTTCGGCGACGACGTTGAAACCAAGATTCCCATCGAGCAGAAGAACGAAATGACGGTGCACATCACCAACTTCCTCGATTGCATGCGTACGCGCGAGAAACCCACGCTTGACGTAGACACCGGATTCCACGCCCAGGTGACCATCTCCATGGCCGTCCAATCCTATCGCGAAGGCCGGGTGCTTTACTGGGACGACAAGAACCAGAAGGTAGTGAACAAGCCTGTAAAGGCATAATACTGAATCTGCTTTTCGGCCTTATGCATCTACAGAAGGCATGACCAAGCTGCTCTGTGTTCTCGCCCCGATTGCGCTCGCTGCGCCCATGTTCGCGGCGTCGCTCACCCAGACTGACCGCGACCGTGCCATCGCCGAATTGACCGCCAGCCGCCAGCAGTTCCTGGATTCGGTCGCCGGCCTGTCCCCGGCCCAATGGAACTTCAAGCCCGATGAGAAAACGTGGTCGGTGGCCGAGTGCGCCGAGCACATCGCCGTAAGCGAGGACGTGATCTTCGGCATGATTTCTACCAAGATCATGCAGTCGCCCGTCGATCCGGACAAGAAATCGGCCGTGACTGACGACTTTATCCTGAAAGCGGTCGTAAATCGCACCCAGAAGTTCCAGGCGCCAGAAGTGCTTCGGCCGACCCACCGCTTCGCCTCACCGCAGGAGATGATCGATCACTTCAAGGCCAGCCGCGAGCGTACCATCGCGTACGTGCACGACACCCCGGATGACCTGCGCGCGCACTTCGGCGATCATCCGGTCTTGAAGACGCTGGACGCCTATCAATGGGTCCTGCTCCTGTCTTCGCACAGCCAGCGGCATACCGCGCAATTGAACGAGGTGAAAGCTAACCCGAATTTCCCGAAGGAATAGCCGCGATCTATTGTCGTGGCTTCAATCGCGCGGGCGTCTGCTGCTTACCGGAACCGTGAGGGCGTACATTCTGCCTGCCGGGCAGCCGGGTCCGGCCGGGTAGATCCCAGGAAAGGATGTCATAAATCTCGATCTCCTGGTCATCGTAAAGTGGCCAAAACTTTTTTGGGGGAGTCATAATGTAATCCAAGCGTACCGGTCAGAAGGGTTCTGAAGGGTACACTTCTATTATACCGGCTCCCTCGATATTGGTAGAGTTACGCCGTGTTTTGTTGATTCTAAAGACCTTCTAAGGAACTCGCGCAAAACGGGCACCCCGCGCCGCTGTAAACTGCGGAGTTCCTATCCTAAATGGCGGCGCGGGATACGCGCCCCTTTGCGCTGCTAAGGAACTCGCGCAAAACGGGGCTACGGCCGCGCCGCCACTATCCCGCGAGTTCCTATCCTTTCCTGGCGGCGCGGACACGCGCCCCTTTGCGCTTGTAGGTTGCTTTGGCTAGTCGGAACGGAGCGCATTCACCGGATCCACCCCCGTTGCGCGCCGCGCCGGCAGGTAGCACGCAAACGCGGCGATGGCCACCGCTGCCATTGAGACGCAGGCGAAAGTCACCGGGTCAGCCGCGCTCACCTCGTAGAGCAGGCTGCGCAGCACTCGCGCCAGAGCCAGCGCGCCGCCCAATCCGAGCACCACTCCGACCAGTGCCAGCCGCACGCCTTGCCGCAGTACCAGGCGCAGCACGTCGCTGGACTGCGCGCCGAGCGCCATCCGCAATCCGAACTCGGCCGTCCGCTGGCTGACCGAATACGAGATCACGCCGTAGATGCCGATGGCCGCCAGAACCAGTGCCAGCGCGGCGAATAGCGCCACCAGGAATAGCGCGAAGCGCGGCGTAGATACGTTGGCATCCGCGATCTGGTCCATAGGCTTGATGTTGGCGACGGCCAGGGTTGGATCGAGCTGCCGCACCGCCTGCCGCACATCGTTCGCCAGCACCGCCGCGTCGGAACTGCCGCGCACCACGATAGACATCTCGTTGATCGAGACCATGGTTTGCGGCAGGGGCCACCAGAACGCCATTTCGGCTTCTTTGCTATTGGGCTTATCCTTGACATCCCCTACAATCCCCACGATGGTCAGCCAGTCTTTTTCCTTGGGATTGTCGTCGAAGGCGAGGCGTTTGCCCACAGGGTCCTCACCGGGCCAATACCGGTGCGCCATACTCTGGTTGATGAGCAGCACCAGCGGGCGTTTCATCGTGTCGTCATCGGTAAAGAAGCGGCCGCGAACCAGCGGAATCCCCACCGCGCGGAAGTAATCCGGACTGGCCACGTGATAGCGCGCATGAAAGAAGCTGTTGGCGGGCGGCTTCTTTCCTTCGATGGTGAAGCCGCCGATATTGTCGTCGTATCCGGTCCAAGGTAAGTCGGTGCCCACTCCGGCCGCACGTATACCTGCAACCGAACCGAGGCTGGCCGAAAGCCGCTTCCAGAAGGTCAGGGTCTCCTCGGACTTGTAGGTCTTATCGGGGAGGGAAACGCCGGCGGTCAACAGGTGCTCCGGCCGGAAGCCGGGGTCCATGCGCAGCAGGTTCACGAAGCTGCGCAGCATCAACCCGGCGCCGATCAGCAGAATACAGGCCAGGCTGACCTCTCCTACCACCAGCACGCTGCGTAGCCGCAGGTGCCGTCCGCTGGCGCTCGATCCGCGCCCTCCCTCGCGCAGGCTCTGTTGCAGATCGGCCCGGCCCGACTGCAGCGCCGGCGCTAAGCCGAAAAGCAACCCGGTAGCCAGCGCGATCAGCAGTGTGAAGCCGAACATGGCGGCATTCACATGGATCGTATCCGCGCGCGGGAAGTCCGCGGGCAGCAGCGAGACCAGCGCGCGCACGCCTGCAATGGCGACCGGCAGGGCCAATCCGCCCCCGATAGCGGCGATCAACAGGCTTTCGGTCAGCATCTGCGAAATCAGCCGCGGACGGCTGGCGCCTAACGCCGCGCGCACGGCCATTTCGCGCTGCCGGGCGGTGGCTCTGGCCAGTAGCAGGTTGGCGGCGTTGGCGCAGGCGATCAGCAGCACCAGCCCCACCGCGCCCAGCAGCACCCACAACAGACGCTGGGTGGGTCCGACGATCTCCTGGTAGAGGGGTATCACCAGCACCTCCCAACCATCCAGATCGCCGGGATGTTCCCGCTTCATTTGCGCGACAAGCGCATTCATCTCCGCCTGCCCCTGCGCGGATGAAACTCCCGGCTTCAGCCGCCCGATCGCCTCCAGGTAATGGGAACCGCGCTGGTTGGGATTGCCGCGAAATGCGAAGGGCCACCACAGATCGACCGTTTGTCCGTGAGCCACTCCGTGATATTCGTTGCCGGGATGCTCCGCGCCCGGCGGCATGACGCCAACTACCGTGAAGGGCTGCGCATCCAGGATTATCTTCCGCCCCAAAATGTTCGGATCGGCCGCAAACCGGTTACGCCACATGCGGTCGCTCAGAACGACGGACTGTGCGTTGCCGGGGATCTCATCCTTTGCCGTGAACTCGTGGCCGCGCGCCAGTTTCAGCCCCAACACATGAAAGTAGCCGGCGGTGATCTGGAAGCCCGCGAATCGTTCCGGCTGCCCGGTGCCGGAAAGCTGCATGTCGCCGCGCGTGTAACCGGCGATAGATTCGAACGACCGGTTGCGTTCGCGAAAATCGCGAAAGTCGAAAGGATTCAGAGGGAATCTGGGATAGTTGGCGCTGTGGAAGAAGATGCGCGCAATGCGATCGGCTTCGGGGTAGGGAAGAGGCCGCAGCAGGACGCCGTCGATCACGCTGAAAATAGCGCTATTGGCGCCAATACTCAGCGCCAGCGTGAGCACGATCACCAAGGTGAACCCCTGGCTCTTGCTTAGGGTGCGCAACGCGTAAGCCAGGTCGCGCCCCAGGTTTTCCATATAGTTCGTACGTCGCATATCGCGGCATTCCTCCTGTATTTGGGCGACCGCTCCCAGCCGGCGCAGCGCCGCTTGGCGCGCTTCGGCGGGCGGCATGCCCCTGGCTTGATTCTCAGCGGTCTGTTGCTCCAGGTGGAAACGCAGCTCGCGGTCGAGATCCTCTTCCACCCGGCCGCGCCGTGCCAGGGTGCGCAGCCGCAATCGGAGGATGTCCAGCCTGCGCCCCATATCGCTGCTCCTACCGTTCGTCCATCCGGATCACCAGCCCAACGGCATTGGAAAGACGCTCCCATTGCGCCAGTTCCCGTTCGAGCTGCATGCGTCCGGCCTTGGTGAGCTCGTAGAATTTGGCCTCGCGGCCGGTGTCTGTCTTGCGCCACGACGCTTTGATCCAGCCCTGCTGTTCGAGGCGATGCAATGCCGGATAGAGCGCGCCTTGGGTGACCTGCAGCACTTCATCGCTCACCTGCTCGATACATCTGGCGATCGCCCAGCCATGCTTCGGTTCGATCTTGATGGTGCGGAGGATCAGCAGGTCGAGGGTTCCCTGGATCAAATCGGACGGTTTGCTCATGACGCCTAAATTAATTGAAATTGACGCCTAAGCTAATTACAATACGCCGCCAGGCGTGCGGGTGTCAAGCGTCCTGGCGCAGCACGAAACCTTGTTCGGAAATGTGTGTGATCAGGGTTTCCGAAGTGTGGCCATGAAGCTGGAAGATCTGCCGGACCAGATCGCAGACCGCTTCATAGCCGCGTTCGTAGAAGAGCAGAATGGAGGGGCCCGCGCCGCTCAGGGCGCAACCCAGCAGGCCCGGCGCGCGCAGTTTCAGGATGTCGCCCAAGCCGGGCACCAAGGGAACGCGATAAGGCTGGTGGAAGCGGTCCTCGAGCGCCGCCGGAAACGCCGCCGTCGAGCCCGCCGCCAGTGCGGCGATGAGCAGTGCGGCCCGCTGTACGTTGAACACCGCATCCTCTTTGCTGTAGCAGGAAGGCAGCACCGCGCGCGCTTCCACGGTGGGCAGCACGAAATCTGGGACCACTAACCCGATTCCAAAGCGGGACGGCAGTTCCAGCCTGACCGCGCGCACCGCACCGCCCGAATCGATAGCGCTGGCCACAATCGATCCCAGCACGCAGGCGGCGACATTATCGGGATGCCCTTCCAGCCGCGCGGCTTCGTCCAAAATACGCGGCGGCCGCCAGCCCAGGCCCAGCAGCCGGTCGGCAATCACGACGCCGGCAGTGAGCGCGGCGGCGCTCGACCCCATCCCTTTGCCGAGAGGAATCTGGTTGTCGATGGCCAGGTCGATAGGTGGCATAGCCATACCGACGTCGGACGCGACGGAGAGCGCGGTTTGCCAGATCAGGTTGTCTTCCGCGGTGGAGATGGCGCCCGCGTCGCGTCCGGTGGCCGTGATCGACAGCCGGCCAGACGCACGGAAGCGGCAATCCAGGTACACGCCGAGGGCCAGGCCGAGCGCATCAAAGCCCGGACCGAGATTCGCGCTGGACGCAGGCACCCGGACGTTAAACCAGGACATCAGCCTATTGTAGCGTTGGCTCGTCTCGGGCCGGCATCACGGCGTATGTGCCGGCACGACCCACAGATACGCGCGGCCTTGCACCGAGCTGGCGCCGAGGGTGGTGGTGAATATTACTATCTCCGCTCCTTTGTAGCCGTCGTTCTCCGGCACTTCGACAGAGAATACGAGCAGATTGGTTGAATTCGCAGATAGGATCAACTGAGCACTGAGGTGCTGGGTCACCTTGTGCGTGGTGGCTTCGACTAGGTCAACTGTGTTTGTTGCCGCACCTCCAAGATTTTCGGTTTCCACAACGCAGTAATAATAAACCACCCCCGGTTCGGTATACCCATTTACGACCTGGTATGCCGGCGATATGACGATCGTGCCCGTCGGCGCCCCGTAGCAGTTCACGCAGGGAGGCACCCCTTGGCCTACGCCAACAATGCCTTGCATCAGATCCGGCGCCTCACCAGCACTGGGCCTGGCATGCGGTATGGACTGTACCTTAAAAACGGCGTCCGCGGAAAATGCGGTAGATCCGAACACGAGTACGAGTAATGAAACGAGAATCGCCCTCATCTGAACACCCCAGTGTAGATACTATCCTAAACACTGAGGTCAGTGACCAATTTCCGCCTCCAGGAAGTCAAAGGTTGGTTTTCCCCCAGACGACGAACGGCATCCCCTGCGGATCCTGCAGTACAGCCATCTGGTCGCCGTCCGGCAGGATGGTTGGAGGTATAAGCAACTGCGCCCCCAATTCGGTCGCCTGCGCCACGGCTGCGCCCACGTCTTCCACCGCGATGATCAATTGCACAAAGCTGCCCGCCTGCGGCGGCGCCGGCCAGATGCCGCCCTGAATGCCCTGCGCGGAGCCGGTATCGATCTGGCGATATCCCAGCGCGTTCTGGGCATTCACCTGCCACCCGAACAACTCACCATAGAATCGCGCGGTCTCATCCGGCGATTTCGAAACAATCTGAAACTGCGCCACCGGGCTACCCATGCTGATTCACCCGCGCAAGCGCCTCGGCACGGAATTCGCGGGCGCTGGCAAAAGCGGACGATGACCACTGCGCGCGCCGATCCATTCGTAATAGCCCCAGCCCGATCAAACGTGTTAGGGCAACGTTGGCCTGATCGGTGGAAACCTCCAGGCGGGCCGCCAGCCATCGGGAATCGGGCTGGAATTCTTGCGACCGGCAGTGTTGGATGATCTGCCAATGGACCGGGTCGGCGATCACACTGATTGCTTCGGCGGTCCGTTGCCGCAGCAACTCGTGCCGATCGCAGTCCACCGGCGCCGGGATCTGCTCAGCGGCGCAGTACACGGCTGCCTCAGCTGCGTGCATCCCCAGCCGTTCGGCGCAATTCCGAATACGATCCGCCGGCATGCGGCGCCGGCCCTTCATCACCTGATTCACAGTGGCATGATCGAGATCCAGGAATCGCGCGAAAGCCCGTACGGAGTAGCGCTCATTCACCGCGCGCCGCATGGCGAATTCCTGCGCGAGCTTCAAGCCGAAAGGGCTCTGGCACATAAGCCTCCTAATGCTACTGAAAACAGCCGGCAGGTGCAATCGAAATGCCGAAAAAGCGGGGCAGGACCCTGCCCCAACCGGCCCGTACGAATGCCGCGCGCTACTATGTTGCTGACGCCATGACGGCACGCATCGGAGTCTTCGGAATCGGCCTGGCCGCGTACTGGCCGCAGTTCCCCGGCATGAAAGAGCGCCTGGAAGGATATCAGGGCGCGGTGGAAGAACGCGTGCGCGGGTTTGGCGGCGGCGTGGTTTCGGCGGGCCTGGTGGATACGCCGGAAGGCGCGCGCGCGGCAGGCCACCTCTTCCTGCGGGAGGACGTCGATCTCATCCTCTGCTACGTGGCGACCTATGCCACATCATCGCAGGTGCTGCCCGTAGTGCAAAAAACGCGGGCGCCCGTCCTGGTGCTGAACCTGCAGCCTACCGCGGCACTCGATTACGAGACCGCGGATACGGCCGAGTGGCTGGCCAATTGTTCGGTCTGCTGCGTGCCCGAAATCGCCAACGCCTTCGCCCGCGGCGGCATCGATTTCCGGGTGGTCTCGGGCCAGCTTCACCAAGATCCCGCGGCCTGGCGCGAGATCGAAGACTGGTGCCGCGCGGCCGGCGTGGCGCGCGCTGTGCGGCAGGCGCGCATCGGCTTTCTGGGCCACACCTATCCCGGCATGCTCGACATGTATGCGGACTTCACGCTGGTGCACGCGAAACTCGGCGCCCACATCGAAGTGCTTGAGATGGACGATCTGGCACAGCGCGTGGCAGCCGCCTCACCGGATGAGGTGCGGGCGAAACTGGCGAGCGCGCGCGAGGTGTTCGCGATCGAGCCCGGCGTGGCTACGGAGCAACTGGAATGGGCCGCGCGCGTCGCCGTGGGGCTCGACCGGCTGGCGGCGGATTTCGCGCTCGACGGCGTCACCTATTATTACCGCGGCCTGGATGGAAATGAATTCGAGCGCCTGGGAGCCGCGCTGATTCTGGGCAATACGCTGCTGACGGCACGTGGCATCCCGGCCTCCGGCGAAGGCGATCTCAAGAACTGCTTCGCCATGCTGATGCTCGACCGCTTCGGGGCGGGTGGCTCGTTCACCGAATTCTACGCCATGGATTTTCGCGAGAATTTCATACTCATGGGACACGACGGGCCGGGCCACATAGCGATCAGCGACGCGCGCCCGGTACTGCGCGGCCTGGGCCTGTATCACGGCAAACGCGGCGCGGGCGTTTCGGTGGAGTTCAAAGTCAAAACGGGACCCGTAACGATTCTGGGGCTGACGCAAACGGCCGATGGCGGGTTGAAGCTGATTGCAGCAGAGGGTGAATCGCTGCCGGGGCCGATCCTGCGCATCGGCAACACGAATTCCCGTATACGGTTCGCTCTGCCACCCGCCGAGTTCATCAATCGCTGGTCGATGGAAGGCCCCACGCACCATTGTGCGCTCGGCGTGGGCCACAACCTGGCGCGAATTGCCAAGCTGGCGGCGCTCTTAGAAATCCCGCTGACGGAGGTGAAATGATGCGGCGCGTCTGCTTTCTGCTGAAGGTGCGGCCCGAGCGGCTGGCGGAATACAAAGTACGTCACCAGGCCGTATGGCCTGAGATGCTGGCGGCGCTGCGCGAAACCGGCTGGCGCAATTATTCGCTATTCCTGCGCGATGACGGACTGTTGGTCGGATACCTGGAGACGGCGGATTTCGAAGCCGCTCTCCGTGGCATGGCATCGCGCGAAATCAACGAGCGCTGGCAGCGGGAGATGGGGCCGTTCTTCGAAGCCCTGGAAGGCCGCCGGCCGGACGAAGGCATGCTCCCGCTCGAAGAAGTGTTCCATCTGGATTGACCGGGAGGGTTATCGCCATCGAAACAGGTGGTGTATCTGCTGGCCCAGCGTGAACCCGATCTTATCGCGTGCGGCCGACATACGGAATGTGCCTGGCCGTATGTTCAGCGGCGATAAACTGCCGTGAAAATGCTGTACTTCGGTCACCGGACCGGTGGGCCGTTTGGTCGCCGCATCCACCCCGCGGGTGAAGATACACATAAAGCCGTCATGCTCCCGCATGAAAAAGATGCGGCTTCCGGTGGGCGACCAGCAGGGATAATCTCCTTCCCCCAGATCCACCCATTCGGCCGCCGGAATGTTTTGCAGTCCGCGAAAAGGCGCGGCCCACATGCGCGGCGTGTGGCCGCCCCCTTCGGATATAAAGACTACCCACCGCCCATCCTGCGAGAGGTTTGCCAGGTAGAGGTTGTCACTGGGGTGCGAAAAGATGGTCTGATGCTCGGCCGTACGGGTATCCCAGGCCACAATCGCGCGATGTATGGACACGCTGGCCCCGAGCATCCACTGGCCGCCGCTCGAAAGATCCCAGGGCGCGGCATTGGTCTGCATCCATCCCCACGCTTCGCCGGTCTTCAGATTCCGCACCCGCCAAGCGCCGGGGGTGTCGGTTTCGAACTTCTTACCGACCTCGAGAACCGCGGAACCATCCGCGGTTAGAAATTGCGCTCGGGACATCGGCCTGCGGGCGCCGGTCTGGTAATCCTGCAAGTAGGCGGCCGCATTGCCTGCCACCGCCAGAAAAGCGGTGCCGTCGGATTTGAACCGGACATGATGCTCGCCGCGACCCATCTCGCCCAGCGGCGTGACGGGTCCTGCTGCGGCGCCTGTTTCCGGGTCAACCGGCAGCGCCCAAGTTCCGGAGCGGATGTCCACGGCATCGGCCAGAATGATGCCGGCGAACGAAGTCGCGCACGAGATAATATCCATCAGCGATGGGGCCGCCGCAACGGCATAGCGGCCAGCCTGAGGAATTAGGGCAGACTCGCCCAACATCCGTGTTTCCGCGGTCAAGGCGGTATAGAGAAACCGGTCGGATGTTACACCGCAGGCCGTGGCATCTACGTGCAAGGGATCCTTGAATTCGGAGATCAGTGCTGCCGGACCGCTGTCCAAAGGGGCGCTGAACAGGCGCAGCAGGTTCTGTTCGTCGGTTGCCAGAAACAGGACGCTCCGGCTATCGTTACTCCACGCCGAGCCCTGCACCGACGATGCGTTCCTGGCCAGCCGCACCGGGACGCCTCCCTGGGCCGGAATCCGATACAGCAGGCTCATATTGGAGGCCGCCACATCTCCGATATTCGCGCCCGTGCTCATGTACGAGGTCCACCGGTCGTCGGGTGAAAAGTGCGGCAACCGGCCGTCCGCGGCCACCAGGCGCGCGGGACCGCCGCGGGCCGATTGCAAATAGACGCCGGGGGGCCGTCTGGTGGAATGAAAGGCCAGCCACTTGCCGTCGGACGAAAGCGCCGGCTCATCGTCGGCGAATTCGCCGCCGGTTACCCGCTGGGGAACGCCTTCGGGCAGGGCCTTCAGCCAGATCGCGGGCCGCGCGCCGTCTTTGCCCGCCGCGGCGAGCGCCAGCCATTTGCCGTCGCGTGACAGGGCCGGCTGCATGGCGTTGGGCACACCCGCGTCGAAAGGCACCAGCGTGCTCGCGTTTTGGGGCGGGCGCAGAACCTTGAAACTCAGCAGTCCCGCCCCGCACAGCACTACTACGGCCGGAATGACGGTCCACAATCTGCGGCGTGGTTTCCGTGCGCGGACGCGCTGCCCTTCGAGATAGCGCGCCAGGTCGGCATCCATCTCCGCGGCGGATTGATAGCGGCTCGCGGCATTCTTGCGCAGCGCTTTCGAAAGAATAGCGTCGAGTGGCGCGTCCAGGCCGGAGGGATCGGGCTGCGCGCGGGTGATGACGTGCGCCACGGCGGGGGGCGAGGGGTCGCCGATCCGGTAGGGCAACCGTCCGGTCAGCAGGCGGTAAATCAAAACGCCGGTGGAATACAGATCGGACGCCAGCGTGACGGTTTCTCCGCGCACCTGCTCGGGGCTGGCGTAGTCCGGCGTGAAGGCGAAAACGCCTGTTTTAGTCAGCGAGGCTTCGGCGGTGGCGTCCACCAGGCGCGCCGTGCCGAAATCCAGCAGCTTCACGTTGCCGGATTCATCGATCATGATGTTGGACGGTTTCAGGTCGCGGTGGATCACGTGACGGCCGTGCACGTAGGCCAAGGCGTCGAGAACCTGCCGCACCAGCGCAATGCGGCTGCGGGTATCGAGCTGGTGAACGTCGCAAAACTGGTCGATCGCCAATCCGCCGACGAATTCCATCACCAGGTAGGGCAACCCGGCTTCGGAGACGCCGCCGTCGATCAGCCGCGCGACCTTGGGATGATCGAGACTGGCCAGAAACTGACGCTCGCGGCGGAAGCGCTCTTCGATATCGTGCGATGCCAGCGCCAGCGGCACCACCTTCACGGCCGCCGACATGGAAAAGGCGCCGTCGGCGCGCTCGGCCAGGTAGACTGTGCCCATGCCGCCGCGCCCTAGCAACTTCACGGCCTGCCAGGCGCCAAACCGCGGCAAACGCTGCGCGGGAGAAGGCACGGCGGCCTGGATCCGCTCGTGATCTTCAAGCAGCAGGGTTACTTCCGTGCGCAGGTTCTGGTCGGCGCCGGAGCGCCGCCGGACAAGGTCGTCCCGTTCCACGCCGGGCGGCTGTTCGATGGCGGCATAGAACACCTCTTCCACTTCTCGAAAGCGCTCCAGTTCGGCCGGGTTCATAGGGCTTGGAATTCAGGCAAGGCGGCGGCGCAGCCAGGCAAGGGAGAAGTGGAGACTACGTTCCACCGTGCGGCTGGAGACTTGCAGGATGTCGGCGGTTTCTTCCACCGTGCAGCCAAGAAAGTAATGCAGCTCGACCATGCGCGTTTTGTTGACGTCGAACTCCGCCAGATCGTTAAGGGCTTGTGAGAGGTCGAGCGAGTGCTCAGTCTCGCCGCCCAGCCAGGCGAGTTCGGCATCGAGCGGCGCCCGCTGCCAGCCAGAGCCGCGCTTTTCCGACTTGGCCTTGCGCGCGGAATCGATGAGCACGCGGCGGGTGAGTTGCGCGGCAAAAGTGAAGAAGTGCGCGCGATCCTTGAGCGACAGGCGATGCAGGCGCAGGAGGTCGAGAAAGACTTCATTGACCACCGCGGTGGGTTGCAGGGTGTGATCGAGCCGCTCTTTCCGCAGGTACGCTTCGGCGATAGCGTGAAGCTGATCATAGACCAAAGGCGCCAGCGCTTCGACGGCGCCGGATTCGCCCTGCTCCCAGCGGGCGAGCAGTTGCGTAATCTCCCCCTGTCCCGGGTTGGCCACGCTTCATCATAAAACGCAACCGGGGTGCGACCGGCGGCACGAGGGTACTGAAGGTTGCAGTACCGCACCTCAAAAAGCGGCCGCTCTCATCTAGATACGGCGCAAACCGGTTCCAAAAGCCGACACGTACTTATTCCTGTGATAACCTGGAACGCGTTATGCCCAGCATCGGAAATCCGAGCATCTCATTTAAGCAAAGCAGCCGCTGGTCCGACGGCGTTTGTTGCCGGTTGTCATACAAGTGGCTGGCCTGCCAGATCGCGCCAGGGGCCATGAAGCAGGGTGACTTTTTCAGCTGCGGCCTGAATAAGACGATGGATAAACAGAACGCCTATCTGAAGGAAACCGACCCGTACGAAAAGGAAATCGGGATGACCTTCCGCATGGGCGTCAACGCGGCGACGGATAAGTGGCTCAACGTGTGGGGCGCCAAGCATGGGCTGCGCTTCGACGCGCTGGCGGGTCCCGCAAGCTGTTCGGACTACTTTGGCAACTATGCGGACAAATCGGTCGTGATCGGGATTTTCGGACGAACGGCGCACGACGCGGGAAACTGGGCGCATGCCACCGCATATTACACCGGCAACGGCGTACGCAAGTTTTTCGACGCCAATAAGGGCGAGTGGAGCAACCTGACTCTTTCCCTGGCCGAGATCGGCCCCGCGCTGGATCGGTTCCATCAATACCTGAAGGGACGCGGCGAGACACTTACGCGCTACTCGTTCTTCGTGCTGTTGTAAAGCGCAAAGGGGCGCGTGTTCCGGCGCGACGGGTCATCGGATCGCGTACAGGTCCAGATCGCGCGTCACGTCGCTGTGCGCATCGAGCGTCAGGGCAGGCGCGTCCGCGGCATCCATGGTTTCCGGCGACGGTGAAAGATATTCGAACGTACCGAGAATTCGATAAGTTCCGGGAGCCAGGCCGTCGAAGCGATACTGGCCGTGCAGGTCGGAGAGGGCGGTGCGCAGGCCGGCCACCCGCTTCCGGGCGGAGGAATCGTAGGCTTCAAGGTAGACGGGGACGCCGGAAACCGGGCTGCCGGAGCCTTTCACCATGCCATGCACCGCGCTGGCTCCGGCGGAAAGCGCGAAGCGTATCCCGCCATAGGCGACCGAAGGTGGCGAAGAGATTTCCTGCCAGCCACCGGGCCGCAACCGGTTGGTGGTGAAGACGGAACCAGAGATGCCCGAAACATAGTATCCGGCAGGCGATTCGAGCAGCGCCTCCCACCGGCCGATGGGGAGAGTGGCGGAGCCGTTTTCGACCGTCAGAACCGCCTCCGGGCCGCTCCCTGCCAGATCGTGCCGGCGGATGCGGAGACGCATTGAGGCGTCCGCCGGCGCGCCCGAAACGGTCACCCCCGAAGGGCTTCGCAGCAGCAGCGAAACGCCGGCATCCCGGCCGAGCGAGATCCGCTGGTACGCTCCCAGGAATTTTTCGCCGGGAGCCGGGCCGGCCGGCGATTGGGCAAAGAGCTCGTAGTCGCCTGGAGGCAGATGCGTGAACCGGTATGATGCGGCCTTGACGGTTTTGCGGCCGGTCTCGGAAACCAGCGTGATGGAAACATCAGGGTTGGCCGGGCTCACGCCCGCGGAAATGCTGAACAACCGGCCGGGCAGCGGACGAACATCCACATCATCGGCGTCCTGCTCGGGAAGCAGCTCCACCACGTGCGCCTGGTCAAGCTTATCGGTTTCCTTGGCGTAGGTGGGCATGAACGCCTCGTCATTCGATTGATTGCCGGCGGTGCGTACCACGTAGGCGCCCGGCTCAAGGACGTGCAACCGGTAGATGCCGCGTTCGTCGCTGGTGGCGTGGGCCATTAGTTCGGGCGGACTCGAGACCCGGTAGGCCACCACATCGTGGCCCGGCAGCCCTTCGTCGTTCTCGTCTTCAAGGGTGCCGTTGATGGCGCTATATCGAAGGAGGCGGATATTCAGGAATTGCGTATCGCGGTCTTCGAGCACCACGGGAGTTCCAGCCGAGTTCCAGCGCTTCTGCCCATATTCGGCGGGCATGTAATTCTTGTGCGATGCTTTGATGATGTAGGCGCCGGCGGGGAGTGCCTCGAAGAGGAAACCACCGTGCGAACTCGCGCGCGCCGATTTCGTGGCGCCCGGCGTTCCGGCGATGGGCTGGAGCACCACCACTGCGCGGGCGAGCGGCTTGCTGGTGAGGTTTTCGACCACCACGCCGCGGATGACGGCGGCGCCCAGGGATCCCGCGCCGAGCGCGGCTACCAGACAGGCGGCAGCTTTGGATCGCCAGTGGCTGTGGCACATGGTGGTTCCACTTTAAGACGATCTGGAGGCGGTGGACGTTGAATCCGCGGCCACCGGGGCGGATCACACCCGTGACGCTACAGGGTACCGGCTAGAATGTTCGAGCCCAGCTTAGAGCAGCTCCAGCCAGGCGGCCGCAATCGCCATCAGCAGGAACGACGAAACGAACGGAATGCGCCACTTGCGGCCGGTTTCCTTAGGCCGGAAAAGGATGACGGGAGGCTTGTCGTCCAGTTTCGGCTCCCCTTCGGTGGACCCATTGGAGATGGCTGCCGGCATGGGTTCGGTTTCTTCCTCATGCTCATTCGCGGCTTCCTCCGCCGGGTCGACGGCTATCGCCGACTGCCGCGGAGCTTGTTCCGGCATGGCGATTACAGGTGCAGCCGGTGCAGGCTCGGTCACTTCCGGTGTGGAGACTGTAGCGACGGGTTCCGCCGCGGGAGCCTCGGCGACCGGCTCTGTTACGGCTGGGGCGCTAACCGGTTCGGGCTCGTCCGGCGCCACCACGACAGGTTCGGGCGCTGCCTCGACCGGAGCGGCCGCAACGGGTTCCGCCGGGCCGATCGCCGCGGGCGTTGCCGGGGCCGACTGTGCCGGCGGGGGCGGAGGCGGCGTCTCGCGCACCACGCGCGGCGCGGGCTTCTCGAACAATTGGCCGATGCCCGCGATCAAGTCGAGCACGCTCTGCTCGGCGCTGGTCGATTTCTGACGCAGGCCGGTGATGGTTTCGGCGGGCTGCGCCGCCGCCGGGGCTTGTGCCCCGCGCTCCTGCAGGCGGCTTTCCAGCGCTTGCCAGACGCGTTCGATGGCGCGCTCCGCGATCTCGTCGGTGCTGTGGACCAGTTTGTGTTCCAGAGCCTGTACGCGAGCTTCCAGCAGAGAGGCATACTCCAACGCCTTTTCCAATTCGGCGGAACGATCCGGCCGGCTGGCCGCCAGTTCGTGAATTTCGCCGGCCAGCTTGGTTTCGAGCGACTGCCTTAGCTCGCCTACCGCGGCTTCAATCCGCGCCGGAATGTTCTCCGCCGCGCGCTCCGCCGCCCAGCGGGCTTCCAGTTCCGCAATCTCCGCCCGGTGGCGGTCCTGCAGCGACTCCAATTCCGCGTATACCCCCGCGGCCGCGTGCGCCGCGTGTTCTTCCAGGCCGGCGAGGTGGTCGGCCACCCGGCGATCGCCGGTCTCGAGGCGCGCTTGTACCTCCGACAGGTCCGCGTGCAGTTTGGCCAGGTCCTGCTCCAAAGCCGGTGTTTTGAGCTCCGAGGCCAGTTGTTCGCGAATCTGTTGCCGAGCTTCGCCGAAACGGGCTTCGGTAGCCTCGGCATGCGCCGCGTGTTTCTCCTCGATGTCCTTCAGCTCGATGGCCATGCGGGCGTCCAGCGAGTCGCGCACCGCATCCACGATAGCTTTGATCTTCGGCGGCAGCTCTTCCTGCAAAACTGTCAACTTCTGGTCGAGCGCGCCCACCTGTTCCGCGTGCCGCCGCAGGCTTTCTTCAATGGCCTGCTGGTAGCCTCCCGCGCCGGGTAGATCCGCTTTCAGCAGTTCCAGGGCCTGCTCGATAGCCGTCATGCGGCCGGTGGCATTCTCCTCGCCGGCGGCGATCCGCGCTTCCATGGAAGACTCCACAGCTTCCACGATCTGCCGGATCTTGGGCGGCAATTCCTCGCGCAAAGTGGTTAACTTGGTCTCAAGCTGCTGCAGTGCGTGCTGCAAAGGCGCGGCTTGGCTCTGCTGGTGTTCCACCAGGCCGTGCATATCGGCTGACAGCCGTCCGGCGAGCGCTTCCACTTCGCCGCGCAGCCTGGTTTCGAGCTCCTGAAGGTGCTCGGGGGCGACCTTCCCCGCAGCCACGCGCCCTTCCACTTCCTTCAGTTCCAGCGCCAGGCGGGCTTCCATGGATTGCCGGACCGCCTCGATGATCTCGCGGAACTTGGTCGGCAGGGCTTCCTGCAGCGCGGAGAGCCGCTGGTCTACGCCGGCGATCTGCTCCACGCCTGCCTGCTGCGCGGCCGTCACATATTCGCGGACCTGGGCTTCGATCTGTTGGATGGCTTTCTCGACCGCGCTGGTCTGCGCCGCCGTGTGCGTATCCACCGCCTTAAGATCCAGCGCTACCTGCGCATCGATCTCAGCCAGCCGCCGGTCCACCTGTCCGGCGTGTTCCGTAAGCCGCGCTTCCAGGGCGACAATCACCTTTTCCAGTACCCGGCCGTCCAGCCCCTCGCCAAACTTGGTCAGGGCCTCTTTGTCAATTGTTTGTACCTGCTCTTTGCGGTCTTCCACGTTTCTTAGCCTTTCCGCCAGGGGCCCCAGATCGGTCATCACATTCTCCCGCTTTTTAGAAGGTCCTTGTGCGAGTCTTACCGCCACGCTGAACGCAAGGCCGTCGCCAAACGCCAGGGCGAGGCTCTTCAAAAACGAGGGCTGGTTGGACTTCTCCATAAAACATAATTTACACTCAATGTTTGCGTATATAAAGAAGAATCTTTAGTTTGGCGTTACAAAGCATTGAATGCGGGCCGTTATATGTGCCGTTGCGCCCCATTTGAATTCCTCTTTTAATTATAGTTGCAGAATCAGCATTTTCGCGCTTAATTAACCTAAGTTGTTATCCTTAGGTTAATAGTCTGGCCGGCGGCCCCGGCGGCCCTTCGCAGCCAGTGGCGATCTTAATGAATTTGAAGGCCTTACTCACGTATCGCGAGCCTCACAAGGTGGCGCCTTATGCGGAGGCGCTCTGCCTCGCGGGCATCGATCCCGTGCTCGTTTCTCCCGGCGAGGCCGTCTCGCTCTCCGGCTGCCGCGGCCTGGTGTTGAGCGGCGGAACGGATCTCAACCCGGCGCTCTACGGCGAACCGCCGCATCCGGAGGATGAGGATCCCGACGACGAACGCGACGCCCTGGAAAACCGGCTGCTCAAAGAAGCACTCGCGGCGGATCTACCGGTGCTGGCGATCTGCCGGGGTATGCAACTGTTCAATGTGGCCCACGGCGGAACGCTGATTCAGCACCTGGATAACCCCTCGGTTCACCGTGTGCGAACTCCTGACCCGGCCATCCCCGCGCACGAAATCCAGGTGGATCCGGGGACACGGCTCGCCGCGATTCTGGGGGCCGGCCCGCACGCTGTAAATTCCCGCCACCACCAGGCCATCGGCCGCATCGGCGGCGGGTTGCGCGTGACGGCCCGTTCTTTGCCCGACGGCGTCATTGAAGCGATGGAGCGGGGCGACCGCAGGTTCGCTCTCGCGGTGCAGTGGCATCCCGAGGACCAGGTAAGGAGCGATCCCACCCAAAGGAAGCTGTTTGAAGGGTTTGCGGAGGCTTGTAGGGAGGCTGAAAGCTAGCTGGTTACTGTAGCCTGGGGCGATTCTGCTCGTTCAGGACCAGGCCGTCGAAGATCGCCAGGACCTGCTTCCGGTACATATAGACGCGTTGCAGATTCTCCCGGAAGGCCACCTCAAAATCGTGCGCTTTCATCCATTTGTCGAGTAAGGGCCGGGGGACATCGATATCCTGCCGCAAAGCATCGACTGGATGGCCGCGCAGGAAAAGCCCATAAAAGAAAGCAGCTTCGCGTTGCGGAGCCAACGGATCGTATTCGTCTCTCACCGTCATAAACACGGTATCGGCAAAAAAGTCAGTATACAAGCGCCGGGCGGATGCAGGCAAGTCCCTCCAAAGGATAGGGGGCCCGACGCAGGCCGGCTACACTGTATCAGGAGAATCACGGAGCGGTCCCGCCGCGATGTGAGCGTTGCTTAATTCTTGGGATTGGAAGCCCAACTGCGGAAAACCCCACCTCATGAGCTTAAAGATGTGGGGCAGGCCCTCGGCCTGCAGAGGCCTCTCAGGCCGAGGCTCTCTAACCGAACTACCGCCGGCGAACGAAGCTGGTCTCCGGTCCGTGAAACGTAGGGAACGTTTTCGAGATGTGATCGTGCCAGGCCAGGCTCTCCTCGTCCAGCAGCGCCCACAGCAGCCCCAGACCGCCCGCGCAATAACCCAGGCACGCGCCCATATAGCGCAGCCAGCGCGAGGTGTTGTCCGGCGGATACCCGTCGAAATTGATGAGTGTCAGGCTGAGCGCGCGCATGCCCGGCGTCTGCCCGCCGGCCCACACCCAAACGAATCCATAGAAAAGCGCGATCAACATGACCGCCGCGCCCATGATCAATATCACCGGCTTGCTCGTGGAGAAAGATCCGCCCAAAAGATAGAATGTTGTGAGAAACAGCCCGCAAGCCATCACGATCATGCTGCTGTCGATGGCCGCGGCACAGGCCCGGTGCATGGGCGCGGCCACGGCCGCATCGCACTCGATCACCGCTTCCACGGTGGTACTGAGTTTGCGCGGCGCCGGCGGAGCTGCCTGCAAAAACTCCAGCATAGGCTGGGCATCGTTCGGCTGGCGTCGCGCCTGCACGCGCATCGCAGTCCGCGTTACGGTTTTCGGCTTGGGTGGCGCGGGCGGTTCGTACATGCCGTCGAATGGAATGACTTTCCCCGAGGGACGATCCTGGAACAGCATCGCCTGCCGCGGCTGCGCCGCCGGACGCGCCGCGGGAGACGGAGCTACGGGAGCGCGCGCAGGCTCGCTGCGCGCCACACGCGGCACCGCCGCCAATGCGCCAGCCGTGGCCATGGCATAGGCATCATTTTGCGGCCGCCCGCAACGCCGGCAGCGTCTGTCTTCGTCTGAATTAAGGTAACGGCAATAACTGCAAGTCATGATCACCCGTCAAATGGTGCAGAGAACGGCTTCTATGTGGTACGTTTGCCGATTGAATCCTCTCCGGCGCACGAGCCCTCACATTGTACGTAGCATAATCAACGCTTTTTGTCACGAACTTTCTTCGAGTAATAGGTACAATTCCACGCTCATCGTATTGGCGGCGCTGGTGTTTTTGACGCGTTCCCCGGCTTTCGCGCAGATTCCTCCCCCTAACGTTCTCGTACCACCTCCCACCGGCGCGCCCTCGGTTACGCAACCCAATAAACACATCTATAAACCGCGCCCCAACGCGCCGCCGGTGGGTGAGTGGGTCACGTATGCGGTGGATCAGACCACCGAGGGTCGCATCTACCACATGCGCGGCCACGCCGAAATGGAAAACATCTCCATGTTGTTCCGCGCCGACGAAATCGACTACAACGACGAAACCGGCGATGTAGTCGCGCGCGGCAATGTCTATTTCGAACAGTTCGAACGTAACGAGAAGATCTGGTGCGATCACCTGGAATACAACACCAAATCCGAGAAGGGCAAATTCTACGATGTGCGCGGCACCACCGCGCCGCGCATCGACACCCGGCCTTACATGCTCACTAGCCTGAATCCTTATTATTTTCAGGGTAAATGGGCTGAGCGGGTAGATGGCCACTATATTCTGTACGACGGCTTTCTCACTAATTGCCGAATCCCGAATCCGTGGTGGCGGCTCAAAGGACGCC
The DNA here is from genome assembly GCA_963843255.1 of Bryobacterales bacterium. Taxonomy (GTDB): domain Bacteria; phylum Acidobacteriota; class Terriglobia; order Bryobacterales; family Bryobacteraceae; genus Bog-159. The sequence continues at coordinate 83,831 of CAWJJQ010000013.1, read as the reverse complement.
GCTTCAATGTGGTTCCGCAGCAATCGGCGCGCGCTTATTGGTCGGTTTTCCTGTTACGTAAGATCCCTCTGTTTTACACGCCGTTCTTTTATAAGTCATTGGAGAAGGTTCCGCGCCGCTCGGGTTTGCTAATGCCTAACATCGGTCATAGTTCCGTGCGCGGCGATATGATCGGCATCGGCGCTTTCCTGGCGATCAACCGCTCCTACGACGCCATCTATCACGTGCAGGATTACACGCTGCGCGGATTTGCCCATCACCTCGAATTACGCGGCAAACCCACCGGCAAATCAGATTTCGACGCTATCCTTTTCGGCGTCCAGGATCGCGGCCTCCCGCAGGTCGGCGGCCCGCCCATTAAGCAGGGTGGTTACACGTTCTCTATCGCGGGGAAGGCGGACTTAGGCGATGGCTGGACGGCGCGCGGATTTATTAACTATCTCAGCTCGTTTACTTTCCGCGAGGCATTTTCCGACTCATTTAACGAAGCGGTCTTTACCGAAGTCAACTCCACTGCTTTCTTGAATAAGAATTGGTCTACTTACAGCTTCGATACGGTCATCGAGCGCAAACAGGATTTCACCAGCCTGGAAATTCCTATCTACGATCCGCTGACACAGAAGACCAATACTTATACGAACGCGGTAGTAATCAAGAAATTGCCCGAACTCGATCTTACCAGCCGCGATCACGAGGTTGCCGGCCTGCCCATCTATTACTCATTCGACTCCAGCGCCGGACTGCTGTCGCGCAGCCAGCCCGATTTTACCGAGACACCCAACCAACAACTGCTTGGCAGCTATCAGACCAGTCTCTTCGACACCCGCATGGACTTCGCGCCCCAGATCAGCACGGTGCTGCACTTGGGGGATTTCCACCTGATCCCCAGTTTTACCGTCGATGAGACTTACTATGGCGAGACACAAGCGCCTTACCAGCAAGGGTTCGAGCAGGTGGTCTCCACCGGCATGCTACGCAGCGCGCGCGAGTTCAAGATGGATCTGATCGCCCCATCCTTCGCGCGGGTCTTCAATCGCAAGACCTGGCTGGGGGACAAGTTGAAGCATGTAATCGAGCCGCGCGTGAGTTACGAGTATGTTACAGGCATCGGCCAGGATTTCAATAAGACCATCCGCTTCGACCAGCTCGACCTGCTTTCGAATACCAACCAGGTGCTGTTCTCCATTGCCAACCGCATTTATGCCAAGCGGGGCACCGACGTGACCGAGATCTTCAGTTGGGAGTTATCGGCCGCGCGATATTTCGAACCAAACTTCGGCGGCGCGCTGGTGCCCGGGCAGACCAACGCTGTCCTGAGCCAGCTCGAGCTGACCCCATTCGCGTTTCTGGAAGGCCCCCGCAGCTATTCGCCGATCGTCTCTGCCCTGCACGTCAGCCCCTTCTGGAACATCGGCTTTGAATGGCGGGCAGACTACGATCCGATCTACCACAACATCGTGGCCAGCACCGCCAGCGCGGATTGGCGCAAGGGCGCGTACTTCATCTCGCTGGGCCACAACGCCACGCGCAGCGAGACCTACCTGGTACCCTACTCTCAATTCCTCTCCAGCGAGAACCAGATGCGCGCCAGCTTTGGAGTGGGCAACGGGACGCGGCGCGGTTGGAACGCCGCGTTCATCGCCATCTACGACTATCATGTCAAGGTTCTCCAATACGCCATCTTGCAGGCCACTTACAACACCGATTGCTGCGGGTTCAGCGTGCAAGTGGCCCGCCTGAATTTCGGCACGCGCGACGAAACCCAATACCGTTTTGCCTTCGCGGTGGCCAATCTGGGTTCGTTCGGAACGTTGAAACGGCAGGAGCGTTTGTTCTAGCGGCGGGTTCGCCGCCCTAAGGGCAAACCCCGCCCACGATCACTTCCAGCGGACAGTGCGGCCGGTCCGATTCCACGATCACGTGGACAGTCGCGCGGATTTCCCACGCTTCCCGGACAATTCCCTCCATGGGCACTTCGCGGCTGTCGAAGCGCCGCACCTCGCACCCGACCGTCTCGAGAAGGAACCCGTGGAAGTCGCCGAAGTGATCGTAGACTAAGCCCACGATCTTGCCCGTGAACGTTTCCCTGTGCGGCGGGCAGCGCTTTCCTGGTATCTGCCCCGTGCCCGAAGGCGGAATCTGCCCCGGGTCGCCGCCCATCCCCTTCACCCGCCCCGCGATCTGTTGCAGGTAACGCACGAAGACCAGGTGCCAGCGGCTTTCCACAGGGATCGACTGCTGGATGTACTGCAGGATCGCGAACAGGCGCTCCTCCGATTCGAGCAGGCTCGCCTTGGTGCCGACCGGAATCGTGAGTTGGAACGTGCCCATGGTGCGCCGCCACGTAAAGCTCCCGTCCGGCGGTGGCGGGGGCGCGCCCCCGATCCGCGCCTCGATGATGATGGGGTCGAACTCTTCGCTGGTGACCTGCCGGATGGTGACATCATACTGATCGCCCTTGTGCACCGTCGCCGGGAAGGAAAGCGACAGCAGCCCCGCGAAATTAACCGCCGTTCCCTGCGGCACGGGCAGAAAAGTGACGCCGCCTGTGGGCACCTGCACCGTGTGCGCGTCCACTTGCTTGATGTTGTGGACGGTGTACAGCTTCGCCGCCCATTTGAGGATCTGCGCCGCCGTGGTGCCCGGGAAGTAGAAACTGGCCAGGCTGCCGGCAGGCGTCGCGCCCCACTGAATCATGAGTTCGTCCGGCCGCCCGTCCTTCTTTAGAACCTGCGGTGACGGACGGATTTCGAGCGTCTGCGGCGCAATCCGCGAAGGATCCACGCCGGGATTGGGCACCGGCACGAACGCCAGGTTGCGCTGCGCCAGTTTGTCGGACGTGGACGGGTCCGCGCCCGCCGGAATCGGATCGGGATCGAACGCGATCTCAGCCAGCAGGCACTGATGCTGGCTTCGCACTAGTTGTTGAACGGAGACCAGGGGATTGAACGCGTTGAAGGGGCCGTCCGGAATATCGGCCGGATTGCCGCCTACCATACGCGGCGGAAAACGAAGATCGTTGGGTTGGTTGATGTCCAGCCAGCAGCCGAAGTACGCGTCGGTCTCGCCGCCGAACGGATCGGCTTTTATAGATTGCACGTTGGGCGTGTCCGCCGGCTGTTGCGTCAGAGGCGTCGAAGTGCCCACGCGCGGCGTGGCGAAGAACGGAATGGTGACGATCTCGTCGCCCTGGATGCCTAGCAGCGGCACCTTGGTCGTTCCGTTCTGCTGCGAGCGGTAATACGTCGACGTGTCGTAAGTCGCATTGGTCTGTTGCGCGGCCCATAAGCGGAAAAACACACGCACATTGTCCACGTCCTGCACGTCCCGGTAGCGCACGCGCGCCAGGCCGAAATTGTAAACCGGATTGTTGTTGGTGTCGGCGGGAGCCAGCATCAGGGCCGAGGCATTTTCGTCCTGCGGAATCGCGTCGAACACCGGACCCAGCGCCGCCGGGTCGGAGTTGAGGTTCGAAATTACAGTCGAGATGTAGTTCGTCGCCACGGTCTGCGCGCCGCCGGTAGTTGCCACCTGCGTCCCGAATTTCGTCTGCCCCGCGCCTATCTGGAAAACCCGCAGATCAATGCTCAGATACCACGGGCCGCCCGCCGCCACGTCGCCATGCAGGATGTACGGATTGGGCGTGTCCAACAGAACGATTTGAGCGCTCGCCGTGACACTGGAATTGTCCGCGCTGAACACGGAATTGAGCGTCAGCGTTTGCGCCGTCGCGCCGAAGACGGATGCATCCTGAAACACGATATTGAATGGAAACGTGAAACGCTGCACGGCCGATGAGGGAAGCGTAGGGTCCTGCGGAATGGGCGCTCCCGCCGGTTGCAGCGAAATCTGCGGCAGCGGATTGGGAATCGACGGCACATTGCCGCCGATCTGATCTTTGCTGAACCCTTCGACGACCACAAACAGCGCATCGCTGATGGTCGCCGGCGCACCATTCAGGTTGATGAGCGCCTGGATTTCGCCCTGCGAGAACGTGCTGCGGTCCACCAGGAAGAAACTGTCGCGTGTGCCCACCGTGACCGAAGCGGGATCGGATGCGATGCCGTTGGCGATCACGATCATGCTGGCCGGTCCCGCCGGCACATTGGTGGGCACGAAGATGTTGGTGCTGACCGTGGCGTTACCGGTAGCCACCGCCATGGTGGAGTGATTGGAGGTGCGCAGGAAATAAAGCCTTCCCGCCGCTTTTTAGCTGCACGATCGGGTAGTTGGTGGCCATCTGGGCGTCGTCGCCGTAACTGCAGGCTTGCGACAGGCCGTTGAACTGAGTGCCCGAAATGGTATAGCTGTGGCCCAGGATCAGCGTGTCCGGGAAGTTGGTGATGGCCGGTTTCCAGGAAGCGTCGCCCCCCGCATCGGGCGTGTAGACTTCGATATCTTTCCGGCTGGCCGAGTACATGACCTGTCCGGTGGGCAACAGCAGCATGCGCCCGCCGAAAGGCGATCCATCGCCGTTCGATGGCCCGGTTTCGACCGGCGCGGTATTGCTGGAGGGATCGTAAAGGAAGAACGTGGTGGGCGAGGGGTAATTGCAGGGCGGTCCAGGCGCGCTCGCCAGCAGGACCTTGCCGTTGGGCAGTAGCGTGGCAGGTGTGTCCATGGGGAAGCTGGGGTTATTCTGGGAGTCCACCAGCGAGGGACCGCTGGCCCACGTGCCGGCTTTCGTGGGATCGGGGTCGGGCGTGTAGAGTGCCGTCGCCCCGGTCGCGCCGATCGCGAAAACCCGGCCGTCGGGCAGCAGGACTGCCGGACCGATCTCGGCGACGAAGCCGGGGCAGGCCTGCGGCAATGTGGCGGGGGTGCTGCCCGCGCTCACCCAAGTGTTGCTGCTGGGGATGTACTGCTCCGCGGCGGGTACGTTGCTGCACTCCACCGTCAGCACGTTGCCGTTCGGCATCAGCGTAAAAGTCTCTTCGCTGCAGCTATCGGCTTTAGCGCCGCCGGCCTGCCAGATCTGGGTATTCGGATCGTACAGTGCGGTGGCACTCATGTTGAAGGCGCCGATCAGCAGGCGCCCGTCGGGCAGCACACAGGTGGGTGCGTCGCCGATGCCGGTCCAGCCTGAAGGAGTCGCGATGGCCGTCCAGGTATCCGAAAGCGGATCGTAGATCTGCGCCGTAAGGATGTCGGCGTCCGCTTTCCCCTTGTTGTATTCGCCGCCGGCCACGAATACCGTCCCATCACCCAAAACTGCCGAGGCGAAATATAGAGGCGCATTCGTAGGACCGCCCTTCGCCGTCGGAATCCCGCTATTGTCGGGTAGCGACGCCAGGTCCGACCACGAGCCGTTGACGTAACTACCGGAATCATCCGGCGTGAGCCGGTGCCAGTGCGATGTATTCAGCTCGTGGACCATCACGGTTCCGTCCGTAAGGAGGAGCATGGTGTCGGCGGCGAAAGAAGGTTGTGTCTTAAGGGGTCCCCAGGATGACATTTTCGTTTTCCTTTTTCTAGTGAACAGCGCAAAACGGGGGCACGGTCGCGCCGCTTTGCGCTTTTAAGTAACGGTTGCTGCGTCACTCTTGCAGCAAGTTGTTAGTGACCGCGCGCTTCGAAGCGTTTCGGAAAAAGGGCGCGAACAGGGGTTAATCCCGATCTCGCAGTCTCGGGACCCGAATGTGGTTAAGATGACGTATACACCACGATGAACGGGAATATCGGCTTGATGATCCATGCCGACGCAGGCTTGGGCGTCTTGCATGAACTGACCGGCGTGATCGCACGCCATCGCGGCGACATCACTTCGGTCGAAATCATCGACCAGCAGTCCACCGAAGCGCGCATCTATTTCGAAATCGCCATGCCCGGCAGCGCCGCGGAGCTGGCCGCGGATTTACGCCTGCTGGCCATTGTGCGCAAGGTCGAGGTGGTGGAGACGCTCCAGAAAATTTACGGTAAGCGCATCATCATCATGGGCGGCGGCGCGCAGGTGGGGCAGGTGGCCATCGGCGCGGTATCGGAAGCCGACCGCCACAACATCCGCGGCGAGCACATCTCCGTCGATACGATTCCGCTGGTGGGCGAACAGGCCCTGGCCGATGCCGTACGCGCCGTGGCCCGGCTGCCCAGAGCCAAGGCGCTGGTGCTGGCGGGTGCGCTGATGGGCGGCGAGATCGAACAGGCGGTACGCGAGGTGCGCCAGGAAGGTTTGCTGGTGGTCAGCCTGAATATGGCGGGCAGCGTTCCGGAAGCGGCGGACCTGGTGGTCAGCGACCCGGTGCAGGCGGGAGTGATGGCCGTGATGGCCGTCGCCGACACCGCCAAATTCAACATTGAGCGCCTCAAACGGCGGGTGTTTTAGGATGAAGCGAGCCAGCCCAATTCCGGAGGTTTCACCATGAGCGCTTCATCCATGCGGGCGGTACAGGTAGTCAAGGCCGGCGAGGCCTTCGTGGTTACCAACATGCCCGTGCCGGAACCCGCCGCGGGTCAAGTCCGGGTGAAGGTACACGCTTGCGGCGTCTGTGCCGGAGAGAACATCGCCCGGCTCGGTTTGTGGGGTGTTCAACTGCCCCGCGTGCCCGGTCACGAAATCGCCGGCGTGGTGGATGCCACCGGCCCGGGAGTTCAGGCCTGGACGACGGTCCTCTCCACGGTCGGATCGAGTTCCGCCCGGCGACTTGATTTCTGGTTTGAAACCGAATGGCCAGCTGGTAATCATCGCCGCCGATCACCAGCCGCTACAAGTTTTCCTCCGATCTGCTGCTGTCCAACCGGCGCACGGTCGCCGGATGGTATAGCGGTCACGCCCGCGACAGCGAGGAGATTATGGTGTTCGCCGTGTTAAAAGGCGTGCGTCCCATGGTCGAAACCCATCCGCTGGCCGAAGCCGAGGCCACTTTCCGGAATATGAGCAAAGCGCAGTTTCGCGCCGTGCTCACCGTTTAAAATAGCGCCGCTTTCCCGCCGCGAGGCCGTACGCTCCGCACGCCCTGCGCCGCTGGATATAATCAGACGTTACAATCCGGTTACGGCCCACCATGCACAAAAAGCGCAGTTTCATGTCGTTCCTGCCGCGCGAGGAGAAGTTTTTCGAGTTGTTCGTGAACCAGGTTAAGCTGATCGTCGAAGCTTCCCGCCTGATGCTGGAAGCCGTGCGGGCGGGTAACGCGCACATGGCCCGCGCCAGCGAGGAGATTCGCACGCTGGAAGGCAAGGGCGACGAGATCATCCACGATACCTTTACTCGCCTGAACCAGACTTTCATCACGCCCCTCGATCCCGAGGATATACACGCGCTGGCATCCAGCCTGGACGATGTCCTGGACGGCATAGAAGACGCCGCTCACCGCATTTTCGCTTACCGCCTGCAGCCTATTCCACCCGTTATCGAGCAGCTTTGCGCGCTCATCTGCGATTGCGCCCGCAGCCTGGAAAAATGCTTTCAGGCCCTGAATGACAAAGAGCAGGTGACCGAGCACTGCATCGAGATCAACCGGCTGGAGGATGTGGCCGATGGTGTCGTGCGCCGCGCCATCTCCGATTTGTTCGACACCGAAAAGGATCCCATCGCGCTCATCAAACTGAAAGAAGTCTACGAATTTCTGGAAGCTACCACCGATCGCTGCGAGGATGTCGCCGACGTGCTGCAGGGCGTCGTGATCAAGAACAGTTAAACGCATGAACGCTACCCTGCTGCTGGCGGTCGCCATCATCGCGATCGCCCTGGCTTTCGACTTCATCAACGGGTTTCACGACGCGGCCAATTCCGTGGCCACCGTGGTGTCCACCCGCGTGCTGACACCCGGCCAGGCGGTGGTGTGGGCCGCGTTTTTCAACTTTGTCGCGGCTTTTGGCTTCGGCACCGGGGTGGCGCAAACCGTAGGCAAAGGGCTGGTGGACCTGCACGTGGTCACGCCTTACGTGATTCTGGCGGGCCTCGGCGGCGCCATCGTCTGGGACCTCATGACGTGGTACTGGGGGCTGCCCACCAGTTCGTCCCATGCCCTGATGGGCGGCTATTCGGGAGCAGCCATGGCGCGGGTAGCCATCTTACGGGGTCCGCACCACATATTCGACGCCATTCTGTGGGCCGGCTGGACCAAGACCATCGTCTCGATTTTTGTGGCCCCGCTGCTCGGCATGGGCGTCGCCTACGGCCTGATGATCGCCATCCACTGGCTGTTCCGGCGCTCCAGCCCGCGCTCCATGGATGTCTATTTCCGCAAACTGCAACTCCTGTCCGCCGCATTTTTCAGTTTTGAGCACGGCCGCAACGACGCGCAAAAAACCATGGGCCTCATCACCGGCGTGCTGGTGACCTCCGGCTATATGAGTACGTTCAAAGTCCCTGTGTGGGTGATTTTGTCGGCGCATGCGGCCATCGGCCTGGGCACTATGAGCGGGGGCTGGCGCATCGTGCGCACCATGGGTACCCGGCTCACCAAGCTCAAGCCACGCGGAGGATTCTGCGCGGAGACCGGCGCGGCCATTTCCATTTTGATCGCCACCGCCGTGAACCAGCCCGTCTCCACCACTCACGTGATAGCCGGAGCGATCGCCGGCGTCGGCTCCGTGCAGCGGCTGAAGGCGGTGCGCTGGGGATTGGCAACCAACATCGTCTGGGCGTGGATCCTCACCATTCCGGCGTCGGCCTGCGTGGCGTGGATTTGCTACGTCGTCATCCGCGTGCTGATCCACAAGGACTGAAGCTGCCTTTACTCGATTCCCAGGGCGATCAGGATGGCTTCCACGTCCGCCGCGCGCACGCGCACGTCCGCGCTCATGGCCCCCGGATCGGGCCGTTCGTCGAATGCCTGGAAGAGCGCCATCTTGGCGACGGCGTAGCGCTCGCTGGCATACAGCGTGCGGCCGTGGCGGCTCTCCCAATCCTGGATGGCGGTATCGCTCACGAGAACAGAAACAGGTATCGATGTTTTGCGATCGCCCGAGACGTCGAAGACGTGCTCGGTGCCCGATTCCCGCTCGCGCTTATAGGGCCGGTGTCCCTCGTAATAATATTGGTAAACATAACCACTTTGTCCGGAATACGTTTTCTGGCGCCTGATTTCGGGCGCGCCGGTGAGGGGCTGCGGTTTGCGGGATAGCCAGCGGTTGAACAAGGGAACCTCTCGCGCCGCGATTGTCGCTTCGCGCTCAGTTTCGATTATTACGGTACTTCTAGCCTCTTGACAAGCGTTGGATTCGGAGTGACACTATGGATGGAATCAGCCGGTGATGATTCCGAAGTCAAAGTACACCGAGCCGGCTTCTGCTGATGCCGGCCAGGAGGTAGCAATAGAACCGGGTCAGAGCAGGGGCGGCCGTCGCCCCGGGCGGTAGGCAAGCAGTACGAGCTTTTTTCGAACGGCCGGATTCAGCGCCCAATTGCCGGCGCTGCGCTCTATGCGCAAATCGGATGGCCGGTTACGGAAGCTCGAGCCCACCACTTCGGGACACGCCGCCCTTTCCGTTTTCTTGTCGTACTCTTTCTCCCCTTTCCTCCCGCATCCCGTGTAAACTGGGATGTAATCCCTCAGCGATATGACACCTCTTCCGCGTGAAATCGTCAGCGCCCACAGTCCTGACTCTGACGACGCCTTCATGTTCTATGCTTTGGCCACCAAGAAAGTCCGCTCCAACAAGGTCAGCTTTCGACATGTGCTGTCGGACATCGAATCGTTGAATCGCAAGGCGGTCGAAGGCTCTTACGAGCTTTCCGCGATTTCCTACCACGCGTATCCCTACGTGGCTGACAAGTACGTGCTGATGTCCAGCGGATCGAGCATCGGCGATGGCTATGGCCCCATGTTGGTAGCCATGCGTCCAGTGGAACCCGAGGAACTGGCTGGCAAGCGCATCGCCGTGCCTGGCAAACTCACCACTGCTTATCTCGCCCTGAAGCTTTTCCAGCCGGATTTCGAAGCGGTGGTCATCCCGTTCGACAAGATCATGGCCGCCGTGCGCGAGCGCTCCGTGGAAGCCGGACTGATCATACATGAAGGGCAATTGACCTACGACCGCGAAGGCTTCCACCGTGTGTTGGATCTGGGCCGCTGGTGGAAAGGAAAGTACGGTCTACCGCTGCCCCTGGGCGGCAACGTTCTCCTGCGCACGTTGCCGGGTGATATCCAAAGCGAGTGCTGCCGCATGATGCGCGAGAGCATTCAATATGCGCTGGATAATCGCGAAGAAGCTCTCAGTTACGCCCTGCAGTTCGCGCGCGACATGGAAGTGGGGCTGGCCGAGAAGTTCATTGGCATGTACGTCAATCACTACACATTGGATGCCGGCGATGTGGTGCCCGCCGCGGTGCAGAAACTGCTCGATCTGGGCCACGAAGCCGGCCTGATCCCGCATCGCGTGCAGGTCGAATTCGTTCGCTGACCGCGTGCTCCTGCTAAATTGAACTTATGCTTTCCCGCGCAGTTCTCCTCGTGCCCTCTCTCTCGCTTTGCTTGTTTGCCCAGGACGCCCTGCGGCCGAAAGATGTGCGCGAAATGGGCAAAGGTGGCGCGAATGCCATTCCCAAACTCGCCGCGCTTTTGACGAACCCCGACGTGACCATCCGTCAGGAGGCCGTCAAACAGATTACCGAAATCGGCACGCAGTACAGTCTGGATCCGCTCATCCAGGCTACCCGCGATACCGACACCGAAATCCAAATCCGCGCCACCGACGGCCTGGTCAATTTCTATCTGCCGGGGTATCTGAAAACAGGCCTGGGCGCGTCCATCCGCCGTGTGGGCACCGGCATCAAGGGCCATTTCACCGATACCAACGACCAGGTGATCGATCCCTACATCACGCCCCGTGCCGATGTTATTGCCGCACTGGGCGCGCTGGTCCGCAGCGGCGCCGGTATGGATGCGCGGGCCAATGCCGCGCGCGCTATCGGCATTCTGCGCGGCAAGGCGGCGGTACCGGACCTGATCCAGGCGCTGCATTCCAAGGACAGTGCCGTGATCTATGAATCGCTGGTGGCTGTGCAGAAGATCCGCGATCCCGAAGCGGCTCCCAGCATTGCGTTTCTGTTGCGGGATCTCGATCCCAAGGTACAGGTCGCGGCCATCGAAACCACCGGCCTGCTGTTGAACAAGTCCGCGCTGCCCGATCTGAAAGACGTTCTCGATCATTCACGCGACAACAAAGTGCGCCGCGCCGCGCTGACCGCCATCGCCATGCTGCCCGATCCCGGCAGCCGCGAGATCTACGCGCGCTATCTGGACGACAAAGACGAAAAGCTGCGCGCCGCCGCGGCCGAAGGCTACGCGCGCCTGAAGAATCCCGCCGACCTGCCGCTGCTGGAGAAAGCCTATCAGGATGAAGGCAAGACCTCGCCGCGCCTGTCCATGGCTTTTGCCCAGGTGATGTTGGGCAAGACGGCGGTTGCCGAATTCAGCCCGCTGCAGTTCCTGATCGACACGCTGAACAGCGCCTCGTATCACGGCGAGGCGTTTCCCTTTCTGGTGGAACTGGCCCGCGATCCGGCCGTGCGCAAAGCCCTGTATCCCGCGTTATTGCAGGGGACCAAGGACGAGAAGATCTACCTGGCGCGCGTGATGGCGCGCAGCGGCGACCAGAGCGATGTACCGCAATTGGAAAAATTGAGCCACGATGACGATCCGGAAGTGGCGCAGGAAGGTTTGCGGGCCTTGCGTAATTTGCAGGCCCGCACCTAGAGGAAAATCGGGGGAAAACCTACTTCGCCTTCTTCTGCTTCTGCTGGCCGACGCGCACCTTGAAGTGCTGGATCTTGGCCTCCTGGTAAGCCTTGTGATCGTGCCTGGCCACCACATCGGCCAGATACGCGTCCACGCTGGCGTCCTTCGGCAGCACGGCCATTACGGTGAAACTTTCTTTGCACTCCGGGCAGAAAGGCCGGAACCGCTTGACATTCGGAATTGCCATAACGTGCTTATTTTAGCACGATCCAGCGCGATTTCCTCAGACCGCGACCGTGCGCACGCCGGCGGTGACTTCCGCCATCGCCGCCAGCGCTATCTCGCAGCCTTCACGGTCCACATCGTAGTGGGTGACCAACCGCATCAGCGTGTTATTCACCGGATTGATCAGTATGCCGCGTTCCTTTAGCCGCGCGCTGATCTCCGCCGCCGCGATTCCGGTGCCGCCCACATCGAAGATGACGATGTTGGTCTGCACCTTGGCCGGATCGATCCGAATGCCGGGGATCTGTGCCAGGCCCCTGGCCATCAGGCGCGCGTTCCGATGGTCTTCCATCAGGTGCCGCGGACTGTGCTCCAGCGCGATCAGCCCCGCAGCCGCCAGCACGCCGGCCTGCCGCATCCCGCCGCCCAACCGTTTGCGGTACAGACGCGCCTGCGCGATGTCCGCCGCCGTGCCCGCCAGCATCGAACCCACCGGCGCGCCCAAACCTTTCGAGAGGCAAAACATAACCGTGTCCACCTTGGCCACGATCTCGCGTACCGGTTTGCCGGTGGCTTCCGCCGCGTTGAACACCCGGGCGCCATCCATGTGGACCTTCAGCCCGCGCGCGTGGGCCTGGTCGCAGATCTCGTAGATCAGCGGCAGCGGGTACACGGTTCCACCGGCCAGGTTGTTGCTGTTTTCGATCTCGATCATGCCGGTGCGCGCGCGATGCGGTCCCAACGGCCGGATTTCGCGGGCAATCTGCTCCCACAGCATGATGCCGTCCGGGGTCTGAATGGGCCGCCCTACGCACCCGGCGAACCAGGCCATCATCGAGAGCTCGTATTCCATCACGTGCGCGCGCACGTCGCAAATCACTTCCTCGCCGTGGCGGGTGTGCAGCTTCACCGCAATGGTGTTGCCCATGGTCCCCGTGGGCACGAACAGGGCGGCCTCTTTGCCGGAGACTTCGGCGGCGCGCCGCTCCAGCAGGTTAACGGTGGGATCTTCTCCGTAGACGTCATCGCCCACCTCGGCTTCCATCATGGCCCGCCGCATCTCCGGGGTAGGCTTGGTGACCGTGTCGCTGCGCAGATCGATCATGTCAGAAACTCCTGGAAAACTTCGTTCGACAACATTACGCCGCGGCTGGTAAGGCGCAGCACGCCGCCTTCGGTCTCGAGCAAACCCTGATCGAGGAATCGGCGGATCGGCGCGCCGAAATGCTCCCACTCGGGCGGCTCGGGGCGGATCCCGCGGGCCAGGCGCAGGCCGACGAAGAAACGCTCTTCCAGCGGATTGCGCTCGACGCTCACCGGTTGCCAGGCACCGAGATATTCGGTTAAAGATTCGGGATTTTGCCAGCGGAGCCGGCCATCGAACGAATGGGCGTCGCTGCCAAAGCCGGCGTAAGGCTCCAGCAACCAGTATTTCATATTGTGGCGGGATTCATGCCCCGGTACAGCGAAATTCGAAATCTCGTAGCGCGGTAGGCCCATCGCCGCCAGGCGCGCGACGGCAATTTCGTATAAATCGGCGGTGAGATCGCCGGAAGGCCGGTCGCCGGCGCCATAGCGCGCACCCCCCGCCAGAATCTCGCGCCCCAGGCGGCTGTCTTCGTCCACTTCCAGCATGTAGACGGAGACGTGATCCGGCTGCAGGCGCGCGATCCAGTCGAGCGATTGCCGCCAGCTTTCCACGGTCTGGCCGGAGAGTCCCGCGATCAGGTCGATATTGATCTTGCGGATGTCCGCGCTGCGCAGCATGTGCATCTCGGCAGCGACTATCCCGGCGGTGTGCTTCCGTCCCGTGCGCGCGATTTCCTGCTGCACGAACGATTGCACGCCCAAACTCACGCGGTCGATGCCGGCCGCCGCCCATACGTGCGCCTTCTCCGGTGTCACGCTACCGGGCGCGGTCTCGATGGTTGCTTCCAGCCACGGCCGTCCGGGGACCAGCGCCAGCACCGCCGCCAGTGCTTCCACATCCATGGCGCTGGGCGTGCCGCCGCCGAGATATATGGTTTCCGGCCGCCACTCCCAGCGATGGCGCGAGATCTCCGCGCGCAGCGTTTCCAGATAGCGAGCTTCCAACTCCCGCGGAAATACACCCGAAGCGAAATTGCAGTAGGTACACTTCTGCGCGCAAAACGGATAGGAAACGTAAACGCCCGGCACCTACCCTATGATAGCGTGGCGCCCAGGTTACGTCGTTCCATTAGCTGACGGAACGATCTCATGTCACGCACGAGATCATCATTCGCGATCTGCTGACCCACCGCAGCGGAACGGGCGAGGGCGACTTGCTGTTCTTTCCGCCACCGAGCTATGCGCGGGACGAGATCAACCACAGGCTTCGTTTCATGCAGCCGGCCTCCAGTTTTCGCAGCCGGTACGCTAACGACAATTTGCTGTACCTGGCGGCGGGGCAGATCATTCCCGAGGTGACCGGAAAGCGCCCGGCGCGCGCGGCGGATTCCAAGCCGTCGCTGCCGCTCGAGAAATATGCCGTGGGGACGTGGAGCGCTGGCAGTACGATACCTTCAAAGTGAAATGGCGCAAAGTGAAATGGCGCAAGCGAAGTGACGCGATGGGAGCCTGGCCACGGACGCCTTCGTGACGTTCGCTCGCAAGGCGGATGGGTGGATCCGGCAGGTGAACATGGTCCCTCGTGCCGGCACTGAGGGATTTCAGCTTCGATTTTCAGGATCTGCTGTTGACGCCGGTTAAGGCAGGTGATGATTAGGGGCTGCCGGACTATGGTAATTTGAAGGCAGAAATGCGAAAGGTCATGATTTCAAGAAGCGGCCTGGGGATGGCCGCGGTTGTAATTGCGGCGCTGGGATTGTGCGCGCAGGAGAAGAAAGAGCCTGTCAAGGCCGAAGGGATTCCGCCCCGGGCGGCTCCCACTGACTACCAGTTCCACGGTCAGGCAGGGACGTTGACGGTGGCGGCGGAGTTCACAGGGCACGCGATTGCGACGCCTGAATCCACGCTGATGACGGAAGATTACGTGGCCGTCGAAACCGCCATATACGGTCCGCCGAACACCAAGATCAATCTGTCGCTGGATCAGTTCTCGATGCGGTTGAACGGAAAAAAGTCGCTGTTGGTGAGCCAGCCGTATGGGCTGGTTGTCAAAACGCTCAAGGATCCGGAGATCGAGCCAACGGCGGCCGAAACGAAATCGAAGACCTCGGTAAATGCCGGCGGGGGCCAGCAGGCGGACAATTCGCCGCCTCCGCCTTTTCGGGTGCCTGACAATGTGCGGCGGGAATGGGGGCAAAGGCTGCAGCGGGAGTCGCTGCCGGAAGGTGAGCGGGTGCTGCCGCAGGCGGGATTGATCTATTTCCCCTTTCACGGCAAGACCGAGAAGCTGCAATCGATCGAGCTGATTTACACCGGACCGTCCGGGAGTGTGACGCTGGCGCTGGCACCCTGACCGCGGTCAGCTTCTTTCCGGATCGATTGCGTTAGGGCAGATTTCGTTTGCGCCAAAGAGCGCGGACTCGATGCCCTGGAGGCCGAGGCGGAAGTATGCTTTGGTCAATTATGACCAGGGTCCTTTCGCTGGTTCGTGGATTGAATCCGGCGTTGAGACCCATTTCCTGGCCGCGCGAATGCGTGAGTTTGAAAACGAGTCCACCACAGGGCACCTCCCAGAAGCACCGCAAGGGCGAAAAGGGACAGAGTGCCGGGTTCAGGGGTGGTGGTCACGGAACTCACCAGGGTCACGTCTGCAAAGGCCTGAGACGCGAAGCCGGTGAGATCGGTTGGTCCGTATTCGTAGATCATGTAGGAGCTGAAGCCTCCGGTTCCACAGGACACGCCGAAGACATCGCCACCCACAGCCGCGGAGAGGCCGGTGCACAGATCCAAGATCTGGGTGTTGGTGGTGGTGGCAATGTCGAAGCTGCTATCGCCGCCATTGACGTCATATGAAAAGAAGGCCGGGGTCAAGCTCCCGACCGTTTCGATGTTGAAATTAATTAGTCAGGGTAACGAACCCGGCTTCATCCACCGTTCCCGAGAAAGATCCGTTTACGAAGGTGAATATCTGGGTGTCCTGCAGGTCCACCAAACTCACGGTGAAGTCGAAGGTATCGATCGTAGTGGTGGTATCGATGGTACTGGCGCGGCCGGGCGTCTGGCTGACCAGAACGGCGGCGGAAGCCCAGAGAATTATGATGAATCGATTTAGTATCGGTCCAATCTCCCGGGCAAAAACACGGCTCCCTGACGGTCACGGCCCGGTGAACTGTTGCAATCAGGGCCACGGCCGCGCCGCCACGATTTCCACGACTTAATCCTGTTTGGCGGCGCCGGCACGCGCCCCTTTGCGCTTCTTAACCTGAAAAGCGACAATTCCGGCCGGGGAACCTCAAGATCGAAAGTAACCAAACCTGGCGCTGCGGCGACGTAACAGCCTAGGACAAAAACGATGGCCCCAACGTATCGAATCACCCGGCGCGGATTGTTGACCCTGGCTTCAGGGGCTGCGGCGCCCTTCTGGTTTCCGCTTTATGCGGGGGAATCGGGATTCTGGAATAAGAAAGATCCCGCGGAGTGGTCGAGCGAAGAGATCGATAAAATGCGGACGAACTCGCCGTGGGCGAAGCCGGTCAGCATCACGTTGCGGCAGCAAGGGAGCGGGAGCGGAGGCTACGGCGGCGGTTATCCGGGCGGGATGGGGGGCGGAGGGATGGGCCGGAGCAGGCGCGGGGGAGGGATGGGTGCTCCGGCAGGCACACAGTACCACGGCGAGGTGCGATGGCTCAGCGCCAAGCCCATACAGGCGGCCATGAAAACGCCGGTGCCGAAAGAACTGGAGGGCGATTACGTGATCAGCGTCAGCGGGCTACCGGTAGTTACGGGCGAGCGGCGGAGTTCCGCGGACAGCGATTCGGGCAGCAGTTCGAACGGGCCCAGCCAGGATGTGCTGGATCGCATCAAAGGGTTGACTTACCTGGAGCCGAAGGGCAAGCCTCCCATACAGCCGGGGAGAGTAGAGCCGGGAACTGCCGGTTTCGAGAGCAACGTGCTGCTGTTCGGATTTTCGCGGGAAGGATTTACGCTGACGCCCGACGACAAAGAAGTCAGTTTCACGACGCAACTGGGCAAGCTGGAAGTGAAGACCAAATTCAACTTGAAGGACATGATGTATCACCAGGAACTGGCGGTGTGAGCGGACGAAAGCCGGGCTACGCGCGGCCGGTTCGGGGGGCGACTCCGGCCCAGCGCAGCCCAACGCGCGCTATGCGCACAAGCGGGTTTTGCGTGCCCAGCGCTTGATCAGCGATCCTACGAAGATCAGGGCCACGCCGGTGGCAAGCAGGATGCTCGATCCGGGTTCGGGCGCGGCGGCTCCTCCGCCATTGACGTTCACGACCGAAGCCTCGCGCGTGGTACTGGCTCCGAAAACGGGCAGATCCTCGAAGAAGCCGACCGAGCTGGTGCGCGGGCCGATGGGGTTGGTGAGGCCTTCGCAGACGGCGTTGACGTCCGTCGATCCGGAGCAGGCGATGATGCCGGAGGCGGTGGAACCGGTGGAGAAATTCAGACTACCGTCCGTATTCGGATCGAAGTAGAAGTCGTTAGGCTGGACAAACAGGAAGCTGTCGGGCGTGCCGTTGACGGTTTCCTGAAACGTCGCGCTGAAGCTGACGAGATCGCCCAACTGTACGGAGCCGTTGGCTTCGGGCGTGGCGGTAAATGAGCCGGAGAGGGTGCCGGTATCGCCGGCGCTGTCGCTAAAGCCGTTTTGGGTAAATGTGTAGTTGATGGTGGATGCTTGAGCCAGGGAACTGACTCCCGCGACTATGGCGAACGCAATGAGCGCCAGATTAAGTTTGTGCATGATCGTTTCTCCCTTTTTTAATCGCGCAAAACGGGGCCGCGGCCCCTTTGCGCTTTTTCCTGAGTTGTTGCAAAACGGGGCCACGGCCCCTTTGCGCTTTTCCCGAGTTGTTGCAAAACGGGGCCGCGGCCCCTTTGCGCTTTTTCCCGAGTTGTTGCAAAACGGTGCCACGGCCCCTTTGAGCTTTTTCCTGAGTTGTTGCAAAACGGGGCCGCGGCCCGGTTGCGCTTTGAGTGAGCGGTCCGCTCAATTAGAGAAGCGCCGTTTCGGGGCTTTTTCGCTCACGCGGGCGCGGAGTGGACTCTGGCGGCGAATGGCGCGTTTAACTTCCGATATCGAGCTATTCCGGATTAGCGTGATATATAATCCACGTCATGTGGCTGCAGTTAAGGTGTTCCGGAATGGTTAAGGCGTGCGCGTGGGCGGTGCTGGGGGCGGGCGCCGCGCTGCACGCGCAGGATGTGCCGAGCGGATGGAAAACCGTAACGGACAGGCAGAAGACCTGCCGGATAGCGATGCCGGCCGACTGGACTTCGGACAAACTGGTGGCGAGTTTTGTGCAGTCGGCGGACCACCGGTCTAGCGCGGTGGCGCACGGGCTGCGGGCGGGACAGTCGTTCGCGGAGGCGGTGACGATGGCGAAGCAGGTCATGACACCTTCGAAGATGATCGAGGATTCGGGCAAGCGCGTGTGGTACGCGTACCAGGACAACGGCGGATCGAGCGCTACGAACTGGTATGTGGCGGTGGCGGGCGATCCGGTGTGCACGGCGCAGATCAGCTTTAAAGATGCGGCGGTGGAAGGGATTGGCAAGAAGATCGCGCTAAGTTTGACTCAGGGGAAGTAGGCGGACTGAGAGTCCGCCTGCAGGCCACGGGCCTGCCCCACGGTCACCTGTTGAGGAGATCGAGGCCGAATTTGGGAGCGGATTTTGTTCCGCTGATTTTCACCGGGATGTCGGCGCCGCCTCCTTTGGAGCGGAAGAAGGGCGACACCAACCTCA
This sequence comes from Bryobacterales bacterium, assembly GCA_963843255.1. Classification (GTDB taxonomy): domain Bacteria; phylum Acidobacteriota; class Terriglobia; order Bryobacterales; family Bryobacteraceae; genus Bog-159. Next base: position 65,121 of record CAWJJQ010000013.1, on the reverse strand, counting down.
GGGCCAGAGAGGCCCAGCGCGATGCGACCATTCTGGAAAGCGGCACCGAAGTAATGACATGGCCGTGGAAGTCGAAGACCTGGCCATCGAGCGAGTAGATGCCGTCGAGATTCACGCGCGCGCCGGGCAGGGTGTAGGCGAGGCGGTGAAAATCCATGGAGCTGTGCTGTAGCGAGAAGTCGCCGGTCAGGGAGGCATTCACATCGGGCGCGCCGGGCCGGGCTTCGCGGGGCTCGCCGCGCGCGCGTAGGCTCAGCATATCCACCTTATCCTGCACGTCAGGATTGGTGAAGTGCATGGCGCCGAGCGTGAAATGGCCCTGAATACTCAGCTTATCTACGACGCGTTCTTTGCCGTTGCGGATGTGCAGCCGGGCTTTGGCGCCGATGATGGCGGTCATCACCACAGGTTCGGTGCGCACGGTGAGTTCGAGGAAATCCTGCAGGTGACCGGCGGGAACATCCACATCCAGATCGATCACGTGACCGTGGCCTTTGATATCGACGACCGAGCCAGTGCACGTAAAGCTGGAGTTGCGCAGGGTGGCCTGGACGGGCTGCAGATACGTGTCGCCGGTAATGCCATCGACGATGGCGTGAAACCGGGTGTGCAGATGGACGGGGTGGTTGGCGGTATCGAGAGAAAAATCAGGTGTCTCCGTTGTTCCGTCCACGGTGATGCGATCAAGCCGGCCCTCGAAGTTGCCGGTGGAGGACAGGGTGCCGCCGAGGCCATTGATGGTGTTGAGGGCGGCGTTTTCGAAATCGTAGTGGCCGGTGAGCGGCGTGTCGCCGGGACTATCGATCTGCCAGGGGCCGAAGTTGCCGGTAGCCTGGATGTGGCCGCGCGGGACGGCATTGATGATGGTGGCCTGATAGCGCCAGGGCGCCTGGGGGCCTACGTTGTGCAATTCGATGTGCCGGAGTTCGAAGATTTTGGGCCCTTTCGTGGGATTTGAGTTCACCACGATGAGGCGGGAGTTGTCGCAGACGATCTCGTCGACCAGGATTTCGATTTTGTCGTGGGTCTTGGCGGGAGGCGCAGGGGCCGAGGTCGTAACCACCGCCGGACGCGCGGCAGCGGGCGGGATGTTGATTTCGAGGCCATCGATTTTTACGGCGTTGACGTGGGTGGGCTTGACGAACAGGCCCATCAGCGGCGCGTGAAAATCGAAATGCCGGAGGGCCACCAGGGGCGGGGAGCCGGCGGAGGCGGCGACGGTTTCGGGCGGATAGATGCGCAGGTTGTCGCCGGTGACTTCGAACCCGTGAAGAGCGATGACGTGCACGGCATCGAGGTCGACGCGGCCGTGGAAGGAGGCGCGCAGGGTTTCGAGGATGCGCGCTTTCAGCATAGGCTCGGCGCGTTGGGCCACAATCAGGGCAGCGACAATTAGAGCGGCGAGGACGGCCAGGAGAGGGATGCCGATCCATTTGAGCAGGCGTTTGCGACGGCGTGGGGCGGCGGGAATGGCGTCGTCAGGCATGCGGGCGCGATAGCAAGCGGTGCGAGTTTAGCAAGTCTACCACCAGTGTGGCGCTTTTCACGACCGGCCGGCGCGGCGAACCATGCATGCCAGCGGTGCCGTGGCGGCGGAGGCGAGCAGGTACGCGCACCAGAGAGCCATTATGAGGTCCGCGTCCAGCCATGCGGGTTTGTTCACCGATAGCCGCGACCACAGAGTATTCCATCCGCCGTTCGCGAGTTGCGCCAACTGCATTGCAGGCAGGTGATTCCCGTTGGTATGGGCAATGAAGCCGGCGTAATAGGGAAGCAGATAAGCGTGCATGCCGAAGAGATCGAGCGCGAGAAAGGCCAGGGCAAGCGCGGGGAATACGTACGAGCGGCGCGCGCGGGGAAGGAGCAGCATCAGGCCGAGAGACCAGAGCACGGCCTCGCCGGAGACCAGGCTATCGATATACCAGCCATTCACCGCCGATAGTCCGTGGGATGCATAAATGGTGACCGCATGGTAAGCGAGCCCCAGGGCGAAGGCCGCCAGAAAGACGATAATCATGCGGGCTACGGGCTGGCTCGCGTTCACGCGGCGGGCGGCGTCACGGCGGCAGTTGGTCCACAGGGCTCCGGCGATACCGGCAAGGGCCAGGAGGGCGAAGGCGTGATACATCCAACCGCGGACGCCGAGGTAGCTCCAACCGCCGGTCCAGATGTGGGAATTGAAATTCGAATCGAGGACGCGCAGCCAGTTGACGCTCGCGGCGGCGTGCAGGAATTCACCGAACCCGGCGCGATGAAAGGCGACGTCGTGCTCTTCACCGGAGAGGGAACTGGTGGCGCGCCAGGTTGCGATATACCACCAGCCGGCGATGGCGGCGGCAGGCAGGGCCACCAGGAGAAGGTCGCGGGCGGAGGTCCACGAGCGATTTCGCCAGGCTTCGACGATGAGACATACGAAGACGGCGAGGGCCGCGGTGAGGAAGTAGGCCTTGGTGAGAAGGGCGAGGCCGAGCAGAAGTCCGATGACGAGAGGGCGGCGTTTCGAGGCGGACATGGCGGCGAGCAGGGCGGCGCCGACCGGCACGGCCAAGGCTTCGTTGCTGACGCGCGCGATGGTGATCATGAGGCCCGGCATGGCGGTGACGACGGCGGCTGTGGCGATGGCGCAGGTGGGATCGCCGAAGGCGCCGCGGGCCAGCAGGTAAGTGCAGGGGACGACCAGCGAGGCGAGAAGCATGCCGGCGAAGCGCAGCCACCAGACGCGGTCTGCGAGGGGGCGATCGCGGAGCGGCTGGTAGACGGCAGCCATCAGCGCGTAATAGGCCGGTGGATGCTGGCCTTCGTATTGGGTTAGCGCGGGATTCTCCTGCCATTTGGCGCGGTCTGTGGCGAGCGCGGCAAGCTGGCGCTGCATCCCGGCGCGATCGGATTCGGGCAATCGCCAGTATTGATCGTGGGTGAAGTGCGGGACGGAGGAGAAGTAATCTTTGAGAGTCCAGGGCAGGGGAGCGAGGCGGAGGGATGCGGCGACTTCGCCGGAGAGGGGCGCGTTGCGCGCGGGAAGGGTATGATCGAGGGCGAGGTGACGAACGTAATCGAAGTGCGCGTATTCGTCCCAACCTTCCCAGAGAGGGATGGCGGCGCAATAAAAGGACGCGCGGATCAGAAAACAGAGCCAGACGGCGGCGAGGCTCCAGGCGAGGCGGCGATCAGCGGGCGCTTTCGTTGACGCCATTGGGTGCGCCGCGCGGGTCGGGCTTGATGGTGACCGGCTGGGTGTAGGTCTGGCCATCGACGGTCAACCTGACGGTGTATTCGCCGGGAGCGAGGCTGGGCGCGCCGCGGCGGCCGGGGCCTTGTGGAGTGGGGCTGGCGGGCGCGGAGATGGAGGCTGAGGCAGGCGCCGTGCAGGCGTCCGGCGGGGTGGGAGTGGCGCGCGCGGCGGGGCCGAAACCGAAGAAGCCGCGTCCGGAAGGGGCGCCGAGCCCGATGCGATGCATGCCGGCATCCGCCGACGGTGGCGGTGTGGGATGTACCCAGACGGGCTGGATATTGAGCGATTCGGTATCGACCGGTCGCATGGCAGTATCGCTGGCGGCACAGGCGCGCACGGCGCCGGAGCTATCCAACAATTCGAGCTTCAGCGGATGGGCGGCGGGCGCCTTCAGCCAATAATAAGTGACCACGCCGGCGGGCGGGTTTTCCATTTGGGGCTCTTCGTGGGGCATGGGCATGCCGTTCATACTGCCTACGCGGAGCGCATAGGTTTCGCCGGGCTGGAAGAGATAAGCGGCGGCGGAGAGGATTTGGTCGCCCTGGGCGGCGATCTGGCGCAATGCAGTCATCTGATCCAGCACCCAGAAACCGCGGCCGTGCGTGGCGATGGCCAGGTCGTCGCCATGCACGAGGAGGTCGCGCACGGAGGTGACGGGCATGTTGTTCTGCAGGGGCTGCCACTGGGCGCCGTCGTTGAAAGAAACATAAACACGTAATTCTGTTGCGGCGTAGAGCAGGCCTTTCGCTTTGGGATCCTCCTTGATGGAGTTGACGTAGGCGCCTTCGGGGATGCCGGAGACCGAGTTCTGCCAGGTTTTGCCGCCATCGTGCGTACGGTAGATATAGGGCTTGTTATCCGCCAGGCGGTGGCGATCGACGGAGGCGTAAGCCGTATCGGCATCGAAATGGCCGGCGTCGATTTGGGAGACTTTGCTCCAGGCGGTCATTTCAGGCGGGGTGACGGGAGTCCAGTTGTGGCCGTCGTCGCGCGTGACATATATCAGGCCGTCGTCGGTGCCGGCCCAAACGGTAGTGGCGCGGAGCGGCGAGGGGGCGATGGTGTAGACCACGCCGAAACGATCGGCCATGGACTGATCGATGTCTTTGGCGGTCACGGGGTCGAGATTGGACGGGACCGGCGGATGGAGGCGGGAAAGATCGGGGCTGATTTTTTCCCAGGTGCGGCCGCGATCGCGCGAGCGCATGACGAATTGGTTGGAATAGTAGAGGGCCTCGTCAGCGAGGGAGAAGACTTCGGGAAGGGTCCAGGTTTTGCGGTTAGGATCATTGGGATCAGGCGCAGGCAACTGGCCGCCCAGGGAGGCGGCAGTGTTGAACGTTTGATCGCAGCGGTTCGCGCCTTCGCCGTAGAGAATGTTGCCGTCGCGGGGATCGGGGACGACGGTATCGCTTTCTCCGGCGAGGCAGGCGGGCGCCCAACTGCGGAACGAGAGCACGCCTTCGTTCGAGAAGGTGCTGACCGCGGCCGCGCCGCTATCCTGCTGCGCGCCATAGAGCCAGTAGGGGAAGCGATTGTCGGCGGCCACGTGATAGATCTGGGCGGTGGGCTGGTTGTACCAACTGCTCCAGGTTTTGGAGCCATCCACGCTAACGACGGTGCCCTGGTCGCTGCTGAGGACCATGCGGTTGCCATCGCGGGGGTTAATCCAAAGCTGATGGTAGTCGTCGCCGCCGGGCCCGCTTTTTACGGGGACGAAGGTTTTGCCGGCGTCGGTGGTCATATAAGTGCCAGTGTTGATGACGTAGGCGCGGTCGGGATTGGTGGGGTCGACGGTGACGGATTCGAAATACCAGCCGCGGCCCCAGAGGCGATTTTCGGAGTTGACGAGGGTCCAGGTGGCGCCGGCATTATCGGAGATGTAGACGCCACCGGAGGGATGCGGCGCGGGGGTTCCGGCGGCGCTCGGGGTAGCGCGGAAACCGGCAGGGACGGCTCTGCCGGAGTCGTCCACTACGGCCCAGACGCGATTGGGATTGCTGGGCGCAACGGCGACGCCGATCTTGCCTACGAAGTTATCGGCAGGCAAGCCGCCGGTCAACTGTTTCCAGGTGTCGCCGCCATCGACAGACTTGTACAGGCCGCCGCCGGGCAGGTTTGTGGGCGCGTAGACGGCCCATGGCGGACGCCGGGTGGCCCACAGGGAGGCGTAGAGCACGCGCGGGTGGCGGGGATCGATAGCGATGTCGATGGCGCCGACGTTGTCGGGGTCGCCAGTTTTGAATAGCACCTTTTTCCAGGTGGTGCCGCCATCGGTGGACCGGAACACGCCGCGCTCGGGGTTGGCATCGTAGATGTGGCCGAGGGCCGCCACGTAGACGCGCTGGGGATTGGCCGGATCGACGGCGATGCGTCCGATCTGGCGGGTGTTTTCGAGGCCAATGTGGGTCCAGGTCTTGCCGGCATCTGTGGATTTGAACATCCCGATGCCGTAGGAATTCTGGCTGCGGATGTCGGGCTCGCCGGTGCCGACGTAGACGATGCCGGGGTTCGAGGGGGCGACGGCGATGGCGCCGATGGAGCCGATGGGGATGCCTTCGTCAGAGATGGGGAACCAGGTGCGTCCGGAGTTTTCGGTCTTCCACACCCCTCCGCCGACGGAGCCGGAGTAGAACGTATCAGGCTGGGAGGGGTGGCCGGCGACGCCGTAGGTGCGGCCGCCGCGCATGGGTCCGACATCGCGCCAGCGCAAGCCGGAGAGCAGGTTGGCGGGGTATTGCCCCGTGGGAGTCTGCGACAGCAGGCAGAGGGGGGCGAACAAGACAATCCAACGGCGTGGATTTGGCATGCGTGATTTGCTCCTTACAGCGATGCGGCTGAGCTAAAGGGACACTGTAGCATTTGCGGCCTTTCGCCGCGGGTGCTGGATGGCGGGTGTTGGGGATCCAATCCGGGAATAAATGCCGAATCATGGGTTGGGTTCCGTCATGCTCGGAACGGACGGGGATTAGTACGGGCCACGGCCGTGCGCCTATATAGTGAAGTTAAGGTAACCGGCCCGCGCGAAGACCGGTACAGGAAGTCATGACACGGTATTTGGTGGCTATTTACCGCCCGGAGAACTACGACCGGCCGTCTCAGAGGACGAATAGATGGACCGCGAAATAGACGCGCTCAACGATGAGATGAAGGCTGCGGGTGTCAGAGTATTTGTGGGCGGCCTCCAACCGGAAAGCAGCGCGAGGTCGCTGCGGTTGCAGCCCGCAGGTAAGGTGCTCATCACCGACGGGCCGTGCGCGGAGACCAAGGAACACATTGGCGGTTTTTGGGTGCTGGAAGCCGCTGACCTGGACGAGGCGCTGGCGTGGGGGCGGAAGGCCGCCGTCGCCTGTCGTGCCCCGGTCGAGGTGCGTCCGTTTCACTGACGGCGGACCGACGGAAAGCATCTGAAGCGGCATGGACGCGGCGCAGATCGAGCGCCATCATCTCTGGATGAGTTTCCGGTGCGATCTCCGATCGATGCTCCATCCAGCCTCCCCTTGGCCGGTCCGAGCCGCTCGACAACAGTGGAGTAGGCGAACCGTTATAGGAGTGACAATGGGTTACCGGCCGATCGTTGATGGGGGACCTCTGATGGAATTTCAGTCTAACAGCTCAAGGCGGCAATTCCTCTGTACGGCTGCTATAACAGCAAGTGCAGCGACTCTGGTGCGTCCGCGCTCAGGCCGGGCGGCGGATATAACCGATCCGCGGGTCGGCGACATCGTAGCCAGGACTATCGGGATCGACACGCATAATCACATCGACGTGCCCCTCGCTGCCGCCGAAATGCCCGGACCAGATATAGATCTGGCCGGCGAAATGAAGCGGTCGGGCCTCTCAGCCGTCTGCATGACTTTTGCGACCGACTACCAACCCGGCGATGCCTACGACCGGTTTATCAAAGGTCTGGCGTCCATGGACCGGCAGTTGGCGCGCAACGGCATGAAGCGTTCCCTCACTCCGGGTGACGTCCGCACCGCCCATAAGAATAGCGAGCCGGCGGTCATCCAGGCGGTCGAAGGCGGGCACTTTCTGCAAGGCCATCTGGAGCGTGTGGAAGAAGCCTATGGTCGGGGTTTGCGGCATTTTGGGCTGCTTCACGACAGCGACGCATCCGTGCCGGTCGGCGACGTTTACACTAACCCACCGCGTTACGGCGGATTGACCCCATTTGGGGCGGCCGTCATCAAGGAATGCAATCGACTCGGCATGCTCATCGATCTTGCCCATGCCGATATGCAAACTACCGGAGCCGCCCTCAAGGTCACGAACCTGCCGGTCATCATCTCCCATACCGGCCTTGATACGCAAGTGGGGAACAATCCGTCGATGGCGCAGATGATGCGCTCAAGACTCATCAGTAAAGAGCAGGCCAAAATGGCCGCCAGTGCCGGGGGCTTGGTTGGTGTCTGGACGCATCTGGCAGACACGCCGTTGGACTATGCGCGAAATGTTCGGGCAATGGTCGATATCATCGGGGTCGATCATGTGTGCATCGGTACTGATACCAAGCTCACCCAACCCAGCCCTCGCCCCGTTGGCCCGCATTCCGGGCAAGCGCCGGGGCGCGCCGGGGAACGCACAAATCGGGCATGGCAGGATCAAACGGCTGGTTTCTACTATGTGGTTGTCGATGCGATGTTAAAAACTGGCTTCACCCCGGACGAGATCGGAAAGATCGGCGGCGGAAACTTCCTGCGCGTCTTCGATGCGGTGGCCACTCACCCATCGTGAGTTATGCACGGGCCTGGCCCCTGCTACATCTTGCGATATTCGATAGGCGGCTTCTGCCCCTCGGGGATTTCCGATTTATAGGTCTTGCCGGCAAGCTCGCGCGCGAAATCCTGTTTGGCGTCGCGGATGAGTTGAGGATTGGCGAAGAGGTCGGCACCTGTCACAGCCAGCGCCTTGGCGGCCACGAGCATCCCTTTCTGGCCGATGCTCATGCCGGCGCAAGCGGCCGCCTGCCAGGTGTGCGGCACCACGCCGGGCGCAAACGTCGCAGCGACGAAACCGATGGTGGGGACGTTCCAGCTCACGTCGCCTACGTCGGTGGAGGCGCTCGGCTGGTTGGGATCGTAGGGGCGCAGAGGCTCGATGGCGGCGCCCAGGCCCTGTTCGATGGTGGTTCCGGGGGGCAGGCTTTTTTGGATCGCTTGGGCGAAGTGTTGCTCTTCGGCGGTGTACTGATATCCGCCCACTTCCTGGAGGTTCTTCTGCGCCGCTTTAGCCAGGGCGGCATTGGCGACGATGTTGTTATCGCTGCCGAGGATCTTGATATCGAGGGTCGTTTCGGTCATGAGGGCGGCGCCTTGGCCGACCTTTTCGATGCGCGCCCAAATGCCGTCGAGGGTGTCCAGAGACGGGCTGCGCGCATACAGGAAAAGCTCCGCGGTATCGGGCACGATGTTGGGCGCGGCGCCGCCATTGCTGATGATGTAGTGGATGCGGGCGTTGCTGGGAATGTGTTCGCGCATGAACTCGACACCGTTGCCCATCAGCATGACGGCGTCGAGGGCGGAGCGGCCGCGATCGGGAGCGAAAGCCGCGTGGGCAGCCACGCCGTGGAACAGGAACTTGGCGGAGGTGATGGCGAGCGCACCTCCGTTGGCCACCGCGTTGCGGTCGGCGGGGTGCCAGTGGAGCACCACGTCCACGTCGCGGAACAGGCCGGCGCGTACCATGTAGACTTTGCCGTCGCCACCTTCTTCGGCGGGCGTGCCGTAGTAGCGGAGGGTGCCGGAGACGTGATTGGCGGCCATGAATTCCTTGAGCGCGACAGCGGCCAGCGCGGCGCCGGAGCCCAGCAGATTATGGCCGCAGCCGTGGCCGGGCGCGCCGGCGGCGACGGGGCTGCGGTCGGGTAGCGCGGCTTGCGATAGTCCGGGCAAGGCGTCGAATTCACCGAGGATGCCGATGACCGGGCGGCCCTGGCCGTAGGTGGCGATGAAGGCGGTGGGCTCATCGGCCACGCCGGATTCGAGGTGGAAGCCGGCCTCCTTCAAATGGTCCTGCAACAGGGCCGAGCTTTTCTCTTCGTGATAGCCGAGCTCGGCGTATTCCCAGATCTTTTTGGAGGCCTCGGTATAGGCGGCGCTATGGCGGTCGACCAGCTCGATGATCTGCTTGTGGGCGTTGGTTTGCGCCAGGAGCGGGGCGGCGCTGGCCATGGCAATGGCTAAGGCGAGGGAACACACTACCGATGATGCCGTATGAATCGGGATTTCCATTTTGGCTCCGGAACTCAGTGAGTATACCGTTTACTTTGCGGCCTGCGCCAGCGGATTATCGAAATCAAAGCCGAAGAGGCGCGGGTTTTCACCGATTACCGCGGCGGAGGCGATGTAGAAGACATAGTCGTAAGTCTCCTGCGGGATCTTTTTGCGGTCGGTCGCGAGCAGGCGCCAGAAATTGCGTTCGCGGGGATTGGCGGGCAGGCTGCGGACCAGTGGCAGCACCTGGTTTTCACCCCAGTTATAACAGGCCATGACCAGCAATCCGGAGGCTTGCGCGTCGGAACTGTAGAGGTCCTTGAGATAGAGGGCGGCGGCTTTGGTTTCGCGGTCGAAGTGATGGCGGTCGTCGGCGGGATCGGGGCGGCGGAAGTCGACGAGCGGCCCGATGTGGAGGCCGTATTTGACGGCGGTCTCGGGGATGAACTGCCACATGCCTTTGGCGATGCCTTTGCGGGTCATGGGACCGCTGATGTATTGATCGAAATCACTCTCCTGGAGGGCGAGGTAAAAGAACTCGGGCGGCAGATCCTGCGCCAGCAGGTCGGAGACGATGGTGGATGTGTAGCCGTTTTCATTGGCAGTGCGGATGGCGTGCGCCAGGCGGCCGGACGATTGCCACTTCTTGATGTAACTCTCGATCTCGGTGACGAACTCGGGCGGCATGGCAAGCTCGCATTCGCCGAAGACGCGGGCGATGCGCAGGATCAGGCGGCGGGGCTCGGTCATCTTGGCGTCGTAGACGTGGAGGGTAGCGAGGAATTTGTCATAGCCCTGCTGCATTTCTTTGCGGCGGGCTTCGTACTGGCGAACCTGATCGATGGTGGTTTGATTGTGGGAATCGGCGACCAGGCGTTCGACGTTGGCGATATCCACGTCGAGGGATTTCATGGAATAGAAGAGGTCCTGGGCTACAGCCCGTTGTTTGCCGGCCTGGATGTGAAGGTAGAAAGCGTATCCGCCGGCGGCCAGGACAGCGCCCGCGAGCAGGCCCACGACCCAGCCGTATTTACGGCGCTGCTTCTTCTGCACTTGCTGGAAGGCCATGCGGACCATGGCGGTGTGCTCGCCGACGGGGGCGTCCGCGGGCAGGTTGCCGAAGTAGCGCTGCATGTAGGCGTCGAGCGAATCGTTGAGCGCGGGCGGCGGCTTGCCCGGCGCGGGCGGGATATCGGGGGATGCCAGGCGGAGCGCCACGAAGGGGCCTTCGACGCCCAGGCGCAGCATGGTGGAAGGCCCGGCGGGAGCCAGTTCGACGCGCTGGCCGTCGACGAAAATGCCGTTGCTGCTGTGGAGGTCGCGCACCCACCACTGGCCGTTTTCGAAGAAGACTTCGGCGTGCGCGCGGCTGACGAATTCGTTCTTGAAGCAGACCTCGCAGTCTTCGCCGCGGCCGATGCGGAAGGTTTTCGCGAACTCGAAGTCGCGGCGGTCCGCGGCCGAAGTGGCGATGCTGACGCGCAAGGGTGGCGGCGATGCGGCGCGCCGTGGTTCCGCCTCAAGAGGCATTCATCCTATAGTACTGAGGATCGCAATCAGATATTGAAGCTGACGGTGGGTCCACGCGCTTCGAGTTCCTTGGCTTTATCCACCTCGTGGATGACGTCGGCTAGGGTGGTGCTGTCGAGTATGTGGGCTACCGCGTCGCGCACGCGCCGCATGACAATGCGGGTGCCGCAGGTGTTCTCGTCCTTACACTCTTCGCAGCGGCGGTAATTGGTTTCGCGGGCGCAGGGGAGGGGCGCGAGCGGTCCTTCGATCATGCGGATGACGGTACCTACGGTAATGTCTTCGGGGGGACGGCTTAGCTCATATCCACCGGCGCGTCCTTTCTTACTGCTCACTACGCCGCGGTTACGTAACTCCAAAAGAATCGCCTGCAAGAATTTGAGTGGGATGGACTCTTCGGTGGCCACCATGTGAACCAGGATGGGGCCTTCACCGTAGTGGCGGCTCAAAGAATATAACGCTTCCAGGGCGTACTTGGTCTTCTTGGAGATGGTTCGCAATGCCTGTCCTCTCTTTCAAACGCGCAAAACGGGGCCACGGCCGCGCCGCCATTATCGCGCGAGTTCGTATTCTGCTTGGCGGCGCGGACACACGCCCCTTTGCACTTTTAGCAATTCGCGCAAAACGGGGCCACGGCCGCGCCGCCATTATCGCGCGAGTTCGTATTCTGTTTGGCGGCGCGGACACGCGCCCCTTTGCACTCTCAGCAATTCGCGCAAAATGGGGCCACGGCCGCGCCGCCATTATCGCGCGAGTTCGTATTCTGTTTGGCGGCGCGGACACACGCCCCTTTGCACTCTCAGCAATTCGCGCAAAACGGGGCCACGGCCGCGCCGCCATTATCGCGCGAGTTCGTATTCTGCTTGGCGGCGCGGACACGCGCCCCTTTGCGCTTTTAGCAATTCGCGCAAAACGGGGCCACGGCCGCGCCGCCATTATCGCGCGAGTTCGTATTCTGTTTGGCGGCGCGGACACACGCCCCTTTGCACTCTCAGCAATTCGCGCAAAACGGGGCCACGGCCGCGCCGCCATTATCGCGCGAGTTCGTATTCTGTTTGGCGACGCGGACACGCGCGCCCTTTACGCTCTTACAGTTTTAGAATACGCTGAAGCGGCCGGTTTTGTATAGCCTGATACTCTGGTAGGACCCTTGCCGCAATCCCGCGCGACCAACTGGCTCTTACTGATGGCGGCTGCGTTCCTGTTCTCGACAGGCGGCGCGGCGATCAAGGCGATCAGCATGACGCCGTGGCAGATCGCCAGTTTTCGTTCTGGCATCGCGGCACTTACCCTGGCGGTGTTCGTGCCGGATGGGCGGCGCAACTGGCGTTGGGAGTTGCTGCCGGTGGGCGCGGCATATGCGGCCACGCTGGTACTATTCACGCTTTCCACCAGGCTGACCACGTCGGCCAACGCGATCTTTCTGCAATCGACCGCGCCGCTGTACTTACTGCTGATCGGGCCGCTGCTGCTGAAGGAGCCGCTGAGCCGGTCGGACCTGCTGTTTCTGGTGGCGGTGGCGACGGGCATGTTCCTGTGCTTCGGCACGGCGCAGCAGGCGGTGGCGACGGCGCCCGATCCGCACACGGGCAATCTGCTGGGAGCGTTTTCGGGGCTCACCTGGGCGCTCACGGTGTCGGGCTTGCGATGGCTGGGGCGTCGCACGGGGACGGGGAATGCCGCTACGGCGACAGTGGTCATCGGGAACCTGCTGGCTTTCCTGGTGACGCTGCCGAAGGCTGTGCCGTTGCCGCACGCGGGATGGACCAACCTGGCGGTGCTGTTTTACCTGGGTGTGTTCCAGATCGGACTGGCTTACCTGATGGTGACGCGCGCGATACGGCATGTGCCGGCATTCGAGGCGACTACCGTTTTGCTGCTGGAGCCTGCGCTGAACCCGGTGTGGGTGTGGTTGGTGCAGGATGAGCGGCCGGCGGTGACTTCGATCGCGGGGGGAGTGCTGATTTTGTCGGCGACGCTGGTGAATACGTGGTGGCAGAACCGGCGGGGATAGCGGGCGGAAAGCTGGATTATGCCCGAAAAGGATTTGTCGCGGTGACGCGTCCATAGCGCTGGCCGGCGGATAAATCCTCGGTCCAAATCACACTGCAGCCAAGTTCCGTGGCGCTATTTAGAATCAGCGCGTCCCACCAGGACAGGCGGTAGCGGCGCTGGAGTTGGGCCGCACGAAGGAGATCGGCGTGTGCGGGCCTGTGAATGATCCACCCGGCGAGATCCACGAGCACTTCTTCCGCTTCCTCGCTGGTCATACGTAGCTTCTTGGTAGCCGCGACGTAGAACTCCGCGAGTACTTGAATGCTGAACGCGCCCGATCCGTCGGCGGCTAGCCGCTTGAGAAGTTCAACCGATCGCTGGTGCCTGACGCCGGCACCGCCGTCGTGCGCATAGACCAGGATGTTGGTATCGACGAATTCAACGCTCATGCAATTCGTCCCGCTTCCAGCGGATGGCGCCGCGGGTTCCGCGGTCGGGGGCTTTTTCGATGCGCTCGAGGAAGCGGTGCGTAGCTCGACCGGCATCCGCGTCCTCGTCAATCGTTTTACGGATACACTCCGCCATCAGGCTGGTCATGGATTGATTGCGCGACGCGGCGTAGATGCGAAAGCGGCGGAGGAGAGGTTCGGGGAGGCTTAGGGTTACGTTTTGGTGTTTGGGTCGGGTCACGTGTTTAAGTGTAACACGTGAATATGTGAAGTCACATCAGGAGCGGCCGGAGAGGCCGTTGCATGTTTTGGGCCAAGCATGGGCCTGCCCCACGGCAGTATTGGTATCCTTTCCTTCATGAAGATTACGTTGCACCTGGCCTGTCTGTCCCTGCTTTTGGGCGCGGCGCTGGCGCCGGCCGCGGACGCGCCCGTCTTGCGCGGCTACTCGCCCGATTCGGCGCGCGCCGAGCACGATTGGGAGGTGACCTTCCGCTCGATTCCCAGCCCCCAAAATCTGCACGACTACATGCAACGGCTTTCGGCGCGGCCGCATCACGTGGGCTCGCCCTACGACAAAGACAACGCAGAGTGGATTTTGTCGAAGTTCAAAGAGTGGGGACTGGATGCGCATATCGAAACGTTCGACGTGCTCTTCCCGACGCCCAAGAGCCGCCTGGTGGAGCTGGTGGCGCCGGAGCATTTCACGGCGAAGCTGGAGGAGCCGACGGTGGCGGTGGATCCCACGTCAGGCCAGCACGACGAGCAACTACCGACCTACAACGCCTACTCGATCGACGGCGATGTGACGGCGCCGCTGGTGTATGTGAACTACGGCATTCCGGCGGATTACGAGCAGCTCGACCGGCTGGGAGTTTCGGTGAAGGGCGCCATCGTGATCGCGCGGTATGGCGGGTCGTGGCGGGGCATCAAGCCGAAGGTGGCGGCGGAGCATGGGGCGATCGGCTGCATTATCTATTCCGATCCGCGGGAGGACGGCTATTTTGAGGGCGATGTTTTTCCGAAAGGACCGTGGCGCTCGAAGGACGGCGTGCAGCGCGGCAGCGTGATGGATATGCCGATTTATCCGGGCGATCCGCTGACACCGGGGGTGGGCGCGGACGCCAATGCGAAGCGGCTGGCGATCAAGGACGCGCAAACGCTGACCAAGATCCCGGTGCTGCCGATTTCGTACGGCGACGCGCAGCCGCTGCTGGCGGCGCTGACCGGGCCTACGGCTCCGGACGCCTGGCGGGGGGCGCTGCCCATCACCTATCACACTGGGCCGGGGCCGGCGCGGGTCCACATGAAGCTGGAATTTAATTGGGACACGAAGAAGATTTACGACGTGATCGCGCGCATTCCGGGGACGCCGTATCCGGATGAGTGGATCATACGGGGCAATCATCACGATGCCTGGGTGAACGGCGCGGAAGATCCGTTGTCGGGAGCGGTGGCGCTGATGGAAGAGGCGCGCGCGTTCGCGGAGCTGCAGAAGCAGGGATGGAAGCCGAAGCGCACCCTGATTTATTGCGTGTGGGACGGCGAGGAGGAAGGGCTGCTGGGATCGACCGAATGGGCCGAGGAGCACGACACGGAATTGCGCACGCACGCGGCGATGTACGTCAATTCCGACGGCAACGGGCGTGGATTCCTGGGAATGGCGGGCTCACACTCGCTGGAGAAGTTCATCAACGGGGTGGCGCGCGATGTGGAAGATCCGGAGAAGAAGATGCCGGTGTGGAAGCGGGATCAACTGGCACGGATCTCGCGCGCGCCGGCTGCGGAGCGGGACGAAGTACGGAAGCGGGCGGAATTGCGCATCGGGGCGCTGGGGTCGGGGTCGGACTACACCGCTTTCATCGATCATTTGGGGATCGCGTCCCTAAATCTGGGCTTCGGGGGCGAAGACGGCGGCGGCATCTACCACTCGATCTACGACGATTTCTACTGGTACACGCATTTCGCGGACGGCGACTTTATTTATGGCCGGGCGCTGGCGCAGACCGCCGGCACGGCCATGATGCGGTTTGCGGACGCGGACCTGCTGCCGTACGATTTCACGAATTTCGCGGATACGGTGAAGCGCTACGTGGACGAAGTACAGAAGTTGTGGAAGACGCAGAGCGAAGAGATTCGCGAGCGCAACAAGGAGATTGAAGAAGGCGTTTTCAGCGCGGTGGCCGATCCGCATAAGACGTCGGTGCCGCCGCCGGTGGAGGTGGTACCGCCATTCCTGAACTTTGCTCCGCTCGAAAACGGGCTAGCAGCGTTGACGCTGGGCGCGGAGCATTACGACAAAGCCGTACACAAGGCCGCGCTGGACAAACCGGGCATGCAGCCGGTGAACCAGAAGCTGATTCAGATCGAGCGGGGGCTGACGCTGCCCGATGGATTGCCGGGGAGGCCGTGGTTCCAAAACCAGATTTATGCGCCGGGTTTTTATACGGGATATGGGGTGAAGACGCTGCCAGGGGTACGGGAGGCGATCGAGCAGAAGCACTGGAAAGAGGCCGATGAGCAGATTGTGCGGGTGGGAAAGGTATTGGAGAAGGAGGCGGCGTTGATTGAGCAGGCTGCGGCTGGGCTGGAATAAGGCTTGAATTAAGTGCTTGAAATTGGTTCTGTGATATGCTATGGTATATCACAGGAGGAGGAGGAGAAGATGACGCGCACGGTCAAGCTATTTCGGAATGGGCGCAGCCAAGCCGTTCGTTTGCCGATCGAGTTTCGGTTTGAATGCAAGGAAGTTTTCATCAGGCAAGATCCCGAGACGGGCGATGTCATCCTTTCGCGGCGGCCGGACTCCTGGGAAGGCTTCTTTAAACTCACGGCGTCCGGAGGTGTGCCGGAGGACTTTCTGTCGGATCGCCAGGATGCGCCGCCACAAAAGCGTGAGCTGCTCTGATGCCACACCGGTATCTTCTGGATACCAACATTGTCAGCTACGCAATTAAGGGAAGCATGCCGGCGGTGCGGCGGCACATGGTGAAGGTGCCGATGGCGCGGATGGCGATTTCCGCGGTAACCGAAGGCGAGTTGCGGTTCGGGTTGGCGCGGCGGCCGGAAGCCACACGGCTGCAGGTGATCGTCGAGGAATTTCTGGTGAGAGTCTCGGTGCAACCCTGGGACTCGGCTGCGGCGTGGCATTACGGGCAGCTTCGGGCGGCGCTCGAAAAGGACGGCCTGTCGTTCGGAAACCTGGACATCATGATTGGCGCGCATGCCCTGGCGCTGGGGGCCGTGCTGGTGACCAACGATCAAGGATTCAGCCGGATCAAGGGACTGAAGATCGAAAATTGGGCCGAATGAGCGATTACTTGCTGACGAACGGACTGCCCTTGACGATATAGCGTAGTGGCCAGTCGGCGCAGTGGCGGATGCCGATGCGCGGGGTCACTTCGATCTCGAAAGGCTCTTCGCGGCGGGGGGTCCGGACGGTCAGGCTGCCACGGGTCACGTCCACACCGTTCTGGGCGCGGGTAATTGCGAGCGCGAGGGTGAGGCGTCCGGGGCCGGAGGCCAGGTCGCGGAGGGTGTGGGCGGTGGGGCGGCGGCGCTGCATGATCTCGATGCCGGCCACCGGCTCGAGGGCGCGGATCAGCACCGCACCGGCTTTGCCGTCCGGTTCGGTGACGAAGTTCAGGCACTCGTACATGCCGTAGATGAAATACACGTAGGCGTGGCCGGGAGGTCCGAAGATGACGCGTGTGCGATTGGTGATGCCGCGGGCGGAGTGGGAGGCCAAATCGTCGCCGCCCAGGTAGGCCTCGGTCTCGACGATTTTGCCGGCGGTTTCGCCGTGCACCACGATTTTGCCGAGCAGGGCGCGGGCGACCTCAACGGTTGGGCGCGCGTAAAAGCCACGAGGAAGAATCATCCCGATTTGGAATTACTATGGTAAAGGACGGCGCAGACTGCTCCAATGCCCCTGGTTCCGTCATACATCGCATCGCTCCGGCCGTACGAGGCGGGACGCTCCATAGAGGAGGTGCGGCGCGCTTACGGCCTGACGCGCGTCTCGAAGCTGGCCTCGAACGAAAACCCGCTGGGCCCTTCGCCGTTAGCTCTAGAGGCCATTCGCCGGCAGTTGGACGGGCTGAACCTGTATCCGAATGGCGGGCTGGATCTGCGCCGCACGCTGGCCGAGAAATTCGATCTGAAGCCGGAGAACGTGATTGCCGGCAGCGGGTCGGAAGGAATCATGTCGGGCATCATCCGCACGTTCCTGTGCGATGACGACGAAGTGCTGACGACCGACGCCGCATTCATCGGCTTTCAGGTGCTGGCGCGCTCGCGCGGGGTGAAGTACCGCACGGTCCCCTATCGCGACTGGCACTACGATCTGCCGGCGCTGGCGGGGCAGATCACCGACCACACCAAGATCATTTACCTGGCCAATCCGAACAATCCTACGGGGACGATTTTTACGCGGCACGAGTTTGACGACTTCTACCAGCACGTGCCGGAGCGGGTGCTGATCATACTGGACGAGGCTTATTTCGAATACGCGAAGGACAATCCGCGGTATCCGGACTCGATGCACTACCGCTACGACAACGTGATCACGCTGCGCACGTTTTCGAAGATCTACGGGCTGGCGGGCATCCGGATCGGTTACGGGTTCGCGCACGAGGAACTGATCGCGAACCTGCTGAAAGTGAAACTGCCGTTTGAGCCGAGCACGCTGGCGCAGGCGGGGGGGATCGGCGCGCTGGCCGATAAAGAATTTCTGCACCGGTCGTTGGAGTTGAACGCGCGGGGGCTGCGGCTGTTGACGGAGTCGTTCCGGGGTATGGGATTGGAGGCGGTGGCCTCGGACGCCAACTTTGTGATGCTGGTTTTGGAGAGCGCGGAGGAGGCGCAGGCGTTCACGGAAGCGCTGCTGCGGGAAGGCGTGATCGTGCGGCCGCTGGGGGCGTTCGGCCTGCCGCAGTGCGTGCGCGTATCGACGGGCACGGACGAGGAGAATGCACGCTGCGTGGAAGCGGCGGGACGGGCGCTGGCACGAACCGCGGATTGAGGGGAAGGGGCCGAGGGGGCATGGCATGCAGACACTAACCGCAACACCAACCGGAACGCAGAAAGATTTTCTGCCTTTGAACGGCACAGACTACGTGGAGTTTTACGTGGGCAACGCCAAGCAGGCGGCTCACTTTTACCGCGCGGCGTTCGGCATGCGGCTGACGGCGTATCGCGGGCCGGAGACGGGCACGCGCGACCGGGCCTCGTGGCTGGTGGAGCAGGGCAAGATCAGGCTGGTGCTGACCACCGCGCTCGCGCCCGAGCATCCGGCGGCCGAACATGTACGGCTGCACGGCGATGGTGTGCGGGACATCGCGCTGTGGGTGGATGATGCGGAATCCGCTTATCGCGAGACCACGCGTCGGGGGGCCAGGGGCGTGCGGGAGCCGGAGACCCTACGCGACGATCAGGGCGAAGTGCGGATTTCGGCGATCGCCACCTACGGGGATACGATCCATTCCTTCGTGGAACGGCTCAATTACCGCGGTGTTTTTCTGCCTGGGTTCGTGGGTGTCGAAGCGGCCGATACGGTGGCGCGGCCGGTGGGGCTGAAGCACATCGACCACATGGTGGGGAATGTGGGCTGGGGCACCATGAATACGTGGGTGGATTTTTATCGCGACGTGATGGGATTCCGGTTGTACCAGCACTTCGACGATAAAGACATCAGCACGGAATATTCGGCGCTGATGTCGAAGGTGATGTCGAACGGCAACGAGCGGGTGAAGTTTCCGATCAACGAGCCGGCGGAGGGGAAGCGGAAGTCGCAGATCGAGGAGTATCTGGATTTCTACAAAGGGCCAGGGGTGCAGCACATCGCCATGGCCACGGACAATATCATCGACACGGTGACGCGGCTGCGGGACCAGGGGATCGAATTTTTGCGGGTGCCTTCCACTTACTACGAAGATTTGACAGCGCGGACGGGGGCGATCGAGGAACCGGTTGACCGGCTTCAGGAGTTGGGGATTCTGGTGGATCGGGATGACGAGGGGTACATGCTGCAGATTTTCACCAAGCCTGTGGAGGACCGGCCGACTTTGTTTTATGAAGTGATCCAGCGCAAGGGGAGCCGGAGTTTCGGGAAGGGGAATTTTAAGGCTTTGTTTGAGGCGATCGAGCGGGAGCAGGAGCGGCGGGGGAATTTGTAGGCGGGGAGAGCGGCCTACGAGGCCGCTGCAGGCCGAGGGCCCGCCCCACGATTACGAGTATGCACCGGGAACGAATGGCGGCGGTGACGGTTGCGGTGTTGCTGTTTATTGTTCTCTTATGGGCGGCCACCCACTTGGTTCATGCTCTCGGGTCGAAGTGAATTCTCAGGTTGAGGGACGGCAGTCGCGCAGGACGGCTCCCCAGGGGGGCAGGCCGCGGGCGGCGGCGTAGGCGTCGTGCTCCAGGGAAAAAGCTACGTCGATACGCGCGCCTTGTGGCAGTTCGGTCGCGCGGCAAGCGAAGTTCCAGGCTTTCAGGGCCAGTGTACGGCCATTCTGGCGCAGCATCAGGCGCAGGTGTTTCTCTTTCATTACCACGGGGGGACCGGCCACTTCCACGTCCAGCGCGGCGAATAGCGGCGCCGGATTGCCGCAGCCGAAGGGCGCCAGGCTGAGCACTTCCGCCACGCTGCACTCGTGGATCTCACGGAATTCGAGCAGCGCGTCGATTTCGAGTTCGGGGGACAGGTCATCGAGCGACAGGCGCGCGGCGGCATATTCGTTGAACCGCGCGCGGAAGAGATCCACGTTTCCGGAAGCCAATGTAAGGCCGGCGGCCTGGCGGTGTCCGCCGAAGCGCTCGAATAGTCCCGGCATGGACTCCAGAGCGTCCAGCAGATGAAAGGGACGGATGCTGCGGCCGGAGCCCTGCGCGAGGCCGTCCTCCGGATTGTGGCTGAGCACGAACACGGGGCGGTGGAACCGCTCGACGAGGCGCGACGCCACGATGCCGAGCACACCGCGATGCCAGTTGTCGGCGGCGAATACCAGGGCGCGCTGGCTGTCATTTACGGGCACGCGCTCGCACTCCTCGACGATTTGCTGGGTAACCTCGGCTTCCGCCAACTGGCGTTCGCCATTCAATGTGTGGAGCTGTTCCGCCAGCACGCGCGCGCGTTCGGGGTCCGCGGTGAGGAACATTTCGATGACGGCATTGGCCGTATCCATGCGTCCGGCGGCGTTGATGCGCGGCGCGATGCGGAAGGCCACATCGGTGGAAGAGGGCAGGCGGCCGTTGAAGCCGGACACATCGAGCAGGGCGCGCAGGCCAGGATTGCGCACGTCACCCATGCCGCGCAGCCCGTACTTGACCAGGATGCGATTCTCGCCCATCAGCGGGACTACGTCGGCCACGGTACCGATCGCCACGATTTTCAGGAACGATTCGATGACCCGCCCCAGCTTGGCGGGCGGCCAATCGAGGGTGGCAAACAGGGCCTGCACCATTTTGAAAGCCACGCCGACGCCGCAAAGATTTTTGTCAGGATAGCCGCAATCCGGCCGGTTGGGATTCAGGACCGCGAGGGCGGCGGGAAGCTCGGCTTCGGGCAAGTGATGGTCGGTGATGATGACGTCGATGGCCAGCTCGTTGGCGCGCCGCACCACTTCGGCCGCGCGGATGCCGGTATCCACGCTGATGATCAGCTTGACGCCGTCGGCGGCGGCCTTTTCCACCACATCGGAGCGCATGCCATAGCCGTCGCGCAGGCGGTGCGGAACGAAAAACGATGTCGTGCCTCCGGCCATTTCAATGGCCTTGGTTAGGATCACGACGGAAGTGGTGCCATCCACATCGTAGTCGCCATAAATGAGGATGCGCTCGCGGGCAGCGATGGCGCGACGCAGGCGGGTGATGGCTTCACACATGCCGCGCAGGGCGTCGGGCGGGTTCAGATCGGCCAGGGATGGACGCAGGAACCGGCGTGCGGCGGCGGGATCGGACAGTTCGCGCGCGCACAAGACCCGTGCGGCAGGCAGTCCGATACCAAGTGCCGCTGCCAGCGCTTCGACTTCATGCGAGTTTGCCTGCGGGATCAGCCAGCGAGCCGTGATAGGCATGCGGCGCGTCAGTTGTTCGAGAAATAGCCGAAAGAACCGTCGTCTTCCTGCTCGCCCTGACCGCCGGTGGGCAGGTGTACGGCGATCTCTTCACCGATGCTCAGGAATTCGTCGTACCAGTCGGGACGGACTTCATACACGTACATGCGGGCGTGATGATCGAAGGCCAGCTCCAGGGAGCAGGTGACGCCTTCGTGCACGCGCAGCTCGCGCAGACGGGATTCCAGGTCGCGGCGCTCTTCGCGGGTAAGATCGCACTCGTCGAGCTCTTCGATGGCGTCGTCGATTTCGGGCGCTTCAAATTCGCGGGAGGCGAACAGGATCATCTTGGCGCCGATTTTACGGGCGGCGTCGAGGAACATCTGGTAATCGGGAAAACGCTCGGCGTCCCAAAGCACCAAGGGCAGGCCTTCCAATCCGCCCGGAGCGGAGCGGAAGATGGCGAATTCCGAATGCTCGAGGTATTCGACGATCTCGTGCTTTAGTGTGTCCAGATTTAAATCCATGAGGTGCACCTTTGCGCTCAAGCCAACACTAGAATATCAGAGGGTGAGGCCAAATCGCGGGCTGATGGGGTCACGATGGTCTTGGGGCCGATGTAAATTTTCCGCGATTGTTTGATGGCGTTGCGCACGTCTTCCTCGCAGACAAAGTCCACAATCTGCGGTTTAGGGGGCGCGGGAGCCGGGGCGGCGCAGGAGCAGCTATGCGCGGGGGCAGGCGGAGGCGCAGGCGGCGGTGGTGCGGGTGGCGGCGCGGCGGGAGCGGCAGGCGGTACACCGCGGCGGGCCAGGAAGCGGTCCACAATTTCGGCGGCGATCAACGTGCGCGGCGGAGCAGCGGCGACGGCGGGAACGGCCGCCGCGTTACCCGCGAACGCTTCGGCGGGGGTGCGCACGGCATAGGCCAGCCGCTTGATGTTGTAAAGATGCTGCGGCCCCACATTGTCGCTCGTGATATTACCGGCGGCGGCGCCGCATCCCAAGGTCATAGAGGGAAACACGTTGGTGGTGATGCCGGTGGATCCCTGGGGGGCCGGCGTATTCACCAGCACGCGATTCGCGGGCATGCGTGCGGCGTATTCACGGATGCGCGCATCGTCCTGGGAATAGATGGCGCAAGTGTGGCCCAGGCCGCCGAAGCGCAGCAGGCTCTCGCAGATTCCCATGCCGGCGGCGAAATCTTTCACCCAGTACAGTGCCAGCACCGGCGACAGCTTCTCCATGGAAAGCGGATGCTGTTTGCCCACCCCGTCCAGTTCAGCCACCAGGATGGATGTATCGGGCGGGATGCTGAAACCGGCCATGCCAGCGATCTTGGTGGGCGACTGTCCGACGCATGCGGGATTGATGGTCCAGTTCGAGGTCACCAGTAAGCGGCCGAGGGCCTGCTTTTGTTCCGCGTTACAGAAATGCGCCTTGCCGGCTTTCAGGGCGGCCAGCACGCGATCCTTTAATACATCCTCCACCACGATGGCCTGCTCGCTGGAGCATACCGTGCCGTAATCAAAGGACTTGCCTTCGATCACCTTGGCGATGGCATCGGTAACGTCGGCGGTGCGTTCGATCAGCACGGGCACATTTCCCGGACCCACGCCGAAGGCCGGATTGCCGCTCGAATAGGCCGCGTGCACGATGCCGTGGCCACCGGTGGAAAGGATCACGCCGGTGCGCTCGTGGCGCATGAGGGCGTTGGTGCCGTCGAGGCTGGCATAGCCGAGGCACTGGATAATCTCTTCGGGTGCGCCGGCTTCGAGGGCCGCGCGATAAAGCAGATCGGCGGTAGCGCAGGTACATTTCACCGCGCGCGGATGCGGGCTCAGAACGATGGCGTTGCCGGCTTTCAGGGAGATCAGGATCTTATAGATGGCGGTGGAAGTCGGATTAGTGGTGGGCAGGATGGCGGCGACTACGCCTACGGGGACGGCGTACTCGACGATCTTTTCTTCCGGGATCTCGCGCAGGAAACCGATAGTGCGCATGCCGCGCATTTTTCGCGGCAGCAAGTCGGCGTTCAGCAGATTTTTGGCGATTTTATCTTTGACGTTGCCATAGCCGGTCTCATCGACCGCCATGGCCGCCAGCTTTTCGGCGTTAGCGCGGCCCGCGGCGGCCATGCGTTCGACGACGGCGTCCACCTGTTCCTGACTGAAGGCACGGTACTTCTGCCAGGCGGCGTAGGCCTTTTCGACCTTGGTCCGGACCTCTTGAATGGAAACGAGGTCTTTGTCTTCGAGCATCAGCCGAGCGATTTTTTGACCGGGCCAGCGCCGGGCAACACCTTTTCGATTTCCTCATGCGGGGCGGGGATCACATGCACGGCCACCAGCTCGCCGACACGGCGGGCGGCCGCGGCACCCGCGTCGGTGGCGGCTTTGACCGCGCCTACATCCCCCCGCACGCTCACGACAACGTATCCCGCGCCGATGAATTCCTTGCCGGTGAGCACCACGTTGGCGGTCTTCACCATGGCATCGGCAGCTTCGATCGCGCCCGTTAGTCCTTTCGTTTCAATCAGGCCAAGGGCCTCCATTTTGCCTCCAGTGCGAAATGAAACTCTACCCTATCACAGAACCGGCGCAGGCGGATTTCCCGGAGCTACGGCGAAGGCCCTAGTACGAAAGACGCCTAGTACTTTAGGTAGCGTTCGTAAAGACTTATCAAGGCCTTAAACTGCTAAATCGCGTCTCGTGAGGTATGATGAGCGAGGAGCGAATTGTTGGCGGTTTGGAGCACACATGCAATACCCGCCCGATGAGCATCTGTCCCCGGAGCACCTGGAAGAATTCTCTCTAGGAAAGCTCTCTCCCACTCGCACGGCTGCCGTGGAAGAACACCTGCTGATATGCCAGGCGTGCAGGGAAACGCTTTGTTCTATCGAACCATATAATTTCATCCACCATACTCGCGACGGTCCGATTTACTCGCGGGTCACGCGGCTGCGCAGCGGAATGTTCGCGGCGCGGCACTGGGGGCGGTGGCTGAACGGCGGCAAGGAATTCAACAGCAGGCAGGGCGCGAAGGCTTACCTGGTCCGCACGTTCGGGCAGATGTTCCCGGAGCACGTTTGCACGAAATCCTGTGGTCCAGCTTGTCCGCCCGGCCCGGCGATGCCACCGCGGCGCAAGAGTTAATATTCAGACTACCGGAGGCGAATCACTGGTAAAATAAACAGCGATCGGAGTCCTGAAAGATGGACAACGTGCTTGGACTAGTGATGACCGGGGGCGGGGCGCGCGGCGCTTATCAAGCCGGTGTTCTCAAACGCATCGGGGAGTTGAAACGGATTCGCGCGCGCGGCAGCCCCTTTCAAATTGTGGGAGGCGCATCCGCGGGAGCCATCAATGGCTGCGCGGTGGCGGCCGGCAGCGACGATTTTTCTTCATCCACCGAGACCCTGGCGCGGCTTTGGGCCGACCTCAAACCCTCGGACGTCTTTCGCTGCGACGTGATGACGCAAGCCCAAAACTCCTTGACGTGGATCCTGGACCTCTCCTTCGGTGGCTTTCTGGGCGGCGGAAACGCGCGTTCCCTGTTAGACGCGACTCCTTTGCGCCATTTTCTGGCGGCGCATCTGGATTGCAGCCGGATCGAGGCCAACATCAAGCGCGGGTACCTTTATGCGCTGGCGATTTCGGCGACCAACTACAATTCGGGAAAGAGCTATCTGTTCATTCAAGGGAAGAAGGGCCATCCGGTATGGAACCGGCGCCGGCGGGTGACGCTGGCTACGAAGATCACGGTCGACCATATTTGCGCTTCGGCGGCGATCCCGCTGGTGTTCCGGCCGGTCAAGCTGCAGATCGCGCAAGGCACCGCCTTTTTTGGCGACGGCTGTGTACGCCTGCAGCAACCGCTGAGTCCGGTGGTGCGGTTGGGCGCGCAGAAAATCGTGGCCATAGGGGTGCGGTGCGAGAAGCTTGAACATCAGGAGGAAGCCACGGACCCCACGGACCCGTCGGTGGCGCAGGTGATGGGAGTTCTGTTCAACGTGATGTTCCTGGATCACCTGGCTACCGACATCGAGCACCTGGAGCGGTTGAACGAGTTGCTGAGCGACGGCCGCATCAGCGATTCGGGGACCGAGGGATGCGAAAAGATGCGTCCGCTCAAGACGCTGCTGATTACGCCTTCGGTGGATTTGTCGCACTTGGCGGAGCAGCACCAGAAGGACATGCCGTACCTGATCCAGTACTTCATCAACAGCCTGGGGCGGGATGCGGCTTCATGCGCGGACCTGATGAGCTATCTGCTGTTCACTTCGAAGTACACGAATGATTTGATCGATATTGGATATGGCGACGCGGAGCGGCGGATTGCGGAGATCGAGGCGTTTCTTTTTGGGTCGGCCTGAGAGGCCTCCGCAGGGCATTGCTCAAGATGGGGCCTGCCCCACTTTTTAGGAACCGCGCAAAACGGGGCGCGGGCACACGTCCCTTTGTGCTTTTAAAGAAACTTGTAGGTGCCAGGTACGGGCAATGGCGGCGGGTCGATTTTGGCGTCGTATCCGAAGGCCTTGGGGAACAGGTCCTGCTGTGAATTCATGATCTGGTCCCAGGTGATTTCCAGGCCGGAGTAGGCGGATTCGCGCGCCATAATGGCGGTCAGGGTGCTTTCGGCGATAGGCGTCGCGTAATTCAAATACGGGCCGTCGCCGCGGATACTGCGGATCATGTTGATGTGCTCCTGCACATACGGATTGATCCCCTTGGCGCCCATATCCAGACCGGTGCTGTGGCCTTTGGCGCCTACGATCAGGTCGCTCACGTTGCTGTAAACACCCTTCGGATACTGCCGGCAATGGCTGCTGAGGCGCACGCCGTTGGGATAGGTGAAATCGGAGGTCATGTGATCATAGATGTTGCCGTACAGGTCCTCGCGCGGGCGCCAAGCCGCGCCGCCGGATGCGACCACCTTTTCCGGATGGGCGCCCATCACCCAGTTCATGAAATCGATATTGTGGAAGTGCTGTTCGACAATCTGGTCGCCGCAGATCCAGATGAAGGAATACCAGTTACGGAGCTGCCATTCCATATCGCCCCATTTGGGGTCGCGGCGATCGGCGTGAAAGACGGGGCCGCTGAGATAGTTGGCATAAAGGGCGGTGATCTCCCCGATGGCGCCGTCGTGGATCTTCTGGACGGTCTCCATATACTCGCGATGAGCGCGGCGCTGGGCGCCGGAAACCACAGTCAGTTTGCGTTCGGCGGCCAGTTTTCCAGCGGCGATGAAGCGGCGCGCGCCTACGGGGTCGGTGGCGATGGGCTTTTCCGTGAACACATGTTTGCCGGCATTGACCGCCGCCTCGAAATGCATGGGACGGAACCCGGGCGGGGTACATAGCATGACGACATCGATATCGGAAGCCAGCAGCTTCTGATAGGCTTCGAAGCCGGTGAAATGGTGGTCGGGCTCGACGCGGACGCGCGGCTGGATGGAGGCGACCAGGTCCTCCGCGGACATCTCTTTGGGCTGGCCATTGCGCTCCACCACGATGCCGGCGTAGCGGCCCAGGAATTTGGGATCGCGCAAGCGGCCGAGGGACTGTTCGAGGTGGTCTTCGAAGACGTCGGCCATGGACACAAGTTCGACGTGCTCGTTGCCGGTAAGCAGGTCGACCGCGGCTTGGGTGCCGCGTCCGCCGCAACCTACCAGACCGGCCTTAATCCGGTCGCCGGCCGCGGCGCGCGCGGTGCGCGGCTGCAGCAGGGATAAGGCGGATGCCCCGGCGCCCAGCAAGCTAGATTTTCTGAGCAGATTTCTACGGGTAATACCATCCGAATTTTGCATGACTCGACGGTATCATAAACCGCGGCGGGGCGGGGCTAAGAGCCCACTTGCAATCGCGCCGGCGTTCAAAAACTCAGTGGCATTGAGCTTCAGTTGCGCCATCTTACTTATCAAACGTGATGGTAGCTTCCCCCGAATACTTGTGGTAATTCCGAAAATCGATAGCATTGCGGCTGCAAGTCTGCGTGTCGCGCTGGCACCCCAGGGTCTCGGCGTGAACGGGAACCAGATACTTCCTGTCGGCAAACCCCAAAAACTGGTAATCCACCGCCATTTCCACCTGGTCGGTGGGAAACGCATCCGGAATCTTGACCGCCTGCATCTCGATGCGCAGCACCCGGTTGGTCTCCTTGTCGATCCATACCGACCCCTTGTACGGCGGCTGGATCAGTTGCGAAGCCACCATGATCCGCCAGTGCGAATGCTCCCGTTCCACCGCGAAATCGTAGACCATCGAAGCCCGCCCGGCAGTTCGCGACTCTTTTCGGAACTCGAAGTCCGCCGCCGTAGCCGGGGAAAAAAGATCCGCCAGCACGCTGCCGAATTCGCCGGTGGACCAAGCCCCTCCCATATCCTCCATGCTCTTCTTGATGGGCTTGCCGTTAATGGCCAGGTTACGGTAGCTCTCCTTGCCGTTCTCATAAACCAGCGCCATCGAAACCACGTCCAGCGGCTGCCAGTTGGCGCGCTGCGATTCGCTCTGGTAGCGGGTCATGAGTTCCTGGCAGAAATAGTTTGGCAGCGTATCGAGGAACGATCCGGAAGCGTCCCGCGCCTTTTCGATCACTACTTCTTCCGGGCGCTGCGGACCCGTAACCGCCGGCTCGCGCGCGCCCCGCGGTGGCGCTTCGTTCCTGGCTACCAGTTGCGGAGCCGGAGCCTGCGGGGCGGGTGAACCAGGAGCGGCCGCTGGGGCGGGTGCGGGATCCGCCTCCCGGCGCACCGTCTTGCCGCCGCGCCGCAAAACCGGCGGTCCCTGATCGTCCGCGTCGATCTGCACGGCCTTCACTTCCTCCTTCACGGGAGCATTCAGATCGGCCGGATTCGGATCGTCCACGTTCGCCGCCGGTGCGTTGGGCGCCGCTGCCTGAGCCCCCGGCTTAGCGGGGGGATCAGACGAAGCCGCCTCCGTCTCCGGCGGCGCTGCCGCGGCCTCCTTGTCGCTACCCTTATCTTTGTTCTCGCTATCCTTGCTCTTCGAACTCTTGGCGAGTGAAGTCTCCACCGGCTGCGCCGCGCGCTCCCGATCCTTGGGGCTTCCATCCTGCTGCCAGATCACGTTGACCGCCGTCATGAAACCCTCGTCGTCCGCGGTCGATTGCACTTCGATCAAGTCGCCCGCTTTCAGATCCGCCGGCTTCATCGCGTTGCCCATCTTCAGGAACTGGGTTTTATCGGTCCGCTTGAAATTCAGGATGCGATGATCGTCCGCCTCCACCACCACCTGATCCTTCATGACGCTGCGCAGCACTCCCGATGTACTGTCCAGTTGCACCTTTTCGTCTTGTTTTTTATGGCGTCGCGGTAGTGGTATCCCGCCGCCGCCTACGCCCCCTGGAGGATACTGTTGACCGGGCGGATATCCGCCGGGATTGCCGATCTGCGCTATCAGCGGAATCTGGGCCAGAGTTATCGCCAGGCCAAACCAATGCAAACGAAGCAACGACATAGTAATCCCCAGGTAAAGCTGGTGGAAGGATGGACGCGCCCTCGATCTACCCGGTTACCTCAATGCGTGCGTGCCGGCACATTAGACGAGCTGGCGTTCAGGCGGCTGCCCGCTGTCTGGCCTGCCGCCGCATGGCGTCCACGATCCTGCGGAAGCCCCGCTCCCAGTCGGGAAAGAGGTCGATATACTGCAATTCCCGCTGGATGCGTGGCGGCACGGGCGAAGCATCCAGGCGCGCCGGAATGAGGAAGATGTCGCCCAGGGGAACACTCCGTGCGCACTCCAGCGCGTACCGGATTTCAGCCTGAAACCCACCCTTCTTGGTCAAGGACCGGCGCGAAAAGCAGGCCAGAAAAAAATCCGTTGTATCTATGGCCTCCGCTATGGATCGCGGCCAGTTCTGTCCGGGCAACAGTTTGCGGCGGTCCAGCCAGGGGTCGAAACCGCTCGCTGCCAAGCCATCGAATAATCGTTCCGCCGCGGCCGCGTCTTCCTGCACGTACGCCACAAAGACCTTCGGGCGATTGGTCGGCAGAAATCGGAACCCGCGCCGGGCGCCAGGCACAAACGTACCCAAGCCATCGATTTCCACGCTGGCACCCTCCGCCAGGCACTGGCGGACCAGTCGCGCCACCTGCCCGGCGGTTCGCAGGTTATTTGCGCCCATCTTTCCCTCGCTTCTCGTCTTCGAACCGGTAGGATCCCTTCGGTCCGGGCGTAAATCTGCCCAACCCGGGTAAGGGTGCCGGCTTGCCCTTCCTAAGCTGCGAGAGGATGCGGTGAACCACGCGGTCCAACTGATCAGCGGCTTCGGCGTTGGTCACGCCCGCCTGCCGGGCCAGGCGTTTTGCTATCTCGGCCTTCTTCATACCGGCCCCATGTTAACAGCCGGATACGTGGAATCCCGGCTCCGGATCGGTGCGCACGGTTGTAACCCGCTGGAAATATTGAAACTCAGCTCCGGGAGCGCCTTGTGAATAGGACCCCTTACACCGATATGAAGTGATTTTAATTGAGTCTTAAGACCCGTTTCATCTGCCGCAGTTTATGATCGTTGCAGACGACGAAGAATCGTCAAATCAAAAGGAGATACCGTAATGAAGAAATTGATGAGCCTGATGATCGGCCTGTCGATCGCTCTGGGTTCTTTCGCCATGTTCGCCCAGGACACCACCAAGGACACCACCAAGAACACCGCCAAGAAGGCCAAGAAGGCAAAGAAGACCAAAGACACCACCAAAACCACATAGTTTTGGTTTTTCCATTAACTGGGAACGCCGCGTAGCGGCTGGTGTCAAAACCTACGCGGCCCTCCAGTTTGTTCGAGTAGTTCTCCTTCCCTGTGTCTCCCCCCGGAATCAGTTGACTGTCGATCGGCTTTCCTTTAATCTCTAGTTGGATCAAGCGCAAATGGGAGGTATCCGCGCACCGTTTTTGCGATCCCGCCCACATGAACATCTCCGTCAAAGGTGAATACGCCCTGCAGGCTCTGTTCGACCTTGCTTCGCAGCCTCCCGGCGTGCCCGTCAAAATCGGGGACATCGCCAAAAGGCAGAAGATTCCCCAAAAATTCCTGGAATTGATCCTCGCCGGCTTGAAGCAGGGTGGCTTTGTGGAATCCCGCCGCGGCGCCGAAGGCGGTTACCTTCTGGTGCGCGCTCCGGAGACCCTTACGGCGGGGGAAGTCCTTCGTTTTGTTGAGGGCCCGCAACCGGGCCGGTCCCGATCCCGGCGCAAGAGCGAGTCACCCTTCGCTGAAATGTGGAGCCGCGTCGATCTGGCCGTCTCCGCAGTTCTGGACCACACCACCTTTGCCGAACTACGCCGCGCCTGGACCGAGCGGCGCGCCAGATTCATTCCAAATTGGGAGATATAAGGTTGTTCTACGCGGATAACACGCTCAGTATCGGGCGCACCCCTTTGGTGCGGATCAACCGGATCACCGACGGCGCGCCAGTCACTTTGCTGGCTAAGATCGAAGGCCGCAATCCGGCCTATTCCGTGAAGGACCGCATCGGCGCCGCCATGGTATGGGACGCCGAGCAGCGCGGCATCCTCAAGCCAGGTAAAGAGATCATCGAACCCACCAGCGGCAATACCGGCATCGCCCTGGCTTATGTGGCGGCCGCCCGGGGTTATGCCATCACCTTGACCATGCCCGAAACCATGTCCATTGAGCGGCGCAAAGTGCTGCAGGCCCTGGGCGCCAAACTCCTTCTCACCAATGGCGAGCAAGGTATGGCCGGTTCCATCGCCAAGGCCCTGGAACTGGTTTCCACCGACCCCGCGCACTATGTTCTGCTACAGCAGTTCGAGAATCCGGCCAACCCGCGTATTCATTTCGAGACCACCGGCCCCGAAATCTGGAACGACACCGCCGGCGCGATCGACGTCCTCGTGGCCGGCATTGGAACCGGCGGCACCATCACCGGCATTTCCCGCTACATAAAGCAATCGCAAAAAAAGAAGATACTCTCCGTAGGCGTCGAACCGGCGCGCAGTCCCGTCATCACCCAAACGCTGAAAAAGGAGCCCGCTCACCCTGGGCCCTCTAAGATCCAAGGGTTGGGCGCAGGCTTCATCCCCGACACGCTCGATCTTGCCATGGTCGATCGGGTGGAGATGGTCTCCGATGAAGAGGCCATCGAAACCGCCCGCCGGCTGATCCGCGAAGAAGGCATTCTTTGCGGTATTTCTTGCGGTGCGGCCATGGCGGCGGCTCTGCGCCTGGCACACGAGGAGCAGTTCCGGAACAAAACTTTCGTAGTGGTGCTGCCGGATTCGGCGGAGCGCTACCTGAGTACGCCGCTGTTTGAGGGTACGGCCGAAGCATAAGGCCCCGTCTTGACAGGTTTTTTCCCCGATTATAGTGGTTCCTGCTGGCGTTGCCTCTCGCCTTTGCTCTCTCAGGGCATGGATTCGCACCCTCAATCCCGCTCCGGGTACATTCCTGGCCGACGTGATCGTCTACAAATCGGGTGCCGCTCCGCCCCAGTTGGGTCAGCGTCTCCAGATTCGGGTAAAGAGCGCCGGCACCGGCCGGGTGGACGTGGACAATGTGTCGACTTCGCTGCCGCGGCACAATAGTCGAGGTTGGTCCATCTGTTTCGTGGATTAGAATACTTCATCGCCTTCCGCGGCCATGCCGGGTGACAAGAACGTGGAAGGCATTTCACCGTGGCCTGCTAAAGTGCCGCTCTTGAAGCGCTTGAACCACTTTTCCTTGGGCACCTCGGGATCAGATTCCAGCCAATGCTTCAGCTCGAGAAAATCTTTGGACGAGATTCGACCGCCACGAAAGCGTTCCACCAGGTGATCAAGAATTC
The DNA here is from genome assembly GCA_963843255.1 of Bryobacterales bacterium. Classification (GTDB taxonomy): domain Bacteria; phylum Acidobacteriota; class Terriglobia; order Bryobacterales; family Bryobacteraceae; genus Bog-159. The sequence continues at coordinate 32,841 of CAWJJQ010000013.1, read as the reverse complement.
CCCGTGGCGGCGGCTTTCTGATCTTGGGCATCGACACTAATTAGCTGTAACATCAGTGCCCATATTGCTTGTGGAAGATAGCTCGTTCCAGTTGGTCGGAAAGATAACGAATCTCAGTCGCGTTATTTGTCATCTTGATGCGTTTCAGTAGAGTGAAGACGGCATCATCTGAGGTATCGGCATCAGGGATGACGGGAGCGGCTTCAGGCCTCCCTTTTGCTGGTGCGGCCTTACGGTCCCTGGCCTTCGCCCAACGTACTTTTACAGCGTTGCGCGCGCTCTCGCTCCGTTGTTCGGGCGAGAGTTTGGCGGCTCGTGCAGGGCCACCCTTCTTACCGCCCCTCCGCCCGAGAGCGACGGCGGCGGGATCTTTTCGCCTTCCGGCTCTGGTTGGCATGTTTTTATAATACGTGATCGTTCACGAATGCCCTAATACGTGATCGCTCACGTAAAACGGCGCCAGTGAGGCGCTTCGTGGCCAGGTTGCATGAAACAGTGTTCCAATACTTCGATCGCGCGCCGCAGGCTCCGTTCGACCTTGCTTCCCAGCCGCCCGACATACCCGTCAAAACCGGTGACATAACCAAAGGCAGAAGAACAACTCGCCGCCAAACAGGGGGAACAACTCGCCAGATCGTGGCGGCTCGGCCGCGCCCCGCTTTGCGCGATCCAAAAAGAGAAAAAGCGGGCGCGTGGGTGAAAAGGGGTGAGTGCGCCCGCTTATCGTAACGGGGATTTGTCGGAAAAGACGACACCTTTACAGGCAGGGTTACAGGTAATCCCCCGAATTAGATCCTTTCGTACAATCGAACCCGCCGGGCAGGGCTCCAGTCCGCGGGCGGTTCCCCGGCCGCCCCATCCAGTTAAGCTACAATCGAAAAAAGAAATGAGGGCCGTGATCGAGTTGGGCTTGGCCGTCGCTTGGACGCTTGCCGCACAAGTCGAAAAACCCGCGGAACCGATCCTCCAAAACACCGGTAAACCCATGATCGTGGATTATGCGTGTACCGAAGAAGACGTCCGCCTATCCGGCTTAAGCTGCAGCCTCGACGATCCCTGCCCCGTATTCGTCGAGTTGGCCTCCGTCGAAGCCGTAGGAAACCGGATTTTTCTGGTGGGCAACATCCATACCAGTACAACCACCCTCTACTCCGTCCTGCTGGCCACCACCGATAACGGTAAGACCTGGCGTGAACCCCACGAGCGTCTGCGTGCTTCCGGCCTGGACCGCATTCAATTCCTCGATTTTGAGAACGGTTGGATCAGCGGCGAAGTGCAACACCCCCTGCCGCGCGATCCGTTCTTCCTGGTCACCTCCGATGGGGGCCAGACCTGGCGCCTCCAACCCGTCTTTGGAGATCCGCAATTCGGTTCCATCCTGCAGTTCTCGTTTACCTCGCACGCCAGCGGATCCATGATCATCGATCGCGGCCGCGGCTGGGAATCCGGCCGGTACGAGCTATACGAAACCCCCAACGCAGGCGAAACCTGGATGCTGCGCCAATCCAACGAAAAAGCCATCCAACTGAAACATCCGGCCGGCACGTCTTCCGACTGGCGGTTGCGCGCGGACGCGGCTACCAAGGCGTACCGCGTCGAGCGGCGCTCCGGCGAGACATGGCGCGGGATCGCTTCCTTCTCAGTTTCGATCGGCGCATGCAAACCGGAGCCCTTACCTCCGCCTCCTAGCACGGAAGTGCAGGCCTCGCCTGCGCCGGGACGATGACGGGCTACGATTCCAGTCCCATCTGCGTCAGGCGGTAGCGCAGGGCGTTGCGCGTGAGGCCCAGCAGGCGGGCGGCCTGGCTCTTGTTGCCATCGGCGCGGCGGAAGGCCTCCCGGATGATATCCTGCTCATACTGATCCAGGGTCATGCCGTCGGGCAAGAAATGATCCACCTGCACGCGGCTGCGCGGCGCCATTTCGAGCTTGATATCGGCGGCATCCAGTTGCGCGCTCGAGCACATCACCAGGCTGCGCTCGATCACGTTTTCCAGTTCTCTTACATTCCCCGGCCAATGATAAGCCATCAACTTCGCCACCGCGGCATCCGTGAGGGATGCGATGCGATTCCCTGTGTCCGGCCCCAGCTTGGTGACGAAGTGCTGCGCCAGAAACGGAATATCTTCCTTGCGCTCGCGCAGCGGCGGGATGTTCATGGGCACCACGTTGAGGCGATAGTAGAGATCTTCGCGGAAAGTGCCCTGCTCCAGCGCCGCGCGCAGGTCCTGGTTGGTGGCGGCCACGACCCGTACGTCGATGTGGCGGGTGACGTTGCTGCCGAGCCGCTCGAACTCGCGCTCCTGCAGCACGCGCAGCAGCTTCACCTGAATGGATGCGGGCACGTCGCCTATTTCGTCGAGGAAGACGGTGCCGGTGTCGGCCTGCTCGAATTTTCCGGGCTTGGAAGTCATGGCGCCGGTGAAAGCGCCCTTCTCGTAGCCGAATAATTCGCTCTCCATCAGGTTCTCGGGGATGGCCGTGCAGTTGATCTTCACCAGCGGCCGCTCCCGGCGCGGCGAGTGAAAATGGATAGCGCGGGCGATCAGATCTTTGCCTACGCCGCTCTCGCCGGCCAGCAGCACGGTGGCGCGCGTGGGTGCCACGCGCGTGACGGTGGCGAACACTTCCTGCATGGGCGCGCTGCGTCCCACGATGTTGTCGAAGGTGTAGCGGCGGCCCAATTCTTCGCGCAGCTTCAGATTTTCGTCGCGCAGCGCGCGCATTTCGAGCGCCTTCTGGACCACGGTCATCAGGTGATCGAGCGAAAAGGGCTTGAGCAGGAAATCGGTGGCACCGGTCTTCATCGCCTCGACGGCGGTTTCAATGGTGCCGAAGGCGGTCATCACGATGACGGGCGTCTGCGAATTCTGGCGGCGGATGGCGGCCAGCAATTCCAGACCGTCCATCTGCGGCAGGCGCAAATCGGTGAGGACCAGGTCGGCGCGGTCGGCGATCTTGAGGGCTTCCTCGGCGGTGCGGGCCTTGTCCACTTCAAAGCCGGTGGAGGTGAGCTGCAACTCGATGACGCGGCGGAGCTTCTCTTCGTCTTCGACCACCAGGATGCGGTTCTTCATGAGAGCGGTTATTGCTTTCATCTTAGCGCCGGTCGGGTCTGCGCAACGATGGGGGCGGCGGCCGCGCGGGCCATGGCCCGCCCAGGCTCCTTAATTCAACCCGTTACGGGATTTATACGGATGGAAAATAACAAAATATAACTTGAATTCAAATGAGAATTCTGCTAACTTCACTTAACCATTTCAGGTGATTGCGGTCCGAAATCACACAATCACTGTAAGGAGGCCACAGGCCATGAGCAAAAGGGCAAGCAGCAGGACGCTGGCCGACTCGACCGAAGGTTACCGGCGGATGTTAATCGAAAAACGCGAAGAGGTAGTGTCGGGACTCGGCGTTAAATTCGATACTCTCGCCAAAATGGGCCGCGTGGCGGAGGAAGACCAGGCGCAGGTCTCTCATGATGAATTCATTTCGCTGCGGTTAAACAACCTGGATTACGGCAAACTCCGCCTCGTGGACGAGGCTCTGGACCGCGTGCACTCAGGCGACTATGGCATCTGCCTGGCGTGCGAGGAGCATATCCCGCCAAAGCGGCTACAGGCGCTGCCTTGGGCCCGTTACTGCGTCAATTGCCAGGAGGAACTGGGGATGATGGAAGCCGAACTCGAAGTGGTGCGGCCCCGCCTTTAGCTCTTCTGCGGAACCGGGGCAGGAGCGCTTTCCACGTGCGCTTGAACCATGCGCACCACTTCCGATTTGCCAACCGCACCGACGCGCTGCTCCACCACTTGGCCTTTGTGAAATAGCAACAGCGTGGGGATACCCCGGATGTTGTAGCGTCCGGCCGTATTAATGTTGGAGTCCACGTCCAGCTTGCCCACTTTCAGCTTGCCTGCGTATTCCTCCGCCACTAAGTCGATGGTCGGCGCCATCTGCCGGCAGGGGCCGCACCATTCGGCCCAAAAATCCACCAGAACAGGCACTTCTGAGCGCAAAACATCCTGGTCGAAACTTGTATCGGTAAACGTTAGGGTATTTTGACCCGCCATTACTGTCTCTCCTAATCTCCCAGTAGGATTAGATCAATTCTTATGCCTGGGGATTCAAACTCCGGCCAAACGCTGATAAACCCGTGCGTACTCGGCGGCCGAGACGCTCCAGGAAAAATCCTCGGCCATACCCGCCAGCATGGTCGACCGCCAGCCCTCCGGATCGGCGAATGCCTGGCGGACCGCGCGTAACGCGCCAGCCAGGGCTTCCCCGGAATACTCCCAGAACTTAAAACCGGTCCCAGGTCCGATAGTATCATCAAGACCGCCCGTCGCGCGGACCAGGGGGACAGTTCCATATCTCAAGCTATAGATCTGGTTCAGCCCGCACGGCTCGTAGCGGCTGGGCATCAGGAATACGTCGGCGCCCGCTTCCACCTTGTGGGCCAGGGGGTTATTGTAGCCCACGCGCACCGCGATGCGGCTGGGATGGCGTTCCGCCATGGCCTGGAACAGATCCTGGTATTGCGGCTCGCCGGCGCCCAGGGCGGCCATGTAATAGCCTTCGGCCACCATAGCATCGGCAGTTTCGGCGATCAGGTCGGCTCCCTTCTGGCTGGTAAAGCGGGAAACGATGCCAATGAGCGGCGCGTCCATGGCTTCCGCGGGAAGGCCGAATTCGTTGAGCAAATCCTGCTTGCAGGCCCGTTTTCCGGTGAGGTCAGCGGCGGAATAATGCGCCGCGATGTGCGGGTCGGTCTCCGGATTCCACTCCGTATAATCTACGCCATTCAGAATGCCGGAGAGCACCTGGCTACGGGCCCGCAGTACCCCGTCGAGACCGAAGCCGTATTCCGGCGTCTGGATCTCGCGCGAATAGGTGGGGCTCACGGTGTTCAAGGCATGCGCGTAGTTCAGCCCGCCCTTCAGATAGCTAACCTTGCCAAAGAACTCCAACCCGTCTGGACGGAACACCTCGGGAGCGAGCCCTGCATCGGCCAGCGTGTCCGCAGGAAACAGCCCGTGATAGCCCAGGTTGTGGACCGTGAACAGGGTGCGCATGGCGAGGAAAGTGGGATCGTTGCCGAATGTGGTGCGCTGGTAGACGGGCGCCAGTCCGGCCTGCCAGTCGTGTCCATGCAGGATATCGGGCCGCCATATGCGCCGGCAGAAGGCCAGCGCGCCCTGCGCCAGGACGGCGAAGCGGATGTGGTTGTCCGGATAATCGAGACCGCCTTCTCCGTAGAAGCCCGGGCGGTCGTACAGCGGCGGGCAATCCAGGAAGTAGAAGGGTGTTTCGCGCTCGATCAGATAAACGCTGGTGTCGAAGCGGCGGGGCGGCAGCCAGATAGGCAGTTGATCGTAGACCCGGCGCGCCGATTTCAGATCCACCGAGGCGTACCGGGGCAGCAGCACGGCTACCTCATGCCCGAGGGTTTTCAGCGCCGCCGGGAGCGATCCGACCACGTCGGCCAAGCCGCCCGTTTTGGCGAAAGGCGCCGCTTCGGAGGCTACCATCAGGATCTTCATGGGTAAGGAACAGTCTATCGTGTTTCGCGCGAATTACCGGGATAGCCGTTGCAATTCGTCGCTGGTCTCCTGGTAGGCCGCTTCATCGAAAGGGCCGTGGCGCAGCGAGCGCACACGCGCGGCGGAATCCAGCACTACAAGGTACGCATGCTGATTGTCCGTGACGTTCAAGCGGCGCTTCCAATCCGCTTCGCCCTGATAGACGCGAATGCTCCGCTCGTGCATGCCCGCGGGAATGCCGCTCTTGATGCCGCCGCTGACCATGCCGCGCAGCAGCCTGGGGACGGATTCGAGCACCATCAGGTTAAAGTACACCGCGGTCTGGTTCGCCGCCGGATCCTTCAAAAAACGATCCAACCACAACCGGGCATCGCCGCCCGCCTGCTTGGAGAACGAAAAGACCAGCAATGCGGGCTTATGCGGCAAGGCATCCGGCAACTGCACCGGCTTCTCGGACAAGCTTTGACCGCCGATGGCTGGCAGGAGGGCGCCGGTGGTCAGGGGTTCCACCGGAGACGCAAACAGCAGGAAGGGAATCAGTGCCGCAGGCCCACCCCAGGGCAACACCAAAAATCTGCTGGGGGAGCCTTTTGGGCTCCCCCAGCGGCGAAGGCTCAGAATGAGAGCGTACCGTGCAACTGGACCAGCCGGGGCGCCGCATCGCCGCCCAGAAAAGCTCCCAGGATCGACGTCGGCTCGCTGACCAGCCCGAAGCTCTGCCCGAACGTTCCCGGGCTATCGATGTTGCTGAGTGGCTGCGCGAAGTTCGGGTGATTGAAGAGGTTGAAGAACTGCGCTCCAATCCCGAACCGGAAACGCTCGCCGATCATGAACTGCTTGGAAATGCTCATATCGGTCGAGAAGAATCCGGGTCCGCGATACTGGTTGCGGTTCTGGGTGGCGAACTGCGAGAGTGTGCTGGTGGTGCTCATGGATGGCGCGAAGTTGTTGGGCGACAGGCACGGCGTGTTGTTGGTGTACGCCGCACCGGCTCCGCACGATCCCCAACTCGAGGTAATCGGCTGTGCGAATATGGTGCCCGGGTAATTTGCCAGCAGAGCGTTGTTTTGGATCACGCTAAACGGGAAGCCGGTGTGGTCGAGCAGCGTGCCGGAGAGGGTCCAGCCGCCAAAAAGCGCGTTCGGCCCCTTGGTGAAGTGCAGCGCGCGCAGAAGGTCATCGACCACATAGTTCGCGGAAAAATAGTGGCGGACATCGTAATCCGCATTGCCGTAGTTATAGGCGCGGAGATTATACGGGTCCTCCGGGCTCAGAATACTGCCCTGGCCCGAGAAGCTGAACGGGAGCAGCCCACCGTTGGATACCATGTCGGTAGCATGGCTATACGTGTAGTTCAGGCCAAACGCCAGATGGCTGCTCATGGAGTGCTTCACGGAAAGCACCAGGCCGTTGTAACGTGAGACGCCGGCGCTTTGATATTGGGAAACGGTGGCGAACCGGGCGTCCGCCGGCGCCGAACCGATAGGCAGCCCCGATCCGCAGCCGGACGGGCAGAATGCGTTCAAGCCCTGGTTCTCGATGGGCTCTTTCACGCCGTGGTTGCCGACGTAGTTCGCACTGAAAACGGTGCGCCAGCCGATATCGCGCTGGACTTCCAGGTTCCACTCGTAATAGCGCGGCTGATGAATGATGGGATCCATGGTCACCAGGTTTGGCGCCGCGAATAACGGATTGGCCGCTGTCAGCGAAGCGAGCGTCCCACCACCGTTGAACCCCGAGATCAACGAAGCATTGGTCGAGCTGGCGACGCTGAACACGCTTCCGTTGACACCAGGAGCTGCGGGACTTGTGCCAAAAAGCGATCCCGGCAGGCCGATGGCATTGTAGTTGGGAGGATTCTCGACGAACCCGTCGACCACGAAAGCCGGGAACGAATCGGCGAAGATGCCCGCTCCGGCGCGCACCACCGTCTTGGGGTCCAGTGACCAGGCAACACCGACGCGCGGCCCCCACACGATGGCATCGGTCTTGTAATATGCTTGCCCACGCCCCGTCTGGATCGCCTGGTTGTAAGGCACGGTGGCGTCGTGGCTCAGGGACGTAAAGGATGAAGCCGATGTCTCGAAGCAGCCACCCTGGCAGGTCGGATTCGAATTGTGATCGGCGCGTAATGCCAGGTTGACCGTCAGCTTGGAAGTGACCTTGATATCGTCTTCCGCATAAAGGCCCAACTGATAGACGCCGATGTTCTCCGCCGTTTTCGACGGAAAGGACTGGGAAAAACCGCCGGCCGCGCCGATCGTTCCGTTGTAGAAATCGCCAATGGTTCCAAAGGTCACGGCACCCTGAGTGTTAGCCATGAAGTCAAAATCGTAAACCCAGTCTTTATGCCAGTTGCCACCCAACTTGATGGTCTGCCGTCCCTTGGTCAATGTGAAATCGTCGCCGATCTGGCCCTGCTGCACATCGCGCCCTTGAGGGAAGGCTGTCTCGGGGCTGTTCAGCGTGGCGAACGAACCGTCGGCCAGGCCGAGCTGCGGGGCAAACAGCGCATTGGTAGCCGAGACGTTGGCATATGAGAACGCGGCCGCGTAATAGAGGTGCGATCCGGTGAACGAGTTGGTCGCATTGGGCCCGAAGACGTGTGTCCAACTGATCTGCTGCTGGTTCTCCGGTTGGAACGACTTCAGGCTGAACAACGGGTTCAGCGCGCTGGTGCCCGTGGGCTGCGTTCCGTGATCGATCTGGAAACGCCCGTAGATGCGATCTTTGTCGCCCAGGTTCTGATCGACGCGAATCGTCCACAGCCATTCCGGCGCGAAATTCACCGGGGTGATGAAGTATTGTTCGGCGCACGGCGTGCCGGCGGACAGAACCGTCAAAGCGCCGCAGCCTGGGCCGTTCACGTCGGCCGAGCTGCTCGGCACGGCTGAAGCGCGCCCCGCTCCTATGGCCGTATTCCAGGCCTTGAATGCCTGGTTGTAGAAGGGGATCTCGTTGCCGTTGCCGTCCGCCTGAAGATTGGCGAGTACGGCCGATTCGAATGCCTGCGAGGGAAGCCGAACGTCGGTTCCGGCCAGCGGGATCATGGCCCGCAGCCCTTCATAGTCGGAGAAGAAGAAGGTATGGTTCTTCCAGATGGGGCCGCCCAATGAAGCCGAGTACTGATTGACGTTGTCGAACGCCCGCGGCTGCCCGGTGGCGTTGTTAAACCAGTCATTGGCATTCATAGCTCGCCCGTTCCAGAAGTAATTCGCATTACCGTGGAACTGGTTCGTGCCGCTCTTGGTAATGTAGTTGACTTGGGCGCCCGCCAACTGGCCATACTGGGCGCTGTAGCCGTTGGTGGTCACCGAGACCTCGGACATCTCGTTGGACCCCAGCAGCAGGTTGGTCGCGCCGCTGTTGTTCAGGTTCAGGAACGGATCGTTGTCGTTCTGGCCGTTCAAAGTGAACAGATTCGAAGTTCCGGGTAGCCCGAAGACCGACAGGTTGCCGTAACCGCCGCCCGTATTCATGACGGCGCCCGGCGAAAGCTGCGCGTAGTAAGTGAGATCGTTGCCAGGGTTGGGCAGCATCTCGAGCTGCTTGGTATCGAATACACTCTGGACGTCCGCGTTTTCGGTTTGGACCGCGGTCGCATCCGCCATAATCTCGACGGTGGCCGTGGAACTCGCCACACTCAGCTTGGCATCCATTTTTACTGCTGTGCCCAAGTTGACGCTGGCCTTCATTTCAGTCGTCTGGAAGCCGGGAGCGGTGATGGTGAGTATGTACGCCCCGGGCTGCAATAATGGAAACCGGTAGACGCCGCCGGCATCCGTAGTGTCGTTACGAACGGCGCCGGTACCGGGACTGCTGAGCCTGACTGCCGCGCCGGCGATGACTGCGCCGGATGGATCGCTTACTGTACCTGTGATTTCGCCAGTGGTAATGCTCTGGCTGAACGCTGAAAGCGAAAACAGGGTCAAGGCCGCGAATAGGCACAATAACCCTTTCTGACTTGATTGCATTCCCGTATCCCTCCAAAAAATGGTGTTGGCGGATTGCAAGCAATTCACCAACCACTCGGCTCCGTTAATCTAACTTACTGCAACAGCAGCACGCACCGGCATCACCCGCTACGCGATCCCATAATCCGAGCTTCCCCAAGTCCGGATTTCTGGAATTACATGCCTCCAGCGTGCCCCCGTTAAATGGATTTATTCGGAAGTATGCTACCGGGGGATAAGTTGTGTCAAGTTATTTTGTGAGGAACCACCCGTTTTTGCTCAAGATCCGCAAGGTTTTGAGAGTACTGGAGAAGGCTATTCGTGGTTAAATTCAGGCGAATTTATAAAGAATTCGTTAAATAAATTGGCGGCCAAATTATCGACCGGCTAGGGCTGGCGCGGGCCGGCAATCTGCGATTCCCGAGCGACTTTGCCTGTGTGCGCCTCGGCCAAAGAAACGTGATTGGCGGAAAGCAGCGCACCGGTGGTCCGGTCGAGCGACAGGCGCGCGTTGGTATAGGCCGCCAGGGCCGCTACCTCCGTAGACTGCGCGGTGGCCAGGTCTCGCTGCTGCAAGATGACGTTGTAGGGGATGGAAGCGCCGAGCGCGAACCGCTTCTGTTCGCTGGTGAGCAACTGTTCCTGCAAAATACGGTTGCGCACGGAGGCCTCATAACGCGCGCGCGCCTGGCGCAGCGCGATCACGTAGTTCAGCACGTCTACTTCAACCTGGTGCGCATCTTTAGCGGTGGTCAGCTGCGTTTGCCGGAACGACAACTGGTCGACCGCATAGTCCGCCTGCGCCTGCCGGTTCCGCAACTGCGCGGCGTAGAATCCGGCGATCGATTCGGTCGGGTACGCGGCGCTGAAAACCTGCTTTAAACCGGTTCCGATTCCTCCGACTACGGCTGGATTTGGTGTATCCGTCTGTCCGTTGAAAGTGACCGTATGCCCGGCCCCCGCTAAGCCGGCGTTGCTCTCACTCGCGAACACGCCCGCATTTGGCAGGATACCGTTGTGGGTGCCCAAATTCGATACGGCCGCGGTCTTTTCGTTTTCGCGGTCCGCCATCAGGTCCGTGCGATTGGCCAGGGCCTGCTTGACCAGTTCGTCCACCGGAGGCAGGTCATCGCGATCCGGAATGGTCATGCGGTCCACCGGCTGGATGCGGGCATTCGTCAGCACCGGGTCGGCCGTTCCAGTCCGGCTCAGCAGGTTCTTGAGTTGGATCTCCTGCTGCTGCCTGGTGGCCTCCGCGTCCACCAGGGCCTGCTGGCTGGTGACCAACTGGCTTTCCGCCGTGATCGTGTCGGACGGCGCCAGGGCCCCGAACTTCACTTGCTCTTTCACATTTGCCAGGAATTTCGCCGCGACATCCACCGCGTTCCGTTTGGCCCTGCTGTCCTCATCCGAAGCTTCGAGGTTGTAGTAATCGCTCAACACCTGGTACGCCAGGTTGATGACCTGCGTCTGAAACGTCAGATCGGAAATGCCGATGTTCATCCTGGCCACGGTGATGAAGCGCGCATTGACGGCGATGCCGAAGCCTTGCAAAAAGCCTTGCTGAATAGAGAAGGAAAGATTGGGAGCCGAAGAAGGGTTCAATACGTCGGTGGGAGCATTCTCTTTCAGAAAGTAGTCCGTGTAGGAAACCGTAGCGGCGCCGCCTGTCAGAAATCCCTGTTGGTAGGTGGCTGAATTGACCCTGGTGTAATCGATCAGGGTAGCTGTGCCGCTGAGCGTCTCCACCGGGTACAGGTTGGTGGTATGGCTCAAGGTCGTGGTTTCCTGGATAATCGGATCCAGAGTCTGGGTCACGGGGCCGATCTGTTGGACCGACGTGCTCGAAGTTTGCGCGCCTTTATTGCCCGATCCGGGCACGGTAATGCCAGCCGCCGCCTGGCTTCCGGCCACGCCTTGCCCGAGCGCCGCCGCACCCACCTGGGAAGAGTTGCTGGGCACGCCCGGCAGCGCACCGCCCGCTTGGGCGCGGGTCAAATTCCAACCGGCGATGAGCGGGTTATACCGCGCCACTTCCAGGTCGATATTGTTCTCGAGAGCCAGCGCGATGGCATCCTGCACGGTCAGGTAGAGGGTGCCGGCGCGCACCAGTTGGGCCAGCCGCGGGGAGTTCGCCAGCCGCGGCGGCGGGACGTTCACCAGGAAATAGGGCCTCACAATCGCGGGGACCGATGCTTTCTCGGGAGCCAGCGATGCGATCCCCGGCTGCTGCGCCAAGGTCAGGGACAACGGGCAGGTGAGGCACAAGGCCAATGCCACCGACCGGCGCACGGCAAATACGAACCGGTCGCGCCTCATTGCCGTTCCTCCTTCGGCAACTCCGACGGCAGCTTGGATTCCTGGGAGAGATGGCCCTTCAAGGCCTCGTCGACGATGATGTTGTTCACTTCCAGGGTGGTTCCCAGAGCCTGATCGAGCGCGATGCGCGCGTGCGTATAATTTGCCATGCTCTGGACTTCGGCACTCTGCGCGGTGGCGAGGTCCCGCTGATCCTGCACCACCTGGAACGAGATCACCGCCCCCAGCCGGTAGCGTTTCTGATCGCCGGCCAAGGTCTGCTCCTGCAACACGCGCGATTTCACGGCCGCTTCGTGCCGGGCGCGGGCTTGCTGCAGACCGATCACCGCGTTCTGCACGTCCACCCGAATCTGGTTAATGTTCTTGCGCAGGTTGAGCTCGTTCTGCCGCAGTTCCAGCATGCTGGTGGCGTAATCCGCCTGGGCTGCCCGGTTGCGCAACGGTATGTTCAGCGAAATCCCCGCGGAGTAATTCGGGTAGTTACGGCGGGCAATCTCGGAAAGCAGGTCGCCATATCCGCCGGTCGCAAAGGGAGTGCCCACGATCTGCCCGACCAAGCCGTTATTGGTTAGCTCGGTGAACGCCTGCAAGGTGGGCTTCAGCTCGCTCTTTATGCCCTTCAGGTTCATCTGGTTGCTCTCCAGGTTGAGGCGCGCCTGGGCCATTTCCGGCCGCTTGCTGAGCGCCTCCTGGATCAAATCTTCCAGCGGCCGGATCTGGTCCTGGGTTGGTACCTGGATCTGATCCAAGGGAACAATGTGTACGTTGGCCAGGCCCGCCGCGGCTACACCGTTGCGGCTGAGGGCGTTCTTCAATACCGTTTCCTGCTGCAGCAAGTTCGTCTCGGAAGTTACCAGGTCCTGCTGGCTGGTGTACAACTGGGATTCCGCGCGGGTGATTTCTATGGGCGCCGCCGTGCCGAATTCCACCTGCTTCTTGTTGTCTTCGAGCAACTGCTGCGCGGTGGCCACTTCCCGCCGCCGGGCGCGCACGTCTTCATTGAAGCTGACCAGGTCCCAATAAAGGTTGAGTGTCGCCGAAACGGTGGTGATCACCTGCTGCTGGAATTGCAGATCGCTGACCTTCACGTTGTTCTTCTGCACGCGGATGTTCCGGTCGGCGACTGCGCGCCCGAAACCGTAGAGCAGGTTCTGGGTCAGTAGCAGGTCCACGAAGCCGGACGTGAAAGGGTTCAAATTGTAAAACGGGCTGTTGACGTTGGTATACCTGCTGGAATAGGTCAATTGCGCGGTCAAGCCAAAGTCCCAGTTCTGGAGGTACTCAGCCTGGTAACTGCGCGAGGAGGACACCAAGGTCGCGACCCCGGTAGCCACCACGTTGCTCTGCGGGATGCTGGAGTGGGCGAAGCTGGCGATGCCAATAATGGTCGGGTCAAACGATGGAATCGGGGGGCCCAACTGGGTAACGATGCCGCCGCCGGAACTGACTCCATTCCCGGCGCTGAGAGTGCTGGAGGTGGCGCTGACGCCTTGCAGGCTCACGCTTTGCGGCCCGGCAGCAACCGGAAGTCCTACACTACGGAGGGCGCCGCCGCCCTGTGCGCGCAGCAACACTTCCTTTTGGAGTAGCGGGGTATATCTCTGAATCTCCACGTCGATGTTGTTTTCAATGGCCAGCGCCACTACATCTTGGGCCGTCAAGTAGAGGTTGCCGGCGCGCAACAGCGAGCCGAGCCGGGATGAATTCTCCAAGCGGATGTTCGGAACACTTCCAGCCTGATACGGACGCGTCAGGAAGCCCAGTCGGCCTGTGGCCGGCCGGATACTGATCTCGCTCTGGGCAGCCGCGCAGATGCATAGGACCAGGAAAATGGATATAGTTCGCATCGGTAATTGAAATAGTCTCATTGATATCAACCGTTTAAGCAACGGAGGCGACACCGGTGGGCTGGCGCGCGCCTGGTCGCGCTATGGTGACGCGCGAACCAATAGTTTATTACGCATGCAGCCTGGTTTTGTTCGATAGAACCCGAATATCGTCTGTCGGAGGAAACGTAGGGGCGGTCACGTGACCGGTGCGGGGCTCTCAGACCGCCGTCTTGCTTGCTCAAAAGCGCTCGATCCGACGCGAAAAGCGGGTCCGAGGGACCCGCGCAGGCCACGGGCCCGCCCCACAATTGGCGCTGTGCCACCGCACCGAACAAAGGCTATAATCGTAAGCGTACAGAGGGACAGCATGGCATCCACTACCACTACAATCTCGTCCGTTTCAGCTACGTCCGTGCGCACGGCTGTCGCGCGCGTACCCTGGTACGTCTGGTGCTCCGTTTTTGCCGTCACGTCGGCCATGATCGGCGGCCAGTGGGATATATCCTGGCACCGCTCCATCGGCCGCGATACGTTCTGGACCCCGGCCCATATGGCCATTTATCTGTGCGGCGTGCTGGCGGGCCTATCCTGCGGCTATCTGATCCTGGCGACCACTTTTGGCGATTTCTCGCATTTGCGCAGCACTTCGGTGAAGCTCTGGGGATTTGAAGCGCCCCTCGGTGCATTTATCGCCGCCTGGGGCGGCGTCGCGATGTTAACTTCCGCGCCGTTCGACAACTGGTGGCACAGCGCCTATGGACTTGACGTCAAAATCCTGAGCCCACCGCACGTCCTTCTGATCCTGGGCAACCTGGCGGTGAATACCGGCACTCTCATCCTGATCCTGGGCATGATGAATCGCGCCCGCGCCGAGTTCCGCGACAAGCTCGACTGGCTGTTCCTCTACATCGGTGGCGTAGTCCTGGTCGGGCTGATGCTGATGATCATGGAGTTTTCGTGGCAAGCTTTGATGCATAACGGCAAGTTTTATCGCGTCGTTTGCATGGTGGTGCCGCTGTGTCTGGCCGGCATCGCGCGCGCGTCGGAAAAACGCTGGGCGGCCACCACCGTGGCGGGCGTCTATTGTCTCTTCTTCGCGGGCATGGGTTGGATTCTGCCGCTGTTCCCCGCCGAACCGAAACTCGGGCCGGTCTACCACCAGGTGACTCAGTTCGTGCCACCGGAATTTCCGATCTTGCTCTTTATCCCGGCGCTGGCGCTCGACCTGCTGTGGGCTCGCACCAGAAATTGGAACCTGTTGAAACTGTCCGCCGTTTCGTCGCTGGTGTTCCTGGGCGTGTTAATCGCGGTGCAGTGGCCCTTCGCGGAATTCCTGCAGTCGCCGGCGGCGCGGAACTGGGTCTTCCACACCAACATCTTCGACTACAACGCCCGTCCGACCTGGGTGAATGTGCGCCACCTCTTCCTGCCGCCGGACGCGCCGTCCGTTTTTGCCACCGAAATGTTCGCCGCGTTTGTGGCCGCATTGGTCGCCACGCGCCTCGGATTTGCGTGGGGCGAGTGGATGCGCCGCGTCCGCCGGTAACCCGATGCGCCGATTATTGGCTGTGTTCCTGCTGGCCGCCGCCTGCACCTGGGCGCATGTGGGCAGCCCCGATGTTTACTACGAAGGACAGGCCGGTCCCTTCCATTTGCTGGTTACCATCCGGACGCCTTCCGTGATTCCGGGCGTGGCGGAGATCGAGGTCCGCAGCTCCACCAACGATGTGAGCCAGGTGCACATCGTGCCCACGCCGCTCACCGGCCCGGGCGCGCGGTTCGCTCCCGTACCCGATCTGGCGGTACGGTCCAAAGACGATCCGCAGTTCTTCACTGGCTCGCTGTGGATGATGACTTCGGGATCCTGGCAGGTCCGCGTGACTGCCGAGGGACCCAAAGGGAAGGGCGATCTCTCCGTCCCTGTGCCGGCGCTTTCCTCGAGCACCAAGACCATGGGCGGACCGGTGGCCTGGGTGCTGGCCGTGTTGGGGCTAGTGCTGGTGGTGGGTGCCATCAGCATCGTGGGCGCCGGAGTGCGCGAAGGTCAACTGGATCCCGGCTTGGCGCCGGATGCGAAGCGTGTGCGGCGCTCCCGCCTGGTCATGGCATTTACCGCCGTCTTCGTGCTGGCGATGGTCGCTTTGGGCGGGATGTGGTGGAATAGCGAAGCCGGCGAATACGACAAGCACATCTTCAAGCCGCTGCAGATGTCGGCCACGCTCGAAAACGGCGAGCGCCTGATGCTGCACCTGTCCGATCCCGGCTGGGCCACTTGGCGCAAGATCGACGACCTGGTTCCGGATCACAATCACCTGATGCACCTCTATGTGATCAGCCTGCCGGGCATGGATAAGGTATGGCACCTGCATCCCGACCAGGTGGAATCCGGCGTTTTCGCCAAGGATCTGCCCGCCATGCCGGCCGGCAAGTACGCCTTGTACGGCGATATCGTGCACGCCAACGGCCTGCCCGAGACGCTGGTGGCCGAAGTGGATCTGCCGGCGGTGGCCGGTAAACCCATGCAGGGCGATGACGCCGGTGGCTCCGGCCCACCGGTTTCGCAGGCGGACCCCAATCGCACGGTATCGGTTTTGCCCGATGGGTCGCGCATGATCTGGGAGCGCGAGCCGGGACCGCTGCACGCGCGGCGCGCTACGTTTTTCCGTTTCCGTCTGGAAGATGCGGACGGCAAGCCCGCCCAAAACGTCGAACTCTACATGGGCATGCCGGGACACGCGGCGTTTGTGCGGGACGATCGCAGCGTCTTCGCGCACGTGCATCCATCGGGTTCCGTGCCGATGGCTTCGCTGAGCCTGACCAACAATGCCGGTGACGGCGGTCCGGCGATGGCTAGCATGGGCGATATGGCTGGCATGGATCATTCCATGATGCAGCCCTTGCCGCCCGAAGTATCTTTTCCCTACGGCTTCCCAAAGCCGGGCGACTACCGCATCTACGTGCAGGTAAAGCGCGGCGGCACGGTGGAAACCGGCGTCTTCGATGCACGCGTGGAGAACTGATCGTGCGCCCGCTGAAGGACCAGGCAGTCCTGATCACCGGGGCTGGCCGTGGTATCGGTAAGCGGCTGGCTATCGGTTTTGCGGCGGAAGGCGCGCGCGTAGGGCTGCTGGCGCGCAGCCAGGCGGAACTGGATCTGGCTAAGCTCGAGATCGAGCACGCCGGCGGTACGGCCCTGCGCATCCGGTCGGACGTGCGCGATTTCGAGCAGATGTGCGCGGCGGTGGAGCGCATGCGCGCGGTCTTCGGCGCCGTGCATGTGTTGATTGCATCGGCCGCGATCCAGGGTCCCATCGGCCCGCTGGTGGAGGTGAAACCGCGCGCCTGGGCCGAAACCATCGAAACCAACCTGATGGGCGTGATGCATGCCTGCCGCGCAGTCCTGCCGCCGATGATCGAACGGCGTCAAGGGAAAATCGTAGTGTTGAGCGGCGGTGGAGCGGCCTCCGGACGTCCCCGTTTCTCGGCTTACGCGGCTTCGAAAGCCGCCGTCGTACGTTTCGCCGAAACCGTCGCTGAGGAAGTGCGCGATTACAACATCCAGATCAATTGTATGGCCCCGGGCGGCACTTACACCCACATGACCGACGAGATCCTGCACTCCGGCGAGCGCGCCGGCAGCCGCGAAATCGAAGAAGCCGAAGACGTGCGGCTAACCGGCGGCACGAACCCCGACAAGCAGATTCAGCTCGCGTTGTTTCTGGCTTCCGAACGCTCCAACCATATCAGCGGCAAACTGATTCATGTAAATGACGATTGGAAGCGGTTGGAGCGCGAGAACATGAATCCGGAAGCTTATACCCTGCGCCGCTCGCGCGTGTAAGTTCCATAAGGGATTCAGTACAATGCGTTAGTGGGTATACGATTATCCGCATTTGTACTTTTGCTTCCGGCGCTGCTCGCCGCCGCAAGCGTTGAAGGCATAGTTAAGGACCCGAGCGGGGCAGCTATCCCTGGGGCGGCCATCGTCCTCAAGAACGCCGTCACTTTACAGGCCGAGAATGGCCTGACCGATGCGCAAGGACACTTCACTTTTCCAGATGTAGTTCCCGGTAAGTACTCGATCGCCGTCCAGCACGATGGCTTCGACGATCTGGAACAGTCCATAGAAGTGAAGGATGCTCCCGTATCGCTTACCTTCGCCCTTAAGATTGCCGCTCAACAGACTACCGTGGATGTTGGCGGCAAGCGCTCTTCCTTCGCCAATTCCGACCCGAATTATGTGGCGCTGCGCAACGCGAACCCGGGCGCCGTGTTCCGCGTAGCTAACTTAGTCTTGAAGCGGGATGCCGCGACCTTTACTCTCACCTCGGGACAGATCAGCTTCCTGCCTCCCGTGCTGGGCCGTGTGGTGGCGGCCGTATTCACCGGTGACGGGACCTTCCACCTGGAACCGGCTATGGCCATCGATCGCGCATCGCTGCGCCTGGCGTCAGGCGATCAGACGGTAGAGGAACCCTTCCGATCGGTTGTGCTATGGTTCACCGACGATACTTACGAGGAGATCAAGCGGCAGGCGCAGGCGACCGACGACGCGTCGCAGGGGGGTAACGCGTGGCGTGAGTTCCGAAGCCGCGCACGCCGCCGGACGGAAACACCACGCAGCATGCTCGAATACTTCATGCATGACGAAGATATCAGGAACTATGAAGCGGAGATGCTGGGCGCGCTCTATAACAAGAATGAAGCCGGCGAGTTTATCGCCTGTATGCACGGCAACAAGCGCGCGGACCTCCGCTTCATCATCAATCCGCGCGGAGCCATGTCTTACTTACCTTCACCGGAAGAGGTCGCGCTGGTCAACTTCGACCCCGGCGGCGAGAAGGATGGCATCTGGTATCTGACGCATTATGCCAGCGAGTGGAAATCGGGGCAGGCCAGCAATTCCGAAAACCGGCATACGGCGGCAGCGGAACAGTATCGCATCGAGACGGCGATCGGCAAGAACGATCACTTATCCGCTACCTGCGCGGTGCAGTTGAAAGCCCTGGTAGCGGGTGTCCGCGTAGTGAATTTCGGTTTGCTGCCCAGGCTCCGGGTCACGCGCGTCACGTATAAAGACAAGGAGATTTCCTTCATCCAGGAGAGCCGCAAAGAAGACGGGTCCTTCTATGTCATCATGCCGGAAGCCATGCAGGCCAACACCAGCTACCGGATCGGCATCGAATATGAGGGAGACAAGGTAGTCCAGAAAGAAGGCAACGGGAATTTTTCCGTGGGGGCGCGCACCAGTTGGTATCCCAGCCTGAACGCGTTCGCCGACCGCGCGACTTACGACCTTACCTTCAAGGTCCCCAAACAGTACACCCTGGTGGGCGTGGGTAAACTGGAAAAAGAATGGAAGGAAGACGACTACGCCGCTTCTCACTGGGTCTCGGAAGTGCCGCTCGCCGTAGCCGGATTCAACTACGGGTTATTCAAGAAGAAATCCGTTTACGACAAAGAATCCAAGTATCAGGTGGAAGCCTACGCCACCAGCGAGGTGCCCGATTACCTGCGCCACCACAACGTCAGCGTGGCGGTCGACAATCCCTACGAGCGAGGCCATCAGTCGGAGCAGAACCTGAGCCCCAGCGCCATGGCGGAGAGTGCCATGGTGGATGCCGAGAATGCCATCCGGCTCTTCAGCGCCTGGTTCGGCGAGCCTCCTTATGGGCGGATAGCCATTACGCAGCAGCCCGCTTTCAATTTCGGCCAGTCGTGGCCGACCCTCGTCTATCTGCCGATCAGCGCCTTTCTGGATAGCACGCAGCGCTGGATGCTGATGGGCGGCAGCGCCTTTCGCTTTGCCGATTTCATCCAGGAAGTAACCCCGCATGAGGTGGCGCACCAGTGGTGGGGTCACATGGTAGGTTGGGCATCGTACCACGATCAGTGGCTGTCGGAGGGTTTCGCGGATTTCTCCGCCGGCCTCTTCCTGCAACAGACCGAGCGCGATCCGGGCAAGTATCTGAAATACTGGGAGCGCGCGCAGGAAATGATCACGGCCAAGAACAACTTCGGTAACCGGTCGAACGATGCCGGCCCGCTGTGGATGGGCATCCGTCTGGACACCTATAAGACCGGAGGAGCGTACCGGCGCCTGATCTATCCCAAGGGTGGATTCGTGCTGCACATGCTGCGTTACCTGATGCTCGACCGCGATACCGGAGACAAGGACTTTATCGCCCTGATGCACGATTTCGTGGCTACTTATCTGAACAAGAATGCCTCAACGGAGTCGTTCAAATCTGTAGTCGAGAAGCACATGAAGCCGGCGCTCGACCTGGAGCGCAACGGCAAAGCGGACTGGTTTTTCCGCGAGTGGGTCTATGGAACGGAACTGCCGAGCTACCACATGGATTACTCGCTCGCACTCGAAGAGGGCGGAAAATATATGTTTACCGCCAAGGTCACGCAGAGCGGCGTATCGTCCCGGTTTGTCATGTCCGTGCCCATATACTTCGACTTCGATGGACACGTGGTGCGCGCCGGATCCGTCGCCCTGCTGGGCAACCAGACATCCAACGAGATGAAACTGCGCCTGCCCAAGAAGCCGAAGCGCGTTATGCTGAATGCCAATCATGATGTGCTGTGCGCTGAAACGGTAGTCAAGGAGATGTAAGATGATCAGCCGGCGTGAATTATTGCAGCTCGCCGTGGCCGCACCTGCCGCCGCGGCTGCCGGCCGGGTCGAAAAAGACGACCTCGGCTTTTACGACTACTCCCAGGTGGAGTTGCTCGACGGTCCGCTACGCCGCCAGTTCGACACCAATCACAAGTTCTTTCTCAACCTCAGTGAAGACCGCATGCTGAAGATCTACCGGCAGCGTGTGGGCATGCCGGCCCCCGGGCCCGACATGGGCGGCTGGTATGACGATTTCTGTCCCGGCGCGCACTTTGGACAATACGTCTCCGCCCTGGCCCGTTTCGCAGGCGCGACGAATTCCGCGGAAACGCGCGCCAAGGTGCAGCGCCTGGTGCGCGGCTATGCCCAGACCCTGGATCCATCCGGCAAATTCTTCACCGACCAGCGCTACCCCGGATACACTTACGACAAGATCGTTTTGGGCCTCCTCGACGCCCACTCCTACGCCGGCGATTCCACCGCCTTCGATGTTCTGGCGGCCAGCACGCGCGCCGCCATGCCGCACATGGCCGAGCGCGCCCTCACGTCCGAAGAAGTGCATCAACGGCCGCACAAGGACGAGACTTACACCTGGGACGAAACTTACACCTTCGCCGAAAACCTTTTCCTCGCATACGAGCGCACCGGCGACCGCCAGTATTTCGACCTGGGCAAGCGCTACCTGCTCGACCGCGGATTCTTCGACCCTCTCGCCGAAGGGAAAAACGTGCTGGCCGGGCTGCACGCGTACAGCCATATGAATGCTCTCAGCTCCGGCATCCAGGGATATTTGAAGCTAGGCGATCAGAAATATTTCCGCGCCGTTAGCAATGCTTTCGACATGATCCTGGCGCAGAGTTATGCGACCGGCGGCTGGGGACCGAACGAGGGCTTCGTGGAGCCGGGCAAGGGGGAATTAGGCGCCAGCCTACACGACAGCCACCGGCATTTTGAATCCGGCTGCGGCGCCTACTCGCACATCAAACTGATGCGCTACATGTTGTCGTTGACGCGCGATTCCCGCTATGGCGACAGCATGGAGAGGGTATTGTACAATGTCGCCCTGGGCATCCTGCCGATCCTCGAAGACGGCTCCACTTTCTACTATTCCGACTATCACCCGTCCGCCCGCAAGAGCTACGACCGCATCATCCCCGACGCTACCTATCGCTGGGATCTGGACGACCATTGGCCGTGCTGCTCCGGAACCTTCCCGCAGGTCACCGCCGATTATGGCATCAGCTCTTATTTCCGCGGTAGGGATGGCATCTACGTCAATCTCTATGTGCCGTCGCGCCTGAAATGGAACCGAGGGTCCATCCTGCAGGAGACCACCTATCCCACGGGCAGCGGCGTGACTCTGACGCTCACTGTGGCGCAGCCGTCCGAATTCACCATTTACCTGCGCATCCCGGCTTGGGCGGGGAAGGGAACAACCGTTTCCGTCAAGGGTAGCCGCCTGCGCGCGGAGATGCGGCCCGGATTCCTTCCCGTGCGCCGCACCTGGAAGAGCGGCGACAAGATCGAACTGGAGATCGATCAGCCCTTGCAGTACGAGCCGGTGGACGCGCAAACGCCCAGCCAGGTGGCGCTATTGCGGGGTCCGCAAGTGATGTTCGCCATCGCCGAAGCTCAGCCCAAACTCGCACGCCGGCAGTTAACCTCCGCCAAAGTGGAGAAGGCACAGGGTGACGATTGGGTAGCGCGCACCGAAACCGGTGACATTCGCCTGCGGCCCTTCGGAGCGATCCGCGACGAAGTCTATCAGACCTACTTCGAAGTTACTGGATAGAGCTCGCGGTATACCTGCAGCGCGAGTTGATCCGGCTCCAGGTCCGTACGGTTGCACAGGACTACCACACTCAAATTATCCGCCGTGAACCGTTCGATCACCGTGCGGAATCCCATGGTGCTGCCCGTATGCCACATGCGCGCATGCCCCTGGTAAGGATCCAGGAACCAGCCGAAACCGTATGACACAGGCTTGCCCGGGTGTAGATTGTCGTCGTTCGGTTCCGCCGGCCAATGCGTCTCGGATCCGTCGTTGAGGTTTATGGGCGTCAGCGCGGGACGCATTTCCGCCTGGCTCAACAGCGAGTGGCCGGCGAGCGCTGCATCCCACTTCGCCAGGTCTTCGAGATTGGAATACACGCCCCCATCGCCGAGCGTGGCCGACGTCGAGCTTTGATCCGTCTCGATGAACTGGCTGTCCTGCCTAGTGTGCCCGTACGCGCGCTCCGGCACCGTGTTCCGCCCTTTCACATAGGCCAGCGTGCCGTTCATGTGCAGCGGCTGGAAGATCCGGTCGCGCAGGAATTCCCCATAGGTCTTGCCTGATACTCGCGCCACGATCAGCCCCAGCACCACATATCCCGAATTACTGTACGCCCAACTGGCGCCCGGCGCGAACTTGCCGGAGCTTTGCCGCTTGAGTAACTCAAGCACATCGGCATCCTGTATCTGGTGTTCGGAGGTCCAGGCCGTACCCGTCATCAAATCTTCGTAGTCCGGCAGCCCGGACGTGTGGGTCAGCAGGTGGCGGATGGTGATCTCGCGTCCGTAGGCCGGGAAATCCGGGAAAATGCCGGTCAGCCGCTGGTCGTAGCGAAGCTTGCCATTGTGGACCAGCAGCATCACCGCCATGGCCGTGAACTGCTTGGTGAAGGACGCCAGCCGGAAATCGGTCTTCGTGTCAATCCTGCCGAAGCTTCGAAGTTCGCGCACGCCGTAACCGCGCTCGAAGATAGTCCGGCCATTCTGCCGAACCAGAACCGCCATGCCCGGCGATCTGGCATCCGCCAGCGGCGCGAAGATAGCGTCCAGGTCCGCTGCCACGCCAATGCGCGCGCCGACCAGCAATGCCAGCAGCCAAACCGATCTCACAGGGCCGCAACCATCTTTGCCAGCAGCGCCGTGCGATCCGCGATCCGGTCGATCAGGATGCTCTCACTGAGTGCATGCGCGCCCTCGCCTACCGCGCCGAGGCCGTCGAGGGTCGGCACGCCGAGCGCCGCCGTGAAATTGCCGTCCGATCCGCCGCCCACCAGCGATTCATCCAGTTCCACGCCGAGCTCGCGACCCAGCGCTTGCGCTTTTCGCAACAGGTGTACGGTCGCGGCGGTCCGCTCCATCGGCGGACGGTTCATTCCGCCCATCACTTCGATGCGGCAGCGCTTGTCCACCGGACGCAGCGCGCGGAACTTGCGGTGCACCACCGCGGCATCCTTCACGCGCATCACCCGCATGTCGATTTCGGCCCAGGCTTCCGCCGCTACCACGTTCACGCGCGTGCCTCCCGAAATCACGCCTGGGTTCACGGTCGTGCCGCGCTCCAGATCCGTAAACTCGGCGATCTTGGCGATCTGGCGCGCGAGTTCCAGCACCGCGCTGGCGCCGCCCGTGAAGTCCAGGCCCGAATGCGTCGCTTTGCCGCGCACCGTGACCGTGTAACCGCCAATGCCCTTACGCGCTGTTTTCAGCTTGCCTTCGAGCCCTGTGGCCGGCTCCAGCACCAGCACCGCCTTGCTCGCTTTGGCGTTCTTCTCTGTGAGCGCGCGCGACGAATCGCTGCCCACCTCTTCGTCGGAATTGATCTGCATCATCACGTGGTGCGGTACCGGCACGTCCAGGTCCCGCAAGATGCGCATGGCATAAATGAAGAAAGCAATGCCGGCTTTCATGTCGAGCACGCCGGGCCCCCACAAACGACCGCTCTTTTGCTGGAAGGGCATCGACTTCAAAGTGCCCAGCGGCCACACCGTGTCGGAATGGCCGAGGGCCAGAATCTGCCCCTGCTTCTTCTTCCCGAACAGATCGAACGTGCACACTACGTGGCGGCCGAAACGTCCGCCGGGAATTGTTTTCACGCGAGCGAAAGAAGGAGCGACATCGCCCAACAGGTCCACGAAACGGTCTACGGCCGCCGGATCGTCGCTGGGCGATTCGCATTCCACCATCTCCCGGATCAGCGCTATAATCTGTTTCCGCCGGGAACGGGCTTCAGAGAGTATAGAATCCACCGCTGTTATAATAGCGACTTCCATGCCCGTTTTGGACATCAATGAAATCCGCGACATACTTCCCCACCGCTATCCCATGCTGCTGGTCGATAGAATTATCGAATTAGAAGCCGAGCGGATTGTGGGTATCAAGTGTGTCACCGCGAATGAGCCCTTCTTTCAGGGCCATTTTCCCGGCTTCCCCGTGATGCCGGGCGTGCTCATCGTCGAGGCGCTCGCGCAAACCGCCGGCGTGCTGGTCCTGAAGCATGTGGAAGATCGCCATCGCAAACTGGTGCTGCTGGCATCCATCACCAGCGCCAAGTTCCGCCGGCCTGTGGTCCCGGGCGACGTGCTGCGCCTCGAGATGAGTGTCCTCAAGCGCAAGGCCAGCGTAGCCGTCATGGCCGGGCGCGCCACAGTCGACGGACTGGTGGTCGCCGAGGCGGAGATGATGTGCAAGCTGGCCGACAAGGAAGAAGCGGAAGCGCTTTCCTGATCGATGCCGGTTCATCCCACCGCGATCGTTCACCCGCAAGCGCGCATCGCCGGATCAGCCGATATCGGGCCTTACTGCATCATCGGCAGCGACGTGGAAATAGGCGCCGGCACGCGGCTCATGGCCCACATCTTCATGGAGGGGCCGACCCAGGTTGGCGAGGATAACATCTTCTTCCCCTATAGCACCGTGGGCGTGGCTTCCCAGGATCTGAAATATCACGGCGAGCGCGCCGAGACCCGCATCGGAAACCGCAACCAGATCCGCGAGTTCGTCACTATCCATCGCGGTACGGAAGGCGGCGGGCTCCTCACCAGCGTGGGCGACGATAACCTGCTTATGGCTTATGTTCATGTCGGGCACGACGCGCATGTCCGTAACCACACCGTGCTGGCTAACGCCGTCACGCTGGGCGGACACGTTACGGTGGGAGATTGGGCTATCATCGGCGCTTCGAGCGGCGTGCATCAGTTCTGCCGCGTGGGCCGGCACGCCATCATCGGCGGCTACAGCGTGGTCACACAGGACGTGCTGCCTTTTTCGAATACCGTGAGTGAGCGGGGCGTCAAGGTGTTCGGCGCCAACCGCACCGGTCTCGAACGCCGCGGCTTCGAACCCGCCATCATCGAGAAGCTGCAGACTGCCCTGCGCCTGCTCACGCGGGCCGGCCTGAACACCACGCAGGCCGCCGAGCGGATCCGCGCCGAGATTACCGCATGCCCGGAAGTGGATGAGCTGCTGGCATTCATCGGCGATTCCCAGCGCGGAGTCATAAAGTAGATCAGGCATGAAATACGGTCTGATCGCGGGCAATGGCCGCTTTCCGCTGCTGGCTCTCGAAAACGCACGCCGCCTGGGCCACGAAGTGGTCGTGCTGGCGATTCAGGAAGAGGCTTCGCCCGAAGTCGCCGCGGTGGCCGCGAAGTGCCACTGGCTTTCGCTCGGCCAGCTTAGCCGCCTGATCGACCTCCTGAAAGAAGAAGGCATCCGCGAAGTCGTGATGGCCGGCCAGGTGAAGCACGCCAAAATCTTTTCCTCCATTCGGCCCGACTGGCGGCTGATCAAATTACTGGCCTCGCTGCCCTCCAAAAACACCGATGGTTTAATCGGTGGCGTGGCCCGCGTGCTGGCCGACGAAGGCATCCAGCTCCGCGATTCGACCTTTCTGCTGAAGCCTCTGCTGGCCGATCGCGGCCCCATGACCCGGCGCAAGCCGGATGCGCGCGAGGAAGCCGATATCGCCTACGGCCGCCGTGTAGCCGCGGCTCTGGCCGGCTTCGATGTGGGGCAAAGCGTGGCCATATGCGACCGTGCGTGCGTCGCGCTTGAAGCCATGGAAGGCACCGATGCCGTTTTGCGGCGCGCCGCCGCGCTGGTGAATGGCCGGCCGTTGACCCTTGTGAAAGTCTCCAATCGCCGGCGTCATCTGCTCTTCGATGTGCCCGTGGCCGGCCTGGATACCATCGCCGTGATGCGCGAAACCGGCACCACCGTCCTGGCCGTGGATGCCGGCCGCACCCTGCTGCTCGATCGTGACCAGATGCTGGCCCGCGCGGACGAGGCGGATATCGCCATCGTCGGTCAGGATGCCCCAGAGGAACCTCATGCTTAAAGTTGCGGTGGTCGGCGCCGGTCAATTCGGACAGAATCATTGCCGCATCGTCCGGCAGTCCGCGCGCGCGGAGCTTACCGCGGTGGTGGACATCGATCCCGCCCGCGCCTCCACCGCCGATTACCGCGAGTTGGCGGGCAGGGTGGATGCCGCCATCGTGGCCACCCCCACGTCGGCCCACGCCGAAGTTGGCTGCTGGCTGCTGGAGCACGGGATCGACGTGCTGGTGGAGAAACCCATCGCGCCGGATCTGGAATCCGCCGACCGCCTGCTCGCCGCCGCCGGCCGCCACGGGCGCGTGCTCCAGGTTGGCCATCTGGAGCGCTTCAATCCAGCCGTGATCGCGCTCGCAAACCGCGTGACCCTGCCGCTTTTCTTTGAAATCCATCGCCTGAGCGTGTTCAGCCCGCGCAGCCTGGATGTGGATGTGATCCTGGACCTGATGATCCACGATATCGATATCCTCCTCAGCTTGACCGGCGCGGAACCGGAAGAAATCCGCGCCGCCGGTATCTGCATCCTTTCTTCCAAGGTGGATATCGCCAACGCGCGCCTGCAATTTCCTAACGGTTGCGTAGCTAACCTTACAGCCAGCCGGGTTTCCACCGAACGCGTACGCAAGTTACGCCTTTTCCAACCGCAGCAGTATGTTTCGCTGGACTATGCACGGCAGGAAGTCGTGGCGTTTTCGGTAAAGGGTGGCCAGGTATCTTTCGAGCCGGTCCAGGTGACGAAATCCGAACCTTTGCAGTTACAATTCGACGCCTTCTTAGATAGTATAGAAACCCGAAAATCACCGAAAACTTCGGGCCCTGCCGCGCGTCAAACACTGCGTGTAGCCTTGTCTATTCTTGATAAGATTAAGGAACACTCGGAGATAGTCTCTAAGTCATTGGCAAGCGGATGGAAACCTTAGCTCGTCCTACGGTGGGAGGTTCGGCGGAATTGAATCTGCTCACCACCTGGGAGCAGGATCGCGGGCGTGTTCGCGAGGCGGGTGTTCTGTCCATTGCCGCACATATGGCCGCTATCATCGGCCTGCTGCTCATGCCGCGCAGCTTCCTGATGCCCGCCCGGCAGATGGAAACGCAGATTACCCCCTTGATCGAGCCGCCTACGGAGATGACCCAGAAGGCGCCGAACAAAGCACCCATTGCCAAAGAAGTTACGGTGGAAGCGCTGCAACCCAGCCCCCGCCTTAAGATTCCCCAATCGCCGCCCTCCACCACCCGGCCGGCCGCCAAGATCAACAGCGCCCCGCAACCTCCGCCCACCCCGCTGCCGGAGCCGCCGCACATCGATGCCAGCAATCGCGAGCCGCAGCCGCTTCGTGGTTTGCCGGTCGGGCCGCCCGTGATCCAGGCGATGCCGCCTCAGATTCAGGAGCAGGAGAACCCCAAATTAGCCTTCGAGGCGCCTACCGCGCCACCCCCTTCCGGAGGAGTCGGCACCATCCAGCGTCCGGATACCTCGGTCGACGGAGCCATCCGTCAGCTTACCCGCGGCGACGCGCCGGGCGGCATGACCATAGGTGACGACACGAACGATGTAGGGGTCGGCGGGATCGGCGGCGGTTTTAATCTCCCGCCTTCCCCCGGCCGCGCCGCCAGCCAGTTGGAGCTACTCAGCGATCCCAAGGGGGTCGATTTCCGGCCCTACCTGATCCAAGTCCTGGCCAGCGTGCGGCGGAATTGGTTTGCCGTGTATCCCGAGAGCGCCCGCATGGGGCTACGGGGCAAAGTGGAGGCCGAGTTCGTCATCCAAAGGGATGGCAGCATCCCCAAGCTGGTGCTGGTTCTGCATTCGGCACCTGCCCTGGAGCGCGCCGCGGTGGCCGGCATTGACGCCTCTCATCCGTTTCCGCCGTTTCCCAGAGAGTTCACCGGCGACCGGATCATCCTCAAGCTGACCTTCAGCTATAACATGCCCCGTAAGTGATGCACTTATAACCGGCCCACCCGCGCGGCCATGGTGATTTCGACTGGGGGTGCGGGCCGGGCCGCTTCGGCGACGGCTATTGCGCGCAGTTCCCGCCGCAGAATCTTACCGACGGGGGTCTTGGGCAATTCGCTCCGGAATTCCACCATCCGGGGAACTTTATAATTCGTCAGGTTCTGATGGCAGAAGGCCACTATTTCGTCCGTTGAGAGATTGGGGTCCTGCGATACGACATAGGCCTTCACCACCTCGCCCGAAATGACGTCCGGGACGCCGATCACGCCGCACTCCACCACCCCGGGCACCGCCGCAATCACGTTCTCGATTTCGTTCGGATACACGTTGAAACCAGATACCAGGATCATGTCCTTCTTACGGTCCGTGATGCGCATGGAACCGTCCGCGATCCATCACCCCGATATCGCCGGTGCGGAGCCAGCCATCCGGCGTAAACGCGGACGCGGTCTCACCCGGCATTTGCCAGTATCCCGCCATCACTTGGGGGCCTTTAACGCAAATCTCGCCCTCGCTGCCCGGCGCCAGTTCGCGATTCTCGTCGTCTCGAATGGTCACGTCGGTGGATGGCAGCGGCAGCCCGATCGAACCGGAGTACCCCGCATCCAGCGGGCAGCAGGAGACGAACGGCGAAGTCTCGGTCAGGCCATATCCCTGCAAGATGTTCCGGCCGGTCACGGCCCGCCATTGTTCGGCCACCGTCCGGTGCACGGCTGCGCCGCCGCCCAGGGCGAACTTCACCCGGCTGAAATCCAAGGTTTCGAATCCCGGCGTTTTCAGTAAACCATTGAACAGCGTGTTCACCCCCGACAGCACGGTCCAGGGCATTTTGCGCAGTTCTTTCACAAAACCGGGCATGTCCTTCGGATTGGTGATCAGCAGATTCAATCCGCCGAGTTTGATGAACAGCAGGCAGTTGGTAGTCAGGGAAAAGACGTGGTACAAGGGCAGTGCCGTCACCACTGTCTCCTGTCCCTTCTTCCAGGATGCCGCGAGACCAGGCGCGGGCTTGCAGCATGTTGGCGATCAGGCCGCCGTGCGTCAGCATAGCCCCTTTGGATTTCCCGGTGGTGCCGCCGGTGTACTGTAGAAACGCGATGTCCGTGTGCCCCACTTTAGCCTCATCGAATGGTGCACGGGCACCGCGCTTGAGCGCTATCCGAAAATCGATCGCGCCGCCAATGTGCCACTCCGGAACCATCTTCTTGACCCGCTTGATAGCGAGGTTCACGATCAGGCGCCGGGGCGCCGGCATCAGGTCGCCCACCTGGGTGGTCACGATGTGCTGGACCGGCGTATTCGCAATCGCCTTTTCCAGTACGTGCGCGAAGTTCTCCAGTACAACGATTACCTCCGCGCCGGAATCTCTGAGCTGATGCTCCAATTCGCGCGCGGTGTACAGCGGATTGATGTTCACCACGATCATGCCCGCCCGCAACGCACCGAATAAGGCGACCGGATACTGCAGCAGGTTGGGCATCATGAGCGCGATCCGCGTCCCCTTCGGCAAGCTCAGGCTTTCCAGCCAGGCGGCGAAGTCGCGGCTCAGGCGGTCGAGGTCGGCATAAGTGATGGTTTTGCCAAGATTGTGGAAGGCCGGGCGATCCCGGAATTTACGGCAAGATTTCGCCAGCATGTCGTTGATCGACGCATACTCATTCAAATCGATCTCGGCAGGCACGCCGGCACGATAACTTTTTAGCCAGATTTTGTCCATTTCGCAGACCTCCCTTGGGCGGTCAAGCGGGACGGATACGCGCTTTGCATACCACCGCGGGGTTCTCCCTGGATCTCCTTTCAGGGGCGGCGCGTGGATCGCGTTATCCGTCGCCGGATGTCGGTCGCAAGGACGTGTTTTGAATCTATAGGACTTTCATGTCTGATTATACTGCAACTAGTTTTATGTGGCGGTTTGGGTAGTACTCAGACCGTTTTTTCGATAGGCCTTCCCGGCGACGTTATAATGATGCGATGGCTCGTCTCGTCCGCTGTTCTCTGATCCAGTCGCATTGGGATGCCTCGCCCGACCTGCCGCTGGAAGAGATCAAGCAGGCGGCCTTCCGCAAGCACCTGGACTACATCCAACAGGCCGCTGCGGCCGGCTCCCGTATCGTGTGCCTGCAGGAGCTGTTCAACGGCCCGTATTTCTGCGCCGAGCAGCAGGTCCGCTGGTACGATTTCACCGAGCCGGTGCCGGATGGCGCCACCATTCGCCAGATGCAGGATGTCGCCCGCCAGAATCACGTGGCCCTGATCGTTCCGGTCTACGAGAAGGAGCAGGAAGGCGTATACTACAATACCGCTGCCGTGATCTCGTCCGCCGGTGAATATCTGGGCAAATATCGCAAGACCCACATTCCGCATGTGGCCCCGGGCTTCTGGGAGAAATTCTATTTCCGTCCGGGAAATCTGGGTTACCCGGTATTCGATCTGGGCATCGCACGCGTCGGCGTGTATATCTGCTACGACCGGCATTTTCCCGAAGGAGCGCGTGCACTGGGCCTGAACGGCGCGGAGATCGTATTCAATCCCTCGGCGACCGTAGCCGGATTGAGCGAGCATCTGTGGAAACTGGAACAGCCCGCGCACGCGGTGGCCAACGGCTATTACATCGGCGCCATCAACCGCGTGGGCGTGGAAGCGCCCTGGAACATCGGCGAGTTCTACGGCTCGAGCTATTTCTGCAATCCGCGCGGGCAGATTGTCGCGCAGGCGTCCCGCGACCGCGATGAAGTGCTCACCGCCGACCTGGACCTGGATATGATTGGCGAAGTCCGCAAGACCTGGCAGTTCTTCCGCGACCGGCGCCCGGATATGTACGGTGCTCTCACTACTGCGTAACCATTATGATGAACGAGCCCGAATTTGAGGCTAGGTTTGCGGAAATCCATCCGCCGTTGGGCCGCCGCGAGGCATTGGTGGAGGCCAATCGCTGCCTCTTTTGTTTCGACGCGCCCGTGCACCAACGCCTGCCCCACGCATATCGATGTGCCCGGCTTCATCAAGAAAATCTCGAGCGGCAACCTGGGCGGCTCGGCCATGACCATCCTCAATGCCAATATCCTGGGCCTGAGCTGCTCGCGCGTGTGCCCTGTGGACGTGCTGTGCGAAGGCGCTTGTGTGATGCATCGCTATAACCAGCAGCCCATCGAGATCGGACGGCTGCAGCGGCACGCCATGGATCATTTTTATAGCGACGGCCGCCGCCTGCCCGCCGTTGGCCCTGGCAGGGCCGGCCGGGTAGCGTGCATTGGCGCGGGCCCCGCTTCCCTGGCCTGTGCCGCCACGCTGCGGCAGCTCGGTTTCGCGGTCACGATTTTCGACAGCCGGCCGCTGGCTGGCGGCTTGAACACTTACGGCGTGGCCGAATATAAGCTGCGGCCGTCCGACAGCCAGCAGGAGGTCGACTTGGTGCGCTCCCTCGGCGTGGAGTTCCGGCTCAGCGCGGAAATCGGCGGCGAATTGCGCATCAAGGAACTGGAAGATCAGTTCGACGTCGTCTTCCTGGCGGTCGGGTTAGGCGTTACGCAGCCGCTCGAAATACCCGGCGAGATCCTGCCCGGAGTCATCGACGCCTTGCGCTTTATCGCCGAATACAAGACCCGCAGGGGCGCTCCGGTGGGACGGCGGGTAGCCATCATCGGCGGCGGCAACACCGCCATCGATGCGGCCACAGCCGCCTTGCGGCTGGGCGCAGAAGAGGTCCACGTGCTCTATCGCCGCAGCGAGACCGAGATGCCCGCCTTTCAGTTCGAATACGACCTGGCCATGCGCGACGGCGTCCGCTTCCACTGGTTGACGCAGCCGGTGGCGATTCACGGGCACGGCAAAGTGGAATCCGTGGAATGCGTCCGCATGGAGTTGGGGCCGCCCGACCGCCGCGGCCGCCGCCAGCCCCAGCCTGTGCCGGGATCTAATTTCCAGGTGCAGTGCGACATGGTCATTCCTTCCATCGGCCAATCCCGCCTGCTCGATTTTCTTTCGCAATTCAGGGATATCCAACTGGCGGGAGGTTTAGTGGCAGTCGATCCGGCCACTGGCCAGACGACCAATCCCCGTTACTTCGCCGGCGGCGATTGCGTGAATGGCGGCCGCGAGGTAGTGGATGCCGTGGCGGACGGTAAGCGTGCCGCGGTGGCCATCGCGCGCCGCCTGGAGGCGCTCAATGGCTGACCTCACCACGCGCTGCGCAGGCATCCAATCGCCCAACCCGTTCTGGCTGGCTTCCGGTCCGCCGAGCAATTGCGGCGACCAGGTGAAACGCGCTTTCGACGCGGGCTGGGGCGGCGCCGTTTGGAAGACCATCGGCGAGCCCATCGTCAACGTCTCCTCGCGCTACTCATCCGTCGATTGGAATGGTCTGCGGATGATGGGCCTGAACAACATCGAGCTGATCACCGACCGGCCCATCGAGGCCAACCTGCGTGAGATCGCGGACGTCAAGAAGCACTATCCGAAACACGCCGTCATCGCCTCCCTGATGGTGGAATCCAAACGCGAGGCCTGGCACGAAATC
>CAWJJQ010000012.1:0-236262 GCA_963843255.1 Bryobacterales bacterium | reverse complement strand
GTCCGGCCGATAGCCGTAGGAATCCGGATGGAACAGCGGGTCCACCGCCGGCTCCAGTCTCGACTTCACCACCTGTTGCGCGATCCGATCCGACACGGTCGGTATGCCCAGCTTCCTTTCCCCACCGTTCGCCTTCGGTATTTTTACCGTGCGCACCGGCGGTGGAAAGTAACTGCCCGACGACATCCGATTCCAGATCTTGTACAGGTTCCCTTTCCGGTTGCTCTCAAAATCCGCAATCGACTGCTCGTCGACCCCTGCCGCTCCTTGGTTCGCCTTCACTCGCTTATACGCTTCCCAGACCTCCCCCTTGGATATACAGAACGGCTTTGCCTCACTCATCGGCTCCTCCCATTCCTGGTTGGCTCATTGAATTTGGCCCCATAACACAACCCCTTCGCTCCATCCCGTTTCCGGGACTTCACCACTACTACGGGTTGTTCCGCCCCTGGGCTCCGCTTCCGTACTCTCGCCCTCGTGGTTCTTCCACTTGCGGCTTCTCCGTTCGCATCGGAGTCCCAGGTTCCCACGTTCCGCTCGACCGCCTCTGGCAAGTTCAGGCCACCTTAATGCCGGATGCCGCCCCGTCCGTAAGCAGGCCTTCGCCAGAGCTGATCCCGCAGTAACGACTCCCTGCGGTTTCGACATCGTCCCTACGCTTTCGACACGTCATCAGTGGTTCCCTTACGGTCCTCTCCTTGCCAGTCACCTGACCTGGTTCTTCCCAGGCCTTTTCCTTCTGTGCTCACGACCATGGCTCTTGACCACAGCCGCCGAAGGTGGTTTGGAACCTGCTCCTGCCAGCCGGTTCCGAGGGGCCTTCCCTCATCGATCAAGCAGTTACACACATTGGGCCCTCCTCGGCCCTTTGCGCTCGTGGCGCACAATCGTCGGCATATCGAATCAGTTTCCCGAGCGACCCACACTTGGCCGCCCACAACCGATCCAACAGGTGCAGGTAGATGTTCGCCAGCAACGGCGAGATCACTCCGCCCTGCGGGGTTCCCGCCAGCGTCTCCCTCACCGTTCCGTCTTCCATCACCCCGGCCCTTAGCCACTGCCGGATCAACTTCAATACCCGCCGATCCGAGATTCGCCCCCCCACCAGCACCATCAGCTTCTCCTGATCGATGCTGTCGAAGTAGCCCTTGATGTCTGCATCGACTACGAAGTCATGCCCTTGGTTCCCCGCTATGCGGATTGCTTCCAGAGCCTCCGTCGCGCTCTTCTTCGGTCGAAATCCGAAACTGCTCGCCTCGAAATCCGCCTCGAAGATCGGCTCGATCATGATCTTCGCCGCCATCTGCACCACCCGGTCCCGCACCGTCGGTATCCCCAGTGGCCGCTGCTTTCCGTCAGCTTTCGGTATGTATTGCCGCCTCACCGGTGAGGGGCGATATCGGCCTGCCCGAAGGTCGGCTTCAATGCCCGCCAGAAACTGGCCCACACCATCCTGCTCGATGTTCTCCAGCGTCTCGCGATCCACTCCCGCCGCGCCTCCGTTACTGCGCACCCGCCTCCATGCTTCCCACAGGACGTCACTCCTGTGGATCCGGTCGTACAGCGCATGAAATCGCCGTGTCTTACTCTGCTTGGCACACACCCATAGCTTGCGTTGGAGTTCTCGCACTTTATCTACTACCGGGTTGTTTTCCGTTTCCGGCATGCCCTCGCGCTTACCTCTCCACAAGCTCGATCAAAGCAGGGCCCCTTCCCTCCAGCGTGTTGTCTTGCACGCCTTCACTGGTACTACGGACCCCTCGGACTCCCCCCTGGCTCCTCGCGATTTCGGCCGTCCGGCTTTATACGCTCGGTCTTCGCCTGACTGGGCTGCCAGATAGGGTCTCTCCTGTTCCACATTCTTCTCTGGAAACGTGCCACCGCCCGCTACCCCGGAAAGGTCCAGCAGCCGTTCCGGTCCAGGCTGCTGTCTGTTGCCTTCGCCGTGACATGACCGGCTCGGCCCTTTCAAACACCTTTCGGCTGAAAATATGACGTGGCTGCAGCGTTCACTTGATGTTGCGGCCCGCTTCCTTGCTCTCCACAGAATGGACTTTTGACGCCCCGCTCGGACCGAAGGCATCTCTGCCCTAGCCTGGGGCCTGCTACCGGGCGCTCCGGCGCTTACCCGGACAAGACTCTCACTTGCTAGAAGAACGCGTCTTTCAGGACGCACCATGACCCTATCTTAGATGAGGTCCGCCGAACCTGGCGCGGAGTCTACACTTCTGGCGGCGCCGGGAACGGACCGCGCACCGCTTCCAGGCGCTCCGCCAGATCCAGAATAATTTCTTCTTCGTAAGGCCGGCCCACCAGTTGCACCCCGATCGGCAATCCCTCCGCGGACATTCCAAAAGGGATCACCACCGCCGGCAATCCCAGCAGATTGAATTGCGTGGCCGGCATCATCGCCTGGAACAAGCCGATCTCCGTGTCGCCCACTGGCCAGCGCCGCGAACGGTGGGGAAAGGCGGTCACCCCGCAGGGCGGCATCAGCAGCACGGGATACTCTTCCATCTGCCGGAGCAGCGACGCCCGGATGCGATCGCGCTTGGCCAGGTTCAGCAGCAGTTGTTCCACCGTTGGCGCGGGCTGTTCCAGCGCGTCGTTCATGAATTCCGTGCTGGTCCAGTGCGCTTCGGCTTCCCTACCCTGGATCATCTGCCGGGTCATAGCGGCCGGCATCTGGCCGAAGAAGAACCACCACAGGTTCGGCGCGCGCTCCAGGCCTTGCGGCTCGAAGGGCTCCGCGGGAACCATGATCTCGGCCAGCGCATTGGCTGCTTTATGCACCGTCTGCCGGATCTCGGGATGCACCGGGACCTGGTAGAACTGCTCGACCACGCCTACGCGCAGCCGGGTTTCGCCGGGCGTCCGCAGCGGCACCGGCGCCGAAAACGGATCCTGGCTGTCGTACCCTGCCAGGGCGGCAAACAGAAGCCGTACGTCCTCCGCGGAGCGCGCCAGCGGACCGGCCACGCTCAGCAGGCCGCCGGGATTGCACATCGCCGGAAAATGTCCGGCTGCCGAGATCCGGCCCGGCGTAGGTTTCAGCCCCGCGATGCCGCAGAAGTGCGCCGGTATGCGGATGGAACCGCCGCCATCGCTGCCGATGCCGCCCGCCGAACAGAACGACGCAATAGCCGCCACCTCGCCGCCGCTCGATCCGCCCGGCGTGCGCTCCAGGTTCCACGGATTGTTCGTGCGCCCCGTAAGAAAATTGTCCGTTTCGTAGCTGGAAAGAAACTCGGGCGTATTGGTCTTGCCCAGGATGATCGCACCCGCCGCCCGCAGCCGTGCGACCGCCGTGGCATCCCGCGCGGCCTTATGTCCCAGGCGGAAGCGGCTGCCCGCCAGCGTGGGCAGGCCCTCGATGTCGAAACTGTCCTTCACGGTGACCGGAACGCCGTGCAGCAGTCCCAGTGATTCGCCGCGCATCACCGCGG
Source organism: Bryobacterales bacterium (assembly GCA_963843255.1). Lineage (GTDB taxonomy): Bacteria > Acidobacteriota > Terriglobia > Bryobacterales > Bryobacteraceae > Bog-159. Next base: position 232,816 of record CAWJJQ010000012.1, on the reverse strand, counting down.
CTTCGGCCGCCCGCGCGGCCGCGCGTGCCTCGTTTTCCAGCACGACGACAAAGGCGTTCAAGCGCGGATTCTGAGCGGCGATTTGCGCCAGGTGGGCCTCCACCAGTTCCACCGGCGAGATAGCGCGATCGCGCACCATCCCGGCCATCAGGCACAGCGAGCTTTGTACGGGCATGAAAGCTTAGTTTACAAGGGCTAGCCGGCCAGCATGCGCCGCATCTCCCCGATCGCCCGGTGCGAATCCGAAATCGCCCCGCTGACGAATCTCATTCATCCAACCGATGAGAAAAGATGATGGGCGAACCAACATCGGAAAACGGTACAATTCCTATCAAGGCTGCCACACTAGTTTTTGGTGAGGCGCTATCGGTCAGGAGACGATTGAGGAAGCCAACAGCGGACGCGAGAATGCAGAATAATCTCTTCGTGGATCCTGGGCGATCGAAGCCCCGTTCCGCCCCGCCGCTTCCCTTCGAGGACAACACACCGGAGGGACTAAAGGCGCTATTAGCCGCGAACCTACACTATCGTGAAGTGGCATGGCCTGCCCCTTATGTCCACACGACCCACCGGCTTCACCTCGGCGACGCGCGCGATTTGTCCTGGGTACCGGATGAATCGGTTCACTTGGTGGTCACGTCGCCACCGTACTGGACGCTAAAGCAGTACGCTGCGGGCAACGAGTCCCAGATGGGACACTTCGTGGATTACGAGCACTTTCTTCGCGAGTTGGATCGCGTATGGCGCGAGTGCCGCCGCGTGCTCGTAGGTGGCGGCCGGATTTGTTGCGTAGTGGGCGACGTCTGCATACCTCGCAAAAAGGGGGGGCGGCACTACATTGTGCCCCTCCACTCTGACATTCAGGTGCGCGCGCGAAAGGTGGGTCTTGACTGTCTCCAGCCGATCTTGTGGCACAAAATCGCCAACGGAGTAACCGAGGCCGCCGGCAACGGAGCGGGCTTCTACGGCAAGCCATACCAGCCGGGTGGGATTATCAAGAACGACATCGAATATATTCTGTTTCTGCGCAAAGGTGGTGAATACCGCACGACTCCTCCTCTGCAGAAAGCCCTCTCCATGCTCACCCGTGAGGAAATGAAAACATGGCAGCGCTCCATCTGGACTGATGTGCGGGGCGCCTCTACGCGGGAAGGCCATCCAGCGCCCTACCCTGTTGAAATAGCTGAACGGCTCATCAAACTCTTCTCGTTCGCCGGGGATACTGTTTTGGACCCCTTCTCGGGTACCGGCTCAACTTCCCAGGCTGCTATCATGTCAGGCAGAAATTCGATCGCCAATGAAATCGAAGCGGCATATGTCGAGATCGCGCGACAGCGCGTACTGAAGGCTGCGCGACTACACCGCTTTGTGGGCGCCACCGAAGCCGAGGTCATCATTGATAGAGAGCCGCGGACAACCCGAGTACCGCCTTCTAACAGAATTTCGGCTGCTGTTTGAGGGCAAGATCTACAAACACAGGGCATCCAACCAAGGAGACTTCGTGGCCATGCATCTCTACGAGGACCTGGTCTCCCTCAACCGTTCCCGGAAACTAGTCGAAGCAGTCTTAGACCGTAAGGAGCGCGTTTTGAATGTCCAGAACAAGCGCCGTGGTGTGATCGCCAGGCGTGGCGACGGGACCTTTGGAGAGATTATTCCCGGCGAGACCGCCATCAGTGACACCGGGTATTCGGTGGCCCGAGGCCCTATCGCGACTGTTGAGATCGGTATTGAGGTCAAAGTGCTGGCGAAGGCCATGATCAAGCAGATAGACCGGGTGATCAACGATCTTCGCAATCAGGTGACCCAGTTCAAGCGTGGAGGTGGACATCCGATCTGCATAGCCGTCGTCGGCATCAATCAGGCAGATCACACCGTCAGCTACGAAGGTGATCGGCCTTTTCGGACAACAGGCAGGGCAGGATTTCTCCACCCATGCCAGGAGGCGCCAGCGGCTGAGCGTCGCTTACGGGCGGATGCGGAACAGGAGTTTGACGAATTCCTTGTGCTCCGGTTCAAAGCCACCAATGAGCCGCCGTACCCGTTCGAATGGGTCGATTACAACGGGACAAGATTAGACTACGCCGCTTCTTTATCTCGAATTAGCGCACGATACCAGCAGCGCTTTTGACCTTTTTTAGCCTGCCAGCATGCGCTGCATCTCCCCAATCGCCCTGTGCGACGCCGTAATCGCCCCGGCGGTCATCGACACCGGACCGGTCGAATCCGTATTGGCGAAGAAGATGCGCTCCATCGGCTGCCGCGCCGCCGGGATCAGCTTGGTAAACATGCCCGGCGTGGCCATGAACATGGGGTGTCCGCGCCGGTATATGTGCACCTCCAGCGGATCCACATTCGATCCCGGCAGCAGCTTCTGCCAGTCGCGCAGGACGTTGGCTGCCAGATCGCGCGCGCCCTCTTCGGTCAATAGCCGGGCGCGCTCGGCTTCAGGCAGCGGCGTATAAAATGTCAGGATATTGTTCTTCTGCCGGTAGCCGGGCTGGTTGCGGACCACCCAATCGGCCACGATCACGTCTGTGAAAGCATTTCCTGGGCACCAGGTGTCGTACCCGCCATTGAACACCGGCTTATCGAAAATCACGTTGACCACGGGATAAGGCGCATAGCGCATCTTGTGCATGGCCTCCCGCTGCGCCTCCGGCAGGCCCGCCACCAGCCGCCGCGTGATGAACTTCGGCGTGGCCATGATGGCCGCTTTGGCGGTCACCGCCTTCACTTGCCCCTGGTGCACATAGGTCACCGTCACCTCGTGCTTTCCCTGCTCCACCGCCACGATGGTGGCCCCGCCCAGCATACGGTCGCCATGCGTCGCGTTGAGGCGCTCGCTCAGTTTGCGCGTGATCGCCCCCAGGCCGCCGGGGAACGTGACCCGCTCGTCCGGCTCTTCTTTCGCGAAGTCCTGAAAGTCGCCGAGCCCCACCAGCGCCGACGTATTCGCCGCATCTGCGCCCCAGTTCGATGGTCCGTAATCGTCCCACCAGGTCTTCAATTCCGGCGCGTAGTTTTTCAGCAGATCGGTCAACGGCATGCCGTCCAGCTCGGCCAGGCGCTTCATCAGTTCCACCTTCAGCATGTCCTGCTTGAATTTGCGGAAGCTGTCGCGCACATTCGCGGGGTAAGGCAGATGATCGAGGCCCTCGTGCCAGGCATGTGGCACGAACTCGCGATTCAACGCCAGTCCGTCGGGACAGTCGATGGGCAGCGGCTCGAGGCCCAGTTCCTTGCACAACGCCATCACGCCGCTTTCGTTCTTCGAGGTGTACGCCGTGCCGGTAGCGAAAGCCTGTCCGGCATATTCTTCCAGATAAGCGTTGCCGCCCCAGTGTTCTTCCTTTTCGAGCAGCAGAAAATCCTGATCGCGCAGGAACCACGCACACGACAGCCCGCTCATGCCGCCGCCCACGATCACCACATCATGCCGCGCCGCAGCCGCCGGCCGCGCAAACTGGTGCCCGTCGCGCACCTGGTGGCAGACCTCGTTGTGCTCGCCATCCACCGCCGGCGCCGGAGCGGCCACCAGCGCCTGGTCCACCGGGCAGCCGGCGGCTACCGATCCGGCCACCACGAATTTGATGAAGTTCCTACGATTCGATTGCATAAACTTTGCTCTGCGCCTTCCGCAGCCGGTACCACAGCACGATCATGAGCAGGGAGAAGGCAAAAATCGCGGCCGAGACGGCGTTGATTTCGGGCGTAATCCCGCGCCGCAGCCGCGACCAGATTTCGAGCGGCAGCGTGTTGTCTCGCCCGATCAGAAAAAAGCTGACGGCGATCTCGTCCATCGAAAGCGTGAATATCAGCAGTCCCGCGCCGATAATCGAGAGCCGCAGATTGGGCACCGTAACGCGCCAGAAAGTCTGCCACTGGCTGGCCCCCAGGTCGAGCGAAGCTTCTTCCTGCGCGCGATCGAGTTTCTGCAGCCCGGCGAAGATTTCCGTCGTGGCCACGGAGATCAGCGCGGTGCCGTGTCCCAGCATGATGGTCCACAAGCTGAGCTTCATCCCGGCCGTGACGAAAAGCATCAGCAGCGACAGCCCCGTGATGATGCCGGGCAGAATCAAAGGCAGCAGCACCAGGCGCCGGAAGGCCCACTTACCGGGGAAGTTCGTGCGATCGAGCGCCAGCGCCGCCGGCATCCCCACCAGCAGCGCGATCGCCATGGCCATGGCAGCGACCACCAAGCTGTTCCCTACCGACGACAGCAGCGCGTCATCTTCGAATAACATGGCGTACCAGCGCAGCGTCCAGCCGCGCGGCGGGAACCCGCCCACACTCTCGCCGTTGAACGAATAGATCGTCAGCACGGCGATCGGCAGATACAGGAACGCGAACACCACTATCGCGTGCAGGCGAAGCCAGGGCGCGCGTTTCACCGGAAGCTCCAGCGTTTCTCGAGCCGCTCGGTGGCCATCAGCAGCAGCACCACGAAGACCAGCATGCAAAGCGAAATCGCCGCGCCCAAAGGCCAGTCGTAGGCCGCCCCGAACAGGCTCACCACTACGTTCGAAATCATAATGCCGCTGGGGCCGCCCAGCAGCAGCGGCGCCAGAAAATCGCCCAAGCTCAGCACAAACGCGAAGGTCGCGCCGGCCAGGACCCCCGGCAATGCCAGCGGCAGGATCACGGTCCGGAAGACGCGCCAGCCGGATGCGCCCAAATCCGCGGAAGCCTCCACCAGGTTGCGCGGAATGTGTTCGAGCGACGCATAGATAGGCAGAAAAGCGAACGGCGTATAGATGTGCGTCAGCGTCAGGACCACGGCGAACGGGCTGTAGAGCAGGAACTCCACCGGATGCCGCGTCAAACCAGTGTATTCGAGCAGCGTATTTAGCACCCCGTCGCTGCCCAGGATCGTCTTCCACGCATACGCCCGCACCAGGTAGCTGACCCAAAGCGGAATGATCACCAGTTGATAGAGCAGATCTTTCCGTCCGTGCGCATGGAACGAGAGATAATACGCCAGCGGAAAGCTGAGCGCCAGCGATAACACTGTGACCATGCCGGCGATCCGCATGGAGCGTAGCAGCACCTGCACGTATACCGGATTCTGCGCGAGTTGCCGGTAATTGTTCAGGTTCCAGTTATGGACAATCGCCTGCGAACGCACGCTCCAGAAGCTGAAGCAGAACAGAAACAGGTACGGCGCAATCAGGAAGACCGCCACCCACGCCAGCGGCGGCACCGTAACCAGCGCTTTATACAGGCGCGAGTACACGCTTCACCTCCCGGGTCACGCGCGCGGCGGCCCTATGCGCTGTGGTGTACTCGGTAATCTCGCCCTCCGAATCGGAGTGCGCGAAGAACAGGTTGCCGAGCGGCTTGCGAATCTTCGGCGCGATGCGCGTGGTCGCCCCGGGTGTGGACATGCACATGGGATGCCCGCGCCGATAGATGTGTACCTCCTCGATCTTGTTGCGCGCGCCCGGAAACCAGCGGTCGATCAGATCGACGGCAGTCTCGCCCATATGGGTACAATACCCGTCGTCCAGCACCTTCACCCGTTCCGCCTCGTGCCGCGGCACGTAGCATGTGAGCACCGCCGGCCGCTTCGTCTCACGGTTATCCCGATTCTCCACCCAATCCGCGACATTGAAATCCACGATCGGCGATGGCGCGGGAATGTTGGTATCGTACGAGCCGTTGTAGATCACTTCGCGCGAGCAGATATTCACCACCAAATAAGGCTGATACCGCAGTTGCGCCATGGCCTCGGCATGCTCGCGGTCCAGCCCCTTCACGATTCTCTTGGCGATGAACTTGGGGCAGGCGATCACCACCGCCCGCGCCGTCACCGTTTTGAGCTCGCCATCCTGGAAAAAGCTGACCGTAGGCTTTCCCCCGGCCTGCTCCACCTGCACCACGGTCGCGCTCTTGTGCAGCCGGCCGGGCACGGCTTTTTCAATGGCCTGTTCCAGCGCCAGTGAAATGCGGCCCATACCTCCCGGCCACGTGAAGCGCTCCTGGTCCACCCCGCCGCCCCAGTCCAGGCTGGTGGCGCCGATCAGCGCCGAACTGTTCTCGGTGTCCGCACCCCAGTTATTCGGTCCGAAATTGTCGAACCATTGCTTCAGCTCCGGTTCGTAGGGTTTCAGCAGGTCGGCGAACACCATATCGTCCAGCTTGCTGGCGTGCTTCACCGCATCCAGCGCCTTCATGTCCGCCACAAACCTGGCGAAGCTCTTCTTCACCCGGTCCGGGTAAGGCGACTTTCCCAGTCCCTCGCCCCAGAAATCCGGCACCACCGTATCGTTGATGATGGCCGCGTCCACGCTGCGGATACGATGGATGGGCAGGCCGATCTCGCCGCACAGCTCTTCGATCGGCTTGTACGCTTCCTGGTAAGCGGCGCCGGTGGAATACCAGACTCCGCGCCATTGCTCGCTGATGGCATTGCCGCCCAGGCGCGGCTCCTTTTCGAGCAGCAGGAAATTCGTGTGCCGCAGTTGCCAGGCCGTCATCAGGCCGCTGGGGCCGCCGCCCACGATCACCACGTCATACGTGCCCGAAGGCTTGGGGATGTCGAAATGCGCGCCGTCGCGCACGCTGTGGCAGATCCGGTTATCCTCGCTGCCCAGTTGCGATACCGGTGCGGCGCCCAGCGGACAAGCCGATGCGGCCGCCCCGGCAATCAGGTATCGAATCGCGTCTCTTCTGGTGGTCCTCATCCCAGGCGTACAGCCTCCTCCGGCCGGAACCCGAATGTTTGCTCGCCGGACAATTCACCCTGGCTGGCCGCGCGCATGGTCAGCACCAGTCCTCCGGCGCACTCGATCTCGATCAGGTCCGACGCGCCCCCGAAAGTCTGCCGCCGCACCACGCCCCGGTACGGACCGCCCGGCCTGATGCACTCGGGCCGCAACGAAAACACCGCATCGCCGGAAGCGCCGCCGCTCAGCCATTCCAGCGGACCGCATCGCGCGCAGCCATTCTCCACCCGACCCTTCAGTAGGTTGGTCATGCCGATGAAGTTGGCGGCGTACGCGGTGCGCGGCCGGTTGTATATCCCGCGCGGCGTATCCACCTGTTCCAGTTCGCCCGACCGCAGCAGCGCGATCCGGTCCGACAGCGCCATGGCCTCGTCCTGATCGTGCGTCACAAACAGGAACGCAATCCCCACTTCACGCTGCAGGGATTTCAGCTCCACCTGCATCTCGCGCCGCAGCCGGGCGTCCAGCGCCGACAGCGGTTCGTCGAGCAGCAACAGCTTGGGGCGATTCACCAGCGCGCGCGCCAGCGCCACCCGCTGCTGCTGGCCGCCGCTCAACTGCGTGGGTCGCCGCGCCGCAAAATCCGTCATCTTCACCTGTGCCAGCGCCTTCTCCACGCGCGGCGCAATCTCTTCTTTGGGCGTCTTGCGCGCGCGCAGCCCGTACGCCACATTTTCGAAGACCGACAGGTGCGGAAACAGCGCGTAATGCTGGAATACCGTATTCACGCCGCGCTTGTTGGGCGGCAGTTGGTCGAGCCGCGCGCCATCCATCCAGATTTCGCCTGCGTCCGGATGCTCGAAGCCCGCCAGCAGGCGTAGCAGCGTGGTTTTTCCCGATCCGCTCTCGCCCAACACCGTCAGGAACTCGCCCGCCGCGATCTCCAGCGACACATCGCGCAACACCGGCGCCTGGCCGAATCGTTTCGCAACGCCGCGGATCGACAGCAGAGGCATTATTGGGCGGCCTTCACTTCATTCCAGATCTGGTTGTATTTGTCGCGGCGCGGCACGTCTTCCCAGAAGTAGATCCGCTGCTGATAATGGTCCAGGTCGTCGAGGTGCAGGTTCTTCTTTTCGTCCGCGCTCAACAGGCCGGCCACCTCGGGATTCGACGGCAGATAGCCTGTGACGGCGATCACCTGCTTCTGCGTTTTAGCTTCCACCAGGTATTCGATCAACTGCTGCGCAAGATCCTTGTGGTCGCTGGCCGCCGTCACCATCAGGTGATCGATCCATCCCGTAGTGTTCTCCTTGGGGATCGTTTCGCCGATCGGAAAATTGCGCTTGCGAAGCTGATTGGTCATCAGCGGCCAGCCCATCGCCAGCGTCACCTCATGGTTTTCGAAGAGATTGGTCAGCTCGCCGCCGGTCGACCAGATCTTGCGGATGTTGGGTTTCAGCTCGAGCAGTTTCGCTTTGACCTTCTGCAGCTGGTCGTCGGTCAGGTTATAGAGGGCGTGCGGATCGGGCTTGTCGAACCCAAGCACCTGCGCGGCCATGTAGACCGTGGACAGGTCGTCCCAAACCGAGACCTTGCCCTTCGCCTTCGGATCCCACAGGATGTTCCAGCTATCCGGTGCGGCCGGGAAGGCGGTCGTATCGTAAAGCAATGGATTCGGTCCCCACTGATAGGGCACGCCGTAGACTTTGCCGCCCGTCTTGACCAGCGGCAGCGAAGTTAGCCGGGGCATCAATTGCTGGTATGTGGGCACCTGCGCCAGGTCCAGCGGCGCCGCAAGGCCCGTGGTGGCGATCATGGTGGCCACGTCGCTCGAGGGAGAAATCACGTCGTAATTGGCGGCGCTGCCGCCGCGCAGCTTGGCCACCAGTTCGTCGCTCGATCCCATGTAGGATGCCCGAACCTTGCACGCGCACTTGGCTTCGAAGCCGGTCATGAACGACGGGTCCGCGTATCCTTCCCACACCAGATAGGCCGAGCGTAGGAGTAGCCTTTATGGCACCCAATAAGCACGAAGCAACAGGAGGATGCAGCCTATAACCAGATCGTGGGGCAGGCCCGTGGCCTGCGCGGGGCTCTAAGCCCCGCCCCTAACACGGCACAAACCGAAAGCAGCGGAGCTGAGAGCTCCGCGCAGGCCGAGGGCCTGCCCCACGGCCTCTTCATGCGGCCTCCAGGGCGGATTCCATCACATCGAGAGCTTCGCCCATCTGCGCATCGCTCACCACCAGCGGCATCAAAACTCGCACCACATTGCCATACGTGCCGGCAGTGATCAGGATCAGCCCCCGTTCATAGCAATGCCTGGCCAACGCCTTGGTAGCAGCCGCGTCCACCAGTTCGAACGCCTGCATAGCCCCAAGACCCCGCACCTCCCGCACGGCCGGGAATCGTTTCTGCCACCGAAGCGCCCGCTCCCTGAACTGCCCGCCCAACTGCACGGCGCGCTCACAGAGTTTCCCGTTTTCAATCGCCTGAATGACGGCCAACGCCGCTTCGCAGGCCATCGGGTTGCCTCCGAAGGTGCCTCCCAGCGCCCCCGGCCCGGTATGATCCATGATCTCCGCCTTACCCGTGACCGCGGCCAGCGGCAATCCGCCGCCCAGGCTCTTGGCCGTCACCATCAACTCCGGTTCGATTCCCTCGTGCTCGATGGCAAACATCTTCCCGGTACGCGCGAAACCGGTCTGCACCTCGTCGGCAATCAGCAGGATGCCGTACTTGCGGCACACCTCCGCCACCGCCGCCAGCCATCCGTGCGGCGGCACGATGAAGCCCCCTTCGCCCTGTACCGGCTCCGCGATCAGCGCCGCCACCGACTCCGCCGCCACCACCCGCTGGAAAGTATCCTCCAGCAGTGCCGCTGGCTGGCCATACGGCACCCGGTACACATCGCCCGGAAACGGCTCGAAGCCCGCTTTATAAGGATGCGTCTTGCTGGTCAGCGCCAGCGTCAGCAGCGTGCGCCCGTGGAAAGCGTCTTCAAAGCAGATCACCGCGGGCCTGTGCGTATAGGCGCGCGCGATCTTGATGGCATTCTCCACCGCTTCGGCCCCGCTGTTCAGCAGCAGCGTCTTCTTGGGCGTCGCGCCCGGTGCCAGCGAGTTCAGTTTCTCCGCCAGGCGCACGTAGCTTTCATACGGCGTGACCATAAAGCAGGTGTGCAGGAAACGGTCGGCTTGGGCGTGCAATGCGGCGACCACACCAGGCTCGCGATGGCCGGCGTTCAGGCACCCGATACCGCCCGCGAAATCCAGCAGGAAGTTGCCATCCACATCTTCTATCACCGCGCCTTCCGAGCGGGCCACAAAAATCGGAGTCACTTCCGACACGCCGCGCGGTACGGCTCGCATCCGGCGTTCACCCAGGGCCTTTGAGCGAGGTCCGGGTAGGGGAGTATTCAGGTGAATCGAGGGCATGGATGGTCGTCGGCGATCTATGCATCGTAGCACTGGCGGACGGTTATGGTAATCGGACCAAATTAAAAAACTTTACATAATTTTTATCTCATGATATTCTTGCCTAACGTGTGGGCGTCGGCCTTTATCGCAAGTTTTTCGGGTTGGTGGCCTGTAGTCATTGTGGCGGCCATCGGCGTCTCACTAATTTGGGCGCTTCGCAGGCGCTCACCCTAATAGAAAGGCCGGGCAGGACACCGCAAAAGCTAATTCGATGTCTACCATGAATAGGGTTCTAGGAGAGGACTTGAGACGCAGAGGGCGGCTCTACTTTCCGATACAACAAGATGTTCGATATCAATGTGTAAAGGGCAGCCGGATAGCGCTTGCCGGCGTCGGGAAAACGCTCGAAATCAGCAGCCGCGAAGTTCGGTTCTCAACCCAACATACGCTGAAATTAGGGGACAGGATCAGGGTGGCCGTAAACTGGCCGGCGATGCTGGGTGACACTTGCGCGATGAAGTTGGAGATTTTCGGTTGGGTGGTCGATAGCGAGCCGGGCTCCGCCGCCGTTAAAATCGAACGGTACGAATTCCGCACGCGTGGCACCCCTCTGGCCATGCTGCCGAGCGCCGGCTGAAGGCACGCTGAAGGCAGCCACAGGCGCGTGGTAGAATTCCGCGCATGAGGGTGCTGGCGTCCTGCAGTCTTGTCCTGTTCCCGCTTGCCTTTGCCCTGGCGCAGATGCCGGTGGTCGAGCCGGGCGGCGTGGTCGACGCGGCTTCCTTTATGGCTCCGGTGGTACCGGGATCGCTGATCTCTATCTTTGGCGCCAACCTCGCGACGGGTGCTCAGCCGGCGACCGTTATCCCCTTGCCGTTCAAGCTGGGCAGTGTGTCCGTAAGCTTCAACGGGATCGCCGCGCCGCTACTTTACGTCTCCCCGCAACAGATCAATGCGCAGCTTCCCTGGGAGGTCCCCGTCGCGGGACCGGTCACCGTCACCGTCACGAATGGGGCCTTCTCTTCGGCTCCGCAGTCCGTGCAGGTCGGAGCTTTCGCGCCCAGGCTGTTCGCAGTCTCAAGCTACGCGGTGGCCATCAATCCGGACGGCTCGTTGGCAGCACCCACCGGCGCCATCCCCGGCTTCTCGAGCCACCCGGCCACCCCTGGCGACACCCTTCTTCTACTGGCCAGCGGCTTGGGTCCGGTTAATCCTCCCGGCATCACAGCCAACAATTCGCTCGATGGGCTGCGTTATGCCACGGCCGCTCCGACTGTCACTATTGGTGGCGTTTCGATGCCCGTTATCTTCGCGGGATTATCGCCGCAATTCGTAGGCGTGTACCAGATCAACGTCACCGTGCCCTCCACCGAATTACCTGCCAGCGCTGCGCCGCTCCAGATCCAGGCCGGCGGCGTGACCAGCACTGTCCAGGAAAATGTAGCCGTTGGCGCCGGCTGGCCGCAGTGGGCCCAAAACCCCCAACATGGCAGCAGCCTGGCCGTGGCCGGGCAAAGCCTGCAGGAAATCCTGGCGAATATCATTTACGATCCTCTAGTCCAGCAGGAGCAGAGCGCAAATTACAACGAGCTGGTGACGCATTATCAGGTGCCACTGGTGGATGGCAACGACGTTTACATGGAATATAAGTCCGGCACGTACGATCCCACCAGCTTCGCCACCCAGATTTGGGGAGAGAGCAAGTTCACCTGGCAGAACGGCCAGCTCGCCCTTCAATGGCAATGCGTCAGCGACTGGAAGGCGCCCGGGTCCAGCGCGGATTTCTGGGAGCCGGTGTTCCATGCGGCGTTGGGCAACGGTGTTATCTACCTGCCTGGGGCGAGCGGCAGCGTCCTCGCAGTGGACAAGGACAACGGCATCCCGTTCCAGCGCTTCGCTCCCTTCGGAACCGATCCGAATACTTACCAGACGGGGCCGATCACGGTGGATTCCAGCGGTAGCCTTTTCTACAACGCGATCCAGGTGGTCACCGCCAACGGGTTCTATGGGAACGACGTCACCAATTCCTGGCTGGTGAAAGTGACTTCCGGCGGCGCCATTAGCACGGCCAGCTATACGGATCTGCTGGGATCAAAGGCGCCCAGCCCCGGCAGCCAGTGCGTCACGTCGTTCGATCCCTCGCAGTTGCCTTGGCCACCCAGCACCACCGCCGTTCCCGCGACTTCGATTTGCGGCTCTCAGCGCGCCGGCATGAATGTTTCGCCCGCGGTAGCGCCAGACGGCACCATTTACACCGTCAGCCGTGCGCACTTCAACGATCGCTACGCTTTTTTGCTGGCGCTGAATCCCGATCTGACCCTGAAATGGGCCGCCTCGCTGCGCAATCTTTTCCACGACGGCTGCGGCGTGTCACCAAGCGATGGCGGCTGGTTGCCTCCTGATGGCTCGGCTGGCGGCTGCCGCGCGGGCGCGTTGCAAGGAGTGGATCCGCTGACCAATCAGCCCGGCGACGGCAGCGTGTTGGACGACGCCTCCTCCACCCCCGTCGTCGCCCCTGACGGCAGCATCCTGTTCGGCACCTGGAGCCGCTATAACTACGAGCAAGGCCACCTGGTGCATTTCGATTCCAGCGGCAACTATCTGGGCGCGTTTGGCTTCGGGTGGGACACCACGCCGGCCATCTATCCTCATGATGGCACCTGGTCGGCGGTCACCAAAGACAACCATTACGGCGGCATCGGCTCTTATTGCGATGACACCACCAATTGCCCGTCCGACCGCACCACGAACAATCCGGCATCGCCCGAACAATACTTAGTGACCCAGGTCGGCGCCGGGCTCAAAGCCGAGTGGAGCTACCAGAATACGAACACGAATAGCTGCACGCGGAATACGGACGGCACACTTAGTTGCGTCTCCGACCACCCCAACGGATTCGAATGGTGTGTGAATAGCCCGGCGATCGACGCCAACGGCTTGGTGTACGCCAATAGCGAAGACGGCAACATGTTCGCCATAGGCCAGGGCGGCACGCTGATCGATGAAATCTTCCAGCAACTCGCGCTGGGCGCGGCTTATACACCGGCATCCATTGGCGGCGACGGCAAAATCTACTCTCAGAACGACGGCCATCTGTTCGTTGTGGGCAAGTGAACGCGGTTAGCCTAAAGCCCCAGGCCCTAAAGCCCCGGCGGCCCGCTGCCGATGGAGTCGTTTATGAGCGGCGATTCGTTTGTTTCCTGGTTACCGCAGTACAGCCTCAACATCGAAGCCATCGACCAGCAGCATCAGGTATTGGTGACGCTGCTCCGGCAACTCCAGGAAGCCATGTGGGAGGGGCGCGGGCAGGCGTTTCAAAAAACGCTGCTTCGCCAGTTGGTGGATTACACCCGCGTGCACTTCAGCTTTGAGGAAGAGATGTTGCGGGAAGCGGGTTACGAATCACTCGCCGAGCACATCGAACAGCACAGCCTGCTGACCGGGCAGGTGGTGGAACTTCTGCAGCGGATTCAGGACGGCCATGTTATTTCAAATACAACGTTGATGTTGATGCTGCGCCACTGGCTTACCGACCATATCCTGAAAGACGATCGGAAATACGCCCGCGCGTTGAAGCGCATTGATTAGCGGATCGCCTATAATCGTAGCCCTGGGGCTTTTCCGATGAGTTCTTCGCGCCGTCAGTTCCTGACTTTGCCCGCCTTGGCTGCCGCGGGACAAACGTCGCCCGGCCGTATGCCGAAGATTGTCTGCGTGGGCGGCCATCCGGACGACCCGGAGTCCGGGTGCGGCGGGACGCTGGCGCGCTATGGCGCGCTGGGAGCCCACGTCACCATCATTTATCTGACCCGCGGCGAGGCCGGTATCCCCCACAAGTCCCACACCGAGGCCGCCGCCATCCGTTCGGCCGAGTGCGAAGCCGCCTGCCGGATTCTGGGGGCAAAACCGGTTTTCGCCGGGCAGATCGACGGCGCCACCGTGGTGGATAGCGCCGCGGCGGATTCGCTCCGCAAGCTGATCTTCGCCGAAGATCCCGACGTGGTTTTTGCCCAATGGCCCATCGATTCGCATCTCGATCACCAGGCCGCCAGCACACTGACTTACCGCGCTTGGCTGGCCGCCCGCGGCCGGTTTGAGCTGTATTACTACGAGGTGGACCTAGGCGACCAGACCATGGGCTTTCATCCCACCGATTATGTGGATATCGTCCAGGTGCGGGAGAAGAAGAAGGCCGCCCTGTTCGCCCATAAAAGTCAGGATGGCGAACGCATCTACCGCGAGTTCCACCAGGTGATGGAGAGCTATCGCGGCCGCGAGTCGGGGTGCGAGGCGGCCGAAGCCTTCGTGCACCTGGCGCGAGTGCATAGCTCATCGCCCTTGCCTGGTATGCCTGCCTAAGGCCGTGGGGCAGGCGCTCCGCCTGCGCGAGGCTCCCAGCCTCGCACAACCGTTCCCGAGTGTGTATACTGAACGCCGTGATCCTGCGCATACTGCTCGCCCTTCTCTGGCTATTGGCCCTGGCAGCATTGGCGGGAGCCTTCGTGCTGCCCGGAACCCTGGACATCTACATCAAGGACCGTTATTTCCCCGTTCACCAGTCTTCCGTGATTATGGCGGTTGCTGTGCTGCTCATCATTCCCCTGTGTGCCCTGACCGCCTGGAGAGTGCGATCGAAGCGCCTCTGATCCCGGATCGCTACCGTGCTGTCCAGCCGCCATCAATCAGCATGGTATGGCCGGTGATCAGCGACGCCGCCGGTGAGGCCAGGAACACCACCGCGCCGGCCACCTCCATCGGCTCGCCGATACGGTGCAAGGCCGCAATGCGCTCCACCACGTCGGCGCGAAAGGCTGGATCGGCCAGGGCCTCCTCGGTGCCCGGCGTAAAAATGAAGGTCGGCGCCACCGCATTCACCGTGATGTTGTATTTGCCCCATTCGACCGCCAGGCATTTAGTCAGGTGCGCGATGGCGGCCTTGGTCATGCAGTAGACGGATTCGGTGGGCAGCGCTACCGCGCCCGCCTGCGATCCCAGGTTAATGATGCGCCCGCCGTTCTGTGGAATCATTACCCGGGCGGCGGCCTGGCACGCAAAGAAAGTTCCCTTCAGATTCACCCGCAGGGTCAGATCGAAATCGTCCTCGCGAAAGTCTTCCGCCGGATTCCCCGGCGCGATTCCGGCGTTGTTCACCAGAATATCCAGCCTGCCGAAATGTGTCGCCGTGACGTGCACCGCATGCCGGATCTGCTCCAGGCTGGTCACGTCCATCTGTAGCGGCAAGGCGTGCCGCCCCAGCGCCTCGATCTCCCTCGCCAGGCCCCCGTCGGCGTTCACGTCGCGCAGCCCCAGCGCCACATCCGCCCCGGCGTTTGCCAGGGCCAGTGAGATCGCCCGTCCCAAGCCGCGCGCCGCGCCTGTGACCAGCGCAATCTGCCCCGCCAGGCTGAACTGCGGAAAATCGGGCATGCCGGGTCAATCGCGGCCCCGGCGATGGTACTCACCGCCGCCCAGTCCGCCCACATCGATGATCACCGCCACAATCATGATGAGCAGGTTGATGCCCTCCATGGGGCGGTGATTATTGATCATCCACGCGTACGCCAGGGTGGTGAGCGGCAGGAAAATGAAGCCCAGCACGGGAATGAGCAGCCCGTGGTAAACGTGATTCAGATATCGGGTATTAAACAGCCACAAGAGCACCAGCACCACCCGCGGGAATGCCAGCACCAGGATCAGGAGGAGGCAAGGCATAGGACTGCCGATTATTGTCGCAGATTCGTACTCTGCCAGCGCGCTTTTTACAGCAGGAATGGAACGAAGATCACCAACAAAAGCAGTGCGATCACCAGCCAGGATGCGCGGTTGCCGAAGTTGATGGTGTAGCCCACGCCGAACCGCTTCTCCACCATTAACGCCGGATCGTCCGGATTGTAGTAGATCTGGCCCAGCTTCCAGCACTCGTCGGGCGTGCCGTCGCTGCCGCTACCAGGCTCCTGGCTGATCCGGATGATCGGCCAGAGAAATCCTGCCGTGACCGCCAGCACCACGCCCACCATCACCCAGGCGGATACCGGCATCCGGTCGCCTGCTGACAGGCTCGCCAGCGAGATGGTGCTGAACAGCGCGCTCATGGTCCAGCCCATCGCCACAATCATGCGCAGGTTGGCGCGGCGGAAGCGCGCGGTCCATTCCGCCGTTTCCGGTATCCGGGCGCGCGGCGATCCGCGCAGCATCATGTAGCCCAGCGCCTGCAATAACGCAATGATCAGAATCCCTACCAGAAGCGGACCGAAGACGCTGCGCCGGTTGCGTTCTCCCCAACTGTCCGGCGCCCCCGACATTCCCCAGTGAACCGGAAAGCGCGCTGGAATGCGCTGCCAGTTCAGATACAGATAGGCAGCGGCCGCCGCCAGCATGCCATACGGTACGGCTACGGCGGCGACCCCTCCGGGAAATCTCTCGGCTGCGCTCGAAAGCGGCGCCGACCGCGCCCCTCCGCTACTCCGCGCAAACGGCTTGATTCGATTCCGGCCGGTGGCGAAGGCCGCGGCGGCGATCAACACTTGCAGAAGTTGGCCGGTCACCAGCATCCAGCTCTGCTGCCACTGGATGCCTGCCCATACCAGGATCAAAGCCGCCAGGGATCCCGCCCACACCGCCACGCGATAGTCCCGCAGCACGCGCCGGGCGTCCGGCTTATTGCGAAAATCCGGCCCTACGGTGACCGCGAACCATAGACTGCTGCGACGCCATAGCGGCAACCAGTGCAGCAGCATGGCAACCAGCACAACCGGAACAATTAATAAAATCGAAACCGCGTTCATGACTTCACCGCCTCCAGCAGTGATGCCAGTTCCCGGGCCACGACCGCCTGCGACAACCCGTGCGCACGCATCTCCGCCACAAGCTGCCGGAGGCGCTCGCGGAAAAGACGCCGGGTCTCCTCGCCGGCCGCGGGCGCTTGCCGTTTCCGTACGCGCACGCCGCGCCCCTGCGAGATTTCGAGCCACCCCTCTTCGGCCAGCGTGCGGTAGGCATCCGCCACGGTGTTGAAGTGCACTCCCAGATCGATGCCCAGGCGGCGAACCGAGGGCAGGATGTCATCCGGTCCGAGCGCCCCCTCTACCAGCAGCGTCCGCAACTGGTCCACGATCTGCCGCGTTACCGGCATCGCCGAGCCAGGATCGATCCGGATTTGAGCATCGCGGGTCATAGCCCACTGTACAGTTGTAGCATACAGTAGGTTTTCCGCCGCGTCAAGCAGGAAACATCTCTTCGAATTCTTCGAACATCCCGGTCTTCCGGTTCTTCCGCACCCGGTTCCACGGGAAGTAGCGGCCGTTCATCGCCACATACACCCCCGCCGGCAGCGTTTGCGCCAGGGCCAGTGCGCTACCCAGGTTGAAAAGCCCGTCTGAACTGCCGAACTTGTAGGGAATCATGGCGCCCGTCAGCACAATAGTCTTATCGGTGATGCCACCCGCCAGCACGGCCGCCGTCTCGACCATGGTGTCCGTCCCGTGCGTGATGACGATCCGGCTCTCGGGCGCATTGCGGCAATGCTGCAGAATGATCTGGCGGTCGTCCTCGGTCATGTGGAGGCTGTCGATCATCATGAGCGTGCGGACCTCCAGCTCCAGGTTGCAGCGGCCCAGGCGCAGCATTTCCGGCAGGTGCGATTCCTTGAAAAAAAGCTCGCCGGTCAGCTCGTTGTAGGTTTTGTCGAATGTGCCGCCCGTGACGAAGATCCGGATCGGTTGCATCTAAGCGCGGGCCCGCTTGTAGCCGGTTTCCAAGTTGGGCAGAAACACGGTCAGCACGCCGATCGCCGGCAGGAAAGAACATACCCGGTAGACGAAAGCGATACTGGTGGCATCCGCCAGCCAGCCCATGATAGCCGCGCCGATGCCACCCATGCCGAATGCGAACCCGAAGAACAAGCCCGAAATCGCGCCGATCCTCCCCGGCACCAGGTCGTGCGCGTAAACGATGATGGCCGAGAATGCGGAGGCCAGCACCAGTCCGATAATTATGCTCAGCACCGTGGTCCAGAACAGGTTGGCATAAGGCAGAACCAGGGTGAACGGCAGAATGCCTAGAATCGAGCACCAGATCACGTATTTGCGGCCGATCCGGTCGCCGATCGGCCCGCCGATGAAGGTCCCGGCGGCCACGGCGCCCAGAAAAATGAAAAGGTGGATCTGCGCCGACCGTATCGGCAGGTGAAAGCGGCTCATCAGGAAGAACGTGTAGTAGCTGGTGAGGCTGGCCAGATAGAAATATTTCGAGAAGACCAGCGCCATCAGCACTGCCAGCGCCAGCCCGATCTTTCGCCGCGACATCTGACTGTGGCGGCTGGCTATACTAGCGGCGGCCGCTTTGGCCCGGACCGCCCCATGGCTCTTATACCAGGCTCCCACACGCGTCAGGACAACGATGGCGATCAACGCCGCTAGCGAGAACCAGGCGATCGTGCGCTGCCCTCCGGGAAGCACCACCATAGCGGCCAACAGCGGGCCCAGGGAGGATCCCGCATTGCCGCCGACCTGAAAAAGCGACTGCGCCAGCCCATGCTGCCCCCCGGACGCCAAACGTGCCACGCGGGAAGATTCCGGGTGGAAGACCGCCGATCCCACACCAACCAGCGCCACCGCTATCAGAATCATGCCAAATGTCGGTGCGCTGGATAAAAGCAGCAGGCCAGCCAGCGTGAATCCCATGCCCACGGGCAGCGAATAAGGGGTTGGCCGGTTGTCGGTGTAAATGCCCACAAAAGGCTGCAACAAGGACGCCGTAAGCTGCACCGTCAGGGTAATCAACCCGATTTGCCGGAAATTGAGGTGGTATGAGACCTTTAAAATCGGATAGACCGCGGGAATGACGGACTGCATCATGTCGTTCAGAAGATGGCAGAAGCTCATAGCTGCCAGGATCTGGAACGCCGTGGTGCTGGCCTTGCTGAAGGAAGAAGCCCCGCTGGCCGGGCCCACGCTGGTCTGAGTGGACACTGTTGGTAGTTTAGCAGTCCTGACGCGCGTCCCGCGGCCCCTTTGCGCTGCTTTGTAATCGCGCAAAACGGGACCCCGGCCGCGCCGCCAGCATCGCGTGAGTTCATCCTGTTTGGCGGCGCGGACACGCGGCCCCTTTGCTGCTTTGTAATCGCGCAAAACGGGGCCTCGGCTGCGCCGCCAGGATCGCGCGAGTTCATCCTGTTTGACGGCGCGGCACGCGGCCCCTTTGCGCTGCTTTGTAATCGCGCAAAACGGGACCCCGGCCGCGCCGCCAGCATCGCGCGGGTTCATCCTGTTTGACGACGCGGGCACGCGGCCCCTTTGCGCTGCTTTGTAATCGCGCAAAACGGGGCCTCGGCCCCTTTGCGCTCCTAAAGCTATCCCGGCGCTCTGCCGATTAAATTGACATGCCGCGATCACGCGCAGAAATCCGGATGCTCTGTGCCGACATGGTGGATGTCAGTTGGAAAGAGCCACCCGGGCGCAAATGCAAGGCCACGGCCCTCCTGGAAGACATCTCAGCGTCCGGGATGTGTTTGCAGTTCGAAATACCTCTGGCTATCGGCACGCCGGTACAGGTCAACTGCCCCGGCCATAAGCTCTCCGGCGTGGTTCGCTACTGCACTTATCGTGAAATCGGCTATTTCGTAGGTATCGAATTGGAGCCATCCAGCCGATGGTCCAGGCAACACTTCGAACCCCAGCACTTGCTGGATCTGGAGGAATTGGTTCTGCGCAGTGCCCGCCGCGTGGATCAGACTATTCAATAAGCAGTCAATAACCACTAATAAACACGGCGCACGTTAACCTCTACTGTACAATGGAGGTTCCCGCCGCCATGGCAGCTCACACGGTCTCCATTCTCATCCCACTTTATAACGAGGAAGAGTACGTCGGAACCCTTCTCGAACGGGTGATGGCTGCCCCGTTGCCGGAGGGTATCAGCCGCGAAATCATCGTGGTCGATGACGGATCGAAAGACGATTCCGCCGCCATCGTGGAGGATATCGCCGCCGCCCACCCCGGGTTGATCCGCCTGATACGCCAGCCCCGCAATCAAGGTAAGGGCGCCGCCATTCGTACGGCTATCGAGCACGCCACCGGCGAATTCTCAATCATCCAGGATGCCGACCTGGAGTACGATCCGCGCGAATACCCGAAGGTCTTAGGACCCCTCTTCGAAGGCAACGCCGACGCCGTCTACGGCTCGCGCTTCATGATCTCCGGCGAGCGCCGTGTGCTGTACTTCTGGCACTCGGTTGCCAATCGCATTCTGACCACCATGTGCAACATCGTGGCGGACGTGAATCTGACCGACATGGAAACCTGTTATAAGGCTTTCCGCACCTCGCTGCTGCAGAGTATTCCCATCCGCAGCAATCGCTTCGGCATAGAACCCGAACTGACCATCAAGCTCGCCAAACGCCACGTGCGCATTTACGAAACCCCTATCGCCTATCACGGCCGGACTTACGACGAGGGTAAGAAGATCGGAATGAAGGACGCCTTCGAGGCCGTCTACATCATCCTGCGCTATGCCTTCACCCGCGATCTCTATAAGGATTCCGGGCCCGACATTCTGGACGCCCTGGCAGCCACCGGGCGCTTCAACGCCTGGATGGCCGAGACCATCCAGCCCTACATCGGCCGCCGGGTATTGGAGGCTGGGGCCGGTATCGGCAATCTCACCCATATCCTCTCCAAGCGGCGCGAGCGCTACGTCGCGGGCGATATCGAAGCCGAGTATCTCGCGCAACTGCGCGCCCGTTTTCAACACCGTCCGGCGGTGGAAGTCCGCCATTGCGATCTGGAAAACCCGGCTGATTTCGCCCCTCTCAGCGGCGCCGTCGATACGGTGGTCTGCCTGAACGTTCTCGAGCATGTTGAAGACGATATGCTGGGCCTGCGCAACATGTATTCAGTGCTCGAGCGCGGGGGGCGGGCCGTGGTGCTGGTACCGCACGGGCCGGAAATCTACGGCTCCCTCGATAAAGCGCTGGGGCATTTCCGGCGTTACTCGCGCGACGAACTGCAGCGAAAGATGGAGCAGACCGGCTTCCGCGTGGAGCGCATTCTGGAGTTCAACCGCATCTCGCGGCCTCCCTGGTACGTCACCGCACGCATCCTCAAACGCACTACGCTGAGCCGCTTTCAACTTCGCATCTTCGATAGCCTGGTGTGGCTGTGGCGGCGGATCGATGCGCGCCTGCCCTGGCCGTCCACCTCGCTGATCGCGATCGCCGTAAGAGGCGATTGAGTGCACGCCATTTAATCCCCTGGCGTTACCTAAGTAAACCTGGATATCATAAGCGCGGTGGTATTATTGAGATATTCAGGTTCTTTTATTAACAATCGGCTGATTCCACTAATTATTAAGCCCCTGTAGGCCGATGAACAGCGTAGGCGGATAAAATTGAAACCGATTCGAGTTTTTAACGTCATCCCATCCCTGCCCGAGCCGTTGGAGCCGCTGCGGGGAATTGCTTACAACCTGCGTTGGGCCTGGGATCACGACACCATCGAATTATTCCGGCGCTTGGATAGCGACCTTTGGGAATCCAGCAGCCACAATCCGGTACTGATGCTGGGCACCATCGATCAGATGCGGCTGGTGTCGGCCGCCGCCGATGACTCCTTTTTGGCTCACCTGGAGCGTGTCCAACGCGCCCTGGAAGCGCGCACGCAAGGGCGAAGCTCCTGGTTCCAGCGCGTGCATCCGTCTGCCGAAAACCTGCTGGTGGCTTATTTCTCCGCCGAATTCGGGCTGACGGAGTGCCTCTCGATCTTCGCCGGCGGTCTGGGTGTGCTGGCGGGAGACCACGTCAAATCGGCCAGCGATCTGGGCGTGCCGCTGGTAGCCGTCGGCCTGCTGTATCAGCAAGGCTATTTTCGGCAGTATCTGAGCCAGAGCGGATGGCAGCAGGAAGCGTACGTCACCAACGATTTTCACAACTTGCCGCTGCGGCCTCTCACCCGGCCGGATGGCAAGCCCGTTACCATCGAAGTGCAGTATCCCGGGCGCGTGGTCACCGCGCGTATCTGGTGGGCGCAGGCCGGCCGGGTGCCGGTTTACTTGCTCGACGCCAACCTGGCGGCCAATAGCGCCGCCGACAGGGAAATCACCGGCGAACTCTACGGCGGCGATAACGAGATGCGCCTCAAGCAGGAGATCCTGTTGGGCATTGGCGGCTACCGGGCGCTCGAAGCGGCCCACGTGCTGCCCGCCGTGTATCACATGAACGAAGGCCATTCCGCCTTCCTTTCGCTGGAGCATGTCCGCCGGCTGATGGAGCGTTACAGCCTGTCGTTCCCGGAGGCGCGCGAGCTGGCTTCTCCCAGCCTCATCTTTACAGGGCATACGCCCGTCGAAGCCGGCCACGACTACTTCGTGCCGGAGCTGATGGATCGCTACTTTACGCCTTATTCGCAGTCATTGGGCCTTAGCCGTCACGATTTTCTGGGTCTGGGCAGACGAAACCCCGGCGATGAAAACGAGCAATTCTGCATGACCGTGCTGGCCATGCGCCTGGCAGCCTCCAGCAACGGTGTGAGTAAGTTGCACGGCGAGGTCAGCCGCCGGATGTGGCATTCCATCTGGCCCGGCGTACCGGTGGAGGATGTGCCCGTCGGGCATGTCACCAACGGGGTGCATCTCCGCTCCTGGATTTCCAACGAGATGAACCAGGTGTACGACCGCTACCTGGGCCCGCAATGGCGTGAAGCGGCCAACGGGGACCTGTGGAAGCGGGTCGAAACGATTCCGGCCGAGGAACTCTGGCGCACGCACGAACGGCGAAGGGAGCGGCTGGTAGCGTTTGCCCGCCGCAAACTGGCCGAACAACTGAAGCGCCGCGGCGCGCCGCAATCCGAAGTTGAAGCGGCCGAAGAGGTCCTGGATGCGGAAGCTCTCACCATCGGTTTTGCGCGCCGTTTCGCCACTTACAAGCGCGGCACCCTGCTCCTGCGGGATACCGAGCGGTTGAAGCGGATCCTCGCGGATACCAAGCGACCAGTACAGATAATCTATGCCGGCAAAGCGCACCCGCGCGATGCCGGAGGCAAGGAACTCATCCAGCGCATTGTCACCTTGGCGCGCGATCCGGCATTTCGCCGCCACATCGTTTTCCTCGAAGACCAGGATATGGCCACCAGCCGCTACCTGGTGCAGGGCTGCGACGTTTGGCTCAACACTCCTTTGCGGCCACTCGAGGCGAGCGGAACCAGCGGCATGAAAGCCGCCGCCAACGGCGCCCTCAACCTCAGCACCCTGGACGGCTGGTGGGATGAAGCATGGCGGGCGCCCCGCCCGGAATCCGAAGCGATCGGCTGGGCAATTGGCAATGGCGAGCGCTACGACGATCCCGGACAACAGGACCAGGTGGAGGCCGAAGCTCTTTACGATCTGCTGGAGCGCGATGTCGTACCGGCGTTCTATGACCTGGGCTCCGATCGCCTGCCCCGGCGTTGGATTGCGCTCATGAAGGGATCGCTTAAGAATCTCTGTTACATGTTCAACACCCACCGCATGGTCCGTGAATACACCGAGCGTTTTTATTTACCCGCCTTCGAGCGGTTCGCCCGGCTGGAGGCAAACGGCGCCGCGGCTTCCCGGGCGCTGGCCGCCTGGATAAGCATGGTCCGGCGCGAATGGCCGCAAGTGCGGGTGGAAGCCATCGAAGATGGTCCGGCGAACGAGGCCAAGGTGGGCGACCTGGCAGGCGTGCGGGCGCGACTGCGGCTGGGAGCCCTCGCACCTACAGACGTAACCGTGGAGCTCTATCTCGGTGCGCTGGATGCCGCGGGAGAGATTATCCATCCGGCCACCTTTCCTATGCACCACACGGACAGTCCTGGCAACGGCGAACACGTTTTTGAGTCTGCTGCCGTGCCCTGCTGCCGCAGCGGGCTACAGGGCTACACTTTGCGCGTGCTGCCGCACCATCCGGATTTGGCCGCGCGTTTCGTGCCCGGGCTGATTACCTGGGCGAGCTAGGAGAACCGGGCGAGCTTGGCCGCGCTGATGGCCTGCCCCAAATGCCGCTGCGTATGCTCGGCGATGTGTACCAGCAGCCCGATCACCGTGGAAGGCAGCCGCCGACGGCCGACCCACCGCGGCTCGGGAAAACTTGCCGGATCGATTTCGCGGATTACTTCTTCTGCCCGGCGTAGCACGCGGTCCAGTTCCGCCAGCAGTTCCGTCAGTTCCGCGCCCGGGGTCATCTCCAGGGCCAGCGCGGCGATCTGTTCATCGTCTAACTGGCGACCTTCCAGATAAGTGGTCAGACGATCGACGCTGCCGGCCATATGCCGGATATGAAACCCCAGCGGTGCCAGACTGTGCGGCCGGGTCCATACTTGTTCCGTGGTGAGTCCCGCGGTATGCAAGGCCAGATCCTCGCGCGCCTGCTCGAAACTGTGCAGCGCCGGCGCCAGCAGCGGACTGACACCCGCCAACTGACCCCGCAGCCAGGGTTCGGGTAGACCGGCAGCCACGCGACGGCTCAGTTCTTTTCAGCCTTTTTGCGCGTGAGCGTCAGCGGTAAAGTGCCCGGACCCTGCGTGAACGTGCCGGTCAAAGTGGTAGCATCTTTGTTGAGCGTGCCTTCATACGATATGCTCATCGTTCTGAGATCCAGTTTCACCTTGTCAGCCGTGCGCGTAATGGTGCTGACAGGCAAACCGTTGGCGCCTTGATCCACGCTGTCGAACGTGCCCGTGACGTTGCCGCCGCTGTCCTTGATGAAGTTGAACCGTACGTGCAGTGTTTGCCCGTTAACATCCAACGCGCCTTCCCATGTTCCTTCCAGAACTTGCACTTCACCGGAATTGGCAGGCGCTTTCTCCGCCGCACGGGGAGCCGATTTCCAAGTCAAGTCCATCGGAATCTTCATGCCCCCGGCATTAAACGTGCCGGCAATGGTTTTGCCGTCTTCGGAAAGCTTACCGTCGTAGCGGGGATCGCCCATACCCGGCATGGTCATGCCGACCGACGCGCCGTCCACCTTGATGTCTTTTAGAGGAAGCCCCGATAACCCTTGTGCCGGGATATCCATTTCTATGGCCCATTTATCGCCGTCATGATGCACATTAAAGACAAATCCCATGTCTCCATTGGGCGTCTTCAGTGTGCCTTCCCATAAGCCGGCGGGATCCGCAGCCGCCAGCAGACAAGCGGGCAGAAGCAGGATAAGACCGGCAAGCATGCGAGTGTATGGTTTCATGAAACTCCTATCGAAATTGTATCAGGCGCCGAGTCCTGACCCGGGAATTTGCTCGAGGTGCTATACGCTACAGCGGCATCGGGCTTGCACCAGTTTACCTGGAGGTTCTATTAAATGAACTGGAATGAAGTTGAAGGCAAATGGAATCAAGTGAAAGGATCAATACGGGAGAAGTATGGAAAATTGACCGATGATGACCTTCAGGTCATTGGCGGTAAAAAAGACAAATTCATAGGGAAACTCCAGGAACGTTACGGCATGCAGCGCGAGCAGGCCGAGCGGGACGCGGACACGTGGTTGAAGGGTTTTCACCTGACCGACACTCCGCGCACCCACACCTCCGGCGGCAGCGGGTCCCACTAGGGGCTCGCGTGCGGGGCAGGCGATTTCAGGCGACCGCCTGCCCCGTTTTGCCTGGCATAAGAAGCCGCTCCGCCGCCCCTGCTTGGTACACTGAGATTGCATGGCGGCCAATCTCGCACCCCCATCAAACCTGGTTGGCGACGTGGCCGATTTGCGCGGTATGCGCGAGTGCCTGCAATGGTTCACCCGCGAGAAGCAGTGGATCAACGACATTCACCTGCAACTCTGCCGCGTCCCGGCCCCTACTTTTCTCGAGCAACAGCGCGCCGAGTGGATGGTGGCCCAACTCCGCAATTTAGGTTGGGAAACCAATATCGACCGCGCGGGCAATGTGGTAGCTGCCCCCAACCCCCATTCCGAAGGGCCATATATCGCTCTCACCGCGCATCTCGACACGGTTTTGGCGCCCCGCACAAAGGAAGAAATCACGGTCGAGCCGGACGGACGTTTTCGCGGCCCCGGAATCTCCGATAATGGCGCCGGTCTCGCGGCGTTACTGGCCATCGCACGAGCGCTCAAGGTCTGCCCGCTTGTGGATGGCTGGCACAACGATCTGCTGCTGGTTGCCAACGTGGGTGAAGAGGGCGAAGGAAATCTGAGCGGCATGCGTCACCTCTGCAAACAGGCGGCGCTGGGCAAAAAAATCGGGGCTTTTCTCGTGCTCGATGGCGCCAGCACAGAGCACATTACCAACCGCGCACTGGGCAGCCGCCGCTTCGAGGTCACTTTTACCGGTCCAGGTGGCCACAGTTGGAGCGATTATGGGGTCGGAAATCCCGTCCACGCGCTGGGCCGCGCGATCGCCCAGTTCTCCGATACCCGCCTGAACGGAAACCCCAAATCCAGCTTCAATGTGGGCTTCATCGAGGGCGGAGCCAGCGTGAATGCCATCCCACCCACCGCCCGCGCCAAAGTGGATATTCGCTCGGAAAGCAATGAAAAGATAGACGAACTCGTGGATGCCCTGACCAGCGCCATCGAGCACGCCCTGGAAGTGGAAAATCAGCGGGCTACCGGCGGCAAGATCGCTGTGAAAATTCGCGAGATTGGTTCGCGTCCCGCCGCCAACCTGACTGAGCAGTCGCCCATTCTCTCCTATCTGCGCGCGGTCGACAGTCACCTGGGCATCCGCTCCCACCTCGACTGTGCCTCCACGGATGCCAACATCCCTATGGCGCTGGGGATTCCCGCAATTTCGATCGGCGCCGGCGGCCACGGTGGCGGAGCGCACACCATGCAGGAGTGGTTCAAGGCTGAAGGCCGCGACCTGGGCCTGAAGCGCATCCTCCTGACCCTCTGCCTCCTGTTGCGCGATCCTGCATTTCAGCCGCCCGCCGGGCCTGCGCAGTGAGCGCTGGGGTTGCCCCGCGCAGTGCCTCGCTGGCCCGCCGCGCGGAAGCCGCGCTGATTGTCAACACCGTTATCTGGGGATCCACCTTCGTGGTGGTGAAGCAGGCTTTGCATGACGTCTCGCCAGTCTTGTTCCTGGCGCTACGTTTCACGCTGGCCACAGTGGCGTTACTGGTCCTGTTTCGCGGATCCTGGAGCCATCCGCGCAACCCGCGCGGATCCTTGGGCGGGGGCGCCCTGGCCGGCATATTTCTGTTTTCCGGCTACGCTTTCCAGACCATCGGGCTGCAATATACAACGGCGCCTAAATCCGCCTTCCTCACGGGCCTGACCGCCGTGATCACGCCCCTGCTGGCGGCGCTGGTCCACCGCAGCATGCCGCGCGCGATGGAAGTGGGCGGCGTCCTGCTGGCCACCGCCGGAATGGCCTTGATGACCCTGCACGGCGCTACCCTGGCCATGAACGCGGGCGACCTGCTAACCGTTTGCTGCGCTGCCTGCTACGCCGCGCATATCCTGGTTTTGAGCCGCTACTCCGCTTCGTCCAGCTTCGAATTATTGGCTACCGCCCAGATCGGGACTTCCGCGCTTTTGGCCTGGTCGCTGTTTCATTGGATGGAAACGCCCCATATCCGCTGGACCGCGGGCGTGTGGATAGCCATCGTTGTAACCGGGCTGTTCGCTACTGCGGTGGCCTTCACTTTTCAGGCATGGGCGCAAAAGTACACCACGTCCACACGTACGGCCCTGATTTTCATGCTGGAGCCGGTTTTTGCCTGGATCACGTCGTATTTGCTGACTGGGGAGACCCTCTCCCGCCGCGCCGCCGCCGGCGCCGTGCTGATCCTGGCCGGCATCCTCGTGGTCGAGATGAAACCCTTGCGTAGCCGGGAACATCCATCTGGTTAGCCGACCGATAGGGCGTTTCAACAGGCTAGCTGTGTCAGCCCACGGAGTATAATGAGGAAAGAGTTTTGAACCGCAAGTCGGCGGAGGAGTGAGTAAATACCCATGAGTCTCTTTGACAAGCTGCGCAGACAGAAACTTCTGTCTTTCACCCTGATCCTCTTTACCTTGGCCATTGGTGTCGTCATTGGCACGTTGATCAACACCGGCGTTAAGGCTGCCAAAGATAATACTGCGGCCCCCGGCGCGAGCCCACTGACGATTCCCAATCCGGTCCAGTTGCAGTCTTCCTTTGCGAGCATCGCCAAACAGGTCGAGCCGTCGGTGGTCCATATCTCCACAACCTATCTTCCGAAGGCCCCCGTACAGTCGCGCCAACGCCGCCGCGCCGCTCCGCAGCAGCAACCCGACGATGGTGAAGAGGGCGATCAAGGCGATCAGGGCGACCAGGGCGGCATGGAAGATTTCTTCCAGCGCTTCTTTTCCAATCCGTTTGGCGGCGGCAACATGCCGCAAATGCCCCAGCGGCGCGGTTACGCGGTGGGCTCCGGGGTGGTGGTTGATCGGGCCGGTTATATCCTGACCAACAATCACGTGGTCGACAAAGCCGACCGCATCCAAGTCAAGTTCATGGGCGATATCACCGAGTACGACGCCAAAGTCGTGGGTGTGGATGCCGCTACAGACTTGGCTGTGGTTCGCGTGGAAGGCAAGAGCAATCTCTCTCCCGCGCACATCGGGAACTCCGATGCCGTGCAGGTTGGCGACTGGGCCATGGCGATCGGCTCCCCGTTCGATTTCCAGGAGACCGTGACGCTCGGCATCATCAGCGCCAAAGAGCGCGACGTCGATCCCACCCAGCAATTTCAGCATTTCCTGCAGACCGATGCCGCCATCAACCCCGGCAACAGCGGCGGTCCCCTGCTGAATATCAATGGCGAAGTAGTGGGCATCAACACGGCCATCGCCTCGCGCTCGGGCGGGTATCAGGGCATCGGTTTCGCGCTGCCCATCAATATGGCCGTCAAGGTCTATAACGAGATCATCAAGAACGGCAAGGTGGTGCGCGGATCCATCGGCGTGAAATTCACGCCGTCCGACAGCGCCAAGGCGGAAGCTTTGCTCAAATCCAACGGCGCCAAGGAAGGCGTATTCATCGAGCAGGTGGCGCCCGGCGGTCCCGCGGAGAAGGCCGGCATCAAGGCGGAAGACATAATCGTGGCGGTCAACGGCAATCCCATCCGCAATGGCGGCGAGTTGATCGATCGCGTGACCAGTACCCCGGTGGGCAACGCCCTCACAGTCACCGTACTGCGGGAACATAAGAAGGAAGATTTCAAGGTAGTGGTTGCCGACCTGGCGCAGATATTCCCCGAACAATTCGGCTCGGGTAAGGAAGAAGAAACCGGTCCTACCGAAGGAACCCAGGCGCGCTTCGGCATCACCATCGAGAACCTGACGGATGCCCGCCGGCAGAACCTGGGCATCAAGCAGCACGGTGTCCTAATCAGCGCGGTGGAGCCGGCTTCTTTCGCCGACGACATCGGGATGCAACGCGGCGACGTGCTGGTGGAGATCAACCGCCAGCCGGTGAACACTGTCGACGACGTCAAGCGCATTCAAGCCGTGCTCAAGCCCGGCGAGGCAGTCGCCTTCCGCGTCTTGCGGCAACTGCAGTCCGGCCGCAACGAGTGGACACCGCTATTCCTGGCCGGGTCGCTGCCTATGCACCAATAAATCAATGAATTTGCGGAGCGCTCCCCATAAAGGGCGCTCCGTTTTTGTTTTGGAGAACGATTGCAATTATATAAGCTGACCACGGTTTTGGCCGCGGGGCTGCTGTGCTGCGCCGGTTCCCCGGCCGCCACCACGACCACGAAAACAACAACGAAAACGACCGGGAAAACGAAATCAGCCCATCCGCGCGCCACCGCGCCAAAAACCTCGTCTGCAAAAACCGCACAGTCCAAAAGTGCGGGGGCGAAGAGCGGCGCGACAAAGAAAGTTGCGGCGAGCCGGCGCCGCCGGTCTTCTCCCGGACAATCGAAGGCCTCCGCGCGCCCGGTTTCCGTGCGGTCGCACGGGCCGTCGCAGATGCAGCCCACCCCCGAACGCTACAAGGAAATCCAGGAAGCCTTGGCTAAGAAAGGCTACCTGCACGGCGAACCGAACGGAAAGTGGGACCGGGATTCGGTGGATGCGCTCCGGCACTTCCAGCAGGATCAAAGCTTACAAACTTCCGGCAAACTGGATTCGCTTTCGATCATCGCGCTGGGCCTCGGCCCGCAGCATTAACGCGCGCTCCTGCTTGGCGGATGCCACTGCAGGTAGCTGGCGCCTGCTTGCTGCTAGAATGTGAGAAGTCTGTATGGCTGTCGATTCCATCAAGGGTTCCCTGCGCGAAAAAGGCATGCGCCTCACCCGCCAGCGGCAGATCCTTCTCGAGGTGATCGACCAGACTGGGCAGCACCTGGACGCCGAGCGCCTCTTTCAACTGGCCAAGGAGAAAGATCCCAAGCTCAACCGCGTAACCGTTTACCGCACCTTGAAAATGCTGAAGAACGGGGGGCTGGTGGATGAGCTGGATCTCATGCACCACGACGGCGACCAGCACTATTACGAAACCCGCCTGAAGCAGGAGCATGCCCACGTCATCTGTCTGCGCTGCGGCAAGGTCGAAGAATTCTTCGGCGAACCGCTGCAGCGGCTGCGGAAACAAATCGAAACCCACTTCGGATTTCAAATCCTGCTGGCGCGTACGGAAGTCGGCGGATACTGCGCGCATTGCCAGTCGCTGCGTGCCTTGGAACTGGATCATCTCCGCGAGCGCGGCCATCTTCCCGACGATGCGCTGCCCACTGGAACGTCGCTGGGGGTTGGCGCCACCCATCGCACTCGTGCCAAGCGCCACGCCTGATGGGCGCCAGCACGGCGGAAGTGGTCCCGGCTGCCTCCGTTATCGTCATCGATCCTAATGGCCACCGTAACCGCGTAGAGCTTTCGCCGCTGCCTTTCAAAATCGGGCGACAGGCCGACAATAACCTTGTCCTGCGCGACAGCCGCGCCTCTCGCCTGCATGCGCGGATCGTGCGCGATCGCGGCGAGTTCATGATCGAGGACGCCGGCAGCCGTCACGGCGTCTTCGTCAACGGCAAGCGCGTCGAGAACCACGCGCTGCGCAACTCCGACCGCATCGAGTTCGGGTTTCCCGATTCCTACCAGCTCATTTTCGTGTTCGACGGCGCCGAACTGAACCGGCTGATGGATCAGTTCAGCGCGCACGAGAAGTCCGGGGCGGCTGGAGGATCCGCCGGCGCCGGATCGCACCTCGCCAAACTGCGGGCCGTTCTGGAAGTCGCCCGTACTCTGCAAACCGGCTTCTCGCTGCAGGAGGTGCTGAACTCCGTAGTGGACGCGGCCCTGGCCGTTACTGGCGCCGAGCGCGGCTTCCTCCTGCTGCGTGCGGGCGGCGAGTTGGAGACGCGCGTGGCCCGCAACCGGCATGGCGCGACCCTATCCGCCAGCGATCTGCGCGTTCCCCGGCAGGTCATCAAGCGCGCACTCGAGCATCGCCGCGACCTGTTCTCCATGAACTTCGATCCGCAGGGCACCGGCGAGTTCCAGCCCGAGCGCAGCATCCTCGACCTGGAACTTCGCAGCGTGGTTTCCGTGCCGCTGGTCCGTATCAGCAAGGCCCACGGTGATTCGACCAACCTGGTTTCCACGGCCGAGGAAACCGCCGGCGTGCTCTACATGGATTCCCGCCTGTCGGCCGCGGACCTGGCCGGCGGCAACCGCGAGTTGCTGCAAACCCTGGCCATCGAAGCTTCTACGATTCTCGAAAATGCGCGACTGCTGGAGGAGGAGCGCATCAAGCAGAAGATCGAAGAAGAACTGGAGGTGGCCCGCACCATCCAGCAAGGCCTGCTGCCGCGCAGCCTGCCTTCTTCCGGCTGGTTCCAGGCATGCGGCAGCAGTGTGCCCTCGCACCAGGTGGGCGGCGATTATTTCGACGCGATCCCCGCCGGGCCAGATGTCTGGATCGCGGTGGTGGCAGACGTCTCCGGCAAAGGCGTCAGCTCCGCTCTGCTGGCTTCCCTGTTGCAAGGCGCCTTTCTGGCGGCCAGCCATGACGATGCGGCTCTTGACCAGCGCCTGGGGCGCATCAATGCATTCCTGATGGAGCGCGCCGGCGGTGAGAAGTACGCGACCATCTTCTATTGCTTGATCCAACGCAGCGGCCGCATGCACTATGTGAATGCCGGCCACTGCCCGCCGATCATAGTCCGTGCCAATGGAACTCTGGAATCGTTGGAAGCGACTACCATGCCCGTCGGCTTGGTGGAGGGCGCCGCGTTCGAAGTGCATGAAGTCACCCTGGCAGCCTGCGATAAAATCCTGATCTACACCGATGGCGTGACCGAAGCGCAGAACACACAGGGTGAGTTCCTCGGCCGGCAGCGTCTATGGCGCGTCGTCACCGAACACCGCGCGGATTCCTGCCGCATGCTGCACGATGCCGTCCTCAGCGACGTAACCGCCTTCACCGAGGGTGCGCCGCAGGCGGACGACATCACGCTGGTCGCCATCGAATATCGCGGCGAGTAAAAACACACATCTACCCACAACCTTTTAGCTGCAAACTTGAAATCCCCAGGCGCATACAGTCACTAAGAAGCGCAAAGGGGCCGCGTGTCCACGCCGCCAAGCAGGATAAGAAGTCGCTGGATAGTGGCGGCGCGGCCGTGGCCCCGTTTTGCGCGGTCAAAAAGTCAAGTCAAGTGGAGGTATTTCAATGCCCGGTCATTCCATACCGTTGAACGAATTAAACGCAGCAGTCCAGAACGCCGTCCAGCAGGCCCTCGGCAAACATGGCGCCGTGCCCATCGACCAGCTTTGGGTGGGTTTTGTGGCGCCCGAAGCCATTGCCAACGAAGAGACTGCCGCGAAAATAGCCACTGAGCTATCCAAGGGCGCGGCCGGAAAAGTGCAGCCGTCCGTGCAGGTAATGGCTCCGGCCCAGGACGCCAAGGCCGGCGCGCAACTCGTTCCACACCGCATCATCGGTCTGATTTTCGATCCGCATACCGCAAGGTGAGCGTCGTGCATAGAACCAGCGCAACGCCGGTGCTGTGCCCCAGCGCGCGGCCCGAACTGCCCGGCAGCGTCGCGTTCGGCGTGGTTGGTGAGGGGACAGCCGGTCCTCAGGTTCGATGGATCGAAAAACCTGTCCCCGTCACGCCCGATCTGCTGAAGTTGACCGGCCCTGTTCCGGCCGGTCTCGTCTTGCGGATCGCCGCTCCTTGCCAGGAGAGCGCCTGCTGCCACTTCGATGGGACGGACTGCCGTCTGGCTACCAAGCTGGTGCAACTGATGCCGTCCGTCACCGAATCGCTGCCGCCGTGTCAGATCCGCGCGGATTGCCGCTGGTTCGTTCAGGAAGGCAAGGTTGCCTGTATGCGATGTCCGCAGATCGTGACCTACTGCCTGAATCCCAGCGCGGAACTCAACACCGCCGCCACTCCATAAGCGCAAAGGGGTGCGAGTCCGCGCCGCCAAGCAGGATGTGATTCACGGGATCGTGGCGGCGCGGCCGCGACCCTGTTTTGCGCGTTACAAGATAGCCCGGACCACGCCGCCCTCGACGCGCAAGGCGGCTCCATTGATCGCGGATGCTACAGGACTGGCGACGAACGACACCAGCGCAGCCACTTCTTCCGCCGTGGCGAAGCGTTGAATCAGCGAACTCGGGCGGACGCTGCGAAAAAACTCTTTCTCCACGTCGGCTTCGCTGATGCCTTTCGTCTTCGCCATATCTCTCACGAACCCTTCTACGCCTTCGGATCGTGTGGGCCCCGCCAGGATCGAGTTCACGGTGACGGCCGTCCCGGATGTAGTCTCCGCCAGCCCGCGCGCCAACGCTACCTGCATGGTCTTGGTCACGCCATAGTGAATCATCTCCACCGGGATGTTCACCGCCGATTCGCTCGATATGAAAATGATGCGGCCCCATCCGGCGGCCTTCATGCGCGGTAGCCAGGAGCGGCTGAGCCGCACCCCGCTCATGAAATTCGTTTCAATCAACGTGTTCCAATCGGCATCTGTGATCTGTTCGAACGCCTTAATCTGGTACGTGCCCAGATTATTTACCAGGATCTGAACATCCGGGAATCGCTCCGCGGCGGCCTGCGCAGCATCGGCCCGGGAAAGATCCGCCGCCAGCCCCTCCAGCCGGGCCGCCGGATAGGCGCCGCGAATCGCGTCGCAAGCAGCTTTCACCCGCGCTTCCGTACGTCCGTTCACCACCACGCGCGCGCCTTCGGCCGCCAGCCCCTTGGCAATGGCCAGACCGATACCCGCCGTAGACCCGGTAACCAGCGCAAGTTTTCCATCCAACTCGAGATTCATAAAAATCCTTACCGGCCGGCCAGAAACGGAGCCGGCTCGCCCCAGCGTCCCGCAAAAACGAATTGATCGAGAGTCCGACGCGGCCGGCGCTGGTTGCGTTTGATCAACGCTTCCGGCGCGCCCTGTTCGTCTCCCGGATAACCCAGCCCGATCGCCGCCACCGCTTCGTGACTTTCCGGAATGCCATACAAAGCGCGCGCTTTCGCCGGATCGAAACCCGCCATGCCATGTGCCAGCACGCCCATCGAAGCACCCTGCAGCATCATGAACCCGGTGGCGATCCCCACGTCGTGAAACGCGTGCCGGTTGGGGCTGCCGTTGTGATCGAACTGAAGCCTGATTACCGAAATCATCAACACGGGCACGTGCTGCGCCCATGCAACGTTGCCCGGCACCAGGGTGCTCAACATGCGCGCGAACTCCTCCGGCTCTTCTTTGCGCGCCACCAGAAAACTCCAGGGTTGCGCGTTGAAGCTGGAGGGCGCCCACCGCGCCGCCTCCAGGATACTGACCAGCTTTTCTTTTTCGACCGGCTTCGGAGAATAGATCGCCGGGCTCCAACGGCTCCGGATTACTTCCAGAATCGGATGATCGACGGTAAGGGTTTGCGCGGCGGCATCTGGCATCAACCCTTGGATGCGAAAACCAGAGCGCCGGATGCGCTACTCGAGTGTCAGCACGCCCACTGCCAGGCCATTCAGCGTCATGGATCCGCTGACTGGCGAACAGACCGCCGCGCCACCGGCCGTGGCTTGATCCACGGATTCCCATGTGCCGCCTTCGGGGAGCGCCACCGCCAGCGGCCGGTCCCGCTTGTTGATCAGCAGTAGTTTCCGTTTCCCCGCAGGCGTGCGAAACGCCTGCGCGTACAGATACGGGCTGCCGATCGACGTTTCCAGCAGCGCGTCGCCCGGACCGAAATGTTTGTGCAGCAGTTCCAGCACGCGGAAGCGCGCGTTAGGCGAGCCGTCGTTCCAATCCACCATCGTCACGCTCGGGAATTGTGTGGGATATCCGACCAATTGCGATTCGCCCGCTACGTCGATCCCCAGTGACGCCAGGTTGCCGAACACGTACGCATAGGTCGCCGCCGCCAGGTTCCAGTAGGAATTCGGGATCGGCTGCATCGGATGCGCGGCATCGCCCGGATCGCCCGGCAGGATCGCGCCGATCTCGTTGATCGTCGTGCGTGTCGCCGGCGACAGGCGCTGCCGGATCTGTTCGATGTACCGCACCACATCCAGAAACCGGTCGGCCTGCGTGAAGAAAGTGCGCTGTTCGATTTCCGGCGTCTCGTCGGGCGCCGGCACCGCGTAAAAGTGGTACGAGATCATATCCAGCGGAATGCCCGGCGCGTGATTGCGCGGATCCAAAAAATATTCGAACATGCGTGGATTGTGCGCGGGCTCGGCCAGCGCCAGCCCCACGAATTTCATCTCCGGCGCCACTTTACGAATCGCCGTCACAACAGCGTCGTACCGCGCCGTATATTGTTCCGGCGTCATGTTGTGCTCGTAATCCACTTCATTCAAGACCTCCCAGTAGTCGATCTTGAAGTGGTGGCCGGATTCGTGCCGTTTCCCCAACTCGTCGGTAAATCCGCCGCGCGTATACCAGCTCACCAACCGCGCATAATAATCGCCCAACTCGCGCATGGTCGGGTCGCGCAGTTCGGTTCCCTGCGTGTAATTCCAGACCGGCTGGTCCGGATCGTCCGGATACTTCACAGCTTCCGGGGTAA
This sequence comes from Bryobacterales bacterium, assembly GCA_963843255.1. Taxonomy (GTDB): domain Bacteria; phylum Acidobacteriota; class Terriglobia; order Bryobacterales; family Bryobacteraceae; genus Bog-159. Next base: position 196,765 of record CAWJJQ010000012.1, on the reverse strand, counting down.
TGAACATCCAAGCCGGAATGGTGCTGAAGTTCATCACCACGGAATGCCCTTCGGTGGCTTTCAGGAAATCCACGGTCATGGGATCGATGGCGGAAAAATCCCAATAGGTATGCCGGTCGTCGGGCGGCTGCAGTTCAGCCACGCCCAGCCTGGGGTAAGGCAGCCAAGGTACATACCGCACATAGTCCGCGCCTAGCCGCTTCAACTCTTGATATACGCGGTCATGGATGCGCGACCCGGGCCGCAACGGCGGATTAACAACTACCTGTAAGGTCGCCACGGTCTTCGACTCGCGCGTCACCTTGTTCCAATTGATTTTCAGAGTGGCCTGGACGTCGGCGGACCGGGCGCACGCGGCAGCCAGCCCGGCAAGCAGGCATACCGCGAAAGCGATCTTCATGATGTACCCGTATTCTAGCTCGCGGCTGCCAGCGCCGCCCGGCGGCGCTGGTTCAAAGGTCCCGCCCGGCCCGCGCCGTCCCGTTACATCTTGGGCTGCCAGAGGCCCAGCGCCGCGCCCGTGGGATCGATCAGAATGCTGAGCCATCCCATGCCCGTCACCTCGGTCACATCTCTCATGATCTTCGCACCCAGCGATTTAGCTTTCGCTGTAGCCGCATGAATATCGTCGACCAGCACATAAGCCAGCCAGGCCGACGGCGCGCCCGGGACCGGGTGCTTCATCATCCCCCCGCCCGTCCCGCTGCCCACCTTGATCATGGTATAGGCGCTGTCGCCCATAGGGACGTCTTCCAGTTGCCAGTCGAAAAGCTTTCCGTAGAAAGCTTTCGCTTTTTGCACATCCGTTGTGTTGAGTTCCACGTGTACGAAGGCGTTTGCCATTGCCGTTTTCTCCTCCGCCATTATGACGGGTGAGTGGCTGCACCATCGACACGAATCGCGTAAAAATCCGGTTACAACGTGCGTTAGCCCCCGGTTGTGTGCAGGACGAATGTGGCGGTTACAGGTTTCCCCTGAGCCGCGGGATCCAGCGATCCCACGATCCACACATCTCCCGGACCCGTCACCACCCCGCTCCACAGCAGGTCCGCCATAAAATCACCAGGCTGCGGGCTGGGGCACGGTTCGATCGTCCAGCTCGTGCCGTCCCAGTGCATCAATAGCGTGATCTGAAACTCGGAACCGCTGGCCGCGAAGTATGAGCCAAAAGCCCAAATGTCGTTCGGCGAAACCGCCGTCACGCCCAGCAGCCGGTTCGATTGATACTGGCTGTTCGGCCCGACGTTCGGGCTGGACACGACGCTCCATGCGGTCCCATCATAATGTTCGACCAGCGTATGGGTGGGTACGTCGTACTGCCCCGGCGGCGGCTTCAGCGTGGCCGTCGAGTAGCCCACCGCCCAGACATCGTTGGGAGCCAGCGCCACCACCGCATTCAGGCAGTTCGGACCGGTGCCCACGTTCGGGGTTTCCACCAGCGCCCAACTGGTTCCATCGAAGTGTTCGGAAAACGTGGTGTTCCCGGTGGTGCAGCCCACTGCCCACACGTCGTTCGCGGCGTCCGCGGAGACGCCCCGGAAGAAGCCGAAGAAACGTCCTTCATGCGCGGTCCAGGCGGTCCCGTCCCAGTGCTCGAAGAGGGCTTCCAGAAGCGTGCCGCCGCCCGTCAAAAGGTTGCCGACTGCCCAGATATCCTTGCCCGAGATCGCCGTCATCCCATAGAGCGATGCCTCGTCGCCGGAAGCGAACGTCAATTTCGTGTACTCGTTCCACGCCGTGCCGTTCCAATGCTCGATCACCTGCCCGGGATTGGCTTCGCCGATATTGACGATTCCCACCGCCCAGGCGTCGGTCGGCGAAATGTCCACCACGCCGTTTAGGTTGCTGGTATTGTCGCCGTGGATCTTCGGCGCAGGGAAGGCCGTCCACCCGGCGCCGTCGTAGTGGATGGTGGTCTGCCCCACCGCCCAGATGTCCGCCGGCGACGCCGCCGCCACTGAGCTCAGGCTGTTGTTTGTCGGGCCCTGATGGCCGTTCGGTGTAGGCACCACCTGAAAAATGGATTGCTCCTGCGCCCAGAGGATCGTACCGGCAAAAGCAATGCACACACCACCGGTCAGCTGGCCAAGTCTTAATCCCATTGTTCCCTCTCCGGGTAGTATGGCAGGCGAAACCGGGCCGTCTTGCGAAGGTTTTGTAAATTAAATGTGCGCTTATCGGAACACGCCGGTATGGCCCAACGAATAGCGGCCCGGCTGTGGATAAACGCACAGCCCGTGCGGCCCTTTGCCGACCCGGATCCGCGCGTGCAAATGGCCATCCGTGGTGTCGATAGCGTACACTTCGCGGCTGTACCGTCCCGATAGCCACAGCACCTTGCCGTCCGCCGAGACGCCGCCCATATCGGGCGTGCCATGTGGGATCTGCCACCGGTTGACGATCTTCCGGGAAGCGAAGTCGATCACCGATATCGTGCCTTCCTCCCGATTCGAAACGTACAGCACCTTGGAATCGCGGCTGGCATACAGGCCGTGCGCGCCTTTGCCCGTAGCCATAAATCCCAGGATCCGCAAGTGTTCGCCATCCACCAGGTGCACCCCATTAGCCTGCATGTCCGCGACATAGAATACTTCCCCGTCCGGCGACAGCTTGACATCCTGCGGCATGCCCCCGCCCGGCAGATCCAGGCTCCCCATTACCGTCAGCGATTCGACATCTACCTTCACCACCTTGCCGCTGAATTCGCAACTGGCGATCAGGTAGCGCCCGTTGGCCGAAAAATCCATGTGATCGACACCCCGGCAGGGAACCGGGACCGATTTCTCCAGATGCATGGTCTGCGCGTCCCGGAAATCGAGCTGATGGATGCGCTCCGCGACGACGATGGCGTACTTGCCGTCGGGCGTGTAGTACATGTTGTAAGGATCTTTCACCTTCAACGTCTCGCCCTTTTTGCCGGTGGCCGGATCGATGCGCGTAACGCTATCGCCCAAGTCACAGAGCACCCAAAGTTTCTTCAGATCGTAAGAAGGCGTCACATGCTGCGGCTGCCGCCCCACGCGAAAGTGCCGGATAATTCGATAAGTCTTGGGATCGATCACGTCCACGCTGTTGCTGCCGCTGTTCGGCACATAGACCAGCGACGGAAACTTTCGCACGACCGGACTGAGATCGCCGGCCACGTCGGCTGAATAGATATCGTGGGGGTCGAGCACTGGCGGCATACCCGGCAGTGGATTGGCTGCCGGATCGGCGGCAGACAAGAGTGAGACAGCGGCGCAAACGGCGCAAACCAGAAGAGAGAATTTCATGGATATATGAGGTCTTTTAGGTCAAACTGGGCACAAATCTTTCGCGATGGATTCCGCGGCCTGCTTACCCAAGCGGATGCAATCCGGTATGCCGATGCCTGTGTAAGCATTGCCTGCGAGCTGCAAACCCGGAATGGCGGCGGTCCGCGCTTCGATCTCGGCCAGCCGCTGCTGATGCCCTACTGTGTACTGAGCCATGGACCGCGGCCACCGGAAGATGCGCGAGAATACCGGCGCGGCTGTGAATCCTACGATCTCGTGCAACTCCTGCACCACCGCCACAAAAATATTCTCGTCGCTCTCCTCAAGAACGCCGCCATCGTCCATGCCGCCCAGGAAGCAGCGCAGCAGCGTCGTCCCGGCGGGCACCCGGTTAGAAAACTTGGTGCCGACCCAGGTGCACGCCACCAGCCGCCGGCGCTCGCGCTTGGGAACCAGAAAACCGAAACCTTCGAGCGGCCGCGGGAAGGCGCTGTCCGGGAACCCGAGCGCGACCGTCATCGATGAGCTGTACGGGATGCCGCCCAGCAGGTCCGCCAGCCGGCCGTCCAGGTTCCGCACCAGCAGCGCGGCGTTGTGCGCCTCCGCGGCCAACACGACTTGTCCACATTCGATCGAGCCGCCTGCGAGCTGGATACGGAATCCTTCGCCACGCCGTTCTACCGCCAGGGCGCGCTGATGCACGATCGTGGCATGGCTCTCCACGCGCGCCGCCAGGGCCGAGGTCAATTGCGCGAGCCCATTTTTCAGCGTGCGAAATAACGGCAGTTTCCGTGCCTGCGCTTTGTTCGCTTTGAGCTCCGCCAGCACGCCTTTGGTCAAGCTGCCGTACTTGGCCTCCAACTCCACGAACCGCGGCAGCACGCTACCCACACTCAACGCACTCGGACTCCCGCCATAAATTCCGGATAGCAGCGGCTCGGCCAGGTAATCCACGGCTTCCGCGCCATAGTGCGTGGTCACAAACTCCGCCACCGACTGGTCCGCGGGATGCCGGCCAGGCGGGTGGAACAGCTCCATCCCCATGCGAAACTTGGTCGGCCAGCTCAGCAACCGCGTGGTCAGCAGCGGCACCAGCTTGGTAGGCACCATCAGCTGCAGCCCGTCCGGCAGCGGCACCAGCCGGCCCTTCTTCCAGACGTAGGTGACCCGCAGATGATCGTTTGAGCCGATCACTTCATCGGCCATCCCCAGCTCGCGAATCAAATCCATCGCGGCGGGCTTCATCGAAAGAAAACTGTCGGGCCCGCCTTCGATCACGCACCCGTCCACAAGTTCGGTCTGGATCACCCCGCCCAGCCGCGGCCGCGCTTCGATAATGGTGGAAGGAACGCCGGCCTGCGCCAGGTAATAGGCGGCAGACAGGCCCGAGATCCCCCCTCCAATAATTGCGACCGGTGCGTCCATGAGACTCAATTATCGCAAGTGCTGTGCGTCGGCGAAACTACGGGAGTTCCACATCCAGCGCGTATACATCCGAATTCGTGTGAATGACAGCCGCGATTGGGGCGTCGTCCGGCGCCAGCCCCACCAGCAGATACCCGACCGCATTGAATTGCGGAATCTGCTTCGAGCTCATGGTCTGCTCCTTGCGCCCTTTGCCGATCGAAACGCGGAAAATCGGCTGTTCCACGCTCCCCTCTTCCTCCTGGTAAAAAACGGACTTGCCGTCCCGCGACCAGAAGGGCACTCCCAAGCCCACGCCTGACGCCAGCGGCGTCCACTTCCGCGTAGCCAGATCCATCAGCACGATCTCGGTGCGCTCGCGGTTGGTGGCGGCGATGGAGCGCCCATCCGGCGACCAGGCCGCCTCTGCCAGGTCTTCCGAACCCGGCAGCAGTACCGAGTTCTTCGTCTTCCAGTCCATCACGTAAAGTCCCGGCTGACCCGCTGTCCCGGCAGGCACTGTGCGCGCAAACACCAGCGAACTGCCGTCCGGAGACCAGCTCGCGCCAAAATCCACAAACGGCTCCCTCGTGATCTCCTCCGGCGCGCCACCCGTCGCCGCGATGGCGTACACCTTGCTCGACTGGCCCGCCGGACCGCCCGTGAATACGATCAGCGAACCGTCCGGCGACCACTGCGGCTGCCGTGCGGTGAATGATGGCGGCGTGAGCTGCAGCCGTTCGCTGCCGTCCGGATGGCTGCGCCACAACGTCCCATCGGGAACGGTCACGTAGGCCACCCATTGTCCGTCTTTCGAAAAAGTCGCCCACCGCGCCGCCACATCCGAAAGGAACGGCAGAAACTGCTTGCGTCCGCTGTTGTACCGGACAAGTTCGCGGCGCTCCTGGCCCGCCGCGAAGAAGACCCGCCTTCCGTCCGGGCTGGGAGCCAGTGCGGTGAACTGCATGGGCGACGAATAGATCTGCACCGGCGGCCCTTCCGCATTCCTTGGGAACGTGCGGTTCTCGCGCATCGCCCAAACGCTCGCTACATGGGCACGCAGCGACCGGAAAAGAAAGTATTTTCCTGTTGCCGTCCACGTGCCGTCGTCGTCGCCGTCCGTAGCCTGCGTTGCCGGATTCCATTCGGGCAACAGGCGGTGCATGCCGGTGCCGTCCGCCGCTGCTTCCCACAGCGTGGAGGGCTTCGCGCCCATTCCTAAAACCGGGAAGCGCAGCAGCTCCTTCTGCGGCGCGGGCGACCAGCGGATCCAGTTGACGCCCCCCGGCGCATCCAGCAGTTTGCGGATATCGGTGCCGTCGCTGTTTACGCGATAGAGTGCCGTGCCGCGCGCGAACACCACGTGGCCGGCATCGCGCGACCAGGCGCCCGCGCGCCCGGTTACGTCGCCCAGCCGCCGCGGCGATCCGCCCACCGTCGGAATCACCCAAAGCGAACGGTCCGGTTCCACGCCGCTGCCGCCCGATATCAGCAGACTGTTGTGATCCGGCGAAATATCCAGAATGTCGGGGTTCGGAACCTGCACTGGCAGCGGCTGCGGATTGCCGCCCTGTACCGAGACTTGCGCCAGCGACCAGCGCCCGCCCTCGCGTTCCGTGAAATAGACGCGCGACCCGTCCGTGGCTACGCCGTCGCTGTACTCGGCGCGGCCCGTTTGCGTGAGCTGCACTACCTGCGCCACGTGCGGGGCCTTAATACCCGTCGCCAGCCAGTAAATACGGGCCGCGAAGAACAGGACCACCAGCAGCGCCGCGATGCGCCCGTAAGGCGGCCGCAGGCGCGCCGGGACGATCGGCGGAGCCGGCTCCCCAGTCGCCACCGGCACGATGACCTCCGGTTCCGGCCTGAGCTTTTCCTCCGCCGCGGCGGCCGCCGCCACCATGCTCCGCACCTGCACCGGCGCGATAAAGCGGTAGCCGCGCCGCGGCAGCGTCTCTACGTAACGGGGTGTAGCCGCATCGTCATCCAGCGCCTCGCGTACTTTCTTGGCCGCGATGTTTAGGCCGTTATCGAAATCGACCGTCGTGTCGATCCACAGCTTGCGCGCCAGTTCCTCACGCGTGATCACTTGCCCCGGCCGTTCCAGCAGCGCCGCCAGAAGTTGGAAAGGCCGTTCCTGTAACTTGATCTTCCGGCCGTGCTTACGCAACTCGCCCTGCGTAAGATCGAGCTCGAAGACGCCGAATTGGAGGATTTGGGACGCGCGGTCTTTCGGATCCACGGAGATTCCACCTTGCTCGGCCATACGCGAGTTTAGCATTGTCATTCCGCCGCGAGCAGTCGCTACAGGGCCGCAACCCGGAACCCGAGCCTGTAACACAAATTGACACAAGACCCCAATGTGCCATTGATGGGAGTGCCGAACCGCACCAGCTTGAACGTCTCCCTCACGCCGGAGTTAGAGCAGTTCGTCCAGTCTCGCGTGGCCTCCGGGCTATACCAGACGGCCAGCGAAGTGGTCCGCGAAGGCCTCCGCCTGCTCGAAGAGCGCGAACAGGCGCGAGAGACCGCCCTCAAAGAACTTCGGGCCAAGATCCGCCGTGGCATCGAGCAGGCCGACCGCGGCGAACTGTTGGATGGAGATGCCGTGTTTGAGGAGATCAGGCAGCTCAGCGCCCGGCGCCGGGCAAACGGCAAATGAGCCGTCGGCTGTTTGTTCTTACGCCGGAGTTCACGCGCTTAGCGCAGACACCGGGGAGGGGCCACCACCGGGAAGACCTGGCCGACGCGCGCCACCGTTTCTGGACTGTCCACTCCTATGTCGTTGTTTATCGCAGGGAAACGGCGCGACGGCTCGCACGAAGCACAAATCGTTCTTCCGTCGCCGCGTTTGCTCAATGCACATACTTGGGCGCCTTCCCCTCGCCCCACGGATCGTATTCCGACGCGAACCGCACACGCTCGCTGATCGAGGGGTGATCGTAAAGCCAGAATTCGATAAACGGGCTCGGATTAGGATCGTCCAGCGAAACCTCACCCAGAATCTGAAAGGCGTCCGCCGCTTCTTCCGACGAGTTGGGCACGATCCCGTGAATCACCTCCAGCCCGTAGATATCGGCGTTATGCTCCAGCACGCGGCTGAACGAACCGGCCACCGGCTCCGAGAAAAAGCCGAACAGCGCCAGCGCCAGCAGCAGCACCGGCAGCGATGCCCAGTCGCTCATCTCGCGAATTCCCCATCGCGCCCCCCATCGCCCCAGCGCCCACCCCATCGCGTGATACGCCAGAAACAGGAAGACCAGAATCCCGCCCACCGCCGCGCATATGCCGATCCACACGTGCCCCAGGACGTAATGCCCCATCTCGTGCCCAAAAACGAAGAGCGTCTGGCCGGTGTTCATCTTCTCGATGGTGTTGTCCCAAACCACCACCCGCTTGGATGCGCCGATGCCCGTCACATAGGCGTTCAGCGACTTCAGCTTCTCGCTGGCCTTCATCTCGAACATGCGGTCCGGCGGGATTTCCAGGCCGCCGCGCGCCACCACTTTTTGGATCGCCGCCACCAGCGCCGGCTGCCTGGCGGCCAGCGGCTCGAACTTGAAGAATAGAGGCTCGATGGCCACCGGCTCGATGAACATCAGGAACACCACCATCGGCACGGCCGCCAGCCAGAAGTAGAACCACCAGCGGCGCGGGCTGCGGCGCATGGCGCCATATAACACCCAGATCGCAATGCCCGCCAGCGCGAAGCCCAGCAGCTCGCCCTTGGACCAGTCCCAGAACCACGATCCCCAGCCTTGAACGGATTGCTCGTACTTGAGCGATAGATGGTGGCCGTAAAGCGACACCGGCAGTTCCAGCGCGTCGATCGCCAGCAGCAGCAGCGGCGCCACGATGTATGCTTGCAGAATGCGCCGCCGCGTGACGGATTCCGCGAGATTCCGGATGCGCGGCGCCAGCCGCCACACCAGCAGCGCGACCAGCAACAGGATGCCGTAAGCCGCCGCCATGAAATGCAGACGATTGCGCGCCGCCGCATACTCGATGGCTTTGGCCAGCTTGTCGGGCGGCAAGGTGTACGTTTTGGCGGCTAAGAGCAAACCTGGAAACATATCTCTCCCTTTCCCCACACCGTCTGTCGGCCCACGCCGGTCCACACTCCCGCGCGCAAGTACGGCAGAAACTCGCCTATCTCGCCATCATAGCGGGCTTGCCCGGTGAATCCGCCTAGCGGATGCGTCTGTCCCGTGCGGCTGGAGCGCCGCTCGGCCTCCACCCAGTTCAAATCGCAACTGGCCAGCCGCGCCTGCGCCGCTCTCTCGCCCATGGCCCGAAAATCAATCTCAAGCGGTCCCTGTCCATACAACGCGCGTAGCGTGCTGATGCGGTCCCGCAGCCGGGCGAACAACACGCCGAACTCCGGCTGCACCGCCCCTTTTAATTCGGTCGGCGTGACGAACTCCACCTGGATGCAGGCGGCCAGCTCGGGCGGACCACCGAACTCGATCGCGATTTCTTCCTGATCCACCCGCAGCAACTCCGCGCGTCCCCGCCCGGACCCCAGGCCCGTCTCCGCCAGACGCGAGAAAGCCACCACGAACTGCGACCTTAGATCGCGCCGCGTATCGAACAGGTGGACATCGAAATGAAATTCGCCGGCCGGCGCAATGGCCCGGCCATCGAGATGCGCCGCGCGGATCGCGAACGGGCGCGGCGGATCGGCCAGGCCGCTAGGTCCACCAACGGATTTTGGCGCGAAAATGCGCGCGTACTCGGGCGCTTCCGCCGTTTCCCGCAGCATCAGACCGAATGCGCCGCGCAACACATTGCCCGCCTTGCCCGGCGGAAAATGCACAGGCTCGGCCGCGCGCAGATGAAAGCGAAGCCGGATCAACTCAAACGTCACCGGCTGCCTCACGGCACCCGGAATGCGCCGTTACTCGAAAGCGTGCCGCCGGGTGTTACCACCTGGACTTCTCCCGTGGTTGCGCCGGCAGGTACGGTGGCTCTGAGCAAAGATGCAGATAATACGGTGAACGCCGCCGGCGAACCGTTGAACTGGACGCTGGTCGCGCCGGTCAAATCGCTTCCCAGAATGTTGATCACTGTTCCCGGCGCGCCGAATTCAGGCAGTGTTGCTACAAACGGGCCCAGACCCACCGACAAACTGAAGACCGTCCCATAACCGTTAGCGCCGCCGGTTCCCGCCGTCCCGTAAAAGATGCCATTCGTGGCCTGGAACAGCGCAGCCTCTGGATTTGTGCCGTCCGCGCACGCGCTCTGGGCGCAGAACTTGTATAGCGTGGTGAGCTTGCCGTCCGGATCGATTCGGAACGCCGTCCCACTCTCCTGCCCACCGGTCCCGCCAAAGAGCGTTGTCCCGTAGAAGTATCCGTCGGTAGCCTGGATCAGCCCCGCATAGGGGAAATAGCCGTCCGCGCATCCGCTCTGCGAACAGAAGCTGTACAGGCTCGTTATGTTTCCCTCGGGCGTGATTCTGAAGACTGTCCCGTCGTTAGTGCCATTCGATCCACCCTGGTACGTCGTACCGTAAAAGTCCCCGTGCCGGGAGCGCACCAGCCCGGCGTAGGGGTATGAACCGTCCGTGCATACCACCGGGCAGAAGGTGTATAGAGTGGAAAGCGTGCCGCTCGAATTAATCTTGAAAAACGTGCCGGCGGGCGACGCGCCGAGTCCGCCGTTCCGCGCTGTCCCATAGAGGTCTCCGTCGGTATCCTGAACGAGCCCCGCGTAGGGGGATGAGCCATCCGTACACGCATATTGGGAGCAGAAGCTGTACAGTGTCGTCAGCGTGCCATGCGGAGTGATCCTGAAGACCGTTCCGCTTTCATTGGCCCCGCCAAGCACGGTCGTCCCATAGAAGTCCCCGTCGGCGGCTTGAACCAGCACCGCCACTGGGACGGTGCCGTCCACGCAAAAGCTTTGCGAACAGAAGTTGTACAGCGTCGTAAGAGTGCCGCCCGGGGTGATTTTGAAGATCGTCCCCCCGCCGTTCACGCCCCCGTTCGCGGTTGTCCCGTAAAAGTTCCCGTCCGTGGCCAGTACCAGGCCCACCCACGGGTTCTTACCGTCCGCACACCCGCTCAAGGAACAAAAGTTGTGTAATGTGGTCAGCCCGCCGCGCGGTGTGATCTTGAAAACTGTACCCCCGCCGTTGGCGCCGCCATTCAAAGTTGTCCCGTAAAAGTTCCCGTCCGTGCCCTGGACCAGAGTTCCCTGGGGGTTCTGGCCGTGAGTGATATCGAAATTATAGAGCGTGGCGAATTTCTGCGCATAGAGCAGCATCGGCGCGCACAGCGCAACCGCTCCCGCCACGCTTACTATGCAGCGCCTGGCCCACATCATGAGGCCACTGCGGCCGCAGCCGCGTCATAAAATCCCTTCCCGCTCGCCGCCAGCCGCTCCAACAACGGCGCCGGTTGCCAGTGATCGCCCAGCCGCGCGCGATATTCGTTCACTTTATCGAGCACATGCTGCAATCCCAGCGAATCCGCATACGCCATCGGCCCCCCGCGATGCCGCGGATAGCCGAATCCATACGCATAAATCACGTCGATATCGCCCGGCCGTATGGCGATGTGTTCGTCGAGCACATTGGCGCCTTCGTTCGCCAGCGCCACCATAATGCGCGACAGAATCTCGTCGTTCGAAACCGGGCGCCGCTCGATCCCCCGTTCGCGCGCCGCTCTTTCGGCCAGTTCCTCGACCAGCGGATCGGGAATGGGCGTGCGGCTGCCCGCTTCATACCGGTACCATCCAGCCCCCGTCTTCTGCCCGTAACGGCCCATCTCGTAAATCCAATCAGGCACCGGCGATTCCGGACCTTCCGCGCGGCTCTTGCCGATCGACCGCAGGTATTGCCGGATGCGCGCGCCCACATCGATGCCCGCGATATCCTGCATCCCGAACGGACCCACCGGCATGCCGAATTCCGTCATCACCTGGTCGATCTGCGGCACGCTGGCGCCTTCTTCGAGCAGCAGGTAGCCCTCGCGCATGTAATAGGCGAGCATGCGGTTGGCCACGAACCCGAAGCAGTTCCCCACCACCACGCCCACCTTGTTCAGCTTCTTCGAAAGTTTCAGCGAGGTGGCGATGGTCTGCTTGGTCGACTCCCGCCCGCGCACGATCTCCATCAGCTTCATCACGTTTGCCGGGCTGAAGAAATGATGGCCGATCACGTTGGCCGGCCGCCCGCTGGCCTGCGCGAACTGATCGATATCCAGCGTGGAAGTGTTCGACGCCAGCACGCAGTCCGCCCGCGTCACGCGTCCCAAATCGGCGAACACCGATTTCTTCAAATCGAGATTCTCGAATACCGCCTCCACCACGATGTCCACCTGGTCGAAACCGTCGTAGGTGAGCGTCGGCCGGATCAGCGACATCACCCGCTCCACCTGCTCCGCCGTCATTTTGCCCTTTGATGCGGAGATCTCGTAGTTCTTGCGAATGGTCCCGAGGCCCCGGTCGAGCGCCGCCTGGTCCGATTCTTTCAGCAGCACCGGAATGCCGGCGTTCGCGTAGTTCATGGCGATGCCGCCGCCCATGGTCCCTGCGCCCACCACGGCCGCCGCGCGGATCTCGACAGTGGGTGTGTCCTTGGGAATGCCGGGCACCTTGGCGGCTTCCCGCTCCGCAAAAAACAGCCGGATCAGGTTGTGCGATTCCTCTGAAAGCACGCAATCGGCGAACAGCTCGATCTCGCGTTCCGATCCCGCATCGAAGCCGTGCAGCACGCCCGCCGCGATCGCATCCACAGCGGCATACGGAGCATGTGCGCCGCGCGCCGTCTTCTTCAGCCCCACGCGGGCCGTGTCGATGGCCTCCGCCGCGGCCGTCTGATCGACAATCTTCGCGGTCTGCTCGCGTACCTTGCGGGTTTCCCCCGCCGCCGCTCTCGCGCGCGCGAAAGCCATGGCGCCCGCCAGCAGGTCGCCGTCCACGATCTGATCGACAATGCCCTCCGCCAGCGCGCGCTTCGCGCTGATGTGCTGCCCCAGCGTGCAAAGCTCCACCGCAGTAGCTACGCCGCACAGCCGCGGCAGCCGCTGCGTTCCAGCCGCGCCCGGAATGATCCCTAGCAGCACCTCCGGCTGCCCCACCTTGGCGCTCGCGACCGCCACGCGGTAGTGGCACGCCATGGCGAACTCCAGACCGCCGCCCAGCGCCGTGCCGTGGATCGCGCACACCACCGGCTTGGGACAATCTTCGATGCGCCGCAACAGCGCATGCACGCGGTGCGACCGGTCGATCGAAACTTCACGGTTGGGAATGGTGCCGAAAACCTTGATATCCGCGCCGGCGATGAATGTGTTTCCCGCGCCGATGAGCACCACGGCTTTGACAGCCGGGTCCGCCGCCGCCCGCGCCACGCCCGCGTCGATGCCTTCCGGCACCCCGGGACTCAGTGCATTTACCGGCGGATTATTGATGGTGATGATGGCAACGTCATCTTGGACAGTGTATTGGACAAGTTCTGACATGGAAAGTAATCCGATCCATTATGCCATGCCCCCATCCACTGCCCAACTACATGCCCAACTACAGAATGTACCGGCTCAGATCCTGATCCTTCACGATGTCCGCAAGCTGTTTGCGCACATACACCGCGTCCACTTTCACCGTCTTCTTCTTCAGGTCCGGACCCTCGAACGAGACTTCCTCCAGCAGCTTTTCCATGATGGTGTGCAGCCGCCGCGCGCCGATATTCTCCGAGCTTTCGTTCACCTGCGCCGCGAATTTGGCCACTTCCTCCAACGCATCGTCGCTGAACGTCAGCTTGATACCTTCGGTTTCCATCAGTGCGGAATATTGCTTGGCCAGCGCGTTCTTGGGCTCCTTCAGAATGCGGATGAAGTCTTCCACCGAGAGCGACTTCAGCTCCACCCGGATGGGAAACCGCCCCTGCAGCTCCGGAATCATATCGGCCGGCTTCGAAACGTGGAACGCGCCCGCCGCAATAAAAAGAATATGGTCGGTGCGCACGAATCCGTACCGCGTATTGACGGTGGTGCCTTCCACAATCGGCAGGATGTCGCGCTGCACACCCTCACGGCTTACGTCCGGACCGTGCCCGCTCTCGCGCCCGGCAATCTTATCGATCTCATCCAGAAAAATGATCCCGCTGGTCTCGACGCGCTCCAGCGCCACCCGCGTCACCTGGTCCATGTCGATGAGCTTCTGCTCCTCTTCCTGCACCAGGTAGTCCGCCGCCTCGGCCACCCGCATCTTCCGCCGCCGCGTCTTGCCGCCGAAGAGATTCGGGATCATGTCCTTAATGTTGATGCTCATCTCCTCGATGCCCGCGTTGGTAGCGAACTCGATGTTGGGACCGCGGTCCTTTACCTCCAGTTCCACCACGCGCTCATCCAGTTTGCCGTCGCGCAGCCGCTCCCGCAGCTTCTCGCGCGTGCGGTCGCTGCTCTCGCTGGCCTCCGGCTGCGGCGGCATCAGCAGGTCGAGCAGGCGCTCTTCCGCGTTGGCCTCCGCGCGGTCGGAAACTTCGTCCAGCCGCTCTTCGCGCACCATGTCGATCGAGATATCCACCAGGTCGCGGATCATCGATTCCACGTCGCGGCCCACGTAGCCGACCTCGGTAAACTTGCTCGCTTCCACTTTCAGGAAGGGCGAATTGGCCAGCCGCGCCAGCCGCCGCGCGATCTCCGTCTTGCCGACGCCCGTCGGGCCGATCATGAGGATGTTCTTGGGCATCACCTCATCGGCCATCTCCGGCGGCAGTTTCTGGCGGCGGATGCGGTTCCGCAGCGCGATGGCTACCGCGCGCTTGGCCTCCGCCTGTCCCACTACGTGCTTGTCCAGTTCGCGCACGATCTCGCGCGGCGTCAATTCGTCGAGGATGGGCTCGGCATCCGCGGATTGGGCGGGAAGATAGATCACCATATTAAGCCAGCTCCTCGTAAGTGATGGTGTCGTTAGTGTATATGCAGATGCGCGCCGCGATCTGCATGGATTGTTCGGCCACCTGCCGCGCTGAAAGCTTGGTATTGCGCAGCAGCGCCGTGGCGGCGGAGAGCGCGAACGGCCCGCCGGACCCGATGGCCGCCGCCCCTTCGTCCGGTTCGATCACGTCGCCGTTGCCGCTCACAATGTAAGTATTCTTGTTATCGGCCACCAGCAGCAGCGCTTCCAGATGACGCAGCATGCGGTCCGTGCGCCACTCCTTGGCCAGTTCCACCGCGGCGCGCGACAGGTTGCCGTTAAACTGCTCCAGCTTCGATTCAAAGCGGGCGAACAGGGCGAATGCGTCCGCGGTCGACCCCGCGAATCCCGCGAGAATCTTATCGTTGTAAATCCGGCGTAGCTTCTTGGCTGACGACTTCAGCACTTCGTTTCCGAGCGTAACCTGCCCGTCGCCGGCCATAACTACCTTGTTGTCGCGGCGGACGCAGAGTACCGTCGTCGAGCGTATGCGTTCTTTCATTGAAACTACCAGTCTATCGCAGCGCGGGCCCCGCCCCGCTTTGCGCGATCGCTTAGCGCCGCAAAGGGGCGCGTGTCCGCGGCGCCAGACAGGGCTGGAATTCGCGAGATCGGCGGCGCGGCCGCGCCCCGTTTTGCGCGATAACGTGCAGAGCGCAAAGGGGCGCGTGTCCGCGGCGCCAAGCAGGGTCGGAATTCGCGAGATCGGCGGCGCGGCCGCGCCCCGTTTTGCGCGATAACGTGCAGAGCGCAAAGGGGCGCGTGTCCGCGGCGCCAAGCAGGGTCGGAATTCGCGAGATCGGCGGCGCGGCCGCGCCCCGTTTTGCGCGATAACGATGAGCTACAGTTAGGGCATGTTCCGATGCATTTGCTGGAGCGTCTGGATGCTGCCCCTCGTTTTGGCGGCGGCGCCACCGGCCGAGCCCTCTTTCACCCAGTCGGCTGCCACCATAGAGCCTTACGATTTCGTCGAAGTCACCGTGAACGTTCCGGCGCCCCCCGCCGGTAATCCCTTCCTGGATGCCACGTTCACCGGATCGTTCACCCGTCGCAACGCCGCGCCGGCCGTCTCGGTCGAGGGATTTTGCGACTCGCCCGATGGCAGCGTCTTCCGCATTCGCTTTATGCCGTCCTCGCCCGCCGATTATACTTACTCGGTCACTTACCGGCGCGGCGCCGTCGAAAAGTCTTTCGAGGGCAGCTTCCATGCCACCGGTGGCGCCCGCCGCGGACCCATCCGCGTCGATCCCCAGTATCCCTGGCACTTCATCTGGGAAGGCACCCGCGAGCACTACTTCTTCAACGGCACTACCGCTTTCTGGCTGATGGGCTGGCGCGACGAACGCCATATCCGCTTCTCCATCGAGCGCCTCCACAACCTGAAGATCAACCGCATGCGCGTGCTGCTCTCCGGCGGCTCCTTCACCGTCTACGGTGAACCGGTGATGACTGGCGAGAACTTCACCCTGTTTCTGCGCCCCTGGCCCTCCGAGCGGCCCGACAGCCTCGAACGTCCCGGCATCGACTACACGCACTTCGATGTGGCTTACTGGCAGAAGTTCGAGCGCATGCTGCGCTTCGCCCGCGACCGCGACATGATCATCTCCGTGATACAGGATATCAGCGACGGCCGCATCCACATGGCGGCCGGTGGAGATGACGAGCGCCGCTACCTCCGCTACGCCGCCAACCGCCTCGCCGCGTTCTCCAACATCACCTGGGACCTGGGCGACGACCTGGATAGTTTCCGCGACGAAAAGTGGGCGCACGAAACCGGAACCCTGCTCGAACAATGGGACCCATATCGCCACCTGGCCACCACCCATCCCGTGCATCGCGAACATCAGGACCGCGCCTCCGCCTGGTTCGGTTTCACCTCCATCCAGGACTGGTCGCGCACCCAGCACGCTCTCATGCTCGAAGAGCGCCAGATTCAGATGAAGACCGGCCGCTTCATTCCCCAGACCAACGAAGAGTACGGCTACGAAGATCACTACCCGCACTGGGCGCCCGGCATGGGAGGGGATTCCGCCGAGACGCTGCGCCATGTGGCCTGGGATATCGCCATGGCGGGCGCGTATGGCACGGCCGGCGAGACTGCCCGGCGCGGCGTCAACGTCTGGCCCGATACCGGCGGCGGCTGGGTCAACGGCCGTGGCGACGACACCATGGTCATGCTCAAGGGCTACGAACACATGGTGGATTTCTTCACCAGCTTCGAATGGTGGAAGACCGAGCCGCACGATAATTTGGTGTCCAGCGGTGCGCCCAACCCCGCGTATTGCCTGGCGAAACCGGGCGAAATCTACGCGGTCTATCTGCCCAACGGCGGCGGCGTCACCCTCACCCTCGAGCCCGGCCGCTACGATGCTTCGTGGTTCAGCGCCTACACCGGTGAATGGGTGCCGCTTCCGCAGGTCGATGGGCCGCGATGGAAATCGCCGGAGGCTCCCGGATGGCTCGATTGGGCCTTATTGTTGAAGCGCACCCGCTAGGCCCAGCGCGCGCCGCCGCGCCGCGGGAATCACCCGGCGGATCGTGGCGTCGTCGAACGCCGCCACGCTGTTCCTGATGTAGCCCGCCGCGAAGCACCCCTGGTTCGAGCAACTGCGCTGTTGCAGCCAGTCTTCGTAGAGCGGCAGCAGCGCCGCGAGTGCCTGGTCGTCGGGCCACGCCAGCAGCGATGGAATCACATCAGAGATCAGCTCGCCCAGGCTTGCGGTCTTGATTGCGGTCTTGATCTTGTCCGCCATCTCGCCGAGCCACGCGCTTCGCGCACCGGGCGGAGCAGCCTTCACCGTAATGTCCGTCCACGCCGATTCCACCGCGATCCGCGCCTCGCCGGCCCGCCGCACCGTCAGCTTGACCGCATATGTTCCAGGCGATTCGATGCGATAAGCCAGGTGCAGCGGCAGGCTCGACTGCCGGCTCGCCACACCGAAACCGCCCATGCAGGCCGGCAAGCTGCTGCCCGGCGCTAGCACTTTCTTTGCGGCCGGCGTCAACAACACACCGTTCTGCCGCACCTGGATCTCAAAATCGTCCAGCTCGCCGGCACTCCAGCTTGCGCTCCGGAAATCCCACGGATCCATACCGCACGGATAACCCGATCGGTAAGGCTGCGGCAGCTCCATCTCGATCCACAACGGCATGTGCAGATAGGCCGGCTCCGCCAGGTGCAGATACGCGGTATGCGTGCTGAATTCGGCCATCACCGGCTCGCTCCGCTGATCGCCGGAGTAGACCACCACCGCCGCCGGACCGTCCGCCAGCCCTTGCGGCAGTTTCAGGTTGATCTGGTGATCGCCCACGTACATCAGCCCCGCCGGCGCGCCGCCCGCCGTCACCCGCACTCCACAAACCTCCAGCGGATAGGGACCGTTTTGCGGAATCGCTTCGCTGCATGCGATCGGCCCC
This sequence comes from Bryobacterales bacterium, assembly GCA_963843255.1. GTDB lineage: Bacteria > Acidobacteriota > Terriglobia > Bryobacterales > Bryobacteraceae > Bog-159. The sequence goes on along the minus strand of CAWJJQ010000012.1, from coordinate 178,769 downwards.
AAGTTCGAGCCGTAAATCGCCAGGATGCCTCCCGGCGTCAGCAACTGGCGCGGAATCGTGAATTGCGGCGTTTGCGCGCACAGCACCGGCAATAGAGCCAGCGCCGCCCCGCACGAAATCGTGGCTGACAGGCTCAACTCGCTAATCGTAGCGTAGCGCGGTAATGGGATCCACGCGCGCCGCCCGCCGCGCCGGCAGCAAAGACGCTCCTAATGCCGCGCCCGCCAGCAGGATGGCTACCGCCGCGAACGTGGCCGGATCGCGGGCCTCGACTCCGAACAGCATGCCCGCCAGCAGCCGCGACAGTCCCCACGCCGCGCCCAGCCCCAGCGCCACACCCAGCGCGGTAAGCCGCAGCGCGTGCCCCAGCACCATGCGCGATACCTGGCCGGGCTGCGCGCCCATCGCGATCCGGATACCGAATTCGCGCATGCGTTGCGCCACCGTGTACCCCATCACTCCCGCCACCCCGACCAACGCTAGCACCAGGGCCAGCACGCCGAAAAGCCCGAACAGGGTTGCCGCGAACCTGCGGCGGGCTACCGATCCGGCAATCGCGCCCGTCATGGAAGTGACGTGCGCTACCGGATGGCCGCGGTCCAGATCCTGAATCGCGGCAATGCCCGCGTGTGCCAGCGCGGCGGGATCCTGCCGCGTGCGCATCACCACGGTCATGAAATTCACCGGCATCTGCGCGGCCGGTACGTAAACCTCCTCTATCACCGGCTGGTCCAGCCCGAACTGCTTCACGTCGCCCACTACGCCGACCACTTCCAGCACTTCCCCGGCCGCATAGGTCACGTCCACAGTCTTGCCGACCGCACTCCCGTGGGGCGAGATGCGCCGCGCCATCGCTTCGTTAATCACCGCAATCCGCCCTGACCGCCCATCGTCCTGGTCGGTGAAGAACCGGCCTTCCTTCAACTTCATTCCCATGGTTTTGAAATATCCTGGCAGCACCATGTTCAGCGCCGTCCAGGGCCGCTGCATGACGGGCGGAGCCGCGTGTCCCGCTGCGGCATAAGGCGATGTCCAGCACGTGCCTCCCATCGGCGGGCACATCACCGCGCTGGCGGATTCCACGCCCGGCAGGTGCGCCATGCGATCCGCGGCCTGTTCGAAGAACCGGAGCTGCCCTTCCGGCGGCCCGGAATGCACGATGTCGAGCGCCAGCAGGTGGTCCGCATGAAAGCCCGGGTCCACATCCAGCACCGCGACCAGGCTGCGCAGCAGCAATGCGGAGCCGATCGTGAGAACCAGGGCAACCGCAATCTCCCCGACGAACAAGGCCGCGCGGAATCGCCGCCCCGATCTGCCGGCGCTGGCCGCGCCCCCATCCTTCAATGCCGTGCCAATGCCATCCGCCGCCGATTCCAGCAGCGGAGCCAGTCCGAAGAGCATGCTGGCCGCCAGGCAAACGCCTAACGTAATTGCCAGCACTGCGGCGTCCAGGTGCGTGCTCTTCAGCCCCGGAATCTCGCCCGGATAGAGTGCCACCAGTTGCGGCAGTCCCCAGTACGCCAGCAGCAGCCCCAGCGCACCGCTCACCAATGCCAGCAGGGTGCTTTCTACCAGCAGTTGCTGCGTCAACCGCCGGCGGCTCGCGCCGATCGCCGCCCGGATGGAGAACTCCCGCCGCCTGCCCGCCGCGCGCGCCAGCGCCAGGTGCGCCACGTTCGCGCATGCGATCACCAGCACGAACGCTACCGCGCCCAACATGGTCAGCAGTTCCGCCCGGAATCGCCCGATCAGCCGTTGTGCGATCGGCGTCAGCACTGCGCTTTCGTTGCGGTTGGATTCCGGAAACTCGCGCGCCAACCGGTCCATCAGCGTCTGCATGTCCGCGCGGGCGCGGGCCGGCGTGACCTCCGGCCGCAGCGACGCAATCACCTGAATGCCCGGATGGTTCCCGCGATTCTGGAAGCCCGGCTCCCCGGACCGCAACCCGATCGGCAGAAAAATGTCGAACGTCCACGGCTCAAAGCGGAAATCCGGCGCCAGCACGCCCGCCACCGTGTACGCGGCGCCTTCAATGGCGATCTGCCGGCCCACTATCTGGGCGTCGCCTTTCAGTTCGTTGCGCCAGAAGTGGTAGCTCAGGACCGCCAGCGCGGGCGCGCCCGGACGGTCGTCACTCGCGTTGAATGTGCGGCCCAGCGCCGGCTGCGCGCCCAGCAGCGCGAAAAAGGATCCCGATACCCAGCCCGCCGGCACCGACTTGGCGCCTTCCGCCGCCGCGAAGGTCACGCGGTTCGGCTGGAACGCCGCCATCTCGGAGAATGCCTGGTTCTGCGCGCGCCAGTCCGTGAAATCCGGCCATGCCACATTCAAAAACGGCACCGCCGGTAGCTTTTCGTTGAGGAATACCAGCCGGCTCGCGTTGGGATACGGCAGTCCCTTCACCAGCACCGCATCCACCACGGAATAGATCGCGCTGTTCGCGCCGATCCCCAACGCCAGCGTAATTACCGCCACGATGGTGAAGCCGGGCGACTTGGCCAGCGTGCGCCGGGCGTAGCGCAGGTCGTGCCATATCGCGGTCATCAGGCGATCTCCTTTCTGTTTCGGTATCCGTTCCGGGCGGCGCACCTCTGCCAGGTGTTCCAGAAATGCGCCGCGCAACAGGTCGGCAAGCACGCGCAACCCCGCGCGCCAGCCGTGGCGCTCCCGCCAGGCATCTTCGAAGGTGGCCGTCAGCGCGGGGCCGAAATGGCGGCGAAAACGTTCCGGAAACAGCCGCGCCAGCGCCGCAATCAGGGTGCGCATCTACGCTTCCCTACGCGGCAGGAGTTTGCGCGCGCGCAGGCTGTCCACCACGGCCGCCAGCCGTTCCCCTTCCGCTTTGAGCGCTTCGCGTCCCTGTCGCGTCAGGCTATAGTTGCGGCGGCGCCCATCCAGGTCGGCCTCCTGCAGGAGCCCGTCCTCCAGCATGCGCGCCAGAATCCGGTATAGCGTCCCCACCTCGAGACGCACCCGGCCATCCGTCTCGCGCTCCACTTCTTTCATGATTTCGTAACCGTGGCAGGGTCCATCCGCCAGGGACAGCAGGATGTGAAAATCAGCGGCTTTCAACGGCTCGTGCATACCAGTAAGCAGAACATATGCGTTTTACTGGTAGCCTGTCAAGTGGGGCAGGCTCGAAGCCTGCGCGGGCCTCTCAGGCCCGCTCTTCAACGAACGAGGCGAGCCGCCGCCCGAATCGGTCACGCCTCTCTGATACAATCGTTACTCCCGCATGGCGAAGACGGAAAAGGAGTACCGGCAGGATATTGTCGACATCGGACGGCTCGTGTATCAAAAGGGCTGGGTGGCCGCCAACGACGGCAACATCACCATCCGCCTCGATTCCGAGCACATCCTGGCTACCCCCACAGGCGTCAGCAAGGGCATGATGCACGTCGACGACCTCATCATCGTCGACATGCAGGGCAAGAAACTCAGCGGCCGCAAGGAATGCACCTCCGAAGTCGCCATGCACATGACGATTTACCAGATGCGGCCCGACATCAAATCCGTCCTGCACGCGCATCCGCCGGTGGCTACCGGATTCGCCACCGCCGGCCGCCCGCTCAATCTGGCTCTACTACCCGAAGTGATCATTGGCCTGGGCTGCGTGCCGCTAGCCGATTACGGGCTCCCCGGCACCCCCGCCCTGACCGAAGGCCTGCTGCCGTACATCCCCAAATACGAGGCCATCATGATGGGCAACCACGGTGCGGTGAGCTACGGCGAAGATGTCTACAAAGCCTTCTTCCGCATGGAGACCGTGGAGCATTTTGCGCGCATCTCGCTAGTGGCGGAACTTCTAGGCGGCGCCACGGTGCTGCCTAAAGTGGAAGTGGATAAGTTGTTCGACTCGAGAACGCGCTACGGCGTGAAAGCGCGCGCAGGCGCCGAGCCCGGTTGTCCGGTCTATGCCGAGCAGATGCCGCCGTCCGGGCAGTCCACCTCGGCCGCGAGCCCCGGCTCGCAGGAAAGATTCTACGTAACGCGCGAAGAACTGGTCGGCATGGTGGATGAGGCCCTCCGCGCGCGCGGTGTCAGCTAATCGGAATATAGGAAGCATGGGAGACGATAGATGGGTGAATCGCTAGGAATGATCGAGACACGCGGACTGGTCGCCATGATCGAGGCGTGCGACGCCATGGTCAAGGCCGCCAAGGTTTCGCTGGTCGGCTGGGAAAAGATCGGATCGGGATACGTTACCGCGATGGTCCGCGGCGATGTGGCGGCCGTGCGTGCGGCCACCGATGCGGGAGCCGCGGCTGCCCGCCGTGTGGGCGAGTTGATCGCCGTGCATGTCATCCCGCGCCCGCATCAGAGCCTGGAAGACATCCTGCCGATCGGCAAAACGCAAAATGCCGGCAAGTAGCCGGCCGGCAGGCTCACAATGATTTTGGCCCGCGTGGTGGGCACCGTAGTGGCGACCCGCAAGGACCCGCGTCTGGAAGGTAAAAAGCTCCTCATCGTGAAGCCCGTTTCGCCCGACGGCAAGGACGAGTCCGGCTACGTGGTAGCCGTCGATACCGTCGGCGCCGGTTTCAAGGAAAGAGTGCTGGTGGTTTCCGGCAGCTCCGCGCGCATGGCGGAGGGCTGTAAGGAAGCGCCTGTGGATACCTCCATCGTCGGCATCGTCGACGATGTCCGCCTGGATTGATTTATGCTGCTCGGCCGAGTGGTAGGCTGCGTCTGGTCCACCATGAAGGACTCCCGTCTGGATGGCCGCCGCCTCCTCATCGTGCAGCCGGTCACCCCTGAGTTGCAACCCACGGGCAAGAAGCTGATCTGCACGGACTGGACCGGCGCCGGCGCCGGCGAGCTGGTCTACTGGACCCGCAGCAAAGAAGCTAGCTTCGCTTTCCTGCCCGACGAAGTGCCCGTCGACAGCACCATCACCGGCATCGTGGATACCCTCCACGTGAAGCGCGCCTGACCCCATGCTGATCGCTCGTATCATCGGCGAGGCCGTGGCCACCCATAAGCACCCCAGCCACGAGGGACGCAACCTCCTCCTTGTCCAGCCGCTGAATCTGGACGGGTCGAATCGTGGCGACGCGGTCATCGCCCTCGACGCCGTGGGCGCCGGCATTGGCGATCAGGTCCTGCTCACCACCGATGGCTTCGCTGCCATGAGCAGCGTGGGCCGTATGCAGTCTCCCATCGACATGGCCGTGATCGGCATCATCGATCACATCGAGCTGGACCCCGAGCCGCGCCGGCCAGCCGCCAAACGCCGGTAACCTTTTCGTCCTGCGCCGGTATTCTCAAAGGAGCCCAACCGCGCTCCGACCTTTATCGTCTAACAAGCAAGCCAATGCGATACGCTATCCGCACGCTCCGCCGTTCTCCCGGCTTCACTCTGGTCGCGCTTCTGACCCTCGCTCTCGGCATCGGAGCCAATACCGCCATCTTCAGCTTCGTCAACGGCGTGCTGCTCAAACCCCTGCCCTACCGCGATCCGCACGGCATCGTGCTGGTCTGGGAGAAACCACCCGGAGGTGATCGCAACGGCATCTCCACCCTCAATTTCCTCGACTGGAAAAATCAGAATACCGTCTTCGAACACATGGCCGCCACCACCTTTGGCGGATCCTTCACGCTCACCGGATCCGGCGAACCGGTGGAATTGCAGGGCTCCCGCGTCTCGGCATCGTATTTCGATATCTTCGGAGCGCAGCCGGTACTGGGCCGCACATTTGCCGCGGATGAGGATCAGCCGGGTAAATCCCAGGTCGTCGTCCTGAGCCATCGGTTGTGGGAGAACCGGTTCGGCGCCGACGCCTCTGTGGTCGGCCGCAACCTCACGATCAACGGCAAATCATGCACCGTCATCGGCGTGCTGCCGGCCAACGGCCCCTTCGATCGTTCCTTTGCCCAACTCTGGATGCCGCTCGAATTCGAACCACGCGACATGACCCGCGATTACCACTGGATGGTCTCGTTAGCCCGTCTCAAGCCCGGCGTCACCCTCGAAAGGGCGCAGGCTGCCATGGACGCCATCGGCGCCCGCATCGCGGCGGCTTATCCCGAATCCAACAAAGGCTGGGGCGTCACCGTCCAGCGCTTTGAGGACCAGGTGGTTGGACCGCAACTGCGCCGCTCCCTGCTGGTGCTGCTGGCCGCGGTGGGAGCCATCCTGCTGATCGGTTGCGCCAACCTGGCCAATCTCACATTGGCGCGCGGCACCGGCCGCGAACGCGAGATCGCCGTGCGTGTCTCGCTCGGTGCAGGGTCCGCCCGGATCATCCGCCAGTTGCTCACCGAGAACCTGCTACTCGCGGGCGCGGGCGGAGCGCTGGGCCTGGCGTTCGGCTATGCCATGATCCGCGGCCTCATCAGTCTGGCCCCGCCCTACTCGCTTCCCAGCGAAGCCGACGTCTCCATCGATACCCATATTCTTCTCTTTACCGTGGCCATCTCGTTGCTGACGGCGTTGTTGTTCGGCCTGGCGCCTGCTATCCATGCCGCCCGCGTCGATCCCGCGTCTTCCATGAAAGAAGGCGGCCGCTCGGCCACCACCGGCGCGGGCCGTGCGCGTCTGCGCAGTGCCTTGATCGTTAGCGAAGTCGCGCTTGCCTTCGTGCTGCTGGCCGGAGCCGGTCTGCTGGTAGGCAGTTTCTTCCGCATGCTGCGCGTGGATACCGGATTCACCAGCGCCAACGTCACCACCGCCCGCCTTCCAATTCCCCGCAACCGCTACACTCAACCCGTGCAACTGATCCAATACCTGCGGAACCTCGACGAACATCTGCGCGCGGCTCCGGGGGTGCGCGACGTAGCCTTCACCAACGTTCTGCCCATGCAGGGATGGGGCGATGGGATGCCCTTCCTGATCGCCGGCCGGCCCTTCGTGGACCGCGCCAATCGCCCCGCCTGCTTCTACAAACGCATCTCGAGTTACTACTTCCGCACGCTCGATATCCGACTGCTCCGCGGCCGCTTCTTCACGGATCGCGACACGCAGGCCGCCCCGCCCGTCACCGTCATCAGCGAGACCATGGCCAAACGCTACTTCAAAACCGAGGATCCCCTCGGCCAGCGCATTCTGGTCCAGCAAATCCTGTACGGGCAGCCAGGCCTCGGTCCCGAGGTCCCCTGGGAAGTCGTCGGAATTGTGAGCGACGAACAGACCGGCAGCCTCACAGACATGAAGAGTCCGGGCATGTACGTCACCTATGACCAGAGCCCCACCAACGACCTCAACATGGTCCTGCGCGCCTCCATCGATCCTGACAGGCTCACCTCGGCCATCCAGGCAGCCGTGCACGCAGTGGACAAGAATCAACCCATCGCCGACCTGCAATCCCTGGACCAGATCAAATCCGGCACGGTTTCGAGCGACCGTATGCAGACCATGCTGCTGGCCGTCTTTGCCTGTGTCGCGCTGCTGCTGGCGGCCATTGGGATCTATGGTGTGATCAGCTATTCGGTCACGCAGCGCATCCACGAGATCGGCATCCGCGCGGCTTTGGGCGCTTCCCGCGGCAGTCTGCTGTTGATGGTGATCCTGCGCGGCATGCGCCTGGCGCTCGTGGGCCTGGCGATTGGCTTGGCGGGAGCCCTGGTGCTCACGCGCCTGTTGGGCAGCCTGCTGTTCGGAATTTCGCCGCGCGACCCGGTCACGCTGGCCGCAGTCGCCGCGATCCTGTCCACGGTCGCATTTCTGGCCTGCTACATTCCCGCGCGCCGCGCCGCCGGTGTCAATCCAACGGTGGCGCTGCGGTACGAATGAGCCCTTAAAACCTATCCGTTTGTGGGGCGCGCCGCTCCAGCGCTTCCTCGTCCGGATCGCCCCGCTTTTTCCTCCGGAACAGCAGCTTACCGGTCAGATAGATTCCCAGCGCCCAGTTCACCAAGTCAAGACCCACGAATGCGTTGTGCAACAGCCAAAAGCGGGAGCGGTCGGCTGACGCTTCGCTGGCCGGTACCCAGTCGATCACGCGCCCGATGACCACCATCTGTGGGGTCAGCGCGAACCGCTGCGCTACCGCAATCAGCAGCATCAACACCGGCACTACCAGCATCAGGTTGGTTTCGCTGCTGCCAAACAACAGCACCATCAGCAGAGCCGCGCCCAGACCGATCTCCACCAGCCCCCACATCTCGAAGTACCAGCGGTTTTGCTCCGAAACCTGGTGGCGCAATAACGTGCGCGCGACATCCCGTCCCAGCTTGTCGAACTGCTCCCCTGCCTGGGCGGCGGGCTGAACCAAAAGCCGGTCCACGGACCGGAAGTTCTGGGTCGCCACGGTATCCATGAAGACAACCCCGGCCAACCATGCACCCAGAATGAAGCACGCCAGTCTGCGAAAGTGCACCATCGAGATTCTATCTCGCCGCCGTTCCGCGCACAACGAGATTCTCATCCGAAAACCTGTATCGTCAATGTTACTTGACTCCGTTACTCGTTTTGCATAGACTTAGCGGTACTGTTAATCTCGCGTTAAATGAGGGATACCGGCGCAACAGGGACCGAACGGGATGCGCTTCATTCTCAGATCGAGAAGCTGAACCGCAGTTCCGTTCTGCACGGATCGGAGTCGCTTTGTAAGCTGCTCCGTTACTTGGGCGACCACTCGCTCGAATCGCCCGGCGCTCCGCTGAAGGAGTACCAGATCGCCACCGAGGTCTTCGGCCGTCCCGCCGATTTCGATTCCCGCCTCGATTCCACGGTCCGCGTGCAGACCGGCCGGCTCCGTTCCAAACTGGCCGAGTATTACGCCGGTGAAGGCGCCCTGGATCGCCTGGTGATCGAGATACCCAAAGGGGCCTATTCGCTCACGTACCACACCCGGCCCGCCCCCGAATCGCGCGCCGAACCGGTGGTCGCGCCCGTTTCGCCGCCGCGCCCGCCCCGCCCCTATCCGCTTTCCTGGCTCTTCCTTTCCATGGTCATTGGCGCCATCGTGGTCGTGATCCTGTCTATTGCGGTCACCCGGCTTATGCCCGCCCTACCGGCCGGCGTCACCGAACCGCCGGCGGCCGCCGTGCGCGCCTTTTGGGGCGGCTTTCTGAACGCTCAGGAAGCTCCCCTAGTGGTTTACAGCAACGCCGAATTCGTGGGCCGCCCCGAAACCGGCTTGCGCTACTACGATGCCGCCCTCGACAGCGGCAAGCAGATTCTGGATCATTACACCGGCGTCGGTGAAGTTATGGCGGTCCACGACCTGGACCGGGTGTTCAGCAGCCTGCAGCAGACCATTCGCATCAAGCGCGGCCGCCTGCTTACCTGGGACGACGCCAAGACCAGCGATCTCATCTTCATCGGCTCTCCATCCGAAAACCTCTCCCTGCGCGAACTACCCGGTACGCAGGATTTCGTCTTTGCCCGTAAGCCCGACGCACCCCGCAAAGGCGACCTGATGATCACCAACCTCCATCCCGCGGGCGGCGAACAGCCCGGATATCTCGCCTCCGACGGACCGATAACGGAAGATTATGCGCTGCTGGCTCTAACTTCGGGCCTGAATGCCAGCCACCGCGTGCTGATCCTGGCGGGCATCACCACATTTGGCACCCAGGCGGCCGTCGAGTACGTCTGTCGCGCCGCCCGGCTGGAGGAACTATTGTCCAGGATGGAGCCCGGCGCCCGCCGCCACGTTCCGCCATTCGAAGCGCTCCTGCGCGTCAAGGTCTCCGGTGGTGTGCCGGTGAAATCCGCGCTCGTCAGTTTGCACGTTCACCAGCGGGGAACGGAGAGCCGCAACTAGTGCTGCGCGTTCTGCCGGTCTGGAGCGCCTGTTTTCTGGTTTGGCCGCTCGCGGCGCAGGGACCGCCGGGAGTTCCTGAATTGGAAGCTACCGCACGCCAGCGCCTGGCCGCGCGCGACGCCCCTGGAGCGCTCGCGGCTTATCAGAAGCTGGCGGAGCTGGTTCCCAAATCCGCGGCGTATCAGGACGAGGCGGGCTTCCTTCTGGCGGCCACCAGCCGCTCCGGCGATGCCATCCCGTATTTCCGCCGCGCCACCGAGCTCGACCCCAAAATGGCGCAAGCCTGGTTCCACCTGGGGGCCGCGTTGTGGATGGTGCAGCAGCCCGATCCCTCCCTCCGCGCTCTGCAAAGAGCTGTAGCCCTGGCGCCCGCCAACGGCGAGTATCGCTTCCGTCTGGGCTCCGTGTATAACGAAACCGGGCACTACGCGGAAGCTGCCCGCGAGCTGGCGCGCGCATCCCGCCAACTGCCCTCCAACGCCACCCTTTGGGAGACGCTGGCCGCCGCCTACGAGCGCCAGAATCTATACAAAGAAGCCAGCGGGGCCTATCGCCAGGCCGTCCAACTCGATCCCAAAAGCATCGCGGTGCGCAACGGTTACGGCAATGCACTGGTGAAATCGGGGCATCCGGCCGCGGGACTGGAGCAGTTCCGGCACATCCTGGAGAGCGACCCCGGGAACGTGCGCGTCCAGGTAAACGTGGGCTATGCGTATATCGCCGCCGGAGATATGCAAGCCGCTATCAAGCAGCTATCCGCGGTGATCGCGAAGCATCCAGGCGATGCCGGCGCGCACTATGACCTGGGCATCGCTTACAAATCCATCGATGACCTGCCGCGCGCCCGCGCCGAGCTGGAGCAGGCGGTGCAACTCGATCCCGCGCTAACCGAAGCGCACTACAGCCTGGCGCTGACCTACATCGATGCCGGCGTCCCGGATAAAGCCGTCGAGCAACTCCGCGCCGCGGTGGGGCAACGGCCAACATATAACGAGGCCTGGTACATTCTGGGCACCACTCTAAAACAACAAGGCGACGCGGACGGCGCCATTGAAGCGTTGCGCCATTCCGTCGCGCTGGACGATCAGAATGCCGCCGCCTGGAATAACCTGGGCCTGCTATTGAAGCGCAAGGGCGATGCCGCGGCCGCCGCCGATGCTTTCGCCAGGGCCGCGGCTATCAGGAAGTCCGAAGAGGAGGAAAAGGAGAAACACCTCCAGCAGGCAACAAAGAAGTAAGCTCCGGCAGCGCAAAGACCGCGCAGAAGGCTACTTTACGCTAAAGAGTGTCCCGCGAGGTGTTACTACTTGCGCCGTTCCGCTGGTCGCTCCCGCGGGCACTGTGGCGGTGATCAAGGTAGGTGAAACCACCTTAAACACGGCGGGCGTGCCGTCGAAGCTGACCTGGGTCGCACCAGTCAGGTTCGTCCCCAGAATCTTGACAGGGGAACCCGGGGCCGGCGACACCGGCAGCATCCGCACAAACGGGCCCAAGCCCGTGGACAGGCTGAAGAGCGTACCACCGCCGCCAGTGCCGCCCTGGTTTGTGGTCCCGTATAGATTTCCGTCGGTGCCTTGGACCAGCTCCCCGTAAGGGTATTGCCCGTCCGCGCAACCTGGTTGCGAGCAGAAGCTATACAACGTCGTTAGTTCGGCGGACGGAGTCACTTGGAACACCGTGCCGCCGTTGAAAGCCCCGCCGAAATGCGTCGTCCCGTAGTAATTCCCGTCGTTACCCTGGATTAGTGGAGCCTCGGGATTGGCGCCGTCCAGGCACCCGCTCACGGCACAGAAGCTATAAAGCGTGGTCAGGTTCCCGGTCGTAGTGATCCGGAAGATCGTGCCATAGTTGCCGTAAGCCCCGCGTTGATTGGTAGTCCCGTATAAGTTCCCGTCGCTCCCCTGCAACAGTCGCGCGCGGGGCCCGCAACCGTCCGTATTCCCGACTTTGGCGCCGAAGGTGTACAGGGTGGTCAACGCGCCGTGCGGAGTGACTCTGAAGACCGTGCCTACGTCCCCCAAGCCGGCGGCCCAGCCCAAACTCGCCCCACCCGTATAGGTGGTGCCGTAAAAATTTCCATCGGTCGCCTGAATGAGCCCGCCCATTGTGGACGCGCCGTCAGAGCAAGTTCCCTGCCCTGCGCAGAACCGGTACAAAGTAGTCAACACGCCGCTGGACGTGATCTGGAAGACGGTGCCTTCCGGTGATTTGCCGTTGACGTTGCCGCCCACGTATGTAGTCCCGTAAAACACACCGTTAGCGGCCTGGAAGAGGCCGGCGAAAGGATACCCGCCGTCTGCGCACCTGGTCTGGGCGCAGAAGTTGTACATGGTCGTCAGCACGCCGGCCGGCGTGATGCTGAAGACCGTCCCATAAGCGTTGGTCCCGCCTCCCTGGGTCATCCCGAAGAAGTTCCCGCTCACCCCCAGGGTCAGCCCCGTGCGCAGCAACTCGCCATCCGCGCAACCGCTCAAGGTGCAAAAGTTGTAGAGCGTTATCAGGCTGCTGGTTGGACTGATCTTGAAAATGGTGCCGCCGCCGTAAGCTCCGCCCTGGTAAGTCGTCCCGTATAGACTTCCATCAAGTCCCTGAACCAGCCCTCCGTAAACATTTTGGCCGTCCGGGCAATTCCCGCCGCTCCCGGTGCAAAAGCTATAGAGGGTTGTGAGGACCTGTGCGGGCAAGGCACTCGCCGGTAACAAACCCAGCGCCAGCAGCGCATACACCATCCTGGACCGCAACCGATTTCGCCGCATCCCAAACCTCCAGATCCCGCGGGCTATCACGGCACCACCGTGAACGAAACATTACTCGAGAACGTGCCGCCCGGAGTGACCACGGTGACGAGTCCGGTTTTCGCGCCGAGGGGCACGCTGGCGGCGATTTCGGAATCCGAGACGACGTTGAACGCCGCGGCTTTCCCATTGAAACTCACGCTGGTGGTTCCGGTGAGGCCGGTGCCCAGAATCTGCACGGCGGCTCCGGCGGCGCCGGAAGCGGGTAACGACATCAGGAACGGGGCGAGTCCCGTTGAAAGGCTGAAAGCCGTCCCGTTGGTGGTAACATTTCCGCCCTTCGAGACAGTTCCATAAAAAGTGCCATTCGTGTGCTGGACCAGTCCCCCATTCGACGGCAACCAGCCATCGGTGCAGGCGCCGCCACCGCTGCAGAATGTATGCAGCACGGTAAGGGAGCCGCTAGGAGTCATCTCGAAGAGGGTGCCGGTGTCCGCGCCGTTGGCACGCTCTGCGATCCCGTAGAAATTCCCATCGGTACCTTGTATCAGCCACCAGGGACCCGAACCGTCGGCGCAGCCTGGCTGCGAGCAGAAGTTGTAAAGCGTGACCAACTGGCCGGTGGGAGACATTTTGAAAAAGGTGCCGACGTTCGCGGCTCCTCCCTGCGAGGTGATCCCGTAGAAATTGCCATCGGTAGCCAGCACGAGAGAGATAGGGATGGCCCCGTCGGGGCACCCGCTCTGGGCGCAGAAGTTATACAGAGTAGTCAGGCTTCCGCGCGCGGTTATGCTGAAAACTGTGCCGCTCCCATAAGCTCCTCCCGACCGGGTTGTTCCGTAAAGGATACCCCCTGGTTTCAGGATCAGGTTCTCATTAGGAAAGCGGCCATCCGTGCACTGAGGCAGAGTACAGAAGCGATAGATCGAAGTCAGAGCGCCGGTGGTGGGGAGCCGGAAGACTGTACCGTCTGAGCCGTGCGCCCCGCCGGCGGAGGCTGTTCCATAAATGTTGCCCAAGGTATCCTGGACGAGGCTGCCCCAAGGATATTCTCCGTCCGGACATCCGGCCTGGAGGCAGAAAGTGTGCACGGTCGTAAACTGGCCGCCCGGAGTCATCTTGAACAATGTGCCGTAGCCCGCGGTCCCACCGAACCAGGTGGCCCCATAGATATTTCCATCGATGCCCAGGAGAAAGGAACCGTATGGAGAAGCGCCATCCGCGCATCCGGCCTGGGAGCAGAAATTGTACAGCGAGGTCATTTGGCCGGTTGGAGTGAGCTTGAAGATGGTACCCGCCTGATAGAGGCCGCCCGCATAACCACCTCCGTACAAGTTCCCGTCAAGGCCCTGGATCAGTGCAGGAGACGGATGCCTGCCGTCGGTGCATCCGACCTGCGCGCAGAAGTCATACAGGACCGAGAAAGTCTGCGCCTGCAGAGTAACCGTTGTCCATACGCACAACGCCAAAACAGCCCAGGCCCGCTTGCCTTGTATCCGAACGTTTCGTGCCATAGAAGCTCCGCGCAATGCGGCACCTTAGTTTTACAGGCTAACATAAAATGGTGATGTTTGATCCCAAAATAGGGCTTATTGGCGCGCGGGAATGGGACTATGAGGACTATCTTGGACCGCCGGCCGAGAAGTAACTTAACAAGTCCTTCAAGCTGATTCCGCAAAGATCATTGAGGACATCGACAAGGACGCTTTCGTCTTCGATGTGAAGCCCACGATGCAGCTCATTACCGAGTCGCCTGGCGCCGCGGCGATTCTCGACTTTGTACACATTCGCAGCCGCCGCTCTCATCCTTTCGCTGGCGGGCATATACGCGGTAATCGCACACCCGGTTTCACAGCGCACGTTTGAGATTGGCATTCGCCTCGCACCGGGAGCTTCGCCGGCGCGCGTATTCTGTGGACTGGCGGCCGGGTGGTCCGGCGCACCGGCGATTGCACGATTGCAGCCGTGCGGTTCGGTGCCGGGCTGCTCGATCTTCCTACGAAGCCGCAATGACGGCATCCCCATAGTAGCCGCGCGTTAGGGTCCGTTGGATTTCCGGGCGTTGCGCCGACGGCGATTTGTGGTTCGGTTGCCGTGATGTTTTTCCAATTTCACGCTAGCACGCGGGTTTGGCCGGGACGGGCTTTTGGGAGCGGGGGTTTCTCGCCTAGTTATTGATGAGGCTAGGATTGTTGGTTGGGTTGGAGGTTGGGGCCGGGTTGTGACTGACAGGCGAGAAGGACGACACCCATCCTGTGTCGCGGGGGTAAAGGTGGAGTTACCGAACGAACCTACGGACGGTCGAAGCCAATTGGGATAAATGAGGAAGCGGGGGATGTGGCGCGCTGACGCGGCGATTCCAGAGTCTTCCTTGATACCCTCATTTGCGCGGTGGATACCCTCATGCGTGGCTTTGGTCCGTAATTTTAATCTTTGCGGGTCGGGCGAGGTTATGGCGCCGAATTTGGCTTGCTTCGGCCGAGATCACGGTAGCACGACGGCGGCGGCGTTTTCGGTGGTTCTCGGGGGCCGGGCGTTTGTTCTCAGGGGAACGGGGCTTGGGCCGGAGTGTCAACCCGCCAGGATTTGATGGGAAAAGAGCACGCCGGCTCGCGCGACTAATTGTCCGACGGCCCCGTAGAGGTAGAGGGTGCCCGAGGTATTGCGGTAAGCGAGTGGGAGATGGTCGTAAGCGCGCCATGGTTGTGGTAGCCGTAGGTGACCCTACCGACCCGGAAGATAGCCACCGTAAACTATGCCGGTGAGGAAAATCCGATTCGTTTGCCAATCCACACTCATGTAGGGCGGCGAGGGCCCCATGCCGGTCAAATTTCCAATGCCGCCGTAGGAGCGCGGCGAACGTCTCGTCAGCACCCCACGTGGAGCTGGTCCTGAAGGTAGGTGTACGCCATTTGTTGCAGCGCAGGGTTGCCGAGTTTCTCGAGCCGCCTTATCCGTATCACGCACTCCGCCTTCCCCAGCAAGTCGCAGGCGATGTCTCCGACATCCCAGAGATAGACCGCATAGTCCTTGAGCGTTGTGGTGTTGGCGCGCGGCGTCAAAAGGAGCGCACCCAGGCGCTGTCGCGGCCGCAGGCGGGGATCCTCGTCCCACCTTCCGAGAAGGGCGAAATACCTGTACGTCCCATAGTCGTAGACAGGCCGCAGAAATCCACGCTCAATGCGCAAGAACCACACCCGGGTCTTCGGGTTCTTGCCCCGAACGCTGCCGTATATCTCCCGGCAGTCCGGGTCCGAAGTGAACAAATAGCTTTGAGGCGCCGCATCCAGGCTACCCTTTACAACCGCCGTAGCACGAAAGTCGCCCACGCACCAATACACCTCATGCGCACCCGGGGGAGCCGGGTACGAAAGCCCACTGTATGTCTTCGTTCCGTAGCGGCGCACGTTGACAACTTCGCCTACAGCGACGATCGGGGAGTTCTGCCACTCGGCGGTGAGCCTCACGTGGCTACCACGCAGCTCTGGGAACCACTGTTGTGGTTCAGCTTCCGCTGTTGGTAGTAGGATGCACAAGATCGCGCAGCTGTGGAAACGGCAGATGTGAGACATGGCTTACCAACGATGGTAGATCGGGTGCTTGGAAATGCCGGGTCTCGGGGGGCAGAGCCGCGTACTCGAGTTACCGACGACGGCTCCGCTGGCGACCGAGACACCAGTCTTGGAATACGTATTTCGCAAAACCGTCGGCGAGCCGGGAAAGTTGATCACCGGTAATGTGTATACCCCGCCCGCCTCGTATAACGAAAAGACCTGGTTTGCCGTGCTCGGCCCAAAGGGGTTTGCGGCGAGATCGTCCGTGAACTGACCGTAAGGATTCATGGTCCCGGGTTTGGCGCAGAAGGTACTGCCAGCCGGACACCATTGTCCGTTGCCACCGATCGGCTGTCCGCTGGTAACGGTTACAGATTCGAACACGGATGCGCCCACACCGTTCAGCGTGCCGCTTCCGAGGAGTTGCTGGTTATTCAGGAGCAGTTGGTACGTCACTTCGAGCGTGAACATGCCTGTCACGGCGGTGACGCCGACACCGTGAGGTTCGGCGCACGCGTCGACCTCCTCTAGTTCAAAAAAAAGAAGGTGCGGCCAGCGGCGGTGGCGGCGGTGGCGGTGGCTCCTGCGGCGGTGTCCGGGGCAGCTCCGGCGGTGGCGGATCTGGCGTCGCGGTGGCTTCGGTGCCAATCAGGTATGTGTCCGTGTCAATCATCCCGTTTCGGAGGGTCTTTACGCATCCTCTGCCACTCACCCGGTGTCCTCGGATTCCGAAACTCAGTCCGTTGCAGCTCGGCGGCCGCGGCATTAAAGTTTTGGACCTCTTTATCCATTGATCCTCCACCCCTGGATGACGCGGCCTGTACCTGGCGTTTCAGCCAATCGTTTCGAAGCAGCCCCTCATCATCGAGTACGGGGTCGGCCAGGAGGATCCCTCTGCCGTTCCCGGTGGCCATGAAGCTGTGTTGCCAGTCCCCAAGGCCATTGGGCCCAGGCATGCCGCCAATTTCTTCGAAGGTGTTTCGCGGCGACAGATGATATGCCTTGGCGAGTCGACCCTCAATTAGACTGGCGAGGGCGTCGGTGATCTCTGCGGGGCCGGCCGTCAAACCGCATTGTACGCCCAGCTCCTCCACGTTTCTGGTGATTGTTTCGAGGTTTTCGTAGTCGTCCGCAATGGCGCACAAGACGAACATACGGATAGCGTCCCTGCGATTCATGATCACCTCGCCGTTCGCTATCTTAGCCCGACTCAGCAGGTGCGGTTCGAGCAACCGCGGGGCTTGAGGGGACCTGTTTCCGCGCGGGCGCGCGTGTGGGTTCTGTGGTGGTCGCTCCTTTGGGGCATTGAGAAAGTCTCGAAACGTGGACATCGGGGATAGGACGCTTCATGGGCGCTGGTTGGTCAGACGGTTATGATCGGGATTTTACGCACCAATAGTCGCGGCACGGGTGTGGCGCGTCCACGCAGATTCAATTGACGTCACGCACATCGGAGGCCGCCGGCCGCGGGGGTACTGCAGGAAACACGAATGCTTCATGGTCCACCGGGAAACAGGAAACAGAGCGTAAAGCTATAGAAACCCAGTGCTCGCCGGCAAGATAGATTCGATTGGCAAATCGTGGCGGGAGACGACTGGCTTCGCGATGTTTGCGACCTGACCGCTTGAATCCAGGACAGGCCGGTACGGAACCGGGTGGCGACCCTCGAAAAAGCGGCCGAAAGCTTTCAGGCGGCCACAAAATATACGCTTTCACGAACGGTTCCATTAGTCAGGCGCGCTGAACATGGATAGAGATGGGCACCCGAAGGGAACACACTGGGCTCGATTGAGTCCAATTGGTTCCGCAACGCCTGCGTTAGCATTGGGCCACTATGTGACATCACCGCATTTTACTAATTGACGGCGATAGTGCCGCCGGCATTTTAGGTACGGGTCTCCTTTCCTATGTAGTGAAAGTGGAGCTACCGCGGCAAAATGCGCAAGACCGCTGGCTCACGCGCGCGGCTCGGTGTTTCGAGCCGCGTGCGAGCGGCGCCTTGACACGCGGCCCGTTGCGCTTCTCATACACTGGAAGCAGCATGCAGATCGGCCAACGCGTAGCGCTCGCCGGAATGATCGTCAGCGGCGCGCTGGCGGCGATCAAGATTACGGCCGGGCTGATGGGCCATTCGACGGCGGTGGTAGCGGATGGTCTGGAGTCTGGGGGCGACGTTTTTGCGTCGGGGATCGTGCTGCTGGGGTTGACGCTGGCGGCCAAGCCGGCCGACCCGGAACACCCTTACGGGCACGGCCGGGTGGAAACGCTGACCGGCCTCTTTGTCGGGTTTCTGTTGGGATTCACGGGGATCGGAATTTCCGCCAACGCGCTGCTGCACATTCGCATTCAGGACCCGCTGCCGAATTCTTACGTGATCTGGCCGCTGATCGGTTCGGCGGTGGTGAAGAGTATGTTATCGGGCACGAAATTCTATTTCGGCAAGAAGATCCGCAGCGCGGCGCTGGTGGCGGACTCCTACAACGACGGTGTGGACATCGTCTCGGCACTGGCCGCTCTAGTGGCGGTGTCGCTGACCCTACTGTCGCCGCACACGTTCGCGCACGCGGACCATTGGGGGGCCTTCGCGGTGGGGCTGATCGTGGTGTTCACGGGCATACGGGTGGCGCGCGACACTTCGTTACAGCTCATCGATACGATGCCCGACAGGCAGACGATCGCCAAAATCCGGGCAGCGGCGCAGACGGTTCCCGGCGTGCAAGGGGTGGAGAAGTGTTTTGCGCGCAAGACGGGCCTGCAATACCACGTGGACCTGCACCTGGAGGTGGACCCCGAGATTACGGTGCGGCGATCGCACGAGATTGCCACGCAGGTGCGCATCGTTATTAAGGAAACGCTGCCGTGGGTGGCGGATGTTCTGGTGCATGTGGAGCCGGCGCCGTAGGCGGTCTTTGGCCGACTGCGAACGGAGCCGGACCAAGGGTCCGCCGGGGCGGGGCTGAGAGCCCCGCGCAGGCCAGGGGCCTGCCCCATTAAGCATGCTTTTCCAGGGCTATAATACGTAACCGAGCCTGCGGGGGCACTTGTCACTCAACGGTGAAGGTGCCGTAGCCGGAGTAGAGACAACTGGTGCGACTTACACAATCCCAAGCCCCCTGCACTTGGCTTGGGCCGGTAGGCGCTCCGGTTGGAACGGTGAACGTCAGGTTCGCGCTTCCGGCAAAGGTGCCATTGACGTCGGAGGTCACGGTGCCTAAGAGAGTGCTCGCGCCCCAGAAGACCTTGACTTGCGTAAATGGCGGGAAGCCGTATCCTTCAGCGATTACGGTGCTGCCGGGCAGGCCCGAAGCCGGGTTCAGGACCAGATTCGGCGTGACCGTGAGGTTGGCCGCTCCCAGCTTGTGGCTGGTCTCGCCAACGCCCACGTAGACTCGCGGGCCGAATCCCCCTCCGGCTGGCGGGCCGGCACGGTGAACGAACCGGTCGTATCCGCCGTGGCGGTGGCCAGCACGCCCGAGCCGACTCCGCGCAGATAGATGTTGACGGTCTCGTTGGGAGCGAAGCCGCTTCCCGTGAAAGTGTGATCGGTCCTGGAGAAGCCTGTGTCCGGGCTGACGCTCAAGTTCGCCGTGACGAAAAAAGCCTCCAGGATGCTGTCATTATCGGCAGACCACAATTCGCCATCCGGTCCCACGGTGATGGGCCCGGGGCCGTGACCTGTGGTGACACCATTGGTCGTAGCAATGTCGTACTGAGTGACCGCGCCAGAGGTAGTCATCCTCCCGATACCGTTGGCGTCGGTAAACCACAGCGCACCATCCGCGGCGGCCGTGATTTGGTAAGGCGAAGCGGCAGCCAAGGGGAGGGGGTACTCGGTAACGGCTCCGGCAGTGGTGATGCGCCCGACGCTGAGACCGTCCCACTCCGTAAACCACAGCGCGCGATCAGGACCAGCCGTGATCCCAACGAGCGCCGGGTTGCTCGCGGTGGTCACCTGGTAGTCGAGGACTCCCCCGGTGGTGAGCCGCCCGATGACTCCGTCCTTCTGCGTGAATCAGAGGGTGCCATCCGGCCCCGCTGCGATTCCGAATCCTGCGCCGAGTACGGGGTAGATGTTAACCACCCCGGCGGTGCTGATGCGGCCGATTGAGCTGGCGCCTGTAAACCAAAGCGCGCCATCCGGACCCGCCGTAATCTGGTAGGCATAGTCGCGAGCAGAGTACTCGGTAACGACTCCGGCAGTGGTAATGCGCCCAATCCCGCCTCTCCCCGGCTCCGTAAACCACAGCGCGCCGTCCGGCCCCGCCGTGATCCCGTTAGGTAGGCTATCAGGATTGGGCAAGGCGTACTCGTTGGTGAATACCCCGGCGGTGGTGATGCGCCCAATCTTGTTGGTGTTTGATTCCGTAAACCACAGGGCGCCGTCAGGCCCCGCTGTGATGCTATGCGGACTCGAATTAGCGGTGGGTATCGGGTACTGGGCGATCGCGATTTGTTGCGTCCGTGCGATCGCGGGCAGGATAAAGATCAGTAACGCTGAAACGAAGCATCCGGACAGAATCCGCATAGGCGGTCTCCTTCGTGGGACAAGCTTAACAGAGTCTGTGGCGCGTGGCGCCTGAAGGAACCAGCGCGGTACTAGACCCAGCGGCCAGCTAGCGCCTTAAGCGGCTCCGCGATGGATTGAAACCGGACCAGCAGGGCGGCGTCCTGATTCTTCATGGACGCCAGCGGCATGAAACCCTCGTCCATAATCCGGTTGGCGTCGCTCTCGGTCAGCAGCACCTCGGCACAGGGCTTGAGCTGTTTCCCGTCATCGTCCTCGTAAACGTGCAGCGGCAGCCCTTGTATTTCCCGGTGGGCCTCCGGCCGCATATCCCATCCCTCGCTCGCGAAAGCGTCGCCCAACAGCCGGGCACAGGCGAACGCCGGATTGCCCCACAGGTAGTCGCCATGCGCGTGCGCGGGCATCTCTTCAAACGCAAAGCTCTCGATCGGGCTGGTGCCGGCACCGTACGGCAAGCGAAGCAGAAAACGAGGGAGTGCCAGGCCGATCGAAGCTGCCTCGGGAGAAGTGCGCAGCGAATACCAGAGCTGGCGCGCGACTTCGGAATCCGGGTCGGCCGGATCAGCTTCCGCCAGAAAGGGTGCCCCGGCAGCTTGCATGATCCTGCCCAATTCGCCAAGCAGCCGGATGTCGGCCTCGGTCCGCTGGAAGACGAAATTGCCGGCTACCAGCGACCAAGGTTCCGCGCCGGGAATGGCCACCGCTTGATCCACCAGCACGCGCCGCAACTCAGGCAGGCAGGCGGGCAGATCGGCCTTCGAAATATCCAGCAAATAGACTTTTAGTTGTGGGCCGGTATCGAGGGCCCGCACCAGCCAGTCGGCCGCGCGCCAGCCGGCTTCCAGCGCTTGGAAGTCGCGATGGTGCAGAAGCGCCCGCATGAACCTGGCAACCGCCGTGTCCGTCTCGGCAATGCGTTCTTGTTCCCGCGGATCGGGGCGCGGCTCGAGGTGCGGCGCGACGGCGCGCTCGATAAAATCGCGCAACGGATCGGGCGCACGGCGCGGGTCGGCGGACTGCGTTTCGGTGGCGTCCAGCACGTCGTCCAGAAAGCTGCCGCCGGTCAGCGAAGGTATGTCGGGCGGCGGCGGTGGAGGCGGAGCCTGCACGGCGCGAACAGCGGAGCCGGGCGAACGCCGTTCGGCACGCAACTTTTCAAACGCGGGGTGCTGCTCGAACATGCGATCCGGGTGGAAGTCCTCCAACTCGCGAAACCGGAACACGATGCTGTGCCCCTGCGGTCCCAGTTCCAGGCTGGGACGGATGCGAAATAGCACCCCGTCGAAATTGTCGCGATCGATCAATAGCGGCCGCAACCGGGACGGCGAAGGCTCGCCGCGTTGCGCCCGGCCGCTGAAATCCCCGAGCAGCAGGATGCGAAAGGGCGTATCCGATTGCGGCTCTACCGGAAGGGGGCGCGCCTCGGCATCCACGTCCAGCGTCACGGAGGAATAAGTCGGTTTCGGCATCCGATTTATGGCTGAGCCACCTCCGCCACGCAGGCTAAACGGCCGTAGAAGCCTTTTTCGAAGACATGGGGCGTGGCGCCCATGCTGAGCTCGAAGCGGATGGTGAGCGGTTTGCCGCTCGGCAGCTTCATGGGCTGGGCGCTGGTTCCGGAGCGCGGAATCCAATCGAGGAGTTCGCCCCCGCCTACGTTGTGCTCGCGATGGTCCGCTGCGGCGAAGAAGCGGAACACACCCCACAAGCCGTCTTCATCGATGAAGCTGATGCCATCCGTCCCGAGGGTACCCTTGGCCCCGTGAGGACCGCTGCCCGACCAGGTGAAGAGCTTCGGCGCCGGTGTTCCGCCGCTAAAGTCGAGTTTCTGGCCGTCGATCTCCAAACCGAGGCGCTGGACCCCTTCGGTCGGCACGGCCCGCAGCGCATATGTGAACTTAGGCTCCTGCGAGCCGCCGGCATATAAAGCATCGGAAAATGCCGCGGCTTGGTTAAAGAAAGATACGAATGCCGGAGTCAGCTTCACATTGCCCGGTACGGGTACATAACTGTTGTCCTTCTTTTGCAGGACCTTTTTCAGGTTGGCATCATAGAATTGCCACAGGGCGCCGTCGGGCTTGCGCAAGAGGTTGTTGAGATCCGATACTGTGGCGTCCAATTTGCCGGCGGGGTTGAATGGATACTTGCTGAGGGCCGTACGGAACTGGCCGCAGAGGTCCTTGCCTTTGCCATTGAGCTCAGCCGGACCCAAACCGCGAAGCAGGGCTTCGATGTTGGTAATGGGTTCGAGCAGCAACTGTTGCACAGTGGCATCCACGTGGTTCTGAGGATCTGGATTGAAACTCTGCGCGAGTTGCTTGGTCGTAAGGCGCGCGGCATCCGCATCCGTCATGGTCTGGCCGGCGGCAGCCGGATCGTTCGGGTCGGAGGCCTTGGTCACGCCATCCACTGAGACCTGCAGCTTGGTGAGCGCGTTCATGTATTCCTGGTTCTGCGGCACGATGTACCGGTCGCCGCTCGCGGGAACTACCGCCTGCGGAGGTTGGAACGTCTTCCGCGCCACATCGTCGCCTACGGAAGTATTCTGCGAGGCCAGCGACAACAGCGCCAGCAGCGGCGAATCGTTCCCGGAAAGCTTGCTCAACTTCTCCGAGGCATCCTTCACATTCTTGTAAGGCACTACCTTGGCGCTCTTCAAGTAGTTGCACCATTGCGCGATGAAATCGGCCTGGTAGCGGGCCTGCAGTTGCGCACGTAAGGCGCCATGGTCGTTGATTCCGGCCGCAGTCTGCTCGCCGAGCACCCAAGGCTCGCCCTTGGCGTACAGATCGGGCCGGCGGAAGGCGGTGGTCATGAAATCCCAGCCCTGGCGCGTGAACGGTCCCGCCACCTCGTAGCCATCGATCACGTAGGCCGCCGACCCTGGAAATTGCCGGTTGAAGTTGATGCTGGTCTTGGGAGCGCCGGCCTTCATATTCTGATACACGCGGTCCAGGTCGCCAAAATGAGTCAGATACAGGCGCGCCTTTGCGATCACCGCGGCGTCGTTCTGCTTGCCGAACGGGTTCTCGAGTTTGAGCTCGTCGCTGTAGAAATCGAACTGCCGGGCAGCCAACTGCGTGCGTTCGGGATCGACCGTTTGAGTCCCCATCCAGGTCGCTAGCATCAGCGGAGAGAGAAACTCGCGCGTGCTTTTCTCGTGATTCGAGGTAGTAATCAGGTACGCCTTCAGATCGTTGTACGTCGGATCGTATCCGGGGCCGGGCGTCGGCGGCAATTGGTCTAGAAAGGTGACCAGGCTGTTCTGCGTCTGGGCGAACAGCAGGGTGCGGAAGCGTTTGAAATAAATCCGGCGCACCTCGGGATACAACTCGTCACCTATATAAAGGCCCCAGCGATAGCGCAACGGCGCGCCTTCACGATAGTACGTAGTGAGGGTCACCAGGGATTGGCGGAGGCCCTCCAGGCGGCGTAATGACTCTACAGAAGCCAGATCGGTTCCGGCGGGCGCCGCGGCGGTGAAGCGCGCCGCCTGGTTCACGTCCGATTCGAGGCCGCGATTCAGAATAAACGAAACCGTAAAACCGACGCAGAAGACGAGCGCGAATACCGCGGCGGTTATTAGAAGAATGCGGCGCAACACGTCGGCCTTGGCGCTGCTGCCGCTGGCGCCCATGGCTACCCGGTCAGCCAGCAGCACATCGCTGAAAAGCCGGGTGAGGAATAGCCACTGCGGCACCCGCCGTGATACCGCCATGCGCTGTGGAGCAGGTGCGGCGGCCTCCCCGCCGGCCTGCACGCGGAACATCCCGGTAGCTTCGCGTGCGCCCTGCACACTCTGTTTCTCGGGCGCGCGAACCTCGGGGGCCGGCGCCGCCTCCTGAATGGTCACGGGGCGCACACCGCTAAAATAAAAGCCCCGCAAAAATGGGCCGACGGCCAGTTCGCTGGGGCGGCACACATCCAGGAGGAATTGCACCAGCGATCCGCGCAGTTTGCGGAATTCACGCGGAAATTCGTAGGCGCCCGGCAGCTTGGTAGCGTCATTTTCGCGCGCC
The DNA here is from genome assembly GCA_963843255.1 of Bryobacterales bacterium. GTDB lineage: Bacteria > Acidobacteriota > Terriglobia > Bryobacterales > Bryobacteraceae > Bog-159. Next base: position 154,226 of record CAWJJQ010000012.1, on the reverse strand, counting down.
AGGAATTCCGGCCGGGCGTCGCATAGGGCGCAGAAGATCTGGTCGAAAGCGCCGCCCAGGCGCGCGGTCTGCTCCTCGGAATAGATGCCTGATGTCTGGCCGGGGATGGGCAGCGTGACGCCCAGCGGCTGGGTGACTTCTTCCTTGGTCAGGTTGCGGACGAAATCGGCGAAAAACGGAAGGCGGTCCGTTTTGGTGAACAGCACATAGACCGGCAATTGGATGCCGAACAGGCCGGCGATTTCCCCCAAGCGGGTGCGCAAATTCCGCGCCAGAGTGGTGATGGCCTGCGTGCCGGCGGTCAGGCGCTCGGCCTCCATGCAGATGAGCACGGCGCGCGGGGCTTGTCCGCTGCCGCCCATCACCGCGGCGAGCTTGCGCGGTTGAAGGCGGCGAACCAGGTACGACCGTGCTGCCTGGTCGTCCAGCAATTTGCCGCCAGCTTCCACGAATAGCGTACGCCGCGAAAACCAGACATTGGCGCTGCGGGTGGCGGTAACATTGCCGTCCTGATAGACCTGGCCGGCCAGCAGTTCGGGCTCGAGCCCGGAATGCAGCACGATACTGGTCTTGGTGCTGGAAGTTTCGCCGAGCAGCAGGAAGGCGGGCAGATTGCCCGTGCGTGCGCCCTTTGCCAGATGCGCCGCGGCTAACTTACGCTCGGCGTCGCGGATCAGCACCGCAATTTCCTCGCCGCCGGTGGGCGCTTCTTCCGGGCTGGCGGCGGCTTGCTCCTCCTTTTCCTTACGCGAGAAGTACCAGACTACGACCGCGGCGGCCAGGACTCCGATCAGCCAAAGGGCGATGCGCAGAATCCATAATTTCGTGCCGGTCAAGCCGAGCAGTTTGCCCAAAGCAAATGAAAGGAGCAGATACGCCAGCAGCGCGGAGCCTACGATGACAAGGGTTTTGCGCATGGCTCAGTACCTAAGACAGGATCGTACTCAGCCCGGAGGCGCCCGAGCCGAGCGTAAGTTTGTAAACGACAAAGAGGACAATCGCCAGAACAAAACAGCACACCGCGCCGATGAGGATGCGGCGGGTCCAGGGATCGCGGGCTGCCTCGAAATGCTCCTGTGGGGCTTTCCAGTTGGGCGCGAGCCCCGTGAACTGGCCGCGGATGTGGCGGATCTTTTGCGCGACGGCGGTCATAATCGATTGCAGTTCGCCGCGGTTGCCGAGGCTGTAGCGGCCGCTAAAGCCGAGCAGCAGGCACAGGTAGTGCACTTCCAGGACATCCGCCAGATCCATGGAATTGTTGCGAGTCAACAGCTCCTGCAGGTTTTGAAAGAAGACCTCGCCGGCCATGTGGGTACCGAATAATTCTTCCTGCAGCGGCTGGCGCGGCCAGTTGGCAAACAGCGGATTCTGCAAGTTGAGGATGGTCTCATCCAGAAAACCGACTACGGCCAGGGTAGCCATGCGGATGTCCTCTGTGGAATACCCGGCGCGATTCCTGGCTTCCTGGGCGGCGGTCTTCACCGCTTCGCGAATGTGATGCCGGAAAGATTCCGCGTCGTTGACGGCTTGCCGGTTGGAACGCAACCGCTCGATGGCGGTGAACAACTCCTGGAAGATCAGGGCCAGATTCTCGGCGCGAATGGGGGCGGGGTTGGCGGCAGCGGCTTGACTCATAACAGCGTTCCTCAGGGCTCGAAAATTACGAGCAGCTCCACTTCGGGATCCGGCAAATCGCCGGGGACATAGAGTCCCACGCGCCGGGTTTGCACGATGTGATCCCAGAACGGACCAGACCGGCTCAGACTAAAATACTGCATTTCCACTTTGGCGGGAATAGTGGATGGAGGCACGGACAGATGCGTCATGGTGAGGCCTGCCATGGCGCGCTTCACCAGCTCGCCTACGAATTTCGCGGAGCAGATCTTCACCAGTTGCGGGGCGCGGGTGATAAGATCGGCCTCGCCCAGGCTGGAGCGGACACCCAGCAGCCACTGCGCGCGTCCCAGACATCGGGCATCCGCAATGGGTCCCTCGTAGAAGTAATCCGCCACCTTTTCTAGCGGGATCGACAGGAAATTAGTGGGGACAATGGTTTCAAGATGAGTGCGGATATGCCGGTCGAGTGCTTCGAAGCACTCGCTGAGCTTCTCGTGGTCGTACAGCGGCAGAGTCCTGGGATGGGAGTCCAGAGCGAATGTGCAGAGGGCACCTCCCAGCCTGGACAGTTCCACGAAGAGTTCTTCGGGATGGCTTCGTTTGGAGATCCAAAGGTGACGCAGTGGAGCGAGCGCCGAATTGACGGCGTGCAATAGCCAGAAATTTGCGATCTCGCGCGGCGAGAAAGCACCGCTGCTACCGGATGACCCGCTCACCGATGCGCTCTTCTCCTCGAGAATCTCAATCAGCCGGCCCAGCAACAGCATCAGCCGTTCACTGGCGCTGATCTGCAGGCAAGGCGGGATGAAATCCGGATCAAAAACGAAGCGCCCGGAGCCGTCCCGGATAATTCGTGCCAAAGGCAGTAAGACGAGCCCTTCGGCTGACTCGGTGTCCACCAACAGCCGTATATTTTTGCGCCCCAGTTGCACCGGGCGCTCGTCGCTGCCGGTGGTCTCATCGCGCACGGTGCGCATTTCGGCCAGGTACCTGGCCTGTGCGGCATCGCCGTTAAGGGCGTAGTTCATGCCATTCGGCCGGTGCGGGGGGACTGCCAGCGAAACCTGGAGCCGGTCGCGTGTGGGAGGAAATAAGCCAGCTACGGCGCGGGGAGTGGGCAGCGAATCGCAATCCGGCATGATGAAGGGCATGCCATCCGAGAATACGCCCCGCGCGTGCAGTAAGGACAAAGTTCCGTTCCGCAGGGCCTCTTCATCCAGAGCGTATCCGAGCAGGCCGTAGGGCTGTTCCCAGAGTGCGGAAACAGCGAATCGGATGGAGTCCTCAAAGTAGCGGCTCTGCGCCTGGAAGTGATGCGGCCCCAGGTACATTCCCTCCGACCACACTACTTTGGAAAGAAACTTCATAGCCGACTTGTTACCTTATCATAAGCACGGACCGCGGCCTTGGGCCATTGAAACTTGTGAGTCCCAGTGACATGATGGTCCTGACGTTTCAGGCGAACGAGTATGGTCTTTCGTGAAAAATACGAGCTTCTGGCGCTCCGCGGCAGCGATGGCGAGCTGGCGATGCCAGGCAGGGAAATCTTTTCAGGCCAGCCAGTACTGGTACATTTGCTGACCGGTGGCGACTCCGGAAAAAATCAGGATCTGCTACAGCGGCTAGGGGAAATCCCGGCCGAAGATCGAGCACATGTACTCGACACCGGTGAACATGACGGCATCCCGTACGTCGTGACCGATGCTTTTCCCGGAAAGCTTTCGCTGACCAAGTGGCTCGAGTCGTATGCGCCCCAACCGGCAGCCGAGGTTGTGAAAGCGCCAGCCGACGAGCCGCGACCGGCGCCCGAGGTTGCCGCGCCGGTAACCGCTCCGGCGCAAGCCTCCGATGCGGAAGAGTTCGATCGATTGTTCGTGAAACCGGCGACAGAACCGCCGGTTGCCGAAACCGTGGAGTCAGCGAAAAAGCCGATCGAGCCCGAATCAGCCGTCGATTCAGGGGAATTCACGCGTCTCTTTAAGCCCATGATCAGGGAAGTGGAGGCCGTTCCAGCACCGGAAGCCGTCAAGACACCGGAAGAGGTGGACACGATCACCCTCCCCGCAGTGGCGGTACCGGAGGTGGCGAAGGAAGAACCTACCCCTAGAACACCCGTCCAGCCTGCCGCAGCAACTAAAGCACTGCCTGCTGCCGCGCCGGAGCCGGGGGAGTTCACGCGCTTATTCAATGCCGCGTCTGCGCCGCCGGCGACACCCGACGCTAAACCGGCGCAAGAGGCGCCTAAAACGACCGCACCCGCTCCCGAGCCCGGTGAATTTACGAGCCTGTTTAAACCGTCTCCGCCGGTAGCGCCGCCCGCGCCCGCCCCGGCCGCAGCGGCAACTCCGGCTGCAGGCGGTCCCCCGCCCGGCGAATTCACACAGCTATTCCGGAGCCAGGCGCCACCGGCCCCGGCACCTTTGCCAATCGCGGAACGAGTGGTCGTAGCTGCAGCGGAAGCGCCTCCAACAGCTGCCGCGGTCGCGCCCGCACCGGCGCCGCCCGCCGCCCCGCCGGCACCGCCACAGACCGAGTTCTCGCGCGTGTTCAAGATCCCGGTACCCGCTGCACCGGCGCCCGCTCCGCCGGCCGAAAGCCAAAAACCCGCACCACCGTCTCAGCCGCCCTCTCCGCCCCCGCGGACCCAGGCGGGGGAATTCACCCGCATGATGCAATCGCCCCTGGCCGAAGAACGCAGCAGTCCGGCGCCTTTCATGCCACCGGCGCCGCCTCCCAAGTCTGCACAACCGGCCAGTGAGTTCACCCGGATGATGCAGATGGGCGCGTATCCCAGTCCGCCATCCAGCGCGCCGGCGCCATTGCCGCCATCCGCTCCCCGTCCCTCATCGTCACCCTTGGGCGTCGGCGAGTTTACGCGAATGTTCGGGTCTGAAGTTCAGTCATCCGACTCGCTTCCCGCGGCCGCATCGCAAGCGCCGATACCGCAGGGCGGCGAAGCGACCGGAGTATTTTCCAGGCCATCCGCGCCGGCGGCTCAGTCCGGACCCGGCGAGTTCACCCAGATGTTCGCGGCGCCCTCACCGCCTAAACCGATCGTGGTGAAAGCCCAGGCTCCCCCGGCGGCCGCGCCGGCTGCGCCCAAATTGCCGAAGAAATCGAACCTGCCGCTGATCCTGATCCTGGGAGGGTTGTTCCTGCTGGTGGTGATCGTGGTCCTGATCTTCGTGCTCACCCGCTAGCCGGCTTGCGGCAGGACGATGATCAGCTCCAGTTGCGGATTGGGGAAGTCACCCGGAACATACGCGGCCAGGTTACGGGCGCGCAATACGGCCTCCCACGAGCCGCCGCTCTGGCTCAGACCGAAATACTGGTAGTTCAGCTTGACCGGGATGGCGCCGGGAGGCGTGCTGACATGCGCCAGCGCTACACCAGGCAGCGCGCGCTGGACCAGGTGTTCAACTGCATCCACCGAGCAGATCTTGATCAACTGCGGCGCGCGGCTGATCAGATCCGCCTGGCTCATATCCGTACTCACTGCCAGGTACATGCGGGTGCCCTGAAAATACTTCTCGTCGTCAATCGAGGTGGCGTAGATGGAGGGCCGCACCAGCTTGAGCGGCAGAGAAACATAGTTGCTCGGGACCACCGTCTCGAGCAGCAGCCGCAATTTTTCGTCGAGGCTGGCGAAGCAGGGGCCCAGTTCATCGTGATCGTAAAGCGGCAAGTCGCGGGGATGGACCTTCAACGAAAACGTGCTCAACGCGCCTGCCAGCGACAGCATGGCCGAATACAGCACCTCGGGATGCCCCTGGCTGGTCTCGAAGAGATGGCGAAACACCGGCATGGCAGCGTTGACCGTGTATAAAAGCCAGAAGCGCGGGATATCGCCGGCGGTAAAGTCGGCCAGGCTCTGGTTCTTCTGGCGGCGCGACCCGGCCAGTTCGCTGCTCTTGGCGGACAGAATCTCCACCAGGCGGCGGGCGATGGAGACCAGGTAATCGCTGGCTTCGAAATGGAGCAGCGGCGGAACGAAGCTGGGATCGGCCTGCAGCAGCCCGGCGGGCGTTTTGCGGATGCGCGCGACCCGTAAAGCGGAGTTCCCTTCGCGACTCTCGGATTCCACCAGCAACCGGAGATTCTTACGCGCCACCATTACTGGTTTCTCGGTTTGGCCGGTATTTTCGTCGCGCACCATCTCGACTTCCGCCCGGTAGCGGGTCTCCGCGTCCCGTCGCGCGCTGGCAACATTAAACCCGCGCTCCCGGTAATTCGGAACCGTAAGATAGACGTCTACGCTTTGCACGCCCGGAACGAAGTGTTCGGCAAGCGGCTTGATGGGCGGGGCCGGGTCGGATTGCGGAAAATCGAATAGGAGCCCGTCGGGCATGATGCCGGCCGCTTCGGAAATTGACATTGTGCCGGCAGCCAGCGCCGCCTGGTCCAGCCGGAGCCGCTCGAAGCCCCAGGGACGAAATTTCAGCGCCTGTAATTGAAATTGCAAGGACTCTTCGAGAAAGCGGTCCTGGCTCTGCAGGTGCTGCGGGTTGAGGAACGTGCCTTTAGTCCAGATGACGGGCTCAAGCCGGTGCATTGGAGTCCAAGGTAGCAGAATCGGGGTTGGCGAGCAAAGGAGAACGGGGCGCAGGCAGAACGCTGAAGGCCGCCGGCTCCCCGTCCTGTTGGTAGCGCTGCCACATTAACTCGAAAATCGTCTCCAGGTGGGCGGTAAGTCTCCGGCAGTCGAAAAGCGGCGCTGACCGGAGGTTCACCGCCAGGCGTTCCCGAACCTGGCGCAGTCGATCCGGCTCGCCTGCCAGCCGCAGCGACAGCGCCTCGTAATCCGCCAGGGAGTTGGTGACCAGTTCGGGTAATCCTATCGCGCACAGCATGCTTCCGGCCACCCGGGCCGCGAATGTTTCGCCGGCGCATGTGACCACCGGGCAGCCCGCCCAGAGTGCATCGATAGTAAGTGTGTGTGCGTTGTAGGGCAGCGTGTCGAGAAAGAGATCGGCCAGCCGCAGCCGGGCCAAATGCTCCGGATTGGGCAACTCCGGGGCAAACACCAGCCGGTCCGCCGCGCCCGGAAACGAAGCCTCCGCCTCGCGGCGCAGATTTTGCTGCATTTCGTTGTTCGAGGCCAGAAGCCACAAGACGCTGCCGGGTATGGCCTTCACCAACTGCATCCAGACCTGGAACATCACCGGTGTCAGCTTGTACGAGGCGTTGAAGCAGCAGAACACAAATCCGGCTTCGGGAAGCCCGCATTCCTGGCGGCCCGGGGCGCGATCCGCAATTTTCCTCCTGGTGTCGTTTAGCGAATAACATTCCGGCAGGTAAGCCACCTGCTCGGAGAAATAGGGTTCGTTGGCCGGCGGGATCACGAATGAGTCGGCAATGATGTAGTCTATCGCCGGGGTTCCCATGGTTCCGGGAAAACCCAGGTAGCTGACTTGGACGGGCGCCGGCCGCAAGGCCACGATGGCGGGTCGCGCATAGCGCGTGTATCCCTTCAGATCGACTAGAATATCGACGCCATCGGCGCGAATGCGCGCGGCCGCCTCGGCGTGGGAGGCCTTCTCCAGATCGACGAATTCATCAAACGAAGCCACCAACCGCCGCCGCATGGCACTGCCATCGTCCGCGCCATAGGAATAACCGATCACGCGAAAACGGTCCCGGTTATGCAGCACGAACAGCTCGCCGATGAGTTGGCCCGTGGCGTGTTCCTGGAAGTCCGCCGACAAATAGCCGACCGTAATCCGGTTGTCCGCGCGCGCTTCTGGCCGTGGCTTCAGTTCTCTGGTCTGGCCGGTATCGACATACTGCGAGGCCCAGTGCCGCGCACACAGCCACTGCTGCTTCGCGGTGGTTTCCAGCGACAGGAAGACGAACGGATTAACCGTGGCGGTCCGCGCCTCGACGATGCCCACCAGTTGCCGGGTGAGTTCGTCGATGCGGCTCCAGTCGCACACGGCCTTCATCTCGGTTACCAGTTGCGCGATGGCTTCTGCATAGGCCGGATTCAGTGAGACCGCGGTCTGGAAGCAGGCCACCGCCTCCGTTTGCCTGCCTAAGCGCCGCAGCGCGCTGCCCAGGTTGCGATGCGCTTCGGCATATCCGGGCGCCAGATCCAGCGCCTTTCGATAGCAGGCTACGCTCTCGTCCAGCCGGCCGGCGATCTGAAACGCGTTGCCTAGATTGTTATGAGCCTGGGGAAAGTCCGGCGCGATTTGAATAGCTCGCCGGTACTCAGCGATGGCTGCTTCGGTCTTGCCATCTTCCATCAGCAGATTGCCCAGATCGTTGTTTGCCGGCGCGAAGCCCGGCCCGGCGCCGGCGGCTTGCCGGATCAATGCAACCGCGCTGGAGCGGTTTCCCTGCCGGTGTGCGATGAGTCCGAGCAGATGGAGGGTGCCCGAGTGAGATGAGTTCGCCGAGAGAATCTTCGCGCACAGACTGGCGGCATCATCCAACCTTCCGCTCTGGCATAGGTCTTTCGCCAGTTCCAAGGCCTCGGCGGGGGTGAGGGCGCGCGACACGATCAAGCTGAGTATAGCCAATGGGCGCGACGTCCCCCGCTCGAGACCATTAAGGTACGATGGGTAGGCCCGTCGATGCTCAAGCCCCTGTCCGCCGGCGATGCCCGGCAACTGCGCCAGTTTCTCGCCGCCGAACAGTACACGCAGGAAGAACTCCAGCGTCGCGCGATTCTGCCTGAGTTGCCCAAGAGTATGGCCGGCAACTTACCGCACTTACTCGAGCAGGTGCGCGACCCGACCACGTTGAACCTGTTGCTGCGCTGGTTCTTTCTGGGCGTGCCGGCGCCGGGCGATCTTCCGAGCGGCATGCCGCCGGAGTCGATATTGAAGATCTTGGTCGATTCAGGCATGCTGATTCCCGAAAAGAGCGGGCTGATGCCGGCAGTCATGCTGACGCCCCGCAATCAGTATCTGTTCGCGTCCGACACGGCCGCTTGCCTGGATGCGCCGTCGCCTGAAATGATCGTGTGGCCCAATCCGACCAGCCGGTTGCTCTATCAGTTCACCATCCGGCGGCCGGTCGAATCCACGCTGGATCTGGGTGCTGGTTGTGGGATTCAGGCGCTTATGGCGGCCGGTCACAGCGGGCAGGTGACGGGCACGGACCTGAATCCGCGCGCCGCGGAATTCACCGGTTTCAACGCCTGGCTGAACGGCATCGACAATATCGAGTGCCTCACGGGCGACACGTTCGCAACCGTACAAAACCGTACATTTGATTTAATCCTGTCCAACCCGCCCTTCTTCGTTACGCCGTCTTCCGGCCAGATCCACTGCGAAAGCGACATGGAACTGGATGGCTACTGCCGCAGAGTTGTACGCGAAGCGCCGCGGCATCTGAACGAAGGCGGATTCCTGCAAATGGTACTGGAGTGGGTGCAGGTGCGCGGTCAGGACTGGCGGGACCGCCTCCGGGAGTGGCTCGCCGGGTCGGGGTGCGACGCCTGGATACTGCGGGGTTATACGCGTGAGGCAGGGGCCTACGCCCGGGAGCGCATCATGCAGACGGGCGCGATGCAGAATGATCCAGCGGCCTTGTCACGATGGCTGACTTACTACCGCGAGCGGAGGGTCGAAGAAATCCATGGCGGAAGGCTGGCATTGCGGCGGCGCGCGGGCAGCAACTGGGTGCGCATTGAAGAGATGCCACTCGATCCCGGCGGGCCAATAGGGGAGGCCGTATGGCAGGCCTTCGCCGGGATGGACTTTCTCGACCGGCATCGCACGGATGAGACTATGCTGGCGGCGCGCCCCAGGCTCTCCCCGGATGTGCAACTGGAGCAGCAGATGCGGCAGGTGAACGGACGCTGGCAATCCGTAGGCATGACACTGCGCTTCATCGCAGGTGTTCCGGCCAACACGCGGCTGGAACCTCCCGTGGCCGATTTTCTGGCTGGTCTGGACGGACATCACACCCTTGGCGAACTCGCCGGGGCACTGTCCAAACGGGTCAATGCCGACCTGCGGACCGTTGAGCGCGAGTGCGTGGCCGTGGTTCGCATGCTGATGGAGCGGCGTTTTTTGCTGCCGTAAGTGGGCGCCTGCAAGGAAAGTACTAGGAAGGATGCCCCCACTTGACGAAACCACGTAGTAGCAATATAGTGACTGAGCCGGACTTTTTTGCGTCCGTGGAGGGTTCATGGCAGGAAGAGAGAGCTTGCAGCATAAGTTGGACCGGGTGCGTTCGCCCCGGGTACAGATCACCTACGACGTGGAAGTCGGCGGGGCGATCGAGCTTAAAGAACTCCCCTTCGTAGTGGGAGTTTTGGGCGATCTGACGGGTCAACCCGAGCAGCCTCTGGCGAAACTGAAAGACCGCAAATTCGTGGAAGTCAATCCCGACAATTTTGACACGGTGCTGGAGGGCATGAAGCCCCATCTGGCCTTCTCGGTCGAGAACAAGCTGAGTGAAGAGCCCGAAGCGCCCAATCTGAAGATCGACCTGCACTTCAAAAGCATGGACGATTTCGAGCCGGAGAATGTGGCGCGGCAAGTGAAACCGCTCAAGGAATTGCTGGATCTGCGCACCCGCCTCTCGGACCTGCGCGGCAGCTTGCAGGGCAACGACAAGCTGGAGGAGTTGCTGCTGGAAGCCGTCGGCAACACCGAAAAGCTGGAAAAAATCAAAGGCGAGATGAAGAAGGGAGAAGGACCCAATGGCTGATCCACAGACCGCACAAGCGTCGGTTGCGGCCAGCGAGCAGGTTCAGGAGCAGGGGCTGCTGGACCAGATCGTCGAAGAAGGCCGTTTCGGCGTCGAGCCCGCTTCCAAAGAGCGCGGCAAGAATCTGATCAAAGAATTCGTCACCCAGGTACTTGATGGATCGATGACGATAGCGCGCGATGCTGAAATGATGATTAACGCGCGTATCGCGCAGATCGACCACCTGGTATCGCTGCAGTTGAATGAAGTGATGCACCATCCGGTGTTCCAGAAGCTGGAAGGCACTTGGCGCGGCGTGAAGTACCTGATGGACCAGAGCGAAACCGGGACGATGCTGAAGATCAAGGTCCTGAACGTCAGCAAGAAAGAACTGCTGAAAGATCTGCAGCGGGCTCCGGAGTTCGATCAGAGCGCGCTGTTCAAAAAAGTATACGAGGAAGAATACGGCGTTTTCGGCGGATCCCCGTTCGGCGCCCTGGTGGGCGACTATGAATTCGGTAAGCATCCCGAGGACATCGAATTGCTTGAGAAGGTTTCCAACGTAGCCGCGGCGGCGCATGCGCCGTTTGTCAGCGCGGCTGCTCCGGACCTGTTCAATCTTCCCAGTTACACTTCGCTGGACGCGCCCCGCGACCTGGCCAAGATCTTCGACACCACCGAATACGCCAAGTGGAAGAGCTTCCGGCAGACGGAAGACTCCCGTTACGTGGCGCTGTGCCTGCCTCGCACGCTGGGCCGGCTGCCTTACGGCAAAGATACCAAGCCGGTGGAGGCTTTCAATTACGAAGAGCATGTGGATGGCAGCGATCACTCCAAGTACCTGTGGATGAACGCGGCTTTTGCGCTGGCCAGCCGCATGACCAATTCGTTTTCGCAATACGGTATGTGCGTGGCGATGCGCGGCGTGGAAGGCGGCGGCCTGGTGACTGGCTTGCCGGTTCACAACTTCTATACGGATGAGGGCGACGTGGCCATGAAGTGCCCCACCGAAGTGCCCATCACGGACCGCCGCGAGAAGGAACTGGCGGACCTCGGCTTCGTGCCCCTGGTACACTGCAAAGGCACCGACTATGCCGCGTTTTTCAGTGTGCAAACCGCCCAGAAACCGAAACTGTACGACACCGATTCCGCCAATGCCAACGCGCGCCTGTCGGCACAGTTACCTTACCTCATGGCAGTATCGCGCTTCGCTCACTATCTGAAGGCCATGATGCGCGACAAGATCGGCAGCTTCATGTCCCGCACCGATGCCGAGATCTTCCTCAACCGCTGGATCACCGGTTATGTAGTACCCGACGACACCGCTTCTCCCGCGATGAAGGCCCGCTGTCCCTTGCGCGAGGCGCGCGTGGATGTCTCCGAAGTTCCCGGTAAGCCGGGCGTCTATCGTGCAGTCGCTTTCTTGCGGCCGCACTTCCAACTCGATGAACTGAGTGTTTCGCTGCGGCTGGTGGCTGAACTGCCGGCCCCTGCAAAATAAATACGCCGCGGAGCTTCCGGCGGCTGTAACGACCATCCCTGGGGTGTCACTATCTGAAAGAGAAGGAGTCTAAACGTGGCTGTTAATGCATATCTTTACGTCGATGGGGTCACCGGCCCCAGCACCAGCAAGACCGGTTTCATTGACATTCTGTCGTTCAGTTGGGGAGTCTCCCAGACGTCGACCTACGGCGCTGGGGCATCCGGAAAGGAAGCCAAGGCGGGCCGGGCGAACTTCTCGGATCTCACCATCATGAAAGTCCTGGACGCCACCAGCCCCCTGCTGTGCGACCATTGTGCCAGCGGCAATATTTTGGCGAAGGTCTATATTGTGTACGACAAGCCGGTGGGTGATAAGCAAGCGGATTATTTCCGCATTTATTTGGGTGATGCGCTGATCACCAGCCAGCAGTTGTCGGGCAGCAGCGAAAATCCCACGGAGTCGATCAGCTTCGCGTTCCAGCAGGTAGAGGTAGCATACAAGGCGGAGAATGACGACGGAACGCTCGCGGCCGCCGTGCCGAAGGGCTTCGATCTGGCGGCATTGAGTGCTGCTTGGGCCGCGCCTGATAAATTCTAGTTGCCGACGACTTCATGACGGCTAAACAACTGCTTGATGCCGGGAAGGTTCACAACGCGGAGGTGGCCCTGGCGGCACACCTCCGCGATCACCCTACCGATACCGGGAGCCGCACGTTCCTGTTCGAACTGCTGTGTTTCTCGGGCCAGTACGATCGCGCGGAAAAGCAGTTGGGAGTTTTGTCGCAAGGCGGCCACCAGGCTGAATTGGGCGCCGTCTTGTATTACTCAGCGCTGCATGCGGAAAAGACCCGGCACGAGATTTTTCGCAAGGAGGAATACCCCAGCGTGCCTGCCGCAGCGTCTCCCCCGGGGAAGCTCAACGGCAAACCATTCCAATCCATCCGGGATGCCGATCCCGCGGTCGGTGCGCGATTAGAAGTTTTCGCCGCCGGCGCATATCTTTGGATTCCCTTCCAGCACATCGCGTCTATGGAGATGCGGGAGCCGCGCCGTTTGCGCGATACCCTGTGGTCCCCGGCGTTCGTAATGACGGGCCCCTCGTTTAAGGGAACCGACATCGGCGAAGTTCTGATTCCGGTAGTGTATCCGTTTTCCTGGAAGTCGGAGGACGAGTCGGTATGGCTGGGACGCACCACCGAGTGGGCGGCGGACGAAGCGGGTCACGAGTATCCTATAGGCCAGAAGACGTTCGTCGTGGACGACGAGGAAGTACCGCTGCTCGAGATCCGGTCGCTGGAGTTTGCTACCGATGCCGCTTCGTGACGACATACTCAAACCGATTCCGGGTGACAAACCCGGCGGCCAGGATCTGCGTTACGCACCGATCTACGACAAGATCAAAGAGGCGCGGCGGGAAGACGACGACCTGAATCAGGGCGCCTGGCAGCACGAGCGCAAAGTAGCCGATCACAATACGGTCATCAAGCTCGCGCAGGAAGCCATCGCCACTCAATCCAAGGACCTGCAACTGGCGGCCTGGCTTACCGGCTCGCTCCTCAAAACCAAAAACATTCCAGGCCTGATCGACGGGCTGAACCTGTGTAAGGGCATAGTCGACACATTCTGGGATACGCTTTTCCCGGAATTGGAGGACGGTGACGCGGAACTGCGTACCGCGCCGCTGGATTGGATCGGCTCGCGGCTCGACGTGGATGTGAAGAAGGTCGGGCTGACGCGCGACGGATATACGTTCTTCCAATATAAAGACTCCCGCGGCATCATCCCCGAAGACCAGGCCAAGACCAAAGAGCAAAAGGCATCCCGCGATATAGCGATCAAAGAGGGCAAGATCCTGCCGGAGCTGTTCGATAAATCGTTCGGCGAGACGCCCAAAGCCTTTTACCTGGAATCGGAAAAAAGCCTGGACGCTTGCCTGGAGGTCCTGGCCGGGCTCGACAAAGCGTGTCAGGAAAAATTTGGCGACGCCGGCCCCAGTTTCGGAAAACTAAAGACGGGCCTGGACGACGTGCGGCACGTGGTCCACGGCTTTCTGCAGAAGAAGCGCGAATTCGAACCGGACCCGGTGGAAGAAGTTCCGCCGCCCGAGGTTACCCCTGAAGCCGTAGCGACGGTTGTGGATGGTGTGCCCGTGGTGGCTGCGGCCGGCGGGGAGGTGTCGTTTGCGCAGATGCAGGTCACGGCTGAACCCGCCGACCGGAGCGCGGCAATCGGCGCGGTGGCCGCCGCGGCCCAATTCCTGCGCAAGCGCGAGCCATTCAGCCCGGCGCCCTATCTGATGCTGCGCGGCCTGCGGTGGGGCGAGTTGCGAGCTTCGTCCGATCCGGCGGTGCTGGACGCGCCGCCAACCGAAATTCGCCGGCAGATCAAATCGCTGGCGGTGAACAGCAAGTGGCCGGAGTTGTTGTCAGCCGCCGAAAACGTAATGGCTATGCCGTGCGGGCGCGCCTGGCTCGATCTACAGCGATTCGTAGTGGAAGCGTGCGTGGCCCTGGGAAGCGACTACGACGCCATCGCCATCGCCATCCGGTCGGAGTTGCGAGCCCTGCTCCGCGATCTGCCCCAGTTGCTCGAAGCCACCATGACCGATGAAACACCCACGGCGAATCCGGAAACCCTGGCGTGGATCAAGGAAGTCATGACGGAACCGGCCGACGCCGCGGCCAAGCCGGGGTTGCCCAACCTCCCGCAGATGGACCGCTCGCTCAACGGCGGTTGGCACAAGAAGTTCGTAGACGCGCATGCCCTGGCCACCGACGCGATGCGTAAGGGGCAGCCGCAGAAGGCATTCGAAATCCTGCATACCGAGTTGGAGAGGCAACGCAGCGGGCGCGGTAGATTTCAGCGCAAGCTGCAGCTCGCGCAAATCTCCATCGCGGCGGGCAAGGACGCGGTTGCCCAGCCACTACTCGACGATCTGGCGGCGGCCATAGAAAACCATAAGCTGGAGGATTGGGAGGACCGCGAAATGGTGGCGGGAGTGCTCACGTTCCTGCTACAGTCCAGCAAGAAAATCCAGGCCGACGCGAAGGCCAAGCAAGCCTTGTTCGAACGTATCTGCCGCCTGGACCCGGTACAGGCGTTCTCGGTATAGGCCATGCCCCCCCGTCTTCCCAGCGATCCCGCCGCGGCCGTGGCGCTGTCCACGCTGGACCGGCTGATCGACGACGATCCGGAAACATCCAGCGAACCCATCCCTACCCGCTCGCAATCGGTCCGGCAATTGAAGGAGGCCTTGCGCCGCGATCTGGAGTGGCTGCTGAACACGCGGCGCATCGCCGTGCCGCCGGATGAATCGCTGAAGGAATTGAACCGCTCGGTATATGTCTACGGCCTTCCGGACTTCACGGCGTACAGCTTGAAGAATCCCAAGGATCAGGCCAAGCTGGTGCGCTTCCTGCATACCACCGTCAAGCTGTTTGAGCCAAGGTTGGCCAACATGCGGGTGGTTCCGCTGGACGAAATCGCGGCCACCCGCACGCTCCGTTTCCGCATCGAAGGTCTGCTCATGATGGACCCCTCTCCGGAGCGCGTTTCCTTCGATACCGTGCTGGAGTTGACCCGGGGCGAGTACGAGGTGCGCAATGCGTGATGACCTGCTGCTCTATTACGAGCGCGAACTCACGTACATGCGCCAGTTGGGCGCGCAGTTTGCCGAGAAATATCCCAAGATCGCGTCGCGGCTGCTGATCGAGCCATCCAAGTGCGACGATCCCCACACCGAGCGCCTGCTCGAGGCTTTCGCTTTCCTGGCGGCGCGCGTCCATCTGAAGATCGACGACGAGTTTCCGGAGATTACGGAAGCGCTGCTAGGCATCATCTACCCGCACTTCATCCGCCCGCTGCCCTCGATGTCCATCGTGCAGTTTCACCTGGACCCGGAAAAGGGCAAGCTGTCGGTGGGGCTGCCGATCGATCGTAACACGCTGCTGTATTCGCGGCCGATAGACGGGGTTCCGTGCAAGTTCCGGGTGTGCTACGACACTACACTTTGGCCCATACACGTGACCGGCGCCGGCTGGACCACGCCCGATCGCTTGAAGCCGCCGATCAAGGCTGCCGGTGCGGCCGGAGTGCTGCGGGTGGAGGTGGCCTGTACTGCGGCCGACATGGAATTTGCCAAACTGGACGTGGACCGGCTGCGATTTTTCCTGGATGGCGAGAGCCCGCTGGTCCACACCATCTACGAACTGCTGTGCTGCAACCTGCTCCAGATCGTGGTACGCGATACTACCCCCGGCTCGCGCGCGCCCGCCGTCACGCTGCCCCCCACCGCTCTGGTTCCGGTGGGTTTTGAGCAGGAAGAGGGCATGCTCAGCTACCCGCGCCGCTCGTTCGCGGGATACCGGCTGCTGCAGGAATACTTCACCTTTCCCGAGAAATTTTTCTTCGTGGATGTAGACGGCCTGCGCAACGCCTGCGCGGCCGGCTTCAAGCGCAGAGCCGAACTGATTTTTGTGTTTTCACGCTTTGAAGGGGACGATCGCCGGCAGCGGCTGGAAACCGGCATTTCAGCCAACACTTTCCGCCTTGGTTGCGCTCCTGTGGTGAACCTGTTCCCGCAGACCGCTGAACCGATCCTACTCGATCAGCAGAAATCCGAATACCCGGTGGTGCCGGATGCCCGGCGGCCGATGGCCATGGAGGTGTTCTCGGTCGACCAGGTATCCAGCCTGCGTCCCCAACAGCAGGAGATTTCGGAATTTCAGCCGTTCTACTCGTTCCGGCATGCGGCGCACAGCGACCGGCAGCAGACTTTCTGGATCGCCAACCGGCGCCCCTCCGTGCGGGCCAATGACGATGGCACGGAAATCGACCTGGCGCTGGTGGATCTGTCGTTCCGTCCGACCCGGCCGGCCACCGACACGCTGACGGTGCGTACCACCTGCACGAATCGCGATCTACCGGCGCGCCTGCCGTTCGGCAATGAAGCCGGAGATTTCGAGCTTGAAACCGGCGCGCCGATCAAGCGCATCGTGGCTTTGCGAAAGCCTACTTCCCCGATCCGCCCGCCGCTGGGCAAGGCCATGCAGTGGCGCCTGATCTCGCACCTTTCGCTCAACTATCTGTCGCTGGTGACGGAAGGCCGGGAAGCCCTGCAGGAGATTCTGAAGCTCTACGACTTTACCGGGTCGGCCTACGCGGGGCGGATCGTGGAAGGCATTACGGACCTGAAGAGCTCGCGGAAGTTCGCGCGCGTAATCTCCGAGGATGGCCTGGCCTTCGCGCGCGGCACGAAGGTAGAGATGGAACTGGACGAGGAGCAATTCGTGGGCGGCGGCGTGTACCTGTTCGCCAGCGTCATCGAACAATTTCTGGCGTTGTACGCCTCGCTGAACAGCTTCAGCCAGTTGACCGCCACGGTGCAACAGAGAAAGGAGGTCTTGCGGGAATGGCAACCCAGAGCAGGGCGCAGGATCTTGATGTAAGCCGCTCCTTTCTCGGCGAGAATTTGCGCGCGCACCCCGGACAGTACGATTTCTTTCAGGCCGTGCGGCTCATGCACCGGATGATGAAAGATCGGGAACCAATCGGCCGCTTCGCCAATCCGCGGCGCGAGGTGATTGCTTTCTCGGCGAACAACCTGCTGGCGTTTCCGCCCAGCCAGATTCAGACGCTCGACTGGTCCGCGGACGGTCCCGCGAAGATGAAGGTCAATTTCATGGGCCTGACCGGGCCTATGGGCGTTTTGCCGCACAGTTACACGGAGCTGATTCGGGACCGCAATCGCGCCAAGGACCCCACGCTCCAGGATTTCTTCGACCTGTTCAATCACCGCATGATCTCGCTGTTCTACCAGGCTTGGGAGAAATATCGCTTTTTCGTGTCCTACGAGCGGAACGAACAGGACCGCTTCTCCCGATACATCATGAGCTTCGTCGGCCTGGGCACGCGCGGGCTCGAGAACCGCCAGCCGGTGGCGGACGAATCCTTCCTGTTCTATTGCGGATTATTTTCCTTGCAGACGCGTTCAGCGGCGGCGCTGGAACAGGTTCTGGCCGATTACTTCGACGTGCCGGTGGAGGTCGAGCAGTTCGTGGGTGCGTGGTATCCGCTCGATCCGGCGGACCAGTGCAAGATGGAAGGCGGCACGCAGTATTCCGATCAACTCGGCATGGGCATCGTGGCCGGCGATGAGATCTGGGACCGCCAATCGCGGGCGCGCATCAAGATGGGGCCGCTTACCGCGCCCCAGTATCTCTCGTTTTTGCCCGCCGGAGACGCCTGGGAACCGCTGCGCGCGATCACCACATTTTTCACCGGCGGAGAGATCGAATTTGAATTGCAGCTCGTGCTCAAGCGCGACGAGGTGCCCTCCTGCGAGCTGCGCGCGGAGGGTGTACAGCCTCCGCGGTTGGGCTGGTTCAGTTGGATCAAGTCCGGGCCGGGCTTCGCGCGCGATCCGGGAGATACGGTTTTATTGCTCAATTGAGCAGGGAGAAAAGGGTTATGTCAGTCAATCTCAGGTCATTAATCGGGAAGCTGAACGATACCACGCGCAACGCGCTGGAGGCCGCCGCGGGGCTATGCCTCTCGCGTACGCATTACGACGTGGAGGTGGAGCACTACCTCACCAAGCTGTTGGATTCGTCCAGCGGAGACCTGGCGGCAATACTGAAGCATTTCGAAGTAGACAAATCGCATTTTGCGGCGGAACTGACGCGCAGCCTCGACAAGCTGAAGTCCGGCAACGCGCGGAATCCGGCGTTGAGTCCAACGCTGCGCAACATGATGACGGAAGCCTGGACCATGGGTTCGATCGACTACGGCGCGGGCCAGATCCGGTCGGGCTTCACTATTCTGGCGCTGGCCACCGACGAAGACCTGTCGCGCATGATGCGCGAGGTGAGCCGCGAATTCCAGAAGATCAACGCGGACGCCCTGCGCAAGGATTTCGTAGCGATCACCGCGACATCCAGCGAAGAAGCGGCAGCCCCCGCGGCCGAAGCGACGGAAGCGGGCGGTGCACCGCGCGCGGCGATGGGCGGCAAGACGCCCAACCTGGATCAATTCACCATCAACCTGACGGGCAACGCACGTGCAGGCAAAATCGATCCGGTGCTGGCCCGGGATTTCGAAATCCGGCAGGTGGTGGACATCCTCACGCGGCGGCGGCAAAATAACCCGATCCTGGTAGGCGAGGCGGGCGTGGGCAAGACGGCGGTGGTGGAAGGCTTTGCGATGCGCATCGTGCAGGGCGATGTGCCGCCGGTGTTGAGGAACGTGGAAGTGCGTACGCTCGACCTGGCGCTGCTGCAAGCCGGCGCGGGCGTAAAGGGTGAATTCGAGAATCGGCTGAAGAGCCTGATTGCGGAAGTGAAGAACTCGCCCACGCCTATCATTCTTTTCATCGACGAAGCGCACACCATGATCGGCGCGGGCGGCCAGGCCGGCCAGAACGATGCCGCCAACCTGCTGAAGCCCGCACTGGCGCGCGGCGAATTGCGCACCATTGCCGCCACCACCTGGTCGGAATACAAAAAATACTTCGAGAAAGATCCCGCGCTGGCACGCCGCTTTCAGCTGGTAAAGGTTGAGGAGCCGTCGGAAGCGCAATGCGAATTGATGATGCGTGGCGTCGTGACGGCGCTCGAGAAACACCACACGGTGCGCATCCTCGACGAGGGATTGTCGGCGGCGGTCAAACTATCGCACCGTTTCCTGCCGGACCGGCAGTTGCCCGATAAAGCAGTGAGCGTGCTGGATACGGCCTGCGCGCGCCTGGCGCTAGGCCAGAACTCTACGCCGGCGGCCATAGAGGACGCCACCCGCACGCTCGACGATCTGGCCGTGCAGATGCGCATCCTGGAGCGAGAGACCGCCGTGGGAATGGATCACGCCGAGCGGGTAGGCGCGATTGAAGCGCAAAAGGCTGCCACGCAGACGCACCTGGACGAATTGCGGGCACGCTGGGAACAAGAGCGCGAGCTGGTGACGCGCATTCGCGAGATCAGGGGCAAGTTGGAAGCGGGTCTGGCCACGACGGCCCCGGCAGCCACCGCGGCGGCAGCCGCTCCAGCGGCCGTGTCCAGTGCGGCGCCCGCGGCAGCCCCTGCGGCAGTTCCGGTTGCTGCGCCTGCAACGGACGGCACTGCGCTGCGCGAAGAATTAGCCGGGCTCAACGCGAAATTGGATGCCTTGCAGGGCGAAACGCCACTGATGCGGGTATGCGTGGATTCGCAGATCATAAGCGAAGTGATCTCGGGCTGGACGGGCATACCCGCCGGCAAGATGCTGAAGAACGAAATCACCACGGTGCTGACGCTCGAATCGCTGCTCGGTGCGCGCGTGATCGGTCAATCGCACGCGCTGGAGGGCCTCAGCCACCGCATCCGAACCGCGCGCGCGGGGCTGGACGATCCGGTGAAGCCGGTCGGTACATTTCTGCTCGTCGGACCCAGCGGCGTCGGCAAGACCGAGACCGCTCTGGCTCTGTCCGACCTGCTCTACGGCGGCGAGCATAATCTGATCACCATCAATATGTCGGAGTTCCAGGAGGCGCATACCGTCTCCACGTTGAAAGGATCACCCCCCGGATACGTCGGCTATGGCGAAGGCGGCGTGCTTACGGAAGCCGTGCGGCGGCGCCCGTATTCGGTCGTGCTGCTCGACGAAGTGGAGAAGGCTCACCCCGACGTGCTGGAACTGTTTTTTCAGGTATTTGACAAGGGCAGGATGGAGGACGGCGAGGGCCGCCAGATCGACTTCAAGAATACCATCATCATCCTCACATCGAACGCCGGCACCGATACGCTCATGAAACTGTGCGCGGATCCGGAAACCATGCCTGGGCCGCTCGGCCTGGTGAATGCCCTGAAGCCGGAGTTGAACAAGATTTTCAAACCGGCATTCCTGGGGCGGCTGGTAATCATCCCGTATTTTCCGATCCGCGATGAAAACCTGAAGAAGATCGTGGTGCTCAAAATGGCCAAGATCCAGCGCCGCTTGAAAGAGACGCATCGCATCGATCTGACCTACGATCCGGCCCTCATCGACGAAGTGGCCCGGCGCTGCACGGAAGTAGAAAGCGGCGCGCGCAATGTAGACAACATCCTGACGAACACGCTGCTGCCGGATATTTCCCGGCAGTTACTAGGACGAATCGCCGAAGGCATGCGGCCGGAAGCCATCCGCGTCGGCATAGGCGAGGACGGTTCGTTCGTATACTCGTAGGAAGCGCACAGCGCCAAAGGAAGGTAACCAGGCTTGGCCGCACCACCGACTCAAATCAACCGGCCATTTCGCGTCAAGACCACGCTAGGCGACGATGCCCTGCTGCTGGATAGCTTTTCCGGCAGCGAGCGCGTCTCCGATCCGTTCCGGTTTCTGTTGCGGGTGTTGTCGCCGGACCCCAACGTGGACATGCAGAGCCTGCTTATGGGGGCGGCGGTCCTATCGCTGAAGCTGGACGAGGAAACCGAGCGGCACATTCACGGCAACATCAACCGCGTCAAGCTCCTGGAATTCGGCGCCGACGGGATGGCGGCGTACGAGATCGAAATGGTGCCGTGGTTTTGGTTTCTCACGCTGTTTTCGGACTGCCACATCTTCCAGAACATGAGCGTGACGGATATCGTACAGCAGGTTTTCCAGAACCGCGGCTTCACTGACTTCGCGGTTCGCACCACCGGCACCTATAGCCCGCGCGAGTACTGCGTACAATACCGGGAGACCGATTTCAATTTCGTTTCGCGGCTGCTGGAAGAGGAAGGCATCTTTTATTTCTTCGAGCATACGTCCGACAAGCATACCCTGGTGCTGGGCGACGATGCGAGCGCGTTCACTACCTGCGCGAATCAGGCGACCGCCGACTTCATGCCGGCCGAGGGTGGCCGCTTGGACGCCAATACCGTGAACACGCTGGAGTCGGAGTTCCGCGTGAAGGTCGGCACCACTTCGCACACGGATTACGATTTCACCAAGCCTACCACCAGTCTCTTCTCTACGCTGGCCGGGACGCAAAAGGGAGAGATCTACGACTATCCGGGCAAGTACACCAGCAAAGACGATGGCGACCACTACGCCCGCATAAGGCTGGAAGAGCAGGAAGTCAACATCGCGACCGTGCGCGGCATCAGCAACTGCATGGGTTTCGAGTGTGGCTACAAGTTCACGCTGAGCAATCATTTCCGGAGCGACGCCAATGTGGAGTACGCCATGCTGGCGCTGGAGCACAAGGCGCGCAACGCCAGCTATCGAGGTGGCAAGCTCGAACCTTTCCAGTATTCGAACCGCTTTGAAGCGATCCCCAGCACCGTGCCGTTCCGGCCTGCGCGGCGTGCCCGCAAGCCGGTGATCGAGGGCACCCAGACCGCCGTGGTGGTTGGGAAGTCGGGCGAAGAAATCTGGACCGACAACTATGGCCGCGTCGTCGTGCAGTTCTTTTGGGACCGCATCGGTACCAGCGATGAGAAGAGCTCGTGCTGGATCCGGGTGGCGCAGGGATGGGCGGGCAACAACTGGGGGTTCATCGCCATCCCGCGCATCGGGCAGGAGGTCATTGTCAGCTTTCTGGAGGGCGATCCGGACCGCCCGATCATCACCGGATCGGTGTACAACGCCGGCCAGATGCCGCCTTACACGCTGCCTGACAACCAGACGCAAAGCACCTGGAAATCGATGAGCAGCAAAGGCGGCGGCGGCTTCAATGAGCTCCGCTTTGAAGATAAGAAAGGCAGTGAGCAGATCTTCATCCATGGCGAGAAAGACATGGACATGCGGATCAAGAACGACCGGCGGGAATGGATCGGCGAGGACCGTCACCTGGTGGTCACGCGCGACAAGTTGGAAAAAACCGGCCGCGACAGCCACCTGGATCTGACCCGCGACCACATCGAGAAGATCGGCCGCGACCATCACCTGACGATCAGTGGCAAGGAGGCCATTTCGATCACCGGCTCGCATTCACTAGCCGTCACCGGCGATGTGATCGAGCAATTCAGCGGCAATCATAGTTGCCAGGTGACGCAGAACGTTTACATAAAGGGGATGCAGGTAGTGATCGAAGCGATGACCGGCTTGACGATCAACGTGGGTAGCAACTTCATCACCATCGACTCGACCGGTGTAGCGATCTTCGGGACCATGGTGCAGATCAATAGCGCCGGCTCGGCGCTATCGGGAAGTGCTGGATCGCTGGTCTCGCCGCTTTCGCCTACGGACGCCACAGACGCGTCGGATGCCGATCCAGGGGCGGTGACATCGGTCACGCCGGGCACGGCCGCCACGCCCTTGAGCATGTCGCTGACCGACATCGCACCCGCCGCCGGATCGCCCCCTGCTTCGGCCGCCGGCGGGTCCGGTGCGGCTGGCGGGGGTGGCCCTGCGAGTCCGCCCGCTAATCAATCGCCGGCATCCGACGCGCCGACCCACAATCCAAACGATCCGGCGAATCAGGACAAGAAGCATTACATCGAGATCGAGCTATTGGACGAGTCCGGCAAACCGGTACCGGGCGAGCCTTACAAAATCACCCTGCCCGATGGGAGCACGGTGGCCGACGGAACCCTGGATAACAACGGCTACGCGCGCGTGGACAACATCGATCCAGGCACCTGCAAAGTGACTTTTCCGAATCTGGATAAAGACGCTTGGCAGCCCAAATGAACTACAACGTCAATCAAGGGGACTCGATCAGCAGTATCGCGTTCGCCTACGGCTTTAACTGGCAGACCATCTGGAATCATCCCAACAACGCGGCGCTCAAAAGCCAGCGGCAGGATCCGGATGTTCTGTACCCGGGCGATGTGGTGTACATTCCGGACAAGACGCCCCGCATAGAAGAGCGGCCGGTGGACGCCAAGCACACGTTCGTGAAACTTTCGACGCCCGACCGCCTGATCCTCCGTCTGTTGAGAAATTTTGAGCCCCGCGCCAACGAAGCTTATACCCTGGTGATCGACGGGACTTCCATCAACGGCACCACCGATGGCGACGGGATGGTGAATCAACCGCTTAGCCCCGGCGCGCAAAAGGCGCAGTTGATTCTGGATGGCGGCAATGAGGTCCACCAACTGGCTCTGCGCCACATTGACCCGGTCGATACCATCAGCGGGGCGCAGGGCAGGCTGGCCAACCTGGGGTTTTATTCCGGCGAAATCACGGGGCAAATGGACGACACCACAACCAGCGCGATCGTGAGTTTTCAGACCGCCTACCAGCTTCCCCAGACCGGCGAGATGGATGCCGCGACGCAAAGCCGGCTCGAATCCGAATATGGATGTTAGGCGGCGGTGGATCTGCTGCCTATTGATAGCAGCGTGGTCCGCTTGCGGCAGGCCGCAGGCGCAACCGGAGGAAAGGATGAGCGTTTCAGAAATCCGCTTTACGTTGCCGGAAGGTATGACCGATAGCACGGTTTATGTGTTTGCTTCGGAGCAGAAAGACTTCCTGCAACAGGAGAATCTGATGGTGAGCCACGACCGGATTCCCGATGGCGTACGGGATCTGGACGGGCTGGTGAAAAATCGCCTTGACGAGCTGAAAGCGGTGGCGCCGGGAGACCTGAAAGTCAGCGAGGACGTGCCATCGAAGCTGGGAGCGATTCCCGCGCGGCGTTTGGACATCATGGCCAGCGCGGACGCCGCATCCATCCGTACACTCGACCTGCTGGCCATACTTAAGGACGGCACGTACATGCAGTTGGCCTACAAGGTGCGGCTGCGCGATGCCGACGCTGTGCACCGTATGGATTACATGGCCGGCACGCTGAGCCGGCCGGGGCAGGCCACCGCACCCTCTGCCACCGGATTCACCCGCCGCCAGGCCGGTGCCATCAGCCTCGAGATTCCTTCCGATTTGCGGCCGCCGTCAGACTATTTGTTCCTGTTTCCCGAAGGCCAGGGACGTTTGGAAATGCGGATCTGGCGTCCTCCAGAGCCGAACCCGCCGGGCACCGTCTCCGATCTCATGGCAAAGGATGCCGCCATGGCCGCTCGCATCGATTCCACGCCGGTTGAAGGATTGACCACGGAAGGCGCGAAAGGGCAGATCGTCCGCTATACGGCCACGGAAAAGCAGTTTGGCCAGGATCTGGTAACTGCCGTGTGGCGCGCCCGCATGCAATTCCGGCGAGGCACCGTGGCCGCCATAACCGCGCGAACGAAAGCACCGTTCCAAGCCCAG
This sequence comes from Bryobacterales bacterium, assembly GCA_963843255.1. GTDB lineage: Bacteria > Acidobacteriota > Terriglobia > Bryobacterales > Bryobacteraceae > Bog-159. Next base: position 129,341 of record CAWJJQ010000012.1, on the reverse strand, counting down.
GCCGGCAGCCAGGTGGATGCCTTCATCAACAGTTTGCGAGAGGAGTAGCGGGCAAAAATGTGGTGGCCCTTCGCGCACAACAAGAAGAACGTCTGTAACTCGATCAAGGTGCCCATCCTGTTCGTCCCCGGCGTGATGGGAACCAAGCTCACGCTGCCCATGAATTGGGACCCGGATGCGAAGGGCGGATTGTATTTCCTGTACCACTGGGGAAATGCCAGCCAAAGCGATAAGCTGGCTTCCTGCCAGGCGCGGCAGGGCGACCCCGATGTGGTAATGAACGCGAAAGAGGACAACGGATTTGGCAGCGTGGCGGCCGGATTTTACAAGAGCTTTCTGAAGTCTCTAAAGAAACAGGAATTCAGTGCAACGACCCCCGTTTACGCGCTCGGGTATGACTGGCGGTTGTCGGTAGCCCAATCAGCCAGCTACCTGAGGTCGCGCGTACTGGAGATCCTGCTCAATGAAAACGCCAAGCGCGCCATCATCATTACGCACAGCATGGGCGGCCTGGTGACCCGCACCATGCTCAAGCAGTTTGCCGACACTCAGAGCCTGATTAGCGGGGTGATCCACGTGGTGCAGCCGGCGGTGGGAGCCGTCGTTCTCTACCGCAGATTCTTTACCGGCATGCAAAACTCTCTGGACGGCAGCGACACGGCCAGCAAGGTGCTGAACAACGCGCTCGGGCGGACGCCGGCCCACTTTGCGGGGTTATTGAGTGTGCTACCGGGACCCGTGCAACTGTGCCCGTCGGGAGGATATCAGCGGGGTTCCGGCTGGCTGAACATCGACCAGTTCGGTTTCCCGCCGGTCCTGCCGCAGGATCAGACGATCTTTGACGCCTATGCGAACGTCTACAGCCCGCCGGGCATGTATAACGACATCCTCCATCATTCCCCTGCCACCAGGGCAGGGCTGGCGGATATGATCGAACAAGCGCAGAAGTTTTACGATTGGATGCAAACCTGGAAATTCGAGGGCAAGACCAAGGCGATCTATTCCACGGGCTTGCCTACCGACGTATCGATCACATTCCAGAAGCCGCCCCAGCGTAAGACCCCGTGGCCTTATATTGTCGACAATCTGGAGGCGGTGCCGAACCAGGCGCCGGAAGGCGACGGGACCGTGCCGCAGAATAGCGCGAGCGCTCTGTTTCCGGGAGAAGCGTACGACCTGACCGATGCCAACATCAACGATCCCTCCAAACATCAATTCAAGGTCGATAACGTGGCGCACGCCGACGCCTTCAAAAGCGACGCGGTAAAAAACGCGGTTTTCAAACTGGCGCAACAAGCCATCAACCAAGCGGTGGCGGCGCTGTGTATACGGGAGTGAGACCACCCAGGGTCGTGATGTATAATTCGAAAAACCGCTTAAGCCGATGACGTCATACACAGTTACACAGGGCGATTGCATTTACAGTATCGCGGCGAAGTTCGGATTTGCCTGGACCACGATCTGGAACTATCCGCAGAACGCGGACCTGAAGCAGAAGCGCCAATCGCCGGGCCAGCTACTGCCTGGAGACATTGTGGTGATACCGGACAAAACTCCGCGCGAAGAGAGTAAGCCTGTGGACCAGAAGCACACTTTCCAGAAGTTAGGGAATAATTTCGTCCTTCGTCTGCAGATGTTGGATAAGAACCACCAGCCGCGCACCGGATTGAGCTATGTGATCAACATCGACGGCGCGCTGACCAATGGCACCACCGACGGTGAAGGCCGCATCGAGGAGTCCATCGCACCGGATGCGCAAAAGGCGGTGCTGACTCTTCAGGACCAGGGATACACGGAAACTTATCAACTGGACCTCGGCCACGTGAATCCGGTGGACGATGACAGCGGCCCGCAGCAGCGCCTGCAGAATCTCGGCCTGGGCAGCGGCTTGCCGCCAAAAACCGCGCTGCTCTCTTTTCAAAAACAGAACGGCCTTCCGGAGACGGGTGAGATGGATGCCGCCACCATCGCCTGTCTCCAGAAGGTCCACGGTTCCTGAGGCTCTCTAATGACCAGTGACGAATTTTACGCGCGTCTCACACAAGTGGGTGCGGAGGACGATCAAGGCGCCGGCGCCCTGGCGAAAGAGGTAACCGACGATGCAAGGGAGGCGCCCGACAGGGCCGCGCAGATCTGGAAGGAGGGGGCCAATTTCGCTCAACAGGCCAAACTGGTGCTGGCGAACCTCGCGGATCTCGCGCTTCTACCCATGATCTCGCAGGGCGATCCGGCCGCGACGGCGGAAGTGGTGTGGGCGCTGCGTACCCAGGGCGCCCAACTGGCGCAACTGCAGCGCAAGATCGTGAAATACATCGACGCCCATTTAATCGATACGCGAAAGATGCCCCCGCGTCCGGACTTCGGTCCGACCGAAGAAAAGGCGCCCGTGGTGCGGGTTTGCGACGAGGCCTATCTGCAGTTGCGGCGCCTGCTCAACGTGGAAGAGACCGAAGAGCAGTACATGGCGAATTCCCGCACTTTCCTCCGTTTGCCGGAAGCGCAGAAGAACGAAGAAATCAGTAAGGCCAGACAGTCGCGCGCATGGACGCGCCTGGCGCGCTGACCGGAGACCGCAAATGTCGAGCATGCCCAACGCAATTTCGCGGACTGCCAGCCGTCAGGCGCAGGGTGACACAGCCTCAACCGGTATCTCTCCGGATTATGAGGTCAGAAACATCACCGTGGCGCGCGGGATCCAGTTTCACAACGACACCGCGGGTCAATATGCTATACCGGATTACCTAGTCTCCAAGATAGGCTCCAATGTGGTCACCCTGGCGGATGGCACCATCACTTACAACAGTGACGACCAGCACGTCACTTACGTTATTACGCAGGTCACCAGCAAATCCGATTTCAAGAGCGCGCTCGAAACCGAAGGTATTCACGTGGTCTATGTGGGACACGCGCGCTTTGGCGAGGGTATGTGCTTCGGCGACGACGCCGACACGGGCGAGAACTTCGGCAACGGCACCGACGATGACTCCGGACTCTGGCGGACTGGTTTTCCATTTATCGGCCTGCCGGTTGCGAGCGATATTCTGGAGCATCAGTTCACCATCAACCCGGTATCCGGGGCCGACAGCAAGCCGGCATACAGCGATTGCCATCCTCACGCGCAGAGGGTATACGGCAGCATGAGCGTCATCGCGGCGTCGGGTTTCGATTCCGGGCTGATGTCTTACATAGGGTCAGCCGACACCAGCAACGGGTTCTGGGGCTACGATGCGACCAGCGATGCGGGCAAATATGAGCGCCATATTATGGCGCATAGCGGTTGGACGTCCACCGATTGCGATCCGATGGACCTGGGCGCGACGAATATTTGCTGCAAGGTATTCTGCTGCGTCGCCTGCAGCACCTTCGTGCACACATATCCGGTGGTGCGCAAGCTGAAACCATGGACCAGGAACGGAGACGATCACTACGCGTATTGGACGACGGAGGTCACTGCCTCATCGCCCATGGCGGCGTTTTACCTGTATCGCCTGTTGAGCTACTCGGTACGCAACGACAACCAACCATGGGCGAACAGCCTTGCCTACGCCGTCAGCATGGCGAACCAGGATTACGCGAACAGCGGGCAGAATGTCGCCTCGCGATTGTATTGAGCGCGGCGCGGCGAACCTACGGGACGTCAACGGTAAATTCGCCGGGTGTAACGAAGGTAATGACTCCGCCCCAGATACACTCTAACTGCGACACATTATCGAGCGTGGGCTGATTTCCCAGCAACACGGTGGGCGCTCCAGTGACCCATGGCGCAGGCGTGGCCGGTATACACGGCATTGGCGTCAGCACTCCCAGGGCCGCCGCGGTGGCCGCCGCTACCGTCGGGTTCGACGGCGACATACACATGCCGAAGGGCATTATGTTGGTCATCGGGATGTGATCCATGATGTTGGCATCCGGCACTTCGTCGGTGAACGTCTTATTGATAGGCAGCACCACGAGTGAACTGGGCGCCGCGCCGAACGTGCACATCATCGACGCCCCCATGCAAACTTGCATCGGCATCTGAGTCCTCCTTCCCGCGATCCGCCAATCATTTTAGCGGATCTGGAGGCCAACGGATACCGGTACGCCCACGCCTTGGGCTTTAGCCTGTGTGGCTTATAGTAGAATAAGCGCGCAATACGGGGACACACAATGCTGGAAGGAACACAGATCGGCCGCTTTCGGATTCAGGACGAACTGGGACACGGTGGCATGGGCACGGTGTACCGCGCGGAAGATCCGGTAATCGGCCGCAGGGTGGCGATTAAGGTGATTCGCCTGGACGATACCGGGCCGCCCGAAATGCAGCGCCAACTTGCGCAGAGCTTTCTGCGGGAGATCCATACCGCCGGCGTGCTCCAGCACCCTGGGATCGTGAGTATCTTCGACGCCGGGAAGCTGGAAAACATGGCTTACATTGTCATGGAACTGGTGTCGGGAGTCACTTTCGAAAGCATGCTGTCGGCCGAACCGCGTCCAGCCCAGGCCACTCTGTTGGGAGCTTGCCGGCAGGCCGCATCGGCCCTGGATTATGCCCATGCGCAGGGCGTCCTGCACCGCGACATCAAGCCATCCAACATCCTGGTACAGCCGAACGGCGTGGTTAAGATTGTCGACTTTGGAATCGCCAAAATCGCTCAGGCGACCACCATGCTGCTGAGCCAAACGGGCACGACGGTCGGCACCCCGGATTACATGTCGCCGGAGCAGGTGATGGGCAAACCGCTTGACGGGCGCACGGACCAGTGGTCGCTGGCGGTGGTGGCGTACATGGCGCTTACCGGCGCTAAGCCATTTCCCGGCGAGCAGTTCACTGCGGTCATGACCAAAATTATGACGGTTGACCCGCAGCCGCCCAGCGAATTGAATCCGGCACTGGCTCAGCCGGTGAATGCGGTCATAGCCAGGGCCCTCGACAAAGATCCCGCAAAACGTTTCGCTACATGTTCCGAATTCATGACCACGCTGGAAGCCGCATGCGCGGTAAAGCCCGCCCCGCAAGCCCAGCGGAAGCAACCAAAGGCACCAACCGCGGAGACCGTAGCGATGGCTCCGCCCGCACCAGCCCGGAGGTCTCCCGTCTGGCCCGTCGCCGGCGTGATAACCCTGCTGGCCGTGGCGGCGGGGGGCGCGTTCCTGGTGCTGCGCAGCCGTCGTCCGGCTGAGCCGGTTGCGCCACCAATAGCCGAAGCGCCTGTGGCGCCGGCGCCGAAGAAACCGGCATCCCGCACGCGAACCCGGATAGCGGACGCAGGCCGTCTCGCGGTGGTTCCCGGCGCCGGATCGGAAGCTTCGAAGCCGCTGCCTCGGAACACCACGCATCCCGTACAATTGGTAACGACGCCGGATGCGGACGTCACCGTTGATGGCAAGGCGGAAACTGCATGTCACGCGCCCTGCACCATTGAACTTGCTCCCGGCTCACACTCGATACGCGCGGTGAAGGACGGCTATACTCCGCTGCTGAGAAACTTCGATGTAGAAGGCGATACTGACACGGTACCCTTCACGTTGGAGCAAGCCACCGGGTCGCTGCACATCAAGACGGTTCCGGAAGGCGCCACCATCAGCGCTGACGGCACCGTGCTGGCATCCACTACCCCCACTACAATCAAGCTGCCCATGGGGCGCCACACAATCACCATCACCAAAGACGGCTTTGCTCCGTACAGCTTTGAGGCCACCATCGACGACAGCTTGATGCACGTGACCTCCGTTACCCTGGCGCCCGCGCGCTGATCGCGCAATTACGCTGGAGGCCGCAGGGGCCGCGCCTGGTAGGTACCCGCACCCTCACGAATTAGAATCAGCCGGTCGGAGGGGACTTTCTCGAACCGCTCGCGGTTGCCGTTCGGCCAGCGTATCTCCAGGTCTGCCACGGTGGCGGCGCCCAAACCGAAATGCAGCCGCTGGTCGCTGGCGGAGTAAAAGCTCGACTGGCTCAGCACTTCGCGCGCCTGAACTTTGCCGCCATAATGCGCGGTGACCCTGGCCCCGATCGCGCCGCGGTTCGATTTTACTCCCTCCAGCTTGACCTTCAGCCAGTGGCCCCCGCCCGTCACGTCGTTGCGCAAAAGCGATGGCGCCTGGTTCAGGTTCACCACCACCATGTCGATATCGCCGTCATTATCGAAATCGCCGAAGGCGCAACCGCGGCTGGCATGCGGCGCTTGCACACCGGGTCCTGCTTCGTCGATCAGCTCTTCGAATTTACCCCCGCCCAGGTTGCGGAAGACCACGCGCGGCGTTTTATACGGGTAATTTGGAAGCTTGGCTTCTATTTCCGGGTAGACGCTGCCCGTTACGAAAAACAGGTCGGGGTTGCCGTCGTTATCCAGATCCTCGATACCCGCGCCCCATCCCACGAATCTCGTTTCGACCCCTAAACCCGCGCTGATGGTGGTGTCCTGGAAATTGCACTTGCCGTCGTTCCGGTAAAGGATGTTGGTGTCATCGGCGAAGTGGGTCTTGAAGATGTCCAGGCTGCCATCCAGGTTGTAATCGCCGACCCCTACGCCCATGCCGGCCTGCTCCATGCCGTCTTCGCTCAAAGCCACGCCGCTCTCGAGCCCCACATCGGTGAACGTGCCATCGTGATTGTTGCGCAGCAGCAGGCTCGGCGTCGAGTCGCAGGCTACGTAGAGATCGGGCCAGCCATCGTTGTCGAAATCCGCGCTTACCGCCGTCATGGCATAGCCGACCCGGACTTTCGGCAGTCCCGAGCGCACGCTCACATCCGTGAAGGTGCCATCGCCATTGTTGTGATACAACGCCAGCGAACCCGGTGGGAGTCCGCGCGGCCCGCAATTCACGGGGATGCCTTTCCAGTTGCAATTAACGTTTTCGCCGGGCTTAGGGATGGCTGCGAAGTCGAAGTCCAGATAGTTGGATACGAAGAGGTCGAGTTTGCCGTCGCGATCGTAGTCGATGAAGGTGCAGCCCGCTCCCCACCGTGTGAGCTTATGCAGCAAGCCTGCCTTTTCCGTCACATCGGTGAAGGTGCCGTCGGCATTGTTGCGGTAAAGGACGTTCTGGCCCCAATAAGTGACGAACAGGTCGTCAAAGCCGTCATTGTCGAAGTCGCCCACGCAGACGCCCGAAGCCCAACCGGAACGTTTGAGCCCGGATTGCAGGCTGACATCCGTGAACGTGCCATCACGGTTGTTCTTGTATAGGCGGTTGTATGCGGTGTCGGGCGGGTTTTCCAGGCGCGTGCCGCTGAGTATGAAAATGTCGAGCCAACCATCGTTGTCGTAGTCGATGAACGCCGCGCCACAGCCGACCGTCTCGAGGATGTAATCCTTGCGGGTGGTTCCGCCGTAGATGACCGGTGCGCGCAGCCCAGCCTGTTCGGCAACATCGACTAATCGGGAGTGCCACGGCAATCCGGACGGCTTGCCGCGCGGCATCGGTTTTACGCCGCGACTGGAAATGCCTTGCCCCCAGGCGGCGATCGCCGGGGCGGTGGCGAGACGAAGACAATTCCGGCGGGTTAACCCTCTGCTCATCTTTATCCAGTATACGGGCGGCGGTGCCGGTCACGTGCGAACGCCTATACTGATACCAATGCGGCAAGCCCTACCACTCCTATTCGCTATGTGCTGCTACGCCGGCGATCTCCAGATCTCACGGCCGGTCCGCTCGTGGGAGTTCCTGGACGCCACGGGACCGCGCGCCTCACTGCTTGGCGCGGAAGATGGCACGCTCGAAGCGTATGTGTATCCGCTCAAGATCTTCGACGGCCTCAAGCTGCGGTTCATTACCGGAGACCACGTCATTCCCGGCGAAAGTATCGCGCGCCGCATCTCGTCCCTCCCGGGATCTTATGAGATCGCCTACTCCGGCGACGATTTTCAGGTGACCGAAACCTTGGTGGCGCCTATTGTGGAAGCAGGCGCGGTGGTATTGCTGAACGTACAGGCGCGCAGTCCCCTGCGCGTGAATGTGGAATTCACCCGGGATTTCCAGCTCATGTGGCCGGCATCTATCGGTACGGGCTACGCCGGATGGAACGCGGATCTGCACGCTTTTGAGTTTGGGGCCGACGGCCAGCCTTATGCCGCGGTTTTCGGTTCGCCGGATGCTTCTCTGCAATCGGAGTCATACGCCACCAATTACTCCACGGCAGCTCATTCGGTATTCACGCTGGGCGAAATAAAAGGGCACGCAGAGCGCGTGCTGGCGGTGGCGGCGTCCATGAAATCGCCGGCAGATGCCGTGGCCAGCTACCGCCGGATCATCGGCCGTAGCAGATCGCTAGCTGAGGAAACCGCCCGCTACTATCAAGACTATCTGGCTAAGACGATCGGGTTATCTTTGCCCGACGCACAGCTCCAGCAGGCTTATGACTGGTCACGTGTCAGCGTGGTGAAAGGATTCGTGGACAATCCCTTTCTCGGCCGTGGACTGGTGGCGGGCTACGGTCCTTCGAAGGGCGCCTACCGGCCGGGCTTTGCCTGGTTTTTCGGTCGCGATTCGTTCTGGACTTCTTTTGCCCTGACGGCGGCGGGCGATTTCGCGAACGCGCGGGCTGCCATTCAGTTCATCTCGCGCTTCCAGCGCGACGACGGCAAGATCCCGCACGAGATCTCGCAATCGGCCAGCCTCGTCGATTGGTTCAAGCAGTTTCCGTACGGCTTCGCGTCGGCAGATGCCACACCCTTGTACACCATCGCCACCGCCGATTATGTGCGGGCGAGCGGGGACGTGGCTTTCGCGCGCGACCAGGCGCCGCGGTTGTGGAAGGCGCTGGCATTCATGCAATCCACGCGGGACGAAGCCGGCTTCCCGCGCAACCTGCACGTGGGTCACGGTTGGGTGGAAGGCGGGCCGCTGCTGCCGGTGGACGTGGAATTCTACCAGGCGGGATGCTACGTGAAGGCCTTGCGGTCGCTCGCCATGGTGGCGCGCACGCTCGGCGACGAGGAGCGCGCGACAAAACTGGAGGCGGAATTCGAACAGAAACGCAAAGTGCTCGAAGACCGGTTTTGGATGAAAGGTGCGAACGGTGCTCCGGCGGCCTACGCCTTCGCGCTGGATACCGCCGGCAAGGCAGTCTACCAGCCCAGCGTTCTGGCCACCGTACCCATGTGGTTCGATCTGCTCGAGCGGGGACATGCGCAGGAAATGATCGGTCTGCTGGCGCAGGAACAGCACGCGACCGATTGGGGAATGCGCATCATTTCGAAGCTGAGTTCGCTCTACGACCCGTCTGGATACCATTTCGGCTCGGTGTGGCCGCTCTTCACGGGTTGGGCATCGGTGGGCGAGTATCGCTATCATGCCGCGGAACCGGCCCTGGCGAATTTGCGCGCCAATGCCTGGCTGGCGCTGGACGGCGCGGGAGGCAACACCACCGAGGTGTTGTCGGGCGACTCATATTCTCCGCTTTCGACCGCATCGCCGCACCAGATCTGGTCTGCAGCTATGGTGGTGTCGCCGCTGCTGCGCGGGTTGCTGGGCCTGGAGTCGGATGCCGGAGCGCGAAAGATGGTATTTGCGCCGCATCTGCCGTCGGACTGGCCGTCGGTAGGCGTCCATGGCATCCCTTTTCTGGATGCGCGCGTGAGCCTGAATATCCGCCGGGATGCGAGTGCGCTGCAGTTGACGGTCGAAAACACTGGACCGGCGACGTTCGATCTGGAGTTCGCACCAGCGTATCCACCGTGCGCGCACCTCGACGGCGCCACGGCCGACGGCCAACCAGTTACATGGAAAACGGACGACGAGAATCTGGACTGGCATCCACGCTTTACGCTGGCGGTGAAGCCCGGCAAGACTACGCTCGCAATTCACCACCACGGCTTATTCGGCTACGCTGTGCCATTCTCTCCGCCGCGCCTGGCTGAGGCCAGCATGAATCTGAAGATCGTCGAGGAACACTGGTCGGACGCCGGCAAAAAGCTGACGCTTACAGTATCGGGACGACCGTCACGCGATTACCGGCTAAAACTGGTGAACGGCGAACTGGCTGCGAACGTCGAGGGCGCCCAGCGCGAAGGAACAAATGAACTGATCGTTCGTTTGCCCGCTGCAGGCGACAAAAATGCCGGCTATGTAAACCACCGCATCGATATTACGCTAAGGTAACGCGATCAGTGCGCGGATTCATCCAACAACCGCGTGTACACGGCGTTCGTCCACCCGAAGCCGGCCTGGTTCGACTGGTAGCCATAACGGATGCTACTGCTGTCGGTTCCGCGCCGTACCACATCGTACTTTTCCACGATAAATCCTACCTTGGCGTATTCGTCCCGCACCAGCGACAGGAATTCCTGCGATACGCGGTCCGCATCGGCAGTGAAGCCGTAACGGCGCAGGCCTTCCATCGCGATCATCTGTAGGGGCGCCCAGCCGAACGGCAGATCCCACTGGTTGCCGCTCTCGTAGGTGCTGGTGGCGAGGCCGCCGGGCCGCTCGAATTTGGGCAGGTTGTGCGCGACGGCAGCGGCTTGATCTTTGCTCGCAATGCCCGCCCAGAGCGGATAAAACGTGGTCAGGAACGGGTATTGGCGCACGGTCTTGTGCGCGAAATTGTAATCGTAATACAGCCCGTCCCGCGGGTCCCACATCAGCCGGTTGATGGTGGCCGCGCGATCGTCGGCCCGCTTCTTCCAAACCGCCGCATCCGTGTCCTTTCCCAGGATCGTGAGGATTTCGGCCGTCTGGCTTTCCATCAGGTAGAGCAGCGAATTGAGGCAGACCGGGTCGTAATGGATGATGTCGACGCTGAAGGGGCCGAACCGGTTGGAAGGGTCGAATCCCGATTCGCGCATGGAGCGGTCCCCTTTGTAAAAGAGATCCGTCAGGATGTCGCGTTTGCGGTCGTAGAATTCGCCCACGTCGTAATCGGGCACCTTGGTGGTGCGGTAATACTCTTTCACGCGATCGTAGTGGGTGAGCCCTTGCGCATCCCGCTCGGCCGAAACGGATTCGGGCGCGGGGCCTTCACCCAAGTCGTAGTAGCGCGACAGGCCGGTGGAAGGTGTAAGATGCGGTTCGCTGGTCCAGAAACGATAGTACGATTCGATCGCCGGCACAGCGGCGGCGAGCCACTGGCGATCCTTGGTCCGCTGGTACACGCCCAACAACATCTGCGTCAGGAATGGCGGCTGCGATCGCGTGAGGTAATACGTGCGGTTGGCGTTGAGGATTTTTCCGTAATTGCGGATCTCGTATAGGAAATTGTCCGCCATGTCCTTGGCAAGCGCATCTTCGTGATCGCGCAACAGGCCGACCTGAATGAAATAGCTGTCCCAACCATACATTTCGTTGAAGCGTCCGCCGGGCACGACGTAAGGGCGGGGAAGATAGAGCAAGCCCTGATCCTTCAGCCCGGCGGTTTCCGCGGGAAGCCTGCGAATTTCGACCTTCTGAAAATCGGCGGGCCGCATCTCCCGCTTCAATTGACCTTCGATTAGCGGGAGATCTTCTTTCGCCGGGATGTACACCGGCCAGCGGCCTCCAGGCAGCGGCTGAAACTTGGGATCGACCGCGGCAACCGCCAGATTGCTGTTCGAGCGGGTCAGCACGCCCCACATTTTCAGGATGTAGTCCTGAATGGGCGCAGCTTGTTTCTGCGGAGCGGTTTGCGCCGCCAGCGCGGCCAGCAGCAGAGCCGCGAAACATGCGGGAAGGAACTTGCGTATGCGCCGGTGCAATCCAACAGTATATTACCTTGGGCCTCGCAGGTCGGAATTTATTCCCCTCACGCGCAAGCTCCACAATCGGGCGATTGCACTTAGACAAAATGCGTGCAATTAACTTAGAAATGGTCAGATAACCTTAGTTAAGCTAGAACCTTGGTTCTGCTTGTTCTGACTAAGAATTGACGGTTAAAATCAGATATGCGTTGTGTCCGGCTCTTATTAGTAATTCCAGCGATCCTGGCGTCTCAATTGTGCGCGCAGCCCACAGTGATCACGGCGGCGCCCGTGGGTGTCACCAACTACTCGGCCTTGCTGAACGGATCGGTGAATCCGAACGGGCTGGATACCCAGGTCTGGTTTATATATGGCACCAACAGCAATATGACAGGCACTTTCGCAACCCTGGCGCAGGACGCTGGTTCGGTCTCGGCCACGCCATTCCAGATCAAGGCAAGCGGCCTCAATGGCAACCAGACCTATTATGCGCAGGCCGTGGCCCAAAACAGTGCTGGAACGGCAAAGGGTGCCGTAGTCAGCTTCAAGACCTCGGGCAATCCGCAGATGATCGTCAGCCTGACCACCTCAGGTACTTTTTCGCAGGGACAGATCGGCGCATCTTACACGCTGACCATCAGCAACGCCGCATCCGGTGGCCCCACATCGTCCTTGATCACGGTAACCGACACGATCCCGAGCGGACTTACTCTGGTTTCCATGAGCGGGTCCAATTGGTCCTGCAACAAGAACATTTGCGAGCGCAACGACGAACTGGGGCCAGGCGCGAGCTATCCGCCGATTGCGGTTCAAGTAAATGTGGCCGTGAACGCGCCCGCCCAGGTAACGAACCAGGTCAGCGTATCGGGTTCCGGTCTGGTGGCTGCAAGCGGGAGCGATGTCACGACTATCACCAGCATTTCACCGGAGCAGCAGTTCATCAATGCAACCAACAAGGCCATAGGCGCGGAAGCCGCTTCGCTGGCCGCGGCCAAGCAGCCGCTGGTATTCAGTGGGAACCTGGCGTTGGCCAATGGAAGCGTCATTACCGGTATACGGCAGCAAGTGCTGTTGGACTACGTGGACGGGCTTAAGGCAGCCGGCGTGCAGCGCATCGACCTGAATCCGGGCGTCACTTCGATGAAAGATCCGAACGCGACTGCACTGTACGATGCGGTCGTGGCGCACATACGGCAACTGGGATTACAACTCGCGATCAACCCCGAGGTCGGCGTAGGGGAACTGGGGAGCAACCCATCGTTTCAGGATTTTGAAAGTGCCGCGACCACGACATATCCCCAACTGGCGGCTCGCTATCAGCCCGATTATTTCGTGATCGTCCACCTACCCACTACGATGGCCGAGCGCATGGGCATCGCCACCACCCCCTCGGATTGGGATGGATTCATCCGCACCGTGGCTCCGCTGATCCAGACGGCATCGCCGCATACACGGATGGGGGCGGGAGGATTCCTCAACGAAGCATCCTTTTACCAGGATTTTCTCGGCATCCCGGCTCTGGATTTCATGACCATGACGATCTTCGATGACAGCAATTTTGCCACCTACACGCAATGGGCACAGGAGGCACACGCCGCGGCGGACCCCACCCATCCGAATGGCAAAGAAGTGTACATCGACGAAACCTGGGCGCCATTCTACCTGCCCAGCCAGTTGCCTTCCAACTGGCAGGTACAGACTCTCGATAGCGTGGCATTGATCGGTTCCTGCAACTCCGATTTCACCGCGATGGACACCGGTTGGTTGCAACTCATCGCGCAATTCGCTTCGGCCAATGGCATGCAAGCGGTCACCGCTTTCACCACGCAGGCGTTTTTTCAATATGGCGCGGCGAATGCCGATAAGCCCGGCGAGCCAGCATATTCCGCGTCCGTGCAGCAGGCGATCCTAGGCGGCCAATTGACCTCCACCGGCCAGTCGTATCTGGGCTACAGCCGGCAATCGGGAATTAAGCAAGCCACCAGCCTCTCCAGCGCCAGCTTCGCGACTCTGCCCACGGTCTTCAACCCCAATTGCGGCACGGGCACGAATCCATGCAACGCCAATGCGACCGTGGCGCCCGATGCCCTGGTCAGCGCGTTCGGCGCGGACCTGGCGAATTCCAGCGCGCTTTCTACATCCGCCACCTTCCCAACGAAACTGGCCGGAACCACCATGACGCTGGTGGATAGCTCCAACACGTCGTACAACGTGGGAATGTATTTCGCGTCCGCGCAGCAGGTGAACTACCTGGTGCCCACGAACGCCAAGCCGGGGCCTGCGACCATCAACATTGCCAGCGGCGATGGCACCCAGACGTCCGGCACCCTGCTGATCTCACCCGTGGCGCCCGGTATTTATACCGCCAACCAGAACGGCAGCGGCCCGGCGGCGGGTATCGCGATTTGCGGGGGTACCTGTTCCGGATGGCCCAACTCGCAGGGAAACGGACAGTTCTATCAATACACCTTCGTCAGCGGATGCACGTCCGGCAGCTGTACCGCGCAGCCGCTCAGCCTGGGCGGACCGGGCGATGCGGTGGTGGTGGAGTTATTCGGTACAGGCATCCGGCACGTATCTTCCGTATCCGCGATCACGGCGACGGTCAACGGGCAAACGCTGCCAGTGGTGTACGCCGGCCCCCAGGGCGAGTATCCGGGGCTCGATCAGGTCAACATCGTCATCCCGCGCAGCTTGGCGGGCAGCGGCGAAGTGAGCCTGGTACTGAACATCGAAGACAGTGTGAATTCGGTAAGCGCCGCGTCAAACACCGTGACGCTGCACATCCTTTAAACGCTAGACGGCGGCCGGCTTCACCACCCAGCCATCCTGCAGGTTGATGATGCGGTGCCCGTAAGCAGCGTTTGCTTCGGAGTGCGTCACCTGAATGATGGTGGTGCCTTCGTCGTTCAGTCGCTTGAACAACTCCATGATCTCCTTGCCCTGGCTGGAGTGCAGGTTGCCGGTCGGCTCGTCGGCCAGGATCAACTTGGGGCTGGCGATGACGGCGCGCGCTACGGCTACGAGCTGCTGCTGGCCGCCCGAAAGCTGATTCGGATACAAGTCGCGCTTGCCCACGATGTGAAACCGGTCCAAGGTATCGCACACCAGGCTGGCCCGCTCGGCTGATTTGATGTTCCGGTATGACAGCGGAATGTCGAGGTTCTCGTACACCGTCAGGTTGTCGATCAAGTGATAGCTCTGGAACACGAAGCCGATATATTTCTTGTTCAGCTCCACGCGGTCCTTAGGCTTCATCTTGTGCACCGCATGGTCAACGAAGTAGAACTCGCCGGTCCAAGCGCCATCCAGCATGCCGATAATGCTCAGCAGTGTGGATTTACCGGCGCCCGATGGACCCATGATGGTCACAAATTCGCCTTCCTTGATGTCCACCTCGATGCGCCGCAGGACGTAGGTGCGGCCGTAACCAGCTTCGTAGAATTTGTCCAGATTCGCGGTTCTGATCATGTGATTCTATTCTACTTGACGGGCGAGGACCGGATGCGTCCCGGCCGGCTGCTAGAGGGTTGCCGCGATGACCGGCGTGGTCGTCGGTTGATCGACACCGCCGGCGGGCTCCAACGTCACCGCCACGGTGCTGGTGACATCCACCGGACCCGGCTGTACGTTCACCGCGGTCCCATCGGCAGCCGACTGGAATAGGCCGGCTGGTACAGGTTTGCCCGTCGCCTTGGGGATCACCCACATCTCGTACGTCCTTCCGGCCGGAGCGGGCGGCAGGTTGGAGGCCAGCAGCAGCACGCCCCGCTTGGGATCGAGGAAGACGCGGCCGCGGGGAGGCTGCGGCGCCGCGCCGCCGAATACTACCTGTTTGGCATCCGGCTCATTCAGAATGGCCATCGCCTGGTTCAGCCGCGCCAACTCGCGCGTCTGGGCCGCCGATTCGGACCGTAAGCGTGCGAGCTCGGCGGCAGCCTCATGCTCGCGCGAATTAAAGACGACGGCCGCGATCAAGGCGGCGGCTGCCAGGGCCAACCACACAGGCGTCCAACTCCACCGGCTGGCGGTTTCCTGGCCGGTAACCGCCAGCACCCGTTTCCTCAGGCGTGCGGGCGGTTGCGCGTCCGGGGCCGTGGCGCCAACGAGGGTGATGAGCTGGCGCGCGCTGCGTACGCCCGGCACGCAGGTGGGGCATTGACGGTCCAGATGCGCGCGGATCTCGGTGCGCTCGGGATCTTCCGCGATGCCCAGGGCGTAGAGCTCATAGTGGTCGCGCAGTTCGTCGCAGGTCATGCCACCACCGCCGTTCCCAGCTCGTCGCGCAAGCTCTTCAATGCCGTGCGCACCCAGGTTTTTACGGTGCCCAGCGGCTGGCCCATGCGCTCCGCCATCTCCACCTGCGAAAGGCCCTCGAAGTAAGCCAGCTCGATGACCGTGCGATGATTGGCGGAGAGTTTTTCGAGAGCGGTCCTTACGCGCCGCACCCGGTCCGAGTTGAGCAGCTCCTTTTCCATGTCCGCAAACAGCGCGGGATGTTCGGTATCCTGCAGTTCCGTGGCGTTCTGCATGCGGCCGGCGGCGGAGCGCAGATAATCGATGGCCCGGTTACGCGCTACCGCCAGCATCCACGGACCGAGGCCGCCCTTTTCGGCATCGAACCCCTGCACCCGGTTCCAGACGCGCAGGAAAGTCTCCTGCACCAGATCTTCAGCGATGCCGGCATCGCGCACGACACGCAAAATCACGGCGTAAATCAGCCTGCCGTAACGGTCGTACAAATCCGCCATGGCGCGAGGATCGCGGCGCTGCAAACGCCTGACCAGCTCGGGATCGTTGTCTCCGAGCTCGATGGCCAGCAACAGGGAAAGCAGTAGCATTATCGTCGCGAACGTCTTGAGCCGCGTCTTGAGCTGATGGTGCGCACCATTCCTAAAGATACAGGATAGCGGCGCGGAAATCATGCGGCAGGCGTACACAATCAGTCATACGCTGGAAATCCCCGGCTTGGATGGCCCTTGGATGGATAGTACCCGCTAGACTATACTGCGGTGATGTCATCGGCGATACGCATCATACTGACTTTTGTTGCCGCCGCCGCGCTGCTGGCGGGGCGCGCGCGCGATCTGGGCGTCCCATTCGACGGCACGCCGGGACCGCTCAACGCCATCACGGACATCGCGGGGATCGAAGTGGGCCACAAAACTCTCATCTCAGGCGAGGGCGAGGGCGGGCAGGCTGTGCGCACCGGCGTAACGGTGGTCTGGCCGCGCGGCCGGGAAGACCGCGGGCAGGTTTTCGGCGGTTGGTTTTCACTGAACGGCAACGGCGAGATGACGGGTACCACGTGGCTCGAGGAGTCCGGGCTGCTAGATGGACCGGTGATGATTACAAATACCCACAGCGTGGGGGTGGTTCGCGATTCCTACATCAAGTGGAGCGTGGCGCGCGCCCGCAAGGCCGGGATCGACCTGAGCGATGCGTGGTCCCTGCCGGTGGTAGCGGAGACCTGGGACGGGTTCCTGAACGACATCAACGGATTTCATGTGGGTGCAGCAGACGCCGTCGCCGCTCTGGAAGCTGCCCGCGGCGGACCGGTGGCGGAAGGCAACGTGGGCGGCGGCACCGGTATGGTCTGTTACGGATTCAAGGGCGGCATCGGCACGAGTTCGCGCAAGGTGGGCGCATACACTGTCGGGGTGCTGGTGCAATGCAACTGCGGCCGGCGCGCGCAGCTTCGCATCGGTGGCGCCCCGGTCGGGCAGGAGATTGCGGATAGCGTTCCTTATGCGAGCAACTTCCGGCACGCGGGAGAAGATGTCGGGTCGATCATTATCATCGTAGCCACCGACGCGCCCCTGCTGCCGCATCAGATGAAGCGGTTGGCGCGGCGCGCCTCGCTAGGGCTGGCGCGCACGGGATCCAGTTCCGGCAACGGTTCGGGTGATATTTTCATCGCGTTCTCGACCGCCAACCCGGACGCCGGCCGCACGTCGGGCCTGGTGAACGTGACCATGGTGCCCAACGACGAGATGAACCCGCTGTTCGAGGCCACAGCCCAGGCAACCGAGGAAGCCATCGTCAACGCCATGGTGGGGGCGGAGACGATGACCGGCTTCGAGGGACACACTGTGATCGCGCTGCCGCACGACCGGCTGCGGGAGGTTTTGGGGAAGTATAACCGGCTGCGGCAGTGACGAATGTGCTTGGTGCAAATTCATGCCATCGCGTGATGATTTCGAACTGGCAAACGAGCGCGCCAAAAAGCTGGAAGGGGTCATCCCACGAGCAATTGCGGCGCACACGATCGCAAGACGGGGCGGATCGTGGTTGAACTCAGCTCCAGGGTGATCGTGAGTTTCGCGCCCAGCGACGTGGAAGGGCTGTAGGACGCCAAGGCCTCACAGCTCAGAGCAATAGAAATCAGCCCATCTGGCTTTGGTATCCATTTCCCGGATGTAGACGCGGACCTCTATGTGCCGGGGATTTTAGAGGGCATTCTGGGCTCCAGGAAGTGGCTGGAGTCCGAGACGCGACTCCCCTAAAACCCGCACTCTTTCCAGCGCGTACCCCACTCCCACATGCCAAACGTGGCTTCCTTCGGCAGGGGATAACCCACCTGGCGCGCCAGCGCGCAGATCTGGCCGCGATGGTGCGCATCGTGGGAAATCAGGTAGCCGAACATGCCCGCCACGTCGGGCCGAAACCCCTTCACTTTGCCTTCGGGATGGTCTAGCCCTTCGGCCAGAAGCTGCCGGCAGCATTCCGTGCTTTGCGCCAGCGCCTGCATGGCCGCCTTCCTGGTCACCGTGGCGCGGTCCAACTTATCCGGGAGCGGCTTGCCCTTGGCGGCGACGGCCAGCCACATGTGGCGGACGTTGTGCATGTGCGCCGCGATGGCCGCGATGGTGCGGCCTTTGCCGCCGGGCGGCTCGGCGTTCCAGGCGGCGTCATCCAGGTTCTCGATCAGGTACTGGTTGATGCGCTCGTTGACGGCGTAGGACTCCAGCAGCGCCCGCTTCAAATCAAGAATCGGTGCCGATGGTTTGGGCATGATTGGTGAGTTCCCCAATCTCCGGAATGCGGATCGTCACCACGTCGCCGGGCGCGAGCGCCGCGTCTTCCGGCACGATGATGCCCGTCCCGGTGAGAAGCACGGTCCCGGCGGGCGTGCGATTGGCGCGCTGCAGGTACCCGATCAGGGTTTCAAACCTGCGGTGCAGCTTGGCGGTGGATACGCTGCCCGAGAAGCGGGGCTGGCCATTGCGCGTGATCGTGCAGGTGATTTCCAGGTTGTAAGGATCGGGCAGGTCATCGGCGGTGACGATCACCGGCCCAAGCGCGCAGCAGGCGGTATAGATCTTCGACTGAGGCAGATACAGTGCGTTCTCGCGCTCGATATCCCAAGCCGACACATCATTCGCCAAGGTGTATCCGACGATGTTGCCCTTGCTGCCCAGCACCAGCGCCAGTTCGGGTTCGGGCGCGGTGAAACGGGAATCCGCGCGAATGCCGATGGCCTGGCCTGACCCCACGCAGACGCGCGCCGTACCTTTGAAAAAAATCTCGGGCCGCGGCTGCTGATAGACATAGGCGTACATGCCTTCCGTCGTGCCGTGCTCGGCATCCCGGAATGACGCGCTCCGCTCATAGGTGCAGCCGCATGCCCATACTTCCGGCGGCACGATGGGTAAGGCGGGGGGCTGGGGCACGGGATGGTGGCTGGCCAGCCGCGCGGTGGTCTGAGCCAGCGAGACCCCTTCGGCTTCCGACCGCCGAACCAGGTCGGCTACGGTGTAGCTGGGAACTTCACGGGCCAGTTCCCCTTCAAATATGGCGGCCAGGAGGCCGCCCTCTGATTTAATTTGTCCGAGACGCATTAGTATTTCAAATATACGGTTTTGTAGTCGCTGTAAAAATCGAGCGCGGCGGGCCCCTGTTCCTTCGGCCCGAAACTGGAATCCTTGGTGCCGCCAAAGGGCAGTTGATACTCGACGCCGGCGCTGGGAAGATTTACCGTTAGCAATCCCGCTTCCATGCGGTACACAAACTCAAACACGCGGGAAAGGTTGGTGGTCTGAATGGAGGCGGAAAGTCCGAACGGAATATCGTTGGCGATGCGCAGGGCATCTTCGAAATCGTGGGCGCGCATTACCGCCAGTACCGGACCGAAGATCTCCTCGCGCGCAATGGTCATTTGCGGCGTGACATCCGCGAAAATCGTGGGCTCCACAAAATAGCCTTTGGCGTGATCACCGGTCGAGAGCCGCCCCCCGCCGACCCGTGGGGCGCCCGATTCCTTGCGGCCAATTTCGATATAGCGCAGCACGGTGTCCATCTGGGCTTGATCGACGCACGGACCGATGTCGATCCCGGGCTGCATCCCGTCGCCGACTTTCAACTTCCCGGTACGTTCCACCAGCGCCGTAAGGAACCGGTTATAGATCGCATCTTCCACGATCACGCGGCTGGTGGCGGTGCACTTCTGTCCGGTAGAGAAGAACGCGGCATTCACCGTATTCTCCACCGCGGCGTTAAAATCCGCGTCGGCCAGCACGATGGTCGGATTTTTGCCGCCCATCTCGAGCTGGATCCGCAGCCGTCGCTTGGAGGCTTCGCCGTGCAGCCAGTTGCCGATCTGGCAGGAGCCCGTGAACGAAATGCCCTTCAGCGGAGGCGCCTCGACGAGAGCCTGTCCCAACTCGCCGCCGGACCCCGCTACGAAATTGACGACGCCTTTCGGCAGTCCGGCTTCGTGCAACGCTTCCACGATGCGCCAGGCGCTGAGAGGCGCGGCGGAGGCCGGCTTCAGCACCACGGTATTGCCGCACACCAGCGCGGGCGCCAGCTTCCAGGCAGGGATGGCGCTCGGAAAATTCCATGGTGTGACCAAGCCGATCACGCCGATGGGCTTGCGGATGGCGAACATGTGCACGCGGTCGCGCTCGGAGGGCACCAGCAGGCCTTCCAGGCGCGATCCCTCGCCGCCGAAATAACGGAAAATATTGATCGCGCGCCGGACCTCTCCTTTGGCCTCCGGGAGAGTCTTGCCTTCCTCGCGGGTCATCTCGGAAGCTATCTGGTCGAAGCGTCGATCCAGGATCTCCGCGGCTTTGAAAAGAATAGCGCCGCGCGCGGGCGCATTGAGGGTCGACCAGCCGGGGAACGCGTTGGCGGCGGCTGTGG
This sequence comes from Bryobacterales bacterium, assembly GCA_963843255.1. GTDB lineage: Bacteria > Acidobacteriota > Terriglobia > Bryobacterales > Bryobacteraceae > Bog-159. The sequence goes on along the minus strand of CAWJJQ010000012.1, from coordinate 108,555 downwards.
CCGCGGCCGCCATATCGCCAGGACTCCCTTTGGCGAACAGGCCCACGACCTCGGCCGTGTTGGCAGGGTTGCGATTTTCGAATTGCGAGCCGCCGGGAACCCACTGGCCGTCGATATAGTTTTGAAAAATCGGAGTTTCCATGGAAGGTTAAGGCGCGAGCGTTTGAAAATAAGCGTCGATCTTGCCGAGACGCGACACCGAAGAGACCAGGTTGTCAGGGAAAACTTCGATGCGCGCGTTGTAATGCTCCACGGCTTCGTTGTACTTACGGCGCGCGACCGCAATCTGATACTCCGCGTTCTTCAGCGCTTCCAGCAGATCATTGTATTTCTTGCTGCGGTCGACCTTGGGATGCGCCTCGACGAGCAACATCAGGCGCGCGAGCTCTTCGTCGAGCCGCGCATTGGCTTGGATCTTTTCATGCGGTCCGGGTGCCGCGCTCAAAGCGTTGCGCGCATCCGTGATGGCCTTCGCAGCCGCTTCGGCCGGAGCATCCGCAGGCAGTTCGGAGCGCACGGTTTGAGCGAGATCCGGAATAAGCGCGGCGCGCTCCTCAAGGGCGGCATTTACCTGCCCCCAGTCCGTTTGAATGGTCTGGCGCTCGGAAACCAGGTCCTTGCGGATGGTCATGCAGCGCGCCCCTAAGATTAAGGCGGCCGCCACCACAGCCAGCAGGAACAGCTTCATCGGTCAACGCACCGTTCGGGCGGCGGCAAAGGCCTCAGCACAACAGATCCTCGCGGCCAATCTTGAAACCATCCAGATTACCGAGCACCGTAAGGGCGATCTGCTTGGGATCGAAAAACGTGCGCGCGATGCGCTGGACATCTTCCGCGGCCACTTGCTCGATGCTCTCCACCAACTCGTCGAGGGTGAAGAAACGGCTGAAATACATCTCCTGCCGCGCCAGGTTGGACATGCGGCTGGAAGTGGACTCCAGGCTAAGCATGAGCGAGCCCTTTAGATGGTCTTTGGCGCGGCGCAACTCTTCGGCGCTCACGCCATCCTGCTTGAGTTGCTGAAATTCCTTGGTGATAGACTCCACCACCTTGCCGGCAGACTCGATGGACGTTCCGGCGTAAATGGACAGGCACCCAGTATCGCGGTACGGGCTCAGCTCCGAAAAGACCGCGTAAGCCAGTCCTTGCCGCTCGCGGATGTTCTGGAAAAGGCGCGAGCTCATGCCGCCGCCCAACAAGGTGTTCAGCACGTAACAGGCAAAGCGTTCCTCGTGCGGCAGCGGGTACGAAGGCACTCCCAGGCAGAGGTGCACTTGTTCCAGGGACTTCTTGTTCCGCAAGGCGATGCGCGCGTGCGTGGCGGGCACTGCGTCGGCGGGCGGCTCGGCGTTGGGCGGCAGCGATTCGAAATGTTGCCGCACCAGGTCAACCAGCGATTCGTGTCTGAGGTTTCCGGCCGCCGTGATCAGCAGATTCGAGGGCGCGTAAACGGCCCGGTAATAATCCCCGATCATCTGGCGGTCGAACCGCTTAACAGTTTCGCGCGTGCCCAGGATGGGCTTGCCCAGTGGGTGATCGCGCCAGAAGTTGGAAGAGAAGATTTCGTGGACCAGGTAATCCGGACTGTCCGCCTCCATCTTGATTTCTTCCAGGATGACGCCCTTTTCCTTGTCGATATCCTCGTCCCGGAATAGCGGATGCAATACAAGGTCGGAGATCACGTCGAAAGCCAGGGGCAGGTGCTGGTCGAGCACCTTGGTATTGAAGCAGACCAGTTCCTTGGCCGTGAAAGCGTCCAGGTTGCCACCAACAGAGTCTACCGAGCGGGCAATGTCTTCGGCGGAGCGATTGGTGGTGCCCTTGAACAGCATGTGCTCGATAAAGTGAGAGATGCCGTTCTGCTCGGCCGTTTCGCGGCGGGAGCCCGAGCCGATCCAAATGCCCACGGAAATGGAGCGCACGTGGGGCATTTGTTCGGTGATCACCCGCACGCCGTTAGGCAGCCTGGTTAATTCGATATCGCGCGCGGGGGTGGCGGTGGTAGCCATGATAGGGGGTGGTTATACTTCCTCTGATTCCTCTTATATAGGATACATCTGAGCGGGCAGGCAGCGCCGAACCCACCCAATACTATCCAAATGCCATCTCTCGGGCTTGACTGGTACTACCGCTTGATATATATATTAATCGATATAGATATGACGATGAAGCGCGCTGACAGCTTTCTACCCCTCAAGCCCCACTGGTTTCACGTGCTGCTATCCCTGGCGGACCAGGAGCAGCACGGATACGGCATCATGCAAGAGGTCCTCGACCGCACCGGCGGCAAAGTGCGGTTATGGCCGGCAACGCTCTACGGCACGCTGAAGCGGCTAGTGGACCAGGATCTGATCGAGGAAACGGATGTGCGTCCGGATCCCGCGCAGGACGATCCCCGCCGCCGCTACTACCGCCTCAGCCGGCTGGGAAGGAATGTTCTGGCTGCGGAGAGTGCGCGGCTCGAAGACCTGGTCCGCGTGATCCATGCCAAGCGAGGCATTGCCGGCAGGAAGGCGGAAGCATGAACGAGCGATCGAAGCGGCCGGTGGCGATCGGCCTGCGCATCTATCGGACGCTGGCCACTGCGTTCCCGTATGAATTCAAAAATGCGTACGGCGACGAGTTGGTGCAGGTAACCGAAGACACGATCGACGAGATTTGGCGGCGCCACGGCCTGCTCGGACTGCTTCGCTTGCTGCTTGATGTTGCCCTGCGCATACCCGCTGAATATCTCGCCGAGCTGCGGCAGGACCTGCGCTACGGGATGCGCATGCTGTCCCACTCGCCAGGCTTTACAACCGTTGCGCTGATCTCGCTCAGCCTGGGCATTTGCATCGCCACTTGCGCCTATAGCGAGCTAAGCGGCATGTTGCGCGATCTGCCGGCCGTGCCGCGGCCGGATGAGCTGGTCTCCGTGCAACTGCCGGTTTCGTATCCGATGTACCAGCGCTACCGTAAGTTGGACCACCTCTTCTCAGCTACATTCGCATACGTGGCGCCCGTGCCCTTCGGCATCTCGACAGGCGGCCATGCAGGGCGGATCTGGGGCCACCTGGTGACGGCCTCATATTTCTCGACCCTGGGCGTACACCCCGCGTTGGGCCGGTTCTTCGACCAGGCGGATGAGCAGACCGGACGCGCGCCGGCGGCCGTGGTCAGCTACCGTTTCTGGCAGGAACATTTCGGCTCAGACCCGGCGGTGATCGGAAAATCACTGCGCATCAACGGTTACCCCTCGGTGGTGATCGGCGTCGGACCAAAGGAATTCCTGGGAGCCTCGCCCGCCCTGTTCCCCGCGGATCTGTGGCTGCCGGTAACCGTGGATCCGCGCCTGGCTCCCGAATTGGGCGGCGGCGCCCTGGAACGGCGGGATCTGACCATGTTTCACGCGGTAGGAAGATTGCGGCCTGGCGTGACCGACGCTGCCGCGGAAGCAGCGTTGGATGCCGTGACCGAGCAGGTCGAGCAGTCCTACGGTGAGGCGGACAAAGATCAAAAAGGCAGGCGCGTATCTCTGCTGGGTGCTGGGAAGGTAATTCCCATTCGAAAACAGGATGTGCCCTTCTTCCGGGAGTTCTTCCTGGTTATGGGTGGCCTGGTGCTGTTGATCGCCTGCGCCAACGTCGCCAATATGATGCTAGCGCGCGCTACGGACCGGCGGCGGGAAATCGCGGTTCGCCTGGCCCTGGGGGCCGGTCGCGCGCGGCTGGTCCGCCAGTTACTCACCGAGAGCATGCTGGTGGCGGGCGGAGCAGCCATACCGGGGTACCTGCTTTGCGCGTGGTGCATGCATCTCCTCTCACAGGTCCGCATGCCGTTTCCCATACCGGTGGCTTTTGACTTCACTCCCGACTGGCACGCTCTGCTGTTCACGTGCGGGCTGATGCTGGTGACCGGGGTCGCGTTTGGGCTGGCGCCTGCGTTGCAGGTGACGCGGCCCAGCCTGGTGCCGGCGCTGAAAGAGGGCGGCAACATCCAGTTGCGGCGGTACCGCCGTTTGAGCCTGCGCAACGCACTGGTACTTTGCCAGATGGCCGCCTCCCTCACCCTGTTGCTGCTCACCGGGTATATGGGTCTGGGGATCCAGAGCACCATAGGCGTGCAGGAGGGTTTCAATCCCAAGAACATGTACCTGGTCTCGCTCGATCCGGTGCGCGACGGATATTCGCCTGGGAAAGCGGTGGATTTCTTTGAGCGGCTACTGGACCGTGTGCGGGGGCTGCCCTCCATCGAATCAGTTTGCCTCACCGATACGCTTCCGGTGGCGATCGATGGCAGCCCGGATGTGACATTCTCAGCACCGGGCGCAATGAACAGTGAAGCGCGTAGTGTGCATTGGGCGCCGAGGCACGTGGTAGGCCGCAACTATTTTGAAACCGCAGGTATTGCCGTACTTGCCGGGCGTAGTTTCCGTAAAGAAGACGAAGCCGGCGGCTCCCGAAACGTAGTCGTCAGCCGGGAACTCGTGCGCGTGCTGGGGGAAGGCGGCATGGTGGGACAGCAGCTCGAGATCGGAAACGACCGCCCCAGGGGCGGCGTAGGGGCGATGCCCGGCACCGTGGACTTCCGCCCCGCGGTCATCAACGCCGACCGCCAGTTGTACCAGGTCGTAGGAGTGGTAGCCGACGTAACCGAAGACCTGGTCGTCAGCAAGAAACATCCGGCCATTTACTTCCCGCTGCGCACGACGGATTACGCACAGCCCTCATTGCGCGGTGTAACCCTGATGCTGCGTGGCAAGCCCGGTGTGGATGCGATCGGTGAGGTTCGGCGCGAGATCTCCGCGATGGACTCCAATATCATGGCGTTCAATGCCCGCAGCATGACCGAACAAATTGCGCAGTTCATGTCGGCGCTGAAAGCCGCCTCATGGACCTACGGCCTGATTGGGGTTTTCGGCCTGATTCTCGCGTCCGTGGGGCTGGCGGGTGTGACGGCATACTCAGTCAGGCAGCGCGGCCATGAAATCGGCATCCGGCTGGCGCTGGGCGCTCAGAGACGGGACGTATTGCGGCTGGTCATGAAGGAAGGCTTCGCGCTCGTGACTGCGGGAGCGCTGATCGGCTTGACCATCGCATGGGCAGGCATGCGGGCGCTCTCGAGCATGTTTTTCTCTGTGGCATCTATACAAGGCGCCGACCCGCTCCTGCTGGGAGGCGCCCCGCTATTGCTGGCTTCGCTGGCGCTCGCGGCTTGTTACGTACCGGCTCGGAAATCGGCCCGCATCGACCCGGTGGTGGCGTTGCGCCAGGAGTAACTTACCTCGGGGGCAACCGCGGTCACGTCTCTTGAGATTTCCCTAAGTTATTCACTAAACAAATACTTATCATAATCTCCGAACCGCGCTCGGACTGCTGTGCGCCTACAATGAGCTTCGAGAAGCCTATGGTCTGGCAGTCCATCGTTGCCGCGCTTGATCGCACCGGGGTCTGGCCGCCCTGTTGGTCCCGCGAAAGCAGCCATCGACGGCAGCCCGACCCCTTCTTCGCGCTTTCCTTTGACCCGTTATGCACGATGACGCTGAGTGGCCATCTGAGGAGGGTCAATCCTGCATTCACCAGAACCCTCGGCTATCGGGAGGCCGAACTACTGGCCATGAATTTTCTGGACCTCGTGCATGGCGCCGATCGGGGCGCCGTTGCCGCCCAAATCGAGACTCTGGTGCGAGGGATCGTAATCGCCGATCTGCAAGGCCGCTTCAAGTGCGCCGACGGATCCTATAAGTGGCTCTCGTGTAGCAGCACGCCGCTGCCTTCCCAGGGGTTGGCATACACAGTGTTGCATGACCAGACCAGGTGCAAGCTGGACGAGGAAGCCTTACGGCTGGCCGACGCCCGCTGTACCTGCGCGCTGGAAGACATGACGGACGCTTACTTCGCGGTCGACCGCGAGTGGCGATTGATCCGCCTGAATCAGCAGGCCGAACGCCTATGGGCTTGCACCCGGGCGGAAATCCTGGGCCGCAGTCTCTGGGAAGTCTTTCCCCAAGCGGTGGGCGGCCCGTTTTACGCGGTTTATGAAAGAGTAATGCGAACCGGCGCGCCGGCGCAGCTTGAAGAGTTTTATCCGCATCCACCCCACAACCGGTGGTTCGAAGTGCATGCGTACCGCTCGCCTGAAGGATTGTCTGTGTTCTTTCGGGACGCCACGGACCGTCATCAATCCCAGGAGAAGATCAAACGATCGCTGCGGGAGAAGGAGGTGCTGCTGCGTGAAGTCCACCACCGGGTCAAGAACAACCTGCAGGTGATCTGCAGCATGCTCCGCCTGCAGGCGCGCTCCTTCCAGGACGAGACCCTGCGGCAGGCCCTGCGCGTCTCCCGCGAGCGCGTGTTGGCCATGGCTTTGCTGCACGATCAGTTGCATCGCGCCAAGGATCTTTCGCAGATCAACCTGGGCGAGTATATCCGGAGCTTGGCCGCCAGCCTGTTCTGTTCGTATGGCGTGAACTCTGCGGAGGTGGCCCTCGATCTGAACGTCGAGGACATCACCGTGCCCATTGATACCGCCATCCCATGCGGGCTGATTGTGAACGAGCTCGTTTCCAATTCCCTCCGTCACGCGTTTCCGGACGGCCAGGGACGGGTCACGCTGGGCCTTCACGCCAGGCTCCGCGGCCAGGCGGAGCTTCGAGTCTGTGACGACGGTGTGGGATTCGCGGAGGGGAAGCGTACCAGCCACACCCGTTCATTGGGGCTGTGGCTGGTGGATCTGCTCGCCGAACAGATTGGCGCGTCGGTGGAGCGTTCCAGATGTGCAGGCACCGCGTACCAACTCGTATTTCAAACCACGGAATTAAGAAAGGATGTATCAGATGAACAAGCCCCGGATCATGATAGTCGAGGATGAGAGGGTGGTCGCGGCCGACATCCAGGAGTGCGTTACAGGCTTGGGATACGATGTTGTGGGGTCGGCCGCTTCGGGGATCGAAGCTCTCGAGATGATCGTCGCCACCGAACCGGATCTGGTCCTGATGGACATCAAGCTGAAAGGCAACTTGGACGGTATCGATGTCGCGGGAGCACTGTATGATCAGCTCAAGATTCCGGTGGTATATCTTACGGCGCACGCCGATGCGGAAATACTGGAGCGGGCCAAGAAAACCGCACCCTCAGGTTATCTGTTGAAGCCGTTTGATGACCGGACACTCAGCACCGCCATCGAAATGGCTTTCGACCGGCACCGCCGCGAACGGCAACTGATCGAAGGCGGCGAGCGCCTGGCGACGGCCATCGGCAGCATCGACGAAGCGGTGATTGTCACACAGGAGAATGGCCAGGTCGCCGTGATGAACCGCATGGCCGAAACATTGACCGGTTGGAAACAGGATGAAGCTCTGGGCAGGAGCCTGGGGGAGGTTTTCACGGTTCTGAATGCACGGACGGGCGCTCCACAAGTGTCGCCGGTCGGCCGCGTCTTCCGCGAAGGTGTCAGCATCGCCCTGGGCGAAACTGTTGTTCTGCTCGGCAGAGACGGCACCCGGATGTTGATTCAGGGAACCGCGGCTCCGGTGCGAGATGGTGAGACCAAAGTGGTGGGCGCGTGCTTGTTATTTCGCGGAGCAACCCAGCGCTCCGCGGACGAGCCGTGGGGAACGCCGAACCATGGTTCCACCAGCCGCATGGAAATTTTGGGCAGGCTGACCGCGGCTGTGGCCCAGCGATTCAGCAGCTTGCTGGAAGGCAGCCGGGGACGATCCCGCGCCGCCCGCCTGGCCAACCGGCTGCTTGAGTTCGGACAGCGCCAGCCGTCTGATCCTACCCGTCTGAACCTGAACACCCTGATTTCGGGTCTGGACGAGTTGCTGCAGTGCGCGCTGGGCGACAACATAAGCCTGCACATAGATTTGGATCCAGGCGCTCCCAAAGTCACCGCAGATCCCGGGCAAATCGAGTTGATGTTGATGCATTTGGCGATCTCCGCGCGAGAGAGCGCCTATCCTGGCCAGTTTTCCATCGGGACTTCCAGGGTGGCAAGCGCAGACGCCGGCGGCTCATATGCGATCGTCAATGTGACACCTCCGCCCGCGGGCAATAGTTCGGCCCTCCTGTTACCGGCACTGGATGAGATCGTCAGCCAGTCCGCGGGAGAAATCCGCCTCTCCAGCGAGCACGGGTCCCTGCGGATCTATTTGCCTTCGATGAATTAATATCTCTTCTGAACAGCCGCGCAAAACGGGCCGCAGCCGCGCCGCCACTCTCCACGAGACTCCGGTCCTCCTTGGCGGCGCGGACACGCGTCCCTTTGCCCTTTAATACTTCCAACTGCTCAAATCGGAACCCTTCGGCGCGGTCTGCTCCATGTGCTTCACCATGTCGGGCAGATAGTGCTGATTAAGTCCCACCTTGGGGTCGAAGTTGCCGGCGTAGCAATGCGGTTTCCGCTGGCCGAAATCGAATGTGCCCTGGAAATAAGGATCGGTAGTGGTCTCCATGAAATCCTGCAGCAGGTGGACGGCCCGGTCCAGATAAAAGGTGTCCGCATCTCCCACGCAGACGTGTAGTTTGCCCGCCAATTTCGGACCCAGGGTTTTCCAGTCGCGCTCCATGATGTGCGTCAGGTCGTAATGCTCCTTCCAATATTCCGCCACTTTGTGGTCGATTTCGCCGGTTCGCTTGTTGAAGACCGGGGTGGGATAGCCATCCTCGCCCACGGAGCTGAAATAGGCTTGCCAGGCATCCAGTTGTTCGGCGGAACGGCCCCTGGTACCCAGCACCAGTTCGAATCGGTTCATCTGTTCCATGGTGGACGATAGCAGCCCGTCCACTTCGCGCACTGCCGGACGCGGCACGCGCGCAAATGGCCCTTCGATCCAAAAGGCGTTCTTGTCTTCATACAGGTTCATGGTCATGTAGGCCCGGAAGTCGACCACATCCGGGCAAAACACCCACGCGCCATTATAGAAATCCGGATAGAACACCTGCGAGGCCAGCGCCTCCCAACCGCCCGTTGAGCCTCCGTAGACGGCGCGCGCCCACCCTTGCCCGATGCCGCGGAATTTTTGCTCAACATAAGGGATCAGTTCCTGGGTGATGGCGTCGCCATAAGGTCCCGCATTGGCCGAGTTCACTGCATACGAATCGTCGAAGTAGGGCGTGGCGTGCTGGATGGTCAGAATGATTACCCGCGGCATGCGACCGGCGATCCAATCCTGATAGAACTTGTAGCCCTGGCCGGGACCCGGCTCCGCACGCATAGCCAGGCCACCCGGCAGTCCGCGGCTGAAATGGCCCTGGTAGACGATCAGCGGGTAATGCGTATTAGGATGCTCTTCCCATCCGTCCGGCAACAACACCACCGCGCCAAGCTCCACCGGCTGTCCCCAAAAACGGCTGAGCATTTCGCTGCGCATCTTCAGATGCTTCACCCATTTGGTATCCGGATCGGGTGCGGGCACATCCGGGACCTTTTCGGTCAGCGACACCTTGACCAGATCATCCGATGCCGGATCGAGATGGATCTTGCGCGGCTTGCTGTATAAATTTCCGGGCTTGGACTGCCAGTGCTGGCCTTCGCCCTTGTCGGGCGGCAGCTTGACCGTATGTCCGTTCGCCAGGTGAAAAGTCTGGTAGATATTCAGGAAGCCCTGGATGTAATAGTCGCCGGCAGGAATGTCGCGCAAGCTTGCGCGTGGATAGCCCAGCGTGCCGGCGTCCACTACCGCGGCCGAGCCCGGGGCGAGCGAATCCACATCCACGCCAAACGCCTGCTGCGACTTGGCGGTGAAGCTGACCTGATAGCGCGGTTCGGGCTGGCCATTGGTAGAGATCAACAGCAGCATGTGCCCGTCGAGCGGCGCGGCGCTCATTTGTGCGGGAAATGAAATCTCAAATCGTTGTGCGGCCGTACAAGGGAGACACCACACCGCCAAGGCTGCCAGCGTGCCGAAGAATCGCATCACGGTACGGTATCACTGTTCCGCGCTCGTTTGCGATGGCGAGTTTTGGGCGTGTGCCGCGCGGTCGAGCAGAAGTCTCCGCTCCCGGGCGTTGCTGGTGAGAGCGGCCGCGCGCTCGAACTCCGCGCGCGCCTCCTCCGTCCGCCCGAGCTTTGACAGAAGGTCTCCGCGCACGCTGGGCAGCAGATGGTATGCCTTGAGTGAGGGCTCCTTTGCCAGCGAATCCACCAGGTCCAGGCCGGCTTGCGGACCGAAGGCCATGCTGACGGCCACCGCGCGATTCAGGTCCACCACGGGCGATGGAGTGATGCGCCCAAGTTCGCCGTAGAGCGCCGCGATCCGCTTCCAATCCGTATCCTCCGCCGAAAGCGCCCGTGCGTGACACGCCGCGATGGCCGCCTGCAGCACATAGGGTCCCGGCGGCCCCAGCGCAGTGGCACGCTCCAACCGGGCGAGGCCGCGTCGGATCAGCAGCGGGTCCCATCGCGCGCGGTTCTGGTCCAGCAGCAGGATCGGTTCACCGGACGGGCCCACTCGCGCACGCGCGCGCGACGCCTGGACCTCCATGAGCGCGACCAGGCCATGCACCTCCGGCTCTTGCGGTGCAAGCTCCGCCAGGATTCGGCCCAGACGCAACGCATCCTCGCACAGAGCCGGACGCATCCACTCGTCCCCGGCCGTCGCCGAATAGCCTTCATTGAAGATCAGATAGATGACCTCCAACACCGGCGGTAGCCGCGACGCCAGTTCTTCCCGCGGCACCTCGAACGGGACTCGCTTTTCCGCCAAAGTCCGCTTGGCCCGGACGATACGCTGCGCGATGGTCGGTTCGGGGACCAGGAACGCACGCGCGATCTCTTCGGTTGTCAGACCTCCCAGCAGCCGAAGCGTCAGTGCCACGCGTGCTTCGGCCGGCAGCACTGGATGGCAGGCGGTGAATATCAGGCGCAGGAGATCGTCGCCGATTTCGTCCTCGGCCGCGGCTTCGAAATCCGCTACAGCCATTTGCTGCCGGGCTTCCAGGTCGCGGCCGAGTTCTTCGTGTTTGCGCTCCAGCAGCTTGTTCCGGCGTAGCAGGTCGATGGCCCGGTTCTTGGAGGCGGCCATCAGCCAGGCGCCGGGGTTGCGCGGGACACCTGCTTCCGGCCACTGTTCGAGCGCGGCGACCAGGGCGTCCTGTGCCAGTTCCTCGGCCAGACCAACGTCGCGTACGATGCGCGCCAAGCCAGCGATCAGCCTGGGCGACTCGATCCTCCAGACGGCGTCGATCGTGCGATGGGTATCGGTAGCTGCCACCTTTAAGGAAGTCGCGCAAAACGGGGCCACAGCCGCGCCCCTTTGCGCTACTACCAATCACACCATCTTCAGCGTCGTCTGTGCAAGCATCGTGCAAGCCGTGGCGGACACCGGGTCAGGACTAGCTGGGCTTGCCGGACCTGGCCTGCATTTCGGGGAAACCGGCAGCGGCGTCCTGCACATCGGCTGGGAAGTCCGCGAACTCCATCACCTGCCGGACCTCGACTACCTCGTTATCCGAACCCGGAATGCGCGATGCCCATTCGATGGCCTCTTCCCTGGACTTCACCTGAATCATCCAATAACCGCCGATGACCTCCTTCGCCTCGGTGAATGGCCCGTCGGTCACTTTTGCCTTGCCCGCCGAGAACGAGACGCGCGCACCCATGGACGGTGGGTGCAGACCATCCAGCGCCAGCAGAACACCGGCCTTCTGCAGGGATTCGTTGTATTTCATCATGGCGGTCACTGCCTTCGGGTCGGGCATGGTGCCCGCCGCGGCCGTCTCGTACCCTTTCGGGATCATAATCATCATGAATCGCATTGTCTTGGTTTCCTTTCTTACCAGCTCCTATTTACGCGTCGAACAAAGAACAGCCAGATCGACACGGGCCACTTGCGGTTTCATGGATTTTTCGATCGCGTCTATCGTGGAGTGATGAGCCCGCCCAGCTTATCCTGCTCACCCGACGCGCTGCGCGGGAAACGCGTGGCATACGCCTCCAGGTATTTGAGCCCGGCGCCCGTGTTATAGATCACGATGCGCTCATCCGGCTTCAGAAAGCCCGAAACCAGCAGCTTTTCGAGAGCGGCCACGCACGCCGCCCCCTCGGGCGCGGCGAAAATGCCTTCTTCCCGCGCCAACTGAGTGCCGGCGTCCAGCAGTTCGCGATCGGTCACTGAAAGAGCCGTGCCTCCACTCGCGCGCACTGCGTCCAGAATCAGGAAATCGCCCAACGGCTTTGGCACGCGCAGCCCGGCGGCAACAGTCGATGCATTCTCCCAGAACTGGCTGCGCTTCTCGCCCTTTTCGAAGGCGCGGACCACCGGCTGGCAGCCCTCCACCTGTACCGCGATCATCTTGGGCCGCCGCGCGCCAATCCAGCCGAGCGTCTGCATCTCGTCGAACGCCTTCCACATGCCGATCATGCCCACGCCGCCGCCGGTCGGATAAAAAATCGCGTCAGGCAGGTGCCAATCCAGCTGCTCCGCCACCTCATATCCCATGGTTTTCTTGCCCTCGATGCGATAAGGCTCTTTGAGGGTACTGACGTCGTACCAGCCGTGCTCGGCGGCGCCCGCGGCCACCAGCTTGGCGCAATCGCTGATCAACCCGTCCACCAGAGTGACAAATGCGCCGAAAGCCTTGCACTCGATGTAATTGGCTTGCGGCACGTCGGCCGGCATAAAGATATGGGCTTCAATCCCCGCTGCGGCGGCATAGGCCGCCAGGGCGCTGGCGGCGTTGCCGGCTGAAGGGATAGCCATCTTGCGGATTCCTAACTCCACCGCCATGGAGACCGCGCACGACAGGCCGCGAGCCTTGAATGAGCCGGTAGGATTCAGACCTTCGTCCTTGATCCACAGGTCCCGGGCGCCCAGCCGCGCTCCCACCCTCCGCGCCGGCAGCAGCGGCGTCATGCCCTCGCCCAGCGTGACGATGGATCCGTCCGCGGCCGGCAAAACCGGAGCATACCGCCACATATTGTTCGGTCCCTGGCGGACCTGGGCCGTCCCCCAGGTTTTGGCGATCGCCGCCAGATCATACCGGACCAGCAGTGGTCCGCCACATGCGCACAGATGTTGAACCTGGTCCGATGCGTACTTCCGCGCACACAGACTGCATTCCAGACTTGTCGCTTTTGCCATTAAAAGCCAGCATATCAACCAGCAGCCTGCACGGTCGGAAGGGGGGCCGCGTCATATAGTAAAGCGGATTTTGGCCCGGCCGCAGATATAATGGGATTAACGCTCTCCTGATGAGACCGATCCTTTTGCTAGTGGTGTTCACATGGTCCGCCATGGCCGGCGAGTATGCCGTGCTGGCCAGCGGCACGCGCCTCTATGCCGATCACCATGACACCGATGGCGCCAAAGTCACGCTATACAGCCAGAGCGGTTCCACCGAAATCGATGCCGCGCAGGTGGTGCGGTTCGAGCAGGAGGATTTCAAGCCGCCCGCCAATCCGCCAGAGCCCGCCCCAGCACCTGTTTCGAAACCGGCTAACGTAACGCAACTGGTTGATAATGCGGCCCGCAAATACGGGCTTCCACCGGCTTTCGTGAGAGCGGTAGTGGCGGTGGAGTCAGGCTACCACGCGGATGCGGTATCGCCCAAGGGCGCCCTGGGATTGATGCAACTCATGCCCTCGACCGCGCGCGAACTGGGAGCGGATCCTAAAGTCGTCGAACAGAATGTGGATGCCGGCACGCGCTACCTGCGTGACCTGCTGGTGAAGTACGACAACCACGCCTACCACGCCTTGGCCGCCTATAATGCCGGCCCTGGTGCGGTCCAGAAGTATCATGGCGTGCCGCCCTATCGCGAAACGCAGAACTATATCCTGAACGTATTGCGAAACTGGCGGAAACAGTCGCCGGCGGATTGACCCGCTTGTTGCCCTAAGCTGCCGGCAGCGACAGTAGTCCTTTTTCCCTCAGCCCCGACAAGGCCAGCCCGTAGCGGCCGCGAATTCCCGTCTTTTCAAAGATATGCTTGAGGTGGATCTTGACCGTGCCGGGCCGAATCCCGAGTTGCTCGCCAATGTCGCGGTTCTTCAAACCCTGCTCGACGAGATCAACCACCTGCAACTCCCGCAGCGTCAGGTTCGAGCGCGTTCCGCGAGGATTATGTTCCGGCTCCTGGAGCACGCTCTCTTCCATCCAGGTGTTACCGGCGGCCACCGCGCGCAGGCAGGTGAGTAGAGAGTCGATGGAAGCGGTCTTGCGAACAACTCCCAGCGCCCCTGCCTGCATCATGTGCAATGCCTCCGACTCGTTCAGGTTCACGCCCCAAATTACGGGATCCACTTTGTGACCCATGCTACGCAGGCGTTTCAGGCAGTCCATCACGGAATGAATGCCGAAGCTCTTGTCCAGGATCAGGATCGCGGGGGAATGTTGCCGGACGATTTCCATCCCGCCCAACAGGGATGTTTCGGCCGCCACCAAGGACAGATCCTCGCACTGTTCGAGCAGCGCGCGCATCCCCTCGATGGCGATCGGCTCGGTATCGCATAGGGCCACAGATTTCACGTTGATAGAGTCCATTTAGCTCTCGCACGGCGCATAACGGGACTTCCGTCAGCGCCTGGGATTCGGTTCGGTTAACAAAACTGTAGTGTGCGAAAGGGGCAGGACTCTCAGATTTTTGATGCGCGGCCGGTTTTTATGTTAATCGTTCCCCGGCAACGCCCGGAACCGCACTGGCAGGGCACGTCATCGATCTTGTCGGAAAAGTGGTAGTCGACGGTCAATTCCTCTCCCGGCCGGATCTCCCGCTTGCTCATGTACAGGATGTGTCCCTTGAAAATCCAGCTATACAGGTTAGGATCGCAGGAGTGGTTGATGAGTTCGGCGCCGCTGCCGCCCACGGCGCCGTCCAGGGTCCAGTAATTATCGAGCGTGAACAGATACGTGCGCTCGCCAAGTCCTCTGCGGCTGGTTTCCCGGCGGCTGATGCGCTCACCGGTATATTCGATGACCTTTCGCCGCGCCGGAATCCGCTCGCCGGCATAAACGCCCCAACCGTGTATGCCGGAACGGCCGAGCTTGAGGCGAAAGCGGGCCATGCGGGAATCGATGCGAGGTGACGCGATGACTTGCGCAGCCATGTTTGGAAGATTGTATCTAACGCTGCACGGTTTGAGAAGAGGTTGGCGCCAGATATAATGCGGAAACCGTGATTCAATTCGCCGGTAGTTCCCTGACGGGCCAATTTGAAAATGCATTTCTTTTCGCCGGGCGCCAGCTTCGCGCCCTGATCGAGCGCGAGCCCGATTTCTACCCGATGTACACGGCCTCCGGCCGCTGGAATCACGCCGGCGAACCCTGGACGCACTGGTGCGACGGTTTCCTTCCTGGCATGCTATGGATCATCTACGCGCGGCAGCCGGCGGGAAGCCCGGAATCGAAGTGGTGGCGGGAGCAGGCCATCCGATACTCGCGGCCACTCGAGCCGCGCAAGTTCGACCGTGCGGTCCACGATCTGGGCTTCGTTTTTATGTCCAGCTATCGCCGCTGGTACGGCTTCACGCCCGATCCCACCCTGAAAGCAGTCCTGGTGCAGGCCGGGCGCACTTTGGCTATGCGGTTCCAGGAGAAAGGCCAGTATCTATGTTCCTTCATGGGCCCGGATTCTCTGTTCATCGACATCATGATGAACGTGGGAATCATTTTTTACGCGGCGCGGGAGACCGGTGACCATGCCTTGCGGGACATCGCCATACGCCATGTGGAGACTACGCGGCGCGTGCTGGTGCGCGGAGACGGGTCGACGGCGCACGAAGGCATATTTGATCTGGAAACCGGTGAGTTTCTCCGCCAATCAACCCAGCAGGGCTACCGCGGCGATTCCTGCTGGTCCCGCGGGCTGGCCTGGTCGCTGCATGGATTCGGCACCGCCTACAGTTACACGCACGATCCCCGTCTACTGGCAACCGCAGAGGCCTGCGCGGATTTCTACATCCGGCAGACACCGTCCGATGGCGTGCCGCCGTGGGACTACGACGCGCCGCCGGGAGGCCGCACGCAACTGGACACGTCCGCGGCCGCCATCGCTGCCTCGGGATTGTTTCAACTGGGGAATTTGACAGCCGGCGCCGCCAAAGGGCATTTCTATCGGGAAACCGCCCGCCATATCCTCGGCACGCTTTGCCGCGACTGGCTGGCGGAAGGAGATGCGCAATGGGAAGGAATTCTCAAAGGCGGCGTGTACCACATCTATAAAAACCTCGGCGTGAACGAGTCCGTGATGTGGGGCGAATACTTTTTCCTGGATGCCTTGGAGAAGGCAATGGCCCTGGAGCAACACGTCCAGCGTGGCTAACCCGCGACCTCTTCGTAGTACCGCTCGTAGATGGGGATGATTTTGTCCGCGCAGAACCGCTCGGTGGCGGTACGGCGCGCGGCCCGCGAGACGCGGTCGTGCAGTTCGTCGTCGATCAATAATGCCGCGACACGCGCCGCCTGCGCGTGAATATCGCCCACCGGCTCCAGGTAGCCATCGACGCCATCGGTAATCAACTCGGGTACGCCACCCACACGCGTGGCCACTGGCGGCACGCCGCACGCCATGGCTTCCAGGGCTGCCAGTCCGAACGACTCCAGGTCGCTGGGCATCAGCAGCGCATGCGCCAGCGGGATAATCCGCTCCACGTGATTTTGCTTTCCCAGGAACGAAACGTGGTGCTCCACCCCGAGTTCCCGCGCCAGGTGCTCCGCCGGGCCGCGCTCCGGCCCATCCCCAACCATTAGCAGATGCGCAGGCGTTTCCCGGATCACCTCAGCCAGAATGCGGATACAATCCTGCACGCGCTTTACGGGACGGAAGTTCGAGACGTGCAGAAGCAGCTTTCCAGCTTCCGGTGCATAACACTTCGCCATCGATTTTTCGCGATCCGGCTTGTACACATCGCAGTTGACGAAATTGGTGATCACCCGAATGTCGTTGCGCACGCCGAACACGTCCACGGTCTGCCGCCGCAGGTATTCGCTGATAGAGGTGATGCCATCGGACTGCTCGATGGAAAACTTGGTGATGGGAAAATACGAGCGGTCGGCACCCACCAGGGTGATGTCCGTCCCGTGCAGGGTGGTGATGAAGGGGAGCCGCCGTACCGGCGCCAGCATGTCTTTGGCGAGCATGGCGGAGATGGAATGCGGTATGGCGTAGTGCACGTGGAGGAGATCCAGGTTATACGATTCCGCCACTTCCGCCATGCGTGAGGCAAGCGCCAAACAATACGGAGGATACTGAAACAGCGGGTAGTTGGAAACCTCCACCTCGTGATAGTGAATGCGGGGAATTCCCGGGTCCAGGCGAATGGGATTCGCGTAAGTGATGAAGTGTACTTCGTGCCCGCGATTGGCTAGCTCCAGTCCCAACTCCGTGGCCACAATGCCGCTGCCGCCGTAGGTCGGATAGCAAGTAATGCCGACGTTCACAATCGTCAGGCTAGCATACGGAATAGATTAGCTCGACTAAAAGAGTGGGCTCCCGCGCGGGAGCCCACTTGAGGTTGGCACGTACTGCGCCGGGTCAGAATATGAATTTGGCGGCCAGTTGCAGGTTGCGGCGATCGCTGTCCGCCGTACCGGTTCCCACCGGCGAGCACCCGTAGCATGCGGGGATAAACGAAGTAGATCCCGTGTTGGCTGCCGCGCCTACCACGTACAGGTTCGCGTGGTTAAAGAGGTTGTAGGCTTCCGCGCGGAACTGCAGTTTGAATCTCTCGGTGAGCATGAACGTCTTGTATACTCCCAGATCGAGGTTCCAATACCCCGGCCCGCGGAACGTATTGCGGCCCGTCATGTCGCTCGGATACGGCGGCAGATCCGAGAAGAAGTATTGCGGGTTGGTCCAGTGGTCGAACGATCCCGCGGCCGGTGAAAGGAAGTTAAAGGTGTTCGGCGTGCCGGTAATTGGCGCGGGGGAGGTGTTGCCATTAATCGGAACCGGCGAGGAGAAGGCGGCGTACGGGCAATAGTAATAATTCCACGAGCAATCGTAGATGGAGTAGGGTGATCCAGTACGCGCCGTGAAGATAGGCGACATGGTCCAGCCACCCAATGCCTGTGCGGCGAAACCGTGGCTGCCCTTGAAAGCCGGCACCGCCCACACGGCGCTCACCACCACGCGCTGGCGAATGTCGAAATCGGAACTACCCTTGCCGATGTTCGGCTCGAAGGGATTCAGCAGCCCGAGAATGTAGTCGCCGCCAGATGCCGCCAGCCCGTTGGTGTCGCTGAACGAACTGCTGAGGTTGTCGGTAGCATGCGACCAGGTGTAATTGAAATTCAACTGCAGGCCGCTGTTCGCGACATTATTCACGACCGACCGCAGCGTTAGCCCGTTGTACATGGAGTAGGATTTGTCGCCGCGCACGTTGATCGCGCCGTACTGGGGGTTCAGGACGGCGTTACAAACATTAGCAGGTCCGCCGGCCCCCTCATAGAACGCCTGCGACGCGGCATAGCTGCACGGCTGGCCCAGATAAACGTTGCCGTACCCGTAGTAGTTCATGTCGGAAATATCGTACAGGTGCACGCCCTTAGAACCCGAGTAGTCTGCCCCGATCAACACGCTCTTGGTAAGCTGGCGCTCCAGCGACAGGCTCCAAAGGTGTGCGTACGCCGTCTTGATCTCCGGATCCACATTGCGCAGGCTGGCGGTGGGCAGGACCAAGCTACCGCTGGTACCCGCAAAGGGCCCAAAGTTATTGACGGAAATGGGCAGCGGCATTTGCGCCGAGGTTACGCTGACGGTCTCATAATTTGGCGGATTCTGAATCACATTAAAGGTCACATTACCGAAATTCCGCTCGTAGCCAATCCCGTAGCCGCCGCGCAGCGCTGTTTTGCCGTCGCCGAAAATATCCCACGCGAACCCGACCCGAGGTGCAAAGTCCTTATAGTCCTTACGCCACAAACCGCCGATGGGGCTGTTCGGCGCGAGTTGGACCGTGCCACCCGCGATGCCTTGCGGCGTGTCGGTAGCCAGATTCGCTGCGTAGTAGTTCGAATCCAATTGCTGATCTTTGTTGTGCTGCACGCCGAAATATTCCCAACGGAGCCCTAGATTTACCGTTAAGTGGCTGGTGACCTTCCAGGCATCTTGCACATAGAGCGCCGGATCGTTGTACCGGTTGCTGCGGCTGAAATTCGGTGCCGTTAGCGGCAGATTAACCGTGTCCCCAGGGAACTTGCCCGCCGGGTTGATGGCCACCTGGAACTCTTCCATCTGGCCGGCTGCAAGGTTGCCGATCGCGCTCCCCACCGCGCCGCCGCTGAGATACTCTCCGGCAGTTTCGTAGGCGCCGAAAGTGCGATTGTCGCGGATGTATTCGTAGCTGCCGCCAAATCGCAGACTGTGGCGCCCGCGGGTCCAACTGGCGTCTTCATATATTTCGCCGTAGTTCTGCGGTCCGCCGAACGGAATACCAGCGCCCGGAGTGAAGGGACTGTAGCCTGGGAAAACCATGCTGTTACCCAACACGGTTCCCGGGTTCTGCGAACTGACGTAGAGCGTGGGCACCGCAGGATACTGGCCAAAAGGATCTACCGGGCCATTAATACGGTTAAATACCGCTTTGGACTGCAGCACCCAACTGGGGCTGAAGGTGTGAATGACCGAGAAAAGGATGTTGTTGTTGAAATCGTAAGCTCCCGTATTGAACCCCGCGTATGGGCTGGAGGACACCGTACCGGCAGCCAGATTGTCGCTCTGCAGGGCGTAACGTCCGTAGATCTGAGTTTTGTCACTCAGGTTATAGTCCACGCGCTCGACGTTCTGATATCCGTTCTCAGGCGTTCCACCGCCAGCATCTCCGGGGGCGGCAAAAGATACCAGGTCCAGCATCGGAATGTTTGGATTGAGACCGTTACACGAGGCCGAACTACCACAAAAGGGGCTGCCTTGGGCGCTGTTTAGCTGGTTGATGGTGTAGGTGCTCAGAATATTAGCGTTCGGAGACAGCTTACCGTAGGTTGAAAAGAACTGCTGGGTGTTGGCGGAGGACGCCGCAATCAGATTGGCGTCCGGAACCACCACTTCGGTGTTGGCAGTGCTCCGGATGCGAATCCATTCGGTGCTGCTGAAGACGAATAATTTGTCCTTCTTTATGGGGCCGCCGGCCGAATAACCGAACTGGTTGCGTGCAAAGACCGACTTGGGCAGATCGTATGCGTTATTGTTGAACGTGTTCGACGAGAGCGCGGATACGCGATTAAACTCATAAGCCGTACCATGGTACTCGTTCGTGCCGGACTTGGTGACAACGTTCACCACGCCGCCCGACGCACGGCCGTACTCCGCCGTGAAATTGTTGGTTAGGACGCTGAACTCCTGAATCGAATCGAGCGGCACCGATTGTCCAGGACCAGTGGTGAATTCGTCATTATTGGCTGCGCCGTCCAGCAGAACATTGGTTGACGATTCCCGCTGGCCGTTGATCGCGAAACCCACGCCCCGCGCCATAGTGCCGCCGTCCGACGCGTTGCCGGAGATGGCGACCAGCGAGTAGGGATTGCGCGTAAGGGTCGGCAATTCCCGCAACTCTGTCTGGTTCACGACCGTGGAAAGTGTTTGCGTTTCGGTATTCACCTGGACGGCGGTGGCGTTCACCTCCACCACAGTCGAGGCTTTGCCTACATCCAAGCGCATGTCGACGGCTTGCTTCGCGCCCACAGTAAGCGTGACACGCTGCTGCACCTGCACGAAACCGGGCGCGGTCGCCGTGACCAGATAATCGCCAGGTAAGAGGTCAGTCGCGAGGTAAGCACCACTAGCGGATGCTGCTAGCTGGCGAACAGCCCCAGTGTCGACAGATTTAACGGTTACGGATGCATTCGGAATGGCCGCGCCCGAAGGGTCGTACACCGTCCCCGTAATTTGAGCGGTTTCCGCCTGTCCGAAAAGGCTGGTCGAAAGCAGAGCAGTAAACGTTGCAAGTGTGACAATTCGCGCCAGTACAAATCTTACATTTAGAAATCGGCTGATCATCGGAACCCTCCTCACCAATGCTAAGGATTTTCCGGTTTGCCGTTGAGATTTGCAATAGAAGCTGCCTAACTTGTTTCTGTACTGCTAAGCCGAAGTCATTAAAATGGTTATCCTGTGTTCTAAATTCGTAATCGGATCCTGTTATAGACAATTTAGAGAAGTTAAGTCCCGTTATCGCCATCCATCCACGACGAATAACTCGGATAGCTTCTGCTGATATGAGTACACCAGTGTTCGTTCATCCCGCGACAGGACCGCCGGCCAAATAAGGCTAACGCCGGCCAGATCGAATGGTGCGATTTCCTTCCAGGGTTTGTACCGGCCGCTAGCCAGGTCGACTCGCAAAAGCGAGGCAGGCACGGAATCGGACTGGACTAGTAAACTGTTCCCCGAATGGCTCCATCGCAAAACGGATCGCGCCAGGTTGGCGGCGATTACCTTCGGCTCGCCTCCGGCCACCGGCAAAACGACCAGGCGTTGGTCGACATCCACACCGGCAATACGTGTGCCGTCTTCCGAGATTGCCGGTCGGGGAAGGAAAACGCTGGTCGGTAATGGCACCGGCTTGCTGCCATCGAGCGATTGCACAAACAAACGTTCCGCTCCACCTTCCGTACTCCCGCCTATCAGCAGCTTATCGCCGCTGGGAAAGAAGCGTACGTATTCGTACTTGATGCCGTGCCCCGATAAGACGCGCGGCTGACCCGGCACCAGGGGAACGAGATTCAACGAACCTGGATCCCTGTCCGGAAGGGTCGCCACCCAATTTGAATCCGGTGAAAGCGCCATGGCGAAACCGTCGCCGACACGGACTGCGCTCCGCGCACCGGCGCGGCGCACGTAAACGGCGTGATGCAAGCCGCCGCCCTCTCCGGTCTCCTCAAAAAGGATTACCTGGCCATCGGCGGAAATGTCCTCCACGTTCGAATAATCGAACCAGGAGAGATCTTTCTCTTTTGTGGGGCCGTCCGCCAGGGCCGTCATGACGGCGTGCAGTTGCTCACGCGCAATTAATACCCGGCCGGAAGCGGAGATATCGAAAAGTGTCAACGTACCCGGAAATGCGGCTACCATTCGCAGTTTGCCTGAAAGGTTGACTGCGTAAAGCGCTCGGGTAAGACCGCTGCGCGCAGCAGTAAACCAGATTTCGCGGCCCCCGGGCGCCCAAGCTAAGCCGTCCGCGCTCGCCCATCCGGGTGCCAGCACTCGGCACGTACCGCTTCCGTCGATGACCGTTACTCTGCCGCCGTCATCCCCCATGATGGGGTGATCGAGGAACGCAACCTCTTTGCCGGATGGCGACACTCGAAGGTGGGAGAACCAGCCCGAACCCTTGTAAAGGACCTTACCGCGCGGATATTCGAGAGTCTCAGGACCGTTCAAGTAACGAACCACCGCCATGTGGGTGCCGTCTGGAGACCAATCGGCAGTCCAAATGCCGCGATCAATGGTCAACGGCGCCCCGCCATTCATGGGGACCCTAACCAGATTCCGGTGTCCACTGCTATCCTCGCTCACCAGCGCTAGTTCACCGGATCGCGAAACCGACGCCATCTCGGCCCTCGGAAAGCCTAACTGCCGAGATTCCGGACTGACCGGGCTTGCCAGATACAGCTCCCACTGGTTAGGACGTTCTTGCGCTTCGTAGATTATGCTCTGCCCGTCAGGCCCAAAACGCGCCGACCGGATCGTCGTGCGCCGGAAGGTGAGCTGATGGAATGCAGGCTGCACGGGAGGCTTCGGGCGTACCGTTAGCATCAGGCCGGCCAGCCCGAGCAGGCCGGCGGCTGCGGCGATCACCAATCCGCGAGACGATAACTGGCGAACCCTGCGCGGCGGGGCGGCAGCCGCCGGCAAAGTCACCAGTTCCGGAACCGCATCGGTTTCTTCAGCAGGTAGTGCCTGGTTCACACTAACCGGCGCCACGAAACGGTATCCGTTGCGAGCCAGGGTTTCCACGTATCGCGGATGATCGGCGGAATCTCCCAAAGCCAGCCGCAGCCGGTTTACGGTGGTATTGAGACCGCTTTCAAAATCGACAAAGGTGTCCGCGGCCCAGAGCCGGTCGCGCAGTTCGTCGCGCGTGACCACATCTCCCGGGCGGTCCAACAAGGCCTGGAGCAACTGCAGGGGTTTGCCTTGGAGCCGGATTCGGGTACCGTGCTTCCACATTTCACCGGTGTCGGTTTTCAGCTCAAAGGCGCCGAACTGGAGCACACGCCCACTGCGGTGGTTCTGCATCTGGTCCACTCCCTGGCCCCGTTACACTTCTTTTCATACTAGGACACTTTGACGGGTTTGACCAGCTTCGCGACTCCAGAATCTATGACAGAGCAAAATCAGCGGGATTCTCGAGAGCGCAAAGGAGCGCGTGTCCGTGCCATAGGAGAGAAAGGCACTCACGGGACGTTGGCGGCGCGGCCGTGACCCGTTTCGCCCGATTCTCCAAAAGAAAAAGCCGGTTCGCGTCTTTCCACGCGAACCGGCTTGATTACAGAGACCCCGGGGGGACCGGGATCCAAATGGAGACTAGAACAGGAACTTCAGTGCGAGCTGGACGAAACGCCGTCCGCTGTAAGCTTCGTTGACGTAGCTGCCAGCCGAGACATCTTGCAAGCCAGGATTATCCAGGTTCGGGTGGTTGAAGAAGTTGTACCCTTCCGCACGGAATTGTAGTTTATAACTCTCCGCGATTGCGAAGGTCTTGTAGGCAGCCAAATCTAAGTTCCAATTGCCCGGTCCACGGAAGCGATTGCGGCCCACCATATTTCCGGGAAACGTCCCGACGTCGGAGATTCCGGTTTTCGGATCGTACCAGCTTGAATCGAAGTACTGCGAGAGATTGAGTACGTGGTAGCTGTTCGGGGTGCTAGTCGCCGTCAGGCTGTAACCGGATGTCGGAACCGGCCCCGTAGCGAAAGCATATGGGCAGACATTCGCGGCATTGGTGCAGTCGGTGATGGCGAACGGAGTGCCGGACTGGAGGTTCAGGATTGGGGATAGCGTCCAGCCGCTCAGTACCTGTTTCTTCCAGCCGGTGGCGCCTTTGAGTGTAAGATCCCATGCGCCACTGGCGGTGAAGTGGTGGGTAATGTCGTAGTATGAATTACCTTTGTCCAGCGACGGGTTGAAGGGATCCAGCCAGCCGAGTCCGTTCACTCCCGCGCTGCTGAACACGTCGCTCAAATCGTCGATGGCATGCGACCAGGTATAGACGAACCGCATGTTTAGGCCGTAGCCGCCGCGCACATCCATGCGGGCATTCATCGCGTTGTAACTGGAGTTGCCACCGTTGGTGCGGTAATTGATGCTGCCGTACTGGGTGGTTTTTAGGCGCGCGGTGCAGGTTCCGTAATAGGTCCCGTCAGCCGGCGTACCGGGCGTGCACGGATCGCCGAGGTAGAAGTTGCCATAGCCGACGCGGTTGATGTTGGAGATGCCGTACTGGTTTTCGCCGTAAGAGCCGGAGTACTCGAGCGCGCCCAGCAGGCGGGGGCTGAAGCTGTGCTCGAGCGATGCGCTGAGAAGATGCGCATACGCGGTCGCGAGATTTGGATTGACGCCGCGCAGGGTGGCCTTCGGAAGGGCTTTTGTACCAGTGTTACCCGCGAATGGGCCCAGGTTCTCGACGCTGACCGGAATGGTAGCGAAGTCTACGCCGGATGTGATGGATACGGTTTCGTAGTTCGGCGGATTCTGGATAACATTGAAGGTCACGTTGCCGAAGTTGCGTTCAAATGCCCTGCCGTAGCCGGCTCGGATACTGGTCTTGCCGTCTCCAAATACATCCCAGGCCACACCGAGGCGCGGGCCGAGGTTGCCATAATTGGTCACCCAAAGCTGGCCGATGGAGCTGGAGGGAGCATTTTCAAGCTGGCCGGCACGGATCTGGCTGTAAATGTCGGACCCGGAGCCCATGTAGTAATTGGAATCGAGCTGCGGATTCTTGTTGTGCTGGGTACCGAAAACCTCCCAGCGCAGGCCCAGATTCAAGGTCAAACGCGACGTGATCTTGTAGGCATCCTGCACGTATGCCGCATAGTCGTTGTAGCGGTTGCTGCGGCTGAAATTCGGCAGCGACACCGGCAGCGTCAGCGTGCAATCGGCAGTGGCAGTGGCACCGCATGGATATTTGCCTTGCGGATTAATAGCAACCTGGAGCTGATAGAGTTGGCCTTCGAGGAAATTCTCGAATGACGTGGGAACGTCGCCGCTGCTCAGATACTCGCCGGCCGTTTCGTAGGCGCCGAAAGTGCGGTTGTCGCGCAGGTAATTGTAGCTGCCTCCGAAACGGATCTGGTGTTTCCCCTTGACCCACGTGAAGTCCTCGTAAAGTTGGACGAAGTTCTGCGGTCCGCCAAACGGCACGCCATTGCCTGGCGAGTACGGATCGTAGCCCGGAAACGCGATCGTGCCGCCCGGCAGGCCGACTGGAACGGAAGCGTTCATATAGAGCGTCGGCACCACGCCATAGGCGCCCAGCGGCTGCTGGTTATTGAACCGGTTGAAATCGACTTTGCTCTGAAAAACGAAAGTGGGGGTGAACGTCCTGGTCAATGAATATACCGTACTGAGGTTGTCCTGCAGATTGGGCGTGCTGTAGTTCAGGTACGGGCTGGAACTAGCCGCTCCGGGTTCGTCGGTTTCGCTGGAAAGCGCCACGCGGACGTACATTTGAGTCTTGTCGCTCATGTTGTAGTCCATGCGGTTGACGGTGCTGAACGTATTCTGCGGGAAACCGCCACCCGCATCGCCCGGCACGGCGTAATTGATGCGCTGGAACAGCGGCGTGTTGTCCGGGATGGCATTGCACAGCGTGGTGCTCGTACCGCACAGGCTCACGCCGTCCGCGGCAAGTGAACTCTTGCTTACGGTATTCAGGTTGGTCGATCCCGGAGCCAGCGCGCCGTACTTTGAAAAGAAGGCCTGTGTGTTGGGGCTGGCAAGCGCCAGCAGTTGGGACGTCGGGATGAATGCCTGGCTGTTCGCCATACTGCGGATGCGCGTCCATTCCGTGGAGGAGAAGAAGAACAACTTGTTCTTCACCACGGGCCCGCCGATCGAGTATCCCGGCTGATTGCGCGTGAACACCTGCCGCGGCAGGCCGTTCGCATTGCTGTTGAAATCGTTCGACGCCAACTTGGAGAGGCGGTTATACTCGTACGCGCTCCCATGAAACGCGTTGGACCCGCTCTTGGTCGCCACGTTCACAATGCCGCCGGTGGCGCGTCCGTACTCGGCGGTGAAATTGTTGGTCAGAACACTGAATTCCTGGACCGAATCCAAGGGGACGTGCTGGCCGACGCCGGCGCCGAATTCATCATTGTTGGCCGTGCCGTCCAGGAGCACGTTGGTGGCGGACGAGCGCTGGCCATTGATGGAATAGCCGACGCCGCGGCCATCGGGCGTCGTATTGGAAACGCTACCTACCGTGCCCACGAAAGCGTAAGGATCACGGTTGATGCTTGGCAGTTCCGTGACGAGTTCGGTAGTAATGGTGGCGCCGAGCGTCTGTGTTTCTGTATTGACCGTCAGGGCAGCCGCGGAGATCTCCATGACCGTGCCCGTCTTTCCAACCTGAAGTTGGAAATCGATTCCGGCGCGCGCGCCGACCCCAAGATCCACGCTCTTCTGGAGGGTGTTGAAACCAGACTGTTCCACCGAGACGATGTAGCTGCCGGGCGGCAGGTTGGTGACCGCATAAATGCCCTCGGAATTAGTCGTCGCATTCCGGACGGCGTTGGTGGCCACAGCCTTGACCACGACCGTTGCGTTCGGGATTATCGCACCCGATGGATCCGTTACCGTGCCGTTGATGGCACCGGTTTCTGTCTGCGCCAGGACCAGCGCGGGAAAGAGCACGAAGCAAAGAGCGATGACCCACAGCCATCGGACTTGCAAAGATTTTTGCATGGCAGTCTCCATTACAAACCTTAGGATGCTAAACACTTAATTGATACCGTCACCGTTGTCAAGCCAAAAGCTCAGGAATGCCGCCGTCGGTTTGGCAGCATAAGCAGCATGTCTCAGGCCATTTGTTGCAGATAATAGGGTCTTTTTCTAATCAACAACTTGGGCCGAGCCGATCCGCCAGCGATTCCAGGTTCAGTAGCTCACGCGTGAGG
The DNA here is from genome assembly GCA_963843255.1 of Bryobacterales bacterium. Taxonomy (GTDB): domain Bacteria; phylum Acidobacteriota; class Terriglobia; order Bryobacterales; family Bryobacteraceae; genus Bog-159. The sequence goes on along the minus strand of CAWJJQ010000012.1, from coordinate 81,515 downwards.
GATTCCGGAAAACAGTAGCATGCAGCCGGTATACGGCCTCAAACCAGAAGGTCCAAGGCGGCCTGGATCTCGCTGCGCGTGTGCAGATCGCCGATGCGGGTAGTAGCTTCGATTCCCTGCTGGTATAGCTCGCGCGCCTGTTCACGGCGCCCCAGTTTCTCGAGCGTCTGGCCGCCATGATAGTAAGCGGCCGAATAGTTCGGATTCACCGCCAGTAGCGCCTGGTACTCCTGGACCGCCTGTTCCAGGTCTCCGGAATTCGCGTACTCCATCGCCAGGCCATAGCGGGAGAAACTGTCATTGGGATTCTGCCCTACGATGGTCTTCAGCACTTCCAGCCGGTTGCTCATACCCCTGTGGTACCATACCTGCCAATGGCTTGTCCTTACTTCTATCCGGTCGAGCGGATGTCGCAGGCCACCGGGAAGAAAATGGCGCCGATGCCGCTGGGCGAAGCGTGGTCGGGTGTGTGCCGCGCAGACCCGGTTGGCGAGTGGCCGCCCGACGCCAATACCGCGCAGCAACTCTGCAACTTCGGCTACGCCGGCGACAAGTGCGGCCGCTTTCCGTCCGGGGGAGCCGATGCGGTGCGCTTTTCGATTTCCTCCGACCGCGACGATCTCATCCGCATCTACTGGGTAATGGAGAAGAACCATTTGCCCGTGGCGCACGGTCCCCTGGATTACTCGCGCCCGAACTCGAGCTTCCAGACCGTATCGCCGGATGCCTGCGTCACCCGCCAGGCGCAGGCCTACGTGGACAGCTATTTACGCCGGAAAGGCGACTTCCGCCGCGCATGAGTTCACCCGATCCTGGCCCCGGCAAGCCGGTGCGAAATTCCGTCTCTGAATATTCGGAACTGGCCCTCCCTACCGATGCTAATGGCTTGGGCAACGTGCTGGGCGGGAAGGTCATGCACCTGGTGGATCTGGCCGGAGCGATGGCCGCCATGCGGCACGCGCGCAAGCCGGTGGTAACCGCCTCTATCGACCACATGAATTTCCTGCATCCGATTCACATTGGCCAGTTGATCGTACTGCATTCCAAGGTGAACCGGGTGTTTCACACTTCCATGGAGATTGGCGTGAAGGTGATGGTGGAAGACCTCATGACCGGCGAGAAATTGCACACCTGCTCGGCTTACCTGACCTTCGTAGCGCTTGATACACAGGGAAAACCCACCGTGATCCCACCCGTGATTCCCGAAACAGAAGAAGACAAGCGCCGTTATTGCGAAGCCGGCGAAAGGCGGGAATATCGCCTCGCGTTACGGAACCGCGTCAAGTAATCGGACTGCTATGCCTTATACATGTACTTAATATTAGGCTTGTACAACAGCAGGTTGGGCTCCCCGTCGCGGTTTACTTTCAAACAACATTTGTCGTACCACTCGATGACGCCGTGCAGAGTTTCACCATCCTTGAGGACGAAGACCATCGGGGTCTTGGACTGCATCTGCTTCACATAGTAGAAGTTTTCTGCATTGGTCTGATCGGGCGGAACTGGTTTTTTCTGCGCCCGGCGCGGAGGGGCGATCTGCTCCTTGATCTCGTTCAGAGAAGGACGGATGAGTTTGCGGTTCGCAGATTCCACTGGGTGCCTTCCTTATTGGCAGATAAGATGTGACCCACGGGTACGCTCAAGACGGGAGCGGCGCGGGTTCAGTTGGATCAAGTTTTGTCCGACTTGAACATATATGTAACACATTGAAATCCGCACCGCAAGGCGAGCCAGGCCCACCAGTATGCGCAACGATATCCTGCATTAGGCTAACGTCCAAACCATTTCCTGGCGAGCGTTTTCAGGCGCGCGTACAGTGATCCTTGCGGCACGGGAGGAGCGCCCTGCGCAGCCTGGTTCATCGGGGACGCGGCTGCCGCTGTCAGGACATTCGCTTCCGCCCCGCAGGGTTGCTCGCCGGCCGGCCGCACCGTAGTCACAATGAATGAATAGTCGCGGCGCACCCGCTGGCCGGCGCCGTTGACCACACAAACCGAAAATCCCCCCGCATGCGGCAGCACGGGGAAATAGCCTTCGACCTTGCGCTGAATGTAAGCCGTCTCGTAGCGATGGCGGCGCAAGCTCCAGGTGAAGACGCGAAAGCTGTCGAAATCGTACGGCTGATCCCCGCCGCCGATGGTGGTCCATAACCAGATGTGCTTCACTTGATCGCCGTCCTGCACCTCGCCCAGCGGAAAATAGGAAGTGATGCGGTGTCCTTCCGCATACTGCGCGACATCGTCGGGAATCGCCATGTAGAGCCGGCGGGTGAGCACCCAGCCGCTCTCCCCGCGAGAGTTTCGCACCAGGCTCCAGTCGTCCATCGGCACGGGCGGCGCCGCCGCTCGGCTCGCGGCGATCTGCTGTGCGACTTCGGGAGGCGTTTTGGATAGTTCCATCCAGTCCTTCGGCGGAGGCGGAGCAGCAGGCATCGGAGGCAGCGGAGTTTTAGACTCAGTGCGCCTGCGTGCGGCGGGAGGAGTCTTGGGTCGCGGTGGGACCAACGGCTTGCGCACAGGAGGCGTGCGCGGCGTGGACACATGCGCGACCACGTCCACTTTTTCGCCCTCCTTGACTTGCAGGAAGCTGGGCGAGAGACGATTGGGCTCGGTGTGCACGTTCAGCAGGTCGTAGGTGCTGGCCAATCCCTGCGAGGGCATGGTCAGGGCGCGCCGCTCCACGTCTTTCAGCGCGCCGATCTCCTGCGAGCTAAGCAGCAGGTGATCTTCGATCCATCCTTCGGCGCCCGTGTGTGTGCGCACTTTCAGAAAGCGGCGGCGGTGCTGGATGATGTCGAGCCGCTCGCCGTGCTTCACTGTGGCGACCACCGGCGATTGTAGCGGGATGTCGCGGCGTAAGCCCAGGGTGGCCGGGCCGGCGTAGGCTTCGCCGATGGCCGGAGTGTTTGTTTCGCCGCTCCGGCATGCCGTGAAGGCCATCAGGAGAAAGACTACGACCGGCAGGAATTTCCGCATGAACCCCGCAGACTCACCTTAACCAATAGTGTATCAGTGAGCTTCTGGACGAGCTACGGAAACATCACGCGCGGGCCAAGGCGAATTGCACTTTCTGCGTTACCACCGGACGGTTGTAGACCTGGCGGAAGGCTTCCGCCGAACGCTCCGCGGCCCACTGCTCCAGGCTGATATCGGAAGAGGAGCCGATCTGCAGCACCACCTGGCCGTCGCGGATGCGGCAGCTCAGCGATTCAATGCGGTCCTCGTGGCTGACGTCCAGATTGTCGGCCAAACGCAATAAGGGAATCAGCATCAGGACCACTCGTTTGTCGTCGGCATTCAACGATTGCCAGTTGGCATGCACCGGCGTGGGCATGCTCTTGCGGTGATAGCGGCACAGATTGGCGATCAATTCCCGCTCGCGGTTCGTGAAACCGGGCATGTCGGAGTTACTGACCAGATAGTAAGAATGTTTATGATGATTGGAGTCGGCCACGAAGTGACCGGCATCGTGGAGGTAGGCGGCGGCCTCCAGGAGTTTGCCGAAATGCGGAGGCAACTGGTGTAGGGGATGCAATTCGGTGAACAGCACGTGCGCCAGGCTGGCTACTTTCCGCGCGTGCGGTAGCGCCACACCGTATCGGCGGCTCATTTGCTCGACTTCCTTGCGTTGGTCCCGGCTAAGCTGGGCCAACTCGCGCCCTACGCCGCGCGCCGCCAGATCGGCAATGATGCCGTCCCGCACACCGGCCGCCGAGTAATACAGCCCCGGCAACTGGAAATCCTCCAGCACGCGCAGCAACACGCCAATACCGGGAACAATGATCTCCGCCCGCTTCGGTCCGATACCCGTGACCTTGCGGCGTCCAGCCAGATCCAGCACGGTCAGCTTCTTGTACATGCGCCGTACTTCGCGGGCCGAGGCGCGCATCCGGTCGGCCTGGTCGCGCTTGGTGCGCGGGATCCGATTGACCGCGCAGACTACCGCAGACGCCGTGGCCGATGTGGCGATCACGCGGTCCCAATGCCCGTTTCCGAAGCGCGTCCGGATGCCGGCGAGCTTTTCTTCGATGTATTCCTCCATCTGGTGCAACTGGTTGGCCAGCGGTGGATCGCTTTGCAGAAAAATCTCGCGCAAGCGGACCGCGCCCAGGGGCTTGGAGAATGAATCCCGCACTTGCGCGTGTTCGCTGGCGATCAACTCGGCGCTGCCACCGCCGATATCCACGATCAGCAGGCTCCGGGTGGGATGCGGCCAGCGCGCCTGTACGCCCAGGTGGATGAGCCGCGACTCTTCACGGCCGGAGATGATCTCGACGGGAGCGCCTATGGCCAGGGAGGCGCGCTCCACAAACTCAGCCTGGTTGCGCGCATCGCGCACCGCGCTGGTAGCCACCGCCCGCACCCCGACCACGTCCAGTTTCTGATACTGCTGCGCCATGCGGGCCAGCACGGAGCAGGTCAGTTCCAACGGTTCCTGTGCCAGAACTCCGCTCCGGAAAACGCTCTCACCTAATCGCGTGACCACGCGTTCGGAAGCCAATACCCGCATGGGCGAGCCGGGCAGGACCTCGGCCGCCGCCATGCGAATGGAATTGCTGCCGATGTCGATGGCCGCATAACGGGGCATATACCAGTTATAGGTGAAAATCGCGCGGCGTAGTGTGACAGAACCGTGACAAGTCCCCGTGTCCCCACGAGGGACCGGGGTTCACTTCTCGACGACGGGGATTTCGAAGTAGAGCAGTTCTTTGCCCGACTCTGCTTCACGCAATCCGTTCAGGTACACGCTCGAGCCGCGCTGGTATCCGGTCTGAAAATAGAAGAAGCCGCTGGCCGATTGACCCGGCGGCAACATTTCAGCGGCGAACGCGCGCCCTTCGATTTGCCAGTTGTCCAGCGGATTCTTGTGGCCGATGACCTTGGGAACCGTGCCAGGCGGACCGGGTATCGAGGGTGGCCGGCGGGGAGCGGTCAGAAAGCGCACGTCCTTGGCCGGCGTGGCCTCTACGCGGTCGCGTTCGGGCCCTACCCAGACCGCCTGCAGTGATTTCATCTGGATGGTTTTGGGACCGTCGTTCTGAATTACCACCAGCACGGGCAGCACGCCATAGTTGTACGGGTTCTTCTTGCCGAATACCGGCTTGACCTCGTCGTCGTTGATGTAGGTCTTGACGCCGATAGTCACCTTTTCGCTGGTCTGGCGCGACGCGTAACTCGCCGCGGGACCAGCGGTGAACTTCGGCTCTTCTTTATCGCCCGGTAGCGCCTTGTTTGGCGCGAGCACCATCGCTATACTCGTGAGGAGAGCCAAACGTTTGAAAATAAAAGGCATTTATCTACTCTACCGCTCCCTTCAGGCGTTTGGGTTGCCCGTTGTGATGGGCTATTTCTTATGGCGCGGCCTGCGCCGCCGCGCGTACCTGGGCACGCTAAAACAGCGGCTCGGTTTTGTACCCGTCTCCCTTAGACAGACCGTCCCCGGCGCGATTTGGTTGCATGCCGTTTCAGTAGGCGAAGTCATCGCCGCGGTGGAGGTGGTGCGGCAACTGCGGGAGACGCTGCCCCGTTCTCCCATTTTCGTTTCGGTTTCCACCTTGGCGGGATACGAGACGGCCGGGTTGAAGCTCAAAGATCTGGCCGGCGTTTTCTACACGCCGGTGGACTACGCATTCGCCGTGCGGCGCGTGCTGCGGACGCTTCGGCCATCGCTCGTGATCGTGATGGAGACCGAGATCTGGCCCAACCTGTTCCGGGAGGCCAAGCGCGCCGGCGCCGGCCTGATGCTGATCAACGGCCGCATTTCCGACCGCGCCATCAGCCGCTACCGTTCGTTGCGCTGGTTCTTCGCCGGCGTACTGGCGCAAGCCGATCTGCTGCTGGCGCAAAGCGAGCGCATGCGCGACCGGTTGCTGGAGATTGGCGCTCCACTTGAGAAAGTCCGGGTGGGAGGCAATCTGAAGTATGACGCAGCGCCGCCGGAAGCATCATCCAATTCGGCGGTCCGCAGCTTCATTGAAAAGCTGTGTCCGGAGAAGGTCTGGATCGCGGCCAGCACCATGCCACCCGCCGGCGCCGCGGATCCTGACGAAGATGCGCTTGTTCTGGAGGCCTTCCAGCAACTCGCTCCGAGCAAGCCGGGATTGCTACTGCTGCTCGCACCGCGCAAGCCGGAACGCTTCGATGCCGTCGCCCAAATGCTGGCAGGGGCCGGCATCCCTTTCCTGCGCCGCTCCGCGATGAACGGTGGCGAGGCATTGTGGCTACCGGGCGTGCTGCTGCTCGATTCGATCGGCGAGCTAGGCGGCCTCTTCCCGCTGGCGGACGCCGTGTTCATGGGTGGCACGCTGGCCTCCCGGGGCGGACACAACATCCTGGAGCCGGCGCTGGCGGCACGGCCGATTGTGGCCGGCCCGCACATGGAGAATTTCGCCGAAATCGCGGCGGATTTCCGCGCTGCCGGAGCCCTGGTGGAAGTGCACGACCTACAGTCCCTGGCCGGCGCGGTGATCCGGATCCTGGGTGATCCTGCGTATGCAGCCGCGCTGGGCGCCAAGGCCGAATCCTGCGCGCGAGCCCGGCAAGGCGCCACGGATCTCGCCGTCAGGCAAGCGCGCGAGATGTTTGCGCAACACGTGCCCCTGTTCCGTCCAGCCCAACCGGCTCTGGCATTTCTGTGGGTGTTGTCGCGCTTCTGGATTTGGGGTGTCCGCTGGTATCACAGGCGCGACCGTACGCACCGGCGGCGGCTGGACTTTCCGGTGATCAGCATCGGCAACATCACGGCCGGGGGAACGGGCAAGACACCCATGGTCCTGTACCTGGCTGCCAAACTGAAAAGCACCGGGTGGAAACCTGGCATCCTGACGCGCGGTTATGGACGCCACTCGCCCCATCCGCACCAGGTCGCGGCGGCGGGTGCGCACTTGCCCGTCGAACAATCCGGCGACGAGCCGCAGATCTTCCTCCGCGAGGCCGTGGCGCCCGTAGGTATTGGTCCGGACCGCTGGTATGTGGGCGGCTTGCTCCAGCACGAGTTCGGTGTGAACGTGGCCGTATTGGACGACGGCTTTCAACATGCCCGGCTGGCCCGCAACCGCGACATTGTGCTAGTGGACGCGCTCGATCCCTTTGGCGGCGGCTACCCGCTGCCCCTGGGGCGACTGCGTGAACCGCTGGCCGGCTTGTCGCGCGCGGACATCTTCGTGATCACGCGCAGCGAGTTCGGCCGTTTGACCGGGACCGCCGAACATCTGCTGCGGAAGTACAACCCGCGCGCGCCCATCTTTCGGGCCCGCGCGCGTCCGGATGCGTGGGTCTCCGCGGCGACCGGTGAGAGCCTGCCTGCCAATGCCCTGCCTTACTCGCGCGTGGCGGGCTTCTGCGGTCTGGGTAACCCTGGTTATTTCTGGTGCACCCTGGCAGCTTTAGGCATCGAAGCTGCGCCGCGGGCGGAGTTTGAAGACCACCATTCGTATACTCCGCGCGAACTGCGCCTGATGGGCCGCCAGTTCCGCGATGAGGCCGTCGAAGCCATCGTTACCACAGAGAAGGATCTGGTCAACTTGTGCGAGGACTTCGAACATCTGCTCTCGCCCCTACCGCTTTACTGGCTGCGCATCGGCGTCGAAATGGACCGCGAGGACGAGTTTCTGGCGGCCGTCGAAGGCGCCCTGCGGACCACAGGCAACGTCATTTCCTGATGTCCGAATCCGCGACATCCGCGTCCCTGCGAGTGACCGGCATTACTGGACTGAAAACGACGTACCGCAGCTGCACGTTTTCTGCGCATTTGGATTGTCGACCACGAATCCCGATTGGATCAGGGACTCCTTGTAGTCGAGCGTGAGCCCGTCCAGGTACACGAAGCTCTTGGGATCGATCAGGACCTTGGCGTCCTGCGGGCCGAATACGTGGTCGGTGGACCGCTCGCGAGGTTCGATCTTGAAAACGTAAGAAAACCCGGAACACCCACCTCCTTGTACAGCCAGGCGCAGCCCACCCGACCCGGCCGCCTCCCCGCCTTGCTTGGCCAGTATATGCCTGATCCGCTCCGCGGCTTTCTCGGTAATCTCAATCATAATGCCTCCTTTGCCAGTTGACGCGCCCGTTCCCGCACAGGCAGAAGTTCCCTGAGTTTCTGTACCACTTCAATCGCGCGGCCTGCTGCGAAATCTACTTCCTGCTCGGTGTTGAAGCGCCCCAATCCGAAACGTATCGAGCTGTGGGCTGCCGCATCACTCAGCCCCATGGCTTTCAGTACGTAGCTGGGCTCAATGGTGGCGGAGGTGCACGCCGATCCGCTTGATACCGCGACGTCGCTCATGCCCATCATCAGTCCTTCGGCGTCCACCTGCGCAAAACTCATATTCAGATTATGCGGGAGCCGGCGTTGCATGCTGCCGTTCACCTGTACTTCATCGAGACCGGCTTCCAGCCTCGCGCGCAACCGATCCCGCAGCCGCCCGATACGCGCGCCCTCTTCTGCCATTTCCAACCGGCAGATGGCGCACGCTTCGCCCAAGCCGGCGATTCCCGGCACGTTCAACGTGCCAGACCGGATGCCCTTTTCGTGGCCGCCGCCATCCATCTGTGCGGCCAGTTGCACGCGCGGATTCCGCCGCCGCACGTACAACGCTCCCACACCTTTCGGCCCATACAGCTTGTGCGCGGAAATCGAAAGCAGGTCGATCTGTTCTGTCTCTACATTCACCGGAACCTTGCCCACGGCCTGCGCGGCGTCTGTGTGGAACAGCACTTCGCGTTCGCGGCAAATGCGGCCAATCTCCGCAACCGGCTGGATGGTGCCCACTTCGTTGTTCGCGTACATGATGGAGACCAGCACCGTACGTTCGCCGATCACCGCGGCGACGGCTGCCGGATCTACAAACCCGTCTGCACTCACCGGCAGCCACGTAACCCTGCAGCCCGCCTTTTCCAGGCTCCGGCACGTATCCAGGACGGCTTTATGTTCGAACTGGCACGTAACGATGTGATCGCCTTTTCCGGCGTACGCCTGCGCCACGCCCTTGATCGCCAGGTTGTCCGATTCGGTCGCCCCACTGGTGAAGACGATCTCCTGCGGTGCAGCCCCGATGAGCGCGGCAACCTGCTTGCGCGCCGCCTCCACTGCCTGGTTCGCTTCCCACCCGAACGCGTGGCTCCGGCTGGCTGCATTGCCGAACCTGTATGTGAGATAAGGCATCATCGCTGCCAGCACGCGCGGGTCGAGCGGAGCGGTGGCGTGATAATCCAGATAGACGGGTTCGCGGTGTTCGGAACGATCCATTAAACTAATCTAATTATCGCAATTCGCGCCGCCCAATGCCGCTATAATGTGGATGCTCTAGCGACCCGCTGATGAACCGTTTGTCCCGAGTCTTCGTTCCCGTTGGCGCGCTGGCCCTGCTGGTTTCTGAAGTTCTGCTGATCACCGCCTCTTTCCTGGCCGTCACCTATCTGATCCTGAACGTCGATCCCACCGTGTTCCTGTTCGCCGATAACGGACTCTTGCGCATTGCGCTGGCCGTGGCAAGCATTTTGTTCGGTCTGTATTTCGAGGATCTGTACAAGCACATCTACGTGAATTCGCGCGTGCTGCTGATCCAGCAATTGTCGTTCGTGATGGGTATCGCCCTGCTCATCCAGGGATTCATCTCCTACTTCAACGAGGGTTTCCGGCTGCCATTGCGTCTGATGCTGCCGGCCTGCGCCTTGCTCCTCGGTCTTCTGTTTGTCTGGCGCATCGTTTATAGCGCATTGGTGCTGCGGGTGGTCGGTCCGCAGCGGATTCTTTTCGTGGGAATGTGCGCGTTGCTTGGCGAAATGGCCGGCCACATCGCCGCCTATCCGGAACTGGGCCTGCAAATCGTTGGCTATGTGGAGGACGACGGCGGCCCGCCCGCGCCGCCCGAAGCCGGCCCGTCCCTCGGACAAATCGGCGCGCTGCAACAGGTGGTTGCCGACGTGAAGCCCGATCGAATTGTGGTTGGCTTCGCCGACCGGCGCGGCCAAATGCCTATCGCGGATTTGCTGAAACTGCGCTACGGCGGAATGGCCATCGACGAGGTGTCCACGGCCTACGAGCAGTTATGCGGCCGCGTGGTTCTGAGCGATTTACGGCCGGCGGACCTACTCCTCTCCGCGGAATTCCGGCCTCACTCGGCGCGGTTGTTATATCAGGCGATGGCTCACTGGTTTCTGGCGCTGATATTGGCGATTCTCTCGGCGCCCCTCCTGTTGCTTACTGCGGTGGTCCTGAAGCTTTCGTCGCGCGGTCCGCTTTTGCACCGCGAAGAGTGCCCGGGCCTGGGGGAACAGACATTCCGCCTGTACAGCTTTCGTCTGGACGGTCCGGAGCAGGGCAAGCGGAGTCGCCTGCAGGCTGTCATTGCGCGCTGGCGCCTGGACAAATTGCCGCAGCTCTGGAATGTGCTCCGTGGCGAGATTTGTTTCGTCGGCCCGCGCGCCGAGCGGCGCGAGTTCGCCGAGGTTTTGCAGCAGCGCATCCCGTTTTACCGCCAGCGTTACAGGGTGAAGCCCGGGATTACCGGCTGGGCTCAAATCAACACACCGCCGGATGAACCCGAAGACACCTTGCGCCGCCTGGAATATGACTTTTATTATCTGAAGAACTTCTCGCGCGGGCTGGATACCTATATTCTCGTGCATACCCTGCGCGACGTCCTGCTTCCCCGCATCTGACGGACTTCCCGCGCACCCGGTCCCATGGCATACTGGTTTTGAGTCCGGCCATGCCGAAAACGACGGTCGATCCGGAGATTGGAACTACGGGGCGGGAGGATCTCGTCCCGCTGTACCGCGTGGTTCTGCTCGATGACAACGATCACACCTACGACTACGTGATCGAGATGCTGCAGATGCTCTTTATTCTCACCTTGGAGGAAGCCTTCCGGCACGCCGAAGAGGTGGACCGTTGCGGCCGCACCGTGATCATCACCTGCGAGCGCCCCCAGGCCGAGTTCGCGCGCGACCAGATCCACGCCTATGGTCCGGATCCCCGCCTGCCGCGCAGCGCCGGTTCCATGTCCGCCATCGTCGAACCGGCGCCCGCCTAGCCGATTATCGCGGCTTGCGGATGGCGCCCTGCTCTTCTTCAGTCGGCGGATCGTACATCTTTTCCGCGTACGTACGCTGGGATTGGTAGAGATCCACCGCGTGCTGCCGCTCCGATGCGGTCAATTGCGGCTTGCGCGATTTCTTGAGCAGATACAACGCGCCGCAGACCAGAGCGCCCGTCAAGGGCGGACGCTCGATGAAGAAATCGAACAGTTGTAGAAGCCTGTCGCCCACATTCCTATTCTATTCAGTAGCGGGCGGAAAAGCGCGGCCCTTCCTGTTGACACCACCTTCCTCGTGCGATATATAGGTAGCATGTCTACGGTAGACGATCCACGGGAACGGCTCGAATTTTTGCAGGGGACGCTCGAGGTCCTGATCCTGCGCAGCCTGCAGCTCGGTCCCAACCACGCTTATGGCGTGACCCGGTTTCTCGAACAGCAATCCGGCGACGAGTTTGCAGTGGACAACGGTTCGCTCTATCCGGCACTGCAGCGGCTACTGCAGCAGGGCTGGATCGCGGCGCAATGGAAGATTTCCCCGAACGGCCGGCGCGCCAGGTATTACCGGCTCACCCCTTCGGGCCGCAAACGGCTGGTCGCGGCCACCTCGCGATGGGAGCGCTTCGTCCTGGCCATGGGCCGCGTTCTCGGAGCGGAGGGTTAGCCATGCGTGCCTGGTGGTCGAAAGTGCGGGCCGCGCTCGCCGGACGGCGGGGTTTGGCGGAAGACCTGCGCGCCGAAATCGACGCGCAGGTGGAGTTCGAGATCGAGGAGAACCTGGCGCGCGGTATGAGCGCGGAGGAAGCCCGGGCTGCCGCGCACCGCCGTACGGGCAACCTGACGCAGATCCAGGAAAACGCGCGGCAAGCCTGGGCTTTTCCGCGCATCGAAACCATCGCGCAGGACCTGCGCTATGGGCTGCGGGGCATCCGCCGTGCTCCGGGCTTCTCGCTGGTCGTCATTCTGACCCTCGCGCTGGGGATCGGCGCGAACACCGCCATCTTCAGCGTGGTGAATTCCGTGCTCTTCAGGCCGCTCCCTTATCCCGCGGCCGAGCGCCTGGTCTGGTTTGGCGAGTCCGACCCCAAAGCCGAAGGCATCAGCGTGACCTGGGTTAATTTCGAGCATTGGCGCGATGAAAATCACAGCTTCGAGAAGATGGCTGGCGTGCACACCGCGCACCTGACCATGACCGGACATGGCGAAGCCTTGTTGACCCGCGCCGCTGTGGTGACCAGCGACTTCTTCGGCCTGGTTGGCGCAAAACCCCTGTTGGGCCGGGTGTTCGGCGAGTCTGACGACCGGCCTGGCGCGCCTCTCACGGCCGTACTCGGTTATCAGTTCTGGGTTGATAAGCTCGGGGCCGACGCTAACATACTAGGCGCTGCGTTGATTTTGAACGGGCAGCCGTACCAGGTCACCGGCGTTCTGCCGCCCGGCTCGTACTACTGGGAACAGCCGATGGATTTCTATCTGCCGCTCCACCGCTTCGAGGGGCCTGTCGCCAACCGTAGCCAGCATGGTTCCATGCGGGTGCTGGCCCGCTTGAAGCCGGGAGTTACGCTGGCCTCCGCCACCTCGGACCTGAACCTGATCATGCGGCGCCTGGCCGAGTCAGACCCCGGACCGGAGAGCCAGCATCGCGCTTATGGCACTTTTCTGGCTGAGAGCCAAACGCACGATGTTCGTCCCACGCTGCTGATCCTGCTGGCGGCAGTGGGTCTGGTGCTGGTGATCGCGAGCGCCAACGTGGCCAGCCTGCTGCTGGCGCGCAGTACGTCGCGTGCGCGCGAGATCGCCATCCGCACCGCCATCGGCGCGGGCCGCACTCGCCTGATCCGCCAATTGCTCACCGAGAACCTGCTGCTGGCGGCGCTGGGAGGCATTGCCGGCGGCCTTCTGGCGCAGTGGGGCGTGCGCATGCTGATCGCGCTAGGGCCGCGCGACATTCCCCGGCTCGCCGAGACCAGATTCGATTGGCGCGTGCTGCTCTTCGCGGCCGCCATCACGCTGGCGACCGGACTGTTGACCGGCCTGGCGCCGGTCTTCACCGCCGGAAGGGCGGACCTGGTCTCCGCGCTAAAGAATAGCTCCCGATCGGCGACCGGGCGCGGCGGACAAGCCTCACGGAGTGCGCTCGTCGTGGCGGAAATTGCTATCACGCTAGTGCTAACATTCGCGGCCGGGTTGTTGATGCGCAACCTGATCGCGGCCCAGACCGCCAGTCCGGGATACGATCCCCTGCACGTGTTGGCGCTCGAACTGGTCTTGCCTTCTTCCAGCTATCGCAGCCCGCAAGCCATCCGGAGTTTTTACGCTGAGCTGCAGCAGAGCCTGCGGCCGCTGCCTGGGGTTACGGCAGTCAGCGCGGTGCATTGCCCACCATCCGCCGGCGATTGTAACGACTGGTTTTACTCGATTTTGGATCGAGCCGCGCCGCAGCCGGCGGAAGTACCGATTTCCCTGTTCAACACCGCGGACGAGGGCTACTTCAGCGCGATGCGCATCCCGGTACACGAAGGGCGCGCCTTTGGCGGCCATGACCGGCCGGACGTCGCGGTCGTCAATGAGACCTTCGCGCGCAAATGGTGGCCCCATGGTTCGGCCGTCGGCGGCCGCATCAAATACGGCGGCCCATACCGGGAAGGACCTACTTATCAGATCATCGGCGTGGTGGGCGATGTCGGTCAGATGGGCCTGGGCACCGAGCCCTATCCGGAGGTCTATCTGCCCTTCTCCCAGTCGCCTGCCGAGGCGATGGTGGTCCTGATTCGGGCGGATGGCGATCTCGAATCGCTGGTTTCCACGGTGCGTCGGCGGGTGGCCGCGATCGACCGCAATCTGCCCGTCCAAAGCCTGCGGCCCTTCGCGCAAACGGTAGCGGCGTCGTTGGCCCAGCGCCGCTTCAGCACCGCGCTGCTGGCTTTGTTCGCTGCCCTGGCCATGACGCTGGCCGCCGTAGGCATCTATGGCCTGCTGAACTATTGGGTACGCGTCCGCGAGGATGAAATTGCCATCCGGATGGCCCTGGGCGCTCCCCGGCCGGCCATTATGCGCTGGGCCGGCAGGCAAGCCCTGCGGATGGCCCTGACCGGGGCGGCAATCGGCATGCTTGCCGGTTGGGCCAGCTCGCGCGCCCTGGAAAATCTGGTATTTGGAATCTCGGGGCGGAATTTCGGCACGCTCGCAGGGGCGGCTGTGGCCGTGGTTGCCATTGCCTTAATGGCCGCCGCGCTGCCGGTCTGGCGCGCCACTCAAGTGGACGCAGTGGACAAATTGCACCACGCGTAATGAATTGTAACGCGATGGTTCGGATGCGCGCCTATAATGGTTTATCGCTTCAGGTCCTGTGCCGCGCCGGATTTGTTTTTTATCGCTATTCGTCTGCCTGTTCATGCAGGGGGCCGAGCCTCGCCTGCAGCCGGTGACTGTTTGCGAGGTTCTGCAGAACCTCATTGCGTACGATGGCAAGGTAGTCGCCGTGGTGGGGCGATTCTCGTTCCGGCAAGCCGGACGCTGGTTGGGCGAACAAAAATGCGCGCAAAAACTGGTCTCCGGCGACCAGGAGTGGCCCAATGCTTTCTGGATCGCTTACGATCCGGCCAGCGCTCCTAAGCCGCCCGCCGTGCTCGCGGTTGACGCTACCATGCTCGCTCAGAAACTGCGCGAAGTGAAACTCGGGACCGCGCTCAGTAAACTGCCCTTCGGCAGCACGGATTACGATAATTGGGCTCTGGTATATGGCCGCGTGGAGACCCGCAAGGATCTGGTCGTCACCACTCCCGCCGGCCCCCGCAAGAACGGATTCGGTTTTGGAGAATCCTCTCCCGCTCGCTTAGTCTGTCATGGCGATGCCGAAGTAGTCTTCCTCAACGAATAGCCCCCACCCGGACGACAGTCGCGTCCGCAAACGTCCAATCCTGTCTCCCCACCCGATCTAGGATGGTTCCAACGAGTTGACCGGGTGCTCGGCGGCGGCCCCAACGTTCACGGTGACCGCTCGGGCGCCCGGTCTCGTTTGCGAAACACAAGGTGGGGGCATCCAGGATCTGGGTAAGCTGCCCGGCGACGCGCTGAGCATCGCCTGGGGTATCAACGATAACGGCCAAGTCGTCGGCCAGTCGATCTCCCCGGCGGCAGCAGCCGCGCCTTTATCTGGCAAAACGGCGTCATGACGGATCTGAACACGCTCATCGGATCGAGCCCGCTCACTCTGACTGATGCGAATGACATCAACCTCGCCGGCCAAATCACGGGCGGCGCCTCTAATCCATCGACCGGCGATTCACCCGGTGTCGTAGCCATCCCGAGCAATTAAGTAAAACGAGCACCCAAGACCCGGCACCCAGCACCGGCGGCCGAAGGTCGCCTGCTATAATCCCGCATTGGACCAACTCCCACGCAAGCTGGGTCTGCTCGATGCATCCCTGATCGTCATCGGTATCGTCATCGGCTCCGGCATTTTCCTCTTGCCCAACGTGATCGCGCGCAGCTTGCCATCCGCCGCCGTGATCCTGGCCGTTTGGATCGTCGCCGGGTTGCTCTCCTGGTGCGGCGCCCTGGCCTATGCGGAACTGGGCGCCATGATGCCGGCGACCGGCGGCCAGTACATCTACCTGCGGGAAGCTTTCGGACCCGGCTGCGCCTTCTTGTCCGGGTGGGTGTTCCTGCTGGCCGTAATCCCCGGCGGGATGGCTTTCCTGGCCGTGAGCTTTTCCATCTACCTCGACCAATTCATCCCCCTCGCGCCGGCCCTGCGTGTGACCATCTCCCTGGTTGTCGTGATGGCCCTCTCCGCGGCGAACTACGTCGGCGTCAAGGAAGGCGCCTGGATCCAGCGCATCTTCACCACGCTGAAAATGGCCGGCCTGGTGCTGATCATCGGCGCGGCCGTCCTGGCGCCGCATACCGCGTGGTCGTCCCAGCCGGCCGCTCATCCGATCTCCTACAGCGGCATCGGCTATGCCCTGGCCGCCTGCCTGATGGCCTACAACGGCTGGAGCTACGTCAGCTTCGTGGCGGGCGAAATCACAGATGCCGAGCGCAACCTGCCGCGCGCCCTGGCCATCGGCATGGTGGCCGTCATCGTGCTCTACGTCTGCGCCAATATCGCCTACCTGAACGTCCTGACCGTACCCGAAATCGCCGCCACCGAACGCGTGGGATCGGCCGTAGCCGCGCGGACCATGGGCCCCGTCGGCGCGTCCCTGCTCTCCGCGGTTGTGCTGCTATCCATCGTCGGCGCCATCAACGGCAACATCCTCACCGGAGCGCGCATTCCCTTCGCGCAGGCGCGCGACGGCCTGTTTTTCGCCCGTTTTGCCCAGGTGCATCCCCGCTTTGAAACGCCCTCGTTCGCCATCGTTGCACTGGCTATCTGGACGGCGGTGCTGGTCGTCACGGGATCTTACGAGACCCTCTTTGCCTACTCCATCCTGTCCTCGTTTATCTTCTACACGCTCAGTGTGGCGGCCGTCTGGGTGTTGCGACGCAAGCTTCCCACTGCGCCGCGTCCCTACAAAATGTGGGGTTACCCCTATACCATGTGGGCTTTCATCGCGGTCTCCGGATGGTTCATGCTCGACGCGATGGTCAACCAGACGAAAGCGTCCTTGATGGCGGGCGTGGTATGCGCCGCCGGCATCCCGTTCTACCTGTACTGGCGATTGAAATCGCAGCCAGCCGCGGTCACCGCTTCAAAGCCAACGTAACTCCATCGCCGATGGGCACCAGGCTGAGCCACACGCGATCATCCAGGTGCAGGCCGGCATTGAAATCGCGGATGGCGCGCGTATCCGCGTCCTGTGCGGACTCGTCCAGCACCCTGCCGTGCCAGATCACGTTGTCGTACGCCGCCAGTCCGCCCGGCCGGAGCAGTTTCAGCACACGCTCGTGATACTGCCGATAATTGGTTTTGTCCGCATCCACGAACGCGAAATCGTAGCTCCCTTCGCCGTCTTGGCGGAGCAGGGCGTCCAGGGTGTCCGCTGCCGGCCCGATGCGCAGATCGATCTTGCTGGCGACTCCTGCCTCGGCCCAGTAGCGTCGCGCGATGGCCGTCGTTTCGGCATTCACGTCACAAGCCACCAGCCGTCCTTCGGGAGGCATTGCCAGCGCCACGTGCAACGAGCTGAGTCCCGTGAACACGCCCACTTCGATCGCTCGCCGCACCCCTATCATGCGTGCGATCATGCCCAGAAACTGTCCCTGTTCCGGCGACAACTGCATGCCAGAATCGTCCCGCGTCGCGGTCTCTTCCCGCAGCCGGCGCAACAGGTCCGGCTCGCGCAGCGATACGCTCCTGATGTATTCAGCCAGTTCGGGTGTGATGGGTGTTTGCAGATTTGACATAGTAAGTTGTCGGAGCGGGAGAGCTACTGCTCCTCCTACTAAAGCCGTGCGGTTCCGAATGCCACGCCGTCGCCGGAGCGATTCGTTTGTAGCAAAAGAAGTCCGTGACCGCCCTCGTCGGTGATCACAAACACGAAGGTCTGCGCGGATTGTCCCGGCTGCGGCGCGAGGGTGATGGTGCCGGTCGCATTCCGTTTTACCGTATAAGTACCGGGGTAGGTTGCGCTGCTTACACTGGGGCCGGTGCCGACGAATGTACCCGACAAAGTTACATTGCCCGCGCCATCGAAACTGGCGACGCTAACTTCTCTGCTCGCCTGCGGCGAGAAAGTAAACTGTGCGCCGTAGGAACCCTGGAGGGCGCCGACGGACAGAGAAGTCCCTCCTTTTGATTGCGCGCCGATTCCGCTCAACACACTGGTTGAGAGGTCGATACCTACGGCGCCAGAGCAACTCGTCGCAACCAATTCCAAGCCGTGACCGCTATCGGCAATCACCATATCGAGCGCGAGGCTGATTCCGCTGCTAAGCGTGAGGGCGATGTTGCCGGCGCCGTTTGTGCTCGAATAGGTCCCGGTAAAAGTCCCGTTTATCGTTTCGGCCGGAAGGGGACCGCCAGAACCGTATTCGAGGGTAAAAGACCCTTTCACGTTTCCTGCTCCATCGAAATTCATCAAGCCCAGGAGGGCGGCTCCTCCCTGGTTGGTCGAGTCGGTAAATGACGTGCTCAGCAGGAACCCGAAATACCCGCTAGGGAGCACCGTCTGGGCGGTAACTGCGCCCACCGACAACAGCAGACAAGTCGACATTCGAGCCAGAAGTGATATCGTTCGCGCGCGAAACTCCATGCATCCCTCCAGACGATCCGGCAGTCGTGAAAGGACTGTTGCCCCTCCGTGCCGGCGGTTCGTGATTCGGCAGAAAATTATATCAAACCAGGTAGAGGTCCGGTCTAGGCAAGGTCTAGGCAGGTTTTGATTTTGGGCAGGCTTTGATTTACTTCGCGCTGAGCATGTTCGCGAAGATGCGGTACGCGCCCGCTACGCCCGCCGGCAATTCGCGGAACCACGAGAATCCGCTGAATATGTAGACGCCCTTGCCATACCGTGCGTACAGCATTCCGCCCGCCAGCGGCTTCTCGCCCGGATCGTGCGATTCGAACACGGTCTGGTATTTCGGATCCCATTCCGAGGCGAAGTACAGTCCGCGCTCCTGCACCCACCCCTCGAAATCCTTCTGCGTAATTTCGTTCGGCGAACTCAGGAGCGAGTTCCCCAGGTTGGTGAAGGCAACCGGCGCTTCTTCCACCGAAACGCGATCGTGTCCCACCTTGAACGGATAAGGCCCCATGGGAATAAGGTTGCCGTCCGTGACGTTGTATTGGTCGATCAGCTTGCCGCCGTTGCGCACATAATCGAGCAGCCGCGGCAGGTTCACCCTCAGGTCCGCGCGCGTATTGTAGGCGCGCACGCCGGTCACGATCGCATCGAATTCCGACAGGTCGCGCTGCTCCAGGTCCGAAGGGGCCAGCAGCGTCACTTCGCAGCCCATCTGCCGGATGGCGTCCGGCATTTCGTCGCCGGCGCCCATCACGTAGCCCACCTTGTGCACGGTAACCCGCACATCCGCGCGCACCAACTTCACCACCGCCGGCGGGAAGACGGTCAACGGCGGCAAGGGCGGATGTGAAATCACCAGCATTCCCAAGCCGATCTCGCGCCCGTCGGCGTGCGCCACCGCGCGTAGCTGCGCCGGCGGATCGGGCATGTTCCCCGGCTTGACTTCAAAGCTAAGCGGCGTTTGCTCGCCCGCTTTGGCCTGCTCGAACGGGCGCGATCCCGGCTCCGCGTTCCATCCCGGATCGAGGGCTAGTCGCACCTCGCCGCTGGCCTTCGGCACATCCGCGCGCAGCTCGATCTCCACTTTGCGCCCATTGCTATTCGGGAAGAGGACCATATCGCGCGGCAAGTTGAGCGCCACCGGCGGCACGATGGTGAGCGCCCGCGTCTGCTCGCCGTCCACGCGATCCACATACCGGTGCCGCACCGGACGCACCAGGTCGAAACCCACTCCGGACGCCTCCAGGCGGAAGTGCAGGCTCAACTCCGGCGGATCCTCCGGCAGGCCCACCATCCGTTGGTCCGATATGGTGTAGGTGTCCCCTTGCTTCGGCTCGCGCAGCCAGAACGGCTGCGAATAGGCCCGATCGGCCGGCACGGTGTATTTGAGCTGCGCGCTCACCAGCTTGTTCGATTCGAGCGCCGCTTGATGCGCGTCCGTTTGTGTCTGGCTGCCCATGCCCTCCAGCGTCAGATTGTCGAGCTGCAGCGGCGCTCCCGAACGGTTCAGCGCGCTATAGGTGACCTCTATCGTCGAACCTGGCACCACGGCGTAGCCGTCGGCGTTCGCATCCAGCCACAGCCCCGAGCACAGCGCGATCGCTTCGTTCAGTTCTCCCAGTTTCTCCACCGCCCGTCGATCGTGTATGGCGGCTATCAGCGGATGTGCCTTTTCGAGCAGCGGGAGCGTGCGTTCGGGATGGTCCGGCTCAAACGTACGAACGGCTTCTTCGAGGATCTGGCCGATCGCCGCGCCGCCCGGCACGCGCCCCCAACTGGTATCGATTCCATCAAACGCGTCCTTGGTGGGCGGGTCTCCGGCAATAGGCACCAGATAATTGCGCGAAGGACCGGGCCGCTGCGACGCACCCATACCCTGGCTGCGATGCATGCTGCGGCTCATCCCGGCGATCTGGCTGTACGAGGCGCCCAGCACCGGATTATATGCGCCCGTATCCACCTCGATGCGGCCCGGCGCGGCCGCCGCCTCCTTTTCCTGGTCGCGCGTGAAGCTGAAAGTATTGAAGAGCAGCCGGCGTGCCTTCCACGGTTCGACGTATTTCAGTTGTTCCGGAAAGCGGCTGGGATCGGCTGCCGCAAAAAACGCCTCCTTGCCCACGATCGCCGACACCTGGTGCTGCCCGTGGCCATCCCGCGGGGTGCCTGAGAAGCGCAGAATGATCACGTCCGGACGAAAACTGCGGATCACCCACACCACATCGGAAAGAACGCGCTCGTGCCCCCATTTGGCGAAGGTCTCTTCGGGCGTCTTGGTGTATCCGAAATCGATGGCGCGCGTAAAAAACTGCTCGGCGCCGTCGATGCGGCGGGCCGCCAGCAATTCCTGCGACCGGATCAATCCCAACAGATCGCCCTGCTCCGGACCGATCAGGTTCTGGCCGCCCTCGCCCCGAGTCAGTGACAAATAGGCCGTGCGCATGTGCCGCCCGCGCGCATAGTAGGCCAGGATCGCGGTATTCTCGTCGTCAGGGTGCGCCGCGATCATCAGTACGTTTCCCAGCAGCGTGAGTTTCTTGAGTGATTGTTCGATTGCCGGCGTGCCCGAAAAAGGCGCTTGGGCGAACGCCGGCACGAACAGGCTAAAGCAAAGAAACAGGGCCAGGAACTTGGCCGAATGAGTGCGCATCCAAGATAATGGTAGACCATCCGGCACGGCCGGCAGGAGGGGGGCGTGAAGATCGCTTGGGGAGATTGGATGTCCGGGCTGCGGCGCAGGCCGCGTGCGCCACAGGTGGAGTTCAGTCCGGCGGTTCCCGCGCCCGTGCGCATAGGACTCGCGCTGGGCGGCGGCTTTGCGCGCGGTTTGGCGCACATCGGTGTTCTGAGCGTTCTCGAACAAAATAATATTCCGATCCATTGCATCGCCGGCGTGAGCGCCGGGGCCATTGTCGCGGCTGCATACGCCAGCGGCGCCACGCCAGAGGAGATTGCCCGCGCCGGGTGCGCTATGCGGTTCACCGACGTGGCCCGCTGGACGATCGGGCGCATGGGCATCGCCGGCAGCGACCGCATGGAGCGCTTCCTGCGCAAGCTTCTCAAAACCTACTCCTTCGAGCAGATGCGCATGCCGCTGGGCGTGGTCGCCACCGATGTGGTAACGGGCGAAGCCGTGGTCTTCCGCGACCGCGGCGACGTGGTGCTGCCCATACGGGCCAGTTGTTCGTACCCCGGCCTGTTCCAGCCCGTCCCCTGCGGCAGCCGTTTGCTGGTGGATGGGGCCATCAGCATGGAAGTGCCCGCGCTGCTGGCGCGCCTGCTGGGCGCCACCTACGTCATCTCGCTGCACCTGCCCATGCAAGGCGCGGCCGCCATGCCCACCAACATGTTTCATATCATTAACCGATGCTTTCAGATCATGCACAGTCGCACCGAAATGAGCTGGCGCCAGCATTCCGACCTGGTGATTGAGCCCGATGTGCGCGGCATGGAGTGGGACGCGTTTGAAAGCGCCATGCAACTGGTCAAGGCCGGCGAGGAAGCCGCGCGCCTGGCTCTACCCCGCATTCCTGGATGGATCGCTCCCCTGCCGCCGGTGAATGTGCTGGCGCGGGACCGCAGTCCTCACCCGGTGGCTACGCCAGGTTCAATATCTGCCTGACCGTGCCGCTCTCGTTCTGGATCTTGGTCTGCAGCAGCATCAAAGCCTGAATGAGTTGCTCCGGCCGCGGCGGGCATCCCGGTACATACACGTCAATCGGGATCACCTGGTTCACCGGAATCAGCGCGTAGTTATTGAAGACCCCCGTGGAAGTAGCGCAGGCGCCCATCGAAATGGCCCATTTCGGCTCCGGCATCTGTTGATATAACTGCCGGATCACCGGCGCCATCTTGTTCGCCACCCGCCCCGCGATGATGATCAGATCCGATTGCCGGGGCGACCCGCGAAACACCTCCGCGCCGAACCGCGCAATATCGAACCGCGATGCGCTCATCGACATCATCTCGATCGCGCAGCAGGCCAGCCCGAACGACATAGGCCATATCGAATTCTTGCGCGCCCAGTTCACTGCCCTGTCCAGCGTAGTCAATACGATGCCTTCCGACGCCGCGGCCGCCGCATTGGTTACCGATTCGTTATCCAGGCGTTCGAACAAGTCCACCGGGCCGCTGGCGAAGGGAGTTTGCATACTTTTATTCTATTCCGGCCAGACCGAAAATAGAATCGCGGCCGGAACCTCCTGTAAAATCAATATATATCCTTCATGCAATCCGACAATTACGCGCAGTTGCTCGATCTGGCCGCTCGCCTGTGGCGGATCGACCCGGAATATTGGGATATCTGGGGACGCCAGCACTTCACATCAGATCAGACCAAGGAAACCATTCTCAAAGGGTTGGGAGTGCATGCCGAAACTGCCGCGAGTCTGCGCGAATCCATCGAAGCACGCCACCGTCGCGAGTGGACTCGTCTGGCGCCGCGCGTCCTGGTAGTCACCGAGGATCACACCGCCGCCGAATTGCCCCTGCATCTGCCGGCGGAACTGGGACAGGCCACGGCGCACGTGGAGTTGCGTGAAGAGTCTGGTGAGGTCCGGCCGATCGAGTTCCGTCTGGGCGAACTTCCGGATTGCGGTACGGCTGAATTCGGGGGCCGCCGCTACGTGCGCAAACAGGTCACCCTGCCGGCCGGTTTACCGCTCGGCTATCACGAATTGCACGTCCGTTTGGACGGCCTGGAACAGCTTACCCGCCTCATTGTTACGCCCAACCGCGCCTATCAGCATCCCACGCTGGCCAATGGCGGCAAAGCGGCAGGCATTGCCCTGGCGCTCTACGGAGTGCGCTCGGCGCGCAACTGGGGCTGCGGCGACCTGCGCGACCTGCATGGCGTGATCGATTGGATCGCGGAGGACGCCAGGGCCAGTTTCGTCGCCCTCAATCCCCTGCACGCCATCTACAACCGGCGCCCGTACAATACCAGCCCGTACCTGCCGGAATGCATCTTCTATCCAAACTATTTGTACCTCGACGTGGAGTCCATCGAGGATTTCGGGAAATCGCGGCGCGCCCAGCGGCTCTGGTCGCAGCCGGAGACCCAGCGCCAACTGGCCGCCCTCCGCGATTCCGAATTTGTCGAATATGAGCAGGTCAGCGCCTGCAAGTTGCGCTTCCTGAAGCTGGCCTTCGCGGAATTTCTGCGCGAATACCAGGCCGGTTCGCCGCGCGTCGCCGAGTTCCAGCAGTTCCTGAAAGAAGAAGGCGATCTGCTCGAGCGCTTCGCGACTTATTGCGCACTCGACGAGCACCTGCACGCGCGTAATCCCGATCTTTGGACCTGGCCCGACTGGCCCGCGCCCTACCGCGATCCCGATTCCCCGGAAACCGCCGCCTTCCGCAAAAAACACTGGCGGCGCGTCCTGTTCTATTGCTACCTGCAGTGGCAGTTGGACCAGCAACTGGCCGCGGCCCAGGCGTACGCTCGCCAAAAGGGACTAGCCATCGGCCTGTATCACGATCTGGCCCTCGCCACCGACCGTTTCGGCGCCGATCTGTGGGCCCACCGTCCGTTCTTCGTCTCCGGCTGCCGGGTTGGGTCCCCCCCTGACGATTTTTCTCCCAAGGGTCAGGATTGGGGCTTCCCGCCTCCCTGTTCCGACCAGCATCGCGAGGATGGCTACCGCCTGTTTACCGAGACCATTCGCAAGAACTGCCGGCACGGCGGCGCTCTCCGTATCGATCACGTGATGCGCTTCTTCCGGCTCTTCTGGATCCCGGAAGGTTCCGACGCCACTGGCGGCGCATATGTCCGCGACAACTACGAAGATCTCATCCGGATCCTGGCGCTGGAGAGCGTGCGCCACCAGGTGGTGATCATCGGCGAAGACCTGGGAACGGTGGAGCCGTTCGTGCGCGAGACCCTCGACCGCTATGGCGTCCTGAGCTACCGCCTTTTCTATTTCGAGAAGCGCCCCGGCGGTGATTTCAAAAGCTACACCGAGTATCCGCCGCAGGCTCTGGTCTCTTCCACTACGCACGACCTGCCGACCCTCGCGGGCTTCTGGATCGGCGAAGATATCGAAGCGCGCCGCCGCGCCGGAATGTTCCCCGACGATGCCGTGTATCGCCGGCAGCTCGCCGATCGCGAAATCGAAAAGCAAAGAGTGCTCGACCGCCTGCATTCGCTCGGCCTGCTACCCGGCTATTTCCCCCATTCCCCCGCGCAGGTGCCCGAAATGACCGGCGAGCTACACAACGCCGTCATCGGTTTTCTGGCTCTCACCCCGTCGCAGTTGCTGGCCGTCAATCAGGAGGACCTCACTAAGGAGATCGCGCAGCAGAACCTGCCGGCTACCACTTGGCAGTATCCGAACTGGAGCCGCAAGATGAAATACACGCTCGAGCAATTGCGCAGCGAGCCGGCGGCGCGCGACTTCGTCGCCATGTTTCGGAACTGGCTGGTCCAAACCGGGCGCATCAACCGTTGACCACACCGCATATAATCAATCCAAAAGGAGGTGCGGCCATGGCAAAAAGCCGGTTCTCTAACCCTATGGGCATCCACGTTTCTGATGCTCGCGTCCTCTCTGATGGCCCAAACCTATAGCGTGCGCGACCTGGGAACGTTTCCAGGTGGCGCCGTCAGCCAAGGCCAGGCTCTCAACCAGTTGGGCCAGGTCGCGGGTTACGCCCGCTTTTCCAATTTCAATGCCCACGGATTCTTCTGGGATGAGACACTGGCTTGCGCGACTTAGGCTCGATCCCGCCGGAAAGCAACTTCAGCGTCGCGCAGGGGATCAACATTCGGGGCGAGGTCGCCGGCTATTCGAGCTACAACGCGATTCAAAGCGAACACGCGGTTGTCTGGATAAACGGCCAGATGCACGACCTCGGCACCTTCCCCGGCGGCACTATCAGCGAAGCCACGGGCATAAACGATGCCGGCCAGGTAGTCGGGTTTGCGAACAACGCCGCCAATGCCATGCGCGCTTTCCTGTGGGATCCTTTCACCGGAATGCACGATCTCGGTGTGCTGCCTGGCGGATACTATAGCCAGGGCCTCGCCATTAACCTGCAAGGCAATGTTGCCGGTATGTCCAATGCCGCCGACGGAAACTGACACGGATTCTCCTGGCCCAGATCCGGAGGCATCCGAACGCTGAAGGATCTGCCTGGAGGCAGCAGTGCATCCGCCAATGGCATCAACGATCGCAACCAGATCGCGGGAGGCTCCGCGTTCGCTGGTTGCGGCTTTTGCGGCCATGCAGTCGTCTGGAGCGACGACGGAATCGAGGATCTGGGTGTGCTTCCGGGCCAGGGATTCAGCTCCGCATTTGCCATCAACAACCGCGGCCAAGTGATCGGCTGGTCCGGCTCCATCGCGTTTATCTGGAGCCCGGAAGAGGGCATGCGGAATCTGAACGATTTGGTCCCCGCCGGCTCCGGCTGGCAGTTGGTCCTGCCCTCGGCAATCAACGATCGCGGCCAGATCACCGGCCAGGGCAACATCAACGGCCAGAGCCACGCCTTTCTGCTGACCCCGCGCTGACCTCCCGCGTTACCGCACCACCTCCGCGGGATCGTCCATCTTCACCGAGGGCCGCGGGTCCAGGGGCTCTCGCGCATTGGCCGGATCGAAGATCCGTGGATCCTCCCGCGTTACCTGATAACCGTCAAAGTCGGGCGTATTCGTGAAGCAATCGCTCAAATCGCTGGCCATGGCATCGAAGAGGTTCAGGGGCGGCAGCCCCAGCAGCCGGAAGATGGTCTTCAGCATTCCCGGAAAGCTGGTATTGACGTGCGACACATGGCCGCGCTTGCAGTATGGGCCCATGGCCATCAGCACCGTGCGATGCGCGTCGATGTGATCGCGCCCTCCCTGCGCGTCATCTTCCGTAACGAAGATGGCCATCTGCTTCCACCAGGGTGTGGTCGAGAGAAACTCGACGATTCGTCCGAGTGCGTAATCGTTATCCGCTACATACGATGCTTCGTACGGATAGCCGTCCTGGGGGCGCGGCTCGGTCATATGATCGTCCGGCAGGTGAATGTAAATAAATCGGGGAAAAGGCTCACCGCCTTTCACATATTTGCTCTGGATCTCGTTAATGAACTGTGTTGCGCGAAATTGGTCCGGGATATTCATGTTGAATACCGGGTAATCGCGAGAAGTATTTTGGAATAGCGGGAAAGGCATGGGCACGTTGGTCACGAAGCGGCCTCCGGTCGGCTTCAGACCTTTGCCTTCATCTACACCTGCCAGTTCGAAGCCTTCGCCGTAATTCCGGAAAGATACATCGTGGCGGGCCAGATGATGCCAGATCGTGCCACCCTCCGGCTGCTCCTCGGGATGCACGGACGAGTTGCCCTCCGCAAAGCTCAAACGCCCTGGCGCCGTGGTAGGAAAGCGGAAGTCGCGTGCGTCCGCGTATGAAGCGCGGAAGGACGTCTCGGTCCACGCGTCCGGATAAGCGCCGACCAGCCAGTGGTGCCCGTCCACGCTGACTTCCGAATCCGCGTAGAAGTTGTCACTGAACGACCACCGCAGCGCCATGTTGTGATGATTGGGCGTGACGTTCACCCGCTGCACGCTCAGGCGATTGCCCTTTCCCGCGGCGTGGCCCAACCGCCCGAAGCGCGCCAGCCCCGGCGCGCCCATGACGGTGGTTCCGTCCGCGGTGCGCTGGATATCGCCGAACACTTCGTCGAACGTGCGGTTCTCCTTCACGACCAGCACCACGTACTTTATGGCGCTGGGCAACGCTCCCGGCTCCTCGTTGTGCGCTTTCAGTCCGTTGTTGTCGATCACCGTCTGGGTGGCGGCCGTGATGCCGGCGGCATCCGGCATCGGGAAAGCCGAGATGCTGCCCCGCCGGAACGTGCCCACAAAGCTGTCCTCAGACGAAAACGCGCCCTGCCACACGTTTGGACCCGTGCCCTGGCCGTTCACATTCGTAACAAAAACATCGTCCTCATTTACCAGAACTTGGCTCGGAAACCACCCCGCCGGCAGGTGTCCTAGCACCTTCGACTGCCGCGTATCAATCACGCCGATGGCGTTGATGCCGGCTTCCGCCACCAGCAGCCATCCTGTGGCCTCGTGGTACGCCATGCCGATCGGCAGCACGCCGCGCACTCTTTCGAGTCCCGGAATCCGAATTTCTATCTGCCCCGTCACACTGTGGCTCTTGGCGTCGATCACGGTGATCGAATCGTTGTGCCCGTTGCTCACATACACGCGATCCTCGGTGGCTAAAACGCCCGACGGGCTGCTGCCGCCCTCGATCCCTTCGCCAAATGGCAGCCCAGTCCGGATGAAGGCCTCTACCCTGGGCGCCGCTGGATCCTGCAGGTCGATCACGGCCAGGGAATTGGCTACTTCAAGATTGGGATCGCCCAGCCCCGGCACATCCACCGGACCTTTGGCGGTATCGCGACGCGCCCCCTCGCGCGCCTGGGCCGAAGGAAAACCAAAGGCCGGAAACGGCAGACCGGTCTCGATCAAATTGTGCGGATCGACGCCCGGCACCGCCTTATACTCGAACATGCCGATATTGGTGACGTAGGCTTTGCGTTTGTCGGGCGACAGCGCCAGCGCGAACGGCAGGCGCCCCAGCCTCACCGACGAAAGCACGCGCTGCTTTTTCAAATCGATCGCGACGATTCGGAAATTGGCCTGATCGAGCACGTAGAGCACGCCCCGCCCGCTATCGAGCGCCAAATCTCCTGTGAAACTGTCAGCGAAACCATCGCGGTTCAGATCGTAGATCTTCTTGGTTCCCCCGGTTGCCAGGTCCATCAGACGGACGCATCCGGTGTTTCCCTCCGAGGCGTACACGGCGTGTTCGCTGGCGAACGCCAGTCCCATGAAAACACTGTGCCATTGATCGCCTTCTTTTCCTTCCCGTTCGCCCGCTTCTCCCTTTCCCTTCTTCTTTTTCGGCGCGATCAGTTGGTGGACTTGCCAGCCGCCGCCCTTTTCCTGTTCGAGCACGGTCATGGAAAAGCGATCCGGCCCGCTGTTTGCCGAAACCAGCGTCTTGCCAGATGTGCTGATCGCCAGACCAAACGGCCCCGGACCCGTGACGAACTGCCGACCCATCGGGGAAATGATCCGCCCGCCAGGCAAGATGCTGGCCGCACCCGGCCGCCGTAATGCCGGCCGGATTCCCGCGGGAGCCGAATAATTTGCGGCGGCAAGCGGCACCGCGAGGACGAACGGCAGATAGCGCATAGTCAGTCTTCCATGATATAGCGGTGTCGCAGATGCAGAAATTACCCCGAATGCGCAAGGACTACATGGCACATTTCGCGCATTTTCGTGAGAAACTATACAGCAGGTCCGATTTTGCAACGCAATAGAGATTACGTAACGAATGTGCGATCTGGCACGCCAAGTGCAATGAGGGCCTTGAAGGAGAGAGAAATCCGGATGCGCACTTTTTGCGCGCTCCTAATTTTGGGCGGTTCGCTTGCTATTGCCCCGGCGCAAACGGGCAAGAGCACGAAACCGGCCAAGGCCTCTCTCAATGGCTGTGTGGATGAGCGGGACGGTCAATACGTGCTCACGAACGACACGACTCTTCAACCTACCGCTCGCCTGCAACCGGCCGCCGGTTCACCCGAGGATAACTTCGCTCGGTTTATGGGACACAAGGTGACAGTACGGGGAAAGCTTTCGAAGCAGGACCCTCTTCCGGTCATGACCGTCGAAGGTATTGAATCCGTTTCCGAAACCTGCGCGCCCGCTTCGGGGGCACCACCACAATGACAGAAGATCAGAACACACTTGGAGGAGTCAGTATGGGAAGTACGGCAAGACTTGTAGCTCCGCAAAGAACATTGGAAGATCCCTTGGCCCATCTGCCGTGCTCCACGATCGTGGAGTACAAGAAAGGGCAAACCATCTACAGTCACGATCAGCCTTCCACCAACCTCTACCTGGTGATCGAGGGCAAGGTCAAAGTTTCCCGCATGGCCGGCGATGGCCACCAGGTAGTGGTCGACATTTACCAGCCCGACGAATTCTTCGGCGAGTCCGCACTTTTGAACCTCCCGCAGCGCGCCGAACAGGCGAGTTGTCTGGAGAATACCCGGCTGATGGCGTGGTCCACGGCAGAAATCGAGGATATGGTCACCAAGCGGCCCCGGTTGGCCGTCGCGCTGTTGCAGATCCTGGTTCAACGAACCATGGATTTCGGCTATCGCATTGAAAGCTTTTCAGTGGATAATATCGCCCGCCGGCTGGCCCGGTCGCTGATCCGCTTTTCGGAGCGCCTGGGCGTAGCCGAGGCCGATGGTTCCATCCGCATGGCGCCGTTCACGCACGAACTGTTATCGCAATACGTCGGCACGTCGCGCGAGATCGTTACGCACTATATGAATCAGTTCCGCCGCCAGGGCTATTTGCGTTACTCGCGTAAGGGAATCATCCTGTACCGCGACGCGTTCAAAGACTGGCTGCGACAGGACGCATAATAGTAGTGGGGCAGGCACTTTGCCTGCGGCGGACTCTCAGGCCGCCCTAATGCATCTGCAGAAACTGCCCCACGCGCTCTTCGGCATGTCCGATGGCGCGCGCCAGTGCGACTTTGCCCAGGTTGTGCGCGAACACGCCGGTGATGTAATCCAGGTCGGCTGAGGCTACCGCTTCTTCGGCTTGGGTTACTTCCACCGTATCGGTAATGCCCGCCTCGAACCGCTGCCGGGTCAGCGCCAGTGTCTCCCGCGCGACTTTCTGATTATTGCGCGACACTTCCAATTGCTTGGCCGCCGTCTCGAGATCCAGGAAAGCCTCTCGGACATCGGCTTCAATACGGCCCCGCACGTCCCCCAATTCCGCGCGACGCTGCCCCAAAGCCGCGTCCGCCTCCTCTACTTCGCCTTCGGTGCGCCCACCCTGCCATATGGGGATTCGCAGCGTCCCCACTACCGTAAAAGTACCGTGCGATTGACCGGGGTTGATCCCGATGGCGCCATAATCGGCGGACAAAGCCAGCGACGGCGCATGCTCCCAATGCGCGGCGCTGCGGGCGCGCTCCGCGGCGCGCACCTGCGCTTCCGCCGACTGCAAATCCGCGCGCGTTTCGAAAGCCTGCTTCAGCGCCTCCTCCAGCGTTACCGCCGGCGCCGGCGAGTAAGGCACGTCGTCCGTAATCTCGTAGTTATTGTTCGGCGGCAGACCCACCAGCCGGGCCAGGTTGATCTTCTGCTTTGCCAAATCGTTCTGCAGCGACATCAGCCGCTGCCCTTCGGTCTGCAACTGTACCTGGCTGCGATTCACGTCGATCTGGGGATTCAGCCCCACCGCCCGCCGCTCCTGGGTCTGCTTGAAAAGCGCCTGCGCCGTGTCGATCTGTGCCTGCGCGGATTTAACGCGCGCCTGCGCCGCGATCACTTGCAGATAGGCGCCGCCCGCCGCCAGCACCACCAGGTCGCGCGCGTCGCGCAGCGCCGCTTCGTTGGCCTTGACCAGTTCCTGCGCGGAACGGTAATTGTTCAGCGCCGTCAAATCCGCGACAGTCTGTGTCAATGTGGCGCGCAGGTCGTAATAATTGAATGGGCCGACGATGGTCGGAAACGTAAAACCGCGAATGGGTACAGTGATGCGCAGCCCCAGCGCCTGCAGGTTGGTGGTTTCTATCGCCTCCCGCAAATAGCCGTTCACATTCGGCATTAGAGAACTGCGCGCCACCCGCGCCTGGCCGCGCGCCTGCCGCATGGCCTGCGTCAGTCCTTCGGTGCCCAGGTTGTAGTCCAAACCGCGCGCGATGGCCTCGCGCAGCGACAGCTTTCCGGAAAAAGGCTTCGCGCTTGCCGGCACGCTGCCCGCGTAAGGTCCCTGCACCTGCACCGAGGTGTTCAGCGTATTCACGCTCGAGGTCACGCCCGGTACCGGCGTCTGCACCGGATTCACAGAACCGCCCTGGCCGCTCCGCCCCGAAAGCGGCAACTGCGCCGCCGGCGTTCCTTGCGGAGGCGGGGCCTGCGCCTCGAGTAGGGCGCCCAGCGCCAGCCACAGAACACCGCTATAACGTAGAGTCATCTTGTTTCATCCCAGTTGTTTGCGGAAACGCCACACGCTGAGCGACACCAGCACCAGCGTGAAGCCGATCAGCACAAGAAAATTCGGCCACAGCACATCCAGCCCGCTGCCTTTCAATAGCACTGCCCGGGTAATGATCCCGAAATGCCGGATCGGGTTCAGCCAGGTGACCGGCTGCAGCCACGCCGGCATGGCTTCCACCGGCGTCATTGCGCCCGATAGCGTGGCCAGCGGGGGATTCACGAAAAACGCGGTCAGTTGGGCTTGCTGCGCAGACTTCGTGAACGTGGCGATGAACGTCCCCAGGCCGATCCCGCAAAGCACGCACAGCGCCGCGCTACCGATCACCAGCAGCATGCTGCCACGCACCGGGACGTTGAATCCCAGCCGCATGACCACTACCGCCATCACCACCATCACCATCAGCATGGCGAACAGTGGAACGATCTTCGCCACCACGATGTCGGTGGTGCTCGCGGGCGTCATCAACAATTGCTCCACGGTGCCGCGTTCCCGCTCCTTGATCATGGCAGTGGATGCCACGAGCGACCCGTTCAAGATCAACAGCACGCCAAACGTGCCCGTGACAATAAACCACGCGCCCACCAGTCCCGGGTTGTAGAGAAATGCGGTGATGTTTCCTACTACCCCGCGCTGGCCCGGTGGCGCTGCCCCCACCATGCGGACCGCCGGCCTTATGCCGCTGGCCGCCAGGTTCTGGTTGTACATCTGGATCAGGCCCTGCGAATAACCCTGCGCGATAGTAGCGGTGTTCGCGTTCACCGCGTTCAGCAGGATCTGCACATCCACCGGCCGCCCGCGCCGGATCTCGCGCGCGAACTCGTATGGCACCACGATGCCCGCGTCCAGTTTGCTCCGGCTGATGGCATCTTCCATATCGCGCACCGATGTGAAGTATCCGCCCAGCTTAAAGCTCTTGCTCTCGGTGAACGACGAAATCAACTCGCGGCTCTCCGGCGTGTGGCTCCAGTCGATCACTCCCAGCCGCAGGTTCGACACCGTGGCATCCAGCGCAAATCCGAACAGCAGGATCTGTAGCGTGGGCGGGATTATCAGGGATGTCGCCAGCCGCTTGTCACGGCGGATCTGGTCGAACTCTTTCCGGATCAGCGCCCGTAGCCGGCTCATGCTTTCACCTGCATGCGGCGCATATTCAGCCAGCCCAGCCCGTAAAACACCGCGCCCAGATTTCCGATCATCAGTACCGGGAACCACATCGCCGGCCATCCGCCGCCCTGCAGCAGCGCATCCCGCACGATCTCGATGTAATACCGTCCCCAAACGATGTTCGAGACCCAACGTAAACCCGGCGGAATGTTCTCCACCGGGAAAACCAGGCCCGACAGAAGAAACACCAGTAAAAATCCGGCCAGCGCCACTACCTGGATGGCGGCCGCCTGGCTGGGAATTCCAGCGCCCACCCAGGTTCCGAAGCTGGCCACGCAAAACGCGTAGAAAATGCTGCCCACCAATAGCGGCGTGGGATCGCCCGCGATGTGCAGGCCGAAGACCGTGGTCAGCATGATCATGCCCAGCACCCACTCGCAGAACGCGATCACCATGAACGCCAGAATCTTCCCCAACAGAAATTCGTGCGCCGAGATGCTGGAAACATAAACCTGCAGAATGGTCTTCTGCTCACCTTCCTTGGCCATGGCGAGAGCCGCCAGCAGCGCCGGAAACATGGAGATCCCCATCACGAAAATGCCGGGGCTTTGGAACTTCGGCGAGCTGCGGCCGGGATTGTACCAGAGCCGCGTCTGCGCGCCCACCAGCGGCACTCCCATGGCGCCGCTGCTCTGATTGAATCCGCGGGTCACCTGGTTGGAATAGCCTTGCATGATGCGCGCCGTATTGGAATCCGTAGCGTCCACAAGTAGCTGTGTCTGCGGATTGGCGCCCCGCGCCAGGTTGCGCCCGAAGTTTTTGGGAATAATCAGCACGCCGCGCGCGGCATTGGCCAATAGCGCTTTCTCCGGCTGCTCGTCGGTGGGCCAGGAAACCACGTGAAAAGAAATTGAGGCGCGATACGCGTCCGCCAGCCGCCGCGATGCGGACGAATCGTCCAGATCCTGGATCACCAGCGGCAGGTCATGCACCGTGAGCGAGATGGCGGTCGACAGCAGCAGCAGCAGAATGAGCGGGAGCACCAGCGCCAGCGCCAGGGCCAGCGGGTCGCGCACCAGTTGCGTCAGTTCCTTCCGTGCTTGCGAAAAGATTCGTCGCATTCAGTCCTCCGTGGCAAACTTGCCTTCCTGGCGGGCTTTTTCCACCACCGCGATGAAAACATCCTCCAGCGAATAGTTCTCCTCGTGGATATCGCGCACTTCGATTCCGGCATTGCGCAGGCGTTCGAGAACCTGCTTCTTGCCGGTTTCCAGATCGTCGTCCGTGATCACGTGCAGCCGGTCGCCGAACAACGCCACGCGCCAGCGGTCCATCTGCTCTTTCAACAGGTCCGCCGCGTTTTGCGGCTGGTCCACCCGCAGTTCCAGCAGGTGCCCACCTTGCGCCGCCTTAATCGCGCTGGGCGCGCCCTCCGCCACCAGTTCCCCGGCCACCATGAACCCCAGCCGGTTGCACTGCTCGGCTTCCTCCAGGTAGTGCGTGGTCACCAGGATCGCGGTCCCCATATCCGCCAGCCGGTTGATCATGCGCCAGAACGCTCGCCGCGCCAGCGGATCCACGCCCGACGTGGGCTCGTCCAGAAACAGCACGCTGGGCTCGTGCATGGTAGCCGCCCCGAATGCCACGCGTTGTTTCCAACCGCCCGGCAGGCTACCGGTGATCTGCTGTTCTTTCCCGGTCAGCCCGGAAAACGACAGCACCCATTGCTCCTTCTCCGCGATCTCCTCCGGCGGCACGGCATAAACACCCGCGAAGAAATCCAGGTTCTCGTTGATGCTGAGATCGTCGTAGAGCGAAAACTTCTGCGACATGTACCCGACCAGTTGGCGCACGGCCTCGGAGCGGATGCCGCCACTCGCGCCCGTCAGTTCGGTTTCGCCCGACGTGGGAGCCAGCAAGCCGCACAGCATCTTGATCGTGGTGGTTTTGCCCGCTCCGTTGGCCCCCAGCAATCCATAAACTTCGCCGTACCGGACGCTCAAATTCACGTTGTGCACAGCCGTGAAATCGCCGAACCGCTTGGTCAGGTTCTTCGCTCCGATAGCCACGTCGCCCGCCAGGTTGCGGTGCGGGTGCCGGCCGGGGAAAGGAGGCGCATGCAACTCCTGCCCCATCGAGCGCAGCCGCGCCACGAAAGTGTTCTCCAGCATGGGGTCCGCCACCCGGATGTCGCGCGCCACGATTCCGGTCTTCGCCAGCGTCTCCGTCACCGCCGCGCGCCCCGCCTCCGGATCGCGCACGATCACGTCCAGCCGGTCGCCAAATCGCTGCACGTCGCTGATCACGCCGTCTTCGGCTTCCGTCAACCGGTCTTCGGCCTCCGCCAGCCGGTCGGTGTGGACTTCCAACCGCCGCATTCCCAAGCTCTCGCGCAGTTCCGCCGGCGTGCCGCTTTGATGGATCTCGCCCAAGTGCATGAGCGCCACCGTATGGCACCGCTCGGCCTCATCCAGGTATGGCGTGGCCACCACGATAGTGAGGCCGCCCGCCGCCAAATGCGCCAGGGTGTCCCAGAATTCGCGCCGCGAAACCGGATCGACGCCGGTGGTCGGTTCATCGAGAAGCAGCACGCGCGGCTGCGCCACCAGTGCGCAGGCCAGCGACAGCTTCTGCTTCATGCCGCCGCTAAGGCGTCCCGCCAAACGATCCTGGAAGCGGTGCATATCGAACATGCGCAGGTAGCGGTCGCCGCGTTCCCGTATGTCCTTGGAAGGCACGCGCCGCAGATCGCCGACATAGCGGATGTTCTCCGCCACGCTGAGATCCGGATAGAGGCTGAACGATTGCGTCAGGTAGCCGACCATCGCGCGAGATGCGCGCGCCGGTTGCCCGAATACCTCCACCTCCCCGGACGTGGCCTCCATGATTCCGGCCAGGATCTGGAACGTGGTCGTTTTGCCGGCGCCATCCGGACCGATCAGGCCGAAGATCTCCCCCTCGTGGACCTCCAAAGCGATTCCGCGCACCGCTTCCAGCGTGCCGTAGTTCTTGCGCAGGTCGTGCGCGCGAATCACCAGACTCGCGGCCGCGAAACTCCGGCTTCCGGCCTGCACCGCCGCTTGGGTCATTTGCGCGGGCTTTCCGCCGGCCAGGTGTCGCCCGAAACCAGGACTTCGCCATCCGCGGGCATACCCGGTTTGGCATAACCGAAGCCGGCCTTCAATCCCAGCTTGACCCCCACTACCTGCTTCACGCGATCGTCCCGGAAGTATGTGTTTTCGGGTGTGAAAGTGGCTTGCGGATCGATCCGCAACACGTATGCGTCGAGCGGTTGCTTAGTATTGGAATCCAGATAAACGCGCGCCGCCTGGCCCACCTTCACGTGCCCAATCTGCCCTTCCGGAATGTAGCCGCGCAGATAAACCTTATGTAAATCGAGCAGCGTGATGATGGGGGTGCCTGCGGTCAGCACTTCGCCCGGTTCCGCCGCCCGCGTGACCACCGTGCCGTCGAAGGGCGCCGTCACCGTAAGATCCCCGCTATTGGCGCGCGCTTCGGCGAGTGCTCCACGCGCCCGCTGCTCATCGGCGGCGGAACTGGCGATGTCCGATTCCTGCTGCGCGATCTGCCGGCGCAAAGTGGCGGCCTGCAGCGCGCGTATGTCCGGATTCGACAAGGTTGCCTGCGCGGCCGTAAGAGCGCCACGTGCGGCTTCCACGCGCCGCTTGGCGGATGCCACCAGTGCCGACTGTGTGTCGGCCGTGGTCTCCGCCTGCTTGCCCTGCCGTTCGGATACCGCGCCGGTCTTCGCCAACCGGCTGTACGCATCCTTATCGAACAAAGCCAGCTTGTACGCGGCCTCCTGTTGCGCCAGGTCGGCCTCGGCCGCCGCCAAGTCGCCCTGCGCCTGCGCCACGCGGCCGTTCGCATCCACTTTGGATTGGCCGGTTTCAGCCTCCGTCTGCCGCAGTTGATCCTCCAATACCTGGATCTGCCTGCGCGCCCATTCCAGCTTTGCCTCGGTTTGCGCCAGTGAAGCCTGTGCCTGCTCCACGCGCGCGCGCATCTGCTGATCGTCCAGCACCGCGATCACGTCGCCGGCCTTGACCACATCGCCTTCCCGTACCTTCACTTCCAGCAGTCGGCCGGTGGCTTTGCCCGACACCGCTGAATCGTCGCCTTCGATCCGTCCACTGAGCGTGATGACGCCCTCGGGGCCGCGCGGCTTGGCCAGCACCACTCGCCACACGGTTACCGAGGCCACCGCCAGCAGAAGCACGATTAGAATAATCACGCCTCGGGCGCGGCCCGCCTCGGCCTCGAAGCGGCTCTGTTCTTTGGACATTGAAGATTTCATTTTGCGGCTCTCTTTCCCGGCCGGCCATTTCCGGCTGCTGCGTGGTGTGTGCGGTTGCGCCGCGCGTAAGTCTTCAAAGCGGCCCAGGAGAAGGCTGCGATGTGATCGGCGATTTCGTTCAAAGTTTCGGGTGTGAACTTTAGGTCCGGCCACAGCCTTTTCAAAACCTCGCGGCCGTGCGCGTAGATGATCACCTGCCCGACAATGCTCTGCGCGCACAATCGCGTCACGCGATCATCCGCCGGGCGCCCGATGATGCTGCCCACCAGCGCGCGAATGGCATCCTGCCGCGGGCGGATGATCTGATCCACCACGCCGTCAAACGCCGCCGTGGGCTGGGCCAATTCGTGGGTCATCAGCCGGACCGGCCATGCCGGCCGGTCTGCCCCATAAATGTGCTGCAGGAGCCCGTATGCGAACGATCGCAGCTTGGCTTCGGGCGTTCCGTTTGCCGCTACCGGCGGGAAATGCGCCGGGTCTCCCGCCGCACAAGCGGCGTAGCGCAGCACTTCGTTGTAAAGACCCAGCTTGTCGCCGAAGTGATAATTCACCGCGGCCAGGTTCACCCCGGCGCGTTCGCAGATGTCGCGGATCTTGGCAGCCTGGAAGCCGGTCTCGGCGAAAACGTGGCCTGCGGTTTCAAGCAGCCGGGCATGTGTATCGTCGCGCAGCGGGACGGGAGGGCGGTTGTGACGGTCGGGCATTTCTAAAACAACATTTTAAAACAACTGTTTTAAAATTGCAATAGAAAGGTGAGGCAGGCGCCTACGCCTGCGAGGGGCTCTAAGCCCCGCTCTTAATTTCTGGTGCTCAGAAGGTGATGCGCGCGCTCTGCGCGGTTCCCGCGGAATTCGTCATCTGGACCTGCGCCGCCACCACCATATCGGCATCCCCGTTTACCGGAAATAACGCCGACAATCCAAACACCCCGCCCAGGTCCGAGCCCGCAAAGTATTGTGCAAACGCATTGCCCGCGTTGACCGGAATGTTCCCTGGTGAAATCGGATTGCCCGCTGCATTGAAGAAAGTGAACACCACCTCCGACATGCTGCGCGTGTTGTCCCAGCCGTTGATCTGCAGTTGCACGTTGGCGGTCGTACAGTAAACCTCCGACGGCACACAGGCCACATTGCGCGCGGCCACCGCCGCATCGATACCGGTCACGGCCGCCGGAATCACCAGTTTGGTTTCGACCGCCTGGCTTCCCAGCGTCACACTGAAAGCCAGCGTGCCTGCCGTGGTGCCGGTGGAGAAGGAAACCGTCGCTGTCCCCGCGAACTGCCCGGCGGACGCGCCCTTTGCCACGGTGAATGCCGCCGTGCGCGTGCCATCCGCGAAGACCACCGAAGGATCGTCGGCCACGCTGGACACCGCCGGCTGGAACGCCAGCGTGACCGTCCCTGAGCCCGCGGTGGCGGCGGCCGAAGCCAGCTTGACCGCAAGCGTGGCCTGCTGCGCGCTGCCCGTCGCGGCTGGACTCAGTTGGACAGATACTGCCGGGAAGACCGGCGGAGGCGGCGCCGTTCCCGTTCCTTCTAGCGGATAGGTCAGCAGGCCGATCGTCAGTGTTCCCTGGCGCGGGCCAGTGGCACTGGGTGCGAAGGTGACATCCAGTTCCGCGGATGCACCCGGCGCCACCGTGGGTGCGGTGAGTGCGCCACCCGCAAGAGTAAAGTCTTTGCCCGGAGGTTGGGGAATCGCGGGCACCGCCAGCGGCGGATTAGTGGCGGGATTGGACAGCATCAGCTTAAGCGTCTGGCTGGAGCCGGCCTGCACGCTTCCAAAGCTCACGGCTTGGCCGCCGGCCAGCGCCTGGTTATTCAGCAGCACTACCAGTCCCGGCACGATCTCGCCAGTCAAAATGATGGGAATCGTGTTGCCCGCATCGATGGTCATGTTCGCACTGGACGACTTGGCCACCTGCACAGGCTGGAACTGAACGGTGAAATCAAGCGTGCCCGCCGGGCCAATTAGCTTGGGGAGTTGTTGCAGCGGCGCCGTCCCACACAAATCGGGAGACAGCAGGCAGGAGACTGCGAATCCGGGCCCTGCTAGCGACAGATTGGTCAGGTAAATCTGCTGGCCGCCCGTATTGGTCAGACGAAACACCGCGTCAACCACATTGCCCACGGCCACTGGACCGAAATCGTAAACGGCCCCCGCCGGGGTAGCCGCGCCATTCCGCACGATCGAAAGCGTCACCTGGGCGGAAGCGCACCAGGCACACGCCAGCACCACCCATACCGCCGCCGTCTTCTTCATGGGTGACCTACCGTGATCCCCGGCGTGCCGATGCTAACCGTGGCACTCGACGGCGACGAGCCATGTGCGCCGGACGCGCGGCTAGCGCCCAGAAAGGCGGCCCCGCCCGCGACCGCAATAGCCGCCAGCACCATCAACTTCTTGTGGTGTCCGGAGCTCATCTTCGTCGTGGTTGGAGTAATCTCGCCTGATTTGGCGGTGGCCGGCGTTGTCCCGGTGGGTCCGACAGCCGTGTTGGCCGGCGCACCCGGTTTATTCTCGGCGATGAATTGCAGGGAGACCGCGCCTGCCCGCGCCTGTTCCTTCACCGCCGTAATCCGGATGCGAAACTGCCCGCCCGTACGGTTCAGCTGCATCGAATGAAGAGTGGCTCGTCCTACGGAGTCGGTCAATACCAGGTCTGTGCGGAGCCCGTTCGAAAAAATGCCGCTAGCGCCTTCTGGAGGAAGCTGAAAGCTGACCGCAGCTCCCGCGACCGGCCGCCCGCTATCGTCCGTTATCAGTACGCTGAGCGGGCGCGCCACATGCGCGCCCGGCGGATGCACGGCCCCTTCGCCTTCCAAAACCTTGATTTCCAGGACGGCGATTTGAGCCATCGCCACGCAAGGAAACACCAGGACCAGCGCCCTTGCGAAGAATGCTTTCATATAAGAACCCGTCCGGCGGGGCGCTGCGCCGGATCGGGCTTGGCCGGTCCTACGCGGCGCGCAGCAATACCGCCGTGATGTTATCCGGCCCGCCTGCCTCGCGTGCGGCATCGATCAGCCCGCGGCACTTCAGGTCCAGCGGTTGGACCGGCTCGCGCAGGATGGCCGTTATCCGCGCTTCCTCGACCACGCCATGCAGCCCGTCGCTGCACATCAGCACGATATCGCCGCGCTGCAGCCGGATGCCGTGATAATAGTTGATCTCCAAGGCCGCGCCCGCCCCGATCGCCATGGTCAAGACATGCCGCATCGGATGTGTGCGCAGTACGTCTTCATTCAGACCCAGCGGCCGGCCCACTTCGTTGACCCAGCTCTGGTCTTGGGTGATCGCGCGCAATCCGTTTTGGTCCAGCAGGTAGGCGCGGCTATCGCCCACACTGGCGATCAGCAGTTCGTCCCCTACCTCCAACGCGACGACCAGCGTAGTGCCCATACCTTCCAGCGATGGATCGCCCCCGGCCGCATCCAACACGCGCCGGTTGGCTTCTTCCACCGCTACCAGCAATGCTTGGGAATCCCGGCTGGCAGCCGTCAAAATACTCGCGGAAACGGTTTCTACAGCTAGCCGCGAAGCCCGCTCCCCGGCTTGGGCGCCGCCCATGCCGTCGGCCAGCACGTACAGTCCCATTTCGGGGTCAATCAGTGAATAATCTTCGTTGTTCGTCCTGACGCAGCCTTTGTCGCTCAAGGCACAGGCTTCCAGCATTACTCGCTCCCGCGCGGTATCAGCCACACACGCGTATGTAATTTTACCGAAAGCCGGGGCCGCTTCGCCGAACATTAACAAAATGGGTAGTGGGTTCGACTGCGCGATACTCTCATCGGGCTTTTGTAGCCCGCTTCACACGTTAAAGAACGACCGCCGGATGGTACAGATTCGGCAACACGGCTTCCCCGATCGCGATCAGATCGCCTTCGTTCGAGACCGCTTTGACATAACGTGTGCCCTGCTGTACGCGGAAAGGGGATACCGGAAAATTGCGCCCCTGCCGGATATGCCCGGCGCTCAACGATTCCACGAAAACGCTGGGAAACTCAGGCAGCAGACGGCTAGCCGGAATCAGAATCTCTCCCAGCCGGTTGGCGTCCGCCAGCGCTTGCAGTTGCGGAATGGTGTGCGCCTGCTCGATCGTGAACTCCGCCGATAACAGCCGCCTCAACTCGTCGAGGTGCGCGCCGCATCCCAATGCCTGCCCCAGGTCGTGCGCGATCGATCGCATGTAGGTTCCCCCGGAGCAGCGCGCGCGTACCCGTGCTTTCGCGCCGTGGATCTCGAGAAGCGTCAGTTCGTGGATGCGTACCGGCACGGCCGCCAGATCCACCGGCACATTCCGACGCGCTAACTCGTACGCGCGTTTGCCTTCCACCTTTTTGGCCGATACCGGCGGCGGTGATTGCATGATCTCGCCGCGAAAATTGTCGAGCCGGCGTTCCAGATCTTCGGCGGCGA
The DNA here is from genome assembly GCA_963843255.1 of Bryobacterales bacterium. Taxonomy (GTDB): domain Bacteria; phylum Acidobacteriota; class Terriglobia; order Bryobacterales; family Bryobacteraceae; genus Bog-159. The sequence continues at coordinate 40,419 of CAWJJQ010000012.1, read as the reverse complement.
TACACGGCTCCGTTTGCGGCGACGAAGGCGTCCCGCTGCGGTCGTACGTGTCGGTCGCGAATCCGAAGCGGATCACCGCTTCATAAATCTTGTCGCTGCGCGTATAGAATTGCGCCAGGCGCGTGGCGCGCCCGATCACCAGCGGCAGGACTCCCGTGGCAATGGGATCCAGCGTCCCCAGGTGTCCGATCTTTTTGGTGTTGGCGATGCGGCGCATCTTGCTCACAACGTCGTGTGAGGTCCAACCTGCCTCCTTGTCCACTACGATCACTCCATCCACGCTAAGATTCTCCCATGCAGCACAAGGCCCATGCGGATGATTGATCGTTTTTCGCTGGCCAGACCGTCGCATGTCCGCATTCAGTCGTTTCTTGACTCGCAGCAGACTGCGCCATTCTCGTACGCGGAGCAAGGCGCCACCCGGGGGCCAACGCCCGCCGGTTACACCTGCGGCCTGCATCGCATCCGCCTCGGCCATGGCGCCGCGGCATTTGCGCGCGCCGTCGCCGCTCTCGAACAGTGGAAAATGTTCGACACCGGCTGGACGACTCTTTATCCGCCCAATCCTCCCATTCGCACCGGCTCTACTGTTGCCCTACTGGTCAGACACTACGGATTCTGGTCGCTGCATGTCTGCCGCATCGTGTATGTGGTGGACGAACGAGGCCCGCATTCCGAATATGGGTTCGCTTACGGCACTTTGCCCGCGCACGCGGAACGCGGTGAAGAACGATTCACGGTGGACATGCGGCCGGAGGATCAAAGCGTCTGGTATAACATCCAGGCGTTCTCCCGGCCGCGCGGATTGGCACGCGCCGCTTCGCCGTTGGCCAGAAAGTTGCAAAAACGCTTCGCCCGCGATTCGTTGCAGGCCGTACTGCGTGCCACCGCAGGCTCGGGTTAATGTGAGGTGCCCGGCTGCGCGCTCAAAAGCGGCTCATTCTCCGCCTCGTGCCGGTGGAACAAAGCGTGCTTCACATCTGGCCAGAATTCCTTCATCACCTGCGAGAAAGCATCCGTGGCGCACGCGATGCCCAACCGCTCGATGTTATCCCCCGCCGTCCGCGTGTCCGGATAATACGCATTCGATACGGCCACCGCCGAGGCATTGCCGACCCATTCGGAGAAATTGAACCGGTGCCCGCCGCTGTCCGTGCGCGTCACGAAAATTCTCGATGCAGCATACGCTATGCGATGCTTCACGCTGCCACCCCTCTTGCCGATCCGGAAATAGCGTGGATCTTCGTGGAACAGCGTTGGGTAAATGCTTTCCGTCATCATGTTGCCGATGATCTGGTCGCCTAAGGCGGTTCCGTAGCGCCTCGCGTATCCTTTCATGCCTTGTCCAAATGACGGAGTCTGGTCTTCGAGCTGGTACAGGGCGGCAAACGCCCCACCCACCGGATAAACGGGCCAATCGAACGAATCTTTCAAGCCGATCAGAAATTTCTGCTTCTCCGTGATTGGCTGGAATGGGACGTTGCCGTCCGTCGTACGGTAATTCGGAAACACGCCGAAGACCCGCTTGTCTTCTTTCTCGGGCGGCGATGCCTGCGTCGCGGGAGCCGGTGATACCGCGGGCTGATTCTCCGCATCAACCGGCTTGGCCGACCCGGAATCTCCCTGAGCCCTCATCCCCGTGGGTATCAGCAAAACGCACAATAGAATCAAACCGATCGAAGAGACTGGCTTGGGATAACTGAAAAAAAACGTCATTATCAAATAATCCTGGTCGATCAATAGTCCTGGTCAAAGGTTTGGAGTGCCCGCTGCAGCAGCCAGATATTTAATCTGATGCCGTTTGTTGAACGATGGTTACCGGTAATGCACCGCGCATACTGCCCTATGGCGAAGTTTTAGCGAAATACGCCCCCAGGCTTCGTCGCCAGCACCGCGTCCAGTACCGTGCCTGTCCGCCGCCCTTCAACTTCGCGAAAACCGGGTTGATGCAACAGCTTGGCATACTCGCTCAGAGTGCGTTCCTTCCCCTCTGTGCAAACCAGCATATTCAAAGATTGCATATGCGTGGCCGTGGGCCCGGACCGGTCCTCGTTCAACAGCTTCTCCGCTATCAGTAGCGCGCCTCCGCCTGGGAGAGCCGCGTAAACTTTGGATAAGAGCGTCCCGATGCGATCCTCCGCCCAATCATGCAATATGCGGCCAACCGTATACAAATCGCCTTCCGGCAGGGGACCGCTGAAGAAGTCTCCGGCAGTCAGATCGATGCGCTCCCGGGCCGGTGACGCCGCCACGTACTCACGGGCCAACTCGATCACCGATGGCAGATCCAAGACCGTGGCTCGCAGCCTCGGATACCGCTCACAAGCCGCGATCGCCAGGTGCCCCGTGGCGCCCCCCAGGTCCACCAGGTGTGTAAAGCGCGATAGGTCGAAAGCCGCGACAACCGCCCTCGAGCTCAACTGCCCGAATCCGTGCATGCCGCGCAAGAAGCTGTGCTGGCGCTCCGGGGTTTTGTAGAAGTGATCGAATAATGATCCATGCCAGCCGAAGGTCTGGGTCCAGCGGTGCGAGCCCTCCCGCAGAGCGTCCTCCAGGTGCGCCCACATCGGGAATAACGCTTCGTCGGAGTAGCGCACGTATCCGGTAAGCGAAAGCGGGCTTTGCTCGCAAAGATAAGCTTCGGCCACCGCCTGGTTGGTGTAGGCTCCATCCTGGCAATGCAGCAGCCCCATGCCGGCGCATCCTTCCAGCAGACGGGCCAGCGGTTCGGCCTGAGTGCCCAGCCGCGCGGCCAGATTGGAGGCATCCGCCGGACCCTCGTGCAAGGCCTCGAAAACGCCCAGGGATACCGCCGCAAACATCGTTTTGGAGCGCCGGAAAGCATCGATCAGCTCGATTACCGGGCCCGGGTCAGGTATACTCATGTCCCGCTCCGGAAATGGTCGAAACCCAAGGGCTCAAGCGGTTTGCCGTCGAGATACACCGCGCCCGCCCGTCCCCGGCGCATTACCCCGATCCTGGTCAGCGGTATGCCGTCGAACGCCGCCGGCACCACCACCCGCCGTCCGGCCGTAAACAAAAGTTCGTAGTCCTCACCCCCGTGTAATGCCTGCTCCATCGTGGCACCCCGAAACACGGGCGGCATTTCGATGGCGGCCTCCAGCCCCGAAGCTAACGCCAGCCGGCGCAGGTCCATGGAAAGGCCATCGCTCAAATCCATGGCGGCGGAAGCCCCGATTCGTTCCCGTAGATAGGCTCCCAGTCGTAGCCTCGGTTCCGGCCGCAGATGGCGCGCCCACGCCCTGCCTTTCTTCGTGGCCAGCCCCTGCGCGGAACCCCCCAGCGTGCCCGATACATAGATGGCATCGCCTGCGCGCGCCCCATCCCGCCGCAGGGCGCCGCCTCGTGGCACGGAACCGCAGACCACGATGTCGCACGCCGTTTTCTCCGCCCGTGCCAGGTCGCCACCCGCCAACACGACCCCGCTTGACCGCGCCAGACGCAGCAACCCATTGTAAAACTGGTCGATCCAGCGCTGATCAACATGCTTGCCCGTGGCCAGCGACAGCAGGCAGAAACGCGGCGCCCCACCCATGGCAGCGATGTCGCTCAGCCCGCGCGCCAGCGCTTTGTAGCCCACCGCCTCAGGCGGGTGCGTATTCTGCTGAAAATGGATATCTTCGATTAGCATATCGGTGGTGAACAGCAGATCCTCCTGGGCGCCCCTTGGGCGGAAGATGGCGCAGTCGTCGCCGATTCCCAGCACCAGTCCGCCACCCTGGGGCAAACCTGCCCTGCGCCGGATTTTATCCAGGATCCGGCCCTCTCCGTCCACCGGCAAAGTCCTCCCCCTGCCCCGCATCTGGTTCCTCCGAAAGATTTTATAACGGATTGGTCTTGACCATACATAAGCCCATCTGCGATAATTCCAAGTGCTAGTTTCGAAATGTTGTTTTGTCCCGCGCCACGGAAAGTCCAGAGAGCTACGAGCTTCGGCTCGTAGCTTTTTCTTTTTTGGAACCCGAGACGAACAATGAATCAGGAGAAGAGTAGTGAAAGAAAAAGGCATTGTGAAATGGTTTAACGCCGCCAAGGGCTATGGTTTTATCCAGCGAAGTGGCGGCGATGACGTGTTCGTACACTTTTCGGCCATCCAGGCAAACGGGTATCGTACCCTGGACGAAGGCGCGGAGGTAGAGTTCGAGGTGAAGCAGGGACCTAAGGGACTGCAGGCCGAGAACGTAGCCCGAGTCTAAAAACCCCAAAAAATTCTGATCGGCGTGAAGGGCCCCCTCTGCGGGGCCCTTTTCATTTTTACGGCTGCAGGACCACCTGCACCTTGTTGCTTTCCTGACCGTCCGCCGTAATGTAGAGTTCCGCCGGCCCGGCGTTCACGATGGCCGGCAACTGCACTTCAATAAGATAGAACCCCACATAGCCCGGCGCCAGCGCGGCGCGCGTCACCTGCACGGGTACCCGGTCCACGTAAGCCTTTACTGCGGCAGCGACTAACGGGGGATTTTCCAGGGGCGCCGGCATCCCGGTAGGCCAATCTGGCCGCACCTTTCCTAAGCCGGTCATCAGCACCTGTATCCGCGAACCCGACCGCGCGATGCTCCGCCCGTCCAGCATCATGCCGCTGTCGCCATCCAGAATCATCGGCGAGCCATCCCTGTTCACAAAAATCGCCGGTGATACGGCTTGCACGGGCAAGCCCAGGGTGAAGTTCCCCTTGCCGGTCTGCAGCGCCAGCGAGAAACTGGCCGGCGAGGCCTCAAACGGCACCTGAATCTGTGACTCCGTGTCAGATGCCGCCAGCACCGGGAAGTTCAAAACCCCGGCACTCGCCGAACTGACCCGTCCCCCGACCACGCTGACGAGGGATCCGGGCGCCGCCGCACGCCCACTGAAATCCGCCGCGTTGATCAGCCGCAGCGTGTTTAGCCGGTGCGGCGCCGGGGTCGCGTATACTCCGTATCCATCCAGGGCAACGTAAAGCTGGTAGCCGTTGGCGTCCAGCTTGACGTCGGTGGCAGGAACGGCTGGCAGGCGGCTCGAAAGCGGCGTCCACGTCACGCTCGCGGGACCCGCATTCTCAAGATCGGCGGTGGCGTAGAAGATGCCTTTATCCGTAGCTACATAAACCGCGCCCGCCATGCGTTCCGCCGTCACCCCGTGAGCCGGCGCATCCGGCAGATTCGATGTGAGATCGTCCCAGAATTCGCCGCTATTGGTGGTCCGCAAAACATGTGCGCCAGATCCGCCCACCGCCGCCAGAGCCACCCGCGGCTCGGTGGGATCGGCGAATAGCCGCTCGATCGGTCCATTCCCGCCGGGGCGGGGCGAAGCCGTCCAGTTTCTTCCGCTGTCCTGCGAAACCCAAATGCGACCGTCCGCTGAGCCTGCGTAAACCGTCTGGCGTGATACCGCCACCGCCGTGATCCGCAATCCCAGCGCTGCCGACGCACTCCGCAAAACCTGATCTTCGGGCTGCCCCTGTGGGTCCGCCGCAGGCTGCCATGCGTTCGTACCAGGCGCTAGTTCCATTGCGCCCAGGCTCGACACCAGAATCCGCGCGCCATGCGTCGCTGCCGGAGTATCCAGAATCCGGCTGGCGGGTAGGTTCGGTAAGAATTGATTCAGCCCTGACCACGACAATCCGCCATCCATTGACCGCCAGACGCCAAAATCATTCGCTACCGTGACCTGGTCGGGATCGCCAGGATTTACAGCCACACTACGCTGCGGCGTACCGATGATCGAGTGCTCGTGAAAAGCCGTCAGGTTCGCCCACGATCGCCCGCCGTCGTCTGAACGGTAGAGTTGGCTTCCCAGCGCATAGATGCGTCCAGGTGCCGCAACCGCCGAAGCCAGTTTCGCCCCCGCCTCCGGCACGCGATCTACTGCCGGTACTGGAACATTGGCCGTTTCCGGTGCCGCACTAGCCGGCGTCCAGCTTTCGAAATTATCGGTCTCGAATACCCGCCCCGAGCGCGTCTTGGCAAACAGCCGCGATCCGTCTGGCGAATACCAAACGCTCTCCACTGGTCCTGTCGCGGGAGAGGCTAGGCCTACCTCCATCGACGGGCCGCCCACCCGTCGCCACTCCACGGGAGCAGTCTGCGCCCCCAGAATACCGGCTGTTAACCATACCCCCAAAACCGAAACTGTTCCCTTGTGACACACGGCCGAGTCTTATTTTATCCTATCCAGCGTAAGCTGCCTATCTCAAAGAACTGAATCAAGGCCATTTGTTAGCATCTCTCATTCGGTGTGCAATTTGCGATGCAACTTTGGTGCTAGACTGGGGTTTCAAAACGTACTATTCAAAGGAATGGTACTAATGAGACGCAGGTTGTTTCATGAATTTGCGTAGGTTGTCAAACACGGCGCACTGGATGCTGCTGTCATGGGCGGCGTGCCTATACTGTGCTCCAATCTACGCACAGGACGGCGCTGCCAAAGTCGTTACTTTGAATGGTCAGGTATCAATCCTACGCGATAACTCCCCCTGGGTGCTGAATGTCGGCGATACGGTGCAGCCGCGGCAAATAATCATAAGTGGACCCGACGGCTTCGCGGTGTTTCGCGTTTCTGATGGTAGTACCTTCGAAGTCTTTCCCAACGCACGCGTGGTCTTTCGTGACAATCCCGGCAGTTGGAAGGATCTGTTGGATATTCTCCTGGGGCGCGTGAAGGTACACATTCAGAAACCAGGCGGTCAACCCAATTACAACCGCGTGCGCACCCCGACCGCCGTCATTTCCGTGCGCGGCACCATCTTCGACGTGGCTGTTGAGGACGAGGACGATACCACCCTGGTGAGCGTCGAAGAAGGCGTCGTCGGCGTACAGCACCTTTTAAAACCCGGCCCCGAGCGCATCTTGAACGAAGGCGAATCGATCCGCGTGTTCCGCGATCAGCCATTGGCCATGGCCGCCGTGGATAAAAATTCGGTCATCCGCGAGTTGCTGCGGCGCGCTGAGCAGGCCATGTACGACGTGGTCTACCGGCTGCCCTCGGGAGGAGTTGGGGGCACTGGCGGCTGCCCGCCAGGATCGAGCTGCGACAAGAAAAACCCGACGCCGCCGCCCACTACGCCACCGCCTACGGCGCCTGCGCCGCCGCACTAAACTGCCGCGCCGCAGCTTACCTCGACGGCTGGCTTTCCAATTCCATAATCCGGTATTCCACGCTGCTCAAGCTGCCCTGCACCCGCACGATATTCACGTTCGCATTGCCGTAGGGCACAATGCCTTGATATAACTCCAGCGCCCGCCGGTAGTCGTCGGCCGCCTTTTGGATCTGGTCCCGCTCCTGCGGCAGCCCACGCACGTTGCGCGAGTCCGACCACAGGCGGTCTCCACGATCGCGATACCCATCCGCCAGTTGCGCCTTTTCCCGGTTACCCAGCTTGTAGCCTTGCCTCTCGGCTTCCTGCAATTCCGCGTAGGCCCGGTCGATGTCCTTCAGCCCGTACACGTACACGTGCGCGAGGCCCAGCTCCGGATCGGGTGAATGCGGAAGCAGGTGCTGCGCGTCTTCGAACTTTTCCACCGCTTCGTTTAACAGCGCCGCATTGTGATGGCTCAACCCATTGATCCGGTCGATCTGCCCCTCGCATAGCCGCAATTCGCCGCGCACCGTCTCGTCGCCCGGATCCAGTTCCAGCGCCCGCGCCAGATTCAGTTTGGCCTTCTTCCAATCGTTTTCGTAGACCGGCTGCCGGTCGCTATTCCGGTAGGTCTCAATCACCCGGTCGGCCGCCGCCACCAGCCGCTTCTTCACCGACCGGCGTGGGCCGAACAACGCCATCGACTGCGGATTGCTCTTCGAAATATCCGCCCAGCGGTTCCAGATCGCATCCGGGTCGGTGGTGACCTCCGCGTTAATATCCCGATCCAACTGCTGCCCGTGCTTCCACATCACGATGCTCGATGTAATGGCATAAGCCGAATAGGCGAGCACCAGTCCTGCCACCATGCCGATCGCGCGCTTAACATTACTTTGGAACGGTGTGGGCGGCTTCACCGTGCCGAACGCCCGCCCTGGCCCGGTGGCTTGTACCGGCTTCGACGTGCGGCGCGTGGCCTCGTCTACCCCCGCCTGCGGACGGAATGTGCGCCGGGTCGCCGCGGCATCTTCCTCTGTCTCCGCGCTCACCGGACCGCCGGCCCGAAATGCCGCCAGGTCCGCGCCCAGATCAGCGGCCGACTGATAGCGCCGCTCCGGTTCCGGGTCCATGCTCTTCAACAGGATCCGCCGCAGCCCCTCCGGACACGGGTCCGGCGCGGGCGGCGCAGGAATCCGCGAGCGAATCATGCGCTCCAGCCTCTCCGTGCTCTCCGCCTGGTACGGCTGCGATCCGGTCACCAGTTCGTACAGCAGGACGCCCAGCGACCACAGATCCGACATGACATTCACATCGCCCGAATCCAGCCGCTCGGGTGAAGCATACGGCACGCTGCCGAACTCGTTGCGCGTCAGCTTGCGCGACAGAGACAGCGCCTTGGCAATGCCGAAATCGAGCACGCGCACCCGGTTCTCGACATCGATCCGGATATTCTTCGGCTTGATGTCTCCGTGCACGATCCCCTGGCAGTCCTTGCCGTCGATCGTGACCCTCAATTTGTGCGCGTTCTCCAGCGTCTGGCAGATAGCCAGCGCGATATCCGCCGCATCGTCCACCGCCGCTGGCCCATGGCGCATCAGGTCCGCCAGATCCTCGCCTTCCACGTACTCCATGGCCACGCCGAAATACCCGTCCATGTCGCCGGAATCGAAAATGCGCACCACGCGGGTGTCGATTTCCGCCAGCTTCGCCTGCAACTGCGATCCGCGGCGCTCCGCCTCGATGGCCTCCCGCGAGTCGTTGTCCGCCCCCTCCTCGATCACCTTCAGCGCCACGGTGCGTTCGTTTTCCACGTCCTGCGCCAGGTAGACGTCCGCCATGCCGCCGCGTCCCAGCTTGCGCAGGATTTCGTATCTGCCGATCTTGCGCCGTTCGGGAATCACCATTAATGTGGTCCCCCTCCCCGAGTGCGCGCGGCCGGCTTGGCCGGCAGGAAAAAATTGAACTTCGTAATCGGATCGCTGTCCATCCCCTTCGGCACGGCCACCGGATCGCCGCCGTTGTCCGCGAAGGTGTTGCCGATCAGCACTGGACGCGCAAGCTCTTCGATCAAGATACCCGGCCCGGCATCGTGCCGCGGCGCCTTCTGAGGCCGTCCGTTGCGCAGGATGGAATTGTAAAGAATCCAGGGCGTGGCATCGCCCGTAATGTGGATTCCCGTGTCGCGGCAATCCTGTATGGAATTCGCGCGCAACACCGCCTTGGACTTTCCGCGGATTTCGACCCCCGTGGCCGCGCCGATAATTTCCGTATCCTGCAATTCCAGATCGGAATCCACAATGGCCAGCCCCACGGCCAGGGGCGCCTTCTCATCCGCCCGGATGCGGAACCCTAGCAGCCGCGCGCCCGCCACTCCTTCGGCCAGGATCGCCACCGCCGGTCCGCTCTCAACCGCCGCTGCGCGCAGGATAGGCACATCCGGCAGCCGTCCTTTCACCGTCACCCCGCTCTTGAGCTTCAATTGTTCCGGATATTCGCCGCTGGCCACTTCCACGGTGTCGCCCGGCCGGGCCTTGGCTAAAGCGTCGCCGATGTGGACGAAGCCGCCCGTCCCCACCCGCAGCGTTTGGGGCGGAACAGCCTCGGGCCGCTTGCCAATCAGTCCGTACTGCCACAGGCCGGCCAAAACCAGCGCCGCCGCGATCATGCCGTAGACGAACAAGGCCAGCTTGGAGGTCATCGGATTTGCCGCCGGCGCCGTCATTCCCGGCATCTCCCGCGACGCCGCAAACTGCTCGCCTTCTACCACGAGCACCGTGACGTTATCCTTGCCGCCCGCGCGATTGGCCGCCTCGATCAGCTCGTGGACAGCGCCGCCCGGATGCCCGGCATTCGCCAGCACCGTGCGCTGGATCTCCCCCGAAGTCACCTGGTCGCTCAATCCGTCGCTGCACAACAGCAGCGCGCAATCCGGCTCGAACGGAATGCGCAGCACCTCGATGAAATCCGGGTCGTCGGGCGCGTGCTCCTGCGATCCCACATCGCGATAAACTTCGTTACGCCGCGGGTGCCGCATGGCCTCGCCTTCGGAGATCTGCCCGTTGTCCTCACGCTCGCCCACCGGCGAATGATCGTGCGTAATCTTGCGGATCTCTCCCCGCCGGATCTTGTACAGCCGCGAATCGCCCACATGCCCGATGGTGGCGCTCCCGTTATCGATCACCGCCACCGTTAGCACGCACGCCATTCCCTGCCAGTCCGGATTCGTGGCCGCCAGCCGCAGAATTTCGTTGTTGGCCACCGCGATGCCTTCCCGGATCCGGTCTTCGGCCGTGCCGGTCTGGCGTTCCAGTCGCGCCCGCACCAGGTTAATGGCCACCTCCGCCGCTTTTTCGCCCGCCGCCTGGCCGCCGATGCCATCCACCACCAGGAAGATGCCCCTGTCCGCGTCCACAAATAAGCGGTCTTCGTTATTCTGGCGCACCATCCCCACGTGGCTCTCGCCGGCGCTACGCAGATGGGTCTTGACAGGCATCTCAAAGGCCGGCGGTCATGCTTTTTCCGCGGCGTGGAACTCCAGGTACACCACATCGGCGAGGCCGATCCGGGCTTGCGCCGGCAGCTTCACCTCGACATTTTTATCGCGCTTCTCGCCTTCCACGAACTCCACGCTGGTGGGAATCTTCTCCCCGTTCACGCTGGTGCCCAGCCGGCTCAGGTCCTTGATGAAGAACTCGCCCGTTTCACTGTCCCGGCGCAGGCGGACGTGCTCGCGCGAAACGTCTGGCAGCGTGTTCAGCTTCAAATCCGTCCAGTAATCGCGCCCGCCGCGGCCGATCACGATCTGGTTCTTGGTCATGCGATACGTCTGGCCGCCGGACTGGTCCTCGTACTGGATGGTCGCGTACGCGTCCATCTCCCTGGTGGCCGGCAGTTGTTCTTCGTATTTCTGCACGGCCGTCAACTCCCCCGCCAGGCGCCGCGTATTGATCCGCTTGGTCATGCTGCCCGCGCCGAATTCCGGCTTGGCCGGCATAGCCAGCTCCGAGTAGATGACAATATCCCCCGGCGCTACATCGTCGTCGGTATTCGGAAAGAACTCCACGCGCCATCCCCCGTCCGGAGCCACCACTTTGGACGCGGGCTTGCGCGCCAGTTTCAGCCGCTCCCCGATCTTGGCTTTATTCATCTCCGCCAGTTCCGCGTCCAGCGCCTGCCGCGTCTCTTCTTTCATACGCGGAAAGATGCCGCGCAGCCGCTCAAAGTCGTCCGTATGCAGGTAAACGTGGTAGATCGCCGGTGGCAAGGTGGTGTAATGCAGGGGCTCCAGGCCCTCCCGCATGTTCCGGATGATCTCCAGAATTATGTCCCGCGCGCTAGCGGGACGGCCGGGTGCCGGGGTGCTCATGATCGTGGGGTGAGGAGCCTAGAGGGCTCTTACTGGATTTTAGCATCAGGCAGTTCGATCTCGACGCTCAGTCCCGGTTCCGCGTTCCGCGCGCGAATCGAACCTTTATGCAGCTCGATCGCCCGCCGCGCGATCGACAGCCCCAGTCCTGCACCGCCGCTGGCCCGGTCGCGAGCCGTTTCCACCCGGTAGAAGGCATCGAACAGGTGCGGCAGCGCTTCCTCCGGCACGCCCGGGCCGTAGTCCCGGATCCGTACCGTCGCCCGCCCGTTGGCCACTTCCAGGCTCACTTCGACCGCGGTCTCCCGCAGGCGCATAGCGGACGGCATTCCGGATCACATTTTCAATCGCCCGCCGCAGCAATTCCGCATCGCCCTCGATCGTCACCGGCGGCGCGTTCACCAGTTTCACCTCGCTCGATCGTGCCTGCGCCTCGATCATCGCGTCGCTCACCAGTTCTTCGAGCAGCAGATCCAGCCGCACGGGATCGCGATGCAGCGCGCCCGCATCTCCCTCCGCCCGCGTCACCTGCAGCAGCCCGCCCACCAGCGCGTTGAGCCGCTCCGCCTCTTTGTCGATGCGATTCAGTGCGGCCTCCCGGTTCTGCCCGGAGCGCGCCAGCTCCACTGCCACCCGCAATCGAGCCAGCGGCGAGCGCAGCTCGTGCGAAATGTCCAGCAGCAGCCGGCGCTCCGCATCCACCAGCATCTGTATGCGATCCGCCATGCGGTCGAACGTGCGTCCCAGGTCCCCCAGTTCGTCATGCCGGCGGGCCGCCGCGCGCGCCGAGAGGTCCCCGCGTCCGAAGCGCTCTACCGCTCGCTGCAGTTGCCGCACCGGATCGGTCAGATAATACGCCAGCAGGTAGCACAGAAATACGCCCACCGCCATCATCCACCAGTGCTCCGGCAGCAGAAACCAGTACCCCAGCCGCGTCGGCGGGATCACGAAAAGGAACCAATACTTGCCATCCTCCGAGCGGCGGGCCACCACCGCGCCGCGCAACCGCAGCTCCGGATACCGGACCTCCTCGTGCTGCTCGGTCAGCAGAGAGGAATCGTCCGCTCCCGTAAGCAGATCGCGCCCCGAAGCGCCAGCCAGCACACCGTCGCCCCGGAACACGCGGTGGAAGCGCCGCATGAAGTGTTCCAGCCCAATTCGCCCGCCGGTTTCGTATGCCGTGCGCGCCTCCACCAGTTGAAAGTCCAGCAGCCGCGTGAGCAGGTACGGGCGCGGCCCCGAAAACCCCGAAATGTACGCCGACCCGATGGTATTGATCACCAGCGCGGCCCAGAACCACAGCACAATCTTGCCGAACAGCGAGTTCATTCGACCGCTCCAGTCTCCGGCTCCTTCAGGAACTGGTAGCCTGTGCTGCGAATAGTCTTGATGAAGGGCCGGTTGGTTTCGAGCTTCCGCCGGATATGGCTGATGTGCATATCGATGGAGCGGTCGAAGGCCGTCGCCTTGCGGCTGTACAGGCTCTCCATCAGTTCGTCGCGCGACACCACCCGTCCCGCCGCGCGCATCAGCACTTCCAGGATGTCGAATTCGAACGTGGTCAGATCGGCCGGCCGCCCGTCTACCGTCACCTTGCGCGTAGCCGGGTCCAGCACCACGCCGTTCACTTCGATGCGTGCGGCGGTGGTCGCCTGCGGTTCGTAGCGGCGCAGGATCGCGCGCACCCGAGCGACCAGCTCACGCGGATTAAAGGGCTTGGGCAGGTAGTCGTCTGCGCCCAGTTCGAGGCCGATGATACGGTCCACATCCTGGCCGCGGGCCGTCAGCATCAAAACCGGAACGCGACTCTCCTTGCGCAGCCGGCGCAGGATCTCAAAACCATCCAGCCCGGGAAGCATCACGTCCAGAATGACCAGGTTGAATCCGCCGTGGAGGGCGCGCTCCAGGCCGCGGGGCCCGTCATGCGCGCATTCGACGGTGAAGCCTTCGCCCTTGAGAAACTCCACCAGCAGGGAGCACAGTTCGGTGTCGTCGTCGATCAGCAGGAGTCGCACGGCCCGAATGTAGCATGTGAGTGGGGCAGCCCCCTGGGCTGCAGAGGCCTCTCAGGCCGGCTCCACTGGTTGCCTTTGAGACCTGCCCATTCCACACCCGTGAGCCTCGTGGCCGGGAAAACTATGCCGGACAATCCACTGGTAGGCATTCATCCAGCAAAATCTTCATGCGATTCTGTCAAGCAGCGATTCTTTCGCCTCCTCGAGTGCCTGGACAGCCATCTCGCGCGCAATCGTCGGGAACTGATCGAGGAATTCCCCAAGGGAATGCCCGCCCTCAAGGTAATCCATCAAGTTCTTGAACGGAACTCGCGTACCGCGAAAGCAGGGTGTTCCGTTCATGACCTCGGGATCCACGACAATCATTCGCGCAGGCCTCATCTCTCGTTGTATTCTACCGTCTGCGAGAGGATCAAGGGCTGGACCACCCATGCGCTTCTGATCCACGCGCCTGCTGAACTTCGAGAACTTGTGGGGGTAGACTCACCTTTCGGGAGGACGCGGGGCATCCGCTGGAAAGAGTGGCAGAGTTGTCAATATCCATTTCGACGACCTCCGATTACTGCTCAAGGCCCTCGGTTTCGGTAAATGAGTGAAGGGCAGCCATCACATATTCAACCTTGAACCACGCGGTTCTTCGGCAAACTAGCGGAAAGGGTCCTATGGCGAAATACGGGATCATCCTGTACTGGAGCGAGGAAGACGGGGCCTTTCTAGCGGAGGTACCTGAATTGGCGGGTTGCGTTGCGGACGGTCCGACAAAGCAGGAAGCACTCGCGAACGTGGAGATCGTCATCTCTGCGTGGCTGGAAACGGCTCACGAACTCGGTCGTCCAGTGCCGGAACCCAAGGGGTGGCTGCTCTTCGCTTGATGCCCCAAACTCGCCTTGGGAGCGCTTCCCAGCAACCGGCGCAACGCGCGTTTTAGGGCCGAGTGGCCTGGTTAATTCGCCGGAGGTTAAGGTTCCGATATCCCTTTCTGCCCATGATACGGCGACATACAATAGGGGCGTGACTCCTTTCACGCGAATGGCAATCGGAATCGCCGTGGCCGTGCCGGTGGGTTTGGTGGTGTTTTCTTCGCGAGCGCAGGATGCATCGGGGTCGGAGACGCACACCGCGGGCACGTTTCGTTCTGCGGGTTCGATCCCTGAAGCGCGCGTGGGCCACACGGCCACTCTGCTGGATGACGGCAGAATCTTGATTGCTGGAGGCTCAACGTACTTAGGGGGGGCCAAAGATCTGGCAACAGCCGTTCTGTTTGATCCCGTCACCGGAAGTGTGGTTCCGGTTGGCCAGATGGGGACCAGACGAGCAAACCATACGGCGACGCTACTGCAGGATGGTCGCGTCCTTGTCGTCGGCGGCCGGATCAATGAAGGCCCGAAGGGAATTCCGGTGCACCTCGCCACGGCCGAGATCTACGATCCCGCCACAATGAAATTCAGCCCCACTGGCTCGACGAATCAGGCCCGCGTTTTTCATGCCGCCGTCCGCCTCGCGGATGGCAGGGTGCTCGTGTGCGGTGGTTTGAAGGGCGAAGCCGCGCTGTCGAGCGCCGAGATCTATGATCCGGCAACCGCCAAGTTTAGCCGGACCCACGACATGCATGCACAGAGACTCGGGCATACTGCAACACTGCTTCAGAATGGCACGGTCTTGATCGCGTCTGAAGCCTTTGGCGAGATTTATGACCCTGCGGGGCGCACGTTCAGGAAGGTCGGAAAACTCACGACGCAGCGGGTTTTTCACACCGAAACAATGCTTCCCGGCGGTTCGGTCCTGCTCGTTGGAGGCAAACACAAAATCAGGAACGAGCCGTTATCTAGCGCCGAATTGTACACTCCTTCCACAGGCAGCTTCGTTCCCGTCGGCAATATGAAGAATCGGCGGAAAGAACATACTGCCACGCTTCTGAAGGATGGCAGGGTGCTGATTGCAGGCGGAGCCGATGTAGGCGAAAAAGCCGTCGCTGAAGCCGAAGTGTTCGACCCTGCCCGGCGCACCTTCAGCTCATCCGGTCTTCTGGTGACCGCGCGATCCAGACACAAGGCGATAGGTACCCCCGCCGGTACGGTTCTTCTGATCGGTGGTCGGAGTGTTCAGGGCTGGCTTTCGACCATGGAAACATTCGTACCGTCCGAGCAGCACCAGTAGCGCTCCTATGGGCGCTCAGCGGTAGCTGCCTTCGGCCGCTTTCCGAATAATGTCAAGTGAAACGGGCTTTCTGGAAACTGACCCCTCCCCCCCAATTGAACGTTCACTTGGCAGTACAGTCGCCCGGTCAGGACTTGCCGGCTTCAGGCACAAAGTGCGCCATCCCGCTGGGCAGTCATGAACCCGGACGTGAGCGGCTACGTTTTACGCTACGCTAACCTCCACCGCGCGAAGCGTGACCCCGCTACTCGTGATACTCGGTGAACACGTACGCGTGGTCCTTCCGCGCCGCATGGCACGCAAAACAGGCCTTCTGCCCGTCAGCCGCGAGTGTCTGCGTACGGCCATCGCCATCAAAAGCCCCGAACCCCCATCCCCCCGTATCGCGATAGCGCTGGCTATCGCGCACCATCACACCCACCCCGCGGCGCGGTCCGTCGAACCCGACCTCTTCTTTCTGCTTGATCTCCAGCAGTTCGTCGGCGAAGATCGCGCCGTCCGCGAATTTCCCCGTGCGGTACCCCTCCAGCGCCAGGTCGTTCGCATAAAAATGAAAGATGCCCCCGGAACACGGCTTCTCGCACGGTTGCTTGTCGAAGACGCCCGACTTGGCTCCCACCATCATGCTGCCCACGTGGACCCAGTGACGGTAGCCCTCGGGGAACGGGACTGGTGCGTCGGCAGTCGCGGCGAGCGCAGCTAAGCACCCGGCGAGACCCGCAACCGCGAGTACAGTGTGGACCGTCCCCCTCATGAGCATGCCGGTCTGTTCTCCTTCCTCTTTATTCGCAATATACGGCTAACTTGGTACAGTGGGTAGAGCCATATTGCCTGGAGTTTTTGGACCAATTCATGCCCAAGGACGTCAGTTCCCTCGATCTCACCTTGAACGAGCGGCCCGCAAATGTGAGCCTGACCCGCTGGCTGCATGAGGAACTGCGCCGCGCCATCCTGGACGGTCGTCTGTCGCCCGGCGCCCGCCTGCCTGCCACGCGTGATTTTGCGCGCCAGTACGGCGTCTCCCGCGGCACCGCGGTCACCGCCTTCGAGCAGTTGCAGGCGGAAGGATATCTGCAGGGTAAGGTGGGCGGCGGCACCTGGGTCAACAAACGGTTGCCCGCGCACCCGGCCGGCGCCCGCAAGCCGCCAGTCTTTGCACGCAGGCTGCCCGCCCCTTTAACCGGGCTGAACTTCCTCCATGCAGCCCGCCCCTTCCGCTGCCACGAGCCGGCCATCGCCGAGTTTCCCATGGATATTTGGGCCCGCATCGGCAGCCGCCGCTTCCGGCGCGCCTCCTCCTCAATGCTCGCCGGACGCGACACCCGCGGCTACGGGCCGCTGCGCGAAGCTATCGCCGGCTACCTGGGATACTCGCGCGGCGTGAACTGCTCCGCCGGCCAGATCGTGATCGTCTCCGGCGTGCAGCAGGCCCTCGACCTGCTGGCGCGTCTGCTGCTCAAACCGGGCGATCCCGTCTGGATCGAAGATCCCGGATATTTCGGCGCCGCTACCGCCTTTCGCAACGCTGGCGCTCGCCTCGTTCCCGTCCCGGTGGATGACCATGGCCTGTCGGTGGCGCATGGCAGGCGGATGTGCGCCGCGGCCAAAGGCGCCTACCTGACCCCCGCCCACCAGTTCCCTTTGTGTGTCACCATGCCGCTCGAGCGCAGGCTGGCGCTGCTCGACTGGGCCCGCGCGGCCCGCGCGTTTCTGATCGAAGACGATTACGACAGCGAGTACCGCTTCGAAGGACAGCCGGTGCCCGCTCTCCAGGGGTTGGATAAGAGCGGCAGCGTCATCCTGGTCGGCAGCTTCAACAAGCTGCTTTTCCCCGCCGCGCGGCTCGGCTACATCGTTGCGCCGCCCGCGCTGCTCGACCCTTTGCTGGCCTTCCGCTTCGGTACCGACCAACACGCTTCCGCGCTCGATCAGGCGATTTTGTGCGATTTCATCGTGGAGGGCCACTTGGGGCGTCACCTCCGGCGGATGCGCGATCTGTACGCCGGCCGGCTGGCCGCGCTTCAGGAAGCCGCCCGCAAATCCCTGGCCGGGCTGCTCGAAATCTCGCCCATCCAGGCCGGCCTTTCGACCGCCGCGTTCCTGCGCAACGGCATGACCTCGCGCGAGGCCGAATCTGCCGCCACGGCCCACCAAGTCGAAACTATGGGCCTCGATCGTTTTGCCCTGCGCCGTACCGGCGTCCACGGCCTTCTGCTGGGCTTCGGCGCATTTGACGAGAGGCAGATCCGCCGCGCCGTCACGAATCTCGCGGCGGCGCTTGAAGTTCGGACGAGTTTGACACCGAACGGCCGTTTAGGAAGTTGTCGCCAGGAGCCGCCGGATGTTACTGTGATCTCAAAGGGACCACGAGCGTGGGCGGTTGGTCCGGGGTGAGGCGTTCTTCGTTATGAGAACCCTTGGTTGGCTGATGTCCTTTGCGCTATGGGGCACAGTCACACAGAGTATTAATTTCGATTCGGCCAAGCCGGGTTCGCTCCCGCCCGGATGGACTAGCGTCGCGCCGGCCGGAGCCCCTTCCAAATGGGAAGTCCTCACCGATCCCACGGCCCCCAGTCCCACACACGTGTTTGCCCAAGTTTCCAAAGAGGCCGTATCCAGCCGATGCCCCCTCGCCATCCTCGACAAAATGGACGTCACCGATGGCGACTTGAGCGTCAAGGTGAAGCCGGTGGCCGGTAAAGAGGATCGCACGGGCGGACTGGTCTGGCGCTACCGCGACCCCGGGAATTACTACCTGGTCCGGGCCAATGCGTTGGAGAACACCATCGTCCTGTACAAAGTGGAGGACGGAAAGCGGATTCCCCTGGAGTCTAAAGGAGCCGCGCCCCGTAGCTACGGTGTGAAGCACCCCGTTCCGGCCAATGAGTGGAGCGTGCTGAAGGTGCATTTCCACGGGCCGCTGTTTAGCGTGTACTTCAACCACAAGCGCCTCTTTGAAGTGCTCGACACCACCTTTGCCAAGGCCGGCAAAGTGGGCCTGTGGACCAAGTCCGATAGCGTGACCTACTTCGACGATTTCCGCATCGCCGGCAAGTGATCCGGCCTACTTGCCCGATTTTCCAGCGCTTTCCGCCACGCTTTTCGCCAGGTAGTTCACCACCTTGGCCTCGTCGCGCGCCACTTCATAGTAGGCATTCTTCAGCAACTGGTCTTTGCGGTTCAGCAGCGTCTCCCGGATGCTCTGCTGCACGCGCGGATCGTTCAACTCCCGCTGCCCGGCCGACTCCTTGGAGATGATCTTGAAAATCCGGTAGCCTTCCTGCGTGCGCACGATCGGGCTGATGGCCCCCGGCGCCAGCGACATCACCATCTTGCGCAGGTCTGCATTGGCTTTCTCCAGTGCGGATTCCGGAATGAACCCCAGGTCGCCGCCGTTTGGAGCGGAGTTCGGGTCCTCGGAATAACTGTGCGCCACCAGCCCGAAATCTTCGCCCCGCTGCAGCCGCTCCTGGATCTCGCGGATCTTGCGGGTAGCCTCCGCGTCGTTCTGCGCTTTGCTGTTCTTCAGGTTCCCCGCGTTAGGCTCCGGATTCGGCGTCACCAGGATCTGCGCCATGTGTACGCGCTGCTCGGCCAGGTTGAAACTGGCCTTGTTGGCGTTGTAAAAGTTGGTAACGTCCGCGTCCGTGATGGCGATGTGCGACGTGATGTCTTTGTTGATCAGCTTCTGGATGCTGAGATCGCGCCGGATCTTCGACTTCAGATCGTCCAGCGTCATCTTGTTATCGCGCAACTGCTGCTCGAACTGTTCTTTGGTCCAGGGCGCTTTGAGCTCGGTGAGTTTGGTCTCTACGTCCGCGTCACCTGCCAGCAGACCCTGTTTTTCAGCTCGCTGCAGCATGATTTCGCTGTCGATGAGCCCACGCAGCACTTCCAGCTTCTGCGCCATGGTCTGCTCTTCCGATTGGCCGGCGCTGGCCAGTTGCGATTGCTGGTAGGTCTTATCCAGCTCCGCATAGCTGATCGCGTGGCTGTTCACCGTAGCGGCCACGTTTTCCGGGGCTGATTTCTTGCAGCCTGGCGCAATCGACAGCAGCACGAGGGCTGCCGCCCCTCCCAACCGGAGCGCCGCTTGTCCCGACCGAGCCGCGCGCGTGAGCAAGCGACCACCCAAAGAACCAAACATGACGAAATCACATTGTATCCGGGTACAATGTCCTGCGGGAGAGAGAAACTAAAATGCGCGTAGGGATGATCGGCACCGGCGCCATCTCGCACAAACACGCCGAGGCCTACCACAACATCGGCTACCAGTTGACCGTCTGTACCGATATCAACCCGGAAGCCGGCCGCCGCTTCGCCGCCCAGTATGGCGCCGAATTCGTCGAATCCTACCAGGAAGTCTGCCGTCATCCTAACGTGGACTACGTGGATGTCTGCACTTTCCCGGACTTCCGCATGCAGGCGCTCGAAGTCTGCGCCCAGGCCGGCAAGCATATTCAGGTGCAGAAACCCATCGCCACCACCATCGAAACCGCGCGCGCCATGGTCGCCGCCGCCCGCGCCGCCGGCATCTGCCTGGGCGTGGTCAGCCAGCATCGCTTCGACGACTCCTGCCAGTTCCTGCACCGCGCCATCGCCGCCGGACGCCTCGGCAAACTGCTCCAATGCGATTGCTACGTCAAATGGTATCGCTCGCCGGAATATTATGCGCGGCCCATCAAAGGCAGTTGGCACACCGAGGGCGGCGGCGCGCTCATCAACCAGGCCATTCACCAGGTCGATATCCTGCGCTGGCTGGCCGGTCCGCTGCGCGATCTGTACGCCGTCTGGCAATTGGGCGCGCTGCACAAGATCGAATCTGAAGATGTGGTGAACGCCGTGGTGCGTTATGCTTCTGGCGCTACCGGCGTGATCCAGGCGGCCACCGCCTTCTGGCCCGGCTACACCGAGCGCACCGAATTCCACGGCACCAAAGGCACGGCCATCATTTCCGGCGACAAGCTCACCAGTTGGGACGTCCGCGACGATGAAGGCGAGCCCCCGCCGCTGGCGCGCGAAGTGGCATCGGGATCATCCGATCCCATGGCGATTTCTCTCGAACCCTTCGAGCGCCAGTTCCTGGATTTCGGCGATGCCATCCGCACCGGCCGGCCGCCCCTGGTCTCCGGCGAGGAGGGCTGTCAGGCGCTCGAAATTGTCGATGCCGTCTACCGCTCCTGCCGTACCGGCGAAAGAATTGCGTTAGCGTAGCCTCCCGCCCTCGTTAGCTAGAATAAAAGGGTGACAGGTCACGAAATCCGGCAACGCTTCCTCGACTTCTTCGCCGCGCGCGGACACCGCGTGGTACGCAGTTCCTCGCTGGTCCCCGCCAACGATCCTACCTTGCTGTTCGCCAACGCCGGAATGAACCAGTTTAAGGATGTCTTCCTGGGCCGCGAAAAGCGCGATTACGCCCGCGCCACTACCGCGCAAAAATGTGTCCGCGCCGGCGGCAAGCACAACGACCTGGAAAATGTCGGGTACACCCGCCGCCACCATACCTTCTTCGAGATGATGGGCAATTTCTCCTTCGGCGATTACTTCAAAGCCGAAGCCATCGAGTTTGCCTGGGACCTGGTGACCAAAGATTATGGACTATCCAAGGATCGCCTGTACGTCACCGTCTTCCGGGAGGATGACGATGCCGAAGTGCTCTGGCAGAAGGTTGCCGGTGTGCCCAAAGAGCGCATCTTCCGCCTGGATGAAGCCGACAATTTCTGGCAGATGGGCGACACCGGCCCTTGCGGTCCGTGTTCTGAGATCCATTACGACTTGGGTCCGGGCACTTCCGAGCCGGGCCATGAAAACGAGGCGTTTCCGAGCGATGCCGGCGGCCGTTTCGTCGAAATCTGGAATCTGGTCTTCATGCAGTTCAACCGCGATATCAATGGCGTGCTGACGCCTTTGCCGCGGCCTTCCATCGATACCGGCCTGGGACTCGAACGCGTCGCCGCCGTACTGCAAGGCAAGCTGTCGAACTACGATACCGACCTGATCTATCCCATCATCGCCCGCGCCGCCGACATGTTCGGCGTCTCCTACGGCGCCGATCCCCGCGTGGATACCGCGCTGCGCATCGCCGCCGATCATTCCCGCGCCACCACCTTCCTGATCCACGATGGCGTGGTCCCGGCCAACGACGGCCGCGGTTACGTCCTGCGTAAGATCATGCGCCGCGCCATGCGTCACGCCCGCATGATCGGGGTGGAAGAGCCGTATCTCTATAAACTGACCGGCACGGTAGCCGAGCTGATGGAGCCCGCCTACCCGGAGCTGATGGAAAGCGTACAGCGCGTCGCCCGCATCGTGAAGGACGAAGAGCATCGCTACGCCACCACTTTTCTGGTTGCCGAGCGCGTGTTTAACGACGAAGTCAAATCTCTGAGCGGCTCCGTGATCCCCGGCAACGTCTCATTCAAGCTGTACGACACCTTCGGCCTGGCTCTCGACGAGCAGGAAGATATGGCCCGCGAGCGCGGCCTGGCCATCGACCGCGGAGGGTTCGACCGCGAGATGAACGGCCAGCGCGAGCGCGCCCGCGCCAGTTGGAAAGGCGCGGAAAAAGGCGTGATCGCCCCGGCGTATCAGGAGCTGGTCGATCAGGGCCGAACGAAGTTTCTAGGCTACGACGAGCTGTGCTCAACTTCCCTGGTCAAAGGCCTACTGGTGGATCGCGAGTTGCGCGGCGAAATCCCCGCCGGCACGGAAGCGGAGCTGGTTCTCGATCGCACCCCGTTTTACGCCGAAACCGGCGGCCAGGTGGGCGACCGCGGCGCTTTGTTCGCCCTGAACGGCGACAAAGTAGCCGATGTGCAGACCGCCTATCCCGCGGTTCCCGGCCTGACCGTCCATCGCATCGTGTCGCTCGCGCCCATCAAGCTGGGCGATGAATTGCGCGCCGAAGTGGCCGCTCCGCTTCGCCTCTCCACCATGCGCAACCATACGGCTACGCATCTGTTGCATGCCGCCCTGCGTCAGGTCCTAGGGACGCACGTCAAACAGGCCGGCAGTGTCGTTGAGCCGCCCCGCTTGCGCTTCGATTTCACCCATTATGCCGCCATGGACAAGGCCGAAATCGAGGAAGTCGAGCGCCTGGTCAACGAACAGATCCTGCGCAACAGCGGTGTCGAGACCAACGTCTTGCCGCTTGAACAGGCGGTGGCCACCGGCGCCATGGCTTTGTTCGGTGAAAAGTACGGCGACCAGGTGCGGGTAGTCTCCGTCCCCGATTTCAGCAAGGAGCTTTGCGGCGGTACGCACGTCCGCCGCACCGGCGACATCGGAGTTTTCAAGATCGTGTATGAAGGCAGCATCTCCGCCGGAGTCCGGCGCATCGAAGCCGTGACCGGCGAAGGCGCCGTGCGTCAATACCAGGAGATGACCGGCACCCTGCAACGCCTTTCCGAGTTGCTGCGCGCCTCCGAGCCCGACCTGGTCGAGCACGTGGAAAAGATGCTGGCCCGCGAGAAGTCCCTCGAGCACGAAAAGCGCGACCTGAAAAGCAAGCTGGCCCATTCCGCCGCGGCCGGTCTGGAGATCGGCGCCCATACCATAAACGGCACGCACGTGCTGGCCGTCCAGGCCGATGCTCTCGATCGCCAGCAGATGCGTGAACTAGTGGACGCCCTGCGCAACAAGTGGAAGAGCGCCGTGGTGGTGCTTGCGTCCGTCGAGGATTCGACAGTTTCCATCGTTTCCGCCGTCACCAAAGACCTCACTTCCAAAGTGCATGCCGGTAAGCTGGCCGCTGCCCTGGCCCAGGCCGTCGGCGGAAAAGGCGGCGGCCGCCCGGATATGGCCGAAGGTGGCGGCAAGGACGCCGCAGCCCTGCCCGCCGCACTCGCCCGCATCTACGCGGAAGTCGAGAGCAAGTTGTGACCGAGTTCGACGTCATTGTAGTCGGCGCTGGGCCGACCGGTCTCGCTTGCGGCATCGAATTGCAAGAGCGCGGCATGCGCACGCTGCTCATCGAAAAGGGCTGCGTGGTGAATTCGATCTTTCACTACCCGGCCAACATGGTCTTCTTCACCACGCCCGAGCTGCTCGAAATCGGTAACATTCCGATGACCAGCCTGAATGAAAAGCCCAACCGCCATGAAGCGCTGAAGTACTATCGCCGCGTGGCCGATCATTTCAAGCTCGATATCCACGACTACGAGCGCGTGGAAAAGATTTCCGGTTCCGATGGCGCGTTTCAGGTGTTTACCACCAACCGGCTCGGCTGCCCGATCACTTACACCGCGCGCAAGATAGTCTTGGCCACCGGATACTATGACGTCCCTAACTTGTTAAACGTCCCCGGCGAGCAACTCGGTAAGGTTTACCACTATTACAACGAGCCCCATCCGTTCTATAACCACGACGTGGCCGTGATAGGCGCTAAGAATTCAGCCGCAATTGCCGCGCTGGAGCTGTTTTGGACGGGCGCGCGAGTTACACTTATCCATCGTGGTACTGGTATCTCTGAGAAAGTAAAGTACTGGATCAAGCCCAATATCGAAAACCGCATCAAGAGCGGCGAAATCCCTGCTTATTTCAATTCCCAGCTTGTGGAAATCCGGCCTGATTCGATTATTCTCTCCACCCCGGAAGGCGAACTCATTTTACAAAACGATTTCGTTTTCGCTTTGACCGGTTACAGCCCCGATCTCAAGTTCTTGAATTCCATAGGTATCACACTCGACCCGGAAACGCAGAAGCCGCGCAGCAATCCGCAAACGCTGGAAAGCGAACGCCCCGGCGTTTACCTGGCCGGCGTTATCGTAGCCGGAATGCACACCAACGAGATCTTCATTGAGAACGGACGCTTCCACGGTAAGCAGATCGCCGAAGCCGTCGCCGCCAAATTGCACGCGTGAAACTATAACGCGGTGATTGTCACTACCTGATGTGACGTCAACTCTCAGGTTGGTCTTTGGATTGCTTTCAACATCCGGGATTCACGCTGGTACGTACCCTGAAACCTGGGACTACGTTTCAGAATCTAAGAAGTCGAAGGGGTCGCGCTATGTTTAACACGCTGCTGAATGCTTTAATGGGTTGCAGTCACCGCAGGACAACTTTCCCGATCACGCCCGCGCGGAAAGCTGGTTTTTCACCAGTCCCCGGGCAACGCCATGGAACCTATGTCGTTTGTTTGGACTGTGGCAAAGAATTTGGTTACAACTGGACCGAAATGCGCATCGGCGATGCTGTGACCTCGCCCGTTGCCGCTGAAACCGCCGCGGCTGCGCTTTCCCCGGCGCACCGCTAACGCTGTTCGCCCATTTGCAACGAAAAAAACTCAGCTACATTTTCTGCGACAAGTTGTGTAAAGTTCTTGTCCAAGTAGGAGCGTATTGACACATAGCATTCGTCGCACCGGTTGTTCGCGGTGAACTCGGCGATCATGTGTTCCCTCGCCTCCAGGGGGTACGGCTGGAACTGCATGGAACAGGGCTGCAGCATTCCGTCGCTTCTGACCACCAGAAATCGCAATCCGGCCGTACAGCCCGGCGTGCCCCCGCGTGCGAAGTAAGCGCGCGTCGCGTCCAGCGTGCTGCGCGAGTTCACGATCCAGTTGGTATCGTTCCGCATCGTCTCCACCGCGTCCAACCCTCGATCGAGCGCGGCCAACTGCGCCGGCGTGTGCAGAAAATAATCGCGGCATCCGGTGCGCCGCGGCGAATACGCGCTGTAACACAAATTCACTCCCCACTCCCGAGCTCTACCGGCCAGCGCTACGATCTCGTCCACATTAGCGCTGGTGATGCAACTGTTCAGCACGATATCGTCATGCCCCAGCGCCGCCAGCCGCGGAACGATCTGGCTCAAATGCTCATACAGCCCGGGATGCACGCGGAAATCGTCGTGCCGTTCATCGGGAAAATCCAGGCTCACCGAAAACTGGTCCACGCCCGCTTCACGCATCTTACGGTAGCGATCCTCCGTCATCAGCGACCAGTTGGACACCAGGATCGTATACGGCGGTCGGCCACAATGCTTGATATTCCGCACGATTTCCGCCAGGTCCTCGCGCATCAACGGCTCGCCGCCCGAAACTTGAACCACGCAGGGGCGCAGCGCCTCCATAAACCGCCGGTATGCGTCCGGCTTCAGATTATTACTATCGTCCTTCGGCCCTCCGTGATCGCAATGCCGGCAATAGCAGGTGCATGAATCCGTCACCTCGAAGGAAACCACAATCGGACGCCTCGCGATCCAATTCAGTGAACCGCGCCCGATAATCCGAATTGACTCGCCGAGTGGGACTTTTCGCATCAGATCAGCCAACTAGATTGTATCGGCCTGCCCACTACGCCGCAACCGCCGGTCACGCCCGGCCGTCAGCAGGCGGATTGGTACAATTGACTCTGAACTGATGGACGAAACCCCGTCACCCAAATGGAAGACCCGCCTCATGGTTGGCGAATTCCCCGGCCGCGATTTCGACATCGAGTTCTGGCAGGAGCAGGGCGACGAAGCCATTTTCCAGGCGGCTTGGGAGATGGTCGAATTGGCGGAACGGCTCAAACATGACCGGGAGCCCACACTACAGAGAACTGTTACAAACCTTAAACGACTTTCAAGTTGAGTACCTGATCGTCGGCGGCTACGCGGTCATGAAGTATGCCGAGCCGCGCTATACGAAGGATCTGGATCTGTGGGTTCGCAACTCTTCGCCAAACGCGGAACGGCTCTACCATGCCCTTGCAGGATTCGGCGCTCCGCTGAAGCAGGACGGCATCACGCCACAAAAGTTTACGCAGGACGGTGTCGTGTACCAGATCGGTGTAGCACCCGTTCGCATCGATGTTTTGACTCAAATTACCGGAGTCGAGTTCGCCAACGCCTGTTGCAACCGGGTCGAAAGCACGATCCTTAATGTCCCGGTGTATTTCATCTCGCTCGCCGACCTGATCGCCAACAAACAAGGCACCGGGCGCGCCGAGGACCTGGAACGCCTCCGGCGCATCCGGCCTAAAACATAAACCGCAACTGCAGTTCCAGCCGCCGGTTGTTGGCCGTCTCAGAGAACGCTCCGTAACCGCCCGCCACCTGGTTCGCCTCGCCAAACAGCGGCGACGTGATCTGTCCGATAATCGGCCCTTCGTTTACGTGGTTGAGCAGGTTCCGGGCCGAGATCGACAGAGTCAGGTTGTAGCGCCGTGAGGTGGGTGTATCGGCGAACACGCTGTGGAACCCGGAATTATGGCCGGCGCCCATCGGCCCTGATCCGCCCGTCGCACCTTCCCGCTCCGGACCGAATCCGAACGTCTTGCCCAGCCGCATATTCACCGTAATCTGCCCTGGCCCGCGGCCGTAGTTTCGCGGCAGGATCTCCTCACCCGGCATAGGATTCGGATCCAGCCACCCATAAGGCGTGTCGATCAAGCCCGGCTTGCTCAAATCCGTGGGCACCCCGGGCCGCGCGTTGAACAAAGTATCGCCGTAAACATCGCGCCCGATCGTGATGTTATAAGGAGCGCCCGATTGCACCACGATGAACGGGCTTAACCGGATGTTCCACTTCGTGTTCAACGATCCGCCGATAAACGCGCGGTGCCGAATATCCGTTGCCGCCGGACCGTACTCGCCGGCCATGGTGTAAGGGCTGCCCGGAAACGTGCCCAGTCCGTCCGTGTTGCTCATCGCGTAATTTAACGTGTAATAGCCGAATAACGACATGTTGCCGTTCACCCGCGCGTTCACGTTGGTGATGAGCTGGTTCTGATTGTAAAGTCCGGAAGATTCCATCAGGTAAATCGGCCCCGGCGCGTTCAGCTCCTCCGACCGCAGCATGTGCAGCCCGTGCGAATTCGTGTAGGTCACCGAAACCGTGGTGTTGTGCGCCAGTTGCCGCTCCGCGCTGACGGCGGACTGCATGATATACGGCGCGCGCAGCCGCGAGCTGATCTCCTGAATCGTGGACGTCGATTCAATGCCCGGCATCGCCAGCAGTTGCGCTATGGTTGGCACCGTCGGGAAGAAGCTCGGATTGTTCAGGATGTACTCCTGCTGCACGATGCCGTTGTAGCGCTGGGCCGTCTCGGTATTGGAGACATTGAAACGCGAGTAAAACAAGCCGAATCCGCCCCGGATCACCAGTTTGGGATGCAGCGCGATCTGGCTGGCTCCCGGCGCCCATGCAAAGCCGATGCGCGGCGCCACGTCCCGGTGATCGGAGATGTTGTTCTGGATCTCATAGCGCAGCCCCAGGCTCAGGGTCACGTTGCGCCGCACGCGCCAGTCGTCGCCTACGTACGCCCCCACATCTACCCGGTTCACTGCCAGGTATGGATCGCCCGCGGCGATGCTGAACTGTGTTGCGCCGCCCCCCGGCAGGCCCAGCAGCGTCCGTTGATACTGCTGGATCGAGGTAATGGGCACGAGCACCGGCTGCCCACCGTCCAGCACTTCCTGATTATCGGTGTTCAACTCGGGCGCCAGCCCTCCGCCGAAGGTAAACGTGCCGCCGAAATTCTGCGGCGAGGTGTTGTCGATCGTCACGCCCCGCGCCCGCGCGCCGAACTTCCACGTGTGCGTCCCCTTGACGATCGACGTGAAGTTCTGCATCTCGTAGTAGTTCTCGGTGTCGAAATACCGGCCCGTCTGCGCGCCACCCGAATTAAAAGCCCCCAGCACCAGCAGCGCCGGCGCCGAGCTGTTTGAGGACTCGTTGCTCTGTTCGTGATAGAACTGGAACCGCGTCTCGTTAACCGTGCTCGGCCCCAGCACTACTGTGTCGGTGACCTGCACCGTCTGGTCCTGATCGAGCGTGAAGTAGCCTCGCGAAGGCAGGTTGAAATTGCCGATCCCCTGGTCCTGCACGTCGTTTCGCGTGAAGCCGTAACGCATCGTCAGTGTGTTGTTCTGGCTTAATTGATAGTCCACCCGCGGGCTGACCCGCAAACGCCGCTGCGGCGCCAGCAGCACTCCGGTATACGGGTTGATAGCAGATGTCGCCGGGTCCAGCGTGATGGCGTCGATCACCGAACCGTTGTCGATCGCCCGCCGCTCCGTGTCCAGGAAGAAGGAGGCATGTTTGCTCAATGGTCCAGCAATCGTTCCGCCGTACTCTTCCAGCTTGAAGGGCGCCTTCTGCTGGGCGTACGGATTGCGCGAATTGAAAATGTCGTCGCCGAAATTGAAAAACCCCTGCCCGTGCATCTTGTCGGTGCCCGGCTTGGTCAGGATCTCGATGCGGCCGTAGCCCAGCTTGTCGAACTCCGGCGAAAACGGATTCTGGTTCACCCGCACTTCCCGGATCGAATCCTTCGACGGCATCTGCCCGCCGCTGAATCCGTCAATGAAGATTTCGCCGCCCTCGGGACCCGCCGCCGGTCCGGCCAGCGCCTGCAAGTCCGATTGCAGGTCGTCGGGATCGTCCGACAGCGCCTGTAAGTCGTCTCCGCGCAGAACCGTCGCCGTGGAGTTGCTGGATGGATCGGTGCTTACGCTCGGTCCGCCGTTCTCCTGCACCGTGACCTGCTGGGTCACCGACGCTACTTTCATCTGTACGTTCACGCTTTGCGCGCCCGATTTCAACTCGATCCGGATAGGCTGCGCCTGAGTTAAATCGGCTGCCGCCGCGCGCACGTCATAGCTGCCTGGAGCCAGGCCAACGAACGTATACGATCCGTCGTTGCCCGACGTCGTCATCTTGGACACACCCATCGGCCCGCTGAGAGTTAAGGTTGCGCCGGGCACGACCGCACCGGTTTCATCCGTGACCTGCCCGTGCAGAGTCGCAGTCTGCGCCCACATCGGCACAGATAGAACAATTGTGACTACCAGGAGAACAATCGGTTTCATTTTTTGTGGCTGAACGGCCGCAGTCGGGGGCGCCGCAACGGGCCGGAAACTGGCAATTATCGATTCCAATAAAAAGACGACCGACCCGGCCCGCAGGTTACTGACCTGCCCCATCATAATACCGCCGGGCCCAGGCAGGCGGATACGCTTATTTCGCGGCAATGAGCCTCCTCCAGCCTGAATGCGTACTCACTTTCGTTAGCTGGCGCCCCCCTCGGTGCCCACCAGCATATTGAGGGAGCCAGCGCCATCGCCGGCATCGGTCATGACGCGCCCGGTAAATCCCGCATGGTCGATGTGCCGGTGCGCGATCGCTAGTACTTCCGGCCTATCCCAAGTTGCCGGCCCCGCCATTCTGCGTCGTGCCTGCCCGGATGCAGTCTTCCCCAGGAATGACGCCCTCACCGCCAGTGAGACTCGTGCCGTACAGCACTTGGGATCCCAAGCAGCCTAAGCCGTAGAGCTGGCCTCTCGGGGGCCGAGGACTACGCCGCCAAACACAGGAGATGAGCGTCACACCCAGAATCGATGCACAGTTTGGTAGCAGCCGCATGCGCGGGGATTGTACCTCTATAAGTGCCTACCACTCGTAAACCCACACGTAGGTCGTATAGACGGTGTCGGCAGGGCCGGCGTCTGGACCGACTACTTTGCCGTCTACCATCTCGCCGTCGCGGATGGTGAGCCGCGTTCGCGCGGGAAAGAAGACCGGATCGGCCTCGTGAAAACGATAGGCGGAGAACTCCCTGTCAGCCACCAGGTGGGTCAGCCCCGCGACGGGCGTGTAGTATTTCCCGCGATTGAAATAATATGTTCCGAGGAAGTAATCCTCCATGCCCGAGGAGAGCATTAGCGGTGTCTTCGCTCCGCCCATATAGGCGCGCACGCAGCTTTCGAGGAATCCGAAATTGCTGCTCCTGGCGGCGATGGCGACTTCGTAGAGCGCACCCGGGCGACTTCCGGCGTAGATGTCGAACTCCTCCAACGGATGAGCGGTGCGGTTCTCCGTCTTATACAAGCGCAAGCGGGCATCGTCCGGCAGGCGAACGCCGCTAATTTCAACCGGCAGGTTCTCGACCCCGCGGATAATCCACCAGAACGCAGGATTCTCCGGCTCGTCGTTGCGGCGCTCGGCCGTCACGCGGACGTTACGGCCGAAGGGAATGCGGTAGGTGTCGTAGATCCCGCTGGGCTGGCCGGTTTTGCCGATGCGCTCGATACCCCACGGCGCGCCTTCGTCCTGAAAGCCAATACCGTGGCCCATCATCAGTTCCATATCGATAGAGGCCTGTTTTTCGCCGTCGACATAGATGCGGATGCGTGTTAATCCGTAATTCTTGAAATCCCCGCCGAACCACATGTGGGTCAGGGCGCCGTGGCCCGCATAGCGAAAAAGCTCGGTCTCTGTACCTTCGGGGAGCAACTTTCGCTCCTTGCCCATGGTGCCGAAGCTCTTGATCTTGTCGAGGTCGCCGGCCTGAGCGGGAGCGAAGGCCACCACCATCCAGACCGCACTCAGGCAAGCAGCGGGAATCGGAGTCAGAATATGCATCAGGATCTCTCAGTTTCGGTTTCGCCTTATTATGTCAAGACTCCCAGCCAATCCCACCGCCCCCCGCCAAGGCTTGACTCTTGACAAAATATCATATTAGACATAATCTAAGCCATTAATGGTCCCGGAGGCGATCAAACGGTCCCTGGAGGCGGGCGGGTTGCGGTGCACTCCGCAACGCTACGCGGTGATGGCATTCCTGATGGAACATAACAGGCATCCCACGGCGGCGGAGATCTTCGAAGCGGTGAATCGCGTCGATCCGCGATCTTCAAGGGCCACGACTTATAACAATCTACGGGACCTGGTGCAGGCGGGTTTGGTGCGTGAAGTGGCCGTGGAGGGCCGCGGCGCGCGATTCGACGCGAAGGGCGTGCGTCATCACCACTTCATCTGCGACCACTGCGGCAATGTGGAGGACATTGAGTGGTACGACGTGCCCAGTCCGGCCTTGAGTTCCCTTGGCAAGCGGGTTGTGCGCGAATGCGAACTTATTTTCCGCGGGCTGTGCGCGAAATGCGCACGGCCGGCGGGGATAGCGCGACTGCGAAAGCCATGACCGGTTCGTAGTTCGCAAAACATTTTTGGACTGATTCGAAGGAAGATGAACATATGGAAAAGGAAAAACAATTTACTACCGCGGTGGGGGAGCCTGTCCCCGATAATCAGAAGCAAAACTCGTCAACCGAATCCAAGTGCCCGGTATCGAACGGCGCTCGCAGACACACGGCTGGCGCCCCCGCGAATGCGGGCTGGTGGCCGAACCAGTTGAACCTGAAGATCCTGCACCAGCACTCCCCGCTGTCCAATCCCATGGACAAGGAGTTCAATTACGCTGAAGAATTCAAGAGCCTCGACCTGGACGCCGTGATCCAGGACCTGCATGCCGCGATGACCAAATCCGAGCCGTGGTGGCCCGCGGACTACGGGCACTACGGGCCGTTTTTCATCCGCATGGCGTGGCATAGCGCGGGCACGTACCGCATCGCCGATGGCCGGGGCGGCGCGGGTTCCGGATCGCAGCGGTTTGCGCCCCTCAACAGCTGGCCGGACAACGTCAGTCTCGACAAGGCGCGCCGGTTGCTCTGGCCGATCAAACAAAAGTACGGCCGCAAGATCTCGTGGGCCGACCTGATGATCCTCGCCGGCAACGTCGCCCTGGAATCGATGGGGTTGAAGACTTTCGGTTTCGGCGGTGGGCGCGAAGACGTGTGGGAGCCTGAAGAAGACATTTACTGGGGGCCGGAGGGCAAGTGGCTGGCGGACGAGCGCTACAGCGGCGACCGTGATCTCGAGAATCCTCTCGCGGCCGTTCAAATGGGCCTGATCTACGTTAATCCCGAAGGGCCCAATGCCAAGCCGGATCCCGTCGCCGCGGCACGCGATATCCGGGAAACGTTTGCGCGCATGGCCATGAATGACGAGGAGACGGTGGCCCTCATCGCCGGCGGGCACACATTCGGCAAAGCCCATGGCGCCGCCGAACCGGACAAGTTTGTCGGTCCTGAACCCGAAGGCGCCGGTATCGAGGAGCAAGGCTTGGGCTGGAAGAGCACCTTTGCCAGTGGAAGCGGCGCTCACGCGATCTCCAGCGGCCTGGAGGGCGCATGGACCACTAACCCGGTGAAGTGGGACAACAACTACTTCGACAACCTGTTCGGCTACGAATGGGAGCTTACGAAGAGTCCCGCCGGTGCTCAACAATGGACGCCCAAGAACGGGTCCGCGGCGGGCACCGTGCCGGATGCTCACGATCCGTCGAAGAAGCATGCCCCCATGATGTTCACCACGGACCTCGCCCTAAGGGTGGACCCGACTTACGCAAAAATCTCGAAGCATTTCCAACAGAATCCCCAGGAATTCGCGGACGCATTCGCTAAGGCCTGGTACAAACTGACCCACCGCGATATGGGGCCGCTATCCCGTTATCTTGGCCCGCTCGTTCCAGCAGAACCGCTGCTGTGGCAGGACCCTGTTCCCGCGGTGAATCATGAACTGATCGGCGAGCAGGACATAGCGGCCCTGAAGGCTAAGATTCTGGCATCCGGCCTGTCCATCTCCGAACTGGTCTCGACGGCCTGGGCCTCGGCCGCCACGTTTCGCGGCGGCGATAAGCGCGGCGGCGCCAATGGTGCACGCATTCGCCTCGCGCCGCAAAAGGACTGGAAAGTCAACCAGCCGGCCGAACTGGCTAAGGTTCTTCGGACGCTGGAGGCGATCCAAAAGGATTTCAATAGCTCGCAGTCCGGCGGGAAGAAGGTCTCGCTTGCCGATTTGATCGTCCTCGGAGGATGCGCCGCCGTCGAGGATGCCGCGAAGAAGGCCGGCCACAATGTGAAGGTTCCGTTCTCGCCGGGACGCACGGATGCGTCGCAGGAGCAGACCGATGCGGCTTCGTTCGCTGTACTGGAGCCCGCCGTTGATGGATTCCGCAACTATCTCCGGGGCGGCGACCCACGGCCGGCGGAGGAACTGCTCGTGGACCGGGCGCAGTTGCTGACGCTGACCGCTCCCCAGATGACCGTTCTCGTCGGCGGGATGCGCGCCCTCAATGCGAACGTCGGGCAGGCGAAACACGGCGTCTTCACCAAGCGGCCGGAGACGCTGACCAATGATTTCTTCGTCAACCTGCTCGATATGGATACAAAGTGGCAGGCGTCCCCTACAGCAGGCGTCTTTGAGGGGCGCGATCGCGCGACGGGCGAACTCAAATGGACCGGCACCCGTGTCGACCTCGTTTTCGGCTCGAACTCCCAGCTCCGGGCAGTCGCGGAAGCCTATGCATGCGACGACGCGAAGGAGGCGTTTGTGAAGGACTTCGTGGCTGCGTGGAGCAAGGTGATGAACCTTGATCGCTACGACTTAGCCTGAGCACTGTTGAAAAGGGCCGGCCCAACACCGGCCCTTCACCATTCGCCTCTCGTCACGATTGAGCCGATGTTCGCAGGCGGCTGTCTGCTTCGGGCGCTTCCCTGCGGAGCACTCGATGCCACCAGCGCTGCAGCCGATCAAAGTAGAGATACACCACCGGCGTGGTATAAAGCGTTAGCAACTGGCTCACCAGCAGCCCGCCGATAATCGTAATGCCGAGCGGGCGGCGCAATTCCGAACCGGTACCGGTTCCCAGTGCCAGCGGCAACGCGCCCAACATAGCGGCCATGGTGGTCATCAGGATGGGGCGGAAGCGCAGGATGCACGCTTCAAAGATGGAATCCCTCGAATTCTTGCCTTCCACCCGCTCTGCGAGCAACGCGAAATCGATCATCATAATGGCATTCTTCTTTACAATGCCGATCAGAAGAATAATCCCGATCATGGCGATGACGCTGAGGTCGGTGTGGGTTAGCTTTAGCGCCAACAGCGCGCCGACACCCGCCGACGGCAGCGTGGAGATAATCGTAATTGGATGGACTATGCTTTCGTACAGGATTCCGAGCACGATATAGACGGCGGCCAGCGCGGTCAAGATTAAGACCGGCTGATTGCCAAGGGATTGCTGATAGGCCTGCGCCGTACCCGCGAAACCGGTCTGGATCGTGCGCGGCAGACCAATCCTGGCGGCCGAATGGAGGATGGCCTGCACGGCGTCGCCCAGGGCAACGCCCGGTTGCAGGTTGAAGGAGACGGTAACCGCCGGTCCCAGACCCTGATGGTTTACCGCCAGGGGCGCGGTGGTTGGACCAAAAGTCGCGAGAGCGCTCAATGGAACCTCGCGACCACCAGGTGTGCGCACATAGACCTGACTCAAAAATTGCGGGCTCTGCAGAAACTCGGGGGCGGCCTCCATCACTACGTGGTACTGATTGAGCGCGCTATATATTGTGGACACTTGGCGCTGCCCGAAAACGTCGTAGAGGGTGTTGTCGATGAGTTGGGATGAAATGCCAAAGCGCGCCGCCGTGCTCCGGTCATACCGCACCATGGACTGCAGTCCGCGGTCCTGCTGGTCGCTGCTCACATCCGCAATCACAGGGATGTTCCGCAGTTCCTGCAGCATCCGCGGAGCATAGTTCGCTAGGTCCGCGAGGTTGTCGCCGCGCATGGTGAATTGGTACATCGCATTGCTCATGCGTCCGCCCACCCTCAGGTCTTGCGATGCCTGCAGATAGAGCGATGCCCCGGGTATCCGTTCCAATTGCGGCCGCAACCGGGCGATCACCTGGTCCACGGTTACACCCCTTTCCAGAAGCGGCTTGAGGTTAACGAACATGCGCGCGGTGTTGGCCATACCGCTACCCGTGAAGCCGTTTACGGTGGCGACGGCGGGATCGGCGTCCACGATGGCGATCATTCGCCGCAAAATGTTGTTCATCGCCTGAAACGATGTGTCCTGATCGCCTTGTATGGCTCCCATCAGGCGTCCGTTGTCTTGCATGGGAAAGAATCCCTTGGAGACGTGGGTGAATAGATAAACGTTCAGGCCGACGGTCGCGAGCAGGACTGCCAGAGTCAAGGGCGCGGCGCGTAGTGCAGCCGCCAGCGTCACGCCGTACAAATCGATGCCGGCCTGGAATGCCCGCTCCGTCACGCGGTATAACCAGCCGTGTTCCCTGTGCTCCTTAAGAAGGTGCGCGCACATCATGGGAGTGGTCGTCAACGAAACCATCAGCGAGACGGTAATGGCCACCGAGAGGGTCACGGCGAACTCGCGGAACAGGCGTCCCACGATGCCGCCCATTAACAGCAGCGGGATAAATACGGCGATCAACGAAACGCTCATGGACAGCACCGTGAAGCTGATTTCCTTCGCGCCCTTGAGCGCCGCCCAGAAGGGATGGATGCCCTGTTCCAGATAGCGCATGATGTTCTCGATCACCACAATCGCGTCGTCCACCACGAAGCCCGTAGAGATCGTGAGGGCCATGAGCGACAGATTATCGATACTGTAATGCAGCAGGTACATGACACCGAATGTGCCGATCAGCGAGACCGACACGGCCACGGCGGGGATGAGCGTAGTCCGCGGGCTTCTCAGAAACACGAATACTACGAGCACCACCAGCACCACGGAGACCAAAAGGGATCTTTCCACGTCATGGACCGATGCGCGGATGGTCACCGTTTGGTCCATGGTCACCATCAGATTGATGGACTGGGGGATGGACGCCTGCAGCCGCGGAAGTTCGTCCCGGATGCGATCCACCGTATCGATAATATTCGCGCTGGGCTGCCGGAAAATCGCAACCAGCACGGAAGGCAAACCGTTGGCATAACCCGCATTGCGGACATCCTCTACCGAGTCCAACACATCGGCAACATCTGAAACGCGCACCGCCCTTCCGTCCTGGTAGGCGACGATCAATGGCCGGTAATCGCTGGCCTTGAAGATTTGATCGTTGGCGTCGACGTCCCAACTCCGGTGACCGTTAGAAAAATGCCCCTTCGGAGTGTTGGAGTTTGCTGCCGCGAGCACACTCCGCACCTGCTCGAGGCCGATGCCGTATTTATTCAAGATGGTGGGGTTAAGCTCGACCCGGACGCTCGGCAGGGAACTGCCCCACACATCCACCTGGCCCACGCCGCTCACCTGCGAAAGCTTCTGCGCCATGATGGAGGAGGCCGCGTCATACATATGGGCTTTGCTGAGAATGGGCGACGTCAGCGCCAGCAGCATAATCGGGGAATCGGATGGATTCACCTTCCGGTAGGTGGGGTTATTCGGAAGGTTTGCGGGCAGGTATCCGCGAGCCGCGTTGATGGCCGCCTGTACGTCGCGTGCAGCCGCGTTGATATTTCGGTTGAGGTCGAACTGCAGGGTAATACCGGTTGATCCGAGGCTGCTTGAAGAAGTCATCTCGGTGACGGACGCAATCCGCGTGAACTGTCGCTCCAGTGGTGCGGCCACCGATGAGGCCATCGTTTCGGGGCTCGCGCCCGGCAACTCCGCCTCCACCGAAATCGTCGGAAAGTCCACCTGCGGCAGCGGCGACACCGGCAAAATGCGGAAAGCCACTGCACCCGCGAGCGCAATGGCCACCGTTAGCAAAGTGGTGGCCACCGGCCGTTCGATGAAAACCGCTGAGATATTCATGCCTTGCGACGAGGGTTGCCGATGCGCCTGCTTTGCGCAGCGCTTAGCTAAAGGATTTTCTCACAAATCATTCGACGGCTTGGAGCCAGATCAGTGACGCGCCGGATAGTGGGGTTTTGGATGGCATTTCAGCCCTGGTATAATTCCGGACCGAGGAGGAGTTGATGAGCACGAAAAAACGCGCGTTCGTATTGTTGCTGTTCACATTGATTTTGGTTCTGGCACCCGGTTTCGGGTCGGATTCCGGCAGCGCGGCCCAGCCATCGCCCTCCTTGCCACTCGGATGCTGGAACTTGAACGCTAACGGAAGCCACGGATTGCTCTGCCTTCCGTCGCTCGCGACCGACGGGAGTTTTGTTGGAAGCATGGTGTTCGAAGGTTACAGTAATGTGATTACGGGCTTGTGGAGCGGCGGGGCGCAGCAAATTAGTTTTTTGCGGCTTGGAGTCCCCGGCAATCCGCTTTCGTATCAGTCGTACACCGGCTTCCTGTTCCCGGCGGATGCTGCAAATCCCTCGGGGTCACAGATGTTGGCGGGTTCATTCAGCGTGTTCGGACCCGCAGGTGGGAGCATGCAATCCCGTAATTTCTTTGGCTGGACTGCTTCGCATCCGTGATCCAAAAAGAAAGCTGGTCGAGCACATTGCCGCACCGGTCTACTCCTATTTGAGGTTTAACTCCCACCCTCAACCCGTTGGTTCCGCGGCGAAGCGTTCGGCAGTTTGCTTGGGTTTGCTGGCTGACCGTTATGATTTTGCAGGGTAGGTCATCTACCATCGGCCACGGCCATCGCGACGATGGGGAAGCTGTGCCTGGAGAACTGGTGGATCGCCCTTCCCGAACTTCGCGGCAGGCGATACTATTCGGTGCAGTTGGGTGGCAAATCTACCCGCAACGGCGCCAACGAAAACACATCGATGACAATCGATATCCGGTGTTACCCGCAAGTTCACCGCGACGGTCGATTTATTCGGCCAACGTGGCTTCGCCTCAATTCCGTCGGCCCTTCTTAAGCGCTGCGTCGCGCGACTAGTGTGGTATCCCACAAATAGATGGACATACGTTAAGGGCTCGGGCCATAATTGTTCATGCCCCGCGCCATTGCTCCTCTTGTCCTGTCACCGGACCAGCGCAGAGAACTCCAAGGCTGGGTATTAGCTTTGGGAACTCCACAGCAGGTAGCACTTCGTTGCCGGATTATCCTGGCTGTTGCCACTGGCAAGACGGAGACAATGATCGCTGCTGAGAACGGCATGAACCGTAAGACGGTTCGCCTCTGGCGCGAACGCTTCTGCAGCGGCGGGCCCCAAGCGCTTTGGGAGATTGCTCCCGGACGGGGCCGGAAACCCAGTTATGATGTGACTCGAATCAAGGCGGTGATTGACGCCACTTTGCAATCTAAGCCAAAAGGAAGCACGCATTGGAGTTGCCGCACCATGGCGGTGGCACAGGGTATCAGCAAGTCCAGCGTGAGCAGGATCTGGCGTAGCCACAACCTTAAGCCGCATCGCACAGAGACGTTCAAACTATCACGCGATCCGAGATTCCTCGAGAAACTCACGGACGTGGTCGGTCTTTACCTGAATCCTCCCGACCAGGCGATTGTACTTTGTGTCGACGAGAAGAGCCAAATTCAGGCTCTGCAACGAACCCAGCCCGGATTGCCGCTGAAGAAAGGGCGCTGCGGCACCATGACCCATGACTACAAGCGACACGGAACGACAACCCTGTTCGCGGCGCTCGATGTGCTCGCTGGCAAAGTCATCGGCGACTGCTACAGGCGTCACCGCCACAATGAGTTTCTGCGGTTCCTGCGCCGCATCAACCGCGAGTTCCCCGGCAAGACGCCGCTACATCTGGTGATGGACAATTACGGCAGCCATGGCACGCCGGAGGTAAAGGATTGGCTCAACCAAAATCCCCGGTTCAACGTGCACTACATTCCAACCAGTTCCAGTTGGTTGAATCTGATTGAACGCTGGTTCGGCGAGTTAACCAGCAAGAGAATCCGCCGCGATTCCTTCTTGAGCGTCGACGACCTGATCGCGGCCATTAACGAGTTTCTCGCCGCCTGGAACGAGAAACCCAAACCGTTTGTCTGGACGGCGACCGTCGAATCCATCGTGGCCAAACTCGCGCGCTGCCGCCAAACTCTTGAACAAATCCAGCCCGGCTCCACGGCCAGAAAGACCCGCAAACGAAAGACCAGGTAATTCGGGGACACTACACTAGCGATACGGTGTTAAGCCGGATGGTTTCCGTTGGGGTGTCAGAGCTGCGGCACATCCTAGGAGTGCCGCCGGGCTTCACCGAAACGGCACAATACATGGATTTTCGATGTACACAAAACTCTTATTCCTGACAGCCACGCTTGTATATGCGGCGTTCGCCCAAAATGGCGTCACGCTCCGCGACATCAAACTGGACGCATTCGACTCCGATGCCTGGAATGGCATCGTTTTTCTTGCCGGGAGCAACGGAGGGCCGATATCTTTTGGGTTGCGCGTGGGGTCCCGCAGCGGAAGCTTTTTGGACGGCAATCAGGTTTACGCGGCTGTGACTGAAGTCGGTCCTCACGCACCCGGCGCCTCATACTGTAGGGTAAGCTGGCGCCACGCACCCAGCGAAGCGCGCATTACCCTTGAGTGGTCCCGAATCGACGCGACCACAGTCGGGGGCCGGCTCACTGCCGCCACCAACGTGCAGTTGGTGTTGGAAGGATACCCCCCTCACATGGGCGGCTCCGCCGAGGTATCTTTTCACATCGCCGCTATGCGCGTATGCGGATCATGGGCCATAAAACCGACGCCATGGAAATTCGCTGAGGCGTCGAAGACCCCACTGAGATTTGACTAAGTCTTTATTTTGTTTTGGTGCGGATGAGAGGACTTGAACCTCCACTCCCTTGCGAGAACTAGAACCTGAATCTAGCGCGTCTGCCAATTCCGCCACATCCGCATGAATCTGGCTGGCTTCCTCTTATTTTTTCAGGCGCGCCCGCAGAAGTCAAATGCAGTCGAAGGGGCTGGCGGCTTAGGGAGCCGCGTGAAGCTCGATAATCGCCGCGCGCCATTCCTCGCCCAACTTCACTGGCAGGCCTTCACTGCCGAGATCGGCCGCGCTATAAACGCCGGCAGGCCGGCCATCGACCGTGACCTCGAAATGCCCCGCAGCCAGTCCGCGCAGTTTCAATTGCTGTTGCGCTGCGCTGTTACCCAGCCGATAGGCCAGCACCACGCTGCGCCGTGCGTCCGGCGCAACATACTGAATCGCCATCCAGCCTTGCGGATCGTTGTGGGAGGGCTGCGGCGTCAGATGATAAACGTCCGCTCCGTCGATCACCTGCCGGATGCGCTTGTACATGGCGATGTTCGCCGCGGCGCGCACCCGCAGCTCCGGGCTCCATTCGAAAATGCGGCTGGATAC
>CAWJJQ010000011.1:0-136057 GCA_963843255.1 Bryobacterales bacterium | reverse complement strand
CCTCGCTCTCGCATCGCCTGAATGAACATGGTCAGTCCAATGGCCCTGATGTCTTCACTGTTAAACTGGAGCGAATAGTTCCGCATCCGAGCTCTGGATTCGACCCGCTGCGCGATTTCCGCGGCCCCGCTCATTGCCAGCTCCATAGCGGTGATCCCGGCACCGGTTACAGGAACCGGCAGAAGGGTACCATCGGGAGAGGCCTGCAGGTCCAGCGGCCTCGGGCTTTGGCGTGTGCTACCATTGCGATGATTCTGGGCTTCATTGTCCAGACTAGTTGCCGCGGCTTCCGAAACGTTTCCCGACGAGGCCGGATGCCGCGGTTCCTCTACCCTTCTAACGCGCCACTCGATCCAGCGCTTGTTTTCTTCGCGCAGTTCGGCTTTGCAAATCTCGAAGACCTCACGGGCCTGTATCCCAAGTTCCTGGATCTGTTTCGCCACTACGGGCGGGACGTACATGACCCGATCGCCTTCGAGGGTGTACATGATCTGCTCGCCATAACGCCCTTCGACCCGTTTTCCGTTGTCCCAGCGGAGGGATACCTCGACTGGGGAGTTGGTATTGAAGCGCAGAATTCCATTCGTCATTGTTGTTCTCCTATTTCTTCTTGTCGTTCTACTACCGGGGGTTCCGGTCCATCGTCCGGCGGTTCTGGAAAGTCATCCGGCGGTTCCAGTTCCGGCTCTTGCTCATCTTCGGGCTCATCTCCGCTGAATTCGTCTTGTCCGTAGTAATCCAGATCGGACGTAGCGGTCCACATCGACGACATCACATTCTCCTTTCGTCCCAGGGCCCAGCGATCAAATTTGCGACCTCTTTCATTGTATGCATGACATGGCGCTATGTCAAGCACAAAAAGAAAAAAGATGCAAAAGAATCTGGATTTACGTTTGTGCTAAGTTAGCATTCATGGCGCGACGCAATCGCGCAGCGGTTGAGCTTGGGCGCCTTGGAGGAAAGGCGCGTGCCGCGAAGTTATCCGCTGCTGCGCAATCAGAGATAGGCAAGAAGGCCGGCTTAGTGGGTGGCAAAGCCCGAGCCCGCTCCCTTACCCAAGAGCGGCGCCAGGAGATCGCCCGCAAAGCCGCCGAAGCCCGTTGGGGGAAGTCCCGTGATGGAGGAGCATAAAAGCGACTCTTTTATGTGCGCGTACCACACCTGCCTCGGCAGTACCGTTTAGGCCGGACTCATACGCTCGCTCTGCTGCCCCAATACCCGATACGACTCCGACGACTTCGCCCACTGGCGTGACGGCGACATCCGGCAACCCGACTCAGGCCTATGTCTCCTGGAACGGGGCCACCGACAACGTGGGCGTCGCCGGCTATTGTCATTGCGACTACCGCCTGTCTCGACTATCAAGATAGCGGCTTGACGGACAGAACGACGTACACATACACGATTGAATTGAAGCCTCTGATGTCGTTGGAAATCTATCGCCGCCTTCAAAAGCGACGACCAGTGGATCGCCGTACAGACTCACCGACTACCGGGCCTCGTTGGGGTTGACTTTCAGCCCGGGAGATCGGCCGCTGGTGCTGTGGTAGCGGCCGGTCGCTCCAGCGTCCATCAGTCCGCATTCGGGCGTACTACCCGACCGAGGGTTGCTACTCGCGGAAAGGAGCACGTTGGAAGAGGGGGCGTGGGGGAGAAACCTTCAAAGGTTTCGCCTCCACTGGCCCAGCCCAATCCCAAACCCCGAATTAACACCCTATGTAGAAAAGATGAAAAGCCCACGCAACATCGCCACGTTCAAAACGCAAAAGGATCCGTTTACCACGCAAAGTCGGATACAGAGCGGTCGAACGGGTTGAGAACCTGGATTTCGTCATAATCGCGGTCGGCCTGAAAGTCTTCCGACAGCAAATACCGGGCCCCGGCCCGTTGGGCAGCGGCGAGCATAAGTGCATCCCAGTAGGAAATCTGCGCGGAATCGATCCAATACCAGGCTTGCTGAACCAGGCCGAGAGTAGTATCCACGGGCTGCCACTGCGCCAGGTCTGCCACAATCTCGCGGGCGCGCGCTGGTTCCATACGCATCTTCCTTACCGCACTGCAGTAGAACTCGTGCAGGACTTGCCAACTCAGGCACCCCGCGCCTGCCGCCCACAAAGCTTCGAGCCACTCGAAGGCCCGGACCTGCTTCCGCGAGTCCACCGGATCCACGTAATACAGGAGAAGATCCGAGTCCACAAAATAGCGCTCAGCGACGCTCATGCAATTCCTCGCGAGCCAGGCGTTCGCCAACGCCGGCGGCGGCCCGCGGCCGATTCGATTTCCAATGTTCGAAAGCCCGCCAATAATCGTCGGTCAGTCTCATCTGCCGCTCCAGCATCTCGCCGACCAGCCTGGAAACCGAAGTATTCTCCTCGGCGGCTTTGCGGCGTGCCCACAAGGCTGCATGATCCTAGATCTTAATCGTCACGTTCTTGGGCACAAATTGAGTGTCGCACGAAATATGTGCGAGACTTGAGAGAAAAAAGGTTGGGGCCGGAACCCTCAGGTTGGCCAGGCCCCGATAGCCATTGGAGCGCGAAAATCGCCGGCGCAGACAGCACAATCGAATCGAACTTGACACAGCCAGGCTCGGCGGTCCCGTGACTTGCATCGTGGTCTGGCTCCGCCAGTCCACCCCGAATGGAACCTCAGCGTTGATTTGATTTGCG
Source organism: Bryobacterales bacterium (assembly GCA_963843255.1). Lineage (GTDB taxonomy): Bacteria > Acidobacteriota > Terriglobia > Bryobacterales > Bryobacteraceae > Bog-159. Next base: position 133,388 of record CAWJJQ010000011.1, on the reverse strand, counting down.
CTGGTGTAAGATCCATTATCGTGCTCTTCGCCGCGGACGCCGGCCCAGACGGATCCCGCGGGTACTGATGGGCTGGTTCCGACCATTGTTCTTCCCAAGCCGCTCCTTCCGGTTTGCGTTTCGATCGGAGGAGCCCAGCGTTGTTTACGCTGGTCCGGCGCATGGACTGATCTCCGGGATTGTTCCAGTAAACTGCCAGGTGCCGGCGCAGACAAAGGCCGGAAGGTCGGTCCCCGTTGTGCTGGCAGTGGGCAAAGCGACCAGCCCCCCGGTGACAGTCGCGATCGATTGACGGGTGGTTTTACTGTTTTACTGGGCGCGCTCTTCGGAGGCGAGCTCAAAGTTTGCCGGGCAAGCACCGCATAAGGGAGCGTTCGGACGTCATGCAGCGCTCTCCGCGCCGTCACGCGTGTCTGATCGAAGGTAAGCGTCCAACGAACCCCGACGACATCCGAATCTTCGCGGCTTCGACGGGGCCGATATCGACGCGGTAGTTGCTTCCCTGGAGAGGGAGACCCGGAGGAGGTTGCGCTTTGTTGCGCCCGCGTTTTATGCGCCTTTTTCAAGTCAGTGGAACGTTCAACGGGGCGGCCCGGTCCTTAAAATCTGAGCCTGGAGCTTCGCCGGCCGAGTTTTCGACTTCTATTGTTGCCGGGTGAGTGAGCCGTGCCGCCATTCGCCTTGCCTGAAGTTGTTCCAGGTCTTGTATCGCTTTGCGCAGGCTGTTTTCCAGGGATGTCTCATGGCGGCGCAACTTGGACAAGACTTCGCCTTCTTCGACATCAAGCATATATGCCTTGCCTAGCTCAATGATTGTCGGCTGAAACGGCCTTTCCATTTCCGCAGGCTGCGCATCGGAACTTTCGTCCTGAGATGAGCGCGGCACTTCAAACTCCCCCACAGGCTTGTGGTAGGGACTGGGTACGTGGCCCGCGACGGACATTACTCGATACGCAAAGACGGCCGTCTCCCAGGTCTCCGTCCTCACCAACCGCCACTGCAGATTGACAATCCGGTTGACCAGAAACCACTCCCGCTGCCCTTCTGGACGCAAATCGAGAATAAGCTGCGCCCGCATCTCGAAGAACTCTTCAGCGTTCTCCCAAGGGAGCAGCCGGGGCTCCCTACAAAGAATTCCATGCTTGATGGCATTCCTCGAGGAAGCAGCTTTTCCCCCCGGGGTCTTGGGCCCGGCGGACTTTCTGGCGTTCTTCCTGTTAGCGTCGATTTGTCTTTGAGTCGCCATATGTGTTTACCTCACTTTCGTTTTTCCGGTTAAAAGCGTTTGATTTACAAAGTTTTTTGCGTATCCGAATGCCTACGACCCTTTGGGCGAATCCTTTTCCGCGCGATAGCCTTTCGCCTTCAACTTCAGCATGCTGTCAACCTGGCTTGTGAAGAGGCGCATCTGGTCGCGAGCACGCCGCAGTTCCAAATCCCGTTGTTTTTCACTTAGCCCTGGCCGCCCAGCCGCCATCTGGAAAGATATGGCAGACTCATACACTCCGTACATCTGAACGGCGAGCATGGTCTCTATCGGATTCCCCGGCCAGAATCCCATCGCCGCAGCCAAGGCGTCGACGTCTTTTTCAGTACCCGGCACGGCGGCTTCGCCGAACTTCCGCATCGTGACAAAGTGACTGAGAAGGCGGTTGGCTAGCCGCGGATCCTGCACTCCCAAAAGCTCGCAATTCCTCTTGTTTATCGCCTCCAGCAGTTCCTCGTCACTGAGGTTCTGAAACTCCGGAGGCAACTGACTCCTAAAGCTATTCCTTTCATCATTCTGGCGGCTTTCAGCGCCACGAGCGTCGCCGTTAGATTGCTCTGGTTCTGGTTGGCCGTCTTCCGGCGGGTGTTGTGTTTCGCGGTTCATGTTCGTCTCCTCGTTTCTTTAAAATGGCCGATCCGCAATCCTGATTTGGGAAGCACCGCCCAGTACTTGAATTCTGGCGGGCTACAAATGCGAAGCGCGTGCCTTCACGGTTGTGAAGATCCCTGCCCTCAAGCAAGTTACGCGGTTCTTCCGCGACCCTGCTGGGAGGCAGCATGCCGGAACTGGGAATCCGGCGGGTTAGAAATGCGAAGCGGAGGCAAGCCTCCACTGTGCTATCTATTACTATAGACGCTTTGACGCCCATAAAGTTGCAAATCTGAACGGCGAGCATGGCTCCATCGGATTCGTCGGCCAGAATCCCATCGCCGCAGCCAAGGCGTCGACATCTTTTTCAGCATCCGGCACATGAGCTTCGCCGAACTTCCGCGTCGGCATACTACAACTGTAGTAAATAATGGCGCGAAAGAAACCGTCGTTTTTTGAAACGAACCCAATTTCCATATAACAGGTTATTTCGGTTGATAATACGCTGTGGAAAACCGGCGGGAAGTCAGCGCGGTTCTGTTCTTCAGCGTGTAGGCGCACGGCTCCAGACCCTTCACCAGCCTAGGCCCAGGGCGATGGCTATCGCACCGGAAAGGCCTGCGGCTGAAACGGGCACGCCGCTGTTGGCGTTGCTGCCGTTGCCAAGCTGGCCATAGTCTTTTGCACCCCAGGCCCAGACTGTGGCCTCCGCCGGCGAGCGTCAGGCTATGGGAGCGCTTGGCAGACAATTCTGTTCGTCCACGCCCTTGCCGAGCTGTCCCGAGGCATTCCAGCCCCAGGCGCGGACTTTGGGAGTTCGATCAGGAGCCGTTCCGGTTGCGCAGAAAAGTGCAATTGAGTGAACAGGCAAAGCCTACGCCGCATATCGAGTGAACCTGGAGGCTAAGCGCACGGCCGGGGCGATGCCTTACCTACTATTTGAGTCCGTATACCGCGAGTTGGTCGGAAAACGTGGACAACATACACTTTGCCGTTGGCCACCACCGGAACGGCAAATTTCCCAAGGTTGCCAAATTGGTCCGCCGGATTCATGCTGCTATTCCATAGCTCGATGCCGACATTGGCCGCATCGAATGCATGAAGTACGCCTGGTACGGCCGCGCTCTCGGCATCCGCGGTGGACATCGCCGCCCACACAATACCCGTACCGGCCGTGACGCCATTGGCGGAGACTGCCAAAGCAGCGCCGCCTGGCAAGCCGGCGGTCTGGGTGTTCTGGTAAACCGGGGCGGTGCTCAGTAGTCCGCCACTGAAACTGAAAGCTCTCAGCACATCGTTCGCCGCCCAGATGTACAGGAGCGAAGGTTTCGACGGATTGCTGCCAGTCCGATTCCAAAACGCGGGACTGTGCACTTGGGCGCAGGTGCTGTCGGAAGAGGAAGCACAGCCGGGCGTCGCCTGGACGCTCTGTACAAACTGCAGGGCGCCCGTCGAGCCAATACGGAGAAGATAGACCAGCCCGGTCTTGCCTCCACCCAGCACCAAACGGGTCCCCGGGATCAGCAGCGGTCCACCGGCGCCGAGATCATAGTCGTTGGTATTCAACACCGACCAGTTTGCCGGGGTGTACAGACCCGTCTGGGAATGATTTTGGCCGTACCGCACGAAACTTTCGCCGAAGTTGCCGTTTCCAACGTCGCCGTTTCCGGTCATGAAGGTGAAACCGGAAGAGTCGGCCACCGGCCCCCGGCCCGACATCCAAACGCCGCCTTCGTTGCCGTTGGGCGTGGTGTTCACGGCGAACGTCTGCTTCAAAGTTGCGGCATCGTAACCCAACTCCCAGCCGTGGAATGGCACGACGCTTTCGACCTTCTGACGGGCGAAGCCCATGTACACGGTTCCGTTGAGAAACAGCAATGCCGGCCGCTGCAGCGCGAGAGCGCTGCTGAATGCGATCTTGCCATTCTTGGAATCCGATCCCGTTCCGTCCACGCTGGCCCTGATGGTTACCGGGCCGCCGAATCTTTCCGCCCCGCTGGCGATATCGAGGGCATGCAGAGCGTGGGACATTTTGCCGTTCTGCTCAGTCATGGCTACCACGTACATGATGCCGGACTGGACGTCGATCACCGGCGTGGAAAGGATTCCACATCGCGGCAGGACGTTATAGGAGGTCAGCGTGGCCGCCGGTCCTAAATTGACTTGCCAGAGTGGAGCGGACAAAGAAGGCGTATCGGCGTCGAAGGCGTACACGCTGTTATTGATGGTTGCCGCATAGACAACGTTGTGCGCGGATTCGCCGATAGTCACCTGCGGCAGATACAGAGGCTGCGCGTACATGTAATCGTCAACGGCACGCGTAAACAGCAGGCCGAACCGCTGCTTGTTGACATTGGAGGTAGTCAGTATCGTTTCGTTCAGGTTGGCGCTGGTGCGCCCTTGATCATACTGGCCTGTCCAGACAGCGACCTGGCCGCGGGACGCAGGAACTAAGGCCAGGGCGATTAGTAACGATACAGGCAAATGCCGCATGGCTGCACCTCGGGGAAAGTATACCGCCGAGTATGCATCAGACGCGGAGCGTATCGCCATCCCGCGCGGCGAGAGAGTAAAGAACCGGAGCGAGGAAGATAGAAAGGAGCAGGCGGGAGGCCAGGCCGGCGACGATCACGATAGCGAAGGGCTTTTGGGAATCGCTGCCGATGCCCGTGGACATGGCGGCGGGAAGCAGCCCGAAGCACGCCACCAGGGCGGTCATCATGATGGGCCGCAAGCGCAGCATGGCCGCTTCATGCGTGGCGGCGACAATGTCGCGGCCCTCCAGGCGCAGCTTGTTGATGAACGAATACAGGATGACGCTGGTCTGCACCGCGACGCCCATGAGGGCCACGAAGCCGAGCATGGATGAGACGCTGAAATTGGTTCCGGTGAGCCGCAGGGCCAGCAGGCCGCCGACCGGTTCGGTGACTAGCACGCTGAAGAAAATGATGAGCGGGAATTTCAGGTTGCCGTAGAGGGCGAACAGGATCATGAGGATCAACAAGACGGTGAGAGGCAGGATGAGCTTCATCTGCGCCTGTGAGGCCAGGTAGTCCTTATATTCGCCGCCCCAATCGAAGGTGTAGCCGATGGGCAGTTTGACATCGCGGTCCACGGTCCGGCGGGCCTCGCCCACCGCGCTGGCGAGATCGCGGCCGTCCACGCTGAACTGAATACCGATGTAGCGGGAATTGGATTCGCGGTAGATGAACGACGCGCCGCTTTCGACGCGGATGCGGGCGAACTCGCTGAGCGGAAGATGCTGGCCATCGGGGGTGGTGATGAGCAGGCTCTTGATAGCGTTCATGTCCTTACGGAAAGGCTCCTGCATGCGTACCACGAGATCGAACTGGCGCTCGCCCTGCACTACCTGTGTGGCGGCGGTGCCGCCGAGTGCGGCCTGAATCAAGGTATTGACGTCGCCAACATTCAATCCGTAGCGGGCGATCTTTTCGCGGTCGGGCTCGATGATCAGGCTGGGCTGGCCAAGCTCGCGGACCAGGACCACATGGGTGATGCCGGGGATGTGCGAGATGATCTCCTTCACCCGCATGGCCTTCTGTTCGAGGGTGTTCAGGTCGGTACCGAAAATTTTGACGGCGAGGGAGCTTTTCAAGCCGGTTTCGGCTTCGTCCACGGCATCTTCGGCGGGCTGCGTGTAGTTGAAAATGACTCCGGGAAAGGCGGCCAGTTTTTTTTGGATGGCGTCGATCAACTGCGGCTTGCGGCGGATGGAGCCGCTCCAGGATTGGTCGTTATAGGGTTTCAAGCCGACATAGAATTCGTTGTTGAAGAAGCCGGTGGAATCGGTGCCGTCATCGGGGCGGCCGAGCTCGTTGGCCACGGTGGTCACTTGCGGAAAGCCGCGGAGAATGTCGCGAATCTGCGGCGAGAGCTTGGAGGCTTCAGCGAACGAGATGGTGTAGGGAGTGGTGGCCCGGACCCATAGAGCGCCCTCGTCCAGGTGGGGCATGAACTCGCCGCCGATCGATGGAATCAGCAGGAGCGAAGCGCCGAAGATGCTCAAGCAGACGGCCACCGTGAGCCACCGGTAGCGCAGGCAGCCACCCAGCATACGGCCGTAGAGATTGCGGATGCGATCGTAGAAGCCCAGGGTAGGCTCGTGGATGTGCTTGCGCAGGAAGTAGGCGCAGAGCACAGGCAAAAGGGTGAGGGCGCAGAGCAGCGAGCCGAGCAGGGCGAAGGACATGGTATCCGCCATGGGCTGGAAGAGTCGGCCGGAGGGGCCGGTTAGCACGTATATGGGCAGGTAGCCGGCGATGATGACGGCGATGGCGTAGAAGATAGGGCGTTCCACGTCGTGTGCGGCGGATCGGATGACATCCAGGCGGACCGCTTCAAACAAGGTGTCGCCCTGCTCGCGGCGCGCAGCCAGCTCGCGGAAGATATTTTCCACCATCACCACCGCGCCATCTACGATGATGCCGAAATCGATCGCGCCAATAGAGAGAAGGTTGGCGGGGATATGGCGCCAGTCGAGGCAGATGAAGGAGAACAACAGGGCGAAGGGAATGGTGACGGCTACAATGAGGGCGGTGCGCACGCTGAACAGAAACAGGCCCAGAATCACGAGTACCAGCAGCATGCCGCGCAGCAGGTTGCGTTCGACAGTCTGGGTGGTTTCTTCGATCAGATAGTAGCGGTCGTAATAAGGGACGATTTTGACGTCGGGCGGGAGGACGTGCTGGTTGAGATCGTCGGTCATCTTTTCGACTTTGCGCAGGATCACCTGGGCCTGTTCACCCACGCGCATGAGAATGACGCCTTCGACCGCGTCCTCCTGGTTCATGTATCCAAACTGGCCGAGGCGCGGCGCGTGGCCGATTTCGACCTGGGCTACGTCTCGCACGAAGACCGGGGTGCCGTTGTGTTCCTGAAGAATGATATTGCCGATGTCCTGGGTATTACGCACCAGGCCCAGGCCGCGAATGTAGTAGAACTGGCCACCCTGGGAATAGAAGCCGCCGCCGGCGTTGGCGTTGTTGTTTCCGACCTGCTGGACGACGTCGGCCGCGGAAACGCCATAGGCGAATAATTTATTGGGGTCGAGCAGCACCTGATACTGCATGGTGGTGCCGCCGAAGCCGGAATCGTCGGCCACGCCCTGGATGGAGCGGTAGCGCCGCTCAAGCACCCAATCCTCGATGGTCTTGAGATCTTGCGGGCTGCGGTCGGGACTTTGCAAGACGTAACGGTAGATCAGGCCGCTGGGACTGTACAAAGGGGAGAGCGTCGGAGAGACGCCTTGCGGCATGCCGGCGTTGGCCACGCGCTCAAAGGCCTGCTCGCGGGTGAAGTAAGGGTCGGCGCCGTACTCGAAATTCATCTGGACGGAAGAGAGGCCGTAGAGGGAGATGGAACGGAGCGACTCGAGTTGCGGGATGCCGTTCATTTCGATCTCGATGGGGATGGTGACCAGGCGCTCCAACTCTTCGGCGGCGTGGCCTGGCCATTGGGTGATGATTTCGACGTGCGGCGGAGAAAGATCGGGATAGGCGTCGATGGGGAGCTTCTGGAAGGACACGATCCCCCACGCCATGATAAAGAGGGAAGCCACCAGGATCAGGAAGCGCTGGGTGAGAGCGAAGGATACGATGCGCGCAATCATGCGATGGAAGCCTTACTGGTAACTGTTCGCGAACTGCAGGAAGATGCTGCCATCGGAGACTACTTTGTCGCCCGGGTGAATGCCGCTCAGGATTTCGACGTTGGCGTCCTGCTGGGCGCCAACTTTTACGGGGCGCTGTGCGAATTTCTGGGGCTCCTGCTCGATGTAAACGAAGGGCTCGTTTTGGGAGTCGTGGAGCACGGCCGCCACGGGAACGGTGAGCACATTTTTTTGGGTGCGGGTGTGGACCACGGCGTCCACGAACATGTCCTTTTTCAAGAGGCCCTGGGAATTTTCGGTGACGATACGGACAGGGGTGGTGCGGGTGGTGGGATCGACCATAGAGCCTATATAGCCGACCGTGCCGTGAAAGACGCGACCCAGGGACGGGTTACTCTCTTCGACCGAATCGCCCACACGGACGTTGGGTAGGTCGTGATCGAAGATATGGCCCTGGGTCCAGACTTTGGAGACATCGCTGATGGCGAAGCAGACGGTGGTACCGGCCTGGATGAACTGGCCGGGCGATACGAGCTTCTGCACAATGACGCCGAAAATGGGGGAGCGCACGGCCAACTCGGGGCTGATGGGGACGCCCTGGCGCTGCGCCTGATCGATCTCGGCCTGGGTGATGCCGAAGATTTTGAGGGCTTGCAGGCTATTCTGGACGTCGGTCATGGAGTCGTTGTAATCGGCCTCGGTGCTTTCGTAATCTTTGGTGGCGATGGCGCCGCGGTCGAGTAGTTCCTTGGAACGCTGCATGATGCGTTTGGACAGTTCTTCGCGGTTGCGCGCCTTTTTGTAAGTGGATATGGCGTTGGCCACGTCGGGGCTGGAGACATAGAGCAAAGGATCGTTGGCGGCGACTCTGGAGCCGGTATCGACCAGGATCCGCGTAATGGGCCCGTTCACCTGGGTTATTGCCTGGGTGGTGTGGTCGGCATCCCAATCGACGGTGCCGGTTGTGTGCACGGCAATCGACCAGGAGGTGGGTTCGACGGTGACGATGCGGAGGTGCGGGAGTTGCTCTTTGGGTACGGTGAAGAGGGTGGGCTGAACGGAGGCGACGGCTTCATTGGCGGGTGGATTTTCGGGCGGCTTAGCGGAGCGGCAAGCAGTAAAGAGGGAAGCTAGCAGGGCAATCGCCGAGCTCGCAATCGAGACGCCGCCCATTCGAGTCATGCTTTTTGAGCCGCGCCGGAGCCTGAAGCGTCCAAACAATTCACATTTTCAATATAGCGCGATGACCGGGCGATTCCTGCAGGTGAGCGGGTTACATTTCGTGGTTGAGCGGGCCCCCGCGCCGCTTCAGCCATTCGTAAGCACGATCTTGCCTGCCACGGAACCTGTGGCCAGAAGTTCGAGGGCCTGTCTGGCCTCGAGAAGCGGGAACGTATGGCTGACCAGGGCATCGATCTTCTTCTCCGCGAGGAGTGCGAAGATCTTGGGAAGATCCTCGCGCAGCGGCTTGGGATCTTTCCGATACAGCATGGTGATGCCGTAGAATTTGCCGATCCGTCCCCGCGCGCGGGCTCCGATGAAAATATTGGCAAACGTGGCCAGTTGGGAAATCATTCCGTGGGCTCCCATGAAGCCGAACCCCACCAACGTTCCGCCGCGCCGCAAAGCCCCGATGCATAAACCAATGTTCGCGCCACCCACGGAGTCGAACACATAGTCGACGCCTTCGGGTTCCAGGGAACGCAGCAGGCGATCGAACGGCCCCCCGCGATAGTCGATCGGGGTGGCGCCGAGAGAACGCACGGTGTCGTGCTTGGCAGTTGACGCCGCGCCATACGTCTTTACTCCGGCCAGCCTTAATAGCTGGAGAGCGGCCGTGCCCACGCCCCCTCCAGCGCCGGTGACCAGGGCGGTCTGGCCGGCCTCGACCTTTGCGATGCGATGGATCATTTGCCAAGCGGTTCCATAGTTCAGGATTACGGCGGCGGCTTCGCGATCGGAGACTTCCGCGGGGATGGGCAGGAAGTGTTTCGCTTCGCGTACGAGCAGTTCGGCAAAGGCTCCGTAAACGGTCAGAGCAGCAACACGTTGACCCACCTCGAATCCGGAGACACCCGCACCAATGGCCTCGACCACGCCGGCGACCTCATAACCTGGGACGAACGGTATCGGCGGAGCGTAGCGGTAGTTTCCCGCCAACATGATCAAGTCGGTCGAGCCCACCCCGGCAGCGCGCACCCGTACATTAAGCTGCCCCGGCCCGGGGGGAGTAACGGGCTGATCGACGACCTGGAGAGCTTCGGGTCCGCCTTTCCTGGTCAACATCACGGCCCGATAAGTCGCTGCCATTTGTACACCCTCTCTGACTATATCTCGCCATGCTGATGAAGGAGCAATCTCATACTGTTCGCTGGGAATTGCGGAGTTGCCACGGCAGTGAGACTTCTGGCGATTATCTGGCTGATCGTCTTCCTGGGGACCAAGGGGCAGCCGGTGGTCTTCGATCCGGAAAGCATGGCGAATTCGGAAAGCGGCTGATGCCGATGTATCTGGACATTACAAGATTTGTGTTGGGCTTGGCCGCCGGATCGATAGTGCTGCTGGTTGGCGCGTTGAATTTCAACCAATCGAACTCGCGATCTTTGAGGTCATTCTACGGCGTGCTATTTATGATTTTGCTGGGGGTTGAATTACGAATACAACTTGCACATCCTAATAACCCTCGGTTTACAGGCGCTTCCAATATACTCGGAACCAGTTTTTAGGGTTTGGCGCTCGTCTGCTTCTGCATTAGCCACATGTGGCTGCGGCGGCTACCAAATAGGCGGCCTGAGAAGCCTCAGGCAAAGTGCCTGCCCCACAGGCAATCACACCTCTACTATGGCTCCGGCTATGGGCTGGACTCCCACTGGAACCATGGTGAAGAGGGGGGCAGGGTCGGTGCGGTGGCGGCGCTCGGTGAAGGCTGCCAGGCGAATCACGGCCATGTTGCCGGACTGCCAGTTCAGCACCAGCGCGTAACGATTGTCTGGGGTGATGAGGATGCGGCGCGGCTGCTGACCGACCGCGATAGAGGCGACCAGCTTGCGGGTGTCGATATCGAGCACGGTCACGCTCCCGGTCATTGGGTTGGCTACGAAAAGGTACGACGGCGTGACGGAGACGGCCAGTCCGTCGGGCGCGCTTCCGGCGAGAATGGTCTCGCCGACTTCGGTCTGGTAAGGATAGACGATGACCACCACGTCCATGCCCGTGCCGGTGACGAAAAGTTGGCCGCCGGACGGATCGTAGCAGGCGTTGAGCGGCTCGATGGGCAAAGGCAGGCGCACGGCGATGCGGCCGCTGGCGGTATCAAAGATGGTCATGCTGCGGTCCGCCCGGCTGCCGATCACGACTTGTTTGCCGTCAGGTTGGAAACGCACCATGGACGGCTCGCATCCGGCGCCGGCTAGATGTTCGATCGCGCCGGTGGCGAGTTTGATCAGGGCGATGCGGCGGTCTTGTTGGAAGGTGACCGCGGCGTGGCCATCTGATGTGAGATCGAAGTCTCCGGCCACACCAGGCAGCGCGATGGATTGCGCGGTCCGCAAGTGATTGGCATCCAGGCGCACTAGGGCGCGCGGCTGCAGGATCCAGAGAGACTTGCCATCCGCGTCGGAGCGCATGGAAACCGCTGGGTTGCCCGCGCGGGATTTGCGCACCACGGCGAGTTTGGCGGCATCGATCTCGCAGACGGCGCCGGTTTCGGGAATCAAGACATAGGCGGCGGGGCGCAGGAGGCTGGACACGATCGCGGAGGGAGCGGCCTCCATACCGATCTGGCGGGCCAGCACGAATGAGGTCAAATCGACGGCCGAGACGGTGCGCGCTCCCGCGTCCGAAATGAACGCGTAACCTGGAAATCCGCGGCCTTTGCGGCGGGCACACCCTACCGACGCGGCGGCGGCTAACACGAAGCCGCGGCGGGTAAATGAGGCGTTGGAAGGCACAGAATATGCTAGCATTGAGTTGGATCGCCTTCTCCCAAAAGAGCTGACGTCCTTCTACCTAATACCGAACATCCTTTAATGAATCTACGCTCTCTTTTTAGTCTATTCTCATCGGACCTCGCCATCGATCTGGGGACCGCGAACACGCTGGTGTTTGCGAAAGGCAAGGGCATCGTGGTGAACGAGCCGTCCATTGTGGCGCTCAACAAGAATACCGGCGAAGTGGAGGCCGTGGGCAAGGAAGCCAAGGAAATGCTGGGCCGTACGCCCGGTAATATCGTAGCAATCAAGCCCATGAAAGACGGGGTTATCGCCGATTTTAAAGTTACTGAGCGCATGCTGAATTATTTTATTCAGAAAGCGCACGGGCGGAAGGTGCTGGTGCATCCGCGGATTGTGATCGGCGTCCCGAGCGAAATTACGCAGGTGGAAAAACGCGCGGTCATGGATTCGGCGTATCGCGCTAAGGCCAGTGAAGTGCATCTGGTAGAGCAGGCCATGGTGGCGGCGATCGGCGCCGGGCTTCCGATTACGGAACCATCTGGCAACATGGTGGTGGACATCGGCGGCGGCACCACGGATGTGGCTGTCATATCGCTTTCGGGCATCGTGTACTCGCGGTCGGTGCGGGTCGCAGGCAACGAAATGGACGACGCCATCATGCAGTATTTGAAGCGCAAATATAACCTGCTGATCGGCGAGCGCACCGCCGAGACGATCAAGATGGAAATCGGGTCGGCATATCCGTTGGACAAGCCGCTGACCATGGAGATCAAGGGGCGTAACTTGATTGAAGGCGTGCCTAAGACGTTGACCATCGACGACAGCGAGATCCGCGAATCACTGGGCGAATGCGTAGCCACGATCGTAAACGCGATTCGCGTGGCGCTGGAACGTACGCCGCCGGAATTGAGCGCGGACATAAGCGACCGCGGCATCGTGCTGACGGGCGGCGGCGCGCTGTTGAAGAACCTGGACAAGCGCATCCGGGAAGAGACCGGGCTGCCGGTGTCGATCGCCGACGATCCGCTGGCTTCCGTGGTGCTGGGCACCGGCAGAATGCTGAGCGATTTCCGCCTGCTGAGAAAGATCTCGATCGATTAGAGGGAAGCCGCCTGCGCGGCGATCGATTGCCATGGAAACGCTGCTCAACCGTTATCGCAATATCACGGTGCTGCTGCTGGTGATTTTTGCGCAACTGGTGCTGGTCGCGGTACAGGTGCGCAACGACCAGGACGTGCGCATGGTGCGGGTGTGGTCGGTGACGGCCATAACGCCGCTGGCGAAAGTGCTGGAGACCGTGCGCGAGGCGACAGTGGGCTTCTTCCGCAACTATGTGCTGATGCACGACGCGCGCGAGGATAACCGCCGGCTACAGGCCGAAGTCGAGCACTTGAAGATGGAGAACCAGTTCCTCAAGTCGGAGATCTCCACGGCGGACCGGGCCAAGGCGCTGGTGGCGTTTCAGTCGCGCACGCCATCGAAGACCATCGCGGCGCGGGTTATCGCAGCGGGCGCGGGCACTAATTCGAAAGTGGTATTCGTGGACCGCGGCACGGTGGCGGGGGTGGAACGAGGCATGCCGGTCGTGACACCGGACGGAATCGTGGGAAAAGTCATTGCGGCTTATCCGATGGCTTCGGAAGTGATGCTGGCAACCGATCCGGAATTTGCGGCGGGCGTCGTTTCGCAAACGCATCACGTCACGGGCACGCTAAAAGGGCAGGGACAAGCGGTTTGCAAGGTTGACTACGTGCCCAGCGAAGAGAAGGTGGACGTGGGAGAGGCATTTTTCACGTCGGGCGAGGACCGCGTTTTTCCGAAGGGTCTCCCGGTGGGCGTCGCGCGCGTGGTGCGCCCCAGTTCGCCGTACCAGGAAGTTCTGATCGAGCCTACGGCGCTGCAGCAAGGCCTGGAGGCGGTCTTGATCGTTCTGGAGGGCGTGCATCAGGAGATTCCGGAAGCGCCGCCGGCCAATGCGCCGGTGTATTTGGGCGCGCCGCTGCCGGCGGGGCCTGAAGGAACGCCGAAGCAGACGGGTGGGCAGGGCACGGATGCGGACAAACTGGTCGACAAATACCGGCGGATAGGCGAAGCGGAGAACCATACATTCGGAGTAGGTGGTGTAGGAGCGAAACCGCCGGATTTCAATATTAAGTTGCCGGCCGGTGGAGCGGTTGCTCCGCCTGCGGCGGGGGACACGGAGACGCGGGGACGCGGAGACGCGGCGACTCCTAAAACGGGGACTCCCGGTATCCGGCCAGCGGACAGGCCTTCCAAAACGACTACTTCCGGCGGGAAGGCGACGACAGGGGCTCCCGCCCCTGCGCGTGCTCCGGCGCCTGCTGCTCCTCCCCAATGACCGAGTCGGGCGATCGTTTTCTGGTGGGCAACCAGCGCGAGCAGGTCTCGCGGTTTCGGGCGCGGGTGATGCTGTTCGTGCCTCTGGCGGCGATTCTGTTCCAGGTTTATGTGCCGCGTTTTTTCGATTTTCTGGGCTACCTGGAATTGCCGCTGCTGGTCACCATCTATTTCGCGCTGATGCGGCGCAGCCAGATCGGCGGGTTATTTATTGGCGCTTTTATCGGCTTGGCGCAGGATTCGCTTTCGATCAAGCAACCGCTCGGGATGTACGGCATCGTCAAGACGCTAGTTGGGTATTTCGCGGCATCAGTTGGGCTGCGTATCGACGTGGAGCACTCTGCGATCCGGCTGCTGCTCACGTTTTTCTTTTATTTCTTTCACCAATTTCTTTATTGGGTTCTGGTGCGCGGGCTGCTCGGGAAGTTGGTGACTTTCGAGGTGCAGCGAACGCTGGTGCTGGGGCTGTTGAATGCGGTGGTTGGGGTGACGCTCTTTCATTTCCTGGACAGGCTGAAGGAGCCCGCTTGAGGGGGCCGCTGCGGCTGGTGGTTCGTGTTATCCGTGTCCATCCGGGTGTATCCGTGGCTGATTCCGCCTTCCCAGCGCTCATTGAATGGCCACCGACGGACACGGATGCACACGGATCGAGCCATACGGAGTTTTTGCGGGCCGGGGGATGAGGCCTGATAGAATGGGAGCTAGAAAGCCAGCACCAACTCAGTGAACTCGCCAGTCATTGGTCCCGAACTGGAGCCGCAGCCGCGGCTAACCACGAAGCAGGCGCGGCGTGAAGACGTCAAACTTGCTGCGGGTAAGATTGCGGTTTTTCAGTATACGGCGGTGCTGATTTTCTTGTTCTTGATCACCGGCTTCTGGACCTTGCAGGTGCAGAATCCGCAGATTTATAACGAACAGGCCGAGCGAAACCGCATCAAGCAGCTGCCGATCCCCGCGCCGCGAGGCAAGATCCTCGACCGCGACGGGCGCACCATTGTGGACAACCACTCGTCGTATAGCCTGATTTTGACGCGCGAGAATCTGAAGACCGAGCACCTGCGTACGATCGCGGACGGATTGGACCTGGACTACGACGATCTGGCCAAGCGCGTGGAACGCTATACGTCGCGGCCGAAGTACGATCCGATCATTATCAAGGAAGAACTGACCCCCACGGAATTATCGTTTGTGGAGGCGCATCGCGATTTCTTCCCGGAGATGGAACTGATCCAGGCGCAGCGGCGCTTGTATCCGCAAAACGGGTTGGCGGCGCACGTCATCGGCTATACGGGTGAGGTCAGCGAACAGGAACTGGATTCACCGGATTTTGCGAGATACAGCCAGGGCGACGTGGTGGGCAAGTTCGGGCTGGAGCGGCAGTACAACGATCTGCTGATGGGCAAGGACGGCGAGCGCCAGGTGGTGGTGGACAATCGCGGGAAGACACACGAGGTGCTGGCTAACAAAGAAGCCGTGCCGGGCAAGGATCTCCAGACCACTCTCGACCTGGATCTGCAGGCGGTCGCCGAGTTAGCCATGGAAGGTAAGAATGGCGCGGTGGTGGCGCTCGATCCGCGCACAGGCGAAGTGCTGGCTATGGTGAGCCGTCCGACCTTCGATCCGAACAAGTTTGCGGTGCGGATCAAGTCTTCGGACTGGAAGGAAATCGCCAACAATCCGGACCACCCGCTGTTAAACCGCGCGATTCAGGGGCAGGACGCGCCGGGATCCACGTTCAAGCCGCTGGTGGCGATTGCGGGCCTCGAATCGGGCGCCATCGACGATCAATTCACGGTGCATTGCGCCGGCGGCGCGAGCTTTTACGGCCACTATCACGCGTGTTGGGTGAAGAGTGGGCACGGAGCCGTGTCGCTCCACAAAGGCATCGTGCACTCCTGCGACGTGTATTTCTATAACGTCGGCGATCGCACTGGCATCGATAAACTCGCGTTCTATGCATCGCAGGCGGGGCTCGGCAAGAAGACGGGAATCGACCTGCCGCATGAGGTGGATGGCATTGTGCCGTCGCCCGAATGGAAGATCCGGAATTTCAGAGAAAAATGGTACGCCGGCGAGACGATTTCAGTGTCCATCGGGCAAGGAGCGTTGACGGTTACCCCACTGCAACTGGCGCGGGCGTATATGTGGCTGATCAACGGCGGGCTGTGGCACCAACCGCACCTGGTCAAGGGCGCCAAGACCCAGGACCATGCGTGGCCGCTGTCGCCGGACAATGTGGCGAAGGTACTCGACGGGACTTGGGGCGTGGTCAACGAACCGGGAGGCACGGGCGTCCGGGCACAATTGCCGGGCTTGAACGTGTGCGGGAAGACCGGTACGGCGCAATTGGCATCTAACGCATTCCTCAAGGGCAGGACGGGGAAAGAGTTCGAGGACAATTCGTGGTTTGTCGGATTTGCACCGCGGCAGGCTCCGGAGATTGTGGTGGTGGCGTTGTACGAGCATGGGGGACACGGACAGTTTGCCGCCCCTGTTGTGCGGGATGTCCTTAAGGCTTATTTCGATAAAAAAGCCAGGTTGGCGGCCGACACGGACACGCGGAGGCGCGGGGATGCGGAGAAAGTCGGGCGGTTGATGCGCATGGGTCTGCCTGATGCATCGTTCGAGTTTGCGGCTTCCCGGCCGGCTGCTCCTCCGGTTGAGGCGGGGTTGATCGGATCGGACGATGGTGCGGCGGGAGGGCAGCAATGAACCGGTATCTCAGCCCTCGCGAAATGGATTGGGGCCTGCTCATCATATCTTTGGTTATCTGCGGGGTGGGGGTGCTGCAGATTTATAGCGCGACCCGCGGGACGATGTGGCAGGATGCGTGGTGGAAGCAAATCATCTACATCGCCGGGGGACTGGTTTTGATGTGGCTGATGATGGCGGTGGACTACCACACGATGCTGAATTACGTTTTTCCCTTGTACGGGCTATCGGTGGCGGCGCTGCTGGGAGTGTTGTTGGTGGGCAAGGTGGCATTCGGTTCGCGGCGCTGGATTCCGGTGGCGGGTGGCTTTCACTTACAAGTGTCGGAATTTGTAAAACTCGTAGTAATATTGTTGGTAGCCCGCTTTCTGACGGAGTTAAAGACCGAAGATCTGGAAGGCCGCGACATGGCCAAGATCGCGGGGTTGGTGCTGGTGCCCATGGCGCTGGTGATGAAACAGCCGGACCTGGGTACGGCCCTGACTTACCTGCCAATTTTGGTGGTGGGCATGTTTCTGGCCGGGATGCGCCGGAAGTACCTGGTAGCCATCGCTGTTCTGGTTCTGCTGGTGCTGCCGGTGGGCTGGACGGTTTTGAAGGATTATCAGAAGGCGCGATTGGTAAGTTTTCTGGATCCGGACCGCGATCCGCGAGGGAACGGATACCAGTTGATCCAATCCAAGATCGCTGTGGGCGCAGGCGCGATGTGGGGTAAAGGAGTGACGAAAGGCTCCCAGACGCAGCTTCGGTTCCTGCCGGTTCCCCATACGGATTTCATTTTTTCGGCGTTCGCGGAAGAGCACGGTTTTGTCGGCGTAATTGTAGTTCTGGCGTTATATTTCGTGTTGATCATGCAGATTGTGCAGAACGCGCAAACGGCCGCGGATAAGGCCGGGATGTACGTGTCGATGGGCGTTGCAGCGTTATTGTTGTTTCACGTGCTGGTGAACGTGGGGATGGTAGTGGGCCGGATGCCTGTTACCGGAATTCCGCTGCCCCTGATGAGCGCCGGCGGTTCGAGTGTGTTGTCGAATTTCATGATGTTGGGGCTGGTCAATAATGTCCGGCTCAGAAGGTTTGTCAATTAGTGCGGCGGCCGGTGCGTATGCCGGCGGCTTTAGAACGTAAAGTTTCAACCCGTTCGCGAGGACGGGAAAAAAGATTTGTTGGGAGCCGGTAAGACTCTCGGAGGGCAAACGCGCTGGATGCGCACCCTCCGGTATGAGGAGTGGTTCCCCGGCCGCGAGGGCGCTCTGGAAGTTGCGCCCCGGCCAGCGTGAGCTTCTTACAATGTTCGCAGGCGCTCGTGCCCGGTTCGCAGGGCGCCCTAATGAGACGCACGCAGGGTAACCATCTTCCTCCATCACGGCGGTCGCGCGCCGGCCCGCAACGGAGGAGAATGCATGTCAAAAGAGTTAATAGTTTCCGCTAGCCGTCACGAGACGCGTGTGGCGGTTCTCGAAGACGATCAGGTAGTCGAAGTCTATCATCAGCGCGAGCAGGAATACTCGCTGGCCGGCAGTATTCACAAAGGACGTGTGACGCGCGTGCTGCCCGGAATGCAGTCGGCATTCGTTGATATCGGGCTGGAGCGCGATGCGTTCCTGTACGTTTCCGACTTCTTCGAAGATAACGACGAGTACGACAAGATCGTTACCAGCGTAGAAGAAAAAGTCTTCAAGATGGAAAAGAGCCCGGTTGGTCCGGCGTTGGCTGCCGGCAGCGCACCGGCACCTGTAGCGGCAGCTTCGCCCGCGGCCGCGGAAGCGGGGGAGGCGGAGGTTGAAACCCCTCCTCCGGCGGTTACGCAGGCGGCACCCGTGGCGCCCGCTGCACCCGCGCAGTTTGCCCGGCGGCCCGACGATCAAGATCGTGACCGGCGCGGAAGGCGCTCCCGCAGGCGCAGGCCAAGAGGGCGCGGACTGCCGGAATCGAAATATTTTACGCCGGGGCCGCGCGTCGAATCCGCACCGGCTCCGCCGCCTGCGCCCGAAGAAGCCGAGGAGGCCGAAGCTGAAGCGGAGATTCCGGAAGAGCGCGAAGAGATGGTGGTGCTGCCGGGCGAGTCCCTGGCCAAGTATCGCGAGCCGGATTTAGAGGCAGAGTCAGTGGAGCCGCGCGGATTCGCGAGCGTTCCGGCCGCCGAAGCTCCGCTGGAGACGGAGCTGGAAACCCCGGAATTGAAAACCAGCGAGCCGGAGGAACCCGGGGAGATTATAGCGGAAGCACCGGAGGCGGCGGCCGAAGTGGTGAACCCAGTGGCTGCCACGGAACCCGAGCCGGTTGAAATCACTGAGGTGCCGGCGGTGGTCGAGGCAATGGAGTTTGCCGAGGCGATCGAGGCAGCGGAGTCGTCTGAACTGCTGGAATTCCGTGAAACGGTGGAAGTCATCGAAGCGATTGAAACGCCGCGCGCGCCGGAGACGGCTGAGGAGCACGGGCCGGCAGAGCCGTCCGGTGATGGCGAAGCGGTGACGGGAGGAGAAGGACCGGCGCAGGCGGCCCAACAGCCCAGCGAAGAAGAACTGGGTCCGGAGCCGGCGCGCATCCCGACCAGCCTGACGGCCGCGCTGCGCGAACAGGGACCGCGGTTCATGCACAGGGTCTCCCGCCGCATGCGGCGCAGGGGCCGCGGCGATAGCGGCGAGTTCCAGCAGCGCGGCGATCCAAACCGCGAGCCGCGTCATCAGGAAGGAAGGCCGCAGGAAGGACGTCCGCAAGAAGGACGGCCACCAGAAGGCCGGCCACCAGAAGGACGGCCCGAGCAGGGGCGTCAGGACGTTCGCCAGGTATCTCGGCCGGAGCCGGCGCGCGCCGAGCGATCGGGCACGCCATCGATCAGCGATCTGCTGCGGGAAGGGCAGGAGATCATCGTTCAAATTGCCAAGGAACCGCTGGGGCAAAAAGGCGCGCGCATTACATCGCACATCGCCTTGCCGGGGCGTTTCCTGGTCTACATGCCGACGGTGGACCATATCGGCGTATCGCGCAAGATTCCCTCAGACGAAGAGCGGCAGAGGTTGAAGCGTGTGCTGCAGTCAAACCGGACAGGCATTCCTGGCGGGTATATCGTGCGCACGGCCGGCGACGGGCGTACGGAGGAAGAATTACGCGCCGATATGCTGTTCCTCTACAACCTCTGGCTGGATCTGCGCCAGAAGGCGGAGAAAAAGCCGGCGCCGCTGCTGATCCACCACGATCTGGGCGTGGTGGAGCGGATCCTTCGGGACCAGTTGACCGCGTCGTTCAAGAGCATCTGGGTGGACAACGAGGAAGTTTATGAGAACGTGCTGCGCTTCGTACAGCGGTTCCAGCCGGGCCTCGTGAGCCGGGTGAAGCTGTACACGCGGAGCACGCCGATTTTCGACGAGTACGGCATTACGCAGGAGCTGGAAAAAGCGTTGCGGCCGAAGGTGTGGCTAAAGACCGGCGGGCACATCGTGATCAACCAGACCGAGGCGTTGGTGGCGATTGACGTGAACACCGGCAAGTACGTGGGGAAGTCGAACCGGTTGGAAGATACCATCGTCAAGACCAATACAGACGCCATTAAGGAGATTGTGCGGCAGATCCGGCTGCGGGATTTGGGCGGCATCATCGTGGTGGATTTCATCGACATGGATGAGCGCAAGAACCGCCAGAAGGTGATGCAAGTGCTCGAAGAGGCCATGCGGGCCGACCGCGCTCCTTACAAGATTCTGCAATTCAATGATTTCGGGCTGGTAGCGATCACCCGGAAGCGGGTGAAGCAGAGCTTGGAGCGCACCCTGTGCATTCCGTGTCCGTACTGTGACGGGTCGGGGTACGTGAAAAGCCCGCAAACGGTGATTGGGGAGATTCTTCAGGAGGCGCAGAAAATCGCGCGGGCCGTGGAAGGTCCCAGCGTAATGCTGCGGGTGAATCCCGAAGTGGCGAAAGTCCTGAAGTCGAACCAGAATTCCTACTTGCAGGAGATCGAGGAGATTCTGGGACGCACGGTGCTGGTGAAGAGCGATGCACTGCTGCACCAGGAGAAGTTCGACTTAGCATAAAGAGGACACTGCACCGGAAGCGGGGCTTACGAGCCCCGCGTATGCCGGGGGCCACCCGGAGGACTATTCGGCGGCGGGGGGAGGAGCCAGGCGGACACTGCTGGCTGCCAGTTTTCCGGTACGGTCCATACCCAGCTCGTAAAGCACTCGGGTGCCGGGTTTGAGGGTGGTGGGGTCACCTTCGGCAAGGCGGGAGACGTGAAAGAAGACGTCACGACCTCCATCATCCGGGCGGAGGAAGCCGAAGCCTTTGGCTTCAAAGTAGGTCACTACGGATCCGCCTTGTTCGCGCGGACCATCGCCAGACCCGCCCTCGGCCGTGTTCTGGCCGCCGGGACGGCTGGTCTTGTCGCCTACGCCCTGTTTAATCAGGGCCAAGTCTTCTTCGGAGAGTTCGGCGGGCGCCGTTTCCGAAGGCATTTTCAGATCGGGATTCTTCTTGCGGGCTTCTTCAAACAGGCGTTTTTGTCGGGCGTTCAATGAAATTCCTCTGGAACCTCTATTGCACTGGCACCGCCACGGCCTTTGGTTTCCGGCTGCGGGAAGCGCGTTTTTCGGCGGGCGGCTGCCGATCGCTTTTCTTCAACTGACCCATGACCATCGGGGTCACGAACTTTTTTTCACCGTGATCGTCAAATTTGATCACAATACGCTCTTCGGTGCTGGAGAGCACAGTTCCCAGGCCGAATTTGTCATGCTCCACCTGAGCGCCTTGGGAATAGTTGTTGGATGCCATTTGTTTAGGGTTTACTCCTTTGTTTTCGGATCGTTGGCGGGATCGACGTACAACTCAGGATGAACCAGGACAGCGGTAGCACAAGCGTCGTCTTATCCATGTTATCACTTGCGTGCGATGACGGCAAGCACCGTGAGCGGTCTAACGATATAATCAGCTTTTAGACCGTTGGTGATGGAGCCCGCCATCAACCGTCCCGGCCTTCTCGGGAATGATGGCTCCTATTCGCATGAGGAGCTATGATTCCGACGACGCCAGCGAGCGAGTCCGATTCTCCCCTACAATTTGCGCTTGACCTGGCCGCCGAGGTGGCGGCCTGTTACGAGATCTCTGCGCCCTCCAGCCTGCTTGCCGGCGCGCGGTCGTGGGAGCGCGAGGGCGATATCAGCGTGGCCGTGCTGGGCCGGTTCAAGGCCGGCAAGAGCAGTTTTCTCAAGCACTTTCTAGGCCGCGCATTATTCATCACGCAGCGCCGCCATGGGCTCCATGCGGGACGCTCGCCATGCAGGGCCATAGCTGGCGCACAAAGCCACCAGCGCCAGCAACGAAATGGCCCCGCCCAAAGTTAACGGATCTCGCGGCGTCAAACCGTAGAGCAGCGCTGCAGCTGCTTTGCCCGCCCACGCGGCCAGTGCCCCTCCGAGCACAAGGCCGATCGCCAGCAGCAGAGCTGCCTCCCGCAAGACCAATCCAATGATCCGCCCGCGGGTTGCGCCCATGGCAATTCGCACTCCAATCTCGTTTCGCCGGCGCGCGACCATGTACGCGATCACGCCATACAAACCCAGCACCGCCAGCGATCCTGCCAGCAGACCGAATGCGCCGGCCAGAGTTGCCATCAGTCGATCCCGCATCAGCGATTCCTTGATCTGCGCGGTCAATACGCTGAAATCCACCGTCGCGCCTGGCTGTACCTGAGCGACCGCCGCGGCCGCCGCCTTGTAGAACTCGCCGGGGGGCCCGTTGGTACGGAGTACAAAGCTCGCTGACGGCTGCGGGTTTTCATCCTGCGCGGAAGGCAGGAAGGCGATCGGACGAAAGTTTTCCCGCAATTCGAAGTACTTCGTGTTTCGCACCAGCCCCACGATCTGGTAGATGTCGTCCGGCCTTCCCACGCCTCCTTCCTGCCGAAATGCCCGCCCCACGGGATTCCGCCCGTTGAAAAATGTCTTCGCAAACTCTTCATTCACGATCGCTACTTTCGGCTCTTTGACGTTGTCGCGCTCGTCGAAATCACGCCCGGCGGCGAAAGGGGTATCCATGGTGTTGAAGTAATTCGGGCCGACCTGATTGAACAGTGCCACTCTATGCGGATCCGATGTGCCATCGGCCCACACCATTCCATCCCATCCAGCGCCGCTCACTGGCCGCAGAAACACCTCGGCGCCGGAAACGGCACCCGTGCGCGCACGAAGCTCATTCAGCATTTGGCGGCGCACGTCAAGAATCCGGTCCTTGGGGTAGTGAGCCGCCCGCAGATCTATGTCCACAGCCACGATTCCGTCCGGCCGGAATCCCGGTTCGACCGCCAACAGCATCTTCAGGCTGCGCACGAACAACAGGGCTCCGGCCAGCAGTACCAGCGACATCGCAACTTGCGCCACCACCAGCACGCGGCGGAGACTGAACCGCTCGCGTCCTGCCGTGAGACCGCGGCCGCCCGAGCGCATCGCCGATGCAGGGGCCACCCGCGTACCGCGCAATGCGGGCGCTACTCCGAACAGCATGCAGGTAGCCAGGGCCAGCCCGGCCGTGAATCCGAGCACCCGCCAGTCGAGCCCCATGGCCACAAACATCTGATTGCCCTGCGTCGATAGGAATCGAATCAACCCGCGGCTCAAAAGATTCGCCAGCAGCGCCCCCAGGGCGGCACCCAGGATTGCGAGCAGCAGGTTTTCCGAGAGCAGTTGCGCGATCAGCCGCGCGCGGGACGCCCCTAGCGCCTGCCGCACGGCGATCTCCCGCTCCCGCACGCTGGCCCGCGCCAGCAACAGATTTGCGAGATTGGCGCATGCGATGAGCAGCACAAGCCCCGTGGTGGCGAGCAAGATCCAAAGTGGGTCCTCATATTGCTCCCTCAGTTGGGACACGCCCGTGGCGCCCGGCGTGGCACTGAGCTTGTTCGCGAGATATCTCCTAGCATTGTCCGCCCGGTAAAACGGCGGTAGGGTCTCCTCCATGATCGCCGGTGAAATAGTCCGCAGCTGGGCGTTCGCGCGCTCGACGGTCCAACCGGGCTTCAGCCGGCCCATGGCTGAAAGCCACCAGGCGGTGCGCAGGGGAATCCTGTTCTTTCCCGGCTCGTAAAACATGGGGTCCGCGCACACCGGCACCGCGATATCGAAGCGATGCCCGATCTCCACGCCGAAGAATCCAGGCGGGGTTACACCAAGAACGGGGAACAGCCGTCCGTCGAGTCTCACTGCGCGGCTGGTGACGGCCGGGTCTCCACCGAACTCGCTTTGCCAGAACCCATGGCTGATCACAGCTCCGGGCGATCCGCAGCCTGGTTGATCGTCTTGCACGCTGAACATTCTCCCGACCTCCCGGGGAATGCCCAGCACGTTAAAGAAATCGCCGCTTACGAACAGGCCCTCGGCGAATCGTACCTGGCCGCCCTGGGCCAGATTGAAGCGTGCGGCGCTCCACGCCAGGGTTCCCGAAAAGCCTTGCTGCCGGGTGCGAATACTCTCCCAAAGTGCGTAAGTCATGCGCGCGGTACGCGTAGATTGCCATCCTGACCGCCACGAATCCGGAGCTAGATCGATGTATGCCAGATCCCGCGGTTTTTGGACCGGGAGTGCGCGCAGGCGGATCGCGTCGAGCAGTTGAAAAATGGCGGTATTTGCCCCTATCCCAAGTGCCAGGGACAGCACCGCTACCGCCGTAAAGGTCGGATTCAGACGGAGCTGCCGAAGCCCAAATCGCAAATCGCTGATGATTTTGTCCATACGGCTCCCCAACCGCAGTACTCCGCGAAGCCGGTTCGGTTACACCAAAAAATCGCGAATTCGCCGGATGGGTACGTTTCCTCTAGAAGAACAGGACCAGGGCGGGTGTACCCACGGGTGTGTATTGGCCGGTGAAGGTGAGGCGGCCGGAGCCCCGATCGATCTTGAAAGCGGCAATGAAATCGGCGCGCTGGTTGCAGGAATACAAAAAGTTGCCCGCCTGATGGATGGTGAAACTGCGCGGATAATCGCCGCGCGTCCATTCCTCGCCGGCAAAGGTCAAACCGCCGGACGGGCCGATGGAGAACCAGGCGATGGTGTCGTGCAGGCGGTTGGCGGCGTAGACGAAGCGGGCGTCGGGCGAGATCACCACCTCAGAAGTGAAATTCGTGCCGGCGAAGCCACTTGGCAGGCTGGAAATCGTCTGTCTGGCGGCCAGCGTTCCGCGGGCCGGATCATAATCGAAAGTCACCAGGGTGGAAGCTTCTTCCTGCAGCGAATACAACCAGCGGCCATTCGGGTGGAAGACGAAATGGCGCGGGCCGTCGCCCGGCGGCAGAGCTACAAACGGCAAATCGTTGGCGGAAAGCTTGCCGGTCTGGGCGTCGAACTTCCAGATCAGGATGCGGTCGAGAGCCAGGTCCGCGGCGAGTACGTAGCGGCCCGAGGGGTCGGACTGGATCATATGGGCATGCACTTTGTCGTGGCCGCTGATGGCGAAGCTTCCGGGCGGCGCGCTGGCTGCGTGCAGGGGACCGACCTGCCCTTCATCGTGCTTCACGTCGCTGGCGGGCCCCAGCGATCCGCCGGAAAGAACCGGCAGTACGGCGATGGTGCCGCCCGCATAATTGGCCACCAGCACGAACTTGCCCGAAGGGTGGACGCTGAGATGCGCCGGACCGGCGCCTTCGGAGCTCACGGTGTTGAGCAGCGTGAGATGGCCATTCGCGCGATCGATGGAGTAGGCGCTCACAGAGCCATCGCCCGTTTCGTTGGCTGAATAGAGATGCGTCCGGGCAGGATCGAAGGCCAACCATGACGGGTTGTTGCCGTTTGGAAACACCGCGCGCTGCGTCAGCGCTCCGGTGGTGGAATTCATCTCGAACAGGTAGATGCCCTGGCCATTGCCATGGCTGCCTTCGGGCCCTTGCGGCGAGCTGTAGCTGGCGACATAGGCCAAGACAGGCCCGCGCGCCGGCGCCATCGCCAGGGCAGCCGTACCTTGCAGCATTTCCCGCCGTGTGATCATTTGTCTCCTTTGACGGGCATCCCTTCCCGCAATTCGTCGGTGCCGCGACGGACTATTCTATCGCCTGGCTGCAGCGCGCCGCTGATCTCTACCAGGTCGCCATCGGGTGCACCCTTTTTCACGTCCACCCATTCGGCGCGGCCTTCGCGATCGCGGATGACGAAAGTGCGCTCGGTGGTGGTGACCACGCTGGTCTTCGGTACGAACAGCGCGGAATGTAAGCGCTTCACCGGCCACTTGACGCTGGGGTACATGCCGGGCGCTAGGGTGCCATCGGGATTCAGAACGTCGAGTTCGACCGGCATGGTGCGGGTTTTGGGATCGAGCGAGTGCGCTATGCGTGCCACGGCACCCGAGTACGCGCGCTCGGGATAGGCGGGCACATGAAACGAAACGGTCGCGCCGCGGGCCATGCCGCCCACATCTTCTTCGGGCACCGGCACGACCACACGCAGACGGGAGACTTGCTGCAGGACAAGCAACACAGGGTCGGCGCCCGGACCGACCAGGGCGCCGGGATGCACGAAGCGGTCCGTGATCACGCCATCGAACGGCGCGGTGATTTTCAGGTAAGCTTGCAGCTCCTTCAGAGTGGCGACGGCGAATTCGGCCGCGCGGCTGGCCTGTTCGCGGGCGTGCACCAGGGCGGCCGCGGCTTCCGCCTGTTTGAGCGCCTGGAGCAGCTCGTTGCCCGCCACCGCACCCGGCGTTTCGGCGGCCTTGCGCAGACCCTCGGCAGTGCTCTGGGCAGCGGCGAGCTGGGCTTCAGCCTGCAGGCGGTCCGATTCGGCGGCCTGGACCTTGGATTCGGCTTCGGCTATCTGGGCGGTCATCTCGGGCGCGGTCAATTGGGCGATCAGATCGCCCTGCTTGACGACGCTGCCGCGATCGACCAGAACACGGTCGACGTATCCCGCCACTTTCGCGTGCAGCGAGACCGAGAGGAAAGGCTGTATTTCGGCCGGCAGGTCGACGGTGCGGGAGACGGGTCTGGAGACGACCGTGGCCATACCGCCGGTCTGGGCTTGCGCCAGGGACAGCAGTGCCAGACATAGGAGAAAAGGGCAGGGAACCGCCTGCCGGCGCGCGCGGCTCAGAAACACGCCCATGTGTTCGCGGCAATTTACCGAGCCAGACTTGTTTTTCCGCGTCCTACTAAGTCGCGTCATAATAACGGCTCCCGGGGTCCATCGGGTCGAGCGACGGGGAAGTGACCGACGCGCGCTTCTGCAAGATGGCGTAGATGGAAGGCAGAATGGTGAGCGTCGCGAAGGTGGAAACAATCAGGCCGCCGATGACGGCGCGGCCAAGGGGCGCGGCCTGCGCGCCGCCTTCGCCGAATCCGATGGCCATGGGCAGCATACCGAAGATCATCGCGGCAGCGGTCATCAGGACGGCGCGGAGACGGCCGGCGGCACCCTCGCGGGTGGCATCCAGTACGGGCTTGCCGCCGTGCCGCGCCTGTTCGGCGAAAGTGACCAGCAGGATCGAGTTGGCCACGGCGATGCCGATGGCCATGATGGCGCCCATGAACGATTGCACGTTCAGGGTGGTGCCTGTGACCAGCAGCATCAGCAGCACGCCGCACAGCACCGCAGGCACAGTTAGCACGATGGCGAATGCCAGGCGCACGGACTGGAAGTTCGCCGAAAGCAGCAGAAAGATCACCACCACGGCAAGCAGCAAGCCGATGCGCAGTCCGGAGATGGTTTGCTCGAGCGGCGGAATCTCACCGCGGAATCGTACGGAGACGCCGCGCGGGGGCGCTCCGGCCGCGGCCACAGCGGATTGCAGCCGGGGTGCCGCATCACCGAGTGCGATGCCGTGAATATTGGCCGTCAGGCTCACCACGCGCTGGCCGTTGTAACGGTCGATCTCGCCGGGCATGGTCCCTGTTTTCAGGCTGGCGACATCATCGAGCAGCGGCTTGGTATTGCCCGACGGCATGACGGGGATGCCACCCACCTGGTCGATACTCTGAATCTGGTTCTGCGGCAACTGCACTTGAATTTGGAACGCGTTCCCGGAGTTGGGATCGCGCCAGTAATTGGGATCGGTAAAGCGGGAAGAGGAGGTGGCAGGAACCACCGAGTGAACCACGTCCGCCATAGTGAGGCCGAACTGCCCGGAGCGTTCGCGATCGATGCCGATATCGAGCGTGGGGTAGTCGTTCTCCTGGGCGAATTGCAGGTCGCGCAGGAAGTCGAGGCGCGCCAACTGCGCCTGAATCTTCTGCGCGTAGGCATAGTTATTCGGCAGGCTGACTCCCTGCACCGCGACTTCGATAGGAGTGGGCGAGCCGAAGCTCATCACCTGCGAGACGATGTCAGCCGCTTCGAAGGAGACGCGCGTGCCCGGCAGTTCGCGATGCAAGGCGGCGCGCAGGCGCTCGCGCAGGGCTTCGCCGCGCGGCGATGCGGGGTTCAGGGCTACCTGGATGATGGCGTCCTGCGGACCGCTGGTGAACAGGTGAATGAGGTCCACAGGGTAGCTGGACGGGATGAGCGCCCACATAATCGCTGGTGATGCGGACGGCGCCTGGGCCGGCTTCGCGCTGAATTAGGTCGAGGGCGCGCATCACCATGCGCTCGGTTTCCTCGAGCCGTGTACCCGCGGGAGCGCGCAAACGGATGCGCAGGAGGGGAGCGTTGGCGTCCGGAAATAGCTCGGTGCCCAGGCGCGGCAGCAGCACCACCAACAGCAGCGCGGCGGATACCAGGTAGACGATCGCCAGCGGCCAGCGGAAGCGCAGGACGCCGCCCAGATAACGTTCGTAGAAGGAGCGAAGCTTGCCGAAGAGGCCTTCGTGCTCCTCGCCGCGATGGGTCTCGCGCATCAGCCAGGCCGAGAAAACGGGCACCAGGCTGCTGGAGAGCAGGTACGACGCGATCATGGAGAACGCCACCGCCAGCGAGAGCGGCACGAAGAGCTGGCGGCCCACGCCGATCATAAAAAACGAAGGCACGAACACGGCCAGGATGCAGAACATCGAAAGCAGGCGGGCCATGGCGGTACGGCTGCACGCCTCGACGATCGCGCGCGCCCGCGAAACGCCGGGCAGCATCTGGCTGTGGATGTTTTCGATTTCGACGGTGGCCTCGTCTACCAGCACGCCGACGGCCAGCGCCAGGCCGCCGAGGGTCATGATGTTGATGGTCTGGCCGGCGGCCCACAGCAGGATGACGGCGGTGAGCAGGGCGAACGGGATGTTCAGGATGACGATCAGGGCGCTGCGCCAGTCGCGTAGAAAGAGGAGCACCATCAGGCCCGTGAGAGCCGCGCCCAGCAGGCCTTCGGTGACCAGGCCGCGCAGGGAATTGGTGACGTAGGGCGATTGATCGAACTGCAGGCTGACGTCCACGTCTTCGGGCACGGCTTTTTTGAAGTCCGGTATGGCGGCTTTCACCGCGTTGATCACGGCGAGAGTGGAGGCGTCGGCGCGTTTGGTGACCGGAATGTAGACGGTGCGCTTGCCATTCACGTGCGCGTAGGCGGTGACCAGGTCGGTGCCGTTTTCGATGGTGCCGATGTCGCGCAGATAGACGGAAGCGCCGGACACGGGGCGGATGGGGGTGCTCAGCAGATCGGCCAGGTTGGCGCCCAGTGCGGAGTTGGTGCGCGCGATGCGTTCGATCTTGCCGGTCCACATGTTGCCGGACGGCATGACCACGCTCGACCGGCTGACGGCGGCGATGGCTTCTTCGGGCGAAACGTGATACTGGCGCAGCTTGCCGGGGTCGAGCGTCACCACGATGGTGCGCTGGTTTCCGCCGAAGGGCGGCGGCGCGGAGACTCCGGGCAGAGTCGCGAAAAGCGGGCGCACGCGGTTGAGG
This sequence comes from Bryobacterales bacterium, assembly GCA_963843255.1. GTDB lineage: Bacteria > Acidobacteriota > Terriglobia > Bryobacterales > Bryobacteraceae > Bog-159. Next base: position 104,078 of record CAWJJQ010000011.1, on the reverse strand, counting down.
GCGAAATCCTGCATCTCGCCCTGGGAATGGGCGGCGCTGCTGAAGATGAGCAGGCCCACGGCCACGCTGCCCGCGTCGAAACGGGTGATGAACGGCGGCACGGTGCCGGGCGGCATGAACGCGCGCGCGCGGTTGACGTAGCCGACGGTTTCCGACATGGCCTGGCTCATGTTGGTGTCCTGATGGAAGACCAGCTTCATGAGCGCGGCGCCCTGGATGCTTTTGCTTTCCACGTGGTCGATGCCGGTGATGTAGAGGAAATGATACTCGTAGTAATACGTGAGGTAGCCTTCCATCTGGGCGGGGTCCATGCCGCCATAAGGCTGGGCCACGTAGATGGCGGGATCGCCGACCTGGGGGAAGATATCGACCGGCATGCGCTCCACCGCCAGGATGGCGCACAGCGCGATGGCGACCAGAGCAACCACCACGGTGAGGGGACGGCGGAGAGCGGCTAAGACCAGGCGCATGTTATGGTCCTACCTCCGCGAGGAACGGGCGGATGTCTCCGGCGGCGGTGGCCACGGCGAGCAGGCCGCGCCAGACGCCCAGGCGCGCCAGCGCGTCGTCGATTTCGGATTGTGTGAGGAGGCGCTGCGACTCGGCCACATCGTCGATATTGCCGAGCCCCGAGCGGTAGCGGGCGGTGGCCTGATCGAGCGCGGCGTGGGCTGCCGCCACCTGCACGGGCGTGTTGGCGGCGATACGCCGGGCGCCATCGAGCGTGGCGACAGCGGCGTTCCATTGCGCGCGCAGGTCGGTCGCGATCTGGCGCGCGCGGGCGGTTTGCGCGCGGATGGTGGCGGACTGCGCAGCCTCGCGCGCATGCACGGCCGGCAGATCGGCTAAAGGGAAGCTGACGGTGAAGCCGAGGGCGTAATCTTGAACGTTGGGCGCCAGGCCATTGAGGCCGCCCAGGATTCTGCCGTCGGTTTCGGCTCCCGTGCCGCGTGCGTAGGCCGCGCCCTGCAGATAGAATCGCGGGAAATAGGAGCGCTCGAGCGCCCGGAGCTGCGCCTGCGCCTGGCGCACGACCGCATCCTGTTCGGTGGCGATGGGGTTGGCCGCCGTATCGAGCGGCGCGGGGCTGTGTTCCGGAGGCAACTGCAGCAAAGCGGGGGCGGCGACGCTGAGGCGGGCGGGCTCCGCGCCGGTGAACTGTGCCACCGTGGTGCGCGCCACGTCGGCGGCCTGTTGCGCCTGGATCGATTGCGTGCGGGCGGCGGCCAGCTCCGCTTCGGCGCGGGAGCGGTCGGCGCCGGGGCGCAGTTCGGCATTTACCAGCGCGCGGATTGTCTCAAGCACGGCCTGGCTTCGATCGACCCCGGCCTGGGCCGCGCGGACGGTCTCCCCGGCGGCGACAAGCGTCAGGTACGCGTCGGCAGTGGCCGCAGCGACTTCAAATTGCGTGCGCTTAAGGGTCGCCTCGGTCTGGAAGCGGCCGGCCGCCGCGGCATCCACGCTGGCGCGCCGCAAGCCGAAATCGAAAGGCTCCCAGGTGACCAGCATGCCTACGGCGCTGCCCCACGCGGTACCGAAGTTGTTCGAGCCGATAACCGGTCCGGACATGGAGGGGATCACGCTCTGGGTGGGCAGGAGCAATCCGAAAACATTATTGCGTGTGGCCCGGTTTCCTTGCGCCACGGCATCCACGCGCGGCAAGTAGGCGGTGCGGGCCAGGCGGATGCCCGCCGCGGCGGCGTTGATCTGCTCCTCGGAGACGCGCACGGAAGGGTAGTTGTGCAAGGCGCTTTCGACGGCCTGTGACAGGGTCATCTGCGCGGGCAGGTGTAGAGCCGCGACGGCAGCGGCGATCGCGATGCGGGTTGCAAGGGCGAGTCTCATCATTTGCCTTCGATCAACTCGCCGAACAGCTCGCGCACCTTGGCTTTGGCAGCCGACAGCGCTTTTCTCCCCGCGGGTGTAGCGCGGTAAACTTTGCGCCAGGATTTGCCATTACGTTGTTCGGTGGCGCGCAGGTAGCCCTTCTTTTCGAGGCCGTGCAGGATGGGGTAGAGGGTTCCGGGGCTGATGCGATAGCCGTGACGTGCCAGTTCCTCCACCATGCCCAAGCCGAAGATGGGCTCCTCGACGGCGTGGTGCAGCACGTGCAGGCGGATCAGGCCGGAGTACAGGTCGCGGTCTTGAATATAGTCGAACTTCGTTTTCGTCACTCGATTACGAACTTTGTTAGTATACGGAGCGCGTGGCGGGTTGTCAAATCTGCCGAACCTAATCCACAGGCGGACTGTCTGAAACAAAACCACCAACCACCAGCCACCGACCACCAGCCACGGCGAGCAGGGCTCGCCCTGCCCCACGGCGCCGGAAGCGGTTATTATCGTTGGTATGCCTGAATCGACACCTGAACGCCAGATGGGTTTCAGCACACGCTCGCTACATGCCGGACAGAAGCCCGATCCCGCCACTGGAGCGCGCGCGGTGCCCATTTACCAGACCACTTCGTTTGTCTTTGAAAATAGCGACCACGCCGCCGAGTTGTTTGCGCTGCAGCGCTTCGGCAATATCTACACCCGCATCATGAACCCCACCACCGCGGTTTTTGAGGAGCGCGTGGCGTCGCTCGAAGGCGGCATCGGCGCGCTGGCCACCGCCAGCGGACAGTCGGCGCAGTTCCTGGCAATCAGCAGCCTGATGCAGCCGGGCGACGACATCGTCTCATCTAGCACGTTGTATGGCGGGACTTATACGCAGTTCGACGTCAGCTTTCGCCGTCTGGGTTATAACGCCATCTTTGTGGAACCGGACGATCCGGAGAATTTTCGCAAAGCCATTACGCCGCGCACGCGTGCGGTTTACGGCGAAACAATCGCCAACCCCCGGATGAATATTCTGGATATCGAAAAGGTCGCGGCCATCGCGCACGAGCACCATATTCCGCTGATCATCGACAACACCATGGCATCGCCCTATCTGTGCCGGCCGATCGAACATGGCGCGGACATCGTGCTGCATTCGGCCACCAAGTTCCTGGGTGGTCACGGCAACTCGATTGGCGGCGTCATCGTAGATAGCGGACGGTTCCCGTGGACCTCCGGACATTTCCCGCAGCTAACCGAACCCAGCCCCGGGTATCATGGCATGCGCTTTTCGGAGACCTTCGGCGAGCTGGCATTCATCATCAAGGCGCGCGTGGAGGGCCTGCGGGATTTCGGGCCGTGCATGAGCCCGTTCAACTCGTTCCTGTTTATCACCGGGATCGAGACGCTGAAGCTGCGCATGGACACTCACAGCCGCAACGCGCTGGCCGTCGCCGAGCATCTGGAGAAGAACCCGTTTGTTTCCTGGGTGAAATATCCGGGCCTAAAGTCGAGCCCCTATCAAGCGTTGGCGCAGAAGTACACGCCGCTGGGCTGCGGCTCGATTCTGACGTTCGGCATCAAGGGCGGACTGGAAGCGGGGCGGCGGTTTATCGATTCGGTGCAGCTCTTGTCGCACCTGGCCAACCTGGGGGATGCCAAGAGCCTGGTGATCCACCCGGCCTCCACCACACACCAGCAGTTGAACGACGAGCAGCAACTGGCCGCCGGCATCACCAAGGACCTGGTGCGGCTCTCAATCGGGCTGGAAGACATCGACGATATCATCTGGGACCTGGACCAGGCGCTGCAGGCATCGCAAACGGCATGAGCGGGGAAGTGGGCAGCACGTCGCCTGTGCTGGGCACGCGCTTCGCCACTACTGCGCAGCAGCACCTGCGCATTCTGAAGCAATACCGGCGCATCGCCATGGTAGGACTTTCGGCGAACCCTTACCGCCCCAGCAATTTTGCGGCGCGCTATATGCGGGCGGCCGGCTACCAGATTTTTCCGGTGAACCCTCGGGAGCGAGAGATTCTGGGCCTGCCATGCTACGGGTCGCTGGCCGAGGTGCCGGCGCCACTCGAAATCGTGGATATATTTCGCGAACCCGCGGCGGTGCCGGCGATCGTGGAAGAAGCCATTGCGGCGGGTGCCCGGGTTGTCTGGATGCAGCTCGGCGTGATTCACGAAGCGGCGGCAGCGCGCGCGCTCGAGGCAGGGTTGGAGGTGGTGATGGACCGTTGCGTGAAGATCGAGCACGCCCGCTTCTTTGGCGGGCTCAGCACGCTGGGGCTGAACGCCGGAGTGCTATCGGCGCGGAAGCGCGGCGCCCAGTGACTACTTGGTGCTGGTGAGGTTGCGCTCGATGGCAAATTTCACCAGTCCCACCAGGTCGTGAATATTGAGCTTGCGCATCAGGCTGGCGCGGTAGGTATCCACGGTCTTGGGGCTGATATCGAGCAGGTTGGCGATCTCCTTGGCGCGCAGGCCGTTTACCAGGTGGAAGAAAACATCCCGCTCGCGGCGGCTGAGATGGGAGATCGGATCGTCCTCACGGTCTTCGCGGCTGGAAGACAGCATTCCGGCGACTCTGAGCAGGGGAGACACATAGACGCCCCCATCGCGAATGTAGTTGATGGCGTCGGTAATGTGGCGGGGCGGTCCGTCTTTCAGCAGATAGCCGTCGGCGCCCACTTTCAAGGCTTCGCGAACGGCGCTCTCCTCGCGGCTGATGGTCAGAATGATGCACCGGGTGGCGTTCTCGGACTCGCGCAGCTTACGCACCACCTGTACCCCGGTCAACTTGGGCATATGCAGGTCCAGCAAAGCGAACTCGGGCCGGAGCGTGCGGATGGTTTCGAGCGCCGCCAAACCGTCGGCGGCCTGACCTATCACTTGCAGGTCGCGGCCCTGGCACACCAGTGCCAGCCCTTCGCGAATCAGGGCTTGATCCTCAGCGATCACTACGGTCGTTTGTTTAGGAGTGTTCATTCGATCACCGGAATAGACATTGTCAAGCGGGCGCCTTGTGGAGTGCTGCGCGCGTCGAACTCGCCCGAGAGCTCCCGCGCCAGGTCGTGTAGAGAACGCAAACCGATTCCCCCGGATGCGGCCGGTTCGGTGGCATCGACGGGTGCGCGGAAGCCCGACCCATCATCCTCGACTTCCAATACTACGGCGCCGTCCTGTTCTCGCAGCGACAGCCGCACGCGGCGCGCATCAGCGTGCTGAATGGCATTGGAGATGCCTTCCTGGGCTGCCAGATAAAGGGCGCGCCGCACTTCGAGCGGCGGCTCAGACCGCAGTTCCCGCAGGTCCAGGAAGCCTTCAAACTTCTCGGCGATGCCCGAAATACTCCAGAGATCGCGTAGCGCTTCGGCTAGTGAGTGGGACTGCCACGCGGGAATGTACAAGCTGCGTGAAACGCCCCGGACCTGTTCCAGAGCGGAGTCAGCCAATGCCGTAATGCGCTCCAGGCTTTTCCGCACCGGCTCAGGCGGATCTGGTAAAGCCGCCGCGATGATTGCAAGGTGAACGCGAATTCCAGCGAGCGATTGACCTACTCCGGTGTGCAGTTCGCGGCCAAGGCGGCGGCGTTCCGCGTCCATGAAGTCGGCCAACACCGTGCCAACGCTTTCCGGTGTGGAGTGCGTGCGGGCGCGCAGATCGCGGTCCGCTTCGACCAGGCGAAAATAGTTTCGCGCAATGCGGTGCTGCATCGCAGCCAGTCGCTCCAGAGGGTCGCAAGACAATAACAGGTCCGATTGTTTTGGCTCTGAATCGAATGTCGAACGCGCCATCTGCTGTAGGCGGCGCGACCATTCACCTGGAACGCTCTCGAAAAACCCGGAAGCCAAGCTAATCGATCCTTCCCGTTTTCGCGTATGAATGTAAGGGAATCATCTTAACTAGAATGCCAAGTAGGATTCGTGCGCTGCAATCCCACGTGTACTTAGTACTTAAGTAAGATTCTTAGTACTTGCTTGCGGGGAACGTGCCCAACTACGGTAGAGAGTCCGGACTCATTCATGCTATTGCAGCGGTTGGCGGTGATAATCGGAGGTTTCGCCGCGGGCGCACTGGCGCGCCGTTGGGCGGGCGATACAGCCGTGCCCCGCCATGCGCTCGACAAATTAGCGCGGGAATACAGGGCACAGGCGCGCGCGCACGAGAGCCGCATCGCACGTTTGGAGGCGCGGGTGCAAGCGCACGAATCGCAACTGAAAGAAGCGCCATCCACTGCGCAATTGATCTCTGCGATGGATGAGTTACTCGCCAAAGCGATGGCGGGCCTGGAAGCGAAGTTGAGCGCGCAAGCGCAGTCGATCGAGACTTTGCAGATGACCGTGTCGGAAACCGATGAGCTGCTGGAGCGAGTACTGGAGTCACTAGACACGCTAGGCCGCACGGAGGAGTAGCGGATCAGGCAGGCGACAGCAGGCGCTCCAGATTTCCACCCAGAATGAGGCGGAGCTGATCGGCGGGAATATCTGAGCCGCCCAGAGCCTGCCGCTGAGCCTTCAGTATTGCCGCGTGCCACCCGCGCGGGAAGTACGAAGAATCCGAGCCGAAGAGCAGGCGCTGGGGCCCGAGCACCTCGAGTGCCTTGCGGAAGACACCCGCCAGGTCGAGAGGCGCGGGCTGGTAGCGCGTCCAACTGTTGCTGCTGGAGGTATCCAGGTATACGTTGGGGCACAGGTCGCAGAGCATGAGCGCCTCGCGAAAATAACCGGCGCCGAAATGCGGCACGACAAAATTCAAGCCGGGAAAATCGAGGGCTACCGCGTGCAGGTCGATGGGGTTGGAGTAGCGCATATCGAACGGCGAGGGGAGACCGAGCTTGCGCCGCACGCCCACGGTAAGGACGCCGCAATGCACGAAGACCAGCGTGCCCGTTTTTGCCGCGGCGGCTTCGAGAACAGGTCTCACGCGCGCGTCTGCGATCGAATACCGGTGCATGGCCGGGAACAGGCAGATGCCTTGCAGGCGTCCCCCGGCCAAAGCCCGCGCGGCGCGCGCGGCCCCATCCGGCGCCACCGGGTTCAGCATGAAATAGCCGTAGAAGCGGTCCGGATGGAGCGACACAGCCTCGGCTACGGAGTCTTCGTCGCCGGGAATGCTGGCAATCAGCGCGGCCTTGGCGACACCGTGCCGGTCGAGCTCGTCTTTCCATGCGGCGGCGAGTTCCGCGTTGGACTGGGGTAAGCGCCAACCGAGCGTGCGCGCTACGTCATCGGCTCTCCGCCCGCTTTGCGCCGCCAGCGACGCAAAAAATGCAGGCGAAAAGAAATGGACGTGCGCGTCCCGGATGGGGAACTCATCCGGGGGAGTTGGCATCGGGTTTGTTCCAACGAGTGAGACCGGCGGCTATGGCCATCTGGGTGAGGCCGGCCACGTTGTTCACGCCCAGTTTCTTCATCATGGATTTACGGTAGCTGCGCACGGTGTGCTCACCCAAATCGAGAAGGACGGCAATATCCTTGCTGCTCTTGCCGTCAGCGATCAGGCGCAGAACCTGCACTTCGCGCGGCGCCAGGGTTTCCATAGGTGCTTGCGGATTCTTATTCTGCAGATCGCCGGTCTGGATGCGGGTCAACAGGCGGTCGGAGACCTGCGAGCTGAGGTAGGAGCCGCCGCGGGCCACGATCCGTAGCGCGTCCACCAGATCCGCGGAAGAGGCTTTCTTGAGCACGAAGGCGCGCGCCCCGGATCGCAGAGCGCTGACCACGGAGTTCTCGTCGTCGTACATGGAGAGGATCAGCACGCGGGTTTGCGGCGAATGGCGGGCAATTTCGGTGGTGGCTTCGATGCCGTTCATGCCGGGCAGGCCGATATCCATCACCACCAGGTCGGGGCGCGACTTCTTGCAGAATTGGACTGCCTCGGCGCCATTCTCGGCCTCGCCCACCACACGGAATTCCGAGCCCCGCTCGAGTATCAAGCGCAAGCCATCGCGCATGAGCTTGTGATCGTCCACGAGGAGAATATCGTATGCCATTGGAAGTCTATTTCCTCATGCGGATTCCTGGGCCGTGCGGCATAGCGCCCGGACCAGAGTTCCGGAGGCCGGGGTGCTTTCGATTTCCAACTCAATATCCGCCTGATCCGCATGATACTGCATTAAGAGCAGCCCCAGGCCCTTCCCGCCCAGAGCGGCTTCGCCGGAGTCGAACCCGCGGCCATTGTCCCGAATTTCGAGAGACGGTCCACTCCGCAACGACTTTAACAGTATCTCGATAGCGGAGCAACCGGCGTGGCGTGTGGCATTAGTGGCCGCCTCCTGCGCGATGCGATAGAATGCGGCGGCGGCGCGCGGTGAGAGCTGCACCGTGGAATCGGTCAGCACGCGCAGTTTGCCTTTGAAATCGGCGCGCAGGCGGCCGGCCAGACGGTCCAAGGCGGCGCGCAGGCCGATCCGTTCCGCTACCGCGGGATTTAATTCATAGTTGATTTCCCGGACCTCCGCCATCACGCTTTCCAGCATGGCCTGGATCTCCGCGGTGCGCGCGGCGATGGGAAAGGCGGTATCGGCCAGGTCCATGCGGAGAAGGTCCAACTGCAATCCGGCGGCGCTGAGGTTCTGGCCTACCTGATCGTGCAGAAGCCGCGAGAGACGCGCGCGGTTGTCTTCCTGGGCTTCCAGCAGGCGGAGCAGGAGGTCCCGTTCCGGCATCTCGTGCGCCATGCCGCCCGCGAAGACGATCGCGCCATCCGGCAGCGACAGGGGAAAAAGGGTAAGGGACCAGGTGGAGTCGATATCTCCAAAACGGCCGGGCGCGGAGAGTGTCTGGCCGGTGAAGACGCGGTCCACGCGCCGGATCCAATGAGGCTGGGCGTGAGGCGCGAACAGATCCACGAAACTGGCGCCTTCCAATTCCCCCGCGGTCCGGCCGAAAACGTGCCCGCAATCGCCATAGACGGTTCGAAACGAGCGATCGGGATTCAACAGCCATGCGCAGCCTGGGGCCTGGCGCAGCAGCATCTCGCATTGCGCTATTTCTTTGCCGGGGGCCGGAGTCATAATGTGAACCGACGCACAATTCTACCAGGAGCCGCCAGGAGAAGGGTAGGCTGCGGGCGACGGCGAGCGGTGTTGATCGATGGGTTAAAATAGAAATTACCACCCACCCCCAAAAGGAGATCAATTGCCCGAGGAAAATCCGCCCCAAGGTCCGCCCGCGCCTCCTTCCGGCCCGCAACTGCCGTTGGGAGACGGCGACAAGAACCTCATTCCGATCAACATCGAAGACGAAATGAAGCGGTCCTACCTGGATTACGCGATGAGCGTGATCGTGGGCCGCGCGCTGCCTGACGTGCGTGACGGATTGAAGCCGGTACACCGGCGCATTTTGTGGGGCATGCACGAATTAGGACTGCTGCCTAACCGGCCCACGCGCAAGTGCGCGAAAATGGTTGGCGACGTGATGGGCAAGTATCACCCGCATGGCGATGCGGCCATCTATGACGCGTTGGTGCGCATGGCCCAGCCTTTCAACATGCGCTATCCGCTGGTGGACGGCCAGGGCAACTTCGGATCGGTGGATGGCGATCCGCCCGCGGCACAGCGGTATACGGAAGCCAGGCTGGCGCGCATCTCGATGGCGCTGCTGGAAGACATCGACAAGGAGACTGTCGATTTCACTCCCAACTACGACGAGAGCGAACAGGAACCCGAGGTACTGCCGACGCGCGTGCCGAACCTGTTGGTGAACGGTTCCTCGGGCATCGCGGTAGGGATGGCAACCAACATCCCGCCGCACAACCTTACCGAGATCATCAATGCCACGATCGCGCTGATCCAGGACCCGCAAACGCCCTTTGTCAAAATTCTCGAGCTGGTGAAAGGGCCGGATTTCCCGACGGGCGGCTACATTCTGGGCCGGCAGGGAATCATCGACGGCTTCATGAAAGGCCGCGGACAGCTCAAGCTGCGTGCCAAGGCAGCCATCGAGCGGGTGGGCAAGGACCGCGAGCACATCATCGTCACCGAGATCCCTTACCAGGTGAATAAGTCGCGGCTGATCGAAAATACCGCCGCGCTGGTAAACGAAAAAAAGATTGAAGGCATTTCCGAGATCCGCGACGAGAGTGATCGGGACGGCACGCGGATCGTTTTCGAGCTGAAGCGCGGCGAGCAGGCCGAAGTCATCCTGAACAACCTGTACAAGCACACGCAGCTGCAGATCGGCTTCGGTGTGAACATGCTGTGTATCGTGAACGGGCAGCCGCGCGAGCTGGGCTTGATGGATTGCATCAAGTACTTCATCGAGCACCGGGTGGAAGTGGTCCGGCGGCGCACGGAATACGAGCTGCGCAAGGCGCGCGAACGCGAGCACATTTTGCTCGGATTCCAGAAAGCGCTGGAAAATCTGGACGAAGTGATCCGGCTGATCCGGGCGGCGCGGGTCCCGCGCGAAGCGCGCGAATCGTTGATTGCCGCGTTCCAGTTTACCGAGCGGCAGGCGCAGGCCATCATTGAGCTGCAGCTGCAGCGGCTCACCGGGATGGAGCGCCAGAAGATCATCGATGAGCTGGCCGAGCTGCAGCGGCGCATCGCGGAATACTTGGAATTGCTGGGTTCCGAAAAGCTGGTCCGCGAGTTGATCGTCAAGGAGCTGAAAGAAGTCCAGAAGCTGTACGGCGACGAGCGGCGCACCGAGATCATCGAGGACACCGGCGAGATTCGTCTGGAAGACCTGGTGGCGGTGGAAGACGTGGCTGTGACGGTGACGCACGGCGGCTATCTGAAGCGCACGGCAGTGGACACCTACCGCCGGCAGTCGCGCGGCGGCAAGGGCCGCATCGGTATGGGCACGCGCACGGAGGATTTCCTGGAGCACCTGATCATCGCCTCCACGCACAGCTATCTGCTGTTTTTCACCGACAAGGGCCGGGTGTACTGGCTGAAGATTTATGAGATTCCGGACGCGACCACCATCGGCAAGGGAAAGCACGTTTCGAACCTGATCAATCTGCAGCCTGACGATACGGTGAAGGCGTTCCTGGCGGTGCGGGAATTCGTGCCGGACCAGTTCATCATCATGGTGACCAAGCACGGCGTGATCAAGAAGAGCGAGCTGACGGAGTTCGACAATCCCATGGCGCGCGGCATCATCGCGGTAACGCTGGACGAGGGCGACGAACTGATCGCGGCGCGGCTGACCAACGGGACCAATTACATATTCCTGGGGTCGCATGACGGGCAGGCCATAAGGTTTGCGGAGAACCAGGTGCGGTCGATGGGGCGTCCGGCGCGCGGCGTGCGCGGCATGGATCTGGAAGAGGGCGACTACCTGGTGGGCATGGAGATCGTGGAGGAGCAGGGCCTGATCCTGTCGATTTCCGAGAACGGGTACGGCAAGCGCACCAAGCTGACGGATTACCGGCTGCAGTCGCGCGGCGGCAAGGGTGTCATCAACATGAAGACCACCACGCGGAATGGCAAAGTGGTAGGAATCCTGTCGGTGCGGGAAGATTCGGACCTGATGATCGTAAGCAAGAATGGCAAGATCATCCGGCTGGAGGCGGCCGAGATCCGGCAGGCAGGGCGGTCGACGCAGGGAGTGAGGCTGGTGCGCATGGAGGACGACGATCAGGTGGCGGCGGCGTCCGTAATTCCGGAGGCCGAGAACGGGGAAGTGAAGAACGGCGACGGGCAGCCGGAGTTGCCCCTGCAGTGATGCGGTCCGGGAAGACACGGAGACGCGGTGACACGCGGAGGCTACTTGGCCGGCCAGAAGGGTTCGGCGGTGGCTATGAATTCGATTTTCACTTCCGGAATGAAAGTCTTCAGCCATTGGGCACAGTCTTCCATTCCGGATTGCTCGCTAGGGATGTGACCCAGGATGATCAGCGCTTTGTGATGGCCCTCGGCGGCTGCATCGGCTCCGTATTCGATGGTTTCCCACTCCAAGCCTTCGCCCATCACTAATACTTCGACGTCGTCGCGCTGCAGCCAGTGCCGCTCCGCGGGGAAGCCGGGATAGCCGGGAGCCAGCGCTGCTTTCGTCACCTTCATGTCCGCGTCGCCGACCACCCGCAGCGTGCGGATCCCTAGCCGCTGCTTGATGGCGCTGGCCAGGCTGCCGACGGTGGTCTCGGGGATCACGAACACGTGGCTCTCCGCGGGATTCTGGAACTTTTCCCAGCCCAGCGCGCGCACCATGCCGGTTTGAATGCCGTCGGGCGTGCGCGCGTGCCAGTGATCGTGAAACCGCCAGATCACCAGGTGGTGCTCTTTGATGAAGGCCTGCTTGGCGGCCAGCACGGCATCGTTTTCCTTTTCGAGTGGCGCGGTCTGATCCAGGTGACTGTAGAAGACCGGCTCGTGCGTGATGACCAGGTTGTCTCCGGCGGCGGCCGCGCGCCGGAGCACGTCGAACGTGCCCATCATGGTGGTGGCGATGCCGGTGACCGGCGTATTGGGATCGCCGGCCTTGAAGGTATCGACCGTCTGGCTATGCCAGGCAACCCCCACGTTTTTTTGAATGCGCTCGATCACCTGCCGGGCGGTCAGGCGGTTGTCCTGAGCGGGTGCGGACCAGGACAGTACAGTCCCCAATAACAGGGCACGGAACGAAATGCGGATCACGCCCTGATCGTATCAGAAGCGCAAACGGGCGCGTATCCCGCGCCGCCATATGGGACAGGAACTCCGCAGCCTCCAGCGGCGCGGGGCGCCCCGTCTTGCGCGAGTTCCTCAGAAGCGCAAAGGGGCGCGTATCCCGCGCCGCCATATGGGACAGGAACTCCGCAGCCTCCAGCGGCGCGGGGCGCCCCGTCTTGCGCGAGTTCCTCAGAAGCGCAAAGGAGCGCGTATCCCGCGCCGCCATATGGGACAGGAACTCCGCAGCCTCCAGCGGCGCGGGGCGCCCCGTCTTGCGCGAGTTCCTCAGAAGCGCAAAGGGGCGCGTATCCCGCGCCGCCATATGGGACAGGAACTCCGCAGCCTCCAGCGGCGCGGGGCGCCCCGTCTTGCGCGAGTTCCTCAGAAGTCCAGTTCGACCTCGTCAATGTAGCACCAGCCCCAATCCTCCCCCGGCTCGATGGAGCGCATGATGGGATGTTTGGTTTGATGGAAATGCTTGGTGGCGTGCTTGTTCTTTGACGAATCGCAGCAGCCTACATGGCCGCAGGTAAGGCAGAGGCGCAGATGGACCCAGGTGTCGCCCATCTTGAGGCATTCCTCGCAGCCGTGGGTGTGAGGCGTAACTTTCCGAATCTGGTCTAAATGAGTGCAAGCTGGCATGGCATTCATCTCCTGTCAGGATGGGTGTTGAGGCAGAGGCAGACGGATCAGAAAACGAGTGTCCCCGGGGACCGACTGAAAGGTAATCTCGCCGGAATGCTCGTGTACGATGCGGGCGGCCATCTCCAGCCCGAGGCCAGTGCCTTTTCCGACGCCCTTGGTGGTGAAGAAGGGCTCGAAGATATGGCTGCGGGCGTCTTCCGGGATGCCCGGACCGTTGTCCGCGATCTCCACCAACAGGTAGTCCAACTCGCGGGCGGTGCGAATGCGTAGCTCGCCTTTGCCATTCATGGCCTCGATCGCATTGTCGATGAGGTTCGTCCATACCTGGTTCAGCTCGCTGCCGCGGGCGCAGACTTTAGGCAGGCCGCGGTCGAAATCGAGCTTGACGGTAATGCCGTGCTTGAGGCGGTGGCGCAGCATCAGCAGCGTGCTTTCGAGACCCTGATGAATATCCACTTCCTGCTCGGGTCCCTGGTCCATGTAGGTATATTCTTTGATCGCGCTCACCAGCTCGGATATGCGCGTGCTGGCATTTTCAATTTCTTCGAGCAGCCCGCCGATGATTAGTGAGCCGGCCACGCGGGCGAGCAGATCCGGTAGCGCTTCGGCGGGGAATTGCGCGTAGATATTTTCGAACCACTCGGCCTCACAGCCGGCATCGACCAAGGAGGGCGCCAGGTCCCATGCATGCGGCACGCCATGGCGTTCGAGGCACGCGGCGATGGTCTCCTCGCAATCGCTGCGCTCGAGCGAATCGAGATTCGCGGTGGCGGCGGCCCGCTGGGCGAGATCCGCCTCGAGGGCCGGAATGGCGGCCCGCTGCTCGGCGGAAAGAGGATGCTTGCTGAGGCGCGCGGCGGCGTCGCGAAACCTCTGAAACGCCTCGCGCAGGCTGCCGGATGCGCGGCTGACGGCGGCCGCGGGATTGTTCAACTCATGGGCCAGGCCTGCCGCGATTTTGCCCAATGCCGCCATTTTTTCCTGCTGGTCCTGCAGCTTGGTGAATTCGCGCACGCGGTCGGTGAGCATGGCCACCAGGCGCGGGCCGAGCATCGGCAAACGCTCCAGCATTTCGGGGAAAAGCCCGGCAGGAAACGTGGCGATACGAGTGGGGAGCACCGCGCGGACGGTGGCCGGGAACCGCGTCATGCGGGAATACGGCAACATGCCGGTAATGGACGGTCCACGGAAGATGCGGCTTGACGATTCGCCACCGGTACCTTCGATGCGGAGCCGAGTTTCGCCCTGCAGGAGGACGATCATGCGGTCGGCGGGGCTGCCCTCGGGAGTGACGATCTCGCCCGGCCCGTACTCCCGCAGGGTCATTTGAGCGGCCATCCAGGCGAGGCCGTCGGCTGGGAGGTCGGCAAACGCCGGGACGCTGCGGAGTTCTTCGATCTCGGGCGATGCCTGGGGGATAACGGGTGACGACTCTTGGGTGGTGGGGATGGTGCTCATACGGCCGCCTTACTCAGATATTGATGCACGAATTGGATGGCGATGGAGCCTTCGCCCACGCCGGAAGCCACTCGCTTGACCGAGCCGTGGCGTACGTCGCCCACGGCGAAGATGCCGGGCACGCTGGTTTCGAGAAGCCCGGGGTCGCGCGGCAACGTCCAGCCGCTGGGCGGCTTGCCATCTCGAATGAGCGCCGAACCGGTCAGGATAAAACCGCGCGCGTCGCGCTCCACCACTCCGTCGAGCCAGTCGGTACCGGGCTGTGCGCCGATGAAGATGAATAGGGAGCTGGCTGTGACGCGCTCGCGCGAATTGGTTTGGCCGCATTCAATGGTAATTGCCTCCAGGTGTTCCTGGCCGTGCACTTCCACCACTTGGGTTTGAAATTCAACCTGAATGTTCGGCGTGCCGGCGATTTCGTCGATCAGGTATTGGGACATGGAAGCGGCCAGCGAGACGCCGCGCACCAGCATCACCACGCGGCGCGCATAACGGGAGAAGTTTAAGGCCGCCTGGCCGGCGGAATTGGCGCCACCCACGATATAGACGTCGTCATCGCGACAGGAAAGGGCTTCGGTGGATCCAGCGCCGTAATACACACCCGCGCCCGTCAGGTTGTCCATCCCGGGCACATCGAGTTTGCGCCATTGCACGCCGGTGGCGATCAGCATGGCCTCGGCGGAGATCTCACTGCCGTCTGCCAGACGTACGATCCGGTACGAATCCTTGAGGCGCAGACCGGTGGCTTCCTGAGGTGCGAGAATCTCGGCGCCAAAACGGCGTGCTTGAGCCACAGCCCGGCGTGCCAGGTCGCCGCCGCTTAGCCCGGAGGGAAAGCCCAGATAATTTTCAATACGCGCGCTGAGGCCGGCCTGTCCGCCGGGCGCCTCGCGTTCGATGATCACGGTGCGCAACCCCTCGGAGGCGCCATAGACTCCCGCCGCCAAGCCCGCCGGCCCCCCACCCAGAATGATGAGGTCGTAGGATTCGGCGCCCGCCCGCGTATTGAATCCGATGTGCGCGGCCACGTCCGAATGTGAGGGGTCGGCTAGGCGCGTGCCGTCGGCGAAGAAAACCACCGGGAAGTGGCGTTCGTCGTTAGGTACTGTATCCAGCACGCGGCGTGTTTCCGGATCGCTCGTGGCCGCCTCCACGTCCAGCCATTGATAGGGCACCTGGTTGCGCGCCAGAAACTCGCGCAGCTCGTAAGACCGGCGCGACCAGCGGGTGCCCAGCACCCGCATGCCTTCGAAAGGCGGCCGGTACGAGCCTTGCCAGTCGGCCAGCAGATCGTCCAGGACGGGATACAGGTTCTGTTCCGGTGGGTCCCAGGGCTTCAGCAGATAGTGGTGCAGCTTGATCTCATTAATGGCGCGTATGGCCGCTTCCGTGTCGGAATACGCGGTCAGCAGAACCCGCTTGGCGTCCGGGAAGAGCGGCATGGCCCGCGACAGAAACTCGATGCCTGTCATTTGCGGCATGCGGTAATCAGCCAGGAACAACGCCACGGTTTCATTGCGCTGCTGCAGCCTCTCGATCAGGTCGAGCGCCGCCTGTCCGGAATTGGCTGCCAGCACACGATATGCTTGGGCATATTTTCGACGCAGGTCGCGCTCAACTGCTTTGAGCACTTCCGGGTCGTCATCGATGGTCAGCAAAACGGGTCTTGACATAGCCGTAAGGGGTGCTGACCCTTACGATGCACGGCAGGCGGCAAAGGTCGCATCAGGATAAAATGAGCTTGATGCCGGAAGTCATGGGAGTGGTCGAGACGTGCTTGTACGTGGACGACCTGGAGCGCGCCGAACGCTTCTATGAAGACATTTGCGATTTCAAGAGGTTGATCGCAGACGAGCGTTTCTGCGCCCTGAGCGTGGCTGACCGGGACGTGCTGCTTCTGTTCAAGCGCGGCGCCACGCTGGAATCCATGCCGACCCCGGGTGGCGTGATTCCGCCGCACGACGGGGCGGGACCGCTGCACGTGGCGTTTGCCATTCCGGCCGCGGCAGAAGGGGAGTGGCAGCAGCGCTTGCAGGAGCACGGGGTGGCCGTCGAAAGTACGGTGGACTGGCCTCGCGGCGGGCGCAGTCTGTATTTCCGGGATCCTGACCAACATTTGGTGGAGTTGATCACACCGGGCTGCTGGTCGATTTATTGAGGGGTGACGCGGGGCCTGCTCGAGCTTCCGTACGGAAACGTACGCCCGCTCGAAAAACTTTCACGCCCGCACTGCGCGGCCGACTTGCTCGGCTTTCCATACGATTTCCATCAATAACGTCACAAGGCACCGGTAGCGCGGGCGTCCCTCTATGCCGTAGATAACATAATGCCTTTTATGACATAATAGGGCGTGAGATGGGAGGTCGAATTCTCCGATGAATTTGGGGAATGGTGGGACGGTCTTACCGGTGCTGAACAGAAGAGTGTAGACTTCAGTGTCAGTCTTCTGCAGCACGCTGGCCCGACGTTGAAGATGCCCCATAGTTCGGGGGTCGAAACATCGCGTCATACGCATATGCGCGAGCTGAGAATTCAACATGAAGGACGCCCGTACCGGGTCCTGTATGCATTCGACCCGCGCCGCACGGCGATGCTGCTGATCGGCGGCGACAAAACCGGCAACAATCGCTGGTACGAGGAGTACGTGCCAATTGCAGATGCTATCTACGACCGGCATCTGCAAGAACTGGGCGGCGGCTAGAAGCAGGATTGCCAGCTTGAAAAATGATGCAGGTAGCGATCAGGACTGAATAGGGGTATGGCTAGAAACTTCAAAGAATTGCAAGCAAAGATGGACCCTGCCACGCGGGCGGACAACGTGCGGCGGGTGAGGGACGAATTACAACGGATGGCGCTGGAGGAATTGCGGGGCGCCAGGCAACTTACGCAAACCGATATGGCCGAAATGCTGGACGTGCCGCAAAGTTCTATCTCCCGTATCGAGCAGCGTGCGGATATGTATCTGAGCACTCTCAGAAACTACATTCATGCAGTGGGGGGCGAACTTCGAATCCAGGCCGTCTTTCCTGACGGTGGTACCGTGGTTCTCGATCGCTTCGGAGACTACGAAGAGCGTCCCTATCTGGTGGACGCCATAGCGGAGAGCGGCGGTATGTTTCGGTTGCGCGCCCGTCCGCTCCATCATCAAGGGACACATCTCTCGACAAAGCCGTTCAAAGCGCCCGGGCTGAAGAAAACGATGCGAGCCCTGCATCTTCCTGAGGCTCAGATAAACAGCATTAAGGTGGACCTGGAAAAGAACGCCGGCATGATCGAGATCGGCGGAAGCGGCCCTGCGATCCAACGCGTTTTCAATATGAAGGATCTGATAGCCGCCGGTTTTGACGAGACGAACGGCGAATAGCGCGCCAGTTCACTCCGGCAGGCCGAAGGCGATCACGCTGCCGCCCGCGGCGATGGCTACATACTGCTTCCCTTGCGCGGTGTAGGTCATGGGGGAAGCCTTCCAGGCCGTATTCAGTTGCAGGTGCCAGAGGGGCGCGCCGGTCGCCGCGTTGACGGCGGCAAAGGCGCCTGAATCGTCGCAGTAGAAAAGCACGCCGGTCGAGGTGGCCAGAATGCCGCCCCAGCTTTCGGATTCACCGGTCTGCGGGATCTCCCAGGCGATCTTGCCGGTGGCCACGTCCAACGCGCGCAAATATTGTCGCGGCGCTTCGGCGCGGACGTCGCGGGCTCCCCCGCCATAATATGATTCGCCGGCCTTCCACACTGCCGACGACTTCGAGAACACGTTGCACTTTTCGAGCGCCATCAGGTAGAAGAGGCCGCGGCCTGGATCGAAGGCGGTGGACATCCAGTTGGTGGCGCCGTCCATTGAGGGACAAGCGCGCGCGCCGGCCAGCGTCGGCTCACTGCCCGGCAACCGTAAGGGCCGTCCGTCTTTGCCGATGCCGGTGGCCCACGTCAGCGAATGCACGAAAGGAGACGCGCCCAGGAAGGCGCCATTGGTGCGATCCAGCACGTAGAAGAATCCGTTGCGGTCGCCGTGCAGGATAAGCTTGCGCTGGCTTCCGGCGTAGGGCGCATCCACCACCATGAGGGTTTCGGCCGAATCCCAATCGTGCAGATCGTGTGGCGTGAACTGATAATGCCATTTCAGCGCGCCCGTGCGCGGATCGAGCGCGATGACGGAATCCGAATAGAGATTGTCGCCCTGACGCTCGTCGCCATTGAAATCGGGGCACGGGTTGCCGACCGGCCAGAAAACTGTATTGGTCTCCACATCATACGTGCCGGTGAGCCAGGTGGCGGCGCAGCCGTGCTCGATGGCGCGTCCCTTCCAGGTGGCGAAGGCCGGCTCGCCAGGCGCGGGGACGGTCCAGAAGCGCCAGGCCCGTTCCCCGGTATCGGCGCGATATCCGGAGACGAAACCGCGAATGCCTTCGTCGCCACCTGAAGTGCCGGAGATGACCAGATCGCCGACCACCAGGGGCGCGGATGTGGCGCCGTAGTTCTCGGCCGAGTCGGCCATTTGGGTTTCCCAAACCAGAGCGCCGGTCAGGCGATGCAGCGCGATCAGGTGCGCGTTGTCGGTAACCATGAACACGCGATCGCCCAGCAGGGCCACGCCGCGATTGATGCCACCGGCGGCATCGCCTGAAAGGCCTTTGCTGCGGGGGCGCTCGTAGTGCCAGATCTGGCGGCCTGTGGCGGCGTCCAGCGCCCATGCGGCGTTGACGTTGGTCACATACATGACACCGTCCGCCACCACGGGGGTCACTTCCAGATGGCGCGCGCCGGGGACCGGGTAAATCCAGCGCGGCGCGAGATGGCTGACGTTCGCGGGCGTGATCTGGTCCAGCGTACTGTACCGGTTGCCGCCCAGGCGGCCGTGGTAGGTGGGCCAATCGCCTGGCTTGGGGTTAGCGATGCGCTCCCAGGGCAGCGCGCCGGGCAGGCCGGCAGCGGCGGCGGGCTGTTCGGACCGGGGAAAAGCGAGATAGGCGAGCAGATCCTCGGTTTGCGCGGCGGTAGCCTGGAGCGCCGGCATGTAAGGCGCGGCCTCGCGCTTCAGGTCCGATATCTCGTCGCGGCGCAGCAGGTGTAAGCGGCCATCGAAGTCCTGCAACTGCAGATCGTACAAGCTTTCATTGCGCAGCAGGCCGCGCAGCGATGTGCCCGAGCCTAGTTGCGCGGTGACCACCTCATAGCCGCGCTTGTGGCGGGCCGCGGGATTACGCAGCGACTGCTCGATTTCGGCCAGGGTCAACTCCTCGCCGGCTCGGCTAAGGTCAGGGCCGGTCACTCCACCGCGGCCGTTCATGGCGTGGCATTGCGCGCAGCGGCCTTCCCCGAAGAAGAACGCCTCGCCGGCCTCGGGATCGCCGGAGGGCATGCTCTCACGCGCGGGAGTGACACGCGAGCGGACGAAAGCGACCAATTGCGACATCTCGGGCTCGGGCACGTTGAACGAGGGCATGCCGGCGTCGGGAATGCCGGAGTGGATGAGCGCGCGCACGCTGTCGTCCGACTGCAGGCGGTCGCGGTCGCCGCTGCCGATGGCGGGAGCACGCTCGCCGCCCATGCCGTCCGCGCCATGGCAGCCGCCGCAGCGCACTTCGAAATGCTGGCGTCCGGAGGCCAGCGCGTCGCCGCCGCCGGTGAACACCAGCGTGCCGAAATTCTCCGGTACATGGTTGGGGTCCCGATTGACGACACAGGTCGGCTGCCAGCACAAGAAGTGGCGCCCGGAATCGGGGCCCAGCCCTTCAATTCGATACAGGTTGGCGCGCCAGCGGGTGCCGGGCTTAACCGGAGCGGCACTCACCGCTGCCAGCGGGATCCGCGCCGCCGCGTACCAGATGTGGCGGGCTTCATCGATGTGGGCGGCGGTGGTCCAGTGTGAACGCCAGGATTGATCGTAGCTTTGATGGTCGAGATCGATGGCCAAGTCGATCCAGTCGCCTGTGGGTGCAATTTCAAATTCTCGATAGTGGCGGATGTTCTGCCAGTCGTCACCCAAGAACATTTCGACCACATCCCGATCCCAGAGCTTGTCGCGCGGGCCGCCGCCGATCGCCGGCAGGAACAGATTCAATTCGTGGTAAGGGCACGTGAAAAGCAGGTAGAGATGCGTGTCGGTCCAGAATGAACGCACTTCGGTCGAAAGCGACGGGTAGTCGATCTGTTTGCTGCAATCTTTTGAGATCGAGGTGGCAGCGGCATTCCGCCAGACGGACGCGGCGGGATCGGCTGAGAGCGCCGGATCTCCGGAGACGTGCGGAGTCTTAAATGTAGCGGTAGGCTGCGTGACGGTGCAAGGCTGCTGCGCGCACGCCAAGGCGCCTGCCGCGAGAAACAGGACGAAGAGCGACGGCCGCATCAACTCACCACCGGGTGGACCCACGGCGCGCGATAGGGGCGAGCCATCAGCCGGTTGGCTTCGTCGTCGTTCGCGATGCATTGCTTTTCCTGATCCCACGCCAGCGTGCGCCCCAGCTTCATCGACATATTGGCCATGATGCAGCTTGCGGTCGAAATGTATCCCTGTTCGATGTCGGCCACGGGTTTGGAACGCGCATCGATGGCCGCCAGGAAATCCTTCATGTGATAGCGGACCGCCGGGGCCACGTGCTTTTCCAGGTCCGGCTCAGTCTTATCGACGGGGTATTGTTCGAGTTCGTAAGTGACGTCGCGGTGGACGCCGTTTTTGCCGCCTTCCGGCACGAAATCGTAACTGTAGACGCTCACTTTCAGAGTGCCCTTGTCGCCATAAAAAATGGCGCTCCAGGCATAATTGGGGTCGGGATCGGGGGCCGCTCCCCAGGTGCGGTGCTGCCAGACGATCTTCAGGTTGTCGTAGTCGAAAGTAGCGGTCTGGGTGTCGGAGATGTTGGCCTTGGATTTCTTGTCCACCAGGATGCCGCCCTCCGATGAGACTCGCCGCGGCCATCCGAGGCCCGAGCATCCACCGCACCATATCGAACATGTGGATGCACATGTCGCCCACAATGCCGTTGCCATATTCCATGAACGCGCGCCAGCCGCGCGGGTGCACCAGGCGGTTGTAAGGGCGCATGGGCGCGGGGCCCGTCCACATTTCGTAATCGAGATTGGGCGGAGGATCCGTGTCGGGCGGATTGCTGGTCGCGCGCATGTGATAGTAGCAGCAGATCTCGACCAGGGCGATGGTGCCGAGCTTGCCTTCGTTGATGAACCGGTCGCGTGCCTCGATGATGTGCGGCGTGCTGCGCCGCTGCGTGCCGACCTGCACCACGCGCTTGTGGCGGCGGGCGGCGGCCAACATAGCCTGGCCTTCGCGAATATCCACGCTGATGGGCTTCTGCACATAGACGTCTGCCCCCGACTCGACGGCGGCAATCATAGCGAGCGCGTGCCAGTGGTCGGGCGGGGCCACCAGCACGATGTCCAGATCCTTCTGCTTGAGCATCTCGCGATAGTCGCTGTACGTGCGCGGCCTTTTGCCGGATGCCTGGCGGGTGGCCGTGAGATCGGCCGCGTGCGCGAGCATCTGTTTATCCACATCGCATAGCGATACGATTTCGACCGGCGCCACCTGGATCAGGCGGAACAGATCCGTCTTGCCGTACCAGCCGGGGCCGATCACGCCCACGCGGCGGGGTTTATCGTCCGCATAGCCGGCGGCGGAAAGAGCCAGTCCCGCGGCCCCGGTGTAAAGGAATTGACGGCGATTCATAAGGAGAGTATACGATAGACCTTCATGCGAACCATTCTGCTGCTATTGCTTCTGACGGCCGCCGGCCTGCGGGCTGCCGGGCCGGTCTACGTGGTGTTGTGGTTCGATACGGAGGACTACATCGAGCCGGCCGCCGATGATGCGGCGCTGCACATCGCCACGGACCTGACCGCCCTGGGCGTGCGGGCCACTTTCAAAGTGGTCGGGGAGAAGGCGCGCACGCTGGAACGGCGCGGACGCGGCGACGTACTGCGGGCCCTGGCGCTGCACGATATCGGGTACCATTCGAACTTCCACAGCGTGCAGCCTACGCCCGCCCTGTACCTTCGCGATCTGGGGTACCTGGAGGGCGCGGCGGAATTCGAGCGCCGCGAAGGCGTCGGCGCGCGCGACCTGGAGCGCATCTTCGGCGTGCGTCCGAGCTGTTACGGGCAGCCGGGCAGTTCCTATGCGCCGCAATCGAACGCGGCGCTACGCCGCATGGGGATTCCGATGTATCTGGACGACGGGACGCATGTAGGGCTCGATGATCAGCCGTTCTGGTACGGCGGCCTGCTGTACGTGTTCAACATGGGGCGGTTCCAGTTGCGCGCGCCGCTGGATGGCGGCGAGCCGGTCGAAAAAAGCTTTGCTCGCTTTGACCAGGCCGCCGCGGAACTCAGCGGCCGCGGCGGAGGTGTAATCAGCATTTACTACCATCCGACGGAATTCGTCACGGTGGAGTTCTGGGATGCGGTCAATTTTGCCAAAGGCGCGAACCCGGAGCGGGCCAATTGGGTGCGGCCGCGTCGGCGGACCGAGGCCGAAGCGGCGCGCGTATTCGGCATTCTGCACGGTTATGTGGCACACGCGAAAAACGTGCCGGGCGTGCGATTTGTGACGGCGCGCGAACTGTTGCAGCTCTACGGCAATCCGGCGCCGCCTAAGCTGGAACGCGGTCAGATCGCGGCACACATGGTCGCGCGGCAGACTTTTCTCGCCGCTGGACCAGCGACGCTTTCGGCGGCCGATATGCTGCTGGAGTTGTTGGGCATGGCCCCGCAGTTCGTGGAAGGTCCAGTGCGTCGCGCGGCGAGCAGCCTTCGCCGCGATAGCATTCCGCGCGCGGCTTTCGAGCATTCCAAAACAGATGCGGTTTCTTTTATTACAGCGAACCAGCGGTTGCCCGCCGAGGTCTGGATCGGATCGGCCACGCTGTCAATCGGCGATTTCGCGGCAACATTAGCGGGCGATGATGGTGCGAGCGGCGAGGTCGCCGTACGGCACGCGAAATTGGAGTTCGAGAAGTATTTCTCGAACGAACCGGAGAAGGCCTTTGACTGGCCAATCCATCCGGAGGGCTTTCGCGCGCCGCAGTTGTTGGAGCTGGCACGGCTGCAGGGCTGGACGCTGAAGCCTGCACGGCTGCGCTGACCGTCTACTGCTCCACGAAATTGCGTAGGCGGCTGAGTGCGTTGTCCCACTGTTTCGAGATCAGGTCCAAGTAATGCCGAGCGTCTTCCAGGCGGTGCCGCTCCAATTGCCAGATGGTTTCCCGCCCGTGGCGCGCGCTGCGCACCAGGCCGGCGTGCTGCATCACGTGCAAGTGCTTGGTGATGGCCTGGCGCGTCACGCGCGACCCGGCAGTGAGCCCGGTGATGGACGCCGGCCCGCCATCACACAAACGGAAGACGAGGCGTAAGCGCGTCTCGTCGCCCAAGGCCGCGAAAAGTTGCGAGGAATTCCTGGCCCTCGGCATGGCGCTGGTGCTACGTGGCATTGGTGACGTATTTCTCTAGGACCTTCACCATTAGCTCCCAGCCCTTGTCGTTCGACGCGAAGGCGCTGGCGCGGCGAGCCAGCGGGATCTGGTCGAATCCCGATTCCGTCACTGTAAGCAGGACACCGCCGGCAGTCTCTTCCAGGACGAATTCGATGAGCGTGGCAGGCTCCGCCGAGTAATCCACCGCCGGGTCGACTGCGGCGGGATGCCAGCGGAAGGAGAAAAGCCGCCCCGGCACCATGCGTTCAATGGTGATGTCGAACTGTTTGCCTTTGTGAGATTCCTGGGCCTTGGCCACCTCGGCATCCACGCTGGTGGTCACGATGACGCCGCGTATGGGGGCGCCGGGCACAAATGGGCCGTCGAACTTCACACCGAACCAAGTGCCGAAATCCTGGGAATCCGCTAATGCGCGCCACACACGCGTCAGCGGGGCGCGCAGCAGAATCTTCTTCTCGATCCGATCTGTATTCATTATGCAACCTCTGAGTTGCATATTAACAGGTGCCTGGAACGAAACGCAACTGTTTAGTTGCAGACTCTCAGCCGCCCCGGCGGCCGCCTGTGCCACGTATACAATGAATATAGGCGGCCCGCAGAAGCTACACCTTTTGACGAGCTGCCAGTTCGCGGACAAGCTTCTGGGCGAGATTGAATCGATTCTAGTGGCGCCCGCCGCCAAGTCGCCTTTCCCGAAGTTCCGGCAGGATCTCTCACCAACGCAAGCCAAGGTGGTCCGCGACTCTATTGCGCGAATCAGATCGCAAATAGTCCGCGTGTTGGAGAGCCAGTGTATCCAGCCTCCGGAAGCGCAATTCGGCGCCGTGCACTCCATACGAGTGACGCTGGGATTCGCCGGCATCGCCTTCGACGAATGCCGTAATCCAAAGCAGCAGCCTGGTAGTGAGTGCGACCAGGTCGCCGGGAACCGTGCGTACGCGCTTCACACCGGGATTCCTGCGCGTTAATTTCACCGCAAGCGCAGTACCGCAGCGGCCGCCACGCAGCGCGGATGCTCCCGAAGGGAGTCCAGAACCAGCGGCTTCAGATGGATGGTAGTGGCATGCTGAAGCCCGCTGCCGAGGCTCGAACCACAGCCTGGGAGCCCGGCAAGCTGCACTAGCAGATCGTGCAGGACGGCCGGCCGCGCGAGGGCGACAAAGGTTTGTCCGCGCACAGCGAGGGATTCCTGGAGGAAACGTTTTGCCGATGCCGGCCGCTCCAACAATAAGGAGGGATCGCCGCGAGCCAGCGCGGTGGAGAGCGCGGCTAGCTCGCGAGACCGCCCTACCACGGCAATCGAGTTCTCCGCGGATGAGTTTTCCGGCACCGCTGCCGCCCTCATCCATCAGCGTGCAACAGGCCGCGGAATGAGAATGGAGCTGAGCACGTGACCGCGGCCGTTCGCCACTTGATCGCCGCACGCTCGCTGCCGAAATGCGCTATACTGTCTAAGACTGGAAGTTGATTCGCTAACCCCTCTCCCCTAGCTGGTAGTCGGCTCTTCGATTCTCCTCCCCAAAACTAAAAATGAAAAGTTTCTCTGAATTCTCTCTGTCTGCTCTCCTGAAGAGCAACCTCACCAAGCACGGCTTTAAGGAACCAACCGCTGTTCAGGCCCAGGCTATCGAGCCCGCGCTGGCCGGACGCGACCTGGTTGCTACGGCCCAAACCGGGACTGGCAAAACGCTCGCGTTTGTTCTTCCCATCATCCAAATCCTCCAAACGCCGGCATCGCATTCCGGTATCCAGGCTGTCATCCTGAGTCCCACCCGCGAACTGGCGCTCCAGATCCACGAGACCTTTGCCCAAATGGCAGCGGGCTCCTCGCTCCGCGCAGCCGTAGTCATCGGCGGGGTCAACGAGCGCACCCAATTGCAGGCTATTCGCAAAGGCGCGCAGGTGCTCATCGCCACGCCCGGACGGCTGTACGATTTCCTCAGCCGCGGACTGATCGAACTCGGCAAAGTCCGCATATTGGTCCTCGACGAAGCGGACCGTATGCTGGATATGGGTTTCCTGCCGACCATCAAACGCATCATGGCGGCTCTTCCCACCGAGCGCCAGACGTTGTTTTTCTCCGCCACCATCGAGTCCTCGGTCAAACACCTGGTGGAAACGCATGTGCGGAACGCGGTGCGCGTGGAGGTGGGTTCTACCACCAAGCCGGTCGAGAAGATCGACCTGCATCTCTACGAAATCGAGCCGGACCGCAAGCTGGGCCTGCTCCAGATGATGCTGCGCGAGGAAAACGGATCGTTCCTGATCTTCACCCGCACCAAGCATGGCGCCGACCGGCTGGCCAAAAAGCTGTCGCACGACGGCGTGAAGACCGCCACCATTCACGGCAACCGCAGCCAGAACCAGCGCACCCAGGCATTGAAAGGCTTCCAGGACGGGTATTATCGCGTGCTGGTAGCCACCGACATCGCCGCGCGCGGCATTCACGTAGAAGGTATTTCACACGTGGTGAATTACGACCTTCCGCAAGCCGCCGAGGATTTCATCCACCGCGTAGGCCGCACAGGCCGCGCGGGCGCCGGTGGGACCGCTTCCACATTCGCCACTCGTGGCGAGCGCGCGGATATCGCCCAAATCGAACGGCTGCTAGCTGTACGGCTGGTGCGCCGCCAAGTACCGACGGACGTGGCCCGCGAGCAGAAATCTACTGCTCCAGTGATTGTCATTCCTTCGACTTCGGCCCGGCCTCGCGGCTTTGTGCGGAGTTTCGGACCGCGCCGGCGTACGGTCAGCCGCGCGGTGTAGCAAAGGTGGGGCAGGCACTCTCTGCCTGCGGCGGTCTCTCAGACCGCCATCTTGCTTAGGGCCCCGCGCAGGCCCCACAAGCGTATTAAGCAGGATTGGGCTGGAGAGCTCCGCGAATCTCTTCCGCCACGCGCGCTGCTTCCGCTGCCGGATCGGCCGCGCGCGTGATCTGACGTCCCATCACCACATAATCCGCGCCGTTGGCAATCGCCTCGGCCGGCGTGGCTACGCGCTTCTGGTCGCCCTTCGCCGCGCCGCCCGACCGTACCCCGGGCGTCACAAGGATCGCCTGTAGACCGGCCAGCGCACGCACCGCCGCCACCTCCAGCGGCGAGCATACCAACCCGTCCATCCCGGCCTCCGCCGCTTTGCGCACCCGCAGCGCCACCAGGTCCGCGATGGCGCAGTCGTACCCCATATCCGCCAGGTCCTGCTGATCGAAGCTGGTCAGCACCGTCACGGCCAGTATCTTTGTCGCGGCATCGCCGCGGCCTTCGCGCGCCGCGCGCATCACCTGGCTGCTGCCATGCACGGTCAGGAACCGGACGCCGCTGGCCGATGCCACGCGCACCGCACGCCTCACCGTCTCGCCGATGTCGTAATACTTCTGATCCAGGAAGACCTCTTTTCCCTGGCCCAGCAGTTCGCGCACGAAGTCCATCCCGGCCGCTGCATACAGCTCCATCCCGACCTTGTAGAAGCCGATTTGCGAGCCCAGCCGGGCCACCAGCCCGCGTGCTTCCGCCGCGGAATTCACGTCCAACGCCACAATGATGTGATTTTCTGTCATATCAACCGGATCGGTTTCGCCTGCCGCGGCAGCACCCGGCCTATCGAATAAGCATCCGGAAAAGCTTCCACCAGCGCCGCGGCATCCGCTTCCGCGAGCGAAATCAGCAGGCCGCCCGAAGTCTGCGGATCGTAAAGCAGATTCTCCACTTCAGGCATCATATCGCGACCTGCTTCCACGGCGCACGA
This sequence comes from Bryobacterales bacterium, assembly GCA_963843255.1. Taxonomy (GTDB): domain Bacteria; phylum Acidobacteriota; class Terriglobia; order Bryobacterales; family Bryobacteraceae; genus Bog-159. The sequence goes on along the minus strand of CAWJJQ010000011.1, from coordinate 76,362 downwards.
AGCGAACTCGCGGTTGTTGTTGAGGCCGCCCGGAATCGCTCCCTGCCGCGCATACTCGAGCGCTCCCGGCAGAAACTGCAGGCGATCCACCGCGATTTCCAGCGTGACACCGCTGGCGATGGCCATCTCCCGCGCATGCCCGATCAGCCCGAACCCGGTTACATCCGTACAACCATGTACATCGAACGCGAGCATCGCTTCGCACGCCTTTCGGTTCAGCGTCAGCATCGAAGCGATGGACGCCTCCACATCCGCGTCGCTCGCCATGCCCCGTTTCAGCGCCGTCGAAATCACGCCCGTGCCCAGCCGCTTAGTGAACACCAGCGCATCGCCCGCCCGTGCTCCCGCATTCGGCTTTACCCGCCGCGGATGGACCGTTCCCGTCACCGCATAGCCGAACTTGATCTCGTCATCGGCTACGCTGTGTCCGCCCAGGATCGCGCATTCGGCCTCCCGCATCTTCTCCGCGCCGCCCTTCAGGATCTGCTCCAGATCGTCCAGATCGCCTTTCGCCGGATAAGCCAGGATCGACAATGCCGAGATCGGCCGTCCGCCCATGGCGTAGACATCGCTCAACGAATTGGCGGCCGCGATGGCGCCGAAGGTAAACGGATCGTCCACGATCGGCGTAAAAAAATCCACGGTCTGCACCAAGGCAAGCTCCGCCGTCAACTGGTAGACCCCGGCATCGTCGGCGGTATCGAAGCCCACCAGCACGTTTTCACTCGCCACGCGCGGCATCCTCGCCAAAACCCTGTCCAAAACCTTTGGACTCAGTTTCGACGCTCAACCCGCGGCTTTCACGTGGGCGGTCAGCTTGCGCAACTGCGTTCGATCCGCCATTCTGTTTGCGTCCCTACTATAATAACGGGATGCGTCGAACCGCCATCGTGCTGTCCGTGTTCCTGATGGGGCTGGCTCTGCTGTTGGCCTCCCGCGAGCCCCAAGTCGACTCCCGCCTCAAACACGCCTCCCGCCGCGCCGAACAAAATGGCTGGATCTGGGTGCACCTGGAGGGCAGCCCGGCGGACATCGGCTACCAGCACGGTTATCTGCTCGCGCCTGAAATTCGGGATACCCTCAAAACCATCTCGCTCGAAATGGTGCACGAGGAAAAACACGACTGGCAGTTCTTCCGCGACAAGGCCCAGACTATGCTGTGGCCACACATCGAGGCCGAATACCGGGCGGAGCTGCAAGGCATCGCCGAGGGCGCCGCGGCGCACGGCGTCAAGCTGGATGTCTGGGACGTGGTAGCGCTCAATGCCTGGCTGGAGATGCCGTACTTCGACAAATGGGATGCCAAGCAGCGCGGCCTGCCGTCGCCCGGGCCTATGCCAGAGCATTGCAGTGCCTTCGTGGCCACGGGCAGCTATACGAAGGATGGCCGCGTAGTCATCGCGCACAACAATTGGACCAGCTACGAGACCGGCGAGCGCTGGAACATCATCTTCGATATCGTGCCCGCCCAGGGGAATCATTTCCTGATGGATGGCATGGCCGGCCTCATCCACAGTGGCGACGACTTCGGCGAGAATTCCGCCGGCATCCTGATCACCGAGACCACCATCAGCCAGTTCAACGGCTTCGATCCTAACGGCATTCCCGAATTCGTGCGCGCCCGCAAGGCTATGCAGTACTCCGCATCGATCGACGATTTCGCCCGCATCATGAAGGACGGAAACAACGGTGGCTATGCCAACGACTGGCTGGTGGCCGATCGCAAGACCAACGAAATCGCCAGCCTGGAGCTGGGCCTGAAAAATGTAACCCTCGATCGCACCCGCGACGGCTACTTCGTGGGTTCCAACTTCCCGATCAACGCAAAGTTGGCGAAGGAAGAAACGGATTTCGACCTGACGAATCCCAGCGAAAGCCCCAACGCTCGCCATGTCCGCTGGCGCCAGCTCATGGACCAGAACAAGGGGAAAATCGACGCGCACGCCGCTGAACGCTTCCTGGCCGATCACTTCGACACTTACGAGAATAAGGTGGATCCCGACGAACGCACGCTGTGCGGCCATATCGATCTTTCGCCGCGCGGCGACCTGCCTTGGGAGCCTCCTTACGCGCCAGCCGGCGCTGTACAAGCCAAAGTTTCCGACGCTGCCATGGGTGAGGCCATGACTCTGCGCGCCTCGCTCGGCCATTCCTGCGGCATAGGATTCAAAGGCGCCAGCCATCTGCGCAAGCACACCGATTTCGCCTGGCAGCAACCCGTCCTGCGCGACATGCCCTCGCGCGCGTGGACTACTTTCAGCGCGCAATAAGGCGGTGTGTCCCACATCACCCGCATCGGCCTTATATCCGATACGCATGGGTTACTGCGTGACGAAGCCTTGCGCGCCCTGGATGGTTCCGAGCTCATCCTGCATGCGGGCGATGTAGGCAAACCTGAAATCCTGGACGAATTGAGGAAGCTGGCCCCCGTGATCGCGGTGAGAGGCAACATTGATAGCGGAGCCTGGGCCGCGTCGCTGCCCGCCACGGCCGTGATCGAGGCTGGGCCGCTCGTGATCTACATGCTGCACGACGTCCACGATCTGGACCTGGATCCGGCCGCCGCCGGCTTCGGCCTGGTGGTCAGCGGGCACTCGCATCAACCCAATCGCGAAGAGCGCAACGGAGTCCTGTTCGTGAATCCTGGCAGCGCGGGCCCGCGGCGCTTCCGCCTGCCGGTAACGCTAGCCCGCCTCGATCTGGCAACCGAACCGTGGATGATTGACTTCCGCAGCCTCGTTGCATCCGCGAAATGATTTAATGCGCGCTGCGCAGCTTTCGCCGCAAAAACGGCTTCCGGCCGCCCTTCGCAGGCGCGAACATATCCCCCGCCGTCAGACCGATCGCCTGCGCCCGCTCGATGCAGAAGTCGATTCCACGCGCGGGACCGCTGCCGCTGTTCGATCCGAAGGAAAACTTCAAATGCGCGTCTTTGGCCATGCGCAGAAATGCCAGGCTGGGGATGTGAAACGCCGAATCGATCTCCGCCGCGGTCCCTGTGCGCTGCAGCGCCCGAATGATGGGCTTCATGCGGTCTTCAGTCCACAATTCATCGGCGCGCTGGTCGAGCGGCGCCGGCAGCCAGGTGGGATGCGCGAAGATATCCAGCGGCTCCCGCTCGATCACCTCCACGTTCCAGCGTACATAGCGGTCCATGAACTGGCGGGCGTCCCCGGGGTCGAAGCCGTGTAACCACATTTTGGCCCGGCGTCCATCGCTGCCGGCCATGGTCATGGCATCGGAAAGCACGTAGTCCACTTCGCCCAGCGCCTTTTTCGAGAAGCAGCTCACCCAGTCGATCCATTCCGCCTGAATGCCTTTGTAAACCGGCTGACCGGACAGTTTCGCCACCCACTGCCGCAGTTCGTCATCGTTCGATGCAATCGAAGGATAGTTGTTCTCCTTGGTCCCCGCGTGTTCGGCGATGCCGAACTTGACGTGGGATTTCGCGGAGAGCGCCACCGCATCCGCCAGCGAAAACGTTGCGTTCAGGTGAACGTGGTAATCGACGATCGGAAAGCCCAGCGCCCCGGCCGGCGTCTGGGTCTCCGCCAGCACGCGATCCGCGGCGGGCACGGCGGCAGCCAAGATCCCGAGGAACTGACGCCTGGACGAGGAATTCAGCATTTGCAGATATTATAGTCTCAATTGCACCGCCGTTCACGAGCATCCAGCACCCAGCATCCAGCGAGCGAAGCGCGCTATGATGAAACTTAGTCCCATTCCGAGGTAAATCCCATTGGCTTTGGTAGAAGGTTGTAAGCATTCGCTGGAAATCACCGTGCCCGTCGACGAAGTGGAAGCCGAAACCGGCCGGGCGGTTACTAAGGTCCAGCAACGTGCGAAATTGCCCGGCTTCCGGCCGGGAAAGGCGCCCGCCTCCATCATTCGCCAGCATTTCGCCGGTGACATCCGGCGTCAAGTGCTCGAAACCATCATCCCCAAGTACCTGCAGAACCGGTTCGAAGCGGAAGACCTGAAAGTCGTGGGCCAGCCCGACATCACTGAGGTGCACTTCGAAGCCGGCGAGCCGCTGCGCTTCAAGGCCGAATTTGAGGTCGTCCCCCAGGTCGAGTTGCAGGATTACAAAGGCCTGAGCGTGCCCTATCACGATCCGCAGATCGGCGACGATGATGTCGCCAAGCGCATCGAAGAGCTGCGCCAGCAGAAGGCCGAGTTCGTCAATGAGGATCCGCGGCCGCTGCAGGATGGCGATTTTGCCGTACTGTCGCTCGAAAGCCTCAGCGGCGTGGAAGGTCCGCCGGTAAAGCAGGACGAGATGACGCTCGAAATCGGCGGCGGCGATACGCTCGAAAACTTCAGCGAAAATCTGCGCGGCATGAGCCCCGGCGAGGAGAAAGACTTCGACGTCACTTATCCCGAAGATTACGGGCAGCCCAAACTGGCGGGCAAGACCGTACGCTTCCGGGTGCAGGTGAAAGGCATCCGCCGCAAGGAACTGCCCGAGATCAACGACGAATTCGCCCAGGATCTGGGCGATTACCGCACGGTGGATGAACTGAAAGACGCGGTACGCAAGTCCCTTTTTGCCCAGCAGCAGTTCGAGGCGCAGCAGGAGGCCAAGAACAAGCTGGTAGATCAACTGGTCGACATGCACGACTTCCCTGTGCCCGAGACGTTTGTCGACCGCCAGATCCAGAATCGGGTCGAGCAGCGTGTGCGCGCGCTGGCCGACCAGGGCCTGGATCCCAAAACCCTCAACCTCGACTGGAAAAAGGTGAAGGACAGCCAGCGCGACAAAGCTCTGCGCGAGGTGAAAGCCTCCATGCTGCTGCAGCGCATCTCCGAGCGCGAAGCCATCAGTGCCACGCGCGACGAGGTCGACCGCGAAGTGGACCGGTTGGCACGTTCGCAGCGGGAGCCATTTGCCGCCCTGCGCCTGCGCTTCGAAAAAGATGGAACCTTAGGCCGCATCGCTTCGCATATTCAGACAGAGAAGACGCTCAGTTTTCTGTTTGAGCATGCCGGCAAAACCGAAGAATAATCTTCCGCACCAAAATTCAGCACCAAAGAGGGAGGGGAATCCCATGAACATGAAGTGGTTATTGGTCCTCATGGCGGCTTTTGCGCTGACCGCCTCCGCCGCCGACATCAGCGGCACCTGGAAGGGAACCGCCGACACACCCAACGGACCGGTCGAGCGGACTTTCGTCTTTAAGGTGGACCGCCAGACGCTCACCGGCGAAACTACCAGTAATATGTTTGGTAAATCTGCCATTGAAGACGGCAAAATCGACGGGGACAATGTTTCGTTCCACATTACGGTTAACGTAGGGGGTAACGAAGGCAAGGTAAATTACACTGGGAAGGTGGAGGGCGATACAATTAAGTTCAAGGTGGAAGTGCCCGCCTACGGCCAAACCATCGATCTCGTGGCTAAGCGGGCGTCTTGATCGGCTTGGGGGATCTATTTCACGATGAACCCGGCAGTACTTCCTTCGTCCGAAAGGTACATTGCTTAATACCCCGAAATCAGGCGATAATGGTATTGAACCCGTTCTTCAACCCCGGAGGCCGTGGGCTGAGGCGCATTCCTTGGGTGCGATTCACCCGAGGCTTGAGGAGGCAACTGCGTGAAGCGTGCCGGATCCGATGAGGCCCTGCGATGTTCGTTCTGTCACAAAAGTCAAGACGTAGTCGGAAAGCTCATCTCATCCCCCAGTGATTACCCCCGAGCGTACATCTGCGATGAGTGCATCGCGGTGTGCAACTCGATTTTAGACGACGACAAGGTCGAAGGTCCTCCCGGGGTACCGCACAAGATCCCCAAGCCCTTGGAAGTGAAGGAGCATCTGGATCAGTACGTCATTGGTCAGGAAGCCACCAAGAAGAAGCTCGCCGTGGCTGTCTATAACCATTGCAAACGTATCCACATGAACCGGATGCGAAATTCGGACGTGGAGCTTTCCAAGTCCAACATCCTGCTGATCGGGCCAACTGGAACGGGCAAGACCCTCATGGCTCAGACGCTCGCCCGCATTCTGGACGTGCCGTTCGCTATCGTGGACGCGACCACCCTGACCGAAGCCGGCTATGTCGGTGAGGACGTGGAAAACATCATCCTGAAGCTTCTGCAAGCCGCGGATGGTGACGTCCAAAGGTGCCAGCAAGGCATCATATATATTGACGAGATCGATAAAATCTGCCGGAAGGACGAGAATCCTTCCATCACCCGCGATGTATCGGGTGAAGGTGTGCAGCAGGCTTTGCTCAAAATCCTGGAAGGCACGGTTGCTAATGTGCCGCCTCAGGGAGGCCGTAAACATCCGCACCAGGAGTTTACGCCGGTGGACACGACCAACATCCTGTTCATCTGCGGTGGAGCTTTCGTGGGTCTGGAGAAGGTAATCGGGCGGCGCGTGGGCAAGAAGTCCATGGGATTTCTGCCTGAGGAGGAGAAGAACTCCAAAACCATCGGCATCAGCGGGCACCGCGATATTAACCTGCTGAGCCAGGCACAGCCTCAGGATTTGATAAAATTTGGGTTCATTCCCGAATTCATCGGCAGGTTGCCGGTAAACGCGGTGCTGGAAGATCTGGATAAGGACTCGCTGGTGCAGATCCTGACCCGGCCCAAGAATGCCATCATCCGGCAATATCAGAAGCTCTTTGAGTTTGAGAATGTCCGGCTGAAGTTCAGCGACGATGCCCTGGAAGCCATCGCCGATCTGGCCCTGGAACGCAAGGTGGGAGCGCGCGGTCTTCGCATGATCCTGGAAGACCTGATGCTCGATCTCATGTACTATCTCCCATCCTACAAGAAAGTAAGAGAGTTCCTGGTCACCAAAGAGATGGTGCTTTCGCAGAAAATCAGCCTTACAATATTAGAAAAGGCGGGCTAATCCTGCCAGTACGCCGCTGGCGTTTCAGCCTGCCCTCAACCGGCCGCGGAGAACCGACAGTAAACCCTTTCGGAGAAACATGCTTACTTTAAAGGAAAAATCGGACACAAAACGTTTGCCGATGATGCCCATTCGGGACGTGGTCATCTTCCCCTACATGATGACCCCCTTCGTGGTGGGCCGGGAATCCAGTGTGCGCGCACTCGAAGAGGCTATGGCCGGAGACAAAAAAATCTTCCTGGCCACCCAGCATGACGCCTCCATTGATGAACCCAAGCCGAACGAGATCTATAGCGTAGGAACCGTAGTCAACATCGTCCAGAGTCTCAAGCTGCCGGATGGCAACATCAAGGTGCTGGTAGAAGGCGTGGAGCGCGCCAAGGTTTTCTCCATTACCGACGACGAAGGCTTTTTCCGCGCCGTCGTGCGTACCTTCAATTTCAAGGTGGAAGCCGGTCCCCAATTGGATGCACTCACCGGCCGCGTTACTTCGTTGTTCGAACAGTACGTCAAGCTGAGCCAGAACTTGAACTACGAGACCATGATCGCCGCCATTCGCGTGGATGATGCCGGCAAACTGGCCGATACCGTAGGCGCCAACCTGCAGCTCACCATCGAGGAGAAGCAGGAGCTACTCGAAATCTTCGATCCGGTCGATCGCCTCACGCGCGTGGCGGAGATGCTGGACATCGAAATCGAAAAACTCAATGTGGACCGCACCATCCAGGGCCGCGTCAAGCGTCAGATGGAAAAGGCCCAGAAAGAGTATTATCTCAACGAGAAAATCAAGGCCATCCAGAAGGAACTGGGCCGCGGCGAAAAGAGCGAGATCGACGAGCTGAAGAAGCGCATCGAATCCGCCGGCATGACCAAGGATGCCTTCGATAAGGCCATGGCGGAATTGAAGCGCCTTGAAAACATGCCTCCCATGTCCGCCGAGTCCACCGTGTCGCGCAATTACCTCGACTGGCTGCTGGCGGTGCCATGGAAGAAAAAGTCCAAGGAAATCCGTGACCTGAGTTTTGCCGAGCAGGTGCTCGAATCCGATCACTACGGGCTCGAAAAAATCAAAGAACGCATTCTCGAATTTTTGGCAGTGCGCCGCCTGGTGAAAAACCCCAAGGGCTCGATCCTCTGTTTCGTCGGACCTCCCGGCGTAGGCAAGACCTCGCTGGGCATGTCCATCGCCAAGGCTACCGGACGCAAGTTCGTGCGCATGTCGCTGGGCGGTGTACGGGACGAAGCTGAAATCCGCGGCCATCGCCGCACGTATATCGGCGCGCTTCCCGGCCAGGTCATCCAGATGATGAAAAAAGCCGGCACGCGGAATCCCGTGTTCATGCTCGACGAAGTCGAAAAGATGTCTATGGATTTCCGCGGCGATCCTTCGGCCGCCCTGCTCGAAGTTCTCGATCCCGAGCAGAATTTTATGTTTGTTGACCACTATCTGGATGTGGAGTATGATCTGAGTCAGGTCTTCTTCATCGCGACGGCCAACGTCCTGCATACCGTTCCGCCCGCCTTGCAGGATCGGATGGAAGTCATCCGGCTATCTGGCTACACCGAATATGAAAAGTTGGAAATCGCCAAGCGGTTCCTGGTACGGAAGCAGATGGAGCAGACCGGCTTGACGAGTTCTGAAATCGAATTCTCCGATAGCGGCCTGCAAGGGTTGATCCAGTTCTACACCCGTGAGGCCGGCGTCCGGAACCTGGAACGGGAAATCGGCAACGTGTGCCGGAAGATGGCGCGCAAGGTGGTCAACGCGCAAACTTCCAAGGAAAAGAAGACCGCGCCTAAGTCTGTGATCACCGACGATGTTCTGCCGGATTTGCTGGGGCCGCAGCGGTTCCGCGATCTGCAGACCGAAAAGAAGAACGAGATCGGCGCGGCAGTGGGTTTGGCGTGGACCGAAGTCGGCGGCCAGATCCTGACCACGGAAGCCACGCTGATGGAGGGCAAGGGTAAGCTGACCATCACCGGTAAGCTGGGAGAAGTGATGCAGGAATCCGCGCAGGCGGCTATGAGCTACATCCGCTCGCGCGCCTATCAGTTCGGATTACCACGCGATTTCTATCGCAACTTGGACGTGCATATTCATATCCCCGAGGGTGCTATCCCCAAGGACGGTCCCTCGGCCGGTATCACTATGGCCACTACCATCTGCAGCGCGCTTACCAGGATTCCCGTGCGCGGCGATGTGGCCATGACCGGTGAAATCACGTTACGCGGCAAGGTGTTGGGCATCGGCGGCTTGAAGGAGAAGTTGCTGGCCGCCCATCGCCACGGAATCAACGAAGCCATCGTTCCGCTCGACAATCAGAAGGATCTGCCGGACATCCCGGAAAATATTCGCAACGAGATGAAGATCCATTTCGTCGAGTCCATGGACGAGGTTCTTAAGGTCGCATTGGAGCGGGAGATCGTGGCGTTGCCCATGCCGGGCACTCCGGGCGTGGATGTCGCCGCACAGCCGGAAGAAATCGTAGCGCATTGAGCCGCGAAAGGCGATTTCCGTTTGGCTGGCACGATTGTCAGTAGACGGCACTTTTATTACATCTTCGGCCAGGCCGGACCAGTTCCCCTCTGACGGCCTGCCCGAAGTCGCGTTTTTAGGGAGAAGTAACGTAGGAAAGTCCAGCCTGATCAATACCCTGGTCGGACGCAAAGGGCTGGCGTTTACCAGTAACACTCCGGGTCGGACGCAAACGATCAATTTTTACCGGATCAATGGCTCGTTGTATTTCGTCGATCTCCCCGGGTACGGATATGCCCGGGTTCCCAAAGAGCTGGCCGGTGGATGGCACGATCTGATTGAGGGTTACCTGCTAAGCAGAGAGAGTTTGGGTCTTTCCCTTTTGATCTTGGACGCCCGCAGGGGCTGGATGGATCGGGATTTACAACTCAAACAATGGCTCGAGCTTCACAACCGGCGATACCAGGTGATCGCCACCAAGATGGATAAGTTGAATCAATCGCAACAGGGGCAAGTTCTGGCGAGCATCCGCAAGGAAAACGTCGAACCGCTGCCATTCTCGGCCACCACTGGCCGGGGAGTGAGGGAAATTTGGCAAGTGATAACGAACACACTCCAGACGCGGTAAATACCACTACACCGCAAGAAAACCAAGACAAGGACAAGCCATCCGAGCGCCAGCCCGAAAAGCTTGCCCGCGAAAATGGGCCTGCCCGTGAAACATCCGGCTCCGCCCGAGACCAGGCCGCGCAGCCGCCCCGCGATGGCGTACCCGCGGAAACTCCTGCCACCGGGGCGCCCGTTGCCCCCGCCGGCAGCCACCAGCATGGGCATCGCCGCAACAAGCCCCCCGCTCAGGCCAAGAACGGTTCCCCAACGCTCGACTTGGTGGAACTGAAAGACATGAGCATCCAGCGCCTCAACCAGGTGGCCAAGGACATGAACGTGGCCGGCGCCGCCGGATTGCGCAAGCAGGAGCTGATCTTCAAAATCCTGCAAACGCAAGCCGAGAAAAGCGGGCTGATCTTCTCCGAAGGCGTGCTCGAATGCCTGCCCGATGGCTTCGGCTTCCTGCGCGCCCCCGAGTATAACTATCTGCCCGGGCCCGACGACGTGTACGTCTCGCCTTCCCAGATCCGGCGCTTCGATCTGCGCACCGGCGACACCATCTCCGGCCAGATCCGCCCGCCTAAAGAGGGCGAGCGCTACTTCGCGCTCATCAAAGTCGACGCCATCAACTTCGAGCCGCCCGAGGAAGCCCGCAACAAGATCTTCTTCGATAACCTGACGCCGCTCTATCCCAACGAGCGCATCAAGCTCGAAACCGTCAAAGATAATTACTCCGGCCGCGTCATGGACCTGCTGACGCCCATTGGTAAAGGACAGCGCGGCCTGATCGTTTCGCCACCCCGTACCGGTAAAACGATGCTGCTGCAGAGCATCGCCAATTCCGTCACTACCAATCATCCGGAAGTCACCTTGATCGTGCTGCTCATCGACGAGCGTCCCGAGGAAGTGACCGACATGCAGCGCTCCGTGCGCGGCGAAGTGATCAGCTCCACCTTTGATGAGCCTGCTACGCGCCACGTGCAGGTGGCTGAAATGGTCATCGAAAAGGCCAAGCGCCTGGTCGAGCACAAGAAAGACGTGGTCATCCTGCTCGATTCCATCACCCGCCTGGCGCGCGCCTACAACACCATCGTGCCGCCCTCCGGCAAAGTGCTCTCGGGCGGAGTGGATTCCAACGCCTTGCAGCGCCCTAAGCGCTTTTTCGGCGCGGCGCGCAACATCGAGGAAGGCGGATCGCTCACCATCATTGCTACCTCGCTGATCGATACCGGCAGCCGCATGGACGACGTCATCTTCGAAGAGTTCAAAGGCACCGGCAACCTGGAAATTCACCTGGAACGCAAGCTGGTTGATAAGCGCGTGTTCCCGGCCATCGATATCAACAAGAGCGGCACCCGCAAAGAGGAATTGCTGCTGCCCAAGGAAGAGCTCAATCGCGTGTGGATTCTGCGCAAGGTGCTCAATCCGCTCTCGCCCGTAGAGACTATGGAATTGCTCCTCGACAAGCTGGGCAAGACCCGCAGCAACGCCGAATTCCTCAACTCGATGAGCGGGTAGTGAAGCCTGCTGCCCTTACCCTGATCCCGCTGCTCTGCTCGGGCCGCGCTCTCCGCGACCTTCGTCGCCCGAGAACCGGGTTCCGACGGATCCTACATCCATCGCCTCCAATGCCAATCCGGCCGCGGGCGCGACTTTTCGCCGCGCGGCGCAAAATTCGCGTATGTCATCAATGAAGACGGGCGCACCAAGACCTAGCTTGGCGAACGCGGCTCAGCCCATTCCGAAGCCTTGAATTTTCCGGAAGGTCTCACCGTTCCCGCGGGCCGCCCCAACGCTTTCTCGCCGTCGGGGGACCGGTTGCTGCTGCTGCATCAAAGCTCCAACCGTCCGGCGGACCTCAATAAGAGGCCAATTCGCTGATTCAGGGCGGCCTGAGCTGGTGCACCAGCATAGGTCCTCGAAAACGCACGAGGGTCTGGTAACCCAGTTCCCACTTTGTCGCCATACGTTGAAACTTGCTGAATTCGGGTACAACTTCCGAAGTCTGTTTGGCTGTCATGAACCCGGTGTTCACGCGTATGTTTACGTTTAGGGTAGATTAGCGCTTATGGGGCGGCCCCCGGCGGCCTCGTTGGCCGCTCCGCGAGGCGCCTGTATGAGGGTATCGCGTCTATCTTCGAACGAATCCCGCGTTTCTCATCAGCTCAAACAAAAATGGTTTCCTCCGCCGACCCTCCGCGGAGAGCAGTGCCAACAACGTTGCGACATCGTTGCCTGCACGGTGCACTCTTGGGTTCACAATCGCATTCGCCGAGGCTAGAAAAGGCAACGAGCGACTTCGAAAACCCATCGCTTTTCATCCGACGCCTTTCATCGAGCACAACCACTTCCTATTCCGTGCGGAAGGCATCAGGCGCTCAACAAATCGGCGATCAAATTCCGCGTTATGCGCAACAAGGAAATCCGCCTCCTGGAATATCGCGCGGATTATGCGGTAATCGAGATGGTGACCACGCATCATCCGCAATGTTATCCCATGTATTGCCGAAGCCCTCCGCGAGATGCGACAGGATGGCTCTCGCATGCCGGAGTATTGACGCACGATATCAAGTACGCGACCAGAAACCCGGTCGTAACGGAACAGGGTTATAGCGAGCTCGATGATTTGTTCACGGCGTGCATCAAAACCCGTAGTCTCGACGTCAATAACGGCAGCGTTTCCGATTGCCTTGGCTAACTTGCCCACTTCTATTTTCCAAGCCGCAGACCGCCGGCTGCTTTACAATACTTGATCCATTCGGACAGCAGTTCGTCCAGCGTGTCGCCGATTGCGGAAATCCGGTTCGGTGCGATTCCGGAGCTCAAACGAATCCACCAATAATCGTCTTGCCCGTCGCACGCGCGACAACCTGGCTGCTTCCGCAGTCTCCCGAAGACATTGTCCCGCTTGGTCTTGGTGTAGAACTCGAGATCGATATCGGCAACTATCTCTGGGGTACAATCGACATCTTCGCTCCAACGCAGGTATAGATAGAAGTCGGAAATTCCCCCAGCAGGCATACAAATGCCGAGTTCTGCATACCGCTCTTCGGGCCATGGGTTATCAAGGCGCTCCAATTCCGACTTGGCCATCCTCCACCGTGGCCGCCATCACCGGAACACCAGCGCGCACCTTCCTCGACTTGGCCACCGATCACGCCGCCGCATTTCGTGGGGCAGGCCCCCGGCCTGCGGGTGGCCTCTAAGGCCGCCCAAATCCAATCACAACCCCCCGAACCCCGTATCCCCGTGAAACTAAAACCAATCCCCGACCCCGCCACCCCGCCTCGCCAAGCCCCGTGCTAACGTCATCGTCGGATATGCCATCCGACCTAGCAACCGATTCCGCTCCCCTCTCCCCGCTGCAGGAGAGCGTTGCCCAAGCCCTGGGTTCCGGAGCCACCATCTCCGGCGCCGCCGAAGACGCCGGTATCAGCCGCGTCACCGTCTATCGCTGGATGAAGACCTCCGCCGGATTCCCCGCCGCCATCCAGAAAGCCCGCGCCGAATTCCTGCTCTCCCGCCGCGACGATCTCCACTATCTCAGCAATCGTGCGCTCGAAACTCTCCTCGCGGTCCTCGATAACCCCCGCTCATCCCCCTCCGTGCTCTTGCGCGCCGCCAGTTTCATCCTCCAGAGGCCTCACGAAATCACCAAAGGATGGTCACTGCCCGAGCCGCTGCCCGCCATCGATTGCGACACCCTCACCGATTCCGCCCTCCTCGAAAAAGAGTGCGCCCGCCTCGCCTGTATCGACAATCTGGAGCCGGATGAAATCGACGAATCAGCCGTGCCCGACGCAGACGCCGATGGCCCGGACGACACCGGCAGCAATGTTACAGAATGCAACGAAATGGGACAGGAAGAAGAAATTTACGACGATGCGCCGCTTATCCTGGCCACCATCGCCCATCGCGAAGGCGGCATGCCATCCTGTCCCATTCCAACCACGGTTCTCAGAGGCCGCGAAACCCGCATCCGCTATCTTGACGCCGTCGACGAGTTCACTGCCCTCGAAAAAATGGATCGGCGCGGCCCGGAAACGCAAAGGGACGCCTGACCCGGCTTTAGCCCGCCCTGATTCACGCTCCTACATACCGTGCATACAGACTCCGCGCCAAACCTACGTCCGTTGTGCCTTTGATAATGGCCCGCCCACCCGGAAATATGGTCATCTCGTACGATCCGGTCAAAAATCGCAGCGCAAAATCGTTGGCTCATACCTCGCCCAGCGGCCGAAGTGCGGTCCGCAGCCGTTCCAGGTCGAGTGGACGCGCCCGCTCGTGAATCTGCACCGCGTTCCGGCCGCACAGGCTCACCGGTGCCCTCCGCTGGCCCTCCAGGTATTCAAAAACGCGCGCTCCACAAGCCGGGCACTCCGGATCGCAGCGCCGGTTGCTCGATCTGCCGGATGCCTCGCTCCCACACATCCACCGTGGTAATGCGCGCCCGCCCCGCCTCGCCCCGCCCCGCCAGGATGTTCAGCGCATCGGCCGTTTCGAGAGCCGCAATCACCGCCGTGATAGAGTTCAGCACCCCCGCCGTCTCACAGGTTGGCTGCGCGCCCGATGGCGGATCGGGATACACGCAGCGCAAACACGCCGTCCCTCTTGGAATCACCGGCATGGTGATGCCATAACTCCCCACCGCCGCGCCGTAGATCCAGGGAACCCCGCGGCTTACCGCGAAATCATTCACCAGGTAACGCGTCTCGAAATTGTCCGTGCCGTCCAGGATCACCTGCGCCTCGTCCAGCAGTTCCGCGATATTCTCCGGCGTCAAATCCGCCACTACGCCGCTTACCGCCACCGCCGAATTGACCCGCGCGAGCCGCCGCTCGGCCGCCGCCGCTTTGGGCAGCGCCTCGGCCGCGTCCGCTTCTTCGAACAGCCACTGCCGTTGCAGGTTGCTCGCCTCCACGTAGTCCCGGTCGATAATGGTGAGCCGCCCGACCCCCGCCCGTGCCGGCGCCGCCGCCTGAAAACTGCCGTGCGCCGCAGCCCACGATCGCCGCGTGCGCCCGCAGCAGCCGCTCCTGCCCCTCCTCGCCGAGGCCCGCAAACAGGATCTGCAGCGAGTACCGCTCCTTTTCCTCCGCCGTCATGGCATGACTCCGCCCTGTGGGGCTGGCCCCCGGCCTGCGGAGGGCTCTAAGCCCGACCACTATTATTTTCCAGGCAGATGATGACTGGCTTCGTAGTGCAGCTTAAGCAGATCCACTCCAAAATCCCCATTAAAATCGCGCCAGACAGAGTGGATATGGTTGGCATTGTTCTGAGTATCGTCGTACTCAATCAGAAACTGAGCAGTCTGCACCCGGTAATAATGAGGCTCGCCCTTCTCCATCCCGCCGGCCCAGGCAAAGTAAATATCCTTCCCAGCCCGCTTGATCTGCTCCTCGCGAGCCTGCGCGATCTGTTCCGGCATGTTGTGAGCGTATTCTCCAAGTAACTCCATTAGCAAATCGAACTGCTTGGAATTCATCTTGGACGCCTGCAATCCGGAAGGCTGTCCGTTAAGCGCGGCCTTGCGGCTGTCGAAAGTGATGATGTCCTTATAAGCATCCTTGTCGACGATCGCCACTTTGCGCTGCTCGGGATCGAGCGCCTGGATGACGGCGCGTCCCAGATCTTCTTCAGCGCCCAGCGTACGAAGCCCCTTGCGCGGGCCCTCCCGCACTTCGGCTGGATTGGATCCAAAGAAGCTCGGCGCACCTGCCACCCGGCCTCCGACCACCGTGTAGTTCTGGCTCAGATGATGGCCCTCCACGCGATAGCCCCAGGTGCCGTCTGCCGAAGGTGTGCCGAAGATCGAAAAGAAATATTTGTCCGGATCGCGCTCCGGGCCGGTACCGTGCTCGATCATCTTCAGCACGTCTTCCAGGCTCATGATGGTCTCGGCCTTCAGGTAGCCCTGCTGGCTCAGTCCGGCGGCCAGCAGCCCCGACGCGAGATGCTTCTGCGGCGGCGTCATTTCACGCAGCGGAAGGCCCTTGCGCTCGAGGGGCACGAAATGCCAGTTGAGGCGCTCCTCCTCTTCGAACGAGAACGTGGCTTTGGCGCGTTGTTCGGGTGTGAGGGAAGCCAGGAATCGATTGGCCGCGTCGGCCATCAGAGCGGAGGAATTGAGGCGGTGATAAGCGGAGGTCAACAAAACAATCCCCAGAGTACCCGCAATCAGGCGCGGAAAGGCGGAAGTCATTTGTGATGTTACCTGCGTTTAGAACGGCAAATCTTTCTTGACCATTTGTATCACACCGGCCCGCGCCAGGTAGTTGTGGGGATTGACCGGCGCGCCGCCGATGCGAACTTCGTAATGCAAATGGGGAGCTGTGACGCGGCCGGTGCTGCCCACGGCGCCGATCTGATCGCCGCGCCGCACTTCCTGGCCTTCGATCACGCCGAAGCGCGAGAGATGCGCGTAATAGGTCTCGAACCCGTTGCCATGATTCACCACGATCAATTGACCGTAGCCGCTTTCCCAGCGTGCGAAAGACACGATGCCGTCGGCAGTGGCGCGAACGGGGGTCCCCGTGGGAGCGCAGATATCCACACCCGTATGCATGGCGCCTTCACCGGAGAACGGATCGGTGCGTTCGCCGTAGCCGCCCATCAGGCGCCCCTCGACTGGCCAGATACTGGGCTGAATGTTGGTATGCCAGCGTCGCGCGAAACTGTTCTCGGCACTGTGGTACGTGCGCAGGAAACGGTACTCGGCCACCGATTCGGGATAGGTGGGAACCAACCGGCCTTCCGCCCCGATTCCGGCGGGTCCTTCCAGCTTTTGCTTGATGCCGTAAGCGATGGACACTTCGTTGGCGAACATTTCGAGGCTGGCCATCTGCTGGTTGGTCTGGCTGGAAACCTTCTGCAGGCTCTGGTAGCGGGTACGCAGCGCTTCTACTTCGTGGCGCAGGGCGTTGTAGTTGGCCACTTTCCAGGCCATGCGGGCGTAGCTGGCCACGAAGCCGAAGATCGAGAAGCAACCGAGCAGGGCCAATGCCATCACGGCATAAACCACGGTCAACGGGATGCGAATACGGCGCAGCTTGCCGCGGAGAGAATGAGCCAGTACTAATATGAAATAATTCTGCTGCATAGTCTTCTCACAGCCGGAAACAGAAAGCAAAAAAGACTTCCAGTCCCAGGGGGGCTATTACGATTGGCGAAAGGTGACTGTAACAGGACAAACACATCGCTGTCAAGCCTGGATATGGCTTGCAAGTTGTTGAAAAAATTGGTACTGTCTTCAGTTAGGCATGTCTTTCCGGTTTCCTGGTGTTCTTTTTCTCCAAAATTTGGTAGCGCGGCGTAGCCTGCTCTTCCAACTTGTGCGTCGTGATTTTGAACAGCGCTTCGTGGGATCGGCGGTGGGATGGGTCTGGGGAGTCATACATCCACTGGTATTACTGGCCAGTTGGACCTTCGTGTTCAGCGTATGCCTCCACCAGAAAATGCCGGCCGGGGAAGTGACCGACAGCTATCCACTGTTCCTTTTCGCCGGCATGCTGCCCTGGCTTCTGTTCAGCGAGACCGTGCAGCGGTCGGCATCCAGCCTTTTGGAGCAGGCCAACCTGATCACCAAAACGGTGTTTCCGGCGGAGATGGTTCCGGTTTCGATATTTCTATCGTCGCTGGTCAGCCACCTGATCGCATTGGCCCTGGCGGTGGCGGCGGTGAGCATCTGGCTGAATGAAATCAGCGCGGGTCTGCTGCTGCTGCCGGTTTATATGCTGTTGCTAGGGCTATTCGCGGTGGGCCTCGGGTGGATCCTGGCGAGCCTGCAGGTCTACTTGCGGGATACGGCCCAAGTGCTCACCGTGATCCTGACGTTCTGGTTCTGGCTGACACCGATTTTTATTACGGAACGCCAATTTCCCGCGCGGCTGCGGTTTTTGCTGGCGGGCAATCCCCTGGCTTACCTGGTGCGCGCTTATCGCGAACTGCTGCTCTCGGCGCGCTGGCCGGGGCTCGACGAACTGGCCATCATGGCGGCGTTCGCGGTGTCCACGTTTCTGGTGGGCGGGCTGTTCTTCCGGCATATGAAACGCGGCTTCGCGGACGTGCTCTAGAAAACGTCTGGATTTTTCATTTTGGAATGTCGAGAACCCACCGGCGCTTTCCGACTGACCAATGAAGGAGCATTAGACATGAAATATCTATTGATGATGAACGGTCCATGGGAAGGGATCAAACCCATCGGCACCTGGCCGAAAAAGGATGTTGAAGCGCACATCGCCTTCATGATCGGTCTAAATAAGGATCTGCAGGCTTCCGGAGAGCGGGTCGCGGCCGAGGGTCTGGCCGGGCCGGAGCAGGCCAAGCTGGTGCGCGCGGGTAAGGACGGGCGTCCGAACACGGACGGCGTATTTCCGGAGTCGAAAGAATTTCTGGCCGGCTTCTGGATTGTGGAGGTAGCCAGCCCGGAACGGGCATACGAGATCGCGGCGCGGGCGTCGGCGGCGCCGGGCCCCGGCGGCGCGCCACTGAACATGCCGATCGAAGTACGAGAGGTGATGGCGGGACCGCCGCGTTAAACGAAAGATAGCAGGCTAATTCGCTCCAAAATATCCTAACCTTAAGGCGAGTTCCCACGGAACTACGCTATGTGGAATCAGAGACGCTTGGCGCGCAACCGCCGCGACAAGGTGCTGATCGCCGTGTTTGCGGTGGTCGTGCTGGCGCCGGTGCTGCTGGGCATCGGCTACCTGTTTTCGTCTTACGTGGTACGGCTGACCATGCGGCAGACGTCGCGCTTGAGAAGCCAGGTGAGCTTTACCGCGGCGGCCGTGCAGGTGGCGCGAAACCGCGGGGAATCGACGGCGTGGCTGGAACGGGACCTCGACCTTGAGCGCGACGCGCTGGCCCGCAGCCGCGAGGCCGACCGGACTGTGATTCTGCCGCTCATGCTGCTGGTGGCCACCGGCCTGGCCGGCTGCCTGGGAATGCTGTTGTGGAGTACCGCCGGGTCCGCCACCTCGAGACTGTTGACGCGACTGGGGGCGCTGCCGGCGGATGGGCCGGATGGCGCCGCCGCGCAACTTTTAGGCGACCTTGCCGCGCGCGCCGGCATGCCTGTCCCAAAACTGTACGTCGTGAACACCGCCGTACCCGTGATGTTTGCGGACGGCAGCAGTCCCCAGCACGCCTCGATTGCAGTCACCCGGGGCGCGCTCGATCTGCTCGACCAGCGCGAACTGGCCGGATTGCTGGCGCATCAGCTATCGCACATCTGTAATGGCGATGTCGGGGTAAACGCGCTGCTGGCGTCGATTGGGCTGTTGCTGAAAATGCCGTACCGGCTGCTGCGCGGCCGGCTGTTCAGGGACGGCAAGTTGTCGAAGACCAGGCTCTTGTTCATCGTGCTCCAACTGGTGCTGTCTCCTATCTCGCTGTACGTATTTATCGTGGCGCCGATTTTGGGATGGTTGATCCGCGCGGTCACCTCGCACGACCGCGAATTTGTGGCGGACGCCGATGCGGCGTCCCTCACCGCCGATCCCCAGGCTCTGCTGTCGGCTCTGGCCAAAATCGCGGGCGCTACGGCGGCGGCTGCCAATACCAACCTGGCCTTCGCGCACTCCTGCCTGGCCGACCCGAGGGCGTACGGTAACTGGTTGAGTGGCAGCCTGACGGCTAACCATCCGCCGCTGACGAAGCGCATTGACCGCCTTGCCGCCATACATGGCGTATCCAGCGTGTCGGGCCTGCAGCAATCCGTGGACAAGGGCAGGGAATACGCCGGGCAGCACCAAAGCATGGGCGAGGATGCGGTGATGGGCGCCGATCCGCGGGACGAGTTCCACGCGCTGAATCAGGGCCACGTGATGGGCCGGGTGTACCGGTTGATGTCTGACGAGCCGGTGCCAGTGTACGACTCCGACGGGCCACGGGCGACGCCGCTGCTATGGGTGAAGCCGGGCGAGCTGATCGTGGCTTTCGACGATCCCAGCAGGATGCGGCAGGTGAACACGGCGGCCGAGGTTTTCGGCTACATCGACCGCAAGGTGAAGCTGAAACCAGTAGCGGGAGTGCTGCCGCAGGAAGTGTATCATCCCAAGATGCGTGTGGCGGCGGAAGAGGCTCTGGCAAAGCGCGAAGCGGTTGCTGCGGTGGCTGGCCGGAGGGCGAAGCGGGACACTTTTCCGATTGCCTTGGGTTTGGTGGCGGCAGGGTTGATATGCGTGACGGTTCTGGTATTTGTCCTCGTGCGCTAGTCGAGTGTAGGGGCAACTGCGTCTTTTCCGCCGTGTCTCACCGCAGGGGTTCACCCCAAGATCTGTGTCCATCCGTGTGAATCCGTGGCTAATTCCGCCTTGCTGGTGAGATCTCTGTAATATTCGGAGAACTCATTAAGTGGCCACGGATGCACACGGATGCACACGGATGTGCCCATCACGACGCATGGTTTCGAGCACCGCCGGGTTGGCTGTATCGAGATCGAGCAGGATGCAGCCCGCGTTGCATTCCTCGGCGTAAGGATGAAGGTAGATATCGCATCCCTCGCGATTGCGCAACCGAAGGAAGCGAATGGTGGCCGCGCTCATCAACTGGGCGGCGTTCCACAAACGTTCTCCCGGGAAGGCTTAGTGGGTGGGGTGGTGAATCAGACGGACCAGTTAGTTAGAGGTCGTGCGGCATGGCTGCGAGCTGACGGCGAATGGCCTGCGCGGTGAGAAAGAATCCACGATCCAGCATGTCACCATACTGCGATCGAATGGCAAGGTGTACAATCGATTCTCAGCGAACGGCAACTGCGTCTTTTCCGCCGTGTCTCACCGAAGGGGTTCACCCCAACAATCCGTGTCCATCCGTGTGCATCTGTGGCCAATTCCGCCTTCTTGAGGGCAATATTTGGAGAAGTCATTAAATGGCCACAGATGGACACGGATCGATGGCGCGAGCGCCAAGGTTCGTAACTTTTTCCGGTTTTCACAGTATAAACGTGCATGGCTTCTGTTTCCGCCGGATACAGGTCTGCATTTGAGAGCATCCGGCACGACCTCCGCTATGCCCTGCGCATGCTGCGGCGCGATGCGGGCTTTACCACCTTCGCCATCCTGATTATCGGGCTGGGCATCGGCGCCAGCACCACCGTGTTCAGCGTGGTGAACGCGATTCTGTTGCGGCCGCTGCCTTTCCGCGATCCGCAACAACTGGCCTGGATCACGAACTGGGACACCGGCGGACTGTCGGGCGCCACCACCCAAGTGGACTACCTGCTCGATTTTCGGAAGCAAGCCAAGTCCTTCTCCGACCTGGCTGCTTACTTCGCGTTTTACGGGGTAGGGGACAATCTGCTCAGCGGGCAGGGCGAGCCGGAGCGGCTCAGCGGCGTGCCGGTATCGCAGAATTTTTTCCAGATGCTCGGCATTCAACCGCAAATGGGGCGATTGTTCAGCGCCGACGAATGCAAGTGGAACGGGCCTAAGGCCGTGCTGCTGGGCCACGGCATTTGGGTGCGCCGATTCGGATCCGATCCGGCAATTGTGGGGCGCCCGTTGACGCTGAACAACGAACCCTACACGGTGATCGGGGTGATGCCGGCGTCGTTCGACTTTGCGTCGGTGTTCGCGCCCGGCAGCCATTTCGATCTGTATTTTCCTTTCCCTTTGAGCCCGGAGACGAACCGTTGGGGCAACACGCTGGCGATCATCGGGCGCCTGAACCCCGGGGTGAGCATCAGCCGGGCGCAGGCCGAGATCCGGATCCTGGGCGACCAGCTCAGCAAGGCGCACCGCGAGCGCAACGATTTCGGCGGCCGCGTGGTTTCCCTGACGGAACACGTGAACGGGCGATTGCGGCTGGCCCTGACGGTGCTCGAATGCGCGGTGGCCATGGTGATGCTGATCGTGTGCGCCAACCTGTCCAACCTGCTGGTAGCGCGGACGGCGGCGCGGCAGAAGGAGATCGCCATACGAGCCGCGCTGGGAGCGGGCCGCCGGCGGCTGATCCTGCAGATGCTCACCGAAGGGGTGACGCTCTCGTGCGCGGGCGCCGTGCTGGGCGTAATCCTGGCGGCCGCGGGCACGCGCGTTCTCACGCACCTGAATGCCGTGAGCATCCCGATGCTGAGTAGTGTGCGCATGGATCCGGCGGCGCTGGCCTTCACTTTGCTCGCATCCCTGGCGACGGGCGTGATCTTCGGGCTGGCCCCCGCAATCCATGTACCCGCCGCTACACTGCACGACGCGTTGAAGGATACCTCGCGCGGCTCGTCGGCAGGCCGGTCGAGCGCCTGGCTTCGCAGCGGCCTGGTGATATCGGAGATCGCGTTTGCGTGCGTGCTGCTGGTGGCGGCCGGCCTTTTGGTCCGCAGTTTTCTGCGCGTGCTCGACGTGGACCTGGGGTTCCAGCCGGAGCGTGCCGCGGCTTTGCGCGTCGATCCGGATTCGCATATGCGGCCGGAAGCCCAGCCGGCCTATTTCGCGGATGTGCTGCAGCGCGCGCGGGCCGTGCCGGGTGTGCTGGCGGCGGGTTTGACCGATGTTCTTCCCCTGGGGCGCAATCGCGCCTGGGGATCTCCGGCCAAGGGGCAGGTGTACCCGCCGGGCAAATTTCCTAACGCGTTCGTGCGGATCGTAAGCGACGGCTACATTCGGGCCATGGGCATCCCGCTGCGGGACGGCCGCGATCTGGAAGAACGCGACGGACCCACCGCCGCGCCAGTCATCATGATCAACGAGACCATGGCGCGCACGCTGTTTCCGGGAGACACGGCGCTGGGCAAGATCATCCTGGCGTGCGGCGAAAGGCGCGTGGTCGGGGTGGTGGGCGACGTGCGGCATTTGGCGCTGGAGCAGGCGTCCGGCATGGAGATGTACCTGCCGATCCGGCAGTGCGCCGATTTTTCTTCGGTCGACCTGGTGGTGCGTACCAAGCTTCCTCCGGGTGAACTGGCACCGGCGGTGCGCGCGGCGTTAAGGCCGATCGCCCCCAACCTGCCCGGGACCGACTTCCGTACCCTCCAGGCGCTGGTCGATAAGGCCGTGTCGCCGCGGCGATTTGTAGTGCTGCTGCTCGGCGGATTCGCTGCATTTGCGCTGGTGCTGGCTTCGTTGGGGATTTACGCGGTGGTCTCGTACTCGGTGAGCCAGCGGACGCTCGAAATCGGAATTCGCATGGCGCTGGGTGCGCCGGCCCGGCGACTGCAGGCAGGCATGGTCTTGCGAACGCTCGCCCTGGCGGCCGCCGGGATCGTGGTAGGAGCGGCGGCAGCACTGGCCTTGGCTCACGAATTCGGGGGGCTGCTATACGGCGTGACCTTCCGTGATCCACTCACGTTTGCCGGAACTGTGCTGCTACTCACAGCCGTCGCCGCCTTAGCGGGATACCTGCCGGCGCGGCGGGCTTCGCGGATCGATCCGTCCATCGCGCTGCGCTCCAGCTAGGCTGGTCAGAAGTTTCTCTATCCCCTCTATTCAAACGATTTATTAGGTCATGCGGCCAGTCAGAAAAAAGTCTTTTGACTGCCCCTGCCCTTCCGCATCACAATGCCGCAGCGCCGCCGAGTCGCATGAAATGGAAATCAGGGCGGCGTCACATTGGGCACGGAGGCGCACAAATGCAATCTTCCAAGCAACGAAATCAATTCCCCGGCGGCAGAATCCGATTCGCGTGGCCGATCCTGTGGACGGCACTCGCGCTGTCGCCTACCACGGGCGCGCAGACCCTGAGCCCAGCCATACTTCTAGGCAAACTGGTCACCAGCGGCTCCGGTTCGCCCGTCGCCAATGCCACCGTCGAATGGTCGATCGTGGGACAGGGCGCCGGGCCTGCGAATACAACCGACGCCAACGGCAATTTTGCCTTTGAGATTCCGCTGGCGGCGCCCACACAAGTCGAGATCTCGACCAACGCGAACCTGTACAACCCGGTCCAAACCTACGTTCAAATGCAGCCCGGCGTGAATATGCAAATCACCCTGAAACTGGTTCACAAGCCTTCCGCACAGATCGGCGCGGTCGCGGGCATCGTGCGAAACACTGCAGGGCTGGTCATTCCCAACGCCAAAGTCACCATTCTGGGCGCGGGCGGCCTGCTCACCACCACCACGAACAGTACCGGCCACTATCAACTGACGGGCGTCGGCTTCAACGCCAACCTGCAGTTGCAGGCATCCACGGCCACTCCCCCATGCATCGTTCCCACCACCATCCCGCTGTCGATGACCTCCACACCGGTGATAGCGCCTGTCGTAGCGGCGCCCGTGCTCACTCTTACGGTCAATTGCCCGCCTGCCACCACGTTGCCGGCCGGCGCAGCCGAGACGGCGCTGCGGCCGCTCACCGGGATCGACGATACCGTGCAGTGGCAGCAGGCCGACAGCCTGTCGATTGCGAGCCCCACCAATCCCACCGCCTGGAACGCCGGCCGCGTGAACGACATCCTGCGGTTTCCCCCGGGCCAGGGATTCCTGGTGGCCAGTGATGATGGAGGCGTTTGGAACATCGCGGAAGACGCCACGCGAACGGCCACGCCGCTGAGCAACGCCTGGCCTTCCATTACCATGAGTTCGCTGGCGCAGGGCACGGGCGGCCCGCAGGATATCTACGCCGGCACTTTTCCTTATGGCAACTCGCCGGGCGGGTTGCTCTGGGAGACGGACACCTCCCAACCGCTGCCGCTGAATAGCTGGGATCCGATCGGCACGCCATGCTCTCAGATCAACAAGATCCTGGTGATCTCCGAGGCGAACCTGATCCTGATGGCCTGCGATACGGGCCTGTGGTGGTCGTCCATCCCACCCGCGCCGAGCGTAAAAGGGTCTTACAACTGGAAGCAGGCGCAGCCGTCTTCGGTCGGCGGCAAGGCATTTTCGGGCTTGGCTAAAGGACCGGGATGGTCGGTTACGGGAACCATAGGAACCATCGTGGCTTCCCGATGGACCGCGCCAAACACCGCCCTGATCTTCACGGCTAAGTGGACCGGCAGCGCGCTGAACCTCAAGCTCGCGACAGTCCCTACTGCTGGCAAATTCAGCCGCACCTCGGTGGCGGCCTGTGCCAGCAACCCCCAGATCATGTACGCGGTCGCGTCGGATTCCGGCGGCCAGGGACTGTCCGCAATATGGCAGTCGACCAACGCCGGCGTCAATTGGACTGCCGTCACACTTCCCTCGAATCCCGGCCTGCAAGGCGATTCGAACCAGGCTGTGGCGATCTCGCCGGATTGCAGCACTGTGGCGGTGGGCTGGCAGACCGGGACCTTCGTCTCCTTCAACGCCGGCACTTCCTGGACCATGCTGACCGATACAGCCGGGTACAACAATCTGCACGTGGACATTCACGCGCTGCAGTTCGATCCGGTGGTTCCGGGAGTGCTGTTCATTGGCAGCAGCGGCGGGGTGGCGTCCACAGCCGGGCTGACCAACGGATCCACGCCCACCTTCGAAAGCGATTGGAACACGCACCTGTTCAACCTGGAGTTCTTCGACGGTGGAGGCAGTTCCAGCTTCGACGGTTTTGTAGGAGCGGCTTCGCAGGATAACGGCGTGCTGAACGCCGCTCTACCCGGGCCCTGGCAGCACGCCGACAATTGCGGCGGAATGCTGGAGTGCTGGGGGTTTCAAACCATATTCGGGGAACAGAATCAATATTCCAACACCAATACCGACCTGTTCCTGTCTCAGGATGTGTTGTATCCGGTTTCATCGCTCGCGCAATCCATTACGGTGAATAGTCCCGTGATTCCATTCAACGGCGCACCGGACCTAAACATTAACCTGCCCTGCTCTCCGTGCGACAAATACAACCTGAATGTGGTCGCCCCGGTGCGTGATGCCCTGACGGTAGACGGCAGCGCATGCAATGTCTCGAATGCGACCGGCCAGTGCATGTTCGCGGTAAGTGAGATGTTTGTTTTCCCGACAGGCGATGGGGTGTACGGGCTTTTCGGCAACCTCGATATGACCACCGGCATGCATTGGGAATTATTGAACTCCGGACCGGCGCTTTGGGCGGACGTCACAGCGATCGCCGCCAGTTACGATGGCAATTCGATCTTCATTGGCAACGATATCGGAAATATGTGGCGGCTGGATTCGCCTGCCGCATGTCCGGTGCAGCCTTCGACGGTGTGGTGCGTTACGCAATTTCCGGTGGCTGTTCCCGCAAGCTGCCTGGGGTTTTGTCCGGTGACCGGCCTATACGCTTTCAACCGGAACCTGGCGTATGCTGCCTACGGTGCGCATTTCATGCAGTTCGCGGGCATCAGCTGGGTGGAACTCGGGCAAGCCGACCTGCCGCACGACCGCGAATTCCTTTCGCTGGTGGCCACGGATCCGAGCCGCATCTATCTTGCGTCGAGCGCCGGGGTCTTCGATACCACCAACGGCGGCGCCAACTGGATGAACGCATCCGTCGGGTTGCCGGCCCTGATACCCGGCGTGCCCGGATTCCAGCCGCCGTCCTTTTACGGATCGCACGACTACCTCCAGTTGGTCAGCGCGCAAGGCGATACACGGCTGTACCTGGAATCGTTCGGGCGATCCCTATGGCGGACCTTTATGCCTTTGCCCGCCCCGCCGCCCGCCAGAACGTTCAGCAATATCACGGTCGAGATCTTGACCGGCAACGACGATGCCCGGTCGAACTCCGAAATCCAGGCCACGGTGATATCGCCGGTCAGTTCCGCGCAAACCTCTTTTTGCCTGAAGCCATCCACCACCACGGACCCCTCACCCAACAACGTTTGCGTCAATGGCCCGGGGCAGACCGATCAGATGGGAAATCAGACATGGCCAAACGGCATAGATGTGAAACAGACGTTCACTTTCAGCCCCAGCATGGTGCTGGATGGCGCCACACTTTCGATCACGCTGGTGCAGCATTACTCAAGTCCCGATCAGTCGGATAACTGGGACATTCAGGCGATCGAGGTGACGGCTATGGACGGCAGCGGGACGCTGGGCCTGGCAACTATGTCCAACGGACCTTACATCAGTGGCGATAATAACTGTATGGCGCGGCTGAAGGATACGCCCAACCCGAGCAGCGTGGCTTACGGGTTGAGCGCCAACGATCCATCGGGATTTAATATCGTGCACCCGATCAGCGCCTTTGGCCCTACGCCGCCGGGAGCCTGCCCGCAGTAGCACGACCGCGCGGGCAGTATCAGATCTGTGTCCATCTGTGTGCATCCGTGGCTATGCGACCTTCCTGGTGAGATCTTTGTGACATCTGGGCAACTCATTAAATGGCCACGGATGGACGCGGATGCACACGAATTCGGAATTGGGTCTGACAGAGGCAATGATTGGCGCCCCAATGAACGTTGCGTGCTAGGCCATGCCTCTCGGCCAGTCAGACTCATATCTTAGCCTTACTTCGGCTTCACGCAATTGAAATTTGCGGCATCGTCGGTGCTCCCGCTGCCGCTGTAATGCGCGATCAGCGGATAGGCGCATAGCGGGCGCGTGCGCACGATGGCGCTCTTCTGGTCCAGATCGCTTTTTCGTTTGGCGGCGATGATGCGCTCCGGGGCGACGCCTTTTTCCACCCAGCGTTCGAGGGCGGTATCCATGTCGTGGTCGGCATCGCCCGCGCCGATGGAAAGCTGTCCGAAGCTGTTGGTGCCCGAACCGCCGCCGCAATGCTGCATGCCGGGCACCATAAAGAGGCGCACGAACGAGCCGGCTTGGGCTGTGCCCATCTTGGCCACGACGCTGTCGTAGTAATTGATAGTGTTCTGGGCGGCGATGGCCGCATCGCTCCAGCCGTGATACAGGATCAGCTTGCCGCCGCGCGCGCGGAAGCGGCTCAGGTCCGGATCGGTGGCATTCATGTTCCTGGTCTGTTTCTCGTCGGCGGTCTTGGTGTCGCGGTCGGCGTCAAATGTGTGATAGTCCCAGGACGCGTTGTCGAAGACCATGTTCTTGAAGAACTGGGTGCCGAAGGCGTACATCAGGCTGTGCTCCGGTGAGGGTCCCGTAATCCAAATGGCCCAGCCGCCGAACTCCGCTTCGCCGCCCGGCGCGTAGCCGGGGAACAGTTGGCCATGCGATGTGCGGCCGCCGGCATATAGCTTCTTCAGGGCGGCCGCCTGAGGCGCGGTGAGGCAGTTATCATTGTCGCCATCCTTGCAGAGGAGCACGCCAGGATCGAAATGGCAGCGGGACGGATCTTCGATAACGCCATCCTTCACGCCGTCGAGCGCATCGCAGGCGGCCAGGGCGGCGTCCTGAATGGCGCGCAGCTTGGTGGGCGGAATGTAGCTGTTTTTCTCGCCGGTAAGGGCCAGTTGGTCCCAGGCAGCGTTGGCCAACAGGTGGGTCCAGTAGTTCGCGGGAGCCCCGGCGATGATGCCGTCGTAATCTTCGGGGTACCGCTGGGCTTCCATGAGGGCCTGCCGGCCGCCGTTCGAGCAGGAGCTGAAATAGGAGCGCTTCTGCGCCTCGCCGTAGAAGGCGTGCAGGATCTCTTTCGCCTTGACGGCGGTTTCGTGGATGGCACGGTATCCGAAGTCCGCGATTTTGTCCGGGTGGTCGAGGGCCCACGACGCATCCGTGCCGCCGGCATGGTGTCCCGTGTCGGTGGCGGCGGTGGCGTAGCCTGCGGTGACCGCCAGCGCGAGTTGATCGTAGCCTATAACGCCGGCGAAGCCGCCGTTGCCCATGCCCTGGAATTTGCCGTTCCAGGTTGAGGTGGGCATCCAGACCTCGAAGCGGATGTCGGAATCGGCGGCGGGCCTGATAGATCCGGCGACGCGGCAGAACGCGGGTAGGTTCGACAAGGCTTTGAAGCCCGGTGGCGTGAACGTGCCGGCGGGCACCACTTCGGCAGTGCTGATGGTGGTAGCGGGCAGGCTCAGTTTAGAGAGGGTCTCGCAGGGTTGGCCGGCGGCCCAGGCGGCATACGGAATACTGCCGGCCAAGGCCAGTGCGAGGCAGGCAGTTCCAGGTTTTGGAATCATGGCTCTTACGAATATACGTCAGCGGACACTGGCAAGGAGTGCGTCCACCGGAGCGTTGTCGCCGAAGGTGCGGCTGATGTGGATGTAGCGGTCCTGGTTGCCGGGACCGAATACGAAACTGCCGCCGAGCTGAAACGGGTTCTGGCCGAGTTTGTGCTGCTGGTGGCCGGCTGCGCGGGCGCGTTTGCGGGCAGCGTTGTTCTCCGATCGCAACAGGTGCAGCAGGTTTGCCTGGCGCAATCCGGCCGCCTGGTAGGCCTGGCGGTGCTCGTCAATCAACAGCGGGAACCCGATGCCGGTTTCCTCCTGGAAGAGGCGCGCGTAATTGCGGTCCCCCAGGCCGATAGCCGCCAGGTTGGCGCCCAGCGTCTGAAATTCGCTTTCATATTCGCGCAACTGCGCGACGTGCTCGCGGCAGAAGATTCAACCGTAGTGGCGAAGGAAGACGATTACCGAGGGTTGGCGTTCCCACAGTGAGCCCAAACGAATCTCGCGCCCGCCTGCATCCGGTAGCACGATAGGCGCAAGGGTCTCCGCAAACATACTTAAAGTGTACAGCGTAAGTGGGGCGGGCCCGTGGCCTGCGCGGGGCTCTAAGCCCCGCCAGAAATACCCTCAAAAATTGAACCGCAACCGGAACTCAATCACCCGCGCGCCGGGATCCTGCGAATTCGAAAGATCCTGATACGCATATGTGGTCTGCCCGAAATTAGCCGAGCTTAGGTTCTGGCCTCCCGAGTTCAAAATGGTCGATGGCGGCAACTGGAAGTTGGTCAGGTTGAGAACATTCAGGAACTGGGCCGTGAATTCCAGGTTCATTTTCTCCTTGATCCGGGTGATCTTGGTAAGGTTCAGGTCGAAGTGATTCTGCCACGGTCCCTGGATGAAGATCTCGTAGCCGAACTGGCCGGGCGTCAGTTGCGGGCCGATGTACGGCGCGCTCGGGTCCAGGTTAGCGGCGGTTTGACCGTTGATTCCGAATGCCGCGTTGGAGTTTTGGATGAACGATTGGGGCAGATAGTACACCACCCCGGTTCCGTTCGGTCCGGTGGTTTTACGGATCGAAACCATGCTCTGTAATTGCGACGCACTGATGTTGTGCAGAACCACGCCAGGGTCGTTCTGGTTCATTCCGTAACGGCCCGAAGCGAGTTCCATGGGAGTGCCGGATTGGTTGCGGTCCACACCCGCGACTTGCCAGCCTTCGAACAGCTTGCGAAGCACCGGATTGCCGCCATGGCAGAACGCGCGTCCGGGGCCAAAAGGCAGTTCGTAGATCGCGTTGATCTTGAAAGCCTGCGGGATATCGAACGGAGAAGGCTGCCGGTCGAGGCCGATATTGCGGAACGTAGTGGGGGGCGGCGTATAGAGGTTGCCGTCCGACATGGGTCCGTCCACCAGGGACTTCGACCAGACGTAGCTGGCTTCCACCATGAATCCGTTCGCCATCCGCCGCCGGGCTTCGATCTGCAGGGCATCGTAATAGGAGCTGCCCCAGTTTCCGACCAGCCAGGACCCGCCGCTCGATACCGACGGATTGGCGACGAAGAAGTTCGCCGGGTAGCCTGCCTTCATCCAGTTGGAAAGGTATGGATTGGCATACGAGAAGACATATGCATACCGTCCTGGCGCGTTTTGCGTCAGGTAGTAAGCAAATGTGGAGGACGATGTTCTGCCATAAGCGGTTTGGATGAACGGAATATTCACCTGGCCGGGCAGGCCCTGATTGCCAAAATTACTGCTGGCCGGATCGGTCTTCCGCGCGATCATGAGGTTGCTGTACGCGTTGTTCCATTCCGTGAGGAAGCCATTTTCGTAAATGTTGGCTTCATTCAAAGCGATCTGGCGCCAGAGGTCGGTGCCGTGGTTGCCGGTATAACGGGCTTCGACCACCATGTTCTTGCCCAGTTCGCGCTGCAGGCCGAAATTCCAACTCTGCACGTAGCCGAGCTTCAGGTTAGGCTCGAACCCGTTAAGCGAATCGGTAGGTTGCGGCGAAAACGGATACGATGGCGAAGCCGGAAATGGCCGCGAAGGCAGCGTCGAGTTGCTGATATTGACGGAGCCGGGCGCGCCGAAGTATTGCGGGTAATTATCGGGGTCCACGGAATCGTCCACGCTGCGGCCGGGATTCGATCCCAGCATCGCCAGCATGATGTTGGTGCCTTCCCGGATGGTGTTGATGGCGTAACCGGCGCGGATAACCGTGGTCCCATTGTGTGTGCCGAAGAGCCAGCCGAGCGGTCCTCCCATGCCGGGCAACTGCCAGGCAAACCCGCCGGACGGGTTCCACCGGTGCATGCTGTTGAACGGCGTGAAATATTTGACAAACTGCGGCTGCACGCCGGGCATATTACCCGGTTGGAAGAGATTGCCCACGCCGGAGACACCCCAGATGGATTGCCAGCGTCACCGAAGAATAGGTGCTGGTCAGGTCCTGCAGCGGACCCTCCCACTCGTAGCGCATGCCGAAGTTTACGGTGAAGTTCGGCCGGAGCTTCCACGAATCCTGGATGTACAAGCCGAATTCGCGCTGTAGCAGGTGATCGACCGGAGGGTTCGCGCCGTAGGTGCCCGCGGGGGAGACGGCCACGGACTTGCTGATATTGC
Source organism: Bryobacterales bacterium (assembly GCA_963843255.1). GTDB lineage: Bacteria > Acidobacteriota > Terriglobia > Bryobacterales > Bryobacteraceae > Bog-159. Next base: position 44,892 of record CAWJJQ010000011.1, on the reverse strand, counting down.
TGACCCGTCCGGTGAGATCCGCATAGAGCGCGGCCGCATCGTCCAGCACGTTTTGCGGTGCGTTCGGGAAGTTCACGTTGTTGAAGATGTCGGTCGATCCGCCATTGTGAATCGGGTCGGCGCCGCCAGCGTCGATGCCGAACGTCATGGTGGGGATGCTCTCACTGCCGATGCTTTGGTCCCAGAGGTTGACCTGGGTCCAGTTGCCGCCCACGCTGAGCACGTGCTCCCCTTTCAACCAGGACAAGTTGTCGCTCAGGTTCTTGGTCGGCGAATTACGCCGGGAACCTCCTACATACGAAGAAATGCCCGATGGCGCGGCGAAGCCGCTGCCCGCGCTGAAAGCCAGATTGTAGCCGCGCCACTCGGCATAAGCGGCCGGCGAGTCCGCCTGCGGATTAAAGACCACCGTGCCGCCATCCAGGCCGGCGTGAAACTCGTTGGTCAGGTGCGGCGTGATGGTGGACCGCAGACCTATGACTCCCGCGAAACGGTTGCTGAGCTGTCCGCCGACCACATTACTGCCGAGGACCGTGCCCGTGCCCGGATAAACGGCCACATCGCCATTCAAAATATCGGGCACTCCGGCGTAGTGATTGTAGGAGTATGTGAGCGAGAACTGGTTCCGGGAGTTGATGTTGTAATCGAGCTTGCTGACGCTGAAAATGCGCTTGTCTTCGCCCTTAGCCAGGTAATTCATGGTGTCGCGGATGTAGTCGCCGCTGGATACGTTCGAAATCAGGTTCGGCGAATTGGAGATCAAGGAATTGATCTGGCCCAGGGTTTTGGCGACGATAGGATCGCTGTTTCCTTGAAAGCCGTTGTCCATGGCCAGCTTCAGCACATTCACGGTGCGCAGGCTGTTGGTCGTGGGATCCAGGTAAGTGTAGTTGCCGCCCATGGCGTCGGGCGTCAGCACCGTGCGGCTCTCGGCCGCCGATTCCGGCTGGATGCGGTCTTCGATATTGGTGAAGAAGAACAATTTGTTCTTTAGGATGGGGCCGCCCAGGTGGCCGCCGAACTGGTTCAATTGCACCTTGTCGCGAGGCAGTCCGGTGATATTGTTGAAGTAATAATTCGCGTCGAAGGCGGTGTTGCGGACCTGCTCGAACACGCCACCGTGAAATTCGTTGGTGCCGCTTTTGGTGATGAACTTGATTTGCGCGCCACCCTCGCCGGTGGCATCCGCGCTGGCCGCGGAGGTGGTCAGGGTGACTTCTTCGATGGAATCCTGGGTGATCGGGATATAAGTGAAGAAGCCGTTACTGCTCTTGGCGAGCTGGTCCTGCGTGTTCAATCCGTCGATGGTTACGTTGAGCGCGCTGTTGGGCATCCCGTTGATACTGGAGTTCCGGTTCGCATTGGCCGTCTGAACGCCGGGCGAAGATACCAGAAGATCCAGGCCGCCGCGGGTGATTTGCGGCAGTTCGGCCACGAATTTGCCCTCCAGCGTGCTATTCACGGTGGCGTTGGTGGTCTGCACCAATTCGGCGCCGCCCACAACTTCCACCGTCTCCGTTACCGTGCCTAGCTCGAGCTGGGCATTGGCCGTGGTAGGGACGCCCGCATCGATCTTGACGTTCTCCACAGTCACTGTGCGGAAGCCCTGCAGCGTCACGCTGACTTTGAATACCCCTGACGACATCGACGGCAAAATCCAATAGCCACGTTCATTGGTCGTGGCCTTGAAGATTTGGCCATTGTTCACATTGATCACCAGAACCTGCGCGCCGGTCACCGCCGCCCCAGCCGGATCCGTAACCGTTCCGTCCAGCGAACTGGTCGTCGCCACTTGGCCGTACACGCAAGCCGCGGACAATATCAACCCCGCTACCAAAAATATCTTAGAAAACCGCATCGATTTTCCCTTTCCTATGCCTATAATCCTTTGGAGATATCAGAGATTGAGATTCTAACATCCATAATATATCTGGTTTTTGGCTCCGCGTGTTAGTGACCTTAAATACGGAAATATCGCAGCCAATTGTGCCTCCTGTCCTTCACCTGCGGAGCGGGCCGAATTTTCCGCTTGACATTTCGGTTCGATAGTACTAATTTCTTAGTATGCGACCGCCGAGCAAGACTCTCACCGACCAGGAACTGGAGATCATGAAGATCATCTGGGAACGGCAAAACGCCACGGTCCGCGATGTGTACGAAGCATTGCTGGAACGGCGTAAAGTCGCCTACACCACGGTCATGACCATGATGAAGATCCTGGAAAATAAAGGCTACCTGATTCGCAAACAGGTGGACCGCGCCTATGTTTACCGGCCGGCGCAGCCCAAAAGCAGGGTAATTGGCGCGATGGTGCGCGATTTCGTCAACCGCGTGTTCAATGGGTCGGCGGAGCCGCTGCTGGTGCACCTGATCGAAGACCGCCAGTTGACCCCCGAGGAGATGGCCGAGATCCGGCGGCTGATTGGAGATGCCTCGTGAACTCCTTTTACTGGCTTGGAAATCTGGCTGCGTGGAGCACGCAAGCCGCGATTCTAGTTGCCGTGGGGGGCGCTGCCGCCTGGATGTTCCGGCTGCGCGCCCCCCGCGTCAGGCTGGCGTACGCCCAGGCATTGCTGGCTATCTGCCTGCTGCTGCCTGCCGTGGAACCGTGGCGTGCGGTGGGTGACGTCCAGATCGACTTCACCACTCGGGCCGTCCGGCCGTACTCGCCCGATCGCGCGCCTGCGCGTTCGCTCCCCTGGCGGCAGGCATTATTGATCGTGCTGGCGGCCGGATGCGCCGCACGCGCGGCGTGGCTCGCGGTGGGATTCGGAAAACTGCATCGCTGGAGACACAACTCCCGGTTATTCGCGCCCCTGCCCGCACATCTGGAGTGCGTGCGCGCCGCGGTGGCTCCCGCCGCGGAGTTTCTGTTGTCGTCTTCCATATCGGGACCGGTGACCTTCGGGTGGCGCCGGCCCGTCGTGGTGCTGCCGCGCCGCTTCGAGGAGTTGAGCGCGGACGCCCAGGAAGCTATCGCCTGCCATGAACTGCTGCATGTGCGGCGTCGCGATTGGATCGTCACCGTGGCCGAGGAATCCATCCGCGCCGCGCTATGGTTTCACCCTGCGGTCTGGTGGCTGATCGGCCAGATCCAACTGGCGCGCGAGCAGGCGGTGGACGCCGAAGTGGTGACGTTTACGCGCAATCGCGCGCAGTATTTGAATGCGCTCCTGGCCATGGCCGGATCGCAGCCGGCCATGGATTTGGCGCCGGCGACTCTGTTTTTACGAAAGCGCCATCTGGCCAACCGGGTGGCACTGCTCTTGAAGGAGGGCACCATGTCGAAACGAACGTTGATCTCGTTCTGCGCTACCAGTTGCGGACTGCTGCTTGCAGCCGGCTGGCTGGCGCTCCACACGTTCCCGCTACAGGCGATGCCTGTTCCGCAGGAGCAAACTGACTCCAACCTGCTGCACAGCGTCGCGCCCAAGTATCCGCAGGCCGCGCGCGACAAGCACATCGAGGGCCCCGTCGTCATGGAAGTGAAGATCGACGAGGCCGGTCACGTATCCGACGCGCGCGTGCTGAGCGGCCCGGACGAACTGCGCAGCGCGGCCCTCGAAGCCGTGCTGCAGTGGCACTACTCGCCGAAAGCCATGTCCCTGCCGGCGACCACACGCGTGACCATGGACTTCAAACTCCCAAAGGACGGCGCGCCGCAGGCCGCCGCGGAGACGTCCCGACCGATGCCGGCCCTGCCTGCAGGCGCGCACGTGACCTTGAGCACTTTGGATGTGCGGGGCCTGACCGCCGCAGCGCACGACGAATTGATCGAGCGGCTGCCTTCGCATAGCGGGGACCTGGTGGATACGGACGCCCTGAAGGCCCTGACCGCCGCGGTACACGCTTTCGACGAGCACCTGGTGATTTCTGCCGAACTGACGGGCGATCCGCCGCGCTCCGTCGCCGTGCATGTTTCGCTTCCCGGCGCCGCCGAGTCAGCCCGCTCCATGCCGCCCAACAGAATTCGCATTGGCGGCAATCTGCAGCAGACTAAACTGATCTCCCAGGCCCGTCCGGTCTATCCTCCGGACGCCAAAGCGCAGCGGATTCAGGGGGTGGTGAAACTCCAGGCGGTGATCGGCAAGGATGGCAAGGTGGAGAACCTGCAGGTGCTCGAAGGCGACCCGATACTGGCCAAGGCCGCGCTTGAGGCGGTCCAGCAATGGCAGTATCAGACGACGCTGTTGAACGGCGATCCCGTGGAGGTGCTCACCGAGATTGACGTTAACTTCACGCTGGCCTACTGAGGGCGGGGGCGGCGGCCCCGTTATGGCCCGCCGCTCCGACCGGCTCATCCTCACTGCAGGCGCCGGACTTTCACTGGCGAGTACAAATTGCGCATTCTGGCTGAAGCCGATTCCGCCGCCGCTCAGCCTGGTGCCGTCCGCGCCTTACTGCGCCGCGAGTGACTTTACTCCTGGCACTTGGCCACCTGGCGTCGCGAGCGCCAGATCGGCATCCTCAAGGGCTTTGGGATGGCCTATGCCGAAGACGGACCCCGCGGAGAAACCGTGACACGACAAATGAAACTGACGTGTACGTGCATTTTTCACTTGGCAGAGAGTAAGTAAGTGAGTACACTAATTACTTACTCATGGCCATCGATCCAAACACCTTCCCGCAGATTCCCAGGTCTTACAGCAGATGGTGCTGGATCTGATGGCCCGGCTGGATTCTCCGTGCAGCGAAAAGAAATAAGACCGAGATCCTGTCACGCGAACTCCTGGCCCGGCACCGGAAAAGTCTGGTGATCCGATGATAACGATCCCGCCACATCTGGCGCGGGTGGACCCGCACTGCAGAAAAAGAGCCGGCGGGAAGCAGCCACTTGCCAGGCATCTCGAGCGCGAACGCATCGTACATGATCTGACGGATGCCGAAAAGCACTGTGTGACCTGTCAACAAGACTTGCGCCCCATTGGAGAAGAGTCCAGGGAGCGCTACGAATACATTCCGGCACAACTGACCGTCATCGAGGATGGGTATAAGACATATGCCTGCGGTTGCACAGTAACAACGGCCACCGAACCGCCGCAACCCATCATTGTGGCTGAGAATGCGGATCATTTGCCCTTGCACCGGCAGAAGAAGATGTTTGAGCGTCATGGCGTGAATATCTCGCGTAAGACCATGGGTGGTTGGCTGGCTCAATGCGCGGATCTGCCGCGGCCGCTGTATGGATCGCTGAAGGAAGTGCGGTTCCAATCGGAGGTCATCGGAACGGACGATACCAACGCAAAGGTGTTGGATACGTAGACCATGGGACGACTAGCATGCGCTGCGGCCTTGCTCCTGGCCCTCGCGCCACTCTGCGCGGCGCAGTATATCTCCGATTTTACAGGCACCTGGCTGTTTCGCTACCAGGGCCTCAACATCATGAAACTGACGCTGACCGCCGCGGCGAACGGCACATTGTCCGGATCTCTCGTCAAACCCGGCACACTCACCATCGATCAGGATGGCGACGTGACGGAGTTGGGGCCGGGGCAGGGGCAGGTCGTGCTTTCCGTGCAGCAATCCAAACTCGCCGCCGGCCGGCTCGAGCTCGTCATCGACGGCGATCCGTTCGTCATGGTCCTGAAGCCACGCGACCGGGCCACGCTGGCTATAGGTGGTATGCGTCCCTGGGAAATGGAGCGGGTCGCCGGTGGCAGCACGCTCTCGCTCGCCACCAGCCTGCCCGAACCGCACTACACGGACGAAATCCGCGCTCTACGCGACCAGTTGCGCGTCATGGTCAAAGAGGATCAGGATGCCCGGAAGGCCTTCGACAATACCCGGACGAATGCCGCCGACGACAGGAACCGTACAGAAGTGCTGCGTATATTCAAAAAGTACGGTTGGGTGACCATCTCGCTGGCGGGCAAAGACGCGTCGCACAATTACTGGCTGCTGGTGCAGCATCAGACGCCCGAAATCCAACGGCAGATTCTCCCCGCGCTGGAAAAAGCCGCCAAAGCCGGCGATGCCCCCATGAGCGACTACGCTTACCTCTACGACCGCGTGCAGGTCGGGCTCGGCAAGCCGCAACACTGGGGCAGCCAGACCAGGTGCGTGGACGGCAAACCCGTCCTCGATCCGGTGGACGACCCCGCCGGCCTGGATGCCCGGCGCAAAGAATTATTCATGCCCCCCATCCAGGATTATTTGAAGATGGACTATCTCACCAAATTCTGCGAGAGCCTTCGCAAATAGCCGCCCCCATAGCCGGGATATGATTGAGAATGGCTTGCCGGTGTGCTCTCGAGCCCGCAAGCCTCTACCGGAGGACGAATGAACGCGACCGTTGACACCCAACTGGAAGACTTGTGCATTAATACCCTACGCATGCTCTCGGCCGATGCCGTGCAGAACGCCAACTCGGGACATCCCGGCATGCCCATGGGCGCCGCGGCTATGGCTTTTACGCTGTGGACGCGATTTCTCAAGCACAATCCCACCAATCCCCTGTGGCCTGACCGCGACCGGTTTGTATTGTCCGCCGGTCACGGCTCCATGCTTCTGTACAGTCTTCTGCACCTCACCGGATACGCTCTACCGATGTCTGAGATCCAGCGCTTCCGCAAATGGAAAAGCATGACGCCCGGCCACCCGGAGCGCGGCCACACACCGGGTGTCGAAGTCTCAACCGGACCGCTGGGCCAGGGCTTTGGAAACGGCGTCGGTATGGCGATTGCGGAAGCCTGGCTGGCCGCGCGCTACAACCGTCCGGGCCACAAGATCGTGGATCACTACACCTATTCGATCTGCGGCGACGGCGATCTGATGGAAGGCGTAACTCAGGAAGCCGCGTCTCTGGCCGGGCACCTGCGTCTGGGCAGGCTGATCTATATGTACGACCAGAATCATATCTCCCTGGCCGGCGCCACGGCTCTCGATTTTACCGAAGACGTGGCTGCCCGCTTCGATGCTTATGGCTGGCACACACGAACCGTGAAGGACGGCAACGATACCGAAGACATCGCCAAGGCCATCGAGGAAGCTCGCGCCGAGGATCGCCGGCCTTCTCTGATTCTGGTCCACACCCACATCGGCTATGGCAGCCCCGGCAAACAGGACAACTTCTCGGCGCACGGCAACCCGCTCGGCGAAGACGAATTGAAAGCCACCAAGAAAGCGCTTGGCTGGCCCACCATGGACAAATTTTATCTGCCGCCGGAGGCCGTTAATTTCTTCCGTCAGGCAGTCCCCGCCGGCGCGGCGGCGGAGAGCGATTGGAAGACCAGGTTCGCCGCATATCGGGAAGCCTTTCCCACCGAAGCCGCCGAGTTCGAACGCATCATGGCCGGACAGCTTCCTGATTCCTGGCAAGCCGATCTCCCCAAGTACACGCCTGCCGACAAGGCCATCGCCACGCGTGCCGCGGGGGGGGCTGCGCTTAATGCCCTGGCGAAGCACCTGCCGAACATCATCGGCGGCTCCGCCGACCTGAACCCGTCCACCGATACCGCGCTCAAAGGCTTGGGCGATTTCCAGCCCCCGGAAGCCGACGGCCCCGGCACGCTGGGCGCAGTCGGCGGTGTGTGGGGATACGCGGGGCACAATGTCGCCTTCGGCGTGCGCGAGCATGCCATGGGATCCGCGGTGAATGGCATGGCTGCCCACGGCGGAGTCATCCCCTTCAGCGCCACATTCTTCACGTTCTCGGATTACATGAAGCCGGCCATCCGGCTGGGAGCGTTGAGCCGCCTAAAGGCCGTGTACGTGTTCACGCACGACAGCGTAGGCGTGGGTGAAGACGGGCCTACGCACGAACCTGTCGAGCATCTGGCCGGCGTGCGCGCCATTCCTGGTCTGACGGTGATTCGTCCCGCCGATCCCAACGAAACCGTGGACTCCTGGGTTTTCGCCGTCCAGCACGATGGTCCCACCCTCCTGGTTCTTACCCGCCAGGCCGTACCGAATCTCGATCGCAGCCACGCACAATCACCCGGCGTGGCCAAGGGCGCCTATATCCTATCGGAGGCGGACGGCGGTTCGCCGGACGTCATCCTGATCGGGACCGGTTCCGAAGTCCAGCTCTGCGCCAAGGCGCAGGAAAAGCTGCGCACCTATGGAATTAAGGCGAGAGTGGTCAGCATGCCGAGTTGGGATCTCTTTGCCGCGCAGGACGGATCCTACCGCGACGCCGTGCTGCCGCCGGCCGTTAAGAAACGCGTGACCGTGGAAGCGGGTTCGCCGCTAGGCTGGCAGCGTTGGGCTGGAGACGGAGGCATCATCATCGGTTTGGAACGTTACGGAGCGTCTGCCCCCGGAGACGAAATTCTGAAGCGCTTGGGCTTCACCCCGGAACGGGTAACGGCCGCTGCCCTGCGCCTGATGGGAAGAGACAAGGAAGCCGCCGCCGAAGATCCTGAGGTGGGGCCGGCCCCTGGCCTCCGCGGGGATTTCTAGCCCCGCAACCTGACGGTACTGGAAGTCAGTGAGGATCATATTGCGCGACAAACATACGGTAAAAAAGCCCTTCATCCATCCGCTGCAGTTGCTCCGCACTGCCTGGATTTGGATCGCAACCGCCGTCCTCACTCTTCTATGGACCCCGCTGCTAGCCATAATCAGGCTGTTTGACCGCGAGCCTTGCCGGTTGCGTACCGGACGCTGGTTCCGCAGGTTAGGCCGTGCCATGTCGAGAGTCAACCCTTGGCGAATCCATATCTCCGGTTCCGAGCATGTGGATTCCAGTCAAGTGTATGTCGTTGTGAGCAATCATCAATCGCTGGCCGACATCCCGCTGATTGCGCATCTGAAGCTCGATATGAAATGGTTGGCCAAAGCGGAGCTGTTCCGCGTTCCGCTAGTGGGTTGGATGCTGCGCATGGCGGGGGATGTACCGATAGACAGGTCCGACCGCCGCCAGGGCGCCAAGGCCTGGTTGCAGTGCGCGCGATACCTGCGCCAGCACTGTTCCGTTATGTTCTTCCCGGAAGGGACCCGCTCGCCGGACAGCCGGGTACTGGCTTTCAACGAAGGTCCATTCCGCCTCGCGATTCGGGAACAGGTTCCAATTCTGCCGCTGGTGGTGTCCGGTTCCGGAGCGGCTCTGCCGCGCAATTCGTGGATCTTCGGAGGCACCCACGATATCTATTTGCACATCCTGGAGCCCGTGCCTGTGGGCCGTAGAGATATCGCGTGCGCGCCGGCCCTGCGAGACGCAGTCCGGCAAATCATTGTGGACGAGTTAGACAGCCACATGTGACCGATGCAGGCGCCTGGGGCCGTTCCTTTCCGCGCCTATTTCCCAGCCGCTGTGGAGGCCTCTGCCGTGAACTTAGCCGCCACCATCCAGCCCGGGTCTGTCTGCATGGCGAGAATCTCCCTCGCGCCATCCACCACAATGCCGCGCAGCTTAACAGGCAGCAGCGACCCGTCCGCCGCCGGCACCGCCATCTCGAACTCCACTGTGCAGTCTGGCTGAAGCTCAACCCCAACCTCGGTCGGGGCATGTGGGTTGCCCTGTCGCGTCAAAATAAAATGCCCGCCGCTATCCGCCCGAATGAAACCCTTGGCGTCCACGGTGCTCGCCGCATCTCCAGGCGACATCGGCGTAAAACTGCCCGACAGTGTGAAGTCGTACGCTTTCCGCAGGTCCGCCATCTGGCACGCGTCCCCCGTTCGCGTCATGATCCCGCGCCGTGCCGCGCCGGGGTCCGTCTGTTGAAAGTGTACCCGGCTGCCGTCACCGCTGACCGTCCCGCTGAAGTGTTGAAATGCGCCGGAATCGTCCTGCAGGCTCCACGAAACCGTGCAGTCCCCGTGCGCCTCATATGTTCCCGTGACCGGATTGCCCAACAGGTATCCGGCAAACATCACCGACGCATAACCGCTAACCGCGCCCTCCGCGCCAAAAACGATCCGGCCCAAACTGGTGGCCGGCTTAGCCTCTCCTGAAATAGTTGTTTCGCCGGAGATCTGAAAGCCGTAGGGGCCTTGGAGACTCTTGGGATCGCACACGTCCGCGGCCCGTAGAGAAACCAGGCCGGCGAAAATAAGCAGCGCACGCCACCGCATCTGCAATGTTAGACGCAGCGCCGCCGCAATTTGCTGCATTCTTCGAATCCCCGATCCCGATGATCCGCGCACGTGAACACATTTCCGAGCCGCCACGAGCATTTCCGACCCGCCGCGGGCATTTCCGACCCGCCGCGAGCATTCCCGAGCCGCGCGCGTGAGCAAGCGGTCTTCTGCCTTTTTTACGCCGCCCACGTGCCCGACCGCACAAGCAAAGCGGATTTACGGTGCCGCCGTCACGTTGGCAACCGGAGTCGGAGCCGCCGGCGGCGCTGCCGGCTTACCCGGCGGCGGCGGAATCGGAGCCGGTTTCGACAACCCCTGCGACTCGTAAATCGCATTGAAAATGAACTGATACGTTCCGTGCGATTGTCCGCGCCATTGCGGCCGGAAACCCAGCAAATAAATGCGGCCCTTGCCGTACTGCACCTCCATGGCGGCGGCCTTGCCCTCGATCCTTTCCGGATGCAGCAAATACCCGCTCATCAGAGGGCTTTGTTCCTTCGGATACGCGGCGATAATCCTCCCACGGAATCCTTCTTTTAGCTCGAACGCCGGTCCCCGCTCGAACATCACGATCGGATTCTGCGGCAACCCCCACGCCGCCGCGTCACTCGGATCTTGCATCTCCACCCGCAGCAGCGCACCCGAACAGAAGAACTGCTCATCCTTCAGCCCTTCCAGAATATTCTTCACCGGCAGGCCAAGATCCTCAATGGCGAACCGCGAAGCGTTATTGAAGGTCACCAAAATCCCGCCCGCCTGAATGAAATCGCGCAGTGCCGCGATCCCCATCACGCCCACGCCGCCCGTATATTCTCCTCTGATCGTTCCCTGTCCGAAGCCGTTTCGTATGGTCTCCGGTCCCGCGTCCGGAAGAATGATCGCGTCATAGCGGCTCTTCAGGCCACCTGCCTGGATATCGCCGTTGCGCAGCGTGACCGGGTTGAATCCATACGCCTCCAGCATCCAGCGCGACCACCCCTCATCGATCATCGGCACCCACGAACGATACAAACCCACACGCGGTTTTTTCACCTCGATCGTATCCGCCGGCGCCGCCGCCACGGCCCTCACGGTGAGTGAGCGGTCGTGAGCGATCTTCTGCATGCGTGCGCGATCCAAGCCCGTTACCACGATCGCGCCCGGCTCCGCGCCATCCGCGGTCTCCGTTTCTTTCCCCGCAAACGACACGTGGCCGCCGCTCGCCAGTACCTCGTTCACCACTTGGAACGATGCATTGGGCTTGTGGCTCAGCACGAATACGCCGCCGTTTCCTTCCAGTCTTCCCGCGGGAGCGGTGAACTGCTCGATCCGCTTCAGCGCCGCGCGCTGGCTTTCCGTAACCGGCTCCAGCACCGGCGCCACTTGCACGCCCATCTGCATCGGCAGCGTCCACCCGGTTACGTCGTACGGCAGCTTCGGCGGACTGGCTGGCGTCTCGCGCAGATCGGGATACTGTTGCGGTTCAAACAGTTCTTTCACCAGCGCCGAGAACGGTTGATCCATCAGCACCACCCAGGTCCCCGCCGGATACTCCCGCCCGTTCGCGTGCCATGGCTGGACCGACTGGTGTACCTCGATGCCGTTGATCATCAATTTCTCGACCAGCGTGGCCGCCTCCGGCAAGTCGCGCTGTTCCAGCGGCACGATATACGCATAGGGCGGCTCTTTCCGAAACCGCGCCACATTGTCCCGCGCCGCCTGGTAGCGGTTGAAGAGCAATTCCTCGCGGTATTTCGCGGCCGTATCCAGCACCGCCATCGACGCCCCCTGCATGTAGCGCACGGCGTCGCCCAGCCGCCACCAGCCACCTTTCCATGGGCTGCTATAAAACACTCCGGAGCGCAACGCGCGTTGATCGGCGGGGAATTCGTCCACCGTGTAGAACCGCGGCGTCGCATAGCGGTAAAGAGCTGTCTCCGTAAAGAACGCGATGCTGTTGCGGAAAATGTGCGTATAGTCGAGGAACCCCGGATACCAGTTGTCGAATCCCACGCGATTCACCGCGCCCGGCATGTCGTGCGCGTCCAGATAAGCGGCGATATCCGTGCCGATAACGCTCAACCACCGCCCCATCAGCGGGTGGATGTTCGAAGAAATCGGCTCCACGAATGGCGGAATAAAAATGCGCGTGGGAAACGGCGCGGTCTGATGATGGCAGTAGAAGATCACCGGATCCCACTCCAGCTCAGCGCGGGTGACATCCTGCGACTCGACCATGTTGTTCATGTATCCGTCGCGATTGTTATCGTGCCCCACGTACTCCTGGTACAAATCCGGCAGAGGGCTGACCTCGAACGTCGTGCCCACGTTCTTCCGGTACCACGCCACCACCTGATTCTGCCCGTCGGGGTTCAACGTGGGCCACAGCATCAAGATCACGTTATGCAGAATCGCGTTGACCTCGGCATCGCCCTGCGAAGAGACCAGTTTGTAGGCCAGCGTGATGGATTGCTGCGCGCCGGCCACCTCGGTCGAATGCAGGCCACCGTCGATGTGCACGATGGCTTTGCCTTCGCGCGCCAGCGCCCGCGCCGTTTCGTCTGTCAAGCTGCGGCCGTCTGCCAGCTTGCGCGAGATCTCCTTGTAATGGTCCAGTTGGGCCAGGTTCTCAGGCGATGAGATCAGTGCAATCTCCCAATCCAGGCCGCGCGTGGTCTTGCCCACCGGGATCAGTTTGATGCGGTCCGAGCTCGCCGCCAGCTTGCGAAAATAAGCCTGCGATTCATCGTAAGAAGCGAGATAAAAATCGTCCCCCGGCCGGTGCCCCAGAACGGACTCTGGCGTCGGCACCGACGGATTCGTGGTCGGTGTCACTTGCCCCGCCGCGCCGAATACGGTATTGAATACGACTGCAGCGGCAAAAGCACCGCTGAAATTACCCCGCATGCAACTCCTCCCCTGGCTTTTCGTGGCTATCCTGTAGGCCCAACATAATATCGCAGTTCGCCATGCGTAGAATGGAGAAATGAAAATAACTCTGGGAAGCGCGTGCCTGGTTGTGGTCCTGCTGGCGGGCGCCGGAGCTCGCGCCGCTACCGATGCCGAGTGCAATCAAATGCTGGACACCGCGTTGCAATCCAAAAACCCGGACACGCGCAAGCAGGCTGTCATCGCCCTGAGCCTGGCCGCCACGCGCGATCCTGTATTCGAACGTCTCGAAGGTATGATGGACGACAAAGATGTAGAGGTGCGCGAGGCCGTCGTCGCCAGTCTGGCGGAACTAAAGACTCCCAACGCCATGAAAGCCCTTCGCAAGGCCCTGAATGACGATGTGCCGGAAGTCAGCTTTGCGGCTGCCAAGGCACTCTGGGGACTCCACGACCCCGCCGGCGAAGAGGCCCTCCTGGCGGTTCTGGGCGGCCAGAGCAAGACCTCCTCCAATTTCATCTCCAAACAGAGGCGCGACGCTCTCCGCATGATGCATACCCCCCGCGTCTTGTTCCTCTATGCCATGCGCCAGGGCGTCGGATTCGCCCCCGTGCCCGGTTTGGGCGAGGGCATTACCTCCATGCAGGCGCTCCTCACCGACCCGGGTGTTTCGGGCCGCGCCACCGCCGCCCTCCTGCTCGGCAAAGATAAGTCTCCGGCCACGGAGGATGCGCTTAAAGAAGCCTTGCTCGACAAGGACTGGTCTGTCCGCGCCGCCGCCGTCCACTCGCTGGCCCTGCGCAACGAGCCGAAGCTCAAACCCGACCTGTCGCCCCTCCTGATTGATCAGAAGGAAGCCGTACGCCTGCGTGCCGCGGCCAGCGTGTTGCGGCTATCGGCCATCGAGGAGAAGTCCCACAAAACATCCAAGCCGCGAAAGGCGGGCAACCCTCATGAATAGCCCTTCGATAACGCTGGGCATCGCCTTAGCGCTGGCTGGAGCCGCCGCCGCGCAGGAAATGGTGGTGGACATCACCCCGTCGCACGTGCTGAACTCGTTCAGTCCGCTGCGCGCGCTCGGTGGCGCAATTGACCGTCTCCGCGGCGGCGACACTCGCGAGGCCAACGAGCAGCACACCGAGCGGCTCCTGACCGATCCCGTGTTGAAGGAACTCCTGGGCGCGGGATGGCAAACCGTCACCTATCGCCAGAACACCGAATTGATGATCGAAGCCTGGCACTGGAACTCGCGCGGTACCTGGAGCAATCCGGCCAAACAGGAAGGCTACTTCACCGGGAGTGCCGAACCGGGCGAGCCCATACGCCACTCCTGGGCCTACCCGCTGCCGCATCGCGGCGCCACCGTCGGCGATGGCAACGGCTGGTCGCGCCTCACCGATGGCGATCTGCAGTCCTACTGGAAAAGCAATCCGTATCTGACGAAGCCTTTCACCGGCGAAGATGATTCCCTGCATCCGCAGTGGGTCATGATCGATCTCGGTGCCAAGACCGACATCAATGCCATCAAAATCGCCTGGGCCGATCCGTACGCCCGGCGCTACTACGTGCAATTCTGGACCGGCGAACTGGAACCGTTTTACGAAGGAATCAACAAGGGTACTTGGCAGACATTCCCCATGGGCACCGTCACGGACGGCAAAGGTGGAACGCCGACGCTCAAACTGGCCGACTGGACCACGCCCGTCCGCTATCTGCGCATCTGGATGACGGAGTCGTCCAATACCTGCGACTCCCATGGCGCCGCGGACAAGCGGAACTGCCTGGGGTACGCCATCCGCGAACTCTACATCGGCACCCAACAGGGCGACGCGTTCCAGGATGTCGTCAAACACCTGCCCAGCCGCCAGCAGACCATCACCTGGCCCTCCTCCGTCGATCCCTGGCATGCGGCTTCGGACTTGGACTACGGCCGCGGCGACCAGATCGGATTCGATTTCTTCTTCAATTGCGGCGTCACCCGAGGGCTGCCGGCCATGATCCCCATCGCGATTCTCTACGCCATCCCCGAGGATGCGGCCAACGAAATCGCATACCTGTACAAGCGGAAATATCCGATCTCCTGGATCGAAATGGGCGAAGAGGCGGACGGCCAGCGCGTTCTTCCCGAGGATTACGCCACTCTATATCTGCAGTTCGCGCGAGCCATCCACAAACTCGTACCAAAAGCGCCCCTGGGCGGTCCGGCTTTTGAAGGCACCCCCGGCGACGTGGATTCCTGGGCGGACGCCAACGGGAGGGTCTCCTTCCTGGGCCGGTTTGTGGACTACCTGAAAGCGCGCGGCCGCCTCCAGGATTTCAGCTTCTTCTCCTTCGAACACTATCCCTGCATGGGCGGCAAGGCGTGCGCGGACTGGAATTCCCTCTACTGGGAGCCGGCATATGTGAACCAAGTTGTCCAGGCCTGGAAAGATAACGGGCTGCCGCCAAATCTGCCGTTCTTCATGACCGAAGGAAACGACCTCGATGATGGCGGCGCCGGCACCGTCAAAAGCGCCCTGTGGCTGGCGGATTACGTGGGATCCATGTTATCCGCGGGCGCCAGCGGCACTTATTACTTCCACTACATCGCCACGCTGGATGGAAATGGAGGTTTTCTGCCCGTCGACGAAAATAATCACGTCAAAAACTATCCACCGCAATACCTGGCCACTACCGTAATTAGCAAGGAGTGGGTGGATCCAGTTGACAAGATCCACAAGTTATTCAAGGTATCCAGCGGCGTGAAGGACAAGGACGGCAACACCTTGGTGACGGCTTATGCCCTCGCGCGTCCCGATGGACAGTGGTCCGTAATGCTAGTGAACAAAGATCACGACAATGATCATGCGGTGAATCTTACATTTGCTGACACCGCCGCGAACCATAATCGCTTCTTCGCCGGTACGGTCGACCAGGTGACATTTGGACAGGCAGAGTACCAGTGGCACCCGGATCCAGCTACGCAAGACGTGCCGGCCCCCTCCGTCACGGGCCGCCGGCGAGTGCCGCCCGGTCATGCGGATCCCGATGGACCGCCATCTAAGTCGGCGATAACAGCCGGAGGTGCCGGTACCGAGTACCACTTACCCAAAGCGTCTATCGTCGTACTTCGCGGGCGCCTCGGCAATTAACTCTTTCCTTATGTGCGCTATTCACCTCCGTTAGTTCACTTTTGGCAAAGGTTGCATTTCAGCTACGGACCGAGCTAAACTCCGCCCAAAAGCCGGAGAACGACTGTGAGTATAAAAAGAGCAATCAGAGGCCTGCTTCTGGGAGCGCTTCTGTGTATGTTGTGCTTCATCTACCTGCCTCGATGCGGGCTGCAGATCGAGACGCAAGATATCAATATCATCAGCTTCGGGCTGTCCGGGATCTTCGCGATCCTCGTGTACCGCTTCAGCTAATCTGATCCAGCGGCGTCCGACGAGCGCCACAAATCGGCACTCCACCTCAGATTTCCTGCCAAAGTGAGCAGTATTGCTCAGCGCGCGTGCTCCAACAGGCGGATAATGACAACAAAGCACAAAGGCCGTCGTTTTGCGCGACTCCTTTAAAAGAGGGACCACAAATTGCAGAATCGATGGAAGCTCGTTGGTCTGCTGGCAGCGGCGGCAAATCTGGCCCCTGCCGGCGTCCCGCGGCAGGTCCTGACGGAGTCCGGCGCAATATCCGGGGTAACCGCAAATGGCGTGACTGCATACAAAGGCGTCCCATTCGCCGCGCCGCCAGTCGGCGATCTGCGCTGGCGGCCCTCTATGCCTGCCGCAACCTGGGCCGGCACGCGGAAAGCGGATGCCTTCGCTCCGGCGTGCATGCAAACGGGTGTGTCCATGCCGGGTGAGACTCCGCCCGAAGTGTCAGAGGATTGCCTCTACCTCAACATCTGGACGCCGGCTCAAAACCCGCGACATCTGCCGGTGATCGTCTGGATCTACGGCGGCGGATACATCAACGGTTCTGCCTCCATGCCCTTGTATTGGGGTGACCGGTTGGCCTCCAAAGGCGTCGTCGTGGTCACCGTGGCCTACCGTCTTGGCCCGCTCGGCTTTCTCGCGCTTCCTGAGCTGACGCGCGAGTCCCCGCACCACTCGTCCGGCAACTACGGCGTCCTGGACCAGATCGCCGCACTCACATGGGTGCACAGAAACATTGCAGCCTTCGGCGGCGACCCGAAATGCGTAACCATCGCCGGTCAATCCTCCGGTTCGATATCGGTCAGCATCCTGATGGCCTCGCCTCTCGCGAAAGGCCTGTTTCAGCGCGCCATCGGAGAGAGCGGCGGCCTGTTTGAGCCGCTCCAGCTCGGACCACAGTTCCTTCTGGCGAACGCGGAACGCGACGGCGATAAGTTCGCCGCTGCGCAGGGTGCGCCCTCGCTCCAGGAACTGCGCCGGCTGCCCGCGGACAAGCTCACCGGTAACGCCGGAGGCATCGTGCACGCGGTGATCGATCCGTATGTCCTGCCCGCTTCCCCCTACGAGACGTTCGCTTCCGGCCGGCAAAACGATGTCCCGCTGCTCATCGGTTCAAACGCCGATGAGGCGCGCGCTATGGTGGATGTCTCCCACGAGACCGCCGCCACCTTCTCGACCGATCTGGAGCACAGCGTGGGCCAACTTCCACCCGCGCTAATCGCAGCGTACCCGCATGCCACCGACCAAGAGGCGCAGCAGGCACAGCTCGGCCTCGAGCGCGACCTCCGCTTCGGCTGGGACATGTGGGCCTGGGCGAGGTTGCAAGCAGGAACCGGCCGGCAGCCAGTCTTCTATTACTCATTCCGCCAGCAGCCGCCTTTCCCCGCCGGCTCCGTCTACGCCGGGTGGGGCGCCAGCCATTTCGCCGAGCTATGGTATGTCTTCGATCACCTGGACCAGTCGCCTTGGAACTGGACCGCTGGAGATCGGAAATTGGCCGCCGAGATCTCCGGCTATTGGATCAATTTCGCGAAGTCGGGCGATCCCAACGGTCCGGGCCTGCCCCCGTGGCCTGCGTTCGTCAACACCAGTAGCAAGGTTCAATATCTGGCCGACCCCATCGCCGTTGGCAGCGTAGCGAACATCCAGGGCCTGACCGCCTTCGATTCCGTCTACTCCATGGTGCGAGGTAAACCTTTTGCCGCGCATTAACGTGCCACGCGCCGTCTGCATCGCCTGCATCACCGGCGTTATTCTCTCCACCGCCGTCGCCCATGCCGAATTGCCAGTCGAAATCCCCAAAACAACAGTCGCGCTGCTCGCCCAGGAGCGCCACGCAGATATCTATTGGACTGCCTTCCGGCTGCTCTCGCTGGCCATTCCGCTCTTCGTTCTGTTCACCGGCCTCGGCGCACGCTTGTGCCCTAAGTGCGAATCCTTATCCGGCGGACGCTGGCTCCCTACGGTCACGCTTTGCGCTTGCAGCTATCTGACCCTGGCTGCGCTCATCGCCTTGCCCTTCGATTTTTATGCCGGCTACGTGCAGCCGCACTTCGCCGGGCATTCGCACCAGACTGTGCTTAATTGGCTCGCCGCCGATACTGTACCCCTCGCCGTCCGCTTGATCCTGGCATCGCTCTTTGTCTGGATTCCCTATCTCCTGATCCGGCGAAGCCCCAGCCGCTGGTGGCTTTATTGCTCCCTCGCGTTGCTTCCGGTCGCTTTCCTGGCCATGGTTGCCTGGCCGGTGTGGGTCTCTCCGCTGACCACATCGTATAAGCCGCTCGCCGATCCGCCGCTCCAGGCGCGCATTGACGCGTTGGCCGTGCGCTGCGGCATCGCTCACATCCCCGTCTTTGTGGGCGGCAATAGCACCATGGTCACGGGCGTCGGACCCACCCATCGCATCGTTCTGCAAGGCAACCTGGCGGCCGTTGAATCGCCCGACGGCATCGTATTCACCGTGGGCCACGAACTGAAGCACTACGTGATGCACGACGCCTGGAAGGGCCTGGCCATCATCGCCGCTTGCCTGCTGGCCGGATTCTGGCTCACAGACCGCTTGGGCCGCGCCGCCATCCGCCGCTTCTCCGCGCGCTGGGGCTTCAGCGAACTCTCCGACCCGGCGTCCTTGCCCCTGATCTTGTTCCTGATGACCTTCCTCTGGCTTGCCTTTGTGCCGTTTTTCAATTTAATCGGCCGTCATATCGAGCACGAAGCCGACCGTTTCGGCCTGGAACTGACGCATCAGAACTACGCCGCGGCGATGGACTTCTCAGGCGACGTACAAAGGGGTGATGTGGCACCCGAGTGGGATCGTTTCTTCCTGATCTCCCAGGCGACGCACCCCTCCGTGGCCCAACGCATCGCCTTCGCCAACACCTACAAGCCGTGGGAGCAGGGAGCACCGCTGGTCTACGCCGATATCTGCAAATCGGAGTGATGCACGTCTCAACGGCCCTGTTTTGCGAAACAGTAAAGCGCCGCGCGCGTGCGGATATAGATCCGGCCGTCCAGAATCGCCGGCGTGGCAAAAGCCTCCTCGTCCAGGTTGTTGACCGACAGAACCGCCCAGTCCCGCCCCGCCAGCAGCACCACCACTTTCCCTTCTTCGCTAACCACAAAAATCCGACCATCGGCGGCCACCGGCGACGACCAGTAGCGGCCTAAGGCGCCGGTGAGGCGCTCCCGCTTATAAACCTCGCCAGTATCCGGGTTCAAACTCGTAAAGATCCCATCCCGGATCAGGTAGATCACGCCTTCATAAAGCAGCGGCGATGAGGTGTTCGGCAGCGCTTTGCGGTATCTCCACAGCACATGGCTGTTACTCACATCCCCGCGCCCGCCTCCGCGAATCGCCACCAGACAGTTATCCGAAGCGCTCCGTTCCCTGTAGAACTGCCACTCCGCCGCGTCGATGTAGCCGTCGTGATTCAGGTCGCCATCGGCAAACCACTCTGCATTGTGGACCGCCGCCATCTCGCTCCGTGACAGCTTTCCGTCATGATCTTTGTCGTACTTCGCGAGAACTTCGGCGAATTCGGGGACTGCGCTGCGCCGTTCCTGATCGCCCTCCACTTCCCAACCGTTCACGTAGATGCGATCGCCGTCGATCAACGGCACGGACTTGAGTTGCCACGGCATGCCCCGCACCCACCACAGTTTCTCGCCCGTATCGAGCGTGTACGCGGCCACTTCATACGCGCCCGGCACGATCAGTTCTGCCGGCCCCTTCTTCGGTACGTAGACCCCCGGCGTGGCATAACCGCGCGTGTACTCCGGCCGCATGGTCTTCCAGATAATCCGCCCGCTCGCGGGATCCACGGCGATTAAATACGACCCCGTGTCCTGATCGCAGATCAGCACCAGCTTTCCACCGGCCAGGATGGGCGACGACCCGTGGCCGTTCGGGTTGTTGAAAGGACCCAGCGGCAAGCGCCAGCGTTCGTTGCCATCCGCTCCGTACGACAGCAACCCGAAGTCGCCAAAGAAGACATAAACGTTGGTGCCGTCCGTAACCGGGGTTGGAGATGCCGGCCCGTTTGTCGGCTGGAACGATTCCTCGCGTTCGCGCGGCGCCTCCCGCCGCCACAGTATCCTTCCGGTTTCGCGGTCGAGGCAAAGAGTGAGCAATTTCTTGCCTTCGAACGCCGTCAGGAAGATGTGGTCCCCGCTGAAAACCGGCGAAGAGTGGCCGCCAGGCAGCGCCGTTCTCCAGACCAGATTCTTGTGCAGATCGAAGTGCTCTGGGAGCCCCTTCGAATTCGAAACGCCTGAGCCGTTCGGCCCGCGAAACTGAGGCCAATCGGTCGCCGCCAGAACCACCGGAATCAGCAAACAAACGAACCACCGCACCACGAATCAGTGTACAAGGTTAGTGGGGCAGGCGCTCCGCCTGCGGCGGCCTCTCCAGGCCGCCATCTAACTTAACCAGTAACCGAGCCTCCGCAACCAGATCCGCAACCGGCCGAGGTGGACTAGGTGAATAAGGCCGGGAAAGCCAGTCGATCTCCCACTCCTCAATTGAAACAGCCAGCCCCGCCGCAAGTCCATCAAAAAAGGTCCGCCACCGCCCCAAATAATAATCCCGAATCAGCCCGCTATAAATCCGCGAAGCATAATCCTCCAACTCCTTCCACCCCCACATCGTAATCAGCAGCCGCCCGTTGCGATCATAGTAAGCCGCCTCGTCCGGACCGCGCGCCCAAGAACGTGCAGACTCAACCCAGGTTTCTAATCTCCGGTCCGGACGCAGATGAACCAGTCCGTCCACGCGAGCCAGCAATTCAAGAGCTTCTTTAGCGGCTCGATCGCGCCCTTCCGGCCGGCCTGCCTTGTGCTCGACGCACGCTTGCGCCAGGCGCTGATCGATAGCGCCGCCAGCCGCCTGCGCCACAAATTCGATCAGGTCGTTGCAATAAAGCCGGCAGGATCTCAATTCGTCGGCGCACGACAAAAACAGGCTTACGGCGCGATGGAAGACCGGGCTGGTATCCACGAACTGCGGCTTCGGATCCAGGCTCGGCCGGCACTGGAACGCATGCTTGGTCTTCCAGGTGTCGGCGCCGTAAGCGCTCTCGAGGAACAATTTCCACGCCTCTGCCAGCGCCGCCGGATACGCTCCATAACGCGCGCGGCAGTAATCCGGAATCCAACTGGCGAGCTCGATCTTCTCCGTCGCCCAGCCGACATCGGTCATCAGTTCATACACGACCTCGTTCGACTCGATGCCCTCCATATCCATTCCCCAACCCAGCAGGTTCCCCCTGCGCGGATTCCGCATCACCTCGAAAGGCTTCGATGCGATCAAGGGAAGATTTCCTTTGATGTTATTGTTGCCGCCGAAAGTGTGTGCCATGCCCACAATCCAACCCTTGCCGTGAAAGCTGTCCAGCCGCTTCCAGGCATCCGGCGCGTCATGGTAATCGAATTCGTGGACCGCGTCCATGTCGGAGGCGTAATCGATGATCAACAGGCGGTCGTCCGGCACCGCCGAGAGAAATGCCGCGGTCGAGGGGTTATCCCAGAACCCCGGATTGTTAGCAAAGACCCAGCCTTGCATCACCCATCTGCCGTGCGCGTCGCCCGCCTGGATGCTCTCGAAAATGCTGCGCGCGTACGTACGCAGTTGTTCGTAGCGATGCTGGTTGGCCATCGCCGGCATGGTCAACTCGTTGAAAGAGTCGGCCAGATAATACTCGCCCGTCTGGAACTCGCGCTTATATTCGGTGATGAAGCGCATGCCCACTTCTTTGAACAGGTCGGCCTCGGTCGGATGCAATAGGAAGGTGCTCGATTCTCTCGGTAGACCCGCGGAGGCCTCGCCGCCCCAAAGCATCGTGGATGTTTTCACCTTGGGGTAAATTCGCAGAAACGCCTGCGGCACGTGCCCGGCAAAAGCCGGAACAATCGGCGTCATTCCCAAGTCGAGCATCCGCCCCAGTATCTTCTTTTGCAGTTCCTTCTTTTGATCGATCCATCCTTGTGGCAGCGGGCCGTCGAAGTGGTTGATGTTGCCCATCCGGTGCCACGGAAGATGCGCCGGACCCGTCGTGAAACGATCCCATTCGGCGGGCGTGACGCCGAACGATGACCACACCTTCTGCCAGATCGCTTCCTGCCCATCCAAAGCAAGCGGCATGTTCACGCCGTGCAGCGCCATCCAGTCCAGCTCGCGTTCCCAGCGGTCCCACGTCCAAAAGGCAGCCGAATAGCCGAAAGTACAAGGGTTGAAATACTGCACGAAACGGTTTGGACAAATCCGCCGGCGGTGTATCTGGTCCGGCAGGCGGGCCGGCAAATCCACACGCCTCCCGCCCCAGGTAATCATGCCCCGGCAGTTTTCCCGCAGGTAGCCGTATGCGGCGCGCACCATGGCCGCGCCGCTACTGCCCTTCACCGCCACCTGACCACCCGACGCCGAGATCTCGTAGACCGGGTGTCCGCTTTCGGCCGCGATCCACTCCAGGCTGAAGTCGCCTGCGCGCGAGCCTAAGATCCGCTGCAGCGCCGCGCGTGCCGACGATACCGCGGACTGGCGTTGTGCATCGTCCTCATCGCCAGCCGCCGTAGAGGCCGCGCCGATCACGGCGGCAGAGACTCTAAGCAGGTGGCGTCTGGTGAACATGCCGCACGCGAGACCGGATCGGATGGATGAGGTGGTTCTCTTTGCGCCGCGGCTAGAAGTCCAGCCTTGCCCCCAGTTGGATGTTGCGTGGACCAATGTTGGTGGTACCGGTGACGCGCCCAAAACCGCCATCACCCAGGCTGGTGTCGGCCCCTCCATATTGCGGCGTGTTGGTCAGGTTGTACGCTTCCGCGCGTATCTGCAAACGCAGCCGCTCTAGCAGCGCCCACGATTTATTCAGCGAAATATCCAACTGGCGATTGCCCCGCATGCGGACCGCTCCCACGAATCGCGGCGCGTTCCCGATGGTGTATGGAGCCGGATCTAACACAGCGGCGGTGTTGAACCAGTTGTTCGGCGATTGGTTCACGTCCGTCAGCGCGCTCATCGAAGTGATGTCGGGCCGCAGGACCGGAAATCCGTAAGTGCCCAGGTCGTTAGGCGCATGAAATTGTAACGGCAACCCGCTGCCCACGCGTCCGATCGCCGCAAATTGCCATCCCCCCACTACCGCGTTGGCCACGCGGTTCATGCTTGCTCCGAACCGCCTGCCCTTTCCCACCGGCACATCCATGATCGCGCTTGCTACGAAATCCTGCGGGATATCGTGCGCGCTGATGGAGCGGTCCGCGGAGATGTTGTAAGCGTTGCGGATGGCATCGCCAATCTCCCACGCTTGCGTTTCCGAAGTATCGTCCATGGCTTTCGACCACGCGTAGGTGGCCAGCAGTTGCACGCCCGCGGAGAACCGGTGGCTATACTTCACCAGCAGCGCGTTATAGCTGGAACTCGCTCCAGGTGTGTCGCCAACCAGGTTCACCGCCTGGAACTGCGGATAGGGAACCAGCAGCCGCCAGTAAGGAATCGTGGGTCCCGAGAGCGGTCCATTGGTGATGATGTTGAAGAAGGGATTCGCCACCGGATTGTTCAGCGCGTTCCCCATCGAAAGGTAGCTCGGATTGAGCTGATTGATGTCGCGTGTGATTCCCATCAGCAGTTTGCGGCCCTGCGTCCCGGTGTAGCCCACTTCCAGGATCGATCCGGGTGCCACCATGTATTGAAAATCGGCGCTGTAAGTTTCGACGTATGGGGTCGGATGCTCGCGTTGCATTGCATTGACCGATTGGCCTACTTCGGTCAACAATCCTTGTGAGCTGCCCAGCGGCTGATTCAATCCCTGCGGGAACGGGTTGCTGATCGGAGCCGC
This sequence comes from Bryobacterales bacterium, assembly GCA_963843255.1. GTDB lineage: Bacteria > Acidobacteriota > Terriglobia > Bryobacterales > Bryobacteraceae > Bog-159. The sequence continues at coordinate 20,756 of CAWJJQ010000011.1, read as the reverse complement.
CGGAATGAGGCCGCCGCCGCCCACTGTGGAAACCCAGCTCGTATTCGTGGAGAATCCGTCCGAGGTTCCGAGAATGGTAGTTGCCGCCGCCGGAGAATCGTAAATGGCATAGCCCGAGCGAAACACCAGCTTGTCGGTGATTTTATAAGCCAGCGAAACGCGCGGCGCGAAATTGGTGTAGTCCGGATTCCACCAGCCGCGCTGGCTGGGGCTGTCGAATACCAGTCCTCCCGTCAGGTCGAGCCCGGTTTCCGTTGACAGTGGATTTACGGCGCCCGTGGCGAAATAGTTCAGACGGTTGTAGCGCTCCGTGCGCGGCGTTTGAATTTCGTAGCGCAGCCCGGCGGTGAAGGTTAAGCGCCGCGTCGCGTGCCAGGTGTCTTGCAGATACCATGCAAAATAGCGCTGCGACGTGGCCAGCGCGGCATTGTAAGGCGCATTGCCGCTCGATCCCGTGCCCAGCAGCAGCGACGCCAGCGAATTCCCGGAATCGGTGGCGTTGGTGGAAGCGACCGGACCCGACGTCAGGCCGCGATCGAAGTTGAACATGGCCGAAGTCTCGTCCAGCGAGTTCAGCCGCTGCAACTCAACCATAAAGCCGAATTTGATGCTGTGGGAGCCCCATTCTTTACTCGCATTGATCTGTCCGTTGTGGCTTTCCCGCGCGGTGGATACGAATTCGGAATTTCCCAACTGGTCGTAACCGCTTATGTTGAATTGCGGAAACGTGTTGATGGCTAGCTGATTCACCAGCGAACTGGAGAAGCCGGCCAGGGTACCGTTATACTGCTGGCTGGCCGTGGTATCGATCTCGTGCCACCGCCCGGACCCGATTAGGACGTTGATCACCCACGTGGGATTTGGCACGAACGTCTGGCCAAAAACAATTTCGAACCGGGGATCTTTCTCTCCACCCGTATTGTCGGCGCCGTTATGGAAATAAAGCGGAATTCCGTCCTCCTCCCACCCCTTGGTTACACGCGCGAATAACCGGTATCCCTCGCTCTTCACCCAATCCACGCGCGAATCCAGCTTGTAGTAGTTGGATACCAGTTGCCCGGCTGCCGCGAAATTGTTTGCGTTGGTAACGGCATCGCCCGCGGTATTGGGTTCGGGATAAAGGTTCAATGCCTTCTGACCTACCGGATCGAAGCGGTTGGACGGGATAATGTTGCCCACAAACGGTGTCCGCACATAATTGCCTCCGCTGCCCAGGGTCGTCGAGTTGGGGTCGAAAATGAGCGCCGGCGATCCATCGGAATTGAAGGTTTGCGAGAAATTACCGCTCCGCTGCAGAGCCGTCGGGACGCTTGAGATCTGGGTGGTCGGGCTCGCCTGTTTGAACGTCTCGAAGCCGCCAAAAAAGAAAAGCTTCTTGCTCTTCCACAGAGGACCTCCCAGGTTGCCGCCAAACTGGTTCCGGTGGAAAGGCTGCCGCGGAATTCCCGAGAAGTTAGCTGACCAGCTATTGGCATCCAGGTCGTTGTTGCGCAGGAATTCGAATGCGCTCCCGTGAAATTGGTTGCTGCCGCTCTTGGTCACCAGGCTTACCACGCCACCGTCGGTCCGGCCATACTGCGCGTCGTAAGCCTGGCGCGTCACCTGCGTCTCCGCCACCGCGTCTTGCGATGGGACCGCGATGGCTCCTCCCCACCCCGGAGACACAATCGAAACGCCGTCCACTAAGATCGCAGCCGACTCGTCCCTCCCCCCGTTTAACGCAAATCGATTCGTATTCTGGTCGGTCATGTATGGTTCCTGCCCCTGCCGCACCGCTACAACCCCGGCGGTATCGTGTACGAATAGGAGTGGATTGCGCTCGATGGCGGGCAGTCCCACCATCTGTGCCGTAGTAAATGTGACGTTCTTGTTGGCCGTCTGCGTGTCGATCTCTTGCGCGGTGGCGGACACTTCTACCGCTTGCGCGACATCACCCAAAGTTAAGCTTGCGTTTTGCTCGCCGCTCTGTCCCGGCTCCAGGGGGATCTGTGATTTTACGTACTTCTTAAATCCCGGCGCGGTGACGCTGAGCTCGTACTGCCCCGGTTGCAATTGAGGCACTGTGTACCGGCCTGAGATATCCGTCGTCGTGCGCCGAGTGTCCCCGGTCGCTTCGTTTTTCACGATCACATCCGCATTCGCGACGAAGTTACCGCTGGGATCGGAAACAGATCCGGTGATATTGGCGGTAAAAACCTGGCAAAGGACAGTGGCCGATAGAAATACCAGGGACCACACGGTCGCCGCAAAGATTCTGAAACGCATCGAACCCCCTCCTCGAAAGAGACTGGAAACTGAAACGAGACTAGATCCGATTTCCTTCCGGAACAAGGTGTTTTCACGTGCGTTTCACTGTGAAGACCCGTGTATTTCCCTTAATGTGAATGATTTTTCAAATTCTGCTGCAGCTCCCTCTGGCGTGCCAGCGCCTGTGAAGCCAGGTCTGTCTTTCCTATACGGCGATATGCCATGGCCAATTGATAATGAAGGGACCCATCCTGGTCCAGGTTTTCCGCGCGTTCCAGGTGTGGCACAGCCTGCGCCGCGTCGCCCATTTCGAGGAGCAACTCTCCCAGCTTGGCTTGCGCGGGTAGCAGGTCGGGAGCGAGGGTCACCGCTTTTTGCAGATGGCTGGCCGCATCCTCCGGCTTACCCATACTGACTAACGCGTCCCCCAGCTCGAACTGCCAGTCCGCCTGGTCCGGATTGCCGGCCACCAGCGGCTTCAGCATCTCGACAGCCTCGTCGTATTTCCGCTCCACCCACAGGGCCTTGGCAAGCTGACCTCGAATCAACACATCATCCGGCCTCAGCCGTTCGGCTTCCCGGAGTTCTATGATCGCTTCATTCTTTCGGCCGGCACTGCTGTAGGCGCGCGCGAGCATCTGGTGTTGCTCGGCCGACGCCGGCAAGGCAGCCAGTTTCTCCATGGAATCCCTGCCGAGTTGGGAATAAGCTCTACATGTCCAGTACAATGCTTCCGGCGTTAGCAGTTTGCCGGCCCGTTCCGTCACTTCCAGCCACTCGCCTTTGAAAAAGGCGCAGGCCAAAGACTGGCTGGTACAATCAACGACCTCCGGTTTTTCCCCCGTTCCATGTCGCAGGGCGATCAGCTCCGCTCGCATCCACGGAGCGGGCGGTTCGGCGGCCAGTGCTTTTTCGTACGCCTCCACGGCCTTCGCGGTGTGACCCGCTTCGGCCTCGGCGACCGCCGCCAGTCCGTATCGTAGGGATTCCGATGGGGAACTCTGTTCGAGCGACGCGTAAGCTTTGCGCGACAATCCAAAGCGGCTCAGCGCCAGCCCCTCCCACACCTTCGGCAGATCCGCGTGTTCCACTGCAAGGCGCCGGAACTCGTGTTCAGCGTTTTCAAGATCCCCGCTTTCCAGCCAAGCGTCGGCTAATTCCACGCGCGCATTCGGATTGGAAGGGTCCAGGCGGGCTGCGTTGCCCAGTGGCTCGACAGCCTTCCGGGGTTCACCTAGTTTGAGATAACCCAGCCCAAGTAGAAACCAATACCGGGAATTTGCCCGCTCGGCTGTACGGATCAACTCCAGTTCCGTCACTGCTTCGCGATATCGTCCCGCGGAATGCAGGGCCAGTGCTAAATTGAAGTGAAGTTCCGGTGCGGCGCCATCAGCGGCAATCATTTTCCGATAGATCGCAACCGCTTCGGCGTATCGCTGTGCCAACATGGCATCCCGCGCACGCCGCGCTTCATCTGCCGGATCCGCCTGCCAGGCTGGCGATGCCAGCGTCCCCACAAATAACGCCGCCGCCAGTCTTGCGTATGACATACTGATGAGTATCGCAGTCTCCGCTCGGATGCGCACCGCCCCTTGGTTCCCCCTGCTGCTCATCCCGATCGCTGCGCTTGCCGTGCCGGCCGCGGCCATTCGCTTCGAGTTATTGCGCCTGCCCTTCACTCTCGAGAACCATCCCACACCACGGAAATATCTACCCGAAACCATGGCTGGCGGCGTGGCTGCCTTCGATTACGACGGCGACGGTCTCATCGATCTGTTCTTCACCAATGGCGCATCGCTCACATCCCTCACTAAGGTTCCCGGCGCCGATGACAACCGCCTGTTTCACAACGACGGAAACTTCAAGTTTCGCGACGTAACCCCGCAGTCGGGCCTCGCCGGCGAAGGCTATTCCATCGGTACGGCGGCGGCCGATTACGATAACGACGGCCGGCCCGACCTGTTCGTAACCGGTGTGAACGGGAATCATCTTTACCATAACGACGGTCAGGGTCATTTCACCGATGTAACCAGCACAGCCGGTCTTACCAGCCATGAATGGTCCGTGGCCGCGGCCTGGCTCGATTACGACCGCGATGGCTTGCTCGATCTTTTCGTCGTCAACTATGTAAAGTGGTCCGCCGAATCGAACCCGCATTGCACGGAAACAGCTAAGGCGATACCGGTCTATTGCCACCCGGATAAGTTCACCGGGCTGCCTAACCGCCTGTTTCATAACCTGGGAAACGGCAAGTTCGAAGACGTGTCGGAGTCGAGCGGAATCGCGCGCTCCATCGGCAAAGGCATGAGCGTTGCTGTGCTCGATTATGACCGCGACGGTTTTCCCGATATCTTTGTCACCAACGATGTGCAGCCTAACTTCCTGTTTCATAACCTCCGCAACGGTAAGTTCGAGGAAGTCGCCCTGGAAGCGGGAGTTGCGTTTCCGGATAATGGCCGCGCGGTATCGGCGATGGGGACCGATGCGCGCGATTACGATAACGATGGCTGGCCGGACATTATATTCACAGCTCTGACGGGTGAAACCTTCCCCCTCTTTCGCAATCTAGGTAACCGTACCTTTCAGGAAGCCTCTTACTCCAGCCGTCTGGCGCCACTTACCATCCGGCGCAGCGGCTGGGGGATCGCACTGGCAGACCTCGATAACGATGGCTGGAAAGATGTGATATCCGCCAATTCGCATGTTACCGACAACATCGATCAATTCTCCGGCGATCGCTATCAATTGCCAAATAGTATCTTCCGCAACGTGGGCGGTGGCAAGTTCGAAGATGTATCGAGCACGGCCGGCGACGCTTTCGCCACACCTCGCGCACACAGAGGGCTCGTGGTGGCGGACCTGGATGGCGGCGGCCGTCTGGATGCGGTCGTCACGGTGCTGGGCGAGGCCCCCGAGATCTGGCGCAATACCACGCCGGCCAAAAATCATTGGGTTGAATTTCGATTGCGCGGAACGACCAGTAATCGCGATGGTCTGGGAGCGCGCATCCGCCTGGCCGGTCAGACCAACACTCAGTCGAGCAGCGTCGGTTACGCCTCCTCCGTGCTTGGCCCTGTGCATTTCGGACTCGGCGCCCTCGCCACCATCCCGCGCGTCGATATCACCTGGCCGGGAGGTAAAACACAGGTATTGAACAACATTCCGGCGGATCGCGTAATGAATGTAACGGAGCCCCAATAGCCGCAATGCAAATTCCTCGGAGGTATAATCGGTCTACGCTAACGCTCTCGCACTTGCCTTGTGAATACGGTCGGTGACGTGATCTATGTCCGTCCCTTTGCAGCACCACCCGCCGCTCGAAGACCCGCGCTGGGGCCTTGTGGAGCGCATTCTGGCCAGTCCGAAATTCGCGCGCTCCGTCCGCCTTACTGAGTTTCTCCGTTACATCTGCGAATGCTCACTTAGCGGCCGGGCGGACGAAATCTCCGAACAGCAAATCGGCGTGCACGTATTTAAAAGGCCTGCCAATTACAATCCCAACGATGACAGCATCGTGCGCTCGCATGCCCGTCTGCTGCGGCAATCTCTCGATCAGTATTTCGACCAGCAGGGCCACGACGAAGAACTTCGCATTGTCATCCCCAAGGGTCGATACGTGCCGGTGTTTGCGCATCCGAAAGCATTGCAGCCATCCTCCTCCGCCCCGCCTGCCGGTCCCGCGCCGGCCGTGCTGATAGGACGCTCCGGCACGCACTGGCGCAAATGGGCCGCCATCGCTTCCGCTGCCGTCGCCGCATCCCTGCTCGCCCTTGCCCTCTTCCGCTGGACGGGGTACGAGATTCCCGCCCGCCCTTCCGCCCACGCTTTCTGGAAGGACTTCTTTTCGGGCGGACGGCGAGTCTGGATCGTCCCCGCCGACAGTTCCCTGGCGCTGCTCGAAGACCTCACCCACCAACCCGTCCACTTGACTGACTACTTGAATCGCAAATACCGATTCGATCTCACGGGCCACGCGGGCTGGAGCGAGACCCTCCTGTCGAGTATCGCGGCCCGGCAGTATACCAGCATGGCCGATCTCAATCTTGCGGTGCGATTGGTCCGCCTTCGTGAGGCCGCCAACAACCAGATCCAGGTTCGCTACGCGCGCAACGTGCAACTGGCGGATTTAAAGGAAGGAAGCGCGATTCTCATCGGCGGGCCTCGCGCAAATCCGTGGGAAGAACTCTTCGAATCCAAGATGAATTTTTATATCGATTTCGATCCGGTTACTAACGCCAACCGAGTATGCAACCGGTCGCCTCGGCAGGGGGAGCAGGCCACTTATAACGAGGCGCAAGGCGAGTCCTTGATTCGAGCTTATGGCTTAATCGCTTCTCTTCCTGGCCTCACACCGGCTAGCCGGACGCTGATCGTTGAAGGGACCACTTCGGTCGGCACGGAGTGCGCCGCTGAGTTCCTGCTGGACGAATCCTCGCTGGGCGCATTTCTTAAACAAATTTCGGCTGCGGGGAAAACCTCGCCTTACTTCGAAGTGCTCCTGCAAACCGCCCCCGTCGCCGGTAACTCACAACAGTCCCAGGTTCTGGCTTACCGGGTCCTCAAGAACTAGATCTGTGTCCATCTGCGTGCATCCGTGGCTAATTCCTCCTGAACTGGACACGGATGCATACGGATCGGAATCGTCTCTGTCTGCCATTTCGTGGAGGGTAGACTGGCTTCTCACTGAGGCGCCTCAATCACCTTCTTCCCCCTGAACCAATGCAGCAAAATATCCCGCATCAGCCCTGCGTCCTTCGGAAACTGCAACCCACTCGTCCCCAGATTCTCAGCCGTCCCCTGATTGGCGGCGGTATAATCGCTCACCGCCAGCGTGTACTCGCGATCCGCGTCGATCTTAGCATCGCCCACCACCACCTTGGGCAGATCCCGGCCCTTAAATCTGCCAATAACCACGTCGTTATCAAACGGCATGATATTCCAGATGTGCCGGTCGAGTAACTGGCCCTGGGGCAGGGAAGCCCGGATGCCCCCCATATTCATCCAGGCGAAATCGGAATGGGTCTCCTCCCGCAACGCCTGCTCGATGATCCGCTTCACTTCGGCTTTGTTGAACGCACGCGTCGACACCGCCAGCGGACGATCCACTTCCGCCGCGACTTTGTCCTCCCAAACCTTCACTTCCCGCGCCACCGCCGCGTCCGGCTCAATCTTCGCCGCGTCCACCGGGATCCGCTTCCACGTCCATCCGACCGGCGCTTTCTTTTCGGTGTCGACTTTCAACTCCAGCCGGCCCAGCTCTTCGCCATAACTCCTCACCCGGACCAGCACGCGCCCGTCATACGAAAGCGCCTCGGTCATACCCGAATGAATGTGACCGGTCACTGAAACCGGAATCTCCGGAACCGTTTTCAGGATGGCACCCTCTTCGTTGCCGGCGATATGCGCCACCAGCACCACCAGGTCGGATTGCCCGCGCAGTTCCTGTGCGTACCTGCGCACCGTTTCCACTACCGGTATCGTGTGCCACTCGCCCAGCGCCTTGGGCATGCTCAGCGTGTTCAAGGTATCGGTCATTCCGCCGATCACCGCCACCCGCAAGCCATTCACTTTCAGGATCACGTACGGTTTCGGCGTAAGCAGTTTCCCCGTGCTGTCCACTACATTCGCGGTCACCACCGGGAAGTGCGCAATCTCCGCAAACTCGCCCGCCCGCGCCCAGCCGTAGTCGAATTCGTGGTTTCCCAGGCATGCCGCATCGAACCCCAGAAGATTCGCCAGTTGGTAAATGGGCTCGCCGCGAAAAATGGTGGAGACCGGGCTGCCTTGCACCAGGTCGCCCGCATTGAGCAGGATGCAATCCGTGCAGCCGGCGCGCTCGTGCGCGATCACCGTGGCCAGATATGCGAACCCGCCCCGGCCGTTCTCCGGCGATATGTGCGCGTGCAGGTCGTTCAGGTGCAGAATGGTCAGCGTCCGGACTTCGCCCGCCAGCGTGGCCGTCGCCAGCAGCATTAAAGCGCAAAGGGGCGCGTGTCCGCGCCGCCAAACATGATAGAAACTGGCGAGATAATGGCGGCGCGGCCGTGGCCCCGTTTTGCGCGGTTCAACAAACGCCATTGCGCGATTCATCGGCCCATTTTAGCGTGCCCGCCAGCCTGCTTATAGCTTCACGCTGTTATTGCGCACGTACTCATCCACCCGGGCCGGCTCCGGACCAATGTAGTGATATGCCTCCCCGTACCGCAGGCCGAACCGCGCTCCGGTCTCCGCATCCCGCTGCAGCACGAATTGCCGTATATACTCGCGGTTCGCCGTATCGTCGTCGTCGCCCAGCAGAGGCAGCCGCAATCCCTGATCGTGCAGCCGGCGCCGCAACTGCGCGCCGTTCTGCCCCGCCGGCCCCTGCGCCACGTTCAGCAGATTCACGCCGATCTTACGGTCGATGAAGTCGCCGATGTCCACCACCCGGTTTACGTATTGTGGTCCGCGCGCAAAGTAGTATTTTTCCTGCACCGCGTGCGGCGTCAGTCCCGCGTCGAACTGTTCGGCATAATCTTTGACCCCCGCCGCCATCCAGCACGCAGCCTCCACAGCCTTCGAAGTCACCGTGTGGTCCGGATTCTCTTCGTAATTCCCGTAGGGGTCGTAACACACCACCGTGTCCACCTTGAGCAGCCGGAACAGAAAGATCACCCGCAGCCGCAGTTCCAGCGGAGACACCGCGTCCAGCATGTGGTTGCGATAGTTCAGGTCATAGACTTTCTTCAAACCGAAAGCCCTCGCCACCGCGGCATTATCGCGCTCGTTCGCCAGCACCCCTTCGCCCACGCTCCCCGGACCGGTGTGATCGTCATTGGTGGTGCGGATCAGGTATCCGGTGTAGCCCTCCTCCAGCAGCTTGAAAATCAGTCCGCCGGCGAAAATCGGCAGATCGTCCGCGTGCGGCTGGATCGCGGCCAGCACTTTTCCCACATGCGGTTTCCCCACCACCCGCCGTTCGATCACCGTCTCCGTCTTGATGAACGGCCCTTCGTCCGTCATACCCATGGCCGCGGGCGCTCCGGCCGCGGGCGCGGCCAGCGCCCCACCAGCCAGGCTCGAAAGAAACTCGCTCCGCTTCATTTCCGTTCGGCTATTCCCGGATCCGCAATCGGCAGTAGTGTCACGCTCTCCTGCTCGTTCGGATCCGTCCGCGCAATCAAGGCAATGCAAGGCTCCGTGGCGCTCGGGTTATAAGGCAGGTGCGGCGTATTCGCCGGAATATACATAAAATCTCCGGCCCCCACCCAGGCGTGATCCTTCAGGTCCTCGCCATACCACGTGCCCGCCACCCCGGAGACCACGTAAATGGCGCTTTCATGATGCGCGTGCAGATGCGCCTTCGCGCGCCCCCCGGGCGGAATCGTCACCATGTGCATGCACAGCCCCTTAGATCCGGCGGTCTCGGTACACACGCCGGCCGAGTAATCGAGCCCCTGCTTCCCGTGGTACCCCACAGCGCGCTGAATCACTACACAAGTCGATTGCATGTCCCCCTCCTCAGGCCGCTCCGACCAGCTTAGCCCAAGATTGCGCTTAAATGAACAACAGGCGAACTAATGGACCTGAATAGACGCGACTTCATAGTAATACCCGCCGCTGCCATGTCCGCTTCCCTCTTCGCAGCCGACACTGCGGAACCGTGGCAGCGTAAAATCCGCCGTGTCGGCCAGACCAACATGACCGAACACGATCCCGTGGTGCTCGACGTCGAGCAATGGGCGGACTATTGGGCCAGCCTCAAAGTAGACGCCGTGCTCATCAGCGTCACCGGCATCCTCGCCTTCTACCAGACCCACGTCCCCTACCACCGCAAAGGCAAATACCTGGGCGATCGCGATTTCTTCGGCGAGTGCTGCGCCGCCGCCAGCAAGCGCGGCCTCCACGTCATCGCCCGCATCAGTCCGGACCTGAACTGGGAAGACGCCGTCGCCGCCCATCCCGAATGGTTCGAGCGCGACGCGCAGTGCAACCCCGTGCGCCACACCGAAGACCCCAGGCTGTTCCGCACCTGCATGTTCACCACCTATATGACCGATTACGTGCCGGCCATCATGCGCGAGATCAATTCCCTCTACGACGTGGATGGCATGTACACCAACGCCTGGCCGCCCCTCGGAGCGTTGCCCGTCTGCTACTGCGAACAGTGCAAGCGCCTGCCGCCGCCCCGCACCATCGATTACTGGGACAAATTCAACCAGCGCACCATGGACCTCTGGAAGCTGTACGATTCCATCGCCAAAGAAAAGAAGCCTGGCAATTTCTATTTCGCCAATCTCGGCGGCGGCATCCGCAGCACGGCCGACCTGGTCAAACTCGGCGAAATCGCCGAGTGGTTCCAATGCGACAATCAGGGCCGCGGCGGAGACGACACGCCCATCTGGGGATGCGCGCTCCAGGGCCGCGTCTGCCGCGCCGTGCAACCGGGAAAGATGGCTACCAACGTCACCGGCGCCTGGTCCACTGGCCGCCCCCGCTGGCGCAACGTCTATAAGTCGCGCCAGGAAGAACAGATGTGGTTTGACGAAACCCTCGCCTCCGGCATGGTGCCCTATCACCACATCATCGGCGGCGAGAACGGCATGGGCGAGGACCGCCGCTGGCTCGAACCCGCGCACGAATACTTCACTTGGATGGCCCGCCACGACGCCCACTTCCGCAATAAGCGCTCCATCGCGAACCTCGGCGTGGTCATGGGCCAGCGTACGCAACTTTTCTACAAACCGCCCGCCGGCGCGCTCATTCGCGAATATATGGACGGTCTTTACTACGCCCTGCTCGAAGGCCGATTCTTCTTCGATTTCGTCCACGAAGACAAACTCGCGCCCCCAGACCTCGCGAAATACGCCGCGCTTCTGCTCCCCAACACCGCCCTCCTCAGCGACCAGCAGTGCCGCCAGTTAGGCGCTTATGTGGATGCCGGAGGCTCCCTGCTGGCCACTTTCGAGACCAGCCTGTACACCGAGCGAAACCAGCGGCGGCCGGATTTCGGCCTGGCCAGCCTGTTCGGCATCCACAAAAATGGCGAAATCGTCGGCACCACCGGCAACGCCTATCTTGCCCGCATCGAGCAGCCGCACGAGATCCTAGACGGTTTCGCCGGCACACATTGGATTCCCGGCGCAGAGAATCGCCTGCCCGTCGCCCCGGTTGACCGGCCGGTAATGACGGTTGTCCCAGGCTTCGTCGCGTACCCTCCGGAACTCTCGTATCCGCTGGAGCCCCATACCACCGAACCCGCCGTGGTGCTGCGCCGGAAAGGCAGCAGCCGCCTGGCGTATTATCCGGGCGATATCGAGCGCACCATGTGGCGCTCCGGCCACACCGATCTGGCGCGCCTGCTGCGGAACTCCATCCGCTGGGTTCGCGGCCCGCACGCGCCGGTCACGATCGATGGCGACGGCGTGATTGAAGCTTTCGCCTGGGAAACCGAGGCCGGTTTTGCCGTCCACGTCCTCAACTACACCAACCCCGCCATGCATCGTGGATGGATTCGCCAGTTCTACCCCATCGGAGCCCAACATGTGCGCATGTCCCTCCCTCCAGGCAGACGCATCACCCGCGTGGAACTGCTGCGCGCGGAAAAAGACATCCCCTTCACCGCGGGCGCCGGCGCCATCGAATTCATCATCCCTTCGGTCCTGGACTACGAAGTGGCCGCCCTCTACGGGGCCTGACGAGGGCGTGCCCTCAACAGGCTGCGCAAAAAGCGCCGAAGCCACCGTGGCCCCAACATTTCCGAGCCCCGCGTGAGCCAGAGGTCTTTAGCCTTCTTCCGCAGCCGGGAAACGTGAACGTACCGCGCACAAACCTGGCGGCCAACCGCCGCGCCTCGACTGCGGCTGACCACCTGCGGCGAGGTGTTCTCGAAGTTCGCGCTGCCGTTGTCGGCTCCCGACTGAGCCCGCCGCGGAAGCGATCAGAAGGTAAAACGGCCGCCGACTGTCGGAGCAAGGTTGTTGGTGTAGTTATAGGGTACGCCGGGGCCATGCGGAATAGCGATGGCCAGACCGCCACTCACGTAGGAATATGCAATTCCCGCAAAAGCGTCGAAACGCTTGGTGAAGTGATGGTCTGCATAGAGCGACACCTCGTTGAGGGTCCCCGCGCAGGAACTGCGGAAACCGGCTTCCGCCGAGCAGGCCGATGGAACACGGAAATCGTTTTGCTGTTGATGATACCAGGATAAAGTGATGTCGGTTTTGCGGTCGATTGCGTATTTCACGCCCATCCACCAGATCTGCACGATCTTGGGAGAATCAAGATTAGTGTCTTCGACGCCGCTCATGATATACCCCCCCTGATCCAAGGCGCCAACGCCCAACGGGTTCGCCGGGTTAGTCTGCCGGATGTGTTCGTAGCCGCCGTAGAACTTCAACGGGTCCCACGTATATTTAGCGGCGACCATGATGGCGCTGTTGTCGGTCACGATGCCATATACGGTGTTGCTCGTTCCGATCAGATTCGCCCCGGTGACGGGGTTCGTATTGATGCTGTTGAGTGTTGACTGATAGGGCTGCGTCGGACTCTGAGGCCCCAGCAGGGGGTTCAATACGCTGATCGCCTGGTTGTAATGTTGGTAGACCACGTCGGCGGAGAACTTGCCATATTCTCCGCCGAAGTCGAATCCATATGCGGTGTTGTGCGGCGCTTCCGGCGTGCACGTGGCGGCGGTCCAGGCTGCGGAGGCCGAATAGCAGCCGCCGGAACCATCGACGAATTTATACATCGTGCCGAAGTGCACCGGTCCATAGGTGACGCGATACTTCAGGGCGTCGTCCCAGCGGCTGTCCTCGGTGTCGCCGCCGCCGGCCATCGTGCCGTTATAGCCGATATACGAAAAGGCATAGCTGCCGCCGGCCGGATCGTAAGCCAGCATCGCATCGGTACCGAGAGCGCGCTGACGGCCGAAGGTCAGCGTACCGTACGCGGACGAGATACCGCCATAGAATTCGTCATTGAAGGGTTGGCCCGCGCGTGCGCCGTCGATGGCTTCCGAATAGCTGCCTCTGGGAAGGCCGTTGTTGGCCGTGTTGGTGGCTGACGCGTTGGCCAGTTGGCCGGACTGCGGATTGATGCCGCTTGAAGCGTTGAACACCACGTACCAGCCATGCGCAAACTCTTCCTTGCCCCGGATGCCCAGGCCTGTCTGCGACAGGTTGTTCGGTGCGATGAGGAATCGGGATCGATTGCCGTTCCGGTTCACCAGAGATTCGCCTTCGTAGTTAGTGGCGTTTTCCGGTAAGCCGTGGCTGACCCAGCCGGCGCCGACGTCATACGCACCGTATAGCGTGATGCCGTGCCAGGTCAGCGTGCAATCGGTGGTGGCGAACTCGTGGCCGCTCGCGCAGACGTCGGGGGTGCTCAGATGCATCTTGATTTCGACCGCGGCGTCCTGGCCAGCCGCCAGGCTGATTCCCGTCCGCGTTTCATCTGCGAATCCGTGTTTGGCTGCTCGAATCTCGAAGCGCCCCGGAGGCAGGCTGGACTCCTGAAAGTGCCCGCCGCCGTCGGTTGCGATCGTGCGCGTCGCCGCTGTATCCACGTTCCTGATTGTCACCGTCACCCCGGAAAGGGCTGCGCCGGTTTGGTCCGTCACCACGCCGGAAAGGCTCGCTCCCGTTTGGGCGCACGCGGGGAACGCCACCATCGCAAGCCACAAAAGTGGCCAGAAGGGAACGTAGGTGGCGCGCGTCAAAGTTTTCCATCGCCTGGCGTACCGGAAGAGGATCTTGCGAGAGATCATGAGGTTGTCTTTTAAACAATGCAATGTCGTTTAAAAGATACTACCGCACTCAGGGATGAACCGGCAAACGTGGGGCGGGCACTCCGCCTGCGGCGGACTCAAAGTCCGCCATTCTGGCTATGGGGAAAACTAAGCGGCAAGCGCGCCCGCGCCTATTTCAAGAGGATCCGCACATCCTTGAATCTGGCCGTCTCGTCGAACGAACCCAGGCCCGCCCGTCCCGGCCCCAGGCTCCGGTCCACCGCCTCTAACGCGGGCACAGGCTTCCCGTCCACCGCCACGCGGACCGTTCCCGTGCCTGCATCGTGCGTCAGTTCGACGTGATACCAGCGCCCGCTGGCGGCGAATGCCGCTGGACCTTGCTCGGCGCTGATCCGCACCCGCTCTCCCCCGTACACGTGAAAAATTCCGTTATGTACCGGTTGCGTCGCGGCGGTGTCGATCGACAGGTGCGCATAGTCGAAATGCGCCTCATCGCGGTAGGCAAACACGATCATCAGCGAGCGCTCCAGCGGCATTACATCCGCCGCGATACTAAGCCGGTCGTATCGGGGAATGTCTGTTAGCGCGAATTGAATGGGGCGTCGAGGGCCCGGCAACGGTCCCCGGCTGGTGGCCAGTTGCAGCATCCGCGAACCGCCTTCCTCGGTCACCTTCCAGTCGGCCCCGTTCGGAACGGACCACACCCGGCCGAACAAGTCGAGCGAATCGGCAGCGCTTGCCGCTGCAGCCAAAACCATCACGAGCGCCAGCAGTTTCATCCAGCTATCGTAGCGCCTGACGATCTTGCACGGGCGCGTTAAGATGTTCAAGGCGCGCTGGAAATCCGCTCCGATTGAGAGGCAACCATGAGACGCTTGATGCCGGCCCTGTTTTTCCTGATGACAGGTCTTCTTTACCCGCAGGAGGTGCCCCAAATTCCCTACAAGTCTGTCCCCGATTTCCTGAAGCTGCCGAAAGACTTGTACTTCGGCGAGGTCGCCGGCGTGGCGGTGAACTCTAAAGGGCACATTTTCGTCTTTTCGCGTGGCGACACCACCGGGCCGGCCTATGGGGCCGCCAGCGCCCAGCTACTCGAATTCGGCCCTGACGGCAGGTTCCTTCGGGAAATCGGGCATCACCTGTATGCCTGGTCGTTCGCCCACTCCGTAAAGATCGACAAACACGACAATATCTGGGTTGCCGACAAAGGCTCCGACATGGTGATCAAGTTCAACCCCGAAGGCCGCGTCGTCATGGTCTTCGGACGCAAACAAGAGGCCTCCGATGAAGGCACCGAACCGCTGCGCCATCCCAAGCCGCCCCTGCCTCCGGTAGACGGCCTGTTCCGGCAGGTGACCGACATGGCCTGGGATGCCGCCGGCAATACCTACATCAGCGATGGCTACATCAACTCGCGCGTGGCTAAGGTCGATAAAGACGGCAATTGGATCAAGTCGTGGGGCGAGCCCGGCAGCGGCCCCGGGCAGTTCAATACCCCCCATAGCATCGCGCTCGACGCGCAGGGCCTTGTGTATGTGGCTGACCGCGGCAACCGCCGCATCCAGGTGTTCGACCCCGATGGCGGCTTTCTTCGCCAGATCACCATCGACGTTCCGGTTGCTACGGGCGCTCGCCCGGCGATCGGCAACAAGCCCGCCGCCACCACCGGCGCCATGTCGCCCGGCGCGCCTTGGGCTATCTGCATCACGCCCGGGCCCGACCAGGTGCTATTCAGCTCCGATGGCTATCCCGGCCGGATTTATAAATTGACCTTGGATGGCAAGGTCTTGGGCGTGCTCGGAGAATCCGGAAAGCAACTCAAACAGTTCGGGTGGATCCACGAAATGGCCTGCCCGTCCGCGACCGAGCTTTATGTGGCGGAATTGTTGAATTGGCGCGTACAGAAATTGATCCTGGAATCCCGCCGCTAACTATGTTCGAAGCGGCGCTAGAGAACGCGCGTCCGGGTCGCGCGTCTCCCCGGCAAACTACAGAATACGCACAGGTTATTAGATAGGTTCGTTGGTCCGTAGCTTCGTTCGGAAAGCTGCCCGCGGGCTGTCCAAATAAACCTGAACACTTCCGTCAAGCCGACAGTCTTAGCTGGTGAACGGGTTTGCCGGCACCGGGGAAGCTGGAGCCCGCGACGGCCGCTTCGACGCGCCGGGAGGCTATCCGGAACGAGCCGCGCGTTTTTGGCGCGCGCCGCCTGGCGCATCGCGGTGGGCAAGCGCCGCGAAGTAGGTTATGCGCCGCTCGATCCGGAAATGGCCGCGTCCGGCGCCGGGAGCGAGGCAAGCCCGTGGTCCGCACTCGTAACAAGATGCCGGTCGCGACCGGCGCAACAGCCGACGTCGATACCCGGTTCACCTATGTCGATTGAACGTGGATGCGGAAATCAGCAAGCGCCATCCGACGACGTGACTACTAAGGGTCAGATGCGGCTGGAGCTTACCGCCGCTGAGATCCAATAACCTATTGTGGCGCCTTAATCGAGATTGTAGTGGACAGCGTCACGCTGGCGTTATTGGCCGGCGTGTTACTGGCCAAGCCCTCGTATGAGACCAGTACGGGAATCGTGCCGGCCGGGAAATTCTGCGGAGCGACCGGATTCTGGGGAATGACGATGTTGATCTGCCAAAGGCCCGGATATCCGGGCGCCAGCCCGGAATAATTGACCGTTGCGGGAGTTCCTCCCACATAAACCACGGGCTTCGACGTAGTTGAGATGGCTCCGGTGGCGCCCTGGCCATCCGGAGGAGCGTTGGGCACGATGCCCTGTCCTGTCAAATAGAGTTGGAGAACCGAACCCAGGTTAGCCGGATTGCTGGAACTGTTCTTAGTGTTCTCGCAAGGAGACTGGTTGCAGTTCAAAGCGGCGATTTGCCCGTTCCCCTGCTGATTAGCGGTGAAGAACCCTGGGGCCGCCGCGTTCATTATGAGAGTACCGCTGCCCAATATCTGCGAGGTGGATGCATTCACCACCACCACCTGCGCTGTTCCGGACGTGGGAGCCTCGAAGGGCACAACAAAATTGATCTGGCTGGCTGCCACGGCGGTAATGGGGGAGGCCTGACCGTTCACCAATACCTGTAGACCGGCCAGTGTGGGTGGCACGGGAGTGCTGGTGTTGATGGTAGTGCCGGATGCCAGAGTCACTCCCGAAAACGAAAAGAGCGACCCATAAGCGCCCGGCGCCAGATAGTACTGCTGGTAGTTCAGGCCGCCCAAGGTGCACCCCATGGCGCACACGAAACTGGCGCCATTGTCTGCCGCGAGCGCCGCGTAGTGGATCGCCAACCGGTTCGACTCATCGGCTGCATAGAGGTTACCGTAACCATCCTGCGTAATCGCGACCACCGGGTATTCGCATAAGCCCGAACCCGGGCAGGTAACCGACTGCCCGCCTTGCACCTCGACCGCCGGCATCTTCAGTACAGGAGAGTTCGCCCCCAAAGGATTGGGCGGAGCGAAACGGATAAGCCCGGTGTTATCGCCCACCCACACGTCGTCGTGGAAGCCAGCAACCGCATTGGGATTCACCCAGACGGATTGCGGCGAACTCAACCCAGTGAAGGAATTCACCGGCTGGTCCGTGGAGGAGCCGCTACTGGGTAGGGCGAAGATCTGAATCTGGTTGTGCCCTGTATCCGCGACATAGACCTGGTCGATCGAATCGAGCGCGATGTGGTGAGGCAGGCTGAGAACCGAGTTCCCCGTGGACGTAAAATTGGGTTGCCCGATCACCGTGGAAGCAGGTTCCCCGCTGGTGGCATTGTTCATGGGAAAAAGCAGAACGCGATTGGCGGATTCGTCGGACACCAACAATCCTACAGCGGGACTAAAGAAAAGGCCGTACGGGAACACCGTCACGGACTGGCTGGCTTGAGGGTTCGAGACCCCTGTGAATCCGCTCTGCCCCAATACGAGGCTGGCCTTCGGCTGGCCGGTTTGAGTAAATGGTTGTGGGAATAGCAGCACCCGGCCATTATCGGAGTCGGCCACGAAGAGGTTGCCGCTCGGATCGACCGCCAAACCGGTGGGATAACAAAGACTCGATTGGGTCGG
This sequence comes from Bryobacterales bacterium, assembly GCA_963843255.1. Classification (GTDB taxonomy): domain Bacteria; phylum Acidobacteriota; class Terriglobia; order Bryobacterales; family Bryobacteraceae; genus Bog-159. The sequence goes on along the minus strand of CAWJJQ010000011.1, from coordinate 2,713 downwards.
TTGGCGTGCCGGTAATTCGCTCGGCGGATTGGCAACCCCTCCGAAATTGCACACCGCTGTTTTCAAATCCGGCTGGCCGATGACCAGATCTGCCATAACTCCCGGGCCCACTTTGCGCGCATCCTTGAATCCCAGCACGCGGTGGTTGTTGGGGTCCGAAACATAAAGGTGAGGAGTGCTGGTACTGGAATCGACCGCAATGCCCGCATCATAGCCCAATAATCCAGGCCCGAAAAAGAATTCCTTGCCTTGAATTGCGTTGGGGCTGTTGTAGGGGAACGCGCTTTGACCCAACACCACGGACGCGACCGGGGAGATGGCCGAGGCACTGCTGGCATTCTGATAAACCAGTACGCGATGGTTATAAGCGTCCACCACGAACAAGTCCGTACCGGCCACTGCGCCCGCCAGCGGCGCCCAGAAGGTCGCCGTATTGGTACCCGACACCACGGCCTGGGGATTGCCGGCATTGGGCGTGACGCTTGTGAAATTGGTCAGGTTGGTCCCCTGGCCCAGCACCGCGACGGCCACTGGCGGGGGATTAGCCAAAGTGGTGTCGCCGGTGGCCAGACCCCAGTCCTTGCTGCTGAACGGATCGAAAATCAGCATGCGGTTATTGCCGTAGTCCATCACTGCCGGGCCGTCGCCAATCATAACGATGCCGGCCGGGTTGCTGAATGTGCTGCCCGTGGCCGTGGAAGGCGTGGGATTAACCACGCCCGCAATGCGAATGGCCGTGACGAAACTGGTCGCCGCGGAACTGGAGACGTACGCCGGGAAGACTACCAGCCGGTTGTACGAGTCAGTCACGAAGAGGTGTCCTTCCGCATCGAAGGCCAGTCCGCCAGGTGTCAGAAGGGCATTCTTATCCAACGAGCCTGAAGGGGAGACGACTTTGGTAAAACTCGACTGGCCGATCGCAATATCCGCCGCCGGATCGGTCGCGCCGGACGTAAGCGATGCGGCCGGAAAACGCAACACGCGGTCGTTGCCCGCGTCCGCCACGAACAGGTTACCCGCACTGTCCATGGCCAGGGAGGAAATATAGGGCCCGTTCCCGGCGGGACACTGATAAAGACAGATCGTGATGGCGGACGGAGCGCCGCCTTGATTGGAGGATCGGGCAGTGAACCGGTCGGGTTGGCCGAACACAATATCCGGAGTCTCCTTGCCGGTGTTGGCGAATGGCGACGGGTAGCGCAGGACCCGATTGTTTCCCGAGTCGGCCACGTATAAATTGCCTTTTGGATCGACCAGCAAGCCCGTGGGATCAAAAAAGCCTCCGTTAACCGCGGGGAGCGTGGTATGGGCGTTGGGCTGGCCGATAATGAGATCCGGTTGCTGCAGGTTGGTCAGACTGGCCGCATTCTTCCATGCCAGCACGCGGTTGTTCACCGTGTCGGCAACATAAAGGATAGGTGCGGAGCCACTGGTATCGACTGCCACGCCCTGTGGCAGGTACATGCCGCCATCGGCGCTGAAGTTCGGATTCACATTGGTGACCAGTAATTGCTCGGCCGGGGTTGTCGCGGGGTGCCCCGCGACCCGGGCGGGGCTGGGGTCGAGCACAATCTGCGCGCCCGCGACCGATACGAATGTGACAGCCAGAAGGGAGGAGTTGTATAGAGAAGGCATGGCGGTTTAAGGCAAAGTATCCTCCCTGAGAATAGCAAATTGACCCTGGCAGCGCGTCATTCATGGTACGGTACTTAACCGGCAAAAAGGCTCCATTCTGACGGTGCCAGGGCATGCTCGGGGCGCCTTTCGGGGCGACCTGGGATGGCGTTTTGATACACTGAGTAATTGAAACCAACCGATTCGATTCCCCACCTCAGAGTATGCGCCGTCAGCTATCTCAACACAGTGCCATTGGTGTGGGGCATGCTGCACGGCGGCCAGAAAGGGCTTTTCGACCTACACTTCCGCGTGCCGGCGGAGTGCGCAGATATGGTAGCCGCGGGCGAGGCGGAGATCGGGATTATTCCGTCGTTCGAATTGATCGGGCGGGACCTGGGAATCGTGGAAGGCGTGGGCATCGCCTGCCGCGGCGCCGTGCGCAGCATTCTGTTGATCTCGACGCGGCCGGCGGACCAGATCCGCACCCTGGCGGCGGACGCCAGTTCACGGACTTCGGTCGCCCTGGCGCGGATCATACTGGCGCAACGATATGGTGTGCATCCGGAGGTGCTGACCCGACCGCCGGATCTGCCCGGCATGCTGGCCGAAGCCGACAGCGCGCTCATTATCGGCGACCCGGCGCTACGAATCGATCCGGAAACGCTGCCCTTCCACGTCTACGACCTCGGCCGCGAATGGATGGAACTGACGGGGCTGCCAATGGTCTTCGCGGTTTGGGCCGGTCCACGCGAGTCCGTAACGCCGCCCGTGGCAGCCGCATTTCGGGACTCCTGCGCGTTTGGTTTGGGTGAACTGGATCAAATCGTGGCGGAGGAAGCGGCTTCGCGCGGCTTTGCGCCGCAGCTCGTATGGCGCTACCTGCGGTCGCACATCGTATTTGAACTAGGGGCGGCCGAACGGGCGGGGATGGATTTGTACCTGCGGTATGCCAAAGAGTTGGGCCGTGCCGGCCGGTTTGACACATCCCAGCGCGCTCTGATTAAATAAAGGGGCTGGCATATTGCTCCTCAGTAGCTCAATGGTAGAGCATTCGGCTGTTAACCGAAGGGTTGTAGGTTCGAGTCCTACCTGAGGA
>CAWJJQ010000010.1:0-733077 GCA_963843255.1 Bryobacterales bacterium | reverse complement strand
CATACGAATGAAAATACTGCTGCTGGCCACGCTGAGCGCCTGCGCTGCCATGGCGCAAACCTTGACGGAACCACCGCCACTGCTCCGTCTGTATCGTCATCTGGACGCTCCGTCGATTCGTCCCTATTCGGACAGCGCGGTCCCGGTGAACGTGGTAGGAATGTCCGCCGTTACTGGCCGGGCCGAAACCTGGTTGATTGAAGTACACGACTCGTTCGCCAGTGTCGAGGAGGTCGACAAATCGCTCCACCCGCAACTTCCGCCTGGCGCCGCCGGCGAACAGGACCAGTCACCGGGCGATATTTTAAGCGGTTCCACCAGCCTGATCGCGGTTTACCGGGCAGGACTCAGCTACCGTCCCGAGCAGGCCGCGCAGGCGCTCCGCACCGCGCACTATTGCCAGGTCTCCGTGTACCAGGTTCGCCCCGGCAGTGAGCCCGAGTTCGCCGATCTCGTCAAATCACGCCGCGCCGTGTTCGATAGCATCAACCTCGACCGGCCCGACATCGCCTACTATGTTCTCTCCGGCGCGCTCTCCGGAACTTACGTTTTCTTGGCTCCGCTGAACACCCTCAAGGTATTGGATGACGCGCTGGCCAAAGCCCCGGCGTTCGCCGACAACCTGGCGGCAGAGGCATCCAAAACCAGGGTCTTCACGCGCGAGTACCTGCTGTTCCGCGTGGATCCGGCCATGAGCTGGGTGTCGGAGGATTTCGCCGCCGCGGACCCGGCGTTCTGGCATCCCAACGCGAAAAAGCCGTAGTCCGCTAGATCGTAAACGAGCAGCGTACTGTGCACCGGAGGAAATGCGTTTGACCGGCGGCGATCGCGTTTTTCCGGGCGAGGACTCCTCCATCCGCTGGGGCTACGACCCGGTGCTAGCCGGATCGAAGTAATGGATGGCCCGGCGGTGGCCGCCACCGGCAAGCGGGGCCCGCGGTAGATTGCGAGCAGAGGCTCCAGATCTCCGCTGACGGCGTGTATCGTTTCGAAGTGCACCTCGCCGGCGAGGACAGGTTCTGTCATGTCCGGGTCTTCCAGGGAACCGCTACCGCGCAATTGCCCAGCTTCACCTGGACCCCTGGCGAAAGACGAGACCGCCTACCTGCATCACGGCAGCGGAGATAATGCTGCGAAAACCGATGCCCAAGGGTTCAAGAAGTAGTTGGGGATGAAACTTCAGGGCGTAGCGGCTAATCGAGGGGGTTGATTCGGGTAAGGCTTGGGCTGGTACGCCCGAGTGGATTCGAACCACCGACCTTTTGCTCCGGCGAAACGGCTGCCTTTTGTCTTCACACACATGCGTGCAGTTTTTGGACGCTAAGTGGACGGAAAGCCGCGCCATCTCGCCGTTCATTGCCCCGTAGCCCTCTTCATGCGGATGACTTTTTGATCTTTGGGCCCATCCAAGTGCGCGGCCTTCACCAGCCTTGCGTGAAGGTCGCTCCAGCCAAGCCAACTGCGCCTTTCCCGACAGGTGAAAGCGTTGATGCCAGCTCGTGGTCGCCGTGCGCGGTCGCGCGACCGCTACCGATAAGGGGAATAACGGGCCGCGCGGACGAACTGGCTCACGCTTACGGCGGACACCCTTCAAAGAGAGCTTGGCCGCCCCGAATCAGGTCGTCGAGACCCCAAGTGAAATCGTTGAGCAAACTGGCCGTTCGAAGGATGGGCCGTCGGAGGTCGCAAACTACAAATATAAGTTCTCTAATACGTGAATCAGTGGACTTGGCTTACTGAATTCGTCGAAGTCCCAGGATCGCATTAGTTTTACCCAAGTGAAGTTAATGAAGTCTATTCGCGCATTCTACATCTGCGTTTTGTCGCTGACTATCGTTGCGTTCGACGCATGCAAAAAGTCCGGTCCACCGCCAGGTCAGCCATCCACTCTGCTGGTGTTTCGCGAGGGCATTTGGTTTGCGCAACGGGCCCTAAACCCTCGCGGTTTGCCGGCGGCTAGAGTAGGGAATTTCGGCGGCCCAGGGGATCTGCCGAAAGTCACAGAGAGCGGAGGAAGTTAAGAAGATCCTGCTTGTCAATCTCAGTGAGACCATCGAACTGCCTCATCACCCCGTTGGCTTCCGACTTGATGCCGCGATGCTCCTGGATAGCCACAAGCAAATCGCTTGTGCGTCCGTCGTGCAGAAAGAAAAAACGTTGTCCCAGGCCCCACAACGGAGCGGTGCGAAACTCGTTTCCTACAGCCTCGCCCTGCGATATCCCATCTTCAAGATTCTTGCCCATTTCGTGCAGCGCCAAATCCGAATACAGGTTTGCAGTCTTGCCGGCTAGGGCGGCAACGCGAGAGTTTGGATCGGTTGTAAGTGCGGGCGTGTGGCAGAAATGGCAGCCGATCTGAAGGAAGAGCGCTTTGCCTTTTAAGATTGATGCAGTCCCCCCGGGCTCAGTATCGGAGGGCTTCGGCGGGGCCAGAAAGCGCATGAAGGCAGCGAAATGTTCGATATCGCTGAGCACGTCGAAAGGCGGGTTGGGCGTCCCGATTTGACCGGGATTGGTATTGGTACCGTCATTCGGCATCTTGACGGCGGCGTTTGGACATTCCTCCTCCCGCTCCGTTTGGAAGAGCTCGTTAGAAATGCCCATCTCCACGTTGTAGGCCTCGCCGGCGAAGATGAGCAGCGATTTATTCTGAGCCTTCCAACCAAATCGCGCAATGGTTCCATCGTTACCGTTGTTGTTGACTTCGCCTTGGACTCGACTCTGTTGGGTGTGCGTGTTGCCGGAAAGGACTATATTCAATTTGCCTCTTATCTGCAGACGCTGCTTAGCAGGCGCCTCCTTCGCCAGGTTCGCGAGGATATCGCGATCTCGAATTTGCTCGATTAATCCGGCCCCGAACACTGGGGTCGGAATCCTGAAGATCATATTCTTCTTGTTTGCATCAAAGTTCGGTTGGGCGAATTTACAACCCCCGGCACCTACCGCGCCCTCAATGGTGAATATATTGTGCACTCCCCCATCCGGCGTGCCTTGGCTGGTTTTCTGGAATCTCGCTTCCCGGGTCGGCCCGTCTTCGGTAATAAAGAAGGGCAGGATGTTCTTAAGCCCCAGCCGCTTGATGATTTGAAACTGCGGATTGGGCTTGGGGCTCGATCCCCCCGCCGCGGGCTGGGCATGGCATCCCGAACAACTGTCGAAGTTCATGCGGGGCCCCAAGCCATCGTTGGAGACCGTGTCCACTTTCGCGAACGTGATCTGGCCATCTTTGAAGAGCTTAAGCTCGCCGGGGGTAAGGTTATCGAGAGGGGCGCCAGCGCTCGCACCCGGTCGAACTCCCGGATCATGTGCCTTGGTGGGTTGAGATTGCGCGGATGCGCATCGCACGATCATTAGCAGAGCGATCCCGCTGATTGAATTCAACGTCATGCAAAATCCTTTCTTCCTGCCAACGATGCAGAACGGCCATGGAATTCAGACGTTCTTATTTCGCCTTACCGAATCCAGCTAGTATACCCCCAATAGTTTTCGGTTCGACGAATCAAAAGCCTCATTTGGCCGGTTTCGCGGGAGTCGCGGGCGCGAGCTTAACCGCCAGCCGCTTGATAGCCAGCCGGAGATCTTCGCGCGCGGAGGCATCGATCTGGACCGGTCGCAGTTTTTCTTCTCGTGTTCAATTAGACCAAGGCCCGCGACCTTACAACTTCATTGAGCCGCGACCTCTGGCTGCTTTGGAATTGGGAATACAAGTACGGAGCGGAAGGCACTCCGGGCGCTGTATCCGAGCCTACAGGCAGGTAATAGAAGCCAGATCTGAGCGCAGTCCACCTGTAAGTGCTCCTGGTTTTCAAAGGTCGCCGCGGCCGCTGCTCGCGGAGGATGCCGTCGACGTGAAATGGGCAGGCGCACTTGTCGGCGCGGACCTCAACGCCGCCTAAAACGACGCCGCGGCATCGCTCATAGTCCGAAATATGCCCTGAAGTCATACCCGTCATCTCAGACTTCGCAACGGAGCCCGCCAGCGCGGATGGAGGGTCAGCGGGCGCGGATCTGGCTTGGCGCATGGTCAGGGCCCAACTTCTCAATATCTCTTCAACAATTCTTAGACCGGCGAAGCGTTAAGACGAGCAAATTGTTTGGAGAGAAGTTCAGGGTATTTGCCACGAGTTTGCTTCTGAAGAGGTCGCGCAAAAAAGGAGGAAGATCATGGACGAACGCGAGCGGCGTCATGCCATCGATGTTACGCTGTCCCAACTGGAGAAGCAGTTTGGTAAAGGGTCGGTGCTGCGGCTGGGATCGGGCACCGTGGTACCGGTGGCGGTGATTCCGAGCGGTTCGATCTCGCTCGATCATGCGCTGGGGGTCGGCGGATTTCCGCGCGGGCGGGTGGTGGAAATTTTCGGGCCGGAATCGTCGGGGAAGACCACGCTGACGCTGCACCTGATCGCAGAAGCGCAGAAGGCCGGCGGGGTGGCGGCTTTCATCGACGCGGAGCACGCGCTCGATCCGGCGTACGCGCGCAAGCTGGGAGTGGACATCGACAACCTGCTGGTGGCGCAGCCGGACTCGGGCGAGCAGGCCCTGGAGATCGCGGCCGCGCTGACCGGATCGGGAGCCATCGATGTGGTGGTGATCGATTCGGTGGCGGCGCTGGTTCCCAAGGCGGAGCTCGACGGCGAGATGGGCGATAGCCATATGGGCCTGCACGCCCGGCTGATGTCGCAAGCGCTGCGCAAGCTCACGGGGGTAGTGAGCCGCACCGGCACGTGCATGGTTTTCATCAACCAGATCCGGGAGAAGATCGGGGTAATGTTCGGCAACCCGGAGACCACTACCGGCGGCCGGGCCCTGAAGTTTTACGCTACGGTGAGAGTCGACATCCGGCGGATTTCGGCGATCAAGGATGGGGATAGCGCGATCGGAAATCGTACGCGGGCGAAAGTGGTGAAGAACAAGGTGGCGCCGCCGTTCCGTGAAGCGGAGTTTGACATCCTTTATGGCGAAGGCATCTCGCGCGAAGGCGATCTGCTGGATCTGGGCGTGGAGCACAACCTGGTGGAAAAGAGCGGATCGTGGTTCAGCCTGCGCGGGGAGCGCATCGGACAGGGGCGCGACAATGCCCGCCAGTATTTGCGGGAGCATCCTGATTTATGCCGGAATCTGGATGGAGAACTACGTAAACTACTAGGCTTGGCAGGCCCCGAAGAGCAACCGCGCAAAGCGGCGGCGGCGGCCTCGGGCGGCGAGAACCCCGTCAAAAAGGCCGTTTGACGCGGCCCGCGTTGCAGATTCTCAAAAAAAAGCCCTAAAACAGGCCATTTTGCGGGCGTTTGCCCTTTACATCGCCTTTCCGGTTCCCTTATTATTGATTACGTAATCGTGGCCATCGCTCGTGATGAGCGGGCGGCCTGCGCCTTAATTCGATGGACGGCGTGGTGCCGGCAGTCCTTACCGGCGGCCGGTTGCAGTTAAGTTGGATGGTGAGAATCAAAGGAGAGCTATGGCAAGTCAACGTATGACGCAGACGCAATTGGTGAGAAGCCTCGCCGAGAGTTGCGAAGTGAACAACAAGGTAGCCCGCCAGTTCCTGGATTGCCTTTCCAGCATGGCTATCGGGGAAGTAAAAAAGAACGGTGTGTTCGTGCTGCCGGGGATCGGGCGCCTGGTGCGCCAGGATCGCAAAGCGCGCACGGGCCGCAATCCGGCGACCGGCGAAACGATCAAGATCCCGGCCAAGAAGGTGGTGAAGTTCCGTGTGGCGAAAGCCGCCAAGGACGCCATCGTTCCGCCTAAAAAGAAGTAGGCTGAACAGGCCAGGCCAAAAACAAAATCCCCGCGAGCCGAAGCAAGGGCATCGCGGGGATTCTTTTTTAGGTGCGATATCTGAAGCCGGGATTAGAATCCGCCCAAGTTGCGGGCAGCCTTCGGAAGCTTATTGCTTCTTCGCGTCGTCCTCGCCCTTCATGCTCTCTTTGAAGTTGCGAATTCCTTCGCCCAGACCTTTGGCAATTTCGGGAATCTTCTTGCCGCCGAACAGCAGCAGGGCCACTAAAGCCACCAGAAGCATTTCCTGCGTGCCGAAAGTTCCTACAAAGGCATAGACCGTGTCGGTGGATCCCATGCGGCCTCCTTTCGAATCCATTGTACAGGAAAGCGCTGCCGTGATGCGCGAGACGGCCACGATGGCCAACCATCGGGCGCGGTCAGGCGGCCGAACTGGCGTTCGAGGCGCGGGGCTCGAAAGTGTAACCAAACCCGCGCACGGAATGGATTAGGACCGGGTTGGTGGGGTCGGCCTCGATTTTCTGGCGCAGGCGGAGGACGTAGACGTCGACGGCGCGGTCGGTGATGGCGCGGTCCTGGCCCCAGACGGCGTTCAGCAGTTGCTCGCGGCTGAAGACCACGCCGGGGCGGCTCATGAGGAACTCAAGTAGGCGGAATTCGGTGGCAGTCAGGTTGAGGAGAGTACCGTGCAGGCGCACCTGGCAACTGGCGCGGTCGAGGACCACGCCGCCGGAATCGAGCACGCGCGCCGGGGCCGTCTGGTTGCGGAACTGGAGCTTGATGCGGGCAATCAACTCGCGCACGAAGAACGGCTTGACGACGTAATCGTTGGCGCCCAGCTCGAGGCCCACGATGCGGTCCGTTTCGGAAGCGCGGGCGGTGAGGAAGATGATCGGGGTGGTGAGCAGGTCCGGCTCTTTGCGGACAGCTTTGCAGATTTCGAGGCCGTCGTAATCGGGCAGCATGATGTCGAGGAGGATGAGGTCGGGGCGCACCTGGCGGCAGAGGTCGAGCGCGCCTTTGCCGGTTTGGGAGCCGGTCAGCGCAAAGCCTTCTTTTTCGAGGTTGTATTTCAAGAGGGCAAAGAGATCGGTGTCGTCTTCGATCAGGAGGATCTTCTTCATGGTGGTTACCGCTTTCGCGCGTTACTCCGCTTTCCTGCGTTAACGCCGCTTTCCTGCGTTCCACCATTGAGAGTAACCAGGAAATGGTTACCAATTCGTTACGGTCGCGTGAACTGGGGGTTAAGTTGCGGGGCTGAGAGCCCCGCTGCAGGCGGGCGCCTGCCCCACTAAATTTCTTCGAAGCGGTAGCCGAAGCCGCGGACGGTGGTCAGGTAGCGGGGGTTATCGGGCTCGGCTTCGATGTGCTCGCGCAGCCGGCGGATGTGCACGTCCACCGTACGCGGCGTAACGAAACGCTGCTGGCCCCAGACCTCTTCCAGCAGTTGATCGCGGCTGTAGGCGCGGCCCTTGTGGGTGAGAAAGAATTCCAGGAGCTTGTATTCGGTGGAGGTGACGTCGAGTTCCTTACCGTTGACGAAGACGCGATGGGCGCCGCGGTCGAGTTTGAACGGGCCGGACTCCACCGCGGCATTATCGCCATCGTCGCGCTCGGCGCGGCGCAGGTGAGCCTTCACTCGCGCCACCAGCTCGCGGGGGCTGAAGGGCTTGGTCATGTAATCGTCGCCGCCGATTTCGAGGCCCAGAACGCGGTCGACTTCATCGGAGCGGGCGGTGAGGAACAGTACAGGGGTGCGGCCCAGCGCGGGCGACTGGCGGATCTGGCGGCAGAGCTCGAAGCCATCGTCGCCGGGCAGCATGACGTCGAGCACGATCAGATCCGGCTTAAAGGATTCGAGGTCCTTGAGGGCGCCTTTGTTGCCCGTCAGCACATGAGCCTGATAACCGCTGCGCGTGAGGTTGTAGTCAAGCAAGGCGGCCAGTTCCACTTCGTCTTCTACGATTGCGATTCGCTTAGCCATGGGAGTGTGGGTAATAGGGGCGGCTGTAGAGGGCGCGGCAGCGAGCCACGGCTATTGTATCGCTGAGACCACTACCGAGGCCAGGGGACGGCCCCGGCTACCGGTCGAGAAATCATAGAGTGTGAAGAGATAGCGGGTGCCCGCGGCGATCCAGCCGGCGCTGCACTGACCGCAATCGCGATCAGTGCCAAATGGCTTCTCCGCCGCGGCCTTCCTGCCTTCCGCGGTTACATAGACGCGGGCGTTCGCGATGCCTTCCGTGGTCCATTTCAGGCTGGTGGCGCAGTTTGTCTTGCCAGGTTGGAGCCGGCACGGATTAGGAACAGCGGTGATGGCTCCGGAACCCTTGGGCAGACGCGCGCCGTCGTTGACTCCCGTGACCGTGACGGATGCCAGATCGGCGCCGCGGATCCCGCTCGAGAAATCCACGAGGGTGAAGATATAGCGCGGGCCGGCCTCAATCCAGCGGGCACCGCATTTGGCGCAGGCTGGTCCGGTGGCGAATTCCTTTTCCGGACCGGGGCGGGCGCCTTCCACACGAACGAGCACCCGGGCATGCCGCACGCCCTTGCCGGACCAGGCCAGAAACGCGGTGCAGTCATGCGCTCCGGGTGCGATCCGGCACGGATTGGGTGCGGCAGTAAGGGTACCGGTCGCGGACCAGGCCGGTGCTACGGACGCGACCGACGTCGCCGATGCGATGGTGGCAATGAGCATCAGGCGGCGCCCCGTGTGCATCTGGATCTCCTTATTAGTAGTGCGAGCGAGACGTGGCTCGGCCGCGTGCCTCTTTTCGCTCAAGCTGCCATTCTGCACGATGCGGGCCATTGATACAAGTTGGTCGTTTTTTGCCCGGTGCGTTTGTGCGGAACCGCTCAAAATCGGCGGAGCATCGGCGGCCTGGGAGGCCGCTGCAGGCCGCGGGCCTGCCCCACTTAGCGAATGGCGAAGAGCTGTTGGGTTAGCTGCATACCGCGCAGGCCGGCCAGGCGAATTTCCTCCACGGCGGCGCGCGCCGGGTCGCTTTGCGGCAGACGCTCGCTGACCATCTCGCTGCAGGCGTTGATCACCGCCAGCACGTTGTTGAAGTCGTGTGCGACTTCGGACACCAGATGCGCGCTTGCGTATAATTGCTGCGGCTGCAGTTTCTGCCCATCCGGTCCGGTGAGATCCGCGCCGAGGCTGGCGAAGCCGATAGTCTGGCCGGAGGCGTCGCGCAAGGCCACGCTGCTCCAACGAAACCATCGCCGCGCGCCATTCCGGGCGAGGAGGGCGCTCTCATAAGGGGTTTGCGGTTCGCCGGTTTTTTGGGCCAGGGCGATGGCATCTATTAAATGCTGGCGGTGTTCCGAATCGAAGAAACGATGTGCCGGGTATCCGATCACTTCATCGCGAGACCAGCCGGTGAGGGACAGCGAGTAGTCATTGCAGAAGCACACATAACCTTTGAGGTTGACCATAACGGCGGCCAGCGGAACGCTCTGCATGAGTTCGCGGAAGCGCCGCTCGGATTCCTGCAGCGCATGTTCGGCTTGCTTGCGGGCGGTGATTTCATACTCGCCGCCTTGTATGCCGATCTGGCAGCCGGTGTCATCCAGGAGTGGCTGCCAGAAGGCGCTCACCCATTTCACGGCACCCTGTTTGGTCACCAGCCGGTATTCTTCGTCGAAGCTGGCGCCGCCGTGCAGGAGCTTTTTCCACTGGCGGTTCATCCGCAGGCGGTCGTCGGGGTGGACCCAGGCGGTGATCGTTTCGGGGCGTAAGCCCGCGGCGCGGTACCCGGTGAGACGCTCCACGCCGGCACTCGAAAACAGGAGTTGGCCTTGCATATCGAAGGCCAGGACCATGCCTGTTTCGTTTTCCGAGAGCAGGCCGGCACGCCGCCGGCATTCCTCAAGCGCGGCGCAGGCCCGGCGATGGTTACGGATTTCTCTGGCGAAGCGGATCGCCAGCACGGATGCAACAACGAAGAACAGCGCTGCCAACGTGGCAACACCGGCAATGGAATTCAACGTTTCTGACTCCCTTCACATCAAATCGCGCAAAACGGGCCGCGGCCGCGCCACCGCAATCGCGCGAGTTCCTACCCTGTTTGGCGTCGCGGACACGCGCCCCTTTGCGCTTTCACATTAATCAATCGCGCAAAAACGGGCCGCGGCCGCGCCACCGCAATCGCGCGAGTTCCTACCCTGGTTGGCGTCGCGGACACGCGCCCCTTTGCGCTTTCACATTAATCAATCGCGCAAAACGGGCCGCGGCCGCGCCACCACAATCGCGCGAGTTCCTACCCTGTTTGGCGTCGCGGACACGCGCCCCTTTGCGCTTTCACATTAATCAAATCGCGCAAAACGGGCCGCGGCCGCGCCGCCACTATCCCGCGAGTTCCTACCCTGTTTGGCGTCGCGGACACGCGCGCCCCTTTGCGCTTTCCAAATCAATCGCGCAAAACGGGCCGCGGCCGCGCCACCACAATCGCGCGAGTTCCTACCCTGTTTGGCGTCGCGGACACGCGCCCCTTTGCGCTTTCACATTAATCAACCGCGCAAAACGGATGGTGGCCGCGCCAGCGCGAACTGGGGCGCCGGAGACGCCTGGTTTTAGCATCATCGGTGCAATGGGTGCAGTGCGATGCGGTGCCGTTGAAGCAGGGGCAGTACTGGATTGAGGATTCCAAACTGCGCAGGGGAACTTCGGCTGCGGGAACAGCTAGACGAACCGGCTGCTTCAGCGGACTTTCAAGGGCGTGCGTTTGCACCGCGCAAGCGCCCCAAACTCACTATGCGGCAGAAAGAGGTTCAGGCTGAAGTAAGGGGGGGTTAGCTAACCGTTAGCTGGTAGGGGTTGTTTTCACGTTACGACTTGCGATAATCAAGCTTACCCCTGGGCACGGAGGTAAGCATGCAGCCGGCAGCCGATCCAGTCAAATCCGGTGACGCGGAGTTGCCCCCATCTGAAGTCCTGGCGCAAGTGGAGAGGATTGTAAACAGCCCCACATTCGTCAACTCCGAACGTTTGTGTCGTTTTCTGCGGGTCACGGTGGAGCGCACCCTGGCCCGCGAGACCGGGCGGTTGAAGGAATATTCGATCGGACGGGATGTGTTCGACCGCGACGAGAATTACGATCCGCGGATCGACTCCATCGTGCGGGTAGAGGCGCGGCGGCTGCGCACCAAGCTGAAAGCCTATTACGAGAAGGCCGGAGAGGGGGACCCGATCCGGATTGTTTTCGAGCGCGGCAGCTATGTTCCCACGTTCCGAAGAAGAGAGGAGCCCGGAGCGGCCGCCCTGGTGGAACTCCCGCGGGCCGCGCCGGAGTTGGATGCGCGGGCCGTAGCGGTGATGCCTTTCGCCAACCTGAGCCCGGAGGCGGACCAGGAATATTTCTGCGATGGCATTACCGACGAGATCATCAACACGCTGGCCGGAATTCCGGACCTGAAAGTGATCGCGCGGACCTCGATGTTCCATTTCCGGGAGCGGACCGGGGATGTGCGTGAGATCGGGCGGAAGCTGGGTGTGGGCACCATCATCGAGGGAACCGTGCGCCGCTCCGGCAATTATCTGCGGATTTCGGCGAGCGTGGTGGATGCCGCCACGGGGCACAGGCTTCGAACTGCCAGCTTCGACCGGCAGATCGAGCACGTTTTCACCATTCCAGACGAAATTGCGCGGGATATCGCCGCCACGCTGCAAGTGACGCTGGATCGGCCGGTGCGCGGTTCCCAGATGTTGTCCGCGCACGACGATCTGGAAGCCTACACCATGCTATTGCGAGGGCGCCACCTGTTGAACAAACTGACCCCGGCCGGATACCAAGCGGCGATCGAAGTGGTGGGGCGAGCGATCGCGCAATTTCCAGATTATGCGCCTTTCTACCCGGTTCTCTCGGAGGCTTATTGCCGGCTCTATTTCTGGGGCCTGATGTCGCCGGCGGAGAGCATTCCGCCGGCCAGGGCGGCCGCCATTGAAGCTCTGCGGCTGGATGACCGGCTGGCCGAGGGGCATGTCTGGCTGGCAGCGGTCCTGGTGCACCATGACTGGGACTGGGCGGAAGGCGCACGGCTGCTGCGCCGCGCACGGGAATTACAGCCCAGCAACGTGAGCGTCCACATCTATTTGGCTACCGTGCTGTTCGTGCATGGCCACCGCGAGGAAGCCATCGCACTGTTGAAGAGCGGCATTCGCCTGGATCCGATCTCATTGAACGCCATCCGGGCGCTGGCGCTCGCGTATTATTACAGCCGGCGGTACGACGAGGCGGTAGAGTGGCTGGGGCGCGCGCTGGAAATCGATCCGGATTTCAGGGAAGCGCATTACTTCATGGGGCAGATCCTGCTGCGGAGGGGATTGTACGAGGATGCCAAGGCGGAATTTCGCAAGATCGCCGATCAGCCTTCGTTTTGGACCAAGCTGGGCGCGATCGCGGAGACGTATGCGCGGGCCGGGCGGGAAGAGGAAGCGCGCGGGCTGTTGGCGGAGTGGAATTCGCATGCGGCCACGCACTACGTGCCGCCTTTAAGCTGCGTACCGGTTTACGTGGCGTTGGGGGATTGGGACGCGGCGTTTAGTTGGCTGGAGCGGGCGTGCGACGAGCGATCCGCATGGCTGATCTTTGTGAGCAGCGATCCTTTGTATGATGCGGTGCGGTCGGATGCGCGGTTCACAGGCTTGCTGCGGCGGATGGGTTTGGGGACGTGAGACGCCGCTACAAGCCAGGCCTGATGCTGCTTCATTTTCCCATGGCCCGTACTTTTCGCGTCGGATCGACCGCTTTGAGCAAGCAAGATGGCGGACTGAGAGTCCGCCGCAGGCAGTGTGCCTGCCCCACACTTTGTGCAGAATCGGGCCGGGGTTCAAGAACCACACGGCTACGCTAGCAGGCTCAAGGTGCTTTTTAGCATATCGTCGGCTACCTTGATGCTGTCCAGGTTCGCCGCGTAGCTGTTCTTGGCTTGCAGGAGGGACACGGCATCGTCGCTTAAAGAAACCTGGTCCGTGGGGGCGGTGGCCGGAGAGGCTGCTTGGGCTATATGGTTCGCGGTGCGGTTCAGGAGGTCTTCGGCCTGTTGGAGCCCTCCGGGGGCTGAGGAAATGGCTTGCATTGATGGTGTCCTATCTTTGCTTATCGGCAATTCGCGGACTTTTTTAGAACAAAAATCACGCTCCGGCCTTGCCTGCTACAATTCACTGGATGTTCCGCAAGGTGCTGATCGCCAATCGCGGTGAAATCGCCGTGCGCATCATGCGCACGCTGCGCGAAATGGATATCGCTTCGGTCGCGGTGTTTTCCGACGCGGACCGCACGTCGCTGCACGTGCGCATGGCGGAAGAGGCCGAGTGGGTGGGGCCCTCGCCATCCGCCGAAAGTTACCTGCGCATCGACCGCATTCTGGATGCGGCGCGCAAACATGGCGCGGAGGCCATTCATCCGGGCTACGGCTTCCTGAGTGAAAATGCGGATTTCGCCGCGGCTTGCGAGGCGGAGGGCATCGTGTTCATCGGCCCTTCGGCGGCATCCATCCGCAGCATGGGGTCGAAGACCGCCGCGCGACAGATGGCCATCGCGGCCGGCGCGCCCATCGTGCCCGGCGCACACGAAACGCTGAGCGGTCCCGCGGAAGCGCGCGTGTTTGCCCAGCAGTTCGGCTATCCGCTGCTGCTGAAGGCGGTGGCTGGAGGCGGCGGCAAGGGCATGCGCCGGGTGGATGCGGATGCCGAACTGGACGGCGCGTTCCGGGACGCGGCCAGCGAAGCCCAACGCTCCTTCAATAATCCCGATCTGTACGTGGAGAAGCTGATCGAGCGGCCGCGCCATATCGAGATCCAACTGCTGGGCGACCAGCACGGCAACATGGTGCACTTCGGCGAACGGGAGTGCTCCATCCAGCGCCGCCATCAGAAGGTGATGGAAGAGTGCCCTTCGCCGCTGGTGGCGGCGCGGCCGGGCATGCGCGAGGCCATGGGCGAGGCGGCCATCCGGGTGGCGCGCAGCGCGGGATATTACAACGCGGGCACGGTCGAGTTCCTGGTGGACGCGGGCGGCAACTTCTATTTCCTGGAGATGAATACGCGGCTGCAGGTGGAGCATCCGATCACGGAGCTGGTGACCGGGCACGACCTGGTCCGGCTGCAGTTGGAAGTGGCCGCGGGGGAGAAACTGCGGCTGCGGCAGGAGGACATCGCCTGGAGCGGCTCGGCCATCGAGTGCCGGGTTTACGCCGAAGATCCGTACAACAATTTCTTTCCGTCACCCGGGAGGATCACGCGCCTGACGCGTCCGCTGGGGCCGGGCGTGCGGCTGGACGGCTGCGTGTACGACGGATGGACCGTTCCCATCGACTACGATCCGCTGCTGGCGAAGCTGGCGGTCTGGAACGGCACGCGGGATACCGCCATCGCCCGCATGCTGCGCGCGCTGGGCGAATACGATGTGGCCGGCATCCACACCAACATCACGTTCTTCCGGCAGATTCTTGAAGATCCGGAGTTTCGCGCGGGGCGGCTGCATACGCGCTTTGTGGACGAATTTCTGGCGCGCCGCCAGCCTTTCACGCCGGCGCCGGAACTGGAGTCCGTGGCGGCGCTGGTGGCCGCATTCCACTTCACACAGAACGGGGCGCGTGCGGAAAGAGAGGGGCCGCGGCAGAGCCGGTGGCTGGAGATCGGGCGCAGCGAGGCCTTGCGATGAAGGTGTCGCTGGCCATTGAAGGGCGGACACACGAAATCGACCTGGACGGCGCGTCGGCGCAAATCGCGGTGGTGGAAGCCGGCGTGTACTCGGTGCTGCTGGACGGCCGCAGCTATGAAGCGCGCGTAGAGCAGGCGGGTGGCAGCGTGATCGTGTTCATCGACGGCCACCGGTTCGAGTTCGAGATCCAGGATCCGCGGCGCTGGTCGCGGCAGGCAGGCAGGACCGGTATCGAAGGGCGTTCCAACGTGGTGGCTCCCATGCCCGGCAAGATCGTGAGGCTGCTGGCGGCGGTGGGCGATACCGTAGCAGCCGGGCAGGGGCTTCTCGTTGTAGAAGCCATGAAGATGCAGAACGAGCTGAAGGCTCCCAAGGCCGGACATCTGATCAGCATGCCGGTGCGCGAAGGCGCTACAGTGGCGGCAGGCGAAGTGCTGGCGGTGATCGAATAGCGGCGGGCGTTATTTCGCTTTACTCAGCCGCTGTTTTGCCTCTGCGACGGCCGCTTCGACCTGTGGCATCGGCGCGGCATCCGCTTCTTCGATGACGGACAGCAGCCGGCCCACTTCCCCGTGACCCTGATTCATCATCTCCACCACTTCCATGGCCAGGTCGAACTGCCGCTTCAGATCTGCGATGGGCGTCTTCACGCGCGGGTCCATTTTTACCGTCAGGGGCTCGGTGAAGTTCTCGCCATCGACGCTCAGCTTTACCTTGTACTGGCCCGGCAGCGCGATGACGCCTCGCGGCTCGCGCGGCGTGTTGTGCAGGATCGCGGAGATCGGATAGTCATGCCGCTGCGACGTGGGAGGCGTATAGTGCAAATCCCAAACAAAACGGTGCATCCCGGCGGCCACCGGCGGAATTTGCGGGGGACGAATCCAATAGGTAGGCACGTTTAAGCTTGGGTCGGGCGGCTCGGGCTGGTCGGCGCTGGAGTAGCGCCGCACGGTCTTTCCGGCACTGTCGACGATTTCGATCGCGACCGAATTCGCGGCATTCTTCAGGTAATAGTAGACGATGGCCCCGTCCGGCGGATTCTGCCCGGCGGGCTCCTCGGGCGGCAGCGGCGTGTCGGTATTGATGTTCCACCGGATGCGCATGGCGGTCTGCGGCTTGAACAGGTACGCATCCGCACCGGCGATGGCGGCGCTCATCTGCCGGAGCGGGCTGATGTCGTCGAGAATCCAGAACGAGCGCCCGTGTGTTCCGGCTACCAGGTCGTCGTCGTGAATGGTGAGATCGCGGATGGAAGTCGCCGGCATATTCAGCCGCAGGGGCTGCCAGTCGTCGCCATCGTTGAACGACACCCACACCGCACGCTCCGATCCGGCGAAGAGCAGCCCCTTACGCCGGGGATCCTCGCGCACCGTGTTGATGGGCGCGTTATCGGGCAGGCCGCGCACGATCTCGTGCCATGTCTTGCCGAAATCGTGCGTACGCCAGATATGCGGATTGAGATCGTCCAGGCGGAAACGGTTGATAGCGGCGTAGGCCGTGGCAGGGTCGAAATGCGAGGCATCCATCACCGAGACTTTGCTCCAAGGGGTGAGCGCGGGCGGCGTGACGTTGGTCCAGTTCTTGCCGGAGTCGCGCGTCACGTGAATCAGGCCGTCGTCCGTGCCTACCCAGATCACGTTGCCGTCTTTATACGACGGCGCGATGGTGTAGATCACTCCGCGGTGCTTGCCTTTCTCCGGATCGGCGGACGTGAACACGCCCAGGCTCGCGGGGATCTCGTAAGACGGACGCGTCAGGTCGGGGCTGATGGCTTCCCAGGCGCGGCCGCCGTTGGTGGTGCGCAGCAGCATTTGCGATCCGAGGTACAGGACGTGCGGATCGACGGGGGAGAACAGCAACGGCATGGTGCGCACGAAGCGATACTTGCCGGCGCGCCCTACGGACGGGCCAACTTGCTGCACTTCACCAGTCGACTGGTCCAAGCGCGAGACTTTGCCGCCGTAGATGATGTTGGGGTTCAATGGGTCGGGTGCCACGTAGCCGTACTCTTCGACGCCCACGGGATGCCAGTCGCGAAACGTGATTTCGCCCGCGTCGCCGCGGCTGGCCGTGCCCACCGAGCCGCTCTCCTGCTGCCCACCGTAGACCCAATAGGGGAAGCGATTGTCGGTGATGACGTGATAGAACTGGGCGGTCGGCTGGTTGTACCAGGAGCTCCAGGTTTCCCCGCCGTTCACGCTGATGGTGGCGCCCTGATCCAGGGCCAGCAGAATGATGCTGGGGTCGTCGGGATTGATCCATACCGTGTGGTAGTCGTCGCCGCCGGGCGCGCCTTTGATGGCAGTGAAAGTTTTGCCTGCATCGATGGAACGGTAAGTGGAGGTGTTGGCGATGTAGATGATGTCCTTGTCTTTGGGATCGACGCGCACGCAGGCAAAGTCCGAGCCGCGTCCCCAGACGCGATTCTCGTGATTGATGCGCTGCCAGTTGGCGCCCGCATCGTCTGAACGATAGACGCCGCCCTCCTTCGCATCCACCAGCGCGTACATGCGATGCGGATCGCTGGGCGCGACGGCGATGCCGATGCGTCCCAGGCCTTCGCCGACGGTGGGCAATCCGCTGGTGAGCGGCTGCCAGGTATTGCCGCCATCCGGCGACTTGAATAGCCCGCTGCCTTGCCCCTTGAACGATTCGCCGATCTCCCAGGGGGCCTGCCGCGCGGCCCACATCACCGCATACACGGTCTGAGCATTGGTTGGATCGAAGGCCAGGTCCACAGCGCCGGTGTTCTCATCCTTATAGAGAACGTTTTGCCAGGTGGCGCCGCCGTCGGTAGAGCGAAACACGCCGCGCTCTTTGTTGGGGCCATATGGGTGGCCCACCACGGCCACAAATACGCGATTGGCATCATGCGGATCGACCAGAATCGCCGCGATCTGCCAGCCATCGCGCAAACCGAGATGCGTCCAGCTCTGGCCGCCATCGGTGGATTTGTACATGCCATCGCCCACGGAGAGGTCCGGCCGCTGCAAGCCTTCGCCGCTGCCCACATAGATGGTTTGGGGATCGGACGGCGCCACCGCCAGGGCGCCGATGGAGCCGGTGTCCTGATCGTCGAAGATCGGTTTCCAGACGCGGCCGTAGTCGTTGCTCTTCCACACGCCGCCGTTGTTCACGCCGACGTAGAAAACGTTCGGCTGGCCCGGGACGCCGCTGGCGGCCACCGTGCGTCCGCCGCGAAACGGTCCGATCATGCGCCAGCGAAGACCGCCGTAGAGGTCCGGATGGAAAGGCTGCGCGCCCAGTACAGGGGCGAACGCCGCCGACAGCAGCCACCGCCGCAGGGCGCTCACGCTTTATCACCGCTAAGCATTTTGGCCATGCGCTGTTCGGCTTCTTCCTGCGTGACCTCTTCGATGTGGGTGCCGATCGCCCAGACGAAGCCCTTGGGATCGCGCAACTGGCCGTAGCGATCGCCCCAGAATTGATCCTGCAGGGGGAAGACCACCTGGCATCCGTTGGCCATCGCCTGCGCCCAGACGGCATCGGCATCTGGCACGTACAGGCTGAGGCGCAACGGCCAGTGGCCTTCGGCAAGGGGCGGCATGCCCATCTCGGGGAAATTGTCGTTGAGCATCAGCATGGTATCGCCGATCTTCACGTTGGCGTGCATGATCTTGCCGCTGGGCCCTGGCGAGCGGCTGATTTCGACTGCGTTGAAGGCGCGTTTCAGAAAGTCGATGTAATCCGCGCATCCGGGAACGATGAGGTGCACGGTCAGGGTGCCGAATCCGGGCGGGACTGGTTGAGCGGCTTTTTCCATATTCCGCACATCATAAACCCCGGCGGATTTTCAGGCAATCACGGCTGCACGTCAGATCTTTGTGGGCCACGGATGCACACGGATCGGAATGCGTAGATCGCTCACTAACGATCGCGGTTCGGATGGGGTCTCTACTGCTTGTAGACCACGCCCGCCTTCATCACAAACCGGACATGCTGCAGTGTGCGGACGTCGCTCACCGGATCGCCGTCCACTGCGATGATATCGGCCCACTTGCCCGGTTCGAGCGCGCCGGTGCGGTCCGACCAACCCATCAGGTCGGCGGCGTTGATTGTGCCGGTCTGCAGCGCGGCTAGCGGGGTCAAGCCCAGTTCCGTCACGTAGACTTCCACCTCGTGCGCGTTCAGTCCATGCGGATAGACGGCGGCGTCCGTCCCCAGCGCTACCTTGACGCCCGCCGCCACAGCCTTTTTCTGATTCGCCAGGACGGCGGCGCTCACGTCCAGCATCTTCTTCTGGAACATGGCGGGCAGGTGGCCGTTTTCCCGCATCCAATCGACCAGGTACAGGGTGGGCACCAGCCACGTGCCATGGCTTTTCATGGCCGCGACGTCGTCGGCATCGATGTAGGTTCCGTGTTCGATGGAGTCCACACCTGCATCGGTGGCGAACAGGATTCCCTGCGCGCCGTGCGCGTGCGCCGCCACTTTGCGGCCCAGGCGGTGCGCGTCGGCCACCAGGACTTTCAGTTCTTCCAGGCTATACTGGCTGGCCTGGGGATCGTCTCCCTTCGAGAGCACGCCGCCCGTGGCGCAGACCTTGATCAGGTCGGCGCCGTATTTGATGTTCTGCCGTACGCGCTGCTGGACGGCGGCGATCCCGTCCGCAACTCCCTCGGCAGTGGCGTGGTATTCGGCGGGCAGGAAGTTGTTGTCGCAGTGGCCGCCGGTGATACTGAGGGGCGGTCCAGAGACCTGCATGTGCGGGCCGGGAATGTAGCCCGCGTTGATGTAATCGCGCAGGGCCACGTCGGCATACCCGGACGCTCCTACGTTGCGCACGGTGGTGAAGCCGGCCTCCAGGGTGATCTTGGCGAAACGCACACCGTTGAGCGCTTCGCGGGCAGTGTCTGTGGAGAGGCGCGTGTAAGGATCGAAATCGTTGGCGAACGTGAGGTGCGTGTGAACGTCGATCAGCCCGGGAAGGACGGTCATGCCGTGCAGGTCGATCTCGCGGTCGCCGGGCTGTGCGGGGGTGGAAGCGGTCGGAGAGATGGCCGTGATGCGGTCGCCGGTCACCACAATGGTCTGATTGGCCGGCTCCTGGCCGGTTCGCACATCGAGCACGTGCCCGGCGCGAATCAGGATGCGCTGGGCAAG
This sequence comes from Bryobacterales bacterium, assembly GCA_963843255.1. Classification (GTDB taxonomy): domain Bacteria; phylum Acidobacteriota; class Terriglobia; order Bryobacterales; family Bryobacteraceae; genus Bog-159. The sequence continues at coordinate 713,539 of CAWJJQ010000010.1, read as the reverse complement.
CGCGGCGGATGCCAGTATGAGCGCCAAAGCAAGCGTACGCCGATATAACATCACGGGAGTATAGCATCCGTCAGGCGTTAAGCTGGAGGAAGTGACCGAACGCCTCTACTATCACGATTCCTACCTGCGCGAATTCAGCGCGCAGATTGCCGGCCGGAGCGACGATGGACGCCGCGTGTACCTGAACCGCACGGCGTTTTATCCGACCTCGGGCGGCCAGCCGCACGATCTGGGCTCGATCGCCGGCGTGGCGTTGGTGGCGGTGGAAGACGAAGGCGAACGCATCGCGCACATTTTGGCCGAACCGGTCGCGGCGGGCAGCACGGACGAGGTCGTCTGCCGCGTCGACTGGCATCGCCGGTTCGATCACATGCAGCAGCATAGCGGCCAGCATCTTCTTTCGGCGGTCTTCATCGAGCTGTTCGGCATCCCCACGGTCAGTTTCCATCTCGGGCAGGAAAGCGCCACCATCGACCTGGAGACGGCCGCGCTCGAACCCGGACGCGTGCGGGAAGCCGAGCGGCGGGTGAACGAACTGGTTTTCGAAAACCGGCCGTTGCAGGTCACGTTCGAAGACGCCGCCGCGACCAAAGACCTGCGCAAACCGTCGGAACGCGAAGGCACGCTGCGCATCGTCAGCATTGAAGGGCTCGACCGCAGCGCGTGCGGCGGTACGCACGTGGCGCGCACCGGCGAGATCGGGCCGGTGCTGCTGCGCCGCCTGGACAAGATCCGCAACACCGTGCGGGTGGAGTTTCTGTGCGGCGGACGGGCCATCGCGCGCGCCCGCGCCGATTTCGACGCGTTATCGCGCGCGGCGCAGGCGTTCTCGGGAGCCCTCGACGAAGTGCCCGCCCTGGTGGCGGCCCAGCAGGAAGCCGCGCGCACCAGCGATAAGCTGCGCCGCAAGCTGGAAGCGGATGTTGCCCAATATCAGGGACGCGAGCTTTACGCCGCTGCTGTGCCTGACGATTCAGGCTTCCGCCGGGCATCTCGCCGTCTGGCCTCGGGCAACCTCGAAGATCTGCGGCCGCTGGCGCAAAGCTTCACCGCGCAAGCCAAAGCGGTCTTTGTGGCGGCGCTCGATGAACCGGCTGCCGTGCTGCTGGCCGTCTCGGCCGATAGCGGCCTGGACGCCGGCAAAATTCTGAAAGCCGTGCTGACCGAGGCGGGCGGCCGCGGCGGAGGCAATGCGCGCCTGGCGCAGGGCAGCCTCCCCAACCGGGCGGTGCTCGAAAGCACTTTGGAAGCCGTGAACAGCGGGACTTCCGCCGTCAAAAAACTTTGAAGCGAAGAAACTTCTGGGGGTGTTCGCGGAACTCCTTCAAGTTATTCCGCACCTGCCGTAGCGCCCCGTTCAGCGATTCATAAGTCTCGGCATTAGCCAGCATTTGTCCCATAGCGCCTTCGCCGGCACTGAGGGCGTCCAGGCTCTGAATCCAGCCGGCTAACCGGTGGTTCCATTCCACATAAGCCGCGTCGCTGGTCAGGAACTCGCCGCCCGCCCCCTTGCCGGCGTTGAGATCCGCCAGCGAACTCCGTAGCTTCGCCATCTGGTCGCGGAGATCGTCGTATTGCGCGGTATCCCGCATCAGCGGACTCGCCTGCAACTGGGCGAGCCGGTCGTCCAACTGCCGCAGGTTCTGGCGCAGGTTATCGTGGAGCGTGGTGCTGTGCAAGGCCTGGCCCAACTGCGATTGCGTCCCGGTGGCCGCCCTGATCTTTTTTTCCACCTGGATGGCGCCATCCAGGAATTGCTGGTACAGTGCATCGCTGACCACGAACTGGCCGAGCGGCCCCTTGCCTGCCTGTATGTCCTGGATGATCTGATCGATCGCTTTCAACTGGGTGTCGAACTGCGCCAGATCGATGTTCTGCATCAGGGTGCTGGGCGGCCGGAGTTTCAACTCGCCACCCGGACGCACGGGCTGTGGACTGTTGCCCATGGCGATGTTGATGAACTTATCGCCCAGGAAATTGGCGCTGTCCACATCGGTCAGGGAGTCTTCCGGAATATCGCGCCGGAACTCCTCGGCAATTTTGATGCGCACTTCCACCACCCGGTTGGGATCGGCGGAACGGGTCAACTGCACGGATTCCACCTTGCCGATCAGCACCCCGTTGAGCTGGACGTCGGCCCCCTGCTCCAGGCCCGTCGAATCGGGAATATAGGTAGTGAGATAAATCTTAGGCTTCAGCCAGGTGCTGCCGCCGAGCAGGAAAATCAGCACGGCAAGGACCGCGATGGCCGATACCGCCACCACGGCGATGCGGAACTTGGCCCATTGAATGCGCTGCGGCGAGGGCATGCGTCATTTCGATTGTAGCGTGCCGCCGAGTATGCCTTCGAGCGTGCGCAGATTGTCCGGCTGGCCCATCACGATCAGGTAGTCGCCCGCGGAGATGGCGGTATCGGCTGGGGGATTGAAGACCATCTCACCGTCGCCTTTGCGGACAGCCAGCACGATGACGCCGTATTGCCGCCCAATCTGCAGCTCGCGAATGCTTTTCGATACCAGATGGCTGCGGTCGGAAACGCGCACCTGCTCGATGGCCACCGCCAGGCCGGCCGCCTGCGTGGTGAAATCCAGAAACTGCACCACGTGCGGCCGCATCAGGGCTTGTGCCAGGCGATGACCGGTCATGGCGTAGGGTGCGAAGACGGCGTCGGCGCCGGCGCGGCGCATCTTCTCTTCGGCCCCTTCCTCGGCGGCGCGCGTAGCCACGTAGATTCCCGGATTGAGAAACTTGGCCGATAGAAGCACGAACAGGTTATCGGCGTCGGTCGCGAGCGCGCAGACCAATCCCTTGGCGCGGGTGACGCCGACCGCGCGCAGGGTTTCGTCGCGCGTGGAATCGGCGGCCACCGCCAACATGCCGGAGGCGATGGCCTTTTCCACGCGGTCGTCATCGATATCCACGATCACGAACGGCACGCCTGCCTGGTGCAGTTCGGAAGCGGCCCCCCGGCCAACGCGTCCGTATCCGCAAAGGATGAAATGATTTTCGAGCTTATCGATCATGCGTTTATTCCGCCGTTTGCTCAGCGCCTCGCCGAATTCCATTTCGATTACCGATTGCGTGATGGCGCCGATCGATACCAGGATGGCCGTCACGCCCACGATCAGGAGGAATGAATTTAGGATGCGCCCGGAGAAGTGCAGCTTGTCGCCATAGCCGACCGTGGTCATGGTCAGCAAGGTAGTGTAAAAGGCTTCAAAGAGGGAGTAACCCTCAATGAGCATGAAGCCCGCCGTTCCAATCGCCAGCACTGCCGCCAGGGCCAAGGCGACGAAGAGAAAGCGGCGCGCGAGTCGGTGCATGGATTTACCGGACCGTCACATAGAGTTTTTGCGAAAAATCAGGATATGCTGGCGCGGAAGGTTCTCGAGTGTCTTGTCGAGTTTGAAGCCTTCCGGCTCGATCTCCGCAGTGACCTCGGCCACGCTCATCTTGTGCGCCGGCAGGATGGGAACCGCGGGATCCTCCTTCCGGTATTCGAGCAGCACCATGCGGCCGTTGGGAGCCAGGGCGGCGCGAATCTTGCGCAGCATCTGCTGCGGTTCGGAGAACTCATGGTACACATCCACCAGCAGCGCCAGGTCGATACGTCCGGCCGGGAGGTGCGGATCGTCCGGCGCGCCCAGTACCGCCTCGTAATTCGCCAGTTTGCGTTCGGCCATGTTGTGCCGCAGTTGGTCGAGCATGCCCTGTTGGATATCGACTGCGTAGACGTTGCCGGTGGGTCCGATGCGTTCGGCCAGACGCCAGGTGAAGTAGCCGACGCCCGCGCCGATGTCAGCGATGATGGCGCCCTTGGGGATGCCGATGGCATCGAGCGCGGCATCCGGGGCTTCCTCGGCGGCGCGTTCGGGCCGGACCAACCATGGTGCGCCGCCCATTCCCATGACCGGGGCCGGTTGGCGGCCCGTCGCGGGATGTGAGTCCTGGCACCAAAGCAGCGTCTGGGTGCAGATTAGACAGGCAATTAGCGCACGAGGCATGGTTCCAGAGTAGCAGTAGGCAAATGGCGGACAGTCCGTTCGCGACGCTTTTGAACCAGTCGATTTAGGCTTCGGGAAAGGCAAGCGGCGGTAAAATGGAATTGGGAACACAAAATGCTATCAGGAAAGCTCATTCACCTGATCGAGGATCACCAGGAACAGATCGCCACTAATGTGATCCGGGCTATCCGCTACAACCCCGAGTTGGTGCAGTATCACAAGTTATCCGATACAGAACTGCGCGAACGCGGCCAGCAGATTCTGGAGAATCTGGGCTACTGGCTATCGGCGGGCCACGAGGCGGAGATCGAGCAACACTACGAAATGTTGGGAAAGGCACGTTTCGAGGAGTCCATTCCACTCCACGAATCCGTGCGGGCGCTGGCGATCATCAAGGATAAGATGATCGACTTCGTGCACGAACAGGGCGTAGCCAGGACTTCCGTGGATCTTTACGCTGAAGAGGAACTTGAGCGGCGCGTCGGGCGCTTCTTCGACACGCTCACGATTCATATGGTGCGCGGTTACGAGACCACCTGGCGCCGGGCCGCGCGCGCCGCCGCTTAACGCCGCCTATTTCTTGAGCGTACGAATATAGGCCACCAGGTCGTCCGCCTGCGCGGGCGTGACGGTCTGAGCTTTCATTTTGCCGGTACCGGTGGTGATATCTTTCTTCAGATCCGCGTCCGATTTGGCCTGCACATCGGCAGAGCTCAAAGCCCGCATCTTCATGGCCGGCATGCCGGATCCGTCGGCTTTGTGGCACCCTTTGCATTTGGCGTCGAAGACCGCCTTGCCTTCGGCGGCCGCACCAAAGGCTTGGACGGCACCGAGTGCCACAAAAACAGCACAAACAGGTAAGAATCTCATTTGTAACCTCCTTCGCGGATTGTATCTGATATCAGCGCGAAAATCCGCCAGTGCAGGTTCCGGAATGTGCTATTGCTCCGGGTGCCGGTGTTCGGCCGCCAGCAATTTGCGTTTGCGGCCGGCGCCCCATCGATAGCCGCCCGTGGCGCCATCGCCGCGCACCACGCGGTGGCAGGGAATGACCACCGCTACCGGATTCGAGGCGCAAGCACGCGCCACCGCCCGCGCCGCCCGCGGCTGGCGGATGGCTTTGGCAATCTCCCCATACGACTGTGTGCTGCCGTAAGGGATGGTCTGCAGGTACTCCCATACGCGCCGCTGAAAGGCGGTGGCCTGGATATCGAGCGGCACATCCAGGTTCTTCAGCCGGCCGGAGAGATGTTCGCGTAACTGGCGGGCCCAGGGGCTCAAAAAGCCGGGGTCGCGCTTGAGATCCGCACCGGGAAACTCCGCGCGCAGGGATTCCTCGAGTGCCTTCGCCGACCGGCCGAACTGGATCGCGCAAACGCCCGTTTGGGTGGCGGCCACCAGGAGCAGGCCTGCGGGAGTCTCGAGGAAGTCGTAGCGTATGGACAGACCAGCGCCGCCCCTCCGGTATGCCGTGGGAGTCATTCCGAGTTGCGAGGCGGCGCGCTCATAGAGCCGGCTGCTCGATCCGTAGCCCGCATCGTATAAAGCCGTGGTCACGGCCTGGCCTTCGCGCAGGCTGCCCTTGAACGATTCCAGCCGGCAGAAATCGGCATAGGCGCGTGGTGTAATTCCGGTGGCCGCCTTGAAAGTGCGCTGAATATGGAAAGGACTGAGGCCCAACTGGCGGCTGAGCCCTTCAAGAGTCACGGGTTCATCCAGGTGGCGCTCCAGGTACCGGCAGATCTTTTCCACCAGCTCAGAGTGGGCATCGCGGGGACGTTCGCGGTCGGGTTTACAGCGGAGGCAGGCGCGGAAGCCGGCCCGCTCGGCGGCATCGCGGCGTTGGAAAAAGATCACATTTTCACGGTGGGGCCGGCGGCTGGGGCACGACGGACGGCAGTAGACACCGGTAGTGATGACGGCGAAGACAAAGACGCCATCCATGTGGGAGTCGCGGGTTTCGAGCGCTTCCCAGAAATTCGCTTCCCAATAGAGTTGTTCGTCGGGAGGAGCCATCGCCAAGCTGCTATTCATTATTGTCGCCATAGTTCCAGGCTACGCGCAGGCCTGAAAACGCGCTATCCGATCCTTGCGGGCAAACTCAGATTCCGGGCGTTTATGTAATCGCGCAAAACGGGGCCACGGCCGCGCCGCCACTATCTCGCGAGTTCCTGTCTTTTTTGGCGGCGCGGACACGCGCCCCTTTGCGCTTTTTCTAGCGCGCATCGTGATAGATGATGCCGAGCGTGTAGCGGATGCCGGAGAGCAGCGGGCTGACACCGTGTTTGATTTGGGCGCGGTAGAATCCGCGGGAGCCCTTCACGGGGCGGTAGCGGGTGGTGAACACCAGCCCATCGCCTCGTGCGGCATGAATGGCGCGGCCCATCGACTGCGCTCGAGGACGCTGCTCAACCAGTAGAAAATCGCCGCCGGTGTAGTCGCTATCGGGCTGGCTCAAGAAGCAGACGAGCTGCAGGGGGAAGGCGATATCGCCGTAGAGGTCCTGATGCAGGCAGTTATATCCGCCAGCTTCATAATGCAGCAGCAAAGGCGTGGCCTTGGTCTGGCCAGCAGCATGGCATTCGGAGGTGAACGCGGCCAGGCCGGCTGGAAACCGTGTATCGCCGCCCAGCGCCTGCATCCACCGGTTGGCGATACCGGCTAAAGGCGGATAGGTATTCTCGCGGACCTGGCGGACGATCTCGGGCAGCGGGTAATCGAAATACTGATAATCGCCGATACCGAAACGGAAGCGGGCCATCTCGATGCGGCTGCGAAACAATTCGCGCCGCGGATAGAGCGCGACGAGACCCGCGCATTCGGCGGCATCGAGAATCGCTGGCAGGCGCGCGTATCCGGTGTCCCACAAGGAGGCTTCGATCTCGTCCCAATGCAAGTGACCAAGGCGCACGAGGCCAGCATAACGCGCGCGCCGCACGGTGCTCTATCCGAATCTTGCGGCCGGTGCCGGTTGTTACAATCATCCTACTGGCGCGAAATCAAACCAAAATTCTGATCCGGGCGACCAACTGGCTGGGCGACGCGGTCATGTCGCTGCCGGCCATTCGCGCGGTTCACGAGGCCCTGCCCGGCGCACATCTGACGGTGCTGGCGCGGCCGGCGGTGGCAGATATCTACGCGCGCGAACGAGTCATCGACGGTGTGATGTTGTATACAGGCAGCCGGCGCCAGACTGCCGCGGAGCTGCGGCGCGAGAGCTTCGACTGTGCCATCCTGCTGCCTAATTCTTTCGACGCCGCACTGCTGATTTGGATGGCGCGCATCCCGCGACGCATAGGCTACCGCCGGGACGGACGCCGCTGGCTGCTCACCGATGCCATTCCGCCGCCCGATCCCGGTGAGATCCCGCGCCACCAGCGCTTCTACTATCTGGAATTGTTGCACCGGGCGGGAGTCATTCACGAGTATCCGGCGTGCCAGGAGATCCGTCTGGACGGATGCGATGCGGCCCGGGAGTCGGGACAGGCAGGCTTGCGGGCGGCAGGTATGGAAGGGCCGGTCGTGGGAGTGAGCCCGGGAGCGGCGTATGGCGATGCCAAGCGCTGGCTGCCCGAACGATTCGCCGAAGCCGCGGCGCGGGTGGCAGGCGCGCACGGCGCCGCGGTGGCCCTGTTCGGCTCGGCGGTGGAGCGTCCGCTGTGTGAGTCGATCGGCGAATCGATCCGCGCGGCCGGGGTAGCGGTCCGCAATTTCGCCGGCGAGACCACCTTGCGCCAGTTCATCGACTTGACGGCCGCCTGCAGGATCTTTCTGACCAACGACTCGGGCGCCATGCACATCGCTTCGGCACTGGGGGTGCCCACGGTTACGGTCTTCGGCGCCACGGACGAGACCGCCACGGGACCGACCGGGAAATGGGCGCGCATCGTGCGCGAGCCCGTGGAGTGCGCGCCGTGCCTGCTGCGCGCGTGCCCCATCGACCACCGCTGCATGACCCGCGTCAGCGCGGAGCAAGTGGGGACGGTAGCGCTACGTCTATGGGACGAAAGCGCATGTTAGACTTTGAAGGAAGTCGCGCAAAATGGGCCGACTCGCGCCGCTGCGCTTCTAAGGAAGTCGCGCAAAACAGGTCCGCGGCCGCGCCCCTTTGCGCTACATGGTGAAATTGGCGGAACCCTCATCCATCACGGATAGTGCGAACGGGTACAAAGGCGCCCGTATCCTGGTGGTGCGCCTGGGAGCCATGGGCGACATCGTCCACGCGCTGCCGGCGGTGGCGTCGTTGAAGCATAGTTTTCCGGGATCGCTCGTCACGTGGATCGTCGAGACTCGCTGGGGGGCGTTGCTGGAAGGCAATCCATTCGTCGACCGGGTGATTCTGCTGGACCGGCGCACGAGGGCGGGGCTGGCACGCGCGTGGCGGGAAGTTCGTGCGGAGCGGTTCGACTTCGCAGTAGATTTTCAGGGGCTGATCAAGTCGGCGCTGGTAACCTGCGCGGCACGTACGGAGCGGATCTACGGGCTGGCGCCATCGCTGGCGCGCGAGCCTGTCGCCGCGCTCTTCTATTCGGACAAAGTGATGGCGCGGGCGCCGCACAGGGTGGACCGCAACCTGGAACTAGCCGCGGCCGCCGGCGCTTCCACAGCTTTGCGGTCTTTCCCGCTGCCACCAGGGCGCGAGGAAGGGTTGCTTCCCGCGGGGGTCTTTGTTTTGGCGAGCCCTTTGAGCGGCTGGCGATCGAAACAGTGGCCCATGGAATTCTATGCGCGCCTGGCAGCGCGTTTGCGGCGCGCCGGCATCCCGCTGGTGTTAAACGGACCGCCTTCCGCGAGCGAGACGCTAGCCGCGGTAGCGGACGCGGTGGTGCATCTATCGTCGATCGAGGGTCTCATCGATGTCACCCGCCGCGCAACCGCCGTGGTGGGCGGAGATAGCGGACCGCTGCATATGGCCGCCGCACTCGGCAAATCCGGTGTCGCTCTGTATGGGCCAACTGATCCATTGCAGACCGGCCCTTATGGCGGCAGCCTGCGGGTGCTGCGCGACCCTGGCGCCATCACCTCATATAAGCGGCGTAACGAAATCGATCCCGCGATGCGCGCGCTTTCGCCTGACGCAGTATCCGACGCGCTGGAGCGGCAACTGGCGGGGCGAACCCATCCGGCGGATTGTCTGGCTTGACGCTGAGCTTTCCCAAACCTTACGCGGACCTGGTGGCGCGTCTGCGCGTGCCGTGCGGGTTCGTGCTGGTGATCGCATTTGCCTGGTTTTCCCATCCGGATGCGCGGTCCTTGATTTTCGGCTGGCCTATTTCGCTGGCCGGGCTGCTAGTGCGCGGCTGGGCCGCCGGGCATCTGGAGAAGAACCGGGAGTTGGCCAGCAGCGGGCCGTACGCATATACGCGCAATCCCCTCTATTTGGGGACGCTGCTGGTCGCCGCCGGGCTGGTGGTCGCCGCGCGCAGTGCCGGTTTGGGGTTTTTGTTCGCGGTGGTGTTCGTGGGCATTTATTTGCCGGTTATCCAGCTTGAACAACAGCACCTGCAGACGCTGTTTCCGGATTATGCGCAATACGCCGCGCGCGTGCCGGTGCTGCTGCCGCGACTGACCCCGGCGGGCGAGCGGCGCTCGTTCCGCTGGGCGATTTATGTGCGGAACCGCGAGTATCAGGCCGCCGCCGGCTTTCTGGCCGGCGCGCTGTGGCTGCTATGGAAGGCTCTGGCAAAGCTGTAAGGGCAGCTTGCGATTCAATCCATGCGCCCGCAGCAGTCTGGAACGGCGACGTTTTCCTGAAGCGTGGTAACCGGCTGGGAATAGCGTAGCCGTTAGCAGATCCGCTTGCGCATCCTGCCGGGTCTGCGTTACGGGGATGTAATAAGATGGCTCTGAGCCTTGCTGACTGCCCTCATCATTTTCCTGGCGACTTACGTGGTTTTGGCGATCGGACGTCTGCCGGGCTTCCGCGTAGACCGCACCGGGGCGGCCATTATCGGGGCAACGCTGATGATCGCCTCGAAGTCGCTGTCGATTCCGCAGGCGTACGCAGCTATCGATTACAACACCATCATCCTGCTGTTCGGCATGATGATCGTGGTGGCCAACCTGCGCCGCTCCGGTTTCTTTGCCCTGGTGAGCGCATGGGTGGTGGAGCATGCGCACCGTCCCATCGTGCTTCTGGCCGCGATCGTGTTCGTCTCCGGATTCTTCTCGGCATTCTTCGTGAACGACACCATGTGCCTGGTGCTCACGCCGCTGGTGCTCGATATCACCGGGCGGCTGCGGCGGAACCCGGTGCCCTATCTGCTGGCGGTGGCCATGGCGGCCAATATCGGCAGCGTGGCGACCATCACCGGCAATCCTCAAAATATGATGATCGCGAGTTTCTCGGGCATAAACTATCGCGCGTTTGCCGCGGCTCTGGCACCGGTGGCAGCCGCGAGTTTCATCGTTCTGATCGGGCTGCTGTGGTTGTTCTACCGGCGCGAATTCCAGCAACAGACCGCCTTTTCTCCGGGGAGTGAACCGGTGGTGGTGGACCGCGTCGCGCTATGGAAGTCGCTGGCGATCTCGGGCGCCATGATCGCCTTGTTCTTCGGTGGATTGCCGGTGCCGGAAACGGCGCTGCTGGCTGGGGCGCTGCTGCTGATCACACGGCGGGTCGGACCGGAGACCATCTATCGCGAAATCGACTGGGCGCTGTTGGTGATGTTCATCGGGCTGTTCATCGTAGTCGCCGGGGTGGAGCGCACGTCGCTTTCGCAGGATCTGCTGGCGGTGGCCGGGCGCTTCCACCTGGAGCGGACCGGCGCGCTCGCGGCCGCGACGGCGCTGCTGTCGAACATTGTGAGCAATGTGCCGGCGGTGCTGGTCTTCAAACCCGTGGTGGCGAACCTGCCGGATGCTGCCCATAGCTGGCTCGTGCTGGCGATGTCATCCACGCTGGCCGGTAATTTGACCGTGCTGGGCTCGGTGGCCAATCTGATCGTGGTGGAGCGGGCGCGTCCGGTAGCCAACATCTCGTTCTGGGAGTACGCCAAGGTTGGAGTCCCAATCACGCTGGTCACGTTAACCCTGGGTGTGCTGTGGTTACGCTAGACAGCGTGCTATGCCGGGCCGCACCGCCTTTCATCGCGGGACTGGCCGGCGCAAATACGTGCCGGATGTCGCGCTTCAGAACGTCTGGGAATCGATCGATCCGATTCGCATCGCAGCCTGCATTGCAATTCGGGTGATCACGCTGTGGCGGGGCGCGCCGAGCTGAAGGCTACCAAGTGTTACGGCCGGTCCAGATCTCAGGCACAGTCCACAGTAGAATCTGGAAATAGAGCTTTAGCGACCGGTTGCGCACCAGGGCCAGGTCGAGATCGCGGCGCTGTGCGTAGCTGAGGCGGCCGCGACCCTTGATCTGCCAGAGGCCGGAGAGGCCCGGCTTCACTTCCAGCACGTCGGCGGCGTGCGGATGGTAGTGCATGGCCCACTCGGACGCGGTGATGGGGCGCGGTCCGACCAGTGACATTTCCCCGCGCACGACGTGCACAAGCTGGGGCATCTCGTCGATCGAATGGCGGCGGCAGAAGCGCGCGAAGCGGCTGGAGATGCGGGCATCGTTCGCGGACTTTTGGCGCGGTCCTTTTTCGTCCACAATTTGCTCGACCAGGACCAACGAGCCTGTGCCGCGCGCGTCCGGCTGCCACATGGTGCGGAACTTCAGCACCCAGAAGGGGCGTCCTCCCACACCCAAGCGGCGATGCGCGATCAGCGGAGAGCGGCGCGAGAGCAGAACCGTGATGATCGCTACAGTCACCAGGAACGGCGCCAGAGCCAGCAGGAGGCCCAGCGCGGCCACGCGCTCCAGAACGTTCAGGGCCAGCCAGTAGGGTGATTTCCGATGGGTATGGGCCATTCCATGTTCATTATTGGATGGAGGCTGGAGGCGGGGGTGTGAATTTGGTAAAGGTTTTGTGAAAACTATGTGCGCAGCTTGCGCTTTGCGGCGCGCTGGCGCAGGCGCTGTTCGCGGCGGCGAAGTTCGGGAGAATTCTCCAGTTCGAGGGCGCTGCAGGTCATTTCGAGCGCCATGGCGTAGTTGCGCTCGCGATGCTCGTAATGGATGGCCAGTTCGCGCAGCGCGCGCAGGCGGTAGGCATTGCGCGAGCCGGCCAGATCGGTGAAAACGGCCAGGGCTGCATCCGCGCGGCCTAATCGCTTCTCCATGGTGGCGATGTCCCAAAGAGTGCGGAACAGGAGATCGTCGGGCAGGCCGAGATCGAGGGCGCGGCGGAACAGGCGCAGAGCCTCTTCGTGACGGCCGGCCTGGAGCACCCAGCGGGCCAGGCCGATGATGTCCGCGCCGTGGCGGAAGGCGGTCTCTTCAGGCGCGCGGAAGGCGAAGGGGACGATGGCGGTCAGGCAGGCGAGCGACAGGATATCGATGGCGTTGTGGTGAAAGATAGGGACCAGTTTGAAGGCCTGTTGGGTGCGCAGATATTCGAAATAGTAATAGGGGATCATTTCGCCGGGCAGGTCGCCTTCGCGCTCGACGCCCAGGATCCGGTTTTCAAGCTCCACCAGGCGGCAGCTTTCCAGGCGGAGCTTCCACAGGCGCCGCGCGCCGAACAGGAGGTCGAGGTGCTCCATGCGCTCGAAGGGGTGGCGGGCGCGAGCCATGCGGAAGCGGGTTTCGAGCAGCGGCTGATCGTAGACTTTGCCGTTGTAAGTGATCAGGACATCGAACTGCGCGAGGTGTTCGGAAAGGCGGCGCAGCAGGGAAGGCTCCTCGCCGAAATCGCGCATGAAGAACTGGCGCAGGCGAAAGCCGGCCGGCTCGATGCTGCCGACGCCGATCAGGAAAGCGTAAGTGCCCGCGCCGCCCGCGAGGCCGGTGGTTTCGGTATCGAGGAAAGCCCAGCGCGTGGGATGCGAGGAGGCGATGGCGCCGTCGGAAAGCGAGTTGAGCAGATCGGGCGGAAGCTCGTGCAGGTTCGAGATATCCATGCTGCCGTGGCGGCGGTGGCGTTCGAACAGCTTCTCGGTTTCGAAGTGCTCGCCGCAGGCGGTCTGGACGACCTCGCCGCTCATCAGCTCTTCGACGAAGTAGCGGGCGGGCCGAAGATCCAGCACGCGTTGGGGCGCGGGCGCGGCGCCGGACTGCGGGCGGGGGGCGTCTGCGGTCCACTTGCGGTCGATGCGCGCGATGCGCTTCCGCAAGCTGGCAAGCTGTTCCTGGATATCCTCCACTGTTCGCCTTTTATTTGCCTATCATAGAACCTATCGGCGCGCGGTTCAAGGTACCATAGCCTAGTCACAAGTGAAGAACACGCGGCTCTTATTCCTCACGCTGTTCACGGTGCTGCTGGCGGCGCGGTTGTGCCACCTGGAAATTCTATGGGCGGAGGAGACGCTGCCGCTGGCCGCGGCGGCGCAGATGGCGCGGGGCAAGGTGCTGTACCGCGACCTGTGGTTCGATAAGCCGCCCTTGCTGGCGTCGATCTACCTGGCATGGGGCGCGCGGGATGGTCTGCAGCTGCGGGTGGCGGGCGCGCTGTATGCACTGCTGGCTTGCTGGATCGCGTGGCGGTTCGCACGCGGGATGTGGGGCGAACTGGAAGCGCGGTGGGCCGCGGGGCTGATGGCCTTCTTCCTGATCTTCGATATTCCGTCGGCGGTGACGCCGCTGGCCGCGGATCTGCTGATGCTGGCGCCGCACCTGGCCGCGGTCTGGCTGGCGTGGCGGGGGCGCGCGTTCTGGAGCGGGGTACTGGCGGGCATCGCTTTTCTGTTCAACGCCAAAGGGGTGTTCGTGCTGGCGGCCTGCGCCATCTGGAATGTGCGGGGGCTGCCGATGCTGGCGCTGGGATTCGCCGCGCCGAACGCGGTGGCGGCGCTGTGGATGTGGACGCAAGGGTCGCTCGGCGCGTATATCGAGCAAGTGTGGAAGTGGGGCCGCATCTATGCGGGCGGGACGTTTGTTGCGAATCCGGTAACGAACGGCATCGCGCGGACGGCGGCGTGGCTGGGCTTTCATGCGGCGATAGTAATTGCGGCGGGCTGGTTCTGGTGGCGCGATGCAAGGGAGAATCGCGTACGCTGGGCGGCGTGGGCGGCGCTTTCGTTCCTGGCCGTGGCCTTGGGCTGGCGATTTTTTCCACGATATTACTTTGAGCTGCTGCCTCTTGCCGTGGTGGCTGGCGCGCGTGGTTTCACGCTGATGGGAAAACGGCGGGCGGCGGTGCTGGCGATGTTGCTGCTGGTGCCGCTGGTCCGGTTCGGCCCGCGCTATGCGCTGCTGGCTCAGGATCTGGTGGAGGGCCGGCCGGATCAGTGGGTGGATATCGGGATGGATCAGGACAGCCGCAAGGCAGCGCGGCTGGCACGGGAGTTAAGCGGGGCGGGGGATACGCTTTTTGTGTGGGGATTCCGGCCGGAGCTGTATGTTTATACGAAGCTGCCGGCGGCCACGCGCTTTCTCGATTCGCAGCCGCTGACGGGTGTTCCCGCGGACCGTCATCTGACGCAATCGCTGCCGGTGGAGACGGAATCGACGCGCGCCCACAGGATGGAGCTGGCAGGCACGCATCCGACCGTGATTATGGACGGATTGGGGCCGATCAATCCACGGTTGGCGATCGGGCAGTACGCTGAACTGCGGGGGTGGCTGGCGGATTACCAGGAGGTAGGGCGGACGGGCTTGACGGTGATTTACCGGCGGAAGTTGGCTTTGGTCCGTAATTTTAATGAATGGCGATAATTTGGGATATTCGGTTGTCAAACAGCGTGGGCGACGCAAGGCCGCATCCGGTTCGAGGGTAGCATGGCGGCGCTTAGAATCCGGGCGCGGGACGGCGGGTGATGGCGCGCAGGTAGTTGAGCCGTCTGGCGAAAACGGCGGGTGCAGGCTGGCTGGACGATGGTGACTGGGGAATTCGGTCTTCGCCCGGAAATACAGTACGATGACCAGATTTGGAGGTGGAATGCGTCTTCCGATGATATTGGCGCTTTGCGCTGCGGCGGATCTGTCCGCCCACTTTCCGTGTGTTGGACAGTTTCAACCCGAGTAGCAACGGCACTCCCTGGGGTACGCTGATCCAGGCCACCAACGGGAACCTTTACGGGACTACGCAGTCCGCAGCCAACGATAACAGTGGAACGGTCTTCGAAATCACGCCCCACGGCACGCTTTCGACGCTGTACGCCTTCTGTTCCCAAAATGGCTGTAGCGACCGCGTGGCTCCCGAGGCCGGGTTAGTCCAAAGCGCCGGCGGATACCTATATGGGACCACGAATACCGGCGGAAAAAACGGCTTCGGTACCGTTTTCCAGATTAGCCCCACAGGCGCGCTGACGACGCTATACAGTTTCTGCACACAGACGAATTGCACGGACGGCCAATATCCCGCCTCAGCGCTGGTGCAGGCGACCAATGGCGATCTCTATGGGACCACCTACTCTGGCGGCGCAAATAATGACGGTACGGTGTTCAAGATCACGACGGGCGGCGCGCTGACCACCTTATATAGTTTCTGCGCGCAAACCGGGTGCGGGGATGGCATGCACCCCGAGGCCGGGCTGGTTCAGGCCGCCAGCGGCGCGCTCTATGGGACAACCAGCGGCAGCGGCGGAGTCTCTGGGGGCGGCACGATTTACGAAATCACGCCGGATGGCTCCCTGACGACACTCTACAGTTTCTGTTCGTTGACGAATTGTGCGGACGGGTCGTGGCCGCGCGCCGGACTGGTTCAATCCAGCACGGGGGAATTGTGGGGGACGGCTATTTTCGGCGGCGCTCACGGCAATGGCACAGTCTTCAAGATTACGCCCTCGGGCGCGTTCGCGACGGTCTACAGCTTTTGCTCCCAGGCGAACTGCGTGGACGGCGCTTCGCCTTATGCCGCGCTGGTGGAGGCGACCGATGGGAACTTTTACGGAACTACGGTCTACGGCGGCGCCAATGGCCGGGGGGTGATCTTCAAAATCAGCCCGAGCGGCACGCCGACGACGCTGCACAGCTTTTGCCAGCAAGCCGGCGGGTGCGCGGACGGGTACTTCGCTTTAGCCGGGCTGGTGCAGGATACCGACGGATCATTTTACGGGACAGCACAGTATGGCGGGGCCAACAGTGCCGGTACGGTGTTCGGTTTATCGGTGGGCCTGGGGCGGTTTGTAAGAACTCAGACCACCACCGGGAAAGAGGGCGCAACGGTCAAGATCCTGGGCACCGATCTGAGCGGCGCGTCCAGCGTCACATTTAGCGGCAAGGCGGCGGCGTTCACGGTTGTACGGCCGTCTGAGATCAGTGCAACCGTACCCGCGGGCGCGACCACCGGGAAGGTTGAAGTAGTGACAGCGGGCGGTACGCTGGTCAGCAACACGATTTTCCGGGTGGCGCCGTAGGGATGGCCGGATTGACGGTGATTTACCGGCGCGGCGCGGTCCGGACGCCGCACAATTCGGCGAACCTGGCTTCAGTGGCGCGGATGCGTCCGGCGACTACGTCAAGGGTGCGCAGCAGGATCTCGACGCCCATGGCAGGATCGCTGCGGCAGGCCGCGGTGAGGTCGGGGCCAGCGATGCGCAGGGCAGTGGTGCGCTCGCGGGCGCGAACCTGAAAGACGGCGTTTTGGTGGTCGAGGAACGCGGACCAGCCGAATGCCTGGCCGGGGCCGACGGTCAGCACAGAGACGGTGAAGGTGGCCGTATGCAATTCGATGGTGACGCTACCTGAGGTGACCAGGTAGAAGAATTCGGACTCCTGGCCGTCGGCCAGGATCAGTTCATCTTCGCGAAAGATGACTTCAGAGGCCAGCGACGTGAGCTGGGCGATATGGCGATCGGCCAGGCCGGAGGCGAATGCGTGATTCTGCAGGGTCGATTCTTGGGTCAAATGGCTCTCCCATGGGGGAAATACCGCGTGCGGTCCCGGTTTTGTTGAGGGTTTTCGCAACGGTAGCGGGGTGGTAGCAATTGGGTGGCCAGGGGGCGCCGTAGCCACGGGTACTGACCCGAGGCCCGCCCACCCGACGCGCGGGGCGGTGACGCCGCCGCCGTCGATCCGTTTGGGACAGTCGCAGATGCCGACCAGTCCGCCCCAGGTGCGGTTGCCGGCCAGCGGTTGGCGATCGGGTTTATTCCGCCCGTAGCGTCTCGACCGGATCCATCGCCGCTGCGCGGCGGGCAGGCACATAACTGGCGAGTACGGTGGCCGCAACCAGAACCAGGGGGACTGCCGTATAGGTGAGCGGATCGACCGGACTGATGCCAAAGAGCACGGACTTCATCAGGCGCGTCAATCCAGCCGCGGCGGCCAACCCGGTCACGGTGCCGGCGCCGGCGAGCGCCAGCCCGTACCGCACGAATAGCCACTGTAAAGCTCCCGGCTCCGCCCCCAGCGCGACCCGGATCCCGATCTCGCGTTTCCGCTGCGATACCGTGTACGAGATCACGCCGTAGATGCCGATCAAGCCGAGCATCATCGCCATCGCGCCCGCGATTCCCAGCATCACCAGGGTGAAGGAAGTGGCCGCCAGCGATTCGTCATAGATCTCCTGCATAGTGCGCACCGAGGCCAAGGGCAGGCTGGGATTCACCGACCACACGGCCTGCCTCACCTGGTTCAGAAAACCCTGGGTGCCCGCGCGCTGGCTGCGGAGCACGAACGTGGCTGTGCGCGTGACCAGGAGGTCTTTGGGAACAAACGGATTCGGCATCATGACCGGCCAATAGACGATATCGGGGGCTTTCTCCTGAATTCCGTTCTGCCGGACATCCTGCAGTACGCCTATCACTTCCTGCCATGGCGCGAACGGATACCAGCGCAGACGTTTGCCGACCGCGCCCGAGGGAGTGCCCCAGAACTCGCGCGCCAAGCTCTCGGAAAGCATCACCTCCGGTCTGAGATCGTATACATCCGTCCAGGTGAATTCGCGGCCGGCAATCAGCCGGGCGCCCGTCGCGCGCAGGAATCCGGGCGAGATATTTTCGAACCGTCGCAAGGGCGCAACGTTGCCTGGGTACACCTTGCCTTCGGGAAACACATTGTCCCAGCCGGGTGGCCCCGCCTCCATCGGCACATGGCTCGCAAAGCCAACGGACGCCATTCCGGGAATAGCCATCAACTTGTCGGCCAGGTTGTTTTGGGTCCTGGTGACAAGCCGGGGCTGCGGAATGAGCGTTGACGGAATCGATATGCGCACGGTTTGGAGATGCGCGGCATCGGTGAATCCCGGCTCGACGCTGCGCAGCGCTTGCGCGGTGCGGATCATTAGCCCAGCGCACACCAGCAACACCAGCGCGATTGCCACTTGGGCAACCACCAGAAGGTTGCGGGCACGATGCCGCTCGCGGCTGACGCTCACAGACCGGCCCGCGCTTTGCAACGCTACCGAAATCCGGCGGCCGGCGTACTTGAACGCGGGAATCAACCCCAGAAACAGGCCGGCCAAAACCGAAAGCACCAAGGTGAACGCGAAGGTCCGGGCGTCCATTGACACTTCGTTCAAGCGCGGCAGGTTCGCCGGCCCTATCGCCACGAGCAGGCGCAGGCCCGCATACGCGACCACCACACCGAGAGCGCCGCCCATCAAACCGAGCATCACACTTTCGACCAGCAGGCCGCGGATCATGCGTGCTACGCCCGCGCCCAACGCGGCACGGAGAGCCAACTCGTGTTGCCGTGCCTCTGCACGGACCAACAGCAAATTGGTAACGTTGGCGCAGGCCAGCAACATGACCAGCGCGGTGGTCCCCATCACTACCCACAAGACGCTGCCGACGTTGCCGGTCACCTGCTGTTTTAGGGGGCGAATCGTGGGCCGGATTTTCCAGTTCTCGTACCAGCGGCCGTCGGACTTGCCTCCATTCGTCCAGGAGTCCATCCAAACCGGTAACAGCCGCGCCAGATCCGCATTCGCCTGCGCAATGCTAACACCGGGTTTGAGCCTGCCGATGCCGTTGAAGGCGAAGCCCGCCAGGATCATGTGGCCGCGATCGAATGCCAGCGGCAAAAGCAAATCCGGCTCTGTTTTGACGATCCGGAAGCCGCGAGGCATGACCCCGACGATCTGGCGCGGCTGGGAGTCCACGGTGAGAGTCCGGCCGATGACCGACCGGTCTCCACCGAAATGACGCTGCCAATAACCATAGCTGAGCATGACGGCCGAGGAAAGTCCCGAGAAGCTCATAGGGGGCGGCGGAGCTTGCGGAATCTGGTCAGCCGCCAGGAGCCAGCGGCCTACGGCCGGTGGCACCCCGAGCGCTTGCAGCACTCCGTCACTGACGGAAACTGTGCGCACCTGCTCCGGCTCCGCCAGGCCCGTGACGTTCGCGGTCCCCTGCAGCCACACGCCGAGCGTCTGAAACGTCCGGTTCTGCTCGGCGTAGGTGAAGTACATCGAAGGCGAGAGGGCCAGCCCGTCGCCCGTATTCGCCAGCCCCGCGGCTCCCGGCGCATCCTGATGCAGCGCGACCAGTTGCTCGGGCTTGGGATAGCGCAGCGGCCGCAACAGCACGCTGTCGATCACGCTGAACACCGCGGCATTGGCGCCGATCCCGATGGCCAGTGTCAGCAGCGCCGCTGCGGCAAAAATGGGACTGCGTGCCAGCATGCGCAGGCTGTAACGCATATCGCGGACCAGCGTATCGAGGAAGGTGACGGTGTTCATGCGATAGATGTCCTCTCGAATCAGGGTGCTATTGCCCAGCTTGCGCAACGCCGCCGCGCGCGCTTCGAGATACGGCAGGCCGCGGGCGACGTTTTCATCAGTCTCGATGCGAAGGTACGACTCCATCTCTTCGCTTTGTTCCCGATCCCATTGCGCGCGCCGCAAGAAGCGTCTGAAGCTCATCGGTCACTCCGTAGCCGGCTTCAGAATGCGGCCGATCGCCCGCACCAACTGTTCCCACCGGGTGGTCTGAACGCCCAACTGTTTGCGCCCGGCAGGTGTCAGACGGTAATACTTCGCTTTGCGGTTATTTTCCGAGGTGCCCCAGAAGGATGCGATCCAGCCGCGGTTCGCCAATCGATGCAAGGCAGGATAGAGGGAACCGTGTTCGATCTGCAGGACATCCTCCGACCCGCGCTCGATAGCGTGCGCGATGGTGTGTCCGTGTGCCGGGCCTAAAACCAGGGTTTGGAGGACCAGCATGTCCAGTGTTCCCTGGAGCATTTCACTTTCGAGCGGCGACTCGCGTCTGGGCATAGGTTGTGTGGACTCCACTCGGTCATCGACCTGAGGCAGCGTCTGATTGGACGGCTGGCGCGGGAATTAGTCTCGAAACACTTGCATCTTGCGCGATTGCTTCAGGAGATGATCGAGTGGAGTATTTACCGGCGCGGCGCGCGGTGGGAGCCATTCGGTGGCCCCGGGGCTCGGATGCTTTCCCGAGGAAAGGCCCGTGCGGGCGGGTAGATCCAGCGGGGTGGAGATTGAGAGTTCAGAGGCTCACACCGGCGTCTGCTTTAGCTCATCTATCGTTTCGCCCTGAGAATAGCAGCCCGGAAGCGCCGGAACCTCGCCCCAAAACCCGCCGTCCGGCTCCTCGTGAATGACAACGGCGTTATTCTGCACGTTTTCAATTCTGTCATGAAGCACGGCTCCCGCGAGAGGATGGCGAATCGCGGGAACCGTTGCTCCATCGGGGCGTCTAAGCGCGTATGGAGGCGGCGGTCGTCGAGTTTCTGGATCCGGGCGAGCTTCGGGATGGCGATCTGGTGCTGCAATTGGTCGAGACGCGGCCCGCGGACCCGGTTAAGAAGTGGGTCCCTTTTTATGTGTTCCACATCATGAGCTCGCGGACCGGGGAGCGGGCGGGCGAGATTCAACTGCGTATCGGGGACACCGAGCACATCCGGTTGTATGGCGGGCATGTGGGGTACGGAGTGCGGCCCGAGTATAGGGGGCAGCGGTTCGCTTCTCGGGCGCTGCGGCTGGTGATGCCTTTGGCGCGGCGGCATGGGTTAGGCGAGCTTTGGATTACTTGCAACCCGGAGAATGTTGCTTCGCGGCGCACTTGTGAGCTGGCTGGGGCGGTGTTTGTCGAGATTGTCGATTTACCGGCGGACGTGGATATGTACATTGAGGGCGAGCGCCGGAAGTGTCGGTACAGGGTGGATCTTGCGGGGTAGCGCCTCGCTCTGCGCGGCGATGCGGGGCCAGGGGCCCCGCGCAGGCCGAGGGCCTGCCTCACTTGCGGGCTGGTGCTTGGCACAGGCTGGTGCTTGGTACATGCTGGTTACGGCGTGCCTAGTTTCTGGTGGTAGTTCGGGTAGTCGGGTTTTTTGTATTCGGGCAGCGGATTCTGCTTGAGCTGCTCGAGGACTACTTCCACCGCTTTTTCGAGCTGCGGATCGTGACCCTGGCGGACCAGGGCGGGGTCCATGTCGACTTCGACATCGGGCTTGATGCCGTGGTTTTCGACTTCCCAGTCGCCCTTTAAGCCGAAGATGGCGACGCGCGGGGCGGTGACACCGCCGCCGTCGACCAGTTGGGGATAGTCGTAGATGCCGACCAGTCCGCCCCAGGTGCGGTTGCCGACCAGCGGGCCGATGCCGGCTTTGCGGAAGTACCAGGGCATGGCGTCGCCGCCGGAGCCGGCGAATTCATTGACGATCATGACCTTGGGTCCATAGATGGCGCCGGCGGGGCTGGAGAAATCGTGGCCTTCGCGGGCGGTGATCAGGCTCATCAGGGGACGGCGGAGGTGGTCGATGATGTAGTCGGCCAGATCGCCGCCGTGATTGAAACGCTCGTCGAGGATGGCGGCCTGCTTGCCGACCTGGGCGAAGAAGTAGCGGTTGAAATTGGTGTAGCCGCCGCCCGCGGTATCGGGCAGATGGACATAGGCGACGCGGCCGCCGGTCATCTGGTCGACCTTGCGGCGGTTGGATTCGACCCAGTCGAGATGGCGCAAGCCGAACTCGCTGCCGACCGGGACGACGGTGACATCGCGCGCGCCGGCTCCCGCGGGATCGGCGCCCACTTTGATGACCACCTGCTTGCCGGCGGTCTCCTGGAAGAAGCTGAAGACATCGTCGGAGCCGTGCACGTCGCGGCCGTTGACGGCCAGCAGGTAATCGCCGGTTTTGACGTTGACGCCGGGCTGGGTCAGGGGCGCCTGCAGGTCGGGATTCCAGTTTTCGCCGTTATAGATTTTGGTGAACCGGTAGCGGCCGTTTTCGACCGCGTAATCGGCGCCGAGCAGGCCGACTTTGATCCGGGGAGGCTCGGGCTCGTCACCGCCGCCGATGAAGACGTGGCCGAGGGTGAGATTGCCGAGCATCTCGGTGAAGAGGTAGTTGAGGTCGGCACGGCTGGAGATGTTCTCGACGAACGGCTCGTAGAACTTCTCGGCGGCGGCCAGATCGAGCCCGTGGGCGTGCGGGTCATAGAGGAAGTCGCGCTCGATGCGCCAGACTTCGTGATACATCTGCTTCCACTCGGCGCGGGGATCGACGTAGACTTCCATCTCGGCGAGCTTGAGGGGCGCGGCGTCCGGCTTAGGCGGCTCGCCCGTGGGCGAGATGCGCCAGGATTCGCCCTGTCGGACGAGCATCTTCTCGCCGTTGGCGGAGAGGACGAACGCGGTGACACCATCCACGACCTTGTCGGTCTTGCGCTTCTTCAGATCGAATTTCTGGATAGTCAGCGGGGGCGGACCGTTGCCGTTGAAGATGGCCGGAGCTTCCGCCAGGAACATCTCGCCTTCTTTGCCGGCGGCCAGGCCCTGATAATTGCGGCCGGGAATGGGAAGGGCGATGATGCGCTGGGTGATGCCCTCGAAATCGACTTTCACTACGGGCGGCGCTTTGGGCTTGTCTTTGTCGGGCGCGGCGTCCTTCTTGGCGTCGGTGTCTTTCTTGGGCTCGTCGGGTTTCTTGGCGTCGGCGTCTTTTTTCGCGTCGTCACCCTTCTTGGCCTCGTCGCCTTTCTCTTCATCGCTCTCGGGGGCGAGGGGCGAGGGATCGTCTTTGGACAGGACCACCAGGTAGACGTTGCGGGAACTGGGACGATCGATGCTGGACATATCGAGCCAGCTTGCGCCCAGGCCGACGTCAGTGCTGGCGGTCAGATACAGGTACTTGCCGGCCTTGTCCCAATCGGCGTACAACGCATCGCTGAAGCCGTCGGTGACCTGGCTGCTCTTGCCGGACTCGAGGCTGAAGATGCGCACGGCATGCAGGTGGCTGGGAAGCTGCCTGGTGTAAGCGATCCACTTGCTGTCGGGCGACCAGGTGGGGTTGAGGGTGTGGAAGGGGCTGTCGTAATAGTCGGTATCGACTTTGACGGGCGCGGCGCCCTTGGCATCCGCTTCCACGTACCAGAGGTTCAGGCGCTTATCGGAGTAGGCGATCTTTTTGCTGTCGGGCGACCAGACCGGCGAATAGAAATAAGACGGCGGATTGCCGAGGCTGATGCGGGTGACATCGGCGAGGCCGTTCTGATCGCGGATGTGGAGCGCATATTCGCCGGATTCGTCGGAGAACCAGGCGATGCGTTTGCCGTCGGGGGACCAGGCGGGGTCGCGGTCGGCCACTGCAGGGCTGTTGGTGAGGTTACGGATATCGCCTTTCTCGGCGGGCACGGTTACGATCTCGCCGTGGATTTCGAAAACGGCGCGCGCGCCGGTGGGCGAGATATTGGCGTTCAGGATGTGGCGGGCTTCCAGCTTTTCGAAGTGCGGCGCTACTTCGGGAAATTCGCCGGGCAGGCGCACGTTGATGGCTTTGTCCTTTTTGGAATTGAGATCGTAGACGTGCAGGGATCCGAACTGTTCGTAGACGATGGCGCCGGGGCCGGCGGAGGCAGACTTGAAGTCGAGACCGTTGTTGCGCACGACTTCGGAGACCTGGTGGGTTTCGGTGTCATAGGCGTACAAGGCTACGGGGCCGTTGCGGTCGGAGAGGAAGTAGACGTGGTTGGCGACCCACATGGGGTCTGAGTCGTTGGAATTGTCACGGGGGATTTTCTCGACGTGGGAGTCGGAGAGGTGCGCGATCCAGATGGGCATGGTCTGGCCGCCGCGATAGCGCTTCCAGGCAGCCTGCCACTGGAACTTGGGGGAATAGGCGATTTGGGAGCCATCCGGCGAGAAGGAGCCCGCGGAGCCCATGGGCAGCGGCAACTCGGTGGGGAAGCCGCCCTCGAAGGGAACGGTGAACAGCTTGGGCGGATCGGTGCTGCTGGTTCGGTTGGAGACAAACAGGATGCTCTTGCCATCGGGGGTCCAGCCTTCGGCGTGGTCCTGCGCCGGATGATAGGTGAGGCGGCGGGCCTCGCCGCCGGTGGACGGGATGACGAAGACGTCAGGATTGCCGTAGTATTCGCCTGTGTAGGCGATCCATTTGCCATCGGGCGAGAAGTAGGGATCGAACTTGGCGCCTACGCCGGCGGTGAGGCGCTGGGCATCGCCGCCATCGCGGGCGACGGTCCAGATGTCGCCGGCATAGGAGAAGGCGATTTTGTCGCGGCTGATGCTAGGGTGGCGGATGAGCAGGGGTTTGGAGGCATCGGCCCATGTCGGGGTAGATGTCAGGACAGAGAGTGCGATGAGGCAAAGAGCAAGCTGCAGTGAACGCGTCATAAGGTTCCTTTGTGAAAGGGCATATTGAAGTCGCGCAAAACGGGGCTCGGCCGCGCCGCCACTATCTCGCAAGTTCTGACCTGTTTGGCGGCGCGGACACGCGCCCCTTTGCGCTTTCTGGCGGGCCTAGATAGCTGGGCTGGAGACCACCCAGATCGACGACGATCTTTTCCACGACTACCGCGGGATCGACCATCCATAGCTTCAAGACATGATATCCGGTGCCGGAGACCGAGTGGGTGGACGGGATATCGCGCACGTTATTTTTGACGGACTCGTCCCAATCCTGTTGGGAGTTATGCGCCAGGGCATCGACGATTTGGGGAGGCTGATCGTCGAAGGAGACGGCGAAGCGCAGGCCGCGGCCGGGGACGAAGTTGAGTGTAGGCGCGATGATGGTGTGCACCTGAACGGTTCCGGGATCGAACAAGTACATACGATATTCGAGCGTGGAAGTTCCCTGGGCGGGGGTAACGCTGGGGGCGGTGGGAGGGAGGATGGTCATGGCGGAGAGGGTGCGGCCGTAATCGGGGATGCGCTCCCAACGGGCGGCGGTGGTTCCGGTTTTGGCGGTGTAGTGCTCGGCCTCGATGGAGACGTAGCCGTCCGCTTCGACAAAGCCCTGCAGGGAATCCGGGGAGATGCCGGAGGGGTTGAAGGCGGCGATTTTGACGGTGGCGGTGCTGCCTGCGCCATGGATCGTGACGGAGCTTTCGGCGGAGCCTTGCGGGGCCTTGGTCCAGTCGATGGTGACAGCCAGGAGATCGTCCTTAGGGACGGTGCCGCGGGTGGTAGACAAGACGATCCAGGGGGCGCCGGCGGTGGCGGTGAAGGCGAACGGGGCGCGGCCGCGGTTGAAGATCTCGATGGAGCGGCGGGGGCGGGTGAAGGCATCGAAGTGCAGAGTTTCGGGGCTGGTTCCCATGGCGGCGGTTTGGGGCACTTCGATGGTGGTTACCTGCGGCGCGGCATTGACCTTGGGCTCCTGCCAGCCGGTGTAGCCGATGTGAGTCTGATCCATCATGTGATCCCACTTACCGCCGGCGAGTGAGTGGTTGTAAGTGGCGGACCAATCCGCGTCGGCCTGGAAAAGGTCGTGGACGCGGGCGGCGTAGTCGTTGGCGCTGGCGCGGCCCTGTGCGGAGTAGAGATGATTCTTCGCCGCGGCGATGTACAGCTCATTCACGATGGCGCAGGCTTTGACGGGATAGAGGACTAACTCGAAGAAGGCATCTTTCTGGTTGGCGGGTAACTGCCGGTAGAGACGCTCGGCTCTGGCGGTCAGGGCTTTCCAATCGGCTAGAACGGTATCGGCTTCATCGTAATTCTGGAGGCTGAAGGTACCGGGCTCAAGCAGCTCGGGCTTGCGGCGGCCATTGTATTTCGTGTAGGCGGCGATGAGGGCGGCGATTTGGTGGGAGTGCGTGGGACCGAATTCGCGCGCGGCCCAGAGGTGGCCGAACCGTTCGATCTTCGAGTGCGGCCATTGCTTGGGATTCCAGGCCAGGCTGAGGAAATATTCGATGGGGAACTCCATGGGCTTGAGGTCGCCCACGTTGACGATCCAGATGCGGCGGGCATCGTATTGATATGCCAGATTCATCTGCTCCCAGACTTTGGAGATGGGATTGGTGTTCAGCCATTTGTAATTGCGCGGACCGCCGACGTAATCGAAGTGGTAGTAGATGCCCGCGCCTCCGGCTCGCTTGCGCTCATCGGGGGTGGGCAGGCGGCGGATGTTGCCCCAGTTATCGTCGCACCAGAGCAGGGTGACATCGTCGGGGACGCGCATGCCGGCTTCGTAATATTCCTGCACCTCTTTATATAGGGCCCAATCCTGAGGGACGCGGGTGAGATCGGGCCCCATGCGCTGGGCGAGGATGGCGCGCTGATCGGACACGATCTTTTCGAGCAGGGCTTTGTTGGCCTCGATGCCGCCGGTGGCGTCCATGGGCATGTCGCCATCGCCGCGCATGCCGAGGGTGACGATGCTTTCGTAGGCTTTGTTGCGCTGGATGCCTTCGTCCCAGAAGGCGCGCAGGACGTCGGGATTGGTGGCGTAGTTCCAGGGGCCTTTGCCATGGCGCTTCCATTCCTGCTGGGCGCGCAGCATGGGCTCGTGGTGGGAGGTGCCCATGACGATGCCGTATTCGCCGGCGAGCTGGGGGTTGAGGGGATCGTCTTCGTTGAAGGCGCTGCCCCACATGGCGGGCCAGAGGTAGTTGCCTTTGAGGCGGAGGATCAGCTCGAAGACCTTCACATAGAAGGTGTGGTTGAAGCCGCCGAATTTCTCGCGGGTCCAGCCGGAGAGGGCGGGGGCTTCGTCGTTGAGGAAGATGCCGCGATAGCGGACGGCGGGCTCGCCCTGGAGGAAGCGGCCGGGTTTAACGTAGAGGGCGTCTTTATGGGCGACGGGGACGTCGGCCCACCAATACCAGGGGGAGACGCCGATTTGCTCGGAGAGATCGTAGATGCCGTAGATGGCGCCGCGCTTGTCGCTGCCGGCGATGACCAGGTAGCCGCCGGAGACCTGGGTGAGGAACGATTCCCATTTGCCGGTGAGGGCGGAGGTATCGGCGAGGCGGGAGACGAGCGGGCTTTTGGCGATCGAACCGACCACGATAGCGGCGGTGGGGAGAGCGGCGGGGTCGTGGGCGAGGGTTGGTTTGCAGCCGGTGACGCGTTCGATATCGGCCTGGAGGTCGGTGACGGCGCGGAGGACGCCGGGGTAGTCGGCGGGGTCAACATAGATGGCGGCGCAGGTATGGGCTCGGGCTATGGGGAAGCTGCCGGGGCGGCCGGCGGTCTCGACGTAGGCGGGCTGGCCGAGGGCAAAGGCGGGGGAAGGGGACGTTCCGAACGAAGCTACCAATACAGATAAATATATGATACTAAACGATTTACTTGTTAATCGGGCACGCATCATTTGTCGAGGAACAGGTAGCGGGCGCGGTGGCTGTCGGGGGCGGCTTTGGAGGTGGCGGCGAGGTGCATGACCGCATAATGATCCTGACTGGTGTAGGCGGGCCACTCGGGCAGGCCGGGTCCGTTGGGGTCGGCGTTCTTGGCGAAGTTGGACCAGTAGGTGGACATGAGGTTGGAAAGGGCTTTGTCCGTCGCGCGCCAGTGGAGCCTGTGGTAGGCCAGCATGCCGAAGACGAACTCGATTTCGGCGGAGTGGTAGGCGCCGGGCGGCGGCTCACCGGCTTTGGCGGGGACGGGCGGGGCATCGTCGAACTCGTAGCGGTAGAGGGGCGACGCGCCAGTAGCGGACTGCATCTCGAGCCACTTCCAGGTGCCGAAGGCGATGAACTGGTCGCCGGCGAGATCCTGGGCGGAACGCTGGGCCTCCTCGTCGGTGGAGGCGGGGTAGAGCTTCAGGAATTCGGGGGCCAGGTCGTGGGTGTGCTCGCGGGCGTAGGCTTCGAAGTTGGCGGCGGTGGGGGCCTGCTTTTCGAAGATGGCGCGGTAGCCGCCTTCGTCGTGATTCCATCCGGCCATGAGGGGTACGTGGGTTTGTTTGCCGGCGGCGAAGATGTCGCGCACGGATTGGGGCAGAAAGTAGCCGTCGATATTGGGGGCGAAGCGGATGTCCTCCTCTTTGAGGGCGGCGGCGAGAAGCTTGGGGGCGGGGAGGTCGCGCAGGGCGGCGAGCGAATGGGCGTCGAGGGTGGCGGCAAATTTGGCGTCGGCCTCTTCGGATTCGGCTAGGGGCTTGAGGGCGAGGACGGTGCTGAAGAAGGCGCCGCTCTCGCCGATGGCGCGGTGGAACAGGCCCTGGGCGAGGGGCGAGGCCATGAGGGCGCTGACGGAAAACGATCCGGCGGATTCTCCGAAGATGGTGACCTTGGCGGGATCGCCGCCGAACGCGGCGATGTTGTCGTGGACCCATTGGAGGGCGGCCATCTGGTCAAGCAGGCCGTAGTTGCCGGAGGAATTGTGGCCGGACTCGGCGGCCAGCTCGGCGTGGGAGAAGAAGCCGAAGATGCCGAGGCGGTAATTCATGCTGACGACCACGACCCCTTTTTTGGCGAGGTTTTCGCCATCCTGGCGGGGTTCGGAGGTGGCGCCGGCGGCGAAGCCTCCGCCGTAGACCCAGACCATGACGGGGAGGCGGGCGGCGGCGGAGGGCGCGGAGGTCCAGACGTTGAGGTAGAGGCAGTCTTCGCTGGGGCCGGGATCGCGGAAGACCATGTCGTCGTAGATGCGGCCCTGCATGCAGCGGGCGCCGAATTTGAGAGCCTTGCGGACGCCGGTCCAGGGGGCGAGGGGCTGGGGCGGTTTCCAGCGGAGGGGTCCGACGGGCGGGGCGGCGTAGGGGATGCCTTTGAAGGCGACGATGCCGTGGGAGGGGGCGCCGGTTAGCTGGCCGGCGGGGGTGGTAAGGGTAGTGGGGACGGCGGCGGTGGCTAGGGTGGTGCTGGCGGCTAGGAGGAGGAAAAGCTTTCGGGACATGGATAATACTTTAGCTTGCGGCGGGCGGCCTTTGGCCGCGGGTGCTGGGTTCTGGGTTCTGGGTGCTGCGCCGGCTCTGTTAGTTGCGCTGTGCCGATCCGTTGGTTGGTGCGCATCGTCCGGATGGTCCGGCAAATCCGATGTCTCAAATCTGATACATTCAAGATGTACGGCCAGTTATCTTCCATCCGAAAGCGCGGGATGAGATCCGGCGGTTTCCCAGGGATGGCGAGTCCGTCTGGGGCGGGGACTGTACCTGCTACAGATGGGGGAGTCACTCGACATGCCGAACGCACGGCCAATGGCAACCGTATCCCCAGGCGTTCGGGAGTTGCGCGTGAGAAGCGAGGGCGGAATTTTCAGGGTGTTCTACTACACGGCATCCGCGACCGGTGTCCTGGTTTTCCACGCGTTCGCAAAGAAGACCCAGCGGACTCCGGCCCTGGAGATCGAACTGGCGAGAAAACGTTTGAAGGAGCTTCTCGATGCCTAAACTGAAACCGATTGTCGCAGCGACCCCCGAAGCTTTGGCCGGCGCGCTGGGACTATCCTCGACGGATGCCAAGGAATGGCAGGTCCAGCATGCGCTGCTCACCCGTTTCAAGCGGATTGTCCGCGAGCACGGGTTCACGCACGCGGAGATTGCGAGGCGGTCTGGGACCTCGCGGACGAGGGTTACCGCGATTCTGAACGATGACCTGGAACACGTATCGACAGATCTGCTGATACGCATCCTTGCCTCGCTCGGCTATCGGGTGAAGGTATCGGTGGTCAGGAGCAGGACTGCTGCCTGACCGGCCATGCGCACCGAGCGGGGTGGAGTACCTCGATTCTGAACGATGACCTGGAGCACGTGTCGACAGATCTGCTGATACGCATCCTTGCCTCGCTCGGCTATGGTAAAGGTTTCGGTGGTCAGGAGCAGGACACATGACGTTGCTGGGGCGAGGCCGAAATCGGGGATAATGCGATTATGGATGTGACAGACAAGGCCGACCTTTCCCGGATTACTGTTGTACCCGGGCAGCGCTCCGGACAGCCCTGCATCCGTGAGTTTCGTGTCACGGTCTGGGATGTGCTGGATATGCTCGCATCCGGGATGACCGAAAATGAAATTCTGGCCGATTACCCGTACTTGGAAAAGGCCGATTTTCCCGCCGTCTACGCCTACGCTGCCCAGACTGGACGGGAGCGCAAGTCGCGTTGAAACTGCTTTTCGACGCAAATCCCTCGCCCAAGCTGGTTGGCCGTCTTGAAGAACTCTTCCCTGGCTCGGCGCATGTCTTCGATACGGGGCTGGCGCGTTCCACGCCCGACGAGAAAATTTGGCAATACGCGGCGGCCGAGGGGTTCACGATCGTTACGGCGGATGCCGATTTTCTCGATCTTGCAGAGTCCCGTGGCGGTCCGCCGAAAGTAGTCTACCTTGAAAGCTGCGACTACCGGACTTCACAAGTGGAGAGCATTCTACGGCGTCACGCCATTTGGATCGCTGAGTTGGATCGGTCCCCGCGAACCACGCTAACTATTCGCAACAAAACCTGAGCTGGTATTCTTCAGGCTGACGCAGGCGTTGAGGCGGCAGACCATTTGAGTGATGCCGAACGACAGATGTGCTCCGGCGGGCGACGATAGGCGGGAGCAGTGCGAAAGGTCCAAAGGTGGCTCGTTCCCAATTCGGCTTTTATTCCGAACGGTCCGCTGCCCGTTGCGCGCGATCATCAGACCCGGTGTTGCTGGAAAACTTCGTTAGCGGGTGACGAGCCTTTTGCCTCCACGAAGCCGAGCCCATCTCGACCGATCACAGCGGACCCCGCGTGATTCGCCTTCGGTTCTCCCGGCAGTACAGTCACTTAGACCCATCACCCGAACTCGGGACACTTGGTACGCACCATTCAAATGCTACCCTCGGTATGGGGAATGGAGTGGCGTATCCAAGCCGGCCCCCGCTAAAGCTTCCTTGGCTTCGCTAGTTCTCAAGCCATACAAACCAAACGTGTTATTGGCTTCGAACATATCTTTTTCGACTTTTTCCGTCTCCACACCCGGTTCCGGCCATTGCATCTTTCGCGTGTTCATGCTAATCTCTATAGGCAATAGGGAGATTGCCTATGGCAACCGCTGTTGAAGATACCCTGACGATTCGCGACGACTTCGAGCTCCAGCACGACCGCACCGTGCGCGAAGAAATCGAAACCTTCCGCCTTAAAGCCGCCGCCTTCCTGGCCGGCGACATTCCCGAGGACGACTTCCGCCCCTACCGCCTCAAGCACGGCATCTACGGCCAGCGCCAGCCCGGCGTTCAGATGGTCCGCTGCAAGATCCCCGGCGGCCTGCTCACTGCCGCCCAGATGGACCAGCTCGCCGTCATCAGCGACACCTTCGCCGGCAGCAAGGGCCACATCACCACCCGCCAGAACCTGCAGTATCACTTCGTGCCCCTGGCGCGCGTGGCCGACCTCATGCACATGCTTGCCGACGTCGGCCTCACCAACCGCGAAGCCTGCTACAACACCGTCCGCAACGTCACCACCTGCCCGCTCGCCGGCCTCACCCGCGACGAAGTCTTCGACGTCCGCCCCTACGCCCAGCGCGTCGCCTACGCCTTCCTGCGCAAAGATCTCACCGGCAACCTGCCGCGCAAGTTCAAAATCGCCTTCGATGGCTGCGGCCACCAGGATTGCATCGCCGGCGCCATTAACGACATCGGCCTGCGCGCCGTCATTCGCGACGGCCGCCGCGGCTTCCGCGCCCTGATTGGCGGCGGCCTCGGCCCGCTCCCCACCGAAGCGCAGCTCCTCGACGAGTTCCTCCCCGAAGAGCGCCTGCTCAACCGCTGCGAAGCCGTGGTGCGGGTCTTCAATAAGTACGGCAACCGCCAGAACCGCAACAAGGCTCGCATGAAGTTCGTCCTCCGCGAGCGCGGTATCGACTGGCTGCGCGACCAGATCGAGCGCGAATACGCGGACATCCTCGAAAATGGCGGCATCCCCTGGCCGCAGCTTGTGCCCGAGGGCTTCGGCGGACATCAATCTCACCCCCAGCCGCTCGGCCAGGGCGCGCTGCTGCCCGTCATCCACAGCAACGGCACCGGCGACCCGCGCTACGATCACTGGCTCGAAACCAATCTGGTCGAGCAACGGCAGTCCGGCTATGCGGCCGTAGTGGTGCGTGTCGATCAAGGCAACCTCACCAGCGGGCAGATGCGCGGCCTCGCCCAATTAGCCGCCGACGCCGGCGATGGCCTCCTGCGCATCGGCATCGATCAGAACATGCTGCTCGGATTTGTCCCTCTCGGCCGCCTCCGCGCAGTGCATGCCGCGCTCGACGCGCTCGGCCTGGGCGAAGCCGGCGCGCGCGAGATCGGCGACGTCACCACCTGCCCCGGCGCCTATTCCTGCAACCTCGCGCTGACCAAGTCCATGAACCTCGGCGCTGCGCTACAAGAGGTCGTACACAACTACGACGACCCGCTCGTGCGCAAGCTGTCCATCAAGGTGAGCGGTTGCCCCAACTCCTGCGGCCAGCACTGGATTGCCGATTTCGGCTTCTACGGCAACGCCCGCAAGATCGATGGCAAAGAGGTGCCCTATTACCAGATGCTGCTGGGCGGCGGCTTCGATCACGAAGGCCTGATGCGCTTCGGCCTGGCCGTGCAGAGCGTCCCGGCGCGCCTCGCCCCCGAAGCTGTATCCCGCATCCTCGATCACTACATCGCGAACCGTGCGCCCGCCGAAACCTTCCGCCAGTACGTGATGCGCCAGAAGGTGGAAACCTTCCGCGGCCTGACCAGCGACCTGGCCAAGCCCGCCGAGCTGTTTCCCGAGATCTACCAGGATTGGGGCGACGATTCCGCCTACTCCCTGCAGCTAGGCCGGGGCGAGTGCGCCGTCTAAGTGGGGCAGGCTCGTAATGATGCCCGCAGCCGGCAAAGGGCTCTCAGCCCGCCCTTAACGAGGTTCTCCGCGAGAGTCGAACCGCAACCCAGAAGCGAGCAGATCCCGAACCCGCAAGCGGTTGGACCCTGCCTTCACCGTTGCTTCCGCCAACGCGCGAACAGCGTCCTCAATGTCTCCATCCGGAGGCAGGCGAAAAATCCAGGGAATATTCAAAGCCGTCAGCGAGCGGTCGGCGGAGATGGCGATCAAAGGTACGAACATCTTTACCGCGAGTTGCTCCGCCAGATGGCTCGCGTTGCGATCCGTAGCGATCACGCCGATCAGCCGCTCCTGCCCCATCATCTCGACGAGCGCCGTGGAAGCCTTGCCCCACGATCCTTCCGACGGCACGCCCACCAGGGTGAAGTTGCGGCCCGCGGCGCGCTGCAATGCCGGATCCGCGGCTAGTTTGTCCGCCCCCGGGCCAAAGATGCCGATGCGCACTTCGCCGGCGGGATTATCCGCCAGCGGCGGTCCGTTGTACGCGACAGTCTCCTCCTCGATGCGCGCATAAGGTTTCTGCATCGGCTCGCGGCGGAAGGCGGCCTTGCCGTTCCGGATCGTGCCCAGGAAAAGAGGCGCGATGTTCTTGGCATTCGGGTCGAAGACCATCTCTCCGGTGACGCCCCGAAAACGCTCCAGCCCGTAAAAAGCATCGCGAATACGGCCCCGGTTCAGGCCGGCGCGGCAGATCGAGTCGACCAGAATGCGCATGCCATCGTATCCCAGCGACGCGAACACTTCGGGCGTCTTCTCGAAGCGTTTCTGAAACCGGCTGTTGAAACCGGTCCACACTGGATCGTCGCGCGTGGGATCGTAAGGGAAGACAAATTCCAGCCCTTCGGCGGCGGGGCCCGCAATGCGCAGCATTTCGCTGCCATACACCCGAAACGCGCCAAACACCCGCTGTTTCATGCCCAGCTCGCGCATTTGTTTCAGGATGTTGCCGGCCGGTATCTGGTCGGCCCACAGCACTACCGCATCCACATTGGAATCCTGAATCACGCCGAGCTGATGGCTGAAGTCGGTATCGCCGGGCATGTACTTCTGTTCGAGCACCACGGGATGCCCGAGGCGCCGCGAGGCGTCCCGGAATTTGATTACTCCGAAACGGCCATAGCGTTCGTTCACGCGCAGTAATGCTACGCGGCTGAGCCCCAATTCGGTATAAATGCGCCGTGCCAGCGTATATCCCTGCACGCGATCGTCCTGGATGGCTTGCAACGCCCACGGAATGATCGTTTCCGGGATGGTGGGATCGGTGGCCGCCGTGTTGACGATGGGCATCTCCGATTTGAGCGAAACGCGCAGCGCGATATGGGTGGTGTCGCCGCTGATGGAACCGAGCATCGCCCACACGTGCTCGTCGTAGGTCATCTTCACGATTTCGTTGCTGGACGCGCCCCAAATGGCGGAGTCGTTATGCAGCATCAGGCGAAAAGGTTTGCCGCCGTAGCCGCCGGCGGCGTTGGCTTCTTCGATGGCAAGCTGAGCGCCGTTCAGCATCATGCGCCCGAGAGCCTCGTCCCGATGTTCAGAGATGGGGCCCAGGAAACCGATGCGCACCTCGCTCAGGTCCTTGAGGTCCGGCGCCGGAACATCGCGCGCCGCGCCGTTGTACTCCACGGTGTTGGTGTAGAACTCGTAATACGGCTTGGTGAAGCGCGAGAAAGGCCGCAGGTCGTCGGGCGCGTTCGCATAAGGGGTCAGCGTGCGCTCGGCCGGCGGTCCGGGCGGATTCGCGCCGCACGAACAGGCGCCGGGCGATTGCGCCAGAGCGGCCGCGGCCGTCCACAAGAGGGCCAGAAAGGTGCGCATGGAAGGCCGCCCGTTTAGCGTCGCGATTCGGCGGGCCGGAACATGACGATGGCTTCGCCTTCCACCAGCAGCTCGGGGCGGCACAGCTTCGCCTGAATTCCAGTCGAGGCAGGCAGCGGGTCGAGTCCCTGCTCTTTGTAAAACGCGGTGCGCTCCTCGTTGAATTCGCGATAATCGCGATCGATGTCGCGCAGGTAAAAGGTCGTGCGCACGACATCGTGCCAGGTAGCGCCCTCAGCCTTCAGCAGCCCGGTAATGTTGTAGAGCATCCGGCGGCACTGCGCGCGAAAATCGCCGATGTGCACCGTTTCGCCATACTCGTCGATGCTGGCCGTGCCGGAGATCAAAAGAACCACCAGCCCGTTCAGATCGATCCGCATGCCCCGCGAAAAGGAGCTGGGCCGTTCGTAATCGAACGCTTCGTTGAGGACCTTAAGGTCCGTGATGGCCCGCTTCTCCACCGCCGCGCCAGTAACTTCGCTAATCATGTCTTCGAGTAACATTTTGTGTAACCTCCTGTTCGATTGGCATCCCGTGGCTCAGGCCTTTGGCCGTGGCCACCCAGATGTCCTTCCCCTGAAAATCAACTCCAAAAGTGTAGTGGTGAGCGGGAGCCGTGGCGGCTTCCACCTGCGTCACCTTGCCCTGACTGTCGCGCACCAGCATCTCGGGCTTGCCGGTCTCCATCGACGGGCGATAGACGGCCCAGTTCTCGCCGTCGTAATAGGCTAATCCTTTGTCGGTCGAGAACCAGGCGCGATTGCCGTCCACGCCTTTCACCTGGTTCATGAAGTCGCTGGGCAGGCCGCTGTCTTTCTTCATGAAGTTGCGCCAGTTGCGGCCGTCATACCGGCTGGCGCCAAAGTAAGTCGCCACCCACAGGATCTTTTCCTGCTCCATCCAACTGACCGAGGTCGTAATTTCGTGAACCAATCCCTGGTCCTTAAACAGGACCATCTCGGTCTCGCCATCCGGATCGTTGTAATCCTTCCAGCGCTCGGACTTGACGTCATATTCCAATACGCCGGCACCCCATACCGCGTAATACACCTTGCTGGTTCCGGGACTGACCGCGTAGGTCCAGATCTCATACATGGGCGTGTTGCGTTCGTTGAACAGGCTCCATTCACCGGTGCGCGTATTCAGCCGGCCGGCTCCAGCGGCGGTGGCGGCCCACACGTAATCGCCCGCGACGGCCACGCCGTAGACCACATCGTTCGGCAGCCCGCTATTGAGCTGCGTGAAGCTGTCGAAGCGGCCGGCGGAATAGCGGCTGAGCCCGCCCATGGTGGCGGCCCATACGTCGTGCGTCCGCTTGTCCACCGCCAGGGAGAGCACGGCGCGATGGGCCAGTCCATCCCCGGTACGGAAGATCTTCCATTTGCCGTTTTCGTACAATCCCAGGCCATTTTCCGTGCCCGCCCAGATGCGCGATCCATCCACCGCTACACAGAAAACGCGGTTGTCCGGCAGGCCGTCGGCGACAGTGAAGTTCTGCCACCGGTAACGCGGCATGGGCTGCGCCAAGGCCATCACCGGCAGGAACAACGCGAGGATGCGCCAGGTATTGTGTCTCATAACGTCTTCAAATACTCAATCAGGTCGTTGAGTTCGTCTTTGGCCAGGTCGTTGGTGACCCCGTGTGTATCCTTGGGGTTGAATACGGTCCAGATCTCTTCCAGGCTGCCCGCGGAACCATCGTGCAGG
The DNA here is from genome assembly GCA_963843255.1 of Bryobacterales bacterium. Classification (GTDB taxonomy): domain Bacteria; phylum Acidobacteriota; class Terriglobia; order Bryobacterales; family Bryobacteraceae; genus Bog-159. The sequence goes on along the minus strand of CAWJJQ010000010.1, from coordinate 677,082 downwards.
TAAGGTGCTGTCAAGGCGATGTTAGTCAGTTGCGGAACATCGAGCACCGGCGACCGGTCGGACCACTTACCGCTGCCCACGTCCACCTGGGTCTGATTGGTATAGTGGCGCCCGGAGTGGCAGAAGGCACATTGATTGGCTTGTGGGATTGGCGTGCCATCCTTGCGGCGGGTGCGTTCGAAGATATCTTTGCCGCGATCCTGCGCCGCGGTCAGCTCGCCGTTCGGCAGCCGGTAGCGGTTGGGACGCGCGGGCATCGCCTTGATGTAGCTGACCAGGTCGCTTAATTCCTCGTGCGAGTAACTCTGGGAACGATAGAAGAACTTCTCGGTGCGCGGCCCGCACTCCGTCTCCAGGTCCGGATTGCCTCCATTCCATTTGAAGGGCTCGGTCCCGTCCACATCTTCGAGCAGGCGGTTATCGACGATATCTTTGCCGAAGCCGTCCGGTTCCAGGTCCCATTGCAGACCGTCGAAGGTCGCTTCGAGATGGCAGTTGGCGCAACTGAAGCCGCTGTGGAAGGCGAAGCGGGCATTGTAGAACAGCCGTTCGCCGCGCCGCTGCGGCGTCAATTCGGCCGGCCCGCCGAGATCGATGGTGCGCACTACTTTGCGCGCCGCCGTATCGATCACCGATACGGTGTCGTCCATCCGGTTGGCGACGTAGAGTATCGCGCCGTCGGGCGAGAGCGCGACACCTTTGGGAGCGCGGCCGACCGGGATCCGCGCTGCGACGAAATGGGCGGATGCCGAAAGATCATTGCCCAGAGCGCGCCGCTCCGTCGGAGAAGCCGTGCGTACGAATTGCAGCAGACGGCCGATGTCCACCACCGTGATACTGTTCGCGCCGGTAGTCGAAATGTAGGCAGTGGTTTTGTCCGGCGCGATCGTCACGCCGAAGGGCATGGTGTAATACTGCTCCAACTCGTCGATCAGTACTTCGACGCGGTCCCCCACGTCAGAGCCAAACAGCGTGAGCGAATCGCCGAAGACCGCGCCGTGCTCCACGTGCGCGAGCGGGATGAGATTTTTCGGCCGCAACTGGCAGGCGATCCCAAGGCGGCCATCGCGCGAGAACGCCACATGGAAGACTCCGGCTATGTTGGGGAGCGGTAGCCGTTCGCGTACGATCTGGCGGTCGGCATCGATCACGGTGATTTCGGATTGCGGGGGGGCGTGGTGGCGGCCGATGTTCGGGTAGATGTGCGTGCAGTAAATGGAGTGGCCATCGGGCGACGGTGTCAGGTAACTGGCGCCTCGTCCGGCGGCCAGCCGGCGCGTTTCGGTGCCGCTGGACAGGTCGATCACCGAGATGTCATTGCTGATGCGGTTGGCGGTGTAGAGTGTAGCGCCGGACGGGTCCGCGTAGACGGCGTTGGGCTCGAAGCCGGTTATTAGCGTGCGGGTGACGGTCAGAGATCGGGTGTCGATCACCGACACTGTGTCGCTCCAGGAGTTAGCGACGAAGGCGTAAGGGCCGTTCAGCCACACGCTTTTGGGCACCAGCCCGACCTGCACGCGTCCCTTGATTTTGCCGGTATGTGCGTCGACGGCCGCAAGCTCGCCGGTGCCTTCGCAGACCACAAAGAGGCGTGCGCCATCGGGGGATACGGCTAGTTCCACAGGCGACGGATACTGCAACGCGGCGCCCTGTAAAATCGCCTCGCCGAGTACTAGAGTCAGGAGAAGTATGTGAGGCAGGCCCCTGGCCTGCAGCGGCCTCTCAGGCCGCTCCGCAGTTGCGGGGAGCACGTATGGCGGCCTGAGAGGCCGCCGCAGGCCAGGGGCCTGCCCCACTGAGAGAGATTTTCGGTCCGCACTTTGCACTGAAACAGCATGGGGCTGCAAGAGCGCCGGTTGCCTCATTGGTAAGAGGTCGGCCAACCGCTGTTCGTCACCTTCCGTCTGCGGGACAGTCTCCCCGCATATCGCGCTTTCCCCAAAGAGAAATTGACTTCGGGCCAGGCATTCGCTGCTATGGACCGCCTGCTTGATCACGCCCGGTCTGGACCGATGTTTCTCAGCCAGTCTGGGATCGCCCAGGTGGTGCAAGATTCTATTGATTACGGCGCACGGATTGGACAGTATCAACTTCATGCGTATGTGATCATGTCCAATCATGTTCATTTACTGCTTACGCCGCATATCGACGTTTCTAGGCTTCTCTGTTCTTTGAAGGCAGCAACTGCCAGACGGGCAAACTTGCTGCTGCATCGAACTGGACAGTCCTTTTGGCAGGATGAGAGCTACGACCATTTGGTTCGCAACGGCGAAGAGTTCCGCCGCATCCGGCGATACATTGAGCACAATCCTGTGCGGGCTGGGATGGTGAGTAGAGCGGAGGATTTTCGTTGGTCCAGCGCTGGGCGGCCTGAGAGGCCGCCGCAGGCCACGGGCCTGCCCCACTAAATTCATTTTTCCTCCACGGTTACTACTCGGTCTGCGGGAACATCGCGCAGGGTCTGGATTTTTCCGCTGGGCCACTTTATGATCAGCGTATCGGCCTTGGCCGCGCTGCCCAGGCCGAAATGCACGCGCGCGTCGTCCTGCGAAAGGTAGCTCGATCCGGCGACACGCTCGGCCTGCTGTTTGCGCCCGCCCGTAACCACCTCGACCTTCGCGCCGATGCCATCGCGATTGCTCTTCCGCCCCACCAGCTTGATGGCCAGCCAGTGATTCGAGCCCGGCGAAACGTTGCGCAGCAGGTAGCCCGGCGCGCCCAGGTTCACCATGAACGCGTCCACCTTGCCGTCGTTGTCATAGTCGGCGAAGCAGGCGCCGCGCGCTACCGTCTTCACCTCGAAGAACGGTCCGGCATCGCTCGAAACATCCGCGAAATGCCCGCCGCCCAGATTGCGGAAGATGGAGTGCTCCTGGGGGACCATGTGGATCAACCCGCCGTGCGCAATGAAAATGTCGCGCAGCCCATCGTTATCGAAATCGTAGGCGCCCGATCCCCAGCTCACATATTGCGCCGTCAATTGCGAGATACCCGCGGCTTCCGTAATGTCGGTGAAGTCCGTGCCGTTGTTCCGCAACAGCCGGTTGTAGCGCGAGTCCGTGACCCACAAACCTACATGCCCGCTATTCTCGAAATCCGCGAAGACCGGTCCCATGGCGGATGTGCTTTCGCCGTTCTGCCCGTAGGCCACACCCGACTGCACGGCCATCTCTTTGAACGTGCCGTCATGGTTGTTGTGGAACAGGAAATTCTCGGTCTTGTCGTTGGCCACGTAGATGTCCGGATATCCGTCGCCATCGAAATCCGCCGCAGTGACACCCATGGCGCGTCCCACATATTTGCCGATCCCCGACTGCTGGCTGACATCGGTAAACGTGCCGTTGCAGTTGTTGTGGAACAGCATGCTGGTGGTGCCCGCGTAATCCAGCGGGCCGGGATAATTGTCCGCGGCGTAATAGGCGCGGTACTTGGGATCGAACTTCACGTACCGGCCGATGAAGAGATCCACGCAGCCATCGCGATCGTAGTCCAGCCAGGCGGCGCCGATCGACCACCCCGGCACATTCAGGCCAGCCTTGGCCGTGACATCTTCAAAGGTTCCGTTGCCCTTGTTGCGGTATAGCGTGACGTGGCCGTAGCCCGTCACCAGCAGGTCCACAAAGCCGTCATTATCGAAGTCGGCGGCGATGGCAGCCATGCTGAAGAGGTCCGCGCCCACGCAGGCTTCACCAGTCACATCGGTGAATTTACCGTTGCCGTCGTTGCGATAGAGGTGGTTGTGCGGCATGTTTTCCGCACTTGGCGGAGTGCGCAACGGGTAAGGATGGATGTCGTCGCCCAACGGTTTGCCGGACGCCACATAGAGATCCGGCAGCCCGTCGTTGTTGTAGTCAAACCAGGCGCAGCCCGCGCCCGTGCTTTCGAGCAGCGATCCCAGCTTACGCGCGCCGAAGCTGTGGGTGAACTGAATGCCGGAGGTGGGCGTGGCGTCTTCGAAGCGGATGGTCACGGCGGGCCGGTCGGCCGCGTACGCCAGGGTGGCGAGCAGAGGAACGAGAAATCTCATTGGGCACCTCCGGAGGCAACCACTGGCGGCGCCGGCATGACCACCGGCACATCAACTCGCAGTAGCACCTTGGGCACGGCATTTTCGGGCGCGCGCTCCGGACCGGCATGGCAGCCCGTACACACGCGCTGTTCGCCGCGCCGCATCCAGAACCAGCCGCGTTCACTCTCGATCGCCCGGCCGGACCGGTCCCGCAGTTCCATGCGCAGCGGTTGTTCACTGGGCACGTGCAGGAAGAACGAGCCGTCGCTTTCGACCGGCGTCTCACCCAGCAGCACGGGCTTGTTATCCGCCGCCTGCGAATAAAGCCGTACCGTGCCGATGGAGCCTTCCGTGATCCTGGCTTTGGAGGTGTAGGCATTCAGGCACAGAACATTTGCGCCCGGCCAGTCATGCAGGCCCGACGGAAACCGCAGCGGAACCTCGCGCGCGGCCAGAATCGCGGGCTGCACCCCCGGCTCGCCGGAGACCTTGGCAATGGCGCCGCCGGCCGCGTTCAAGCTATAGATGGCGTACGGCGTTCTGGCGTTGGGGCGGTAAGAAACCAGCCAATCCGCGGGCGACACCTCGGCCACCGGAGCGGCGAATTCGCCCCGCGCCGCGCCGATATCCGTCTGCGTGGCCAGCGCGGAAGTGAACAGCGCCAGTCCGCTGCTGGTAGCAAAGACGATGTCGCGGGACGCCAATTGTCGCGCGCCGTGACGTGCCGGACCGTGATCGCAGCGGTAGGCCTCCACGCCGCTGCCATCCGGATAAACCGTATATAAGTCGCTACTGCCCGACTCGGCGGTGGGATGGGGACGTTCGTACAAAACGCGGCCATCATGCAGCACGTCGCAGGTCAGGTGATTGCCCGGGGCGTAAGTAATGCGCAATGGTTGTCCGCCCGCGAGCGCCGATACTTCAAGCTGGTAGCCTTGCGCGGCCTTATGCGCATAGACGATTTTGCCGTCTGGCAGGTAGAGCGGGCGGATGGAATCTTCCGGCCAGCCGGCCACCCGGCGCGGCTCACCCGTCCCCGCGGGCGCCTCCCAAATCTGCCATGGGTCTTCCCGCCGCGGTTTGCCTGAGAACAGCACGCGCTGCCCGTCGAAGGAAACCTCCGGGTCGACCGACGCGTAAAAGCCGGGCGCCAGATCGCGCGAGCCGGACGCCGTGACGAGCCGAACGGCAGCCTTTTGCGGGAAGCGCTCCTGCCCGCGCATCCAGGCTTCGCTATCGAACTGTGCCGTAGCCGTGTAAACGTAGGAGGGCACGCCGGGCGCGCCGCCCGAAGCCAGGGCCGCAAGCGCCCCGAGCGAGGCGGCTCCGCCCAGCACCAGCCAAAGCCAGCGCACTCCTTTAGCGGCCTCGACGCTGCGCTTCACTAGTTTAGGACCCTCTTATCCTCAAACCCCTGGAACTTCGAATGTTATCGTATGGAAGCACCTGTGACAATACTGTTTAAATACTAATTGGGTATGATTACAGGACAATGCCCATGAGGGGCGCGCCTGGCCGCCTGCTGATAACCGCCGCAACCGTTGCCCTTTGCGCGGCCGGCGATCAGCCCGAAAGCGTTGTGCTGGCCCGTTTCCAGGAAAAGTTCCGGCAGGATCTGGCCCACCTTCCGAATTACACCTGCCTTGAAACCATCAAGCGATCGGAGCGCAGATCCGCATCCCGGCCGTTCACTCCGCTCGATACCATTCGCCTGGAAGTCTCGACCGCGGACGGCAAAGAAATTTACGCGTGGCCCGGAGCCCGGCAGTTTGAAGACAAGGAACTAAAAGCGTTCATCACCAGCGGCGCCACGGCCGCCGGCCTGTTGTTCTCGGCCGTGCCCAAAGATGTGTTTGTCTCAGGGAATGCTGCGCTCGAATATCGGGGCCAGGAAGATCTGGACGGGCGGCGCGCGGTCCGTTACGATTACCGGGTTCCGCGGGCCTACAGCGGATTTAAGATCCGTGCCCGCAACGACGACAGCAGTGTGGCGGAGGTGGTGGCCCTGAAGGGTTCGTTCTGGTTCGATCCCGCCTCTCTGGATCTGGTCCGCCTGGACACCTTTGGGGAGGATATGCCGAAGAGCCTCGACCTTGCCGAGGCCATGGTTCGCATTCTCTATGCCCGTACGGAAATCGGCGGTGCCGGCGTATTGCTGCCGCAGCGAAGCGAGGTGACCCTCACACATCTTTCCGGCGCCGCCGATCACAATGCCGTCGAATTCTCGCAATGCCGCGTCTATCAGACGGAATCGAGCATCTCTTTTGAGCCACCGGCGGTGGATGCCGGCGCCCCCAAGCCAGGAATACGCGATGTTGTGCTGCCGCCGGGGCTGCTTGTCCAGGTTGTTATGGAAACGGCCATCGACTCCAAGACCATCGCGCTGGGGGACGCGGTGCGCGCCAGGGTGCGGGACGACGTGCGCCGCGGCGGCGAAGTCGTGCTGCCAGCCGGCGCGGTGATCGACGGACGCATTCGCCGCCTGGAACGCCAGACCGCGGTCTCCCCATACTTCGTCCTCGGGGTAGAGCTTTTTGAAGTGAGCTGGGGAAATACCCGCGCCGATTTCTACGGTCAACTAGTTGAGAGCTACGACCGGAAGGGGATTAAAGCGGGTTACGGAGCCCGCGGTACCGTCACCTACATCCTGGCGGGAAAGAGTTTCCACATCGAGCCAGGCCTCGGTTTACTGTGGCGAATTTTAGACCGCCGCGCCAGCCCCGCTCAGCAAGAGCCTTGAACTTCCGCTAGAATCGAAGAATAACCAAAGAGACTGAAAGCAGCCGTACGGCCACGAAGCCGCCCCAAGTGATCGCCGTGTATCCGGGCTCGTTCGACCCGATCACCAACGGTCACCTGGACCTGATTGAGCGCGGTTGCCGTCTCTTCGATAAGCTGATCGTGGCAATTCTGCGTAACGAAACCAAGCTGCCGCTTTTCACCGTGGAAGAGAGAATCGAAATGCTGCGCGAGGTGGTGGGGCCCTTCCCCAACGCGGCGGTGGACTCATTCAACGGGTTGCTGGTGGATTACGCGGCCCAGAACGGCGCAACCGTTTTGTTGCGCGGAATCAGGGCGATTTCGGATTACGAATACGAGCTGCAAATGGCTCTCATGAACCGGCGCCTCAGGCCGGATATTGAAACGGTTTTCATGATGGCGAGCGAGGCGCACTCATTCATCAGTTCGCGCCTGGTGAAAGAAGTATTTGGATTGGGCGGCCATATCCGGGGAATGGTGCCGCCGCCGGTCGAAAACCGGCTGCGAGAGCGGTTCGATCGCGATCATGCAGCCGGAATACGAGCGTAAGGGAACGACGGAATGCCAGTACAAACAAAACTAGACATCGCGGAACGGATCTCATTGATTAGTGTCTCGTCCACCATGAAGGTGGCGAGTGACGCGGAGAAACTGCGCAGCCAGGGCGTGGACGTGGTCGACTTCGGCGCGGGCGAGCCGGACTTCCCCACACCGGACAATATCAAGCAGGCGGCGGTACGCGCGCTCGAGCAGAATTTCACCAAGTACACCAATGCCGGCGGCACGTTGGAACTCAAGAAGACCTTGTGCGAACGGCACACCACGGATTTCGGCACGAACTATCAACCCAATGAATGCCTGGTAACAGTGGGCGGCAAGCACGCCATCTTCAACCTGACCCAGGCGCTGCTCGATCCCGGCGACGAAGTGGTGATTCCGGTGCCCTACTGGGTGACGTACAAAGACGTCGTGAATTATGCGGGCGCCAAGTGCGTTTTCGTGGATACGGATGAAGACCGCGGGTTCACGTTCACGGCGGACATGATCGAGCCGTACCTGACCGACCGTACCAAGCTGGTCATGATCAATTCGCCGTCGAACCCCAGCGGCGCGGTGCTGGATCGCGCGGAGTTCGAGAAGATCTACCGCCTCACGGCGCGGCGCGGCATCTTCATGATGACCGACGAGTGTTACTGCCACTTCCTCTACGACAGCGAGCCGTTTTCGATCGCTTCGCTGCCGGGCGCGAAGGAGAACGTGGTGGTGGCGGGTTCGCTCTCGAAGACCTATGCCATGACGGGGTGGCGCATCGGCTTCGCCCTGGCGCCCACGCCGGTGATCGGCGCCATGATGAAGCTGCAGAGCCACTCCACCTCCAACCCCACGTCCATCGCGCAGAAAGCGGCGGTGGAGGCCTTGCGCGGGCCGCAGGAATCCGTGGGAGTGATGCTGGCCGAATACGCCAAGCGCCGCGATTTCGTGATCCGGCGTCTGCGCGCCATTCCGGGCGTGAAGTGCGCGGAGCCGCGGGGCGCCTTCTACGCTTATCCGAACATCTCGGTGGCGTACACCAACGGCATTTCGGGCAGCGTGCAATTCTCCGAGAAACTGCTCGACAAAGCGGCCGTGGCGGTGGTTCCAGGCGAGGCGTTCGGCACCGATCAGCACGTGCGCATTTCGTATGCGACTTCCATGCACGAGCTGGAGCGCGGGCTGGAGCGTTTGCACCGGTTTATAGTGGAGCAGTGACGGTCCGGCGGCTCACTTCCACTGCACTGGAAAAAGTCTGGGGCACTCCGGATACCGAGCCATGGTATCCACGTTCCGAACGCAAGATCGGGGAGGTCTGGTTTACCGCACCCGAGGAGCCCCGGCTGCTGGTGAAGTTTCTCTTCACGTCCGAAAGCCTCTCGGTGCAGGTGCATCCGCCGGATTCCGCCGCGGGAGTGGGAAAGACCGAGATGTGGCACGTGCTGCGGACGGCGCCCGGCGCGCGGCTGGCCCTGGGATTCCAGCAACCGCTCACCAGCGATCGCGCGCGGGAGGCGGCCGTCTCCGGCGAGATTGAGGAGTTGCTGCGCTGGTACACGCCGCAGCCTGGCGACACTTTTTTCGTGCCCGCCGGCACTGTTCATGCGATCGGACCGGGCTTGGTGCTGTGCGAGATCCAGCAGTATAGCGATATCACGTACCGGTTGTATGATTACGGCAGGCCGCGCGAGCTGCATTTGGATGCGGCGCTAGCGGTGGCGGAACTGGGCGGTCATCCGGGACCCAGCCCGCCGGTCGATTTGGGCCAGGGCCGGCGTCTTCTGGTAGAGTGCCCCTATTTCCGGACGGAATCGATCGCGGTTGCGGGTGAGCGGAGCTACACGGGCGGCCCGCAGGCGGAATTGCTGATCTGCGTCGAAGGCGCCGGGCGGTTCGACGGTGCAGAGTTCGCGCCCGGCGAAGTCTGGGCGGTGCCTGCCGGAGCGTCCCCGTTCACCATCGCGGCCGGCTCCGGCGCGCGGCTGCTGCGTACCCTGGTGCCCTGACAACTGCCATGCCCCCCAGCGAGCCATCTTCCCGCGGAACTTTAGCCGCTTCGCTGGCGGCAGTGGCGAGCGCGCTGGCCGCCGTCAGTTGCTGCCTGCCGCTCGGACCGTTTTTGCTGGCCTTGGGGTCCGCCGGCGCTTCGGGCATCTTCATGTCGCTGCAACCGTACCTGATCGCGTTCGCCGTGCTCATGCTGGCCGTGGGTATCGTACAAGCTTTTCGGACGCGCCGCTGCGCACGCCGGCGCCGCTTCCTTAATATCGCCGTCCTGGTGTGTTCGACGGGCCTGGTGGCGGCCATGCTGTTCGCTTATGTGCCCGCCACTGCGCCGGCCGGACAGCCCGGCGTTGCCGCTTTCAACCTGGATACCTTCCGGCAATCGTTCAACGAGGCAGCCGGACGTCCCCGCGTCGTGGTCCTGCTCTCGCCCACTTGAGGGACGTGTCTGCGGGGGGCCTCCGCGGTCGAATCGGTGTTGCGCGACGTGCGCGATCCAAATGTGCGGGTTTTCGTGGTGTGGGAGCCGGTCCTGCTGACGGACTGGCACGCGCCGGGCGCCGGGGCGGTGGCGCGTGTGCCCGATCCGCGCGCGGTGCAATTCTGGGATCCGGGTCATTTATTGTCGGCTGAAATCCGCCGCGCGGCCGAATCCGATCCGGCGGGCGTGTTGGGGAATCACCGCCTACGCGCGCGCGTGGTCTGGGATTTTGTGGCGCTCTATCCGCCCGGCGCGCGCTGGACCACGGCCTTTCCCGCCGCTAACTTCGCGGGCGCGCCCGTGGTGAGCGTGATCGACGATTTCCGGCGGCGGTTGAGCGCAGCGCAGTGGTAGCGTTCTTATTCTTCCGCGGTTATTGTTCCGCCACGACCGGATTGCGCAATTCTCCGAGCCCTTCCACGCGCACCACCACCTCGTCACCAGGCCGGAGCCAGCGCGGCGGCTTGCGGGCGAAGCCCACCCCCGAAGGCGTGCCGGTCGCGATTACATCGCCCGGTTCCAGCGTGAAGACACTTGAAAGAAAAGCGATCAGCTCGGGGATCTTGAAAATCAGGTCGTTGGTATTGCTGTGCTGCAGCACTTCGCCGTTGATGGTGGTGCTGATATCCAGCGCATGCGGGTCGGCGATTTCGTCCGCGGTCACAATTGCGGGACCCATGGGCGCGAACGTATCGAATGTCTTCCCGATCATCCATTGCGAAGTGCGCAGTTGGAAATCGCGCGCGCTCACGTCGTTGAAGTTGGTGTAGCCGAAAACGTACTCCTGCCACTGTTCGGCCGGAACGTGCCGGCCGCGCTTGCCGATAATGAACGCCATTTCCGCCTCGTAATCGGGCTTGGTGGAGTTCTTGGGCAGCACAATGGGCTCGCTGCAACCGATCGCCGCGCTGGGAAACTTAGCGAAAATGGTGGGCACCTCGGGAATGTCCATCTTGGATTCGAGCGCGTGCGCCCGGTAATTCAGGCCTACGCAAATGATTTTGGGCGGATGCGGCAGAGGCGCGTGAAACTTCACGTGCGAAAGCTTGACGATGTCGCCCCAGGGCGGGTTGTACAGCCAGCGCTCGACGCGGCTGAGGGCCTCGGCGCCGCCGCTCACCACGTCCGCCACGCCGGCGAACCCGGCATCGCGGATGCTCACAATCTCTGCACCGCGCAGAACGCCCGGCTCGGGGGCGGCATCGCGTTGGAAAGTAACCAGTCGCATTTGAAAATTGTATCGCCCCGCAAGCGCGTCGCGGCCAGGCCGGCTGTCCCGCACGGTAGACTGAAAAGATGCGGTGGGTTTTTTCCCTGGCAGTACTCGTGTGGCCGTACGTGGCGCATGGCGCGGTGAGCGCGGCGGACCTGGCACGTCAACTGCGCGAAACGTCGCTCGATCCCGCCGAGTGCTATCGCGTGCGCGACCTGACGCTGCCCAAGGACGAGGCCCGCATCTTCCTGACCGACGGCTACCTGATTTTCGCCAAGCCGGTAGCCGGCGTCCACATGTCGGCTGTGTTTACGGCCGACACCGAAGGCGGCGACGCCGAGATCCTCCTGCTCCCTCCCAATCAAGGCGAACGGCGCTCCCTGGCTTCCTATACCGGCTCGCCGAATCTCGATGAACACCTGCGCGCCGCGGTCCTGACCTTCTCCGACGACACCTACGACAAATTGTACGAGCAGATTCGCAAGAATCCCGCCAATCGCAAAGTGCCTGAAATGGGCGCGATCCTGGCCGAGCATTGGGCGCCCACCCTGCGGAATATTGTCGCCAGCTTCCAGACGCGCCTGGTGTGGGACCTGCTGCTGGGCGAGCCGCAAAGGCGCGGCATTTGCGCGATTTCCATGGTCGGAAGGAAACTGGGCAACTTCGATCTCTATTACGATCGCAACGCGCGCGAACAGATCATGACCGGCCAGTTGAACACGCGCGATAACGTGCTGTTCTTCGACGTATGGACGAGTTTTGTGGCGCGGTCGTTCCGCAACCGTCCGGTCGAACCGGACTTCACGCTCGACAATTTTCGCATTCAAGCCGAGTTGCAACCGGACCTCTCACTACGGGTGGTGACGCGGGTGAAGGCCAAGCCCACGGGCACGGCTCTACCCGTTCTGGCTTTCGATATCGCCCAGCCTATGCGCGTGTCGGCGGTCCTGGTAGACGGCCGTCCCGCGGAGGTTCTGCAGCGCGAGTCGATGCGCGCGGAGGTAGTGCGCAACGTGGGCAACGAGATGTTTCTGGTGGTGCCGCCCGAGCCCCTGCAGCCCGGAAAGGAATACGAACTGGAGTTCCGGCACGAAGGCAAGGTGATCTTCGAGGCAGGCAACCAGGTCTATTACGTGGGCGCGCGATCCAACTGGTTCCCCAATGCGGGGCTGCAGTTTGCGACCTTCGATCTGACGTTTCGTTATCCCAAGGACCTGGACCTGGTGACGCCGGGCGAACTGGTGGATGAGCACATGGAAGGAGACACGCGCATCACGCACCGCAAGACCGCCAAGCCCATCCGTTTTGCCGGCTTTAACCTGGGCCAATACGAGCGCGTCCGCATGTCGCGTAACGGCCTTACGGTGGAGGTCTGTGCGAACCGCGCGGTGGAGCCGGCGCTGGCCGGCAAGAGGCCTGTGCCCCCGCCTGAACCACCATCGCGGTTCCCGGCGCACGAGCCGGAGATGGTCGTGCTGCCGCCGGAATTGCCGCCCGATCCGCTCGCCCGCCTGCAGGAGATTGCTGCCGAGATTGCCTCTGCCGTAGAGTTCATGGCTGCGCGCTTTGGCCCCCCGGCGTTGCCCAGCCTGACGGTGTCGCCGGTACCCGGGCGCTTCGGCCAGGGCTTCCCGGGGCTGATCTACCTTTCCACCATGTCGTACCTGGCGCCCCAGGAAAGAGCCATGCGCGCGCTGGATGCCCACGGCCGGCTCTTCTTTTCCGACATTCTGCAAGCCCACGAAACCGCGCATCAATGGTGGGGCAACGTGGTGACTTCGGCCGGATATCACGACGAGTGGATGATGGAGGCCCTGGCCGACTACTCGGCGCTGCTCTACCTGGAGAACAGAAGCGGAAAACAGCCTGTGGCCATGGCGCTCGATTCGTACAAGACGAACCTTCTGCAGAAGATCCCGGGCGGCCAGACCGTGGAATCCACCGGGCCGATCGTATTGGGCCTGCGCCTGGAAAACTCGCAGACGCCGCAAGCCTATCACACCATCACCTACGGCAAAGGTTCGTGGATCATGCACATGCTGCGGCGGCGGATGGGCGACGAGCGGTTCCTGGCCATGCTGGCCGATATGCGCAAGCGGTACGAGCGCAAGCCCATGTCTACTGAAGATTTCCGGCTGCAGGCGGCGCGTTTCCTGCCGCCGCAATCGCCCGATCCGGAACTGGAAGCGTTCTTCGATCAGTGGGTATACGGCACCGGCATTCCGTCCCTGAAAATGAGCTACACGGTGCGGGGAAAGGCGCCGGCGCTCCGGCTCAGCGGCAGCATCACGCAGAGCGGCGTGGACGATGGTTTCAGCATCCTGGTGCCGGTCGAGATCCAGCTCGGACAAGGCAAAACCTTGACACAATGGGTGCGCACAGCCGATGGCGCGGTGACGTTTAGCGTGCCGCTCCGCCAGGCGCCGGCGAAAGTGCAGCTCGATCCCGATTTCAGCGTGCTGCGAAAGTAGCCGGACACGGTGGGATCGGAGCCCGCGGCCTCACCTGATATAATGGATTTCTCTGCCGCGGGAGTAACTCAATGGTAGAGTCACAGCCTTCCAAGCTGTTGGTTGCGGGTTCGATTCCCGTCTCCCGCTCCATTTCTCAACGGCTCTACGGGCAGCAGCCGCCGAAATGGATGCCCTGGAGTTATCGCTCCATGCCGGCACGGCTGGCCTACGTCCACAAAACGAGTTCCGAGAAAGTCTGATCACGTGGCCGGTCAGTCACCAGAGCTTCCCAGTCATGTGCCTGGTCGATATTTTAAGTATCTTGTCCACTCTGATCGTATGGGTGGTGTTCCTCACCTTACTCTGGAGTTGCCAGTGCTCGCGCAAGAACGCGCAGGATACAATGCATCGGTGCGCGCAATTGAAGGCGACGTACTGTGGTTCTCCAGTGGCCACTTTTTGCAGCTATTAGCGGCTCAGTGGGATTTCGCGGTGGAACGATGAAGGGCACGTGGGCACCTGAGACGAATCCGGATACCATGCGCGAGCCTGCTTTACAAGGAATAACAATATGGCTACAAAGCCGATTATAGAATGTGCCAGATTGGGTGAGTCTAATATTGACCTCGCCGGGAGCGATAACGCTCTCTACGAACGCCATCTCGCCTTCGACAATATCGTCGATTCGGCGGCAATCGATCCACGGGAACGTTTCGAGGCCTTCGCCCGCGCAGTGCGCGATGTCCTATCGCAACGCTGGCTTCAAACCAAGGATGCTTACGCGCGACAGAACCCCAAACGTATCTACTACCTGTCGATGGAATTTTTGATTGGCCGCTCGCTCGCCAACAATGTGACGAACCTGTTGCTCAATCCCGTTGTGAAGCAGGCAATCAAGGACGATGACATCGACTGGGTCAGCCTGCTTGATCAGGAACCCGACGCGGGTCTGGGTAACGGCGGGCTCGGACGCCTGGCGGCTTGTTTCCTTGACTCCATGGCCACTATGGAACTTCCGGCTATGGGTTACGGCCTCAGATACGAGTACGGGATTTTCAAGCAGACCATCCAGGATGGCTGGCAGCAGGAACATCCCGATAACTGGTTGAGTCGTCCCGACCCGTGGGAAGTCGCGCGCCCGCACGAGAAGGTCGAAGTGAAATTGAATTGCAAGCTGGAAGTACACGAGGGGCGGCTGCATGCCATCGCCGGCCGGCCCTCGATGCTGATCGGCGTGCCGTTTGATCGGCCGGTGGTTGGTTATGGCGGGAAAACCGTCAACACGCTCCGTCTTTGGGCTGCTAGCGCCCCCGATTACTTCGACTTCCAGATCTTCAGCCACGGCGACATTGTGGCTGCCGTGTCCGAAACCCTGGTGGCCGAATCCGTTACGCGGGTACTCTATCCGGATGACTCCACCAACAGCGGGCAAGAGCTGCGTTTCGTGCAGGAATATTTTCTGGTAGCGTGTTCGCTGGCCGATCTGGTGCGCCGCTTCCGCCGCGGCAATAGCGACTGGAACCTGCTGCCCGAGAAAGCTGCCATCCAGCTTAACGATACGCATCCGTCACTGTCTGTGCCCGAGTTGATGCGTATTCTGCTCGATGACGCCAAACTCGGGTGGGACCATGCGTGGGACCTGACCCAACGGACGCTGGGTTACACAAACCACACGCTGCTGCCGGAGGCGTTAGAGAGGTGGCCGGTCGCGTGGTTCGAGATGCTGCTTCCGCGCCACCTGGAAATCATCTACGAGATTAATCGCCGCTTGCTCGATTCAGTCAGGACGCGGTACCTGGGCGATGAAGGAAAGGTGCAGCGCGTGAGCCTGATCGAGGAAGGTGAACCCCGGCACGTTCGCATGGCCAATCTGGCAATCGTCGGCTCGCATAGCACCAACGGTGTGGCCGCGATTCACACCGAACTGCTGCGCAAGACCACGGTCAAAGACCTGGCGGACATATTTCCCGAGCGTTTCAATAATAAAACGAACGGAGTTACACCGCGCCGCTGGTTGCTGCTGGCGAACCCGGTTCTGGCCGGCACGATTACCGAGGCCATCGGTGACAATTGGGTGACGGACCTCCGCCAACTACGCAGGCTCGCACCGCTAGCCGCCGACAAAGGCTTCCGCGACGGTTTCCAGAGAGCCAAACAGCGAGCCAAGGTTCAGTTTGTCGATTGGCTTAAGTCCGCATCGAACCAGAGTGTTGACCCGGAAACTATCTTCGATTGCCAGATCAAGCGTATTCACGAATACAAAAGGCAACTGCTGAATGCCCTGCGCATCGTGGTGCTTTACCACCGGCTGCGCGAGAATCCGAACCTCAAGATGGCGCCCCGAACGTTCTTTTTCGGTGGCAAGGCGGCGCCGGCTTACCACTTAGCGAAGCTCATCATCAAGTTCATCGAGAACCTTGCGGGAACGATCGACGGCGATCCGGCTATGCGAGGCCGCCTGAAAGTACTGTTCCTGCCTGAATACGACGTCTCGCTCGCGGAGCGGCTGATCCCCGCGAGCGACGTCTCGAACCAGATCTCAACGGCGGGCTACGAAGCCAGCGGCACGAGCAATATGAAGTTCATGATGAATGGCGCCTTAACGATCGGCACGCGCGACGGCGCAACCGTCGAAATGGCGCAAGAAGCGGGCGAGGAGAACTTCTTCCTGTTCGGCCTGACCGCCGACCAGGTGGCCGAAAGCCGCGGCTGGTACAACCCGCGCTGGCACTATGACCACGATCCCGAAACTCGCGCCGCCTTGGACCTGATTTTCTCGGATTATTTCAGCCGTTATGAACCAGGGATCTTCGGAGATCTGCGAGATACGCTTTTGACGCACGGCGATTACTACATGAACCTGGCAGATCTGAAGTCCTATCTTGAAGCCGATCAGCGGCTGCTGGATTTGTATGCGAACCCGGACGAATGGACGCGGAAGGCTGTGTTGAATGTGGCGTACTCGGGGAAGTTTTCGAGCGACCGAACCATCGCCGAATATGCAGGCGATATCTGGAAGGTGAAACGATGCCCAGTGCCGTGAGCACGCCCTCCATCCCTCCATCCCGAAGGTCTCGGCCCTGGCCGGGCTGCCCGCTCCGCAAGAGATGCTGATCGATGTGACGCAACTGGATCGCGACTATTTCGAGCGGCAGCCCGGCTGGGCACCTGCCAAGCTGCGGCGAAGCCGCGGAAATGATCCAAACCAATCATGTCGATATGGCTCAACAGAGAGCGCAGACGATTTATCCACCAACCGCAGCCGGCTTCGCGAACGGCTTCCGACCTGGCGCCGCGTTCTTTACGCCGCCCAAGAAAAGTTGGGATCGCTGCCGTACGGCGCCAAATGGTGCGTAACCTGACAAGGTCCTCGCACCGTTTTCGGGCGATGGACACTCCAAAGGATACGCAGGAGGATACACAGGCGGTGTCGGTTCGGTCGCTTCAATCTTTATCAGCCGCTGGGACGCGGCTGTGATGGGCAAAGTGCCAGACCCACTGCGTGACCAGGTCGGCATTGCTGTTGCGAAGCGCACGTACAATGCCTACCGGCGTCTGCTCGACTCGCCGCGCTGGCAGCGTGCCCTTAATGCCGGTGCGCGTCCGCAACGGCTCCGATGGGCAAGCACCGGAACAAAGGATCCCAAGGCATCCGACGTGCTCTTCATCAAGGCTCTGGCCGCACCTTTCACGGTGGAGACCATGCCGGAGGGCACTTTGAAGGCACTCGCCGATCACGGCGACGTGGGTCCGCTTCTGCCGCCGGATGGCGGCGACTGCGAGCAAGTGCTTGCGCAATTCGCTAAGTCCGGTATGGATGTCGACACTTTGGCCGCTCAACTTCAGGATGAAGGCGCCAAGCCGTTCGATAGGTCCTGGGATGAACGGCAGGCCGTAATCGCTTCAAAAAGTGCCGCGCTACACACGGTCGCAGCCAATTGATGGCCATAACAAAAGGGGTACGAGGAGAAGGCGCATGCCGCGTGACGGACGCGCCCTAAAACGACAGAGTTTGGAAAGGAGTCAAAATGCAACTGGGAATGGTTGGTCTTGGAAGAATGGGCGCCAATATGGTGCGGCGGCTTCTTAAAGGAGGTCATCAATGCGTAGTCTTTGACCGGTCGCCGAAAGCGGTAGAGGAATTAGCCGGCGAGAAAGCGACCGGAGCCGCTGACCTGCGGGACCTGGTGAAGAAGCTGCAAAAACCTCGGGCCGTATGGCTGATGGTTCCGGCGGCCGCGGTCGACCAGACCATCGCAGACGTTTTAACTCATCTCGAAGCCGGCGACATCCTCATCGACGGCGGCAATTCCTACTATATCGACGACATCCGGCGCGCCAACGATCTCAAACAGAAACAGATCCACTATGTGGACGTGGGAACGAGCGGCGGTGTCTGGGGCCTGGAACGTGGTTACTGCATGATGATTGGGGGCGAGAGGGAAGTGGTTCAGCATCTCGATCCGATCTTCAAGAGGCTGGCGCCCGGCAGCGGCGACATTCCCCGCACGCCTGGCCGCGATCGGGCCGACGGCACAGCCGAACAGGGCTATTTGCACTGCGGTCCGAATGGCGCCGGCCACTTCGTCAAGATGGTGCACAACGGTATCGAGTATGGGATTATGGCCGCATATGCCGAGGGACTGGCTGTTCTGCGCGAGGCCAACATTGGTAAGCAACAGAACGCGATCGACGCCGAGACGACCCCGCTACGCGACCCTCAAAACTACCAGTTCGACCTCAATCTCGCTGACATCTCCGAGGTGTGGCGGCGGGGCAGCGTGGTAGCTTCCTGGCTGCTCGACCTGACGGCGGCCAGCCTGGTCAAAGATCCAGCTCTTGCGGAGTTCGCGGGGCGCGTCTCGGATTCGGGCGAGGGCCGGTGGACGATCAAAGCGGCGATCGACGAAGGCGTGCCCGTGCCGGTTCTGTCCACCGCGCTTTACGAGCGCTTCAGTTCGCGCGGTGAGGCGGACTATCAGGACAAACTGCTGTCGGCAATGCGTTATCAGTTTGGCGGACACCTTGAAAAGCCCACCGGCAAACAGGCTGCTTGAGAAGAGATCATGAATAATTCCAAATCGGATGCTTTAGTATTCTACGGAGCCACGGGAGATCTGGCCTACAAAAAGATCTTCCCAGCGCTGCAGGCCATGATCAAGCGGGGACATCTGGATGTGCCCGTCATCGGCGTGGCCAAAGCCGGCTGGAACCTCGACCAACTTCGGGCGCGGGCGCGGGAGAGTCTCGAGAAGCACGGCGGCATCGACAAGCAGGCGGCCGACAAGCTCAGCGGCCTGTTGCGCTATGTGGATGGAGACTACCAGAACCCGGCAACCTTCGTGGCCATCCGCAAAGAACTCGGCTCCGCGCAACGACCGGCGCATTACCTGGCAATCCCGCCAGCCCTATTCGAGACCGTCGTGGAACAGCTTGGGAAGTCGGGCAGTGGCCAGGGCGCTCGCGTCATCATCGAGAAGCCCTTCGGTCATGACCTGGCCTCGGCGCAGGAGCTCAACCGGACCTTACATCGAATCTTCCCCGAGTCTTCAATTTTTCGTATCGACCACTATCTTGGCAAGCGACCTGTCAATAATCTGGTGATCTTCCGCTTTGCAAATGCATTCATCGAGCCGTTCTGGAATCGAAACTATGTAGAGAGCGTACAGATCACCATGGCGGAGAGCTTCGGTGTAGAAGGCCGTGGGGCTTTCTACGATCAAACCGGCGCCATCCGCGATGTGATCCAAAACCATCTGTTCCAGATCCTTTGCAATCTCACGATGGAACCCCCAATCCGGGCCGACAGTGAAAGCATTCGGGATGAAAAGGTGAAGGTACTGAAAGCGATCCCTTCGATCAAGCCGGACAACCTGATGCGGGGACAGTTCCGCGGCTATCGCGAGGAAAAGGGAGTAGCGCCCGATTCAAACACAGAAACGTTCGCCGCCTTGCGGCTGGAAGTCAATTCCTGGCGATGGAACGGCGTACCTTTTTATATTCGCGCCGGAAAGAACCTGCCGGCGACTTCGACAGAGGTTCTCGCGCGGTTGCGGAAGCCTCCGGGGATCATCGCACAGAGTGCCCTGCAGCCAAATCATCTGCGGTTTCGCATCAGTCCGGAGATGACGATAGCGGTAGGCACGACGGTCATGGGGCCGGGCGACGCGCTGAAAGGGGAAACCGTGGAAATGATCGCCAGCCATCATCCCTGTCCGGATGAGATGGACGCGTACGAGCGTGTTTTGGGCGACGCGATGGAAGGCGATGCCACCCTTTTCGCACGCGAGGACTACGTGGAGGAGGCGTGGAGAGTGGTGGATACGGTGCTGAAGGCCGGTGGTGCGGCTCTCGAGTACGACAAGGGCAGTTGGGGCCCTGGCGCGGTCGATGAACATGTTTCGCCGCCTGGTGGCTGGCATAACCCGATTGCATCGGACGCGGAAGATTTCCGCGTTACGGACCAGGCCGCATGACGAATCGGATGACGCTCGAAGGATTTGACGATCCCGATTCGGTGGCGCGAGCGGCTGCGGCACGGATTGCCGTCGAAGCCCGTTTGGCAATCGCCGACCACGGCCGTTTTACGTTCGCCGTCAGCGGCGGTCACACTCCCTGGATCATGCTGCGCGCGCTGGCAAACGAAGATATCGCTTGGGACCGTGTGCACGTGTTTCAGGTGGATGAGCGGGTGGCCCCCAACGGAGATCCGGATCGCAACCTCACTCACCTGCGCGAAAGCTTACTGGAGCACGCTCCATTGCGGCCCGAGCAGATCCACGCGATGCCGGTTGAAGCCGCCGATCTGGAGGCCGCGGCCACGCAGTACGCCATGGTTCTTCAGAAAATAGCGGGATCGCCGGCGGTGCTGGATCTCGTGCACCTTGGGCTCGGCCCGGACGGGCATACCGCCTCGCTGGTGCCTGGAGACGCAGTGCTTGATGTCACCAGTGTGGATGTGGCAATAACCGGAATCTATCAGGGTAGGCGTCGCATGACCTTGACATATCCGGCGCTCAATCGGGCGCGGCGCGTACTTTGGGTTGTGACCGGCGGCGAGAAAGCCGAGATGCTCCAGCGATTGCAGGCAGGCGATGTCTCGATTCCCGCGGGAAGGGTGCGCCGCGACCAGGCTGTGCTGTTGGCCGACCGCGCCGCAACCGGAGGGCTGACAGCTGAACAAGGAGGACGATCATGAGTACCATGCAAGCGGCTCCTGCATCGAGCCCCGCGCAAATCGACCAGCTATGCATCAACACCATTCGCACGCTCTCGATCGACGCAGTCCAGCAGGCTAAGTCGGGACACCCCGGCACGCCGATGGCGCTCGCACCGCTGGTCTATACGATCTGGAACCGGGTCATGCGTTTTGACCCACAGGACCCCATCTGGCCGAACCGCGACCGTTTCGTGCTCTCGAATGGTCACGCGTCGATGCTGCTCTGGTCGGTGCTGCACCTGACCAAGACACAGGCGGTGGACGCGGAATACGAGACGCTGGGGCAGCCGGCGGTGACGCTCGACGATATTCGCCATTTTCGCCAACTCGGTAGCAAAGCGCCGGGCCATCCGGAATATCACTTGGTTTCCGGTGTCGAGGCTACCACGGGCCCGCTCGGCCAGGGCATTGCCAATAGCGTGGGCATGGCGATCGCTAGGAAGTGGCTCGCCGCCCGCTACAATCGGCCCGGCTTCGAAATCTTCAACTACAACATTTATACCGTTTGCGGGGATGGCTGCCTGATGGAAGGGGTGGGGTCCGAAGCGGCATCGCTCGCCGCGCACCTCGGTCTCGATAATCTCTGTTGGATCTACGACAACAACCACATCACCATCGAGGGGAACACACGCATCACGTTCACCGAGGATGTGGCTGCGCGATTCCTGGGTTACGGTTGGAACGTTCTACGAGTCGGCGACGCCAACGACACGGATCGCATCGAGCAGGCGCTCGAAATCTTCCGGGATACGACGGGGCGGCCCACCATCATCGTGCTGGACAGCCATATCGGATATGGTTCGCCGCACAAACAGGATACCGCCGAAGCCCACGGCGAGCCGCTGGGCGAAGAGGAGGTCCGGCTTACAAAACGAAACTATGGATGGCCGGAGGACGCCAAGTTTCTCGTGCCAGACGGCGTGTATGACCGCTTCGCGGCGGGCATAGGCGAACGCGGCGCAAATGCGCGGCGGACGTGGATCGAACTCTTCAAGCAATATCGCAAAGAGCATCCGGATCTCGCCGCCGAAATAGACCAGATTGAGCGGCGCGAACTGCCGGCCGGATGGGACCGCAACCTGCCTGTTTTTCCGGCGGACGCAAAAGGCATAGCGGGGCGAGACGCTTCCGGCGAGGTGCTGAACGTAATTGCGCAGAATATTCCCTGGTTCCTGGGAGGATCGGCTGACCTGGGGCCGTCAAACCGCACACTGCTGACCTACAGCGGTGCGGGCGATTTCCAGGCCAATACGCCGACCGGCAAGAATCTGCATTTCGGCATTCGCGAGAACGCCATGGCGGCGATTGTGAATGGACTCTCGCTGTCTAAGCTTCGGGCATACGGCGCCACATTTTTTATCTTCAGCGATAATGCGCGCCCGTCGATGCGGCTCTCCTCGATCATGGAACTGCCGGCGATTTTCATCTTTACGCATGACGCCATGGGTGACGGCGAAGACGGCCCCACTCACCAGCCGGTTGAACACCTCGCATTGATGCGCGCCACTCCGGGCCTGGTGACCCTGCGGCCCGCCGACGCCAACGAAGTGGTGGAGGCATACCGCTACATCCTGCAACTTCGCCATGAGCCCGCCGTGCTCGTATTATCGCGCCAGCCTTTGCCAACTCTTGACCGAAATAAGTACGCGGCGGCATCGAACGTGGCGCGCGGCGCCTACGTTTTGGCGGACGCGCCTGGCGGGAATCCCGATATCATTCTGATCGCCTCCGGCAGTGAAGTGAGTCTCGCTGTGGATGCGCACGAGACGCTGACTGGCGAGGGCATCCGCTCGCGAGTAGTATCCATGCCATCCTGGGACATCTTCGATCATCAGAGCCAGGAGTACCGCGACCAAGTGCTGCCCCCCACCGTGAAGCTGCGCATCGCGATCGAGGAAGCGTCAACGTTAGGGTGGGAACGATATGTTGGCGATTCCGGCCGGATCATCGGGATGAAAACTTTCGGAGCTTCGGCGCCGCTCAAAGAACTTCAGAAGAAATTCGGTTTCGAGCCCGACCAACTGGCCGCAACTGCGAGAGAGTTGCTGGGCCGCGCGTGACCCACGAAGATGAGGCACGGGTGAGGGGTGCTGCCAGGTCCGGCAGGAGTTCCCCTCTAGGCGCCACGGTTGTTCCAGGCGGCGTCAATTTCAGTATTTATTCGCGGAGCGCTTCAGGTGTGGAGTTGCTGTTTTTTGACCACGAAGACGACCCGCGGCCCGCGCGCATCATCACCATCGATCCCGCGACAAACCGGACTTTCCACTACTGGCACGCATTTGTACAGGGCGTGAAACCCGGGCAGCTTTATGGCTACCGCGTGCACGGCCCGTTCGATCCCGCCAACGGCATGCGGTTCGACCCCGCCAAGGTTCTGCTGGACCCATATGGGCGTGGAGTAGTTGTTCCGAAGAATTACAGCCGCGAGGCGGCTCGCCTGGAGGGCGATAATTGCGGGACGGCGATGAAGAGCGTGATCGTCGATCCCGACGCATACGATTGGGAGGGCGATGTCCCCCTGCAACGGCCGGCGTCCCAAACGATTATCTACGAGATGCATGTGCGAGGCTTCACGCGCCATCCCAGCTCAGGGGTTTCGGAGGGAACACGCGGCACGTATGCCGGCTTGATCGAGAAGATTCCCTATCTTCAGGAGCTGGGCATTACCGCGGTAGAGCTCCTGCCGGTGTTCCAGTTCGACGCGCAGGATGCTCCGGCAGGGCAAGTTAACTACTGGGGCTACGCACCGGTCTCGTTCTTCGCGCCCCACCAAGGTTACCGTTCGCGTCAAGGGCCGCTCGACCCGATCAACGAATTTCGCGACATGGTGAAGGCGCTGCACCGCGCGGGCATTGAGGCTATTCTGGATGTCGTTTTCAATCATACTGCCGAAGGCAACCAGGACGGGCCCACGCTGAGCTTCCGGGGTTTGGAGAACGCGAACTACTACATTCTTGAAGAAGACCGCTCGCGTTACGCCAATTACAGCGGCACCGGCAACACACTCAATGGAAACCACTCGATCGTGCGACGCATGATCGTCGATAGTCTCCGGTATTGGGTGGAAGAGATGCACATGGACGGCTTTCGTTTTGACCTGGCATCCATCCTGGATCGAGACCATGACGGTAACTTGCTGCCGAACCCGCCGGTACTGTGGGATATCGACACCGAACCGGCCTTGGCGGCCACGAAACTGATCGCCGAGGCCTGGGATGCGGCCGGACTCTACCAGGTGGGCAGTTTCATTGGGGATAGCTGGAGAGAGTGGAACGGAGTATTTCGGGATGATGTGCGGAGTTTCTTTCGCGGCGACGATGGTTTCGTGGGGCGCCTTGCCGACCGTCTGATCGGCAGCCCCCAGATCTATGGCCACAAGCGACGCGAGGCTGAGGCGAGCGTCAACTTCGTGACCTGCCACGACGGCTTCACACTCAACGACCTGGTTTCCTACAACCAGAAACACAATGAGGCCAACGGCGAAGAGAACCGCGATGGCGCTAAAGACAACCGGAGCTACAACTGGGGTTTCGAAGGTCCAACTGACGATCTCGCGGTAGATACCATGCGAAATGGACAGGTAAAGAACTTCCTGACGGTGAACATGCTTTCACTGGGCCTGCCGATGATTCTGATGGGCGACGAAGTGCGTCGTACCCAGCAGGGCAATAACAATGCCTATTGCCAGGACAACGAGACCAGTTGGTTTGATTGGACGCTGGCCGCCAGGCATGCCGATGTGCACCGGTTCGTAAAACTCATCACCGGGCACCGGCTCATGCGCGGTTTCGGGC
Organism: Bryobacterales bacterium; assembly: GCA_963843255.1. Classification (GTDB taxonomy): domain Bacteria; phylum Acidobacteriota; class Terriglobia; order Bryobacterales; family Bryobacteraceae; genus Bog-159. The sequence continues at coordinate 652,618 of CAWJJQ010000010.1, read as the reverse complement.
CGGAGGAGTTGCAAGGCATCAGCCTGGATCAATTATTGCGTACAGCGCATAGAACCTGGCACGGCGTAAGATACGGGCAACCCGATTGGAGCGTCAGTTCGCATAGCCTGGCATGCAGCGTGTTGTGCCCGGACCAGAATCTGATCATCTACGTAATTCTGAATGCTTACTGGGAGCCTCTCGACTTCGAGTTGCCGCCCCAGGATGGGGATCCCTGGCATCGATGGATCGACACGAGTTTAGGTTCGCCTGACGACATTGTCGAATGGCGCTGTGCTCCACCGGTGGCGACCTGCGCTTATCGCACCGCGCCGCGCTCGGTGGTGGTCCTTTATGCCACCGCCCATGGCTGACCGTGAAACTCAAACCTGAGCTTCCGGCCCGGCCCGGATCACGCGCACGCCTTCCGCGGCGGCCACATGAACCTCTGTGGCCATGCCGATGAACAGGCCGTGCTCGACTACGCCTATAGTGCGATCGAGCTCTTGCGCCAGCGACTCGGCCGGCATCCGAGGTTCGAACATGCAATCCAGAATGTAGTGACCGCCATCGCTCAGGAAAGGCGCGCCGCCCGCATCGCGGCGGAGCACCGGTTTCGCGCCCAAGTCGGCTAGCCGGCGCGCCGTAACTTGCCATCCGAACGGCACCACTTCCACCGGGATCAATTCACTGGCGGCCATTTCACTTACTAACTTGCTGCCGTGAATGACGATCGACAGGCGCCGGCTCACACTCGCTACAATCTTTTCGCGTAGCAGGGCGCCTCCCCGTCCCTTGATCAGGTTCAGAGTGTTTTCGTCCACCAGGTCGGCGCCGTCAATGGTCATGTCGATTTGCGGATATTCCGCCAGGTCCGAAAGCGGAATTCCCAGGGCCCGCGCTTGCTGCGCCGTGCGCTCGGACGTAGGGATGCCGACGACGCGTAATCCCCCGCGCACACGCTCTCCCAGGACATCGATTGCCACGGCCGCGGTGGTGCCCGACCCCAGCCCGAGGATCATTCCATCCGTGACCTCGGCAACCGCCGACTCAGCCGCCGCCAGCTTCAGTTTGTCCACCTGTTCTGCAGATTCGTTCGCCATCCGGAACCTCGATAAGCAAGTATAGCGAGTGACCGGGCGTATGGCGTAGGACAATCGCAACTCAACTGCGTTCCGGCCAGTAGGACGGTCGATGATATCCTGCGAGAAGTAATCATCTTCATAAAGCCGCGCTGCCGGCAGCCCGCGGCTCGGTTAAAAGGAGCACAATCATGGCAGCATCGCTGACTACGCTCAAGGCCTGGCAGGCCCTCCAGGCCCATAGCGAGCAGGCTCGCGCGCTCGATCTGCGCCATCTCTTCAACAGCGATCCTGGCCGCGGCGAGCGCATGACTTTGGAGGCGGCCGGCCTGTTCCTGGATTACTCCAAGAACCGAATTACGGACGAAACCCTGAAACTGCTGCTCGAATTAGCCGCGGAATCGGGCCTGCGGGCGCGCATCGACGCGATGTTCCGGGGCGAGAAGATCAATGTCACGGAAAAGCGCGCGGTGCTGCACGTGGCCCTGCGCGCGCCGGCAGGCGAATCCATTCTGGTGGATGGCGAGGACGTGGTGCCGCAGGTGCATGCGGTGCTCGATAAAATGGCCGCATTTTGCAACCGCGTGCGCAGCGGCGAGTGGAAGGGCAGCACCGGCAAGCGGATTCGCAATGTCATCAACATCGGCATCGGCGGCTCCGATCTCGGTCCCGTGATGGCCTATGAAGCGCTGCGGCATTACAGCGACCGCGGCATGAACTTCCGCTTCGTTTCCAATGTGGACGGCACGGACTTCGCGGAAGCCGTGCACGATCTGGACGCGGCGGAGACCCTGTTCATCGTTTCGTCAAAAACGTTCACCACGCTCGAAACCATGACCAATGCGCACTCGGCACGCGCCTGGTCGCTGGCGGGTTTGGGTGGCGATGAGAAGGCCATCGCCCGGCATTTCGTCGCCGTATCCACCAACGCGGCCGCGGTTGCCACGTTTGGGATCGACACCGCCAACATGTTCGGCTTTTGGGACTGGGTGGGCGGCCGTTATTCCATGGATTCGGCCATTGGTCTCTCCACCATGCTGGCCATTGGGCCGGACAACTTCCGCGCTATGCTGGACGGCTTCCACCAGATGGACGAACATTTCCGGACGGCGCCGTTTGAGCGCAACCTGCCTGTCCTGATGGGCCTGATCGGTGTTTTCTACGCCGACTTCCTGGGATGCCGCACCGTCGCCGTGCTGCCGTATGAGCAATACCTGAAGCGCTTCCCGGCGTATCTGCAGCAGTTGACCATGGAGAGCAACGGCAAGCACGTGACGCTTGAAGGAGCGGCGGTGGACTATCAGACCGGCCCGGTCTACTGGGGCGAGCCGGGAACCAACGGCCAGCACTCGTTCTATCAGTTGATCCACCAGGGAACCGCCATCATTCCGTGCGACTTCATCGCGTTTGCCCGGACGCTGAATCCCCTGGGCCGCCACCATGACCTGTTGATGGCCAACGTGTTCGCGCAAACCGAGGCGCTGGCGTTCGGCAAGACCGCCGATCAGGTGAAGGCCGAGGGCACGCCGGACTGGCTGGTGCCACACCGCGTTTTCGAAGGCAACCGCCCGTCCAACACCATCCTCGCCGACCGCCTCACACCTGAGACGCTGGGCAAACTGGTAGCGCTATACGAGCACATCGTTTTCACCGAGGGGACGATCTGGCAGATCAATTCGTTCGATCAATGGGGCGTGGAATTGGGAAAGGTACTGGCGCAGCGCATTGTGCCGGAACTCGAAAGCCAGGCAGAGCCGGCGCTGGCCCACGATAGCTCCACCAACAACCTGATCCGCCGCTACAGGAAGCTCAAGGAGTGAGCGAAGCCAGTTCGCGGAGGTCCGACACCCAGTAATCGGGCGACCATTTCGCCAGTTCGTCGGCCTTGCCGTAGCCGTAGCGCACCGCGCAGGTCCGCACTCCGGCGCGGCGGCCGGCTTCCATATCGGCCGGCGAATCGCCCACGAACAGGCAGTCCTCGACGTTAGCGCCCAGTGCTCCGAGCGCGGTCAGGACAACATCCGGCGCAGGCTTGCAGGGAAAGCCGTCGGTCCCCTGGACATGATCGAAGTATTGGATCAGGCCGAATTGTTCTAGTACCGCACGCGTGGTAGGCGACCCTTTGGTGGTGGCGGTGGACTTCAGCCCGCCCAGCGCGGCCAGGCCTTCCGGCACGCCCGGATAGAGCCGCGTCTGCTTATGGCCGCGCGCCAGGTAAGTGGTCCGGTATTCCTGGATCAAGGTATCGACCTCGGGTGCGGACATTCCCGGAAAAACATCGATGAACAGATCGATCAGGTGCAGCCCGATGAAGCCCCGCAAGTATTCGAATGAAAGATCCTTCCCGGTGCGGGGAGCCAGCACGTGATGGACGGCGCCGCAAATATCTTCGGCGCTGTCCAGTAACGTGCCGTCTACGTCGAACAGATAAACGGGGAATCGCGGGATCACGCCGGCTGCGGCCGCTCGCCTTCCGACAAACCCGGCAGACGGCGGTCCGGTGCGGGACGCAATACCTGTTGCGTGCCGTCTCCCGTATCCTTGGGCGGCTTGGCGGCGAGTTGGGGCAGCGTGTCGCCCTTGATGATCTGCATCACCTCGTTGCCGTCCAGGATCTCGCGCTCCAGCAGCGCTTCGGCGATACGTACCAGCGCGTCGGAATGCTCTTCGATGACGTGCAGCGCCGTATCGTAGCCGGCCTGCACCATCTTCCGCACTTGCTCGTCGATGCGGATAGCGGTCTCTTCGCTATAATCGCGATGCTGCGCGATCTCGCGGCCCAGGAAGATCTGCTCTTCCTTCTTGCCGAAGCTCAGCGGACCCAACTCGCTCATACCCCACTCGCAAACCATTTTGCGGGCCATGTCGGTGGCGCGCTCGATGTCGTTACCGGCGCCGGTGGTCATCTGGTGCATGTAGCGCTCTTCCGCGATGCGTCCGGCCATTAGGATAGCCAGCCGCGCTTCCAGGTATTCCTTGTTGTAGGAGTGCTTATCGTCAATCGGCAGTTGCATGGTTACGCCCAGCGCCATGCCGCGCGGAATGATGGTGACCTTGTGCAGCGGATCGGTGTTCGGCAGCAGCGCCGCTACCAGCGCGTGGCCCCCCTCGTGATACGCCGTATTGCGTTTTTCCGCGTCGCTCAGGATCATCGACTTCCGCTCGGCGCCCATCAGGATCTTGTCCTTGGCCAATTCGAAGTCGATCATCATCACGACCTTGCGGTTCTGGCGCGCAGCGTTCAGCGCCGCTTCGTTCACCAGATTGGCGAGATCGGCGCCAGCCAAGCCAGGGGTTCCCCGGCCGAGCACGGAGAGATCCACGTTATCGCCCAGCGGAATCTTCTTGGTGTGTACGCGCAGGATGGCCTCGCGTCCGTTCACGTCGGGAAGGCCCACCACCACGCGGCGGTCGAAACGGCCTGGCCGCAGCAGCGCAGGATCCAGCACGTCGGGCCGGTTGGTGGCCGCCACCAGGATCACACCTTCGTTCGATTCAAAACCGTCCATCTCCACCAGCAATTGGTTTAAGGTCTGCTCGCGCTCGTCGTGTCCGCCGCCCAAGCCCGCGCCGCGATGCCGGCCGACCGCGTCGATTTCGTCGATGAAGATGATGCACGGCGCATTCTTCTTGCCCTGCTCGAACAGGTCGCGCACGCGGCTCGCGCCCACACCCACGAACATCTCCACGAAGTCCGAGCCGGAGATGGAGAAGAACGGCACGCTGGCTTCGCCCGCGATCGCGCGCGCCAGCAGGGTTTTGCCGGTGCCGGGAGGGCCGATCAGCAGGACGCCCTTGGGGATGCGTCCGCCCAGTTTCTGGAATTTCTGCGGCTCGCGCAGAAATTCGATAATCTCCTGCAGTTCCTCCTTGGCCTCCTCTACGCCGGCCACATCCTTAAATGTGACCTTCTTCTGCTGGGTAGAATGCAGCCGGGCACGGCTCTTCCCGAAACTGAGCGCTTTGTTGCCGCCGCTCTGCATCTGCCGCATCATGAAGATCCAGAAGGCCAGCAGCAGGATGAAAGGCGAGGCTTGTACCAGCAGGGAGAACCACGGATTGGAGTTAGTATCCTTGATTTCGACCTTGACGCCGTTCTGCTGCAGCAGGTCGTACACGGCCGGATAGTTGGTGGGAATCAGGGTACGGAAGCCCCGGTCGCCGCCTTGATAAGTGCCGTGTACTTCGCTCGCGCTGATATTGACGTCTTTGATTTTCTTGTCTTTAACCTGATCGAGGAAGTCGGTGAAGGCGATCTGTTCCTCGGCGGGATGCTTACCCGTGCGTACGATGGTCCACAAAAGAACCGCCAAACAGATCAGAACCACCCAAAAAATTGCTGTCTTGATATTAGAGTTCACGAAACCTCCCACCACTCAGGTCCATGGGGCCAGCCGCTATCAGTATAGACGTATAAATCATACTGATCGATTCCAAATACGTTACAGCCCCGTCTCCCGTATGCTCAGCACTGGGCTGGCGCCGTATCCGGCGGCGTAGGCGGCTGCCGGACCAAAGCGGCGCGCCCACAGGATCACGTCACCCGTTGTGACGATGGGCCAATGGCGGCGCTCCCACAATGGAATACGCGCCTCCTGGAACAGGAGTTTAATCTTTTCCGCTTCCTTGCGGCCTGCCGGCTGGTACTGGTCGCCGGGCCGCCAGTTCCTCACTTCCAGGGAACCAGAAATCCGATTCCAGTCCAAACACCCCACGCATCCATTATATACGCCCTCTGACGTCTCCGTTACATTCGTATTTTCAGATAGTTCCGTATGTACTATCCACCTTTGGCCAGGTAATTCGACCGCGCCGGGGACCGGCAGCGGCAGCCGGTAATTGCGATTTTCCAGATTATCCGTCGTTGGAGGGGCCAGTCGCAGCCAGCCAAACGAGCGAAAAACATCCACGCCGGGGATCTGCAGCCGGCCGTGCCCCTCGGTTGATGCCGCCAATTCCAGGATTCCCGCCAAGTGCTCGAAGCCTACCCCGCGCAAGTCCCCCTTGGCCATTTTCACAGCCCGGCGGATCAGCCGCCGCGTCACCGCCAGGTGGAGATCGGCCAGATCTTCAACGCGCAGCAGCACTGCCGGCGGGTCGGCTATCAGGTGCACCGGCGTCAGGCGCGCTAGCTCGGATTCCCAGTAAGCCTCCTCTGCCTGCGCCCAGTCCGCGGTGTGCGCCAAGGTCTCGGGCAATGCCGGATTCCAGTGCTCGGTCAATTGCGGCAGCAGGGTGTGCCGGATCCGGTTCCGGGCGAAAGCCGTGCTGGCATTGCTCGAGTCCGTCCGCCAGGCGATGCCGCGCTCCCGCAGATAGCCCTCGATTTCCCCGCGGTCGATCTCGATCAGCGGCCTGACCACGCCATCGGAAATGGGCCGGATCCCGGCCAGCCCTGCCGTCCCGGAGCCGCGCAGAAAACGGAACAGCACTGTTTCCGCCTGGTCGGACCGGGTGTGGCCTGTGGCGATGCGATCGGCCTTCCCGGACTCCATCAGCCGGTTGAAGAACCGCAACCGTGCGGCGCGCGCGGCCTGCTCCAGGTTATCGCCCGATTCACGGCACAATCCGGCGACGTCGCACTCCTCGAATTCGAAGGGCAGAACCAGGCGGGCAGCCAACTCGTGGACGAACGCCGCATCATTGCTCGACTCATCGCCGCGCAGCTTGTGATCCAGGTGCAGCACCGTCAACCGCAGGTTCCAGCGCGGCGCCAACTCGCGCAAAACATGCAGGAGGCAAACCGAATCGGCGCCCCCGGAAACGGCCACACCCACCCGCTGGTCTGGCTGAAACATGCCATAACGGCTGATCGTTTTCGCGATGCGCTCGATCATTTTATTCGTGGCGCAGCGTGGCGATCGGGTCCAACCGGATGGCTTTGCATGCCGGCTGGCTGCTGGCTGCCAGCGCGACGATGACCAATAAAAGGACAACGCCGGCGAACGTTCCTGGATCCGTTGCCGTGACGCCATACAGCACGCTTGCCAGCACGCGCGTCGCGGCATAGGATACCGCCATGCCGGCCCCCAATCCGAGCGCCACCCCTCGAAACCCTTCGCGAAGCACGTGGCGCACCACGTCTGAGCTGCGCGCCCCCAGCGCCAGGCGGATGCCGATCTCCTTCCTGCCCTGAGCCACGGTGTGATAAAGAAGTCCGTAGATGCCGGCCGCGGCCAGAAGAGTCGCCAGCACGGCAAAGGTCGCCAGCAAGGTGGTCTCGAACCGCAGGGGCGCCTGGATTTCCAGCATCTGCCGGTCTGCTGTAGTGATCTCGAAAAATGGTATTTCCGGATCGACGGTACGGACCGCCTTTCGGACTGCTGGGGCCAGCGGCAGTGGATCAGCAAACGTCCGGACGACCATCGTTGTACTGGACTGTCCCGTGTCGAGTTCATACATCGCCGGCAGCATGGAGCTGCCGGGTCCGTTGACGAGCCGGTCGCCGGCCACGCCGAGAACGATATACCAGTTGCCCTCGTCAAGTCCGGGAAGCGACCGCTTGAAACGCTTCCCCAGCGGATCCTGCCCGGGCCAAAAGCGGCGGGCCATGGACTCGCTAATGACCGCGCCGGAAGTCTCCGTGGCTGAAAAGACGCGCCCCCGCCGCAGCGCAAGCCCTATGGTCTTGAAATATCCGGGGCTGACAGTCCACCCGCTGAACGGTTCGCGATCATCCGGGGCCTGCCCTTCAACAGTGATCACACCATTCGGAATGTGATTGTGGAATGTGCCTCCCACGGCTGCCGATTGGACGCCCGGCAATTGTTCGATTGCCGTGATCGCCCGGTCAAAAATGGTCCGCGCTTTCTCTCCGTACCATCCATCCGGCAGATCCACGGTGAAGGTCAAGAGGCGGTGTGGATCGAATCCCGGCGTGACGGCCTGCAGCGTCAGGAAACTGCGCACCAGCAGACCCGAGCCGGTGAGCAGCACGAACGCCATCGCATACTGTGCCGCGACCAGCGAAAAACGCATCGGACGGCGCGCCGATCCTCCGCGTCCTCCGTCCTTTAGAGCCGCCTGCGGGTCGCGCCGGGCGGCTTCCAGCGCCGGAAGAAGGCCGAAGAATAAGCCTGTCCCTACCGACAGCACCAGCGAGAAAGCAAGCACTACGTGGTCGATCCGAATCTCATCCAGGCGCGGCAGATCGCCGGGGGCGAGAGCCAGCAGAATCTTCAATCCGATGGCGGACACCATCAATCCGAGCAAGCCTCCGGCGCCGGAGATCATGACGCTCTCGGTGAGAAGTTGCCGAACCAGACGAGCCGGCCGGGCGCCCAGCGCGGATCTAATGGCGAACTCCCGGGCGCGCGCGGCCCCGCGTGCCAGCAACAGGTTCGCGACGTTGGTGCATGCGATGAGCAGTACCGAGAGGACCGCCCCCAGCAGCACCCACAACGCGCGCCGCACCGGCGGCCCGGCAACTTGTTCGCCCAGCGGCACCACCCGCACTCCCAAGCCGGCATCCGTTGCGGGATATTCAATCGCCAGCCGCTTTGCAATGGCGTCCATCTCCGCCTTGGCCTCGGTGAGCGAGACTCCGCGCTTCAGACGGGCAACCGCGGTGAAAGCATCGGCAAAACGAAATTGCTGAAACTTTGGCCAGCGCGGGTCGGCGGAGATGAGGAGCCACATCTGCGTGTCCTTGCCCGGGAACTGGAAACTGGGTTTCATTACGCCGATGACGGTGCAACTGTTATGGTCGATTTCCACCGTCCTCCCGAGTACCGCATTGGATCCGCCGAAGCGCCGCTGCCAAAAACCGTAACTCAGGATGGCAACATGGTCGCCGCGCAGGGCCTCCGCCGGCGAGAACGTGCGGCCCAAAAGGGGCGTGTCCCCAAGTACGCTGAACAGATTGCCTTCCACCTTGGCGGATTGAATGCGCAACGGCTCTGGACCGCCGGTCAGCGTAACCACGGATGCCTCGGGCCGCGCCACCGCGGCGACATCCTCGAAAACATGATTTTGCCCGCGCCAGTCCCGAATCGCGGGATAGCCTGTCCAATCCCAGTCGAGATTTTTCGCGGGTACCGATTTCCAGATCATGCACAGTTGCGACGGGTCGCGATAAGGCAGCGGGCGCAGCAGGACCGCTTCAATCACGCTGAAGATCGCGGTATTCGCCCCGACGCCCAACGCGATCAGCAGGATCGCCACGGATGTAAATCCGGGATTGGCGCGGAGGGTGCGCAAGGCGTAACGGAAATCCGCTCCCGAGGCGGTCATATTGTCAGATTGACACATCCGGGTGAGGCGCGCCTGAAACATGCTATAACGGGTGATCGTTTTCGCGATGGCGGGCGTCAACCAAAGTGACCACTGACACGATCGAACTGGCTTCCAAGGTCCGTCTGTTATTGATGGACGTGGATGGCGTGCTGACCGACGGCAAATTGCTGAATGTGCCGGACCCGGCGGGAAACATGGTGGAGACCAAGGGCTTCGATTCCCAGGACGGGATCGGGCTGCAGTGGCTGAGCTGGAAAGGCATCGCCACGGGGCTGATCAGCGGGCGCGTATCGCCGGCCACCGTGGAGCGCGCCAAACAATGCAAATTCCGCTACGTCTACCAGGGCCACATCGAAAAGATCCCCATCCTGGAAGAGATCATGGCTGACGCTAAGGTAACTAAAGCTCAGGTGGCCTACATCGGCGACGATCTCACTGACGTAGTGGTCATGCACCGCGTGGGGCTGGCCGTCGCTACGGCCAACGCCCGCGCGGAAGTGAAGGCCCAGGCGCATTTCGTCACCTCCGCGCCCGGCGGCAGCGGAGCCGTGCGGGAAGTGGTGGAACTGCTCATGAAAGCTCAGGGATATTGGGACGAGATCCTGCGCAAGTACGAGTTAATCTAGCGTTAGTCTAGCGGGCACGCCACCAGCGGCGCGCCGCGACCACCGACCAGACCGCTTCCACCAGGCCAAAAGGCCACGCACCCTGCAGGAACCCGTAGACCGATCCCAGGGCGCAGGATACCGCGAATGCCAGGATATACCACGGGCTGCGCTTCTCGAGCGCATAGCACACCAGCATGGCGCTGACCGCGAAAAGGCCGAAGAGGGTCAGTCCGTTCATCTGCCGGCCCAGCAGGGCGCGCGCTTTTCCAGGAACGCTGAGATGCCCTCCTGCGCATCCGCCGCCAGCGAGTTCATGGACATCACTTCCTTGGCGTATGCGTATGCCTTGGGCTGGTCCAGATCGATTTGCGTGTAGTAGGCCTGCTTGCCCAGCGAAACGGTGAACGTGCTGGCGTCCGCGATGCGCGCCGCCATCGTGCGGGTTTCCGCCTGCAGGTCAGTCGCCGGAACCACACGATTGATGAGCCCCCAATCCGCGGCAGTGGCCGCATCCACCATCTCGCCCGTGAGCAGCATCTGGAGCGCGCGCTTGCGGCCCACGGCGCGGCTCAGCGCCACCATGGGCGTGGTGCAGAACAGGCCGATGCGCACACCGGGAGTGGCGAACGCCGCCTGTTCCGAAGCGACCGCCAGGTCACAGGTGGCTACCAACTGGCATCCGGCTGCCGTAGCCACGCCTTGCACTTCGGCGATCACTGGCTGCGGGATCGCCTGGATCTTCATCATCAGCTCGCTGCACACGTCGAACAGCCGCCGGTATTCGTTGATGTCGCGCCCCACCATTTCCGACAGGTCGTGCCCGGAACAAAAAACTTTGCCCGCCGCCGCCAGGATCACGGCGCGGATGGCGCGGTCGCGCCCGATGGCATCCAGGCAATCGATCAGCTCCAGCATCAGGTCGAGCGAGAGCGCGTTGCGCCGCTGCGGGCGGTTCAACGTCACTACCGTGGCCGCCCCCTCGGTCGCGACACACAGATTTTCATAAGCCATGGCTACGTCCCTCTACTTTCAGTAAAGCACCCGGCGGAAAGCTGCCGGTAGTTGACCAGCTCCACGCAGGATTCCTCCAGCGCGGCGCGTGTCTCGGCCGCCACCAGCGCCTCCAGTTCGCGCTCGCGGCTTTCCTTTAGCCGGGTGTGCGCCTGCCGCAGATCCTCGCCGCAATATCCCGGATGGCACATGAACTCGGTCACGCCTGCCGGCAGTTCCCGGATCAACTGCGCCAGCTCCGGCGCGCGGAAGCGGCCCGTAATCTGGAATCCCGCGAAGTGATCGGTAGTGCGGCAGCCGTGCCGCGCGAGCACCCGATGGAATCTGCCGCGCAGTACCTGCAGCCCGCTGCTGGTAGCCCGCTTCAGCCACGGCACCCCGCCGCGCAGCGCGGTTAGGGGGATATCGAAGGGCCGCCGCACCCAGGGGATTTCGAACTCTTCCGCGATGCGCGCGACCGCGTCCAATACCGGCGGCGCAAGGTGCGTATGCTTGTGGGTATCGAGGTGCGTGGGCCGCAGACCAGCCGCCAGTATGCGCCGCACCTGGGCCGCCAGTTCGTCGTAAACCCGTATACGGCGCGCGGCCAGCGCCCGCATCAGCTCCGCCGCGGAAGCCGGCAGTTCCGCGAAAGGGGGAATGAGAGAGCGCCCCTGGATCAACACCAGATGGCAACCTACGTCGAGCGATGGCGTCTCCCGCGCGAGCTGTACGGCATCGTCGAAAGCCTCGCCGTTGGCCATCAGGGTCGTCGCGGTCAGGATGCCGTCGCGGTGCCCCGCCACGATGCCGCGGTTCACATCCGGAGTAAATCCGAAATCGTCGGCGTTGACCACCAGGCGTTTGCTGCAGATCAAAATATCGCCAGCTTGATGCGCAGGAACTTCTTGGGATTGGCGCGCACGTCCTTAGCCAGCGACTGGAACTCGCGCATCGCCCCGTTCATGGCGTCGTACATTTGCGGGTTTACGAGCAGTTGCCCCACCGTACCCTGGCCCGCGTTGATGCGGTCGATCGTGGTATCCAGTTTGGCGGTCAGCTCGGTGAACTGTTTGTAGAGCTGATCGTCCTTCAACAGCTTGCCGGCCGTTCCTTTACCCGCGTTCAGCTCCTGCGCCAGCTTTCGCATTTCGGCCAGGGTCTGCTGCGCTTCGTCGTAGACCTGGGGGTCCTTCAGCAGTTTCCCCGCCGTGCCCTGTCCTTGCTGCAAATCGGCCAGCATGGCATCGATGCGCTTGATAGGCTCGCGTATCTCCTGGTACAGGCTATCGTCATAGATAAGCTTGCTAAGCGTACCCTTGCCGCTACGCACGTCCGCCAGCAATTGCTGCCCTTCGGCGGCGATCCCGTTCAACCTTTTGTAGAGTTCGTCGTCGCGCAGCAGCTTGCCCAGGTTTCCCTTGCCCGCATCGATATCCGTCAGCATGGAGTTGGCGCGTTTGGCAATGTCCTGCAAAGTCGAAATCAGGTTGGCGCTCTGGGCCATCAGCTCCGGAATATCCTGCGTCTGCAGGCTGCGCAACTCTGCGCCGGGCTTGATGGTGGTCGTGCTCTGGCCCTTGGTGATATCGATAAACTTGCTGCCCAGCAGATTCGCCGCGGTGATGGAGGCGGTGGAATCCACCGGAATGTCCTTCATGAATTTTCCCTGGATCGACAGCTCAAACTCTACCGCGCGCTTCAGATCCTTCGAGCCGGAAAGCCGGATGTTTTGCACGGCCCCCACCGTGATGCCGTTCAGCCGTACAGGGGTGCTCTCGGTCATGCCGGCGGCATCCGCCATGTACGTGCGAATGGTTTCGTTGCGCTGGAAAATGGCGTGATTGCCGGTGAGCAAAAAGATCAGGACCGCCAGGACAACCATGGCGGCGAACGCCACGATCCCGACCTTCAACTCGGACCACCGGATTTTGCTTCGCTCCGCCATGCTTTATTCCCGATGTTTCACGAACTTGCTTACGTACGGATCGTGGGAGGCTTCCAGTTCAGCCTGCGGCCCTTCGAAAATCAGCCGGCCTTCACGCAGCACCATGAATATAGTACGCGGCGCATTGGCGGCGTCGTGCCCCGTTCGCTGCAAACCGCCATTCTCCGGATTGTAGCGGAAATTAGCCACCAGGTTCCCATCCTGATATCGATAAGTAACGATCAGCGTGGTGGTCTTGTTCAAGTCTCGCTCTTTTACGATCAGAGCCATGATGGTATTCGCGGTGATCGGGTCCAGACCCGCCGTCGGCGAATCGTAAAGCACCAGGGGTGGTTGGGTAACCACGGCCCGCGCAATGGCCGCGCGCCGCCGCATACCGCCCGAAAGCTCGCTCGGAAATTTCTCGAGCGTGCCTTCCAGCTCCACGAATTTCAGGGCCTCTTCCACCCGCGGCCGCACCTCGCCCGGCGGACATTTGATGGACGGCTGGTTCAGCAGCGGATAGCTCACGTTTTCCTCGATATTCAACGAGTCGAACAAAGCGCTCTCCTGGAACAACATGCCGATCTTGCTGCGAATCTGAAACAACTGGCGTTCCCGCATGCGGCTGATGTCCTCGCCGAAGACGTATACGGTGCCCGAATCCGGCCGCTGCAAGCCTAGAGCCGTCTTCATCAGCACCGTTTTGCCGCTGCCGGTCACTCCCATAATCACGCGCGATTCGCCTTCGAACGCCTGAAAAGATACATCGGCCAGCGCCGGCGTACCGTCAAACGCCACGTTCACGTGATCGAAGCGCAGCACCGGTGTTTGCGAATCGGCCGCCATTTATGAGCCCGCGCTGACGAAGATCTTTCCCAGGAAGAAATCTACAATCAGGATCAATACGGAAGCCGCCACCATGGACTGTGTGGTCGCGCGTCCTACGCCTTGTGTACCGCCGGTGGTGCGCAGGCCGTAGTAACAACCCACCAGTGAAATGATGAACGCAAAGGCAAACGGTTTCATCAACCCTTGCGTGATATCGTTCCACTCTAGCGCCCGCCACACGGTGGACCAATACTGCTGGCTGGGCAGATCCAGAAAAAAACGGGCTACGAACCAGCCGCCGAACATGCCGATGAAATCCGCCAGAATAGTCAGCAGCGGCAGCATTGTAGCGGTGGCTACCAGGCGCGGCGTCACCAGCTTCTGAATGGGATCGGTGCCTAATGCGCGCATGGCATCGATCTGCTCGGTCACTTTCATCGATCCCAGTTCGCTGGCGATGCCCGAAGAATTCCGTCCGGCCATCATCAGCGCCGTGAGCACCGGACCCAGCTCGCGCACCAGCGAAATCGATACCAGTGTGCCCGTTTGATCGACCTGCCCGTATTGCGCAAGCGCGCGCGACATCTGCAGCGCCATCACTGCGCCGGCAAACAGACCGGTCAAAATCACGATGGGCAGGCTGCCGACACCGATCAGGTCCATCTGCATCACGATGTCGTCTGTGTAGTGGGGGCGAGCGACTACGTTCCGGAGGGCGCGTCCGGTCAGCAGGTAGAACTCCTGGATCGCGATAAATGGTTCCTTTAGGAAGTCGAGCAACCGGCTGATCCCCGAAATTCGATGCTACCATGGGCTTCTCCGCACCGGGTGTCAGGCATATATGAAAGGACTTACGGCCATAGCCGGCATTCGCGTGGGCCACGCATCGAATTTCGACGCCCTGACCGGCTGCACTGCAATCCTTTGCGAAGCGGGCGCGATAGGCGGCGTGGACGTGCGCGGTTCCGCCAGCGAAACCTCGTCGCTCGATACGCTCCAGCCCGGCCACATCGCGGGACAGGTGCACGGCATCACGCTCTCCGGCGGCAGCGCATTCGGATTGGAGGCGGCCTCGGGTGTCCGGCATTTCCTGGAGCAGCGCGGCGCCGGCTTCCGCTTTGGACGCGGCGTGGTGCCGATCGTTCCTTGCGCGATTCTGTTCGACCTGGATTTCGGCAAAGGCGGCGTGCGTCCCACGCGGGAAATGGGCGAGAGCGCGGCTGCGGCCGCCACATCCGACGCGGTGAAAGAAGGCGCGGTAGGCGCGGGTACAGGCGCCCGGCTAGGCTTGATTCATGGCCCCCGGCAAGCCATGAAATCGGGCCTGGGTTCCGGCCTGGTGGAGTTGCCGGGCGGGGTCTTGGTGGCGGCCCTGGTGGTGGTGAACGCTTTTGGCGACGTGCGCGATCCCGGGACCGGCAAACTGATCGCCGGCGCGCGCCGCGCCCCCGACAGCATGGAACTGGCGAATACCGAAGCGGTGATGAAAGCCGGCGCATCGCGGCCTTCTCCGGGCGGCCGCAACACGACCCTGGCCGTGGTGGCCACCAACGCGCGGCTCTCCAAAGTGGAGGCGAATAAACTCGCGGAATTCGGAAGTCTGGGCGTCGCCCGCACCATCTACCCCGTATATACGATGTTCGATGGCGACGTGACCTTCGCTCTCTCGCTCGGCGAGGCACATGCCGACGTCAATACGCTGGGCGTAGCGGCTGCGGAAGCCGTGGCGCAAGCGGTCGTGCGCGCCGTCAGAAGCGCGCCGCAGATGGGTGGCTTGCCGGGCCTGGCTGGAAGTTGATCCGCCGATGACGGCTCTGATTACCGGCGCATCCGGAGGCATCGGCGAGGAACTGGCGCGCCTCTTCGCCGCCCACAAGCACGATCTGGTGCTGGTGGCGCGCAGCCAGGACAAACTGCAATCCCTTAGCGCGGAGTTATCGCGCGGCCATGGCATCCAGGCGCTCGCGCTCGCGGCCGACCTGGCTGATCCCGCCGAACCGCCGCGCCTGTACCGGGCGATCGAAGATCAGGGCATCGTCATCGATGCGCTGGTGAATAATGCCGGCTTCGGCGCCCGCGGCGCATACGCGGAAATCGACTACGAAGTCGAGGCGCGCATGATGCAGGTGAATATCGTCGCCCTGGCGCACTTGACCCGTCTCTTTCTACCGGGCATGCTGGCGCGGCGGCAGGGCAAAATCCTGAATGTGGCCTCCACCGCCGCGTTTGTCCCCGGTCCGTTCATGGCCGTGTATTACGCCTCCAAGGCTTTCGTGCTTTCGTTTTCGGAAGCGCTGGCGGAAGAGACGCGCGGCACCGGCGTCAGCGTCACCACCCTGATCCCTGGCGCCACCGCGACCAACTTCGCGGCTACCGCCGGGAACCAGGATACGCTGGTGTTCCGCGGTGGCCTGGTCATGAGCGCGGCCGCCGTGGCACAAGTGGGGTACGACGGCCTGATGTCCGGCAAGCGCCTGGCCATCGCCGGCTGGAGCAACAAGCTGACCGCGCTTTCGACGCGCACGGCGCCGCGCGCCCTACTGGCCAAGATCGCCCGCAGACTGAACACGTGACCGGCGCTATACGCCGAATCCGGTGCGCGCCGGCGGATCGACGTACGCGTTCAGCTTTTCCGAGCTGGTGATCCGCATGTTCGCGGTGTCCCACTCGATCCGCTCGCCCGGAAAACGCTGCGCGATGCATCCCAGCAGAAACGCCTCGGTCACCGGATTCTGAATCTCGAAATTCGCCAGCGGCGCGGGCCCGCCTTTGCAGGCTGCTACGAACTGATCGAGCGCCGGATCGCGCGGCCGGTCGCCCCGCGGCGCCCTCGGCGGCGGTTGATACTTTGCCGACTCCGGATACACGCGCGGGTTGTTCCCGTTGAACCCGGCCACGATGAACCCTTTGTCGCCCACGTAGAGGATGCCCTCGTTCTCCTCGCCCGCCTGGAAATAATGCTGATCCTCGGGCCGTAGCCCGGCCGGACGTTTGGGCCGCAGTCCGCCGTCGTACCACGACATGCGGACCGCCGGCCGGTCGCCCACCGCCGGATAATCCAGGTGCACGATCGACGCCTTGGGAAAGCTCTCGTCGTACGACTCGCTGGAGCACGACTCCACTCCGACCGGCGGCGTGAGCCCCAGAATCTTGAACACGCCCGCGAAGCTGTAGCAGCCCATGTCGCCGAAGGAGCCGCAGCCGAAATCATACCAGCCGCGCCACACAAACGGCAGGTACGCGTGGTTGAACGGACGCTCCGGCGCGGGCCCCAGCCACAGGTTCCAGTCCAACCCGTCGGGGATTGGCTGGGCTTCTTTGGGCCGGTCGACGCCTTGCGGCCAGAAGGGCCGGCTCGACCAGTTGTGCACTTCGCGCACGTGTCCGATGGCGCCGTCCGCAAGCCAGTCCATGATCAGCTTGGTGGGCTCGCTCGATGGATTGTTGACCGGCAGCGAAGTGGCCACTTTCATCTCACGCGCCATCTGCGCCATGCGCCGCGCGTCACCGATGGTGTGCGTCATCGGCTTCTGGCAGAGCACGTTTTTGTGGCGCTTCATGGCGGCCAGCGAGATAGGCGCGTGCCAGTGGTCCGGCGTGGCCACGTAGACCGCGTCGAGATCTTTTTCCTTTTCCAGCAGCTCGCGAAAATCGTTGTACGCCGTGCAACCTTTATAAGAGCCCGAGCCGGAGTCCTTGCGCGAACTGTAATAAGCCTCGATCAGGCGCTTGGCCGGCTCGCGGCCGCCCATGCCCAGGCTGGTCTTGAACTCGTGCGTGAGCTGCACTTCGCCGGGCGACGCCAGATCCTCGCCCCAGCTTTCGTAGCCCGCGCCCAGCAGGCGGCGCGCCATCTTCAACAGGTCGTTGGAGCCATACTCGACGTAATCCTTGCTGAAGCGATTGCAATCGCACACCGCGACCATCTGCACGTCCGGCCGCGCCATCAGGCTCATGGTGACGGCCTGGCCCTGCCGTCCCAGTCCGATAGTGGCGAGCGTGATGCGGTCGCTCGGCGCGACAAAAGGCGCGCCCAGCACGTGGCGCGGAACGATCATGAAAGTAGCCGCCGCTCCTGCGAACGCGCGGCGCGAAAGCTGCCGATTCTCGGAACCGTCCATAGCAACCTCCCGTGTGGCCGACGCCACGAGGAACATTATAGTTCCGCGCGGGACCCAGGGGCCGGGGCAAGTCGGCTACAATGGGGAAGTATCGCTCATGTGCGCCCGTAGCTCAGCTGGATAGAGCGTTTGCCTCCGGAGCAAAAGGTCGGTGGTTCGAATCCACTCGGGCGTACCACTAAACCCATAAATCTAAAATATTTATAGGGAATGTGCGCAAAGGCTCCGACAAATCCGATGTGCGTAAAGTGTGCAATTGCTTAGCCTGTTGGCTTGAAGATCCAATCCTCTACCGCCAAGAGCACCGCGCAGTTACCAACTCCGCCCCAGAGCGCATTAGCTTCCCCCCAATAGTAGAAGTGCGCGGTGTTGCCGGAATTCAGTTTCTTGACGCTGGACTTCCCGCGCTTGGTGTATAGAACAACGAGGTCTCCCGCGTTCAACGACGCCATCGGGAAACCAATAGGCATTTCTTCGTCCGGACACGGGCTTGCCCTGAGCCGAGACTGGCGAGCATAGGACGGTGTACTCTCCGATGTCGGTGTCTTGTAAGACGCGAATGACCAGACGCTCGTTCTGAACGTTACCGGCATCAGCAAACGAACCAATTTCGAGCTTCACAGATTGATCCCCTTCGCCACGAGCCCAACGCAGACCAAGACGGTTCCAAATATTAGCGCGATCCAACCGCTTGGCTGGTTGCTCCATACGGCTTGCACATAGCCAAGAGCCGCGCAACCAACCGCAAGACAACTGGTAGCCACGACCTCCACCGCGCGATTATGCTTAAGCTTTGCGGTCGCCACCGCAAGTTGTTTATCGGTGCTTTCGAATTTGTCTCTGAAAGCCTGCAACGCGGAGTTCTCCTCCAGCAAACGTTCATGTTCTTCGAGCAGCATTTTTTGAACACCTGTTGATGCCAGTTCGTCGTCCGTAAGTTCACGCTTAAGACGAAAGCGCCCTACCTGTTTTGCTGGGCCGGACTTCGGCGGGTGTGGCGCCGGCGTCGTCTGGTTGGAGATCACTTGTCTGCATTTGAACCTGGGGAGTTTTTAGCCGCGCCAATGACAAAAGCCTAATTATTTCAAATACCTGGCGCTCGCGGACGGATAACGGAAAAACAACCGGTGAGCACAAGCAGCCGGCGCTCGCTTATCCAAGCATGAGTTGCCCGAGCAGCTTCGCCAGAACCAACTGCCCTCGCTTTTTGGGGCACTGAAGGAACTCTATCAGCCCCCGCCAGTCCCGAAGCACGGTCCGGGACAGGCGCTATCGTCGAAACAAACCGGGAAGCCCTCGAAACTGCCTTAACCAATAACCAGTGATTTAGTGGCTCTCGGCATGCTCGATGGGAACGGCCATACATCGTTTGGGCTGCGAACCAACTCTTGAGGCGTGCAAAACTCAAGCGAGGCGGCTCTAACAATCAGTGCAATATCGCGGTGACGTTTAAGCCACTGTCATTGCGGCTGGCATTGCCAGCGTAACAGTCGCCGATAATGGGGCGGCCAGCCCCCAAAGTGTAACGACGACCGGCACGGCAACGGCCCGCACCTCTGCTTAAGTGACTATCACCCAGGTGGATCATCCCCGCAGCACGTCGAGCACGGTCCGCAGGGTCGGGATATCCCCCCTGGAGCCGATGCGCAACCGCTCGCCGGTCGCAGTTCCAGTGACGGCGATTCGCGCGGCAGGCGTGAGTGCGATTAAAAGTCCGAAATCGGGAGGCCGCCAAGCGTTGCCTTAAGCTGTTGCGCTAAAGCTGTTGCGCTAAGCAGCCATCTGCGCGGCATCCCGCTACAATCCACAGCAACACCTAAATTCGTGCCCGCCCAGAGCGTTGCTCCCTAATTCCGGGGCGCAACCCACCTCTGAGTCCGAGAATACGTCTTTTAGCTGTAGAACGGCGAGTTCCCTGGCTCCTTTGCGCACCGGCGACACAAAAACCATTCTGATCGTTGAAGGCAACCCGGTTCTCCGAAAACTGCTTCAAAAGACCCTGGAACGGGGAGGGTTTTCCGTTCTGGGGCCATCTCCGCTCAGGAGGCGATACTTACTGAAGTCAGCTTCCCCGGGCAGATCCACCTGCTGCTTTCGGAGGTGATGATGCCGGACATAATGGGCCCGGACCTCGCGAATATTATGAGAGGCCGCCGGCCGGAGATGCAGGTAATGTTGCTGTCTCATTACCCTGACGGCAGAATCCTGTTGCTCAACTACGGCTGGTACTTTACCATCCTGTACGGCGAGGTGCGTGACCAGGGTACAGACGGGTTCGACACGCGCAAGTAACCGCCGGCCGCGTCTTTCTACTGGGCTCTCTCGCGGCTTTTGCGGCGGGCCAACGGCAAGACACGCGTCATCACGATATACGTCAAGGCGCACACGATGAACACCAGTGAGGCAACCAGTACGATACTGAGAATAGTCCAAACGATCATAAAAGTATTTCCACCATCCTTCTTAAACCACTAAGCCCGGCGTTGCCCCTTACGACGTGCCGGCAATCCGGACGCCTAGCCGGACTGCCGCTGCGCGCGGTTCCAAAGATCCGCCTCATGTAGTGCCGTTGGGGATCAACTTGACAGTAGTCAGATCCAAGGCGATGGTCTTAAATATCGAGTTCAAGCCGGTAATCGGCTGCGAAGCGGAGATACAACTACTGCTGCCGCCTGTCGCCGTATAGTCGGAGAAGAAGTTCGACGCGGAGGAGGCAATCCCCTCCATGGTCTGGCACGGAGTAATCGTCGGACTGGTGTCAGTGGAGCACCCCGACGCCGCCGCGCCGTAGGCGACTGCATATACCCGGGTTCCCGCTGTCGTGGCCGCTTGCGCTGCTGCGATTGCCTGATGGCACTGTTGGAGCGTGGAAGGGTATGTCGTCGAGGTAGTTGAAGCACCGGGCATATTCGTCGAAGTCGCATTGGCATCGCCATCGCTCAGCATGATCAACACATTCTGGGCAGTCGGATACGAGGCCTGCTCGGCAACAAGACGCGCTTGCGCGCCGTAAATCGCCTGCGCATAGTAAGTTCCGACTCCGCCTATTGGCTGTATACAGGGAGTGCCGGTTTTTCCCCCGGCCGCGGCCACTATATTGGAACTGGAGTTTAAGGAGGTAGCCGAGTCGGAACTGCGGTAATCACTCGAGAACCCTACGATCGTGTAAGTCGACGTGGCTGGGAAAGGCGTCGCATACTTTACGATCGAAGGGGCGGTCGAGCCACAGTTGTAATCATCCACAGCCGAAGTCGTTGTTACGGGCGGAAACGTCATCAGGCTGACTCGATCCACCGAGTTTGTCACGTTGCCGTTGCTGGCGGTTCCGCAGCTTGTTTCGTTCGGCAGGCAAGGCGAAAGACTCTGCAGCAAAATCTGGACGCCGGTCATGGCGCATGAGATTCTGGTGCTATTGCAGTTGCTGTCAGAGTCCGTGTCTATCATCGATCTGGTTGAATCGACCAGGATCACCACGTTGTAGGGTTGTACCGTCGCGCCCTTCATGGCCGCGGTCGCGGTTGCCGTCAGGGTAGCCGATGGGCCGCCGAACATCGGGAAGAAGAACAGCGGCACTTTCACTTGCTGGGCCACTACCAGGGCATTCGAACTCGAAGGGCCGTAGCACTGGAGCCCGAATGAGGTTTTCAGGGTGGTCAGGCACTTGAACTTAGGGTAGCCCGACATCAACGCCGCAGTGGCCATGTTGGTGTAGGAGTTTTTGTCGCCGGTTCCCGCGCCATAAGTCGTAACCGCGGTAGTGGTGGTCGATGTCGTAGCGCCGGGCTGGGACATGGCGTATGCTCCGGCTAGAGCCGCGGCTTGTGTAGAGGCGTTGAGTTCGGTTTGGATACAGTAAATACGGCCAAAGTCGACTACCAGAGCCGTCATTCCGAAGAGCACGGGTGCCCATAGCGTCACGAAGATGAGGGTCTGGCCGCGCTGTGCTTTACGCACGCGGTTCGGGAGGAATGTGTATCCCTGTTTCATTGGATAAACTCCGTAACCTGGGTCTGGAGCTTACATGCAAAGGCTTCTCCAAGGACGGCAAGGTTGCAAGGATAAGAGGCGGTTATCTGCGCGGATGCGCCCTGCACCATATTCGTGGCGCCCGCCGAGCAGGTATTGGTGCTGTAAGTGGTCCCGTTAATCACATATGTGACCGAGAGGCCGGAGCTAAGGCTAGGAGCCGCGCCGGTGATCGCTGCGTAGGCAGTGGCGCAAGGATCCGTGGTTTGCCCCCGACTAAATGCAAGCAGTTGTGTGCCGAGGTTCACCGCGTTGGTGAGCACCAAATCGTTGTGCAGGGCAAACCCGAACGATGCCATGCCCGTCATGACGAGCAATAGGATGGGCATCACCAAGGTGAACTCGATCAACGTCCCGCCTCGCCGCCCGCGCCGTCCCGCACGGCCTGTTCGGACCAAGTTAACGGAATGTAACAGTTTGTGCTGCCTAGTGACAGCGCTAATTGAATCTGGCATGAACTTCATTGGCGTATCCCCATAATGTCTAAGGCATCGTAGATGCTGCAAGGTGCTTTTGGCAACGCGCGAGACCGCAAATTAACCGAAGGGAACATCGTGTGTTTCCTACCGATGGTGCTTGCTGAATCTGGTCCGAGTGCGACTGGCTTATCCACGTCTTTTCTAAAGCATCGAGATTGCCATAGGCAACGGCGCGCCTAAGTAAAGGGAATCCGCCGGGAAGGGCGCACCTTTGGGTAATCGCGGATGCCAGATTTGTCACAGGGTGTGACAAAAGACGCGAGCCTGTGTCGCGCCCGCGGACACCCGCATCCGGGAGTCGCGAGTCCGCCGGCATGGGCGCGGGCGTGAGTCCACTGCGAAGTTGGTCTAGAAGATTGTCCTGGCCAGGAAAGCGGACCAGACCGCTAAATGCCCGCAAATGCCCGCATTAGCCGGCCATGCCCCGGGTGACAGGCGCTACGCTTGCCAGTATCAGCACTCTCATTTTGGCGCAATCGGGAAACCGGTGGTTGTATACTCTCCTGAGACTCAATGAAGCAAGTCTCCGAGTTTTAATGGCTAAGGGGAACCACGTGCCGTTGGCCGCGCATTCGATACGGTTGACAGGCCTGGTCGCCGGGTTGGCTTCTCTTGCCCTTGCCGGCCCTCCCGCTTTCACCTTCACCACCATCAACGATCCGTCAGGTATCTCGGCGCCGTACACGATCGCTGTCGGGATCAATGACGCGGGACAGATTGCCGGCTCGTATACCGCGGCCGGGATGATCGGTGTACCGCACGGGTTCCTATACAGAGGCGGGGCTTTCACCAGCTTTGACAATCCGCTGGCGACGGGCGGAACAACCGGCACCGCAATCAATAATGCGGGACAGATCATCGGCTCATACGGCGACGCCGGTGGCAGCCGCGCTTTCCTTTACAGTGGCGGGACCTTCACTACTATTGACTACCCATCGACAAAATGTAAGCGCAGCGGCCTTAGGCATCAATGACGCGGACCAAATCGCCGGCTATCACAACATAGAATCTATCGGAAACATGATGTTCGTTTATGATGGCGGAAACTACACTACCATCGATCCATCTCCGCCCGGAATCTCCGTCGGAATTCAGGCGTATGCAATCAATAATGCGGGTGAAATCGCCGGATACTACAGCGGCGGCAATTGCACGGAAAGAAACTGCGGGTTCTTATACAGCAGCGGAATCTTCGCCACCGTTACTTACTCATCGCCGGTCTCGATTACCAATGCTTACGCCATTAATAACAACGGAGCGAACGGGTTGAGTTTCCTGGCAACGCCGAGCCAGTACATCACCTTCGAGCCGCTCGGCAACCAGGCCTTCGGCGCAGCGCCATTCACGGTCGCAGCCGCGGCCAGCTCCGGCCTCACGGTAAGCTTCAATCCGCAAAATCCGCGGGTTTGCGCGGTCTCGGGAGCTACGGTGACGCTGGAGGCGGTTGGCAGGTGTGCTATCCTGGCTAACCAACGCGGCAACGCCAGATACGCCGCGGCCACACCCATCGCGCAGAGCTTCACGGTGATGCACGGGAGCCAGACAATCGCCTTCGGAGCGCTCTCAAACCAGACCTTCGGCTCCGCGCCATTCACGGTCGCCGCGACCGCACGCTCCGGACTGACCGTCAGGTTCAGTTCGCTGACACCGCGGGTGTGTGCGATCTCTGGAACTACCGTAACGCTGCTGGCGGCGGGCGCCTGTACGATTCAGGCGAGGCAGCCTGGCAATGCCGGTTACGCCGCGGCCGCACCAGTTAACGAGGGATTCCAGGTGACCCAAGACCCGGGGTGTTCGCGAGGCAAAACTAACGGTCAGGCCGGAGGTGGCCGTCGCGCTAATCACTAATGGCGGGCCGCCGAGTGTTTGATTCGCAAGAGATCCGAAGGCGATGGTCTGGCTAGTGTTCCATCCAGGCTTCACAGCGTGGTAACGCCGACTACGCCGCGGCCGGTGCCGTGGACCAGAGCTTCCAGGTGACCCAGTAGAGGCGACCGAACGAGGATCATGAATGTTCAGGTGCGGGTCTCAACCCGCTATGCACGATGATCGAGGCTCTCATCCGACGGCCATTGCCCGCTGAGCACGATGCTGTTCGAGCCCTGGTGCAGACCGTCGTGGACGAAGTGTACGGCGGCCTGTGGGCTCCCCCGCCGATTCCGGTGGACGAGGAGAACTGGAGCCTCTCCTGGGTTGCCGTGGTAAACGCCACGATCGCCGGCATGGTGCTGACACATGAAGAGTGGATTAGTGATCTTTGGGTGCTTCGCGAGCGCCGCAGGTGCGGGATTGGCCGCCGGCTGCTGGCGCAAGGCGAAGCTGAAATCGTTGCTCGTGGCTGTCGAACGCTCCGGCTTCGCGTTGTCCAATCGAACACGGCGGCGATCGAGTTCTATCTGCGGCAGGGCTGGCGGGTCGCTCGGGAGTTCCCACACGAGAGGTTCCCGGTGATGATGTTGGAAATGATCAAGTGAACTTTGCCGGCACTGCATGGGGGCTCGCGCCACGAGACAGGTGGAGGGCATTAACCCGCCTGGTCACTTTGCCCTTGTAACGTCCGCGCCGGTGGCACGCGAACGCAGCTTCCGTAGGATGGCATCCTGTTCATTCTGGTTGAATTTCAGGTGGCGGTGGTTGAGCGCATCCAGCTCCTTCTTGCTCAAAGCCGCCCGCATCAACCCATTGGGCCGGTGGCCGGCGCCGATCAGCAAGTGCCCCAATTCGTGCGCCATGGTGTAACCCATCAACTGATCGGCGCCGGCCACGGGATCGAGCATGGCCAACTCGCGGACCGCGCCGTAGTAGACATCCGCCATGTTGCCGGTGCCGTCGGCGTTCATGAACGCCCGGCCCATGGCTTCGAGTGACGTATCGCCCGCCTTGGGAAGATGCCCGCCCACGCGTAATCGAACGATGAAATCGGGGCGTAAGCCGGCCTCCGCCGCATCCACTTCCGCGCCGCAACTAGTCCAGCGGATTTCCACGGCCATCGCCTGGAAAACGTAGGTGGCCTCGGCTTCGGCCTGCTCGACGGCCGCCGCTGGCAGTTCGCCGATATTGCACACGGCTACGGTCATGCGCTCGCCGGCGAACCCCGCCACGGTTGAAAGCAATAAGACCAACAGAGTGCGCTTCATTTCCCCTCCTCCCAGCGGGCCTTGCGACTTACTTCGAATTCCGCTGTGATGCCCTTCTGAAGCGCTATAATTCGTTGACAGACACAACCACCGGAGAAATAATTTGGAGCCGTCCGGGTGCGAGCCGGTAACCGAACTGCTGCTCCGCTGGAGGGCTGGAGATGGCGAATGCCTGAACCGGCTGCTCCCGCAGGTGGAAGGCGAACTGCGCCGCATCGCCCATCGCTACATGCGGATGGAGCGGCCCGGCCATACCCTGCAGACCACCGCGCTGGTAAACGAAGCCTATCTGAAGCTGGTGGACCAGGCCAAAGTGGACTGGCAGAACCGGGCGCAGTTTCTGGGCCTGGCGGCGCACATGATGCGGCACATCCTGGTGGATCATGCGCGGGACCTATGCCGGGGAAAGCGGGGCGGCGGCGCGCGCGTACTACCGATCGATGAGGCGCTGGTCTTCTCTCCAGCGAAGTCAGCCGCGCTGGTGGCGCTGGACGATGCGCTCAACGAACTCGCCGCATTCGATCCGCGCAAGGCGCAAATCGTCGAGTTGCGTTATTTTGGCGGGATGAGCGTGGAAGAGGCGGCCTCCGCGCTGGGTGTGCATCCAAACACCGTCATTCGCGACTGGGGGCTGGCAAAAGCCTGGCTGAAGCGGGAACTCAGTCCGAAGGGTGCGCATGGAGGTTGAGCGCTGGAACCGGATCGAGGAGTTGTATCAGGCCGCATTGGCACTGCCGCCGGAGAGGCGCGCTGCATTCCTGGCGCGAGCCTGTTCTACAGATCCGCAACTGCGCGCCGAAGTGCAGTCCCTGCTTGACCAGCAGGCGGATTCCTTCCTGGAAGGCGCCCCCGTCTCGGCCATCAAAACCCTGCGCCCCGGCGTGAAGTTGAGCAACTTCGAGATTGTGGAACTGATCGGCCAGGGCGGCATGGGCGAAGTATACCGGGCGCGCGACGTGCGCCTGAAGCGCGAGGTGGCCATCAAGGTTCTACCCCCCTCTATGGTGCGCGATCCGGATCGCATCGCCCGCTTCGAGCGCGAGGCGCGCGCCGCCGGCTCGCTCAATCACCCCAATATCGTTGCGGTCTACGACACAGGCCACGACGGCGATACCTACTGGATCGCTTCCGAACTGGTGGCCGGAGAGCCGCTCGCCGGGGTCATCAGGCACGGCCCGCTGGCGCCGCGCAAGGCCATCGAGATCGCCGCACAAATCGCCGATGGGCTGGCGGCGGCCCACACGGCCGGCATCGTGCACCGCGATCTGAAGCCGGCCAACATCATGGTGGCGCGCGACGGCCGGGTGAAGATCCTGGACTTCGGGCTGGCCAAGCAGCGGCGTCCCGGCGCGGCTTCGACTACCGTGGATCTGAGCGGGGACCTAAACGGGGATCTTACCGGCGAGGGCGTGGTGATGGGCACGGCCGGCTACATGTCGCCGGAACAGGTGCGCGGCGAGGAGGTGGATCATCGCTCAGACCTGTTCAGTGCAGGTGTGGTCATTTATGAGACGCTGACCGGCACACGGGCCTTTTCAGGTGGTTCCTCTGTGGAGGTGATGCACGCGATTCTCACGGACGATCCACCTGAGCTGCCGGCTTCCGTTCCGCCAGCGCTCGCTGGAATCGTGGGCCGGTGCCTGGAGAAGGAGCCCCATCGCAGATTCCAGTCCGCGGCCGACCTTGCTTTTGCCCTTCAGTCATCGTCGCGAGCAATGCAGCCTGCACGAAAGCCCAAACGGCGCGCGCGGCTGAGAGGGGCAGTAGCGGCGGTGGCATCCGTCGCTGTCGCGACCGCAGGCCTGATCTGGCTGATCCGGCCGCTGCCGCCTCCGCACGTTACGGGCATAGTAGCGATCACGCACGACAATCGGCCGATATACCAATTCCCCCCTTTCATTTCCGACGGTTCCCGCATCTTCTTTTCGACAAACGACGGGAGCGTGCCGGCCTATCAGGTTTCAGTGAACGGGGGTGAATCGGTCCCGTTGACAATGCAGATGAAGGACGCGGCATGCCTGCTGGATATAAACCCGGACCGGACGGAATTTCTCGCATGCCGGGCTTCGACGAATTCGGGCTGCGAGCTTTGGACCGAGCCGATCCTGGGGGGCTCCCCACACCGTCTTGGAAATCTGGTGACTCAGAATGACGCAGCGGCCTGGTCGCCGGATGGCTTGCAACTGGTATATGCCAGGGATAAGGAACTACACTTGGCGCGGCGCGATGGGACCGAGGCCCGCAAGATCGCCGCGCTTGCCGGTCAACCTTCTTTCCCTCACTGGTCGCCTGACGGTCTTAGAATCCGCTTTTCAGTTAGCGATATAGGCGGCCAGCCGGGACGCATATGGGAGGTGCGGCCAGATGGCAACGGCTTGCATAGCATCCTTCCTCGCTGGAATCCATCGTGGCGTATTTGTTGCGGGATTTGGACAGCGGACGGAAAATACTTCGTCTTTCAGGCGAATGACAGTATCTGGGCCCTCCGCGAGACGAAGGGCTTCTTCGAGCGCGCCACAGGTCAACCGGTCCGATTGAACACAGGCATACTTGGCGCCTCGGATCCCATCCCCAGTACGGATGGCAAACGCCTGTACTTCTTAGGTGGATCAGAGGCGCGAAACGAGTTTCTGCGGTACGACCTAAAGTCCGGCCGATTCGCCCTCGAACTCGCGGGAGTCTCGGGGGACATGCTCGAATTCTCGAGGAATGGAAAGTGGGTTACTTACGTGTCCCTCCAGGACGGATCGCTTTTCAGAAGTGCTGCGGATGGCAGCCAACGCCTCCAGCTCACTTCACCACCCCTGGTTGCCGGGATGCCTCACTGGTCTCCCGACGGCCAGCTGATCGCCTTCTCGGCAAAGCAGGGGAGTAACGCGGACCGGATTTATGTTGTGCCCTTTGACGGCGGCGCGGTTCAGCAGTTGACGAACGGCGAAGGCGGATCTTGGGGCGACGTTGACCCGTCCTGGTCGCCCGACGGAGCGTCGCTCGCATTTGGCACCCTGGTGCCAAATGCATTGAGTGTCAACGGTCCTGACAAGGCCACCGAGGCAGCCATCCACATCGTGGGCCTGAAAACGAAACAAGTGTCGACCCTTCCGGGATCGGAGGACATGTGGTCTCCCCGCTGGTCACCCGACGGCCGTTTCGTCGCGGGCATCTCGGGTGCGGCGTCCAGGCTCATGCTATATGACATCCGGACCCGGACGAAGACCGAGATCTTCAATCATGGCAGCGGATGTCCGAGTTGGTCCCAGGACGGCCAATTCGTATATTTCGGTAGCATGGGTGGATGGTGGCGCGTGCGGCTACGCGACAGGAAAGCGGAACTCGTGAACAGCTTGAAGAATATCTCGCTGGCTGGGTGGGGCTGGTTCGCAACGGCTCCGAACAACTCGCTGATCACCGCGCGTAAGGCCGACACCAGCGGAATCTACGCTCTTGATTGGGAGGCGCCATGACCCACCACTCGTCATAAAATCAGCATGGCGCAAGGAGAGGCCAGGAGTCCCAATGCAAGCCGAGCGCTGGAAATGGATCGAAGAGTTGTATCAGGCCGCATTGGCACAGCCCCGGGAGACGCGCGCCGCATTCCTGGCGCACACCTGTCCTGAAGATGGAGGCGGATTCCTTCCTGGAAAGCGCCCCGTATTGGCTATCAAACCCTGCGCCCGGCATCATTGTGGAACTGATCGGCCAGGGCGGCATGGGCGAGGTGTAGCGGGCGCGCGATGGCCGGGTGAAGATCCTGGACTTTGGGCTGGCCAAGCGGGATGCGCAGTAACGCCGGCTGAGCGAATCCCCTTACTGGTCTGGCATCGATTCCGCATGCGCCGGATCCTTCACAATCTTTCCGCCCTTCATCACGAACGTCACATGTTGAAGAACCGTCACGCCGGCGAGCGGATCGCCATCCACCGCGATCAGATCCGCGTATTTGCCTGCCTCCAATGCGCCGACGCGGTCTTGCCAGCCCAATAATTCCGCGGCGTTCACCGTGGCGGCACGAATCGCTTCGCGTGGCGGCATTCCGTGTTTGGTGAGCGCCGCTAATTCAGCGGCGTTCTTACCTTGCCGGCCAACTTTGCTGGCATCAAAGCCGGAGGCGATTTTGATACCGAGTTCCATCGCCTGCCGGATCTCCTGGTCCACGCCATGCGCAAAGGCATCCAGATGCTTCTGCTGTTCTTCTGTGAACTTGCGCGCCTTGAACTGTTCGAACATCTCGTCGATCGCCCCCACGGTCGGGACCAGAAACACGCCCTTGGCTTTGATCATTTCGAGCGCCGCCCGGTCCGCGCGATGTCCGTGTTCAATCGAATCCACGCCCGCCGTGACCGCGTTCCGGATCCCCTCCGGAGTGGTCGCGTGCGCGGCCACTTTGAGCCCTTGCTTGTGCGCCTCCTCTACCACCGCACGCATTTCCTCAATGGTCAGCGTGGGGTGCTGCCAGTCCGCGTAAACCTTGATCAGATCCGCGCCATGGCCGATCTGTTCGCGCGCGGCGCGGCGGGCCTCTTCGACGCCGCTCACCATTTGGGCGCCGGTCGGGAAGTCCGTAAGATCGGGCGAAACGCCAAACGGGTTGTACTGACCCACCGCGGCGATGGCGCGGGTTGCCACCTGCATTCTGGGGCCCTGTACAAGTCCTTGATCGATGGCGTCGCGCAGCGCCACGTCCGCGTACCCGGAGCCCTCGTTTTCCACGTCCCGCACGGTCGTGAAACCGGCGTGCAATGTGATACGGGCGTCGGCGGCCCCTTCCAGCGCGCGGAACGCCTGCGATTTGGTCGCCAGACCCAGCACGTATCCGTCCGGCGTATCGGCGAAGCGCGCCATCAGGTGAGTGTGGCAGTCGATAAGGCCGGGCAGAACCGTTGCATTGCCGAGGTCGATCACCTGGGCAGTGGTGGGAGCGTGACTCTGCACCTCCGCACCACGGCCGGCCTCCTTGATGCGCTCCCCCTCGATCCAGATCGCGCCACCCTCGATGTAGCTGCCTATGCGCACGTCGAGTATCTTTCCCGCCTTGATCAGAACTGATTGTGAAACGGCCAGCGCTGGATCAAGGGCCAGCATCAAGACAAAAGCAAAAGTCCGCGTTTTCATTGCACACCATGCGAGTCGGGCAACGGAAAGCCGGCGGCCGCATCTTCTATAAGTAGAATCCAGTCCTGGCCCCGGCCGCTGGTTGGCGGCGTGTACGTCTGGATGCCCCAGCGCTCCGGCTCATCGATTTCGTACGAAACGCCATAGCGCGGATCGTACCAGAATTCTTTAAGCCGGGTGGCCTTCACCACGCTCTTGTCCAGCGTGAAGGCGGCGCCGTACGGGCTGTAGAGAATAGCAAACGAGGCGTCCGACGATCTTGCGGACCGGATCTTCGCGCCGCCGGTTGCCGGTCCATTCAGGATGATGCTTTGATCCGGCACCAACTTCCGGAACGGCACAGACTCGAACAACCGGCGGAGATACTGCATCTGGTAGGCGCCGGGCCGGTCGAGCGCTTCGTACCAGGGAACGTTTGCACCGATGATGCCGCCCTCTCGACCCATCCACGGATTTCCCAACAGGCCGCCGGGTTGCGCTGCGCCTGTTTTCTGTTGGTCCTTTGTAACAGAGGAATGCGCCGGCTGGTACATCTGCCATACATTGTTATCGCCATAGGTGTGGCCGCAGGCCCCCGCCAGTACGGACCAGTAGGCCGATTGTCTGACATCGAAATCGTCGAATCGCTGCAATCCGCTCATTCCCGCCAGATAG
This sequence comes from Bryobacterales bacterium, assembly GCA_963843255.1. Classification (GTDB taxonomy): domain Bacteria; phylum Acidobacteriota; class Terriglobia; order Bryobacterales; family Bryobacteraceae; genus Bog-159. The sequence goes on along the minus strand of CAWJJQ010000010.1, from coordinate 621,437 downwards.
AATCCCACAGGGATCTCTTCGTACCGGTTCTCTCCGTCGAGTGTAGGTCTCTCCGGCTTAAGATGAAAATCGCGTTCCGCATAGAGCCCGTTGTCGTGGTCGCGCGCGGCGTGCGATGACTGATACATATTGAAATCCAGCCATTTCGCGTCGTTGAGCATTTCAGAGGAGTCTCCCGGCCCAACCGGATGAAAGGTCATCAGGTGGGTGCCGCCATCGCCCTCCCGCAGTCCTTCGGCCAGCGCGTCCACCGTGTCGCGTTCCTGCTGGTTGTCAATGGCGCGGTCGCCTCCGAGGATCCAGATAACGGGCTTGTCTTTGTAGCGCGCGCCCACAAACTTCCCGTAGTGCCGCGCGGATTCCGGGTTCGGGAAGATCGAACTCGACGATTTCCAATATTTGCCCCAAGTTGGCAGAACGCCTACAAACAAGCCCAACTCCTCCGCCTTATCAATGATGAAGTCGACATGCCGGAAGTAAGCCTCATTGGGCTTCCCGATGTCGCCTCCAGTCAATGGTAGGTCGCCGTACGCGTTGGGTGCAGTGAGACCGTTAAGTTCGCTCAGGATCACTGCTTGTATTACGGTGAAGCTCTTCTGCGAGCGGTTCGTCAGATACCGCCCGGCCTCCTCCCGATTCAGGCGGTGGAACAGTTCCCAGGCGGTGTCGGCGAGGTAAAAGAAGGGCGTCCCGTCGTCATATTCCAGATAGCGATGATTTTCGGAGACCTTCAACTTTCCATGCACCGCTCCCGGGAGGCTAGGGACGGCAAACGCAGCCAATAATAGCAGACTCGAAACCCGCGACAGCCTGGAACTCATGACTTCCACCTCCGAATCAATTGAGACCGAGGAGAGCGCGCCCGGCCTCCTTCATAAAGCTACATCGAAACCCGCACGTAGGGCCAGCCGTTATGGTCCACAAAAGTGAACAGTCCTCAATACCCGAAATAGAACCACAATACGTCCACCGCCTGCTTCAGGCCTTCGGGCAGGGCGTCCAGATCGGCCAGACGCCTCCCGATCCGGACCAGCGCTTTGCGGTAACGCCCGTGGCAGGGTGTGCAGCAGAATCTGTTTGCCGCCCGATACAGCATAAACCGTGGCGGAGGCTACGCGCGTGAGGGCCGTGATTTCGTCTACGTTTGGTGACGAAAAAAACCTGCTCCCTAAACAATTTCCGCGCCCTGTCGGTGATCGACCGGCGGGTTACTTCGGCGTATCTTCCTGCCGTCCTCGATAATCACGCCTATCGGCTCGGCAACCGCGCTCGCCATGGCCGAAAGCTGCCAACACGGTCTGGATCAGCCGGGGCTTTCCCTACAGGAGAATTTGATTGGCGCTTCCGTATGCCGATAGTCCCCCGCGCCCTGTACGCATGGAGCCACTCCAGTTGGTTGGCCTGGGATCGGACCGGGTTCCATTCGCTTTGCTCCCTACCGCATTTTTGATCGCAACTCTTATCCTTTCGGGCGGATGCGGAATGGCGGAGACCCCGGGCGACTTCTCGAAGTTCCCTGGAGGTTTTGCGCAGCGGCGGGCGCGCGATTCTGTCGGCGGAGAGCGTAAGACTGATGACCACGGACCAGACAAATGGGTTGAAACCCGCGCCGGGCAGGGCATTGAACTTCAGTCGTAAAGGAACCTAAGAAGCGCAAAGACCGCAGTCGGCCGGAACAGTTGCGTGGGATGGCGTATACCGGCATAGCTGGTTCGTCGATTCCGGCGAAACGCCTGACTGTGGTCGTGCTGACCAACACGGCCGTGGAAAGGTCTATCGGGTCCATTTCCGGCGCGAATTCGAGATGCCATTTATGGCGTTGAGGCCTGATTTTGCCCCAATTGCCGTGATAAAATGAGCAGTGGAAAAAGACGAAGCTTCACGGGCCGCGGTGGTCTCGTTGAGGCAAGCGACGGCAGTTGCATAGATGAAGCCGACCTTAGATACCGATATCCTCCAAGCCACAATCATACGGGAAGGGACTACCCTTCACTACCGCAAAGCACAGGTACTTTACTCCCAAGGCGATCCGGCGGATGCCGTTTTTCTGATCCAGAAAGGCAAAGTTAAGCTGTCCGTCATCTCCCGGCAGCACAAAGAGGCCGTGATTGCCATTTTGACCGTGGGCGACCTGATAGGCGAGGCGTCCCTGATCCAACAGGCGAAGCGCATGTCCAGTGCGTCCGCTGTGACAGAGTGTTCCGTAGTGCGGCTGGCGAAGCCGGCCATGCTGCGCTTGCTCCGCGACGATAACGTCTTTTCCGGGGCAGTCCTATCTTACGTGCTCACCCGTAATCTTCGGATTGAGGCGGATCTGGTAGATCACCTGTTCAATTCCAGCGAGAAGCGGCTGGCGCGGATGCTCTTACTGTTGGCTAACTTCGGGAAGGAAGGCGTACCGGAGCTGGAGATCCCCGATATCAGCCAGGAGACGCTGGCGGGGCTCATTGGCACCACCCGGTCCCGGATCAGCTTTTTCATGAACCGGTTTCGTAAACTCGGTTTCATCGAATACAACGGCGGGATCAAAGTTCACGCCTCGCTGCTGAACATCGTGCTGCACGACTAGCCCAAAACCGGCAGGGAGCGCCGATTATGCACGTGGCTTCTTAGAGGAGAGAAGCCGATGCACTGCCTGGCGGGCCGGCGTGCGCAGCGCGTGCCGAAGAGGCCGATCACGACGTGGATTTGATCCGGCAAACCCTCATCGCGGCAGATTATGATCTTTCAGACCGTTGCGTGAGACCCACTTGGCCCCCGCGGGGCCGGAGCCCTGCCGAGCTTTACTGATAAGTTACCGTCGAGTTCGTGACCGTCGCCTCCGTCAGCGCGAAGCCGAGATCGAGACCGGTCGCGGTGAAGGGAACCGGCGTGCCGAGCTGGCTGATACCCAACGATCCCGTCACGGTCGTCAGCAGGCTGTTGCCCAGGCTGGCGCTCGCCGGCAACGTAAGCAGGACCTCCGCCGGGACCGTAAACTGTCCGGGACCCGCGGGGGCCGTGCACGTGAATCCGGCGCCGGCGGCCGTCGCCGCGGAGGTACCGCCGATCGAAAACCCGGTGATCTGGACCGTGCCGTTGGGGTCGGCGCCCGACCACGTTAACTGCACTCCGTTGGCCCTGGAAATGGCGGAAATATCGCTTTCATTTGTCCAACTCAGTTTTTCCGCGGTGATGGGCAGTTGTACGCTGAAAGGTCCCACGCTGGCGCCTCCCGTGCCCGTAAATGTCGCCGACCCGTCCGGCAGTTCGTATTCCTGGCTGTAGATTCCTTTGTTCGACGAGGACTCCGCAATCTGGCCCTGAGAGCCGCCGCCTGCCACGGTGATGGAGCTGCCCGCGTCCAGTCCGGCCGAACCCAGCACTCCCGCGCCGGCGAACGAAGTGCCGCTGAACGGATACACGGTGCACGCGCCGGCATTCTGAACTTGGGCGAAGTTGTCCACATTGGTGAACTGATACTTGTAGAACGTGGCCAGTTCCTGGGTGCCTGTACTAACCTGCGTGCTGCCTCCGCCGAACAGGTTGATACCAGGCGAAGTATCGTTATACACGTCATAGAAGATACCGCCTATGGACCCCGAACCTTTGGAAGTCATGGCGGATAACTGCGAAGCCGAAAAGCCGCCCGGATCGGCGCAGGTGTTACCGCTCGAAGCAACTGGAACACTCACGAAGTTACTGACCGTGGTGCCTGCTTCCACCGCCACCGGAACGTTGCATCCGGCGACATCCGGTGGGACCTGAAATACGATCTGATCCAGTCCGCTGCAGCATCCGGATCTGCCGTAGTAGCTGGGCGTCACGTGCGCTCCACCAAAATAGATCACGGGCACCCGGCCGACATTGCCTACTGGCGGCGCATCTGCGTCTTTTCCGTTGATCGCGCCCAAACCGGTCGCCCAGATAATCAGAGTGTCGCCAGGATGGGCCGCGGAGTTATAACCGATTGGGACATAGGACGGGTTCGTGATTACTCCCAGCCCACTTCCGGAACTATTGTCGGTGAAGATCCCGACGCTGGCAGCCACAATCATCGCCGTGCCCACTTGGATACTCTGCCCCTGATAGTTGACCGTTACGTTGACGGTTCCCAGCGGTGTGTTGGAAGGCATGATGGCGTTCAACTGCGATCCGCTGACATACACCGGAATCGCGGCGACCGTATGGGAACCTTGCGCAACGCTGATGGAAACGCCGCCGAGGGTGGTGGCTAGAGGAAAGGCGAGAGCGGGACTCTTCGACGGACCCAGATTCGACCCGAAGATGGAGAACAACGACCCCTGCGCGATGGCCGAATACGGCAGCACAGGATTGGCGTAGCTGGCCGCATTCACGCTGGCGCCGCTGCCCCCGCCCGTTCCGGGACCCGGTCCCGGCCCTGGTCCGGTAACCACATTGCTCTTGCACTCGCCCGCCGATCCCGCGTTGTAAATGGCCTGCAATTCCGACTGGCTCAGCGCGCGATTAAATGCCTGCAATTCGTCCACGATGCCGTTCAGCGTGCGCGGGAAACCTACCTCAACACCGATTTGGCCTGAAGAGCCGATGGTCCAGGGATTGGTCGAATACGAGATGGTTTTCGCTTCGGTGAAAGAGCCTTCAGCCATACCGTTGACGAACATGCGGAAGACGTTGCCGTCGTATGTAACGGCCACGTGATAGAAACTGCCGGTAGCGAAGGTGTCCGTGGAGGCGAACGTCTCAGTGCTGCTATTTCCGAAAACAAAAACAAACCGATTATCCTTGGAACGCCAATAGAGCGCCACCGATAGAGAATAGTCGTCGATATCCTGTTGTATGATGCTGCTGCCCGTACTGTCGTTGTCTGGGCCCGCGCCATTCGGCTCGACCCACGCCGCCCAAGTGAAATTTTGATTTTCCAAAGACTTCGAGGCCGGAACCTCCAGGTATCCGTTTGTTCCGAGGGTGAACCCGTTCAAGACTTCGGCCGGCACCAGGGTGACACCGGAGGCCGCGTTCGGATTATTGTTGCCCACGATATCGTTATTGTCGGTATCGCCCGGCCACCAGCTCACCAGGCCGGATGGCGGCGCAAGGCACGCTGAAGTAGAGGCCAGTGCGGGGCACACCATTACCGCGGCAATCAAAGACGCGAAACTAAAACGGGACATACCAGGAATCCTCCGTCGATAAGGGAGGCGTAAGCCGACGTCAAACTCCCTCAGTGGGGCAGGCTCTCAAAGCCTGCAAGGGGCTCTCAGCCCCGTGTCCGCGCCAAGCGCTACAATTGGTGGAAACTCATCCATCCCCCTGACCATGACCCGCCGCGAACTCCTTGCCCTGATGCCAGCGGCTGCGTGTGCCCAAATGGCCAGCCGGGGCGTAAAACCCATGCCCCGCGGCAAACCGTCCGGCCTTCCCTTCCATGCCCATTTCACGGACGTGGCGGCGCATGCCGGCCTGCGCGATCCGGTCGTTTACGGGGGCGTGGACCGCAACCTCTACATCATCGAGGCCATGGGCGCCGGCATCGCCTTCATCGATTACGATAACGACGGCTGGCAGGATATCTTCGTGCTGTGCGGCACCCGTCTGGAAGGCGCGCCCCCAGGCGCCACTAACCGCCTCTACAAGAACAACCGCGATGGCACCTTCTCCGACGTGACCACGGCCGCGGGCCTGACGCGCACCGGCTGGGCCTTCGGGGTCACTATTGCGGACTATAATAACGATGGCTTCGAAGATATCTTCATTACTTACTGGGGCCAGAACGTTCTCTATCGCAATAACGGCAACGGCACCTTCACGGATGTGACCAAAGAAGCCGGCCTGCTGGTGCCCGGCGTGCGCTGGGGCGCGGGCTGCACCTTCGTCGATTACGACCGCGACGGCCACCTGGATCTGTTCATATCCAATTACCTGAAGTTCGATCTCAAGACCGTACCCCCGGCCGGCCAGCTTGCCAGTTGCAATTGGAAAGGCATCCCCGTGAATTGCGGCCCGCGCGGGCTGCCGCCCGAGACACATCTGCTCTACCACAACAACGGCAATGGCACCTTCACGGACGTGTCGGTGCGCACGGGGATCGCCGCCGCTAAAGGCAGCTACGGCCTGACCGCGGTAGCCGCCGATTTCGACAACGACGGTTGGCCCGACATCTACGTGGCCTGCGACTCCACGCCCAGCCTCTTCTTCCGCAACAATCACGACGGCACCTTCAGCGAAGAGGGACTGGAGCGGGGCGTAGCCCTGAACGAAGACGGGCTCGAACAGGCCGGTATGGGGCTGGGCATCGGCGATTACGGCTGCGACGGCTACCTGGACGTTTTCAAAACCCACTTCACCGAAGACACGCCGGCGCTCTACCGTAACAACGGCAAAGGCAATTTCACGGATGTGACCCTGCGGGCGGGGCTGGGAGTGGAGACCCGCTTTATCAGTTGGGGCGCCGGCATCGTCGACCTCGACAACGACGGGCAGCCCGACCTGTTCTGGGTGACCGGCAGCGTCTATCCGGAAGTGGAGAAGAAGTATCCCGAGTTTCCGCACCGCACGCCGCGCGTGATCTTCCGTAACCTGGGCCAGGGCAAGTTTGAGGAGTTGATCGGCGGCGGCGGTCCGGGCATAGAGGAAGCCCACGCCAGCCGCGGCGTGGCTTTTGGCGATTTCGATAATGATGGAGACATCGATATCCTGATCATGAACCAAAATGAGCCGCCCTCACTGCTGCGCAACGATATCAGCGGCAGCGATCACTGGCTGAAGGTGAAGCTGGTCGGAACGAAATCCAATCGCAGCGCCATCGGCGCCACTGTCATCGCCAGCTATGGCGGCAAAAAGCAGGCGCAGGCAGTGCTGGCGCAGTCGTCCTATCTTTCGGTGCATGACCGCCGGTTGCATTACGGGTTGGGCCAGGCGGCCACGGCCGATCTGGAGGTCCGCTGGCCCAACGGTGCGCGGGAGACCATCACGGCAGTGGCCGCGAACCAGTTGGTGACGATTAAGGAGGGCGCGGGCGTGATCAAGCACGACCCTTTCAAGTAACGGGGCTCCTCATAACCGCCGCTCTCGGGCATCCGCCCTCACAGCATCGCTTCGGCTCAGAGAGAGTTGGAGCAAGAGGAGATTCCTCCCCTCCGTGCTACGGTGAGATAAAGGACATTATCACACGTATGGAAGCGCTTGACGGGAAGGCGGTTTCGTTGTACTGTTCAACAGTTAAACTAAAGAACAGGCAAACCATATGGACATCGTCACCGTAAAAAGCAAGTTTCAGATTGTGATTCCGCAGCACGTCCGCGAACAAGCGCATATCGAGATTGGCGACTTCCTGGAGGCGGGTGTGGAGAACGGGAAAATCACCTTCACGCCCAAAAGCCTCGTTGACCGGCATCTGGCGGAAGGGCTGGAGGATATGAGGAAGGGCAGAACCCACGGGCCTTATGCCAGCGCTGACGCGGCGATTAGCGCGCTCGATGCGCGCGCCAAACCCCATGCGAAAAAGCGCCGTCCATGAAACTGCGCTTTACGGAGAGAGCCGACAAGGACTATGCGGGCCTGCCGGTCATCATCCGCAAGGCGTTCGCCAAACAACTGCGCTTCCTGCTTGCCAATCGCGCCCACCCCTCCCTCCACGCCAAGAAATACAGCGAAGCGCTCGCCGTGTGGCAGGGACGGGTAACGCGGGACTGGCGTTTCTACTTCAAAATCGAGGGCGATGAGTATGTCATTCTCTCCATCATTCCCCACCCCAAATAACGGCACGGTCGTCCCTTTCAAGGAACCCCGCGCGCTCGCGGGCCTGGCCGCGAAGCTGCCCGCCGTGTTTCTGGCCGACGAAAAAACGGGCGAGCGGTTCTTTGGCTTCTTCACCGCGCATATCCGCAACCGGAACACGCGGCGGGCTTATTACAAGGCCGCCTGCCGGTTTTCGGAATGGTGCGAGGGCAAGGGCCTGGCCGGACTCGAGCACGTGAAGCCGCCGCACGTGGCAGCGTACATTGAGGGGGGCTGGCGGTTGCCAGACCCGGGGGGCCGGACCTTTCGAAGCCCACGGTAAAACAACACCTGGCGGCGCTGCGCATGCTGTTTGACTGGCTCGTGGTCGGCCATGTGCATGACGTGAACCCGGCGCATGCGGTGCGCGGCCCGAAATATTCGCAGAAGAAGGGCAAGACGCCGGTGCTCGACCGTGAGGAAGCGCGGGCGCTCAGCGGCGTGATGGTCTACACCTTCGCCCGCATCGGCGCGGTGCTCAATATGGACGCGGGGGATTACTTCAGCCAGGGGCGGCGCGGGTGGGTGCGGCTGCACGAAAAGGGCGGCAAAGAACATGAAGCGCCGTGCATCCCCAAGCTGGAAGCCTACCTGGATGAGTACATCGCGGCGGCGGGTATCGGGAGCGATAAGGACGGGCCGCTGTTCCGCACCACGGGGTGCTCGACCGGCACGCCGCACCGTATGACGCAGTAGGACCCCTACCGGCTGATACAACGTCATGCGAAGCACGCGGGCATCAAAACGCGCATCGGCAATCACTCGATGCGGGCAACTGGCATCACCGATTACCTGAAAAAGCGAGGGTAGCCCGGCGGAAGCCCGCAGATTGCAAACCACGCGGACACGCGCACCACGCAGCTTTACGACCGGCGCGGGGATGCGGCGGAAGATGAGTACCGCAAGGTGGGGATTTAAAACACGAGTCAATAGTTTTGTTTTAGTAAAATTGTGGCGAAGGGGTTCAATTTTATGGGAACGTCCAACACAGTGGCGCGGAAAGCCAGTAAAATACTTCGGGATGGTGACTCGTCAGCGTGTAAGAGCGTTGCGGGTTCGGCGCTACGACAAAAGAGGCATCGGTCGAAGTGAGCATCTAAGCGATATTGAGAACCAACGGCAACCGACCTTAATACAGCACTACCTCTGCATGGAAGGGTTTTTGGAAACCCCACGTTTGGCGCTTGGCGCGCGAAAGTCGTGGAAATCCTGGCCGTATGTCGAGGTAGCGAGTCCGGCATACGACACGGTCAACCTAAGTGTGCGTTTCGGCAGCAGTCCACATCGTAGCTCACTCGGTCGCTATTGCGTGGCTCCAGCAGTTTCGCGATGAAATCAGGCATCGTTATTCCTCCACGTCGGCGGCGGTGATGGCATCGCGGGAGCCATGCCAGATGCGAAGGACGCGGACGTGCCGTTCCTCCTCCCGGATATCAAAGATAATGCGGTAGATTCCCCTGCCCTTGCCGAAAAGCAGGTGACGGGTGGAAAAGCCAAGCTCGTCCGCTTCGGCTATTACCGGGCAGCGTGCCGGATTCCGGCTGAGGGTGTCAATCGCCGCGAAGAGCCGCACAAGCCATTGCCCTGCGTGCATCGGCGCGGCCTCGCGGATACGCTCGAAAGCCGCGTAGGCGTCAGTCTCGGCGGGAGCCGAGAGGCTAACGCGATAGGCCATATTTGGCCTGCATCTCTGCCAGCACCTGAGCGGCGGGCTTCAGTTCGCCGCGCTCGGCGCTCGCCATGCCTTCCTGAATCGCCGCGACGGTTTCCATGTGGTGCAGGCGGTCAACCATGCGCTGGTAACTCTCCGCGTCCTGTACGACGATTTCCGCCTTGCCGTTGACCGTCAGCACTTCCGGCGTGTGCGTTTCCTTCAGCCGGGTAACGTGCGCCTTGTGATTGCGCAAAAAATCGGTCAGGGGGTGGATTTCTCGGGTATCAAGCATGGGAGCTCTCCATCAATCAATTATCTGATAATTATATGATACTGGAGAGCGCCGTCACGGAGCAACAGACTCTTCCTCCTCCCCCAAAGTACCCGCCGCCAGCGCCCGCATCCCCACGCCCCAAATCCGCGTAGGCTCGGCCGTCGACCAAAACAGCTTACTCATCAAAAAAGGCGGCAGCAGGGGCGCCGCGGCGGCTACCTTGCCATCCGCCCCGCGGACCTGGATCTGCTGCCCCGCATCATCGTGCGCCAGACAGGCCCACAACGCCTGTGTGGGATGACGCCGCGCCGTGAGGACCGCGGCGCCCGGCAAATCCAACGGCTGCGACCAGGTAACGCCGGCTGCGCCCACCCGGCCCGCCATCAGACGCCCGGCGCCCGTGGCGGTCTGCAGCAGCGCCGTGGCCACCGCTCCTTCCGCGGTGGCCGCGAGTGTGGCCGCCTGAATCGTCGCATCCGCCGGCCCCGCGAACCTGGTGGCCGGCTTGGTCCCATCCCAGCGCCATAATGCGCCGGTGTGCGTATCGCCGATCAGCCACGCACGCGACATATCGTCCCAAAGCAGTTCCAAGTCGGCATTAGCGTGGATCGACGACTCCGGCGTCAGGTCTCCCGTCGCCAGATCCACGGCGACCACCGCGTACTCGGAGAAATCCAGGGCCACATCACGTACCACCACCACCAGCGCACGTTTCCCGTCGCCATCGAGCGCCATATCGAAGGTTCCGTTTCGCAGCCCTTTGACGGGCGCCGTCCTCACCACCCGTCTGGCCAGCGGATCGATGAATAAGATCTCACCGGCGCGCGCCAAGGCCACCTGCTGCGATTTTTCGTCGATCGTCCAGGCACTGTCCACCGCCACATCTTCCGCGATGACGGTGGCGTCCCCAGGCGCGCCCACCACCAGCGGCGCCCGCACAAACGATGTGCGCAGCCGCTTCCACGAGACGCTGGCGAGCGACTGTCCCACCTGCAGCACGAGCGCATCGGGCTGGCTCAACTGGCCCAGTTTCAACACCGTTCCGCTCAGCCTTACGGCTTTGAGATCGAGTTTCATCATGGTGCTGCGTACGAGTCGCTCGCCGGCTGCGACAGCGGAGATTTTCCGTGAGGGCAATAATACAAAGTCCCTTTGTACTGCAAACCGATTTGGCTACTGGAAGGGAAGCCTTGCATTAACTGAGTCGCCAGCTTCTCGCACATGCCGCTGCCATCCAGAATCGCCTGCGGATTGCGCCAGAAGCTCTCGTCTGTCATGGCGGCGGAAGCAATGGCGTTCGTCACCCACGTGCCCGTTGCAATGCGCCCCACCGTGCCGATGATCACGGCATTGGGATAAGCCGCATTCCATGCGATGCGCACGCTTTTATATATCAGCGTGTTGCACGCCGAAATAATAATTCCTTTCACCCCGGAATGGCTGGCGTCCAGCAGCGGATTCATCTGGCTGAACGCCGCAACTGTCGTCGGCGCTGCCGGCGAGGTCCGCAAGTAAATCGCATTCGCAATCTGCTTGGAAAACTTGTTCGTATCCGGTGTAGGCGCGGACCGCTGCACGGAGCCCCAGTACGCCTGATGGTACGATTCGTTGAAAAAGCCGCAGTTCTGCTCCTCGTTAACCACGCGGATTGAGTCGATGCTGTTGCTCCCGTCCCCACGCAAGGGCTGTCCGTCCGTGGTGAATAACTCGTATTCCCTGCCGTAAATAGCGCCCTGGTGGCCGGAGAGCATGTACCAGTCGGCATCTACTGTTTTCAACGAATCGATCATCTGCCGGCCCGCGGTGGCCTGCGCCCCGTCCAGGGTCGGCACTGTCGATTGCGCGCCGAACGTCGGCGTCACGTCTTTGAACCCGTAGTTTAGCCACGTGTTCTTACGTGAATTGCAGTCCTGCGGCTCCGCCAGTTCGATCATGGCGAAAGTGATCGGAGCTTTAGCGACGGTGTTCGGAACGGTGCGGCCGACTTGTGTCAATTTCGCATTATCTCCCGAAGGCGGTTAAGACTGATGATCCTGCTTCAAAGCCTGCTGGGTTGCGCTATCCAAGATCCCGGTTGGGGGCAGGTTGCGTGACGACTGAAAGCGTTCCAGGGCGCCCTGCAGATCCGCATCCCAATCGCCGTCCGCGGCGCACGCAAAGCCCAGGTTGTTCAATCGTCCACGCACGCCGGTGGCGGACGCGTCGGGGTCCAGGCAGCCGAAATTCAGCGGATAAGTCTCAGGATCGGGATCCACCTGCAATTGGATCGAGCCGCTCGATGCATTGGGCAGGATCGGCACGCTGAGGCCGCCCTGATCGTCCAGCGACCCGCTGCTGGTCTGGCCGTCAATGGTCAGAATGTACTTCAGGCCGCTCCGCGGCTTTTGTTCCTCATCCAGAAAACGGATCTGGAAGGTGCTGGGCAGGCCGTTCCTGACGTAGGAGTGGAGCGCATCTACGGCGGCCTCTTCGACACGCGGGCGGATCGCGGGGATGGTGACATGGTCGCCCGGCAGCAGCACGTGCGCCTCTCGCTGGCTTTGCAGGCTGGCATTGTCCGGCAGATTCCACAGCGTCTGCCACAGAAACCCGTGGGCGTAGGCGATGCTCTCCATGCAGTCGCCGGCTTGGACTACATAATCCCCTTGGCCTGCGGGCGTCGCCGCGGGGACCTGGGATCCGGGGCTGCTGGCCGTGTCAGACACGTCTTGCAGGATACTCCGCGCGGCTGCGGCCGGTCAACCGCGCTCTCAACCGCGCTCTCAGCCCCGTCCTTGCACCCAACCTCGCAATCCGCCATCCTGAAGACAACCGTGCACCAGATCGAGACCGTTCTCCTGGACCTGCGCTACGCCATCCGAACCCTGGCGAAGTCTCCCGCCTTCACCCTCACGGCGCTGGCCGCCCTGATGCTGGGCATCGGCGCGAACACCGCCATCTTCTCGGTGGTCAATACGGTGCTGTTGCGGCCGCTCACCTACCCCGCCGCGGACCGCATCGTGCTCTTCTTCCAGACCACCCCGGCCGGGCCGAACTACGGGGCTTCCGCCACCAAGTTCAATGCGTGGCGCCGTCACATCGGCGCTTTCGAAGATGTCTCCGCCTATGAATATGGCGGCTCCGGCCTCAACCTCACCGGCGGATCGAACCCCGAGCAGATCCACGGGATCCGGGTCTCGGCCGGCTATTTCCATCTGCTGGGCGCGCCCTTCGCGCAGGGACGCGCATTCACCGCCGATGAAGATCGTCCCAACGGCCCGCGTGTGGCCGTGCTGAGCTACGGCCTCTGGCAGCGGCGCTATGCCGCCGACCCGCAAATGACCGGCCGGCCGATTTCTTTGAGCGGCGTGCCCTACACCGTCATCGGCGTTCTGGGTTCGGCCTTCGATACGGAACTCGACACGCCTCCCGATATTTTCCTGCCCTTCCAAATCGATCCCGCCAGCCGCGACAACGCGCAGTTCTTCAACGTCATCGCGCGGCTCGCTCCTGGCGTGACGATAGCCCGCGCCAATGCGCAGCTTGCCTTGGCCGCCCGTGAGTTCCACGCCGGATTCCCCAGGATTATGGGTCCGCGCGACGGTTTCGCCATCGTGCCCTATCAGGACGCCCTCGTCAGCGAGGTGCGTCCCTCGCTGCTGATCCTGGCCGCCGCCGTCGGTTTTGTCCTGTTAATCGCCTGCGCCAATGTCGCCAATCTGCTGCTCGCGCGCGCCACCGGCCGCCAGCGCGAAATCGCCATCCGCGCCGCCATCGGCGCCGGCCGTAGCCGTATCGTGCGCCAGCTTCTCACCGAAAGCGCGGTTCTCTCGCTGGTGGGCGGAGCTTTGGGCCTGTTGCTCGGCCGCATTGGCGTGCATGCGTTGCTGGCCGTCGACCCTGGCGATGTCCCGCGCATCGGCGCGCACGGCGCGGCCGTCTCCATGGATTGGCGCGTGGTGGCCTTCACCGCCATCCTGGTGCTGGCTACCGGGATCCTGTTTGGATTGATTCCCGCGCTGGATGTCTCCCGCGCGGATCTGAACCTCACCCTGAAATCCAGCGGCGGCCGCTCCGGCGCCAGCGTGCGCCAGAAGAACACGCGCGCGCTGCTGGTGGTCAGCGAGATGGCCCTGGCCCTGGTGCTGCTGGCCGGCGCCGCGCTGCTGATTCGGACCTTTGCCGCGCTGAACGCAGTCGATCCCGGTTTCGACCGCCGCAACATCCTGACCATGCGTATGTCTCTGGCAGGATCGCGCTTCCGCAACACCGCCGATGTCAACCAGCTCGTCACCGATGCCGTACGCCGCGTGGAAGCCCTGCCCGCGGTCACCCGCGCCGGAGTCAGTTACAGCCTGCCGCTCGAAGGCATCTTCGGCATCCCTTATACCATCGTGGGCCGCGCGGCTACGGACGGGCACTATGATGGCCGCGGCTGGCAATGCGTATCTCCCGGCTATTTCGACGTATTCAAAATCCCGGTGATGCGCGGCCGCGTCTTTACCGATCGCGATACCGCGGGGGCAGCGCCCGTGGCAATCGTCAACCAGGCTTTTGCCCGCAAGTATCCGCAAGCGGAGCGCCTCCTGCTGGGCCAGGGATACGGTCCGGAATTCGAAGAGCCCGCTCGCCAGATCATCGGCGTGGTGGGCGACGTGCACGATTCCGGACTGAACCACGATCCGCAGCCCATGGTATATGTCCCGGCCGCGCAGGTGACCGACGGCATCACCGCGCTGGCCGCGCGCGCCTCCACCATTGTCTGGATCGTGCGCGCGCGCGTTGCGCCGCAGAGCCTGCGTGCCGCCATCGAGCGGGAACTGCGCGACGCGAGCGGCGGCCTGCCGGTGGCGCGCGTCCGTTCCATGGACGAGGTCGTCATCCGCTCCACGGCGCGCGAGCGTTTCAATATGACCTTGCTGGCAATCTTCGGAGGCGCCGCGCTCCTGCTCGCCGCCATCGGCATTTATGGATTGATGGCCTATTCCGTTCAGCAGCGCACGCAGGAGTTGGGCATCCGCATGGCGTTGGGAGCGGCGCCCGGGCACGTCCGCAACACCATCGTCTGGCAAGGCATGCGCCTGGCGATGGCCGGTGTGGTCATTGGCGAAGCCGCGGCCTTCGGCCTAACCCGCTTCATTGCAAATTTTCTATTCGGTGTCCGCGCGGCTGATCCGCTGGTATTCGCCAGCGTGCCCGCCGTGCTGCTCGTGGTAGCCGTGCTGGCCATCGCGATTCCTGCGCTGCGCGCCACCCGCATCGACCCTGTATCGGCGCTACGATCTGAGTGAGCCCATACCACTATGAAGGCATCCATCATCATCTGGCCGGCCGCCACGCTGCTGGCGCTGTCCCTCGCCGCGGCCGATTATCCCGAAGCGCAAATCTCCAACGGCGCCCTGCGCGCCAATCTTCTTTTGCCCGATGCGAATACCGGCTACTATCGCGGCACCCGCTTCGATTGGTCCGGCGTGATTTCCAGCCTCGAATTCAAGGGTCACGAATATTTCGGCAAATGGTTTGACCGCTACGATCCCAAGATTCACGACGCCATTATGGGCCCGGTGGAAGAGTTCCTCAGCGCGGGCACGGGTCTGGGCTATGAAGAAGCCAAGTCCGGCGAGAGCTTCGTCAAGATCGGCGTGGGCGCCATCCGCAAGCCCGTCGAGCAGAGCTTCCAGCAGTTCCACACATATGACATCGTGTCGACCGGCAAGTGGACCATAGATAAAGGACCGGATTTCGTTTCCTTCACCCAGGAGCTTCCCGATACCCGCGGCTACGCCTACGTCTATAAAAAAGTGGTTCGCCTGCTGCCGGGTAAACCGGAGATGGTGCTCGAACACACCCTGAAAAACACCGGCCGGAAAGCCATCGAAACCAGCGTGTACGAGCACAATTTCTACATGCTCGACCATCAACCCGCCGGCCCGGATTACTCGGTGCGCTTCCCGTTCGAGGTGCACCCCACCATGGACCTCGGCGGCCTGGCCGAGGCGCGCGGCAACGAGTTTACCTATGTGCGTGAACTGCCCAAGGGCGATAAATACGTCTACACCGTCATGACCGGCTACGGCGATTCGCCGCGCGATTACGATATCCGCGTCGAGAACCGGAAAGCCGGTATCGGCGTGCGCCAGCGGTGCGACCGGCCGCTGTCGAAGCTGGTATTCTGGTCGATCCGCACCACCGTCTGCCCCGAAGCCTACATCGATCTCAACATCGCGCCCGGCCAGGAGGCGTCGTGGAAGATCGATTATGAGTTTTACACGCTCCCGAAGTAGGATAAGGACTATGCCGTCGATTTCTCGCCGTTCCTTCGTCGTAACCGCCGCCGCGGCCGCATCGCTGCAGGCGCGGGCGCTCTCCACCGTGGGCGTGCAACTCTACACCGTGCGCCGCGTGCTGCCCAAGCATCCGCTCGAAACCCTGCGTGCCATCGAGCAGATCGGCTATCGCGAGGTCGAGTGCACCGCCGATCATCTGGACGATATCTGGGCCGACCTGAAACAGACCTCGCTCAAGCCCATAAGCGTGCACCTCAACGACAAGTTCTTCATCCACCAGCCGGAGAAGTTGCCCGCGGCTTTGGACGATGCCAAAACGCACGGCTTCGAATATGTCGTGTGTCCCTGGATCGATCCGCACGATCGCGGCGGCGTGGAGATGATCCGCAAACTGGGCGCCTCGCTCAACAGCGCCGGTGAACTGGCCCGCAAATCCGGCATGCGCCTCTGCTATCACAATCATGCGTTCGAATATCAGCCGACGCCCGACGGCCGGCTGCTCGACGTACTAATGAAGAGCACCGATCCCAAGCTGGTGAGCCTGGAACTCGATGTGATGTGGGCGCGGGTGGCGGGCGTCGATCCGGTCAGCGTGCTGAAACAGTATGGCGAGCGCATCCCGCTGCTGCACTTGAAGAACGTCGCCAAGGGCACTAAGCAGCGCTTTAACGAGATGATTCCGGCGGCCGCCTTTCACGACCTGAGCGAAGGCGAAGTGGATTTTCACGCGGTTCTGCAGGCTGCCAAAGACGCAGGTGTAAAGCATTATTTTGTGGAGCAGGATGAGACGCCGGGAGATCCACTGGATTCGCTGCGCAAGAGCTTCCAGTATCTGGAAAACCTGAGTTAACCGGCCTTACGGCAACCCGTTGGCCCTGGCATCCGTCACTCGTATATTGCCTAGAACCGACGTATTCATCATTGGCGGCGGGCCCGCGGGGCTGGCGGCTGCTATCGCCGCTCGCCGAAAGGGTTTCCAGGTGACCCTCGCCGATGGTGCGATCCCTCCCATCGACAAAGCCTGCGGCGAAGGGCTCATGCCCGATGCGCTGGCAGCCTTGCGCGATCTCGGCGTAACCCTGACCGAGGCGGATGCGCAACCATTCCGCGGCATCCGGTTCGTGGGCGGGGGCGCTTCGGTCAAGGCGGACTTCCCCAGGGGCCATGCGCTTGGAATCCGCCGCACCGTGTTGCACTCCCGAATGGTGGAAACCGCCGTCGCCGCCGGAGTGCGCCTGCTATGGGGCACGCCCCTGGCCGCCGTCGATCAGATTCCCGCCGCCCGCTGGGTAGTGGGCGCGGATGGTTTCAACTCGCGCGTGCGCCGTTGGGCCGGACTGACCGCGCCGCCGCCCCGCCAGCGATTCGGATTCCGGGTTCACTATCGCGTGGCTCCCTGGAGCGAGTATATGGAACTGCACTGGGGCGCGGGCTGCCAGGTCTATGTCACGCCGGTGAGCCCGCACGAGGTGTGTGTGGCGCTCATCTCGCGCAATCCTCGATTGCGTTTGGAGGAAGCCCTGGCGCGTTTTCCCGCGCTCGCCGAGCGCCTGGAGGGAGTACCGCATGCCTCGCCCGAACGCGGCGCAGTCACCGCCAGCTATCGCCTGCCGCGTGTGTATCGCGGCAATGTCGCGTTGATCGGGGATGCCTCCGGCTCCGTCGATGCCATCACGGGCGAAGGTCTGTGTCTCGCCTTCCACCAGGCAATCGCGCTGGCCGGTAGCATGGCCGCGAATGATCTGGCGGCCTATCAGCGCACGCACCGCCGCCTGGCGCGCCGTCCCCTACTCATGTCCAGAATGCTGCTGTCGCTCGATCGCGCGGCCTGGCTGCGTGATCGGGTCCTGCGCACCATGGCCTGCGAGCCGCGTATTTTCCAATCGATGTTGTCCTTTCACTTATGCGCCTACTCCTGACGGCGTTGGCCCTTTGCGCGGGGCCGGCAATCGCTGGCGAGCTGGTGCTGGACCTCGATCCTGCCCAGACTATCGTGCAATTTACTCTGGGCGCCACGCTGCACACGGTCCACGGCACTTTCAAGTTGAAGCACGGCAGAGTCCGCTACGATCCCGCCACGGGCAAGATTGCCGGCGAAGTGGTGATCGACGCCACCAGCGGCGACAGCCGCGAGGAAGGGCGCGACCGCCGCATGCATAAGGATGTGATCGAGAGCCGGACTTACCCGGAAATCGTTTTCACGCCGGATCAGGTCATCGGTACGGTGGCGGCGCAAGGCGACTCACAGGTTCAGGTGCACGGCGTCTTTCGTATTCATGGGGCTGCGCACGACATGACCGTACCGGTTGACGTGCGGATTGCGGGCGGCCGTACCACCGCCACCGCCCGCTTTACAATCCCCTATGTGAAATGGGGGATGAAGAACCCCAGCAGCCTGCTATTGCGCGTTAGCGACAAGGTGGAGATCGAAGTTACCGCCGCTACCCGCTGACTAAACCCTAATCCGGCACTTCCATCGCGCGATCGCATTCCTCGATGGCGTGATTGACGTGCTCGAGCGCCTTGGCGCGGTGCCCTCGGTAATCGCGCGCCGCATCCTGGAGTTCGTGGCGCGCTTCTTCCAGATGGTGATGCGCCGCCCGAATGCGGGGATGATCCGCCTGCGTAAAGGCCGGAGTGCATACACCCAGCACGAACGCTCCTACCATACCCGCAATGATCAACAGCTTCTTCATAACTCCTCCTTTTGAGTCGCGGGTAAATCCCCGATTTGACGCAGCATATCATCTCAAGCCGCCCGCATCAAGCGGCATAATCTATCCCGATTCAGTTACTCTGGGACCATGCCCCAACGCGAAATTACCACCCTCGCCGGAGGATGTTTCTGGTGTTTGGAAGCGGTCTACGACGGCATGGAAGGCGTGCTCTCGGTCGAATCCGGATACATGGGAGGCACGCAGCCGAACCCCACTTATAAGGATGTGTGTACGGGCTGCACCGGCCACGCCGAAGTAGTGCAACTCACCTTCGATCCGGATGTAACCACTTTCCGTGAAATCCTGGAAGTTTTTTTCGCCATTCATGACCCGACTACGCTGAACCGCCAGGGCAATGATACCGGCACGCAATACCGATCGGCGATTTTCTATCATTCCGACGCGCAGCGCGATACGGCCGAGCAGACGATCCGCGAATTGACTGCGTCCAAGGCATTTCACGATCCCATCGTCACCGAGGTGGCGCCCGCCTCGAAGTTCCACATCGCCGAAGACTATCACCAAGAATATTTCGAGAATAATCCGCAGCAGCCTTACTGTTCCTATGTAGTGGCGCCCAAGGTGCAGAAATTCCGGCACAAGTTCAAGGCCAAACTCAAACCAGGTGTGACTTAGGAGCAGAAGTGAAACGGATTCAACGGATCATTACGTTCTGTTTTCTAGTGGGATCCACAGTCGCCGCCGGCCTCGCTCAAAGGACGGCAGACATTGAAAACAGCAAAGACCACCCCCTGGTATCCCGATACCCGGGGCTCATCATCGCCGAGTACAATTTTGTCGAGTTCGACGAGTTTAACCTCCCGCTCGCCAAGTTGAAAGACAATACGCCCGAGAAAATTCAGCACCTCGAAGGCAAAATCACGCGCATCTCCTACGAAGGTCCCGCCGGACGCTCGATCCTGGAGATCTCCTCGCCCGCCACACCACCCGCATCCCTCCGCCCTTTCGATCCGCCAACTTGGGCTTTGCTCGCCTGATTTTCTTAGGATCCACCTCTGAGGAAGTGCCAGGGCAATCGACCACCGTCTGGGGTCATGGCCCGAAAAACTACACAGGACAGGTCGCGGATGGGACGGAAATGTTTCGCGTTTCCCGTGCAAAAGGAAAGACCAGACTCCATAGCTGTGGCTGCGATCAGGGCATCGGCTGGTTGACTCGGAATTGCAACTGGCGAAGCGACTGGCGGATCTGGCGGGCCTCCAGCTTTGATCGGGCGCCCGCAAGAAGTTCCATGAGGGAAACCATGGCCAGGGCGCGCTCGGGTGCGGCGTCGATCCCGCGCGCTGCCCTTTCGTTGCCCCGCGCCGCCCAGATTAGAACATCGATATCGAAGATCATTTCGGCTTTCGCAAACGCCGTTGCTTCTGGATGCCGGTTTGAGCGAGAGCCCGGCGCGGAAGACGCAAGCGCCGCAGAAAGGAAGCGGGATCGCTTATATCCTCGCGGTCGTACAGGCGAATCCCCGCGGAATTCCACAGATCCCGAACGCCCCTCTTGGCGCAATCAGCGGGTCGGCGACGATACGGCTAAGTGGCGCGCTTGATGCCCGGCGGAGCCCAAGACCTATTCGTTGTTACAGCAGCTTGGCCAGCTGGTCGGCGGTCAGTTGACAGTCTCGGAGGATTCTGTGGAGCAGACCGGGGCCGATGGTCTCGCCGGAGTGCACTGGCACAACCGTGCTCCTGCCATCCTCATGACACAGAAAGTGATGCGGTGACGCGGGGATTCCGACTCATGCCGCGATAGTCACGCGCTGGATTCCAACGAACTCCAAATCTTGCCCCGGCACGCCCTCGACTTCGAGACATAGCTCTATCGCCTCGCGAACGCGGAGCATGACCTCGTCAAGAGAACGCGCCTGCGTATGGCACGCCGGAATTTGCGGAACCGAGGCTACGTGGTAGCCTTCTGAATCGCGCTCGATAACGACATCGAACTGGCGTGCCATCGGATTGTCCTCGACTCTATTGTAGACGGCGCGTGAGGCCATTGAAGACGCCATGCGTTACGGGCTGTTGCCACGTCCCAATTGCGGGGCTAAGGAGGCCTCCAATTTGGTGAAACGTGTCAAACGCGGTCGAGCTAAGACGTCTCCCCCAAAAGGGCAGTTTGAAGCTGCCGGACCTTGAGCTGACATCTGCGTCCATCTGGCCTCGCGCTTCCTAGCCTCTAATGTACGGCAAATACGGCGGAGCGGTGGCTCCTTTGGGCGATTCCGCCGGGCTTCCCAACAACCTCGATGGACGGCAAATCGGAGACCATGCCGGCACTTGGCCGTATCACGCGCATCCCTTATGCGCTCAAGTAGGCGCTGCCCCGCTGTCCGTTCACTCGCCCCGGATAAAAAAATCGAAAAACGCCACCCCCCGCCGATGAGGCAAACATGATCAACCCAGTGAGTACTAGTAGTTCTTACGTGCCGCAGGCCTCCCAACCGGCCCCGGCCAAGCCTGCTTCAGCCGGCCACACAACCGCGCCTCAGGATACCGTTCAGCTCAGCAGTGCCGCGAAAGCCGCCCTGGGTGACGTGGACCACGATGGCGACAGCCATTGATCGCCGGTCTCCACTTTAGGCCCCGATTTACCCATTGTTGACAGACTCCAGCGGCCGGGCACTGGGCGCGCGAAGCGCCCGGATGTCCCGCATCGGCGGCTGGCCGAAGAAGCGGCTGTATTCGCGGTTAAACTGGCTGGCGCTTTCGTACCCGACCTCAAACGCCGCACTCGCCGCGTCCAGGCCATCCATCAGCATGCGTCCCCGCGCCGCTTGCAGCCGCACCTGTTTCTGATACTGGAGAGGGCTCATGGCCGTCAGCATCCGGAAATGATGGTGAAGGGTGGACACCCCCATGCCCGCCTTTTCCGCGAGTTCCTCCACCCGTAGCGCCTTCGCATAATTCCCCCTGATCCAGGCGATCGCCTTTGCCGTTCGGTTGCTCTGCTCGCCGAGTGTTGCGATCGCTCGCAGCCGCGCCCCCTCCGCGCTGCGCAGGATTCGGTAAATGATCTCGCGTTGAATCAGGCCGCTCAGAAAGGGAATGTCCTGTGGCGTGTTGAGTAGGTCCACCAGCCGGCAGCATGCGCCCAGGAATTCCACCGTGGTCTCGCCAGTCGCCATGCCTGGACTGTCGGACGGCGCCTCAGGCTGGATCTCCTCCTGGCTGAGAAGTTCCCGCACCACGGGCATTTCGAGTTTCAGCGTCAAGGCCAGGCAAGGCGTCTCTTCGTTCGCTTCCGTCACCCGGCTCACCACCGGCAAATCCACCGCGGTGAGTAGGAATCGCGACGGGTCGTAGATAAAGGTGGTCCGGCCCAGTTCCACCCGCTTTCGCCCTTGCGCGATTACGGTCACGCTCGGCGTATAAGTCATGGAGCATGGAGCCGTCGGGGCGGTCCTCCTGTGCAGCGTCACGCCCGGAATGTCCGTTGCCCGGTTCTCTGCGGAGCCAATAAGCAGGGCAATCTTGCGTGCCAGCTCAATCCGCAATTCACCCGCCTGATCCGGCAGCGCGCCGGGGAATCCCGTCCGGTTTTTCATGGTCGCAGTATTGCTCTCCGCTACCAGGATAACTGCGGTCTTGGTGCGTGGACTAACAGTGCGACAGGATTAGGCAATAAATCGGAAGGATCGGGATACCGTTTCACCGTCTCGCCACTCTACCCTGGAACTGAGGAAAGCACTTCCAGAAGGAGCAACAATGCAGAAGCGCAAACTTGGAAATAGCGGCCTGGAAGTATCGGCCATCGGGCTCGGCTGCATGGGAATGAGCTTCGGTTACGGTCCCGCCAAAGACAAGCAGGAGATGATCCCGGTTATCCGGGCCGCCCTCGAACAGGGCGTTACCTTCTTCGATACGGCCGAGGTCTACGGTCCTTTCCTGAACGAAGAACTCGTGGGCGAAGCTCTCGCGCCCTTCCGCGACCGCGTGGTCATCGCCACTAAATTCGGCTTTGACCTCCAGCCGGGGCTCGATCCCCGCGGCATGAAGGGGCCACCCGGCTTGAACAGCAGGCCGGAGCAGATTAAGCAGGCCGCCGAGGGCTCCCTCAAACGCCTCAAGGTGGATGTGATCGACTTGCTCTATCAGCATCGGGTTGACCCGAACGTCCCCATCGAAGACGTCGCGGGAACCGTCAAGGACCTGATCCAGCAAGGCAAGGTCAGGCACTTCGGCCTTTCCGAAGCGGGTGTGAAAACGATCCGTCGCGCGCACGCAGTCCAGCCGGTCACAGCGCTCCAAAGCGAATATTCGTTGTGGACCAGGACCCCGGAGAAGGAAGTCATCCCCACCCTTGAGGAACTCGGCATCGGCCTTGTCCCGTACAGTCCACTCGGTAAAGGCTTCCTCACCGGCAGGTTCGATGAAAATGCGAAGTTCGACAGCTCCGACTTCCGCAGCACCCTGCCTCGCTTCACGCCCGACGCCCTCAAGGCGAATCAGGCCCTCGTGCATCTGCTCGCCGCCATCGGGGAGCGGAAGAAGGCTACGCCGGCGCAGATCGCACTCGCCTGGCTGCTGGCCCGCAAGCCATGGATTGTGCCGATCCCGGGCACTACAAAACTGCATCGCCTTGAGGAAAATATCGCGGCAGCCTCCGTCGAGCTCACGCCCGCCGATCTCCTCGACATCGAGGACGCCGCCTCAAAAATCACTGTCGAAGGCGCCCGGTACCCCGAAAAGCTGGAACAGATGACCGGCCGCTGAGCAACTACCCAGTGACCGCCAACCCCGCCAGCGACAACTACGGCTTGCAGCGTTTCGTCGACGCGCAGCGCCCCGTCTACACCGAGGTGTGCGCCGAACTGCGCGACGGCCGCAAGCGCAGCCACTGGATGTGGTTTATCTTTCCCCAAATCGCCGGGTTAGGTCACACTCGGATGGCTACCCTGTTCGCCATCTCCGGCCGCGCGGAGGCGGCGGCCTACCTGGCGCATCCGATCCTCGGCCCCCGGCTAAGGGAATGCACCGGGCTGGTGAACCAGGTGGAAGGAAGCACCATCAGCGACATCTTCGGCTATCCAGACGATCTGAAGTTCCGTTCCTGTATGACCCTCTTCGCCCAGGCCACCGCAGACAACCAGGTTTTCCTCGAAGCGCTGCGGAAATACTTCGCGGGCGAGCCCGACCCGTTAACGCTCGAGAAGCTGGCATGCTAGGATCACGCTGATGGCCTTTGGCGACCTAACCAAACAGCTTGCCGAACAGGCGATCCGCAGCGCTACGGCGCCCAAGCCCCCAGCGCCCCCACAAGCCTACATCCTGGGCGCCGATCTGCTCGCGCAGGTGCAGGCCATGCAAAAAGCGCTCAAAGAGGATGAAGAGCTGCTCGTGCTCTTTCACTCCGGCGCCGAGACCGTGCGCGTGCATGAGCTCTTCTTCCCCTCCTGGCACGTGGTGGTCCTGACTGGCACCGCCGCGGACCGCACCTTTACGCGCGTCGTGTCGCCTGTTCAAAGCTTGCAACTGGTCTGCAAAGTGGCCAAAGCGGCGCCCGGCGCACCCGCCGCTCGCATCAAGTTCGTCACGCCCAAAAGTAAGCCGGAGTGACGGTGACAACTCGCTCGTGGGGCAGGCACCCTGCCTGCGGCGGACTCTCAGTCCGCCCTCTTGCCAGCTCAAAGGGGCTCTCCGCCCGACCATTGTTAAACTGGTCTGGTGATACCCGATCCGCTCCCGCCTCTGCGCCCGCCTGCCCGTCTGCTGCTGGGACCCGGTCCCAGCATGGTATCGCCGCGCGTCTATGAGGCCATGGGGCAGCCCATCGTCGGCCACCTGGATCCGTTCTTCTTCGAAGTCGTCGAAGACGTGCGCAAGCTGCTCGCCTACGCCTTTTCCACCGCCAACGAATTCAACATCGCCATCTCCGGAACCGGCACCTCCGGCATGGAGACCGCGGTCGCCAACTTCGCGGAACCCGGCGCCCGGTTCGCGGTCCTGGCCAATGGCTATTTTTGCGATCGGCTCGCGGATGTGGCGCGCCGGCATGGCGCCGAAGTCGTGCGGCTGGAGAAGCCCTGGGGCGAAGTCTTCGACGATCAGCAGGCCCGCGAGTTCATCCTGCGCGAGAAGCCGCGCATGGTCGCGTATGTGCAAGCCGAGACGTCCGCCGGCGTCTACCAGCCCGGCAAAGCCATCTGCGAAGCGGCTCACGAAGTGGACGCACTGGTCATCGCCGATTGCGTTACGTCGCTCGGCGGCATGCCGGTGATGGTGGATGAAACCGGCATCGACATCGCCTACAGTTGCACCCAGAAAGGGCTGGGCTGCCCTCCCGGCCTGGCGCCGCTGACCGTATCGCCGCGCGCCTGGGAACGGCTGCGCGCGCGCACCCGGCCGGTGGATTCGTTTTACATGGACCTGCGCCTGCTCGACAGCTACTATCGCGATCATAAATATCACCACACCGCCTCCGCCACCATGTTTTACGCGCTGCGCGAGGCGCTGGCAATCGTGCGCGAGGAAGGCATCGAGGACCGCTGGCAACGGCATCGCCGCAATCACGCCGCGTTTGTGGCCGGAATCGAGGCGCTGGGCATGCGCATGCACGTGGCCGAAGGCCACCGCCTGTGGACCCTGAATACGCCGCGCGTGCCCGGCGGTGTTGACGATGCCAAGGTGCGCCAGCGGCTGCTCGCCGAACATGGCATCGAGATCGCCGGCGGTTTGGGATCTCTGGCCGGCAAAGTGTTTCGCATCGGATTGATGGGTTACTCCTCCACCGAAGAGAATGTTGCCCGCATTCTGGATGCATTGCAGAGAACCATGAAATGAAATACAAGCAAGTTCCCTTCCTCCTATTAGCAGCCGCCGCGCTCTGCGCGCAAACTCCCACCGCCTGGACCCCGGAACTCTCCATGCAGGTGCGGCCCATCGGCGAAGTCGTGCCCTCGCCCGACGGCAAGCTGGTGGCCTATACCGAAAGCCACGCCGTCATGGAAGGCGAGAAAAGCGAAATCGATACCCAGATCTTCCTGGCCGCTGCCGACGGTTCCCACACCACCCAGTTGACCCGCGGCGAGAAGAGCGCTACCGCGCCCGAATTCTCGCCCGACGGGCGCTATATCTACTTTTCTTCCGAGCGCAGCGGCAAGCCCAACGTTTGGCGCATCCCTGTGGATGGCGGCGAAGCCGGGATGGTCACCGATTGGAAAGGCGAGATGGGCGTGTTCCATGTCTCGCCGGATGGCAAATGGATCGCCTTCGCAGGTATGGAGCCGCGCGCGGATGAAGAGAAGGATAAGAAAGAGAAGCGCGACTTCCGGGTGGTGGACGAAAATCCCAAAAATCACAGTCTGTGGATCATCCCCGCCGACCCCGACAGCCAGGGCAAGCGGCCGCCGCGCAAGCTGGGCGAAACCACATATCACGTGCAGGATTTCGACTGGTCGCCCGATTCCCACGCCATCGCGTTCACCCACACGCCCACGCCCGGCGCGGACGATTGGACCAGGTCCGACATCTCGGAAGTGACCGTTGAGACCGGCGCGGTGCGGCCGGTCGCCGCCACCGGCGCCGCGGAACATACGCCGCGCTATTCGCCGGACGGGCGTTACCTGGCCTTTGTCCGCTCCACCGATCCCGCGCGCTGGGCCGGCATGGATCGCATCGTGCTCCTCACCCGCGAGGGAGCCAAATCCCGCGAGCTGCCGCCTACTTTCGACGAGCAGCCCGATCTGCTGGGGTGGTCCCGCGATTCGGCCGGGGTGCTGTTTTCCGAAGCCAAGGGCACCACTCGCCTGTTGTACGAAATGGCCGTGGATGGTCCCGCGAAACCGGTATTCGAGCCGCACCTGGGCACCTGGCAGGGCGGTCATTTGAACGCCGCCGCCTCCTTCTTCGCTTTTGCCGCCGAAACTTCCAATGAAGCGCCCGAAGCTTACGTCCTGAAGCTGGGCGAGAGCACTCCGCAGCGGGTCAGTAGTGCGAATCTCGAAATGCCCAAGCTGCCCATCGGCGAGACCAAGCGCGTGTCGTGGAAGGCCGCCGACGGTCTCGATATCGAAGGCCTGCTGACTTACCCGGTCGGTTACCAGTCAGGGAAGAAGTACCCCATGATCCTGGTGATTCACGGGGGCCCCACCGGCGTGTTCCAGGATAGTTTCCTGGCGCGCTACGGTGTGTATCCTTACGCCACCTTCGCCGCCAGAGGCTATGCCGTGCTGCGCGCCAATCCGCGCGGGTCGGGCGGCTATGGACGCACCTTCCGCTTCGCCAATATGAACGATTGGGGCGGTAAGGATTATGCCGATCTGATGGCCGGCGTGGACCATGTGATCTCAATGGGCGTCGCCGATCCCGGCCGGCTCGCGGTGATGGGCTGGAGCTATGGCGGGTTCATGACGAGCTGGGTCATCACGCATTCCCACCGCTTCAAGGCCGCATGTGTGGGTGCGGGTGTGACCAACCTCTGGAGCTTCGCCGGCACCTCCGACATACCCGGTTTCCTGCCGGATTATTTTTCGGGCGATCCCTGGAACAGCTTCGATGGTTACTTCAACCATTCGCCCATGGCCTTCGTGAAAGGTGTGACTACGCCCACGCTGGTGCTGCATGGTGAAGCCGATATCCGTGTCCCCACCAGCCAGGGATATGAGCTCTACCACGCACTCAAGCGGCAGGGCGTCACGACTAAGATGGTAGTGTATCCGCGCACCCCGCACGGCCCGCGCGAGCCCAAGTTTCTGCTCGATCTGATGCAGCGGCACCTGGCCTGGGTGGAGCAGTACGATACGCCCTAGGATCGCGATCATGCCGGATTGGCTGAGTATCCACGAGCCGGTTCTCATCAACACCATCGGCCACTCCGCCGGGGCGGTGATCTTCGGCATGCTGCTCTATTTCCTGCTGGTGAACCGTCGTCGCTCCGGCGAGGAGCGTAGCAGCCTGCCCGTGCTGGCTGCGGCGCTGGCCATGCTCTGGAACCTGGGCTCCCTGGTGGCGCTGGCCGTCGGGCCGAACAGCGGCTGGATCGCCGGCGCGATTGTGGCGGCCAGTTTCTCTGTGCTCAGCCTGCTGCCGGCGGTGCTGCTTCACATATCGCTCCAGTCGCGGCGGCGCGCCGTGTGGATCGCGGGCTACGCGCTGAGCGGAGTGGCCGTCGCGCTGCACGTGGGAGATCTGATCGTGCAGGCGCCCGCCCTCCACTTTGCCGCCCTGCTCGTGGTCACCCTTGGCTTCGCCGCGTTGACCATTCTGTCGGTCATCCTCGAATGGCGCCAGTCAAACCGCGCCGCCGGATCGCGGCTGGCCGGCGCTATGGGGCTGTTCCTTTTCGCCATTTCGTTCGCGCACTTCGGCGCCGCGCACACCCCGCTGGTGTGGTCGAAGGAAGTGGCGTTGCATCATGCGGGTCTGCCGTTGGCGCTGCTGGTGTTGCTGCAGGATTACCGCTTTCTGCTGATGGACGCGTTCCTGCGTTTCATCGTGAACGCCACGCTGGCGGCCGTGGCCCTGCTGGCGTCCATCCGCATCCTACAGTCTCCGGCGTTTACCCGGCACCTCGCCGACCCCTTCGAAGGCGGCTTGCTCTTTGTCACCGCCGGCCTGCTGCTGACCTTGTTTGTGTGGGCGCACAATCGTATCCAGCGCTTCTTGACCACCGCCATTTTCCTGCGCGCCAATGTGGAGGAACCGCTGCGCGAGCTGCAGGATCTGTCCCTCGCCACCGGCGCCGAAGCCGAGTACCTGCGCTGCGCCTCCGAGGTCATAGCCCGCTTCCTGCATACCTCGCGGTTCGAGGTAACTGACCGAAACCCGGCCCTCGACCGCCCCCTGATGTCCGCGGTGGCCGTCCTCGACTCAGTGCGTTGGGCCGCTCCCGCGTGGGTGCAGGCGGTGCTCCCCATGCGCTTCTCCCGCGGCGACGCGGCCTACCTGCTGCTCGGCCCGCGCGATGGCGGACGCCGTTATCTGAGCGAAGACCTCGGCGTGCTCGGTCGGCTGGGCGCGGCGATGACGGAACACGTCGCGCAACTGCGTAATGTGCAGCTCCAGAATCTGATGTCGCAGGCCGAGCTACGCGCGCTACAGGCCCAGATCAATCCCCATTTTCTGTTCAATTCGCTGAATACGCTCTATGGAACCATCGACCGCGCGAATGCGGAGGCGCGCCGCCTGGTGCTGAACCTGGCGGACGTCTATCGCTATCTGCTGCGCTCCGAACGCACCATGGTGGAAGTGGAAGAAGAGCTGCGCATCGTGCGCGCGTATCTGGAAATCGAAGAGCTGCGGCTTGGCACGAAGCTCCGGACCGCCGTAGAGGCCAGCGACGCGGCCCTGCATCAGACGATTCCGCTGCTCTCCATCCAGCCGCTGGTGGAGAATGCCGTGAAGCACGGCGTGGCTTCACGCATGGGAGCCGGTTTCGTGCGCTTGAAGGTCGGGGCAGGGGACGACGGTGTCTCGGTGGAGGTTTCCAATTCCGGCGAGTGCGATGTGGAGGCGCTGTCGAATCCGGCTTCAGGAATTGGATTGAACAATGTCCGGCGCCGGCTGGAGTTGTGCTACGGTGCGGACGCGCGTTTTGAAATGCGCTCCCGGGATGGCGTGACCACGGTGGCATTTGTGTTGCCGCGGAGTGCGCCATCCGTTGCCACGTTTTGCGCGGCGACAACCTGATGGCATTGAAGACGCTGATCGTTGACGACGAACCGGTCGCGCGCCGGGTCCTGCGCGAAGAACTGGAAGCCGTCGGCGATGTCGAGATCGTCGGCGAGGCGGACAACGGCATGGCCGCGCTCGATCAGATCGCCGGCCGCCAGCCGGACCTGGTGCTGCTTGATCTGCAGATGCCTGGCATGGGCGGCTTTGAGGTGATCCGAAAGATCCGCGCCATTACCCACATGCCGGTGATCGTGATCGTCACGGCCTACGATAAGTACGCGCTCGAGGCTTTCGAGGCCGGGGCTATCGACTACCTGCTCAAGCCCGTGAGACAGGATCGCCTGGCGCAGGCGGTCGAACGGGTTAAGCGGATCAGCGGCCGGGAAGCGGCCGAACGGCTGGCCCGCCTGCAGGAGATCGCCGAACCCGCGGCGCCCGGCCGGCGCCTCAAGAAGATCGTGGGCAAAGCCGGCGCCGAATATTTCCTGCTCAACGCGGATGAGATCTTCGCCTTTCAGGCAGAAGGCGACATGGTCTGGATCAGCACGGCGCGTAAGCGCTACATGGCGACCCAGACCCTTAAGGTATTGGAGGAGCGCCTGCGCAGCGCCAATTTTCAGCGCATCCACCGCAACGCGCTGGTGAACGTGGATCACGTGCGCAAAATGAGCGCGTTGAGCAGCCAGCGCTGGCTCATTACGCTCAACAACGATCAGGAATTCATCGCCAGCAAGCGGCAGGCGCGCAACATACGGCAGCTTTTAAACTGGTAGCGCAGCCGTCCGCCTGCCGCCAAAAGTAGTTCACTCACCGCCGGTACCCGTCCGCCAGTCAGATTTTCCTAGGACGCTATCCAGCTCCCTCACACAATCGAGAGTAGGATATGAAACGGCTCGCAACTGGTGTGCTGATGGTGCTGTCCGTAACTGTAGCGGCCGTTTTCGCACAGTCCGGCGGCACATCCGGCACAGTTCACGGCGTGGTGCTCGATCCCTCCGGCGCGTCCATCGCGGGCGCCGCCGTCACTATTCAGAACCCGGTGTCGCACTTCACCCGCGGCGCGCTGACCGACACCGAAGGCAAATTCCAGTTCGATAATATTCCGTATAACAACTACCACGCGAGTGTAACAGCCGCGGGATTCGACCCGGCCACTCAGGATGTGGATGTGCGGTCGCCAGTCGCGTTAGATCTGAAGATCACGCTCACGGTGGGCGAGGCCAAGCAGTCCGTCACCGTGGAAGCCGGCGCGGACTTGATTGAAAGCACTCCCACCGCCCACACCGACGTGGATCGCGAGCTGTTCGATAAAATGCCCCTGGAGAGCCAGTCTTCGTCACTCAGTTCGCTGGTGACCCTGGCCTCGCCCGGCGTATCGGCGGACTC
Source organism: Bryobacterales bacterium (assembly GCA_963843255.1). Lineage (GTDB taxonomy): Bacteria > Acidobacteriota > Terriglobia > Bryobacterales > Bryobacteraceae > Bog-159. The sequence continues at coordinate 590,775 of CAWJJQ010000010.1, read as the reverse complement.
CAACGGGCTGTTTCACGGTTTGGGCGACCACGCGTCGAACTCCTTCAGCGTGGATGGCCAGCCCATCAGCGATCAGCAAAGCAAAGTCTTCTCGAACCAGCTTCCACTCGACGCGGTGCAGTCCATGGAGGTGATCGAAGGCGCGCCTCCCGCGGAGTATGGCGACAAGACCAGCTTGGTGGTGGTAGTGACAACGCGCTCCGGCCTGGGCGATACGCAGCCGCACGGCGACGTGACCACCTCTTACGGCTCCTTCGGTACGGCCAACGCCGGGTTCAATCTGGGCTATGGCGGACAATCCTGGGGCAACTTCATTTCCGCCAGCGGCATGGATACCGGCCGCTTTCTGGATGGGCCGGAGTTTAACGTGATGCACGATCACGGCAACCAGGAGAACTTCTTCGACCGCGTCGATTTGAAGCCCACGAATGCCGACTCGCTGAACTTCAATCTGGGCTTCACGCGCTCCTGGTTCCAGACCCCCAATTCTTACGACGCGCAGGACGCCACCGCCTGGAACGGTCTGGTGGTGAACAATGGCGGCCTGGGGCCGAATGGCATGCCGGTGGGCCCTGCGGACCAGCGCTCGCAGATCCGTACCTTCAACGTGGCGCCCACTTGGACCCGGATTCTCAGCCCCAGCGCACTGCTCACCTTCGGCGCCTTCGCGCGGCAGGATCAATATAACTACTATCCCAGCGACAATCCCTTCGCGGACCTCGTCCCTGACTTGCAACTGCAGACGATCGGCCAGGACCGCACGCTGACCAACCTGGGAATTCGCACTTCGTTTTCGTACGCCAAGGGCATCCATAATCTCAAGGCCGGGATCACTTACGAGGACACCATCCTGACAGAGCGCGACAGTTTCGGACTGGTCGATCCGCTGTCGAACAGCGTTTGTCTAAATGCGGACGGAAGTCCTTACACCAGTCCGGCGCTCACGAATCCGGCAAACTGCACCGGCCCGCTGGTGCCGAATCCGAGTTTCAGTCCGACTCTGGCCTGTTACGATTTGACGCGCACCGCGCTGCTCCCTGGGTCGGACAACTGTCCGAATTCAACCGGCGGGCTTTACCGGTTTTACGGCCATGCCAATATACGGGAGCTCGCATCCTATATCCAGGACACCATCACCAAGCGGAACTGGACCTTCAACCTGGGGATGCGCTTCGATTATTACGACGGTCTTGTTTCCGCCACCCAGCCGGAGCCGCGGCTGGGCATCGCCTATCATGTGAAGCCGACCAATACCGTGCTGCGCGTCTCCTATGCCCGGACGCTTGAGACTCCGTTCAACGAGAACCTGGTGCTCTCGAGCGAGGGCTGCACCTACCCCGTGATCAATGCGCTGATGGCCTCCAGCGGCAGCCCCTGCGCATCCAATTCCCCGTTGAGCCCCGGCTGGCGCAACGAGTTTCACGCCGGAATCCAGCAGGCCTTCGGGAAATACCTGGTGGTGGACGGCGAATACATCTGGAAGTACACCCACAAGGCTTACGATTTCAGCGTGCTGGGCAACTCGCCGATCACGTTTCCCATCGAGTGGGACCGCTCGAAGATACCCGGCTACGCGATCCGGGTCAGCATGCCGGAGTGGCACGGCCTGACGGCATTTGCGGTGATGTCGCACGTGTCGGCGCGATTCTTCGAGCCGCAGGTGAGCGGCATCGGTTCCACGCCGTTCTGCCCGCCGGCCACCGGTTGCGAAGTCTTCCGCATCGACCACGACGAGAATTTCAACGAGACCACCCACCTGCAATACCAGCCCTTGAAGAAAGGGCCGTGGTTCAGCTTTAACTGGCGGTACGACAGCGGCATGGTGGCCGGTCCGGTGCCATGCGCCGGGAGCGATTGCGCCAACGGTCCCAGTGGGACGGCTTCCACAGTGGATGTGTCCGGTCTGACGCCGGACCAGCAGTTCGAGGCCGGCTTGTATTGCGGGACGGTGCACGCCACGCCCACCACGCCGATCAGCCCCAACGGATTGTGCCCCGCTTCCCAGTACGGTTCGAGCCTGGTGAAGATACCCGTCGCCGGGACGGAGAACAACGATCACAATCCCGCGCGCATCCAACCGCGCAGCCTCTTCGACGTCGCCGTCGGCGAAGACAATATCTTTCACGGCGACCGGTATAAATGGAACTTGCGCCTGACGGCCGTGAATATCACCAACGAATACGCGCTTTACAATTTCCTTTCCACGTTCAGCGGAACCCACTACGTTTCGCCGCGCGCGTTGACCGCGACGATCAGTCTGCACTTTTAGTCCCGCCGCCGCCCATCAGCGTATGATAGGCACTTGGGCCCCCCACCGACTGCGCATAGTGTGCCACCTGCTCCAGATCCCCCGCCGCCATCCTCCTGGCTGAGCCGGGTCTGGGCGGCGCGCCGCAGAATGCCGCACTGGGTGCCGCAAGCGTTGGGCTGGGCACTGTCCGCCGCCTGTCTGCTGTGGGTCTTTCACAGCTATAACCTTGCCAACCTGATCCCGCAATTGCGCCAGCTCGAATGGAAGTGGTTGGCGCTGGGCATGGCACTCGATGTATCGGTTTACTTCTGTCACGCGTGGCGCTGGGTGCTGCTCTTCCGGCCGGTGGACCGGCTGCCCTTCTGGCGCACAGTGCAGGCGATCTTCATCGGCCTGTTCGCCAATGAGGTGCTGCCGCTGCGCGTCGGCGAGCTGATCCGCTGCTACCTGGTGGCGCACTGGAACGATGAGTTGCTCTCGGTGGTGTTCGCCTCCGCTGCCATCGAGCGGCTGATCGACGGCTTCTGGATGGTTCTGTCGTTCGTAATCGCGGCGCAGCGCCTGAAGGGCATTCCAGCGTGGTTGACCGACACCGTAAATCTGCTGGAAGGCCTGACGGTCGCCGGGCTGGTGATGCTGGCTTACGTGATGTTCCACAAGAGCCACGCGCACGCCATGGTCAGGGAAAGCCGTTGGGCCGCGACGCTGCGTCACGTGGTGGAGGGCCTGCATACCATGGGCAACTGGCGGACGCTGGCGCGCGTGATGCCGGTGAGCTTCCTGTACCTCCTCTTGCAGGTGCTCTCGGTCTGGGCGCTAATGAAGGCATTCCAACTGGATCTCTCGGCCTGGGACGCCACGGCTGTGCTGGCCATCGTGCGGCTGGGAACCGTAGTGCCCAACGCTCCGGGCAATATCGGCCTGATCAATGTAGCCTGCCTGATCGCCCTGCACGATGTCTTTGGCGTGGAACGCAACGATGCGGCCACGTTCTCGTTCGTCCTGTGGGGCGCGCTGACGCTGCCGCTGATCGCCGGCGGCGCCATTGCCACCGCTCTGACGGGGTTGAATCTGAGCGAGATTCACCACCACGCGCGCAGGGGTCTGCAGGCTACGGAGATCCGGCCTCCCGAGGATATTACCTAAGCCGCCCGGCAAACCTCGCGACCCGGAACCTGCATTGGCATATAATTCGCTGAAGGAGATCCTTTTAGCCATGTCTGAAAACAGTCCCGGCCTTTCCCGGCGGCAGATCCTGGAAAAGACCGGCGCGGCGTTGGCCGCCGGTTTCACCATCGTCCGCCCCGAGGCGGTGCGGGGATCGCAGGCGAATTCCAAGATCACGGTCGGGCTGGTCGGCGTCGGCGGACGCGGGCAGTACGATGCAGGCATCTTCAATGCCGACCCGCGCGCGCGTGTCACCGCGCTGTGCGACCTGTTTGACGACCGCATCGAGATCGGCACGCAGAAGATCAAGATCGAAAAGCCGGTCGTCTACAAAGATTACGAGAAATTGCTCAGCGCCAGCGACTTGGACGTCGTGATCATTGCCACGCCGCCCTTCGAGCACCCGCGAATGCTGGCCGCGGCCATCGAGTCGCGCAAGCACGTCTACTGCGAAAAGCCCATGGGCGTGAATCTGGAAGGCGTGAAGACCGTGATCGCGGCGGCGCGCAAGGCCGATCCCAAGAAGAACGTTTCGGTCGGATTCCAGCAGCGCTACGGTCCGGTCTACCTGGAGGCTTACAAGCGCCTCCGCGAAGGTCAGATCGGCGATCTGGTGAACGCGCGCGCTTTCTGGATCAGCGGCGACCCGTTCCATCGCGCGCCGTACGACGATCCCAAGATCGAGCACCTGCGCAACTGGTTCGCCTATCGCGACTACTCGGGCGACTTCATCGTGGAGCAGGATTGCCACAATTTCGACGTGCTGCACTGGTTCCTGGACGCGCGGCCTATCCGCGCGGTGGGCATGGCCGGCACCAAGGTCAGGACGTCCATGGAGATCCTCGATCACCTGTCGCTGTCGTTCGAGTTTCCCAATGGCATCCATGTGAATTTCGAGGCCAACCAGATCAGCCCTCCGGGTTTTGCTCGGGTTGGTGAGGAATTCACGGGAACGAAAGGCGTGCTCGAAACCTCGCGCGCCCGCATGATCCACCACAAGGGTCCGAAGGACGTGGAAACTATTCCTTCCAGCCGCGACATCACCAACGACGCCATTGACGCGTTCCTGACGCGGGTCCAGAATGGCGAGGTGGAGAACGTGGCGGAACGGTCGGCGATCAGCACGCTGTTTGCGATACTGGGGCGCACGGCGCTTTATAACAAGCGGGAGGCAGTGTGGAAAGACGAATTCGGGGACGTTTAGCGATGCTGCGATTTTGGATGGCTCTAATGATACCCGCGGCCGTATTGCTGGCACAGGATAGTACGCTGCACGTGATTGCGTTCGGCGCGCACCCGGATGATTGCGATATCCGGGCAGCCGGCGTAGCGGCGAAGTTTCGCGCCATGGGCGCCAAGGTGAAGTTCGTTTCGGTCACTAACGGGGATGCCGGCCATCAGACCATGGGAGGCGGCGCCTTGGCCAAACGCCGCCGCGCCGAAGCGGAGGAATCCGGCCGGCGCCTGGGCATCACCTACGAGGTGCTGGATAACCACGACGGCGAACTGCTGCCCACCCTTCCGGTGCGCGAGCAGATCATCCGCCGCATCCGGCAATGGAACGCCGACATCGTGCTGGCGCCGCGGCCCAACGATTACCATCCCGATCACCGCTACACCGGCGTCCTGGTGCAGGATGCGGCGTACATGGTGGTGGTGCCGAACGTCTGTCCCGACACGCCGCCGCTGCGCAAGAACCCGGTATTCCTCTATTACGAAGATCACTTCCAGAAACCCGCGCCGTTTCGTCCGGACGTGGCCATCAGCATCGACGATGTTTTCGACCTGAAGGTCGCGGCCCTGGATGCGCACGTGTCGCAGGTCTATGAATGGCTGCCGTGGGTGGATGGCAACCTGGATTCGGTGCCGCGCGACCCTGTGGAGCGGAAACGCTGGCTGGCGAATAGCCGTGCGAACGAGATCACGCCGGCGATCCGCAAGGCGCTCGAGAAGTGGTACGGTCCGGAGCGCGCGGCCAAGGTGCAGCACGCCGAGGCGTTCGAGATCTGCGAATACGGCCGCCAGCCGACAGAAGAGGATCTGCGCAAGCTGTTCCCCATGCTCGGCCGCTGAGCCCGGTGTTACACTCCGGGCATGGCTCAGTACCGTATCGAGCGCGGTGTGCGCAAGCGCGGCCGCGCCGGTCGCATCACGCTGGTGGTGCTCATCGTCGTTGTCCTGCTGGCATTGCGCTCGCTGGCGTCCTTCTCCATCGAGTATCAATGGTGGAAAGAACTGGGCCAGCTCGATACCTGGTTCAGCATGCTGGCGTATGGGTTCGCGCCGCTGCTGGCCGCCACGCTGCTAGCCTTCGCGGCGCTGTGGGTGGCGCATGCGCGCGCGCTGAAGTTCGCCGGCACGGGACTCGCCGAGCACCGCCTTTACGCGTGGCTCTCGAGCGTCGGACTGCTATTCGTCGGATATCTGATCGCGGCCGGATCCATTGAAACCTGGACCGTGGTGCGCTATCTGGGGGCGCGCGGCATACCGGCGGAAGCCAACGCCTGGCGCGATTCGGTGTTCGGCCTCCCGCTGAAATTCTACTTGTTCGATCTGCCGTTTTATTCCGATCTGCGCGGCTACCTGCTGGCACTGGTGATTGTGTGCGTCCTGGTTTACTGGATCGCGGCGCGCGGCTGGCAAATCCGGCACCGCCTTCCGGAGTTCAGCCAGATGGGCCAGTTGGACCCCTCGTTCTTCCGCCTGGAAGGCGGGCTCGAGAGCCGCTATCTGCGCGGCGCGATCATGGTTTTCCTGCTGGCGCTGTCTCTTCGCTTTTACCTGGCGCGTTACCAGATGGTCTACGACGACCATGGTTTCATGACCGGTATCGACTACGTGGATCAGAACGTAGCCCTGCCGCTGTACGGACTGGTGATCGTTGCGTGTCTGGCGGCGGCCGTGCTGGTGTGGCTGAAGCGGTGGATACTGGCCGCTTCGATGGCGATTTCGCTGGTCATCCTGTTCGCCGTGCCCCGGCTCGTGTCCGCGCTCTACGTGCGGCCCAACGAAATCTCGATCCAGCGGCCTTTCATCCAGACCCACATCCATGCGACGCGCTCGGCATACGGGCTGGAACGGCGCATGCGCGAGGTGGAATTCAAAGTCCACACCGAGGCGCCCATCGATCCCGCGCAGCACAAGAGCATCATCGACAACGTGCGGCTGTGGGACTGGCGCGCATTTCACGACACGGTGACCCAAATCCAGGCGCTGCGCCAATACTACGTCTTCTCCGATACCGATGTGGACCGGTATACCATCGATGGGGCGTATCGCCAGGTGCTGTTGACCCCGCGCGAGCTGGATATCGACCAACTGCCGGATGCCAGCAAGAGTTGGATCAACCCGCACTTCGTCTACACGCACGGATATGGCGTGGTGCTGGCCGGGGTCAGCAGCATAACACCGGATGGCTTGCCTGTGCTGCTGATCGAGGATGCTCCGCCCGTAATCAAGACGCCCAGCCTGAAGCTGACTCGCCCCGAGATTTACTACGGCGAGAAAGTACAGGAGCCCATCTTCGTACACACGGCGCAGCAGGAGTTCAACTATCCGTCGGGCGCCGTCAACGTGCTCTCTCAATACGAAGGCACGGGCGGCTTTCCGGTGGATTCACTGCCGATGCGACTGGCCGCCGCGGTGCGCGAGGGCGACATCAACATTCTGCTGCCGAATCCGCTCATTTCCGGCAGCCGTATGATGATCCGGCGCAAGGTCCGGGACCGCCTGGAAACGCTGGCCGGGTTCATCTCCTGGGACCGCGACCCTTACCTGGTGATCAGCGCATCCGGGCGCCTGGTGTGGATGGTGGATGGATACACCACTTCCGACGCGCACCCGTACTCGCGCACGCTGGATGTCGCCGACCTGGGCGAAGTGAATTATATCCGCAACGCGGTCAAAGCTACCATCGATGCTTACGACGGCGAAACGCGCTTGTACATTTTCGCGCCCGACGATCCCATTATCCGCGCCTATCAGACGCTCTTTCCCAAGCTATTTCATGCGGCCGCGGAGATGCCCGCTGATTTGCGCGCGCATGCCCGCTATCCGGAAACCATGTTCCGGATCCAGGCGGAGATCTACCGCACCTATCACATGCTCGATCCGCAGGCCTTCTATAACAAGGAGGATGTGTGGGACCTGGCGCGCTACACGGCCGCGCAGCAGGGGCAGGTGGAGTCGGTTTCGCCTACTTATGTAGTCGCCAGTTTGCCTGGGGAGAACGAGGCGGAATTTCTGCTGCTGCTGCCGTTCACGCCGCGCTCGAAGGACAACCTGATCGGCTTGATGCTGGCGCGCTGCGACGGCGATCACCTGGGGGAAGTAGTGGTGTTGCAGTTATCGAAGCAGGAACTCATCTTCGGTCCGGCACAGATCGCGGCACGCATCAACCAGGACCAGACCATCTCCAAAGACCTGACGCTGTGGAACCAGCAAGGCTCACAGGTGTTGCGCGCGCCTACGCTGGTGCTGCCCGTGGACAGCACGTTTTTGTACGTGGACCCGATCTACATACAAGCCACCGAAGCGCGCATGCCGCAGTTGAAGAAGATCGTGCTGGCGGTGGGCAACCGGCTGATTTATACGGACACTTACGAGCAGGCGATCGCGCAGCTTTCTTCGGGCGCGCAGACCTTGGTTCGGCAAGCGCAGGCGGGCGCGCCTGCGACTACTACCCCGACGCCGACCGGCGGGGTTACACCCGCAAACGCCGATCGCCGCCTGGAGAGTGTGCGCCAGCATCTGCGCCGCTACAGGGAACTGGCCGCGCAGGGAAAATGGGCCGAAGCAGGCAAAGAATTGGAAGCCATTGAAGCTGAAGTGAAGTGAGCCAGTGAATGGTACTGGTGGCGGCGGAGCGACTCGAACGCTCGACCTACGGATTATGAGACCGTCGCTCTAACCAACTGAGCTACGCCGCCTGTCTTTTCTTAAAGTTTAGCAGAGCGGTAGCACTCAGTCACTTGTGCGCCGCGTTCGGCGCGCGCTCGACCATGTCATGCACGTCCGTGGAAACGCCGGAGTCGCGCCACAGCCAGCGCATCATCTCCGGAAATACCGTCTGCAGCATCTTCTGGCCGTGCCGCTGAATGCCCCACGAATAGTTCACCTCATAGCCCTTCTCGGTCAGCGCCTGCTGCATGCGCACGTTTTGCAAGAACCAGTCCCGCCGCTGATCGTAGCTGCCATCGGCGCGGAGCGCGCGGTTGTCGTTCCGGCCATCGACCAGGAAGATGCGAATCGGTTTCTTGTCGTTCTTGCGGATGATATCCGGGTAAGCGTCGCCGCCGCGAATGTTGGTGAAGCTGCCGACGTTGCTCAGCACCTTGTGAAAGGAATCCGGACGCTCCCAGGCCACCGTGAACGCCGCGATGGCGCCGGAACTGGAGCCGCCGATGCCGTGGCGATCGGCGTCCTTGGATATGTTGTATGACTTGTAGAGCGCGGGAAGCAGTTCATCGACGATGACCCTGGCGTACTTGTCATCGAGCGTGTTGTATTCCGTAGGCCGGTTGGTGTCGCGATCGCCCCAGTTGGAGAGCGTCGGCTCCGGCTGATCGGGACGCCGCCCGGGATTGATGAAGACTCCGATCATGACCGGGATCTCGCGGCGGAAGATCAGGTTGTCCATCACCACCTGGGCGCGCACATCGCCCTCGGGAGCCATGAAGGCCTGGCCATCGTTGTAAATCATCAGGCTGGCGGGAACGGCCGGGTCGTACTGCGCCGGAACGTAAACCCAGTAGGTGTGCTGGGTGCCGGGATAGGCTTGGCTGGGGAGAGTGAACGGTCCTTTGATTTCGCCTTTGGGAACGCCGTCTTGAGGTATCGCGTCAGGCGCCAGTTTGTAATAGATGTCGGTATTGGGGGTCTCCGCCATCGGCGGAGGGGTGCTCTGATGAGGGGCGTCCGCATACGGGGCTTGCGCGAATGCGCGCGCCGCAAATATCAGGAGCAATGGCAAATAGTAATGCTTCATGGCTTTGGAGGCCACCATAGCACAACTTGTGGCGGCCCCCGGCGGAAAATGGCCTGTGCGGTAACGCGGGCTCTACTTCTGCGAATAAGTCACGCTAACTGTGGTGCCTTTATTGTCGTTCCCCACGGTCACTAACACGGTGCGCTTGTTGGCCGTATCGTCGCCCGAAACCATGCCGCTTGATGACGTGCCGCTGTCGCTGGTAGTGGTTGTGTTGATGCGGAACCCGCCCTGCTTCAACTCCCGCTCGTAGAACGACACCACGTCTTTGGGGGCATCCGGCGTCTGAAACTGGAAACTGGCTGAGGTGCCCTCTTTGCCATTCAGGCTGAACGTGCTGGTGGGCTTCGAATTGGGATACGCCGGCATCCATGACGGCATGGCCGCCTGGTTGGCCCCGAAGTTCAGCGACTCGGATCCGGATTTCATTTGCAGGCTTCCGGTGGCGCCATCACCGTGTGCCTCCAGGGTCACGGCGTCCTTGCCATCCTCGTGGAAAGTGACCTTTCCCCTTTTTATCTCATCGAAGTTCACGGTCATGGTCTTGCCCGTGGACCTCTGGCGGATGGTAATGAGGCCCCGCCCATCGTCCGTGGAAACAACTTCCAGATCGGGATTGGTTGCGGCGAGGAGCTTGGCTGTCGCCAAGCCAGGATTGTTACGCATTAACTCCGGATCGAGCCCCGCTTGCTTGGCTTTGTGAACCAGGAACAAGCCGCCGCCGACCACGGCAATGCCCATGAGCAGAAACAACCCCAGCACCGCGACTAGTATCCAGACCAGTGGGCTGGTCTTGCGCTGGGCGCCGGGCGCAACCTGGACAGGGCTGGCCTGCGACACGCCTACAGCCGAAGGCGCATCGCTAACTTTGGCGCGAGTACCACATGCGGTGCAAAAATCCCCGTTCAGTTGCGCTCCGCAATTCTGACAAAAAGCCATGTTTTCTCCGTTTCTGCTTACTCTAGCACCGGGGCGGGTTGTGTGGTTAGACCCAAAAGGATAACCCCGTTTGCGGATAACGGATCGAGGCTGATCACTCTCAAAAATCCAGTGCGAACTGTATTTCGCTGAGCCGCGCGACCGCGTGTAATCGGAACTGGGAAAGCAGTTATTTAAAAGCGCAAAGGGGCGCGTGTCCGCGCCGCCAGAAAGGATAGGAACTCGCGGAATAGTGGCGGCGCGGCCGTCGCCGCGTTTTGCGCGGTTCTTTAAGAGCGCAAAGGGGCGCGTGTCCGCGCCGCCAGAAAGGATAGGAACTCGCGGAATAGTGGCGGCGCGGCCGTCGCCGCGTTTTGCGCGGTTCTTTAAGAGCGCAAAGGGGCGCGTGTCCGCGCCGCCAGAAAGGATAGGAACTCGCGGAATAGTGGCGGCGCGGCCGTCGCCGCGTTTTGCGCGGTTCTTTAAAGGAGAGCCGATGACCATTTCCATCATCACCTTGACCACGCTACTGCTGGCTGCGCCGGCGTTTGCGGACGATGAAGCCAGTCACGCCAAACTCATGGGCAAGTGGCAGCAAAGCGATGGGGAGACCAAATCCATTTGGGGTTTTCAAGACAGTGCCGGCTCGGTACATGTGACTAACTCCGAAGGCACAAAGACCGTGGCATTCGATTGCAATACGATGGGCAAGGAGTGTGCCGTCGACGACGCGGGGCGGCGATCAAAAGTGACCATGTATTACAACGGGCCAAAACTGGTGGAGGTGGAGATCCGGGGCGCCCAGGTTGTGAAACGTCGCTTTGCGGTTACCGGGGATGGCGACACCATGGACCTGGAAACCATTCCGATTAGCCCCTCCGGCAAAAGCGAGATCGCACACTTCAAGCGGCTTCCCGCAACCGTCGCCAAACAGTAGTCCTGGTGAATGGCCGCCCGGTAGTTGCCGCGTTGACATAGAATGTAGTTGAAATTGGCGCGGTCGTCGGGCTTGTGCGTTCCGCATAGATTTCGATGGCAACATGAACAGCCGCGTGGTGGCTGTGGATCCAGGATGAGGCAGTGCAACTGCGTGAGCAGGGTGTAGCTTTACTGAGGGGTGTTTTCCCAAAGCCTTCGTTGAACAAGCTCAGAGACGCGGCCGCGCGATGCTTCGAGACGGTCCGGGCGGGTGAATCGCTTCCCGCGCACCACCAGTTCAATCCTTTCTCCCACTCCGTGCTTTTGACGGCCCTGACGGATTTTGGCGGTGGCGGCGATCAAGAATTGATAGCGCCTCTATCCACGGCCGGGCTCGGCGAGTTATTCGCGCAAGCCGTCGGGCCGAAATGGACCTGCCGGATGGAACAATCGTGGGTGCGGAAGAAGTTCCCGCCGCGGCTGGTTCCGGATCAGCGGTACCATTCCCAGAACTGGCATCAGGATGGTGCGCTGGGGGTCCGATTCCCACTGGAACCCGGGCCGCCGGTGCGCATGACTGAGTTGGTCACCTGCTGGATTCCGCTCGAAGCCTGTGGCAGAGACAGTCCAGGATTGGAATTCATTGCGCGCCCTCAAACCAGCTTGCTGCACTTCACGGAACTTGACGATGCGCTACTGCGCCAGCGGTTTTCGCCGCAGGAATTCCAAGCGCCAGTCCTGGAATTGGGCGATGGACTGCTGTTCTTGAACGGCACCCTGCACCGGACGTATGCGCGTCCGGAAATGCGCCACAGCCGGTTGAGCGTCGAGTATCGCATCTTCCCCGCAGGTTAGAATGCGGCCGGGAGGTCCGCAGATCCTCCAGGCCGCGTACGGGTTGCCGGCCAGTTACTTCGAAGCAGTGTAGAAGTAGTAGTCGGCTGTGTAGGGAACCAGCACCTGGCCGTTGACGTCAGAGGAAGCGGCGCAGCCGGTGGAAGGCGCGCTGCCACCCGTGGTGTTCAGCCTCTGCACATAAGTGGCGTTGGTCAGGATGCCAAACGGGTATGAGGGACCGTTTTGGGAGCCAATCACCTGCAGCAACAGGCAGGGTATGGCGCCCGAACTGGGACAACTGGGATCGCTACCGGCGGTGATGCTGGCGAGTTTGTTGCCCCAGATGACGCTGCTGTCGAACGAGCTTTGCCAGGTCGGGCTGCCAAAGGGCAACGGGTTCGGTGCGGATGAATTGGGGTTCGCGTCGGGGCTGAGGAAGTGCGTGAGGATCTGCTGGCTGAAGCTGCCAAACAAGGTGATAAACAAGGTGGCTTGGGGTCTGGAGGAATTGACGGTCCAGGATGCGCCCGCGCCGGACGGCAGGCACACGTAGCCCTGCGTGCCGGTGGCGTGTCCGAGGAGGTAGGCCGTATTGCCCGATGGCGGCGTGATGCTCGCGGGCGTAGGCGGCGGCGTAACCTTGTCGAAAGCTCTGGCCGCCGGCGGGATAAATCCCACCAACAACACAAATGCGACTGCCGGTACGCAGGTCCCCATCCCATGCGAGCGGCTAAACGTTTGTCTTGGTTGCGTTCCCTTGCAATTCATGTTCGTTCTCCTGATTGAGGTTTGCGGCATTTGGGACGTGGCGCGCGAGCCCACCCTGCCGGAAGGTAGGTTCTGTTTCCATTTCGAAAATCTGCCCGGTTAGTCCCCAGTAACCTGTTCGCTCGTCCCAGCAGCCCTTTGTCGGCGCTGAAATTCCCGAATTGATAACGATCGAAACGCGAGAGTCCCGGACTGGTGCCCAACCAGATTAAACCGTTAGCATCCCGGGAGATGCGATCGATAGAATTAGTGGCCGACCCATCTGTAATGGTGTTGACACGTTCAGGCAACTTCTTGCCCTGCAACGCGGCAGTGGTAGCCCGACAGACAGTCAATAGTAACGATCGACTTACCCAACGGTTCGCGGCCATAACTGCAATTCACCCCCAGGGTGGCCGAAACTAACTAAATAGGAAAATGGAAAAGTGTTAATAGTTAGTGCATTTCATGCGCTTCCCGTTACAACCGGATGATCCGGTTTTCCAGATTTTCGATATCATAACTCAAAATAAAGAGTAAGTCGAGCTAAATCGCATGGGTACAGAGCCTGTATTCTCAATCAGTGAGACTGGGAGACGGGCTGGTGCGGGTGGCGCGCTGGAGAGGCAATACTCTGGTGCTCGAAACTACCTGGGCTAAGAATGGAGCTGTAACCGTAAAGCGGGAAGAAATCTTGCTTTCCGTAGACGGAGGCGAGCCGGATGCTGTCAAGGCGAGGGGTAAGGAGATGGTGTTTGTTTACAAGACGAACTGATATTCATTGACGCCAAGATGATTAACATCCGGCGCCGGGAGCCTTGATTTTGCGAGGCTGGCAGCGGGTATGTGCACATGACCGCGGGGCGTGCTACCCTCTAGCGACTTCACGGACCGCTTCGGCGGGCAGGGAGGGGAAGGAGCACGCTTGACGCAGGCGTCCGGCATCAGCCGGTGGTGGCGCGTGGTTGGTGGTCTGTCGATGAACTTAGCTCTGGGTACAACCTACGCCTGGAGCGTGTTCGTGGCTCCCCTGGAACAACAATTCGGATGGAAGCGGGCGGACACGTCCATGGTATTTACGATCACCGCCATGGTGACCGCTTTGAGCTTTGCGCTGGCGGGACGGATTCAGGACAGATTAGGACCGCTCTTCTGTTCGCTGACCGGCAGCCTTCTCATCGGACTGGGCTTCTGGCTGTGTGCTTATACCTCGAGCCTCTGGTATTTGTTCATTTGTTACGGCGTGATTGGCGGGCTGGGAAACGGTTTTGGATACTCGACGCCGATCCCGGTTATGGCGAAATGGTTCCCGGATAAACGCGGCTTGGCGGTGGGACTCGCGGTGGGAGGGTACGGCGCGGGGTCCGCGATCTTCGGTCCACTGGCGCAGTTGAAATTGATTCCCGCTTTCGGCCTTCCGGCGACTTTCCGGATATTGGGAGTCATCCTGCTGGTGATGACTCTGATCGGCGCCTTCCTGCTGAGGAACCCGCCGGCTGGGTACGCGCCCCCGGGTTGGTTACCGCCCGAGAAATCCAACGCCACAACCCACGAATACAGCCCCACCCAAGTGTTGGGCACCCCGACCTTTTACCTGATGTGGATCGCCTACGCGCTGGGCTGCTCGGCCGGTCTGATGGTAATCAGCCACCTGATACCATTCGCCCGCGGCGCCGGTATCGCGGCGGCGGAACTGACTACCATGACACTGGTAGTGGGCGCATGCGGCAACGGCGCGGGCCGGATTCTCTGCGGCTGGATGTCGGACAAAGTCGGCCGCCTGAATGTGCTGCGCGCCGTGATCGGCATCTCCGTGTTAGTGATGCCCTTCCTGTACGCGGCGGCTGCGCACGTCGTTTTGTTGTATGTGGCCGTGTTCGTCGTGTATTGGTGCTATGGCACGCAGCTTTCCGTGAATGGTGCGGCTACCGCGGATTTCTGGGGAACAAAGAACGCCGGGGTGAACTATGGCATGCTGTTTACGGCCTGGGGAACGGCCGGCATTATTGGGCCGCGGATCGGCGGGGTGCTCTACGACCGGCACCACGATTACCGGACAGCTTTTTATACTGCTTCGGTGCTTGCGGCTGTGGCTTTGGTAGCTGCATTGTTAGCCCGGCGGCCGGTACTTCAGTGCCGGGTTTGACGGCTTTCGGCGCGGGCTTCGTCGATGGAGGCGAAAGCCGGAACGGGGAACACGATCCGGCGCGCGGCTACACCCGCCCCATTGAAGAAATCAAATACGGCATCCTGAACTTCCTGTGCCGGGAGCGTTTCGTGGAAGCCGTTTTCCACCACGATGTGGGTGCTGTTTGGGAATCCCCAACGGACCTTCTCCGCCATAAACGGCGGCGTATTGCTGTCAAACGTCCCGCTGAGAAACAGGACGGGCACCTCGCTGTAAATAGGGAGAGCGTAGTCCGGCCCGAGGTTGAATTCGCCGGCGGCTTCGCGGCACAGAGCGGGCTGCAGGTGGATATTGCGTGCGTTGCCGAACAGAGATCTGGCAGCCTCGTGGCCGGCCAAGGCGGCTCGTTCCGGCGAGACCATGGCCGCGCAATCCATGGCGCGCCCCATCAGCGTCATTCCGGGAGGGAAGTCGTTGTAGTTCTTTTCAACCAGCGGACCCATAACGGAGAAGTCCCCGTCGCTTACAGTCTTCAACAGCGCTGGAAGGATGGACACCCGGCCATTCAGCAGTGAGGTTACTAACTGCTGTAACTCCACTTTTCCCACGGACAGGACGACCTTCTGTTTGGTGGCGGAACTGGTGATCTCGATCTGCGCCGGGGCGCGGTCCAGCTTGTCGAGACAGGTTTTCAGCAAAGCAACCAGATCCGGCGCCAGATTGGCGGCTTTGGGGTCGAGCGCCACCAGACGCGCGACCTTTCTGAGTTGCAGGTCGTAAGTGCTGGGAAGATTGGGATAGTTCTCAGGCGCTTGCGTCCCCTGCATGACGGCGCGCTCCACCGAGTCCGGATGCCTCCGGATCATCACCAGCCCCAGTTCGGTTCCGTAGCTGAAGCCGAGCAGGCTTATTTTGCCAGCGCCTACAGCGACGCGCAGATCCTCCAGATCGTCCGCGCTTTCGTTGGTATTGTATGCGGTCAGATCGACTCCCTGGCCGCGCCAGTATTGCGCGCACCCGCGGATCGAATCGGCGAAAACGTGCTCCAACTTTGATTCGGTCTGAAAGGAGTCCAGCGCGAAGGCGTTGCCACCGGTGCAATCGTTGAGATTCGGAGACGACATGCCTTCGCCGCGCTGATCGAGCAGGATCACGTCGGCTACCTGGCGGAGGCGCTCGAAAAGCTGGTAATAGATCGGAACGCGGCCCATGACAACCCCGGGGATGCCCGGTCCGCCGGAGAGAAAGACGATGGGCGCACGGGGTTTGGCGCTGGTGGTGCGCAAGCGGACGAAGGCAAGCTGGATGACGGCGTCGCGGGACCCGGCATGATGCGCAGGAACCCGTAGATGACCGATTTCCGCGGCGTGGGATACATTGTCGTAGGTGACCAGGTTATAGGCGGCGATATCCATGTGCGCGGCTGACTGGCCTTGCGCATAAAGGCTCGCCGCTAAGAACAGGGTCAGCGCTGCCCCGAGCCGGGGCCCCGCTTGTGGATTCATAAGGGACAATTACGATCCGCGCCGGGCGGGTGCCGCAGAATCGTTGTTAACTTTACCGGCGCCGGAAGTATGATTGAAAGACCATGCAGCAGCGGGCAATCTGGTTCTTTCTGGCTGGTACTACCTTTCTCACGGGGTCGATGGCCGCCGACTGGCCGAGGTTCCGTGGGCCCAACGGCAGCGGAATCGCAGAGTCCTCCGCCCTGCCGGACAGCATCGGGCCGGACAAGCACGTGGTATGGAAGACGGCGCTGCCGCCCGGCCATTCTTCTCCGGTGACCAGCGGCCATCATATCTTTCTCACCGCGTTCGAGGACGATAAGCTTTTCACCATCGCGCTGGATCGCGGCAGCGGCAAAATCCTGTGGCGGCGCGAATCGCCGCGCGACCGGCATGAGAATCTGGACAAGCAGAATAGCCCGTCATCGCCGACTCCCGTGGCGGACGGCCGGAACGTTTACGTCTTTTTTCCCGATTACGGGCTTCTGTCGTACACGTTCGACGGCAAGGAACGTTGGCGCACGCCGCTGGGACCGTTCGATAACATGTACGGGATGGGCGTCTCGCCCATTCTGGCGGGCGACAAGGTGGTTTTGATTTGCGACCAGCTACATGACTCGTACGCCGCCGCGTATTTTCAAGCCGACGGCAAACAAGCCTGGAAGACGCCGCGCCCCGAGGCCCTCAGCGGACACTCCACGCCGGTGGTGTACCGTCCGGGAGGTGCAGGTGCTTCGGATGGCGGGATTCAGATCATTGCGCCGGGGTCGTTTCGCCTGGACGCCTACGATCTCGCTTCCGGCAAAAGCGTCTGGTGGGTGAACGGCCTGGCTTCGGAGATGAAATCCGTGCCCGTGCTCGATGGCGACACCATTTATATCAACGGCTACAATTCACCGTTCAACGATCCGGGCAAACACGTCGAGGTTCCAGCGTTTGCGGATGCCCTGGCGAAATACGACGCGAATCATGATGGCGCGTTGCAGCAATCGGAATTGCCCGATGGTTTCATGCGCATTTATTTCCCGTTTGAAGACATCAATCACGACGGAAAACTGGACGAAGGCGAATGGAAGTCGTTCCAATCGGTAATGGCCGCCGAGAACGGCTTGCTGGCGCTGCACGCGGGCGGTACGGGCGATCAAACACCGAGGGCGCTGCGATGGAAGTATCAGCGCTCGATACCACAGCTTCCCTCCACGCTGCTCTACCGGGGGGTGATCTACATGATCAACGACGGCGGTATCCTTACCACGATCGACCCTGCGAACGGACAGCCCTTCAAACAAGGCCGTCTGCGCGGTGCGGTAGACAAATACTATGCCTCGCCGGTGGCAGGCGACGGCAAAGTGTTTTTCGTCGGCAACTCCGGAGTAGTCACGATCATGAAGGCCGGTGCGGAGCAGGAGATTCTCTCGGTCAACGAGCTGGACGACGAATGCTTCGCCACCCCCGCGATTGCGGACGGGCGGATCTACATCCGCACGCGCGGGATGCTGTATTCCTTCGGGTTGTAAGAGCGCTTGGGAACTGCGATCGTCTAAAAAGTCACGTACGGCAGACCTGCACGTACCCCGGAGATCTTCGGGACGATGAGACCGACGCGATCGGGCAGACGCCGGTTTTGGGCGGCTCGCCTCATTGACTGGCCTGTCCCCACAATTCTACGGCTGCCACTCCATGGCCAACCGCACCAGAGTGCGCACGGGCAGACCGGTCGGACCCTTCGCCAGAAACGGCTTGCTATCGTCCAGCCAGGCGGTGCCGGCGATATCCAGATGCACCCATGGAGTCGGATCTGCGAACTCCTTCAGGAACATGGCGGCGGTGACCGCGCCGCCGTAGCGTCCGCCCACGTTGGGGACATCGGCGAAGGCGCTCTTCAGATAATCTTTGTAGTCGTCTTCGAGCGGCATGTGCCACATCTTCTCGCCTTCGGCGCGAGCGGCCAGCATCACGCGCTCGCGCAACCCGTCGTCATTGGCGAACAGGCCTACGTTGATGTGTCCCAGCGCGACCACAATGGCGCCGGTCAGCGTCGCGGCATCGACTAAATGGGTGCATCCCAGCTTTTGCGCATAGGTGATGGCATCCGCCAGGATGAGACGGCCTTCGGCGTCGGTGTTGATCACTTCGATGGTCTTGCCGGACATGGCCGTGACAATATCGCCGGGACGCTGGGCGCGGCTGCCAGGCATGTTCTCGACCGCGGGCACCAGCATAGTCACCGGAATGGCGGGCTTCAGTTGCGCGATGGCCCGCATGGCGCCGATCATGGCCGCGCCGCCGGCCATGTCGTACTTCATTTTTTCCATGCCGTCGGAAGGCTTGATCGAGATGCCGCCGGTATCGAAGGTGA
Organism: Bryobacterales bacterium; assembly: GCA_963843255.1. Lineage (GTDB taxonomy): Bacteria > Acidobacteriota > Terriglobia > Bryobacterales > Bryobacteraceae > Bog-159. The sequence continues at coordinate 571,959 of CAWJJQ010000010.1, read as the reverse complement.
CGCCCTTGCCCACCAAGCCTAGATGCGCGGAGCCCGCCGGCACCTCAACCGGGCGGTACTGCATGACGATCAGGCAAGGCGGTTCGGCGCTGCCGATGGCAACTCCCAGCAGGCTCCCCATGCCGAGTTCGGCCATGCGGTCGCGATCGAGCACATCAAACGCCAGCCCAAATTCCTGCGCCACGCCGCGAGCTTGTTCGGCCAGAACCAAAGGCGTGAGCTTGTTGGCCGGCTCATTGACCAGGTCCCGAGTGAAGTTCTGCGCCTCCGCGATAATTCGTCCCCGCTCTACCGCGGCATCCATGTGCGGACCGCCACCCGCGACTACCACAGTGAATTGTTCCACCGGTTTGCCGTCTTTCTTGCCGGTTTTGTAGCGGTCGGGCTCGAATCCACCCAGGATCGCGCCTTCCACTGCCGCGGCCGTGAATTCCGCATCGGCGTGCGGAGCGTCCAGAGCCAGCGCGGCGCTGGTAATCGACTTCGATTTCAGGTGCCGGACGGCGGCGCCCATGGCCCGCCGCATTTCCGCGGGGCCGAACTTATCCGGCTTGCCCCCGCCCACGGCAAGAACGTGTTTGGCCCGTACGCCGGGGACGTGATGCAGCAGCGTCATCTCGAACGCTTTGCCGGTAATCTCGCCGGAATCGAATAACTCACCCAGGCCGAACCGGTCCTGGCGCTGGTCCTGGAGCGCGATCACTACTACGGCTCCGGTGTCTACATTCTCAATTGGTTGGCGTTCGAGGCTGACTTGCATTTCTTCGATCAATCTCCGTATTGTTTTGCTTTGCTGGCCCGTACCGCGGCGCGCGCTTCGGCGTCGGCCGTACGGGCGCGTTCGGTTTCCCGCTTATCGTGCAGTTTCTTGCCCCGGGCGACCGCGACTTCACACTTGATCCGCCCGTGTTTCAAGTAAACCTTGGTCGGAATCAGGGCCAGGCCTTTTTCCCGGATTTTGCCTAGCAGCTTGTCGATTTCCTTGCGGTGCAGAAGCAGCTTGCGATTGCGGATAGGCGGATGATTCTCGCGATTTCCGAACGCGTACTGGCTGATATGGGCATTCATGAGCCAGGCTTCGTTTTTGTCCACGGTGGCATACGCTTCTTTGAGCTGGATTTTGCCCGCGCGGGCAGCCTTAACCTCGGTGCCGGTCAGCACCAGGCCGGCCTCAAAGCGATCCATGAGGAAATAGTTGTGGCCCGCTTGTCGGTTGTCACTGAGGATCTTGAAATCGGCGTCTTTTACGGCCAAATTTTGCTCTCAACGCTGGGATGTTCCGTAGCGTCATCCTGATGAATAGCGTGGAGCACCCGATTGCTTTTCATCTTACCATATGCCCGTCTGCATGCCTGGCACTCATAACAACAGCCTTTTTTTCAGATATTTAGCCATTTTGCTGGCACTAGCCGGGTGCTTTGCAGGGCAGGCTGAAGCGCGGACTCGCAAGGGCGACAAATTCATGGCGCAGGGTAAGGAACGCGAGCTGCGTAAAGAGTGGGACGGGGCCCTGGAGCTCTACGAAAAAGCTCTGGCGGAAGACCCCAGCGATGCCGGATATCAGCTATCCGTGCACCAGGCTCGTTTCCAGGCGTCCGAAGCGCACATCGCCGAAGGTCTGAAGCTGCGGAAACAGGGATCTCTGGCGCCGGCCCTGTTGCAATTCGAGAAAGCTTACGGCATCGACCCTTCTTCCAGCATCGCGGAACAGGAAATCAAGACCACCCGCGAGATGATGGAGCGCGAGGCCAAAAAAGGGGCGGACTCGAATACCAAGTCATTGACGCCATCGCAACTGGCCAAGAGGAACACGGAAGAGAAGATCAGCTCCATGCTTTCGGTTCCGGAGCTCCGCGCGCTCAACCCGCAACCCATCAACCTGAAGATGAACAATCAGCCGGCGCGCGTGCTCTTCGAAACGGTGGGCAAACTCGCCGGCATCAACGTTCTGTTCGATCCGGAGTTCAAGGACGCAGGCGGCAAGCCTCAGTCCATCGAACTTACGGGGGCAACGCTGGACGAGGCGCTGAATTACCTGGGAATCATCACCAAGGCATTTTGGAAGCCGCTCTCCGCCAACACCATCTTCGTTACGCAGGACAACACCACCAAGCGCCGCGATTACGAAGAGCAGGTCATGAAAGTCTTTTATCTGACCAACGTCACCACTCCCCAGGAATTGCAGGAAATCGTGACCGCGGTCCGATCCGTGGCGGATATCCAGCGCCTGTTCGTCTATAACGCGCAGAATGCCATCATCGCGCGCGGCGAGGCGGACCGCATTGCGCTGGCCGAAAAGATCATTCACGATCTGGACAAGCCCAAGTCGGAGGTGGTGGTGGATGTGCTAGTGCTACAGGTGTCGAGCGACATGACCCGCACCCTGGGAGCGGCGCTCAACAGTCTGAGTGTCCCCATTAATTTCTCGCCGCGCACCAGCATCAGCACCCCCAGCTCATCCACCACTAGCACGACCTCCACGTCCACCACTACGACTAATACCTCGACTACTACGCCCACCGGCACTACGCCTACAGGTACTTCCACGGCCGCCTCCATACCGCTCGCCTACATCGGGAAGATCAATACCGAAGATTTCTCGACGGTGCTGCCGTCGGGAATGCTGCAAGCGGTATTGAGCGACAGCTCCACGCGTGTGTTGCAGTCCCCGGAGATCCGTTCCGTGGACAACCAGAAGGCCACTCTGAAGGTCGGCGAGAAACAGCCCATAGCATCGGGCAGCTTCCAGCCCGGCATCGGAGGCGTGGGCATCAATCCACTGGTCAACACGCAGTTCACCTTTATCGATGTCGGCGTGAACGTGGATTTGACGCCCAAGGTACACGACAACGGCGAAGTGTCGATGCACGTGGAGGTGGAGATTTCTAGTGTGGCCAGTTATGTGAACCTGGGCGGCATCCAGCAGCCGATTATTTCGCAGGAAAAAGTGATCCACGATATCCGCATGAAGGACGGCGAAGTAAACCTGCTGGGCGGGTTGCGGCAATCGCAGGATATTTCCACGGTGAGCGGTATCCCGGGACTTTCCAGCATCCCGGTGATCAAGTGGCTGTTCAGCAGCAAGACGGTGAGTAAGAACGCCCAGGAATTATTGATCGCGCTGGTGCCGCACATCGTGCGGCGGCCGGATTATACCGATGAAGAGATGCGCGGCGTGGCTGTAGGCAATGCCACGGTCGTGAAATTGAACTATGGCCCGCGTGGAGACGGGGCCGAATCAGCATCCAAACCCGCGGCTCCCGGGGCTCCGTCGAATCCTATCGTGACTCCCCCGGCGGCGTCGAACCCGCCGGCGCCTGTAGCCACGCCGCCCAATACGCCGCCTGCGGCATCCACCAGTGTGGCGCCTCCGGGTGCGGCGCCGCCGGCCGCGCCTGCTCCGCCGCCGCCGACCAACGCGCTGGTCAGCTTTGTGCCGGGCCAGGTGCAGAACGTGATGGGCGGAACCTTCAATGTGAACCTGGTGATTGCCAATGCCACGGATCTGTTCTCCGCGCCGCTGCAGATTAAGTACGACCCGAAGGTCCTGAAGCTGAACGATGTGGTGCAGGGCAGCCTGATGGCGAGCGATGGCCAGCCGGTGACCTTCACCAAGAACATCCTGAACGATACGGGCGAGGCAGATATCACTTTGAACCGTCTTCCGGGCGCGGGCGGAGTTACGGGTTCGGGTATGCTGGTCACGCTCTCGTTCACCAGCCTGGGTCGCGGCACGACCACGGTCTCGGCGCCGGCCTTCAGTCCCACCAACTCGCAAGGCCAGCCGATATCCAACTCGTCGCCGCTGCTGACGGTCAACGTAATGTGAGGCTACCGGTGCGGCGTAAGAACCAAAGAGGATTAACGCTGGTCGAGCTGATCGTGGCGTGCGCCATCATGCTGATCCTCACCACCATGGCGGTGCCCCTGGCACGGGTCCGCGTCCGCGTCGAGCGGGAACGGGAGCTGCGCATCGCCGAGCGCGAAATCCGCAACGCCATCGATAAGTACAAAGACTACGCCGATGCCGGATACCTGGGCCAGCAGAAGCTCGATTCCGATAACTATCCCGACAAACTGGAAACCCTGGTCGAGGGCGTGAAACTGCAGGGCCAGGTGGATAAGAAAATCCGTTTTCTGCGCCGCATCCCCAAAGATCCGTTCACGAATTCCGCCGACTGGGGGATGCGCAGCACCAGGGACGACCCCACATCCAACAGTTGGGGTGGACAAAATGTTTTCGACGTTTATAGCAAGACCACCGAAAAGGCGCCGGATGGGACCAATTATTCGGACTGGTAAAAATACGAAGCGGGGGGTACTGGGCTTCACCATGGTGGAGTTGATGATCGTCATGGCGATCATCGTCATCCTCATTTCCATCGCCATCCCGCAGTATCAGAAGGCCATCATCCGGGCGAAAGAAAGCGTGCTGCGGAACAACCTGACTACTCTGCGCAACGTCATCGACGAATACACCTACGACAAGCAGAAGGCCCCACAATCGCTGCAGGACCTGGTGTCGGCCGGGTACCTGCGCGAGATTCCCATCGATCCTATCACGGGATCGAATTCGTGGCACACCATCATGGAAGACGCGCTGCAAAGCGTCAACCAGACCGAGCCGGGGATCTTCGATGTGAAAAGCGAATCGGACAAGACCGGTCTGGACGGCACGCCCTACGCCGACTATTGACGCGCGAACCGGCATAGTCCCCATAGGGGGCCGTATAATCACTTCCATGGACGGCTCTCCGCCACCGTATCTCCGTCTGCACGCGGTCAGTATTTTCGTGCGCGATCAGGAGCGCAGCCTGCGCTTTTACGTCGATCAACTGGGGTTCGACGTCGCGTTTGACGGACGGCTGCAGCCGGGCCAGCGCTGGGTCGCGGTGGCCCCTCCGGACGGCGGTGCGGTATTGGCCCTGCTGGCTCCCAAGCCCGGCACGCGCGATTACAAATTAATCGGACGGCCCACGCAAATCGTTTTCGTCGTGGAAGACGTCCTGGCCCGGTTCCACCAGTGGCGTCTGCGTGGCGTGCGCTTCTCGAACACGCCGCGACTGCGCCGCGTGAGTTATGGCTCCCCCGGAGAGCCGGCGGCCTGGGGCGGCGTTTTTACGCGGTTCCAGGACGTGGATGGCAACTCGTTCACCCTCGCGGGAATCGACGAGGTCACCCGCCAGGTGGAGGCGCAGCGGCGCGCGGCGGCTACCAAACTGGAAGCTGAGCGGCGGGCTGCCCAGGAGGTGGAAATCGCCAAGCAGGTGCAGTCCCGCCTCTTTCCGCAAATGCGTCCGGCGCTCGAAACCCTGGAATATGCCGGCATCTGCATCCAGGCGCGCCAGGTAGGTGGCGATTACTACGATTTCCTGGACCTGGGGCGTTCGCGTCTGGGCCTGGTAATTGGTGACATCGCCGGCAAGGGCATGCCGGCCGCGCTGCTGATGGCCAATCTGCAAGCGAATTTGCGCAGCCAGTGCGCGCTGGCCTGGGACGAACCTCAAAACTTCCTGCGCTCCGTGAACGGACTCTTCTTTGCAAACACGATTCCTAGCGCCTATGCCACGCTCTTTTATGCCGAATACGAAGATCATACCCGCCACCTGCGGTACGTGAACTGCGGGCACCTCTGCGGTCTTCTGCTGCGCCGCGATCTGACGCTGGAACGGCTGGATTCCACTTCCACCGTCCTCGGACTCTTCCAGGATTGGGACTGCGCGATTGGAGAATGCCATCTGGACCCCGGAGATACCCTGGCTCTCTACACCGATGGCGTAACTGAATCGATGGATGCGGCGGGCGAAGAATTCGGGGAGTGCCGCTTGTTGGAGGCTCTCAAATGCGGCCGCCAGATGCGTCCGGAGGCCTTGGTTGCCGCTATTGTGAGCGAGGTCCAGCAGTTCAGCGCAGGCGATCAGTATGACGACGTCACGCTGATCGTGGCGCAGTGCGCCTAATTACCCTTTCCCCGGGTGGAGTGCTTCCTCCAGGCTCCGCTGGGCATCTTCCAGGCAGTCCTGAATTCCTGCGAAGTCCGGGATCTTCTCCGGGTCGACGTGCTTCAATGAATTATTGACCGACTGAATTTTCATCTGGCTGTCCGTGAGCCGTTCCTTGTCAGCTCTTGTCAGTACTTTCTGCATCATATCTCCTCCTCGCATTGATGAGCTTCCACATGGGCCAGCCACGCATATTTTGCCTGCTCTTTTTTCTCAGTTGCCATGTGAAGTAATACGTCGAAGCGGGCAAAATCCGTGTCGCCGCCGGCGGCTGCCTGAGCCTGTTGGTGCTGTATTTCGAGTATCTCCCGCACAGCCGACAAAAACTCATTCAACAGACGATACCTCACCTCGCAGAATCCAAAGCCCGGCGATGTGGAACTACCCAGTGGCCCCTCTTCGGTCATAATCGACTCTCGCACGAGAGCCGGCAATTCAACAACTGCGCTTGCTCAAAGAGCAACTACGCAGCCATTGTGAAGTCACCGACCCTGTCTTTGTTAACACTAGCATTCGCCGCGGCGTCCTCCGACCGGAGGGAACTTATGACACGCCGTCAATTCTTTAACTCTACCGTCCTGCTGGCCGCCGGGTGTGCGGCCGCCAAAACAGAGGGGCAAGCGCTCCGCGATACCGCCCCGTTCCGTGACCTGCCGCCAAGCGCCTGGCGTAATGCGCGCCTAAACGGGCTCGTCATGATATGGCCGCAGCCGTCCGGGCTTCTGTCGCGGGAGGCTTGCATTGCCGAACGTGAGCCCGGCGATGCGCTGGTCGTATCTGGAGCTGTATACGTGCCCGATGGTGTCTCACCCGCGCCCGGCGTCACAGTGTATGCCTATAATACCGATGCTGAGGGCTACTACTGCGCCAATCACGCAGAATATCCGCCGCGGCTCCGCACCGAAGCCATGGTGGCCGAAGCAGCCAGCCGTGGCTCTTTCACCACCATTCAAACTCTCAGGAAGAGTCAGGATTGGGTGTGGCGCTGCGCATTCAACATCAAGGCAAGCCGGCAGTGCACCTTTCATTAACAAGAGGAACGCGCTCGCTAAACTGGGAGTATGAAAGTCATCGCGGATCTTTGTGTAGTCCCCATCGGCATTGGCGTGTCGGTATCGAAAGAAGTGGCCGCCTGCGAGCGGGTCCTCACCGAAGCCGGTCTCAAAACCAAACTGCACGCTTACGGCACCAACATCGAAGGCGAGTGGGACGACGTTTTTGCGGCCATCAAGCGCTGTCACGAAGTGGTCCACGCCATGGGCGCGCCGCGCATCACGTCAACCTTGCGGTTCGGCACCCGGATCGACCGCGAACAGCACATGGAGGATAAAATCCACAGCGTCGAGGAAAAACTGCGCTGAATATCGCGGCAGCACCACTTTGGCATGGATAACGACAAAAACCTCTGATACTATGTAATCGTCACGAAAGGCAGGTAAGCCATGGAACTGGTTCCCACCCAAGCCGAGGTGCTTGCGCTCCTACGCGAGACCGGGGCCCTCCAGCAGGGCCATTTCGAGTGCCTCAACGGCCTGCATACCGATATCAACCTGGAAACGGCGCAAGCCATGCGCTATCACCGGCACGCCAAAACTCTCAGCGTCGGCTTGAGCCGCAAACTGCGCGCCAACTCCGAGTTGCGGGCGATTATCCCCGAGCTTTCCATAGTTTCGGCAACGCCTGCTGGTCTTCCCGTGGCTTACGGCCTGTGTGAAGCCTTGCGTGCCGGACAGGTTTATTGGGCGGAGAAGGATGGGCGCGACATCCCCATGCGCTTCCGCCAGTTTCTGGAGCCGGTGGCCGGAGAAAAGGTCGTGCTGGTGGACGATCTGCTGCGATCCGGCATGCTGCTGACCGAAGCGCGCCAGTTGCTGGAGTCGCGGGGCGCGCAGGTGGTGGCGCTGGCCGTGCTGGTCTATCAGCCGACGCCGCAGACGCTCGGCTTCGGTTCTATCCCACTCTATTTCCTGGCGAAGCTGGAGGCCACCTATTACGCCGACGCCGGTTCGTGTGAGTTTTGCCGCCGCCATGTCCCGCTGCACCAGGTGGGCATCCCGCGGCGTGCGCAGGAAAGCGAGGAGCTTGTTACCGCGAGCTCCCGTTAAATAGGAGAAAGCATGAGTACAGCCGTATTGACCAAAGAGACCCTCAATCCCTTTGAGATCGCCCAAACGCAGTTCGACATCGCGGCCGATCATCTCAAACTGGACGAGGGGCTGCGATTAGTCCTGAAGCAACCCAAAAGGCAACTGATCGTCTCCATCCCCGTGCGCATGGACGACGGGCGAATACAGGTATTTGAAGGTTACCGCGTGCAGTACAACCTGTCGCGTGGCCCGGCGAAGGGTGGCATCCGGTATCATCCGGGCGTCACGCTGGACGAAGTGAAGGCGCTGGCAGCCTGGATGACCTGGAAATGCGCCACCGTCAACATTCCTTATGGCGGCGGCAAGGGCGGCGTGCGCGTCGACCCCAAACAGCTCTCGCTCGGCGAGCTGGAGCGGCTGACACGCCGCTATGCCACGGAGATCTCCCCCATCATCGGGCCGGACCGCGATATCCCGGCGCCCGATGTATACACCAACTCGCAGACGATGGCATGGTTTATGGATACCATCAGCATGTTCCATGGCCATACCGAGTTGGGCGTGGTCACCGGCAAGCCGTTGAGCCTGGGCGGGTCGAAAGGCCGGAACGAAGCCACCGCGCGCGGCTGCCAGTATACGACTCGCGCAGCCTGCGAGTTGAAGGGCATGACGCTCGCAAAAGCCACCGTTGCGGTGCAGGGATTCGGCAACGCCGGCAGCATCGCCGCCAAGCTGTTGCACGAAGATAACGCGCGCATCATCGCGGTCAGCGATTCCAAGGGCGGAATCCACAACGGCGGCGGGCTCGACCCGGTAGCCGTCATGAAGTACAAGGATGAGACCGGCACGGTGGTCGGGTTCCCAGGCTGCGACTTCATCTCCAACAAAGACCTGCTGGAATTGAAGTGCGACATTCTGGTGCCGGCCGCGCTCGAAAACACCATCACGATGGATAACGTCGATCGCATCAAGGCGAAGATCGTGGCAGAAGCCGCGAATGGTCCGACTACGCCTGGCGCCGACAAGGAGTTGTTCGCGCGCGGCGTGCTGGTGATCCCCGACATTCTGTGCAATGCCGGCGGCGTTACGGTGTCGTACTTTGAGTGGGTGCAGGATCTGTACGGCTTCTTCTGGACCGAAATGGAAGTGAACCAGTACCTGGAGCGCACCATGACATCGGCCTTCAAGGAAGTTCACGGAACTGCGGAGAGCTATCGCGTGGACATGCGGACCGGAGCTTATATCCTGGCCGTGTCGCGCGTGGCGGAAGCCACTCGTGTACGGGGCATTTTCCCATAAGTGGGGTCAGGCCCTCGGCCTGCGGCGGCCTCTCCAGGCCGCCTTCTTTATTGGGGAGTGCTCGGTTTTCGGCCAGAAAGAGCGGGGCTAAGGAGCCCCGCTGCAGGCCGGGGGCCCGCCCCACACGGCGGCGACTCCTTCCCAGGATGTATAATTGAAGGATCGTTTAGGCGCCTCCGCGCGGAATCCCAATGTTCGATAATTTATCCGACAAGTTACAGCGCGTTTTCAAGAACCTGCGCGGTGAAGGCAAGCTCACCGCCGAAAACATGGAGTCGGCCCTGCGCGAGATCCGCGTAGCGCTGCTCGAAGCCGACGTCAACTTCCGCGTGGTCAAGCAGCTCATCGAAAACATCAAGCAGAAAGCCCAGGGCGAGGAAGTGCTGCAGGCCCTCTCGCCTTCGCAGCAGGTTATCAAGATCGTTCGCGACGAGCTGATCAAGATTCTGGGCAGCCACGAATCCAAGCTGCGCTTCGCCAACGAACCCCCCAGCGTCATCCTGATCACCGGCCTGCAAGGCTCCGGTAAGACCACCTCCACAGGCAAGCTGGCGCGCTGGCTCTCGAAAAACGGGCACCGACCGCTGATGGTTTCGGTGGACGTGTACCGTCCCGCAGCGCGCGAGCAGTTGCGGGTGGTGGCGCGCGACATCAACCTGCCGATCTATACCGGGACCCCCGAAGAGACCCTGCCCGCCGACCTGGCCCGTTCCGCCCGCAAGGAAGCCGCCAACACCGGCCGCGACGTTCTGCTGGTGGATACCGCCGGCCGCCTGCATATCGACGAAGAGCTCATGACCGAGCTGCAGCAATTGAAAGAGCAGCTCACGCCCGTCGAGATCCTGTTTGTGGCCGACGCTATGACCGGGCAGGACGCCGTGAAATCCGCCGATGAATTTCACAAACGGCTGGGGATCACGGGTGTGATCCTGACCAAAATGGACGGCGATGCGCGCGGCGGCGCGGCGCTCTCTATCCGGCACGTCACCGGGCAGCCGCTCAAATTCGTGGGTATCGGGCGAGAAATTCGACGCGCTGGAGCCGTTCTATCCGGACCGGGCCGCCTCCCGCATCCTCGGCATGGGCGACGTGTTGTCGTTCATCGAGAAGGCCGAAGAAGTCATCGATAAGAAGCAAGCCGTGGAGATGCAGCGCAAACTCATCGACAACGAGTTTACGCTGGACGATTTCCGCGACCAGATTCGCCAGCTCAAGAAGCTGGGACCGCTCGAATCGGTCTTGTCCATGATGCCGCAGGTAGGCATCCTGAAAGATCTGAAGAACGTGAAGGTGGACGAGAAGGAGATCACGCACGTGGTGGCCATCATCGATTCGATGACGCCCAGGGAACGCGCCAACCACATGATCGTGAATGGCAGCCGCCGGCGCCGCATCGCGAAGGGCAGCGGGACGAGCGTGCAGGAAGTGAACCAGTTGCTGAAGCAGTACTCCCAGGCGAGAAAAATGATGAAGGGTTTCTCCGGCGGAATGCTTGGCAAGAAACTGGGTAAGTTGAAATTACCGAACTTTTTAGGAGTGTGAATGTTGATGATCCGTCTGGCGCGTTTTGGCGCCAAGAAGAAGCCGTTTTACCGCATTGTGGTGATCGAGAAGGAAAGGGCGCGCAATGGCCGGAACCTGGAAGTGGTGGGCCATTATAATCCGCTGACCGACCCGGCCAAGGTGGACCTGAACCGGGAACGCATCGCGCATTGGACGAAGAACGGGGCCCAGGTTTCCGAGACCGTGGAACGTCTGATAAAGAACAATCCGGCGCCCGTGGCTGAACCCGCCGCTTGAAGCACCTGTTAAGTGTAAGAAAAATAACGAGTACCGTGGTTGTAACCAAGCTAGGCTGGTGAGTGCCTCTGCTACCATGAGAGGTGAGGGAGGCGGGGTGATGAAACAGTTGATTGAGGATATCGCGAAAGCTCTCGTCGACATCCCGGAAGAAGTTGCTGTCAGCGTGGTTGAAGGCGAGCAAGTCACCGTTCTGGAACTGCGAGTCGCCCCCAGCGATTTGGGCAAGGTGATCGGCAAGCAGGGCAGGACGGCCCGTTCCATCCGCACCATCCTGGGAGCGGCCGGAATGAAATTGAACCGGCGATTCACTCTGGAAATTCTGGAGTGAGTGGCGAAGCCTCCCAACTCGATCCAGAGTGGGTAACGGTGGCCGTACTGGGCCGCGCGCGCGGTATTCGCGGCGAGCTAACGGCCATCGCGCTTTCCAAACCGGAGCGGTATGAAAGCCTGCGCGAGGTTTTCCTGTTTCCGGGCCAATTGCGGCAAGAAGTGGAATCGGCCTGGTTCCACGATAACCGGTTGATTTTGAAGTTCCGGGGGGTGGACACGATGTCGGATGCCGAGCCCCTGACCGGGTGCGAGGTGCGGGTTCCTCGCGGGCAGCGCATGCAATTGGAGCCTGGCGAGTATTTTGAATCGGATTTAGTTGGCTGTGAAGTAGTAGAGCGGGAAGGCGGCGCTTCGCTGGGCCGCGTGATCCGCTTCGAGGATGGCGGCAGTGCCGGTGTTTTGGAGTTGGAGGGCGGGCTGCTAATTCCTTTCGCGCGCGCGATTTGTGTGGCGATCGATACGCAGGCGCGGCGCATTGAGGTGGATTTGCCCACGGGATTGAAGGAACTGAACCAGAAGTGATTTTTCATGTGCTCACGATCTTCCCGGAGTTCTTCCAGGGACCGTTCGAGCATGGCGTGATCCAACGGGCGCGGGACACCGGCGCGCTCGAGATTCGCATCCACAATCTGCGGGATTGGACGTCCGACCGGCATAAGACCGTGGACGACCGGCCGTTCGGCGGCGGCGAGGGCATGCTGTTAAAGCCGGAACCGTTATTTTTGGCGGCGGAATCGATTTTCCCGCCGCAACAGGCCGGAGGGTCCGAGGCGGCGCGCAAGATTGTACTGCTCTCCGCGCAGGGCCGCATGTTCGACCAGCAGGTGGCCAACGAATTCAGCCGCTTGGACGAGATGCTGTTGATTTGCGGCCGGTACGAAGGAGTGGACGAGCGGGTGGCCGAGCATCTGGCCGATGAAGAGCTGTCGATCGGGAATTACGTACTGAGCGGCGGCGAACTGGCCGCGGCCGTGGTTATCGACGCGGTGGGGCGCCTGCTGCCCGGGGTGCTGGGCAATGAGTCCTCGGCGGTCTTCGAGTCGTTTCAGCAGGCCGGCCACGGGGCGGGGGCGCTCGATTGTCCCCAATATACGCGTCCTGCCGAGTTCCGCGGGTGGAAAGTACCGGAAGTTTTGCTGGGCGGAAATCACGAAGAGATCCGGCGCTGGCGGCAGCGGGCCGCCTTGGAGAAAACCGTGCGCATGCGCCCGGACCTGCTTCAGTCTAAGATAGAAGATTAGGATTCACACATGAACAACCCCCTGCTGACAAAACTCATTAACAAAAACAAGCGCACCGATACGCCCGAGTTCCGGCCCGGCGACACCATCAAGGTGCACGTCAAGATTAAAGAAGGCGATAAGGAACGCTTGCAGGCTTTCGAAGGAACCGTCATCGCGCGCAAGAATACTGGTATGGGCGAAACCATCACGGTGCGCAAGGTCAGCTTCGGCCAGGGCGTGGAGCGTATTTTCCCGGTCAATGCGCGCGTGATCGATCATATCGACGTGGTCCGGACCGGGCGCGTACGTCGCGCCAAGTTGTATTATCTGCGCGGCCTAAGGGGCAAAGCCGCGCGTCTGCGGGAGCGCGAATAGCTGCCGTTCCGATGGAGGCGGGCTTCCGCCGTGCCGGACTCCGGTCCGGCCTTCGATCCCCATGCGGGCCGCACAGCCGGTGACCCAGTTTCGCTGCGAAGGAACGCTGGAGCGCGAACTCCGCGCACGCGGATTTCAGGCCGTGGCCGGGGTGGACGAAGTGGGGCGGGGCGCCTTGTTTGGTCCGGTAGTGGCGGCAGCGGTGATTCTATCACCAGACCGGCCGGTCCGCGGGCTGAACGATAGCAAGCAACTGGAACCCGAGCGCCGCGCGGTGCTGGCCGGACGGATTCGCGAGCGGGCTGTGGCTTGGTCTGTGGCGGCGGTGGACGCGGCCACCATCGACTGGGTGAATATCTACCAGGCTTCCAAAATGGCCATGCAAATGGCCGTGGCGCGCTTGAAGCCGCAACCCGACTTTCTGCTGATCGACGCCGTGCCGCTGACAATCGCCATGCCGCAGCGGCCGTTGATCAAAGGCGACGCGCAATGCCATGCCATCGCGGCGGCCTCCATCATCGCCAAGGTGTGGCGCGACGACTGCATGCGCGTTTGGGATGAAGTTTTTCCCCAATACGGCCTGGCGAACCATAAAGGCTACTCCACGCCCGAGCATGCCAAGGCGCTGGAAGAATTCGGACCGACTCCGTTGCACCGGTTGAGCTTTGAACCGGTGCGCGCGCGCTCGCTGTTTCCCATCGACCTGGATCCATGGGATGGCGCGCAGATGGATCTTTTCGGGGATTTGGAAGCCGCGTCATGACGGAACCAGCTATAGCGACCGAAGCGCCCCGTTATCGCTGGTATCACAAGGTAACGGCGCTCATCTTCATCGTTTTTTGCCTGGAACTGGGTATGTTTCTGGTAATCTTCCCCTGGTCGGAACTTTGGGACCGCAACTTCTTCTCCACCCTGGCGCCGGAATGGCGCTTTTATTGGGACAACGCCTATCTGCGGGGGGCAGTGACCGGCCTGGGAATCGTCAATGTCTACATCTCACTGGTGGAGATTTTCCGGCTGCGCCGCTTTGCGCGGCGCGGAAGAGCCTCCTAAACTAACACTTTAAATTACACACGGTTTCGAGATGGTAGGTTTGGGGAAACAGATCCATCAACGTCATCCGCTCGATCCCGTAGCCGGCCGCCGACAGACCCGCCAGATCGCGAGCTAGCGTGGCTGGATCGCAGGAGACCATGGTGATCCGGGGAGGCCGCAGTTCGGCCAGGCGGGCTACCATGCGTGGACCGATCCCCGCGCGCGGCGGATCCACCAGCACCAGATCGGGCGCAGCCTGCAACTGGTCCAGGTAAGCCTCCGCATCGCCTTGTTCTACCTGCACGGAGAGCCCGGAGCGCTCTGCGTTAGCCCGCAGATCCCCGGTGGCGCGCGCCCCGGATTCCACGGCCGTAACCGATTTGAATCGCTGCGCCAGGGGCAGCGAGAACAGCCCAACGCCGGCGTAAAGATCGAGGGCTGTTTCTCCCACCGCGTCCGTCAGCGCGGTTTCTACGAGTGGATCGATCAGGAACCGGTTCACCTGGAAGAACGAGCCGTAGCTGACCCGCCAGATGTGGCCCGCTGCGGCGTAATCGAGCGGCCCCGAAACCAGGCCCGGAATTTTCCCGGTGCACCAGTCGAAGAAGCGTTTGGCCACCGGGCGTTCGGTTTCCAGAACATGGAGCTGCATTTCCGTTTCGTTGGTGAACAGCTCGACGGACTTCACAAACCGCGGCCAGCGGGTATCGCGCAGCATTTCGCGCAGCGTGCCGATGGCCGTGTTGATGGCCGGCGAAGCGATGGGGCATTGCTCGATCGGGCAAAGTTTACGCGAGCGCGCCGCCCGGTATCCCAGCGCCCCGTTCGCAATGTGCAACTGCACGCGATTCCGGTAGCCCCACGGTTCGCCGGACACTACCCCGATTTCCGCCGGAGGCGTGATTTTACCGATACGCCGCAACTGGTCTTCGAGGATCGCGCGCTTGGCGGCCAGTTGCAGATCATAGGGCGCGTGCTGATAGTGGCAGCCGCCGCAGACCGTGAAATAGGGGCAGGGCGCGGCCACCCGCTCCGCCGCCGGCGCCACGACATCGAGCAGACTCCCGCGCACCAGGCCGGCTTTTTCCGACAACGCGCGCAAATGCACGCGCTCGCCGGGCAATACGTAAGGCGTCAGCACCGCGCGCCCGTCCAGCCGGCCGAGGCCTTCGCCGCCGTAGACCAGCTTCTCCACCGTAATCTCGAAATCGCTTAGGATAAGACTTACCTCTTCGAACCCACCTACCATGAGAGCACGAGTCTTCTCCGGCATGCAGCCCTCCGGAAATCTACACATCGGCAACTACCTGGGCGCGTTGAAGAACTGGGTGCGGGTGCAGGCGGATTACGAGTGCATCTTCTGCATCGTGGATCTGCACGCGGTGACCGTGTACCAGGATCCCGCCGAACTGCGCGCCAAGATTATCGAGATCGCCGGCCTATACCTGGCGGCGGGGATCGATCCGGCGCAGTCGAGCATCATGGTGCAATCGGCGGTCCCGGCGCATGCGGAACTGGCCTGGATGCTCACCTGCGTCACGCCGGTGGGCTGGCTCGAGCGCATGACGCAATACAAAGCGAAAGCCGCCAGGCAGGAATCCGTAGGAGACGGGCTGCTGCAATATCCTTGCCTGATGGCGGCCGACATCCTGCTGTACCAGGCGGCCGCCGTGCCGGTCGGCGAAGACCAGGCGCAGCACCTGGAGCTCACACGCGATATCGCGCAGCGCTTCAATTCGCTCTACGGCGACACCTTTGTCATGCCTGCTACCAGCCTGCCCGGTGTGGGGGCGCGCATCATGGGGCTCGACGATCCTACCGCCAAAATGAGCAAGTCCGCCAGCGGTGCCAATCATGCGGTGGCCCTGCTCGACCCGCCGGACCGTATCCGCAAGACCATCATGCGTGCCACCACCGACTCGAACCCGGCAGTAGATTTCGAGAGTCTGGGAGAGGGCGTCGCCAACCTGCTGAATATTTTTCAGGCTTTCGGCGGCTGGACGGGCGATCAGATTCGTGCGCACTTCAGCGGCATGCGCTACGGCGATCTGAAGAAGCAGGTGGCGGAGATGACCATCTCGCAACTGGAGCCGTTCCAGAAGCGGTATCGCGAAATGATGGCCGATCCTGGATACATTCCGGGTATTCTGCGGGAAGGCGCGGCGCGCGTTAGCCCCATCGCCAACAGCACCGTGGAACTGGTGAAGCGGCGCATGGGCTTGTATAGCGAGTTCTAAGGCTAGGGTAAAGAGAGCAGTGCATCCAGATCGCGAGATCCATGGATGATCCTCACGATGATGACGGGTCTGGGCGCCGGCTGATAGGCGATTACATACGATCCAAGCGGCCAAAACAGGACGGGCTCGCTGGTTTGAATATCGGTGCGACGGTGGCCGGTCCGCGGAAACCCGGCCAACAGGCGGAAAGCCTTCTCCAGCCGCTCCTTGGTTCGATCGGCTGACGCGACACTATCCCGCGAGATGAACTCCCAGATGGCCAGCAGATCGTTTCGCGCCTGGGGCGTAAGCCGGTACCTCCGCCTCACGTTCTTCTTTTGTGTGCGTCGCGTCGCGCCTTACTCATTTGCCCCAGTTCCCGCATGACCGCGTCGCCGTCGAGCAAATCGCCGCGCCGTGCGGATTCCAGGCCATCCTCGATTTTGCGTTCGACTTCCCGCAATGCCGCGTCCCTCCGTTCACGCAAAGCGTCCCGTACCACTTCGCTGGCGCTGGTATACCGGCCGCTCTTAACGGCAGCTTTTACGAATTCGTAAAGATCGCGGCTTAGATTTACGTTCATCGTCGTGGTATTCGATGCCATAAGTGCCCTGGTAATGATCGTACAGCTTTTTTGCCGCTATTGCCAAATATTGGCAACGGCACGTTTCGGCAGATGGTTTGGACCCTGAACAGCACGCGCATCAGAGGGCTATTCGCGGTAAACTGGAAACTTACCAACCTCATGAAGTTACCCCTGTTATTTCTTTTTACACTATCCGTGTGGGCGCAGACCGGGGCGCCACAGTCCACGCCGCCTCCGGTTCCGGATCTTCCGCCGGACACTGTCGTGGCGACTTTTGGCGCCGGGCAAAAACTGACCGCCGGAGAGCTGAAGAGCTTCCTGGCCGCCATGCCCCCCAACATGGCGCAGGCCGCCTTGCGCGACCGCCGCGCGTTCGTGCAACAGTTCGCGCTGATGCATCGCTTGTCTGAAATGGCGGAGCAAGCCAAGCTCGATCAGCAAAGCCCTACGCGCGAGGCGTTGATCTTCAACCGCATGTACCTGCTGATGAACGCCCGCCTGCACGAGCAGTTGACGGGCATGAAGATCGAGCCCGCCGAAGCGCAGAGCTTCTATAACCAGAACAAAGATCGCTTCAAGCAGGTGAAGGTCAAGGCGATCTATATTCGTTACGGCGCGGGAACCAAACCCCTTACCGAAACCGAGGCCGAAGCGAAGATCGCCCAACTGCGGGCCGCCATAGTGGGGGGCGCGGATTTCGCGAAACTGGCGAAAGAGAATTCCGAGGACCAGACCTCCGCGGTCAAGGACGGCGATTTTGGCACCATGCATAGCACCGACAACCTGCCCGACGCCATCCGCAGCGCGATCTTCGCGCTAAAATCCGGTGAGGTCAGCCAGCCGGTGAAGCAGCCCAACGGCTTCTACCTGTTCCGCGCGGAAGAAATCACTGCGCAGCCGTTCCCCGAAGTGGAAGAAGCTATCGTCAACGAGCTGAAGCAAGCGCACTTCAAGCAGTGGATGGACGACATCACCAAGAGCGTCAATCTGAAGATCGAAAACGAAGGGTTCTTTTCTGACAACGGCGGCGCCGCGCCCGCCGGCAGGTAGCCGCTGGCTAGCCCTTCCAGGCTTCCGGATTTAAGAGATTGGGCGGACGCCGGCCTTCGATCCCCGCCACCGCATTTTCCGCCGCCATCATCGACATTTTGATGCGCGTATCCACCGAGGCGCTGGCGATATGCGGCGCCAGGACTACATTCTCCAGCTTCAGCAGCCCGGGATGCACTTGCGGTTCGCGCTCATACACGTCGATACCCGCGCCGGCAATGACGCGCTGCGCGAGAGCCTCCGCCAGCGCTGGTTCGTCCACCACCGGCCCGCGCGAGGAATTCACCAGGATGGCCGTGGGCTTCATCATGCGCAGCTCGTGCGCGCCGATCAGGTGCCGCGTTTCCGGCATCAGCGGCACGTGCAGGCTGACGAAGTCGGATTCGCGCAGCAACTGTTCGGCACTGACCAGCGTCAGGCCCAGTTCTTTCTCCACGGCCTCCGGCGCGCGCCGCGTGTCGTGGTAGATGATGCGCATGGAGAATCCGGTCGCTCTCCGCGCCACCGCCTGACCGATGCGGCCCATGCCGAAAATCCCCAGCGTGCGGTGATGCACGTCCTGTCCGACCAGCAAATCGACGCGCCACTTGGTCCATTGGCCCGAGTGCACGAAGTGATGGCCTTCCACCACCCGGCGGGCCGCGGCCAGGAGCAGCGCAAAGGCGAAGTCCGCAGTGGTATCCGTGAGCACGTCCGGCGTATGGGTCACCAGGATGCCGTGGCGCGTGGCCGCGGGCACGTCGATATTGTCGTAGCCCACCGCTACGTTGGAGATCACCTTGATGCCATCGAGGGTGGCCAGCACCTCCGGCGTGAATTTATCCATTAGCTGGCTCACCACGGCCTGCTTGCCGCGGATCCGGCTGGCAAGTTCTTCGGCGGTCATGCCGTCATCCGACTCTGCGTAGTCCAGATCCGCGTGCTCCTTGAGGTACGCAATGGCTTGCGGAAATATGCGTTTGGTCACCAATACGGCGGGTTTCATTGAACGCAAATTGTCGCATATGCCGCACCCGGCTTACAATTCGGGAATGGCTAAATTGGGATTTTTGGGACTTGGAATCATGGGCTATCCGATGGCCCGGAATTTGTTGCGCGCCGGTCATGAGGTGGCTTTGTGGTCGAACACGGCTGCCAAAGCGCGCGAATTGGCCGCCGCGGAGAAGGGAACGGCGTGCGCCACCCCCGCCGAAGTTGCCGCCCACGCGGATGCCATTTTTCTATGCGTGGGCAACACTGCCATGTCGCGCAAAGTGATCCTGGGCGCGGGCGGCATCATCGAAGGCGCCCGCCGCGGCACGGTGGTGGCCGACGCCAGCACGATCGGCCCAAGCGAGAGCCGTGAGATCGGAAAAGCGCTGGCGGCTAAAGGCGTCGATTTCCTGGACGCCCCCTGCACTGGATCAAAGCCCGGCGCGGAGGGCGGCACGCTCACCTTCATGATCGGCGGCAGCCGCGAAGTCTTCGAGCGCGTGCAGCCTTATCTGGAAGTGATGGGCAAGCGCTTCTATTATTGCGGCGGACCGGGTATGGGCCTGCACGCCAAACTCTCCCAAAACCTGATTTTGTCGAACTTACTGCAAGGCTTCAACGAAGGCATGGTGCTGGCCGCCAAGGCCGGCGTGGATGCCGGGTTGATGCTCGACATCCTGAACAACAGCGCGGCCAAATCCGGGCTGGTGTCCGCCAAAGCCCCCATGGTCCTGCGCCGCGAGTTCACGCCCGCGTTTTCGGTGAAGTGGATGCACAAGGACATCGGGTTGATGCTCGATTCGGCCAACGAACTGGGCGTCCCGGTGCCGCTGACCGCGCTGACCCACCAGATGTTTCAGGCATCCATCGCCCAGGGCAATGGCGACGAAGATATTTGCGCCACCATCAAGTTCCTGGAAAGCCTGGCGGGGGTGGAAGTGAAAGGCACACCGCCGGCGTCATAAGGGACGCTGGATGCGATGATCGGTCACCAGCAGCTTTCCGGCATCGTGGGTTTTGCGTTTGGGCATGTGGCAACGGGGGCAATCGAGAGGTGCGCCGTTGTGCATGGTGGGATGGCAGCCGCGGCAGACCATGCGTACGTCGGCAGGAGTTTTGGCGAAGCTGTGCGGCGGATGGCATGTCGTGCAGGTGAGTTTGCCCGCCGAGGCCTGATAGCAGCGTGACGCCAGCAACCGGTACCCGGCGCTGTTCAGCTCGAACCGGTCCTCGCCGCCCGTGCTTGCGCCATGCGCCGAGTTCGGTCCGCTAGTTCCGAGGTGGCATTCGAGGCAGACCGCTTCGCCCGGTTTTGCGGCGCCTGTGGTGCCGTGACAGCGCGCGCAATTGATGGCCGCCGGGGTGCCATCCTGTTTCGCGGCATGGCAGGCCAGGCATCCCGCCGAGAATGCCAACCCGGGATTCGCGGCATAGTGCCCTCCTTCCGCGGCGAACCACGCGAGCGGCAGCGCGGTCCAACTGTCGCCCGAACGGCGCAACAGGACCCGCAGGTGGCGGCCGGAGCCGATGGCGGCATCTGCAGCCGCTTGTTGACTGCCGGCGGGCGGCAGTACCGGCGCCTCGGTATACGAACGCGCCATGCCGGTCGCCGCGAAAGCTTGCGCGGGATCTGCGGCAGTCCGCAACTTCGTGATGTCTTCCTTCACCTTGCCGGCCTGTGGCGCATCCGGGTGATACTGCAGGAACTCCTCGAGTTCAGCCGCGGCCGCCGCGCGATCCTGGCGCCGCAAATCGATCTGCGCCAGCATCAGTTGGGGGTGCGAAAAATGAGCCGGGTCCAGATGCTTGGCGGTCGTCAGATATTTTTTCGCCAAGTCGAGTTGGTTCAGGAAAAAGTAGTTCATGCCCAGCTGCGAGTTGGCCAGCGCATCGTTAGGCCGGGTCAGCGTGGCATATAAGTTATACTGCAAGGCCTCGTCGAAGTGGCTCAGGTTGATCAACACGCCGCCCAGGTTGACCAGCGGCTGGTAGAATTGCGCATCGGCTTGCAGCGCTTTCCGGAAACAGCTTTCCGCGCGCGGGAAATCGCGGGTCTGGTAAGCGATCGTGCCCAGATGGTTCCAGGCCGCTGCGAACTGCGGCGCCAGTTCGACGGCGCGTTCGAAATGCGCCACTGCACCTTCGACGTCGCGTCTGGTCAGCCTTCTTTCAGCTTCGTCATACTCGCGATGGGCCTGCTCCGGAATGGCCAGCTCTTTGGCCGATACCAGGGCGCCGCGGCGCGCGCTATCGTGCGATTCGAACTCGCTGTCGCGCATTTCGATTCTCAGTTCGATGCGTTTTTTTGGGTCCGCCTGGCTAGGTCCGATCTCGATGGTGCGGCGCATTTCGCCCCGTCCAGGCACGAATGCGCCCAGCGTATACGTGCCGGCCAGGAGGTCGCGGAAACGGAAATGCCCGTCGTCATCGGCAAGCGTGCTGTCTTCGAAGGGCGCGGTGGCGCCATGCAGCCATACAGACGCGCGCGCGCCTGGAGTCAGGCGGCCGCGCAGTTCGTAGCGATCCGCCTGCGCCTGCGCGCTGCAAACGGCTATCAGCAGAAACAGGGCACGACGCATCAAGTCACTAGTGATATCGCACGGCGGGCGCCGGAGCAAGGAGGCGGGACTTGCTGCGAGGTCCGCCGGGGTGGCGTCAGCCATAATATCGTAGGATTTAAAGCATGCGCACAACCGTGGACATTCCGGATGCTATTTACCGCCGGCTAAAGGCTACCGCCGCCGAACAAGGATGCACGGTCAAGGAGTTGGTGCTGCGTGGTGTGGAAAACCAACTTAAAGCACAGAAGCCCCACAGACCTGTCCGCTTGCCTATCGTCCGCTCGAAACAACCCGGCTCACTTGAACTCACTAACGAACAGATTTATGAAATTATCCCTTTTCCCTGATGTCAACGTATGGCTCGCGCTCACCTACAGCCGCGCAGTTGGTTCTCCTTCGCCTGCTGACCAATTCATAAATCATGGAGAAATGAGCTGGCATTGCACCTGGGCGCTTATCAGCGATAGTTTCCACGACGAACGCGCCAACTTCATGCGCTGACCCGAGGCGGCGGAACAGTCGGCCTTCGTGTCTTAACAGTTTCATTCCCATGGCATCGTATCGCGGCTTATAATCGCCACATGATCGAATACGCCGACGCCGGGCCCGAAGTGCGGGCCGTCTATGACGACATCATGGCCACCCGCCAGACCGACTGGATCAACAATTTCTGGAAAGCGCTGGCGCACGATCCGGCCACTTTGCGGCGCACCTGGGAAGGCGTGAAGCAGGTCATGTCGCCCGGCGCCCTCGATTCGCTGACCAAAGAGATGATCTACCTGGCGATCAGCGCGAGCAATCAGTGCCCTTACTGCATCGCCTCGCACACCGCGGCCGCGCGTAAAGCCGGTATGTCCGACGCCATGTTCGGCGAGTTGATGGCCGTGGTGGGCCTGGCGAACTCCAATAACCGGCTGGCCAGCGGCTACCAGGTGGAAATCGATGAGCGCTTTCGGCCCAAGTAACGTCTTAGCAATATGCAGAACCTGCACTATGCGCTCCGCACCCTGACCCGGAGTCCCGGCTTCGCCCTCACCGCCATCCTGACCCTCGCGGTAGGCATCGGCGCCAGCACCGCGATCTTCACCACTGTGGATGCCGTGCTGATCCACCCGCTGCCCTATCCCAACCCCGGGCAACTGGTCCTGGTCACGAAAAACATGCCGAAGTTCGAGCTTTTCAAATCGGACCATTCGGCGCTCGATTTCATCGATTATCGCGACCAGAGCCGCTCGTTCTCCCACATCGCCGCTCTCCAGACCAACAGCGTGAACCTGACCGGCGCAGGCGATCCCGTCCGCGTTTTCGGCCTGCGCGTCTCTGCCAGCCTGTTCCCCATGCTGGGTGTGCAGCCGATCGCCGGGCGGGTCTTCCGGCCCGAAGAGGAGCAGACCGGTAAGGATAAAGTCGCCATGCTGGGCGACGCGCTGTGGCGCAGCCGGTTTGGCGGCGATCCCCAGGTTGTGGGCAAGCAGATCGAGATCGATGCGCAGAAGTTCACGGTGATCGGGGTCGTCGAGCCGGTGCTGCAATTCATGGAGCAGGCGCAGCTTTATGTGCCGCTGGCGTTCACTCCGGCCCAAGTCGATCCTGATGCCCGCGGACATCAGAACATGGACGTGGTAGCTCGCTTGAAGCCCGGCCTGACCCTCGACCAGGCACGCGCGGAGATGAAACTGGTGGCAGCCCGCATGACAGCCAAGCTTCCCGTCTGGTATCCGGCGGATTGGAACATCGAGCTCGACCCGCTGGCGGATTCTGTAGCGGGCGAACTGCGTACGCCGCTGCTGGTGCTGTTGGGCGCGGTTGCCATGGTGCTGCTTATCGGATGCGTGAACGTGGCCAACCTGCTGCTGGCGCGCGCCACCGCCCGCGAGAAGGAGATCGGGCTGCGCATCGCGCTGGGCGCCGGCCGCGGGCGGATCGTGCGGCAACTGCTCACTGAGAGTTTCCTGTTAGCTGGGATTTCCGGCGTGTGCGGGCTGGCCATCGGCGGATGGGTGCTGGGAGCTTTCATGCGCTTCGGATCGCCAGAGCTGCTGCGCTGGCAAACCGTCCGTATCAATAGCTTGGCCGTCTTGTTCGCGGCTGCCGTCGTCCTGCTCACCTGCCTGGCTTTCGGACTGGCTCCGGCGTTGCGCGCGTCGCATCTGCGGCCCTCGTATCGCGGCCGTTCGCACCAGCGGCTACGCAGCCTGCTGGTGGTTTCGGAAGTGGCGCTATCGGTGGTGCTGCTGGCGGGTGCGGGACTGCTGCTGCGCAGCTATGCGCGCCTGTGGCAGACGAGGCCCGGCTTCGTGCCCGACCACCTGTTGACCGCGCGCATCAGCCTGCCGCCGCTGGAATACAACAATCCCGCGCGGGTCACGTCGTTCTATTCCGAGTTGCTGACCGGCGTGAGGGCGCTACCGGGGGTAGTGTCGGCGGGCGCGGTGGACGGGCTGCCCTTTGGCGGCGGCGGTGGCGGCGGCGATTTTCAGATCGCCGGGCGTCCCTGGCCCGCATCCAATGCCATACCCGATGTGGCCAAGCGCCGTGCCACGCCCGGCTACTTCGAGACCATGGGCATTCCGCTGAAACAAGGCCGGCAGTTCACCCCGCAGGACCGCGCCGGCACACAACGAGTTGCCATCGTGGACGAGACCTTCGCCAGGAGTTTCTTCCCGAAGGGCGATGCCATCGGCCAGTTTCTGATCGATCCCGTGGTCAGCCAGAATTCCGGCGACGCGTCGCAAATTGTCGGCATTGTGGCTGGGATCAAGGACCGCAACCTGATGGACAGTCCACGGCCCGTCATCTATCATCCGGCTCTGCAGGCGCCACGCCCGTTCATGAACCTGGCGGTGCGCACCTCAGGCGATCCGCTTGCGCTGGTTTCGGCCATCCAGCAGCGCGTCCGCGAGCTGGATCGCAACCTGCCGGTCTACAAGATCGCGACGATGGAACAGAACCTGAGCGATTCGCTGATGCGGCGGCGCTTCTCGATGCTGCTGTTGGCCGTGCTGGCTGGTTTCGCGCTGTCGCTGGCGGCGGTTGGAGTATACGGCGTCATTTCCTACTCGGTGAACCAGCGGGTGCGCGAGATCGGCATCCGTATGGCACTGGGCGCGGAGGCCGGTAGTGTCCAGTCACTGATCCTACGGCAAGGCATGCGCCCTGTGTTGGCCGGTATCGCGCTGGGCTTGCTGGCATCGCTGCTGGCGTTGCGCGCGCTGGCGAGCCTGCTCTACGGCGTGACGGCCACCGATCCGCCGACATTTCTCGCGGTGGCCGCTACCCTGCTGGCCATCTCCGCGGGCGCCAGCGCCATTCCGGCACGCCGCGCCGCGCGCGTGGACCCCATGGCCGCGCTCCGCCACGAATAGCCGCGCTACCATGGCTGCATGGCCGATGCCGCGCGTGAGTTGCTCAGTGGCTTACGGAACACTCTGCTGAAGCTGCACAAGTCCCTGCTCGATTCCGAGCGGGAGCGCTACGACCACGACGTCCAGCGCATTAAATCGAGCGGGCAACTGCTGAACCTGGTGCTGCACGATCCGTTCTTCGCATGGCTGCACGAGTTATCGGAGCTGATCGTGATGATCGACGAGATGCTGGATGCCGACGAACCCGCGACCGATGCGGACGCCGTCCGCATGCTCGCGCAGGCGCGCACGCTGCTGACACCCGCCGAATCGGGGAGTGGGTTTCGCGGGCAATATTTCGATGCGCTGCAGCGCGATCCGGACGTGGTGATCGCGCACGGGGCGGCGGTGAAGGTGTTGGGGAGTCTGGGTAAAGGTTAGGCGCCGGCGCCGGGCTCCAGCTTTTTCATGCGATCGTCCAGGGCTTCCATTTCCAGATCCAGCGCGCGCAGGGTGGCGGCATGGGTGCGCTGGCGCGCTTCCATGGGAGATGCCCACTGGTGGAAGGCCGTCAAGAGTTTAGTTTCAACGCGCTCCAGATGTTCAGCGAACCATTGCCTGTCTTCATCCCGGCGCTGCTCGGCGGATACCCTCTCGGCGTCGAAGACTTTCTCGATCCACTGCTTATCTTCGTTGGTAAGACTCATCTGATTTCATTATGCCTCACTGGACCCGGTCACACGTCACAGAGCTTGGCGGCCTCTTCGAGCGACTTCATCGGATCCCGCGTGGGCACAAATTCGTGCGCGAAGTAGCCCGTGAACCCGGTGTTCACAATCGCCTCCGCCACCGACCGCCATTGCAGCTCCTGCGTGCCATCCAGCTCATGCCGTCCCGGCACGCCGCCGGTATGAAAGTGGGCGATGTATTGAATGTTCTGGCGGATGGTCCGGATGATGTCGCCCTCCATGATCTGCATGTGGTAGATGTCGTAAAGCAGCTTCACGCGCGGCGAATCCACCCGCTTGATCAGCTCCACGCCCCAGACCGTGTGGTCGCACTGATAGTCGTGATGGTCGATCTTGCTGTTCAGCAGTTCCACGCAGATCGTGACGCCCTGGTCTTCCGCCAGCTTTTTGACGCGATTGAGCCCGATGGTACAGTTGTCCAGCCCTTCAGCGTCCGCCTGGCCGCGCCGGTTGCCCGAAAACGTGATCACGTTGGGCACCTTGGCAGCGGCCGCGCGCGGGATGTTTTCCTCCATCTCGCGCACCAGCTTGTCGTGGTTCTCTTTGCGGTTGAACCCGTCGGAAATGGTGCCCGCGCCGGGCGTCATGGCAGGCACCAGTCCGTATTTCTGGACGGTGGGCCACTCCTTGTAATCCACCAGGTCGATGCCCTTTAGGCCGATCCGCGCGGACTCCCGCGACAGATCGTCGAGGCTCATCTTGCTGTAGCACCAGCGCGCCACGGATTGCTTCAGCCGGCCCTGTAACGGGGCCGTTTGTGCGGTCATTTTTGCAGTCAGGGGGGGCAGGGCAGCCGCGGCGCCCGCCAGCCGGAATACGGTTCTGCGTGTCATAGCTGTTAGAATCATAAGATACACCCTCTCACCTATGACTACCAGTGAGGATCGCCGCCAAGCCCTAGCTGACGCTCTTGAAAGTCGCATTCTGGTGATCGACGGAGCCATGGGCACCATGCTGCAACAGCAGCACCTCACGGCTGCCGATTTCGGCGGAGCCGCGCTGGAGGGCTGCAACGAAATCCTGGTCAAGGTGCGGCCGGATGTGGTGCTCGGCATCCATCGCGCTTATCTGGAAGCCGGCGCCGATATCATCGAAACCAATTCGTTCAATGGCACCAAGAGCGACCTGGTCGATTACGGCGTAGACGGCGAGTCGTATGAGTTGATGGCGGAAGCGGCGCGCCTCGCCCGGCAGGCGGCCGATGAGTTCTCCACCGCGCGCAAGCCGCGATTCGTGGCCGGGTCCATGGGGCCGACGCGGAAGAGCATCACCATCAGCCGGACCATCGCCTTCGATCATCTGCAGCAGGATTATTATGACCTGGCCAAGCCGTTGATCGATGGCGGCGCGGATATCCTGCTGCTCGAGACTTGCCAGGATACGCGTAACATCAAGGCGGGCCTGCTGGCAATCCGCCGCCTGGCGCGCGAACTCGGGCGCCGCATTCCGGTGATGGTGTCGGGCACCATCGAGACCATGGGGACCATGCTGGCCGGTCAGACCGCTGATGCTTTCTACTCTTCAATCGAGCATGCCGACCTGCTTTCGGTGGGGTTGAACTGCGGCACGGGCCCGGAGTTCATGACGGACCACCTGCGCACCCTGAGCGAGATGTCCTCCGCACGCGTCTCCTGCTACCCTAATGCGGGCCTGCCGAACGTGGAGGGCGAATACAACGAAACTCCCCAATCGTTCGCCGCGCAACTGGAGCGCTTCATCGAGCATGGCTGGCTGAACCTGGTTGGCGGATGCTGCGGCACCACCGCCGCGCACATCAAAATGGTGGCGCAGATGGCGGAAGGCCGGCCAGCCGCGCCCCATGAAGCCGTCCGCGCATCGCGCCTATTACTCGGGCATCGAACTGGTAGAGGCGGAAGACAGCAATCGCCCGTTGATCGTGGGCGAGCGTACGAACGTGATCGGTTCGCGCCTGTTCAAAAACATGGTGGCCGAAGAGAAGTGGGAAGAGGCCACCGAGATCGGCCGCCGGCAGGTGAAAAACGGCGCGCACATTGTAGATGTGTGCCTGCAGAGCACCGATCGCGACGAGATCAAAGATATTCCCGCGTTTTACGAGAAGCTGATCCGCAAGATCAAAGCGCCGGTGATGATCGATACGACAGATCCGCGCGCCATGGAACTGGCGCTCACCTATTGCCAGGGGAAATCGATTATCAACTCCATCAACCTGGAGGATGGCGAAGAGAAGTTCGAGCGCACCTGCCCCATCGCCAAAGCGTATGGCGCGGCTCTAATCGTGGGCTGCATCGACGAAGACAAGCAGCAGGCCCAGGCCTTCACGCGCGAGCGCAAGCTGGCGGTGGCCGAGCGGTCGGTGGGGCTGCTGACCGAAAAATACGGCATTCCGCCGGAAGACGTGATTATCGATCCGCTGGTGTTTCCGTGCGCCACGGGCGACGCAAACTATATCGGCGGCGCGGTGGAAACCATCGAAGCGGTGCGGCTGATCAAGGAAAAAATCCCGTTCATCAAGACGGTACTGGGGATTTCCAACGTCTCGTTCGGCCTTCCCGCCGCAGCGCGCGAGGTGGTGAACTCCGTTTTCCTCTACTACTGCACCAAGGCGGGACTCGATCTGGCCATCGTGAACGCCGAGAAGCTGGAGCGTTTCGCGTCGATTCCCGAGGATGAGCGGCGCTTGGCGGAGAGCCTGCTGTTCAACACGCCGCCGGCGGATGGACCGGAGGAGTTGAAGCTGGCGCCCGAAGACTGGCGGCAACAACCACCGGAGGCGCGAGCGGCTATCAACCAGTTTCACATCGCCGCGATTTCCGATCATTTTCGCAAGACCGGTGCGCGCGTGAAAGCTCGCGCCGAGGACCTTCCGCTCGACCAGCGTCTGGCGAACTACATCATCGAAGGCACTAAGGACGGCCTGGTGGCGGACCTGGACCGCAAGCGGGAGGAAGGCGCCTCACCACTCGCAATCATCAACGGTCCGCTGATGACCGGCATGGCCGAAGTGGGCCGCCTGTTCAACAACAACGAACTGATCGTGGCCGAGGTGCTGCAATCGGCCGAAGCCATGAAGGCTGCCGTCACGCACCTGGAGCAGTTCATGGAGAAGGCCGATTCGGCGAGCCGCGGGAAGCTGGTGCTGGCTACGGTGAAGGGCGACGTCCACGACATCGGCAAGAACCTGGTCGAGATCATCCTCAACAACAACGGCTACCAGGTGATCAACCTGGGGATCAAGGTGCCACCGGATATTCTCATTCGCGCTTTCCAGGAGCATGCGCCGGATGCCATCGGGCTCTCCGGGCTGCTGGTGAAGAGCGCGCAACAGATGGTGATCACCGCCGGCGATCTGAAAGATGCCGGCATCCGGGTGCCGCTGCTGGTGGGCGGCGCGGCCCTTTCCGACCGGTTCACGCGCACCCGCATCGCCCCGGCTTATGGCGAAGCCGTCTGCTATGCCAAAGACGCCATGACTGGTCTTGAGCTGATGAACCGCCTGATGGATCCCGCCACGCGCGAGACCATAGTGGCGGGACACACCTTTGCCGGGGAACCCGTGACGGCGCCGGTCGAGCAGGCTGCCGTGCAGCCATCCGCGATCCGCAGCCGTAAAGTGCGCACTGCCATCCCGATCCCCGACGCGCCTTACCTGGAGCGCAAGGTGCGGGACGTGCCGCACCTGGCCGAAGTGTGGAGTTACATCAACCCGCACATGCTGTATGGCAAACACCTGGGCTACAAAGGCAACTTCGAGAAGAGCCTGGCGGAACACGAACCGAAAGCCCTCGACCTGTTCCACAAGATGGAAGAGCTCAAGCACGAAGCCGCCGAATTCATGCGTGTGAAAGCGGTGTGGCAGTTCTTCGAGGCCGAGCGTCAGGAAAACGCCATCAACCTGTTCGCCCCCGGAGCCGCGACCCCGCTGCACACTTTCCAATTCGGCCGCCAGCAGCGCGACGAAGGCCTGTGCCTGAGCGATTACATTCTGGACTCGGAGGACGGCAAGCGCGATCACCTGGCCATCTACGTGGTTACTGCAGGCGCGGGCATTCGCCAGATGGCCGAGGAATGGAAACAGGCCGGGCTCTATTTCAAATCGCACGGACTGCAGGCGCTGGCCATCGAGACCGCCGAAGGCTGCGCCGAATGGCTGCACCGCCGCATCCGCGAAGACTGGGGTTTCCCCGATCCGCCCACCATGACCATGCAGGAGCGCTTCACTTCCCGCTATCGCGGCAAGCGATATAGTTTCGGCTATTCCGCATGCCCCAATCTGGACGACCAGCAAGGCATCTGGAAGCTGCTGCATCCCGACGAAATCGGCGTGCGGCTGACCGAGGGCATGATGATGGATCCGGAGGCCAGCGTCAGCGCGCTGGTGTTCCATCATCCCGATTGCGCGTATTTCACGGCCAGCGAAGAGAACGCGGCCGTGCTCGTGTAGAGATCCGGCTCACTTTCTGGCGAAGTGAATCGGCTTGATGGGCATGGGCGCGTCGAGGATTTTCAATTCCGCCTGTCCTTCGCCGATCAGCTTCATCTCAAACTTGAGGACGTCATCGCCATCTTTCTCTTCAAAAGTCAGCGTGTCGCCGGCAACGGCCGGATTGATCATCGGGTTGGCCTGGCCGGACGGTTCGGAGGACTCCGACTCCTGAAGCTCCCCATTCTGGTCGACGCTGATGTTGCAGTTCGCGCTTTCCCCGGACATGGGATCGCCGGCCTTAACCCGGATGGTGCAAATCACCTTGTCCTTGAAGGTCGCCTCCCAGGTGCCGGCGAATTTCTTTTGCACATCGGCGTCCTGCCCGGCGAGGGGTAGACAGGCAAGCAGGGGCAGCAGAGCGATTCCTGATCTGAGCATGGATCGACGGAAAGCAAAACGAGGGCCATTCACGAGAGTCAAGCCAGCAGGGGCGTTCGCTGACTGAAGACCGTGCGGCGCGGTCACATGTGTGCGTTGTGCGAACATGGATGGCTGGGGTTCCGCATGATGAATCCCGGATCGCGCGTGCCGGCCGCGGTCATCGGGTTGCTGCCTAACGCTCCCTTTTTGCGGCCAGGTTTGCGGCCAGGTCTAGGGCCAGGACAAGCTGCCCGGCTAACCTTCGAAGTCGTCTCCATCAAGCCCGTCAAACCCGGCGAAAACGGGGCGGGATCAAAGCCCTGCCCCAAAATGACGGTCAATGAGACCGAGCAGGATTTCAAGATCCCGATCCGTCCCTGCAGAGAAGGCGTCATCGTAGGAACCAGGGTTCCCATGTAATATTTCTGCTGGTGGTTCGACGCCTTGAAGCAGCAGCTTGGCCTGAAGCCGCAAAAGGGGCCCGTGGAATATTACGTCATCGATCATGTGGAGCGGCCCGGTGAGAATTAGCCGGCCAGTTCCACGTTGACGCTCTTCAGCACTTCGTTGATGGCCAGCAGCAGGTCGCCCTGCACCGCGTAAAATTCGTTCCAGTCCGACGTCTTCACGTAGCAGAAAACTTCGAGAGTCACGGCCGCCGGAGTGAGTCCTGTCACGCGCACGAATTGTTTGCCGGCCTCCACGGATTTATGGCTTGCCAGCTTCTGCTGGATGGCGTCCATGGCTTGCTTGACCTGTTCCTCCGGCATGCCGCGCTTGATGGGCAGCGTGGTATTGAACAGGATCTTGTCACGCATGGTGAAGTTTTCGATGTTCAGCGCCGCGAACGCCGCGTTGGGAACGCTGACAACGGTGCGGTGCAGCGTGCGAATGCGCGTGGACCGCATCCCGATATCTTCCACCGTTCCCGTCAGATCGCCGAATTTACCGAGATCGCCAATCCGTATGGGCTGATCGCCTATCACCGATACGCCGCCAAACACGTTGGCAATGGTCTGTTGCGCTGCCAGGGCTACCGCGATTCCGCCCACACCCAGGCCCGCGACGATCGTGGTGGTGTTATAGCCCCAGTTACTCAGAACCAGCAGGGCGGCAAATACCACGATGGTCACGTTGATGGCCCGGCGCGCCAGATGAAGCATGGAGCGCGAACCGTACTGGCGCCGCGCATTGAGGACCGACTCCACATGCTCCATCAGCAGCCCGACCAGCCGGATCAGGAACCAGGCGATTGCCGAAATGAAAATCAATTCCATCGCGCGGCCGATGTATAGCCGGGCAAGTGCCGCCGGGCCGATGAACTGCATCGCCGCGCGAAACAAGATCAGCGAGATGATTACGCGTAGCGGCCGGATGACGATCTCGGCTATAGATAGCCGGCTCCCGATCTTTACCCGATCTCCCATCATCTCGACCGCGCACTTCAAGAGGCGGTCGAACAGGCGCGAAAGCGACACCAGGAGCAGCACCGCGAGAACCAGCGCCGCCCATTTCCACAAGGGCGTTTCCAACAGGGTCGCGGAGACCAGGAAATGAGGCAGGTAGTGAGCCACCGCGGGCGGCGCCGCCGACGGTTTCAGCTTGGGGATGGCCACCACGGTATCGGGCGAAAACAGCCAGATTTCGGGCGTACCGGCCTGCAGGCTCACCCGCTCCAGATCGAGCGTCACGGTCTGGGCGCCTTGGGTAATCGATGTTATGTGCTCGCGGGAGGGATCGCTGTCGTCCGATAAGTCGCCCTCCGCGTTACGGCTCAGTCGTAAAACGCTGAACAGCGGAGCTGAATTGAGAATCGCCTCCAGGTTCTTGGCGAGCTCGGGCCCCCGCTGCGCCCGATTCTGGGGCGAGAGATAACGCAGGTCAAGATACTGCGAGGCGAGTTGATAATCCTGGTCGCGGCATGCCTCCAGAAAAGCCGTTACCGCGGATCGTGGATTCTCGCGCCCCAGAGTATCGCCCTTGGCCCCCGGTGGCGTCTCTGCGGCAAGGTGCGGCCCTAAATACGCGAGTCCTGACAGGATCAGGCAGGCACTCTTTCGGCTAAGGGTCACTGTCCAGCCGGATGCACGCGAACCGCCAAATCGCCGGTCAGTAATCTAACGCACAGAGGTGTAAAATCGTTGTCGCGGATGAGACAAATCGCGGTTATTTTGATTACCGGGAACCTATGGGCTATGAGTTATCGCACCACGTTCCCGGTGGCCGAGAACCCGGTCTCCGAAGGCGGCCATTGGTACAACGGGGCCAACGATGGCGCGGATTGGTGCAATGTGCAGACCAGCGCGGGATCGGCTTGGGGCGTGGGCCCGTGCGCGACGGAATATGCCGATCCGACGGCCATCCTTAAAGGCGCGTGGGGACCGGATCAGACAGTCGAAGCCATCGCGCGGATTACCAGAACGGACCCAGCTTACTATCAGGAAATCGAATTACGCCTGCGTACGACCGTGGCTGCACACCAGATTCGCGGATACGAAGTGAACTTCGGCGTCTCACATGCGTACCTGCAGATCGTCCGCTGGAATGGACGGCTGGCGGACTTCACTTACCTGGGATCGAGTTGCAATTACCCATCGGTATGCGGACAGGTGACGGGCTTCACCATTCAGAATGGGGACGTGGCGAAGGCCGTCGTATCCGGCCACACGATCAAAGTCTACGTGAACGGGAGTCTTAGAGCGATGGCCACGGACAGCACATTTTCCGGCGGCAATCCCGGAATCGGATACAACTACGGTTGTGACGGAACTTACGCGAATTTCGCGTGGGCTAACTTCTCAGCCAGCGATCGTTAGCCGGGGCTGTGCTCCAATTCGAACCCTGTCGTATACGAACTATATTATGTCGCTCTAGCGCTCTTGCGACACGCCTGCAATGGGCGGAAGATGGCCTCATGAGGGAACACTTCATTGGGTTTTGCGGACGAATTATTCTGGTGGTACTTGCGGGAATCAGTGGCTGCCTGGCGGCCGAGCCGGCACGATGCGCCAACTTCACCGGGCAACTGGACTACTGGCTGGGCGACTGGACGGTGTCGTCTCCGGATGCGCCGGGAAAAGGACACAGTAAAATCTACGCATCCCTCGACGGGTGCCTCGTCACAGAAAGTTGGGGCAGCGAGACCAGCGATCATAAGGGTGAGAATGCCCTGGCGTACAGCGGAGACGACAACGCCTGGCATGGCTTGTTCGTGGATAACCATGGCCGTGTGCACGCGCTCGAGGGAACAGTAACAGCGGGCACCGCGGAATTCCGGGAAGCCGGCCGGGGCGACGCCGGCCGCACGATCAAACGAGTCAGGATCGTGCGGGTGGATGCCGATCATAGCCGGCAGATTTGGGATCGCTCGGAGGACAGCGGACGCACCTGGACGACGGAATACCGGATGGACTACCTGCGCCGTACGCCGCAGGGGTCACATTAACAACCGGTGCTACAATCCAGAAACAGGCAATATCGTGCAGTTCGTTCCCAAGCCATGGGCATCAATCCCCTTTCGTGCGGCGGTTTGTATCGCTTTCTTCTGCGGTAATGGCCTCGGCGCATCGCTGGAAAATTCAAATCATCCGGTGAAGCGAACCCTGCCGGCGGAAGCCATCGTGATCGGATTTGTCGGGGGAATGGTACAGCACAATAACCTCATCCATTCTGAAGTCCGGCTGGCCACGCACCTGCAGAACGAATACTCTCCCGCCGTCCAGGTGCGCATGTTCGAGAACCGCCGCGGGGCGCGGGCAGAACGGGAAATCAGGCGGTTGCTGGATGTGGATCACGACGGCGGGCTATCGGCGGGGGAGAAACGGAACGCCCGCATCGCCATCTATGGCCATAGTTGGGGCGCTTCCGAAACGGTTGCCCTGGCGCGCGCATTGGGAAAGGAGGGCATCCCGGTATTGCTTACTGTCCAGGTGGACAGCATCGCGAAGCCAGGCGAGAATGACGAACTGATCCCCGCGAACGTCGCCCGTGCCGCCAATTTCTATCAGGGCAGGGGACTGCTTCACGGCCGGCGCCGGATACGCGCCGCCGACGGATCAAATACTCAGATCCTGGGTAATTTTCAGTTCGATTACAAGCTGAATAGCATCGACTGTCCGGGGTATCCGTGGTACGCGCGGCTTCTGATGAAGCCGCACATAGAGATCGAATCGGATCCAAACGTCTGGCGGCAGGTGGAGTCTCTGATTCGACTCAACCTGCACCTGTCAGTTCCGGGAAATCCGATACCCGGTGACGGCGCTCAGAATCCGGCAGGGACCTGAGCGGCCGCTCACGAATTATTCAGCGAGATTCCGGCTACCAGCGCTTGCGACCGAAGCCGCCACCGCCGCCGCTTGCACGGTCCGCCTTGGGACGTGCTTCGTTAACGCTTAGCGTACGGCCGTCAAGGTCTCTACCATTTATGGCAGCAATGGCTTTGTCGCCTTCTGCGTCGTTAGCCATCTCTACAAAGCCAAAGCCACGAGCCCGGCCCGTATCGCGATCTGTGACAATATTCACACGATCTACTGTGCCGTAGGGTTCGAACAACGCACGGACAGATTCTTCCGAAGCCCCAAAACTGAGGTTTCCAACAAAAATGTTTTTCACGGTTTTACTTTTTCCTTTACTGATTTGAAGGTCGGCTAATTTGGAAGGTGGACGAGTTAGCGGTTGCGAATGCTAGAGAGGTCAGCCTTGAATTTGGCGGGAACGTCAAACCAAGAATATTATAGCACAGGGATAAACATGGTATACTTGTAAACGGATCAGCCTTCCAGACCTTGTAACAATAATGCCGTCCGACACCGGTAACGGCTCGGTCCTGCACACATCACGGTAGAAAGAAAGGAGCGGGACCTCTATGTTATACGACAGCACCAAGAGCCTGCTACAAAGTATTCTCCGGGCACTCGAAACGGGTGACCAGACGCGATGGGACGACCAAACCGAGTCTGCCAACGCCTGCCTCTATGAAATGCATCAGATGTCCCGTTCGCTGTACAGACCGTATAAATCGGACCGGTTGAACGCGAACTCGCTGGCCCAGAGCACCCTTCCCGACAAGTTGTGCAGGGCCATCCCGCATGTCCGGACGATGGCGATCGCCATCCGGCATCGGGACGAAGCCCGCGCCCTGGAAAGCGGCAAAGCCGCTCTTGCCGAGATGAACGGCACCAGCCACTCTGCTGTTTCGAGCCTGCCTCCGGCGCCGGCGTTAGAAAGCCCGGATGCCTCGAAGGCGTCTGGCAGTCAGAAGCTCACCGGAAAGCATCGCCTCCCGGCTAAAGTCCGGAAGGTAACGGCGCAAGCAGCGGCTTCAGGCGGCATGTGAGCTCGCCAAATGGGGCAATCGTTCACGTTCATTGATGTGGCAGGGAACCAGGCTGCTTACACGATCTTCGATAGAGACCACCGTAATGAATTCCAATGGTCCACCGACCACGGCGATCACGGTGTGGCTCCGTCCTACGAGGCAGCCCAGCTCCAGGCCCGAGCCGTCTTAAAGGCCAGCATGGCGGCAAACCGCAGGTCCGACCAGGCTGCCAGGACGCGTAAATACTCGTCGCCCTGGCGATCGTATTGAATTTGTTGGCCGGTTCAGGTACGCCGCCACTGCCGTAACACCGGTTTTCCGCGCCGCCGCGGCCGGGCGTACCCCACCCCTTCATCCTCAAACCCTAATGCCAGCTAAGAGCGCGTCACCGGCCTCTGCCCTTCGGCCGTTCCTCGTTTTTCCTGTACGCGGCCCAGCGCGTCTTCTGGGCGGCTGATATTCTGGCACGGGCTGCCGCGCTCAGACGCTTGCGGCGCCGGCTTGTGGCGTGTGCGCCGGCGGCCGTCTTTTTGGAGCTTCGCCCTCCGCCTCGCTCCAATTGAGCTTCGATGGCGGCTATCTCCGCCGACAGCTCATCACGCCGGCGTTGATACCCAATGATGGCCATACGCAGGGTATCGTCGTCCATCTTTGGTGTCTTATATCGCGGCATTACCGTTCCTTTCGCTCAAATGAAATCAATTTAAGACCTGACCGGCGTTCAGCGGCAAATCCTGCCATCAGTGATCAGGTCCAGAAACCAAAACTTCTCAACCCGGGCCAGGTCAATCTCCTCCGGGTATCGCATCACGAAGCGCTTCACCTCATTCTTTGGAATCCACCACGAATCGCCGCCCTGTTCCTCCTGCCGGCAGGTGCCGCGCCGGGATGCCGCCAGAAGCCCTTTGCCAATCCAGTTCAGCACCTTATGCGAATCCACGCCAAACGCGAGTGCCAGTGAATTCGCCGAATACCCATCCAGATTGCTTTTTATCCTCAGCCGCGTCGTCTTCACGGCAATCGCGGCGCACGACCGGTGGAAGCCCGCCTCGGCAAGCTTCCGCTGAATTCCGCTATATGCCAGGTGCCCGAATCTCAACAAGACGCTCTCTTCCTCTTCCGACCAACGCTGCTCCTTGATCCTTACCAAGCCGAGTTCGGCGGCCCGCTTAGAGACTGCGTACGCCGGCCAGTTGAGCCTGGCGCTGACCAATTTGATCGCCCTCCGGTCCCCCTGGCGCTGCCGGCGATAAGCCTCCGCGATTAGCGCATCGATGGCAGCAGTCGGGGAATACTTCGTCTTTCTGTTCAGACAGTCCGAACTTCTGAAAAGCGTTGCGTTAGTAATGCACGGTTGCGCTGCCATGTGGACCCCCGGGATGACTCCTGTCGTTCAACGACCGGATCAACAGCCACGATCTTGGCGAATGTAACCACTCACTTCGTGATTGCGCCGTTCGCATCCACCGCGACCTCCGATTTTTTGCCGTTCCGTAGAATCACGGCCTCGTAGCTGACAGCCGGCCCCCTGGTAACAGCTTCGACCTTCACAATTCTGCCGGAACCCGCCCGGGTTTCGAGGGTCTTTCGCGCTGCGTCCGGGAGGGTATCGAGAGCCACCTGTTCTTCGACCTCGACCAGGACGCCGCGGCTGTCGATCAGAATATCGCGCGACCGGCCATGCAATGTGGTTTCCGCTTCAAAGTAGGTTTTACCCTTCTCGACTTCTTTGCTGAAACCTTTGATGGTGGCGTTCCTGGTTTGCTCCTTCACGGTCTGTTGGACGGCTTCGGGCAGGTCGCTCATCCGCACACG
The DNA here is from genome assembly GCA_963843255.1 of Bryobacterales bacterium. GTDB lineage: Bacteria > Acidobacteriota > Terriglobia > Bryobacterales > Bryobacteraceae > Bog-159. The sequence goes on along the minus strand of CAWJJQ010000010.1, from coordinate 534,370 downwards.
GGTTTCCGAAGCCCATAGCGCGATGCAGGCCACGGTCAGGACTAGAGCAGGCTTTAGCATAATCAGCCAGCATACGACTTCAACCTGAAAGAAACCTGAAATGCCGGGACCCGTATAATGTGTCTTATGGAAGCCGCGCAATACGGGGCACGGCCGCGCCGGCACGCGCCCCTTTGCGCCTTTGAGCACGAAACATGCGCATTTTGTTGGTCGATGATGACCGCGACCTGGCGGAGTATGTCAGTCAGACCTTGGAGGAAGAGGGTAATTCCGTCACCACCAGATTCGACGGCGATGCGGCGTTACGTTCGGCTCAGTCGGCCAGCTTCGACATTATTGTGCTGGATGTCATGCTGCCGCTCATGGACGGTATTCAGGTTACCCGGAAATTACGCGCTGGAAATATTGCTACGCCAATTCTGTTGCTGACCGCGCGTGATGCTCCCCAAGACGTGGTGCGGGGGCTGGATGCCGGCGCGGACGACTATCTCACCAAACCATTCTCGTTTGAAGTCCTGCTGGCGCGAATTCGCGCCCGTACCCGGCAGTCGAACGCGCAGGCCCGGCTCCGTTATGCCGACCTGATTGCGGACCCGGAGACGTACGAGGTGTGGCGGCACGGACGCCGGGTCGAATTGACTCGGACGGAGTTCTCCATTCTGGAGTGTTTGCTGAGGTCGCCTGGCCGGGTCCTCCGCAGGCAGCGCTTGATCGACGATGTGTGGGGCCCGGGGAGGGAAATTCCAGATAACCACCTCGACGTATTTATGCGTTTGCTCCGCGCAAAAGTGGATCTCCCGGGACATACTCGCCTGATCCGCACCGTGCGCGGCGTGGGATATTGCTTACGGGATGGGGAAGCGTGAGGTTCACCGGTTCTTTAAGGTTCCGCATAACCGCCTGGTATTTCTTTACCGCCGCCTTTTTGTTGGCGATTTTTGGACTGGGCGCCTGGTTTGCGATGCGGGCCAGTATTCTGCGCGCCGTGGATCACAATCTCGAAAACCGAATCGGCGATGTGCGTAGCTTTCTGGATGAGCAGACCAGCGCCGGCCGCGATGCCGTGCAGGAGGAGTTGGGTGAGCAGTCGCTGCTTGGCCTGGGTGGCCCGATGCTTGAAGTGCGGGATCAAACAGGCGCGCTTGTTTACCGCTCGTCGCGCCTCAGCGGGAAATCTATCCAGGTGGGAGACTCAGAGATTCTCCGCTTCGGCACCTTGCGCGCCGGAGTTCTTTTTTTGCGGGCTGCCTCTCAACGGCTGGCCGTAAACGGGCACATCTACATGGTCAGCGTGGCCGAGCCTATGCGCCAATTCCACCAATCCATGGAGCAGTTTGAAACCGCCTTGCTCATCTCCGCTCCTTTGGCGCTTATTCTGGCTTCGCTGGCGGGATTTTGGATGAGTAACCGGGCGCTCTCCCCTGTGGACCGGATCGCCCGCGAAGCCCGGTTGATCTCGATAGGCAACGTCGCGCGCCGCCTGCCGGTTCCGCCCGCAAGAGACGAGATCCAGATACTGGCGGTCACTTTGAACGAGATGCTCGACCGCCTGGACGCCGCGGTCAAGCGGATCGTGCAATTCACGGCGGACGCTTCCCACGAGCTGCGCGCGCCGCTCGCCCTGATCCATGCCGCGGCCGAATATTCGGTGCGCCGCGAGCGCACACCCGCCGAGCTGATGACCGCGATGCAGAAGATTCTCCGTGAATCGGCACGCATGGCGTGCCTGGTAGACGATCTTTTGCTGCTGGCACGGGCCGATTCCGGTACCGATCAGATCCACCTGAAACCGGCGGATCTGGCGGAACTGGCCAGTCATGCGGCCGGGCAGGTGGAGATCCTGGCGGAGCGCAAGAATATCGAAGTGTGCTCCGAAATTCCGGCGGCCGGTATGGTGGTTAATGGAGACGAACAGGCGCTCTCGCGCCTGCTTCTGATATTGCTGGATAACGCCGTCAAATACACGAATGCGGGCGGGCGCATCACCTTCCAACTCCGCGCGGCCGATACTCACGTGGAAATTCTGGTAAGCGATACCGGCGTCGGCATCGCGGCGGTCGACCTTTCCCATATCTATGACCGGTTCTGGCGGGCGGATGCCGTGCGCACGCGCGATGCCAGCGGATCTGGCCTGGGACTTTCGATTGCGCGCTGGATCGTGGAACGCCATGGCGGAGACATCATGGTAACGTCCAAGATCGGGAAAGGATCTCGTGTTTGTGTGAGGCTGCCGCTACTGCGGCCGCGGGATCCAATACCAGTGTGGCAAGGCGCCGGAGTCTGACGAACTGGATGCAGGGGGGACGCTTCTTGACCAGGGACTGGGCGACGCTCGCAACTGGCGCGCAATACAAAACTGCGCGCGACTGCCGCGCCGCCCCGAAGACTACGCGGCGGCAGCCTTTTTTGCGGCCCAGCGCCTCTTCATTGCGATACTGAGCGCCTTGCGGCCTGCCGCGGTAAGGCCACCTTTTGGTTTAGCCTTGCCGGAGGATTTCTGGGCGGGCGCGACCGGTACCTCGCCCCTCATCTTAGCCCACCGGCGGCGTTGGCCTTCTCTCATTCGCTGCAGGGCTTCTTTACTGATCTTGCGCTTCTTTCTCTCTGGTTTTGGCTCCTCGGCCAATGGCGATGACGGCCCGCCATTCATCATCGCGCGCAACTCCGCGATCTGGGCGTCGATGGTCTTCTTTTGTGCTTCGAAGCCGTTGATCGCAGCTTCTATGATTGTCCTCGTGAGTTTAGCCATAGTTCCTTCCCTTAACCATCTTGACACATACAGCTAGATAGCCCAAGAACGGAAATCACCGGAATTATGACTATCCTAACAGCGGAGGGCCGCTCGCTTAGCCACCGCGCTTACTTTCCGCATATCACTCATCAGCGAACACTGGTTGAAACTACCCCGCAATCATTTCTGCGCTTTGAACATCGTCACCTTGTCGGCTTCGATCTGAACTTGTTCTTCGCGCCCGTCCCCCCCACCTACCGGGACCACTTTAACCATATAGCTGCCGGGGCTTAGCAGGAGACCTTGCACCGAGTTATTGAACTCGCCGGCGTGACCCATGAACCTGCCGTTCACATAAACCGCGGAGAACTTGTCCGTCGTAATCGTTCGCAGGCGCCCGAACGGCGGTTTCGCGAGAGGCAAGGCTTTCATTGTCTCAGCGACCTTGGTGGTCTTTCCCGCTTGAATGGTGACCTTGGTGACTATATCCTCATACCGCGGTTCCAACAGCTTGACCTCGTGTTCGCCAGCCGCAACCGTGTATTTCCTGGCCACGCGGAAATTAGCCGCCGGCCCGAGGTACTTGCCGTCAACGAAAACCCCGGCTCTGCCAGGATCGACGCTAACCTTCAAATAGCCCGTGTTCTGCTGTGCCACGATAGGAATGCCGGTCACCGCGATTAGCAGTGCCGCATTGCGTGCAAGAGAAATGTTCCGCATTGTACTTGATCTCCTTTTATTGAACTCGCGCAAAACGAGGACGCAACGCCGCCATGAGCCCGTCCCTATGCCGGAGGTGGCTGGAAAGCCGCGCGGAAGGCCGTTCTAAGTGTTGGAAGGGTTTCCTTGCCTTCGTGGACTTAGTATCCTCATCCTGCCGACAGGTTTATACTATCTGCATACCAAACCGGGCGCAAGTCCAAGGATGCGATTTCTGGCACAGGGGTGCTCGGCTTGTCGCGGCTCAACAGGTGGGAATTCAGGGGAAGTTGACATAGCTCGGCTGTTGTGGTTTGTAGCCGGGCCAGCTTGAATCTAAAGAGGAGAAATTACGAGAGGTGCGCCCTTACGGGTGTGGAGATCCTGCGTCCCGTAGTGCTCTTTCCGTGCGGCGCCGGCTGTGGCTTGCAGCCAGCACGCCTAACAATACAAAGAACCAGGCGCCGATACCAGGTCTCTGTTGCAGCGGATAGTCGACCAGGCAATGCATCCAGACCGACAGCAAACCAATCCCCCAAACCGATCGCACGGCAGCGGGAACCGCCATGGCAACCAAGGATAATAAGATTGCAAGGAACGGCATACCGCCTTCCACCGCCCACTGCACCCAATCGTTGTGGGCCTGGTTAATGTAGTTCCCATTGTCAAACAGGGCAAACCGGGGATAAACGCGCGCCCAGTTCCCCAATCCGAATCCCATGGCGGGGTGTTCATGCAGCATAGCCCGCGAGGATATCAGGAACTCGCGCCGCCCGGCGAATGGATCAGGCTCGTCCAGGTGCCGTCGTAATGCCTGCCAACTGACGATGACGGTGAAGATCACGGCAATGGCGGCGAAGGCGGCAAACCCCCGGGCCACCGTAGCGGGCGAAACCGCGCCGCGCCGCCAGGCCAGCAGCAGCACGGTGGCCACTTCCACGCATACTAGAACGGTTCCGGCGCGCGAGGCGGTCGCGATCACGGAAGCGAACATTGCGGCGGCCATTGCGAAATTGGCAAGCGCATTCCGCCGGTCGCGCAGCCCGTGCCAGAGCGCAATCGGCAGTATCATCTCCAGGAATGCGGCATACTGATTCTGGTTCACGAATGGCCCCATTACGAAATCCAGGTAGCCGCTCGGAAAGAGCCAGAAGAATTTGCCGCCCGAAGTGTACATCTGGACAGTCGAGAGCACACTCAGCCCGAATCCGAAATACAACGCGAAACGCAGAAACCAGTGCCGCGCGGAAGAGCTTTGGAACAGTTGCAGCGCCAGGAAGAACAGCCCCAGCCAGGTCGCCCAATTCAGCACGGCATTCCAGGTACTCCATCGATAGACGGTGCGATGAGTGGCGAGTTGTACCAGGCCCCAGACTGGCGCGGCAGAAAGCGGCAACAGCCACAGGCTCCCGCGCACCGGAGACGGACGCCGCAATAGGCTGGCGGCCCAACCGGCTAAGAAAATAAACACCGCGGACTGCGCCAGGCACCACGCCCAGCTTTCATCGATCCAGATGGTGAGCAGTGCATAGCTCAGCAGGATGGCCAGGGCGGCTATCGCTCGAGTCATGGCCGGCGCTCCATCGACACATGGCGTAATGCGATGGAGCCCTGGACCCGGGTAGCGCCCGGTACGCGCTGACAGGTGAGAGCCAGGCGCACCAGTCCGCGGGCCGGCGCCCGAAAGCACACTTCCTCGGGCTTCCACTCCATGCTGAAAAGGAAAGGTGAGGAGGACGTGAGATCGATCCCTGTCGGACCGTCGAATACGTTCCAGTGCAAACCGCTGGCAGCCGGAAGTTCCGCCGTGTGGTACTCAAAACGCAAACGGTAGCTTACGTTCGGTGTCACAGGCGCGAGCCGGCTCAGCGGCACGCTTACTTCCGGCTGATCGCCGTTGAAGGCGATCCATAGGTATCGCGGCGAGCGGTTTCTGCCGATCGTGGCGCCAGGCCCGGGCGCCTCACGCCAGTCGAAGCCCCCGCCCACGGACGGCTCCAGAAAGTCGCCATCATTGAGCGGCGCACGGTCTGGGTCCAGCGGCGCAAAGGGCAGCAGTTGCCTTGCGCACATCGTATTCCAGATCTTTAGTGTGGCGCTAATCGCGCCCGAATCAAGCTGCCGGTTGCACCACGCCACCAGAATCGGCCGGTCCTCGATGGTGGCCAGTTCCGCCAGCCTGATTGCCGCTCCTTCGGACCCACCCAGCCGCCCTTCTTCCATCAGGAAGCGGACATACGCGGCCAGGACCTCGCGGCGCTGCGGTATGGCGTGATCCAGGATCAGCCCCGCATCCTGGCTTTTGTTCCAGCAAAGCCGGAAGACCGGATCCATGTCGCCATAGCCCATCCACAGCGATTGTTTCACCCACGGCCAGAAGCGTCCTTCGTCGCCGCGGCGGAAATAGAAATTAGCAAGTGCCCATCGGGGCGCGAACTGGTGGCACACACGGGCAGCCTGCAGCAGGTGTTTCGCGGCCATATCCAGATCCCCGCGCAGTTCCTCTTCGGCGCTCAAACGTATCCATACTTCGGCGTTGCCGGGATCCAGGGCCGCCGCGGCCTCGATCGCGGCCGCCGGGGCGTCACCGGTCGCTTGCTGGGCGGCGGCCAGTTTCAGGCGGAATTCAGCATTGCCCTGTGACAGATGCACGGCGCGCGCCACGGTTTCAGCATCGGATGCGCGCGAAAGGTGATCGGCCCAAGCCATGCGCAGCGGCCAGTATGCCATGCAGGCTGCGGACGGGATGGCAAGCCAGATGAGAAGCTTGCGGGCGAGAGACCGGGCGGCGTAGCCGGCGGGCGGCATGACGATTTGCGCGGATTCTGGCACGCCTTGTTTTACCGGGAACGAACTACGACTTTGCCGCCACGATCGTACGGCTGAGAACCACGATTGCGACACCGCTAAGGACGCCGGCGCCGTTGATGAACATGTCGCGGATTTCGAACCCTCGTCCCGGTATCAGCTTCTGGCCGAACTCCAAAGCCACACCCAGCAGTACCGTGGCCAGCGCCGCAGTGACAGCGAAAGGCCGGCGTCTGATGGCCAGTAGCGCCAGCAACGCCAGCCAGGCGTAGGCGCAGAAGTGCAGAGGCTTTGCGCCCACCGGCAGCGAGGCGACGGCGCGCATCATCGGCGAAGTGGCCGGCAACAGCGAACCGGCCACTACCAGGAAAAGGCTGAGGATCCAGAAAGGATATAGCAAACGCGAGGACATGCGGATGGTGGGCATCGAGGACTAACGTCTTTAGGGTTGATCGGATCCCGAACCGGTGTCCCGGACCATGTAGTACAGGATCGCCATAAAACCTAGAATTCCGCCGCCCCATAGGAGGATCTCGCGCCGCGTGCGCTGCCGTACTCTTTTCCGCTCTTCCGGGCGTTTATGCGGACCGGACTGGAGGCAATCCAGGAGAGTGTAAGTCTTCAGAAAGGATCGTGAGAGACATTCATTGCAGCGGTATGGGTAAAAGCCGAAAACCGCGCAAAACTGCTCGATTAGACCTACCCTGCGTGAGCGGCGCAGATTCTTGCCGGCGCACCTGGGGCAGATCGATTCGCGCGGTTGCGGCGGCTTGGCCGAGGGCGTCCGTTTGAGAGCGGGGGCCGGCTTGGAAACCACGGCCGGTTTGATCTGCGGTGCCGCCGGCGGATCTATCGCAAACTCCTGGTAACTGGCCGCCGTGCGCATCGAGCCCGACGATTCGCGGAAAAAGAAGCCGGCGCGCGCGGGCTGCTTCGATTCGCGGCGAATCACCAGCGCGATCTGAAATGGCGCGTCGAAATAGCGCGCATGGATTTGCCGGTCGCGCTCGGAGAGAAAGATCCCGCTGCGAATGTGGGAGTGATACCAGCCTAAGACCGCCAGGCCGTTCAACTCGGGGACCGTGGCGGGAGCCCGCATCAACCGCGCCAGGCACCGCTCGTCTTTTTCCGAGAGAACGAACCCCGCGCCGAGGGCATGCTCGCATTCAAGTGGCCTCGCAGCCAGGATACGAACGCGTTCGCGCTCGTGAATGCCAAACAAGACCCCGCCGGTTTCCAGCATATCCCCGCGGGACTGGCAGGCTTGTTCCACCTCCTGGCGGATCCGTTCGAGCACTGCGGCCGAACACTCCATCTCAAATGGACAGTGCGGGAATTGCCACGTCCTGAACAGATCTGGAACGTCAGGCAGGTCCTGGCTGCCCATATTATCCACGGTAGTGTCCGGCATAAGTCGGTCGGTTTGCGTTAGTTGGCGGTTGATCTCTTCCTGTATGGAAATGTCCCGTGAGCGCAGGCCAGCCTCCACGTGGGGCGACGCGGATGCCAAACGCCGTCATCATGCGCGCGGTTTCTAACAACACCCACTTTGCCGTGCGCGGAACGCCCGGTGAAGGGGGCGACCTTCATGAAGTTTGGCCGTGCTCCCACCACCAGTAAATATTGATCTGGGTCCCCTACACGATCTCCGCTCAAACCGGCGCAGCTATAGGCTCGCTGAGCAGGGCAGCGTTGGCAGCGTGCCCGTTGACCGGCGACCGCGAAAACGCGGCCATCACCTGGGCGTCCACGTCGCTCTTGTAGCCCGGACCGCCTGCGGCCAGCAGGAACCGCTGGTTGTGATAACGAAGGTCCGTATAGTTCGTGATCAGCCCCGTCTCGCACGCCTGCTTGAGTTCCTCGATGCCGTCCCGTAGCGATTGATGCGCATGGAATCGCAGGCATTCTTCAATCTTTTTGAAACTGACCCGGTAATTGCGGCTGTCGGAGTTATTCACACACTCGACGCGTGTCGCCGGAAAGATCTCTCGGATAGCTTCACCAACATCCGACAACGTGTAATTCAACCGTGAGTCGCCCACATTGAAGACCTGGCCGCCCACCAGGCGGGTTGGCGCGTCCAATACCACCCTGATCGCTTCCACCAGGTCCCTGACATGGATGAACGGACGCCATTGCCGGCCGTTGTAGATGGTGATGACGCCGTCCTGCGCCGCCTTGGCGGACAGCAGATTCACCACCAGGTCGAAGCGTGGCCGGTGCGAGAGGCCGAACACCGTGGCGAAGCGCAAGATCGTGGGATGGAACGTATCTGTGTTCGATTCCAACAGAGCACGTTCGGAATCGACTTTGGTCTGGCCGTAAAACGATACGGGCCGCACCGGCGACTGCTCGTCGACTTCCTCCTCCGTGGCGCCGTACACGCTGCAACTGGAAGCGAAAATCAACCGGCTCACACCGTTCCCCTTGGCGATCTCGATAAGCATGCGGGTGGACGCGTAGTTGATCTCGAGCGCCGATGTGCGGTCCTGCTCACACGCCGGATCGCCCACGATGGCGGCCAACTGGACCACGGACTCCATGCCGCGCACGGCTTTCACCACATCCTGGATATTGCGGCAATCGCCGACCATCAGCTCGAAATTAGGGTGGCCCTTGGCGGCTCGCAGCGGTTCGCCGCCATAGATCAGGCTGTCCAATACGCGCACCTTGCAGCCGCTTCCCAGCAAGCGCTCCACTAGCAACGACCCAATGTAGCCGGCGCCGCCGATCACCAGCACTCGCTTCGGCTGCGCGGGGGTGTTGGTCTCCCTCCTTCGCGAAAAGCGTCTTTCGAGGGTGGCCTTCACCAGGCGCGCGGAACATAACCCGCAACCTGCCAGCACCACAAATGGGAGAGCTACGCTGCGTCCCGTGCTGTGAAGTTGGAATAGCAGGGAGTCAGCCACGAAGAACAGCATCACCGCCAGCGCGACGCCCCGCAGAATCACCCTGGCCTTCCGCCTGCCGACGTACGCGCGCGTATAGGTGTAGAAACCGTTTAGCAGGAACACCGCCGGAAAGATGGGTGAGAGGAGCCAGAAAAAGGTGGCGTAATAATGGCGGAATCCGGTGATCAGTTGCTGCGCGTCGGCGCTGTATCCGAACGCGGTCCGATAGGTGACGGAGATCGCCAGTGCCAGCAGCATACTGACATGTACCGTCAGGAAGTCCGTCAGCACGCGGGGAAGCGCTTCCTTCCATCGCAGGTTCCGCAGCGACCTCAACATGCGCGCGCACCTTTCTGGCGGGTCGATTGTGACAGGTGGCGGATGGCGCCCGCCACTTGCCGTACTGTCCCGGCCGGCAACGATTCGTAGATGGGCAAGCTCAAGACCGACTCGGCCACCGCCTCAGTCGCCCGCAGGGCCCCGCGGCCAGCCGGCGCGAATGGGCGGAAAAGGGTCTGCTGGTGCAGCGGAGGATAAAAGTACTTCTTGGTTTCGATGTTCTCCCGCAGAAGCCCGGCGCGCAGTTCGTCGCGTGTCATCCCGAAAGCTTCGGAATCCACGCTCACCGAGTAGTCCTTGTAACTCGATCTGTGTCCCGGCGGAAGCTGCTGAAAGCCGATTCCAGGCGTTCCATCCAACTCCGAGTTATAAAGCGCGGCGATCTGATTGTGCCGGGTGACCTTAACAGCGACCAGGTCGAGACCGGCCAGGGCCATGGCTGCGTTGAACTCCGTCATGCGGGCGTTCAGCCCCAGCAACATCGGATTATAGCTCCCCAGGTCTCCGTAGTTCCGGCCGGCACGCAGCCGGTGCGCGAGGGTGGGGTCGCTGGTACAAACCAGGCCGCCTTCGCCCGCCACCAGCAGCTTCGTCGGCGATAGAGAGAATACCTCCGCATCGCCAAACCGGCCCACGGACTGTCCCTTATAGCTGGCGCCAAAGGCGTGCGCGGCATCGAACAACAATTTCAAGCCATGCTTTTCGGCGATCCGCTCCAGTTCCGCCACCGGAGCGGGATTGCCGTAGAGATGCACCGCCAAAATCGCCGAGGTCCGCGGCGTGATGGCTCGTTCCACGGCGTCCGGCTCGACGTTCCAAGTCCGGGGATCGCAGTCGGCAAACACGGGCGTGAGTCCGTTCCACAATACTGCCTCGCCGGTCGCGAAAAAAGTGAAGCTAGGTAAGATGACTTCGCCGGACAAGCCCAGGGCTTTCATCGTCAGTATGAGGCCGCTGGTGCAGCTCGACACCGCAACACAATGCCGGACGCCGAGCCGCTCGCAGACCGCCGCTTCCAGCCGGGCTACTAAAGCGCCGTTGGTGATCAGTCCTTGACGAAATACCTCCCGGTACTCGGAAACAATTCGTTCGAGCGGCGGCAGCGTGGGATGAATGAAGCGGAAGCGCTCTTTGAATAGGGGCGCCGGGATAGCTTCGAGGGAGGACGGGGAGGCAAGACTCAGTTGGGCCATAGTGATTCCTGGGAGATTGATTCTTTCTGTCCGGCGGCAGCCAGTTAGCCAGCCGCGCCTATTCGTTTGTTCAATGCGACGAGGAAGTCGCCGACACAATGCAGGCCGGTCACTTCGTCAGTTGTAAGCCGGGTGGCGAATGCGTCCTCCACGGCCAGCACGAGCTTAACTTGCGCCACCGAGTCCCAGTCTGCGATGTCGTTAGGTGACGTCTGCGGCCGCACGGCCAGGGACGGGTTGTCGAATACTTCCTGAAAGATTACGTTGAGTTGATAGATTAACGACATGTTGAGAGTCCGAAAGGTTGGCAATCCGGTCAGGTTAGAAAGACGGTGATGAGTTTGCCGCGCGCGATGACCTCACGTTCGCTCGAGATCGCGATCTTAAGCGCTACGGAGCGCATTGTCTCCTGCACCTGGGTCACTTCGGCGCGTACCTCCACATGCTCGCCGGCGATGGCGGGATTCACGAAATCCATCGAAACGGAGGTGCATATGGCGTGCTCGAAGTTTGTTCCCACAATGCGGGAGAGCAGACTCGCCAAAAGAAAGCCGTACTGCAAACGGTCGCGAAAGCCAAAGCGCTTTGCCGTTTCGGGATCGGAGTGAATGGCGCTATGATCGCCGCTCAGGTCCGCAAACCGGTCCATTTCCGAATGCCCGAAGCATTCCGACACCTGGAAAACGCGGCCTACCCTAATCTGCTCGAACCGTACAGCCTCCACCGCCGCTAGTGACACGTGAGGCCTCCATCGATGGTCAGGCAAGTTCCCGTGATCCAGCGGGCTTCGTCGCTTGCCAGAAACGCGACGGCGGCCGCCACGTCCTCTGGCTGTCCAAACCCGAGCAAATGGCGCGCCCGAACGGCGGCTTTCTGTTCCGGAGCGAGTTGACTCAACCAGCGGTCCGACATGGGCGTCTCGACTACCCCCGGGACCACCACGTTGATGCGAATACGCTTCGCAGCCAGTTCCGCGGCCAGGCTACGGCATGCCGATATCAGCGCGCCCTTGCCAGCGGCGTAAACGGCTTCGCCGGTGCTTCCAACGAGGGCCGCCGCGGACCCCAGATAGACGATCGAGGCGCCATCCGGAGAAGAGAGCTTGGCCGCCATTCTCGTGCACAGCAGGACGGAGCGCACGTTGGCTGCCAGGGATTCGTCGATGTGGCAGGCCTTCAGCAGTTGCAGCGGCCGCAGTGCGTGCTGCCCCGCACACAGGATGGCCGCGTGGACCGCGCGCTTCTCCGACTTCAACCGGTCCGTAGCGCGGTCTACCTCAGCTTCGTTCGCGGCATCGAATGGCAACGCGAGGTGTCCTGAGCCGGGTAGTCCGGCCACGGCATGATCGAGGCGATCTTTCGTGCGGGCCGTGCAGATCACCGCCGCACCTTCTTCGGCAAACCGCCGCGCGGAAGCCATTCCGATGCCCGAAGATGCGCCGGTAACCAGCACCGTGCGCCCCTCAAAGCGCCGCACTGAGCATCTCCTCATCTGGCACTACGGGATCCAGTTCCGGCACGGGGTTGGCATCCTCCGGCCACCGAATCACCGCCACTCCCCAGGTGAGACCGGCGCCGAACGAACATAGGAGCGTGCGCGAGCCAGGCAGAATCCGCCGCTGGCGCCAGGCCTCGGCTAAAGCCACGGGTGTCGAGGGACCGCTGCTGTTCCCCATGCTTTCCAGGCAATAGAATCGCTTCTCGGGCGGTACCCGCAGGCTTTTGTAGATCAGGTCCATCATTGTCTTGTTAGCCTGGTGGAGAATCACCAGGTCGATATCGTCCATGGTCAGCGCGAGTTCGCCCAGCGCGCTTCGGATCGCTTCGGGCACCTTGTAGACCGAAAAGTGGAACACTGCCGGCCCGTCCATGACCAGGTTCTCGTCCGTTCGAGTGCATCCGGCTTCATCCGTTCTCTCGACCTTCGTTTCAGGTCCGCAAGGCAGACGGGAGCCTCCCGCGGGAACCAGCAGATGTTTCGCCCCGGAGCCGTCCGTGCCCAGAACCAGCCCCTCCAGGCCGTGAGCCTCCTGGCAAGGCCCCAGAATCGTCGCCGCCGCCGCATCGCCGTGAAGCACAAGCAGGCTGCGGTCTCGCGGGTGAATCAGTTTGGTCAGCGTGTCGGCGTTCAGGATCAGCGCATATCGGGACATGCCGCTGACGATCATGGAGTGCGCGATACTCAACGAGTACGGATACGCGCTGCAAGCCTGGTTTACGTCGAATGCCGCGCAATTCTCGCCAAGGCCCAGTTTTCCGTGCAGAACCGACGCCGTTGTTGGAATCTTGTAATCGGGCGTCTGGGAGACGAACAGGAGCAGATCGATCAGGGACGGGTCGAAACCCATCTGGCGAATGAGCCGGTCCGCCGCGGTGAGCGCCAGGTCGGATGCACACTGTCCCGGTCCGGCCACCCTACGTTCGCGGATGCCGGACATCCTGATCGCCGAGGCGACCTGGTCCCGGCCGAATCGGCAGGCGATCTCGTCATTATCGAGCCTTCCCGCCGGCAGGACTGCCGCGAGCCCCAGGATGGAGGTTCCGCTACGAACTCTGCCCATTCCCGTTGATCTTTCGCATGAGCTTCAGAACGTCCCCGTAGGTGCGCAGGTTCCGCAGTGCCGCGAGTTCAAAGGGGTAGCCGCTTAAGTCGGAAAGACACACCATCAGCGATAGCCGCCCGGTGGAATCATATGCGGGGAAACTTTCCAACTCCGTCTTCTCGGTCAGTGTTCCAGGCGCGGCTTCCAGAATCTCCGCGACGGAATTGCGTATTTCAAGATCATCCATGCCGCCAGCCTCCATTCCAGTGACGTTGGTCTTACGCCTCCGCCGTTCTCGGAGGTCCGCCAACAAGTCGAGCCGGGCAGCCGGCCACGGTCACACCCGCGGCCACGTTTCGGACCGCATGCGAGTTCGCGCCTACGACCGCGTCTTCGCCGACCAGCACTCCGGGCGTAAGACTCGAATTCGATCCCAAGAACGCGCGGCGACCGGCGCGGCACCCGCCGCTGATCCGGGTTCCCGGGCAAGCCTGCGCGTAGTCCTCCAGCACGCTATCGTGGCCCACCGAAACATGGGTGTTCACGATGACGTACTTGCCAACCTCCGCCCTCGGGCAAACCACACAGCCAGGGGCGATGTAGGTGCCCGCGCCGATCCGCGCGTCTTTTGCCGCGATGACGGACGGGTGTACCAGGGTCGCCGGATTCCAGCCGGCGGCTTCCGCCGCGCGCGCCAGTTTCTCCCGTGTCTGGTTATTCCCGATGGCCACACCAAAGCTGACACTCTGCCCGGAGAACAGCGCGGCGGTTTCCGCAATCGTTCCATGCACCAGGTAAGGGCCGAGCTTCCGTCCCCGCTTTTCAGGCGCATCGTCCGCGTAACCCAGAATCTGCCATGGCAGGCAAGCCGCACCGTCCCGGACAGCCGCCGCGTTCATTTCCTCGGCCACCCAGACAAATTCGGATCCCATCCCTCCCGCGCCGATAATGACCAGTGCTGCATTGTCTTTCGATCGTGCGATGGTCATTGGACCTCCAGCCGTGAGCCGAGGAAGGCCATATTGCCCCCGGCGTTCAAGATGCCGCTGACCGCGGAATAAACCCGCATGGCATACCCGAGTTCGTTCACCTGGCCCCAAGTCGGATCGTTGATCCTGACGTCGAATGTCTTGAGTCTGAAGGTCTCGCCGAAAAGGTCATGAATTGTTTTTGGTTCGTAAGCGAGTTGGTGGTGAGGCAGAATGATCGCTCCGTAGCGGCGCCGATCCCAACGCACGAAGCGGTGGACGGATGCGGATAGTCCAGTGACGTTGGGTACGTCGCCGTGTATGCCTCCTCCGCAGTTAGTACACTCACGCACGCGCTTCGCGAACAGACGGGGTTCTGTTATGTGTTCAAGGACTTGGTGGAAACAGACCATGTCGTATTTACGCTCCGTTTCCATAGAAAGAAAGTCCCGTTGCTGAATACGATCCCCTAGCCGCCGCTGGCCGGCATGGACAACCCGGATGTCGATGTTCACGCCATGATAATCGACCCCAAGTCTGATGAATTCAGCACCCAGGTCGCCCGAGCCACACCCGATTTCGAGCATAGAAAACGCGGCATGGCCCAACAACCTGCGGTATGCCTGGTATCGCCACCGGGCGAGAACGCCATATCGTGCCGCCTGGGCGGCAGTGGGCCGCAGCAGGCCGCCTGAATAGTCTTCGTCAGTCATAATTGACGACGGCCCGGAAGAGGCCGATTCCGTCTTCACGACGGGATCACAGAACCAAAACCCGCAATCGCGGCACCGATGCAGCTTTGTCCCGGGAAAGGCGTGTCTTGGCGCCACACGGTCCGATCCGCAGACGCGGCAGGATCCGGTCATGGCAAGTGACGAAGACAAATGGTGCTTTCCTCGATTAATACGCCGGTTTCGACTCCGGCTTACTCGAGTTATTTTCCAGTGCCGAACCGAGAAACTCAGGCATGGTGGCATGGCCATCCTGGGCGATACCTTCGCGGTGCAATACACGCCACGCGGTGAGAAAGACGATCCGGATGTCCAGCAGCAGGCTGCGATGGTCTACGTACCATACGTCCAGTTCGAATTTCTGCTCCCAGGTCAATGTATTTCGGCCATTAACCTGGGCCCAGCCAGTAATGCCGGGACACACCTCGTGCCGGCGCGTCTGGCGCTCGCTGTAGCGCGGCAAGTATTCGGGCAAAAGCGGCCGCGGGCCGACGAAGGTCATCTCACCCCGGAGCACATTCCAGAGCTGCGGCAATTCGTCGAGGCTGGTCGCGCGCAGGAAACGCCCTAGAGAAGTGAGTCTCTTGGAATCGGGTAGCGGGCGCCCATCGGGGCCTGTTTGGGATGACATAGTGCGAAATTTATAGACAGTGAAGATCTGCCTGCCAGCGCCTGCACGTCGGGCGCGGAAAATAACAGGCTTTCCCATGCTCAGTGCGATCGCCACGCCGATGGCAGCCATCACCGGAACCAAACTGGTCGCGAGAAGTGCTGCCAGCCCCACTTCGGTTGCTCGCCGCCCAAACTCGCCCAATCGGGTATTCATTCCGTTGTCGGGCAGGACTCTTGCCTGCTCCGCGAGAAGTTCGTATCCGCCATTATCCGGTCGAAGACGGCGACGAACCTTTCTTGCACAACGCGTGTGTCGTAGAGGTCGACTGCGCGCCGCCGCCCAGCCTCTCCCATCCGCGTGGCCAACTCGGGATTGTCGATCAACCTCAAAACCGATGCGGTCAACGCCTCCGCGTCGCGCGCCGGTACGATCAGGCCAGTCTCGCCATCCACCACCGTTTCGCGGCAACCGCGGATGGCGGTTGTTACCACCGGCAGCCCGCACGCCATGGCCTCCAGTATCGAGCGCGGAAAACCCTCACGGTAAGAAGGCAGCACGAAAATATCCATCATTTGCAGGTATGGTGCGACATCCTCGATGAGGCCCGTTAGCTGGAAGTGCTTCTGCAAACCGGCTTTCCGGATTCTCTCTCGCAGCTTTCCGCCGAACTGGTCGCGGTCGCTCGGCAAAGAGTCGCCAACGATGAGGAAGGACACCTTGCGGCCGGTCCGGATCACCCGCTCGGCCATATCCAGAAATTCGCGGTATCCTTTCTCTCGCACGATGCGCGCAACGATACCGATCACACATGCGTCTGTCGAACGCATGCGCTGCCGCGGCCGGAATCGCTCCAGATCCACGCCGTTGTATATCGTCGTCGCTTGCCTCGAGTCGGGGACGATACCGGCCGCTATCGCGGTGCGCCGGTCTTCATCTGAAACGAACATGAAATGGCTGGTCATCCGCCCAACGATCCATTCCACCGCTTGGAAGAACCACCGCGGCCACCAGGCCATGCGCTCGTGGAAGTAGAAACCGTGTACGGTGTACAGGATGTTTCTGCTTCCCGCCAGCCACGCCGCGGTGCGTCCGACGGTCCCCGCGACCGGACTGTGCGTGTTCACCACGTCGAACTTCCCGCCGCGTACCAGCCGGAACAACTGAATCGCGGGCCGCAAATGGAAAAAAGGATTGAAGCGGCGCCGTAGCGCCACCTCATGCATCACGAATCCCTCGCGGGCCAAGCCGTCGAAGTACCGGCTCCGTGAACACGCGATGTGGACTTCGTAGCCCGCAATGCGGAGAGCTTGCAACCACGGTCTAAGCAAGCCCCACGCCATCACGTCTACAGTGGTGATTGCCAGTACACGGGGAGTCACAATTGCGCTCCGCCGCAGGCAGGTTTGGTGGTCGCCTTCATCGGGTTGACACCCTCGGGTCCGCCAAGCGCGGCGCCATGCCCGGCGCCGGAAATGCTTCCAGCTTCCCGGGGCAGTAGGTTCGCCCCGCTAAGCCTCTACGCGCCACACCGCGCGGTTGCCTCGGTCTCCACGCCGCCACAAAGAATAGCGCCAGGAATGGCAATATCTGGGCGCGCTCGCGCACCATTAGGCCGAGGTTCGGCACCGGCGCCAGGAACAGGAAGAGGAACACAATCATGGTGCCCGAAAAGACGAAAAGCTGTGACAGCCGAAGCGCGTGGAACAAGCGTTTCGGATGGCAAAGGATGTACAACAACGCTCCCGAGACGACCAGGTTCTCTAATGCGGCCATCAGACTGAGGCGGTTGTTAGCCTCAAGCACCGTCGGGCGGGCGAAGATGCGGATGACCGCCTCAGGGAGCATGCCCAGGAATTGGGGCACGCTCGTCACCGGTTCGACATCCACGACGGAGCCTCCAATGGTGTTCCCTGTGCGCACTTGCTCCTCGCGCAGAAGCACTGAATCTACCGAGAAGGAACCCAGCCCCGTGGATACCATCACGGGGTACAACGCGCCGGAAACTAGCGCCGCCGCCATGAAAATGAACAGCGCTGACTTCCGCCATCCGCTGCGAGCACGAAACCATCCGCCCATCGAAGAAGCAGCCAGCGCCGCGAGCGCGCATATCATCGCGATGTGCGGCCGGACCACCAGCAGAATCAGGAAGCCTGCGGCGCCGGCGCCTAGCGCCTTCTTGAACCCCCGCGCATATAACAGCGTATAGGCATAGGTCCACAGCGCCAGCCCAAGGGCCGCCCAGGAGTCCTTGCCAAATACCCCGGTCCACATAAGGAGTGACGGAGTGGCGCCCAAGATCGCCCCGTAGACCCTGCCGTTCGACCGCGGCCATACCAAAACGGCGGCCTTGACAAAGAACACGACCGAACCAATCCCCAGCGCCGCACTGAAGAAGAACATCCCAAGAACGTCCGCGCCAAACGGGACGTACAGCATTCCTGTGAGCAGGTTCATCCCATCGCTGCCAAACGGAGAAGTCAATCCACTGAAATCGAGTCTGCGCAAATTCTCGCTGGCTGCGATTCCCAACTGGTGGTAAGACACCATGTCGGCCTTGCCCTCTTCCAGGTAATGAGGCAGCACCGATGAGAGCGCGAGCATCGACGCGGCCAACCGAACGCCCGCCAGGGCGATCCAGTTTTGCGCCGACAATACGGCTCGCGGACGCAACGCGGCCGTCACGATCAACAACAGGCTCCCTAGTAAAATCAAGCCCAGCCTTGCCACAAGCCCATCGGAGTAGAGGTACATGTCTGCTATTCTCGAATTCGCCAGTTGGTGTACTCACCCTGCTGAGGGTCGACTGGGGGATTGAGGCGGGGTGGCAGCGCCGAGTCGCAATTCAGCTCTGCAGCCGCCTGGTTCATCATCTTGTTCATCGGATTTCACTGGCCGTTAAGCGTGTGTCCGTCTTCAGGAGCACGAGTTACCGGCGCGCACTGACTGTGTGGCATCGTTTGTAAACGAATCTGTTTCGCGGTGTTGACAATCTCAACCAGGCGAGGAGCGGCCACCTGTATGGAGTACTCTTTCTCCACCAGTTCGCGGCCCGATCTGCCCATCTCGCGTCGCAGTTCAGGCCTGCTGGAGAGCATTCGCAGCGCCTCAAGCCATTCGGCTGGGGTACTTGCCAAAAACCCATTGACGCCGTTCTTAACCAGAGACCGATTCACGCCGATCGGAGAGGCAATTACGGGGAGTCCACAAGCCATATACTGTAAAAGCTTGTAGCCGCATTTGCCGCGCTCGAACGGCCCGTCGCTGAGAGGCATAATACCGATACTGCATCGGGAGATATTCGCGCCCTCAGTCTCTTCCGACCACTCAACATGTTCTACGTCAAGTCCGTCACATCCCCATTTGGGAGCGCCAATCACGGTCAATCGCGCACGAGCCTCCCGACAGAATTCGCTCAGTGGACCCTTCACAACACCGAGAAACCTCGACGTAATCGGCGTCCCCACCCAACAAATCCTAAGCAACCCTTCCGCAGCTATCCCCCTGCTGTCGTAGTGCTCAGGGTCAACGACCGATGGAATGATCTCTACATGACTGGTACCGGAATTTTCCGCATGTCTGGCAATCTCCTCGTTGCCGGCAATGACGACGTCTGCGCTGCGCATCACTCTCTCGATCTTGTTATGGGTTATGCGTCGCGCAATGCAAGACCTGACATCGCCATATCGTTCGTAAACTGCGTCATCGTAGTCGATGATAGTAGGAACATCGGCCCAACCCAGAAACCCCACATCGCACCACGCCGGCATCCACGGCAGCACTTCTTGCTCGACCCACAAAACCTCGAACCTTCGGGCCCCCAACATCTGGCGGATGCGTGTACAGTAACGGCCGCACGTGCGGATTACCTCAGGCCGATAACCTCTGTAGAGCCGTTGCACATATCGGCTGGTCAGCAGTGGTGCGACTGTTACCTCGATGCCCGACCTCTCGAACCATGGGACGAACTGGTAAGACCGTATCCGGCTGCTCGCCGCCGCGCGCTCGCCGCGGGTTAGCATTAGCATCTTCAACCGAGTTCCTCTTCGAGACAGTTGCCTGGCCGGTGAGCCGGGAACACTCGTGTTGCCGAGGCCGTGGGCCTAACCAAACCCAGGAACTCCGAGTAACCGAGCGGATTGGCCGTAAAGTCGCGGGATTCACCAGCGCCACGACATCTGGCAACAAGGTACAAGCACCAGGGAACTAAAAGCGTGCCCTGGAGCCTGAGGGCAACCATCATGGATGCCAGAATCGCCGCCATTGAGCCAGCAAAGATCACAAGGCTGCGACCCTCGGACTCTCATACTTAGGCCGGAGTAACGCCTCGATATAGAGTTTCATTTGTGCCATGGTTTTGCCAATATCGAACTCAGCGGCCCGCCGCAGTCCATTCGCGATGCAACGCTCTCGGAGACTTGGCTC
This sequence comes from Bryobacterales bacterium, assembly GCA_963843255.1. Lineage (GTDB taxonomy): Bacteria > Acidobacteriota > Terriglobia > Bryobacterales > Bryobacteraceae > Bog-159. The sequence continues at coordinate 514,433 of CAWJJQ010000010.1, read as the reverse complement.
TTCCAGCATGCGACGGATGCCAGCCTCCAAAGCTATGGGATCGCCGGTACGCGCCAACAGGCCGTTCGACTCGTGCGTAATGACGAATTCCGCGCCCGGCCGTGCGCGAGTAGCTACTACTGGCGCGCCGCAGGCCATCGCCTCGACCAATACGTTTCCAAGTCCTTCAAAGTCGGACGATAAGACAAATACGGATGCCCGGGCGATGAACCGCCACGGGTTGTCGCTGACACCAAGAAAATAGGTGCGGTTTGCAATACCGAGAGTCCGCGCGTGGGCTTCGAGCTCCGCGCGTAATTGTCCGTCGCCAAGAATGACGAGATTGGCCGGGTGACGCTGGCAAAGTCTCGCAAATGCCTCCAGGAGGATATCAACACGTTTTTGCCAAACCAGCCGGCAAGCGGTCAGAATGACAGGAACTTCCGGGTTCGCGAACGCTGGGTGAATGACTGCTTCTGCCTTCTTTGAGTCGATAAGCTCGATATCGACTGAGTTCGGCAGCAGCACGGTCCGCTTCTCCGGAGCTTGGAACGTTTCTATGGCTTCTTTGGCAAGTCCTGGAGCAATAGCCCAGAACTGGTCGCAGGCGCGAAATGTCCAACGGCACACGGGCAGTACCCAAGGACCTCTCGACTGATTTCGCACAAATCCAGATTCGCTGCCGGCAATCGGATTCTGCAGGCTCGCGACGATTTTTACGCCTCGGCTGGCAAGCCGCGCAGCCAGGGCCGCCGAGGGCACGCACAGAAGCGCAACCACGATTGTGGGCCTTCGGCGCGCGATAACTCGCGCAAGTCTGACGGCAAATAACGCGGAGTGCCGCAATCCGTTGCCGTTGATTTCGAGATCAAGAACCGGGATATGTTCCGGTATTTGAGCTAGCAGCGGCCCAACACGCCGCCGGACGATCACCACCGGACGCAATATCTGGTCGGCTGGCCAATGGCGGAGCCAGTTCAATAAGGCGCGTTCCGCGCCGCCGGCATTAAATGTGGGTATGACGAAAGCAATCTCAGGCAACTTCGTCCACCTCGTACTGGCTAGGATGTGGTGCCTGCTGCCCCGGGGCCGGGCCATCTCTCAGCAAAACCCGATAGGCCGGCAGCAGCCAGACCGTACCGAGAATCGCCGCGCCAAGATACACCCAAGAGGCGGCCATGGCGCCGAATTTCGGGATGCAGATGAAATTGGCAAGACCACAACTCAGCGCTGTAACCGCAACCTGGAAAGTCACTACACGCTCTCTGCCTGTCGCGAGCAATGGCTGGGCAATCGCACCGTTTAGTGCAAGCGCCGCCGACCCCAGCAGCAAGAAACGTAGATATTGTCCCGCCTGGCCGTACGAATGGCCATAAACGAAGGTGATAACCAGGTTGGAGGCGAAGATGGCGATTACTACGATGAACAATGCCGCGGAACTTGCCAATCTAATGTAGTGCTTCATAACCGCTCGAAACCTTTGTGGCGTTTCCAGGCTCTCGCTGGAGAGGAGAGGTAACATCGCCGCGTTCATGAGGGAAATCGGCGTCAGACACAGAGCGTTCAAACGAAAACTGGCGCTGTAGAGTCCCAGGTCCGAAGCTCTGCCGAAGAAACGAAGCAGGATGATGTCAAGGCCGTTATAGAGTTGTACAAATACCGCGGACATCCAAAACCATTTCGCTGAGGTTCGGAACACATGCCAGGTACTGTGAAACCCTTTTACGGATTTCAAGCACACAGAAGCTGGCAACCGGTGTGCAAGCCAGATTGCCGCAATAACGAACGATATCGTTCGCAAAGAACAGGCAAGTAGGACGTCATGCGGGGCTGTGACGAGGATTGCCGCGCCTGCCAGGAACGTCGAGGCCTGTATAAATTTGCTGATGGAATATACAGCGATACGTCCGTTCCCGAGGTAATACCAGTCGATCGCAAAGGGATAAACAAGCGCTGAGGACGCGGAAATGAGCACCACGGCTATGACCAGCGGAGAATGCGACGGATCCAGGACGGCGCTCAGCAGAATCAGAACCATCAGGGCGGCCAGTCCCGCGCTTGCTTGAGCTGTAATAATACCGATTAGGTTCTTCTCGACCAGACGTGACTGCCGTGCTAAAGTGCGCGAGAAATACGGAGCGAACCCCAGATCGGCCACTAAGATTGCATACGTGGCGAGTGTCTGGCCGTAGGTAAACAGGCCGAACATCTCTTTGTCGAGACGGCGAGCTAGATAAATGACTGCTAGATAGTTGCACGCCACTGCCCCGAAATTGCCAAGCGCGAGGATGCCGGCATTGGAAGCAGAACGTTGAAATATGGACTGGGCGGCGTGCATGTCTTCCTGCGTGTTGGAAGTAATCTGGCGCCAGCGCTACAAGCGGCTGATGCGCGAGCGTCCGGCTCGCCCGAAACGGGGCTCCTCTGCCCACTTCCGTTTTCCCGTGCCCACCGTAGCTCGTCCTGATAGGTCAATCAGGACGGACGCTCACTGTTAGTCGCCTTCCGCGGCCTTGTAATATCGGTAATACTTCCCGTAATACCCGTAATACCTGTAGCTATCGCTCATATTGCTGGTCACTGAGTTCAGCACCAGGCCGACCACATTTGCCCGCACCCGTTGCAGGGTACTCAGCGCCGACGCCACTGTCTTCCGATTCGTTTCGCCGGCTTTGGCCACCATCACCACGCCGTCCACCGCCGCCGCCATTTGCAGCGGCTCCGGGAAGCCCAAAATAGGCGGCGAGTCCACCACAATCAGGTCATATTCCGTGGCCGCCTCTTCCAGGATTTCCGGCAGCCGCCGCCCGATCAAGTCCGCCGCCCTGCGGCTGGAAAAACCGGTGGGTAAGATGTCCAGGTCAGGCACTTCCGGCAACTGCACCAGCTTCTCCCGCCACTGCATCCCGTTTTGCAGAACCGCGGCCAGACCCGTTTCGGGATTAATCCCCAGCTTGCTATGGACTCCCGGACGGCGCAGGTCGCAGTCGATCAACAGCGTCTTGTGCTTCTGCTGGGCGTGAGAAATGGCCAAGTGCACCGCGGTAGTGGTTTTGCCTTCGGCGGGCGTCGCGCTGGTGATCATCAGCGACTTCAAACGGCGGTCGAACGTTCCCAGCAGGATCGAGTTGCGCAACGTTCTCACGGCCTCTTCAAACCCGGTGACGCCGCGGTCTGTCGCCGCCACCACCGCCAACTCCCCGCGCACTAATGCGGTCGAATTACCTTCGCCGGTTACCGCGGAGATCAGGCTGTGGCGCCACGTTTTTACCATCGGCAGGCTGCCCAGCACATCCGTCTGAAAGAGTGTGCGCACCTGTTCGGGATCGCGCACCGAGCCATCCAGCAAATCGGTCAGGACCGCGAATCCCACTGAAAGCAGCGTTGAAAACAGGAAGGCCAGCATCACGTTCAGCTTCATGTTCGGAAATACCGGCTTGATGGCCGCGCGTGCTGGATCGGCGATGCGGATGGAGCTGTTCTGGAACCCCGCATTAATTCCGGCCTCTTTGATTTTGCGGACCAACTCCTCATAGAGCGTTTTATCGGCTTCGGCTTCGCGCTTTAAAGACTGGTATTCGAAGCTGCGCGCGTTCAGCCGGTCGAACTCTGTCTTTGTCTCGGCGACGGCTTTCTTCAGCATGCCCTCGCGGTTAGTGGATTCGCGGTACTCCACTTCCACGCGCTGGGCCGCGTTTTTACTGCTCTGCTGCAACTGGCGTTCAATTTCCTCCACCTGCACGGCGGCCTTACGGTACTCCGGATGGTTGGGGCCGTAGTGCGTCTTCACATCCGCGAACTTCTGGCGGGCTTCATCCAGCTTCCCGGAGAGCGTTTTCAGGTTCTCCCCCTGGGTCGATACCTGGGCGGCCTCGAGGGTGCCGCTCTGCACGGATTTCCATGCGGATTCCTTGCGCACCCGGTCCGTTTGGGCGTTCGTGTACTCGGTGTTGAGCTGCAACAGCCGCGCGGAGAGAATGCTGGTCTTCTCCTCCGGATTGATTACATTCAACTCGCGTTCGAACTGCGCCAGGGCGGCCGACGAACGCTCCATCTTGGCCTTCAACTCCTCTAGCTGCTTCTCCATGAAGTCGGCTAAAGACGCGGACGACTTGAAGCGAATACTGTAGGTGTGTTCCACGTAAGAGCGCGCCACCGCATTAGCCACATCGGCAGCCAGGCGCGGCTGCGGCGAGCGGTAGCTGATCAGCAACAAGTAAGTGTTGGGAGGACGTGCCACCTTGAGTTTCTTTAGCAGAATGGGAGCGTCCTGCTCTGCCTCGGACCTCTCGGGCGTCACGTCGGACGCGTCCTTTTCGAGATCGAGGAGATGATACTGCTGCGCCACGGGCCGCAACACCGAGTCCGACTGGATCAGTTTCACTTGAGTTGCTAGAAACTGGTCGGAGTCGTTTAGGGGCGTGCGCCCCGCGTCTTGGCCGATAATGGCCGACGGCATCTGGCGGTCGATATCCACTGTGACGGTGGATTCGTAAATCGGGGTCAGCCGCGCGGATACGATCAGGGTGGCGGTCACGCAGGCAAAGACGAACGTGAGAATCTTCCAGCGATGGCGGCGTAAAATCCAGATATAGTGAGCCAGCGGGATAGCGGACTGTTCCGGCGGCTCGACGTCGTAACCGTACCAGCTTGGCTGCAAGGCTTGATTAGGGGCGGGGAGAGCTTTTGGTTCGTTCATTTGGTTTTTAGACATGGATTCCACTGCCCGGCAACCGGCTCATCGGACGCCGGCGTAAATCAACGCCGAACTGGCGCCCGTGCCAAAGACCAGCACCTTTTCCAGGGCGCCCAGGGTCATCCGGCGGGTCTTATTATCCGGCACGTAAAGAATATCGTTGGCCAGCAGGGTCGCGTCCGGAGATTTGCGCTCCATGATCTTGCTCAGCGGAATCAGTATCTCGTTCTTGCTGCCGTTGGCTTCCCGCCGGTAGATATAGGCCTCTTTGGAAGCGTAGGGCATCAGACCTTCAGACAACGCCAGCATCTTCAGGACAGTGGATTCCACGCCGTCCTGCACGGCAAAAGCGCCGGGCTTTTTAACATTGCCGATCACATAGACTTTACCCACTGCGGGCACCCGGATTTCTTCGCCGCCAATGAGGGATATGTTCAAACTGGGATCGGCGGCATCGATCAGTCCCTTAACCAGAATGCGCTGCACCAGTGCCGTAACCGACCCATCCGCGCCGGTCTGCGACCTGCTGACCAGGATTTCCGGACCCGCTTCGGGAGCCAGTCCCCCGGCCTTGGTAAGAGCCTCCAGCAAACTCACCGGGCCCGATGCCTGGAACGTCGTCGGCTGGCGCACCTCGCCCATCACGGAAATGGGACGGCTATTGTATTCCGCGATCGTGACCGTGACGGAAGGGTCCACCAGCAGTCCCTCGGCCGACAGAGCCTGCGCGATAGCGGTTTCCAGTTCGCCGGGCATCAGTCCCTGGGCCTTGATGCGCTGCTTGAGCATTGGTAACCGCATCATCCCGTCTGCCCCCACCCGCACTGTGCGCGTCAATTCGGGGGCGTCATACACCGAGATCGCGATCAGGTCGCTCGCGCCAATGCGTTGCGCCGGCAGGTTGGCGTTCAGCTCCGGCGCGGGTCGTATCTGCGCCGAAGCGGCCGGTAGCAGCGTTAGCAGAAACAAATAGAACAGGCTGCAGCGCCAGCCGCGTCCCCCGTCACTAAAACTGTTGTTTGACTTCTTCATGAAACACTCCTTGAAGCAGGCTATTCAACTGAAACTGCATCGCCGCGATCTGCTGTTCGAGCAACGCGAAGCGGCGGGTTAACTGGCCGCCCAAACCGTCCGAATTCAGGCACCCCAGTACCTCCGAGCGCGTGAAGTCGGAGAGATTTCGCGCGCCCGAGCGGTCCGAGGCTTCCTGTAGGGAGCGATACTCTTCCTGGCTGAGGCGGAACACCACAATCCGGTTTCGAGGTTTACTAGTCATCGGCTGGGCTCCGAGGCCACTAAGGTCTTGTGTTTGGCCGGAAGTTTCTATGGATTGCCTATGCGGTTGCGAGGCTGCTCCGAGACTTCGCAAGCATAGAGTCAGACGCCCTGCGGCTGGGTCTCACACAGCCGCGGTCGACCGTCAGGGCGACGGAACGCTGCAGCAGTGAGATATCCAGTATCAGTCTGCAATCTCCCTTGGCGGCGATCAATCGGCCCGAAAGGCCGCGGAAGGGCCCGTCGGCGATTTCTACGAGATCGCCCGTCTGGAGAAAAGGCCACGGCCGCAGGTCCGCGCCTGCAGCGGCCACCCGGCGGACCCTCTCCAGTTCCGTGGGGTCAACCGGGGCCGGCTTGTTCCCAAACGCTACAAATCTGAAAACACCAGGGGTGCTCAGCACATGCGCGCGCGACCATGTGCCAACTCTGCAAAAAACATATTGCGGAAACAGCGGCAAATCCACATCCTGGTAACGCCCCGCCGTCCGGTATCTGCCGCGATACACAGGCAGGTATCGCTCGACGCCTCTATTTGCAAGCGCTAGGGCGACTGCTTTCTCGCTGCGCGGCCTGACCGCCAACGCATACCATTCCGCATGTTCCATCGATACCTGCACTGACGTTTTAAGAGCGCGGGCGCGGGGCAGAGCTCACGCTAGCTAAGGGTCTGCGCCCCACTTTGTTTATTGCGTTTCAACTGAAGCGTTCAGTGTTGTAGTACAAATAGGAAACGATCGTCTCAGGAATTATGCCGCACATGTTTTAGGCCACAATCGGCCCAACGCGGCGCCGGCATGCGGCCGGCTTGGTGCTGCGAAACTCTACACGTGTGTTTTCGGTATCAGGGCATCTGCTTGAGGTAGTTATAGGAGATCGCGATGCTCTCCAACGCAGGGTGGTCCATTTTCCCTTCGTGCTCCACGAACCAGTGTTTCACGGCGCTGTGTTTCACAACCCCGAATAGCCGCTTCCAATCGATTACCCCGGAACCGATTTCCGCGTTGGTGTCCTTATCCTCCGTGTCGAGAGTGCTCGAAACCGAGTAGCCCGCCTTCAAGTCTTTCAGGTGAAGCAAACCGATCCTGTCGGGATACTTCTGCAAGTAAGTAACCGGGTCGCCGCCGGCGTGAATCACGTGCCCGCAGTCCATCTCGAAGACCACCAGGTTCGGATCAGTCGCCTGGATGAGGGTATCGAGTCCTACCGCCCCTCCTTCCAGTTTTTTCAAATCGATGGCATGGTTGTGGTACCCGAGCTGCATTCCAGCCTGCTTCACGCGTTCCGCGCACCGGTTGATCTGCTCCGCATTCCACTTGTAATCGTCGACGGAGATCTTCTCGTAAAGAGCCGTCTGTTGGCGAAAGCTCATGCGCGGAACGTGGGGGCCGCTCAATGACCGAAGGGCGGGGAAGACCACGATCATGTATTGGAGCCCCATCTTCTTGGCCCCGTCGATGGTCCGCTGGTTCCCGAACTGCGCGAGCGGCATATCGAAGTGGGCGCTGATCAGCTTTAATCCGGCATCCTCGCATTTTCGCCGGAACTCCGCGGGCGCACGGGGCATCTGATAGTGCTCCAGCTCCCGGTAGCCGATACCGGCGATTTTTCGCAGCGTGGCGTCCTCCTCCTTCGCCAAATCGCCTCGCACGCTCCACAGTTGAAGCCCCGGCGGAAGGTTCAGGGGAAACGCCCGAAGGGCTTGCGGGCCTCGCGACAGCACTGTCGCGCCGATTCCGAGCGATCGCATAAACTCTCGTCTCGACCTGGCCACTGTCACGGTGTCGCGCCTCCCTGCGCTGCAAGTTCCGCATTCCACTCTAACACCCGGGATTTGCAGTCGCTCCCCAACCGGAAATCGGGTTTTCATAAAAACCTCCGCGGCCGCCCGGCGCACGTACTATCTTGCCCGCAGCGCTTGAAGCTGCGCGCGCCGGCGCCGCGTGATTTGAGTGACCACGGTATCGCCGCTCAAGCGCGGGTAAGCAACCGGTCTGCTTCGAAAAGATCCATAAACGCGCATGTACGGGATATGATGGGTGCCGGATGTGGATCTCGCCGAACCTGACGTTTAGGTATCAATTCGCCGTTGGCGGCTGTCAATCCCAGGGCTCGGACCCTGATACCGCACCCCAGGACTTATGCTGGACCGGCGAAGGTAGCGGGCAGGCGTATTTCGGCAAAGGGGAAGGTATCGTTGGACCTAAGCCGCGGTTCGAGTGGCGTGCCGGTTGGTTGAACCTGTTTCCATCCGGGGGTTGGACGCAGTGTCTTCCGGTTCGATGGTTCTCTGACGTCGACGCACGACTACTTGGGGACCTTCCAGCCCGGTGGCTCGAGGCGCAGAAAGAGGCGCTAAAAGACGCGGCGAGTCAAAACGTCAAGGCAGACTTTGCCGCGTACAGGAAGGCCAGCGCTGCGGCGCTGGCAGACGCGTTGCGCCGGAGGGGCCTGACGCGGGATCTGGCTGGCTACTCAGTTTTTGTAGGCGAAGCTCTGGGAAGAACATTGCAGATTGGCGATGAATTCAAAATTTCACGCAACGGAAATGGAGACTTCCAGTACAGTGTGGTACGAAATTCGGAACTGGTGTTGAGTGCGGGAGCAGTAGAAGGAGTCGATAACGGCGGACCCATCGCGGTATGGCAAGAATACGACCGGCATCCGAATCCAGACGCGGAAGCTGCCAAAATAAGATCTCCGAACATGCGTGTGGCGGAATGGATTGATGTGCATAAGCCCTACGTGAGCGTCAGGGTCAAGGAGCAGATGTTCCATTTGCTCGACGGCGAGGACATGCATGTCGATCCGTATTACGCATTCGTGGCTCGTTCCAATAAGAACGCGCCGGCGATCGCTTTCGGACCCAAGCGTCTGGCCGTTCACTCCGCGGGTTTCCTGGGCGCGCTCAGCAAGGAACTGATCATCGATGCTGCTCGTCAACTGGTGGCCCCTTCGGCAAAAGCTCTGTCGCGGCCTTCAGCGGCCAGCGCATAGAACTCAACTCGCGAGCCAGCCCGGCGAGCCGGCGTAACGGGCTACAAGACTAGTTGTTCAGCCCTATTCCTGAAAGGGAAGCCGTCTGGGGGCTGCTGCTGTCGCTGTCGGTCACCGATAGCGTTGCGCTGAACTTGCCCGTATCGGGCGGCGTAAAGGTCACCTGAATCTCGCAGCTTGTGTTGGGATTCAGTATGGCCGGGCAGGAATTGGTCTGAGTGAAGGTGCCGCGGGCAGGAGAAATCGCGAACTTAGTGATACTGACTGGCGATGTCCCGTCGTTGTAAAGGGTGATGTTCATGGCACTGCTGGTACCCGGCGTCAGACCCGGGAAAGAGAGGCTGGCGGGCAGCCAGGTGATGGCGTTGGTCGCCCCGGTGCCGTTCAGCGTAATCACCTGCGTGGGGCTGCCCGGGTCATTGTCCTTTAGCGTCACGGATCCGTTGCGCACTCCGGCCGCGGTTGGCGCGAAACTGACGGTGATCGCGCAGTTCTGACCGGCGTTCAAGGTGGTAGGGCAGGTGTTGGTCTGGGAAAAGTCTCCGCTGCTGGTTATGCCGCTGAAGGTGACCGGGTGACTGCTGACGTTGGATACCGTGACGGTCTGGGAGGGGCTGGTGAGACCTATCTGCCAGACGCCGAAGCTCAAACCGGTAGTGGAAAACGTCATGGTCAGCGGAGTGTAAATCGAGGCGGTGTTAATGACTGTACAGCACACACTGGTAGTGCCAAGGCCGCCCGCGGCCAGTGCCCGTCCGTTGGCCAGCAGAGTCGCCGAATGATACGCCTGCGCACGACTCAGGGTTGCCGTCGCCGTGAAACTGCCGCGGGTTTCGTTGTAAATCTCCGCCGACGCGGTGGGGATATAGCTGGTACAGTCCTTGCCACAGCTAATGGACTGCCCCTCGCCTCCTGCCACCAGAACTGTGCCGTCGGTGAGCAGCGTGGCTGTGTGAGCATAACGCGCGGCGGTCATGTTTCCGGTCAGGGCCCAGGTATTGGCGGACGGGTCGTACAGCTCCGCTGAATTGATGGGGAAGCGGGTCTGGGTACCACCGGTGACCAGGACTTTGCCATCCGGAAGCAGGGTCGTGCCGTTGAAGTAGCGAGCGACATTCAGGCTGGCCACGTTGCTCCAGGTACCCGTGGACGGATCGTACAACTCGCAGGAGGCCGTGACGCTTCCGGTAGACCCTCCTATTACCAACACCTTCCCGGAGCCCAGCCGGACGGCGGTATGGTAATAGCGCGCCGTGTTGAGGCTGCCTGTCGCAGACCAACTGTTCGTCGATGGATCATAAAGCTCGCTTGCCGCCGTGACGGTGCAGGTGGCCGACGTGCAGCCGCCGGTTATCAGCACTTTTCCGCTTTGTAGAAGTGTGGCCGTATGACCATAGCGAGCCACCGAAAGGGAACCTGCCGGCGACCATGTTCCAGGGGTTGGATTGTATAACTCCGCCGCACCCAGCACCGTGTTTCCGGCCCCACCTCCTCCGGAGACGAGAACGTTTCCGCTCGCCAGCCGGACGGCGGGAAACAGCTCCCGGCCTTGGGCCATACTGCCGGTAAGCGCCCATGTACCGGGACCGCTGCTGTAGATTTCCGCCGAACTGAGCAGGTTCCCGTTGTTATCGATTCCTCCCGCCGAGAGCACCTTCCCGGTGGCCAACAGCACCTGTGCGTTTGATTCGCGAGCGTTTTGCAGCCCGCCGGTACTTGTCCATTGACCCTGAACCTGGGCCCCCAGCGAGTGGACACTCGCAAGCACGACCGTGCACGGCAACATCACACGCCACCTCTTTTGCATAATCCCTCCCTAAGTGAGTCTGCTCCCTCGCCCGGCCGGCAATGGGGGAGTGCAGACGCGTTACGATCTTGACATCTTGACACAGTTCCTCGAAAGCGCAAAGGGGCGCGAGTCCGCGCCGCCGGTATGAATATGAACTCGCGGGATAGTGGCCGGGCGGCCGTTTTGCGCGAGTTCCTCAGACGCGCAAAGGGACGCGTATCCCGCGCCGCCAGTTAGGAGAGGAACTCCGCAGTTTCCAGCGGCGCGGGGCGGCCCGTTTTGCGCGAGTTCCTCAGACGCGCAAAGGGACGCGTATCCCGCGCCGCCAGTTAGGAGAGGAACTCCGCAGTTTCCAGCGGCGCGGGGCGGCCCGTTTTGCGCGAGTTCCTCAGACGCGCAAAGGGACGCGTATCCCGCGCCGCCAGTTAGGAGAGGAACTCCGCAGTTTCCAGCGGCGCGGGGCGGCCCGTTTTGCGCGAGTTCCTCAGACGCGCAAAGGGACGCGTATCCCGCGCCGCCAGTTAGGAGAGGAACTCCGCAGTTTCCAGCGGCGCGGGGCGGCCCGTTTTGCGCGAGTTCCTCAGACGCGCAAAGGGACGCGTATCCCGCGCCGCCAGTTAGGAGAGGAACTCCGCAGTTTCCAGCGGCGCGGGGCGGCCCGTTTTGCGCGAGTTCCTCAGGAGCAGTCGATGGCGGCCTCCTGCCGGGCGGTCAACCTTTGCCGTTGGATTGGCCGGCATCGGTGCACAATCTCTCGACCTATGCAGTCAACGCCACAACATATTGATGTGGCCGCCACAGCCCTGCTCCGGCCCGTAACCGGGTCAGTCCGCGGTTACCGGGACGCTGACTTGCGGCGGTGTTGCGAAATGATATAGTCCCCCATAGTGGCTATAGCTAAACCGGGAGCAAGTCAGACCAAGTCCCCGGACCGCCTGCGTGCAGCGGCCCTGATCGCCCTTCCGGTCGGTGCTGTGGGTGCGGCCGGCTTGACGCTCCGCGCGGGTGCGCGCAATCCTTCCCTGATCCTGAAGCTACTCTTCCTGGGCTGGGTGCTCTCTCCGTTTGTTGGCCTCGCGTGGTCGTGGGTGGCATCGAAGCGGTGGGGCAGGTATACCCAAACGGCACTCTACATCGTGATGCTGGTTATCGTTACGGCTTCTTTGGGCATTTATGGATACGTGGTGTGGGGTCCGCCGATCGCCAAGCCCGCTTCTGTTTTCCTTCTTCTACCTCCAGCCTCCTGGGTGCTGCTTGCCTGCGCGCTGCTCAACGCCAAGCGCTAGGCTGGTTCCAAACGAAACAAATACCGTGTTTTGTTCAGCTCGGACAGTTGTTATCGGGTCGGCTGTCACTGGTCTCGCGTCTCTCCGGTGGCGCCCATAATTGAGTGATCCGGCTCAATACCGCTGTAACGCGACTGACTTCCGGGCCGTCGGGTGAACTGGCAGGGCATAACACCCTTGTAGGTTAAAGATACTACAACAATGGTATTCTCACCCGACCGCCGAGTTTATATCCTGAATCTGGGGAAGATTGAGGAGTGGCACCAATACTCAACTTCGGGAGCAGGTTATGGGCGTTTCGCGAAAACTCGATCTGGACCGTCGCCTGGAAGCGTATTTCGCCACGTTGCGATCCCCGTCTCTTAGGAACGCACTGAAACGTAGCGTGGGAAACTGGCAGATCTATGCCGCAGTCGGCAGTTCGGCGATGGCCATGGCGACCGGCGCCTCGGCAGCGATTATCGGCAGCGGCGCGCCGGTCACGCGGGATCCCGTGGCCAGCGTCAGACTCGTCAGGCAGTCGCCGGCGGGCTCGGGTTCGGATGGCCCGCCATTATCGAACCATGCCAGGTTGGCTGCGGTCCTGCAGCGGCAAGGGCTCCCCGGCGGCGCGCCTGCGGCAACCTCCCGCGCCAGTCAACAGCAGCTTCCGTCCATTAAACCCGGCGGCGTAGTTCCAATCTACAGTTCCGTTTCCGTGATCCAGCCAGGCGAGTGGGTCTCGATTTTCGGCCAGAACCTCGCCAGCCAGACCGCATCCTGGAACGGCGACTATCCCACTCTGCTGGGCGGTACCAGCGTGACCATCAACGGGAAACTGGCGTATCTTTCATACGTCAGCCCCAGCCAGATTAACCTGCAGGCGCCCGACGACACGGCCAGGGGTACCGTTCCCGTGGTTGTCACTACCGCCGCCGGTACGGCGAAGTCCAGCGTCACGCTGAGTCAGTTCGGGCCGTCGCTTTGCCTGGCCCATCAGAACTATGTGGCGGCGATCATTCTCCGGCCCGACGGCTCCGGATTGTTCGGTAAAGGAAGTTACGATTTCCTCGGCCCCACGGGAATTCTCTTTGGCTATCCCACCCTGGCTGCGAGTGCCGGTGACATTGTGGAGATTTACGCGGTCGGGCTCGGCCCGACGACTCCCACTGTCCTGGCCGGCAAGCCGTTCACGGGCGCCGCGCCAATTACTAACCACATTAGCCTTTACATTAATAATGTCCTGGTCGAGCCGGCGTTCGTTGGGCTGTCGAGTGCCGGGCTCTATCAGATCAACCTGGTTGTTCCGCCCAATCTAGGCGAGGGAGACGTTCCCATTCAGGTAAGCGTGGGAGGCCGGGAAACCCCGTCGGATGTGCTGTTTTCGCTCCGAAGCCTCGCCGTGGCCAGCACCACGGGTGGAACCGCGATCGGAGGTGGCGGCGGAACTATCGGCGTGGGCAATGGATTCGGCAGTGGTTCAGGCGGCGGAGCTGGTGGCGGCACCAATGGCGGCGGTGGCACGGGCGGTGGCAACGGTGGCGGCACGGGTGGCGGAAGCGGTGGAGGCACCGGTGGTGGTTCCGGCGGTGGCAGTGGCGGTGGTTCGGCCGCCATCCACGCTAAGCCGTACCAGCCCAGGCTGCGATTTGCGCCGCAGACAGGGCCGGAAATTGGGAATGTCGGGAACGTCGAAAACGTTTAACACTGTTTGAGAATCGGTTCGGGAGGGCTTATCCCATGGCTTCCGGGTATTGGTTGTGGAAAATCGCGGCGGGCGGGCTGTCGCTGGCAGCGTTTGGTCAAACCACGCTCCCGACGCCGCCCATACCGGGCGACCCGCTCGAAATGGTCACCGGCGAAACCCCGGCCATCCCGGCGCGCGATAGCCGGGCGTCCGTACTTAGTCTGATTGAGCGTGCGCGCGACAGCTATGCGCTGCGAAAAGCAGGCCGCGCTTACGACCTCAAGGTCAGCTTTACGGTCGATTCCGGCGGCCAAACCGCCTTCGACGGCGCCTGGCAGATGGAAGATGTGTTCGATCCCAAACAGGGATTCCGGTGGACCGCACAAGCCGCGGACACCTATTCGATTATCCGGATCAACGCCAACGGGATGCTCTACGGGCAGGATACAGGAAGCTACATCCCGCTCCGCCTACAGGAGGTGCGGGCGGCCTTGTTCGATCCCCTGCCCTCCGCCGCACGCTTCGCGCACGGGTCCATTCGCACGGCCACCGCTAACCTCAACGGCGCCCAAGTCACTTGTGTCTTGTTCTCCGCATTGAAACCGGCCGCCAAGGGCCTCCCCGGACGGCGGTGGAACGAAAGCGAGGACTGTATCGATCCACAATCCGGTTTGCTCCTGACGCATTCGCAGGTACCAGGGCGCTATTACGCTTACGATTACTCGGACAGCCTGTCACTCGATGGTCACACACTGCCGCGCAAAGTCACCGTGACCGAGGCCGGCAGAACCGTGACAGAGATCTCGGTGGATAGCCTGACGGAGCTGCCGGCCGCCGATCCGATCCTGTTCGGAGCCGCGGAGGAGATGAAAGCCGGCGGACGGGCGATCACGATGGCCGGAGCCGAGAAGATCTGGCACGATTTCGGGCGAGGCCGGGCTCCCGCCGGTGCGGCCACCCACATCGTCTGTGTATTCGGCGTCCTGACGCCATCGGGTCAGCTCGCCGAAGCGCATTCCTTGCAGCCTTCCGATCCCAACAGCCAGACCGCGGTTGAGACTGCCAAACAGATGAACTTCTCCCGCCGGGCCGTCGGAGCGCAGCCTGAACAACACTTCGTATTTGTCATCGAGAGGTTTGTCTCTTCCCCGTAAATGGAGATGAGACCGCTCAGCGAAAATGGCTTCGCGTAAGGTCCTCCTGGTCGGATGGGATGCCGCGGATTGGAAGGTCATCCATCCGCTCATGGACGCCGGCAAGATGCCGAACGTTCAGGCACTGGTAGCCGCCGGCGCCAGCGGCCCGGTCGCTACCCTGCATCCGCCTCTCTCGCCCATGCTGTGGACTTCCATCGCCACCGGAAAACGCCCGTTCAAGCACGGCATCCACGGCTTCACCGAGCCCGCGCCGGACGGCAGCGGCGTGCGGCCGGTCACCAACCTTTCGCGGAAATGCAAAGCGTTGTGGAACATTTTCAATCAAAACGGTCTGCGCAGCATTGTGATCGGGTGGTGGCCAAGCCATCCGGCCGAACCCATCGATGGTGTGATGGTCTCCGATCAGTACCACCGCGCAAGCCGGCCGCTCGATCAGGGCTGGCCCATGCCGGCGGACACGGTTCATCCCAAAGAATTGACCGAAACGCTGGCCGGCCTGCGCATGCATCCGGATCTTTTAACGCCCCGCCTCGTAGAGCCGTTTATCCCGCGGGCCAAAGACATCGATCAGGACAAAGACCAGCGCCTGGGGGTGTGCCTGCGGACGCTGGCGGAATGCATGAGCATCCATTCCGCCGCCGCCTGGCTGCTCGACAACCAGCCCTGGGATTTCTTCGCGGTTTACTTCGAATCCATCGATCACTTCTGCCACGCCTTCATGCGATACCATCCGCCGCGGCAGCCTTGGATTTCGGAGCGCGACTTCGAGTTGTATCACAACGTGGTCTCCATGGCGTATCAACTCCACGATGAAATGCTGGGAACCCTGCTGTGCAAAGCCGGTAACGACGCCACGGTCATTCTCATGTCGGATCATGGTTTTCATCCGGACCACCTGCGGGCCGCCTCTATTCCCGACATCCCCGCGGGACCTGCCATCGAGCACCGCGATTTTGGCATCTTGGCCATCCGCGGTCCAGCCATCAGGAAAGATGAGTCCCTGCACGGCGCGTCGGTGCTCGACGTGGCGCCCACCGTCCTCACGCTGTACGGGTTGCCGGTGGGCGAAGACATGGACGGAAAGGTTCTGTCACAGGCCTTCGTGAAAACGCCGGATGTTACGTTCCTTCCCAGTTGGGAGGAAATTCCCGGGCAGGATGGCCGCCATCCGCCCCATACCCGGCTCGATCCGGTCGCGGCCCATGTCGCGCTCGAACAGATGATCGCGTTGGGTTATATCGAACGGCCGGATGAGGACCGTGAAGTGGCGATTAGCCGGACCATCCGCGAATTGCGTTACAACCTGGGCGAGTCCTACCAGGACGCGGGCCGGCATGCGGAAGCCCTCGAGATTTTCACCGATCTCTGCAATACCGATCCCGATGAGCAGCGTTTTGCCGTACGGCGCTTTCTTTCCTGCCAGGCACTGGGGATGCATGCGGAAATGCGGTGCATCGTGGACGATCTGGATGGCCGCCGCCGCGCGCTCTTTGAACAAGCTAAAGCCAACATTGCCGCACTTTCCCGAATCGCCAGCCGGCGTGCCCGCGAAAGGAAAGGGGACGCGGCCGGATCTGAAGCGCTTCTCAGCCCTGACGAGCGGCATGACCTCGCCCGCTGGCGCGATCTGGCCCGCTATCAGCCGCCCGTGGGCGACTATCTCAAGGCGCAAGTGTGGATAGCGGAGAAGCGGTACGCCGAAGCTTTGGCCGTGCTGGAGCGTCTGACCCAGGCTCACCTGGTGCGGCCCGCCGTGTTCTTGCAATCCGCGGATCTGTATCTGTATCTGCGCCGCTGGCCCGAAGCGCAGCAGGTTTACGAAAAGGCGCTGGACATCGATCCCGACAACGCGCAGGCGCATATCGGCCTGTGCCGGATGGCGCTGCGGCGGCGCCAATTCAGGGCTGCCGCGGATGCGGCCCTGGATGCGCTGCAGAGGACTCATCACGATCCGCGCGCCCACTTTCTGCTTGGCCGCGCTTTAGCCGGAATGCAGGAGTACGAGCGCGCGGCCGAGGCCTTCCGCGCGGCTATCTCCCTCAATCCGAATTTTCCGGAAGCGCACGTCCGCCTGGCAGCCCTGCTCAGGAACCACCTGGGCGACATCGAATCGGCGCGCGAGCATGGGCGCCTCGCACGCATGATGCGGGACCGCGGCGCTGCAAATCTGGCACGCCCGGTAGCCGTGGAGACAATGGAGAGCGCTATCGCGGTGGTGATGGCCTCAGCCACCCCGATGCCGCCACTCGCGGAATCCCTCGTTGTTGTGACCGGCCTGCCGCGCTCGGGTACTTCCTTGCTGATGCAGATGTTGGCGGCGGGTGGCGTGGCCGTGATTACAGACGAACTGCGCGTGCCGGATGAAGATAATCCGCGCGGCTATTTCGAATTTCAGCCCGTGAAGAATTTGTTGCAGGATGCGATGTGGCTGTTTGAGGCACGCGGCAGAGCGATCAAGATTGTCGCCCCATTGCTGGTGGCATTGCCGCCGGATCTGGCCTGCCGGGTGATCCTCTGCCTGCGCGATCTCGACGAAGTGCTGGATTCGCAGGAGCGGATGCTGCTCCGTAACCACCAACCCGCCGCCACGCCGGAACGCCGTCGAATGCTAAAGGGCGAATACCTGCGCGCGCTCGGCCGGGCCCGCGCCATGCTGGCCATACGCCCAGGCACGCAGCTTCTGGTAATAGAGCACGGTATAGCGATATCCGATCCGCTCGGCGCCGCCCACGGACTGAACAACTTTCTGGACGGCGGTCTTGACGTGTTGAAGATGGCGGCAGCGGTCGAGCCGGCTCTCCATCGGAACCGTGCCGCTGTTGTTTCCGAGCCGCGCGCGTGAGCCAGCGTCTTAACCCTTTTCTCGCGCCATGACATACCCCGGCGAAGCGCTTCGCGTGGCAATACAATATGAAACATGGCATCCACACGGAGGCATTTCCTGCAGGCGGGCGGTGCGGCATCGCTCGCGCTCGGCGCAGCCGCGGGCGCTAAGGGCCAGACTGCGGCGAACGATAAGATCCAGTTCGCCACCATCGGCTGCGGCATCATGGGCCAGGGCGACACCGAGACGGCCATCAGCGTTCCCGGCACCAGGCTGGTGGCTGTGTGCGATGTCTACGAAGGCCGGCTCACCCGCGCCAAAGAACACTGGGGCGCCGGGTTGTTCACCACCCGCGACTATCGCGAGGTGCTGGCCCGTAAGGATGTCGACACCGTAATCATTGCGACCCCGGATCACTGGCACGCGCGCATCGCCGCCGAGGCCATGGAAGCCGGCAAAGACGTCTACGTGCAAAAGCCGATGGTCAAGAAATGGCAGGATGGCCACCTGCTGATCGAAACCTCGAAGCGCACCAGGAGAATCCTTCAGGTCGGCAGCCAGCGCGTCAGTTCCGTAATCTACAAGAAGGCCCAGGAACTCTACCGCGCCGGCTCGATCGGCACGCTTAACGCCGTGGAGGCGTGGATCGACCGCAACTCCGCGATCGGCGCGTGGCGCTACTCCATTCCGCCCGACGCGAGCCCCGCGACCATCGACTGGGACCGTTTTCTGGGTGACGCCCCGAAGCGTCCGTTCGATGCGCAGCGGATTTTCCAGTGGCGCAATTGGAGCGATTACGGAACCGGCGTAGCGGGCGATCTGTTCGTGCACCTGTTTACCGGCATCCACTTCGTGCTGGGCTCTCTGGGGCCCACGCGCGTGTTCGCCGCGGGCGGGATTTTCTTCTGGAAAGGCGATCGCGACGCGCCGGACATCCTGGTCGGCCTATACGACTATCCCCGCACCGACAATCACCCCGCGTTCAACCTTGCGCTGCGCGTGAATTTCGTATGTGGGGGCCAGGAAACCAGTCAATTCCACTTCACCGGCAGCGAAGGCGTGATGACTATCAGCGACGAGGTGAGCCTGAGCAAGCCGCCCAAGGAGACTGAACCTGGCGAGAGCGCCGGCGGGTTCTCGAAGGAGACGGCGGCCAGGATCATGGCGCAGCACCGCGAGCGCTACCCGGAGCATCTGGTCACGGCGGCCACTATGCCCGAAGCGGACGAAGAGAGTTATCTGGCGCCCCGGCACTACTCGGACGATTTCGAGCACCATACCACTTTCTTCAACGCGGTGCGCTCGCGCCAGCCGGTGATCGAGGACGCCACCTTCGGGTTGCGTGCCGCCGGGCCGGCGCTGTTGGCCAATATGAGCTACTACGAGTCTCGCATCCAGCATTGGGATCCTGTGGCCATGCGGGTGGTTGAGAGCTGAGGAGACAACGACGATGGCATCCGCCAATGACAAAATCCGGCTCGCGTTGATCGGCGCGGGCGGCATGGGCCAGGGCGACGCACGCGACGCCGCGCGCGTTCCGGGCGTGGAGATCGCCGCCACGGCCGATATCTACGATGCGCGCCTGGACCGCATGAAAGAGCTTTATCCCGGCATCGCCACTACGCGCGATTACCGCACGCTGCTGGCGCGCACCGATATCGACGCCGTGATCGTCGCCACCCCGGATCACTGGCATGCGCAGATTACCCTGGACGCGCTTGCGGCGGGTAAGGACGTCTACTGCGAAAAGCCGATGGTGCAGAAGATCGAGGACGGCAAACGCGTGATCGAAGCTGCAAAAAAGAGCGGGCGTATCTTCCAGATGGGCAGCCAGTACGCCAGCGCTCATTGCTTCGAGAAGATTGGCCAGCTACTAACGAGCGGCGCTATCGGCGAGCTGAACATGGTGGAAGCATGGCTTGACCGCAACACTGCCATCGGCGCCTGGCAATATTCCATCCCGCCCGATGCGAGCACACAGAACATCGACTGGGACCGCTTCCTCGGCACGGCGCCCAAGCGGCCCTTCGAGCCCATCCGCCTGTTCCGCTGGCGCAACTATCGCGACTACGGCACCGCCGTAGCCGGCGACCTCTATGTGCACCTGTTCACTGGCCTGCACACCGCCACCGGCGCACTGGGCCCATCGCGCATCTACTCCACGGGCGGACTGCGTTATTGGGATGATGGGCGCGACGTGCCTGACACCCAGATGGGCGTCATCGATTACGATGCCTCGCCGCGCCACCCCCGCTTCCAGTTCGTCATGCGGGTGAATTTCAAGAGTTCCAAGGCCGACGAGGATTTCGGCTACCGCTTCATCGGCAGCGAAGGATCCATCACCACCGACATTGCCAGCGTGACCCTCAGCCGCGTGCCGCGCCAAAAAGAGCCCGGTCACACCGCCGACACCTTCTCGCGCCAGATGGAGGCCGAATACATTCGCACCTACCGCGAACAGTACCCGTCACTGCCGGCCACCACCGCCACGCTAAGCCGCCCCACCGTCCAGCGCTTCACTTCGCCCCGCGACGCGCACGAGATCCATATGCACAACTTCATCGACGCGGTGCGGACGCGCAAGCCATTTTTCGAAGACGCATTGTACGGCTTCCGCGCAACCGGGCCCGCGCTGCTCTGCAATCTCAGCTACTTCGAGAATCGCGTCTGTCATTGGGACCCCGCCACCATGACCGCTTCCTGAGCCTCTCCGATAGCGGCGCGGTTTCGGAAAACGGTACATCTCTCGCGCGCCACACACCTTCGCGGCAACTGGGTGCCGTGTGGCCGGCGGCGAGGCCACTATGGCCGGCGGTTACGACTTCGACCGGGGATAGACCGAAAGTTTCTGCGGCCATAGATCCGCTGAAGCTTCCAGTACCACTTACTATGAAAAAAATCACAACGGGCGCCGGTTCTGTTGTAGAATCGTTGGACGACGTTCCATCAAACGGGGATTTTACTGGGGGAAATAAATGACCTATTCAAAGTATCTTCTTTTAAGCGCGGCCGCACTTTGCGCTTCATCGCTTCACGCAACTGTAACCATCGGTTCCTTTTCGCCATCCGTTTCGTCTCCCCAGAAGCTGGGTACTCGAATAACCTGGACCGCGACGGGCACCGATTCCAACGCCGGGCCGCTCACGTTCCAATACAGCGTGGCGTTCGGTGCCGGGTCGTATATGATCGTCCGCGATTTCTATCTTGGTACGCTGGCGTCCAGCATCTGGACCGGACCCGCGTTCGCCTGGCAAGCAACCATTGAGGGCACATATCACATCAAAGTGGTTGCCAAGGATTTCCAGTCCGGCCAAACGGCAACCACCACGTCTGTTTTCACGCTGAAGCCGGTTAGCACCGGAGGGAACTTCGTGGTCTCGCCCACGGTCAACCCGCTCGTGGCGCTCGGCAGCGCTCCGGCCTGCCCTGCAGGTAGCGGAGTCCGGCTCACGATTCAGAAGGTCGGTGGAACGTTGAACAACCGGACCAACCTGGTACCCTGTAATCCGAACTTTACCTCGAATATCTTCGCCGCGGGAATGAATCCATCAACTGCCTACAGCATCAATTTCGAGGTCATCACGGGTTCCACAATTACCGCAGGGCTTCATCCGGTGACTTTCACCACTGGCCCGCTGCCCACGTCGCAATCCTTTCCAACGTCCACGGTTGTCGTAGCGCCTCAACCGCTAAGCGATCAGACAGACTACACCGTGCTGCACGGGTATACGAATTATATTCTGACCGCTACTGATCGGTCCGGGAACGTGAACTGGTTTTACGCCGCTCCAGAGGTCACCCCTACCTCGCTTCTTACCCGGCCTTTGCCTGGCGGCCGCATGTTGACCCTCCAGGGAGGCAATTCGTGGTATCCCGATATTACAGCCCAAACGATGTTCGTGCGCGAAATCGATCTTAGCGGCAACATCCTTCGCGAAACCAACGTGGGCGTTTTGCAACAGGAACTTCTGGCCAAAGGCGCCACCGATTTCGGTCCGTGTGGCACCATCCCGCTTCCGGCCGCCGTCGGATCCGCCTGCCTGGCGGGGATGCACCATGACGCCGTCAGGCTGCCCAACGGCTATACGGCAGTAAGCGTCGCTGTGGAGAAGATCTTCGCGCCAGGCACCCAGGGCAATACCACCGGGTTGAACGTGGACATCATTGGCGACGGTTTCCTGGTTCTCGATCAGAATTTTCAACTGGTCTGGTACTTCGACAGTTTCCAGCACGACAGCGGCGCGCCGCAATTGGATATCAACCGCCCGGCTGTTCTAGGTGAGACCTGCGCCCAGAATCAAGGCGGATGTATCACGCTCTTCCTGGCGGGAACACCGGGCGTTACTCCGCTGGCGAACGACTGGCTGCATCAGAATTGCATTTACTACGATCCGGTTGACGGCGATATCATTCTCTCGTCGCGGCACCAGGATTGGGTCTACAAGGTCGATTACAACAATGGAACGGGGACCGGCAACATCCTGTGGCGTATGGGACTGGATGGCGACTTCACGTTTAATAACATCAACAACGATCCCTATCCATGGTTCTCGCACCAGCACGACGCCGGGTACGATAACACTACCACGGGCCAGCTCACCCTATTTGACGATGGGAACACCCGGGTCGCTGCTCCGCCGGTAGGTCTGGGCAGCGGGAACAGCAGGGGCATGGCGCTAAAGGTGGACGAAGTCAATAAGACTGTGACTCCGCTCTTGAGCCAGGATCTCGGCGTTTATTCATTTGCCCTGGGCAGCGCGCACGTAATGGGGAACGGAGGCTACTTCTTCCAGCCGGGAATCGTGAGTGCATCGGGTAATTCCAGCTTTGCGATCGAGGTATCGCCGATCGCCGGCACCGTGAATGGCACCATCGTGTATAACCTGGAATCCGCAACCTCCTACCGTTCCTGGGTCATGTCGAGTCTTTACTTCCCTCCGGCGTTTTAACGGGTTCGTGCTTTGCCGGGGCTCCTCAGCCCCGGCATCTGCCGGGATCACAGCGGCGAAGCATCAGACCTACCTCTACTGGGTCAACGCTGCGACCAACCCGGATCACCCAGCTACCAACTCTAACGTGATGCTCCAGACAAGACCGCAATAGATCATCGAATTTCGATGGCTCGTCCCGATATCGCACGGACGCGGGGTGAACGGAACCTCGTGCAGGGGACCTATTCGCGCGCTGCCGGTCCGGCAAAGTGCAACCGGGCGGCGCTCGAACGCCGCGACGAAGTTGCGGGGCATCCACGGCGAAGAACCTCGGAGCTACGATTATCGGAGCTGGGATTAATTGATTAACAAAAGTCCGCGATGAACAAGGGGCGTTTGGAAGCTTTCAGCGACGGTGTCTTTGCCATCATCATTACGATTATGGTCCTGGACCTCCGGGTGCCCTCCGCGCCGTCACTCGAAGCGTTGCGATCCACGTTCCCGGTTTTTCTGGGCTACGTCTTGAGCTTCGTTTACGTCGGCATCTACTGGAACAATCATCACCATCTCTTGCAGGCTTGCGAGCGCGTATCCGGATCGATCCTCTGGGCCAATCTCCATCTGCTGTTCTGGCTTTCGCTGGCGCCTTTCGCGACCGGATGGGTTGGCCGGAATTACGATGCGCCATTGCCGGCCGCGCTCTACGGCCTGATCTTTCTGTTTGCCGGGCTGGCGTACTTCATCCTGACAAGAGCGCTTGTCGCGTACCACGGAGCATCTTCGCGGCTGGCGGTTTCGATCGGAAAAGATCGAAAGGGAGTCGCCAGTGTTCTCATTTATCTCGCCGCGATTCCGCTTGCCTTCGTTTGGCCCAAAGCCGCATACGCCGGCTATGTGTTGGTCGCCGTTATGTGGCTCTTGCCCGACCGGCGGATCGAAAAGAGTGCAGTATAAATCGAGAGACGCGCTGGTGTGGGTGGTCCGGGCAATATTCGCCTTCACCCGTTCTCATCGCCGGCGGAGACAGCACTCACTTGCCGCGATCGGCCTGTAATGAATGGCTACATCTTTTGGATTGTGGTGCGCCGAGCTGATTCGAACACCTGACCTTCTGGTTTGTATCCGGGGACGGCGGCGGCTACCAGGGTAAAAGGAGAAGAAATCAATCCAGTGTGCAGCGATATCACTGAGCTTTGCGTGCGACAACGCTGACCTCGACCAAATGTCTGGTCACCTGGATGAGCTGGGCCGCGGCGCCCGCCGTACACAGTAATACGCAGAGCAGCGTTGCACCATATCGAAAATGCGTCCGCATGCGACTACGTTAACCCGAAACGGGAGCCTCGCGACGCGACGCCCCGTCAGAACGCCGGACACTGCCGGGTCGCGCCAGACATCGTAATGTCGGGAAAATCGATCTTGGTAGTTTTTGGAGGGAGAGGAGCCGGCGCCGCGGTTCCAGTCGGCGGCGGATCTCGGCTTCGCCCTGGCGTCGATTGCAGTATCGCTCCCGCCCGCCGCCCCCAAAGAAAGGCGATGTTCCGCTTGTCCCGTTTGAGCGGAAATCTACGCTTTACCTGGTGTGGCTGGGCCTTAGGTACCCATAGCAGCCACCCACCGCAGCCATCGCGATAAGGAGAAAAATCATGTTTGTGAGTCCCCTGCTGGATCAAAAAACGCGGACGATTGGGCGGACGCTGAAATGGATCTTTCCCGGCGTCCCGGCTCCATCAGAACACGAAATCGCACCGCTGACTCGCAGCGAATTTCTAGATGTGATCCGCACGACATTCGCGTTATTCACGCTGGTTCCGATTGTGCTAGCCATTTCGACCTTCCTTTTACAGGAACGCGCGCTGAGCAAAGAGTACGACTGGCGGCACAAGAAAGAGGCTCAGGACATCATGCAGACTTGGGACTCCCGCACCAGCGCGCAGAAAGCAAAGATCGAATCGTTCTTTCGCGCGCGCTACCAGTCCAACCAAATGATCCCGATAACGCGCGAAGACGCGATTGCCATTCGAAAGGCGCGCGCGCCAATAGGTGCCGCGGCGGAAGGCTCTCCGGATAACGAGTTGTGGGAGGTTAGGGTGAAGCTGACGGAGTTGCTTAACTACTTCGAAACCGTGAGCACGGCTTGCATCGACGATATCGCCGACGAAACGATTTTGAAAAACTCACTCGGTGGGCCTATGTCCGATTGGCATGGATATTTGAAAAATTACATTGCGGTTGCGAACGAGCAGGCAGAGCGCGAGATCTGGAAACCGTATCGCGAGCTGATGGAGCGTTGGTATCCGGAAAACTCCCCGGCCGGTTCGCGGACGCAACGCTGGCCCATGCACGGGCATTAGTGGCGGCGCGGGCGTGGCCCAATCGGCGAGGGCAACAGCCAATGGCCCCCGTCGCAACCACGACCGCGGTGTTGAAATTGGCAGTGGCGGGGGGCACGGTGATGCTGAGGCCGGTGATCGGGACGGGTCCGATAAAGGTGCTATAAGACTGGGCGTATCGCGCTTTATCGTATGGACGGGGCTTCACTTCGAAGTTGGCAGGCACACAGAGATCGGATTCAGGCCGTGGCGTTCAGTCCTGATGGCAAACACCTGGTAACCGGAACCGCTGGCGGTTACGCGCGAACGTGGGAGGCTGCTATCTGCACGCCGGGGATCGACTTGCGCGGGCACGCGGCAGCTATCCCGGCCGTGGCTTACAGCGCCGGTGGCAAGCGCTTGGTCACCGCATCGAAGGACCGCGCCGCGCGCCTGTGGGACGAAGGCTTCCGGCCGGGCAATCGCGACCATCGGGTTAAAAGACCCTGCGAACTCCGCGACGTTTTCGCCGGACGGCGCCGCCATGCTGACCGCTGCGGGGGACACCTCGGTTTCTGCAACCGCGGAGCCTCGGGTGCGTCTCTGGGACGCCGCGACCGGCGTGATGTTGAAGGAGTTTTGTGACCCGGAGCCGTGTTACCCCGGTGTCCCGCAATGTCCCGCTTTCCAAGCGAATTTCAGCCCGGACGGCAGCCGCATCGTGACGGCATCAACGGACTCGCTGCGGGTCTGGGACGCAGTGGGCTACGAGACGCTGCTGACTTCTCCATTGAATGCGTCTCTCGATCATCTAGCGTTTTCTCCCGACGGTTTACGTCTGCTGGGATTGAGCCAGGGCAGTGTGCGAGTGTGGCAGGCGATTAGCCGCGTGCAGTCAGATCGCCCCTAGGCTGGCAGCCCGTGGCGCCACCACGAAGGGGTCTCCCGCCAGTACCATCGTTCCGGTGGCGCCTATAGAGCTGCCGTGATGAAGACCGCGCCATTTACACGGACGCGCGTCTGGGCCTTGGTTTTAGGGTTTCCCATGAGGGCGTCTGAGCGGCGGAGAAACTCTTGGGCAGCTCCTCTCCAAGCCAGAAGTCCGGCGATCCCCATTAACTGCACTCAGATTTCACTCCTCTTGACCGCCATCGCCATCGAGAGTGACGAAGCAAGTTGCTCGTGGGCCGGCGGAAAGCCGTCCCACGAGCCAAAGGCCGGCCGGCTAAGGCTGGATCTGGAAGACTTGGGTTACCGGCGCTGCAGCGGAATAGGTAGCGTTCCCGGCCTGCGTGGCAGTGATGCCGCAGTGCCCCGTCGCCACCAGTGTCACTGTATTCCCGGAAACGGTACAGGTCGTAGGCGTGGCCGACCCAAAGCTCACCGTCAGGCCCGACGAAGCTGTCGCGGTGAGGTTGAATGGCGGATTCCCGAGTGTCTGGCCCGGCAGCGGTGCAAACGTAATGGTCTGTGGCGCCTTTGTGACTTGGAAACCCTGGGTGACAGGGGTGGCTGCCAGATACGTGCCGTTGCCGGACTGCGTCGCTGTTATATTGCATCGCCCCACGGCCAGGAGCGTCACCGTGCTACCGGAAACTGTACAGATCGACGTTGTAGTGGAGACAAAGCTCACCGGCAGACCGGACGAAGCTGTGGCGGTAACCGCAAATGGTGGAGTGTTGAAAGGCTGGTTCGTGAGCGGAGCGAACGTAATGGTCTGGGCAATCTTCGTGACTTGGAACCCCTGCCCAACCGGTGTCGCCGCCAGATAGGTGCCATTCCCGGCTTGCGTGGCTTTAATGATGCATTTTCCGATGGCGACCAGCGTCACTGTGTTCGCCGAAACGCCGCAGATCGATGTCGTAGTCGAGGCAAAGCTCACCGGCAGACCGGACGAGGCCGTAGCACTCACCGCGAAGGGCGCAGTGTTTAACGGTCGATTCGCAAGCGGGGCGAACGTAATGGTCTGCGTCAACTTGGTCACTTGGAAACTCTGGGCAACAGCCGTCGCCGGCGCATAGACGGCGCTGCCGGGCTGCGAAGCTATGACGGTGCATGTGCCTGTGGCAACCAGCGTCACAGTATTGCCAGAGAGGGTGCAAATGGCCGGCGTATGGGACGAAAAAATCACTGCGAGGCCTGACGAGGCGGTGGCCGTGACAGCGAACGGCGGAGTACCGATCGGCTGGTTTGGCAACGGGGCAAATGTGATCGTCTGCGGCGTGGTTCCCACGGTGACATGGAAGCTCTGGGTAATAGATGTGGCAGGCAAATAACTGGCGTCCCCGGCCTGAGCGGCGGTTATGGAGCACGTGCCTCCCTTGACCAGCGTGACCGTGCTGCCGGAGATGGTGCAAACCGGCGTTGTGGTGGACGTAAAGCTCACCGGGAGACCTGAGGAAGCTGTGGCCGTAATGGCGAAAGGTGGTGTTCCGATCGGCTTATTCGACAGTGCCGGGAAGTTGATGGTCTGAGTTTGCTGCGCTGCCAGGGTAGAGAAATACCATGCGCCCCGGCCATGTGTGGCCAACGCCAGTACGTGCAGGCTCGAGTTCAAGGCGAGTTGCACGCCCTGCGCATGCGGCAGTCCGCTTCCCACAGCGGTCCACGTGGAGTACGGACCAGGCGCGGAATAAACGCCCGTTTCGTTGGATACATACATCGTATGACTGGCGTCCGTATCGATCTTGGCGGACCAGGTGGGGATCGCCGGAAGACTAGCCGTGATGTTGGTCCAGTTCGTTCCCCCGTTGATCGTTCGGTACACCTGCCCGCTTGCTCCGTTAAATGTATTAATGACGGCAACAGCCGTGGCGCCGGTAGTGTCGTTGGGATCGATGTCGATTTCCTGGACACGGCCGCCGACTGGGAGGTCGTGCTGCGTCCACGATGTTCCGTCGGTTGTCGAGACCCAGACATGGCTGGAGGTGGCGAAGGTTCCACCTGTAGCTATGTAAATCGTATTGTTGCCGGAGAGTGCCGCTATCGTATCGATCGGAGCTGTGTCCGGGTTCGTGTGCCCGGTCCAGTTGATGCTCGCGTTGGTTGACTCATAGAGCTCGTCGCCCCCCAGAAAATCACGATTTCCGTTGCTCGGGTCGACAAAAACGGGTGAATAAAAATTAAACAAATTGGTATTGCCGACCACCGGGGTCCGGGCGCCCCAGGTGTTGCAACCGTCCGTGGATACCTGGAAAAAGGAGCTCGGGCCAAAGCTGCCGATGGGATGATTCGCATAGCAGATATTGGGGCTGGTCTGGCTGATCTCGGAGTATCCGCCATCTCCGCCTTCGACCTCGTTCCACATTAAGCTGCCCGTGGTCAATTCAGTGCCGTTGTCCTGGCTGCCTCCGATCACCGTCTGTGTGCTGGTGGGATGCAGGCCAATTCCGGTGAACTGGATCGTGTTGAGATTGCCATTGAGGTTGGTCCAGCCTGGCGTGGACGGGTTGAATCGCCAGACTCCGCCATCGCTACCGAGTAGCAGCCGGCCTGCGCTATCGAACACCAGGGCGTGCGAGTCGGTGTGCGGCTGGACCCCGCCGGCGGAAGAGATATTGGTCCAACTGGCGCCGCTGTTGGTCGATTGGATTACGTTGTCGGGCGTCACGCCGGCGGCATAAACATTCGCCGAATTCGCGGGATCCACTGCGATCACCCAGTCGTACCAGCCCTGCGATCCACCAAAGTTGGGTGTACTGGTCAGGTTGGTGAACGTGGGAGTGGCCGAGTCCGCGTTATCTGACCGCAGCATCTGGTACAAACCGCCGCTGCCGACGGTTACCGCGGTCGAGACGGCGACGTAGAGCACGTGTTGATTGGCGTTGGAAGCCGAAGGCGCAACCGCGAGCGCGATGCGGCCGACTGAGCCTCCACCATTTGGAGCATTCGTCAGCAGCGACCAGGTGGCTCCGCTATCGAGCGAGCGGTACACGCCATTCGTTGAGTTGCTGTTAAATATATCGCCGTGCGCGGCGTAGAGAATGGTCGGGCTATTCGGATCCACTGCCACGTCCGTCCAGGGATAGAGCGAGTCTTTTCCGGCCGCGGAGGTCACGTTCGTCCAGGTGACTCCCCCATCGGAAGTCTTGTAAACGCCCGTATTGGAGCAGCAGAATCCGTTTTCGGCGAAGTCGTTTACCGCCGCGTAAGCCGTATTCTGATCGCTGGGATGAACCGCAATCTTCCCCACAGCCAGCCGGTTGAATGCCCCGCCCGGTCCGGTGGAAAGAGACCAAGTGGCGCCGCCATCGTTGGATATCAGGATGCCTAAGCCGAAATTAGAGTCGGCGGAATTGTTGGCCTCGCCGGTGCCGGCATAGAGCTTCAAGTGGTTGGAGGGAGCAATGGCGATCGCACCCATGGCCAGGGTGCCCTGTGTGTCGGTCAGAGGAAGGTATGTCGCGCCTCCATCCGTGCTCTGCCAAACTCCGCCGCCGGCGGCCGCGATGTAGATATTATTCACGTTGGTCGGATCAACAGCCACACCCGCGATACGGCCGCTCACACTCCCACCAGAGTTCAGCGGCGCCGGACCCAAGGCGGTCCAGGTGGAATTGTTGGGGGCCGCGAAACCAGCGGATACCGCCGGCTCCGGCCCAGACCTTTCCGTGCGGGATTCCGCCGGGAGGGGCGGCGGATTTATGGGCCCGGGCCGGTGTGGCGTGGTCTGCGCCGTGGCCGTTCCGGCCAAGGCCAGAACCGTCATCAGAGACACTGCGGCGTATAATTTCTTATCGTTTTTCAATTTTTCCCCGAAGTATGGTGTGCGATGCGCGAGTTGTGCAGGTACGACTATACCGTATAAGGATGCGACATGCCCAGAGCGTCCGTCCGAGAATTATAGCGCCTCTCCAAGGGTGTGACAGCCGAATTTCGCGTTACTCTACACTCTTATGAGCCGAAGCTTTGGGTCAAGCTGTCTCAGATCGAGCGGGTCGCTGGTGATGACCGCGTAGCTCGCGGCCTGGGCGCAGACTACCACGTGAGCATCGGCGATGTCGGACGTACCGGTTTGCGCGAGCAGCGCGCCAACGGCCTGTGCGTGAGTCGCGTCGAGCGGCGCCACTTCGGTTTTGTCAAACTGGATCACCCGCCATAGGCGTACCTGTTTTGCCGGGTTCCTGATGACCTGCGCGAGAGCTGTAGCTGGGACGATGATCCGGTCCCCGTCCTCCAGAGCCGTATCGAGAATCGCGAAGACCCGGCGATCGTTTCGCTCCAGCGCAATCAGCCCGCCGGAGTCGAAGACGATTCCGTTCACGCGGCCTGCCGTGGCTTCGCTCCACGCTTTCGCTGCGAGAGCATCTTTCTGGCCCACGCGCGTTCCGCCGGCTTCAGCGCCCCGCCAGTTGCCTGCAGAGCTTCGTCCACCATGGCACGGAATGCGCCCGCATTCTCGAGAGATCTTTCGACGGCCTGCTGAATGAAACCTGAGACGCTGGGGGACTCCTGGTCCGCTACGCGCTTGCGGATCGCGCGGAGTTGATGGTCCGGCAACGTGATCGTGATTTTGGTGGTGGCCATACAATTCACCATACCAAAAAACCGCCTAAAAGTCAGACCTGGAGGCCACACCGGTATTGACGCCAAATATCTGAAGAAATTTGCTTTAGGTGGTGCGCCCGAGGTGATTCGAACACCTGACCTTCTGGTTCGTAGCCAGTGATTTACCTAAAATCATGAGGTTGCAGCCTTACTCATTACTGCACGGCACCGCGCATTTTCAATCGCTTAGGCCGGGTGCCGAGCAGCCCTGATTATGGCTGCTATGCAGGGGATGGGCATACTTTTGGGCATACCTGGAGCGCACTGGTCGAACCGCACGGCACAGCCGTGAAAAAACGGGCGCCCCTCTGCCTGGGGTTACAGGGCCGTAGAACGTGCGGATCACGCCCAGACGGTCTGGTGAGCTAAACTGGAATCGAGATGCCACAGCGAGCCGACAA
The DNA here is from genome assembly GCA_963843255.1 of Bryobacterales bacterium. Classification (GTDB taxonomy): domain Bacteria; phylum Acidobacteriota; class Terriglobia; order Bryobacterales; family Bryobacteraceae; genus Bog-159. The sequence continues at coordinate 483,573 of CAWJJQ010000010.1, read as the reverse complement.
CGCGGAAACTGGAGCGGATCAGGTGCGGCTTCCGGCGGGCCTTGTCCTCAAACCGCCAGTCAGCCTGGAAGATCTGAAGACCGATACCGAATATGACCCGGAAGGAGCCGAGGAATTCGTGGTACTGATCCGGGCGCTTCGCAAGGAAGGCACTCGGCCTGTCGCGCTTTGATGAGCTCCACAACGCCGGTAGTGGTGGATACCGATGTCGTTTCCTTTCTGTTCAAGGCTCATTCCCTTGCTCCCGCCTATCAAGCCATTCTTGCCGGCAGGTCGTTGGCCGTTTCGCTAATCACGCTGGCCGAGATCGAGTACGGCATGGAGGCAAAGAATTGGGGCGCCGGCCGGCGCGATCTCATGCGCCGCTTTCTCGCACGCTTTACGCCGCTGCTACCGGACGCCGAAACCGCCCGCGCGTGGGCGCGGATCAGGTGCGGCTGTGAGAAGAAGGGCAAACCAATTTCATTTGCGGATGCCTGGATCGCGGCCGCAGCCGTACAGTTGAATATTCCCCTCGTCACTCACAACGCGCGCGATTACGCTGCCGTAGAGAACTTGGTCCTTCTCACGGCCGCGACGACCCCCTGAGAGCAGCCTTCGACCCTTCGCTACATCACCGATTTCTGGCGCTTGCAGGCCCTTGGCCGCGCGCGCCGTGCATCGTCCGCACAAGCCCGCGCCAGGAACGCGGGCGCGCTTCTCCGGCGCCAACTCCAAGGCCACCTGGCAAAGTTCCTCGATCCGCTTCCACCGCTCAGCCTGCATCAGTGCGCATCCCTCTTCGCCGGCTCCAACAGCCAGATATTGCCGGCGGTCTCGACTTGAGTGAATACGATGCGCTGTGGGCCCACCCCAATCTCGTCGTCCGATACGACGGGGGAACTCTTGTTCTGCCCCAGGGGATATACCGCGATGGGCGTGCCGGCCGGCCGCATGTCCGGTCTGAGCTTTTGCGCCCAAATGCGCCGAGAGCCGTCCCGGTCCGACCGGAAGAAGAGTAGCTTGTCGTCATTTGAAAAACGCGGCTTGTCATCGGAGCCGCCATCGGTGATAGCGACCCACTCGCTCCGTGGCATAAGCGCCTTGCGAAACGGTACAGCATAGATCCGCGATTCCTGTTTATTCCTTGTTGCATTAAACGTTACCCAGCGCCCGTCGTGGGAGAAATGTGCCTGCCACAATTCCGATTTCGGGTCGTCGAGGAAGGTCGTTGCCGACAGCGAGTCGAGATCGAGTTGCCGGATAAAGGTCCTTTCCCTAGGCCGATCGGCGTACGTCAAGAGCAACAGGGTTTTACCATCGGGAGCCCAGTCCCACAGCCAGGACCACGACTTATCCCAGACCTTTTTCGCCAGACCACCGGAAAGCGCCACGTAGTACATAAAATCACGCACGCTCTCACGATCGGGATATTTCACGTACATAATCCCGGTGCCGTTGGGATTGAACATTGGCGTCTCATACCGGTATCCATCCGTCGAAAGCTCCTTTTCCCGTCCGGTTGCCAGATCTCGATAGAAAAGCCTGATGCCGTTCGCGCGCACCGAGGTAAACGCAACCTTCTCGCCGTCCCTCGACAACGAAGGACGCAACTCACCAGCGGTGCCGTAAGTGAGCTGCTTCGGTTCGCCAGTGGCCTGACCCCTTGCGTTGATCGGGAGACTCCAGATATGGCTAGTGGATGCAGAGACGGATAACACCATGCGCCCGTTGAAAGCAGCAGACGCGCGGGTGAGGTCGTCGGTCAATGACGCAAGTCTCTGTGAGGGCCCGGTAACCTTCGTTCCATCCGCGGAAATCGGCACGGCTGTGACATAAGTCGCGTCGCCAACCCTCAACGGAATCAGCGCACGTGGAGGATCGGCGACCCATTGATCGATCACGGGTTGGGAGTGGATCTCGCGCCAAAACGCATAAAGATCGCGATTGGGCCTCACGTCTTTTCCGTCGACAGCGCAAACCCAGACCGTCGCCACATCGCTGCCGCACGACCCCACAAAGAGAATCCGGCTCCCATCCGGCGACCAGACGGGGGTTCTCTCCATCAGGCCGCACCCGCTGGCGATTTGCGTAGGCGCGCCTCCGGAAACGGGCTGGACAAAGAGATTCACTTGAGTCGAACCTCTTAAATCGCCCGGGATGGCGGGACCTATCCAATACATGAGCCAGCGGCCGTCCGGCGAGAAACGCGGGCGGCGGCCTTGCGGTACCAACTCCCGAGCCTCGCCGCCGAGGGCTGGCGCGATATAAATGGCCCCGCCCGCGCGCTCCGAGCGAAAAGCAACTTGCATTCCGTCCGGTGAAAACTCCGGTCCGGAGTTGCCTGCGGGGTTATCCGTAATCCGGATCAAGCCACTGCCATCGATCTGCTGAACCCAGATATCGCCGTTCCTGACGTATGCCACCAGCTTACCATCGGGGGAAATGGTGGCATCATTGGTGATTCCCGGCTCGTTCGTCAGTCGGCGGAGGGTGGTCTCCGGCGGCGCGGAGCGCTTGGGCGGACGCACCCCCAGCCAGTAAACGGCGCCGAGCGTCACGGCAGCGGACGCCAATGCTGCCCATTTCCACCGCATCCTGCGTTTCGGCTGTTCTACCCGCGCCGGCGCTAGCGATAAGGCTTCGAGCGCGAAACCGAGGTCTGCCGCGGATCGGAACCTGAGCTCGCGATCTTTTTCCAGACACCGGCGCACGATGCGGCCGAGCGGCACTGGAACCGAGGCCGGCAACTCCGGCGGCTCGTCCTTCAGGACGGCGTTCATCACCTCGACCGACGAATTGCCCGCAAACGCCCGCTTGCCGCAGAGCATCTCATAAAACACGACGCCGAAGCTGAACAGGTCCGAACGGTGGTCGGTAGCTTCGCCACGCACCTGCTCCGGCGACATATAGCCGGCTGTACCCAGCACCACGCCTTCATCCGTCAGGTCGATCGTGGTCGAATCCTGTGCCGTGCGCCGCTGCTTGGCCAGACCAAAATCCAGGATCTTGACCTGGCTGTCGCGCGTGACCATGATGTTGTCCGGCTTCAGATCGCGATGCACCAGGCCGGCCGCGTGCGCCGCTGCCAACCCGACGGCCACCTGCACGGCAATCTCGATGGCCTTCGGCGAGGGAAGCGGTCCTGCCTCGATCATGCGCCGCAGGGTTTCCCCGCGGACCAGTTCGGAAGCGATCCAGTAAGTGGCGCCGTCGCGGCCGATGTCGTAGACGGTGACGATGTTGTGGTGATTCAGGGCGCTGGCCGCGCGCGCTTCCCGCTCGAAACGGGCGATGCGGTCCGGATCGCGCGCCAGACCCGGCGGCAACACCTTGATGGCCACATCGCGCTTCAACCGCGCATCGCGCGCGCGCCAGACTTCGCCCATGCCGCCGCGTCCGAGCAGTTCCACAACCTCGAAGTTGCCCAGCCTTGCGCCGGCACTGAGCGCGCGGATCGCCGAGACCGGCGCGCTTTCCAGGAACGAATCGGCCTGCTGTGCGAGCAGCGATTGCACTTCGCCACGCAACTGTGAATCGTCCGCACAAGCCTGCGCCAGCAACGCGGCGCGCCCCGTGACCGATGGCAAGGTCGAAATCCACTACGGGAAAACCGATAATGCGCGTCGCCAAATTCCGATGACGGCGCGCGTCAAGGCAACCCTCGATATGCGCCTGTCGAAAGCAAATGGTGGCCCGTGGGTCTTCCCGGCCCAAACCAAGAGCGGCCATATCGAACCCTCAACACTCAAGAAACAGCACCTCAAGGCCATCGCTGAGGGAACGCGAATACTCACGGAAGAAACCAAGAAGCAACACACTGAGCTTGTGCCGTTCGAACTTTACACTCTCCGGCATACTTGCCTCACGCGCTGGGCGCCACACATGGACCCGTGGACGCTGGGATACCTCGCCGGTCACCGCGACATGAACATCACGAAGCGCTACGTTCACCCGCAAGCGCAAACGATTCGCGCAGCCATGGACAGAGTGCAAGAGGAAAAGGGTGGGCATACTTCTGGGCATACCGTGCAAAACTCAGATTTACAAGCCATGCCTGTATTGACGCCAAACATCTGAATGGATTGGCTTTCTGTGGTGCGCCCGAGGTGATTCGAACACCTGACCTTCTGGTTCGTAGCCAGACGCTCTATCCAGCTGAGCTACGGGCGCGCCGGAGGGATCCTCTTCAATCTACCGTGTCCGCGCGGTCTCGCGCAACTCCACTCCCCGGCTTATAATTTACCGTTGAGACGCAAACTTCTCGCCGCGGCCTACTGGGCTGTTCCCGCTGTCGTATGTTTCGCCCTCTACTGGCCGGGACTGTTGGCGTGGTTCCAACAAGACGACTTCGTCTGGCTGAACCTGCTCAACCAGGCGCACGGCGGCGACGGCTGGCTGCGCACCCTCTTTGAACCGACCGTGCAGGGCACCTGGAGGCCATTGAGCGAGCGCGCATTCTTCCTGGCGTTCGGCGCCATGTTCGGCAGCGATGCCTTGCCCTACCGTGTCTGGGTTTTCCTGACGATGTGCGCCAACCTGGCGCTGGTCGAGTCCGTCACCGCGCGGCTCACCAGGTCCCGGGCCGCCGGATTGTGGGCGGCGGTTTTCTGGATCGCCAACAGCAAGCTGGCCACCGTGATGTCCTGGACCTGCGAATACATCCTGGTCGCGGTCGGCTTCTTTCTACTCCTGTCGCTGCACCTGTTCCTGCGCTACGTCGAGACCGGAAGCCGGCGCTACTACATTTGGACCTGGGTATCGTTCCTCGCCGGTTTCCTGGCGATGGAGACCGACATCGTTTTTCCGGCCCTGGCCGCCAGCTATGCGCTGCTGTGCGCGCGGCCGTATTTCCGGCGGACCCTGCCATTCTTTGGAGCCTCCGCCGTATACGCGTTCCTGCACTTTCGGCTCGCGCCCAATCACGGCACCGTGCCGTACACCATGCATTTCGATGCGGCCCTCCCGGTCACCTTCTGGACTTATTGGCGGCGCGCTTTCGAACCGGTCAACGAGCGTTATTTCTCTCCGTTTCCGCCGCTGGCCGGAACGCTCGAGATGGGCGTATGCACGCTGGCGCTGCTGGCGTTTGCCGTCTACCAGGCCCGCCGGAAGCAGTGGCTGGCGCTGGTATTGCTGTCCTGGTATGCCATCCTGCTGGCGCCCGTCGTTCCCTTGCGCGATCACATTTCGGACTACTATCTTACGCTGCCCGTGATGGCCCTGGCGATGGCAGGAGCGTATGCGCTGGTGTGCGGGTGGCGTGCGGGAACGGCCTGGCGGATTTTGAGCGCGGTGCTGGCCGTGGGATTTCTGGCGCAGCAGGCGCCCGTCGCCTGGCGCACCGCCGACTGGTTTCGCAAGCGCGGCGCCTTGCAGGAGGCCCTCGTCATGGGGGTCGAGCGCGCGCACGAGTTGCATCCCGGGAAAGCGATTTTACTGGACGGCGTGGACGACGATCTGTTTTGGGGCAGCATTCAACAACGCCCGTTTTTGTTTCTGCGGATCACCGGCGTCTACCTGACGCCCGGTTCCGAACAACGCATCACGCCGCATCCCGAGATGGACGATGTTTCGAAGTTCGTCCTGCCCGCGGGCGAGACGCGCACCGCGCTCGATCGCGAGCAGGCCGTGGTGTATCGCGTGGGGCAGGGGCCGCTCCAGAACATCACGCATCAATATGCGCCCCCCGCGGCCGGAGCGGCTGCCGGACCGAACCGGCTGGATGTCGGCGATCCTTTGGTAGCGGACCGGCTGGGGCCGACCTGGTATGCGCTCGAATCCGGGTTCCGCTGGATGCCGCGCGAGGCCGGCGTGCGCATGCCCGGTCCGCGCTCGCCGCAACAAAAGCTCTATGTGACCGCCATTTGTCCGTCGCAGCAGTTGCAGAAGGGGCCGCTCGAAATGACCATCGCGGTAGACGGGGTGCGGCTGGCCCCTGTGGAGTTCACCAAGGGCGATACGGACGTGACCTTCGAGTTTGTGCTGCCCCCGGAGGCTGCCGGAAAGAAAGACATCGATATCACCGTGGACGTGAGCCGCACGGTGCGCAGTGGGGTCGACCCGCGCGATCTGGGGCTGGCCTTCGGCCGTTTCGAGATTAAGTAAACGAAAAAGGCCGCTGGCTCGCGATCAGGCAAGCTAGCGGCCAAGTTCGCCGGCGCGGTTTCGACATGTTGGACTGGGTGCGGCTGCCCGGAACCGGGCCCAACTCCCGGCTCCCGCGCCGCAATTCCCGCCACCTACCGGAGCAGGTCCGCGCCGGACGAATAACGAAAGAATGGGGCGGCCGCCCTCCGGTGGCAGGAGGAGCTAACTCGTCTGCCGCGGCCGCCAATAACCTCATCGGCACGGCAAAAGAAAACTTGCTTAAGCCAGCGCGCGGCGGCAGTATTCGTAGCACTTCCGCACTTCCACCACAGTGTCGCCGCCCTCATACTCGTATTCGATGTTTGCCGGAATCGGATACTTCTTGCGCTTGAGCAGTTGCAGCACTTCCACTATGGGCGTGTCACCCTGGCCAAAAGGCATGTTGTCGCCATCGTTCTTCTTGCGATCCTTGATGTGCAGCGTCACGATGTGCTCGTGGTGCTCCTCAATATAGGCCACCGGATCGTAGCCGGCCGCCCAGAAGTGCCCGATATCCAGATTCACAGCAATGTATTTGGACATCTTCATCGCGGCCGCGAAGCTCTCGGGCTTGGCGAATTCGTTGGGGTCCTTGATGTTCGAATGGCCGTGCATTCCCACTACCATCTTGTATTTCTCGGCCTGCGCAGCGATGCGCGGTGTCACCGACATGGTGGCGGAAGTGGTGATGATCTTGACGCCCAGCGCCTGCGCGATCTCGAATCCGCGCGCGATTTCTTCATCCGTGAAATCGTCGCGCATGTTGTAGGCATAAGCGGATAGCGCGATACCAGCGCGGTCGAACTTGCGCCGGATCTCGCGGATATTATCGAGCGGCACCGTCAGCCGCCATTTGCGCAGCGCCTCGCGGCCTGCCGCCCCGCGCGCCACTTCAGGCTCCACGTGTCCCATCGACAGCTCGCACTCGCTCAGCCCTACATCCACGAATCCCTGGATCGCGGCGTCCAGCGGCCGGTCGCGAAAGCTGTACGATTGCGCGCCGATCAGAACGCCGTTCACGCGCGAGTCCAGCTTGCTGAACGCACGCGCCGCGGGCAGAGCCGCCAGCGCCAGCCTTCCAAAATACCGTCGCGAATACATGGCCATACTCCTATCTAAGTGTGGTTCCAATTGTATCGGATTTGCTATGTTGCAGAGATGAGCGAGCTGCGGAATTTGTTGGATGTGTTGGATGCGCCCGGCGCGGACCGGACCGCCGTGATCCTGCCCGATGCAGCCGTATCGGTCACCTATGGCGATCTGCGGCAGCGTGTGCGCGGCATGTCTCGCGCGCTGCGCGCGGCGGGGATCAACCGCGGCGATCGTGTGGCGCTGGCGCTGCCCAACGGTCTGGACGCCATTGTGGCGTTTCTGGCGGCGTCGGCGGCGGGGACCGCGGCGCCGCTCAATCCCGGGTACAAATTCGAAGAGTTTTGTTTTTACCTGGCGGATACCAACGCCAAAATGCTCATGATCCCGCCCGAACAGGGCGCGGAGGCGCGCCGCGCGGCGGAACAGACGGGTATTTCCGTGGTTACCCCCGAGAGCCTGGCGGAGGCCAAAGCGGGAGAGGCGCCGGAACCCGCCCCAGAAGATATCGCCCTGGTGCTGCACACCAGCGGCAGCACCGGACGCCCTAAGCGTGTGCCGCTGCGCCATCGCAACCTGGTGGCGTCCATACGGAACATCGCGGCCACTTACGCTCTCGGACCGGAGGATGTTTCGCTTTGCCTGATGCCCCTGTTTCATGTGCACGGCCTGATGGCATCCACCATGGCGACCCTGCTGACCGGAGGCTCGCTGGTGGTTCCCGCGCGTTTCAATGCGATGGCCTTCTGGCGCACCGTGCGTGATTACGGCGTCACCTGGTATTCGGCCGTGCCCACCATCCACCAGCTCATCCTCACGCGCAAAGGCGGCACGGACCATAAACTGCGCTTCGTGCGCTCCTGCAGCGCGGCGCTGGCGCCCGACCTCATGCGCCGCATGGAAGAGTATTTCGCCGCGCCGGTGCTGGAAGCTTATGGCATGACCGAAGCTTCGCACCAGATGGCCTCCAACCCCTTGCCGCCGGCCGAGCGCAAAGCCGGTTCGGTGGGGCCAGGCACGGGTCTGCGCATCAGCATTCGGGACGAGCAGGGCGGGGAACTGCCGCGCGGCAAGGCCGGCGAAGTCTGCATCGATGGTCCCGGCGTGATCCGGGAGTATGAGAACAATCCGGAGGCCACCGCCAAATCGTTTTTCGGCGAGTGGTTCCGCACGGGCGACCAAGGCATTCTGGACGAAGATGGCTACCTGCATCTGACCGGCCGCATCAAGGAACTCATCATCCGGGGCGGAGAGAATATCGCGCCGCGCGAGATCGACGAGATGCTGCTGACGCATCCCGCGGTCGCCGAGGCGGTCGCGTTCGGAGTGCCGCATCCCACCTGGGGCGAGGAAGTGGAGGCGGCCGTGGTGTTGCAGTCGGAAACGCCCGCGGACGAGGCCGCGTTGATTCGGTACTGCGCGGAGCGGATGGCGGATTTCAAGTGTCCCAAGAAAATTCACATCGTGGCCTCGATTCCGCGCACGGCGACGGGGAAGATCCAGCGGCTGAACGTGGCGGCCGCGCTGGCTGGAGCCTCCAGGTGAAATTCGTGATTGCCGGCGCCGGCGCGGTGGGCGCCTACATCGGCGCTGGTATGGCGCGGGCCGGGCTGGATGTCACGCTGTTCGCGCGCGGACCGCAGTTGCAAGCCATCGCTGCGCAAGGTGTGCGGGTGGTGAGCCCGGATGGAGATTTCGAGGCGCATCCCAAAGCTACGGGCGACCTGGAATCGATCGGCCCGGCGGATGTGGTCTTCCTGGCCGTCAAAGCTCACAGCTTGCCGCAGTTGGCGCCGCGCCTCGGGTGCCTGCTGGGTCCGGATACCTGCGTGGTCAGCTTACAGAACGGCGTGCCGTGGTGGTTCACGCCTCTCGAGCGGGTGGATCCCGGCGGCGTAGTGGCGGCAGCCATCGATGCGCGCCGGGTGGTGGGATCGCTGGTCTACTTTGCCACGGAGGTCGCCGAGCCGGGTGTGGTGCGCCATATTGAAGGCCACCGCATATCGATCGGCGAGCCGGATGGTTCACGATCCGCCCGCTGCCGGGCCATTGCCGAAGCACTGATCGCATCCGGGTTGCGCTGCCCCATCACTACCCACCTACGGGAAGAGATTTGGGTAAAGATTTTGGGCAATGCAGCCTTCAATCCCATCAGCGTGCTGACCGGCGCGACCCTTGCGCGGATGGCGGCCGACCCTGACATAGGCGCGCTGGTGCGCGCCATCATGCGCGAAGTGGAGTGCCTGGCCACGCGCCAGGGAATGAAGTTGCCGGTAACCATCGAGCAGCGTATCGCCGGCGCAGCCAAGGTCGGCGAGCACAAAACCTCGATGCTCCAGGATCTGGAGGCAGGCCGTCCGCTGGAACTCGAAGCCGTGGTGGGCGCCGTGCTGGAACTGGGCGAAAGATTGAACGTCGCCATGCCCGCCGCGCAATCGGTTTACGCCTGCGCGAAACTGCGCGCCGTCCTTCGCTAACTAAGCAGCGGGGATGATGACAGACGTGCAGAAAGCACAGCGCCGCGCCTGGATCGGGATGGTGCTCAGGCATTCCGGGCACTGCTTGGTCGTCGGATCGGGCGGCGCCTGGCCGCGGCGCATGCGCGACATCACCGCGTTCACCGGCACGATCACGAAGAAGTAGATGGCGGCGGCGATCAGGATGAACGACACGGCCGCATTGATGAAGTCGCCGATCAGAAACTGGCTTGCGTTGATGGTGAACTTTATGCCCGAAAAGTCCGGTTTGCCGACAATGGCCGCGATCAGAGGGGTGATCAGGTCTTTGACCAGCGCGGTGACCACCGCTCCGAAGGCGGCGCCGATGACCACGGCGACTGCCAGATCGATGACGTTGCCTCGCAACAGAAACTGCTTAAAGCCTTTGAGCATACTTCCTCCGTTGAGGCTTTATTGTAGCGAGTTGTGAGAGGCTCGGATTTAGGGCTGCGGAAAAAAGCCCAAAACACCGTTTGCTCAGGCGCGGTGCGCCCGGATAAGCCCCGCCAGATCCACAGTTGGCTGAGACGCTCCAAGGCCCGTCCTACCCGTTCAAGCGGTCTCTCAGCCTCGCCCCCCCATGCTATCCTGACAACATACGAGGGCCCCATCCAAATGCGTCGCCGGCTGGTCATCCGCGCTAGTCTCGTCGCGTTTTCGGTGACCGCGCTGTTCGCCCTCCAGGCTACCTTTCGCCAGTTTCCCGGGATGGAAGACGACCCCGTACCCGTGCCGCCCGACGCCTACGAAAAAACCGAGTGGGCCTTCACCCGCCTCATGTATCCGTCCGGCAAACATGCCAGCGTCTTCGGCGACATCGGCAGTTGGCCCACCGACTACCCCAAGGCCGACCGCCAGTTCGTCCAAGGCGTGCGCCGCCTCACCCGCATCCACACTCGTTCGTCTGAACAAGTGGTGGATCTCGACACTGATGAAGTTTTCAACTGGCCGTGGCTCTACGCTGTCGAAGTCGGCCACTGGAGCCTCACCGACGCCGAATGCGCCCAGATGCGCGAATACCTCATGCGCGGCGGCTTCTTCATGTGCGACGATTTCCACGGCAGCGGCGAATGGAACGTCTTCCTCGAAAGCATCCAGCGTGTGTTCCCGGACCGCCCTATTGTCGAAATCGATAACCAGGATCCCATCTTCCACGTCTTATATGATCTGAGCGAACGCATACAAGTACCTGGCATTCAGTATTGGTACACCGGCCGGATCTGGGAAAAGGACGGCAAAACGCCCCACTGGCGAGCCATCTATGACGACCGCGGCCGGGTCATGGTGGCCATCTGCTTCAATCAGGACAACGGCGACGCCTGGGAGTGGGCCGACCATCCGCGGTACCCTGAAAGATACACCTCACAGGCCTATCGCATGGGCATCAACTACATCATTTACGCGATGACTCACTAGCATCCCAAAGGCGGCCATGTTCGAGTTTCTGTTCAAGTATCCGGGCGCGGTTTTTGAGCGGGGGCAGTTCGTTCTGCTGGCGCCCTGGCCGGCCTGGATGCTGGCCCTCGGCGTCATCGCCGCCGGCGTGCTGCTGCTATGGCACGTGCAGCGCAATCGCGGCCTGCTCACCGGCGTGCGGTCGCTGGTGATCTGGCTTCTCGAAACCGCCATGATCGCGTTGCTTCTCTTCCTGATCTGGCACCCCGCCATCAGCATCGCCACCCTGCGCCCGCAGCAGAACGTGGTCGCAGTGGTGGTGGACGATTCCCGCAGCATGGCCATCCGCGAAGGTTCCCAAACCCGTGGCGCGCAAGCCGCCGCCCTGCTCGATCAGAAACTGCTCGCCCCACTCGGCCAGAAATTCCAGGTGCGCCTGTATCGCTTCGGCGCGGAGGCCGAACGCATCCAGAAAACCACCCAGCTCAATACCTCCGAACATGCCTCGCGCATTGGCGACAGCCTGCAGCAAGTTCTGGCCGAGTCGGCTACCCTTCCCTTGGGCGCGGTGGTGCTCCTCTCCGATGGCGCCGACAATTCCGGCGGCATCGATCTGGATACCATGTCGCAGATCCGGCGCCGCCACATCCCCGTGCACACCATCGGCTTCGGCCGCCAGAAGCCGGAAAAAGATGTTGAAATTACCGACGCCGTGCTGCCCGCCCACGCCCTGGTCGATTCGCGCCTGAGCGCGCTGGTCACCTTCCGCCAGTATGGTTACGCCGGACAGAAAGCCCTTCTCGCGGTGCGCGGCGCGGGTAAGCTCCTGGCCTCCCGCGAGGTGCAATTGAAGGCGGACGGCGCGCCCCAAAGCGAGCCGCTGCTGTTCAACGCCGGCCTCGCTGGCCCCCAAACGCTGGACATCTCCATCGATCCGCTCACCGGTGAAGAAAACCGCGACAACAACTCGCTGCGCCGCCTGGTCAACGTGGAAAATCGCAAGCCGCGTATCCTTTATATGGAGGGCGAGCCGCGCTGGGAATTCAAATTCATCCGCCGTGCCGCCGAAGACGATCGCAGCCTGCAGCTCGAAAGCATGCTGCGCACCACCCAGAACAAAATCTACTACCAGGGCTTCTCCGACGCCCATCCGCCCGACGAAGGATTCCCCGCCAAGGCCGAAGAGCTCTTCGCCTACGATGGCCTGATCATTGGCAGCGTCGAGGCCAACTACTTCACCCAAACCCAGCAGGATCTCATCCGCGAATTCGCCAACCGCCGCGGCGGCGGCATTCTGTTTCTGGGTGGACGCTTCGCCCTGGCCGAAGGCGGCTACCTGCATTCGCCCCTCGCGGAGCTGCTGCCCGTGCGCATACCGGAAAACAAAGGCACCTTCCATCGCGAATTCTCGAATCAGGAATTGACCGCGCAGGGCAAGGCCAGCCTCATCTGCCGCCTCGTAGAGGATCCCGATCGCAACGCCACGCGCTGGACCAGCATGCCGCAAATCGCCAATTACAACGAAGTCGGCGAAGTGAAACCCGGCGCCGTGGAGTTGATGCGCGTGGCCCCCAGCGGCCATCGCGCCATGCCGCTGCTGGTGACCGAGAATTACGGCCGCGGCCGTACCGCCGTATTCGCCACGTCCGGAACCTGGCGCTGGCGCATGTGGCAGGATCACAACGATATCACCCACGCCACTTTCTGGCAGCAGTTGATGCGCTACCTGGTCTCCGATAGCCCCGGGCGCGTGTCCGCCTCGACGCCGCGCGCCGTCCTGTCCGACGAGACCAAGGTGAGCCTGCGCGCCGAGGTCCGCGACAAAGCCTACCACCCGGTTCCCAACGCCGTGGTCGAAGCGCACATTACCGGTCCGGATGGCGCGACGGCCAGTATCGAGCTGACCCCGCAGCCGACCGAAGAGGGCACTTACACCGCCGAGTGGAACGCCGAGAAGCCCGGCTCTTATGTGACCGAAATCGTGGCCGGCCGCGACAAGGAAGAACTCGGCCGCGATGTGGTCGTGTTCCGTCGGGAAGATGGCGTGGCGGAGAACTTTCACACCTCGCAAAATCGCGAGCTGCTGGAGAAGCTGGCCTCCGAAACCGGCGGACGGTATTACACCGCGTCGAACGCCGGCAAGCTCCCCGACGAGATTTCCTATTCCGAAGCCGGTATCACCACCCGTGAAACCAAGGATCTCTGGGACATGCCTGTGGTCTTCCTGCTGGCGCTGATGTTGCGCGGCTCGGAATGGGTCCTGCGTCGGAGATGGGGCGTCGTATGAAACTATTGCTCGCCCTGCTGCTGACCGCTCTATCGCTGCCCGCCACCACTTACTACGTCACTGTCTCCGGTCTGGGCGGCGAGCCGGATTACGAACAGCACTTCGCCATGTGGGCCAAGGATATCGAGAAAGCCCTGAAGGCGACCCCCGATTCCAAAGTGGACACACTCGTCAACGCCACCCGCGAGCAGGTGCGCGCCGCCCTCGACCGCATCGCCAAAGAAGCGCAGCCCAAAGATGCGCTGGTCCTGATGCTGATCGGCCACGGCAGCTTTGATGGCTATCAGTACAAAATCAACCTGCCCGGCCCCGATCTGTCCGCAACAGATCTGGCGTCCATGCTCGACCGCGTGCCCGCCACCCGCCAGCTCGTCGTAAATATGACCAGCTCCAGTGGCGGCTCCATAGAGTTGCTGCGCCACCCTAACCGCGTGGTCATCACCGCCACCAAGACCGGCACCGAAAAAAATGCCACCGTTTTCGCCCGCTATTGGGCCGAAGCCCTGGCCGATCCCGCCGCCGATAGCGACAAGAACGAGGTCATCTCGGCGCTCGAAGCTTACCGCTACGCCGACAAGAAAACCGCCGCTTTCTACGAATCGCAGAACCGTCTGGCCACCGAACATGCCGTGCTCGAAGACACCGGCAAGGGAGAGCCCGTGCGCGCGCCGTCGCCTGAGAATGGCGAAGGCATGCTTGCCGCGCAGTTCCCCCTGTTGCGCATCGGCACGTCCGCCAGCGCCGCCGCCGATCCGGTGAAAGCGCCCCTGCTCGCCAAAAAGGAGCAACTGGAACAGCAGATCGACAAGCTCAAATACGAGAAGGCCGCCCTCCCGCCGGAAGAGTATAAAAAACAGCTCGCCGCATTGCTCCTCGACCTCGCGCGTACCCAGGAGGAACTGGACAAATGAAACCGCTCCTGATCGCCTTGTGGACCGCGGCCGCGCTGGCTGCGCAAACCCTCCAACAGGCTGAATCGCTCTGGAAACAGCAGCGCTACGACGAGGCGAACATCGCCTTCCGCACGCTCGTGGATGCCCAACCCCGCAACGCCGAATTCCGCGTGCGCTGGGGCCGCCTGCTGCTCGAACGCTTCAATCCGCAGGATGCCGCCAAGCTCTTCCACGAGGCTCTGGACATCAACCCAAAACAGGCCGACGCCTTGCTGGGCCTGGCGCTGGTGGCCGCCGACGGCTTCGAAGCGCAGGCTCGCGAATTTGCCAAAAAAGCCCTGGAACTCGATCCGCACCTCCTGCCCGCCCAGGAACTGCTGGCCCGCCTGGCGCTCGAAGACGGCGATCCCGTGAAAGCCGCGGAGGAGGCTCATAAAGCCCTCGACATGTCGCCTGACGCGCTGCAGGCCAAGGCCGTCCTGGCCGCCATCGACTGGCTGAACGAAAAGCAGGATACCTCCTGGGATCCGCACAATGGCGCGGCCTACGAAACCGCCGCCCGCATCCTGGTGCTGAATCGCCGCTATGAAGAAGGGATCCGCATCTTCCGCAAAGCCATCGCCGCCCAGCCCGACCTGTGGAGCGCTCACTCGCAGTTAGGCATCAACTTGATGCGCCTCGGCCAGGAGGATGAAGCCCGCGCCGAGCTGGAACTCTGTTACGCCAACCATTACCGTGACGACGCCACCGTCAACACCCTCCAGTTGATGAGCAGTTACAAGAATTTTGTCACTTACAAGACAGATAGAACCATCCTCCGGCTGCATAAGAAAGAGGCTGAGCTCCTGCGTCCCTACTTCGAAGAAGAGATGCAGCGTGCCCTGGCCACTTACGACAAGAAATACGGCTTCAAGCTCGACCGCCCCGTACAGGTCGAAGTCTATCCCGATCATGAAGATTTTGCCGTGCGCACCATGGGCATGCCCGGCCTCGGCGCCCTGGGCGTGACTTTCGGCTATGCCGTAGCTATGGACAGCCCGTCGGGACGCCCTCCCGGCGCCTTCCACTGGGCTAGCACCATGTGGCACGAGATGAGCCATGTCTATGTCCTGAGCATGACCCATCATCGCGTGCCGCGTTGGTTTACCGAGGGTCTCGCCGTGCACGAAGAGACCGCCGTCTCGCCCGAATGGGGCGACCGCCTCGATCCTCACGTCATCATGGCCATCAAGGATAAGAAGCTGCTCCCGGTCGCGGAACTCGACCGCGGCTTCATTCGGCCCACTTACCCCACGCAAGTGGTCGTCTCTTACTTCCAGGCCGGCCGCATCTGTGACTACATCAACAAAGAGTGGGGATGGCCCAAGCTGCTGGCCATGATTCACGATTTCGGAGAAGGCGCCACTACCACCGAAGTCATCCAGAAAGAGCTCGACATGAAGCCCGAGGACTTCGACAAGCACTTCCTCGCCGCGCTGACCGCCGAAACCCAGAAAACCGTAGACGGCTTCGATGACTGGCGTAAACAATTGAAGAAGGTGTCCGAAGAGTACAAAGCCCGCGACTACGAAGAAATGATTCGCGACGCCTCCGGCATCCGCGACACTTACCCGGACTTTGTCGAGCAAGGCAACGTCTATCAGATCCTGGCCGACGGCTATCTCGCCAAAGGCGACAAGAAAAACGCCATCGCCCAGCTCGAAGCCTACACCAAAGCCGGCGGACGCAGCCCTGATACACTGAAACAATTGGCCACCCTCCTCGAAGAGGCCGGCAACAAAAAGGAAGCGGCCGAAGTGCTCGACCGGCTCAACTACATCTATCCCATGGATGAAGACCTGCATCGCAGGCTGGGAGACTTGTGGCTGAGCCTCGGAAATTCGGCCGGCGCCATCCGCGAATATCGCGCCGTACTGGCCAAATCGCCCACCGACCCGGCGGCTTCGCACTTCAATCTGGCGAAGGCTTACCGTTCCGCCAACCGCCCCGACGCGGCCAAAGAAGAACTGCTGCTGTCCCTTGAAGCCGCGCCCGGTTTCCGTCCGGCGCAGAAGATGTTGCTGGAGCTATCCAAAGACTGACCCTACTGAGCCCTAATATGTCCACTATCGTGACACCGCAGTTAGAACCCGACGTTTTGCGCGGCCGCATCGAGCGGTTCCGGCAGGTGCAGGCGGAAATTGTGCGGCAGGTCCGGCGGGTCATCGTCGGACAGGAGGAAGTCCTCGAACAGGTGATGATCGCGCTCTTCGTAGGCGGCCACTGCCTGATCACCGGTCTGCCCGGCACCGCCAAGACCCTCCTCGTCCGCACCATGGCCCAAACCCTCGGCCTGCTTTTCAAGCGCATTCAGTTCACTCCCGACCTGATGCCCTCCGACATCACCGGCACCGATATCATCGAGGAAGATCCCACCACCGGCCATCGCACCTGGACCTTCGTCAAAGGACCCATCTTCGCCAACGTCCTGCTGGCCGACGAAATCAACCGCACCCCGCCCAAGACCCAATCGGCTTTGCTCGAAGCCATGCAGGAGCTCGCCTGCACCGTGCGCGGCAACAATTACAAGCTGCCCGCGCCCTTCTTCGTGCTCGCCACCCAGAACCCCATCGAGCTGGAAGGCACTTACCCGCTCCCAGAAGCCCAGTTAGATCGCTTCCTGTTTAATACCGTGCTGGGTTACTTGAGTGCCGCCGAAGAGTTACAAGTGGTCGACCTAACCACTACCACGCACGTCGCCCAGGCCGACCCCATCACCAATGCGGAAGAGATCCTCGACTTCCAGCAACTGGTTCGCATGGTGCCCATCGGCGAATCCATCGCGCGCTATGCCATCGACCTGGTACGCGCCAGCCGCAGCAGCGACGAAAGCGCCCCCGACTTCGTCAAACAATACGTGAATTACGGCGCCAGCGTGCGCGCCGCCCAATTCCTGGTGCTCGCCGCCAAGGCCCGTGCCCTGATGAAAAACCGCTATCACGTAACTTACGAAGACGTGCGCGCGCTCTACATCCCGGTCCTGCGCCACCGCATCTTACTCAACTTCCACGCGGAATCCGACCGCCTCAAACAGGACGACATCCTGCAACGCCTGCTCCAATGGAAAGGAACTCCGAAGGAGTAACTAGCACCCAGAACCTAGCACCCAGAACCCAGAACCCAGTCACCATGTTACAGCGCTTCCTGGATCCCGCGACCCTCGCCTCCATCTCCGGCCTCGACTTAGTAGCCAAGACCGTAGTGGACGGCTTCATCGCGGGCCTGCATCGCTCCCCCGACTACGGCTTCAGCCAGGAATTCGCCGAATACCGCGCCTACACCCCAGGCGACGACCTGCGCCATGTGGACTGGAACGTCTTCGCCCGCACCGAGCGCGTCTACCTCAAGCGCTACCGCGGCGAGACCAACACTCAATTGCTCCTGCTGCTCGATTCCAGCGCCTCCATGAACTACGGCTCGCACGCCGTAAATAAACTGGATTACGCCCGCTTCCTGGCCGCGTCGCTTTGCTATCTCGCCCATGCGCAGCGCGATGCCGCCGGCCTGATCGTCTTTGACGAAACCGTCGAAAACTACGTGGCGCCCTCCGCCCGCCAAGGTCAGTTGTTCCGCCTGCTGCACGCCATCGAAAGGGCCACCCCCGGCACCCGCACCGATTTCGCCAAACCCTTCACTCATTTTTTGAATTTCACCCGCCGCCGCGGCATCGTGGTAGTGATCTCGGATTATTACGAGAAGCCCGAAGTCATCGTCAAGACCATCGAGCCCCTGCGCTTTCGCGGCAATGAAGTGATCCTGTTTCACGTGCTCGATCCGCAGGAGATCGCGCCCAAGTTCGGCGAGCCGGTCCTGCTCACCGACATGGAAACTAACGCCACGCTCGAAGTCTCTCCGGAATATGCGCGCAGCGAATACAAGCGCAAAATCGACCTGCACGTAGCCGCACTGCGCGACCAGGCCAAGGCCGCCGGACTGGATTATTTCCTCATGGATACGGGCCGCCCGCTCGACGAAGGCCTGCGCGAGTATCTCAGCGTGCGCCAGGGGAGGTTGTAAGTGGGATTCCTGGCCCCTTGGGCATTGGCTGGCATCGCGGCCGTGGGCTTGCCCGTTTACCTGCATCTCCTCCGCAAGCACAAAACCACCCCCCTGCCTTTCAGCTCGCTGATGTTTTTTGAGCGCCGCACCCAAAGCTCCATCAAGCACCGCCGCCTGCAGTATCTGTTGCTTCTCGCCTTGCGCGCGGCCGTACTAGCGCTGCTGGCTCTCGCCTTCGCCCGCCCGTTCCTCGAATCGCACTTGACGGCGCTCGCGGGCGGTCCCAAGCTCACCGTGCTGGCCATAGATAATTCCTTCAGCATGCGCCAGGACGATCGCCTGGAACGCGCCAAGCGCGAAGCCGCCTCCGTCGCCGGCCGGCTTCACGACGCAGACAAACTGCAAGTGCTGGCCTTCGGCTCCCAGGTGCGTGTGATGGGCGATTCCGCCGCCGGCATCCAACTCATCCAGCCCTCCGACACGCGCAGTTCCTACGCCGAGCTTTCCCGCGCCCTGCGCTCGATCGCCCAATCCGCCCGCATGCCCGTTGAAGTGCATCTCTTCTCCGACATGCAAAAATCGTCCCTGCCCGCCAGCTTCGCCGACCTTCGCCTGGGCGAAGGCGTGCAACTGATCGCCCATCCTGTAGCCGATCGCCGCGTCGCCAACTTCGCGGTCGAAAGCGTCAACTCCCCCCGCCGCGTTTACGGCTCCGGCAAAACCCGCGTGCTGGCCACCATCGCCGGATACGGCACCGAACCAGCCACCCGCCGCGTCTCCCTGCTGCTGAACGGCCGCGAGCTCGATTCCAAGTCCGTCGCGGTTCCAGCCGGAGGTCGCGCCAGCGCCGAGTTCCTCGTCGCCGATGTTCCCTTCGGCCTGAACCGCGGCGAGGTCCGCATCGATACCGGCGACACGCTCCCCGATGACGACCATTTCTTCTTCTCCGTCGAGCGCGCCGAAGCCCGCCACGTCCTGTTCGTACACGACGCCCGCAACCAGCGCGACGCCCTCTATTTCCGCACCGCCCTGCAAGCCGCCGCCGAGTCCGCTTACGACCTCGAAGCCGTGCCCGTCGAACAGTCCACCCACCTCGACCCCCACAAATATACCTTCGTGGTGCTCTCCGATATCTCTTCCCTTCCCTCCGACTTCGAAGCCGCCCTGCGCGGTTACGTTCGTTCCGGCGGCTCTGTCCTGGTAGCCCTGGGCCGCGAATCCGCGCTCGATAAGCGCGTCCCGGTCTTCGACGAACCCGTCGCCGAGATGCGCTACTTCGCGCGCGATGGCGACCGCTTCCAATCCACCGCCTGGCTCGACGAGGGCCATCCCTCCATCCAGGGCGCCCAGCATTGGGACGATGTGAAGTTCTACCAGGCGGTGCGCGTCACTCCGGGCGCCGCGCGCGTGGCGGCCCGCCTCGGCGATGAAACGCCCCTGCTGCTCGAAAAGCAAATCGGCGAAGGCCGCGTGCTGGTCTTCGCTTCCACCTTCGACAACATCTCCAACGATTTCCCGCTGCACGCCGCCTTCGTCCCCTTCGTCGAGCACACCGCCAACTACCTTGCGCGCCAGGAAGAAACCCCCGCCAATTACCTGGTCGGATCCTACCTCGAGCTGCGCCAGGCCAAGGAGCAGGGCGCCGCCGTCGAAGTGCTCGATCCCAAAGGCCAGCGCGCCCTCACCCTCGAAGAAGCCACCCGCGCGCAGAATATGCCCCTCGCGATGGCCGGCTTTTACGATGTGAAGCGCCCCAGCGGGCGCCACGAATTAATCGCCGTCAATGCCGACCGTCATGAATCGGACCTCGACGTCATCTCCGCGGACACTCTGGCGTTATGGCAAAATACGGCTCAGGGGCAGCAGCGAAATGCGTCTTCAGGCGGGGAAACCGAAGCTCCCAAACCTTTGGAGTTCTGGTGGTACGTATTGATCGCCGTGCTGGCGCTGGCGATCGTCGAGTCCTTGTTGGGTAACCGGCATTTGACGGTAGATAAGGAGGCGGCATGAATCCTTTAACTGGGTTGACCGATTATTTGGGCCGGGTGGAACGGCGCTTGCGCGTCCTGGCCTTTACCCGAGGCGCGGCTATTACCGCCGCGGCGGCGCTGATCTTCACCGTGCTCGCCGTGCTTCTCACCAACGCCTTCGCTTTCTCCAGCCCCAGCGTCGCGGGCGCTCGCGTTTTTCTGTTCGTCGCCGTGGCGCTGGCCCTGGGCGTGGGCCTGATCGTCCCGCTCCTGCGCCTCAACCGCCGCCACGCGGCCCGCCAGACCGAGCACCAGTTCCCCGAATTCGAAGAGCGCCTGCTCACCTTCACCGAGCGCAGCCAAACCAATCCCGACGATCCGTTTCTCCCGTTGCTCGCCGCCGATACCCTCGCCGTTACCCATAATGCAGAGCCTGCGCGCGTGGCCGGACGCAATCGCATCCTGAGCTTCCTCTCCGCCGCCGCGGTAGCCGTCGTCGTGCTCGTCTGGCTGGGCACCTCCGGCCCCGGCTTCCTGGGCTACGGCACGTCTCTGCTGTGGGGCGGTCTGCCCAAGGGCGAGCTCGCGCCTTATTACGACATCTCCGTGCACCCCGGCAACCGCACCGTCCGCCGCCGCGCCGACCAGATCATCAGCGCCGAGCTGAAAGGCTTCCAGGCGCAGCGCGTCCGCATGTTCGCCAAATATGCCAGCTCCTCGAAATGGGAGCAAGCCGAAATGCGCCCCGAGCTCAGCGGCCCCGGCTACGAGTTCCTGATCGCCGGCGTGCCCGAATCCCTCGACTACTACGTCGAGGCCGGCGGCGTCCACTCCAAACAATACCGCCTGAACGTGGTGGACCTGCCCTCCATCAAAAACCTCAAGGTCACCTACCATTTTCCGAGCTGGACCGGCATGAAGGATAAGGTGGAAGATCCCGGCGGCGATCTGCGTGCCGTCGAAGGCACTAACGCCGAGCTGGCCATCGCCACCGACCGGCCGCTCCCCAACGGCGCTCTCCTTTTTGACGACGGCACCAAGCTCCTCCTCCGCTCTGGCGAAAACGGCCTGCGCGTCGCCAGCGTCCCCATCCAAAAAGACGGCATGTACCACATCGCCGCTGTCGAGCAAGGCGAGGACGTGCGCCTCAGTCCCGACTATTTCATCGAATCGCAGAAAGACGAGCCGCCCACCGTACGCATTACCCGCCCCGGCCGCGACGCCCGCGTCAATCCCATCGAAGAAGTGACCGTCGCCGTCGAGGGTCAGGACGATTTCGGTCTCGGCGAATTGGCCCTGCACTATTCCGTCAATGGCGGCCCCGAGAAAACCGTCTCGCTCCTCCAACAGAAAGGTGCCAAGACCGCCTCCGGCAGCACCACCATCGCCCTTGAGGATTTCAAGCTCTCGCCCGGCGATCTGGTCAGCCTCTACGCCACCTCGCGCGACGCGCACTCTACCGCCCGCACCGACATGTTCTTCGTCCAGGCGGAACCGTTTGAGCGGCGTTATTCGCAATCCCAGGAATCCGGCGGCATGGCCGGCGGCGGCGATCAGGACGACAACCGGATCTCCGAACGCGAAAAGGAAATCATCGCCGCCACCTGGAACCAGATCAAAGATACCTCCGGCAACAAGTACGCTGCGGCTGAAAACGCCGGCTTCCTTTCCGGCATCCAGGCCAAGCTGCGTGACCAGGCCCATGCCCTCGCCGAACGCATGAAAGCCCGCCAGTTGGCCGGCGCCGGCGAAGAATTCAAAACCTTCACCGAAGACATGGAGAAGGCCGTCGAGGCCATGGCGCCCGCTGTTGACAAGCTGCGCGGCTCGCAGTTCCAGAACGCCCTCGCGCCCGAGCAGAAAGCCCTGCAGCACCTTCTGCGCGCCGAAGCCGTCATGCGCGATATCAAGGTGGCCTTCGGAAAGCAAGGCGGCGGTGGTGGCGGCATGTCGAGCGGCGCCGAGCGCGACCTGCAAAGCCTCTTCGATCTCGAGCTCGACACCGAAAAGAACCAGTACGAGAACGGCCAGCGCGCCGCCTCCAAGGATCAACGTCAGAAAGAAATCGACGAAGCCCTGCAGAAGCTCGAACAGCTTGCCCGCCGCCAGCAGGAACTGGCCGAGCAGCAGCGCCAGAAACCCCAGGTTTCGCAGCAGCGCTACCAGCAGGAGATGCTGCGCCGCGAAGCCGAAGAGCTGCAGCGCAAGATGGAGCAACTCTCCCGCAACCAATCCGGCCAGCCCCAGTCCGGACAGCCGCAATCCGGTCAGCCCCAATCGGGCCAGTCGCAATCCGGACAAAGCGGTCAACCGTCCAGCCAGGGCGGACAGATGTCCTCCCAACAGTTGCAGCACGCCATCGAACAGTTGCAGCAGGCCCAGCGCGACATGCGCCAGTCCACTTCCACCCAAAGCGAAGCCGACGCCCGCCGCGCCGCCGAACGTCTGAAAGATGCGCGCGACGCCCTGGCCGGTCTCCGCCAGGAGCAAACTAGCGCCAGTGTTGACGATCTGGCGCGCCGTACAGATGAGATGGCCCGCCGCCAGCAGGAATCCAACGAAAAACTGCGCCAGGCATTTGGGTCGGCCGGTCAGCAGCCCGGCGAAGGCGCCACCCGCCAGCAGATCGAAAACCTGGCCCGCGAAAAAGAGCAGATGGCCAGTGACTTCCAGCGCCTCGAATCCGACATGGGCAAGGCCGTGCGCGATACCCAGGCCACCAACCGCCAGCTATCCAACAAACTCCGCGAAACGCTCGCCCAACTGTCGCAAAACGAAATCAACAACCGCATGCGGCTCACGGCCGACTTCCTGCGTCGCGGCCAGGGCGGTGTGGCCGCCATGCGCGACGCCGTCACCACGCAGGCCCTCAACCAGCTCCGCGACCAGATGCACGAGATCCAGAAATCGGTCGGCACCGGGCAGGGTGACGATAAGGACCGCCAGGCCCTCCAACAGGCTCTCGCCCAGACCGAGAAGCTCCGCAAAGAAATGGAGCGCGCCATGAGCAATCAAGGCCAACGCGGCCGCGATAGCCAGCCCGGCCACGGCCAGCCAGGGCAAGCCCGCCAGGGACAGGCCCAAGGCCAGCAGCCTGGCCAACAACCAAGTTCCGACGGCCAACCCGGCGGCGATCGTCAGGCATCCGCGCAACCCGGTGAGGGTCAGCCCGGCGAGATCGGTCCGCGCTCCAATGGCCCGCAAGGCGGCCTCACCCCCTACGCCGGAGCCACCTCGGGTGATGCCGGCGAATGGATGCAGAACTACCGCCGCACCCTGCGCGAAATCGAAACCAATCCCCAAATCGGCAAAGACCTGCGCGACAGCATTCGCGACATGTACCGCCTCGACCCGCGCCTCTCCCCCGGCAACCCCGAGCTGCTGAATCGCATCGAATCCCAGATGCTGACCGGCGTCGAACAAGTCGAGCTGCAATTGCGCCGCATGCTCGACGACCAGCAGGGTGGCTCCGTGCGCAGCGGCGCCGCCGACCCCGTTCCCCCCGGCTATTCCGACGCTGTGGCCGAATACTTCCGGCGCTTGAGCAAGGACAAATAACAACGACCGAATGAGCACCATTCTCGATGGAAGCCGCGTCCGCGACGCGATCCTCCATGGCTTGCGGCCGCGTGTGGAAGCGATGGCCGCCGCCTCTCGTCCGCCGGGCCTCGCCGTCGTGCTGGTAGGCAACGATCCCGGATCGCAGATCTATGTGCGCAACAAGGTGAAAGCCTGCGCCGATCTCGGCATCTCCGGCGAAACCATCACGCCGCCCGACACCATTACCACCGCCGAGCTGCTGGCCATCGTCGAAGGCCTTAACCGCCGCCCCGATGTGGATGGCATTCTCGTCCAGTTGCCTCTGCCGCCGCAAGTCGACACCCGCCGTGTCCTCCTCGCCGTCACCCCGCATAAGGATGTGGACGGATTTCATCCCGTCAACGTCGGCAACCTCGTCGCCGGACGCCCGGGCCCGCGCCCCTGCACTCCCTCCGGCATCATGGAGCTTCTGCGCCAATACCAGATCCCTGTAACGGGTAAGCGCGCCGTAGTGGTGGGCCGCAGCGATATCGTAGGCAAGCCGATGGCGCTGCTGCTACTGCACGCCAACGCCACCGTGACCGTCTGTCATTCCCGTACCGTCGATCTCCCCGCCGTCTGCCGCGAAGGCGAAATCCTGATCGCCGCTATGGGACGGCCCGCCATGCTGACGGCCGACTACATCCGCCCCGGCGCGGTGGTCATCGATGTGGGCATGAACCGCATCACCGATCGCGAGCAGGCCGCGCGCATCTTCGCCCAAATGCCCGATCGTCTGGCCACCTTCGAACGCAAGGGCAGCATACTGGTGGGCGATGTGCATCCCTTCGACGTAAAGCAGCAAGCCTCCGCCTACACGCCCGTTCCAGGAGGCGTAGGCCCGCTCACCATCGCCATGCTGATGGTCAACACCGTGGCCGCCGCGGAATCTGCTATTTTGACGTTATGAACATACTTTCGCCCGTGGGGCAGGCCCCCGGCCTGCGGCGGCCTCTCAGGCCGCCACTCTTAGCCGCCATAGCCCTCTTACTCCTAGCCGCATCCGCCCTCGCCGACGGCCCGGTAGTCACGCGGCGCACCGCACCCCAATACTCCGCCGAAGCCTACAAAGCCAAAATCGAAGGAACCGTAGTAGTCGCCGTAGAAGTAGGCACCGACGGCCGCGCCCGCAACGCCCGCATCGTAAAAGGTCTGGGCTACGGCCTCGACGCCAGAGCCATGGACTCCGTCCGCCACTGGCGCTTCCAGCCCGGAACAAAGAATGGCGCCCCTGTAGTAACTCCAGCCACCGTAGACGTAGTATTTCACCTGGCCGACGCTGCCCCGCGCACGGAAAACTAACCAACCATCTATGGCCGATCGTCGTTTCAGCGATGTAGGTGGCACCTCCGGCGGCTTGGGCGATTTCCTGCTAGGCTTCGCCCTCGCCTGCATCGGCGGCTATCTCCTCACCAACCAGGTGACCGTGGTCGGCTCCTACTGGAATTTCTGGGGCAACAACACCTTCGGCGTCACCCTCATCCCCATGCTGATCGGCGTCGGCCTGCTCTTCCGCAGCGGCCGCAGTGTCGTCGGATGGCTGCTCACCGCCGCCGGCGCCCTCTTCATCCTGGCCGGAGTGCTGGCCAACATGCATATCTACTTCCAGCCCACCAGCCTGTTCAACACCATCGTCATGCTGGTGCTGCTGGTAGGCGGCCTCGGCCTGATCGCCCGCGCCATGCGCCCGCACTCCGCCGACTGACTCACTTCCGCCACCCATGAAGCGGAGCTTCTGCACGCCGGTATATATTTAGACTCTATGTCTGACACGCTGCGAGGCAAAATCGCGGTGGTTGCCGGAGCCAGCCGGGGCTGCGGCCGTGGCATCGCGGTGGCGCTAGGCGAACAAGGCGCCACGGTCTATGTCACCGGCCGTACCATCCGTGGCGGTCCCGCGCCCATCGACAAAATCTCCGGCACCATCGAAGAGACCGCCGAGGAAGTCACGCGCCGCGGTGGCGTCGGCATTCCGGTACAAGTCGATCACGCGGACCCGCCGCAGGTGAAAAACCTCTTCGATCGCGTGCAGTCCGAGCACGGCCGCCTCGACATCCTCGCCTGTGCCGTGTGGGGCGGCAACGAGCGTTTCGTCGATCCCATATGGAAGCAGCCGTTCTGGAACCTACCCGCGGAGTTCTGGGACGATTTCATGGGCTGCCGGACCCCAGGCCTTCTGGATCGCGGCCCGCGAGGCTGCGCAACTGATGTCCCGGCAGCGCTCCGGATTGATCGTGGCCATCAGCGAGCCCATGATCGACCCCGACAAACTCACCGCCAACCTGCAGTTCGATCTGTTCGAGCACCTCCCGCACTACGCCCTGAACCGTCTGGTCGTGAGCCTGGCCCCGCAAGCGCGCCAAGCCGGTATCACGTTGCTGGGCCTGCTGCCCGGATTCATGAAGACCGAGCGCGTTCAGGTCCACATGCAAGCGCAAAGGGACGCGTATCCCGCGCCGCCATATAGGACAGGAACTCCGCAGCTTCCAGCGGCGCGGAGCGCCCCGTTTTGCGCGTGTTCCTTAGAAGCGGAGGCACTCCAAAAGCTCTACCGTTACGACTTGGCCGAATCCACCGAGTACACCGGCCGCGCCGTCGCCGCCCTCGCTTGCGATCCGAATCTAATCGCCAAGTCGGGCCAACTCATCTTCGTCGGAGATGCGGCCAAGGAATACGGCTTCACCGATATCGACGGCAGCTACATCGAGAATTTCTATCGCGCCGCCGGACGGTTCTAAT
The DNA here is from genome assembly GCA_963843255.1 of Bryobacterales bacterium. Lineage (GTDB taxonomy): Bacteria > Acidobacteriota > Terriglobia > Bryobacterales > Bryobacteraceae > Bog-159. Next base: position 456,977 of record CAWJJQ010000010.1, on the reverse strand, counting down.
GAGTGGTTTCCGAACCGCGCACGACACTCTCCGAGGCCCGCGCGACAACTTTCCGAGCCGCGCGCGTAAGCAAGCGATCTTTTCCTTGCACCGCTGATCCCGAGCCCGCCCACCGGCAGCATACGGTTGGTATTCTTAGGGGCAGCATGCTGACTAGACGAAACCTCTTCACCATGGCCGCGGCCGCGCCCCTCTCCGCGACTCTGAACCGCGGCCTGGCCCTGGCGGCGGAAGCCAGAAAGCAAATCAAAATCACCGGCATCGAAACCGATTTGCTGCGCGTCCCCGCCGAGCCCTACAGCGACGCCATCCACGACTTCGGCGGCGACGGAGGCGGCGTCGTTCTCCGCCTCAAAACCGACGCCGGCATCACCGGCTGGGGCTACAGCAACTTCGGCATGATCGCCGGCGGACCGCGCGTCGTCCAGACCATCCTCGAGCGCGAAATCAAACCCGTGCTGCTGGGTCAGGACCCTGCGTTCCCCAAAAGAATCCGCGCCGACCTATGGCGCGCCCTCGAATATCAGGGTGTACAAGGCGTCACCCAGTTCGCCATGTCCGTGGTGGACATCGCGGTCTGGGACATCCTCGGCAAGGCCGCCGGCCTCCCGGTCTACAAGATGCTCGGCGCCGTGCGCGATCGCATGCCGGTCTACGCCATGTGCGGCTGGTATCGCGAAAACGACAAGGATCATTCGCAGTACAAACGCACCATCGACGAAACGCTCGCCATGGGCTACCGCGCCTTCAAGGTCAAGGTGGGCCGCTACGATCTGGATGACGACGTGGAGCGCATCCAGGTGGGATTCCAAACCGCCGGAAAGGGCGTGCGCATCATGGTGGACGCCAATCAGGCCTTCAACCGCGCGGAGGCGTTGCGCCGCGGACGGGCCTATCAGCAATTGGGCTGCTTCTGGTACGAAGAGCCCATCGTGCCCAACGACCACGAAGGTTATGCGGAATTGGCAGCCGCTCTGGACATGCGCATTGCCTGCGGCGAGAACGAGTACAACAAGCACGCCTTCATGGATCTATTGTTGAAGAAGGGCGCGGACGTCGTGCAGCCCGATAACCGCCGCGCCGGCGGCCCCACCGAGTGGATGGAGATCGCCGCCATCTCCGACGGTTTCGGCGTGGAGTTGGCCAGTCATGGAGGAGGACCGGTGGATATGAACATCCTGTGCGCCATTCCGAATGCGATTTACATGGAGTCCGGCGGAAAGCAGAAGATGGTGAACGGTGAAGTGCTCGCGCCCGATGAGCCTGGGATGAGCAGCGAACCGGCGGCAGATTTCATCGCGAAACACAAAGTGTGAGGGTGACAAACCTACTGTTGCTGGAATTATTCCTCTGCTCCGGAACCGCGTTCGCGCAGTCGGCCGATAAAGACCCCGCGGCCATCGTCGAACTCGGCGGAGCCGCCGGCTGGAGTCTCAAAAATGGCGGATCGAGCTTCGGTCCCGATGCCGCTATTGAAGTCACCCCCATAGAAAACTGGCTGGAGCTGGAAGCCGGCGTCACACCGGTATTCAGCCGTCATCATGCGACCGAATGGAATACCGATCTGCTGTTCAAGAAGCCATGGACGCTTTCAAAAAAAGCCGAGCTCATGGCCGGCGTCGGCCCGGAGTGGGTTCATACCAGGGAGCCCGGCATGGCGGTGAATTCCATAGCGGGCGAAGCCGTACTGGATTTTATGTTCTGGCCCGGCGGAAAACATAAATTCGGCTGGTTCCTCGAACCGGCCTACGATTACAACTTCGCGCGCGGGCATGAACGGTCGTTCGGCATAAGCGCCGGCCTGCTAATCGCCATCCCGTGACATCGCATCGCCACTGTGCACACGCTTCGAGCAGGATGCGCAAACACGTCTGGCGGAACGCACCCTCACGGTCGCAGCGCGTTTCCGAGCCGCGCGCGTCAGCCTGGCAGGGTGAGGGGAAGGCGGAATGCCGTTGAAGCCGAGGCGATGTCGCTTCCGCTCGATCTCGTCCGGCCGATCACGGTCCGCTGGACCTGAAACTCCCCCACACCGCCGCGAGTCCCCGTCAGGCGATAATCAGCTCCATAGAGACATCCGACCTGGCGTATGGCGAAGGCGTGATACGGCTGGGGGGCAGATCTTGGAAGCCGATCGAACGGTAGAGCCGGATGGCCGGCGTCAGGATGTGGTTCGTCTCCAGGTAGAGCCGCCGCGCACCGGCCGACCGGGCGGTCTCCACCACCCTCTCGAGCAACTTGCGGCCGATGCCGCTTCCCTGCCACTTGGGCGCAACCGCCATCTTTGCGACCTCGAACTCGTCAGGCCCAGCGCGCAGCACCGCACAGCACCCGATACACTCGTCCGCGATGGCCGCCAGCAGGATCCGGCCGCCGGCATTCAGGATCCTCGCTTGCGGATCGGCCAGCACCTCCTCGTCTTTCGCTTCCATGGAAAAATAACGGGTAATCCACTCTTCGTTGAGTCTGCGAAAGTAGACCTCATCGCCCGGTTGGAACTCACGAATGACGATATGGTCCGCGGCCGCGGAGCGGTCTTTAGACGGAGACATCCCCCCACGATAAGCTGTTCTCAGCCATATGTCCAATATCTGAATAATCTATACTAAGACGAATCAGATATGAAACAGGAAATTGAGTTGCGGCACTTGCGCTACTTCGTGGCCGTCTCGGAAACCCTGCATTTCGGAAAGGCCGCCGGGAAGTTGGGAATGGCCCAGCCGCCGCTTAGCCAGCAGATCCGGGACTTGGAACGTAATCTCGGACACGCCTTGTTCGACCGCACCACGCGCGGAGTCCGGATGACTCGGGTCGGCCAGTTCTTTTTGGAGCGGGCCCGAAATACGTTGGCCAAGATCGGCGAAGACGTGGACACCGCGCGCCGCCTGGGCAGCGGACAGGAAGGCGTCCTCATCATCGGCTTCAGCGGCTCCACCATGTTTACGGCCCTGCCCACGGTCATCCGCCTTTACCGCGGCATGCATCCAAACGTGGAGTTGCGGTTGCAGGAACTGGTCACCTCCGAGCAGCTTGCATCTCTTCTGGATGGCACCCTCGATCTTGGATTTCTGCGCGATGGCGAGGCGCGCGAGGGGCTGACCATGGAAACCATTCGGCGCGAGCCCTTCGTCGCGGTTCTCCCGGCGCGTCACAAACTCAGAGCCAAAACTGCGATTTCTCCGCGCGAATTAAAGGACGAGCCGTTCGTCCTCTTCGCCCGAAAAATGGGCAACCTTGCATATGACCGGACGGTTGCGTGTTGTGCCACGGAAGGCTTTCGTCCCAATTTCGTCCAGGACGCGCCGCAATGGCCCACCGTGCTGCGCTTGGTTGCTGCGGGGTTGGGCGTATCTCTGGCCCCCGCCTGCGTTGCCCGTCTGACCACGCCCGGCGTGATATTCCGAAAGATACGATCCAGGCATTGGACGGCGATCGATATCGGGATGAAGGCGAAGCCCGGGAATCCGGCGGCGGAGGCCTTTCTGACCATCGCGCGCAAGCAGTTCTCGGGGCGTGTGAACCGATAACATCCCGGCTAGCCGTCTATCTAACTGAAAACAAATACAGACACCCAACAAACCCAGGGCCCAGATGCTACCCTAACGATGGACGCATTCCAGAGCCGCGCGATACCGGGCCGCGCGATACCGAGCCGCGCGCGTCAGCAAGCGGTAAATGCCAAAAACTAAAATTACGAAGCGAACCCACCAAAACGGTGAGCCATCCCCTCAAATGAGGGTATCCGCAATCGGCCCAGCCGCTACCGGCGCTCCTCAACCACACCAATATCCGCCTTTATATCAGTTGCTTACCTTAGTTAGCTTCGTTCGGAACATCCGTCCATCGCTAAAATTAAACTGCACTCGAACCCAACGCACCCCACGGTCCAAACTCACTTCCCTTCCTTCCTCCGCCCCGCCAAGCCCTATAATGGAGTTATGGCAAGAGGTTGGGAAAGTAAATCGGTCGAATCGCAAATTGAATCGGCCGAGACGCAGGTCCGTCCTTCCTTCGATGAACAGTTTTCTCCTCAGGATTTGGAATTGCTTCGAAAGAAGGAAAGTTTAAATCTTTCTCGCACCCGGGTCCTTCGGGAACTGGAAACGAGCCAAAATCCCCGGTATCGCAACATGATGGAAAAAGCTTTGGCGGATCTGAACACCGAGCTTTCGCGTCTGGATCGGGGCGCGGCACGGGCCGCGACTGCATAAGCATGCTTTAAAATTGGTGTAGCGTTCTGTACCAGGGTTTTTGATCGGTCACATAACCTGCGGCAGCGCGGCCCCTCGCCGCTCTACCCGGTTTTGGCTTGTGCCTAAGCGCGCCAGCGGATACCCACGCCGAGTTTCTTCTTGGCGTACTCCAGGCTGCGTTCCAGGTCCACCCGCTGCTGCTCCTTGAGCGCCGCCTCCAGCACCGGCGAGTTGTCCGACCATTGCCCGATCACCATGTTGCCGAAAAACGGCCGCCCGCTTTTGGCCAGAGCCAGGAACCGCGCGAACTCCCACGCCGGCGTCTTCGGGAATGCCTTCCAGTAATCCGCCTCCAGATACGCGAGCACTTCCGGCGGCCGCCCGGTGATGATCTCCAGTTGCATCGAGGCCCCCGGGCACTGCTTCCGGTACGTCTGGACGAAACGCGCCATGTCCACAGAGCCATCGCCCAGCGCCACCCATTGCGCGGCCGCCCCCCGCGGATGCTCGAACACCGCGCTGTCGCGTACGTGCGACGTCGCCACATAAGGCGCCAGAATCTCCAGCGACAGCATCGGATCCTCGGCCACCCACATGGGGTTGCCCGTATCCAGGCACGATCCCACGAAGTCCTTGCCGGCGGCCTCGATCAGCGCCTTCACTTCGCGCGCCTGCATGTCCCCGGCGTGGTTCTCCACCGCGATGCGCACGCCCAAATCGAGCGCCTGCGAACGCACCGACTTCAGCACCTTCACCGTGTTCTCGATGTGCGCCTCCAGCGGCAATTCCGTCCGCCGGTTGTCGCGCGTGCCCATGTAGCAGCGCATCACGCTCGAGCCCACCGCTTTCGCCACCCGCAGGCCGCGCGTCACATACTCCGACGGCTCGCCTTCCTTCTTGTTATAGCTGGGCGACGACGGGCAGATGCACCCGATCCCCGCGTCGATCTCCAACCCCAGGCGCGCGGCATGCTGCTTCACCTTCGCCAGGTATGCCGGCTCCAGGCTCTCGTAATCGCCCAGGCTCGAAAGCTGCACCGTGTCCAGCTTCAGCCCCGCCGCGTAATCCAGTAGCTCGATGGCCTTCCATTGGAATGCGCGGATCGAATAGGAATCGAAGCCGAGCTTGATGGGTAAAGGTTCCGCCGCTGCACTCATTGCTGACACCGCCGCCGTTGAAGCTGCCTGCAGACCTGCCTGCAGAAAAGTACGTCTGCGCATAGGGATTGTTGTATCACGGTTTGGAAAAGGCCATCCCGGCAAAGCTCACCACGCTCCGCGGATCGATGTTCCACTGCTCGTAGCGCAGCAGTTCGCCGCGCGCTCCCGGCAGCGCCTTGAGGAATGTGTAGAGTGGCGACGAGCCGCACCATTTCAGGTCGTCGTGCCGCTCCTGCACCAGGCTCCAGAAGCCGTCGCCGTCGGATGCTGCAATGCGCGCGATGCGCTGCCGGTCCCGCTCGGCCACTTCCTCCATCGCGCCGCGGTCCGCCTGCGCGGAAAAGTCGTCGCGATATCGCGCGCCCATGTGCGCCATGTCGATGCCCAGAATCCAGAACAGCCGGTCGCCTTCCCGCGCCGCCAGTTCGCCCAGCGCGTCCAGGAACTGCTTCACACCCTCGTCCGCCTCTGGCGCGCCGCCCAGGTACAGGCTGTGCGCGAACTGCCCGCACAGGATCGGCAGGATGCGGATGTCCGGACCATAGATGTGCTGCAGGAACACCACCTGCAGTTCCACCGTGTGCTCGAACGAGTGACAGTAGTCCTCCATCGCCACCGCCGGACCGCCGTGCGCCTCCAGCCAGTCCACCAGCGCCGTATCGGTGGCGCTTTCACCCAGCGGCGTCACGAACGGCTTGCGCGTCATCCCGAATCGTTCCGGCTCGCCGTAGTGCGAGGTCGCCAGGATCACGAATGTGCGGTTCTTCAGCTCCGGCGTCAGCGTCTGGTAGGCGGCCCTGTACGATTGCCAGCCGCCTTCCGGGCTCACGTGCGGAGCCGCGATGCCGAACAGTCCCGCGGGTGGCGCGGCGATACCCGCGGCGCCGTCCATGTACCGCGCCATGGTTTCCCGCAGCGCCGTCAGCTCCAACGGATAGGCGCCTCCGGCGTGCGCCGGCTCGCGCTTCGGCGCGGCCGCGAACTCCCTCTGCCGCGCGGCCTTCATGCCCGCAAAGGTCTCGTCTTCCAGGAAGCCCGCCGTGCTGAGCGCGTTGGTCAGATGCTGTTCCAGATCGCCTACCTGCAACTCGCCTGTGATGCGCACCAGCATCGAGCGCAGATCCAGCTCCGTCTGCCGGCCGTCGAAACAGTTCAGGCACTCGATCAGCGCCGGAGGGATGATCAGCATCGCATCCGAGTAGCGGTAGGGATCGCGAATGAACAGGCCGGGCCTGTCCTGGGCCGGCGAAGGAAAGAAGTCGAGGACCGTGCGGAGCCGGGGAAGTGGTTGCGCCAAGCTCCTATGGTAGCAAGCGGGCTTATTGCTCAGGCGGCTTCGGCGCGGGTGAGAAGCTGCGATACCGTCCGCTTCGCACGTCGATACCGGTCGAGCCGCTCGACTTACTCTTCGTCTGTATCATCTGCTCAACCTGCTGCTCCGGTATGCTCAGCGATAGCGTGGCCGTCGCGCCGCTCGAAGTGATGCTCAGGCTCTTGAGCACCGCCGCCACCGCCGCCTGCCCGGAATCCTTGCTCGTGCCCATCGATCCCGCAAGGCCCGTCAGCGACTTCACCGTCTCGGCCAGAGTCGCGGCATCCTGCGCGTTCTTGCATATGGCATTCACCGTGACCACGACGTTGGCGCCCAGTTTTACGCCGCCGTTGGCCTGCATCACTGTATCCAGGATGGCGAACGGCGATGGCTCCTGCGCACCCGCGGGACGCGGCTGAAACTGCGATGGCGGCGCCATGGTCACAAACCAGGCATCCTCCGTGGTGCTGGCCAGATTCACCGCGACCGCCAGCGCCGAACTGATTGCCGTAGGCGCCGATTTCCGGTCGATGGCGGCCTCCACGCTCGGAGTATCCCCAATAATCGCGGTGGTCGAATCCGGAAACGCCGCGGCTTGCTCTTTCATTCCCTTCTGCTGGATCACCTGGACGCCCTTGTAGCTCTCGACCTTGGCTCCTTCGGCTACGGCGGCCTCGATGATTCTGGGCACATCGAACGTGCCGCGCACCAGAATCAGGCCCGTCTTGTTCCCCGGTGGCACGTTCGCGGCAATCAGGAGCTCCTGCAGATCATGCCGTGGATCGAATCCGGTAGCCGCCATGAGCTTCTCCAAGCCCCCTGCCGTCTGCTGCTGGTTCTGCGCCAGCAGATATTGGCCGATCGGCGAAAGACTCACCTGCTGCACGTTAACCCCCGCCATCGCCTGTGTGTCCGGCGGCGCCAGGCTGAGAAGTTGCGGATCGGCGGCACTCAACGAACCGGCGATCACCACAGCGGCGGCAAGCAAGCGTAAATGCATGAAGCGCTCCTTGTACTGATTAATGTTAACGTATCCGCCGCGCGGAAAGTTCGCTTATTCGCTAGTATGATAGACACATGGCTATGGTCGCGGAAACTACCGCCAGTATTCTCGAGGAAAAGATCAAGTCTCATCGCGCTCACGTTGGTATTGTTGGGCTGGGCTATGTCGGCCTCCCCCTTGCCGTGGAGTTTGCTAAGGCTGGTTTCCAGGTCACCGGCATTGACGTAAATGAAGGTAAGACCGACCTCGTCAATGCGGGCCAATCGTATGTCGGAGATATCTCCAGTAGCGTGCTCTCTGAGCTGGTCAAAGCCGGTAAACTGCGCGCCACTACCGATTTCGCCGCCGTGCGCGATCTGGACACCGTGAATATCTGCGTCCCCACCCCTCTCCGCAAGACCAAGGACCCGGACATGAGCTTCATCGTGTCCTCCTGCCAGGAGATTCTCAACAACCTGCATCTCGGCATGTTGATCATCCTGGAATCCACCACTTACCCCGGTACTACCGACGAACTGCTGCTTCCCATGTTCGAGAAATCCGGGATGAGCGTAGGTAAGGACTTCTTCCTTTGTTTCTCACCTGAGCGGGTCGATCCCGGTAACCCCAAGTATCAGACGAACAATATCCCCAAAGTCGTAGGTGGCACGACCGCTGCCTGCACCGAGATCGGCCGCCTGTTCTATGCGCAGGCGCTCACCACCGTGGTGCCGGTTAGTTCCACGCAGGTTGCGGAGATGGTGAAGCTGCTCGAAAACACCTTCCGCATGATCAACATCGGCCTGGTCAATGAAATGGCCCTGATGTGCGACCGCATGGGAATCAACGTGTGGGAAGTGATCGAGGCGGCCGCCACCAAGCCGTTCGGATTCATGCCCTTCTACCCCGGTCCCGGCCTGGGCGGCCACTGCATCCCCATCGATCCTTTCTATCTTTCCTGGAAAACCAAGCAGGCTGGAATCGAGGCGCGCTTCATCGAACTGGCGGGCTACATCAACGGCCAGATGCCCCATTTCGTGGTGGACAAAATCCAGAACGCTCTGAACGACGCGGGCAAGCCCGTGAAAGGATCCCACATCCATATCCTGGGCGTGGCATATAAAAGGGATATCGAAGACCTGCGGGAATCCCCTGCCCTCGACGTCATGCTGCTGCTCAAGCGCCGCGGCGCACGCTTAACTTACAGCGATCCGCATGTGCCGCACCTGCAATTGGACGATATCGAATTGCAGGCCCAACCGGAAACCCTGTCCTCCGAGGCCGATTGCACGGCCATCATTACGGACCACTCCTCTTTCGATTACCGCCGGATCGCGGCCGGCGCCCGCCTGATCGTGGATACCCGCAACGCCCTTAAGGGTGTGAATTCTCCACACATCGTGCGTTTATAGTAACGCGTACCCATTGACAAACGTCCCACATGCGGCAGATCCTTGATTAAGGACTTGTTAAGGAGCTCTTATGCGACCGGCAGGCAGACTAGCGCTTTGCGGTTTGGCCCTCGCGGCAGGTAGTGTCGCCGCCCTGGCCCAGTCAGCGGTAATCTCAGCCCGTTCGGGGCTGATCCACTACGTGGAAGGCCAGGTTTATGTGGGCGACCAGGCAGTGGAGAGCAAATTCGGAAATTTTCCCGAAGTAAAGGAAAACCAGACGCTCAAAACCGAGGAAGGGCGTGCCGAAGTGCTCCTGACCCCGGGTGTTTTCCTGCGCCTGGGCGAGAACAGCTCGTTCCGCATGATTACCAACCGCCTGATCGACACGCGATTGGATTTCCGGTCGGGATCCGCCATCATCGAAGCGGACGAAATCCTGAAGGATAATTCCATCACCATGGTCGCTCAGGATACGACCGTTCATGTGGCGAAAAAAGGCCTGTACCGGTTCGATTCCAGCCCCTCGGAACTGCGCGTCTTCGATGGTCTGGCCGAGGTCACTTCCGGCGACCGCACCGTGGAAGTGAAGGAAGGCCACTTGATCGCGCTGGATACCCTGGCGGTCAAGAAATTCGACAAAACCACCACCGATGCTCTCAATCGCTGGAGCGAACGTCGCGCGGAATATGTCTCCATGGCTAACGTCTCGGCGGCGAATACCCTACGCGCCTCCATGATGGGTGGCGGGGGTATGTATGGCAGCATGTACGGCGGCATGTTCGGCAACATGTATAACGGCTTTTACGGTACCGGCATGATGGGCGGCGGCGGATGGTTTTTTAACCCGTATTTTGGCATGTACACCTTCGTTCCGGGCATGGATGGCATGTGGATGAGCCCGTATGGATACCGCTTCTGGAGTCCCTTCGATGTGTACATGGCGTTCATGCCGGGCTACTATTACAATCCGTCGTATGGCAACTACGGAAATGGGTACCACAACAACGGCGGCGGCGGCAGCTATCGCAACGCGTATAACACCGTAAGTTATAAGTCGGTACCCACGCCCTCGGGCGGAGTTGCCCGCGGTTCGGCAGGTTACGCTGGCGGCGGTGGCTCGACTGCGGTAGCGCATGCTCCGGCCAGCGGTACCGTCACTTCGAGCACGGGCGCCACTAGCAGCATCACCTCGGGCGCGGGCGCTATTTCTCACGGCGGTGGCGGTGGTATGGGTGGCGGCTCGCACCACTAACGGGCCGGTACGGCCGTCTACTGCGCCGTCGCAGATGCCGGATGATACGGCTACGTACGAACGAGTCGATCTCCGCCATACTGAACACACCAGCGGGGATGGCTGCCCACGGGGTTAGAAGCGCAAAGGGGCGTGAATCCCGCGCCGCCATATGGGGCAGGAACTCCGCAGCCTCCAGCGGCGCGGGGTGCCCCGTTTTGCGCGGTTCCTCAGAAGAAGGCTTACTGGGCTAGGGCGGCGCGCGAGGCCCGAGTGATGGGCGGGGGCAGTTCCAAACCGTGTTGGTCGGCGAAGCGCTTGGCGTGTTTGGGGCAGCAGTACTGCCACCAGTCTCCATTGTCCGAATCGTCCGGCGCGCTCTTCATTACCAGGTAAGCGGCGCGCGCCGTGCAACCCCGGGCCTGACAGGCGCCCGTACCCCAATCCCGTTTTGCTTGCTTCTCTTCCGGCGTCATCGAACGAATGATGTGATCAGCACTCATGAGTGATTATTTCTCCGCGCCCGGCGGGATCTCGGTCAGGCAGCGCTGTCTTCCCCGGTCCGCCTGGCTAACCGCCGAGCTAAACTGAAATCCAATAATGTATTTGACCCCGGTCCGCCGGCAATAGCGGACCGAAGCGTTGCCCATGATCCCGAATGCCGGCGCCTGGATCAGTGCGTTGGTGCGCACTTCGATCGGCTCCGTGCTTTCGATGCGCGCACCGTGCTCTGAAATATCCAGGCACTTGGCGCGCATCACCTTCATTTCTCCAGCGCGTGCCTGCCACGACACCTGTACGGCGCCCTGAAACGTGCGCCGCTCGCCTTTGCGGATATTCGTCGAATTTTCCTGACGCATATCGTTTAGCTCCCGAGCATCTCGCGCAAAACGGGGCCACGGCCGCGCTGCCACCATCCCGCGAGTTCCATCCTTCCTGGCGGCGCGGACTCGCGCCCCTTTGCGTTCTTATGTGTCCCGGGCATCGCGCGCTAACCGGAGTGCCCGGCCTCCATCGTTCCAAAGTAAAGTTCAATGGCCCGCTCGAGATCCGCCTTGCCGACCCGCAGCGGTTGTTCCTCGTAGGTCTTGATGGCCTGAATGATCCTACACATGTCGCGCGGGTATGACGGGCGGAGATCGCCGCCGCGCGAGATGCAGAGTTTGCGTAAATGCTCGTAGATGCCTTCGTCGCCCGGCATTTTGAAACTGAGCATCACGCGGCGGAAGATCTCGTCGAAGACTTCCGGCGCGACCGCATCCACCAGGATCTTGTTCGGTATGCGGCGCAGGAAGGCTTCGTCGGCGAGTTCGCTGGGCTCCAGGTTGGTGGCGAACACGATCATGACTTCGAAAGGAATGTGGAAGCGCACGCCGTAATTCAGCGACAGGTAGTCGATGCGGCGGTCCAGGGGCACAATCCAGCGGTTCAGCAGGTCGCGGGGGGAGATCAACTGGCGCCCGAAATCGTCGATCACCAGCATGCCGCCGTTGGCCTTCATCTGTACGGGAGGCGCATAGGTGCCGGAGGTTTCGTCGAGCCGCAGCTCGAGCATACTGGGAACGAGCTCGCCGCCTACGATGACGCAGGGGCGGTGGCACACCACCCACCGGGGGTCAACCTCTTCCATGTCGACTTCCACGCGCTCGTGCACGGCGGGGTCGAACAAGGCGATGATCTGATTGTCGACCTCGATGGCGTAGGGCATCACCAACTGGTCGGCATAGACGCGTAGGAGGCGCTCCGCCAGGCTGGTTTTTCCGGTGCCGGCAGGGCCATAGAGGAAGATGGAATTCTGGGCCACCAGCGCGGGTCCCAACTGATCGAGCAGGCGGTCGGTAACCACCAGGTCGCCAAAGGCCAGCCGCAAGGAGGAGCGGTTGACCCGTACCGCCGGGCGCTGGTCGAGAATGGCTTTCTGATACGCGTTCAAGCTGACCGGCGCAGGGCCCGCATACTGACATACCCGGCAGCGCTCGGAGGCCATGGCGCGGCCCGCCCCGGTGAGGGAAAAGACGTAGTCGTCGCCTATCATGCCGCCGACTTCGATCAGCCGCTGATTGCGAATCTCACGGAAGATCCGCTCCACGATGGGATATGCCAGCGCCATCGACTGGCTGAGGGAGGTGATAGTATTGCATCTTTTCAGATGGACATGGCGCAGAAACAGATCTTCGATCAGCGTGGAGCTGATTCCAGCCTGTTCCGGTGTGGTAGGTATCTCGGGGAGGAAGCGGCAGAGCTTGTTGTTCTGGGTTTTCTGTTCCGGCAGTACAAAAGGCGCGGCGACATTAGATTCGGATCCGCCTAAGAGTAACCCTGTCGACATAATGTTTCTCCCTTACAATAGCCTCTCACTTGCCACGACACCTATGTGACAGGTCCCGGCGCGTACCATTAACTTTCGATAACTCACATATGTTATCGATCGCTAAGCAAGGCCCGGTATCTATAACAACGTTAGTACGTTAAGTACTTCACGATACCGCGATTATCATTGAAATGCGGGCCATTTAGAATTCATTATAACTGTATGGCCACCACCGCGCGACAAGAATCCAGGGCTTACTGTATTACCATGACTTTGGTTCATGCCCGGTGCTGGCCGAAGGCTATCAAGCTCGCAAGGTATCCGCTGCGACTGATAGACGGCCAACCGCGCCGTGTGTTTGAATTCGGGGAGTGAGGCAGGTATGCCTTTAACGGCCCGGATCTACTACGCCATTTCCATCAGCCTGGCAACTGTCTTCGTCGCCGGATCCCTCTATCCGTGGCATTCCGCGGACGTCGCGCGTTTCTGCTTTTACCTGTTTGTCTCCAGCCTGGCGTCGGGCATGAAAGTAAACCTGCCGGGTGTACGGGGCACGATGTCAGTCGCTTTTTTGTTTAGCCTGATCAGCATCGCGGAGATGTCGATGGGGGAAACCATCGCGATCAGCTGCGCGGGGGCCCTCATTCAATGTTTATTGAGAGATCGCCGGGAAGTTAGCGTCTTACAAGTGACTTTCCGGGTGGTTAACACGGGCATGGCGGTCGCGGCGGCCTATCATTTCTACCATTGGACGCCAGTCTATACCTTTGGAACCACCGCTCCGTTCCTGATGGTCATTGCGGCGCTCATTTATTTCGTTTTGAATACAGTGCCATTGGCGGTTGCGACCGGCTTAATGGAACGCCGCCCCATTATAAGCATTTGGCAGGACTGTTACTTCTGGTCCTTTCCGTTCTATATATTAGGTTCATCGATTGCCTGGATCATCAACGTCTTCAGCCGCCAGGTACACTGGCAAGGCTCCGTGCTGCTACTGCCTATCATTTACTTTATCCACCGGTCTTATCGAATGTATCTCGACCGGTTGGGCGACGAGAAGCGGCATGTGGAAGAAATGGCGGCTCTGCACCTGCGCACGATCGAGGCTCTGGCGTTGGCGATCGAGGCGAAGGACCATACCACACACGAGCATCTGCGGCGGGTGCGCACGTATGCCGTGGAGATCGGCAAGGAACTGGGGCTTTCAGAGCCGGAAATAGAGGCGCTGCGCGCAGCGGCCCTGCTGCACGATATCGGGAAGCTGGCGATTCCCGAGCACATCATCTCCAAGCCCGGGCGGCTCACACCCGAAGAGTTCGAGAAGATGAAGATCCACCCGATCGTGGGCGCTGAAATTCTGGAGCGGGTGTCCTTTCCATACGACGTGGTGCCGCTGGTCCGGGCGCATCACGAGCGGTGGGATGGATCGGGCTATCCGTGCGGCTTGAAGGGCGAAGAAATCCCCGTCGGCGCGCGGATACTGGCGGCGGTGGATTGTTTGGACGCCCTGGCGTCGGACCGGCAGTACCGGCGGGCACTGCCTTTGGACGAAGCCATCGAGCAGGTACGGGACATGGCCGGCAGCGGTCTCGATCCGAAGGTGGTTGCAGTGCTGGCGCGGCGCTACCGCGAACTGGAGCAGTTGGCCCAGGCGGAGCCTGCCCGGGAGAGTACGCTGTCCACCAGCGTGAAAATTTCCAATGGTCACGAGCCGGGAGCCGGGTTCGAGGTATCGAATGTGAGTGGCCCGGAACGCGAAGGCGGTTTCCTGTCTTCCATCGCGGCCGCGCGCCAGGAAGTGCAGCTGCTTTTCGAACTGACTCAGGACTTAGGTAACTCACTCAGTCTGGACGAGACGTTATCGGTCGTATCTATCCGCCTGAAGAAGATGGTGCCTTACGATGCCATCGCCGTGTATATCAGCGATGGCGCCGACCTGGTTCCGCACTATGTAAACGGCGAGAACTATCGTTTGTTTTCGTCGTTACGAATTCCTATGGGCGAGGGCTTGTCCGGTTGGGTAGCGGAGAACCGCAAGAGTATCGTCAACGGCAACCCGTCGGTCGAATCCGGCTATTTGAACGATCCGTCGAAATTCAGTACGCTCCGTTCGGCATTGTCGGTGCCGCTCGAAGGCGTGAACGGGGTGATTGGAGCATTGACGCTCTATCGCGTGGACAAGGACGCCTTCTCGCGCGACCACTTGCGCATCCTGCTGGCCATCAGCTCCAAAGTGTCGCTATCGATCGAGAACGCGCTCCGGTATCAACTGGCGGAGGATTCAGCCACCACGGATTATTTGACCATGCTGCCCAACGCGCGATCGTTATTCCTGCGTCTGGACAGCGAGCTGGCGCGTTCCAAGCGGACCATGGAACCGCTGACCGTGCTGGTGTGCGACGTGGACGGTTTCAAGCAGGTGAACGACCGGTTTGGCCACCTGGAAGGCAACAAGGTTTTACGCTATGTGGCGGATGTGCTTCGCGGGAGTTGCCGGGAGTACGATTATGTGGCGCGCATGGGCGGCGATGAGTTCGTGATTCTGCTGCCGGGCAGCGACCGGGATGCGGTGAACCGGCGCATTTCCGAGTTTCAGAGCATTGCGTGCGACGCCACGCCACTGCTGAATGGCGCCGGCGTGATCAGGTTGAGCGTGGGGGAGGCGTTCTATCCGGAAGATGGCTCGGATGCGGAGCAATTGCTGGCGGGCGCGGACCGGCGGATGTACAAATCGAAGCAGCTCAACAAGGCGAAGCGCGCGAATGCAATTCACATGCTCGCGCCGGGGCAGGGGACGGAGGAGGGCCGTTTGCGGCCGGTGAACTGATGGGCCGCGTGAATGCGCTCGGGCGATTGCTGCTTTCGCTGGCCGTCACCGTGGTGGTGGGCGGGTTCCTGACGGGCGCGCTGGTGCGCCTGAGCCCCGGCTTTGGCGTAAACGAGCACGAGCTGGACGCTACGCGCGACGTAGCCGCGCTGCGGGCGATGGAAGCCGCGCGTCCGGAACAGAGCAGCTTTCTGCGATATTCGATCGGCCACACGGTGGCGATGTTCCACGGCGATCTGGGGACCTCGCGCAACTGGAACCGTCCGGTCGCGGGGTTGCTGCGCGAGCGATGGCCGGTCACGGCGGGACTGATGGGCGCCGGGCTTTTGGGCGGCTGGGCGCTAGCCCTGGGATTCGCGCTGCCGGGGGCGGTATGGCCGGGGCGCATCTGGAAGGCTATGGCGGCGGTGGTCAGCGGAGTGCTTTTGTGCGTGCCATCCGCCGCGCTGGCGCTCCTGATCTTTGTGTATGCGGGCCCCCTGCGCGCGGTGATGGCGCTAGCGGTATTTCCGCGGGTCTACCAGTATCTGCAGAATGTGCTGTCGCAGGCCGCGGGCCAGGCGCACGTGATGGCTGCCCGGGCACGCGGCGTGGGGCGGCTGCGTATTGTGTTGTGGCACATCCTGCCAGTGGCCGCGCCCCAGGCGCTGGCTTTAGCGGGGGTATCGGTGAGCATGGCCTTTGGCGCGGCGGTGGCCGTGGAGGTGGTCTGCGATCTGCCCGGCATCGGCCAACTGGCGTGGAAAGCCGCCCTGGCGCGGGACCTTCCGCTGCTGGTCACGCTCACCATGCTGGTGACGCTGGCGACCCAGCTGGCGAATGCGCTGGCGGACATATTCACCGGCAGACGAAGGGAGGCGCGCGCATGATGGGTTGGCGGCCGAGTGCGCGCCGGCTGGCATGGATCTTCCTGGCGCTGCTCTTTCTTGCGGCGCTGTGCTCGGACTTGCTGACAGCCTCGTACGCACACCAGTTTCGGGATCTGCCGGCGGCGCGCATCTCGTGGCGATTTCCGCTGGGAACCGACCCGCTGGGCCGCGACCGGCTGGCGCGTCTGCTGGTGGCCACGCGGATCTCACTGCTGCTGGCGCCTGCCGCCGCCGCATTCTCCACGGTGCTGGCGGCGCTGATCGGCGGACTGGCCGGTTATTGCGGCGGTTGGCTCGACCGCATCGCCGGACGGGCCATTGACCTGATGTTGTCGCTGCCGTGGATCTTCCTGTTGATCGCGGCGCGCGCCCTGCTGCCTTTGAACGTCTCCCCGGCCGTCTCGGTGCTGATTACTTTCGCTCTCTTGGGCGTCCTGGGATGGGCGGCCCCGGCGCGCGTGATCCGGGCGGGCGTGCGGGATATCCGGAACTCCGATTTTCTGCTGCAAGCCCGGGCCTGCGGTTGCCGGGGGTTCCGTGCGATCTTGCGGCAACTGGCGCCCAATCTGAAGCCGGTGCTGCTGGCGCAATTCTGGACTTCGATCCCGCTGTTCATCCTGAGCGAGGCCAACCTGGGATTGCTGGGGCTGGGCGTGTCGGATCCGCTGCCATCATGGGGCAACCTGTTGCGCGAGCTGGAAACGGATTTGGCCTTCAACCCTGGAATTCTGGCGTGCCTGGCGGTGATGCTGGCGGTGATGGGCTGTTTCAAGCTGTTGCTGCCAGATGGCGAGGTTTAAACCTAGCCAGCAAACTCCCCTTCATATCCGGGTACGCGGTCCTCAGATCGCGATTCGCGCCGGCCCGGCTTTTTCGAGACAATGCGCCGGCACCACTCCGCAAGCCATCGTCGACTATCGCCCCTCGCTCGAAGCCCAGCAGCGCGTTGCCGAATTAATTGCGCGGGAGAAAGAAGGCGGCCGGTCGCCCGAGGAACAATCAGAGCTGGATCATTTCATCGATTTGGAGCACGTCCTTGGGATGGCCAAAGGGCGCGCGCGACAGATCCTGATCTGTGGCTCGTGATATCGATGAGCCGGCGCGCCTTCTAGTCATACAACGAGCCGATCATTCCGGCAGTCCGATCCGGCTGTTCGATCCCAGGCCGAACTCATGGGACGAACACTTCAAGCTGGACGGGCCGATCATCCAACCCTTAACGCCGCTGGAGAGGTGACGGCGCGCATTCTCCGACTGAATGCAGCCGAGCGTGTCATTGAGCGCCGCCTGTTCCAAGCACTGGGTTCCTATCGAAAGGGATAATTCAACCCCTCTCAATGCCCCGAGGTTCCTAAGATCGAAGAACCGCGCGGGCCGCCGTCCCGGCTCCGCGCGGGGGGCACGCTCGCGATAGCAGTCCTGCAGCTACTTTGCTCTCGCATTCGTTCCGGTGTTCCAGATCGCGATTCCGCTGGTGTTGTAGATCACCAGATTGCCGTCATCCTGCATTCTGAGAAACGCCCCTGGATTGCCGGATGTGTTTGACTGAAAGGCAGGTCCTGCTCCCGCATACGCGACCAGATTCCCATCAGCCTGCATGTCGACTTCAAAAACTCCTACGTCATGAGTCTGCGTAGAGGCGAGCGGCTGATTCCACTGCACCTCGGTGGCGGGATTTAAGGGTTGGCCTTGCGTCCATTTGCGGGGAAGCGTGGCATCATTAACGCACTGCACTACGGCGTTTCCGTCGGTCTGCAAGGCGAATCGGAAGGCGCCGCTGGGCGAGTAAAGACTATTCCCGATGCCGAGCATGACTGCGGGTTGGCCGCCCGGACTGATGTGCGGGCTGCTTGGCGTGGGCGCCATATCTGCTTGAAAGTCACCTTGTGAAAGCTCGATGTTTAACATAGTTATTCTCCTTGAATACCTGTAAAAGGCAGGCTTTGGTTGTCCTCATTAAAAGTAGGCGCAATCGGCACTGCGCAGATATCATCAGGAAGCATTTCATTGCCGAATCTTCACCTTGATCGTCGACGTATGGCACGCGGCAGCCAGAGGCGCTTCCTTCAGTCGTTCACCGCCCGCCGGTGGCTAAGCGCTGGAATACCGATTTGCGCATGCCCGCCGATGGCGGCATCGACGATGCGCGCGCGGGTACAACAGCCGCGCCCTGGATCTGGCTGGTCGTGTCCGGCACGGCCTGGTACGCGTGAACGTTACTGCTGTTGTCGAACGCGAAGCCGATGATCTCGCCCGCGGCGTTGATGGAACATGCGCTGGCCAGATACAGGGGAGAACCGGCGGGGACGAGCGTGTTCAGGTCGATCATTTGCTGGCCCTGCCGCAGAAACGCGCGCGGGTTGAAACTGGCGTCTAGCGACACGCCGACGATCTGGCCATCGTCGTTGATGCCGAGGGCGGCGCTGCTCATGTCCCCGGGCAGCGTTTCGAGATCCTGCATGCCAGTCCCGTGGGTCCACAGGAAGGCATGAAAGCTGGCGTCGCCCTGCAAGTCGGAACTACCGATCACCTGACCGTAGTTGTTGAGGTTGAGTGCCATGATTCCGTCTCCGTGTCCAGTCCCTCCGAGATTGCCCAGGTCGATGGTTTTCCCGTTCTCCCAAAGCAGGGCGTGCAGAGGCTGGAGATTGGTCAGCCAAATCGGATTAAATGCCGCGCATACGCCGGATGCACCGGCCACCTGGCCGAAATCATTGATGGCGTGAGCGTTGCCGTCGGGGTCGCCCGGATAGGTGGGCAGTTCCCGGGCATTTCCCTTTTGCCAGTAGACCGGCTTGAACTCGAGTTTTTGCGGTCCGCCGGATGGGCATGTGGAGTCTGGCGTGCCGTTCTCGGCCATCCCGACCGGTACGCCGGGGCCGTTGATCTGGTTGGCGACGCCGTTGTTGCCTCCGAGCGCAGGCAGCGGAGTCATGACGCCGTTCTGCCACATGAACGCCATACAGGTGCTGCCGGAAGACGCCAGGCCCAGTGACGCGAAACCGCAAAAGTCCTCGCCTTGCGGGTCTGGAGTGCTGGTTTGGGCTTCACCCACAGCCTGCCCAAACAGGTTCACGCTGAATGCCTGGCTGTTTTGTCCGTTGAGCCCGGGTTGACCGAGATCCACTACCCGCCCCTTGTACCAAACCCGGGCACTCAGGATGTCGCCGGTTTGCGCCGCGCCGGCCACCAGGCCGTTCCTGGTGATGGCGAACGGCTGCCCGTTCGGACCCACCGTGCCGAGGTCGATGACCTTATAAGTTGGCGACTGGGCGACGGCTACCGCCGCGAGCAGTTGTCCCCCTACGATGGTTTTCAAAACTGTCTGGTTGAGTCTCATGTTTGTTCCCTCCACCAGGCGATAAGGGAAACGCCCGGGCGAGGTTACACACAACCGGGTGTGATGTATTATTGGAGCGCGCTTTTATGACGCTCTGTCCTCAGTGCGGCGGTGAGCTCGAGGCCGGAGATCCCGCGGGCCTGTGCCCGAGGTGTCTGATCCAGGGCGCTTTCGATACTTCGCTGGGCGCAGGGGAGCCCAGGCCTCAGACCATCGATCGAGCGGCGGCCGGGGCCGGTGATGACGACTTCGGCCGTTATCACATCCTGCGGACGCTAGGTGAAGGCGGCATGGGCACCGTGTACCTGGCCGAACAGCGCGAACCGATTCGCCGCTCGGTGGCTCTCAAAGTCGTAAAGCTGGGCATGGACACCGGTCAGGTACTGGCTCGCTTCGCGAACGAGCGCCAGGCGCTGGCCATGATGGATCACCCGAACATTGCGCGAATCATCGACGCAGGCGCGACATCCAAGGGCCGGCCTTACTTCGTCATGGAGTACGTCGAAGGCGTCACGATCACGCAGTACTGCGACAGCCACCGGATGACCATTGGGCAACGGCTGGAACTTTTTCTGGCCGTCTGCCGCGCCGTTGAGCACGCACATCAGAAAGGGGTGATCCACCGCGACCTGAAACCGTCGAACGTGCTGGTGATCGAACAGGAGGGCAAGCCGGTACCGAAAGTGATCGATTTCGGCATCGCCAAGGCCACCGACCAGTGGGCCGTCGAGAATACGCTTCTCACCGAGTTCGGGCAACTGGTCGGCACGCCAGAGTACGCCAGCCCCGAGCAGGCGGAGGTGATGAGCGGAGAGGTCGATGAGACCGCGGATGTCTACTCACTCGGGGTGCTGTTGTACGAGTTGTTGACCGGCACTGTTCCTTTCGATCCGGCCAGGCTGCGCCACACAGGCCTCGCCGAGATGCTCCGCATCATACGAGAAGAAGAAGCTCCGCCGCTTTGGCGACGGTTGTCCGGCAGCGGCACGCCACCGGAAGATATCGCCGCGCAGCGCCGGACCGATCCGGCCACGCTGCGCCGCCTGGTGGATGGCGACCTCAACCGGATCACGATGAAGGCTCTGGAAAAAGTGCGCGGGCGGAGGTACTCTTCGGCGACCGATTTCGCAGCCGATATCCAGAGATTTATCGAGCACCGTCCGGTCCTGGCGGCGCCGCCGAGCCGCCTGTACCGGGCGCGCAAGTTTCTGCGCAGGCATAACCCCACGGTTTTCGGAGCAGCCGCCTGGCTCGCGTTCATCCTGTTGAGCGGGGTGACGATCTGGTCGCTTGCGCACCGCGGATCTGCGCTGAAACCCAGGGCGACAAAGGGCGCGATTGTTCTGGGCGATTTCGCGAATGCCACGGGGGATCCGGCATTCGACGGTACGCTGCGCCAGCTAATGGCCGGGGAACTTGGGAAGTCGCCCTCGCTCAGCGTGCTTCCGGATGCGCGCATAAGGGAGACATTGCGCCTGATGGTCCGGGCTCCGGATGCGAAGCTTACCCCGGATGTTGCATCCGAAATCTGCGAGCGGACGGGCAGTGCCGCAGTCGTGGAGGGCTCCATCACAAGCCTCGGAAGCGAGTACGTGTTGAGCTTGCGCGCCAGGAATTGCCGGACGGGAGATGTTCTGGACGAGGAACAGGCGCCGGCAGCCAAGAAAGAGGACGTCTTCACGGCGTTGGGGCAAATGGTAAACCGATTCCGGACCCGGGCCGGGGAGTCGCTTCCGCCTGTTCCCAAGGAACCCAGTCTGCCGGATGAGGCTACCACTGCCTCTCTGGAGGCATGGAGATCCTACAGTGCTGCCATGAAGGCGCAACAGCGAGGCGGGGCACAGACAGCCGAAGCCGTTTCACTCCTGAAGCGAGCCGTAGAGCTCGACCCGAAATTTGCGATGGCTTATGCCTACCTGGGACGGGCCTATGCTGCCTTCGGGGAGTCTGAACTTGGAGGTCAAAATATAGCCAAGGCTTACGAACTACGGAATCGGGTTAGCGACCGGGAGAATTATTTCATCACTTTCAACTATCACCGGCAGGTAACCAGAAACCTGGAAATGGCGCGACAGACGCTTGAATCGTGGGCCCAAAAGTATCCCCGGGACCTCCCGCCCCGCGGGTTTTTGGCGGCTTTCACGACGCAGGGGTCGGGCCATTACGACAAAGCCGCGGAAGAAGGTCAAAGAGCTATCGAACTCGATCCGGATTACGCTATCGGCTACGAAAATGTGGCTTTTGCGTATATCTATCTGAACCGCCTGCCGGAAGCCGAGGCCGTGCTTCGTAAGGCATCGGGACGCAGGATCGAAGTCACTCAGTTCTCGCTATGCCGGTACTTTATCGCTTTTCTGCGAAGCGACCACGCGGCAATGGAAAGGGAAATGACTTACCGTCAGGCAAAATTGGAAGGCCAGGGGTGGTTTGAGCACCAGGAAGCCCTGACCTTGGCGTATCAGGGGCGGCTAAAGGAAGCGGCCCGGCTATCGGACCGCGCGGTGATCTTATCTCGCCAGGCGGGTTTGCGCGAGCGGGCCGCCCAGTTTGAAGGCGCTCGTGCCGCCTGGGATGCGCTGTTTGAAACTCGTATGGAAGCGAAAAGAAGCGCTGGGGCGGCCTTGGCGCTGTACCGCAGCAGGGATGCCGATTATGGGCCGGCCTTTGCGCTGGCGCTGCTGCACGAGTCCGCGCAAGCTCACAAGATCGAGGCGGACCTTGAAAAGCGCTACCCGGAGGATACATCTGTCCAGTTCAGTTACCTGCCTGCGCTGCGGGCGCTCGAAGCGCTCAACCAGGGGGACCCGGCCAAGGCACTCGAAATGACACAAGTGGCAACTCCGTACGACCTCGCGGTTCCGGGTACAGCATTCTGGGATGGTTCCTTCTTCGGGGCTCTCTACCCGGTCTACGTGCGCGGCCTGGCTTATTCCCGGTTGGGACACCACCGCGAAGCAGCGGCTGAGTTTCAAAAGATTCTCGATCATCCGGGTATCATGCTGAACGATCCGATGGGACCCATGGCGCGTCTTCAACTGGCCAGAGCGTTGTCCGCTTCCGGAGATCGCGCGAAATCGGCCGCCGTCTACAGGGAACTCCTCGCGCTTTGGAAGGACGCCGATCCCGATATTCCGGCCGTCCAGCAAGCTAAGGCGGAGTACGCCAGGTGACCGTCGTACCGGTGTAACTTTGGAGGTCCCGATTCCTTATCCTGTTCAACGGAATGCTCCCGAGGAAATATGACAAGAAGCCAGACCATGCATACGCTGCCGGGGCCGTCGCAGTTTCCGACGACGCGGTGGACCCTGGTGGTGGCCGCCGGCGATCCACAGCGGAAGGAGGCTCGGTCCGCCCTGGTTTCGCTGTGCGAAAACTACTGGTATCCCTTGTATGCCTATCTGCGGCGGCGCGGTTATCCGGCGGACCAGGCGCAGGATCTCACGCAGGAGTTCTTCGTGCGCGTGCTGGAAGGGCGATACCTCGATCGGGCCGACCCGGAAAAGGGCCGTTTCCGATCCTTTCTCCTGACTTCGCTCAAATTCTTTGTGGCCGACGAAGGGGACCGCCAGCGCGCGCATAAACGGGGCGGAGGAGTAGTTGTGCCGCTGGAATTTTCGTCAGGCGAAGAGCGGTACCAACGCGAGCCAGCACACGATGAGACACCGGAGCGGATCTTCGAACGGCGCTGGGCGCTTTCGCTGCTCGACCGAGTGGTTGAGAGATTGCGAAACGAGTTCGTGCATCACGGCCGCCCGGAGCATTTCGAGCGGTTGAAGATGTTCCTTCTGGGACAGTCCGACGCTCCCTATGCGGCGCTGGCGTGCGAGATGAACACGTCAGAGGGAGCGCTCAAAGTGGCCATTCACAGGCTTCGCAAGCGGTATCGGGACCTCTTTCGCCAGGAAATCGCGGATACGGTCGCCGATCCTGGCGAAGTGGAGTCCGAACTCCGGTATCTGGCCGCCGTGCTCACCGGCAAGTAGTGACGGCTACAGTTTCCAAAACGCCCAATACTCAGACGAGGATAAAATGAAAAACGCATGATCTATGACGTGGCCGTGATCGGCGCCGGTGTATTCGGTGCGTGGACCGCGCATCATTTGCGGCGGGCTGGGCGGCAGGTGGCTCTGATCGATGCGTTTGGCGCGGGCAATTCGCGGTCCAGTTCGGGCGGGGAATCGCGCATCATTCGCATGGGCTACGGCGCGGACGAGATCTACACACGGTCGGCCATGCGGTCCCTGACGCTGTGGCGGGAATTCTTCGCGCGCACGGGCCTGCCTCTGTTTCATCCCACCGGGGTGCTGTGGATCGCGGCGGAGGGCAACGCATACACGGAAAATACGCTGCGCACGCTGGGCCGCTGCGGCGTGCGTTTTGAGATCCTGCATCCCGCGGAACTACAGGCCCGCTACCGGCAAATCGTATTCGCGCACGGGACTTGGGGTATCTTCGAGCCGGAAAGCGGCGCGCTGATGGCGCGGCGCGCGGTGGAGGCGGTGGTGGCGGACGCGGTGCGGGCGGGGGTCGCATTTCTGCCCGAGGTGATCGTTGCTCCAGAAGGCCGCGGGACGCTTTCCGCCGTGCGCACGGCCACGGGGGAGAGCATTCGCGCGGGGACCTTCGTGTTTGCCTGTGGTCCGTGGCTGCCCAAGATTTTTCCGGCTTTGTTGGGAAAGCGCATCGAGCCTACCAGGCAGGAGGTGTTCTTTTTCGGCACCCCGGCGGGCGACCGGCAATTTTCCGCGCCGGCCATGCCGGCATGGATCGACTTCAGCGATCCGCGCGGGCCTTACGGACTTCCCAACCTGGAGAATCGGGGATTCAAAATTGCGCTGGACCAGCATGGGCCGCGGATGGACCCGGACACGACGGATCGCGTGCCATCGGCGGAGGGTCTGGTGGAGGCGCGGGAATTCCTGAGCGAACGATTTCCCGCCCTGCGCGGGGCGCCGCTGGTGGAAGCGCGGGTTTGCCAGTATGAGAATACTTCTAACGGCGACTTCCTGATTGACCGGCATCCGGAGATGTCGAATGTCTGGCTGGTGGGCGGCGGGTCGGGCCACGGCTTTAAGCATGGTCCGGCGGTGGGGGAATACGCGGCGGCGCGGGTGCAGGACGGGGGACCGGTGGAGGTGCGGTACTCGCTGGCCACCAAGTTGGAGACGCAGAACCGCAGCGTCTATTAATCGCGCGAAACGGAGGGTGGCGGCTCTTGCGCTAGCAGTGGTATTTGCCGGCCGGCTTAGCGCGCCGGCGCAGGAGCGCGGCATCGCCTACGGGCGACGGGTGCATAGGCCGCGGCGGACCACCGCCGCGGAAGCGGTTGATGGCTTCGATCAGGGCGTCGAGCATCCAGCGCTGATACATCAGCACAGCCCCCGCCACCGCCAGAAGCGTGACGAAGGCGAGGATTTGAATTTGGCCCATATCAGTTTCAAGCTAGCATGTTTTGGCCCTAACGCGGCCCGGGGCACTGTGTCCCTCGAAGCCTTGGAACAGCTCGCGGGAAGCCGAAATCATGCTGAGAGACGGGCGCCAAGGCACCAGACGCGACGGCGGCCATAGTTGCCGTCTGAGTGTGTATCAATTGAAGCGCCATCGCAGAACTGCAGTCCGGGATTTGCCGCAGCCCTTTGGGGGCTGGCCCACTAGATCCCTACCTGACCGGAACGATACTTCGATGGTCGGCCCAGCGCCCGCGCGCGGCTGCGTGGACGCGAGACGCCGGCCTCCAGCGCGACCAGCAGGCGAGCCTGCCGGCGGGTGCGCCGGGTGCGCTCCAACAAACGCAGAATCTGTTGGACCTCGGCACGCAACTGCCTTTCCTGCAAGGTACTCCTCGGCTGCGATCTCATGTTCCGGCTCCTCCCCCTCACGCAGCCAGCCGCTGCGTGCCTACAAGGTAGTGCAACGAGGGGCGCGGAATGTTGCAGCGGGCAACGGAAATCTGTAAATAATCGGAAATAATTTGCGGAGTCAGGTCACGCCGGCGCGTCGTCCAGGCCGCAGGCCAGGGTGCTCAGATACTCGTCCGAGGTGTACAGGGAGAAACCGAAGGACTCCGGCTCCAGGCGGGGAAACTGCGCCAGGCGCTGGTGAATCACGAACAAACCGTCGGCGAAGGCGTAATATTCTTCCAGGAACCCGCTGGTGATCACGCCGTAATCCGGCGGCTTTGGAAAGACGGCATTGATGCCTATGGCGCGCGCCAGGATGCGCCGGTAATCCATCACTCCCCAACTTTCGAAGCGGGCGCCGACGGCGGCTGGTGTACGATTTACCAAAAGATCGGCGAAGCTCTGGGGACGGATGCCGGCGCCAGCCAGCACGCCGTCGCGGCTGGAAAAATCTACGCATTGCATGATCCACCGCATGGCGTCTTTCCCCACCAGGCATAGCATGCGGAACTCGGCGTAACGGCCGCGCAGCAATGGCTCTTTGTCCGCATCCGCTTCACCCATGCCATTCAGGTGCAAAGAGAGACGGATGCTATCTCTCGCCGCAGACATTTCAAGGCCGCGCTCGAACGGATGCAGAATCAACGGCGGCAGGTCCCACCATCGCCCCTGCCAGGGGTTTTCCGACGGTTCACTCATCTCTGTCTCAGTCTATCGGCATTAGGCAGGAAATAGTTTAGTGTCAAAAGCGGGTAGTCGGTGGTTAACCTTCCAGCTTGAAGCGGGTTTGCGCCAGCCTGTAAAGCCGCCGCCAAAGCGCGCGGTTTACGGTCACCACCAAAGCCGCCATAACGATGGTCGATAGCAGCAGCAGGTCGAAATTGCCGGTATCGGTGGCCGAGCTGATCTGCGCTCCCAAACCGATCGTCTGCAGGGTCTGCCCCTTGAAATGGAAATATTCGGCCACGATGCTGGCGTTCCAGGCGCCCCCCGACGCGGTTACCATACCGGTAATCAGGTAGGGAAAAATCCCGGGTAGGATCACGGTCTGCCACCGGTCCAACCAGGGAAAGCGGAACACATCGGCGACTTCGCGCAGGTCCGAGGGGATGGCCATGGCGCCGGCGATCACGTTAAACAGGACATACCACTGGGTGCCGAGTAGCATGAGCAGGATCGATCCCACGCCCAGTCCGCCACCCATGCGAATCAAGGCCAGCAGAAGCACCGGAAACAGCGCGGTAGCGGGGACTGAGGCCGCAAGCTGGGCAAACGGCTGCGCAAAGCGCGCCAGTTTCGGGTTGAAGCCGATGGCCACCCCGGCGGGAATGGTCCAGAGAGCGGAGATGGCGAGGGAAACGAGCACCCGACCGAACGTGGCGGCCGCGCCCTGGAGCGTGGAGACCAACTCGGGTACAGTGAGCGTTTTGAGCGTCATCACGGCGCCGAAGAGCGCATAAAGGATGGCCCCGCCCAGCAAAGCGCCAACAATCATAGCTGCCACGGTCTTCCATTGCGGCGAGGGCACAGGCTGTTCCGCGGCTACCGGGCTGCGCGCCAACCGCATGGTGAGCCGCTCCGATAATGGCGTCATCACGGCCACGCGGAAGCGCTCCAGCAGGTTCGACCGGCGCAATAGATTCAGGAGCGCCGATTTGGTCTGGGTGCCGCTCTCCACCTGCTCGAATTTGAATTTATCCGACCAGGCGATGGCGGGCCGCCAGACTACCTGGTCGATGAGCAGGATGACGCCGACCATCGCGCCCAAACCCCAGAAGATGGCGGCCGTGTCCCCGGCGCTGGCCGCAGTCTGCAGGTACGAGCCCAAACCGGGCAAGCGGAAATCGCGCTTGCCCAGCACGAACATCTCGCAAGCCATCAGGAAGAACCAGCCGCCGGCCACCGAGACCATGGAATTCCATACCAGGCCTATCGCGCCGTACGGCAGTTCCAGCTCGACAAAGCGCTGCCACTTGCCGAAGCCGTAGATACGGGCTGCCTCACGCAACTCTCGCGGGATGGATTTCAGCGAGGCATAAAAACTGAAGGCCATGTTCCAAACTTGCCCGGTAAAGATCAGGAGGATGGCGCCGAATTCTACGCCGAGCTGGCGGGTAGGAAAAAGCGCCACCATAGCCAGCATTACGCCCGGCAGGAAACTGAGCACCGGAATGGACTGGAGAATATCCAGAATGGCCACCATGATGCCCTCCAATCGGCGGTTGTATGCGGCGACGTATCCGTATACCAGTGCAAAGAGCAGGCTCAGCAAGTAGGCCACCGAGATGCGCACCACGGAATAGAAGGCGTATAGCGGCAAAGCGCCCGGCGAGCGCGAAATGTGGGCCGCGGGGGTGACCGCGCCGAACCAGTAGCGCGTGATCACCAGCAGGCCCTGGATGCCAGCCAGCACCGCGGCGAAGACCGCCAGGTCGAGCAGCACGGACCAGGAGCGCTCCCCGATTACGGCGCGGGAAAGCAACGGCCGGAGCGTCAACGCGAAGCCGCCTCAGGCTGGTCTGGGGCGGGTGCTTCTTCCGGCAGAAAGAAGCGGTGCGTATCGGAATCGTGATCGAACAGCTCCGCGTAGCGGCCCCAGTTGATGGCCGTCTCGAGCTGCGCCTTGGCTTCTTCTTCGCTGAAGTGTTCGTCGAGAAGATCTTCGAAGACGCCATCCGGCAGCGAATGATCGGCGCGGGCCTCGAGCGAGCGGGTGATCTCGCGAATGAGGGAAATATTTTCGAGCACGGCCGCGCGAAACAGCTCCTTACGGCGCAGAATATCGGCTTCGGCAAACGCGCGGCCCGCCGGCGTGAGTTCGACGTCGCCTTCCTCGACCTTGGCGAAGCCCAGCAGGCCGGCCGCATCCACCACCGGCAGCAGGTCGTCGATTTCGAAAGACAACGCGGCCGCCAGGCGATACATGTCGTCGCGCCCGTTGCGGTCCGCCAGCATTTCAAGCAAGCCGGCGACCGCGCCCCGGCGGGCGTGCGGCAGCATCTGGTATTTCGGTTTGGGACGCTGCGCGATCGGTATCTCGGGCTGTGCGGGCGCCAGATCGGGGCGGGTCAGGACGCGGTAAATATAATCCACCAGGTTGGTGAAGCGGGGATCTTTGCGTTCGCGCGGGCGATCCAGCAGCACGCGGAAATCGGTGCGGATGGTGGCTGGATTCTTTCCCAGCACTATGATGCGATCGGCCAGCAGGACGGCTTCCTCGATATTGTGGGTGACCACGAAGACCGCGCGCGTGGGCATTTTGTGGCTCTGCCACAACTCCAGCAATTCACCGCGCAGGTTCTCGGCGGTAAGCACGTCGAGCGCGGAGAAAGGCTCGTCCATGAACAGCACTTCGGGCTCCACCACCAGCGCGCGCGCGAAACCCACGCGCTGCTTCATGCCTCCCGAGAGTTCCTTGGGGTACGCATTTTCGAAACCATCGAGCCCCACGGTGTCCAGGATCTTGATGCTGCGCTCGTTGCGTTCCGCGGCCGGCACGCCGCGCGCTTTCAACGGCGCCGCGACATTTTCGACCACCGTGAGCCAGGGAAAAAGCGCGAAACTCTGAAACACGATTGAAACATTCTCACAGGGGCCTCCGACCTCGTGGCCATGGTGGATGACGGCTCCGGCGGAGGGTCGCGCGAGGCCCGTCAAAATGCGCAATAACGTGGATTTGCCGGAGCCGGAAGGCCCCAGCACGGCCAGGATCTCGCCCGGGTAGATGGCCAGGTCGGTGGGCGCAATCACCTGAATGTAACCATCTGCTTCCGAACCGTATGATTTCTCCACTTTTCGGGCTTCGATGATGGCTTGCATGGCGGGGACTTCACGAATGTAGCACAAGCGGCAGCGGGCCAACGCAGCGATTTTTCGGCGCGACAAAGCGCGAAAGCGCGGCCGGCGGCGGGGCCAAACCAACACGAGAATTCGACGATTCGTGGGATCGCGGCCGTTCTCCGTTTTGCGCGACCCCCACCAGCGCAAAGGGGCGCGCGTCCGCCGCGCCAAACAAGATAAGACCCGCGCAATCGTGGCGGCACGGTGTGCCCCGTTTTACGCGACCCACAATGATCCGGATTATGATGAGTACCGATGCGCCTCCACATAGTCGCTTCTCTCTCACTTGCATTCGCGCTACAGGCCACCGGCCAGCCCTACCGCGTGGCCATTCACAACGGCGTGGCCGTTGAGATGCGCGATGGCGTCAAACTGGTCGCCGATGTTTACCGGCCGGACACGGAAGGCAAGTTTCCGGTGTTGCTCCAAAGGACGCCGTACAATCGCGCGGGCGCCGAGGGCTCGGCCAACAAGATGGCGGCGCAGGGATACGTCGTCATCATTCAGGATACGCGCGGCCGCTTCGATTCTGGGGGTGAGTTCTATCCATTCCGCTATGAAAGTCAGGACGGCTACGACACAGTGGAGTGGGCCGCGCGCCTGCCTTATGGCAACGGCAAGGTGGGGATGTTCGGCGGATCGTACGTGGGAGCTACGCAGATGCTGACGGCCATCGCGTCTCCGCCGCACCTGGTCGCCATCCAGCCATACGTCACTGCTTCGGAATATTACGACGGCTGGACATATCAGAGCGGTGCGTTGATGCAATGGTTCGCCAGTTCCTGGTCGAGCGGTCTCGCCGTGGATACTCTGCGCCGCAAAGCAGCGGGGCTGGAAGATCCCAAATCGTGGGTGCCGCAGCTCCCGGTGGATAGCTATCGAATGCTGGAACTGCCGGCGGTTCCCGCGCTGGCACCTTATTTCCGCGACTGGGTGGCGCACGAGCGCGACGACGAATACTGGAAGCCCTGGAAGATCTCCGATCATTACGCCTCTATGAACGTAAAGGCCCTGCACGCCGGCGGCTGGCACGACATCTTTCTGAAAGGCACGATCCAGAATTACCTGGGAATGCGAAAGCAATCGCCGGCGGGCGGGGACCAGCGGCTGCTGCTGGGCCCGTGGGCGCACGCCGAAACCTCACCCGAAGGCAAGATAGGCGACGTTACCTTCGGCAAGGCCGCGGTGCAGGACAGCGACGGCGTGGTGCTGCGGTGGTCCGACTACGCGCTGAAAGGCATACACAACGAATATGCATCGGGGACTCCCGTGCGTATCTTTGTAATGGGCGAAAACGTGTGGCGCGACGAGCAGGAGTTTCCGCTGGCGCGCACGAAGTACACGAATTACTACCTGGGCAAGGGCGCCTTGAGCATGGAAGGGCCGGCAAACGGGGAGCCGGAAAGCTACGAATACGATCCGGCGCATCCCGTGCCCACGATCGGCGGACGATTGTGCTGCGGCAACCAGTATCCACCGGGACCGGCGGACCAGCGGCCCAACGAAGGGCGGCCTGATGTCCTCATCTTTTCCACGCCGCCCCTCGCGAAGGATGTGGAGGCTACCGGCTGGATCAAGGCGACCGTTTATGCCTCCAGTTCGGCGGTGGACACCGATTTCACGGCTTTGTTAGCGGACGTGGAGCCATCTGGCTACGCGCGCTTCCTGACCGACGGCATCGTGCGCGCGCGCTACCGCGACGGGACCGCAAGTCCCGCGGCGATCGAACCGGGGAAGATCTACAAATACGAGATCGACATGTGGGCCACCAGCAACGTGTTCAAGGCGGGACATCGCATCCGGCTGTACGTGTCGAGCAGCAACTTTCCACGGTTCGATCGGAATTTGAATACGGGCGAGACCATCGCCGGTTCGGCGCGGATGAAGAAGGCTGAGCAGAAGATCTATCACGACGCGCAGCATCCGTCGGCTTTGGTGCTGCCTTTGATACCTTGAGGGAACCTGTTGCCCTTTATGGAGAAGCCGGCAAGAGTAGACGCCCGCTCTCCTCTATATTTCGCTCTGAGACGATTCCGAGAGCTTCGTCAAATCGCGATTGACGCACGCTCTTTAGGAACTGTTCCCAATGAACCATGCCATAGACGATCTTCTGATCGTTTTCCGCCAGGTTGACCTCGCCCGCCCAGATGCGCCTGTGAAAGTCTCCAAATGCGGGCAGGTTCTCACTTTGGCTCACCGGTCTGCCCGCCGATCCCAGCGAAAGAAAAACCGCGGCGGAGAACATGTGCAACACCTGACGCATTAAGAAGAACTTGGCGCGCTGGTAATCGTCCGCCGGTTGGCCGAAATACTGCCCGAGGTAAGTCCATTCATCTGCGTTGTTGGTAACCACGAAGTTTGCAGCGACGGCCAGATCGAAGTAGCGGTCGTTCACGAAAGCAGCTTGCCAGCCCACCAGCCATACGCGTTGGCCGTCGAATAGGATGTTCTCCGGCTTCAGGTCGCTGTGGCACGACACCATATCCGCATCGAGACGCGGGTATGTGGCGCACACCTGATCGTACCGGGTGAAGGCTTCCTCGATTTCGCACTGGGGGACCAGACCTGCCTTGCGGAACCTCCAGATGAAACCGTTGTGCGCTGTGACGTAATTGAACGTTTTGGAAAACGGCGGCAGCGCATGGAGTCTTCGCAGCGTGCCCGGAAGCTGAACCAGAGCCTGCGTTGCCGGAAAGGGCACGGCGGCGACAAAGTCGGTAATTGATATTCCGTCTTCCGCGTTGCTGTATCGGACGCAAGGCGTAAGACCCGCTTCCGCGGCGGCGCTCATGCATGCGAATATGCGGGCAGGATCCATCCTTTCATCGATGCGCGTCATGATGCGGAGCAGGTATGGAGATCGCTTGACGACAATGCGAAAAATGAGGTCCGAGCTGAGGCCGCTGGTCATCGCACGAATATCTTCGATGGTGGCCGCGCCGAAAGCTTGCTCCAGGCCACGAACCACGGCAGCGCTCTTTTCTGGTGGGATCATAAGGCTCCATAGGGTGTCGGATTAAGCGACAAGACGCCTGGTTCCAGACTACATTTATGCCGGAGGTCACGAACGCCGCCCGCCGGGCCGGAGCGGGCTGCCTTTGTAGCCATCGATTTGGGGACAACCCGCCGAGGCCGGCCGACTGGCTCCATGCGGTGTGACGTACTGGGCGGTCATCGGGCCTGGATACGGGCTTGTTGCTGCATGGCCACTTGCCGCAGCAGGATGAACGACGAAACGTTTTCGGAAGTAAGCAGGCCAACCAGCTTATCCCCGTCCATTACCAGCGCGCAAGCGCGCGGGCCGGAGAGATCGGCCAGCACATCGGAGAGGGGCGTGTCCGGCGCGAAGCGCTTCGGGTTGCGATCCATGGCTGAAGCCACGTAGGCATCCGGACCCTCAGTCATCATGGCGCGCAGCAGGGCAGCTCGGGTCAAGAGGCCCAAAACGGAATCGCCGTGCATCACCGGAAAGTCGTGCTGTGAGGTAGCCAGCAAGAGGTTGCCGGCATCGCGGATGCTTTCGCCGTGCGAGAGGGTACGGAAGTCAGTGATCATAGCCGCGCGCACCGGAACGCCTGTGGTGAGCAGGCGGCCGCGCACTGTGGCGCCCTCCTGCGAGGCGCCGATGTAGATGAACATGGCGATGAACACTACAATGAAATTTGAATAAAGCAAGCCATACAAGCCAAGCATGGCGGCCAGGGCCTGTCCTGCGCTGGCAGCCAGGCGAGTGGCTTCTTCTTCGGGCTTGAACAGCATGAGGGCGGAGCGCAGCACACGGCCGCCATCCATCGGGTAAGCAGGCAGCAGGTTGAACGCAAATAGCAGGAAATTGCCGGTGGCTATGCGCTCCGCGAGGTTGGCGTTGGTGGGATCGCGCAGCAGTTCGATGGGCACGAACTGGTGATGGGCGGCCAGCCAGCTGAAAAGGGCCGCGGCGATCAGGGCGTTGACCAGCGGTCCGCTGATGGCGATCCAGAATTCCTCGCGGCCTTTGGGTATACGCTCGGGACGCGACACGCCTCCGATGGGATACATCACGATTTCGGTGGTATGGATGCCATAATGGCGGGCGACCAGCGTATGACCTAACTCGTGCAACAGCACCGACGCAAACAGGCCCAGCACATACAACGCGGTCATGGGTCCCGACTGGCGGTCGCCGACGCCGATGAAGACCAGAAAGATCAGCAGCAGGATGAAGGTGAAGTGCAAGCGTACCGGCACGCCGAAGATACGGATTACGCCCAGCGTGCCGGTACTGGATGCCGGCTTCGGTTTTACATCGGTTGGATCGTGATCAGGCATACGGCAATGGCTGCACTACCATTGTCGCAAGAAAGCCTGGATCGGCCAGTTGGCTTAGCAGGACGATTTCACACCTAAGCGGAGACCGCGGCGCTCGACCGCGCGCGCTCGAATTCGGCGCGAATGCCCTTCATCCGCTCGCGCGTTTGGGCTACCCGCTCACGTCCGCCGGGAGTGGCATCGATCAGCTTTTCCAAATGGACGAGCAGATAGGGTCCATACACCGGGCGGACTTCGTTCAGGAGCTTCTCCATTTTGGAAAAGACACCGATGTGTTCGCCGTTGGTATCGTTAAACAGCTCGATGCTGATGGCTCCGTGGTTGACCATAGCGGCAGCCATATCCCAGTAACTCATGACCA
The DNA here is from genome assembly GCA_963843255.1 of Bryobacterales bacterium. Classification (GTDB taxonomy): domain Bacteria; phylum Acidobacteriota; class Terriglobia; order Bryobacterales; family Bryobacteraceae; genus Bog-159. The sequence continues at coordinate 422,949 of CAWJJQ010000010.1, read as the reverse complement.
TGCGAAGGTGGCCGCTGTGCTCGCCCAGCATGGCCTTATCAAAATCGGTCCGGTCTTCCGGGTTGAATTCCAGAAAATACCAGTCGCGCGCCTTGCGCATGGTGGCATCGCGACGCAATTCGTAAAGCTTAAGAATGAGATCTGCTTCGTCATGTTTCGACATAGGATGTCTTGCTCCTCGGTGGGATTCCCGGCGTGAGTGCGGCGGCCGGTCTCTTTTTAGGATAGCAAGGGCACCCTCTACCGCGCGGACACGGATCGCCTCAGCGCCAGCGGAAGAGCTTTAAAGCGATCGGGAAGCAGATCACCAGCCACGCGGCCAGCACCATCAGTTGGGCGGAGAGCTGCGGCAGGCCGGCGCCTTGCAGCATGTTGGCGCGCAGCGCGTCGATGGCGGCCGTCAACGGCAGCGCCTTGATTACGGGCTGGATCGCGTCGGGAAAGCGCTGCGCTGAGAAAAACACGCCGGATACGATCCACATGGGCATCATCACCAGGTTCATCAAGCCGGACGCGGCTTCGATGGTCTGCACGCGCGAAGCGATCAACAGGCCCAGGGCGCCGAACGACAGTGAAGTGATGATGCACAGCACGATGAGGTCGGGCAGGGAACCGCGCAAGGGCACTTTGAAGACGAACACGCCGAAGCCCAACAGGAATCCCACTTCGACGATCAGCAGGATCAGCCGGGAAAAAAGGAACGAGAGCAGATAATAGTGCCTCGGCATCGGCGTGGCGATCAGGCGCTTCATGAGCTTCCTGCGCCGCGCATCCACGATGGCAAAGCCCATGCCCCAGATCGCGCTGCCCATGAGATTCATGCCCAGCAGGCCCGGGATCAGGAAATCGATATAGCGGGAGCCAGGCTCGCGCATCAGGCGATCGGACGAGGCCACCGGGTCCACGCGACCCGCGGCGCGCTCCACGGCACGTTCCGCCAGCATACGGGCGGTGCGGCCTTCGGGGTTCGTATCGTCGTAGTGGTAGACTACCGATCCGGGTCCGGGCACGGCCAGCAGCGCGACTTTGCCGGTGCGCAGGGCTTCCTCGGCGGCCTTGCCGGAGAGAAGTTGGACATCCAGCAGCTTTTCTTTGCGCAGCGATTGCGCCAGCTCAGGCGTGACGGTGGCAATCTTCAGCACCTCCGCCGGTCGGTTGCGAAATGCCAGCCCCAGACCGGCGGCCAGCAGGATCGGAAATATGAAAACCCAGAAGAGCGCTTCCGGCTCGCGCATGAACTCGCGAAAACGAGTGAGGGTCAACTGCACCAGCGGATGATCCGCCAGCGCCGAGTCGCGCGGCAGTTTGGCGGCGGCCTCCCGGGGGCGAAAATTTGGAACCGCGGTTATGTCACTCATCGCGCAAATGCCGTCCCGTCAAGGTGACGAAGACATCCTCCAAGGTAGCCGAGTGGGTACGCAGCTCGGTGAGCGGAACGCCCTGGCGTTCCAGTTCGCCCAGTAGGGCGGGGACCGCACGGTGCAGTTCGGTCACCTGCATCTGCACCGTGCCGTTTTCGGCATGCACGTCGCGCACGCCTTCGAGCGCGCGCAGGGCGGGGGCGTCCAGCGTTTTAGCCGCGCCGCCGGCAGAGAATTCGACCATATGTTCGACCCCGATGGAGGCGATTAATTCGCGCGGCGTGCCCTGTGCGATCACTTTGCCATGATCCATGATCGCAACGCGGTCGCATAGGCGCTCGGCCTCATCCATGTAATGCGTGGTCAGCAGGATGCTGCGGCCTTGCAGCTTGAACTGTTCGATCAGCTCCCAAAGCTGGCGGCGGGCCTGCGGATCGAGGCCGGTGGTGGGCTCATCCAGGAAAATAAAATCTGGATCGCCGACCAGCGCGCACGCCAGCGCCAGCCGCTGCTTCTGGCCGCCGGACAATCCCCCCACCCGGGAGTTTGTCTTTTCTTCGAGCTGCACCAGCGCGATCACCTCCGCAGGTGGCGGCCCCTGCCGGAAGAAGCTGCGAAACAAACGGATGGTTTCGAGTACGGTGACCTTGTCGCCCAGTTGCGTCTCTTGGAGTTGGATACCAAGTCGCTGGCGCAGCTCCTGCGCGGCGGACCCCCAGCGCATTCCCAGCAGCTCGACATCGCCGGAATCGGCGGCGGTCAAGCCCTCGCAGATTTCGATGGTGGTGGTTTTCCCGGCGCCATTAGGTCCCAGCAGGCCGAAACACTCGCCGGCGCGCACTTCCAGCTCCAGGCCGTCAACGGCGACGACATCTTTGTACGCCTTGCGCAGGTTCCGGACACACAGAGCCGGAGGCGCTGAAGATGGGAGCATTTTTCTAGTATCGCGTCCAGGGCGCGCCAGCGTCAAACGCGATGAACGGCGGGATGCACTGCGAATCGGGCCGCCAACCCGCGCCTGCTAGAATGTGGGCATAACTCGATGATCGGACGGGTGTTCGGGCGTTACGTCATTCTTTCAAAGCTGGGTGAAGGCGGAATGGGGACCGTGTACCGCGCGCGGGACGAAGTTCTGCAGCGCGAGGTCGCCCTGAAATTCCTAGGCAAGTCGATGGCACAGGAAGCCAGGGAAGCCTTGCTGGCTGAAGCGCGCGCGGCTTCCGCCCTCTCGCATCCCAGCATCTGCACGGTACACGAAGTGGGCGAGACGGACGGAGAGTCCTACATCGTGATGGAGCTGATCGAGGGCAAGCCGCTGAGCGCACTCATCAGCGGCGGAGGTCTCGCCTTCCAGTCGGTGATGCGATACGGCACGCAGATCGCCGGAGCGCTGGCGCATGCGCACAGCCGCAACGTGATCCATCGGGACCTGAAGAGCTCGAACATTGTGGTGACGCCCGAGGGTTTAGCCAAGGTATTGGATTTCGGTCTGGCGCGTCGGGTAGCGCCACGCGGTCCGGATGAGGCAACCCGGACCGTCAACGCGCTCGCCGAGGGAGGGATCAGCGGCACCCTGCCTTACATGCCGCCCGAGGTGCTGCGCGGCGAAGTGGGGGATGAACGGGGCGACGTGTGGGGGCTCGGCGTAGTGCTGTACGAGGCAGCGGCGGGGCAGTTACCGTTTCGCGGCCAGACCAGTTTCGAGACCGGCGAGGCCATCCTGAACGCGGCTCCTGCGCCGCTGCCGTCCCGGATACCGCCGGGCCTGGCCGGTATCATTCAACGCTGCCTGGCGAAAGAACCGGCGCTGCGTTATCAGCGCGCGGGCGAATTGCAGGCGGCCCTAGAGGCCACGCAATCAGCCAGCGCCGTACCGCAGCCTGGCGCCGACCCGGCCGGGATGCGCACCACCGTGCACCGCGGAGTCAAGCATCTGCAGGTCAAAAACGGCGACACGCTGCTGTTGGTAGGAACTACCAAAGGAGCGTTTCTGCTGCGCTCATCGGGCCGGCGCGAACGTTGGGACATCGCTGGGCCGTACTTTCACGGACAGTCGACTTACGCTCTCGCCTTCGACTGCAGGGGAGGACGCCACCGCTTATGGGCTTCCGCCTACAGCATGGTTTGGGGCGCCTTTCTGCGGTTCAGCGACGATTACGGCAGGACGTGGACCAATCCGGTCGAAGCGCCCATCCGGTTTCCATCCACCTCCGGCGCCACGCTCAAGAATATCTGGCAGATTTCGCTCGGGCGCGTGTCCGAACCGAACGTGATGTACTGCGGCGTGGAACCGGCGGCGCTCTACGAATCGCGCGACGATGGCCAGACCTGGTCGCTGGTGCGCGGTCTGTTCGATCATCCGCACAGGCCGCGCTGGATGCCAGGTAATGGCGGACTGACGCTGCACACCATCGTGCTCGACCCGCAGAATGCGGAGCGGATGTATGTCGCGATTTCGGCCGGCGGAGTCTACGCTACCGAAGATGCCGGGCTGACCTGGCAGGCGCGCAATCGCGGGATCCGTGCCGTGCAATCGCCCGAGCGGTATCCGGAGTTCGGGCAATGCATCCACAAAATGGTGATGCACCCGGCGCGGCCGGAGCGGCTGTTCCTGCAAAGCCACTGGGGGTTGTACCGCTCCGACGATTGCGGCGGGACTTGGCAGGACATCGCCAACGGCGTGCCTTCCGATTTCGGTTTTGCGATGGTCACGCATCCCCATAAACCGGATTGGGTTTACATTCTGCCGATCGAATCAGACGAGTTCCGCTGCACTCCCGAGGGCCGCTTGCGGGTTTACCGCACTAGAAACGCGGGCGAATCGTGGGAGCCGCTGGCCCGCGGCCTGCCGCAGAAAGGCGCGTACGAGACGGTGTTGCGCGATGCCATGACCACCGACTCGCGGGATCCCGCCGGCATCTATTTCGGCACTCGCAATGGACAGGTTTACGGATCGGCCGACGAAGGCAAGACGTGGCGAAGAATCATGGAAGGTCTGCCGCCGGTAATTTGTGTGAAGAGCGCAGGCGTGGGTGAGGATCGGGAGTGCCGGCCGCCGCGCAAGACAAAGCCGGCCGCCCGGAAAAGTGTCGCTCGGGCGAAGAGCGCCGCGCGGAGGAAGCGGTAGCATGGCGGTGACCGTGTGGATCCCGGGTGCATTGCGTCCATTTGCCGGAGGGCTGGCCCAGATCGCGATCGAACCGTGTCCACCAACCCTGGCCGACGCCCTCACGCAAGTGTGGAAGCGATACCCGGGCATTCGCGACCGGGTGGTGACCGAGCAAGGGCAGATCCGGGAGCACATCAACGTGTTTGTGGGCAGCGAAGACATCCGGTACACGGGCGGATTGCAGACTGTGCTGACGGACGGCGCGGAAATATCGATCATCCCCGCGATTAGCGGCGGATAGAGCGGTGCCGCACAACAAAAGCGAACAGCCTATCCCACAACCGGACACAAGGCGCCGAGCACGTGGGCACATTTCCGAGCCGCGCGCGTGAGCCAGCGGTCGGCACTCCGATTGCATAAAAAATATCCAGCCTCAGAGGTGACCAGTGACCACTCTGTTCAAAGACATTGCCTATGCCGGCCGCATTCTGCGGCGAAGTCCCGGCTTCACGCTTACAGCCGTATTGACGCTGGCGTTGGGGATCGGCGCCAATACCGCGATTTTCAGCGTAGTGAATGCCACGTTGTTGCGCCCGCTACCTTTCCCGCATCCCGAACGGATCGTGGCGATTCAAAACCAGTACAAAGCCGTAGGCTTGGATTCGGCATCCGCCTCGGTGCCCGATTACATCGACTATCGCAACCAGAAGCAGCTCTTCTCGGAGGTTGCGGCCGTCGATTCGGACGATTTTAATCTCACGGGCGCGGACCGGCCGGAGCGCCTGTCGTGCGGTAAAGCGACTTCCGGACTGTTTGCCGTATTGGGCGTCCAACCGCTTCTGGGACGCGTGTTCACGAGCGACGAAGACCACCCCGGCAAGAACCAGGTGGTGGTGCTGACCGAGGGTCTTTGGAAGCGGCGCTTCGGCGGCGATCCGGGTGTGATCGGTCGCGCCATTCATCTCAATGGCAAGCCGTACACAGTGGTGGGGATCGTACCTCCCATTCTGGAGTGGTTCGCGCCGCTGGATGCCTGGATTCCCACCGGGTTCACGCCAGCCGACATGGCTCCCACGCACCGCGGCGACGAATTTCTATTTATCCTGGCGCGTTTGCGGCCGGAGGTATCGCTCGCGCAGGCGCGCGCGGGTATGGCCGCTCTTGGCCGCACGCTGGCCAAACAATATCCCGACAATTTCCCGGCATCCAGCGGATGGGCGATACGGGTCGATTCGTTGACCGAGTTGTTGGTCGGTGATGTGCGCGCTGCACTCGTGGTACTCCTAGCCGCGGTAGGCTTCGTACTCTTGATCGCCTGCGCCAATGTGGCAAACCTGCTGATCGCACGGGCATCCGGCCGTTTGCGCGAGATTTCAATTCGCGCGGCTTTGGGTGCGGCCAAGATCCGCATCGTGCGGCAACTGCTGACCGAGAGCGTCATGCTCGGCGTGCTGGGCGGATGCGCCGGCATGCTTCTCGGCAGTTGGGGCGTCGGCCTGCTCGTGAAGACCGGGCCGCAGCAACTGCCGCGCTTGGATGAAGTGACGGTCGATGGACGAGTGCTGGCATTTACGGCCGCCATCGCCATTCTCACCGGCATCCTGTTCGGACTGGCGCCCGCGATGCAAGTGGCCGGCGCGAACCTGCACGATATGTTGAAACTGGGCGCGCGGGGCGTCTCCGGCAGTTTGCGTTCTCACCGGATGCGCGGCGCACTAGTGATCACCGAAGTAGCTCTTTCGTTTGTTTTGCTGGTGGCGGCGGGCCTGCTGCTGCGCAGTTTTGACAGCGTGCGGAAGGTCGATCCGGGTTTTCGCGCACAAAACGTGCTGACCTTCGGCGTAGCCTTGCCGCCTGAACAATACAACACCGCGGCACGGACGTCGGGCTTTTTTCATGCGCTGCTCGAACGGCTGGCGGCGCTGCCTGGCGTCACGGCCGCCGGCGCGGTGAGCCCATTGCCCTTCAGCGGCAGCAACGGTTCGGGCTCGTTCCTGATCGAAGGGCATACCGTGCCCGAGGGCGGCACGGCGCCGCACGCGGATCAGCGCATTGTCACGCCGGGCTATTTCAAAGCCATGGGGATTCCGCTGCGGCGGGGACGTCTGCTAGCCGATAGCGACCGCGAAGAGGCGCCGCTGGCGGTGGTCGTCGACGACGCCCTGGCGCAAGAATACTGGAAGGATAAAGATCCCCTCGGGCAGCGTATCCGCCGTCCCGATGGCAAGAATTCGTGGGCGACCGTGGTGGGCATCGTGGGACACGTGCAGCATAACGCGCTCGACAATCAGACTCGCAAAGGAACGTTTTACTGGTCATACCTGCAAAAGTCCAGGCCGTCGCTACAAGTGGTGATGCATACCGCCGGGGATCCCATGGCGCTGAGCAACGCCGCGCAGCGGGAAGTATCGAACCTGGACAAAGACGTGCCGGTGTTTGACGTTAAGACCATGGATCAGCGGGTGGCGGCGTCGCTCGCCAACCGGCGGTTCGCGGCGTGGCTGCTGGCGGTGTTTTCCTTTATCGCGATGCTGCTGGCGGCGGTGGGACTTTACGGCGTGATGGCGCAAGGGGTTCTGCAGCGTAGCCGCGAGATCGGTGTGCGCATGGCGCTGGGTGCCCAGAGCGGCGATGTGTTGCGCATGATTCTACGCCAGGGCGCGGTATTGATCGCTGGCGGAGTGGCCGCGGGAACGCTGGCCGCACTGGGGCTAACATCACTAATGAAATCCTTGCTGTTTGGTGTAAGTCCAGCCGATCCGCTTACGTTCGCTATGGTCGCGGCGCTGTTGCCGTGCGTGGCGCTCGCGGCAACGTGGCTGCCCGCGCGGCGCGCCACCCGCCTGGATCCGGTCAATACATTACGCTACGAATAGCGGGATAACTAAAGAGGACTGGAGCGGTAGGCCAGTGGATAGGGATAATTACTGAGACGCCGTGCCGCAAGAAATCAACGCAACTCAAGTGGGAATTTCCCGATCTTTACCCACCTTCACCATTGGAATATTTTTAGGTCTGCAAGTTCTGGACGTGCTGACCACCATGCTTGGCCTGCACCTCGGTGCGCAGGAAGGTAGTAACTTCATCGGCCACTTATTGCAAGCCGGACCCCTGAGCGGGCTGATCATCTCAAAGATCATTGCGGCGGGGCTGGCGGCATTTGCCGTTTTCCTCAACCGCAAGCGCATGCTGATATTTCTCAACTTCTGGTTCGGAGCGGTGGTGGGGTGGAACGTAATCGCCATCTGCCTGCTTTACGCCGGCAACTAACTTAGTGCGATCCGTATTTCAATTCACCGGCTTCTATGCGCACGGCGACGCGGTTCTCTTTGGGCGGTAGCGGGCAGGTGGCGTACGGCGTGAAGGCGCACGGCGGATTGTATGCCTTATTGAAATCGAGCACCACCTCGCCGTTGGAGCCTAATTCGGTATCCAGAAAACGTCCGCTGCCGTAAGTTTCTTTGCCCGAGGTGAGATCGCGGAAGATAAAAGATAATTCGCCCGGGCCGTCTTCGACGGGAGTCAGCCGCAATTTCTGTCCATGCAGTTCAAACTCCACATATCCTGGGCTGGGAGTATCCTGTAACTGGCCCAGCACATTCAGAATCGGAATCTTCTTCGCATCCGGCACCAGATGGGTCGTGATGCGGTAGCTCTCGTTTACCGGGAAGTAATGCAGGCCGGTAAATTCCTTGCGCAGCCGGCTGTTCAGATCTTTAAGCCGGATACCGTAGCGGCCGCCGCGCTCGATCACAAACATGCTCAGGCTGCCCAACGTCACCACGTCCGGTTTGCCGCTTGAATCCGCATGCAACTCGCGGCTCTGCCCGTCCATGTCCATGGTGACCTTGCCATGCTGCAGCTCAAACCTTCCTCCGCCGTGCAATGCCGGATCGGCAGGCAAATCAATATCGTGGCCAGATCCCGAGCCGAACGTGTTGGCGCCTTCGTGCAGCCAGAACAAGCCGGTGACCGTGAGCCATCCACCGTCGGCTTTCAGCGCGGCTTCCCGGTGGTGCTGCCAGTCTTCGATTTGCGCGCGGTAGGTTTCGGTGGTGGCTGCCATAATGCAGGACGCCGCTGCCACCGTGGCGCACGCGGCCCGGTTCACTCGCCGCCCTCCAGCGCCTGCTCCAATAGTCCCGCGAACTCCTCGCTCTTGCGATCCACCCGTTCCTTAAGATGATTCAAATCCTGCTCGAGGTTGTGCAGGCGATCGGCCAGGTGCAGACACGCCAGCACTGCAATGCGGGTGGAATCGGCGTTGGGGGACTTGGCCGCGATCGACAACATCAGCTCGTCCAGATTACGCGCCAGCTCCTCGACCTCGCGCGGATCTCCGGCGGTGAGCAGCGTATACGACTGGCTCAGGATGGTGACGCGGACCGGGCGTTTTTCCGGGTTACTGGCGGACACGGCTTTAGCCGGCGCTGAGCTGGTCGATCTGCCCTAGCAGCTTTTCGATGCGGCTGCGCACCTGTTTACGCTCCGCATGGAGCGTTTTCAGTTCATCGCTCAACCGGGCAGCTTCGGCACGCGCTTCCGACGCCTCGTGCTGGGCGGCTTCCTTTTCCTGCCGCAGCCGGGCGACTAACTGCACCGCCTGTTGAATACGCTGCTCCAGGGCCTGCAGGGAATCGGTATCCTGTTCGACCGGACTCATTGTTTAACTCGCTGCCTCCAGCGCGGTTTTTGCTTTTTGGACCAGCAACGCGAATCCCGGGGCATCATTGGCGGCTACCTCGGCCAACACTTTGCGGTCCAGATCCACGCCCGCGGCCTTCAGGCCATGCATGAATTTGCTGTAGGAAATGCCCGCCAGGCGGCAGCCCGCGTTGATGCGTACGATCCACAGCGAGCGGAAATCGCGCTTCTTATTCTTGCGGCCGACGTAAGCGTATTTGAGCGCCTTCTCGACGGCTTCCTGCGCGGCTCGGTGCAACTTGCTCTTGGTAAGAAAATAACCGGACGCGCGTTCCAGCGTCTTGTGCCGCGACGCCCTGCGTTTGGTACCTCGTTTGACTCTGGGCACGTTTTCTCCTTAATTGACTGTTGTCATTTTGCGGCGGATCGGGCACGTGCCACGCGCACCGTCCACACGCGACTCGCTCCTAATAGGGGAGCATGCGGCGCAAGGATGGCTGATTGGTTGGATCGGCCACCACGGCTTTGTGCAGCTTCCTCTTGCGCTTGCGCGCCTTCGAGGTCAGAATATGCCGGGCGAAGGCGTGGTTGCGCACTACCTTGCCGGTCCCGGTCTTCTTGAACCGCTTGGACGCACCCTTATGGGTCTTCAGCTTGGGCATAGATGTTCCTGGATCGTTGCGAACCTGTGAATCTCTCAAAGTATACCAGGAAGGACAGGTTAAATGCCACTTGAGGCGAGCCTGCGGGCCGGGCCGGGTGGTCAGGTCGGATGTAACAAGCACCGCGTCCTTTTCTGTGGTAACCTTCAGGTCATGCGTGGGCGCTTCGGTTCTAACGCGCTGCTCATCGCCCTGCCACTTGCGCTGCTCATCGCGGCAGGCTCCACTTCGACGGCTCGCGCCAGCGATCCGGACCGTGACTTTTCCGGCAAGTGGGTACTGGACAGCGCCGCCAGCGACGTCGAATCGCTGGGGAAAACGGAACCCAATCTCAACATTTCGCAAGGTGGCGGCGGCATTCTCTGCTCGTCGGGAAAAGCACAGTGGTCGTATACGCTCGACGGCAGCGAGACGCGCAAGCAGATAGGGGAGGAAAACAGAACCTCCGTCGTGAAGTGGGAAGGCACGGCATTACTGATTAACACGCAAGTTACCGGACCGCGGCATTACACGGAGATGGACCGGTGGGAACTGTCGCGCAGTCATAACACCCTTACGATTACGCGGCAGGTGGTGAATTCAAGCGGCGAAGCTGAAGGACGGCTGGTGTTCCGCCGTGAGGGTGCACCGGTAGCTGCGACACGTCCGGCGGAACCGCAGGCTGCGCCGTCCGGCCCGACGCCGGCAGATGCCGCACAACCGGCAGGCGATCCTCAATCGCCCCCGGGTTGGCGGCAGGCTGCGCCGGGCAGCGAGGGCACTCAGCCGGCGCTGGTCACCAGGCCTGCGGCGGGACCGGCGGACATCACCATTCCGACCGGCACGCGCGTCCTGCTTTCGCTGATCAATGAAGTGAACACGAAATACGCCAAAGACGGCGATCGCGTCTACCTGCGCACGGCCACGCCGGTGGCGGCGGGCGGACGGGTGGTCATCCCGCGGGGCAGCGACGTGGAGGGCACCGTCACGCACGCCAAGCCCGCGGGCAAAGTGGTGGGGAAGGGAGAACTATACATCCGGTTCGACTCCCTGATTCTACCCAACGGCGTGTCGCGCGATTTCCGGGCGCGTCCTCCCGGAGAAGAGGGCAAAGTGGAAGGCCACGGCAAATCCGCGGACGGCCGGACCGTGATTGAAGGCGCGGGCGCGGGGGCCACCGTGGGCGCCATCACCAGGGGTCTGGGCGGCGCGGCGGTAGGCGGCGTGGGCGGCGCACTCGCGGGAGTGCTGCTTTCGCGGAATCAAAACGTAATTCTGAAGCAGGGCACGCATTTGGAGATGGTGCTCGACCGCGACCTGGTTTTCCATCCCGAGGAATTGCCGTAGCCGCACGCGAGCCGCAGGTATAGTACCAAGCCCCTCTTTTGCTGGTACATTTTTCCCACCGGAACGGTTTGCATTTCTCTCCTCTGAGTTTCAATAAACGAATAGGAGTCAGCGATCCGCAACGACTAATATCGCGGCGAAGATCATCGCGTAAACAGCAAAGTGAAGTCCAGTGAAAACTCGCAGGTCCCGCCCGCGCCGGATCGTGACCCTATTGGTGGCCAGCCCTTTACGGGAGGATCTGGCGGCCCTCCGCGCGATCCTCGCCAACTCCAACTGGACTATCTATGCCGCGCGCAGCCGTGCACATGCGTTGCGGATTCTGGAGACGATGCCAGTCTCGGTGATCCTGTCGGAACGCGATCTGCCGGATGGTAACTGGAAGGATCTCCTTCGGGAAGCCAGCCGCCTGTGGAGTTCACCGGAACTGATCGTCGCGTCGCGGTCGGCGGATGAACGTTTGTGGTGCGAAGCCCTCCGGCTAGGAGCCTACGATGTGTTGGCCGAGCCATTCCAGGCGGCCGAGCTCTGCCGCGTGTTGGAATCGGCCTGGTGCGGCTGGGCAGCCCGGTACGAGGCTGAGTATGAACGCGACTTGCGCGCCTGCTGCACGGATTGAACCGTCGCCCGGCAAGACTACGGCGCCTGCCAGTCGATAGCGAAGACTTCTTCGGAACCATTGTCGCGGGTGAGCACCGGCTGATCGTCAGGCGAGAGCGAGAGGGACAAGCCGTAGAATCCGGTGGTATGGAGATCCTTGAGATCCAATACCGGCTCGGCTTTTCCCGCGGAAACACGCACCCGCATGACGCCGGGCTTAACGTTGATCTGGAGGTAGAAAATAGAGCGGCCGTCCCGCGACCAGCAGGGAAACCCAAGTTGTACGCCCTGGGCCGCGTCACGCCACCTGCCGGTTGAAAAATCGAAGAGCACCAACCGCGTAGAGTCCAGACTGAGCGCAGCAAGGAAGCGCCCATCAGGCGACCACCGGGGCGAGAAATATCCATTCGATTCCGGCACGCCGGTAATCGAGTGCGTTCGCAGATCGACAATGTGGATGTTCGGCGCGGCAAGACGTCCGGAGCCCGAAGCCCCGCCGAAGCAAATGCGCTGGCCGTCCGGGGACCAGTTGGCATCCGCGCTCACCTGGGTCCAGTCCGGCAGCAAAATTTGGGGCTGGCCGCCACGAGCGGAAATGCGCTGAATTCTCGGCAACTGTCCCGGTTTCACAAGTGTGTAAACGATCTCCGATGCGTCGGGTGACCAATTCGGTTCGGTAGCACTGGAATAATCGGCCGGCTGGGTCAGTTGCAAACGTTCGCTGCCATCCGTTTTGCTCCGCCACAGCGCGCCATCGGGAAAAGTCATGTAGGTAATCCACTGGCCGTCGCGCGAGTAGTTGAGATGGTCGCCGGATACTCCCGGAAGGAAGGGCACGAATTGCCGGGAGCGGCTGTCGTAACGTACGAACTCGCCGCGTGCCACCGCGCCTACGGCGAACAGGTGCTTCCCGTCTTTGGCCGGCAACGCCTCGCTGAACGGCGTGGCGCCGCTGGTCAACTGCACGGGGATCTGGCTGACGCGCCTTAGCCCGCGGGGCTCAGCCAAGGCCCAGATATGGCCCATGCGAGCGAAGATGAAGTAGCGGCCGTCGGAGGTCCAGGTGCCGCAACAATCGTTGGATGGATCGGAGAGGTGCGGAAACAGCGGATGAGGCCGTCCTTCATCGACCGAGACTTCCCAAAGAGCTTGCGAATGGCGCTGCTCCTCGGCGGCCGTAAAGCGAATGCGGCTGCCGTCGGGCGACCAGGCGGGATGCAATATCATGCCTGGCGCGCTGGCCACTTTGCGCGACTGGCTACCGTCGCTCGGGGCGACAAACAACTCACCGTGATGGGAGTAGGCGAGGCGCTTGCCGTCTGGAGACCAGGCGCCCGTGGTCGCGGTCAGGTTGCCGATACGATACGGGGAGCCGCCCAGAATGGGCACACTCCACAATGCGCCTTCCACGTATGTGGCGGTGTCTCCCGCCAGCAGGTTCGCGCCATCCGGGGAGACGTCAAACAACCGGAAGGATGGGGAAGGCATGGGCAGGCGTGCCGACTCTCCGCCACTGATGGCCATTTGCGCAATCCAGTGGCTGGTTCCCGCGCCTTCGGTCAGATAGAGGCGGACGCCATCGGTGCCGCCTAGCGATTTCATAACGCCGTTGTTGGTGATCTGTTTATAATCGAGCACCCTGGGCGGCGGAAGGGGTTCGGTGCGCAAGTAAGCGATACATGCCAGTGCCGCCGCCGCCAGCGCCGCGGCCGCCCACCGCCATCGCCGGATCGCACGCGTGCTGGCATTAGCCGCCTGCGCCGTCGCCAACTGCCGGTCCGACGTGCTGTCGCGCTTGAGCCGCTTCAGATCGGAGCACATCTCGGCCGCCGACTGATAGCGCAGGTCGGGATCCTTTTCCAGAGCTTTATTGACGATGTGCGCCAGTTCGGTGGGCAACTGGGGATGCAACGGCATAAGCGGATCGGGGGCTTCGGCAATAATGCGGTGCACGATGCCGGCGGTCGTCTCGCTGTGGAAAGGATGGCGGCAGCTAGCAAGTTCATAGAGCACCACGCCGAAACTGAACAGATCGGTGCGCGGATCGACGCTCTCGCCCATGGCCTGCTCGGGCGACATGTAGGCGGCGGTGCCCACGGTCATGCCGGGACTGGTCAGCGAACCATCAGCCGCAATATTGGTTTGGGTGCTGCCTTCGTCCGTGACCGCGCGGGATAGTTCGCGCGCCTGAGGCTTGGCCAGTCCAAAATCCAGGATCTTGGCCTGGCCGCTGGTGGTAACAAAAATATTGGTCGGCTTGATATCGCGGTGGATGATGCCCTTACCGTGTGCGGCCGACAACGCGTCGGCGATTTCAATGGCCATGTCGAGTAGGGCGTTGGCTTTGGGAGGGCCGTCTTCAATTACGCGCTTGAGCGTACATCCTTCCAGGTACTCCATGACCATGAAAGGCTCGCCCTGGTGCTCGCCCACGTCATGCACCACGCAGATATTGGGATGGTTCAGGGCTGAAGCGGCGCGCGCCTCACGCCAGAAGCGATCGAGCGAGCGCGAGTGGGACCCAGGGGATCCCGGAGGGCTGCCGGGTGACGGCCCCAGCCCTTCCGGCCGCAGAAATTTGATGGCCACCTGCCGCCCCAGCCGCGTGTCTTCGGCCTTATAGACCACGCCCATGCCCCCGCCGCCCAACTGCGCGGTGACCAGGTAATGGGAAATGGTCTGGCCGATGATGCTTGTGTGCAAGGCGGCCGCCTCCTCCCGCTGGTCGCGAGCCAGGGTCTTAGCGGCTACCTCCAGCGCTGGTTTCTCGAGAAAGCTGCCGGAGACGGCTTCCTGTGCAAGCAGCGACTCGACCTCGCGGCGGAGATCGGAATCGCCAGTACAGGCCCGGTCCAGGAAGGTGGCCCGGCGTTCCGCTTGATATTTGGCCGCGGAGTGATACACGGCTTCAATCTGACGTAGGCGCGTGGATTCCAATAGCGGCCTCCTTGCTCAATTCGCGTCGCAGCCAGCTTTTGGCGAATTTCCAATCGCGCAGGACCGTTTCGGGCGAGATCTTCAACACCTCGGCGGTCTCCTCGACACTGAGGCCGCCGAAGAAGCGCATCTCGACCACCTGGGCTTTGCGGGGGTCCAGAACGGCCAGCGCCGTCACGGCATCGTCGAGCGCGACCAGATCGGCGCCCGGTTCCGACACCACTACCAGGGCCTCTTCCAGATGCAGAGGCTGTGCTTCTCCGCCGCGCTTCAATGCCTGGCGGCTGCGCGCCCAATCCACCAGAATGCGGCGCATCAGATTCGAGCAGGCGGCGAAAAAGTGCGCGCGGTTCCGCCAGTTCGATTGAGTGGTGTCGACCAGGCGGAGGTAGGCTTCGTTCACCAGGGCTGTGGTCTGGAGAATATGGCCGGGCCGTTCGTGCGCCATGTAGGTTTGCGCTAGCCTGTGCAATTCCTGATAGACAAGGGGTACGAGACGGTCTAATGCTCCAGGCTCGCCCTCACTCCAGGCCTGCAGCAACTGCGTGACCTGATGCGCGGGCGGCTTCATGATTACACCTGTTGAGATCTGTATATCCTCAATCTACCACTTTAAGACGCAGGGAAATTTCTTTAGTTCCATGACAGTTCCGGATCGCCGCTTCCGCCATTTAGGGTGAGGCAACCTGAGGGTTAACCTGAATCACAAAAAAGAGATTGCTTCATGAAAACGATTCGCTTCACCATTCTGAGCTCATTGGCGCTGGCCCTGTTGGGACCCTGTTTCGGTACGGCCTACGCGCAAGGGCTAACCGGAAAATTCACATTGCCATTCGAAGCGCGCTGGGGCCTGGCAACGCTCAAGGCAGGCGACTACAAGTTCACTCTGGACCACGCACCTGGAGGAATGCTGCACCTCTACCGCGGGGCGAAGCCTGTGGCATTCATTGTGGCGGAGACTTACGCGCCGAAAGTCACCGGCCGGCCCAGTTTGACCGTGACTACGGACAGCATCGCATCCACCATACGCGAACTGGCGTTGCCGGATGCCGGGCTGGTCCTATACTATCCGCAAATCAAGCCGAAACGTGGCAGCGCCCTGGAAGAACAGCGCACCGCGCAGATGATTCCCGTGACGGTAACGGGTGGCGGGCTCTGAGGAGGCAGGGGTCGGGCCAGGGCTTCGAGTCCTGGCCCGCGTGGGACGGCTCCGCGGGCTGCGGCGCCCTGTCAAACTTCGAATGAGAAGGCGGGGTCGAGAACTCAGCGGAAGTTGTCCCAATTCCGGATCGTTCAGGTACGCGCGCGCAGCGCGGGATCGGGGATGGAGCGGCGGGCTATCGACTCCGAGTCCTGCTCTATGCGGTAGCGCATGGAGGTGGCGAACCCTGGAACCGTGCCATGAGCGTCATGAAGCGGAACTGGAGAGGAACGCACACGTCGGTCGGCGCACTGCAAGCGGAGATCACGACCAGTGCGGGGCAACGGTCCGGATGGCGCAGCGCGAATTGCAGGGCGCACTGGGCGCGGACCGATATGGGCGATAACGGCGGCTTGCCGGAAGGAAAGCGCGTTCTACACACGGGCTCGCAGATGCGCCCGCGGCGTGGCTCAATCAGGAGCCCCTGGTCGTAGCGCCCAAGCGCCGTGCAGCAGCAAAGGTGGTTCCTAGCCGGCCATGGCGTACTCTAAATCGCCACGCGTGGTTTCTGCCATCGCCGGGCGGACTCGGGCGCTGGCAGTCTCGTCGTTGTTTTACTACGCGCGCGTGCCGGTGACGGTGGCTTTGCCCGAGTCCGGGCCTTCAAAGCGGCCGGTCAGCTTGTTGCCATCGATGTGCAATTCGAAGGACACCACCTCGTGCTCGTTGACCCTGAGCTTGAAGGTCAGCAGATTGCCATCTAATTTCGGATCGAGCAGCGGCATATCAGTGCCGTCCAGGGTCGCGACGGCGGCCAGTTGACCGTCGTTCTCGGTGACCAGCAGGGTCCACTCGAGTTTGGTGCCGTTCTCGCCGGTTGACGAGCAATTCCACTTTCCCAGGGCGGGGTTGCCGGCCGCAAAAATCGCGGCGCAAGCGAGCACCGCGATCAGACACGCGAACAGGGTGCGCATTTCAATTCTCCTTGGTCCAGCACCGATTACTCCCGTTGCAGCCCGGCCTTCGGATTGATCCGGCGGCGCGCCGCGCGCTAATCGGAGACCGCGGCCACTATGAATAGTAACAGAGCTGAAACTAAGAAATATGCCGCCCGTGCCCGGTGTAAACAGGAAAGTTTTGGAGATTTCGGAAAGGCCTAACCGGTTTCCGCCCGCGTCGTCAAAAACATATTGACCTGCGATCCGTTATATGCTATAAAGTATAACGTTACGATGTTTAACATTTCGAAGAACCGCCGCGCGGGACTGACCCCGCTGGAACAAGTAGTCATGGACTTCGTGTGGGCGCACCCAGGCTGTACCGCCGAAGCTTGCCGTGAAGGCCTGGCGAGCGAACGGCCGTTGAAGGATTCGACCATCCGCACGATTCTTCGCCACCTGGAAGAAAAGGGCTACATCACCCACACGGTCGAAGGGCGCACCTTTGTGTATCGCGCCTCGGACACACCGCGCAATGTGGCCGCCGGCGTGGTGGTGCAGTTGGTGGACCGGTTCTGCGGCGGCTCGGTCGAGGAATTGATCGTTGGCCTGGTAGACCAGCAGGTGCTGAAGCCGCAGCAGTTGCGCGAATTGGCGGCGAAGATTGCCGCGCGCAAGGAGCAAAAGGGATGACTATCCTGACTTTCCTGGCAACCTGGACGTTGCGCTCGGCGGCGGTGGCGCTGGCCGCGGCGGGTCTATTGAAGCTCTTCCGCATCAGCGATCCTTCCGTGCGGCTGGCGGCCTGGACCGCGGCGTTGTTCGGTTCGCTGTTGATCCCGGTGCTCACTCTGACGCTGCCGGCGGTGAGCCTGCCCGCGGCGCTCACTTACGAACTGCCGCGAACCGGCCCGCGCATGGATTTTCAACGTCTGGCGATTCCGCCGGCGGCCACACGGATCGTCGAGGACGCCACGCCGGCAGGCGGTTCCGGCTCGCGAAGTGCGGTTTCGTGGCCGTCGTTTCTGCTGGCGGGATATTTGTTGGGAGCCGGCGCGCTCATGCTTCGCCTGGGGACCGGCTTGCTGATGAGCCGGCGGCTGATCCTTCGCAGCCGGCCCACTGAGCATCGCTTGCCGGGCGGACTGGCGGTTCTTGAATCAGGCGAGATGGGCGTACCGGCGGCATTGGGCGCGATCCGCCCGGTAGTCGTGCTGCCTCGCGATTGGCGCGAGTGGGACGCCTCCAAGCTGCAGGCCATTGTGGCGCACGAACAATCGCACGTAAGGCGGCACGATCCCGCCGTGCAATTGCTCTCCGCCATTCACCGTGCCTTACTCTGGCACAGCCCCTTGAGTTGGTGGATGCACAAGCAGATCGTGCGTTTGGCCGAAGATGCCAGTGACGATGCCGCATTAGCGGCCGTTAGAGACCGCGTCTCTTACGCGGAGACGCTGCTGCAGTTCATGCAGCGCGGCAGAAAAATCGCCTATTGGGAAGGAGTAGCTATGGCTCGATACGGAAAAGCAGAAAACCGGATACATCGCATTTTGGACGGAACCGCCATCTCGCGCGGCCTGACGCGGTTGCGTCTTACGTCCATCCTTCTGATCGGGGTGCCCGTGGTGATGCTGGCCGCGGCTGTCGCGCCCGTTCCACCGCGGCCTCCCGCGCCACCGCAGGCGCCCGCCGCACCCGGAGCGCCGGCGGATCCCGGTTCCCCGGCGGTCCCCGCCGAGGCTCCGCAAGCCCCCGAGCCGCCGGAAGCTCCGGCCCCACCCAGCCCTGGCAAGGTCAGCCAATACATCGTGGTTTCCGGCGACTCCTGGTCGGGGTCCTGGGACGGCCGCGATGAGCGCAAGTACAAAAAATGGCGCGCGCAATACGGCTCGCACTACGCCTTTTTCCGGAAGGACGGGCGCGACTACATCGTGACCGACGCGCACACGATGCAGCAGTTTGACGACGCCATGGCCCCCCAGCGCGAAGTGAACCGGCAGCAGGAAGAAGTCAATAGCCATCAGGAGCAAGTGAACAGCCAGCAGGAGCGCGTCAACAGCCACCAGGAGGATGTAAATCGCGCGCAGGAGGACGTGAACCGCGAGCAGGGTCTGGTAAACGATGGATCCGGAAATCAGGATCGGGTGAACCGGATGCAAGCCGCGGTGAACGGACGCCAGCAGACGGTGAACGCCGAGCAGGAAAAGGTCAACGATAAGCAGGCGGTGGTGAACCGGGAGCAGGAAGCGGTGAACCGGGTGCAGGAGCGCGCATCGGCGCAGGTAGAGAAGGCCCTTCAGGCCGTGTTCACCACGGCAGTACACGACGGGCTGGCGCACGAGATCCGTTAATCGGCCGCCAGCAGGGGCCGCAAAACTGTCGATTCGGGCGGTCCCCGTTCGTCATCACATCAAGGGCCGAGATAAGCGGCCCCGCACGATGAGGAGTAAATCGATGACGAACACAAACGTTAAGGAAAATACAATGGCGCCGGTGGCGATCCCGCCCCGGATGAAAAATCCAGTCGCAATCTTTCCAGGCGCGCTGCAGGCGCTCTATGCGCTTAACGCGGCCGCGAAAAGCGACGACGTACCCTCGCCGACGCTCGAACTGGTGCACCTCCGCGCCAGCCAGATCAACGGCTGCAGCCTGTGCGTGGACATGCATGCGCGCGCGCTGAAGAAGGCCGGCGAGACCGACGAGCGCCTCTTTGCGCTGGCGGCCTGGCGGGACGCGCCTTTTTTCACAGCCGCGGAACGTGCCGCGCTGGCGCTCACCGAGGCCGCAACGCGTTTGAGCGACCGGGCCGACCCGGTCTCCGATGAAATTTGGGCAGAGGCGGTCCGCCATTACGACGAGAAGGCGCTGGCGGTCTTGATCCTTCATATTGCCCAAATCAACTTCTGGAACCGGCTCAACGTCACCATCCGGCAGCCGGCGGGGTCCGGTCCGCGCTAATCGGTTCCAGCACTCATCTCTCTCCGGACGATTTCCCTTGACGGGAAGTCGTCCGGCGGCATATAAATAAGTATGCACTCACAAATTAATTTTGGCTACCCCTGGCTGATCAACTACGGCCACCTGATTCTGGCAACCGGCCTCGCTGCCGTCTGCGGCCTGGTCTGGGCCATGAAGTGGCCGAAAACGATACTGGCTTTGTTCGGCATAGCGTTCGTCTGGGCGTTAAGCGCGGGCATCATGATCCGCTTCGGCTTCGACATGAACGGGCGCGCTACCATGCCTACCGCGCGATTCCTGCCGTCCGGCACCGGCAAAGTGCTCGACATGGGCGCGGGTACGGGCCGCAGTACGCTGATGGTGCTCGAATCGCGGCCGGGAACCACGGTTACCGCGCTCGACCTGTTCGGCGAATCTTACGAAGAACACTTCGGCAAAGCCACGACCGGCGATTCAACCGTCGATCAGGGCCGCGTCGCGTTGATCCGTAATTTGCGGGCGGCCGGCGTGGAGCAGCGCGCCACCATTCAACCCGGCGACATGCGCCATATGCCGCTCCCTTCCGCATCCTTCGATGGCATCGTCAGCGCTTATGCGATCGACCATCTGAGTGGCGAGGGCATGACGCAAGCACTCGCCGAAGCCAATCGCGTCTTGAAACCGGGCGGCGAATTCCTGCTGATAGTCATCGCCAAAGACGGCTGGCTGAAATATACTTTTGGCCCGCTGATCATGCACGCACACATGGTGGCCGCCGATTTCTGGCCCCAAAAACTGCGCGATGCCGGATTCGAGATTCTGGAGGAAGGTAACCAGCCCGCTACGAAATATGTGCTGGCGCGTAAGACAGCCGATGCCCTCTGATGCCACTATGAGATGGAATGGGCAGAAAGAAAACGATTTCCGACGCGGAACTTCTCGCGGCCGCGCGGGACATTTTCGTGAAGGAGGGCTTCGGCGCCTCCACGAAAGAGATTGCGCGCCACGCGGGGGTTTCCGAGGGAGTCATTTATCAGCGCTTCGCCACCAAGGACGAGTTGTTCTTCGCAGCCATGATCCCGCCGCCCGCCGACGTGACCCGGTTATTCAAGGACTCGCAACTCCAGGGCCGGAAGCTGATCGAACAGCTCACCCTGTCGATGCTGGATTTCAGCCGGGAGGCGTTGCCCGTAATGCTGCCCCTGATGCTGCACCCGGGATTCCGCCTGGAAGATCTCGCCGAACGGCAGCCCGAAGCGCCGCTGTTTGTGCTGCGGCGGGAGATCGGTCCTTTCCTGATGCGCGAGCGCGAGGCCGGACGGCTAGGGCCCGTAGATCCGCGGGGAGCGTCGCTGTTGGTATGGTGCCTCGCGCAATCCATCGCGTTCTTTGAGAAATTAGGCGCACACGACGGACACTTCGATCCGAAGATTATTCAAGCCACCATTGATTGTTTGTGGACGGGGCTGGCTCCCAGGTCTCCGGAACCCCAACGAAAGTCCCGCCCCAAAAGCGCGAAGACTCCAGGCTCAGGGTAAAAGCTGCGGCTGCACGTTGCCCTGGTGGCAGTCCGGGCAGCCTAATGGACCCGAGCCGTTGTAGAACTTGTTCACCGTTGTCGTCACCATAGCCAACATCGAACGGGCTTGCAGTTTCTTGGGAGTATCGCGATCCCATTGGCCGGCCACATGACAGTGGGCGCACTCGACGCCCAGCGCGCCGCTGAAATACGCCATAATTCCGGGAATCTGCCCGGCGGGGACGCCCTCCAAGGACCGGATATTGCGAAACACCTGCTCGGCGGGCCTGGCTTCATCGGCCGGGGCCAGCGCAATCATCTGTTTCGCCCGGGCTGTGCGTTGCGGATCGGCCGCCACGGCCGGCGGTTTGGGATGACCGTGGTGACAGGTCCAGCAGGAGATGCGATTCTGGCCGGCGAAATACGAGTCGTTCAAATAGCCGATAATCTCGAACATTTTGCGCGCTGTCTGTTTGGCAGGCTTATCCTCTTTATCCCATTCGCGCGCGACGTGGCAGTAGGTGCATTCGACGCCCAGAAGGCCGGTGAGTGCGTCCATGGCTGGAATCACCCGGGCCGCGGCTTTGCCCTTGAATGTCTGGACATTCTTAAAAACATCTTCGGCCATGGCCGGTTTGTCCGCGCGGGCAGAGCCGTGGGCATGCACCACCGCGATAATCACCTGGGCCGCGCGCCGCATGGCCAAAGCTTTCAGCTTGTAGACGGCAGCGGCGCCATAACGGTAGGTAATTATCAAAACCCGAAGTGGGTGGGACTGCGCCCGATGATCATGGCCGCGACCACTTTGGGTACATACTCGCGGGTTTCCTTCGGCAGCGCGCCGGCGCGGTACAGGTACCAGAAGTTGCGCTGTTTGATGGGGTCGCGGACCGTGGTCATGACCGCCTGTTTCACTTTGGACGGCCCCAGGTTGTAGGCGGCCAGCGCCAGCATAACGGAACTGCCGGAGCCAAAGTCCAAAATCAACTGGCGCAGGAAGCGGCAGCTCGCGCGGGTGGATTTGGTCAGATCGGTTCGTTCGTCCACTTCCCGGTCCACGCGCAACCCGAAGGTCCGCGCGGTTACCGGCGTGAGTTGCCAGGGGCCGAGCGCGCCGGCGGCACTGGCTGTTTTGGGTGCCAGGGCGCTCTCCACCAGCGGGATGTAGGCCAAGTCAAGCGGTAGCTGCTCCTCCTGCAGCACGCTGCGCATGACCTTGAGTTGGGGTCCGTCGTGATGGAGAACCTCCGCAATCAGCGGCCGGTTGGGGCCCTGGTCCAATTCGATGTAATGGCCCACCCGCTCCGCAAAGTCGGCCGGCACGCTATAGACCTCCGCGCCGAACTCGGCCATCAGGGTGCGGATCTCGTGTGTCAGAAAGTCCTCTTTTTGGTGCGGGGAAAGGCGATAGAGCAGGCTGTGTTCGAGTTGCTCGGCTTGGCTCTGGTAGTCTTCAAGCTGGGTGATGAGCCGGTCGGACTCCGCGGGTTTGTTGGCGGCGGTCTGTAATTGAGCTTCCACTTCATGGATGCGCTGGTCGATCGAGTGCCTCTCGCGATTCAGAGCCGCGATCCTCCAGGCTCCGGCGCCGGCCACGCCGACGAGGGCCGCCACCAGCAAGCCGATCGCGATGTGCAGGCGGCGGCTGGTTTGCCGCAGGGCGACGGCCAGAGTTTCGCGCATGATGGTCAGTGTCTGGTCGCCAATTCCCCGGAACCTGGCGTGCCGCGCGCGCTCGACGGCATCGGAAAGAAGACCATCATATGCGGATGCCGGCGCAACTTCCAGCGGCGGGAACGCCGGGATCATGTCCTCGGAAATCACCTGAGTTTTTTCCAGCCCGGCAGCCGGCTCTTCGGCGGTGAACTTCAGTTCGGGACCTTGCGACCCGAACCGGATGGTCGCGGGCGCCTCCAGCGCGGCATCCGAGACACGCTCACCGTTCAGATAGGTTCCGTTGGTGCTCTCCAGATCGTGGACGCGGAAGCCATCGCCTTCCCTATGTATTTCGAGGTGCTGGACCGAAACGCTCGCCACCTCCGGGCCTTGGATGACCACGTCGTTTTGCGGTCCGCGGCCGATGCGCGTGATCCCATCGCGCAGCTCATAACTGATCCCGGCAGTTGCACCCGAATCCGAGACAAGCCAGGCCCGCATCAATCCTCCTCATCCGATGATTTCACTTTCGGCGCAGAGCGGGCAAGCGGTGTTTCCGCGATCTTAATTCCCGACCGCGAAAAGGATGGCGTTGTTGATGGCGTAAACCGTACCATCGACGCCGATCGCAGTGGGCGTGTATGCTTCTCCCAAGCCGGTGGTGAGAACCATGGTCTGGCTGAGCGTATTGGTCGTAAGATCCCAGCGGTAGAGTCTACCGTCCTCGCTGCCGGCCAGGACGGACTTACCGGGGATGTCCACCGCCGCGGAGTTTATGCACCATTCCTTAACGCCGGGCAGCGGCGGGTTGGGGGTGGGGCCAAGGATAGTAAGAATTTCCTTCATCACGGTCGCGCCGGTGATAGGATCGGTTTCCGTCGCTTCCGGGTCCAGGATTGCGATCTTATTCTGTCCGTTTCCATCTACATTCGCATAGTTATTGTACTTACACATCAGAAGGTAACTTGAAGTTCCGGTGTAAGACGGAACCATCGACGCTTCCACCAGGGAAGCCGTATCGTCCCAGCCGAAGGCGCCGGGAGTCTTGGTTTCGGAAAGATCCGCGTTGAAATGTAACAGCCAGCCCCGGTCGTTGTTCTCCGGGAATGGCATATCGAGCACACCGTAGTAGACATCACCATCCGGACCGGTGGTGGGAGTCGCCGAAGAGTCGTCGAAGATCCAGGCGTCCTGCCCGGACTTGGGATCTTTCAACAGCACATGCGCGACCGGCGCAAGAGTCGTACTATTCAAAGCCACCAGGTAGCCGGACGTGCCATTGCTTACCGCGACGTATAGAGTGGAACCATCCCAACTCAGAGCCGGAGCGCAGTTATAAGGAACCTCCGTCATGGTGGAATCGCCGGACGCCGTGGTGACGGCAGTCCAGGTGGCCTCTCCGGTTGGGGTGAGCCGCGCGATGCCGCTGGTCAAGCCCGATGTGGGGCTCGTCCCATTCACCAGGAAGCCAAAGTAAATGTTCCCATTCGCATCGGTCGTGAGCGATGTATTGATGAAGACTGTGCCGGCGAAACCGGAGGGATTCGCTTTGTAGCTGGCGAGCCCATAAAATGCGAGGCGGCCCTCGGTGCCGGTGGCCGCGTCAGGATTATCTCGATAAATAACCGTGCCACCTTGCCCTGGAAAATAGAGGCGCTTGGCGCCCAGGGCAGGACCGAATTCGGGGGTCCATCCGTGGCTTGGAGGCAGCAGGTAGTCGGTCTGCGCGCTCCACAGCAGGGTTCCATTGGCGGCATTATGAGCTTCGACGCGGAATCCGCCGCTGGCGCCGGTCTTCACCGGCACGATGACGGTATTGGCGGGCGTGATCAGCGGCGAACCGTAGTGAATCAGGAGTTCGTTTCCCGAGTATTGGGGGTGCAAATCCACCGGTGTCTGCCAGTGAATGCTGTTCAAAGCCTGCGACGCCGTAGTGGACGCTGCCACGTGGTGCGCGTTCTTAGCAAAGGTGGTCCAGCCGGTCTGGGCAAATGCAGTTGAGAGGAGGAAAGGTAACAGGGCAGGGACTGCGATCGCTAGCAGACACGCCTGGGGCCGGGTCGATTTGAAGTGGGGCATGGGAGTATCGTACACCAGTCGGCGTTCGCGAGCAGAGTGGTTGGGAAGAAGTAACAGGTCTAACTATGCCACCTGGTGTACAATCGAGCAAATCGGACCATGTTCATCGAGAAGAAACATATCTCACGCCGTGCGTTGCTGCGCGGCATGGGTGTGACGATGGCGCTGCCGCTGCTCGATTCGATGGTGCCCGCGCAGACCCCTCTGCGCAATACTGCGGCAATTTCGCGTAGCCGCCTGGCGTGTATCGAGATGGTGCACGGCGCTGCAGGCAGCACCGACGAAGGCTCCCACAAGCATTACTGGAGTCCCGACCAGGAAGGCAGCGACTTCGATTTTTCGTTTTCCCTGGAACCGCTCGCGCCGTTTCGGGATTACGTCACAATTGTGACGGGTACCGATGCCCGCCAGGCGGAAGCCTTCGCGCCGTCGGAGGCAGGCGGGGACCATTTCCGCTCGAGTGCCGTGTTCCTCACCGCGGCGCATCCCAAGCAGACGCCCGGCCCTGATGTATTTGCCGGCACGTCCATCGATCAACTGTATGCCCAGCGATTCGGCCATGAAACGGCCGTGCCTTCAATCCAGCTTTGCGTGGAGAATATCGGCCTGACCAGTTCCTGCGCCTGCGACTATAACTGCGTCTATTCGGAGACTATCAGTTGGGCTTCTCCCACTGCTCCGCTTTTGATGACCGTGAACCCGCGGCTGGCATTCGAAAGTCTGTTTGCGAGTGAGGCAGGCCCGTGGCCTGCGCGGGGCTCTCAGCCCCGCTCTGCCGCGGCCGGAAGCATTCTAGATGCCGTAATGCCAGGCGCGGAGCGTCTGCAAAACAAAGTCGGCCCCCAGGATCGAGCGCGGCTGCAATCGTACCTGGATGAGATTCGAAGCATCGAGCGTCGCATTCAGGCGATCGAGCGGCACAACGCCACCGTGCGGGAGCGGGAACTGGCGGCGGCGCCGCTAGGCGTACCGGATTCCTGGGAACAGCATGTGAAGCTGATGTTCGACCTGCAAGTGGTGGCCTTCGCCGCCGAAATCACGCGGGTGTCGGCATTCAAGATGAGCCGCGACACCAGCAACCGGGTCTTTCCGGAGAGCGGCGTGAAGACGCCTTTCCACACCTTGTCGCACCACCTGGAAACGCCTGGGCTGATCGCCGAGTTCGCCAAGCTCAATCGCTATCATGTCAGCCAGGTGGAATATTTCCTGCGCAAGCTGAAGAACACGCCGGATGGCGACGGCAACCTGCTGGATCATTCCCTGGTGCTGTATGGCAGTTCGATGGGAGACTCGCACACGCACGATCACCGGCGCGTTCCTCTGTTTTTAGCGGGGCACGCGGGCGGCCAGCTGCGAGGCAATCTGCACCGCGTATGCCCACCGGGAACGCCGCAAGCCAACGCCTTGTTGACTGTCATGCACAAGCTGGGCGTGGACGTTGGTTGTGTGGGAGACAGCACCGGGGTAATCGACCTGTAGCGCCAAGGGGCGCGTGTCCGCGACGCCAAACGGTTAGAAACTCGCGGGCGGCCGTGCCCGGTTTTGCGCGGTTCATTAAAAATGCGATTCGGCAGCCCGGTTGCGCCGGCATGTGCCCGGTGAGATCATTGCCCTTCGGAAAACTAAATGAAGAACTGGTTCGTATTGGCATCCCTGGCGATCGCCCTGTCTCTCTGCGGTACTGCCGGCGCGCAAACCGCAGCCAAAAAGAAACTGCTGTTCATCGGCGAGGTGAAGGGCTTTCAGCACGATTCGGTGTCTCACGCCATGGCCACCATCGAGAAACTGGGCCAGCAGAGCGGACTGTGGGACACTTACCTGCGCACCGACACGCAGTTGGTGACCAAAGAAAAGCTTGACGGTAACGCCAAAAACCTGAGTTTCTTCGATGCGGTCATGTTCTACACCACAGGCGAACTGGATATGAACGACGAACAGAAGGCCGCGCTGCTTTCCTTCGTGAAGGATGACGGCAGGGGCTTCCTGGGCACCCACAGCGCCACGGACACGTTCTACAAATGGCAGGATTACGGCGACCTGATCGGCGCCTACTTCAACGAACACCCGTGGATGCAGGTGCACGCCCAGATCAACGTGGAGGACCGCGCGTTTCCAGCCACGAAACATTTCCCCGCGCACTTCCCGATCTACGACGAGATTTACCAGTTCAAGGAGCCGTATTCACGCGACAAAGTGCGCGTGCTGATGAGCATCGATCCGAGCTCGGTTGATCTGAAGAACCCGCGTGTACACCGCACCGATAACGACTTCGCCGTAACCTGGGTACGCAACTATGGCAAAGGCCGCGTCTTCTACTCCTCGCTGGGCCACCGCGAAGAAGTCTGGGACCGCCCCGATATCCAGCAGATGTGGACGGAAGCCGTGAAGTGGGCCATGGGCATGACCCCAGGTGATGCTACCCCGCGGCCCAAACCGGCGCAATAGGCACTGCGTTATTCGCCGGCAGCTACGGCACGCCGCCGGGACTTCAGCACTTCGATCCCGGCCGGCAACAGTGACAACGCAATAATCCCCAGGATCACCTTGTCGAAGTTGTGGCGCACAAACGCGACGCCTCCGAGCGTGTATCCCATCATCGTCATCAGCAGCACCCAGCCCGCCACGCCGAAAATATCGTATGAGAGGAAGCGCGCCAGGTTCATGCGCCCCACACCGGCCACAAACGCGGCGAAAGTTCGGATGATGGGGATGAAATGCGCGTACATCATGGTTCGGCCACCGTGCCTCTCGTAGAATTCGTGCGTGCGCTGCAGGTACTCGCGGCGGAAGATGCGCGAATTTGGCCGGTTGAAAATGTGAGGACCGCTGCTGCGGCCCAGCATATAGCCCGCCGTATCGCCCAGCATGGCAGCCGATATCAGCAGCACATTCACCAAGGCGATATCCAGATGACCCGCACCGCAAACGACGCCGACGGTGAAGAGCAGCGAATCGCCGGGGAGAAAGAAACCCACCAGCATGCCGGTTTCGGCGAACACCAGCAAGAACAATGTGGCATAGCCCAGCCACCCGGTCAGCAGCGTGCTGAGCAGTTCGATCAGGCGCTCAGGCGTAGTCAGTGAGCGCAGGAAATCCAGTAAGGAATGAATCATCCGGGTTAGCTGTGATAGCTCGCCAGCATCCGGTCGACGACATCCTGGTGGACCTTGACCTTGCCTTCTTTGGTGAGAGCCTCGCGCACGCCTTCTTCGAAGAGGGCGTCGCGCGCCTGCCCCTTCTGGTTCTTGAGTTGATCGCGGATGCCGGCGCGCTGGGACTCCAGGCCCGCCGGATCGGCCGGCAGCTTCTCAACTACCTTGCCTATGACTTTAGCGTCAGCCAGCGGGCTAGGTCCGAAGATGGAGCCCGCCGGCTTGCTGAAGGCGTCCGGAAACATACCGGCGGATCCCAGTCCTTCGATGGCGCCGTTGCGGTCCACCGCATCGGAAGTCTTGGCCTCCAGGCCCATGGACTTCGCCGCGGCCGCCAGATCGCCGCCGTTGGCCTTCACTTTTTCCATCAGCTGATTGGCCTTCTCGTCCAACAGGTGGTTGACCTTGTCTTTGACAGCGGCCTCGCGCACTTTACTTTCCACTTCGTCGAAGGGCGCGGGGTGGGCCGGCGTATCGCCCGTGCAGACGGCAATGGCGATCTTGTTACCAGCGATCAGAACCGGCTGCGAAACGTCCCCTGGTTTCAGGCTGCTAATCGATTCCTGGAGTTCCTTGTTCACACCCACACTCGGAATCGGATCATTCGGTCCAATACCGTCGGCCTTCACGTATTCCAGTCCCAGGTCCCCGGCCACTTTCTCCGGATGTTGCGGATCTTTGGTCAGAGCCGCCTGCGCCTTGTCGGAGGTCTGCTGCATCAGGTCGGTTACGCGCTGCTTTTTGTAGTCCGCGGCCAGTTGCGTTTTGACTTCGCTGAACGGTCTGAGCTGTGCCTGCTCGTGCTTCAAAACCTGCAGGATGTGGTATCCGTAGGCGGTCTTGATCGGGTCGCTGATCTCATTCACCTTGAGCGAGAAGGCGGCCTTCTCAAATTCCGGCACCATCTGGCCTCTCACGACGCCTTCGTATTCGCCACCCTTGGCGGCAGAGCCGGGATCTTCGGAATACTTCTTCGCCAACTCGCCGAAATTGGCGCCCGCGCGCAGTTGCTTCACCAGATCGTCGGCCTTAGCCTTTACGGCGGCATCCTGCTTGGCGTCTTTTCCGTCGCTCTTCAGCAGAATGTGCCGGACATCGACGCGTTCCGGGGTCCGGTAGGTATCTTTGTTTTCGTTGTAAACGCGCAACAAATCGGTATCGGTGGGCTGGATGGTCTGCTCCAGTTTCGCCTGATCCACCAGCACGATACCCAGGTTGCGCTTTTCCGGGTCCTGGTAGAGGGGCTTGTTGGCGTCGTAATTCTTGCGTACTTCCTCCGGCGTTACCTGCGCCTCGGATCGCAGCTTATCGCTAGCAATCTTCACGTACTGGATTTTGACCTTGTCGTTGCGGCGCTTATATTCCTGCTCGATTTCCTGCGGTGTGACGACGGTTCCTTCGAGCGCCACATCCCGCAATTTAGTGATCAGCAACTGGCGGGAAAGGTCAGCCTCGAATTGCGGAATCGTCAGGTTCTGCTGTGCCAGCACCTGCGCGTATGCGTCTTTGCCCGCGAACTTGCCGTCCTGGAACAATTGCGGAAGGGTTTGCCGGATGCCGTTTGCCAACTCCTGGTCCGAAATCTTGAAGCCGAGCCGCTGCGCCTCGTAGGCCAGGGCCCGTTCGGTAACGATAGAGTTGATGATGCGCGGCGCCTGGTATGCCATCATTTCGGGAGGCAGGCGGTTGCCCCGCATGTTCATCTGGATCACCTGCTGCACCTCGGGCACCGTGATGGCTTCTTTGCCGACCTCGGCAACCACGGTATCCGAGCCGCCGCTACCGGTGTTGTAGCTGGGAATCAGGTAGGTCAACATGGACAAAGCCACCAATAGAAGCAATCCGCCGAGCATGATACGCACGGCTTTGTCCCGGCTGCGAAACAGATCAAACATGTAGCGTTATCTCCTGCGAAAGAGGGAAGTTTGATTATAGCAAGTCGGAGCGCCGGCCTCTTGGGAGGCCGGTCGCGCTTGCAGGCTACTGTACTATCTGTTATAGTACACACGTGATCCCATTCCGGCTGTCGTTTCAGCCCGGCATAGCGCTCTATGAGCAGGTAGTGTATGCGGCGCGGAAAGCCGTAATCTCCGGCCAGATGCGGCCTGGCGACCCCTTTCCTTCGGTGCGCGTGCTCAGCAGCGCTCTGAAGATCAACCCCAACACGGCTCATAAAGTGATCACGCACCTGGTGAACGAAGGCCTGCTGGAAGTGCGTCCGGGAACCGGCACGGTAGTGGCCCAGCCGTCCCGTTCCACGGCTGCCGAGCGCGTGCAGCTTCTGGATCACGACGTGGAACACCTGGTGGTCGAAGCTCGCCGGCTTGGCCTGAACGCCGGCGAAGTGATCGACGCTCTCACTTCGCATTGGGCGCGCCTGGAACCACCCGGAGAAGCCACTCCGAATCATGCACCGAAAGGAGCTCAGAAGAAATGAGTGATCCCATTCGCATTACCGGTCTAACCAAGCGGTTCCGGCGCAGTCTAGTGCTGAACGGAATCGATCTGTCCGTGCCGCGCGAGTCGATTTTCGCCCTGATTGGACCGAATGGCGCCGGCAAGACCACCACCATCAAGATCCTCATGAACATCCTCGCGCCAGAATCGGGCCGGTGCGAAATCCTGGGCATGGATTCGCGCCGTCTGGCCGGCGCCGATTTCACCCGGATCGGTTACGTCTCGGAGAACCAGGAACTGCCCGAATGGATGACGGTGGATTACTTCCTTCGCTACCTGAGCCCCTTCTATCCGGCATGGGACCATGAGCTGGCCGCACAGTTGCAGCGCGAGTTCAGCCTGCCGGGCGCCCGCAAGTTGAAGCATCTGTCGCGCGGCATGCGGATGAAAGCCGCGCTAGCTTCCTCGCTGGCTTACCGGCCGGAGGTCGTGGTGCTCGATGAGCCGTTCACCGGCCTCGATCCCCTGGCGCGCGACGAATTCATCGCCAGTCTGCTGGAGCGCAGCCAGAACACCACCGTCTTCATTTCATCGCACGATCTGGCCGATATCGAGACCTTCGCCAGCCACGTTGCCTACCTTGAAAGCGGGCGCATTCAGTTCTCCGAAGAACTCGCCGCGCTGACCGATCGTTTCCGCGAAATCGAAATCACCTTCGACGCGGCGCCGCCGTTGCCTCGCGATTGGCCTGCATTCTGGCTGCAGCCGCAATCCTCCGCCGCAGTGATCCGATTTACCGACAGTCGCTTCGACCGCGAGCGGACCATCGCTGAAATTCGCAGCCGGTTCCCCAGCGCACGCGACATCTCGGCTCTCCCGATGCCTTTGCGCGCCATCTTCGTTACGGTGGCGAAATCCGCAGAGAGCCTGGCAGCCTGAGGGGAACCAACATGATCCAGGCACTTCACATCTTTCGCAAGGATGTCCGGCGTTTCCGCTACGAGTTAGCCGTGACCGCAGCCCTTACGGCCGCATTCGCCTGGTCCCACGTGGCTGCCGGCGCGCACTGGCAGCCCGACGTGAGCCGCCCTGTAATGCTGGCGTACCTTACCTCGGTGCTGCTGACGCTTGACTGGTGGTTCCTGATTTCCCAGCTCGTGCAAGAGGAATCGCTCGCGGGCGACCGCCAGTTCTGGATCACCCGCCCCTACCGCTGGCGCCATCTGCTGGTGGCCAAGCTGCTGTTCGTGCTGGCGTTCGTGAATCTTCCGCTATTTGTTGCCCAGCTCACGATCCTCGCCGCGGCGGGATACCAACCCTGGGCCGGGATTGGAAGCCTGCTGTGGATGCAACTCGCGGTGGCGGTTATCCTGCTGGCGCCGGCGTTTGCGCTAGCCACGATCACGCGGAGCCTGGCGCACTTTTCCATATCGATTCTGTGCCTGATTGCCGCCTCGTACGTGACGCTGGCCGTGTTGCAGAGCGGGGGCATCGACGTTTCGGGAGCCGCGTGGCCTAGCCAGACCACGGCCGCCCTGGCGGCATTCGCCGGAGGAGCGCTGATGGTGTTCTGGCAGTACACGCACCGCCGTACGAAGACCTCGATTGTGGCGGGTCTCGGAACTCTTTCGGTTACCTGTTTCCTCTATGTGGGCCTGCCGACCGTTGCCCAGGACGCGATCCGTTCCGCCGGTTTCTATCATCCGGAAGAGCCGGCGATTTCGATTTCCCCCGCGCCCGGTATGACGCCATCTTACGGGCAGAGCTCGACTCCGGGGTTTGTCGATATTGTGCTGCCGGTGATCGTGCACAAGGTTCCAGAGGGTTTGGTCGCCTGGCCGCGCACGACGAATGTTACGATTGCAGAGCCTTCAGGTCCGCGCTGGTCATCGGGTAAAGCACGCACTTGGACCTCTCCGTTCCAGCCGGCTGCCGGACCGGCGACGCAGTCGTTCAGCCACGTAACGGTGCCGCGTGAGTTTTACGCGCAGATTCAAGGGACGCCGGTGACCATGCATGTCGCGGTCGATTTGAACCTGGGAACGCGAATCACGAAGCTTCTGCCCGGCCGGCGCACGCCCATTCCCGGCGGCGGGTTTTGCGAGGTCACCGTGGTCCGGAACGACGACGTGGTCTTTTGTTCTTCGCCCTTTCGCAGGCCTTACGACAGCTCCGGCTTTACGGGCGTTGACTTCGACCGCGGGCCCTCTGGAATGGAGCGGCACGGTACCGAAGAGCTTTTCTCATCGTGGGAATCGCCTTGGCCCGATTTCGGCCTGAGCCCGGTATTCATCGACCAGAGCCGCAGCCAGGTTGGTTCCGTAATCAGCTTTGTCAGGGTATATCCGCGCGCATCGGTAAAACGCGATTTCACGGCCGCGGTCCAGATGCCCGCCATGCGCTGAGATAGTTTTATGAAGCAGGCCTTCCACATCTTCCGCAAAGACGCGCGCTATTGCGGGCTCGAAATCGCCGTGCTTGCCGCGCTCACTGCCGTATGGGCGTGGACAGGCATCCGGGCGGATCGTGATGTGGGGGCCTGGGGCCGCTACAGCAATACGGCCACGTTGATCCTGGTGTTGGGGTGGTGGTTTCTGATTTCCCGTGTAGCGCACCAGGAGTCGCTGGTGGGCGATCGTCAGTTCTGGATCACGCGGCCTTATTCACGCGGCAGCCTGTTGGGTGCCAAGGCGTTTTTTGTGCTCGCGTTTATCAACACCCCGCTGCTGGTCAGCGGTTTCGTCATGGCCGCCGCGGAAGGGCACCGGCCGCTCGGGCATCTTCCAAATCTACTGTGGATGCAGTTCACTTTTACATCTGCTGTTTTGCTCGCACCGGCCGCCCTGGCATCGCTCACCCGGACGCTGGTGCAATTTGTGCTGACGGTATTCGGCTTATACGCGGGTCTGCTCGCGCTGGCTGCCCTGACGGCCCACCCAGTTCACTCGCCGGCCTTCCAATCGAGCGGCCTCGCCTGGATCAGTGGCGTTCGACCCGTGCTTGCTTTCGCCGTCACAGCTCTGGTCATCGTGCTTCTGCAGCTTCGGACGCGTAACCGCCTGATCTCCACGGGTGTGGGCGCTGTACTGTTCATATTGTTGTCGCTGCCGGATGCCGGCCTGGACCGGCGAGCCGCGGCCGCGATGGAGGCCCGTATGTTCGGCGGGGAATCGGCTGCGTCGATGACGGTCGCGTTAGACGACGGCGCCATCTCATGGGACACGAAGATGCCCGATCCCGATGGACTAACGCTCTCGGTTCCGATGCGCATCGCCAACATTCCGGACACCCGGACCGTTGCTCCCGAGATCCTTGAGGTACGCATCGAAGCGCCGGGCGGCCGGCACTGGTCCTCCGGCTGGATAGCGGCCAGTTCCTCTGAAGACCATGTGCTGCAAATTGAACCGTCTGCCAGTGGCACGTTTACGTGGAAGCAGCATATCGTTGTAGGTCGTGGCTTCCGGGAAGCCGCCGCCACGGGCCTGCTCACGATTCGCGGCGATGTCTACGTGATGCTGTACAGCCGCCGGAGCATTCCCCTTCGAGACAACGGCGTTACCACCGTTCCCGGGGGTGCAGCTTGTACCGTCTCCAGCGACTACTCGCCGGCGGGGTGGGCGGAGGCCACATGCCGCCGGGCTTTTCATCTGCCGTTTAACTCCAGCGATGCGCCTCAAGGGACCGCTACTGGTCCCATTCGTTTGTTGTCTGTATGGGATTCGCCGCTGCCGGCTGATTTCGGTGTGAACCCGCTGGAGGTCCGGACCTCGGTTGGACGTGCGGGGGATTTGTATTTCCTTCGTTACGATCCGCGGGCCTTCGTCCGCCGCTCGTTCGAAGCAAAGTACGTGCACCTTCGGTAGCGTTCCCGAATCTGACATTTTGTGCGCTGGATGGATGTTCGAGAGTACACAAGACTGCAGAAATTGCCGCCCGCCCGAGGCGCTCCATCGACCTAGGCGTGAGGAACCTAACGAAAAATAGTTCCATTGTGGACGGAATCTCTCATTCCCGGCGAACGTGCGATGTGGCACGCCAAGTGCTTCCACCTCGCCAGAAGACGAATGCGGATCAATGTTCTCAACGTAAACCAGCCGGCCATTCGGCTGCGTTTAGCTGCTTCGCCACAATCCGCTTCCGGGCGCCCGACAAATCAAAACACACTTGGAGGACTCTCTTATGGCAACTATGGCAATTAGCTCGACAGCCCTTGCCCCGCAAAAAACTTTAGAAGATCCGTTGGCTTATCTGCCGTGCTCCAATATCGTGGACTGCAGGAAGGGTCAGCACATTTACAGTCATGACCAGCCCTCGACCAGCATCTTCCTGGTCATTGAAGGCAAAGTCAAAGTTTCCCGGATGTCCGAAGATGGCCATCAGGTGATGGTGGACATCTATCAAACCGACGAGTTCTTCGGCGAATCCGCGCTCCTGAACCTCCCCCATCGTTCCGAGCAGGCGACTGCCCTGGAGAATGCCAAGCTGATGACGTGGAGTACCGCCGAAATAGAAGATATCTTTAACAAACGCCCGAGGCTGGCGGTAGCCCTGTTACAAATCCTGGTTCAACGAAGCATCGACTTCGGGCACCGCATCGAAAGCTTCTCGGTGGACAACATCGCGCGCCGGTTGGCGCGGTCGTTGATCCGTTTCTCCGAGCGTTTGGGGGAAGTGGAAGCCGATGGGTCCATGCGCATGCCGCCGTTCACACACGAGCTGCTTTCGCAATACGTGGGCACGTCGCGTGAGATCGTCACGCACTACATGAACCAGTTCCGCCGTCAGGGTTATCTGCGTTACTCGCGCAAGGGCATCACTCTGTACCGCGATGCCTTTCGGGAGTGGCTTCGTCAGAACGGCCGCTAGGCAGTGGGGCGGGCCCGTGGCCTGCGCGGGGCACTCGCCCCGCCTCACTACGACCCCGTCCCATTCCACGTAACGAACATCGCCACGGTCGCGGACGTCATCACCGCCACGGTGATCCATCCCAGCACCTTCATCCATCGTGGATTGACGCGCGATCCCATAACCTCGCGGCTGCTGGTCAACAGCAGCACGATGACGATCAGGGGCGGCGCCAGGACGCCGTTCAAAACCGCCGACCAGAACAACATGGCGACGGCATTGACGTGCGTGGAGTTGAGCACCAGCCCCAACAGCAAGCCTACCGCGATCACGCCGTAGAAGCCACGGGCCAGTTGCGGACGATCGGCCAGTGAACCGCGCCACCTAGCCGCCTCGGACACGGCGTAGGCACTGGAGCCCGCCAGCACAGGCACGCCAAGCATACCGGCGCCGATTAAGCCGATGCTGAACAGCCAGTACGCCCCGTTTCCCGCCAGCGGACGCAGGGCTTCAGCCGCGTCGCGCGCCGTCGTAATGCCGTTTTTGCCGTGACCGTGCAGCGTCGCTGCCGTGGTTAGAATGATGAAGTACATGATCAGGTTCGAGAACAGCATCCCCGTAACCGTATCGTTCCGCGATTTGCGCAACTCGGCATTGCTGGCTCCCTTGCGCTCTGCGACGGTCAACAATCCTTTCTTCCTGTCCTCCTCGACTTCCTGCGAAGCTTGCCAGAAGAAGAGGTAGGGAGAGATGGTGGTCCCGAAGATCCCAACCAGCGTGGCCAGGTATTGTCCCGACCATTCGATATGGGGAATGAGCGTTGCGTGCATCACCGCGGCCCAGTCGGGTTTGGCCAGGAACGCGGCCAGCACGTACGCGAACAGGGCCAGCGTCAGCCACTTGAATATACGGGCCACCGTGTAATAGGAGGACCAGATAAGGAAAGACGCAATGATCAACGCAAACACCGGCGTCAAATAAAGGCTGTTGATGCCGGTCACCATCTCCGTCACCTGGGCCATTCCGCCGAGATCCGCGCCAATGTTCACCGTGTTCGCGACCACCAGCAGGGTGCACGCGGCCCATAGCACCCAGCGTGGATAGCGGGCCCGGACCACCCCGGCCAAGCCCTGGCCGGTCACCATGCCGAGGCGCGCGCACATCATCTGCACGGCGGTCATCAACGGGAATGAAAAGAGCGCGGTCCATAGCGGCGCGTACCCGAATGAAGCGCCGGTGACGGAATAGGTGGAAATGCCGGAAGGGTCATCGTCCGCGGCGCCGGTAATCAGGCCTGGCCCCAGATTGCCAAAAAACTCGCCAAAGCCCGGACGCGCGCCCCTGCCGCGCATTTTTCTTTGTGCGCCGGGAACTTCTCTGGCTTTAGGGGCGGCTCTCATGCCAATCGCATTTCGATTCGAGACAGACACGGTGGCCCGCCCCGCGTGTATTCAAGCATCTGGAGTGCCACTTGGTCGTTGAACTTCTCGTTACCAAATCGCGTCTTCCGAGTATTAGTGAATATGCCCGCATTCTCGAAAGACATCCGTTACGCCGTCCGCACGCTTCTCAAATCGCCCGCTTATACGGTAGTGGCAGTGGCCACACTGGCGCTGGGGATCGCCGTCAACACCGCTATCTTCAGTGTGGTGAACCAGGTCTTGTTGAATCCGGCGGGCGTGGCGCATCCCGAGCGTGTGGTGGCGATCCGCGCGCGATACGAGAAGCTGGCGCTGAACAACATCGGCGTCTCGGTCCCGGATTTCGCCGACGTACTCCACAGCACCCAGCAATTCGAATCCGCGGCCATCACCAATCCGGGCGATTTCAATTACACCGGTTCCGCCGTGCCCGAACGGTTGCGAGGAGCGAATATCACCTGGCGCTGGTTCCAGGTCTTTGGCGCGAATCCGCTGTTGGGGCGGGTGTTCCGGCCCGAGGAGGACCGCCCGCACGCCAATCAGGAAGTGGTGCTCTCCTACGCCGCATGGAAGCGGCTGTTTGGCCGGGACGCGGGAGCCGTGGGCCGCTCCATCGAACTGAACCAGACGAAGTATCGCATCGTGGGCGTTATGGGGCCGGAATTCCGCTGGCCGGCAAACGTCGATTTGTGGGCTCCCCTCGCCTTGGACGATAAAGAATACACCGAGGACAACCGGTTTAACGAAAGCTACAATGGCGTGGCGCGGCTCAAGACGGGCCTGACGTTTCCAACCGCCAACGCCTTCGTAGAGATGTTGGGCAGCCGCTTGCGCAACAGCGGTACGTCTAACGGAACGTACGCGGCGAGTGCCGCCTGGGGCATGTTTTTGATGCCTTTCACGGATTTCGTCGCCGGCAATACCAAGACTCCCATTCTGGTGCTGCTCGGGGCGGTCGGATTTGTCATGCTGATTGCCTGCTCGAATATCGCCGGCCTGATGTTGGCGCGGGCCTCGGGCCGCAGCCGGGAGATCGCGGTTCGCGCCGCGCTGGGGGCGGGACGGTGGAATCTCATCCGCCAGTCGCTCGCCGAAAGCCTGGTGCTGGTACTGGGGGGCGTAGTGGCGGGACTGCTGCTGGCGTACCTCTGTCTGCGGGGCCTGCTGGCGCTGGCGCCCGAAGGATTGCCAGTGGCGGTCGGCGTGGCCCTGGATCCCACTACGCTGCTGTTTGCCGTGCTCGCGGCCGTCGTCGCGGGGATTCTTTTCGGGGTCGCGCCGGCCTGGCAGATCGCCCGCTCCGACCATTATGAACTGTTGAAGGAAGGTGGACGCGCCAATACCTCGGGCGCGGGGCGGCAGCAACTGCGCGCATCGCTGGTTGTGGCGGAAGTGGCGCTGGCCTTGGTCCTATTAGTGGGCGCCGGACTGTTTCTGCGCAGCCTGGCCGCTCTGCAGGAAGTCAATCCCGGATTTCAGCCGGGCGGATTGGTCACCGCCGCGCTTACTTTGCCCCAGGCGCGCTACGCTGCTGACGACAAACGCGTCGCTTTCGATCGTGCCGTGATTGCCAACCTCGCCGCACTGCCGGGCGTGACCTCGGTGGCCGCCGGCACGCCCGTACCCTTCGACGGTAATGGCGGTTCGGCTTCGTTCAACATCGAAGGGCGTCCGTCTCCGCCCGGCGATCCTGGTCCACATGGCGATGTTGGCGTCGCCAGCCCGGAATACTTCGCAGCGCTCAAAATTCCCATTCGCAAAGGACGCGGCTTCGCCGATACGGATCGCAAAGATACCCAGGCGGTGGCCGTAATCGATGACATTCTGGCGCGCCAATACTGGCCTGATGAAGACCCCATTGGGAAGCACATCCGTTTTGGTGCAAACCTGCCGTGGTCGACGATTGTCGGTGTGGTCGGCCATGTCAAGCAGGCAGACTTGGCCGGCGCGGACGTGAAAGGGAAATATTATTTCCCGCTCTACCAGTTGCCGCAGCCGCTGCTGACTTTTGTCGTGCGCACGCCGGCCGATCCGGCCCGGCTGGCATCCGGGATCCGCGATGCGGTGCGCACCGTGGATAGCTCGCAGCCGGTCGCGCAGATCCGGCTGCTGCCGGAAATGGTGAACAGTTCGTTGGCCGCGCGCCGCTTCGTGGTGACGGTATTGGGAGTGTTTGCCTGCATGGCGCTCCTGATGGCTGTCATCGGGTTGTACGGCGTGATCAGCTATGCGGTGACGCAGCGCACGCAGGAAATGGGTGTGCGGCTGGCGCTGGGCGCGCAGCCCGCCGAGATCCTGCGACTGGTGTTGGGGCAGGGAATGCGGCTGGCCTGCACGGGCGCAGGCATAGGGTTGCTGGTATCCCTGATCGCCAGCCGCCTGCTGCGCAATCAACTGTTTCACGTCAGCTCGTTCGATCCGCTCACCTTCGCCTTGATGGCCGCGGTGTTGATCGGCGCAGCGCTGGCCGCCAGCTATCTTCCCGCGCGGCGTGCCACACGCGTCGACCCGATTGTGGCGCTGCGTTACGAGTAGTCGTCGTCAGTGTCCCGGAGTGCCCGCCGGTTTGTAGCCCGCGGGGATCTGGAACAGCGATGGCGAGGGTTCGCCGCCCACCAGGTTCTTAGTGTGGTTGGTCTGCGTGCCGAAGTTTCCCGTCACGCGGCTCAATACCGGAACATGGTGTTGCGTGCTCGTCCACATTTCCGTTACTACCGGGGGACCGGGCTTGGAGGGTGGCGCGGCGCCAGGCGCCGCAGGAGGAGCACCGGGTGTTTTCGGTGCCGCTGCCATTCCTGGAATCGGCGGCGCGCCAGGGATCTTTGGCATACCCGGAATTGCGGGGGCCTGTGCCTGGGGCGCGCCGGGCGTTTTGGGCGGCGCCGCACCGCCGGGCATTTGTGGTGCGCCAGGTAGTTTCGGCGCGCCCGGTAGCTTCGGCGCGCCCGGTAGCTTCGGCATGCCCTTCATTCCCGCAATCTTGGGAAGCTTCGGCGGACTCGGCACGGGATACGAAAACTGCTTTCCTTGCACCTCGTGTCCATCCAACGTTCTTTTTCCCAGATCCTTTGCCGTCATGCCGGGTAGCGGAGGTGACGCAGGAGCGGGCGGCGCGCTCGGTGGTGCGCCCAGCGGTGGCGCAGGGGGGGCCGGAGTACCCTTCGGCATGGGTATCGTCCGGAATTCTTTCTTCGCGTGGTCGAGCACCGTCGCCTTACCGGTGGCCGGGTTCGTGATGATCGAAGTACTTCCCTGATCGATGCGGGTCTGGCCGTTGGAGGCGCGGGCCATCTTGTATGAAAACTGTTGCGGCGGCGCGCCAGGTTTTGCCGGTTGCAGCGTCGTCAGGCACTCCGCGCTTACCGGAGGCACCAGGTTTGGCTTGGGTGGGGCCACGGCTTTAAAGGTTATCACAGGCATCATAATCAAGACAGGCCCCGTCTGCATGAGGCTCGCATGACCCAATCCACGCATTTGCGCGCCGTGGTTTCCTCCCGTCGCGACGTCCGTCCGGAACTATGGATCATCCGGCTCGCGCCCGAAGAGCCCGTCTCCTTCCAGGCGGGGCAATACGTCACGATTGGCGTCCCGGATGGCCAGCGTACCGTGGAGCGGCCGTATTCCGTAGCTTCCTCGCCGCGAGAAACTGAATTGGAATTCTTCGTGGAACTGGTTCCGGACGGAAAGCTCACGCCCCATTTGTACGATGTGCCCGAAGGTGGCGAAGTCACCTTGCGCCGCGCCGCCAAAGGCAGGTTCCTATTCGATCGCGAGAGTGGTCATGCGCTGCACTTCATGGTGGCGACGGTAACCGGAGTTGCGCCTTTTCGCAGCATCCTGCGCGATCTGGAAGCCGCTGAAGCCTCCGGTAAACCGGTAATGCAGCAGATCGCTCTGTTACACGCCGCAAGCATTCCTTCTGGCTTCGGATACCACGACGACTTATCCGAATTCGCCCGCCGGCACAATTGGTTTCGATACATCCCCACCATCAGCCGCATCTGGTGCGCCCCGCATTGGACCGGCGAGACCGGCCGCGCCGAGGATGTGCTGCGAAAATATCTGGACACGCTCGAGTTTGTACCCTCTCAGACCACCGTGTATCTCTGCGGCAATCCGCAAATGATTCGGAACGCCAGGGACATTCTGCTGCGAGCCGGATTCGCCAAGAGTTCGATCAAGGAAGAGCAATACTGGGTCCCGCCTGCTTAGAATGGGGATGAGGTGTCCATGCTGCGCGACATCCGGCTCGCTCTGCGTCTCCTTTTCCGCGCCCCCGGCGCTACCGCCATCGCGCTCTTGTCGATCGCGCTGAGCGTGAGCGCCACGGCGGTGGTCTTCGCCGCCATCAAGGCCGTGCTCATAGACCCGCTGCCGTACGCGCGCCCGGCGGAGCTCGTACAGTTGCGCAGCCAGTACCCGCGCATGCTCGATCAATCGCATGGCGATTGGGTGGTGGCGAACGACGTCCGCGAGTTGCCTCGACGCACACGCACGCTCGGTCCCCTCGGCGTCTACGGGAACGCCATCTTCGACCTTGCGGGCGACGCCCACTCCACCCCGGAAGCGCTTTACGGTGTCCACATGAATCGCGACCTGTTCCAGGTACTGGGGGTCTCACCCATGATCGGCCGGAACATTCTGCCGGAGGAGGACCAGCCCGGCCACGGGGACGTGATCATTCTCAGTTACGGCCTTTGGGTACGCCGCTTTCACTCCGACCGCGCTATCGTCGGCCGCACCGTCAACATCATCGGGCGCAATTGCCTGGTGGCCGGCGTGATGCCGCCCGCTTTCAATTTTCCACTGCGTCGGGAAGCCGCCCACACGCCGTCGCCATACGTGGAATTCTGGTCCGCGCCGCTACGGTATTCGACGAATCCGGACGCGGGACTGGGAGCGGTGGCCCGGCTGCGGCCGGGTGTTTCACTCGCCGAAGCCCGGCAGGATCTGGCGTCGATCAGTCCCGCGCTGGCGCACGATTTCCCCGCCACCAACCGCGACCGCGTCCTGACCGTGAACGGCTTGCGCGATCGCGCCACCGGTGGCGCAGCGCGAGGTCTGAAGGTATTGATGGCCGCCGCTGTCCTGTTCATGTTGATCGGATGCGCGAACGTGGCCAACCTGTTGCTGGCCCGGGGCATGGCGCGCCAACAGGAAGTAGCTATCCGGCGGGCGGTCGGCGCGGGACCCTTGAGCATCGTCCGCCAATTTCTGACGGAGAGCTGTGTGCTGGCCGTTTTAGGCGGCGCCGGCGGATACCTGCTGACCGTGGCAGCCTGGAGGGTGCTACCGGCGATTGCGCCTCGCAGCATTCCAAGGCTGGCGGCTGCCCGCGCGGACTCCACCATCCTGGCATTTGCTCTTGCCCTGGCTGCCCTCAATGGCCTTCTCTTCGGAATCGCACCGGCTTTGCGCATCGCCGGATGGAAGCGGGCCGATCGGGGGAACGGTTTCGCATCGCGCGGAGCGGCCGCAGGCCGGCACGGCCGCGTACGCTCCTGGCTCGTGGCGGCTGAGGTGGCCGTATCCGTGCTTCTGGTGGTGATCGGTGGACAACTTCTCGCTAGCTTTGCGCGGCTGGCGGGCACCGACCCGGGTTTCCAGGCGGATAAAGTCCTGGCCTCGGTTGTCTTGCCCGCTCCCCTGCGGTACCCGGACCCCAACCAGCGCGGGCTGTTTTACAAGCGGATGCTCGATGCCGTGCGCGCACTACCCGGGGTGGAAAGCGCCGGTACCGTGGACGCGCTGCCGTTCAGCGGAGAAAATCATGGGGGATCGGTCAGCGGCGGCGCGGTTTCACCCGCGCGTCCGTTAATCGCGGAGATCGACGTCACGGGCGGAGATTATCTGCAAGCCATGGGCGTTCACTTGCTCGCAGGCAGGTGGTTCCGTGACGAAGAGATGGGCACTGCCAACGATTCGTCTATTGTGAATGCCCTGATAGCCGATCGCCTGTGGCCCGGAACCAGCGCCATCGGCCAGCGGATCTGTGTCGATTGCACGCCGGAGAATCCCGCCAATTGGAAGCGGGTGGTCGGGGTGGTCTCGAGCGCCAGCCATGCAGCTTTAGATGAACCGCGGAAAGGTAATGTTTATCTGGCTGCGGGAGCTATGCAGCAGGCGGCCTTCCTGGTGGCGCGAACCGAGCGCGCCACCGGCGAAATGGAAAAGGCTGTGCGGCAGGCGATCGCCGCCATCGATCCCAACCAGCCCGTGTTTCTCAGTGCGCGGATGCGCGATCTCATCGCCGACTCCGTCGCGGACCGCCGCTTTATGATGCTGCTGCTCGCCATCACCGGCGGCCTCGCACTGGCGACGTCGGCCGGAGGTGTTTACGGCGTGATCTCGTACACCACCTCGCGCCGCACGCAGGAGATCGGCATCCGCATGGCAGTCGGAGCCACGCCAGCGCGTATATTTTCCATGATTTTCAGGCAAGGCTTTCTCACCGTTGCTGCGGGGCTTGCACTGGGGCTGGCTGCGGCGTTCGCGTCCATGCGAACCCTGCATAGCCTGCTCGCCGGCATCGAGTCCGGGCATACGGTTTCCATCTGGATCGCAGCCGCTCTGGTTACTTCGACCGCTGCCGTGGCGTGTTGGGTTCCGGCCCGGCGAGCTACGCGTACGGACCCACTGGCCGCGCTAAGGCAAGAGTAGACCAGTGATGTCCTGCACCTTCGCCGGCGAATTTCCGCGAGGGACTTCGCGTTTCGCGCCCTGTTTCCGCCGAAACTCTCTGGCTTGGGCGGCTCAACAGGCAGCAAACCTTGAGAGCTAAGATGTATGA
Source organism: Bryobacterales bacterium (assembly GCA_963843255.1). Lineage (GTDB taxonomy): Bacteria > Acidobacteriota > Terriglobia > Bryobacterales > Bryobacteraceae > Bog-159. Next base: position 379,435 of record CAWJJQ010000010.1, on the reverse strand, counting down.
GGAGGGTTCCCCGTGGCATTTGAATTCTCGCGACGGCATTTCTTTTTCGGCTCGCTGCTGGCTGGCGCCATTCCGTCCGCCGGCTTCGGCAGCGTGCCATCATTGCAACGACTCGGCTACAAATCGCCCAATGAAAAGCTGAATATCGCCTCCATTGGCGCGGGAGGTAAGGCGACCAGCGATATCCGTGGCTGCGCGACCGAAAATATCGTGGCCCTCTGCGATGTCGACTCGAAACGCGCCACTCGCATCTTCACGGCCTACGACAAGGTCCCCAAGTATAAAGATTTCCGCCGCATGCTCGATGAGCGGAGCAAGGAAATCGATGCGGTGATCGTCGCCATCCCCGATTTCATGCATGCCACGGCGGCCACCTGGTGCATGGAGCGCGGAAAACACGTTTACGTGCAGAAACCGCTCACGCGCACCATCTGGGAAGCCCGGCAGTTACAGGAGGCCGCCAACAAGTACAAAGTTGCCACCCAGATGGGCAACCAGGGCTATTCGAACGAAGGCACCCGCCAGGCCGCTGAGATGATTTGGGCCGGCGAGATCGGCAATGTGACCGAGGTCCATGCCTGGACGGATCGCCCGATCTGGCCGCAGGGACTCACCTCCCTTCCGCCGTCCGAGCCAGTGCCCGACACGCTCGATTGGGACCTCTGGCTGGGCATCGCCGAAACCCGCCCCTACGCTTCGGGCGGTCCCGATTACAAGTCCCCGCTGGGCGGGCATTTCTACCAACCGGGCAACTGGCGCGGATTTTACGATTTCGGTTGCGGCGCGCTGGGCGACATGGCTTGCCACATCCTGGGTGCGCCGAACCTGGCGCTGCAATTGGGTGCGCCTACCAGTGTGGAGTGCATCCAGAAGGACGGCCCCAGCGATTTCATGTTCCCCAAGAAGTCGGTCATCCGCTACGACTTTCCGGCGCGCGGCTCGATGCCCCCGGTGAAGATCTTCTGGCACGACGGCTTAGATGATACGCCGAAGATTCCGGGCGTCCCGGACGGGGAACTGCTGGGCGACCTGCCGGAACGGCCGCGTCCTCGCCGTAACGACGACCAGCCGCTTCCGTTCACCGGCTTCATCGGCGATGTGTTCAATTACGAAAAATTCAAAGCCGACAAGGATGCCAAGGACGCCCGCAAGCCGACTCCGGACGGCAGCCTGTTCATCGGCGACAAGGGCATGCTCACTACCGGCACATACGGCGAAGAGACCCGGCTGATTCCGGTGGAAAAAATGCGCGATTATCAGTTCCCGCAACCATCGCTCACCCGTTCGCCCGGGCATTACCGCGACTGGCTGCGCGCCTGCCGCGGCGGCGAGACGGCTTGCTCGAACTTCAACGTTGCCGCGCCTTTTGTGGAGTGGATGCTGCTGGGCGTGATCGCCCTGCGCGTGGAAGGTAAGCTCGAATGGGACGCGGAGAAAATGCGGTTCTCGAATAACGACGCCGCCAATCAGTATCTGCAGCCGACCTTTCGTAAAGGCTGGTATTTCACGTAGAAAAACGATTTCGCTCCGCGCCGGGTTTCAGCTTCTACTGGTGCATTTTCTGGCCGATTTTGCGGCGTACATGGCCTGATCGGCACTTCGTTCCAGTTCTTCGACGGTGAGGCCGTCGTCGGGAAAAACGGCGATGCCGATGCTCGCCGAGCATGGCAATCTTACTGCGCCGCCGGCGGCGACAGGTTCCTCCAGCGTGGCCAGTAGGCGCTCGCCGATCTGGTGGGCTTCTGCGCGGCTGTGTACTCCAGGCGAGATGACGATGAACTCGTCCCCGCCGATCCGGGCGAGAACGTCGTCTCCGCGAACTGCCGAACGTAAGCGTGCGGCTACGCTTTGCAGAAAAGCATCACCCGTCTGGTGTCCGTGCTGGTCGTTCACCCGCTTGAAATCATCCAGGTCCAAGTAGGCCACCGAGATGCGATCGCCCGGGAGGCGGGCGGTTTTGATTGCTCGTCTCAAGCGGTCGTAAAGGAGGCCGCGATTCGGTAAGCCAGTGAGGGTGTCGTGATGCGCCAAATGGCGGAGGCTATCATAAAATCTGCGATTATCGATGGCGAGTGCGGCCAGGTTCGTGCCCATCTCCATGAGCCACGCCAACGAGCCGCCCGTGCCGGCATCAGGCAAAGATGCGCCGATCGATCCCAGCAGAACGCCTTCCGAAGAGACAATAGGCCATGCGCACGAAATCGGTGGGCCGTTGAGAACGACGCTGTGGCGTAGAAAAGCGGCCTGGGCACAAACCTCTCCATCCGATTCGATGGGGACGCGCTGCAGACGGTTGAGGGACGCCCGGTCGCAAGTCGCGCCAGCCAATTCCAGGTAGCCGCTCTCGCCCAGAACATGGATGTAGCACGTGACTTCGGGTTCAGCCTGTTGGATGAGCGCCGCCACGGAAGTCAACACAGCCTCGAGCGGCTCCCGGCTGTTGATCCGCTCCAGCACGCGGCTCCGGGACGCCTGCAGCGCGGCCGTGTGCTTGACGCGCAGGGCGTCCTGTGCCATGACCCACCGCATCTCCCGCGTCTGCGCCGCGACGCGGCGGCGCAAAACCGCGATCCAACAGGAGGTTGCCAGGACCATCACCATCAGCCAAGCGACGCCGTACAACAAACGGGCCGCATTCCACCAGGAAGCCTTGCGGATGACCTGAACATCGCGCGCCGAGCGGAGCATCACGCGGAAGCCGCGTCCGCCTCGGAACACCCCGCGCTCCTCGACAAAACAGACCCCCGTGATTTGGAGGCGGCTGCCCGGTCGCAGGCCGGCCAGTTGCGCCAGGGCCGTGGGGACTTCCAGCACGGCGCTGAAGAGCCTGCCTCGCGACCTTAGAACCAGCGTGTACCTGCTGGCGTCGCGCGTCATTTCGACGAGGTCCGCCTGTATGGTGACCAACCGGGAATCGAAAGCGCCGGTGAACTCGTCACCCGGTACTGGGATCGGCGCGACCTCGCCGTTCAATCCGGTCCGGCGATAATTGGCGTCGGCAAAGTGTGCGCTGTAAGCTCCGAACACGAGGAAGCCCGAAACGTCCACCAGGTCCCCCGGCGCCAAGGATGTCTGCTGGCCTGTTTCTACCAGCAGGGGCGCAGGCCCCTCCTGCAGCACGATAAAGCGGCCCGTTCGGATATAAGTAACCACTCCCCGGCAGAGTCCGCGGCGGCCGATTTCCAGCCCTCGCCCGTTGGCCAGAATCTGGTCGATTCGCCGCAAAGGCAGTGCATAGGGATTGTGTGTGGGATACCGGATCACCATCACATCCCCGGCGTTCTGCACCCTCATGACGACGCCGATCAATTGCTTTCGCTCGTTGAAGCGGCCGCCGACCGGTCCCGTCACCTTTACCCTGGAACCGATCAGGGAAGCCGGATCCAAGCCCGCGTAGTCGAGCACCTCGACGTCGATCGATCTTCCAGCGTCCTCTACCCGCAGCAGCAGATGGGACTCGGTATGTTCTGAAATGATGTAAGCTGTGCGGACTGTGCCGGAAGTGGTGACGAACTCGCAGTCTTCCCGGCCCGAGATGAGCCGGGCCAGCGGTATGATGTGAGGCGCGGGACGACGGCCGCGGCTTATCTCGATAACGGACGCATGCGATATGGCATTGGTGAAGTCGGCAGTCGTCACTCCGGTGACTCGCACGTGGGAACCGGCCCTTATCGGAAGAATTGCTCCCACCACGACATAGATTCCAGCCGTTGTGTCGCGAATGAATAGATCCGCGCTCAAAGGATCGTAGTAGGTGACCACTGCTTCCAGGCTTACCGGGAGGGCCTGCGCGGCCAGTCCCGGCGGGAGTGCGCGAATTTCGGACACCCTGTGCAGTTCCACCGTTGGGTTCGCGAGGGACAGCACCGGTAACGTCGCAACGAAGCTTGCTAGCCCCAGGACGACACGCGCGGATTGAAAGAGCGTAGGCAACGTGTGGCGGTCTCCAGGAGAGAACCGCTCTATGAAATGGATCGGCGGAATAAGAATTCTTCATTAGGCGGCCGTTTGCAGGGTTGTGGTAGACTCGGCGCTGCCTATGGGGGCCGCCCGAAGAGCAACGTTCGCCGAACGTACCTCGCTCCTCCCGGTTTTAGGTCTGTTCTTCGGTGTTGCGGTATCCATCGGGGGCACTCTCGGTGTGGGCATCCTGCGCCAGCCGGGAGCGGTCGCCGCATATCTGCGCGAACCCTGGCTGATCATGCTGATGTGGTCGGCCGGAGCCCTCTACGCGCTTCTCGGCGCAATCAACGTATCGGAACTGGCCACCATGCTACCGCGGGAAGGCGGCTTCTATGTCTTCGCGCGCGAGACCATGGGCGATGCCATCGGATTCGCCGTCGGCTGGTCCGATTTTCTGGCAAACGCCTCCGCCGTGGCATTCGCCGCCATGGCCGCTGTGGAGTTCGCCGGCAGGATGGTGCCGGCGATTCGTACCTTCGGCACCGCGCTGGCCGTTCTCGCGATTTTGGCCTTTGCCGTGACGCAATGGTTCGGCGTTCGCATCAGCGGACGCGTCCAGCAGACCGCGTCGGCATTCGCCGCGGTGGCTCTTGTCGGATTAGTAGCCGCCTGCTTCATGGCCCACCCGTCCAACCGCATACCGGCTGCTCCGCCCGTTCCCGCACCCAATTTTATTGCCGCTCTGGTGCTGGCGATCCAATCCATTGTGGTCACCTACGATGGCTGGTACGAACCGATCTATTTTGCGGAGGAAGCTCGCCGTCCCGTTTGGCAACTGCCGCGGGCTATGTTTGGTGGTTTGGCTCTGGTCACCGGCATCTACCTGCTTCTGAACGCGGCTTTCTTGCACGCCCTGGGTGCGGCTGGGCTGGCCGCATCCAGTTTCCCGGCCGCGGATGCCGCCGCGCTGGTTTTTGGGTCCGCGGGAAATGCGGTCGTCTCGGCCATCGCCATCATCATTTTGCTGACCCTGCTGAATACCGTGCTGATGAGCTCTGCCCGGATCCTGTTCGCGGTCGGCCGCGATGGTTTGTTCTGGCGGCGGGCCGGTGTGGTCGCGCCGAATGGAACCCCGCGAACCGCGCTGGCCATCGCGACCCTGGCCATCGTGGGCATGGTGCTAAGCGGCACTGTCGATCGACTGATCGCGCTCGCGGGCTTCTTCTACGTGGCCAACTACACTTCGGCCTATCTTTCCCTGATGATCTTACGCCGCACCCGCCCGGATGCCGCGCGCCCTTTCCGTGTGCGCGGCTATCCCGTGCCGACGCTGCTGATCCTTTTGGCCAGCCTCGCCTTCCTGGCCGGAGCCGTCGCCAGCGACCGCCTGAACAGCCTATGGGCACTTATGCTGATCGCGGCCGCTTATCCCATGCGCCTGCTTTTCAAAGCCGGCCACGCGGTACACTAGCGAATTCCGTCCATGCCGCTTACCGCCGTCACGCGCGCCGTCAGCCCGTCGATGAACCAGTGCCAGCTGGCATTCAGGGAACGGTCCCCCATCGACATCGGCAAAGCCATCGCGCAGCACGATCAGTACGAAGCTTGCCTGGTTTCGCTCGGCATCTCGGTGGTCTCCCTACCAGCCCTGCCCGATCTGCCTGACGCGGTTTTTGTGGAGGATCCGGCCATTGTGCTGGATGAAGTTGCCATTATGACCCGCATGGGCGCGGAGTCCCGCCGCGGCGAGTCCGCCGGTCTGGGCGAAGCCTTGGCGCGTTTTCGGCCGCTTCGCTGGATCGCGGAACCCGGTACGCTCGAAGGCGGGGACGTGGTGCGCACCGGCACAACTTTATTCGTCGGCCGGTCCGCCCGTAGCAATGACGAGGGCATCGCGCAACTGGCTCAATACCTGGCTCCCTTCGGGTACACCGTGCATGGAGTGGAAATGAACGGCTGCCTGCACCTGAAATCGGCCTGCACTTACCTGGGACGCGGCACGGTCCTGGCCAACCGCGCCTGGGTGGATCTGGCGCCGTTCGGCGACGTCCACGTGATCGAGGTGGCGCAATCGGAGCCGGGAGCGGCCGATGTGCTGGCGATCGGCGAGACGATCATCATCCCGGCATCGTTTCCGGAAACAGCATCCACCCTGGAGCGCGACGGTTGGCAGGTGCTGCCCATCGATGTTTCGGAGCTGCAGAAAGCCGAGGCCGGGGTCACCTGCATGAGCCTCATCTTCAGCGTATAATCCACCTAATCGACATGAAAACCAAACATCATTTCGTGCAAAGACTGTTGCTTTTGGCGGCCGCCGCTTCTGGCGTACTGCCCCTGGCGACGGCGCAACCGCCACAGAGCCAGGCTCAAATCGTGGAAGCGCGCAACGAGTTGGAGAAGGAGATGGAATCAGTCGCCATTGTCGAGCGCAAAGTGATGGTGCTCATGCGCGACGGCAAACACATGGCGGCCGATATTTACCGCCCTAAAGACACCTCCAAGAAATATCCCATCATCTTTGTGCGCACGCCCTACAACTTCAATTATTGGGACGTCAAAAACGGCGCGCCGTCCGACATGAAAATGCCGCTCGAAGCCGTCAAGCGCGGCTATGCCTTCGTGGAAATGAACGAGCGCGGGCACTTCTTCTCGGAAGGCAATTACGATATTCTGGGCCCGCCGCTCACCGACGGCGATGATGCCATCACCTGGATGTCCTCCCAGCCCTGGTCGAACGGCAAGGTGGGCACCATCGGCTGTTCGTCCACGGCCGAATGGCAGTTGGGCGTGGCGGCGCAGGGCAATGCCGCATTTGCGGCCATGATCCCGCAAGGTTTCGGCGCCGGGGTCGGCCGCGTCGGACCGTATTACGAGCAGGGCAACTGGTATCGCGGGGGAGCCGTGCAGATGCTGTTCATCGCCTGGCTATACGGCGAGCAGAACCAGGTGCGGCCCATGTTTCCGCCCAACACTTCACAGGAGGATCTGGTCCGCGCCGCGAAAGCCTTCGACCTGGCGCAGCAGTTGCCCCCGGTGGATTGGTCGAAGGCGCTGCAGCATCTGCCTGAAATGGACATTATCAAGTCGGTTGACGGACCGCACGGAATCTTTGCCGATCACGAGGAAGTGTCTACGGGCGGTGCCATGATCAAGCGCACCCCGAACGATCCGGCGTGGTACCGCGGCGGCCTGTGGCATGACGACAAAACCATCAACGTGCCCGGATTCTGGTTTATGTCGTGGTATGACGTGTCCATCGGTCCGAATTTGGCGGCGTACAATTTCGTCCGCAAAACGGCCAAGCCTGAGATCGGCAAACAGCAATACGCCGTGATCGCGCCCACCCTCCATTGCAGCTACAAACGGGCCACCGAGCACACCATCGTGGGCGAGCGCGATATGGGCGATGCGCGCCTGGATTACGATGCCCTCACCTACGGCTGGTTCGATCATTTTCTGAAAGGCGACGACAACCATATTCTGGAAAAAACTCCGCGCGTGCGTTACTTCACCATGGGTCTGAACAAGTGGCAGACCTCCGAGACCTGGCCGCCGGAAGGCGCCAAGCCCATGACCCTGTATTTGGCAAGCGCCGGCAAGGCGAATAGCCTGTACGGCGACGGCGCGTTGACAGCCTCCGCGCCGCCATCCGACGCGGCGGACACGTTCGTTTATGACCCCATGAATCCGGTGCCATCCTACGGCGGCAACGTCTGCTGCACGGGCAATGCGGTCGCGGGCGGCGCTTTCGATCAGCGCAAGATGGAGGCGCGCGCCGACATCCTGGTCTACACTTCCGAGCCGCTGAAGGAGGGTATCGAAGTGAGTGGTCCGATGGAAGCCACGATGTACGTCTCGTCCGACGCGAAAGATACGGATTTCACGGTGAAGGTGATCGATGTGTATCCCGACGGAACCGCCTACAACCTGGATGAGACCATCCAGCGCGCGCGCTACCGCGATGGGTACGACAAGCCGCCGGTCTGGATGGAGTCCGGCAAGGTCTACAAGGTGGCGTTGCAGCCGATGACCACCAGCAACTATTTCCCGGCCGGCCATTCAATTCGCATCGAAGTGTCGAGCAGCAATTTTCCGCGGTTCGACCGGAATTTCAATACCGGCGGCAATACCTACGATGAAGTGAAGGGCGTGGTGGCGCACAATGCGGTGCACCATTCGAAGGAGCATCCGTCCGAGATCACGCTGACGGTGGTGAAGCATTGAGTGGGGCAGGCGCTCCGCCTGCGGCGGCCTCTAAGGCCGCCAAAAGCGGGGCTGAGAGCCCCGCGCAGGCCAGGGGCCTGCCCCACGCTGTACAATAAGCAAACGGCCTCACCGGCCGCAACGGAGGGTTCCAATGGAGCGTCGTCATTTTCTGAGGGCCGCCGGGGCGCTCGCCCTGCTTCGCGCGGATTCGATCGATCGTGCCCGCGCCGCCACGGTGGGCAACAACCGCGCCGCCGAAGACCTGGCGCGCGATGAGGATTTCTGGCGCGACATTCAAGCCGCCTTCACCCTGGACCGCAACATCATCAACCTGAACAACGGCGGCGTCAGCCCCGCCCCGCGCATTGTGCAGGAAGCCATGCGCCGCTCGCTCGAATTCAGCAACATCGCGCCGGCGCGCACTATGTGGGCGGTGCTGGAACCCGAAGTCGAATCCGTGCGCCAGAAACTGGCCGCCGATTTCGGCTGCGATCCAGAAGAGATGGCCATCACGCGCAACGCGTCGGAGTCGCTCGAAAACGTGCAGCTCGGCATGAACCTGAAGGCCGGCGACGAAGTGCTCACCACCGACCAGGACTACCCGCGCATGATCACCACCTGGAAGCAGCGCGAACGCCGTGACGGCATCGTGCTGAAGACCATTTCCTTCCCCACGCCGCCGCCTTCACTCGACGACTTGGCCGACCGGTTCGAGCGCGCCATTACGCCGCGCACGCGCGTAATCCACTTTTGCCACATCACCAACCTGACCGGCCAGATTTTTCCCGTGCAGCGGATCTGCCAGATGGCCCGCAGCCGCGGCATCGAAGCGATCGTAGACGGCGCACATGCTTACGCGCAATTCCCCTTTAAGCATGCGGACCTGGATTGCGATTACTACGGCGTCAGCCTGCACAAATGGCTGCTTGCGCCGCATGGCACCGGCTTCCTCTACGTGCGCAAATCGAAGATCGGGAAGATTTGGCCGCTTATGGCCGCGCCCCCGGAAATGACTGACAATATCCGCAAATTCGAGGAGATCGGCACTCACCCGGCAGCCAACCATAACGCCATCGCTGACGCGCTACAGTTCCACAATGCCATTGGCGTGGAGCGCAAAGCCGCCCGCCTGCGCTACCTGCGTATGGCGTGGACGGAACGGCTGACGCGCCTTCCGCGCGTATCCACGCCCACCAGCCCCGATCCGCGCCAGAGCTGCGGGATCGGCCTGCTGTCGATCGAAGGTAAGGAACCCGGCCCGCTGTCCGATCAGCTTTGGGACAAATATCACATCATTACGGTCGGTATCGTGCACCCGCAGTTCAAAGGTCTGCGCATCACGCCCAACGTCTACACCACGATGGCCGAGATCGAGACTTTCTGCGACGCCGTGGAGAAATTGATCGCGTGAGTTTTCTGGACAATCTCGAAAGCAACCTGAAGAACCTCGAATCGCACGAAGAACGGGGCGAGCACAAGGGCCGCGATGCCCGCCGGCGGGACGCGGAGCGTAAGCAGGCACAGGCGTCGGCCGCCTATTCGGAGCAGTTGCGTAAGGGGCCATACACCGGCGAGCTACTCAAGCAGGTTACGCGGTTGGGACACGCCACGCGCACCAAGCCGCTCATCGCCTGGCTCGGGACTACACTGCGCCTGGAAGCGCGCGGGCATCGCCTCGAACTGCGTCCCACTCCCGTCGGTGTGGTTGCCGTGTTCCTGGAGAACGGCTCCGAAGTCAAGACCGAACCGGTCGACCTGGCGGGGAATCCCGAGGCGCTGGCGCGCGGCTGGCTGGCCTCCCTGCCGCCACTGCCGCCACCCGAGCTACCCCCTGAAGATTTCGAATAGCCGGCCTGCCGCCTACTAAAGATTCGCGTTGGGCTCCAGGCTGCGCCACAGATACCAGGTCGCCACGGTGCAGTAGGGATGCCATCTCTGGCCCAGCGCGTCAATCTCCGCGGGTTTGGGCAATTCCTCGAGTCCGTACGCCTTGCGAATGGCCGCGCGAATCCCCAGGTCGCCGCTGGGCAGCACGTTAGTCCGCTTCAAAGCGAAGATCAGGAACATGTGCGCCGTCCAGACCCCGACGCCCTTCACTTTGGTCAGCCGTTCGATCACTTCGTCGTCGGCCAGCGCCTGCAACTCGCCAAAGTTGAGCACACCGGCACGCGTCTGGCGCGCCAGATCGCGGATGTATTGCGTCTTCTGCTTCGACAGGCCCAGCTTCCGCATTTTCTGTGGCCGGAGTGCCAGGATACCTTCCGGCGTGAGCAGGCCGTCCGGAACCGCCGCCACCAGGCGCCCGAAGATCACCTGCGCCACGCGGCCGCTAAGCTGCTGATTCACAATTGATTTTACGAGCGTTTCGAATCCCGGCTCGCGGAACTGGATGCGATAAGCCCCCACCCGCGCAATGATCCCGCCCATCACCGGATCGGCGGCTTGCAGATGACGGATGGCTTTGCGCATTATTGAAACAGGGGCGCCGGAGGCTGCGTCCTTTATTGTAACCCTATGGCCCTATCCAACGCCGCGCTTGGGAGCATTCTCGCATCGTTGATCCTGTCGGCTCCGCCTGTCTGGCCGCAGGACAAACCTGCCGAGGACCTGCCACCTTCCATTTCTGTCGACGTGTCCCTGGTGAACATCCTGGCTTCCGTCCACGACAAACACGGGGGCCTGATCGGCAATTTGAACAAAGACGATTTCACGGTCCTCGAGGATGGCAAGCAGCAAACCATCAAATATTTCACGCGAGAGTCAGACCTGCCGCTGACCATCGGCCTGCTGATCGACGTCAGCGCCAGCCAGCGCAACCTGCTGGATATCGAGAAGCGCGCCGCGCACCAGTTCTTCTCGCAAGTGCTGCGCAAGAAGGATGAAGCGTTCCTCATCAGCTTCGGCGAGGAATCCGAACTCCTGCAGGATTACACGAATTCCCCGAAACTATTGCAGGCCGGTCTCGCGGAGCTGCAAATCAATTCCGGCGCATCGGGCATCGGACCCGGCCCTGTGCCAACCATCAGCCAGCCGCGCGGAACGGTGCTCTACGACGCCGTATATCTAGCCGCGCACGAAAAACTGCGTAGCGAAGTGGGGCGAAAGGTCATCGTGCTGATTACCGACGGCATCGATCAGGGCAGCAAACTCAAGATCGAAGAAGCCATTGAAGCGTCGCAGAAGTCCGATGTGGTGGTCTACAGCATCGACTATGCCGACCCCAGTGCGTATGGTCCTTTCTCGTTCGGGAGCGTCAGCGATTTTGCGCTGCAGAGAATGTCGGGCGAGACCGGCGGCAGGGTGTTCAAAGTGACTCGCAAAAACACCCTGGACGACGCTTTCAAGGAATTGCAGGAAGAAATGCGTAGCCAGTATTCCATCGCTTACAGCTCGACGAATCCGGAGAAAGACGGCAGCTTCCGCAAACTGACCGTAAAAGTGGCGGACAAAAATATGAAAGTGCAGGTCCGCAAAGGTTATTACGCGATCAAGCCCGAGCGGAGCTGAGCAGTTTCTCGCGCGCGGCGAAATATAGCCGTAGCGCCTGATCGAGCGGCGGCATGGCTTCCAGGCCGGCGGCTTCCATTTTGCCGTTGGACAACGCCGAAAATTTGGGGCGGCGCGCCGCGGTGCGGTACTCCCTTTCGCTGGTCGGATGCAATTCCACCGGCGGATGGCCCTTGGTTTCTACCGGCGCCACCTTGAAAATCTCCTGCGCGTAGTGAAACCAGGAGACCGGCGTGCCGCCGCCCACGTGAAAGATGCCCGTCAGCCCTCGTTCCACCAGGTCGAGCGTGCGCGCGGCCAGCAGCGGCGCATAGGTGGGCGAGGCCACGTGGTCTTCCACCACCCGGATCGGCTGTCCCGACCGCGCCAACCGCATCATGACCTCGACGAAATTACCGCGCGCCGTTTGCAGCCCGCCCGGCCCGAAGACGCCCGACGTGCGCACGATCAGGGGAGCATCCAGGTAAGCCTGGGCGTAGAGTTCGCCCGCCAGCTTGGAGACCCCGTAGGCGCCCAGCGGATGGGTAGGATCGCTCTCCGTATAAGGCCGTCCGGCCGTGCCGTCGAAGACGTAATCAGTGGAGAAGTGCACGAAGCGTGCATCCAGTTGCCGGCAGGCCAGGGCGAGGTTGCGCACCGCCAGCGCGTTCACCTCGAACGACGCATGCGGCTCACTCTCCGCCACATCCACCTGGTTGTAGGCGGCGGCATTGATTACGATTTCGGGATCCCACGGTGTGAGTACGCTCTCCACCTGCGAGTTATCCGTAATATCCAGTTGCTTGCGGTCCCAACCCATCGTCTGGTAACCGCGTCGATTCAGTTCGCGGACCAACTCCACGCCCAGTTGTCCGGCACTTCCGATCACCGCCGCTTTGCGCGCCATAGGAAGTATGAGGATAACACTGCTTTCGGGCCGTCAGAATTTCATTCCCGCCAGAGCGGCTTCCCGCAATGAAGCGCGGCGGCGAAAATCGTCGGCGCCGGCGAATGGCGCCTTGAAGCGCTCCGCCCTCCAGCGGGCGATCTCGTCTTCCGTAAGACCCGGAATCAATCGCAGGATCCCTTCCTGCACGGTGTTCACATCGAATCGCAGCGGAGCATCTTCGCCGAAAGCCACCAGTCGCACCGTTACAGCAGGCACACTGCACACGATCTCCGGCCCGATGCGCGAGAACAACACGCGCGGATCGGCCAGCGCCTGCTCGCGCCAGCGTTTGCGCGCCGCGTTGATTGCGTCCCGGTTGAGGTGTTCCAGGTCCAGCCGGAGACCTGCCATATAGTGATCCCGCCACAAAGCAGCCGCGCCGGGATCTACAAAAACGCCGTGGCTCAGGTCGTTCAGCGCATCCACGACGGCCGTCCGGTCATCGGGAAACAGGCGCATGTAATGCGTTACCAATTCGAGCAGCCAGGGTGTGGATACATCCGATTTCACATCCGCGAACATCGCGCCCATGGCCTGCAGCATCTGATCCTCGCGCCGCGCCACGGTCTCTTCGTCCGGCGGTTGCGCGCCGCGCATATCGAAAAGGAAAAAGAAGCTGGCGTAGAAGCCTTCGGATTGGAGCAGTTGGTCCGCATCGCGCAGCGTCGCGAAATCGCGGGCCGTCTCCAACTGCACCCGCAGATAGTCCGGGCCGCGAAAGGCGCTTTCGAACGAGAAAAAATTCTCGCGCACGTCGTAGTATCGTGCCATGTCTTGCGAGAAGGTGGTCAGATCGGATGCCCCGCGATAATACTCGCTGTCGCGGTAACGGACATCGCCGAATCCCGCCGACGGGTGATAGTAGTGACGCCGTAGTTCGGGACTGCTGGCCAGGTGCGCCGCCAGCGTTTCCAGGTGGATGGCCCATCCTTCGCTGAATGCGGTCGTACGGTCTGAAAGCGCCGCGGTGCTATGCGGGATGGAAGCCACTTCCAGCCCGTCCAGGCGGCGGCCGCCCGCTAGCATATCCATCACCACGTGGCCGGTTTCATGGTACATGGTGGTCTCAAAGAGCTCGGGCTCAGCGTCTAGCAGGATATAAGCCGTGCGCGGGTACTCTTTCACGCCCGCCCCCGTCTCGATGCGGAATCCCACGGCGCCGTGATTGCCGCCTTTAACCAGCGCCACATAATAAGGGGGAACTGGCGCACCGGGGGACGCGATACGGGCCGCCTGCGCATACAGCCGCAGCGCGCGCTGGGCGGATTCATTGCGCAGCCACGTCTCATATTTGGACGGATCGGCCGCCGGGCGGTAGAGCGGCATGCTCTCGCGGATTTCGGCGGACGCGGTATTGACCTTGCCGGCCGGCTCAAGGAAAACCACCTTGGGCAATTCCGCGCCAGTGGCGCATGACACGATCAGGCACAGCAGTAGCGCACGCATATCTGATAGACGATGGTAACCTGCCGGCCTTACTTGGACGCCCGCCGCACCACCGGATCGGGGACAATGGTACGCGATGGAAGTGAACGGGGAACAACTCACCGTAGAAGAGGTCTGCCAGGTCGCAGCCGGCCAGACGGAAGCAAAGTTAGCCGCATCGGCGCGGGAGAAAATGGAACGATCTCGGGCGGTGGTGGAGCGGCTGGCCGCGGGCGACGCTCCAGTCTACGGTGTGAACACCGGCGTCGGGCTGCTGGCGGATGTGCGCATCGCGGCATCCGATCTGGACCAATTGCAGCGCAATGTGGTCCGTTCGCACTGCGCCGGGGTGGGCGATCCGCTGGCGCGCGCGGAGGTCCGTGCCATGATGCTCATCCGCGCCAACGTGCTGGCGAAGGGGTATTCCGGTATCCGGCCGGTGGTGGCCGAGCGCCTGTGTGACCTCCTGAATCGCGGCGTGACCCCCCAAGTGCCGTCCCAAGGCAGTGTAGGCGCCAGTGGCGACCTCGCGCCATTGGCCCACATGGCAGCCGTCCTGATCGGTGAGGGCGAAGCGGATTTCAAAGGGACGGTCTACCCGGGCGCGGAGGCACTCCGCATGGCCGGTCTCGAACCGCTCACGCTGCGCGCCAAGGAAGGCATCTCGCTGATCAACGGCACGCAGGCCATGCTGGCCATCGGATGCCTGGAACTGGCGGCGAGCGAAACCCTGGCGGAATCCGCCGATGTGATCTGTGCCATGACCTTGGATGCCCTCCGCGGTACACCCCGCGCCTTCGACCCGCGCCTGCATGCCGCCCGTCCGCACGCCGGGCAGATCGCAAGTGCCGCGCGTCTTCTCCGCTTGTTGGAGGGCAGCGAGATCCGGCAGTCGCATATCACCTGCCGCCGGGTTCAGGATGCCTATTCATTGCGCTGCGCGCCGCAGGTCCACGGCGCCGTCCTCGATTCGCTGGCGGCCGCGCGCCTCACTTTCGCTATTGAACTGAACTCGGCCACCGATAACCCGCTCGTGCTCGACGATGAGATTGTCTCAGGCGGCAACTTTCACGGAGAGCCCCTGGCATTCCAATTGGATTACCTGGCGGTCGCACTTACCGCGCTGGCTGGAATCTCCGAACGCCGTATCGACCGGCTGGTCAACCCGGCCCTGAACGAAGAGCTACCGCCATTCCTGGCGGGCCATCCCGGCCTGGAATCCGGACTGATGATGGCGCAAGTGACCGCCGCCGCCTTAGTGGCTGAAAATCGCGTGCTCTGTCACCCGGCCTCCTCGGGATCCATCACCACCAGCGGGAATAAGGAAGATTTTGTTTCCATGGGCATGACTTCCGCGCTAAAATACAAAAACATTGTGCGCAATACCCGCGCCGTGCTGGCTATCGAAGCCTTGTCGGCTTCTCGCGCGCTCGACTTACTGAAGCCTTTGCGCAGTAGCGCGCCGATTGAACGGGTTCGTGAACGAATTCACACCGTGTCGCCCGCAGGGGACGGGGACCGGCCGCTCCACTTAGAAATCTCCGCGCTCGAGAAGCTGATTGCCGGCGGCGCCTTCCGCATGCAAGCTCAGTAACAGTACCAATGTTCATATCTTGCTTGCATGCGCCTCCCATTGAATATATTCGTGGGCCTGAAGGTTAGTGCAAGCCAAACGAATTAAAGACAATCTTAGGGCACTCGGTTTGGGCCTTCACTTGCATCAGGCGCGCCCATCTTTACCAGGCTCGTAACTCTAAATCGTAAGAGGGGAACACATGAGACACCTTATTGGATCAGTTGTTCTGCTGCTGTTTGTGACCATAGCAGGAAACTCACAAACCTTCCGTGGATCGATCAATGGAACGGTGACTGACCAAACCGGAGCGGCCCTGGCGGGCGCAGCGGTTAAAGCGACAGACACCGGGACCGGCATCGTACTCAACACACTAACTACGGCGGATGGAGTATTTTCATTTCAAGACTTACCCCCTGGCGCTTACCAGGTCTCCGTGGCCGCGGGTGGATTCTCGCCGCTGACCGTAGACAAGATTCCGGTGACGGCCGGCGGCATTTACACTCTGCCCATCACCTTGAAAGTGGGGCAACAGGCGACCGCGGTGGAAGTCTCCGCGGCGGCGATCACGGTTGACACCACCACCGCGACCCAGAGCGATACGATTCCCGACCTCGCGCTGCAGAATATTCCCATGAATGGCCGCGATTTCTCGCAGTTGATTGCTGTGACCCCCGGATATGCAGGTTATTCCGTGGGCGGCTACGGATCGCTCAACGGCACGCGCGCCAATCAAATGAACTGGCAGATTGATGGCACCGACAACAACGACTTCTGGCACAATATTCCGGCGGTCAACCAGGGCGGTGTATCCGGTATTGCGGGGGTCGTGATGCCGCTGGATGCGATCGACGAATTCTCCGCGCAAACCCAGTCGAACGCGGAGAGCGGACGCAACGCCGGCGGTACCGTCAATCTGACCATCAAGAGCGGGACCAACGAACTGCACGGCACGGCCTACTACTACAACCGGAATGAATTCTACGCCGCCCATTCGCCCTTTTTTGTGCCCACGCCCGACTTCCAGCGGGCGCCGCCGTTGCGCAACCAGAATTACGGCTTCACTGCAGGCGCGCCTATCATCAAAGACAAAACGTTTTTCTTCCTGGGTTTCGAGAGGCAGGAGTATATCTTCGGCTTAACCGGACTGTCCACGGAGCCATCCACCGCCTGGGTGAACCAGGCCGAGAGCGTGCTAAGCAAGTATGGCGTCCCGGTAAATCCTCTTTCCGTATCGCTGCTCTCGAACCTCTGGCCCAGTTCGATCCTAAGCCTGCCGGCGAGTACTAATAACTACTTCGCCACCGTACCCGGAACCGGCTATAGCAATAACGGCGTGGTTAAGCTCGATCACAATTTCAACGCCAGGAATCATCTCTCCCTGCACTGGTTCGCCGGGCAGGGGAGCCAGACCCAACCGCCGGGAGCCAGCCTGGCATTGGCCACCGCCAGCTCCAACTTGGGTTACTACTTCGAAGTTGCTCCTATCCATGTCCAGAATTACTCGGCGGTCCTGAATTCCGTACTCTCCTCTAACACCACAAACCAGTTGTTGTTCGGAATCAGTTATTTTAACCAGGTGTTCCACGATTCCAACAACAGCTTCAATTCCCAAGGCCTGGGTTTGTACCTGAGTCCCGATGCGACCATTCACGGCAAGCCGATCATGGGCGCGCCGAATATCGAAATCGCGGGCTTCGATCAGGTGGGAATCACCCCTCCCGAGGGACGCAACGATGTCACCGGGCACCTGACCGATATCCTGTCCTGGGTCAAAGGCACCCATCAGTTCCGCTTCGGTGGAGAAGTACGGCAGGGACGCGTGGACGAGTTCTACCACCGGCGGTCGCTGGGCAGTTTCATCTTTGACGGCACACAGGGACCGTGGGCCGGTAATTCAGCCTACAACTCGAACGTTCTGGCCCTGGCGGATTTTCTGGCCGGTAATGTGTCCTCTTCGTCGATCGCCGTGGGTGACCCGGAGCGGTTCGTACGTGTCAACAGCTTCGATTTCTTTGCCCAGGATAACTGGCAGGTCATGCGGAATCTGAATATCAACCTCGGGTTGCGCTATGACTACATCGGACCTTTGTATAGTCCGAACAAAGATCTGGCGGTATTTATACCGGGGCAGGGGCTGGAGATACAAGGTAACGGGATCAGCCGGATTTTTCCGCCTGACAGAAATAATTTTGGGCCGCGCGTCGGCTTCGCCTACCAGCCGGCTGCTAAGAACGACCTCGTCGTTCGCGGCGGCGTTGGCCTGTTCTACGACCAAATCAATATGAACCCGTTCCTGGATTTCCGGCCGCCGATCAGCGCGGCGGACGGATTGCAGGATAACCCGGTCGGACCGTCTCCAGTAGATAACTATGGGCGCTCCGGGTACACGTGGCAGTCCAATCAGTATATTTTCCCCGGAGTCACTACTTGTCCCACCCTCAGCAACTGTGGTTCCAATACTTACAATGTCTACTCGGTCAACCAGGATTTCCGGACGCCATACTTCTTCAACTACAGCTTGAACGTCGAGAAGAGCTTCGGCAACGCCCTGGTGTGGCAAGTGGGCTACGTGGGAAGTTTGGGCCGTAAGCTTTCGGTGATGCTGAACCTCAACCAAAACGGGGCTTTCGAAACTCAGTACCCGAACATAGGTTCGGTGTTGCAGATGAACAGCATCGGTAACTCAAATTACAACGCCATGCAGACCACCCTGAAGGTCAGATCCTGGCATGGAGTCACATCGCAGTTCGCGTTCACCTGGGGGCACGCTCTCGATGATGTGACCGAGTATCGCGGCGTGTTGCCTTTCGACAGCTTCAACCTCCGTCAGGAATATGGCAGCACCGATTTCGATACAAGGCTGAACTTTACCACGTTCCTGACTTACGACATACCCGGTTCGTCGCATGGACCCCGCTGGCTGTCGCACGGCTGGCAATTGAGTACTCTGTGGTCGTTCCATAGCGGTCAGCCGTTCAACTTCGATGCCGGTACCCAGCGTCCGGGTCTGAACATCGTCGGCAACCCGTTCGCGGGCGTCTCCCACGTTTTCAATGCCGCCGCGGGCGGTGAACCTTGGGTCAATCCCGCTGCCTTCTGCGTGCCGGGTTCCCCCGGTTGCGCCGGCACCACCAATCCCGACGGAAACCTTTCGCGGAATTTGTTCACCGGCCCCGGGTTCGAGGACGTGGACCTTTCGGTCATCAAGAACATCTCGTTTGGCGAACACCTGAAATTACAACTTCGCGCCGAGATGTTCAACGTGTTCAACCACAAGAATCTGGCCAGCGGCGCGGGTTCGGTGGGTTCGAACGGCTACCTGTACGACACTATCGGCGACTTCAACGGCGCACCCGGCCTGGGCCCCGGCGAGCCGTTCAACATGCAGTTGGTAGCGAAGATCGTCTTTTAAGACGTGGGGCAGTCCGCCTGCCCCACCTGCTGCCCGGTGCCTTTCCAGGCCCGCGATAGCTTCTCGTACGTGACGTCGAGATCTTCGGGCAAGATACGCGCCTCGCCCACCGTGGTCATGAAATTGGCGTCCGCTACCCAGCGCGGCAACACGTGCATGTGGATATGCCCCGCCACACCCGCGCCCGCCGCTTTGCCGATGTTGATTCCCATATTGAGACCGGCGGGCTTATATACGGCGCGCAGGTGGGCCTCCGCTTGACGGGCCAGCAGGATCATCTCCGTCAGTGTCTCTTCAGAAACCATGTTGAGCGCCGCTGCGTGCTCGTACGGAACCACCATCAAATGCCCGGAGGTGTACGGGTAGCGGTTCAGGATGACGAAGTTGAACCTGCCGCGAAAGACGATGTAGTTTTCACGGTCGCGGTGTTGTGCGGGCAGCGTGCAGAAAATGCAGTCTACGGCCTGCTCTGCCGTGGACACGTACTGATAGCGCCACGGGCTCCAGAGATAATCCATACCAGCGCTACAGGGTGGGCGCGGGCTCGCTGGAAGGCGAATCGGATGCCGGTGCGGCAGCGGAGTTATTCACCACGTCTTTCAGTTCTTTGCTGGGCTTGAAATAAGGAATCTTCTTCGCCGGCACTTCTACGCGCGCCCCGGTCTTCGGATTGCGGCCGATGCGCGGCTGGCGCTGGCGTGTGCGGAAACTTCCAAAACCCCGAATCTCAATCTTGTCGCCGGTGCGCAATGAACGCACGATGCTGTCGAAAATCGCCTCCACGATGACTTCGGATTCCTTCCTCGTCATCTCGACTACGCGCGAGACTTCTTCAATCAGATCGGCCTTGGTCATGTACCTATTCTCCTTGTCTTCTCAAGCCGTTACCGCAGTATCTCGTGAACGGACGATTTTTGCAAGCTATTCCGAACCCCGGTTCTTGAGGCTTAGCACTTCTTCGATGGTGGCAGCGCCCGCGGCGGCTTGCCGCTGGTAATCCTCCAGCCGGCCCTTTTCCTCATCGTGGCTCACCGCCTTGAGGCTCAGCCCGATCTTCTTTTCCGCCTCGCTCATTTTGATGATCTTGAAATCCATTTCCTGGCCCACTGCTACCGGGGGCTCGGCCGAACGCCGCCCGGTGTACCCCGGTACTTCCGAGAAATGGCACAGACCTTCCACCCCTTCAGCCAGTTCCACAAAAGCGCCAAACCCGGCCAGGCGCGAGATCCGCCCGTGTACGATATCGCCCGGTTGGTGGCTCTGGAAGTAAGTCTCCCAGGCGTCCGGTTGGAGCTGTTTGATACCGAGCGAAAGCCGGTGGCCCTTAGCGTCGATATTCAGAATCACCGCCTGTACCAGTTGGCCCTTCTTCAGAATTTCAGACGGGTGCTTCACCCGTTTGGTCCAGGAGAGGTCCGAGACATGCACCAGCCCGTCGATGCCCTCTTCGATTTCAATGAAGGCGCCAAAATCGGTCATGTTGCGCACCCGGCCCTCCACCACCGAACCGATACTGTAACGGCTGTCGATGGTGGTCCAGGGATTGGCTTCGAGCTGTTTGAGTCCCAGTGAAATGCGGCGATCCTTCGGATGTACTTCGAGCACCACGGCTTCCACCTGATCGCCCACGTGCACCACCTTCGAAGGATGCTTCATGCGCCGCGACCAGGTCATCTCGGTTATGTGAATCAGGCCTTCCACGCCCGGCTCCAGCTCCACGAACGCACCGTAATCCGTGACGTTCACGACTTGCCCCATCACCCGCCCGTTCACCGGATAGCGCTCCGCAACCGTCTCCCACGGATCGGGCGCCATCTGCCGGAGGCCCAGCGAAACCCGCTCCTTCGCGCGATCGAATTTCAAAACCTTGGTCGTGATCGTGTCGCCTACATGCACAACTTCCGACGGATGCCCGACCCGGCCATACGACATGTCGGTGACGTGCAGCAATCCATCCAAACCGCCCAGGTCCACAAACGCCCCGTACTCGGTCAGATTCTTCACCACGCCGGTGACGATGGCGCCCTCGTGCAGTTGATCCAGCGTCGAATTCTTACGCTGGTTGACCTCCTGCTCGACCGCAAGTTTGCGCGAAACGACTACGTTGCCGCGGCGGCGGTTCACTTTGATGATTTTGACCGGAACATCCTGGCCGATAAACGAGTCGAGGTGATGGACGGGCCGCGGGTCCGCCTGCGAACCGGGCATGAACGCCTGGATGCCCACATCCACCGAAAGGCCGCCCTTGACTCTTCCCAGCACGCGCCCCAGGATTACTAACTGCTCCGCCGCGGCTTTCTCCAGGTTGTCCCAAACGCGTACGCGCGCCGCCTTGGTGTGCGAGAGCAGAACATAACCCTCCTGCGGCTCGCCGTGGTCGATCATGACATCCACCACTTCGCCAGGCTGAACGGTTACCTCTCCCTGCGCGTTGAGAAACTGCTCGATCGGCACCAGGCCTTCGGACTTGTACCCGACGTCCACGATCACTTCTTTCGAGGTGATCTTGAGGACAGTCCCCTGCAGAATCTCGCCCTCGGCCGGCGGGGAAAGATGGGAATACTCATCGAGCAAAGATTCGTAGCTTTCGCTTTCCGGCTGGACTAACTCGTCCACCTGTTCTTTGCTCTGATCGACCGCCATTGCCGATGCCTCCGCGACATCAAATCAGAAGAATTGCCGGGAACTTACATCCGCGAGAATACTATAACAACGAGGAAATCGTGCGCTCTCAATGGATTCCGGGAATTTACACCGCCACCGATCCGCCTGATTCACCAGCAAAGCACTGACAGATCAGTATGTTAGCAAATTTAAGCCGAGAAGTCACGCGGACTGTTTATCGCATTTGGCGGTTCGTTCGCAACACTAACCGGCCGATGCTTGCGTGCTGAGCACCTCGCGCACCTTGCGGGCCAGAGTATCCGGCAGGAAGGGTTTTTGCAAGAATGGCGCGCCCGATCCCAGGATCCCGTGGTGCACCATGGCTTCGTCCGTATAACCGGACATGAACAGTACCTTGATGTTCGGATGCGGCCCGCGAATCTGCTCCAGCGCCTGCGGCCCGCTCATCTCGGGCATCACCACGTCGGACAACAGCAAATCGATCCGTCCGCTGTATTCCGCGGCCTTGCGAATGGCTTCCTCGCCACGTACGGCTTCGAGCACGCGGTAGCCGCGCGCGGCCAGGACCTCGCAAATCAGCTTGCGGACGCGCGCCTCGTCTTCCAGCACCAGGATGGTCTCGCTTCCCATCAGTGCGACGGACGGCGCCGGCTCGGATGCCTCTACCGGAGCTTTCGCCTCCGCCGACGGCAAGTAGATTTTCACCGTCGTACCGCGTCCCGGCTCGCTGTACACCGAAATCGCTCCGCCGCTCTGCTTGACGATTCCGTATGCCGTGGCCAAACCCAGTCCGGTGCCTTTTCCGGGACCCTTAGTGGTGAAGAAGGGCTCGAATAAGTGCGTCAGCGTCTCCTGATCCATCCCCATTCCCGTATCGCTGATGGCCAGCACGATGTAAGATCCGGGCTTCAGGTCTACGTTCGGTCCGGAGTAACTTTGATCCACCTCCGCGTTGGCTGTTTCGAGAATCAGTTTACCGCCGCCCGGCATGGCGTCTCGGGCATTCACCACCACGTTCATGATCACTTGTTCCAACTGGCCCGGATCGGTGCGCACGGTGGCCGGCTCGGCGCCTGCTACCGTGATTAGCTCCACGTCTTCGCCGATCAGCCGCGAGAGCATCTTCTCCATGTTGACCAT
This sequence comes from Bryobacterales bacterium, assembly GCA_963843255.1. Taxonomy (GTDB): domain Bacteria; phylum Acidobacteriota; class Terriglobia; order Bryobacterales; family Bryobacteraceae; genus Bog-159. The sequence continues at coordinate 356,713 of CAWJJQ010000010.1, read as the reverse complement.
CAGCAAATTCAACCGGACGCTGCGCGGCGTGAATGGCTGCCGCCGGCTGAAGGCCAGCAATTGGTGGGTGAGCGATCCACCCCGTTCGGCGGCACGGCGAATCTCTTCGAGCGCGGTGCGCTGTTGCCTGGCCAAGTCACCGCCCGCCAGCAGCAGGTCCGCATACCCGGTCATCACCGTGAGCAGGTTGTTGAAGTCGTGCGCCACGCCGCCGGCCAGCCGGCCGACCGCTTCCATCTTTTGCGCCTGCCGGAACTGTTGCTCCAGGCGGCCGCGCTCGCGTCGGCCCTCTGCCTGGCTCATCTCGCGCGTGACCATCATTCCCAGCCGGGAGAGGTGCTCGCGCGCGATGTGCCCCGCCGCGCCGGCTTTCAGCACTGCCAGCACGGATTCCTCAGGCATTGGGCCGGAGATTGCTACTAGGGGAATATCCGCGCCGTTATCGCGCAGGATTTCGAGCGCCGACAAGGTGCCCAGCCGAGCGCTTTCGCAGGCCGCCAGGATCAACTCCCATTTCTCCGCCAGGGCCTCGCGCATGGCCCCTTTGCTAGCTACGCGTTTGTATGTGGGAACGTAGTCGCTGCGGCGCAATTCGTCTATAAGCTGCTGCGCTTCTCCTTCCCGATCCGAGACTATAAGCACGCGCAGCGGAATGGGCATCCTATCCCCATCAGATTAGTCCGATTTGAATGCATCTGTCACAATCCCGTACCGCATTGCGTACGTTTCGGCACATGCATGCATCATCGCCTGAATCCAGCGTGTATCATAACTGAAGATGCAGGTCACTTCGCCCACCGCACAGACCCAGTTCCGCACCGCGCGCTTGCCTTGGGTGGCATGGGCATGGCTTGGGGCGCTGCTGGTGGTGTCGTATGCTCCCGTATTGTGGCGTCTGGTGCGGCAGTGGAATTCCGATCCCGATATGGGGCACGGCTTCTTTGTGCCCCTGATTGCCGGCTTCATCGTCTGGCAAAAGCGCCCGGAATTGGTAGTCCTCAAGCCCTGCCCTAACTGGTGGGGATTGGTTGTGGTGCTATATGCGGGACTGCAATTGTACATTGCCACCCTGGGCGCCGAGTTGTTTCTGGCGCGCACCGCCTTCGTCATCTCGGTTATCGGAATCGTGCTGCTGTTGGGAGGGACGGCTTGGGTCCGCGCGCTCGCTTTCCCACTGCTTCTTTTGTTTTTCATGATTCCTATCCCCACAGTGGTATACAACAGTATCACTTTTCCTTTGCAGCTTCTGGCCAGCCGCGTGGCCAATACGGCTTTGGATTGGATGCAGATCCCCGTGCTGAGGGAAGGCAACGTGCTAGAACTCGCTGAGCAGAAGCTTTCTGTAGTGGAGGCCTGCAGCGGCATCCGCTCTCTGCTTTCGCTGACATTTTTGTCTCTGGTGTACGGCTACTTTTTTGAAAAGAGGATGTGGATGCGCATCCTGCTATTCCTGGCGACCATTCCCATCGCCATCGTGGCCAATGCCAGCCGCGTGACATTGACCGGCGTTCTCACCGAATACAAACCGGAACTCGCCGAAGGTTTTTTCCACACCGCATCGGGGTGGGTGATCTTCATGGTCGCGCTGGCGATCATGGTGGTGCTGCATCAGCTGTTGAACGGAGCGTTCCGCCTCCTGCACGTCGTGAGATCCAACGGAGTTCATAGCGCATGAGCTGGCTCGGCAATAAGTACGTTCGGATTCTAACCTTGGTCCTGCTGGTTCAGGCTGGCCTGTTCTACGCCGCGTCGCGCGGCGAAACAGTCCCCAATGCGCAGCCTCTGGATTTTTTTCCGGCTCAGCTTGGCAGTTGGCAGGAGACCCGGAATTATCCAGTGGAGCAGGAGATCCGCGATCAACTCAACGCCGACGATATGCTGAATCGCCTTTATCAAGGACCCCAGCCGCGCGCACTCGCCAGCCTGTTCGTCGCCTATTTCAAGACGCAGCGTACCGGGCAGTCGCCGCACTCCCCGAAGAATTGCCTGCCGGGATCGGGTTGGGAGCCTGAGGCAACCGGGCTCCTGGAAGTTCCGGTAACGGGCCAGGCGCAGCCTATCCGCATCAACCGCTTCGTGGTTTCGCACGGCGACGAGAAGAGCGTGGTGCTGTATTGGTATCAAAGCCAGCGGCGTGTCATCGCCAGTGAGTTCTCCGCGAAATTCTGGCTGGTGATGGATTCCATCCGCTATCACCGCAGCGATACTGCTCTGGTGCGTGTCACCGTGCCGGTGATAAACAACGATCAGGACGACGCCACACGGCAAGGGATAGCATTTGTGCAAACGGTTTTCCCGGTGCTCAAGCGCTACCTACCCGCTTAGTTTTCCCATGGATGAGAATTCTGCACTAATTGTGCGGCCTCGCGGCCCACGTCGTGACCTCGCGGGGCCCTGGGATCCGCTCTTCGCGCCATCGGCCGGGACCAATTCGCCATCCATGTGCTGCAATCGGTATCTGCAACCGCTAGGGTCCGCCCAGCCGGCTGCCACGCTTCGTGAGAAACGTTGCGGTTCTGCTGCCCTCCGTCGCACACTCAGAGTGCTGAATCTATGCTCTCGTAATACAATTCGCGCAGAATCGGGTCGGCGCCTTGTGCAAGGATTAAGAGAGCGCGCGAAAATAATCATGATTTCTATGCAGCCGGTGGGCTATATCCGAAGCCCGTACAAAGACACCAAGGACATTCCCAAGGGCTTGGGCGCCAAGCACCAGACGGAGGGGATTCTCGAATTGAATCCTGAATTCGAGCCCGGCCTGCTGGATATCGAAGGCTTCTCGCACCTGATCGTTCTCTGGGCCTTCCATCGTTCTACGGAATACGCGCTGGTGGGCACGCCCCCGAGCGATAACCGGCCGCATGGCGTCTTCGCCACGCGCTCGCCGCGGCGGCCGAATCCGATCGGATTGACGGTGGTCGAACTCCTCCGCCGCGATGGGGCGGCGCTGCACGTGCGCGGAATCGACATGCTGGATGCGACCCCAATTCTCGATATCAAGCCGTATCTCTCAAGCGTGCCCGAGGAGCGGCTACGCCGCGGCTGGTTGGCGGAGGCAGAATCACGTGCCGGAAAGCAACCGTAGGCTGCAGCGGGAAGCCCTGCACGTATTATTCCTTTGCATGTTTCTCGTGCAGACGCGCCCGGTTTGTCCGCAGACGGCCGGGCCGCTCAAAGCTTCCGCTAATCCCAACTACTTCTCGGACTCCCAGGGCCACATCCTCATCCTGAACGGATCGCAGAGTTGGAACACTTTTCAGGACTGGGGCACGAACGGATCCATCCAGAATCTGGATTTCACCGCCTTCGTCAATTTCCAGTCCGCGCATGGACACAACTTCACGCTGCTGTGGACCACGGAGTTGCCCAAATTCTGCGCGCTGCCCAGCACCGCCAGTCATCCGCCGGATTTCACCGTCAGCCCGTTTCCCTGGTCGAGGACGGGTCCCGGTTCCGCCACCGACGGCGGCTTGAAATTCGATCTCACAAAGTTCGACCACAACTTCTTCGATCGCTTGCGCACGCGCGTGGCAGCCCTCAATCAAGCCGGCATTTACGCGGGGGTCTATCTGTTCTCGGGCGAGTTTCTGAACGTCTTCCGCTGCCCCGGCGACGGCTATCCGTTCACCGGAGCGAACAACGTCAACCAGGTTGACGATGGATACACGGGCGGACAGAAAGGCATCGCGTCCATGGCCATGACCGCACCCAACGCGATCACCCGATTTCAAGATGCTTACGTGCAGCACGTGATCGACACCCTGAACGACCTGCCCAACGTGCTTTGGATCGTCTCCGAAGAGGCCCCCGCTAATTCTACGTGGTGGAACGATCACCAGATCGCCCACATCCGCGCGTATGAATCCAGCAAGCCGCACCGCCACCCCGTCGGATACGCCGCCCTGATCGGAGCGCCGGATACGGTCATCTATAACTCGGATGCGGACTGGGTGGCGCCGCAGGTGCGCATCTCGTCCGTGACATCATGCGGCAGCGGCAAGCCGGCCTGTAAGGTCAATGTGAACGACAGCGACCATTCCTACTGGGAGATGTGGAAAGAAACGCCGCAAAACAACCGCAACTTTGCGTGGGAGAATTTCATGAACGGAAATCAGGTGCTGTTCATGGATCCGTACGTGGTCTACTATCCGCGCGAGAGCCGCAACCTGTGCATCTCTCCTGTTAACGGGATCTGCGCCGCACCCGACCCGCGCTGGGACAATTTCCGGGATAATCTGGGATACATTCTGCGCTATTCCCGCAGAGTAGCTCTCGCCGGGGTCACGCCGCGCGCCTCACTCAGTTCCACCGGATTCTGTTTGGCCCACACTGCGGCCGCCCGTGCGGAGTATCTGGTTTACGCGCCTTCGGGTGGCTCGTTTACGGTCGATCTCTCGGAAATGCCGGCCTCCCGAACGATGGCCGTCGAGTGGTTCAATCCGTCGACTGGAGTGGCCATCGCCGCACCTCCGGTCCGGGCGGGATCCTCCATCCAAGCGTTCAGCCCGCCGTTTTCGGGCGATGCCGTGCTGTACCTGGTGGATGCCGAAGGCCGCGCCGCCAATCCCTAATGCGCGGTCTGCGCCACTTCGTCCAGAACCGAGTTCGATGGAGCGGTTGCCGGATTTGAAAATTCCAGGGCATCGTTGTCAACCGGACTCCACTTCAGGCTGAGTGCGTCGCGGACGTAGTTCTGATACACGCGCCAGGGGGCCTTTGAACCCTGCTTGGGCCAATCCGCCAGAGCGCGCTGCATGTAGCCCGGCGTAAACTTTTCCACGAAGGTGGTGACCGCCGCCTCGTTGCCCGGCCGCGGTGTCACCTGGCGCGCGCCCTTCCTGTCCATCATGTTCAGTAAGCGGCACACATAGGTGCAGATCAAGTCGGCCTTGAGCGTCCACGAGGCGTTGATGTAGCCGAATACGGATGCGAGATTCGGCACGCCCGACAACATCACGCCCTTGTATGCCAGCGTTTGGCTGAGGTCCACTTTGCGGCCGTCCACCGCAAGGTCCGCTCCGCCAAACGCCTGCAGCACCAGTCCCGTCGCCGTCACCACGATGTCGGCTTCCAGTTCTTTGCCCGATGCCAGCCGTATGCCCTTTTCGGTAAACGTTTCGATCTGCCCGGTGACGACGCTGGCGCGGCCGGCGTTCATCGCCTGAAACAGATCGCCGTCCGGTACCAGGCAGAGGCGCTGCTGCCAGGGGTTGTACCGCGGCGTGAAATGCGTGGCCACGTCGAATTCAGGACCCAGCGCCTCCCTTACTTTCTTGACCAACCCTTGCTTCACGAAATTCGGAAAGTGCTGCGCGAGCTGGTAGACATACATCATCAACGCCACGTTCTTCCAGCGGCTGAGCCGGTACGCCCATATGGGCGGCAAGACACGCCGCAACCAGTTGGCGATCACGTCCTGCTGGGGCATGGAAATGATGTAAGTCGGCGAACGCTGTAGCATGGTCACGTGCGCGGCAGTCTTCGCCATGGCGGGCAGGAGCGTGACCGCGGTCGCACCGCTGCCGATCACTACCACGCGCTTGCCGGCGTAGTCCAGGTCTGCGGGCCAGGCTTGCGGATGCACCACGCGTCCAGTGAATCGGCCGATGTCTGGAAACTCCGGCAGGTAGCCCGCCGAATACCGGTAGTAACCCGCGCACGAAAACAGGAAGTTGCAGGTTAGTGTGACGGGCTCTTCGCTACCGTCGGCGCGCACCCGCACCGCTTGCACGGTCCAATTCGATTCTCCCGAGGACCAGTCCGCGCGCTGGATCTTATGCCGGAAACGGATATGGCGATCGATCCCCTCTTCGCGCGCCGTATCCGTAATGTAGTTGCGAATGTCTTCGCCCGGAGAGATCGCCTTGGGGCTTGTCCAGGGGCGGAACGAATAGCCCATGGTCAGCATGTCCGAATCCGACCGGATGCCCGGATAGCGGAACAGGTCCCACGTCCCGCCGATGCGTTCGCGCTGCTCCAGAATGACGTAGGTTTTACTTGGGCAAAGCTCCTGCAGATAGTGGGCCGCGCCGATGCCCGACAAGCCCGCCCCCATGATCAAAACGTCGAAATGTTCCACCGCCATCCGTTGCTCCAGATTCGCTTCGAACGAAGATACCACATCGGCGTTGCGTGAAACGTAATCACACCGTATCGCGCAGGTTGCACGAAGCGGCAACTCCACGGTCCGTAAGTCTACGCCTTCAATAGATCGAAATTTTGCATCTCGAGTGGAAGGAAACGTGTTGAAGCGGCATTCCTCATCGTAAGTGAGGCAGGCACCAGGCCTGCGGCGGATTCTCCGGGCCGCCCAAAGGAGTAACAAATGAGATCGAAGAGGGTACGTGTGCTTGTCACCGGTGTAGCCGCCATTGCAGCCGGCATCTACGCCGAAACCACAGTCGAGAAGAAACCGGCCAACCGCGACCCCGCCACCGTGGCCGTTGAAAAAGGCGTGAAATGGCTGGTTTCCGTGCAAGGCAAAGACGGCGGATGGGGACAGGATGGCGGCGAAACATCTTATGTCCGCAAAGATGAAAATCTGGAGTCAGCCGGTAATGACGTTGCTAATACTGCAGTCGCCGCCGAGGCTCTCCTGCACACAGGCAGTACCCCCACCAGCGGCCCGTACCGCGAATCCCTCCAGCGCGCCGTCCATTTCATCTTGCAGCATGTGCAACAAAGCCCGGTTGAAGGCCTGGCCGTTACAGACCTCAGAGGTACCCAGATCCAGCGCAAGCTGGGACCGTACATCGATACCTTCCTGACTTCCAAACTGCTGGCCGAACTCGATGGCAACATGGGCGACACGCAGGCGAACGCCCTGGTCCGCCAGAACCTGCGAAAGTGTGTCGCCAAGATCGAGAACAGCCAGTTGAAGGATGGAAGCTGGAACATCGCCGGCGGATGGGCGCCCATCCTGGGCACTTCCATGGCGTCTCAGAGCCTGTACATCGCCAAAGAAAAAGGGGTGGCCGTGCAGCAGATGGCCATGGCGAAAATCGAGGACTACACCCAAAGAACCGCAGCCGCGCCTATGGCCAGTCCCGGTGTGGGCGGAGTGGGTGTGGGCGCGGGCGGGGGAATCGGGGCCGGACGCTATGCCACAACCGACGGAACCCATCTGGGTATGGCTACGGCTTCTGTGGAAGTTTCGGCGGCTTCGGCCGGGGTTTCGCTGTACAAGCGGGCCCAGGAATTCGAGCAGCTCAGCCGCACGGACGACGATCGGAAGAAGAACGCGGCTCAAATCAACGCCATCAAGAGCCAGCTTTCCGATGCGCGGTTCGTCTCCGGCTTCGGATCCATTGGCGGCGAGGAGTTCTTCTCGTACCTGAACATCAGCGACAGCCTGCACCGCGCGGGCGGGCTGGAATGGCGGAAGTGGAACACGGAGATGACTGCCAAGCTGCTGTCCATGCAAAACGAGGACGGTACCTGGGCCGGGCATCACTGCATTACCGGGCGTGTCGCCGTCACCAGCGCGGCCATCTTAATGTTGGTTGCCGATCGCGAACCAGTGCTGATCACGCGCGCCAAAACCAAATGACCCGGCGATATGCGATTGCCTGCCTGCTGCTGGCCGCATCCGGCTGCGGCCCGTCACAGACTCCCCTGGCGAGAGGCGCCCGGTACCTGTGGAGCGCGCAGGCCGCGGACGGTGGATGGCATAGCCACACCTACGGCCTGCTGCGCTCCGGCCAGTCGCTCACTCCGTTTGTGCTCGAGGCGCTGCTGCGCGTGCCTGCGGAAGTCTATCCGGACTCCCCCGCGAATGTGGATCGCGCCATCGCTTTCATCCGCGATCACACGCAGGCAGGCGCGCTGGGGATGGCCGATCCGGGCATTCCGGATTATCCGAATTACTCGACCGCGCTGGCGGTTAAGGCGCTTTGCCGCGCGCGCCGTCCAGGTCGGGAAGTGCAGGTACAACCCATGGTGGATTATCTGCGCGCCCAACAATTCACCGAACAAAATGGCTGGCATCCGGCGGATGCCGCGTATGGCGCGTGGGGCATGGGTGGCGGCCACCGCACGCCGCCCGATACCGGCCATGTGGATCTCTCCATGACACGCTACGTGCTGGAAGCCTTGCGCGCCGCGGGCGTTCCTGCTTCCGACGGCGTTTTCGCGTGCGCCCGTATGTTCGTCGAGCGCTGCCAGAATGCGGACGGCGGCTTCTTCTTCACCACCACTGAGTTCGACACCAACAAAGCCGGGCACGACGGCAAACACTTCCGTAGTTACGGAACCACCACGGCGGACGGCATTCTCGCCTTGATCGCTGTGGGGAGTCCGCTCGACGATCCGCGCGTGGCGAGGGCCCGACAGTGGCTGGTGGCGCATCACGATGGCATGGATGTGCCGGGCTTTGTCGGCGAGGCGTACCAGCGGTGGCCGCAGGGCCTGGCGTTTTATTACTCAGCCGCGAGCAGCGAGGCCTTTCGCGCGCTTGGAGTTGATGCGGGCCATCGCGTAGCCGATGGACTGGGGCAGAGCCAGCGAAGCGATGGGTCCTGGTCGAATCCGCAGAATCTGGTGAAGGAAGACGATCCGCTGATCGCTACGGGTTTTGCTGTTCGAGCCCTGGCGCCGTAGTGGGGCAGGCGCTCCGCCTGCTGCGGCCTCTCAGGCCGCCTTTTGTTCTTGGCGGACCGAGGGTCCGCCGCAGCGCAAGGCGCTGCCCCACATGCGCTCAAACAAACCCACGCAGTTGACGCGCCAGGCCATGAAAGTCGCGATCCAGATCCAGACGGGTCACAATGCCCGCGTTCAAAACCTCCGCGCCTTGTTCCAGCAGGGGCGTGTAGACCGGGCTCAGATCGGAGTTCCGGAACAAGTCCGCGATCATCGTTACCGTCGAACGCTGCGGCAGCGGGAGATCGCTGGGCTGCAGCGGATCCAGGTCCGTCCGCCGTGCAGATACGCTGCGGCAGCAGGTCTGCGCTCAAAGGGCCCACAACGTGCCAGTCCGTAAAAAAATCGGCGCCCGCCAGCACCTTCACCATGACCTTCCCCCAGCCCAGCGCGAAAGGGATTCGCCCGCGTCCGGAGGTCAGTTGCCACTGGGTCTGAATGCGATCCCCCCGCATAGGATCGAGAAATCCATGCGGGACCGGATACGCCTTCGCCAGCCTATCCAACATCGTCAGACGGTCTTCGTAACCGTCGATGTTGAGCATGACCCATCATCCGGCGCGTGTTGTACCGCAGCGTCCATTCCTGCAATCTTAACCCCGCCTTCCAAGCCGGCCAAAATTTTGCAACATTGGAGACCCCGAAGTTCGTATTAACCTTTATGGGATCCGCTTTTCGCAGCCTTCGGTACGCCGTCCGCTCTCTCCGCGGCGACAAGGGATTCACCATTACGGTGGTTCTCACCATTGCGGTCTGTATCGCCGCCAACACCGCGACCTTCGCCGTGGTGAACTCCATCCTGCTGCGGCCGCTGCCCGTGCCGGACGCGAAGTCCATCCTGCTGATGGCCAATCGCTATCCCAGGGCGGGCGCCGCGATCGGTTACGAAAGCGCTTCCGGCGACTATTACGACCGCCTGCGCGACGTCCATGTCTTCTCCGACCAGGCTCTGTTCCACACCTCCGGCCAGACCATTAACGTCCAGGGTACGCCCCAACGCGTCACCAGCATGGTCACCACCCCTTCGCTTTTCCGGCTCTTGCGCGTGCCGCCCGCGCGCGGCCGCGCTTTTTACGATGCCGAAGGTGAGCCTGGCTCCGAACGAAAAGTAATCCTGAGCGATGGCATGAGCCGGCAACTCTTCGGCGGCCCGGAGGCGGCGCTCGGCCGCGATGTCCGCCTGAGCGAGCAGCCGTACAGCGTGGTCGGAGTGATGCCCGCCGGCTTCAACTTCATCAACCCCGAGGTCAGCCTGTGGATCCCCACGGCGTTTACTCCGGAAGAACGCGAGGTGCACCACAACAATGACTGGCTGAGCATCGGCCGGCTCAAGCCCGGCGCCACTCTTGTACAGGCACAGGCGCAGCTGGATGCGCTCAACCGCGCCAACCTGGAGCGTTTTCCCGTCTTTAAAGAACTGCTGGTGAACGCCGGCTTCCACACGGCGGTTGTGCCCCTGGAGGAAATGCTGGTCAAGGAAGTTCGCGGCGCCCTCTACCTGCTGTGGGGTGGAGCGGCTTTCGTTCTTTTGATCGGCACCGTAAACGTCGCCAACCTGGTGCTGGCGCGCGCTGCCTTGCGGCGCAAGGAGTTCGCCACCCGCCTGGCGCTGGGCGCCGGCACAGGACGCCTAATGGGGCAGTTGGTCACGGAAAGCATCCTGCTGGCTCTGGCGGGCGGAGCTGTGGGGGCCGCCCTTGGTACCGGATTGTTAGGCGCCCTGGCGCATAGCGGCATCGAAACGCTGCCGCGCGCGGGAGAGGTCCACGTCAATGGCGTGGTTCTGCTGGCGATGCTCGCGACCGCGGCCCTGGTCGGCATCGTCGTAGGGCTGATCCCCTCCGTGCACGTGATTCGTGCGCGCGTCAACGACGTCCTCCGCGAAGAGACCCGTTCGGGCACCGGCGGCAAGCGCTCCCGTCGCCTGCGTCAGGTTCTCGTCGTGGGACAGGTTGGCTTGGCTTTCGTGCTGCTGGCTGGCGCGGGCCTGGTGCTGGCCAGTTTCCGCCAGTTGCTCCAGGTCAATCCTGGATTCGATGTCAAAGGCGTCGTGACGGCGGCCACCAGCGTGCCCGATTCGTTGTATCCCAAAGACTCCGACGCGCGCGGGCTCATGGATCGTGCCCTCGCCGCCATACACGCGATTCCGGGCGTGACCGCCGCCGGCGCCACCAGCACGATTCCCTGGAGCACTCATCACAGCGACAGCATCATCCTGGCCGAAGGCTACATCATGAAACCGGGCGAGTCGCTCATTTCGCCCGATCAGGTCGTGATTACGCCTGGCTATTTCGAGGCCATGCACATCCCCATGGTGATGGGACGAGCCTTCGATGAACGCGACCGCGATTCCGCCCCCGGCGCCATCATCGTCGACGAGCGCCTCGCACGCCACTTCTGGCCCGATCGCAACCCCATCGGCCGCCGCATGTTTCAACCGCAGGATATCCATAACATTCTCAGGACCGACGAACACACTCATTGGATGACCGTGGTGGGAGTCATTCACACTATCCACACGGCCAATGTGGAGGGTAACGGCAGCCCGGTGGGAGCGTACTACATGCCTTACGCGCAGGATGTCCAGCGCGGGTTTACCCTGGCGATCAAAACCGCCGGCGACACCCGGCCCATCCTTAGTGCGGTGCGCGCCCGGTTCTCCGCGGTGGCGCCGAGCCTGGCACTGTTCGACGTGCACACCATGGAGGAGCGCGGCGATCTGGCCCTGGCGTCGCGGCGAGCGTCGCTCACCCTGGCAGTTTTCTTCGGCTGCCTGGCGCTGTTCCTGTCGGCGATCGGGATCTATGGCGTGCTGGCCTACCTGGTAACGCAACGTCAGCGCGAAATCGGCATCCGCTCCGCCCTCGGATGCACCGCCGGCGGTGTAGTAAGACTGGTCCTCCGCGAGACGCTGTGGCTTTTAGGCGCCGGCTTGTTGCTCGGCGTGGCCGGGTCTGTGGCCGTACGCTCCGTGGTCGCCGGCCAGCTTTACGGTGTAAAGCCCACGGACCCGCGGGTGATGTCCGCGGTGGTTCTCACGCTGATGGTGGTGGGTCTCGCGGCGTGTGTAATGCCGGCGCACCGAGCCACTCGCGTAGACCCTGTAACGGTGCTGCGCGAGCAGTGAGGCGGGCTCCCAAGCCTGCGGCGGGCTCTCAGGCCGCCTTTTGACCGACTGAGTCCGGCAGCATACCCAAGGTCCTTCACAGTTGTTGTCATAAATGACAACATCGGTCTGGTGGGCCTCATACGGAAATCGTGAATGGCTGAGACTCGACAAACGCGAGCTGTTTCTTGGGTGAAGGCGGCCTTGAAGGAATTCGAGAACTTTCCCGAAGCCGCGCGGTCCTCGATTCTCTCGGCGCTCACGATTGCGGCGGACGGCGGCAAAGCAGTTATCGCCAAGCCACTTCATGGCCTCGGTTCTGACGTGTTTGAGCGCTACTCCCGTTGAGAGGCGACGCCTTCCGTGTTATCTACGCCATAAAACTCGCGAGCGAGGTTTTGCAATCTGGTGGAAGTTAGACATCAGCTTGTCAGGCAACAGTCGATCAACTCGGAGGATGTGGCATCGTCTTCGAACTGACCCCACGCGCAACACCGGGCGGGCCCTGGACGGAGACAATCCACAGCTTCTCGCCAGCACGGAGACGGGGCGAATCCGATTGCCGGGCTCGCCCTCAGCTCGACGGGAGCCATCTACGGCACAAGCTCCGGAGGAGGCGCATTCGGCCACGGACCGTTTTCGCTCTGGTCCCCCAAAACTGATCTCTAGACGTGTCCATCTCTGGTAGAAGCCTAATCCTGCCGCAGCGCCACCATCGGATCGATGCGCGATGCCCGCTCCGCCGGAATGAAGCCCGCGCAAAGCGCCGCCAGCAACATCACCCCGCTGGCCGCGCCGAACGTGAGCGGATCGCGCGCGCTCACCCCCACCAGCGTCGCACCAATCAATCGCCCCGCCAGCAGCGCCGCCGGCAGCCCGATCGCGAATCCCGCAGCCGCCAGCACCAGCGTCTCGCCGAGCACCATCCGGACTACGGTCCCCCGGCCGGCGCCCAGCGCTATCCGCACCCCGATTTCATTGGTGCGCCGCGCGGTGGCATACGAGATCACGCCGTACAAACCGCTCGCCGCCAGCAGCAGCGCCAGCACGCCGAAAAATCCCGCCAGGCGGGCCATCATGCGGTCGGCGCTGATACTTTCATCCATCAGCACGCGCACCGTCTGCAGGCTCGTTACCCTTAGGTTGCGGTCGAACGACTGCAGCGCGCGCCGTGTGGCCGGAATCATGCGCGCCGCGTCGTCCCGCGTTCTGATTTCCAGGTTGAATGCCCCGAAGCGGTCCGTGCTTTGCAGCAGAGGCAGATAAAAGCGTCGTTCCATGCCAGCCTTCAGGTTGCGCTGCTTCATGTCCCGTGCGACTCCCACAATCACGGCCCGGTCGCCGCCGTTCGCAAGGTATTTGCCCAGCGTATCGCGGCCGGCGAAATAAAACCGCGCCATCGTTTCGTTGATGATCACCACCGCCTGCGCTCCCAGCCGGTCGCGCTCGTCAAAATCGCGCCCCGCGACCAGCGGCACGCCTACCACCTGGAAATAGTGCGCCCCCACCTGGTCGAAGCCGCTCGAGGCATCTTCCCGCCGCGCCGGCGTGAAACCCTCCACCTGCAGGCTGTCCGTGCTGGAATCGGTCGCACTGAATAACCCGTTCTCCGACACCGTGACGCCGCGCACACCCGGTGTCGCGCGCAGATGCTCCATCAACCGGTTGAGTGCCGCCAACTGCCGGTCTGAAGTGTAGCCGCTCCCGCTGAAGTCGGCCTTCACCAGTACCAGGTTAGCCCGCGAGTATCCCACGTCCCGCGTCTCCAGGTTCGCAAGGCTGCGCATCAACAATCCGGCGCCGGTCAGCATCACTATCGACAGCCCCAGTTGTGCCACCACCAGCCAGCGCGCCAGGTGTCCGCCGCCCGCGCCGGACGTGCGCGTGCCTTCCTTGAGCGCCGGCGCCAGGTCGATGCGCGTCGATCGCAGCGCCGGCGCGAGCCCGAACAGCAGCGCCGTCAGCACCGAAACCGCGCCGGTAAACGCCAGCACCGCTATGTGCGGACGCACGTCCACATCGAACGGAATCGGGCTGACCCCGCCCACGGCCGCCAGACGCGAAAGGATCCGGCTGCCCCAGCCTGCCATCAGCAGTCCCATGCTCCCTCCGATCGCCGCGAGCAGGACGCTCTCCGTAAGCAGTTGCCGGATGAGCCGCGGCCGGCCGGCGCCCAGCGCCAGGCGCATGGAAATCTCCTTCTGCCGTTTGCTGGCGCGCGCCAGCAGCAGGTTGGCTACGTTCGCGCAGGCAATCGCCAGCACCAGCCCGAACAGCGCCGCCAGCGTAACCAATAGCGAGCGATCGTGGCCCCGGATCCAGGAAAGGCCGCGCCCGCCCGGCTCGACATCAATGGTCTGCGACCGGATCGCCTTCGCGTCGTCCGGCGAAAGGTTCGCTCCGGTGTAATCCATCAAGGCTTCCTGCGCCAGCGCGGCGATCTGCGCGCGCGCCCGTGCCAGCGAAACGCCGGGCTTCAGCCGTCCCATCCCGATTAGCCAGTTCGAGTTGCGATTGTCGAGCCGCGGGTATCCCGGATTCACCCGCGGCTGCATGGCCAGCGGAATCCAGATGTCGGTGGGGCTGCCCACCACTTCGCCGCTGAACCCCCGCGGCCCCACGCCGATAATCGTGAACATGGCGCGGTTCAGCCGGAGCGTGCGGCCCAAAATGCCGCGATCGCCCGCGAAGCGGTTCTGCCAGAAATCGTAGCTGATCACCGCCACCGGGCTGCCTGCAGCGGGTTCGTCCTCGCCCGCCGCGAATGTGCGGCCGAGCGCCGGTGCTACAGCCAGGACATCGAAGTAGTTGCCCGAAACCAGGCGTCCACGCACGGGTTCGTCACTGCCTTCATCCACGTTCATGTCGATCGGACCGGACTTGCCTGCGGCCATCAGCCCGCGGAAGACCCGGTTCTGATCTCGCAGGCGCGCGTACAGCGGATAGGAGAGCACGGTCAGCATCGGCGCGCCTTCGCTGAGCGCCGTGGGCCGCGAGGCGTCGCCCACCGAAACGAGTTCTTCCGGCGCCGGCACCGGCAGCGAACGCCACATCACTGCGTCCATGAGCGTGAAAATCGCGGTGTTCGCGCCGATCCCCAGCGCCAGGGAAAGCGCCGCGATGGCCGTAAAACCCGGGCTTCGGCGCATGGTGCGCAGGCCGTAGCGGATATCTTTGAAGAGCATCTCGATCGCGGGCAGACCGCGCCGATCGCGGTAAATCTCTTTCACTTGTTCAGCCCCTCCAAACGCTCGCCGCGCCGCCCGCGCCGCCTCCTCGGCGCTCATGCCTCGCCGCCGGTTCGCCTCCGCCTCCATGTCGAGATGGAAACGCACTTCCTCGTTCAGTTGCCGGTCGAGCGCTTGCCGCCGGAAGACTCCGGCCACGCGGGAAAGCCATCTGCGCACTTCCGATTGTGGACTCATGTAGGTCGCCAACAGGAGTATACCGCGTGCTCCTGTAGGTCGTCAAGAGGAGCGTTGCGGCCGCCGGCGCCGGCCCGCGGCAAAGCTTCTGATATGCTGGGAAAACTATGGACCTCCGCTACCCCATTGGCCGGTTTCAATACGAGGGTGAAAGCACGGAAGAACAGCGGCGCGAGTTTATCGACCGGTTGGAGAAGGCGCCCGCGCGGCTGCGGGCGGCCGTGGAAGGCTTGACGCCGGAGCAATTGGAGACGCCCTACCGTCCCGGCGGATGGACCGTCCGGCAGGTGGTGCACCACGTGGCCGACAGCCACATGAACAGCTTCTGCCGGTTCCGCCTGGCGCTGACCCAGGACACGCCCAGCATTACCGGATACGATCAGGACCGCTGGGCGGAACTGGCCGATTCGCGCAGCGCGCCGGTGGAGTTGTCGCTCGATCTGCTGGATGCACTGCACCGCCGCTGGGTGGTTTTGCTGCGATCCATGACGCCGGCGGACTTCGCGCGCACGTTCTGGCACTCGGAACTCGGCCCGGTAACACTGGATCGTACACTGGCGTTGTACGCGTGGCACTCGGATCATCACCGCGCGCAGGTGACACTGGTTTCCGGCAAAACGGCCAGTTAGTGACTCGCCGCTAAACGGTTTCACTCGAACACCCGCGGGCTTGCTATAATGGGATTGAATTTGAACCCCGCCAATCGATTCGGCTGCTGCTCACCGGTTAGCCGCCTTCAAATTCCGAGGGAGAAGGATCATTGAAGGATATCTTCAGTCTGCAACTATCCCGGTCCAACGCGCCCGGTAATAAGACCAGGCCTACCAAACGCCTTAGCGGAACAGGTACGGTTACAACTGGAAAGGGTAAGACCTTCTCAGTAGAGTATCATCTGTGCTTTATGCAGGATGGCACGGAGCCTGGGGATAACTTATCGAGCAACGAGATAAAGACTTTCAGCGGCCAAGTCTGGTGTCCGTATGACGGGTCATTTATAAGTGTGCATCTGGGGAAGATAATGACCTTGAAGATCGAGGACGGAAGACAGCTTCGATTTACCCATCAGAATCGCGACGGAGCCATCGCAGTAACCGAGTGGATCGGCTAACGCCGGATTGCTACCGCGGCGGATCACCGCGCCTGAGTAGGATAGACTGAAGTTCTATGCGGGCGGGATATAGGATCGGCATTGGGGCCGCGGCTTTCGTACTATTCTTCACGATCTGCTACCGGGTGCTTGAAACACCATTCTGGAACGCTAACGCGGCCCGGCTAATGCCCTCGTTCGCGCTTGCGCACGGCGTAAATTACTATGTGGTTCAGCCTCCGGGCGGTCCGCTTTATAGCTCGTTGTATGGTCCCCTGGTCGCTCTTGTCTATCTGCCCACAACGCTTTTTCCCTCACCTAATAGCGCGGTTCTGATGGGCTCGTTAATTACCGTCCTTTTATGTTTCCCGGCGGCAGCCTTCCTTCACTTTTCGCCGCGTAAGACAGGTTATGGAGCTATCGACGGAATAGCTTTTCTGGCGGCCGGGTTACTGATGTGTTATCTGGAGCCACTGAAGTATTCATGTTTCAACGTCCACGCGGATGGTCCAGGACTGGCACTCGGCGCCATAGCCTGCGGTGCGCTATACCCGGGCGGCCGGTGGAGAGAGCGCATCGCTTTCCCCATTTCGGCTTTGTGCGCCGTGCTTTCGGTTTTGTGCAAACAGACCTTCTTGCCCGTGCCGTTCGTTCTGATGGCGTATCTGTTGGCAGCGTATGGGTCAGGGCGCGCGCTGCGCTACCTGGCATGGCTGGCCGCGGTGGGGGGACTTTGCGGCGGCGTACTGATCGTGGGAGAAGGCGCTGGGCGCTTGTATCATTGTCTGATCTGGGTTCCGGCTCACCATCCCTGGTCGGACGCATCGCGACTGGTTAGCCTGATTACGGCGGCGCGGCTGTTCATCAGGCTGGCTATGCCGGTTCCCGTGCTATTGCTCGCGTGTTTCGTCTGCCTGTGGACCAGCGGCGGGTTGCGCGGCCAAAATTGGCGGGGCCTGGCGAGAAATCGCTGCGTGCCTGTGCTGCTGGTGGGAATCGCGCTGATGCCGTTCTCCTTTGCGGGACGCGCCAAGACGGGAGGCGACGTCAATAGCCTGAGCTTCGCGACGTTCTTCCTGACTTGCGGATTGACGGTGATGCTGGCGGATGTCGCGCGCGGCGCCGGGAATAGCCAAATTCGCGCGGTAGTGGTTTCGGTGCTGGCGGCCATCATCATTCCGCTGGCGCTGTCGGAAGCGCCGCTGGTTTTAAACATTCGCGCGAAAGTGAGACAGCTACCGGAGACCGGTCAACAGGTCGCTTTGGACTATCTGCGGCAGCATCCGGGGGGAGCTTACTTTCCCTGGTATCCACTAACTCACTATTATGCCGAGCATCAATTCCGTCACTACATCTTCGGAATCGTGGACCGGGTTTTGGCCGGAGAACCGGTGAGCCAGGCGGATTTTCGGGCATATATTCCGCGCGACCCGAAAGTGATCGCGTTTGCCAAAGACGGCACGCCGGATCTCTTCGGTTACGATGTGATGAACGATTTGCCCGAATACCGGTGCCAGGTGAGCGATCCGGCGTTGCCCGGCTGGCTGGTTTACGGCAAATGCGCACAGGCCTCGCCGGCACAGTTGAAGATCCAAATTGAAACGCTTTCCGCGCCGCCCGCCGCTCCCCTCAACTGAAGTTTAGCCACCAGATAGTACGCTAGTACCTCAGGGTTTGCCACTGCGGCGGAGGTAGTATATAGTCTGATAATCAGGCAAACAGGCCTTTAAATACTATGAAAACCATTGAACGGCGGCTGTTTCTCCAGTCCATGGCGGTGCCATCGGCGCTACTGGCCGTAACGCCTGTCAAAGCGGCCGGCGGCAGCTATAGCGTGGGCGTAGGACATTCCGATGAACCGTACCGCGCCGCCAAGACTGCGATCAACGCGTGCGGGCAATTCCCCTCGAAACAGATGGCGGGAAAGACTGTCATTATCAAGCCCAACCTGGTGATCGATGCGCCATCAAACTCAGGGATCACCACGGACCCGCAGGTGGTGCGAGCGGTGGTGGACCTGGCCCTGGCGGCGGGCGCGGCGCAGGTGGTGATCGCCGAGGGGTCCTGCGTACAGCCGGCGCCGTTCGCGGCATGCGGATACGGGTTCTTCCTGACCTACGATCCGCAGGGGCGCATTCAACTGGTGGACCTCTGCCAGCGGGCGGTCAGCCTGGTGAAGGTTCCGGGCGGCGGCATGGTCCACCGGCGGCTATGGCTGCCGGATACCGTCATTGGGCCGGATGCCATCTTCATCAGCGTGGCAAAACTGAAAACGCACCTGTCGGTCGGCGCTACCCTGTCCATGAAGAACCTGGTAGGCATGGCGTCACCCACGATTTACGGCGTAGCGAACCAATGGCCCCGGCAGGATCTACACAACCGGGGCATTGCGGAGAGCATCATTGACCTGAACACCACGCGACCCATCGATTTTGCGGTGATCGACGGCGTGTGGGGGATGGAAGGGCAAGGGCCCACCTCGGGAACGGCGATCGAGGCGGACCTGGTGTTCGCGGGCCTGAATCCCCTGGCGGTAGACATGGTGGCGGTTTCGGCGATGGGCATTCCGCAAAACACCGTGCCGTACCTTTCCTACGCCGCCGGGATGGGCATGGGGCCATCCGGCTTGGGCAGCATTACGATTAGGGGAGATGCCTTTACGCCCATGGCGTTCGCACCGGCGGTGAGCCCGCCCATCGCGTGGCGGCCAAATCCTAATCCAACGTCGATTGGGCCGGGCCAGTCATCGAGCATCTCGTATGCCATCCCACTGGCGTGCGAGACGCGGTTCGAGATCATTCAAGACAGCGACCAGACTCCGGACGTAGTTCTGGTGCGCACGCTGCATGACTGGGAGACGCGTCCGCCGGGGACGGAGACGATGATCTGGAACGGCATGTCGGATGCGGGGGCGGCGGTGGCGCCGGGCTGGTATCTGGCGCGGGTGCAGGCGAGGTTTGGTCCCACCGATGCGGTTAATTATGCGTCGGCGCTGATGACGGTGAAGGCTTAGGCGTGGTGGGCCCTGAAGGATTTGAACCTTCGACCAACGGATTATGAGTCCGCTGCTCTAACCGCTGAGCTAAGGGCCCGTTTCTTTTATTTCAACTACTTGCGAGGCCTTACCGGCGCGTCGCTTTTTAGTTGTGGGGGAATTTGTGGGGAGGTTAAGGTCTCCGACTGCGTTCGCCTTCGCTTCCAATTCGGCCTGCGCGAACTTCTCCGCGTTGAGGCTTTCGAGCCGATCGAAGGCCCGGTCCATGCCTTCTGGCGTCGGGTGCACGTACCGCTGCGATACCGTCACACTGCTGTAGCCTGCAATTTTCATGATGTTGAAGGCGTCCGCGCCAGCTTCGCCCAGTCGGGTCAACATGGTGTGCCTCAACGAATGTATCACGAAGTCCCGGGGGAGCTTAAGCGTCTTGCGGACATCGGCGTGTTGGTGATCCAGGGAGGTACCCAGAATAGCGGCCCCGGCGGTCTCGCCTGGAAACTCCCAGTCGCATTTCGTGCCGGCCTTCCGAGCCTTCAGCATTTCAGCTGCGCGAGCCGTGAGCCGGAGGTTCCGTTTCGCATTCCGAGATTTCCCGCCGCGAATCACGATGTACCCGTGCTTGGCATGAACGGCGGTTTGGAGGCGCACGCCGGGCCATTGCAATCCCACGGCTTCACCCGGGCGCACACCGGTTTCAAGGATCAGGACGGCCACGTCTCGGAGCGGTTGCGGAGAGGCTTTAAGGTACTTCGGTTCAAGTCCGTGGCTCAGCACGAACTCGCGGTTTCGCTCGCCGCGCAGCAATCGGATACGCGGAACGCGGTCCCAGACCTTCCATTCTCGCGCTAGCCGCAGTAAACGCCGCAGCGTAGCCAGTTCACGGTTCACGGAGGCTGGCGACAAAGGGTGCCCGTACCGGGAAGGCTGGCGGGTCCCTCGTTGCTTGTAGCCGTCAATTACCGATTCGTCAATGGCATCCAGGCGCGCGCTGGCAAGCTGGGAGTCCGCGAGCAGGCGCCGAGCTTCTCTTCGTAGAACCTCACCGTCGCCGGCTTGTCTGCGCAGCCGGTCTCAATCGCACGTTGAAAGCCCGGCGCGAAGTCCACGAGTATAGGCGCCGGGGGCCGTTCATGGATGCCGGCCTCGATCTTGGCGTGTGCTGTCCGCCCAGCCGTGCAGGAACACGATGGGAAGGATCAATTCCACTGCGGTTGACCTTGACGTTCGGGGAACGGACAACACTGCCTTCCATGTGACATTTGTCATCAGGGATTGGTGACAAATCCCATTTGGATTCCTGCTTGAAAACTGCCATTCTGGTTCTCTGGGTCATTTGTAAATTGAATGCGGTCCGGCCGGCCGAAAAGGCCGCAGCGGGCTGGACCTTCCACGTGGGGACGGCCATGTTTTTGATCCGCGCGACAGCATATAGTCGAACATGACTCGTGCGGCGAGCCTGGAAGCAGGCCGGGACCAATGCGGGGCGACAAATGCGTCTGGTTGATAGTTCGGCGGTGCTCGGTCCATCCTTGAAGGGCAGGCAGGGAAGGGCCCGCAGGGTGACGGTGTGAGCGAACCAGAACCGACGTCCGATCCGACGGTGGCCGAGGAGTACAGCCCATCTCCATCTCGCCGGGGCGAGTGTGGCCGCTCCTCGGTTCCACCGAGTCACCGCGGGGTCTGGCATCCGTTCAGCGGCCCCCTCAACCGAAGTAGCCGGGTCGATTTTATCTGGCTGATCTATTCCGCATTCTTCTGGATCGGCCCAATCGGGAACAATCAAGTTCGGTCGTGGATCATCTTCGGATTCGCGTATGCCGCATTCCTTGGCCTGTACTCGGTTGTTGTCCTGGCGCGCAAGCTGCGAACGCGCCGAGCCGGGTTGATTGGACTGGCGGTCCTAGGATATGTGTACACGCCTTTCCTCATGGGACTTCAGATTTGTTTACCGTGTGAGATTGCCGCTTAGCCGCTGTCGCGCGGCCCGCGCGAGCGGACACCTGCCAGAACAAGAACGACCCGACCGGGTACCCGCGCATCAGGCTGTCGAACAAACGACAGCTCTGCTCCGGCCGGCACACGAACTCCCGCTGAATCGCCGGAAGAACATACGCATGAGCAAAAATACGATCCAACGCAACCTTCACCGTAATCGGCGTCTGATAAGGCATAGCCAGAGGCCCCGCGAAACACTCCAGCATAACAATCACACCAGAACTTAAGAACCTACCGGTCAGCGCAATCCTGGACGAGAACCACGCTAACCGACGATAAGGCCGGATTTTTCGTCCAGCGCTTGTGCGCGCACCTGCTCCAAAGCATGACAGGCCAGGCCTGCGGACGTCGTAGTGTGCAAATCCCGAGGAACGGAGACGTTACCGGCGGGCAGGGTTGCGAAAATGGGCCATTGCGGCCCCCAAGGTACGTTTGCTGCACACCTACCTATTCTATGGAGCCGCTTCGATATTGATCCCTCGCATGACGCGCCTGAATTGCGTCTTGTCCGCCTGGCACAATCAGAGCTTGGTACTGCGGGCTCCGCACGCCACGCCTGTCACGCTTTGGAGCACATGCGCGCACATGCGCTGGACCAAAAATCCGGCCCCAGGCGGCCCCATAGCTTCCATAGCTGACAGAATCCTGACACGGCGCTCATTCAGCTCTGACCCGCCGTGAAATATACTGAATCTCAACGTGCGTTCGCGACCTGTCTGGCTCCTGTCGGTTCGCCGCAGCCTTCCGCTGTTCCTGTTAATCGTGGTGTGTCTCGCGATTTGGCAGGTATGGCTCACCTGGCGGCTGATTGAACAGGGCCGGAATCTCACCGCCCAGCGATCGCGCGAACGCCTGGAGCAGGTCGCTGACCTTGCGGTGGCGCAACTCAGCGGTCTTCTGGCCGACTGGGACCTGAGTTTGCGCGAACTGACCGCTATCCCTTCTGCAAACGCGCTGAACACCAGGCGCCCGCCCGGCACAATCCTCGTCCTGGTGACTGCGAAGTCAGTGGCAGTATATCCGCCCCAACCGTTGATCTTCGTACCCGTTCCTGCGGCCGCGTCGGCACAGCTCCAAAGCGAATTTGAGGCCGCCGAGCGACTCGAGTTTCGCGACGAAAAATACGACCGAGCCCTCGAACTCTTGCGGCCGCTCACCGTGCAGCCGGCTACCCGCCGCGAGGCCTGGCTGCGAATCGCGCGGCTGGAGCGGAAACTGAACCATTCTGCCGCGGCGCTGGTCGCCTACGAGCAGATATCGCGGGAAGCCGTGGACAGCCCCTCGGGAGTGCCCTACGGCCTGCTGGCCACTGGCGCACGCTGCCAGATGCTGCTCGGCACCGGAGACCCGTCGCATGCCGCCAAGGAACTGGAGTCGCTACGCACGGCGCTACTGGAGGGCCGATGGCCCCTGCAACGGGAAACATTCGAATTCTACTGGGAGGAGCTGAATCGAATGCGGCAAAGTGCCGAGGAGCCGCCTCCGAACTCGCTCGCGCTTGCGAATGTGGTCGAGCGCCTCCACCAGCAGTGGCAACGCGCGGTGCGCAGCGGGTCGAGCTTCAGTGGCCGCGAAGCGAAGACAGACTCGCCGCTGCTGCTTTGGCACGCCGCGCCAGCCCGGCTCGCGGCACTCTATGCGTCCCGCGTGTGGCTGGCCGCCAACCTGAAGCTGCCTGCCAACGCCAGCGACATCCGCTGGAACTGGATCCCCGCCGGCGGCCAACCCGGTGGCACGGGAACACACATCACGCGGTCACTCGCCGAAGCCCAAATCGAAGGAAGGCTTGACTTCACGAGCGTCGCCAGCCCGGATAACGCCGGGCTGAGCCGGAGGCTCCTGCTGGCCGGTGTGGCCCTCATGCTCCTGGTGGTGCTGGGCGGAGCCTACGCCATCCATCGGGGCGTCAGCCGCGAACTGCGCGTGGCGCAGCTTCAGTCCGATTTCGTGTCTACCGTATCGCACGAATTCCGCTCGCCGCTCACCACCATCCGCACCATCAGCGAACTGCTGGCGCACGGCCGGATCGCCGAGGAGGCGCGGCGCGAGCAAAGCTACGTCTTCCTGGAGCGCGAGACGGGCCGCCTACATCGCCTAGTGGAAGACCTGCTCGACTTCGGACGCATGGAGTCCGGCCGCAAGCAATACCACCTTGAGGCTCATGATGCGTTTGCGGTGGTGAGGTCCGCCGTGGCCGACTTCCGAGAGCAGGCGGCCGCCGCGGGCTTCGAAATCGAAATGCGCCTCGATTCCGGTGCAGCCACCGTAGAAGCCGACGAAGAGGCCGTCCGCCGCGCCTTGCGCAACCTGCTCGAAAACGCAGTCAAGTATTCGCCCCAATGCCGCACCGTCTGGGTGGAGGGCGCCTTGAATCAGCGGCAGGTGATGATCTCGGTGCGAGACCGCGGCATCGGCATCGAGCCGCGCGAACAGCGCAAGATCTTCCAGAGGTTTGTCCGAGGCGTGGCGGCCAGGAAAGCCGGGATCAAAGGCACGGGTATAGGATTGGCCATGGTGAGTCAGATCATCGACGCCTGCGGCGGGCAAATCCGGCTTCAGAGCGCTGCCGGCGCCGGCAGCACCTTCACCATCGTGCTGCCGTTGATCCGCAACGGGGAGGGTACATGAGCAGAATCCTGGTCGTGGAGGACGAGCCCGGCATCGCCTTCGCCCTCGAGAGCGACCTGCAAACCGAGGGCTACGAGGTGGTCGTGGTCAACGACGGTGCCGAAGCCGTCGTACGCGCCCGTTCCCAGCCGTTCGACCTGATCCTGCTGGATGTCATGTTGCCCAGTAAGGACGGCTTAGAGGTGTGCCGCGAACTGCGCCGCGGAGGCTTGAAGATCCCGATCATTCTGCTGACCGCGAAAACGCAGGAAGCCGAGAAGATTCTCGGCCTCGACCTGGGAGCGGACGACTATGTCACCAAGCCGTTCAGCCCCCGCGAACTGCGCGCCCGCATCCGTGCCATGTTTCGGCGCTCCGCACCAGAAACGGCCGACGAAATCCACCGCTTCGGAGCGTGCGAACTGGACCTGGTCCGCTTCGAATTGCGCCGCCATGGCCTCAAGCAGGAGACCACCCCCACGGAACTGAAGCTGCTGACCGCATTCGTCCGCAACAAGGGGCGCGTACTGACCCGGGACAAACTCCTGGAGGACGTCTGGGGCTCGGGCGTCTATGTGACCGATCGCGTGGTGGACAACCACATTGTGGCGCTCCGCAAGAAGATTGAAGACGACCCTTCGGCGCCGCGTTACCTCATCAGTATCCGCGGCGTGGGATATCGGTTCGACGGGTGAAGGGGAATGTGTCAGGAAGTCGTGACCGGTTTCATATACAAGTCTGACCAAACCCCATTATCCGTCTGACATTATTCCGCGATTCTGGATTCGCACTCAGGGAGGTGCTGGATGAAATCGAGACTGCGGAATCTCGTCATCGCGTCGCCGGTGATGGGATCCATGTCCCTCAGCGGACGCCTGGCGGTCAGTTTCGTTTGGGCGATTCTGGGCATCGCCTCGCCGCTTGCGGCGCCTGCGGCGCATGCGCAGACGCGGCCCGCGATCGCACTCGAGCGCGCCATCGCCAGGGAGCAGGTGGATGGCGATTTGAAAACAGCCATGGCTGTCTATCAAAAGATCGGAGGCGACCAGTCGGCGCCGCGCGACGTCCGCGCGAAGGCATTGCTACATCTCGCTGGCTGCTATGAAAGGCTCGGTCAGATGAAGTCTCAACAGGTCTATGAACGGATCGTGCGCGAGTTCGCCGACCAGCCAGTGGCCGCCCAGGCGCGCTCGCGGCTGGCCGAGATCGAAAAGGCCGCGCACGCTCCGGCGGCCAGCACGTTAACGCAGCGTAAGATCGAGGCTGCCGGAAGACGCTTCGATACAGGCGATACCGATGGCCGGCAGGTGGTTTATTCCCAACGGTCCACCGGCGACGAGCTGATCCATGGCGACCTTGCCGGCGCTCACCAAAGCGCGATCTTCAAAGCCAGGAAGGGTGCCATCAGTTTCTCCAGACCCTCGCGGGATTTCTCGATGGTGGCGGTCGGGTTGCGGGAGCAGCCAGGTGCGCCCCAGGTTTGGGCCATCATGAAGATCGATGGCACGGGTTACAGGGAGGTGTTGCGCTATGGCCCGCAGGACGATCGATTCCGGGACACCGATTTCGAGACTTGGTCCTGGGACAATCGGTTCTGGCTCTTCCGCGGCCACCACAAAATTCTGGTGGTCTCGGTAGCCAACGGAGAAGTCCGCGAGCTGCTTTCCAACAGTCCGGACATGATCGGACCGGCGGCGTTCTCGCCGGATGGCCGTTGGGTGACGTACCGAGTGGACGCCGCCCCGCCTGACGGCGATTTGAATGGCTGGCGCGAACGAATTGTGATCGTTCCGTCGAGCGGGGGAGAGGCTCGGGTCGTGTATGAGCAGCCGAGCATGACGGGCCCGTGGCCGAGGCTTCTCGACTGGACATCCGACGGCCGGTATCTGGTGGCTCTCCTCACGCGCGACAACCGGCCCGCCTTGGAACTCCTTCCCGTCAACGAGGGACAGTCCACGGGCGCGCCGATTCTGGTGCGATACACCACTTTGGGTGTAGGGGACACGAAACCGGGCGGCGGTTTGGTTTACACCGCGGTAAAACCTGGAGGACTGTGGGCGGCGCACACCGCCAGGCTCGATGCCGAGGGTCACGCGGGCGCCTGGGAGGCCGTGAATCTCCGCGGTGGCAACGTGCTGGGCGACACACCCTTTTGGTCGCCGGACAGCGGCCACATCACGTACGTTGCGTCCAACGAAGAGGAATCCGGCGGCAGCAGCCTGAATCTGTTAGACCTCTCCACCGGCGAGGATCACCGGATCTATCGAGCCGACACCGTCTCGTGCCGGTGGGCAGATCCACGGCGGCTTCTCTGTAATGAGAGCCGGGACGGCAAAAGCGATGTGTTTGTCGCACCATTGGAGTCCGGCGGAATCGAACCTATTCACACCTTTGAGAAGCCTTACGGAAGCGTCATAAGACTCAGCCTGGATGGACGCGCGTTGTACCTGAACAAGCGTGGCGGCGCCGGCCAGATGGGGATTGTGCGCTGGGAACTCGCGACCGGACAGGAAACCCTGATTGACCAATCGCCACCCCCTAATGATGAATCCAAGGGGTACGTTTTTTCGCATGACGAGCGCTGGTTGGCCCGGCGCACCGGGCAGAACCTGGAGGTTCGCATGCTCCCCGCGGGCGACTGGAAGCCCGTCGTGTCCCTCAGTAAAGAGGTGATCGCCAACTACTACGGCTTCACCGCCACATGGGATGGCAACTGGCTTGTGTATCTGGATCGGGACTCGTCGGGCAAGCTGGGGCTGTTCCGCGTATCCCCGACTGGTGGCGCCCCGGGGCGAGTCGGCGATTTTCCCAGCGCTGAGAGCAAATATGGCGAAGTCATGATCAGCCCGGACGGTCACCGGATCCTCGTTCACTCCTGGGAAGTCGACAGCGGATTTGAGATGTGGTCGCTGGAGAACTTCGTGCCTCCGGCGGTGAAACGGTAGGTGAGTACGCACTCTTTAAGGAGGTCCCAGAGAATCGTGAAACGAGCAGATGTCTGTATCTACATAGGGACTCTAACGAGCCTTGGCCTAGCACCGGTGATGGCCCAACGGCCGGCGGTGCCGAACCTGGTTCAGTACAGTGGGACCCTGGCGGAGTTTGCCGGAAGACCTGTCGTGGGCGTCACTTTCGCTCTCTATAAGGATCCGGAAGGCGGCGCTCCCATTTGGATGGAAACGCAGAACGTGTCACTGGATGGCGGCGGACGGTACACCATCCTGCTGGGCGCCTCCCGGAATCAAGGACTGCCCATGCAGTTATTCGCCTCAGGGGAGGCGCGCTGGCTCGGGGTGCAGCCGGAAGGCCGGCTGGAACAGCCCCGCGTGGTGCTGGTGAGCGTGCCGTACGCCCTGAAGGCCGCCGATGCCGAGACCATCGGCGGTCTGCCGCCGTCCGCTTTCCTGATGGCCGCCGCCTCCACTGGAACCGCGCCCGACCAGCCGGCGGTCGCCTCTGGCCCTGCGGTCCAACCGGCATTGTCGGGGAGCGGCACCCTGGATTTCATTCCGCTGTGGACTCCCAATGGCACGACGCTGGGCAACTCCATCCTGTTCCAGAGCAGCAGTTCCAACATCGGTATCGGCACGCAGTCACCCGGCGCGAAACTGGACGTCGCCGGCTCGGCCAAGGTGCGCGGGCCCTTACTGCTGCCCGCGACGGCCGCGGCCACGGCTAGCAGTGGGAAGAACTCGCAGCCTCTCAATCTGGCGGCGTCGGCATTTAATAGCGGCACCGCCGCAGCCGCCAATCAAACGTTCACCTGGCAGGCGGAACCCGCGGGTAACAATTCCACTTCCCCATCCGGGACCCTGAACCTGCTATTTGGCGCGAACGGCGGCCCAGCGACGGAAACCGGACTGCACATCAGTAGCGCGGGCTTATTCACCTTCCCGGCTGGCCAGATCTTCAATGGAAAAGGCAAGCAAATGATCGTGGGTGATCCCGGATGCGGCCCGAATTTAGCCGCCGTCGGTTTTGGCGCGTTATCCGGCTGCAACAACTACTCCCTGGCCGGTGACGGTTTGGATACCTTAATCAACGCGCCACCGGGAGGTTTCATTATCTTTGGTGAGTCCGGTTTTACGCGGATGAGCATCAGCCCGACGGGTGTTACCATCGGCGAAGATCTCACGGTCACCGGCAAGATTACGGCAGGCACCAAGGATTTCCGGATTGATCACCCGCTGGACCCGGCCAACAAATACCTGTATCACGCTTCGGTGGAGTCGTCCGAGATGATGAATATCTACACCGGTAACGTCATCCTCGACGGGAGCGGCGCCGCCAGCGTGCAACTGCCGGAATGGTTCGAGGCCTTGAATGGCGATTTCCGCTACCAGCTCACGGCTATAGGCGCGCCGGCGACCAGTCTGCACATCGCGCAGGAGGTGACGAACCATCAATTCGGCATTGCCGGCGGGGTTCCGGGGATGAAGGTCTCGTGGCTGGTCACCGGCGTACGGCACGATGCGTTCGCCCAGGCGCACCCGCTAGTTGCGGAAGTGGAAAAGCCGTCCAACGAGCGGGGCTCCTATGTTCACCCAGACCTCTATGGGGAACCGGGTGAAAACAGATCGGGCGGGAACGAAGTCCGGCCAAGATGAGAGGGCTCCAGAAGAAGCGGATCCCATCCGGCAATCCGGCGTCAGATAAGAAATAGGTGGGTCGGGAACGGGCGCGGCGTGGCTGGCCGCAGAAGCGCGCATGCGATACGATGCGCGCGCAAAGGCGGCGCACAGCCCGGGGAAGAGAGATATTCAGGGCAAGCAATAATTTCTATAGATTTCTGTGGCCGGCCGATGCCGGGCAATCCGCAAGGTCGCCATGTCCTGGTGATACTCATGTAACACTCACGAGGTGAATGATGAAACGAGCAGCTATCTGGATCTACATGGGGACTCTAACGAGCCTTGGTATAGCGCCGGTTATGGCCCAACGGACGGCGGTGCCGAATCTGGTGCAGTACAGCGGGACTCTGCCGGAGTTTGCCGGAAAACCTGTCGTGGGCGTCACATTCGCTCTTTACAGGGATGAGCAAGGGGGCTCTCCCATTTGGATGGAAACGCAGAACGTGTCACCGGATGCCGGCGGACGGTATATCGTGTTGCTGGGCGCCACCCGGAATCAAGGACTGCCCACGCAGCTATTCGCGGCGGGTGAGGCGCGCTGGCTCGGGGTGCAGGCCGAAGGACGGCCGGAAGAGCCCCGCGTGGTGCTGCTGAGCGTGCCATACGCCTTGAAGGCCGCCGATGCCGATACCATCGGCGGTCTGCCGCCCTCCGCTTTCCTAATGGCCGCCGCCTCCACTGGGACCGCGCCTGACCATCCGGCGGCCGCCTATGATCCTGCGGTCCAACCGGCATTATCAGGCAGCGGCACCCTGGATTTCGTTCCGCTATGGACTCCCAATGGCACCACGCTGGGTAACTCCATCCTGTTCCAGAGCAGCAGTTCCGACATCGGCGTGGGAACGCAGTCGCCCGGCGCGAAACTGGACGTCGCGGGCTCCGCCAAAGTGCGCGGGCCATTGCTGCTGCCTGCAACGGGCGCGGCCACGGCCGGCACGGGGAAGAACTCGCAGCCATTAAACATGGCGGCATCGGCATTTAACAGCAGCACCGCCGCGGCGGCCAATCAAACGTTCACCTGGCAGGCGGAACCCTCGGGCAACAACACGACTTCCCCGTCCGGGACCCTGAATTTGCTCTTTGGCGCGAACGGCGGCCCCGCCACGGAAACCGGCCTGCACATCAGTAGCAAGGGCTTATTCAGCTTTGCAGCGGGGCAGAGCTTTCCGGGTACGGGAACGATCACCGGAGTGACGGCGGGTACCGACCTTACGGGCGGCGGTAGCAGCGGCAATGTCACGCTGAATATGGATACCACCAAGGTGCCGCAACTGAGCGGGGCGAATCACTTCACTGCCAATCAGAGCGTGACAGGCAACCTAAGCGCCACCGGATCGATATCCGCCGGCACGTTGAGCGGGAATGGTGCGGGGGTAACCAACGTGAATGCGGCACTGCTCAACGGTAATCCGTCGAGTTCATTTGCACTCCTCAGTGGCCCCAACACCTTCCCGGCCAGCCAGGTCTTCAATGGAAATGGCCTGCAAATGATCGTCGGGGATCCGGGATGCGGCGCGGGTTTCGCCGGCATTACTTTCGGCGCGTTATCCAATTGCACATACTCTCTGATCGGTGACGGCGCGAATACCTACCTCAATGCTCCGGATGTAAATGGTAGCATTTTCTTACGTTTGGGCAATTTAGAGCTGATGAGCGTCAGCTTATTTGATTTTTTCGTTGGGACGGATCTTAGCGTCGCCGGAGATCTCGACGTCACCGGCAAGATTACGGCAGGCACCAAGGATTTCCGGATTGATCACCCGTTGGACCCGGCGAACAAATACCTGTATCACGCTTCGGTGGAGTCGTCCGAGATGATGAATATCTACACCGGCAACGTCATCCTGGACGGGAATGGCGCCGCCAGCGTGCAACTGCCGGAATGGTTCGAGGCCTTGAATGGCGATTTCCGCTACCAGCTCACGGCGATCGGCGCGGCGGCGCCCAATCTGCACATCGCGCAAAAGGTAACGAATCATCAGTTCAATGTCGCCGGAGGTGTTCCGGGGATGGAAGTCTCGTGGCAGGTCGCAGGCGTGCGGCACGATGCTTTCGCCCAGGCGCACCCGCTGCTGGTGGAAGTGGAAAAGCCGGCCGACGAGCAGGGTCGCTATCTCCACCCGGCCCTGTATGGGCAACCGGACGAAAAACAGATCCGGCGGGGCCGGAATCCGGCCCACATGCAGTAGCTTACGGAGGCCCAAAATGGGCCGGCGGAAAATCGCGGACGGCTGGGAGATGTGGTCGCTCGAAAACTCTGTCCACGGGGTCCGATCGAACTCTCGCCCGAAAAAATATCTACCGCTAACCCGACTTTCGCACTCCAGAGCCGTTTTGCCTGGTGAGCAGGGCATAACCCTAGCGCCTGCAACACGTTCTTCTGGAAAAACGCAGAGTGAAGACCTACCCCCTTTCCTAACCACCGGTTTTCTGGCATTCTGCTGTTGTCTTGTTTTTGCGCAGCACAAATCGGAACAAGGATGGCAAGGATCACCGCTACTTCAGCGTCGTGGAGAATCAGCGGGTGTCCGCCCAAAAGACCGTGCAGCGGACGGTGCTTTATCTGGGCGAGATCAACGACCAGCAGCAGGCGTCATGGCGTAAGACCCTGGCGGTGTTCGACGAGCAGAGGCAGCAGTTCACCGAGGTGAGCTTGTTTCCCGAGGACCGGGCCTTGCCCGCCGATGCCATAGACGCCCTGCAGGTGAAACTGAGCGGCCTGGAGTTGCGGCGTCCGCGACCGTTCGGTAACTGTTGGCTAGCCAGTGAACTGTGGCATCAGTTGGGGCTGAGTGCCTTCTGGCGGGAGCGACTGCCAGCGGGACGGGAGAGCGTGAGCTGGGAGAAAGTGCTGCGGTTGCTGGTAGTGAATCGGCTGCTGGAGCCGGGCAGCGAGTTCCGCGTACACCGGCATTGGTTTGTGGAAAGTGCCATGGATGCGCTGCTGGAAGAGAGCTTCGCAGTAGCCGACAAAGACCGGTTGTATCGCTGTCTGGACCGGCTGCTGGAGCATAAACAAGACCTGTTTGTCTGGTTGAAACAGAAATGGGCAGAGTTGTTCCAGGCCGACTTCGAGGTATTGCTGTACGATCTCACCAGCACTTACTTCGAAGGAGAAATGGCGGAGAATCCCAAAGCGAGACGAGGCTACAGCCGGGACAGTCGCCCGGACTGTTTGCAGGTGGTGATCGCACTGGTGGTGACACCGGATGGATTTCCGCTGGCGTACGAAGTGATGGACGGCAACACCTCGGAGCATAAGACGCTGCGCCCGTTTCTGGAGCATATCGAAAAGACCTATGGGAAGGCGCGGCGGACCTGGGTGATGGACCGCGGCATTCCGACGGAAGCTATACTGCGCCAGATGCGCGACCCGGAACGGGAGATGTACTACCTGGTGGGGACGCCCAAGGGCCGCATTAACAAACACGAAAAGAAGTGGTTGGATCTGCCGTGGCAGAAGGTGCGCGAGAGTGTGCAGGTGAAACTCTATGAACACGAGGGCGAACTCTATGTGCTGGCGCGTAGCGATGGACGCCAGGCCAAAGAGATCGCCATGCGGCGCAAACGGGTGGCCCGGCTGCTGCGCAAGCTACGCGCGATGCGGCGCAGCCTACCGTCGCGGGATCAGTTACTGCTCCGCATCGGTGCCGCCAAGAAGGAGGCGGGCCGGGCCTTCGGCTTCGTGAAGATCCGCGTGCCGTTGGCCAGCGAGCCGGTCACCCGCCAGAGCTTCCACTTCCAAGTGGACAAAAGCAAACTGACCAAGGCTCAGCAACGCGACGGGCATTACCTGCTGCGCAGCAATCTGACGGCGGAAGACCCGGCGGTGCTGTGGACGCGCTATGTGCAATTGACGCAGATCGAGGCAGTGTTTCGATCTCTAAAGAGCGAGCTGGGCATCCGGCCGATTTATCATCGTCTGGAAAGCCGGGTGGATGCGCACATCTTCATCGCGTTCCTGGCTTATTGCCTGCAAATCACATTGAAGAACCGTTTGCAGATTCATGCGCCCGGCCTGACTCCCACCGCGGTGCTGGAAAAACTGGGCACCATTCAACTGATCGACGTCTGCATCCCCACTTGTGACGGGCGGTGGCTGATCCTGCCGCGGTACACCCAAGCGGCCAAAGATCTCCAGGTTCTGTTGGACCAAATCCAATTGCGTTTGCCGGCGCAACCTCCACCCCGCATCACGGCTCCCACCACACCAATATCCGCCGATAACGCTGCCACTCAACCCTGTTTGTGGTGAAGACCTTTGAGGTGCCTCTGCTGATTCAACGGCGCTTACCCCTCTCCGCTTGGCCTAATTGCGAAAGTCAGGCTAAAAGCGACTTTTTTCGCCCGGTGACGCAAGTAGAAACGGTGTTGACTGGTGCACTCACAGTGATCGGGAGGTGGAACGTGAAGAAACAAAACATTCGGCTTTATGTGGGCATTCCGGCTCGGAGCGCGCGCTCCGGTTCAAACGAGGATCGTACAGGAGGAACTGCTGTGATGAATCGAATCTCAAATCCTAGAGTGTTGTTATGGATCGCCTTGGCGGCGGCGATGGCCGGGCCGGCGGGGCCTGCTGCGGCGCAAACTCGCGCGGCGCGCAATTCTTCCAGCGCAGGTGGAAAGGCTCTCCGTCCGGCTGTCCACGTTGCCTTTAATCCGGGGATGATTGACGCCCAAGGCCACGTCTTGCCGGCCGTACCCGAGCAGCGCGTGGGCGAGGATGGCGGTCCGGTCATGACGGAAAAAGGCAAGGCTGACAAAGATCTGGCCGAGCAGCATAAGGGTCCGGTCCTGCACAAGCCCGCGCCCCGCACCATTGGAACCGGAGGATTGGGGACCGCCGGCGCGGCCCCGAGCAACAAATGGAAGATGGCCGAGGGACAGCCGCAGGGAAGTTCCCAAAACTTCTTCGAGGGCGTCCCCGATACCAACAGCGAACCTCCGGATGTGGCAATGGCCGTCGGCCCAAACCTAATCGTGGCGGCCGCCAACTCCGTGGTGAATACGTTTGATAAGACCGGGGACCTGTTCGGCTCGCAGAGTTTCTCTTCTTTTTTCGCTGCGCCACTCGGCCTCTCAAACTGGTTCCTTTTCGATCCGGTGGTCCTCTACGATCCGTACATCAGCCGTTTCTGGCTGACGGTTACCGCACGCAACGATACCAGCAACGGATCCTTGGTCCTGATCGCGCTTTCGTCGGCACAGGATCCGACCGCGGGGTGGGAGCTATTCCCGGTGGATTTCACCGTGGATGGCAGCAGCCCGAGCAGCAACTGGTGTGATTATCCGCACATAGGGTACGATTCCCAGGCCCTCTACATCAGTTGCAACCAGATCAGTTTTCCTGCCAGCAGCGGTTCGTCTCAGTACGCCAAGATCCGCCTGATGAATAAGAGCCAATTTCTGAACAATACCTGTTGCTCATGGTACGACCACTGGAACCTGAAGGAAGGATTCCTGAACCTTTCGACCTCCTACTCGGTGCAGCCGGCGGCGATGCGGAATGCCAGTAATTCGGACGGGGAGTTTCTGGTCGACGCACAAGGCGGGGGCGGCTCCAACAATACGCTCCAAGTCTGGCACTTCCCGGATCCCATAGGGAATCCCGGCCAGTTGGACAGTGCCAGCATTAACGTCACCAACTACGCTCCCGCACCGGGGGGCCAGCAACCCAATGGCGTCACCAAGATCGACACCGGCGATGCGCGACTGCTGTTCGCCAACTGGCAGGCCGGACACCTCTCCACCGGCCAGAACACGAGCTGCAACAACCGCAGTTGCGCCGCTTTCTACGAACTGGATGTGTCCGGTTTTTCGAATCTCGCCATCGTTAACGACTGGGCGATGCAGAACAGCAGCAAGGATTATTACTATCCGTCGGTGGATCAGAACCTCAACTCCGATAAGACCATGGTTTACAGCCGTTCCGGCGCCGCCGAAGACCCGGGGACGGACCTTGTCGCCATTCCCAGGAGCACCACATGCACGGCCTGTGCCAGTTCGGAGGTTTCTCTCGCCGCCGGGGCATCCACCTACAGTCGGGTTGCCGAGGGCAGGAACCGCTGGGGAGACTACTCCTCGGCTTCCGCCGATCCCGACGGCCTGGGCATCTGGATCTCGGGGGAGTTCGCCAGCGCCATGAACGTCTGGGCCACCCAGATTGGCGCGTCCTACAACTCCTATCAACCGGTCGCCCAGATGATTCCGACCACCATCAATTTCGGAAACCAGGCGGTGGGGTCGAGCACACAACAACTGGTTTTCTTCTTTAATAATGGCAACGCCGATCTTGAGATCACCGGGAGCGGGTTGAGCGGCACCGACTTTTCGTCACCCGGCCTGTGCCTGACGGGTCCCATCGAGCCGACGTTCGATTGTGTGACGACGATAGTGTTTTCGCCCACCGCGGCGGCTACCCGCTCGGGCTCGATGTTTATCATCGATAATGCCGCCGGGAGCCCTCACACAGTTACGTTTACCGGCACTGGCGTATTCCCCACGCTGAGCGTCTCTTCCACGAGCCTGAAATTCGCAAATACTCCAGTGCACCTGACCAGCACGGGCGCGACAATCACGGTGACGAACACCGGGATCGTGCCCTTGACGATCCGCAGTATTACCGCCACGTCCGGCTTTACCGAAACCAATAATTGCCTAGGTACCGTGGGGGTGGGTGGGAGTTGCACCGTTACGGTGAAATTCGCTCCGTCGAAAGCGGGGACGCAAGCGGGCACGCTCACTATTAACGACAATGCCTCGCCGGCAACCCAGACCGTGGCCCTCTCCGGCTCGGGCACCGATTTTGGGATCTCCATTTCGCCCTCCGCCATTACCGTCTCGAGAGGGCATACGGTTACGGCCACAATTACGGTGACCCCGATCGACAGCTTTGTTGGGACGGTAAGACTAACATGCTCGAGTTCGGACAGCGGGGTCCTGACTTGCGCGGTAAAGCCCACCTCACTAAGCCTGAAGGGCGCCCCCCTAACCGCCTCATTGGGGATCACCGCCGGTAACTTCTTGTCCGGCACCTTTCAGGTCGCGGTCAAAGGGGCTGACGGTGCACTCAATCACACGGCGACAGTGAAGGTAACGGTGCAGTAGACCGGCACGCGTTTCCAGACTCGGCAACCCCGGTTCGCGGTCGCTCTCAAGAGAGAATTTTGTGACCGCTGTGCATGGGATTACGGGAGAGGAAGGCAGGGAGGAACGAAGGCGTCCGGCTGAAGGGGTGAGGCTTTCAGCCGAAGGCCGGAGGAGAGAGAAGCGACTACTTAGAGGCGCCGCCCACGGTGCCTTCGAAGAAAACCTTGTCGGTGTCATGGGTGGGTGTAGCCGGCGGGAACCTGGACGGAGGCGACCAGTCGGCGCCGCGCGACGTCCGCGCGAAGGCATTGCTACATCTCGCTGGCTGCTATGAAAGGCTCGGTCAGATGAAGTCTCAACAGGTCTATGAACAGATCGTGCGCGACTTCGCCGACCAGCCGGTGGCCGCCCAGGCGCGCTCGCGGTTAGCCGAGATCGATAAGGCCGCGCACGCTCCGGCGCCGAGCACCTTAACGCAGCGTAAGATCGAGGCCGCCGGAAGAAGGCGATACCGATGGCCGGCAGGTGGTTTATACCCAACGTTCTACCGGCGACGAGCTGATCCATGGCGACCTTGCCGGCACTGTCCCCGGCTGGCGGCACCCCGGGGCGTGTCGGGGATTTTCCCAGCGCTTAGAGCAAATGGCAATGTCTTGATAAGCCCGGACGGTCACCGGATCCTCGCTCACTCCTGGGAAATAGAGAGCGGATTTGAGATATGGTCGCTGGAGAACTTCCTGCCTCCGGCGGTGAAACGGTAGGTGAGTACGCACTCTTTAAGGAGGTCTCAGAGAATCATGAAACAAGCAGCTATCTGGATCTACATAAGTACTCTAACGAGCCTTGGCATAGCGCCGGTTGTGGCCCAACGGCCAGCGGTGCCGAATCTGGTTCGGTACAGTGGGACTCTGGCGGAGTTTGCCGGAAGACCCGTCGTGGGCGTCACTTTCGCTCGGCGTGCAGCCGGAAGGCCGGCCGGAACAGCCCCGCGTGGTGCTGTGTCCAGCGCATGTGCGCATATGTGCTCCAAAGCGGGACAGGCCAGGTTTGCGGAGGCAGTAGTGGCAGATCTGGAAGAACGGACGAGTTGCCGGCGGGCAGAGTTGCCAAAATGGGACCATTGCCACACCCAAGGAGCGTTTGTTGCACACCTCGGACGTGATCCGCATCGCGCGGTCGCTTCGTGACGAGTCCCAAAAGAATCCCTTGATAGACGTCAAGAGTCGTCTCGGTCAGTCCACGGTGAGCCTGCATCCACGCACGAAATTCTGGAGCCGTATGGACCCGGATTTTTGTCCAGCGAATGTGCGCTCATGTGCTCCAAAGGTTGGCAGGCGTGGCTTAGCTAACTTTTGATTATCCGGTTGTTTCAGCAAGCCCCAACTGGTAGTGTAGAGGCGTGCCGCGCCCGCCGTTTCCGAAAACCTTGCGCGAGTTCCAGTCGAAGTTCGCCACAGAAGAGGCTTGCCAACAGTACTTGGCTGCCTGCCGCTGGCAGGATAGCTTCATCTGTCCGCGCTGTGGAAATCGTCGCGCCTATGAGTTGGTGAAGCTGCGCCGCTGGCAGTGCACTGGTTGTCGGCACCAGGTTTCGTTGACCGCTGGGACGATCCTGCATAATACAAAGACGCCGCTGACGGTCTGGTTCTGGGCAGCGTACCTGATGACCACCGACAAGCGTGGTTTCTCGGCGTTACTACTGCAGCGCCAACTGGGTTTGCCACGGTACGAAACGGCGTGGATGATGCTGCATAAATCCGGCGCGCTATGGTCAGTTCGACGCGCGAGCCGCTGCACGGCGAAGTTGAGGTTGATGACACGTGGGTTGGCGGCGCGCAGGCTGGTCTGCGCGGAAGCCGGCAACTCAAGGGTCGGAAGGCCGCACTGGTTTTGGTGGCTGTGGAAAAGCGCGGCCGGGCTACCGGACGCGCACGCATGGCGGTTATCCCGGATTTCAAGAGCACCACTTTGATCGGCTTCTTGAAACAGAACGTGGCAGCCGGTTCCACCGTATATACTGACGGTATATACTGACGGTATATACTGACGGTCTCAAGAGCTTCACACAGGGTTGCAAGAGGCTGGCTTCCAGCACATGCCACGTATCCAACCGCCGCGGGTGGACCGGCGTAAAGGCGTGAAATCGGTGGTGCCCCTGGCGGACCGCGCAATTGGTAATCTGCAGCAACGGTTGATCGGAACCCACCACGGTGTGAGCCGGGAACAGCTGCAGGTCTATCTTGACGAATTCGTCTTCCGACACAACCGCCGTGGATTACCGATGGCCGCGTTCCAAACCCTGCTGGGCCTCGGCGCCGGACGCAAGCCTACAGCCTATAAGCAGATACGTGGTGCCGCGGATATTTCCAAATATCCGCCGAAGGCTGACCCCAAGCTGTTGGGGCTTGCTGAAACAACCGGATAATCAAAAGCTAACTAGTCGTCCGTTCTTTCGGCTGCACCACCAGCCATTGGCCGCCTCCAGCAATAGCCCAATAAAGCACCCAACGGCCGCACTGAACAATACGATCAGCACGGCGGCGGCACCAACAATTGCCGCAAGGAATACCGCGGCACTCAAACCGGAGGCCGAGGCCTGTAGGCCCCTTAGGTGCCGCAATGGTCCCTTTTTCGCAACCCTGCCGGCCGGCAACCTCTCCCTTCGTTCAGATCGCCCCCCTAAGGCCTCCGTAAGCCCGGCCTGTCATGCTTTGGAGCACATACACCCGTAAAGAAATCCCGAGCAGACGGCCGCCACATCGAATGCGGCGCAACCGTTACGGATGCCCATTTTGACTTGCGCAATGCATGCCGAGGACGGGGCCTTGCGGTCGGGCGTCGAAGTAGCGACAATTCACCACACACGAGGGACCTTTGCTACACAGGCCTTTAGGCCGGGCCTGCTGCTCATCGCTACCGCGGCGCTCGCGCCGGGCCAGTCTCGCGAAACCGCCGGCGACGGAGACGAGAGGTTACCAGCGATACAAGGATGCACCCCACGTCCACCCGGCGCCGATGGCTGCGAACAACAGAAGATTGCCTTCGCGGACGAGTCCGCGGCGGTTTAGCTGGTCTAAGAGCAGCGGAACGGAGGCTCCCGCGGTGTTCGCGCACGACTCCAGGTTCGTGTGCATCAGGGAGTAAGGGATGTGGAGTACCTCGGCGGTGCGCTTTAGGACACGAGCGGAGGCTTGGTGCGGCAGGATCATCGATACGTCTTCGAGTCGCAGCCGGTTAATGCAGAGAATCTGTCGAACACACTCGGGCAGGATGGTAGTCGCCTTCTCGTACACTGCCTTTCCATTCATCGTGAAGCAGGCGTCCTCCGGGTAGACCGTGAAGTCGTTCATTCCCTCACCCTCGGCCATGAGAATGCTCGAAAAGAGTCCATTGTTGCGATCCTTCCGCTCGAGCACCACGGCACCAGCGCCGTCTCCAAAAAAGACGCAGTTGCGGTGTTTCCAATCGGTGATTTTGGAGAAAGTATCGGCGCCGATCACCAGTACACGCTCGTACGTTCCGTTCTGGATGAATTGGCCGGCGATCGTAATGCCGTAAAGAAACCCCGAGCAGACGGCCGCCACATCGAATGCAGCGCAACCGTTACGGATGCCCATCTTGACTTGCGCAATGCATGCCGATGACGGGGCCTTGCGGTCGGGCGTCGAAGTAGCGACAATAATCAGGTCAATCTCGTTTGGTTCAAGCCCGGCCGAAGCGATCGCCTTAAGACCCGCGCAGGCAGCAAGATCTGACGTGTATTCGCCGGGTTCCGCAATACAGCGCTCGCGAATCCCCAGTGTTTCAACGATCCAGTCCGGAGAGGTCGGCAAGTTTCCGACCACATCTTCGTTTCTCAGGATCTTGGCCGGCACATACGAACCAGTGGATTTGATGCAGACACTGTCAAAGTGGCTGTTTTTGGTTCTCATTGTTCCTCGAATCCAGCGAACAGAACATCCGGTCCGCAAGAACGCCACAATTATCCAGTGACCGTCCTCAACGCCGCCTCAAGGTATCGCCGGAATGAACTACTACGCAAGGATACGCTCGACAAGGGCCCAAGATTCAAGGTCTTCTTCTACGGCGGAGATCTCCGCCGCGGTCTTGTGGACGACCCGGAGGATATCGCGGTACTCGATTGGCAGCACGCCTCCATCCGGATGGACCCATTCGGGGAGGCCGTAGGTGTAGTCTATGAGGGCCCACCGGCTATCCTGGCCGTGCTGCCCAAACACCTCGTCGATCAGTTGTTCCTCAGCGGGGGAGAGTTCGCCGCTTCCAGGATCACCAAGCAGGCGAACTTCATAATCCTCCGGGTCAGAAATGAACTTGCCCCAGATCTTGACCGAATTCGGCGACGGCTCATTCCGGATCAGATCATGGATCCGACTGAGAACCGGCCCGTTGTCCATGGCGACGAAACGATCGGTGGTTATCGGTCGTCCCCAGCGGATGAGAGCTTCGCGATCCGCCAGGTAAAGCAGCTTGATGAGCTTCATATAGCTCATCCTGCCGCCGCGAAGCCTCAAAAGGCGGGCAGCGGCCTGAGTCGCCTTGGCCTCATTGAAAAGCAGCTTCATCCTGCCTCCATTCGCGCCACTCTATTAAGGTATATATTACCCTAATATCTGTTTTAGTTCTTGAAAACGTTTTACAAATCAACTCCACCTTTTGGTGGTTCGTGATGAAAATTACGCCGTGCCGCTTCCTCGTTTTCTTCCCGGGCGACGATTACAGCTTCGTGCCCGCGTTTCACGAGAGGTGGCCGTATCGACTGCAACATTGGGATAGCGATCGAAGCCCTGCGCAATTCTGAGTAGGGCACGGGCCCTAAGGCAAGATATGCAGGTGTTGGATCTGGTTTTTGCGGCCGAAGACGCACAATACGATTGGGGCAAAACCACAATGACCGGCTGGTTGTTTGGGTTGCGCCTTCAACCTCGCCCGCAAGTCCTAGTGGCCGGGTCACCAAACAGGTGTGCAACAAACGTCCCTTGGGTGCGGCAATTGGTCCCATTTTGGCAACCCTGTCCGCGGCATCGATATTCACGTACATCCCCCCAGCCTCAAAAAACAGGACCGTTTCGGCGTACTATTTTATATTCGCTACCGACAGGTTCTCCGCCGTCTCGCGCACTCGCCCGGCTTCACCGCGATTGCGATCTTCACTCTGGCCATCGGAATCGGCGGCAATTCGGCCGTTTTTAGCGTGCTCGAAGGTGTCCTCCTGAAGTCCCTTCCGTATCCCAATCCCGAAGAACTGATCAGCGTCGGGCTCTCGGCGAAAGGGATCGACGTTGCGGAACTGGAAATCGCCCCATACCAATCGCGAACAAAACCGCACCCTGCGGGACATCGGCGTGTGGGCCACTGAGTCGTCGAACCTCACCGGCCTGGCCGCACGCTATGGGACCGCTTGGGACCGGATTTTTTGTCCAGCGCATGTGCGCGTATGTGCTCCAAAGCATGACAGGGCAAGCCTGCGGAGGCCCTAGTCTAGCTATCTGGGACACGTCGATGTCGCCCACCTACTTGTGCAGAAAACGTACCTTGCTTGCGCCAATGGTCCCATTTTGGCAACCCTGCCCGCCGGTAACGTCTCCGTTCTCCCAGATTTGCCCACTACGGCCTCCGCAGGCCTGGCCTTTCATGCTTTGGTGCAAATGCCCGCACATGCGCTGGACAGCTGGGCCTCCCCGAGCCGGAGGACGTTCCAGTTCCCGCATATTGGTCCGGAATGTCGCTCGGCGAGATCATACGCGCCAGTCGGGAACGCGCAAGGACAGCGGCGGAGGCTAGTAGGGCACAGCACTGACCAAGAGTGTCTCGCGGCGTTTGGAACGGCTGGAAGCCGAACTCAAACCGGGCGAGGAGCAGATCATCATCCTCCACGTTTACGGTGTAGCACCGGGCGGGCACGTTACGGGCAGCAGCTTGGAGTTTAAAGGCCACATACCGGCGTCACCGCCCCAGCAGAGGCGCTGATGAAAACCATTGCCAGGCGCCTGCGCCAACTTGAGGGCCAATACGGATGTGCGGATGGGCAGCCGTGGCGGTACTTTCGCCTGGTGGTAACCCGGGCGGACCGCACGCCGAGTTTGGCGAACGCGACGGGCAAACGGACGCTTTGTCCGGACGGCATTTGTGATGGAGATCGTCTGCCTCGTAAATCCGCTGAACTGCGGTAACGCCGATAGCACCGGCCACGACGCGGACCACGCCCCTCTTACCGACGCGCAACTCGCGGCCTTCGTTCAGGGTTTTCCCATCGAAGGCGCGTGAACTCGTCAAAACGTCTTCAGTTCCGCCTGAATCCGACCTTCACCATCATCGCGCTATTCTCGCTGGCGCTTGGCATCGCGCCGCCGGACGGCGATGCCTCTGTCTGAAAATTCATTAGACAGAGGCTCAAAGAAATCCAGGCCCCGCCGATATGTATCTACAGGAGAATTTAATATGGTCAGTGCCCTATCCAACGCAACTCAGAGTCAGCCAGTGGCCCCGTTTGCCGCCACATCCAGCGGAAAAACGGCGCAATCGAATTCGCAGGCCACAACCAGTCCGACTACAGATACGGTGCAGTTAAGCAGTGCTGCTCAGGCAGCGTTGGCGGCCCAAAAAGAGGCTGTAGAGTCACCTGCACAAACTGCTCGCGAAGCCAGCGGAGGCGATCGCCAAGCCCAGCGACTGCTGGCGAAGCAGGTTGCGGCAAGAATAAAGTGATGTCCGCCCGGTTCGGGATCGGAGACGGCCCGCCTAACCTCAGCCGACGAATTACACGATTTCCAATTGGGTGCCGCACGGACTATAATCTCGTCACAATCGGCGCATGGTTCTGTCGCAAGTCGCTGCTGTCCAAGACGAGGCAAACATGTAGCACGGTCTGTTGAATACACACGACTTGGAGGGATTCCGTGAGCTCTTCGGGTGGAGGTCTTCGGTTTGTGTGGTAGCAGCCTGTCCAAGTCACGTCAGAGGCAACGAGAGTTGTTCGGCAAATGGGACCAAGGGCCGAGTGCCAGGGGATTGTCAATCCACTGGGTCAATTCGCGGTACGTAAACTTCAGCCACAGCATCGCCAGGTTCGACACTGACCAGTTGGCTTTGAAGAGCTGATGCAGCCATCTCAGGAGGAGCAGGGCGATCAGGGCTGTCCAAATCTGGATGCGGAGGGCGTTCTCACTGGTGCCGACGAAACCCTAACGCTCCGCCCAGTCGGTGCGCCAGTAGAACATCAACAGCAAGGGTTTCAGGCTTATGGCCAGATCGTTCTTATCACCTGACTTATGCACAGAGCTACCCTGGGGAGCAGCCTGAGCAACTGACCTGACGGCTTAGCGAACGCGATCTTTGTTTTTCCCTCGACGTGTACACCTGGTACGCGTGGCTCTATGTTCGGTAGCCACAGACGGGTCGCGTGATATGAACTTGACAGACCAACGTCTCGATCTGAAGCCGGCACCACATCCGTGAAACGCTACCACTGCGACGCCGACTCCCAAAT
Source organism: Bryobacterales bacterium (assembly GCA_963843255.1). Lineage (GTDB taxonomy): Bacteria > Acidobacteriota > Terriglobia > Bryobacterales > Bryobacteraceae > Bog-159. The sequence goes on along the minus strand of CAWJJQ010000010.1, from coordinate 313,634 downwards.
ATCGGGCATAGCCTCCTTCTAATCCTGAACCGAGTCGTGCAGAGCACATTCCACAACTGGAGAGAGCACACTTGCGGTACCTCCCCGGTTCTAGCGGGAATTGAAGACTTTGAGAGCCACTCTTCAGCTAAATTTCAGAATCCGGGACTAATCTTGGAACAGTGAGGAACCATATGGCCGGGACCTGAAGGGCTCTGTCTCGTCGCGTGGTTTGGGCCTCCGGTCCGAGAGACCAACAATCACGAAACCGATACGACCGGGTTGGTGCCCTTCACCTTGGCGCGACTGGCGGCTTATCAATTTGAGAAAGGCGACACCTTCACTATGATGGGGTACCGCCGGGTGCGGGCGTTCGGATTGGCCTCGATTCAAACCTGGACGGGATTCCAAACGGCGATGCCCGGAAGGATGCCAAATTCGCGTCCGTTAGAGAACAGAAAGCCATTCATACTAAGACAATGTGTGGAATCTTCGCGAGTTTGGACTGGACCGGTGACGGCTGTCGACATCAAAAGATTCACGATAGCTTGAGGGTATTGCGGCATCGCGGCCCCGACGGCACCGGGCTGTGGCGGTCGACGGACGGTCGCGTTTCTTTGGGGCACGTGCGGCTTAGCATCGTTGATCTGGTGACCGGGGATCAGCCCTTAACAAATGAGACAAGCCATATCCATATCGTCGTGAATGGCGAATTCTACGACTTCGAGCACATTCGCTCGGTACTTGAACTCGAGGCCACCAATTCACTTCTCGCTCCGACAGCGAGATCCTCGTACATCTGTATGAGGAATTTGGGGCAGATTGTGTTCACTATCTTCGCGGCGAATACGCGTTCGTCCTTTGGGACGAGCGCGCGAAGGTGCTTTTTGCAGCTCGCGACCGTTTCGGAATTAAGCCGTTATTCTTTGCCGAATTTCAGGGACAATTGCTGTTTGCTTCCGAGATCAAAGCCTTACATACTGCCGGAATACCCTCCGGCTGGGATGAGCAGGGTTTTTTCGAAAAGCTCGCTCTGGACTCGCCACTTCAAGGGAGGACGTTATTTCGTCACATCTCGGAGCTACCGCCAGCAAATTACCTCATAGCCCAGAATGAACAGTTTACGATTCACCGGTATTGGGATTTTAACTATCCACGGGAAGACGAAATCACGTCGACCTTTTCGGACGATGAGTATGCGCGTCAACTTCAAGTAATTCTCGATCGAGCGGTGAAGGTGCGACTTCGAGCGGATGTCCCAATTGCGTGCTACCTGAGCGGCGGGATCGATTCGAGCAGCGTTCTCGCTTTGATGAGCCGGCATAGGAGTAGTCCGATCACGGCTTTTTGTCTGGCCTTTGAGAACGCCGCTTACGATGAATCCGCGCTGGCTAGCGAGACGGCCAATCAACTCAATGCCACGTTCACTCCCGTTCCCGTGACGCAGGCTTCCTTGGCGGACAGCTTTCGCGATGCCGTCTGGCATGGCGAAACGCTTTTCATCAATGCGCAGTGCGTAGCTAAGTTCGTTCTAAGCGCAGCCGTGCAAAAGGCAGGCTTTAAGGTTGTGCTCACCGGAGAAGGCGCCGACGAAATCCTGGCTGGATATCATGTTTTCGTTATCGACGCACTGCGACACGAAGATAGAGCGCAGTCAGATGTTTTGGGGCAGTTCGTTGATGAGCCTGATAACACCGGATCGATCCGCACTAACGCTTCGATCGGGCTGCAGCGTGCTTTCGACCGATTGGGATATGTGCCGGCCTGGTATGAAGCGCGCGCCCGGTTTTTGGAGCCACTCAGCGAGGTCCTCCCGGCCCACTTCCAAAGCGAACTGCTGCTTTGCCGGCTACTCGACACTTTGGATTTCGAGAATCAACTCCAGGATCGCTCGATCGTTGATCGGAGCCTTTACCTATTCAATAAGACAAGCCTTCCGGGTCACATACTAACCGTGCTGGGGGACAGAATGGAGATGGCGCACTCATTGGAGGCGCGACTACCGTTTCTGGACCACCATGTCGCAGAGTTCTGCCGTCGGGTCCCTCGTTCTCAAAAGATTCGGGGGGCCGCGGAGAAGTTCGTCTTACGTAAGGCGATGCGGTTGGTTATCCCGCCTGCCGTATGTGGACGCCGAAAGAGAGCCTTACAAGCACCACCCTCCTTTCTGGATGGGGCGCCGATGCACGATCTGATGCAAGATACTCTGCGTGGAAGCGCGATTAACTCGATTCCTTTTCTCAACAAGAGCGCGGTTGTCCGGCTGCTGGATCGTGCGCTGGATTCCGATTGCACCGGCAAGGCTGTTTTGGATTCAGCGCTAATGGCTTTGCTAACTGCCTGTGTGCTGAGCGAGAGATTTCATATGTAGCCGATTGTTCTCTTGGACCGGCTTCAAGGAGGGGCGCGTCGCCAGCTCAGCATCGTTGTTCGCTTCAGTGATCAGGTTTTCGGCGCCGCCGCGCTGGCGCTAAAACCAGGCAACGAAGTAGATCGGAGCGAATGTGCTCTAAAGCATGACAGGCCGGGCTGCGGATATGGCACCATGGCGGCACCCAAAGAACGTTTGCCGCACACGCCCATGGCCAGTGCTGCGATGAGCCCGCCCGTGAAACCGAGCTACGGACCCGCCTGGCCGCAAGCCACGCCTGTCAGGCTTTGGGGGTACATGAGCACACATGCGCTGGACAAAAAGTCCGGGCCAAGCGGCTCCAAGACTCGGACACGTTTAGTATGCGATATCGGCGGACATCAGGCAGGTATCGACAACCCACTACGCCGGAATTGGGGAGGCTTGGGTGTAACTTCTTCGCCGCCGAACAATCCGGTTGCCCATGAGGCCGTTGTGGTAACTCTCCGAGTGACCAAATTGCACAGCGATTCCGGACTGTCTACAATAGGCGTAGTGACAGGCAACACCCAGTTGCGACGCAGCCTCGCGCTGCTTTGCGTAGTTGCCCTCCTGCTTGCCGTCGCAGTTCCTGCCGGCTCAGGACTTCTCCTGGCCGTCCTTGTTCCGCTCGGATTTCTGGTCGTCGCGAATGTGTGCCGAGTGCTTTCAGCCGGCGAAAGTTCTGCCGCACCCCGGCTGGTTTTTCTTCGGCCCGCCATCGGCCGCGCGCCTCCCCTCGAGTAGTCGTTCCCGTTAGTTCTGGCGCAGTTTGCCCCAACAAAACAACGATTGGGAGGATCCATGCCTTTACGTTACAGGTTGTCCAAAATCTTACTCTGCGCGGTGTTGGAGTTCGCCACTCTGATGGGAGCCCCCGTGCGTCCAGAAGATCTGGAGGAGTTGATGCAAGCGCGTCGCACGGTTATCGAGGTAGCGATCCCGGATCGCCGCGACGACCCGAATGCGCCGTCAACAGGAAGCCAGAAATCGTGACCTCCCGCCATCACCGCAGGCGGTTCCAAGACCACCACAAGTTCAACTAATGACCGAGCCTGAGCACCGTTCTTGCCCAGCCATATTGACGAACAACGCCCTCCTCACGCGACACCTCGGAGGTTCCACGCCCGACAGGCCGGCGGCGGCCGGATTATTGGCCCAGCACGAAATTCGCGGAATTATCTAGATAATTCGTGTCCGCAACGACTAAGGTTATGGTCGGGTTGGTGACCACGAACGGGCTGAAGCCTAGATTTGCGAAAGACACGCCCTGGAGCGTCAGGCTCGCGGGGGGTGTTGAACTTCCCAATCCATTCCCCGCATCCGCAGGCAAGATTTGCACGGTACCGATCGGCGTCACACCGGAGATCTCCATTAGGAGCGCGCCAAAATTCCAGGTGCCGCCAGTATTCCCGAACGTACCGGTGAAAGTACTCGTTCCGCCTACGCCAGTGCTTCCCGCGATGACCACAATACCGGCCCCATTGGTGCAGTAGCCCGCGCCGCCACCCTGCAGGCAGGGATCGCCGGTTTGTGTGAACTCTATCGTATCCAACTGAGTGAGCGTGCCGCTGTAGACGAAGCTGGCACCGGCGACGGAAGTCCCAGGCACAGTCAAGGGTCCGCTCGGAAACAGGATGGCCGAGCCGTTGGTGACTACGAGCGTCATAGAGACGGTTTCGGTGACCGCTCCGCTGACGCCATTCAAGGTGAACGGATACGTTCCCAGCCCGACGGTTGAAGCGACCGAGAGGGTCATGGCCGAGGTACCCGTACCCGTGATCGACGCAGGAGCAAAACCGGCGGTGACACCCTCGGGTAGGCCGCTGACGTTAAAGGTCACGGTTCCGTTGAAGGTAAAACCCGGCTCAGCGCCGACGGTAATCTTAGAAGTACTCGCGCCGCCGGGTCCGAGGGCCAGGGAGGTGGGCGAGGCCGTCATTTGGAAATTGGGGCTGCTCGGCAACAGTCCGAAGATTTGCAATTGCTGATTGCTGGCGACGAAAACCTGGCCGTTCGCCACGACCGGGACCAGATTGGAATCACCGCCCAGATTGGGCCAAACACCCGCCGTGCCTTCATAGAGAGTCTTGAGGGTGGACGACATTTGCCCGTTAAACGCGTACAGGTAGATCGGCGATCCAGCGGCGTTTTGCGGACGCGACAGAGCCCAGATGATGCCGTCTTTCAAGCCGTTCGAGGAGATGGAAGTGAAGAATCCCGGGTTTTGCGTGCCGCCTATCGAGGGCGACTGGGCCAGACGGACCAGCGCAGGGCTCGGAGAAGTCTGTACCTTCCACACGATGACGCGCTGCCCGCCGCTGCTCACGACCAGGGGCGTCCTGTTAGGAACGCCGAAGTAGGACTGGCCGCACCAGCAGCCGCCGATCGAATAGGTGCCCAGCACATTGTTGGAAGAAGATGAATATCCACCCAGGTTGTCCGCGTCCAGCAAATACATGTTTCCATCTTTGCCCGCGGCCACAGCCAGGTGCGGGATGGAGCCGCCCTGATCGGGCAGCACCATGATGCCGCCCGAGCCAAAATCGGTGTCGTACTCATCGAGGTTGGCCTGGTCGCTAGGGGTGAAAAAGTCGAGAACGGACGTTAGGGTGGGCGAGACTTTGACGACGCTTTCCTGGATGTTGGTTACCCCGTTGTAGGTGGTTCCCGAGTAGTCCGAGTTCCCGGTCACGAACAGGATATTGCCGAAATCGTCCACGGCAGGAGCATAGCCGGACATCCAGATAGATGCGAGGAAGAAACTGTCGGGCGAGGAGGCCAGTTGATCGATCAACTGGTTCGAAGGAAAGGGCTCAAGCGTGCCGGCGCGCCATCCCAGGAGCCATCCGCGCGAGAGGTTCGCGGAATAATCGCAGAAGCTGCCAAAACCAGCATAAATGGAGCCTTTGGAGAGAAGCAGGCCAGGCCGCTGGCGTTGATACATCGCATTAAAGGTAAGTGTGGTTCCGTCGGTCAGCGTGTGCGAGGCGGTGACCAGTCGCGGAGTGACTTTGTCGGTTAAGTTCCCCAAGCCGAGGGCGTGGAGATGGTAGGCTGGACCCGAGGCGCCATTCGAATAGACCATAATGTACATGGTGCTGCTCAACAGGTCGATTACAGGCGTGGAAGTGATGCCGACATTGGGTCCGTTGTTGTTACATCCCAAAGGGCTGCGCACAGGTTTTCCGAAATTCGCGCTGAGCAGAATCGTTCCGGAGTGCACATCGATGGCATAAACGGAGTTGTTTCCGGTGACGACGTAGACCACATCGTGAAGGCCCTGGTTGCTGCCCGCGATGACCTGAACTCCCGGCACAACCAGAGGTTGCGCGTCGACCTGATCGTCAAGTGTTACGGTGTTGAGCCGGCCGAAGGTCGCAGCGCTCACGTTGGCCGGACTCAAGACGGTTTCGGCCGGATTCCAGCCGGTACGAGAGTTATTGTAGTGATAGGTGGTGACCGATGTTTGGCCGGCCGCATTGCGCGCGACTGCGGCAATCAACGCCATCATGGCGACGGCGCAGACCGTGTACGGCAGTTTGTGAAGTGGCAGCATGTCTCTAAGCTCCAGTCAGCCGGGTTTGGAGCCCGCCGGCAATTCGGGCGCGTTCCTCAACCTGCGCCAAATGCTTTTACGGCACCTGGGCCCCAAAATAAAGACAAATGATTGGGTTGATCGATAGCACAGCAGACTCAGAGTAGTCAATTCCGGTTTCGCTATTCTTTGATGGGATCCTGGGCGCTCCGGCCACGAACGGATCATCCGGGTCTGCTACGTCGAGGCGCGGGCTTATTGGTGGTTGAACGGACAATGGACGGCTAACGATATCGGCGGATAATGCCGTGTGTCCTCCCAATCGTTACGCCGAGTCTGGTACCACAGGCTCCGCCAGCCCGGCCTGTCTACTCCACGTCGATCGGTCTCGGATTGAGAAGCAAATCGCCGCTGTGCGTTTTCTTCATCCATTTGGTCCATTTCGCGTCAGCCCAGACTGGGGCCAGATTGTCGGCACTCGTATAATACGCCGCGGTCACCTGCTTACCGGGCCGGATGTAAACTAGGGGTTCATCGCTGTCCGAACCGTGCGCGCCCATGATCTTCCCTTTGATCCCGACATTGAAGTCGGTGCCGGGTTTCCAGTACCAAATGCCTCCATGCTGGGCCTGAAATGTCGGCATGTTCTGCAAGGCCCTTTGGGCCTGCGCCACTTGTTGATTGGTATCCGTCATGAACTTGCCGTAGTCCATAGGTCCGGGATGAGTGAATGCGAACAGATCATGATCGCCCACCATGTTCACGCCGGGGCGCGCCTTCAGCCGAATGTACGGCCCCACCAGCGTGGTGTATTTCGCGTAGTGTCCCTTGCGGTATTCGTGGTCCTCTTCCATGTATTCTCTCGACCGGGACATGAAGTTAGCCTCCAGTACCGGCTCGGGCGGACACTTGATTCGCGCTCCCAGTTTGCTCAACCGCGCGGCAATGTGCGACTTCTTCTTTTCCCAATCGACCTTCGTCGCCGGCCCCGAAAACATAGGCGACCGGCCTAGGTTCGATTGGGCCGCGGCAACCCGCGAGTTCCACTCCACGCGCGGATCGTAATGCACCACCGCCCCGAGTTGGTTCCATTCCATTTCCTCACAAAGAATCAGGTCCACCTCTTTGGATGTTTTATTCTTGAACTCCTGCGCCTTGGTGGGATCTCCCGATTCGATTCCCATGTGGGCCAGCAGGCCAGTGCCGCGCACCGCGATCCCCACCTTGAACTGGTCGGCCACTTGCGCCGCATCCCACATTGCGCCCTTCACCATGTTCATCAACAGGTACTCCTGCTCCGCGCGCCGTTTCAGTCCCTGGGTCACTATTGCGAGGGAGTGGCGATCTTCTTTGATGAAGTCCGTCAGCATCATGTCGGAAAGAGCGCGGCTCGAGACCCGTTCGTTGAACCAGCGGCCGTTGATCGGATTGCCCAGTTCTTCAAAGAATTTGGTTTGGGTCCATCCAATACTGCTGGTGGGCACCTCGGTTTTGAAGATAACCGTCTCGATATTGAGATTTTCACCTGCTTGTTCGAAAAAGTAATTCTCTCGCCTGCCCAGTTCTAGCTTGATCGCCCTGGCAAGGTCCTCCCAATTCGCGAATCGGCGAGTTTCAGTGTCTCCTCGCCAATTGGCCAACACAATCCTGGAGCTCATTTCGAGCGATGGATTGCGAAGCAGTGGCTGAAGTAAGGCCCAGGCATCGATAAGCGAGACTAGAGACCTCCGATTAAAAGCGTTCTTCCTGCTCACACGTGCGTCGCCGACATGCAGCGGCATTGGTGGCCTCCTCTAGGTTTTGAAGGTTTCGAGCGACTGGCACCGCGCCAGGCCCAGAGAGGACAATATCACATCTGGCGTTATCGTACTTTCTCTTGTGCTTGAATTCCGGCGATCAGCCCATCCAACTTCGAAGCCCAGAGCCACTCACTGCGTCTATGGAATGCGGCAGATGTGCGCAAAACACCTATCGATAATGTTTCATAATGCCGTAGAGCGCCGGGTTAAATTGTTTTGCGGAGATGCTGGAAATCTGACGAGCGACGCCCGACACAGAGTCTCGACTATCGTCGACAGTGACGGTCCTCGCGATTTAGCGCTTCGGAAAATTCGGATCGGCTTTGATCTCGCGGATCTGCTGGATGTGCCGTTCAGAATGTGTCGAGATTTCGAGCATCCACTGCCAGGAATCGATGGACGAGCCATAGGACCCAAAACTATGTGTGCGCAGATCGTCATCCGTTGTCTTAATGTAGTCGATCATGGTGACGCGGAGAGCCTTGAAGCGGGAAAGGGCTTCATCCAGATTCTTGTAAGTCTCGACCTTTTCGTGACCGCCGCCGGTCTTGGTGTGCACCACACGATCGATGCCGTACCAGAGAATATCGGCGTCGGTGTTCGCCGACTTCTTATTGGCCATATCGGGTGCGGCTTTCACAGCCGCATTGAGTTCGCGCCAATAATCGGGTTCGGCTACTGCCAAGTGTGAGACGCATTCGCGGATCGTCCAGCGGCCGGGCGCGCTGCGGTATTCCAACTGAGCCGGTGAAAGGCCGCGCACTTCGTCGGCCAGCCACTGCGTGGTCATTTGGAAGTGCACGAGTAAGTGCTCGCGGTCCCCCTCAGTCATTCCGGCGCAGGCTAGCTGGGCAGTCATGGCGGCGAATGTAATGGCATGAGTCAGTCGCATACGTCGATTGGATAGACGCGACGCGCGCCGATTAGTCTCGTGGCATCGCGAACACAGTGATTGGTTTTTGGTGGCGGCCGAACTGCCCATTTCGGTACAGTGTCCGTTTTTGCAAAGGCTGTCAAGCGTACGGCAGCGCCGCTCGCCCGGGTGTTCTCGGCGCAATTAACACGGGGGGCGGCGAAGATTCGCACTTTGTACCGAAAGGATGCCGCCACTGCTCCCCTAGCTATGTAATCGCCACGATGTGAGTACTGTAACGGCGGTGCGGCCGCGACCGCGCGCCATAGCAGCGCCCGAGTTGCTTACCGATATGCAACCTAACTTGCCAATCCGTGCCGACTTCTCAGCCTCGCCCGAGTTTTCGAGTTTCTGCAGGCCAGAACGCCACAGGGGTGTGGTAGAATCCCGAGTGGCCCACCGCCCGATTGGCGCACCGACTCTTGATCGGAAAACTGTCTCCCATTACCTCATCCTGGGAGAACTCGGAAAGCGCCGTTATGGGCGTGGTGTACAAGGCTGAAGACACCCGTCTGGGCAGCCACGTGGCTCTCAAGTCGGCAGCCAAGTTCTACATGGGGAACGGATAGCTCTCCCGCTTATGCCTCCCGACCCAACTACGGCTCCGATGTCCGATTCGCAGGCCTTGGATGCCGCGGTAAACGACGCTGACGCGAACGCCGGAGAGGGAAACGTCGGCGACCCGGTGGCCTCATGCCCAGGATCCCAGCCTCCGACCCCGACGCCTGCTCCCACCCCCGCTCCAACGCCGAGGCCGACCCCGACGCCCACTCCCAACCCTACGCCGACACCGACGCCAACGCCGACTCCGACACCAACCCCCACGCCGACGCCAACCCCCACGCCAACCCCCACGCCGACGCCGCCGCCTTACTGGGTATATCATCAGTTGGTGGACGATCAGGGTCAGGCCATGGCCAACGTCCATTGGGTTCTGGTCGATCCCAGCGGCGCGCAGATTGCATCGGGACTTACCGACGATGACGGAAACCTGGCAGTCCAGGTTCAGGGATCGGATACGCACACGCTGCTTTTCATACCGGACACAGCAGATGACACCAGTACCGCACCGCAATCAAGCGAATCATCAGGTGAGCTGTACGATGCCTAGTGGAGCGCGAAATGGGTGACCCAGCCAAGGGCGTGATCAGCGTATCGGCCACGCCGGTTATTGAGAAACCGGTCACGCTGCCGCAGTCGGTGTTGTACGTCAAGGTGCTGGTCAATGCATCCGGCAATACCGCGCCGGCATACAAATCGTTCTTACCGCAGTACAACGTCAAGCTCCCGGTGCAAAACGCAACAGGCACGCGAACTATGAACACCTCGGGTTGCGCCATGTGCGTGTGGGCTTCTTTCCTGGCCGCGGCTGGGTGCGTCGCGCCCGTGCTGGACCCATCCACTAAGAAGTTCAGTGTGCCCTCGGGCGCCGCGACCATCGATCCGGCCACATTGCTGCAATACTTCATCGACTACTCCGTGACCCAAACCAAGACGCCGGACGAAGCAAAAAGCTGGGCAGCGACGAACCTCTTCGGACCGAACAATTCCGGCGCGGTGATTAACGCCAGCCCAAGTATTAAGGCTGCGGTCGATAACTTGGTGTCCTTAAGCCATCCCGGGACCACGGCGAGACTCGATAATACGGTGTCCTCCACAGGAGGCACGACGGGTACGGACTTGTCGGGAGTCACCGCCGGGCTTCAGGCGGGCAACCCGGCAATCCTGGCTGTCTGCTTCCCCGGTACCGATTGCAGCTCGGGCTCAGACCACCAGGTGCTCGCGGTCGGCATCGCCAAGGTCGGCAATGCGACCTACTACGTGATCACCAATTCCGGTCATTCGATCTACGATCCGCTTCCTGCCCTTCAAGCGGGCGGCCAAATCACCCTCCCCACACTGTACAACTGCACGGCATCGAGCCAGCGCACGGATCATCCCTATGCCTCAATCTTCCGGTACCGAGTGCTGGGTGGCTTGCAGTCGGTAACCAACTTCCAATTGAAGTCGGTCTTCCAATAGCGTCGCCCGAAGGGTGCAGCGGTCCAACCGCTTCTGGCATCTGCTGATCAAGTATGACCTGGTGCATGCCGCTTGGCGGCTGCTGGTCGAACTGACACGAATCCGATACTTGCGAGTTCGGCGGCTAGCGGAGCGCGAAACGCTCGGTGAGTCGCCAGGCAGCGTGCTGGCAGCCGGCGTCTAGCCCGGTGCGCCCTCGCGCGTGGCGAATAGCTACCGACAATGCCTGTTAAGGCCGTGGTTCGCCCGACGGAGCAGCGCCAACATCCGAGACCGTGGCCTTAACGAAAGGTGGCGTTTGGCGAACGAGATCGACCCCATTTCAAAGGGCGACAATCGTGCCAAAATAAAGTTCGGATGGATAATGAGCCGCGTTTCAATTTTAGGGCCCGGTGAGTTGCACATTCGAAAGAAGTTCGGCCCCCGCACGGTCAACCGGGGCGCTGCATTGTTCGAATGCGAGTGGGACGGGGGGCGCTTTGAGGCTGGACTCTTCACGGGAGGTATGTTTCGATCGGGACAGTTCGTTGACGGCATCTTCCTCGGCGGAATCTTCTGGGGCGGCACATGGCTGGGTGGGACATGGGAGGGCGGTTTTGATCGCATGGGCATTTACCATTCCAGAGGCGACAGCCCCTTTTACGCTTTAGACAATGCCACGCCTACTGATCGCCAGCCCGCATCGTTATCCTGATCTGGGGCGGTTGTGGCATCGATTTGTTATGCGCGAGCTGGCGCCGGAATTCTGGCGCCTTCACTTGACAGTGGACGTAAATATTTTTTGCGACGCAAACGCAGATCAATTCCTTCCGCATCTGTTTCCGGGAGTTCGCTTCACCTATAGTGGACCAGGGATGCGCGACTTCATGGAATTCTATGATGTTTCCTTGAATGCGCCATGTGATTTCGTTCTTTTTCTCGACGCTGATACCTTTCTCCTGGATGGCGCCTGGGCGTGCTCTTATTTCGAAGCATTTACTGATCCAAGCGTGGCGGCGGTTTCCTTCGTACCGCGAAAACGTGCGCCTGCAATATTTGCGCTCTTATGCCGAGCCGAGAGCTACCGCGCTCTGCCTGCGCCGGCACTCGCCAGCCGGTACGAGTTTCCAGAGAATTGGCCGCAGGGAGAGAATCTGCAACCGGGAGACTTTGCAGCCAGGGAGTTGGTCAAGAGCGGAAAGATCGTCATCAATGTCGACGCGGATGAGTCGTCGCGCCACGCTGTGAACTTTCGGGGTACGACTGCCCTTCGATCCAGCCGTGAGCACATTACGCGCGCAGTCGGCGAGCAAGTGTTCTTGCAGTCAGTCGCTCAATACCCGGCATGCCTTACCGCTGCTTACGACAATGTCCTTCTCGGCTACCTATATGAGTCTCTTTATCACGAACCTTTTGCGCCTGACGCCGCTGGTAGGCCGTTGGGTGCAAGTTTATCCATGGCCGAATTGAGGTACGCTTTGAAAGAAGTGCGCGACGTGAAACAACTCGGGCCACTGCACGAAAAATTTCAGCAGTCCCATCGCAACATCTTGCGCATGGCGGCTCGGGAAGGAGTCGAACTGTCGATACCTTCCCTGCTGCCCAACGAAATGGGCACCGCCCTCTAAATTGATAGGCCGCCGTGTCGCAGTCACGGCGCTACCGTTTTTCAGCAAGTGACGTCCGATTCAGCACGGTTAACGTGAGATTTCGAGGTGCATTGAGCCCGCGGTGCTGGCGCGCTCGCTTCAGAATTCGTCGTCGATGGTCTCGCGGATGCGACGAGTGATTTCGGCAGGATCCTCGTCCACTGGAAACGCCACCCGACGTTCGAAGCCGTGCGAGCCGGTGATGGTGACGCGTACGTCGCCGCGGAACGGATTGGTTCCAATCCAGACCTCATACAATTTCTGGACATGCTTGCCGCCGGCGGTAATAGCCGCTTGGATTCGCTCTCGTCGATGTGCGGGAATGCCTTTGGTATCGAAAATGGTCAGGGGCATCGGCGGCGCGGCTCGGGCTTTGCTCGTACGAGCACAGACCATCTAGTCAGGCGGCCGCTGCCTGTGCCCGGGCCCCCGTTTCGAACCAGTGCCGCTAAGGATGGAAAAGACACCCCGACCAGCGTGGATATTGAGTCTTTGCGGTAGCAAGGGACGGTGAACTTGCCGCGCGGCCGGCGCCGCTATCACGCCTCACCGTCCCAAACGTCCCACCGGCGGACCCGTCTTAGTCTCATATCATGCCCAACAAACGAGCCGCGATTCTCTTTTCGCTTGCCGCCGGCCTTGTTTCCGGCCAGCCATACGGGATGTTCCCCGGCGTAAAGCCCTTCGTCGTGGTCGATGCACCCGTTATCGCTCTGACACATGTCAGAGTTATCGACGGAACCGGCGGCGCGGTTCAAGAGGACCGGACGATCATTATAAATCAAGGCAAGATCCAAACCGCCGGCCCGGCGTCTCGAATCGCCCTTCCCGCAGGCGCGAAAGTAATGGACCTGACTGGACACACCGTGATTCCCGGGTTGATCGGCATGCACCAACACCTGTTCTATCCGTCGGGCGGGAACATTCCGATGTATCCCGAGCATGCCTTCAGTTTCCCGCGCTTGTACCTAGGGTGCGGCGTCACCACGATGCGCACCGCCGGGAGTATGGAGACGTACACGGATCTGCGTGTCAAGGACTTGATCGACACCCGACAGATGCCGGGACCGGAGATCCATGTAACGGGTCCTTATCTGGAAGGCGCGCCGGCAACTGTGCCGCAGATGTACGAGTTGAAGGGTCCCGAGGACGCACGCAAGCTGGTGGATTATTGGGCGGGCGTGGGAGTAACTTCGTTCAAAGCCTTTATGCACATCACACGGGCGCAACTGGCTGCGGCGGTGGAAGAAGCGCATAAGCACAAGATCAAAGTGACCGGGCATCTTTGCGCGGTGGGCTTTCGCGAGGCGGCGGCGATCGGGATTGACAACCTGGAACACGGCATCATCGTGGATACGGAATTCACGCCGGGAAAGAAACCAGACGCGTGCCCCGACGGAGACCCTCGCAATGTGGTTGCGAAATTGGATATGCAAAGCGCGCCAGTGCAGGACATGATCAAGGACCTGGTGCAGCGCAAAGTGGCGATCACTTCGACGCTGGCGGTGTTCGAATCGGGGCATCCAGAACGGCCGCCGCTGCAACAGCGCATGCTAGACGCGATGACACCGCAAGCCGCGGTGAGCTACCTGTCTGATCGCGCCATGGCAGCCGAGTACGTGGATCCACTGCGCGCGGCGACGCTCAAGAAAGAAATGGAGTTCGAGTATGCGTTCGTGAAAGCCGGCGGGCTGTTGATGGCGGGTGCAGATCCGACGGGAAATGGCGGCGCCTTAGCGGGATTCGCCGATCAGCGTAACATCATGCTGCTGGTGGAGGCGGGGTTTACGCCTGCCGAGGCAATCCGCATCTACACCTTAAACGCGGCGCAGTATTTGGGCGAGGCGGACCGGATCGGCAGCATCGCCGAAGGCAAGGCAGCCGACCTGGTGGTGATCCACGGCGATCCATCAAAGACGATCTCCGACATCGAGAAGATGGCTATAGTGTTCCGCGATGGCGTTGGGTACGACACGCAGAAATTGATCAAGTCCGTGGATCATGCTGTGGGGCTGTACTAACGCTCGGTGGGTCCGACCCGCCCTACTGGGCCGGCTCGAGTTCGTGGAGTGGACTCCAGATCACCATCTGCGGCACAGCTTCGTTGCACTCCCGGATAAACGACGATAAGGCCGCGCATCAGGTCGATTTATAACGGCTGCACAAGAGGCCGCCGGGTGTACACTGAGTGCAGCCGGGATGCCAAAATGGACATTCTCGTTAAATACGCAACGATCTCCCTTTCTATCCTGTTGCTCCACCCAATGGCTGGCTTCTCCCAAGACAGCGCTCCGGACCTGTCGGGTATCTGGCGGCGGAATCCGCAAAAGAGCCCGCCTGCGGCTCACCCGCCGGACGAGATGTGGGTCAAAATCGCGCAGAACGGACCGGACATTACCATCACTTTCCAGACGCGCAATCAGGGTGCGGGCGAAACCAACGCGCAGCGGCTGCGGATCGGTGCCGGCGAGAACCACAACACGATCCATGGTGCACCAATGACCAGTAAAGCGGCTTGGGATGGGACGGTGCTGGTGGTCAATTCCATTGCAAAATTCGGCGAGCAGGAATTGCGCATGAACGACCGCTGGTCGCTCTCCCCCGATAAAGGGACACTCACCTTCACCGAACGCCATCAGTTTGGCGCGGAGCCGCAGCCCACCCAGGATGCTTACGTCTTCGACCGGCAGCCAGACGGATCGTGGCCGGAACCGCGGCCGTCTAAGCTGGCCGAACAGGTTTACAAGAACATCGACATACTGAAGGGTATCCCCAGCGAGCGTGTCCCCGTGATCATGGCCGCGTTTAGCCGCTCTTTAGGCGTCGCGTGCACTCACTGCCACGTCGAAGGATCTCTGGAGAAGAAAGAGAAACCAACTTTCGCCAAAGCGCGCCGCATGTTCCATATGCGGAACTGGATCGCGCAGAACGCGAAAATTGAGGTGGCTTGCTGGACGTGCCACCGGGGCCACGCCGTTCCGCAGCCCGGGCCGCCTAGCGATTCAGGCATCTGGCCGGCGGACCTGGACCTGACCGCGGAACAGGGCGCCCAGCCGGCATCGAAGGTCTACAAGAACCTGAAGTTTTTCAATTCGACGGCCGCCGATCTGAAATCCGCCATGCTGTTCATAAGCGCTTCGCTGGGTGTGGGCTGCGCGCACTGCCATGTGGAGGGCACGTGGGAGAAGGACGACCAGCCGGCCAAAAACAGCGCGCGCCGAATGCTTGCCATGGTGCGCGATACGCGGCGCGAGTTCACCGATATCCGCATCGGGTGCCCCACCTGCCATCACGGCGGCAGCCAGCCCGAGTTGGAACCGCCCGCACGATAACCACACCGGCATGTGCGTCGCGCGTCCATTAAAATAGGCAACGGTAATGCTAACGGCCCTACTCCTTCGCGGTTACACGACGGCAGGCTGCGCTCGGTGGCGAGGATCAGAGCAGTGCTCGTCGGACTCCACCATCATTCTCAAGTTCTCCGAGATTAAAAACAAAGCCGCCCTCAAGGACCAGCCCTTCGAGGAAACCTGCAAAATAAGAGGTCATTCCACGTCGGAAGGATCCACCGGCTTTTTGTCTCCTGCGGTCGCCCACCGCATGAAAGCGACGATATCGGCCATCTGCGCGGTGGTGTAGCCGCCTTCGGACCCAGGGTGCTTCCAGGCGGAGATATCGGTCCACGACTCTATTTCGGCGACCGGGAACTTGCGCCGCTCGGGCGGAGATTTGGAAAGATCGTAATACTCTGCTGTGAAGGCGTTACATTGATAGCGTTCGCGAGTACCATCGTTTGCACAATCCAGAGGCACTGCTCTTGTTTCGTCATTTCGGTGTGGAGGCGTCCTGTCGCCTCCGTTCCATCCTGGCGCCTAGCGCCGTGTCCGTCTGACCAAAACAATTTTGGTCTTTTCTGGTGTAACCGTCTTTGTAAAACCGTTCCGGGAAATTTAGAGACACGCAGGGAAACTGCAACCGCGCGGAAGTGCCGTAAATCCGCGCGGTTAGGTGTCTCAGGGTGTCTGCAAATATCTCGAAATTGAGTTATGAGTCCACTGCTCTAACCGCTGCGCTAAGGGCCCGCATGTTTCAGCCAAACCTTTCTTCACTCGAGCATTTGCCTCGCGGTTTCCGGGGCTTGCTATCATGAAGTTTCACCATGCCCGATCTGAAATCAGAACCCGCCCCGGTATCCGAAGCCGTCACCAGCGATATTCGCGTCGAGGTTCTTTCGCGACACTCGCCGGAAAACTCGAAGCCGCAGCAGGGCGAATGGGTCTTCCAGTACACCGTGCGGATCACCAACCAGGGTAACGACACGGTGCAACTTCTGAGCCGCCATTGGATCATCACGGATGCGCTCGACCACGTGGAAGAAGTAAAGGGGCCCGGCGTCATCGGCGAGCAGCCGGTGCTGGCGCCCGGCGAATCGTTCAAATACTCCTCGTGGTGCCCGCTCAAGACTCCCACGGGGATGATGCACGGCACTTACCAGATGGTGCGCAGCGACGGCACGCGGTTCGACATCGAGATCGCGCCGTTTGCCCTGCGGGCGCGCTACAGCGTGCACTAAGCTCCTCCGCCGGTTTGCGCCGCGGGGAATTTGCGCGCCAGCCAGGTTTTGGCCGCAATCAAATCGTCCTGGCCTAGTTCGTGGCCGCCGGCGTGCCAGTGCACCTCCACATCGGCTCCCAGTTTTTTGAGCAATTGCGGAAGCATCTCGGTATCCTGTCGCGGAACAATCGGGTCGCGGCGGCCGGGTCCGTAGAAGATGTGGACACCTTTCAGATCGGGCGCGGGACTTTGGCCGGCATCCGGCGTGAAGGGAACCATGGCGCGGAACAGAACCGCGCCCGCCAGCAGGGCAGGGTGCAACAGCAGCAAGCCGGCCGCGATATTGGCGCCGTTCGAATAACCGGCGGCGACAAGTTTTTCCGGCGCTCCATAGTGCGCGAGCGCGGTGGTCACGAAGGTGTTCAACTCCTTCGCGCGGAACTTCAAATCCTCCACGTCGAACACGCCCTCGGCGAAGCGGCGGAAGAAACGGGGCATGCCGTTCTCGGTCACGCGTCCCCGGGGGCTGAGCAGCGCGGCTCCGGGATACAGCTGGCGGCCGAGCGGCACCAGGTCGTGTTCGTCGCCACCCGTGCCGTGCAGCAGCAGGAGCGTCACACCAGATCCGCGCGCGGCCGGGACGAATTCATGCGCGAAGTTCAGGTCCGGTTCGGCCATGGTTTCAGCCCTTACCGCCCGGTAAAGTCACCTTGGGCAGGATGCGGTGTAGCTCCGCGCGGGACGGCTCCAGCCAGTCCGGCAGCACCAGGTGCGTACCCAGCTCGCCGGCAGGCTCGTCGATGGCAAAGCCAGGTGGATCCGTAGCGATCTCGAACAGCACTCCGCCGGGCTCGCGGAAATAAATCGAATGGAAATATTTGCGATCGATCACCGGCGTCACATTATACTGACGAGCGCTCAGAACGCCTCGCCATTCCAGTTGCCGGGCATCGGAGGGCGTGCGCCATGCGACGTGATGTACGGTTCCCACGGCCACCCGGCCGGTTCGGGCCGCGGGCATGCAGGCGAGGTCCACGATGCTTCCCGCCCCACTTCCCACACCGGCCGCCGCGGCGTAGCGGAACTGGTTGCCCTGGCTGTTGACCAGGCGGAATCCCATGGTTTCCGTCAGCAGCGCCGCCGTGCGTTCGTAACCTTCTTCGCAGAGGGTCACATGGTGAAAGCCGCGGATTGCGAATTCCACGGGCACGGGTCCGCGGTCCCAGGTGCGGTCGGGACTGGCGTCCGGCACGCTGACCAGCTCGAGTTGCAGACCGTCCGGATCGAGGAAAGCCAGGGCCCGCTCGTCCACAACGGAATGGGCATCTTTATGTTCGACGTGGTGATCGCGCAAGCGCGCCCGCCAGTAATCGAGCGCCCCTTCCGGCACGGCAAAGGCGGTGTCAGTGGCCTGGCCGGTTCCGATGCGGCCGCGCGCGGCGCCCGGCCACGGGAAGAAGGTCAGGATGGTTCCGGGATGGCCCTGGCCGTCGCCGTAGTACAGATGATAGGTGCCGGGATCGTCGAAATTGACCGTGAGTTTTACCAGACGTAAGCCGAGTGTGCCGGCGTAGAAATCGATATTGGCTTGCGGCTCGCCGGCGATGGCGGTCACGTGATGAATTCCCGGAATCTCGTTCTTCATGGGTTTATCAGGCCACCGCGGCGGTACGTTCCAGGCTGGAGCGGTCCCAACTGCCGAGATTCGCACCGGCCTCGTAGGTACTCTGCAGGAAATCGAGCAAGGCGTCGCGCGGCGATGCGGCCTGGCGCAGGTCGTCATAGTTCAGAATGAATTCGCCGAGGCCGGCGTGATAGAACGCGGCAGGCGGCGCGACATGATACGCCGAATACCCTTGCGGCTCGGGCGACGTGTAGGAATAGAATGCCGCGCCCGATGTGCCCGCCACCCCTGGCCAGAAGCCCGCGCTGCTGCACTCGTGCGAATAGGCCTCGCGGGTGATGGCGTCGGCGCCGGGGCGTTCGGGCGCGCGCCGTCCCGAAAAGCGGGTGGCGGCAAGATCGAAGCTGCCCCAGAAAAAGTGCACGGGGCTGGCTTTGCCGATGAACCGGCCGCGGAACTCCTTGAGGACGGCGTCGGCCTGCAGCAGGATGCGGTGAAAACGCTCCACGTAGGCGGGGTCGTAGGACGCATGCTGCTGGTCATCCGGGAACGGAATCGGATTCGCGATCTCGACCGGTGTGGGCCAGATCTTCACCTCGATTCCCATGGCGTGCAGGGCGGCCATGACTTCACGGTAGAAGTCGGAGACCGAGCGCGCGTATAGCCGCACCGATGTGGAGGGCTCGCCGGTCTTACGTATGGCCAACTGGTGATCGGCGAAATCGAACTCCATTTCGAAGGCGCCGGGGCCATAGGGGATCGCCGAGGTGGTCAGCCCGCGCGGGCTGACGTAGAGCGGCACTTCCCACCAATGGTTCACGCGCGGAGCTGAGCATCAGCCGCAATTTGCCGGCGATTTGCGTCCACATGTGGAGGGTGGCGCGGGTGGGTTCCCATTCTTCGACCGGTAGAGGCGGCCAGGCGGCATCCGGAGAGGTCATAGTTCTTTCAGATTACAAGCAAATCGGCGAGGCGGAATCGCGGTGCGATTTAATACGCCGACTGGTAAATCTGCAACGCACCGGCGGCGTCGAACGGGCGCGGGTTGAAGCGGCCGGTCCACTGGGCAGCGGCTTCCGCGGCGAGTTGCGGCAAGTCATTCTCGGGCACGCGGAGGTCGCGCAGGCGGCCGGGAAGTCTTGCCATTTCGCGCATCTCTTCCAGCCGCCCGGCCAGATTGCCGCCGCAAAGTTCGGCGTACGGCTCGGCGGCTGCGCCATGGTTCCATCGCACCACCCGCGGCAGCAGCGCCGCGATGGCCACCCCGTGCGTGGTGCCGTAGTGCGCGGTCAACGGGTTGGCACAGGCATGCGTGGCGCCGAGCATGGAATTCTCGATGGCGATGCCCGCGTAGTGCGCGCCCAGCAGCATGGCGCCGCGCGCCTCGAGGTTACCAGGATCGCGCAGCACGCGCTCGAAATCTTCGGAGAGCAGCAGCCAGGCCTGGCGCGCGAATACCAGCGAAGCCGGCGTGCGGCGCGTGGTGACGTAACTCTCGACCGCGTGCGACAGGGCATCGTATCCCGCCGTAGCCGTTACTTCGCGCGGCTGCGAGCGGGTGAGCGCGGGATCCAGAATGGCGGCGTGAAAGGCGGCCTTGGGATCGCCGCAGGCCATCTTGGCATGCGTCGCGGCGTCGGAGATGAGCGCGTAGCTCTGGGCTTCGCTGCCTGTGCCGGCCGTCGTAGGGATCGCGATCGAGGGCAGCATCGGCTGCGAAGCTTTGCCGAAGCCCCAGTAGTCGCGCATGCTGCCGCCATTGGTCAGCACAAAGTTGATGCCCTTGGCGCAATCGAGCGAACTGCCGCCGCCCAGCGCCACCAGTGAATCGACGTGCTGGGCGGCGGCAAACACGCGACCGGCTTCCACCATTTCGGTATCGGGGTTGGGCGAGAAATCCTGGAATAGCCATGCCTCGATCCCCGCCTCGGCCAGCAACGCCAGCGCCTGCGTGGGATAGCCGGTCGCCTGCAATCCGGGATCGGAAACCAATAGGGTACGCTTGAACCCCAGGCTGCGCGCCAGCCCGCCAAGCTCGGTAAATCGCGATTCGCCGAACAGGACGCGGGTGCGCAGGTCGAAGATCACTTCGTCTCGCTGAGCGCCCACAGCTCGTTGCGGTTCATGATAAACAGCGCGCCGTTGGCCGGCACGACCGTGGCATAAACCGAACTGCCCATGTTGATCTGCGAGATGAGCTTCTTTTCCTTGGCGGCTTCGAACACGTACACGTCGCCATCTTCATCGCCGATGTAGACCTTGCCGTTGATCACCATGGGCGATCCCCAGACCGCCGACAGCATGTCGTGGGTCCAGTACGGCTTGCCCGTGTTCACGTCCAGGCAATGCAGGAAGCCGCTGAAATCGGAGTAGAACAGCAGGCCGTTGTAGATGGCGCCGGTGGAAATGGAGCGGCGGATTTTGTCGTAGTGCCAGAGGCGGCCGGTTTCGGTGATGTCGCCGCGCTTGGTGGCGTCGATGGCGTACAGATGGCCGACGCCTTCGCCGTGCTCGGGATCCTGGCCGTTGGCGATGAAGACCTTGTTTTCCCATATGACGGGCGTGGCTATCACTTCGTTGCGGGTTTTGGGCCACACCGAATCCTTGGGATTCATGTCGAACTCCCACAACTTCTTGCCCGTTTCGGCCTCATAACCGCGCACGTAGCCGTCGCCTTCACCCATCACCACCTGCACCACGTCGCCGATCTTGCCGACCGATGGCGAGGACCACTGCCCGTGCAGAATGCGCTCGCCTACGTTATTCACTTCCCACACTTTTTTGCCGGTGTTCTTGTCGAGCGCGATCATGGAGGGCGCGCGCGGCGAAGGAATGTGCACGTGGCTTTCGTCCTGGCCGTTGGCGGTGCCGGCGAACAGCAGGTTGCCGTAGGATACCGGCGAGGAGTTCGACATGTTGTGCGGCGAAGAACCGACCTCCTCGATCATGTCGTACTTCCAGATCACCTTCGGTGCCTCCCGCGCCATCGCCATGCGTATCGAGACACATCACCTCGCAGCGGTTGGTGACGTAGTACAGGCGGTCGCCCTCGACCAGGGGCGACGAGCAGACGCCCTGGAAGGGCCAATCGAGCGCGCGGCCGGCGGCCAGTTTGAGGTTGGCCTGCTGCCACAGGAATTTGCCGTCGGATTCACGGAAGCACATCAGCACGCCGCGGTCGCCGGGCTCTTTGGGATTGCGCACCAGCTCATTATTGGTGCCGGCATAGACCTGGCCGCCCGCCACCACGGGGTTGCCGTAGCTCTGGGAACCGAGCTGCGCCATCCACTTCACGTTCTTTTTGGTTTTGAGATCCCAGGTGGTAGGAATGCCCTTCATGAACGAGAGCATGTTGCGATCGGGGGTGCCACCCCACATGGGCCAATCGCCCGTGCCGGGATCGGAGGCCAGCAGCAACCATAGGGAAATAGGGAGACAGATGAGAGCGAGCAGAACGGCGCGTTTCATTGGTTTGGCGTCACTTTAAAGTTGTCGAAGTAAACCCCGAACTGGGCGTCGGCGAAGAGGCCGGGGCTGCCGTGTTTGTTTGGGATGGGATCGGTGCGGTCGATGAGCCACTTGTCCGGCTCGGGATCGGCGACGGCCCAGGCTTTGCCTTGAATACGGGTTTTGCCGTCGGCCGTGTTCTCGACTCGCAGCTTGAGCCGGTACCAGGTGTCGGGCTTCAGCTCGAAGGGCACCGAGACCGCGCGTCCGACTTCGGGCTGCCACGCGTTCATTTCCAGGCGCTGGTTGTTGCCGAACGCGAAGAGCGTGTAACGCTGTGCGATGATGCCCGCGTCGCCCATCTGGCGGCGCTTTTCGGGGATGCGGATGTCGGCCTGGACGGTGTAGTTCGACCAGTCGGACGGGCCCATGAAGACGCGCATGCGCTTGAACAAAGTATCGTTGGGCTTCTTTTCGAGCACCCTCTGCCCATCCAGCTCGGCTACTTCAAAGTGACCGGCCTGCGCGCTGACCCACTGCGGCGGCAGGCTGCCGACGGCGTAGGAATCGAAGGTTTCGTTCCAGGGGAGCGGCGGGATGACGCGCGCGCGTGCCTCGCCGGTGACGCCGCCTACGCTGGCTTTGATCAATCCCGCTTGGCCGGTGTTGTCTGCGGCGACCTCGAACTTTCCGGCGGTGACGGTGCCCTTCAGGTGATCGAGCGACCAGGAGGCGGATGGCTCTTCGCGCAGAAAGCGGCCTTGCGCGTCGAACAGGCGGGCGTGCAATTGGACCGTCTCGCCAGGCTTCAGGACCAACTCGGTGGGTTCCACCTGTATCCACGCGGGATCGCCCTGCCCCGCCTCGATGATCTGGACAACCGGCTTCCATGGATGTCCGGCCGTTTTCTTCGGGCCAATGGCGTATAGCTCGTCGCTGGAAACGAAGTAGACGCGGCCGCGCGCCACCGCCGCCGCGGCCACGATGGGCTGCGGGATCTTTTGCGACACGAGGCCCGAATCGCTTAGCGGCATCTCGACCTCGCTCAACACTTCGCAATGGTCCGCGTGCGGGCGCAGAATATAGAATTTGCCGCTCTCGGTGCCGATGTAGATCTTGCCGTCGGCAAATACGGTAGAAGCTTTCTGCACCGTGCCCAGACTTTGTTTCCAGAGCTGGCGTCCGGTTTCCACGTCGAAGGCGAAAAGATTGCCGGCATTGTCGGCCTGATAGATGCGGTCGCCATCGATCACCGGCGAAGAAAATCCGCCGACGAAACCGGGGACCGACCACTTGATGGCGTCCTTGCCCAGCTTGCCTTTGCGCGTAGCGTCGAAGGCCAGGATCATGCCCATTTCGTTGCTGTCCAGGTTTTCGTCGCCATGCGAGGCGATGGCGTATTTGCCATTCAGGACGATGCCGGTATTCAGGCCGCGCTTGGCGATCACCAGGCTGAAGACCGGTTCGCCGGTCTGCGGCTTCATGGCCAGCGCTGCTCCGTCCGATCCGCCGGCTAGCAGCAGCCGCGTTCCATTCAGCGTGACGACATTCATGGGGCCATAGCTGGTGTCATAAGGACGGCCACCCGGCGTGCTGATCCACACAATGTCGCCAGTGCGTTTGTCCATGGCGATGAAGCGTTGCGCGCGGTTGGCCTGCGTGCCCCAGGTTGATGTGGGCGTGCTAATGATGATCAGGTTGCCGTCGATCATGGGCGAAACCGTCCGGCCGCCGTGCGTGGTGAAGGGGGAAAATTCTTCGGTGATGGACCGCTCCCACAACTTCTGGCCGTCTTTAGTCAGCGCGGTGACCAGGTTGTTGACGCCGAAGCTGTAGACATTGCCGGTTTCCGGATCGGCAACGGGCGAAGCCCACCCTACGCGGTGCGCCGGCACATCGCTCTGGTACAGACTAAATTTGTACTCCCAGAGCAATTTGCCCGTGTCGGCATTGAAGCACATGAGGCGCTCCTGCTCGGTCTCGCGCGCGCCGGCGGTGTTTTCGAGGTAGAGGTGGTCGCCAAGGACGACCGGAGTGGAGCGGCCGCCGTAGGGCGCCTTCCACGCCAGGTTCTGGCCGCTGAGAGACCATTTATCGGGCAGACCCTTCTCGCGGGAGATACCGTCGCGATCGGGTCCGCGCCAGTCCGGCCAATCGCCCACCGCGCCGGTTTGCTGGGCGAGCGTGACGGACGTGAAGCAGAGGAGGTAGAGTGCGGAGCGTCGAATCATGAAAGATTCCTATAGGATACCCAGATTGATCCCAAGCATATAATCAGGGGCCGCTGCCGGTCAAGCGGTTGACGCTGTGTGCATGGAGGGTAGACGAGCGAGTAGCGGGGGATGTTAGGGCGGCGTGAGACGCCGCCGCAGCCAGAGTGGCTGCCCCACGAAGCTAGGCGGCGTCGCGTTCGGCCAGGGCGGTCGTCACCTTGGCTACTTTGACGCTTTTGGCCACGCCAAAGAAGCGCAGGATCTGGATCTGAATCCAGGACATGTCGAACTCGTACCAAGCCAGGCCGTGGCGCGCCGAAGTGGGGTGCGCGTGGTGATTGTTGTGCCATCCTTCGCCGAACGTGATCAGGGCCACCCACCAGGAGTTGCGGGAATCGTCGCGGGTCTCGAACCGGCGGTATCCCCACATGTGCGTCGCGGAGTTGACCAGCCAGGTGGCGTGCAGTCCAATGACCGTGCGCATGCAGATGCCCCACAGGAACATGGGCAGGCCGCCGATTGCGAACAGCACCGCGCCCAGGGCCAGGTTCGGCACCCAGTGGTAATCGTTCAGCCAGACGTAAAAGCGATGTTTGGCAAGGTCGGGGGCGTATTTGGCCATCATGCGGGTGTTATTGTGCTTGGCTTCGCCGAGCAGGATCCAGCCTACATGCGCCCACCAGCCGCCGTCGTGGGGGGAGTGCGGGTCGCCGGGCATGTCGGACTTCTGATGATGGATGCGATGGGTAGCTACCCAGAAGATGGGGCCGCCTTCGAAGGTCATCGCGCCGCAGACCGCAAACATGTATTCCAGCCATCGCGGCACCTGGTAGGACCGGTGCGTGTGCAGGCGATGGTAGCCCATGCTGATGCCCAACCCGGTGGCAAACCAGAGCAGGAAAAGGGTGACGGCCAGGTTTGTCCAGCTGAACATAAAGAGAGCCGCGATGGCTCCCGCATGCAGAGCGACCAGCGCCAGGGTGGTCGGCCAGTTCAGGGGTTGCTTGGTGGTCGGGAACTCGACAACGTCGAGTTGATGCGGTTCCTGCGTGGATAGGGTAGACACTATAATTTCACGCTATCAGGGAATCCGGATGTGTTTTGTAAGAGTTGTGTAATTTCGGGATGGCCATTGGATAGCCGGTGGTGCGCGTGTCCGATTACGCGCTGTGCGTCCCGATAGCGAACAGCGGCGAATGCGCTGCCTCCAGGTTTTGCAAGCAGATGCAGCAGGCGGCTGCCGGATGGCGGCGTGCCTTGGGCCATGACATGATCCGCGATTTCCGTTATGCCCTGCGTACGTTGGCAAAGAGCCCCGGCTTCGCGCTGGTGGCGATTATTTCACTGGCTTTGGGCATCGGCGCCAACTCCGCCATGTTCAGCCTGGCCAATGGCCTGCTGCTGCGGCCTCTGCCGGTGCCCGATCCGGGCGGGCTCATCGTGGTGCAATCGCAACTTAAGGGCGAGAGCCTGGGCGGCGTCTTCCAGGTTTCGCAGATGTCCTACCCGGACTACGCGGACTTGCGCGACCGCAACAAATCTTTCGGAGGGTTGGCGGCTTCGGAATTCAGCCCGTTCGGATTCGCGGTGGATACGCACGCAGCGCCGCAGATGAAATTCGGCGTGCTGGTAAGCGGAAACTTCTTCGATGTGATGGGGGTGCACCCGGTTTTAGGACGCGCCTTCCGGCCGGACGAAGACCAGGCGCAGGGTCGCGATGCCGTGGTGGTGCTCGGCTACGAGTTGTGGAAGACAGAACTGGGCGGCCAGCCCGACATTGCGGGAAAGACCGTCTTATTAAATGGCATCCGATTTAACGTAATCGGGGTAGCGCCCGAATCGTTTACCGGACCGCACCCCATGATCCGGGCCGCTCTTTTTGTTCCTTTCGCGATGGGTCCGCGGCTGGCCGGCGATATACACCCGAACTTGTTGGAGCGGCGAAGCGACCGGCAGGTGCTGGTACACGGGCGGTTGAAGCCGGGGGTGAGCGTGGGGCAAGCCGCGGCCGAAGCGGTGGTGATCGGCCGGCAACTGGCCGCCTCATACCCGGAAACGAACAAGACCTGCTCTTTCGTGGTGGGTACCGAGATACGGGCACGGTTGCGCGAAAATGCTCTGGACGCGATGATGATGAGCGTTTTCCTGGCACTAAGCCTGGTGGTTTTGCTGATTGCCTGTGCCAACGTGATGAACTTGATGTTGAGCCGGGGACGGGCGCGGGCGCGGGAAATCGCGGTGCGGCTGGCCATCGGCGCGGGACGCGGCCGCCTGATCCGGCAGTTGCTGGCGGAAAGCCTGGTGATCGCGCTGGCCGGGGGAGCGCTGGGGTTGCTGATCGCACAGGCGGGCGCGGACCTGTTCTCGCAGATCCGCATCCCGACCGATATCCCCATCGTGCTCGATTTCCACTTGGATCCGCGGGTGCTGGTATTTACGGTGCTGGTTTCGGCGGGCAGCGCCATCGTATTCGGGTTGTGGCCGGCCCTGCGCAGCACCAATCCCACGCTGACGCCGGCGCTGAAATCCAGCCGCTCCGACGACGGCAAACACGGACGCCTTTTCGGCCGCAATGCGCTGGTGGTGGCGCAGGTAGCCGGCTCGCTGCTGCTGCTGGTGGTTGCCAGCCAGGGATATCGGGGCGCGGCCATCGTGCTGTCGTCGCCCGCCGGTTTCCGGGCGGACCACATTCTGATCGCGAACTTCGATCCCTCGCTGGTGCGTTACACGCCCGCCCAGACGGAGCAGTTCTACAAGCAGCTGCTGGACAGGACGCGGGCCCTGACGGGAGTGAAAGAGGCGGCGCTCACGGCCGCCGTGCCTTTGCTTCCGACCGGCGACCAGAGCCGCGTGATTCCCGAGGGCGTGCAGTTGCCGCCGGGCACCGAAGCGGTGAGCGTGATGGCGGACGCCGTGAGCGACGATTACTTCAACGCGCTGAACATACCGCTTGTGGAGGGGCGCGGATTTCAAGCCACGGACCGGGCCGATACACCACGGGTGGCGGTGGTTAACGAGTTGTTCGAACATAAGTACTATCCGAAGGGAAGCGCCGTCGGAAAGCGGCTGCGCCTTAACGGTCCCAACGGTCCGGTGCTACAGATCGTCGGGGTGGCGCGGCAGAGCAAGTACTTTTTCCCGGTCGAGCCACCCATCGAATATATTTACCAGCCGCTTGAACAGGATCCCAAGACGGGCATGTCACTGGTCCTGCACACGGCCATCGCGCCGGGCGAGCTGGCCGGTCCGCTGCGCGCGGTGGTGCGCTCGATGGATGCCAGCCAGCCGGTGATCGGGGTGCGCACCATGGACGATATCTTCGATCAGCGCGCGCGCAAGACGATGGGAGTCATGATTGGAGCGGTGGCGGGCTTGGGAGTGCTGGGGTTGATTCTGGCACTGGTGGGACTGTATGGTCTGATGA
The DNA here is from genome assembly GCA_963843255.1 of Bryobacterales bacterium. Lineage (GTDB taxonomy): Bacteria > Acidobacteriota > Terriglobia > Bryobacterales > Bryobacteraceae > Bog-159. Next base: position 286,104 of record CAWJJQ010000010.1, on the reverse strand, counting down.
CCTATTCGGTGGGGTTGCGACAGCGCGAAATCGGCATCCGCATGGCAATCGGCGCGGATCCCGCGAGCGTGCTGCGCATGATCCTGAAGGAAGGCATGAAGATGTCCGGCGCCGGCGTGGCCATCGGTCTGCTGCTGTGGCTGCTGGCCAGCCGTCCGGTAATGACCCTGGTGCAGGCGCACTCGTTCAGTTGGGGGCTGCTGGCGCTGGTTTCGGCGGGGCTGCTGGGGGCGGCGGCGGTGGGCGCGTATATTCCCGCTCGGCGCGCGTCGGCGCTCGATCCAAACCGGGTGCTGCGGCAGGAATAGAAACCGGGATTCGGTCTCAGTACCAGATACAAGGGTCTGAAAAGCCGCTACAATATGGGGCAGGCCCATGGAAGCGGTTACAAAAGAGCGAATCCGCGAGCTGGAGGTTGCTAAGGAGCGCCTGCAACTCGGGGGCGGCGCCGATCGCATCGAGAAGCAACATACTTCGGGGAAACTGTCGGCGCGCGAGCGGCTGACGCTGCTGCTGGATCGCAAGAGCTTTCGCGAAGCGGGACTGTTTGCCAGGCACAACGGCCACTTCTTCGGCATGGAAGGCAAGGAACTGCCGGCCGATGGCGTGATCACGGGACGGGGCCGCGTGGCAGGGCGGCTAGTGCATGTGGCCAGCCAGGATTTCACGGTGGCGGGCGGGTCGGCGGGCGAGGTCCACGCAGGCAAGATCGCCGAAACCATGAAGAGTTCGCTGAAGACGGGCTCGCCATTCATCTTTATCAACGATTCCGGCGGCGCGCGGGTGCAGGAAGGCGTGGGCAGCCTGGCGGGTTACGCGCGGATCTTCTATGAGAACGTCATGCTGTCGGGCGTGGTGCCGCAGATTTCGCTGATCTGCGGGCCGTGCGCGGGCGGGGCGGCATACAGCCCGGCGCTGACGGATTTCATCATCCAGACGCACGATGCGCAGATGTTCATCACCGGCCCGGCGGTGATCAAGCAGGTGACGGGCGAGATCGTGGCGCCGGAAGAGTTGGGCGGTCCGCGCGCGCAGATGAACAAGTCGGGCGTCGTGCATTTCGTGGCGGAGAACGATGTGGAGGCGGTGAAGATCTGCCAGCGGCTGCTCTCGTTTCTGCCGGCGAACAACCTGGAGGAGCCGCCGCATCTGGACCCGGGCGGCGCGCCGCGCGATGACGACGATCTGAACGACATTATTCCCGCCGACCCGAAGAGCGGCTACGACGTGAAGAAGATCATCGCGCGGCTGGTGGACCGGGGCGACTTTCTGGAGGTGCAGGCAGAGTTCGCCAAGAACCTGGTGATCGGTTTCGGGCGCATCCGGGGACGGACGGTGGGTGTGATCGCGAACCAGCCGGCGGTGCTGGCAGGGGCGCTGGACATCGACGGCTCGGACAAAGCCGCGCGCTTCGTGCGGTTCTGCAATGCGTTCAATATTCCGCTGGTGACGCTGGTGGACATTCCGGGGTTTTTGCCGGGTGTGGACCAGGAATACGGCGGCATTATACGGCACGGAGCCAAGCTGTTGTTTGCGTACTCGGCGGCGACGGTGCCGAAGATTACGGTGATTCTGCGCAAGGCTTACGGCGGCGGATACATTGCGATGTGCGCCAAGGACCTGGGAGCGGACTGCGTGCTGGCTTGGCCGTCGGCCGAGATTGCGGTGATGGGCGCGGAAGCCGCGGTGGAAGTGCTTTTCCGGCGCGAGCTGGCGGCGGCGCAGGACAACGGCGCCAAGCGCGGCGAACTGGTGAAGCAGTTCTCAGACACCTTTGCTACGCCGTACGTAGCGGCCAGCCTGCGGCTGGTGGACGATATCATCGAACCCGCCGGGACGCGGGCGCAAGTGGCCGAGGCGCTGCAGGCACTGGCCACCAAGCGCGACTGGCGTCCGCAAAAGAAGCACGGGTTGATCCCTTTATAGACAGCAGCGGAGGCTCAAATGGCTACCGAAGTGGAGTCGCCGGACGAGGAGAAAGAACTCGCCATGGCGGCCGCCGCGGTGGGCGGTGGCGTGAGTTTGTGGGCGCGGCATGGACGAAAGGATCTGCAGGGATCGCATAGTCTGACCGTGCCCCTGGCGCGGTGGGCGCCCGAGCCGGTGGAACCGGAGTACGTGCCGGCGGCCGGCAGCGCGACCGCGGCGAGCGAAGCGGAGGTCGCCATTCCGGAGGCGGTGGTGCATGCGCGGCCGCCGCTCAGGCTGCCGGAAGATGCGGTGTGCCGCAGTCCGATTGCGGGGCTGGTGATCGCGGTGATGGCGGCAGAGGGGCAGGCGGTGAGCAGGCAGCAGCCGGTGCTGGTGATCGAGGCGATGAAGATGCAGAACTACGTCGGTCCAGCGGTGGACGGCGTGGTTAAGGCGGTGCATGTGGCGGCGGGGGATGCGGTTAAGGCGGGGCAGGTTTTATTCGAGCTGATGTAAGCGGGATTCGAGCTGATTCAACCAGCCGTCGAAATGCGGGCATTCGGCACGGATACGGGCCAGCCCGATTTCTGCCATGACGCGGTTACCGTCGAGAGGTTTTTGGTATGTTGGCACCAGCGCTTCGACTCGTTTCGAAGGTGCGGTGTCTGGCGAATCGTTGATGTCTTCCGGCGTGGCAAACTGATCGCGAATCCTCTGCAGATCGGCTTGCAGGCGAGGGTGGGAGATGCCGCGGCTGAACGCGGCGCAGTCGCTGAATAGCAAGCCTTCGAATTCGTGCATCACGACGAACGGGACGAAGCGGCGCGTATCGGGCATAGAGGCTGCGAGGTCCTGCAGGATTGCGTCTTCCACGCAGCGGGCTTTCTGCGATACCGGCAGCTTGTTTGCTCTTGCGCGCCCGGGCCAGGCTGTGCCTTCCGATTGCGGTAGACCGTAGTAGTCGACCATGGTAGTCGCGATACAGCCACGATCCTGCTTCAGGTGCCTGAGGATGTCTGCCTTAGCCGATGACCAAGTGCGAATCCCCCCACGCCTCTGGCGCTGGCGGGCATGGCCCAAAATACGTGCGTCCACGGCATCGTAGCCTTTTGTGACCAGATGGCCACGCAACAACTCGTTGACGAAGGATTCTTCGGTCTGTCCTTCGACGTGTACCAGGAGACGGGACATCGGTCAGGCCGGAACAGGCCGGCCTCCGATTTCGTTCTTTTCCCAGAGTTGTCCGAGGCTGTAGTCGGCGAGCCAGGCGGACAGTTGAGCGGAGTCGAGCCGCCGCAGTTGGGTTCCACCTTCTACGCGGTCGGCGACCAGGACGTCTTCGGGCGCGAAATAGTCCAGCACAAGCGGCGACTGCGTGGCAACGATTACCTGGGTGGTCACCGATGCTTGCCGAATCAGGGAGGCCAGCAACTCTATCGCGTACGGGTGAAGGCCTAATTCGGGTTCGTCGACCAGAATCAGCGAAGGACGGTGCACCTCGGGTTGCAGGAAGAGGGTCGCTAAGGCGATGAAGCGGAGAGTGCCGTCTGACAGCGATGACGCATCGAAGTACTGATCCGAGCTTTTGTGCCGCCATTCCAGATTGATTTCGTCGGGATTCAGATTCCGCGGATCGAGTGCAAAGTTGTCGAAGAACGGCGCCACTTGCCGCACGGTATGTCGAATCAGGTCAAACGCGTCGGGGTGTTTTTGGCCGAGGTAATAGAGGAAGGCGGCGAGGTTGGAACCATCCGGGCGCAAGAAGCGGTTGTCGTCGACTTTCGCAGTCTTGCGCATGGGAGAAGATGGGCTGGTGTCTAACAAGTGGTAGGAGCGCCAAGTCGCTAAATAGCTGGTTACGCTCTGAAGCAGGTGAGCGGAGTTTTGCTGGCTTGAGGCTGCTGGCGCCGGTCCTGAACTAGGCCGGCCGCCTTTGCCGTAAACAGTTTCCGATGATGAATAGAGGCTATCGGGGGCGGAGGGGCGAAGGGCGAGATGGTATCGTGCCGTTGGATTGGTGAAAGACAATGTCAGGACGATTTCCCGAGTGTTCTTCGAGCCGAAGTGAAGCACTTTTTCCGCGCCGCCGGCTGCGGCCACATAATCCCTTAGCCGCCCCTCCCGAATGGCGTGCAGGAAGGCGAACGCGCCAATGAAGTTCGATTTCCCCGATCCGTTGGCGCCGATCACCACGTTAATCGGCTTCAGTTCCAGCTTCTCTATCGACGCGATGCTCTTGAAGCCCTGAATGGTGATGTAGTCGAGCGCGTTAGAGGGCATGAGTCTACAGGAACCATCATACAATCGCCGCGATGCCGCCCTGAAACGGGATAGAATAAGGGGCTATCCACTGCAGCGGAGCCGCGCTCTGCTCGCGAAAGGAAATACTCACATGAAAACAACTATCGGATTATTTGTTCTTGTGGCTGGGGCGTTCGCGCAGACGCCTCCGGCCGCCGCTCCCGCCGCGCCTGCCCGCGAGCCGGGGCTGTACGCCACGATCAACACAACGTTGGGCGCTATCACCGTGAAATTCTACGAGAAAGAAGCGCCCATCACGGTGAAGAATTTCGTAGGGCTGGCCCGCGGCACCAAGCAATGGAAGGATCCCAAGACCGGGCAGATGGTCTCGAGGCCGTTATATACGGGCACGATTTTCCATCGCGTCATTCCTGGATTCATGATCCAGGGAGGCGATCCGCTGGGGACCGGCATGGGCGATCCGGGCTTCACGATTCCAGATGAGTTCGTACCCGCTTTGAAGTTCGATGTGCCAGGACGGTTGGCCATGGCGAACACCGGGCAGCCCCACACGGGCGGTTCCCAATTCTTTATCACCGACGTGCCGACACCTCATTTGAATGGGTTGCACACGATATTCGGCCAGGTGGTGGAGGGTCAGGACGTAGTACACAAAATCATCAGCGTGCCGACCGCCCACGAGAAGCCGGTCACGCCGGTAAAGATCACCAGCGTCGTGATCAAGCGCGAGGGTCCGCCACCGGCGCCGGCAGCCAAGAAAGCCGCCGCCCCGAAGAAGAGTTAGGACAGCTCAGGACTGCGTAACCGGCGCGGGCTTCGACTGCGCGGGCGCGGGGGCAGCGGTCTTGGCGGGTTGGGCAGCGGGCGCTGCCGTTGGTTCCATGGCCCGCCGGATCATGAACGCCAGGTAGAGCCCGAACGCGAGGGCCACCAGCAGGCATGTGAGAAGCAGGAACAAACCGTCCACGCTTCCGGCCTGCCCGCTGGCCAATAGCCAGCCCGCTGCGGCCAGCGATGCGATCTCGACTACCAGGCTAAAGATAAAGAGAATTCCTCGATCCGACACAGTCCCCCTCGCCAAGGGCGGAAAACACCGCCGAAAATCATTGTATGCATTCGGGCGCCGCGTCGGCAAGTCACATAGCGGCTATTGAACGAGTGATACGGCTATCCAGCCAGTTCGCCGCGCAGGACCGTGACCGCCTGGCCGCCCAGAAACACGCGGTCGCCGGAACAACGCACGCGCACCACGCCGCCGCGAGCAGAGGCTTGATACCCCACCATCTCGGTCTTGCCCAGGCGCTGGGCCCAGTATGGCGCCAGGCAGCAGTGCGCCGATCCGGTGACGGGGTCTTCGTCGATACCCGATCCGGGCGCAAAGAAGCGCGAAATGAAATCGTATTCTGGGGTGTCGGATCGGGCGGTGACAATGACGCCCCGCACAGGCAACTTCCGGAGCGTAGAATGATCCGGCTGCACGGCGCGTAGGACGGCCGCGGATTCGACCTCAACCAGATAGTCGAACTGATTACGCCCGATATAGGTGGGCTGGAGACCCAGGGCCGTGGGCAAATCGGCGGGCGGATCGGCGGCCCTTTCCACCTTGGCCGGAAAGTCCATCTCGATCCATTCGCCCTGGCGCTCGGCCTGCAGCAGGCCGCTGCGGGTATGGAAGCGGGCAGGTGCGCCGGCGGGCAGATGGCCCCCTTCCCAAAGTACGTGCGCGGCGGCCAGAGTCGCATGACCGCATAGGTCCACTTCGACCGCCGGAGTGAACCAGCGCAGGTTATAACCGCCGTTTTGGGGGAACAGGAACGAAGTCTCCGACAGATTCATCTCACGCGCCACATCGCGCATCCATTGGTCCGCGGGCGCCTCGGGAAGAATGCACACCGCCGCCGGATTTCCGGCGAACGGGTGGTTGGTAAACGAATCAACTTGCGTGATAGCGATGCCCATATTTCTTCAGTTTAGCCGCTTCCCGGCGCGGGCAACCGCCGGATCGCGCCGGCGGCATAATGTAGAGATGATCGCAGCGATGTCCGTGGCGGGCCTTCTACACCGGTTCGACCCGGATGGCGACGGCGAAGCCGCGAAAAGCAAAGAGCTGGTGCTGGGGATGCTGGCTTCTTCGGCGGCGCCGTTTTCGCGGCGGCAGTTCACGCCGGGCCACATCACCTGCTCGGGTCTGGTGCTCAGCCCTGGGCGGGACGGCATCCTGCTGGTGCTGCATAGGCGGCTTCAGCGCTGGCTGCTGCCGGGCGGTCATGTGGAGCCGGAAGATCCGGCGATCGGCGATGCGGGCAGGCGCGAGGTGGTGGAAGAGACGGGCGCGACGCTGGCGGAAGATGCCGCGCCGCTGCTGGTGGGTGTGGATGTACACGGCATCCCGCCGCGCCGCGACGAACCGTTCCATCTGCATCATGACCTGATGTTCCGGTTTCAAGGCGCCTCGGAGGCGGTAGGCGCGTCGGAAGAGGTGCGGGAAGTGGCCTGGTGCATGGTGGCCGAATTCGACCGGTATCAACTGCCCGGATCCATCCGCCGCGCGTATGCGCGTGCGCTGGCCGGCTGATACGGCGCCCCGTGAAGCGCCTAGCCCATTTACCGGGTGGCCGATCAGACGGGCCCATGCGAAACTGGAAGCTAAGTGGCCTCAGATCCCTCGACCAGACCGAAATCCGAACGCCTGCGCGCGCTCCTGCCGGATGTTTGGGACTTAGTGCGGCCGCGCCGCGGTTTGTTGGCGCTGGGCATGCTGCTGATGGCCATCAACCGGGTTTCGGGACTGGTGCTGCCGGCTTCCACCAAGTACCTGGTGGACAATGTCATCACGCATAAGCAGTACGCGTTGTTGCGGCCGTTGATTCTGGCGGTGGTGGGCGCCACGATCCTGCAAGGCGTGACATCATTCGGACTCACGCAACTGCTTTCGAAAGCCGCGCAGCGGCTGATCGCGGAGTTGCGCCGGAAGGTGCAGATGCACGTGGGACGCCTGCCGGTTTCGTACTACGACAGCAATAAGAGCGGCATGCTGGTTTCGCGCATCATGAGCGATGTGGAGGGCGTCCGCAACCTGATCGGCACGGGCCTGGTGGAGTTCACGGGCGGAATGTTGACCGCGGTGCTGGCATTGGTCGTCCTGCTGCGGCTGAGCCCGCCGATGACCGGCGTGGCGCTGGGCGCGATCCTGGCGTTCGGGCTGGCGCTGCGCAAGGCGTTCGGCGTGATGCGGCCGATTTTCCGGGAGCGCGGCAAGATCACGGCGGAGGTGACCGGACGTCTTACCGAATCGTTGGGCGGCGTGCGGGTAGTGAAGGGATATCATGCGGAGGCGGCGGAGGCGGAGGTCTTTTCGGGCGGCGTGCAGCGGCTGCTCGACAACGTCATGAAGAGCCTGACGTCGACCTCGTTCATGAGCTTCGGCGCGACGCTCATGATGGGCATTCTAGGCGCGCTGGTGATGTACCTGGGCGCGCGCCAGATGATCGCCGGTACCCTGACGCTGGGCCAGTTCTTCACCTTCACCATGTTTCTGGCGTTTCTGATCGGCCCGGTTTTCCAGATCGTGGGCATCGGGACGCAGATCAGCGAAGCACTAGCCGGGCTGGAGCGCACGCGCGAAGTGCTGCGCGAGCGTCCCGAGGATGAGGATCCGCGGCGGCGGGTGAGCATCGGACGCATCAGCGGCGAAGTGGTGTTCGATGGCGTGAACTTCGCCTACGACGAAGGCAAGCCGGTGCTCCGGGACGTTTCGTTCCGCTCCGCGCCGGACACGGTGACCGCGCTGGTGGGACCGTCAGGCTCCGGCAAATCCACCATCATCGGGCTCATCGCGGCATTCTATACGCCGGTGAATGGGACCGTTTCGGTGGATGGTGTGGACTTAGCGACCATCCGGCTGGACTCCTATCGCACCCAGCTTGGCGTGGTGCTTCAAGACACGTTCCTGTTCGACGGCACCATTCGCGAGAACGTGGCGTTTTCGCGTCCGGACGCCACGGAGGAACAGATTCGCGAAGCCTGCCGCATCGCGCGCGTGGACGAATTCGCCGAGGCATTTGAAAAAAGCTACGACACGATTGTGGGCGAGCGCGGGGTAAAGCTGTCGGGCGGGCAGAGACAGCGAGTCTCCATTGCGCGCGCCATCCTGGCGGATCCCGCAATCCTGATCCTGGACGAGGCCACTTCGAGCCTGGATTCGGAATCGGAGGCGCTGATCCAGGAAGGACTCTCCTACCTGATGCGCGGCCGCACCACGTTTGTGATCGCGCACAGGCTGTCGACGATCCGGCGGGCGGACCAGATCCTGGTGGTGGAAGGCGGCCGGATCGTGGAACGCGGGCGGCACGAATCGTTGTACGCGCTCAACGGCCGCTACTACGATCTGTACACGCGCCAGCACGGGGTGCAGACCAATCTGTTCCTGTCGCCGGGCGAGGGCCAGGAGCAGGCGGCGCCCGATGGCGCGGCGGCGGTGGCAGCGGCGCCGGCCGCGGGCAATCCGCTGTCGAACGCGGTACGGCTGATCCGGGGTTAAGGCTGGCGGTCCTATTCGCGTGCGCGTGGCCCACCGGTAATTTGACAATACTACGGGCTGGCCGTACCATATGATCGATGATGCTTTCGAATGGGATGATGCGAAAGCGCAAAGGAACCGGGCCATGTTCGAGGATTTCTTCGCCTTGGATATCTTTGCACCGGAATGGTTGACGCAATTCTTTTGACTGTGGTTTACGCGGAGCGTGGCAAACGCATACGAATCATCTCTGCGAGAAAAGCGACAAGACATGAGCAGAGCGAGTACTATCATAGCCAAACGGCGGAGTGACGGGATTCTGGTGCGCGTTTTGCGCGACGGCTCTACGCGGGTGCTGCCAGACAAGGACGACTACGCGCGTCTGCGCGCGATGACGAACGAGGAAGTCGAGGCGGCGGCGATGGAAGATGCCGATGCGCGCCCGATGACACCGGCGCAGCTTCGTTCCGCGCGCCGCGTACCGCGGGCGAAGACGCTTCGCCGCGCGCTTTCCCTTACGCAAGAGGAATTCTCTGCGCGCTATCACATCCCGCTCGGCACCCTGCGTGATTGGGAGCAAGGGCGCTGCGAACCCGATCAGCCAGCGCGTGCCTATCTCACCGTCATTGCCCGCGATCCGGAAGCTATCCATCGTATGCTGAATCCTGGTCGATGAGTTATGAGCAAAGGGAAGCGGAGCCCGTTCATCGATCGAGCGCCCATACAGCATGTTGCCATGGAGGCCAAAACGAGCCTCCGCACGCGATTGAAAGAAGAAGCGATTGCAAATGCCGGCCGGGATTCAGCCATGGCCGCCGAGTGGCCGACGGCCGAGCACGAGGTGCTGCAGAAATGTCATCCCGGTTCAGCTACGGTTATTTCGTAATCCCCACCTGCGTGAGCATCCACGCGTATTCGAACGCCTGGTCCTTCATCCGGTCGTAGCGTCCGGACGCCCCGCCGTGTCCGGCCGGCTCCATCCGGATCTTCAGTAGCAGCGGCGTATCGTTGGTCTTAAGTGTTCGCAGGCGGGCCACGTACTTGGCCGGCTCCCAGTACATCACCTGGCTGTCGTTGAAACTGGTGGTCACCAGGATGGCGGGATAGGCGCGCTTTTCCAGGTTGTCGTAGGGGCTGTACGTCTTCATGTAGTCGTACGCCGCTTTTTCGTTGGGGTTGCCCCACTCCAGGTACTCGCCGACGGTGAGCGGCAGGGTAGCGTCCATCATGGTGTTCATCACGTCAACGAAGGGCACGGCGGCGTGCACCGCGTGGAACATATCAGGCGCCATGTTGACGACCGCGCCCATGAGCAGGCCCCCGGCGCTGCCGCCTTCGATCACCAGGCGATCCTTGGAGGTCCACTTCTGGTCCACCAGGAATTGGGCGCAATCGATGAAATCCCAGAAGGTATTTTTCTTCTTCATGAGCATGCCATCCTCGCGCCACTTCTCGCCCATTTCGTTGCCGCCGCGAATGTGGGCGATGGCGTAAGCCATGCCGCGGTCAAGCAGACTGAGGCGATTGCTCGCAAATGTGGCGGACGTGCCGATGCCGTAAGAGCCGTAGCCGTAGAGGAACAGCGGGGAGTGGCCGTCACGCACGAAACCCTTACGGTAAACGATGGAGACCGGCACTTTCACGCCGTCGCGCGCGGTGGCCCACAGGCGCTCGGAAACATACTGGGTGGGATCGTAGCCGCCGAGCACCTCCTGGCGCTTCAATAGCTTCGCCTGGCCGGAACGCACATCGTAATCGAACACGCTGGGCGGGGTGATGAAGCTCTGATAGTTGTAGCGGTAGGTCTTGGAATCGAACTCGGGCGTGCCGCCGGGCGACGCGGCATAGACCGGCTCGGGGAAGGGAATGGCGGTCCATTTGGCGCTATGGAAGTCATAGACGCGCAGGTGATCGACGGCCTGGGAACGGGTGGCGGCCACGGCGAAATCCTGGAACAGATCCAGGTGCTCGAGCAGCGCGTCGTCCTGCTGCGGAATGAAGGTCTTCCAGTTTTTGGGCGCCGGATCGGTTTCGGGCGCGGTCATGATAGCGAAGTTGCGGCCCGGCTTGTTGGTGCGGATGTAGAACAGGTTATCGCGATGATCGACGTAATAGCGGTGCTTCTTTTCGCGCGGCAGGAAGACCGTGAAAGCGGCCTGCGGAGTGTCGGCGCGAAGCATGCGGAACTCGGTGGTGTCTTTGCTGGCGACGGACAGTAGCAGATACTTTTTGTCGCGGGTCTTCTGCACGTAGACGTCGTATAGTTCATCCTTTTCGTCGTAGATCGGCTCCAGGCCAGTCCCGCCCAGCACGTGCCGCCAGAGCTTGTCGCTGCGCTTGGTGACGGCGTCTTCGGTGGTGAGGAAGAGGGTCTTGTTGTCGGCGGCCCACACCACGGAATCGACGCGCTCGGCGGCATCCGGAAGGGTCTCGCCGGTGCGCAGATTCTTAACCTGCAGTCCGTACTGGCGAAAGCCAGTGAAATCGACGGTATAAGCGAGCATGTTGTGATCGTCGCTGACTACGAACGCGCCGAGGCCCACGAACTTGTGCGTTTTGGCGAGCTCGTTGGGATCGAGCAGGGTCTCCTCGGGCGCTTCCATGCCGCCCTTGCGGCGGCACTGGATGGGGTACTGCTTGCCTTCTTCGGTGCGCGAGTAATAAAAATAGTCGCCGCGCTGTACGGGCACGGAGAGGTCGGTCTGCTTGACGCGCGCCAGCATTTCTTTGTAGAGCGCATCCTGGAAGGGGGCCAGGTCCGCGGTCATGGCCTTGGTATAGGCGTTCTCGGCATCCAGATAGGCGACTACCTTGGGGTTGGATTTCTCGCGCAGCCAGTAATAGTTGTCAATCACCGTGGCGCCGTGACGATCTTCGCGATGATCGACGGTAGGGGCCACAGGCGGCGTGGGCTGGGCCACGGCGGTAATCAGTCCGGAAAGAAGAAGCAGGGGCAAAGCCAACTGGGCAAGGTGCGGAATCTGAGAATGACACATGCGCCGATTATAACTTAGGCTGATTTAGCTCGATTCCAACCGGCGTCCGGAACGGTAGCCGGCGTGCGCTGGTTCCGGCAAGTGACTGAAGTGAGCCTGCGCTTGATGCGAGCCGCGGCGTTATTGTCGATCGTTTTGTGCTGCATCCCCGTATGGGGGTGTACCAGGCGAGAGAGGCGGCGGACGATTCGGATGGAGGCGACGGCCTACCTACCCGATGGACGCCCCACTGCCGCGGGTACGGTCCCGCACCGAGGGATCGTGGCGGCCGACCCGGCCGTTCTGCCTTTGGTCTCCATGATCCGCGTCACCGGCGCGGGAGTTTACAACGGCGTTTACACGGTGACGGACACGGGAGGGAAGATTTCGGGGTGTACTCGAATGGGGCGCGGGTAAGCAGGAAGCTCGCGCCATTGACGTACCGGCCCGTCCGGCGCTGCGATGAAAGCTTAGGATTGTCTGCTGCCGCGGGTCTTCTGTTTCACCTTCCTGGCGGCGTGTTCGGTCTTGCCGGCCGCGTTGTGTACGCCTTTCTTGGTGCCCTGGGCGACCTTGCGGCTGGCGGTGTGTGCGGTTTTGGCGGTGGCCCGCCCCGCGTTCTTGGCCGCCTGTTTAGTATCGTGGCCTGCCGTCTTGATATCGCTCTTCGCGGTTTGCGCCAGCGTGACGATGGGGGCTCCCGCAACCAGAAGCCACGCGAGAGCACAGGTCGTGGATAGGTTTTTCATACTTCAAGAGATGGCAAGCGAATTGCCAGGGTACGGCAATACACGGTTATGGCGAGGGCGCGGTGCGTTATAGTTTTTCAATGCAGAAACTGCTTATTGCCGTCGGGATGGCTGCCGCAATTTTAATCCTGCCGCTTGGCGCCCAGCCCCGGCCGGGCCGCAGCGCCTCCCAAGCGATCGACGAGGAATACACCAAGAAAATCCGCGAGTACACGACCGAGCCTTTCTTCAATTCCCCGCTGACCGATTACCTGCCGGCATCCAAAACCGTGCCCACGCCGAAAGCGGTGCTGGGCGACGTGGCGGGCGCGCCGGGAATCCTGCCTTATTCGCAGGAAGTCTACCGCTACATGCGGATGCTGGAAGCCGCCAGCCCGCGGGTAAAGGTGTTTAGCATCGGCAAGACCGAAGAGGGGCGGGAGATGATCGCGGTGGCCGTGGCGGACGCGGCGCTGATCGCGAAGCTGGACGACAACCGCGCGCGCCTGGCCAAACTGGCGGATCCGCGCACCATCCACCTGGACGACGCCGAGGCCGAAAAGCTGGTTGCCACGTCCACGCCGATTTACTACGTTACCGGCACCATTCATTCGCCCGAGACCGGCGCGCCTACCGCGATGATGGAGATGGCTTACCGCCTGGCGGTGGACGACAGCCCGTACATCAAGTTCATCCGTGAAAACACCATCACGCTGATCACGCCGATTGTGGAAGTTGACGGCCGCGACCGCATGGTGGATATCTACCGGTGGCATTTGGCCAACCCGGGCAAACAGTGGCCGCCGCTGATCTATTGGGGCCACTACGTGGGCCACGACAACAACCGGGATGCCATGGGGCTGACGCTGGCGCTCACGCGCAATGTGCTGCACACCTTCGTGGGATGGAAGGCGCAGGTGCTGCACGACCTGCACGAATCGGTGCCTTATCTTTACGACAACACTGTGGGCGACGGGCCGTACAATGCGTGGATCGATCCGCTGCTGGCCGATGAGTGGGCCATGATGGGCTACAACAATGTCGCCGAGATGACGAAGTTCGGCATGCCCGGCGTGTTCACGCACGGCACCTTCGACACGTGGTCGCCCAGTTACCTGATGTTCATCGCGGCCATGCACAACGGCATCAGCCGGCTGTACGAAACGTTCGGTAATGGGGGCGCGGATACGGAGGAGCGTACGCTGCGGCCGGAGGAATACGCGCGCACCTGGTACAAGCAGAATCCGCCGCTGCCCAAGGCCAAATGGTCCCAGCGCAACAACAATAATTACGAAGAGACCGGCGTGCTGGCGGCGCTCGCGTATTTCAGCGCCAACAAGCAATTGTTTCTGCGCAACTTTTATTTGAAGGCCAAGCGGTCGATCGAGAAGGCGCGCACGGAGGGTCCGGCGGCGTATGTGCTGACGGCCGACGATTCGCGGCTGGGCGCGCAGGCCGATTTACTACGCATGCTGCAGGAGCAGGGCTGCGAAGTTTCCCGCGTCAGCGAGCCATTCACGGTGATGATGACGGCCAAGAAGACGCCGCCCAAGCGCGGGCAGGACAAGGCCGGGGCGGGGACGGACGGGGATGCCGCGGCAGCGAACGTTTCCGAACCGGCCGAACACAAAGCCAAGGAGAAGCCCAAGCCTGAGCCCCGCACGTTTCCAGCGGGCAGCTACGTGTTGCGCATGGATCAGCCGTACAGCCGGATCGCGGACGCGCTTCTCGATTATCAATATTGGGCGCCCAACGATCCGCAAAAAGATATCTACGACGATACCGGATGGACGTTCGGCGAGTTGGGCAATGTGCAGGTGGCGCGGGTGACGGACGCGAAGGTGCTGGATGCGGCCATGAAGCTGGTGGATGGGCCGGTCCTGGCGGCGGGCGGCGTGGAAGGATCGGGCGATATTTTCCTGATCAATCACAATGCGGACAATGCGCTGATCACGCTGCGGTACCGCTTCCCGGACGGATCGTTCGAATCGGCGGAGGAGGCGTTTGAGGCCGCGGGGCACAAGTTCAACCGCGGTTCGTTCATCGTGCGCAATGTAGCGGCGAACGATTTGGGCAAAGCCGGCGCGGAGCTGGGTGTGGCGGCTTACGCGGTGTCTGTCGCGCCCGCGGTGAAGACCCATCCAGTGCGCGCGGCGAAGATCGCCATGATGCACACATGGATCACGGCGCAAAGCGACGGTTGGTGGCGCCTGGAGTTCGACCGGCTGAAGGTTCCGTTCGATTACATCAGCACGCAGAAAGTGGCCGCGGCGGGGCCGGGCGAATTGCGATCGAAATACGACGTCATCATTTTTCCGCCGGGAGTGCGCAGCGCGCAGGCGGTCGTGGGTGGCATGCCGATGTACGGGAATCCGCTGCCATGGAAGGTGACGGAACTGACGCCGAACCTGGGGAAGACGGACGAAACCGACGACATGCGGCCGGGGCTCGGCTGGGTGGGCGTGGAGCGGTTGCAGGAATTCGTGCGCAAGGGCGGGCTGCTGATTACGGCGAACGACAGCACCAGCTTCGCGGTGACGTTCGGATTCACTCCGGGGGTGAGCATGGGGAACGCGGCGCGGCTGAAGGTGACAGGGTCGGCGCTGCGGTCGAAGATCGTAGACGGCGCCAGCCCGATTCTGTACGGGTTCGGCGACAGCCTGGCGATCTTCGCATCGAATCCGCCGGTGTTCAATTTATCGAACACAGCAGGCGGCGGCTTCGGACGGCGGAATCCGAGCGAGGAGCACCAGCGGCCCACGGGGCGGGGAACGGCGGATGATCCGGACGTGCCGCAGGGGCGGACTCCGGTGGAAGCGCCCGAGGAACCGCACGCGGAGCCTTGGGAAGCGCTGCCGTTGACCGACGAGCAGTTGCGCAACCCGGTGAACGTAATTCCGCCGGCGGCGCGTCCGCGCGTGGTGCTCAGGTACGCCAATGCCAATGAGCTACTAGTATCAGGACTGCTCGACAATGGCGGGGAGCTGGCGCAGCACGCGGCGGTCATCGATTCGCCGTACGGGGACGGGCACGTGGTGTTGTTCTCGAACAATCCGTTCTGGCGCGCGGAGACCAAGGGAAGTTATTTCCTGGTGTTCAACGCGATTTTGAATTTTGACAATTTAGGGGCGGGGCGGAAGCTGGCGGCCCGGTAATCCCTCTCCGGGCGGCGTGAGACGCCTGCCTCTGGAGTCTGGACATTCTACGAAACATTCGTACAGCCGTCGTGGGGCGGGCCCGTGGCCTGCGCGGGGCTCTTAGCCTCGCGAATAGGGCGGCGTGAGAGGCCCCCTGCAGGCCGAGGGTGCGCCCCACCAAAATTCCTACCGAAACCTCGCTTGATCCGTCATAGTAGAATAACAAACAAGGATAGTAGATCCACATGCCCTTACCCAAGCTCACCAAACTGGAACTCCAGATCATGGAGGCGCTCTGGAACCGGGGCGCGTCCTCCATTCGCGAAGTGCAGGAGTCGTTTCCGGCGCGCCACCGGCCGGCTTACACCACGGTCCAGACCACGGTGTACCGCCTGGAGGCTAAGCAGGCACTCCGGCGGGTCAAGAAGATCAGCAATGCGCACATCTTCGAAGCTGTAGTTTCGCGGGGGGCGGCCCAGCGCCGGCTGATCGACGATCTGTTGGCCTTGTTCGGCGGGCGCACGCAACCGGTGATGGCGCACCTGATCGAATCCGGCAGGCTCACGCTGGATGATGTGCAGGATGCGGAGAAAACTCTTAGGGAGCTGGCGAGGAAGGAGAAATCGGAATGATATCGCTCAACTGGATGATTAACCACTTGTGGCAGTCGACGCTGTTCGCGGCGGTTGTGGCGCTGCTGAGCCTGGCCCTGCGGAAGAACCAGGCGCGCTGGCGGGGGCGGCTGTGGCTGGCGGCTTCGTTAAAGTTTCTGGTCCCATTTTCGATATTGGCCGAGATTGGCAGCCGCCTGGGCTGGCGATCGCCGCACGCGGTCTCGTGGGGAGTGTCGATCATTACACAGCAGTCGGGAGAGCCTTTCGTGCCGGTAATCGGTCATCAAGCTGTCGTGACGGCGTCCCCCGCGGCGGTCTCAATGCTGCCTGCGGTGTTCCTGGCACTCTGGATCTGCGGCTTCGCGGCGGCGCTCTACCGCTGGTGGAAAAACTGGCGGCCGGTCGCAGCGGCGGTACGCGCAGCCGTTTCGGTTGAAGCGGGGCGAGAATTGGAAATGCTGCGGCGCATCGAACGGGCCGCGGGCGTCCAAAAGCCAATCCGGATGCTGTCCACACAGGGGCGGCTTGAACCGGGTGTTTTCGGGATTTTCCGGCCCGTGCTGCTGTGGCCGGCCGGGATCTCGGAGCGGCTGGCCGACGGGCAGATGGAAGCAATCCTGGCGCACGAAGTCTGCCACGTACGGCGGCGCGATAACCTGGCGAGCGCCCTCCATACGGTAGTGGAGGCCATTTTCTGGTTCCATCCGCTGGTGTGGTGGCTGGGCGCGCGGCTGGTGGACGAACGCGAGAACGCCTGCGATGAAGAAGTGCTGTTGATGGGCAGCGAGCCGGAGACGTACGCCGAGGGAATTCTGCGGACCTGCCGGTTTTACGTGGAGTCGCCGTGCGCGGCGATGGCGGGGGTGACCGGCTCGGACCTGAAGAAACGGATCGAGCGCATTATGGCGCGGCGCATCGGGCGACAGCTCGACTGGGGAAGAAAGCTGCTTCTGGCGGCCGCCGGAATCGCCGCTTTGACCGGTCCGATCGTATTCGGGGTGGCCAGCGCGCCGGCCGTGCGGGCGCAATCGCAACCGGCCGCTACGCCGGCAGCGGCTCCGGCATTCGAAGTGGCCTCCATCAAGCCGAACCATTCCGACGATCACCGGGCTATGTTTCAGATCACGCCGGGCGGCCGGGTCAACTGCACGAATATCAGCCCGAAAATGCTCATCATGATGGCCTACAGCGTGAAGCCCAATCAGCTCGCCGGCGGGCCGAACTGGTTGGATTCAGAGAAGTACGACCTCGACGCGAAAGCGGATGGGCCGGATGATCAGGACCGGCTCAAGCTGATGATGCGAACGCTGCTGGCGGACCGGTTCAAGCTGGCGGTGCATCGCGAGACAAAGGATATGCCTATTTATAACCTCGTGGCGGCAAAAGGCGGGCTGAAAATCAAGCCATTGCCCGAAAGCGGGGACGAGAAAGCCGACCAGCGGAAGGGGCAATTTCGCATGGGACGCGGCCAGATGAACATGACCGGAGCGTCCATGGAACAACTGGCCGACAGCCTGTCGCGCGTAGTGGGCCGGAATGTTTACGATCGCACCAGCATTTCGGGGAGTTACGACATCAAACTGGAGTGGACTCCGGAGGAGGGCGAGTTCCCGCAGTTTAAGGATCATGGCGACGGGCACGATAGCAGTGCGGCCGCTCCGGAAACCACCGGGCCTTCGATTTTTGCGGCGCTGCAGGATCAGCTCGGGCTGCGGATGGAGGCGGCGAAGGGACCGGTCGAGATCCTGGTGATCGATCATATCGAGAAGGCATCGGAGAACTAGCCCGGGCCACCGGCGGAGAATTGGGATGCTGCGCGGGTGTTTCATAGCCGGACTGGCAGCTCTGAACCTGATGGCGGCGACCTACCGGGGCGAGGTCGATTTCGGCGGCCTGCCCCTGCCGGGCGCTACCGTCACCATGTCGCGCGACGGGCAGAAGCTGACCGCCGTAACGGACGCGCGCGGGGCATATGCGTTCCCGGATCTGACAGATGTGCCGTGGAAGATCCGGATCGAGATGCTGTGCTTCGCTCCGGTGGCCGCGGACGTGAACGTGGCGAACGACACGCCAGCCGGGAAGTGGGAAATGAAGCTGCTCCCGCTCGATCAGATCAAATCCGCGGCGACCGAGATGGCTGCGCTGCCGCACCCGGCGGCATCCACCACGACGTCAACGCCGCCGGGGCCGGAAGCCGCGAAGAAGCCGGCACCGGCAGCCCCTCCCGCCGCTCCTTCCCAGCCGCCGGACGAGCTTAGCGAACAGGCTTCTGACGGTCTGCTGGTGAACGGCACGGCCAACAACGGGGCCAGTTCGCCCTTTGCGCAGGCGGCGGCATTCGGCAATAGCCGGCTAGGGAATGGCGGCCTTTTCACCGGCGGCATCGGGATGATTCTGGACAACTCCACTTTGGATGCGCGGCCGTTTTCGCTGACCGGCCAGGATACGCCCAAGCCCGCCTACGACCACGTGCAGGGGGTCGCCACGCTGGGCGGCGTAATCAAGATTCCGCATATCATGCCGCACGGACCGGTCTTCTTCGTGGCTTACCAGTGGACCCGGGATCACGATGCCTCGACGTTATCCGGCCTGGTGCCCGGCTCGCTGCTGCGCGGGGGCATATTCGGCGCGCCGGTCCAGATACTCGATCCGGCCACGGGAGCGCCGTTTCCGGGTAACCAGCTTCCGCAGAGCCGCATCAGCCCGCAGGCGCGCGCTTTGCTGAATCTGTACCCGCTGCCTAATTTCAACGGCAGCTCGAGCTACAACTACCAGATTCCGGCGCTCGACACGATGCACCAGGACGCTCTGCAATCGCGGCTGAATAAGACCGTAGACAATCACAACCAGTTTTACGGCGGCTTCGCTTTCCAAAGCTCGCGCCAGGATACGCCGAACCTGTTCGGCTTCCTGGATACCACCGACACCCTGGGCATCAACACCAACGTGCACTGGCAACACATGTTCAAGCCGCATTTGTACGGCAACCTTGGTTACACGTTCAGCCGGTTGGCTACGCACGTCACGCCGTTTTTCGCCAACCGCGAGAATATTTCGGGAGATGCCGGGATCGCGGGCAACAACCAGGAGCCCGTGAACTGGGGCCCGCCGAGCCTCACGTTTTCAAGCGGCATCTCACCGCTTTCCGATGCCCAGCCCTTATCGAACCGGAACCAGACCAGCGCGGTTTCGGAATCCGTGTATTGGAACTACGGGCGGCACAACATGACTTTAGGGGGTGATTTCCGGCGGCAGGAATTCAACTATTTATCGCAGCAGAATCCGCGCGGCGGTTTCACGTTCACGGGAGCCGCGGCGGGCGCCGACTTCGCCGATTTCCTGCTGGGGATACCGGACGCCAGCACTATCGCCTTCGGGAACGCCGACAAGTATTTTCGCGGGTCCTCCTACGATGCCTACGTAACCGACGATCTGCGCGTGGGGCCGGAGCTGACGGTGAATGCTGGGGTGCGCTGGGAATACGGCTCGCCGCTGACTGAACTGCAGGGGCGGCTGGTGAACCTGGACGTGGCGCCCGGATTCGCGGCGGTGGCGCCGGTGACGGGGATCGATCCGGTGGGTGTCCTGACCAGCCAGCACTACCCGGATTCGCTGCTGCATCCGGACAAGCATGCTATCCAGCCGCGGATAGGTATTGCGTGGCGTCCGATATCCGGATCGTCGCTGGTGGTGCGCGCGGGATACGGCATCGAGTACAACACGTCGGTGTACCAGACGATCGCCACGCAGATGGCGCAACAGGCGCCCCTTTCGAAGAGCCTGAGCGTGCAGAACAGCGCGGCCGATCCGCTGACGCTGGCCAGCGGGTTCAATGTTTCGCCGGCCACTACGCCGGATACGTTTGGCATCGATCCGAATTTCCGGATCGGCTATGCACAGAACTGGAATGTTTCGGCGCAGCGCGACCTGCCGGGGTCGCTGGTGCTGACGGCGACCTACCTGGGCATCAAGGGGACGCGCGGCGTGCAGGAGTTTCTGCCGAACACTTATCCCGCGGGCGCCATGGACCCCTGTCCGGCGTGCCCGCGGGGCTTCGCTTACATGACTTCGAACGGCAATTCCACGCGCGAATCGGGACAGATCCAGCTGCGGCGGCGCCTGCACTACGGCTTTACGGCCAGCGCGATATACACGTATGCGAAATCGATCGACGATGCGGCGCTGGGGGGCCGCGGGCAGGGTACGGCCGTGATCGCGCAGAACTGGCTGGACCTGAGCGCGGAACGCGGGCTATCGAATTTCGATCAGCGCCACTTGTTCAACGGGCTGATCCAATACACCAGCGGCATGGGGCTGAGCGCGCTGATGAGCGGTTGGCGGGGAGCGCTGTTCAAAGAATGGACGGTAGCCTCGCAGATCACTGTCGGGAGCGGCCTGCCGCTGACGCCCAACTACCTGGCGCCGGTGGAGGGCACCGGTATGACGGGGATCATCCGGCCGGATTACACGGGCGCTCCACTCTACGCGGCTCCGGCCGGCCTGTACCTTGATCCGGCAGCCTATATGGCGCCGCCTGCCGGCCAGTGGGGCAACGCGGGACGGGATACCATTACAGGACCGGGGCAACTGGCCGTCAATTTTTCGCTGGCGCGCACGTTCCGGTGGAAGGATCGTTTCCACATCGACCTGCGATTCGATTCCACCAATGCGTTGAACCACGTCACCTACACGAGTTGGAACACCACCGTAACCAGCGCGCAATTCGGGCTGCCGGTGTCGGCCAACGGTATGCGCTCGGTCCAAACGACGCTGCGGCTGAGGTTCTAAAGCATGCGAATTGGAATCGCGATCGTGCTAGTGATGGGCGGCCTGGCGGCGGCCCAGGACGCCACTTTCCACACCGGAACTCAGCTGGTGGTGGAAACTGTAACGGTTAAGGATAAGAGCGGCAAATCGATTGAAGGGCTGAAGGCCGAGGATTTCCGCATCGCCGAGGACGGCGCACCGCAGGCGATCCGCTTCTTCGAATATCAGACGCTGCCTACCGAGGTGAAACCGCTGGCCGCGATGCCCGCCTCAGTGACGCCTTTCCAAAAGATTCCGCGCAACCGTATCTCGCCCGACCGGCCGGGCGACTCCCGCTACCGCGACCGCCGGCTGCTGGTCCTGTATTTCGATATGACGGCGATGACGCCGCCGGATCAATTGCGCGCGCTGACCGCCGGGAAAACATTCATCCGTACCCAGATGTCGGACGCGGACCTGATGGCCCTGATGATGTACGAAGGCGGCGCGGTGCGGGTGATCGAAGATTTCACTTCGGATCGCGACCGTTTGCTACGCGCGGTCCAGACGGTGATCGTGGGCGAGGCGCAAGGGTTCGAGCAGGCCGATAACGATGCCAGCGGCGAAGACACCGGGGCGGCGTTCGGCCAGGACGACAGCGAGTTCAATATTTTTAATACGGACCGCCAGTTGTCCGCATTGCAGACGGCGGCCAACATGCTCAGCCAGGTGACCGAGAAGAAATCGCTGATCTACTTCGCCAGCGGGCTGCGGCTGAACGGGCTCGACAACCAGGCGCAGTTACACGCCACCATCAACGCGGCGCTGCGCGCGAACTTGTCGTTCTGGCCGATCGACGCGCGTGGACTGGTGGCGGATGCGCCGCTGGGCGATGCCACGCACGGATCGCCCGGCGGGATCGGCATGTATTCCGGAGCGTCGGTTTTGGCGGGCGCCGGCAACTTTGCGCAGTCGCAGGATACCTTGTGGGCGCTGGCCTCGGATACGCACGGCAAAGCGCTGCTCGATTTCAACGATCTGGCCGCGGGAATTGTGAATGCGCAGAAGGCCGTTTCGAGTTACTACGTGCTGGGATACTACAGCCCGAACGCCGCGCTCGACGGCAAATTCCGGCGCATCAAAATCTCGCTGCGGGAAGGGCTGACGGCCAGCCTGGATTACCGCCAGGGATATTATGCCGGCAAAACGTTCGCCAAATTCTCGGCGGCGGATAAGGAGCGGCAGCTCGAAGACGCGCTGATGCTAGGCGATCCCATCACCGATCTGACCATCGCCATGGAGGTGAATTATTTCCAGTTGAACAGCGCCGAGTATTTTGTGCCGGTGACGGTGAAGATTCCGGGTAGGGAACTGGCGCTGGCGCGGCGGGGCGGGGCCGAACACACGCTGATCGATTTCATCGGCGAGATCAAGGACAATTACGGCACCACCATCACTAACGTACGCGACAAGGTGAATATCAAGGTGAGCGATGCCACCGCCGCGGAGCTGGCGAAGCGTCCCATCGAGTACGACACGGGGTTCACCATCCTGCCCGGCAAATACGTGATCAAGTTTCTGGCGCGCGATGCGGAGACCGGGCGCATCGGCACCTTCCAGACGGCCTTCACCGTGCCGAACCTCGCCAAGGAAGAGAAGCGCGTGCACATCAGCTCGGTGGTATTGAGCAGCCAGCGGGTGGAGATGAAGGACGCCCTGTACAATGCCGCGAAAGACAAGGGAAAGGCGGAAGCCGTCAGCCCGCTGGTCGAGGATGGGCAGAAACTGGTGCCCAGCGTGACGCGCGTGTTCAGCAGGAGCCGCGACATGTACGTGTACCTGCAGGCGTACGCGGTAGGGGCCGGCAGCGCACACCCGCTGGTCGCCTTCGCGACCTTTTACCGCGACAGCTCCAAGGCATTCGAAACGCCGCCCATGACGGTCACGGATGCGCTCGACAACAAGCTGAAGACCACGCCAGTGCGTTTCAACGTGCCGCTGGCGCAACTGGCTCCAGGCAAGTACAACTGCCAGGTGACGGTGCTCGATCCGGGGGCAAGCAAGGCGGCCTTCTGGTCGGCTCCGGTGGTAATCGTGCCGTAGAGGCCCGAGCCCGGTCTACGACACGCCGGCATGGCTAACCTGAGGCTTGGGCTACGTCGAGCCGCCATAATTGTGACGATATCGCACAGCCGTTAGAATGGTTCTGAGAACCGAACCAGCCACATGAGTGGAACACGATTACCTTACCGTTTGAACCGGCCTGTCGGGATTTTTGATTCGGGTGTGGGAGGTTTGACGGTGCTGAAGGCGCTGCGACACAAACTGCCGCGGCGCGACTTCGTCTACCTGGGCGACACGGCGCGCGTGCCGTATGGCCGCAAACCCGCGGCCATGGTGGCCGAATTCGCTTACGGGATCACGGAATTCCTGCGGCAGATGGATGTGGAAGGCGTGGTGATCGCGTGCAATACCGCGTCGGCCGCGGCGTTGCCCGAACTGGCCGGGCAGTTTTCGATTCCCATTTGGGGCGTGATCGAACCGGGTGTGGAGGCAGCCGCGCGACTGACAAGGACCGGCCGCGCCGGGGTGATAGGCACCAAGGGAACCATCGCCAGTGGCGCATACCAGCGGCGCCTGGAACAGCGCGGGTTGACGGTGTGGGCGCGAGCCTGCCCCATGCTGGTACACATCGTCGAGGAGGGCCTGGCGTGCTCGCCGGAGTGCGATTTGATGCTGCATCATTACCTGGACGGGCGCGCCGAAATTGACACGCTCATCCTGGGGTGCACACACTATCCTCTGCTGCACGATGCCATTCAACGGGTGGTGGGCGGCGGAGTGGCGCTGGTGGATAGCGCCGAATCGCTGGCGCAGGCGGTGAACGGCTCATTAGGCGCGGAAAACGGCGGCGGCGATCCCGGCCGCATCGTGCATTTCGTGACCGGCGATCCGCTGGCATTCGCGCATACCTCCGAAGTGATCGGCGAGGTGGCGGGTGAGGTGGTGCCGTTGCCTGTGACCGAGCTGATCGCGCTGCAGCGGGCCTCCTCAACAATTAACAAATAAGTTAAGTATTTCCTTGACCCCGCGCACTGGCTGCTCTCTATAATTAACAAGTTGGTTAACAATCAAAGAAAGATCTCGGCCATCTTCGCGGCCCTGGCCGATCCGACCCGGCGGCGCATTCTGGTGCGGCTTTCGACGCGCGGGGAAAGCCCCGTAACGGCATTGGCCAAGCCGGCGCGGATCTCGCTGCCGGCCTTTTCGCGTCACCTGCGGGTGCTGGAGCGGGCCCGCCTGGTGGAGCGTCGGCGCGAAGGGCGGCTGCACGTGATCCGTGCCCGGCCCGCGGGGCTGAAGGCTGCCCAGGACTGGATGACCCAGTGCGCGGCGGGCTGGGATTTCAGCTTCGACCAGCTCGAAGAAATCTTGCGGAACGAACAGCGAAAGGAAAACAAACCATGAAATCGGACGTGAAGATTACAGGCAACCGGCTGCAAATCACGCGCGTATTCGAGGCTCCCCGGCGCCTGGTATTTGCCTGGTGGACGCAGGCGGAGAAGCTACAACAATGGTCCGGCTGCAAGGACGCCACCAGGTGCGAAATCCAGATGGACTTCCGGGTGGGCGGTTCCTTCACGCAGAAAATGCAAATCGCCGGTGCCGGCGAATTCTCCTTCACCGGCCGGTACGACGAGATCGTGGAACCGGAGCGCATCGCGTATACCGCCGATTTCGGCATGGCGGTCACGCACGTGATGGTGGAGTTCTTCGAGCAGGGCGATCGCACCCGGGTGGTAGTTACCCACGATGGACTGCCGGACGAGAGCTTCAGTAAGAACATCTCGCAAGGCACGCTCGAATCCTTCGAAAAACTCGATTCCATACTGGCTGCCGAAAGCCTGATCACGCGATGAACGGGTACGGAGTGCAGATGAACTACGCGCGGCTGGTGCTGGCGGCGTTGGGCGCCACGGTGGCATATTTCGCGCTGGGATTCGCCGCATTCGGGCTGTTGCCGCTGCGCGTCGAGTTTCAAAATATCCCGCCGTATACCGGCCGCAGGAAGCCATGAAGGACGTGATGCCGGCCGGGATGGGCGGCATGCTTCTGTCGATCCTGGCGGCGGCAGCGATCTACGCGATCGCCTACCGGGGTGGACCGGGCATCGCGGAAGGCGCGCGCTTCGGCGCTTTGCTGGGGGCGTTCGCGGTGGGCGCGTTTGTGCTCCACAACTACGTCAACCTGAACATCGGTCTGAAGCTGACGCTCCAGCAGGCGGTAGCCTACTTCATCGAATGGACTGTGGTGGGCATTGCGATGGGCCTCATTTTCAAGCCCGCGGGCGCCTGATCGGCTTGGTTAAGAGTTGCTTAACCGTTCGCGCACGCACTCCATCATGCGGGCGGGATCGGTGATGCGCAAAGCCTCGAATCCGGCGGCGCGGGCGCTTTCCATCCCGGGTGGCGAATCCTCCACCGCCAGCGCGCGCCGGATTCCCAATCGCTCACCCGCCAGCAAATACGGATCGGGCGCGGGCTTGTGACGCTTCACGTCGCCGCCTCCTACCACAGTGGATAAATATTGCAGAATACCGGCTGCTTCGAGCGGCGGCTCGATCTCGGCATGGGCGCTCGACGATACCACTGCCAGCTTGTAGCGGGCGGAAAGCTCGCGGAAGAAATCCGCTAGGCCTTCGGCGAATGGCGGGCGGGAAGCCATCATTTCGCGGAAACGTTCCTTCTTTACCGGATAGCGTTCCCACAGCTTGGCCG
Source organism: Bryobacterales bacterium (assembly GCA_963843255.1). Taxonomy (GTDB): domain Bacteria; phylum Acidobacteriota; class Terriglobia; order Bryobacterales; family Bryobacteraceae; genus Bog-159. Next base: position 260,434 of record CAWJJQ010000010.1, on the reverse strand, counting down.
GATCGGCCGGCGGATTAGCGAGCTTCGCGAAAATGGGCATCATGGAGCTGTCGGCGGCGCCCACGCAATGGGCCGCGTAGACTTCCCAGGTGACGTTTACGCCGAGCGGCGCCAACGCTTCCCGCCAGCAATCGCAGTGCATGGGCTCGCTGTCCACCAGGACACCGTCAAAATCGAAAAGGATGGCTTCAAAATCAGGCATAGCGCGGAATTACCAGTCTAGCAATCCCGCGCGGGCGCTTCATTCGCCGCGAATGGCGGCCAGCGGATCGATGCGCGCCGCCCGCCGCGCGGGTATGAGCGCAGCCACCGCAGCGACTACCGCCAGCGCCAGAATGGCCGCGCCGATGGTCACCGAATCCATGGGACTGACGCCGTACAGCAGAGAACGCAACACGCGCGCGGCCAGCCATACGAGCAGCAGGCCGGATCCGGCGCCGATAGCCAGCAGCCGCCCGACACCCGCCAGCAACTGACCGACGATCTGGCGCGGCTCGGCGCCCAGCGTCATGCGGACGCCGATCTCGCGGGTGCGCGAGGCCACCACCAGGGCCACCAGGCTGTAGAGACCTACCGAAGCGAGCAACATGGCCGCCAGCGCGAAGACGGTGACCACGTCGCTTTTGAGCCGTGGCTCATCGAGCGACTCGTCCAGCACCTCCGGCAGCACTTTCAGACCGAAGACCGCGCGCGCGGGATCGACCTGACGGACGATCGGCCGGATTGCCTGCACCAGTGGCTGCGGGCTGCCCTGCGCGCGCACCACGTATTCGGGATCGGGCCATCCGCCGGGCGCGATGCAGGCGTAGACATACGGGCCGGGCGGTACGTTCAAGGCGTCCTCACGGATGTCGCCCGCTATTCCGACGATGTCCGCGGGCGGCGCGTTGGGCGCATAGCCCACATCCAGCATGCGCAAATGCTGACCCACCAGATTCCGTCCCTGGCCGAACAACTCCGCGAATCGCCGGTTCACGAGCACCTTGGGCGGCGCCTGCCAGAGGGTGAGGGCGCGCAGGTCTGGGCAATCCGCGCCCGCCAGAATAGGTGCGCCCAGGCTCTTCAGATAGCCTCGCGAAATGCTGCGCTCGCCGGCGGTGATTTTGTCTGAGCCGGTATGCGCCTGATCGCCGCCCGCGGTTTCGACCAGCGCCACCTGATAGCGCAGCGTGGCGCCGCTGGCGGGCAGGAAGTTGGCGAAACCGGCGGACTCCACGCCCGGAGTGCGCTGCAGTTGATCGAGCAGCGCCTCCTGCATTTGGCCCACGCGGGTGCGATCTTCGTTCCAGGCTGCGCCCATGTGGAAGGTGACGGCATGCGCCGGCTCGAAGCCCAGATCCACATGCGCCAGGTTGTAATAGCTGCGCAGCATCAACCCGGCGCTGGCGAGCAGGAGAACGGTCAAGGCTACCTGGCCGGTGACCAGCGCACGCTGCCACTGATGCCGGCCGCCGGATCCGCCGCGCCCGGCCTGGGCCAGAATGGCAGCCAGGTTCGCGCGGGTAGCGGCCAGTGCGGGCAGAAAGCCGCATAGCATGGCAGCGGCCGTGCCCGCGAACGCGGCGAACGCCAGCGCCTGCCAGCCCAACTCGAATCCAAATGGATGACCCACCAGGTCGCGCGAGAGGGGCAGCGTGATGAAGACCCGGCTGAGCGCCTGCAGGATCCACGCAGCCAGGGCGGCTCCCAGCACTGCGCCCATGGCGGCGATCAGCAGGATCTCGCGCATCACGGCGCCCAGGATCTGCAGCCGGGTGGCGCCGATGGAACTGCGGATTGCCATCTCACGCTCGCGCTGCTGCAGTTGCGTCAGCATGAGGGCGGCAATGTTGGCGATGGCGATCAGCAGCAGCAGGGCTACCGCGCCGAAAACAAACCAGAGCGTTTTGCGGTAATCGCCGACGCGCACTTCCTTAAGGTCGCGCACAATGGCCGACCAGCCTTTGTCAGTTTTGGGGAACTGCTCGCCCAACTGGCGCTGGACACCGGCGAGGTCGGCCTGCGCCTGCGCAATCGTGACGCCACGCTTCAGGCGGCCCGTGCCGGAATAGAAACGCGCCTCCCGAACGCCCAGCAGGAAGGAATTGACCTGCGCCGGCAGCCAGACGTCGATCGCGGCGCTGGCAAACTCCGCCGGCATCACACCCACGATGGTGAAGCCTTGGCCGCCAATCAGCAGGCGCCGGCCGATGACCTCGGGCGATTGGCGATAACGGCGAGTCCAGAGAGAGTAGCTGATGACCGCGGAGGTGGGTCCGCCATCCAGATCCTCTTCGTGCGTGAAGGTGCGGCCGAGCTGGGGATTCGTTCCAAAAACGCGGAAGTAGCCGGGAGAGACGCGTCTTCCGGCCAGGCGTTCGGGCTCGCTGCCGCTGGTATCGGTAACGTTCTCGGTATAGCTGGCGACAATACCGTCGAATGTACGGTTCATCCGGTTCCAATCCTGGAGGCGGCCCGGCGCGATCAGGCTGACCGGTTCACTTTTCGATGGGCTGGCTTCCATCACCGAAACCAGGCGATCGGCACCGGGGTAGGGAAGCGGCTTCAGCAGGATGGCATCCACCACGGAGAAGACCGCGGTATTGGCGCCGATCCCCAGCCCCAGGATGGCGATGACGGCGGCCGAAAATCCCTTGCGGCGGGTGAGCGAGCGCAGAACGAGCTTCCACTGTTTCATGTACCTAAGACGCGCCGGTGGAAGCTTCGGTTAGGCAGGCGGACGGGTCGGATTTGGGCCTGTTCCGCCGCGCTTTTTGACTACGCTAATGGCCTTCAGGTAGACCGCGTTGCTTGGGATCACCGGCCCAAAGCCATTGATGAAGTCGGCATCGCCGCCACGGAAACCGGTGGTGCCTTTCAGCCGTACGGCGGCGATAGTTTGTCCCAGGCGGGGATTAGTCCATTCATAGGCAAAGAAGGTCACGGCCTTATCGCCTGTGCCACCCAGGGCCACCGCGTCGGCCCCGTAGCAATAGTCGCGGGCTGAAGTGCGTGCCGCCCAGTTCCACTCCTGAATATTGACACCGTAGCGGATCGGGATTGTAGTGACGAAGCCATCGGCGTATACGACTTCGTACCAGCCGAGCAGGTCGGCCGTGTCTTGCGGATCGTAGATCAGGCGAAAGGACTCCTTATTCGTGGCCGGGCGGGCGGCTGCGTGGAGGAAGATCAGGCTGGTGGCATCGATGCCTATGGGAATGTCGCCGGAATCTTTGGGCAGCCCGGTCTTGCTGGCGCCGTCGGTGCCGGCAACCACCACGGATTTGTTTTCGCGGCCGGTTAAATCGAACGGGATCCTGCCCAGCGAGACAGTGCCGTGCTGCATGGCGGTCAGGTCCACGGCGAGGGGCTTGTCCGTCAGCCCGGCGTTGAAGCTGCCGGCGATGGAGACGGGCTCTATAGTGCGCTCGGTGCGGCTCGGCGGCGGCTGCCCACGGAAATGCATGCGGATCGCCGGCGCCATCTGCTGGACCAGCCCGGAGAGGTCGCGGCCATCGATCGGCTCCCCACGCCAGAGGCCCTGCGCGCAGCTCAGCAGATCGGACAAGAGGTCCTTGCCGAAGCCGGTTTCATTGGTCGCAAACCAGGCTGACGGCGCGCCGCCGAGAATCGACTTGCGGCGGATGCGGGCGGCGAAGTTGTCCATACCCGGCGAGAAGTTGCCGTAGACCTCTTCAAATCCCATTCCCTCCAGTTGGGCCTCGAAGCCCGCGGCCTGTTGCGCGTTCCACTCCCCGTCGGAGGCGGACCAGAACCAGTTGAAGATCAGAATGTCTTTCGGGATCAGCCGGGCCACCTGCCCGCGCGTCATGCCACCGGGAGCGTTGTAGGCGAAACCGTCCGGCGCTTTCTTTTTCTGCAGACCCACGCCGCGCACGCCTTCGAGCAGCATATCGCCCCACATGGCCATGCGGACGCCCTTGGCGGCGAGGTAGTCGTGGATTTTGCGCACGTCTTCGCCATAGCGCTCGCGAATGTCTTTGTCACGGCAGAGCGGGCAAAGGCCCACCGGCTGGAACAGCTCATCATGCCCGGCGTGCACCAGGCGCGGATGCAGCAGGTCGATGTACTCGTCGTAGACGTCGAACAGAAGCTGGTAGCTGGCGGGGTTCGACGGGCAGTAGGTATCGGGCCAGAGTTCGCCGGGCACTTCCGACAGCTCCGGATGCGCCGACAGCAGATAGTAGCTGTGCGTGAACGACGGTAGCTCCGGCACGAACTCGATATGGAACTGGCGGACGTAGCTGGCGAGATCGGCGACCTCTTCCTTTTCGAGGAAGCCGCCATCGGCGGTGTCCTGGTGGGAGGAGTTGATTTCGATGTCGTGGGGCGCGCCCGGCGGATAGTTGCGGCGCCAGTAGTTTGTCTCGCGGGAGAATCGGACCCAGGCGGCGTTGAGCTCAGGGTGGCGATCGAGCCGCATGGAGGCGTTCATTTCCACGATCAGCGTGTTGTATTTGTAGAGCGCCAGCGTATCGCGGACGAATCTCTTGAAGAACGGGATGTTGGCGCGGCCGGGCAGGTACAGCTTGAAGCCGCGGAAGGGTTTGGCGGGCCAGTCGCGGATCTCGAAGCCGGCAAAATGTACCGCGCCAGCGCGCTCGACGGCTAACTGGCGGAGCGACTGGAGACCGTAGAACGCGCCGCGGTCGTCACTACCCGCGACCACCACGATTTCAGGACCCGTACGCAGGATGTAGCCTTCGGGTCCGGGATCGCGCGCATCTACTTTCAGGGCGTGGCCGGCGCAATACTCGGCGACCAAGGGGCTGGAGAAGGTCCCCATGACGATGAGCTTGCGGGCAGGCGCCAGGTGCTCCAAAGGCTCGATCTTGAGGTGCAAGTCGAAACGGTCGCCGAGTTCTTCGGCCAGCGTACGCGCCAGGAAACGGTCTTGGGCGGAGGAGGTGGCAGGGATAGCGATGACGGTGTACTGGTCCACGACGAAATCGGCTGCCGAGGCGGACGATTCGCGCGGTTCCGGGAACACGGGGCTCGCGCCGGCTGCCCCGGAGAGGCTTACGGCGGTTGCGAATAGAAGGGCAAGCAAGGGGACTGCAGAACGTTTTTGCAAGGGCGCTCCTTTTTTTTGGGATCGCGTTTGGATGGCAAATGCCATCATGCGCGTATCATATCTTCCGGCAGCGCTAGAAAGTACAGGGGCTTAGGGCATTCTTGGCCCGCCAAGGAAGCACCAGGTAAATTCTTTAGGGAATAGTACTACTATTATTTACGCGGCGCTTACGAGGCATTAATATTTCATTAAGAAGCTACCATGCAACCAAGCCTAATGAAAGCTGACTATCTTGGACAGGAAGACGAGCGCTTCCGCCTTCTGGTTGACCAGGCACCATTTATGCTCTGGTCCGCGGACTCGGAGGGATTATGTACGTTTTTTAACAGACCCTGGCTGGAATACCGCGGCCGGAGCATTTCGCAAGAGGCCGGCTACGGCTGGTTAGATGGGGTCCACCCGGATGACCGGCAGCGCTGCCTCGAAACTTACCGCCGCGCGTTCGACACGCGCCAGCCATTTGACATGGAGTACCGGTTGCAGCGGGCTGACGGACAATACCGCTGGGTGCGTGACTCCGGGGTCGCGCATTTCGGACACGACGGCGGCTTCATGGGCTACCTGGGATCGTGCGTCGAAGTAGGTGCACCGGGGCGCACGACGGCGGTGACTCCGCTGACCGCGCGCGAGGTGCAAGTACTGGCGCTGGTAGCCGACGGCAAGTCCACCAAGGAAATTGCCGGGTTACTGGGGATCAGCTACAAGACCGCCGATTCGCACCGCAGCCGGATCATGGAGAAACTGGGAGTGCATGAGACGGCCAGCCTGGTGCGGTACGCGGTCCGGCAAGGGATTGTGCGAGCCTAGCCGGTCATCTCGTTCGGAAGCGATTGGCCAACTGGGTCAACTGGTCTTCCAGTTTTGGAGGTGACTTCTGGGCCGGGGCGGGGCGCTTGTCGGGACGCTTGTCCAGCGCCTTCATGGACAAGCCGATACGCTTGGTCTTGGCGTCCGCCGACATCACTTGCACGCGCACGATCTGGCCGGCTTTCACCACTTCGCTGGGATCTTTCACGAAACGGCTGGCAAGCTCGCTGACGTGGACCAGACCGTCGTGGTGGACACCTACGTCCACAAAGGCTCCAAAATTGGTAACGTTGGTAACCACACCTTCGAGGATCATGCCGGGTTTCAGGTCGGTGATTTCCTTGATATCCTCGCGCCACTCGGGGGCGGCGAACTTTTCGCGGGGGTCGCGGCCCGGACGGCGCAGTTCGTCGCGGATGTCGGCGAGAGTGAAGTCGCCGACGGTGTCGGTTCGAAATGCCTCCAATTTGACGGAGTCGACCAATTCGGGTCGGGCGATGAGATCGGGTATGGCCAAGCCGAGGGATTGCGCGATGCGTTCGACTACCGGGTATGACTCAGGATGGACGGCGGTCATATCCAGGGGATTCGCGCCATCACGCACGCGCAGGAAGCCGGCGGCCTGTTCGAAAGTCTTGGGACCAAAACCGGCGACTGCTTTCACTTCCAGGCGCGAGCGGAATCGCCCGTGCTCATTGCGGTACTCAACGATCTTTTCTGCGGTGTGCTCCTTGATGCCGGCCACGTAGCGCAGCAGGGCGAATGACGCGGTGTTCAGATCGACACCCACGCGGTTGACGCACGATTCCACGGTTGCTTCCAAACCCTGCTTGAGTTTGCGCTGTTCCACATCGTGCTGGTACTGGCCCACCCCGATGGATTTGGGATCGATCTTCACCAGTTCCGCCAGCGGGTCCTGGAGGCGGCGGCCGATGGAGATGGCGCCGCGCACCGTGAGATCAAGGTCGGGAAACTCCTGGCGTGCGATGTCCGAGGCGGAATAGACTGACGCGCCGGATTCGCTGACCACCACGCTGAAGACCCGGTCCAGCGCGGATTCGCGCAGGAAGTCGCGCACGAAGGCGGCCACCTCGCGCGAACCGGTGCCGTTGCCGATGGCGATGGCGCGGATGCGGTGGCGAGCGACGAGGGCGGCCAGCGTCTTGACGGCGCCGGCCAGGTCGTTGCGCGGCTCGAGCGGGTAGATGACGGCGCTCTCGAGGAACTTGCCGGTATCGTCCACGACGGCCAGCTTGCAGCCGGTGCGGATTCCGGGATCCACAGCCAACACCGCGAGCATGCCGGCGGGCGGCGCCAGGAGCAGGTTCTCCAGGTTCTGGCGAAACACGCGGATCGCTTCTTCGTCGGAGCGATCTTTCAGTTCAAGCCGGATTTCGGTCTGGATCGAGGGATTGAGCAGGCGGTCGTAAGAATCCTCGATGGCCTGTTCCAGGTGCGGAGTCCAGGCGCCGCGAACGCGCAGCACGCGGCTCTTCAGCCAGGCGATGGGCTGGGATTGATCCAGCTCGATTTCGAAGGTGAGGAAGCCTTCCTTGGCGCCGCGGCGGATGGCCAGCATTCGGTGCGACGGGATGCGGGCGACGGGCTCACGGTGATCGGCGTACATCTGATACTTGCGCTCGGGATCTTCGACGCCTTCAATGGCGCGGCTGGCGACTACGCCGTGTTCGGCCATCATGGCGCGCACGGCCTTGCGAAATTCGGCCTGCTCGCTGATCCACTCGGCGATGATGTGGCGCGCGCCGGTGAGGGCCTCGTCCGCGGAGGCGACCTCCTTTTCAGCGCTGACAAATGAGGCAGCCAAGGTTTCGAGTGAGATGCCGGTATCCTGCTGGTCCCAGAGGTAGCGGGCCAGCGGCTCTAGGCCTTTTTCGCGGGCGATGGACGCCTTGGTGCGGCGCTTGGGTTTGTAGGGGAGGTAAAGATCCTCGAGCTCATTTTTTTCGAGGGTGGCTTCGATTCGCGCGCGCAATTCGGCGGTAAGCTTACCCTGCTCGCCGATGGACTGGAGCACGGTGCGCCGGCGATCTTCGAGCTCCCGAAAGTACTCCAGCTTTTCCTGGATGGCGCGGATCTGGACTTCGTCGAGATTTCCGGTGACCTCCTTGCGGTACCGGGCAATGAAGGGGACGGTCCCGCCTTCGTCGAGCAGGGTGATCACGGCCACCAGGCTCTTGAGCGGGACGGAAAGCTGGGTAGCGACATGGAGCAGGATCGCAGGGGAAAGGACTTCGGGCGAGTTCATGCAGGGTACCTACTCATCATAACGTTAGTGAGGCAGCCAGTCTGGCCGCGGCGGCGTCTCACGCCGCCTTTGCGCAGCTACGATCCGATCCACCAGTTGGGTGATGCTGAGGTCGGGCGCCACGCTGGTGATATCCACTTCGCCATTGCTCTGGCCGTCGTGGCCGTCGCCCGTCTGGAACAATGCGCCGGGAACTTGAACCGGAATGTAAAGCGAGGTGCCGGCTGCGAGGTCCTTGTTAAAGTGCCATGCTTTGCAAGTGCGAACTGTCATAATGTCAAATCAAACCATGGCCGAATCTCAGGACGATTCTTCTCTTTCACGGCGCCGCATGCTGGGCGCTGTGGGTGCGGCGTTGCTCACGCACGAAACTGTTCGCGGATCCGAAACGGGTCTGCGCGTGGCAAGAAAAGACGTCGAGATCCAACTCGCTGCCGTCAGCTCGCACACCTTCCGGCTGACAGTGCAAGCGGTCGAGGACGGCAAACTGTCGAATATCATCGACGATGGCACGCTGGTGCAGACGGATTTCGGGCCACCGGCCGCGAAGCTGCGCGGAACGGCGAAGGCCCAAACCATAAAATTGGGCGAATTACGCGTAACGTTTAGGCCCGAATCGCTGGACTTTATCGTGAAGACAGCCAAGGGTGAAACAGTCCAGCGTATCCGGATCCATAAAGACACGGCCGTCATCTCTTTCACAACGGGTGCAGCGCCGATTCTCGGGTTGGGTGAGGGCGGACCTCAGTTCGATCGCCGCAACAACACCGAGCAGATGAGGAGCGGTTCGGGCGGCTATAACCTTCGCAACTTCGGCAGCCGCGTGCCTATCCCGTGGCTGATCGGCACTGCGGGCTGGGCCATCTACATCCACCATCCCTACGGCCGTTTCGATTTCACGGGCGAACCAAGCAAGTTTCAGCCCGCACCGGCGTTCCTTCCCGAAGGAGGCCGCGGCGCGCCACCGGCCGATATTTCCACCTTTGCGCTGCCCATCGATTTGTTTGTTGTCGCCTCCAAAGATCCGGCGGTGATCATGACGGAATGGGCGCGGCTCACAGGGCATCCCGAGATGCCGCCGCTATGGAGCTTCGGCTACCAGCAATCGCACCGCACGCTGGGCGGTCGCGACGCGATTCTGCAGGAAGCCAGGACTTTTCGCGAGAAGAAACTGCCCTGCGACGCCATGATCTATCTGGGCACCGGCTTCTGCCCAGCGGGCTGGAATACCAATAACGGAGACTTCCAGTTCAACCAGAAAGTGATGCCGGACCCCAAGACGATGTTCGACCAGCTTCACCAGGATCATTTCAAGGTGGTGCTGCACGTGGCCTACCCCACCGGCATCCGCGAGATGAAAGGAACGGTGCGCGACGCATGCGATTCGACCAAGCGGGCCGAGCAGCAGGCAAGCTGCTACTGGAATATGCATCGCCCGGTGCTCGCCACGGGTGTGGACGGCTGGTGGCCTGATGAAGGCGATGCGCTCGATCTGCCCTCGCGCCTGGTTCGCAATCGGATGTATTGGGACGCCTACCAGCTCGACCGTCCCAATGAACGGCCGTACGCGCTGCACCGCAACGGCGCGGCGGGGATGGCGCGATATGCCTCGATTCTGTGGTCGGGCGATGTGAGTTCGCTGTGGGTGACGCTGAAGAATCAGGTGCCGATCGGAATCAACAGTGGTCTTAGCGGAATTCCTTATTGGGGCACAGACATCGGCGGCTTCGTTCCCACGCCGGAACTGACGGGCGAACTCTACGTCCGGTGGTTCCAGTTCGGCGCCTTCTGCACCCTGTTCCGGTCGCATGGGCGGGTGTGGACGTTGCGCCTGCCGTGGGGTTGGAATCAGGGCGCGCCCACCGGCGACATCGCCGCGGAAACACGTTTCACTATCCCCGATGCGGAATACCACAACCCCGCCGTGGAACCGATCTGCAGAAAATACATGGAGCTGCGCTATCGCCTGATGCCATATCTCTACAGCGCGGTCCGCGAGTGTACGCAATCCGGCATTCCTGTGATGCGCTCCTTGTGGCTGCACTACCCCAGCGACCCTGCGGCCGTGGCGCGCGGCGATGAATACCTTTGGGGTCGCGACATACTGGTCGCGCCGGTGGTGGAGAAAGGCGCTGTGGATCGGAAACTCTACCTCCCGCACGGCGTCTGGTACGATTTCTGGACCAACCAGAAGCACGCGGGGGGCGAGGAGATCACTCGCCCAGTCAACCTCGACACCATTCCTCTCTATGTGCGCGCCGGCGCGATCGTCCCCATGGGACCAGTGAAACAATATACTGCTGAAAGAGTGGATAGCCCCCTCGATATTTTGGTCTATCCGGGCGCGGACGGGGCGTACCTACTGTACGAGGATGACGGCAGTACCTTCAATTTCCGACAAGGCGAATGGATGGGTATCCAGATGACCTGGAACGACGCACGCAAAGCGCTCAGTATGCGGCTCGCTGCGGGCTCGAAGATGCTCCCGCCGGCCGGGCGAAATCTCCAGTTGAAGATGGGCGATGTGGCGAAGACAGTCGTGTTCGACGGGAGCAATCTGGAGGTGCGGTTCTAACTGAAACTCCATGATCGCGCTCTAATGCTATGCTGTGAGTCCCATGCCGCGAGTGCTCGTAAGGCTGTTATTCTTGTCCGCGGTTTCCTTCGCGCAAACGAAAACAAATCCATTGGACCAGCTGGCCTCCGAATTCTGGGCATGGCGCGCGCAGTATAAGCCCTTCACGTTCGATGATGTTCCGCGCATGGAGCAAGCGCCCGGAATGCGGGCCTGGTCCGCGTCGGCCATTGCCAAACAGCACGCGGACCTCGCCGGATTCGAAGGTCGATGGAAAACAATGCGCACGGACGGCTGGCCGGTTGGGCGGCTGGTGGACTACCGGCTGCTGGGGTCCGCCATGGCGCGCGTCCGGTGGGAATTGGATATCAATCCGCGCTGGCAGCGCGACCCCGCATTTTACGTGGAGCAGACCGTGGACGCGTTGCAGGAGGATCTGATGCCTCCGCCGCCATTCAGTGACGCACGCGCGCGCGAGATTCTGACCCGAACCGAAAACATTCCCGCCATCCTCGACCAAGCCAGGCTGAATCTGAGGGCCGTTGCACCGTTTGCGCAATCGACAATCGAGATGCTTTCGGATATCGATGCGCGCCTGGTCCGCGCGGAGCGCGGGGTGTCACCGTTGTTGAGCAGCGATGATCAGCGCGCGCGTTTTCGAATAGCCATCACCCGGGCGAGCAAGGCACTTGTCGACTATCGCGAATGGCTGAAGCAGAACCTGTCCAAAATGCAAGCGGATTTCGCGCTGGGCGACAGAGCGTACGGATTCTTCCTCCACCGGGTTGCCCTATTGCCCTATACCCCGCGGCAGTTGCTGGCCATGGCGCGCCAGGATTTCGAGCGGGTACTCGCTTTGGAGGCCTACGAACAGCAGCGCGACCTCGACGCTCCGGAATTGAAGATGGCTGCGACAGCGGAAGAAGAAGCCACTCGCATGGCGCGCGATGACGCAGACATTCGCCGTTACATGATCGACCACCAGATCCTGACGGTTCCTCGCGATTTTCCACACTGGACGATACGTCCTGCGCCGGACTATGTCGCAGCCTTTGATGGGTTCGGAGAACTCGACGACTTCACCGGCCCGTCGCGCCTGCATGAGGACGGAACGCGCTGGGTCGAGCGGCCCGCGAACGATCTCCCCTACTTCTGGAAAGCGTACGCGCAAGATCCGCGCACCACGGGCGTGCACGAGGGCGTGCCGGGACATTTCTTCCAATTGTCGTTGGCTTGGCGAAATCCCGACCCGGTCCGGCGACAGTACTACGATTCGGTCGCGAACGAAGGCATCGGCTTCTATGCCGAAGAGATGATGCTGGATGCGGGGCTGTACGACAACAGCCCCCGATCGCGCCTGATCATTTACAACTTTGCGCGGCTGCGAGCATTGCGCGTGGAGGTGGATGTAAGACTGGCGCTTGGGGAATTCAGTATCCCCCAGGCGGCCGACTACCTGGCCCGCACTGTTCCGATGGACCGGGCGACCGCCGCAGGTGAAGCCGCATCTTTTGCCACGATTCCCGGCGGGGGCATGGGATATGAAATCGGCAAGCTGCAGATCGAGCGGATGCTGGCGGAACGCCGTCTTGTGCAGGGCGACAAGTTCAGCCTGCGCGAGTTTCACGATTACGTCTGGAGCAACGGTAACGTGCCGTTATCGTTGCAACGGTGGGAGCTGCTTGGTTTGGACGATGACGTAAAGAAGGCAGACGAATTGGCGAAGTGAAGGTTGTTCCTCGATCCGGTCAGCGCATGCCGGAATTCGCCAAATGGCCCACTCAAGATCCCGATTCGGTAACCGCTTCCGCTCGCGGTGCGTTCCTTCGAGGCGTACGGCGCAACAAATACATTTACGGGCGCGGACGAACTTTCTCCCTCGAAAGTTGAGCCAGAAAATCTGCCTCTTCGGAATCGGCAAAGGCACGATAACCTTCAGGGTCGATGAATGGATTGGGCTGGGCGCCGTTTTGCATGCGTTGGTACTTCTCGATCATGCCGTAATAAGCACCGTGTGCGCCCAGGAATACGTCGCATTTCAGGGAATGGAGGGTCTGGAACGTCTTCTTGAAATCCTCCGCGATGCCTGGGTAAGTCGGATGATCCACCAGGTGGACACCCGGATTGACCGCGGTGCCGCCCACAAAAACCACGTCGTAGATCCTGCCCGCGTCGGTCACTTGCATCGTCCAGGTAGTGCATCCGATGCTGTGGCCCGGCGTCAGGTGAGCCGTCAGGGTGACGTCACCGAGCGTCACGTGCTCGCCGTCATGAACTGTGTGATCCACGCGAACCGGCGGATAAGTGACTTCCTTCCCATATCGCGAATCAGTCTTTCCGCCGCTTTCCAGCACGCCGGCTTCGCGTTCGCTCGAATAGACTTGCGCCCCAGTCATTTTTTGAAGTGCGGCCTGACCGGCAACGTGATCGAAGTGCGCCTGACTGTTGAGGAGAATCTTCACGTCCTTAATCTTGAACCCGAGTTTCTCCACACTCTTGCGAATCAGTGCCGGCGTATCCTCGTACCCGCTATTCAGGATGATGTGCCCCTTAGGCGTAACGATCAGATACGAGGCGATGTCGTCCGCCCCGACGTAGTAGATATTGGCGATCACTCGATACGGCGGGAAGGGCTTGTTTCCCTCACGCGGGGCTTGACTGAAACCAATCGAGGCGATCACGCAGAGAAGAAAAGGAATGCGAGTCACGGATCCATTATAGGGGAGCGGCGCGGCAGGTCTGCGGCATTACAAGTCGGCGGGAGACGGATCGCCAAACTCAGCCCAGACGATAGTGTGATCCGAAGCGCCGGCAGCTTTTCGCGGCGCTAGATCCACTTCTGCCGCGGTGCATCTCGACGCAAGCGTGGCCGTGGCCAGAATGTGGTCGATTCTTCCGGAACACGTCAATGAATCTCCAGCCGACACTTCTCGGACATGATGGAATGCTCCGGCTCCCGCACGCTCAACGTTCCCACTCCTTTTAGCCTTTCATCCCCCGAGACGCAGAGTAGTACCCGGCATCCCGGAAGGCCGTCGGGCTTATGGGCCGCGAGCGAATCCAGCACAAGCGGAAGGCGCCGGCGGATGGAATTTAAGTTGTAGCTCGCGATTTTCACGACCCTCGCTCCATTGGCCAATCATTGGCGAATGTTAGGCTCTTGAGGGCGCGGTGTTTTCCAATGCTTAACAGGGCGCCTCGGCCCCAACCGGGGACAGCCACGGCGCTACAGTGGACAGATGCATCGTCGTAGATTTGTGTCGAATCTGGTTGGCGCCGCTGGCTGCGTGGCGTTCGGAAGCAACGAATCGAATGCGGCGCAGTCGCAAGCACAGAGTCCCGATCTAAGCGTCAAGCGAGTTCTGGTGATGTTCAAGTGCCATTTGGACGTAGGGTTCGTCGATACGCAAGCGGCCATCATAAGAAAATACTTCGCGCAATACTTCCCTCAAGCCATCCGGATTGCAAACACACTGCGGCAGGCCGGTGAGGAGCGGTACGTCTGGACCACCGGCTCTTGGTTGCTCTATGAATATCTCGAACAAGCCGGCGCGGAAGAGCGCAAGCGAATGGAGGATGCCATTGGACGGGGAGATATTGCGTGGCACGCGCTACCGTTCACCTGGCAGACGGAACTGCTGAACCGATCCGCCATAGCTGGCGCGATCGGCTTCTCAAAATCACTGGACCGGCGATTCGGGCGCAAGACAACCGGGGCGAAGATGACCGACGTCCCGGGCCATTCGCGGGGAATCATCGGCCCGCTTACTGAAAACGGCGTGACATTCCTGGATATCGGCGTCAATTCGGCCAGCACTCCGCCCGATGTGCCTTCCGCCTTTATCTGGAAGGACCCGGGCGGCGCTTCCGTGATCATGATGTATCATCGCCTGGAGTACGGCGGCGTCGTCCACATACCAGAGTCGGACCTGGCGGTAGCGGTCGAGGTCCGTGACGACAATGCCGGCCCGCATACCGTGGAAGAGATCCGAAAGATCTTTGCGGATCTGAGGAAACAATTTCCGAAAGCGTCCATTCGAGCTTCGAACCTGACCGAGATCGCCGATGCCGTAGCACCCCTTAGAAGCGCCTTGCCGGTTCTGACGCAGGAAATCGGCGACACCTGGATTTATGGCGTTTCGAGCGATCCCGTAAAACTTGCGCGATATCGCGAGGTGCTGCGGCTGCGAACCGAGTGGATCGACAGCGGCAAGTTGCAGGTGGGAGGCAAAGACGATCTGGCATTTCTCGCGAAGTTTGCCCTGGCGGCCGAACACACCTGGGGTACCGACACCAAAACCTGGCTGGACTTCGATCACTACACGCCGGATGCCCTGGCGCAGATGCTGGAGCAGCCACGGTACAAGACGGTTACAGGCAGTTGGATCGAGAAGCGCTCCGATATCGACCAAGGGATCGCCACACTGCCGCCAGCCCTCCGAGCCGAGGCCGAAGATCGATTGACGCGGCTAAGGCCAGCCGTCCCGGAGATCTCTCACTTGAAGGCGCATGACCCCGCCACGCCAATTGAAACGGCTCATTTCACGATCGGGCTCGATCCAGCGACAGGACGAGTCGTGCGCTTGCATAGCAGGGCCAGTAGCCGGGAATGGGCTTCCGGCGAGCACCCGCTGGCATCCTTCAGCTACCAGACGCTTTCAAAGGTTGATTACGATCAGTTCCTCGCCAGCTACATAACCGTTCAAACTGACTGGGCGCCGAAGGATTTCGGTAAACCAAACATTGAAAAATTCGGCGCACAAAGCCGGACATGGACGACCAGGCTGACGAAGTGCCTGTCGGCTGAGGATCATGACGGACATCGAATCGTGGCGCAGTTGGAGATTGAGAACGGCGGCGACCCGGCGCCCGCGGTAGCAGCCTGGCCGGCGTTGTTGTACGTCGAGCTCGTACTTCCTAAATCAGAGCCGGTGATCCACATCAATTTGACCTGGTTTGGCAAGCGCGCGAACCGCCTGCCCGAAGCTATTTGGTTGACCTTCAACCCTGTAGCGCCACGAACCGGGAATTGGATGCTTTCAAAAGTCGAAGGACGGGTGTCGCCGGCCGACGTCATTCGCGGCGGAAACCGGCACATGCACGCGCTTTCGAATGGACTCGGCTACCAGGATGAACATGGCACGTTTGCGATTGAGAGCCTGGATGCGCCGCTGATAGCGCTCGGAGAGAAATCACCGATATATTTCTCCAATTCGCAGCCAGAACTTTCCAAGGGCATTCACTTCAGCCTTTTCAACAACGGTTGGGGAACGAATTACGTGCAATGGTTCGGCGACGATATGAAGTTCCGGTTCACGGTCCGGGCATGAGCTCTGTGCGGCGTATGGCAGAATATGACATGCTCAAATTCCTGATCTTGTTCTTGATGGTTGTGGGGTCCATGATTGCCCAGGCCATGGCGCCGGAGCCGGAGCGGCAATTAGCTCGCGACATCTACAAGGAACTCGTCGAGATCAAATCGGGCTATACGACCGGTGCGACCACTCCAGTAGCCGAAGCCATGGCAACCCGGTTGCGGGCCGCCGGCTTCTCCGAGAAAGATATTTTTGTGGGCGGCGCGATCCCCACAAAAGCGAACCTGGTGGTCCGGTTTCATGGCAGCGGCCTGCGCAAACCGATTCTGCTGCTGGCGCATACCGATGTGGTGGAGGCGAAACGCGAGGACTGGAGCATGGATCCATTCCAGTTCATTGAGCGGGATGGCTACTTCTACGGGCGCGGCACTGCCGACGATAAGGCGCAGGCCGCCGTCTGGATCGCGAACCTCATCCGTTATAAGCGCGAAGGCTTCAAACCAGACCGGGACATCATCGTGGCTCTCACGGCGGACGAGGAGGGCGGCGGTCCTTACAACGGCGTCCACTGGCTGATCAAGAACAAGCGCGGCCTGATTGACGCGGAGTTCGCTCTGAATGAAGGCGGCTGGGGCGAAATGGCCGGCGGCAAGAAGATTTCGAACGACCTGCAAGTCAGCGAAAAGTACGTAATCAATTTTCGATTGGAAGTGCGCAATAAGGGCGGGCATAGCTCGCTGCCGGTTGCGGACAACGCGATTTACCACTTGGCGGCTGCTCTCGACAGGCTGTCAAGATTCGGTTTCCCGCTGAAGACCAATGACGTCACCCGGGCGTACTTTGAGGCGATGTCGAAGATCGAGACCGGTTCTGTCAAGAACGAGCTGGCAGCCGTGGCGGGCGGTTCGCCCGAGGCGATGCAGAAGGTCGCACAGGCAACTACTGCCTGGAACGCGACGCTGCGGACAACCTGTGTGGCAACGGAAATCGAGGGCGGCCACGCCAAGAACGCGCTGCCACAACTGGCGGCGGCGAATGTGAACTGCCGGGTTCTACCGGACGATGCCGTTGCATACGTCGAGAGCACTCTGAAGCAGACAATCGCAGATGATCAGGTGAGCCTCAAAATCGACGGCGAGGTCAGCAAAGGTCCGTCATCACCCATGCGGGAGGACGTTCTTCGAGCGGTCAGCCGTCTCACTGACACGTTGTGGCCTGGGGTGCCCACGGTCCCGATTATGGTGATGGGCGCGACTGATGGACTGTACCTTCGCGCGGCTGGAATTCCGACTTACGGTGTCCAGGGATTTTTCATGGACCGGGACGATATCCGGTTTCACGGGCGTGACGAGCGCATGGGCGTCACGGCGTTCTTTGAAGGCCAGACATTCCTGTACGAACTGGTTAAGGCGCTTTCCCGCGCCGGCGATTGAGTCTACCCGAGTGATCGAAGCGCAGCAGACCATCAACGACGAGATCGAGCGATATCTCCGAACCGGCGAGACTGATCCACTTTGCGCGGCTTGGTCCGGCAACTTCTTGGAGCGCGCAAACCTTGCCCACCAGGACCTGCGCGGCGCTTTGGTTCACGAAGTCAGGCAACGGTCCACGGGTCGAAGCCACGCGCGGCTGCCAGAAGGCGACACTGTCTCGCTGACCCGCGCGAAGGTCGAGCCGATGGTGCGCGGCTTGTTTCCGCGAGCTGAGCAGGACGTGGTGCTGGCGACAACCGGGCAATCTGTGGTCTTCGTGACGAGTGCAAACATCGAGACGCTCCTGTTCAAGCGCGGCTTCGACAGCTCCGCCTGGACGCTCGCCAACCTGCACCTGGCAAGTCTTGGCGCTCACTTGCTTGGAGAGAGTGCGCCTCACCTGGTCGGAGTCAGCGAAGAGACCACCTGCTACGTCTCACCGGAATATTTCGCCGAGACAGATCCCTTCGCCGACTTTATCGTCCACGAGGTTGCGCACATTTTTCACAATTGCAAACGCGCCACCATCGGCCTTGCTGAGACGCGTACGAAGGAGTGGCTGTTGGACATTGAGTACGGGAAGCGGGAGATCTTTGCTTACTCGTGCGAAGCCTATGCGGGTGTGCTCCAGCGCGGGAACGGCCCTGCCGAACGACGAGCGCTTGCGGAGGAATTCGGCCGCACGGCGCACATCCCCGACGAGCGCGCGGATGTCGCACAGGTCGCCGGCATCGTGCAGGAGGCCGCTGCAGCCAGGAGCGGGTGGAAGATCATCCTCGCCAGGTGCAAACCCGTCCGCAATCGCCGCTCACGCGTCGTGTAAGGACTCTGGTCAACAAGGCACAGTCACGCGCCCCTTTTCGCTTTTCCGCTTTGTTACTCAGAATTAATAAAATTTCTCTTGACCACCACCTCCTAGTGGATTTATGCTAATGAAGCTGGAGGTGAAATGATGACGACCACATATAGCCGGGGTTCCCAATGCCTCGCTGGTGCGGCTTCTCTGAAGAACCGTATGCCTGCGGTCGTCGGAACCTTCCGCATCCATCCGGATATAGCTCAACTGGCAGAGCAACAGACTGGTAATCTGTGGGCCGCGGGTTCGATTCCCGTTATCCAAGCTGTGTGACAACAGCATAGCCGAGTGACCCAGGCCTTGCTCCAGCCGCCTTCGCGAAACTGACTTCGGTTGGTTCTGCGTGGACCGGCGCCAGTCCCACTGCTCTGCGCTTTTCCTGAAACTGCGAACCGTGTTTCGCCTGCTTTGGTGGCGCGGCTAAGTCCGCTCTAGGTTAGGCCCGTTGTGCGGCTGGGGAGTCAGGCCTGGGAATCTCACAATTTTGTAAGTGGTAGTAAGAGGAGGTGATCCTAAAATGCTGC
This sequence comes from Bryobacterales bacterium, assembly GCA_963843255.1. GTDB lineage: Bacteria > Acidobacteriota > Terriglobia > Bryobacterales > Bryobacteraceae > Bog-159. Next base: position 241,545 of record CAWJJQ010000010.1, on the reverse strand, counting down.
GCCGTGTATTGGTTGGTGACAACGAACGGATCCTGGTAATCCGTAACCGCCGGTTCGTGGAGATCCTGGTGCCCGGCGAACGCTGGCTGTTCGGCCGGGGCATCCAGATGCTGCACTTCAACGTCCGCGACCTGGTATTCGCGGGCGAGTGGGCCGATCACATCTCGAACCAACGTCCTGAAATCGTCGCGCGCTACTTCGACGTAGTCGAGACTTCGGACGCGCAGGTGGCGATCGTGTCCCTGGATGGCCGCCTCGCCCGCGTGATCCCGCCTTCCAGCCGGGTGCTGTACTGGAAGGGCGCGATCCACGTTACTTTCGAGCTGATCGATGTACGCAATGAGCCCGAAGCGCCCGTCCGCCTGCTGCCTGGGCTGGCGCGGTTGGGCCGCGAATCCGGCGTTACCTTCGCCGCTATCGACGAAGGGAAGCGCGGGCTGCTGTATCTCGATGGGCGTCTGCTTCGCGAACTCGGTCCCGGGACTTACGGGTTCTGGAACGCGGTGGCGGCTCCCCGCATCGACATGCTTGAAACCCGGCGCCAGAACGTGGAGGTGCCTGGGCAGGAGATCCTGACTCAGGATAAGGTCACCGTCCGGGTGAACATCTCGGCGGTGTTCGAGATCGCGGACGTCATGACGGCCCGGGCCGGCCTGAAGGACGTCAACGAGTACCTCCACCGTGCATTGCAGATCGCCGTGCGCCAGTCGCTCGGTAAGCGCACCCTGGAGCAGGTGCTCGCGGAGAAGACGGACATCGACGAAGCGGTATCCGCCGAGGTCCGCCGGGAGATGCAAGGTTATGGTGTGCTGGTGCGCGAAATCGCGCTGAAGGACATCATCCTGCCCGGCGATATCCGTGAAATCCTCAACCAGGTGGTGACTGCCGAGAAGCAGGCCCAGGCCAACCTGATCCGCCGCCGGGAAGAAACGGCGGCCACGCGGTCGCTGCTCAACACGGCCAAGCTGATGGAGGGCAACCCTCTGTTGCTGCGGCTGAAGGAGCTCGAAACGCTGGAAAAGGTCGCCGGCAAGGTGGAGAAGATCACCGTAGTCGGCGGCATGGATGCGTTGCTGGAGCGAACCGTCACTCTGCGCGCCGAGTGACGAATCATGGCAGAGGGGCGGACTGCGTGCGCCGCCCCTCCTTCTTGGTGCTAAGATAGCTTCTCCAATCCGCCCTATGGACCACATTCTGTCGATCGTCCTGTTTACGCCGTTGGCCGGCCTCGTGGTTCTGATGTTCCTGCCTTCGTCGAACCCGCGCTTGGTCAAGCTGTGGGCCAACATCGCGGCGTTTGCCGGTTTCCTGGTTTCGTTGCCCCTGGTGTTCCAGTTCGATCGCACCAAAACTTGGGCGTTCGAAGAGCAGGCCTCCTGGATTCCCAGCATCGGCGCTTCTTACCACCTGGGCGTCGACGGCCTGGGCATGCTCCTGGTCATGCTCACCACGGTGGTCGGTTTTCTGGCGATCCTGTCGAGTTGGAACGCCATCGAGAACCGGCTCAAGGAATACTACGCGTTCTTCCTGCTTCTGCAGACGGCCATGCTGGGCGTGTTCATGTCGCTCGACCTGCTACTGTTCTTCGTGTTCTGGGAGACCGTGCTGGTGCCCATGTACTTCATCATCGCCATCTGGGGCGGGCAGCGGCGCGCGTATGCGGCCATTAAGTTCATCATTTATACCCTGATCGGCTCGGTGCTGATGTTTCTCGGCATCCTGACGCTGTATTTCCAGCACTACACACAATTCCAAACTTACTCTTTCGATTTTGCCGATCTGCTCCGCACCAGCCTTTCGCCAACCATGCAGTGGTGGGTCTTCTGGGCCTTCTTCGTGGGCTTCGCGGTGAAGGTCCCCATGTTCCCGTTCCATACCTGGCTGCCCGATGCGCATACAGAAGCTCCCACGGCCGGCTCGGTGATCCTGGCCAGCGTCCTGCTGAAAATGGGGACGTACGGATTTCTACGCTTTTCCCTCCCGCTGCTGCCGGAGTCCGCCAAAAATTCCACCATCGTGAACGTGATGGCGGTACTCTCCATCATCGGTATCGTCTACGGCGCGCTGGCCTGCCTGATGCAGAAGGACTGGAAGAAGCTGGTGGCCTATTCCTCGGTCAGCCACCTGGGGTTCTGCACGCTCGGGATCTTCTCCCTGAATCCCGCGGGGATTGCGGGGTCGATCATCCAGCAGATCAACCACGGCATCTCTACCGGCATGCTCTTCCTGATCGTGGGCGTAGTTTACGAGCGGCGCCACACCCGCGAGATCTCCGAATACGGCGGCCTGATGAAAGTGATGCCGGTATTCACCATCGTCTTCCTGATCGCCGCGCTGAGTTCGCTGGGTATGCCGGCGCTCAATGGCTTCGTCGGCGAGATCACGATCCTGCAGGGTGCTTACCAGATGTCGTTTAATTGGGCCTTCTGGGGCGCGGTAGGCATCGCGCTGGGCGCCGCTTACCTGATCTGGCTGTTCCAGCGCACCATGCTCGGCGATGTTTCGGAGAAGAATATGAAGCTGCGCGACCTGTCGTTCCGCGAGATCGCCGTCTTCGCGCCGCTGATCGTTTGGGCGTTCTGGATCGGCCTCAATCCGCAGCCTTACTTCCAGGTGCTCGACCGGCCCGTGGCACAGATCGTGGAACGGGTGCGGCCCGGCTATTACGCCGAGCATCACCTGGCCAATCCGCTGGCTACAGGAGCGGTGGCTTCCTCGGTCTCGCCGGCCGCCCGCTAGGTTGCCGAGACAGTCCGATTTGCGCCCGGTGTTTTCACGACCCCGTCATTATGGGAATAGTAGCCGGTAATGACAATGCCTCCCACCGTGCCGTGCGCGCCCGCGGCAATATCGCAAATCTCCGGACCTTGGAAGACATGCCCGGTTGGCGGCTCCGGATCGGTGCAGGCTTCCAGCAGTTCGTGCGACAGCGTCCAGGTCAGATTGTCGATCGGCTGCAGGCTGTTGGCTCCGGGCTGTCCCCACAATGCCCACGCGTAGGGCACGGGGATGCGCTCGCCGCCGTCCTCCAGGTAGAAGAAGTTGTGGCTGCCGGTCACTCCCGCCTCGCTTACGGCCCCTTGCGCGGCCACGATCAGGAATAGCAGGTCCGGGTTCCGGCGCGGATCGGCTGCCGGGTTCTCGCGAATCAAATCCGCCAGCCCGCGCGCCATCGCACTGTCTTCCAGCGTTGCCGGGCACAGATGCGCGTCCTCGATCTTGGTCTTACTGCCGTGCGGGTTCGCGATCGAGGCCACCAGTTGCGGGGGTTTGACCTGGTATTCAGCCAGCGCGGATTGGATGAACTGCAGATTCAGCATTTGCTGTATTTTCTCGTCCACCTGCTGACCGGTCGTCTGGCTGCCCCAATGCACCACAATCACGTGCGGGTTCGCGAGCACTCTGGCGGCGTCGCCATTCAATGACACAGCGAACGTCTTGGTCGGACGGGGGCAATCGACGCCTACCGGGAGAACAGGCAACTGGCATACCGTGCCGCCGCAATTGAAAGGATGTTCGTGATGGTGCAACATGCCGCGCCGCTGCATTTGCGCGTGCTGCGAGAGCGCCAGTTTCTCGGGCTCCGGTAAGCCGGGGATTGGAGCTCCAGGATCGATATCGGCGAAAAACGACTCGGTGGTAGCGGACGGCGGCTTCATGATGAGATTCGCCGCGCCGGAGAAGCTTTCCGCGATCGTGTTGAAGGGCAGCGTAGCCTTCGGAAACGCCTCTCGAGATAGAGGAACGAACGTCCATGGCTCGGCGAAGATGTGCAAGTTCGTCGCGTCGCTTGTGCCATCATTCACCACTTGCGGAATCCAACCGAGCTTCTTGTGTTCGGCAACAGTTTGTAGAGTGGCGGCCTCCAGATCGTCGCAATCGTACGACAGCACGTTCAGCGTGGCTATCTTGGCCAAGTCCTTTAAGCCCGGCAGATCGGGCTTCTCAAATGTCTCGGCTGGTGATATGGGAATGAAGTTAGCCGGGAAAATACACTTCGGAGGCGGCAGCCGCAACCGCCGAAACTTGCGCCTGTCGGGGCCGTCTCCGGGGCAATCGAAGCAGATATTCACGGTCGAGTCGAACCGCTGCTTTCCGTTGCCTGGCGTTACGCCCGTAAGTTCGTATGACTCACCCTCCTCCAGGCTCGCCAGACCGTGGCCCGCCCAGGCGCCGGCCTGGTAGCGATGATCCCAGACTTTGTCGACTTTAGGCATCCACAGCTCGATCCAGCCATTCTCATCGACCACAAAAGCGATGGTGCCATGACACACCACGTTGAGCGTTCCCCTCTTCGCCATCAGTTTCCTCTCCTTAAGTGGGGCAGGCCCCCGGCCTGCGGCGGCCTCTCAGGCCGCCCACTAATTATTGCTGAATACCTCGAGCCCAGCCCAATAATACGGGTGGCTGTAAACACCGCGCACGGACGCCTCCGCCAACCTCAGCGATTCGGGTACCGTCTCGCCGGACAGCATAGCGTCATAGAACTTCTGCATCAACATCTGGGTACCGCCGGAATCCAGATTCCACAATCCGGCCACTACGTCCTGAGCGCCCGCCCGGAGAAACGCCCGTACCAGGCTTTGCGGATCGCCGGGACCGCTGCGCTCGCCCGCCGCTGTCGAACACCCTCCCAACACTACCAGCCTGCATCGCGACAGATTCAGGCTGCGAATGTCGGCAGCTCGCAACAAGGCCAGCCTTCCTTCCGGCCCTCTCAACAACAGGCCGCCGCCGTCTCCGCCGTAACCGTGTCCCGAGAAGTGAAACAGTTCCGCGTCGGCCAGCCTCTGCCGGACTTCGCTCCAGGTCGCAGACTTACCCGTCAAAGGAATAGAACGAGGAAACATTGCGGAAACCTTTTCCGCCTCTTCGCGGGCGTGCGGCAACGCTACCAGACCGTTCTCACCGGAGATCGCCGGCGCGCCTACCGCCAGCACTCGCTCGATCCTGGCCAGCGGAGCACGCAATTCAATGCCCGTGCCCACACCCGCGTGGACCCTGAGCGAGAAGTCCGCGGCCCAGTAATGCCCGTTCCTGCGCACCAGTGCCGACCAGGGCACCGCCGCTACCGCGCGATCGGCCTCCACCACTACCGTACGTACTCCATCCAACTCAGCATCCCAGACCCCCAGCAGCTTACGTGAGAGTTCCACCGCGTCTTCACGTAGCACGTCTTCCCTGGATTGCCCGCTGGCGCAGCCGCGCGCAAGCCTCTCCGCCGCCTCGTTCACTTCGCCCGCCGCCGGGATTTCCCGGAACTGAACGCCATGATCGGTCTCCAGCCACGCCGCCACCGCGCTGGACAACTCCACGAACGAAAGCCTCGCCGCGCCGGGTGGCAGTGCCGGCGCCGCGCCGGGTTTCCCGCTCCCTTCTCCAAACAGGTGCGCCCTGTATTGTGACCATAGTTTTCTGGATTCGAGTGGATCGGCGTTGGTGCGGATCTGGCACTCCAACAACCCGCGATAAATGCTCTCCATGGTGTGCGTCCAGAGCAGGCGGTCCGCTTCAGCCGCGCGCGTCCAACCATTCTCCCCGATTTCGAGAGCGCCGCGGAACCATTTTCCGGCATCCGCGTATTCGGCGCGCGCCAGATGAGCCAGCCCGAGTTCTGCCTCGAACCGCAGCCGCACCAGGCCGTGGCTCTCGTCCGCCTTCCCTCGAACCGTCTCCAGATGTTCCAGCGCCTGACCTGCCTGGCCGTGGGTCGTTTCCAGGGCGGCCATCTCAATCACGGCCATAGTATTGTTCCGCAGCGATGGCTCCAGTTCCATGGAGCGCTCCAGGCTCTCGTGGGCCTCATGGGTGGCGCCGGCGCCGAATTCCGCCAATCCGAGTTGCCACAGCGCGGGGGCATACACGGAATGCCCGGACGTCATCGCGGCCGCCTCCTGCGCCCATGCCACGGCGCTATAGATATTGTGGCCCTGGTCGGCAAGCAACGATAGCGCCGAATAAAATTGGTACGCCCGCAGCCGCGGATACCGGCCGTCCCAATACCTCTTCAGTCCCGCGAAGTTTTCGCGCCACGCCGCAGCCGTATTTCCAATTTGGGCGTGCCGGCTGGCGTTCAGGCCGGTGGCCCGCAGCACCAGCACGGAATAGCCGGCCGTGGATGCCATTTCGCCGGCCTCGTCGTCCATCTTGCCCGCCCGTTCCAGTTCCACGGTCCAGGTCGCGCAGCTTCCTTCTTCGAGCAATGCTTGAATATCCGCCCAAACGTAATGACGTCTACCGAGCTCCGGACGTATCGTTTCGGCGGCTGCCACGCATGCCTGTTTTTGATCGTCCCAGTCCAGCGCGTACACCTGCTCCAATCTGGCGAAGAGCGCTCCGGCCTGGCTGCCCGCCGCCGCAAAAAGCGGCAGCGCTTTCTCGGCCTCTTTACCGGCCGCGACATAATGCCAGTTCTCACCTTCTTCGATGGCCTTTCCCAGAAGTGCGAAAGCTTGCGCCGTGTTCGCTGTATGAGGGGTCTTCAGTGCGTCCGCCAGCCAGTGGTCGCCGTGGGCGCCGGCCAGCCGTTCCGCCAGTCGCCGCAGCAGGGTGCCTGCGGTTTCATCGGGCGGCGCCGCATAGTAGAGCGGCAGAAGGGCGGTCATGGCGGCGCCCAGATACTCTTCGTCGGGAGCGTAGAGATCGCCCCCAGCCCCCTTCCGCCGCAACTCGTCTATCAGTGCGTCACGGCTTGCGGAGCGGGTGTAGGTTTGCTGCCGGGCAAGTTTTTTTTTAGCGCGTCCAGGTATCCACGTGCTTCAGAAGCCCAGCCGCCGTCGGGATCCAGCTTCAGATAATGTTCCCACTTCTCGCGGGCCACGTCAGGCGTTTTGATCTGCTGCGCGGCCAGTGCCAGGTCGAAAGCTAGTACCGGATCGTCCGGCCGCAGGCTCGCGCCTTGCGAGAAAACCTCGAAGGCCGCCTGATACGCCTCCGGTTCGTCACCTCCCTTGGCCGCCTTCTGGAAATAAGCGGCGCCCAAATCCGCCAGGATCGCGGGATCCTCGGGTTTAAGCGATCGCGCGCGGAGCAACTCCTGGATCGCGGCCGGTTCCTTGCCCTCGATCAAATACTCCGTGCCCATCAACTGCAGCCACCTGGGGTCGTCGGGATGCGCCTGAATGCCGCGCTGGATCTTTGGTATCGCTTCGAACAACGGGGCGGGCAGACTCAAGCTCGACGTTTCCCCGCTCATCACCGTGTCCTTCCGTGCATAAGCCGCGCCAGGCAGTCGCACGTCCATCTGGCGATGCGCTGTGTACGCCTCCGCCAGCAGGGTCCCGGTATGGCCGGCGCCCCGCGCCCATTGCTCATATCCGACGCCGCCCACCAGCATCGCGGTGGCGAAACCTGCGGCCGCCGGCCACCACCACCAGACCGCGCGTCTGCGCTCGTGCAACATTGGCGCAGCCAGGCGCTTAGCCAGTTCCTTGCGGCGCCGCGGATCGGCCCATTTCGTGCGGCCGGCAATCTGTTCCTCGGCGTCCGTAGGCGGTTCGGCCAGATCCCGGGCGGCTTCCCGCAAAATCGTGCCGCACCAATCGCATTCCGCGGCATGCGCGAGTAGCTCTTCCGCCTCCCCGGGATCTACGAGCCCTGGAACCAGCAACCGAAGGTCATCCTCGTTGGGACAATCGCGGCGTTTCTCGGGCCGCCTGTGGACCGGCGCGCCGGCCAGTAACCGCTGGATAGGGTCCCCACTTCCTGTCTCCCCAAGTCTCATACCTGATCCTAAGAACGAATTTGCCCTGCCGTTACCTTCTTCAGCGCCGGCCTCAGTTGCGGCCCCAGCTCCGAAAAGCCTCGCGTACTAATTTACTGGTGCGGCCCAGCACGCTTTCGACTCCTTCCACCGTCAGTTCGAAGGCCGGCAAGGCTGCGATCTCTTTGGCCGACATCCCTTGCCTGTAGTACAGCCAGAAAATCTGGCGATCCCGTTCGGCGCCGTCCCGGCGAAGAATATCATCCATGTCCCGAACCAGCATCGCCCATTCCATGGGGTCGGGAGGCCCGCCGGTATCCGGCCGGACGGCCTGTTCCCACGGAGTCCGGACTCCCTTGCCCTTAAAATAATCATGTACCACACAGGCCGTGATGACCTTTATATAGCCGAATGCCGATCCCGTGTGCCGCGGCGTGAACTCGCGCAGTACTTTGGCCCGGTGGGCGCTCAGTTTTAAGTAAACATCCTGCACCAGGTCGTCGCGGAGATCCGGGCTCATGACTCCGTGCGATCGGGCGGTGCGCAAAACGGTTGCTACGATTAGCCGGTGGAACGTGAGGATAAACCGGTCCCAGGCCTGCCAGTCCCCCAGGTTTACACACGCGCACAGGAGGCTTTCCGGCGTTTCTTCCGGCTCCCCCATGTCGATTACCCGGCCCAAATCCTGCCGTTCCGGGCGATCGGCGACTGGGCAGGCAGACTCCGCGGCACACTCGGCCGCACTTCCGGCCGGCTCGAGATGATCGCTGCGGGTCTCCCCACTGGCCATAAATCTACTATGAATAACGAGGCCGCCCGGCCATTTCCCTTCGGCCAGCCTAAAGATTTTCCCTGATCAGCCCGTTCAGCCGCTGGATCAGACTCTCCACGCCCTTGACCGAGAGTCCGATCGCGGGAATCGCGGCGATCTCGCCGGCCGTCATCCCCTGCCGGTAGTAAAGCCAGAACACATGGCGGTCCCGTGCCATGGCCGTCCGCCGGAGGCACTCGTCGATCTCCCTGGTGAGCTGCCGCCATTCGGTCTCGTCCGGCGCCGGAACATCCGGCGGGTCTATGGCGGTCTCCGGAGTCTTCCGGAAGCCTTTCGACTTCAGGCAGTCGTGGGTCACGCGCACGGCAATCACCTGCACATATCCGAACGCCGATCCTGAATGGCGCGGCACGAATTCCCGCAGAGCCTTCGCATTGTTAGCCGACAACTTAAGGTAGACTTCCTGCACCAGGTCGCCGCACAGGTCCGATTGGAACTGCGCATAACGCCTGCCGGTCCGCACTACCGTCGAGCAGATTACGGGATGGAAGCGGCTGATAAACAGGTCCCAGGCATGGCTATCGCCTAAGTCCGCGCAGACACGTAGTAACTCCTCAGCCGTGTACTCCCTATGTTCTTTCGCCAGTTCAGCAGATCTTAGCATGCCGTGAAGACCAGCGACAATCCTGGTACTTCCCTCCCGGTACTCCCGTCAGGTGCGTCGGTATTTTTCCCGATTCTTCATCAACTGTATGTTCAGACGAAGGGAATCGCCCGCGGATTTCGATTTATTGTTAGAACCCGGTGAGGGGATGCGCAGCAGGCCGCGCCGCACAGGATTCGCCGTGCTGATTACAGCAGGCACGGTGCGCATGTTGCGGCGTTAGCTCGGAGGCGCGCATACGAAGTGCGGAGCGGCAGGGCGCCGCTCCGTCGCAGGAGCACCTCACTCTCAAAAACCGCCACGTTAATTGACACATATAGCGAAAGACTGTCTGCCGCGTAGCGGCTAAGGAAGAAATGCAATGACATTTGATGCGGAGTATCTGACTCGATTGAAACAACGCGATCCGGAGACATGCATGTCGTTCGTCTCCTCTTTGACGCCGGTCCTGGAGGCCCGGCTGCGCACCCAGTTTCGAGACCGCGGCTCGATCGAGGACGCTCGCAATGAGACGTTTTACCGTGTGTTCCGGCTGGTGGATGGGGAGCGCGTGCGCCAACCGGAGCAATTAGGATCGTTTGTGCGCGGAGTGTGTGACCGGGTGGTACACGAAACCCGGCGTAAGACCAGGTTCACCGAATCGTTCCCGGATGAAGGCTTCGAAGCTCCCGACCGGCAACCGGCTCTGGATAGCCTGCTGGCCCGCCGGCAAATGTACGCGCGGCTGCGGCGGGAACTGGCGAGAATGCGCGAAGCCGATCGCGATCTTTTGATCGAGACGCATTTCGAAGAGCGCGACCGGCGTGAAATGGCGATCGAGCGGGGCTTGACCCCAAGCGGCTTGAATGTCCGTCTGTGCCGCGCCCTGAAGCGCCTCCGGGAGCAGTTTTTGGAAGAGGTCGAGGTAATGCCGGCGCGCCGGGTTTGCCGGCCCGCCAAACCCACCCGCCGCAAAGCTGCAGTCCCTGCCCGCGTGGCCTCCATGGCCGCGGCTGCCTGAATCGCGCCCGGCGCGCCGCTGCATTACGGAAACGGTGGGCTACCATGGCAGCATGAGCGTTCATCGTTCGAAGGCTGCCTGTGGACGTTGACGCGCCACCGGATATCTCGGTGGTGGTGGTCAACTGGAACCGCCGCGAGTATCTGCGGGCTTGCCTTACGTCGCTCGCGCGCCAGCGCGGCGCCTGTTTCGAAGTCATCGTCGTGGATAACGGATCGCGCGATGGATCGGCGGAAATGGCGCGCACGGAGTTCGGCGTCCGGGTGATCGCCAACATTTCCAATCTGGGATTCTGCGCGGCCAACAATCAGGCCTTCGCGGCGGCCCGCGGCCAGTTCATCGCGCTACTCAACAACGACGCCGAAGCGGAGCCGGACTTCATCGCGGCCCTACGCCAGGCGTTCGACGGCGCGCCCGATATCGGCATGGCCGCGGCAAAAGTGCTGGTGTGGGAAGATCCCCGCCGCATTGACAAGGCCGGTCACCTGATCTATCCGGACGGCCAGAACCGCGGCCGTGCGACCGGCGAAATCGACCCCGGGCCCACCGCTGGCTTGGCTGATGGTATGGAAGAATGCCTGTGGCCCGATGGCTCCGCTGCCATGTACCGCAAATCCATGCTCGACGCGATTGGCGGATTCGATGAAGACCTGTTTATGTTCGGCGACGATGCCGAACTCGGCCTGCGGGCGCGCATCGCCGGCTGGCGGTGCCTCTACGTTCCCGGCGCCGTGGCCCGCCACCATCGCGGCGCGAGTCTCAGTGCCGGCTCCGCGGATCGCATCTTCCTGATCGAACGCAACCGCGTGCTGCTGGCTGCCAAGTTATTTCCCTGGAGCCTGTTGCTGCTGAATCCGTATTATTTCGCGCTGCGGCTAGGCGCCGGGTTACTCGCGGCGGCCGGCGACAGGGGCGAGATGGTTCATTTCCCCGGCTTCTCGAATAAGTTGCGCCTCGCTTATGCCATCCTGCGCGCGGATGCCGCCGCGTTACGCATGCTACCCCGCATGTTACGCAAGCGGCATCAGGTTAGCCGCCTGGCAAAACTGAAACCAGCGGAAATCCGCCGACTTATTCTGAATCATCGTATTCCCTTGCGGGCGCTGATCGAGAAGTCAAATTGATCACCATGCGCGCTCATGTTCATGCTCCGGCGCGCTCCGCCCCGCCCCTGCTTCGGTGTACAATAATGTTGCCAATTCGGAGTTTTCCGCTTGGCCCCGAACCGATCTTGGGGGAGCCATGGATAAACCAGCGCAGAACATACAAGATAGCTTTTTAAACAACGCGCGAAAAGATAAGATTGTACTCACCATTTATTTGATGAGTGGAGTGAAGCTTTCCGGCCGCATCAAAAGCTTCGATAAGTATTCCCTGGTATTGGAAACCAATAATCAGGAACAGTTGATCTTCAAGCACGCCATTTCTACGGTAGTGACGCTCAAGACGGTGCACTCCTACGCCAGCAGTGCGCAGGGCGCCGCGCAGGGGCCTTCGGCGGCAGCAGCCTCATCCAATGCTGGCGCGCACGCGGAAGGGCCGGAGGTCTAGATCCCGACCACCCCTCACACGCCGCCGGAAAGGGCGATCCTGGTCGGGGTGGATTGGAAAAGCCGTCGTAGCGCGTCGCGCTCCGGACCGGGAGACGCCGAAGCCTCGCTCGACGAGTTGGCTGAACTGGCCGCCGGCGCCGGAGCGGCGATTGCCGCGCGCATCACCCAATCGCGCGCCGCGGCCGAAGCTTCCACCCTGATCGGCCAGGGCAAGGTGCTGGAACTCGGGCAACTGGTGGCATCTCTCGATGCGGGACTGGTCATCTTCGACCACGATCTGTCGCCCACCCAGCAGCGTAACCTGGAGAAAGAATTGGCCTGCCGCGTGATCGATCGCACGCAGCTCATTTTGGACATTTTCGCCCGCCGGGCGCGCACCCGGGAAGGCCGTCTCCAGGTGGAATTGGCGCAATTGAACTATCTGCTGCCGCGGCTCACCGGCCGGGGTTCCTCTATGTCGCGCCTGGGCGGCGGCATCGGCACGCGCGGTCCCGGTGAAACGCAACTGGAAACCGATCGCCGCCGCATTCACCACCGCATCAAAAAAATCGAAGAAGATCTGGAAGGCGTACGCGCCGGACGCGCCCTGCATCGCCGGAAGAGGCATTCCGTGCCCCTGCCCACCCTGGCTTTGGTCGGCTATACTAACGCCGGAAAATCCACGCTCTTCAATCGCATCACCCAGGCTGGCGTCCTGGCCGACGCGCGCATGTTCGCCACCCTCGACCCCACCGTTCGCCCCGTTATTCTGCCGTCGCGCCGCCGCGTGCTGGTCAGCGATACGGTCGGCTTTATCGGCAACCTGCCCACTACGCTGGTGAAGGCTTTCCGCGCCACCCTTGAAGAAGTCACCGAAGCTACCTTGATCCTGCACGTGGTGGATGTTTCCGCCGCGCATGCTGCCGCGCAAACCGGGCACGTGCTCAAGGTGCTGGCGGAGATCGATGCCGCCGCGATTCCTCAACTGCTGGTACTGAACAAAGTCGACCGCGTGCCGGACATCGAGACAAATGTGGAGGCCACCCGCCTGCGGCTGATGGGTGATGCCGTCGCCGCCGCGAATACCCGCGCCGTGGCGGTTTCCGCGCTCACCGGACATGGCGTAGACCGCCTGCTCGCGGCCGTTGACGAAGTGCTGCCCTTCGATCCCATCGTGCACGCCAGCCTGCGCGTGCCGCTGCGCGAAGCCGCGCGCATTTCGATGGTCCACGATTTAGGCCGTGTGATCGAGAAGCGTTACCTGGGGGACTTCTGCGAGATGGAAGTGGAAGTTCCGGAATCGCTGCTGCGCAAACTGTCTCCCTATCTCGCCTGACCGCGCGCCGCCTTATGTTACGATTTCGGTGCCATGATGCGAATCGCATTTCTGTTTCTGGCCGGCGCTTCGTTTGCCGCGGCGGAAATCCACCACAACCCGGGCAGCACCACGCCTCTACCATTTGAGAAGTACATCCACGTGGTGAGTGAAGCGGATTCCCCCGTCCAGCAGGTCTACATCAAGAGTAAAGACGGCCTGTACATCGCCGCCGCGGTTCGCAAACCGAAGGGTAGCGGGCGTTACCCTGCGATGATCATGTTCCATGGCGCGCCGGGCGGGCGCGGAATGGAGCAGCTTGTAGGTTGGTCGCGCGGCGATCATGGCGGCCCCGTTTGGGAGCGCTTCCTTCAGGAGGGTTATGTGGTCGCGGTGGCGGATTATCGAGGCGGCAACATGAACCTGATGTCTTCGGCCTCGACCAGCGGCATGATCACTTCGATTGACGACGGGATGGCCGTAATCGACTACGTCAAAGCCCTGCCGTATGTCGATTCCGATCGCATCAACCTGTACGGCGTCAGCCTGGGCGGCAACCTGGTCATGAATCTGGTTTCAAGAGTTCCGGTGCATGCCGCCATACTGGGCGCGCCGGCCGCCATCTGGTTCCTGGGCATGACGCTGCCGCCGGCGGGCACGCCGCCTAACTCGGACGCGTTCAAGAACATGAAACCCGATCCTGAGATCTCCCGCAAGAATATCGAGCCGGTCAAGACCCCGATCCTGATCCTGGTAGGCACGGCGGACCGCCTCATGCCCATCACCATCATGCTGCACGACGCGCTTGCCGCTGCCGGCAAATCCGTGCGTCTGGAGACCTACGAGGGCGGCTATCATGATTTCTGCCTGGGTCCGCAAGGACAGAAACGGCCCGACTTGCCGAACGGCGAAGCGCTTTACGATTCCGCCCTGGACGCGCTCGAAAAATCCGTCGCTTTCGCCGGCAAGCGCTGATCGCCGCGCCGCCCGCTAATTTGCCACCTGCCCCTCCTGGTAGATCGTGATCCCCCGTTTAACCGTGCGATGCACCAGGTTGACCCCGAAATTGCGTGGAAGATCGCGATAGTCCGACGTGTTCAACACAATCAGATCGGCCTGCTTCCCGGCTTCCAGCGACCCCACACCATGGCTCTCACCGATGGCGCACGCCGCATTGAAGGTGGCCCCGCATATCGCCTCTTCGGCGCTCATCCCGAGATGCGCGCAACCGAGCGCCACGATGCTCTGCATGCAGTAGGCGGGGTTGGTGCGCGCATTGAAATTCGATGCCAGCGCCACCGCCCCGCCGCGATCGATGAAGTTTCGGGCAACCATCGGACCGACCCTGCCATGGCTCCAGACCGTGCCAGGCAGCAGCACCGCTATCGTGTTCGAAGCCGCCAGAAGATCCAGATCAGGCGGTTCGGCGCCCTCCAGGCCGTCCAGGCTCGCGGCCCCCGCCTCCACCGCCATCCGTATAGCCTCGCCGCGAAAGCGCAACCCTGCGCACACCTTGAGTTGAAATCCCAATCTCCTGGCTGCTTCCAGATACGCACGGGCCAACTCAGGGCCGGCTATTCGCTCATCGTAGCGAATGCCCGCGAAACGCACCAGGCTCCGGCGGTGCACAGTCGTGAGGAGCTTGGAGAATGCATCCAGTGCCCCAGGGATCGCCATGGGAGCCAGCAACGTGGATGTCACACCCACCGGCCTGTGGTTCAACGTTGCCTGCACACGCAGGATCTTCAACTCGACTCTGTCGTCCAGCCCGTAGCCTGACGAAGCCCCCAGCAATGTTGTTCCGTGCCGCACCATGCCGTGAATGAACTGCCGCGCACGCGACTCCAGCCGCTTGGCGGAGACGCTCCGTAGAGCGCTTACGGCCATTTGGCGGTTGCCGGCAGGACTCTCCGCGTCTTCATCCTGGCTGGTACCGGCGGCTACCAATTGCGTGTGGCAGTCCACGAAGCCAGGCATCACCACCCGTCCAGTGGCATCGATTTCATCCGATCTTTGGGCCTGGGTTAGGTTCTCGACCCGCCGTGTCGTGCCAACTTCCACGATCTTTCCGTCGACAATCAGCAGGGCGCCGTCGCGAATTATGCCGAGATCTTGCAGTGCGGCGCCGCGCCGGGGCTCCGCGGCGCCGCGCAAAGTAAGCAATTGGCGCGCCCCCCGGACGAGCAGACTTCCAGACATTCGGAGGCTCTTGGTTGAATCTAGCAATGCTAAAGCTGTTCCACCGCTACGCTTAGCACAGAGTACCAGGAATACCGGAACTGTTCCCCGGCGCGTAAACCACCGGCCGTCCGCAAACAATTGAGAGAGAAGGTGGTCGTTACCCGCCCGGTTGAATTTCGCCGGCGCGTGACCGCAAACGGTTACTATGGGCTCGATGGCAGCCGAACGACAGCTGAAAACGCTGGAAAGAGTGCTTTCCAAGGCCGGTCTGGGTTCGCGTACCGAAGCGCGCAGCTGGATCGGCGCCGGCCGCGTGCGGGTCAACGGCAAAGTCGTCCAGACCCCCGATTTTTGGGTCGATTTCGAGCGCGACCGGGTCACCCTCGATGGCCGGCCGGTACGCCCGGCCGCCAAAGTCTACCTGCTTCTCTACAAGCCAAAAGGCTACATCACCACCCATACCGATCCGGAAGGCCGCCCCACGGTTTACGATCTGATTAAGGACGCCGGCGCCTGGCTGGTCCCCGTAGGCCGCCTGGATCTCGATACCACCGGCCTGCTTATCATGACCAACGACACCCAGTTTGCCGAACGTTTGACCAATCCGGATTATCAAGTCTCCAAAACGTATCAGGCCAAATGCGGGGACCTGTTAACCGACGAGCAGATCGCCCGCCTGCGCGCCGGCATCGAGTTGAGCGATGGTCCCACACGCCCCGCCGTGGTCGAGCGCCTGCGCGACTCCGGCAAGTATACGCATCTGGAAATCACCATCACGGAAGGCCGCAATCGCGAGGTCCGCCGCATGCTGGAAGCCATCGGCAGCAAAGTCTTGAAACTGGTGCGCGTGTCCATCGGCCCCATCCGCATCGGCGATCTGCCGATCGGTAAATGGCGTCCATTAACCCCGGTGGAGGTTCAAAGCCTCCTGCCCGCGCTTCCCAGGCATCATAAGCGTCATCATGCCAAAGAGTCGCAAAAGAGAAAATAATGGTTCGACGGAACCAGGATCTCCTAAATCTCAGACCGCCGGCTCAGGCCCCTCAGGCGCCTTCTCTGCCTCGTCCGCCAGCCGGTCGAGCGTGCGCGCCAGACCCCGCGCGGCCGCCGGATCCACGTCCATCCACACATCGAACTTCCCGGTCAGCTTGCCGCTTTCCTCAACTTGAAACTTGATCCGCACCCGCCGGCCCCAGAAACGGCTGTTTAATGCCTGCCCGGTGACGGCGGCGAGAATCAAACAGCGGCCCCAGCACCGCGACATGGTGGGAATGGCGTCCCGCAGCGCCTGCGGAAAATTCATGGTGTTCGACGGATTCCATCGCCGGGATGGAAGCGTGGGCTCGCGGCGCGTCCGCTGAATGCTGCGTGATTTCATGAAGCCCCCTTTTTCGGAGAGTATCAAATTCGCGCGGGTGTTACGGCGTAACCTGCACGGTTGGAAGCGCGGTCGCGATCCGGAAGCTGAGCTTGGCGTGCGCCCGCCGCAGCGCCTCCTCCACTACCGCGGCATGTCTTCCCCGCGCGAAGATGAAGCCCAGGTATGTGGCGCCCTCCGGCAGCGGCATCAGCATCTGCCCAGCCTTGGCCGTGACGATCACGTCGTCGATGCCTTCTACTGCCCGTGCTTCCTCCATCCCGCCGGCGTCTTCGTACACGCCGCCTCGTGGAATCGGAATCATCATTACGCCGGAAGCCTCTTCCATCAGTTCCAATCCGGAGATATCTTCCCCGATCGCGTGCCGCAGCACCAATTCTTCGAGCGGCATGCCGTCCCCGAAGCGCAGCGCCTTCGCACACAAGCCGCCAATAGGACGCGCCGCAACTTCCAGCATCCACGCGCCCCGCTCGTTCAAACGCAGCTCCGCATGAAACGGCCCGTGATTCAGGCCCAGCGCGCGAATGGCATTCCGCACGGTCTCGCGTATCGTTTTTTGCTCGGCTTCACTTGCCCGCGACGGTGTCACGTAAATCGTTTCTTCGAAGTAGGGGCCTTCCAGGGGGTCGGGCTTGTCGAAAATTGCCAGCACCCGCGCCTCGCCGTGCGTCACGATGCCTTCCACCGCGAATTCGCGCCCCGGGATGTAGGTCTCCACTTGCACGTACCGGCTGGCTGTGGCGCCTTCCATCCGGATATCCAGGCTCTTTTCGAGCAGTGCCTGGATGCGCGCAAACGCCGCCGTGAATTCCTCCGGGTTGTTGGCCCGGATCACGCCCCGGCTCGCCGACAGGCCCAGCGGCTTCAGCACACACGGATACGTCGTGCGCAGCGTTGCCGCCGCGGGTCCGGCCGCCAGCGCCACGCGGAAAAATTGCGGCACCAGCATCCCGGCCGCCCGGAACAGACGGCGCGACACGTATTTATCATGGCAGGCGCGCACCGCCGCCGGCCGGTGGAAAGGAATCCCAAGCATCGCCGCGGCCTCGGCGGCCAGCACCGCCGGAACGTCCCCCACCGCCGCCACCGCGTCGAACTGCCGGCCGCGCAAAACGTCGAGCGATCCCGGCACATCTCTGAACTTTACCGGAACGGCATGATCGCCCCAGGGATCGTCGAGGACGTGGCACCGGTCCGTGGCCAGCGTCAGGTCGACATCCAGCCGCCCCGCCGCTTCGGCAAATACACGGATCTGATATCCCGTGGTGGAGGCGAACAAGGCCAATCTTCGTTTGGTCATTCGGTGTGCAGAGATTCCATGGTCCGCGGATTGTACGCCCAGTGGAACTCCAGTTCGTACGCCAGCGACCGCGCCAGCCCGTCCAGATCCGGAAAAAGCGTGGCGTACGTAATGTTCATGCGGTAGAGTTCGCGCAGCCCGGTCTCCCGCACCTTGGCCGCGGGCAGAATGAATTTGGCCAGCATGTTTTTGGGATCGCGGTACTTGCGCACAATCTCCTCCATCGGCTTGTCCAGCGCCCCCGGGAGCACGAAGGTGCCCGATTGCGCGATCAGCCGCCGGTTCATGGTGTCAGGTTCACCCAGCCAGATGAATTCGCGGTCGCCTTTCAAGAAGTAGCGCGCGAAGTTGCCCTTTTGCCGCGGGTCCATGCGCTGCGTGGTGATCGCGGGCTTCGCTGACTTCGCCGATCGCCGGATCCCCCCCGCGCTGATATCGGCCGGGTTCAGCGCCCACACCGCCGCATCCGTCGTGGCGCGTTCCAGCGCAAAAAACGCCGCCACATACGGCGACCAGGTGAAATCCAGCAACCGGGTCGGCGCCCCGTGATGCTGCATCAGCGCTAACCATTGAAAATCGTCATCCGGGTCCGGCGGCTGCGCCAGAAACTGGTGGGCCTTGCGCTTGAACACCCGCAGGATGCGGCCTTCCTGCTCGGTCCACGCCCGCCGGTCGATCCGGAAATTGCGGAAATACCGCGATAGCGCGCTGGCCAGCGGCCACATTTCCTTGCGGTGGCCCCGGAATGCCCAGTTCGAATACGGCGATCCGGTGATGATCCTCAGAAACTCGTCCCACGATTCCAGCCGGTGTACCTTGTAAATCGGCGGGCTCTTGGGCGTCATCGTCCGTAGATGAAGCGGCTGCGGCGCGGGTCGGCCCCGCCGTGCAGCACCCCGTCGGACGAGATGCGGATGGCCGTGGGAGCCGACAGATTCGCCCAGTCCCCCACCACCGTCACCTTGTGCCCCATGGCGTTCAGCCGCTCGATGGTGGATTGCGGAATCCGCCGCTCCACGTTGAGCTTGCCTGCCAGAAATTCGTGGAAGTCGAACGACGCATACATGTGCGCGCTGTCGAACCGCGGCGATTCAATGGCCTCCTGCGGCGACATGTTGAACTCGATCATGTTCAGCAGCACCTGCAGCAGCGTCTGGTCCTGCAAATCGCCGCCGGGTGTGGACATGGCCAGGAAAGGCTTGCCGTCCTTCAGTACGATCGTCGGGCTGAGGGTTACGCGCGGCCGCTTGCCGGGCGCCAGTTCGTTGGGGTGACCCGGCGTCAGCACGAACGTCTGCATGCGCTCGCTCATCGCCAGCCCCGTATCGCCCGCGATCACCGACGGCAGCCACCCGCCGCTGGGTGTGGCTGAAAACATATTGCGCTCGCGGTCCACCACGTTCACGCAAGTGGTGTCCTTCGCCGCGATGGCCGATTCCGTCGTTTGCGGCATCGGCAAAGGTCCGCCGAACGCGCCGGGCCGGGCCTCCATCGAGGCATGATTCGGGTCGATCAGTTTGCGCCGCTCCGCCGCGTAATCTTTCGAAAGCAGCGTTTCCTCCGGAATCTTCGAAAACTTCGGGTCGCCGTAATACCGGTCGCGGTCCGCAAAAGCCAGCTTGATGGCTTCCACCAGCGTATGAATGTATGCCGGACTGTTGTGTCCCATCGACCGCAAATCGAAACCTTCCAGCAGGTTCAATGCCTCGATCATCACCGGACCCTGTGTCCAGAAGCCCGGCTTGTAGATTTCGTATCCGCGATAAGTGCCTACCCGCGGCGTATCCGTCTCCGCGTGGAAGCCGGCCATGTCGCTGGCGGATATCAGCCCGCCGTTGCGCGCGCAAAAATCCGCGATTTCGTGCGCGATGGGGCCCTTGTAGAAGTAGTCGCGCACCGCTCGCAGCCGCTCCGCACGATCGCCTTTAGCTTTGGCTTCGGCGTTCACCAGCGCGCGTAGCGTCTTGCCCAAGGCCGGCTCTTTAAAGACGTCCCCGCGCCGCGGAGTGGTGCCCCCCGGCAGGAAAAACTCGCGCGAAGTGGGCCACAGTTGCAGCAGAGGTTGCGATCCGCGAATCCAATCCGCCATCACTTCCGTGATCGGAAATCCATCGCAATATTCGATGGCCGGCGCGGCCACCTGCGCGAAGGACAAAGTGCCGTAGCGCTCCAAGGCCAGAATCAGGCCATCCATCACGCCCGGCACCGGAGCCGCCAGAATGCCCTGCGCCGGCATGTCCGGCATATGGCCCGGCTCCTCCCAAAGCTCGCGCCGCCGCGACCTGTAGAACGCCACCGTGGCCCGCTGCGGCGCCGTCCCGATACCGCTGATGACCACCACCGGCTTGCCGGCCATCTTGATCAGGATCGGAATCTCGCCGCCCAGACCAAAATGGTCCAACTCCGTAACCCCAGCCGCCAATACCGTAGCCACTCCCGCATCCACGGCATTGCCACCCAAGGCCAGCGTGCGCATCCCCGCGTCGACTTCGAAATTGTTGGTGGACCCCACCATCTCGTGCAGCCCGCGCACGGGAGGAAACATGGTGAGCCGGCTCTGCGCAAAACTCCCGCAAGCCAAAACCAGCCCAAGAGCCGCAATCCGTGCCAGGGGGTAGCACACGGCTCGCCCGCGCGCCCACTCGCCTCGTCGCCCGCTCAACGGATCCCCGTGTCCCCGCGTCGCCGCGCCGCAAAAGGATCCTCCCCTCGCCCGCTCGCCCCCTCGCCCGCTCAGCCTATACCCGCGCCCCGGTGTCTCGACCTCGAATCCCCGCGTCTCCGCGTCTCCGCGTCCCCGCGTCCCCGCGCCGCAAAAGGATCCCCCCCTCGCCCGCTCGCCCCCTCGCCCGCTCAGCCTATACCCGCGCCCCGGTGTCTCGACCTCGAATCCCCGCGTCTCCGCATCCCCGCGTCCCCGCGTCTCACTCATACCGATACACCGCCTCCGCGATCGGCACCCCACGCACGTCGATCCGCCCCAACTCCGCGGATCCCACGCCGTGCCGCTCCGCCAGCAGCAGCGTATTCTCACAAGTCGCAAACGGCTTCGTCCCTCGCGCCGCGCGCGGATCGTATCCCATCACCGCCGTGGCCACCGCGTCGGTCGCTACCGGGTTCAATCCTGCCACCAGCACACCCGGCTGCACCCGGTGCACGCCTTTGATCCACGGACCTTCGCCTCCGCCGATCGATTCCACCCCATCGATGATCGCCAGGTCGATGGGCCGCGACTTTACGAGGTCCGCCACAATGTGCGGCACGCGGTATCCCGGCTGCCGGCTGGACGCCGGGTCCAGCTCCGACGGCGCAGATTTGGATGGCTGCCGCCGGCCTTCGTGCATCGTCTTCGCTCGTCCCGAAGCCGGCGACTCGTTCGGTTCATCCACGCCTGCATCATCGCCGTAGATCGATGCCGGCAGCATCCCGAAGCAGTTCTTCATCGACAGCGTCACGCCGCAGGTGGCATGGTTTTTCAGCTTCGCCATGCTGACGAACACGTCCGTGTCTTCGTAAGCATGATTCAGATCGTAGGCCGGAAACAGGTATCCGCCGCCCGGCACCTTAAAGCGCGCGTATTGCTTTCCTTTGCCCAGCGCGTTGGTGTTTTCGAATTCCACGCCCGGCGCCGCCGCCAGCAACTGCCGCACGTTCCATCCGGAGTCCAGCAGATACTCTTCCAGCGGACCGGCGGTGGCCCACGCGCTCTCCACGAACCGGATGCGCCGCGCCCCGGCTTTGCCCAGCAGGTGCGCCGTGGCGCCCACCATCTTCGGATGCACGTAGTGGGTCACGCCCAGGGGACGCCCGTCCACCCTCAGCCCGGGGCTGCCCGTCATATTCAGCTTGATGGTTACGGTCTTGCCGCGCACCAGGCGGTCCAGGCCGCCCAGTTGATCGAACATGGAAGCCAGCCGCGCGGTCACGTCGCCGTCATAAGAAGGACACTTGGCGATCGAAACCGGTGCGGTTGGCGGGGTTGAAGTACCCGGCGCGGCTTTGAGAAGCGGCGCCGCACTGATCAGGGCAATCCATTCTCTCCGAGTCATGTTTCTAGTCTAGCCGTACCGAGGCGCACGCGGAAACCCGCTCGATGTCCACGCCGGTGCCGCCTTCGTCCGTGGTGTAGACCTCCAGATCCTTCTCCGTGCCGTCGGGCGCCATCAGGTGCGCGTGCTTGAAGGTTCCTACCACTTGCACCGTGACGTTCTCGATGGGGTAAGCCGAGTAGTTCACCAGTTCCACCACCACCCGCTTGCCATCGTCCGAAGAGAGCACATTCGAGAGCATCGACGAGACGTTGAACAGCCGCGCCCCAAGATTCTTGCGCCCGGTCATGGTCTGCACGTCATGCCAGATATCGTTTAGCCGGTCGAGTTCGGCTTTGTCCAGCGTGATCTGATCCGGCTGCATCGCGGATTGCCCTTTCCAGCCGGGCGGGGCAGTGAGGACTGTGCCCCCGCGGCGCGCGAAATTCTTCAGAATCTCGCGCTGCTCCGGCGTGAGCGAATCGGCATCCACGTCTACCGCCATCGACGCTCCGTCGAGCGACTCGGCACTAAGCCGTTGCCCCGGTATGGCCCGCAGCGGCGTATGCTTGGCCGCGATCATATCCAGGATCCCGCCCGAAAGCAGCGCATCGTCATGGTCCTGCACCACCGCCAGTTTGCCGTACGAACGCAGCCCTTGCCACTCCGCGTGCGCCGCAAAAAACCGGAGCACCTGGCCCATGGCCTGCCAGTCCTTCGCGGCTGCCGGATCTCCCCGCTCCAGACGTGCGGAGAAGTCGTCGTCCAGGGCCACGATCCAGTGCGCGCCTGCCATTTCGGCGTCGCTGATCGCCGCCAGGTAGCCTTGGCCCGTGATCACCGTGTGCGCCGGCGGCAGGTAGCCGAGCCAGACCGATGCCGGACCCCACGCGCGTACCGACCGGATGAATCCCGTATTGGTGTCGATCCACGGCGAGCCCGATGGCGCCGCTTTGGCCGCGCCGTTGTCCAGCACCTGGATACCCGGCCATACGCCCTGGTACGTGCCTACGATCGGGTCCGTACCGCCCAGCGGCATGCGCGCCCGCGATGTGAGTTCTACCACCACCGCGTGCGTATCGGCTAAGGCGTCACGCACCCGCGCGGCGGTTCCTTTCGGAAACTCGCCCTCCAGCACGATGCCCTGCAGGCCCGCGTGCATGGCTTTGTGCGCCGCATCGGTGGGGTCGCCGCCGGGTTTTAGCACGGCCAGCGCCGCCACGCCGTGCGCCGCCGCACGGCTCACGAATTCGGGCGTGTAAGAACTCACCAGCAGGCAGTTGATCGGCGTGCCGGAAAGCAGGTCGAGCGTCTTCGGATTAGTCCCGTTCCAGCGCGCCGGAACCCAGCCCGCAGGAGGCACCGAGGCCAGGAGGGGAACAGCGCCCAGCCAAACCACCCAGCGGGCCTTCAGCAGCATCATTCTACTACTTTACCCCGTGCGGCAGGTCCGCGGCCCGCGCCCCTTAGTTTTCAGACTCGGCACTAATTGTGAGTCGCGCCCGTGTCTGGATAACGTGGTGATAAGCCGGCCTGATGGTGGTGGCGCCCTCGCCGCGGGAGCCGATGTAGCCAAGGTAAGAACCGTGTGCGCTTGCAAGGATCCGGGGTAGAGTGAAGCGTCTGCTCGTGCTGCTCCTTATCTCGTGAACCGGGTGGCCTTTCGGTCCGCGTGGCGCTCCAGCGCCAGCGCGATCAACCTGTCCACCAGCGCCGAAAAACCAAGCCCGCTATGCTCCCACATTTTGGGATACATGCTAATCGAAGTAAAGCCGGGAATCGTATTGATCTCGTTCAAATAAAGCTTGCCGGTCGCCGATTCCAATAGAAAATCAACCCGCGCCATGCCCTCGCAGCCCACCGCCCGGTAACACTCCACCGCCAGGCGGCGCAGTTCGGCGGTCTGTTCCGCGCTGAGATCGGCCGGCAGGCGGAACTGCGCCCGGTCCAGCAGGTACTTGTCTTCGTAATCGTAAAACTCCTTCGAGGGTAGGATCTCGCACGGCAGCGACGCCGTCGCATCGTCGTTGCCCAGCACCGCGCACTCCAGCTCACGCCCCTCGATGCCGCGCTCCACAATGATCTTGCGGTCGAACTCGGCGGCCAGCCTGAGGGCCGGTTCCAGTTCGGCGCGATTGTGCGCCTTCGAGATCCCCACCGACGATCCCAGGTTGGCCGGCTTCACAAAAACCGGGAAGGGCAGCCGCTTTTGAACCGCCTCCGCATCGAGCCGGTCTCGCGAAACCGTCACGTATTCCACCACCGGCAGCCCGCGCTCGATACAAACCCGCTTCATCATCTCCTTATCCATGGAGACCGCGGACGCCAGCACCGCCGCGCCCACATAGGGCAGGTCCGCCAGTTCCAGCAGTCCTTGCACGGTGCCGTCTTCGCCGAACGTGCCGTGTAAAACGGGAAACACTACGTCTATTTCCGGATGCGCCCCCGGCTCCGGCTGGATCGGCCGCGGCGACCATTTGCCGGCCTGGTCGATGACGAACTCGCTAATCTCGTACCGCTGGCGATCCATGCCCGCCATGATGGCTTTCGCCGAACGGATGGAAATCTCGTGCTCTCCGCTGCGCCCGCCGTAAATCACGGCGACTCTGATTTTCATAGGATTTTCTTGCCCAGCGCCGACATAATCATTTCGACTGCCAGATCCGCCGTGCGGTTGATTTCGTCGATCACCGGGTTTACTTCGACCACTTCCATGGAAAGCATGCGTCCGTTGTCGCAGATCAGCTCCATGGCCAGGTGCGCCTCGCGATACGTGGCGCCGCCGCGCACCGGCGTGCCTACGCCCGGCGCGAATTGCGGGTCTACCCAATCCATGTCGAGCGAAAGATGATAGCCGGCGGTGTCGTCGGTGGCGATGCGAAATGCTTCGTCCATCACCGAGCGCAGGCCGCGCTCGTCGATATCGCGCATGGTGAATGCCCGCACCCCGGTCTCGCGCACGTGGCCCTTTTCCAGCACGTCCACGTCGCGCAGGCCCACCAGCACGGTTTTGCGTGGATTCACTTTGGGCGCGTAGCCCAGCAGATTGGTCAGCTCCGGCGGCCCAAGCCCCACGCAGCAGGCCAGCGGCATGCCATGCACGTTGCCGCTGGGCGAGCTCTGGGGAGTGTTCATATCGGCGTGCGCGTCGATCCAGATCAGCCCGATTTCCTGCTTCTTGCGCCGGAAATGGCGGGAGACGCCGGCCACCGTGCCCACCGCCACGGAATGATCGCCGCCCAAGACCAGCGGCATTTTCTTTTTGGTCAGCGCGCGGTCCACCATGCCGGCCAGGCGCTTGCACGCCAGCGCGATCTGCGGCAGATACTTGGCGCTGGCCGGACCCTCCGGCAGGCTTTCCGGCTGATCGACGGGCACGTTTCCCAGATCGTCCGGGTGATAGCCGAGCGCCTCCAGCCGTTTGTTCAGATTGGCCACCCGGATGGCCGACGGGCCCATGTCCACGCCCCGGCGGTCCTGGCCGAGATCGAGAGGCGCGCCAATGATGGCGATGTGGGATTCGCGCATGACCGCTCCATCGAGTTTATCGCAATGGCTCATTGCAATAGCCGGAGGTTCCGGCCTGACCAACCGGCCGGAGGCCCGTCCTATACACGATGAAACTACCCGCCGCCGCCCTTTTGCTGATGGCCGCCCTTGCCCTGTCCGCCGGGGAGGCCGAACCGCGCTGGGTCGTGTTGAACCGCGAGGCGAGCCAGGCCGTAAAGGCCAAAGATTACGCCAAGCTGCGCGCAGTTTTGACCGAACTGGGTCCTCTGCTGCCGGGCAATTCGCGGATTCTCTACAAGCTGGCCGTCGCGGAAGCACGCCTGGGCCACGCCGAAGCCGCCCTGGCAGGGTTGGAGGACCTGGCAGCCGCGGGCCTGGTCTACGACTTCAAAGCAGACGAGGACTTCGCCTCTTTGCGCGGCACGCTGCGGTTCTCCGCCATCCTGCAACAGGCGGAGCAGAATCGCAAACCCGTCTCCCAAGCCGTGCCTGTTTCGGCCCTCCCCGAGCCGGATCTGCTCCCGGAAGACATCGCCTACGACGCGCCCAGGCGCCGGTTTCTGATCGGCAGCGTCACGCGGAGAAAGATCGTTACGGCGGACGGCAAGTTGTTCGCGAAAGCTACCTGGCCCGTCATGGCCCTGCGTGCGGATGCCGGCCGCGGTATCCTGTGGGCGGCTACCGGTTGGATTCCGAACTGCGCCCAGTGCGATCCGGCCGACAAAGACAAGACCGCGCTGGCTGCCTTCCAGCTCGATTCGGGTGCGCTGCTCCAGCGCATCGATTCGCCGGTAAAAGGGCTGCTCGGCGATATGACCATAAGCCGGGCGGGCGATCTCTACGTATCGGAAGGCTCCTATGGTGCGGTCCTGCGACTGAAAGCCGGCGGTACGGCCCTGGAGCGGCTGGATACGCCGGGCGAGTTTCCATCCCCGCAAACGCCGGCGCTCTCCGCCGACGAGCGCACACTGTATGTGCCCGACTACGTGCGTGGCATCGCGGCCCTCGATTTGACAACTCACCTGACGACGCACACCATCCGCTGGCTTCAGCCCGCTCGCGGCATCGTGCTCAACGGCATCGACGGTTTCTATAGCTACGGCGACTGGTTTCTGGCCGTGCAAAACGGGGTCACGCCCGAGCGTGTCGTTTTGTTTTCCCAGGACCTGACGAAGCAGAAAATCCTGGAAACCAATACCCCCGGCCTCGGTGAGCCCACCCACGGCACTTTCATCGGCGACACTTTCTACTTCATTGCCAACACCGGATGGAACCACTACGACGACGATGGCAGGAAGAAGGACAGCAGCCCCATAGAATCCGAGATCCGCAAAATCGTGCTAAGCAAATAACCCAACCTGCCGGCCAGGCCTTGGTTATAATCGTTCTCAGATTCTCACAAACGATCGGCTTTGAACCTGGCGAGGGGCCCGATGGACAGAAGAGCGCAGGACAGAGTCTCCCGTGTGCCCGAGACTGTGATGCTTTCGGTGTCGGTCTTCGTGGTATTGGCCATTGGCCTCCTGTCCTATCGCAGCGGTGAGCAGAACCAGTGGGCGGATCGCGAGCTCAGAACCAGCCGGGCGCTGGTGGATCTTACCCATGAGTTGCTTTCCACGCTGAAGGACGCCGAGACCGGACAGCGCGGATTTCTATTGACCGGCGACGATGCTTACCTGGAACCTTACAACCGGGCCACGGCGGCGATTCCCGCTATCTTAAAGCAACTGGAGGCGCAAACCGCGCAACACCCCGATCAGGCGCTACGGCTCAATGCAGTCGAGCAACTGGTTGGCGCCAAGCTGGAGGAACTGAAGCAGACCGTCGAATTGCGCCGCGGCGGAAACGAGGAAGCGGCCCTTGCCGTGGTGGACAGCGGCGAGGGAAGAGCCGTGATGGACCGCATCCGCGAGCGCTGCGCAGCCATCAGCCAGTCGGCCGACAACCAGCTACAGACGTTCACCAGCGATGCCCAACGCAGTTCCTCCCGCCTGCGCTTGATCAGTACGGCCGGCAGCGCGATATTGCTGGTCTTCATCGTGCTCGCCGCGCTGACCATCTTCCGCGCCATGAACCGGCGCGAGGAATTGTACGCCGAGGTTTATACTGGACGGAAACTGCTGGGCACCACGCTTTCCAGCATTGCGGATGCCGTTATTTCCACCGACGACGCCGCCCGCGTTACCTTCATCAATCCGGCGGCGGAGCAACTGACCGGATGGTCCCGCGAGGAAGCCCTGGGCATTCATATTACAACCGTGTTTCAAATCTTCCGCGAAGGGACCGCGGAGAAAGTGGCCAATCCGCTGGAAAGAGCGCTGGCCGAAGGCGCCCCGGTAGGGCTGGCCAATCACACCGCGCTCGTTTCCAAGAGCGGCCAGGAGTTCCCCGTGGACGACAGCGCCGCGCCGATCCGGGACGAGAGCGGAAGAATCATCGGCGCGGTGCTGGTTTTCCGCGATATCTCCGTCAGAAGACGCAATGAGCTGAGACTCGCCGCATCCACCCTCGCGCTGCAGCGATCGAACGAAGACCTGGAGCATTTTGCGCACGTGGCTGCCCACGATTTGCGCTCGCCGCTGCACTCCGCGCAAGTCATGGCCCAACTGCTGGCCCGGCGTTTCGGCGACCGGCTGGGGCCCGAAGGCGAAGACGTGGTAACCAGCATTACGGACGGCATGAACCGGATGTCCCGGCTGGTGGACGATCTTCTGATCTTTGCGCAAGCGGGTGCTCAAGCCGGGGAATCCGACCTGTCCGCCGAACCCACCCCCATACCCGATGTACTCGCCAAAGTGCTGCGTAACCTGGACGCCGAGATTGAGGCGACCGGCGCGCGCATTACCTGCGATTCCCTGCCCACCGTCACCGCCCGGGAAACGCAG
Organism: Bryobacterales bacterium; assembly: GCA_963843255.1. Lineage (GTDB taxonomy): Bacteria > Acidobacteriota > Terriglobia > Bryobacterales > Bryobacteraceae > Bog-159. The sequence goes on along the minus strand of CAWJJQ010000010.1, from coordinate 213,278 downwards.
ATGCTGCAACTGATCCAAAATATTATCGGCAATGCCATTAAGTACCGCGGCGAGGCGCCGCCACGCATCCATGTCTCGTGCCAGCAGATAGATTCCGAATGGGTCTTCAGCGTGCACGACAACGGCGCCGGCATAGAGGCGCAATACCTGGAGGAAGTTTTTAAGCCGTTCAAGCGGTTGCACGGCCCGGAGTATGAAGGAAGCGGCATCGGCCTGGCAACCTGCCGGAAAATCGTGACGGCGTATGGTGGACGAATCTGGGTAGAATCCGAGGTGGGGAGAGGATCTACCTTCTTCTTTACCATGCCGGTCGCCGAGAAGCGGGGCGTCGCGGTGGGAATTGCGGGAGACTGAAATGCCGGCCGGCCACGGGAGCACGCGCTCGCCCGCGTGCGACGGCCACCACCCGCGGTGGATGCACCGATGTGTTTGCTGCGGAGTCTTCCTACAATCGAGAGCGCTGTTCTGTAGGCCTTTGCTATAATGTCTGAGGATGGTTTTTAACCACCCCGCAATAGCGGACAATCTGTTTACCAACCGGCCACGCAGGCCAGGCCGTCATCGTTTGCTCACTTTACGCGTTTCCTGGAGGTATCCACACACCAACTAAATGAAAGCCAACGTGCATATCAGCCGAGGCGTGGAAAGCCTGTTCGGCACCCGCGATGAAAACATCCGGCTTATCGAATCGGGCCTGAAAGTGAATACGCAACTCATCGACAACACCCTGGAGATTGAAGGCGAAGCCGACGCCGTCACGCGCGCCGAGTCGATCCTCGAAGAATACGACGCCCTGGTCCGCGAGGGGCATGTCTTCAATAATGGCGACCTGAACAGTTATCTGCGGGTGGTCACCGAAGACCCCGAGGTGAGTTTGCGCGCGCTGGTGCAGAGCGGCCGGCAGCGCAATTTCGGCAAGAAGATGCTGGCTCCCAAAACGGTGAACCAGCGCCGCTACATCGAGGCCATCGAGCGCAACGACCTGGTGCTCGGCGTCGGTCCGGCCGGCACGGGCAAAACCTACCTGGCGGTGGCCATGGCGGTCTCGGCGTTGTTGTCGAAACGCGTGGCGCGCATCATCCTGACGCGGCCCGCGGTGGAGGCCGGCGAGCGGCTCGGGTTTCTTCCAGGCACTCTGCAGGAGAAAGTAGATCCGTACCTGCGCCCGCTTTACGACGCGCTGTACGACATGATGGATTCCGAGAAAGTGGAGAAGCTGCTGGAGCGCAACACCATCGAAGTGGCGCCCATCGCCTTCATGCGCGGCCGCACGCTCAACGACAGTTTCATTATTCTGGACGAGGCGCAGAATAGCACGCCCGAGCAGATGAAGATGGTGCTTACGCGCACCGGCTTCAATTCCAAGATGGTGGTGAACGGCGACATCACCCAGATCGATCTGCCGCCCGGCAAACGCAGCGGGTTGATCGACGCCATCGACGTGCTGCGCGGCGTGGAAGGCATCAGCTTCGTGCAGTTCGACGAGCGCGATGTGGTGCGCCACTGCCTGGTGCAGCGCATCGTGAAAGCCTACGAGCGGTACAACGAGGCTGTCGGCGCGGGCCGCCAGCTTAGCTTGAAACTTACCGACCCCTCCGCGGAAACGGCTCCCGAGCAATGTCCTCCGGCGACCATATAGTTTTGTTCCGCCGAGCCCCGGCGGAACTGAACCGGCGCGATCTGGAAGCCTTCGCCCAAGTTCTGTGCGCCGAGGTTTCAAACGGCGCCGCATTCAACTGCCTGGTGACCGACGACCGCGAACTGCGCCGCCTCAATCGCGATTTTCTGGGCAAGGATTATGCGACCGACGTGTTGTCGTTCCCGGGGGCCGTCCCGGGCGGGTTCCTGGGCGAAATAGCCATCTCCGTCAATCGCGCGCGCGAGCAGGCGGCGGCGTACCATCATTCGCTCCAAACGGAAATCCAAATTCTGATGCTGCACGGCCTGCTGCACCTGATGGGCATGGACCACGAAACCGATCGCGGCCGCATGGCGCGCGCGGAAGCCGCATGGCGCAGGCGCTTGGCCCTGCCTACCAGCCTGATCGAACGGGTGCGCGCATGAACGCGGCCCTGGTCCTGCTGATCTCAATCCTCTCGGTCCTGCTGGGACTGGTGACTTTCGTGCAATTGCTGTACCTGGAGAGCCTGCGCCTGCGCACGCGCGATCTGCCCGCCATCAAGTTCTTCCGCGAGACGCTGGAAGACAAGATCGGTTTCGAAACCGAAGGCGGCGCGGGCGCATTCACGCTGATCAAGCACACCACGCTGCTGTTCATCGGCGTCTTTTATTTCCTGGCCTTCGCCGATGGCCAGGCCTGGACGTGGCCCGAAGTGGTGGAGACCGCGGTGGCCTCCTGGCTCACCATGATCGTGATGGCGTATGTGCTGCCCCAGGTGCTCTACCGCCGCACGTCGGCGCAGTGGCTGCTTCCGCTCGCGCCGCTCCTGCACGCGGTGGGCCTGCTGGCCAAGCCGTTTGTCGCGGTGCTCGAATTCTTCCAGTCGCTGGTGGATCTGACCGACGAAACCAACGGCAGCGAAGAGCCTCCCACGCAGGCCGAGAATATCGAAGCGCTGATCTCCGCCGGCGCCGAAGAGGGCCTCATCGAAGAAGAGGACCGCAAGCTCATTCAGTCGGTGGTCGAGTTCGGCGATAAGGTGGTGCGCGAAGTAATGACGCCGCGCCCCAACATCGTGGCCATCTCCGCGGATGCCTACCTCGAAGAGTTGCGGCAACTGGTGATCAATGAGCAATATTCGCGCATCCCGGTTTACGACGGCACCATTGACCAGGTCGTGGGCTTCGTACACGTGCGCGATATGTTCGAGCTGGATGAGGAAGAGAGAGCCCAGCGTACCGTGCGCGAGCTGATGCGCCCCATCCGTTTCGTGCCCGAGACCAAGCCGGTGAACGACCTGATGCGCGAGATGCAGCAGGACAACACCCACATGGTCATCGTGGTGGACGAATACGGCAACACCGCCGGCTTGGCCAGCATGGAAGACCTGGTGGAAGTGATTCTGGGCGAGATCCGCGACGAGCACGAGCCCGATTCCGATGTGCAGGAGGACGGCCAGGGCGGCTACATCGTCTCCGGCAGTTTCGACGTGGCGCGGCTCAGCGACCTGCTGGAATTCCACTCGGATGAGGAGATCGAATCCACCACCGTGGGCGGGCTGGTTACCGAGTGGCTGGGGCGCGTGCCAAAGCCCGGCGAGTCGGTCGAGCGGGATGGCATCCACATCGATATTCTGGCCAGCGACGATCTGCGCGTGGCCCAGGTGCGGGTCCGCCCCATCGGCGCGGGCAGCCTGCCAGCCGCGGACTCGCAGCCGGTGCAAAAGCAAATATGAAGTCTGGTTTTGTTTCGATTTTGGGCCGGCCCAATGTGGGCAAGTCCACGCTGCTGAACCGCCTGATCGGCGCCAAAATCGCCATCGTGGCCGATAAGCCGCAGACCACCCGCACCTCCATTCAGGGCGTACTCACGCGCCCGGACGCGCAGGTAGTTTTCCTGGATACGCCCGGCATCCATAAAGCCGACTCGCTGATCAACAAGCGTATGATGGACACCGTGCGCGCGGCGCTCGACCAGCGCGACTTGCTGCTGTTCCTTGCGGATGCATCGCGCAAGCCAGGCGACGAAGACCGCCATGCGGTCGATCTCATCAGAAAGGTCAGCACGCCCACGCTGCTGGTGCTGAACAAGACGGACCAGTTGGGCAAGGACAAGTCCGCGATATTGCCGCTGATCGAGCAATACCGCGCGTGCTATGGGTTCATCGATTATCTGCCTATTTCCGCGCGCACCGGTGCGGGCGTAGACCAACTGCTGCAGGCTGTTCTGGAGCGGCTGCCCGAGGGCCCGGCCTACTTCCCGCCCGATTACCTCACCGACCAACCGGAGCGCTTTCTGGCGGCGGAACTTATCCGCGAAAAGATTCTGATCCTGACGCGCGAGGAGGTTCCACATTCGGTAGCCGTAGCTGTGGATGCCTGGGAAGAAACTCCCCAACTTACTCGCATTTATGCCACCATCTATGTCGAGCGCGCCGGACAGAAAGGGATCGTCATCGGCGCTGCGGGCGCTATGCTCAAACAGATCGGCACGCAGGCGCGCACGGAAATGGAGCGTATGTTCGGCCGGAAGATTTATCTGGAGCTGCACGTGAAGGTACAGCCGCGCTGGCGCGAGAAGTCTGGTTTCCTGGAGACGCTCGACTGGCGTACAATGGCCGGAACAGATGAAATTTAGAATCTTAGTCTCGTGTTTCATGATTCTGGCGCTGGCCACCGGTGTGTGGGCCGCCAAAAAAGCGGTTACCGACGATCAGTTGTACGATCTGGTACGCCGCAAGTTAGCCGACGACCAGGTGGTGAAGGGCGGCGCGCTGGATGTAGATGTGAAGGACGGCGTAGTTACTCTGAAGGGCAAAGTAGAAACTAACGAGCAGAAAGCCAAGGCCGAGAAACTTGCCAAAAAGGTTGGCGGCGTGAAGCAGGTGGACAATCAGTTAGTGGTGGTGGGCAAAGGCAATCGATGACCGCGCGCGTGCTGGCGCTGTTGGTGATGCCGCTGGCCGCGCAGGACTTTTCGGCAGTCCAGGTGGAGAGGGCCGCGCACGGATTCCGCTTCACCGAGGGGCCGGTCTGGTCGCGCGAAGGCTATCTTCTATTCAGCGACATCCCCGGCGGTAAGATCATGAAGCTTTCGGCGGAAGGCCAAGTGGTGTTCCGCGAACAGTCGGGCGGCGCCGCGGGTAATGCGCTCGACTCTCAGGGCCGCCTGTACACCTGCGAGACGCACGCCCGCAGGGTCACCCGCACCGACAAGAAAGGCCGCGTGGAGGTGCTCGCGGAAAAGTTCGAGGGCAAGCGTCTGAACGCGCCCAACGATATCGTAGTAAGCAAATCGGGCCACGTATACTTCACCGATCCGGCTTTCGGGAACCAGCAGGATACGCGCGAGCTGGATTTTTACGGCGTCTATCACATCACGCCCAAGGGACAGTTATCGGTGATCGCGCGTCCCACCGGCCGGCCCAACGGCATCACGCTCTCGCCCAATGGCCGCATCCTGTACGTCGCTAATTCCGACGAACACAACATACGCGCTTACGATGTGGGTCACGATGGCGAGGTCTCGGGCGAGCGCGTGGCCGTCTCCGGCATCGTGGGCGTTCCCGACGGCATCCGCACCGACGAGAAAGGCAATCTATACGTGGCCGCCAAAGGCGTCGCCGTGTACAGTGCGGAGGGCAAGCTGCTCGATACCATTCCGGTAGCCGAGACTCCGTCGAACATCGCATTCGGCGACGGGGATTTGCAGACACTCTACATCACCGCGCGGACATCGCTTTACCGCGTGCGGTTGGATGTTAAGGGAGCGGTCCCATACTAAGCGGCGATTCGGACCGCCGCTATCCGCAGCGCCCCATTCTGGGAGTAGGCGCGCTTATCTTCGAGGGCGACCGGATTCTGCTGGTGGAGCGCGGCAAGGAACCCCTGAAAGGCCACTGGTCGCTTCCCGGGGGAGCCCTGGAGTGCGGCGAAACCTTGGAAGAAGGCGTGATCCGCGAGGTGCGCGAGGAGACCGGGCTCGAGGTCAAGCCGGTTTCGGTGTTGGAAATCTTCGAGCGGATTATGCGCGATGCCGCGGGCGCCGCGGAATATCATTACGTCCTGATCGACTACGTTTGCCGGGTGGTGAGCGGGGAGTTGCGGGCGGCGGATGATGCCAGCCGCGTGGAATGGGTGGCGCGCGGCAGGCTGGCGGAGTATCGCATTACGGCCGGTACGCTGCCGGTGATCGAGAAGGGCTTCCGCGAACAACAGAAATGAGCCGGCCTGTCTACTCCCGCCACGCCGAAGGCTTCGTCCTACGTAAAGTCCATTCGGTGTAAGGCTCCACTTTATGCGGACCTTCCAAACGATAGCCCAGTTGATCCAGATCCGCGGCTTCGCGGCGGAGATAAGTCCGGTAGATCGCTGCCAGATCCTCGTCCTTGGCGATAAACACCATGAGATCGGGCTCGCGGGTATCGATGAACTCCCGGACGGCCTGAAACACGCCGTTGAAGATGCGAAAGGCCAGCGTGACATTGGTCCGGTCAGTCATGTCCGCGCGCAGGGTATTGAACGCGACGTGCCATGGACCTCCGTTCTCGCGCTGCTCGAAGTCCACCTCAATGGCCACGGTCTTGACTGTAAACACAGCGACAGCATGTGTGGTGGATTTCAAGCTCCAATTCACATCAACCTCGGAATGGAAGGACTCGGCAATCGACTCGGAAAATGTCGCCATGGCTCACCTTCTATTCTCGCTCAACAAGTCCGACAATAGAAGCTGATGAAGGCTACCAGCGCGGATATTCTCGAATACGAATCGCTACGCGCCCTGCTGGGCCGCTATGTGTCGAGCCCGCCGGGCAAGATCGAGTTAGCCCGGATCGCGCCGCATACCGACGGCGCGCGGCTGGCGGCCGATCTGGCGGATGCGGGCGAGGCGGTCGAATACCTGCGCTCGGCCGCGCGTCCGCAGGCCGCCGCCCGCGGCGCGGCCATACGCATCGAGTTCGCCAGCTTCCCGGATCTCACCGAAGCCGTGCACAAGCTGCGCATCGAAGGCGCCAGCCTGGAGGCCAAGGAGATCTTCGACCTGTTCGGAGTGCTGGACCGCGCGGCGGATGCCAAGAGCGTGCTGAACGCGGTGGCGGAGCGCTTTCCCCGGCTGGGCGCGCGGGCGCAACTGATCGGCGATTTCCGCTCGCTGCTGAAGGACCTGGAAGGCAAGATCCTGCCGGACGGCTCGGTTTCGGATCATGCCAGCGTGGCGCTGGCCCGCCTGCGGCGCGAGATCGAGCGGCAGCGCAAGTCGATCCAGGATTCGCTCGAACGTTTCATGAAGAGCCACCAGGAAGAGGACGTGCTGCAGGAAGAGTTCGTCACCATCCGCAACGAGCGGTTCGTGGTGCCCATCATCGCCGGCCAGCGCCGCAAGATCGACGGCGTGATCCACGGCGCGAGCGCCAGCGGGCACACGTTGTTCGTGGAGCCGCTGGCCACCATCGACCTGAACAACGAGCTTGTACGGCTCACCGAGGAAGAGGCGCAGGAGGTGCATCGCATTCTGCGCGAACTGACCGCGCGGCTGCGCGGCTACGCGGAATCCATCCGGCAGACCATGGACACTTTGGGCGAGCTCGAAATGCTGTTCGCCAAGGCGCGCTTCGCCATGGATTTCGACTGCGCGATCCCGCGCTTCGGGGCGCGGTTGCTGCTGCGCGATGCGCGCCATCCTCTGCTGCAGGACGTGCTGCGGCGCCAGCGCAAGACGGTCGTGCCAATTTCGATGGAACTGGACGAGCGCTCCAAGACGCTGCTGATCAGCGGGCCCAACACCGGCGGCAAAACGGTGACGCTGAAGACGGTAGGGCTGCTGACGCTGATGGCGCAGTCTGGCCTGCCCGTGCCGGCCGCCGAAGCGGAATTCCCGATTTTCGGCCAGGTGCTGGCGGACATCGGCGATAACCAGTCGATACAGGAAAGCCTTAGCACGTTTTCCGCGCACATCTCGCACATACGGGAGATGGCGCTGGACGTGACGCCGGACTCGCTGGTGCTGCTCGACGAACTGGGCGCGGCTACCGACCCCGAAGAGGGCGGCGCGCTGGGCGTGGCCATTGTGGAGCATTTCCGCTCGGCCGGCGCATATACGCTGGCATCCACGCACCTGCTGGCGCTGAAGATCTACGGCGCCAATACGGCGGGCGTGCTCAACGCGTCAATGGGCTTCGACGAGCAGACCCTGGAGCCGACCTACGTGCTGTATACAGGCATGCCGGGCAAATCCGCGGGGCTCGAAATCGCCACGCGGCTGGGCATGCCGGAAGACATCATGAATCGCGCGCGCGCTTCCATGAGCGACCGCGAGCGGGATGTGTCGCGTTTTCTGAGCGAGCTGCACCAGCGGCTCAAAGACGTGCAATCGCTCGAAGCGGACCTGAAGCGGCAGCAGGCGGAGCTGGCGGCGCGGCAGACGGAGATCGCGCGCGAATGGGAGAAGCGCGAGACCGCCAAGCTGAAAGAACTGGAGCGCCGAACCGAACAGATGCTGGCCAAATTCGACGAGCAGGCACAGGAGACCATCGGCCAGATCGTCCAGGTCGCCGGCCAGCGCAAGGCGAACGAACAGGCCCAGCGGCGCGTAGCCAAAGCCAAACGCGAGCTGCGCGAGGAGTTTCAAACCACGGTGCTCTCTACCCAGGATGAGGCGCGCCATGGCGACCTGCGCCGCCCGCAGATCGAGGAGGGCGTGCGGGTACGGCTGCAAGGTATCCGCGAGCCGGCGCGCGTGCGCCGCATGCTGGGCGGCGACCGTCTCGAAGTCGAAGCCGGTTTCATGAAGATGCAGGTATCCGTCGACGATGTGCTGGAAGTGCTGCCGGACACGCCCGGCGGCACGAAGCTGCCCAAGAACGTGACCTTCAGGCCGGCGCCGGAACTCTCGCCCGTTCACCAGGAGATCAACGTGATCGGGCAGCGCGCGGAGGAAGCGCGGGACCAGGTAGATCAGTTTCTGGACCGCGCGGTGATGGCCACCGCCAGCCGCATCCGCATCGTACATGGCCACGGCATGGGCATCCTGCGCAAGGTGCTATGGGAGCTGCTGGCCAAGCATCCGCACGTGGAGAAGTATTACCAGGCACCGCAGCAGGAAGGCGGCGCGGGAGCTACCATCGTCGAGCTGAAGGAGTGACGCGGACGGTCTCTGACCGCCTCCGCTCGATTGACAAGGCCTCCTCAGCCTCTTTATGATGAAGTTTCACGCTCATCCAAGCTGGTTGCTGCGCGTTCCTCAAATGGCAACTGTGTTTGTCTTGTCTGGAATCAAACTATGATCAAAGTACAGGGCTTGACCAAGCGATACGCCCGCACTGTCGCTGTGGATAACATCTCATTCGAGGTGGAGAAAGGTCAAATTGTTGGTTTTCTGGGGCCTAACGGCGCCGGCAAGACCACCACCATGCGGGTTTTGACGTGCTATCTGCCACCTACTAACGGCACTGCGAGCGTGGCCGGCTTCGACGTGCTCGAGAACCCCATGGAAGTGAAGCGACACATCGGCTACCTGCCGGAAACGCCGCCGCTTTACCCGGAAATGGAAGTTGCCGAGTATCTGACCTTTGTCGGCCGGCTCAAAGGCATCAGCACCACGGATATCGCGCGCCGCGTGGACGAAGTTATGGAGCGCTGCGCGGTGGCCGACATGCGCAGCAGGCTGATCGGGAAACTGTCCAAAGGCTACCGGCAGCGCGTGGGCCTGGCGCAGGCCATCATTCACAATCCCGACGTGCTGGTGCTGGACGAACCTACCGCCGGCCTCGATCCAAAACAAATTATCGAGACCCGCGATCTGATCAGGCACCTGGCCGGGGACCACACCATCATTTTGAGTACGCACATCCTCTCGGAAGTGGAACACTCGTGTGATCGCGTGGTCATCATCAATCGGGGCAAGCTGGTAGCTACCGATTCGGTGGAGAACCTGACCAACCGGCTGCGCGGCTCGGAAGCGGTGGCGCTGGAGATCGCTTCGTCCAACGGGCCGCTCGACCAGGCCGAGGTGCAGCAGCGTCTGGAGCAGGTGACCGGAGTCAGCCGGGTGCTGCCGCATGAATCCAAAGATGGCAGGCTCAGCTTCGAAGTGGAGAGCCTGCAGGGCGCCCACATTCGCGCGGACCTGGCGCGCGCGGTGGTCAACGCCGGCTGGAACCTGAACGAATTGCGCGCTGTCGGACTCAGCCTGGAAGACATCTTCCTACAACTGACCGCCGCCGAGAAGAAGGAGAAGGCTGCCTGATGACTAATGTCTGGATTATCTGCCGGAAAGAATTGAAGAGTTACTTCGCCTCGCCCATCGCCTATCTGTTGATGGCGTTTTTCGCGCTTATCTTCGGATTCGGCTTCTTCACCGCCACGCGCGATTTCGTGCGCTTCGGCTTCATGTCACAAATGCAGGGCCGCGACATGCCCATGAACGTGAACGAGCAGGTGATCCGGCCGCTGCTGGGATTCGCCAGCACGGTGGCGCTGTTCCTGATCCCCATGGTGACCATGCGGCTGTTCGCCGAAGAGAAGAAGTCCGGCACCATCGAACTGCTGATGACCTCGCCGGTGAACGATTGGGAAATCATCCTGGGCAAATGGCTGGGCGCGCTGCTGCTGTACTTATGCGTGCTGGGTATGTCGGCGGTAAACATTGCGCTGCTGTTCGCTTTCGGTAAGCCGGATTGGAAGCCCATCCTGATCGGCTATCTGGGACTGATTTTGCAGGGCGGCACGCTGCTGGCGATCGGCGCGTTCATCTCGACTACGACCAAGAACCAAATTATCGCCGGCGGCGTCACATTCTTTGTGTGCCTGCTGCTCTGGCTGCTGAGCTGGTTCACGGCGTTCGACAGCACAGGCTACGGGCAGGTGGTGAATTACCTGTCGATCGTGACTCACTTCGAGGGTTTCGCCAAAGGCGTGCTCGACTCAAAAGACGTAATCTTCTATCTCTCGATGATCTTCTTCGGACTCTTTATTACGTCGCGCTCCATGGAGTCGCTGCGCTGGAGGGCATAGTAAATGAAAGCAGACTGGATACGAACGAGACAAACAAAGTACTCCGCCTATGTGGCGATCTACATCCTGGTAGTGCTGGCGGTGCTGGGTGTAGCTAACTTCCTGGCGAACCGGTATGACAAATCTTACGACGCCACCGCCAACAAGCAGTTCAGCCTTTCCGATCAGACTATCAAGGCGGTGAAAGGGCTGAAGAAGGATGTAACGGTCACGTACTTCGGCGAGACCACGCAGTTCCCGCAGGCACGCGACCTGCTGGGCCGCTATGCGTTGCTGTCTCCCAAGCTGAAGGTGGATTACATCGATCCGGTGAAGAAGCCGCAACTGGCGCGCGCCGCCGGCGTCCGGACGGAAGGCACTACGATCGTGGATACCGGCCTGCGCAAGGAAGAGGCCAAGAGCCTGAGCGAAGAAGAGATCACCGGCGCACTGGTGCGGTCGCTCAAGGGCGGCGAACGCAACGCCTGCTTCCTGTCGGGCAGCGGCGAGCATAGCCTCGATGAAACGGCCGGCGGCGGGTTCTCGACGCTGAAGGACGGCCTGGAACACAACAACTACAAGACGCGATCGGTGAACGTGGTGCAGGCGGCCCCGGCGGCTCCGGGCACGGCGCCGGTGATCGGCCAGGTGCAGGCGGCCAAGGTAGAGATCCCCAAGGATTGCTCGGTGGTGGTTTCGGGCGGTCCCAAGCTGGCTTATTCCGCGGCGGAAGTGAGCGCGCTGAAAGACTACGTGGAGAACGGCGGCAGTGTGCTGTTCATGATGGACACTCCGCTGCGTATCGGTTCGCAGGAAGGCACGGAGAACCCCGAGTTAGTGAAGTTGCTGGCTGGCTGGGGCGTGACCATGAATAACGACCTGGCGCTCGATACCAGCGGCATCGGCCAGATCTTCGGCCTGGGTCCGGAAGTGGCCATGGTGACTACTTACGAACAGCAGCCCATCGTGCGCGATTTCAAGGAAGGCGTTCCCACGGCGATCCCGCTCTCGCGCACCCTGGCGGTGAACGGCAACACCAAAGTGACCGTCGATAAGCTGCTCTCGACAACGGACAATAGCTTCGCCACAACCAATGTGGCCGGTCCTATCGATCCCAAGAAAGGCCTGAAAGGTCCACTGGTGCTGGCCGCCGCGGGCACTTATCACACCGATAAGTTGAATAGCTCGGGACGCTTCGTGGTGTTCGGCTCGTCGCTGTGGGCGACCAATAATTTTCTGGGCTCGCGGCAGATCGCTAATCGCGACCTGGCGCTGAATACGTTCAACTGGCTGACCTCGGACGAGGACCTGATCTCCATCCGGCCGAAGCAGCCGGAAGACCGGCGGCTCAACATCAGCGGCAATCGCATGAACCTGATCTTCTGGTGGAGCGTGGTGCTGCTCCCGTTGACCGTGGTGGGGGCCGGGCTGATGGTCTGGTGGCGCAGGAGATAGGCGATGAAACCACGCGGATTGCTCGCGGCGGTGATCGTGCTGGCGGCCCTGGGCGGCGTGCTCTTCTGGTCCAACCGGAAACAGAAAGCCGAAGCCGCCAAGCCCTCCACCGATACCACGCCGAAGATCCTCAGCATTCCCGAGGATCAAATCAAGGAAGTCACCCTCAAGAAGACGGGCGGGAACGCCACGGTGCTGGACAAGGGCGCGGATGGCAAGTGGCAGCTCACCGCGCCGAAGCCCATGCCCGCGGATCAGGATGCCGCCAAGGGCCTGATCACGTCGCTGGCAACGCTAAACGGCGATAAGGTGGTCGAGGACAAAGCCTCGGACCTTTCGCCCTACGGCCTGAACTCGCCTACCCTCGACATCACGGTTTTAAAGAAGGACGGAAAATCGCAGGATGTGCAGGTGGGCGATGATGCGCCCACGGGGGGGAGCACCTATGTGAAGCTGGCCGGCGATCCGCATGTCTACACCATCGCCAGCTACGTTAAAACCAGCCTGGACAAGACGCCCAACGACCTGCGCGACAAGCGCCTGCTGACGTTCGATCAGGACAAGCTGACGCGCGTGGATCTCCAGCCGGCTAAGGGCGAGGCCATCGAGTTCGGCAAGAACAATCAAAACGACTGGCAGATCCTGAAGCCCAAACCGATGCGCGCGGACGGCTCGCAGGTGGAGGAGTTGATCCGCAAGCTGAAGGACGCCAAGATGGACACCACCGTCTCGGACGAGGACGCCAAGAAAGCCGCGGCCGGATATGCGTCAGGCAGCAAGGTGGCGACGGCGACGGTTGCGGATGCGAGCGGCACCCAGCAGATGGAAGTGCGGGTGGCGGGCAAGGATAAGGACAAGACCTACTACGCCAAGAGCAGCGCGGTGGACGGCATATATAAAGTCACAAACGACCTGGGCGACGGCTTGAACAAGAGCGTAGACGACTTCCGCAATAAGAAGCTCTTCGATTTTGGCTGGACCGATCCGAACAAGATCGACATCGGCAAGTCCAGCTTTGAAAAGTCCGGCGACAAGTGGATGAGCGGCGCGAAGCAGATGGACTCGGCTTCGGTGCAGAGCGTGGTGGACAAACTGCGCGACCTGGCCGCCACCAAGTTCCTGGACACGGCCGCCGCGGGCACGCCGGTACTGGAGATCACGGTCAACTCCAATAACGGTAAGCGGGTGGAGAAAGTCTCAATAACCAAACAGGGCGACACATATTTGGCGAAGCGTGAGAACGAATCGAGCATCTATCAATTAGACAGCAAGGCTGTGGAAGACCTGCAAAAGGCCGTGAGTAGTGTCAAGGAATTCCAGCCACCCAAGAAGAAGTAATCGAGTTCTCGCGTGAATGGCCTCTTAACCGACCTTTACGAGCTGACCATGGCCGCCGGCTATCACGATGCCGGCAAAGCAAAGCAGAAGGCCACCTTCGAGCTGACCATCCGGCGTTTGCCGGCAAATCGCAATTACGTGATCGCGGCGGGATTGCCGCAAGCCATCGACTACCTGCTGAACCTCAACTTCGGCGAGGATGAAATCGAGTACCTGCGGGGATTGCCGGCGTTCGCGCACGCCTCGCCCGGATTCTTCGATTATCTGCGCGGCTTCCGGTTCACGGGGGATGTGTTTGCCGTGCCCGAAGGGACGCCATTGTTTGCGGGCGAGCCGATGATGATCGTGCGGGCACCCATTATCGAGGCGCAGATCCCGGAAACCTATCTGTTGTCGGCCCTCACTTTCCAAACCCTGATCGCTACCAAGGCCGCGCGCATGGCGGATGCCGCGGGCGGACGGGCGGTGGTGGAGTTTGGCACCCGCCGCGCGCATACTCCCGAAGCGGGCGTGCTGGCCGGGCGCGCCGCGTACCTGGGTGGCTGCATCGGGACCAGCAACACGCTGGCGGGCTTCCGCTACGGCGTGCCCGTGTATGGCACGGCCGCGCATTCCTGGGTCCTCTCGTTTTGCGGCGAGACGGAAGCGTTCAGGAAGTTGCAGCAGATTCTGGGTGAGTCCACCGTGCAGTTGGTCGACACGTACAACACCATCGAAGGCGTCAGGAAGGTGGCGGCGATGGGCGGTCCGTTGTGGGGTATCCGGCTGGATAGCGGGGACTTTGCACGGCTCTCACGGGAGGCGCGCGGTATCCTGGACCAAGCCGGATTGCAGCAAGCCAAGATCATGCTGAGCGGCGATTTGGACGAGTACAGCATCCGCGACCTGGTGGGCGGCGGGGCGCCGGTGGACGCCTTCGGCGTGGGCACGCAACTGGCGACATCGGCCGATGCGCCCAACATGGGGGCCATCTACAAGCTGGTGGAACTGGACGTGGGCTGCGGCATTAAGCGCTTCACGGCCAAGATGAGCGAGGACAAGGCCACGCTGCCGGGGGCCAAGCAACTGTTCCGCTTCGACGATCACGATGTGCTGGCGCGGTCGGGCGAATGCAGTAACGGCAAGGCGATGCTGCGGCCGGTGCTGCTGGAAGGGAAACTGGTGGAGCCGCTGCCGGACCTGAACGCGGCGCGCGCGCGGGCTGCCGAGTCGCTGGCCAAACTGCCTGCTTCGCTGCGGGGTCTGGAACCTGCCGAGCCCTGGCCGATCCGGCAGAGCAAGGATCTGATCGCGTTGATCGAGCGCACGCGGAGGAACATGCCATGAAGACTGTATTCGTGGACGTGGATACCCAGATCGACTTCCTGTTTCCGGCGGGCGCTTTGTATGTGCCGGGCGCCGAGCGGCTGCTGCCGGCCATCGCACGGCTGAATCATTTCGCGGTCGCGAACGGCATGCCGCTGATCTCGACGGCCGATGCACACAGCGAGGACGATCCTGAATTCCGCACGTGGCCGCCGCACTGCGTGGCCGGCACCGTAGGACAGGGGAAGCCCGCCGAGACGCTGGTGGGCGCGGGTCAGACCATCGTCGAGAAGCAGAAGCTGGATGTGTTCAGCAACCCCGAGTTCGCTCCGCTGCTCGACCGGCTGGGGGCCGATCGGTACGTAGTTTACGGCGTGGCTACCGACTACTGCGTGCGCTGCGCGTTGAGCGGGCTGCAGGCTACGGGTAAGCCGGTGACGCTGGTGACGGATGCGATCGCGGCGGTGAATCCGGAGGACGGGCAGCGGGCGATCGAGGAGTTCGTCGCAAGGGGCGGGACGCTGGCCACCGTGGATCAGATAGTCAAGTAGGGCTTCTCAACGACCGCGTCGATCGGGGGCCCGTTCTGCCGGTCCTTGGCCTCCAATAAACGGCGCGGGTTGTCGGCGGCGGACACGGCTTCCTTACGGTCGCGGATCGGTATTGTTGGTGTTGCGGATCGGTGTTGTCGCGGTTGCGGATCGGTGTGGCTGGCTCAGTTTAGCTTACACGCTGACTACGGGACAGGGCGACTGGCGGATGATGGCGTAGGCGTTGGTGCGCAGCCGGCCGAAGACGCCGGCGGCCGATCCGCGCCCGATCACCAGCAGGTCGGCTTTCTGCCGCGCGGCGAGATCGCAAACCACTTTGGGCGGATCTCCGGGCTCGATGACCAGGTCGGCTTCGGCGCCGAAACGATCCTGCATGCGCGTGATTTCCTCGCGCACGGACTGCTCCATTTCCACACTCCAGCGTCCGTCGCCTACGCCGGCTCCATCGCCCTGGTGTGAGCAGGCCATGGAATGCACGATGGTCAAGCGGGCGCCGAATTCTTTTTGCATTCCCATGGCCCATTCGAGCGCTTTGCAGCTCTGTGGGCCGAGATCGATAGCGCACACGATGTTGCGAAAAGGCATAGCCTCGGCCGCGGGCGCTTCTTCCAGGTGAACGCCGGTCCAGACGGGGCAATCCGCGTCATGCAGCACCTTGGCGGTGATGGAGCCCAGGATGAACTGGCGGAAGGGACCGTAGCCGTGGGTGGGCATCACGATCAGGCCCACATTCTCCGCCTGGGCGAAGTCCACGATCTGACGCGCCGGATCGCCTTCGAGCACCACCCGGTTAGCTTCGACTCCTTCCAGTTCGCCGGACAGGAAGGTCTCCAGCTCTTTTTCCACCTGAGCTTCGCGATTGGCATACAACTCGGTCAACATCGATCCGCCGATTTCCAGGGCGCCAAACTCATAGTGCGGCGGAGTGAGGATGTGCAGCAGGGTCAGCTCGGAATGGAAATGGTCCGCCAGCGTTTTGGCGTAGCGGGCCGCACCCAGCGAACGCTCAGAGAAATCCACCGGTAAAAGGATCTTCGCTAACGACTTCATAAGTGCCTCACTTCTGTGCCTTACTTTCCACCACGCCCAGGTCCGTGAGAATCTTGGGCGCGGGTTCTTCCATGGCCAGCAGGTTGTGGCAGGCATTGCAGTCTTGCGTGACCTTGCGTCCATCGGAGCTGGCATGGCTGTCATCGTGGCACCGGAAGCAACCGGGAAAGTCGGTATGCCCGATGTTATTGGGATAGGTTCCCCAAGTGATCTTCATATCCGGAAACACGTTCCGGTTGTAAACCGCGAGTAAGGCGCGGGCGGCCCGGACTACCTCGGCTTGGCGGTCCTTGTAGATTGCGGGATAGGTATCGCGATAAAACGCTTCGAAGGCTGCCGGAATGCGGGCGGCGGCCACCTCGCGGCTGGGATATGCCACCTTGATGATTTCCACGCTCTTCTTCTTGGCGAAGGGCAGCTCGGGGGAAAGATCGCCGTTGGACATGGCGTCGTCCACGGCGCGCTCGGGAAGCTTGAAGCTGTGGGAGGGCCGGTTGTGGCAGTCCATGCAATCCATGTCGCGCATGGTGAGACCCTTGCCATCAGCCGGTGCGCCGTCGGCACGATAGACGGTCTTGCCGGCGGGGCCGTTGTATTCGATCCAGGGAATGGTCTGGCGCTGTTCGTCGGAGTGACCGTAGCGGATGAGTACGCCCGGTCCGAGATGGGTGCCGTGGATGCCGATGCCTTTGTTGCCGCCGCCGATTTTCATGAGCAGCACGGTCTTGGTGAGCGTGTTCTTTTCGTCGTCGGTAAACTTGGTAATGATGCGCAGGCGGTCTTCGCCGTATTTCTGGGGCCAATGGCAGGCTTCGCAAGTTTCGCGGGCAGGGCGCAGGTTACGGACCGGGGTCGGGATGGGCGTCTCGTAAGTGTGGAAGGTAACCGCGAAGACCTGGCGGATGCCGGAGAGCTTGCTGCGCACGAACCAGGATTCTCCGGGACCGATGTGGCACTGGACGCATTCCACGCGCGAATGCGGCGAGCTCTGATAAGCCGTGAACTCGGGCTGCATCACGGTATGGCAGGTCTGGCCGCAGAAGGAAACTGTCTCCATGTAAGAGACGGCGCCGTAGGCCAACTGGCTGGCGATCACGATATTGGCGCAGGTGGTGACGCCGACGAAGGTGATCAGCCGGCGGAATTCGAGGTTCTTGAAGTTGAGCGGTGGAAAGTCTACCGGATAGATCCCGCGGCGGTGTTCCTTCTTGTTTCGCAGGTAGATGCCCAGCGGGATCAGGATCAGCCCCATGAAGAATAACCCCGGGAGCAGCAGGAACGCCAGGATTCCGTTGTAGGGGTTATGCACCTCGCCGCGCATGGTGGTGGGCAACAGGAACAGCCAGAACACGGTTGCAGTGGTCACGATCACCACGCCGATCAGGCTGAACCAGTTGTTCGAAAGGTGGACCAGCGGCGAAAGCTGCGCAGGCAATTTGGTGGTGGTGCGTGGGTCGGTCATTTGGAAATTGTCCGGACAGGCGCGGCCACTCCGGCCGGCTCGGGTTCATGTTCCGGTGTGGTGGGTTCGTGCGGTTTGTCTTCCTTTACGCTCACGCCGGTGAGCCAGGCGGTATCCATGGGGTAGACGTCCGGGTCGAAGATCACGGTATAGAAATGCCAGACCACGATGGCCAGGGTGGCGAGCAGCGCTTCATAGAAGTGCACCGAAGTGGCCATATCGAGCCAGGCCTTGGGGAGCAACTCGAGCATCAGCCGGTTGGCCCAGAGCATCAGGCCGGTGGCGATCATAACGATGGCGCCCCACACTACGGCCCAGTATTCGGCTTTCTCGATGTAACTGTGCGCGGAGCGGCCGGGCGGCACGAGCCGCAGCCCGACGTTATAGCTGAAATTGGCCAGGGCTTCGCGGGCATCTTCAAGCTTGGGGAAGAGCTCGATCCAATGCCGGCGGAGGCGCCTGCTGACCACCAGCGAGATGGCATGCGCCAGGGTGACGGCCATGAAGACGACCGCGGCGATGCGATGGACGATACCGCGCAGGTTGCCTTCCTTGAACATTAGAGGACGCGCCCACCACTGATCCGGATACTTGAGCGCGAACCCGGTCCAAACCAGGGTCAGGAACGAGATTACCAAAAAAGCATGCTCGACGCGCTCGAAAGGCAGCATGCGGACGTTGGGACGGCCCGGGAGATCGTTCGCGGTGTATCGCCCGGCGGGTCCGCCGCCGGCGCGGAGGCGCAGCAGCTTGCGCAGCCAATCGCCACCGTTGTGCAGCAGCATGAGGCCGATGGTGAGGGGGATGACCAGCAGGTAGAACTGGCGGATCCAGCGCATGGCGGGAGCTTCGGCGCGGCCCTCCGCCACGTGCACCTGGCTGATGGCGAAACGCTGGCCGGCGCCTTGATGGCATTTGCCGCAGGTGACTGCCAGGTTTTTGGCGTTGATGGTGGAGCGCGGATCGGATGACGGCAGAATATTGTGCACGCCGTGGCAACTGGAACAGTTGGCCACGGTCTCGTTGCCTTCCTTGGCGGCCAAGCCGTGGAAGGAGGCATCGAAGCTGACGACGCGGTCGGTGGGAAGGCCGAAACGCCGCGACAGCTTTACGTTTCCGTGGCAATTGCCGCAGGTATCGCGGATATTTTCGGCGTGCACGGGCGAGGCTGCGTTGGATGGTTTCAGGATGGAATGCTCGCCGTGACAATCGGTGCAGACGGGCGCCTGGGTGATGCCTTTGGCCAGCGCCTGCCCGTGGACGCTGGTGCGGAACTGGTCGGCCACTTCGTTATGGCACATTCCGCAGGTATCGGGAACCTTGTCGCGAAATTCCGACGACTTGGTTCTGAGCAACTCGTGGGCGGCGCCGTGGCAGACGGAGCAATCGGGCGCGGCGCTATTACCGCTTTTGACTTCCTGCCCATGGACGCCGCGATCGTAATCCGCCTGCTGGCCCTGGTGACACTGGCTGCAGGCGGGTTTAGGAATGCCGGCGGGATGTGGATACTCGTCGTGTTTGACATGGCACGAAGCGCAGGCCACCGAGGCGTGCGCGCTCTTAGCGAGCTTGGCCCCCTGATCGTGGCAGGCGGTACACGCGGAGTTATCGGCCGCGTGCGCGGGCGAGGCAGCCGCGGCGGCCCAGACTAGCAGGGCAGCCGCGGCTACACACGTATCCCAACCCATGTTTCGTGCCCGTTTCATACGCGCTTCCAGCTAGTAAGTGGGGACGTTATTCCAGGTCTGATACAAGTAAATAGCCGCCAGCGCGAGGCCGAAGACCACCGTAACGACGGTCAGGCTCTTACCCCAGCGATCGATGACCGCGACGCGATGACCCAGAGTGATCTGCTCAGTGGGCGCGTTGCCTTCCAGGTGGATGGAATCATCCTCATGCGCGGTGACTGACTTGCGGTAGACGATCAGGACGATCACGCTGATAGCCAGTAAGCCCCAAAAAACGGCATACGGCAGTAAGTTGATGTTATTCATGCTAACCTCCTCTAGAGTTGAACTGAGACTGGCCCGCCTGCCGTGGGCGGCAACGGCCGGCCGAAATCCTTTCCCGTGGCTTCTTCAATGGCCTCGACCACCAGGAGCAGGTACGCGTCGAGCGCGCACTGCACCTGCTGGCGAAGGCCGCAACTAGCATCGTTTTCCTGCGCGGTGCAAACCGAGCAGACATCCCGCCGGATGGCATTGATGTAATCGTCCAGGCGGTCGCTGTGAGTGCTTTGAATGGCGGACACGACCTGAGGGAACAGCCGGAACAGGGCACAGCCGGCGGGTTCTTCGAGGCCGCAGGCGCCATCTGTTTTGCGGTCCGAACACACGCCACAAATCCGGTTACGAACCAAGGTTTCGAGCTCGGCTTGAGAGCGGTCCATTTGAGAATCCCTCCTGGAAACTGGGGTTAGAAGGCAGCGGAAAAGGGCCAAAGACCGCTTGCTCACGCGCGCGGCTCGGAAAGGTGCCCAGGTTTGCCGTGCCTCCAACGCCTTTCTCCGCAGCCTGTTAGTGCACGCCGGAGTCCGATTTATAACTATTGTGTTTTGTATCTCTTTGAGTTACTCAAGACAGGTTCTGGGGATATTGGCGCAGAGGATTCAGGTTTACTGGGGGAAATACCACCGAGAGGCGCGGCCGCTTGCGATTTGGGAACGCGCAGCGCGGCCGCCATGATGGCCAGAAGAACAGTACTTGGGGGATCATCCGGGGAGACCAATGAAACGATGCCAGCCTCCCAGGCGTGCGACAGGTTGGCCGGATCCTTGCGAGTGAGCAGCACTACCCGCTCCGGATAGGGCAGGGGCAGCGGTACCCGGCCGAGGCACGTATCGTCCATGACCAGCACGCACCTTTCGCCCGGCTGGGGCGTCTCGACAGTTTCCACGTGCCAGGGACCGCTATGGACCAGCGCGTCGCGCAGGGCCGCCTGGTACACCGCATCCACTATGGCGAGCTGAACCGTTTGCATGATGGCCGCTCCGCCTGAAGGTTCCGTTTACTTTTGCTCCGTGTAACCTTCGAGGGAATTGTTGTGCTCTTTAAAATATTTGCCGGCTTCGGTCAGTTCCTTGGGCTTCGCCTTGGAATCCACGTGGCAGTACGCGCACGCTTTCTTGGTGGCTTTAACAAACTCGGGCTTGGCGAATGACAGCGAGGAGCTCACCAGGAAGCCGGCTAGTAGAATGGCAGCGGGAATGGCGTATTTGATCTTCGACATGAAACCTCCTATCCGTCGATTTGCAATTCGTTCGCCATGCATGATGGACACGGTTAATCCTTATTAGCGCTCAGTTTGGGCCTTGGAGGCCGGGCCGCGGGCGGGTGAATTGCCCCCTTCATCTGCAAGGGCTTGGGCCAATTAACGCATAGCCGCTATAATGGAGTGTAAAGAAATTAAACGATGTCTAAGCTGACACCCGAGTGGCAACAGGCCCGGCTTATGGAAGCCGTGTTCGATCAATTATCAGATGCGCTGGTCCTTTATTCGCCGGATTTTACCATAACGGGAGTGAATCACGCCGCCGAAAAACTCTTCGGCATGCCTTCGGAGGAAATGATCGGCCGTCACTGCCAGGAGGTGTTCCGCTGCGGCGTCTGCGAGCCGGGTTGCGGCGTACTGGTGGGCTTGAATCAAAACGGGTCGGCGCCTTACTCGACCATCCGGCTGCATACCGATAACGGGATGGAGCGGCTGGTGGTGATGCGCACTACCCAGATGTTCAACGGCGCCGGCGAACTGGAAGGCGTGGTAGCGACGATCAAAGATGTCACCGAAGAGGCGGCGCCGCAGAAGCGCGAAGTGATTGCGGAATCGCCGGCCATGCGCGAGTTGCTCAACTTCGTGCGGCGGGTGGCGGCCAGCGAAGCGACGACCATACTGCTCGAAGGCGAGAATGGCACGGGCAAGGATCTGATCGCCAAGACACTGCACTACCAGAGCGCGCGGCAGGCGGAGCCGTTCATTGCGGTCAACTGCGCGGCGATTCCGGAGACATTGCTGGAGAGCGAGTTGTTCGGATACGAGAAGGGCGCGTTCACGGATGCGCGGCAGCAGAAACGCGGGATCTTCGAACTGGCGGACAAGGGTACGCTGTTTCTGGACGAGGTGGGAGAGATTCCGCTGATGCTGCAGGCCAAGCTGCTGCGAGTGCTGGAGGACCAGAGTTTTCGCAGGCTGGGCGGATTGAAAGATATTCAACTGGACCTGCGGGTGGTGGCGGCGACCAACAAGAACCTGAGGGAAGCGGTGAGGGAAGGCGCATTCCGGCAGGACCTTTATTTCCGGCTGAACGTGATCCAGATCGTGTTGCCTCCGATGCGCGAGCGGCCGGATGACATTCTGCCGCTGGCGCGATTTTTTATCGACCACTACAACCGCAAGTTCCGGCGGGGGATTGAAGGCATATCGCCGGCGGCGGAGCAGTTGCTGCTGTCACACGACTGGCCAGGCAACGTGCGCGAACTGCGGAATGCCGTAGAGCGGGCGATGATCCTGGAGGAGACTACCAATATTACGCCGCCCAGCTTGCCGATCGCGGTGACTCATCCGGATGGGCAGACGGCCGCGGGCAGCGTGCCACACCGAGCGGAAATGCCTTCGGAGGGGTTGTCTTTGGAGGACAACGAGCGCATGCTCCTGGCTCGGGCTTTAGAGAAGACGGGCGGGAATCAGACTCAGGCGGCTCGGTTACTGAGGATCACGCGGGATACGCTCCGGTACAAGATGAAGAAGTTTAGTTTGCGGTAAGAAGAGGGCAGGCGCTTCGCTCTGCCCTGGGAGGCCTGAGAGGCCTCCCGCAGGCCAGGGGCCTGCCCCACTCACAGGCCGAAGCATAAGATGTTTGGGCCGGCGGCCACTGCGATGTACTGATGGCCGCTGACGCTGAAAGTCATAGGCGACGCTTTCATGCGCACGTTGGTGGGGAAGTGCCAGAGCGTTTTGCCGGTGCGCGCGTCGGCGGCGTCGAATCCCCCATTGGGCTTGCCGTAGAAGACCAGGCCGCCGGCGGTGGCCAATACTCCCGACCACGTTTTGGCTTTCGCCGGGCCGGGCTGGGGGATCTCCCAAACGATGTCGCCGGTCTCGATATTCAGGGCGCGCAGGAAGCGCCGGCCGGTCTGATCCGGGTATCCCATTTTCAATCCGACACATTCTTCGAGGGCCAGAAAATAGTAGAGGGTCGTGACGGGGCTATAGGCGGTGGAACTCCAGTTGGCGGCATCGTCGGGACAGCCGCCGGGATCTTTCACCACCGGGCGGCCGCCGGCGATGGCGGAGGCCCAGTCTACGCGGCGCAGGAACGGCTTGGCCAGCAGCAACTCGCCGGTGGCGCGATCGAAGACGTAGAAGAATCCGTTGCGATCGGCATGCAGGAGCAGTTTGCGCGGGCGGCCGCGATAGACGGCATCGACCAGGACGTGGGGCTCGGTGGCGTCGCGATCGCGGAGGTCGTGCGGGGTGAACTGGTAATGCCACTTGAGCGCGCCGGTGGAGGGATCGAGGGCCAGGATGGAATCGGTGTAGAGGTTGTCGCCGCCGCGATCTTCATCTTCGGAATCGGGGAAGGGATTGCCGGTGGGCCAGTAGAGAGTGTCGAGCTCCGGATCATAAGAGCCGGTGAGCCAGGTGGAGCCGCCTCCGGCGAGAGGCTCGCTGCCTTTCCAGGTTTCGGAACCGGGCTCGCCGCGGCGGGGGACGGTGTAATGCCGCCAGGCGAGGGCGCCGGTGGAGGCCGAGAAGGCGGCCACGAATCCGCGGATGCCTTCATCTGCGCCGGAGACGCCCGCGATGACCTTGTCATTTACAACAAGCGGGGCCAGCGTGCCGCCGTAGTGCTGCGGCTCCTCGGGCATGGAGACGTCCCAAACCAGATTTCCGGTGGCGCGATCGAGGGCGAGGAGATGGGCATTGTCAGTGACGAAGAAGACGCGATCGTCACGGATGGCGACGCCACGATTGGTGCCGAGGGCGGCGTCGCCATCGAGGCCGGTGGTTAGCGGGCGCGCGTATTTCCAGATCTGCTCGCCGGTGAGGGCGTCGAGGGCGTAGACCTGATTCGGACCGGTGACGTACATGACGCCGCCGGCTTCGAGAGGCGTGACCTCGAGACCGAAGTGAGTGATGGGGAAGATCCATGCGAGGCGCAGGCGGCTTACGTTGGCGGTATCGATCTGGCGGAGGCCGCTGTAGCGATTGGCGGTGAGAGAGCCGTTATAGGTGAGCCAGTCGCCCGGTTGGGGGGCGTGCCAGGTGACGCGGCGGGTGGGACCGGGGGCGGGTTGGACAGCTTTGTTCAGACCGGTGTTGAGTTCGCGGATGTATGTGGCTACGGCGGTCAGCTCGGCGCCGGGCATTTGCATGGGGGGCATGCCGGTGTCCGGAAAGCCGCGCTGGATGACGGCGCGCAACTGATCGAGCGACTGGCCGGCGAGGTGGGGATTAGCGGCGAGTCCGGGGCCTTTGCCGCCGCCGCGGGCATCGGCACCGTGACAGCCGGCGCAGCGGGTTTGGAATATTTCTTTGCCGTTGGGGGCGGCGAGACAGGAGACCGCGATCAGGAGTAGAGCCGGCTTGGGCATGCGCGGTTCGATTATACAATTGCTCGCGCGGGGCGCGGGGCGCGCGGCGCGGGACGCGGAGACGCGGAGACGCGGAGACGCGGGGACGCGGGGACGCGGGGACGCGGAGACACGGAGACACGGAGACACGGAGACACGGGGACGCGGGGACTGGGAGACACGGGGACGCGGGAGGCGGGGACTGGGACGCGGGAGGCGGGGACTGGGACGCGGAGACGCGGGGACGGGGGGACGCGGGGACGCGGAGACGCGGAGACACGGAGACGCGGAGACACGGAGACGCGGGGACGGGGGGACGCGGGGAGGGATGGCTGGGGGCTCGGTACGGCAATGCCGTACTTCACGTGCGCGGGTCTTTGAGTTCCTTGTACATTACGGTGGCGCCTTCGAGGGTGGTGGAATCGAAGTTGAGGGCGTAGCCGGGGATGACTCCGATGGGCTTGTAGCCGAGGGAACGGTAGATGGATTCGGCTGGACTGGCGGTGACGGTATCGAGGGTGAGGAGGGTGCGGCGGGCGGCACGGGCATGGTCTTCGACGGCGGCCATGAGGGAGCGGGCGATCCCGCGGCGGCGCGCGCGGGGATGCACGAGGAGCTTGCGCACTTCGGCGCGGTGGGGTTGGTTGGGGGGCGTGCCGAGATCGAGATGCACGGTGCCCACGATCTCACCGGAGAGGCGCGCGAGGAGCACGCAGCGAGTGCCGGAAGAGACGGCGGGGAGGACCTGATCCTGCCAGAAGGCCAGCGCTGCGGCGGTGGGGAACGGCAGGACGAAGCCGACGCTGGCGCCGGCGTGTACGCAGGCGTGTAGGACATTGGCGAGCATGCCGAGGTCGTCGTTGACGGTGGCTGGATCGGGATGCCAGGATTCGATGCGGATTGGGATAGGTGAAGCCATAGCGATTTAGGGATGAACCAGGGCGATGAGATAGCGGACGGGCCGGTTGCCGGCGCAGGCGAAGCGGGACGGTCCGGAGAGCAGATAGCGCACGCAGTCGCCCTTGGCGAGGCGGTAGGCGTGGCCCTCGATTTCGAGAGAGAGCACGCCTTGGAGCACGCAAATATGATGCTCCAGGCCAGGCAGCGGGGAGACATGATAAGACACGGGCGCGCCGGGGGGGAGAGTGACCTCGACGAGTTCGCCCTTGAGGTGGGGGTGGGGGGGCGAGAGCATGCGGCGGATGTAGCCGGTTTCGGGGTCCTGCCAGGTGATCTGTTCGGCGGCGCGGACGACGGTGGGTGGGCCGGTTTCAGCTTCGGCCATGAGGCGGGAGGCGGTCCAGCCGTATTGGGCGCAGAGCTGGTTGAGCATGGCGGCGGTGGGGCTCAGTTCACATCGCTCGAGGCGGGAGAGGGTGGCGCGGCTGATGCCGGTGCGGGCGGCGAGGGCGGCGAGGGTCCAGGCGCGTTCGGCACGGAGGGCGGCGAGGCGGCGCGCGATGCGGCGGTCGATGGGGGCGGGGGGCGGGACGGGAGGAGGAGTTACGGTTTGGGCCCTCATCTCTATTTCGGGATTATATCTCAGTTTTGAGATTGGTGGGAGGGCTTAGAATTTGCGGCGATTGGAATGGCTGGGTGCGGGATCGGAGTACGGGATGTTGTTTTTGTGGGGGCCGATTTCACGGGCGGGGTCGTATTCCTGCGGGGGACCGGCGATCTGCTGCCGTTTGTTGGTTACAGGGTCCCACCAGTAGACGCACTGTTCGCCGGTGTGCAGCGGGTCGGACGGGGCGGATTTCGGGGCGGATTTCGGGGTGGATTTTGGGGCGGCGTCTTGGGCGCGCTCTTCTTTGCGGAGTTGGACCAGACGCTGCAATTCTTTGTACGCCTTGAAGAAACAATTCTCCATGCGCACGTGCCAGCGGGAGACGCGTTCGAGTTCGGCGGGGTCGATAGGATCCTCGCCAAGGAGAGCGGCTTCGATGCCGATGAGGCGTTCGCGGCGCCAACTGGCGTCGGCGGCCTGTTGGACGAGGAGGTCCTCACTCGGGGTGCTGGGAGCGAATTCGGCGCGGAGTTGGGCGAGGCGGGCGTCGAAAGCGGCCTGGTCTTCTCCGGGAGCGACGGGGTTGCGGGCGCGCATCCCATGCTTATAGGCGTTGTCGCGGCTGGCGGACTTGCCGGCGGCGGTGCGCGGGCCGGTAGATTTGCGCGCATTGGCGCGACTTGCATTGATTTTTGCTTGACTGGACATATGTTCCGAACGAAGCTACGGCGGGTGATCCGCGCGGTGGCTTGCTCCAGGTTCAGGCTATCAGGCGAGTGCGCGGCGGACGGGTGGTCGCGGGTGAGCGGGTGGAGGAGATCACCGTGAGCGGGTAGGGGTTAGGGATTTTTGGGCGCAGGTGTGACTAAGTTGCCCGAGGGGGTCCGAACCAGGTGGTTAGCGCGTCATCGAGCCCAATCCGGTTCAGGTCTCCTACCCAGGCTACATATCCGTCGGGGCGAACCAGAACGGCGGTGGGCGCCGCGACCGCCCCGATGGCGGGAAGCTCCCACGCGCCGGTGTACCGGGCGTCGATCAATTGAACGCGATCCGCCCAGGGAGCGATGTCGAGGCCGCCAAGCTCACCGAAATTGAAGAGCACGGGCCGGGCATGGTGCAGCGTGGTGAAGACCCGTAGCGGGCCGCCGGCGGTGACCAGGTCAAGATCGGGCATGCGGCGGCCGAGCAAGGGGTGCGCCTCGCCGAGGTCGTAATGAATGGCGTACTGTATATCCAGACCGGACATCATGGCGGCGAACCGTTTGCGGGGCTCGTCCATCTGGAGGAGATCGGAAACGACCTCCCATGCAGCTTTGGAGCGATCGTCCGGGCGGCGCAGGGCGACTTGTGCCAGCGTCTTCCGGAGGACCCGGGCGGCGACGGGGTGGCGCTCGGCCTGATAGGTGTCCAGCAGGCATTCGGGCGACGTCCCCTTGACCACCTGGGCCAGCTTCCATCCCAGGTTCACAGCATCCTGAACGCCGAGATTGAGACCTTGTCCGCCGGCCGGGTAATGCACGTGCGCGGCGTCGCCGGCCAGCAGGATCCGGCGGTCGCGATAGGTGGCAGCCTGCCGGGCCGCATCGTTGAACCGGGAGATCCAAGCCGGACTGTGAACCCCGTAGTCCGTCCCATATACGGCGATGAGCGCCTCGCTGAGATCACGAAGGGTAGGTTCGCCGTTGCCGCCGAGCTGCTGTTCGGTCACCAGGACCTGCACGGGGCCGCCGCTGGCAGACTTAGTCAGAACATGCAAACCGACGGCGTCGTTGCGGATTCCCCATGCGGGCTCGCCGGCCAGCTCGACCTCGGCGATCAGGTGGCTGATGGTGGGGTCCCAGCCGGGGAATGCGATGCCGGATGTTTTACGGACCAGACTGCGTCCGCCGTCGCACCCGATGAGATATTTGGCCCGCAGCGGCTGGCTGTTGGACAACTCGACGTCGACGCCGGTGTCGTCCTGCGTGAAGCCGGTGACGTCGCGATCGCGATAGACCGGTACGGCCAACTCTTCGATCCAGCCGGCCAGGATGCGTTCGAAATGCTTCTGGAGGAGAGCGAGCCCGTAGTTGTGACGGGTGGGAAAATCGCTGATGTCCAGCGGGATGAGGGCAAATCCCGTGACCTGCATCGGCTGGCCCTGCGAGAGGAAGCGATCGGCGATCCCGCGCTGATCGAGAACCTCGATGGTGCGGGCATGCAGACCGCGCGCGCGCGAGCCGACGAGGTCCGCGTTCGGGCGCCGCTCGACGATGGCGACGTCGATGCCCGCCAACGCCAACTCACCCGCGAGCATCATTCCCGTAGGACCGGCTCCGGCGATCACTACCGCATGTTCGGTCATAGTCGCTCCTCCCATTCCTGAAAGCGACTTTACGGCACGACCCGGGTCTTGCGGCAAGCCCCAGGGTGCGATTTATAATTAGATTAGACGGACATTTAGTGGGCCACGGATGGACACGGATGCACACGGATGGGACTCAGTCTACGGACACCAGACCGCTGTTGCTGGGCACTCCTCCCACGGTGATTTGCAGCGGATAATCGCCGGGCTTCAGGGCGGGGACTACCCCCATTCTTGAAAGCGACTTTACGGTTACGACCCCGGTCTTGCGGCAAGCCCGGGGGTACGATTTATAATTGAATTAGACAGACATTAAGTGGGCCACGGATGGACACGGATGCACACGGATGGGAATTGTTTAGTCTACGGACACCAGACCGCTGTTGCTGGGCACTCCCGTGATTTGCAGGGGATAATCGCCGGGATTCAAAGCGGGGACTACCCCCGTTCCTGAAAGCGACTTTACGTTACGACCCCGGTCTTGCGGCAAGCCCGGGGGTACGATTTATAATTGAATTAGACAGACATTAAGTGGGCCACGGATGGACACGGATGCACACGGATGGGAATTGTTTAGTCTACGGACACCAGACCGCTGTTGCTGGGCACTCCTCCCACGGTGATTTGCAGGGGATAATCGCCGGGATTCAAAGCGGGGATCACCATATTCATTTGGGCTACACCGACCGTTAGGGGCGCGGGTCCGGCGTAGGTCAGTTTTGCGGGCTGACCACCGATGGTTGCGGAGGGCGCGGCGAGCGCGCCTTGGCCGGTCAGGAAGATCGTCACCACACTGCCGGCCGCCGCCGGATTTGCCGCGCTGTTTACCGATCCATTCTGATTCAGAGCGATCAAGCGGGTGGCGCTCGAGACGAATATCTGGGGCGCGGCGGGAACCAGCGAGAATGACGCGGCGGGGGTGGCGGCGCCGGAGGTGGTGACGGTGATGGTGGCCGTTCCCGCCGGGAGCTGCGGCGGCACCTGCGCGTTGATCTGGCCGGGACTGACATAGAGCAGCGGGGCGCGCACGCTGTTCACGGTGACGGAAGTATCGGCGAGCGAGATGGGCAAGGGGATCTGTTCGGCGGCGGCGGTGGCGTGCGCCAGGTTGGAGCCGAAGATGGAAATCAGCGAGCCGGGCGCGATTTGATTGTTGAACGAAGCGGCGTTCACTACCGCGGCGGTCCTGCCGGCGGGCGGAGGCTGGATGCCATAGACCAGCAGGTTGTTCAACGCGTCCACATACACTTTGCCATCGGCCACCATCGGTACGCCAAATTCGGTGTAGGCGTTCACCACGTCGCGGTAGAGTTCCTTGGTCAGGTCGGAGGCGTCGAAGGCGTGCAGCAGAGTGTTGTTGTCGCCGAGTTCGTATGCCCAGACGATTCCGTTTGACGTACCGCTGGCGGACACGATGGGGGTCGAGCCGGGATTCGTCAGGACCATGGTGGAACTGGAAACGGGCGCGTCAGTAAGGGCCGCGTTGGAGACGCCGAAGGCGCGCAGTTGATCTCCGCCGGCCGAGTAATAGACTTTGCCGGAAAAATACGCGGGCGAGCCGAAGACACCCTGGCCGCCGAGCGAAACGGTCTGCAGGGCGCCGGCGTCGGAGGCGCTATCATAGCGGCCCATATCGTCGCGATCGATCAGGTAGATGCGGCCTTCCTTGCCCGCTACGACGGCCAGGTTGGGATGGCTGCTGTTGCCCGCTTCGGGCGGGAGTAAGAGCGCGCCGGCCGATCCGAGGTCGAGATCCTGACCTTCGAGGATCAACTGGTTGTAGGGCGTGAAGTAATCGACCACGGTAAGGCCGCCCGCGGGCGACAGGCGGATGAGGCTATCGCCGAGGTCGGGGACAGCGTTGGTATCGTCGAATGTGCCATTGGCGGAGACCGCGAACAAGTTGCCGTGGCTGTCCGCAGCGGGGCCGGCGCCGCCGCCCCAGAAAGACGCCCCCGCGCCATTGGGCGTGGTGTTGAAGACGGCCGCCTGCTGCAAGGTGTCGGCGCGGTAGCCGATGATCCAGCCGTGGTATTGGCCGTTATCGCAGTGGCTCGACCAGGAGGTATAAACGATGCCGTTGGCTAACAGGAGGGCGGAGCGCTGCTTGTAGCTCTCGGGAACAAAGGCGACGGTCTGGCTGCCGTCGCCAGTGCCGGGGACCGATGCCTGAATCTCCACGGGGCTGGCTGCCAGCTCCTGACCGCTGCGGATATCGATGGCGTGCAGGCGGTGGACGTAGCGAACGCTGCCGTCGGCTGGCGGTTTCTTTGGTGAACGCCACCAGGTAGACCGTGTACGTGGCGGGGTCGATAACCGGCGTTCCTGTGACTCCGATTTCGGGATAGATGACGGGGCAGTTCACGTCCGACCAGGGCACCGTGGTGACGTTCGAGCTGGTGAGGAAACTGATTTGCCAGAGCGGCGAGGCGTTGGGGCCGGCAGCGTCGTCGGCATCGAAGGCATACACGCTGTCGTGGGCGGTGGCGGCGATGATGACATCGTGCACTGTGCCATTGGCCATCGGCACCGACGCCATGTAGAGCGGCTGGCCGTAGAGATAGCCATCGACGGTGTGGGAGAAGCGGCGGCCGAATTGGGTGGAGTTGACGGTGGCGGGGGAGAGCAGGGGCTCGTTCAGATTCTGGCCGGTGCGCGCGTTGTCGTTCTTATAAGTGAGGACGTTGACCTGCGCGAACGCGGTGAGCGCGAGGAAGGCGGGTGCAAGCAGTGCCAGGTTTCGGAGCCGCAAGGTGCAAGAGGCGTTAGCGGTCGGGCAAAGGTTTCGCGATTGCATCGTACTAGGGATCATTCCCGGTAAGACAAGCCGGAGTCACGGGGTGCGTTGCTATGATAACAGCAAGCGCTTGCCGCATGGTAGGCTTTGAGCATGCCAAAGACGCAAGACCTGAAAGCCCTCCGCCGCATGATTGCGGAAGCGCATCAAATCCTCCAGACCTCGCCAGAACTGCTACAAGGTCGCACTGCCAGGGCGCTAGAACTGCTTGGGGATTCCGTAAGGCTGGCAGACCATCTGCTGACCATCGAACCGGCAGCGGTGTTGGGCAAGATGGGCGGCAAGGCTACCGCGAAACGCGGGGCGGACTACTTCCGCAAGATTGCCGGGATGCGCAAGACGCGGGCGGGCGGCAGGCCACGCACGGCGTAATGGCGCTATACTCGCCGGAATGACGCGCCTATTCCCGCTCGTGCTGATTCTCTGCGCTCCAATCGCCGGTATCGACCACACTATACAAAGGCCGCAATAAAGCGGGCGCATGGGTGTAGGCAATACCAGCGGATTCCAAAATATACATCGATACGAACAACGGTTTCGATATATTCATTCTGGCGGCGTTTCAGGCGAAGGGAGTACGTCTCAAATTGACTTCCAAACGGGATGCCGCATATTTCATTATGGATAGCAGCCTGTTTCACTATACGGGGTTTATAGCCAGCGGGAAAACCGCTGGAACGTACCGAATCTCTGAGGCTGCTTTTGAGCTAAAGAACAAAGACGGCGATATTGTATGGGCATACGCAGCAAGCAAAGGCTATTCAGTCGTGGCGGTAAGCAATCCGTAGCGGAGGCGTGCGCTAAACACGTCAAGAACTGCATTGACGCGGTACGTACTGATCTGATACTTAAATCTCTGGATTCAGTCTATGCCAACTAACCGGCGAAGGCGTTCGCACTCATTGCGCGTGTTGTGCAGGTCATTTAGCAGGATTATAGTCTTTGGGTTTAGGTACTCTTCAATGCCACCCGTGGCAAACCGTTGCTTCGGGTCTGAATTGCGTAGAAAACTAGCTACGGCATCGAGCATCTTTGCTGCACGGACAGCCTCGCCATCAAGAGCGCGCAGTTCGTCTTTGCATTGTCGTATTCACTCAGGGTCTTGCCGTTAGCGCGTAATAGATCCTCTTCACTCATAAAGTACCTATCGGTGGTAGTTTGCATTTTGTACACGCTCCGCTTAAAATGATTTTGAGCGAGTACTCAAACCGTGAACTGCAAGGCCCGCTGGCGGGCGGCCGTGCGAATTCATTCCAATCCTACCACCTAAGCGAGCAATTCAGCCACGCTCCACACATGATCCGTAATCCCCGCTTCCATCGCAGGCGTCATTTTCAACGTGCCGTGAATCTGGCAGAAATTGTACCAAGCGAAGTGTAGAGCACCGCCGCGCGGTGATTGTCAAGTTTGCGCTGACGCATTCGTGAGCCGGTTAACCGGCGAATCTGCATACGCATCGTGAGGTTCTGCCGCTCTACGTGGGAAGTGCAGATTTTCGCCGGTCGATTTCCGCTGATTACGACTGGACCGCCTCCACTACTTCCGCAGGCGAGTAGCGCTGTTCGCCTTCGCGCGGAGCCGCATAGACTTTAATCAATTGGCGAAGTCGCAACGTCGAGCAACATTTCATCTACAGCCGCGATATAGCTTTGGAGGCCGTCCGTGGTCAATTGGAACCGCACATCCTTTAGTGGCGCGGCGGACCTTACGGGCTAACTCCATCGCGTTGCACCAGTGCGACGGCCCACTACAAAGCGCATACCAACTTCGTGGGACGGTCGATAGCAACCCAGTTATAGCAATCCCCGATTTCATCGTTGTGCGCGTCCTCAGGCCTTTATGCGCCTCTTTGCAGTAGATGAAATTCCAGCATTCATCCATCTGAATATCTGTTAACTTCACGTTCTGAACCATGCGATCCATAACGGCTTCACACCGCTTGCCAGCAATCAAAAGCAGTTCGATGATGGTATCCCGGCGAATCTCCGTGAGACGTTCCACCGTGCGGATGGAGCATCCCTCGGTCAGCATTCGGATAGCCTGTAGGCCGCGCTTCTCGTTCAGGTAATCTTCGACCTTGAACGCGGCCTTGTGGCGGTTCAGTGAACGTCTTGCGGCAGGAAAGGCAACGAAAGCGTTGCAAGCCATTGCGATGCTTGCCAAACCGTTTGGATGCGTTGCCACACTGCTGGCAATCCATCGAAGTGTCTGTGTTTGCTATCGTTTCCATGAATCAATAATAACAGCAACCTGTTGCTGTGTCAAGCATGAAATATAGCAGATATGAAAAAAAACAACCTCAATTAAATCATTGACATAGCATAATGAGTTATGGCTATTATAAGGGCGAGTGCGGATGGCGGTATTCGAACCCGCAGATTTTCAGGGTGGTAGCCTGTCGCGTTTGCCAGTTTCGCCACATCCGCAAAAGTTGAGGGCGGCAGGTGGGTTTCGAACCCACGACACCCGATTAACAAGTCGGGCGCTTTGCCCGTGTAAGCTACTGCCGCCGTGTTGAGCCGGTAAGGCGCTTGTTCCCGCCAAGGTCAAAGCACCTTACCGTAATCCTTTATCCCATAGTCCGTTATCCTCCGTTGGCTCCGTCAGTGCGCTCTGAATCGGGCACTGGATACCATTTGTCTCGGCGTTGCCGAATAACCCCTTGCTTCTGAAGTCGCTGTACTAATGCGTAAATGTAAGGCTTCCCTATGGAGATTCCAGCCCTTTCGAATGCGCGCAATATCTCGCGCGGCCAAAGGCCATCGGACTTTCCCGGATAACCCGTCGAGCGAATTCCGCCTTATTGATTTCGTGGTGGTTCGCGCCATCGCGGGTTTCGGAGAGCGGAGCACGGCGGCTTTTTATTTGGACGCGCAGGATTCGGCGACTAACTGGACGCCGGGGACGAAGAGCGCTTTTACGAAGTCGTCGTCGCTGGAGGGGCAGGAGGCGGCACCGGCGGTCAGGTTGACGTCGATGGGGGCCATGTCCTTTGCGTAGCGGGCCCAAGCGCCGGCCTTTCCGATGGCGAGCAGTTTGGGAGCGCCCGCGCCTTGCGCGTCGAGGAAGCGAAGCGCGGTGAGGATATCCTGTACGCGATAGGCATCGTCGCTGGGATTGAAGGTAGAGATGAATTTCTTTTTCAAATCGCGCGGCGCAACGGCGCGGCCGGTCTGAAATACATCGATGAGGAGCACGGGTTTGGCGGCGCGGATCAGATCGGCGACCTGCGGATTGCGTTGAGCCGATTCCGCTCCATCGGGATCGATGACCAGGGTTGCCGGACCCGTGCCAGGGAACCAGAGGCCGGGTATGCGATCGCCGCGGCCGGGCCGGCCCAGCGTGATGTTTTTGGCTTGGGGATCGCCTTGGGGAGTGCTGCGCACGTCGCGCGGCCACTCGGCGTGGAAGGTATCGAGCATGAGCTCGCGGCGGGCTGACGGATCGAGGGCGGCGATGCGTTTTCTGGCCGCGGCTTTCCAGTTGGCGAACAGTTGTTGTTCGGTGATCGCGTTGGGCGGCAGGGTGCGGCCCTCCCAGACCAGCATGTCGAGCAGCGGCTCGATTTCCACCTCACCCTCCGTGATCTTGTCACCGCCATGCTTTCCCGCGAGCGCGCCGCGGAAGAATTCATAGACC
The DNA here is from genome assembly GCA_963843255.1 of Bryobacterales bacterium. Lineage (GTDB taxonomy): Bacteria > Acidobacteriota > Terriglobia > Bryobacterales > Bryobacteraceae > Bog-159. The sequence goes on along the minus strand of CAWJJQ010000010.1, from coordinate 178,650 downwards.
GCCTCGCGGCTCTGCTGGTTGAAATTATGTTCGGCGTGAAACTGCACTACCGACACCTGGTCCGGCTTCTGGTAGAGCTCGTAGATGGAGCGAACGGCGGGATACTCTTCGCGCGGGACGTTCTTGGTCCAGTCGCCGGTGGCGGAGACCAGCAGCATGGGCCGCGGGGCCATCATGGCGGCGATGTCGACGTTGGAAGTACCGATGCGCAGGCCCGGGGCATTCTCGCACACGCAGCCACCCTGCATGATGAACGACACCATGTTGACGGGCGCGGCGGCATGAACGCGGTCATCGACGGCGGCCAGAAGCATGGTTTGGGTGCCACCGCCCGACGCGCCGGTTACCGCCAGGCGCAGGCGATCCACTTCGGGCAGCGATTCCACAAAATCGAGCGCGCGGATGGAGTTCCATAGCTGCAGAGCGAGCGGGCTGAAGCTCCAGAGCTGATAGGTGGGGCTGGTGAAGCGATGTCCGGTCTGCATGGTGTCGTTGTAGCCCACCATGTCGTAGGCGAAAGCCACGTAGCCCTGACGTGCCAGGCTGATGCCCAGCGCCTGGCCGGAGAAGGTCTCGGAGTTCTCGAGACGGCCATAGGTCCAGTGGCCGTGCGGTGTGAGCACGGCGGGCACCTGCCCGGAGGGGTGCAGGGGCCGGTAGAGGTTGCCGCCCAGAAAATAGCCGGGCATGGTTTCGATGGCGACCTTCTCGATGGAGTAATCGGCGCGCTCGATGCGTCCGAAGACGATGGGCTTGAGCGGGGTGCGCTCGGGAAGGGGATAGAGGCCGGCGGACACCAGGATCTGGCGTTTCAGTTGGGCTTTGTGGGCCTCCCATTCGGCGAGGCTGCCGAATTTCGGCATGCTGAAATGGTAGTCGAGGTGATGCAGATCGAGGTTGCGCGCATCGGTATCGGGCGCCTGGGCGGGGAGGACGGCGGCCAGGAATGCGGCGGCGAAAATGGCGGACGGCAGGGTACGCACGATCAATAGCCTTTCTGTTTGTCGACGATGTTGAGCAGCGGCTGGCCTCTACGGAACGGCGCAAAACGGGGCCACGGCCGCGCCGCCACTATCCCGCGAGTTCCTATCCTTCCTGGCGGCGCGGACACGCGCCCCTTTGCGCTTCTACGGAACGGCGCAAAACGGGGCCACGGCCGCGCCGCCACTATCCCGCGAGTTCCTATCCTTCCTGGCGGCGCGGACACGCGCCCCTTTGCGCTTCTACGGAACGGCGCAAAACGGGGCCACGGCAGCGTACGCACAATCAATAGCCTTTCTGTTTGTCCACGATGTTGAGCAGCGGCTGGCCTCTACGGAACGGCGCAAAACGGGGCCACGGCCGCGCCGCCACTATCCCGCGAGTTCCTATCCTTCCTGGCGGCGCGGACACGCGCCCCTTTGCGCTTCTACGGAACCGCGCGACATTGGATCTGATGAGCTCGAACTGGCGCACGCCGACGCTGTCGGACTGGCCGGCGATGTGCGGCGTGATGACCACGTTATCGAATTTCCAGAGCGGGTGATCTTTGGGGAGCGGCTCCGGGTTGGTGACGTCCAGGCCGGCGCCGGCGAGCCGGCGGCTATCGAGGGCTTTCACCAGGGCGGGAGTGTCGTAGATTTTGCCGCGCGATACGGCGATAAAGTATGCCCCTTTTTTCATCAGGTCAAATTGGTGCGGCCCGATCATGCCTTCGCTTTTGTGCGTAAGGGGAGCGGAGATGAAGACCACATCGGCGAGCGGCAGGACCGAATTGATTTCTTCGGGGTAGACCATGCGGCTGACGTAGGGGCTGAGCGGCATATCTTTGGGGTCAACCCCGATGACGGTCATGCCGAAGGCCTGGGCGCGCTGGGCGATTTGGGAGCCGATGCCGCCTACGCCGACGATCACGGCCGTTTTGCCGCGCAGCTCGATGGGATGGAAACCGTCATGGGCCCACTGGCCGCGCGCGGCCATGGTCTGGTAGAGATCGCGGGTGAGCGAGAGGAGCAAAGCAAAGGCATGATCGGCGATTTCCGGACCCATGAGGATCTTGCAGTTCGTGAGGGTGATGGGGCTGGCCTGGAATTCGGGAAAGAGGTATTCTTCCACACCAGCGCTATAGGTCTGCACCCATTTCAATTGGTGCGCGGCGTGCAGAAGTTCGGGCGTAATGCCGCCGATGATGGCGTCGGCACCGGCAATTTCGCGCGGGGCGGAAGCGTCGTCAACGGGCACGATTTTGGCGTCCGGGGCAGCGTTCTTGAGGGCGGCAACCTGGCCGGGCGGCATGTCGAGAACGATGATTTTACGGGTTTCCGCGCGGACCAGGGTCGCGCAGAGGATGGTCCAGAGGATAAGGCAATTTTTCACCATGATGCAACCCGCGAAAGAATGAGGGCATTGTAGCAGACCGCAGGCGGGCCTTTGCCTTTCGCGTCAATGCCTTGTAACCTAGTTATTTGCCGGTACGCCTACACATTCGGGAGCGAAGGAGCTTCCGATGACGGCCGGTTTGGGGCCGCATGCTGGTTGATTTCGAGGTCATTAAACGCGCACAGACGGGCGACAGCGCTGCGTTTAACGAAGTCGTACTGGCATACCGGAAGCGGACTTTGGGGACGATCGCGCGGTTGATCTCCCGGCCGGAAGATGTGGAAGACGTGGCCCAGGAAGTTTTCCTGCGGCTATACTTCTCGTTGGACCAACTCCGCACCGCAGAGGTCTTTGAGCCGTGGTTGTACAGATTGACCGTGAACGCCGCTTACGATTATTTGCGCAAGCACCGGCGGCGGATGGAGTCACGGATGTCGGATCTTTCCGAGCAGCAGGTGATGCTGGCGGACGCAGCAGCCGGTGGACGCGTAGATCACGAGGTGCGGCAGCGGCGGCAGATCACCGAAACGGTGGATGCCATGTTGAGCGCGGTATCGGAAGCCGACCGCATTCTGCTGACGCTCAAGGAAGTGGAAGGGCTTTCGTTGAAGGAATTGGAGAACATTTACAAGGTCAACGAGAATGCGCTGAAGGTGCGGCTTTTCCGGGCCCGGCAGCGGGTGTTGAAAGCGTTCGGGGAGGCCGGCAAGGAAGCAAGTGTAGAAGGTACGGCGAAGGCCGAGGCATAGGAGTATGAACTGGAATAAAGAAGGCGACGAGAACACGGCATTAGACCGGGTGTTCCGGGCATATCGGGATGCCTGCCCCGATCCCGAGGCATCCGCGAATTTCATGCCGGAACTCTGGCGGCGCATCGAAGATCGCCAGCGTTCGGTGTTTTTTCTGGGACGATGGGCGCGCGCCTTCGTCACGGCAGCCGCAGTGCTGTCGCTGGCCATGGCGGCGTACTTGTACATTCCCCATAGCCGCACTTCCGTGTTTTCGATGGAGAGCTACGTGGAAGCGCTGGCTGCCGGCCACGCGCAGGATGCACAGGATCTGATCGAACCAGCCATGGACGAACTGTGATGCGCCGATCGAATCTTGCGACCTTCTTTTACCTGGCGGTGGTGTTCATTAGCGGCGCGGTGGTGGGCGGATTCGCCAATCGCCTGTATATGGCTAAACCAGTTAGCGCCTCGCGCACGCATGCCGAGATCCGCAGGCAGTACCTGACCGAGATGCATGATCGATTGCATCTCAGCCCTACCCAAGTCACGCAGCTACAGCAAATTGCCGACGCCACGGGTCAGCACATGCACGAGGCGCGCAAAACCATCGAAGATGAGCATGTGAAGAGCGTGATCGCCATGCTGGACGAGGGCCAGAAGGCCGAATACGCCAAGATGCGCGAAGAGCGCGAGAAAGCCCGCCAGGCGCAAGCCAAAAAGCAGTAGCCGGATTTCAGCGGCTGCGGTTAAGGCACCACTCCCTGACAGTCGTGGCTCGGTATGCGCCTGTTTAGGCCGCGGGTTGGGCCTGCGGGAGCTTTTTGCCGCGCGTATCCTTGTATTTCTTCTCGAAACGGTCGATCCTGCCCGCGGTGTCCATAAGCTTCTGTTTGCCGGTGTAGAACGGATGGCAGTGGGAGCAGATTTCCACGCGGATGTCGCCTTTGTGCGTGGAGCGGGTCTTGAACGTGTGGCCGCAGGCGCAAATGACGTTGATTTCGTTGTAGGCGGGATGAATGCCGGTCTTCATTGGTACGGGGAATCCTTTCGGTATTTTTCAGTATAGCAAAGACGACGAACCCCCGAGGCTACGCAGGTGCATGCGCAACCCCGGGGGTCAAAGGTAGCCTACGAATTAAACCTGAGGCTTGGCGTACGCGAGAGGCAGCCGGTCCACAGGAACTTGGCCTCGCCACTGGACGAAGCCGGCTACGTTAGAACGGTCGACTCAGCAGTCGGCCACCTCGCGCGGTCTACTGTCATTCATTATTCTGGACCACCTCCTTTTCCAGTGATATTTTCATCCTAATAGCGACCCTGGATTTTGTCAACGATTTTCTAGTGCCCCGCTATGGATTGTGGTAGATCCCGATTTAGCCCTACAAATTGCGGGCTAAGTACCGGCACATCACCATGCCATCCAAAAGGTTGAACGGGAACTGGCCGGTGGTGTAATGGCCGCAGGGGAGGGTGAAGACTTCGTGGCGAAGCTGGTGCTGGTGGAAGTAGTCGAGCACCTGTTGGGAATATTCGGGCAGGAAGGTGGAATCGTGGCGCGCCCAGATGAGCAAGCTTTTGAGGTCGCGCGAGTCCAGGCGGTGGAGATAGGCGGCGGGGCTGATGACGGACCAATAGTCGCGCAACTGAGCGGCCGTAACTTCGCCTACTAAACCCTTGCGAATGTGCTCGGTGGAGAGGCCGGTCCAGATGACGTCGGAAAAGTACATGGAGACGTGGTTGAAGACGCCGGTAGAAATGCGGCGGTCGTGGGCGGCGGCGATGAAGGCGATGCAGGAGCCCAGGCTGGTGCCCAGGATGCCGAGGCGTTCATAACCCTGCTGTTGGAGCCAGTCGAGGCAGGCGCGCGCGTCGGTGACGGATTGCCGGGCGGCGTGGATGGTGCGGCCAAGGTTGCTCGAAACGTGGTAATCGGCGCGCGCGGTTTCGGTGGGCTTGCGCGCGCCATGATAGGCGAGCGTCATCCGCAAGGCTGTGATTCCAAATCGGTTGAGTAGCTTACACAGGCCCAGATGACTTTGCTCATCGGCATTCCATTGGGGCAGAACCAGGACGGCACGGCGCAGGTCGCCAGGGACGGGAAACAAGGCGGCGCGTACCTGGTTGTTTTCAGGGTACGGCGTAGCGAGGGGGCTGGTGAAGGTGAGCTGACCGGCATCCAGCCGGTAATCCCGAGGCGTTTCGAAGGCAAAGAAGCGGTCGGAATCGGCCAGGGCGCCATCGGACGAACTCGCGCATGACTTGGCTGGAGTTGCCGTTCGCCGGCGGAATACCCAGCCAGTCGAGGCCCCAATCGAACTGACGGACTACGCGGTTGGTATCGCGGGTGGCGAGCTTATTTTCCCAATTGGAAATCCAGCGAGAATAGATCGAGGGCATCGGGAAGAGTTTCAGTGTAACAGAGCCAGGACAAAAAAATACCCCGCTGCAACCAGTGGATCGCAGCGGGGGGTCGAATAGCCCAAGAAGGAGGCAACTACAACCAAAGCTTTAGAACCTCTTTACTGCCCCATTCGCGGAGGTGTGCAAGCCGCGGGCCATCGGCTAAGCGTATGCAAACAATAGTCAGGGTGGGGAGCCGGCTTCCGATTTTCGTATGCGCGGGGTATGCGCGGCTATGCATTTGCGAATTTTGGTTTCAGAACAGGCCGGGGATGAGGGCCCAGGTTTGGCGGCGATAGGCGGCGTATTCCGGGCCGAACAGCAAGTCCATATTCTTTTCTTCCAGGCGGATCTTGCGCCAGTAGGCGAACGCAGCTATGGCCAAGCCAAGGATGCCCAGCCATTCGCCGGTGACCAGCGCCGAACCGGCGTACATGGCCAGCAGTCCCGTGTAGATTGGATGGCGCAACCGGCGATACGGCCCGGAGCGGATGAGCTGGTGCTCCACCTTGATGGTGATGCGTCCGCTCCAGTTACGGCCGAGATGGCGGCGAGCCCAAATCGCCAGGAACAATCCGGCGGCTTCCACGGCGAGGCCGCAGATCATGATGGCGGAAGAGACAGGCAGCCAACGGCCGGCACCGCGGATGGGTATCATGACCAGGAGCAAGGAGGCGTTGGCCAGAAAGACGTGCACGCCGCGGGAGGCATCCGATTCCACCTTCTGATCGGCCGAGGCTTTCCGGGCGGCAGCTTCCCAATAAAGACTGAAGGCGACCCAACCGAGCGCAGTGGCGATGAACTCCCAACGCGTGGTGACGGCGCGGTCGAGGGCGAAAGCGGGGATACGAATGAACGAACGAAGGCTGGGGAACGCTGCCGCAGCGCCGATCACCGCGCCGGCCGCGGCCGCCACTAAAATGACTTGCAAACGCTGGGTCATGGCTTACCCGGATTTTGGCATACAATCGACTAGTCTAGCGTCCATGAAATCGTTGGACAGAAGGTGAGTCGTAATTGGCACAGAAACTACCGAGTTGCGTGCATCCGTGTGCATCCGTGTCCATCCGTGGCCATTCAATGAGTTCGCCAGGCAGGCGGAATCAGCCACGGATGCAGACTGATGGACACAGATTCCATTGTCCAGTTATCTCCTGGATAAAACAGAAGTGAGTCACGTGGCGGGCGGGGAGGCCCCCATGGCGGCGCCGGTGTCTGCCAGCAAGGCCCTGGCAGGCTTTCTACTCTCGGGATTCCTTTTCGCTCTGCTGGGTGCGGTGCTGCCTGCTTGGGGCTATCATCGCGATCCACCCGAATTCATCACCATTGCGAACTACTTCTTGGCGCTGGCGGTGGGGGTCATCGCGGCCAACCAGGTGTCGGCATCGATCCTGTCACGTAAGAACCTGCGGTTCCTGCTGGTGTTCGCGTGCTTGCTTGGCTGCGCGGGCCTGGCTTCGCTGGCGCTGGTACCGCTGGAGGGTCGCGGATGGTGGCGGATCCCCGGCTTGGCGGCGATGGGGCTGGCGGTGGGCTCGCTGAATGCGGGGCTGTTCCAAGCCAGCGCGCCGGCCTACGAGCGCGATCCGGTGCGGGCGGTGGCGCTGGGGGGCATTTTTCATGGTTTGGGCTGCCTGGCGGTGACGCTTCTGGTGGCCGGAACATTTTATGCGTACAGCGTTCCGGTGATCCTGATTCTGATGGCGGCGGGGCCGGGCATTTTTGCGTTTTTCTATGCGCGAAATGCGATGCCGTACCAGGCCACCGCGCCGCAAGCCGATCTGCGCAAAGTGCTGCACGATTTTCGCAGCCTGACGGCGGTGCTGTTCGCGCTGCTGCTGTTTTTTCAATTCGGGAACGAATGGTCGATCGCGGGATGGCTGCCGTTGTTCCTGATCCGGCGGCTGGGCATCAGCCCGCCGGCGTCGCTGGGGCTGCTGGCATTGTATTGGGTCGCGCTGCTGGGCGGGCGGGCGACGGCGGTGGCGATTCTGCCGCGGGTGCGGCACAGCCGGCTGTTGGGAGGCAGCGTGCTGGCGGCGTTCTTCGGCTGCCTGATCCTGGAGCGCACCAACAACCAGTTCGGGGCGGGAACCGGCGTAGTGCTGTTGGGCGCGGGCTTTGCCAGCATCTATCCGCTGGTGGCGGAGAAGATCGAAGGGCGCTTTCCTTACTACCATCCGGTGTTTTTCAGCGGCATCTTTTCGTTCGCGCTCTTCGGCGGACTGATTGCGCCGGCGACCATCGGGTACGCGGCGGCGGCTTGGGGAGTGGGGATTGTCATGGCGCTGCCTCTGCTGGGGACGTGCACGGTGACGATCCTGCTGCTGATGATCTGGCTGGAAACGCTGGTGACGGGGCGTTGATGGGGCGCGTGATTTTGGCTCTGTGGGCTTTGTGGCTGGCGCTGCCCTTGGCGGCGGCCGGGCCCGCGGCGCGGATCGGCGCGTATCTGGACGAATCCGCGGTGGCGCGCTCCTCGTTTTGGGGCGTGCGCATTGTGGATTTGACGCAGAGCCGGGTGGTTTTCGAACGCAATTCGAACCGCTTGTTTTTGCCGGCTTCGAACGCCAAGCTGTTCACCACGGCCATGGCGCTGCAGCGGCTGGGGCCGGACTACCGGTTTCAGACCCGCGTACTGGCCGACCGGACTCCCGGGCAAGGCTGCGTGGAATCGCTGCGCCTGGTGGGCGGCGGCGATCCGAACCTTTCCGGCCGGGCGATACCGTATCGCGCGGGGGCGCCGGCGGGGAATCCGTTGGAAGCCATTGAAGACCTGGCCGGCCAGGCGGTAGCGAGCGGCGTCACCTGCATCAGCGGCGATGTAGTGGGCGACGACTCCGCGTACCTGTGGCAGCCTTATCCGGACGGCTGGTCGATCGACGATCCGGTTTGGGATTATGGCGCGGCGGTGAGCGCCCTGAGCATCAACGACAATACGCTGGCGTTGACCGTGCTGCCAGGCGCGCAGAAGACCGATCCGGCGCAGATCGTGATTACGCCGCCGGTGGAGTATTACGATATCGACGACCGCGTGCGCACGGGCGGCAGCGAGCGGCGGATCCTGGTGGACCGGCTGCCGGGCGTGCGTCAGCTCAGCATCTGGGGCACGATCCCGCTCAATGACGCCGGGGATAGCGAAGTGCTGGGCATCGACGATCCGGCGTTGTATGCCGCGTATGCATTGAAGGACGCACTGGGGCGGCGCGGGGTCACCATCCGTGGCGAGGCGCGCGCGGTGCACCTGTATCCGCAGCAGGTGGAGGATTTGAAAAACGGCCCGGCGCCGGATCCGGCATCGGGGGTGGAGGTGGCGCATAGGGAATCCGCGCCGCTGGTGGAAGATTTGCGGATCACGGACAAGGTGAGCGAGAACCTGCACGCGGAGATGGCTTTGCGCGCGGTGGCGCGAGTGCGGCGGCACATCGGCAGCCGGGAGGCGGGGCTGGCGGAGATGGAGACGTTCCTGGACGAAGCTCGCATCAACCGGGGGAGCTACACGTTTGCCGATGGTTCGGGCCTGTCGCGGCTGGACATGGTGTCGCCGGCGGCGGTGGTCGGGTTGTTGACGCACGTGTACCGGTCGGCGGTGCGGGAGCAATGGCTGAGCCTGCTGCCGGTGGCCGGGCTGGACGGGACGCTGCACGCGCGGTTCGTGGGCACAGCGGCGGCGGGACGCATCTATGCCAAGACCGGGTCGTTATCGCACGTGGCGGCGCTATCGGGCTATGCGCGGCGCAGGAACGGGGGCATGCTGGCGTTCTCGATTCTGGTGAATAACTTTAATGGACCGGCGGCGGATGTGCGGGCGGCCATCGATCATGTGTGCAAGCTGATGATCGAGTGACGCGGGCGCTGGACAGGCCGGAACTGCTGGCCTAACATGGTTTCCATGCTCAGAAGAACGTGGATTCTGTCGCTGTGCCTGCCGATTTTGCTGCCGGGCGCACTGCTGCGCATCGAGGTGCTGGACCGCAGCGACGTGCTGGACGGGAAGGCGTTCGCCGCGGCAGGTCCATACGAGCGCATCAGCGGCAAGGCGTACTTCGCGGTGGATCCTAATCTGCCGGCCAACAAGATCATCACGGATATCGCGAAGGCGCCGCGCAACGACGAAGGGCTGGTGGAATTCTCCGCCGACTTCTATTGTTTAAAGCCGCGCGACCCGCATCACGGCAATCACGCGGTGCTGTTCGAGGTCTCGAACCGGGGCGGCAAGTCGCTGCTGCCGATGTTCGACGCGGCCACGGGCGGGCCCGATCCGCGCACAGACAAGCAATTCGGCGACGGCTTCCTGCTGGAGCAGGGCTATACGCTGGTGTGGCTCGGCTGGGAGTTCGACGTGCCGGGAGCGCCGGATCAGTTGAAGCTTTATGCGCCGGTGGTGAAGGGGCTGACGGGCCTGGTGCGCGCGGAGATCATCGTGGATCACCCGGCTACCAAGCAATCGTTGGGCGACCGCAACCAGGTAGCCTATCCGGTGGTGAATCCGGACGATGCGGCGCTGACGCTCACGGTGCGCGATCACCCGGAGAGTGCGCGGCGGCCGGTGCCCCGCGACCAATGGCACATCGAGGGTGGGACGCACGTGGTGATGCCGGCGGGTTTCACGCCGGGGAAGCTTTACGAACTGGTGTACACGTCCCAGGATCCGCCGCTGGTGGGGCTGGGTCCGGCGGCGGTGCGCGACCTGATTTCGTTTTTGAAATACGGCATCGACGCGGATACCATTCTGGGCGATCATCACGATTACACCAAGCGGGCGTACGGCTTCGGCGTGTCGCAGAGCGGCCGCTTCCTGCGCACGTTCCTGTACTACGGCTTCAACCAGGACGAGAAAGGGCGGCGGGTGTTCGACGGCATGATGGTGCACGTGGCCGGCGCGGGGCGGGGCAGCTTCAACCACCGGTTCGCACAGCCATCGCGGGATGCGCATCCGTTTTTCAATACGTTTTATCCGACCGATATTTTTCCGTTTACCGATCTGCCGGAGACCGATCCGGATACGGGCATCACGGACGGATTGCTGTCGCACGCGACGCGCCCCGCCGATATGCCGAAGATCTTCTACACCAATACTTCGTACGAGTATTACGGCCGGTCGGCATCGCTGATCCACACGACTATCGATGGCGCGGGGGACGCGGCGATTCCGGCGAGTTCCCGAATCTACTTTCTGACCGGCTGCCAGCACGGTCCCAGCGCGTTTCCGCCGAAGCGGATGGATGCGATGAACCTGCCGAATCCGAACAATTACCGGTGGGAACTGCGCGCGCTGCTGGTGGCGCTGGACGGCTGGGTGGCCGAGGGACTGGAGCCGCCGCCATCGCGCTATCCGAAGATTGCGGACGGCAGCCTGACTTCGCTGAACACGGTGCGCTTTCCGGCCGTACCCGGCGTGCAGTTCCCCACGCGCATCGAGCAGGCTTGGCACGTGAATTATGGCGAGGAGTTTCGCACCGCGGGCATCGTAACCACGGAGCCGCCGCAGGTAGGCAAGCCTTTTGCGATGCGGGTTCCGCAAGTGGATGCGGACGGCAACGAAACGGCGGGCATCCGCTTGCCGGCGACCTCGGTGCCGCTGGCGACGTACACGGGCTGGAACTTGCGCAAGGCCGAGATCGGCGCGCCGGACGAGCTTTACAGCATGGCGGGGTCGTTCATCCCGTTTGCGCGGACCAAAGCCGAGCGGTTGAAATCGGGCGATCCGCGGCTGTCGGTGGAGGAACGGTACAGCGGCAAGCAGGCGTATCTGGACAAGGTGGACGCGGCGGCGCGCGGGCTGGCGAAGGACGGTTATCTGCTGGACCGGGACGTGCCGCTGGTGGTGGAACGGGCATCCGCCGAGTGGGACTTGGTGATGCATTAGGACGGTAGTTTCCCGAACGGTTGTGCGCCCCACACTGTGTTAAAGTGTGAGTTCTCAAGGCCTTTCTGATAGATGTCCGAACAGATCCTGCTACAAGGGAAAATCCTCGGCATTGAAGAGTTTCTTCTATCCCGGCCGGGCGGAGCGGCGCCTCCGCGGTCGAATGGTGAGGAACTGCTTGCGGGGCGTTCGCAGTGGATCACGCTGCTGACCGAAGTGCTGCCGCGCGCGCTGCTGGCGGAATTCGGGCTGGCGCGGGTGCTGCTGGGATCGAGCGGCGGCGGGCAGTTTTTGCTGGTGCTGCCGGGTGAGTCGCGCGGGGCCGCGGAGGAGTTTCTGACCGGCGCGGCGCGGGAGATCGGGGTGCTGAGCGGCGGCCATCTGATGCTGCTGTGGAGCGTCACCGAGAACCTGGGCGACTGGAGCGTGGTGCGCAAGCGGCTCACGGAGGAATTGCAGCACAAGCGCGCGACGCCGCTGGCGATCACCGGAGCGGCGGCATTCCAGCCATTCGTGGCGGCGGCGCCGGTGGATGTGGACGCCTATTTTTCGAAAGAGCTGGGGCTGAGCGTGCGGGAAGCCGCGTCGATCGGATGGTCGCCGGAGACGCCCGCGATGGTGCATCCGGGGACCGGCAAACATACCTGGACGTTGACCACGAACCTGTCGCTCGAAGGGATCACGCTAGCGCGGCACGCGGCTCCCAGCGAGGACGGGCGCAGCGCGGCCACCGTGGCTACCCTGGCGCGACGGGCACAAGGGCGGTCGCTGTGGGGCGTGCTGCGCGGCGACGTGGACAGCTTCGGGGTGAGGCTGCGGCGGCTGACCAGCATCGAGGAGCACGTACAGCTTTCGGTGCTGTACAAGCAATTTTTCGCGGGCGAGCTGGAAGTGCTGTGCTCGATGCCGGAGTTCTGGCGCAAGGTCACGATTCTGTATTCGGGCGGCGACGATTTCGCGGTGTATGGAAGCTGGGATGCGCTGCTGATGCTGGCGCGCGAAGTACAGCGGCTGTTCCACCGGTTTACGGAAGAAAATCTGAAGGACTTTCCGGGGCCGGAGGGCAAGACCATCACCATGGCGGTGGCGCTGGCGCCGGAGATGCACTATCCGATTTCGGCGGTTTACGAAGATGCCGGGCGCAACCTGGAACTGGCGAAAGCGGCGGATAAGGATTGCATCTACCTGCTGGGCCGCATCCTGGAGTGGAAACAACTGAACGATGCGGCGGAACTGAAAGAGACGGTGGTGAAGCTGACGGCCGACTACCGGCTGTCGCGCCAGTTTTTGACGGAGCTGCGCGGATTCTACCAGCGGCAGGCGTACGGGGATGGGGCGGAGGTGGTGAGCCCGACGCGCACGTGGCGCTTTCAGCGGCGGCTGACGCGGATTTTGAGCGGCACGCGCGACCGCGAGTTTCAGAAATTGCGGACGCATTTGATCAACGAGATCGTGGGGCGGAAGTCGGCCGAAGTTAAATTGCGGCCGGCCGGGCTGGTAGCCCTGGAGTGGGCCAGATTGACGACTGAGGTTTAGCGAGATGCCAGAACAGGAACAGAGAAGGGAAAACCGTCCTCCGCGCGAAGGCGGGCGCGGACCGGGCGAAGGCGGGCGCGGCCCGGATCGCGGCGACCGGCGGGACGACCGGCGCGGGGACCGGGGCGACCGCGGACGGCCGGAGGGTCCGCCGGAGATCGAGCTGGAGAAGCTGATGGCGGACAGCCTGTACCTGGATAACCAGGCGCACGGGATCGTCAGCCGCATGCGCGACATGGATTCCGGCACCAAGAGCCAGTTGCGGCGGCTGTACAGCGCCGTGCGGCGGGCGGTGCGGGCGCCGGAGAGCGAGCGTCAGCACGAATTTGTCATGCTGCGCGCGCGGCTGGCTTATACCATCGCGCGGCACGGCCTGCGCAGCCTCGACCAACTGGAGAAGCTGCTGTTGCAGGTAACGCGCAAGAACGATGCCCGCGGCTACGAACGTTTTCGGGACCTATTCGAGGCCATCGTGGCCTACAACGAGTAAAACAACATGAGCGCGCATACGACGCAAACCGAGTTGAAATTTTTAGGGAAGTTGATCCTGGAAGGCGAGCTGCATTGCGAGACCGGGCTCCACGTAGGCGCCGGCAAGGGCTCGCTGGAGATCGGCGGGTCGGACAATCCGGTGGTGAAGGATGCTTTCGGGCGCCCCTACGTGCCGGGCAGCTCCCTGCGCGGCAAGCTGCGATCCTTGCTGGAACAATCTTCCGGGCTGGCGGTGCCCACGGAGCTGGTCTATCTATCCAGGCGCAAAGGGCAGGAAGTGCGGATCCACCAAAGCGACCGGCCGGACGATGAAATCTGCCTGCTTTTCGGGCGGAATCCAGGGCGCATGGATCGCGTGGCGGGAGAGACGCTGGAAAGCTCGCAGGCCACGCCGGCGCGGCTGGCAGTGTATGACGCGCCGCTCGATCCGGACAGCATCACGGCGCAAATGCGCGAGAACCTGGACGATGAATTGACCGAAGTGAAGAGCGAGAACGCCATCGACCGCATCACCTCGCAGGCCAATCCGCGGACTTTGGAGCGGGTGCCGGCGGGCGCGCGGTTCCGCATCCGGCTGGTGATGGATGTGTTGTGCGAGGAAGATGCGCCGTTGTTTTCGCGCGTGCTGGAAGGGCTGCGCATGCTGGAAGACGATTCGCTGGGCGGCGGCGGCTCGCGCGGCAGCGGGCGTGTGCGGCTGTCGAACCTGAAGCTCACCTGGCGCGGCAAGAATTACTATGCCTCGGGCGCCGCGCAAAAGGATCTGGGCGCGGGGGTGGATCTGGCTGCGCTGCAGTCCGGTTTTCAGGAGGCTGCCTTCTCGTTCCTGCGCGAGGAGTAATGAATCCCGGACTGATCGTCAAACTTCGTCCGGTGGGCGCGTGGCGTTCCGGACCGGATTCGGGTGCGCGGAATCGCATCGATCCGATCTACCACAGCGATTCCGTGTATGCCGCGGTCACGGCCGCCATGGCTACGCTGGGGATGCGGGAGGAGTGGCTGGATGCCACGGCGCGCAACGCGGAAGGTCCGGCGGTGCGCTTCAGCTCCTGCTTTCCGTTCGTGGGCGAGACCGGGTTGGTGGTGCCGCCGCGCAATATCTGGCCTTTGGCGCCGGGCGCGGCGTCGAGTGCGGCGAAGGTGCGGTGGAAGAGCGCGCGATTCGTTCCGTTACCTCTGGTGGCGGCCGTGCTGGGCGGGCAGCCGGTGCGGGAAGACCAGTGGACGGTGGACGGCGTGAGCGAATGCCTGGTGCCGGTGGGACAGGCGGGACCTTTCCGCATTCAGACGCGTTGGAATGGCGCGGTGGACCGCCTGACGGGGTCCGTGGAGCGGCATGCCACGGCGTGTGTGCAATTCCGGCGGGATGCCGGGTTGTGGGCGATCGTATCGTTTACGGATGACGCGGCTGTGGGGCAGTGGTCGGGACCGGTGCGGGGAGCATTGCGGTTGCTGGCGGATTCCGGATTCGGCGGCGAACGGTCGCGCGGATGGGGCCGGTGCGCGGAGCCGGAGTTTGTGGAAGGGACGCTGCCGGGGATGATTTTGCCCGAGGTTGCCGCGGAGACGCGGGGAGTGGGAGACGCGGAGACGCGGGGAAACGGCGACGCGGAGACGCGGGGACACGGGGACGCGGAGACGCGGGGAGTGGGAGACACGGAGACGCGGGGACACGGGGACGCGGGGACGCCGGGAAACGGCGACGCGGAGACGCCGGGAAACGGCGACGCCGAGACTCCTTTGGTTGCGGCTGAGCCTGCGGGCGAGATAACCGCTCATTCCGAGAATGTTGCGCAGCCGGCGGAAGTTCCTGTTGCCGCCGAGACCAAGGTTGGTTCTTCGGCTTACTGGCTGCTTTCTCTTTTCGCTCCGGGTCCCTCGGATACGGTCGATTGGGCGCGCGGCAATTATACGGTGGTGACGCGCGGCGGGCGCATCCAGAGCCCGGCGGGATTTGGCGAGGCCAAGAAGCAGTTGCAGATGGTGACGGAGGGATCGGTGCTGGTGGCGAACGACGGCATACGCGGCGCGGCGCCGGATGTGGCGCCCGATGGATTCGCGCATCCCGTATTCCGGGCCGGCTTTGCTTTATCGATCCCGTTGCCGGGACAGGGGAACGCATGAGATACCGGCTCACGTGCCTGACGCCTTTGCTGGTGGGAGACGGGCGCCGGCTGTCGCCTATCGACTACATGGTGTGGAAGGACCAGGTGAACGTGCTCGACCAGTGGCGCATTTTCCGGCTGCTGGCCAAGGGCCCGCGGCTGGACGGCTACCTGGCACAATTGAAGCGCGCCGATAAGCTGGATTTCGCGTCGTGGGGCGGCTTCGCGCAGAATTTCGCCGGACGGCGCATTCCCTTCGAATCGGCGGCGTACTCGGCGTATTGGAATCGGGCAAGCGGCGATAGCCTGCACATCCCGACGTTTGCGACGGGAGCTTCCGGGCCGTATCTGCCGGGAACGGCCATCAAAGGCGCGCTACGCACGGGGATGGTGTTCGCCAACTGGAAAAGCGGCATGTTGAACGATGTGGCGGCGCGGGCGCAGGGCGACCGGCTGCCGCGGCGGCTCTCCGAAGGCGCCGAGGAACAGGCGGTCGGCAACGCGGGCGCGAGCCGGATGCGGCTGATCAGCGTGGCGGATTCGGCAACCGTGACGCATGCCGGATTCAAAGTGTACCTGCTGCGGGTCTCGACCTTGCAGCCGCGGGGCGGATCGTATGCGCTGGGTTGGAAGCAGAGCCCGCGCGGCGCGGTGGATGGCGGGCGTCCCGACGACAGCACGCCGGTGTTCGCGGAGATGGCGCCTCCGGGTTTCACTTTTGAAGGCAACTGGCAGGAGAAGACTTTCTTCACGCAGCCGGAGATCCGGCGCGCGGTGCGCTGGCAGGAATCGTTCGATCGCGGGCGCATCTTCGAAGCGGCCAACGATTATGCGGCGAAGCTGCTGGCGACGCACAAGCAATACGCCGCGTGGACGGGCCTGGACCTGCTCGGGCGGCAGATCGACGAACTGGAGACGCGGCTGGCGGAAGCGCGCCAGGCGGGACAGTGCCTGGTGTCGATCGGCTGGGGCGGCGGATTGTTGAGCAAGAGCGCGTGGCTGGATACGGGCGATGCTACTTACCGGCAGATCTTGCAGAAAGTCGCGCTGTATAGCAGGGCGCTCAGCTCGAATCTGCCGTTTCCGAAGACGCGGCGGATTGTTTTTTTGAACAATAAGCCGGCGTCACTGCCGGGTTGGGCGCTGTTGGAAGTGGCGTAAACGACAGCAGCTGCACGCGTGTCACGTCCCCATAACGCGGCGGACTTCTTCCAGAGGGACATCATCTCCCAGTTCGGCGAGAGCCGAATCGAGCTTGGCCGCCGTTTCCGCGTCGATGACCTCCTCACCCTCAGGAAGGAAATCCGATAGCTCGTCGAGCGGATTGGACATTATCGAATTGTATCCCGCTCAGGTAGGATGAAAGTGTGAAAACGGCGCTGGTTTTGTCGGCGGGGGGCATGTTCGGCGCCTACCAGGCGGGCGTTTGGAAGGCTCTCGAGCCGGTCTTCCGGCCGGACGTGGTGATCGGCTGCTCGGTTGGATCCATCAACGGCTGGGCCATTGCCGGCGGCATCTCGGGCGCGGAACTGGGCGCCACGTGGCTCGATCCGCGATGCGCCACGCTCATGCAGAGGCGCGCGCACTGGCGGCCGTGGCATGCGTTTTTCGATCCGGAGCCGCTGCGGGAAGTGGTCCGGGAACTTACTACCACTTACACGCCACGGATTCCGTTTGTGGTGGCACTTACGCGGTTGCCGCAGTTGCGCGTCGAACTGGTCGAGACGCCGCACATCACATGGCGGCACATCGCGGCGTCGTGCGCCATTCCCGCCGCATATCCGCCCATGCGCATCGACGGGCAGCTTTACTGCGATGGCGGGCTGCTCAACATTATGCCGGTGTGGGCGGCGGCGCGGTTCGGCGTGGACCATGCCATCGCCGTCAACGTACTGCCCAGCATGCCTTTGAACGTGCTGCGCGCCGGTGTGCGGATGGTGCGGCTGCTGGCGCCGCGCGAGCCGGAAGCCACCGGCGTAGAGGTGCTGCGGCTTGGCCCGGAGCGGGTGATGGGCACGCTGCACGATGCCATCTCGTGGGATCCGGAAACCATCCGCCGCTGGATCGCGCGCGGGGAGGCAGACGGTGAGGCGCTGATTAATAGTCCGCAGTTTGCCGCCATGGCGGGGCGTTTCGTTTAAAATAAACTATTCATATGCCGAGGTATCGGGTTTACCGGATGAAGGAAGTACCGCGCCAGCAGTTCCGCTGGGCCCCGCATGTGGCCGGAGAAGCCGGCGTCAAAGCCCGGGATTATGAGCCGGACGTCGAAATCGAAGCAGGCAGCGAGTACGATGCGTGGAGCCGTTTACGCGAATCGGAGAGGCCGCTCGAGGTGGGCGACCTGCTGGAAGGCGAGAACGGCATGCTGCGTATTTGTAAGTACGTGGGCTTTGAGTCAGCGAACTGGGTGATTCCGGAAGCGAAGATCGCGCCGCAGGCTGGGGGCGAGCAGGCCGTCGAGACCGCGCAAGTTTAAAGGGAGACCGTATGTGGGAAATTCGATTAGGCGACATCATCGACGACTATTGCGTGAAGTGTAAGCGGATCATGAACCACGCGGTGGTGTCGATGGTGAATGCCGAGCCGGCCAAGGTTCGCTGCCGGACATGCCACAACGATCACGACTACCGGCATGAGCAGGCACCGCCCCCCAAGGTGGACGCGCGTAAGGCGGCGTTGTTCAACCAAGTGCTGGCCAAGGTGGCGCCCGGAGCTACGGCCGATCCGGTGGAATCCGACCTTGAGGTGGAAGTTACGGCGGAGGAGATAGTTGCCGAGGAGATAGAGCCGGAGGAGATCGCGCCGGAGGAGATCGCGCCCGAGGAGGCCGCCGAGGAGGCACCTAAGAAAGCGGCGAAGGCGGCAGCCAAGACTCCTGCCAAGGCTGCGGCCAAGAGCACGGCGAAAGCGCCAGCTAAGACCAAGGGCCGCAAGTAGCGGGCCCGGCGTGTTCTGGTTCTGGTTTTTCGCGGGCCCCGCGCTGGTGCTGGCGTTTCTTTCCCTGCGCGGCGAGCGAAAGCGGGCCGCATACGTGGTTGGGTGCCTGGGCGAAACGCCCGCGGCCGGATTGCCCCCCGCCACCGTGATCGTGCCGGTGAAAGGCGAGGATGACGGGTTGCGCGAGAACCTGGCGGCGCTGGCGGCGCAGGACTATCCGGATTACGAACTGATCATCGTGGCGCACCGGGCGGCCGATATTCCGGCGGGTGTGCTGCCATCGCGCGCGCGGGTGGTGCTGGCGCATGCCGAGGAGCCGGACACCGGCGAGAAGATCATGAACCTGCGCACGGCCACGCACTTCGCGCGCAAGGATTCGCGGATCCTGGCATTCGCCGATTCGGACGGACGTGTGTCGCGCACCTGGCTGCGCGCGCTGGTGGCGCCTTTAGCGGATGTTGGGGTGGGAGCCAGCACGGGTTACCGCTGGTTCGCGCCCGCGCCGCCCGATTTCTGGTCGTTGATGCGCAGCGTGTGGGACGCGGTGATCGCGGGGACGCTGGGGCCGGGTGCGAACGCGTTCGCTTGGGGCGGGTCGATGGCTATCCGGCGCGAAACATTTTACGAGATTCGCGTTCCGGAGTTCTGGCAGCAGACGGTTAGCGACGATTACGCCTTGAGCGATGCCGTCCATCGGGCGGGTCTGCGCATCGCGTTCGCGCCGGGGGCCATGGCGGTCTCGGCGGGGCGCACAGGAGGGCGGGCGTTTCTCGCGTGGGCTCGCCGGCAACTGACCATCACGCGCGTCTACCGGCCGCGGCTATGGTGGACCGCGCTGGCGGCACACGTCTTCTATTGCGGCGGCATGGCGGCGGCGGTGATCGCCTCGATTCACGGCAGCCGGTGGGCCGAGTGGGTGCTGGTGGCGCAGCTTTCGCCGGGCATGCTCAAGGGCGCGAATCGTGCGACGCTGGCCAAGGCCGAGCTTCCCGAATACAAGGCCTGGTTCGACCGGCACTCCTGGGTGCATACGCTGTGGGTGCCGCTGGCTACGTGGGTCTGGCTGATCGTGCTGGTGGCATCGGCATTTGGGAATCAGATCGAGTGGCGGGGCAACCGGTATCGCCTGAAAGCCGTTCATCCACCCGCCTGACCGCTCGCACCAATCCACGCCGGAGGAAGCGCCGGGCGGCATAGATTGGGCCTGAGGAGGGTAATTCTGATGACCAAACGATTTTTCTACCTGCCGGTGGCGATGGGTGCGCTGCTGGGCGCGCAGGCGTCCGCCGCAACCGTTGCCAAGCCCGCGTCCTTTCACGTGGAGATTACGGGGAAGGGGCGGCCGATGATCCTGATCCCCGGCTTCGCTTCTTCGGGCAAAACGTGGGACAGCACGGTGGCGCATTATAAGGACCAGTACGAGTGCCACGTGCTCACGCTGGCGGGATTCGCGGGGGAGCCGCGCATCGAGGCGCCGTTCCTGGAGACCGTGCGCAACGACCTGGCGGCGTACATACGCGAGAAGAAGATGGACAAACCCGTGATCGTGGGGCACAGCCTGGGCGGGGTGATGGCGTTGTGGCTGGCGGAGAAGGAGCCGGACCTGGTGGGTCCGCTGGTGATTGTGGATTCGCTGCCGTTTTTGGCGGGCGTGATGAATCCGGAGGCTACCGCGGAGAGCGTGAAGGCGCAAGCGGAACAGATGCGTAAGATGTATAGCGGGCCGCCCAACGAACAGAGCGAGAAGATGGGCGAGGCGGCAGTGAAGTCGATGGTCACCAGCCCGGCGGACTTCGAGATGATCATGGGATGGACCCGTAAATCGGATCGCGTGGCGATGGGCGATGCCATCTACGAGATGATGACTACGGATTTGCGGCCGGAGCTGGGCAGAATCAAGTCGCCCACGCTGGTGATCGGGACCTGGATCGCGTATAAGCAATACGCCACGCGGGAGCAGGTGGAAAAGAACTTCCGCACGCAATACACGGGGCTGAAGAAGTACGATTTCGTGCTGGAGGACAACGCCCGCCACTTTGTTATGCTGGACGATCCGCAGGGGTTTTTCACGGCGGTGGACCAGTTTTTGCGCGGCAAGTAAGGATGAAACGCTCTCACGTTTACGTGTTGTGCCAGGTGCTCGGATGGTACACGCATGCCGTGGCCAATATCGTGTTCACGGCCATGGAAACGCGGGTTACCTGGAAGGTGGCGGCCGTTTACTGCTGGGGCGCGCTGGCGGGTATTTTGGTCACGCACGGGCTGCGCGCCTACATCCGCCGCCGGCAGTGGCTGCGCCTGTCGCCGCTGCGGGCGCTGCCGCGGGCGTTGGGGGCGAGCGTGGCGGCAGGCGTGACGATCACCGCGCTGGTGTCGCTGGTTTGGCCCCTGGCGTTCGGCTTCACGGGTTTTCAGAAGGCGCCCTGGACATGGATGGTCCCGGTGGTGTTCGTCTGGAGCATTACGGTGTTTCTGTGGTTGGTCATTTACTTTGGCGTGCACTATTTTGAAAGGCTGCAGACGTCGGAAGTGGAGAAGCTGCGCCTCGAAGTAGCGGCCAAAGACGCGGAGCTGCGAGTGCTGCTTTCGCAAGTGAACCCGCACTTCATTTTCAACTGCCTGAACAGCCTGCGGGCGCTGATCGTGGAAGATCAGGCGCGGGCGCAGAGCATGGTTACGGAGCTGTCGAATATTTTGCGGTATACGCTCAAATCGGGGCGCACTGAAACGGTGCCGCTCGAACTAGAGCTGGAAGCGGTGGGCGCATACCTGAAGCTGGAAGGCATCCGGCTGGAGGAGCGGCTGCAGGTCAGGATGGATGTGGATCCCCGGTCACTGGAGACGCGCATCCCGCCGATGCTGCTGCAGATGCTGGTGGAAAATGGCATCAAGCACGGCGTGGCGCGGTTGCCGCGGGGCGGGCAGATCCAGGTGGCAGCGCAGGTGGAAGATGCGGCGGTAAAGATCCAGGTGCGCAATAGCGGGCAGTTGGTAGATGCCGGCGGGTCGACGCGGGTGGGCCTGGAGAACGCCCGGGAGAGGCTGCGGCTGCTGTACGGCAGCGCGGCGTCGCTGGTGCTGCGCAACGCCGGCGGCGAGGCGGTAGTGGCGGAGATCTCGATCCCGCTGAGCCCCGCATGAGAGCGCTGATTGTGGACGACGAGCGGCTGGGGCGCGCGGAGCTGCGGCGTCTGCTGACCGCGCATCCCGACGTCGAGATCGCGGGCGAGGCGCGGGATGCCGAAGAAGCCCTGGCGCTGATCGAACAACTGCAGCCGGAGCTGCTTTTCCTCGATATCCAGATGCCGGGGCACAGCGGGTTTGAACTGCTGGAGCAGTTGGAGCGCGTGCCGCTGGTGATCTTCACCACCGCGTATGACGAGTACGCGCTGCGCGCTTTCGAAGTGAATGCGCTCGATTACCTGTTGAAGCCGGTGGCGCCGGACCGGCTGGCGGCGGCGCTGGCGCGGGCGGCGCTGCGCAAAGCCAGGCCGGTGATGGAGGGCGGGCAGCGTATTTTCGTGAAAGACGGGGAGCGCTGCTGGTTTGTGACGGTGAGCGATATCGTGCTGCTGGAGAGCGAGGGCAACTACGCGCGCCTGTACTTCGGCGGCAACCGGCCGCTGGTGCTGCGGTCGCTCAACTACCTGGAGGAG
This sequence comes from Bryobacterales bacterium, assembly GCA_963843255.1. GTDB lineage: Bacteria > Acidobacteriota > Terriglobia > Bryobacterales > Bryobacteraceae > Bog-159. Next base: position 156,563 of record CAWJJQ010000010.1, on the reverse strand, counting down.
CGGCTGGACCCGGCGGTGTTTTTTCGCGCCAGCCGGAAACATATTCTGAATCTGCGTTTTATCGACGGCATCGACCCGTGGGCGAACGGCGGATTTCTGGTGCGGCTGAAGGGCGGCATGGAAGTGGAGATGTCGCGGCGGCAGGCGCAGAAGTTCCGGGACGTGATGAGTTTGTAGCCGGGGTACGTTCGCACGCGCTAAACTCTTACCTGACTGGCATGCCGGCGCCGACCACCAGCTTCGGGGCGATCGATCGGGTGAAGAGCGGAGATCGCGAGGCGTTCGCGGCGCTGTTCGAAAAGTACGCGCGGCGGCTGGCGGTGCTGCTGCGATACAAGGCGGGGCGGGAGCTGCTAGGCAGCGGTCGAGATCGACGACCTGTTGCAGGAGACGTTCCTGCGGGCGTTCCGCGATATCGAACATTTCACTTACGAATCGCCGGGGGCTTTCTGGAACTGGCTGGCGGCGATTGCCGGCCACGTGGTAGCGGATGCGGCGCGCTTCCAGACGCGGCAGAAACGCCAGGCGGCGGAGGTGGTGCGGTTCCGGTCCGAGAGCAATCCCAACGGCCCGGAGCCGGTCGATTCCATGACTCCGTCGCGTTTATTCAGGGAGCAGGAAGCCATGCAGTCGTTCTTCCGGCGGCTGGATGCGCTGCCGGAGGATTACCGGCAGGCCATCATTCTGGCGAAAGTCGAGGGCCTGGCCACGGCCGAGATCGGCGAGCGGTTGGGCAAATCGCGGGAGGCCGCGGCGCTGCTTCTGCACCGCGCACTGAAACGCTTTCGGGCGCTGGCGGAGAATGCCTGATGCCGTCCGCGCCGGATAAAGAAGAGATGCTGGCGCAGGCCCTGGCCGATTTTCTGGACCGGCAGGCGCGCGAAGAGGCTCCGGCGATCGACGGCTTCTGCCAGAAGCACCCCGAGATCGCCGACGAACTCCGGCCGCAGTTGGAGACGCTGGCGGCCATCGACGAGGCGATGAATCCGGCGGTGGCGCCCGCCCCCATGCCGGGCCAGCTTTCGGGATACAAAGTGCTGAGCGAGATCGGATCGGGAGGCATGGGCCGCGTGTTTCTGGCGATGGACGAGCGGCTGGGGCGGCGGGTGGCCATCAAGACGCTCAACGCGCGGTACGCGGGCCATCCGGTTTTGCGGGCGCGATTCATGCACGAGGCGCGCGCCATGGCCCAGGTCACGCATCCGAACATCGCGCGCATTTATGCCCTGGGGCCCGATCACGAGCCGCCGCACTTTGTCATGGAGTTCGTGGAGGGCGTGCCGCTGACCGCCGCCGCGGAGCCGCTGACGCTGATGCAAAAAGCGGAGTTGATGCGCAAGGTGGCGGTGGCGGTGGGGGTGCTGAACCAGCGCCAGGTGATCCATCGCGACCTGAAGCCGGGCAATATCCTGGTGGGCGCCGACCTGGAGCCGAAGCTGCTCGATTTCGGCCTGGCGCTGCACCTGTCGGGGCATGAATCGCGGCTCACGCTGGCCGGCGAGATCATGGGCACGCCGGAATATTTCTCTCCGGAGCAGACTCTGGCGAGTTCCGCGCTCGACGCCCGCAGCGACGTCTTTTCGCTGGGCGTGATTTTTTATGAGTTGCTGACCGGGGTGCTGCCTTTTCGCGCGGACAACCTGGCGGAGCAGATGCGCTCGATCTGCCAGGAGGATCCGGTACTGCCGCGGCGGATCGGGGCGGAGATTCCCGGCGATCTGCAGAACATCTGCATGAAGGCCCTGGAGAAGGCGCCGGCGGATCGCTACGGGTCGGCGCAGGAGATGGCGGCGGACCTGGAGCGTTTTCTGGCTGGGGAAACGGTGCTGGCCGCGCCCGCTTCTTATGCGCGCATGATGACCGGCAAGATCGGGCAGCACTTGCGCGAGCTGGAGGGATGGAAGCGGGACCGCATTCTGTCCGACGCCGAATACGATGCGCTGCGCAAAGGCTACGAGCGGCTGGTGGAACGCGAAGACGCCTGGATCATGGAAGTGCGCAGGCTGTCGCTGCCGCAAGTGAGCTTGTATTTGGGCGCGTGGATTCTGGTGGTAGGGGCGGCGCTGATCGTTCTGTTCCGGTACAACGGGCTGAGCGGCGCGCTTGCGGTGCTGGTGGCGGCAGCGGCGGCGGCGCCCACGGCCTGGATCGGGCTCGGCTGCTGGCGGGCCGGTCAGCGCCGCGTTGCCCTGGCGTACCTGCTGGCATTCTGCCTGCTGCTGCCGGTCGCGCTGTTGGTGGGCATGGGCGAATACCACGTGTTCGGCGGGTTTACGCGGGGCCGCAAGAACCTGGAGCTTTTCTCGGAGTTCGAGAGCTTCAAGATGACCACCAACGCCCAATTGTGGTGGGCGCTGCTGCTCTCGCTCCCCGCGTATTACTGGCTGCGGCGGTTCACGCGCGCGTCGGTGTTTTCGCTGGTCCTGGCGGTGATGGCGGCGCTGTGGTGCCTGGCTTCGCTGTTGCGCATGGGCTTGATGGATTGGATCGACAACGATCCCGGGCGGCCCTATTTCTATCTGCTGCCCTGCGCGGCGTTGTTTTTCGCAGCGGCGGCGGGGCTGGAGCGGCTGCGGCTGGCAAACGACTCCCGCTACTTTTATCCCATCGCGGTGGTGTTCACGTGGGCGGCGTTGACCGGGGTGGCCACCTATCACGATCCTTACGCCGCGTGGATCGGGCGCGTGGCTCCCTGGACCCGCGGGCAAATCGAGTACCTGTTCCTGATCAATGCCGGGATCTATTTTTCGCTGCAGCTCATTTGCGAGCGGTTCTCTTCGGCGCAGTTGCGCGCGGTGGCGAAGTCGTTCCGCTTCGTGATTCCGGGGCACGTGATGACATCGCTGCTGCTGTTGGGGCTGGCGGCTTCGGAGCGCTGGGAAAAGACTCCGGCTAACGCAGGCATGCGGTTGGAGGCGCGTCTGTTCGAGGCGCTGCTGCCGGGGGTGGCTTGTGTCTTCGTGCTGGGCAGCGTACCCAAACAGATGAAGAATTTCTTCGCCAGCGGCATGTTCTTCCTGGCCATCGGCCTGGTGAGGCTGCAGCAGGATCTCTTCCGGGACCATGCCTGGTGGCCGATCGGCCTGCTGATGGGGGGATTGCTGCTGATGGCGGCGGCCACCCGGTACGCTCCGCTCAAGATGGCGCTCGCACGCCTGATCCGGACGGGCCACTAGATTTTTCAGCCGCAGTGCAATTTCCGGCGAGCGGTGACGCTGTCCCATATTGAAAGGAGTTTCAATATGCGGTACTTCATGTTAGCGGTAGTGGCGGCGGCCGCCGCGGTTTTGACCGGCTGCGCTCCGGCGGTATCCATTCACCCCATGTACACGGCCCAGGATCTGGCGGCGGATGCCGCGCTGGAGGGCAAATGGGCGGATGACGACAGCGGCGAGGTCTGGCAGATCGCCAAGGCGGGGGCCAACCTGGCGGATGGCTACGACGTCACGGTTTTCCACCCGGGAGACTCTCCCAGTACGGAGTCGTTCAATATCCACGTGCTGCGGCTGCAAGGGATGGAGCCAGGCATGGAGTTTGCCGACGCCATCTCGAAGGGAGATCCGGGGCTCGGCATTGTGGGGCATGTCATCGTGAAGATTCAGGTGCAGGGCGACGAACTGAGGGTGGCGATGATGAATGACGCCTGGCTGAAGACCATGGTGGAGGCCCGGCTGGCGCCGCCATCGGTGACGGACCAGGAGAGCGGGCGGATCATCCTGACCGCGTCCACGGCCGCTCTGCAACAATTTCTCACGCAGCACGCGGCGGATACGGGCGTTTGGGACGAAGACGGCGGGCTCCATCGCATGCATTAGCGAGTATAATTGCGGATATGGCTAAAAGCAGGGATAAAGGCAACAAGGAAGTCAAGAAACCAAAGAAGAAGAAGTAGTCAAAAAGGTGCTGGTTCGGGGAGCCGGCGCGCAATGCCCGGCGAATGAACCAGCACCTGGCACCCAGAGTCAGGACTCAAAAAATGCGCACAGAATGGATAGCTGAACGCCAGAACGACGCCGTACGTACGCAGATGCGCTATGCCCGGCGCGGCGTGATCACGGGCGAGATGGAGTATGTAGCCCGGCGCGAGAATCTTTCGCCGGAAACGGTCCGCTCGGAAGTGGCGCGCGGGCGCATGATTATTCCCGCCAACATCCGCCACACCAACCTGGAGCCGATGGCCATCGGCGTGGCTTCCAAGTGCAAGATCAACGCCAATATCGGCAACTCCGCGGTGACGTCCAACATCGACGAGGAGCTGGAGAAGCTGAGTTATTCGGTGAAGTACGGGGCCGACACGGTGATGGACCTTTCTACCGGCGGCGATATCCCGCGCATCCGGCAAGCCATCATTGACGCTTCGCCGGTGCCCATCGGTACGGTGCCGATTTACGAGGCGCTGTCGCGCGTGCGGCGCCTGGAAGACCTGAGCGCCGCGGTGATGCTGGAAGTGATCGAGGAGCAGGCCCAGCAAGGCGTGGATTACATGACCATCCATGCGGGCGTGTTGGTGCAACACATCCCGCTGACCGCGCGGCGCGTCACCGGAATCGTCAGCCGGGGCGGCTCGATTCTGGCGGAATGGATGGTGAAGAACCATCGCCAGAACATGCTGTACGAGCACTTCGAGGAGATCTGCAAGATCTTCCAGAAATACGACGTGAGCTTCTCGCTGGGCGATGGATTGCGCCCGGGGAGCGTCGCGGATGCGAGCGACGAGGCGCAGTTCGCGGAGTTGAAGACGCTGGGCGAACTTACGCGGCGCGCCTGGGAATACGACGTGCAGGTGATGATCGAAGGTCCCGGACACATTCCGATGGACCAGATCCAGCTGCAGGTGGAGAAGGAAAAGGAGATGTGCTACGAGGCTCCGTTCTACACGCTGGGTCCGCTGGTGACGGATTTTGCGCCGGGGTTCGATCACATCACTTCGGCCATTGGCGCGGCCATGATCGGCTGGTACGGCGCGTCGATGTTGTGCTACGTCACGCCCAAGGAGCACCTGGGGCTGCCGAACCGCGACGATGTGAAGGCCGGGATCATTGCGTATAAGATTGCGGCGCACGCGGCGGACATTGCGCGGCACCGTCCGGGCGCCCGCGATCGCGACGACGAGCTTTCGCGCGCGCGCTACCGGTTCGATTGGAAGCGGCAATTTGAGCTGTCGCTCGATCCGGAGACAGCGCGGTCGATGCACGACGAGACGCTGCCGGAGGAGGGGTTCAAGGACGCGCACTTTTGCTCGATGTGCGGGCCGAAGTTTTGCTCGATGAATATCTCGGCGAAGGTGGAGGAGTTTACGGCTGAGGAAGCGGCAGCCATCGTGCAGATTGCGGGGAGTCATTAGGGCAGGGGCTCTGCAGCCCGGCTCAGCAGCCCACGGTATATGGGTCGACCTTTACCGCTATACTCGCAATTATGGAACTACATTTGGCGCCGGAAACCGAGGCTAGGCTCAACGAACTGGCGCTTCGAACGCACAGGGGCACCGATGAACTTCTGGCGGAAGCCGTAGATCATCTGGTGGCGTACAACGAATGGCTCAGCCGAAAAGTTAAGGACAGCAATTCGGCCGTAGAGCGAGGCGAAACGCTTCCAGACGATGAAGTTCGCGTGTGGCTCGAACAAAGAGAACACACCTGAGGCATGCGTGTTGACTGGTCGGCGCATGCGGTAAGAGATCTGCAGCGTATCTCGGAATACGTCGAGGGGGACCGCAGCCTGGAAACCGCAAATCGTATTTCACGGACCATTTATGATGCGGTCCAAAGCTTGCGCACTCTGCCATACAGGGGCCGTCCGGGACGCGTCGAAGGCACCCGCGAATTACTGGTGGTGAGGCTACCGTACGTTATTGTGTACCGCGTCTCCGAGGCTCGAGTGTTGATCCTCAATATCGTGCATGGCGCGCAGAAGTGGCCTTAGAGTTCAGCCAATCCATAAAGACCTATGCCTGCGGCTGAGCAGCGCCGTAAGGATCCGGGCCTGTCGCGTAATCCTTGGGCATCAGGATCCAGGCGATCAGATAGGCGACGAAGCCGAAGCCCGCGCCCAGGGCCAAGGCCAGCCAGACGATGCGGATCAGGAGCGGCTCCACGCCCAGGTAGCGGGCAAAGCCGGCGCAAACACCGGCGATCTTCTTATTCTGGGTATCGAGGGCCAGCCGCGGCGCGGCATACGGATTGGCGGCGGCTTCCGCTAGTTTTGTGCCGTGGCCGCACTGCGGGCAATATCGTGCCTTTTCATCGATTTCAGCGCCGCATCGTGTGCAGAACATGCCATCACCTCGTTCAGTTATAGATACGAAATTTGCGGGCAGGGTGTTCCGCCGGGGCGCGGTATACTGTCAGCCATGTCGTTGAAATTCGCCTGCTCCGCCCTCGTCGCGGCCGCATTCATCGCATGGCCGGGCGCCTACGCCCAGACCGATAAAACCGACAAGATCGACAAAATCGACAAAATCGACAAAGGCCACTCCGCCCACGGCGCCGCGTTCGACGTAGGACCGCGCCAGAAACCCTGGGTGATGGAAGGCATCGGCGTGGCGCCCTTTCCCATCACCACCAAGAACCCGGAGGTGCAGACCTGGTTCAATCAAGGGAACGCGCTGCTGCACTCTTTCTGGTATTACGAAGCGGAGCGCTCGTTCCGCTGGTGCCTGAAACTGGAGCCGGATAACGCCATGGTGTATTGGGGCCTGGCGCGGTCCACGCAGGGCGACCGCTCGCTCGAATTTCTGCGCGAAGCGGTGAAGCGCAAAGACAAGGTCACCGAGCGCGAGCGGCTGTACATCGAGGCGCTGGCCGCTATGCAGCCCGATCCGGTGAGCGACGCCAACGAGAAGCCCGATTACCGGGAGTTGCGACATCGCGAAATGAAAAAGCTGGAAACGCTGTGCGTAAAGTATCCGGAGGATATGGAAGCGCGCGCGATCCTGGCGGAAGTCACCATGGGCGATTCGCGGTATGGCGCGGAACTGATCATCCGCGAGATCCTGGCGCACGATCCCGACCATCCGGGGGCGCACCATTACCGCATCCACAACTGGGATTACCACGAGCCCGAGCAGGCGCTGGAAAGCTGCCGCGCTTATACCCGCCTGGTCCCCGGGATCGGCCACGCGCAACACATGCCCGGCCATATCTACGCCATCGTGGGGATGTGGCACGAAGCGGCCCTTTCGATGGATGCCGCCACACGCGTGGAAAAGCAATACATGAAGACCAGCCTCACCTTTCCTTTCGACAACTGGAACTACGCCCACAACCGCAGCTATCTTTCGTATATTCAGGGGCAGATGGGAATGGCGGAGGCGGCCATTTTTGGCGCGCGGCAACTGATCGACGCGCCGCTCGATCCGGTGGACAACAAAGAAAACGAATACAGCACGCACTCGCGCGGGATGGCGGCGCTGGAGCGCGAATTGGTCGTTTACGAGCGGTGGGACGATTTGTTGAACCCGAAAACGATCCCCTGGCGCGATGTGTTCGAAGACAAGATGAATAAGGCTTATTTCGAGGCGCGGGCGTGGCTGGGCAAGGGCGATCTGGACAAAGCCGCCAAGAGCCTGGAGGCACATGCCGCGCTGAAGAAGGATCTGGAGAAGAACAAGGAGTGGGAGGATACCTACCCCATCCAGGCGCTGGAACTGCAGGGGCGGCTGGCGATGGCGCGCGGCGACACGATTGTCGGCCTGGGATTGATGGCCGACGCGGCGGAGCGTGAATTCGTCATGCAGAAGGAATATGCGGACCCGCCGGTGTATCCGCAATCGCTTTACGTCAGCCTGGGCGATGCATACATGGACGCCAAGAGCCCGGTGCTGGCCGTGCAGGCATTCAACAAGGCGCTGGATTTGACGAAGAACGACATCTTCGCGCTTTCAGGATTGGTGCGGGCCTACGCCCAGCTTGGCGAAAAGGCGAAGGCGGAAGACGATATGGCGCGACTGCTGTTCGTGGCGTCCAACGCCGATGCGGGCCTGAAGGTGCTGGAGCGGGCCAAGGCGACCGGCATCACGGCAACGCCGCGCGATTCGTCGCCGGCGCCGCAGCGCAACTACGCGCGCGTGCCGCTCGACCATTTCGGTCCGCCGAAGTGGGAACCGTACGAGGCGCCCGCGCTGGAAGCTCACGATGCCCAGGGCAAGGCGGTGTCGCTCGAGGAGTATCGCGGCAAGAACGTGCTGCTGGTCTTCTATCTGGGGCCGGAATGCCCGCATTGCCTGCGGCAGTTGCACGATATCGGGGAGAAGAAAGGCGATTGGGACCGTTTGAACACGGTGGTCCTGGCGGTGAGCAGCACGCCGCCCGAGAAGAACAACGAGGCGCTCAAGCAATTCGGCGATTTGCCCGCGCGGCTGCTCTCCGATCCGGATCACAGCAATGCGCGGCGGTTCCACTCCTACGACGACTTTGAAGACATCGAGCTGCACTCCACCATCCTGATCGATAAGAAGGGCCGGGTATACTGGGCGCGTTTCGGCGGCGATCCGTTCGCGGACATGCAATTCCTGGTGAAACAGGTGGAGCGGATGAACGATCTGGCGGGATCGTAGGCGGGGGCTTTTACAGCGCCCTGCCGCGCCGCCAACGGTCTTCGAACAGGCCGGTCATGGCCTCACCCATGGCTTCGTGGTTGAAGACGACCGCGGTCCACGCGGGGCGGGTGATCACCGGATCGAGAAGCGCGATCATGCCCTGGCACCCATCGAATACAGCCAGTTTCATCGGCACTGCATCGCTCTGGCGCACTTCCACGCCGGCGGCGGCGTAATCCTGCAGGCGCTGGCGGTGAGTATCGTCGAGGGCGCCTCCTTCCAGCAAAAGGCGGCAGGTGACGCCGGAAATACGGGCCTGTTTGACCAGTTTCTCATCCAGTGGATCGACGGCATACGGCGGACGCAGGAACTCGATATATTGCGACCGCACTTCGGATAGCATACGGCGATACTCGGCGGCGGTCTGGGCGGGGTCGCTGACGATGCGCAGGAAGTCCAGCGTGCCGCGGCCTTCCTGACCCTCGGAATAAACGGATTTCAGGTCGTCGATGAGGGCTACGCTGATGCGTCCCTGGTCGGTGAAATCCTGATCCAGACTCTGGCGTTTACGGACCATGTAGGCGGGCAGGGCCAGGCTGGGTTCTACGGCGGAAAAGAGCTTGGTGCGTTCCTGGACGACTTGGGCGAACCCCTTTTCGACCAGGCTGTCGAGCACTTCGTAGATTTTTTGCCGGGGCACGTGGGAGCGGGCCGCGAGTTCGAGCGCCTTAAATCGCGGGTGGCCGAGCAGGACCAGATAGGAGCGCGATTCGTAAGCATTCAATCCCAATTGCTGAAGCCGCTTCCAAAATCTCTGGAACTCTCCTTCAGCCCATTTTTCGCTCATAGTCCCTAACAATAGCAAACCGACATAACGAACGGGGCGTGCCGCGATTTCTGCCGATTGCTGCGTTGCAACGCGGCCGGCTCCGCTGGAAATCCCTACATTTAGATATAATGCATTGACTTGGTACTATCCGAACTCTAAAATGAAGCCTAGTACTGGATGTTTATGGCTGAAAACAATGGCTCCCAAACTGAGCCTTCGCTAGCTGAACCTGTCGAAGTCTCGAAGATACGAATTGTGGTGGCGGACGACCATCCCATATTCCGCGACGGGTTGTGCCGCCTGTTGGCCCTCGAACCCGATTTCGAAGTAGTGGCACAGGCGCACGACGGACGGCAGGTGCTGGATGTGCTGCAACAGTACGAACCCGATATCTTGTTGCTGGACTTGAAGATGCCCGGGCTGGACGGTTTGGCAACGCTGCAAAGATTACAGACCAGCAAGCACAAAACGCGGGTGATCGTACTGACGGCTTCGGAGGATAAGAACGAGTTCGTTCAAGCCATGAAGTTGGGTACCTCGGGAATCGTCCTGAAGCAGAGTGCCACGGATCTGCTGATCAAGAGCATCCGGAAGGTGAATGCGGGCGAGATCTGGCTGGATTCGCATACGACCGCCGCGGTCATGCGCCAGTTTGCCACCAGCGCGGACGACGCTCCCGCGGGTAGTGGGGCTCCGGTAGCCAGCAGCCGGGAACGTGAGCGGTCGCTGCTCAGCGCCCGGGAGCGCGAAATCGTGGCACTGGTAGCGCAAGGCTTCAAGAACAAGGAAATGGCCGAGAAGATGTTCATCAGCGAGCAGACGGTGAAGAACCATCTGCATAACATCTTCGACAAGCTGGGTGTCTCGGACCGGCTGGAGCTGGCCTTGTACGCCATTCACAATAATCTGCACATGGGGAAGTAGGCGCGCGGGGCGCGCCAACATCGGCATAGTGCGCCGATGTTATGACGCGGAGACACGGCGACTCGGAGACGCGGGGATCCGGCGCTCGGGGCGCTACAGCGATCAACCAGTCAAAGACTTCGGTGACGGAATCTCCGCGTCCCCGTGTCCCTCTGTCTCCGCGTCACAACATCGACGCCTTATGTCGATGTTGCCGCGCTGGCGCGGCTACGCTCCGTATTCCTTCAGTTTGTTGTGCAGGGTCTTCAGGCTGATCCCCAGGATTTCGGCGGCCCTGGTTTTGTTGTTGTGGGTGTGTTCGAGGGTCCTTAGGATGAGGCCCTTTTCGGCGTCTTCCACGGTAGTGCCGATGCTGAAGCGCACGCTCTCCGGATCATCGGGCGTAGATGATGTGGACGCGCCCGCGGCGGCTGCCAGTGCCACGCGCCCGTGCAGGAACCCGGGAATGTGGCGGGCTTCCACGGTGCCTTCTCCCGCCAGAATCACGGCGCGTTCCAGGACGTTGCGCAATTCCCGGACGTTGCCCGGCCAATTGTGCCGCTGCAGCGCCTCCAGGACGTCGGGCGCGATGCCCGTGACTTTGCACTCGTGCTTGCGGTTCAGGTCCGAAATCAGCGCCTCGGAGATGGGCACCAGGTCCTCCTTGCGCTCGCGCAAAGGCGGAAGGTGGACATGAAAAACGTTCAGGCGATAGTAAAGATCTTCGCGCAGGTTGCCGCCGCGGATGGCCTCATCGGGCACTTTGTTGGTGGCGGCCACCAGGCGCACATCCACTTCAAACTCGGTCTTGCCGCCCAGGCGGCGCACCTTGGAATCCTCCAGAATGCGCAACAGCTTGGCTTGGGTGGGCAGGGGCATTTCGCCGATCTCGTCGAGCAGGAGCGTGCCGCGCTGGGCCAGCTCGAAGCAGCCGGCGCGCCGTTCGGAGGCTCCGGTGAACGATCCTTTCTCGTGGCCGAATAGCTCGCTTTCGATCAAGGTTTCGGGGAGTGCCGCGCAGTTGATGGCCACAAACGGCCCAGTCCGCCGGGTGCTGAGCTTGTGAATAGTCCGGGCGACCATTTCCTTGCCTGTGCCGCTCTCGCCGGTGATCAGGACGCAGGCTTTGCTCGGACCGGCCTGCTGCAACAGTGCAAAGATTTCGCGCATGCGCGGTGACGATCCCACCAGTTCCCCAAGGGAACCGTTGTTAGCCAGCTGACGGATGAGGGTCTGTTTGTCGGCGCGCAGGCTGGCGTGCGCCGCCGCGCGGCTGACCAGCACTTCCAGCGTCTTGGGCTGGATGGGCTTTTCCAGAAACCAGTAGGCGCCCAACTCGTGCACAGTTCGTACGGCGGTCTCAATGTTGCCGTACGCCGTCAGCACGATGGTGGGCGGCATGTCTCCCATCTCCTGCAGTCTCTCCAAAAACCCAAAGCCATCCAAGCCGGGCATGTTGAGATCGGTCAGGATCACGTCGGCCCCGGTTCGCTCCAGGGCGTCCAATGCTTCGTTGCCATCGGCGGCCGTCTCGGGCGTCATGCCCCAGGCGGCGACCATGGCTGCCAGTCCGCTACGCTGCGCGGGTTCGTCGTCTACGATCAAGACTCTCAAAAGATCCAGTCCTTCCAGTTCAGGTGCTTTTTTCTCTATTGTAGCGCTCGCCATCTTCCTAATCGGAACACTGGTTGCTGAGAAAAAGTTGTGTACTCCAAAGTGTAACTTTGGAATTCTGCGATAATAATAACGCCAGGGCTTCATGGTCTTCGATACGGTTCGACGCGCCCGCCACCGGATTCTCGCGAACGAGGCATTGCGGCATGCCGCATACTCCGCGAGCGCCGCGTTGATCGTGCTGGTTGCGCTGCTGGTGCTGGGAACGCAGGTTCTGAGCTGGGTCTGGATGGTGCTGCTGCCGGCGGCGACCTTCGCGGCCGGAATCTATGCGACCTGGCGGGGCGCTCCATCACAATACCAGGTGGCCCAGCGTGTGGATTCCAACCTGAAGCTGGCGGATACGCTTTCCACGGCGCTTTTCTTCGCGCAAGGTGCGGCCGGCGGCGGCAGTGCGGGGGCGGATGTGCGCCGCGCCCAATGGGAGCAGGCCGAGCGCATCGCAGCCGGCGTGGATGCACGTCGCGCCATTCCGATCCGCGCGCCGCGGGCTCTTTACGCGACAGCGCTGCTGGCGCTGGTAGTCGCCAGCCTGTTCGCGGTCCGCTATGGGCTCGATCGCCACCTGGATCTGCGGCCACCGCTGGCGCGCATGGTGCAGGAGAGGCTTGGTTACGGTGAGACGCGGCAAGCCTCGGCGGATCGAAAGAACGCGGCCCCGCGCGATCAAAAACGTCTGGAGGAGACCGGCATTTCACTGGACGACAAGCAGAAAGCTCCCGGAGAACTGGACGCAGCCCCGGATTCCGCTTTGGACACCGTAGGCGTACCCGACGTGGACCAGAAGACCGGAACCACGCGTCCCGAAAACTCCAAGATGGCGCAATCCACCCAGCTTGACGGCGGACAGAACGAAAGCTCCGATCCGGAGGGCATCAGCGCCGACCCCAACAACCAGCGGTCGACGGGCGGCAAGGAAGGTCCGGGCGCGGGCAAGCAGGGGGAGGGTGACGACAAGCAGGGGTCGGGCAATTCCGGCGAGAGCTCGGGGCTGCTCAGCAAGTTCAAGGATGCCATGTCGAGCCTCATGAACCGCATGCGGCAGCAGTCCGGCGGCAAGGGGTCCGCGCAGCAGGCGAATGCGCAGAACGGCCAGAAGAAGAGCGGGCAGGGCAACGCCGGCCAGAACGGCAAGCAGGGCCAGCAGCCAGGGGAAGGGGAGCAGGCCAGCGCCAAAGACGGACAGCCCGGGGACGACAGCCAGAATGCGCAGAGCGGGCAATCCGGCAGCCCGGGTGAAAGCGGCCAGCAGCCCGCCACCAAGCAGCCCGGCAGCGGCATAGGGCGGCAGGATGGCAGCAAGGACGTGAAGCTCGCGGAGCAGCTTGCGGCGATGGGGAAGATCAGCGAGATTATCGGCAAGCGGGCGGCCAACGTGACCGGCGAGGTCACCGTCGAAGTGCAGAACAGCAATCAACAGTTGCGCACGCCCTATGCGCAGCGGGCCACGCATCACACCGACGCGGGCGGAGAGATCAGCCGTGACGAGGTCCCCATGGCGCTGCAGGCCTACGTGCAGCAGTATTTCGAGCAGGTGCGGAAGCAGACCGGGACGGTTCCACCGGCCGTACGCAGCCGGCACCGCGCGGAGACTCCCAAGCCCGGGATGTAATCCTTATTGTTCCCAGACGCGCTTGGGAACGCCGCGGTCGCGATCTTTAACCCGGTCGTAAAGATAATAGGTGGAAACCGTGCCCAGCGACTGGTTGTAGAGACTTTCCTGTCCGAGTCCTTCCTTCAGATCTTCTTCGAAATCGTGCAGGGCTTTCAGCTCGGAGGCCAGCGCCGGCTTGGTTTTGCCCGACGGGGTGCGGAAGAATTTCTGGTAGCCGCCATCCACCAGCGAACCGATCTCGCCGCCCATGAGGATGCCCGCCAGTTGGGCGCTGGTGACTTTGCCCTGGTTGTCGCGGAGCAGGATGGCGCATCCGCCTTTGCTTACCTGGACGGCGCCGTCCGGCTGGGGGGCGACGGTGAAACCCGCGCGCGTCAGGTTGTCGAGACGTTGCTGGAAGGTCAGGGTGGCGGGCGCCTGGCGGCGAAAGAACATATCGATATTATACCGGGCAAAAAGAGTGGGGCTGAGAGCCCCTTGCAGGCGTGGGCGCCTGCCGCACTTCAAAAGTGGAAGCGGTAACGGAGTTCTGCGTAGATCTGGCGCGGGTTGATGTAGTGTGTGCCGCCGAAGGTGTTGCTGGTATCGAGCAGGTAGCGCGTGTTCGCTATGTTGACCGCGTTTGCGGAGACGGTCCACCGCTCCCGGAATCGCTTGCCGATGGACAGGTCGAAAGTGGAGTGGGGCGGCAGGTGTGCGGGGCCATTGCCATTCAGGAAGCCGGAGCCGAACTGGTATGCGGGGGTGGCCCACATGCCGCCGGGGAGGCTGAGCGAAAGGACCGACGAGAGCGTGTTGCGCTGATCGTGATCCAACAGAAAGAAGCCGGACGGGGCAAACTCGAGCAGACCGCCGGTGATGGGACCGGTGCCTTGCGCGATCTGGTTCGAATACGCGATGCGAAGCTGGGCCCTGTGAAAGAGCCTGGGCGAGCGGACGCTTACTTCAGTTCCGCCGATGATGGCCGCCAGGTCCGTGAGCGGGACGAAGATGCCAGAGTTACCGATCACGTCATGATCGAGGAAGTTGCGGGCGCTGGTGTGAAAGCGGTCTACTTCGAGGGTCCACTGCCGTAAGGGGATGCTCACTCCGATATCGTGCTGGATATCGCGCTCGCCGGCCAGGGGGACGAAGCCGTAACCTTGACCGGTGGCGAACTGCAGCGCCGGACCGGCCAGGCTGTCGAGCGGCGGCGGCTGGTAGGTATACGCATAGTAGCCGTGCAGGATCCAGCCCAGCCACGGGATGCGCACGGATGCGCCCAGCCGGGGATCGGCGGCATTCTCATTCGCCAGGCCCCGGTAGTGTGTGAGCCGTACACCAAGATCCAGCGTCAGCCACGAGGTCGCCTTGAATTGATCTTCGAGGAACGCGGCGCTCGAACTGGCCCAGTGGCTCTCCTGCTGGTTGAGCACATTGCCGCCGGGATTGGCGGTAAGCCCGAAGAAAGTGTTATCGTGCTGCCCCCACACTTCAACGCCGGCGCGTGCGTTGTGGCGCTTCTTTTGCGCCTGGACGACGCTGCGCCCGCCCACGTAAGCGGAGCGGCCGTTGTCATTCAGGATGAATGGCGTGTCGAGGGGACCGCCTACGTAGTGCGCCACATTGTAGTGGAAGTAAGGCGCCAAAGTGAAAAGCACGCCATCCGAAAAACTGTGCGCCCAGTGAAAGCCGGCCAGTTCGTCGTTCTCCAGGTCGAGGTCACGAATGCCGCCGGATTGCTGGTCCTCGGTATTTGGGATCTGGTAATGATCTTCGCGCAGGGAGCCGATCCAGCGTACCTGGTCCTTCGAGCTGGGATTATAGAGCAGAGACAAGAATCCGCCCACGCCACTCGACTGATCGTGGAGGACGGCGGAGACCGGTGTGCCCAGGCCGAGGTCGGAGCGGTTGGCATCCACGGACGCATACCAGGCGAAGCGCTGGGTATGGCCGCCCATATTTAACTGATCGTCCGTTGAGTAAAAGTTACCGGCGGAAACAATCAGCTCGGCCTCGTTATCGCGCTCGAATCCGGAAGGAGTTACGACATTGAAGAAGCCGTAGGTGCGGTCGCCATATTCGCTCGAAAAGCCGCCGCGTTCGATCTCCAGTTCCTCCACATTCTTGGGATTGATGAGCGGCGCCACATTGGCGGCGATGTTGGTGTTGACCACTGGAATGCCGTCGAAGAACCAGTTCACCTGGTGGCCGCCGCGCATGTGGAGCATGTCGTGAACCATGTATGCGCCGGGCGTGAAATCGGTAATCATGGCCAGGCTGTTGGTCTGGTCGGCGCCCGCGGTCTGGGTGATCTCGGCGGGCACGACCAGGGTTTGCACGGTGGAAGTCTGGGTCTGGAGCTTACTGGCCGCGCCCGAGACTTCGATGGCGGAGCTGACTTGGGCGACCTCCAGTTGCAGGTGGACCACGGGCGATTTGGCGGCGGTAACGGTCAGAGTTTTTTCCAGGGTTTGAAAGCCGGGAGCGGAGACGGTCACCTGGTAATCGGCGGCGGGGAGTTGGTCTACGCGGAATTCGCCGTTTGTATCCGATTGAACGGTCTTCGTGAAGGAAAGAGCCTGGGCTTGAATGACGACGCTTGCGCCGGGAATGGGCCGGTGTTGCGGATCGTGAACAATTCCCTGCAGCGACCCTGCCGCCGCGGCTGAGACACAACTAAACAGTATTGGTAAAACGAGTAACTTCAATTTTCTTCCCCTTGTGAGTGCATGACAGGGCGGCGCGGGATACGCGCCCCTTTGCGCTTCTGACGAAATTACAGGGGAAGAACGGGCGGGCCGCGCTTTTGATTGGAGCGATCGACGGCAAAATCGTAACCGCTCACAGGCCGGAGGGGGGCGGCCCGGTGATGTTGGACGGTTCGGGACTCAGGCTGGGCCGCGGCCAACAACGCGGCGCCCGAACCGGATAGCACGGCGCCGCCTTTGGGAAAAAACGGACACTTACTTAGTAGCGTGTTGAGTGACAGGCTGGAGGCCGGTGCGCCGGCATCCTGGGCCGTGTCCAGCATGGCGCAGTGATGCGTTCCGCCGCGGCGGCAGCATGCGGGCAGGTCCGCGTCCGCACCGGTGAAGAGCGCCGGGCCGATCAGCGAGAAGCTGAAAATGGCCAACAGCAGCACTGCCGGGACGCGGCGCATGTTCTATGCTATCACGGCAACCGGATATAATCTCCGCATGCCGTTCGTGTTATCGCTCGACGAAGGAACCACCAGCGCGCGCGCCGCGTTGTATGACGCGCTGGGGCGCAATCTGGCGATGAAGTCCGCGCCGGTCGAGTGCCGCTATCCCCATCCGGGCTGGGTGGAGCAGGATGCCGACGAGATCTGGAATGCGCAGCTTTATGCTGCGCGATTGTTGCTGGATGGCGCGGGCGTGCCGGCTTCCGAGATTGTCGCCGCGGGGATCACCAACCAGCGCGAGACGACCATCGTTTGGGAGCGCTCGACCGGACGGCCGGTAGCTCCAGCCATTGTCTGGCAATGCCGCCGCACGGCGCCGTACTGCGCGGAACTCGCGCAAAGCGCCGCCGCGGCCGATATCACGCGCCGCACCGGCCTGGTCATTGACGCCTATTTCTCCGGCAGCAAGATTCGCTGGATTCTCGAAAACGTGCCGGAAGCCCGGCAGAAAGCGCGCGACGGCGAGATCCTGTTCGGCAACGTGGATACCTGGCTCATCTGGAAGCTGACCAACGGCGCGGTGCACGTTACCGATCCGACCAATGCGTCCCGCACCATGCTGATGAACCTCGAGACCGGCGAGTGGGACGAGGAACTGCTGCGCGTGTTCGATGTGCCGCGCGCCATGCTGCCGCGCATTGCGCCGTCGAGCGCCGTTCTGGGATCGATCGCGGGCGAGCATTTCGGCGCCGCGATCCCGCTGGCGGGAATTGCCGGCGATCAACAGGCGGCCCTGGCCGGGCAGGCGTGTTTCCGCGCGGGACTTTCCAAAAACACGTACGGCACCGGATGTTTCGCGCTGCTGCACACCGGGCCGCACCTGCCCGTGTCGTGCCATCGCCTGCTGGGCACGCGCGCAGCCTCCACTACGGGCGAGGCGCAATTCGCTATCGAAGGCAGCGTGTTCATCGCGGGCGCGGCGGTGCAGTGGCTGCGCGACGAACTGGGACTGATCCAGCAGGCGGCGGATTCCGAAGGGGTGGCGGCTTCGGTGACCGATACCGGCGGCGTCTATCTGGTGCCCGCCTTCGTGGGCCTGGGCGCGCCGCATTGGGACGGGGCGGCGCGCGGCATCCTCTGCGGCCTGACGCGATCCAGCGGCCGCGCCCAGATCGTGCGCGCGACGCTCGAAAGCATCGCCTACCAGACCCGCGAGCTGATCGATGCCATGCAGGCCGACAGCGGCGAACGCATTCTGGAATTGCGCGTCGATGGCGGGGCGTCCGCCAACAATTTCCTGATGCAGTTCCAGGCCGATATTCTGGGCTGCCCCATCGTGCGCCCGGCGGACATTGAGACCACCGCTTTGGGCGCGGCCTACCTGGCGGGCCTGGCCACAGGCTTCTGGAAGAGCGTAGACGAAGTGGAAAGCTTCTGGCGCGCGGAACGCCGCTTCGAGCCGGCCATGGCGGAATCCGATAGGGCGCGCTTATTTGCGGGATGGAAGGAAGCGGTCGCGCGGGCGCGAGGTTAGCAGGAGTTATATGACCCTCAAAATTATTGCGACAGTGTCGCTCTCCGCGTGCGCCTTATTCGGGCAGACCGCGCAGACCGCTATCTTTCGCGCGGCGATGGCGGGCGCCAGCACGGGCGATTCGGGCGCTGTGGATATCGTGGTGCACACGGTGCGGGACTCCTCCAACAACGTCCTCTCCGGCTCGGTGGATTTCGATCTGAATTATCAATTCCCCATCGACCAGGTGGTGACCGGTTTGGCTATGGTCAACGCGCCGGCGGGCAAGAGCGGGCCGGTGTCGATCGCTATGGGGATCAGCAGCACGTCGCCGGTGCAGGCTTCCGCGGGGAGCGGCCGCATCTCGGGCCAGGTGCAGGTGCCCGCGGGCAATCAAGTTGGAATCGCGGTTCTGAATGGCCTGGCTGCGAACCCCGGACAATACTCCGTCAATCTGGTTACTGGTGACAACGCTATCAGCGCTATGAGCGGCACGCTGGCGACCGCTACATCGTCAGTGTTGATGGCGATGGTGAGTTCGAGCGCGGGCGCGGGCGTGGCCACCGTGCGCGTGGTGTATACGGGCGCCGCATATGCGGTCACGTCCGCCGAGGTGCTGATGCAATTGAGCTATCAATACCCGGCACAGGTGACATTCGCGAGTATGCGCATTTACAAGGGCCAGGGACAGGGCGGGCAACTGGCGGTGCCGGCGGACCTGCAGCCGGGGACGCTTTCGGCCGCGAGCGGCAGCGGCGTGCTGAGCGCACCGCCTACCGAAATCGACATGACCAATACCCAGATGGTGGCCGCTTTGCAAAATATTTTGTACGTTCCCACCAACTTCTCGGTAGATGTCGATACCGCGGAGAGCCCTTCCGCGCCGCTGACCGGGCAGCTTCGCGCGACCGACTTCATGACGTTTCAGATCCCCAATTTTGCGGGGAACGGGGCGACTTCCGAGGTCCGGTTGCATACGCTGCGCGCGTCATCCGGCAGCGTGGTTGCCGGCACCGTGATTTTCGACGTGAATTACCGCCTTTCGGCGGGCACCCAGATTACCGGGCTGGATATCGATGGCAGCGTGGTGGCGCCGGCCATCACGGCAGATCCTTCGGGGTCGGGCAACACGTATGCGGTAGTGGGCGTCAATTCGAGCGCCGGCTTGACGTCGTTGAACGGCATGGTCGCGGATCCCGAGGCGCACCAGATCAATTTGAAAAACACGGCCAGCGCAACCATCCTGAGCGCGCCGCTGGCGCCCGCGGATACGGGCGCGCCGGTGGTAACGGCGGTGATTCCGATTGTGGGAGTCACGGACCTTTCAACTTTTGCGCCGGGAGAAATAGTGGAGATCTGGGGCACAAACCTTGCTAAGGTGACTACCGATCTGACCGGGTGGCTGGGTACAGATCGGCCGGCCGTGTTGAACGGAGTGTCGGCTACCTTGGGCGGCGAGAATTTGCGCATGCTATATGTTTCTCCAATTCAGGTAAATGCCGTGCTCGCATTCGAGACGCCCACCGGCGCGGGAACGCTCAGCCTGAATAACGGCAATTCCGGCAGCGCTCCGATTTCGATTACGGTGGCGCCCATCGCGCCGGCGCTCTACAATTTTGTTTTCAAGAACGCGGATTTCTCGATTGTGAGCACTACAAACCCCGCGCATGCGGGCGACGTGCTGGTGTTCTATGCAACGGGCATGGGACAAACCACGCAACCGCTTTCCACGGGCCAGACCACTCCCGCTGGGCCACCTTTCTTCGATACGGCTCCGGTCACGGTCAGCATGGGCGGTACCAATGCCACCGTGGTGTACTCCATCGCGGCTCCGCCGTACGTCGCCGGTCTCTACCAGATGGCCGTGCAGGTGCCCGCGACTCTGGCGGCGGGCAACGTTTCGGTAACCGCAACCTCCGGCGGGCTGCAGTCGAACCCCGTGACCCTGCAGGTGCAATGATGCGCGCGCGATTGCTCCTCCCGGCGGCGGCCTTCCTGGCCTGCGCCGCTTACGCGCATGCGGCCGAGCGGCACTATCTCTATGTCGCCGAACCGGGGATCCGCAATTACGTGCAATACGGCGGTATCGGCGTGCTGGTCTTCGATATCGATCACGGCTACAGGTTCGTGAAGCGCATCCCGACCTGGGAAACGCCGGCGGGCAAGGAGCCTGAAAACGTCAAGGGCATTGCGGCCAGCGCGGCCACAGGGCGTTTGTACGTCACCACATTCAACCGCATGCTGGCACTCGACCTCGCCAGCGGAACGAAAGTGTGGGACCGGGCGTATGAAGGCGGCTGCGACCGCATGGCGATTTCTCCCGATGGCAGGATTATCTACCTGCCATCGTTCGAAGGCCCGCACTGGAACGTGGTGGATGCGGCGACCGGCGATGTGATCACGAAGATCGTGACCAAGTCCGGGTCGCACAACACCATCTTCTCAATGGACGGGACGCGCGTATTTCTGGCCGGCCTGCGCTCGCCGTACTTGTCCGTGGCGGATGCGCGCACGAACGCGGTGGTGAAGACCGTGGGTCCGTTTTCGAAACCGGTGCGGCCGTTCACGGTGAACGGACGCGGCACCCTGGTGTTCGTGAACGTGAACGATCTGCCCGGATTTGAAGCCGGCGATGTGGAAACCGGAAAGGTGCTGTGCCGGGTAGAGTTTCCGAACTATCATGCGGGCCCGCTCAAACGGCACGGCTGCCCCAGCCATGGCATCGCGCTCACGCCGGACGAGAAGGAACTGTGGGTGGTGGATGGGGCCAACAACGCGGTCCACATCTACGACGCGACGGCTATGCCGCCGCGCTACCAGGCAACCCTGAGGCTACGCGACTTTCCGGGCTGGATCAGTTTCAGCATCGACGGACGCCAGGCGTACTTATCCACCGGGGAAATTATCGATACGAAGACACGCAAAGTTGTGGCTACCCTGACAGACGAAACCGGCCGGCAGGTACAAAGCGAAAAGCTGCTGGAAGTGGTGTTCGAGGGAAGCAAACCGGTGCGGGCGGGGAACCAATTCGGCGTGGGATCTGAGAAGTAACCTAGCCCCAACC
This sequence comes from Bryobacterales bacterium, assembly GCA_963843255.1. Lineage (GTDB taxonomy): Bacteria > Acidobacteriota > Terriglobia > Bryobacterales > Bryobacteraceae > Bog-159. The sequence continues at coordinate 135,305 of CAWJJQ010000010.1, read as the reverse complement.
TAGCCCCAACCGGGCCCGGCGGCGGCCTGGACGCTACGCCGCCGGGCGACCTGTGGCAGCTATTTACTAACGGCGCCAGTAACCGCGATAGTAGTAGTGGCCGTAGAAGCGGGGGCCAACCCAGCGCGCTCGCGCATAAGGCGGGCGAGCCCAGTAGCCGGCGCGCCAGGCCCAGCGCGCGCCGTAGGGATACCAGTAGCCTCCAACCCACGTGTATCCCGGGCGAGCCACGGGCGCCGCATAAGCGACCACCGGCGGCGGAGCGCCGAGACCGATTCCGACATAGACGCGCGGCGCGGCGAACAGGGAACCTCCGGCCAATAACAGGACGGCCAACAATTTGGTTTTCATATCTCCTCCTTTTTGTCGAGCCGCATCATTGACGGCTTCAGGGGTGATATTGCAAACCGGTCGCCATTTTCGAGCTATTGATAACAAAAGATCCGGCGCGGGACCGCTTGGCCGCGATTCACCGGAGGTGGTGGAGTTGGGCCAATCTTACAGGGTTTTGGGCGATCGATCACACCGCGTAAACCCGGCCGCGATGCAGTCCCAAAAGGATCTGCACCAAGCGGTGCGCGATCAACTCGTGCAGGGTCAGCAGCTCGCGATTCGAAGCCGTAATGGCCTCCACATCGCGCGGGTCCGCCGGCGGACCGCCTGCTTTCAGCGCCTCGGTGGCCTCATGAATGATGGGATCGCTCAGGACTTCGCCGGCCATCTCCCAAAGCGTGATGAAGCGATCCACGGCGGTGGGGAAGCTCACCGCGAACACGCCGAAATTGCTGGTGGTGCGGGGCGGCTTGTAATCCAGGTTGAACGGTCCGTTATAACCGTGGCTGCGCAGCAGCACGAGGACGTTGAGCCAGTCGAGCGGATTCACCAGGCCCACCGCGATGTCTACGTCGTGTTTCAAGCGATAGCCGTCGTTGATATCGAAGTGCCAGAGCTTGCCGGCCACCAGCGCGCGGGCCAGCGCGGCGCGCGGCGCGGCGCCCCACATCAGCTCGTGCAGATATTCGGGATTGAGCCCGACCATCTCCGGATGCGTCAGCAGCCCGGATGCGATGAAGGCCAGCATGGCATCGCTGGTGGGAAGCAGAATCTCGGCCTGGGGCTCGAACGGCTTGGCTTCCAGGCAGTGCTTCAGAGTGGGGCGGCCCTTTTTCCTGGCCACCGCGATATCGTGGTCGCAGGCGGCGTTCAAAGCCTCGGCGTACCAGCGCAGCGTCTGGGTCTCCTCGATGGCGCCTTGCACGTAGTAGCCCAGCGAGCCCGGCCAATAAACGGCAAATTGCGCGCCTAGTTCGTGTCCGACATCTACGGTATTCGAGACCCGGAAATTGGCATAGTCGCGCACCTGGCTGGATTCCGCGGCCGGACTGGCGGCCCACACGGCATGGTAGAAAGTTTCGGTAGTCACCATGGAGCACTTCAGGCCATTCTCATAGAGCGCCTTTCCGATGCGGGCCACGATTTCAGCCTGCCGGCCGGTGCCCAGGGCTTCGGTGGGGATGACATCCGTGTCGTGCGTGGTCCAGTGGCCGATGCCGATCTCGGCATACTTGCGGATGACCTCCTCAAATTCCACGGGCTGGCGGGTAGGCGCGTGAAACAGCGCCTGCCCCTGGTAGGCGGCCGCCCATTGTGGACCGGTGATGTAGTATTTACGCCTTGTCTCCGGGCTATAGGCGCCGCCGCAGGCCTTCATGAGCCGTTCGACAAGGGCTTGCTGTTGGTTGGTGGGGATGGGATTCACCCTTCGATAATAACGCCCCGCGCCCCGAGCGAGAATTGACCGTGCGCGGTAAGATCTTCAGTGGTGATGCGATGAGCGGGGTGCGAATGGACAAATGGCTCTGGGCGGCGCGGTTCTTCAAAACCCGTGCGCTGGCCGCGCGGGCCTGCGAGATGGGCCGCATTGAATCCAACGGCGTGACCGCCAAACCCGCGCGCGAGGTCCGGGCCGGCGATACGTTGCGGGTGAAGAACGAAAGCGGCGAGTTTGTTTTGGAGGTGCTGCTGTTGAGCGAGATACGCGGCCCGTCGGCGGTCGCGCAGACTCTTTACCGGGAGACCGAGGCTAGCCGGGAGTTACGGCTGAAAGTGGCGGAGGACCGCAAAGCGTCTTCGCAGTTTGATGGCGGGCGGGAGGGCCGGCCGTCTAAGCAAGATCGCCGCCGGCTAACCCGCTTAGTTGGCCGTTTCAGAACTTAGCGGGGCGCTCGACCGCTTCGAGCCAGCAAGATGGCGGACTGAGAGTCCGCCGCAGGCAGAGAGTGCCTGCCCCACCCAGTATGATTTTCAGTCCATATTTCGATGGCCTGTTCGTAACCTGCTTGTCACTGGTGACGCCAAAAGTCAGTGTATGCCCCGAATTGTACGGAATAAGCTAGACGATGCCACGCTGGAGATGGCTATCGCCGGATACCAGAAGGAATTGGAAAAGCTGTCCGAAAGAATAACTGCGATTAAGTCGCAACTTGGCCAGCGCGGACCAGGACGCCCAAAGGGTGCGGGTGTGGTCACGGATCACGCGGGAGAAACCAAAAATGGGCTAAGCGCCGCGGCGCGCGCCAGAATAGCGGCTGCACAAACAGCCAGGTGGGAGGCTTACAGGAAGAGGAAGGGCCAGGCCGCCGCGGCTCCAGCCGGAAAGCCGAAGCGCAGGCTATCGGCTGCCGGGCGCAGGGCCATTATCGCAGCCACCAAAAAGCGTTGGGCGGCCGCGCGTGCAGCTAAAGCCGCGGCCGCGTAACTGGCTGTTCCCAGATCCCGATCAGGCGGTCTTGACCAGTTCCACTTCCAGGGAAATCTGGACCTCGTCACCAACGGCCACGCCGCCTGTTTCCAGGATGGGGTTATAGGTCAAACCAAAGTTTTTGCGGCTGATGGTGGTAATCGCCTCGGCGCCGCGGCGTGTGTAACCCCACGGATCCTTTATCTCGGGCGTCGGACCCGTAACATCGAGCACTACCTCCCTGGTCACACCGCGTATAGTAAGATTCCCGGTCACTTTATAAGCTTCGGGCCCATCCGCCTCAACCTTGGTCGACTGGAATGTCATGACCGGGTAATTCGCGGCATCCAGGAACTCAGCGCTCTTCAGGTGATTATCCCGGTCGGGCTCGCGCGTATTGATTGAATTGACGTCGATCTCGGCCTTCATCCCAGAGGCTGCCAGGTTTGACGGGTCGAAGGTTATTGTTCCGCTGACCTTGCTGAACTCGCCGCGGACATTGGCGATCATCAGGTGCCGGACTTTGAAATGGGCGCTCGAATGTGCCGGTTCAATCATATACGTGGCGACAGCGGGCGTCGCAGTGGACGTGGAACTCATTAATAATCTCCTCCTGGTAATGGATGCCAAGAGTTGCGTTCAGGCTTCAGCGGACAGGAGCTACCGCATTTTGGCGGCTTCGTCCTTCATGACCATGGCATTGTGCCATGCCTGCTGGGCCAGCGGACCCTGAATGGCGGCCGCCTCCTGGCTGAACTTCATGGCTTCCAGCACGAGTGCTTTCTTCATGGTCATTTTGCCCAATTGATAGTTGGCCAGGCCCAGATAGAACAGCGCCGTGGCTTTCCGCCCCTCGTTTCCCGCCACGAAGGGGAGTGCCGCGCGCAGGTCCTTATCCGCATCGAAATATGCGTTCTTTTCCGCCTGGACCACTCCCGCGATCCAGTAGCCGGCGCCCAGTTCGGCGTTGCGCTTGCGCTCCCAGTCCGCAGCGGACATGCCTTCCGGACGGGTGCGCTTGTTCACCGCCACAGTCAGGCGCTTGGCATAGCCCAGGGCGCGGTCGGCCTGTTTGCGGCTGTATGCGGATTCGGTCAGCACGGCCAGCGCATCGTCGTTCTCCGGAAAGTTTTCGACGGCCTTATCGGCGATGGACGGGATTTTGGCGGCTGCTCCGGTCTGGCGCAAGGCGTAAAAATAAAGGCCATAAGCGTCCGCCAGATATTTGCTTTTGGGGTTCTGCTGCTCGAGTGTAGCCAGCAGATCTACCGTGATCTCGGGTTTTGCTCCGACCGCGGTGGCATAAAGAGAGTACTCTGTGTACAGTTCGACGTCACGGGCAAAAGCCACGTGACTGGTCCAAGCTTGTTTTTCGTCATCGTCCGACGGGGCCGGGGACGACAGGACTTCACGCGCCAGCGCGCTCGTTTGAGCCGCCAGAAGCTTCACCTGGGCGACGTCTTTTTCCGCCGTGGCATCTTTCAGTTTTTGGAACGAGGTCTCCAGATTGGCCGTCGAGACGACCACGGGGGCGAAGAGAAGGGCGAAGCTCACCATTGCGAGCATGGGAACCTCCTTTAGATCAGTAGATCACTGCAATATGATTATAGGACCAGGCACGCCTAAAGAAAAGGTCAATCAGGTGCGAAAAGCTCAAAAAATGCGGTGAAATGCCGGCGGCTGGGCGTGCGATACTGAATCCTTCCCGCGATGCGCAAAACATTCTACGGATGGTGGGTGACTCTGGCCGCGTTCCTGACCTTCGGAATCGCGGTGGGGCTGCCCTACTACAACATGCCGTTCTTCTACGACTACTTCCAGCGGGAGTTCCATTGGACGAAGGGGCAAATCACCTTCGGCTTCCCCCTGGCGGCATTGCTGACGCTATGGATCGGGCCGGTGCTGGTGCCGCGTTACAGCCCGCGGAAGCTCATCCTGGTGGGCACGGCGCTCACCTGCGCGGCGTTTCTGGGTTTCGGAACCATGCACGGCGCCCTATGGGTTTATTACGCGCTGTGGTTCCTGTACACGGTGGGCTATATTCTGTCCGGGCCGATTCCGCACCAGCTCATCATTTCGCACTGGTTCCGCCGGAATCGCGGGAAAGCCATGGGTATCCTATACGTCGGCGTGGGGCTGGTCGGATTTTTGGGCTCCTACATCGTCAAGCCGCTGACGGAAGGGACCAGCTTCCACACGGCGCTGATCGTGTGGGGAGGGCTGATGTTCCTGGCATGGCCGCTGGCCATACTGGTCTTACGCGACCGGGCGGCGGATCGCGGACTCTATCCCGACGGCGATAGCCAGCCGCCCGCCGAGAACCAGGCGCAGAGTTTCAGCTTCGGCTATCTGCTGCGGCGCTATTCGTTCTGGCTCCTGCTGATCGGCAGCTTCTGCTCGATTGGAGCGATTGGCGCGGTCAATTTTCATATGAAGTTCGTCTTCCTGGATCAGGGTTTCACGGACCGCACCAAGGAAGGGATCACGCTGCTGAATGCCACGTGGCGGGTGGCATCCATGACGATTCTGGCCACCAGCATCGCCGGGCGGCTGGCTATCGGGGGCCTGGCGGATCGCTTTTCGAAAAAATGGGTGATGACGGCTACCTACTTTCTGGTGGCGGCCACGATTCCCATGCTGCTCACGGTCAGCCCGGCGCGGTCGCCGATCTTCTTTGCGGTCCTGTTCGGGTTCGGCATGGGCGCGGACTATATGCTGATCCCGCTGATGGCGGCCGAACAGTTCGGGGTCAACTCGCTGGCGCGGGCCATGGCCATTATTTTGCCGGTGAACACCATCGGCCAAACGTGGTTTCCTTATTTTGTTTCGATTCTGCGCGAACACTACGGCACGTACGGGATCGCGATGGGAGCGGTGTTTGCCGTGTCGGTGATCGGCGCATTGGCCATCCTGATGTTGCCGCGCCGCGAAGTCGCATGAGGCACTTCGTCTATAAAACGCTGGAAGAACTGGCGCGCGCGGCGGAGGAGAGTGGCGCGGATCACGTCGGGTTCACGGGGGATTCGGACGATGTGCGCCGCGTGCTCGGGCGGCCGGTGCGGGTGGGGTCGTTCACCGTGGGAAACTCCATTGCCATTCAACCCATGGAAGGGTGCGATGGCGGTTTGGACGGCAGCCCCGGCGAACTGACGTTCCGCCGCTACCAGCGCTTCGCGCGGGGCGGGGCCGGGCTCATCTGGTTCGAGGCCACCGCCGTGCGGGGAGACGGGCGGGCCAATACCCGCCAGCTATGGATCACCCCGCAGAATGTTTCGCAGTTCGCCCGGCTGCGCGAGTTGTTGGGCGATGCCCTGGCGCCCATACAGCTTACGCACTCGGGCCGTTATAGCGTGCCGCGGCGCATCATCGCGTATCACAACCCGTACATCGACCGGAAGACGGGCACGCCCGCGGATTATCCGGTGATCGGCGACGACGAACTGGAGCGGCTCGAAGACGACTACGTCCGCGCGGCGGGCCTGGCGCTGGATGCCGGATTTCAGGCGGTCGATATCAAGGCGGTGCACGGGTACCTGATCAGCGAGCTATTGGGCGCGAAGTCCAGGCCGGGGCGGTACGGCGGGCCGCTTGAAAACCGCGTGCGGTTGATCCGTAATGTGATCGGCAAGATCCGCGCGGCATACGGCCGGCGGCTGATGATTGCCATGCGGATGAACGCCTTCGACGGCGTACCGTACGATCGCGATCCTGCGACCGGTCTCGGCGTGCCGTGCCGTTTTGAGACGCCCTATCCTTATGGCTGGGGCGTAAGCGCCGCCGACCCGCTGCGCGAGGACTTGAGCGAAGTGAAACAGGCGATCGGCTGGTTCCGCGAATGGGGTGTGGAACTGCTGAATGTTTCGCTGGGCTCGCCTTATTACAATCCACACATCGGGCGTCCGTTTGAGAAACCGGATGACGGCAACTACGAACAGCCCGAGCATCCGCTGGCGGGGGTGGACCGGCATTTTCGCATCGCGGCGGAGCTGCAGCGGGCGTTTCCCGATCTGCCGGTGGTGGGGACTGGATATAGCTGGCTGCAGAAGTACGCGATCAATGCCGGGGCGCACAATATCGCGGCGGGTGCGGTGCGGTTCTTGGGGGTGGGACGGGGCGCGCTGGCATACCCGGATTTTGCGCGCGACGCGCTGGACAAGGGCGAGATCGATGAACGCCGCTGCTGCAAGACACTGACTTACTGCACTTATTTAATGCGGCAGAAGAATCACCCGTTGGGACAATTTCCCACCGGGTGTCCGCCGTTTGATAAAGAGGGTTATGGCGAGGTGATCAAAGTAGCCCGGCACGCGGCCCGTAGCCAACCTCGTTAGCCCGGGCTCTCCCCCGCTTTTTCGGTTGGGACCGACCGCTTCTAAGGAACTCGCGCAAAACGGGGCGCCCCGCGCCGCTGTAAACTGCGGAGTTCCTATCCTAAATGGCGGCGCGGGATACGCGCCCCTTTGCGCTTCTAAGGAACTCGCGCAAAACGGGGCGCCCCGCGCCGCTGTAAACTGCGGAGTTCCTATCCTAAATGGCGGCGCGGGATACGCGCCCCTTTGCGCTTCTAAGGAACCGCGCAAAACGGGGCCGCGGCCGCGCCGCCATTACCTCGCGAGTTCCTATCCTTTCCTGGCGGCGCGGACCCGCGCCCCTTTGCGCTTTTGAGCAAGTAAGATGGCGGCCGGAGAGACCGCCGCCGGCAGACTGCCTGCCGCACGGTCCCTGTTTAGTTCGTCGACGGGGCTGCGGGTTTGGTGAATTTTCCGTCTTCGATGGGCACGTTCTGCTTGGCTTCCGTGATCTGAATGGTGAAGCGGCCGTTCACTCTCGCCAGGGTCCAGCGGAAGGGGACTTTGATGCCATCGACTTCCCGGTAGTCGGCGTAGTCGATCTGGGTGGGATTGCGGCCCACGGGCGTGTCGGTGTAGCGCACCTGGCGGACCAGCAGGCCGGATGCCTGGTCGAAGTATAGCCTCACGGGCGGCTGGCCTTGCCGCATGCAGAACAGGGGATAGACGGGACGGTCGTCAATTTTGTCGGGACGGCCTACTCGGAAGCCGGTGAAAATCTCTTTCAAGTGCGTGGGCAGGTAGAAATCCGCGTCGAGGCGGGCGGCATCCACTTCCTGACCTTGCATATCCCGCGCCGGCCGTCCGGTATTGCCCAGCCAGCCGCCCTGACCGTCGAATGCGGTGATGCTGGCGCCGTTCGACGAATGGGTGATGGACATGCGCTTATCCGGGGCTTTGGCGAAGACTTCGATGGGGGTCTCGTGGCCGCTGAAGGTGATATTGCCCTTCTCGACCCGGGTGGAGACTTTGTGCAGCGCATCGGCGCCGCCGACCGCCGCCAGGTATTTTTCGATGAGCTGATCGGCGGTGGGCGCGGTTCCGGATGCCGCGGCGGGAGCTTCCTTGGGGTGTTCCGGCTCGGCGTCAGTGGTGAGCACGGGGGGCGTTCCGACGGGGTCGTTATTGCCGCGATGGCAGGAATAGCAGGTGACCTCTTTACGGCTGTTGAAGCTGTCCTTATTAATCGCCAGCGTCATGGCGATCATCTTGCGCGCGGTCTTTTTGGCGGGCTTGTCGTCGGCATCAAATTTGCCCTGCACATGACAGAAGTCGCATTCCACGCCGAGTGAGGCGGAGATAAACTGCATGGCGGGGAACAACTGATCGGCGGGCGTGCCTTGCAGGGCCTGGATGTTTTTGAATTGCTGTTCCGCGGTCTTGCCGGCAGGGGCAGGTTGGGCGTAGGCTGCGCAGACAGCAAAAGCGCAAGCCGCCAACGAGGCGGAAGAGAAGGATCGGAATTTCAGACGCATCTTTAGAGATTACCACTCCCGAATCTTACGAATTCAAGACAGAGTCTTTATGAGTTTTTTGTTGACTGACTGGGGCGCACGGGTTAAGTTGGGAGGGGAGTCAGGGGATGAGTTTCCTTGCTCCCTCCGCGCTTCGCGCGCCTCTCAACTTAGCGGTCCTTTCGATATGAAAGGGAATCAGGTCCGTCGTCATGAAAGCGCGCGCCATACTCGCATTTCTGATCTTGCCTTTCGGCTGCCGGTTGGCGGCCCAGACGGCTGATACAACGCAGGCCGATACAACACGGCCCGAGAATTGGAATTTTTACTATCAGGCCACCTCGATCGGGCAGACGCATGGCACCTTCAACGCGCCTTACACGGGGCCGCTGAGCCTGCAGGACTACCGGGAGAACGACGTTTCGCTGACTACCACCTTGTTTTTCGATATGCGGCTGGCGCCCCATTTGCAACTGGTGTTCGATCCGGAGATTGCCGGCGGACGCGGGTTCAGCGGCGTGAACGGGCTGGCCAATCCTTCGAACGGCGAACTGCCGCGGGTGGCGAGCGCCACACCGAAGCCATATATCGCGCGGCTGTACCTTTCTTACGACTTCGGCTTCGGCACGGAGAAGGAGCACGTGGAAAGCGACGCGAACCAGCTTGGCGGCGACCGTCCCATGACCCGTTATACGATCACGGCCGGGCGTTTTTCGCTGACCGATTTTTTCGATAACAACGCTTACACGCACGATCCACGCACGCAGTTCATGACCTGGGCGGTGATGTACAACGGCGCCTGGGACTATCCGGCGGACACGCGCGGCTATACCTGGGGCTGGGTTCACGAATTCCACACCCGCAACTGGTCGTTCCGTTATGCCAGCGCGGCGGAACCCACGGTGGCCAATGGCGGCCGCTTCGACCGGCGCCTGTTTGTGGATCGCGGCGACGTTTTCGAGCAGGAGCGGCGGTATGCGCTGGGCAAGCATCCCGGGGCGATCCGGGTGCTGGAGTATCTGAACCACACGCATTCGGGCAGCTATGCGGACGCCATCAAACTGGGCGAGCAGACCGGCACGACTCCCAACGTGGATGCGGTGAAGCGTTTCGGCACGCTGAAATACGGCACCGGCGTCAACATGGAGCAGGAGATCGCGCACGATGTGGGCGCATTCGTGCGCCTGGGATGGAACGACGGCAAGACGCAGGACTACGCGTTTACGGCGATCGACCGGCTGGTTAGCGCGGGCGTATCGGTGAAGGGCACGCGATGGAAACGCAAGGACGACGTGGCCGGCACGTCGTTTACGGCGAGCGGCGTTTCGGGCGTACACGCGGTTTACCTGGCGCGCGGCGGGCTGGATTTCCTGATTGGCGACGGACGGCTGAATTATGCGCCGGAGTATGTGTGGGAAAGCTATTACAGCGCGCGGCTGTTCGGCGGCTTTTTTGCAACCTTCGATTTGCAGCACGACAATAACCCGGCCTTCAACCACGATCGCGGGCCGGTGTGGATCGAAAGCGTGCGGCTGCACATGGAATTCGGTTTAAAACCGCTCGCGGCAAAGTAGAACGGAGGGATAATGGAAGTTGCTCGCCGCCTGGAAACACAGCGTGGCCGTGCTGGCCGTGGCTTTGGTTCTCTCCCAGCCCGTACGGCCGGCTGAATCCACGTATTTCATTCCCTCGCACCAATTGCCTGGCATAGGCGTGAGCCGCCAGGAATTGACGGACGAGAATCTGGCCCTGCGTACGGAGGCCATGATTCAATCGCAAACCTTCAGCATTATGCGCGAACCGCAGGCGGCGCAGGGGGCGGACCGCATCCACAGTTCGAGCCTGCAGCGGCTGTTTCGCGATGCGGAGCACAAGAGCGGATTTCCGGCGACGGTGCTGGAAGCCATCTCGTACCTGGAGAGCTGGGGGATGGCGAATGCGGCCAGCCCCGCCGGTCCGCGCGGCATCATGCAGATTTCGGAAGCTACCGGGAAGCGTATGGGGCTGCGTATCGCGTACGCGACGCGACGGCGCGTGACCAAGACGAAGGTGGCGGAGCGCAATAAACACGGCAAGCTGGTGTACCGCACGGTGAAGCACAAGGAAACATATACCGTACTGGCGCGCGACGAACGGCTGAACCCGGACAAGGCGATACACGCGGCCGCCACGTACCTGGCCGGTCTGGAGCGGCGCTACGGCGGACGCGATTGGGCGATCTGGGCGTATCACTGCGGCGAAGGGTGCGTGGCCGATTTCATGTCGATGGCCCGGAGCGCGCACGGCGAGAACGATCCGCTGCCGAGCGTGGCGCAAGTTTTCTTCGGATGCAGCCCGGTCTGGAACCGCGACCTGTGCGGCGCCATTCACGCCCAGATGGATCGCGACTATTCGCCCACCTACTGGTTCCGGGTGATGCGCGCCGAACAGTTGCTGCAGATGCACCAGCAGGAGCCTTCGGAGTTTCACGACCTGGTGGAGGATTACCGGTATCCGGCGGCGCCGGCGTTGCGCGCGCCGGACCGGCTGTCGGTATGGCTGAAGCCGCAAGACCTGATCTACCAGACGGGCGACCGGATCCGCAGCGAGGAAGAGAGCAAGCTGGCCAGCGCGCCGGACGATCCGAATTTCTATGGCTACAAGATGGCGGCTACCGCGGCGGCGCAGGCGGACGTGTGGCGGCTGAAGGCATCGCCGGCGACCATCGGCACGCTGGCGTACATCGCTTACGAGACGCGCCGGCTGTTCGAGGCGCTGCTGCCGGGCCAGGCGTTCGTGCCGCTGGAAGTGACCGCGCTGGTGCTGCCTAAGGACGAAGCCGGAAACGTGGGCGGCTCGCGGGTGACGGATCATGCCAGCGGGCAGGTGTTCGATCTATCGATGGCGGACCTGCCGGGCGGAGAGCGGGACTGTCTGCGGTTCGTGCTGGACGATCTGGGGTGGTACGGCTATTTAGGCTTCATCGAAGAGCCGGGCAGCGGGCAGACGATGCACATCGGGTGCTCGCCGACGTCGCGGGATTTTTTTGGACGGGTGTTTGAGGATGTGGAGGCGGCGGTGCGAGACCGCACTGCGCCTCCGGTGACGGTTCCGGCGGTTGCGACGCCGGACCCGGCCGGGCACTGATAAGAAGAGGCGGCCTAAGAGACCGCCGCAGGCGGAGCGCCTGCCCCACTATTTATGCAGAATCGGTCGGCGGTTTGACTGATTTGCGCCCGAATTTACCTCTTGACAATCAGTAGGAAGCGCATTACTCTGATACTGACCGTCAGGAGGAAGCCCAAAAGTGAGCGAAGAACCACGCGACGTGGTCCAAGGCACGCTGGACATGCTTGTCCTCAAAACGCTGGCTCTCGAACCCATGCACGGATACGGTGTGGCGCTGCGCATTGAGCAGATGAGCAAAGGCGTGTTTCGGGTGAACGCCGGATCGCTATTCACGGCATTCAACCGCCTGGAGCGCGCGGGCCGGATTAGGTCGGGTTGGAAAGCGACCGAAAACAGCCGCCGCGCCAAGTATTACTCACTCACCGCGATGGGACGCAAAGCGCTACAAGAGGAGACCCGCCAATGGACCCGGCAAATCGCCGCAATCAACCAAATTCTGGAAACCTGATCGACCGGGCGGGTACTCTCGCGCGGATCGCCTTTCGAGGATTGAGGGCGCTCTTTCGAAAAGAGAACGCGAGTAACGAACTGGACGAAGAGTTGCGCGGCTATCTCCAAGCCGCCGCCGAGGACAAGATGCGCCGCAGCCCCGGAATGACACCTGCCGAGGCCCTGCGAGCCGCAAGATTGGAGATGGGAAGCATGGAAGCGGTCAAGGAAGAAGTGCGATCGTCAGGGTGGGAGTCCGCGCCGGACGCTCTCTGGCAAGATATCCGGTATGGCATCCGCCAGTTACTCCAGAGCCCCGGCTTCACCGCCATCGCGGTGCTGACTTTGGCGTTGGGCATAGGGGCCAACACCGCGATCTTCACCCTGGTCCATGCCGTGCTGCTGAAAGAATTGCCAATATCCGATCCGGGGAGCCTCTATCGCGTCGGCCAGGGCGAACTCTACTGCTGCGAGTGGGGAGGCCTGCAAGACTCCTGGGGAACGTTCGACTATCCGTTTTATAAGCATCTGAGAGATACCGATCCTTCGTTTAAACAACTCGCCGCATTCTCCGGCGGCACGCCGACCTTCAGCGTACGGCGCGAAGGATCGCCGGAAGCCGCGCATCCCATCAATGGCGAATTCGTATCCGGAAACTACTTCGCGACGTTGGGTCTGAAGGCCAGCGCGGGCCGTTTACTGGGTCCGGAGGACGACCTGCCAGGGGCGTCCCCCGCGGTTGTGATCGGCTACCGCGCCTGGCAGCGGCAATTTGGAGGCGACCCATCGATTGTGGGGTCGAGCATGGTGATCAAAGACCGGCCGTTTATGGTGGCCGGCGTCGCGCCGCGGGGGTTCGTGGGCGCCCGCTTCGCCAGCGATCCGCCTGAGCTTTGGATTCCAATCAATCAGACGCCGGCATTCGAATCGCCAGGACAGGAGTCGCTTCTCGGTTCATCGGGGATGGCGTGGCTCTATGTTGTAGGCCGTCTCGCGCCAGGCCCGGTGGCGCCCGCGCGGGTGGCATCGCAACTGACGGCGGAGTTGCGGGAATGGCTCCGGTCCGAAGGGCGCAGGGACGATGCCCAACACACGATCGCCAAGCAGCGGATTCAACTGACGTCCGGCGCCACAGGAGTCTCGCCGTTCCGGAGCAATGCGACACGAGGCCTCCAACTTCTAACCGCGGCATCCGCTCTTCTTCTGTTGATCGCGTGCGCGAACATCGCAAATCTTCTTCTGGTGCGTAGTAACTCGCGCAAACAACAAATCGCGCTGCGCCTCTCGTTGGGGGCTACACGGCCGCGCCTGATCCGCGCCGCCCTCACCGAAAGCGTGCTTCTCTCGCTGATTGGCGGCGCCGCGGGCCTGCTGCTTGCTTACGGAGGGACATCCGCGATTTTAAGCCTGGCGTTTCGCGGCGCGAACTACATCCCGATCGAGGCGTCTCCCTCGCCGCCGGTTTTGGTATTCACGCTGCTGCTTTCGATTCTCACTGGCGTGATCTTCGGCGTGGCCCCGGCGTGGATTGGAACTCACGAAGAACCGGCGGCGGTCCTTCGCGGAAGCAGCCGAAGAACCACCAGCCGTTCGTCCCTGTCGCAAAGGACGTTTGTGGTTGTTCAAACCGCGCTATCGGTGGTGTTACTGGCCGTCGCGGGACTTGTCACTCAAAGCTTGCGCAACCTGGAGACCGCGAATCTGGGGTTCGAAACCGAAGGACGCCTGCTGGCGAATATCAGTTTTGGGGCGGCTGGGTATCAGCCCGCCCAACTTCCCGGAGTTTATGATGAAATCCAGACTCGCCTCGAGGCAATTCCGGGAGTGCGAAGCGCAAGCCTCTCCCTGAACAGTCCCCAAAGCCTCTGCTGCGTCAATCTTAATGTCACGATCGGCGGCCGTTCCGAACGATGGATTGGGGATGTCAACGTCCTTTACGAGCGCGTCACCCCTCGTTATTTCGCAACCATCGGCACGCCCTTACTGCGGGGGCGGTTCATCACCAGGCAGGATACCCAGGCCTCCACACATGTGGCCGTTGTGGACCAATCGTTCGCGGCCAAATTCTTCCCGGGAGAAGATGCCATCGGCCGTCATTTCGGGTTGTCGTTGCCCGGCCACGAAAACGATTACGAGATTGCCGGCGTGGTCAGAGACACAAAATACCGGAATCCGGCGTCCGCTCAGAGTCCGATGTTTTTCCTGCCCTATACGCAAACGACTGAGTTCGAACCGGCGGGCTATCGGAGGCTTGAAACTGAGACGCTTTACGCTCAATCCATCGAGCTTAGCGTCGCGGGGGTTCCGGAGAACTACGCGCACGCGCTCCGAGCCGCCGTGGCGGCCGTCAATCCAAACCTGCTAGTCATCAGCGTGAAGAGCTATGGCGAGCAGGTGGCTGTTCAATACAATCAAGAGCGGCTCCTCGCCCGGTTGACCGGCCTGTTTAGCCTCGTCGCGCTACTATCGGCTTCGGTCGGGCTGTACGGCGTTACCGCTTACACGGTGGCGCGGCGCTCCGGTGAAATCGGCATCAGGATGGCGCTAGGCGCGAGCCGCGCGAGCGTGGTGGGCATGGTTCTACAAGGCGCCTTTCTGCAGGTTGGCATTGGGTTATGCATTGGGATTCCATTGGCGATTCTCAGCGCCAGGTACCTGAATAGCCAGCTTTACGGTGTGGGGCGCTTCGATCCCCTGGTGCTTGGAACGGCGATTCTTGTCCTGGCAGCGTGCGCTTTCCTGGCAGGTTTTTTGCCGGCGCGACACGCTGCTTCCATTCATCCGTCGGATGCGCTGCGGCTGGATTAGGAGAGATTGCCAGTGATTGCCCGCGGCGAATGCGAGTTCGGGGTGCTGGAACCTCGAAGAAGCATTAGGGCTGCTTGGGGGGGCGACGTGCAAAGATAGCTGTCTTCTTTTGCTGAAAGCCGCCGACCCTCGAGGCGGTGCCCACGAGCGATCCGGTTTGACATATGTTGGGGGCGTTATGGCCAAGTGGTGCGACAACATGCCGCGAGCCGACTTTTCGTTCCTAATCGCGTCGGCCGTCTTTCACAAGTGCCTCGGTTGCCGACAATTCTGCGGCCTGTTAGTCCTTTTTTTTTGAGATTCAGGTGTGACAATGAGACCGCGAAAACCGGCAGCTTCAACTTCACTTCGGCAGAGACGAAGAACACGGAGAACGTGCCGGTGGACCGTGAGTGGATACCGCGCAGTGGTATGCGCCGGAATGGGACAGGCTTTGGGCGGATCTGAGGAAATGAAGGCGAGGTAGATTGTCGCTCAGGCCCTTCTTCTTGCGCGGCCCGCGTTTCGTAACGACCTTCTTGTCCGGATTCCAGTCGTCCGCCACGTTGGGATCGAGAACTTCGGAAAGTGCCTTTTTGGCTTCTTCGCGCCCGGCCTGAATCAACTGGAGGCGATCATCGGCATCGACCCTGAACCCCTGTTTCTTTCGCAGCCAGAACCGCGTATTGGGATCGAGAATCTTTCCCTCTTTAAGTACCGCGGTCAGAGCGGTGCGAGGAGTCCAGTCGCGCCCATGGAGTTCATGAGCATATAAGAACAGGTAGGTCAGGCGCCGGACGTAATCCATGCCGCTCTTCGCCTTAAGGCGATTTTCGATCAACTCCAAGCCTTCGCCGTTGGCCCGGAAAATTCCCGCAATGCACGTGAGTTCGGAACTCGGCTGGGCAAGCGGAGAGGGATTATCGGGGGCGGGAGTGGGTGTTTCCGTTTGCGCTGGAGCGGCAATGCCCCTGCTGGCGTCGGTGATGGGCTGTTCTTTCGAGAATACGTGGGTGCCGGGCTGGTGGATCACTTTGCCGCCGACCCGCTGCGCAAACAGTTCGCCAAACACGCCCCCAAGGCTCTCCATTGATGTATCCGTCAGGGATGCCTGGAAGTCGCGGCTATTGCGGTCTTCCCGATACGTGATTGTGTTGCGGTTTGTTGGCATCGCCGTGGGCGAGGTCGCGGCATTTGAGCCGTTCGTGCCATCGACGATAGGCTTTCCTTCGCCAGTGAGCGTTCCGCATTCCACGCACGCTTTTGCGGCGGGCTCAAGTAACTCCTTGCACTTCAGGCAGCGTGCTTGGGCACCGCAGTACTTACAGAAGCATCCTCGCTCGGAGAGGGCTTCACTACAGTTCGGGCAGTTCATGATTTCCGCTCGGAAAGCGTAATGATTTTAAACTGGATTTCTCCATCTCAAGTATTGGACAGCCGGAAATGATTCAGGAGCCGGTGTTGATGACCATAGATAAATTCATCAAAGACAGCGGGCTTGCCGGTTTCGACGAGACGCAAAAGGTGCTCTACTTTGCCTTCTACCACCTGAGGAAGAAGGCAGTGGAGGAGTTTTCCGCCGGCGATGGAGCCAAATGGGTGCGGGAGAACCGCATGGGCAATCCCAATGTTTCGCGGCTTTCCGCGCGCCTGAAAAGCAGCCGCGACACCGTAAAGGGAAGCAAAGCAGGGATTTTCCGCCTCCATCACAATTTGCTGAACGAACTGGACTGCAAATTCCCGCAACTCGCCGAGAAGTCCCAGGATGTTGCGGACGATGGCACGATCCTGCCGCCTGTGCTTTACGAGAAGACACGCGGCTATATCGCCAGCCTGGCGAAGCAGATCAACGCCTCCTACGAACATAATATTTTCGACGGATGTGCGGTCCTGATGCGACGCTTGGCGGAAGTGCTGCTGATCCTCTCCTACGAGCATCTTGGCATCGAGGCCGCAATCAAAGACAGTGCCGGCCAGTATTTTCTGCTGGAAGGGATTGTAAGAAACGCGGAAGGCAATGCCAAGCTGGGCCTGTCGCGCAACGCAAAGCCGACCATAGAGGGCATCAGGAAGCTAGGCAACTATTCAGCCCACAAGGTCACGTAT
This sequence comes from Bryobacterales bacterium, assembly GCA_963843255.1. GTDB lineage: Bacteria > Acidobacteriota > Terriglobia > Bryobacterales > Bryobacteraceae > Bog-159. The sequence goes on along the minus strand of CAWJJQ010000010.1, from coordinate 118,272 downwards.
ACCTGCAAGCGCGAGTACATCCGTGAACAGATTATAGACTTCCGGGCACTGGTAGACGAGCTTCTGCACAAAGCTGGCATACGCGTCTGATGGCTCCACTGTGACATGCGCCCGGACAATGCCGGGCAGGACTGATCTGTCACCAAAACGCCACCATAGCGGGTTAAAAACCGCTCGATAAACGCCCTCGACGCCCTCGGGTTTCGAACCGTGAAGGCATGTTCGGCACACAATGCCCGCATGCCCTAATCGAAACGTAAACACCATCCAAAAACCGTACTGCGACTTCCCGATCTGGAACAATCCAGATCCGCAGTGCTCAACAGCCTCACGTCCCCGAGCTCGCAACGTGCCTATGACCATGCGATTCGCGACTTCATCGACTGGTACTGCTCGGAACCGCGGCTCTCATTCAACAAGACGGTCGTGACTCGCTACCGCATCAGTCTGGAGCAGGGCCACTACGCGGCGTCGACAATCAACCTTCGACTCGCGGCGATTCGCAGACTGGCGTATGAAGCTTCAGATGCCGGGCTACTAAGTCCGGATCCGGCCGCCGGAATCCGCCGGGTCAAAGGAGCGAAAAAGCATGGTGTGCGCCTCGGTAACTGGTTGACGAGCGAACAAGGCAAGCGGCTCCTGGCAGTCTTTGATCGCGGTACGGTTAGAGGCAAGCGCGACTACGCCATGATCGCCGTCCTCCTCGGATGCGGACTACGCCGCGCCGAACTCGCGACCGTGACGCTCGAACATCTCCAACGAAGGGAGGAACATTGGGTTTTCGCTGACATGGTCGGCAAGGGAGGTCATGTATGAACGATTCCGATACCGGTATGTGTTGCCGAGGGTTTGCAGTCGTGGATAGCGGCGGCGAGCCTCAATTCTGGGACGATCTTTCGCGCGATAAACAAAGCAGGTCGAATCGCGGCGAACGGGTTCAGTCCGAAAGTGATCTGGGGTGTCGTAAAGAACGCTTGCTTAAAATGCGATATGCACGGTGTTGCGCCACACGACCTGCGCCGAACGTGCGCGCGACTTTGTCATGAGGCCGGCGGCGAGTTGGAAAAGATTCAGTTCTTACTCGGTCACATGAGCGTCGAGACGACGGAGCAGTATCTTGGCTGCAAACAACGTTTCCGCAACGCCGTCAATGATCGGATCGGCATCGAACCTGATTGAGGTCACTGGAGGTTCAAGGCCGACGTGTCATTCCCGCCGGATGCCGAGACTTGGCCCCAACCGTTTGCAATTCGCGTTACTGGTGAAGGCCCACGCGAGCCGCAAGAATAAAGCCGGGCGCTTCGATTGCGCGTCGTCATCTCAGAAGCCTCAAATTGACGAAGTGGCAATAAAAATGCAATAATGATTTTGTCAAACGAGGCAAGGAATGCTCACATATTCATCGCAACCGGAGACAGTTGAAGAGGTCCAAGCCGCGATCCAGAAGTGGCTTGGGGGCAAGGACAAGAACAGCAACCGCTGGTTCTCGTTCTCCAGAATTCCGCACAAGACCACGTTGAGAATGTGGATCAGTCACTCGGCTCCCGATGTGAAAGTCGAGATGAAAGAAAGATGCCTGCTCTTTCAGTGCAAGAACCAGAAGCTCAACCTTAACCTAGAGAAGTTCCTGGTTCGAACGGCATTTGAGGACAACCGGTTCTGTCTTGACATTGATCGGGACCCCGCCCCAGAGCATCACTTCCTAATCGCGACTCTGCGGCAGTTTTCTCATACTAAGTATCCAGCATTCTACACCCGCATACTTCGGGCAGTTCGAAGCCTTGAAGCCGACCTGCCGAACACGCTGATCGATGAGGCAACGGCAGCGCCGACCGATCACATGGTCATGCTGGAGGCGTTGAGTTCCGTTCCTTGGGCTGCCGAGCTCGCGGAAGATGATCCGCTCGTCGCAGCAAAGCTCCGAGGTCTGTATCGCCGTCAAGAGATGCTTAGGGCTGCTGGAGGAGCTTTGACCTCAGAACAGGTTGCGGAGGTTCTCGGTCTCTCCCGCCAAGCAGTTGACAAACGTCGATCGTCGAACCAACTCCTTGCGTTGACGCAAGGCAGGCGCGGATACAGTTATCCAGGCTTTCAGTTCGAGGAAAGCAAGACGCTTTCCGGTCTTGAGGACGTTCTAAAAGCCCTAAGTGCTCTTGATCCTTGGATGCAGGTGAATTTTTTCACTAGCCGGGCTGAAAGACTAGGCGGGAAGACCCCCATAGAGGCCCTACGCGCGGGAAAGGTCAACGACGTCATTAGTATCGCGAGCACGTATGGTGAGCAAGGAGCACAATGATTGATGGCCCGGGCGAGCACCCACTTCCTCACCCGGAGTTACATTTACAACACCCACTTATCTGCACGCTGCATGCAGGCACGGTCCTCTTTCGGCATCATCAGAAGGTTCATGACCCCGTGTTCTTCGGTACGACGGGAAACTATCGCTTCGATGATCCGAATTGCGGTAGCCCTGGCTGCTTCGGAGTTCTCTACGCGGGAGCGGACCCGGAGTGCTGTCTAATCGAGTCCTGTGGGCCGACGACCGGAGTTCCCGCGGTGTCTGGTGCTTATCTGGATGCCCGCTCGATCGCATGCCTCGAATTGATGGAAGATTTACACTTCATCGATCTCGTCGAACCTGGAGGCCTCACGTGCATCGGGGCAGATAATCGCTTGACCACATGTGCCTATTCGATCTCGCAACGCTGGTCCGCAGCGCTCCGGAATCATCCAGTGGGGCCAGATGGGATCCGCTACAGGTCTCGACACGCACCTGAACGCGTGGCATATGCAATCTACAGCCGGCTAGCCTCGGCTTTCTCTGTCTCCTCGATGGGATCGTTCACTGATCCAGGAAATGCCGATCTCTTTCGAGAAATCCTAAAGACCTACAAGTTCGCATTCATCTGAACCGCGGAGGCTCCGCTTTGTGTCAATGCTTCACTGGCGTGGACTTGTGCGCCAAAAGCCCGATTAGGACCCATAAACGCGCCTGGTTCCGCTGATCCCGCAGGCGAGCCGACTCACGCCATCACCGGATGCTGGCCGACTTTTGGTTACCAATCGGATCCCGGTGAGTGCCTTGGCGATCGTGCACTCACCGAGATCCGCCGATTCAGATGGCCGACAAGCCGCCGTCGACAGCCAACTCCACCCCGTTCACGAAGCTCGAATCGTCTGAAGCAAGAAACAGTGCGACCGTCGCGATTTCCTCAGCTTGACCCATCTTTCCCCGCGGGATTAGGGACTCGAACATCCGCTTCGCCTCCTCGTCGAGAACCTGATCCTGCATCGGTGTGGCGATCGGCCCCGGGCTCAGCACGTTCACCCGGATCTTCCTGCCCTTCAGTTCGTTTAGCCACGTGCGTGCGAATGAGCGCAACGCCGCCTTGCTCGCCGCATACACGCCGTAACCAGGAAAACCTTTCACCGAAGCAACTGACCCGGTCATGATGATCGATCCGCCATCGTTGAACAGCGGCAACGCCTTCTGGACCGTAAACAGCGTGCCGCGCACATTCAGATTGAAGGCCGCATCGAAGTGCTGCTCGGTAATCTCGCCCATTGGGACGGCTTCGCCCATGCCGGCGCTCGCGTACAGGACGTCGATCTTGCCCTTTTCGCGCTTGACTGTATCGAACAGGCGGTCGAGGTCGTCGAGATTGGCCGCGTCGCCGCGCACACTTGTCACGTTCCGGCCGATCAGCTTGACGGCCTCGTCCAGCGCCTCCTGTCTCCGGCCCGTGATGAAAACGTAGGCGCCTTCTTCAACGAACCGCTTGGCGCTCGCCAGCGCCATGCCGCTCGATCCACCCGTGACGACTGCAACCTTACCCTCAAGCTTTCCCATAATTACTCCCTTCGGAAGATGTGTAGAATTCACTACAGTAGAGTAGATGTCTTTGGCGGTGGACGAGAACTGCTCGGGAGTTCTAATATATTGTCTATTCGTCCAAAAGATGGAGGCTAAGTTGGAGCCGATAACAGATATCTTCCGAACGATGCACGTAACCGCTTTCGGTCAGCACAGGCTCGAAGCCACAGCCCCTTGGGGCTTGATACAGGACAAGCAGACCGAGGAAAAAGTCACGCCTGCCGACAAAAAGATTTCACCCACGGATTTGGCGCACTTCGCCATGCTTTCGCGCGGCAACTGCTGGCTGAGTGTGGAAGGGATTCCGGAGCCGATTCCCCTAACCGGTGGTGATTGCTTTTTGCTGGCCCGGGGGACTTCGATTGTTTTGCGCGACAGCCCGCGCACACGTCCGAGGTGTGGAGTTTCCGCGAGATCGCGGCCAGGGCAAACAGCAATGTCGCTCATTATGGAGGTGGTGGCGCACCGACGACCATCGTCTGTGGGTCCTTGAGTTTCGATCGCGCCAGCTTGAAGCCGATCACCCAGTTATTGCCGAGCTTCATTCTGATTAAGGCCGATCAGGCACGCACGCTTGCTCTTCACAACACAATGCAAGCGCTGGCGTCAGAAATGGCAGAACAGGCGCCAGGATCTGATGTAGTCGCGACTCGGCTAGCCGAGGTTCTGTTTATCCAAGTACTCCGGGCGCATATCGCGTCGGGACCGGAACGCAACAAAGGATGGCTTCGTGCGATTTTCGATCCTCAAATGGGCACTGCCCTGAGTGCCATTCACGACCGAGTGAATACACCCTGGACGGTCGAATCCCTGGCCGAAGCGGCGGGCATGTCTCGCTCCGCATTCGCAGCGCGTTTCAAAGAGCTACTCGGACAAACACCACTGGAATATGTAACCGAGTGGCGGATGCAGAAGGCGATGCAGTTACTACAAGAGCGTGACAAGAAGCTCATAGACGTTGCCCGGTCGGTCGGTTACGAGTCCGATGCTGCCTTCAGTAAGGCGTTCAAGCGAGTTGTCGGGGCCAACCCTGGTGAATACCTCAAACGTGGTTTTGAAGACCAGGGTCATGCCGGAATGGCGGAAGATTTTTGAAGCGGAGGATTCTGACTTTGGCGGCGGGGCTCAGGTGCCATGGAAGTGTGTTCTTCCACTGAAATGGGTGCCCCACGTGCCTCGCACTTGGGAACGGGAGGCCACGGACCCAAAACCGACCGAAGCAGACCACGATCAGTCCCGGTAAACGCACCCTTGATCATCGATCCCCTTTCCGACCTCGGTGACTCACTACTGGCCGGCTTTGGGCTGATCACCGAGGCTCCGGCCGAAAAAAGGTTCCTCTGAGAAAAAGCATCTAATAGATAATTAAAGTGGCACAGAAAACGATTCACGTTTATCGTTCCGACGGCGCCTGGGCGGTCAAGAAAGCCGGTACGTCTGCAAGAACTTTTCCGACCCAGAAGGAGGCGATCGCTGCCGCTAAGGACACTGCACGGAAGCAGAACGCTGCGCAGTTCGTGGTCTATGGAAATCACGGCGAAATTCTCGACTACGGCACGTACGGGATCGTTAGGATCCAAGACCCCCCGAAAAAGAGCCGGATCGCGGGCCGGATTGGGCGGATCGTCGGCAAAGCCGCACTTGAGAAAGTCCGGTCGAACGACCGTGTGCCAGGTTGACCGTTCGGCTGAAAAGTAACCACGTCTTTGTCAATTGTCCCTTCGATCCTGGTTATGGACCGATGTTTGACGCCATTGTATTCGGCGTTTATCATCTCGGGTTCGTCGCTCGATGCGCCCGCGAGGACGATGACGCAGGAGAGGTTCGATTATCCAAAATTGAGCGCATTATTGAGGAGTGTCGGTTCGGAATCAATGATCTCTCCTCGGTCGCGCTTGACGTCGCCACGGGATTGCCGCGATTCAACATGCCTCTGGAACTCGGGCTATTTCTTGGTTGCAAGCGTTTTGGTGCGACCAATCAAGGTAAGAAGCGGACCTTGGTTCTCGATAGCGAACCCTACCGATATCGTACGTTCATTTCCGACATAGCTGGCCAGAACATCCGCGCGCACGGAGGAGATCCGGAGTGCGGCATACGAGAGGTACGTGACTGGCTCCGCACAGCTTCCAAACGAACGACGCTGCCGGGTGCCGCAGAGATCATTGAGCATTACCGGCAGTTCAGGCTCGATCTCCCCAATCTATGCGCGGCGCTCGCGCTTGAGCCGGATCGATTGACCTTCCTCGACCATTCGACTCTGATTACTGACTGGCTAAAGACCAGGCCCTGAAACTGTCCGGCTTCGGGTGCAACTTCCAAGTCTCGTTTGGCGGTCACTAACCCGGTGTCCGCGGGTAGTTGTCCAGAATATAAAAGATCCTAGCTCTTACCGCCTTTTAGGATCTCGATGCTGCCGTTGTTGTTGTTCAGCCGCATAGGGCAACTGCCGCCGCCGATGTTGCCGTTTAGCGAATCGGCGCTGAGATCTCCCGAGACGGTCATGGGAAAGTCCGAATGGATTTTGCCAAACGAGGTCTTGGCGGCCACCGCGTAGCTGGAGTTATCCGGTACCCTCACGCGCACGGCGGAAAAGCTGGTACGGATGCCCACCGGGCGGCAGGCCTGGCCGAGCAGCGAGACTTCCACGCCGCCATTCTGGTTTTCGACATCCACCGAGCCAGCCACGCCGTCGAGCAGCACCGCGCCGAAACTGGTGCGCACATTAGCGCTGTTGCGGATACCGGAGGCTTTGACGGCGCCATTGGAATCTTCGACGGTGAGGACGCCGCCCACACGGTCCGCCGTGACGAGGCCGAAGCTGGTTTTGACGGAAGCCTCTTCGCCCACATCGGCAACCGTGATCGGGCTATTGCCGCCGACAATTTTGATGCCCTTATGCACGTCGCTCACATCCACATGGCCGAAGGAATTTTCAATGGTGGCCGGACCGCCCACTTTGCGACCGATCACGGCAGAGTTAGTGGCGCGCACGGACAGCAGCTTTCCGATATCGCCGAAGCGCACTACGCCGAAGGTGGTGTTGAGCTCCGCCGATCCGGTCACGCTATTGGCCTCCACCTCGCCGTTGCTGTTATCAACCACCAGGTTGCCCTTGACGGTTGTAGCGGTGACTTTGCCGAATGAATTGGTGATGCGCACGTCGCCGCCGGCATTGGTGACCATCACCGAGCCGTTTCCGTTCACCACGATGGCGCCGTGGCCCGGATCGGAGACCGTAACATTGGCGAAGCGGTTCTTCACGTCCACGAGACCGGTAACCTCGTGCACGTCCACGGTTCCGTTGTTGTTGCGGATGGTGAGATCGCCCGCGTTGCCGGTGACTTCGACGGAGGCAAAAGAATTTTCCAGGTGCTGCGTGCCGCGGCCGTGGCGAAAGGTGAGGGCGCCGTGGGCATTGGTGATATTGCCATTGGCTTTGAGATCGTCAACCGTGACACTGCCGAAGCTGTTGCGCAGCTCCAGGGGCGCGGTTTCGGGCATGCTCACGTCGAGATCGACGGAATACGAAAGATTGTGAAAACCGAAAAAGCCGTCATGCTCTTCCTTGGGGTACTCGGTACGGATGATCAGCGCGGAGCCGGATGGGGCGACTTCGATGCGGATCTGATCGGCCACGCGCTTGGCCTCGCTATCATTGGAAGCCGATACACGGATGGTGGCATGGACCGTGACCTCGCGGCCCGCGTGCGTGCGCAGGTTGACATTGCCCATGCGGTGTTCCAGCCGTACGCTCTGGCCGGCGCCGAGGGTCACGGTCTGATCGAAATTCCGCGTGATCTCGTTGCGCGCGAAAGCCTGCGATGCCACTAACAGGGCTAGGCCGAGCTTAATACTTTTGTGCACGTTCCAATATCTCCTTTAGGGTGTCTTGCTTTTCCCGATACAAAACGGCCAGTTCGGTTTGCAGGCGCGCGTTGAAGCGGTTGTGATCGACGGTAGAGCGGACCTCGCTGATTTCCGAATCGAGCACCAGCAGCTTCTCGCGATCGGCGACGGTCAACGCATTATCTGCGCTGTTCAGCCGGGGCTGGGCGAGGCGCGACAACTTGTCGATCGAAGCGCGGTAAGCCGCCTCATTCTTCTCGACTTCCTTCAGCGTCTGTTCGGTGAGGAAATCGCTATCCTGCTGGGCTACGGCGGGGGGCGCCTGCCGCGCCTGCATCATCACGAAAACCGAGACCGCGATGACCAGGGTGGCGGCGAGGCCTACCATGATGTACCAGTTCCGGCGCGAAGTGGAGGCTTGGGTTCTGGCGGCTTTCTGCTGCGCGGCGAGACTTTCGCGGATCTTGGGCCAAAGGTCGGGGGTTTCCCACTCTTCGCGCAGGCGGGGAGCGACGCTGGACAACTCGCCCCAGAGCCACAGCTCGCGGCGGCAGGCGTCGCAGACCTTGGCGTGTTCGCGCGCGTCGGGCAATAATTCCGGGACGGCGAGGGCGCGTTCTAAGTCCTTGCAATCGAATGTCATGAGCGGCCCTCCGTCAACATTCGCTTTAATGCTTGCTTGGCCTCGAAAAGCCATTTTTTGGAGGTGCCTTCGGGGATCTCGAGGATGGCGGCGACCTCCGAATGCCGGAAACCCTCCACTTCAAACAGCCAGAACACCATGCGGTGCTGGGGATCGATGCGTCCCAGCGCATGCCGCAGGGCGATCTGTAACGGCGCGTTATTGGGGATGGCAGGTTCCACGTTGAGAGGCGCCTCGGCCTGGCGGCGGCGTTTGCGGCCCGTGTCGTAACAGCAATTCAGCAGGATGCGGTAGATCCAGGGCGCCAGGTGCGAATCGAATTGGATGGCCGCAGTGCCGCGGTATATCTTCAGGAACGCTTCCTGAACGGCATCTTCGGCGTCGGCACGATCTCCAAGCATATGAAACGCAATACTCTTCATGCGCCCGGCGTGCGCGGCGTAGATCTCCTCGAACGCGGATAGATCACCACGCTTGGATGCCAGGATCAGGTCGGCGTCGTTGCGGGCGCTCAGCCGGCCAGCGGCCATTGCCAGGGGCATTCTGAGTGTTATAACGCTCGGGGAGGGCAAAACGTTCTGAAGATTTAAATTTCGTTCGACGCTGGGGGTGGGGCGCCTCCGCCTCAAATCACGAAGGCGGCGCGCACACAGATGGTGACTTGAGCCATCGCTCTAATCTCCCTGTTCAAATAACGCTTTCGGCAATTCGGACTGTCTGATAATGCTAAGGAGAGTGCCCCGCCTGACGGGATCGTGAAGTGGAACAGGAACTGTGATCGTGGTGCCCTCCATCAGCTTTTGCATAATCCGGTGACTGCCGCGCTGACGGACTGCGACGAACCCATTTTGTTCGAGTATGTGGCAAACTTTGTTCCCAGAAAGAACTCGGAGCTTACCCAACGGGAACCTCGACCTGTGTAACGAACACCTCGCTGCGGAACCTTCGGACAACTTCGGACTGATCGGCCGTTTCGAAGAAAAGCGCCAGGGCCTCAACCAGATTCGCTTTCGCTTCGTCAATCGAAGAGCCTTGGCTTGCGATATCGAGTTCGGGGCAAAGCGACACGAATCCTCCGTCCTCCCGTTCGATGATCGCGGTTAAGCGCAGTGGTTGGGTCATGATCCGAGTCTACATCACTGCGACACCGTTATCGCATTGTCCTCAGGCACCCGGTCCACCAGCAGCAGAAACGGATCCACCTCCGCCTTCTCCGGCATCTTATCCACGGTGAACGTGTGCGTCGACCGCGTTCCCGCCATGCGCATCCGCTCGCGATACAGCGTGCGCCCGTACTTCCTTCCCGGCTCCGGTTTGGCAAACGCCCCGATCTCGATCCAGTCGTTCACGGGCACTTCCGTCTGGTTGCCTTTCGCATCAGCCTTAAACTTGTGCGTCTCGACGTCGATGGTCACGTCGTATTTTCCGTCTGCCCGCTTGCGCGCGGTCGCCGTCCGTGCGGTTCGAGAATAGCGTCATTTCCTCGAACAGATCCTTCAACAGTTATTGGTATTGGGGCGGCGTTTCCTTCCGCAGCGCCCGGTTCACCTCGTCCTCGCCGATCATCTCCTTGAGGTAATACATGGTCACGCTGCCCTTGCGGTAGTGCACATATCCCTGGTTCGATTCCATGGTCAGCAGCGGATGTCCCTTCAACCGTTCGCGCCCGCCGTGCTGTACCGCGCGGGATTGCCCGCGGCCTTTGAAAGAGCTGTTGTTTATTATCTTAAGTTAATACGATATAAAGAGAGGTGTATATCTGATTATTGATGAATTCAGTCGCGAAATAAACTAACCTGTGCTGTAGGAAATATGAGAAACCACTCCGGAAATTGCAGGATTGCACTTCGCGCCGGGCGGGCGGTAGTGCTGGCGTTTGCGTTGGTCGTCTCGGGTGCACTGGCCAATGCGCAGTCCACCCCTCCGGCCCTACCCAACATGGGCCAAGATCTTACTCCCCAGGGGCCCCACGGCCCACAAGGCGCCCGGTTTGCGGCACTGAACCCCGGCGCGCCCCTTCCGGCAACCTGGTCGGCGTCGCAAGCGGTCTCGAGCGTGGTGAGCCCGGATCATAAGACCATGCTGGTTCTGACCAGCGGTTACAACCGCTACTTCACCAGCGACGTGCAGCCTGCTCCACCGAAGCAGGCTTGGAACAGCACTTCCTCGAATGAGTATGTATTCGTCTACGACATTTCGCAGCCCACGCCCGTCCAGAAGCAGGCAGTGCAGTTCCCGGTTACCTACAACGGAGTGGCCTTCGATCCCTCCGGCACCGCTTTTTACGTGGGAGGCTGCGCCGCTGATGCGGTCTTTATTGTGAACTGGAACCAAAAAACCCAGGCTTGGCCCGCGGCGCCCGGTGCCCTGCTCACTATGGGACACAAGCTCGGTAACGGTCTTAACCTGAAGCCAAATGGCATAGCCGCCATCAACCAGCAGGTTGGCGTATATCCTTGCGCTGCCGGCCTGGCTCTGTCGAACGATGGCAAAACGCTGGTGGTGGCCAATTACTACAACGATTCGATCACGGTGTTCACCGGAGGGCTGGGCAACTGGTCGAAGGGCATAGAACTCGACCTGCGGCCCGGCAAGAGCAACGCCTGGCAGTCTGGTGTTCCGGGCGGCGAAGATCCGTTTTGGGTGGTCGTGAAGGGTAATGGTCTGGACGCCACCGCCTATGTATCGAGCATTCGCGATCGCGAGATCGATGTAGTGAACCTGGGTGGGTGGTCCACGGGATCAACATCCCTCGCGGATTGGGGGCCGTCGATAACGGCCCGGATACCAGTGAAGGGCCAACCCAACAAGATGACGCTGAACGCGGCCCAGACACTCCTGTACGTCGTCGAAGACCAGTCGGACACCGTAGACGTGATCGACACCAGGACCAACGCCATAGTCGAAACCATCCCCGTGGTCGCTCCCCTCCTGCCTTCCTCCCTGGCCCAATATAAGGGCGCCAACCCCAACAGCGTGACGCTCTCGCCGGATGAGACGCAGCTTTATGTCACCGACGGAAACCTGAATTGCATCTCGGTGGTGGCGCTCACCGGAACCCATACCGGCGACCAGGTAGTGGGCCTCATTCCCACCGGTTGGTATCCGAACTCCGTGAGCTTCAGCGGCGATGGCAAATCGGTGTACGTGATCAATTCGAAGTCGCCTACGGGCCCGAATGCCAACTTTTGCTACGGCGGCTACGGACCGGTCGGATGGCCGACCTGCATGGCATCGAATCAGTACAATCCGCAATTGAGCAAAGCCGGGCTCCTGAGTTTTCCGTTCCCCAATGCGGCACAACTGGCCACCCTTACCGCGCAGGTGGTCGCGAATAACCGGTTCACCAGCACCGAAAGCACCAGCGATGCCGCGGTCATGGCAGCAGTGAGCCAGGGCGTCAAGCACGTGATCTTCATCCTTAAGGAAAACCGGACTTACGACCAGATTCTGGGCGACCTGCCAGGCGGCAATGGCCAGCCCGCTTTGACTGAGTTTCCACAGCCGGTTACGCCGAACCTGCATAATCTCGCGCAAACCTTCGTCACGCTCGACAACTTCCTGTGTACCGCCGAGGTCAGCTATGACGGCTGGCTGTGGAGTACCGCGGCCCAGGCCCCGGACGTGGTCCAACGCCAATGGCCGGTGGCCTATGCGTACCGCGGTCTCAGCTTGGAGTCGGAGGGTTTGAATCGCGGCGTCAACGTCGCCATTCCGACCGTCGCCGGGCGCATGGCGGCGGACCCCTACACCTCGCCTGACCCGGATGTGTTACCGGGCCAGACCAATGTGTCCGCTCCGGATGGACCGGACAACGAAGTGAATACGGGCTATTTGTGGGACTCCGCCTTGCGCGCCGGCCTCACGGTTCGCAACTACGGTTTCTTCATCGACTTGACGCTCTACCAAACCACTCCTGAAGGCATTCCGGTGGATCCCACCCCGTTTGCAAACCACAGAATCGTGGCCTACCCCACAAATGTTGCCCTCACGCCGTACACCGATCCCTACTTCCGCGGTTTCGACAACAACCTCCCGGATTATTATCGCTACAAGGAGTGGGAGCGAGAGTTCGATACCAACTACGCCAAGGGTGGACTGCCTGCCTTGAGCCTGGTCCGCTTCATGCACGATCACACCGGAAACTTCGATACCGCGATTGCCGGGGTGAACACTCCCTCTCTGATGGTGGCCGATAACGACTACGCGGTCGGCTTGCTGATTCAGAAGATCGCAAACAGCCCCGTGTACGCGGCCAATACCCTGATCTTTGTGGTCGAGGACGACGCGCAGGATGGCGGCGACCACATGGATTCGCACCGCAGTGTGGCGTTCGTGGCGGGCGCCTATGTCAAGCAAGGCGCGGTGGTCTCGACACCATACAATACGATCGACTTCGTACGCACCATCGAAGAGGTTCTGGGCCTGCCTGAGAAATTGGAGGCGCTGCACTTTCCGCCGATGATGAACCTGAACGATGCGCTGGCGCATCCTATGGCCGACATCTTCAACACCACGCCCAGCCCCTGGAACTTTACCGCGGTTCCCTCGGCGTGCCTCTACGCCCCAACAGTGACCGCCTCAATTCCGCTGCCTGTTCCGCAGCCGGCCGGCCTGACGCCGTGCCCGGCGACCTGGCATGCCGCGCCCTACTGGGCGCAGGTCACCCGTGGAATGGACTTTACGGACGCCGATCGCGTCGATGGTGCGGAGTACAATCGCATTCTCTGGGAAGGCATCATGGGCGACCAGCCTTATCCCGCCGCGCCTACGGGAGTAGACCTGCGCCAGAATCGGGAACAGCTCCTGGAGCGCTACCGCCAGTCGATGCAGGAAACGGCGCCCACTCCTCGGACCGGCACGAACTGATCGCGGCAAACCGCATCCGGAACCGGCATCTGCACGGTATACTGCGTAAACGGAGAAAACTGGTGATCCGCGGATGCATCGTGTGGTGGGCAATTGCAGTGGCAGCTTTGGCACAGGAGAGTCCCAAAGCCCCGCTCTCTCAGCCCGGGATAACGGTTCCGTCAGGCGTGCCTTTGCGCGTGGCAATTGAACGCCGTATCGCCATCAAGCATGCCGGCGAACCAGTCCAGGGACGACTGATCGAACCGATTTACGTTTACGATCGGGTGGCCCTTCCGGCCGGCACTGTAGTCGAAGGGCATATCGCTGAAATCGGCGGCGTTCCCATAGCCCGGCGTCTCACCGCGCTCCTGTACGGCAACTTTACGCCGCCGCGCGAGGTTCGTGCACAGTTCGACGCTTTGGTGCTGAACGACGGTTCGCGGTTGTCTCTTCGCACGGCGCCATCGCTCGGAACCGCACACACCACGCGTGTCGCCAAACCTCTCAAGAAGCAGGAAGAACGCAATTCCGTTTTGCAGGGCGCACGAGAGAGGTTCGAAACCACCCAGGCTGCCATCCTTGCCTTCAAGACACCGGGCAAGATAAGCCGTCTGAAATCCAGGCTGTGCGACATGCTTCCCTATCACCGGCAAGCATGGCCCGCCGGCACTCTCTTCAATGGAGTCTTGCAGGAACCTCTTACTGGGCTGACGCCAGGTATTGCCCAGGCGCCAACCGCTTCTCCGGCCGCTCCCGGATCTGAAGCTCAGGTGGTCACCGCCCGTCTGCTCACTCCCATCAGTTCGGCGACCGCCCGCATAGGATCGCTGGTGGAAGCGGTGGTGACCCGCCCGCAGTTCGCAGCCGATCATACCCTGCTGATTCCGGAAGGCAGCCGCCTTCTCGGGGAGGTGATTGAGGCGCGGCGTGCTCGCTTCCTTCATCGCAACGGGAAGGTGCTTTTTGTATTCCGCCGGATAGAGCCGCCGGCAGGCAGCGCGCAGATCGTCCAGGGCTACCTTGAGGGACTGGATGCGGACTTCAACGCGCACTTGTCCCTCGACGCGGAAGGCGCCACGCAAGTCAGCAGCCCCAAGACCCGGCTCATTTTTCCCGCTATCGCGGTAGCCGCGGCCGGGCTCTCGTTTCATCAGGATTATAATGCCCAGGGTGTGCCCGATTGGGACATCGGAGGCCGCGCCGAATCCGGAGCCGTGGGCTTCGGGCTGGTGGGCATCCTCTTAGCGCAGGTTGGTCCCCGCGTTTTCGCCTCGGGGATTGCCATCACCGGCGCGGCACTCAGTCTTTACTCGAATTTCATCGCCCGCGGTGCGAACGTGATTCTCCCGTTGAACATGCCCATCAAAGTCGGCCTCAAGACTCGCGACGGCGAGCCGGCTCCGGTCCATTGAGCCCGGCACGTGACTCGGCCTTGCTTGGGCGTTGACCCGGGCACGCCCAAACACCCGCAATCCCCCAGTGCGTGGCCTCTCATCGTACGGCCGCGCCCCTACTCCGACACCGTCATCATATTGTCCTCCGGCACCCGGTCAACCAGCAGCAAAAACGGATCCACCCCGGCCTTCTCCGGCATCTCATCCACGGTGAACGTGTGCGTCGACCGCGTTCCCGCCATGCGCATCCGCTCGCGATACAACGTGCGCCCGTACTTCCGCCCCGGCTCCGGTTTGGCAAACGCTCCGATCTCGATCCAGTCGTTCACCGGCACTTCCGTCTCGTTGCCTTTCGCATCCGCCTTGAACTTGTGCGTCTCGATGTCGATGGTCACGTCGTATTTTCCGTCTGCACGCTTGCGCGCCGTGGCCGTCCGCGTACGGTTCGAGAACAGGGTCATTTCCTCGAACAGATCCTTCAACAGGTATTGGTATTGGGGCGGCGTTTCCTCCCGCAGCGCATCCACCAGCGCCCAGGACACCGGATACGGCGGCGGCTGGTATGCATAATTCTGGACCAGTTTTCGCAGGGCCCGGTTCACCGCCTCCTCGCCGATCATCTCTTTCAGGTAATACATCGCCACGCTGCCCTTGCGATAGTGAACATATCCCTGGTTCGATTCCACGGTCAGCAGCGGATGCTCCTTCAGCCGCTCCCGCCCGCGCGACCGCAGGTATCCGTCCATCTCGAATTTCAGAAACTTGCGCTCCAGGTCCCGGCCGTATTCCTTTTCCATCACCATGAGCGCCGAATATTGCGCCAGCGTCTCGGAAAGCAGCGTGGCGCCTTCCATGTTCGCCCCGATCACCTGGTGCGCCCACCACTGGTGCCCCATCTCGTGCGCCACTACATAGAAGACCGAATCGATATCGTCGGGATTGTGCAGGTCGGCAATGAAGCCGATCGACTCCGAGTAAGGCATGGTTCCGGGAAATGCCTGCGCAAACCGCGCTACCCGCGGAAATTCGATGATACGCGCCTCCTTGTGCGCGTATGGGCCGAAATTCCGCGTGTAATAATCCAGCGACTTCCGCATCGAGTTCAACATGCGCGGCACGTTCCAGGGCTGCTCGGCCAGGTAGTAAACTTCCAGCTTGATGCCGTTCCACTCCTCCCGCGCTACTTTGTACCGCGCCGAAATGAAGGAGTAGAAGCCCAGCGACGGGTGGTCCAGCTTGTATTCGAAGTAATGCCGTCCGCCCTCCCCGCGCCACTCCCGTACCAGCGATCCCGGCGCGATGGCGATCTGATCGGCAGACGTGCCGATCACCGTGCTGACGTCCACCCAGTCGGAATGGCCGCCGATGTAGTTCTCCATGCAGTCTTCCAGGCAGTGGCGCTCCAGCGCCGGCATCAGGTCGATCTCCTTCAGCCCGTACTTACGGCGATCGTTGGCGTCGTCCAACTCCCGGGATGGAGAGTATCCGATGACCGGCGCCACGCCGTTGTTGAAGAACGTTCCGTTCTGCACCAGTTCCAGGTTGCTCACGGAGTTCTCGAACCCGCGCGTGCGGCTTTCCACGGTGAGCTTCATGGTGCGGCTCTCGCCTGGCTGGAGCGGGGCCGTAAACCGGAAGACCCGGTATCCCAGCCGCGCGTCGTCCTTCTTCAACACCGCGCCCGGCACGTCGATCTGCGTGCGGTAATTGCGGTTCAGCGTAAAGTGGATTTCGTCCAGCGGTTTCTGGTAGGGATTGTAAATCACCGCCTTGCCGTGCATGGTCATGTTGCGCGTTTCCGGGTAGATCTCGATCCCGTATTTCACGCTGCGCCCCCGCGGCTGGGGCAGTTTGGCCAGGGGCTTGTATGTCTTCTCGTAATCCGCCTGCTGCCGCAGCAGATCGGTCGGTCCGTACAGCGGGTTTAGGACCATGGTGTTGTATGCGATCCAGCCGCCGGTCAAGATAAACAACACCGCGCACACCAGCGCCATCGGCCGCAATGCGCCGTGAAAACGCAGTCCCGCCTCGTGTACCCGCTCCCGCCAGCGCGCCTGCTTGCCGCGCGGCCAGAACAGCACCGCGCCGATCGAGAGCAGCCCGCAAGCGAGCAGCCAGTACAGCGTGAACCAGTCCCAGCCCGTCTGGAAAGGTGCATCGCCGAAGAAGTCGGAGTAAGTCACTGACGGCCGCATGCCGAACCGCACCAGGTTAGTGGCTACATTCAGTGGACGCCAGATGAAAGCATTCAATACCAGGAAAGTAATGAAGCCGAAGTATCCTACGTACTTATTCGGCGAAAGCGCGTGGATGAAAAATGCGAGCACCGCCGAAAATACAAAAAACGACCCGTCGCGCACGAACATTTCCTTCAGGTACAGCCCGAACTGGTAGCGATGATACCCGAGCCACGTCTGCACCACCACGCCGCTGGCCATCGCCACCAGTTCGACCAGCAGCACGATCGAAACCAGCGCCGTCAGGCGTGAAACATAGGATAGCCAGTCCGGCACCGGCAGTGCGTCGTGAATTTCGTCCATGCGTGTGTCCCGGTCTTTCCAAACCAGCACGCCCGCGTAGAAGGTGATCATGCCCACCAGGAACATATACAAGGTCCCCGAAATGATCTCCAGCACCCAGTAAGTGACCGGATAACTTACTCCGTCAAACGCCTCCCGCGCGCTCATGGCTATCGACGGGATCGAATTCAGCAGCGCCGCCGCCAGGATCACGATAAACGAAGTGCTCTTCACCACCCCCAAAAACTGCACCCGCACCGAAGCCCAAAATTGCGGCCAGCGCGAAACGGTCGCTGCGGGCGGCATCAGCACCAGCGTGCGGCTCGTTTCGAAAGCCGACTCACGCTCCGGCACCGCCTTCACCTTCTTCCGCTTCTCGGCGAAGCTGAACCGGCTATAAGCAAACGCGAACACCAGCCCGCCCACCGCCAGCCACAGGAGCCTGTTCCACAACAGCATCCCGTCGAAGCCGATCGTGCGCGTATTCTTCTCCGCCACCGTCCAATATTTCGTCGCCACGCTGAAAGTCCGTATGGCAAACGGATCCAGCATCGCCGCAAGCTTTTCCCGCTCCAGGTTCTGCGTCAACGCATCCGCCACCGCGTATCCCGTCAGCAGCACCAGCCCGCCGATGAACGGCGCAATCTCGTTGCGCGCCAGCACCGCGATCGCAAACAACACCGCCGCTATGAAAACCGCGTTCGGAACGGCGAACACCACGATTCCCTGCACGTGCGCCATCCAGTTCACCGGACCCCACCGGTCCGCGTCCACCCACGGCATGTACTTCGCCAGCAGGATCCCGATCGACACGCCCAGCGCAGGCACCGTCGCCACCACCGTCGCCCCAATGAACCGGCCCCATAAATAGTCGCGGCGCCGCAGGGGTGTCGAAAAGATGATCTCGTAGGTGCGATAGCTGAAATCGCGCGCCGCCGCCGAGTTCACGAACGCCGGCGTCATCAGCAGCATGAACAGCCCGACGAACGAATAGAAGTTCTCGATCACGAACGGCGCATTCCGGTAGGTGTTCAGGAACGAGTCGCCGATCCGGACTTGATCCGTGCTGGCCGCCGCGAAGATCAGCGCCGCGATGATCAGCAGGAAAATCCACAGCATCCACGAGCGCAGCCAGTAACGGATTTCAAAGCGCAGAATCTGCCACAACATCGCCCGCTCCTAGTTCCAACCCCGGATGCGCGTGAAGAACACGTCTTCCAGGTCCGGCCTGCCTTGCGCGAAGCCTTCCCCGGGCGCCTCCTCGGCCAGCACGTGCAGAAACGGCCGCCCGCCCACCAGACGGTTGGAAATCACGCGGCAGCGCTGCTCGTATGCGGCCAGATCCGGCTTGGCGATCGACCGCTGCCACACACGTCCGTCCAGGCCGGCGATGGCGTCGTCGGGCGTGCCCTCAAACAAAACCTTGCCTTCGTGGATGATCGCCATCTTGGTGCAAAGGTCGGTCACGTCCTCCACGATGTGGGTGGAAAGAATCACGATCACCTGTTCGCCCACTTCCGCCAGCAGGTTGTAGAACCGGTTGCGCTCGCCCGGGTCCAGGCCCGCCGTGGGCTCGTCCACGATCAGCAGCTCCGGGCTGCCGATCAGCGCCTGTGCGATCCCGAAGCGCTGCCGCATACCGCCTGAATAGCCGGTCAGCGGCTTCTTGCGCACATCGTACAAGTTGCAGCGTTGCAGCATGGCCGTCACCCTCTCGCGGCGCTCGCCTGCATTGGTCAAACCCTTGAGCAGCGCGATGTGATCCAGCATGTCCTGCGCCGAAATCCGCGGGTAGACGCCGAAATCCTGCGGCAAGTAGCCGAGCCGGCGGCGCACCTCGTCTTTCTGGCTGAGCACATCGATTTCGCCCAGAGTGGCGGTGCCCGAATCCGGGTCCTGCAGCGTGGCCAGCGTGCGCATCAGGGTGGATTTGCCGGCGCCGTTCGGCCCCAGCAGTCCGTACATGCCGCATGGGATGGTCAGCGATACGTTGTCCAGCGCCTTGACCCCGTTCGGATAGGTCTTCGAGAGGTTTTGAATTTGAATTTGCACGTCTTGGCGTACTACGAACGGGAGCGCCCGCAGGTTCCAATCTCGATCGCCAAAAGTTGCCAATCCCGCTGCTATAGTGGTCGATGTCTATGGGCCGCATCCGCGTTCTTCCCGATCAGGTAGCCAATAAGATCGCGGCCGGCGAGGTGGTGGAACGGCCTGCCTCGGTGGTAAAAGAGCTGCTCGAAAACTCACTGGATGCCGGCTCTACTGTGTTGCGCATCGACGTGGAAAGCGGCGGCCGCCGCCTGATCCGCATCTCAGACGATGGCTGCGGCATGCTGCGCGACGACGCCCTGCTGGCCTTCGAACGCCATGCCACCAGCAAGCTGCGCGACGTGAAGGATCTGCTCTCTATCGCCACCCTGGGCTTTCGCGGCGAGGCGCTGCCCTCCATCGCCTCCGTCTCGCGCCTGCTGCTCGAAACCCGCTCCCCCGACGAGACCACCGGTACCCGCATCGAAATCGCCGGCGGCAAAATGCTGCATTGCGATGAAGTGGCGCTGGCCGGCGGCACCATCATCACTGTCCGCGACCTGTTCTTCAACGTGCCCGCGCGCAAGAAATTCCTGCGCTCCGAGCAGACCGAACTGGCTCACATCGCATCGCTGGTCACGCACTACAGCCTGGCCCATCCCGAGAAGACGTTCCGGCTCACCAGCGGCACCGCCGAACTGCTCGCCGTCACGCCCGTCCCCACGCTGCGCGAGCGCGTGTTTCAGGTGTTCGGCGGCCAGACGTTGGAACAGCTCGTGGAACTGGGAGTCTGCGACCGCCAACTGGTGCTGCCACCGCCCTACGTGCCGCCTTCCGAAGCCATCGCCGAATTCCGTCGCGAGCCCGACGAGCCTTCTACCAAAACGTTCCGTCTCACGGGCTTCGTTTCCCGCCCCCAGATCCAGAAGGGCAATCGCAATTCGATCTTCATTTTCGTCAACCAGCGGCTCATCCGCGACCGGCTGCTGCTCCACGCGATTTCTTCGGCCTATCACAACCTGATGCCGCCGGCAGCCTATCCCTTCGCGCTCCTGTTTCTCGAGTGCGAGTGCGACGAGGTGGACGTGAATGTGCATCCGTCCAAGACCGAGGTGCGCTTCCGCCACCAGTCCTTCGTCCACGATTTCGTGCGCGACGTCATCCGTGAGCGTCTCATCGAGACCCGCCCCGCGCCTGCTTTTTCACCCGCGGCCAGCCCGCAGCCCGCGGCGCGCCTGCCGTATTCCGAGTTTTCCCAGATGTTGCAGAACGAAGCCTTGCCGGAGGCTTCCGTTCCGCCCGCGCCCGCATCTCCTGAAGCGGCCGAGCCATCCCTGCCTGCGTTTGCCCTGCGCCCCGCCGCCGGACCCGCGCCGCGCCTCGATTTCGGCGGCTCCTCCATCGCCCTCGCGGATGAACCCGTGCCCGCCGCGCGCCTGCGTGTGCCTGAAACGCACGGCGTTTTCCCGGTGGATGCCCTACCGGTTTCCGATGCCTCCCTGGGAGCGTTGTCGGACCTGCGTCCGCTCGGCCAGATCCACGAGAGCTTCATCATCGCCGCCGGCCGCGACGGTCTCTGGATCATCGACCAGCATGTGGCCCACGAGCGCATCCTCTTCGAGCGCGTGCTAAAACAGCGCGCCGCGGGCAATGTGGAAACCCAGCGCTTGCTCATGCCCCTCATCCTCCAGCTCACACCCGGCCAGCAGATCGAGTATGCCCGCATCGCCGACGAGTTGAACGCGCTGGGCTTCGAAAGCGAGCCGTTTGGCAATCGCACCATCGCCGTACAGGCCGCCCCCGCCGCCGTGGGCCCCGCCGACCTGGAAAAAGTGCTGGCCGAGATTCTGGAAACTGCCGAGACCGAACTGCGCGGCCTCTCGCTCGAAGACGTTCGCCGCTCCATCGCCGCCTCCATCGCCTGCCAGGCCGCGATCAAGATCAACACCCGCCTGGATCACGCCAAAATGGAATGGCTGCTGCGCGCGCTGGCCGCGACAGATTGCCCAATGAGCTGCCCGCACGGCCGCCCCATCGCGCTGCAATACTCCACGCGGGAAATTCTGAAGGCTTTTCACCGCATCTGAGGGCGCGCCCCGGCAGCCGTCTCTAACGAGAATGTGTATTACTGTTCTCCTGCTGATTCGAGGATCGCTCGTTCCAGGATCCCCGACACGAAAAACCTGGCCCGGGTACGTAGAGCCTTCCACCTCCGGCTTAACGGCCTCGATTTGGCCGTCCTTCTTGGCCCGCAGCAATACGCCGAGCAATCCCGTGACCCGCAGCCCGGAGCGCTCCGCCACAATGCGAGCGTCGCGCTCATCCAGCAGAATCAAGTCCGCAGACATCTCCAGGGCGAGTGCTATAGCCGCGGCTTCACCGGGATCAAGCGTCATTTCAAGCAGCCGCGCCGCTTTTTCGTCCTTGAGTGCCTGCGGTTTAATCCAGCCCTCGCGGAAAGCTCGTTGGACCTCCATCGAGGCGCCAGCGTGAGAAAGCTGGTCGAGTTCGCTTTTGACAGCTTCAGGAACCAAAATCTTCCCGAACTGGGCTTGCAGGAGATTGAGGCGGCCGATAATTGCGAGATTGCAGATTGGCGAAGTGTTACTCGCTACGAGCATAGGAGATGTCTTGCGCCAACTCCTGGTCGCCGTAGTGCCTGGCGATGCCGCGCTGGCCGACTAACTGGCCGAAGGACATGCGATCCACCTGGGCAAGTTCGGCAGCCTTCCCGAGCGAAAGCGCTCCTTGAGCGTAGAGCGCGATCGCGAGCTCGGCACGGAGCCGCTGCGCAATCTCCGCTTCGGGAATCCGGAGGCCCTGAAGCACCGAGTCCGGTATATTCAACGTCATTCCCATGCCCTCACGATACCGCTGTTCAGCTAGCCCACGCTACTAGCTTGGCGCCAGGCGTCTCGCCCCGCAAATGGATCTGCAACTCCGAGGTCAGATTTTCTTTCTTGCGTGGTATGCCTCACTGCACCTGCCCCAGGATCCACTGCGCCGCCGCAGCCAGCGTCTCCACCCGCGCATCCGCCGCATGCTCCGGCGCCCGCTCCCGGTACCCCCGGTCGATCCACACCGTCCGGCAGCCCGCCGCCGCGCCTGCATCCACGTCACGCCAGCGGTCGCCCACCATGAAGCTGCCGGCAAGATCGATCCCATGCGCCGCCGCAGCCTCCAGCAACATGCCCGGCTTCGGCTTGCGGCAGGCGCAGCCATCCGCGTCGTCGTGATAGCAGACGTAGCAGTCGTCGAGCGGAAGGGCTGCCCGCAAGGCCGCGTGCATGGTCTCCACGTCTTCCCGCCGCGTGACCCCGCGCCCCACGTCCGGCTGATTCGTCACTACCACCAGCACGAATCCGGCAGCTTTCAGCCGCGCCAGGGCCGCCGCCGCTTCGTCCTCAATTTCCATTTCTTCGGGAGTTACCGGCGCGTACGCCTTCCCGTCGCGTACCAGCGCGCGTGCCAGCACTCCGTCCCGATCCAGAAACACCGCCCGCTTCACTTCAGCGATTCCCAACGCGTCTCGGCCGCCTTCAATGCCGGATGCGTCACCAGCAGATGCCACACCACCGCCTGGAAAGCTTCCGCATGCGGCGTGACGTGCGCCGGATTCACCGCCGGCACGATCACACAAGCGTCCGCCACCTGCGCCGTGTAGCCGTCCGCGCGTCCGATCACGCCTCCGATGGCCGTCCCTGCAGCCTTCGCGTATTCGAGCGCCGCAACCAGGTTGGGGCTAACGTTTTTTTCCAGATTGCCGCCGCCCACCGAAAACACCAGGACGCAATCGTGCGCCCGCAACCGGCTCACGCGCAGCCACTGCTCGAATACCGACGCCCACCCTTCGTCATTGGTACGCGCCGTCAGTTCCGCAACATTATCGGTCGGACAATAAGCCTCCATCCCGCAGATCTTGCGAAAATCGTTCACCGCGTGCGACGCGTTCGCCGCGCTCCCGCCCACGCCCAATATGAACAGCCGCCCGCCGCGCGCGCGGGTGCCCGCCAGTAGTTGCGCCAGCTTTTCGATCTCGCTGGTGTCCAGCCGGCGCAGCACTTCGGCGCACTCCGCAAGGTACTCTTCCACGAAACTCACGCTTCCGCTCCCGCCAGATATTCCGACAATTCCCTGATCCCTTCGAACGACCCGATCTCGTAAAACCGCTCGCGCACCTCGTACGCGGCCAACTGCTGCCGCCCCAGCAACTCCCCATACACTTCCGCCAGGTCAGCCTGCCGCGAGTCCGCCAGCGCCGCGCGGCTGAAAACCCCCAGTCCGTAGTCGATGTATTGCATGCGCTTTGTCCGGTTCTTTTTATCGTAGGCCACGATCCGCCCGTCCGCGAACTCCACGTTGCTCGCATCCCAGCGGCCTTCGTTGCGATACACCGTCATCAGGCCGGGCTGGCCCGCATCGCGAAACGCCTGTGCCACGTCCGCATAGGGACACGGCAAATACGAATCCCCATACACCACAAAAAACGCCTCGCCCAGCAACGGCAGCGCATTACGGATGGCGCCCGCCGTGCCGCGCAGTACCGGACCGTCGGCCGCATACGCAATATCCACGCCGAACCGCGCGCCATCGCCCGCATATTCGCGTATGCGTTCGCCGTGCTGCCCGATGCACAGCACCACGCGCTCGATACCCCGCGCGCGCAGCAATCGCAACTGGTGCGCCAGGAACGGCTCGCGGTTGATCTCGACCAGCGCCTTAGGAATCCGCTCTGTCATCGGATACAGCCGCGTGCCCAGACCGCCCGCCAGAATTGCTACCGGCAGCATCCCGGTCACGCGTGCGCCAGCACCGTGGTGCCCTGGAAATCGAAGCGCATGCGCACCTCGCGCAACCCCGCGCCGCGCATGGCGTGCCGCAGCCGCGTCTTGTCTTCCGTGTACAGCATCAGGAAGCCGCCGCCGCCCGCGCCGATCAGTTTGCCGCCCAGCGCGCCGTTCTTTCGCGCCAGCTCGTAATAATCGTCGATGCTCGAATTCGTCATCGCCCGCGAGCGCGCCTTCTTGTGCTCCCAATGCACGTGCATCAACTCCGCGAACCGGCGCAGATGGCCGCCCTCCAGCGCCGCTTTGCTCTCGCAGCCGAGTTGCTTCACCACGTCAAGCTGCGCGATCATGTCCGCATCCTGCCGCCGCGTGCGCGTGTCCTGCTCCTCCAGAATCGCCGACGCCGAGCGCGTAAACCCGGTGAAAAACAGCAACAGGTTATCCTCCAGGTTGGCCAAGGTCTCGCCCGCCAGTTGCAGCGGCGTCACCTCCACCCGGTCGTCCGGTAAAAACTGAAAGCAGGTGATGCCGCCGAACGACGCGATGTATTGGTCCTGCTTGCCCACCGGCTCGTGCAGCAAATCGATCTCGATGCGGCAGGCTTGCTCCGCCAGATCCTGCCGCGGGATCAGGTTGCGCTTCCACGCATGCAGCGCGCGCAGCAGCGCCACCGTGAAACTGCCCGACGATCCCAGGCCCGTGCCCGCCGGAATGTCCGACATGCTCACGATCTCCAGGTACGGCTGCGGCCCCACATCCACCATGCGCAGCGCCTCCCGCACGATCGGATGCTTCACCTGGTCCACCCGCTCCACCAATTCCATCTGCGAATATTTGATCAGCAATTCCTGGCTGAAGGTCTCGTGCAGCGTGATGTAAACGTATTTATCGATCGCCGCCGAGATCACGAAGCCGGTGTGCTCGCGATAGTACGACGGCAGGTCCGTGCCGCCGCCGCCCAGCGAAATCCGTAGTGGCGCGCGCGTAATAATCATGTGACGTTCTCTTCATAAACGCGTTCGACCACGCGCAATGCGGCTTGTGCGTCGGCGATCCCCGGCCGCGGCTGCCGTCCCAGTTGGATGTCTTCCATGAACTCGGCGAATTCCATATCCCACGATCGGTCGCGGCCGGGAAACTCCCAAGCCGTAGTCTCCGGCGGCCCCATCTCCGGCAGCATCTTATAAAAGGTCAACCGCTCGGTTCCGTAGCTGCCGCCCAACCCGGAAATTTCCAGCTTTCCGTCGCGCCCGCAGATCTCGAACGAAAACAAGTTCTTCCATTCCGACCAACTGGCATGCAGAAACGCCACCTGCCCGCCCGCCGTTTCCAGCATCAGAAAAGCATTGTCTTCCACCGGCATTTGCCAGTAGTAATGCGGAGTCCGTCCCGTGACCCGCGCGAAATCGCCCATAAACCAGCGCGACAGATCGATTAGATGGATACCCTGGTCGAGCAGTTCGCCGCCGCCCGAGACCGCCGGATCGGCCCGCCACTCCCGCTCGTATCCCGGCCGCCCGCCATGCCCGTAGCGTCCCCGAATGAACATTAGCGGGCCCACCTCGCCCCCATCGAAGATCTCGCGAGCCTTTTGAAACGCCCGGTGATACCGGTGATTGAATCCCAGCCGGACCAGTGCGCCGGTCGCCGCGGCCGCCTCCGCTACCGCGTCCAGTTCGCACGCCCGGCGTGCGCCCGGCTTCTCGATCAGGACGTGTTTGCCCGCACCCGCCGCCGCCGCCGCGATGGGGGCCAGCATGTCGTGCCTGGTCGCCACCACCACCACGTCGATGCCCGGGCAACCGGCCGCCGCGCGCCAGTCCGTCATCGCCTGCGCGCCCGGATGTTCCCCCGCCAGCGCCCGCGCGCGCTCCGCATCCACGTCGCAGCAGATCGCCAGCCGCCCGCCCGCCAGCGAGGCCGCGCGCTTGCGCCCGATCAAGCCGCAGCCCGCTATCGCAATGTTCAAGGGCATGCTTAGTTCACCTGTTAGAATAAACCACTTGTGTGATGTCTCTCTAGTCCTGCCCGCCTATAACGAAGCCGCCACCATCGTCTCCACCATCCGGGAAACAGGCTGTTATTTCGAGTCGCGTGGTCTCCGCTACGAGATCATCGTAGCCGCCGACGGCGACGACGGCACCCGCGAGTTGGCGCACGAGACCGCCCGCCAGGGTGCGCCCGTGCACGTGATCGGCAGCCTGCAGCGCGGTGGCAAAGGCCGCGGCGTGCGTGAAGCTATGGCCCTCGCGCGCGGCGATATCGCGGGCTATGCCGACGCCGATAACAAGGTGCCCATCGAAGAGTTCGACAAGATCCGGCCCTGGCTGACTCAGGGCTTCGATGTAGCCATCGGATCGCGCACCATGCAAGAATCCCAAATCGAGCGCCGCCAGCCGCTTTACCGCCACCTGGGCGGCAAAGCTTTCGGCCTGGTGATGCACGCCGTCGTAGGTCTGACCGGCATCACCGATACGCAATGCGGTTTCAAGTTCTTTACCCGCGCCGCCGCGCGCGAAATCTTCACCCGCCAGCAAATCGATGGCTACATGTTCGATGTGGAGATCCTGGTTCTCGCCCGCCGCCTGGGCTATCGCATTCAACAGGTGCCCATCCGCTGGCACGACGACGGCGACAGCCGGCTCAACGTCATCAGCGGCAACCTCCGCAATGCGGTCGACCTTCTTCGCATACGGTTCCACTAAAAAACGGTCTACCAAATACATCTCATATGCGATATTATATAGACACCCATCTGTGATATGTCATCACATATCAAAACGGTTCGCCTAAGCCGCTTACCCGATGCCGTACGCCGTGAACTACTTGCTGCGCGCCACAAACGCGGCTGGAGTCAGGCGGAGTTGGGGAGACGCGCAGGCCTGCCTCAAATGCATATCTCCGGTATCGAAACCGGAAAGATCGCGCCTCGCTTCGACACCCTGCTGGATCTGGTTCGCGTGCTCGACCATGACCTGTTGCTCGTCCCTCGCTCGCTCGTCCCCGCTGTTCAAGCCATGATTCGCGACCATCGCCGGCGGACGGACCGCGACTCCGGCGGCGAATCGGACCAGCCGATCTATGCTGCCGGCGACCACGAATCCGATGGCGATGAAGACTGATCCCGGCCCCACGGCTTTGGCGGTTCATCTCCAAGACCGTCGCATCGGAGTGCTGAATCGCCTGGGGGGTGACCACCATTTGTTCTCCTTCGAGCAGGATTATGTGGATGATCACAACCGGCCTACGCTGAGCCTCTCGTTCAAAGCGCAGGGTGGACGCCTGGTTTCATCCGTGCGTCCGGTGAGCCGCCGCCTGCCCCCGTTCTTCTCCAACCTGCTGCCGGAGGGGCACCTGCGGACATACCTGGCGGAACAGGCGGGAGTGAAGGCGGCGCGGGAATTCGCTCTGTTGGCGGCGCTGGGCGAGGATCTTCCCGGCGCAGTAACGGTCACGCCCTTCGCGATGGATGAGCCGCGCATTGATGCTACCAGCCGTCCACGCCGCGATCGGGAACGGGGGCCGGACGTGCTGCGGTTCTCCCTAGCCGGCGTGCAGTTGAAGTTCTCCGCGGTGATGGAGGCCTCTGGTGGGCTGACCATCCCGGCTCATGGTGTCGGCGGCTTCTGGATCGTAAAGCTGCCGTCCTTGCATTTTCCGGCCGTCGCCGAAAACGAATACGTCATGCTCGAACTGGCGCGCGCCGCCGGCATCGCCGTCCCCGAGGCGTGCTTGATTCCAGTGAGTGCGGTGCGTGGATTGCCTGCCGAGGCCGCCCGCCTGCCGGGCCAGGCGCTGGCAGTGCGCCGCTTTGACCGCACACCCGAGGGGGAGCGCATCCACATGGAAGACTTTGCCCAGGTCTTCGGCCTGTTCCCGGACGATAAGTACGGCCGCCGCAGCTATGCGAATATTGCCGCGGTGCTGCGCGCCGAAACCGGGGAAGAAGGCGCGCATGAATTTGTGCGCCGCCTGGCCTTCTCGGTGTCCATCGGTAACGGCGACATGCACCTGAAGAATTGGTCATTGCTGTATCCGGGTGGCCGGAGGCCAGTGCTTTCACCTGCTTATGATTTCGTCGCCACCCTGCCATACATTGCCGGCGACCAGCTTGCCCTCACGTTTGGCGGAAGCCGCGCCCTGGATGGCATAACCGTCGATCAGGTGCGCCGCTTCGGCGACAAGGCAAGCCTGCCGGTGAGTTCGGTCTGGCAAACCGTGCGCGAAACCGTAGAACAGACCGCGGATACCTGGAATGATCTTCCCGAAAAGAAACTGCTTCCCCCGGAAATGCAAAAAGTCATCGATACGCAGATTCAAAAGGTAGCCGCGAACACCTGCGGCAAAATGGAGAGATCTTGAAAATCCTGGTAACCGGCGCCGCCGGCTTCATCGGCAGTAACCTGGTGGACCGTCTCCTCGCCGATGGTCACGAGGTGACCGGCTTCGACAATTTCTCCACCGGCCAGGCGGAGTTCCTGGCCGGCGCGCTGCCCCACGCGGGCTTTCGCCTGCAGCGCGGCGACCTGCTCGATCCGGAAGCCGTCGCGCGCGCCGTGAACGGTGTCGATTTCGTCTTCCACATGGCGGCCAATGCCGACGTGCGCTTCGGCACCGATCACCCCCGCCGCGACCTGGAGCAGAACACCATCGCCACCGCCAACGTGCTCGAAGCCATGCGCACCCATGGCGTCACCCGTCTGGCCTTCGCTTCTACCGGCTCCGTCTATGGCGAGCCGTCCGTCTTCCCCACGCCCGAAGACGCCCCCTTCCCCCTCCAGACCTCCCTCTACGCCGCGTCCAAACTGGCCGCCGAGGCCATGATCGAAGCCTACTGCGAAGGCTTCGGTATGCAAGCTTACATTTTCCGCTTCG
Organism: Bryobacterales bacterium; assembly: GCA_963843255.1. GTDB lineage: Bacteria > Acidobacteriota > Terriglobia > Bryobacterales > Bryobacteraceae > Bog-159. Next base: position 89,452 of record CAWJJQ010000010.1, on the reverse strand, counting down.
TCTCCATCCTCGGCGAACGCTACACCCACGGCCACGTCGTGGATTTCTATAAGCAACTTCGGGCGCACCCCGAGCATCTGGATGTATTAGGAGACGGACGGCAGCGCAAGTCTTACTTGTACGTTCAGGATTGCCTGGATGCCATGCTTTTGGCCATCGGGCGCGCTACCGCCCGCGTGAATCTGTTTAACCTGGGCACCGCCGAGTATTGTACGGTCAACGATTCCATCGGCTGGATCACGGAACGTTTGGGCCGCGCACCGCGCCTCGAATACTCCGGGGGCGAGCGCGGATGGGTGGGCGACAGCCCTTTCATCTTTTTGGATTGCGCCCGCATTCGCGCACTCGGCTGGAAACCCAAGCTGAGTATCCACGAGGCGGTGGTGAGAACACTAGATTATCTGCGAGGGAATGCATGGATTGTCGATCGGCGATAGTGCGCTGCGTTCTGCCGGCGTTGCTGCTGGCATTTCTGCCGGAAGGGGGCTCCGCCCAGGAGCGCAAACTGGATGCGGTCCAGAGCCTCAGCGTCTCGCTCGAGTCGCTCTCCGAGCGTGTAAGCCGTTCGGTGGTCAAGATCGTCAACAGCGGCTACGGCATTACCGAAGATTCCGATTCGGCTAACGCCAGCCTCCTCACCCGCCAGCGCGCCACCGGCTCCGGAGTCATCCTTACAGCCGACGGCTACATTGTGACCAATGCGCACGTGGTTCAAGGAGCCCGCCGCCTCCGCGTGCAGTTGGCAGTTACGGAACGCGCCGGGCACTCCGTGCTGAAGCAGGGGGGAACGATCCTGGATGCCCGCATCGTTGGCGTGGATCGGGAAACAGACGTCGCCGTCCTCAAGATCGATGCCACCGGCCTGCCTTTCCTGAGCGTGGGCAACTCGCGTGAGTTGCGCCAGGGCCAACTGGTAATGGCCTTCGGCAGCCCTCTAGGCCTAGAGAATTCCGCCAGCTTGGGGGTGGTGAGCGCGGTGGCCCGGCAGCTCAAAGCCGACAGCCCCATGATCTACATCCAGACCGACGCCTCCATCAATCCCGGCAATAGCGGCGGTCCGCTGGTGGATATGAACGGGCACGTCATGGGGCTCAACACCATGATCCTCTCGCAATCGGGCGGCAGCGAAGGCATCGGATTCGCTATCCCCAGCGATACCCTGCTCAACGTCTACACGCAGATCCGCAAGGAAGGCCACGTGCACCGCGGGCAGATCGGCGCGAGCGTGGAGACCGTCACCCCGCTGCTGGCCGCCGGCCTGCAACTGCCGCAGGATTGGGGCGTGCTGGTGGCCGACGTCACCCCCGATGGACCCGCCGACAAATCCGGCCTGCAGCCGGGCGATGTGGTGCTCAGCCTGAACGGCAAGACCATGGAGAATGCGCGCCAGTTGGATGTCGGCCTCTACCGCTTTCCCGGTCGGCGACAAGGTCAGTCTGGAAGTGCTGCGCGGCGAAAAGCATCTCACCATGGACGTCTCCATCACCGCTGAAGACGACGACCCGCAGCGTTTCGCCGATCTCGTTGATCCCGGCAAGAACCTCATCCCCAAACTTGGCGTCCTGGGAGTTGAAATCGACCGCCGCATAGCCGCCATGCTTCCCGAATTGCGAAAGCAATATGGCATCGTGGTGGCGGCCCGGGCGGCGGGCGCGGAGGGCGTCGACGTGGACCTGCGCCCCGGCGACGTGATCTACGCCTTGAACAACGAGCCTACCTCCAGCATCGCCGCTCTGAAAACTACCGTGGGCCAATTGAAAAGCGGCGATCCGGTGGTATTGCAGATCGAGCGCGACGGCCAGTTGCGCTACGTGGCGTTCGAGGTGGAGTAGGTTTGTACCCTGTGATTTGAAGCACAGGTGCTCAGCGCCGCATCATTTCTTTTTCGAGCCACGGAATTGCTTGGTGACATTTGACTGTTTGAGGCGGCTGCTGGCACCGCTCTGTACGTGGGCCTTGTCCTTTCCACCGGGCACTGCCGGGGTCATCTTGGCGGCTTCCGCCTTCCGGCGCTTAGGCTTTGCCGGGCTCACGTCCGGAGCCATGTCCAATCCAAAGAGAGCCGAAAGGTCTTCGCCGCCTAGAACCTTGTTTGCGGCCGGCGCCTTTTGGGCCAGGGGAAGCGCTCGTCCGGCCCCGGCGATGAGCTCCTTTTCGTCCACGTTGTGCAACCGGAAGAGTAGGTCGGGCTGTTGGTCCAGCCTTGCGCCGATGCCGTAGAGCACGGCCGCAACGTGCTTGCACATATCCGCCCAATCGGGACAACTGCACGAAAGCTGGATTTCGTCAGGCGATGGGAAAAGGCCGGTTTTCTGCCGGCAAACCCGCTCCATCACGCCTTTGGAGAACCGTCCCTGCAGAAGTTCGATCAGCGAATCGATCGCTCCCGCGCAATCCTTGCAGATGGATTCCCAGCGCGCCTTCGCGACCGGAGCTACCCTCACCGTAACCTTGTAAATCTCCGATCCGCTGACCAGGGCTTTGATCTCGCCAGCCGCAATCTGAAGATCGATCACGGAACCGTTGCGCACATAGGTCCGCCCGCGTGGCAAGCGGTTTTCAAAGTCGCTATAGCGTTCCAGGTTGTCGCACCAGGCTTTGCCCCAGAAGGTCTTGACGATAGTGCGGCCTTCCACCACCACCGGCGAGACCGGATGGCCCTTCTTTTTCAGCTTGGCCATCTCGCCGGCCGCTTTCCGGCGCCGCTGGGCCACGGAAACATAAGGTCTCCATCCGTAAAATCCCATCGAGTCACGTCTCCTTCAGCGCTTTATTGATGTCGAGCGCTACCAGCTTGAGCAACTCCTCGTCTTTCATTTCCGTCAGCAGCAGGTCGGCGCCGCCTTCCAGCAAATCCGTCGAGAGCTGCCGCTTCGATTCAATAAGCTGGTCGATTTTATCTTCTACGGTACCGCGGCACACGAACTTGTGCACCAGAACATTTTTGGTTTGGCCGATGCGGAAGGCGCGGTCGGTGGCCTGGTTCTCCACCGCCGGGTTCCACCAGCGGTCGAAGTGCACCACATGCGAGGCGGCGGTCAGGTTGAGGCCCGCGCCGCCGGCCTTGAGCGAAAGAACGAAAAATCCCACGGCTTCGTCTTCCTGAAAGCGGCGCACGATTTCCTTGCGCTGCTTCACCTCGGTCTCGCCATGAAGAACCAGGCCGGGCCGGCCGAATACGGAGCCGAGGAAGCTCGCCAGCGGAGCGATCACCTCCCGGAACTGGGTGAAGACGAGCATCTTCTCCTGCTTCGCGGCAATCACCTCCGCGATATCCCGCAATCGGGCCCATTTGCCGCTGTCGTCTTCCCTCCAACTGCCGTCTCCCAGCCACTGCGAGGGGTGGTTGCAGATCTGTTTGAACCGCATCAGGAACGACAAAACCAGGCCCTTTGCGCTGAATCCCCTCGGCTTCCTCAAGTTGCTTGCCGCCAGCTCCTTCACCGACTGCTCGTAGAGGGCGGCCTGCTTGCGGCTGAGCTGGCAGAAGGCCTTCATTTCGGTCTTGTCCGGCAGGTCGGCGATAACGGCTTTGTCGGTCTTCAGCGCCGCAGAATGTACGGCCGCACGAGCTCGCGCAGCGGGCCGTAGGAATTGTGCGGCCGGTTTCGCAAGGCCTTTGATGAAGTTGGTGAACTCCTTCGACGATCCCAGCAGTCCCGGGTTGACGAAGTCGAAAATGGACCAGAGATCGCCCGAGGCGGTTCTCGATGGGCGTGCCGGTGAGCGCAAATCGCGCCCGCGCCTTCAGCGCCTTCACCAGCCGGGTCTGCTTGGCGTCGGGGTTCTTGATGGCCTGGGCCTCGTCGAGGACGACCAGTTGCCACGCGGCTTCCGCGATCCACGGCACGCGGAGGAGCGAGCCGTAGCTGGTGATCACCAGGTCCACGTCCCGCAGCCGCTCCGGCGCAACCGTCTTGAGAGCGGCAGCCGGAAGGGCCGACGGATGGGCGATAAGCGCCTTCAACCCAGGCGCAAAGCGCTCGATCTCCGATGCCCAGTTCGCCAGCAGCGAAGCCGGGGCTACCAACAGGCTTGGCTGTTGCCGGCCAGCCGTCTGGTGCTTGAGTACGAGCAGCAACGAGAGCACCTGAATAGTCTTGCCCAGCCCCATGTCGTCGGCCAGGCAGGCCCCGAGGCCGAGTTTCGCGATGAGGTAGAGCCAGCGCACTCCGACCTGCTGGTAGGGCCGCAAGCGTAGCGTTCAAGGCCGCGCCGGGGTCGATGCGGGCCAATCCTTCCGGGCTGCGGAGACCTTTCAACGTCTCGGCGAGCCAAGGGCCGGCGACCACCTGAGACCACTCGGTGTAGCCGTCCGCGGAGGCATCGCCGTCTGCGACATCGGCGCCGGCAAGCAAACGAACAGCCTCGCGAAAGCCGAGCCCCTTCTCCGCAGCCGTGCGCTCGACCTCGCGGAAGTGCTCCAACATGCGGCGCAGGCGCTCCGGTCCACTTCAACCCAACGGCCCCGGACCAGCGCCAGGCCATCGGATTTCGCCAAGAGGTCGTGGATCTCGCCGGCGGTCAAGCGTTCGCCATCGAGAGTGACTTCCATCTGAAAATCGAGCAGCGCGTTCTGGCCCAGCCCCGCCGGCGCCTTGCCGCCGATTTGGGCGGAGACCTGCGGACGCGGAGGCCGGTTGGCCCGCCAGTTCGCGGGCATGCGAACCACTACACCGGCACTCTCCAGTCGTGGGACGTCTCTCAAAAGCTGAATGGCCTCGTTCGGCGTCCACCGGAGCGGGTGGAAGATCTCACCGGCGTCGACGAGGGTCTTCAGCCAAGCGCAAGTCTCCGACGCGCGCTGCACGGGAAGGAGCAGAGACAACAGCCGGTCCTTGTTGGCAGCGCCCGCATATTCACCGAGAGCCTTCCCCAGCGGAAGATGCTGGGCCTTCGCATTCGCGGACAACCGCGTGGTATAGGTCGCGAGGAAGGCGAAGGGCGCATCCGGATCTTTGCTGTTTTCGGCCAGATTGAAATGCACGCGGCCGACCAGGTTCCACGCAGGGTTCCGGCGCTTTAGGAAATCCTGTATCCCACATTTCGACTCTGCCAGTTCGGTGCCGAATGCGGAGTCCAGTTCCCGCCAGAGGGCGCCCAGGACCTCCGCGGTGAGATACTCAGCGCCAGTCATGGGAGGCGCCGCCAGGATTAGCCGGTTCAACTCCGTGGCGGGCGGCGCTGGGACGCGCACTTTTCCTGCTGTCGCATCGGCATCCGAATGGGTGCAGAGGGCGGTCACGTACCCTGCGCCGAATTCTCTCCAGTAGGAGAAAACAGGTGGAAGAGTGGCTCCGGCTTCAGCCGCTCCGAGTTGTAGAAGACCATGGCCCGATCCTCGCTGGAAGGCATTCCGCAGGCGTTGCGCAAGCTCGGGGTCGAGGGGCGGCGCGTCGGCGCCTTCGACTATTGCGAGGCGGCCGTGCGGAGACAGGGTTGGAGCAACCGAGACTGAACCCATGCAGGCGAGTCTACCAGCTTGGCGGACTACCCGCCCGATCGTAGGTCAGCCATTTTACGATTCAAGTCACACCCCTTGGCCACGCGCCTGCCAGAAAAGTCTCGATAGCCCCGAACACCTTCCCGGGAGCCTCGATCCATGGCGCATGCCCTGCGTCGTCAACGGTCAGCAGCCGCGCGTTGGGCAGCATCCTTGCCCAATCCCTCCCTCCGCCATAGGGTGCGCTGCGGTCTTTCGTGCCATGGATTGTCAACACAGGTGCGGTCACCGCGGCCAGTTCCTCCGCACCCAGTTTGAGCCGCTGAATTGATGGAAAAATGCTCTCGCTCCAGTACTTCACGAAATTCAATTCGTTCGGCAAGTCACAGCGCCCCCAATCGATCCGGTCAGCGTCGGCCGGGTCGGCGACATAGATCACCCGCAAGATCGCCCAGAATCTCCTGCAAAACTCGACCGGGTCCGCGGGCCGCGGCTCTTTCCTCAATTCCGCCAGCTTCGCGAGTGTCCCGGCGAGTATCCCGTCGTCCGCTTTCAAATGAGCCGGGTATTCGGTACCGGCATCAGGCGGCATGGCGCCGATCTGAACCACGCGGTTGACGCGCCCCGGGAACTTCATCGCGTACAGGATTGCCATCAAGCCCATGTACGAGTGGCCGATCACGTCCAGCCGGTCGATTCCGAAATGCCGGCGCATGGCATCCAGATCGTCCACATCGTTATGGATCCCCGCGGCGAGGTACTGGTCGCAGGTGACGGCATCAGAACGGCCGCGATTGCGCGGATCGTACGCAATAAGCGTGCGCCCATGGGCGAGGCGCTCGAAGTCATCCAGCAGAATCGCACCGTTGGGGATCGCCACCGGTTGCGGGCCGTTCCCCAAAGTCTGAAAATGCAGCCGGATGCCGTCTTCGGTAGTCAGGTAACCTTGCCCGCTGGGGCCAGCCGGCATGCGGGCCTATAGACCTTCGAGCAGATGTCCCATCTTCTCTTTCTTGGTGCGCAGATAGGATTCCGTCGAGACCATCGCCGGCACAATGCAGGGCACCCGCTCCTCCACCCGCACGCCCGCCGCCTCCACCGCCGCCACCTTATCCGGATTGTTCGAAAGCAGGCGCACGCTTTCCAACCCGAAGTAGCGCAGAATCTCGCCCGGCAGTTCGTAGTGGCGGAGATCGGACTCGAAACCCAGCCGCTCGTTGGCTTCCACGGTGTCCGCGCCGCCATCCTGCAATTCGTACGCGCGCAGCTTGTTCAGCAGCCCGATGCCGCGGCCTTCCTGGTGCTCGTAGATCAGCAGGCCGCGCCCCTCTTCCGCGATCATTCCCAGCGCCAGTTCAAGCTGTGCCCGGCAATCGCACCGCAGGCTGTGAAACACGTCGCCGGTCAGGCACTGCGAATGGATCCGGACCAGCGGCGCCAGCGGGCCGCGCGCCAGGTCGCCCATTTTCAGCACCACGGCTTCTTCGACGCGATCCGCGTACCGGCCTTCAAATCCGTAGATTCGAAAGTGTCCAAACCGGGTTGGGAAATCCGCTTCGGCGGCCTGGTGCAGCCGGAGCGCGGAAGTAGTTTGCATTCAATTCTATCCGGCTGTCCTGATGCTTTTATTATAATGATGTCGAAGCTCCCATGGCGGACTCATACCTCGTCACGCTGCTGGTAAAGCTGGGCGTGGTAGCCTCGCTCGCCAGTATTCTGGTCCGCTTTAGCGCCGTCAAACGCATGTTGATGCGCGAAAGCCGCACCATGGCGCAGCGTGTCAAACTGGCCCTGTGGTTCTCCATCGTCTTCGGCGCCAGCGTGGCCACGCGCGTGGTGAGCCGCAGCTACCAGGCAGTCGATCTTGGCCTCGAAGGCAGCATGCTGGCCGGCCTGCTGGGTGGGTATGTCACCGGCCTCATGTCGGGCGTACTCATCTCGCTGCCCGCCATGTTCAACCACGAGTACCTGACCATGCCGCTGCTCGCCGGCCTGGGTGTGCTGGGCGGCCTGCTGCGCGACTGCGCCGCCGATCCCGAAGACATCTGGCGCTTCAGCCCCTATTTCGACCTGAACCTCTGGCGCCTCATCAAGCAGCGCCGGTTCGACCGCCGCAACGTCTTCAACCTTCTGTTCTTCATCGTGATTCTGTTCGCCGAGTTCCTGCGCCTGGCTTTGGGCAAAGCCTTCGCGGGCAAGGGCCGCATCTTCTACCTGCACCCCGATCAGCCAAACTTCCTCTTCTATGCGGCTCTCTACGTCACCACGCTGTTCTCCGTCACGCTGCCTATCAAGATCTGGAATGCCACCCGCAACGAGGGCAAACTCGAGGAACAGGAGCGGCGCCTGATCCAGGCCCGCCTGGAAGCCCTCACCAGCCAGATCAATCCCCACTTCCTCTTCAATACCCTGAACTCCGTTTCTTCGTTGATCCGCACCGATCCCAACCAGGCGCGCGTGATGGTGCTGAAGCTTTCCAACATTCTGCGCCGCCTGCTGCGTAAGCACGACAACTTTAACGCCCTGCGCGACGAAATCAGCTTCATCGACGATTACCTGGCCATCGAAGTGGTGCGCTTCGGCGACAAGCTCCGGTTTGAAAAGGAAGTGGACCCCAACACGCTCGAGATGCTGGTGCCCAGCATGTTGTTGCAGCCCCTCATTGAGAACTGCATCAAACACGGGTTGAGCAGCAAGGTGGAAGGCGGGACCATCCGGCTGCGCAGCCGCCGCGTCGACTCGCGCCTTCTGCTCAGCGTCGAAGACGATGGCGTGGGCATATCCGAAACCAGGCTTGCCACGCTGCTCGAGCAGGGCATCGGCGTAAGCAATGTCAGCGAGCGGCTGAAGGTCCTGTTCGGCAACGACCACAAGATGAATATCGATAGCCAGCCGGGACTCGGCACGCGCATCGAAATCGAAATCCCCGAGTTGCAAACCAGCCTGGTGGCGGCCGTTTAGCCCGCGGAAGCAAGCGCGCCGCCTACTTTGCGAAATAGCCCGTCTTGGTCCGAACGCTAAATCCCGCCGCAGCCGGCCGGATGACCACCTTCCGGAACGACCCATCCCGCGCCGCGTTGGTCGAAACGTACGCCAGTTCGTAGGAAGCGCGTAATTCTTCTCCGATCTGGCGGAAAATCGCGCGCACGTCGCCTGCCCCGGCATCGAAGTCCATGCCGCCGGTTTCGCGCGCGATGCGCGCCATTACGCTGGCGCCGTATTTGTTGCGCGCGGTCAGGTGGCCGTGCTCGCGCTGCGTGTAGCGCATCGCAAATACCCGCACATCTCCGATCTGCGCCGCTTCGATGGCGTCCAGCATATGATGCGCACTGGAATTATCTTCGCCGTCGCTGAAGACGATCAGCGCCCGGCGGCCGCCCTCCGCGGTCTCCAGTTTTTCGGTTGCGGCATAGTACAGGGCATCGTAGAATGCCGTGCCCAGCTCGCGGTCCTCCGCCGGCCCCAATTCCGGGAAGTGATGATCGCCGTGGTCGAATCGCGCGAGCGAGTCCATCAATGCCTGGCCCGACGGCGAGAAGTCGCTCACCAGGCGCAAGTGATTGCCGAAGCACAGCAGAAACGCGCGATCGCGGGGCGCCAGCACGTCGCCCAGGAACATCTTCAAATCGTGGCGATGCCGCTTGATGAAGTGTTCCTGGCTGCCGCTCACGTCCGCCACCAGGGCCAGCGAGAGCGGCATGTCCAGGCTGCGCGCAAAGAACGAAACGCGCTGCGGAACGCCGTCTTCGAGCACCTCGAAATCGTCTTTGTTGAGGTCCGCCGCCAGGGCGCCGCGGGCGTCGCGCACGGTGAAAGCGATGTTCACCAGGTTCACTTCCACCCGGATATTGGGTCCGTCGCCGGCTAATGCGCCGGCGGCCAGCCAGAGCAGGGCAAGCACAGTCCGCATGTTCAATTAATACGCGCGAAGGCCGCGCGAGAACGCAAAACTCCGGTACCATGGCAGAATCGTGCCCGCATCGCTCCTCGACCTGCTCCAATTCTCGTTCGTGGCGTTGACGTCGGTGTTCGTGCTGGTGGATCCCATCGCGGCCATCCCCAGTTTTCTAGCCATGACCCTGGAGGCTGACGCCCCGGAACGGCGCCACATGGCGCGGCGCGCGGCCTTAACCTGTCTGATCGTGTTGACCGCGTTTGCCGCCGGCGGCAAGCTGATCTTCCGGCTGTTCGGCATCACGCTGCCGGCCTTTAAGATCGCGGGCGGCGTGATTCTGTTGCTGATCGGCCTGGATATGCTGCGTGCCCGGCGCTCCCCGACGAAAGAAACACCCAGCGAAGCCGAAGAGGGAGCGGGCAAGGAGGACGTGGGCATCATTCCGCTGGGGGTACCCATGCTGGCCGGTCCCGGCTCCATCTCCACCGTTATGGTGCTGATGAGCGGCATGGCAAGCTGGTGGTATGCCATCCCGGTATTTCTGGCGATCGCCGTCACCGCCCTGGCATCTTATTGGATTCTGGCGGGCGCCGACCGCGTGCGCCTGCATATGGGCGAAACCGGGATTCGCATCCTGACGCGCATGATGGGGCTCATGCTAACCGCCATTGCCGTGCAATTCGTGTTGAATGGCCTGGCCGACGTGGGTCTGGTGAAAATCGCCCACTAGCGGCCCGCGTGGGTGGGGCGGAGGCGGTTAACATGGAACCTATGCTACGTCGCGATTTTCTGGCCCTGGCAGGCGCCGCCCCGCTGGCCGCCAGCGTGCCGGCCTCCCGGTTGGCCGCCGACCCGCACCGCCCCCAGTACCATCTGCTGCCCGCCGCCAACTGGATGAACGATCCCAACGGCCCCATCTACTGGCAGGGCATGTATCACATGTTTTTCCAGTACAACCCGAACGGTGCGGTCTGGGGGGACATGCACTGGGCGCATGCCGTCAGCCCCGACATGGTGCATTGGAAGCACCTGCCCGTGGCCATCGCCCCCACGCCCGGCGGCTACGACAAAGACGGCGTCTTCAGCGGCTGTGCGGTGATCGATAACGGCGTTCCCACGGTCATCTATACGGGCGTGAACCCGGAAACGCAGTGCGTGGCCACCAGCAGCGGCGATCTCACGGCCTGGAAGAAGTTCGACGGCAATCCCGTGATCGCCGGTCCGCCCGCCGGATTGGAGGTGACCGGCTTCCGCGATCCCGCCGTGTGGAAGGAAGGCGATAGCTGGCTGATGGCGGTGGGATCGGGCTTCCGCGGTAAAGGCGGCGCCATCCTGCTGTACGAATCGAAAGATCTGCGCCATTGGACCTACCTGCATCCGCTGATCGAAGGCAAGATGAAGCCCGGCGCCAGTTCCAAAGATCCGGTGGATAGCGGCGAAATGTGGGAATGCCCGGATTTTTTTCCGCTGGGGAATAAGTATCTGTTGATCATCTCCACCGAACGCGTGGAGAAGTACATGCTCGGCTCTTACGCCGGTCGCCGGTTCCGCACGGAGACGTTTGGCGGCATCGATTACGGCTCATACTACGCGGCCCGAACTATGACTAATACCGGCAGCCGCCGCATTCTTTGGGGATGGATCACCGAAGCCCGCAGCATCGATGCGCAGCGTGCCGCCGGCTGGAGTGGCGCCATGTCGCTGCCGCGCGAGCTGACCCTGTACGGCAGCCAGGTGCAGATGCGGCCGGCGGCCGAAGTGGAGACGCTGCGCGGCAAGCGCCTGGGCGCGGAAGCGTCGGGCGATTGCCTGGAAGTGCTGGCCGAGATCGATCCGGGCGACGCGGGGCGAGCCGGACTCAAGCTGCGCGCCGCCGCCGATGGCAGCGAGCAGACGCTGCTCTACTTCGATCGCGCGGAGAAGCGGCTTTGCCTGGATCGCAGCCAGTCGTCGAAGGACGCCGGCGCGGATCGCGGCATGCAGTCCGGGCCTTTCAATCTGGGCCGCGATGAACCGCTGCGCCTGCACGTTTTCCTGGATGGCTCGGTGGTCGAGATCTTCGCCAACGAGCGGTTCTGCCTCACCGCCCGCATCTATCCGTCCGGCAAGGGCAGTACAGGGCTGGGTTTATACGCCACCGGCGGCACGGCCAAAATGCGGTCGTTTGAGGCGTGGGAGATGCGCCCGATCTCGCCCGATCGCCTGACTTCGTAAAGCCGTGGGGCAGGCTCGTAGCCTGCGAGGGGCCCATGGCCCCGGTCTTGGCGGCCTGAGAGGCCGCTGCAGCCAGAGTGGCTGCCCCACATCAGCGCGCGTATTCGGATCTGATTATACTATTAGTAAAACATGACCTCCGGATATCAGATTGTTGTGTGCGCGGGCATTGTCCCCGACCCTTTGCAGACGCTGGAGCCGGTAAGCGGACCCGCCGGCCCGGTGCTGAAAAATGAAGCCATGCTGCCCGCCATTCTCGACCCGTGGGCCGCGCATGCGCTCTACGAGGCCGCGCACCTGGCGGCGAGCCAGCCCGGCAGCAAGGTCTGGCTGGTCAGCCTGGGGCCGAAGGCCAAGCTGCAGCAGGTGATGATGACCGTAGCGCAGAAGGCCGCGTTTGAGCTGGTGGCCGTGGACGGCGCAGCCGGCGGATTCACCGAATCCCACGACGTGGCGGCCGCGCTAGCCGAGGCTATCCGGTCAATCAATGGCCTGGACATGGCGCGCCTGCTCCTGTTCGGCGGATGGGAATCCGCATCGCGCGGCGCGGGCGCCACGCTCCAGATGCTGGGCGAGCAGTTGGGCATCGCCGACCAGTTTCAGGGCGTGGACGAATTGCGCGTACGCGACGATGGCGCCCTCGAGATCCTGGAGCGGGTGGAAGGCGGCCGGCACCAGGCGTCGGTGTGCGCCGGTCCGCCGGCGGTGCTGGGATGGGCGACCGGCAATCTGCCGGAACCGCGCAACAACCCGCAGATCGGTATGGCCAACCTGCGCGTGATCATGCCGGCGCTGCAAAAGGCCAAGCCCTTCCGGCCGCCCGCGGATGGAGCCCGCTTCCTCCGCGCGGAAGCTCCCCGGCAACAACGTCAGACGCGGGTGGTGAAGGACATGGCGCCCGCCGAAATCGCGCGCGAAATCGCGGCCTGGATTCGACAAGACTAACCGCACGAGACTGAAATGGAAACCATACTCTTCCTCACCCACACCGAATCCGACGGGACCGTGTCGAAAGCGGCACGCGAAGTGCTCGGCGCGGCTACGGCCCTGCGCCAGGATCTGCCCGAAGCGAACCTGGCCGTGGGACTGGTGGCCGCGAACGATGCGCAGGCCGCTGCCAACTCCATCGCCGGCTGCGGCGCGGCTCGCATCCTGGCAGCCACAGGCGCCGATTTCTCGACCGCCCGGTATGCCACCGACGCCGCCGCGGCCGAAGCGCTGATCCGGGCCGCGGCAGCTACCCTGGTGCTGGCGCCGGCCACTTCGCGATGGGCGCGTTGTCTGCCGGGTGTCGCCCAGCGCCTCGGCGGCCGCGCGGACACGCACGTTACGGACGCGGGCGTGGAGGGCGATTCGCCGGCCGTCACGCGCTGGTATTACCGGCAGAGGATCGAAGGCGCCTCGCAGCGCGCGGCAAGGCCGTGGATCATCCTGCTAGAGGCTGGGTCATCCACAGCATGGCAGGAAGCGCCGGGACGCGCGGCGGTGGAGCATGTGCCAGTCGCCATCGACGATCGCCTGCGCCGCACAACCTTTGCCGGATGGCGGGCGCCGCGGACCGATCAGCAAACCATTCGACCCGAGGCCGGTCTTCTGCTGGTGGCCGGGGCCGGCTGGACTAAAAAGCAGGCGGACGGGCAAACCCATGCGGCGGATGCGGGCCGCCTGATTCTGGATTTTCTGGCGCAGGCGCAAGCCTCGCTGGGCGGCAGCAAGTCGCTAGTGGATCTTAGCGGAGAAGGCCAGGCCGTGCTGCCGTTCATGACGCACTTGAACCAGGTGGGTCAGACCGGATCCACTCCGCGCCATCCAAAAGGTCTGGCCACCTGCTGCCACGGAGAAGAGCCGCACGTGGTCGGCTGGCGATTCATCAACGAACGGCGCGCCATCAATCTGGATCCTAACTGCGGATGGGCGCGCGGTAAAGCCGATGTATTGTACGTGGCCGACGCCTTTGCCGTAATGGAACAGTTGAATGCTCTGTTGGCGCGGCAGACCGAAGCGGCGATGGCGTGAGACAGACGTTTACCCACAGCCACTCCGCCTCGTGGTCTACTTTTCGGGCAAATTTGCTGCATAATGAAGTTACATACCCCTTAGGGCTAACCCGCAGCGGGCCAACCCCCGATATTGCAATAACTTGCACCGCAGTTAACTTTAGTGCTGTATCGATGTGCAGTTTGTTACGAAGTCTTTACGAACGTTGCACTTTGTCCCAAACCAGGGGAGTCTTTCAACAGGGTTTTCCACAGGCGCGTTGAAAAAGTATCCCCTGTAGGGCTTCGGGGTATTACTCGTAGCGTAAGGCCACGGTCGGGTCGACTCGTGACGCCCGGCGAGCGGGCAGATAACACGCTGCCAGAGCCACGGCCGCCAGCACGGCCGGAACCGCCGCGAAGGTCAGCTCGTCGGTAGGGCTCACCCCGAACAGCAAACTGGCCATCAACCTGGTAAGCGCCAGCGCCGCGGCCAGACCGATTCCGATACCCGCCAGCACCAGCACGACGCCTTCACGCCCCACCAGCCGCAGCACGTCCAGCGTTTGCGCACCCAGCGCCAACCGCACGCCGATTTCCCGCGTCCGGCGGCTCACGGAATAGGCCAGCACGCCATAGATGCCCACCGCGGCCAGCACCAGGGCGGTCGCGGCGAAGATGGCCAGCAGCAGCATATTAAAGCGCCGCTGCGAGATGGTGTCGTCCACCACGTGGTCCATGGCCGCGATATCGTGCACCGGCTGGTCTTTGTCGATAGCCCAGACCTGGGCCGTAACGGAAGAAGCCAGGCGCATGGGTTCGCCGGCGGTCCTCACCAATAGGGTCACCTTGGGAAATTCCCGCCGCACAGGGAAGAACATCTCGGTGCGCGGCGGGGTATCCAGGCCGAGCTGGCGCGTATCGGCGACGACACCGATCACTACCCGGCGCCACGCTCTTGGGCCGTTTCCGGTGGACTTCAGCACCTGGCCGATCGGACTCTCGCGCGGCCATAGCTTGTGCGCCAGGCTCTCGTTGACGATCACTTCGGTGGGGTTCGGCTTCTCGGCTTCCGCGCGCGTAAAGCCGCGTCCGGCGACCATGCGCATGCCCATGGTGCCGATGTATTCGTCGCTGACATATCTGACGTCCGCGACTTGAGACTCGCCCGGCGCGGGCTCTGGCTGGCCTTCCACGTTGAAACCTGCCATTTGGATGCTTTCCATGGGCAGGTCGCTCACCACCGCCGCCGAGCTTACTCCCGGCAGCCGGTCCACGCGCGCCAGCAGATCGTTGACGAAAGCGCCGCCTTGATCCGGGTTCTTGTAACGTTCCGGCCGCAGGTCGATCTGCATGGTCAGCAGGTGATCGCTCTGGAATCCAGGCGTCACTTGCATGACCGAGCGCAGGCTGCGGATCATCAGGCCGGCGCCGGCCAGCAGGACCAGTGAAAGCGCCACCTCGGCTACCACGAGCATACGCCGGACGCGCGCGGAAACTCCGCCTTCGCCCCAGCGCCCGCCTCTGCGCAGCGCATCGTTGGGATCCTGGCGCGCCGCCAGGATCGCGGGAGCCAGCCCGAACAGCAGGCCTGTAAGAACGGTAATGGCCAGCGTGAACACCAGTACGCCGCCATCGATAGTCAGATCATCGAGCCGGTGAATATCGGATGGCGCCAGCGCCACGATGCCGGCGATCGCCCAATATGCCAGCAGGATTCCCGCGCCTCCGCCCAACCCGCTTAACAACAGGCACTCGCCGAGCATCTGCCGCGCCACGCGCCAGCGGCCCGCGCCCAGCGCTACCCGCACCGCCATTTCCTTCTCGCGCGCGGCGGCCCGGGAAAGCTGCAGGTTGATCACATTGGCGCACGCAATCAGCAGCACAAACCCGACCGCGAACTGCAGCACCAGCAGCGTGCGGCGCATATCCGCACCCATGTCTTCCGCGCGCAATGGAAACACGTTGGTGGACCAGGTGCGGTCCAGTTGCGGATATTTCTCCGCCAGCCGTTTGGCGATTACGGCCATGTCGGCGCGCGCCCGCCCTAGCGCGACTTCCGGTTTGAGCCGGCCGAAGACGTAGAGCCGACGCTCGGTCAGGGCCGCTTCGTTACGCTTGGGATCGATATCCGACGGCACCCAGACTTCGGGCTTGAACTCCTCCATGCCCCCGCGCAGGGAGGGTAGATGGAACTCGCGCGGCAGCACCCCGATTACAGTGTAATTGGCGCCGTTCATGGCCAGCGTCTGGCCGATAATTGAAGGATTCCCACCGAAGCGACGCCGGTAAAGTGAGTTGCTCAAGACCACCACGCGATTGGCGCCCGGCTCGGATTCTGGAGGCGTAAACGTGCGTCCGAGGACCCCGCGCACGCCCAACAGGTCGAAGAACCCCGGCGATACCGGCGCCGCCCTGACCTGTTCCGGCTTGTCTCCGCCGGTGAGATCGAAGCTGCCGTACCGAAAGTAAGCCAGGTCCTCGAATACGTGGTTCTGTTCCCGCCATTCGACGAAGTTTTGCAGGCAGGTCTGGACGCGCTCGGCGACCAGGCTATCCAACGCCGGATTCGCCTCCCATACCATCACCAGGCGCTGCGGGTCGCGATATGGCATGGCGCGCAGCAGCATGGCGTTGAGCACCGAAAAAATCGCGGTATTGGCGCCGATGCCGAGGGCCAGCGTGATGGCCGCCGCCAGAGTGAAACCAGGGTTCTTGCGCAGAACCCGGAACGCATATCGCATACGTGACTACATGCACGATGGCAGCCAGTTTTCTCCCGACGTCGACTAATGGGCTTGCGGCCTGGCGACCTCCGGCCAGCGTTCGTTATTGGGAGTTGTTGTGCGAAATCGAAAAGCTCCCGCGACTGTCGCCGGAAGATACCCACAGGCTGCTGGTGCGTAGTTTGTAATGGAATGCGGCCGCCCCTGACCGCCCCTTCAGGCGGGGCTTCCGGCCCTGCCATCTCGGATGGTTAAGTCTCAATTTACCAGTAAATTGCATGTGCAACTTGAAATTATGCTGTATCCCGGTGCACTTTATTACGAAGGCTTTACGGAGTAATGCTTCCGGCCTCGATTCCGGCTTGCTTTCCACAGCCTTTTCCACAGGAACGTTGAAAATCCCTA
Organism: Bryobacterales bacterium; assembly: GCA_963843255.1. Lineage (GTDB taxonomy): Bacteria > Acidobacteriota > Terriglobia > Bryobacterales > Bryobacteraceae > Bog-159. Next base: position 72,793 of record CAWJJQ010000010.1, on the reverse strand, counting down.
CCGCCGGAACTACCAGTGCCCCGCGACATACAAATATACGACGGGCAGCGTAAACAGAGAGCTGTCCACGCGGTCGAGCATGCCCCCGTGGCCGGGCAGCAGCGTGCCGCTATCCTTCACTCCCGCGCCACGCTTGAGGGCCGACTCGCAGAGGTCGCCGAACTGTCCGGCTACATTGGCTGCGGCCGTGAGGGCCAAGGCGATGGCCGGAGAAACCGCCGGAATCGCCCAGTGCAGAAAGAAAAAGCCGAAGATCAGCGAGGCGGCCAGGGAAGCCGCCGATCCCTCCCAACTCTTGCCTGGGCTGACCACCGGCGCCAGTTTGTGGCGGCCCAGAGAGCGGCCTACATAATACGCGCCCATGTCACCGATCCAGTTCAGAACCAGCGCGTACAGCAGCCAGTAGCGGCTCTGGGCCCCCAGCAGCGGCGCCAGCCGCCAGCAGCCGAACACATACACCACGCCAAACACCAGGAAGGCCGTGCGCACGATGGCGCCCCGCAGATCGTCCGCGCGCAGCGCCAGGCTGAAGGCAATCAGGGCGGCCGCGATCACCGCCAGCAAAGCGTGTTCGTTTTGCGGAACCGCCAGGATGAGGAGCCCGGCCCCGTAGCCCAGCGGACCCAGGCGTCCGGCCTGATAACCTGCGGCGATGCCTGCGTATTCGTGATAGCAGAGTAACGCCACCAGCGCGGTAACTGTCAGGATGGCCCAGGAGGGAGACCAGAGAACTACATAAACGATGAGCGGAATCAGGACCAGCGCCGTCAGGACCCGCTTCATCTGGAGGGCAGCGCGGCGATCATTTCTTCGGACACAGCCGGGGGCGCGGTCTCGATATGGGAAGCGCTCAGGCCGCCGTAGCGGCGGTCGCGCTTCTGATATTCCAGGATTGCCGTGAGCAGTTGGGACCGGTCGAAATCGGGCCACAAAGTCTCGGTCACATACAATTCCGAATACGCAATCTGCCAGAGCAGGAAGTTGCTCAGTCGCATCTCGCCGGAAGTGCGGATCAGCAGGTCGGGCGCGGGGCAGGAGCCTGTGTATAAGTGCGCCGCTATGGCGTCCTCATCCACCCGCAGCGACGACAGGCGCCCTTCGATGCGCGCCAGATCCAGAATGGCATTGACCGCATCCACGATCTCGGTGCGGCCTCCGTAGTTGATGGCCAGATTGACCAGCAGGCCGCGATTCCCCGCGGTGGCGTCGATTACCTCGTCCAATTCCCGCTGCACATCGATGGGAAGCGCATCCAGCCTGCCGATGGCTTGCAGCCGGATATCGTTCTTCTGCAGCTCCGGCAGCTCCTTGCGCAGGTAGAAGCGCAGCAACCGCCATAGAGTCTCCACTTCGGCGCGCGGGCGCTTCCAGTTCTCGACGGAGAAGGCGTACAGCGTGAGGGCCTGAATTCCCAACCGGGCACAGGTCTCGACCGTGCTGCGCACCGGGCCCACGCCTGCCCGGTGGCCCGCCACGCGCGGCAGGCGGCGACGGCTCGCCCAGCGGCCGTTCCCGTCCATGATGATGGCTATGTGTGCCGGCAAACGATCCGGATCGATGGCGCTGGCTATCTCCCAATCCCTATCCCCAGGCCGGAGGGATTCCAATAAGGCCTTCATGCGATAAACTTCATATTACAACAGAGTAGACCGCACCGAAGGGGAAAACCTCACCAGTTGCGGCGGAGCATTAGAAACCACTGGGTACAATCCAGAAACTTTCCCGCCAGATGCCCCCGAATGGTATGCTCTGCAGTTCTTTGTACAGGCCGGCGTGCGCCAGGTTGAAACCGTCGGTCACCGTGGACATCGGCTCGAAGCAGATAAACTGGCGGCCGGGCGGCGCATACACCACCGCGATCGTGTACTTCGGCCCGTAGATCACCGAAATTTTCTCCCGGTTGCCCTCCACCGAAAACGTGGCGCGTTCGCTGGAGTCGCGCACCAGGCCGCCGAAGACGTCATCCAGAGAGGTGCCGGTCAGTGGTTGAGGATCGGAAAACTCAACCGGCTTGCGCTCGCCGGTGGGAATCAGCATTTTCGACAGCACCAGGTGATCGCGCGCGGCCAGATGGACTTTCCACTGGTCGCGCGGCGCATCGTGCAGTTGGAAATAGGGATGATATCCAATGCCTACGGGCATCGGTTTGGTGGAATGATTCTCGATGACGGTGGCAACTTCGAGCGCCCCGTCATGCAGGCGATAAGTCATCTCAATGGTATGGGCGAACGGGAACTGCGCCATCAAATCCGGATATTTCCAGAATTCGAGGCGGCTGGTGACACTGGCGGATTCGGAATCGGCGGCGGCCGCGGTCACTTTCCAATCCGGCGAAAAGTTGAGCAAGCCATGGATGGGATGCTGGTTCTGGTCGCGCCGCACGTTGCCCAAGTCGGGGTTGAGGCGAAATTTTTCGCCGTTCGCGAAAAATGCGTCTTCGCTCAGGCGATTGGCCCAGGGCGCCAGGAACGGGATGCCCCCGAATTGGGGCTTGGCCTGCATCTCCCCCAGCGTTTTATACGGGAACCAGAAGGCATCTTTTCCGTTCACCTGGAATTCATATGCCATGTTGCCGAGAGACGGCGCTACGGCCACCTCCGCATGGCGCGCGGCATCCGTGAGGCGCACGACTTCAATGCCATCCACCACGGTTCTTTGGGCTGAATAATTGGCAGCGAAAGACATAATGGGAAAAAGCAGGGCAGCTGGAACTCTCATTGCTGATCCTGGTCGGGATCGCGGAGATCGAGCAGCGTTTCCTTCTGGCAGCACCAGCACGGGCCGGGCGTGTAAGTGCGGATGGAACAGACATCGCACCAGTAGGTGATGACTTTGATATGGCCATCCTTATGAACGAACATCGCCTTGGTGTGGATGGGGTCCACCAGAAATTGATCCGGCGCGGTGAAGTGGCCCTTGGCTTCCAGATCGAAGCCCGCCAGTCGCTTATCGTTCAGGACGCCTTTAGTGGGCTGGTCGCCATCCAATGAAATCATGCGATGATCGGCGGTCTCTAACGCGGGAGGCTGGCCCGCGCGCTGCACCAGAGTCCCGCGAACGGTGGCAGGCTTGGGCTCTTCGGCAAAACAGGCGGTACCCAGACAGCAGGCGAGCAGAAATGCTCTACGTTGCATCTACTTTTATTGTAATCTAGCGGGCCGCGGACGACGGATCCGGTTAGCCTTCCCTGGCCAGTTCATACACGGTAATTTCCGGGGGCGCCCCGATCCGCATATTTACCCCAATCGTGCCGATGCCGCGGTTCACGTAGAGCCGCCCACCCGGCCGTTGGAACCAGCCCTCAACATAAGGCGTCACCAGCCGGCTGGGGGCAATCTCGGGGCTGACAAACTCCAGCGCTACCTGGCCGCCGTGCGTGTGACCCGCCAGGCTTAGGTCGATGCCCAATTCGGCCGCGCGATCGAAGGTGTCCGGATTGTGGCTCATCAGAATATTCACCAAGCCGGGCGCCGCCAAGCTATCCACACCCTCCAGGAATACCCGCACGAACTTATCGTTAGCCGGCCCCATGTGATAGCGAGTCTGGAAATCGACGCCGATCAGGTTGAAGGCCTCGCCCTGCGCGGCCACCTGCACCTGCGCGTGGCGCAGAATCCGGATGCCTACCTGTTGAAACATCGCCGTGATGGAGTCCTCTGTGTGCGACCAGGCCTCGTGATTGCCCAGGCAGCCGAAGATCCCGAACGGCGCGTGCAGGCCGGTGAGCGCGTTCACCACGGCATGCTGCGTGGACGGATCCCAAGTCACGAAATCTCCGGTGAGCGCGATCAAATCGCCTTTGAGATCGTTGGCAATCTGCACGTACTTGCGGATCTCGCTCTCCGGCATGAACGGGCCGATATGAATGTCGGAGAGTTGCACGATGCGGAAACCGTCGAAGGCTTTCGGCAGGCGCGCCAGGCCGACGTGCTGGTGCGTGGTCTCCAGGTTCAGCCGGCCGTAGAACAGGCCGTAGGCACCGGCTACAAACGGCGCGGCCACCACCGTGTTCACGGCGCTTTCCAAAAATTGCCGCCTGCCCGGAGAAGCGATCACGCGGGTGGATCTGGCTACGCGCCGCACCGGCCACAACAGCATCGCCAGCAGGAATGCCACCAGCGAACTGGCTACCCACCATTGGAATGGAGCCGCGACCAGCGCATCGTACCAGGTCATGCGGGTGGGGCTCGCTCGCCGGCCGAACAGGCCGAAGTTGAAGGCGAACAGGGTCAGATACGCCACTACCAATATCGCGGCCACCAGCCAGCGCGCCGTCCGCGTTTTGGCGAGCCTTTTCACCAGCGCGCGCGTCCGCGCATACCAATAGACCTGGCTGGCGAAAAAAATGGCTATGAGAATCCCAAAGATGACCGCGAAAGACATCCGACCCTCTCTGCGCGCTATTATGCCACATGAGGCAAATTGATGAAGCGCAAAGGGGCGCGTGTCCGCGCCGCCAAACAGGATAGGAACTCGCGGGATAGTGGCGGCGCGGCCGCGACCCCGTTTTGCGCGAGTTCCTCAGAAGCGCAAAGGGGCGCGAATCCCGCGCCGCCATATGGGAAAGGAAATCCGCAGCCTCCAGCGGCGCGGGGCGGCCCGTTTTGCGCGAAGTCCTCAGAAGAAAATGCCGGCCGCGGCGCGCCTGCTTCCGGCCGCCTGACCGTAAACCTTGGCATGCGCCTGCGAACTTGTCTCCTTCTGCTCCTGTTCGTGTTCCTGCGGCCGGTGGGCAATTTGTCGCTCGCCTGGGGAACCAAGCATTTTCCGCAGGTATTGTCGTTGAATCCGGCGGTCTACCTGCGCGCCATGGTGGATCCGTTCGTGGCTTTGGGCATTGCCATGCTGATTCTCTCGATGCTCACACGCCTGGCGTTGTTAAGTCTGGCCGATCTGAGCTTTGTGCTGCCGGTGACCTCCATCGGCTACGTGCTGGCTACGCTGTTCGGCAAAGTGATTCTGCACGAAGCCGTGAGCCTGCAGCAGTGGATGGGCAGCATCCTGATTTTCGCGGGCACCGGACTGGTCGGCAGCACATCCCAAAACACCACGCGCATCGCGGAGGATCTGGAATGAAGTGGATCCTGTTGAGTATCGTGGTCACGGCCACCGCGCTGAGCGATCTGCTGCAGAGCCACGAAATGAAGCGGTCCGGCGAGCAATCCGTGGGCGCGCGCGGCATCGCGCGATTGTTGAAGATGATCGCCATGCGGCGGGAACTGCTGCTCTCCATCGTCTGCCTGGCGTTTTCCTTCTTTGCGTTCATGGCGCTGGTGCAGGTGACGCCGCTCAGCTTCGCGGTGCCGGCCTCGGCGGCCAGTTTCATCCTGGAGACGGTGCTGGCCAAAGATCATGCTGAAAGAGGATGTCGGCCCGCGCCGCGCAGCCGGAGCGTTGCTAGTGCTCGGCGGGGTGATCCTGCTGGCCCGCTAAAAGCGCAAAGGGGCGCGTGTCCGCGCCGCCAGGAAGGATAGGACTCGCGAGAAAATGGCGGCGCGGCCGTGGCCCCGTTTTGCGCGGATACTTAGAAGCAAAATGACTCCCGAACCAGCGCGGCTCCTGCGTGAAGACGGATTCGCGGTCATACCAGGGCCGGTGCCTCCGGGCGACCTGGAGCGCCTGGCCCGCGCTTACGACCAGGCGATGATCGAGGCGCATCCTGACGACCGTTCGATCGGCAGCTCTACCACGCGTGTCCACGACTTCGTGAATCGCGGCCCGGAATTCGATTGCCTGTACATCCATCCGCCGATCCTCGCGGCCTGCGACGAGACCATTGGCCAACCCTTCAAACTCAGTTCGATGCTCGGTCGAACGCTGCGCCCACAGGCGATCGCGCAGCGGCTGCACGTCGATTATCGGAGCGACGAATCTGGCTGGACCATGGTCGGCTTCATTTTCATGATCGACGAATTCAAGCCTGACAACGGCGCCACGCGTTTCCTGCCGGGTTCACACCAGTCGTCGCGACCGCCCGACGTCACAGCTCACATCGCCGACGATCAGCTTGTGCCGGCTTGTGGCCCCGCGGGATCTGTGATTGTCTTCAACGGATCTGTCTGGCACGCGCACGGCGCCGACCATACCGATCATGCCGCGCCGCTCGATTCAGGGCGCGTACATTCGGCGCAACGCGCAGTCAGGGATCGACTTCGCCTCCCGGATGCGGCCCGAAACACTCGCCCGCATCGGTTCGCTGGCGAAGTACTTGCTCGCAATTTAACCCGGGAGATTCCCTGACGCTCCGTGCGACTGGTCGGGAATCGTAACTGTTCGTACCGATCCCGGTCCCGTGGAGCTTCAATTGCTCATGAAACGGGAAAGGGTATTCTTGCCCTTTGGGGTCAATCTATGAAAATTGCGTTAATCTTTATGCTGCCCGCCGCCACATTATTAACTGCCGGTAGCGTTACAACTAATAAGACTTCCAATCAGCAGTTCAACAACATCAGTGTGAATACCGCCTACACCCAGACCGCCGGAAGCACCATTATTTTCCGCATGGATATTTCCTCCTACTTCTCCGCTAACGGCATGAACACGAACACCCAAGCTCTGCTTTTTCCGGACAATGGCGTGGTCCAGGCCTATGGTCTCGATCCCGGCAATTGTATGCAGCAGATTGCACCCTTCGGTCCGGTCTGCATGAACTACCGTTTCACCTGCCAGGCGCTCCTGCCCGCCACCAACTATTCCAATTCATCGGCGGCTTTCGACCTGATCGATCTGAACGCCCTGTATCTACGCAAGCCCGACGATACGCCGGGCACATGCTACCTGGCGCCGTACATGAATTCGAACGGCCAGCCGGTGCTCGGCATTAGCGCGTACGTGACCTACGAACCTCAGTTTGGAATGGCGGACCGAATCGGAACCATGGGATGGTTTTCGGTGCTCGCGGGCGGCGCGAAAGCGTTGACGCCGGGCAATTACATTTTGTTCTCGGTGGCATACAATCCGCGTCCCGGCGATCCCACATCGTTTACCTGGGGAGACGGCAACTCGCCCCTCCAGAACATTTTCCAGTTGATCGCCGTGGGCAATGCGGATGAGCCGGTGCAGGTAAACGGCGTCAATGGCGGAGTCTATGACAAGCAAGCTCCCGCCGCGGTGGCCCCTTAAGCGGGTCATTCCCGGCGCAGCGCCGTCATGGGATCGACGTTCGCGGCGCGGCGCGCCGGCAGATAGCTGGAGAAGAAAACCGCGGCTCCCAGCACCGCGCACACCATGGCAAACGTGATGCGGTCGGTGGGCCCGATCCCGTATAGAAACGTTTTCAAGACGCGCGTCACCGCCAGCGCTCCGGCCAGCCCGATCGCCATGCCCAGCGCCGCCATGCGCAAGCCGCTTCTGACCACCATGCGCAGGATATGGCGGCGTTCGGCGCCCAGCGCCATGCGTAGGCCAATCTCGTGCGTGCGCCGCGTCACCGCGTACGACATCACTCCGTAGATCCCCACTATCGCAATCAAGAGCGCTAAAGCTGCGAATGCGCCCAGGATGGTGGCTCGCCGGCGCCGCTCGTCCAGCGACACCGAAACTCTATGCTCCAGCAGTTGCACATCGAACACCGGCTGGCTTCGATCGATCGATGCGACGATCTGCCGCATGGGAGCCGCCAGCCCCGACGGATCGCCATAACCGCGCACCAGCATCGTGATCCACGGCGAGGGCGATTGCTCGAAAGGCAGGAACAACTCCGGCCAGACCTTGTCATCGAGCGACCGGTGGTGCGTATCGGCCACCACCCCCACCAGCGTCACCGCCGCGCTGATCCGGTGGCCCAGCGGGTTGCGCTGCTGGAATAACAGCCGCGCCAGCGCCTGGTTCACGAGAGCCACCGGCGTTCCGTTCCGGCTGTCTCGCGCGTCGAAAAAGCGGCCCGCTACCAGCCGGATTCCCAATGCCTGGAAATATTGCGCGCTAACGGACGTGATCGAAACAATGTCGTCGGTCGGGGGTCCGTCGTCGCCGCGCATCCCCGTTTCGATCTCGCTGAATGGCGTCATGGGCGGCGAACTGGTGATGGCGGCGTAGCGCACCCCGGGAAGTTTCCCGATGCCGCCCAGCATGCGCTCGAAAAACTCCACCTGCCGTTCGTTGCCGTAAGCTTCCATGGGCCGCAGCATGACGGTGGCGGTCAGAACATGGTGGGCATCGAAGCCGGGCTGAGTGGAAGCTAGCAGCAGAAAGCTCCGGACCATCAGTCCCGCGCCCGCCAGCAGCACCAGCGAAAGCGCGATCTGTCCCGCCGCCAGCAAAGCCGGCAGGCGGCCGCCGGAGCGAATGTCCGTCTCCTTCAGGCCGGTGTTCACGTCCACGCACGATGCCGATAGCGCGGGTGCCAGCCCGAATAGCAGACCCGCCGCCACGGAGCAAACCGAGGTGAAGGCCAGCACCCGCCAATCGATGGGAATGCCCTGCGCGATGGCCTTAGGGATCAGAAACGTGACCGCGCTCCTGCCCCAGAACAGAAATGCCGCGCCCAGGGCTCCGCCCATCGCTCCCAGCAACAGGCTCTCGGCCAGCAGCATGCGCACGATGTCCCGGCGCGTGGCGCCCACCGCGGTGCGCATCGCGATTTCCTTGCGCCGGCCCGCCGCGCGCGCCAGAAAAAGATTGGCCACGTTGGCGCATGCGATCAGCAACAGGAAGCCCACGGCGCCCATCAGCACCGCGGCCGCCGTTCCGGAATCCGCCGTCAACTGCTTCTGGAGGGAAATCACGCGCACCTTGGCTGCTGTATGGTAACCGCCCCAGGGCGCCGGATATTCGCGATCCAAGCCGCGTGCAATCCGCTCCAGGTCCGCGCGCGCCTGCTCCACCGTCACCCCGGGCTTCAGCCTTCCGATCAGTCGTATGTCTGCGGGATGCTGGCCCGGCGCCGTCGCGGCGGGCGGGACCGCATCGGGCAGCCAGATTCCGACATCCGCGCCATCGGGATAGACGAAACCTGGCGGCATCACTCCGGCCACGGTCAGGGGCTTGCCATCCAGCGTAATCGTCTTACCCACTACCGCGGGATCGGCAACCAGATAGCTGCGCCAGAGCGCGTCGCTGATCACCGCCGTGGCGCGACCGGCGCGCGTGGCATTCGCCTCGAAGCCGGCTCCCAGACGGGGCGCGATCCCCAGCATGGAAAAGAAGCCCGGCGTCACATGCGAGGTCTCCACGCGTTCGGCTGCCTGCTTACCGTAAGTCAGGTTATTGCCAAAGGTGTCGCCCATCGCCTCCAGCTCGTCGAGCGCCGTGCTCCGCTGCTTCCAGGCGGCATAGTCGGGTGCCGGCACCATCGCGCGGTTGAACTTCGGGAAGAACTCGGTGGCCCAGACCAGGCGCCCGGCATCGCGGTACGCCAGCGGCCGCAGGAACACGGCATTCACCACGCTGAAGATCAGGGCGTTGGCTCCGATCCCCAAGGTCAGAGTAACCAGCGCCGCGGCCGTAAATCCGGGGCTGCGCCGCAGACGCCGCGCGGCATACCGCGCATCGTGGAGAGCTTTTTCCAGGGTGCCAGCCTCACTCCTCGGTCGTCGCGACGGGCACCAGGCGCCCCTCGCGCAACAGATAATCGCTGCCGCGCCACCGGATGCTGCGCCGCCCGAAACTGGCCAGCCAGATGCCAAACGCCAACGCATCCCACAGCGGGATGACCAGCATCTTCTTCCACAGGTTCGATTGGTGCAGTCCCCACACGCCGATCAGCCACGTCATGGCGCATCGCAGCGCCAGATACGTGCCCACATAGCCCACCGCCACGGCCGCGGATGGATGGATCGCGACGGCCGCCAGCGACCACGGCAGCCCTTGCGTCAGCAGCAGCCCCAGGTGTCCCCACGGGCGCATATGCCGCATCACCACGATCCAGCGCAGCCGTTTGTGGATGAGATCATTGATGGACTGGTAATCCGCCACGGCCGTCACGGTGTAATTCAGTAACTCCACTTTGTGGCCCTGCTCGGCGATCAGGCGGCCCACCAGCAGGTCGTCCGCGGGACCATTTTCCAGCGACTCGTAGCCGCCGAACTCAGCCAGCCGCTGGCGCGTGGTGACGATGGTCGGCCCCAGCGCGAATTTCACTCCGTCCAACTGCCAGGCCACCAGGATGCCTGCGTAGAAATCGGAAAACATTCCCATCGACTGGAGGTTGTCGGCAAAGCTGCCGTCCTCGGCGGGAACATAGAAACAGGTGACCGCGCCTACCTTGGGGTCGGCCAGCGGCGCTACCACATTCCGCAGGTAATCGGGCTCCACGCGCACGTCGCTGTCGCTGATCACCACCACTTCGTGTTCCGCCTCGCTGACCATGCGCGCCAGCTTGGCCACTTTGTCGTTGGTGGCGATGCGGCCCGAGCCGAACAGCACCCGGATGCGGCGGTCTGGAAAATCGTGAGTGAGTTTCTCGATTACCGGCAGGACGGGGTCTTCTCTATCGTCCACGCAAAAAACCAGCTCATATTCCGGGTAATCCTGGCGGCAGAAACTGGCAAAATTCTCATAAGCTCCGGGATCGAGTCCACGGATAGGTTTCAGGTTACTGACTGGCGGAGTGAAGTTACGGCCGCGGGCCGGAGCGCCGGCCGCCTGGCGGAAATAGGCCCACGTGCTGTACAACGCAATCAGGTAATAGACAAAGGGAATCCCCGCTACAGCCAGGAAAATAACTGTCACAGTCAGCTTCATCATACACCCGCTCGCCGTATGTTAAAATCAGTTACTTGTGTGGCATTGCCGGCTTTACTAAGCTGAAATTCTCACCCGGTCCCGAGCGCATTCGCAGCGCCGTTCACTCCATCATTCACCGCGGACCCGATCAGCAGGGCGTCTTTGAATCCGCCTCCGTGGCGCTAGGCGCCGCCCGGCTCAAAATCATCGATCTGGATACCGGCGACCAGCCCATCTTTTCCGGGAACCGCGACACCGTCATCGCCTTCAACGGCGAAATCTACAACCATCTGGAACTGCGCGCCGAGCTCGAACAACGCGGCCATCGCTTCCACACCCGCACCGATACCGAAACCGTCCTGGCCGCGTTTCTGGAATGGGATACGGACTGTTTTGCGCGCCTGCGCGGCATGTTCGCCATCGCGCTGTGGACCGAGTCGCGCAAACGCCTGGTGCTGGCGCGCGACCGCATGGGCATCAAGCCGCTGTACATCGCGCGGCACGGCGCGGACCTGATGTTCGGCTCGGAGCTGAAGACCATCTTCGTGCATCCGGAGTTCGAGCGGCGCCTCAGCCTGGCGGGCCTCGACTGTTACCTGTCGTTGAACTATGTGCCCTGTCCGTGGACCATGGTGGAAGGCATAGAGAAGCTCCGCCCCGGCTGCTGGTGCGAGTGGCAGGATGGCGAGGTGCGCCGCGAGCCTTATTGGCGCTTGCCGCTCGGCCCGCTGGGCAACTGGACCGCCGAAACCGCACGCGAGGAACTGGATTCACTGCTGCGCCGCTCCGTCAGCGAGCATCTGCTTTCCGACGTGCCGCTGGGCGTCTGGCTGAGCGGAGGCATCGATTCCTCAACAGTGCTGCATTACGCCGCCACTGCGTCCAGCAGCCGCCTCAAGACGTTTTCCATTTCCTTCCGCGGCCGCAGCTTCGATGAAACGGAATACATCCGCGCCGCGGCCGGCCAGTACGCGACCGATCATCAGGAATTCGACGTCAATCCCGAAGCCGGGCTGGCGGATGCCATCGAGGAGTTCGCGCACTATTTCGACGAACCGAATGCCGATGCCGGCGCGCTGCCCGTCTGGTATCTCTCGAAGATGACGCGGCCGAAAGTGACCGTGGCGCTTAGCGGCGATGGAGCCGACGAGTTATTCGGCGGTTACCTGACTTACCGCGCCGATCGCTACGCGCGCCTGCTGCGCGGTCTGCCCGGAGGCGTCCTGCAGTTCGCCATCGAGGCCGCCGGCCGCTGGCCCGTGTCGGATGACAAAATAAGCTTCGAATACATGCTGAAGCGATTTCTGGAAGGTTCCCGGCTGCAGCCCGCACGCGCGCACGTTTATTGGAACGGAACATTCTCGGACGCCGAAAAGCAAGCGATCGTGACCGCTCCCAGCCCCGGCGCGCTGGCCGCCATTCTGGAAGACCTGTCGCGCGCTGGAGAAGATCTGGCGGCTTACTCCTGGTTCGATCAAAGCTATTACCTGCCGGACGACATCCTGGTGAAAGTGGACCGCATGAGCATGGCGCACTCCATCGAAGTGCGGCCGCCGTTCCTGGATCATCGCATCGTGGAATTTGCCGCAAGCCTGCCCGCGGATCTGAAAATCCGGGGCGCCCGCCAGAAAGTGATTTTGAAGGATCTGATGCGCGGCAAGCTGCCGCCCTCAATCCTCGGCCGGAAAAAGATCGGATTCGATATCCCCGCCCACCACTGGCTGCGCGGCCCGCTGCGCGAGTTGATGTGCGATACGCTTGCAAGCGGCGCCGCCGCCCACCCTGATGTGTTCCGGCCCGCCGCCATTGACGCTTGCATGCGCGGGCATCTCGATCGCCGCGCTAACCTCGGGTATCACCTGTGGGGACTGATGATCCTGTTCATGTGGATGAAGAGATGGCAAATTCAAACGACGCCGGCCCAGGCGATGGCCGGCCAACCCGCCGGCATTTCTACCTCTATCTAGCCGTCCTGCTGTTCGCCGGCGCCGTGTACCTCGGCTGTATCGTTTCCCCGCCATCGCTCATGGACGACGTGGATGCCGTGCAGGCACAGATCGCCCGCAATATGCTCACGTCCGGCGACTGGGTGACCGCGCGCCTCGACGGCGTTCCTTATCTGGAAAAGTCGCCGCTCATCTACTGGACCATCGCGGTCACATACGAAATCTTCGGCGTGCACGACTGGGCCGCGCGCATTCCCGTGGCGCTCTCCGCCATGGGACTGTGCTGGCTGACCGCCGCCTTCGGGATCTGGGCCTTCGGCCGGCGCGCCGGATTTTACGCGGGCCTGATCGTGGCCACCTGCATCGGACTGTTTCTGTTTACCCGCGTGCTGATCCCCGACGTGATGCTGACGTTCACCATCGCCCTCGCCATGTGGGCGCTGCTGCGCGCGCTCGATGAAGAAGAGCCGCGCCCGCGCCTGTGGGCGTTTGTGCTGGCCGCCAGCCTGGGTGTCGGGCTGTTGTTGAAGAGCACCGTCGCCGTCCTGTTTCCGGTGGCGGCAGGGTTGATTTACCTGGCCTGCACGCGCCAGTTGTTCGTGGCCCGCACCTGGCGGCGGCTGCATCCGTTCACCGGCGTGTTCGTCGTGCTGGCCATCGCGGCGCCCTGGCACATCCTGGCGACGCTGCGCAATCCGCCGTATTTCTCCTTCAGCTTTCGCAGCGTCCCCGGCGAATACCACGGCTTCCTGTGGTTCTACTTCATGAACGAGCAGGTGCTGCGCTTTCTGAACTTGCGCTACCCGCGCGACTACAACACCGTGCCGCGCGTCTATTTCTGGCTGTTCCACCTGCTCTGGCTGTTTCCCTGGAGCGTCTATTTTCCGGCGGTGGCCAAGCTGTCCTTCCAGCCGCTGGATCGCGCCGGGCGCACCCGTCTGCTGGCCCTCTGCTGGACCGGCTTCATGCTGGTGTTTTTCACTTTCTCGACGACGCAGGAATACTACACCATGCCCTGCTATCCGGCGCTGGCCCTGCTGCTCGGCTCGGCCATGGCCGCCGGCGGCGCCCGGGTGAAGTGGGGCACGCGCGTGATCGGAGCCATCGCGGCGGCCGCGGCGGTGGCGCTGATCGCCATCCTGGTGCTGGTCTGGAACGTTCCCGCGCCCGGCGATATCTCCACCGCGCTCAGCCAGCGCCCCGGCACCTACACGCTGTCGCTCAGCCACATGGAAGATCTCACGCTGGCTTCGTTCGCTTACCTGCGGCTCCCGCTCGCCATGGCGGCCGTCGCCTTCCTGGCGGGCGCGATGGGCACTCTGTGGGCTGCCGGACAGCGCGCCTTCCTGGCCGCCGCGCTGATGATGGTGCTCTTCTTTCACGCCGCCCGCGTCGCCATGGTTACTTTCGATCCATACCTCTCGTCGCGGCCGCTGGCCGAGGCCCTGCTCAAAGCGCCCCAAGGCAAGCTGATCGTGGACCACCACTACTACACGTTCTCGTCGGTTTTCTTCTACACCAACCGCTCCGCGCTGCTGTTGAACGGCCGTTTCAACAACCTGGTCTACGGCTCCTACGCCCCCGGCGCTCCGGATGTCTTCATCGATGACGCGCAGTGGAAGCAGATGTGGACGGCGCCCGAGAGGTGCTACATCGTGGCCAACGATTTCGCGGTGCCGCGGTTGGAAAAGCTGGTAGGCAAACCCGCGCTCCATCAGTTAGCGGCGAGTGGCGGCAAGGTCGTGCTCACCAACCAGCCAATGTAACCAGCCCGTGACCGGCGCATACGGATACAATGTGAGCCAACTCTATTGGAGGCCGGACCATTCTCATCCCGTTGACTTTGACCTGCAGGGCGGTGCTGTTCGATATGGACGGCACGCTGGTTGATTCTACTTCTGTGGTTGAACGAGCATGGGGCTGGTGGGCGAAACGGCATGGGATTCCACTCGAAGCCGTACTCTCGTTCTCACATGGGCGTCCAACAGCCGCAACCCTGGATCACTTTTTACCAGGGCGTGATCATGTTGAGGAGTTGGACGAGATGGCGCGTTATGAGGAGACAGAGCTGGGAGGCATTCTGGCTGTACCCGGCGCAATACAAATTGTGTCTGCGCTCAGTAAGCATCCGTGGGCGATTGTAACTTCCGCGTGGAGGACGCTTGCGGAGACACGCGTCGCAGCCGCCGGATTACCGATCCCGAAGGTTATTGTACCGGTCGACGAGATCCGGAATGGTAAGCCAGACCCGGAAGGATTTTTGTGTGCCGCCGAGCGATTGGGAGTGCCGCCAGAGGAATGCCTGGTTTTCGAAGACACGCGTCCTGGCATTGAGGCCGGAATAAATGCCGGCATGCAGGTGGTGGGGATATTGACCACTCTACCTGCCAGCCAATTGAGACATCGTCCTCTCATTCGAGATTTCCGCGATGTGGTGATCCGGCCGGAAGGCGGCAATTTAAAAGTTGACCTGAGAGACGCGTCGATCCTCGACATTCATCCCGAGCCGCCGCTCGAGGTCTGACCGACTGCGGACGAAGTTTCGGGACGGCGGCAGCCGGACAGGTACGCCAGGGTCCATCCGTACTGCTCCGTGCTCCCAGCCTCCGATCCAAATACTCAAATTTCAGCTAGGCCCTACCAGGTACGTCTGGTTCTGGCTTTGATAGCTGCCGCACGCCATGCTTAAGCACAGAGCCGCATGATCACCCTCAGATCGCTGAAGTGGACTCTTCGAGTGAACAATTAATGATACGGACACTTCTCATCGCGGCACTTACGTGTGCCGGCATGCACGCTGAAGAGCATCGTGCTTCACGGTTATGGAAAGCTTCAATAGCTGCGCTGGGAGCCGGCATCGCATCCGACTTAGCGACCAGCGCGGGGCGATATGAGACCAACCCTCTCTTGCGCGGAAATGGCTTGGGCGTAAGCCCGGCACGCGCAGTGATGTTCAAGATTGCGCCGGCCGTAGCGCTCATCGGGGTAGAGGGGCTCATCCTACATCGCCACCGGGGCGTGGCTGGCCGTGGCTTCGCCGTCGTGAACTTCGCGTCAGCAGGGTTACTTACTGCGACGGCGGTGCACAACAGCACCGTTCCACATATCCAGTGATGGCAATCTGTTGCTGCGACCGCACGGTTGCGCATAGCCTCGCATCTATTTTACCCGTGGAAGTGCCTCTCCAGCCCGGGTCCGAGCCCATCGTATCCAGCGTCCGCCGCGCGCCCGTTCAACGCTTCACTCCACGAGCCGCACGTAAGCCTCGTTCACTAGCGCGGTGGCCTGTAGGTTCCGGCTCGGCCTGTCCCGCCGCAAAAAACCTTCGAAAAAATCTTTTGGCCGCACTATAGTTTTCGCGCGCCGCTCGCGCCTTTATAGATCGAGGGCGAACAAAAGTTGGCCCCAATCGAAAAGGAGAAACGACGATGAACATCACCAAGAACATGACGATCCGCTTCGCCCTCGCTGCATTGGCCCTGGGCATGACCACCATAGCCGGCGCGCAACCGGTGCTCAAGGGTTCCTTCGACCTGCCCGGCGCGGTGTATTTCGGCGACACCCTTCTGCAGCCCGGCCATTACACTATCTCGATGAGCACCCAAGTGCGAGACCTGGCCTACACGCAGAAGATTCATGTGAGCGGCGAAGGCATGTCGAAGACCTTTCTGGCAATTTCGACGCCCACCCCTGAATCCGGCCGCAACTGCCTGAAGATCACCCGCATCGACGACGACACGTACGTGCTGGCCACATTCAGCACCGGCGCTGTCGGCAGATCCTACTCGTTTGGCCTGACCAGGAACGTCCGGAACAAAATGCTGCGCGCCAGCGCCGGCCCCAGCATCGCGGTTCCGGTCTCGACGGCCGCGGGTCTCTGATGTCCGGCGTATGGGACGGACGGCCTTCCCCGATCGCCGTCCGTCCCAGTTGCGCAGCCCCCTTGGTCCAGCCTTCGCGCCCTGAATCCAGTGCCCCCTCGAACCATGCGCCGGATCGCGAGCCTCTTTTCTAACCCTTACTCCAACAAATACTGCCGCACAAACATCACCGTAGCCGCGAACTGATAATCCCGGTTCCCCTTCTTCGCGAACCCGTGCCCCTCGTCCGCCGCCAGCAAATACCACACCGGCACCCCGTGCGCCCGCATCGCCGCCGTCATCTGCTGACCTTCCGTGTACGGCACCCGCGGATCGTTCCTGCCCGCCACAATGAACATCGGCTTCGTGATGTTGCCCACCTGCGCCATCGGCGAAATCGATTCCAGAAATTTGTGCATCTCCGGATCGCGCTCGTCCCCGTATTCCACCCGCCGCAGATCCCGCCGGTAAGCTTCCGTGTGCTCCAGGAACGTGATCCAGTTTGAAATCCCCACCACGTCCACCGCGCACCGGAAGCGGTCGTTGTAGTGCGTCATGCTGGCCAGCGTCATGTACCCGCCGTAACTGCCTCCGGTCACCATCACCCGCCTCGCATCCAGGTCCGGCCGCGTTCCGATCCAGTCCAGCAGCGCGCCAATATCTTTCACCGAATCCTCGCGCTTGCGCCCGTTGTCCAGGTTCAGAAACGTCTTTCCATAACCCGTCGACCCGCGCACGTTCGGAAAAATGATCGCCGTCCCCAGTTCGTTCAGCAGGTAGTTGGTGGCGCCCAGGTATCCTGGCTGAAATTGCCCCTCCGGCCCCCCGTGTATGTTCACGATTACCGGCCGCGGCCCCGTGAAACGCTTCGCCGGACGGTACAGAAATCCCGAAATCGTCAGCCCGTCGAACGATTTCCACTGGATCAGCTCCGGTTCCGAAAACTGCGACGCGTCCAGCCCGCCGGTCTCGCTATAGGTCCAGCGATCCAGCTTCCCCGTGGCCGTGTCGATCGAGTAAACGTCCGAAGGGGTGCGTGCCGACGCGATGGTGAACCCCAGGTCGTGCCCGTTGGCATGCCACCGCACATCCGCTATGCTGCCGTACGGCAGTTTAGGCAGCGTCGCTTCCTTGCGCGTCGCCGTGTCCATCACGTGCAGCGTGTCCGACCCGTTTTCGTTCACAATGTATGCGATGCGGCTGCCGTCGCGCGTCACATCGAAGGTAGTCACGTCCCACTTCAGTCCCGGCCGCAAAATCGTTACCCGCCCTGTGCCGGTCTCCATCCGCGCGAGCTGTTCGAAATCCGAATCCTGGTTCGTGATCAGGTAAAGGCTCTTCCCGTCGGGCGCGAACCGCGCGTGCAGGTAAGCCACGCCCGGCGTTTGCGGGCTGAGCGGCTTCCGCTCGCCTGAAGCCGTATCCACTAGGAACAGCGCCGACTCGTATGCCGACGACTGCCGCACTACCGCCAGCAGCTTGCCGTCCGCAGAAAAATCCTCCGCCTCCCAGCCGCCGCTATCCGCGTCCACCACCCGCCGCGCCTCTTCCGGGTGCGCCGGCACGCCGATATAAATGTCCGTATCCCGCCCGTTCCGCCGCGTCGAGGCGTAGGCGAAATGCGCTCCGTCCCGCGACCACACCGCGCCTGTATTGCGCGACTTTCCATCCGTCAGCAGCGTCGCATGCCCCGTGCGCGTATCGTAATTGTAGAGTTGGAACCACTCGCCGCCGCCGATATCCTTCCCGAACAGAAACGAATTCCCATCGGGATTGTAACGGCCGCCCAGCACCCGGTCGGCGTAAAAGGTGAGCTGGGTCCGCGCGCCGCCGGGAACGAGCACCCGGTGGATCTGCGGCGATTGCCCGAAGCGCGTAGAAATCAGCATCTCGCGCCGCCTGGGATGCCAGTCGATCAGCGTCGCCGTCCGGAATTCGGTATAAGGCGCCAGCTCTTCCATGAGGCTGGCCGGAATGGGCGGAATCTGCTCGGCCGTGAGGTTGGCCGGAACCGGCAGAGTAGTTTCCGCCGCCGGAAGGGCGCACAAAAAACTCAATGACAGAACCAAAGGAACGCATCGCGACATGGGACGATTCTATCCAACCGGAGATTCGTCGAAAAGGCACGTGCCCCCTATCGCGACAAACCGGCATCGTGGAATTGTAAACGCTTCGGCGCCTAAGAGCCATTGTCGAGGAGGGATGGCAGAGAAACACGCTACTCCGCGCGGAGCGCTTCCACCGGATCCACCGAAGCCGCCCTGCGCGCCGGCAAATAACTCGCCAATAACGCACAAATCCCGAGCGCCACAGCCACTCCCATCAGCGTGGGCACATCCCACGACTGCACCCCAAACAGCAAGCCTCTCAGCAACGCCGCGGCGGGAACCGAACACCCCAACCCAACCGCAATTCCAACCGCGGCCACCAAGCCGGCTTGGCCGAGGATCAATCGATAAACCGCCCCGCGCTGCGCTCCCAGCGCGATTCGCACGCCGATTTCGCGTGTCCTCCGGCTTACCGAGTAGGCAATTACGCCATAGAGGCCAATCGCTCCGAGGAACAGAGCCGACGCCGCAAATCCTCCCACCAGCCAGGCCGATGACCGGTTTAGAAAAGCCGCCGGCGAGTCGTTGATCCGGTCGTCCATGACAAATTCGTTTCGGACCCCGAGGTTGGGATCCACCCGATGGATCGCACGAACCAATGACGGCATCAGCGGTCCGGGTCTTTGCCCTGTGCGGACCACCAGAAACAAACTGCCGCCGGTGTCCTGCTGGAACGGGGAGTACAAAGCCGGCGCTACCGGTTCCACCAGGTCGCCTTCCCGAATATCATCCACTACACCGATAACCTGCGTGAGCGACTTCGGCGAAAGCTCCGCATCCCCGATCGTCCTGCCCACGGGATCTTCACCGGGGAAAAACCGTTTGGCCATCGCCCGATTGATCACCGCCACGCGCGGCTTAGAACGATCGTCTGCTTCCGTGTATGAACGCCCGGCGATCAGCCTGGCCTGCAATACATTGAAATAATCCGCGCTGGTCTCCCGCTGCAGGACCTTGTCGTGTTCTCCGTACCAGGGATGCCCCAGCACCCGGAACTCCGTCGAGTTGCAGTTGCACGTGACCGGCAGATCGCTGGTATGGGCGGCGGAAACCACGCCGGGCATGGCCGGGACCTGCTCCATCAGGCGCTGGGAAAGCGTTCTGACCTGATCGTTGTTCTCGTAGCCGGCGCCATGAACGTCGATCTCCAGAGTGGCCAGGTTCGCCGGATTGAAGTTCAGATCGACATGCAACATGCGGTACAGGCTCTTGCCCAATAGTCCCGCGCTGGCCAGCAACACCATCGCGATCGCCAGCTCTGCCGTCACCAGATTCGAACCGAAGCGTTTCCATAATGTTCCGGCCGAGCCGCGGCCGCCTTCGGCAAGGTCCTCGCGCAGGTTCGAAAGCGACAGCCGCAAAACCGGCGTCACGGAGAACACCACTACCGCCAGCAGCGAAATCGCGCCTGCGAACAGCAGCACCGGCGGGTGCAGGCCGGCGTCCCGAAAATACGGCATGCCGCGCAGCCGGCGCTCGGGAATCAGGCTGAACAGCCGGGGAATGGCCGCGGAAGCCGCCGGCATACCCAGGGCCAGCGCAACCGCAACCAGCAACACACTTTCGGTCGCAAATTGCCGGACTAGCCGCCCCACAGAGGCGCCCAGCACCCCGCGCAGCACGGTCTCCCGCTTCCGGCTTTCGGCCCTGACCAGCAGCAGGCTCGCCACGTTCACATACGCGATCAGCAACAGCAGGCCCGCTCCGCTCGACAAAACCAGGAGAGTCGGGCGGATGTCTCCTACAATTGCATCTCGCAACGCCTCCAGCCGCGCGCTGCGCCCTTTGTTGGACTCCGGATATTCTCTCTCCAGCCGCGCCGCAATCGCCCTCGCTTCAGCCGCCGCAGCCTCCAGAGAAACGCCATCCCGCAGCCGCCCCAATCCGTAAAGGTAGTAGCAACCGCGCGACTGTTCGCAGCGGCTCGCGTCATGGATTGTGGTGAAGAACTCCGCGGCGCGCATGGCAAAGTGAAACTCGCGCGGTAGCACCCCGATGACCGAGTACGGCGCATTGTCCAGGATCAGGGACTGCCCGACAATGTCTCGCCTCCCGCCGAAACGGCTCTGCCAGGTGCCGTACATCAGCACCACGGTGCGCGGCGCGGCAGGCGTGTCGTCTCTATCGGTAAAGACGCGGCCCAGCGTCGCGGCTACTCCCAGGCTGCGGAAAAAGCCGCCGCTCACGTGTGCGCTGCGAACCGCCTGCACTCCCTCGGGACCCCGCCAAAGATAGACGGAAGCGTCCCATGCCTCGAACGAGCTGAAAACGGTGTTCGTTTTCTTCCAGTCCAGATAGTCCGGATAGGAAAAATTGCACTCGCGGCACGCGTTTGTGGTCTCATATGCCACCACCAGCCTGGAAGGTTCCTGGTACGGCAGCGGCTGGAGCAGGGCCGCATTCAGAAATGCGAAAATCGTGATGCTCGCCGCCATGCCCAGCGCCAGCACCAGGACGGCCGTACCCGCAAAACCCGGGTTCTTGCGCAATTGCCGCACCGCAAATCGAAGATCCTGAAGCATGCTTTCCGGGCTGAAGGCCACCACGTCCTGGGTTTGCTCTTGGTCCGATTCTAACGGGAATCACATGCCGGCGGGGTTCCGTTGTCCGTCAATACAACGTGGTCGACTTCGCGGGAACGTTTTCGCAGTCGCTGGCGGATATGCATCCAAACGACTGTGATGCAAACGTGGGGCAGGCCCGTGGCCAGGCCCCCGGCCAGCGGCGGCCTCTCAGGCCGCCCTCTCTGTATTAAACAGCCTCCCGGAGGCCCCGCGGATTGATCAGGTAGCCTGGTGAAGCTCACTTATCACAGGCGACAGCATTCTGCGGCCCGCAATCGGACCGGACGGTACAGGACGAGATGCGTCCTCGCTACGTTCCGTGTACATCGCTACCGCGCAGAGTTCCTCCAGTGGATGGTCGGCGTCGGGCACTCGTTCCCGCAGCGCGGCAATAGTCGAAACCCTCGAAGGCGAGACGGAGACAACCTGCTGGCCAGTCCGGCACTCAAGGCGCTGCAACTCGAAGGCCATCGCGAGCGTCGTTGTGGACTTGGTCTTTTGATCCGTGTTGACTCCAGTTTCAGAGACGGTACGCTGGAGATTGGGGGACGCCATGGCAACGCGGAACAACGTTCACTTGTCCGATGAACTGCTGGCCGAGCTGCAGGTCAAGGCGCAGACCGAGGGCAAAACGGTCGATGAACTGGCGGAGGAAGCCCTGCGCAAAGGTCTTGCGGAGCGGGACTGGCAGGACCTGTTGGCCTATGGCCTTCAGACTGGCCGCGAGTCCGGCTACACGGAAGCCGATGTTCCGGAGATAGTCAAGCAGCGGCGCAGAACGAACGCGGCTCATAGGAGCTGAGTGCTCCGCGTCACCCTTGACACCAACATTTACGTGTCCGCCTTGGAATTCGGCGGTGTCGCGGCGCGCCTACTCGGCATGGCCCGCGCCGAGATGATCGGCATCGACGTTTCGCACGCGATTTTGGATGAACTGGTGACTGTGCTGCGCGACGACTTCGCATGGGACGCCTATCGGCTGCACTTCGCGAATGGTGGCCCACCATCTGGCCCCAGCCAAGTTGGGATCATCCTCCGGCACCGCTTTTCTTTCGAGGCCACCGAAGGCCGGATTGACAAACGAATCAGGACGGCCCCCAAAAGCTGCCGCGACCGAGCCACAGCAGGTAACCTCGTTGACCGCCAATGTGAAAGCCTGACAAGGACGCCCCGTTCAACTGCAATGAGATTACGCTCACTGCAGCCAGACATCCTGGGAAGCCCGCGTGATTGTGCCGTCGACATTCAGGCTCACGACCACCGTGGCAGGTCCTGGGAGCGCCTGAGATGGTATTTCAAGCGAGTCGGTGAGAATGTCATCGCCGGTTGTGGCAAACCCTATACCGGTAAAGTGCGACGGTTGCCCTACCACCACACCGTTCTGGACAAATGCGACCGTTATGTTGACAAATCCAAGATATGAGATGTCTTGGATCAGATAAGTGATATAGGCTCCGGCCTTGAAAGGCAAGATGGCTTCCGGAAATGGGATGGAGGCATACCCTGCCGTTGGATCTAAGCATTCCGGGGTGCCGCCCAGGCACGGCGTAACGCTCACTGTGTTTAGTGGAGCTACCGTTACGCTAACAACTTGAGCAGCCGGAACGGCCGTGCCGGATCCGGTCGCGATGGAAGGCGCTGGCGCTGTTACGGTGAACGCCTGCGCTGCACGTGTCAATGTCTGGCCGTACTTCACGCTTACCATCACCGCGGCGGGTCCAGGACTCGCCTCTGCCGGGACAACCGTTGAAAAATGGACGACGTACCCTCGGCCCGCCGTGATGCTGGGCTTGGACCTCGGATCTGAGGTTTGGGAGATGACAACCCCATTCTGAACAAACTGCACCATCATTTCGACCGTCCCGGTGTACGAAAGGTCCTGGAAGATCCAGGTGATATATGCGCCGCCGTTCGATGGCAATTCGGCCGCCGGAAACGGCAAGGACACGTGCCCGTGTATCTTATCCGGACATCCCGGATTCCCCGCGATACAAGAATCGACGGTTACGGAGCTGGCAGCCGCGATCGTGGTGCTTAGGATTTGTACGGCTGGTAGCGAACTCTCGTCACTCGTCACGGAAAGCGGAACCGATTGCATCTGAAAAACATCTTCCGCCCCACGCGAACACACCGTGGCTGCCACGAAGACGCCGAATAAATAAACACTCTTCACCATGCCTCCCGGAGACCGCTTACCCTAAACCACGCAGTCTGAAATACGGACTAATCAGGTCGTGAGGTTGAGCTAATGTATCATGGGCGGCAGCATTCTCAGCCTGTTTTTGACGTGACGAGCACCAAGGGTACTAGACCGACAAACGAACTGCCCCCCGCCTCTGCAACCTCCGGTTACGGTCCGTGTTTTGACGACCACAAGAGCGTCTTCTGAGCGATTCGGACCAGCGTCGTGGTAATGTCCCAACGCCGTCCGCATCCGCGGGCCCATGCTTGGTCATGCCTTGAGATCTCAGCTCCGCAGATCGTAGATGGGTGTTCCAGGATCGCCATCTGGGAACGACGTAAATCGAGATGAGCCCGTCAACCGTTCTCCGGCGGGCCCACGATGTTGAAGCCATTGCTGCGGCAGCCAAGTAATAGAACGGCTATAGTCCGGACATGGATCTTCGCCAACCCGGCAACACCTGAAAGGAGCCTTTAACTCGTGATCCCGGCACGACAAACCGGTGTACAATCCATGTAGCTGGGAGCCCGGAGCGGATGTTCATCCGTTGGCCAGAAACACGTGCCGGTAGGTCAAGGAGGGGAAGACATGCACCTTCGTCGTACACTAACCGTTCAAGCTAACGTACTAATCGTTCTTGTGACGATGACAGCGGGCAACAGTTCGGCCCAGGGCCCCGTATTCACCACGTTGTACGAATTCAAAGGCGGCACCGATGGCACGCTCTCCGGCGGTCTCGGAGCGCCGAACGGCGTAATCGTCGGGAACAATGGAAGGCTCTATGGTGCGACCTATGCTGGAGGCATCAACTCGTGCGGCAGTTATGCCTGCGGCACGATCTACGAACTAACACCCGCTTCTGGAACACCGTGGACGAAGAGGGTGGTGCATGAGTTCGATGGAGCCGATGGAGCGCTTCCAGACGCCAATCTGGTCTTCGGGAGCAGCGGAGCACTCTACGGGACGACTCAGGCCGGCGGGACCGCGAACAATGGCGGGACGGTGTTTGAATTAGCGCCGCCGACTGTGCCGGGCGGAGCTTGGACGGAGACTGCACTCTACAGCTTCAACGGCGTGTGGAGCGCCCCGCACGAGCCCTACGGCGGCGTAGTCATCGGCCCGAGTGGAGCGCTCTACGGCACAACATCCGGGAGTTGGTGCTGGGACTGCGGTCCGGAAAGCGGTGGCGGCGAGACGGGCGGGACGGTGTTCACATTAATCCCTCCCGCATCGCCAGGTGGCACGTGGACGCAGTATACGATATTTCAGTTTTGGCCCATTACACCCCTTGGGATTGTTCCCCTTGCCTCAGTCACTTTCAAGGATGGGTCGTTGTATGGCACAAACTCCGCGAACTTCCCCACTAACGGTGGCTGTGGCGCGGTCTACGAGCTGACACCCGGGAACCCTGGTGCTGCCTGGACCGGAACAGCCATTTATACTTTCGGCGGCGGGTGCAATCCGGAAGGTCCGGTCAAGGAAGGCCCAGATGGTGCGCTTTATGGCATGACCCACTTTGGTGGAACCGGGTGTGGGGGGTGGGCTTGGGAGGCTGTGGCGTAGTGTTCCAACTGATACCCCCCTCCACACCAGGTGGAACTTGGACCGAGAACGTCATCTACAGTTTCCCCGGGGTGAACGGTGATGGGTCCATACCGTCGCAGGGCAGCTTGGTGGTGGATAAGAACGGAGTGCTCTACGGCACCACCCAGTGTGGCGGAACGGGCTCCACTGCAGGGTTTCCTTGCCTTGCCTACAACGTCACGGGCTCCGGTACAGTGTTCTCTCTAACGCCGCCCACGACACCCGGCGGCGCGTGGACCGAGACGATCCTTCACAACTTTACAGGCGGTGCAGACGGGGCGGTTCCCGTAGCAGGCCTGACACCGGGCCCGAATGGTGTGCTCTACGGCACCGCTTCACAAGGCGGGAGCAGCGGGAACGGTACGGTATTCAGCATCAAGCCATGACGCTCGGTGCGTTTGCGAGTAAGAGGCGCCCGGCAATCGTCTGGATGACAAGACAAATGCACCTTCGACGTATACTTAACGCGCCAGGGACGTTTCTGCTCGCGCTGGCGATCATGCTGCCCCATGCCGAACACCAGATTTGCGCGGGGATACGAATCGTCCGAGGTCGCTCCCTCGACTGGCGGCGGACCGAAACTGTGGAGCACCGTTTCCTCCCAGGGTTGTCCCCCGACCTTCTTTAGTTGGAAGACTGTGCCGGACTTGTATGTGCCTCCGAGATAGGTGGTGCCATAGAGCGCGCCGTCTTTACCGATGACCACCGAGGCGTCGGGGTCGGCGCCATCGGGGTTGCCTTTGAAAGTGTGGAGGATTTTGTAGGATTGAGCGGCGGCAATGGCTGCGAGCCTGCCCCACGGGGGCTGAAACGGTTGACGAATCCACATTGCGCGCTTCGAGCAAACGGCTGCTGCCTTGGCTGGTGGCGGTGGCGTTTTTCATGGAGTCGCTGGACACGACGATTCTGAATACGGCCGTGCCAGCGATTGCGGCCGCGCTGCGGGTACCGCCGCTGAGCATGAAATCGGTGCTGGCGAGTTACACGCTGAGCCTGGCGGTCTTCATCCCGATCAGCGGGTGGATGGCGGACCGGTTCGGCACGCGGCGGGTGTTCTCTTCCGCGATCGGAATATTCACGCTGGGATCGCTATTGTGCGGCATATCGAGCAACATTCACCTGCTGGTGGCGTGCCGCATTCTGCAAGGCTGCGGGGGAGCCATGATGGTGCCGGTGGGACGGCTCACGCTGGTGCGGACATTTGCAAGATCGGAACTGCTGCGGGCCATGAGTTTCGTTTCGATTCCGGGGTTGATCGGCCCCATGCTGGGACCGGTTGCGGGCGGACTGATCGTCAATTATTTTCACTGGCGGGTGATCTTCTTTGTGAACCTTCCTATCGGGCTGATGGGACTGTACATGGTGTACCTGCACCTGCCGGATTACCGGGAAGAGCGGACACCGCCGCTGGACATTGAAGGGCTGGTCTTGTTCGGCTCGGGCGTGGCACTGCTTTCGTATGTGCTGGAGGTGTTTGGGGAACATACGCTGAGCTTGCGGGAGATCGCGGGATTGCTGGCCATGGCTCTCGCGTTGCTGGCGGCGTACGGACTGCATGCGACGCGGACGCCGTTTCCGCTGCTGGACCTGGTACTATTCCGGATTCGCACTTTCCGGGCGTCGGTGAGCGGAAGCTTCTTCACGCGTATCGGTATTGGAGGCATTCCATTTCTGTTTCCGCTGCTTTACCAGGTGGGGCTGGGGTACACGCCGATCCAATCGGGGCTGCTGATGATGCCGCAGGCGATCGCGGCGATGAGCCTGAAGATGACTATGCCGGTGATCCTGTCGCGGTTCGGCTACCGGGCGGTGCTGGTGTCCAATACGGCGATCCTGGGCCTGCAGATCGTGTTGTTCGCGACGATTGGGGCGAAGACGCCCGTATGGTTGATCGTGGCGCAGGTGTTTTGTTTCGGTTTTTTCAGTTCGCTCCAGTATACGAGCATGAATACGCTGGTGTACGCAGATGTGGAAGAGGGCAAGACCAGCAGCGCTAGTTCGATCGCGAGTACGATGCAGCAGATGTCGATGAGTTTTGGCGTGGCATCGGCATCGCTGGCCACGGCGATTTTCATTCCGGACCGATTTCAGACCAATGGCGGGGAAATGATCCATGGGATCCATCAAGCGTTTTTGGTATTGGGGGGATTTACTTGTTTGTCGACTCTGATTTTCCGGGAGTTGCGGGCGGGGGACGGGGCAGGCGAGCTCAGCCCTACGGGCGTGAGCTCGCCAACATCGACTAAGAGCGTCGATGTTTGACGCGGGGACGGGGCGACACGGCGACACGGGGACCCGGTAAGCGGAATGGTTGGGGGCTCGGGGCTGTGCGGGCGATCCTTTGTCGATAGTATGGGGAGATATATGCGAGTTGGTTTGGTTTTGATAATGATGGCTTCGGCTGGCTTGGCTCAGGATTTTGACTTAGTGGTGGCGGGCGGACGGGTCATGGATCCGGCTTCGGGGCTAGATGGCGTTCGCTTTGTTGGGATTCGCGGGGGGAAGATTGCCTCGGTTTCGGAGAGTCCTCTGCACGGGCGGGTGCAGGTGGATGCTTCGGGTCTGGTGGTGGCGCCGGGATTTATCGATTTGCATTCGCACGGGCAGACTCCCGAGAACTATGGGTTCAAGGCGCGGGATGGGGTGACTACGGCGCTCGAGTTGGAAGTGGGTGTGTCGCCCGTGGATAGCTGGTACCGGGTTCGGGAAGGCAAGGCTCTGATTCATTTTGGGGCCACGTCGGGCCATATTCCGGCGCGGATGGCGGTGATGCACGATAGCGGCAAACTGCTGCCGCACGATGCGGCTGCCAAACGCGCGGCGACGGCCGACGAGCGGCGTGAGACCTACGACCTGGTGCGGCGCGGGCTGGACGAAGGCGCGCTGGGCATCGGGCTGGGGATTGCTTATGTGCCGCTGGCCACGCGGGCGGAGATCCTGGACTTGTTCCGGCTGGCGGCGGAGCGGAAAACCACCATCTACGTACATATGCGCAATGGCGGACCGGTGGAACCCGGGGTGATCGATGCGCTGCAGGAGGTGCTGGCGGACGCGGCGGCGACGGGCGCGTCGCTGCACGTGGTGCACATCACCAGCATGGGCCTGCGCGAAACGCCGCTGTGCCTGGAGATGATTCGCGGAGCGCGCAGCCACGGGGTGGACGTGACCACCGAGATGTATCCTTACACGGCGGGGATGACCGATCTGGGTTCGGCGATTTTCGACGAAGGGTGGCAGGCAAAGCAGGGCGGCATCGGGTTCGGCGATTTGCAATGGGCGCTGACGGGCGAGCGGCTGACGGCGGAATCGTTTGCGCGCTACCGGAAGCAGGGTGGCATGGTCGCGATCCATTCGATTCCGGAGGAGATCGTACGAGTGGCGGTGGCCGATCCGATGGTGATGATCGCCAGCGATGGAATTCTAGAAAACGGGAAGGGACATCCGCGGGCCGCCGGAACTTATGCGCGGGTGCTGGGCCGCTACGTGCGCGAGGAGCACGCGTTGACCCTGATGGATGCGCTGCGCAAGATGACAGTGATGCCGGCGGACCGGCTGGGCATGCCGTCGAAGGGGCGCATCGCGGTCGGGGCCGACGCGGATATCACGGTGTTCGATCCGGCGCGGGTCATCGACCGGGCGACTTTCGATAAGCCGGCGCAGTATTCGGAAGGCATACGGTACGTGATGGTGGATGGCACGCTGGTGGTAAAGAATGGCGAGTTCGTGGACGGCGTGATGCCGGGGAAAGCGGTACGGCGGTAGGGGCGGACTACGACTTGCCGGCGGTCTGGATGGCGAAGTCCCACACCTGCATGTTGGTCTTGCCTTCGGTGAACTGCACCACGGCGTATTCGCCGGGCTCCATGGGTTTCATGGGCCAAACCTTGTAGAGACCGTCCTGGGTCATTTGTTTGCGGAAGACCTGGACTTCGATGGGCTCTTCCATTACTTCCTTGGTGACCGGAATGATCGTGATCTTTTCGACGATGCGGACTCCCTTTTCGGGAGTGA
Source organism: Bryobacterales bacterium (assembly GCA_963843255.1). Lineage (GTDB taxonomy): Bacteria > Acidobacteriota > Terriglobia > Bryobacterales > Bryobacteraceae > Bog-159. Next base: position 43,873 of record CAWJJQ010000010.1, on the reverse strand, counting down.
GCTTGATGATGCCGAAGCGCTCGTCGGCGGAGAGCTGGATGTAGAACTCCTGCTCTGGATTGGTGAGGATATTTTTGGAGTGCAGGCCATCCAGTTCGAGAGTGGCCTTGCCGCTGACGACGGGAATAGGCGAAAGCACTTTCAGCACGTTGCGGCCTTTATCGTTGTGGACCTTGGATTCGGCAACGGGGATGGGTTTAACGGCGTTGTTCTCGACGTAATAGACGCCGGGATCCTGGGGGATTTTGGCGACTTCGGCTTTCACCTCACGCTGGGCTTTTTCCTCTTCGGCGACTACTTTATTTTCTTCGGCACGCTCGGCCTGGCGATCGGCGATCTCGGATTCGGTGCGCTTGATATCGACTAAGTCGAGCGGGATTTCCTCCCACTGGCTGCGCTCGACGCTGTAGAAGCTGACGCGATCGGCCTCGACCTTATATTCGCGCACGAGATGGAAGGTGCCGTCTTTGAGATAAAGCTTGAGATTGGCCGCGAAGGCCATCAGGGCGAAAGCGAGAAAAGCGACAATTGCCCGGCGCATATCCTTATCGACTAGTCTAGCGCCGCCGGAAGTTGCATGTTTTTATAATGGGACCTTATGAAATACCGGAAGCTGGGACGAACGAATTTTGAAGTCAGTGAGATCGGTTACGGAGCCTGGGGCATTGGCGGAATGCAATGGCTGGGCGGTAGCGATGACGAGTCGCTGGCGGCGCTGCGACGCGCGATCGAGCTGGGCCTGAATTTTATCGATACGGCGCTGGCGTATGGCGAAGGGCACAGCGAACAACTGGTGGGGCAGGTAGTACGGGAAGCCGGGCGGCGCATTTACGTGGCGACCAAGGTGCCGCCAAAGAACGAGTTGTGGCCGGCGCAGCCGGGGATCGGGATCGAACAGGTGTTTCCTTACGATTACATCCTACGGTCGGCGGAACAGAGTTTGAAGAACCTGGCGGTGGATACGATCGACCTGCTGCAATTGCACGTTTGGAATCCGGAGTGGATCGGACGGGACGAGTGGAAGAGGGCGCTGGAGGAATTGAAGCGGTCGGGCAAGGTGCGGTTCGTGGGGATTTCGATCAACGATCATCAACCGGATTCGGCGCTGGAGGTGATCGAGACGGGGCTGATCGACACGGTGCAGGTGATTTACAACATTTTCGACCAGACGCCGGCGCGGAACCTGTTTCCGCTATGCGGGAAGCGGAATATCGGGGTGATCGCGCGGGTGCCACTGGACGAAGGCAGTCTGACGGGCAAGATCAACGAGCATACGACGTTTCCGCCGGGCGATTTCCGGGAAGAGTATTTTAAGGGCGACCGGAAGAAGCAGGTGCGGTTGCACGTGGAGAGCCTGGTGGGCGATTTGAAGATAGATCTGGCGGATTTAGCGGCTATTGCGCTGCGATTTGCTATTGCGGATCCGGCGGTTTCTACGGTGATTCCGGGGATGCGGAGCTTGCGGAACGTTGAGGCTAATTGTTTGGTTTCGGACTTGGGGGCACTGAGTGCGGAGACTTTGGCCGTACTGCACCAGCATGCTTGGGACCGGAACTTTTACGACTGAGTTAGAGGGCCGCCTGAGAGGCGGCCGCAGGCCGGGGGCCCGCCCCACAGTTTTGTTTGGGAACTGGGGGTGGTGTCGTCTTGTTCGTCGTCGGGGGGTGGTTCGTTGAGGTGGTAATAATAAGTCACCGCTCCACAGGCAAGGCCTAGAGCGATGATGACCGAGATCCAGCGTAGTGTGCGGGCATTCCAGGTACGGGTACCCTCGACGGCGGCGGCGGTGGCTTTGACGGTGGCGTAGGAGATGCCGACGCTCAGAAACAGTTTCCAATACCAGGCCATCAGATCGAGATGGCCTTGTCCGCCCACCTGGCTCCAAACCGTGAAAGTAGCGATGAGGGCGATCAGGAATTCGACCGCGTAGAAGAGGCGGAACACCTTACTAGGGTATCCTGAAACAGATGCCCGCGCCTTTGCTTTCCGTGATGGGCGCCGGCAAATCATTCGGCGCCGCACCGCTGTTCACCAACATTTCCATCCACATTTCCGAAGGCGAGCGGTTGGGTCTGATTGGCCCGAACGGCTCGGGCAAAAGCACGCTGCTGAAGATCATGGCGGGGCTGGTGGAACCGGATACGGGTACGCGTACGGTGCGCAAGCTGACGCGGGTCGCCTATGTGCCGCAGGAGCCGGAGTTCGCGGCGGGCGCCATGGTGGGAGGGGTGCTCGAAGAGGCGTTGCCGGCACACGGCATGGACGATGCGGAGCGCGCGGCGGCGGTGAGCGTCACGCTAGGCAAGGCGGGCTTCGCGGACGGCGGCGCGGTGGTGGAATCGCTATCGGGTGGCTGGCGGCGGCGGCTTTCGATCGCGCGGGAGCTGATCCGGAATCCGGACGTGCTGCTGCTGGACGAACCTACGAATCACCTGGACCTGGAAGGCATTCTGTGGCTGGAGAAGCTGCTGGAGGGCGCGGCGATAGCGAGCGTGGTGGTGAGCCACGACCGTTATTTCCTGGAGAACGTGGCCACGGAGGTGGCAGAGATCAATCGCGCGTATCCGGATGGACTATTCCGCGCGGCGGGCGCTTACGCCGACTTCCTGGAGCTGCGCGAAGCGTTTCTGGAGGCGCAATCGGAGCAGCAGGCGGCGCTGGCCAACAAGGTGCGGCGCGAGGTGGAATGGCTGCGGCGGGGTCCGAAGGCGCGGACCGGAAAATCGAAGGCGCGCATCGACGCGGCGCACGAGCTGATGGGCGAACTGGCGGAAGTGGCGGCGCGCAATGTGAAGGCCACCACGCAGATCGACTTCACGGCTTCGGGGCGCAAGACGCGCAAGCTGATCCGCGCCGAGGGGATCGCAAAGAACCTGGGCGGGCGGCAATTATTCCGGGATTTGAGCTTCTCGCTTTCGCCGGGAATGCGGTTGGGGCTGGCGGGTCCGAACGGCAGCGGCAAGACCACGCTGCTGCGGGCGTTGAAAGGGGAGATCGCAGCGGACGCGGGGGTTGTCGAGCGGGCGGACGGGCTGCGCATGGTGTATTTCGACCAGGGGCGCGAGCAATTGGATCCGGCGGCGCCGCTGCGGGAAGGGCTGGGAGCGCACGGCGACAGCGTGATCTATCGCGATCGGCCCATACACGTGGCGGGGTGGGCGAAGCGGTTCCTGTTCCGTCCGGACCAACTGGACACGCCGGTGGGGCGGTTCTCGGGCGGGGAGCGGGCGCGGATCATCATCGCGCGGCTGATGCTGCAGCCGGCGGACGTTTTGCTGCTGGATGAACCGACCAACGATCTGGATATTCCGACGCTGGAAGTGCTGGAGGAGAGCCTGTCGGATTTCCCGGGATCGCTGGTGCTGGTGACGCACGACCGCTACATGCTGGACCGAGTGTCCACGGTGGTGCTGGGCCTGGATGGGGCGGGCGGCGCGGAGGTGTTCGCGGATTATTCGCAGTGGGAACAGGCGCGAGCGGCGCGGCCGTCGCGGGCGGAGAAGGAGACGCGGACGGAACGGAAGGAAGCGGCTCCCGCTGCGCGGAAAAAGCTGTCGTACCTGGACGCGCGCGAGTGGGAGCAGATGGAGGAACGAATCCTGGAGGCCGAAGGGGTGCTGGAGGCCGCGCGGGCGGCGCTACATGCGCCGGAGGTGGTTTCGGATCCGGTGGCGCTGCAGCAGCGGTATGCGGAACTGCAGGCGGCGGAGGCCGAGGTAGAGAAGTTGTATGCGCGGTGGGCGGCATTGGAGGGGAAGCTACAGCCGATTGGTGGGGAGCGGGCTTAGAGTAAGTTAAAACCGGAAATGGAGCACCATCTCGCTAGCTACCGGCTTATCATGCTTGCGTGCCGGGGTGAACCTCCACTGACGCGCCGCATCCGCCGACGCTGTAGCTAGGTCGGTGCCTTTGGTCAGCACCTGAGTGTGCGTCACATTGCCTTCTTCATCGATGAAGACCTTTACGTCCACATCGCCAGCGCCGGCTGTTCCCTGGGGCGCCACTTTTCGAACAGGAGTCGGTGGATCAAAATTTTCCGCTTTGATCTTGTGGAAGGCGCGGCGAAAAACGCCGGCGTGGGGCTGTTCGTAGGTCACCTCAGCAACCGGAGGCGGAGCCGTATTCACATGCGGCGATAAAACGGCCGCTAACGCCGCGGCAGGCTTCTCTTCCCGCGCCGCGAGCACCGGCGGAGCTTCGACAGTCCGCACCGGCGCGTGGACGGCCTTTACCGGAGCGGGCTCCGCCACAGGCTCGACCGTCTTACGCGTGGGCTTCACTTTGGGCGTCACAGCGGCGGGCGCAACCGGCACAGTTTCCAGCGGCGGCGCAGCCGGAGCCGTCGCGGGAGTATTCACCGCCACCTGCGGCTCCGGCTGGGGCAACAGAGGCTCTACGGCCTCCACTGGCGGAACGTTCTTGGCCGGCACAGCGTCCGGCTTCACCTTCTCGTTCCGCGACGCGAACAACGCTGCCAGCAGAAACAGCCCGGCAATCACCGGCACTACCATCCACGGCAGTTGCGGCGCCGAACGCGGCGCACGCTGCGGCGCCGGCAGAGGCGCATTCGGCATGGGAACCGGCAGCCGGCGCGCCGACGGCGGTGGGGCTGGTGGTTCATCCGCGATCGGAAAACCGCCAGCCGCCAATCTTCCGCAATCGAACGGAAACTGGCGGTAGGGCGACCTCCGGTTTACATCGCCATCTTCCCAAAAGAAGAATCCGCCCATCGCGGGGCCCTCCGTAGAAGGCCGCACCAGCAGGAATACCTGCGAAGCTTCCGGAAAGTAGTGGCTGAAAACGGTGAAATCGTCCTGGTCAAGATACATTCCGGGACGGGTGTGGCTACGGAAGAAACCCACCACGTGCTTGGGATTAAGATGTGCCAGCCGCGAACCCAACACGCGCCGGTCTTTAAGCGATAGTGTGTATGAGGCGCCACGCAAGTGTTCGCTCGGCAGCAGTTCGAAATCTTCGATCACCACCGTGCGGGCATAACCGGCCGCCCCGCGCCCGAGCAGTATTCCGCCAATCTCATTCCCGCGCGTTCCTTCATTTAAGCCAGCGTTTAAGCCAGCGTTTAAACCAGAGCCCAAGCCTTCCTTAATAGCCGCGCCCAATCGGGCCACCAGGTCCATGGAGACCTGGATCATAATGGAATCGCCGGGATCTTCCCAGATATACCCTGCCGCGGAGCTCGCCACCGTGGTTACCTTGCGAAAGAAATAGCACGTTTAAGGCCACTCATCCGCGCGTTAACGGCGCCCCCCGGTCCGCCCGATTACTCGCCCGGATGATACGTCCGCTCGACATGAGCCTGGATGTCCGGCAGGTAAAACCAAGCCGGTTTGAACTGCTGTTTGGCGTAAAGCTTTGCCTGATCGAAGTAGTGGGGCGATTTCGGGTCGGCGCTCTCCCCAAAAACCAAAATGGACTTCGCCTGCACCTTGGGACCGAAATCCAAGACGCTCACGAATGAGTGTCCGGCGACCCCAAAGTGCTCCTTCTGGCCCTTCTCCGGACGCGCGTAAAAATTGAAAACAATGCCGATAGGTCCCGGGCCGCCCGGTACTGGAAGGCTTTCCCGCGCATCGCTAAATGGCTGATCACCGCCCGACTGGGCGCGCTCCAGCCGGTTGATTTCGCCCCATGGTACTTCCCAAGTGCCAAAATCCGTCACCAAGTCGGCCACGATCCCCTCCAACGTGCCTACCGGGTCCTGTCGCGCTTTAGGATCACGGTCTTGCTTCCAAAACCACAGCGCGAACAAGGTCATCGGGACAGAAGAGTTGCGGCCAATGTGATCCCAAGCCCGCAACTCGGCGATGGGCCGAGCCAGTTTGCCGGCCCGACCTGGGTCAGATTGCCTCAATACGTCCCAACGCTCGGCAAGCCGGGGAATCTCGGTCTCCGCTTCGATCACGTATGTATCGAAGGCCGCCTTGGCCCAGTCGTCGAAGGTAAATTTTTCCTGGTTCCAAAGGATACGCCGTGAAATTCGGGCACGCGCCGTGTCCCCTTCACCCACCATGTAATTGGGATACTCACTGGGGTCCGGGTTGCCCTCGAAGGTGGTCTGGAACGGCGTCGAGTTACAGTTTTGAACGAAGCCGGATTTCGGATTTAACACCTGGGGCAGTTCGTCGATGGTATGAAAACCGTGCCACTCCGTCTCGGAGGTGCTGCCGTCGACCGGCTTCGACCAGTCGAACTTCGGCGACCGTTTGGGTACCGCGCCGTTATAGAGATAAAAGATATTACCCGCATCGTCGGCATACATGGCGTTGAACATGGGGACTGCCAGCACAGACATGGCGGTGCGGAATTCGGCCAGGTTGCGCGACTTGCTCATGCGATACCACTCCTCGATCTGACCGCCTTCCTCAAAGCGCGCAAAGCGTACCGACAACGACTTACCGTCGCGCCGCGCGACCACCGGGCCATGATGCGTCTTCATCATCTTGTAAGTACGGGTGACCATGCCCTGGTCGGTTTTAACGGCGATGGAATCGGTCCAGGCGGTGGCTTGCCGGTACCCGCCGTCGTAGCGGTAGGACAGCGGATCGCCGGGTTTGTCGAAATTCTCTTCCCAGACGTCGAACACGTCCGGCTTATTCACGGTGTGGCTCCAGCCCAGATGTTGGTTGTGTCCTATGGTCGGAAATGCGGAGCCGAAAAACGAGGCGCCCGACATATCCCATCCCGACTGGCTATGTACGTGGCCTTCGTACCACTGTCCCGGTCCGAAAAAGGGCTGGTGCGGATTGATGAACAGCATGGCATGCCCGGTGGCGCTCTTCGACGGCCGGATGGCCCACATGTTCGACCCTTGCGATTCAGCCATCTTGCCCGTGTCCTGCTTGGGGATGCCGGTTTCACCGTAGAGGAACAGGTAGTAGAGCGCGTAGCGATTGAAGGCCAGCATGTACCACGGCTCGAAATGCGTGAGCAGCCGCGGGTGAGCTTGTGGATGCCGCGCGATGTAGTAGTTCAGGCCCTGCGCGAAGGCGTCCAGCAGTTCGCGCACGGGCGATGGCGCATGGTCGTATTCCGCTTGCGCGAGCCGCGGAATTTCGAGCGTGCGCACCACCAGGTCGTCGTCCAGCGTGTCTTTCCCGTAAAGCTCCGAAGCGCGGCCCAGCGCGCGCATGTAGCTGTCTTCGATCTGCCAGAAATTGTCTTCGGCTTGCGCGTACGCATAGCCGAAAACACAGCTCGCGTCGGTGGGCCCGAAGATGTGCGGCACGCCGTAAGTGTCGCGGTAGATGGTCACGGAATGCGCCATCTCGGCGGGGTGGCTGACGGTGGCGGCGAGAGCGCAGGCCCCCGCCAGCGGGAGGAGCAGGACGAGATGTTTCATAGGCTGAGTGCGGTTAAGGTTAATCAGTCTATCAGACCGGCACGGAACCGGTGCGGGATGCAGAACCGGGATGCAGAACCGGTGCGGGATGCGGAGCGGGACTGCCTCGGTCCTGTTATCCTGGAGTTTCCCCGTTTTTCATGGCTAATATTTTTCCGTTTCAAGCTTATCGATACACGTCCAAGGCCGGTGCCCTGCAGGGCGTGGTCACGCAGCCCTACGACAAAATCTCGCCGCAGATGCAGCAGGGTTACCTGAAGGCGAACCCCTACAACCTGGTGCGGATCATTCTGGGCGAGCGGCTGCTCTCGGATTCCGAAAGCGACAACGTCTACACGCGCGCCGCTGGCTATCTGAACGATTGGATCGCCCAGGGCATTCTGGCGCCCGACGCCGAGCCATCCGTGTTCGCGTACTTTCAGGAATTCACTTCGCCTGATGGCGGCGAGCGCCTGGTGCGCAAAGGCTTCATCGGCCTGGGCGCGGTTGAAGAATATTCGGCTGGGGTAGTGCATCGCCACGAACAGACCCTCTCCGGCCCCAAGAAAGACCGCCTAGAATTGCTGCGCCATACGCACGCACATTTCGGACAGCTCTTCATGTTGTACCCGGACCCGGCGGGCGAGATCGACCGGCTGCTGGATGAAGCCGCGCAAGCCGCGCCGCTCGGCCAGGTCACAGACGAGTACGGCGCGCGACATTCCTTCTGGAAGATCGCGGACCCAGCACGCATCGCCTGCATCCAGCGGGCTATGGCCGATAAGAAACTCCTGATCGCCGACGGCCACCACCGTTACGAAACCGCCCTGGCATTTCGTCACGAAAATCCCACGCTGGCCGGAGCCGATCGCGTCATGATGACGTTCGTGAACATGCATTCGCCCGGGCTGAAGATCCTAGCGACGCACAGGCTGGTCAGCGGCGTGACCGGTTTCGATGCCGGCGAATTCATCCGCCAGGCGGCCGCCGGATTCGAAGTAGCGCAAGTCCCCGGAGTGGAAGCGCTGCAACGCGCCTGGGCCGAATCGCCCGGCCGCACCATCATCGGCGCGGCGATGGGGACTCGCCTGTACTTAATCGAGGCCCGCGACGCCGGCCCCCAACAACTGGACGTGCGCGTCCTACACGAGAGGCTCCTGCGGCTATTAGGCATTGGTGAAGAAGCCGTGCGGGAGGAAAAAAACCTGCGCTACGTGCGCGGCCTAGACGCAGCCCTGGAAGCCGCTCGCGCAGGCACGGCACAGATAGCCTTCCTGCTGAAGCCGGTAGCGGTAGACGAAGTAGCGCGCATCTCGTTCGCGGGCGGAGTGATGCCGCAGAAGTCCACCGACTTTTATCCCAAACTGCTGTCGGGCCTGACCATTTACAAACTCTAATGGCGAGTTTCTTCTTTTCTGGCGGCGCGGGCACGCGCCCCTTTGCGCTTTTAGCTGACCTCTTCCTTAACCGGATCGAACCGGAACATGCGGCTCTCGCGGTAACTCCTCACCGCCAGCCCAATATGCGTCATCGTGGTATAGCCTAACAACGCACTGCAGTTAGGCTCGCGGCGGCTGCGCATGCAGTCGAAGAAATTGTCCACATGCTTATCGTCGCCTTGGTTGCCCAGGCCCGGAACAACGATTTCTTCCTTGCCGTACTTCAGCACGAACTCCTTGCGATAGGGCTTCTCCGCCACGATCTGCCCGTGATCGAACTGGCGGTTGGTGGGCCCTTCCCACTCATCGCCGAGCACCAGCGTGGCCTTTGTGCCGCGCAGCATGGTGACAGGTCCCACTTCGTTCACCTGGGAGGATTCCACCGTAATGCGGTATTTACCCGGATAATCGGCCGAATCCATGAAAGTATCCGGCACCTCGCGCCCATCGTCGTAGACCCATAGCCCGCCCATCCCGACCACCCGCGTGGGATGTTGGTTGCCCAGCGCCAGGTGGAAGGGCGCCACGATGTGATAGTGCAGGTCGGTGGCAATGCCGCCCGAATAGTCCCAATATTTGCGGAAACGGAAGAAGCGGTCGGCGTCGAATCCACGTGCCGGCGCCGCTCCCAGCCACTGCTGCCAGTCGATATAGCTTTCGCCCTTGCCCTGCGGCCCCGCGCCCGGGTCGATGTCCCAGTTCCAATCGCCATCGGGATTGTTGCGGCTGTACGTGCCCTGGGCCGCGACCACCTGTCCCAACGTGCCGTTCTCGATCAACTCGCGGACCTTGTGCCAGCGCGTCCACGAAGTTCCCTGCACGCCCACCTGCACAATGCGTTTGGAATCGCGCGCGCGCTCATATAGTTCCTTGGCCTCCGCCAACGTGTGCGTCATGGGCTTTTCCACGTACACGTCTTTGCCCGCCGCCATGGCCGCCAGCGCGAGGGGTGCGTGCCAGTGGTCCGGCGTGGCAATGAACACCGCGTCGATATCGCTTCGCTGCAGCAATTCCTGATGGTGCAGATAGGCTTTGGCCCCGGTAGCTTTATCCGCCGCCCGGGTCAGGCGCTTGCGATAAACATCGCAGACCGCGACTACCTGGACGTCGCCGCGGGCCTTCTGCCGGCGCAGGCACGCATCCAGATGATAAGAGCCGCGCGCGCCGATGCCGATCTGGCCGATGTTAATGCGATCGTTGGCGCCTTTGATACGCGAGGCGGCCAGCGCCGCGCCCGCCACTCCCAGGAAATTACGCCTGCTGAATTCGTTTGTCATAGTCTTTCCAAGTTCCTCGAAGAAAGGGTCGGCCTGAGAGGCCTCCGCAGCCCGAGGGGCTGCCCCACGGCTTCACTTCTCCGGCAACATCCGCATCATCAGGTTGCGAAACTCCACCACGCTGCCCTTATTATGCTGCTGTAGCGCCAGAAATCCCTTCTGATACGTGTTCTTCTCGTCCACGTAATCCACCACCACCTTGTCGTTCACCTTAATGATGATGTGATTGCCGTTGGCGATCACGTCCTGCGTCCACCAGGTATCGTCTGGAATGAGCTGCTCCTTGATATCCGCGAAATGGTACAGGCTGCCGGTGCGCCGCCAGTCGGGATGCGTGTTGTTGACCTGCGCCTCGTATCCGGCCGGCCATTCGGGGCCGAACTTCGCCCGGAAATACATGCCCGAGTTGCCGCCGTGGTTGATCTTCACTTCCGCCTTGAACTCGCAGTTCTGGCACTCGTGCAGCATGTAAAACAAATGGCTGCGCTCGCCGTCGCCTACGATTTCGCCATTCTTTGCCGACCAGCTTTCGGGGTTGTCGCCGGCCTTCCAGCCGTCCAGTGTCTTGCCGTCGAACATGCTGATCCAGCCGCCGCCTTCGTCCGCAGCAAACAGGCAGGCCGTCGCCGACAGCACCGCGGCCAACAGAGAGATTCGTACTCGCATGAGGACCTCGCTCCGGCGCCATTGTAACGCACGGCCCTGCTATCCTGAGAAATCGATGTTTTTGAAAATCCTGGCTCACCCGGTCTTCGTCAACCTGAACTTCCACATGCCGATTATTGTGGATCTATCGCATCCGCTGGTCATGCTGACAGGCGAAAACGGGTCCGGGAAGTCCACGCTGCTGCATTCCATTTACCACGCGATGCGCGGGCAGCAGGCCGACGGCTACATCTACCGGCTGGATACCGCCGGCGTGAAACTGGGCGAGATCTACCTGTTCGATGCGGAGGCACACAACCCGCGCACCAATCTCGAGTACTTCAAGGAAGACCCGCGGATGCAGGAGTTTCTGAGCATGGCCAGCCACGGCCAGGTGATGCTCGCCATGTTCCGCGAGAACTTCCCCTCGTTGCCCGACGGCACGACCCTGTTGCTGGATGAGCCGGAGATGGCGCTTTCCGTCTCCAACCAGCGGCGCATTTTAAAAATGCTGTTGGAGCTGGTCGATCGTAAGAAGTTTCGCGTGATTTGCGCCACACACTCGCCCGTATTGATCGACGCGCCAGAAACCTATACCATCAACCTGGACAATCACATCAACAAGAACGTGCTGGCGGCGGACCTGGGCGTCGAGGGCGCCAGCACGATTCAATAGGGCGGGCGATCGTGGGCAAAGAAGAAGCCGCCGAACTGCTCTCCATTGACGGGCGCGAGGTGCGCGTCACGCACCCGGACAAACCTTATTTTTCAAAACAAGTGCAGCTATCGAAGCTCGATATCGTGCGCTATTACCTGGCGGTGGCGCCCGGCGCCCTGGCCGGCATCCGGGATCGGCCGATCGTGCTGAAGCGCTTCGTGGATGGCGCCGAAGGCGAAGCTTTTTACCAGAAACGCGCGCCAACCGAGCGGCCTTCCTGGCTGCGCACCGTCACGCTCTCGTTCCCTTCCGGACGCACCGCCGAAGAGGTCGTGGTCGACGATACCGCCGGCCTCGCCTGGATCGTCAATCTCGGCTGCCTGGAGCTGCATCCACATCCGGTGCGCTCCGCCGACCTCGACCATCCGGACGAGCTGCGGGTGGATCTCGACCCGGGCCCCGGCGTTGCCTGGGAGGACGTGCGCCGCGTCGCGCTGGAGGTGCAGGCGTTTCTCGACGAGGTTGGGCTGCGCGGCTGGCCCAAGACCAGCGGCTCCCGCGGCATGCATATCAATGTGCGGATCCACCCGCGCTGGACTTTCACCGAGGTACGCCGCGCGGCCATCGCGCTGTCGCGAGCCGTGGAGCGCCGCGCGCCTTCGCTCGCGAGCTCCAAATGGTGGAAAGAGGAGCGCCACGGCGTGTTCCTCGACTACAACCAGAACGCTAAGGACCGGACTACGTGCTCAGCTTATTCCGTGCGGCCGCTCCCTGATGCACGCGTATCCACGCCGCTGGCATGGCTCGAAGTACCCGCCTGCGAACCCGCCGATTTTACGGTCTTCAGCATTCCCAAGCGATTTGCGGAGATGGGCGATCCACATGCCGGCATGGACCAGGCGCCCGGTTCGCTTGAAAAGCTGTTGGCACTGGCCGCCCGCGACGAAGCCGCGGGCCTGGGCGACGCGCCGTGGCCGCCGCACTTTCGCAAGATGGAGGGCGAAGCGCCGCGGGTGGCCCCTTCCCGCGCCCGCTCCGCCGCGAGGACTGCGGCTCCGCCGCGGGTGAAGATGCCGCTCGTCGTGGTGGCCAACTCTCCCAATAAAGACGCGGCGCTGGCGGGTCTGGAGCGTTGGAAGGCCAAACATCCCGAGGCGGCCGCACTCCTCGCCGTAGACGACGTACTGGTCGATTCGATGCGCGGGCGGTCATCGACCTGGACCCGTATCCGCGTGAACCTCAGGCACGTGCCCGAAGAGTTACGACCCGCGCAAGAGACTCCGGACCCGGATGACGATCCTACCCGCGAATGGCGCGAATGGCGCGCCGCCAAAAATCGGACCTGAGCCTCAGCGACCGGCCGCGAAAATCGCCATCAGTTCCTGGGGCGGCACCACTTCCAGTTGCGCGTAGGTGCACTCGGCCGGGCTCTTGTCCGTGCGCCATCTGCGAAAGTGCGCCATATGCCGGAAGCGAGTCCCCTGCATATGCTCGTAAGCCACCTCGGCCACCAGTTCCGGACGCACGGGCTCCCATGACAGGTCTTTGCCCTGGCTCCAGCGGCTTTGGCCTCCCGGCATGCGCTGTCCGGGTTCCGCGCCGCTAAGCTCCGCCCACTGCTTCCAGGGGTGATGGGCGAGCGCGTTCTGGCGATAGGGCGCCAGGTATTCGACCAGCGCCAGGCGATTCTCTTCCGTGAAACTGGCGCACACGCCCACATGCTGCAGCGCGCCCGCATCGTCGAACAGGCCCAGCAGGAGCGATCCCACCGCGGTGCCCTCGCCTTTCTTGTGCCAGCGGAATCCGGCCACTACACAATCGCAATCCCGCTCGTGCTTGACCTTGAACATGACCCGCTTATCGGGCTCGTACACGCCCGTCACCGGCTTGGCCATCACGCCGTCCAGACCCGCGCCTTCGAAGCGCCGGAACCAGTCCTCGGCCACGCTCACCTCGCGCGTGGCGGGCGTCATATGCAGCGGCGCCGCCACGCCTGCCAGTATCGACTCCATCTCCTGCCGCCGTTTTTCAAACGGTTCGCCCCGCAAATCCCGCTCGCCCACCGAAAGCAAATCGAAGAAAACGATCGATGCCGGAATCTGCTCCGACAGCATCTTCACCCGCGACGCCGCCGGATGAATGCGCAGTTGCAGCGCGTCGAAGTCCAGACCGCCGTCCTTCGCAATCACGATCTCCCCGTCCAGCACGCACCGCTCGGGCAGTTGCGCCCGTAGCGGATCCATCAGCTCCGGGAAATAGCGGTTCAGCGATTTTGTGTCCCGGCTCTGCAGGAGAATCTCGTCGCCGTCGCGGAAAATCAGGGCCCGGAATCCGTCCCACTTCGGCTCGAAAATCCATGCGCCGCCGGCGGGGATTTCGGCGATCCGCTTGGAGAGCATCGGCAGCACCGGCGGATTCACGGGTAGGTTCACAGCTTTTATGCTATACCGGACGCGCCTGGCGCGGGACCTTTCCACCGCAGATCGTCCACCGAATCGAACAGCGGAATGCTGGTACGCAGCGTCGCCAGGTCGCGGAATAGCATAGCCAAGTCGCGATCGTGCGCCAGCGTCGCGGCCAGACGGCCCGCTCCCACGGCATCCACGTGCCAGTCGCGCCAATCCGCCGGAATGGATTCCAGATGCCCGAACCGCGCCAGCACCGCAGCCGTCGATTTGGCCCCCCATCCCGGAAGGCCCGGATACCCGTCCGCCGAGTCGCCCACCAGCGCCAGGTAATCGGGGATCGACGCGGGCGGCACACCGAACTTCGCGATCACAGCGGCTTCGTCCCGCACATCGCGCGTGCGGCGGTTCAGTTGCACCACCCGCGATCCGCGCACGCATTGCGCCAGGTCCTTGTCGGGCGTGCAGACGATCACCTGGTCTACGCGGCTGTCGCGGGAAGCCACCTCCGCCGCGGACGCCAGCGCATCGTCGGCCTCGTACTCAACCATCGGCCAGACCGCCACCCCCATAGCAACCAGCGCGTCTTCGAGCAGTTGAAACTGGCTGAAGAGAGCCGGATCGACCCCTTCCCCCGTCTTGTACCCGGGCCAAAGCGAGTTGCGGAACGACTCGATCACATGGTCCGTGGCCACCCCGAGGTGCGTAGCACCCTGCTCGATCATGCCGCGCACGGACGCAATCACCCCGCGTACCGCCGCCACCTCCCGGCCTTCGGCGTCGCGTGCCGAAGGAAGCGCATAATAGTGCCGGAACAACTCGTACGTGCCGTCAATAAGATGAACTTCCACTGGATGGCCCTCCGCCGATTTCCCGCTCTTGATCAACCTCGCGAAATAATTCCAAAAATCTGCGCCCCATACTGCTCCGCCAGCCGGGGCCCCACGCCCGGAATCTCCAACAGTTCCCGTATGCTCTCCGGCTTCTCCGTGGCGATCGCCAGCAACGCGCGATCCGACAAAATCCGAAACGCCGGGACTGCGCGCCGCCGAGCCTCGGCCAGCCGCCAATCGCGCAGAGCCTTTTCCAAGCCAGCATTTCCTGCCGGTGCGGGCGCCCCCGGCTTGGCACCCGCCGACTTCTTCTCCCGCGCCCGCGCCTTAGCCGCGCGAGCCTTCTTCCGCCGCTTCGGCGTTGCCTCGATCTCCTGCTTCATTTCAAAGGGCGGCACGGCGCCTTCCAACTCGCGCCCCGCCGCGGTGAGCGCGGCAAGCCGGTAGTCCACCCGCCGCCCGTCCTGCTGAAACGACGCCTCGGATAGTTCCACCCAGCCTGCGCGGGCCATTCCGCCCAACACCTGTTCGAACGAATCGCGATCCAGCGAGTAGTCCGCGAACACCTCGCTGTGCAGCCGTCCGGTAGCTTTGCGCCCCGCCTTTTTCAGACCGGCGACAATACGTTCCGCCGCTTTCCGTTCGGCATCGGCCGCCGGACGGAAGCTCTGCGCGATACATTCATCCGGCGCGCAGAAATCGCAGATCCCACAGCGGTCCACAGCATCGGCGTAATCGCCGAAGTGCCGCACCAGACCGAGCATGCGGCACTCGCTCGATTGCGTGTACCGGATCATCAGCTCGATCTGCGCCAACTTGTGCTCGGCCTGCGCCAAGTATAATTCGCGCCAGCCTTCCGCCCCCCGGCGCAGATTCTCGGCCGCGTCCACCAGCGCGCCGCCATGAATCCAGAGCTTTTCGAGCGCCTTGTCGAAAATATCCGGATCGACGCGCGTCATGCCCTGCACCAATTCCTTAGGCAACGCCGCGTCCGACAGCCGCCCATAGATTGCTTCCAGCACCGAAACGTCCGGATAATCGCGATCGAAGAAATAATCGTGCGTGAAACGGTCCGCATAGGCGTGCATCAGCACCGCGCGGGAGGGCGCCCCGTCGCGGCCCGCGCGCCCCACCTCCTGGTAATACGCTTCAAGCGAGCCGGGCAGCGCGGTGTGAATCACGGTGCGGATGTCGGACTTATCGATGCCCATACCGAAGGCGATGGTCGCCACGATCACCTGGAGTTCCCCGGCCAGAAACGCGGTCTGCACCCGCTTGCGCCGGTCCGATTCCAGGCCGGCATGATAGGCCGCGGCGGGGAAGAACTGTTTAAGGTCGGCGGCAAAGCTGTCGGCTTCGCGGCGCGTGGGCACGTACACGATGGCTGGACGGCGCGTATCGTCCTGCAACAATTCGCGAGCGAGATCGGCGCGCTCGCTGGGCGGCACTTCCACCACTTCTACCGCGATGTTGGAGCGCCGGAACCCGTGGATGAAACGGCGAGGCTCGCCCAACCCAAGCTGCTCGATAATATCGTTCTGCACCAGCGGCGTGGCAGTGGCCGTCATGGCGATCACCGGCGCCGGACGGAAGTGCGGCAAATACTGACCGAGCATCCGGTAGTCCGGCCGAAAGTCGTGGCCCCATTGCGAAATGCAATGCGCTTCGTCGATGGCGACGAGAGATGGCTTGCGCTTGGCCAGCATCGCCGGAAAGCCTGGCACGCGCAGGCGCTCCGGCGCCACGAACAGGAATTGCAGCCGGCCTTCCAGGTAGTCGATGGAAGCCTGGCGCGAGGCGGCGCGGTCGCGGCCCGAGTGGATCCGCTCCACCGAGCAATTCTTTTCCTTGAGCTTCGCGACTTGATCCTCCATCAAAGCGATCAGCGGGCTGATCACCAGCGTAGTGCCGCCGCGCGCTACCCCCGGCAGTTGATAGCAGAGCGATTTTCCGGAGCCTGTGGGCATCACCAGCAGCACATCCTGCCCGGCCACCACAGCTTCGCAAACGGCTTCCTGGTTGGGCCGGAAGGATTGGTAGCCGAAGGCGGTGTGGAGAAGATCTTCGAGCCTCGCTTCGCTCGGCGGGGCCGGGGGCCGGGGGCTGGGGGCGGGGGATTGGTACCTCGCTTCGCTTGGCGTCTCCCGCGGCCGCTCCCCCACCTTCCCTACGACTTCCTGCACGTATTTTTCGATTCCTTCGATGAACGGCTCGAGCTTGGCGTTGCCCTTTTGGATGCGCTTGAGGTAGGCCTCCCATTGGCCCGTCATGGCCGGGCTCTTCACCTCGGGATGGACCACGTCGATCAGATGGATGCCCTTCTCCGTCGCCTGCAGGCTCTTTCCCTCGCGCTCGATGTAGCTGCGCTTGAGCAGCACTTCGATGATGGCGGCGCGCGTCGCGGGTGTACCCAGTCCGGTCTCTTTCATGGCGTCGGAAAGCTCTTTTTCATCGAGCGTCTTGCCCGCCGTTTCCATAGCCGTCAGCAGCGTGCCCTCCGTGAACCGTTTCGGCGCCCTCGTCTTCTTCTTGAGCGCTTCCGCCTCCAACACCGTCTGCGGCTGGCCCTCCGCGAGGCCGGGCGGCAGCGTGGGTGTCTCCGGCGCGCGCTCCTGGCGCCGCTCCGGGACCACGTCCAGCGCCTTCCATCCCACCTGCTGTACCGCCGTCCCACTGGTGTGATATTTGTCGGTCACGCCCGGATTGACGATCGCGGTGATCACCGTCGTCACCGCCCAGATATGATCCGCGTGCCAAGCGCTCAGTAGCCGCCGGCAGATCAGGTCGTAAATCTTGCGCTCATCGGCGGTGAGATCCCCGGCGTGTACCGTTGTCGGGATGATGGCGTGGTGGTCGCTGACTTTGGAATCGTCCACAAAACGCCGGCCTAGCGGCCGTTCGCCCGTGCCTTGCGCCAGCAGTTCCCGGTAAGGCTGCTCGATCGCCCGCACCACCGCCGGCAGCGTCTGCGCCACGTCCTGCGACAGGTGCCGGCTATCGGTGCGCGGATAGCTGATCAGTTTGCGGCTCTCGTAGAGCGCCTGCGCGGTATCCAGCGTCTTCTGCGCGCTGAAGCCGTACAACCGGTTGGCGTGGCGCTGCAACTCCGTCAGGTCGTAGAGCAGCGGCGGCGCCATGCGCTCGGTTTTGAATTCGATGGACTCGATGCGCGCCGCGCCGGTACGCGCGCGGTCAACGATGCGCTTGGCTTCCTCGCCATCCGGCGCCAGCCGCATGGCCATTTGCAGCGATTCTTTCACCGGGTCGCAGAACCACGTGCCCTGATACTTGGCATCCGCCCCAGGGCTAAACGTCGCCACCACCTCGATGTAGTCTTCCGGCACGAACGCGCGGATCGCCAGTTCGCGCTCCACTACCATGGCCAGCGTGGGCGTCTGCACGCGGCCCACCGAGAGCTCATCGTTGAGCGCCAGCGTGTAGGCGCGCGAGAGATTCATGCCCACCAGCCAGTCCGCACGGCTGCGCCCGCGGGCTGCGTCGGCCAGTGGATCGTAGGCCTTTCCGTCTTTCAGTTCACTGAAGCCTTTGCGGATGGCGTCCGGCGTCAGCGACGAAATCCAGAGGCGGCTGAATGGCTTGCGGCATCCGGCGGCTTCGTAAATGTAGCGGAAGATGAGCTCGCCCTCGCGGCCGGCGTCGGTGGCGCATACCAGCTTCCCCACTTTCGGCGAGTTCAGGATCTTGCGCACCACCTCAAACTGATCTTTGGTTTTCTCGTAGACCACCAGCGGCCACTCGTGCGGCAGCATGGGCAGCAAGTCGCGCCGCCAGTGCTTCCACTCGGGCCGGATCTCATGCGGCTGCGCCAGCGCCACCAGGTGGCCGATAGCCCACGTCACCACGTAGCCGTTGCCGTGCAGGTAGCCGGGCCCCTGTTTGGCCGCGCCCAGGACGCGCGCGATATCCCGCGCCACGGAAGGCTTCTCCGCCAGCACAGCCACACTGGAGCCTTCCGCGTCAGGCCCGCCCATATAGGTCACCGTAGCATGCGGTCTGCCGCGCTCACACCTCGAGCCCCACCGAGCGCATCAGCTCCAGCGCGTTGCTTTTCTCGACCACACCCGCTTGCAGCCGGTAGTCGAAGCTCATGCGACCGTTCTCGAATTGATCTTCGAAGTGCACGTTGGCCGCGCGCGGCGCGAGAGCCTCGGCCACCTGCGCCAGGGCCAGGTCGTGCGTCGTCACCAGCCCCATGGCACCGCGCTCTACCAGTCCGCGCACGATGGCTTCGGCGCCGATGCGCCGGTCGTGCGAGTTGGTCCCGTGCAGCAGTTCGTCCAGCAGGAACAACACGGTGGTCCGGCTCCCGGTCAGTTCCATAATCTGGTGCAAGCGCTTGATCTCGGCATAGAAGCGCGACGTGCCGCTCTGCAGCGAATCCGAAATGCGAATGGAGGCCCCCAGCCCGAGCGGCGAAAGCCGCAACCGCCGCGCGCGCACCGGGGCCCCCGCCTGCGCCAGCACCGCGTTTACCCCGACCGTACGCAGCAGTGTGCTCTTGCCCGACATGTTCGAGCCGCTGACGATCAGGACGCGCAAGTCGCCGCCCAGGCGTACGCTGTTGCGCACCACCGTGGCTACGTCGAGCAGCGGGTGCGCCAGTTCCTCGCCATCGAAGCAATCGCCCTGCCCTACGAATTCCGGATTTACGTCCGCCGGATTCTCCCATCGATAGGCCGCCAAGGCACACAGCGCTTCCATCTCGCCCACGGCCGCGATCCAGCGGCGCAGAGCCGGCCCCGACACGCGCCGCCAGGCCTCGATGGCGAACGCCAGCTGCTCGGTCCACAGCATCAGCGGACCGAGCACTTTCATCGCCGGGTTGTCTCGAGAATCCAACATCTCGATCAACCGGTTAAGCTTAGAGATGCGCGCGGAGGGCGGCTGGCCCGCGACCTCCAGAGCGGCGCTGAGTTCCACCAACCGCGCAGCAGTGAAGTGCTCGCGCTCCAGGCGCGCGAGCACCTGTGCCAGCAGCGCCAGATCATGCGCCGGTTGCTCCACAGCCTCCACCACACGAGCCACCACGCGCCGGTACCGTGCAATAAAAATCGCGATCGCCGCCAGCATCACAAAGAAAGGATCGCGCCAGCCCAGCACGCCCCACAATACGGCGCTTACGGCCACCAGACACGGAATAAGGAAGGCAATGATGCGGGCCGGCCGCGACTCCAGCAGGGGCGGCTCTTCGCCCCACGCCGCCAGCGCCGCGGGATGCACGCCCGTCCGGATATCCTCGCCCAACACTGCGAGATCCTCGCGCAAATCCAGCATGGGAGCCAGTTCCGCGACGGCTTCGTGCCGCAATCGCAAGGCTGCCGGATCGGACGGAGCCAGCAGCCATCCGGCCAGCACCTCCTCGCCCATGCGCGTCCGTGTGGTCGAGAGCAGTTCGAACAACGATGCCCGCCCGAACAGATCCAGGTCTTCGGCGTAGGGATGCGCGTGGTCGAGAAACCGCTCGCCGGTTTCGCCGCTGCCCGCCCATTTTCCGTCCAGCCGCGCCAGCGCCTTCTGGTAATGCGCCACCGCCCGCTGGCAGCCGCGGCGCGCCCGCAGCACCCGCTCGTGCACCACAATCAGGCAGATGAACGCCACCACCGGCAGCGCCAGCCACAACGGACTGACCATGCCGCGGCCCCACGCCAGCCACGCAATCACGCCCGCGCTGAGGAAGACCAACAGGCGCACATTCCCGATGGTGCGGTGCCGCTGATCGTGCCGTGCAACCGCCGCGCGGCGCGCTTCCAACCGCTCGTTATAGGTACTCCGGGGATCGCTGGGCATTTGGGTTTGAACCGGCTTGAACCATGATATATTTGTGGCCATGCCGAGCGGTTACATACCGATTTTTATCTTCCTGGCAATCGCCATCGCCTTCCCGGTTGTGACCATCATTATCGCTAAGCTGATCCGCCCTTCTTCGCCGTTCGCGACCAAGCTGGAAGCTTACGAGTGCGGCATCAAGGCGGCCTCGGACTCGCGCGGCCGCTACACCGTGCGCTTCTACATCATCGCCATTCTGTTCGTCATCTTCGACGTGGAAACCATCTTTCTGTTCCCCTGGGCCGTGCGGTATAAGACGCTGGGCTGGTTCGGTGTGGCCGAGGTGGTGGTGTTCCTGGCCATCCTGGTGGTGGGCTACATCTGGGCATATAAAAAGGGCGCCCTGGAATGGGTTTAGGCTAGCAGTTGGCAAGAAACGCTTGCTGACGCGCGCGGCTCAGAAACGTGGGTCGGATAACGCGGTAAAGGTTTTGCTACCGTCCGCTCGCGCGCCGGCTGGTCCCACAACCGCACACATCAATATCCCTGCCGTGGCCTAACCGATTGAGCCGCTTGCTTCACCGGTTGGCGAAACGCCTGCCTATATCCGCCCGGAGAATTGTCCATGCACACACTTGCCGATCTGAACAGCGATCTCCGGTATGCCCTTCGCAATCTGGTACGCAATCCGGCCTTCACCGCGATTGCTCTCTCGGCGCTGGCCATTGGTATTGGCGCGAACACCGCTGTATTCACGGTGGTGGAATCGGTGCTGCTACGGCCGCTGCCCTATCGCGATCCGTCACAGCTGTACACCGTGCGGCCGATGCCGAAGCGGCCCAGCCCGTTCATGTTGGGCAGCATGTCGGATCCCGGGTTCCTGGCGCTGCGGGCGGGCACCAAGACCTTCCAGCAACTGGCGGCCAATAATTTCGCCAACTGGAACGGGACGGGCGTGGGCGATCCGGTTTCCCTCCACGGGCAAGAGGTGACCGCCAATTTCTTTACGACGCTGGGCGTGCAGCCGCGGCTGGGGCGCGGTTTCCGGATGGAGGAGGAATCGCCGGACCGCTCCAAGGTGGTGGTGTTGGGCGATCAATTCTGGCGCAGCCACTTCCAGGGCAGCAGCGACGCTCTGGGCAAATCCATGGTGCTGAATGGCGAGCCGCATACGGTGATCGGGGTGATGCCGGCGGGCTTCGATCCGCAGACGGAGATGTGGGTGCCGGCGGTACTCGATGCCACTAACGATCACATCGCCTTCCGCAATGCATTTGGCCGCCTGGCGCCGGGCGTCACCGTGCGACAGGCACAGGCGGAGTTGGATGCGATTGCCTCCCACCAGCCGTCGCGCCACCACAACGACGATATGGAGACGGCGATCGCGCCGCTGCGGGACGCGGTGGTAGGGAAGTCGCGTCCGGCGCTGCTGATCTTTCTGGGGGCGGTGGGTTGCGTGCTGTTGATCGCGTGCGTGAATGTGGCCAACCTGCTGCTTTCACGGGCGGCCGGCCGGCAGCGGGAGATCGCCATCCGCGTGTCGCTGGGTGCAGACCGGTGGCGGCTGGTGCGGCAACTGCTCACCGAGAGCGCGGTGCTGGGCCTGACTGGCGGATTGGCCGGACTGTTGGTGGCTGCCTGGGGCGTGGCTGCCCTGATCCACCTGGCGCCCGCCGGACGCATCCCGCGCATAGACGAAATCCGGTTCGACCGGTGGGTGCTGGCGTTTAACATCGGTGCATCGCTGGTGACCAGCCTGCTTTTCGGACTGGCTCCGGCGATACAGTTGTCGCGCGCGCGAGCGGCCCGAAACTGGAAGGATGCGGCCGCGCGGGGAAGCGCGCGGTCGGGCGCGCTACGCTCTGTGCTAGTGATGGCGGAAGTGGCGCTGGCGATGGTGCTGCTGATCGGCGCGGGGCTACTGATCCGCAGCTTTGAAAAGCTGCGCGCGGTGGATCCGGGCTTCCGCCCGCAAAATGTGGTCGCCATGAGCGTGGAATTGAATGGCAAGGCGTATGAGAAAGCCGAGCGGCTGCGGGGTTTCGATGAGGAAGTGCTGGCGCGGATCTCGCGGTTGAGCGGCGTCAGCGCGGTTGGCCTGGTGAACTGGCTGCCTATGGGTGAAGGACTGGTGCAAGGAGATTTCAAGCTAGGCGACCAGCCGGCGCCGCAAGACGCGATCGCGGTGAAGCCGGCGGTGAGCCCCGGATATTTTCACGCGATGGGCATCCCGGTGGTGCGCGGGCGGGGGTTCGACGAGCACGATACGTTGAAGTCCCAGCCGGTGGCGATGGTGGATGAGATCTTCGCGCGCCGCTTCTGGCCCGGCCAGAACCCCGTAGGCAAGCAGATCAGTTTCGCCGACCACCCGAAAGCGGCGACTGACTGGATGACGGTGATCGGGATGGTGGGGTCGATCCGGCAGGAGAATCCGGCGTCGGAACATATGACCATCTACCAGCCGATCGCGCAGGTGGAGGGGGCGTTCTTCCTGCAGGATGTCAGCTTCGTGGTGCGCACGAACGAGAGCACGGCCAGCATCGCGCCGGCCTTACGTGCGCAGTTGTGGGGCGTGGACCGGGATCTGCCCATCCGCACCATGAGCAGCATGCAGGAACTGCTCTCCGCCTCTACCGCCGAACCGCGTTTTCAGACGCGTGTGCTGGCCACCTTTTCCGCAGTCGCGTTTCTGCTGGCCATCGTCGGGATTTATGGGGTAATGGCGTATGGGGTGACGCAGCGGACCCAGGAGATCGGCATCCGGGTGGCTATCGGTGCACAGCGCGGGCACATTGTGCGGATGGTTTTGTGGCGCAGTGCGGTGCTGGTGGCTGGCGGATTGGCCGCAGGTTTGGCCGGCGCCTGGGCCGCCACGCGGGTGCTGAAAGACCTCCTGTTCGAGGTCGCGCCCGCAGACCCGGCGACTTTCGCCGCCGTATCCGGATTGCTGGCCACGGTGGCTCTGGTTGCCTGCTACATTCCCGCGCGCCGCGCCGCGTCTGTCGATCCCCTGGTGGCATTACGATATGAATAGAGCGAGGGGACTCACGAAACGATGGCGGAGGAAACGGGCAGCACCCGGCAGAAAGCCCTAAAGGTCAACCTGGACGCACGCAAGTACGGCACCTTTGCCGAGATCGGAGCCGGGCAGGAGGTAGTGAGATGGTTCTTTCACGCGGGCAAAGCCGCCAGCACCATCGCCAAGACGGTTTCCGCTTATGACATGGCCATCAGCAATGGCATTTACGGCCCGACGCAGCACTATGTCAGCCGCCAGCGCCTGGATGCCATGCTCGACCATGAGTTTCAACGGCTGGTAGGGCAACTGGACCCGGCGCGCGGCGAGCGCACGGCATTCTTCGTGTTTGCGGATACCTCGGCCACGCAAACTCATTCGCGGCGCGCTGCCGGGCATAGCTGGGCCGGCGTCCGGTTTCAGATGGAACCGCGCGCGGAACCGTCGCAAATCATCATCCACGTGCAAATGTTCGATCCGGTGACGGTGCAGCAGCAGGAGGCGCTGGGAATCGCCGGCGTCAACCTGATTTACGGCGCATTCTACAGCGCGGACGATCCGGCATACCTGATCGAGTCGCTGATGGACGATCTGAGCCGTCGCCGCATCGAAGTGGACATGATCAAGTTGTCCGGGCCGGCGTTTGCCGGGGTCGACAACCGCCTGATGAGCCTGCAACTGGTGGAAAAGGGGCTCACCGATGCGGTGATGTTCACGGCCACGGGCGAGGTGGTGCAGCCGGCGGAAGTGCTCTACAGCAAGCCGGTCATGATCGAGCGGGGCAGCTTCCGCCCGGTGACCAACCTGACTTTAGAGATGCTCGACCGGGCCACCCAACAACTGCAGAAGGACACGCCGCCGGCCGAAGGCACTTTCTCCATCGCGGCCATTATGGAGATGACGCTGAACAACCTGTTGTGCGAGGACGCCATGATCGATCACGAGGATTTCCTGGCGCGGGTGGACATACTCGGCGCCTTGGGCAAGATGGTCATGATTTCGAACTACACAAGGTTCGACCGGGTGACCAGCTACCTGCGCCAATACACCAAGAACTGGATCGGGATGTCGATCGGCGTGCCCACCATGCTGGAAATCTTTGACCCGAAATACTACACCGAATTGGATGGCGGGATCCTGGAGGGGCTGGGGAGGCTTTTTCAAGGCCAGGTGAAGCTGTTTGTCTACCCCACCCGCTTGAAGGAGTCCGACGAGATTACTTCGGGCGATCAGCTCGAAGTGAAGCCGGAGCTGCACCACCTGTATCGGTTTCTTGTCGATAATGGCGGCATTGAAAGCATCCGGGAATTCAATCCCGCCGATTTGCATATCACACCGGCCGCGGTGCTCGGGTTCATCCAGGCGGGCGAATCAGGTTGGGAAAAGTTGATGCCCGCTCAGGCTGCCGAAGTCATTAAAAACAAGCACCTGTTCGGGTATACGGCAAGTTAGCCAGGAAATACCCGCTCGACGGTATAGCAAGAAATGGCGCACCCTATTACGATTTATACAGGAAAATATTCCTGGAGGAATTTGCAGTGAACAAATCGCTCTGCGCCATGATTGCGGCAGCCTGCCTAGTAGGTATCGGCTGCTCGAAAAAGGTTGCCGTCAAGCCGCCACCGCCTTCCCAGCCCCAGCAAGCCCAAGCGGCGCCGCCACAGAAGCCTGTTATCAGCGTGTTTGCGGCTTCGCCCGGGACGGTCGATAAAGGCGCGAATGCCACTCTGCGTTGGTCGGTGGAGCATGCCACGAACGTGCAGATCGCGCCGGCTCTAGGCCAAGTCCAGGAGTCGGGCAGCCGGTCGGTATTTCCTAATGCCGACACGGTTTATACGCTTACGGCTACCGGTCCGGGAGGCAGCGCTTCCGCGACCGCCAGCGTGAACATTCTGGTACACAGCGCTTCCAACATGCCGGATCAGGCGACCAAGGCCCGCATCCAGGAGCTGCTGGATCGCATTCAGGACGCCTACTTCGACTACAATCGCCATAACATCCGCCCGGATGCGCAGACTGCGCTGGCAGCCGATGCCAAGACGCTGGGCGAAATCCTGCAGCAATATCCGGATTACAAGCTGACCGTGCAGGGCTACTGCGACGAGCGCGGCAGCGAAGAGTACAACCTGGCGCTAGGCGACCGGCGCGCCATGCAAGCCAAGGAATACCTGGCGTCGCTGGGCGTTCCCGGCGGCCAACTGAAGACCGTCAGCTTCGGCAAGGAAAAGCAGGTGTGCAGCGACCACGACGAAGACTGCTGGCAGAAGAACCGCCGCGCGCACATCACTCAGGAGCAGTAGACCGCGTCCCCCCGCCTGCTATTGGCGCCTATCGTGAGGCGGCTGCGCGGGCAGCCAGGCGGGGTTCCATTCCAGCCTTGGCCAGCACGGCGTAAACGATGAAGCCGGTAACAAAGCTGTATAGAACAGCGGGCTGGGTATAGGTCTGGAGCTCGGCGGAGACCGGGAGAAACGGCAGTATCCCGACGATGAAGCCGAGCGCCCAGGCCAGGTATCCAGCCCAATTAATGCCTTCCCGCGGACCCGCCCAACGTTTCCCGGAGAGCAGATAATCCGCCGCCATCGCGCCGCAGATGGGACCGAAGGATGCACCCACAATGGTGAAGAAGCCGATCAGGTTTTCGGCCACGCCGGTGACGGCCAGGACGATGGAGACGGTGACGCCGGCCATGGTGGACGAAATGCGCGGTACTCCCGGGATCATGGTGGAGAAACTGTTGCCGGCGATGAATGCGCAGAAGCACGCGGGCGCAATCGAGGCGATGGTGAAGAGCAGGAACATGGCGGTGGCCAGCACGCCGCCGATGGACCGGATGACGTCGTCATAAGCGAGGCCGGGAAGTGCGTAGAGTTTGCTGGCGCCGGCGACGGAGAGTAGCGGCAATCCGGCGGCGAAGACGATCGCCAGCGTGATGCCGGTGAGTCCCCCCAGGCGCACATCCTTTTCGTTGCGGCTGTTCATGCCGAAATCGGCGCCCGCCGCGCCCGCGGTGGCGAAGAAGCCGATGATGATCTGAATCAGCAGGGTGAAGGCGATGAAGGGTTGTGGATCGGCCGGCACGTACTGGCTGATGCCGGAACTGGTGCGGAAGAAGACCAGCACCACCATGGCCGCGGGGATCACGATCAGGTAGCGGGAAAGCTTGGCCACGTATTGAATCCCCATGACGCCGATGTAGGCCATACCGTAACCCCAAAGAATACCGATGGCGATGAACGGCAGGCTGCCGGGTCCGGCCTTCGAGCCGAACGTATTTAATATGAAGCGCGTGGAGATGGCGGTATTGACCGCGAACCAGCCAACCTGGAGCAGACCCATAAGGAGGCCGGGCATGACGTATCCGCCGGTAGTGCCGAACGTGGAACTGCCGACGACGTAGAGCGGGAATCCGGTCTTCATGCCGAGCATGGCGGGCGCGTAATAGAAGAGCGCGTAGCTGAGCAGTCCAGCCACCACGATGGCCGCCAAACAGAGGCCGAGGCCGGCGTGCGGGATGGTGTCTTTGGCGATGGTGAGATAGAAGGCGATCCAGAGAAAGATGCCCGCATAGCTGGGGGCGGTGTTGGCGTACCAGGGACCGCGGTTGGCCGGCGGATTGGGTACAGCTTTGGTAATGTAGTCAGGCAGCATGGCCTCTCCTCTGCGAAGCCGCCAGTATACTACGGCGCGCGGGAGGTGCTGTGAAGATGCCGGTTCAGGGGATCAAGCCCCCTCGACGGTAGCCCGACGCTCCAGCTTGCCCCATCCGACCACCCGCCCCCGGACCGCGTAAATCAACGACTTCGCCACCACGTAGTACATCAGCTCGCGATAATACACCCGCTGGAAAAATAGAAGCGACAGGTCCCAGGGCCGTTCGCCCTCCAGACCGTAGGCCAGCAGCCCCGTAAGCAACTCCAGCAGGAAGAAGCCCAGGTAGAAAGCGAGCACGATCCGCCAGTTACCCGCGAACAGGGCCACGATCATGGCGAGTTCCGCGAAAGGCGACAACGCCGCCAGCAGCACCTGGAATATCCAGATGCTCGGCAGAGCCACGAAACCGAGCGCCCCGTACCGCGGCACAAACAGCGCATCGCGATGTTTCCAGGCCGCCTGCAGAGTGCCAAACGCCCAGCGGAATCGCTGTTTGGCAAGGCCGGGGGTGTCCTCCGGCGCCTCAGTCAAGGCTACGGCTTTCTGTTCGTAGCGGATCTTGTACCCCGCCCGCCGGATCTTCAACGTCAGGTCCGTATCCTCCGCCAGCGTGTCGTTGCCGAATCCGCCCAGATCCACGATCAGGTCCTTGCGCCAGGCCCCCACCGCACCCGGCACTACGGTGATGGCGTTCAGCAGGTCCAGCGCGCGCCGGTCCAGGTTGAACCCGTAAATGTACTCGATCGATTGGAAGCGGGTGATCCAACGCTGCCGGTTGCCTACCCGCGCATTCCCCGATACGGCCCCCACGGAGGAATCCGCGAAGTGCCGCACGAGCTTTTCGATCGTTCCGCGACGAAAGATCGTGTCCGCGTCGAGGGCTATCAGGACCTCGTGCCGCGCGTGGGCGATGGCATGGTTCAGTGCGGAAGACTTGCCGGCGTTGGGCTGGGCCAGGATCCGCACCTGCGGGCGATCACCGAAGTCCCTGTGCAGCACGTCCAGCGTGCCGTCTTTCGATCCATCGTCCACAACCACGATCTCCAGGTCCTGGTAGCCGTTGTTCAGGATCGAGAGCACGGTGCGCGCGATCACCTTCTCCTCGTTGTAGGCTGCAATGATCACAGAGACCGGCGGCCGGAAGCCGGGGTCGAAGCGCGCACGGCCCGCCCGCCATTTCTGCAACACCGCCAGCACGCCGAAAAATAGCGAACGCGCCAGCGTCAGGTATATGGCCCAGAGGAATAGAATGCCGATGAGTTTCTTGAACGCGCCCTGCGAGTCGAACGCTTCGCCCTCGATGCGCGCCCAGCGCAGTTCCATCACCGATGGCGCGGGCATTAGTTGCGCGCGCGTCTGTCCCAGCAACTCGCTCAGGGGCACGAAGCGATAACCTTGCGATTGCAGAGTATCCAGAATACGCGGCAGGGCTGCCACGGTTGCCGACCGATCGCCGCCCGCGTCATGCAACAGGATCACGTGGCCGGGATCTTCCTCGCCGGCAAGTTCGCTCCCGACCTCCGACACGATCTCATCCGCGGAGACGCCCTTCACCCAGTCGCGCGGATCGATGCGCTCGCCCACCGTCACGTATCCCGCCTGTTGCGCCCGCAAGACCGGCAGAATCTCTTCGGGAGTCTGCGGCTGGCTGTCGGCGTTGTAAGGCGGACGGAAAAGCACCGTCGAAACGCCCAGCGCGTTCTCGATGATGCGCTGCGTGGTGCTCAGCTCCAGCGCGGCCCGCTCCTTCGAAACCAGCGCGATGTTCGGATGCGTGTAGGTGTGATTGCCGACGTCGTGCCCCTCGGCGTACTCCCGCTTCACCAGGCCGATGTTCTGATCCGCATTAGCGCCGATGATGAAAAAGGTGGCGCGCACACCATGTTTCTTCAGAATATCCAGCACGGCGGGCGTATACCGCGGGTCCGGGCCGTCGTCGAACGTGAGGCATACCACTTTGCCGCGGGCAGAGCCGCTGGCCTCGATGACGTAATAGGACGGCAATTGCCCGTATTGTTCGGCATACGCACCGTCGGAGCCGCGCTCCACTTTACGTCCGCCGTCGTGCGGCGTATCCACGATGCGCAGCACGTCGCCATCACCGTATTGGTTTACCGATCGCTGGGCTGTCAGCACAGAGAGCTGCCCGGCATCGAAGTTGGCCGCCGGCCACGCTTCGGGCTGCAGCACCTTCCACAGGTCCGGATCCTCCGCGCCCAAGCGCCATAACGCCACACCCCGGAAACCGCTATCGGCCACGGCACGCGCCTGGTTCAGCGCGGTTACGGCGTCCAGGAACCAGGCCTCGTGCCGCTGCCCGCCGGCCTGATAGCGCAGCACCGGATTACTGGAATTCTCATCCCAGGCGATCGCACCATGATTCGATGACGCCTCGGACATCACCTTCCCGAATACGATCTCCTCGGAACCTGCCGCGCCAATCGGCCAGTCGTATCCATAGCTGCCCATCCCGATCACTGTCTTTTCCGGCGGCGCCACGCGGGCCACTCGATCGAGTTGCTTCTGGAACCACCCCTGCGAGGCGATCGGCCCGGGGCCGCCCGACTGGTAATGCTCGTCGTAGACCATGGGCACAATAAAGTCGTTCACCTCGGCCAGTTGCTTCAGATCGTAAGCCGGATCGTCCACCGGAACGCTTTCGGTGAGCAGCAGGTTGGCGGGCTTCAGCCGGGCCTTTAGCTGCCGCATGAAAGCCACCATCGGCGCGCGGTCGGCCTGCGTCAGGCTTTCGAAATCTATGTTGACGCCCGCGAAATGATGTTCCGCCAGATTGTTGTAAATGTTGTCGATCAGGTCACCACGCGCGTTGTCGTCGTGCAGGATCTTACGCACGTCGCCCGGCTGCCAGCCATCGCGGTAATTGGTCACCAGCGGGACCACCGGCAGCTTGGCCTGCGCGGCGATCTCCATCACCGTGGGATCGCTCTGGTCGTCCAGATCGCCCTGCGCGTTTTTCAGAACCAGCCATTCCGGTACCAGGTGCGTCAAGTGCGACAGGTGCATGCGGAGAGAGACCATGCTGCCGGGGTCCCAGTTCACATAGAACCCGAACACCACCGGGCTATTAGTCCGTACCCGTGCCGCGGTTTTGGGGTGCAACACAGGCGACGGGGAGCGCACGTACTTGATGTTGCGCGCCGCCTTTCGCAGCTTGAAAGGTACATTGCGAATGGGCCGGTCTCCGCGGATGATGGCGGGTACTTCGCCTAGGTCGGGCATGTGCTCCACCGGCGGCAGGCCCAGCGAGGGAATCTGCGGGTTCACTGCCACGCTCAGCAGGAACAAAACCGCCAGAATGCCCAGAAAGATGCCGCCCGTCTGAAGCCCGCGCTGGAATCGGCGCCAGCGTTTGCCGCTGGGATCGTGGAAAACGAAGGAGCGATGTTTGTCGGGCACGGGGGATGGGGCTGAGTCTCCAACTCATTGTAGTCTGGCGTGATGTGCGGAGCCACTTTTTCGAGTGGATCGAGCGCTTTGAGCAAGTAAGATGGCGGCCTGAGAGACCGCCGCAGGCAGAGTGCCTGCCCCACACACTTTGTGCAGAATCGGGTCGGCGTTCAGGAGAAAGTAGCATTGGGCTTCGGGACGCCCCAGTTCCAATACCTCGCCTTTGGCCCACTGCCGCGTCTATGCAGTGATCGGGCTATAGTAGAGAGAATATCTGCGTAACTTTCTTCTCGAGGACCTAGTGAAAATATCTCTGATCTCGCTACTCCTGGCTACCGCCTCGCTATACGCACAATCTACGCGCGGCTCTATCGGGGGCCAGGTCACCGATGCCGCCAAGAAGCCGCTATCGGGCGCCGCCGTCTCCCTCGTGGCCGAGGAAACCAACAGAAAACACACCGCCGTCACCGGCCCGCAGGGTGAATTCCTGGTCACTTTGCTCGATCCCGGCACCTATCGCCTCGAAGTCGATGCGTCCGGTTTCAGGCGCCATATCCAGGATCTGGTCCTCGATCTGAACCAGGAAATCCGCGTGGACGTCCCCCTGATCGCAGCGGTGGCCTCCGGTGATTCGGTGACGGTGACCGCCCGACGCAGCCTTTTGCGCACGGATTCCGCCGCCGTCGGCGACGTCATCGATACCCGCCAGGTGCAGGGCCTCCCCCTTGACGGCCGCAATTTCTACGACCTGAGCCTGCTCCTGCCCGGCGTGGTGCCCGCCGCCGAAGGCTCCGCCGCCTCCGTGCGCGGATCCTTTGCCATCAATATCAATGGTGCACGCGAGGATTCCAACGACTTCCTGCTCGACGGCGTGTACAGCGGCGATCCCAAGCTCAACGGCGCCGGCGTCACCCCACCCGTGGATGCTATCCGCGAATTCGAGATCCTCTCCAGCACCTACGATGCCTCCTTCGGACGCAATGGCGGCGGCCAGGTCAGCGTGGTCCTGCGCTCCGGCGGCAATCAGTTCCACGGCACGGCGTACGAGTTCTTCCGCAACGCCGTCTTCGACGCGCGCAACTACTTCGCCCCCTCCGGCGTTGCCGCGCCGCAGGATCAGCGCAACCAGTTCGGCGGCTCGCTGGGTGGCCCCATTGCGAAGAACCGTACGTTTTTCTTCCTCGACTACCAGGGCACCCGCGACAATACCGGTATCACCCAGGTCACCAACGTTCCCACGCTGGCCGAGCGCACCGGCGATTTCTCCCAAAGTAGCCTGGTCCCCATCGACCCCACCACCGGCTCTCCTTTCCCGACACTCAAAATCCCCAGCTACTACATGAGCCCCATCGGCCTGGCCATCGCCGGACTGTATCCCGGTCCCAACCGCAGCGTCCCCTTCCAGAATTACGTCTCGTCGCCCAACACCCGCGACCGCGACGACCAGTTCGACCTGCGGGTCGATCACACCCTTACCGCCGCGTCCCAGCTATCGTTTCATTACAGCTTCAGCGAGAACAGCCTGTTTGAGCCCTTCACCGGACCCAGTTTTCCACTCGTGCCCGGCTATGGGGACAACGTTCCCAGCCGCGACCAAAACGCCATGATCGCTGAAACGCACGTCTTCACGCCCGCCCTGCTCAACGAAATCCGCGCCGGCTTCGACCGCGTGTCGCTGGGTGTCTATCAGCAGGATAGCGGGCAAAACATCAATAGCCAGGTGGGCCTCCCCACCGTCTCCACCAATCCGCGCGACTACGGCCTCAGTTCGATCTCGGTCACCGGCTTCTCGCCCCTGGGCGATGAATCTAACAATCCGCAGCACGGCACCACCGATGTCTATCAGGTGACCGACAACCTCACCTACGTGCACGGCCGCCACCAGGCCAAGTTCGGCGCCGACTATCGCATCCTCCAGCAGAATGCCTATCGCGACATCGAATCGCGCGGTTTCCTCGACTTCACCGGTTTGCTGCTCGGCAATCCCCTCGAAGAGTTGCTGCTTGGCCTGCCCACCGATTCCGGGGTGGCCACTCTCAATAATCCCGAACATCTGCGCACCTATAGCTACAATTTCTTCGCCAACGACCAGTGGCGTGTCACGCCCAGTCTCACCCTGATCCTGGGCCTGCGCTACGAATACAACTCGCCCGCCGTAGACGCGCAGAATCATGCCAACCTCTACGACCTCACCACCCAAAGCCTTGTACCGGTAGGCACCAATGGCATGCCGCGCAGCGGCTACCTGCCGGATCGCAACAACTTCGCGCCGCGCCTGGGCATCGCCTGGTCGCCCGGCGCCAGTGCCCGTACCGTGCTGCGCGCCGGCTACGGTATCTACTACGATCAGTCCTCCCTGGCCCCCGGCGAAGGACTGTATTTCAGCCCACCCTATTTCAATTTCAACGTCTACTACCCGCTCAGTGCGACGTCCCCCCTGCTCCTCAGCAACCCGTTCCCGAGCAATTTTCCGCTGCCCACGCCGTCTTCCGCCCTGGCCTACGCGCGAGACCTGCGGACTCCTTACGTCCAGCAGTGGAACTTCAATATCGAACGCTCCCTGGGCGGCACGCGCATGTTTGAGATCGGCTACGTCGGCTCGAAAGGCACCGGACTGATCGGTGCGCGCGACATCAACCAGCCGGCCCCCGCGCCCGTCCAGATCAATCCGCGGCCCGTGCCCGAATTCGCCGAC
Source organism: Bryobacterales bacterium (assembly GCA_963843255.1). GTDB lineage: Bacteria > Acidobacteriota > Terriglobia > Bryobacterales > Bryobacteraceae > Bog-159. The sequence continues at coordinate 10,717 of CAWJJQ010000010.1, read as the reverse complement.
ATCGATTACCTCGAGTCCAACCGCAATTCCGTCTACCACAGCCTGCAGGCCCGCTTCGTCGAGCGCCTGGATTTCGGACTGTCTCTGCTGGCTTCCTATACCTTCGCCAAATCCATCGATAACGGATCCAGCTTTTTCTCCAGCGCCGGCGATCCCAACTTCCCGCAGGATAGCTACAATCTGCGCGCCGAGCGCGGTCTCTCGAACTTCGACGTGCGCCACCGCTTCGTGGCCAGCTACTGCTACGATCTGCCTTTCCGCAGCTCTTCCCGCTGGCTCAAAGGCTGGCAGACTTACGGCATCCTGCAGTTTCAAACCGGGCAGCCTTTCACCGTGGCGCTGCTGCCGGGCAACGACAACAGCAACACCGGCATCGACAGCCTGGGATTCGGCGCCAATGACCGGCCCAACGTGGTCGGCAATCCGCACCTCTCGAACCCTTCCGCCACCGCCTGGTTCAATACCGCGGCCTTCGCCATTCCCCCCTACGGCTCCTTCGGCAACTCTGGCCGCAACACGCTCGAAGGACCTGGAACCCAAACCGTGGACCTCTCGCTGGTGAAGAATACCGTCCTGCGCGAAAGCGCCAACCTGCAGTTCCGCGTCGAGGCGTTTAACATTCTGAACCACACGAACTTCGGCTTGCCCGACAACTTCATCGGCTCGCCAACCTTCGGACAAATTCTCTCGGCCGGCAGTCCCCGTCGCCTGCAGCTGGGCCTAAAGCTGCTTTTTTAAGTGGGGCAGGCGCGTCGCCTGACAGAGGCCTCTCAGGCCGTTTTTCGCTGAGCGTTATACTGGAGCTAACCGGGATGTTGACAGAAGAAGAAGGAACCACAGCGGGCAGCTATTTCGTATCCAACTATCCGCCCTATTCGTTCTGGAGCCCCAAATACGTGAACGATGTATTTGCCGCGCTGGACCGTCCGCCCACGCCAGACACGCCGCTGGGAATCTATCTCCACATCCCGTTCTGCCGCAAGCGCTGTCACTTTTGTTACTTCAAAGTCTATACCGACAAAAACGCGGCCGAAGTGGAAGGGTATCTCGATACAGCCATCCAGGAACTGACCCTCTACTCGCAGAAAGCCTTCATAGGCGGCCGTAAGCCGCACTTCATCTACTTCGGGGGCGGCACGCCTTCTTATATTTCATCGCGCCAGTTATCGAGCCTGGTCGAGCGCATGAAGCGTCTCCTCCCGTGGGATGAAGCCGAGGAAGTGGCCTTCGAATGCGAGCCCGGCACCCTCACCGAAGGCAAGCTGCAAGTCATCAGAGATCTCGGCGTCACCCGCCTTAGCCTGGGCATCGAAAACTTCGACGACGACATCCTGAAAGTGAACGGCCGCGCCCACACCTCCAAGGAAATTGAGCCTGCCTACCGCTTCGCCCGCTCCATCGGTTTCCCCCAGATCAACATCGACCTGATCTCCGGCATGGTGGGCGAAACCACTTCCAACTGGCGCGAGTGCATACGAAAAACGATCGAGCTCGACCCCGATAGCGTCACCATCTATCAGATGGAAGTCCCCTACAACACCACCATCTTTAAAGAGATGAAAGTCATGGGGCAGTCGGTGGCGCCGGTGGCCTCCTGGAAGACCAAGCGGGACTGGGTCAATTACGCCTTCGCCGAGCTCGAAAATGCGGGCTACACCGTGCGGAGCGCGTATACCGCGGTCAAGAACCCGGCCAAGACAAAATTCGTCTACACCGACCTGCTCTGGTCCGGCGCGGACATGGTCGGCCTCGGCGTCGCGTCTTTCTCCCACGTGCAGGGAAGTGATTTCCAAAACGAGCACGAATGGGGTCCGTACACCGAAAAGCTCAATCGGGGCGAACTCCCCATCTGCCGCGCATTCACTCTGACCGAAGAACAGCGTCTGATTCGCGAGTTCATCCTGCAGATGAAGTTCGGCCACATCGATGAGCCGTATTTCCAGCGCAAGTTCGGCATACAGGTCGAAGACCGGTTCGCCGCTCCGCTGCAAAAACTACGCCAGGAAGGTTATCTCAAAACCATCGGCGGCACCCTGCATCTCAGCCGCGATGGCTTGCTCCAGGTGGACCGGTTGCTGCACGAGTTCTTTCTGCCCGAACACCGCCTGGCTCTCACTGCCTGAAGGAATCCCGCAATGCCGAACGATAATTCTTACGACGCTATCGTGATCGGGGGCGGCCCGGCCGGCTCCACCGCCTCTGCTGTGCTCGCATCCAAAGGACGCCGCGTCGTGGTCCTGGAAAAAGAGAAGTTCCCGCGCTACCACATCGGCGAGTCGCTGCTGCCCTATGGCTATTTCACCCTCCAGCGCATCGGCGTCCTAGACCGGATGAAAGCCTCGCATTTTACGCGCAAGTACAGCGTGCAGTTTGTCGGCTCCAGCGGCCGCGCTTCCGTGCCGTTCTATTTCTCGCAGCAACTGCAGCACGAAGCGCACGCCACCTGGCAGGTGCTGCGCAGCGAGTTCGATCAGATGCTCCTCGATAACGCGCGCGAGAGAGGCGCCGAGGTCATCGAAGAGGTCACCGTCCGCGAACTCATCCAGCCCAATGGCGCGGTCACCGGTGTCAAAGCCGTTACCAAGGATGGCGAAACGCGTGAATTCCACGCTCCCATTACCATCGATGCCACTGGACGCGACGCCTTTGCCGTCACTCGTAACGGCTGGAAAGTTCGCGATCCCTACCTCAACAAGATCGCCGTCTGGACATATTACAAGGGCGCCCTCCGCGACGCTGGAATCGACGAAGGCGCCACCACCGTCGCCTACGTGCCGGAAAAAGGCTGGTTCTGGTACATCCCCCTGGCCAACAATATTGTCAGCGTCGGCGTGGTGGCCGAGAAAGGTTATCTCTACGAAGACACGCACGACCTGGAAACCATCTTCCAGCGCGAGGTACGCAAGAGCGCCTGGATCGAAAAACATGTCTCCGCTGGAGAGCAGTTCGGACCGTACCGCGTGACCGGAGAATATTCCTACCGGTCGCGCCATTGTTCCGCCGACGGGCTGGTGCTCGCCGGAGATGCCTTCGGTTTCCTCGACCCCGTGTTTTCCTCCGGCGTGCTGCTGGCGCTACGCAGCGGAGAGATGGCGGCCGATGCTGTGGATGCCGCCCTCACCGCCGGCGACGTTTCCGCCGCGCGGTTCGCCGGCTACGGCGCACAAGTCTGCGCGGGCGTGGAGGCCATGCGTAAACTGGTATACGCCTTCTATAATCTCGAATTCAGTTTCCGCACCTTTATCACCGAGTATCCTGAGCTCAAGGGCGACATGACCGATTGCCTGATGGGCAACCTTCTCCGCGATTTTGAACCGCTGTTCGACGCCGTGGCCAAGTTTGCGGCTGTGCCCGAACCCCTCCCGCATGGCAAGCCTTTGAATGCGGGAGACGCTCTGGAGTCATGCCGCTAGAACTGCCCGCGCTCCTCAGTGCCATCCTGCGCGACAACCCCTTCTACTCCGCCAAGCTCCGCGGCGCGACGCCGGATTCCGCGCTTTCTACGCTTCCCTTCACCTCAAAGCAGGAGTTGATCGACGATCAATCCGCGCATCCGCCCTATGGCTCGAACCTGACGTATCCCCTCGCCCGCTACACCCGCTTCTGCCAGACCAGCGCCACCACCACCGGCACTCCCATGCGCTGGCTCGACACGCCCGAAAGCTGGAGCTGGATGCTCGACAATTGGGTGCGCGTCTACCAGGCTGCGGGCGTCTCCGCCGGCGACCGCATCTTCTTCGCGTTCTCCTTCGGCCCTTTCCTGGGCTTCTGGGTGGGGTTTGAAGCTGCCGGACGCATCGGCTGCCTGGCCATTCCGGGCGGTGGCATGCGCAGCGCCGCGCGCTTGCGCACGATCATCGAAACCTCCTCCGCCGTTCTCTGCTGCACGCCCACCTATGCCATCCGGCTGGCCGAAGTCGCCGCCGAGGAAAACATCGATCTGGCCGCGGCATCCGTCCACACCCTGATCGTGGCCGGTGAGCCCGGCGGCAGCGTGCCCGCCACCAATGCCTACATCTCGAAGTTATGGCGCGGCGCGCGGGTCGTGGATCATCACGGTATGACCGAGATCGGTCCGGTCAGCTACGGCTGCCCTAAGCTGCCCGGCGTTTTGCACATCATCGAAGACTCCTACATCGCCGAAGTCATCGATCCCCTGACCGGCCGGGCAGTGCCGCGTGGCGTAACCGGCGAGTTGGTGCTCACCAATCTCGGACGCTTGGGATCGCCCCTCATCCGGTACCGGACGAGCGACCTGGTCCAGTCCGCGACGGAAGAGCAATGCACATGTGGCACGCGCGACCTGGCCCTCAATGGAGGCATTTTGGGCCGCACCGACGATATGTTGGTGGTACGCGGGGTCAACGTTTATCCGAGCGCAGTCGATAACATCGTCCGTGGATTCGAGGGCGTTGGTGAGTACCAGGTGCAGATACAAAACCACCGCACCCTGCCGGAGTTGAATATCCAGATCGAACTAGCGGCAGGCCAGGCCGACGACGGGTCTCTCACGCATCGCCTGGAAGCCGCGCTGACCAATGCCTTCACCCTACGCATTCCCGTCTCGCTGGTTATGACAGGAACACTTCCCCGCTTCGAAATGAAAGCTCGGCGCTGGCTCACTCTGTAACCCGTTCTCGGCTGTCAGGGAACAGTCGAACGTGAACTGTCCGTCGGTCGCCATGACAGTCACCGTCGCTGGTCCAGCAGCCACACTGCCCAGAAATGGGTTGAGAATCAAGTCCTGATAGTAGCGCCTCCGGCTAACGATATTGTAAGGTCATTAACCGCGCCGTCAGACGCGCTCACGGCGGCTTGGCCGCTGGCTGTCACTGTCAGTAAGTCGGTCGTAGAAGTGAAGTCTACGGTTGCGTCGCTGATATTGGTGAGTCCGGTTACCATTGCACCGGTCTGTATCGAAGAGAACAGGATGTTCTCCTGGTTAGGCTGCTGCGGATTATTTCCAAGTGTAAAAATGACGTCGGCCCAGACTTGGCCTCCAGTGAGCAGGACTGGAAGCAGAAAGAGCATAGAAAAACGTTTCATCCAGTACATTCTCCTTCGCTGAGTGGTCATGTTCCTGGAGTGATAGTAACAGGGGAAGTCCAGCCGTCCAATAACCCCGGTGTGGCAGTTAGCGCTTCGATAACTGAACAGCCGCTCGACTTGTCCCCCCGGTCTTACTAGTGATACTGGAAACGGGTGAAATCGTACATCCTGCCGGAGCATTGCCTATAACTGGCGTCCCGCCTGTTGGCGATCAATTGCGCCGCGATTAAGAAGAAGCGCTGTACGTGTGAGCACAAGCACGTGGGGTTGAGCTTTGTGCCGGTCTTAATCGAACGGGCCGTTTGCGGTGCGTGCCGCCGTCGCCGTCCCGCGCGTAGATGCCCTCGATTCCTCACCATCGGGCACGAACAAAGCGGCCCGCGGGTTGTGAAATCTCGCCGCGTTTTCCAGGGCGCTACCCCCTGTTCAGCGCCAGGTCGTGCACTTCATCGCCGCCTTTGTAGCGCAGGCGGTACTTGTAGTTGCCTGAGGCGTATTTCGAGGTGTTCCATGCCGCCATGTGGTACCCGGGATCGCAGATGGCATTCGAGATGACTTCCAGGTTGTTCCCGAGCTGGTCCAGGATCTCGACCAGGACCCATCCGGATTCCGGCACGCTAAACTCGATAGCCAGTTGCGGATTCTTGGTGTTGGGATGGTGCTGGTTGAGCACGCGCGTCGCCGGTTTTGCGGGAATGTCAGGTTTCTTCCCGGCGACTCTGCTGTAGTCGAACGGCTGGTTTACCAGATGCCACAGCGGTTCCTTCGTGCGTTGATGAAGGTAGAAAGACCGCAGCGGCGTGCGCGTGAAACCCGTCAGCGGACGGCGGACGGCGACGCCATCCTGCCACTCATACACCGGGATATTCATCGGATTCATCATGTCGAGCTTGCCACGCTCCATCGCAATGTGGAACAAGCCGAAATTTCCGGGCTCATGACCGCCGAGCCAATGGCCCACGATATCGACGAGGTAGGGGCTTTTGCCGAAGATGACGATGTTCGTCATATAGTCCCAGGCGCGCCCGTCGTAGTTATTCTCGTTGCCGAACGGATTCGGCCCATTGTTGAAGTCGCCATCGCGGCCGTAGATACCTTCGATAATGTGCAGCCCCATCGGGGACGCCGCATGATTGTCGATGGTCCGGTGCGCCCACAATTCCATGGACAGGGCCGTGTAATAATACGCATCGTTGTACTTGGGATCGTTTTGGGGCACATCCGGGGTGTCCCATCGGGGAATCGCGCCGGAGTGCCGCTTGAAGTTCGCTGCCACAGCTTCATGAACTTTTGGGTGGATGTACTTCTTATTGATCGCCTTCTCCAGTTTTTGCAGCGAATCGATATCGGGCCACTGGGCACAGTATCGCTGAAAGGGCGTTGGATGCGCTCCCTGCCAGTTCTTGGAGGTGAGGGTCAGACCCATTTCGTGAGCCTTGAATTTGGCTACGTTCAGGTTCCACGAATCCGGCGCATTGAAAGGCCACAGGTAAGGAAGTTGGGTGCTTATCACGCCGCCGGGAACGTCTTTCCAGACAAATGCAGCGGCATCATTCGCACTCTCGGCGGTTTGAATGGTGTCTTTTGCGGCGGTAACCGTCGCACCCACACGCTGAGCCATACCGACGTATCCGCGGGGCTCGATTACGCCCGCGCCATTGGCATCCCGCGTGTGCATCCGGGAGCCCGCGACCCCCAGTTCCTTCAAGGATTCGAACAGTCCTTCGACGAAGAACACGTCGGTGGCAATGCCCATCGTGTCCTCCAGGGTAAATCCTCTTTTTATATCGACCGCGTCATGCGCGGTGAGGTTCGGCTTGGCCGCGATGTTGTGAGTCACCGGAATGCCGGTATCGTCCATGGGAACGAATACCGAGCGTCCAAAATCAATCCCGACCTGCTTGCACGCACCGGAATTCGTTTTTCGGTCCACATGCGTCCGCATGATGAAGACCGCTTCGGGGTGCCGCTCCACAAACGGGTGCACACCAAAATACCCGGATGGCTTCGACCCTGCTGCAAAAACGGAAGCCGGACGGCTGAAACCCACGCTTCCATACAACAACGACGAGGATGTAAGGAAATCCCTTCGGCTGAACATATGGCCTCTCAATATCATTGATATCAGATATTGAGGAATTAATCACTGAAAAGAAAATGCGGTCAGTGATTGGTGAATCCGGACCTTCGTTTGCGGATCTACTCCGGGGGTGACCACGCGATGCGGAATCACGCTGAGTCCAGAACCTCCAGCAGGCCATGGATCGGGATGCGCACCCAGTCCAGGCGCTGGGTCAGCTCGTGTCTCAACTCCAATAGCGCCCTCTCGAGCAGACAGAAGTGCAGCAGGACGCGCATGTCGTCCACCGTGGTGGGCAGAAAGCTGGTGCGCCCGGCGGCATCCAGATAACCCGCCAGAAACAAGGCAGTCGCCCAGCGGGACCAGAACTGCGCCCATCGGCGGAGCAATTCAGCGGATTCCGGGCGGGGGATCACGCCGGGGATCTGGCCCACCAGCGCCGAATGCGCGGCATAATCGAGCGAGCGCAGCATGCTGGCCACGTCGCGCAACGGGCATCCTTTGATCCGCCGCTGGCCCGCGGACCGATGCGGATCGCCCTCGAAATCGATAATCACAAAATCCTTTCCGGTGTGGAGGACCTGGTCCAGATGATAGTCGCCGTGGTGCCGGATACGGGCCACGTTGATGCGGCGGTCGCGCACGGCTTGCAGGCGGACCTGTACCCCAGGCTCGCGCTGCAGCAGCCTGGCTGCCTCGGCCTGGGTCTCGTCGGGCAGCCGGGTGGCACGCAACAGTTCGAACGTGCGCATGGATTGAACCAGGATGCTGTGATATAACGAGTGCCGGTAAAAATCGGTGAACGGTTCGGGCACGAAGGCTGGATCGTCCTGCCTGCTGGCCAGTGCCAGATGCATCTCGGCAGTGCGTTTTCCCAGCAGCCGCACCATCTCCACGTAGTCGCCGAGCAGTTCGACCACTGCCGGCGGCACTTCGATCCGTAGGGGTACGGGAAACGCCTCGGGGGTCGGAATGGCGCCGACATCATAGGATTCCGCGACGGCGCGTTCGAAGAACAGGCTCAGGCTGTCCATGGTATATTGCCAGCCTGTCGACTCAAAGCGCGCGCGGCCCTGCAGGATGCCCAGGGTTGCCGGGTCCTGCCCGTCGGTCCGGTATTCCAACCAGCCCGCCACGCGCGGCACGTTCTGGAACGCGGTCTTCTGCAGGAATTGCTCCATTTCCAACTCCGGACTGCGGTCCGGCTCGAATTTGCGGAACAACTTCAGGAAGAAGCGGTCGCCAAACGTAAGCGAGGAATGATTGTACTCGCCGCGTAAGTGAGTGGCGGTGAGTTGCGGCCGGTCGCTGCCCCATAGCTCACGGAAGGCCGGCGTGTGTGCCGCGCAGATCTCGCCGGCGCGGCCCCTGGCTCTGCGGCGACGGGCAATGGCATTTACCAGTGCGATGCCGAATTGAGGATCATGTAACGCGCTATACAGCACGCCGGTGCTTCCGTCCGGATGCTGTAGCCGCGCCAGGATGAATTCCGGGGAGCTGTGCAACACTTCCTCGGCCTTTTCGCCCTGCGCGACGGAAAGCGGCAGCGTATAGAGATCGGGCTCGCCCTGGTAGTACTGCACACGCAGCAGCAGGATATACGCATCACTTTCCGGCAGGCGGATGATATCGGTCACTTCTACCTGGCGGATGGTGCGCAAGCTGCTGAGGTACCATCGCCTGCGGGGCAGGAACGCCGGCATCAGGCGGACGAGTGACGCCTCCATCTCCGCGCTGAAAACCTCGCTCCAGGAGCGCACCGTCAGCACCGCCGCGTTCTGCGGAGCCGAGGTTACGTTGAGCGTTTCATCCACCGCCTCTCGCGCCTGCAGTTGAAACCAGAAAAATGCGTGCGGTCCCAGCGAAAGAAAATAAGGCTTGTCGGTAATCACGGGAAACTTCGTGCGGCCGAACATCTCGACCGGCGTCATGCCCTGGAATTTGGCGAGCGGAATTTCGGTGCCCTGGACGAAACGTGAGAGGTTGGCCAGCACCAGCACCCGCTCGCCATCGTATTCGCGCACAAAAGCCAGCACGCGCCGGTTGTCCGGATCGAGTAGCGTGAGGTCGCCGAAGCTCAAGGCGGGCGAACTTTTGCGCTGGTGGATCAGGCGCTTCATCCACCACAGCAGAGAGTGCGGATTGTTCTGCTGGGCCTCCACGTTGATGGCTTCAAAATGATATTCGGGATCGATGATCACGGGCAGGTACAGCCGCTGCGGGTTGGCGCGCGAGAACCCCGCGTTGCGGTCTGAGCTCCACTGCATGGGCGTGCGCACGCCATTGCGGTCGCCCAGATAGAAATTGTCGCCCATACCGATTTCGTCGCCGTAGTAAATCACAGGCGTCCCCGGCAAGGAAAACAGCAGGGAGTTCATCAGTTCGATGCGGCGCCGGTCATTGCCGAGCAGCGGCGCCAGACGGCGGCGAATGCCCAGGTTGACCCGCATTTTCCGGTCCTGTGCGTACACATGATACATATAGTCGCGCTCTTCGTCGGTAACCATTTCGAGCGTCAGCTCATCGTGATTGCGCAGAAATAGCGCCCACTGGCAGGTGTCCGGGATGGGCGGAGTCAGATGTAGGATATCGGTGATCGGGAAGCGGTCTTCCGCGCGCATGGCCATGAACAGGCGCGGCATCAAGGGAAAATGAAATGCCATGTGGCACTCGTCCCCCTGCCCGAAGTAGGCGATGGCGTCCTCCGGCCACTGGTTGGCCTCGGCCAGAATCATGCGCCCGGGATATTTGGTCTCCAGATGCTTGCGCAACTCCTTCAGGAAGGCGTGCGTCTCGGGCAGGTTCTCGCAGTTGGTGCCTTCGCGCTCGTACAAGTACGGCACCGCGTCCAGGCGGAAACCATCCACGCCCATGTCCAACCAGAATTCCATGGCCTTCAGGACCGCCGCGCGGACTTCGGGACTGTCGTAATTCAGATCCGGCTGGTGAGAATAGAAACGATGCCAGTAATAGGCTTTGGCCACCGGGTCCCACGACCAGTTAGACGACTCGAAATCCTGAAAGATGATGCGCGCTTCCTGATATTTGTCGGGCGAATCGCTCCACACGTAGAAGTTACGCCAGAGGGAACGGGGCGGGGAGCGCCGGGAGCGCTGGAACCAGGGATGCTGATCTGAAGTGTGGTTGAGCACCAGTTCGGTGATGACACGCAGGCCGCGGCTGTGCGCCTCCTTCAGAAAAACCTGAAAATCGCGGAGGGTGCCGTAGGCGGGATGGACGCCGGTGTAATCGGAGATATCGTAGCCGTCGTCACGCCATGGAGAAGGGTTGAAGGGCAGAACCCAGATGGCTGTTACGCCCAGGTCGCGGAGGTAATCGAGCTTCTGGGTGAGGCCGGCGAAATCGCCTATGCCATCGTCGCCGCTGTCGGAAAAGGCACGAACATGAACTTCATAGAGAATGGCTTCTTTGTACCAGAGCGTATCGGGCATTCCACTTTGGCTAGCAAGACGGCTTCCTGGGTACGGTTTGTCACGTTTAATCAATGCGCAAAACGGGCCGCGCAGCGACGTCGCGATGGGCGGTCCGCGAACCTGTTTGGCGCCGGAACACTCGCCGCGCGGACCG
>CAWJJQ010000009.1:0-1102321 GCA_963843255.1 Bryobacterales bacterium | reverse complement strand
CATTGCGGAAAGTGGCTGTGGTTCGCTTCTAAAGATTCAACGTCCGCGATTACAGGCCATCTATCAGGCAAGCCTGGAACACCGGACTTAAGGGTGTTGCACGAAACTTGACATTGCAAAACGCCACGACCTTCGATTTGCTGATGCGTGATCTGCGCGCCGTAGATAGATAAGTCATCGTTGCCGAAAGATTTAGTCAGGCTGCGATCCGGCCCCGGACATATTTCTACCGGATCGAAATAGTAACGTTCTGCTTAAAACCAATTGTGAAATCTGGAGGGTCGAATGAGATCCCGATCGCCGGCCCGGTAGGCGCATCTTGCGGTACCACGAAATTGATCTGCACCGCGCCCGCCACCAGGTCGGGTGCCTGCCCGGCATATTGAATGGTAGCGGGCACGCTGATGCCGCCTACAAACACAGTCGGCGCAGGCACGAACTGCGAGAGCGCCCCTTCGACGATCAGGCCGTCCGGGTAAGGCGGGCTCATGATGCCGAAACCGGTCGCCCATATGCTTACGATCGAACCTCGGGCGCCCGGGTTCGAGGGTGAGTTGAGGGAACCGTCCTGGTTCAGCGCGGCCGCCTGGCCCGTCCCTGCCGCACCGGAGGTGAAGATGGCGGCCTCGACCGTGCCCAACTGCATCAGCACGGGCGCCGAAGTTGACCCCTGATAGCGAAGTTGCACCTCCGTCTGTCCACCAACGACATCAAAGGGCACGATGGCATTCACTTGGTTGGCTCCCGCGTACAGCATTGGCGCTGGAGTGCCGCTGAATGTGACCGAAACGCCAGCCAGGTTAGTCGGTAGATAGCCCTCCGTGTTCGCGGTTGCGCTTACGCCGTCCGCCGGTCCAAGTCCTTGGCCGAAAATGACGACGATTTCTCCAGGAGCGACATACCCTGTGTGGTAGATTCCCGAATTCTGATATCCAGCGGCGTTCACCACACAGCCGGGGTCGACCGCTGGCGCTGGCGGAACCGTTGTGAGATCCAGCAGCGCAACATAAAGTGGCATGGAGTAGGGATTAATGTTGCCGAAACTGGTTTGTACGGTCTGAGGTGTGGCGGGCAATCCCGTCAAAAGCGGTCCCCCATTGAAGTATTCTGGCTGGCCGGCGACATACAGGCCGGCACTGCCGAATGCCATGGCCGCGATCGCTTCCGGAAAGAAGGTCGAGTACGCCAACGAGCCGTTCGGCTTGAACCCCGTTAGGAAGGCGGCGCTGCCGGCGCCATTGCAGTGCACAAGCGCGTCGGACGTGATCGGAAAGCCCACATAGGCGGGAGTGTAACCCGCCAGGAAAGCATTGCCGCCGGTGTCTACCGCGATGGCAGTAGCGTAACTGTTATTGGGCGGCCCGACATACGTCGAGTAAATCAAGGCGCTGCCTTGCGCGCTGATCTTGGCGGCGAATACATCGCTGCACGGCACCGCCGCCCCCCAGATGCCGCGGCATGTGCCACTAACAGGTTGGCTTAGGATCGCATTCACAGTGGGAAAGTCCGGGGAATAGGTGGTCCCGGTGACATACGCGTTGCCTTCCGCGTCCGCGGCGATACCCGTCGCCGAGTCACTGCTCGTACCGCCAAGGAACGTGGAATAGACCAGACCGGTGCCCGAAGAATTGATTTTCGCCACAAACGCATCGGAACAACCGGGTGTGTTCTGCGTGTTCAACGCTAAGCAGGATCCACCGCCGGGAGCCTGCTGCAAGGGGTGGCTCAGTGGAAAGTCACTCGAATATGTTTCCCCCGCGAGATAGACGTTTCCCGAGGTGTCGAGCGCTACGGCCTTGGGTGCGTCGTTAGAGCTGCCGCCCAGGTAAGTAGAATACACCAGTGTCATCCCGGGTATATGCCAATGCATCAGAAAGGCGTCACCGCAATTTGTCTGGTTGTTGGTGAAGAAGAAGCCGCTACAATCGCCGCCACCCTGCTGCGGCTGTAGAGCGTTAGCAACCGGGAAATCGGAAGAATAGGTGGTCCCCGCCACGTAAAGATCGCCCGAGGCGGATGCCACGATGGCCGTACCCTGATCGTCCTGCGTACCGCCTATATACGTGGAGTAAAGTAATTTGCTGCCGGTCGGATCGAGTTGCAGCAGAAAAGCGTCTTCGCCGAGATTTCCGCCGCCCTGCGATCTGCGGAGCGCGCCAGCCGTTGTGGGAAAATCCGTAGATTCCGTCCAGCCCGTGACGTAGGCGTTGCCTTGCTTATCCACCGTAATCCCGTACGCCCGGTCTTCCCCGGTTCCACCTATGTAGGTCGAATAAATCATGGTGGTACCGGCGGAATTCAGCTTCATCACAAAGATATCCGAGCACCAGGCGTCCACCGTGCCATAAGGAGGATTATCGACCGGACAAGGTCCGCCAATTTGCTGGGTATCGTACGCCCCTTGCGTGACCGGGAACGTCGAGGAGTTGGTCCAACCGGTCACGTATATGTTACCGGAGGAGTCCACGGCCAGGGCGGTCAAAAAGTCGCTGCGGTCTCCGGCCATGAAAGTCGCCTGCACCACAACGGGATCGATCACCAGGGCTTTGGTGCGATCGTAAGCTTTGACCTTGAAGCCGAAGTCGCCGCCGGGGAGCAGCACGTAGCGGCCGGCGATTCCGTGCGCGCCCTGATACATGTGCGGGGGGTGATGACGCCATTCACCATTGCCATCTGCGACAATCAGATTGCCCTCACGGTCAAGCCGCGCCAAATGACCCGCGCCGAAAGAAAGCCGGATATTCGCTGGATCCCCGCCCGGCCGCACCTCGAAGTCGTATTCGAAACTGCCCGCGGAGCCGTGGCAGGTTAAGTCGATACCTGGATAAAGCTCCCTATATCGCACCAGCGCATAAGTTCGCACGTCGGTGACCCAATTTGCAGGATCGCTGCCGGTAATATAGTTCGCCCTCCCAGGCAGCGGATTGAGCGCATCTATGACCGGCGCCGGATTCGCATCCACGAATCGCAATATAAGTGAACGCGCGCCTGAACGAAACGAAATGGATTTTGGCGATAGCGAAACCGTGTGGCTGCCCGCGCGCGCGAAGAAGCGCACTGCCGGTCCGCCTGGGTTCCGCTCGAAACTGAGCGGCAGATCTGGAGCCCTAACGGCGGCGGCCAAAAGAGAGGCGGATCCCAGTAGAACGAAGAAACGCATATAGCATAAGCTCGCGGCGCAGGCCACGCTCGCCAGCCTACCCCTGGTGTTGCTCAGCACGCGGAGTTCCCGCCTCATGGGCTTCGCTGCGGCATCCATACCATAGCGCGCGCCGATGAAGCTAACAGAGTTAGATCGGTATCCGAGAGACCGACACTTACTCATAGCCCAGCATGAACCGCTCCCGTCTGGGCTGGATGCGGCTTATTGACACACCCCGCGCCAATGCCAGCATGGCGCGGTCGCGGCGGCGCTTCAGTTCCTGCACGTCGGGAGCCCCGGGCAACGCGCGGCTCTGTCGGCCGTCAACCAGTTTTCCAGCCGCACGCCGATGCGTTTGGGCCCCTTCACGCGCCGGATGCCTGCCGCCAGCTCGGGACTCAGAAGCCCAGTATCCGCGGCCTCGTAAGCAAGCCGCGCCGCTGCCAACCGCAGGTTTATCGACGACGGCGCAAGTCGGCGGCGTCCAGTTCGTTCCGGTAGCGCATCTCGACTGTCCTACTGAAGGCGAGCCTGGGCTCCGAGCCGTACCGGGCGACGAAGTCGTCAATGCCGAATTCGTATGCCCGCTTGGATGCCGGCGAGCCGAGCATATTCAGCATCGAGCGTTTTGGAAAGTCGATGCCCTGCCAGTCGAACCGCGGACGGGCCCAGTCTTTGACGAAGTCGGAGCCCGCGGGCAAACGCCATTTGCCACCATAAACGCGCGCCGTCCACACTCCCGGTCACAAAACTTCCCAATCCCCGGAACTCCCACAAATCCCTAACACTTCCACCCTCCAACTCACTCCCCCGCATCCGGAAACCATCCGCCGCCAGGCTAACCTCGAATCGGTAAGGACAACCACCATGATTTCCCAGAAACAATTAGAAGCAAATCGCCGGAACGCGCAGCTCTCTACCGGCCCCAAATCCCCGGAAGGCAAGGCCGCCGTGCGCTTGAATCCCCTCCGCCACGGCCTGCGCGCCCGCGCCACCCTGCTCCCACCCGAAAACTCCGAAGACTTCCACCAGCTCTGCGACGATCTCGAAGCCGAATGGCAGCCCCAAACCCGCACCGAACAGCTCCTCCTCGAACAGATGGCCGTCAGCCAGTGGCTCCTCATGCGCTTCGCCCTCAGCGAGGCCGGCGTCTTCATGAATCAGATGCCCGTCAAAGACCAGTTCGACCTGCTCGAGCGTTACGCCGCCCAGCGCGCCCGCCTGGAGCGCTCCTTCTCCAAAGCCATGCACGACCTCGAACACCTCCAGCAGCACCGCCCCGCCTCCGATCGGCAGGACACGCAGCCTGAGTTGGACCCTGAGCCGGAGCCGCTAGCCGCTTCCCCCATTCCTCACCCACTCATCCCCTTCCCGCTCCCATCCTCCACGCCCCCGCCCGATGCACCTTACGTCATGTCGGCGCCCGTAGCCGACTCCCGTTAACCAGCCCCCATCCCTGATCTTTGACACCCCATCCCACCGTCTCCAACGGTACGCCACACGTGTCCCTCCACCCGCGCCTTCCAAGCGTGCCCACCCTGTCTCCAGCCCTCCACGAAGCGCGGCAATCCGGGCCCGCTGCACCAACCGCATCCCTCCACCCTTTCGATTCTGTCACTTGGGCTTTGCTCGTCTAATTCTGTCCAGCCCACCACTCCTACACCCCAGCCGCGAAGCTCACTCCAGGACGTGTCCCTCTGTATCGAACCGCCGTATCTTTGTCACGCGCATGACCCCACCGCGAAGGTCCGAATGGGTCACGGTGCAGTTATCGTCGCTGATCTCCTCTTTGTGGATCAGGATCAGCCGATTTCCTTCCACGTGGTAACGATCACCGGTAAAGTCGGGGAATTTGATTCGACACCGGCCAAAACTCGCCAGGTAGTGCGCCCGGACCTCTCGCTTCTCCGGATCGAAGTCGATCGAAGATGCTTTCCAGCAGCCGCCGCCCCGCAAACAGTTCTCCGTCAACTTCTGCGTCAAATCGTTCTGGACGAAGCGCCCTGAGCCAGAGTCATAAACCCAGTACGACCTGCTCACGTACTTGGCGGCATAGTCCGTAACGATGGAAAAATCCAGATATCCGTCAAAGTTGATATCGTCCGCGCGGAATGTAGGGCCAAAATTGAGTGGCTGCCACGCCGTGAAAGGGAGTAACTGCAGCTGCTTTCCGTCCTGGCAACTCGCCACCTCAATATCGCCCGCGTGAACCAGTGTCAAAGGATGCTGCTGCCAGCCGTCGAAGATTTCATGGGACGCGGGACGCACGGTGATGCGGAATCCGCGGCCGCCGGCCTTTACGGCTAAATGAAAAGAGAGCGCCGGCGGATGCTCCGCAAAGAGGTCCCGGAACTCCGAGCCATTGGCGGGACCTGCTGGCAGGCCGCCACAAACGCCCGCCCACAGTGCCGGGAGCCCGCAAAAGGCCACCACGCACAACCGTTGCCACATACGAATCAGTCTGACGCGCTGCTACGAACGCGCGTTTCGCAGTATATCTGGCCCGGTATTAAGCTCAGTGCTTTTCCAGAACGATAGTAATGTCGAATGCGCTCTGCGGCGTCTCCACGTGGTTGACGATCGTGAGAGTTTGCCCGTCCCCGGAGAGATCCCACCTCTCTCTCTGTGCGATCCCCATCCCCTGCACCTCACGCTTGCTTTCAATTACCAGCGTGTCGCCATCCCACCGCGCGTTGCCCGTGAACTCCTGTCCGCGGATGACGTTCTTGCATTCCGCGCCATCCGTGGTGTATGCCAGGTCAGTGACAATCTCGCGTTGCTGGCCAAACTGCGTAGTCCTTATTTTCAGATGAGTGTCGTGCTGGACGATCTTGCGGACCAGCCTGTCCGGCGCTGGCAGCGGAGCGAAATTGCTCCTGGTGGGGTTCATCTTCCATTCGCCAGTGAAATTCGGCTCCGCGCATACTGCGTTGATGGCCCCCAAGGATATGGCCAGCGGCAATATCCCCAGAGCGAGCGTCTTGATCTGCATCTGTTACTCCTTAAATTGATTGAAATCGCTTCCCAGCACGATGTGGAATTTGGGCCCAAAGGTGCCTTGCGACGAAGTCACATCGAAGCACTGGAAGGGCCCGCTTCGTCCCAGCGCGCGCCGCCTGGCTTGAAAACGGATATGACTGGCGTCCCAATTCTCCCCCGTCTCGGCCAGAAGATCGTACACGCCCGGCGCGATGTGCCGGATGCAAGCTTTATTCTTCGCCTGAATATAAACAACGCGCACCGGCGATGCCGTTTCGGTCTCCACCAGCTTTGCGACGGCATCCTGGCTGGCCGGGTTTGAAACCCACAACTCGCTTCCACCGTACATCCGGGTCCGCAGCAATTCGGTCCCGTTTGCAGGTGTCCGTGGTACGCTCGTGCCGTTATCCGGATGGCGCGACTGGTCGCGGGAAACCGCGGTATCGCCCTGCGGGCCCACACTGTTCGCAGACTCTACCAGGCTCTCGACCGGCTTTTCCACAATCTCAGGGATCGACCGCCAAAGGTCCATCGCCTCGCCGCGCGCCCAATTTGACAACTCATCCGCCGTGGCGGGTCTGCCGTCAAACGGATTAACAAACCGCGAAGGCATCAGTAGCAGTGGCCTGGATGGGCCGTTTCCGGCCAGAGACTCCAGCGTGGGAACCCGGAGCGCATTCACCAGCCAGACGCCAATAATCAGCGGCGCCAGGCACACCAAGCCAAGCCATGCGGCCTTGATCGGCCCGCCAAAATGCAGACTCCACAAAAACCGATCGTGGCCGCCCCGAGAATGCGGCCGGACGTTCACGGCCGGATCGCCGGCTGGCTCAGGCGGAGGCGCCGGCCTCGGCGGAGGTGGAGGCTCCGGCCGGTCACTTCCAAACATTTGCAGGTTCTTAAGCCCGAGGTACGCTTCGTTGATCCGCTTCAGCTCCTGCTCGGCTTTGTCTTTCAAATGTGGATCGGACTGAAAACGATCCGGGTGCCATACGCGCACCAGATCTTTATACGCCTGCCGGATCTCATCCCACGAGGCATTGGGGGCCACGTCTAATACGCGAAAACAATCGTCGCGAGACATCTGCGCGCCTCGTTGCATCGTTCGACTATCGGCGTAGGATGAATTTGCGGCAGCCTTCGGCCCGGTTCCACGCTTAACAGTCTGGCATGAATCCCCAGAGAAGTAAGTGCTGTCCGAAGATAACAGGGTGCACTGCCACTTACTCCATTCGAAGTGCCACAATCGGGTCAACGGTGGCGGCGCGGCGGGACGGAATATAACCGGCCGCGGCCGCCGTAGCGAGTAGAAGCAGAGCCACACCGCCGAACGTGAGCGGATCGGTCGCCTTAATGCCAAACAGAAACGTGGAAAGGACGCGTGTTGTCGCAATGCAGCCAAGCAGTCCCAAGGCAACTCCCAGCATGGCCATTGAGACGCTCTGTCCCAGGATCATCCTAAGAACGTCCGACGGCGTTGCGCCAATCGCCATGCGGATGCCAATCTCAAACGTCCGGCACGCAACTACGTAACTCGTCATCCCGAAAACGCCCAGTACCGCGATGGCCAGTGCGGCAATACTGAATACGCCCACCACGATGGCGCTGAATCGCTGCCGCCACATGGAATCGCCCAGACGATCCTCCATCGACGCCATGTCGCTCAGCGCCAGATCGGGATCGATACTGCGGATGCGCTCTCTAATCGCCGCCAGCGCGCCGGCTTGACTCACGCTGGTATCTGCTACGAGGTAGAGATTACGAAGGATGGAGTCGCTGTTGTCTTGTTGCGCGATCGGCACCCAGGCGGCCGGATCGGCCACTTTCTCCAGGCTGTTCGTCTTCGTATCGGCGACCACGCCGATGACTACGCGCGGACGGCTGCGAGGGAGATCTTCAGCGTGGCCCACCCAAAGGCGCTTTCCCACGGGATTCTCGCCCCTGAATTGAGTACGCGCAAGCTGCTCATTAATTACCACCACCGGCTCGCCAGTTGAGTTATCGGCATCGCTCAATGTCCGTCCGGCTTTCAATGGAATCCCCATGGCTTCGAAGTAGCCGGCTGTCGCCACCGTGTATCGTACGAGGGGTAACTGGCCAATGTCGGCGATGGCTTTTGGATCGCTGCGCGTGACCGCCTGTAGCCAGCGTGCTCCGGGCGCAAAAGGGAGCGCTTGTACCACGGCGCTGCGGCGAACGCCCGGCGCCTGGCTGGTTTCCTGGCTGATGCGGCGGGCTATGGATGCGATCTCCGGCAGGCCCGCATACCGGGACCTTGGCAAAGAGAACATCAGCGTGAGCTTGTGCCCGGGGTCGAAGCCGGGAGCCACCTCCTGGAGCCGTTGAAAGCTGCGGATCAGCAGGCCGGCGCCGCATAGCGGGACCAGCGCCAGGGCAATCTGCGCGACTTGCGCCGCGTTGCGCAAACGCCGGCTCATGGTTGACGTGTTGGTGACCGCCCCACTGGATCCTAGGGAGCGGGCCGCGTCTGTGCGCGCCGCCCTGATGGCCGGTATCAAGCCCGATGCCAAACCGGACATTAAACACACCGTAAATATGGCGAGGAAGGTCGGCACATCGATGCCGGCATGCAGCCAGGGAATTTCAGCGGCCGGCACCAGCGAGATCAGCGCATGAATGGCAATCGGCGAAATCAGCAGGCCAAGCAGGCCTCCAGCGGCAAACATCAACATGGTCTCAACCAGGAACTGCCGGACTAACAGCACACGATCGGCGCCAAGCGCCAGTCGCAGCAGAATTTCCTTCCGGCGCGACTCCAGATGCACGCCTCGTAAATAGCCGATGTTGAGGCAGGCTAATAGCAAAGCGAAAGCCAGAGCCCCTGAAAGCGCCACCAGCGGGGTCCCAAAATCGCCCGCGACGGCCTCGCGCATGGGAACCGCCAATGCCTCATAATCCTTGTCTTCCGGATATTCCCGCGCCAGCCTTCGCGAGATCAGAGTCATGGCCGGCTGCGCCGTTTTCGGGCTCACGCCGGGCCGCAACCTGGCGGCGACTCTGAAACCGCGCCCGGAACGGCTTCTGGACGAGAGCACCGCGGCGGGAAGCGGCGTCCATACATCAGTCTGGATTTCAGGAGGAAAGCAGAAGCCGGGCGGCGTGATTCCCACCACCGTATGCGGCACCAGGTTCAAATTGATCTTCTTGCCGATGAGGGCGCGGCTGCCGCCATAAGCCCGACGCCAGAATTCGTAACTGAGCACGGCCACATGTTCGCTGTTCACGGAATCGGTGCGAACCAGGAACCGCCCCGCGGCCGGCACGATATCGGCGGCCCCAAAAACTTCGGGCGAGATGACCGCGGCCCGAAGCTGTTCGGGATTGATGACGTCGGAGCCTGAAGCCGTATAGCTCCAGGGAAGCCAAAGAACGACCTCGGAGAACACGGCCGAGCTCTGCTGTTTCCAATCCAGGAAATTCGGGACCGAGACGCTGATCTGCTGTCCAGTATCGCTGTGGAGCGGGTGCTCCCAAAGGTAGACCCACCGATCGGCCTGGACCGGCCCATAAGGCTTGAGCAGAACCGCGCTCACCACCGAGACCACGGAAGTCAGCGCACTGATCGACAAGGCCAGGGTAAGGACGATCAGCGCGCTTTGCCAGCGGTTCCGGGCCAGTATCCGCGCGCTTATCCGGAAGTCCATCATGAGGTTGTTCGTCAGATTCATTACGCCTCCACCAAACCGAACGCCGCCCTGGAATTTCGACAGTCTATCGCTGGAGAGCGCGCGGTTATTATGATGTTAGACTGCCTCTCGCAAAAAGAGTCTCTATGCAAACAGCCCAGCCTATAGGACGCCTGCCTGGCTTCCCGCGCGAATATCGCGCAACTCGTGGTTGGGTGATTTTTCTGGGCATTTGCGGGTCAGGGCTGGCTGTTGGCGGGGCGATCGGCGTCTGGCTGTTAGCCACTACGTCTCTTCGGAATCTGCAGGCGCGATTTTGGCTCATTGGTCTGTTTACTGTATTGGCGGCGCTTGGCTTTTACCTTCTTCTTTCGACGTTCCGATCCAAGGTCGTGCTTTTCGCGGACCGGATTGAAGTGGATGAACTGTTTTCTACAGAGTTCTTGAGCCGTGAGGAAATTCGGGGATGGAGAACTCTACCCACATCACCGTCAGCCTTAGTGTTTGTGCCCATGGATAGCGCCAGGCGGCCACTCAAAGTGGCTCTGATATTTCGGCTAGACACGGAATTTGAGCAATGGTTAGCAACTCTGCCATGCCTCGACATAGAAGATGCCCGAAGTTCGAAAGCTGAGATCCGAAATGACACGCGCCTTGGCGCCGCCCCCGGCGAACGGATGAAAAAGCTTGCGGCCGGCAAACGCCTCGCCCGTCTATTGACCATCGCTGGGTACGTAACGACTCTCTGGGGTTCCTGTATCCTCAACCGTACCAGCTTGCGATCCTGTCATTGGCCGCACTGCCCTGGATCGCCGCGGAAGTTGTGAGAAGATCCAGGGATCGTTCCCTGCGCACGAGAAGAGGAACGCTTGTTGCC
Source organism: Bryobacterales bacterium (assembly GCA_963843255.1). Taxonomy (GTDB): domain Bacteria; phylum Acidobacteriota; class Terriglobia; order Bryobacterales; family Bryobacteraceae; genus Bog-159. The sequence continues at coordinate 1,091,676 of CAWJJQ010000009.1, read as the reverse complement.
CTTTTAGCTTTTTCTCTGGGATATGGGTACGGAGCAGCGGTTCAGGCGAATGGATTGCTCGATCGATCGAAACCCGTAGACTACTCGGCCAAGGTGGAGAGTAAGCGGGTGATTAAAGGCAAAGCCACCACGTATGAACTGATTCTGGGTCCTTTGGGGGCCAAAAACAAGTTCGAACAAGCTCCGCGTGAGCCGTCAGACCTACGATCCCATTCAGCCTGGCGACGTCGTCCAGCTTACGATGAGACAGGGAGCTCTCGGCGTGCCTTGGTACTACATGCGAGGCTGGCACCGCAGCTATTCCATGGCGCCATAAGCAAGCGTCCAGAAATCGGTGAATACCTTTGGTGGTTCACGGTAAGGGGCCCAGCTTCCGGGAAATTCAAGCGATTCACGGACCTCAAATCCCGCCGCCGGCGGAAGCTGATCTGGTCAGCTTCAGTGCCCTAGAGCAGCGCTCCCTGCGGGTGAACGGGTTCCGATTCCCGGAGGCGGAACTCCGCCAGCAATGGGATGCGGACGGTGATCAGGTCGGAAAATCCCGCGATTTTCCTGGCTATGCCACGCTCATGATGGGCATGCGGAAGTATGCGCATATCCCGGTCCCGGTGCTTGCCATTTTTGCCAATCCCCACAGTCAGGGCGCCTGGGTCGATAACAGTACGGATCCCGCGGTGCGCACGGCGGCCAAGGCTTATTCCGCGGCCTTAACGTCGTTAGTGGCGCGACAGGTGAAGGCATTCTCAGATGGCGTGCCCACGGCGCGCGTGATCGTGCTGCCGGGTGCGCACCATTACGTCTTTCTGTCGAACGAGGCGGACGTGCTTCGTGAAATGCGTGCCTTTCTCGGCTCCCTGCATTAGATTTCCCCTTACAATATCTCTAATCAGCAGGTCCGAAAAGAGGTGTCTCGTGTTCTCGCCCTTGATCTTCTGGCTGTGGTTTGCCGGTCTCGTTATTTTGGTCGGCGGTTTGTTTGCCGCGAGGAAGGCCATCTGGTCCGCCGGCGGGCTCGAAAAGCTGGTAGCGATGGGGCCCGCTTTCTTCGCCGCGCCCCTCGCCGCGTTCGGCGCAGAGCATCTTCTCTATGCCCGTTCGATCTCCCAGATCATCCCGGCTTGGATCCCCGCGCACATGTTCTGGACCTATTTTGTGGGCTGCGCGCTGATCTGTGGCGGGGCAGCACTCGCCCTGCGGCGCTACCCCCATTTAGCGGCTGCGCTGCTGGGCTTTATGTTCGTATGCTTCGTGCTGATGCTCCACATTCCCAACGTGGCCGCCCATCCTGACAACCGGATCTTCTGGGCCCTCGTTTTCCGGGACCTGTCGTTTGGCGGCGGCGCGCTGGCGCTGGCCTCCATACGCATCCCGGCTCTGCGCATTCCGGCGAGAGTGTTCGTCGCCGTCGCGCTGCTCTTTTTTGCGGCGGAGCACTTCCTGCACCCGGAATTCGCACCCGGCGTCCCGCTGGCGAAAGTAACACCGGACTGGTTCCCTGTGCGCGCCTTCTGGGGCTACCTGATGGGAGCCGCGCTCCTCCTCAGCGGAGCGACCATGCTGGCCGGAAGACCCCGAAAATACACGCGCCTCGCGGCCACGCTCCTTGGCTTGCTGATCGCGGTGATGACCCTCGTCCTCTACCTGCCCATCTTTCTCACGGCGGCGGATCCGGCCCTGCTGGAGGGGGTCAATTACGTTTTTGATACGCTGCTCCTCTCCGGCGCCGTTCTTTTGGTGGCCGCCGTCCTCTGACCCCATGTGACCCCCTTGCGCATGGGCGAATAAAAAGCGAAACTAGGGAGATGCCCGAACTCGTCGGCATCGCCAAAATGGCGGCCCAAAGCAATCTGCTCGAGGCCAAATCCCAGGTGGAGTATTTCGAAATCGGCGCACGCAGCATCCTGAACAGGACCAAGCCCAGCATGCCGTTTCGATGGACCATCAACCCCTACCGCGGCTGCGAGTTCGGATGCCAATACTGCTACGCGCGTTATACCCACGAGTTCATGGGGATGGACGACGGGCGCACCTTCGAGTCGAAAATCTATGCGAAAGCCGCCGCGCCGGAACTGCTGCGCCGGGAGTTGCGTAAGATCGATCGCGCGGACGGCATCGCCATCGGCACGGCCACGGATCCTTATCAGCCGGCCGAGCGCCGCTTCGAGCGCACCCGCGCCATCCTGGAAGTGTTCGCGCGAGGAGAAGGGCCGCCACGTATCCATCACCACCAAGTCGGACTTGGTGACGCGGGATCTGGACCTGCTGCGCGAGGTTGCCCGGCGCAACGTGCTGTCCATCAACATGACGGTCACCACGCTCAACCGCCGGCTGGCGCGCCTGATGGAGCCGCGGGCGCCCCGCCCAGATCTACGGCTCGCCGCCGTGCACATGCTGGCCGAGGCCGGCCTACGGGTGGGCGTGTATCCGAATCCGATCCTGCCCATGATCACCGATTCCGATCAGGCCCTGGATGCCCTGGCCGCTGCCGCGCGGCAGGCCGGCGCCCAATATTTCGGCGGCGGACCGCTCTTCCTGATGCCCTCGGCGCAGAAGATCTTCTTTCCGTTTCTGGACGAGCGTTTTCCCAAGCTGGCCGGGCCTTACCGCAAGCTCTACGCCCAAGGCGCCTATCTTGGCCCAGACTACAAAGACCAGTTACGCGAGCGCGTGGCGCGTGTCCGCGAGCGGCACGGGCTGGCGTCGGCGCCGGTCGAATACCGGCCGGAATTGTGGGAGGGCGAGGAGCAGGGCACACTGTTTCCGTTACAGTGAAGCTGGATGGACCTCGCCGACTTCGATTATGAATTGCCCGAAGGCCTGATTGCGCAGGCGCCCCTCGCGGACCGGGCCGGCGCGCGCATGCTGGTGGTAGACCGGGCACGCCACCGGTGGGAGGACCGCCAGTTTCGCGATCTACCCGGCTATCTCGGTCCCGGCGACTGCCTGGTGTTGAACGATTCGCGCGTATTCCCGGCGCGCCTGTTCGGCCGGCGTGCAGGCGTGCATGCGCTGCCGGTCGGCAAGAAAAATCCGGCGCGGCACGAATACCTGACCGGCGCGGTGGAAGTATTGCTGCTCCGTCCGTCCGCCGGCGACGACCGTGAGTGGGAGGCGCTGGTGCATCCGGGACGGAAGATGCGGGTCGGCGAGCGGGTCCGGTTCGATAGCGGTCTGGAAGCCGAGGTGGTGGCGCGGCGCGAGTTCGGCGAACGAACACTGCGCTTCGAAACCGCAGGCGACATCTGGAACGAATTCGAAAAGATCGGCCACGTGCCGCTACCGCCTTACATCAAGCGGCAGGATGAACTGGCCGACCGCGACCGCTATCAAACTGTCTTCGCGCGCGAGCGGGGATCGGCGGCCGCGCCCACCGCGGGCCTGCACTTCACCGCGCAGGTGCTGGACGAATGCCGCGCCCGCGGAGCCGAAATCGCGTTCGTCACCCTGCACGTGGGTCTGGGAACGTTTCAGCCGCTCCACGGCGATCGCCTGGAAGGGCGCCGCCTGCATTCCGAACACTACAGCATCACGCAGGAAAACGTCGCGCGGATGGCGGACGCGCGGCGTCTGCTGGCCGTGGGCACCACCAGCGTGCGCACCCTCGAAAGTGCCATGCTGAGCGGCGGCTTGCGCGAATCGAGCGGCGAGACGGACCTCTTCATCTACCCAGGCTTCGCATTCCAGGCGGTGGGCGCGATGTTAACCAACTTCCATCTGCCGCGCACCACACTGCTGCTGCTGGTCTGCGCGTTCGCCGGACGGGATCTGGCGCTGGCGGCGTACCGGCATGCGGTCGCCGAGCGCTACCGCTTCTACTCCTACGGCGATTGCATGCTGATCCTGTAGCCGCGCCGCGCTATTCGTACCGCAGCGCACGCAAAGGATCTACACGAGTCGCTCGTCGGGCCGGAAAATAACAGGCCAGCAGCGCCACCACGGCGAACACCGCGATGGCCGCGAGGTACGTGAGCGGATCCGTCGCATGCACGCCGAAGAGCAGGCTGCCCAGCAGGCGGGATAGCGCCAGCGCTCCAGCCAAACCTGCCGCGATGCCCGCTGCCGCCAGCGCCATGCCCTGCCCCGCTACCGTGCGGAAGACATCGGCCGCACTGGCGCCCAGCGCCACCCGCACGCCGATCTCGCGGGTACGCTGTGTCACCAGGTACGAGAGCACTCCGTAGATCCCTACACAAGCCAGCACCAGGGCCAGCCCCGCCAGACCGCCGAGTAGCGCGGCCTGTATACGTCGTTGCGCGACGTCCTGATCGAGCAGATTGTCGAGGGTCATCACCAGCGAGACCGGCTGGTCCCGATCGATCGACCAGACTGCCTGCCGCACCGCCGCCGCCAGCCCCAGCGGATTGCCTGCCGCCTGAATCACCAGATCGCGCGGCACCATCCAGTTGTCGCCCGCCTGCCAGGACGGAAAGTACATTTCCTGGCGCGGCGGATCGCTGAGTCGCATCTGGTGAACGTCGCCCACCACGCCCACGATCCGGCACCAGGGCGTCTTGTCCTGCCCATCGCCGAACTTCAGCCGCTTGCCGACCACATCCTGGCCGGGCCAGAATTTGCGCGCCATGGTCTCGTTGACGATCGCTACGGGTGCCGCATCCGGCCCGTCGCCTTGATCGAACAGGCGGCCGGAGCGCAGGGGAATCCGCATGGCCTCGAAATATCCGGGCGTGACCACCCGATTATTGGCGTCATAAGTAACGTTTGGATCGAGCACGACACCCTCGGGCGTGAAGCCGTTGGTGCCGCCATTCCAGGTGAGCGGCAGCGCGCTGGTAAAGCCGGATGCCTTCACGCCCGGAAGCGCCCGGACCTTTTCCAGCACCTGCGCGAAGAACTGCGAGCGCTTCGTAAAATCGCCGTACTTGGTGTGCGGCACCACTAGCCGCGCAGTCAACACATGGTCCGTCTGAAAGCCGGGATCGAGGCCGCGCAGTTTGGAGAAACTCACGAGCAGCAATCCGGAGCCAACCAGCAGCATCAGGGAAAGCGCCACTTCACCGACTACCAGCAGGTTACGGAAGATGCGCCGCCGCGAACCGGAATTGCCGCGTCCTCCCTCTTTCAGCATCTCGTTCAGATCGATCTTCGAAACCTGCAACGCAGGCGCCATCCCGAACAGAAAACTGCTCGCCAGCGAGATCCCAACCGCGAAAGCCAGCACATGGGGATCGAGCGAGAGCGAGACCGAGCGCGAAAGGTCTGCCGGAATCAGGTTCTTTAGAAAATTGAAGCACCCGCCCGCCAGCAGCACACCCAGCAGCCCGCCGCCGCAAGCTAGTAGTGCGCTCTCGGTCAGCATCTGCCGGATCACCCGTCCGCGCGCCGCTCCCAGCGCCGTACGCACAGCGATTTCCCGCTGCCGGCCGGTAGCCCGCGAGAGCAGCAGGTTGGCGATATTCGCGCACGCGATCAGCAGAATAAACGCGACCGCCGCCATCAGCACCATCAGACTGGTACGGGCGTCGCGCGTGTAAGTGGATTGCAGCGGCTCAGCGAAGAACCGGCTGATCCCGGCGTTCGTGTCCGGGTACGCGCGTGCCAGGCGGTTGCACAGCACCCGCAGTTCGGCGTTGGCCTTGGCTACGGTTACCCCCGGCTGAAGACGGGCCACCACGGTCAGATAGTGCGCCCCGCGATTGGCCAGCCGCTCCGGCGTGAATGCTGCCGGCGTCCAAAGCTCAGGATCCCGGAATGGATAGGAGAAGCCCGGCGGCATCACCCCGACGACCGTATATTTTTCGTTGTTCAAGGTAATCGCGCGGCCCACCAGGTTGGGGTCGCCGCCGAAGCGCCGCTGCCACAGACCGTGGCCGATCAGCACTACATGCGGCGCGCCGGGGCGATCCTCTTCGGGCAGGAAAACACGTCCCAGTACCGGTTCCACGCCCAGTACGGAGAAGAGGTTTTGCGTGACGGCGGTTCCATCCAGGTTTTCAGGCTCGCCATGCTGGCCTTCCGGACCGCCCGTCAAGCTGTAAACCCGCTCGAGCGTGGCCGCCACGCCGCTGAAGATTTGCGTCTGCGCTCTCCAGTCGGCATAGTTGCCCGGCGCGGGCGTATTGCGCGGAAACCCGGTGCCGCTGGCGTCCTCAAAGACCGATACCAGGCGCTGCGGGTCGCGGTATGGAAGCGCCCGCAGCAGCACGGCATCCACCACGCTGAACATGGCGGCGGTGGCGCCGATTCCCAGCATGAGGGTTAGTAGCGCTATGGCAGTGAAGCCCGGACTACGCGCCAGCAGCCGCAACCCATACCGCACATCCTGCAGCAAAGTTCGCATGGATAAACGACGTACCACGATGCGTTTGGTTGTGGGTTTTCTCCTCGGTACCCGTTATGTTCCAGCTACTTGACACCAAACAGCCGGCGGGCATAACCTAAGCGCACGTAGGCTCGTCTGAGGGCTCGTCTGAGGGTAGGAGAACTCGCATGGCAAATCGAACCACACTGGCGGTGTGGCTACTGTGTCTCTGGGCATGGACCAGCGTCCCCGGCTGGGGACAGGCGCCGGTTGGGGCGCTGAATGGCACCGTCCACGATTCCAGCGGCGCGGTCATGCCGGGCGTCACCATCACCGTGACCAACAAAGACAGCGGCGCCGAGCGGCAGGTCGTTACCGGTTCGGATGGGGCCTTCGCCGCGCCCTCTCTGGCCACCGGAGATTACAGCGTCAGGGCGACGATCGAGGGCTTCCGCACGCTCCTCGAAAAAGCCGCCGTGCAGGTCGGCCAAATCACTACCGTGGACCTGGTGATGCAGGTCGGGGCCGCCTCCGAGGTCGTCAACGTGCAAGGCGAGGCCTCCCAGATTTCGTACGACAGCCACGAACTCTCCGGCGTGATCACGCGCGAGCGCATCCAGGATCTGCCTTTGAACGGCCGCGACTTTCTGCAGCTAGCCATGCTGGAGCCGGGTGTGACCGTATCCGCCGGCAACGTCGGCCAATACAACCAGCAGTTCAATGTCTCCATTCTGGGCGCTAATTCCACCAACAACTCCGTGCGCATCACCGTCGATGGCGCCACCGTGCAGGACTCCGTTACCGGCGGTACGCAGCAGAATTTCTCGCAGGAAGTGGTGCAGGAATTCCAGCTTTCCTCCACCAATTTCGATCTTTCCACGGGCATCGGCGCGGGCGGCGCCGTAAATATTGTGACGCGGTCCGGCGGCAACGATTTTCACGGCAGCGCGTTCTTTTTCTATCGCGACCACAACATGTCGGCCTACCCGTACCTGGCGCGCGATCCCAATGAACCCGTCAGCCCCTATTTCGCGCGCAAGCATGAAGGCTACTGGTTCGGTGGTCCGATCAAGAAAGACCGGCTGTTCTTCTTCTCCAGCCTGGAGCATTCCGACCAGACCGCCGTGTTCAGCGCATTCCCCAGCAATCCGCTGTTCAGCGCTTTCGGCGTCAACGCGGCCAGCCCTTCGCATGAGAACGAACTCACCGAGCGGCTCGACTGGCGCATCAGCCCGAAACATACCGCCTTCGTCCGCTATTCGCATGACGGCAACAATTCGTTTGCGCCGCCTTCCACCGGTGTAGAGCCATCGGATTGGAACCTAAACACGAATTGGGCGGATTCCGGTGTTTTTTCCCTGATCAGCGTGCTGACTCCCGCCACTGCCAATGAGTTTCGCTATTCCATGACCTATTGGTCGAACCGCCTCAATCCCGCGACCGCGGCGGATTGCCCGGCGCCGTGTATCGGGCTGGGCGGGCCGAACATCAGCATACTCGGCGTCAGCGGATTCGATATCGGGCAGGCTACCAATGCCCCGCAGAGCCGGATTCTGCGGCGCCACATCTTCGCCGACAACGTCAGCTCGCAAAAAGGCGCGCACGCCTTGAAGTTCGGCGGCTATTGGGAATATCAGAAAGGCTATGGGACGTACGCGTACGCTTCTCCCGCCGCGGCCGTCCTGTGGTCGCCCGAATTAGTGCAGGGATTCAACCAGGAGCTCGGCGCAGCGGGGCTCTCGGCTGACCAGATCGCCATCCCATCCATCTTCAACACCCTCACCGACCTGTCGAAACTGCCGGTGGCGGGCTTCGAGATGGGCGTCGGCGACATCAATCAGCCGCCCTTATGGGAGCGCGGCAATGCCGACCACGACAATCTCTTCCATGTGTACGCGGAGGATACCTGGAAGATCCGGCCGCGTTTCAGCCTGCAGTACGGCTTGGCGTGGTCGTATGAGAGCGACGCGCTGAACTTCGATCTGACCAAGCCGGCTTACCTGCAGCCCATCTTCGGCGCCAACGGCTTGGGGCACGAGCAGCATGCACCGCATAATTTCAGCCCCATGCTGGGCTTCACCTGGGCCCCCACCAACGACAATAAGACCGTCATCCGCGGCGGAGCCGCCATTTACTACGACACATGGGACGTCTTCAACCGCCTGATCGAGCGCGCCCTGCTGGGTCCGCAGGGGACCGGACGGGCGCTCTTGCCCGATAGCCTGTTCTTTTCCGAGATCGCCGGGATCAACGGCTTTTCCAGCTTGCCTGCACCTTTCACCCCCACTGAGCTCAGCAGCGAGCCTACTAACTTCCGCTTAGCCGAGTTTCAATTTTTGCTGCCTCTGTTCATTTCGGGCGCCCAGCAGGAACTGGGCCCGCCCGGCAACACCAGCCTGGCGGTGCGCAACATCCAGTTGTTCAAGACCGCGCCCATGAGCGCCTTGATTCCCACCAACTTCCGCCTGCCCTATTCCGAGCATGTGAGCATCGGGGTGCAGCGCCAGTTGCGGGAAGACCTGGTGGTCAGCGCCGATTTCGTGTTCCGCCAGTACATGCACCAGTTGATCACCGCGGCCGACCTGAACCACTACTACAGCATCAACGGTCCGGTAATTCCCAAGTGCACCAGCGCCGCGCAACAGCTTGACACCAGCGCGGAATGTTCCACCGGCGTGATCGAAGCCAGTGTCAGCGGCGCACGCTCGCATTACAAAGGACTGTTGTTGAAACTCGACAAGCGCTTCTCTCACCGCACCACTGGTACGCTTGGCTTACTCCTACGCCAGCCAGATCGGCTACAACGGGATGGTCGACGAGAGTAATTATTTCGCGAGCTGGGGACCGCAGGGCCCCCATCAGATCCTCAGCGGCTCCATCATGGTGGATCTGCCGTGGCACGTGCAGTTGTCCGGCATCACTTCATTCCAGAGCGCGCCGCCCTTCCAGCCCTATGTCGCGGGCATCGATCTTAATGGCAATGGCAGCTTCGCCGCGGGCGAGAACACCCTGGGCGGCGTACCGGTTCCCGGCATAGGCTACAACCAGTTCAACGTCAACGCTGGGAAGGGCGAGCTGGTACAGCTCGTAAACCAATTCAACAGCACCTATGCCGGTAAAACCGATGCCTACGGGCTGGCGATTCCCAGCTTAACCCTGCCTTCGAATTTTTCGTTCCCGCACAGCTTCAATTCGCAGGATATCCGGCTGACGAAAATCGTCCGGCTACATGGCGACCGGTTGACGCTGTCGGTTTTCGGGGAATGTTTCAATATTTTCAATATCGCCAACCTGACCAGTTACAGCTCGGCGCTGAACTCGCCGAATTTCGGCATTCCCACCCAGCGGACACCGAATATTTTCGGATCGGGCGGCCCGCGCGCGTTCCAGTTGGGCAGCCGGCTGTCGTTTTAAGGAACCGCGCAAAACGGGGCCACGGCCGCGCCGCCATTATCTCGCGAGTTCCGATCTTCCCTGGCGGCGCGGACACGCGCCCCTTTGCGCTCTTAAGGAACCGCGCAAAACGGGGCCACGGCCGCGCCCCTTTGCGCTCCCATGTTAGTTAGTTAGCGGCCTGCGGCCTCGATCCACTTCAATTCTTCGCGCACCTTGATCTTGCCGTGCCACGGGTTTTTGTCTAACTCGTGACCCTCGCCCGGGAAGATCAGAAGTTTCACCGGCACGCCCTCGGTGTGCAGCGCGCGCTCCAACAGATACTGCTCGCCCACATAGACGCGGATATCATCGGCGCCGCCCACGATATGCGTCGGCGTCTTCACTTTATTGATCTGCCAGATGGCTGCTTCGTCGTTGTAGTTCTTGGTCACGTCCCACGGCAGGCCACCCAGGAAGTATGCGTCGTCGTAGGTGGTATCGTCGTTGCCCCAGTTGGCGACGTGCTCCACCGCGCCCGCGCCCGTCACCGCCGCCTTGAAGCGCGTCGTCTGCGTGATCAGCCAGTTGGTCATATAGCCGCCGTAGCTGTAGCCGCCGATAGTCAGGTTGTCCGGATCGGCGATGCCGTCCTTCACCAGCGCATCCACGCCTTCCAGAATGTCTTTGCCGGGTTTCGAAACAATGTTGGGCACGATTCCCAGCGTGAACGCATCGCCGTAGCCGATGGAGCCGCGATAATTAGGCTCGAACACCAGCCACCCCTGCGTGGCCGCCAGCGATCCCCACTGATACCAGTCCGCTTCAAAGTGGTTGCCGTCCGCGTCGCCCGGACCGCCATGGATGAGCGTCAACATGCGCAGGTTTTTGCCGTCCGTTTTGCCAGGCGGATAAATGAGCATGCCTTCCACGCTGGCGCCGTCGTCCGCGGTCCAGCGATAGGACCGGCCCTCCGGAAGGGCGCGCTCGGCGAGCAGCCGGTTGAACGACGTAACCCGACGCGAGTCCATGATGTCTTCGCCTATGTACACTTCCGGCGGTTCGGTTAGCGTGGAATGCACGAATGCCACGCGCGTGGCGCGCGCCGCCGCGGAAAGATGCTCGTAAGTGCCGGGCTGGCCGGGCTGCATCACGAACAGGTGGCGGTCTTCGTGATAGACCTGCACTTCGGTGCCTGTACGGCCGGTTATCAGCAGATCGCCTTCCTGCGTCACCGTGTAGCCTGTGACGGCGCCGGGAAACTTGGCCCAGCGTGTGAGGCGCGCGCCGGGTGAGGCTGTATCCACCCAATACAAGCGGGGCTGCGCATCCTGATAGCTGCCCTCCACCGAGCCGTTCAAAAAGGAGAAAAAGATATGCCGGTTATCAGGCGCCCAATGGAAGTTGTCGATCACCGCCGGACGCTGCAAGAGCTTACGCGGCTCGCCGCCGCCCGCATCCACCAGGTAAATGGCATAAGCGTCCATGGCCTCCTGCCGCTCCGAAATGGAATCGGTCAGGAACGCCAGCGTTTTGCCGTCCGCGGACGTTTCCAGTTGCTTCACGCGCAGCGCTGTGGCCGCGATCTGCTTGGTGGCGCCGCCCGCGATCTCCATCCGCGTGATGGCGTCGCCGCGCTCCGATTCCCGGAACTCCACCACGTCCTTCCAGTCTTTCTTGTAAGCCTCCTGCTGCTCCTTGGTCCATGGCGTGCGTGTCGCGAAATAGATCTCCCGCGAATTTGGCGCCCAGGCAAACGCGTGGACCTTTTCCTCGCCGTGCGTTACCGGCAAAGCCTCACCGCCGTTCAGCCCGATCACCCATACCTGGTCCGGCTTCTCGTCCTTTTCGTCGTCGCCGGATTTCTTGGCGGTCTCGCCGGCTTCACGATCGGAAAGAAACGCGATCCAGCGGCCATCCGGCGACCACTCCGGGCTGCGATCGTGCCCCGTGCGTGTGAGCTCGATCAGGGAGCCGCCCCCCTCATCGCGATAGAGCCAGAGATCGTTGCGGAAGCGGTTGGCCTCCCAATCGGCGCGCTCGGTTTCGATCGCCACCGCATGTCCATCGGGCGAGATTTTGACGCTACGTATGTCCACTGCATTGAAGAATTCGTCGAGCGTCATAAGGGGTTTCGTGGTTTGAGCGGCCGCGGCCACCGCAAAGAGAACCAGGGCGGGTCTGAACATGAATGGCGAAATCATAACACGGCCGGCGGCGAATCCTGGCTAGAATAGTGTCGTGGCCGATTCCAACGCACCACCCAACTCCGTGCTCCCGTTCGAAGCCTGCCTCGACGAATTGGAAAAGGTCGTCAAGGAACTGGAAGCCGGCGACCTGCCCCTGGAGCGTTCGCTGGAATTATTCGAGAAGGGCATGGGGCTCAGCGAAACGTGCCGGAAGCAGTTGGAAGAGGCCGAAACGCGCGTCGAAATGCTCATTCGCAAAGAGGGCAAAATCCAACCGGAGCCTTTCCGTCCCGAGAAAGCATGAGCCTGCGCGAATACCTCGCCCAGCAGCAGAAGCTGGTCGATGCCCAGCTTGACCGCCTGGTTCCCGCCGAAAGCGAGCCACCCGAAACCATCCACCGCGCCATGCGGTACAGCCTGTTTGCGGGCGGTAAGCGCATCCGGCCGATTCTGTGCCTGGAGGCCGCGCGCGCGGTGTCCGACGCGCCTTATGGCGCCGAGACGGCCGCCTGCGCGCTAGAGTTCATCCACACTTACTCGCTGATCCACGACGATCTGCCGGCGCTCGATAACGACGACTACCGGCGCGGCAAGCTCACCTCGCACAAAGTCTTCGGCGAGGCTATGGCCATTCTGGCGGGCGATTCTTTGCTGACGCTGGCGTTTGAAGTCCTCGCTGCTATGAACTCTGTCGCGGCCGACCGCAAGGCCCGGATGATCGCCGAACTGGCCGTGGCCGCGGGCACCGTGGGCGGTATGATCGCCGGCCAGGTAGCGGATCTGGAAGGCGAGGGTAAGCCGCCCAGTGCCACTTTGCTCGAATCCATCCACCGCGCCAAGACCGGAGCGCTGCTGCGCGCCAGCTTGCGCCTGGGCGCCATCTGCGCAGGCGCTGAAGCTGAACAGTACGCAGCGCTCTCGCGCTACGGCGAGCACATCGGGCTGGCCTTTCAAATTGTGGACGATATCCTCGACGTGGAAGAATCGTCCGAAGCACTCGGCAAGACCGCCGGCAAAGACGCGCAACAGCATAAGATCACTTTCCCCGCGGTTTACGGCATCGAGGAATCGCGTCTGATGGCGGAAACGGAATGCCGGCGGGCGCACGAAACGCTGGCGCCGTTTGGCCCGCGCGCCGCGCGCCTGCACGAGTTGGCGGACCTGATCGTACATCGCAAATCATGAAGGATCGCCTGGACCGTTTGCTGGTGGAGCGCGGACTGGCCGCCACGCGGGAAAAAGCCCAGGCGCTGATCATGGCGGGTGAGGTACTGGTGGATGGCCGCAAAGCGGAGAAATCCGGCCAGCCGGTGGACCCCGTGAGCCGCGTCGAAGTGCTGGCGCAGCCGCCCTTCGTCAGCCGCGGCGGCCTGAAACTGGATGCCGCGATTGCACAGTTCGGCATTCGGGTAGAGGGGCGCGTCTGCCTGGATGTGGGAGCGTCTACGGGCGGCTTCACAGATTGCCTCCTGCAGCGGGGCGCCGCGCGCGTGCATGCCGTGGACGTGGGCAGCGGACAGCTCGACTGGAAAATTCGCAGCGACGCGCGCGTGGTGCTTCATGAAAAGTTGAACGCCCGCTATCTCCGGCCGGAAGACCTGAGCGAGACGGTAGAACTGGTGGTGTGCGATGTCAGCTTTATTTCGGTCACCATGATCCTGCCGGCCGTCACCCAAGTGTTACAACCGGCGGGCGAAATGGTTATACTTGTCAAACCCCAGTTCGAGGTCGGCAAAGGCCTTGTGGGAAAGGGTGGAATCGTGCGCGAAACGGAGCTGCAGCAAGGTGCCTGCCGCCGGGTTGAAGATGCCGCGCGGCAGTTGGGATTCGAGACGGCCCTGATGGACAGTCCCATTCTGGGCACGGAAGGAAACCGGGAGTTTCTCCTGCATGCCCACCATTAAGACGGTCGGGATCATCTCCAAGCCTGCTGTTCCCGCCGGGGGCGACGTGGTCCCCAACCTGATTTCCTGGCTGCAAGCCCGGAGCATCCAGGTGCGCTATGACGAGCGCACGGCGCACTACGCCCGGCGGTCCGACGGTCTTCCGCGCGCCGAGGTCCCGGAAGGCTGCGACCTGGTGATCGTGCTGGGCGGCGACGGCACGCTGCTGGCTGCCGCGCGCGCCATCGGCAAACGGGAGATTCCGCTGTTTGCCGTGAACCTGGGCGGCCTTGGATTCCTCACCGCCATCACCATTGACGAACTCTATCCCGAACTGGAACGCGCGCTGCGCGGTGAGCATCGCATCGGCCGCCGCAAGCTGCTGCACGCGGAGGTGCGCCGCGCGGGCGAGATCGTTTCCCGCTTCGAAGCCCTCAACGACGTAGTGCTGACCAAGGCTACGATCGCGCGCATGATCGACCTGGATACCTACGTGGACCGCCAGTGCGTGTGCGCCTATAAAGCCGATGGCCTGATCGTATCCACGCCCACGGGCTCGACGGCATATTCGCTTTCCGCGGGCGGCCCCATCATCTTTCCGTCGGTGCCCGCCATCTGTCTCACGCCCATCTGCCCGCACATGCTCACTTACCGGCCGGTGCTGGTGCCGGAAACCAGCGTGGTGGAAGTGCACTGCCGGAGCGAAGACGATAACGTCTACCTGACCATCGACGGGCAAATCGGCGAGCCTCTGAAAAAAGACGACGCCGTGGTGTGCCGCAGCTCGGAATACGCGCTCAATCTGATCCGCCCGCCGCGCATGATGTTCTTCGACGTGCTGCGCCAGAAGCTGAAGTGGGGCGAGCGTTGAAGCGCCTCTCGCTCACTGCCTGGATCTTCATCGGAATGGCGGCGGGCGTGGCTTTGGGCGCCTTCGCACCCGGTGTAGCGCGGCAACTCGGCCCCATCAGCGCAATTTTCCTGCGGCTGATCCGCTCCATCATCGCGCCGCTCATTTTCGGGACGCTGGTCTATGGCATCGCCGGCGGAGGCGACCTGAAGCGCATGGGCCGGATCGGCCTGAAGGCCATCGTCTATTTCGAGGTGGTCACCACATTCGCGCTGTTCCTGGGGCTGGCAGCCGTAAACCTGGTGCGGCCGGGCGTGGGGATGAAGCTCGCGCAGACTTCCGCCGAAGCCGCCTTGCCGCACGAGCGTCCCAGTGCCGGCTCCACCATCGAGCACGTGTTCCCCGCCAGCATCATCGACGCCATGGCGCGCGGCGATGTGCTCGAAATCGTGGTGTTCGCGTTCCTCTTCGGCGCCGCATGTGCCGCGGTGGGCGCCAAGGCCGCGCCCGTGGTGGCGTTCTGCGAATCGCTGGCGGAGGTCATGTTCCGCTACACGAAATACGTGATGTACCTGGCGCCGCTGGGCGTAGGCGCGGCGCTGGCCGTCACGGTCGGCAACAAGGGCTCCGGCATTTTGTTCGGGCTGGGCAAGCTGATCCTCACCATGTATGCCGCGCAGGTACTGTTCGTGGTGTTAGTGCTGGGCGCCGTGGTGCTGCTCGTGCGTATCCCCTTGGGCGCTTTCTATCGCGCAGTGCGGGAGCCGTTCCTGATCGCCTTCTCCACGGCCTCGAGTGAAGCCGCCCTGCCGCTGGCGCTCGAGAACATGGAGTGCTTCGGCGTGCCGAAACATATCGTGGCCTTCGTGATCCCGACGGGTTACAGCTTCAACCTGGATGGCAGCACCCTGTATTTGTCGCTGGCGTCCGTGTTCGTGGCGCAGGCCGCCGGGGTGAACCTATCCTTCGGACAGCAATTGCTCATGATGTTGACCCTGATGCTCACCAGCAAAGGCGTGGCCGGAGTGCCCCGGGCAGCGCTGGTGATCCTGGCGGGCACGCTATCGACGTTTCGTCTTCCCATGGAAGGCGTGGCCGTGTTGCTGGGGATCGATGCGCTGATGGACATGGCGCGCACGTCGGTGAACGTGGTGGGGAACTGCCTGGCGAGCGCGGTGGTGGCTCGGTGGGAGGGAGTGGGTAGCGGGGAGTTCTCACTCCGCGCGCAGCGCTGACGCCGGATCGATCCGCACGGCCCGGTAAGCGGCCGGAGCGGACGCCACCGCGGCGATCAGCCCGATCAGCACCACCACCGACAAAACCGCCCAAGGCTCCCAGGGACGCAGATCGTAGAGCACCCGGCGGATCCAGACGGCTGCGGCGGCGTAACCGGCCAGTCCCAGCGCAAGGCCCGCCGCCGTCAGCAGCAGCGCCTCGCGCGAAAACATGCCCACCACCCGCGCAGGCTGCGCTCCCAACGCCATCCGCACGCCGATCTCGCGCGTGCGCGATTTCACGGCGTAATCCAGCGCGCCATAAAGTCCCAGGCTGGCCAGCAGCGCCGCGATCGCGCCAATCACGGCCGAGAGCAGCGCCAGCAGACGCTCCTGCCATAGCGATGCCTCCACCTCCTCGCGCATGGTCCTGACCTCGATAAGCGGCAGGGCCGGATCGAGCGTGTGCAGCATCCGCTGCAAAGGCGCCAGCATAGCTTCGGCAGTCCGGCGCGTGCGCACCTGAAGAATGAAGGTGGAATCGAATCCACCCACTTGAGGACTGTAGACCGTGGGCGGGACCGGCTCGCGAAGGGAGCGATACTTGGCATCGCTCACGACCCCGATGACCTGGTTGTCGCGGGTGGCGATCCCACCCGCGCCCGCGAACCCGAACCGCCGGCCGAGCGGATCCTGGCCGGCAAAGAAACGCCGCGCGAATGCCTGGTTGACGATCACTTGATGCGGTAGCGCCTGGTTGCGGTCGAACCAGTTGAAAGCGCGGCCGGCGAGCACGCGCATCCCCATGGTGTCGAAGTAGCCCGGCGTAACCTCGTTCAGGCTGCTGTTCAAGAAATCCATGGCGCCGATCCGGGAGCCCGCGACGCCGAACGTGGCCTTCACTCCGGTGCCCCGCATCAGGGCGTGCGATGCGATACTGGCCGCGCTGGGGTGAGCCCGCCCTGATTGATGTGGTAACTCAACCCCGGTGATCCAAATGAAGCGGATTATCTTACTTTCTTTCGTGGCCGGTGTGCTTGCAGGTGCTCAGCAGAGCGACTCCGCTCCCCAGGGAAACGCCGCAACCGGCAAGGTCCTGTTCGTCAAAATCGGCTGCTATCAATGCCATGGTTACGCCGGCCAGGGCGGCAGAGCCGGAGCGCGCATCGTGCCGATGCTGTTCCAGGCGCCGGATCTGATTCGGTACGTCCGCCGGCCGGCGGGCGAAATGCCGGCCTATACCGATAAGGTGGCGTCCGATCAGGAACTGAGGGACATCTACGCCTATCTGAAGTCTTTCCCTCCGTCCAAACCGGTCTAGGACATCCCTCTGCTCACCAAAATCAAGGAACGCCAGTAAACTCTGTCCGGTTGATTCCCGCAACCCCCGGATGCTACAAAGGAAATACTCGTTGAAGAGGACAGACCCCTCGGAGAGGCTCTCTCGAAACGGAAGTTCGCAGCCGAACAGGCCCAAGTAGGGAGAGACGTCAGGCGCTACGACA
Source organism: Bryobacterales bacterium (assembly GCA_963843255.1). Taxonomy (GTDB): domain Bacteria; phylum Acidobacteriota; class Terriglobia; order Bryobacterales; family Bryobacteraceae; genus Bog-159. The sequence goes on along the minus strand of CAWJJQ010000009.1, from coordinate 1,074,404 downwards.
TGCGCAAGTGAGCGCCGGCCGCAAGCCGGAAGCTGGATGGCACCGCCGCGCATCGTGGTTCCAGCAGATCCTACTTTAAGGATTTGCAATGGTCACCTCGACGGCGCCACGCACCTTCATTCATAACGTTTCAGAATTCTTGTCAGGCCAAGTCTGCATTAGAGGCTGGGTGTACCGCCTCCGTATCCTGGGCAAAACCGCGTTTGTAATTTTGCGGGACTGCAGTGGCGAGGCGCAGTGTGTCATCGCAACCGAACAATTGAAAGAGCAGCGGCTCAAAGTGGAGGATGTAGTCGAGGTCGTTGGCCTGGTTCGGGCTGAACCGCGATCCAAGACCGGCCACGAGGTTGAGATTGCGGAAATCCGTGTGTTGAACCGCGCGGGACAAAACCTCCCTTTCCAATCCTCCGCCGGCGCCGGCCTGATTGGCCTGGAGACGCTGATCCAGTACCGCCCGCTGGCGCTGCGAACGGAGACCGTGGGGGATATTTTCCGGGTGGAAGCCGCGATCCTGGCCGCTTTCCGCGACGCGCTGAATCGCCGCCGGTTTACGGAAATTGTGTCATCCAAGATCGTCTCGGGTGGGACTGAAGGAGGCAGCAATCTTTTCGAAATCAAATACTTTGACCGCGTCGCCTATCTTGCGCAGAGCCCGCAGTTCTATAAGGAACACGGCGTTGCCGGGCTGGAACGTGTGTATGAGACCGCGCATGTCTATCGCGCGGAGCCGCACGCTTCGAGCCGCCACTTGACCGAGTATTATTCGCTCGATGTTGAGTTCGGCTTCATCGACGGGCCGGAAGATGTAATCCAACTCGAACGCGAGTTGCTTACGGACATGTTCGAGAGTCTCAATCGAACGCACGGCGGCGTGATCCGGAAGCATCGTACAGAGCCGCTGCCTTCCATGCTGGATGCCGCCTGCTGGGAATTCGCAGATTGCCTGGAGATGCTGCGCGTGGAGTTTGGGCGTACGGATCTGGTTGACGACCTCGATCCCGAAGCGGAGCGCCAGCTTTGTCAACGAGCGATGCGGGAAACCGGAATACCTGCCGTGTTTGTTCTCGGGTTCCCGCTGGCGGCGCGTCCGTTTTATACCGCGCCGCGAGGGACGCGTGGCGCCGCCGGCAGTTTCGACCTTTTGTTCCAGGGCCTCGAAATCACCACAGGAGGGCAGCGGCTGCATCGCCGCGAGGATCTGGAGGCATCGCTACTCCGCAGGTCCATCGATCCCAGGAATTTCGAGCACCACCTGGCGATGTTCGATCTTGGAATGCCTCCTCATGGGGGATTCGCGATCGGGCTGGAACGCCTGACCTGCCAGGTGCTCAATCTGCCCAATGTGCGTCAAGCCGTTCTGTATCCGCGGGACCGCTATAGGCTGACGCCCTAGCAGCGCGTGGTGTTAAGGTTGGCGCTGGGGCCGCAGTATGAAACTAATCCTCATCCCTCTCCTCGCCTTATCCGTGCCGTTCACGCCCGCACTCCGGGCGCAAGCCGGCGATCATTCGCGCTGGAAGATCGACCCCGACGGCGGCATCACCTGGGAAGTCGCGGCTGGCCAGGCCCATCAGGACCAGATCGAAATGAGTGGCCGGAAGGTGTCGCTGATCCTCACCTACGGTGTACGCGCAAACGGCACCCCCAGCCTTACACGGCAGCTTGTGTTTCCCACCCTCCGCACCGTCCCCAACGACACCCACGCCAGCCTGAGCTACACCTTCGGAGAGGATTCCGCACCACGCCTCTTCATTAGCGGGCGCGCGGTCCCCACCGAAACGGTTTCCGCCGTGCACATCCGCGGTCTGGTCACCATCGACAGTGCCCCCGGCGTCGCGACCGGCGTCACCCTGCGCCGGACCATCTTTCCCTCCACCACCAACCCCCAGGTTTTGGAGAAGTACACGTTTACCAACCGCGGCACGGGCGACGTGGACGTCGAGGTGGAGAGCATGCAAAAGATCGTCCGCACCAACCCCGCCCGCGGCGTGACGGGCGAATACGTGATCTCGGCCGAGACCGTCGACGCCGGTTCCAGAACCCTGAAACCGGGTGAAAATACCAGCTTCGCGGTGGTGTTTACCGCCCGTGAGGCTGGGGCCGCCAAGCCCATCTTTAATATCGAGAGTGTCGAGGCCGAAGAGAAAGCCCGCCGCGACCGCGTCCAGAGCTTTATTTCCAAGCTCCGCCTGGAGACCCCGGATCCCGTGCTCAACACCGAGTTTGCGTTCGCCAAAATCCGCACCACGGAAAGCATCTACGAGACCAAGGGCGGGCTGATGCACGGTCCCGGCGGCGGCGCCTACTACGCGGCGATCTGGGCCAACGATCAAGCCGAGTACGCCAACCCCTTCTTCCCTTTCCTCGGCGACGACACCGCCAACGCCTCCGCCGTCAATGCATTCCGTCTTTTCGCGCGCTACATGAACCCCGATTACAAGCCTATCCCCAGCTCCATCATCGCGGAAGGCACCAGCTTCTGGAACGGTGCGGGCGACCGCGGCGATATGGCGATGATCGCCTATGGCGCTTCCCGCTTCGCCTTGGCTTACGGCGACCGGCCTACCGCGGACGAGTTGTGGAAGCTCATCTCCTGGTGCCTGGAATACTGCCGCCGGAAGCTCAACGCCGATGGCGTGGTGGCCTCCGATAGCGACGAACTGGAAGGCCGCTTCCCGGCAGGCAAAGCCAATCTCAATACCTCGTCGCTGTACTACGATGCACTCAACTCCGCCGTCTTTCTGGGGCGCAGCCTGGGGCGCCCGGAGGCAGAGTGGCAACCGTACGCGCAGCAGGCCGAAGTAATGCACGCCGCCATCGAGCACTACTTCGGAGCCAGCGTGCAAGGCTTCGATGCGTACCGCTATTACGCCGGCAACGACGTGCTTCGCGCGTGGATCTGCACGCCTCTGACCGTGGGAATTTTCGATCGCAAGAAGAGTGTCATACAGGCGCTCTTCTCTCCCATGCTGTGGACCGACGACGGCTTGGCCAGCCAGGCCGGTTCCAAAACCTTTTGGGACCGCGCGACTCTCTACGGCCTTCGCGGTGCACTGGCCGCCGGCGAAACCGACCGCGCCATGGAGTTCCTGGGCAAGTACTCGCGCCGCCGCCTCCTGGGCGAGCACGTGCCTTATCCGGTAGAAGCGTGGCCGGAAGGCAATCAGCGGCATCTGGCCGCGGAGAGCGCCCTGTACTGTCGCATCTTCACGGAAGGTTTGTTTGGTATCCGGCCCACCGGTCTCCGCTCCTTCCGGCTGGATCCCCGCCTGCCCGCTGGCTGGGATCACGCCAACCTCAGAGACATCCACGCCTTCGGCTCCATCTTCGACATCACCATCAACCGGGCCGCGGAGAAGTTACGGGTGCAAGTCATCCAAGGCCCGCACGTCACTTCGAAGCTCATCGCCGGCGGCGAGACCGTCGACGTGCAACTGCAATGACCATGATTGATATGAGCACAAACGGCAAAGTGACCCGGCTGGTCCTGCTGGGGTTCCTTTGTGCTTCCGGCGCACGCGCGGATGACTTGCCGCTGCATACAGCACACCATTGGATCGTGGATGCCAGGGGCCACCGCGTCAAGCTGGCGGGAGTGAATTGGTACGGCGCGGATAATATCGAGTTTTCCGTAGGAGGCCTCGCGTATCGTCCGCTGGCCGCCATTGCGCACCAGGTGAAGGTCATGGGTTTCAACAGCGTCCGTATCCCGTGGTCGAACGAGCTCGTGGAAACCGACCCGGTGGTCCCGGATTATGCGCTGGCTGCGAATCCTGAACTGAAAGGAAAGCATGCCCTGGAGGTTCTCGATCTGACGATCGATGCGCTCGCCAGGGAGGGACTCTACATCATCCTCGACAATCACGTGAGCCGCGCCGACTGGTGCTGCTATGAAGGCGACGGCAACGCTCTTTGGCACAGCCCTGCGTATCCGGAAGCCAAATGGCTGGCGGACTGGCGCTTCATGGCCCGGCGATACAAGAACCAGCCCTTCGTCATCGGCGCGGATCTGCGCAACGAACTGCGCTTCGGCGCAACCTGGGGCGGCCCGGACCCGGCGCTTGACTGGCACGCCGCCGCGGAGCTCGCCGGCAACGCGATTCTTGCCGAGAATTCGAACCTGCTCATCTTCGTCGAGGGCATCGACTACGCTCTGGACCTCAGCGGTTTCTCTCGTCTGCCGGTGAAATTGGATGTCCCAAACCGGCTGGTCTATTCCGCGCACGGCTACTCTTTCAGCATCAAAGGCATCCGCACGTACGAGGAATACGCGCAAGCCGTGCAAAGGAAATGGGCATTCCTCCGCGAGAAAACCGAAACGCCAATATGGATCGGTGAGTTTGGAACCTGCCAGGAACCGCACTGCCTGGACAGTACCGATCCGAAGCAGGAAGGCTTCTGGTTTCGTAACTTCATCCGGTATCTTCGCGAGACCGATCTGGACTGGTGCTATTGGCCCCTGAACGGGACCCAACTCAGCGGACATTCGCGGAAGTTCGGCGATCTGGAGAGCTACGGCGTGCTGAACCGTTCCTACGACGGACCCGCGTCGGCAGAGATGTTGCGCTTGCTGCAGAGCGTGCAGGGCAAGACCGGCGCGCAGGGGCGGTAGCCGGTGAAAATCGGGCGACCATCCCATGGAGTGATAAATTTGGTAGATGGGTTCCAGGATCTGGCGCATCGTGGGCGCGGCGTTCGTCGGGATGCTGGGGTTCGGCGCCGTCATCCCGGTGCTGCCGGTTTACCTGCATGAGCAGGTCGGGGCCTCTACCTTTGTCACAGGCCTTTTAATCGGACTGTCATCGGCCTTCGCGCTGCTCGGCCGGCTCCTTGGCGGAAAAACCGCGGATCGCAAAGGCCGGCGCATCGCTCTTCTGTTTGGAATGGCTCTCTGCGCCATTGCCGGCGTGCTCTACCTGCCCGTGTTCGGCCTGGCAGCCATGGCGGCCGGACGCGTATTACATGGACTTGGGGAAGGCTTCTTCGTGACCGCCGCCGTGGCTTGGGCGGTCGACATTGCGCCCGACAACCAGCGCGCCCGCACGCTCGGCATTCTTTCGTCTGGGATTTGGGGCGGTGTGTCCATCGGACCGGCCATCGGGCAGGCGCTCGGGAGCATGGCCGCCGTCGCGTTGTGTCTCACAGTCTCGTCACTCGCGGTGCTGGCAATCGTTTTCGCGACAGACGAACAACCTCGGCCTCACGGCCACGCTACTTCGCGCTGGTTTCCGCCTCCCGTGCTTCGCCCCGGGATCATCCTCGGCTTGGGGAATGTCACCTATGCGGCCATGGCCGGATTCCTGATCCTGCTTTTGCGGCACCGCGGCCACGGAAGCACCTGGGCGTTCTCGGCGTTTGCCGCCGCCGTGCTGCTCGGGCGCGCGCTCTTCGGCGGGCTGCCCGATCGCATGGGACCGCGGCGCAGTCTGCTGGCGGGCTATGCGTGCCTCGCCGTAGGGCTGATCGCAATCGTCGCCGGTCTGAGCTGGCAGTTTGATGTGCCGGCGGCTCTGCTGGTGGGGTTGGGTTATTCTTTTCCGTGGCCCGCGCTGGCATCCGTGGTGGTGGGCCAGGTGCCGGTGTCGGAACGGGCGGCGGCTTTGGGCGCGCTCAACGCCTTCTACGATCTGTTCGTCGCCGGCAGTTCCGCGATCGCCGGTGCTGCCGCGGGCCGCTGGGGTTTTGCGGCGCCTTTCTGGATGGCGCTTGGCAGCGTGGGCATCGCCGCGGCCCTGGTGCTCACCATCGGTTCCAGCGCGAAGTCTCATGAAGTTCTGGAATATTCCTGCGATGAACCCGCGGGTGCCCGTCGTTAAGAAACCAGCCGCTTTAGTGCGCTAAGCTGCCGCGTGTTCCACGCCTGCTGCATCCGGCGCCTTGCCGGCCATCATCTGGCGCTGGTCCGATTCGATCTCCGCGCGCACCGCATCCGCATCCCGCATAGCCCCGGCAAATCGCACGCCAGGACGTGATAACGAAAAGGCTGCATGACGCAATCGGGCGATATTGGGCGATATTGGAAGATGGATGATCCCTTTGATTTCGGTGCACTGGCAGAGTGCCGTGGACTTCGTGGTGCTGACGGCGGCTCTCTATATCCTGCTGCGCTGGGCGCAGCAGGCGCGCGCCCTGCGCGTCGCCCTCGTCGTGGTGGGCCTGCACGCCGGTGCGCTGGTAGCGCGCCATTTCGATCTGGTCCTCACCAGTTGGGTGCTCGAAGGCGCCGCCATCCTGACCATCGTTCTGCTGGTGCTGGTGTTCCAGCCCGAATTGCGCCGCTTCTTCATGCGGCTCGACAGCGTGCTCAACTGGCGCGCGGAGGCCGCCACCAGGCTCTCCGCCACTTATCTCGGCATCGCCCAGGCGGCCTTCCACATGGCGGCGGCTTCGGTGGGCGCTCTAATCGTCATCGTGCGGCGCAATGCGGTGATAGAGCTGGTCAGCGGCGGCATCACCCTGGATGCTTCGGTATCGCCCGAGATTCTGGAAGCCATCTTCCAAAAAACCTCGCCGGTGCACGATGGCGCCGTCGTGGTGCGCGGCGATCACATTGTGAAAGCTGCCGCCGTGCTCCCCTTGACCGATCGCGAGCGCGTGCCCAGCTATTACGGCACCCGCCATCGCGCGGCCATGGGGCTTTCCGAACACTGTGACGCGGTGGTCATCGTGGTTTCCGAGGAGCGCGGCGAGGTCACCCTGATGGAGTCCCAGCGCATGGTGCGCCTGGATGACTGCCAGCAGCTCGCGCGCATGCTCGCGCAGCTTTGCGCCCAGCCGGCTGCCGGCGTATCAAGCCGTGTGCGGCAATCGCTGTTTTCCAACGCCGCCGTTAAACTGGCCGCCCTGGGCCTCGCCACCGCCATTTGGAGCACATCGTTTGTCTCCATCGGCACCACCGTGCGGACCGTCAGTGTGCCCGTGGAATTCGTGGGCGTCCCCGCCGGAATGGACATCTCCACGCCCTCCGACCGCCTCGAAGTGCAGGTGCGGGGCAGCGCCTGGTTGATGGATTCGGTCAGCCTGACCCGTATGGTGGCCCATTTCAATATGAGTGGCGCACATACCGGATCGTCCCAGATCACGGTCGGCTCGGGCAATATGACCCTGCCGCCCGGCATAGCTATGGAGAGTGTCTCTCCGGCCAAAATTAACGTCCGCCTAACCCCGCGAGTCCACTAAATCCAAGTGCGGCAGGCTGGTAGCCTGGAAGGGGCTCTCCGCCCCGTCTTCCCCCCGCGACTTCCGGATCAAATCCCCCACCGCCGTGAATTCCACCGGCGGCGAAAAATAGAATCCTTGACCGTAATCGCAGTGCAGCGATTGCAGCTCCCTCAGCTGGTCCTGGCTTTCAATCCCCTCCGCCACTACTTCCATCCCCAGGTTCTCCGCCAGCAGCACAATCGTGCGGATCGTATCCGACGTGCCGTCCGTCTGTGACATGTTGACCACGAACGACCGGTCGATCTTCAGCACATCGAATGGGAGCCGGTTCAGGCACTTCAGCGACGCGTATCCGGTGCCGAAATCGTCGATCTTCAAACCCACACCCAGCGCTTTGAGGCTGTCCAGCAGCTTGGCCACCGTGTCTAGATCGTCCATCAGCACGCTCTCGGTGATCTCCAGTTGCAAGGTCGACGGATCCAGTCCCGTCTCCTCCAGGATTGCCGCTACCTGCGCCCGCAGATCCGGTTCGCGAAACTGCCGGACCGACACGTTTACGCTGATTTCAAGCGGCGGGTGGGCCGGAAATTCGGCCTGCAACCGGCGCATCGAGAACACATGCCTCGCGCAGCACCCACAGCCCGATGGGCACGATCAGCCCGGTTTCCTCCGCCAGCGGAATGAAGTGGTCCGGCGGGATGATACCGCGCTGCGGATGGCGCCATCTCACTAGCGCCTCCACGCCCATAATCTTGTTTGTCTTCAGGCTCACCTTCGGCTGGTAGTACAGCACGAACTCCTGGTTATCCACCGCCCGCCGCAGGTCGCTTTCCAGTTCCAACCGCGCGATGGCCTGGGCCCGCATCCCGGCATCGAAAACCTCGAACCGCGACTTGCCCATCGACTTGGCTTTGTACATCGCCGTATCCGCGTCGCGCAGGATTTCGGCGGGCTTACGGTAGCTCGCGTTGCCGGGGGCAATCCCGATGCTCGCCGTAGTGAACACTTCCCGGGTCTCCAACTTGAAGGCCGCGTGAATCGATTCCCGTATGCGGTCCGCGATCCGGATCGCCTCCTCCGCATTCACGTTTTCCAGCAGGATGGCGAATTCGTCGCCGCCCAGCCGCGCAATCAGGTCGTGACTTGGGCCCCGATCCGATGGCGGCGCGTTGCGCACCGCGGCGCGTAGCCGCTGCGCCACGTGAATCAACAATTCGTCGCCCGCCGTATGACCCAGGCTGTCGTTGACTACTTTGAAACGGTCGAGATCCAGGAACAGCACCGCGTAGGGATACTCCGGTTCCTGCGCTACCCGATCCAGGCAGGCCGTAAGCCGCTCGTTGAACATTGCCCGGTTCGGCAGGCCCGTCAGCGGATCGAATGACTTGCTGCTGGTGATGTCCGTCTGCGATCCTGCCATGCGGATCGCTTTACCCTGCGCGTCGCGCTGCACCACCCCCCGGCTCAGCATCCAACGGAAGCCGCCGTTCTTGTGCAGCATGCGATGTTCCATGGCGCATTCGTTGTGCGCGTCCGCCTCCCAATGCGCGGTCAATATGCCTTCGAGCGGCGCCCGGTCGTCCTTGTGCACGCGCGATAGCCATTCTTCCGGTGCGTCTCCGATTTCGCCATCTTCATAGCCCAGCATGGCCTTCCACCGGGTAGAGAAATAAACGCGTCCGCTTTCCAGGTCCCAGTCCCAGAGGCCGTCGTTGGCGCCGCGCGCCGCCAGCGCGTAGCGTTCTTCGCTCTCGCGCAGGGCGTCTTCGGCGCGCTTTCTCTCCAATTGCGCCTTGATGCGCGCCAGCGCCACCGGAAAATCCACCGGCTTCGAGATGTAGTCGTTAGCCCCTAAATTCAGCGCCTCCACGATCCGGTCGCTTTCTCCCAGGGCAGTCACCATGATGATCGGCAGCCGCGCCGGCGAGAACCGCTTGCGCAACTGCCGCAACAGTTCGATGCCGCTCAGCCCGGGCATCATGCTGTCCAGCAGGACCAATTCCACTTCGTGCTGCGCGAGCACGTCCAACGCTTCGTATCCGCTGGCCGCCAGCTCCGTTGAATAGCCGGCGCGCCGCAGCCGGCGCGACAGCAGATCCTGATTGGTCGGATCGTCATCAACCAACAGCAGGGGCTTGATGTTTATCTGCGTATTCGTCAGCATTGCGGATCTCCTAACAGGGCGGGCGATATCGGCACCGGGCCGCACGCTGGCGACAGCAGCGCATCTCCGGCCTGAATCATGCGGCGAGCTTCCAGCAGCGCTTCCATGGCGCGCACCAGGCTTTCAAAATCTACCGGCTTGGTGTAATAGTCGTCGCAGCCGGCATCCATGGCCTTTTGCCGGTCGCTGGCCATGGCGTGTGCGGTCAGTGCCACCACCGGGATCGCGCGCGTGGCTGGGTCCGCCTTCAGGCGGCGCGTCGCTTCCCAACCATCCATCTCCGGCAGGCTCATGTCCATCACGATCAGGTCCGGCGACTGCGATAGCGCCAGAAGAATTCCGCGCTTGCCGTCGGCCGCCACCACCACGTGAAACCCGCGGCGGGAAAGCCGCCGCGCCAGCATGTCGCGGCTCCACTCGTTATCTTCAACCACCAGGATTTTAGGCATGTAATGCCTGCCTTTCCTGGACCGCCGCCAGTGGCGCCATAATTTCTTCGACTGGCTCCGCCGGCCCGCCCGGCAGCCGCACCGTGAAAGCCGATCCTTTGCCTAACTCACTCTGGCCGCTCAGAGACCCGTTCATCATCTGGCAGAACTCCCGGCTGATCGTCAGCCCCAGCCCGGTCCCGCCGAACTTCCGCGTAGTCGAGACATCCGCCTGCATGAACGGCTTGTACAGCCGGTCCAACTGCTCCGCGCTCATGCCGATGCCGGTATCCGTCACTCTGAACTCCACCCAGTCGCCGCCATTGCGGGTTACCCGCTGCGCTTCCAGCCGGATCAGGCCGTGGCTGGTGAATTTGGCGGCATTGCTCAGCAGGTTGAAGAGCACCTGCCGCACGCGCGTCTGGTCCGCCCGCACGGTGCCCAGCGGCTCGTGGCAGTTCACCTCCAGCCGGTTCCCATTCTTCTCCACCAGCGGATGGATGGTGCTGACCACTTCGTGGATCACCGATTCAACGCCCAGGTTCTCGATCGACAACTCCACCTTCCCGGCTTCGATCTTGGAAAGGTCCAGCACGTCGTTGATCAGGCCCAGCAGATGCTTGCCCGCCGACCGGATGCGGTTCAGATCCGGCACCAGATCCTCTTCCCCGCGCTCCTCGGCCACTTCCCCCAGCATCTCGCTGTAACCGATTACCGCGTTCAGCGGAGTCCGTAGCTCGTGGCTCATGTTCGCCAGAAACGTGCTCTTGGCCCGGTTGGCTTCTTCGGCTGCATTCTTGGCGCGCACCAGTTCTCCCTGCACCCGCTTCAACTCCGCGATATCCTGCGCCAGCCAGACGTATCCCTCCAGCGCGCCCGACCCGTTGCGCATCTCCGCCGACGAGAACAGCACGGGGATCGAGCGTCCGCCCTTGGTGCGATAGGTCCTCTCCACCGCGCTGCGCCGGGCGGGCGCCTCGCGTTCCAGAATCACCTGCCGCGCCGGCCGCCCGATCAGTTCTTCCTCGCGATACCCCAGCAGCCGCAGCGCGCTGGGATTCACCCGCCGGATCTGTAAATCGGCGTCCGTCACCAGCAGCGATTCCTCCATCGAACGCAGGATATTGTCCACGTATTCCTGCGCCCGCTGCCGCGTCATGGATGAGCCCAGCATGCGCGCCGCCAGCCGGAACGCATCCCGTTCGGCTTCCGTCCATTCCCGCACGCGCCGGTGATCTTCAAATCCCAGGAACCCGAACAGAATCCCGCCGACTTCGATAGGCGCCAGGATCGCCGATTTCGGCGCTTTCGCAGAATCAGCGCCATAATCCGCGGCGGATACCGGCACCAGTTCGCCGCGGCGCAGGCTCTCGGCGCGCGTTTCCCACTCCGGTCCGTTCCAGGCCATGTGCGCCTGCAGCCGCTCGCGAGCGCCCCGGTCCAGGCCCGGACCCGCCCACTCGTGTAGGATGATGCTCTCCAGGCCCGGCTTACCGTCATGCATCTCCGCCACGTACACCCGGTTCGCCCGGGCGGCTATCCCCATCTTGGATAATGTTTCGGGAATCACGGTCTGCCAGGCGACTACGCTTAAAAATCGCCGCGCCGCAAAACTGGTGGCGGCCATCAGGATGCCCTTGGCTTCGTTGGCGGCTTGCGCGGTTTCTTCGGCCCGCTTGCGTTCCCCGATTTGGACTTGCAGGTTTTCGGTCTGATTCTCGAACAGCGTCATGATCATGCCGAAAGCCACAAAGTATTTAGGCAGATCCCAAACTACGTGATCGCCGGGGATGTTCAGCTTGAGCGCCGCGCATAGTTCCGCCACCGGGAATACCAGCCCCCATGCGAGGAATGCGAGGGAGGTCAGCAAAACGCCCGGCGTAAGCCTGCGGAAGTATCGCCAGTAACGCCAACCGGTGATGGCAAAACCTTCGAACAGCATGAAGTCGATGCCGCTCTCGATATTCGTGGCCGTGCGATAGATAACCCAGACGCCGGGCACCAGCACCGCCGCGAACCAGGCTGTCATGCTCTGCGCGGATTGGTTCGATTCGCGCCGGACCAGCCACGTGCCGCCGCCCAGCCAGATCACCAGCAGCGCGCGGAAGATCGGGGTGGCTTGCATCTCGTAGACCATGCCTGTCCAATAAGCCACCGCCGGAGCCACCACCACCGCCCAAAACACCACCCGCTGCATCCGGTTGGCGCCCGTGCAGCAGACCGAGAGAAAGAAAGCCGATGCCCCTAAAAGGAGCGTGGCATAAGCCGACCAATCCGACAGCCGGGACGGAATCAGGTTGAAGCTGAACAACAGCATGCCCGCGAAATGCGCCACGATCCAGGCCCACCCGAGCATCCACAAGCGCGCCCGCGGCTGCCGGTCGCGCCAGTAAATCCAGGCGAAGAGCCCTACCAATATGCTCATCACCGAGAGTGTGACCACGCGTTGGAATTGTGGAAACATACTATTCCCCCGCGGCCACCGCCGCCGCCTCTTCGTCGTTCTGCCAGATCCCGTCCGGCGTCTGCACCGTAGGCCGGTCTCCAGGCAGCCAAACCGTAAATGTCGATCCTCGACCCAACTCGCTCTCCACGCGTAATGAGCCGCCCATCATCTGGCAAAGCCGGCGGCTGATCGCCAGGCCCAGGCCGGTGCCGCCGTATTTGCGCGTAGTCGAAGCGTCCGCCTGCATGAACGGGTGGTACAACCTGTTCACCTGGTCCGGGCTCATCCCGATCCCCGTATCCGCCACGCGGAACTCAACCCACTTCACCCCTCCGCTCGCTACCCGCCGCGCCTCCAGCCGGATACTGCCGCGTTCCGTGAACTTGCAGGCGTTGCTCAGCAGGTTAAAGAGCACCTGCCGCGTCCGGGTCTGGTCCGCCACCATGCAGCCCAAGCCCTCTTCGCATTCCACCTGCAGCCGGTTGGAGCCTTTCTCCACCAGCGGGTGAATCGTGCTGACCACTTCGTAGATCACCGGCGCCGCGGCAAACCGCTCGGTGCACAACTGCAGTTTTCCGGCTTCGATCTTCGACAGGTCCAGGACGTCGTTGATCAGGCCCAGCAGGTGTTTGCCGGCCGTCTGGATCCTCCGCAAATCGGGCAGCAGGTCCCGCTCGTCGCGCTCCTCGGCCACTTCCTGCAGCATCTCGCTGTAGCCAATCACGGCGTTGAGCGGCGTCCGCAATTCGTGGCTCATGTTCGCTACGAACTCGCTCTTCGCGCGGTTGGCCGCCTCGGCGGCTTCCTTGGCCTGCAGCATCTCGTCTTCGGCGCGCTTCCGTTCCGAGATATCGCGCGCGATGCCCAGCAGCCCCACCGGCCGCCCGCCTTTGCGGATCGCCTGCAAGCTGATTTCGACCGGCATCGCATGGCCGTCTTTGGCCACGAATTCCCATTCCTGCACCGGATAAGCTTCGCCCAACGAGACCCGTTGCATCGCTTCCGCCGCTTTTTCCGTCCAGACAGGCGGGAGTAAACGCAGCAGGGGCAGGCTGGCCGCATCCTTCTGCGTATAACCCAAAGCGCGCTCGCCGGCTTTGTTCAGCGATGTGAGGTTCTCCTGCAAGTCCACCGTGAAGATGATGTCGTGCGCGTTTTCAACCAGGTTCTGATACCGTTGCTCGAGCGCGGCCTGCCGCTGCAGCACCACCACCCACGCCAACCCGCCCAGGATGAGGAACGCCAGTACACCCAGCGCGGTTAGCGCTTTAGGCACCGTCCACCACGGAGGCCTTTTGACGATGGTCACCGCGTCCGCGGACTGCAGAAGCACGCGCACGGCCTGGTTGTGCTCCTTGTCCGCCACGCAAATTCCGGCTACCCGGACCACGCTGTCGGTGTCAACATCATCCAGTTTCGACGCGCCCTCCGGCTGCCGGATCACTGCCGAGAACACCAGGCGGCCGTTCTTCAACACCAGGGTTTTACGGTCCGACAGCACCGATTTTGCCAGCAGGCGCCCTTCGATCGAAACGGGCAGAGAATCGTAATCTCCGCTCAGCATCTGTTCGCTGACAGCCGGAATGGGCGTCAGGGGCTCCTGGTGCCCGATTCTCCGGCACACGGCGTCCTCCACCGTAAAGGAGTAATCCGATACGTGCGGAAAGCCCGCTACGTCCACCAGGTCTCCGGGCTTGAATGAGACCGGCTCAGTGGAATTCACGCGCAGTCCGTTCCTACCGTCCGATACGTAAATCGTCTCGCCGGAATCCTGCAACGTAACCACGCCCTGCACGCGGATGCTGTGTTCCAAAGATTGCTGGGGTGCGAATCGCGCCACCTTGTCGATGGCTTGGACCGGCTTCCCGAAAGGATCATCCGGCCGCCGCGATACTTCCACCTGTCGCAGCGCCGGCACGTAAAGTAGGATACCCACCAGTTGCAGTTTCTTATTGAAAATGGCGCCGCAGGCCCCCCGAATACGAACCTCGGCATCCACCAGTTCGTTAGGTGCTGGCGCGCGCATGCCTGGTATGACGGCCTTCAACCGGCCGCCCGCCACCGCCACGTCCAGCGTTAGCAGTCCGTCCGACAGGCGCACCTGCCGCACCACGCCTTGCGTCTCCACCCACTGGCTGTCCTCGGCTGTCGACAGCATTCTTTCCAACGAAACCCGCTTCGGCTCCGGTAGCGCCGATTTTCCGACCACGCGATAACGGGGCTGGCCGATTTGAGGCGCAAAGTCGGGCACCTCTGTCACGCCCTCTAAATCGATCAGTTGACCCGCTTCCAGTGCCGGCCCGTCCTTGGGGACGTTCACCCAGATCCCCGCAGTCGCGTCCTGAATGAACAGGTCGGGCGTAGTCGCGGTCATGAAAGTGTCGCGGCCAATGAAGTTTGGACCTGTCGGGCTGTAGTAGGTGACCACCGCGCGTACCCGCACGGGATAGCCGTGCGCCGCCTGTTCCGGCGTAAGTTGTCTGATTTGTGATATTTGCGTCAGGAGTGGGAGAGCCGTGCCGGGTTGCGCAGCCCCGCTTGCGATACTCGTCGCCGCGAGTAGCGGAAGCAGCCACGCCGCCTTGCCGGAAAATGGACCACTAGCCCTCATTGAGAATGAAGCCTTCGGTCCATCTTGTTCTAGTACTGCAGGTAGGAGCAATACTATCAGAGGGTAGGATTAAGTACTACCAGTTCTACTAGATCTTGATTCGCTCCGCCGCCTCCGCCGGCGTAATTACCGCGTAAACTTCGAAGTCCACTAAATCCAGCCAGTTAGCCATCCACTCGTCGATCAGCCGCCGGTCCGCGGCCTCCATCAATTGAAAGCACCGATTCAATCCCTCATCTACCCAGCTTGAAACGTATAGTACCCCTTCCGGCGCCATGCGCCCCCTCTCCCGGAACCGGCGATACACCCCGGCAGGGTCTTTGAAATTCTCCACCACCATGTACAAACGGTTGGCCATTGAGCCATAATAGCCGCCGGTGCGAACGAACCCAAACTGTTTGCCAATTCGCCAAAGCAGTCAAGTTATTGAAAATATTGGGATTACAATATTGGTAGGTTCGTTCGGTAAGTCCCCATGATCCGCTTTGACGCCTCTGTGTGCCGCAATCTCGACTTGGCCCTGCGCCGCGAATGGCTGGAGACCAATGGCCTCGGCGGCTACGCATCCTCCACTATCGCCGGCCTAAATACCCGCCGCTACCATGGTCTGCTGGTGGCCGCCGCCAATCCGCCCCTCGGACGCCTCGTTCTCCTCTCCAAGTTTGAAGAGACCCTGATCGTCGAAGGCCGCCGCTACGATCTCTCCGCCAACCGCTATCCAGGCGCGGTCCATCCAGCGGGCTACCTCCACCTCACCGAATTCCGGCAGGATCCCATCCCGACCTTCGTCTACCAGATCGAGGACCTCCGCCTCGAAAAGTCCGTCTGCATGACCCCAGGCGAAAACACCACCGTTATCCGGTATCGCCTGCCGGTTCCCCGCCCGGATTGCACCCTCGAACTGCGCCCCCTGGTCGCCTTCCGCGACTACCACGCCACCACTCATGAGAACAGCGCACTCGACCCTGGCTTTGCCGCCGGGGCCAACTCCATCCGCCTCGCCCCTTATCCGGACCTGCCGCCGCTGTACCTGATCCACTCCGGTGCGGACGTCCAGCCTGCCGGCTTCTGGTATCGCAATTTCGAGTACGACGCCGAGCGCGCCCGCGGCCTCGATTTCCGCGAAGACCTCTTTAACCCTCTCGTCCTCGCTTTCGACCTGGGCCGCGATGCCATCGCCATCGTCGTAGCTTCTACCAGCGCCCGGCCCGCTCCAGCGCCCGCGCCCGCCGCAATGGACCTGCTCGATCGCGCCGCCGGCCAGTTCCTGGTGCGCTGCGGTGCGCGGGATTCGATCATCGCCGGCTATCACTGGTTCGGCGATTGGGGCCGCGACACCATGATCGCCTTGCCCGGCCTCACCCTCGCGACCGGCCGCCACGACATGGCACGGAGCATCCTGCTCGCCTGGGCCGCGCACGTCGATCGCGGCATGCTGCCCAATCGCTTCCCCGATCAGGGCGACACGCCTGAATACAATTCCGTCGATTCCACGCTCTGGTTCTTCGAAGCCATCCGTGCGCTCATCGCGCACACCAACGATCGCGCCTTCGTCCGCGAGCATCTGGTTAGCATCCTCGTGGACATCGTCGCATGGCACCAGCGTGGCACCCGCTACGGCATCCACCTCGATGCCGACGGTCTGCTCCATGCCGGCGAACCGGGCGTTCAGTTGACTTGGATGGATGCCAAGATCGGCGACTACGTGGTCACGCCGCGCCAGGGCAAACCGGTCGAAGTCCAGGCCCTGTGGTACAACGCCCTCGGCGTGCTCCACGATCTGACTGGCGACGATCGATACCGCGAGCTCGCCGATCGCGCGCGCGCCGGCTTTCTTTCACTCTTTTGGAACGAATCGGCGGATTGTCTTTACGACGTCGTCGATGGCGCCCGCCGCGACGCGTCTATCCGCCCCAACCAGATCCTTGCCGTCAGCCTCTTCCACAAAATGTTGCCGCCGGAAAAGGCCAAAGCCGTGGTCGATACCGTCGCGCGCCATCTCCTCACACCGTACGGCCTGCGCACGCTTGCGCCGGGCGATCCGCAATATCGCGGCCGCTACGAAGGCGATGTCGCGAGCCGCGATTGCGCCTATCATCAGGGCACTGTCTGGCCGTGGCTGATCGGACCCTTCATCGAGGCTTATCGCTACGTGTACGGCCGGGATCCCGCCGGCGCACTCGACGCCCTGCGCGCATACCTCGGTCAGGAAGGCGTCGGCCAGCTACCCGAAGTCTTCGACGGCGACCCGCCCCATAGCCCCGGCGGGTGCATTGCGCAGGCCTGGAGCGTCGCTGAATTACTGCGCGTTACACAAGTATCGCAACGGCCAATGGAATAAACCTGCCAGGATGTGTCCTCTATAATTGAGGCATATGAAGTACTCAGAGGTCACTCCTAAATCTGTCTATCTGAATCGCCGCCGGTTTCTCTCCACCATTCCCTTCGCCGGCGCAGCCCTTCTCACCGCGCGTGCCCGCGCCGCCGCCAAATTGGCCGCGGTCAAAGGCCCTTTCAGCACCGACGAAAAGCCCACGCCATTCATCGACGTCACCACTTACAACAACTACTACGAATTCGGAACGTCCAAGGACGGGCCGTCCAAAAACGCCGGCCGCCTCAAGACGCAGCCCTGGAGCGTCTCGGTGGAAGGGGCAGTCGCCAAGCCCAAGACTTACGATCTCGATGCCCTCATGAAAATAGCGCCGCTCGAGGAGCGCATCTACCGCCATCGCTGCGTGGAAGCCTGGTCCATCGTGGTCCCCTGGATCGGCTTTTCCCTGAATGCGCTCATCAAAGAGGTTCAGCCCACCGACAAAGCCAGGTTCGTCGCCTTCCAAAGCTACTACAATTCCAAAGAAATGCTCTCCGAGCGCTTCGCCGGCATCGAGTTCCCGTACGTCGAAGGCCTGCGCATCGACGAGGCCATGCACCCGCTCGCGCTCCTCACGTTCGGCATGTATGGCCAGGTGTTGCCCAACCAGGATGGCGCGCCCGTGCGCATGGTCCTGCCTTGGAAGTACGGCTTCAAAAGCATCAAGTCCATCGTCAAAATCAAATTCGTGGAGAAGATGCCGCCCACTACCTGGAACATTTCCAACGCGCATGAATACGGTTTCTATTCCAATGTGAATCCGGCGGTCGACCATCCTCGCTGGAGCCAGGCCTCCGAACGCCGGTTGGGCGAATTCCTCAAGCGCAAAACCCTCCCTTTCAACGGCTATGGCGATCAGGTAGCCAGCCTCTACGCCGGCATGGACCTGCGCAAGTATTACTAACGCACATTCATGAAGCGCATAAAAACTCCCGATTTTCCTGCTGTGTCTATGCCCTCTGTTCTGGCTCGGCTGGAGAGCCTACCATCAGGACCTCACCGCCAATCCCATAGAGTTCATCACCCACGCCACCGGCGACTGGACCATTCGCTTCCTCTGCGTCACCCTGGCCATTTCCCCTTTACGGCGCCTCCTCGCGCGCCCCGATCTGATCCGCTTCCGCCGTATGTTCGGCCTGTTTGCGTTCTTCTACGGATGCCTGCACTTCACGACGTACATCTGGCTCGACAAGTTCTTCGACCTTTCTGAAATCACGAAGGATGTCTATAAGCGTCCCTTCATTACCGCCGGCTTCGTCGCGTTCGTGGCCATGATTCCCTTGGCCGTAACCTCTACCGCGGGATGGATCCGGCGCCTCGGCGGGCGCCGCTGGAATCTCCTGCACCGCCTGATTTATCTCAGCGCCGTCGCCGCAGTCATTCACTACTACTGGCTGGTGAAATCGGATGTGCGCCTGCCGCTTCTCTACGCCTCCATCGTGGCCCTGCTCTTCGCCGAGCGCTTCATTTCCAACCGCCGCCGTAAATCCGCGCCTATCCGCGGCACAGGCTCCCAACCTGCCGCGGTTTCCTGATCCAGTACTGCACGTACTGCGCCCCTAATCAACAATAATTGCGCGCGCCAGACTGTCGGGTTTTCCTGACCGATCGCGCCGTATTGAATGGACGGTCGTGCGGGCTCACTCGCTGCAGCGCGCATAAGACCGTTACGCACTTGTAACTGAGCTGGAGGATTTGAAACATGTTCAGGAGATTGGTAACGGCGTCATCGCTGGTCATTGCTGTTCTCTGCGTCGCGCTATTGGCGCCGGCCCTTTGCGCGCAAGGCACTCTAACGCGCCACGATCGAGCCGTAAGTTACTTCACGAGCGGCTCGTTGATCTGGAGAGCGCCCGCGCCCGCCGCCTTCTGGCCGGTTGCCCGCATGGCTGTTCCTCGCCTCAGCGCCACGCGCAGCCTCGGTTTCCGTCCATTCGTGCGGCCTTTGGCGATCACCAACGACACATGGCAGGGCAACGGGCCGGGAAACTGGAGCGCGGCTGCCAGTTGGTCTTTGGGCACTTCCCCCGGCGCCGGCAACAACGCCATCATCAATAACTCATCGCCCGCGTCCGTAGTGCAATACGATGTCAGCTCGGACACCATCAACAATCTCACCATCGGCAGCACCAGCGCCCTGAACATCAACAACGGCAACATCCTCACGATCGACGGAACCACGATCACCAACTCGGACAAGACTGGCACTGGAGGCCTCACGCTCGGTTCAACGACCACTTACGCAGAACTGGTAATCGGCGGAAACGTGACGCTTACCGGCGGCGGCACGGTGACCCTCTCGAACAGCCCGTACAACCTGGTTTACGGCGCGGCAGGCACCGACGTGCTGACTAACGCCAACAATCTGATTCAAGGGGCCGGACAACTCGGCTTCGGTCAGATGGGCCTGGTCAACCAGGGAACCATCGACGCCAACCAGTCCACGCCGCTCTTGATCCAGACGAGCAGCGGAGTCACGAACACCGGAACGCTGGAAGCCACGGCCGGCGCCAACCTGATCCTGAGCGGTGATACCTACACCAACGCTGGCGGTACCATTCTGGCTTCCGGGAGCGGTTCGATCGTGACGCTGGAGGGTAACACCATCAATGGCGGCACGCTGAGCACCGCCGGCGGAGGGTTGATCCAGGCTTCCGGCAATCCCACCCTCAACAGCGTCACCAACAACGGCGCGTACCAAATACCCAACGCCATGTCCACGACCATAGGGGGCACGTTCACCAACAACGGCAGCGTCCAATTACAGTCCACTGGAAACTACGTCGAACTGATTGCTAGTGGCGCGGTCACGCTCACCGGCGGCGGTACGGTGACGATGTCGGACAGTAACTTCAATCTCATATTCGGTAGCACTTCGCTGACTAACGTCAACAACACCATCTCCGGCTCCGGCAACATCGGCAACGGCTCGATGGCATTTACTAATCAGGCATCCGGCGTGGTGGACGCGGTTTCGGCGAGCGGCAACATATTGACCATTTCGCCCGGCTCTGGCGGCGTCACCAATCTCGGCCTCATGGAGGCCTCCAGCGGCGGCACACTGTCGTTACAAGGCGCCTACACCAACAGCAACGGCGCCACCAGCGGCACCATCGAGGCACTGAATGGTGGAAGCGTCGTGCTGAATGGCGCGACCATCGCGGGTGGAAAATTAATCACCGCCGGCACCGGCACCATGATCGCCGAAAACGCCACACTGGATGGCTCGACGAACGCGATTACCACTTCCAGCAACCTGCAGGTGCCGAACGCATTCAACCTTTCCATCGCGGGCACCATCAACAACAATGGGCCGCTCAGCCTGAATTCTACGAACAGTTATACCCAACTGCTGGTGAACAGTGCCGCCACCACGTTGCAAGGCACCGGATCAATCACTCTCTCGGACAGCGATTACAACCTCATTCAAGCTAATACCTCTGGAAACCAGCTCACCATCGCACAGCCCATCACGGGTCCCGGCGGCAACATCGGCAATGGCGATCTGGTCGTGGTGAACCAGACCACCATCGACGCCACCAAGTCCGCTAGCGGAAACATCCTGACGATTCAACCCGACGGCACTTTCACAAATAACGGTTTGCTGGAGGCCACCGGCGGCGGAATGCTGACGCTGTACGGCGGGACGTTCGCGAACGCCGGCCATACCATCACCGCGGGCAGCGGGTCGACAGTGAATCTGTCCGGCGGCGTTACGGTGACCGGCGGCACACTGAACGGCGGGGGGACCTTCGTGGCGAACAGCGCCACCGAGTTGGACGGCTCGGCCAACACCCTCAACCTGGCATCCACTCTGCAAGTCCCGAACTCCGACAATCTGTACATCAAGGGCGCCATCAACAACACCGGCGCCATCCAATTGAACTCGACCAACAGCTATACCCAACTCCTGATTGACAGCCCGACGGTTACGCTGCAAGGGAGCGGGTCGATCATGCTCTCGGATAGCAATTACAACCTCATTCAAGCCAATTCGTCCGGAAATCAACTCACCATCGCGCAGCCCATCACGGGCCCCGGCGGCAATATCGGCAATGGCGATCTGGTGGTGACGAATCAGAGCACCATCAACGCCACCGCCTCGGCCAGCGGCAATGTCCTGACGATCCAGCCGGATGGAACTTTTACGAACAACGGACTTCTGGAGACCACCGGCGGCGGGTCGATGGCATTATCCGGTGGAACGTTCGCGAACGCGGGCGGCACCATCACCGCGGGAAGTGGATCCACGATTGCGCTCCAAGGCGGCGTGACGATAGCCGGCGGCACCATGAACGGCGCGGGCACCTACCTTGCGAATAGCGGCACCACCCTGGACGGCTCCACTAATACGCTCAACCTGGCGTCCACGCTGCAAGTTCCGGATAGCTTTAACCTCTACGTGAAGGGCACCATTAACAACACCGGCTCTATCCAATTAAACTCCAGCTCCACCTACACGTTCCTCTCGATCAACGGTAACACCACGCTTAATGGAAATGGAACCGTGGTTCTATCAAATAGTCCCTACAACTACATCGAAGGCGTGGCCGGAACGGAGGTGCTGACCAGTTCGAACACTATCGAGGGCTCCGGCAATATCGGGAATACCGTGCTGGGTTTCGTCAACAAAGGCACGGTGCTGGCAAATAACACTACGCCCCTCTACATCAAGCCAAATAGCAGCGGATTCACCAATAACGGCACGGTCCAGGTGAATACGGGCAGCCTGCTGGATATCACCGCCGGTCCGTTCAACAACTTCAACAGCACCACCAGCACCCTGACCGGCGGGACTTACAATGTCAACGGCGGCACGCTGCAATTCGACAACGCAAACATCATCACCAATGCGGCGAACATTATTCTGACCGGCGCCGCTTCGAAGATAGTAAACGGCACGGGCGTCAATGCATTGACCCATTTTGCGGTGAATACTGCTGCCGGCAGTTTCACACTGGGCCCGGGACGGAACTTCACCACAGCCGGGAACTTCACCAATAACGGCACGCTGACGGTTGGAAGCGGCGACACTTTCAGGGTTAGCGGCAGCCTGACTAACTTCGCGAGTAACACCCTCACGCGGGGGACCTACAACATCGCCGGCACGCTGCAGTTCGGCGCAACTGGCAGCAGCCTGACGACCAACGCAGCCAACCTGACACTCAACGGGCTCAACGCGAAGCTGCTCGACCAAAGCGGCAACAACCTGCTGGCGAACTTCAATACCAATTCGACCGGCGCACTATTCCGCGTAGGCGCGGGCGGCAGCTTCACTACCGCGGGCGCATTCACCAACTCCGGCACGATGGACCTGGAGCAGGCCAGCGCACTGACCGTTTCCGGCAACCTGACCAATAGCGGCACCGTCGCCACAAATAGTTTGAATCTTGGCGGCGGCGCGAATACTCTGACGGTGACCGGCACCCTGACCAACAATACCGGCGACACCGTCACCGTCGGCGCCAACAACGACACTACCGATACCGCCAACGTCGGCCAGCTAGCCAACTCCGGCACCGTGACAGTGGATACAGGCGCCAAAATGAACCTCACCGGCACGGGCGCGGATACGAATTCCGGCGCCATTACGGTGAGTGGCGGCACTCTCGCCATGCAGGCTGGCTCCTTCACCAACTCCGGCACGCTTGACCTGGAGAAAAAGAGCGCCTTCACTGTCAGCGGCAATCTGACCAACAGCGGCACCCTCACCACCAACAACGGCAACCTGAGGGGCGGCGCGAATACCATCACGGTGACCGGCACCCTGACCAACAATACCGGGGCGAACATGACCGTGGGTGTAAACGGCGATAACGCGGACGTGGCCAGTGTGGGCCTGCTGTCGAACGGCGGAAACGTGACGGTCGATAAGTTCGCGACCCTCAAACTGACCGCTACCGGCGCGGATTCGAACACGGGTGCCATCTCGCTGAACGGCGGGTCCATGACCGTAGCCTCCGGCGGCGCGCTCACCAATTCCGGCACGTTGGACGCGGAGCAGGGCGGGAAGCTCACCATCACCGGCGGACTGACCAACGCCGGCACCTTATCGACGAATGACTCCAACCTGGGCGGCACCGCGAATAGCATCTCGATCAGCGGCAAGCTGACTAACAACACCAATGCGACGGTGACCATCGGCGCCAACAACGATACAACAGACAGCGCTTCAGTCGGATATTTTACGAACTCAGGCGCAATGACAGTGGGGACCGGCGCTTCCCTGGCCCTTTCCACGGCCACCACGGATACCAATACCGGTACCATCGCGATCAACGGCACGCTGGATGTTAAGGCCGCCTCCACGCTAAGCGGAGCCGGCAGCCTGACTCTGACCAACGGCGCCATGGCGGGTGTGGGATCGGGAATTACCTTTACCAACAAGAGCACCATCCAGGGTTCGGGCACCCTTTCGAACCTGGGCATCGCCAACACGGGTCTGCTGTTCGCCAACCAGGCGGCGCCGCTGGTCATTCTGCCCACCTCCGCCGGACTGAACAACACCGGCACGCTCGAGGTGGCCGCCGGAGACATGATGCAGATCGGCACTTCGGCCGGCGGAGCGCTGACGAATTTCTTGGGCACCACTCTGACGGGCGGCAGCTACAACCTCAGCGGCACCCTGCAGTTCGGCGCCAGCGGCACAACCATCGCCACCAACGCGGCCAATATCACGCTGAATGGCGCGGGACAGATGCTGGATTTCGGCAACAACAAGATCCTGGCCGGCTTAACCAACAACGCCGCGACGGGCAGTTTCAAGCTGAACTCCGGAGCATCGTTTACTACCGCGGGCGGCAGTTTCACCAATGCGGGCCTGTTCACTGTTTCCGCGCTCACCATCTTCACCGTGGGTGGCAGCAGCTTCAACTTCACGCAAACCGGCGGCACGGCCAAAGTCGACGGCACCCTGACCTCCACCAGCCTGGGTACGCTGGCGGTAAACGGCGGCACGCTGGACGGCGTCGGCACACTGGGCTACAACGTGGTCGATTCGAGCATTCTGACACCTGGCGATTCGGCCACCGTGACGGGCAAACTGAGCGTAGCGGACACCTACACGCAGAATTCCACGGGGGCCTTGGATATCCAGATCAACGGGGCCACCGCGGGCGCCAAGTACGACCAACTCAAGGTGACTCAAGCCGCTTCGCTGGGTGGAACGCTCAACATCGCGCTGGGGACGGGCTTTACTCCCACGGTAGGCGAGACGTTCACGATCCTGACGGCGTCGTCTTTGAACAGCACGACTTTCGCCACGGTGAACGGCCTGGCGATCAACGGCAGTGAGCATTTCGTCATCTCCTATCAGGCCGGCAGCGTGGTTCTGACGGTGGCGAGCGGGGCGCTTACGGCTTCGAGTCCAATCTTGACCGCGATTGCCAGCCCGGCGTTGCGGCGCCCCGCTATGGGACACGGCTTCGGGCACTTTGGAGTGGCAGTAGCGGCCCCGAGAATGATGCGGGTTCCGGCGCTCGCCCCGGTCTTCAGCCAGGCGCGCAGGGAACTGGTCGTGACGCCGTCCCCAGCCGCTTTCGCGGGCGCGGCCCTGCACGGATTCCATAGGATGGATGTGGCGGGCTCGGCTGCGGTAGCACCGGTCCCCTCAGCCACGGGCGATGCCGGTTTCGCCGGTTCCATGGGCCTCGCACCCGTCAGTGCCACGGCCTACAACGCGATGAGCGCCATGAATCATGCGCGGTTCGAATGCGGTGTAGACCTGAAAGCCCTCATGAAAACCAGCCGGAAGCAACTGCTGCGTGGGCTATGGGCCTCGCCGGATTCCAAGGACGCGCTGGCGATCGGCTACATGACTTACATCGGCAAGCACTAATCGGGGTTTCTTCCAGCAAGCTTGCCGGCGGGCGCCTTGCCAGCGCCCGCTTTTTTTTGGTGTGGGCCCGCCAACCGTATCAAAAACAGGTCTCAGCCACGTAACGAGACTTCGGAGCCGCTCTCCCATTGCTGTAGCATCCGTTGTCCAATCCCGGCAAATTCCGGGTGCTGCTCCATATAGGAGCGGACTTCCGTTGCCGTATTTTGGATCGCTTGATCGACACGTTCCAACATCTGCCTGATCCTCGCGGGCGTGCCGCCAGCCCGCGTTTCGCCGAGCCTTCTCAGTTCTTTTGCCGTCGGCCACTGGGTCGAACCGTTGAGAGTCAGGGCCAGGCTGTCTTTGGCGAGGTAGACGGACGTCGTCACAAGGTCGTACACCGGCGTGAGCCGGGCTTCACCCTGAACGTCGTCATAAACGATCCCGAAATTCTTGAGGTGCGCATCGCCATTCCGAATGGCGCAATTTAACGCAATCAGGGTGAAGAGCTTCTCCAGATCCTCGTTCACATGCGTGGAATTCGCGAATTGCGCGAATCGCTTCATCACCGAGGTCTCGTAGCTTCCGCGATATTTCTCCTCCGTCCTGCGGGCATTAAGAACGCAAAAATCCTCGAATCCACGATAGGTCCCATCCATTCGCAGATCGAACCGGTCGATGACCAGCGCCATGCCCTCTTCGGCCAGGCGAAAGGGGGGCACCTCGAGTCCGCATTTGCGCGCGGCCGTAAGGCAGAAATACTCGTTGGCGGCCAGTTGCGGATATTCATCCGGCTCCCACAGCTTCACGATGTGCGTCGCGCCCTTATGGCTCTGCGAAAGCCTCCGTCCTGTAGGCTTCATTTCGGCGAAGGCCTTTTCGTCACGCACCAGGATCTTGGGCTGCACGCCGCTGATGCCTGAGAAAGACGCGAACTTCTCCACCAGGTAGCGGAACAGGTCGCCACCGCGCTTCTGTGCGAGAATCTCATCGACCGACTGAAACGGTACGTCCTCGCGCAACTGCTCGTTATCGCCGGTATAGCGGATGCGGCCCACCTGCGAGCGGCCGACGACTGTTAGCAGGTCAAGTTCGTCAAAGGTGCCGGTGGCTTTCGCGAAAGTAAGGCGCAGACGCTCGCGCAGGAAGCCTTCGGGCAGATTCATTTCGAAAACGGGTGGCAGACCAAAAGGCACACTCCAGGACGGAAGGCGCACGGGCATCGTGACAGATACCGCGCGCGTGCCGGGTGTGTCCGGCAGGTAGGCGAACGTGCTGCCGCGCTCGCCGTAACGGTCGAGTAGTCCCGCTTCAGCGGCGTCGGTCCAGACCTTGATCATCGCGATCCTCTTGCATCAGGTCGTCCAGCGTCGGGCGGGTAGAGCTTGCGGGTTGCAGCGTCAACTCAAGCCCAAGCGCAGCGAGCAATTTGGCAACTTTCGAAAAGCCCAGTTCGCCGGCGCGTCCATTCTCAAGCGCATCGAGCGTGGCTCGGCTGATACCCGCCTGGCGCGAGAGTTCGGCCTGACTCAGTTTGAGCTTTTTGCGGTTTGCGGCGATCTGTTCGCCGACCGTGTTGAGCTGGAGCATTCGCCTATTATATTAGGCATTTTGCCAGGCTACCAACGTTTTGCCTAATATATCAGGCATTCAGATCGGCCCGTCCGGGATTGCGTGCCGGCCGGGAATGATAGCGGCAAGGTGAGGCGTCCAAGTCTGTATACTTTTAGAAGCGCAAAGGGGCGCGTGTCCGCGCCGCCAGGAGAGACAGGAACTCACGGGATAGTGGCGGCGCGGCCGTGGCCCCGTTTTGCGCGGTTCTTTAAAAGCGCAAAGGGACGCGTATCCCGCGCCGCCAGTTAGGAGAGGAACTCCGCAGTTTCCAGCGGCGCGGGGCGGCCCGTTTTGCGCGGTTCTTTAAAAAAGCGCAAAGGGACGCGTATCCCGCGCCGCCAGTTAGGAGAGGAACTCCGCAGTTTCCAAGCGGCGCGGGGCGGCCCGTTTTGCGCGGTTCTTTAAAAAGCGCAAAGGGACGCGTATCCCGCGCCGCCAGTTAGGAGAGGAACTCCGCAGTTTCCAAGCGGCGCGGGGCGGCCCGTTTTGCGCGGTTCTTTAAAAAGCGCAAAGGGACGCGTGTCCCGCGCCGCCTGGTAAGGATAGGAACTCCGCGGTTTCCATAGCGGCGCGGCCGTGGCCCCGTTTTGCGCGGTCCTCAGAAGCGCAAAGGGGCGCGTGTCCGCGCCGCCTGGAAAGGATAGGAACTCGCGGGATAGTGGCGGCGCGGCCGTGGCCCCGTTTTGCGCGGTTCCTTAGAAAGGAGGCTGTCGTGAGCGCTACGCTCCGGAACCGATATGCGCTGCCGGCGGTTTTGCTACTCGCGTGTCTTGCCGCTTTAGCTCCCTCGGTGTGTGCGCAAACCACACCTATTTGTGCTCCCTCACCAGACCTACAATCGGCGCTCGACCAGGTTCCCGGTAATCAAACACCGGACCAGTCCAAGTACGATTTCCTGCAAGCGCGCCGCTCCGCCATTCGCGCCCTGATGCAACGCTATCCCGGCGACGTGTTCGTTCAGCGCGCCTACATCGGCGGCATGTCGAACGCGAACACTCCGGCGGACCGCCTGAAAGTAATCGACGAGTACAAGGCCCTTCACGATCAGCGGCCCGATGATGGCTACATCTCGTATCTTTACGGCATAACTCTGCTTGGCACGGACACGCCGCGGGCAATCCAGTTGTTCACCGCCGCACTTGAGAAGACCCCGGCCTTTCCCTGGCCTCATTTGCAGTTGGTCTCGATTTACTCCGCGCCGAATTTCCTCGACAAACCCAAAGCCATTTCACACGCCAAAGCGTTTCTTCATGCATGCCCGTCCGCCCTGGAGGGCTACTCTGCGATTAGCGGGCTGGGCGACGGCGAGATGACCCGCCAGGCCGCGTCGCAACTCCGGCAGATTATCCAACCGCGCACGGATCCCGAGGCGTTGGGTGCGTATGCCACTCTCTGGCCGCTCGAATTTGCCGCCCATTCTCCGTCCGGTTACGACGCGCTGCGCAAGCAGATTGCAGCCGACCTCGCGCATCTCCGCGCCCTGAATCTGGAGGACGTCCGCCAGTGGTGGCGCGCGCTTGAGGACGGCTACAAGCTGACAAACGAAGAAAAACAGTCCTCTTGGGCGGCCACTCAAAGCGCCCGCCGCTTTCCTTCCAATTCGAGCCTGCCTCAACGCACGCAGTGGTACGAGGATCATGCGTATCCGGGCTCCGACGCCCCAGTAGACAAGAAGAAGGCTTATTACAGCGATCTGCTCAAGCAAACGGATGCCTGGATCAAGCAACACCCCAATTCCTATTACTTTTGGTTCGACCGCCTGCAAGCTCTCGAAAACCTCGACGATTCGCCGCCCGCGGAAGTGGATTCCTGTGTAACGAAAATGCTCGCGATAGCGCACGCCGATAAGGGTCCCGCGCCTCTCGACTTCGTTACCGATTTCCAGCTCGTCGTCGCCCTTTCCATCAGGAAACTCCAACCCCGGCTCCAGCTTCAACTCGCCCAAAACAGTCTGGAGCAGTTCGCCATAGAATCCAAGCAGCCTTTCGACGACCGCTCCGCCTCAAAGAAAGATATCGAGGATGGCGCCTTCTGGCGTGTCTACACGAAATTTTCAGTCTATTTCTACCTGGCGGATGCCTATGTGCGCTTGAATCAAGCCGGCAAAGCACGGGACATTCTCGTGCAGGCGGATGCGCCCCTGCGCGCCCTAAAATCCCAGATCAATAACAAGGATGAGTTCCGCAAGGCTTACGCCCGTCAGGAATCCTCCTATTGGCTCCTGGAGGCGCGCCTCGTGGAGCTCGAAGGCCATCAGTTGGATGCCATGGCATATTACCAGAGCGCCTTGCTCGCCCGCCTGGATTCCGGCAGCCTTCCTGCCCCCGGCGAAAAAGACGACCTCGCCCAGGATGCTCACCAACTCTGGACCAGGCTGGGCGGTTCGGACGAAAGCTGGAAATTCTGGTACACGCGCCGCGCCGATGCAATCGCGGCCCAAAACCATCTGACCTGGGAGAACTCCGCGGACCCGCTGCCTCCCTTTCAGTTGACTGACCTCCAAGGCAAAACCTGGCAGCTCGCGGATCTGAAGGGCAAGATCGTGTTTCTGAACTTCTGGGCCTCCTTTTGAATGTTCTGCCGCGGGGAGTTGCCTCGCCTGCAAGAACTGATCGAGCAATACAAAGATCGCAAGGACGTCGTGTTTCTCTCCCTCAACATGGACGATAACCCGGGATTGATTGCTCCCGTCATGGCCGAGTACCAACTCACCTTCACGGTGCTGCCGGCTTACAGCTATGCAAGCGACACGCTTAAGATCGACGTCATTCCGCAGAACTGGATTGTGGGCCGGGACGGCGTCATCCGGCTGAAAGGCATCGGCAGCTACGATGCCGTCGAAAAGTGGGAGCCGGGCATGAAAGACGCCATTGAAAAGATCCTCTCGTCTGAAACCCGGCAATAGCGCAATGGGGCGCGCGTCCGCGCCGCCATTTAGGAGAGGAACTCCGCAGTTTCCAGCGACGCGGGGCGCCCCGTTTTGCGCGGTCATAAAAAGCGCAAAGGAGCGCGTATCCCGCGCCGCCAGTGAGGATAGGAACTCCGCAGTTTCCAGCGGCGCGGGGCGCCCCGTTTTGCGCGGTCATAAAAAGCGCAAAGGGACGCGTAGCCCGCGCCGCCATTTAGGAGAGGAACTCCGCAGTTTCCAGCGACGCGGGGCGGCCCGTTTTGCGCGGTCATAAAAAGCGCAAAGGGACGCGTATCCCGCGCCGCCATTTAGGAGAGGAACTCCGCAGTTTCCAGCGGCGCGGGGCGGCCCGTTTTGCGCGGTCATAAAAAGCGCAAAGGGGCGCGTATCCCGCGCCGCCATTTAGGAGAGGAACTCCGCAGTTTCCAGCGGCGCGGGGCGGCCCGTTTTGCGCGGTCATAAAAAGCGCAAAGGGGCGCGTATCCCGCGCCGCCATTTAGGATAGGAACTCCGCAGTTTCCAGCGGCGCGGGGCGCCCCGTTTTGCGCGGTCATAAAAAGCGCAAAGGGACGCGTATCCCGCGCCGCCATTTAGGATAGGAACTCCGCAGTTTCTAGCGGCGCGGGGCGCCCCGTTTTGCGCGGTTCGTTAGAAGGCCATGCCGGGAATTCCGCGCGGGAATGATACGGCCGATGCGCGGCATACGGGTGTGATACGCCGCCGCCCCTGCCGGGATTAATTCTGGCGCGCCACCCATGCCCCTGCTAAAATAGGACTGACCACTCCCCGGGAGGACCATAGAGTTGCCATCTGCCATCCTCGCCCTGGAAGACGGCACCGTCTTCGAGGGCAGGAGTTTTGGTGCGCCCGCCGAGCGATCCGGCGAGGTCGTCTTCAATACAGCCATTACCGGCTACCAGGAAATATTCACCGATCCGTCATATTCCGGCCAGATTGTCATCCTGACCAATCCGCAAATCGGAAATTACGGAACCAACGCGGAGGATAACGAAGCCACCCGCCCTTACATCGAAGGGCTGGCCGTACGCGAGTTCTCCTCCATCACCAGCAACTGGCGGTCCGACGAAGAGGCACGCGAGTTTCTCGGCCGGCACGGCATTCCGGTGGTTTCAGACTTGGATACCCGCGCGCTGGTGCGCCACCTGCGCACTCGCGGCGTGATGCGCGGTGTTTTGTCGGCGGTCGAAACCGATGCCGCCAAGCTGATTGAAAAAGCGCGGCGGATCCCCGCCATGGCGGGTCTGGATCTGGCCAGCCGCGTCTCCACTGCCGAATCGTACAAGTGGGACAAGCCTGTCGAAGCCTGCTCCCCTTCGGAGATCGTGCCGGCGCCCGCCGCGCCGCGTTTCCACGTGGCCGCTTACGATTTTGGCATCAAGCAAAATATCCTGCGCCGCCTGGTGCAGGTGGGCTGCCGTGTTACAGTGGTGCCCGCGCTGACGTCCGCGGAAGATGTGCTGGCGCTGAAACCCGACGGCGTGTTCCTGTCGAACGGACCCGGCGATCCCGAACCGCTGCAGGCCCAGGTGAGCAACGTGCGCAAGTTGATCGGCAAAACGCCCATCTTCGGCATCTGCCTCGGCCACCAGATCCTGGGCTTGGCCGCCGGCGGGCGCACCTACAAATTGAAATTCGGTCATCGCGGCGCCAATCATCCGGTCATCAACAAGGCCACCAACAGAGTCGAGATCACCTCCCACAATCACGGTTTCGCCGTGGACCCGGACTCGCTCGATCGGAGCGCAGTCGAAATCACTCACATGAATCTTAACGATCAAACGCTGGAGGGCTTCCGGCTCCGGAATCATCCGGTGTTCTGTGTGCAATATCATCCGGAGGCCGCGCCCGGCCCCCACGATTCTCACTATCTCTTCGATGACTTCGTCAAGCTGATGGCGGGCGAGCGCTAACCGATGCCGCGGCGTAACGATCTCCACCGCATCCTGATCATCGGCTCCGGCCCCATTGTCATCGGCCAGGCCTGCGAGTTCGATTACTCCGGCACTCAGGCGGCCAAGGCGCTGCGTGCGGATGGGTTCGAAGTCGTGCTGGTGAATTCGAATCCCGCCACCATCATGACCGATCCGGACCTGGCCGACCGCACTTATATCGAACCGCTTACCCGCGTATACCTGGAAGAAATCATCCGCAAAGAGCGGCCCGATGCGCTGCTCTCCACCGTAGGCGGCCAGACCGGTCTGAATCTGTCCATGGAACTGGCCGAAGCGGGCGTGCTCGAGCAGTACGGAGTAGAGTTGATCGGCGCCAAAATCGACGCCATCAAGAAAGCCGAAGACCGCCTGCTGTTCAAAGATGCCATGCGCTCCATCGGCCTCGAAACGCCTCGCTCAAAGCTGGTGAAGACTGAGGCGGAGGCTCTCGAGTTCGGCGAACGTATCGGCTATCCGTGCATTCTGCGCCCCAGTTTTACGCTTGGCGGAACCGGCGGCGGCATCGCCTACAATCGTGAAGACCTGGTCGAAATCATCGAGCGCGGCATTGCGCTTTCGCCGGTGCACGAAGTGCTGATCGAAGAGAGCGTGCTGGGCTGGAAGGAATTCGAGCTGGAGGTGATGCGCGACCTGGCCGACAACGTCATCATCGTCTGCTCCATCGAGAATTTCGATCCCATGGGGGTGCACACCGGCGACTCCATCACCGTGGCCCCGGCCCAGACCCTGACCGATCGCGAATACCAGATGATGCGCGACGGCGCCATCCGCTGCCTGCGCGAGATCGGCGTGGATACCGGCGGATCGAACGTGCAGTTCGCGATCGATCCCAAGACTGGCCGCATGGTCATCATCGAGATGAATCCGCGCGTCTCTCGCAGCTCCGCGCTGGCTTCTAAAGCCACCGGATTCCCGATCGCCAAAATCGCCGCCAAGCTGGCCGTGGGCTACCGGCTGGACGAGATTCGCAACGACATCACCCGCAAAACGCCCGCCTGCTTCGAGCCCACTATCGATTACGTGGTCGTCAAAATCCCCAAGTGGCAGTTCGAGAAGTTTCCGGGCGCCGATCCCACGCTCGGCACCCAGATGAAATCGGTGGGCGAAGTGATGGCCATCGGCCGCACGTTCAAACAGGCCATGTGGAAAGGACTCCGCAGCCTGGAAACCGGCAAGGCCTTCGGCTCCGAGAAGCTGGACAAGAACCTGATCCCGCAGAAACTGATCACCCCCACGCCGGACCGTTTCAACTATATCCGCTTCGCCTTCGAGAACGGCTTCACCGCCGAAGAAATTCACGAAATGACCTCCATCGATCCGTGGTTTCTGGAACAGATCGAAGAAGTGATCCGCTTCCAGGGCGAGCTGCAGCGCACACAGCCGGATACCGTCTCCCGGGACCTGATGTTGCGCGCCAAGCGCTACGGCATCTCCGATGCGCAGCTTTCGAAAACCTGGGGCATCCCGGAAATGGCGTTGCGGGAAAAGCGCAAAAGCCTGGGCGTGGAAGCCGTCTTCAATCGCGTGGACACCTGCGCCGCCGAGTTCGAGAGCTTCACGCCGTATCTCTATTCGAGCTACGAAAGCGTCTCCGAAGCCGATCCGTCGGACCGCAAAAAGGTCATGATTCTGGGCAGCGGTCCCAACCGCATCGGACAGGGCATCGAGTTCGACTACTGCTGCTGCCACGCCTCGTTCGCCTTGCAGGAGATGGGCTACGAGTCCATCATGGTGAACTGTAATCCGGAGACGGTTTCTACGGATTACGACACCAGCGACCGGCTATACTTCGAGCCGCTCACCCTGGAGCACGTGCTCAACATTTTCGATACTGAAAAGCCCGATGGGGTGATCGTGCAATTCGGCGGGCAGACGCCGCTCACCCTGGCGCTGCCTCTGCAACATCAAGGCGTGCCCATCATCGGCACCGATCCGCGTAACATCGACCTGGCCGAGGATCGCAAACTCTTCGGCAAACTGCTCGACGATCTCGGCATTCCCGCCCCCGAAAACGGATCGGCAACCAGCGTGGAAGAAGCCTGTGCCATCGCCCGCCGCATCGGCTATCCGGTGCTGGTGCGGCCCAGTTACGTGCTGGGCGGGCGCGCCATGGTGATCGCCTACGATGAAGAAAACGTCCGCCAGTACATGCGCGAAGCGGTGACCTTCTCCCAGGACCGGCCGGTGCTGATCGATCGCTTCCTCGAAGACGCCACGGAAGTGGATGTGGATGCGCTGTGCGACGGCGAAGAGGTACTAATCGCAGGCATCATGGAACACATCGAAGAAGCGGGCGTGCACTCGGGCGATAGTTCCTGCGTCCTGCCTTCACAGTCCATTCCGCGGCCGCAACTGGACACCATTCAAGATTACACAGTGCGCCTGGCGAAGGCGCTGCATGTGATCGGGCTGATGAACGTGCAGTACGCCATCCAGAACGGCATCGTGTACGTGCTGGAGGTGAACCCGCGCGCCTCGCGTACGGTTCCGTATGTCAGCAAGGCCACCGGCATACCGCTGCCGAAGATCGCCGTGGGCCTGATGCTGGGTAAGCGGATCCGCGATTTCACGGATGCCCGGGGTGTGCTGGCGGTGCCCCAGGATTTCGTCAAATCGCCCGTATTTCCGTTCAACAAATTTCCAGGCGTGGATCCCGCGCTGGGGCCGGAGATGCGGTCTACGGGCGAGGTGATGGGGGTAGGCGCCAACTTCGGCGAGGCCTTCGCCAAGGCGCAGATCAGCGCCGGCACGCCGCTGCCGGAGAAGGGCACCGTCTTCATCAGCGTCAACGAGCGCCACAAACCGGAAGCCGTGGATGTGGCCCGCAAATTCGCCGCTCTCGGCTTTCAACTGGTGGCCACCCGCGGCACTGCCGCCGCTCTGCGCGCGGCTGGCCTGACGTGCAAGATCGTGTTCAAGGTGAACGAAGGCCGTCCTAATGCGGTCGATCTGCTGAAGGCCGGCACCATCCAGCTCGCGGTATACACTACCGCGGGCGCCCCTGCGTTCTTCGATGAAAAGGCTATCCGCCGCAGCGCGGTGACCCATCGCGTGCCTTGCATCACCACCATGAGCGGCGCGCGCGCGGCCACCGAAGCCATGGCGGCCCGCCGCCGCGATCCCATCCGCGTCTGGAGCCTGCAGGAGATCCACGCGCGGGAAAAAACTTTGGCCTGACCAAGAGCGATTATTTCGGGGGAGCGCCCGCAATGCCCTGCCGCACCTGCTGATCGGTCTGCGTCAGCTTTTGGCTGGCCTGCTTCTGCAGTTCGAATTCGCGCGCGGCGTCCTCCTTGCGGCCCGTTTGCGTGTATGCATTGGCCAGTTGGAAATGCGCCATGGGGCTATTGGGATCTAGTTTCACCGCTGTCTCCAGCGGGCCGACGGCTTCCGCCGCATGGTTGGCCGCCAGCAGCGTGCGGCCTAGCCCGATGAAGGCATCCGCGAAGCTGGCATCCAGCTTCGTGGACCGCCGGAAATGATCAATCGCCGTATCGTCCTGGCCGTCCTGGCGCGCGAGTTCGCCGAGCACGTATTCGGCGCCCGCATTCTTGGGATCGATTTTCAGCTCTTCTTCGAACTCCTGCCGGGCGTCGGCCTTTCTGGCCGCCGCATCCGGATTGGAAAGCAGCAGCCGGCCGATTCGGTAGTGGATGCCAGGCAACTGTGGATCCCGCTTCAGCACCTCGCGATACTCGGCTTCCGCCTCGCTCCACTTTCCCCGCGTTTCCAGCGCCTCGGCGTTGAGCTCGTGTACCTGGTAGGATGCGGGGGCCGACACCATCAGCCTCTGCGAAGCGCGCACGGAAAGATCCGAGAAGATGTGGACCGAGAGGTATAGGACCTCGGGGTCGCTGGGAAATCGCTTGTTCAGATCGCGCCAGAAATCGAGCGCCATGTCCGGGTCGCCCAGCGTCATGCCGCAGCGCATCCCGTCTACACCCAGGCGTTTCCGGATCTCCAGGTTTGCCGCTTTCGGCAGAGCCGCCTTCAGCAAAGGCACGGCTTCTTTGCAGTGTCCGGATTCCGCCAGTTGTTGCGCGGTCTGGCCGGCCAGCAGGCTCGCCGATACCGCCATGATGAGGGAAAGTCTCACTAAAACTATTGTAGTGGGGCGGCTCAGACTGCGCGGGGCCCTTAGCCGGGCTCATAGGCCCGCCCAATCACAAATCTCGAAGTAAATCTGACCCAGGCCCATCAATCACATCCGCATCCCGCCGCCGCTTGAGCCCAATCTAACCAGTTCAAATAGACATGAAGGGATTCAATCCAAATGCCGTCCCCAGCAAAACGAGCCGCCAACCGGGCCAATGCAAAAAAGAGTACCGGACCCCGTACCCCTGAAGGTAAAGCCGCCAGCAGCCGCAACGGCCTCCGCCACGGCTTGTGCGCCGAAAAACTGCTGATCCCCGGTGAAGACCCCGCCGCCTTCGACTCCCTCCTCCAGGACCTCCAATCCCGCCTCCACCCCATCGGCCACCTCGAAGAAAACCTGGTCCTGCACATCGCCGCCGCCCACTGGCGTCTCGACCGCGCCCTACCCATGGAAGCCCAAATCTACGCCGGACTTCTCCCCAAGCACGATGCCGCCGAAGAATTGGGCAGCGCCTTCCAAGCCGATTGCCAGGAAGCCAACGCCTTCATCAAGTTCGCGCGCTACCAGGCCAGCATCGAGCGTTCCATCGATCGCACGTTGCGCCAATTGAAGCGTTTCCAGGAAGTCCGCGCCACCGGCGCCGAAACCAGCCAAATCGCTGCGCCCCAACCAAGCCCCGTCTGCGATTTTCCTGAAACTGAAATTACGGACCAAAGCCAACTCGACCGTACCGGCGTCCGCCCAAATGGCGGTAGTATTCCCGCAAGTGCCAGAACCGACGAGGTTTCCATGAACATCGTCAGCGTCTTCGCGCCCCCGCCCACCGAAACCCTCAACATCGTCATCTGCGGACCTGCCGAGCTCCAGTACAGCCAGATTACCGTTCGCGGTCAGGCGAAACTCGACGGCGCCCTCAACCTGGTTCTCCTTGACGGTTACGTCCCGGCCGCGGGCCAATCTTTCACCATCCTCACTGCCCAAAAGGTCACCGGCCGCTTCGCCAGCGTCAAAGGAAGCCAAATCAACCCCGCCACCCACCTCCAAATCCACTACAACTCCACCGAAGTCACCCTGACCGCCGTCTTTGAACCCTGACCACCTCTTGGAAGTGCTGGCATTTGCAAACACGAACCAAAACTCGAAGGCCTCTCCCATCCCAATCGCTAAAAAACCGCTATCATACTTCCCACCAATACCTTAAATGCCCAAACAACAAACGTATTACAATAAGCGCAACTAATACTGCACAAATTGCAGATCCATATTGCGTGATACTTAAAGCGCTGTTAAACTGTAAAGATCCCACGGAGGAAGAAATGACCGAATCCAAGTGTATTCCCGGTCAAACTCACCAACCCCCGGCTTCCGGCTTGCCGCAAGCGCAGGGACTCTACAACCCCGCCTTTGAACACGACGCCTGCGGTATCGGCTTCGTCGCCAGCATCAAAGGCCATAAATCCCACGACATCATCCAGAAGGGCATCCAGGTCCTCATCAACCTCACCCACCGCGGCGCCTGCGGCTGCGATCCCGAAACCGGCGATGGCGCAGGCATCCTCATCCAGATCCCGCACAAGTTCTTCGCCCGCGAATGCGCCACCCTCGGCTTCACCCTCCCCGCCGAAGGCGAATACGGCGTCGGCATGACCTTCCTGCCCGTCGAGCCCCACCAGCGCCTCTCCTGCGAAGGCATCCTCGAGCGCATCATCCGCGAGGAAGGGCTCACCGTCCTCGGCTGGCGCGATACTCCCGTGGATGGCGATGCCATCGGCCGCGTGGCCCGCGCCTCCCAGCCCTACATCCAGCAGATCTTCATCGGCTGCGCCGGTCCCATCGACCAGGACGCCCTCGAACGCAAGCTCTACATCGTCCGCAAACGCGCCGAAGCCGAAGTCGCCGCCTCCAACTTGCCCAACAAGGGCGATTTTTACCTTCCCTCCCTCTCCGCCCGCACTATCGTTTACAAAGGCCTCCTGCTCGCCCCTCAGATGGCCCATTTCTACGGCGAGCTTTCCGATCCCGATGTGATGAGCGCCCTATGCCTGGTGCACCAGCGCTTCTCCACCAATACCTTCCCCACCTGGCAGCTTGCCCATCCTTTCCGCTACGTCGCCCACAACGGCGAGATCAACACCCTGCGCGGCAACGTCAACTGGATGTACGCCCGCCAGTCCATCCTCAGTTCTCCCCTGTACGGCGCGGATATCAAGAAGCTGTTCCCCATCATTCAACCCGGCGGCAGCGATTCGGCCAATTTCGATAACGCCCTCGAGCTGCTCTACATGGCCGGCCGCGACATTCCGCACGCCATGGCCATGCTGATCCCCGAAGCCTGGGCCAGCAATCCCCACATGAACCCGGACAAGCGCGCTTTCTACGAGTACCACGCCTCGCTCATGGAGCCTTGGGACGGCCCCGCCGCCATCGCCTTCACCGACGGCCGCGTCATCGGCGCTACCCTCGACCGCAACGGCCTGCGCCCCGCCCGCTACATCATCACGCATGACGACTTAGTGGTCATGTCATCGGAAACCGGCGTCCTCCCCATCGCCCCCGGCAACGTCAAACGCAAAGGCCGCCTCCAGCCCGGCAAGATGTTCCTGGTCGATACCGTGGCCGGCCGCATCGTCTCCGACAAGGAAACCAAGCAGCGCCTCTACTCCCGCCAGCCCTACGCCCAGTGGCTGGCCGAAAACCAGGTCACTCTCGATCAGCTTGCCGAGCCTTCCCGCGAGCATCATACCGATCACGACACCATCCTCTGCCGCCAGCGCGCCTTCGGCTACACCGACGAGGATCTGAAAATGATCCTCGCCCCCATGGCGGAAAATGGCCAGGAGCCCATCGGCTCCATGGGCACCGATACGCCGCTCGCCTGCCTCTCCGACCGCCCCCAACCCCTGTTCCACTATTTCAAGCAGCTCTTCGCCCAGGTCACCAACCCGCCCATCGATCCCATCCGCGAAGAGATGGTTATGTCGCTCATTAGCTACATCGGCACAGAGCGCAATATTCTTGATGAGACCCCGCGCCACTGCCACACGCTCAAGCTGCCCCATCCCATCCTCAGCAACCGCTCGCTCGAAAAGCTGCGCCGCGTCTCCCACGGCGATTTCCTCGCCACCACGCTGCCCACCCTCTTCCCCGTGAGCTCCGCCAATCCCCGCCCCGGCCAGGCCGCCGAAGATTGCGCCCTCGACCTCGAGCGCGCCCTCGATTCGCTCTGCCGCCGCGCCTCGCTGGCCATCAAGTCCGGCTACTCGCTGCTGATCCTTTCCGACCGCGGCCTCGACGAAGAGTACGCTCCCATCCCCAGCCTCCTCGCCCTCACCGCCGTCCATAACCACCTGGTGCGCGAGAAAACCCGTACCCAGGTCGCCCTGATTATCGAATCCGGCGAGCCGCGTGAGGTCATGCACTTCGCCCTCCTGATCGGTTACGGCGCCAGTGCCGTGAACCCTTACCTGGCCATCGAAACCCTGGAAGACATGGCCCTGCGCGGCAATCTGCCCGACGGCCTCACTTTCGAAAAGGCACTGAGCAATTTCAAGAAGGCCGTCAACAAAGGCCTGCTTAAGACCTTCTCGAAAATGGGCATCTCCACCCTGCAGAGCTATCGCGGCGCGCAGGTCTTCGAAGCCATCGGCCTGAACAAGGCTCTGATCGAGAAGTACTTCACCGGCACCGCCTCCCGCATCGAAGGCGTCGGGCTCGATGTGCTGGCCCGCGAAGCGCAGATGAAGCACGCGCTCGCCTTCCAGCCCGTCACCGGCTACGACACCGAACTGCCCGTGGGCGGCAATTATCAGTACCGCGTGCGCGGCGAGCATCACCTGCTGAACCCGCTCACCATCAGCAAGCTCCAGCATGCCGTCCGCCAGCGGAATCCGCAGACATTCCAGGAATACACGGATCTGATCGATAAACAGAACCGCCAGCTCTGCACCCTGCGCGGCCTGCTCGAAATCAAGAAGTCCGCCCGCCCGGTCCCGCTCGAACAGGTCGAGCCCGCCACCGAAATCGTCAAGCGCTTCGCCACCGGCGCCATGTCCTTCGGCTCCATCTCGAAGGAGGCCCACGAGACCCTGGCCATCGCCATGAATCGCATCGGCGGCAAGTCCAATACCGGCGAGGGCGGCGAGGATGAAGCCCGCTTCGAGCGCGATCCCAATGGCGACTGGCGCCGCAGCGCCATCAAGCAGGTGGCTTCCGCGCCGCTTCGGCGTCACCACCAATTACCTGGTCAATGCCGACGAGCTACAGATCAAAATGGCGCAGGGCGCCAAGCCCGGCGAGGGCGGCCAGCTTCCCGGCCACAAAGTCGACGACGTCATTGCCCGCGTCCGCCACTCCATCCCCGGCGTGGGCTTGATCTCTCCCCCGCCGCATCACGATATCTACTCCATCGAAGATCTCGCCCAGCTCATCTACGATCTGAAGAACGCCAATCCGCGCGCCCGCATCTCCGTCAAGCTGGTGGCCGAAGTCGGCGTCGGCACCGTGGCCGCGGGCGTTTCCAAAGCCCATGCCGACGTGGTCCTCATCAGCGGCGATTCCGGCGGCACCGGCGCATCCCCGCTCAGCTCCATCAAGCATGCCGGCATCCCCTGGGAGCTGGGCCTCGCCGAAACCCAGCAGGTGCTGGTGATGAACGATCTGCGCGGCCGCATCCGCGTCCAAACCGACGGCAAACTGCAAACCGGCCGCGACGTCACCATCGCCGCGCTCCTGGGCGCCGAAGAGTTCGGCTTCGCCACCACCCCGCTGGTCGCCATGGGCTGCATCATGATGCGCAAGTGCCACCTGAACACCTGCCCCGTGGGCATCGCCACCCAGGATCCCGCCCTGCGCGCCAAGTTCCAGGGCCAGCCCGAACACGTCATCAATTTCTTCTTCTTCATCGCCGAGCAGGTCCGCCAGTACATGGCCCAGCTTGGCTTCCGCAAATTCGACGAAATGGTCGGCCGCGTCGACATGCTCGATCCGCGCCAGGCGGTGGATCATTGGAAAGCCAAGGGTCTCGATTTCTCCGCCATCCTGCATAGCCCGCCCGTGCCAGCCCGCATCGCCCGCCGCTGCATCCAGTCGCAGGATCACGGCCTGCACCAGGCGCTCGACTATAAGCTGATCGAGCATGCCAGCGATGCCCTCGAAAATCAAGGCATGATCCGCATCAAGCTGCCCATCCGCAACGTGCACCGCACCGTGGGCGCCATGCTCAGCGGCGAAATTGCCCGCCGCTACGGCTCCGCCGGCCTGCCCGACGATACCATCCGCTTCGAATTCACCGGCTCCGCCGGCCAAAGCTTTGGCGCATTCCTGGCCAAAGGCGTGAGCCTCACCCTTGAAGGCGATGCCAACGATTACGTCGGCAAAGGCCTATCCGGCGGCCGCATCGTGGTCTATCCGCCGCGCGATTCCACCTTCCTGCCCGAAGAAAATATCCTGATCGGCAACGTGGTCCTCTACGGCGCCACCAGCGGCGAAGCTTACTTCAACGGCATGGCCGGCGAGCGCTTCGCCGTGCGCAACTCCGGAGCCACCGCCGTCGTCGAAGGCCTCGGCGATCACGGCTGCGAATACATGACCAAAGGCCTGGTAGTGGTGCTAGGCAAATGCGGCCGCAACTTCGCCGCCGGAATGAGCGGAGGCCTGGCGTATGTTTTAGACGAACAGGGCGACTTCGCCGAACGCCGCTGCAACACCGCCGCCGTGGACCTCGAACCAATCTCCGGCGACGAACAAATCCTCCGCCAGCTAATCGAGCGCCACGTCCAACTAACCGCCAGCCCCAGAGCTAAGTGGATCCTGGAAAACTGGGCCACCATGCTCCCCAAATTTATAAAGGTGTTCCCGCACGAGTACAAGCGCGTTCTCAAACAAAACCACCAGCCACCAGCCACCAGCCACCAGCCACGCGCGAAGGTGCTACATGGGTAAAACCACAGGCTTCCTAGAGTACACGCGGGAACTACCAACCCGCCGCCCGCCCACCGAGCGCATCAACGACTGGCTGGAAATCTATGCAGAGTTTCCCGAAGAAAAGATCCGCGCTCAAGGCGCGCGCTGCATGGACTGCGGCGTCCCCTTCTGCCACACCGGCTGCCCGCTCACCAACATCATTCCCGATTGGAACGACCTGGTCTATCGCGGCCGCTGGCGCGAAGCCATCCGCGTCCTGCACTCCACCAACAACTTTCCCGAGTTCACCGGCCGCATCTGCCCCGCGCCCTGCGAAGCCGCCTGCGTGCTCGGCATCAACGAGCCGCCCGTCACCATCAAGCAGATCGAAAAGATGATCATCGATCGCGCCTTCGCTGAAGGCTGGATCGAGCCCGAACCGCCGCAGGTGTTCACCGGCAAGCGTGTCGCCATCGTCGGTTCCGGACCCGCCGGCCTCGCCGCCGCCCAGCAATTGCGCCGCGCCGGCCATGCCGTAACCGTCTTTGAAAAGAACGACCGCATCGGCGGCCTGCTGCGCTACGGCATTCCGAATTTCAAGCTGGAAAAGCGCATCGTCGACCGCCGCCTGGAACAAATGCGCGCGGAAGGCGTCGAGTTCATGCCCAATGCGCACATCGGCGTCAATGTTCCAGTCGAAGACCTGCGCCGCGATTACGACGCCATCCTGCTCTCCGGCGGCGCCGAACAGCCCCGCGACCTGCCCGTGCCCGGCCGCGAACTGAACGGCATCCACTTCGCCATGCAGTTCCTGGGCCGCTCCTCACCCGTCTCCGCGGCGGGCAAGCGCGTCGTCATCATCGGCGGCGGCGATACCGGCGCAGATTGCCTGGGCACCTCGCACCGTCAGAAGGCCCTCTCCGTCCACCAGTTCGAGCTGCTGCCGCAGCCGCCGCTGGAGCGTTCGCCTTCCACCCCCTGGCCGCTCTGGCCCATGCAGTTGCGCACCGAAAGCTCGCACGAAGAAGGCGGCATCCGCGAATGGAGCGTCGCCACCACCCGCTTCACCGGCGACGGTTTCGGCAACGTGAAGCAGCTCCACGCCGCCCGCGTCGGCGCGCCCCCGAAATTCGAGCCGGTCCCCGGCACCGAATTCACCCTCGACGCCGACCTAGTCCTCCTCGCCATGGGCTTCCTTGGGCCGACTCGCAGTGGTCTCCTAGACACTCTAGGAGTGAAGCTCGACCCTCGTGGCAACGTCCAGGCGAACGAACACTACATGACCTCCGTCCCCGGCGTCTTCACCGCCGGCGACATGCGCCGCGGCCAGTCCCTGGTAGTCTGGGCAATCGCCGAAGGCCGGCAAGCCGCCCGCGGCATCGACCAATACCTGATGGGCGCCACCAAACTGCCCTAAACTGGAGACATATGGCAACAGCCAAACAAGAGGTGCTCTCGCTGCTCGACCAGCTCCCCGACGACGCTACGTTCGAAGATATTCAGTATCACATCTATGTGAGAGAGAAGATCGGGCGCGGGCTCAAAGATGTTGAGGAGGGACGCGTGCTTTCCGAGGAAGAGACCCAGCGCAGAATGGAGAAGTGGTTAGGCGCGTAGTCTGGACTGAGGCGGCCTCATCCGATCGAGACGAGGCCGCGGCCTACATCGCGAGGGATTCGCGATACTATGCGGCTGCCTTCGTGCGCGAGTTGCGCGATGCAGCCCGGTCACTCCGCATTTCGCCCGAGCGCGGCCCTGTGGTGCCGGAACTCGCGCGACCCGACATCCGTGAGCTCCTGGTAGGAAGCTATCGATTGGTTTACATGGTGAGTGCGCATCACGTCCATGTCCTGGCGCTAATTCACGGGGCGCGGGATTTTATCAGGGCCTGGAACCAGTAATAGGCTGCGGGAAGAAGCGGTCAATCTGCCCCCTACCGCTGGTTCGACTTCAACACCTTCTTCCGCAACCGTATCGACACCGGAGTCACCTCCACGAACTCATCGTCGCGGATGAACTCGATCGCCTGCTCCAGGTTCAGTATCCGCGGCGGCACCAGCCGGATGGCCTCATCCGCCGTGGACGCCCGCATGTTCGTCAGCTTCTTCTCCTTCACGATGTTCACGTCAAGGTCGGCCGTGCGCGCGTTCTCGCCCACGATCATGCCTTCGTAGATCTCTAAGCCCGGGCTCACGAAGATCTCGCCGCGCTCCTGCAGGTTGAAGATCGCATACCCGGTCGATTTGCCCGCGCGGTCCGCCACCAGCGACCCCGTCGGGCGGGAAGGAATATCGCCTTGCCATTCGATGTAGCCATGAAACAGCGAGTTCATAATCGCCGTCCCGCGCGTGTCCGTCAGGATCTCGCTGCGCAGCCCGATCAGCCCCCGCGACGGGATCTCGAACTCCAGCCGCACGCGCCCCGACCCGTGATTCACCATCTTGGCCATCTTGCCCTTGCGTATGCCCAGCTTCT
Source organism: Bryobacterales bacterium (assembly GCA_963843255.1). Classification (GTDB taxonomy): domain Bacteria; phylum Acidobacteriota; class Terriglobia; order Bryobacterales; family Bryobacteraceae; genus Bog-159. Next base: position 1,030,434 of record CAWJJQ010000009.1, on the reverse strand, counting down.
CGATCACCACCCCCAGGAACGATTCCGGCACGTCCATCACCAGCAGTTCCACCGGCTCGTGCACCCTCCCGTTGATCGAGCGCGTCAGGATCTCCGGCTTCCCCACCATCAGCTCGTATCCCTCCCGCCGCATCATCTCGATCAGGATCGCCAGTTGCAATTCGCCCCGCCCCATCACCTTGAACGTGTCGTGGCCCATCTCCTCCACCCGGATCGACACGTTGGTCAGCAGTTCCTTGTCCAGCCGCTCGCGCAGGTTCCGCGACGTCACGTACGTGCCTTCCCGCCCTACGAACGGCGACGTGTTGATGGTGAACGTCATGGCGATGGTCGGCTCGTCGATCTGCACCTGCGGCAGCGGCCGCGGATCCTCCGCGCTGGTAACCGTCTCGCCGATGGTGATGCCTTCCACGCCCGCGATCGCCAGGAGGTCGCCGGGCCGCCCCACCGTCTCGTCCACCCGCTTCAAGCCTTCGAACGAGTACAGCTTGGTGATGCGGGTGTTGTGCTGCGACCCATCCAGCTTGCAGATCGACACCGTGTCGCCGAAGTGCAGCGTGCCCTCGAACACGCGTCCGATCGCCAGCCGCCCCAGGTAGTCGCTGTAATCCAGGTTCGCCACCAGCATCTGCAGCACGCCGTCCGGATCGCCCGCCGGCTCCGGAATGTGCTTCAGGATGGCGTCGAACAGCGGCTTCAGATTGCCGGACGTATCCTCCATCGAGGTCTTCGCCACGCCCGTCTTGGCCACCGTGTACAGCACCGGGAAATCGAGCTGGTCCTCCGTCGCGTCCAGATCGATGAACAGATCGTAGATCTCGTTCAGCACCTCCGGCACGCGCGCGTCCGGCCGGTCGATCTTGTTGATCACCACGATCGGCGGCAGCTTCGCCTCCAGCGCCTTCGACAGCACGTAGCGCGTCTGCGGCAGCGGACCTTCGCTCGGCGTCCACCAGCAGCATCACGCCGTCCACGATCTTCAGCGCGCGCTCCACCTCGCCGCCGAAATCGCTGTGGCCCGGCGTGTCCACGATATTGATCTTCACGCCCTGGTAGCGGATGCCGGTGATCTTGGCCAGAATGGTGATGCCGCGCTCGCGCTCCAGCGCGTTCGAATCCATCACCCGTTCGACGTGCACCTCGTTCTCGCGAAAGATGCCGCTCTGGTTGAGCATGGCATCCACCAGCGTGGTCTTGCCATGATCCACGTGGGCGATGATGGCGATATTACGAATCGAGGGTGTGCTGTTTGGCATTTGGGCGCTTCGGGCGAGAGGTACCCTTCTATGTTAGCGGATACGCGTGCCGCAGCGCCAACTGCCTTACTCGATCCGTTTGGCCGGCATGTTCGCGCCGTTCTGGTGCAACGTCAGGCTGCTGGCGCGCCCCGCGCTGTCCGTCTCAAACGTGATCTGCGCATCTACCACCTTGAGGAAGAAATCCCGCGGGCCTTCCGCGAAGATCTGGAACTTCGGCTGCCCCGTGGCCTGCGCGAACAGCTTGTCGCCCTCGCGCGTGATGGTCAGGATGAAGTTCGGCGCCAGTTGGAACTTGCCCGTATATCCATCGAACAGCTTGGCGTCCACGCTGACTTCCTTGTGCTCCTTGGGCGCGGGCATCAACGGCAGTGTCGCATCCAGCAGGTGCATCCCGATGTCGTCCACGCCGGCGGCGGTGAACGTATTCGAGAGCACCACCACTCCCACGCCGGTCTTAGGTTCGTAGCCCATGAACGACCGGTAGCCGCCTGTGCCGCCGTTGTGCCACACGATCTCGTTGCCGGACGCCTTGATAATCAGCCATCCGAGGCCGATCTCGCCGGAGCCGGAGGCGTTCATCGGCCGGCGCGTCGCCAGCATGGAGGCCATTGCCGGAGCCAGCGACGACTTGACGTAGCCCAGGTTTGCCGCCAGGAATGTCAGCAGGTCGTTAGCGGTCGATCGCAGGGCGCCCGCGCCGGCCAGCGTAGGCAGGTCCCAGTTGGGCACAGCCGCCAGCTTGTCGTTGTGTCCCACCGCCAGCCGCGCCTTCATCTCCGGCGTCAGCGTGATCGCCGTGCTTCGCATCTCCAGCGGCCCGGTGATGCGCGCGTGCACCAGCGCCTCGTAGTCCACCTTCGCGCGGTGCGCCAGCGCCTGCCCGAGCAGGCCGCCGCCCAGGTTCGAATACTCGAACTGCGAGCCGATGTCGCGCGTCAGTTGATACCCCGCCAGGAATTCGTAGAGCTGCTTCTCCGTATAATCCGCGTAAGGATTGCCCGCGTCCTTCGGATGAAAGTTGGATGGCATGCGCGGCAGCCCGGACGTGTGCGTCGACAGGTCCACCAGCGTGATGGCGCGTCCTCCGCGCTCCGGTATCTTGGCCTCGGCCGGCAGATACTTCGCCACCGGATCGGCCAGCGCCACCTCGCCACGCGCCACCATGTCCGCCAGCACCAGCGATGTGAACACCTTGGTCGCCGACCCGATCTCGAAAACCGTGTCGCCGTTCAGCGGCCGCGTATCGCCCTTGTCGAGGCTGCCATACGCCACTACGCGCCGGCCGGTCGAACCATCCGCGTGCCGTTCCACCACCCCCACCACAATGCCTACGCCTTGATGGAAAGCGTCGATGCGCTCCACCAGAATCTTACGGATCTCGGCGTCCGTTGGCGCCGTCCCTTCCGACGTGGTCTGCGCCGCGCCCCTGTTGTTCAACATGATTGCCGCCAGAATAAGAGCGAATTCAAGCCTTCTCATTATGATTCTCCTTGCTCCCTGCGCGATCCCGCCAACGCATCCAGTTCGTCGATCTTACCCTGCAGCTTCCGGGCGGCCCGCTGGTTCAGCCATCCTACAAACACGAAGAACGCTGCCGCCACCAGGTTGAACACCGCGAAGAACAGCGGGAAGTGCCGCACATGGCCCGGGTTCCGCCGGCCGATCGCGACCATCAACACTACCCACCCTGGCATCATCGGACCCAGGTACCAACTCCACACGGTAGCCACCAGGTCGCGCTGCCTTTCGAGCTCCCGTTTGAAGAACTCCACGCCGCTCGACAGCCCCATCTCCGCGGGTACGCCGCGCGCCGCGCCCTGCCGGTGCAGGTGCCATACCAGGTACGCCATCCCCGCGATGATCAGCGCAAAGCCCGCGCGCGTCAGGAAGTCCGGAGTCTGCCACCACTGGAATGCAAAGAAGACCGCCACCAGCACGGCCGCCGCATACTCGCGTACGTTGCGCCACAGAATCCTGTTGTGGAACTTGCCCGCTTTCCGGCGAATGTCCTCGACTGACATACGGATACCCTCCTCTTTCTGGCTCTGCCAGATACTTTGCGGGCTGCCTGGGGAAAGTTCATCCGGCATCGCGTTCTCCCTCACGAAACCAGCGGGCCAGAATGCGTTTGATGCGGTGGATCTTGGTCGCCACGTTCCCCGGAGAAATGCCCGTAATCTCTCCGATGGTCGCCGCATCCAGCCCTTCCAAATAAGACAGGATCACCTGCCGCTCCAGCGGTTGCAGCCGCTGGATCAATTCCAACAACCGCTCCAGCAGGACGCTGCGATCCGCCTCGGCCGCGCCGCCGCTCCCGCCAGGTATCTGCTCCAGTTCCTCCAGCCCCACCAGCGCGCCAGGTTTCGCCCTGCGCTGCCGGATCACGTGCGACGCGCCGGCGTTGTGCGCGACGCGATAGACCCACGTGCGCAGCGAGCAGCGTCCATTGAAGCCCGCGAAGCTGCGCCACAGCGCGATGTGGATATCTTGCAGCAGATCGCGCCGCACCTCGGGATCGGCTTCATAGGCCCGCGCCAGCCGCTCCAGGGCCGCGCCGTAGGTCTCGGCCGCTTCCCGGTAAAGACCGTCCTGAGTGGACATTTGCGCCGTCATTCGCCGGAGCTTTCTCTCTCAACTAAGGTAGTCGACGGCCACACGGATTTCTTACACGCGAAATGGAAACTGCCGGCTCGGGCTGTTCGTTCCAAATCCGTGACCATCTCCGAACGCAATGATCAGCAGCCCCAGGTGAACGGCGTCGCGAAGCCGCCAGATAGTCCGCACGACTGAAGGGATCGGTCAAACGGAAGAGCCAGTTGGGCAGCTCGATAGGGATCGAAAACCGAGACCCGCAGCCCGATGATCCGGAAGAAAAGCAGGATCAGCGGAATGCTCAGCGCGGTCTGCTCGGGCCCCTCGGTGTCGCCCTGGCGATCGGGATCCAGGGCATCACCGGGCCGCGCGGGCGCGATGCCGGACTGCTCCACCGTGCGTCTGAATCAGGCTCGACCAGCGCTAGAACAAGTGATGCGGCAACAGTTGCAATACCACGCCCTGCACGCCGAGCAGCAGCAGGAAACGAACGCGGAGGCCGAAAGGATCGTCATCGCGTAACATTGAGGCGCCTGTAAACGCCCTTTTGACATGCGCAGACTACTGACTTTAGGCTTTCTTTCCGGCTTGCTTGCGATCACTATGCTGGCCGCGGATATTACGGGCAAGTGGACCGCTCAAGTGCCCGGCCGTAACGGACAGACACGCGAAGCAACCTTCAATTTAAAGGCTGACGGGGGGACGGTAACCGGCACGGTGAGCAGCCCCCGCGGAGACAACCCGATTTCCGAAGGCAAAATCGATGGGGATCAGATCTCCTTCAGCCAGACTATGGAATTCAACGGGAACACGGTGAAACTGACGTACAAAGGAACGGTTTCCGGCGACGAGATCAAATTCACCAGAATGCGTGAGGGTGGCGAGGGCCAGGGCCAGGAATTCACCGCCAAGCGCGCCCAGTAGTGTGGGGCAGGCACTCTGCCTGCGGCGGTCTTGCGGGGCTTAGAGCCCCGCGCAGGCCACGGGCCTGCCCCACGACAACGGTTACATGCGTTCGACGCGCACGCCGCCGTTGGTGGTGGTGGCGCGCACCAGGTTGCCGCCGGAGCCAAGGTCCACGGCGATCTGCCGGTTAATTTCACCCTGCACCGTCACGGGGAAATCGATGCGAACGCCTCCGTTCACCGTGCCGGTCTCCAGGTGCGCCGAGTATTTGGAAGGGACCATGATGGTCACACCGCCGTTGGTGGTTGACACATCGCAACGGTCACCCTCCCAGTGGTCGGACGCCAGTTCCAGGTGAACCCCGCCGTTGGTGGTGTGGCCCTCGACCGAGCCTGCCAGCCTGTCGAGCGTTACGCCGCCGTTGGTGGCCTCGAACTGTATGTGGCCCTGGACGTCTTTCATGTCGATCCCGCCGTTATGTGTCCGTAGCACCAGGTCGGTTTTCGCGGGCACAAAGATCTCGTAACTGACACTCCAGCCGTGCCTCTCCATAGTAGGTCCAGTGGCGCGTACACGCCCGCTGGCAGTCTCCACGTGAATAGCGGCCACCACTTGCCGCGAATCGGATTCATCGTCGCGATACGCTTCCACTCTGCTGCGCACCAGGATGTCGCTGCGGTTCGATCCTTTGATCGAGATGCCGCCGTTGGTTCCGCCATCCACGTCGAGATGGCCGCCGGCCGGCACGGTCACTTCACGCATTTCGCAGTAATGACCGCGTTCCCGCCAGCCGTGGTCGTCGTCACAGCTCATTCGCTTTTCCTGCGCCAGCGCGGCGGGCGCCAGGCACATGGCCACAATCAAGATCCTGTTCATGGAGTTTGCTCCCGTTCCCTTAGACGCGGAACCAAAGCGGTGGTTGGGGAGGTCAGTTGCGGCGGAGGAGCTTTTTTCGGAGATCCGGCCAGAATTCCGACGAAAGATTGGTAATCAGGTCGAATCCCATGCGGACGGACCCCTGGATGAAGCCCAGCCGCACCGTATCGAGGCGGTGCGGGTACCAGAGATTGGACAGGAAATTTTCGCCATACGCGCTGCCAAACCGCCACGCCGATACGGTTTCGCCGCCGGTGTCCGTGCGGGTCATGAAGGTGCCTCGCGCGGCATGCGCGATGCGGCGGAAAAAGCCTCTCCGCAAGGACGGAAAATACCGGGGATCCTCATGTAGCGCCGAATCCAGGCCGAAAGCCAGCACGGTATGGATCACGGTAGCGCCTTCGGTGGAGGCCAGCCGGCGTCCGTACGCGGCCGCGCCGTCTCCCCATTCACGCGGTGCATTCAGCTCCTGCAGTACTCCGGCGTAAGCGAAGTTTCCCGCCAGCGGGAGGGGCATATAAATCGCCCGGGCGTGATAGCGCAGCTTATCGAGCGAGGCTTCCAGCGTCATGCGGTAGACGCCGGTTTGATGATTGCTGTTGGTGACGGCCAGGAGATAGGATCCTGTTGCCCACACGGCGGGCAAATTCACGGCGACGGTCTCGTCTGTGAAGGACACCAACGGCAGCGGTGCGGTGTCGATGGCGACGGTGGGCGCTTCCCCGGCAGGGCTGAAATGGGTGCCTTTGATGGTGACCTGGTTGCCTGAGTAATCCACTGTGGCGCTTAGGATCGCGGGCGCTTCGGTCACACTGGCGCCCAAGGGCCCAAGTCCCCACGCAATCAGGCCAGCGGACAGAACTCTACACGCAACAGCGGTCATTTTCGATTGAAAAGCTGATTCGGGAAACAGCCCAAGCGGTGAATGTAACGGAACATGCATAATATCATCTCTCGTGAAGTTCTTGTAAGGTAATCCTGGCGGCGCGGACTATACCAGCGAAAGATATGATCCAGGTACAAGAACTTGTCAAAAGCTTCCATGGCCGCCGGGTGGTGAACGGCCTGTCGTTCACTGCGCCGGATGGGGCTATAACCGGTCTTCTAGGAGCGAACGGCGCCGGAAAGACCACTACGCTGCGCATGATCTGCGGCGCATTGCAGCCGGATTCCGGCACAGTGACGGTGGAAGGCGGCCCGCTGGGCGCGCTGCTCGACCACATGGGAATCTATCCCCGGCTCACGGTGCGCGAGAACCTAGCCTATTTCGGGGCGCTGCGGGGGATGCCGCCGGACACCGTCGCGCGGCGCACGGACGAGGTGACGGCCACGCTGGGGCTGGCATCCATTGCGGACCGGCGCACCGCCGGGTTCTCCCAGGGCGAACGCATGAAGACGGCACTGGGCCGGGCTATCCTGCACGCGCCGCGCAACCTGCTGCTGGATGAGCCGACCAATGGGCTGGACGTGCCTACGGTACGATCGCTGCGCGATTTCCTGCGGCGATTGCGCGACGCGGGGGTGTGCGTGGTGTTTTCGAGCCACGTGCTGGACGAAGTGCGGACGCTGTGCGACCAGGTGGTGATCGTCGATGGCGGGCGGGTAGTGGCCCAAGGATCGCCGGCCGGGCTTTGCAGCGAGACGGATAGCGCTTCGCTGGAGGATGCTTTCGTTAAATTGACGTGCAGTCAGGAGCATGCCGTATGTTGAGCCCAAGCTTGATCGTGGCACGCAAGGAAGTGATCGACAGCCTGCGCGACCGGCGCTCGCTGATTTCTTCGCTGATGTACGCACTCATGGGGCCGGCGGTGGTCTTCATGGTCTCGCTGACGACCAAAGTGGACGGGGTGCTGATCGCCATGATTTCGGTGTTCACGCTGGTTTCGGCGTTCGTCGGGGGAATGAACGTGGCCATGGACACGGTGGCCGGGGAGCGCGAGCGCCAGTCCCTGCTGCCCCTGTTGCTGAACCCGGTGCCGCGGCGGGACATCGTCGTAGGGAAATGGCTGGCCGTGAGCCTGTTTTCGGTGGCCGGGCTGATCATCAATCTGCTTGGGTTCGCGCTGGTTTTTGTGCGGGCGGGAAGCGTTCCGGCGAAGCATCCGCTGCTGCTTCTATTTGGCCTGTGTGCCGGACTGGTGCCGTTGGCGCTGCTGGCGGCATCGCTCCAATTGACCATTTCGACCGTTTGCCGAGCGGCGAAAGAGGCGCAAACGTACTTGTCGATGTTGGTCTTCCTGCCCATGGGGCTAGGCCTGTTTCTGACATTTTTCCCGAAGGCCGCGGGCCGCTGGTGCGCGTGGGCTCCGGTAGTCGGGCAGCAGTGGCAGCTCGAACACTGGCTGAAGGGTGCGGGCGCGGGGTTCGGGGAGGCTGCCGCGCTGGGCTGCTTCACAGCCGGACTGGCCCTGCTGGTATTGGAGATCGCCGCCAACAGGTTGCACCGTGATGAAATCGTGTACGGAAGCTGACGCCGCATTTGCGGACGTGGAGCTGATCGCCACTTTGGACCGCGCCACCCAGGAGCAGGAATTCGACCGGTTGCTGGCTGCCAACGGACCCGCGCTCGCGCGGCTGGCGGCCAGCTACACGAACACGCGCGGTGATCGCGACGATCTGTTGCAGGAAATCGCACTGGCGGTGTGGCAGGCGTTGCGCACCTTTCGCGGCGAGTGCTCCGCGCGCACGTTTCTGTTCCGCATCGCGCACAATCGCGCGATCGCTTACCTGGCGCGCAACCGGGCGCGGTTTCAGGCGGCGGGCGAAGCGGTGGATGCGCCCGATCCGGCACCCGATCCCGAGGCGGGCCTGGCGCGCGAACAGGCCGTCGAGCGCCTGCGCCGCGCAGTGCATCGCTTGCCCCTCCTTTACAGGCAAGTGATCACACTGGCGCTCGAAGGCATGGGATATGGTGAGATCGCGGAAGTGCTGGGCATTTCGGAAAGCAATGTGGGCGCGCGCCTGAGCCGCGCGCGGCAGTTGTTGCGGGAATCATTGGAGCCGCGGAAATGAACCTGGATACGGAACTGGAGAAGTGGCGGGGAGAGTGGCAGTCGGACGACGCGGTGCCGCCAGACCTGCGCCGGCGCGTAGAGCGCCAGGACCGCTGGATGCGCGTCATGCTGGCGGCAGATGTGTTGGTCACGGTCGGGATCGGCGGCGCGGTGATCATTTTGGCGGCGCGCATGCCGCGTCCGGCAATGGTGGTGCTGGCGGCGGTCACGTGGCTGTTCATAGCCGCCGCCTGGGCGTTCCGGCTGACCACGAACCGGGGTCTGGGATCGCCCGCGGCTATGGATACGGCGGGTTATATCGAGCTGCTGATCAAACGCTGCCGGTCCCAGATGTCCGCGGTCCTGTTCGGCGCCGGCCTGTACGCGGTCGAAATGGCATTCTGCCTGGGCTGGGTCTACAGGGAATCGGTGCAGGGAATGACGCTGGGGTCGTGGCTGTGGTTCAGCTCCGTTTTTATAGATTGCATCTGGCTTTTTACGATCGCACTTTCCACGGCCGGGTTCTGGTACTGGCGGAAGAAGCGGAAGGAACTGGCCTGGCTGCGGAGCCTGGAACGTTAGTCGGGCTCGGTCACGGCCATGATGGTCATGGGCGAATTACCTTCCAGCCGGTTGTTCACGAACAGGAATGCCATGTGGCGCTGGTCATGGGCGCGCTGGATCAGGATGCGCAGGGCATCGCGCGCGGCGGGGTTGGGATCGCGGATTTCGGTGTAGGGCGAGAAGTTGGCCACGGCCTCCTCATAGGGCCGGCCCTGGCGTAGCAGCGCGCGCGAAACCAGGAAGTCCGCGGTGGCGGATTCCGGAATCTGGATCTGCTGGCCAAGCTCGGGCATGCGCGACCAGGCATTATAGACGTGGGCCACGCCGCGCGCCCTTAGGCAGGCGAAATAGTCGGGGTGCAGGAACTCCGCGTTGCGGACTTCCACGGCGTAACGGAAGTGCGGCGGCAGGGCGGCCAGAAACGGGTCCAGCCGCGCGACAAATTCGTCTACCCCGGAAATGGATTTTTTAGCGAAGGTGCCGAATTCGAAAATCAGCAGCGCGGTCTTCGCCCGGTGGGGCCAGAGCGGGCGCAGGAACATCTCCTTCAGCATGGCCGCGTTCAGAAACTCCGCGTTCTCCTGGCCGGCCTGCGTACCGTAGCGCACATGCGATGGAAACACTCTGCAGGTAATCTGTTCCGGCACCTTGAAAGCGAACTGGAAACCTTCGGGTGTGAGACCGAATAGCTTGGCCCAGAATTCGGGCGTGGGGAACTGGTAGAAGGCGAAATCGCCGCACACGATGGGGAAGGTCTGAGCGTACTCTTTCAGGCAGGTGGATTCGAACAGCTTCCGCGAGAACCTTCCGCGCGAAAGATAGTTGCCTCGGCTGTAGACCTGGCCCAGCCATCCCTCGTATTTCCAGGAGCTGCCTCCGATATAAATGCCCTCGCCGGCAAGACCGCGGAGCCGCCCGGCCAGTTCGTCGCGGTCGAACGTAGAAGGTTCGTCAAATAACGTATCCAAGGCGCCGGCCCACTTTCATACGGATATAATAGCCTTAAGCTTTGTGCAGCCATCCGAGCAGAAGTCCGAAGACGAGCCCATGCTCTATTGTCCCGTGTGCTCCACGCGCCTGGTCCAGCACAAATGCAAACTGGTTTGCCCGAAGTGCGGATATTACCTGAGCTGCGCGGACTATTATTAAAATACTTAGAAGCGCAAAGGGGCGCGTGTCCGCGCCGCCAGAAAAGGATAGGAACTCGCGGGATAGTGGCGGCGCGGCCGTGGCCCCGTTTTGCGCGGTTCCTTAGAAGCGCAAAGGGGCGCGTATCCCGCGCCGCCATTTAGGATAGGAACTCCGCAGTTTACAGCGGCGCGGGGCGCCCCGTTTTGCGCGAGTTCCTTAGAAGCGAGGCGCCGGCGTGTGCGCGGGCCCAAACGGGGGAGGAACCGCTTCCGGATGGGCGCGGTCTGTTCGAAAAGCGGACATTTTGTGAGTTTTGCAAGCCACAGAAAACAAAGAGCCTGGAAGCGAGTTCCTTAGAAGCACGGAGACACCGATGAGCGACATACCGGAGTTGCTGGAGCGTTTTCGCCGGGGACCGGAGCTGCTGGCCGTGGTGCTGACGGGAGTTTTCGGTGAAGAAGAGGACTTTTTGCCGGGACCCGGAAAGTGGAGCATCCGGCAACTGATCGCGCACGTCGCGGATTCGGAGCTGGTGTGCGCGCACCGCCTGCGCCAGATCATCGCGGAGGAGCACCCCACCATCATCGCTTTCGACCAGGACGCCTGGACCCGGAACCTGGACTATGCGCGCCGCAAACCCAAACAATCGCTGGAAACCTTCCGGCGCCTGCGTAGCGAGAATTATGAGCTGTTGAAGGAGTTGCCCGAAGACGCCTATACGCGCACGGGTAACCACAACGAACGGGGGACCATCACGCTGCGCGACCAGGTGGAAGTGCTGGCGCAGCATGCGGAGAATCACGCGCGCCAGATGCAGGGCGTGCGCGAGGAATACAAGAAGGCGAAGGGGAAGAAATGATTCGCCGGGTGACACTGGCCGCTACGCTGGCCGCCGCATTGCTGGCCAGCACCACGGATGGGCGCCGCTGGTGGGGCCACGTGTTGTACCTGGCGGACGACAAACTGGAAGGCCGGGATACGGGCAGCGCGGGCCATCGCAAGGCCGCCGCGTACGTAGCCGGCGAGTTTGAGCGCGCGGGCTTGAAACCGGCGGGCACCGACGGCTACATCCAGCCGGTACACTTTCACGTCCGGCGGCTCAAAGAAAATGAATCGAGCATGACGCTGGTGCGCCACGGCGAATCCGAGGAGCTGGTGTTGGGGCAGGACGCCATTATCAGCACGCGCGTCGATCCCGCGCCCGCGGTGAACGCCGAAGTGGTGTTTGCGGGCTACGCGCTGACTGTGCCCGAGTTGCAGTACGACGACCTGGCGGGTCTCGACCTGCGCGGCAAAATTGTTTTGTACATGAGCGGCGGCCCGTCGAATATTCCAGGGCCACTGCGCTCGCACTATCAATTCGCTACGGAGCGCGGCAAGTTCCTGGAGCGGGCGGGCGTAATCGGAACGATCAGTATTCCCAATCCGCATCACATGGATCTGCCCTGGCAGCGCATCGCGCTGGGCAGCCATCAGCCTTCCATGAGCCTGGCGGACCCGGGATTGTCTGAACAATTCGGTCTGCGATTTGCGGCCATGCTCAACCCCGAACAGGCTGGAAAGTGGTTCGCGGGTTCCGGCCATTCCTTCGACGATCTGGTGGCGCTGGTGGATGCGGGCAAGCCTTTGCCGCGTTTCCCGCTACACGCTTCTCTCACTGCGAAGGTGGTGGTGGACCGGTCGGAAGTGGAATCGCAGAATGTAGCCGGCATTCTTCCCGGCACGGACCCCGTGTTGAAGGATCAGTACGTGGTGCTTTCGGCGCATCTGGATCATCTGGGAATCGGCGAGCCTATCAACGGCGACCGGATCTATAACGGCGCCATGGATAATGCGTCGGGCGTGGCGGCGCTGCTGGATATCGCGGAGACGTTCAACGATACCAAGCCGAAGCTGCGCCGGTCGCTGTTGTTCGTCGCGGTGACCGGCGAAGAGAAGGGACTGCTGGGGTCGCGCTACTTCGCCGCGCATCCCACGGTGAAGCCGGAGAGCATGGTGGCGGACCTGAACATGGACATGTTCCTGCCGCTGTTCCCGCTGCGCAGCGTGACGGTGTACGGGCTGAACGAATCGGACTTGGGCGAAGAGATCCGCGCGGTGGCGCTGGCGCATGGCGTGCGGGTGCAGGACGACCAGGAGCCTGAGCGCAACATTTTCATTCGCAGCGACCAGTACAGTTTCATCCGCCGCGGCGTCCCCGCGCTGGCGTTGAAAGTGGGCTACGAGAAGGGATCGCCGGAAGAGAAGATCGCCAAGAACTGGCTGAAGGACCGCTATCATGCTCCGGCCGACGATCTGAAGCAGCCTGTGGACCTGGAGTGCGCGGCACGGTTCGACGATCTGGTCCGCGCCCTGGCCGAAGTAGTCGCCGACCGGACGGCTCGCCCGAAGTGGAACGCCACCAGTTTCTTCAAGCGGTTCGCGGACTCCGAGGCAAGACCGTGAGGAATCGCGCGGCCCTGATTTTGTTTTTCGCCGCGGCTAACCTGCAGGCAGCCTCATCCACCGCATATGTGAGCGTTTATAACGCGCCGTCCACGGCCGCAGTCTTCAATACAGCCACCCTGGCGCAAACCCGGACGCTCGCGACTGGTTCCGGCGGCGACGGCATCGCGGTCAGTCCCGACGGCAAAAAGATGTTCGTCACCGTTGACCTCAAGCCTGAACTGCAAGTGATCTCGACAGCCACCGGCGCAGTCCTGGCCACGGTGCCGGTGCCGATCAGCGTGTCCGGTGAGCCGCCGCTGGAACTCGCGATGAGTCCCGACGGATCGCGTGTCTATGTTTTCGCGCCGCAAAACCGACCGATGTCCACCATGATGGCAATCGACACCACCACGTATGGGCTCACGGCCACGGCGAATCTCCCCAGCCTCGGAAGCCTCGGGCCGCTTTTGATTTCACCTGACGGAACCCAACTTTACTACGAGGTCGGGTACGCGAACGAATACATACAGGTGGTTGATGCGAAAACGCTGGCGCTGGTGAACCAGATTCCGGTGAACGAATACCCGTCGGATCTGGCCGTAACACCGAGCGGCCTGATCCTGATGACGGATTCCAGCAACCAGCTATTGGTGATCGATCCAAAGTCGTCCGCGGTGAAAACTTTTCCCCTGCCGAACGAGAATCAGGGCACGCCCGGCATCGTCATTTCGTCCCCTGACAGCACCACGGCTTACATGTCGTTCGCTTTAGGTTCTATCCTGGCTGTGAACATCGCCACCGGGGCAACCGTATTCGACGCTCCGGCTGACTTCATCCCAACGCATTTCGCGATCTCGCCCGATGGAACCAAGCTCTATTCGACCAATCGCTCGCAGGCCCAAGTCTGGAGTCTTTCCGAATTTTTGATTCCGGCGCGGAAAACGTTGACGACGGTCCCGCAACTCGGACCGATCACCGGCCTGTCGCTTACCAGGGATGGCCAAAGCCTGTATGTGCTGAATGCGGATAACAGCGCCATCGCTTCGGTAGATGTGGCGTCGCGTAAAGTCACACACGTCGCCCTGGGGAGTGTAGAGATCGGTCCATTGGCGATCCCTCCCGGCAGCAATATACTCTGGGCGTCTCAGTACTCTTTTGGACTGGGCGGCGATATCCTGTTTCTCAATCCGGCCACCGAAAAAGTCAAGTTCATGGTCGACATTTCCGGGGCAATGGTATTCAACGCCAGCGGAACGGTGGTTTATATTTACAATCCGGGTGGTGTGACGGCTTATGATGTGGCCTCAAAAACTGCGACCGGCTCCGCCTCTGTGGGCCAATTGACCAACGTCGGGCAGGCCATCCTATCTCCCGATGGCACGCGCCTGTACATCTCGGCCAGTTTCGTTTCCGGAATCGTTAATTCCTCGACTGAGTTGTTAGCGCCCGGCGAGATTTTGGTTCTGGATACCTCCACATTCAAGTACACCGCCGCCATCAGCGTTGCGGATGGCATGGGGGCGATGGCGCTGACGCCGGATGGTTCCACGCTGGTCTACACGGCCAACTTTGGACGCGTTCATCTGCTCTCCACGGCAACGAATAAAATCACTGCCACCATGAACCTGACCCCCGCGAACGGGTTCCTGGCAGGGCTGGCACTTTCTCCCGACGGTTCCACGGCTTATGTGGCGGACGGGGTGAATAACCTGCTTATGGTGGCGAATCTCACGACGCTAACTCAGCGGCCCAGTTTTTCGGTGGGTTCGAATCCGTCGCCGGTTGTGATCAGCCCGGACGGTTCTGAAGCGTGGGTGTCAACTACCTCGGGCTTGGAGATTGTGAATACGACGTCCGGCATCGTGAGCACAGTTGCTCTGCCGGGCCTGGCCGGGAACGTCCTATTTGCGCCGTAACAAATCGACCACCGCGTACGGTCCCATTTCCGGAATCGTAAATTCGGTGGCGTTGTCTTCCACGGTGAAATCCCCAAGCGCGGCATCGGGATGGCCGAACACGGCCAGTTTCCCCGGCTGATACGCGCCCAGGATGCGCACACGCAATCCACGCACAGGGGCCTTGCCGTAATTGAGCAGGTGAATGCGCGCCTGGGCTTTTTCGCCGGTGAGGCGGACCAGCACCAGGTTGCTGCCGTAGAGGCGCAGCAGGCGCTTTTCGTCGGTCAGGGTGCGCCGGACCTTCATGGCAAACTCGTAGGGGTTCGCGGCGTCATCGGTGGAGTATTCCGGCGTTCCCAGGCGGATGTTGAGATCGTAGCGCGGGTCCGGCGCGGGGATCACATGGAACAGCAGATTGTGGCGGGCCATCAGGTTCAGCACTTCGCCCATGATGTCGGAGCCGTCATCGATCACACCGATGTTGGCCTCGACGGGCAAGTTCGACGAGCCGGTGTCGTTCAGGAAACGGATCATGCGCGCGAACGCTTCCAGATCCTGGGGCGCGGCGCGGATGGCCGCATCCACTCCATAAGCGAAAGCTTCGGCGGCGGCGAGCACGGCGGTGCCCGCGGGCGCATCGTAGAAATAGGAACGCCCGGGCTTCCGCTCGAATTGCCAGCCATTGGCGTCCACCCAAGGCACGCGCGTAGCCGAGGCCACGTCCATGTGGTATTCGACATTGGGCGTGGTGGCCTTGACGGCCGCGGCGCGATCAAACGCGGATACGGTGAAGCCCTGCTGGCGCCATGCGGATTCGATCGCGGCAGGCACGTACAAACGCTCTATGCCTGCCTTGTGCAGCGCGGGAGCGGTATCGGCGGGTTGGTCCCAGTAGAGCGCCGGCAGCAGAACTGCGAGCAGAGCGAGCATCAGACTTCCAGCCGGGTCACTTTGATCTTGTCGAGATCGTAGACGCCCAGGCCGAGATGCGCGGCGTATTCAATGTGTCCTGGCTCTCGCACGAACTGGTTCGAATTGGGATTGCGATCGTGCTCGCCGGGATTGTGTAGGATTTCGGGCGAGCGGTCCCACACGGAAACGGCATGTTCGGCTTTGCGCTTGTCATCGATAATGTCGATCAGCAGGCGGTCGATGGCCACAGGATCTGTGCCGAACATCATGGTCTTCGGATAGAAGCGGAACTTGCGGCTGTACGAAAAAGGCCCGCCATGCCACACGCCGCGCAGACCGTCCATCACCTGCAAGACCGTACGCGAGCGCAGCGGCTCGACGGAAGCCAGGGTACCGACGAACGAGTAAGTGTTGGTCACGGATCCGGCGTGCGACCGCGCCACGTTCGAGAAACTGCCGTAGGCGATGTTTTTGAGGCAGCCGGTCACGCCGGCGGCGCCATGGTCCTTCATGTTCGGCACGTTGATAATCTTCGTAAATCGTGTGCCTACCGGCCGCGCGAGGTTCGAACGCGTATCGTCTTCATCGAAAAACGTGGCTTCTACGTAGGTGGCGGGGTCGTACGATTCGGTCGAGCCGCGCTGGCCCTCGGCGGTCCAGATGTGCACGCCCTGCGGGACGTAGCGATCGTAATGCACGGAATCCACCTGATCGCGGAAACGTTCGTAGATCCAGATGGAATCGGGCTTGACGCCCACGGCCATCACGTTCCGTACGATTTCGGCCACGACCGCCGGCGAGGACATAATGCCGGGCGCACCCGAACAGTTCACCTTGATGGCGACCACGTCGGCGGCCGTGATGAAGCGCGCCCAGGCATCCCGCAGATCCTTATCGCCGGTAAGGGACAGCATGCCGTGCGACATCATCTCGCGCACCACTCCGGCATCCGGCTTTTCGCTCGAAACGTCGATCGACTTGTCGGAGTGTACCGAGACGACTTGTCCTGGATACGGACCCGGCATGCCGGGTTGCGCCGAAGGCGCGTACTTGGAGACGATCCGATACTTGGGAAGCTTACGATCCGTGGCCGCCAGCAGTTGCGGCGCGGCGGCGGCCACTTGCAGAAACGTGCGGCGTTGCATCACTCTTCGATCATAACCGAACGGCATCACGGCCTCTTTTGACATTGACGTAGCACGGCCCATTTGGATATAGTGCAAAGGATTCCCTACCATGTCGAACACTCTTACCGGCGCCGAATTTAAGAAGCAGTTACGCGATGGCACCCCCAAGATGGGGTTATTCCTGAATGCCCACAGTCCCACCGTCGCAGAGCAGTTAGCGCACAGCGGCTACGACTGGCTGCTGGTGGATACGCAGCACGGGCCTATGGATCACGAGAGACTCTCGGCCATGATGTGCGCCATCGCCAGCGGCGGAGCCAAGTCGATGGTACGGGTAGAGGGCTATCACGATCGCGGCGGGATTCAACAGGCCCTCGACCTGGGGGCGGATGGTGTGCTGATTCCGTACATCAACAACGCGGAAGAGGCGCGCCAGGCAGTGAGCTGCGCGCGCTACCCGATGGTGGGCACGCGCTCCGTGTACTTCCCGCAACGCAGCACCAATAAGGCAGGGTTGCTGGGCTACGTGGGTAACGCCAATAACAACATCATCGTGGCGCTGCAGGTGGAGACGGCTTCGTGCATCAAGAACATGGCCGAGATCGCCGCGGTTCCCGGCGTGGACATTCTGTTCCTGGGACAGAACGACCTGTCCATGTCGATGGGCCTGTACGAGAAATACGAGTTCCCGCACATGTACACGTCGCCGGAGTTGGACGCCGCCACGGCCACGCTGGTAGAGCAGGCGCGTAAAAACAACGTGATTCTGGGCATATTTCTGTTCGGCACGTCGCGCGTGGGGGAGTTCCTGGAGAAGGGATTCCGGTTCATCAGCATCGGGAACGATCTGCATCACCTGCTGACGCAGGCCACCCAGTACGTGAAGGACATGGAAACAGTATCCGTCGAGAAGGGCAAGCCCTGGGCGCGCCGGCCGACGGCGTTGATGTAGGGGCGCTCCCGTTCCGTGCTAGGGAGTGGACCGCTGCAACCGCAAGGCAATGCCTTCGCTGAATGCCGGTGACCGCAATTCCTTGTCGCCACCCGCGTGATGGAAGCGCTCCGGCTGCTCGATCTTGCCGGTTTCCACATTGAGCCACTCGCCGGAATAGTCGCCGGCCGGCAGGTCCAGCGTAACGCTCGTGGGACCGCTGCCATCGAAATAAGCCGCATACACTCGGCCTGGAGCGGAAATCACGCGCGCGTAGGTTCCCGCGGCGTGCTTTACGGTGCGTGAATCGGGCGCCAAATCCTCGAGCGGCAGACGGCTGATGAATTCGCTCAGGATGCGAAGCTGCCGACGGAACGCCGGGCTGCCGCCGCCAGGACCGTTGGGTTCTGTGTCGGTGCCATCCTCGCGGCCGACGCTGAACGAATAGTCGAGGGCATCGAAGATGCTGCCACCGGAGAGCATGAAGTTCCAGGCCTGCCGCCGGTAGACAGAATCGGCGCGGCCCAGGAAGCCGGTCTCGTCGTATGAAATGGCCTTGCCGAGGCCGTAGTTGAGGGGCACTGCGCGCGGATACGCGTAATGGAAATTGACGATGCTGGCGCCGGGCACGAGCTGCCGTACGGGAAATCCGAAGTTGCAGTAGTTCTGTGCGATCAGATGTTTGTTGGGCAGGGCGCCCTCTTCGTCCGCGATCCACTGGGCCACGCGCGCCTGCCAGGCGAGCGAAAGGTCATCGGCGATATCGATGGAATTGGGATAGTGGTCGCGCTCCGGAGCGGCAAGATACGGATTGGCCACGCCGGCCAGCACCGGGCGGTCGGACCAGGGCTCATTCTGGATTTCAAAGATCACGTTATCGAAGGCGCTGGCTTCGCGCACCAACTGCCGCACATAGCGTTCCTGATATTTCAGGATGTTGCCGTTTTGGAGGGTGTGAAGCTTCTTCCATTCGATGGCGTCGGTGGCGTTGACGTTGTTGGCGCGGTTCAGGGCGCTGATCTTCCACTGCATGTCCTGATAGTGCGACGAGAACAGCGTCACCTCCACCACGATGCCGCGCTCGGCCGCCTTGCCCAGGAAATCGCGATAGCGGGCGAAGAAATCGGGGTTCCAGCGGTCGAGGTCGAACTTGTTGCCGCCGCCTTCGTAGCCCGGCGTGCGGCTGCGGGCCCAGGGTGCGAGATAGCGTCCGGGCGCGGGGGCCAGCGTGTTGCGCTGAATGCCGAACGATTTCTCGGGCACCTCGCGGTAGCTGCCGCCGAAGATCCGGGTATAGTTCATGCCCTCGGCGGCGAGGGTTGCGAGGTAGCGGTCGTAATTGAAGTCCGCATTCATCACGGCGCCGTAGTGTTCGCCGCTGGTGATCAGGGCAATGGTCTTTCCATGGAACAGGAAATAGTGCGGGTTTTTCGGATGCAGGCGGATCGGCTGTGCTCCGGCGGCGGCCAGAGACAGGGCAATCAAGGCCGCGGCGCGAGTTGTATGTGTGAAGGCCACGTCACGCAGATTCTATCTTGAATTACCGCGGGCTATGCGCTTGCGGGCCTGGGACATGAGAACGGGAACCATCCGGCCTGCTAACGAAAACGTATTCGGGTGGGACCGACCACAGTGAGGCGACCGGCGAGTTCCATTTGAAGCACCTCCGAAAGCCGTGCCCGAACGAAAGACCTTACAGCCCGGCGACCCGACGTGCCCGGTCGAAACACGACCACACCGGCATGCTCACTCACTGGAAATCGCACAACATCAGCGATGCCTTTGTCGAGAGTCAGCAGAATACGGTTCGACGCCCGCAGATGCTTCCACGACCTCCGCGTCGGGTGCTCCGTGAAGTCCTTCCCCCAGAACGGTGTCGGCGTCGTGTCCAAGTTCGCGGAGATCATCAGCGATCGCGGTGGGAAGATTCTCGTCAATCTTGAAATTCATTTGGCTCGAAGCGGGACCAGGCTCTCCTCGTGCGCGAGGTCCGCCGCGTACGCCAGCGCCGCATCTACGTGCTCAGCCCGGAGAGAGGGATAGTTCTCCAGGATCTCTTCGCGATGGAACATTCGGCAAGATTGTCGAGAATGACCGTTACGGGGATTCGAGTTCCGGCGGCGCACAATTCTCCACCACACACCACCGGATTGCTGTCCAGAAAATCCTGCCAGGCGGTCATTGCTTTATTCTACGCCCTAGCCCCAACCACGCGGAAGGACTCGCGCGCGATCTCCCATTCCTCCTGCGTGTGCACCACCAGCGCGCGGACGGACGATTGCGGCGTGGCGATATCCGCGTCCACGGGGGACTGGCTGTTTTTGGTGGGATCGAGTTGGAGGCCCAGAAAGGCGAAGGTATCGGCAACCTGGGCGCGCAACTCGGGACTGTTTTCGCCCACGCCCGCGGTGAAGACCAGAACGTCGAGGCCGCGGAGGCTGGCGATCATGGCGCCAATTTCGGAGCACAGGCGATGCACGTAGACATCGAACGCCAGTTGCGCGCGCGCATCGCCGCGACCCATAGCCGCCAGGACCGTGCGCATGTCTCCGGAACAGCCGGAGACGCCCCGCAACCCGGATTCTTTGTTGAGCACGCGATCGAGTTCCTCGGCGCGGTAGCCGCGGTGGCGCACCAGGTGAATGATGATGCCCGGATCGACGGTGCCGGAGCGGGTACCCATCATGAGCCCTTCGAGCGGCGTAAAGCCCATGGTGGTGTCGATGCTAACGCCGTCGCGGATGGCGGCCAGCGAGCATCCATTGCCGAGATGACAGGTGATCATGCGCAGCGATGCCAGATCGCGGCCGAGAATCGCGGCCGCACGGCGCGAGGTGTACTGATGGCTGATGCCGTGAAATCCGTAGCGGCGAATGCCCTGGCCGACCCAGGCGTACGGCCCGGGGTAGACGTAAGCAGGCGGCGGCAGGCTGGCATGGAATGCGGTATCGAACACGGCCACCTGGACGGCTTGCGGGCCCAGGATACGCTCCATGCACTCGATGGCTTCCAGCTCGAGGCGGTTGTGCTCGGGCGCGAAGCTGGCCATTTCGGCGATGCCGGCGCGCACTGCGAGCGTGATGCGGGTGCTGTCGCGAAAGGCGCGGCCGCCATGCACCACGCGATGTCCGGCCACGTGGATCTCAGCGCGATGCGGGACCATTTCCATCAAGGGATCGAGTGAATCGAGCGGGGCCTTCACGGGCACGGTGCGGTTAGAGGTGGCTCCATCCGCTTTCACCTGGATCTCGGCGGAGCCGGGGTGATGCTCCCAATCGACGCGCGCCTCCCAAAGCGGATGGGGCGGGGCCGCGTCGCCGCCGTCGAGGCCTTCGACTTCGAACAGGCTGCTCTTGAAGCTGCTGGAACCGCCGTTGAGCACCAGGATCTTCATCAGTGGGGCCACTTCCAGTCGCGAATCTCGGGCATATCGTCGCCGTGCTTCATGATGTAGTGTTTGTGGGCTATCAGCTTATTGCGCAGGTCCTGCTTGATGTGCGCGGCGATGTTCCGCAGGCGGGGCACGCGGTCGATCACGTCGCCGGCCAGGTGAAAACGGTCCAGGTCGTTCAGCACCGTCATATCGAAGGGCGTGGTGGTGGTGCCTTCTTCCTTGTACCCGCGCACGTGCATGTTGTCGTGATTGTGGCGGCGATAGGTGAGCCGGTGGATCAGCCACGGGTAGCCGTGAAAGGCAAAGACCACAGGCTTATCGTCGGTGAACAGCGAATCGAAATCCGCATCCGACAGGCCATGCGGATGTTCGGTGGAAGGCTGCAGGGTCATCAGGTCAACCACATTGACCACCCGGATTTTCAGATCCGGCAGGCGCGTGCGCAGGAAGTCCACGGCGGCCAGCGTTTCCAGCGTGGGTACATCACCGCAGCAGGCCATCACCACATCCGGCTCGACACCGTTATCGGTGCTGGCCCATTCCCAAATGCCGATGCCGGTGGTGCAGTGCTCGATGGCGGATTCCATATCGAGCCACTGCAAGGCGGGCTGCTTGCCGGCCACGATCACGTTGACGTAGTGGCGGCTGCGCAGGCAATGATCGGTTACCGAGAGCAGCGTGTTGGTATCCGGCGGCAAGTAGACGCGCACGATGTCGGCTTTCTTGTTCACCACGTTATCGATGAAGCCGGGATCCTGGTGGCTGAAGCCGTTGTGGTCCTGCCGCCAGACGTGCGAGGTAAGCAGGTAATTGAGCGACGCGATGGGACGGCGCCAGGGGATGTGGCGGGTCACCTTCAGCCACTTGGCGTGCTGGTTGAACATGGAATCGATGATGTGGACGAAGGCCTCGTAGCAGGAGAAGAAACCGTGGCGTCCGGTAAGCAGATAGCCTTCCAGCCAGCCCTGGCACATGTGTTCGCTTAGCACTTCGAGGACGCGGCCGTCGGGCGCGACGTGATCGTCGTTGGGCAGGATCTCGGCCACTGACTCGCGGTTGGTGAATTCGAACAGAGCGTCCAGCCGGTTGGATGCGGTTTCATCGGGCCCCACTACGCGAAAGTTAGCCGCGCCGGCGTTCAGTTTCATCACGTCGCGCAGCATTTTGCCCATGATGCGGGTGGCTTCCGCGATCACGTTACCGGGTCTGGGCACATCCACGGCGTAGTCCGTGAAATCCGGCATCTTCAAATCGCGGAGCAGCAGGCCGCCGTTCGCGTAGGGATTGTCGCCCATGCGGCGATGTCCTTTAGGCGGGAGGTCCTGCAACTCGGGGATAAGAGTGCCGGCGGCGTCGAATAGTTCTTCGGGGCGGTAGCTTTTCATCCAGTCTTCGAGCATTTTCAGATGGCCGGGCTTGGTAGCGAGATCGGTGAGCGGCACCTGGTGCGCGCGGAAGGTGCCTTCGATCTGGACGCCGTCGACTATCTTGGGACCGGTCCAACCCTTGGGCGTGCGCAGCACGATCATGGGCCAGCGGGGGCGCTCTTTGAAACCGTTGGTGCGTGCGTCGCGCTGGATATCATGGATGACGCTGACCACTTTGTCCAGGGTCGCGGCCATAGCCTGGTGCATGGGCTCGGGATCGTCCCCTTCGACGAAATAGGGTTCGTGGCCGTAGCCGCGCAAAAGCTCCACCAGCTCCGGTTTGGGGATGCGTGCGAGCACAGTCGGGCCGGCGATCTTGTATCCGTTCAGATGCAGGATCGGAAGCACGGCGCCGTCTCGCGCGGGATTCAGGAACTTATTGGAGTGCCAGCTAGTGGCCAGGGGGCCGGTTTCGGCTTCGCCATCGCCTACCACGCAGCAAACCAGAAGATCCGGGTTATCGAACACGGCGCCATAGGCATGCAACAGCGAATAGCCCAGCTCGCCGCCCTCGTGGATGGAGCCCGGCGTTTCGGGCGCAACGTGGCTGGGAATGCCGCCCGGGAACGAAAACTGTTTGAAGAGGCGGCGCATGCCTTCCTCGTCGCGGGAGATGTTGGGATAGTACTCACTGTATGTACCCTCCAAGTACGTATTCGCGACTAGTCCAG
The DNA here is from genome assembly GCA_963843255.1 of Bryobacterales bacterium. Lineage (GTDB taxonomy): Bacteria > Acidobacteriota > Terriglobia > Bryobacterales > Bryobacteraceae > Bog-159. The sequence goes on along the minus strand of CAWJJQ010000009.1, from coordinate 1,007,326 downwards.
GCCCGCCATGACCGGGACCCGCCACGTAAATCATGTTCAGGTCCTGCCGGCAAATCAGGCGGTTGCAGTGTACGTAGATGAAGTTCAGGCCGGGCGTGGTACCCCAGTGGCCGAGCAGGCGCGGCTTTACGTGCTCGATCTTCAGCGGCTCCCTAAGCAGTGGATTGTCATACAGATAGATCTGGCCCACCGAGAGATAGTTGGCGGCGCGCCAATATGCGTTCATCTTTCGCAGTTCTTCGGGTGATAGGGGAGCGGTCATGGCAACTCCATAGATCCAGGATGGCAGAGAATCGTTGCGATCGTGTTTCAAGGGCCGCGCGATAGTGCTCGCGCGCCGTGCGGAATCGCCCAATCCGGCTTAACGGAAAGGCCCGCGTTAACCAAAGAGAGGCTGTAATACATTTATTAACAAGCGATAGCCTTAGATTACTGGCACGGGGCATTAACCGTGCCGCAGAGGAACTTTAGAATGACAACACCCGCAGAAAACCTTGGAACCGTACTGATTGTGGACGACGATCCCGCAGTATTGGTACTTATTCAAAACATCCTAATGGGCGCCGGCTACCGGGTACTACCGGCCGCCGAACGCACAGACGTGACCCGTTTGGTCGGACAAAAACATGTGCACATTGATGTCGCTTTGCTGGACGTCCGCTTACCTGGGGTAAATGGCACCGAACTGGCGGACGAAATCCTAACGGCAAGACCGAATATTCGAATATTGTGGATGTCGGGCTTCGTGGACGAGGAGTTCATTCGGATCAAGCTGCTGGACGGGTACGCGGGATTCTTGCCCAAACCGTTGCGCCGCGCCGGGCTATTGATGGCGATCGAGCAAGCCATGACGGCCGAGCCCAGCAAGTCAGAGAACTCCAGGCGGCGTAAATCGCTGGCGGCGGGGGCCACCGGGCAGGGGGAATAGGCCCGACCGCCGGGGCTGGGGGCAAGGCACCGGGTTTTTTTTGTTCTCCGAGCCTCGTCCATTTTAAAACGGATCTACGGTCAAGGAGCGAAGGGCGCCTTGTCCCGGCATGCCCGCCATACTAAAGTTTTTGATGCCCTGGAGCGCCAGGTCCAGCCGGTCTTTGGCTCCGGCCTTCTGGAAAAGATGCGACAGATAAACCTTAACGGTGCCTTCGGTTATACCCAACTCGGCCGAAATTTCCTTGTTTTTCAGACCGCGTGAGAGCAGCATAATCAACTGGCTTTCCCGGGCGGTAAGAAAGATTCGTTTCGAGGAGCGGAAGCGGTCCGTGAGGCACTTCTCGAACCAAATCTCGCCGGCACTCACGCGCCGCAGACACTGCCGGTGCGCCTCGAGGGTCAGCGTTTTGCGGAGGACGCCGCGAACACCGATGGTCAGCGCCTCCATGGCGAAATCAGCCGCGATGGAATTAGTCCATAGGATCAGTTTCGAGGCTGGCGCCAGTCTCTGGAAGTCGTGCAATGCATCCGAAGTGATTTGCGGCGTCAAATCTATGACCGCCAAGTCGGGGTTCAGATCGGCTAAATGCTCCTTGTAGTCCGCTAAGTTGGAGCAGCATGCCGCCAACTCGAACAATGGCTCGGCAACCACCAGGGCCTTGAGTCCCGCAGCCAGGATCGGCTGGTCTGAATATATAGCGACGCTTATCATTCGTTTTTCCGCTTGCGCGAAACAGAAGCACACGCCCTGCCAAAAGTCTCCGTGCGCGCTGCCCCATCGAACAAAGAACCTGGAAATTGCTTGCTCAATTAGGGATATATCTTCGGGCGTACTCCTGATACTGACCTTGGATAAAATCCGGCGATCTTGGTTTACGGCTTTTGCTGCGCACAGGTGGGGCAATTCGCGCAATTGTTTGAAAAGGACTGCGTCATTTTATTTGAATTGCGCTGCCGCGAGGACCTCGGCGGGATCGGGCTTGCCGCGCTTGGCGTAGCGGATTACGCTATCGGGGCCGATCAGGTAAACGCTCCGTTTGATAAATAATCCGTTAGCGTGATACAGTTCGGCGACTTTCTGCCCCGCATCCACAAGCAGGGGAAAAGGGAAATGGTATTTCTCCTGGAACTTCACATGGCTGGCGGCGCTGGCGGGGTTGACGCCGAATACCAGCACGTTCTGCTTGCGGATTTCTTTCCACTGGTCGCGGAACTCGCACAATTGCTTGCGGCAAACCGGGGTATCGTCGCCGGGATAGAAGACCAGCACGACGTTCTTGCCGCGCAGCTTCGAGAGGCTTACGGCTTTGCCGTCCTGCTGCGGAAGCGTGAAATCGGGGGCCGCTGTGCCGGCGGCCAGCGGGTCGGAAAAAAGCCAGTCGAGCATACGGTGAAGTTAAAATCCTTCCCAGACGTAGGCAAAGAACTTGCGGACAGTAGTGAATCCGACGTCCTCATACAGTTTGATGGCGTCCTGATTCGAAGCAGTGACGGTCAGGCTAGTCTTGCGGCAGCCCGCATCGCGCAGCAAGCTCAGCGACTGCCGCAGGAGTTCATAGCCTACGCCCGCGCCGCGCACCGCGGGGGAAACGCAGATTTGGGTAATGTGTCCGCAGTGGGGCATCACCAGGCTGGCCAGGCAGATGCCGCAGATTCGTCCGTTAAGGCGGTCGAAGGCGGCCACGGACGCGGGCTTGAAGAAGGTGCCGCAGCCCGGATACTGCACGATGTTGAAGAGGAACCGGCGGGCCCCGGCCACGGTGCGGTACTGATCGTTGATGAGGCTATCGACATGGCCCTGGTAGGCGGCGGCGATCAATTGCGCGGCCGGATCCTGGTGGTGCTCGGACCACTTGTCGATGTAGACGCGATTGGCCGCGGGCGGCCGCCGGGGAACCGGCAGCGAGGCACGCTCCAGATCGAGCATCATGAAGTTGCGCTCGAAACTGCTCATGGCCCGGTGCATGGGCATGGGGTGCCAGCCCGGTTGGGTCATCATGAGCTGCGATTCGATGCGCGTGATTTGCGCCGCGCGCGTGAGACCTTCGAGCACGGACTCCAGCAGCCGGTTCTCGTTGGCTGTGGTGCTGAAAGCTTCGCGCACAAACAGATCGCCGATCAGCCCTTTGTGTTCTTCCAGGACGAAATAGGAGTAGCCCGCGGCCTCACCGTCGGAGACCAGGGCGAACCCGTTGAGGGCGCGCATATCCACGAAGCGGCGCACTAACTCAGCCGACTTACCGAAGTCCCAATCGAGCAGATTGCGCCACGCGTTCACTTCCTCATCGAGTAGCGGGTCGAGATCCTCGGAGCGCAGATTTCGCAGGTTTACGAGACTTAGGCTATGCGCTCCGGGAGCGGGTTCGAGGCGCGCCGCCATTTCGCTGTTATTGTAGCATTGGCCCGCGGGCGGACCCGGACGCGGGGACGCGGAGACGCGGGGACGCGGGGACGCGGAGACGCGGGGACGCGGAGACGCGGGGACGCGGGGACGCGGGAACGCGGGGACACGGAGACACGGGGACGCGGAGACACGGAGACGCGAGGACGCGGGGACGCGGAGACACGGAGACACGGGGACACGGGGACGCCGGGACGCGGAGACGGCGCTGGAAACTCGGATTCGGTTTCGCGCAGTATTTCATTCATCCCAACCGGCGCAGGGTGCACGACCGCATCGCCGAGACCATCGTGGTACGCGTCCGCTGATACATCCGGCACGGCGATTGCACGGGCGAGGGCGAGGGATGGTGTGCATGCGCTCTTGTTTGGGGCTAACGGCCGGTATCGTAACGTGTTCTATTTGCTTTGGGCAATCGCTTTCGATCGGCGTTATCGGGGGCGGAATGGCCACTAACGATCTGAGCAATCAGTTCGTGACGAGTGTGTCGACGCGCTACGTGGTGGGGCCGAAATTGGACATCGGTCTGCCGCTGGGTTTCGGAATCGAAGCTGATGCGCTCTATCGTCACGAGAGCTTTCAGACAGACTTCAGCGGCTCTTCCGAGTTGTACCGGACTTCGTGGGAGTTTCCGATCCTACTTAAGAAACGCCTCTCCCTTCCGCTGGTCAAACCGTTTGTGGAGGCGGGCTACGCGCCGCGTGCAAGCGAGTCGGTAGCCAGCCACGGGCTCGTGGTAGGCGGCGGAGTCGAGTTTGGTATCGGCAGGCTGCGTCTATCGCCGAGCGTGCGCTACACGCGTTGGAGCAATGGCCCCATAGTTGAGGTGTTCCCCAATGGTCCGACCATTTATCTGACCCAGAACCAGGTGGACTTACTGGTAGGCATCTCGTGGAAGTTGCGCTAACGGGGCGTGGGTCTTCGAGTGTCAGGCGCCGGTCCATACTGGTGATATGCGATTTCAAATCAGTGAAGCGGTCGAGGTTTTGGAGCGGACACCGGCGACGATGAGCGCGGTGCTTGGCGGTCATTCTCCGGCCTGGCTTAATTGCCGCATGGACCCGGCAGCGTTCAGCCCTGTCGATGTGCTGGGTCATCTGATTTTCGGCGAAATGACCGATTGGATTCCGCGGGCGCGCCTCATTCTGGAGTGCGGAAACGCCCGCGCGTTCGAACCGTTCGACCGGCGCGGGTTTGGGCCGCTGATCGAGGGCAAAACAGTCGAGGAACTTCTTGGCCAGTTCGCCGGACTACGGCGCAAAAACATCGAGGAGCTTCGGTCGCTGTCGCTCGGAGATCGTGAGTTGGATCTCCCGGGACTTCATCCCCAGCTTGGCGCTGTTAATATGCGCCAGTTGCTGGCGACGTGGGTGGTACATGATCTTGGTCACGTCGCTCAGGTAATGCGGGTGATGGCCAATCAGTATCGCGAAGAAGTGGGCCCGTGGCGGGAGTTTCTTTCGATCGTTGCGTGAGGGCGTCACCGTGACGAATCTGGGCCTGCATGCGGTACGGTTTGAGTATGCCGTCCCGATATTTCGCCGTTTTCGTCCTGCTGGGCGAGTGTTGCCTGGCGCAGCAGCCGTTGCCACTGGCGGTGGAAGAGGCGGTGGCTCCGGCGTACCCCGCGCCTGCCGTCACGGCCCGGATCAGCGGCAGCGTCATCGTGGAGGTGCATGTGTCCGAGCACGGCGCCGTAACCGCGGCGACCATTGAAGAAGGCAACGCGCTGCTAAGGCAAGCCAGCCTGGAGGCCGCGCGTCTTTGGCGGTTTCAGCCGCAGCCGGGAAGCCACGACGTGAAGTTGACTTTCTCGTTCCGGCTGATGCCGAAGGACACGCCGGAAGCGCAACTGGGGACGGTATATCGTCCACCGTACACGGTCGAGGTGCGGAAGATTACTCCGGAGCCGGTCAGCCGGTTCGCGGGCTTGGGAGGCGGGGACAGGGAGAGGCGGGGACGCGGGGACGCGGAGACGCGGGGACGCGGGGACACGGTGACGCGGGGACGCGGTGACGCGGAGACACGGGGACACGGGGCACGGGGACACGGTGACGCGGAGACACGGGGACACGGGGACACGGTGACGCGGAGACGCGGAGACACGGGGACGCGGGGACGCGGGGACAGCGAGAGTTGGGGCTCGGGGCTGAGCGGGCGAGGGGGCGATGCTGGTTAGGCCTTGTTCGCCAGGCGGGCGGCCAGGATCCGGTACACGGCTGGGTTGAAGACCAGGCCTACGTGCGTGCCGGTTACCTCGCAATCGATTTCGGGATCGCCGGTCACGCAGAAGCGCCAGTCCACGATGCCATCGTTTTTGGTGTAGATGGCGGTCTGGCTGACGGCATCGGGGAATTCATCCCGGAGCGAGCAGACGAACTCGCAGGTACAGGCTTCGGTATAGCATCCCGGCAGAATATGGCCGGCGTGCTCGCGCAGGATCCGATTGCGTATGGCATCGGTAGCGCGCAAAACGTTGGCGTGCGCCACGGGTCCGCGGAAGGGAGAGCCGAGGGTGGTAACGGAGGCGATCCGGTCGGGCTGCTGGGCCGCCAGGGAGCGGGCTATGATGCCGCCCAAGCTATGGCCTACCAGATGGACCGGGCGGCCGGTAGCCGTATAGGCGCGCTTCACTGTGTCGTTCAACCGGCGGTGGATCAACAGGTTAGGACATTCCGCATTCCAGCCGATGCCGGAAAAATAGGACCGGTAGCCGACCGTACGCAGCCAGGAAAACATTTCACCCAGATAAGCATCGGTCCCCAGGAAGCCGGGAACTAAGATCACCGCTTCTCCCCGGCCGTGGGGCACACCCAAGCCGTAGAAGATAGACGTCAGCCTCAATTGGACCAGTTCAAAGCCGACCAACAGTTCCTGCCACATGGAGACGTCGGCTTCTTGGCGCTCGTGGACGGAGTACCTTTGACCCGTCATGCGTCTCCCAGTGTAGCCGATCAGGGACCAATGTGAAGGGTCGTACCTGTCAGTCGTGAAATCCCGAGACGTCGTAGGACATGAGAACGAGATCTTCCGTGCGGCCCGAGCGATCGATGACCCAATCGGCCAGCAGGGCTTCCATATGAAAGCCGAGCTTTTCGAAGAGGCGGCGGGCGCTATCTTGTCCGGACGCTACCCGCACTACGATCCGCTGCAGACCAAGATCGTGGGCGATGGAGAAAACTTCCTGGCCGAGCAACCGGCCTACTCCACGGCCGCGCTGGCCCGGCGCCATCAGGAGGCGAATTTCGCCCAAATGGCGGGTCCAGCGCGTTTGGCCGTGGTGCAGGCTGCTATAGCCCAACAGCTTGCCGTTCTCTTCAGCGAGCACCGTGATGTTGCCGCCATTTTTCAGGTCGTGCATCCAGTGCTCGAGACCTTCCGGCGTAGTGACGTCCACCAGAAGGAAGAACAGATCATCTTCCGGTTGCGCGCGCATGAATGCGAGGAACGCTTCGCGATCTTCAGCAGACATGAGCCGAAAGGTCACGTCGGCGTTTCCGACGCGCGCAGTGTAAGGAAAATGGCGTGGTGCGATAGCAGGTTCAGGCATGGTGTGCCTTCGCGGCGGCTATTTTCGGCGTCCGCCGGTATGTGCGGTCGCGGGGGTATGCGTGGGAGGCGGCAGGAACGGCTTCATAGCCACATCCAGCAGCGATTTTTGCGCGTTGACAAAATTCTCGAAGCCACGGCGGGCAACCTCGCCGACGGTGGTGGAGGGTTCTGCAGACGGCCGAATCATGGTTTCGGCGGTTTTCATGGCGCCTTCGATTTGAGCGGCCGCCACATCCAGGAGTTTCTTTTGAGCATCGACGAATTTGTCGACACTCTCCTGGACCGTAGCGCTGACCTTGCGATGCGGCGCGGGTTTGAGCGCTTTCTGCGAGCCTTTGCCGGCGCCCGCGGCTTCCGTTACCAGTTCGAGGAACTTCTGCTGAGTGTGCACGAAATTCTCGAGGCCCTGGCGGGTGACTTCAGCCATGCTCTTGCCTTCGTAGGGCTTGCCTTCAGTGATGGAGCCGACGGCGGCCTTCGCCTGGGTGTCCACCAGATCCAGGAATTTCTTCTGCATGCCGACGAATTCATCCACACCTTCGCGGATCGCGTCGGTCATCAGGGCGGGAGTGCCTGTAAGGCCCAAGCCGTCTCTGACTCCTTGCATGACCAGGCCGTTCTCTTCGGCGACCAAGTCGAGTAGAATCTTTTGCGCCGCGACAAAATTAGCCAGTCCCTGACCTGCCAGATCGATGATTCCGGTCAGCGGGCGCAGCGGCGAGAAGTTGATGCGCTCGCGCACGAACCCCAGCGCGAGGGAGTTTTGCTGTGCGGCTAAATCTAAGAGAATCTTTTGTGTAGCGACGAAGCTTTCCAAGCCCTGGCGGGCCCAGCCGGCCAGCGTCGAGGCTGGCGAGAAGCCGTTGGGCGCTCCAGACTTTCTAACGTTCTCCATGTTATGCTCCTTACGATGCTGCACTGCAGCATCCAGGTTGAGTATAACGCTCCGAAATTTTCCTGTCAAGGAGTTTCGGGCTATATTATCTGTTATGGAGGCCTATACGACGGTCATTAAGAAATACGAGAACCGGCGGCTTTACGACATGGCCTCCAGCCGCTACGTCAACCTGGAAGATGTGGCGCGCATGGTGCGGGACGGTGTGGAAGTGAAAGTGGTGGATGCGCGCACGGGAGAAGACCTGACGCGAGTCATTCTCACCCAGATCATCACGGAAGATGCCAAAGGAAACGGTTCCGGGCTGCCGCTGGAGCTGCTGCGGAAACTCATCATGGCGTCGGACCGGGCCACGCACGACTTTCTTACCTGGTATCTGACCACGGTCACGGAAATGTACCAGAAGGCCCAAAGCGCGTTGCAGGCGCGTCCGCTGGACCTGGTGCGCAACCTGTTTACCTCATCGCCGCCGGTCCCGCCGGCGTCTCCGGTCGAGGAGATCGAAGCCCTGCGCCTGCGCGTACAAGAGCTCGAACAACGCCTGGAGCAGGCCACCGCGGCAAAAAGAAAGCCGTCAAAAAAGCACACATAATGGTTGACATATGGCCCCGAGTTTGAAAGATTAATCAGACGAGGGGAACGCATGGAAACCGTCGGTTCGATGCTGCGGCATAAGGGAGGGGAGATTTACTGGCTGGCGCCGGAAGCTACGGTCTATGAGGCAGTAGCAATGATGGCCGAGAAAAGCGTTGGCGCGCTGCTGGTGCTCTCTGGCGGAAAGCTGACCGGTATCGTATCCGAGCGCGATTACGCCCGCAAGGTCATCTTAAAGGGCAAGCACTCGCACGATATTCAGGTGCGCGAAATCATGACCAGCCCGGTGTACACGATCTCACCGGAACACTCGGTCGAGGATTGCATGCGTGTGATCACGTCCCATCGCATACGCCACTTGCCCGTGATGGATGGGGATAATCTGTTGGGCATGATCTCGATCGGCGACGTGGTGCGGTCGATCATCTCAGCGCAGGCGCACACTATCGACCAGTTGAGCAGCTATATCGAGGGCCGGTACCCCGCGTAGGGTCGCGCTTTGCGCGCGGTAGCTGCTGGTCAGTGGCTGGTGGCTGGTTCTTACGGCCGGTAGGTGGCGCTGCTGGTGTCGGTTTCCCAGACTTTTACCTGTCCCAGCCGGACGTTTTTGTCCCCGATCCCGCTGCCGATCACATCGTAGAGGTACTTGGCGATGTTCTCGGCGGAGGGGTTCAGTTGGTCGAAGGGCGGCAGGTCGTTGAGGAACTGATGGTCAAGGCGGTCGACGGTGGCGTGCATCAACTTTTTCACTTCCACGAAATCCACCAGCAGCCCGATAGAGTCAAGCTCGGGTCCGCTGAACGTCAGTTGCACGCGGTAATTATGGCCGTGCACGTTTTCGCACTTGCCGTGATAATTGCGCAGCGCATGCCCGGCGGCAAAAGTCTCTTCCACGGTGACTTCAAACATTGAAAAACCTCTCCACGTCCGCGATTCTGGTGGTAAAGCCGTAGTCCGGCAGGCTGTCGAAGAACACCTGGCCGTAGCGCTGTTTGGTGACGCGGTTATCGAGCAGCACGAGCACGCCGCGGTCCGTAACGCTTCGAATCAGCCGGCCGAATCCCTGTTTCAAAGCGATAGCGGCTTGTGGGACCTGGTAATCGTAAAAGGGATTGCCGCCATCGTTGCGCAACTTCTGGACACGCGCCTCCACGATGGGGTCGCTGGGCACAGCGAAGGGGAGGCGGTCGATGATCACACAGCTCAACTGGTCGCCGGGCACGTCCACTCCCTGCCAGAAGGACGAAGTGGCGAACAGAACGCAGTTGGGGGTCGAGCGGAATTCTTCGAGCAGGGCGCTGCGCGGTCCGGTGCCTTGCAGCAGCGTGGGAAAGTCGATGGCCAGCGATACGCGATCGTGCATCAGGCGCATCTGCTGATGGCTGGTGAACAGCACGAAGGCACGCCCCTGGCTCAGGTTCAACAATTGGATCACTTCGGCGGAGGCCTCTTTGGAGAAGGCCGCGTTACGCGGATCGGGCAGATGCTGCGGCACATATAGCAGCGCCTGCTTTTGATAGTGGAAGTGCCCGGGCACGACCAAGCTCCGAGTCTGTTGAATGCCCAGGCGTTTCTTGACGAAATCGAAGCCGCCAGAAACGGCCAGCGTAGCGGAGGTCATGACGACGGTATCGACTTTGTCGAACAGCCGCTCGGCGAGCAACGGCGCGACATCGATGGGAGTAGCCTGCAGAAATAAGCCGCGGCCGCGGCGCTCGATCCAGTAGACGTAGGAATTGTCGTCGCTCTCGAGCACGAAACGCAGAGCCAGGCTGAGCTCGCCGGCGCGGCGATGCAACGGGTTGACCTCCTCGGGCGGGTTCTTGAGCAGTTTGAGATGCGAACCGATCAGCTCGAGCGAGGAATGCAGGTCGCGGTAGACCTGTTCGTGCAGTTCCAGAAATCCCGCGCGGCCGGTGAATGCGGCGCGACCATCCGGCGCAGGCAATACCGAGAACAACTGGTTGGCGAGTTCTTCGAAGCGGTCGAGGATGCGGTCTAACTCCGCGGAGCCGAATGCCTTGGCGCGAGCCACGGCCGAGACGTCGCGGCGTAACTCCTGGAAGCGGTAATTGCTCACGGCCACGCCGAAATACTGTCCCGCCACATCTTCGATTTCATGCGCCTCGTCGAAGACCACCGCGTGATACTCCGGTAGAATGCCGCCTTCGGCATCGCCGTCTTCGAGGATCTCCTTCAGCGCCAGATCGGCGAAGAACAGATGGTGGTTGACTATGACGATGTCGCTTTCCTGGGCGCGCTGGTGCATCAGGGTGAGGAAGCAGCGCTGGTACTGCTTGCACTTCTGGCCGGTGCACAGGTCGCTGCGGGCATCCACTTTCGCCCAGGCGGTGGAGGATTCGGGCAGTTTCTTGATTTCAGCGCGATCTCCGATTTCGGTGGTCTGCTCCCAGGCTTGGATGACCTGGAAATCGGCCACCTCCTCCAGTCCGTCGAGCACGGCTTCGCGGTCCGCATCATAGATCTTCTGGCGGCAGGCGTAGTTGTTGCGGCCCTTCATGTAGCAGACCCGCAGGGGCTTGGAGAAGTGCTGCTGCAGGAAGGGAATGTCTTTGAAAAAGAGCTGCTCCTGGAGATTCTTGGTGCCGGTGGAGACCACGATCCGTTTGCCGGACAGGATGGCGGGTACGAGGTAGGCGAGGGTCTTGCCGGTGCCGGTGCCGGCTTCGACGATCAAGTGCTTTCGGTCAACCAGCGCGGACTCCACAGCCTCCGCCATGTCCAACTGGCCGGGCCGGTATTCGTAGTGCGGATGCCACTTGGAGAGCATGCCATAGCGTGAAAAGAAACTGTGCACGCCGGCAGCGGCTTTGACCTCGGTGGACATGCGGGAGTAATTCGATTGTAGCTTGAGAGCAGGGGCTGGTGGCTAGCCGCCACCTAGTCCGGCCGCGTCAAGCTCGTTTCTGAATGACGATTTCCACCCGGCGGTTCTTCTGCCGTCCAGCCGGATCGTCGCTGCCGTCCGGCTTTGTATTCCGTGCGGCAAAACGCGTTGCGCCGAATCCTTGAGTGCTGAATCCCTGGCCACGTAATCCTTCCCGCTCGACAAGCCAGCTCTCTACCGATTCCGCGCGAGCGTTCGAGAGGCGTAAATTATACTCCTGGCCGCCTTTCGAGTCTGTGAAGCCCTCAATTCTAACGACTCCTTCGCTCCTGGAACGGATGATCTCGGCAACCCGGTCAAGTGCCGCCTTGGCATCCGCGCGAATCGTTGCCCTGTCGAAGTCGAACAGAATATCGGCCGCCAGCGTCAACCGCAATTCCTTCGGACTCTCCTGAACACTAGTCAAAGCCCCTACCGGCGTATAAAGTGGACCTACCGGAGTATACAGCGAGCCTTGCGGAGTATAAAGGGAGCTACCTTCGCCAGAGCTCCCGCCGCTATTACCCTGAACTGGTTTCGTCAACGGTCCAACCTGATGATAGAGTGCGGTATCTGCCGGTTTCGTGTTCGCTCCGGTTACATTTCCATCGAAACTAACCGCCCCGGTAACTTCGATCTCGTAATAACCCCCTAATCGAACGGCAGTATCTGGAGAAATGACTCTGAGAATGACCTTCTGACGCGAGCCGAGATCTCCGGGCTGCGAGAATTTTTCCAGGTTCTCGACCGACACGATGGCGTTGTGCACGATCAGCTTGTTATTGTCATCATAGAGATCGAAGCTGAGCGCCTGCTTCAGCGGGCTGCCAAACACGCCCATCTCTTTGAAGGCGTAGTGTAGATCCACGTGTCCCGGACCTGCATAAAAATAATAATAGTTCGGTCCGTTTTCCTTGTTATCGACGTTGCCTTTGTTAATTCCCGGCCCGAGAGGGGTTGGATTTTTGGGATTGTGCGACTGCGCGCTGCCGAGGACACAATGCCCGAGCAGGAACGCAATCGCTGTAAGGTATTTGGGGCATCTCATGATCATGTGCGTTTCCTGTTGCCAGCAATTATCTCAAATGTATCCCTGTCATTTATCATTCGTTCGACGAACCCTGGCGCAGCGCCTTCGCACGGCGCCAGGTCCGGCACTGTAAAGGACTTAGTGGTAGTTGACCCAAAAGAGATTTATAGACGCGGAGTGGGGTCCTGCACCGGCATAAGACAACTTATTGTTGTCGGGATAGTTGTAATAGCCGTTGTACATCGTAATAGCGATCGTGCCCGAAGTATTGGCCGATATCCAGCTCGCCCCGTTCGCGAGCAAAGCATAAGCTGTGGTCATGGTGGTAAGCATGTAGTTGGCCAGGTCGGGGAGTTTCCCGCCCACCAACGGACGCTCCATAATCCACTCGGCTTCGCTGCCGTTGAAATAAGTACCGCCGAGTGGCGTCGTGGTAACCATTTCCGTTCCCTGGGTAAAATCAATAATCGTGAAATTTCCGTACCCGCCAGTCAGATTAACAGACGCCTGAATACATTGAATCTCCGCTGTTGACAAGTTGCACCTTCTGCTCAGTGGGCTGATTGGGCAGAACCTGCGCAACTTCGACCTTCCGGCCATGCGAGGCCGCGCCTATCTCGCGGCCAAGTTGCCGGCTCTCGCCGCGGCCGAGTTCCACAAGATCGTCGATCATCCCACTGGGGATCCGATATCCCACGATCTTCCGCTCGCCCATCTCGGTTTGGCGCGCGCCTGGGCCTTACAGGGCGAGGTTGCCAAGAGCGGGGATGAGTATGAGAAGTTCTTTGCGATGTGGAAAATGCAGATGGGGATTTGCCTCCTTGAGGGACGCCCGCCTCGAATTTGCCCGCATCCGCCGGTAACGCGTAGGCTTATGGGTCGGGCAGCTAACGCTCTCGCGCGCTGTACGTCTACGATGGTAGAATCTCTACCATCGATATGCGGGATGACGATCTCGATCGGGAACTGCGGGAGCATTTGGAACTCGAAGCCGAGGAACTGGGCGATCGCCACGCAGCGCACCGGGCATTCGGCAACCTGACCGTGGTGAGGGAGGCCATACACGAAATGTCCACCTGGAACTTCGTCGAACAACTACAACAGGATGTGCGATATGGAGCGCGGCTGCTGCGGCGTAGCCCGGCCTTCAGCATCATCGCCGTACTTACCCTGGCGTTGGGGATCGGAGCCAACACGGCGATCTTCAGCGTGGTACACGCCGTGCTACTGCGGCCGCTGCCTTATCCGCATCCGGAACGGCTGGTGCGCCTATGGGAATCCAAGCCAGCCTCGGGGACTCATCGCAATGTGGTCAACCCGGTCAATTTCCTGGACTGGCAGGCGCGGACCCGGAGTTTCGAACAGATGGCCGCGCTGCACGGATGGACCTCAAACATTACCGGCGAGGGCGACCCCCTAGCCGTGGATGGCATGCGGGTCACGCCGGATTTTTTCTCCGTGCTGGGCATTTCGCCCCTCATGGGCCGTGGTTTTATCCCCGAGGAAGGAATTCCCGGCCGCGACAATACCGTGATTCTGAGCTACGCGTTCTGGAAGTCGCACTATGGGGGCGATCCGCATATTCTGGGCCGTAAAATCATGCTCAACGGCGGACCGGTGAGCGTGGTAGGAGTGATGCCGCGCGACTTCAGCTATCCAGGCTGGAAGGCCGACCTTTGGGTGCCCATGGCCATCGACCGGACGGAAGAGCGTGGAGGGCGGTATCTCACTACGGTCGCCCGGCTCAAGCCGAGTGTAAGCCCTCAGCAGGCGCAGGCGGACGTGGAGGCAGTGGCGCGGCAAAGCGCCCTCGAGCGGCCCGACATGAATAAAGGCTGGAGCGCGGAAGTCGCCCCATTTCTGCGCGACGTGACCGGCAATGTGCGGCTGCCCCTGCTCGTGTTGCTGGCTTCCGTGGGGCTGGTTCTGCTGATCGCCTGTGCCAATGTGGCGAACCTGCTGCTGATGCGGGCCACCGGGCGGATGCGGGAAGTGGCGCTGCGCGCCGCGCTGGGGGCCGGGCGGCGGCGCATCCTGCAACAACTGCTCTCGGAGAGCCTGTTACTCGCGGTGGCCGGATGGATCGCAGGCCTAGCCGTGGGTTATGCGGGCCTAAAGGGGCTGCTGGCTCTGATTCCCGCCAGCGTGCCTTTGCCGCGGATGGAATCCATCCGTCTGGATGGCGGGGTGTTCCTGTTCGCCCTGGGAATTTCGCTGGGGACGGCAATTCTGTTCGGGCTGGCGCCGGCGATTCAGATTTCCCGGCCGAGGCTGCAGAGCGCGTTACAGCAGGGATCGCAGCGCACGGGTGTGGGTGGGGGGCGCGCGTTCCGGCGGGCATTTGTGGTTACGGAGATCGCGCTGGCTTTGCTGCTACTGGTGGGCGCGGGACTTCTGCTGCGCAGTTTTGAGCGGCTGGTCTCGGTCAACCCGGGCTTTTCCATGGAGCGGCTGTTGACCATGGAGATGTTTACGTCGCCCGCCAAATATATGGATAACCAGAAGCGGTCGCTGTATCTGGACCAAATTCTCGGCCAGGTACGGAACGTGCCGGGCGTGGAAGCCGCGGGAACCACCCATTTTCTGCCGCTAAGCGGCTCGGTATCGGGATCCTGTTTTGCGCCCGCACCGGGGCCGCAACCCACTGCGTCGTCGCCGGGCGCGCAATTCCTGGTGATCACCCCCGGCTACTTTCAGACCATGCGCACGCCGATGCTCAGCGGCCGGGATTTCAGCGAACAGGATCATTTTGGAACTCATAGCGTGCTGATCGTGAATCATGCTTTTGCACAGCGCTATTTTTCCGGGCAGAATCCCATCGGCAAGAGCCTGAACGTCTGCTGGACCGTCCCGAACCCGGTGGAAATCGTAGGCGTCGTATCGGATGCACGGCAGGAGGGGTTGCAGGCAGCGCCCGAGCCGACCATCTTCCTGGACAATTCGCAAGGGCCTATGTACTTCGCGAAGGTGGTCGTGCGCACACGCAGCGATCCGCGGCAGATGACGCGAGCGGTGGAAGCCGCCATACACCGGGTGGACCCCGACCAGGCTATCTCGGACGTGGAAACCATGGAAGAGGTGTTCTCGGACTCCGTTTCGCGGCCCCGGTTTCAACTGGTGCTGCTGCTGATCTTCGCCGGAATGGCGGTGCTGCTGGCGACCATCGGGGTGTACGGCGTGGTGTCGTATTCGGTGAGCCAGCGGACGCAGGAGATCGGCATCCGGGTGGCGTTGGGGGCGCATACCGGGGATGTGGCGCGCCTGGTGCTGCGCGAGGGGGTGCTTCTGGGGATTTTGGGCGTGGCACTCGGTCTGGCGGGAGCGGTGGCGTCCACGCGGGTGCTAAACAGCCTTTTGTTTGAAATTACGCCCACGGATCCGCTGACGCTCGGTACGGTGGCCGGTTTGTTGATGGCGGTAGCGATCGCCGCGACGCTCATCCCCGCGCGCCGGGCTACCAAGGTGGATCCGATGGTGGCGTTGCGTTACGAGTAAGCCGGGATAGTCACAGTACCGTTAACTTTCGGGACGCTGGAATCCAGCCCATCAGGCGTGCGATTCTATACTATTGCCGGCTAGTTACGAGATCAAAGCTGCGGCGGCGGGACTGGCTATCTGCCTGATAGGCGTCAGCGTGGCCGTGTATCGCGCATCGAACCGGCTGGTGGAGAATGCCCGCTGGGTGGCGCATACCCACGATGTCCTCACAAAACTGGAGGCTACCGCCACGGGAGTCACGGAGGCGGAAACGGCGTTGCGCGGGTTTCTGTTAACCGACCAGGAATCGTATCTGAAGCCGTATTCCGCCCACCTGAGCGACGTTCGCCAGAAGTTGAAGGCGGTCCGCGCGCTTACCTCCGACAATCCGCGCCAGCAGGCACGCATCGACAAACTGGAACCGGCCGTGCTGCACCGCCTCGATCTTTTGGACGCGCTGCTGAAGATCGGGCACGACCAGGGGTTTGACGCTGCGCGGCGGATTCTGGCGTTCGACCGGGGTCCGGAATACATGGAAGAGATCCGGCAGGGCATTCGGGAAATGGAGTACGAGGAACAGGAGAGACTGGCGTCCCGCTTTTCCCAGCAGGAGAGCAGCAGCCGCCGCCTGCAAGCCATGGTCATCCTGAGCTGCGGAGCCGCCTTATTTCTGCTGTTTGTTTCGATGGCCGTGGTTTTCCATGATCTATCCACCGTGGAGACGGCCTTCCGCAAGGCCCGGTACCACGTGGCGCACGATGCTTTGACCGGGTTGGCTAGCCGGCACAGCGTGCTGAACC
Source organism: Bryobacterales bacterium (assembly GCA_963843255.1). Lineage (GTDB taxonomy): Bacteria > Acidobacteriota > Terriglobia > Bryobacterales > Bryobacteraceae > Bog-159. The sequence goes on along the minus strand of CAWJJQ010000009.1, from coordinate 990,760 downwards.
AGCTCGACTTCGCCATTATAGAAGCGGGGCGCAGCGGCCTGCCGCTGGCGGTATGTATCTGCGACATCGACCGCTTCAAGTTGATCAACGATACACACGGGCATGCCGCCGGCGACGAAATTCTGGCCGCCTTCGGCTCGCTGGTTCGCGGGGAGGTACGCAAGGGCGACATCGCCGGACGACTAGGCGGCGACGAGTTCTGCATCGTGCTGCCCAACACCACGGTAGACCAGGCGGGCCCGCTGGTGGAGCGGCTGCGGAAACAGTGGGAAAGCCTTGAGTACCACTCGCCGGATGGACATTCGTTTTATGTGACGGCCAGTTTCGGCGTGGTCCAGCTCAACGGCGAAAGGTCCGCCAAGTCGCTGCTGCACAGCGCGGATAAAGCGCTGTACTGCGCCAAAGGCGGCGGACGCAACCGCATCCACTTAGTGGCTTGAGCCGTTGGCGCGGCTCATCTTGCGGGAAATGAAGAGCGCCATCTCCAGGGCTTGTTCGTAATTCAGACGCGGATCCAGGCCCGATTTATAGGCCAGCTTCAAGTCGGCTTCGCGGACCCCGCGCGCTCCGCCGATGCATTCGGTCACATCCTCGCCGGTCACCTCAATATGAATGCCGCCCAGCCGGTTGCCGCAGGCTGTGTGGATATCGAAAGCCTGGTCGAGCTCGGAGAGGATCTCGTCGAAGTTGCGCGTCTTGATGCCGCCGGCCGTGGTGCGGGTGTTGCCGTGCATGGGATCGCAGCACCAGAGCACGCTTTTGCCGGTGGACCGGGCGGCTTCGATCAGGGGCGGCAGGAAGCGCGCGATGCAATCGGCGCCGAAGCGGTGGATGAGGGTGAGGCGGCCCGGTTCGTCGTCCGGCTGCAGGATGCCGATGATCTCCTGCAGCACGGCGGGAGGCATGGCCGGTCCGATCTTCACGCCGACGGGATTGCGGATGCCGCGGAAAAACTCGACGTGCGCGCCGCGCGGATCGGCCGTGCGCATCCCGATCCAGGGGAAATGCGTGGACAGATCGTACCAGCCTTCCTGGCGCGGCACGCGGCGGGTCTGGGCCTGCTCATAGGGCAGATGCAGGCCTTCGTGGCTGGTGAAGAAATCGATCCATTGCAGCTCGCCGGGATGGACGCCCATCAGGCTTTCCATGAAGCGGATGGATTCTCCGATCTGGCGGGCGATACGCCGGTATTCTTCGGCCATGGGCGAGTCTTTCACCCAGTCGAGGTTCCAGTAGTCCAGGCGGGCAGGATCGACGAAGCCGCGGCTCACCAGGGCACGGATGAAATTCAGAGTTAAGGCGGCGCGTTCGTATCCGCGCAGCATGAGCTGCGGGTCGGGCGTGCGGGCGGACTCGGTGAATTCGGGGCGGTTGATGAGATCCCCGCGATAGCTGGGGAGCGTAACACCGTCGCGGGTTTCGAATTCGTCGGAGCGGGGCTTGGCGTACTGGCCGGCGAAGCGTCCCACGCGGATCACGCGGCGGCGGCCGCCAAGCGCCAGCACCAGGCTCATCTGCAGCAGGATTTTGAGCTTGTTGGCGATGGTGCCGGAGTCGCAATGGTCGTAGCGCTCGGCACAGTCGCCGCCCTGCAGCAGGAAGCGCTCGCCGCGCGCGGCTTCGGCGAGCTGGTCGCGCAGGGCATGGATCTCCCAGGAGGTGACCAGCGGCGGCAGCTTGGATATTTCGTCCACCACGCGCGCCACTTCGGCGTCGCGGGGATAGAGAGGTTGCTGCCCGGCGGGCTTGGTTTGCCAGGATGTGGGCGACCAGTCGGCCATTCAGCCATCAGCTTAGCAAGTTTGGTTTGGGGGACTGATGCCTGAGCACGCAACTCTTAAGGAACACGCGCAAAACGGGCCGCCCCGCGCCGCTGGAGACTGCGGAGTTCCTCTCCTAACTGGCGGCGCGGGATACGCGTCCCTTTGCGCTTCTGAGGAACCGCGCAAAACGGAGCCACGGCCGCGCCAGACTTCATCGACGGTGGGGTCCTTGTTGTGACCAGGAATAACTGGACAATCCGCGTCCATCTGTGTGCATCCGTGGCTGATCCCGCCTTCCTGGTGAAGATCTCTGTGATATTTGGGGACCTCATTGAATGGCCACGGATGGACACGGATGCACACGAATCCGGATCTAACAGAGCCCGTAATTGGCGCCGCCGTCATCGTGGAATTGAAGTGTGTGGACCACATTGCCAACGCGCATCGGGCGCAATGCATCAATTATCTCAAGGCCTCTTCGTCGTCGTGCCAGCTTCTGTCCAGCTATTTCGTGGACGGTACCCTAGCCGACCTTGACCGCCAGCATGGAGATGGACCCGCCGTCCACGCCTTCCACGGGAAAGGTGACCGCGTCGTTCTGCTGCCGCGCGGCGATGACGTAGAGCAGGGGCAGATAGTGATCCGGGGTAGGAATCGAAAGCATCGCGTCCCGCCCCAGGCGCTCGTAGTCGATCAACGGCTGGTGTTCGCCCGCCAGAATCATTTGGCGCGCCTGCTGCTCGAAATCGACGGCCCAGTCGTACGCCTGCGCGGCGTGGCGTCCCCAGGCATAGGCGTGCAAGTTGTGCACCAGGTTGCCGCTGCCCACGATCAGCACGCCTTCGTCGCGCAGCGGCGCCAGGCGCGCGCCGACCTCGTAATGAAAGCCGGCCGGCTGGGATTCGTCGATACTGAGCTGGACGATGGGGATGTCGGCTTGCGGATAGACATGGCGCAACACGGACCAGGTGCCATGATCGAGGCCCCAGCTCTCGTCCAGCTTCACGGGCAACGGCTGCAGGAGCGACTGCACGCGCCGCGCGAGATCCGGATCGCCGGGGGCGGGATACTGGACCTGATACAACTCCTTCGGGAAGCCGCCGAAGTCATGGATGGTGCGCGGCGCGGTGGTGATTGTAACGCCGGTCTGGGGCACGAACCAGTGCGCCGAAATGCTGAGGATGGCTTTGGGGCGCGCCACGGTCTGTCCCAACGCGGCCCACGCTTCCGTATATGTGTTCTGCATCACGGCGTTCATGGGGTTGCCGTGGCCGAAGAAGATGGCGGGCATCATGGTTGTCGTTCAATAGGCTACCATCGTTTAAACGTGGCGCTACCCTTGCAGATTGATGGCGTGATCAAGCGCTTCGGCGAGCTGACCGCGGTGGACGGTGTTTCGCTGGCCGTCGAGGAGCGCGCGTGTCTGGGGTTGCTCGGCCCCAATGGCGCGGGCAAATCGACGCTGATCCGCAGCATCGCGGGGCGGGTACGGCCGGACGCAGGAACTGTGCGAGTGTTCGGCGAACCCGCCGGTTCGGCGGCATCACGCGCGGAGTTGGGATGGGTACCCCAGGATCTGGCGCTCTACCCGCTGCTCACCTGCCGCGAGAACCTGGAAGCCTTCGGACGCTACCAGGGTTTGCGCGGCAAAGCGCTGCGCAGCGGGATTCAATGGTGCCTGGAATGGGCCGCGCTCGACGACCGGGCGGGAGCCATCGTGAAGACGCTCTCGGGAGGCATGCGGCGGCGCCTCAATATGGCGGCAGGGCTGGTGCACCGGCCGCGCCTGGTGCTGCTCGACGAGCCCACCGTAGGCGTGGATCCGCAATCGCGCAACCGGATTTTTGAAATGGTGGAAGGACTGCGCCACGAGGGCGCCACGGTGATCTACACCACGCACTATATGGAGGAAGCCGAACGCCTGTGCGATTCGATCGCCATCATGGATCATGGCAAGGTGATCGCGCAGGGCAGCAAAGAGAAACTGGTGGAAGAATCATTCGGCCATCAGAGCGACGTGCTGATGCGTTTCGCGGCTTCGGTCGAAAACGCCGGCACATGGGCGGCGGCGCGCGGCGGGAAGGTGGAAAATGGCGTGGCGCATTTTGCTATCGCGCAACCCACCGATATCGCGTCCCTGCTGGACGCGGCGGCCCGCGATGGGCTCGACGTGATCGACGTGGTGCTGCGGCGGCCGAACCTTGAATCCGTATTTCTGCACCTGACCGGGAGGGAGTTGCGTCAATGATCGCCGCTATTGCGTTGAACGGATTCCGCGCCCTGCGCCGCGACCGGGGCGCCCTGATTTTGTCGTTCGTTTTACCGATCGCGTTCTTCAGCATTTTCGGATTCATCTTCGGCGGTATGGGCACCCGGGGCACGCCGCGCGTGAGTGTGCTGGTGGTGGACGAAGACCGCAGCCAGGTTTCCGGGCGGCTGGTGGGCGCGCTGCTGCATGAGCCATCGCTCGATGCACGAACGCGTCCCGAGACGAAAGAGGGCCAAGCGGCGCCGTCCGAATACACGGCGTCCACCGCCGAAGCCGCGGTGAAAGACGGCGACGCTCCCGCGGCAATCATTATTCCGAAAGGGTTCGGGGCGCACCCTGTGGCGTTTGGACCCGGCCAGGAGCGGCTGCCGATCCGCGTACTGCACGACAGCTCCGATCCGGTGGCGGCCCAGATGGTCTCCGGGATGCTGCAGAAGGAAGTGATGACGGCGATGCCCGACGCCATGGCCCGCGTGGGAATGCAGTACTTCGAGCGGTCGAGCGGAGGGCTAACGGCGGAGCAGCGCCAGAGTCTCGAATCGGCCTTATCCCGGATCCCGGCGCAGAACGGGTCGGGCGCCAGCGGAGTTGGCCAGTCGGGCGAACTGGTGGCGCTCGATGTACGCGACGTGGTCGGCGAGAAGAAACAGAATGGCATGATCTCGTTTTATGCAGCGGGGATCGGAGTCATGTTTCTGCTGTTCACGGCCAGCGCCGCGGGCGGCAGCCTGCTGGACGAATCCGACAGCGGCGCGCTGGACCGGATTCTCAGCTCGCGCGTGAGCATGACCACACTGCTGGCGGGCAAGATGACCTATAGCGCGCTGCTCGCCTTTCTGCAGCTCACGCTGATGTTCCTGTGGGCAGCGGCCGTTTTTCACCTGGATCTGTTCACGCACCTGCCGGGCTTTGTGGTGATGACCGCGGCCACCTCGTTCGCGGTAGCGTCGTTCGGCATGTTGCTGGCGAGCCTGTCACACACGCGCGCGCAGCAGGGGGCAGTTTCGACGCTCATTATCCTGACCATGTCCGCCATCGGCGGCAGCATGTTCCCGCGCTTTCTGATGCCGGAAGCCATGAAGAAAGTCGGACTGCTGACGTTTAACGCGTGGGCCATCGATGGGTACACCAAGGTCTTCTGGAGAGACGAACCGGTTAGGAATCTGGCGCCACAGGTCGCGGTACTGATCGGCGCCGGCGTGGTTATCTTCCTCATTGCGCGGCGTTTTGCACGCCGCTGGGAGCAGGTTTAGGGCAGTGTAGAATAGCACGGGGGAACCTCATGATTCCGATGTTTCAATCTCTATGGATGCATTTGACATGGGCAGACGATACGATTTTGAACGTGGTGGCCGCGCAAGAGGGCGCTTTTGACGACAGCGAGCTGCGTAAATGGCTGCACCATATTGTGGTCGTGGAGCGATTTTTCCTGTCACTTTTCCTGGCGCGCTCTTTCGACCGGGAACGCGAACAAGCGATTCCGGATTCCATGGACGCCATGCGGCGGTTGTTTCAGGAGGCGCATGCGGATGGCGCGGCCTACACCGCGCGATTGAATGACGCCGAACTTGCGCGGACGGTGGAGTTCCCTATCATGCGGGAGTTCACGCCGGCGGTCCGGGATGCTTTGATGCAAGTGATCATGCACAGCGAGCATCACCGCGCCCAGTGCGCCATGCGGCTGCGCGCACTGGGCGCCAAGCCGCCGGTGACAGACTATATCGCCTGGGTACGTTCCAGCGCCAAGTAGGGCAGCCCCCGGCGGGGTACTCAGGCTACCGCGGCCAGCGCCTCCTCTTCGGCCGGCAGCGGGCAGCTTTCCGCGTCTTCGATGCGCCCCAGCCATAAGGTCATATCGTCCTGCTGCGGGCAGCTTCCCGCGAAGGCCGCGGCGGCGTCCAACACCTGGTCCACGATGTCGTGGGTGCTACGGTAGCCACAGGTCTGAATGGTGGCCAGCAGGCGGCGGAAGCCCCATTCCTCGCCGCGCGGGTTAGCGGTTTCGCACAGGCCGTCGGTGTAGGCCAGCAGCAGATCCCCGGGCGCCAGCGACACCACGTTTTCATGAAACACCGGCTTGCGGAGCATGCCGATCACCGGGCCGGTCGGTTCGAGCGCCACCGGGCGGTAACCACCGGCCGTCTTGCGCAGTATGGCGGGCGGCTCGTGGCCGGCATTGACATAGTGGAGCAGGCCGCGCAGCGGATCGAGGCGCGCGATGAACATAGTGGCGTAGGAATGATCGGGGCAGACTTCGTAGAACAACTCATCGATTGCGGCCGTCAAAGCCGGCAGGCTGCCACATTGAAAATAGCGCAGCGCGCGCGCCAGGCTATGCAGCGACGATGTCAGCAGCGCCGCGGCCAGGCCCTTGCCGGCCACATCGCCGATGGCCAAACCCAGGTTGCCTTCAGGCAGTTCGAAGTAATCGAGGTAATCGCCAGTGAGACCGCGCGCGGGACGCCAATCGCTGTAGTAGTCGAGGCCGGCAATGCGCGGATGCGTGACGGGGAACGTGCGGTTCTGCACCTCGCGCGCCAGTTCCATTTCCCAATCGGCAGCTTTAGGGACGGCGAACATTTCGCCCATCGTGATCACAGATCTTTGTTGTGCATGAGTGCTGGTCATCATAAAGATTAAGCTCCGTATATAAATGACTGACGGCTTCTCAACGGGAAGCGGGCACGCACTTAACAAAACTTTATAGAATTCCGCGTACCGTGGCGTACCATGTGCGATTGAGCCACACTGGGCTTGCCTGCCACACAACAGTTTTAGCCCCCGCACAACGCGCAGGCGGCCAACCTGATCACTTCCTCGGTTGCTGGCTCGCCCGGCGATGGAGGCTGTAAAGACTTACGTCTACCAACCGAGGCTGTTGAACGGGAAGCGGGTGGAGGTGGCTACACAGGTTGAGGTGAAGTTCGCAGCGGAACCATAAGGCGCAGCTCCGCGACCGTCTGCCGCCAGACAACCAGCAACACCGTGCCGATCAGGATGAGGCCGAAACAAAGGCCCAGCCAGATGCCGGCCGCGCCCCACCGGAAGTGGAAGCAGAGCGCGTAGCCCAACGGCAGGCCGACGAACCAATAGAAGACCAGGTTGCACAACATAGGCGTGCGCGTGTTGCCCGCACCGCGCAGCGCGCCGGCTGCCACCACCTGGCAGCCATCGAATAACTGAAAAGCGGCGGCAATGGCCAGCAGGGTCACGCTGACCTTTATCACCGCGGGATCGGCGCTATACAGCATGGCGATGGGCACCGGTATGGCGAGGAAGACTATGGCGGCCGACCCCATGAAGACGGCTCCGCAGGCCAGCGCACTCCATCCGGCGCGGCCGGCGCGCGCGGGATCGCCCGACCCGATGAGATGCCCCACCCGGACGGCCGCCGCCGAGCTGATGCCCAGGGGCACCATGAACGTCAGGCTCGCCATGTTGAGGGCGATCTGGTGACCGGCCAACGACGCGGCATCCAGGCGGGCAATCAGGGCAGTGGCCAGGCCGAATACCCCGACTTCGAACAATACGTGGGAGGCCGCGGGAATGCCGAGCTGCAGCAGGCGCTTGAGCCGCACCCAATCGGGCGACAGTGGAACCTGGAACATTCCCCAGCCGCGCAGACGATCGTGATACACCGCCGTGAAGATCATCACGCCAGCCATATAGACCCGTGAGGCGAAGGTAGCCCACGCCGATCCATCGGTGCCCATGGCGCGAAAGCCCAGGTGACCGTAGATCAGCACCCAGTTGCCGAACAGGTTGATGAGATTGGCGCTGATCAGGGTGAACATCACCGGCTTGACCAGACCCATGCCTTGCAGATAGCGGCGGAATGCGAAGTACAGCAACAGGAATGGCGTTCCCCAATTCAGAATGCGGATGTAGGCGGTCGACTGCGGCAGGATATCGGGATTGACGCCGAAGTACGGCAATCCGGCAGCCATGGCCGTATTGATGAGCATCAAGGCGGGCGCCAGCGGAAAGCACAGATACAGGGCATTCCACAGGGCCCGGTGGCAGTCGGCGATGCGGCGCGCGCCGTAAGCTTGCGAAACCACGGTGTCGAGGCCCAGCAACAGGCAGCCGCCGAAGATGGTGCAACTGGAAAAGAGAATGCTTCCCAGACTGACGGCGCCGATAGCCACCGCGCTCGAAGGCAGACGGCCCACCATGATGGTGTCGATGATGCCCATGGCCATCCAGCCGAGCTCGGCGATCACCAGCGGCCAGGCCAGTGACAGCATGGGCCGCCATTCGTGCCGGATGCTGTCGAGAGCGGACATTCTCCCAGGATCACACAACGGGCTACTCGCGCGCCGGAGGTGTATACTACCGGATCGGACCAATCGGCACGCGCCCCTTTGCGCTTTGGAGGATCAGCCATGAACGGTATATTCGGCTCCGCGGTACTTGATGTCGCTGTTGGCCTGATATTTGTGTACCTGCTGCTGGGCATCATTTGCACCACGTTGAATGAATGGATTTCCGGGCTGCTGCAGACGCGGTCGAAGATGCTCCAACTTGCGATTCAGCAGCTTCTCGACAATCAGCCGCGCGTTCCGGCGGCTGCGCAGCCGGCCCCGGCCGAGGGGCAGAACGCCCCTTCTCCGGTGGCGGCGCTGACCAGCGCGAGCACTTTCCTCCAACAGTTCTACAATCATCCCATCATCAGCGGCATGCACCAGGCCACCGCCGGCCGGCATTTTTCCTACCTGCCTGCGCGCGCTTTTTCGGCGGTGATCATGGATTTAGTCACTCCAGGCACACAGGGCCGCCTGGATATCACGGTGCTGGAGAACGGGATCAAAGCTATGCCCGACGGCGACGTGAAGCGAGGACTCCTGGCCGCCATTCAGAATGCCGGAAACAGCCTGGAAGCGGCCCAGAGAGGCATCGAGGCCTGGTTTGACGACACCATGGATCGGGTATCGGGCTGGTACAAGCGCAACGCGCAGAAATGGACGGTGATACTGGCGGTAGCGGTTACGCTTTGCCTGAATGCGGATACCGTCCATATGGCGCGCACGCTCTGGATGAATCCCACGTTGCGGGCACAGATTGTGGAGCAGTCGAAAACGACGGCCGCCTCAGCGGGCAGCCAGGTTTCTTCGGCGGAGCAGAAATACCTGGATAGCCTGGTCGGATGGCCCGGCAAAACGCCGGAAGGAATCGAATGGCTCGAACGGATTCTGGGCTGGATCTTCACGGCCATTGCGGTATCGCTGGGCGCGCCGTTCTGGTTCGATACACTGAATAGGTTCATGAATCTGCGCAATGCGGTGAAGAGTCCGGAACGGACGGACACGAAGTTTACCGCCGTCGCCGCCGCCGGCGAAGTGGTCAGAACGCCATAGGGCCGGCGGATGACCGACTCGAACGAAACGCGCATCCGCGTGCGCTACGCCGAAACCGACCAGATGGGCGTGGTGTATTACGCCAATTACCTGGTGTGGATGGAAGTCGGGCGCGTGGAATATTGCAAGGCCCGCGGGTTCGAATACAAACAAATGGAATTGGAGGACGGCGTTTTTCTGGCGGTGGCCGAGGCGCGGTGCCGTTATGCGTCGCCGGCTCGCTTCGACGAAGAAGTCGTCATCCGCACCTGGGTGGAAAAGGCCACGCCGCGCATGGTGCTGTTCGCTTATGAGATGCGGCGCGCCCAGGACGGCCGCAAGCTGGCCACCGGCGAAACCAAGCATATCTTCCTGGGCCGCGATCTCCGGCCCTCGAGGATGCCGGAGAAATACCGGGGGAAGTTCGAAATCCATGCGCCCGGATCAGATCAAGAACCTCGCGCTTGAGTGCGGATTCGAGCTGGCTGGGATTGCTCCCGCGGTACCGATCTCCGAAGCCGCGTATTATCGCCAGTGGATGGCGGACGGCTTTGCGGGTGAGATGCGCTACCTCACCGATCACCGCGCCATCATGCGCGACGATCCACGCAGCCTGCTGCCCTCGGCGCGGTCGATCCTTTGCGCCGGCCGGCTCTACAACGGCCCGCAACCTTATTCGACGCAGTTTGACGGCGAGGATGCAGCCTGGATCTCGCGTTATGCCTGGGGCGAGGATTATCACCAGGTATTGCGGCGCGGCCTGGAGCGGCTGGTGGAGCGGCTGCGCGCGCAGGAGGCCGAGCCATTTGACTGGAAAATCTGCGTGGATACCGCGCCGCTGCTGGAGCGGGCCTATGCGCGACACGGGGGCTTAGGTTGGATCGCCAAGAACACTTGCCTGATCAACCAGGCCATGGGCTCCTGGTTCTTTCTGGGCGAATTATTGCTTTCGCTCGACCTGGCAGCGGACGAGCCGCCGCCTGACCGCTGCGGCACGTGTACCCGCTGCATTGACGCGTGTCCGACGGACGCCATCGTCCCCACAGGTCTGGCCGATGGGCCGGCTTGGGCACTCGATTCGCGGCTGTGCATCTCGTACTTCACGATCGAACTGCGCGGGGCTGTTCCGGAAGGGCTGCGTCCCGCCATTGGCAGGCACGTGTTTGGGTGCGATATCTGCCAGGATGTCTGCCCGTGGAACCGTCGCGCGCCCGTCACTACTGAGCCGGCGTTCGCGGCCAGGCATTTTGCGCCACCGCTCGAAAGGCTGGCCGGCATCTCGGAAGGGGAATTTCGCGATCTGTTCCGCGGCACCGCGATTCCGCGGGCGCGCTATAGCGGCTTTTTGCGGAACGTCGCGATCGCCATGGGTAATGCCAGGCAGGAGAGGTTCCGCGCGCCGCTGGCAAAGCTGGCTGCTTCAGGCGAGCCGCTAGTGGCGGAATCGGCGCGGTGGGGTTTGAAGCGATTGGACGAGGCTGCGGGCGGCTAGGCCGCGCGCACGTCCAGAATGCACGAGGTCATGATGGTGCGATGCTCCGGATGGCGAAATTCCAGGTGCATCCCCCGCCCGATAAACGAGGCCTTCAGCATGGAGCCGCCCCAGTTGGAGCCTTCGATATGCACCAGCACCGGCTCGGGGCAGAATTTCGGATGGCCGGAAATCAGCGCCTGCCCGTTGCCGCGATGCACCAGCGTGTACTGGCGGTTTTGGGTCTCGACGCGCAGCACCGTGCCCTCCGGGAGTTGGTCGAGAAAGACGCCCCCTTCCACTTCCGAAGCGATGAAATTATGGTTCACGGCATCATCCAAATTAGGATGAGGTGCGAAGAGCTTCGGCCCTGGTATGCCGGCTTCGGTATCCATACTGCTTCGCTCCTATTTTAATGCATAATACCGCCCCGGCTGATTCTGCCTTTCGTTAGCGTTTGGTTAGCAAGCGCACGCGAACTGGTCGCGGCGATTCGCCGTTCCCGCGACCGCAAAGCGATAACATGGCGGAATGCCCCTTTCGCGGCGCGACCTGCTGGCCTCCGCGCCGTTATTCCTGGCAGGTTGCGCGGCGCGGCGAATTTCGGTCGCGCCGGTTCCTTCCGTTTCGCAGGCCATTGCCCAAGCCAAGGTGCGGGTAGCGCCCGACCGGGTCATCCGCACGATTGTAGGTCTGCGGCCCTTCCGGCCTTCCGGGTTCGTCGTCCGCGGCGAAAAGCTCGACCAGAAGACGGTCATCCACAACTACGGCCACGGCGGCGCAGGCATCACCCTATCGTGGGGCACGGCGCAATTGGCGGTGACGGAAGCAGCCGCGATCGAGGCGCGCCAGGCTGGCGTGATCGGGTGCGGTGTAGTCGGACTCTCGACAGCGCGCCTGCTCCAGCAGCGCGGCTACCAGGTAACCATCTACACCAAGGCGATGCCTCCGGATACTACCTCCAACATCGCAGGCGGTTTGTGGTCGCCCGTCACGGTCTACGATCACGAAAAGGTAACGCCCGAATTCCGGCGGCAGTTCGGCGAAGCGGGCCGGTTCGCGTTCCGCCGCTATCAGTCGCTCGCTGGTGACACGTACGGCGTGCGCTGGATGCCGGTTTACAATCTCTCGCGCGATGGACCCCACCAGCCCGCGCCGCCCGAGTCGGCACAAAGTGAGATCCAGCCCCTGTTTCCCGAAGCCCGGCAACTGACGCGGTCCGAACACTGTTTCGATGTACCGTACGTTTACCGTTTCGATTCGATGCTGATCGAGCCGGCCATCTACCTGGCCCAATTGATGCGGGATTTCCTGATCGCGCATGGCGATTTGGTAGTGCGCGAATTTCACGGGGCGCGCGACCTGGCTCAGCTATCGGAGCCGTTGCTCTTCAATTGCACTGGACTGGGCTCGAGGGAGCTTTTCCACGACAACGAGTTGATTCCGGTGCGCGGCCAGTTGGTGTTCCTGTTGCCTCAGCCGGAAGTCGATTACATGACGGTGGGTCCGGGCGACGTCTACATGTTCCCGCGTCACGATGGCGTGCTGTTGGGTGGCACACACGAGCGGGGCGATTGGAATACGGAACCGGACCCCGCCACCACGGATCGGATCCTGCGCGAAAACGCGGCGGTCTTCGACGCCATACGAGCGAATAGCGCCATGATAAGATCGGCACACCGATGAAGATCACTAGTGTGGAGGCTATCTATCTCCGCCAGCCGGAGGTGCGGTTCCTGTGCGACAGCGGCCAGGACGCGTTGATCGTGCGCGTGGAGACCGACGCCGGCATTACCGGCATCGGCGAAGTGGATTCTAACCCCATGGCCGCCAAAGGCGTGATCGAAGGCCCTTTCTCGCACACCACCGCGACCGGCCTGGCGCAGGTGCTGATTGGCGAAGACCCCTTCGAAACCGAACGGTTGTGGCACAAAATGTACCGCGCCAACATCTACGGCGGACGGCGCGGCGTAGGCCTGCACGCCATCAGCGGCATCGACCTGGCGCTGTGGGATATCAAGGGCAAGGCGCTGGGCCTGCCGGTCTGGAAGCTGTTGGGCGGCGGCTTTCACCAGCGCATGCGCTGTTATGCCAGCTCGTTGTTCGGCGCTACGCCCGAGAAGACCGGCGAGCTGGCGCGGCGTTATCGCGATCAGGGATTCACGGCGGTGAAGTTCGGTTGGGACCCCATGGGGCAGGACGAAAAGACCGACATCGCCCTGGTGCGCGAAGCCCGCGCGGGGTTGGGCGACGATGCCGATCTGCTCATCGACGCAGGTCTGGTGTGGGATTCGAAAACGGCCCAGCAGCGGGCGCGCGCATTTTCCGAACACCACATCTACTGGCTGGAAGAACCGCTGCGGCCCGACGATTACGATGGCTACCGCAAGCTGGCGGAAGCCACCGACGTGCGCATTGCGGCGGGCGAGGAAGAGAGCAGCCGGCTGTCATTCATCGAGCTGATGGACCGCGGCCGCATCGACGTGGTGCAGGTGGACCTGACCCGCTGCGGCGGCTTCACCGAAGCCATGAAGATCGCGGCGCTCGCGTGGGATCGCGGCCTGCCCATCGCCAATCACGGCTTCACGACATATATTAACGTTACGGCCGCGCTGCACTGGCTGAACTCCATCCCCAACGCGCTGATCTGCGAATTCGTGGCCGAGGAAGAGACGAATCTGCGCGAGTCCGTCACGCGGCAAAAGCTGCGCGCGAAGGATGGTTACCTGGCCATCCCGCAGGAGCCGGGGCTGGGTATCGACGTGGATTGGGACGCCGTCGCGCGCTTCCGCGTATAATCGTATTTCCATGAAAGCTCGCGTATACGTCTCCCTAAAGACCACGGTGCTCGATCCGCAGGGACAAGCGATTCAGGCCGCGCTGGCGGGCTTGGGTCATGCCGCCATCGCCGGCGTGCGCCAGGGAAAGTTCTTCGACATCACCATCGCGGAAGGAACTACCCGGGAGCAGGCGCAGAAGGAGATGGAGACCATCGCGCACGAGGTGCTGGCCAACCCGGTGATCGAGGAGTACCGGGTGGAACTGCTGGGGTAGGCATTGCGTTTTTTACTACGAAGCCCCGGATTCACCGCCGCCGTGATCATCACGCTGGCCCTGGGGATCGGCGCCAACACGGCCATGTTCTCGGTGGTGGATGGCGTCCTGCTGAAGCCGCTCGACTACACCGAGCCGGACCGGCTTATCAGCCTCCATCTGCAGATCACCACGCTCAAGAACCTGGGCGTGATGCCGCTGCCGCCTTTCGTCTACGATCTCTGGCGGGATCACACCGCGGCGCTGGAAAGCCTGGCGGTGGTGCGGCCCGATACCGAGAACCTGACGGGCACGGGCGAGCCGGAACATCTGCTGGCGGCCCGCGTTTCGGCATCGCTCTTTTCCACGCTGGGCGTGCGGCCGATGCTGGGGCGGCCTTTCGCCAGGAGCGAAGACATCTACCAGGGACCAGCCGTCGTCATCCTGGCCAACAGCTTCTGGCGCAGGCGCTTTGCCGCGGATCCCGCCGTCGTGGGCCGCAAAATCCTGCTCGACGGCGCGCCCTACCAGGTGATCGGGGTGATGCCGCCCGGATTTGAGCTGCCCATCGATCTTATCGAATACGCGTCGCATTTCGATATCCTGCTGCCGGCGGACATTGGCCCCGATCAACGGATGGCCCATGCCTACTGGGGCGTGGCCCGCCTGAAGCCGGGGCGCACGCTGGAGCAGGCCCGTTCCGAGTTGGACGCGCGACTCGCCTCGCTGAACAACGGCCTGGAGCGCGAAGCTATCGTGTCGCCGTTGCGCAGCAATATGACCGGACGGGTGCGGCAGGGGCTTGCCATCCTGATGGCGGCCATCGGCCTGGTTCTCCTGATCGCTTGCGCCAACCTGGCCAACCTGCTGTTAAGCCGTGCGCTCGCCCGCCGCAAGGAGATCGCCGTCCGCGCCGCGCTGGGCGCCGGGCGCAGCCACATCTTCAAACTACTTTTCATGGAAAGCATGGGGCTGGCCGCCGCCGGAGGCGCCGCCGGCGTGCTTTTTGCGGGCTGGCTGTTGAACGGCATCCTGACCCAGTTGCCGCAGGAACTCCCGCGCCGGGCCGGGATCTCGATCGATGGCCGGGCGCTCGCATTTTGTATCGGGCTCACGTTTCTCTCCGCGCTCCTGTTCGCGGGCTTGCCGGCCTGGCGCTTCTCAAAGACCGATCCACAGGAGGCGCTGCGCCAGTCGTCGCGCGGCGCCACCGATAGCCGCGGCACCGACCGGGTTCGCCGCTGGCTGATCGCCGCGCAGGTCGCGCTGTGTACCATGCTGCTGATCGGCGCGGGCCTGTTGCTGCGCAGCTTCGAGAAAATCCTGAGCGTCGATTGGGGCTTCCGGACCGAGCATGTACTCACGGCAACCGTCCCGCTGGAAGGCGGTCCATACGATTTGCCGGCGCACCGCGTGGCCGCCTATCAGGCTCTCGACGAGAATCTGCGGGCCATTCCCGGCGTAACCGCGGCCGGAGCCGTAAGCTGGCTTCCGCTCTCCGGCGAAGGCCACATCAGCCCGATGTTTCTGCCGCACCAGCCGCTCACCCCGGAGCGTATCCGCAACCTCCCCATGGCGCAGATCCGCACGGCGACACCCGGATACTTCCAGGCGATGGGCATCCCACTGCGCGCCGGACAGATCTATTCGGATGGCGCGGCCGATGCCTGGACCGCCGTCGTCAACCAGGCCGCCGCCCGGACCTTGTGGCCGGACCGCGACCCCATCGGCCAGGAGTTCACTTTGGACGAATCTCCCAATCCGCGCATGTTGCGCGTAGCCGGAGTGGTGGGCGACATCCGGCAGGAAGAGCCGCGAACCGCTACGCCGCTCATGGTCTACCTGCCGCTGGCACGCCAGGAGGGCGCGAATCTTTCGTTCGTGGTGCGCGCCGCGCTACCCACGGATTCGCTGGTGCGGGCCATCCGCCAGGCGGTGCGCCAGGTGGATCCAAGTGTCCCGGTAACGTCTATTCGCCACATGCGGGAGATCGTGGCCGCGTCCACCGCGCAAAGGCGGTTTCAAACGCTGCTGCTCGCGAGTTTCGCAGCGGTCGCCATGTTGCTCGCCTCTTTCGGGATCTACGGCACGGTATCCTACGCGGTGAACCAGCGGCGGAGTGAGATCGGGATCCGGATGGCGCTCGGCGCGCGGCCCAGCGACGTAGCCCGGTTGGTGTTGCGGCAGGCGCTCGCGCCGGTAACGCTCGGGATCGCCGCCGGCGGCGCGGGCACACTGGCCCTGGTCCGGCTTCTGGCCGGTCTGCTTTACGGCGTCGGACCGGCGGATGCGGCAAGCTATCTGGCGGCGTGCGCGCTGGTCCTGGCGGTAGCCGTGGGGGCCTGCTGGCTTCCTGCCCGCCGCGCCATGCTGGTGGATCCGGCCGAGACGATCCATTGCGAGTGAGGCGCCGCCGTCAGACGACTTGGCGGACGCCGGGCTTTTGTTGTAAACTAGGAACTTAGTCCAAAAGCTCCGGCCCACTCAGTGTGTCCAGGCGCGAAATCAGAGGTTTAAATCCATGCACGCAATCATTGAAACCGGCGGAAAACAATACAGGGTGGCACCTGGCGATGTGGTCCGCGTGGAGAAGTTGGAAGGCGAAGTCGGCTCCGAAATCGAACTGCCGCTGCGCGCGGTGTTCAAGGAAGAGGGCGACCTGGTCGCCGGTGCGGACCTGGGGCAATCTTCGGTAAAGGGCACCATCGTGGCCAACGGCCGCGCGAAGAAGGTGCTGGTTTTCAAGTTCAAGCGCAAGAAGCAGTACAAGCGCACGATTGGGCATCGCCAGAGCTTCACGGAAGTGAAGGTAGGCGACATTCTCGTTTAGGTGAAGTATGGCGCATAAAAAAGGTTTAGGCAGTTCCAAGAACGGGCGCGATTCCAATGCGCAGCGGCTGGGCGTAAAAGTGTTCGGCGGGCAGTTGGTGCCGGGCGGATCGATCATTGTCCGCCAGCGCGGCACCCCCATCAAGGCCGGCGAGAACGTGGGCTGGGCCAAGGACGACACTCTGTTTGCCAAGGTGACCGGCGTGGTCGAGTACCGCGACCGCGGCCGCCAGGGCAAATTCGTCAGCGTCAAGGAAGTCGCGTAACTGTTCATCGACGAAGCTCGCATTCTGGTGAAAGCCGGCGATGGCGGCAACGGTTGTCTGGCCTTTCGCCGCGAGAAGTTCGTTCCGCGCGGTGGACCCAGCGGCGGCGATGGCGGCCGGGGCGGCGACGTTTACATGGTCGCCACCGAACACCAGAACACGCTCATCCAGTTCCGTTTTAATCCCGAACACAAAGCGCAGCGCGGGCGGCACGGCGAAGGCAGCAACAAGACCGGCGCCGAAGGCTATTCGATCGAGCTGAAAGTGCCGGTCGGCACGGTGGTCTACGACGAAGCCACCGGCGAGCGGCTGCACGATTTCGCCACGCCCGGCGACCGGTTCATGGTGGCCAAGGGCGGACGCGGGGGCAAGGGCAACGCGCGGTTCGCGACGTCAACCCACCAGGCGCCTACCGAACACGAACCCGGCAAGCCGGGCGAAGAACGCCGCCTGCGCCTCGAACTCAAGCTATTGGCCGATGTCGGCCTGGTCGGATTTCCCAATGCAGGCAAGTCCACGCTGATCTCGCGCATCTCCGCCGCGCGTCCCAAGATCGCCGACTATCCCTTCACCACGCTGGAGCCGCAACTGGGCGTGGTCTTGATGGACGACTATCGCAGCTTCGTGGTGGCCGATATTCCCGGCCTGATCGAAGGCGCGCACCTGGGCCACGGGCTGGGCACGCAGTTCCTGCGGCACATCGAGCGGACCCGCCTGCTGGTGCACCTGGTGGATGTCTCGGAAGCGAGCGGCCGCGACCCGGTGCACGATTTCGAAACCGTAATGGCGGAACTGGCCAGCTTCAGCGAGGATTTAGCCGCCAAGCCGATGATCGTGGTGGCTACCAAGATGGACGCTGCACAGGACCCCGCGCGGGTGGAGGCGCTGCGAGGGATCGCTGCCGAGCGCGGGCTGCCGTTTTTCGAAATATCCAGCGTTACGGGGCAAGGGTTGGATGAACTGCGGCATGCCATGGCGGCGCGGGTGCTCGGTTCAAGTCAAGAATCGACGCTTTCGAAGTAGTCTTTATCCAGCCTCTTCAGCGTGTAGTCCTTCTTTGTTTTTCTCGCGACGCCGACGTCATGGTCGATCATCAGTTCGGCAAGTTGTCTGCCACCGATCAGGACGATCTTCTGAGGGATCCGGATCACATATTCGTGGGCATCTTTCGAGAAGTGGGAGGTCGTTATCATAACGCCTTTATTGGCGTGATGTGCGGTCAGGCTGCCACAAAACCTCATTACCTCGGGACTACCAACATTGCCCTGCCAGCGCTTGGCTTGCACATAGACCGTTTCCAACCCGAGCTTGTCTTGTTTGATCGTGCCGTCGATTCCGCCGTCGCCGGACTTGCCGACCACCTCACCCGCGTCCTCCAGTGTGCCGCCGTATCCCATAGCGATTAGCAGATCGACAACGATTTGTTCGAATGTTTGCGGGGACACTTTCGTTAAGACTCCCAAGACCTCAGCGGCTAAGGTGTCGCGAAGAACGAGAAAGCAGTCTTCGAACTGCTCCTCCGGCGTCATCGTCAATTCCTGGTGCTGATCCTGCGGCAGATTGCTCTCCGGACCCGCTCCTATTCGTTGCAGCCAGACCTTAAGAGTCTTCAGAGTGATTTCCGGCAGGTTCTCTCCAAGCAGAGTCCTTCCACGTGCCGTGATTGAGTGCGCATGCGGCCCCGACGAAGCCAGGAGTTTCGCCTTCTTCAGGAACATGACGGCCATTGCGACCCGATTACCAAACACACTTGTTCCATTCTTAAGCTTCTCCGCCAGATCCTCAGTCGACAGGTTTAGTTCGAGTCCGACTCGTTCTCGCGCTTCCGCGATAGAGTGCTCCGCTCCATCGGCGGCCACGCGCAATACCGGAAGCATGAGACTTTGGAAATCAGGTATCGCCATCTAATTATCTTAATATATCGCGCTGATGGTTGTGTTTCTCGCAGGCGGGGCTGGACGCCCGGCAGGCTTTGCAGTGCACTGCTTGAAGCGCTGGACGAAATCGACCTTAATCGCGCGGCGTTTGGTCTTCTTGATTCGCGGTTTTGGGGTCCGGCTGCGCAGCGAGGCGAGAAAATCTTCGTGTCTCGTAAACGGGCCAAAGGAACAGCCCTGCGCGTATTCCTTCTCGCTCTTGACGATACCTCGGTTAACGGCTCTGCGTTCTGCGGCAGTATGCTGATCGCCGGCGTCCTCAGATTTGGTCAAAGTCGTCATCACGCCGGCTTATCCACCTTGATCTCCTGTATCTCCCCGCTGGCGTAGCGCGACCGCAACACCTTTTTATCCAGCTTGCCGACGCTGGTCTTGGGGACCTCCGCGATGAAGGCCCAGCGTTCCGGCAGCCACCACCGCGCCACCCGTGCGGCGAGAAAATCGCGGAGCTGCTGGATCGTCGTAGTAGCTCCGGGCTTCATCACCACGCAGGCCAACGGGCGCTCGTCCCAGCGCTCGTCCGCTACTCCGATCACCACCGCTTCCAGCACGTCCGGATGGGCGATCAGGTGGTTCTCCAGCTCCATCGAAGAGATCCACTCGCCGCCGGACTTGATCACGTCCTTCGCGCGGTCCGTAATCTGGACGTATCCTTTCCGGTCCACGGAACCCACGTCGCCGGTGCGCAGCCAGCCATCGTGAAATTTCTCGGGCGCGGGATCGAGGTAGTACGAGGACGTCACCCACGGGCCGCGGACTTCGATTTCGCCCACCGCCTCGCCATCCCACGGAAGCTCGCGCTCGCCATCCATGAGCCGCAGCTCCACGCCGGCGATAATGCGGCCGCTCTTGTTCAGCCAGTCGATTTCATCTTCCCTGGTCGCGCCGCGCGGCGGGCGCGCCACGGCGGCCAGGGGACTGGTTTCGGTCATGCCCCAGCCCTGCATCACGCGGACCCCGTGCCGGCGGAGGAAGCCTTCCTGCATGCTGCGCGGAACCGCCGCCCCGCCGCAAAGCACGCAGCGCAACGACGAGATATCGACGCCGTTGGCGTCCACATAGCGCAGCACTTCATTCCAGATAGTGGGCACGGCGCCCGAGACCGTGGGCCGTTCGCTGTCGATCATGCGGCTGATGTGTTCGGCTTGCAGGTAGCGGTCCGGCATCAGAAAATCGGCGCCCGACAGCCAGCCGGAATACGGCAGCCCCCAGGCGTTGGCGTGGAACATGGGCACGATGGGCAGGATCTTGTCCTCGTCGGTCACGCCGGCCGCGTTGGCCATGGCGGACGCCACCGCATGCAGATAGGTCGAGCGGTGGCTATAGACCACGCCCTTGGGATTTCCCGTTGTGCCGCTGGTATAGCACATGGCCGCGGCCGAGCTTTCGGCAATGTCCGGCCATGACTGTGACTGGATCGCAGGACGCGAGCACATCCTCGTAGCGCAATTCCTCGCGCGGCAGGCCGCTGCCCGTGCCGGTCACGATATAGCGTTCGACAGTGATCAACTGCCCGGCGATTTTGGAGAGCAGCGGCACCAGCGAACCATCCACGATAATGATGCGGTCCGCGGCGTGATTGATGATGTAGATCAACTGCTCAGGGAAAAGCCGGATGTTGATGCAATGCAGGACCGCGCCCATGGATGGCACGGCGAAGTATGCCTCCAGGTGCTCCTGGTTGTTCCAGGCAAATGTGCCGACGCGGTCGCCCGGCTGGATACCCAACTTCTGGAGCGCGGCAGCCAGGCGCCGGGCGCGCTCGCCTACCTGCGCGTAGCTGGCGCGGCGGACGTGGTCACCGGCCCAGGTCGCTACTTCGCTGTCTGAATAGATGCGTTCGCCGTGCTCAAAAAGGCCGCGGATGGTCAACGGGAAGTCTGGAATCGTGCTGGTTATGGCGGGCATAGGGTGACAGGTCCGTGCTAGTGTATCGCATCCGGAGCGGGCCGACAAAAAACTCTGGTTCGTCAGAAGAATTCGTGGGTCGATTCCGGCTCGGGCAACTTGCCAAGTGAGTGATAGAGCGCAAGTTCGAGGCAGCGGAAGGTGCGGAAACCGTAAGATTTCCTCATGGTGACTTTAGCCTTGTTGTTCAGTCATCGAGGAACTTTCCGGCCCATGCGGGCGCACTGCAGTCCCAGAGCTGCTGAAAGGCTTCCTTAAGAAGGTAAGCACGTACGGTCTTCAGGTTGTAACGGAGCAGATCGCGCAACCGGAAGCGCTGTTCCGTCTTCAGATTCTCTTCGCGTTTGAGCAGCAGCCAGCGCGACTTCTTCGGCACGGGCACACCGCCCTCGCTCGCTATACGGCGCGAGTCTCCAGCTCGGATTTCGTCCAGTGCCTTGTTCATTTTCGCCACGATGTGAAAACGATCGAGGATGTGAAGCGTCTCGGAGCTTTCTCGCGAATGACTTTTAGGTAGGGTTCCCACATATCGGAGCAGACGAACACAATCTTCGAAGCCAGTTCGTCGCCGATGACGTTGAAAAATCCCCGAGAGGATTCGATGGTTCTTGCGCGGCCCACCCAAAGCAGGCGCGTGACGTCGAGATCGATCTGATAAACCAGAGTCAAGTACTTGTGGCCTTTGGCATATTGGATCTCATCGACGCCGATCGCATCGATTGGGCCTGGCACCCGGTGCTCTAGCCCGAAGGTGACGACGTGTTCCACCGCGTCGAAGACCTTGTCCCAGGAGGTGCGAAAGGCCTCCGCCGTCTCTTTCCATGACAGTCTGCGCGCCCAACGGGCTAAGAAGAGCATGTAGGCTTTGGTACGTGTGTGTTTGCCGTCGCCCCAGGGCACTTCTTCGACAGGCACAATGCCGCAGCGGCGACAGTTGACGCGCCGCATGGTGTGTAGAAGGAAGACGAGAAACCCCCACAGGGGAATGAACTCAAAGCGCCGTTCGGAGAGTTGGTCGTAACCGGGCGGCGGCAAATGGCAGCGCGAGCAGACCGCGGCCGAACCCGTGCGCGGTCGCACGGCCACTTCGATACTCTTCTTGTCGGCACTGAAGTGGGCGTGCTGGTAGACAAAACCTCGGAAACGATGGCAGCGGTTTAGAATCGTGATCAGTTCCATGGCGCGGAAGCGGGCGGCGGCGAATCTCTACGATAAACCGCTCCAGACCCGTGAGCCGCGGGATCGAAAAACCCTGGGCGACTGATCGTTCTTTACTGCTTTCAGGTAAGCGGCTCGAAGCAGGAGGAGGAACTTTCGTTGGTGCAGGTTCGATCAGCCGGACGGTCGTGTTGACTGCGGTACGAATTTCGCGTTCGGTAAACGGCGCGAGCCGTAGCACGGCTACGGCTTGGCGTCGAGAAAGTCGTTCACCATTGGGACGATGATGGGTATGCGCTGCATCAGTGTCACGTGGGTGGTGTCGGGCAAGATGGCCAATCGCGACGCGGAGCGCGGCTTCATGTCGCCGTGGATCTCGCCACCCTTTAGGCGAAACATCTCCGCGACGTGCGCGAGCCGCACGCCGTCAGCGTCGCCGTGGATGAAAAACATGGGCGCCTTGGTGGCCTGAAGCTTGTCGGCTCCGAAGTCGTAGCTTTTCGAGGCCGTGGCGACAATGTGCTGAACGAATTTCGGAAAGTAGTCCGGAGTCGGACTCAGCTTCTTGTACTCGGTCTCAATGGGCGAGCCTTTGAAATCGTCGGCCGTGAGTTTCGAGATAGATTCGAACGCTCCCCCGACCATGCCGTCGCTGCGGAACGTGGACGAAATGATGACCGCCTTTCGCACTTTGTCCGGGTGGCGGATCGCACACTGCATCGCCACTTCTCCGCCCATGCTGTAGCCGATAAGGTCCGCTCGCGGGATCTTGAGATAATTGAGCAGTGCGGCCACGTCGTCGGCGAGATTTTCGGAGGTGAAATCTCGTGGGATGTCCGCCGTGCGGCCGTGACCTTGCATTTCGACGGCAATGACTTTCCGTGTTTTGGAGAGCTCCCTGATCCACCCGGCCCAGTTGTTGGTGATGGTCATGAACGCGCCGTGAAGCAACACCACCGGTTCGCCGCCGCCGTGGACTTCGTAGTACATGTTGATTCCATTGACTGGCGCGTAGCCCGTCGTTGGCTTCTGCTGCGCCGACACGTCAGTCATACCGAGCGTCATTAAAAGGAAAGCTGTCTTCCGCACTGCGGAACGCCGCCCGGAAGCGTTTGTTTGATGGATTGGCTGCGTCATTTTGTCTCCGTACTTGATCCCAGGCTGGCCAGAAGCTCGTCGAGTTGGTCGAGCGCCTCGGGCATCGCGCCCGTCGATCCGGTGTCAACCGCTTCCTTCGTGGGATAGAGATCGTGGAGCACCACCAGCGTCTTGCCGGCGGATTCATCGAAGGTCACCGTGGTGATGGTATTGCCGCCGCCACCTTCCTCGCTCGTCCAAACGAGGCGCGAGTGCGGTGTCACTTCGAGGTACGTGCCGAAGAACTCCATCGTCGAATCTTCGTGGGGAAACACCAAACGATACTGCCCCCCAACGCGAACATCCATTTCGCAGGAAAGCAGGGTCACCCCAAACGATTTTGGTACCCACCACCTGCTGAATAGTTCTGCCTTGGTCCACGCCTCGAACACGAGGCGCGCAGGCGCGTTGACGGTGCGTGTGACCACGAGTTCGCGCTCGGACTTCCGCTCCACCCCCGTGCGGTTCTTCGTGGGGGTGGCTTCACTTTCTCTTCTTACGTCCATTTGCTTTCTCCTTCCGTTTCAATTCCTTGACAACAATGTCCAACTCGTCGAAGCGCGCGGCCCAGAGCTGGCGATACCTCTCGATCCATGCCGCCTCTTCTTCCAGTCCGCGCAGCCCGAGCTTGCAGGTCCGCACGCGCCCAACCTTCTCAGTGCTGACGAGCCCCGCTTGCTCTAAGACGCCTACATGTTTCTTCATGCCCGTAAGGGTCATGTGGAACCTCTCGGCAAGGGCTGTGATCGAAGCGTCCGCACGCCCGAGTTGCTCCAGGACGCCGCGTCGGGTGGCGTCCGAGAGCGCGCCGAAAGAGGCATCGAAGTGGGTTTGGCTATACTGAGCCATACGGTTCAGTATACAACATGGGTGACGGCATGCAATGGGAGGCTGAGCGCCCGCTGCGTTGCACGGCGATCCACCTAAACTCACGATCAACGGCGTAGCGTTTAGCGGAGAGGGCAAACTAGTTCGAAAGGCAACTGGCTACGAACAGGAAAAGCTGAAGCCGCGCTATCCCACATCGGGTTCGCGGGCTGCGCGCGCCGAGCTTCCGACGCCCATTGGAGCGTATCGGTAACCCACATATTTCTCCGACGAGGCAAAAAACTCTAGAAAACGTCTGCGTCCCCGCCGATGAGTGATTAGGATAATAGACTCCAATTGTCATCGTTTGGACGAAGACCGCCGGGCGTCAAGCCATTGCCGCCGCACTTCTGCGCCTAAACGCCTGATAACACGTTTGATCGCAAAGGCCACAGGCGTGCCATGCCTATCGTATGAGCGTGGCAGACCCTACTTTTGCGAGCACATTCTCTCCATCGCTGCGGAGCCTCTCTTTCGCGCGTGAAGCCCCGCCTGGCCGTCGTCAAATCCAGCGGAGCACCGAAGCCGCATCATGGAGCTCCGGTCTCTGGCCTTCGGTGAAGACCGCGGGGCCGCTAATGGCCGTGATCCTCGGCCTTGAAATCCTGCACTTGTTTGGCGTTCCCATCGCCTACCCGGGACTGCCGCTACTGGCGGCCATCATCTCAACCGCCTTCCTGGCGGGGATGCGGGCCGGCCTGACCGCTACGTGCATCGGGATATTGTACGAACTCGTGGTGTTTTCCGGTTTCCCCAATGTGGCCTACACGCTCGGAAACGCGGTGCGCATCGCCATGTTTTCGGTGTCCGGGGTACTGGCGTCGGTGCTGGTCGAGATTCTGCGGAAGCGGGTCGAAGCGGCGACGTGGGCGCTGGCCCATCGCGAGGCGGCGGTGGCGTGGCAGGCGGAATGGGTGAGCCTCGAGAGTGTCCTTCATCAGTTGCCGTTAGGTGTAGTGGTGGCCGATACCGGATCGGGCGAAATCACCTTCGCGAACGACAAGGCGCGGTCGCTGCTGGGAGACAACATCGACCGGATCCACTCGGTCGGCTTTCCGGCCATGCATCACGTCGATAGCGGGAGATCGTACAGTCCTGACGAATGGCCTTTGCGGCGGTGCGCCGCGCAGCGCATGGCGATCGACGAAGACTTTCTGTATGCGCGGGAGAGCGGGCAGATTGCCGTTCTGCATGGGCGCGCCTGCCCGATTTACGACCGGTCCGGCCGGGTGATCGCGGCGGTGATGTCGCTAAGCGATCTCCCTGAAAAGAAGTCCGTGGAACGGCAGCTCGCGGCCGTCGCATTGCAGGCGGCGTCTCTCGATACAGGCGATTCTCCGGCCCATCGGGCCCGGCCGTTCCGGTGCGCGTAGCCCGCGGCAGCCAGCGGAAGACTGTGCTGGAAGACGGTTGTTAACGTTTGAGGACTTGCCTTGGTCGAACCATTGAACCTTAAATGGGAGCATAGGGCGAAATTTCTATTGGTTTGCGTGAGGTATCCGTAACGTCACGCGTAGCCGCCTGGAGTGTATTATGACTCGCAACTCCGCCATGGCCGAACGAAGGTTGGTGCAGTCATCTTCGCCTTCACGCCGAGGCTGGTTAGTGCTGCTTCTGGCAGCGGCGATACTGGCCATAATTGTGCTCGGCGGCAACGCGATGCCCGCCGGTTCAGCCTGGATTGCGGGCTGCACCGCGCTGGCCGTCGTGCTTTGGTTCGTGGCGCGCAGTGTGGTGCAAAGGGTCGATCACCGGCACACGGAGGCCAAGATGGTGAACGAGGTCAAGGCATATCTGCAAGGACAGCCGGCTGAACCTGTTGCACGGTCCGCCCCTGCCGGCCCACCGAAACGGCCGGTTGACCATCCGGAAGAGGCCGTACCTCGCCAATCCGCCGGTTTTATGCCCTTAAAAGGGGTTCTGCCGATTACGTCGCCAGCCCAGGACCCGGTGGTATTCGACATCATCCCGCTGCGCCTGGCACACGGAAACTCCGCATTGCTGGCCTGGAAATTACCTGAAATCGCCGCCTAGCTTCAGCCCGCGCCCGCGGCGGCGAGCCCGTCCAGCCGCAGTCCGCTGATCCCGGCGGACTCGCATTGTGTCTGCCAATCAGCAGCCGTAAGCCTGCCGGATTGCAGGTCCGAGACGATCTCTACGGGCTTGAGTGAAAAGCCATCGCGGCTCAAGTAGAAATCGCCCGGTTGCGAATGCAGTACCCAGTGTTGATGCATCAACGCCACCGCCAGCGAGGTGGCCAGCAGGGATGCGGCCCGTTCGGTGCGCTGCGGGTTGGTCAGCAGCATCCCTTTGGGATCGCGTATGCGCGATCCCATTTCCCGCAGGTTCCGGACCGCCTCCGGCAACCGCTCCGCGGTGATGCCCGCAAGCAATTCCCCATGCGCCACGGCGATCACGCTCCATTGGGCGGAGTGGATGAGGATTCCGGCCTGCTCCCAAGAGACATTTCGCCACTCCCGTTTTTTCGCGCTTGGAAAGGCGGCTTCGAGCAGTTCGACTTCGAGCGTTTCCAAATCCGCGAGCAGGGTGATGGCGCCCGCGGCGTCTTCGGGCGGTGCGGGGTACGGCAAGGCTCGCGCCGCGGCGAAGCGGGCGCTTAACGGCGGATGCGTATCGAGGGGCCCCGCAACGGTTCGGGCGATCTGAGCGTGCAAGGAATCCGCGGCTGTTTTGGCGATTGCGGGGGATGCCAGAAAAAGGGCGAAACCCTGAGCCAGCGGTGGGTGAAGGCCGAACCTCAGAACGGAGGTGAGTTCATTCTGCCAAAACGGAGGCCCCGCGGCTGAAGCCCTCGCGTGGATGCAGATACCGTCAATGAGCGCCTGGGAGCCCGAAAGCCAGCAGGCCAGTTCGTCGGCGCGGAATTCCTGGCGGCGGGCGACCGCCAGCGTTCCGCGCAGGAACAGCCTCCAATATTGCTCCAGTGCCGACAGCACCACGTTCCGCAGGAGTAAGCCGAGGGTGTTGAACCGGAGCAGTTTCATGCTTCCCGTTCCTGAGACCAGACTCTTCACCGTCCGGAGCATGGTCTCGCGGGTCCGGAAAACCCACGGGAGCAGGGCCGTGTCGCCCGCATAATAGTGACCGAACTCATGCGCCAGTACCGCGCGGAACTGTGAAACAGTGAGAAGGCTCAGTAGGGGAAGCCCTAATATCAATACCCGGCGGTTGCCGAAACCCATTCTGCCGCCCCGTTCCCCGACGGATGCGGCGGCCAGCGGGACCAGGTAGACATCCGCCGGCATGGGTTCGCGGAAGGCCGCGGCTATGGCCGAAATCTCGGCAAAGAGCCGGGGCTGCTTTTCGGGGTCGAGCCTTGGTCCGGATACACGAAAGTCGTCCCGGCGCGGCACCAGCGACCGCAGCATGGCGGCCGCGATCAAACTGCCGCCCAGCAGCAGCGCAAGGCCCGTAGCCACCGACCCTGGCCATTGCAGCATCAGAAAAGGAAGGTAGACGCAGGCTGCCGCCAGAACTACGGTCACCGCGTAAGAGCAAACCACCAACAGAACCGACAGCAAGGCCCAGCCGGCCAGGGACCGGCGGGGCGGAGGCATAGCGCTCACTTCCATGCGTTAACCCCGGGCGCCGCGAAAACGGCCAGCAACCACATCCCGCGCCATTCTACAATAGAATTATGCGTAATTGCTGTCTGCGCGCTCTCGCTATCGTGTGCCTGTACATAGCAGGCTCCGCGATGGCCGGCGCTCAGGACTGGACAACTCTCGAGACGCTGCCGGCCGTCGATCTGAGCGGCCTGTCGCCGGCACAGAAAGCCACCGTGCTGAAACTGATCCGCGCCCGGGATTGCAGCTGCGGCTGTTCCATGAAGGTGGCGGAGTGCCGGGTGAAGGATCCGAACTGCTATTACAGCAAGGGTCTGGCTTCGGTGGTCATCGCGTCCGTGAAAGCGGGAAAGAACGAGAAAGAAGTGCTGGCCGATGCGGAGGCTTCGCGGTTTGCGCATCCTCCGGAGCACAAGCTGCTGGAAGATCCCATCGAGGTTCCCACGGCCGGCGCGCCCATGACGGGACCGGCGAATGCGCCCATCACCATCGTGGAGTTCTCGGATTTTCAATGTCCTTACTGTACGCTGGCCACGCCGCAATTGCAGGCGGTGCTGAAAACGTATCCGACGCAGGTGCGGCTGATCTTCAAGCAATTCCCGCTGGATATCCATTCGCAGGCGGCCTTCGCGGCTGCGGCGGCGGTGGCCGCGCAGAAACAGGGCAAGTTCTGGCCCATGCACGATGCCCTTTTCGCCAGCCATGCGGACCTGCGGCGGCCTACCGTGCTGGCCATCGCCTCGGCCATCGGGCTGGATGTGAAACGCTTCGAGGCCGACGTGGACTCGGCGGAAGTGCGCAAGGCCGTGCAGCGCGATCTCGAAGACGGCAGCAACGTGGGGGTGATGAGCACGCCCACAATTTTCATCGATGGCCAGCATTACAACGGCGCCATCCGGTTAGATACGCTGAAACCGATCCTGGATGCGGAATTGAAACATCCGGCCAGCGCCGCCAAGAGGGCATCCGCGCCGGCGCCTTCCTCCCGCTGAGCGGCCTGCCACGCGTGATCAAGACGGTCATTTTCGATCTGGGAAAGGTTCTGATCCCCTTTGATTTTTCGCGGGGATACCGCGCCATGGAGAAGTTCTGCGACTATCCGGCGGCCGACATTCCCCGGCGCATTGCATCGACGGATCTGGTGCATCGCTTCGAAACGGGCCTGGTGGAGCCGCGCGATTTCGTGGAACAGCTCAGCGGCATTCTTGAAATGAGCGTCACCTACGACCAGTTTTGCGAAATCTGGAGCAGCATTTTCCTGCCGGATACGCTGGTTCCGGACAGCCTGGTGGCCGGCATCGGCGAGCGCTACCGCCTGCTGGTGCTTTCGAACACTAATGCCCTGCACTTCGCCATGGTGCGCCGGAACTACCCCGTTCTGCGGCATTTTGACGACCTGGTGCTGTCGTACGAAGTCGGGGCCATGAAACCATCGCCCGAGATTTACCGGGAAGCCATCGCGCGCGCCGAGTGCCGTCCGGAGGAGTGCTTCTACGTGGACGACATCCCGGCGTACGTGGAAGGCGCGCGGCTGCAGGGCATCGACGCGGTGCAGTTTGAATCGTGCGAGCAATTGCAGAAGGACCTGGCGGCGCGGGACATCCGCTGGACATGATTACCGACCTGGTACAGATCAAGCTGCTCGGCGAGAAGAAACGGCCCGAAAACGAACGTTTCCGGCGCTACCTGAAAACGCACGACCACTCCGACCGTATCCTGCGGCGCGTCGCGGAAGGAGTACAGGAGCAGATCGACTGCACCACCTGCGCCAACTGCTGCCGGGTGGCTACGGTGAAGCTATCCGAGCGCGACATGGAGCGCCTGGCGCGCTTCCTGCGGATCCCTCTGGCGGCATTCGTGACCGAGTACACGGCCACCAGCGAAGAGGAAGGAACCATACTGCACCGGGTCGCGGACGGCAGTTGCGTCTTTCTGGACGGCAATACGTGCACGGTGTACGACGCGCGCCCGGATATCTGCCAGCGCTTTCCGCATCTGGTGCGGGGCAACGGTTCCATCGCCAGCCGGATGTGGCAGTTCATCGACCGCGCCTGCTACTGCCCGATCGTGTACAACGGGCTGGAGGCGTTCAAGCAGGAAACCGGCTTCCGGCGGTGAGCGAAGGCTGACCTCAACGGCGAAGCTCGCCTATAATGAAACCGGAGG
This sequence comes from Bryobacterales bacterium, assembly GCA_963843255.1. Taxonomy (GTDB): domain Bacteria; phylum Acidobacteriota; class Terriglobia; order Bryobacterales; family Bryobacteraceae; genus Bog-159. The sequence goes on along the minus strand of CAWJJQ010000009.1, from coordinate 961,033 downwards.
TTTCCCTTTTGGCAAGCACCACGTTGTCGCTCGAGCAGGAGAAGAACCCCTGGCTGGCCGCTGAAGCCCGCTTTGACGAGGCGGCCACCCGCCTCAATCTGGACGATGGCCTGCGGAAAGTTCTGCGGACTTCAGCCAAGGAGATCACAGTCCACATTCCGGTGCAGTTGGATGACGGGAGACTCGAAGTATTTACCGGCTACCGCATCCAACACTCCATTGCGCGCGGTCCCGGCAAGGGTGGTATCCGCTTCGGCCCGGACGTCACGCTGGATGAGGTGCGCGCGCTGGCGTCGTGGATGACCTGGAAATGCGCGGTGGTGAACATCCCGTTCGGCGGCGCAAAAGGCGGGGTGATCTGCGATCCTCACCTGCTTTCGATGAGCGAACTGGAAAAGCTCACGCGCCGTTATACCTCCGAGATCATGGAATTCCTGGGCCCCGAGCGCGACGTACCCGCGCCGGACGTGAATACCAACGACCAGGTGATGGCGTGGATCATGGACACGTATTCGATGCACTCGCGCCACACGGTAACGGCCGTGGTCACGGGCAAGCCCATGGCGCTGGGCGGATCGCGCGGGCGGCCGGAAGCCACCGGTCGCGGCTGCATGATCGTTTCGCTCGAAGCCTTGAAGCGCTTCCAGAAGCCACGCACCGCCACCACGGTGGTGATTCAAGGATTCGGCAACGTGGGCGGGATGGCGGCCAAGCTGATGTCGCGCGAAGGGTTCAAGATCATCTGCGTCATCGAATACGATGGCGCGGTCTACAACCCGAACGGCCTGGATACCCGCGCTTTGATGGACCATCGCGCGGATACCGGCTCCATTCGCGATTTTGCCGGAGGCGAAAACATCGATCCGGCCGAGGCCATGTTCCTGGAATGCGACATCCTGCTGCCGGCCGCGACCGAGAACGTGATCACCTCGCAGAATGCGCATAAGCTGCGCTGCAGGATCCTCTGCGAAGGCGCCAACGGCCCCACCACTTCGGTGGCCGACCAGATTCTGGCTGAGAAAAAGATCTTCGTCATCCCGGATATCCTGGCCAACGCGGGCGGCGTGACGGTCTCGTACTTCGAATGGGTGCAGGATCGCCAGGGCTTTTTTTGGAACGAGAAACTGGTGAACAGCCGGCTCGAGGAAATCATGGTCGACAGCTTCGGCGCGGTGGTGGAATACGCTCTCAAGCACGGGGTAAACAACCGCACCGCGGCCTACATGCTGGCGCTCGACCGGGTGGCCGACGCGATCAGGCTGCGCGGAATTTACGCCTAGTGGCAAGCGACGCCTCCACGCCGCTGATGCGGCAGTACAATGCCATCAAGCAGCAGGTGCCGAATGCCCTGCTGTTGTTCCGCCTGGGCGATTTCTACGAGCTGTTTTTTGAAGACGCGGTCGTAGCCGCGCGCGAACTGGAAATCACCCTCACCTCGCGCAACAAGGAGAAAGGCGCGGCCATTCCCATGTGCGGCGTGCCTTATCACGCGGCCGAAGGATACATCGCGCGGCTGATCCAGAAGGGCCACCGGGTGGCCATCTGCGACCAGATGGAAGATCCTTCGGTAGCCAAGAAGCTGGTAAAGCGCGAGGTCACGCGCGTGGTTACGCCCGGCACGGCTACGGATTCGCTGGCCCTGCGATCGCACGAGAACAATTACCTGGCGGCCGTGTCGCGCCTGGGGCAGCGCGCCGGAGTGGCTCACGTGGATGTTTCCACCGGCGAGTTCCGCGTCACGGAAATGGATGCCGCCGAAGTCAGCGCAGCCATCGAGCAACTGGGCGCGCGCGAAGTGCTCTTCCCGGCCGACCTGCCGCTGCTGGCGGGTGGCGATCAGGGGCCGCGCTATCTCCGCACTGACCTGGAAGACTGGATCTTCAGCTTCGATTACGCCGACCGCACCCTGCGCGATCATTTCCGCCTGCTCTCGCTGGATGGATGCGGTCTGGCCAGCCGTCAGGCCGCCGTGTGCGCGGCGGGCGCCATCCTGCACTACCTGCGCGAAACGCAGCGCGCCGCGCTCGAACATCTGGACCGCCCCACGCATTACGACCGCTCCGAAAGCATGGTGCTGGATGCGGTAACGGTGCGCAATCTGGAGTTGGTGGAGCCGCTGTTCGCGGGCGAACGCCAGGATGCCACGCTGCTGCACGTGCTCGATCAGACGCTGACCGGCATGGGCGGACGGCTGCTGCGGCAGCGTTTGCTGCGTCCCTCGCTCGACCGCGCCGAGATCGAAGGCCGCCTGGATGCGGCCGGCGAATTGCTGCAGCAGACCATCCTGCGCGCGGAGTTACGCAAGCAATTGGGCGGCATCCTGGATATCGAGCGGCTTTTGGCGAAGATCACCATGGGGGTGGCCAATCCGCGCGATGTGCTGGCGCTGGGCCGCTCGCTCGAAAAGATTCCAGCGCTGAAGGCGAGTTTCGAAACGCAGCGCGCCGCCCGGCTGCGCGAGTTGCATGCGCGCCTGGACGAAGTGGCCGAAGCGCGCGACCGCATCCTCGAATTCATCGCCGACGAGCCGCCGATCAACCTGGCGGACGGCGGCACCATTCGCGCCGGCTGCAGCGCGGAGCTCGACGAATTGCGCGACCTGAGCCGCAATGGCCGCCAGGTGATCGCGCAGATCGAAGCGCGCGAGCGCACGCGCACCGGCATCGGGTCGCTGAAGGTCCGGTTCAATAACGTCTTCGGCTACTACATCGAGATTTCGAAGGCGAACATGCACCTGGCGCCCGCCGATTACGAGCGCAAACAGACGCTGGTGAACGCCGAGCGGTTCACTACGCCGGAACTGAAGGACTACGAGCGCAAGGTGCTGGATGCCGAGGACAAAATCCTCACGCTCGAAAAAGAGCTGTTCGCCGGGGTGCGCGCGTTTGCCTCCGCGCACGCGCAGCGGATCCGCGCCACCGCCGCGGCGGTCGCCGAAATCGACGTGACCGCCGCGCTGGCGCAGGTAGCCGCCGAAAACCGCTATACGCGCCCGGTATTTTCCGAAGATGGCGAGATGCGAATTCTGGCGGGCCGCCATCCGGTGATCGAGCGCCTGGAGCAGCAGGATGCCGGGCGGTTCATCCCCAACGACCTATACCTCAACTCCGGCGCCGACCTGATCGCCATTATCACCGGGCCCAACATGGGCGGCAAATCGACTTATTTGCGGCAGGCAGCGCTGATCGCCATCCTGGCGCAGATCGGATCGTTTGTGCCGGCCGATTCCGCCAGCCTGCCGCTGATCGACCGCATCTTCACGCGCATCGGCGCGTCGGACAACCTGGCGCGCGGCCGTTCCACGTTCATGGTGGAGATGACCGAGACGGCCGTGATCCTGAATACCGCGACGCCGCGCAGCTTCATCGTGCTGGACGAGATCGGCCGCGGCACGGCGACTTATGACGGACTGGCGCTGGCTTGGGCGGTGGTCGAGCACATCCACTCCCGCACGCGCGCCAAGACGCTGTTCGCTACGCATTACCACGAGCTCACCGAGTTGGCCGAGCAGCTTGAGGGCATCCGCAACCTGAGCGTGTCGGTGAAGGAAGCCGGCGATCGCATCATCTTTCTGCGCAAGGTCGAGGCGGGTAAAGCCGACCGCAGCTACGGGATCGAAGTGGCGCGCCTGGCGGGCCTTCCGCTGCAGGTGATTGAACGTGCCAAAGAGGTGCTGCAGTTGCACGAGCGCTCCGAGCACGTGGTGAGCGAGGAGCTTTCCCCCGCGCCCGCACAGCCGGTGCAGATCCAGCTCTTCGAGCCGCTGAACTACGGCATAGCCGAGCGCATCCGGAACCTGAAAATCGACGAACTGCGGCCTATCGAAGCGCTGCGGCTGCTGGCGGAATTGCAGGACGAATTGAGGCGCTTGTGCGTGTAGCCGGAGTCATGAGCGGCACCTCGCTCGACGGCATCGATGTGGCCGTGGTCGAAATTCACGGGCGGCGCGTCTCGACCATCGGCTCTCAATCTACGCCATACCCCGAAGAAGTGCGCGGCGCGCTGCTGGCGGTGTCGAATGCCACGGCGCATACGGGCGAGATTTCGCGGCTCAACTTTCTGTTGGGCGAACTTTACGCGCGGGCCATTCTGCGGGCGTGCCGGCGGTACGGTCCGGTCGATCTCATCGGCTGCCACGGCCAGACGATTTATCACCAGGGCGGCGCCAGCACGCTGCAGATCGGCGAAGCGGCTGTAATCGCGGAACGTACGGGCGTGCCGGTGGTCTCGGATTTCCGCACGCGCGATATCGCCGCAGGGGGCCAGGGCGCGCCGCTGGTGCCGTTTGCCGACTGCCTGTTGTTCGGCTCCGCGCGCCGCACGCGGGTGGCGCTGAATATCGGCGGGATCGCCAACATCACGGTGATTCCGGCGGGGATCGCTTTCGACACGGGGCCCGGCAACATGGTGATGGATGCCCTCACGCGCGAGCATACCGGCGGACGGCAGAACTGCGACCGCAATGGCCGGATCGCGGCGCAGGGCAATGTGAATCGTCCGCTGCTCGACCGGCTGCTGGCCGATCCCTACTATCGCCGTAAGCCGCCCAAGAGCGCCGGGCGCGAACAATTTGGCGCGGAATTCGTGGCGCGGCTGAAGCAGACCGGGCTGCCGCTCGCGGACCTGATCGCCACCGCTACGGTGTTGACCGCGGCGACCATCGCGATGGCGGCCGCGCCATACCAGGCGGGGGAATTGATCGTAGCCGGGGGCGGCGCGCACAATCCGCAAATCCTGGGCCACCTGGCCGCCTTCCTGCCGGGCGTCGTGATAGCCCTTTCGTCGGATTATGGCGTGGACGTGGACGCCAAGGAGGCGATCGCGTTCGCGGTGCTGGCCTATCAGACCTGGCGCCACAAGGCATCCAATCTGCCCTCCGCCACGGGCGCGCGGCGGGCTGTGATTTTGGGCAAGATCACGCCGTAGGGGGACGCCGCTACTTCCCGATACAGAACGTGGAGAAGATGCGGTTCAGGATGTCGTCGGCGGTGGTCGCGCCGGTGATGGCATCGATGGGCCGCAGCGCGGCGTAAAGATCCAGCAGCAGCATCTCGTGCGGGATGCCGTCAGCCACCGCACCTGAGGCCTTCCTCAGATATTCCAGCGATTCGCGCAGCAGGCGCTCGTGCCGCAGGCTGGTGATGAAGCCGGTCTCCATTTCCGCGACTCCGGCGGGCGCTACCGCGTGGAAGATGGCTTCCCGCAGCTCTTCGATTCCCTGCCCCGTGAGTGCCGAAACCGGATGCACGCCGTCGAGCGGTTCCGCGCGGACGGGCAGATCGCACTTGTTGCCGACCAGCAGCCAGCGCCCCTGCCGGCTCGCGCGGTCCATCAATTGCCGGTCCTCGACCGCGACCGGCGCCGACAGATCCACTACCACCAGCGTCAGGTCGGCGTCCGCCATGGCCTGGAAGCTGCGCTCGATGCCCAGGGTTTCGACCAGCCCTTCGCCCAGGCGAATGCCCGCGGTATCGGAGAGCTTCACGGGGATGCCGTGGATGGCGGCCACTTCCGATACCACGTCGCGGGTGGTGCCGGGGATATCGGTGACGATGGCGCGATCCTGCTCGAGCAGCCGGTTGAACAAGCTGCTCTTGCCCACGTTGGGCCGTCCCACGATGGCCAGCGCCAGGCCCGCGCGCACCAGTTCGCCGAAAGCGAAGGTATCCGCCAGCCGCGCGATGCCTTCTATCACCGGCTGCAGGCGGCGCAGAATCTCGGCGGCCGGCGCCACGCTGACGTCGTCCTCGGCGAAGTCGATACCCGCTTCGAGCAGCGCGATCAGCTCCAGAAGCTGCTCCTTGAGCGGCGCGAGGCGGCGCGAGACAGAGCCGCCCACCTGCTGCGCGGCGATGCGCGCCTGGTAAAGGGTGGTGGAATCGATCAGGTCGCGGACGGCTTCCGCCTGCGGCAGATCGATGCGGCCGTTCAGATAGGCTCGCAGGGTAAACTCGCCCGGTTCGGCCAGGCGCGCGCCTGCGTCCACGGCCATGGCGACGGCGTGCCGCAGAACCACGGGCGCGCCATGGCACGAAATCTCTACTACGTCTTCGGCGGTGTAGGAGCGCGGGCGGGCGAAGAATGCGACCACCACCTGGTCCACCGGGTTCGCGTCCGCGTCGAGTAGGCCGGCCAACTGGCAGGACCACGACCGCCAGTCCGGTGGCCCGGCGAAGCGCAGAAGGCCCGCGGCGATGTCACGCGCCCGAGCGCCGGAGAGGCGCACCACACCGAGCCCGCCGCGTCCAGTGGGCGTGGATATCGCAACAATCGTGTCGTCGAGGTTCAATTACCGCGGCGAGGCCCGCCATGGCCCCCGCGGCGCGGGGGACGGCCGCGTTGATCGCGCCCACCGCCAGGACCGCCGCGCGAAGGACCGCGCCGTTCTCTATCGGGCGGGCCGTCGCGCCGCACAAATGCCGGCTGCGGCGGATCGGGGAGGCTGGCCATGCCCGCCGGATACACCACCACGTGACGGAACCCGCCGGTGCCGCCGCTTTCGCTGCGTACCGCGGTTTCATTGCGGAGCGAGAGGTGGATCACCCGGCGCTCGCGGCTGTTCATGGGGTTGAAGCGGAAGGGCTGGCCAGTGTGCTTTACTTTTTCGGCAGCAGCGGCAGCGCTGATGCGCAACTCTTCGATGCGCAGCAGGCGGTAGTCGTTGGCATCGAACGAAACACGCGAGTGATCCTCGGAGGGCATGCGCAGCGCCTCCATGGTCACGTGTTCGAGCGCCAGCAGCAGCTCCGCGCGGTTCCCCAGCAGGTAGTCTACATCCGGCCCGCTAAACTTCACCACCACGTCGGGGGTTTCGAAATCATCGTCCGCGGACTGGCCGTCGGCCATCTCGTAATCCACGCGAAAGCCGCACTGATCCAACAGCGGACGAAGGAACTGCGTGATGCGCGGACCCACTTCCGATACAGAATACTTGCGCTCGTTCACCGTCTACTTCCTGCCATCTTTCTTTTTCTTAAGCGGCTGCACGGATTGTGCCGCCACCGTCGCCAGCGAGGTGCGATTGAAGAACAACTGTTGCGCGACGCCCACGAGGTTACTGGTCAAATAGTATAATACCAGCCCGCTGGACAGGTTATAGAACATAAAGCCGAAGATCAGCGGCATGAACTGCATCATCTTCTGCTGATTGGGATCGCCGCCGGTAGTCGTGGGAGTCATCTTCTGCATCACGAACTGGCTGACGACCATGATGATAGGCAGGAGGTGGAGGGGCAGAGTCTCCGGCTGGGAAAGGTCGGTGACCCAGAGCCAGGTGGCGCCGCGCATCTCCACCGACACCGAGAATACCTTGTAGAACGCGATGAAGAACGGGATCTGCAGCAGCATGGGCACGCAGCCGCCCATGGGGTTCACCCCGTACTTCTTGTACAGATCCATCACTTCCTGGTTCTGATCCGCCTTTTTGGGGTCGCGCAGCCCCACGTTCTTGTATTTGTTGTTGATCTCGGCGATCTGCGGCTGCAGCGCCTGCATCTTCTTCATGGACTTCATGCTGGTGATCTTCAACGGAAACAGCAGGAAGTTCAGCGCGATGGTGACCAGGATAATGGACCAGCCGTAATTGTGAATCGCATTATCCGTGATCCAGTTTACGGCCAAAAACAGCGGTTTTGCCAGGATGCTCAGCCAGCCGAAATCCACTACCTGTTCGAGGCGAGGGTTGACGGAGCGCAGGATGTCGATGTCTTTGGGTCCAACATACAACTGAAAGTGATTCAACGCGCCATCGCCCACGGCTACGCCGGCGAAAGGCAGCTCTTTGGTCTCCACGGGGGTGGGGGCAGTGTCGCTGAAGGTGGTGAGCGAAACCGGCTCCGGGTGCTCGGGCAGGAAGGCAGCCACGAAATACTGATCCTCGATGCCGGCAAAGGAGTAGTTGCCCGTCACGGTGACCGGACCGTCTTTGGCTACCTTGGCGCCGGTTTTGACGAGCTTGGTGTCGGCCATATCGAAGCGCAAAGTCTGTTGCGCAGCAGCCGGATTGGCTACCAGCAGGTCGCCGAAGCCGCCGCGCCATTCGATCTCGTGCGGCACGGGCTTGCCGCCATCGGTAACTTCGGTGGTTACATCCACCAAGTAGGTGGATTTCCGGAACTGGAATGATTTATGCGCAACGACGACGCCATTGGAGTAGGCAAAGCCGATGCTCAGGCCGCCGGGATCGGGATGCGCCTGGTACAGCGCCTGGTTCAGGTCCACGGTGGGCTTCACCGCCGGGAAAAACAGGGCGGCAGGGGGATCTGCGTGGGATTTAGGGTTAATCAGTTCCTGCGGCGCGCCGGCATGGGTTTTGTACTTCTTCAACAGCCAGCTTTTCACCACGCCGCCGCGATTGCTGAAGGTAACGCGGAAAACGTCGGTATCGATGACGCTGGTTTCTTCCGTCTGGGCGGCTACCGCCGGACCGGACGGGGCGGTAGAGGAAGGCGGCGCCGTCTCGAGCACCGCCGCGGGCGCGGCAGGCGTGGTATTGGTGGATGCGGGCGGCGCCGTTTCGACCTTTCCCGCCGCCAGGGGCGCCTTCTTGGGGGGCGCTACGCTCTTGTAGAAATATGGCGTGACAAACAGGACCACGCCCATGAGGATGAACGCGAGCAACAGCCGCAGTTCCATCGACAGCTCTTTGGGCTTTTGCGGACCGCCAAGTGTTCCGCCGCTATTAGATTCGGCCATTCTTATTCAATTCTTCTTATCGGACCGGGTCCACGCCGCCGGCGTGAAAGGGATGGCATTTGGCCAGCCGCTTGGTCCCCATCCAGACACCGCGCCATGCCCCGTACTTCTCGACCGCCTGCAACATATATTCCGAGCAGGTTGGATAGAAGCGGCAGGCGGAGGGCAGCAGCGGTGAAATACATATTTTGTAGAGCCGCAAGACCGCGATCACGACCCACTGCACCGGGCGAAGAGCCGTGCCACTTCCCGCTCCAGGTCCGGAAACGGGGCATCTATCGCTTTGCGCCGTGGATTGAATACGATTGACCACTCGGGACTCAACTGCGCGAGATGCAGGCGCACGGCCTCACGCACGCGCCGCCTGATCCGGTTGCGGACCACTGCCTTGCCGAGCGCGCGCGGCGTAGTGAAACCGATGCGCGGTCCGACAGCTTCCGGCTCGCGCACACAAAATGCCGCAAAGAAGGGGCTGGAGAAACGGGAGCCCTGGTCGTAAACTCTGCGGAAGTCCGTGGATCGCAACAGACGAACACGTTTCGGGAAACCAGGTATGCTTACCTCTCGGAGCTGACCGTGAGTTTATGCCGGCCCCGTGCGCGGCGGCGCGATAAAACGGCCCGCCCGTTTTTCGTTTCCATCCGGGAGAGGAAGCCGTGAGTTTTGGCGCGCCGGCGGTTGTTCGGTTGAAAGGTACGTTTAGGCATCTTACTCCAAACTAAGCATTATACCGCGCCAGCGCCCGCCGTGGGGCATGCATTTGGCACGCATCGCGTTTTTCCGGTTTTTGGTTAACTAGCGCGTTTCAAATCCACTTTGGCGGACATCTTATCGCCATCGCCGCCGGTGCCCGTGGCGCTGCCGCGGATGGTATCGCCGTCGAATACGAGATCGAAGACCAGCATGCCATGATCGTTGCCATCGCCTTCGATCACGACTTCAAAGGTCAGCTTCTTGTCCTCGAGTTTTCCCTTCCGAATGGCCCATTGTTGGTCCTGGTTGGGACCGGCGGTGCCGGTGACTGTGGTTCCCTCCAGTTTAAGGTTCATGTAGGCCTCGTCCGGCTTGGTTTCGCCATTGGCATTGGTGACGTCGAACTTGCCGGACCATTTTCCGGTAAGGTCTGCCGCGGTAGCGGTTAAGGTCAAGCCGGTGAGCATTAAAAGGCAGATCAGCGTTTTCATCGGTCCTCCGGCCAGGTAGCCTGGCATTGTCTCTGGTAAAAACAAGGACGAAATTGCCGCCGAGTTTGTTCCGCTTTGGGGACAGCCGCAGTCCGTCAATGACGCCGCTCTCCTGCATTCAGGAAAATCCGCTTGGCCGCCGCCGGGCTTGGATTCCTGGATGAGAGTTCGGTCAGTCCTCCCAGCCATTCGCTTTAACCAGCCTTGGCATTTCTCGACGCAATTTCCGCTGGGAACCTCTCCGACCGCGCCAGCCTGATAGAAAAAGCCGCTCGAGTGGGTCAGCGTGGAACAAACCTCGGCCAGGCTGTGCGCTCCGCAGCAGCTCGTCGATTTATCAAATTGTATGAAGAGCGCGAGGCCGGCCTGATGGTGGACGTGGTCCCCGTAGAACACCGGCACCAGCACCGACGTGTCGAAAAACGCTTTCATTCGCTGTTGCCGAGATTAGCCAGATCGCGCTCCTCGCGGATCTGCCGCAGCATCTCGTCCGTCGCGGAAGCGGGCAGGGGCTGCCCGGTGCGAAATACCCAGACGCCGTGCTCCCTGGTGAGCGGTCCCGTGCCACGAGTACTCATGGTGGTAGGTTAATCTGGGTTAACCCATCGGTCAATAGTGTCCTACCGCGCCGATCAGAAAGTGATGCGCGCGCCGATTTGGGCGGCGAACGGGATGCCTACCGTCGTGCCGGGGCCGAAGAAGTCTCCCAAGGCGCCGGCGGGCACGCGCAACTGGTTCAGGCTGGTGATGGGCTGGGTTTGGGTGCAGGCGGCGTTGAGGCAGAACGCGGTGACGTTGGCCTGATTGTCCACGGGCAGCGGGAAAGCCGCCACGTTGGTCACATAGTTCGCGCCGGGATTATTGCGATTGAACAGGTTGAAGAACTCGATGAAGGGGGTCACCTGCCAGCGATCATGGAAGCTGAACGGGCGGCTCACGCGCATGTCCACCTGGATGTAAGGGGTGCCGCGGAACTGGTCCATGCCGGTCTGGACGCCGTTCACTACGGCGCGATCATCGAGGGTATCGCCGAAGCCGTTCACATCCACGGGCGTAGTGAGGGTGAATGGGCGGGCGCTTTCGGCCTGGCCCATCAGGGCCAATTGGAAACCGCCCGGGGCTTGCCACGTGGCGGCCAGCACGGCGCGATGCGTGACATTCTCGCCCGACGGGCCGTAGTCGCCCTTGGCGAAGGCATTCTGCGGATTGCACACGCCGTTGACGTAGTCGAACAATTCGCCAAGGACGCAGCCCCAGGTGTAGGCGCTCGATAGGGTGTAGTTGAAGATCATGCTGAAGCGGCGAGACACATTGCCTTGCAGGTGCACTGACATGCCGTCGTAGCGCGAGCGGTTATCGGTGCGGAAGACGGAAATGTCCGGCACGTTCGCCTGCTGGGTGGCCAGGTCGTTCGCGAACAGGGGCGAGACGAGCGTGTAGCCGGCCTGATACTGATAGCGGCGGTAAGCGTGGACGCCCTCTTCGTGCGTCCAATCGGCGCTGACCATCCATTTTGCATTGAAGGCGTGTTCGACGCCGGCGCTCGAATGCAGCGCGTAAGGCGTCTTGTAGGCTGGATCGATCAGGGCGCCTGCGCCGCCGAAAGCATCGCCTTGCAGGCATCCGGGATCACCGGGGCGGGCACAGGCGGCGGGCGGTTCGTTCACGGCCTGGAATGCCGTCACCCAGCCGTTTTGCGCCAGATCGTTGTAGAAGAGGCCGAAACCCGCGCGCAGGACGGTATTGCGCGATTCGCCCATGGCATAGGCGAGACCCAGGCGGGGCGCGATGGCCTTGCGGTAATCGTGGGGCGCGCCTACGTGCTGAAAAAGCGGGATCTGTAAAGCTTCGACGGTGAGCAGCGCCGGATTGTCCAGTTGAGACCGGCCGGATGCGGTAAACAGCCCAAAAGTCGTGTCGTAGCGCAGGCCGTAGTTCACGGTCAAGTTGCGGGTGGCGCGCCAGGAATCCTGGGCGTACATACCGAGCCGCTGCACGTTCTGCGAAAAGCTGCCGTTGCCCGCGGGCGTACTGGAGCAGGATGTGCCGGGTGTCACCTGCAGGCCGCCGGAAGGGGTACAGGTCAGGTCGACGGCGAACTGCGCGGGATTCGCCAGGTAATCGGCAGGATTCTGGGCGAAGACGGTGAGGTTTTCGGCGTTGCCGGGCAAAGCGCCGCTGAGCACAGGCTCATGGATGAAGTCCACGCCGAAACTGGGCGAGTGATTGCCGGACGAATGGGTGACGGCATAACGCACCTGATATTTTTCCTGATTGCGCAGGATGGGGAAAGCGGTAATGGGCGTGACGAACTGGTTATCGCCGAAGGTCTCGAACCCGGAAATGGTTTGGGAGGTGGAGCTGAAGGGAAACGCCAGGGCGAAGCCCAGGTTGGCATTGCGCGCTTCGGTCAGGTGCAAGCCGCTGGCGTCGAAGGTGAAGGTACCGAGCCAGGAGGGGCTGAAGATGTATTGTTCGCCCACGACGAGGTTCATATAGTTGGAATGCCAATCGGCGCCGGTGGAGGGCAAGGTGGCTTGCTGGACGAAGGCGTTGTCGGTGACGTAATTATCGACGGCGGCGCGCAGGAACCACTGCGAGTGCGGCGACTGCACCCAATCGAAACGCGTGGTGCCGAGAAAGTCGCGAAAGGGCACAGGCGTGTTATTTGGGACAGGGATGGAGCTAACGCCCGGAATAAGCCCTTGCGATGCCAGCGATGCCAGGGCGTTGAACTGCGTCAGGCTGGCAGGGCTGTAGGCGATGCTGGCATCCTCTTGCACGTGCTCGAAGGATGCGAAGAACCACAGCTTGTCTTTAACGATGGGTCCGCCCAGAGTGCCGATGTAGTTCTGGCGGGAAAACGGCTGCTTGGGAAGGGGAGCGGGATTCTCGATAGGATAGCGCGCGTCGAGCGCCGCGGCACGTTCGTAGACGGCCGCCTCGCCGTGCCATTCGTTGGTACCGCGTTTGGTGGTGATCACGACCGACCCGCCTACGGTGCGGCCGGTATCGGCATCTTCCTGGGAAGTGCGGACGGCGAATTCCTGGATCGCGTCGGGCGAGAAATTCTGCAGGAAGCCGCCGATGTAATCGTCGGAGTTGTCACCGCCATCGACGGAAAGGACATCGTTCAGGCCGGAACTACCGCCGAACGAGACGGCGGTAATGCGCGCCTTGGTGGGGTCGGAAGGCTCGACAGGCTCGGTTCCCGGAACCAGGAAGGAGATGTTGGCGAAGCTGCGGTTTGCCAGCGGAATGGCGGCTAGATCCCGCGCGGTAACTACACCGCCATGCACATCGCTGGTGGTATCCACCGGCTGGGTCGAGATCGAAGACGCCTGCCCCTGCACGTTCACGGTCTGCTGAACGGAAGACGGGCTCAAGGTGACGGCGATCTCGCGCGTGGAACTGACGAGCACGGTCACATCCGCGCGCGCTTCGGCGAATCCGGGCGCGTTGACGACGGCACGCCAGGCGCCGGGTAGCAGGTCATCAAAACGAAACTCGCCGCGCGCGTCGCTGGAGGTGTGGCGCTCGATCGACGAGGCCACGGCGCGAAGGCTGATGGCGGCCGACCGGATGCGTCCGCCGCTCGCATCGGCGACGGTCCCTACCAGGGTGCCGCGGAAATCCTGGCCGCATAAGGCCACGGCGGTAAGGAGAAGTAGGGCAGCGCGGGTCAATTCTAGAGACTCCCTGGTTTAGCAGCGCAACCTCCCTGCATGGAGGCGATCCAGGCACGGATCAGCGCTAATCCTTCCAGGTGTACCATAGTGCGGCCCAGCTCGGGCATCATGACTTTGGGGGTAGTCGATTCCATGCGGTGGATCAGGATGGACTCCTCCGGCTTGCCCTGGACGACGTCGAACAGCAGGTCGCCGGAGCCCTGCCCGGCCGATACAGGCACCTTGCAGAGGCCCAGGCGCATGGGGTCGGTCTGGGCGGCCAGGAGGTAGAGGCCGGTAGTGTTGGCGGGGCCGCGCGGATTGTGGCAGTGGGAGCAATTCACTTCGAGATAGGCGCGGGCGCGGGCGTCGAGCGTGCCGGTAGAGGGATCGTCCCAGACGGGCAGCTTGGGCGCTCTGTCCGGCGGCGGGGCGCCCTTGAGGTAGCCGATTTTGGTCCAATAGGCGAGCTGGTTGGCGCGGCCTTCCGGATAGTTGAAATCCTTGTTCAGGTTGCGGGCTTTGGGACCGATCGGGGTGACGGTTTTCGAGCGGTCGTGGCATCCTTTGCACTGGTTGGTATTGGGGATGACGTAGTCGATGGTATAGCGGGCGCCTGAGGGGTGGACCCAATGCACGGTGGTCGGGTCGGCGGCCACGTCGAGGGTGGCTTCGGTTTGCTCCGCGTTCCAGACGTAGGGCAGGGTGGCCCAGCCGGATTTCCCGTTGACCAGCAGGCGGGTTTCGATGATGCGCTGTTTGTTGCCAGGGCCGGCGTTGGGGTAGGCGAAGGTTTTGGAGAAGATGGTGCCGGTGGGGAAGTCGAACGCTTCGGTTTCATTGTAGGTGGCGGAGGCGCCGGGGGGCATCCAGACGAAGCGGTACTTGGTGGCGTAGTCGGAGAAGAGGGGGGTGTTCAGGTCGTAGGGGATCACGCCGGTGTTGGGCTTGAGGGCGGCGGGTTCGCCGGTGAAGAGATGCCAGGCGGAGAGCTTGGCGGGGTAGGGTTCGGTTTGGTAGGGGTGGACGGTGCGGGTGCCGCAGGCGGTTAGCAGGAGTGCGGCGGACAACGCATAGACAAAGAAGGGCGGCCTGAGAGGCCGCCGCAGGCCGAGGGCCTGCCCCACAGCTAGGGCTTCCTTATCTGGATCTGGCATGCTTCAATTTCCTCCGGCCGGCGGGGCGGCTGGGGCGGTGGGAAGATTGACTGCGGAGAGCGGCGTTAGGGAGCAATCGTAGGGTTTCAGGTCGCGGCTGACGTGCTTGAAGTGGCCGCCCGCGTCGTAGTTCATGAAATTGGCGTCGCCATTATTCTGGATGCAGATGCGCAGGTCGTCGGGGAGGCGCCGGGCAGCCGTCAGTTTCTTCGGATTCAGGATGCCATCAAAGAGGATGGCCGGCATGGGTTTGCCGACCACCGGCGCGAGCACGTCGGCATACTCGCCGCTGGGGTTGGTTCCGCCGCCGGAAATGATGTTGTCGTGCACGTAGATGGCTTCCGGGAAGGGATCGTAGGTGGCATCGTTCATGGGATTGCCGGTGGTGAAGTAGCTGATGACGGAGACGTTGGCGGTGTTGTTGTCTTTGATGGTGTTCTTGAAAACTTCCACGTGATTGGTGGCGAGGACGATGACACCGGTGCCGGTGGGGACCTTGGCTACCATGCTGCCCTTGGCGCCGAAGTTCTGGGTGTTGTTCTCTTGGATTTCGTTATTGAAGACGCGGGTGTTGCCGCCGCCCTTTACGGGGAGGTCGGGCAGATTGAAGACCAGGATACCGCCGGTATTGTGGTCGGCCTTGTTTTCGTAGACATCGGCGAACTGAGAATTTTCGATCTCGATGCCGGCCACGTTGGCTTCGGCGCGGCTGCGGCGCACCACGATGTTGCTCGATTGGCCCACGTAGATGCCGGCGTCGGCGGCGCCGATGGAAGCCGATTCTTCGATCAGGACGTTCTTGCATTGCACAGGGTAGATGCCGTAGGAGCCGTTCTTATCGCTGGGACCGCCGGTCCACTCGGTGCGCACGCGGCGCACGGTGACGCCGTTGGCGCCGTTGATCTTGAGGGCGTCGCCCTTGGTGTCTTCGATGGCCAGGTCTTCGATGGTGAAGCCGTTGGAAGTGACTTGCAGGCCGGCCGGGCCGGTTTTCTGGTTCTTAAAAGAAAGGATAGTTTTGTCGATGCCGCGGCCGCGGATGGTGACGTTATCGACGGAGAGGGAGAGGGCGCGATCCATATCGAGGCGGCCTTCCGGCAGGTCGATGGTGGCGCCGGGCTTGGCGTTGATCAGGGCCTCCTGGAAGCGTTTTTGAAAATCGGGACCGGCGGCGAGGCCGGATCCTTTACTCGCGCAGGAAACGCACAGGGTGAGAGACAGCGCGGTAGCGAGCAGGGCGATGGATGTCCGAGTCATAGAAGCTCCTGGGCCGTGAATTTGGCGTCCGGTGGACTAGGATACCGCCTCGGGTTTGGTGAAGCAAGCGGTTAGAAACACTGGTTTGCGTTACATCGTGTTGCATTGTGTAACATTGGGTGGTTTGGGGCGGGCTGTGGGGGTCTGGTTCCTCTTACTCTGATATCAACATACCACTACGCGATCGGGCGGCTTGCTTTGGTGGTCCATAAATTGTGTTTTATCAGTTGGTTAGATGGTTTTGGGTGGGCGTCAATGCTGGAAGGGAGGCCTGAGAGGCCTCCTGCAGGCCGGGGGTCTGCCCCACTGCTGAAAATAGAGGTTTGTATCTTCGCCTTGCTTTCGCCTTGTTGCATACACTGCTATAATCTCCACATGGATGAGAAAGAACGCGCACGCGCCCTGGATCTTACGCTCGGCCAGATCGAAAAACAGTTCGGCAAAGGCTCGATTTTGCGGCTGGGGTCGAAGGATGCCATCGTTCCGGTGTCCGTGATTTCGACGGGATCGATTTCGCTGGACGCGGCGCTGGGCGTAGGCGGTTTTCCGCGGGGCCGGGTGGCCGAGATTTATGGGCCGGAATCGTCGGGCAAGACGACCATCGCGCTGCAGGTGGTGGCGGAGGCGCAGAAGAAGGGCGGCATGGCGGCGTTTATCGACGTGGAGCATGCGCTCGATCCGGCCTATGCGCGCAAGCTGGGGGTAGATGTCGATAATTTGCTGGTATCGCAGCCGGACTACGGCGAGCAGGCTCTCGAAATCACGGGTGCGCTGATTGCGTCGGGGTCGATCGACGTGCTGGTAGTGGATTCGGTGGCGGCGCTGGTGCCCAAGGCCGAACTGGACGGCGAAATGGGCGACAGCCATATGGGGCTGCAGGCGCGGCTGATGTCGCAGGCGCTGCGGAAGCTGACGGGCGTGGTTTCGCGATCGAAGACCTGCCTGATTTTCATCAACCAGATCCGCGAGAAGATCGGGGTAATGTTCGGCAATCCCGAGACCACCACCGGCGGACGCGCGCTGAAGTTCTACGCCAGCATCAGGGTGGATATCCGGCGCATCGCGGCCATCAAAGACGGCGATACGGTGGTAGGAAACCGGACCAAGGTCAAGGTGGTAAAAAACAAGGTGGCGTCGCCCTTCCGGGAGGCGGAATTCGACATTATCTATGGCGAAGGCATCTCCAAAGAAGGCGATCTGCTGGACCTGGGAGTAGCGCAGAACCTGGTGGAGAAGAGCGGATCGTGGTTCAGCTACAAGGGCGAGCGCATCGGGCAGGGCCGCGAAAACGCGCGGCAGTTCCTGAAGGACAACGCGGATATCCGCACGGCGGTAGATACGGAACTGCGCCGGCTGTTGGGCCTGATCAAGCCAGAGGCGGAGGCCAAGCCGGCTCCCGTGCCGGAGGCGGTTCCGCGACCGAACGCCGCCGCCGGCGCGCGCAGATAGGTTTAGGCCGGACCGTTGTTACAATAAGAAGTAACGATGCGAGGCACGCGCTGGCTTATTCTGGTAGCCATTTCAGTGATCCTCGTTGGCGTTGCCGCGATTTTCCGCCTGCAGAACCGCGAAAATCGCGAACAGGCCCCCCAAAAGCCTAAATCCATGGCGCCGGAACTGGCTTCGGCCGCCGAGGATTGGACGTACATAGAGACCTCCGAGCCGCCCGAGAGCCGCACGATTTGCCGCATTACGGCGAAAGACTCGCGGCAGGTGAAGGATTCCAACCACATCGAACTGGAGCAGGTGGAATTGCAGCTACCGTCCATGCACGGTCCCAATTACAACCTGGTACACAGCGCGCACGCGGAATATAACCAGAGCGACAAGCGGCTTTACTCGGATGGAGCGGTGGATATCACGCTGGCGGTGCCCAACGAAGGGCCGCCCAAGCACACGCTGGTTTCGATTCACACGTCGGGAGTCACGTTCGACAGCGGCACGGGCAAGGCTACCACGGATCGCCCCGCGTCGTTCAAGTTCGAGAACGGCAATGGCAGCGCGATGGGCGCCTCCTACGATCCGAGCACGCGCGAGCTGTTCCTGAACAGCCACGCGCAGCTGAATTGGAATCCGCCGGGCCCGCATGCCAAGCCCATGAAGATCGAATCGAACCAGGTGATTTACCGCGAGAACCTGGCCGGGGTATGGCTGTCGCCGTGGGCGCGGATGACCCGGGACAATACGGTGGTCGAGGCGGGGGAAACGGTGATTGCGCTCGAGGATAACTCGATCCACCACATCGAGGCGCAGAACGCGCACGGCACGGATCAGTATCCGAACCGCAAGCTGCAATACGGGGCCGATCACCTGACGGTGGACTACGGCGATACGGGCGAGGTGGAGAAGATCACGGGCGAGGGCAACGCGCGGCTGGTCTCGGTGGGCGAGGGATCGCAGGTGACGGCCACGGGGGACCACGTGGAAATGCATTTCGCCGATTACAATGGCCAAGCCACGCTGGCGGAGACATTGGTCACAGGGCACGGGGTGCTCGAATCGAAGCCGGACCCCAATGCGACGCCTACGCCCGGCAAGGATGCGGCGGAATCGCGCATTCTGCGCAGCGATGTCATTCAAATGACCATGCGGCCGGGCGGGCGGGAACTGGCGGGCATCGAGACGCACGCCGCCAGCGAGTTGGAATTCCTGCCCAACCTGCCGGTGCAGCGGCACCGCAAATTCACGGGCGACCGCATGTGGATCACATATGGCGCGCAGAACCGCATCCAGGCGTTCAGCTCTACCAACTGCCGTACGGAAAGCGAGCCGCCGCCGGCGGAGGCAGCCAAGAAGCATCCGAACACCATCACGGTGAGCAAGAACGTTTCGGCGACCTTCGATCCGAAGACCAGCCAACTGGCGCGTATGGAACAGTGGGGCGATTTCTCGTATCAGGAGGGCGAACGCAAGGCGCGGGCGGATCGCGGGATTCTGGAGCAGGCCGAGAACCGGATTACGCTCGATAAACACGCGCGCATGTGGGACAACACGGGCAACACCACCGCCGACCACATTTTGCTCGACGAGAAGACTGGTAACTTTACCGCCGAGGGCCACGTCAATTCCAGCCGGTTGCCGGACCAGGAAAAGAAGAAGAGCGACTCCGCCATGCTATCGGGGGATCAGCCTTTGCAGGCGGTGGCGCGCACTATGAACTCAGCCAATCACAACCACCTGGTGAAGTACGACGGCGAAGTGGTGTTGTGGCAGGGGGTGAACCGGCTGCAGGCGGACCATGTGGATATCGACCGTGAAAAGCGGACGATCGTGGCGGACGGGCACGTGGTGACGCAATCGCGGGAAGAGCCGAAGAACGAAGGCCAGCCGGCAGCCGATGGGCATCCCGCGGGGCATGTTCCGGCACCGGTCGATGCTAAAGCCGCGGCGCCCAAGGACGGGCAGGCGGATGCGGCGCCGGCGATCTTCACGCTGGTGAAGGCTCCGCACATGGTGTACACGGATCAGGACCGGCTGGCGCATTATTCCGGCGGCGTGTTCCTGAACCGCGGCGGCTTGCAGATGAAGGCGACGGAACTGCGCTCGTGGCTGGCTGAAGAAGGCGCCGATAACCGGCTGCAGAAGGCGTTCGCCGACGGCGCGGTACAGATCGTGCAGACGGGGCCGATCCGCACGCGGGTGGGCACGAGCGAACATGCCGAGTATTACACTGATGAGGAGAAGATCGTGCTGCGGGGCGGCGATCCTCACATGAACGACAGCCTCCGCGGGAATACCCGAGGCGCGGAGCTGACCTACTACTCCAACGATGACCGGTTGCTCGTCAATGGCTCGGTGGCGCAACCTGCTGTGAGCCATATCGTACGTAAACACCATCAATGAGCAAACTGGAAACCAGGGAGATCTCCAAATCCTATCGCGGGCGTAAGGTGGTCGACGGCGTAACGCTGAGCGTGGACCAGGGGGAAGTGGTGGGGCTGCTGGGGCCGAACGGCGCGGGCAAGACCACATCCTTCTACATGATCGTGGGACTGATCAGCCCGGATTCCGGCTACATCCTGGTGGACGACGTGGACATCACGCCGCTGCCTATGTACAAGCGGGCGGGGAAGGGGATCAGCTACCTGCCGCAGGAAGCGTCGGTATTCCGCAAGCTGACGGTAGAGGAGAACCTGATGGCGATCCTCGAAACGCTGCCGCTGCGGGGGCGCGAGCGGCGCGAAAATATGGACCGGCTGATCGAGCAGCTGGGCCTGGAGAAGGTGCGGCGCAGCAAGGGCTACATGCTGTCGGGCGGGGAGCGGCGGCGCGTGGAAATCGCGCGGTCGCTGGTGATCAACCCCAGCTTCCTGCTGCTGGACGAGCCGTTCTCGGGCATCGATCCGATCCAGGTGCTGGAGCTGCAGCGCATCATTTTCGAATTGAAGCGGGCCAACATCGGCATACTGGTGACCGATCACAATGTGCGGGAGACGCTGATGGTGACGGACCGGGCGTACATTATCGACAACGGGCGGATTTTCCGCGCGGGGAGCCCGGAGGCGCTGGCGCGGGATCCGGAGGTGAAGCGGGTGTATTTGGGCGAGTCGTTCAGCCTGCAGATTTAGGGTTGGCTCCTGGGGGGCGGGTTGGATAGCGGCTTTACCGTGAAAAAGCACCGCCGTCCAGCATCCATCGCTGCCTGGGTGGAGTCGCCTGCGGCCGCAAGGCGTCTCTCCTAAAGAAGTCGCGCAAAACGGGGCCACGGCCGCGCCGCCATTACCTCGCGAGTTCCTATCCTTTCCTGGCGGCGCGGACACGCGCCCCTTTGCGCTTCTGAGCTACCCGTTTTCGACGCGCGCCTTTATATCCGCGTACGCCAGACTGATGAGCCTGCTCAGGGCCGCGGCGTTCGTGGCTGTTCCCGGTTTGAGCTTCACATGACGCATGAACTTGCCGGTGCCTTGCAACAAGCGGGCTGGATCCGGCAGCGCCGCGCCTTGAAAGAAGCCGACGTTCACGTGCGAAGTGAATACATTGACGTAGCCGAAGGGCGCATCTCCCAGACACGCGACCGGACAGCCGTCATGCAAAAGCTCGCGAACTTCGTCGCCACATTTTCGCATCATCTCAAACCACTCGCGGGCGATGGCTCCCAATTCACCCGCATGCTGTTTCATCCACCGATCGATGGCGGGATCCCGCTGGACGGCTCCGTTGAATCGCAGCAATTCCGTTTTCATCGTCACTCCAGATCCATGGTTACATGGCCCCACCCGCCGATCGATCAGACGGGGTCGATGCGGTAGACCCAATCGCGCGTTGGACCGCTGGGGGAGTTGGCCTCGACGAGGATGGCGTCGACGATGTTGCGGCCGGGCGCTAAGACGCACACCGGATCAGCGGCAGTGGGGTCGCCGGTGAGCAGCATAGCCTGGCAACGGCAGCCTCCGAAATCCTGAGCGCGGCGGTCGCAGGAACGGCAAGGCTCTGTCATCCACTCCTCGCCGCGGAAGCGTTGGAATGCAGGCGACTCTTCCCAGATCCAACGAAGCGGCTTTTGTGCGACGTTGTCGAACGTGAGTCCCGGGATTACGCCGGCGGCGTGGCAGGGGAGCACGCGGCCCGCCGGATCGACGAGCATCAGCCCATTTCCCCAGCCGCCCATGCAGGCCTTGGGATAGCGTGCGTAGTAATCGGGCGGCACGAAATCGATCCGCAGCTTGCCTTTGAGGCGCTGCTGTTCGGCGGCTACCAAGGCGACGCATTCCTCCATCTGGCGGCGGGTGGGCATCAAGCTGCCGCGATTCGCCAGTGCCCAGCCGTAGTATTGAACGTTGGCGATCTCCACGCGGTCGACGCCCAATTCCCCGGCCATCGAAATCATCGCTTTCAGACGGCCGAGGTTCTGGCGGTGGACCACTATATTCAGGGTGAAGGCAACCTCGTACCGGGCGATGATCTTCGCCAGTTCCAGCTTGAGCGCGTGCGCGCGCGTGCCGGCGAATTGATTGGCGGGATCTTCTTCGCAATCCTGAAAACTCAACTGCAGGTGGTCCAGGCCGTGATCGAGCAGCGCCTTCAGGCGGTCTTCGTTCAAACCCAGGCCGGAGGTGATGAGATTCAAGTAAAGGCCGGCGCGATGGCCGGCGGAGACAAGTTCGAGCAGATCCTGCCGCGAGGCCGGTTCGCCCCCGGTGAGATGGAGATGCAAGATTCCCAAATCGGCCGCTTCGGCAAAAACGCGGGCCCACTGGCCGGCGCGAAGTTCTTCTCCGCGGCCACGCATCTCGCGCGGATTCGAGCAGTAGACACAGTGCAAAGGGCATCTGTGAGTGACTTCGGCAATCAGGGAATGCGGCCTGGTGTTCATTCGATGACGATGCGCCGCTCCGCCAGCTTCTCAAGAAACTCGATTGTTTCCGTGGCGATTTGTCCGGCGCCCACTCCAGGAAATGAACGTTCGAGATCTTCGATGATCTGCCCGAGGGTAGAAAGGCCGTTACAACGCTGCAAAATTTGCGGACCGGGTCCGGAGAGACGCAGCACGCCCTCGGGGATCAAAAGGATCCATGCTTGCAGGTTGTCCTGGGTCAGCCGGCATCCGCGGCCGAGCTTCGGGATGCTGTCAAGATTCATGGCGCCTCGACCTGGAAAGCGCCGGGCGGCGGCCAACCCGGCTCGACGTATGCGAAATAAATCGCGTCGAGCTGCGCCCACAAGAGATCGCACTTGGCGCGCAGGGCGGCGATCACCAGTTCCTGCCGGGCGCGCGTTTGGGCATGTTCCGTCACGTAGTTCAGCGCGAACGTGGCATCTTCCGGCGCTTGTGTAAGGCGGGCCTGGAAATAGGCCAAGCCTCCCTCCAGCCAGGGATAATGCTGCCGCATCCGATCCATACGCAACGCGATCAGCTTGTGCGAGAACATTTCGGTGAGCGAAGACGCTACGGCTTCAAGCAGGGTGCGGCTGGCGACGAAGTTGAGATACGCCTCCACGGCATAGCGCACGCCGGGCAGCACTTCACGGGTAGAGAGAACGCGCTCGCGATGGAGGCCGGTGGCTTCGGCCAGTTTGATCCAGCGTTCAATGCCTCCTTCGTGAGGACCGGCGCCGTCGTGGTCGACAATGCGCTTGCGCCATACACGCCGAAATTCCGCGTCCTCGGAGCGGGAGAGTATGATCGCGTCTTTGATGGGGATCCGGCTCTGGTAGTAGAAGCGATGCAGGGCCCAGGCCTGTAGCTGGCCTTTAGTCAGCTTGCCCTCATGCATCATGAGGTGGAACGGATGTTTGTGGTGATAGAACTGCGCGCCGGTTTCTTCGAGGCGCTCCTGCAATTGCCCGGGAGTGAGCAGCGGCTGCGCGGCGGTCGCTATCATAGCTGGAACTCCATGCCGTCGAATGCGATTTCCCAGCCAGCTTGGATTACAGCGCGGTACTCGCGACTCTCTTCGTCCAGAACCGGGTTGGTGTTGTTCATGTGCATGAAAATCTTTCTAGGCCGGTTCAATGCGGACAGGGTCGCGAGGCTGCCACAGGGCCCCGACATGGGAAGGTGATTCATCTGGCGTGCCGTCCTGGCGCCCTGCTGAACGCGGATCAGTTCCTCATCAGACCAGAACGTTCCATCGAACAGCAGCAGATCGCTTTGCTCCATCCATTCAAGCAAATTCCCGGTGATCTCGCCAACACCGGGAAGGAACGTGACGCGCCGACCGCCGTTTTCGATGGCGAGGCCCACCACGGCCTGGTCCGGCGGATGCCCATCACGCACGAAGGCCGGATATCCGCCGCGAAGCGGGATGGCCTGCACGGACAAACCCGGTCCGGGTTCAAACCGGCCATCTGAAGAAAACGCGCGCCACTGCACCTGGTTGGGTACGCGTTGCAAAACAGCAAAGAGATTGTTCTCGCGGAGCAGGATTTCCTGAACAGCCTCGGTGGAGTGCACGGTAAAGGGTGAAAATTCGCGCAAAGACAGCAGGCCCACGATGGCGTCTATTTCAGCGCTGGTCAGGATCACAGAGCGAATGGGGGAGTGCCGGACGCCTTGAGATGGCCAAAGGAAATCGGAGTTTTCGATCTCCAGCCGAAGATCGGGGGAAGCGTTTAGAAGATGCCAGGAGAGGCCATCGGAGCTAACTGCTACCTGGGCCTGGCTGCGAGCCTGGCCGCGAAGACTGCCCAGGCGCAACCGACTGCAGTTCGTGCAATGGCAATTCCACTGAGGAAAACCACCGCCCGCGGCTGCGCCCAGTACTCGGACCCACATCTACCGTTAAATCTCTGCTGGCGCGTAGGTATTGATTTCGCAACTGGCAGAGATCTCTTCAAACCCAGGCTTGGACCAATTCATGTACACCTCTCCTTATGCGCTAAGATTATACCGCAAACCGCGGGTATCATGAAAGCCCTCCAATACCGTGACTTCCGCCTGCTCTGGGGCGGCCTGTTCGTGTCCGCCGTAGGCACGTGGATGCAGATAGTGGCTCAGGCGCTGCTCGTGTTGCGGCTCACCCACGGTTCGGCTTTCGCCCTGGGCGTGGTATCGCTGGCCCAGGCGCTCGCTTTTTTTATCTTCGCGCTGGCGGGAGGGGCGTTTGCCGACAAATATGACAAACAGCAACTGCTGTTGAGAACGCAGACTCTGTTGATGCTGCTGGCGGCGGGCCTGGGCTGCCTGACGCTGTTCGGCTTGGTGCGTTTGTGGATGATCGTGGGGATCGCGTTTTGTTCGGGGGCGGTTCTCAGTTTCGACCAACCCACGCGGGGCGCTTTGATTCCGCTGCTGGTGCCGCCTGAGGCACTGATGAACGCGATTTCGCTGCAGTCTATCGTTTTCAGCGGGGCCTCTACGTTCGGGCCAGCTCTGGCCGGGCTTGCACTGGGTTGGGTAGGCTATGCGGGCAACTTCTTTATCAACGCTATAAGTTACCTCGCGGTGATCCTGACAATTTTGCGCATTCGGATTCCGCGGGAGAGTGAGCGAATACGGGCTCCGTTTTGGAGTACGGTGCGCACAGCGCTGGGAGCGGTGGGGCGCGATGCGGTACTGCCTCGCGTTTTTTCCGGTTACGGCGCGATGCTTTTTCTAGGACCTTCGCCAGCCGTTATGCTGCCGGTGTTCGCCGTGAAGGTCTTGCGCATAACGCCGCCGCAAATGGGACTCCTGTTTGCAAGCGTGGGGGTAGGGACGATCGCGGGGGGATTGCTGATTGCGTCGCTCGGAGACGCGCAGCGTAAGGGGGCGGTGTTTCTGACGGGCATAATCATATGGAGCTGTGCTTTGGGGGTGTTCGCGATGAGTAAGGCGATGTGGCTATCGATGGCGGCCCTGGTAGTGCTGGGCGCGAGTCAGAATGCGGCGGGCGCGAGCGCGATGACGTTGATGCAGACGCGTGTGCCGCCGGAGATGCGCGGCCGTGTCATGAGCCTGAACACACTCCTGATCATGGGAGTGCGCCCGCTGGGCGACTTTCCGGCGGGGGCTTTGATCGCGGGGATGGGGGGACCGCTCACGGCGGGGTTCAGCGCGGCGCTCACTGGGATATATGCGCTGTGGATGGCCGCAACGAATCGCAATTTGCGCGGGGCGTGAGTTGGCGCTCGCCGGCACCGCGAAACCAGCGCCCAGAGATCTCGACATTCTCCTGCTCATGGGTGAGAACTTCGAGGTCGATCGCATTGCCGGACCAGCGCAAAAAGTCTTCGATTCCACGCGGGCCAAGTTGTTGTTCGAATCGGATGTCTTCTGGGCGCGAGCTTCCATCGGGAAGGAAGTGCTCGATCTTTGGCTGGATACTTATCAAACTTCCAGGAGCTTTGGAAAACGCGGTATTGTGGAACTGGAGCTGCCGTGATTCAAACCGACGACCAAATGCTACTTGCGCAACAGTGCATCGGCAACCTGCACAGAGTCCTTCTTGAGGCGCGCAAAGTCCATTCGCGGCAGGACTACACTCGAATGGCGGAACCCATCCTGCTCGAAATTCAGCAACGGGAGCAGGAGATCATCGAGTATCTGGGCAGGGATCTGGAACAACCGATGGCGAGCTAGCCCACCGTGTAGGCCGGCGCTCCGGTTAGGCGGCCGGCTCAAACGCCCCAGCAGTAATCCTCTACGGCCTTCTGGATCGAATCGTCCTGCTCGGTCAGGCGCATCAGCTCCAGGCGGATGGCATCCACCAGGGCGTTCCAACTGGCTACGATGACGTTGTCCGAGACGCCGACTGTGGACCAGCTCTTGCGATGGTCGGACCATTCGATCAGCACGCGCACCTTGGCGGCGGTTCCTTTGCGCGGCTCGAGCACACGCACTTTGTAATCGGTCAGGCGCACTTCGGCCATCTGCGGATAGATCGAAGAAAGACACTTGCGCAGGCAGACGTGCAGGGCGTGGAAGGGGCCGTTGCCGGTGGCGGTGGCGGAGTGCACGCCATCCTGGGTGCGCACGGTGATGTCGGCGGTGGAACGGGAATCGCCGGTGCCGGACGCGCGGGTGGCGATCTCGTAGCTCTCCACTTCAAAGAAGTGCGTGCCGGGATTGAGGGCCTCGCGCACCAGGAGCTCGAAGGTGCCTTCGGCGGCTTCCAGCTCGTAACCTTCGTATTCCATCTGCTTGATGCGCTCGAGCAGCTCGCGGCGGGCGTCCTCATCGAGGCGGCCGGCGAGGCCATGCTGCTTCAGCTTATAGAGGATATTGCCGCGGCCTGAAAGGTCGCTGATAAGCACGCGCTGGCGGTTGCCCACGGCTTCCGGAACCACGTGTTCGTAAGTGGAGGCCTCCTTCAGCACGGCCGACACATGGATGCCGCCTTTGTGCGCAAAAGCGCTGTGGCCGACGAAGGGCTGGTTGTTGGGCAGCGGCAGGTTGGCCAGCTCGGCGACAAAGCGGGCTACGTTGGAAAGGCTGATGAGCTTGTCCTGGCCGATGGCGGTATGGCCCAGCTTGAGCTCCAGGTTGGCGATGATGGAGCAGAGATTGGCATTGCCACAGCGTTCGCCGTACCCGTTGATGCAGCCCTGCACGTGGGTGGCGCCGGCCTCTACGGCGGCCAGCGTGTTGGCCACGGCCACGTCGGAATCGTTATGGGTGTGGATGCCGATGATGCCGTCGAAGCGTTTGCGCACCTCCTCCACGATCTCCACCAGGCGGCCGGTAAGGGTGCCGCCATTGGTATCGCACAGGCAAAGCACGCCGGCCCCGGCTTTCTGGGCGGCTTCGAGGGTACGCAGGGCGAAATCCGCGTTCGCATTGTAGCCGTCGAAAAAGTGCTCGGCATCGTAGACCACTTCTTTGCCGTGGGCCTTCAGGTAGGCCACCGTTTCTGTGATCAGCTTCAGGTTTTCTTCTTCGCTGATGCCCAGCGCGCGGGCGGTATGCAGGTCCCAGCTCTTGCCGAAGATGGAGACGACGGGCGTGCCGGCGGTAATCAGGGATTGCACGCTGCGATCCTCTTCCACGGTGTGGCGGGCGAAGCGGGTGGCGCCGAAGGCGGTCAGCTTGGCGTGCTTCAGGCGCAGATCGGTTTGGGCGCGCTCGAAAAACTCTTTGTCCTTGGGATTGGAGCCGGGCCAGCCGCCTTCGATATAGTCGATGCCCAGCTCGTCGAGCTTCTGCGCGATCAGCAGCTTGTCGTCAACGGAGAAGGAGACCGATTCACCCTGCGTGCCGTCGCGCAGGGTGGTATCGAATGTGAAGATTTTCATGACTGGGCCGCCAAGGCCGGCTGCTCCTCGGGTACGCCGGCTTCCTTTTTCTTTTTCAGGAAGGTCATCATTTCGCGCAGTCCGGCGCCCACTTTTTCGATCGGCTGGTTACGGGCGGCCTCGCGCATGGCGAGGAATTTGTGGCGGCCGGTTTTGTTTTCCTCGATCCACTGGCGGGCGAATTCGCCGGACTGCACTTCCGACAGAATCTTCTTCATCTCGGCGCGCACATGGGCATCCACGATGCGCGGGCCGCGGGTGTAATCGCCGTATTCGGCGGTGTCGGAGACGGAATAGCGCATGTAGCCCAAACCGCCTTCCTGGATCAGGTCGACGATCAGTTTCAGTTCGTGCAGGCACTCGAAGTAAGCGATTTCGGGCGCGTATCCGGCCTCGACGAGCGTTTCGAACCCGGCGCGGATCAGTTCGGAGGCGCCGCCGCACAGGACTGCCTGCTCGCCGAAGAGATCGCTTTCGGTCTCCTCTTTGAAGGTAGTCTCGATGACGCCGGCTTTCAGGCTGCCCAGCGCACCCGCGTAGGCCAGGGCGGTTTCGAGCGCATGCCCCGAGGCATCCTGATGTACCGCCACCAGCGACGGCACGCCCACGCCTTCGGTGAACAACTCGCGCACGCGGTGGCCGGGGGCCTTGGGCGCGACCATGGAAACGTCCACATTGGCGGGCGGCTTGATCTGGCCGAAGTGGATATTGAAGCCGTGGGCGAACATGAGGGTCTTGCCGGCGGTGAGATGCGGCTCGATGTCTTTGTGATAGAGGTCGCCCTGGATGTGATCGGAGACCAGGATCATGATGACGCCGGCGGTCTTGGCGGCTTCGGCGGTGTCGGCCACCTTGAGCCCGGCGGCCTCGGCCTTGGCGCGCGATTTGCTGCCGGGGTACAGGCCCACCATCACGTCCACGCCGGAATCGCGCAGATTGAGGGCATGCGCGTGACCCTGGCTGCCATAGCCGATGATTGCCACGGTGCGGCCCTGAAGCTGGGCCGGTTTGAAGTCTTTTTCGTAATAACGTTTTGCCATATTGGATATCCTTTCGGCCGCTTACGCGCGCGGCTCGCTCACACCGCTGCCCGCCAGTACCCGTGTTTCCACAGGCGGCTGCAGCTTTAGCTTTTTGCTTTCGAGCGAGACCGCTACCACGCCGGAGCGGGTGATTTCGATCTCGCCATAACTGCGCATTACATCGATGAACTCGTCCAGCTTCTCGGGGTCGCCGGTGGCTTCGAGGGCGAAACCTTCGACCGAGGAATCCACCACGCGCGCATCGAAGATCTCGGCTTCTTTGAGCACCGCGGTACGGGATTCCTGCACGGTGCGCACGCGCACCAGCACCATTTCGCGGCGCACGGCGGGCGATTCGGAAAGATCCGCCGCCTGCAGCACGTTCACCAGCTTGTTCATCTGCTTGATGACCTGCTGGTGGAGGGCGGCGTCCACGTCTACCACGATGGTCATGCGGGAGAGCGCGGGATCGAGGGTGCGCGCGACCGTCAGGCTTTCGATGTTGTAGGCCCGCGCGCTCAGTAAGCCGGTGATGCGCATGAGAGCGCCCGGCTTGTTTTCAACCAACAGGGAAATGATTTGCAGCATAAGAAAAGCCTTTTTTTTACCGCGCAAAACGGGGCGACGGCCGCGCCGCCACTATCTCGCGACTTCTCATCCTTTCCTGGCGGCGCGGTCACGCGCCCCTTTGCGCTCTTTTCTCAACCGCGCAAAACGGGGCGACGGCCGCGCCGCCACTATCTCGCGACTTCTCATCCTTTCCTGGCGGCGCGGTCACGCGCCCCTTTGCGCTCTTTTCTCAACCGCGCAAAACGGGGCGACGGCCGCGCCGCCACTATCTCGCGACTTCTCATCCTTTCCTGGCGGCGCGGTCACGCGCCCCTTTGCGCTCTTTTCTCAACCGCGCAAAACGGGGCGACGGCCGCGCCGCCACTATCTCGCGACTTCTCATCCTTTCCTGGCGGCGCGGTCACGCGCCCCTTTGCGCTCTTTTCTCAACCGCGCAAAACGGGGCGACGGCCGCGCCGCCACTATCTCGCGACTTCTCATCCTTTCCTGGCGGCGCGGTCACGCGCCCCTTTGCGCTCTTTTCTCAACCGCGCAAAACGGGGCGACGGCCGCGCCGCCACTATCTCGCGACTTCTCATCCTTTCCTGGCGGCGCGGTCACGCGCCCTTTGCGCTATTTCGGCACAGCTACGGGTTGCGGCGGTCCCAGCACCATTTCGTTGATGGCCCCGCCGGCGGGCACCATGGGGTACACATTCTCGTAAGGCGATACTTTGACGTTGAGCAGATACGGCCCGGGCTCCTGCACCGCCTCCTCCAGGGCCGCGGCCAGTTCCCACGGCTTGTCGATGGTACGGCCCTTGAATCCGTAGGCGCCGGCGAGCTTTTCGGCATCCGGGAAGCATTCCAGCTCCACAGAGCTCAGGCGGTTGTTGTAGAACAGCTCCTGCCATTGCCGGACCATGCCCAGGTAGCCGTTATTCATCACAATGATCTTCACCGGCAGGCCGTATCCTACGATGGTGGAAAGCTCTGGAATGGACATTTGGAATCCGCCGTCGCCGACCAAGGCGAAGACCAGCTTACCGGGGTGTGCGAACTGCGCGCCGATGGCGGATGGCAGGCCGAAGCCCATGGCGCCGAGGCCGCCGGAATTTATCCAGAGGCGCGGCCCGTTGAAGCGGATCAACTGCGCGGCCCACATCTGGTGCTGGCCCACATCGGAAGCCACGATGGCTTCGCCGCCGGAGATGCGATCGATTTCCATCATCAGGTGCTGCGGCTTGATCTCGGTGTCGGAGGTGACCGGAACCAGGGGATGCTCGGCCTTCCAGGCGCGGATCTGGGACCACCAGGCGCGGCGTGCGGCGGCCAGTTTCTCGTCGTGTGCCGGGCCCGATTCCTGCAGCAACTTATTCCAGCGGCCCAGGACGCGCTTCACGTCGCCCACGATGGGCACGTCGGGCGTGCGGTTTTTGCCGATTTCGGCGGGGTCGATATCCACGTGGATAACTTTGGCGTGGGGCGCGAAGGCGGCCAGGCGTCCGGTGACGCGATCGTCGAAGCGCACGCCCAGGGCGATCAGGACATCGCAATGGCTCATGCCCATATTGGCCGCGTAGCTGCCGTGCATACCGGGCATGCTGACGAAATTGGGGTGATTGGAGGGCAGGCCGCCGAGCCCCATCAGGGTGGTGACGGTAGGGGCATCCAGCGCTTCCACGAATTCGCGCAGCTCGGCGGAAGCGTTGGCGGCGATGATCCCGCCGCCCGCGTAGACAAACGGCCGCTCCGCTTCGCTCATCATTTGCGCGGCGCGGCGGATTTGGCCGGTGTGGCCTTCGGTGAAGACCTTGTAACCAGGCAGGTGGATGGAGGTGACCGGAACGTAGTGCCCCTGCGCCTGAAACACGTCTTTGGGTATGTCGACCAGCACCGGGCCGGGCCGTCCGCTGGCGGCGATGTAGAACGCCTCGTGCACCATCTGCGGCAGGTCTTCCAGTTTCTTGACCAGGTAGTTGTGCTTGGTGCAGGAGCGCGTGATGCCGAAGGTGTCGGCTTCCTGGAAGGCATCGCTGCCGATCAGCTTGCTGGTGACCTGTCCGGTGAGGGCGACGATGGGGATGGAGTCCATCATGGCGTCCACCAAGCCGGTGACAAGGTTGGTGGCGCCGGGGCCGGAGGTCGCGCAGCAGACGCCCACTTTGCCGGTGGCGCGCGCGTAGCCTTCCGCGGCGAAACAGGCGTTTTCCTCGTGGCGGACGAGCACATGGCGGATGTGGTGGTCGTAGAGGGCGTCGTAAAAGGGCAGGGTCACGCCGCCGGGATAGCCGAAGAAGCAGTCGACGCCTTCCCGCGCCAGACATTCCAGCAGCATTTTCGCGCCATTCGTCAAAGTCGACATAGGTTGTGTCTCAAAAAGTCTCGTAAAAAACAAAAAAGGCCATCAGCCGGCTTGTTTCGCCCCGCTGATGGCCTCGGAACCACTCCGAGACGGCCTCAAGCGGGGCCGGCTACGATGACCAGTACGATAATAATAATTACAGGTACAGACAGGCGGGACAAGTTTAGCGTGCGGACAAACCGGTCTGTGAAACGGCCAAACATAGATGACTTTCCTGAGTTTACCCTACAAGTTTTGGAAATGCAAGAAGGCCTTCGCATAACAAATGTTTATCGTGGCATTTGTTTTAATCGCGCAAAACGGGCCTACGGCCGCGCCGCCACCGTCGCGCGAGTTCCTGTCCTGCATTGGCGGCGCGGGCACGCGGCCCTTTGCGCTTTGGTTTAATCGCGCAAAACGGGCCCACGGCCGCGCCGCCACCGTCGCGCGAGTTCCTGTCCTGCATTGGCGCCGCGGGCACGCGGCCCTTTGCGCTTTGGTTTAATCGCGCAAAACGGGCCCACGGCCGCGCCGCCACCGTCGCGCGAGTTCCTATCCTGTTTGGCGGCGCGGGCACGCGGCCCTTTGCGCTTTGGTTTAATCGCGCAAAACGGGCCCACGGCCGCGCCGCCACCGTCGCGCGAGTTCCTATCCTGTTTGGCGGCGCGGACTCGCGGCCCTTTGCGCTTTGGTTTAATCGCGCAAAACGGGCCCACGGCCGCGCCGCCACCGTCGCGCGAGTTCCTGTCCTGCATTGGCGGCGCGGGCACGCGGCCCTTTGCGCTTTGGTTTAATCGCGCAAAACGGGCCCACGGCCGCGCCGCCACCATCGCGCGAGTTCCTATCCTGTTTGGCGGCGCGGACTCGCGGCCCTTTGCGCTGGCGGGGTTGAATAGAATAAAGTTTCGGACATGAACGCCCCGCTCATCTTCCAACTAGTGGGACTGCGTTACAAGCTGCTCTGGGCGCAGACCCGCACACGCAACGGCCGCATCGCGCTGTTCCTGGCCGGTTACACGTTCGCGCTGCTGATCCTGCTGCTGATGGCGGCGGGGGGATATGGCACCGCCATGATGGCGGTGCATTCGGGCAAAGCCGAGAGCGTGGCGCAAGCGGTGCTGGGCGGCCTGTCGTTGAATGCGCTGCTCATCTCGGTGGTCACCGGTTTCGGCATCAACAGCGCTTTCACGGATGCGGCGCTACGGCGCTTCGCGCTGAACTCCGGAGAGCGGCTGGCGGCACGGCACCTGACGGGCATCGCGGAGCCCATCTGG
This sequence comes from Bryobacterales bacterium, assembly GCA_963843255.1. GTDB lineage: Bacteria > Acidobacteriota > Terriglobia > Bryobacterales > Bryobacteraceae > Bog-159. The sequence goes on along the minus strand of CAWJJQ010000009.1, from coordinate 928,233 downwards.
TTGTTCGCGCTGGCGCTGTTTCTGGGTCTTTCGACAGGCATGTACGTGTTTGGAACGGGCGGCTTCTGGCTGGGCGCGGTAGGGGCCATGCTGCTGCTGATCGCGGATTACCTGATCGCGCGCGTGCTGGCTACGCTGATCGAGTGGCTCTCGAAGGTCAGGGGCGGCACCGCGATTCTGTTTGTGATCCTGATCGGGGTTTGCATGCTGCCGGGTATCCTGATCCCGCGACTGGCAAACGCGCGTGGATCCAGGCAAGCCATGCTGGCCGCGCTCGAATACTCGCCGCCGTTTGCGGCCGCGGCGTTGATGGTGAACCCGGATGCCGTGCGGCTGTTCCACAGCCTGGCGCTGCTGGCCGGATGGATCGCGGTGCTCCTGATGTTGCTGGCGGTTCTGGAGCGGCAGGCGGCCCTACCCCGCACCGCAGCGGCCGCGGCCGTAACCTGGGACGATCGCTACGAGCGCGCCGCATCCATTTTCGGGCCGTCGCTGGGGCCGCTGGTGGGCCGCTCGCTGCGCTACTACATGCGGTCGAATAAAGTGCGCTTCAACTTTATTTCCGCCATTCCGGCGCTGGCGTTCGTCACATTTGCCAACGGCCAGCACGGCGCACCGTTGCACTATGCGGTGCGCGCGCTGGGCGCTTTTCTGGTAGTCGGATTTCTGGGCACGGCGGTGATGTCTACCAACCAGTTTGGTTTCGATGCTTCCGGCTTCCGGCGTTATTTCCTGCTGCCGGTGCCACCCGGCGCTATTCTGCGCGCCAGCAGCTATACGGCGGTGTCGCTGGGGAGCATTTTGGTGATCGTCGCGTGGCTGCTCTGGATTTTCGTGGCGCCGGTGCCTTTCGATGCGCGCATCGCACCGATGTTGTTAGGCTGCGGGATTAGCGGATTGTTCCTGTTCAACGGCCTGGCCATCTGGACCTCGCTCCTCTCGCCGCGCCGCACGGATTTCGAAAGCACGTTCGGCAATCAACTCTCGCTGGGCGCGAACATACTGCTTATCGGCGGCATCATGGTGAGCATCTTCGGCGTGATCACGCTCGATAAGGCGGTCGCGCCGGAAATCGTGCTGAGCTATTGGTGGGCGGCATTCGCGGGCGCGGCTGTGGCCATCGTTTTTTATGCATACTGCCTGCGCCGCGGCGCGGAGATTTTTGTGAGCCGGCGGGAGTCGCTTTTGAATACTATCGAAGGACGGAGCTGAGCGGTGAAGCCTGCCATTGAAATCGATCACCTGACCAAGAAGTATGGAGAGACCGTGGCGGTCGGGGACCTATCCTTGTCGGTACCCAGCGGAACCATGTTCGGTTTTCTGGGACCCAACGGGTCGGGGAAGAGCACGACCATAGGCTGCCTGACCGGCCTGCTTGATCCGAGCGCGGGCGAGATCCGCATTTTAGGCGAGCCGTTCAACGGCAATTCCGTGGCCCTCAAACGGCGCATGGGCGTGATGCCCGAATCGCTGGGGCTTTTCGACGCACTTTACGCGCACGAATTTCTGTTCTTTCAGGCGCGCATGTTCGGTCTGGACGAAGCGACGGCGCGCCGCCGTGTGACGGAGCTGCTGGACGCCATGGAACTCGGTGGGACCGGCAAGAAACGCCTGTCGGAATTCAGCGCCGGCATGCGCAAGCGCGTGGCATTCGCGGCGGCTGTGATTCACACGCCGGAGCTGCTTTTTCTGGACGAGCCCTTCGAGAGCATCGATCCGGCGGGAGTGGCGTCCATCAAACAATGGCTGCACAAGATCACCGCGCAGGGGCGCACGGTTTTTCTGACGACGCACGTGCTCGAGACGGTGGAGCGGCTATGCCAACAGGTGGCTATCATCACGCCTCCGGGGAAGCTGGTGTGGCAGGGCGATATCACGGCGCTCGATCGGGACGGGACGATTGCGCATGACGGGCGGGAGTTTCGCACGCTCGAGGAATTGTTCCTACATCTGACCGGCGAGCGGTATGCGCAGTTGGACTGGGTGTAGGACACTGGGCCGCCCTCGGCCGCAGGGCGGGGCTAAGAGCCCCTTGCAGGCCGGGGGCCTGCCCCACGCGGACACGTGGCCCTTTGCGCTTTTGATTTGATCGCGCAAAACGGACCACGGCCGCGCCGCCACACGCTCGCGAGTTCCATCTTTCTTGGCGGCGCGGACAGGTGGCCCTTTGCGCTTAAAAAGAAAAACCGCATCGGGGCTGCCCTTAGGACCGGCTAGAGCACCCTTCCGATGCGGCTCGCCCAGGTTGGGCTGGGATCCGGTGGCGGACCATCTGGATCTACCGTTTTTCTACCGGCATTCCTGGCAAGGTCCGCGTCCAAGCTTCCTCGCCACGAATGCCAGATGAATACCGCAACCTCAGACCCCCGGGGAGATCGTAGAAGACCGTTCACAAAAAAACCCCTCTGTTGCAACCAACAAGGGAAGAATACCGAGCCCAAATACTGTTACGAACACCGGCTCCCGCAAGCACGTTGTCTTGTTGCGCTCGTTCCGCTTCCGCCTGCCTGTTGCAGCAGAGGGCAGGTTAAAAGTTACTTCGCCAATTCATCACCGAAAATAGCAACCAGATCACCAAGTGTCAATCGTCTCTATCCTGCTGAAATTGCGCAACGTCTCCTGCCGCACTTTTCTGCAGCTTGTGGCCGTGTGGGCGGGCAGTGTGTCGCTATGACACAATCGGTGGAGAATGTGCTTTTGGTATTTTAAGGAAGTCGCGCTCGCGCTGGTTGTGACACTCGTAGCTGGTGCGGCGTTGGCGCAGGATGAAAGCCTGCGCATCGATAATCCACATCCCAGAATTTTTTTGGGCGCGCGCCGTTTGAAGCTGCTACGCCGCGAGCGCGATCGCCAGTCGCTGCGATGGAATCAATTTCACCTTCTGATGGCAGGGAAAGCCCCGATGCCGGAGCCGGGGTTTGCTTCCGCACTGTATTACCAGATATCCGGCAATGCAGATATAGGCAAGCAGGCGGTGACCTGGGCATTGGGAACCGGCGCGACGGATCTGCGTCAACTGGCGCTGGTGTTCGACTGGTGCCAGGATCTGTTGAGCGACACGCAATCCAAGACCCTGGCGGCCAAAATCGCGCGGCGCATGGAGCAGACACACAATGACTCCGCAGTGCCCGCGGTGCGCGCGCGGCTGCTGGCGGCGGCGGCTCTTTCGGGACATGTGGCGAATGTGCCCGAGCGCGAAATGGATCAGATTATCCATCATTGGTGGGAAAAACAGATCGTGCCCGGGCTGAATAACGGGAATCCTGTGTTGGGACGGGACGACACGTACGCCTTGATGGAGATGCTGCATGTGGTGCGCGACAATTTCAACCAGGATCTACGGGAGGCCGCGCCGCACTTCTTCACGGATCTGCCGGTGGAACAGATCCTCAGCTATTACCCGGCGACTTTTCCGGCCGGCGAAAACGATTACCGCATTCCGTGTTCACCGCATGCCGGCGGCGAGCCGGATGTGCGCCGCGCGGCTCTCTCGCGCGCGGCCGAATTCAGCATGGTGGCATACGACAGCAATGCGCCGGGCAGCCAGATCTTACAAGGCTGGCTATTGAACGATCATTTCCTGCTGCGCGGCACTTTCGGCGCACCCTATGAGTTCATGTGGGCGAATCCCTATCAGCCGGGTCTCAGCTACTTTCAGGCGCCGCTGGTCCTGCACGATACGCTGTTCGGCCGCCTCTTCGTGCGCGGCAGTTGGGAGGAATCCGCGACGTGGCTGGGATCGTTCGGCGGGGAGCTGCAGATTTTTCAGGATGGCGGCATCACCACGCTGGACGCGCACGCCACCGCGGAGCCGCTGGACATGGGCCGCGCCATGATTCTGTTTGGGGCGCGGACGAATAAGTTCAAAGTGACGGCGCAGGGAACGGAACCAGTGTTCGTGGTGGGCTTGCATGCGCGGCAGACTTACGCGATCGAGGTGGATGACGAGGAGATAAGCGAAGAGCAGACGGATCCGGGGGGGATACTGGAGCTGGATGTGCCGCACGACACGGAGGCTGGTGTGTTGATTCGGGAAGTGGCTGGCAAAGAAAAACCCCGCCTTTGAGGGCGGGGTTTTGGGGGTTAGAAAAGAGCGGGGCTGAGAGCCCCGCGCAGGGCATTGTCAAGCATGGGCCTGCCCCACTATTGCACCAGACTGACCTTTCCGGCGGTGAAGGTGATCTTCAGATCGCTATACACATAGATCTTCTTGGCGCCCATATCTACGATGTTCTTGGGCTGCCCTAAGATCGCGGTCACCTCATCCGTGCTCTGGCCCAGGGAAATGGTTTTGGGAGCCGGGGCCACGGCTGGAGCTTTGGGTGCATCCACCGCTCCAGGAGCGCCCGCGCCGCCCGAACCGGCGTTCGGACCATTGCCCACCTCAGTGGTCACTTCGCGATCCGCCTGGTCGGCTTCCTTGGTCTGATCGCCTAGCTCGGTCTTCACGTTCGGATCCGGCGGCGGCGCAATAGCGGCGAACTCGGTCTTCACAGGCTCGGCTTTGGCGGCAGCCGGCGCGGCCGGAATACCGTTCTGCCCCTGCTTGGTACGCAGGTCGGCCATACCCTGGTCGATGGTTTCCCGCATGTGGTTCTGCATATCCTGCAGATCCGAGATATTGATCGCCACGCTGGTTCCCTTCAGGCAATCCTGACCTTTGCTGGACATGACGATCAGGTTGGCCGTTTGCGAATTGGCCGGCGTGCCGGGGTTGAGTTGCAGAACGTCGCCTTCGGTGACGCCGCAGGTCCCGCCGGCGCTGGACGGCACATCGAGCGGCGCGGATACGAGAAATACGTGCGATGTGGGGTCAGCCAGGATACGGGCGATCCCGCTCGAACCCGGATCGGGCGTGGCAGCCGCGCCGGCCGACGCCTCGTTGTTTTCGAGGGCAATCTGCCTCCGCACTTCTTCGGCGATGGCGTTCTTCACATCCGGGGACATGGGGGCGGGCGCGGCGGCGGCTTGGGCATTGGCCAGTTCAGCGGCGCGCTCGGCATAGGCCGCCTGCAAGGTTTGCGCAACGTAGTAATCCGTCAACCACAGTGCCGGGCTGGCGTACACAGGGTAAGGTGTGAAATACGCGCCGTAATATCCGTACCAGGGATTGCCGGCCCAGCCCCAGGGATAGGCGATGGGCGCAGCCCAGGCGGCGTAAGCCCAGCCGTAGAACGCCGGTGCGAAGTAGAAGCCGGGCGAGTACACGTTCAGAGGAACGCCCCAATAAGTGTAGGGGCGGTAGAAGCGGCCGTAGACGACACCGTTGTAATAGTAGGTCCGGTGCACATACTCGACGCCGTGATAGCGGTAAGGATGCCCGATGTAACCATGGCCGTAGCGGTTGCTGACCACTACCACGCCACCGGGCCGCGTGCGCACAACGGTGCGGGCGCCGCCTGGCCCATGGTGAATATCCATTCCGTGAGCGTGAACTACCGCCACGTGTCCGCCGGCGTTGTAGTGCACCTGGGCGCCGCTCTTGGTGGTTACGGTCTTGCCACCGCCGGCATTCGTGCCGAATTTCTGGCCGCCGGTGGGCGTGGTATGAGCCCCCGCAGCGGTGGTATGAGCGCCCGGGGTTGTGGTATGAGCGCCCGGGGTTGTGGTATGCGCGCCGGGAGTGGTGGTGTGAGCAGCAGGTGTGGTGGTGTGGCCGGCCGCGCCAGGGGTACCTGCCGGCTTGGCGCCCGGCGTACCGGCGGGCCTGGCAGCCGGGGTGGCCGGCTTGGCTGCCGGCTTTGGCGCGGGGGCTTTAGGCGCGGGCGCGGACGGTTTGGGCTTGTCAGCCTTCAGTGCGACTGGCGTGCACGCCACCATCGCCAGGGCCGCGTACATCGAACTACGTACCACGAGATTGCGAAAGCTAACGGCGTTCATGATTTGCTCCAATTTTTCCCGATCGTTACGAAACCTGGTCCTCGCGAAAGGCAGTCAGAGCCTTATTCGACATCGGTGACCTTACCCTTCACAAAGGTTACTTTTAGATCCTTGAAAACATAAATTTCTTTGGTACCGGCCTTGACCACCTTCTGGGGAGTACCCAAGGCGGCGGTCACCTGGTCGACGGTTTGTCCCAGGCTGATTTGCACCGGATCGGCGGGAGGGGGCGGCGGGGGCGCTACGGGATCGAAGTGTTGGGCCGGCTCGGCGGGCGGGGCGGCGGCGGGGGCAGGGTCAGCGGCGGGAGCGGGCTGGCCGGCTGGCGCGGCATCCTGCTGCTGCGGCTGCGCCTGGGCATTCTGATCGCCGCCGGAATCAGGCAGCGCCAGGAGTTCACCGATGCTGGCCTGTACGTGTTTCAGGTCGGTGGCCGTCTGGAATCCTTTGACAAACTGCATATGCACCGTGGCTTGCGAAGGATGGTGCCCTGGATCGATCCCACCCGGTTCGCAGCTGCCGCAGGACTGAATCAGGAAGATGACCTCGTTTGGCTTGACGTCTACCTTCAATAAATAGACTTTTTCGTCCACCGCCAGCGCGCGGGCGTCCACCTTGGCTTTCTTCCTGAAAACACTAGCTCCCGGCATCCCATCGAATTTATCCTTCACGGCGCCAATGGCCCCACTACGGGTGCCGGTACCTACCTGGCCGTCTTCATAGTCGTTGCTGAATGGACCGAGCTTCGAGTTCAGGGGGTTGGCCTGGAGACCTTCTTTCTTCACGACCAGAATAGTACCGGCCTGGGTGACCTTAGCCCCGTCCATTACGGTTGCCGGATAAGCAGCCTGTATCTGCTGCGCCAGGCTGCCCACCGGTTTGTCCTGCGGCGCCGCCATCGCGGGTGTAACAGCTAAGACCACTGCCCACAACGAGATAATAACCGTCAAATTTTGCATCGCATGCTTCTCCTTCTGGCCCCAAGCGGACTTCGAGCGCATAGCCTCTGGAACGCGCCAGACTTAGAAAATATACTCTTTTCTTAGGTGACGTACAAGCTCATTTCATTGCGACAAGCGCCGAAATGGGCTATCTGCTGTAAGTACTAAAACTAGCTTCCTGCCCGAATTTGTTAGGACTTCTGTTTGTCCTTCACATAGTATTGCGCAGAAAGGCGCCGGAAATACTCATCTGTCCGTAACAGGCTATATACTAACCAGAGTGAAACCAGGCGAGGACCAACTCGCGAGCGGTGAACCGGGTAGCCTCACGCTTCTGCTCAATCGTATGCAGAAAGGGGATCACAAGGCCGGAGAGCAGGCGGGATCGCTCATTTACGGTGAGTTGCACCGGATTGCGGCGAACGCCATGCGGCATGAGCGGCCGGGACATACGCTGCAGACCACCGCCCTGGTGAACGAGGCTTATGTGCGGCTGGCGGGCTCCGCCTCGCTCGAGATTCAGAGCCGCGGTCATTTTTTTGCGATTGCCAGCCAGCAAATGCGCCGCATCCTGGTGGACCACGCGCGCAATGCGGCGGCCCAGCGCCGGGGCGGGGGCGCGGTACGCATCAGCCTGGAAGATGTGAATGCCGGGGCGGAAGACCGCAGCCTGGATCTGCTACTGTTGGACGAATCGCTGGCCGAACTGGAGCGCGTGGCGCCGCGCGCGGGCAAAGTGGTGGAACTGCGCTATTTCGGCGGTTATGGCGATAGGGAAGTTGTCGATGCTTTAGGAGTCTCGCTCGCGACGGTACGCCGCGATTGGGAGTTTGCCAGGTCCTGGCTGTACGATCGGATGCGAAAGCACCGCTAAAACTGTCATGTCCCCTGAAACGACCGACCTGGTCCGCAGGCTTTTCGACGCGGCGCTGGACCGTCCCGAAGGCGAGCGGATACCATTTCTGGAGGCGGCTTGCGCGGGCCGCGCCGAGGTGCTCGCGCGGGTAAAAGAACTGCTGAGCGCGCGCACCGCGGCCGGCGACTTTCTGGAGCGCGAGTCCGACAAGCCGAAGCACATCGGCCGCTACGTAGTGACGGGCGAGATCGGCCGCGGGGCCATGGGCATCGTCTACGAAGCCGTTGACCCGCTGATCGAACGCAAGGTGGCCATCAAGGTTATCCATCTTCAGCCGCTGGCCGGCAGCGCCGATACGCTTTTTCTGCGGGACCGCCTGTTTCGCGAGGCGCGCTCGGCGGGCATGCTTTTTCACCCCAATATCGCGGTGATCCTGGATGTGGGCCAGGATGGCGACCTGTCGTTCATCGCCATGGAACGGGTGGAAGGTCCCTCGCTCTACCAGGTGGTGGAGAAGAACGGTAAGCTGGACCGGGCCAGCGTGGTCTCTATTGTGCGGGAGACGGCCGCGGCGCTCGATTTCGCGCATGCCAAAGGCGTGGTGCACCGCGACATCAAACCGGCCAACATCATGCTGGATAAGGGCACCACGGTAAAGGTGGCGGATTTCGGCATCGCTAAAATCACGTCGGCCCAGCACCAGACCCAAACCGGCTTTCCGATGGGCACGCCCAGCTATATGTCGCCGGAGCAGGTGGATGGGAAGACGCTGGACGGGGCGTCCGACCAGTTCTCGCTGGCGGTGGTGGCTTATGAGCTGTTGACCGGCGTGAAACCGTTCCAGGCGGACACTATTACGGCCCTGATGCACAGCATCGCCTATGCACCGCGGCCTTCCGCGAAGGCGGCAAATCCGGAGCTGCCGGGCGCCGTGGACGAAGTTTTCAAGCGCGGGCTGGCCAGGACTTCGACGGAGCGGTACGCAAGCTGCAGCGAATTCGTAGCCGCTCTGGAAAAAGCTCTCGCGGCGGAGGTAACGCGGCCGCTGCCTGCGCCGGCGAAGGGTACGGGGAAGGGGCGCTACATTATCGCCGCCGTGGTTGCGCTGGTGGTGCTGGCCGGGGCTGGGTTGGGGTATCGATTCTGGGCGGCTTCGCGGAATCAGACGGCATCCGCACCGCCGGCCACGGTAGCGGGACCTGTTTCCCAAAGATCTTCCCAGCCGCCTTCCCAAGCACAACCGGCCAACGGTCAACCTGCGGCTCCGGTGATTACCCGCTTCGCCGCGGACCGCTCCCCGATCGCGCCGGGCGACGCCGCCACCCTCAACTGGGACACCTCGGGCGCGGGCTCGCTGAAGATCGAACCCGACGTGGGCCAAGTGCCGCCGCACGGTCCGTTGGCGGTACGGCCGGCGAAAACCACTACCTATATTCTGACCACGGAGAATGCGTCCGGCAAAAACTCGGCGGAGACCACGGTGGTGGTCACCGCGCCGGCGGCTGGAGCCGGGAAGGCGTCTGGACCATCCGACGCGTTGGCCCGCGCCCACCAACTCTACCTGAACGGCCAGGCAAAAAGCCGCGCGGGACAATCCGCGCAAGCCCTGCCCCTGCTGCGCCAGGCCGGGGACTTGGGCGAGACCAAGGCGATGCTGGAACTCGGCGATTATTACCAGGAAGACGTGGACGGATCGCCGCGGGATGCCGCGGAGTCGCTGCGCTGGTACCGGAAGGCGGCCGATGCGGGCGACACGTCCGCCATGATCCAGGTGGGCGCCTTTTACGACCTGGGAATCGGGGTGCCGCAGGACGACCAACAGGCCGGCTCCTGGTATCGCAAAGCAGCTGAGCACGGCAGTTCCGCCGGCATGTTCGATCTGGGCAAGATGTATGAGAGCGGCCGCGGGGTGCCGAAGGATCTGGACAAGGCGCGCGATCTGTACCGGCGCGCGGCCGCGGCCGGGAATGCGGAGGCGAACTCGCGGCTGGCGGCTCTGCACGGGCGTTGATTCAGGCTCGGGTCGCCAATGAAGAGACGCGGGGCTGAGAGCCCCGCAGCAGGCCGGGGGCCTGCCCCACGAATCAGCTTAGAATCTAAGTTGGACTTCGCATGGCGGTAACACGCAGTCGGGGGGCGGAACGGGTCGAGGCTGCACAACGGCGGGCGCCTGCTTTTGCCTGGCGCCACTCCGAGGCTATTTGGATGGTCGCGGCCTCGGTTCTGCTGGTGTTTGGGTTCCTTTTGGTCTACCTTGCGAAGTCAATTTCCTTTTCCGGGATTGAGGCTGGGCTTGGGAACAAGCAACTCATCGACATCAACGATTTGAGCGCGCGCGAAGACCTGCTGCCGTTCCTGGGAATTTTTACCGAACCGGCTGAACGGCAGTTCGTGGCGCGACGGATCTACGATGCCGCAGGGACGCTGCCCAACGTAGGGGCGATTGCGCGGTTGCGCGTTTCGGAATCGGAAGTGGCGGCGGCGCGCGGTTTGAAATCGTGGCGGGGACGGCATGCGCTGCTGACGGGCGAGCAGTTCCGGCAACTGAAGCCAGCGTTCGTGGTGCGGCGGCCGGCGCAATTCCGGCGCGCGTTTCTGCTGTGGGTGGCGGTGTTCTTCGCGGCATTCTGGGCGGTCCACCTGTGGTGGAGCTGGCGGTCGTTTCGCGGCGACGGCGCTTTGCTGCCATGCGTCCTGCTGCTGACGGGCGCGGGCCTGATCCTGATGGTGAGCCTGCGCGATCCGGTGCGCGACAGCCTGCTTTTTGTGGATTTCGCGGAAGGCGTGGCAGCCGGATGCATCCTGCTGGGGGCGGCCAGTTTGTTCGACTACGAGCGCATGCTGGGCAAGTTGAGCTTCGTTCCGCTGCTGGCGAGTTTCGGGTTGTCGGCGCTGCTGATCGTGTTCGGCTACGGTCCGGGCACCAGCGACGCCAAGGTCAACCTGTTCGGATTTCAGCCGGTGGAATTGATCCGGATTCTGCTGATCCTGTTTTTGGCGGGCTATTTCGCGCAGCGGTGGGACGTGCTGCGGCACGCGCGCGAACAGCGGCCGGGGCTAGCGCGCTTCAACCGGCTAGGGGGCATTCCGCCGCTCGAATACACCATCCCGATTTTCGCGTGCGTGGGGCTGTCGCTGCTGTTTTTCTTTTTGCAGAAAGACATGGGACCGGCGATGGTGTTCACCTGCCTGTTCCTGGCGCTGTATTCCATCGCGCGAAAGGACGTGCTGATCGCGACCGTGGGCCTGCTGTTTTTGCTGGCCGGATTCGTGGGCGGATACCTGGTGCGAGTGCCGCACACGGTTTACGAGCGTGTCTCGATGTGGGCTTCGCCGTGGAACAACGTGATCCACGGGGGCGATCAACTGGCGGAATCGTTGTGGGCTTACGCCACGGGCGGACTGTTTGGGACGGGCCCAGGATTGGGAGAGCCTTCGCTGGTGCCTGCCGCGCACACGGACTTGATCCTGTCGGCGCTAGGCGAAGAGTGGGGCTTTCTGGGGGTAGCAGCGGTGTTCGCGCTGTTTGCCTTCATCCTATACCGCTCGGCGCGCATCGCATTGCGGGCCCGCAGCGATTACGAATTCTTCCTGGCGGCGGGGCTGGGGGTGGCGATGGGGCTACAGATCCTGCTGATCGCCGGCGGATCGCTGGGCGTGCTGCCGCTCTCGGGCGTGGTGACGCCGTTTCTGAGTTATGGCCGGTCGTCGATGCTGGCGAATTTCCTGATGCTCGCGATGCTGGCGGCCATCTCGAACCGGGGCGGCGATGGGGGACGCAACCAGCCGTTCCGCGCGCCTATCGAGGCGGCGGGGCTGGCGCTGGCTGGCCTCGCGCTGATTATCGCCGGCAGGGCGGCTTACGTGCAGGTGGTGCGCAGCGCCGCGATCATGGGCGAAGGCACGCTGGTGGTGCAGGCCGATGGGGCGCGGCGCTACCAATACAATCCGCGCTTCCAGGAAGTGACGCGCGACATTCCCAAGGGCAGCATCTACGACCGCAACGGCCTGCCGCTGGCCACCAGCAATTGGGATGAGTTGGAAAAACACCGGGCGCAATACCAGCAACTGGGCATCAATATCGACCAAGCGTGTTCGCGCACCGAGAGCCGGCACTATCCGTTCGAGGGGCTGACCTTCGATCTGCTCGGCGATTTGCGCACGCGCATCCGGTGGGGCGCCACCAACACGTCGTTCGTGGAGCGCGATTCGGCTACACGGCTGCGCGGGTACGACGACCGGCCCACGCTGGTGGACGTGGAGAATCCCAAGACCGGCAAGACGGAGCGGGTGGTGAAGTACGATCTGCGGGAGCTGGTGCCGCTGCTGCGCCACCGGTACGAGCCCGACAATCCGGCGGTGCGGCGGGTGCTCGACCGGGCGCGCAACGTACGCATGTCGATTGACGCGCGGCTACAGGTGCGGGCGGGCGAGATTCTGAAAAGCGCGCTGCACCAGGCGGGACAGGATAAGGGCGCGCTGGTGGTGATCGATCCGGTGAGCGGCGATTTGCTGGCGTCGGTGAGCTATCCACTGCCGGCCATCGGGCCGGGCGACTCGCTGCCTGCGGAGGGCGACGATGAGGAGCCCGCGGCCAATCCGTACCTGGACCGCGCGCGGTACGGCTTGTACCCGCCGGGCTCGACATTCAAGGTGGTGACGGCGATGGCCGCGCTGCGGGCCGATCCACAGCTAGCGAAGCAGACATATTCGTGCATTCGCTTGCCGGACGGGCGGGTGGGAAACTTCCTGCGCGGTTCGAACCGGCCCATACGGGACGATATACAGGATAAGTCGCCGCACGGGACGATCGACATGGAGCGGGCGGTGGTGGTCTCGTGCAACGCCTATTTCGCGCAGTTGGGAACGTACAACGTGGGCGCGCAGCCGTTGTTCGATATGGGCAACCTGCTGGGCGTGTCGATGGCGGCGCCGAATACAGCGCAGCAATTGCGCAAGACGCTGCCGCAATCGTCGTACGGGCAGGGGCAGGTGGTGGCTTCGCCGTTCCAGATGGCGCGGGTGGCGGCGACCATCGCCAACGGCGGGCAAATGCCGCAGGGGCGCTGGATCGCGGACGACAGCAACGATCGCACGCAGGCGGCGCAGCCGGTGATCGGCGCGGAGGTAGCGGGGACGCTCGGCCGGTACATGCGCGAAGTGGTGACGCAGGGCACGGGAACGCGCGCGGGGGCGGCGCCGGTTCCCATCGCGGGCAAGACCGGCACGGCGGAGCTGGCGGACAAGCCGTCACACGCCTGGTTCATCGGGTTCGCGCCGTACCAGGCCGAACGGCGCATCGCCTTCGCGGTGCTGATCGAGAACGGACAATACGGGGGCACTTACGCGGCTCCGGCGGCGGCGGCGGTGGTGGCGGCGGCGCAGAACCTGGGGTTGATCGGGGCAGTGAAAAAACCATGAGCTTCTTTTCGGAAGTGGAGAAGACCATCGAACGGACCTTCCGCAAGTGGACCGAAAGGGCTTTCGGTCCGGCGCAATCTGACGAGCTGTTGCTGGTGCATCGCGCCATCCTGGAAGAGATCGACGGGAAGATACAGATCATCCAACGCGGGCAGCGGCTATTCCCGTACAACCATCTGCGCGTACGGCTGGTTTCGCCGGAGGCCGACCGGCGCGCGCTTTTTCAGGCGGCGTTCGCGCAGGACCGGCGTCTGGAAGGCGATATCAGGGAGAGTTTGAAGGCCGCTGGATGCGAGCTGCCGGCGGGCTTTGCGGTGGAGGTGGAGACGGCCGCGGAGGGCGCCAAGGGCTTCGAGATCGAGTATTCCATCCGCGAGACGGCAACCGAAACCACTCGAGAGATAGCGGCCGCGGATGTGCGCGCGGCGGTAGCGGAAGCGCTGGCGGCGCCGGAACCGAAGCCACAAGCCGCGCCGGGGCGATTGATAGTGGCACGCGGGAAGGCGGCGCAAGAAAGCTATTCGCTCGAGAAGCCGCGGACGAATATTGGGCGCATGGAAGAGCTTACCGACAGCCAGCAGCGGGTGGTGCGGCGCAACGACATTGTTTTCGAAGAAGGCGGAGACGACGCCAATGCCACCGTCTCCCGCGCGCACGCGCACATCCGCTTCGATTCCGCTGCGGGCGAGTACCGGCTTTGTGACGATGAAAGCGAATATGGCACGCGCATTTTCCGTGAAGGCCGATCGATCGAGGTGCCGGCCGGAAACCGGCGCGGCGAGCGGCTGCGTCCGGGTGACGAGGTCTACCTGGGGCGCGCATGCGTGCGGTTCGAACAGTGAGCGCTTGATGAGACGAACCCATATCATACCGGCTCTCGCTTTGTTAGCCGGATTCGCGGCTTCAGGGGCGGCGGCTTCGCCGGACCGGATTACGCGCGCCGTGGACGGGCGCGTGACGCGGGCGATTCCAGGGAACGTGCACCCGCTGGCGCAGGCGCGCTTCGATCAGGGCGCGGTGGATCCGGCGATGCCGCTCAACTACGTGACGCTGGTGATCAAGCCATCGGCGGCGCAGCAGGCGGATCTGGAGCGGCTGCTCGCGGATCAGCAGAATGCCTCTTCGCCGCAATTCCACCGCTGGCTCACCCCCGGGCAGTTCGGCGATCGCTTCGGGTTGAGTGCCAACGACCAGGCCAAGGTGGCTGCGTGGCTGAGCGGTGCTGGACTGAGCGTGAAACGCATGGCCAAAGGGCGGAACTGGATCGCCTTCGGCGGCACGGCGGGGCAGGTGTCGGCCGCGCTCAATACCTCGTTCCACAGCTTTCAGGTGGGCGGCGAGACGCACTTCGCCAACATCGCGGAACCCGCGGTACCGGAGGCGCTGGCCGATGTGGTGGGCGGATTCCTGGGGTTGAACGATTTCCATCTGAAGTCGAATGCGATCGTATTGTCGAGGCAGGTGGCGGCGGGCCTGGGGCCGGAATACAGCTCGGGCGGCACGCACTCGCTGGCGCCGCAGGATTTCGCCACTATCTACGATTTGACGCCTTTGTATCAGCAGCACATCGACGGAACCGGCCAGAGTATTGCCGTGGTGGGAATTTCGGACGTGGATGTGACCGATCTCAGCATGTTCCGTTCGACCTATGGCCTGCTGAAGAACGATCCGATCCTGGTTTCGTATGACGGCAGCGATCCAGGGTTCAACAGCGCGCAGGACGAAGCCACGCTGGATCTGGAGTGGGCCGGCGCCATCGCTCCGGGCGCGACCGTTTACTACGTGTTTGGGCAGGATCCCTTTGCAGCCGTCTTCTATGCGGTGGACAACGATATCGCGCCGGTGGTCAGCATCAGCTATGGCGGGTGCGAAGTGTACTACGCGGCGGCTTACTATCGTTCCATCGCGCAACAGGGAAACGCGCAGGGGATTACTATCATAGCCGCCTCGGGCGATTCGGGCGCGGCCGGATGCGATGCGCAGGAGGTCGACGCATTCGCCACGCTCGGGCTGATGGTCGATTTCCCGGCGGTGATGCCGGAGGTCACCGGCGTGGGCGGCGCGCAGTTCGTGGAGGGCAGCGGCAATTATTGGGCAGCCACCAACTCGGCGGATTCCGCTTCGGCGCTTTCCTATATTCCGGAGGCGGCCTGGAACGAATCGGGTAGCATCGGACTCTTGTCGGGCGGCGGCGGGGCGAGCCTTTTCTATGCCAAGCCCGCCTGGCAGAGCGGGAGTGGCGTGCCTAACGACGGCATGCGCGATGTGCCGGATATGGCGCTCACGGCGGCGCTGCACGATGCTTACCGGATCACGCTGAACGGCGACCAGGTGGAGGTGGGCGGTACATCGTGCGGCGCGCCTTCGATGGCGGGTGTTGTCGCGCTGCTGAATCAACACGAGGGGGCGAGCGGGCTGGGCAACATCAATCCGCAGCTCTATCGGCTGGCGCAAAAGTCGCCTGGCGCGTTCCACGATCTGACTTCGGGCGGCAATGTGGTGCCCTGCGCGCAAGGAACGCCTGATTGCGCCACGGGTTCGTTCGGTTACCAGGCCGGCGCGGGCTACGACTTGTCCACGGGGCTGGGATCGCTGGACGTGAACAAACTGGCCACGGCATGGAGTAGTGCGACCGATGGGGTGAAGGTCAACCTCTATGTCAGCGGCAGCTCATTTACTTTTAACGACACCATTAATATGACCGCGGTAGTCGCCGCGGCGACGGGCAGCGGCATTCCTACGGGGTCGGTCGATTTCAGCTTTATCGGGCTGGACCTGGGATCGGTGGCGCTCGCGACGAGCGGCGGCAAGCAAATCGCGAACTTGAGCTTTCCAGCTTTCATGCTCCAGAGTGGGGCTTCCACGTTATACGCGGCGTACTCGGGAGATGGCGCTTTCAACGCGGGCAGTGCGACGGCTGACGTGCAAATCGACATTCCTTCCGGCGCGGCCGCGATCGTGCCCACTTGGCCCAACACGGTATGGCCCGCCGAGCCCGATGCGCAGGGATTGAACTGGCAAACTACGATCCAGTTGACTGAGGTGGCGGGCGTACCTGCCCTGGTCAAGAGCTTCGCCATTGACGGTGAATCGCAGCCGCTGGCGCAATACTTCCCTTCGCCGAATATTCCGCCGAATGGGACGGTGACGGTGAACACGGTGTTCCGCAACCTGGCGGCGCCGGTGAAGCGCACGTTCGTTTTCGCGGGCTCGGACGCCGCGGGCAACAACTGGTCGCGCCAGGTTCAGGTACAGTACATGCCGCTGCCGCCCGCGCAGTATTTCACGTTGAACGCTACGCCCCTCACGGTGGCGCAGAATCCCGCCGCGCCGGCCGCATGCCAGTGGTCGGCGCAACTGGAAGTGGACGACGTGGGCGGCTTTCAGAACTTCATCACCGGCCTGTACGTAGGTGGAGTAGACGAATCCGGCCAGATTCCGGCGATCTTCGGCACCACGCGGCTGGACGCTTACGGCGAGGCTATGGGCACGCTCTGTTTGGGCGGGCTCACACCACCGGCGACGGACAGCATCCTGGTGGTGCTGGACGGTGCTTTCGCGCAGGAGGTGAACCTTTCTTTTGCCGGACCGCCGGCGAATCCGGCGACGCTCTCGGTATCGCCCGCGAGCGCCAGCCTCTCGGCCGGGCGGCTGGCCAGTTCCGCTACGCTGGCGGTGAGCTTGTCGGATCAGACGCAAGCGTGGACGGCCTCCATTTTCCCCGCCAATCGCACCACCTCCTGGCTGAATGCTTCGAAGCTTTCGGGCACGGGCAGCGGCCAGATCCTGCTCACCGCTTCCGGAACGGGGTTCGAGCCGGGGGTTTATCGGGCCAATATCGTGATTCAGTCGCAGAACGCGGTGCCGCAGGTCGTCACGGTACCGGTGATGTTCGTACTGGGCGGCGGCTCGGGCACGACCATCACTTCGACCGGCAATGCCGCTTCGTTCGAGAAGAGCGCCAGCCCGGGAATGCTGCTGTCGGTATTCGGCACGAACCTGTCGAATGCCAAGGCCAGCGCTTCGGTGCTGCCGCTTGCTTATTCGACCGGGGGCGTTTCGGTGACGGTGAACGGAGTGGAGGCGCCGATCCTTTACCAATCGGCCACGCAGCTCAACATCCAGGTGCCCTACTCGACGGGCGCGGGTCCGGCGGTGATCGGCGTCAACAACAACGGGCAGATCGCGGGTTTCCAGTTTGAGCTGTCGCCGGCCGCGCCGGGGGTCTTCGCCGATGCCCAGGGCAACCTGGTTCCCAGCGCGACGGTGGCACAGGGCGGCATCACCACGCTGTACCTGACGGGTGTGGGCGACGTTTCGCCGCAGATCCCTACGGCGTTCGCGCCCCTAGCCGGCACGTCGCCGTCGTCCCTGCCCGTGCCGCTGCTGCCGCTCTCGATCACGGTGGGCGGGGTTCCCGCATTTATCTACTTCGCGGGGATTCCAGCAGGACTGGTCGGCACGACGCAGGTGAATTTCCAGGTGCCGGCTTCGGTTCCGGCGGGGGTTCAACCGCTGGTGGTGACGGTAAACGGAGCGCCCAGCAAGACGGTGAATTTGACGGTCACCGCCAAGTAGACGGGATCAATATCCTTCGTCGCGCAGGCGTTCGACGGTCAGGCGCGGCTTCAAATCGAGGCTGCGGACCAGCTTCTCGACGTGCTTGGCCAGGATGTCGCACTCGATATTGACGCGGCTGCCGGGCTGATAGCCGCCCAGGGTGGTGTTGCGGTAGGTGTGCGGAATGATGGTGACCGACAAGACGCCGGCATCGAGCGCCGCGATGGTCAGGCTGATGCCGTCGATGGCGATGGAGCCCTTGTAGACCAGGAAGGGATCGAGCTCGGCCGGGACGCGCACTTTGAGCCACCAGTTTTCGTCGCCCAGCGCTTCGAGCGACAGAAATTCGCCGGTGGCATCGACGTGGCCTTGTACGATGTGGCCGCTCAGGCGGGAGGAAGGCAACAGGGGCCGCTCCAGGTTCACGCGCGAGAGGGGCCGCAGCGCGCCCAGGTTGCTGCGGCGCAAGGTCTCGGGCGCCAGGTCGGCGGAGAAGGAATCCGGCTGCAATTCCACCGCGGTGAGACAGACGCCGTTCAGCGCGATGCTGGCGCCTTCGGCCATGTCTTCCATGACTTTGCGGCAGCGGATTTTCAGGCGCGCGCCGGCGGCCCGGCTTTCGACCGACTCCACGGCGCCCAGCTCTTCGATGATCCCGGTAAACATTCAAACCTCTCGCACGATGTAGCCTTCCACGGCGAACTCGTCTGGCGCGATGCGATGGAGCTCGGTGCGGTGGATGCGAATGGCGTCCGCGCGCCGACGGCGGCCCACGCCGCCCGCCATGGACAGGGATTCCAGACCTCCGAGGATTTTAGGCGCGTAATAGAAAAACACTTTGTCCGCCACGCCGGCTTCGAGGGCGGCCCAGTTCACTTTGGTGCCGGCTTCGATCAGCACCGACAGGTAGGATTCGCGCGCGACGGCGGCGATGGCGCCGTGCAGATCGGCGCGTCCATCGCGGCCATCCAGAATGAGCACATTGACGCCGCGGGCTTCGAGCGCCCTGCGCCGTTCGGCGGGTGCGGCGGAAGTGCCTACCACCAGCAGGTCGCCGGCGGCGCTGCGGACCATTTGGGAATCGAGCGGCAGGCGCAAGCGGGAATCGAGCACGATGCGCAATAGCGGGCGGCTGCGGGGCAGGCCAGTGCGGTCGGTGAGCAAGCAATCGTCGGCCAGCACGGTGCCGATGCCGGTGAGTATGGCGTCCGATGCGTGGCGCAACTGCTGCACGTGGGCGCGCGCTTTTTCGCTGGTGATCCAGCCGCGATTGTCGTCGGGCGCGGCGATCTTGCCGTCGAGGGTCAAGGCGGTTTTCAGCGTCACCAGGGGCAGGCGGGTACGCATGAAGTGGGCGAAGGCTTCGTTCAGCTTTTCGGCTTCGGCGGAGAACGCTTCGGCGATCTCGATCTGGATGCCGGCGGCGCGCAATTGCCGCAGGCCTTCGCCGGCCACCAGCGGATTGGGATCCTCCATGGCGGCCACCACGCGCGCCACGCCCGCCTCGATCAGCGCGGCGGTACACGGTCCGGTACGGCCCTGATGGCAGCAGGGCTCGAGGTTGATATAGAGGGTGGCGCCGCGGGCGTGGTCGCCGGCTTCTTCGAGGGCCAGGATTTCCGCGTGCTTTAGGCCGGCGAAGGTATGGAAACCGCGGCCCACGACCTCGGCGTCACGATCATGGCGCACCAGAACCGCGCCCACCAAGGGGTTGGGGCTGGTTTGCGCGATACCCTGGCGGGCCAGGGCGAGCGCCTCGCGCAGATACCGGGCGTCGCCGTCGTGCGGGTGATCGCTCATTTTTCGAAGAGGGAGGCGATGAACTTTTCGGGATCGAAGGGCAGCAGATCGTCGACCTTTTCGCCGACGCCGATGTAGCGGATCGGCATATTCAGCTCGCGCGCGATAGCGACAACGATGCCGCCTTTGGCGGTACCGTCGAGCTTGGTCAGGACGATGCCCGTGACGCCGGAGGTCTCGGTGAATTTGCGCGCCTGCTCCAGGCCGTTCTGGCCGGTGGTGGCATCCAGCACGAGCAGCACTTCGTGCGGCGCATCGGGGATCACGCGGGCGGCCGTGCGGCGCATCTTCTCGAGCTCGGCCATCAGGTTGGTTTTGGTCTGCAGGCGGCCGGCGGTATCCACGATCACGTAATCCACTTTGCGTGCGCGGGCCGCCTGCAGGGCGTCGAACAGCACCGCGCTGGGATCGGCGCCCTGCTTCTGGCGGATCACGTCGGTGCCGGTGCGCTCGCCCCAGACTTCCAACTGCTCGATGGCGGCGGCGCGGAAAGTGTCGGCGGCGCACAGCAGCACGCTGCGCTGTTCGGCACGGAAACGGTGCGCCAGCTTGCCGATGGTGGTGGTCTTGCCGGAACCGTTCACGCCCACTACCAGGATCACGGCGGGCGGTTCGGCCACACGCGGCATGGGGCGCTCGGAGGCCTGCAGGATTTCGAGCAGGTGCTCGCGAATCAGGTTCTCGATGCTCGGCCGCGTCGGACAGCATGCTGCGGTCCACGCGCTCGCGGATGCGATCCAGAATCTCGGTGGTGGTGCGCACGCCGATATCGGCGCTGATGAGGGTGAATTCCAGTTCATCGAGCAGATCGGCATCGATCTGGCGGGCGCCCTGAAGCATGTCTTCGAGCTTGGTGACCAGACCGGCGCGGGTCTTTTCGACGCCGCTTTTCAACTTTTCGAGCAGTGTCGGCTCTTGCTCGACCGAGCCGAATAGCGTTTGGATCATTTTGGGACTATTGTATCAATCATGGATAAGGTCGCGATCTTTGGCGCAGCCGGGCCTATTGGCCGGTATGTAGGGATGGAGTTAGATCGCCGCGGCGTGCCGTTCCGGGTGGTGGGACGCACAGCCGGCAAGCTCAAGGAGACGTTCGGAAAATTGCCGCACGCGGAGATTGTCGGCGCGGATTTATCGGACGCGGGAGGCGCGCGGCAGGCGGCGCAGGGTATCGACACCATCATCTACACGGTCGGCGTGCCATACAACTCGTTTCACCTGCATCCGGCGATGATGCGCGTCACCATCGACGCGGCTTTGGCGGCACACGTGAAGCGGTTGGTGGTGGTATCGGGCGTTTATAGCTATGGCGTTCCACAGACCAAGAAAGTGGCGGAGACGCATCCGCGAGTGCCGGTTTCGGTGAAGGGACAGCGCCGCAAAGAGCAGGAAGACATGGCTATGGCGGCGGCCGAAGGAGGGCGCATCCACAGCATGCTGGTGCGGCTGCCCGATTTTTACGGTCCCCACGCGGAGAACAGTCTGGCTGGGCGGATCTTTCGCGCCGCGGTGGACGGCAAGACGGCGGACTGGCTGGGGCCGGTGGGGCCGCCGCACGAGTTTGTTTTTGTGCCGGATACCGGGCCGGTGATCGCGGAGCTGGCATCGCGCGACGATTGCTACGGAGAGACCTGGAATTTCGCCGGACCGGGTGATATCTCCGCGCTGGCTTTCATTCAGAAGGTTTACCAGGCGGCGGGTCGCGAGCCCAAATTCCGCAGCGCGGGCCGCACGCTGTTGCGTGTGATGGGCTGGTTCAATCCGATCATTCGGGAATTGCCTGAGATGTTGTATCTGGAAGAAACGCCCGTGCTGCTGGATGACGAGAAGCTGCGCGCCAAGCTGGGGGAAGTGCATAAGACCAGCTACGACGAAGGCATCCGGCTGACTATCGAATGGATGCGGGCTGGCAAGATGGCGGACTGAGAGTCCGCCGCAGGCAGAGTGCCTGCCCCACACTACTTGGCGCCCAGCCAGTAGCCCGGCCGCGTGCGCACCTTCACATCCTTGCGGCCGGTCACCTGTACGGTGATCTGGTGGAAGCCGCCTTCGTCCTTATTGCTGGGATTGTAGGTAATCAGATACTGGTTGTGCAGCTCGGCACCGATACGTTCCACGGCATCCTCGAGCCCGCGCTGGCGCACAAAGCCGAACTGCGCGCCGCCGGTGCCGCGGGTAAAGACTTCCGATGGGTTCTGCACGAAGATGGCCTTGGCATCCTTGAACACTTCGACCATCAGCGGCACGAATTGAGCGCTACCGCCCTCGCTGCCGGTGGCCTGCATCACGGTATTAGGAGTCGCGGCCACGCCAGAGGGCATCGGGGTCATGGCGGGTGGGCGGTTGTCGGGACGGCCGGGATCGGCATGGGCCATGACGCTGGTGACCATACGCGAGATATCCACCGTGTAGACATTGACGTTGGCCAACTGCACGGCGATCAGGGTTTCGCGCAGGCGGGCCTCGCTCGATTTATCGCGCGTTTCGCTCACCAGCAGGATCACGCGCCGGCGGTTGGGCGGCCGCGTACGCAGTTGGCGCACACCTTCTTCGACGGCGTCGATCATGCGATTCTGGCTGCTGCCCGGCTGGATCTTTTTGAGCGCGGCGGTGATCTTGTCGGGGTCCGGGGTGAATTCCTGCAGGGTACGGATGCGGGAGTCGAAAGCCACCACGGAGGCTTCGCCCTGGTCGCCGATCACCACGGGGCCGATCATGACGCCGATCTTCTGGATCTGGGGCAGTACGGATTCCACGCGGTCGTTAGCCTCCACGGCGATGACCATCGAAATGGGCTGGAAAGCGACGTCCACCCGAATGTTCTGCTCTTTGTCGTTGTCGAACAGGCGGAACTGATTAGGCTGCAGGCCGTCCACGTAGTCGTCATTGCGGTCCAGCACCGTCACCGGAGCCATGACCACGTCAACCGACTGTTTGAATGTGGTACCGGGAACGTCGGCCGGTTTATTGGCGTCTTGCGGATCCTGGGCCAGAAGGCCGGCTGCAAGCACGCCGGCGAGCATCCATCGATGGGAAAACACCATGTAACTCCAGACGCTATGGATTTGGGAAATGTTGCGCGCCCTAATGTTCCGTGCGCCCCCGTAACAAATCGAGCACGTGGGGGACCAATTCCACGATAGCATCCAGGGACTCGACCGCGCCTTTGGGGGAGCCGGGGAGGTTTACGATCAGGACGGAGCCGCGGGTCCCCGCGAGTGCACGCGATAACGCGGCCATGGGGGTTGCGAGGGCGCCGCGGGCGCGCATCCGCTCGCCGAAACCAGGGATTTCCTTGTGCAGAATCGCACGGGTAGCCTCCGGAGTCACATCGCGGGAAGATACGCCGGTGCCACCTGTAGTGAAGATGGCGGCCACGTGACAGCTATCCGCCACACTGGCGAGGCGGTGCGCGATGAGCGCCTGGTCGTCCGGAACAACTTCCGCCAGGGAGACGCGCCAACCAAGTTGTTCGAGCCTTTGCCGTACGGCCGGGCCGGAAGCGTCGGCGCGCGTGCCGGCATGGACGGAGTCGCTAATGGTTAGGACGGCGGCTTCGATCATGATGCGAGTCTACCGCACGCACCGGCCAGCAACCGGTAAGCGCGGCGGGCGACTACGATTTCTTCATTGGTGGCCAAGGCGATCACGGCCACTTTGCCTTTCGAAACGACGCGGTCGCCGGCGCCGTGGGTGTTGGCTTCCGGGTCGAGCTGGATGCCGAGGAATTCCAGGCCCTCGCAGCAGGCCGCACGCAGCCTGGGCGAATTCTCGCCGATGCCGCCAGTGAAGGCCACGGCATCCAGACCGCCCATGGCGGCGGCATAAGCTCCGATGGTCTTTTTCACCTGGTAGACGAAGACTTCAAGCGCCTCGGTGGCGCGGGCGTTTCCTTCGGCGGCGGCCCGTTCGAGATCGCGCACGTCGCCGCCAGGGATTGCCGAAAGGCCTGCCAGACCGCCGTCCCGCGCGAGTTGCTCGCGCACCTGGGCGACGGTCCAGGCATGCCGCTCCATCATGAAGAGCACGGCAAAGACGTCCAGGTCGCCATGGCGCGTGGCATTCTCCAGCCCGGATTGCGGCGAGAATCCCATGGTAGTGTCGATGGACCGGCCGCGGTCGATGGCGCACATCGACGAGCTGCCTCCCAGATGGCAACTGACCAGGCGCACCGGGCTGCCCAGCAATTCGGCACAACGCTCCGCCACGTATTGGTGCGAGGCGCCGTGAAACCCATATTTGCAGACTCCCTCGGCCTGCCAGCCGCCGGGCACGCCGTAGAGGCACGCGCGGGCTGGCATGGTGGTGTGGAATTCAGGCTCGAACGCGGCTACCAGGGGCACGCCCGGCATGCTGGCGCGGAAGGCGCGAATGGCGGCGAGATAGATGGCATTGTGGGCGGGGGCGGCAGGAAGGAATTCCTCCAGGGCGCGCAAAACTCCTTCGTCGATGAGGAACGTGCCGCGGTATTGCGGGCCGGCATGCACGGCCTTGAACACGACCGCATCTACCGGAACATTTGCGGTGCGGATCTGTTCGATGGCCTCGCCATAATCACGCACCCGCTCGAAGCGGCCCTTGCCGAGCACTTTCTCGGAGGGCATCTCCAGAATCTGGTACTTCAGCGAAGTGGAGCCCAGATTCGGAATCAGCAGATTCATTTGACGCCGGTATACTTGGTGCGGATGACGGTCAGATTCTTGTTGGCCTGGGCCTGCAGCGCGGCGCTTCCACCTTTCACGGCCAGGCACGCCTTGAAGTAGTTGACGGCATCCTGGATCTTCTCCATCTTGTAATTGGCCAGCCCCAATAAAAACAGTACCTCGGTTTTAATGGCGAGGTTGTCTTCGACGAGGGGCTGAGCTTTGCGTAGCTGCTCGTCGGCCGGGCCCAACTTGCCTTCGGTGAAGTACTGCTTCCCGTTCAGGTAGCAGGCGATGCCCAGGATGGTGTTTTTGCGCTTGTTCCAGTCGGCGTCGGCAACGCCCTCGGGCTTGGGGCGGGCATTGACCACTTCGACGAGTTTGGCGCTGTACTGGTGCACCTTTTCGCCCTCTTTCTTTTTTGCGGCATCGTCGGTGAGCACCAGCAGCATGTCTTCGCTGGGTTGTCCGGTGGCGGCGATCTGCTGCGCGAAGGCCACCGCTTTATCGGTGGCACCGGCTTTCTGGTAGGCGACGAAGAGCGCGTCGGTGGCTTTGGCCAGGTACTCACTTTTGGGATTGCGCTGCTGCAACGCTTCTATCAGCGCCACCTGCTTCTTGGAATCCGTGGTCTTGAGCGCGGCGGCATACAGCGCGTATTCGGTGTAAGTATTGACCTGGCGGGCATAATCTACGCGCGCTTTCCAGTTTTCCACCTCGTCGGCATCTTGCGGCTGCGGCGAAGCCACGACTTTCTGCGCCAGTTCCGACGTCTTGCCCGACCATTTCAGGATCAGGTCGGGATCGTTCTTCAGTTCGGCGGCTTTGAGCGTCTGCTGGGATGCCTCTACGCACTCCGGCGGCATGGCGGCCAGCTTGTCGCCCATGGCGAGGGCCTTGTCGGCTTGATTGTCCTTGACGTAGGCGTTCAAGAGTTGTTCATACACCCAGCCGGCGGCTTCGTTCTGCGGATACTGGCTGGCGAACTGCTCGAGCAGGGCGGTCTTCTTGGCGGCGTCGGATTCCTGGCCGGCCTGCTGGAGCAATTGTCCTTCCGGACTGGAGGCATTCACCTCGGCAAGCTTGTGGCACTGGCTCCAGGCCGGTGCGGCGGCTGCAGCCACGATAAATAAGGCGGTGATCGATCTCATGCGTTTCCCCTCCCGCAACTGCGGCATGTTATCACAACCGGCGGGTATGCGGATAGGGCGGGTTGTAATTGTTGTAATTGTCGCGGGTGGCCGATTATTTTGTGTCTTTCCGCCCGGCAGAACCTGCGAGACGATCCGGACCGGCCGAGAGCAGGCGGCGCGCCGGGTCGATTCGTGCGGCGATTTCAGCTTCATTGGGGCGTTCGGCTGGATTCGCGCGCGCGTAGTGAGCAACTGCAGCGTCTCTTTCTGCGCGCAGAATCAACGCTAGTGGAGGATTCTCCGCATGCGTGAATTTTCCGAGCTTCAAATCCACAAGAAGACCAGGTCGAGCGATTTTCTTACGAATTACTCGTCTATCGCCTGGCGGCCTGAGAGGCCGCTGCAGGCTGGGAGCCTGCCCCACTGCGCGCGCGGTGTTGGGCGGCGGCTAGGGCGGGCGCTACTTCGGCGAAGACCTGCAGGTGCTGGTCGATATCCTGCCCGGTGTGCTGCACGGAGATGGTCCACTGCTCATCCCACCAGTAGGGCTGGGCCAGGATGCCGCGATTGACCATGGCGAACCAATAGTGCGTCCAGAGGTCTTCGTCCACGTGATACCAGTCGCGGTAATTGCGGATGCGCTGTGGGTAGAACAGGAGCGCACCGTTGGCGCCCGCGCCATCGGCGTAAGCTACCAGGCCGTTCTTTTCGATGATGCCCCGGTATCCTTCCACCAGCTTGCGGCTGAGCTTATCGATGTGGGTATAGGCATCGCGCGTGAGCACATGGCGGAAGGTGGCCAGCCCGGCGGCCATCACGACCGGGTTGGTGTTGTAGGTGCCGGCGTGAAACATCTTCTGAGTGGCGATCACGTCCATGATCTCGCGGCTGGCGGCGAAGGCGGCTAACGAGAAACCGCCGCCGATGGATTTGCCCAGGCAGATGATGTCCGGCCGCACGTTGAAGTACTCGCAAGCGCCGCCCCAGGCCAGCTTGGCGCCGGTCTTCACTTCGTCCATGATCATCATGGCGCCGTATTTGCGGGTGATCTCGCGCAAGCCCTGAAGGTAGCCTTCATCCGGCATACAGAAGGCGATGTTCATCATGATGGGCTCGAGAATGATGCCGGCGATTTCGCCCGGGTGCGCAGCGAACAGGCGCTCGATGGCGGGCAGGTTGTTAAAGGGCGCGACGAGGGTGGCATCGGTGGTGCCTTTGAGCACTCCGGCACTCGAGACCACGGGTGTGGGGTTTTCAGGGTCGCCGAACTCGGTGCCTTTGGGCTTCACACTGACGGAAATCGCGTCGTGCCCGCCGTGGTAGCCGCCTTCGATCTTGATGATCTTGCTACGACCGGTGACCGCGCGGGCGAGGCGCAGGGAATGCATGGTGACTTCCGAACCGCTGTTGCCGAAGCGGACCATATCGACCGGATAGCGGGCGCAGATCTCTTCGGCGAGCTCCAACTCCATGCCGTGCGGCATGCCGAACAGCGTGCCCACATGGAGGCGTTCTTCCACTGCTTTCATCACCGCCGGGTGGCAGTGGCCGGCCATGAGGGCGCCGTAGCAAAGGTTGTGATCGATATATTCGTTGCCGTCGACGTCGTGTATGCGCGAGCCGTGGCCATCGCGCACGAATAAAGGATACGGCGGATAGTAGCGGTAATTGCTGGCCACTCCCAGGGGGACGCGGCGGACCGCCCGCTGATGCGCTTCACGCGATTGGGGCGTGCGTTTTTCGTAGGTCTCGATTTCCTTCTGTAAAGCTGGGTACATCTTGGAAAAGTTCCTTTGGAATCGTCAAGTTTAGACTGCTGAGACTCGTTCTAGTATGCCACCGGGCGGCGGCCGTTATTTGGCCTGGATGGATTCGAGATACCGCACCAGGTTATCGACGCGGAGCTTGGCAATGCTTTGGTTGGGGTTCATGGCGCGGAAGACCGGTCCCCATATGGGCATCTCTTCGGAGCCGTGCGCGGGCGTGGATGATCCGCCGCCCAACAACTGGCGGACAGTGCCTACGGGAAACTTTCCACCTTTGCTCTGCGCAAGCCCGGTCAGATCTGTGGGAGCGGTTTTGAGCGCCGCGGCCGCCGGACCTCCGCCCTTGCCGTCTTTGCCGTGGCACACGGCGCAGTATCTCAGGTAGAGATCGACGCCCTTGGTCAGGCTGGTATCGTGCGCGCCGGAGACTTCCAGCTTGGACTTGGCTTCCTGGGCCAAGGCCTGCCCTGCAAGTGAGATCGCCAAAATGCCTGTCAGGATTCGCATGGCATCTCCTAGAAGATCAACTTTAGCGCGAACTGCACGAGTCTCGGATCGCGCGTCTGCAGGACTTTGCCGAAGGTTCCGCCCGCCGATGGATCGCCGTCGGAAATATTGCCGTCCACCTTGGTGAATTGCGCGTGGTTGACGATGTTGAAGAACTCGGCCCGGAACTCCATCTTGAAGCGCTCGTTGAGCACTGTGTCTTTCATCATGCTGAAGTCGATGTTATTGATGCCGGGACCGCAGCACACCGCGCGCGGCGAGCTGCCGATGGTTCCCAAGGCGGGCTGGGCGAAGATTGACGGATCAAAGGCCAGGTTCAAACCGTTTCGTGGATTCAGTCGTTGTAAGGGAGCCAACTGATTGGGCTCGCCCGGATAATAGAAGAACGAGCTATACATCAACTCGATGTCGTCGGAGGATTCAATGGGGATGGGAAATCCACTCTGGAAGGTGACGATGCCGGAACTCTGCCATCCATTTACCAGCTTGTCGGCAAAACCATGCAGAGCCGCATGCGGGAACTGATAGACATAGCTGGTAACCAGGCGGTTGCGTGCGTCGAACAAGGAAAGCGAGCGGCTCTTTCTGAAATTGAGGGGATCGAGCATGTTCTCGAAACTGGAGGCGTCATCGATGGATTTGCTGAAGGTATAGGCCGCCTGGAACTGCAGACCGTGCGAGAAGCGCTTTTCGGCGCTGACTTGAAGTGAGTTGTAGTTGGAATTTGCGACTGTGTTCTCGGTAAAGATGCTGGAGAACACGGGAACGCCATCAGGCGGGCAGCCGGTACCGGTCAAAGGGTTGCAGTTGGGGGAGGAATATTTCCGCAGCCCCACCAGGGTGATGGGATTCGGATTGGGTCCGGTAACTGTAGGTTGGGGGCCATAGGGCAGGTGGAGAGTGAATCCGGCCGGAATCTCGTTGGGCGCGATAGTGAAGGCCGAGTCGGCGTAGAACGGGCCGCAAGCCAGCGATGGGTCGTTGGCAAGAGTGGAGAGACTGTTCAAGTCGAGGCAGGTTTGCGCGTTGCCGTAGTTGAGGTCGTAGGATGCCAGCAGACGATGCGCCTGGGTGCCCACATAGCCGATTTGAAAGAGCACGTCGGCCGGCAGCTCGCGCTGGATGGTGAAGTTGTATTGCTCTGAGTACTGGGTGCGCATGTTGGGCTGGAACTGGCCGTACATCAGGAGCGGGCGGAAGGCCGACCAATCCAAAGGCTGGCCGCGCGGCGGGTTCAGAATACCGTTGAACGGGTTGGGCGATACGGTGCCGTCCTGCCCGACGAAGGGGGTGTTGAACATCGGGTTAGTCACCGAGTTACTGCCGCCGAAAGGGGGCTCGGCGCTGAACTGCTCGAGCACCAGTTGCTCGATGGGGTTATAAAAAATACCCCATCCGGCGCGAATACTGGTCTTACCAGGGGCGCCCACCAGTTTGCGCCAGAAACCGGAGTCACTCGAAGGGCTCCACGCGAGACCGATGCGCGGGGCGAAAGCTTTGTAATAAGTTTGGGTCATGCCGGCAGGAACCCCCTGGTCGCCGGGGAACACCAGGCCGAGCGGGAAGACCGCGTCGCCGGCGCTACCCTGATTGCAATCCGTGGTGCCGAATTGCGCCACCAGGGGATTATCGGCCGCAAGCTGGCAGGGATAAATCTTAGTCACCTGGCCGGGACGGAACGTCTGCACGTGGTGGCCGATGTCAGTGAGGGGAGTATCCAGCTCCCAGCGCAATCCGTAATTAAGGGTCAAGTTGGGACGTATCTTCCAGCTATCCTGCGCGAACAGATAGACGGCGGTGCTGCGCACATTCTCATGCTGCGCGGACCCCTGCGTGTAAGTGTTGGGCAATCCCAGCAAGTAATTGGGATACTGATCGTCGGAACCAACGTCGTTCGTGCCGCCGCTGGTAAATGAGTAAGACCCGTTCACGTTGTAATACAGCGTCTGGTCGAAGCGCATGCGCCGGATGTCTACCCCGAACTTCATCGTGTGATTGCCGGACACTTTGCTGAGACTGTCGGACCATTGGAAGCTGTTGCCGATCTGGGGGAGCTCGCCATTGTAGTTATTACCGATGGTGAAGCCACCGCTGGTGGAGATGTAGGGCACGCCCTCGTGATTGGGTCCCAGGTTGGGCGTAATGCCGTACTTGGGATTGGCAGGGTCAGCGAAACAGTTGCTGGCGGGTACCGCGGATCCACACACATCGTTTATGAGCTGGGCATTCTGCGGGTGATTGTAGTTGAGCTGTCCTTCCCTGAAGTAAGTGAAGCGGGCTTCGTTTACAAGCGAGGGAGTAGCTGTCCATGTCTCGCTCAAATTGAACTGCTGGTTGCGCGTCGCGTAATTGGCGCCGAAGCCGGGCAGATTGGCGCCGGAAGCCTGGAAGGTGGAAAAGGGCGGTAACTGGGTATCGTTGTCAAAATAGTAATAGAAGCTCAACTGGTGATGATCGTTGAAGTGCTGGTCGAGGCGGAAGGTGGACTGTATGCCTTTTTCCGACTGGTTAGGCACAGCCTGATAGTTATTGAAACCGGTATTCGGGAGAGGGACATATCGATTCAGCAGTGCGGCAGCCGTGGGATCGAAGCATTGCGACGGAATCTGGTTGTTCGGAAAAATAGCGGCCCACGGCGTTCCGGCTACCAGTGGTGCGCCGCCCGCGGCCCCGATGGCGCCGGCACAGCCGGGCCTATTGTTCAGCGCTGTAGCCAGGTAATTATCGGTTAGGGTGCCGGCAAAGGTGCTTTGCGCGCCGCCCGGTCCTTGCGAGAAGTCGCCGCTGCGCTCGGCCGCGGTGGGCACTGTTACCACGTCGGACGGGATGCCTTGAATGATCTGGCGGTCTTCGATGGAAGCGAAGAAGAACGTCTTGTCTTTCTTGATGGGTCCGCCGAAGGTGGCGCCAAACTGATTCTGATGGAAATCGGGGCGGGTGGTATCAAAGAAGCCGCGCGCATCCAGATTGGTATTGCGGAAGAACTCGTAGGCATCGCCATGGAACGAGTCGGTACCGCCCTTGGTGACTACGTTGACGACGGAGCCGGAGTTGCGGCCGTACTCGGCGTCGAAGGTATTCGTGAGGACGCGAAATTCTTCGATCGTGTCAGGAGAGGGCTCGACCGCTGGGATGGCCACGAACTGGTCATTGGCGTCGCCACCGTTGACATTGAAGTTATTGGCCCGCCCGCGCCCGCCGTTTACGGAAACGACACCGGCGTTGTCGCTGCCGGCGAACAGCGCATAGCCCTGCTGCGACTGGACGCCCGGTTGGAGTTGCAGGAGTTGATAGGTGTCGCGGGTGTTCAGGGGGAGATCGACCACGGCGCGCGAATTCATTACCGCGCCCAATTGCGTGCTGGTGGTTTCGACCAACGGCGCTTCGGCTTCGGCGGTGACGCTTTGGGTGACGGCTCCGATTTCGAGAGAAGCATCCACCACGACGACGTGGCCTAACGTGATTTCAAGATGCTGGACGAATTTCTTGAAGCCGGCCGTTTCGATCTCGACGGTGTAGGCTCCTACAGCCAGGGTAGGGATGACGAATTCGCCTTTGGCATCGGTGGTAGCCGTGCGGCTGGTAGCGGTGCCTTCGAGGGTGGCCTTTACGCTAGCGCCGACGATCGCCAGACCAGAGGGATCCTTAACCGAGCCGCGCAGTGTACCCGTAGTTTGGCCCAGCAAGACCCCGGCTGAGCACAGGCACGCCAACAGGACGGCTGCGGCCCGCCACAATTTTCCCGTTTTCATCTTATTCAACTCCCTTTTCACAAAGGGCGCCAACGCGCCCCGAATCGACCGGCCAGATGAGGCGTCTACGTGGAGTTTCGAAAGCTGATCGGATTATTATTACACACGAAGGACGAGCCAGAGCGGGCGATTTCGTGAGGCTAAATCACGCTTGCCCAACGATGTTTTGCGCCTTCGACCGGGCATCTGACGCGCGGCTGTAACAGTAACGAAACGCAGATGTTATTTTCTTGGTGGAAATCGTATGGGGTATGTTAGACTACTGATCGGTCGGTGGCCCCCCTATCGGCACTTCAGCAGGTCAGCGTTTGACAATGAACCCGTGGGATCGCATCAAAAAAGAACTAGAAACTAAACTGAGTCCGGAAAGCTACCAAAATTGGATCAGCCGCACGGCATACCTGGGCATGGAAGGCACCACGCTAGTGGTCAGTGTCGCCGACGAAGGCGCCAAAAAATGGATGGAAAACGAATACGCCGCCGAAGTGATGGAGGGCGCGCAGCACGTTGGGGCCGGCATTCAACGCATCGAGTACGTGGCGCCGTCATCGCGCGAGCCGGCGGAATTCGACACGCCACCGGTCAGCCCGCTCAATCCTAAGTTCACATTTGAGAGTTTCGTGGTGGGGGCATGCAACCAATTCGCGCATGCCGCGGCGCGATCGGTGGCGACGAATCCGTCACGCAGCTACAATCCGCTGTTCATCTACGGCGGGGTAGGAATGGGAAAGACGCACCTGATGCACGCCATCGGGCGCTCGCTGATCAGCAATCACGCGTCGATGCGGATCATCTACACGTCGAGCGAGCGGTTCATGAACGACATGATCACGTGCATCCGCATGGATCGTATGCCGCAGTTTCACGATCGGTACCGCACCGCGGATGTGCTGCTGGTGGACGACATCCAACTCATCGGCAACAAGGACCGGACGCAGGAAGAATTTTTTCACACATTCAACGAATTGCACGATCATCAGAAGCAGATTGTGATCTCGAGCGACGCGCCGCCCAAGGAGATCCCCGGTTTAATCGACCGGCTGCGGTCGCGTTTTGAATGGGGCCTGATGGCCGACATCCAGCCGCCCGATCTGGAAACGAAGATGGCCATTCTGGACAAGAAGGCGGAGATTGAAGGCGTGGCGCTTCCGGAAGATGTGCGGACGTTCATGGCCACGAAAACGAAGTCGAACGTGCGGGAGTTGGAAGGCGCGCTGGTCAAACTGGTGGCGTACTCTTCGCTGACCGGATCGTCGATCAATCTGCCGATGGCACAGCAGGTGTTGCGGCACCTGATCTACCCGCAGGACCGCAAAATCACCATCGATTCGATTCAAAAGGGCGTGGCGGAGCGGTATGGCATCCGGCAGAGCCAACTGAAGGAAAAGAGCAATACCAAGAAGATTGTGGTGCCCCGGCAGGTAGCCATGTACCTGGTAAAAGAACTGACGCCGGCCTCGCTACCGGAGATCGGAAGAGCTTTCGGGGGCAAGCATCACACCACGGTTTTGCATTCGGTGAAGAAAATCGAGAAGCTGCGCCATACGGATCCAGAATTGAACAGGATCATCCACGCCCTAATTGACTCATTACAATGAGCTTAATTAAGTTTTCCACAGCGGCGCCTGAGGGCCTCTTGTGGAGGTTGTGCAAGAACCGGGTGGGGACGGGTTTCTACAGCGGGGCTCGCCGGAAATCCTCAGGCTGGCATTAGCCAAAACTACCATAATTTAGTATAATTTAGGTAGTCTTCAACAGTTTGCACAGGCCCTATGAATTCTGCTCTTCTACTGTATCTGAATACACAGGAAGAATAGGAGTTAGATCAGATGGAGTTTACCGTCAGCAAAGCCGACCTTGTTCGGGAATTGAGCCTTTCGCAGGGCGTGGTGGAGAAGAAGACCACTATCCCGATTCTCTCCAACGTGCTGTTGGAGGCCAAAGGCGACCGGCTCGCGCTTACCGCTACCGATTTAGAGCTAGGCATTCGTTGTTCCTGCCCCGCTAAGGTCAAGAAAGAAGGATCTGGCACGATTCCGGCGCGGAAGCTGCTGGATTATGTGAGGTTGTTGCCGGATGCGGACTTGAATATCAAGTTTTTGGAGAATCACTGGGCCAGCCTGACGTGCGGCCGGTCCCGGACGCGCATCGCCGGGATGTCGAGGGAGAGCTTTCCGGAACTGCCGCAAATGCCGGAGACCATCGCCGAGATTCCGGTGAAGCTGCTGTCGGCGATGATTTCGAAGACGTCGTTCGCGATCTCGCTTGAAGAGTCGCGGTTCACGCTCAACGGAGCCCTGCTGCTGTTGAAGCCGGATGCCACCACGATGGTGGCGACCGACGGTCACCGGCTGGCGTTTGTGGAGACAGGAGCGCCGACCGCCGGCACGGGCAAGAGCTTCCGGGCGCTGGTACCCAAGAAGGCCATGGCGGAGATTGTGAAGCTGGCCGATGAAAGCGGCGCGGATAGTAAGCTGGCATTTGCCGGCGACGATAATCACCTGTTCTTTCAGTTTGGCGAGCGGCTGCTGATCACGCGCAAGTTGACCGGCAATTTTCCGGATTACGACAAGGTGCTGCCGAAGGACAACGTGCACCAGGCGAAGCTGAACCGGGAGGAAATCCGGTCGGCGATCGAGCGCGTTTCGCAATTTGCCGATGAGCGTTCGCGTGCCATCCGGGTACAGTTTACGGCGGGCGAGGTGAAGATCTTCTCTTCGTCTGTGGAGACCGGCGAGAGCGAGGAGAGCGTGCCCAGCGAGTACGGCGGTCCCGATATGGAGATCGGATTCAACGCGCAATACCTGCTCGACTTTCTGCGCGCGACATCGCAGGAGCAGGTGGCCTTTGAATTGAGGGATCAGAAGAGTGCAGGCGAATTGCGCCCGGTGACGGATGGCGCGGGCGACCACTACCGCTACGTGGTCATGCCCATGCGGATCTGAGCAGTATGAATCTTTGGGATCGAATCAAGCAAGAACTCGAAGCAATACTCGGTTCCGAGGACTACCAGAAATGGTTTCGCGGTACGGTGTTCGCGCGCCTGAGCGAAGGGACGCTGTTTGTACGCGTGCCGACCGAAGCAACCAAGAAATGGATCGAGAAGGAATACGCGGCTCAAGTGCTGGAGATCGCCAAGCAGGTTGATCCCGCGATCGAGCGCGTGGAGTTCGAGTTAAACCAGATGGCAACTACGTTCAACGAGAGCAGTGCGGGAGACGTTTACGATTCGAGCAGTATCAAGGTGCTGGAAGGCCTGGAGGCAGTGCGGCTCCGCCCGGCGATGTATATCGGGTCGACCGGTGAAATGGGCCTGCATCACCTGGTGTACGAGGTGGTCGATAATTCCGTGGACGAGGCCCTGGCGGGCTACTGCACGCAGGTCGATGTGATCATTCACATCGACAATTCCGTCACGGTGATCGACAACGGGCGCGGCATCCCGGTGGACATGCACGAGGAAGGCGTGTCGGCGGCGGAAGTGGTGATGACCAAGCTGCACGCGGGCGGCAAGTTCGATTCCAAGAGCTACAAAGTTTCGGGCGGGCTGCACGGCGTGGGCGTGAGCTGCGTGAACGCGCTTTCGGAACGGCTGGAGCTGGAGATCTGGCGCGAGCGGCTACACCTGGCAGCAGGAGTACGGTAGCGGGCATCCGAAAGGCCCGCTGACGCGCGACCGGCAAAGCGGGCCGTAAGACCGGTACGCGAGTCACGTTCAAAGCCGATCCCACCATCATGGTGGAGACCACGTTCAACTACGATACGCTGGCGCAGCGGCTGCGCGAGCTGGCGTTTTTGAATAAAGGCCTGAAGATCACGCTGACGGACGAGCGCGTGGATCCGGTAAAGACCCACGAGTTTCTTTACAACGGCGGCATCGCGGAGTTCATCAAGCATCTGAACCGCGGCAAGTCGGTGCTGCACGAAAAGCCGATCCATTTCGAAGCGGAGCGCGAGCTGCCGAATAATGGCGGAACGCTGGTGATGGAAGTGGCGCTGCAGTACAACGACGGCTATTCCGAAAGCATTTTCAGGTTCGCGAACAACATCAACACGGTGGACGGCGGCACGCACCTGAGCGGGTTCCGCAGCGCGCTGACGCGGACCATCAACTGGTTCGGGCAGCAGGCGGGGTTGTTCAAGGACGTGAAAGAAAACCTGACCGGCGACGACGTGCGCGAAGGCCTGACGGCGGTGGTCAGCGTGAAGATTCCGCAGCCGCAGTTCGAAGGGCAGACCAAGGGAAAGCTGAACAGCGATATCGCCGGATCGATGGTGGCAGTTCGTTAACGACAAGCTGGGCGAGTACTTCGACAAGAACCCGGCCGTGATGAAAAAGATCGTGGGGAAGGCCATCGAGGCGGCGCGCGCGCGCGAGGCGGCCCGCAAGGCGCGGGACCTGACGCGGCGCAAGGGCGCGCTCGATTCGGGCGGCCTGCCCGGAAAGCTGGCGGATTGCCAGGAGAAGGATCCGGAGCGCTGCGAGTTATTCCTGGTGGAGGGCGAATCGGCCGGCGGCACGGCCAAGCAGGGGCGCGACCGGCGTTTCCAGGCGATTCTGCCGCTGAAGGGCAAGATCCTGAACGTGGAGAAGGCCCGCTACGACAAGATGCTGGGGCACGAGGAAATCCGCGCGATGATCACGGCGCTGGGCACGGGCATCGGCAAGGACGATTTCGACGCGACCAAGCTCCGGTACGGCAAGATCATCATCATGACGGATGCGGACGTGGACGGCTCGCACATCCGGACGCTGCTGCTGACGTTTTTCTTCCGGCACATGAACGAGCTGATCAATCGCGGGCGGATTTTTATCGCGCAGCCGCCGCTTTACCGGATCAAGAAGGGCAAGAGCGAGAAGTACATCAAGAACGAGAAGGAATTTACGCGCGAGATCATGCGGCGGGCCACCGAGAACCTGACGGTGGAGATCGGCACTCGAACGGTACGGGTCCGAAGACCACGCTCGAAGGCGGCGAGCTGCGCGCGTTTCTGATGAGCCTGGACGAATTCGAACAGATGTTACACAAGCTGGAGCGGCGGCTGCGCGATTCGCGCGTGGTGGAGGTGCTAGGGAACGCGGAGCTGCAGCGTCGACCACAAGGCCGATTTCCAGGACAAGGAAAACATGGAGAGCGTGCAAGCCGCGCTGGCCGCCGCGCAGGTGAAAGCCGAACTGCGCGCGGACGAAGAGCACTCGGCGTGGTCGGTGGTGTTCCACGATTCGACCAATGCGGAGCGGCTGCATCGGCATCGGATCTGGCGCAGCAGCCGGAGTACAAGAAATTCCGGTCGCTGGCGCGGCAGATCGCGAAGTACAACGAGCCGCCGTTTGTCGGCCGTAAGGAGCGAGCATCGCGACAAGCAGGCGGACTGGACGCAGTCTGCTCGAACACGTGAAGGTGGAAGGCAAGCGGGACTGCTTCGGTGCAGCGGTATAAGGGGCTGGGCGAGATGAACGCGGAGCAACTGGCCGAGACCACCATGAATCCGGAGAAGCGCACGCTGCTGACAGGTCCGGCTGGAGGACGCGGTGGCGAGCGAGGAGATTTTTTCGACGCTCATGGGCGAGGATGTGGAGAGCCGGCGGAAGTTTATTGAGGAGAATGCGCTGGACGTTAAAAATCTGGACGTTTAGGCGAGCGGGGCTCGTTCGAGGGGGTGACACGGCGATCCGCATCACCGGCAACGCGGCGTTCAGCGGACCCTTCACACTAACCGGCGCGTCCAGGTACTATCCAGCCTTCTGTTATCTCCATCTGGCTGTCCTGGCCGCGTCGCACCACGTTGGTCGGGTGGGAATCATTTAAGGGCGGGTAACGGCTCAAGGACGCGAGCCGCGCTGCGCTCGCCTGCGGGGCTAAGAGCCCCGTGCAGGCCACGGGCCTGCCCCACTAATCCCTTTGGATTTACTGGCGCGTCCAGGTATTCGATCCAGCCGTCCATCATCTCCATCTCGCTGGCCTCTCCCCATCGCACCACTTTAGTCGGATCGGGGTTCAGCGGATTGTTTGGCGAATTGTCGAAGTGCGAGATGATGGCCAGGCGGGTTCCTTTGGGAATGAACTTCGGCTCCGCCATGCGATAGGTGATCTGCCAGTTGAAGTTGTAGTGCGGAACGAGGAGCAGGGTTTCTTTCCGGCCGTCGGGATAGGTCGCCTCAAACCGGGAATCCTTTCCGCGCAGGTGCATGTGGGGCGTCAGGCTGGTCAGGTACATGTCCTGCTTGAAGGTGTGGCACTCCGTCACTTCCACATTCGGATCGCCGGCCGGGATGCGGAAAAAGTAATTGGACAGGTCCACGCGCTTGGCGACCTCTTTAGGCGGCTCCTTCGCGAAAATCAGTCCCACCGACGTTACATCCGTCTCCGGCTTTTTGGTGGCCTTCGAATAGTGGATCTGGAAGCCGAGGGTGGCGCCCGCCGGAATCTTGCGCGCGGTGCCTTCGGGATAAACGTCCGGTTCGCGGCCGGGAAGGTAGGAGCTGATCAGGCCCCAACTGCCGAAGTTTTCGTCGCGGGGCTTGCTGCCGGGCCAATAGGAATTGTCGTCCACGATGCAACCATCGTCGATTACGGGAGCGTCATAGCGAATCCACGATAGTTTGCCTTCGTGCACCTTGAGCCACTCGGCGTAGGCGGATTGGGGATCGGGCGATTCGTCTTTTTTGGGGGTGTCCGTTTTGGCTTTGGCGGGCGCATTCACGAAAACGTGCGCGTGGTGGACGATGCGCCGGTTGCCGGGCCGCAGTTCCGCCGCGACGATCCATCTGTCTTCGGTGAAGTTGGTCGGCACGGTGAAGTATTCATATTCGTCAGGGCCATCGGCGGTGAGCGAATGCGGCGGGATAGAAATTACCAGGTCCGGTTTGCCGATCCGCCAATCGGTGGAAAAGACTGGCGGCGCGGGCAGTTGATGCGGGTCGCCTTCCTTCGCGCCCTGATCCACCCAGGCTTTGATGCTGGCGATGTCGCTGTCGGTAAGGCTCCAGTCGTTAGACCATTTGCCGTAGTGCGCATCGGCCTTCCAGGGCGGCATCTGTTTGGTGAGGACGGCTTCGCGAATGGCGGCGGCCCAGGGCCGGGTTTGCTGGTAGGTGAGCAGGGCCATGGGTGCGACGTCGTTCGGGTGGTGGCAGGTGGCGCAATGTTTGTAGAAGATGGGCGCGACTTCCGTATAGGTCACGTCGCCGCAGAATAGCGGCGAAGCGCCGGTGAGAAAGCCGGCCAGAGCCAGCGTGCGGAACTTCATGAGTCGCCTCCGAGTGCTGTCGGGCGAACGCTTGGTAGGCACGGGCAGATTCGAACTGCCGACCTGTCGCTTAGGAGGCGACCGCTCTATCCATCTGAGCTACGTGCCCGCGATCGTATCCATTATAGCGTTGCGTGGTGGTAGTGCTTCAATCCCTTGCGGCCGATGTCGGTGCGGTAGTGCATGCCGTCAAAGTGGACGTGGCGCGCGGCGGCGTAGGCGTTATCGATGGCGGCGGAAAGGTCCGCGCCGGAAGCCGTGACGCCCAGAACGCGTCCGCCGGCCGTTTCTAGGCCAGCGGGTCCCTGGCGCGTGCCGGCATGGAATACCGTCGCCCCGGTGGCTTCGGCTTCGGCGATTCCGTGAATCGGCTTG
Organism: Bryobacterales bacterium; assembly: GCA_963843255.1. Lineage (GTDB taxonomy): Bacteria > Acidobacteriota > Terriglobia > Bryobacterales > Bryobacteraceae > Bog-159. The sequence goes on along the minus strand of CAWJJQ010000009.1, from coordinate 889,348 downwards.
CCTGCGGTGAAGGCGCCGGGGTAGCCGCCGGAGGCGAGAACCACACAGACCGAGGGACCCGGCCGCCATTCCAGGCGCGCTTCGGGCAATGCGCCACGGGCCGCAGCTTCGAGCAGGGGCGCCAGGTCGCTTTCCAGGCGATGCAGGATGGGCTGCGTCTCCGGGTCGCCCAGGCGAACGTTGAACTCGAGCACCTTGGGACCGCTGGCGGTGATCATCAGGCCAGCGTACAGGAAGCCGGTGAAGCCGGTGGCGGCGACGGTGGGCCGGATGATGCAGTCGAGGATGGTCCGGCTCTGGTCGGCGGTGAGAATGCGGGAATCGCAGTATGCGCCCATGCCGCCGGTGTTGGGTCCTGTGTCGCCATCGAAGGCGGCTTTGTGATCCTGGGTGGGCTCGAGCGGCACCACGTTGCGGCCGTCGCTGAGCGCGATATAGCTGACTTCCTCGCCTTCGAGGAACTCCTCGACTACGAATGGCGGCTTGAGGGACGCTAAGGCGGCTTCGGCTGATGCGCGATCTTCCACTACTACTACGCCTTTGCCGGCGGCGAGGCCGTCGGACTTAATGACTACGGGATAAGTGAAGCGGTCGAGTGCACGGCGCGCTTCGGCGGCGTCCCGGGCTTCCGTGAAGGCGGCGGTCGGGATTTCCCTTTGCATCAGAAAGTTCTTTGCGAATATCTTGCTGCCTTCCAGGCGGGCCGCGGCGGCCGTGGGACCGAAGATCGCCCGGCCACGCGCGCGAAATGCATCGACCACTCCGGCCACGAGCGGCGCCTCTGGACCCACGACGGTCAGGTCAGCATCCACCGATTCCGCGGCGGCAAGGTAGGCCGACGGAGACCCGTCACCGGCCGAGAGACACGCCGCGACCTGCGCGATGCCGGGGTTGCCGGGAACTGCGTAGACCCGCTCCACTTCGGGGCTGCGCGCGATGCGCCAAGCGAGTGCGTGCTCCCGTCCGCCGGCGCCGATGATGAGTACCTTCATAGCCGATACAATGATAACAATGCACGAGAAGTATGACGTCGTGGTGATCGGAGCGGGACACGCGGGATGCGAGGCGGCGCGGGCCTGCGCCCGGATGGGGCTCAGGACGGCGATGGTCACGATGAACCTGGACCTGATCGCGCAGATGTCGTGCAATCCGGCGATCGGGGGGATCGCCAAGGGTCACCTGGTGCGGGAGATCGACGCGCTCGGCGGGGTGATGGGTGAGGTGACCGATGCCGTCGGGATCCAGTTCCGGCTGCTGAACACCAGCCGCGGACCGGCGGTATGGTCGCCGCGCGCGCAGTGCGACAAAAAGATGTATCGGACGCGCATGCGCGAGGTGCTGGAGCGCGAACCTAATTTGCGGATCAAGCAGGCGGAAGTGGCGTCGCTGGAGATTGCGGACGGGCCGCCGCGCCGGGCGACCGGTGTACGGCTGCGGGACGGGCGCACCATTGCGGCGGAGGCGATCATCATCACGACAGGCACGTTTCTGAACGGCCTGGCGCACGTGGGCGAGATGCAGTACAGCTGCGGCCGGAACGGCGAAGCGCCCTCGCAGATGTTGGGAGATCAACTGCGCACGCTGGGCCTCGGTTGGACGCGGCTGAAAACGGGCACGCCGCCGCGGCTGGATGGGCGGAGCATCGACTGGTCCCGGTTCGAACCACAGTATGGGGATGCGAACCCAACCCCGTTTTCGTTTTTGACTGAGCGGATCGAGCGGGCACAGGTTCCCTGCCACATTGCGTATACAACCGAGGAGACACACCGGATTCTGCGGGAAGCCATCCCTCGATCTCCGCTCTACAGTGGGCAGATTGAGGGGGTGGGGCCACGTTACTGCCCGTCCATCGAAGACAAGATCGTTAAATTTCCCGATAAGTTGCGGCACCAGATCTTTCTGGAGCCGGAAGGCCTGGATACGAACGAGGTGTACGTGAACGGCATGTCGACCAGTATGCCGATCGACGTGCAGGTGGCCATGGTGGCTTCTGTACCGGGATTGGAGCGGGCGGAGATGATCCGGCCGGGGTACGCCATCGAGTATGACGCCATCGATCCGCGGGAATTGAGCCATACGCTGGAAGTGAAGTCGATTGGCGGGCTGTACCTGGCGGGACAGATCAACGGCACATCCGGGTACGAGGAGGCCGGATGCCAGGGCCTGGTTGCTGGGATCAACGCCGGGTGCGCGGTGCGCGGCTTACCGCCACTGGTAATCGGGCGGACTGAGGGATATACGGGCATCCTGATTGATGATTTGATCACCAAGGGGGCCGAAGAGCCGTACCGGATGTTTACTTCGCGAGCGGAATTCCGGCTGCATCTGCGGGTGGATAACGCAGATGAACGCCTTACGCCGGCCGGGCGGCGGGTGGGGCTGGTGACGGATGAGCGTTGGGAGGTGTTCTCGCGCAAGAAGGGGCAGAAGCAGCGTTTGCAGGCGGCGTTGGGGGCGCACCAGTATGGGCAGTGGCTCAAGCGGCCGGAGGCGTCGATCGGGGAGATTGCGGCGTGGGTGGAGTCCGTGCTGGGGGAGCGCGCGGTTTGGGGACTGCTTACCACCGTCGAGACCGAAATCAAGTACAACGGGTACATCGCACAGCAGGAGCGCCAGATTGAACGGCTAAAGAATTCCGAGCGGCGGCCGATCCCGGATTCCTTTGGTTTTGGCGGCATTCCGGGTTTGTCGCGCGAGGTTAGCGAGAAACTGGAGCGCGTCAGGCCCGCTACGTTGGGGCAGGCGGCGCGAATTCCGGGGGTCACGCCGGCGGCTATTGCAATTTTGGATGTCTATTTGAGTTTGAGCCGTGTTTGTTGAGATGCTGCGTGCAAAGCTCGCCGGCATTTGCAATTTGACTGACGGGCAGGCCGAGTTGATGCGGCGGCACTACGATCTTCTGGTTCGCTGGAACCAAACGGTCAATCTGACCAGTATTCGAACAATAGAGGAAACGATCGAACGGCATTATTGCGAGTCGGTTTTTGCGGCGTTGCAGTTACCGGACTCTGGGATTTCCATAGCCGACGTAGGGTCCGGTGGCGGCTTTCCGGGTGTGCCGATTGCGATTATGCGGCCGTTGAGTCAGGTAGCGCTGATTGAGTCGCACCAGCGGAAGGCGGCGTTTTTAAAGGAAGCAGTGCGGGATCTGGCGAATGTTCGCGTGATTGCGAAGCGGGTGGAAGATGTTCAGGAGCGCTTCGATTGGGCGGTTTCGCGGGCTGTGCGTTACGTGGATATTGCGAAGGACCTACAGAGGTTGGCGGGTAATGCCGAACTATTGATAGGGGAAGTGCGACCTGAGGAATTGCCTGGTTTCGACTGGGTGGCCCCAATAAGGCTGCCTTGGGGGGACCATCGCTATTTACTGATCGGTGTTTCACGTGAAACATAAGGTCACCGTAGCTATGTTCCACGTGAAACAAGGCCTGAGCCGTTAATACGGGATTCAGCAGGGTATTAATCACGTCCATTAGGTCATTGCGCCACGTACGCCAGCGGCAATCGTGTTAGCATGACGGCTTGGGAAGGATCCTCGCAGTAACCAACCAGAAGGGTGGAGTCGGCAAGACGACCACCGCCATCAACGTCGCTGCCGCGTTAGCCGCCAACGACCTGCGCGTACTAGTGATTGATTCCGACCCGCAGGGTAATGCCACAAGCGGGCTTGGAGCAGCGAAAGATCCCACCAAGCCCAGTCTCTACCAAGTGCTCCTAAGCAATGCAGAAATAACTGACGCTGTAGTACACACTGGCTTTGAGGGCCTAGATCTTGTACCAAGCGACAAGAACCTGGTAGGCGCCAATCTTGAGCTTGTAGACACCCCCCGCCGGGAATTTCGACTTCAGGAAAAGGTGAACGCAGTCCGCGCACAATACGATTACATCCTGATTGATTGTCCGCCGGCGCTCGATCTGCTCACCCTAAACGCTTTGATCGCTGCGGATGCCGTGTTGGTCCCCATCCAATGCGAATTCTTCGCCCTGGAAGGCATTTCGGAGCTGATGGACACGATTCAGCGCATCCGCGACTCCTTTGAACACCCGCTGGAGATCGAAGGCATCCTGCTGACCATGTTTGACGACCGCACTAACCTCACGCGCCAGGTAGCAAGCGACCTGAGAGACTTCTTCCGCGACCAAGTTTTCGAAACCGTGATTCCGCGCAGCATCCGGCTGGCGGAAGCACCCAGCCACGGCCAAACCATCCTGGCATACGATGTTCGCTCCCGTGGCGCGGAGAGCTATATTCGCCTAGCCAAGGAAATCCTGGATCATGAGCAAAAACGTGGACAATCAGCGACGAGCGCTAGGTAAGGGCCTCACCGCACTACTGCCCACTCGCCCCACGGCACAGCCGGCCGAGCCGCATCACTCCGGCGAAGAGGTAGCGCTGCTCGGTATCGACCAGATTGAAGCGAACCCCCTGCAGCCGCGCCGGGTCTTTCACCAGGAGCGGATCGAAGAGCTCGCGCAATCGATCAAAGCGAACGGTATTATCCAGCCGCTGGTGGTACGCAGGCACGCCGAGCGGTATCAGTTGGTCGCAGGAGAACGCCGCTGGCGGGCGGCCAGAATCGCCGGGGTAGAGCGGGTGCCGGTCGTAGTTCAGGACATCCCGGACGACCGGCTGCTGGAAATCACGCTCATTGAGAACATCCAGCGCGAGGACCTCAACCCTATCGAAGCCGCGCAGGCTTTTGACCGCCTCAGCCGCGAACTGCAATTAAGTCATGAAGAGGTCGGCCAGCGGACGGGCAAGGACCGCTCGACCATCGCCAACCTGGTTCGCCTTTTGCAATTACCGCCGGACCTCCAACAGTTAATCGCCGAAAGACGACTCTCGGCCGGACACGCCCGCTGCCTCCTGACGCTCCCGACCCCGGAGCTGCAGCGGGAAGTCGCCGAAAAATCGGTAGCGCAAGGCTGGTCGGTGCGGCAGGTTGAACGTCTGACGCAGCGTATGATGGAGGATCGCAAGCCTAAGGCGGTAGATGAGGTCAAAGCCGATCCAAACGTCAAAGCAGCCATCGAACAGCTAGAAAGGGTGCTCGGCACCAAGGTGCGGATTGTTGAGCGGGCAAAACAGAAAGGCCGTATCGAGATCGATTATTACTCCCCGGAAGACCTGGACCGAATCTATTCTACAATTGTAGGAGAGCAGCAGTAACTATTTAAGAATCTGAAGGATAGACGCAAGTTCGGTGCGAATGTTCACAAGCGGATCGGGGGTGAACAGCTCGCGCTGCTGCAGCTCGGGCATCTTTGCCTTATTATTCTTCGCCTCGGTCTGCAACCACTGGCGAGCACCCTCGATGGTGTATCGCTTCTCGTACAGCAGATGCTTGATCTTGAGGAGTAGCTCTACATCCTTGCGCCGGTACAGACGGTGACCCGTCCCGGACTTCTTCGGTGCCAAGCTGGGAAACTCTGTCTCCCAATAACGCAGCACGTACGGTTCAACAGCTAGCAATCCAGCCACCTCACCGATGCGAAAGTACAGCTTATCCGGAATTTCTGGGGAATCCGTGGGTACCGCCGGATCTGTCATCAGCCTTTCGTCATCCTAACCCACTGCGCCCTGGATTGTCACGGTAGGGTTACCCCACACCGTACTCCCCGGAACTCTGCCCGGAGCGCTATCAAGCTCCGGTTTCCATGGAGTTGCGCAGAGCGGTTCGCAGCACATCGGGTAGCGGCTGGGCACGGCCGGGGCGTCCCACGCACACCACCACGATGCTCCCATTCGCGGAGGCCACGTCCCCCTTCCAGGTAGTAAACGCCAGGGTGTACGAGGAGGTGCCGACCCTCTTCACCTTGACGGTGATATCCAGCTCGTCGTCGAAGCCGATGGCCGCCCGGTACTCGCATTCCACCTTCACCCGTGGGAAGCCGATGTCCGGTGCATCGCGATAGCAAAAGCCCAGCGACCGTAGGAACTCCAGTTCCGCGGCCTCGAAATAGCGGAACATAGCGGTGAAGTGGATGCGTCCGGAGGCGTCAGTGTCCACGAACGCGACGCGCACGCGGTGCGTGAAAGGGGTCATGGATCCTATTTCTCAGGCTTGGCGAAGGCCGCGTCCTCGATGGGTGGATTGTTCTTGATTTCGGAGAATTTGAAGATCATGGTGTTATCGGGCGAGCGCTGTTCGATGATCGCGGGCACCTTCAAGCCATCCACGTCGCGATAATCCTTAAAGAACACTTCGTATTGCACGATGCCATCCTCGAGTGTCACCCGCTCGTAGTCGCGCTTCACCAGCAGCCCGGTCTCAGCGTCGAAATAGAGTTTTTCGGCTGGTCCGCTGGCGGGCGTGGCTTCGATCGCATACACCGCGCGGCCGTCGATCTTATCGGCCTGGGTGACCTCCATTTTCGGGAACATCTCCTTCAGGCGGACCTCGCGATAAAAGAGGTGATCACGCTGGGAGATGGCGAGGTCGGTCTTGCTCATGGCATGCGTGCCCGAATCCGGATTCTTTTCCCAGCCGGCCTCGCCGTTTAGCACGGTCTCGACGATTCCGTAGCCTGGAATGTCCATGGTCAACCGGTAGCTACCCGGCGCTTTGGCCCACACCTGCGCTGTTCCGGTTACATTGTCATCCGGAATCTCCACGGTGCCCTTCATGGTTCTGGCGGCGACCTTTTCGCAGGCCGCCTGGCCGCCCAGCGCGCGCGCGTAGGCCTCCAGAATCTGGTCGACGTTCATCTGCGCCAGCGCTGGCGCAACGCAAATCAATGCCGAAAGACACAAGTACGGCCATTTCATAGAACCCTCCGGGCAGCGGAGCACGCAGCCCACAGTCTACAATAAATCTTTTATGCACCTACAGGAAGTAGTGGAAGCGGAAGGCCACCTGATCGATTCCCATGTGATGGAGAACATCTTCGACAAGGTGGTGGAACATCACGGCCGCTTCGAAGTGGAACAGTTCCGCATTGGCCGCACCAACAGCGAGCCCTCGTACCTGCGCCTGAGAGTGGAAGCGCCCAGCCCTGAGCTGATGAAGCATCTGCTCGAGGACCTTCTGGAACTCGGCTGTTCGGCCGTCGATTCGGGAGATGCCGCACTGCGGGTGGTGGAGCGCAATTGCTGCGCGCCCGAGGATTTCTACTCGACGACCAACCATCGCACCTTCGTCCGATACGAGCAGGAGTGGATCGAGGTGGAGAACCAGCGCATGGACGCCTTGATCGTGCTCGCCGGTGGCCGCGCCTACTGCCGCCGTTTGCGCGATATCCGGATGGGCGACTCCGTCCTGGTGGGGATGCGCGGCATTCGCGTCGCGCCGGAATCGAAGGAGCGCGACCGGCTGGCCTTCGCCTTCATGTCGAACGGGATTTCATCGGAGCGCCAGGTGGAGACGGCTGTCCGCCAGACCGCGGCGCTGATCCGGCATGCGCTTGAACAGAAGTTGAAGGTGATCGTGGTGGCCGGTCCGGTGGTGGTCCATACCGGAGGCGTACACGGGTTGGCGGCTCTGATCCGCGGCGGTTTCGTACACGCGCTGCTCAGCGGCAATGCGCTGGGCGTGCACGATGCGGAAGCCGCGCTGTTCGGCACTTCGCTGGGCGTGCGCCTGGCCGACGGGCGGCAGGAAGAACACGGCCATCGCAATCACATGCGCGCCATCAACGCCATCTATCATGCGGGCGGCGTATGCCAGGCGGTCGCGGCCGGGCGTCTGCAGTCCGGCATCCTTTATGAATGCGTGCGCGCGGACGTGCCCTTCGTGCTGGCGGGCAGCCTGCGTGACGACGGTCCGCTGCCCGACACCATCACCGATATGAACGCGGCGCAGGATGCCTACGCAGAGCATTTGAAAGGCGCCGGGCTGGTGCTGTGCCTGGGATCGATGCTACACTCCATCGCCACCGGCAACATGCTGCCCAGCTGGGTCAAGATTGTGTGCGTGGATATCAATCCCGCGGTGGCCACCAAGGTCAGTGACCGGGGCACGGGGCAGGCAGTGGGAGTGGTGGCCGACGTCGGCATGTTTCTCGATCTTCTGGCGAAGGCTGTAGGGCAGCCCGCCGGCCAGCCGGTGGCGACGGAAGCATGAAACGCGCCTACACCGATGAGCATGCGGCCGCCGGTATCGACGCCGTGCTGCCCGAAATCGAAACCTGGCCCAACCAGTTTCCAGGCTACGAGATCGAAATCGTGATTCCGGAATTCACATCCGTTTGTCCTAAGACAGGCCTGCCGGATTTCGGCAAACTGACCCTGCGCTACGTGCCGGATAAGAAGTGCCTGGAATTGAAATCGCTCAAGATGTATCTGCTGGCCTATCGCAACCTGGGCATTTTCTACGAAAACGTGGTGAACCGGTTTCTACGCGATGTGGTGGCTGCCGTAAAGCCGGTGAGCGCCACGGTGACCGGTGAATTTACACCGCGCGGCGGCCTGCAATCGAAGATCACCGCCACCTGGAGCAAACGTGGAAACCGATGAGTTGACGGCTATCCTGCAGGAGGTGCGGGACCGCGTGCGCGCGCGTCATCCGGAGGCCTCGGGATCGCCGGTTCCGCTGCCTGACCTGATGCCGCTGCTGCACGCGCGGGATGCCGCGGAGGCCAAAGTAGCTGCTATCGGAACGGTGAACCCGCGCGCCGGCGGCCCACTCAACTGGATTGTGCAGCAGGCGAAAAAGACCATCGCGCGCGCGCTCGACTGGCACGTGCGCGAACAGGTCGAGTTCAACCGCAACGTAATGGTCTGCGTCGAAGCCACTCTCGAAGCCCTGGAAGACACCCGCCGGATTTTGGCCGGATTCGGTGAAGGGCAGCAGGAGCTGAACGACATCCGCTCCCATTGGGTGGACTGGCACCGGGAGTGGGAACACAAGCTGGTGGTCAACGAGACCAGGCTGCTGCACGGCCTGGCGGAATTGAATGGGGCGTTCCAGCACCGCGCGGGACAAACCGAGAGCTTTTTCCGCGACCAGGTCAAAATGCAGCACGCCGATTTTACGACCGCTCTCGAGCGCAGCGGCTTGGACATTCAAAAGCGCCTGTGGGCGGATCTGGAGCGGATCCGCCTGGAATACGAGCGTCTCATTCACGCGGAGCTGAAGGTGATCCGGCAGCGCGCGGCGGTGGCCGGACCCGCCGTCTCCGCTGGCGCGCCCGCCCCCCCAGAATCGCCGGTCGCTGCCTCTCGGTTTCGACTACGGCAGGTTTGCGGAGCGCTTTCGCGGCTCAGAGGAGTATGTCAGGAGCGGCCAGCGATTCTACCTGCCGTACTTTCAGGGGCGGCAAGAGGTGCTGGATATCGGTTGCGGGCGCGGCGAATTTCTGGAATTGATGCGCGAAGCCGGCGTCCCCGCTCGCGGCATTGACCTGGGGCAGGAATCGGTGGACTTGTGCCTGCACAAAGGGCTGCAGGCGGAGAACGCGGATCTCTATCGTTATCTGGCGGAGCTGCCGGAAGCGTCTCTCGATGGCATTTTCAGCGCGCAAGTGGTGGAGCATCTGCCGCCTGAGCGCCTGCCGGAAATGATCCGGCTGGCATCGTCGCGTCTGCGGCGCGAAGGCGTACTGGCGATCGAGACACCCAATCCCGAGTGCCTGGCCATCTTCGCCACCCACTTTTACCTCGATCCAACCCACACTCGTCCCATTCCCCACGCCCTGTTGGCGTTCTACATGGAAGAGTTTGGCCTGGGCCTGATCGAAGTGCACCGGCGCTCGCCGGCGGTGGAATCGATGCCGGCCCTGGCGGGGTTGCCGGCGGATTTTCGCGAGGCATTCTTTGGCGGCCTGGATTACGCCATCATCGGGAGGAAGTTATAGCCGGCCAGGGATCGCGCGAGATCGAGGTCAAGCTGGCGCTGACGGACGCCGCAGCCGGACGCCGCGTGCTGCGGGCGGGAGGTTTTCGCGTCTCGAAACGCCGTGTCTTCGAGGCGAATACGCTCTTCGACACCGCCAACGGACAACTGCGATTTTCGGGGCGGCTGCTGAGAGTGCGGCAGGCCGGTCACGGCGGCATCCTGACCTATAAGGGTCCAGAAGACGCGGGTAAATATAAAGATCGAGAAGAGCTGGAGGTAGAGGTCTCCGATCCGCGCTGGCTGGCCGATATCCTGACGCGACTCGGCTTCATGCCCGGCCTGCGCTACGAGAAATTTCGCACGGAATACCGGAGGGCCGGCGAGGCGGGCGTTGCCACGCTGGATGAAACGCCGATTGGAGTGTACATGGAGTTGGAAGGCTCACCGCGGTGGATCGACCGTAACGCGCGCCGGCTGGGCTTCCCGGAATCCGCCTACATCACCGCCAGCTACTACGGGCTTTACGCGGACTATTGCCGGCAACGCGGGCTGCAGCCGGGGGATATGACGTTCGCGGCCGCGCTCACGCCTTCTTCGGCAGGCCCATCGTCTGAATCTCACTGAAATCCACGCGGCGGTGTTCGTCCATCGCCAGGTTGGACAGGATCACCGCAGTGGAATCGTTCAGCCCGATTTCCAGATTCGACTTCGGCTTGTGGTTGGCCGGATCTTTGCAGCACAGGAAGAAATCTTCCAGTTCCACCGTCACCGGGTTGCGATCTTCCTCCGGCGTCATGATGCCTTTGCTGTATAGCCAGCGCCGCGCGAACTTGGACTCTCGCGTCAGGAAAGAATCGCTGGCCGCTTGAGAATCCTTCGGCAGCAGCAGCGGAATTCCCTGCGACGCTGCGGCCGTCGTCATGGTGGCGCCGGCCTTGAAGGCTTCCTTCTTGTCGGTGGATTTCTTCACTTCCGCGGCGGCCACGGGCTTGGGTTCGCGATACCAGAGGGCCGTCGCCGGATGGTTGTCGTCGCCGATAGTGATCTCGATGGCGCCCGCGGTCCCCATGATCACCTCTCCAAACTCCTGGCGCTGGGCTTGCAGCAGGTCCAGATGTGAGCTGGTGCTGATGGATGTGTAGATCAGCTTCCGGCCATTGGGGTAAACGTAGATCAACTGAATGTTGTCGTAGACGTCGCGGCCGTCTTTGAATGTGTCGATCCCGCCCACGCCGATGACGTATTCGGGCGGCGAACCGAACATCCAGTCCGCCACGTCGATCTGGTGCGAGGCCAGTTCCGCGGTGTTGCCGCCGGCATATTCCCTGTACATGCGCCAGTTGATCTTGCGTTCGAGCGAGGGGTCCGGCACAGGGCGCCGCTGGTCCGAGTTGCGATGCCACTGGCCGCGGATGTGCGTCACGTTGCCGAGCACGCCCTGGTCGATCATCTGCTTGGCGGTCTGGTAGAACTGGCTGTAGCGCCGCTGCAATCCGACTTGCAGCACCTGCTTGGGATGGTCGGCCACCAGCGCGCGCAGAGCATGCACTTCTTCCGACTTGTGTACCAGGCTCTTCTCGCAGAACACATGCTTGCCGGCCTGCAGGCTGTCTTTGGTGATAGGGAAATGCTCGTAAAGCGGGACGGCGATCAACACCGCGTCGATGTCTTTGCGCGCCAGCAGCTCGCGGTAGTCTTTGTAAGTGGCGGGATTGTTGCCGGCGGTGGCCACGCCCTTGGCGAGGTTGACGTCCCAGTTATCGCAGACCGCCACGCAGCGCCCGGCATCGGTCTCGTGGAGATGCTTCAGCAGGTACGTGCCGCGGCTACCCGTTCCGATAAAGCCGTATTGTACCTGATCGTTGGCCGCGTGTACTTTCTGGATGAAGGGTGCGGCGGCAGGCAGGGCGGCGGCGACGGCGGAAACGGCGCTGGCCGCCTTCACAAAATCGCGGCGGGTGACATCGTTGTCTTGTGCCATGCGGATTTCCTTAAAGCAGATGATTTCCTCCAAATTGTAACACGCACCCGGCGGCCACCCGGCGCGTGGTCAGCGCCCTGAAGGCAGGAAACCGAACGACATGATGGCCTCGCCCAGCGGGCGTCCGTCGCCCTCCCGCACATGGAACTCGGGTCGGCCTGGAAACTCGACCTCCGCAGTCCCCGGAGGACCGGGCGGCAACGGCCACCGCACAATGCGGATGCCCGGCTCCGATAAGCGGGCGCTTCCCAACGTCACGCCATTCAGACGGGCGGTCAGATCCGTGTGCCCCATCGTTTTGGCCAGTTGTGAAGGCGCCACATAGACGACCACCTCAAATTGCGAGGCTCGCGCCGCACGGTACAGGTGCGCAGTGGCGTGCGGCGCCGTCCACCGATAGGTATCGTCCGGACCATACCAGCCGTCCCCCAACTGCCAGACCGGGGTCACCTCGTTCATGGTGATGTAGGTGGTGTCCAGGGTATTTACTGTGCGCACCGCCACCCACAGGTGCCGGCTCCGATCCACCCAGGTGAGAGTCGCCAGCCAGGGAAACTGCAGCAGGGCCTTCGCCGCCGGATCGCCGATCGATATCATCTTTATGGTCCGGCCGGGGAGCAGATAACGGAGAGCACCCGTCGCGCCCCATGGCTCGAGCGACGGCGGCAAGCCATGGTACAGGAACAGAGTCACGTCCTTGAACGAGGGAGCCGCGGCTTGGAGCTGCGTCACGTAGGCCCGCACACCGGCATCCTCGGCGAGAGTGCGGACCCGGTAGTCGCGGAGGGTGGCATAGTTCCAGGGAATCCAGGCCGCCAGAAATATGGCAGCCACGAAACCGTACCGGCCCTCCGCCAGAGACGCCAAGGCCATGGCCACACCAATCAGCGGCACGTACCAGTAGGCGCTGAACAGCCGTCCCGGTAGAAAGACCAGCGGCACGAAAAACAGCACCACGGCTGCCATGCCCAACCACATCAGGCGATCCCGCCAGACCAGCGGCAGGATCAACAGCGCGAAACCGGCAAAGGGGATCCCGAACAGGGCCGCCGCGTAGAACTTCGCGCTCGACCCCAGCGCTGCTGGAGTAAAGCTGAAGGCATACGCATTGTTTTCGTTCGGATTGAACGCAATGCCCTGCAGCCCGAACGACAGGGAGACCACGAAAAACGGGATAAGCGGCTTCCACTGGCGCTTGCCGAACCACCATTCGTAGCAGGCCAGCACCGCCGGCAGCATGACGGCCAGCTCTTTGGATTTGTATGCCATCCAAAAGGCGGCGAAAGAAAGCACCCAACGCCGCTCGATCCACGCCAGCATGCTCGTCAGGCAGAACGCCGCGCAAAAGAGATCGAACGCGTACATGGGCTTCCAATACACGTCGAAAACCGCCATTTCAAAGGCGAAGAACAGTGCGCCCGCGCCGGCCGCGTACGGGGACGCTCCCAGGTTCCGCAGGACCAGCCATAACAGCCAGATGTTCAGCAGATGCAGCAGGTGCAGCGGCGGCAGGTACTTCCGGAAATCGAGGCCGAAAGTGCGGCCCATGATCCGGAAGAACAGGTGTCCCACGGGCCGGAAGTTGTGGGCATTGTAGACCGGATTCACCAGATCTTTGGCGAAATCGGCGGCGGGAATCTGGGGCGCCCAGCCCAGGCTATCGAGCTCATCGCCCTGGAAAAAGCCCCGATAGGCGCTGCGATTGGCGATAAAGAACAGCAGTGCCAAGCACAGCAACAGCGCCGGGCCGATCCATTTACGCATAGTCGAATGACCTCCGATGTTACAACACGGCGGTCGAAGCGTTGAAAAATCGACGAGTTTGAGGGCGCGCCTGATATCATGGGCTAGTCACATGGCGTTGATCGCCGTCTCCGGACAGCCGGGTTGCCGGTTCGAAGAAGTGGCGCGCATCAGCGCGCACCGGCTCGAGTTCGAGTTGGTCAACGAGTCGTTGATTCAGGGACTCATCGAAACCGAATTCGGCGCGGAGGCGCGCAATCAGCAGAAGGCCCGGGCCGACCTGGTAGCGTCGATACTGGCGCGGTTGGCCACCGAACACCACCTGATCTACTGCGCGCCCGGCGCTGAAATGCTGTCGCGCCAGTTTGCGGGGGCGCTGCGCATCCATGTGGTGGCTCCGGATTCCGTGCGCACCGGCAACCTGATGCTCGACCGCCGCCTGCCACGCACCGCCGCCCGCACCCAACTTCGCGAGCTAGATGCCGCGGCGCGCGCACAATACAAGACCATGGCCGGCCGGGCCATTGCCCCGCCCCACTGGTTCGACCTGGTGTTGAACGCCGAATCGATGGATTCGGAACAGATGGTGGAAATGATCCAGGCATCCGTGCATGCCCTGGGCCTGAGGGAGCGCGGCTTCTTGTCGCACGCGGCCGAAGCGCAGATTCAATTTCAGATTCGCCTGCGCCTGTCCCGGCACGGCATTGTACCTTCCGGCGCGGTGCGGCTTCCGGAAAAGACTTTCGCCCATCATAGCGAGCAGATCTTTGCCAACCTGCTCGACTTTTACCGCATCGCGTGGGAGTACGAGCCGCGCAGTTTTCCCATTCAGTGGGACGCCGAGGGCCGCATTGCGGAGTCCTTCACGCCCGATTTCTACCTGCCGGAATTGGAGCTTTATATCGAGCTCACCACCATGAAACAATCCCTGGTGACGCGCAAGAATCGCAAGATCCGCCTGCTGCGAGAGCTGTATCCGCACCTCAACGTGCAGGTCTTCTATCAGAAGGATTTCGAGAACCTGATATTCAAATACGGGCTGGCGGAGCGGCCCGCTAAAGTATGAGCCGCGATAGTATCAACAAAGACGTGCTGCCGGCCGTCGACCGGATCCTGTTTACCGAAGAACAGATCGCGCAGCGTATCCAGGAAGTGGCCGCCGAAATCACGGAACGCTACCGCGGCAAAACCTTAAAGCTGATCGGCGTGCTGAAAGGTTCCATCTTCTTCCTCACCGCGCTGGCGCGCCACATCCAGGTTCCTGTGAAGATCGATTTTCTGGCCATCTCCAGCTTTTCCAATAAGACCAGCGCACCGGGCGTGGTGCGCATCGCCAAGGACCTGGACGACAGCATCGAAAACGAAGATGTGCTGCTGGTGGAAGACATCGTGGATACCGGGCTCACCCTGCGCTACCTGCTGCAGACGCTCGCCAGCCGCGGTCCTAATTCGCTGGCTGTCTGCACGTTCCTCGACCGCAACTCGCGCAGGCTGGTGCAGATCCCGGTGGAGTTTCGCTGTTTCGAGATTCCCGATCGCTTCGTGATTGGCTTTGGCCTCGATTACAACCAGCTTTACCGGAACCTCACGTACGTCGCGGTGATGAAACAGGATAAGAGTTCCTAGCCTCACCAGGCGCCTATCGTTTGACACCCATATACGTCACAGAAGTATACTTGACAGAAGTATTATGTTCAATCGTGACCTCACCAAGGGGAGCGCGGAGCTGCTCGTGCTCACGCTCGTGGAAGCGCGGCCTCGCCACGGCTACGACATCGGCAAGCTGATCGAGCAGCGCTCGAAAGGCCAAATCCGCTTCCGGATAGGCTCGCTGTATCCGATCCTGTTCCGCCTGGAGGACCGCGGCCTGATCGCGGGGCGCTGGATGGAGAAGCCCGGCGAACGCCGGCGCCGCTGCTACCGTTTGACGCCGGCCGGCCGAAAGTTCCTGAAGACGGAGCGCGGCGTCTGGGAGGAATTCGTGGCCACCATCAACCAGATCGTCCGGCCCAGTCATGTTTGATTGGTCCGCATATGTTCGCGGCCGTTTGCGACTGCGCGGTTTCCGCCCGGAACGGGATGCGGAAATCGTCGAAGAGGTCGCCCGTCAACTGGAAGATGCTTATAGCGAAGCGGTGCGGCTGGGTGCGGACGAGACCCGGGCATTTGAAATTGCCGCGCGCCACGTCAGCGACTGGGATGCGCTGGCTAACGAATTACAGGAAGCTCATCACGGGAAGGAATCGGTTATGACCACCTGGCAGCAGAACACCGAAGATCGCGTTCTTCACGCGCGCGGCAGAATCACTCCGCTTGTTGGATGGCGCCGCGATATCCTCTACGGACTGCGTGTGCTGGCGAAAAATCCCGGCTTTACCATCGTGGCGGTGCTCACACTGGCACTGTGCATCGGAGCCAACACCGCCATATTCAGCATCGTCAATGCGGTCATGTTCAAGGCGCTGCCCATCCGCGATCCGGAACATTTGATGTTGCTCAAGTGGAGCGCGCGCGGCAAGCTGGGCGTCCACGGAATGAGTTCCTACGGAGACTGCCTTAACATGTCCAGCGGCGCGAATGGTCACGGCTGTTCCCTCTCCAGACCCTTCCTCGAAGAGGTCCGGGAGCACGGACCATTCACCAGCCTGGCCGAGTTCGCCGGCGGCGGCAACGTCACCGTCAGCGGTCTTACCGGTGTGCATCAAGCCAATGAACAATATGTTTCCGGCGACTATTTCACGGCTCTCGGTGTGGGCCCTGCGCTGGGACGCGTGTTTGCGCCGGCCGATAACAATCCGGGCGCGCCGGCGGTAGTTGTGCTGCAGTACGGATATTGGAAGCGCCAATTTGGCGGCGACCGGGGCATCATCGGAAAGACGCTGGACCTGAACGGTCTGCCATTTGCGATTGTCGGCGTGGCTGCGGAGTCCTACACTTTTCTTACGCCCGGCAATGTGCGCGATCTCTCGGTACCCTTGATTCAGCGCAGGAATCTGCAACAGCAATTTGCCTGGACTCCCGCGCAGGAGGATGCCGGTTCTTTCTGGATTGTAGCCGCCGGCCGCTTGAAACCGGGCATTTCCGTGGGAGCCGCGGAAGGCCAGCTCACGGCTCTATTCCTGAACAACCTGATGCATGCGGAAAGGCCCCTGGCAAAGCCTTCTGACGCCCCCTCAATCACGCTGGACCCGGTACAGTCGGGCTTGACGGGGATCCGCGGCCGGCTCTCGACGCTTCTGTGGGTGTTGATGATCGCGGTCGGGATCCTGCTGTTGATTGGCTGCGCCAATATCGCCGGACTGCTCTTGGCGCGGGCCGTCTCGCGGCAAAAAGAGATCGCCCTTCGCCTGGCCTTGGGCGCGGCGCGCGGCCGGCTGGTGCGCCAGTTACTCACCGAGAGCATTACGCTTTCCGCTCTGGGCGGCGCGTTGGGTATCCTGCTGGCCTATTGGGGCGCCCGCGCATTAATGGATTTTGTGGTCAACGGCGATAGAAGTCACATCCGGCTCACGGCAGGCCCGGATTGGCGGGTCCTTGGGTTTACCTTAGCCGCGGCGATTCTCACGGGCATCTTGTTCGGCCTCGCCCCCGCGATTCGCTCCCTGCGTATCGATCTGACGCCGGCGTTGAAGGATGGCGCCGCCGCAATCAACGCCCGCCAGGGCCATTTCCGCTTGGGCAACATCCTGGTGGTCACCCAGGTGATGCTCACCGTAATCGTGCTGGTGGGCGCCGGACTGGTGGTGCACACACTCCAGAATCTCCGTCATCTCGATCCTGGTTTCGATGCCGGAAACGTGCTCACTTTCGAGGTAGACGCCACCTTGAGACACTACCAGGGCGAACGCCTTGCCGGTTTCTATCGCGATCTGCGCGATCGTTTCGCCGCCATTCCCGGTGTGCTCTCGGCCAGTTATTCCAATATGGTGCTGCTCAGTGGCAGCCTGTGGAACACCGATTTCCATTTGCCGGGCACGGCCCCCAAGGCCAGGGCTACGGCGGACTTCTTCCCGGTAGGTCCGCAGTTCTTCGAAACCATGAGAGTCGCCATCCAGCGCGGCCGTAAATTCAAGCCGGAAGAATACGATTTAGCCGCAAAGGCGGACGCCGATCCGAAGGTGCAGGCGAGCGTTTTCGTGCCTGCGATCGTCAACGAGTCGTTTATCCATGCATACTTTCCCAAAGGCGACCCGCTGGGGCGGTCGTTCGGCGATTATAATCCCGACCCCGCTGAAGATCCCGATGGCACGCCCAGGGCCGGCTGGCAAATTGTGGGCGTAGTGCGCGACATCAAATATGACAGCCTGCGGCGCAGCATCAATCCCACGATCTACGTTCCCGCAACGAGTGGGGGATCCTTCGAATTGCGCACCGCACGCGATCCGCTCGCACTTGTGCCGGACGTGCGCGCCGTCGTGCGGCAGTTGGGCAGCGACATACCTGTGGTCGGCGTCGAAACGCAGGAGCAGCACATAGACCAGTTGCTGTTTCAGGAGCGCCTGGTCGCCCGCCTTTCCACCCTGTTTGGCCTGGCGGCATTGCTGCTGGCATCCATTGGCTTGTATGGCCTGTTAGCCCACGAGGTGACTCGCGGGATCCGCGAGATCGGAATTCGCGTGGCTTTGGGTGCGCCGTCGGGGCAAGTCGTGCTGCGCGTGGTGCGGCAAGGCGTCACGCTGACTGCTATCGGAATTGCACTCGGACTCGCGGGATCATTCGCGGTGACTCGCCTCTTAGGCAGCATGTTGTTCGACGTCAAGCCCGGCGATCCGGTGACGCTCGGGGCGGTAAGCATCCTGCTGATGTTGGTCGCCCTGGCCGCTTGCTACATTCCGGCGCGCCGCGCCACACGGGTGGATCCGCTGGTCGCTCTCCGGCATGAGTAGCGCGGGTTTCCCCGGATGCCCGGTTCTATAATGGAGTCTCATACCGGAGAAATCAATGTCTACTACTACAGATCAATTTGTGGAACAGAATCGCGAGCGCCTTCTCGACGAGCTGAAGGATTTCCTGCGCATTCCCAGCATCAGCACGCTGCCCGAGCATCGCAACGATATCGAGCGCGCCGCGCAATTCGTGGCCGACAGCCTGCGCCAGGTGGGGATGGAGAACGTGGAAGTGATCCAGACCGAAAAGCATCCGCTGGTGTATGCCGATTGGATGCATGCGCCGGGCAAGCCCACCGTGCTGTGCTACGGCCATTACGATGTGCAGCCGGCCGATCCGCTGGAGCTGTGGGAGAGCCCGCCCTTCGAGCCCACCGTGCGCAACGGCAATCTCTACGGCCGCGGCACGGCGGACGACAAAGGCCAGATGTACAGCCATGTGAAAGCCATCGAAGCTTTGCGGTCGGCGACTCAAACGCTGCCGCTGAACGTGAAGTTCCTGGTGGAAGGCGAGGAGGAAGTGGGCGGCGAGTCCATCGCTAAGTACGTGGCCGAGAATCCGCAGAAATTGAAGGCGGACGTGGCGCTGGTTTCCGATACCGAGCTTTTCGCGGACGGTATCCCCACGCTATGCATTGGCCTGCGCGGCCTGGTGTACATGGAACTGGAATCCACCGGTCCATCGCGCGACCTGCACTCAGGGCTATACGGCGGCGCATCTCCCAACCCGATTTTTGGCCTGGTCGAACTGCTGTCGAAGGTGAAGAACGCAAGTGGCGTCATCCAGGTGCCGGGCATTTACGACGACGTGTTGCCGCCTGCTCCGGCCGAAAAACGCAGTTGGAAACGCCTGCCGTTCAGCGAGGAAGAGTTCCTGAAGAATGAGGTCGGCGCGACTTCGCTCACCGGCGAGCGCAGACCCAGCGTTCTGGAACGCGTATGGGCGCGCCCCACCTTCGAGGTGCACGGCATCGCCGGCGGCTTCACGGCGGCGGGCGCCAAGACCGTAATTCCGGCCAAGGCTACCGCCAAGATCAGCTTCCGCCTGGTGCCCAATCAGGATCCGGAGAAAGTGGTGGCTGCGTTCCGCGAATTCGTCGAGAAGAATACGCCCAAGGGGATTCAGTTCGAGTTGCGTGTACTCAGCGCGGGGCCGGGACTGGTGGTGAATCCCGACCATCCTGCAATCAAAGTGGCCGCCAAGGCTTTTAGCGACATTCTCGGCAAACAGACGGTCTTCATCCGATCGGGCGGCTCGATTCCGATCGTGGGCGATTTCGCCAATCATCTGGGCATTCCTACGATCTTGATGGGTTTCGGCCTGCCGGACGATGGTTTGCATTCGCCCAACGAGAAGTATCAGCTCGAGAATTATTACCAGGGGATCAAGACCGTCGCGCATTTCTTTGAGCAGTACGGCGCAGCAGTAGCGTAAAATGACAGGCCGGGAGGTCTGTCCAATAGAATGCCGCAACATCCCGGCCCGCACGCCCGCACCGACCGCCGTTCTTTCCTGACCGCGGCTTTGGCTACCGCTGCCCTCTGGCCCAAAGCCGCACGCGCCGAACGCGACTGGTCCGGCCGCGACCCCATACGCTACCCCGATCCGGACATCCTAGTACTCGACAAGCGCTTCGCCAAGTACAGGATCAACAATACAGCCCTGCGCCGGCTTCGCACCGGCCTGATGTGGGCCGAAGGCCCGGCCTGGAACGGCGCCGGCCGCTACCTGGTGTTCAGCGATATTCCCAACAACGCCCAGATGCGCTGGCTCGAAGAGGACGGCCACATCAGCACCTATCGCACGCCCAGCGGCTACAGCAACGGCAACACGTTCGACTATCAGAACCGCGAGCTTTCCTGCGAACATGTGAATCGCCGGGTGGTGCGCTATGAAGCGGATGGCGCCGTGACGGTGCTGGCGGACAAGTGGAACGGCAAGCCTCTCAACGCACCGAACGATATCGTGGTGCATCCGGATGGGGCTATCTGGTTCACCGACCCGGGCTACGGCATCCTAGCGGCTTACGAAGGCACGCGGGCCGAGCTGCAAATCAAGGAAGCCGTCTACCGCATCGACGGGCAGACGGGCAAGATGGAGATGGTGACCGACGAGATGTACAAGCCCAACGGTCTGTGTTTCTCGCCGGACTACAAGAAGCTGTACATCGTGGATACGGGCGCCACGCACTATCCCGATGCGCCGCGCAACATCCGCGTGTATGACGTGGCCGATTCGCGTACGATCCGGAATGGCCGAGAGTTCGTGAACATGGGCAAGGGCCTGGCCGACGGCATTCGCGCCGATGTTGATGGAAATATCTGGGCGGGGTCCGGCTGGGTGGGTGCGGGATACGACGGCGTGCAGATCTTTACGCCGGCGGGTGAACGGATCGGACAGATCCTGCTGCCGGAACCGTGCGCCAACGTCTGCTTCGGCGGTAGCAAGCGGAATCTGCTCTTCATGACGGCCGCGCAGTCGCTTTATGCGGTGTATGTAGAGACGCGCGGCGCCCACATCTGCTGATTGGGAAAGAGGCGGCCTAAGAGGCCGCCGCAGGCCACGGGCCTGCCCCACCACGCTTTTTGTTCAACGGCAAGCAGGCTGTGGCGCGGCTGGTATGGCGTCGATTAGCCGGCGCGTGTAGGGATGCGCGGGATTCTCGAAGATGCGTTCCACGCCGGCGAATTCCACGATCTCGCCTTCGTGCAGAATGGCCACGCGGCGGCAAAGCGAAGCGATGGACAGCAGGTCGTGCGAAATGTACAGGATGGCCATGGATAGCTCCCGGTTGAGCCGCGCGAACAGCTGCAGGATCTCCGATTGCGTGAGCGCATCCAGGGCGCTAGTCGCTTCGTCCGCAATCAGGAGCGCCGGACGGTGCAGAATAGCCATGGCGATCAGCACGCGCTGCGCCTGTCCCACGCTCAGCTCGCCCGGATAGCGGCGCAGGAAAGGTTGATCCACCGTCAGGCTGACAGCTTCGAGCGCATCCAGGATGGCACCTTCCCGCTCCTCGCGCGACGTCCTCCGGTGAGCGTCCCAAGCCTCCGATAGCTGCGTGCCGATGCGCAGCGCGGGATTCAGCGATGACACGGGGTTCTGCAGCACCAGGGCGATCTCCCGACCGCGCATGCCGCGCATCTCGCGCTCGGGGCGATCGAGCAGGTCCGTACCGCGGAAACGGATGGAGCCCCGCACGACACCACCCTTCAAGTGAAGCAGGCGCATGATGGCCAGGGCGATGGTACTCTTGCCCGATCCGCTTTGGCCCGCCAGCCCGACGATTTCGCCGGCGGCAATTTCAAAGGCCGCATCGCGGAGCACGTTCGCGCGCGCGCCATAGTTCGCGCAGATATTCACCGATAGTAGTGGAGCAGTGTAGTCTAACCGGCCGGTCAACGGTATACCCCTTCCACCATCGCCGTGTGAAGTCACTGACTGCAAGCTGTTATTTGTTAAATCTTGTTCTTAATAGAGCGCCGAAGTTATCTAAAGTTAACTTGTGACTACTTACTACTTATCGATATCTTAGAGACCCCTTTCCCAAGGATACTAGCTCGCACCATAACCGTCAGGTTACGTTAGTACACGAAGTACTTAGCTGCCCTACAATTGAATTGAATTATAGATCCGGTAGAGCGTATGTTACTGATATGGCAATGCCCGTAAAACTCCACACATTAGGTGGCTCTAACTCCAGCCGCTTCAATGTGCATCGTGGCGTGCGCCATAACGCCGAAGCGGAGACACGCTTTCCACAAGACCACCTGCGGGCCGCGCAAGCCCAGGACGAAGGGAATGTCATCGGCGGCGCGGTGGTGAGAAGCGAGCGCATGAAGGCGGTGTTTCGTATGGTGGAGAAGATCGCGCGCACCAATGCCACGGTCCTGATCGGGGGGGAAAGCGGGTCGGGAAAAGAAGTAGTGGCGCGCGCGCTGCATAACTTCTCGCTGCGGTGCGAGCGGCCGTTGATCGATATCAACTGCGGCGCCTTGCCGGATCACCTGGTGGAGAGCGAGCTGTTTGGTTACGAAAAGGGCGCATTCAGCGGCGCCGACGCGCAAAAGGCCGGCATGTTCGAGCTGGCCAGCGGCGGCACGCTTTTCCTGGATGAGATCGGCGAGCTGGACGCCAAGATGCAGGTGAAGCTGCTGCGCGTGCTCGACGGCGTGCCCTACTACCGGCTGGGAGGCACGCGCAAAGTGACGGTGGATGCGCGGTTGGTCGCGGCCACGAACAAGGACCTTGAAAAAGCCATTGAAGCCGGCACGTTTCGCAGCGATCTGTATCACCGCCTCAACCAGGTAAGCATCCACGTGCCGCCCTTGCGCGAGCGCATCGAAGATGTCGCGCCGCTAGCCTATCATTTCCTGCACGAGGTGGATCCCCGGCTCGACCTGGGAGACGACGCCATCGATGCGCTCGAGAATTACACTTGGCCGGGCAACGTGCGGGAATTGCGCAATACCATTACGCGCGCCGCCGTCCTGGCGGAAAGCTGTGAAATTGGCGCGGCGGATCTGAACCTGAAAACTTCCGTGCCGGCGGCGCTAAAGCCCGAGCTGAAGAGTCAATTGGGCGGGTTGGAGGAGCAAGTGATCCGGGAGGCGCTCGAAAAATCTGGAGGACGGCAAGACCTGGCGGCCGGCCTGCTTGGGATTTCACGGCGCACCCTGCTGAGGAGGCTGAAGGAATACAAGACGCGCGGCGGTGGGGTAACCTGCCCGTCCGTGGTGCTCTCTGTATGAACATCAAGGCGAAGATATACGTCACGGCCTTCAGCGTGGCCGGCCTGACAGTCACCGCCTTGACTCTGCACCGGTGGCATTCCGACGATCTTTTTCGTTTCAGCTTCTATCTGATTCTTTCGGCCCTGGCCGCCGGGCTGAAAGTGAATCTCCCAGGCATCCGGGGAACTATGTCGGTCTGTTTCCTGTTCGTGTTCATCGGCATCGCCGACCTGAGCGCGAGTGAAACGCTGATCATAGGGTGCGCGGGCACGCTGGTGCAGTGTCTCTGGAAGTCGCGCCAGCGTCCCAAGATGTTCCAGGTGGTCTTCAGCGTGGCAAATACGGGAATCGCGGTGACACTGGCGTACTCGTTCTACCGCTGGCCCCTGCTAATGCACTTCGAGCACTTCGGCCCTTTGCTGCTGATCGCCACCGGATTGGCCTACTACGGGCTCAACACCGTGCCGATCGCGGAGGCCATCTCTCTCTCTGAGGGAAAGCGATTCAGCGAGACCTGGCATAACTGCTATTTCTGGTCTTTTCCGTTCTATCTGGTGGGCGCGTCGATTGCCTGGATCATCAGCATTTTTACGCACCAGATGCACTGGCAGGGATCGGTGGTGCTGCTACCTGTCATCTATCTGATCTATCGCTCTTATCAGCTTTATCTGGCACGCCTGGAAAACGAGCGGAAGCACGTGGAATCCATCGCCGGGCTGCATATGCGGACCATCGAGGCCCTGGCCCTCGCCATTGAAGCCAAAGACAGTGCCACCCACGAGCATCTGCGGCGGGTACGCGTATACGCGGTGGAGGTGGGCAAGCAACTGGGATTATCGGCGCGCGATCTGGAAGCTCTGAAGGCGGCCGCGCTGCTGCATGACATAGGAAAACTGGCCGTGCCGGAGCACATCATTTCGAAACCGGGCCGCCTGACTCCCGAAGAATTCGAAAAGATGAAGATCCACCCGGTGGTGGGCGCGGAGATCCTGGATCGCGTGGCGTTTCCGTATCCGGTAGCGCCCATCGTACGGGCTCACCATGAAAAATGGGATGGCACGGGCTATCCTTACGGTCTGCGCGGCGAGGACATTCCCATCGGGGCTCGCATTCTGTCGGCAGTAGATTGCCTGGATGCCCTGGCTTCCGACCGGCAATACCGGCGGGCGCTCGGCCTGAAGGAGGCGATGCAGGAAGTCTCGTCGATGGCCGGCAAGAATTTCGATCCGCGAGTCGTAAGCTTTCTGGAAGAGCACTACGTGGAGTTGGAAAAATTGGCGCACCAGTCTTCTGAGGGCGGCGCCAAACTCTCGATCGACTTGAAAATTGAAAGAGGCCTGGAACCAGCCGCGGGCTTCCAAAGCTCCGCGCCGCAAACCCCCGCAGCCAACGAGTACGACTTTTTGTGCTCCATCGCCGCCGCCCGCCAGGAAGTGCAACTGCTGTTTGAGCTGGTGCAAGACCTCGGCAATTCGCTCAGCCTGGACGAAACCCTTTCCGTAGTCGCGGCGCGTTTGAAGAAGATCGTCCCCTACGACGCCATAGCAATTTACAGGCGGTTGGAGGGGAAGCTGGTGCCACAGTATGTAAACGGAGAAGACTTCCGCCTGTTCTCGTCGCTTGAAATACCAGTGGGGGAAGGTCTCTCCGGGTGGGTCGCCGAAAACCGCAAGCCGATCTTAAATGGCAATCCATCCGTGGAGTCATCCTACTTAGCGAACCCGGATAAGTTCAGCATGCTGAAATCGGCTTTGGCCGTACCGCTGGAAGGGCTGGCGGGAATCCTCGGCGTCATGACGCTGTACCGCGCGGAGAGCGACGCCTTCTCGCGCGATCACCTGCGGATCCTGCTGGCCATCAGCAGCAAGGTGTCGCTGGCCGTGGAGAATGCACTGATTTTCCGCCAGGCGGAAGACTCGGCTACTACCGACTACTTATCCGGACTGCCGAACGCGCGCTCCTTGTTCCTGCGTCTGGACAGCGAGCTGGCGCGATGCAAGAGAGCCGGTGAGCCGCTGTGCGTGGTGGTATGCGATCTGGATGGTTTCAAGCAGATCAACGATCGCTACGGGCACCTGGAAGGGAACAAGGTGCTGCGGCTGGTTTCCGAAGCATTGCGCGATCGTTGCCGCGAGTACGATTACGTGGCCCGCATGGGCGGCGACGAATTTGTGTTGCTGCTGCCAGGGAGCGACCGGAAGTCGATTCAGAGCCGCATCGCGGAGATCCGCCAGATCGCTCTCGGCGTGGGGATGCCGGCCGGCTGCGGCGTTTCCATGAGCCTGGGCGAAGCGTATTTCCCGGACCATGGCACGGACGCGGAGGAATTGCTGGCCGAAGCCGACCGCCGGATGTATAAGGCGAAACACCTGCGCAAGAAGTATCGAGTGCCGGCTTACCCGGAGGAGCCGGTGGAAATCGCCGCCTCCGCGTAAGGGAGCCGCGGGAGAAATCGAGATGAGACTACGGTCGTTATTACTAGCCCTAGCTGTCGCCCTGCCCGCTGCGCACGGGCAATATGGAGGCGAGTTACGTTTCTGTCTCCAGGGAGAGCCTAAGACCTTCAACCCGCTATTAGTAGAAGACGATCCTTCTGAAGTTGTGCGCTATCTTACTGGGGGCGTACTTATCCGGGTAAATCGATCGACGCAGGAAGCCGAGCCCGAGTTAGCCAGCTCGTGGAAGCTGGACAAGACCGGGAAGCGCATTACGTTCCAGGTCCGCTCCGGCCTGCGTTTTTCGGATGGCACTCCCTTCACGGCCGAGGATGTCGCGGAGACGATGCGGATGGTGATGGATGCGAAGCTGCATGCTCCGGTGGGCGATGCTTTTCGCTCGGGTCCGGGCGCGGCGGAGATTAAGGTGAGTGGTCCGGGGACGGTGACCATTACATTTCCTTCCGCAGTATCCGGCATGGAGCGGCTGTTCGACCAGGTGGCGATTATGTCGTCGAAGTCGCCGCATAAGGAAGCGGCGGTGCTGGGCCCGTTCTATATGGCGGATTACAAGGCCGGGTCGGAAGTGGTTCTGAAAAAGAATCCTTATTATTGGAAGCACGATGCGCAAGGCCGCGCTCTGCCCTATCTGGATTCCATAAGGCTTTCGATCCAGCAGAACCGCACGATGGAGATGGTGCGATTCACGCGCGGCGAGCTGCACCTGATCAACAATGTAGCGCCCGACAATTTCGAGAAACTGGCCGCCGAAGCGCCTGCTTCTGTCAGCGACATCGGACCTTCGCTCGAATCCGAGATGATGTGGTTCAACCAGGCGCCGGGCGCGCCCTTGCCGGAATCGAAGAAGGCCTGGTTCCGCTCCACGGCGTTCCGGCACGCCATTCTCGAAGCCATCAATCGCGACGATCTGTGCCGCGTCGTTTATCACGGGCACGCCACGCCGGCCGTCGGACCCATTTCGCCGGCGAACCGGGTCTGGTACAACACCAGCCTGAAGCCGGTGGCGTTCGATCGCAATGCCGCACTACTGGCGCTGGTCCAGGACGGCTTTCAGATGAAGGGCGGCGTTTTGCGCGACCGGCAGGGGAACCTGGTGGAGTTCTCCGTAATCACCAACGCCGGCAACCTGGCGCGGGAGAAGATGGCCGCCATGATTCAGCAGGACCTGGCCGCCATCGGCATCAAGCTGAATGTGGTGACGCTGGATTTCGCTTCGCTGATCGAACGGCTGACCAAGACCTACGCATACGAAGCCTGCCTGTTGGGGCTGTCGAATGTGGACCTCGATCCGAACCTGCAGATGAACGTGTGGCTCAGTTCCGCGAGCAACCATCAATGGAATCCGAACCAGAAGACCCCGGCCACGCCCTGGGAAGCGGAAATCGATCGCCTGATGCAGGCACAGGCTTCCGAGCGCAATCTCGCGCAGCGCAAGCGGTCGTTCGATCGCGTGCAGCAGATCGCCTGGGAGCAGGCGCCGTTCCTTTACCTGCTGAATAAAAATACGCTGATTGCGGTTTCGCCCTCGCTGCACAATGTGAAGGCAGCGCTGATCCGGCCGTACGCTTATTGGAACGCGGAGAGCCTGTCGCTTTCGACGCAGGTGGCCAGCAAGCGGCCGTAAACCGTTGCGTGGTCCGTTATTGCGGTGGATGTATAGAGAGACCCTCGGTTACCGAGCCGCATACGTTCGGCCTCGACCTGAACCGTTAAATCAGCTCGCCGCCCCCGTCGCAGCCAGCCTGACGCAGATGTTCTCGGTATTTTCCAATAGAATGAGATCTTCCGTGGTTGCGCCAAAAATACGTTCTGATAATTCCGGAGCGTTGGAAAACGCTTCGCGCACTAATTCGACCTCCGATGGAACCCTGGCTGAATCGATGACAGCCTCTATGATGAGTGGAATCTCTGGTGCTAATAGCCTGCCAAACGGATCGCGGTCCGGCGGCGTTCGCGGTCATTCTGAGCGAATCGCTGGCGCGCAAAATGGTTCCGCGCGGCGATGGGGTCGGCAAGCGGATTCTCCGGGGCCCGCACGGCGAGTGGACAACGGTCGTGGGTATAGCGCGCGACGTGACCAACCTCGGCGCCCGGCGCGAAAGCTGGCCCGAGTATTATATTGTTCGCAAGCCGGCGCCGGATTTCAATTTTGAAAATCAGGACCCAACGGCGGGTTGGCGCTCGGCTGTGATCCTGGCGCGGACTGCCGTCAATCCGAAACTGGCTGCTACCACCGTTCGCTCGACGCTGTAGTCGCTCGATCCAACGCTACCGGTGGAGATGGAGACGATGCGTGAACGCTTGCGGGAAATCGACCAGCGGCCGCGGTTCTATGCGCTGCTGCTGGCTGCGTTCGCCGCGATAGGCGTCGTGATTGCCGCAGTGGGCCTGTTCGGGGTCATGTCGTTTCTGGTGGCGCAGCGTACGCGGGAGATCGGCGTGCGCATGGCTTTGGGCGCGACGCCCGGTCGCGTGGTGGGGATGGTGCTTTATTCGGCTGCCCGGTGGACCACGGCGGGAATCGTGCTGGGCGCCGCGGGTTCGCTGGCCACGGCGCGGCTTTTGCGGTCGTTGCTATTTCAGGTGCAGCCCGCCGACCCGATCGCCGCCAGTGCAGCCATCGTGCTTTTGTGCGTGGCCGCGCTAGCTGCCGTCGCGGCCCCGGCGCAGCGCGCCTCGCGGCTCGATCCCGTCCAGACTTTGCGTCACGAGTGAGGGGGATCGGGGCGCGTCCCGGTATCATGGGATATGACTCCCGATCCGGAAGACCACCCACATCCCCGGCACGAAATGCTGCGCGTGGTGCGACCGATGTATGCCCGCCACTGGCTATTGGGACCCGCCCCGCGCCATTCGGTTCCGGAGGATGGGATGCCGCCGGCCACGGCCTATCACCTGATCCACGACGAACTGATCATGGACGGCAGCTCCCGCTTCAATTTGGCCACGTTCTGCGGCACGTGGATGGAGCCGGAAGCAAACCGCCTGATGGCGGAGACCTTCGACAAGAACATGGTCGATAAGGACGAGTATCCGCAGACCGCCGAGCTGGAAATGCGCTGCGTCCGGATGCTGGCGGAGTTGTGGCATTCGCCCGAACCGGACCAAACGCTGGGCACTTCGACTATCGGTTCTAGCGAAGCCTGCATGCTGGGCGGTCTGGGACTCAAGTGGGCTTGGCGAGACGAACGCCGGAAGGTGGGCAAGCCCGCCGACCGGCCGAACCTGGTCACCGGCACCAATACGCAGGTGTGCTGGCACAAGTTCGCACGCTATTTCGACGTGGAGGAGCGGGCCGTGCCGCTCGAAGGCGACCGCTATGTTACCGATCCGGAGCGCGCGGCGGCGGCCTGCGACGAAAACACGATCGGCGTGGTCTCGATTCTGGGGAGCACGTTCACCGGCGAGTATGAAGATGTGCGCGCGCTCAGTGACGCGCTCGACCGCTTGCAGGAACGCACCGGCCTAGACATTCCGATTCATGTGGATGGCGCCAGCGGCGGATTTGTGGCGCCCTTCCTGCAGCCCGACCTGGTCTGGGATTTCCGGCTGCCGCGCGTTAAATCCATCAACACATCCGGCCATAAGTACGGCCTGGTTTACCCTGGCGTCGGATGGGTCGTCTGGCGGGAGGCGGCGGATCTCGATCCGGACCTCATCTTCAACGTCGATTACCTGGGCGGGACTATGCCGACGCTGGCCATCAATTTCTCCAGGCCTGCCAGCCAGGTGGTGGCGCAGTATTACAACTTGATCCGGCTGGGTAAATCCGGCTATCGCGCCATTCACCAGGCGTGTCAGGATGTGGCCGTGCACCTGGCGGGGGAGATTGCCAGTCTGGGGCCCTTTCGGGTGCTCAGCGACGGACGCGACCTGCCGGTTTTCGCCTGGGCGCTTAAGCAGGATTGCCACTGGTCCCTGTACGACCTGGCGGACCGGCTGCGCGATCGCGGCTGGCAGGTGCCCGCGTACCGGATGCCGGCAAATCGCGACAACCTGGTGGTGCAGCGCGTGGTAGTGCGCAACGGGTTTACCAACGACCTGGCGGACATGCTGGTGCGGGATATCCGGCGGCATCTGGAATGGTTCGCAGGGCAGCCGGGATTGAAACCCACGCTGGGCTGCTCTCAGTTTCATCACTAAAGAGTACTGCCTGACGAAGCAAGGCCCGCACGAGTTGCGTTAAACTGTCGGTATGCGATTTCAGCACTCAATAATGGCTTGCGCATTGCTTTTCACCGGCTTGGCGGCTAATGCCCAGCAGGTTCCGCGGCCGGCAGGCGAATTTGCGATCACCATGCCTAACGGCCAGGTGAATCTGTTGAGCCAGTATGCGGGCAAAGTGGTGGTGCTCGCCTTTATCTCCACCACGTGCCCACACTGCCAGCACACCACACAGCTTCTGAGCACCCTCCAGAACGAGTATGCATCGCGCGGCGTGCAGATGCTGGCGGCGGCTTTCAACCCCAGTGCCGCGCAGTTGGTGCCCGGTTTTATCGCCCAGTTCCGGCCCAATTTCCCAGTGGGATCGGCCGAGCGCGACGCGGTCCTCGAGTATGAGCAAGCCTCCCTGGCGAAACCAAATTATGTGCCGGAGCTGATCTTCATCGACCGCAACCGGGTGATCCGGGTGCAGCACAATGGCGGCGACGATTTCTTCAAAGATCAGGAAAAGAACATTCGCGACACGATCGACCTGCTGGTGAAGGAGCCGGTAACGGCCAAGACCGCGCACGCCGCGCACAAGTCGCGCTCGTAAATCAGTTGGGCATGGGCGCGGACGCGGGTTCGCCCGTCAGATCTTCGAATTGCGCCGGTGGATTGTAATAGAGGATCCTGCTACAGCTTTCGCAAGTCATCACCTGGTCGCCCTTTTTCACGTCCTGTAAGAATTGCAACCGGATAGCAATGTGACAGGCGCTGCACCGTCCATCGACCGCCTCGGCGATCGCCAAGCCGTGCCGGGCTTTGCGAATCCGTTCATACTGCCGGCCAACACTGGGATTCAGGCGCGCGACAATCTGGGCGCGCTCATGATGAAGGAGGTCCAGGGCCTTCTGATCTTCGGCGGTGCGCGCCATGGCCTGCTGCTTCTCGCCTTCCACGTGCGTCTTTTCCTGTTTAAGGGCGAGCTCGGCGGCCTTCACGTTTTTGTCCAGCGGCTCGGATTCGCCCATCAAGGCCAGGATGTGGTCTTCCAAGCGGCGGATTTCCTTCTCGCAGAACTCGATCTCATTCTGGAAAGCGCGGTATTGCTCGTTGGTTTTGGCGTCCATCATCTGGCCGCGCAGTTTGGAGATCTTCTGCTCTTGCAGTTGGATCTCGCCTTCGGTTTTCTTGCGGTCGGTCTGATTCGCCGCCAGAGCCGCGCGATCGGCTTCCAGCTTACGGGTATGACTATCTAATTTCTTTTCGATTTCGGTTATATGTTTTGGCAGCGCGGAGATCTCGCGGGTCAATTCCGTCACCCGATTATCAAGCTCCTGCAACCGGACCAGCAACTCCAGATCGGGAAGCATTTCTTAAGGCAGTTTAGCATGCTGACAGCGGAAACGCGGCGACGGCATCAGTTTCGCGCGAGTCCCAGCCTGCGCGCGAGGGGCACCGCCAGGGCGCGCCAGGCGGATTCGAGCTCCGCCACGCGCAGGATGCGGCATACGGCATAGTAAACGAGTCCGCCCAGCGGGATGGAAATGGCCACGTCCACAAGCTGCGACAACTTGCCTGCGCCGAGCCAGCGATGGATTCCGTGGCTTGAAAAATAGCAGACCAGTCCCATGGCAGCCGCGGCAGTCAGGATTTTCGCCACGCTGGCGCCGAGCGCCCGGCCATGCAGCCGCCGGATGCGCTTGCGTAATAGCAGAAAAAGGGCCGCAGACCCGAATAGTGCTACAGATGATGTGGAAAGCGCCAGGCCCAGGTGGCCGAGCCCCGCTAACTTGACCATGGTGGAGGCTGCGGCCAGGTTGATCAGAATGGAAATCAGGCTGACCAGCATGGGCGTACGCGCGTCGTTGAGCGCGTAGAACGCCGGCGCCAACACCTTAATCGATGCATAGCCCGCCAGTCCCACGCTATAGCAGGCGAGCGCCATGGCTGTCTGATGCGTATCGGAGGCGCGAAAATGGCCCCATTGATACACCGCGCCGATCATGCTGGGACCCAGCACCGCCAGACCCACCGAGGAGGGAATCGTCAGCAGCAGCACCATGCCCAATGACCGTGACAGCGTCAGGCGGAATTCATCCATCTGCTGGAGGGCGGCGCTACGCGAAATCGCCGGCAGCGTGGCGGAGGCGATGGCCACGCCGAACAGCCCCAGCGGCAGCTGCATAAAGCGGAACGCGTAGCTGAGCCAGCTGACGGGTCCGTTGATGACATGGCCGGCGGCGTCCGTGATACTGGAGGCGAAATTGGTATTCACCAGGACGTTGATCTGTACCGCGGCGTTGCCCAGAATGGCCGGTCCCATCAGCCGCAAAATGTTACGCAGGCCGGGATGGGAAAAATCGATGAGCGGGCGATAATGAATGCCGGCGCGGTAGAGGCTGGGCGTCTGGAAGAGCCATTGCACAGCCCCGCCGAAGACAACGCCGAAAGCCATCGACATCACCAGGCTGATGCCCATCCAGCGTCCCACGGTGTAGCCGAACCCCAGCCCGAAGATCACCGAACCCAGATTGAAAAACGTCGAGGAAAGCGCCGGGATGCCGAACCGATTCAGCGCGTTCAGGATGCCCATGGCCTGCGCCGACAGCGCCACCAGCAGCAGAAACGGGAACATCACGCGGGTGAGGGTGACCGCCAGTTCAAATTTGCCCGGTACCCGCGCGAATCCCGAAGCCAGCAGCCAGACCAGCTGCGGGCTGAAGATCATGCCGAGCACACAGATGCCCCCCACCACGATGAGGAGCGCAGTCGCCACCAAGTTGGAGAGCTCGGCCGCTTCGCGCTTTCCCTTAGTGGCCAGGTACTGGGTGAACACGGGTACGAAAGCCGACGAGAGGGCGCCCTCGGCGAAGAGGTCACGCGTCAGGTTGGGAATGCGGAAGCCCAGCAGAAATGCGTCGTAGGATTGTCCGGCGCCGAAGAGCCGCGCCATAATCATCTCGCGCACCAGGCCGGTAATGCGACTCAGGAATACGGCCGCGGAGACCACCCCCGCGGAGCGCATAACGTTTTCGCTCTTATTGGACGGGGCCGCGCGCGCGGCGCCCTTGGATGACGTGTAGGCCACCGCGCTCCTATTCGATCCGGCGCACTTCCACCTGCCGGTAGACCTCTTTGGCCTGATCGAGCGATGCTGTACGCAGGCCGGGCAGGGTGGCCGACGCCGTGCCGGTGGCCACGCCCCAGCGGAGCGCATCCGTGAAATCGCCGCCGCGATCCATGGACCAGGCGAATGCCGCGGCGAGCGCGTCGCCGGCGCCAATGGGGCTAAGCACTTCCACGCGCGGAGGTATGGCTTCGATGAGGGCTCCGGCAATGGCGCCTACCGCGCCGCGACTGCCCAGCGAAAGCACCACGGTTTCGGGTCCCATGGCGCGTATGCGGGCGGCCGCGTCCAGGAAGTGATTGCGCGTAACCAGCGCGCGGTTTAGCAGGCGCTCGGCTTCGTGCTGGTTCGGGGAGACTACTGTGGGCGAAGCCTCCACGCCTTCGCGGAGCGAATCACCGTCGGTGTCCAGCAGTGTCTTTACCTTCTTGCGCTGCGCCAAGCCGATGAGGCGAGCATAAAAATCGGCCGGCACACCGGGCGGCAGACTGCCGCTAAGCAGCAGCCAGGTGGCCCCTTCGAGGTGCTTTTGTACGGCCTTTTCCACCCGCTCGACGTCCGCTTTCTCCAGTTGCGGGCCGCGCTCATTCAAGCTGATGGTCAAGCCCTGCTTATCGGTGATGGTCAGGTTGGCTCGGATATCGTGACGAATCGGCACAGCCACCGCCGGATAGCCATAGGCGCCCAGCAACTCTTCGAAGCACTTGCCACTCTTGCCGCCGCTCGGGAAAATCGCGAGCGTCTTTCCGCCAAACGCGTGGATCACACATGCGGCGTTGATGCCGCGCCCACCGGGCGAGTCGTGCCTCGACTCGATGTAGGCGCGATCTTCAAAAGCCAAGCGGTCCACGGAAATGGTGCGGTCAAGCGCGGGATTTACGGTGAGAGTAACAATCAAAGAACCATTGTAGCGGTGCGGGCGAATTTCAGCTATCGTGGAAAAAACGAGGATGCCAAAAACGCACCGGTACTCCGTTACGGTCAACTGGACCGGCAACACGGGGAGTGGGACCTCCAATTATCGAAGCTACGAGCGGCGTCACGAGATTGTCTCCGGGTCCAGAAAGCCGCCCATACCCGGATCATCCGACCCGGCATTCCGCGGCGATCGGGAGCGATGGAATCCAGAGGAATTGCTGGTGGCATCGCTGGCCGCCTGCCATAAGCTCTGGTATCTGCACCTGTGCGCCGACGCAGGTATAGTAGTGGTTGAATATTCCGACCATGCAGAGGGTCTGATGGAGGAGGCGGTGGACGGCGGCGGACGCTTTGTGTCCGTTACCTTGCATCCACAAGTGGCGCTGGCGCCTGGGTGCGACACCGCCCACGCGCGCGAATTGCATGCCGCGGCGCATGCTAAATGCTTCATCGCCCGCTCTGTGAATTTTCCCGTCCTGGTGGAACCCCGGATCGCGCTCGCGTAGAGCGGCTTGGCCGGACGGAAGTACCCGCAGTACTTTCAGAAGCGCCGCAGAAGACCTCTCGCATGTATACTGTTTAAAACTTCGCATTCGTGTCCCCCCGCCGCCTATGAATCGACAACGCAATCGCCTGATCATTGGACTACTGATTGGTTTGGTCGCGGTAACGCTGCCCCTGATGGCCCACAACCCACATGACCCCATCACCGCGGTAGCGGTGTCGCCTGACTTTGCGCAAGATCAAACCGTACTGGCATCGACGGACGCTCTCTCGTTCAAGTTGAACGTCTATCTTCTTCTCAGATCGACCGACGGAGGCGTCAACTGGTCGGCGCTCCCGGGGCTTCCGAATAACAACAAGATACTGGCGATTGCTTTCTCTCCCGCTTATGCACAAGACCAGACGATCTTTATTGCAGGCAAGGGAGGACTGTCGGCGAGCACCAACCAGGGAACCTCCTGGACTCTGCTTATAAAGCCGGGCGTTCAGAGTGTGGGTCTATCTCCGAACTTCGCGACTGATAACACGCTGTTCGTAGTCACGGTCCAGAATGCCGTCATGATGTCGACGAACCGGGGCCAGACGTGGACTACCCTACCCGCGCCATCGCCTTTGAAATCCGGTCTAACCGCAATTGCAGTGTCTCCGAATTACGCTGCCGACAACACTGTTCTGCTGGGCGCGGCGGCGGACGGCATTTTCAGGTCCACCAACCAGGGCGCCAGTTGGGTTCAGGTAACCACCGGCTTGACGCTCTCTTCCGTCACAGCGCTGGTCTTCTCTCCGAACTTCGCCAGCGATCAGACTGCGTTCGCCAGCACTTATGGTTCCGGCGTGATCCTATCGACTAACAGCGGGGCGTCCTGGTCGGAGGTTAATACCGGCATCGCAGACTTAAATGTCACTTCGCTGGCACTTTCCCCCAATTACACACAGGATTCCACATGTTGGATTACTACCGCCGTGGCGGGTGTCTACCATTCGAGCAGCCTGGGTGCATCCTGGACGCCGAACGCCAACGTAGTTCGGGTCCTCTCGAATCTTACACTCACTCATTACCAGGCGATCGCGCCCGTCAACACGGCTAGCGGTATGACCTTGTTCCTGGCAATGTTTGAAGGGTTGTGGAGTTCGGCCAATCTGGGGACGTCCTGGCAATATACCGACATGATTCCCACCCGGATGATTGCGTATATTAACCTCTCGCCTAACTTCATACACGATCACGTAATGTTCGAGACTGCATATGGCGGCGGCAACTTATGGTCGAGCGACGGGGGGGCCACGTGGTCGTTCCGGAATAACGGGATGCAGCTTGCCTATGCGGACGCCTCCGCTTTCTCTCCAAATTTCGCAGTGGATGGCATCGCATTCAGCACCAGCCAGAATGGCCTACAGAAAAGCTCCAACCGGGGCAAGACCTGGCAACTAATACAGGTCCTCGGAAAGTCTGTCTATCCGAGGGCAGTGGCCGTGTCGCCGAACTTTGCGCAGGATTCCACAGTGATGGTCGGGACGCTGCCGCATGAGGCGCCGGCCTTCTCTTTGCCGGGCGGCATGCACCCTCAAACCAGCACCACGGAGGGCGTATACCTTTCCACGGACGGCGGAAACACCTGGCAGCAGACGAGTTTGAGCGGGGTCACCAGCGTAAACGCGATCGCCATCTCGCCGGCGTTTGCCACGGATCGCACGGCATTTGCCGCCAGTCCCAATACCGGTCTTTACAAGTCCACCGATGGCGGCATGACTTGGACCGCCATTGCCGTGCCCAGCTCCTCGCTCGCGCTGGACATAGTCAAAATCTCTCCGGGATACGCTGCCGACCAAACCGTTTTTGTCGCGGGGATCAGCGGTCAGATTCTGAAATCCACGGATGGCGGGACCACCTGGTCTCTGCTTCCGCAAACCGGGACGCTAAGAGCTGTCGCTTTGGAGTTATCACCTAATTACACGGTGGATCAGAGCTTTTTCGTCGGTACCTTTCAGAAAGGGTTGGTCAAGTTTATCAATGGCGGCGCTAAGCAGGGACAAGTTACGGCGTTCACCGATAACTTTGTCACCGCCATCGGTCTCTCGCCTAACTTTGCCAAGGATCGTACTTTGTTCGCGGCCGGCTATCACGGGCTTTTTATGTCTACCAGCGGCGGCGCCACGTGGACCTATGTAGTGACGCCTGCCCGGAACGAAGACTCGCGCAATATCGCGAGTATAGGGCAGGAGCCGCCCAGCGTTACATACCAGGGGAACTGGGCGGCGGTAACCCCATCGACCGTGGCCAGCACCAACTCGTACATGGCGACCAGTGAATCGGGCGATGTAGCGGTGCTGAGCTTCACCGGGTCTGGCATTCGCTGGATCAGCCGGACTGGCCCGCTGCAGGGGAGCGCCGCGATCCAACTCGATGGCGTGGCCGAGGGCACCGTCAACCTTAACGCGCCGCTTGACCAGTATCAGCAGAACGTTTGGGAGCAGCACGGAATCTCCTGCGGCTCGCATACTTTCACTATTACCGCCCTGCCGCAATCCGGTCAAAGCGTATCCCTGGACGCGTTCGATGTCTGGATCGATACTTGCCCCTTGATGGGGCCCATGGACTAGCGGCCGTACCGAAGCAGCGAACGGCTAAAAGTCCTCAGCAGAGGCGTCCCGAATCGACATATCGTGTTACGATATAAGTCAGGAGGGGCTTTCCACTGGAGGAGTTGACGGCGGCCGATTACCAGGCACTGGCCGAATTTCGATATCTGATCCGGCGTTTTCTGCGTTTCAGCGAACAAGCCGCGCGGCAGGCAGGGCTTGAGCCGGCGCAACACCAATTGATGCTGGCCGTGAAGGCAGCTGGCGCACCCCCCACCGTGGGCGAACTGGCGGAGCGCCTGCAGTTGCAGCATCATAGCGCGGTGGGCTTGGTCGACCGGCTGGCCGCAGGCGGATTGGTGCGGCGGAGCCGGGTGGCGGACGATCGGCGGCAGGTTTCGGTCGAATTGACCGATAAGGGCGAATCGGTGCTCGGCAAGCTGTCGCTGGAGCATCGTGCCGAACTGGGGGCCGCGGGAAGTGAACTGGCCGCGGCCCTGCAAGCCATCGTGACGAGCCGCTCGCCGGCACCCTCCAGGCAGAACACATGCAAAACAAGTTAGGCGATTTCACCTGCACACCGCGGGTCCTTACCATTTCCGGGCTGGCCATCTTCATTGGTTTGGTCAGTGCATTCGTAGCTTTGGGACTGTTGAAGCTGATCGGACTGTTCACGAACCTGTTCTTCTTCGGACGGTGGAGCGCGGCGTTGGTGTCCCCCGCGGGAAACCATCTGGGCTGGATGGTGGTTCTGGTGCCGGTGGCGGGCGCTCTTATCATCGGCTTCATGGCGCGCTATGGCTCGGAGCGGATTCGCGGCCACGGAATACCGGAGGCCATCGAAGCCATCCTGATCAATGGCAGCCGGGTCGAGCCCAAGGTGGCGTTGTTAAAGCCGATCTCTTCGGCAATCTCGATCGGAACGGGCGGCCCGTTCGGCGCCGAAGGCCCAATCATCATGACGGGCGGCGCGTTCGGATCGATGATCGCGCAACTGTTCAAGCTCACCGCCAACGAACGCAAGACGCTACTGGTAGCCGGTGCTGCGGGCGGCATGGCGGCCACTTTTGCCGCGCCGGTAGCGGCGGTTCTGCTGGCCGTGGAATTGTTGCTGTTTGAGTGGAAGCCGCGCAGCCTGGTGCCGGTGGCTCTGGCCAGCGTGACGGCCGCGGCGGCGCGGCGATACATCATCGGTCTCGGTCCGTTGTTCCCGGTGACGCCGCATCCGGTCTTTATCGGTCCGCAGGGATTGTTCGCGTGCGTGCTGGCGGGCGTGCTGGCCGGACTGTTGTCGGCGCTCCTGACCCTCGCGGTGTACGCTTCGGAAGACTTGTTCCAGATGCTGCCCATTCACTGGATGTGGTGGCCGGCAATCGGCGGGCTGGTCATCGGTCTGGGCGGGCTCATCTTCCCGCAGGCGCTGGGCGTGGGCTACGAGACCATCGGCGCGCTGCTACAGGGCGACGTGCCGCGCCACATGATTGTGGGGATTCTGCTGGTGAAATCCGTGATCTGGGCGGTATCGCTGGGCTCGGGGACTTCGGGCGGCGTGCTGGCGCCGCTGTTGATGATGGGCGGCGCACTGGGCGGCATCGAAGCCATGTTCCTGCCGCATGAAGGCGCGGGATTCTGGCCGCTGGTGAGCATGGGCGCGATTCTGGGCGGCACCATGCGCTCGCCGTTTACGGGCGTCATCTTCATGCTGGAGTTGACCCACGATGTGAACATGCTGCTGCCGCTATTGCTGGCGGTTACCATAGCGCACCTGTCGACGGTGTTAATGCTGCGCCGGTCGATCCTCACCGAGAAAGTCGCGCGCCGGGGTTATCATCTGAGCCGCGAATACGCCGTGGATCCGCTGGAGATCCTGTTCGTGCGGGAGGTGATGCGTACGAATGTAGCCGCGATTCCGGCGGGCACGGAGCCCGGGGTGCTGGCGCAAACCCTCCATACCGATCACATCATGCGCAAAGGGCAGCACCTGTATCCCATCGTCGATGCCGACCGCCGCGTGGTGGGCGTACTCACGCGCGGAGACCTGGAACGGCTGGCCGCGGGGGGGACCGAACCGGTGCGCCGGGAGCCCGTAGTTGCGTATCTGGACGAGCCGTTGCGCATCGTAGTGCAGCGGATGTCAGAGTCCGGACTGACGCGGTTTCCGGTGGTCGACATGGAGGGCAAGCTATCCGGGATGGTAGCGTTGAGCGACCTGCTGCGCGCACGCACGCGCAATATGGAGGAGGAGCGCCATCGCGAGCGGGTGCTGCGCATCCATCTGCCGTTCGGCAGGCCTTTAGCGGCAAGACGAAATTGAAATGCCGGGCTGGCGTATAGCATAATCGTTTCCGTTGAGATCGAAACTGCTGGCGGCGGCCTGGTGGACGGTGCCCTG
Organism: Bryobacterales bacterium; assembly: GCA_963843255.1. Lineage (GTDB taxonomy): Bacteria > Acidobacteriota > Terriglobia > Bryobacterales > Bryobacteraceae > Bog-159. The sequence goes on along the minus strand of CAWJJQ010000009.1, from coordinate 850,102 downwards.
CATCTTCTGCCTGGCCGTCTACGGGCCTGGACTGATGGCATGGTTCCAGCAGGACGATTTTGTCTGGTTGAACCTGCCGAACCAGGTGCACGGCTGGGACGGGCTGCTGCGGACGCTTTTCCAACCGAATGCGGCGCAGGGTAGCTGGCGCCCGTTGAGCGAGCGCGGATTCTTCCTGGCATTCGGCGCCCTGTTCGGCTCCGATGCCCTGCCGTACCACATCTGGGTCTTCCTGACCCAGTTCGCCAACCTGGCGCTTCTGGCATCGATCACCACGCGCGTCACGGGCCGGCGCGCGGCTGGCTTCTGGGCCGCTATCCTTTGGGTGGCGAACAGCAAGCTGTCCACGGCGATATCCTGGATGTCGGCGTATAACCTGGTTCTTTGCGCATTCTTCCTGCTGCTGGCCCTGCATTTCTTCCTGCGATACACGGCCACCGGCGCGCGGCGGTATTACGTCTGGACGTGGGTGGTGTTCCTGGCGGGCTTTCTGGCGATGGAAGCCAACGCTCTCTTCCCGCTGCTGGCCGCCGGATATGCGCTTGGCTGCGAGCGCCGGTATTTTCGCAGCACGCTGCCGTTTTTCGCCGCGTCGGCCGCTTATACGATTGTGCACCTAGTGCTAGCGCCTAACCACGCCGCGGCGTATATGATTCACATCGATGGCGCCATCCCCGCCACTTTCTGGACATACTGGCAGGGGACGTTTGAGCCCATCGATCTGCGCTACCTCTCGCATTTTTCGCGGGTCTTCAGCCCGGTGGTGATGGCGGTCTGCACCGCCGGCCTGCTGGTGTTTACGATTTATCAGGCTACGCGCAGGCAATGGCTGGCGCTGGTTTTGCTGGGCTGGTATCTCATCACACTGCTCCCGGTGATCGGGTTGCGCGACCACATCATGGATTACTATCTGACGCTGCCGGCTATGTGCATGGCGATGCTGGCGGCTTACGCGCTCGCCTGCGCCTGGCGAGAGCGCGGGCTCTGGCGGGCCACCGGCGTGGTGCTGGTGACGGGGTTTCTGGTCCAGTCGCTGCCGGCGGCGCGGCGGCGCGCCAATTGGTACCGCAGCTTCAGCCGGGCACAGGAAACGGTGGTGATGGGGGTAGCGCGAGCGCACGACCTGCATCCGGGCAAAGTGATCCTGCTCGACGGGGTGGACGACGCGATGTTCAGCCAGCTCATTTCGCAGCGGCCGTTCCTCTTCCTGCGGATTCCGGATGTGTACCTGGCGCCTGGGGCAGAAGCCCGCATTGCGCCGCATCCGGAGTGGGGAGGGGTTTCTAAATACGTCTTCCCCATCGACGAAACCCGCCGCGGGCTATCGCGGGACGAGATCGTGGTGTACCGTGCCGGGCCGGGACCGCTCCAGAACATCACCCACGAGTTTGCCGTCCCGGACGGCCCGTCTTCGGGGGGGAGCGCGCCGCTGCGCATCGACGTGGCGGATCCACTGGCAGCGGAATTCCTGGGGCCCGAGTGGTACAGCCGGGAATCGGGACTTCGCTGGATGCCGCGGACGGCCAGCTTGCGTATGGGCGCGCCGGCGGCGCCCGGCCAGAAACTGTATGTGACGGCGGTTTGTCCGGCGGCGCAACTCGAGAACGGGCCTCTCGAGATGACGCTGACCGTGGACGGTACGCGCCTCGCTCCCGTCCGGTTCACGCAGGCCGGCGTGGAGACGAGCTTCGCATTCGCGCCGCCGTCAACCAGCGCAACTGAGATCCATATCATGGTGGCGGTGAGCCGGACTGTGCGCGTGGGTGCCGACCAGCGGGACCTCGGGCTGGCGTTTGGCCGTTTTGAGATCAAGTAAGGGAACTTTCCGCGGCCCTGGTTCGTATTGCTGCATGAACGGAGAGTAAGCATGCCTCGAAACCATCGCCGCGGGGGCGCCATCGCCGGTATCATGCTGACGATGTTCATTGTGGGTGTGGTGACCATTGTGGCCATCGTATCCACCGGTTTGTACGTCGCCGATCACGTGCGCGTCTCCGCCAGGAACTCCAATGGCGACAGCACGCTCGAAACCCCCTTCGGCAGCGTTCGGGTGCGCGACAGCCACGCGCTGGACCCGAAGCACATGGGCGTCCCCATCTACCCCGGGGCGGTGCGCGACGAGGATTCCCGCAAGCTGGCCAGCTTTCATTTCGATTTCGGCGACGTACACAAGGCCTTTGCTATCTCGGCCGCCCAATACCGCACTCCGGATTCAGTCGATCGGGTCACGGATTTTTACCGTAGCGAGCTGCCGCACTGGCTGATCAGCCAGCATGAGAACGGCGGATTGCAGCTGTCGCTTACCAGGCGAGGCTACAAAAGGCTGGTGGTCATCACCGAGGAAGACGGCGAGACCCGTATCGCGCTTGCTTCGATAGGAGAGCCTGCGTCAAACTGATGAGTGGGGGATGGTTCCCCCATCATGCCTGATTTCTGCACCTGCGGCACCGAGTTGCCGCCCAACGCCCGTTTCTGCTACGTCTGCGGCAAGCCGCAGCGCGATGAAGTTCTGCCGGTGGAGGAGACGCGGGAGCAGTCACCGGTCGTTCCGCAAATCGTACTGCCGCCCACTCTAGCGGCTCTTCCTCCGCCGCGCCTCAACTTCCATAACTCCACCGCCGTGCGTATCGGTTTACTTATGGCGAGCCTGGCTTCGCTGCTGAGCGCTCTGCCGGTTTTGGCGGCGGGCCTGATCGGCCTGGTGATCTGGTGGATGACCACCGGATTTCTGGCGGTCTACATCTATCGTCGCCGCACAGGCCAGTTCCTGACGGTCGATAGCGGCCTGCGCATGGGATGGATCACGGGACTGCTGGGCTCGACCATTACGTCGGTGGTGTTCACTGCCAGCGTAGTGCCGCTAATTCGTGGGGGCAAGATCGCGGCGCTTTACCAGGAACAGTTCCGCAAAATGTCAGCCAGCGACCCCAACGTGCAGGAGGCCCTCAAGATTCTTGACAGCCCCAGCGGGATGATTATGTTCGTGATCGTGGCGCTGCTCTTTTTCTTCCTCATGATCACGTTCCTGTGTACGGCGGGTGGGGCGCTGGGCGCCAAGCTGGTGGGCGGCGGCGTCACCGCGCCGGGTCCGAAAGGCGCTCCGTAGCGGCTGCGGCGCGAACCGCGGCCGGCCGGCTGTATCGTTTCACCAGCGCGACCCCGGTAAAGATCACGGCCATAGCGGCCGCCTCGCGCAATCCGAAGTGTTCCCGATAGAACAGCCAGCCGAGCGTGACGGCCACTACCGAATTCACGTAGGGGTAGATCGATACGACGGCGACCGGCAGGCGGTCCAGCGCGAAGATGTATGCGCTGTAGCCCACAATCGAGCCGAAGACCACCAGGTAGAGAATCGCCGCAGTGCCGCGCAGGCTCCAATGCACTGGGTGTTCGGGAAACAGCAAGAGGAGCGGCAGGAAGGACAGGCCGGCGGCAAGTTGCTGCACCGCTCCCACCACGATAGGATGCGAGCCGGTCACCTGGCGCCGCTGGTAAATCGATCCGAACGCCCATCCCGCCATCCCCAGTTGCAGCACCAGGAAACCGTTCAGCAGGCCGGCGTTGAACGTGTGGCTGTGCACGTCCGGCAGGAACAGGAGGGCGGCTCCGGCCAGGCCCACGAGCATGCCCAGGATGCTGGGCAGATGCAGCGGCTCACCGCCCGGCAGAAGGGCTTCGACGCCCACCATCCAGAACGGCGAAATGGTCAGCATCAGGCACGCCAAACCGCTCGGCACCCATAATTCGGCGAAAACCAGGCAGCCATTGCCTATACCCAGCACCAGCCAGCCGCTGAGGCAGGCGGCGCGCAGATCGCGGCCGGCCGGCAATTTCTCGCCGCGCCAGACGATGGGGGCCAGCATCAGGGAACCCGAGATCACATAGCGCGCGCTCACCAGCAGCAAGGGAGGAAACGATTCCAGAGACATGCGGATGCCCAGGTAGGTGGTTCCCCAGAAGAAACATACGGCAGTCAACGCCAGGTAGGCGCTGAAGTGCGGGTGGCGGGACAATGATCCAGCGTAACATGGGCCTGGTTTTGACCCGGATGCAGTGGCCGCCGGGGCGCGTTACATTCAAACTGTGTCCCCCGCCCGGCTGCTAGCGTTCGAGATCCTGACCGCGGTCGAGCGTGGCGGCTATGGGTCGGATATGCTGGCTACGCGCGCGGCGACCCTCGACAGCCGCGATGCCGGTCTGGCATCGGAGATCGTTTTCGGCGTGCTGCGCTACCAGGCTCAGCTGGACTATCTGATCGAGCACTATTCCGGCAAGCCGGCGGCGCGGCTGGACGCGGCGGTACGGCAGGCGCTGCGTATGGGAATCTACCAACTCCGTTATCTGGAGCGTATTCCGGCGCACGCCGCGGTTTCGGAAAGCGTGGAGCTGATCAAGCGCGCGCGCAAGCGTTCGGCGACGGGATTTGCGAATGCGGTCTTGCGCAAGGTGCATCGCGAGCCGGTTTCCTGGCCGAGCTTGGCGGTGGAGCTATCCCATCCAGCCTGGATGCTGGAGCGCTGGGAGCGGCAATACGGCCGGGACACCGCGGAAACCATCGCGCGCGCGAACCTGCGTGTGCCGGAGACTTACGTCAATCCGGACACCGCGCGGGTGCAGGACATCGGGTCGCAGACCATCGTGCCCCTGCTACGTCTTGAGTCCGGCCAGGATTTTCTGGACCTCTGTGCGGCGCCCGGCAACAAGACGGCACAGGCGCTGGCCGCGGGCGTGCGCGCGATTGCCTGCGACGTCCACTTTCACAGACTGGCAGGGCTCAAAGGGCTGGACGCCGGCCTGGTGGTGCTGGATGGGACGCGCCCGCTGCCCTTTCGCGGCCAGTTCGATCGCATCCTGATCGACGCGCCCTGCTCCGGCACGGGCACGCTGGCGCGCAATCCTGAGATCAAATGGCGGCTGACGGCGGCCGACCTGGTGGATCTGCACGCGCGCCAGGTAGCGCTGCTCGAACAGGGCCGCCGCTGGCTCGCGCCCGGCGGGTTGCTGGTTTATTCGACATGCTCGCTGGAACCCGAGGAGAACCAGAATGTGGTGGCGACCGTTCCGGGTGAACTGGTGTTGGAAACGATGCAGCGCATTCCAGGCCACGACCCAGGCGATGGGTTTTTTGCCGCTGTGATAAAATTTGGGTAATTCCACAAGATGGTTGAAATTCTCCCGTCCATTTTAGCTGCCGATTTTGCGCGCTTGGGTGAGCAGATCGCCGCGGTGGAGCGTGCCGGCGCGACCATGCTGCACCTGGATGTGATGGACGGCCATTTTGTACCTAACCTCACTCTCGGACCGCCGGTGGTGGAATCGATTCGCAAGATCACCCGCCTGACGCTGGACCTGCATCTGATGATCACCGATCCGGACAAGTACGCGCCGATTTTCATTACAGCCGGCGCCGATCAGGTCCTGGTGCACCAGGAGGCTTGCAAGCACCTGGATGGCACGCTGCGCGAAATTCAGAAAGCGGGCGCGCGCGCCGGAGTGGTGATTAACCCGGCAACTCCGGTGGCGGCTATCGAGGAAGTGCTGGGACTGATGGACTACGTTTTGGTGATGAGCGTTAACCCGGGATTCGGCGGACAAAAGTTTATCCCGTACACGCTCGACAAAGTGCGGCGGCTGGACGCCTTGCGGCGCGACCGGCGGCTGGCTTTCGCCATCGAAATCGACGGTGGCATCACCCAGGAGAACATAGGAGAGGCGGTGCGGGCGGGCTGTGACTGGATCGTCACAGGGTCTTCCATATTTCACACGCCAGACCCCGCGGCGGCCTTTGCGGCGTTACGCAAGGCGGCCCTGCAGGCTCATGCGGTCCGCTGTTAGGTGGGCACCAAAGCCCGCCTCCGGGGCCGCCCCAGGCTGGCTACGCAATTGCTATCCTAAGTTAAACGCCACGGTTAAACGCAACGAAAGAACAGCAAGGGCACAATGATGTATTCACGCATTTTTAGCAAGCTGATGGTGCTGGCCAGTGTGGCCATTCTGTTGAGTTCCTGCGGCATTCGCCGTCACAAATACGCGGACCCCATCACCAAGAACACCGAACAACCGGACAAGGTGCTTTTCGACCGGGCCATCAATGACATCGAGCATAGCCGGTACGAGATTGCCCGGCTCACCTTGCAGACCCTGATCAACACCTACGACAGTAGCGAATTCCTCGCCAAGGCAAAGCTGGCGATCGCAGATAGCTGGTTCCGGGAGGGCGGCGCGCACGGCCTGGCGCAGGCGGAAGCCGAATACAAGGATTTTGAGCTGTTCTATCCCAACATGGAAGAAGCGGCGGAAGCACAGGAGCGCGTCTGCGATATCCATTACAAGCAGATGGATAAGGCCGACCGCGACCCGATTCATGCGATTCGCGCACAGGACGAGTGCCGCCAGTTGTTGATGCAATATCCCAACAGCAAGTTCGCGCCGGAAACCCAGCAGAAGCTCCGCAACGTGCAGGAGGTGCTGGCGGCGCACGAGTATGCCACCGCCACGTTCTATCACCACAAGGGAAGCTTTCCGGCGGCGGCGAACCGCCTGACAGGCATGGTCGCGCAATACCCGCTCTTCAGCCAGGCGGACGAAGCCTTATGGATGATGGCGGATTCGTACAATCGCATGGGCGATCGTTTCGAGGATAAAGAAGCGGACGCATACACGCAGATCGTCAAGGAATATCCGCTGAGTGCGCATGCCGCAGCCGCCAAAGAGAAGCTGGAAGCGATGAAGAGGCCGGTACCGGAGGCCGATCCGGTGGCTTATGCGCGCATGAAGTATGAGCTCGACAACCGGACGAATTCGAAGTTTTACACGCACTTGATGGACGAGTTTAAACGGAGCCCGGATACCCGCCTGGCGGCCAAATCCGGGACGCCGGCGATGACCATCCTGCAGCCGACGATCCCTGCCAGCGTGCCACAGGCACCCGGCGCGGCGGCGCCAGGCGCGACGGGAGGTGTGGGATCGGATGTTTCGGCTTCCACGGTCAGCGACTCGAAGGAGCTGGATAGCCGCCCGGATGCCCGCGCGAACCCTCCGGGCGGCCAGGTGTCCGCAACTGTGCCGGGCGCGGAAACGGCTCCCAAGCCTGCGGATCCGGTAGCCGCGCAGCAGCCTTTCGCGACGAACCACCCGATGAGCGAGAAGGATAAACGGGAGGCTATGAAGAAGGCCCAGGCAGCCGCCAAGAAGAAGGCTAAGGAAGCGGCCAAGCATCCGGGCAAGCAGCCGGTCGCGCAGCCTGCCTCCCAGACGCAGACTCCCGCCGCCGCACCGGCAACTCCGCCAGCGCAGCCGCCGGCGCAACCCCAATCGCCACCGCAGGATAAATGACGCGCATCCTGCTCGCCGATGACAGCCCCCACGCGCAGCGTATGGGCGAGCAGATTCTCAGGGAGGAGGGCTACGAGGTGGTCACCGTCAGCGACGGCGACTCCGCACTGCTGCGGCTGGAGGATGTGGATCCCGATCTCGTGATTGCAGACATCGTGATGCCGCATCGCACCGGCTATGAGATCTGCCAGTATGTGAAAGTCAGCCCCCGGCACAGGCATGCGCGGGTGGTGCTGATCGGCAGCGTGAAGGACCAGATCGACGAAGCGGAAGCCCGCCGCGTGCAGGCCGACGGCGTGGTACAAAAGCCGTTTGAGGCGTCTGTTCTGCTCGGTGTGGTGAAGCCGCTGGCGGAATCGGGGATGAAAAACCGAGTCGCGGCCAAACCTGCCGCGGTCGGGACCCCGGGCAAACGGCCGCAAGCCAAGGCGCCCGTGGTAGCATTGATCGATCCGGAACGAGTGCGCGCGGCGGTAACGCTGGCGTTGGATGCATCGCTGCCGGCCATCATCGACGAACTGACCGACAAAGTGCTGGTGGCGCTGAGCACCCGCTAAAACCTATGCCCGATAACAGTTTCGACGTCGTCTCCAAGATCGACCTGCCGGAGGTCAGCAACGCCATCCAGCAGGCCATGAAGGAGATCCACACGCGGTACGACCTGAAGGATTCGAAGTCGGCGATCGAATTGAACGAAAAGGACCACAAGATCCTGCTCGCCAGCCAGGACGAGTACAAGCTGAAAGCCATTAACGAGGTGTTGGAAGGCAAGCTGGTGAAGCGGAAGGTGCCGCTCAAGGGCCTGACCTACGGTCCGCTGATTCCTTCCGCCGGATCCTCGGTCAAGCAGGAAGTCTCTCTGCAGCAGGGGATACCCATCGAGAAGGCGCGCGAGATTGTGCGCAAAATCAAGGACAGCAAGCTGAAGGTTCAGGCTTCGATTCAAGGGGACCTGGTGCGGGTCAGCGGGCGGGATCGCGATACTTTGCAGAGCGTGATTAAACTGCTCAACGATCACGATTTCGGTATCGACATGCAGTTTACGAATTACCGGACGTTTTAGGCGCCGCTCCCTGATGGTCACGGTTCGGAATGCGAGGCGCGTGCGTGAGCAAGCGGTCTTTTTCGCTTTTTGAGGAACTCGCGCAAAACGGGGCACGGCCGCGCCGCCATTATCACACGAGTTCCTATCCCTCTTGGCGGCGCGGACACGCGCCCCTTTGCGCTTTTTTAGCAACCCGAATGTTGGGAGGGCGTCTACCACATTGAGGTTGGTTAATGTATGAAGTTCCTCACTGGAATGCCGGCTATCCTTGTGATGGCATCCTGTTTCACCCTGCAAGCTCAACAACCCACCAAACGAGTCGCCCTGCAAGTGGTCGCAATGGATTCGGCGGGCCAAAGCGTTCCTGATTTGACTGCATCCGACTTCAAGGTCTATGACAACGGTTCGCCGCAACAGATTGTTTCCGTGCGGATGAACAAAACCGGAGGACCAAACGCCCTGGTTATCCTGTTCGATCTGCTGAACACGAACTTTTCTTCGCGCGGACAGATCTGGGACATCATGAAAACTTCGTTGTCTCATGTGCCATCGGATGGCCCGCTCTACCTGTACCTGCTAGTGGAGGATGGCAGTCTGTATGCCGTACATGGTCTACCGGCTCCCGGCGCCGCTCAAGCAGTTGACGATTCCTGGGTGAAAAACATTAAACCCCTGCTGGATACCGCCATGCAGCAGACCTTGCAATTGCGGCCGCAGGATTTGAGGAAGACGAGCCCGATCGGGCTGACTTCACGGTTCGACACCACCCTCAAGGCGCTCGACGAGATGCGCTCCCGGATGGATGGCTTGCAAGGACCCAAGGAACTCCTCTGGGTCACGTATGGCTTTCCAAGCTCTATCCGCCTGGCGGGTACTGGCTGGTGGGACGGCGGGCCCACGCTGCGGCAGATCGGGATGCGATTCGTGGAGTCCGGAGTTACGTTGTATACGGCCGATCCGGGTCTGAATATCGAACATGGTGTGCTGAACCGGGACACGCTCGATATCCTGACCGGGGCCACCGGCGGCCGCGCGTTTCCGACGGTTAACCTTAGCCGGGCGATCAACCAGGCCGAGGCCGACGCGCGCACCAACTACAGCGTGGAATATGAGCCATCCGCGCGCAACTGGGATGGGAAATACCATAAGCTGAAGGTCGTGGTGGCACGCAAGGGAATCCACATACAGACTGAGCACGGTTATTACGCGGTTCAGGGATCGTAGCTGTACAATTGCACAGTGGCGCGCCGGATCGAAACGCATCTGTTAGAGGGCCCCGCGGGCAGGCTGGAAGCGCTGCTCGAAGCACCGGAAGACGCCGATGCTCGCGGGGTAGCGCTAGTTTGCCACCCGCATCCGCTCTTTGGGGGCACCATGCACAACAAAGTCGTCTACAGGGTCGCGCGGGCGCTGCGCAACTCGGGCTATGTGGCGTTGCGCTTCCAATTTCGAGGTGTTGGGAAAAGCGAAGGCAGGCATGACGCCGGCGTCGGGGAAATCGACGACGCACGCGCGGCGCTCGGCTGGCTGCGCGCCCGCTACCCGGGATTACCTTATACGCTAGCGGGGTTTTCCTTTGGCTCGCGGGTGGTACTTAACCTGGGTTGCACACTAGCCGACGCGCAGCGGGTTATAGCTCTAGGCTTCCCCGCCAAGCGCGATCCCGTAGGCGTACTGGCGCATTGCAAGACGCCAAAAATCTTCATTCAGAGCATCCATGATGAGCATGGGCCGCCACCGGAGATGGAAGCGTTCTATGCGCAGGTTTCGGAACCCAAGCGGTTGATCTGGGTGGAGGCGCAGGATCACTTCTTTGCGGGCGGTTTGGACGTCTTGGAGCGCGAAGTTGGGGCGTTAGGGTAGGCGATCAGGCTAGCCGGCGCGTCGCGCGCGGCGCTGGGCGCGCATTCCAATGAGGTCGGCTACGCGACCGAGCAAGGCGGAGACATTCTCGGCATTGATGGATACCTGCTGCTCATCGCCGACCGGATAACGGGAGGATTTAGCGTCCTTGTAAGCAGTCACCAGGGCCGTGGCAGGCTGATAGGATTTCACCCGAGCATACGAAAGTACTTCGAGTCCTGCCTTGGGCGATTCCATCTCCGCTTCGCTGAGAACCAACTGGTACTGGCGCTCGTCGAGCTTCGAGAACGCTTCGGCGGCCGATCCCGCCACATCTACGCTGTACCCTCCGGCTTCGAGGAGAGTTTGCAAGGTCAGCCGGGACGACAATTCGTCATCCACAACCAACACGCGTGCCAGATCGAGGCTTCTTGCCATCACAGTACAGATATACTTTACCCGAAAAGCCGAAACATTACACGCAAAAAATGGTGACGGCTTAACAAGGGTGACAACGCGTGTCAATCAATTGAAAACACGGCGGAAAATAGCGTCTACGTTGCGTAGTTGACGGGTCAAGGAGAAGCTTTCCACGATCTGGGCAGGGGTGAGAACCGCACGGATGTCCGGGTCAGCCTCAATCGCGGCCCGAAAGTCCGATTCCTGCTCCCAGGCGCGCATGGCGTGGGTTTGGACGATGCGATACGCATCTTCGCGCAACATTCCGGCTGCTGCTAAATCCAACAGGAGTTGTCCGGAAAATACAAGACCACGCGTTGCGTCCAGATTGCGGCGCATACGTTCGGGATACACGAGGAGTTGGTCGACAAGCTTTGTGGTCTTTTCGAGCAGGTAATCGGTGAGGATGGTGGAATCGGGCAGGATAATGCGCTCGACCGATGAATGGGATATATCCCGCTCGTGCCACAGGGCTATATCCTCGAAGGCGGCTTGGACGTTGGAGCGGACCACGCGCGCCAAACCGCAGATCTGTTCGCTGGTGACCGGGTTGCGCTTGTGGGGCATGGCGGAACTGCCCTTTTGGCCGCGGGAGAAGTATTCTTCGGCTTCGCGCACTTCGGTGCGCTGAAGATGGCGCACTTCCAGGGCAATCTTTTCGCACAAAGCAGTGGCCAGGGCAAGGGTAGAGACAAGAAAAGCGTGGCGATCACGCTGGATCACTTGGGAGGCCACGGGAGCGGGCTTCAGATCGAGCCGCCCGCAGATGCGTTCTTCGGCCTCAGGTCCAATGTGCGCGAACGTACCCACCGCACCGGAGATCTTGCCGACGCGGAGGTCTTCGGCTGCCGCTCGCAACCGCGCCAAATTGCGGCCGGCTTCGCCGTACCAGATAGCGAGTTTCAGGCCGAAGGTGATGGGCTCGGCATGTACGCCGTGCGTGCGGCCGATTTGCACGGTGTCTTTGAACTCGAGGGCGCGGCGCTTCAGGACACCTTGAAGGCTTTCCAGTCCAGCCAGCAGAATGCGGCATGCCTGGCGGATTTGCAGGGCCTGCGCGGTATCCACCACGTCGTTGGATGTGAGGCCGTAGTGCAGCCAGCGGGATTCCTCGGCGTGCCCGGCGGCTTTCATGCTCTCGGCGACCGCCGTGGTGAAGGCGATTACGTCGTGCTTGACCTCTTTTTCGATTTCGAGGATGCGGGCAACGTCGAAGCTCGCGTGGGCCCGCAGCGCGTGTGCCGCTTCGAGTGGGACGACGCCCATTTCAGCCAGCGCTTCGGAGGCCGCCAGCTCCACTTCCAGCCACTGCCGGAATTTGTTCTCGTCAGTCCAGATGCGGCCCATTTCGGGACGCGTATACCGTGCGATCAAAACTGATAAACCTCCGTAGGATGCGACTGGCTGGCGACCTCGAGCGGCGTGCTAAGCCCGCGCCGTTCCAGGGCCTGGGTGGCCATCAGGCGCACGATTTCCGGATGGTTGTTGTGCTCGCTGAGGTGTCCTAGAACGATGCGCGCGGCGCCGCCATCGAAATCGCGCAGCAGGAAGTCGCTCATCATGTCATTGGAAAGGTGGCCGACCCGGCTCATCACGCGCTGCTTCACCGACCAGGGATAGGGGCCGACCTTCAACATTTCGAGATCGTGGTTGGATTCGAGCAGCATCAGGTTCGAACGGCGCAGGTGAAACTTGACGGATTCGGTAAGATAACCGAGGTCGGTGGCGACGGCGATCTTGATGCCTTCGGCGTGGAAGCAGAAACCCACCGGATCGATGGCATCGTGCGGGATGCCGAAGCTATCCACCTCGATGTCACCCACCACGAAGCTGGCGCCGGCTTGAAAGCGCTCCAGGCGAGGCTGGTTCGTGCCCCAATCCAGGGCCGGCGCGGTGAGCTTGCTGATATAGACCGGAATGCCCAAGCGGCGGGCCAGCAGCGCGAGGCCGCACACGTGATCGGAATGCTCGTGCGTGACCAGTACGGCATGGAGCGTACCGACCTGCTCGCCGATGGATTCGAAGCGGCGGGTGAGTGCCCTAAAGCTTAGCCCGGCATCCACCAGGATGCGTGTGCGATCGGTGGACAGCAGCGCGCAATTACCGGAACTGCCGCTCGCCAGCACACAAAATTTGACGATGCTCGCCTCCCGTGAACATTCAGGATACCAGCATGGCGGCGCACTTGATACGCTGGATTGCATGAAAGTCGCACGCATCCATCAACACGGCGGACCGGAAGTGCTGATGTACGAAGACGCGCCCGAACCGCAGATCAAGGGCAACGAAATTCTGCTGCGCGTCCGCGCCTGCGCGCTCAATCACCTGGATCTTTTCGTCCGCGGCGGAATCCCCGGCATGAAGTTCAACATGCCGCATATTCTGGGGAGTGACATCGCGGGGGAAGTGGTGCGGGTGGGCGAGCTGTGCGAGCGGGTGAAGCCGGGATGGCGGGTGCTGCTCTCGCCCGGATTGAGCTGCCGGCAATGCGCGCAATGCGTCGCCGGGAACGACAGCTTGTGCCGCCAGTACACCATGTTCGGCTACAAGGTGGATGGCGGGAACGCGGAGTACCTGGCCGCGCCGGAGTATAGCGCGGTCCAGATTCCGGAGGCGATGAGCTTCGAACAGGCGGCCGCGGTGCCGCTGGTGTTTCTGACCGCGTGGCACATGCTGATGGCGCGCGCGCAATTGCAGGTGGGGGAGGACGTGCTGGTGCTGGCGGCTTCGAGCGGCGTGGGATCGGCGGCCATTCAAATCGCCAAGATGTTCCATTGCCGGGTGATCGCCACGGCGGGCGGCGAGACCAAGATGGCCAAGGCGCGAGAACTGGGCGCCGACTACGTGATCGATCACTACCAGCAGGATATTTCGGCCGAAGTACGCAAGATCACCGCCAAGCGAGGCGTGGACGTGGTGATCGAGCACGTGGGCACGGCCACCTGGCAGAAGAGCCTGGAATCGATGGCGCCGGCCGGGCGCCTGGTGACCTGCGGCGCGACCACGGGGTTCGATGCCAAGGTGGATTTGCGCTTTCTGTTCAGCCGGCAGCTTTCGCTGCTGGGATCGTTTATGGGCACCATAGGCGAGCTGCACCGGGTGCTGCAGTTCGTGTTTCGCGGGGAATTGAAGCCGGTGATCGATCGGGTATATCCGCTGGCGGAGATTCGCGCGGCGCACGAGCGGTTGGAGGGCAAGGAGCAGTTCGGTAAAGTCATTCTGGTCCCTTAGGCGGGCCTCGCCCGCTGATGCTGGGTTCTTGAGCTCCTTTTTTGGATTCCTGCGCTATGTAGGATGACGGCGGAAATGAAGTCTTCAGCCGCGACGAAAAAAGGAGATCACCTATGAAGAAGATATATGCCTGTGTAGTGCCTGGATTGGCGGCTTTGGCTTTGATGCCGCAGATGATGCGCGCACAGAATTTGACGCTCGACGATTTTTCCACGGCGCCCGGTAAGGTTACGGGTACGTCAGGCACTCACACTACCGCACTGGCCGGTTCGGGGATCATCGGCGGCACGCGGTACATTTCCATCGTGTATAACAAAAACGGCAGCCCATTCGGGCAGTCCTCGACATTGCAAGTCCGGCCCAGCACGAGCACAAAGGTGCCTTCTGCACTGATCTGGTCTAACGGGTACGACGCCAGCCCGGAGATACAAGTGTATTATGGTCCGAACACGTTGGCAGATCCGCCGCTGAACCTCGACTTGACCGCTTACAACCGATTCCGCTTGAACTTCCAGGGGCTGGCCACGTCGGTGGTGCTCGCCGCGCTTGTGGATTATGGACCAGACGCAAACATCTACGCCGATGAGTTCTGCACTCTGCCGGCGTCCAACACGCCATTCACCGTAGACATTCCTTTTTCGAAATTCGCGCCCACAGCCGGGACCACCATACCGTGGAATGCGATTGGAGGGCTGCTCATCGAACTTACGGAAGGAAGCAGCCCACTGAATTCGCCTAATTTGGCGATCACCGGCTACTCCGCGATTCCAGCCTCGGACGCGGCGGGTACAATCGTGTGCGGACCCACTACTTAGCCGAGGTCACGGATTCGCCTGCCGGACCCCTGCGTGGCGGAACTCATGGCCGCGCGCAGGGGGCCAAATCGTCTTCCAGGTCCGCGAGCAGGCGCCCAACCGAGTCAGACCGAGAATAACCGAGTTTTCGGAAGAGATCCCGCGCTTTCCAAAGCTGTTCGCACCCAGCTTGCGCGTTCCCGAGGGCTTGATACGCTTCTCCCCTGTATTTCAGGGTCAAGGCGTAGCCGTTCATCCTGCCGCGTTCGGATATCCCCAGACGCTCGCTGATCTTTTTCGATTCATCCAGGTACGGCAAAGCGGCTCGATAGGCATGAGACTGGATCAGGAGTTTAGCCATGCTGGTCAGGGTCCACGCAAGGCTTTCCTGCTTCCAGACATCCTGGGGATCGGAGGCCGCCAGATCTCTTCGCAGCGCGAGCGTCTTTCGCTCGTACCCTATGGCGGTGGGGAGATCCTCTTGAACTGCGTAATATGTTGCGAACTGGCTGTAATCGAAAGACAGATCCAGCTTGACACCCTGATGGGTGGGATCGTTAGCCAGCCGCATCTCATCAAGCGCCATGGCGCGCTGGAGGTAGGGGAGGGCCCGATCGGGATCGGCATTCAACAAATAGCCGGCGATGAACTTGTGGATGAGAGCGGCATTCCGCTGGCGGCTGGGATCGGCTGGTTTGGCTCTCAACAAATCCTCGAAGATGGGTAGAGCCTCGAGCCGGTATGCAAGGGATCGGGCATCCATGGTAAGGGCGGCCATGTCGAACAGCGCGTTGGCCATCATGATCCGCACATCCTCGTTGCCGGGATATTGTTTTTGAAGCTCCCGGACCAAAGCCAGGGCTTCTTTGCGGTAGGCTTCCGCTTTGGCCCGGTCGTTGGCCTGCTGGTAGATGCGGCCCACATCCCGCAGCGTCTCGACAAGCAATTTGCGCGAGGCGAAGGAGGGTTGGGCCGCCACCAAAGCGCGCGCGATGTTCTCCGCCCGTTGAAAACTCGCCAAGGCACCCTGCGGGTCTCCGAGATTCTCGTTGCCCCCGCCTTGTATGTTGCCGATCTGCAGGTAGGCCTCGGCCAGGTCCCGCTGCAACGCCGGATCACCCGCAGACTCCTTTGCCAGGCCATCGACGTATCCGATGACGTTGACGATCAACTCTTTCCGCACGGGCGTGGATCCGGGCAGAGCAGCGATCTTGTCCTGCAAGTCGAAGATCACGGAATGCGCCAGGAGACGGACTTCGTTGAAACGCCGCTGGGCGCGATCGCGCTCGTAACGTGCCACCTGCGACTCGCGGATCACCAGCGCGGCCGATGCCGCCAGTAAAATGCACGCCGCAGCCGCCGTGGCCACTCCGCCCCGGTGGCGGCGAACGAATTTCCGCGCCACGTAGCGATAGCTGCCCTGGCGCGCGAGGACGGGACGGAAGCCCAGGTAACGATCGATATCTTCGGCGAATTCGCGCACGGACGCGTAACGGCTTTCGGGCTCTTTGCGCATCGCTTTCATGACGATCGCGTCAAGATCGCCGGGCACGTTGGGAGCGACGGTGCTGGGCGGGACCGGATCCTTGACACAGATCGTCTCGATGGCCTGGTCCAGCGGCGTCTCCGCAACTTTGTACGGGCGCTGCCCGGCCACCAGTTCGTAGAGCAAAACGCCCAGCGAGTAGACATCCGAAGCGGTGCTCATGGCCGTTCCGCGCACCTGTTCGGGACTGGCATAGTCCGGCGTCAGCGGCCGGACCGTGGTCTCCGGGCCCGCGGTTTCCGGGTCGAGCAGCTTGGCGATCCCGAAGTCAAGTAGTTTGGGCGTGCCTTCGCCGGTCACCAGCACATTTGCCGGCTTGATATCGCGATGAATCACGAGGTGCTGGTGCGCGAACTGGACGCCCGCGGCGAGTTGCAGGAACAAGCGCAACCGGGCCTTGAGATCCAGCCCTTTCCGGGCGCAGTAGTCCGTGATGGGAGTGCCCGCCACATACTCCATCACGATATAGGGCGTGCGTTCGGAAGTGTAGCCTCCATCCAAAAGGCGGGCGATATTGGGGTGCGCCAGCGCCGCCAGAATCTGCCGCTCCTCGAGAAAGCGGCGGACCGCTTCGGGACGGATTTCCAGGCTGGCGCGCATGAGCTTCACAGCCACTTCCTGTTTGAAGCTTTCGTCCTCGCGCCGGGCCCGGTAAACCGTGCCCATGCCTCCCGCTCCAATTTCTTCCAGCAGCAGATAGGGCCCGATCCGCCGCCCTTCATGAGTTGCGGGGGGTGGTTCCAGAAAAGCCTCAGATGCTCGGTGCGCGCGCAGTAGGGATTCGACTTCGCGCCGCACGTCTGGACGATTCGCGCACGCGCGCGCGAGCCAGGCGTCCTGCTCGGAATCCGGCAACTCCAGGGCGCTTTGGAGAATACCGTCTACTTCACTCCATTGCCGGGGGGTCATTGGGCGCCTCGCCGTTCAGTTGCCTATAGAGCCAGGCTTTGGCCACGGCCCATTCGCGCTTGACGGTGGCCGGCGACCGGCCCACCACCTCGGCCGTTTCAGCCACCGACAAGCCGGCGAAATAACGCAGCTCGACAATCCGCTCTTTTTCAGGGTCGAATTGGGACAGGCAGTTGAGCGCGCCATCGAGAGCCACCATATCGCAGTCCAGGTCGGGCTGAATCACCAGTCCTGAATCGGGCGGCAGAAGCTGCGCATCGCGTTTTCCGGCATTGTGGCGCCGGGCGTGGTCCACCAGAACACGGCGCATGGCCTGCGCCGCCAGAACCAGGAAGTGTTTCCGGTTCTCGATTCTCGGCGAATGGAAATGGACCATGCGGAGATAAGCCTCGTGGACGAGGGCGGTCGGTTGAAGCGTGTGTCCGGGCCTCTCGCCGCGGAGATAGCCTCCGGCTACGCGCTTCAGCTCGTCATAGATGCAGGGCAGGAGTTCGTTGAAAGCCCGCTTGTCTCCGGCTCCCCATCGTTCGAGCAGTTCGGTGATCTCATGGTCCGCCGGCATGATCCCCCGCGCAGGATCTAGGGGTGGAATGTGATCATTCGTACTAAACCCAGGCAATCGTTGCCACTATATCACGTGAATGCGGAGTACGTGGCGGTCTAGCAGTTCCACAGCTATATTAACCAAGGGATTCGGGCGCCGCGGTCAGGGGGCTGCAGCCCCCTATAATGGTGGTGAATCCGATGTCCGGGCCTCCTATTGTCATCAGCGCGACGTTTACGGCGGATGCGATCGAGCTGCCGCTGGCCTTCTGGATGCGCGAATTAGGGTTCGACTACGGCATTCGGATGGCGCCCTACAACCAGGTCTTTCAGCTCCTGCTGGACCCGGCCGGGGCGCTGGCGGCAAATCGGGACGGGATCAACGTGGTGCTGGTGCGGTTTGAGGATTGGGCACACGCCGGAAACGGGGACGGGCACCTGGAAACGGACGTCCGGCATTTCGCGGCGAGCCTTGCGGAAGCGGCGGGAAGGTTCTCCGCGCCGCTGATCGTTTGCATTTGTCCGGCGACGCCGGATTTCGATGCCGGCTTCGAGAGCCGTCTGGAGGAGGCGGTCGCGTCGGCGGTGGACGGGCTAAACACCGTATATTTAATCCGGCCCGGGGAGATCGCGGCGCTTTATCCGGTGGCACAAATGCACGATGCCATGGGCGACAGGCTGGGCCATATCCCCTACACGCCGGCCTATTTCGCGGCGCTGGGCACGATGCTGGCGCGGAAGATCCACGCGCTGCGCATGCCGGCATTCAAGGCCATCGCGCTGGATTGCGACGATACGCTGTGGCGCGGGATTTGCGGCGAGGATGGACCGCAAGGCGTGGTGGTAGACGGGCCGCGCAGGGCAGTGCAGGAGTTCATGCTGGCGCAGCATGCGGCGGGAATGCTGCTGTGCCTGTGCAGCAAAAATAACGTGGAAGATGTGCTGGACACGTTCCGGCTGCATCCCGAGATGGCGCTGCGGCTGGAACATTTCACGGCCTGGCGCATCAACTGGTCGCCAAAGCCGGTGAACCTGGCGGCGCTGGCCGAAGAACTCGAACTGGGACTCGACAGCTTCATCCTGGTGGACGATAACCCCAAGGAGTGTCGCGAAGTGGAGGCCAGTTGCCCGCAGGTGTTGAGCCTGACGCTGCCGGCACGCGATGAAGAGATTTCCCAGTTCCTGAAGCACGTATGGGCTTTCGACCGCCTGCGCGTGACGGAAGAGGATCGCGCGCGCCCGGCGATGTATGCGCAGCAAATCGAACGGCAACGCGCGGAGAGCCAGGCGGCCAGCCTGGAGGATTTTCTGGCAAGCCTGCAGCTGGAGGTGCGGATCGCGCCCATGTCGCCCAAGGACCTGGCGCGCGTCGCGCAGTTAACACAGCGCACCAACCAGATGAACTTTACGACCGTGCGGCGGTCGGAGAGCGACATTCAGGCGTTGCTCGGATCCGGGAAGGCCGAATGCCTGACGGTGCATGTGAGCGACCGGTTCGGCAGCTACGGGCTGGCAGGCGCCATGATTTTCCGGACGGGCGCCGACACCATCACGAGCGACACGTTCTTGTTGAGTTGCCGCGCGCTGGGGCGGGGGGTAGAACATCGCATGCTGGCTTCGCTCGGCAAAATCGCGCAGCAGCGCGGATTGGGCGCGGTGGAGGCGCGGTTCGTGCGCAGCCTGCGGAACCGGCCGGCGCTGCTGTTTCTGGAGAGCGTGGGCCTGGAGTTTCAAAGCGTGCGCGGCGAGGCGCTGCTCTTCAGATTTCCGGCTGAATTTGCGGCGAAGGTCCGGTATCAGCCTGCAGCAGTTCCGATGGAAGTGGCGCGCCATGAAACGCCGGTTTCAACCGTGCGCCGCGATGGCATCCATTACGCCCGGATTGCGAACGAGCTGCGGTCTGTGGAACAGATTCTGGATGGCTGTGGGACGGCGGCCGCGGCCATGGGATCGCCCCGAAGCCACTCTGCTGCTCCGGTACAGGCGCGGTCGGATCTGGAGCGGCAACTTTGCCGGATCTGGTCCGAGATGCTGGGCGTGGCGCAGGTGGGCATCGAAGACAACTTTTTCGACTTGGGCGGTCACTCGCTGCTGGCGGTGCAGTTACTCTCACGGCTGAAGGAGGAACTGGCGATCGAGCTATCGCTCGAGGTGGTCTACGGCGCGGACTTCACCGTGGAGGAACTGGCCAAAGCCATCGAGCTGCAAGAGATCGAGATGGCGGGCGCGGATCGCTATGCGGCGCTGTTGGCCGAGGTGGAGAGCCTCACGGACGAGGAAGTGCGGGAGCTGCTGGCCAAGGAAAGCGGAGAAGCGCCCTACTAGATGCGGATTCTGCTGACCGCCAACGCATCCTACGTGCCGCCGCGGGGGGGCGCGACGCGCAGCAACCTCCTATGGCTGGAGCACATGGCAGAGCGCGGACATGCCTGCCGGGTGGTGGCGGGGGCCCTGGTGGAGAGCGCCGGAAAGCGCGCGCAGATGGCGCAGGAGGGCCTGGATCGCGACACGCCCGCGGACCGCGGAGTGGAAGTAATCGCGCTGGCGGATCGCATGCGGCAGGTTCAGGAGCTACGCCGCCAAATCTGCGATTTCCATCCGGACTGGGTGCTGGTATCGTCGGAAGACCTCGGCCATGTGCTGCTGCGGGAAGCAGACCACTCATCGCCGGGACGCGTGGTGTACCTGGCGCACACGCCGCAATTTTTTCCGTTCGGTCCGGCGAGCTGGAATCCCGATTCAAGTGCCACTGACCTGGTGAGGCGTGCGGCAGGGGTAGTGGCGATCGGGCATCACACAGCCGCATATATACGGCAGCACGCCGGGCGGGAAGCCGCGGTGATACATCCGCCGATTTATGGGCGCGCACCTTATCCCGACCTGGCGGCATTCGACGCGGGCCTGGTGACCATGGTAAACCCCTGCGCCGTGAAGGGCATTTCGATTTTCGTGACCCTGTCGGAACGTTTTCCACCCTACGGCTTTGGGGTGCTGCCAGGATGGGGAACTACGGCCGCGGACCGCGCCCAAATCGCCGCGCACGCGAACATCATAACGCTGCCGAATTGCCGCCATATATCGGATTTTTTGAGCAGATCGCGCATCCTGCTGATGCCTTCGCTGTGGCACGAGGGGTTCGGACTGACGGTGATGGAAGCCATGCTGCACGGCATTCCGGTGATCGCGAGCGATGCGGGAGGCCTGGTGGAAGCTAAGATGGGCACGCCGTTTGTGGTGCACGCGCCGGCGATCGAGCGGTACGAGCCGGTCTTCGATGAACATTCGCTGCCCAAGCCGGTTATCGGGCCGGTGGATATTGAACCATGGGTGGAGGCACTCGATGCGCTGCTGACGGATCGGGCGTTATACGAGCGGGTATCGGCGGAGTCGCGCGAAGCCGCGCTCGGATTCACGGGCGGCCTGCGCGCGGGGCGCATGCTCGAGTACCTGGAATCGCTTACCCCGGGCGATGCGGTACGCGCGCGACCGTCACTGGCGGACCTGTCTCCGGAGAAGCGGGCGCTGCTGCTGAGGAAGGCGCGCGCCCGGGCACTTTGAATGCGCATCCTGCTGGCGCAAAACTCGCTGTATTATCCGGCGTACGGTGGCGGCGACCGGTCGAACAGGCTGCTGCTGGAGGCGCTGGCGGCGCGCGGTCACGTGTGCCGGGCGGTGGCACGCATTACCCGGTTCGGCGCGGCGGAACATGCGCGCTACCTGGCCGAACTTGCGGCGCGCGGTGTTTCGCCGCGGAGCGTGGATGGCGGACAGGTAGTGTTCCCATTAGCCGGGGTGGAAGTCCACGTGGTGACGCATCACCCCAACCTGCGCGGTTATTTTGCGGCGCAGATCGCGGAGTTCGCGCCGGACGTGGTCCTGACATCTACCGACGATCCGGCGCAATTACTGCTGGAGGCCGCTTTGCGGGCGCAGGCGCGCACCGTATACCTGGCGCGCGCTACGCTGGCGGTGCCGTTCGGGCCGGATTGCGCCTTTCCGAGCGCGGCCAAGACGGAAGTCCTGCGGCAGTGCGATCTGGTAGTGGGCGTGAGCCGGTATGTGGCCGATTACATTCGCAGGTGGAGCGGAATTCCGGCGGTGCACGTACCGATCTCGCCGCTGGATCCGCCGCCCTACCCGGATTTGGGCCGCTTTGAAAACGAATTCGTCACGTTAGTGAACCCGTGCGCGGTGAAGGGCATCTCGATTTTTCTGGCGCTGGCGGACCGGATGCCGGAAGTCCGATTCGCGGGGGTGCCGACCTGGGGTACCAACCAGGCGGATCGCGTGGCCCTCCAGTCGCGGCCGAATGTGACGTTGGTCGATCCAGTGGACAACGTGGACGACATTCTCCGGCGGACGCGCGTGCTGCTGGTACCTTCGCTATGGGCCGAGGCGCGGTCGCGCATGGTGGTGGAAGCCATGCTGCGCGGCGTGCCGGTGATGGCGAGCGACATCGGCGGGATTCCGGAGGCCAAGCTGGGTGTGGACTATCTGCTGCCCGTGCGGCCGATTGAAAAATACGAGGCGCGGATCGACGAGCAGATGGTCCCGCTGGCGGAAGTACCGGCCCAGGATATCGAGCCTTGGGCGGTGGCCCTGGCACGCCTGGTTAGCGACCGGGAGCATTACGGAGAACTGTCGCGGGCCTCGCGCCGGGCGGCGCTCGATTACGCCGCCGGGGTTACGGTGGAACCCTTCGAAGCGCTGTTGAAAAGCAGCGCGACAGGGACCGGAAGCGTGGCGGCGGCTCCATCGCCGGCGCCGCGAGCATCCGCGCTCGACCGGCTCTCTCCGGAGCGACGCAAACTGGTGACGCTGCGGCTGCACAAACTGTTCGGGGCGGCGCCTGGGACGCTCCGCCTATTCTGCTTCCCGCATGCCGGCGGGGGTGCGGCGTTGTTTAAGGGATGGGCGGAGCGGCTGCCGTCCTCAGTCGCGATATTGCCGATGCGCGCGGCTCGGCGCGGCGATATGGCTGGAATGGTGGAGTCACTTTACGAAGCCCTGGAACCGCATGCCGGCGAACCGTTCGCGTTCTTTGGACACAGCATGGGAGCGGCGGTGGCGTTCGAACTGGCGCGGTTGCTGCGCCGCCGCCGGCGGCCGCTGCCACAGCTGTTGATCGCCTCGGGAGCGCGAGCGCCGCAGTTCAGACGGGGCCACGTGCCTCCACCCGAACCCAGCGAGGCCGAATTCGTGGCAGCGTTGCGCCGCCTGGAAGGCACACCGCGGGAAGTCCTGGACAATCCTGAGATGCTGCGCCTGATTTTGCCGGCCCTGCGCGAGGACGCCGCCGTTTATCGCCATTACATTTACACGGAAGAGCCGCCACTCGATTGTCCGATCTGCGCCTACGGGGGTGCTGAAGATCCGAACGTGCGGCGCGAGCATCTGGAGGGGTGGGCTCAACAAACTACCGACGCGTTCCGCATGCAGGTTTTTTCCGGAGGTCACTTCTACCTGCAGACGGCGCGCAATGAGTTTCTGGCTGCGCTGGCCCGCGATCTCGCCGAGTAACCAAAAGCGATGGTAGGTGCGATTAAATACGCTCAACCTTGAACCTCATTTTTGGAACCTAACCATCGATCCGACACGTCAGTTGAGTTTTTGATAAGATCTTTCCAGCTAGATAATGAGACCTTTAACATGCGCTTAACACGACTTAGCGGCCTGATACTTGTGATTGCGGCGGGAATATTATGCGCACCGGCGAGCCACGCCGCGCCAGCGCCCCCCGCGCGTTGGGTAGTGATCCTGACGGAAAAGCCGGCGGTGGAAAGGTACCCGGGCAGGATGGAAAGGACGCGCGCCATGGCCGAACCCTACCGCCAGCACTTGCGGCAAATGCAGGCTGGCCTTCGTCCGCAAATCGAGAGCACGCACGCGCGAGTCACCGGGTCGGTGCAGCATCTGTTGAATGCCATGTTCATGGTCGGGACACCCGCGCAGGCGGCGGCGGTGCGCAAACTTCCGGGCGTGAAAGCAGTGGTCCACATGCGGCAGTATCGTAAAGCGGATCAACTCAGTCTTAGTAACGTTGCGGCGGCATGGAGCGCGTCGGGGATCGGCGGCGAGTCCAACGCGGGCGCCGGGATCAAGATCGGAATCATCGATACCGGCATCGACCAGACTCATCCAGCGTTTCAAGACCCCACACTGACAGCGCCATCCGGGTATCCCATTTGTGACGTGCAGGCTGACTGCGCATTCACTAGCAACAAGGTGATTGTGGCGCGCAGCTATGTGAGCGACATCGTGTACGCGGACGTCCCGCCGACCGCGAACGCGCCTACCCCGTCCGAGCTTGCGGCGGAATCACGGCCGGACGACCTGACCGCGCGGGACCTGGATGGCCACGGTACGGGAACAGCTTCGGTCGCGGCCGGTATAAGTACGACTTACAACGGAGTAACAATATCCGGTGTAGCCCCTAAAGCATTTCTGGGTAATTACAAAATATTCGGCTCGGATGATGTGAATCCCAATGGCTCAGGTAACATCGTGCAGGCGGTGGAGGATGCGGTTACCGACGGGATGGACGTAATCAATTTATCCTTAGGCGGACCGGCACTGGGCGGCCCGCTGGACCAAGGTTGCGGCCCGTACACGCTGCCGAGCAGCCCGATTCCAATACCGAGTGATGCATGCGACCCGCTGGCTTACGAGTTGGAAAGCGCCATGGAGAACGCGTTAGTTACGGTCGTGGTGGCGGCGGGAAACCAGGGCGCGAACGGCTTCCAGTTCAATCTGGGCTGCGGCTCTCCGCCTTGCAATAACTTCTCGGCTCCGACCTTTAGCACCATTGGTTCGCCCGCCTACGCGCCGTCGGTTATCGCTGTGGGGGGCATACAGAACGACGTGACCTACGTACAACGGGTCGAGATATCAGGCAGCGGTGTGCCATCTGCCTTGCAAGCCCTCGATGCCTTTCCCAGTTATGACGGGCCGGTACCGGATGGACTGGTGACGGCGCCGGTAATGGACGTCACCCAAGCCGGGGACAGCGATGGCTTGCTGTGCAATGCGTTGACCCCGACGGCCCTGAGCGGTGAGATCGTGCTGGTGTTGCAGGGATCGTGCAGCGACTATGACAAAGTGACGAATGCGCAGAAGGCGGGCGCCGTGGGTGTGATCGAGATCGCCGCCGCGGGAAGCTTTTATCTTCTCCCGTATGGTCTGGCCGATACGTCCATCTATACATTTATTCTGGATCCGTCGGACGGCGCGAACCTGAAGGCTTATGTCGATGCCAACAGCGGCGCCAAGGCCACACTCGATCCCAGGCCATTCCAGGAATCGGCGAGCACTCAATCATTGATCCCTTACTCGATCGCTTACTTTTCATCGCGCGGTCCTGTCACGGTGACAGGCGCTCTCAAGCCGGACTTAGTGGCCGCGGCGACGGATTTCCTGATGCCGACGCAAAACTATGATCCGTATGGCCAGTTGTTTAACTTTGCTGGATATGGCGTGCAACAGGGCACTAGCTTTGCGACTCCCATGGTGACCGGAACGGCTGCACTCGTTTTGCAGGCTAATCCTAACTTCTCACCGCTGCAAATCAGGTCGGCCCTGGTGAATACGGCGTCGCTGGCTAATCTGGTAACATCGGACGGCAGCGCCCAAGCGTCGATCTCGGAGGCGGGCGCGGGGTTGTTGCAGGCGCAGAATGCAGTGAAGTCTACCCTGCAGGTAGAGCCTGCCACCATCTCGTGGGGAGCCAGCACGCTGTCGGGCTCGACGCTAATCACCTCGCAGACCCTGACCTTCTCCAATACGGCTGCGGGTGCGGTCAACCTGACGCTGAATGTAATGCCCAGTTCCGGATTCTCCACGTCAACGGCCACCGTGCAGGTCAATAACGCGAGCACGGCGACGGTGACGGTACCGGCGAATGGCACGGCGACGGTCACGGCTACTCTTAGCGGCGGGACACCCGCCGCGGGCCGGTACGAAGGAGTCATTTCCGTGAGCGGCGGGCCGGTGCCATTTAATATTCCTTACATGTTTCTTTTCGGGAGCGGCGTTGTTTACGACGTCATCTCGCTCAACCAGGAGCCGGGTCAAGGAGCCACGTCATTCGATGGCGTGGTGGGTGCGCAGATTCCCTGGTACAACCAGTGCAACGACACCAACAACAGTTGCATCAATGATTACGGATATATCGCCGTACAGGTAATCGATCAGTACGGTGCTTCGGTGCCGGGTGTTCCGGTCACATGGGATGTGACGCAGGGTGGCGGTGCGGTAGTCAACGATCCGAATTACACGGACAGCTCTACCAATGCGAACGGCATCGCGGGGGCTACTGTAAACCTGGGCCCCACGGCCGGCGCGCAGGAGTTTACAGCAACTGTAAACGGCATGGTTGTGCCATTCGACGGTTATGGGCGCCTGGCGCCGGCGCTCAACACAGGCGGCATCGTGGATGGCGCGAGTTTTACAGCCAACAAGGCGGTGGCGCCGGGGTCCTGGATTTCGGTGTTTGGCAGCAATATGTCGGACACCACGCAGGGACATAACGGCGTCGATCTCGCGTTTGCGAATTGCTCGTTGTGCAACGTGACGAACCAAGCTCTACCGATGGGAATCGACGGCGCGTCGTTCAGCTTCGATACGTCGAGCCTTAGCTTGCCAGGCCGTGTGAACTACGCGAGCCCCACACAACTGAATATTCAGGTGCCGTGGGAACTCCAGGGCCAGACCTCCGCCACGGTAAAGTCGATTGTCAACTATAGCTACAGCCCTGAATTGACGCTTAGCCTGGCCGAGTATTCGCCGGGATTTTTCGTGATCGACGCCGCGAACGACGTGGCGGCGATCGACGTGGTCAACGCTACCACATCCTACCTGGTGACTCCCAGCGCGCCGGCCACGCGCGGGGGCGCGGTTGAATTGTACATGAACGGGCTCGGTCCGGTAAGTAATCAACCGGCGGACGGAATGGCCGCGTCGTTAACCACGCTGGCGAAAACACCGGTTACACCGACCATCACTATCGGCGGACAAAATGCGACGGTGCTTTTCAGCGGCCTGGCTCCCGGTTATGTGAGCCTCTACCAGGTGAACGTAACCGTGCCCACGAATATCCCGGCGGGATCGCAATCCATCGTTTGCTCGATTGGGGGAGTTACTTCCAAGACGGCAACGATTGTGGTCAAGTAAACGTAGTACAGTACGGTACTCACCCGGTAAATTCGGAGTACAGTTTTGCCGGGTGCGACGGCCTTAGTACACGCTCTCATTGACATCCTCCGGTACTCACGCAAACATGGCATCAGAGGATTTTAATGAAAGCATTTCTTTTTCTGCTTACCGCTCTGTCGATACCGGCGGCACATGCCAGCCTGGTGGATCTTACCATCAGCGGCGTGCTGGGGCCGAAGCTCGGCGGTGTGGATCCACTGGGGCTGACCGGCCAGAACTTCCTGGTGACCGCCATGTTCGACAAGGGTCTATTACCTATCAATAAGACCTTCGATTCGGCCACCTACGATCTGAACGGGAACCTTCAAATCACGGCTGGCAAAATAATCTTGTCCGGCTACAACGCCACCCTCACACTCACTGCGCCCCCCTCCGGTCCGGATACCATGGCGCTGGCATTCTCTGTGGTGGAGTTCAGTTTCAACCCGCAGGTTTACGCCTCGCTATCTCTTCCCGCCGGGACGTTGAGCAGCACCGCGATCCAGGATTTCTCAGCGTCTGTAACTCAGCCGCCGAGTCAACTGGTGTACGACGTACTCGGTAACTCCGAGGGAATATCAGGCAACCTGGGCATCACCGGAACCGCGTCCATATCGGGGCTGACTCCATCGGGAGTTCCGGAGCCGGCAACAATCGGGTTGATGGGAATAGGTTTTGCGCTGATTGCCTTGGCCCGTGTGAAGCTCCGCGCGCGGTAAAACCCACTCAGCACTGCGGTATAGTGAGGGCTACAGCCATGTCTGAAAAGGTTGCTGTATTCGACACTACACTGCGGGATGGTGAGCAGGCCGCCGGCACGCGGCTGGGCAGCCGCGAAAAGCTCATGATCGCCCGGCAGTTGGCCAGGCTGAACGTGGACATCATCGAAGCGGGCTACCCGGCATCGTCTCCTGAGGACTTCGAGGCCGTGCACTTACTCGCGCGCGAGATTGAAGGGCCGGTGATCTGCGCGTTGTCGCGCGCGGTACCGGTGGATATCGAGGCGTGCGGTAAAGCGCTGGCTAAGGCCAGGCGTGCGCGGATTCATACCGGAATCGGCGTTTCGGATATCCACATCATGGGTAAGTTCTGCGACGAGCGGTACGGGAGCACGCTGGCCGGGAAGAAGGCGACCATCCTCGCGATGGCCGTGGACGCGGTCAAACTGGCGCGCAGCTATGTGAGCGATGTGGAGTTTTATGCGGAGGACGCCGGGCGCGCCGAGCGGAGTTACCTGTTCGAAATGCTGGAAGCGGCCATCGAGGCCGGCGCTACCGTGGTCAACATTCCCGATACTACCGGCTACACTGTGCCGGAGCAGTACGGGGCCCTCATTCGCGCGGTGCGGGAGAGTGTACCGAATATCGGCCGCGCGGTGATCAGCGTACACTGTCACGATGACTTGGGCCTCGCGGTGGCCAATACGCTATACGGCGTAATGAACGGCGCGCGCCAGGTGGAGGGGACCATCAACGGCATAGGCGAGAGGGCCGGCAACGCAGCTCTCGAAGAGGTGGTGATGGCCATTCGCACGCGGCGGGACTATTTCGGCGTGGACACCGGGATCGACGCGCGGGAATTTTCGCGCACCAGCCGGCTGGTGGCGGATATGCTCGGCATGCCGGTGCCCGCGAACAAGGCGGTGGTGGGGGGAAACGCATTCTCGCACAGCTCTGGAATTCACGTTGATGGATTTTTGAAAGAGCGCGAGACTTATGAGATCATGCGGCCGGAGGATGTAGGGCTTACAGAGAGCCGCGTGGTATTGACCGCGCGCACGGGACGGCACGGACTGCGCGACCGGCTGGAGAAGCTGGGTTACTCCTTGTCTCAGGAAGAGTTGAACCAGACTTACCAACGATTTCTAACTGTGGCGGATAAGAAGCAGGAAGTGTTCGACGAGGACCTGATCGCCATCTTACGCGATGAGATTCGTCCAGTGGCGGAGACTTACCAGCTCGACTATCTGCACATCTACAGCGGCACTTCCGCGATACCGACGGCGACGGTCCGGCTCAGGATCGGTGACGAGATGCGCGAGGGAGCAGCGATTGGCGACGGGCCGGTGGATGCCGTGTGCAAGGCCATCTCCGGAGTCACCAAGAGCGCGGCCAAGTTGACGCGATACGAGATCCGGGCGATCACCAGTGGCACCGAGGCCTTAGGTGAAGTTACCGCACAACTGGATGAAGGCGGCCGTAAGGTGGTGGGCCGGGGCGCTTCGACGGATGTGATCGAGGCGAGCGCGAAAGCTTATATCGATGGACTAAACAAGCTGGCGGCCGGGCAGTGTGCGCGCGAGGCCGAGGTATAAGGTGACCCTTTCACGAGGCGCGGCTCATCGTCAGCAAGTATCGAGGTATTTCTGCCTGCGTTTCCCATGCTCCGACTCAATCCCGAAGCGGTCGTCATCGGGTCCTTTGCGCGTCCACCAGCACGGAGGCTTGCGAACTCAAGATTCAAAAGGACGGCAGCTCGGATCACCGACTCACTCGACCCGGGATGGTTGCAGGGCTCGCGGTTGATCTCGCAACGATCCTCGTCTGTAAACTGCGGTGCCCCCCAGCCGCAAGCCCCAACACTCGGTGGGCGGGTCCGAAGAGTGTCGGCGTGAATCATCAATTGCAGGGGCCGATCACAGCACTAATAGTCTGTTGCAGTTCGGGCCGTAACTTAGTTCTCACCCTCGCGCCAGTTGGATAACCTCTCCGTCCCACGGCATGATCAAAACTCTATCGAACTCAAAGGT
This sequence comes from Bryobacterales bacterium, assembly GCA_963843255.1. Classification (GTDB taxonomy): domain Bacteria; phylum Acidobacteriota; class Terriglobia; order Bryobacterales; family Bryobacteraceae; genus Bog-159. The sequence goes on along the minus strand of CAWJJQ010000009.1, from coordinate 820,460 downwards.
GAATCGCCACCGGGTGATATCGCTAGGAATGCCAACGCTCCGCAGCACTCGAATATCGGTCGTGATCAGTAGCCACATATGGAATTCCGGTAGCCGCGAGCGATATAACGGCACCTTCTTATTCTTGGCGGCGATCCGTGAAGCAACATCAGCATAGGAGACGAGCTGACCTTCCGCGGCACCTCCTGCTTGCCATGTGGTACCCGTCCGCGATATTCGAACTACAGAAAGGCCCTCCACCCAGGTCTCGCCGCCGCGTCTTTGCAGAATCACCGTATCCCGTCCGGAAGGGTAATTCAGCTTAACAAGTTCAGCCAGAGCGACCCCCATGGTTCTGGCGCCGCATTTCCGGTTCCACTCATTTTTGAAGTACACCAACACGTCTGCTCAGGGGTAGCCTTGGTGGCAGTAATGCTGTCTTGCGATTGCCACAACCTCATGCTGAAACGCATACAGTTGCGCGCCCGAGAAAAGCTTGTCGCCTTTTGGAGCCAAAAGCTCACAAACTTCGATTCCGATAGAAGCGTCCCGGATTAGCCAATCGGGGCTTTCATAGGGCGACAGTTCACCAGCCGGAACCAGCGGGCTCCGCCGCCGGGCCTCCTCGATCTGCCAACGCTCAACTCTCTTTTTCTCGTCTGCGGTCATAAAGCGCACGTGGATACATCCGCCGCGTCTTTAGGGTGCGGTAAATGGTGCTTAGGTGACCCCTTCTTTCGGAAAAGCGTTCCACTGATCTTAACCATCTTATGGCAGTTTAGTATCTGTACAACCAGCGTTATTAGCGAACCGGTTCAAACCGCGGCTGGTGCCTCGCCGGTTCATCCACCGGTCAATGCCTGCGAACCTTCTAACTCATCTTGCGAAGGTCAAGCGCGAGGTGAGCTCGTCTAAAGGCGACTCCCTCTTCTTGTTTTCAGAACGTCAAGCGAGCCCGGGACAGAATCCCATAACATGTTAAACTTAGCGTGGGCCTACGAGATTCGCCTTGGCAAGCGACCTTCAATCTTATGAACACTAAACGAACCCATATCGTCATCCCGCAGCGATTGGCCGCGGAGATTGACGTCTTGGTCGGCAAGCGGAGCCGCAGCGCCTTTCTCACTCAGGCGGCCGAGAAGGAATTGCTGCGCCTCCGCCAGATCAAGGCGTTGGAAGGCGCTGCCGGAGCATGGAAGGACAAAGATCATCCCGAGCTCAAGCAGGGAGCAGCCAAATGGGTGAAGAAGTTGCGCCGCGAATACGAACAACGTTTCGAAAAAGTATCGACTCGCTGAGCATGGCCATATTTCTGCTCGATACCAGCGTCATTATTGACGCGCTGAACAATAAGCGCGGCCGTCCGGCCTTTCTGCTAGAACTTGTCAAGACCGGCCATGTTCTGGCCTGTTGCCCCATCAATATTACCGAGGTTTACGCAGGCCTGCGTCCAAAGGAAGAGGGCGCCACCGAGGAACTCTTTGGCAGTCTGCAACATTTCCCTATCACGCCGCCAGCCGCCCGTTTGGCCGGCGAGCTTAAGCGAAACCACGCCCAAAAGGGCACCACCCTGAACCTCGGCGACGTGATCATCGCCGCCGTAGCCATACACTATGGGCTGACCTTGCTTACGGACAACCTGAAGGACTATCCAATGAGGGCGCTATCGCTGTATCCGCTGCCGAATCCTTCATAAGCTACGTGGCGACAACGACGGTGCCACAACGATTAACAAACAAGGTACTTTTCCTGTCGGGTATTCCAGCATCCGGCAAATCCAGTTATGGCAATTGGCTGGAGACGTCAAAAGGGTTCCTTTTTCTGGACCTGGAGCATGGTGCGCTTGAGCGTATCGGGGTACAGGATTCGTGGGCCGCAATATTCTCGGGCACTGGAACGGCCGCGTCATTTGTTGAAGCTCTTATGCAAGTGAGCTGTTTAGTCGTGCTCGACTGGGGATTCCCCGCGCATTTGTCTGCCCAGTCGTCGAGTCGTTGAAGCGCGCGGGAATAGAAGCATGGTGGCTTGATGGCGACCGCGAAGCCGCACGTGAATCGTTTATCCGCCGCCGTACGGTAGGCGTTGAATGCTTCGACAGGCAGATGCGTGGTATCCAGAGAGAGTGGGCAGCCATCAGGCGATGTTTTCGTGGCCATATTCTAAGGACGGTGCGACCTGGTCCCGCCTATTCCCGGCCGGAAGTCGTGTTTGCCCGGCTTTTCAGGTCATGACCCACCACCGGGTCCTGCCGCGCGAGCGAAGCACCGTCCGTCCTACCTTAATCCGAGCGTGGCAATGGTGGCGCCCCAGCCGCCGGCCTCCGGTGGCGCATCGCTAAAATCCAGCACGAAATCCGTGCGTGCCAGGATGGCGCGAACCATTTCGCGTTGAACTCCTATGCCGCGTCCGTGAATGATGCGCACCGCTTGCAGGCCCAGTTTGTGCGCCTCTTCGAGGTAGGCTTCCACCACACCCTGGACATCGCGCGGGGGCACGCTATGCAAATCGAAAACGTCCGTAATGGGGATGGCGACCGGCTCGTCTTCGGGCTCCGGCATGTTTTCAGGGTACTTCATTGGGATAGACTTGACTCCATGCGGATGACGGTAGTTGGCCTGGCGCTGATTTTGGCGATGGCTCCGCGCGGAATGCGCGGCGCCGAACTACGGGCGGGTGTGGCGCGGGTGGACATCACCCCATCGGGCGGCGAACCGATGTGGGGTTACGAGGAGCGGCGGCAACCCGCTAAGGGCACTCTCGACCCGCTGTATGCCAGGGTGCTGGTGCTGGATGCGGGCTCCCCGAGTGCGCCGCACAGGTTGGCGCTGGTGACGCTCGACCTGGGGCGCAGCTTTGGTCCGGGATCCCTGGCGCGGCTGAGGGCAGCGGCCAAACAATCGAGCGGGATCGATTGCCTGCTGGTGGCGGCGTCGCACACACATAGCGCGCCGGTCATCAAAGATGAGTACCGGGAGTCGCCGCCCGCGTGGGAGCAGGCCGCCCTGGACAAGATCGGTCGCGCTATTGCGGACGCTGCGAACGCGCTCGCGCCGGCGCGCATCGGCGTGGGCACGGGCACGGCCTACATTGGGCACAACCGGCTGCGGGTGAACGCAGATGGGTCGGTGAGCTGGTTTGAGCGCAATCCGACGCAGATCCCCACGGCTCCGGTAGACCCGACGGTGACAGTTTTGCGCATCGATCATGCCGACGGCAGGCCGCTGGCCGTGTTGACCAACTACGCTTGCCACCCGGTCGTCTTCGGACCGGACAACCTGCAATACTCGGCGGATTTTCCCGGCGTAATGAATCGGCTGGTGGAGACGGAAATCGGCGGTGGCGTGCAGAGTTTCTTTCTACAGGCCGCGCCGGGAGACATCAACCCTTACCACGCGGTGACGAAACTGGAACAAGACGCCATCGGGCGGCGGGATTGGACCGGGGAACGGCTGGGGCGGGAGGTGGTGCGGGTGGCGAAGGAGATTCACAGCCGCGCCCCAGATGCGCCCAGCATCGAGTTCGCGGAATCGACGATTACGGTGCGTCTGAGATGGGATATCGACAAGTTTCGCGCGGCGCTCGAGAAATTCCTGGGGCCGGGCGGGATCGAGGCGTACGGCGCGCGCATCGTGCCGGAGATCCCGCTGCCCGTCACGACGGTGCTGATCGACAAAGAAATTGCGCTGATGACCATGCCGGGCGAGCCGTTTGTGGACTTTCAGACGAACTGGCGGGACCGGTGCCCAGTGGCGCATGCGCTGCTGCTTGGGTACACCAATGGCTACAACGGCTACTTTCCCACAATCGCGGCGGCCTCGCGCGGTGGATACGGCGCGGCCAGCGCCAGTACCTGGGTGGAACCGGGCGCGGGAGAACGGATCGTCGATAATGCCGTGGCGCGCGTCTATGAAATGTTGGGACGGCTGAGCGATCTGCCGGATGATTTGAAAAAAGACGTGTACAAGTAAGGCCGCCAGGGCCGCCTGAGCCGGGAGATTGCGCCGGAGCGAACTGGCGGGGTAGGATCACAAAAGATGCGCAAGGCGCTGTTGGTCGCGATTGCGGTGACAATCGTGCTGTCCGGGTGCCATCGAAAGAGGGTGGCGCGGACTCCGCCGGCACCCGTGCCGCCGGGCACGGCGACCGAGCCAGCAACGCCAGGACAGCCTGGCGTGCAGGCCACCGTACCGGCAATGATCGACTCCGCCGAGACTGGCATCGCGAGCTGGTACGGCCATCCATACCACGGGCGAGCATCGGCCAGCGGCGAAATCTACGATATGGAGCAAATGACCGCTGCGCACCGCACGCTGCCGTTTGGCACCATGGTGCGGGTCCACGACCTGGACAATCAGAAGCTGGTTGACGTGCGGATCAACGACCGCGGACCGTTTGTGGATGGGCGGATCATCGACCTGTCGCACGCGGCGGCGCGGGCGATTGAAATGATTGGACCGGGTGTCGCGCGCGTACAATTAGAGATCCTCAGCGTTCCGGCGGCGGTGGCGCAGGCGTACTTCGGGGTGCAGGTGGGGGCCTTCCGCAATCGCGACAATGCAGAGCACTTGCGGCGCGATATGGAGTCGAAATACGGCAGCGCGCGGCTGGTCCAGCGGGCGGATACGCCGGGTTTCTGGCACGTGGTAGTAGGGAGGGAGCCGACCCAAGACGGCGCGGTCGGACTATCGAGGAGGATCTGCGGCGAGAATAGTTCGATCTCAACAGCACTTGTAGTTCGAATAGACCCGGCTTAAACCGGAAGTGCAATGGCGTGTTCGACTACGAATGGCTGGACTGGCCTGGTGGGCCGGTCGCCGCAAATCTGCCAGATTCGCCGCTTGATCGAGAAACTCGGGCGATCGCGCGCACCTGTATTGCTGCTAGGTGAGAGCGGTACGGGCAAGGAAGTAGTCGCACGCGCCATTCATGCCGCTAACCCCAGCGGCGAATTCGTTCCCATAGACTGCGGCGCACTGGTGGGAACGCTGATGGAAAGCGATCTATTCGGGCATACCAGGGGCGCGTTCACCGGCGCGGCGGACGCTAAAAGGGGCTTGATCGAACTGGCGGACGGGGGCACGGCTTTTTTCGACGAGATCGGCGATCTGCCGCTGGAAATGCAGGTAAAAGTGCTGAGGTTGTTGCAGGAGCACGAGTTCCGGCCGGTGGGATCGCTGAAACAACACAAAGTGGATTTCCGGTTGATCGCGGCCACGCATCATGATCTGGCGCGGGAGGCACAGCGCGGAACTTTCCGGCTGGACCTATACTACCGGCTCAATATTGTCACCCTGCGGATCCCGGCGCTCAGGGATCGCAAAGACGATATTCCGGAACTGGTGGAGCACTTTCTGCGGCGGCTGGACGCCGTTCAGCGGCTTGTACCAGAGACGCTCGAGGCCATGATGAAGTACGACTGGCCGGGGAATGTACGGGAGCTTCAGAACTCGATCGAACGCATGGTGGTGCTGAACAGCGGGCCGTGGCTGCATGTCGAGGACCTGCCTTCCGCGCTGCAAAACCACCGGGCAGCCGAGCCGGCGTTGATCTCGGCAGCGGCCGCGGGATCGGAAACCGCGCTGCTGCCGTTATTGCATGCTCCGCCGCGCCAGGCAGCCCTGTTTCTGCCGGAGGTGGAAAGGGAGACGATCCTGAAAGCGCTGGATGCCACCGAAGGCGATCGCGCGCATGCCGCTCATCTGCTGGGAATTGGCCGGACCACCCTGTATCGCAAGCTGAAGGAATATAAAATCGAGAATTGAACATTGCGCTGGATGCGACGTATAGCGAGGGCGGCGATCTCTCCGGAGTAGGGGTGTACTCACGCGAGATGCTGGAGGGTCTGGCCCGGACTTATACGGACGCGAGGTTCACCTTCTGCTACCGGATGCACCGTTTCCTGCGCTCGTCGGGCCGGCGGCTGCCTGCGAATGCGCGTCGGTACCTGCTGACCGATTCACGCGTGCCGCGATCGGCGGATGTCTTTCATGGATTGAATCAAAGACTGCCGCGGACGCGAGTGCGCCACGCCGTGACCACCTTTCATGACCTGTTCGTATTGACCGGAGAATACTCTACTGCCGAGTTCCGGCGCAGGTTCGCGGACCAGGCGCGGGACGCGGCCGGGCGTAGCGAACGGATCATTGCGGTTTCGCAGTTTACCGCGCAGCAGGTAACCGGTCTGCTGGGCGTGGAGCAGAGCCGCGTGCACGTAGTCCATCACGGAGTCAGGTCCCGGCCGGCGAGGGGCATCACGCGCGAGAAGATCATCCTGCACGTGGGTGCCATCCAACTTCGCAAGAACATCGCACGTCTGGTAGACGCATTCGAAGCGGTGGACACGGGTTGGCAGCTTGTGCTGGCGGGGGGATCCGGATTTGGCGCGGCAGAGATTCTACAAAAGATCGACGGAGCGCGCCACCGGGAACGGATCCGGGTTCTAGGATACGTGCCGGACACAGAACTGGCTGATTGGTATGAGCGGGCCATGATTTTTGCCTTCCCCTCGCTCGATGAGGGGTTCGGCATGCCCGTGTTGGAGGCGATGGCCGCGGGGACGCCGGTGATCGCATCGAATCGCGCCGCTGTGCCCGAAGTCGCCGGGGGTGCGGCGTGGCTGGTGAATCCGGAAGATACCGCGGAGCTGAGCGCAGCTCTCTTGGAACTGTCGCGAGATCCCGCCCGGCGAGCAGAACTCTCCCTCCGTGGATTAGAACGGGTTTCGCAGTTTACTTGGGACAAAGCTATCAGAAAAACGTGGCAGGTCTATAGCGAGCTGGCCGCGGGCAGGCCGGACTAGCGGGATTCGTCATCCACGGCAATTTTGAGAGCTTTCAGGAAGCGATGATCCTGTGTCGTGAATTTGATTTTTCCAGTACTCTCAAAACCGCGCTTGCGTTCCGTGGGTTCGGATGTGGATTCGTCTTCGGATCCCTCTTCTCCCTCGTCGCGCCTGTTGAAACCGATAGTAGCTTCCAACACCAGGAAGACGTCGTATCCGGCACGTTTGATTTCGCCGATGGCTTCGGCGATACGGTCCGACTCCGACAGTGAATCGTTGATCGCGTTTCCCAGCTCCTGCATTAAGTTCTTCAATGGCTCGTCCACAACGACCTCCCCCTTATAGTGTGGGATGCAACCACCCTCCTTCTCGTTGCATTTTCAAGGCCGCAAACCCCGCACCCGTTTAGATTGTAGTAGAGGCTGCCAAGGTTCACAAGCTCTCTACGTATTTTTATCGGCATCCGCGGTCGAAACCAACAGGTTCCATTACTTCTGATAACATTGAAGTGTTGTGCCTAAGCGTAACATTTATCGAGATGGGGCGCGAGTTTATGAACAGGGCCGCCGGTTTCTAGGCTTCGTCGTTCCGGCGGTTGTGAAGCCCGCGCACACGCTCCTCCACGAACTTCTCGGGTTCGTGTTCATCCTGATGGCTACTGCCTTTGTTTTCTCCGGTTTCCGCGCTATTCGCCAATTTGACGGCAGCTTCGGCTCGATTCTGCGGCTGTGCCTGCTGGGTTTCGGTGTTTGCCTGTTGGGCGGATACGGCATTTCCTCATTCCTCCGGGCCCGCAAGATCTCACGTTCGTAACGCAGCACCGCGTCGGGCCGCACATCCGTACAACATAGTGAAGACAGCCATAGTGTCAAATTTGGCGCGTGACGCGTCAACCTTGCTTACCGTGACCGCTGGCTCACGCGCGCGGCTCGGAAAGCATACCGAGCCGTGACCGTCAGGGAGCAGTGCCTAGATGTGCATTTCGATCACGTTTCCGGGGATCGCGTAGATCCCAGGGGCGGGCTCGGTGGACGGAGCCGGCTCTGGTTTCGAGCGCAGGCCCAAACGGTGCATCAGGCGCCCAACGTGATCGGGATCATAGCGGATGCCGAATCGCACTTCGATAGCATGCGCCAGGCGCGCGGTGGTCCAGCGATCCGTTTCAAAACCGAAGCCTCTGGGCCCGGCGGCGAATATTTCGCGCACCTCCGCCATCTGGTTGGAGGAGAGGCGGCTGGGACGTCCGGGCGCTTTGCGCTTGCGGAGGCGCTCCATGCCTTGCCCCTCGAGAGTGCGGTACCAGCGGGAAGCCGTGGTCCGGCTGACGCCAAACTTGCGGGCGACCCGGGCTTGGGTGATTCCCTTTTGCAGATCCTCTGCAGCTTCGAGGCGTCTGCGTTCCATTTCATCGCGATTCAATGTAACCGTCAGGGGAGCGTACATTCCTCGCGCGCGGTTTAGTTGGCCAGAGCAATATCAATATACACTAAAACATTTTCGATGTAAATTGATTTTGGGGCGGCCGCTAAAATTTTCGTCAAACGAAAATTTTACTCATCGGCGACCTGCAGGATCAGCTTGCCGAAGTTTTCGCCGCGGAAGAGCTTCTGCAGCGTATCGGGAAAAGTCTCCAGTCCCTTGACGATGTCTTCCCGCGCCTTCAACTTGCCCGCCAGCATCCAGCCGGCCAACGCCTGCACGCCTTCCGCATACCGGGCCGCATAATGGAACACCACGAACCCTTCCATCAGGGCATGGTTCACCAGCAGCGACAGGTAGTTGCGGGGTCCCTGGATGGCTTCCGGATGATTGTACTGGGAGATGGCGCCGCAAATAATCACCCGCGCCTGGTAGGTCAGCATGGAGAGCGCGATATCCAGGATCTCGCCGCCCACGTTGTCGAAGTACACGTCGATTCCTTTGGGGCAATGGCGCGACAACGCGGCGCGCACGTCTTCATTCTTGTAATCGACCGCCGCGTCGAAGCCCAGCTCGTCCACCACGTAGCGGCACTTGTCGGGGCCGCCCGCGATGCCCACCACGCGGCATCCTTTGACGCGCGCGATCTGGCCCGTCACCGCGCCTACCGCACCTGCCGCGGCGGAGACCACCACCGTCTCGCCCTCTTTCGGCTTGCCGATATCCAGCAGGCCGAAATACGCGGTGAGCCCCGGCATACCAAGCGCGCCCAGGAAGCGCGGTAAGGGCGCCAGCCGTGGATCGACCTTGGTCAGGTCTTTGGCTTTGAGGATGGCGTAATCCTGCACGCCGGTCATCCCGACGACCGTGTCCCCAACGGCCAAAGCGGGATCGTTGGAAGCCACCACGCGGCCGAGGCCGCCGGCGCGCATGACATCGCCGATGCCGACCGGGGCCACGTAGGATCTACCGGCGTTCATCCAACCGCGCATGGCGGGATCGAGCGAAAGGTACAGCACGCGAACCAGCGCTTCTCCGGGAGCGGGCTCGCCGGCGGGTGTAGTGGCAAATTCGAAATCACTACGCTTGACCATGCCAACGGGGCGTGTTATCAACTTGAACTGGCGATTTTCGAGTGAGGCCATATGCCCTTCAGGTTCGCATATGGCCGCCCGGATGTCACGACGTTTGCGGAGAGGCAACTGTTTCGAAACGCAACTGGCTACGAACAGTAACGGGTGCGGAACATTTTCATCCTTCGTTGCGGCACGAAGGACCACGTCTTACTCCTGCCGCAGAGCCGCCAGCGGATCGATTCGGGACGCACGCCGTGCCGGCGCATACCCGGCGAGAATCGCGGCGCTCAGGAGGACGACACCGGCCAGCACCAGGGTTCCCGGATCATTGGGCTGGGTCTCGAACAGAAACGATTTGACCAGCCGGGACGCGATCAACGCGGCAGGCACGCTGATGGCGAGTCCCACCGCCGCCAGTAGCAGGACGCGGCGCAGAACCATCCATACCACGGCGCCGCGTTGCGCGCCCAGAGCCATACGGATTCCAATCTCGCCGACCTGCCGCGCGACGTTGTAGGACATCGTCCCGTAGAGGCCCACGCACGCCATCAGGAGAGCGAGCACCGCGAAACTCGTGCATAGTTTCGCGAACGTGATTTCCCGGCTGATCGTCCGATCGATTTCCGCGGCCTGTGTGACCACGTTGGTGACGGGTATGCGGGAATCCGCCTCCCGCACGATCTCATGCACACTCTGCACAAACCTCAGCGGATCACCCGCAGTGCGCAGCGCGTAGGTCACCCGGTCCGGAGAAAACTGGCTGGCCGCTACGAACACGGTCATGGCACTCTCCTCTTCATTTTTCAGACCGCCGTACCGCAGGTTAGCCGACACGCCGACGATTTCGAGATCGCGCTTCTCATCCGGGAGCGTGATGCGCCGGCCCACCGGATTCTCGTTCCCGAAGTAAGTCCGCGCCAGCCGCTCGCTGATCACTGCGATCGGCCTGGAGCCCGGTTGGTCGCGGTTGTCAATCTCACGCCCGGCCAAGATCGGAATCTGCATCGTCGTGAGGAAACTCGATCCGGCGGCCAGGGCACGCGCGTCTTCGATGGTAACGGCACCGATCTTCATTGGCCCCCTGATTGCCTGCCCGGTGCGGGCGGCGTTGATGATCGAGGATTGCGAAAGCGTTGCGCTGCTTACGCCGGGGATCGATTCGAAGCGCTTGCGCAGGTCCGCGTAAAAAGTAGCGATCTCCGGGTCGCGATGCCCCGCCTGGCGCGCATTCAGCGAGAAGAGCAGGATGTTCTCGCGAGCGTATCCCAGTTGGACGGAATGCAAGTTGTTGAGTGTCCGGACAAATAGACCGGCGGCGACCAGGATGAGAAAAGAGATTGCGATTTGGGCGACCACCAGAACGTGCTGTGCGCGGCGGCGCGGTCCGCCCCCGCGTCCATTCTTTAGCGCGGGCATGACGTCCGGACGCGTCGACTGAATCGCTGGAGCGAGGCCAAATAACAGGCCGCAAACCACGGAGAGCGCCGCCGTTACGCCGAGCACGTTCCAGTTCAATTCCGCGTGCAGAGTAAAGTTCTCCTGCCCCCTGGAGAACAGAAGCGTCAGCGATCGCATGCCCCAGATTGCAAACAAGACCCCCAATGCTCCGCCGAGCGACGCCAGCATCACGCTCTCGGTAAGCAACTGCCGCACGACGCGGAACCGTCCCGCTCCCAGGCTTAGCCGGACAGCCATTTCGCGGCGTCGCGCGGCGGCCCTTGCCAGCAGCAGATTGGCGATGTTCGCGCACGCGATGGCCAGGATCAATCCCACCATCGTCAGGAGCACGAACAGTGGCTTGGAATACTGGCGGCGCAAACTGCCCAGACCGGCGGCGCCGGGATTCAGAATCAGCGCGGGCAGTTTGGCGCGCTCACCGGCGGTCGTCGCGGTGGCGGCAACCCATTGATGGAACCGGGGAGCCAGCACTGCCTGCGCCTGGGCCATGCTTACGCCGGGACGCAGGCGGCCCATCATTTCGATCCAGTAGAAGTTTCCGTCGGGATACATACGAGCCGCTTGGGCCCCGTCCACGAGCAGATTCGTGTGCAACGGAAGGTAGAGGGCGGGCGCCTCCGCAGGATCGACTCCGAAGAATTCCGGCGGCGCCACGCCGACCACCGTGAACGGCACATTATCGACAAGAACCGGCTGTCCGATGGCACTCGACGGTCCCCCAAAGCGCTGCTGGCTGGTCGCAAAACTGACTACGGCGACCGGCGCCGTGCCTGGACGGTCGTCTTCGGAGTCGATCAGACGTCCCGCGGCCGGCGGCACTGCCAGGCCCCGAAAATACTCGCCGGTGACGTACTCCGTGTTGGCGCTCATGGCCTGTCCACGGACGGCCAGGTTATGGTGCAGTCCGTTGAAGTATCCGAAGAGCGTGGAAAATACGGGATTCTCCTCGCGAAGCGTCTCGAACGCGCCGTACGGGAACATCCCGCTGACCATCGCGCCTTTGTCGCCCGGCCACGCCATGCCCTGTACCCCGTGCATGACGTGGACCCATTGCCTGTTGGCGTTCTGGGGCGGCCGGCTATGCCAATTCAAGACCACCAGCGATTCGGGACCGGCCACCGGCAGCGAGCGGAGCAGAATCGACTCCATGAAACTGTAGACCGCGGTATTGGCGCCGATGCCGAGCGCGAGCGACAAGACCGCCAGGGCGCTGAACGCCTTGTTGGCGATCATGGTGCGACAGCCATAGCGGATATCCTGGCCGAGTTCCGACAAAAACCGTGTCATCCAAATCTCCCGTGATGCTTCGTGCTTCAGTCCGACGTTGCCAAATCGGCGACGAGCTTCAGCCCGGGCGCGCTCCGCCGTCATATCGTCTGCTTGCAGTTCCGCGGCTTTTTCCGCAAGGTGGAGTTCCATTTCCTCACGCAGCGCTTCGCTGCGTCTGGCGCTCTCCATCCAATACCTCAGCCGTCGTAGCATGTCCGTCACTCCGCTCCCATCACACGGGCGATCGCCTGGGTGAGTTTCGCGTACTTCCGGGTTTCAACGGCCAGTTGTTTGCGGCCGGCCGCGGTGATCTTGTAGATCCTCGCCCGCCGATGATTCGACGTCACGCCCCAGGCACCGTTGATCCAGCCGTTCAGCTCCAGCCGCTGAAGCGCGGGGTACAGCGAGCCCTCCTCGACGAGGAGCTCGTTGTCGGACGATTGTTGAATGAACTGGACTATGCCGTACCCATGCAGGTCGCGCAGCGACAGCATACGCAGAATCAACATGTCCAGTGAACCGGGCAGCGAATCGTTTTTTTGCGCCTTGCGTCCCATACCAAGAATTCTTAGCTTACCGCGACGGGATTCCGCGCGTCAAGTCACATTGGCGAGCCCGCGCGCCGCAAGATAAGTTCGCGTAGGCACGTGTCAATCCAAGAGACGGAGCGGTTAAACCTTCGCTGCAAGCAGTGCATTCACGCCGCCGCGAACACCGCATCCCTACCGGACCCGAAAGCTGATGCTCCGGACCCGTCCGACCGGCCGGCCATCCACTCGGGGCCTCCGGTTGTGGCAAGTATAACGCTTGGGGAGTTCTAATCTAGGTTGGAGACGAACGCGGAAGGAATCCGTTCATCCAGGGTCGCAAGAGCGGAATCGTATGCGTGCGCCAACTCCGCCAAATGGCCATGGGTGGTTTGCCGGCCGCTCTTTACCCAATTGGGAGCCGGGAGATGTCGTGATTGCCGGCGATGAACTCGAACGGCACCGCCCCCTGTCTCTTGAGTCTAAGAAGGAGCGCCCTCGACTGAGCCAAAGTGAGTCCATAGTGTGGGGCTTGAGACAGAACGCGAACGAACCCCAACTCCGTGATTGCGCACGTGAGTAATTCGTAGCTTGGCCCATTCGCGAGGCTCCGTGCCCACAAAGCAACGCGCTCATGAAACTCATGCTCGAAAAAACCGAGCGCGACCAACGCGTTCACGTCGAGAAGATATTTCACGGGAGGTTTGACAGAATATCTTGAACCTGCTCGCTGGTTAGCTGCGGAGCCCCCGGCCCCGCACTGAGAACCGGCAGACCGGTCACCGCGTCGCGCACTATGGTGGCTTTAGCGGGCCGCGAATGGCGAGGCGTGAGGACGATCTGCCCGCTCTTCACGCTGGCATCGAGGGAGTCGCCCGGGCGAAGTCCGAGCTTTCGCCGGATAGCGCCGGGAAGAGCAACCTGCCCGTTGCTGGAAATGCGAGTTTGCATCGCAAGACCATTTTACCGTATCAGTCCGTCGATGCGAATCACGCGCCATCATCGTTCAGCGGCCATGGGTGCCGCGCCCACATGGCAAGGAAGCACGCGAGGAGAACGAAACCACGCGTTCCGAAAACAGTGATGCGGTTGCCCGATCTGGACCAGACAAAGTCAGCGGTCTGAAACATGAGTTCGGTCGACACTCAACGAGGCTGCCGGCACGCGATCGTTCTCCAATGGGTTACTTGGCAAACCTCAATTCCGTAAATCAGGCGTCTCTTTCCGCTTTTATCTGGTCGGTCGCCGACCTGCTGCGGGGCGATTACAAACAATCGAAGTATGGCAAAGTCATCCTACCGTTCGCAGTCCTGCGGCGGCTGGACCTGATGGAGTCCGGCGGCGGCTCGGTGCAGGAGAAGGAAAAGGCCCGGCTGGAAGAGATCATCGCGAAAGTCAACGATTTGTTCGAGGGTGAATTGACCGAGTATGACCGGCTGGTGTATGTGAACAACGTCATCAAGGGCAAGCTCCTGGAATCGGTCGTGCTGGTGCAGCAGGCCGTCAACAACACGAAGGAACAGTTCGCCAGATCTCCCGATCTTTCCAGCGAATTGCTCAACGCCATCATGGACGCCTTGGCGGCGCATAATGCGATGAGCAAACAGGCGCTGGAATCGGAGCGGGTACGGAACGGCCTGCGGGAGATTTTACTCGGCCCTGGGCAGCTTTACGAGGCGCTGCGGTCGCGGGCAGAGATGGCGAAGGGGCAGACAGCTCCTTGATTTGATCGAGGATGGTGATTTTCGCGGCCACCATTGCACTGGTCACCCGGCCGTCGCAAAGCCTGGTCCCAGCCGCTGAAGCGCGGGGTACAGCGAGCCCTCCTCGACGAGGAGCTCGTTGTCGGACGATTGACTGCCGCGCGCTTAAATCAGCCCGTTTTGCCGGCCGTATTGCAGGGCCTCGATAGCCGCGCCGCGGGCGCCCGCGGTATCGCCGTTGGGCATGATGTAGATGGGGATATCAGACTGTTCTTCGCGCTGTGGCGGCATGCCTGCCCGGATCTGATCGATGAACCACTGCTGGAACTCGGCACAGGTTTCGATGGCGCCGCCGCCGACCACCAGGGCATCCGGGTCGAAGGTGTTGATCATCTCATCGAAGAAGACGCCGAGAGCATTGGCCTGGGCACGGAAGATGTCCTGGCACATAGGGTCGCCCTTCTCGGCCATCCCGCGCACCAGCTTGGCGGCCTGATGCTGGTTGACCTTCGCGAGCTCATGATCCGGATAACGTCGCAGGAAGTAGGGCAGATACGATTTCTCAATGGCGGTGAGAGAGCAGACGGATTCAAGGTCGCCCACGCGGCCGCAGTTGCATTGCGGGATTAAACCCTCGATGCCACGGATATTCTGATAGGGCAGGAGGACGTGGCCGAGCTCGCCGCCGAATCCCTTGCGGCCTTTCACATCGCGCCCATCGATAATGACGCCGCCACCCAGGCCGGTGCCGATGACCACGGTGACCGAGGTCTCTGCGCGGCTGGCGCCAAAGATGGTGAAGTGACCCCACAGCGCGCCGGCGTTGCCATCGTTCAAATATGTTACAGGGACGCCGAGGCGGGCGGCCAGGCCCGAGCGGATGTCGAAGCCGCCCCACTCGCGGTGGATGAAGTTGGTGGACCCTTCGGCGCTGAGCACGCCGGTGGCGCTGGCGGGTCCGGGCGTGTCTAGACCGGCCACGGCTACGTCAGCTACCTTCAGGCCAGCCTGCTCGACAGCGACTTTGAGGCCATCGACGATCTGTTGCAGGCAGACGGCGGGTCCTTCTTTGGACCGGGCCGGATACTCGCACAGCCCTTCGATCAGGAACTGTTCCTGGGGGGTGATTAATGTGTAGTTGATGGCGGTTCCGCCAAGATCAACTCCGGCCACTACGCGCACGGCGGTTTACCTCGATGTAAGGTGATTAGAATTCTGAAGATTCAGGATAGCAGGAGTGCGCGAGTCGTTTAGCGCCGGGGGATACTGGAGTAATGGGTCCTGTTTTAGAGGCATTCGAGATCTCCCTGGCGGTCGAGCCAGAGGATCTTGACGAGCTTGGGCATGTCAACAACGTCGCGTATCTTCGCTGGGTACAGGAAGCCGCGGTGGCGCACTGGCGGGCGGCCGCGCCGGCCATCGATCAATCGAGAGTGTTGTGGATCGTGCTGCGCCATGAAATCGACTACCTGCGGCCGGCGCTCGACGGCGATCGCATCGTCGCGCGCACGTGGGTGGGCTGCGCCAGCCGGGTGCGCTTCGAACGCTTCACGGAAATGCTGAGGGCCGGCGACCGGGTTCTGCTGGCCAAGGCGCGGACCATGTGGTGTCCCATCGACGCGCAGAAACGCAAACCGGTGGCGGTCAGCCCCGAGGTGCGGGCGTGCTTTTCGGTGCCGTAACCGCCAGGCAGCGTAACGCGTCTGAAGCGCTGGAAGGAGAGCCTTTATGAAGACAGGCGTGTGGGTGACTTGCTGCGTTCTGACCTGTGCGGCCGGTGCGCGGGCAGGTATGAAACCGGTATCGTACCGGCTGGCGAGTCTGCCGGCGAGCGCGGAGCAGGGACAGAAACTGGTGTTGTGCGCCGCCAATATCGGGACGGGCACGGTGGATGTGTCGCTGGAATTCATCAACGTAAAGACGGGCCTCGTGGTCGCGGAGACGACCGTGACGCTGCCGCCGCTGGGGGCGGGCGCCGGAACACAGCCGTGCCTGAATGCCACGGCGGACTCAGTGGCCGCAGCACCGAATGCAGGCACGCCGCACGCAGCCGGCGCGATGGAATCGGCTTTCACTTCGAATGCGGCGGCGACGCCGGCCGGCGACGGTCAAGCGGTGGTGGTAGGGGTAGCGATGGTGCGGAAGCCGCTACTGTCGTTTCGCGAGGCGCAGGTGACGGCTTCCATCCAGGTGCTGGCTCCGGTTGGAAACGGAGTCATGCGCACGGTGGAGACGATTCCGCTGAGCCGCACGACGCATCCGTCGGACGGGGCGCCGGTGTATGCCCCGGCGGGGGACGGCGGCGGGCACCACAAGTAAACGCCGTGGAGACCCGATCCCGTCAGCGGCGCGATACGAGGCGCACGCGGCGTGACTCGCGCAGGGGCCTTTCCGACATGGCTTCGCCGGCAATGGCGGTCTGCTCTTCCTGATGGCGCCGGCCCGAACCGGTGGCGGGGCTGGCGCTTTCCGGGCGGCCCACGTAGCGTAGCTCGCGGTTGGTAGAGGCGAGCAGCGGCTGTAGCTGCTCCTCCATGAAACGCCACGCGCCCATGTTGCGTGGTTCCTCCTGCGCCCACACCACTTCAGCCGTGAGCGGGTAACTCATCAAAGCGTCGTTCACTTCCGTTTCCGCGAACGGGTACAACTGCTCGATGCGCACCAGGGCGACGTGATTTGCAACCCGGGCTTCGCGGGCGGCCAGCAGGTCGTAGTAGATTTTGCCCGAGCAGAAGATCACGCGCGTGACCTGCTCCGGCTCAGTCTCGGTCGTATCGGTCAGCACCTCGCGGAAGCCACCGCTGGTCAGCTCCGCGGTGGTGGACACGGCTTTGGGATGGCGCAACAGGCTCTTGGGCGTGAAGATCACCAGCGGCTTGCGCATGCCCCGGCGGTCCACGCCGCCGTACATCTGGCGGCGCAGCAGGTGGAAGTACTGGGCGGGTGTCGAACAATTTGCCACCTGCATGTTCCCGCCGGCGCATAGCACCAGAAAGCGCTCGATGCGGGCGCTCGAATGCTCGGGCCCCTGGCCTTCAAATCCGTGCGGCAACAACAGCACCAGGCCGCTGGGCTGCCCCCACTTGGATTCCGCGCTCGAAATAAACTGGTCGATCATGATTTGCGCGCCGTTGGCGAAATCGCCGAACTGCGCTTCCCATAGCACCAGGGTCAGCGGATCAGCCACGCTGTAGCCGAATTCGAAACCCACTACGGCATACTCGCTGAGCGAACTATCGTATACGTCGAAGCGCGCCTGGTCGGGCGAGACGTGCTGCAGGGGAATGTACTTCTGGGCGGTTTCCGAATCCCAGAAAGCCAGGTGCCGCTGGCTGAAAGTGCCGCGACCCGAATCCTGTCCGCTCAGCCGGACAGGCGTGCCTTCGAGCGCCAGTGTGCCGAACGCCAGGGCTTCGGCGAAGGCCCAGTCCACCGGTCCGCCCTTCTCGATCACTTCGCGGCGCCGGTCGATGAAGCCACGCAGCTTGGGATGCAGGTGGAAATTTTCGGGGAAATGGGTGAGGGCGCGGATCACCCGGTCGATGGTGGCTTTGTTGACCGCGGTGCGCGGGCAGAAGCTGGCGATCTGATCGTTGGGAACGGCGGCCAGCTCTTGTCCCTTGAAATGTTCGTTCGATTTGGCGGCCGCATCGTAAGCCGCGGCCAGCGATTGCGCAAACTGTTTGCGCATGGCGGCCACTTGTTCGGCGGTGAGCAGGCCTTCGCGCACCAGCCGTTCGCCGTACAGCTTGCCTACCGAAGGATGCTCCTTGATCTTCCGGTAGAGAATCGGCTGCGTGTAACTGGGATCGTCGCCTTCGTTGTGGCCCCAGCGGCGATAGCAGAACATGTCGATGACCACGTCTTTCTTGAATTGCTGGCGGTAATCGAAGGCGATCTGCGCTACCCGGATGGCGGCTTCGGGGTCGTCGCCGTTGACGTGGAAGATGGGAGCCTGCACGCCGCGCGCCACGTCGGTGGAATACGGCGTGGAGCGGGCCTCGTCGGGCAGCGTAGTGAATCCGATTTGATTGTTGATGATGAGGTGCAGCGTGCCGCCCGTGCAGTAGCCATCCAGCTGCGACAGATTCAGCGTTTCGGCCACCACCCCCTGTCCGGCGAAGGCCGCGTCGCCGTGAATGAGCAGCGGGATCACGCGCTCGCGTTCGGTGTCGCCGAGGCGGTCCTGTTTGGGACGCACGATTCCCTCGACCACGGGATCGACAGCTTCCAGGTGGCTGGGATTGGGCGAGACGGAAACCAGCACCTCGCGGCCGGTGCTGGAGCGATAGACGCCGCGCGCGCCGAGGTGATACTTCACGTCGCCGGAGCCCTGCGTGCTGGCGGGATCGAGCTCGCCCTCGAACTGCGCGAAGACTTCATCCACCGGTTTGCCCACCACGGTGGTGAGCACGGTGAGCCGTCCGCGATGGGCCATGCCCATGACCACTTCGTGAACATTGCGCCCGGCGGCGCGCTCCAGAAGCTCGTCGAGGATAGGGATGGCGGTCTCGGCGCCTTCCAGGGCGAAGCGCTTCTGGCCTACGAAGCGCGCGTGCAGAAAATGCTCGAACTCCTCGGCTTCGAGCAGGCGGCGCAGGATACGGATGCGGGTCTCCGGGTCGAGCGGCCAGTTGTTGGCCTGCGGCTCCATGCGGTGCTGCAGCCAACTCTTCTGCTCGGGATGCTGGATGTTCATGTACTCGCAGCCGATTTTGCCGCAGTACGTCTGGCGCAGTGTTTCCAGAATCTCGCGCAGGGTCGCGACCGGCTTAGGGCCGTGTTCGCCCATGGCTTCGCTGAGGCTGCCGGTGAGAAATTCGCGATCCAGGTCCCAGATGGTCAGCCCGTAGGTGACCGGATCGAGCTCGGCATGATAATTGGGCTCGGTGCCCAGCGGGTCGAGATCGGCGATCAGGTGGCCGCGGACGCGATAGGCGTTGATGAGCTGCAGAACGCCGGCCTCCTTCGCGATTTCAGCGGTGCGGCCGGTGGCCCCGGGCAGCATGACGTGCTTGTCCGTCTCCCAGCGCACGGGCTGGTGCGGCATCTTGAGGTGCGCGAAGATCTCTTCGTAAAAGCCGTCGGCGCCGTCGAGCAGGGCCTGCACTTTGCCCAAAAACATGCCGGATTCCGCGCCCTGGATGATGCGGTGGTCGTAGGTGCAGGAAAGCGACATCACTTTGCTGATGCCAAGCATGGAGCGCGTTTCGGGTGCGGCGCCCTGGTATTCGGCCGGGTAGTCGATCGCTCCGGCGGCGATGATGGCGCCCTGGCCGGTCATCAGGCGCGGGCTGGAGCTCATAGTGCCGACGGTGCCGGGATTGGTCAGCGATATGGTGGTGCCCTGAAAATCGGCTG
Organism: Bryobacterales bacterium; assembly: GCA_963843255.1. Classification (GTDB taxonomy): domain Bacteria; phylum Acidobacteriota; class Terriglobia; order Bryobacterales; family Bryobacteraceae; genus Bog-159. Next base: position 800,887 of record CAWJJQ010000009.1, on the reverse strand, counting down.
GCGCCAGTTTGCCTTTACGGGCGCGGTCGACCAGACCGTCGAAGGTGGTGACGTACTGCGCGAAATCGAGTTGACCGGCGTTCTTGATACTGGGGACCAGCAGGTTGCGTCCGCCGTCTTTGGTGGGGACGTCTACGGCAATGCCCAGGTTGATCTGGGGGTGGGCGATGCGCGCGGGCTGGCCGTTCACTTCGCCGTAAGCGTGGTTCAGGCCAGGAAAATCTTCGAGCGCCTTGAGAATGGCCCAGCCGATCAGGTGGGTGTAGGAGACTTTGCTCTTGCCGACCAGGGTGCGGTGCTGGTTGATGATGCGGCGATTCTCGTCCATCACCTTGACCGGGATCATGCGCTGGGAGGTGGCCAGGGGAATGGTCACGCTGGCGCTCATGTTCTCGGCGATCTTGGCGGCGATGCCGCGGAGGGGTTGGGCGCCTTCTTGGGGGACCTGCGGTGGCGCGGGTGCGGACGCCGCGGCCGGGGGGCGTGGAGGCGCGGGAACGTCGCTTCGCCCGTTGGGGGCTTCCTCGAAGACGTGCTTCCAGCTTTCGTCTACGGCGGTGCGATCGTTCAGATATTGTTGATACAGCTCATCTTCGAGCCAACTATTGATACCCAGATCAGGGTCAGTTTTCAGGGGCATAACGGGGAAGGCCTTTCTCTTCATCATACCGTGGGATGGATGGGCGCTAACAATGGGCCGCCGTGTTCAATTTCACGACGTCAAGGGTATCGCAAAGCTACCTATTGACAAATGACGAAGACTTTCGTCATAATGCGGCCATGGCATCCAACCGGCGCAAACCCACCGAGGCGGAACTGGCGATCCTTCGGGTCCTTTGGGAACGGGAACCGCTTTCCGTGCGCGCCATCCAGCAGATCCTGAACGAATCGCGGCCGACCGGCTACACCACCGTCCTCAAGCTGATCCAGATCATGACCGAAAAAGGTCTCGTGGACCGCGACGAGAGCCAGCGGCCGCAACTGTACCGGGCGAGCTACACGCAGAAGGAGACGCAGGGGCAGTTGTTGAGCGACCTGGTGAACCGGGCGTTCGGCGGTTCGGTCAAGGCGATGGTGCTGCAGGCGTTGTCGACCAAAAAGTCCTCTCCGGCAGAGTTGGAGGCCATGGAAAAGCTTTTGGACCGGTTCGAAGGAGGCAAGAAATGACGGCACTGGCACAAGCGCTCAGCGCGGCGCTGCTCGATTTTGTTTGGCAAGGGCTCCTGGTCGCGGTTCTTCTGTGGATCGCCCTTTTTATCCTGAGGAACCGGTCGGCGCGGGCGCGCTACGCGGTGAGTTGCCTGGCCTTGGGCCTGATGGCGGCGCTGCCGGCGGTCACGGCGTACCTTATCTACGTCGCGCCTGATGCGCTGCCGGCGGCTGGCTGGGTCAGCGCCGCTCCCCAAGCGACGCGCCTGGTCAGGGCTGCTTCGAGCGTGACGCCATTCGATTTGAGCGCCTGGGTGGAGCGATGGGCGCTCCCGGCATGGTTCCTCGGCGTGCTGATCTTCTCGCTGCGCCTGGTGTGGGCGGCGCGACAGGTGGCGGCTGTACGCCGGCGATCGCAGGCGCCTGAAGCCGCGATCCTGGACGCGGTGACGAACCTTTGCGCGCGGATGAAGCTTTCGCGTACGGTCCGCTTGCTGATCACCGCGGCCGCCGATTGCCCGAGCGTGGTGGGCTGGATCCGGCCTGTCCTGCTGCTGCCTGCATCAACGCTGGCAGGCCTGACGGCCGAACAATTGGAAGCCGTACTGGCGCACGAGCTGGCGCATATTTTGCGCTACGACTATCTGGTCAATATGCTGCAGACGGCGGTGGAGACCCTGCTGTTCTATCATCCGGCGGTATGGTGGGCATCGTCGCGGATCCGGCACGAGCGCGAACTGTGTTGCGACGACCTGGCGGTGGAGTGCTGCGGCGATGCGTTGTGCTATGCGCGCGCCCTGACAAAGCTCGAAAGGCTGCGGGTGCCCGCGCCCAGGCTGGCGCTGGGAAGCACGGGAGGATCGCTGATGTATCGCATCCGGCGAATCATGGGCGAGGTGCGGCCGGGGAATTCGCCTTCCAAACTGCCGGGGATTCTGGCACTGTCGCTGGGGCTGATCTGCCTCGCACTCAATATGCCCTGGGCGCGCGGCCAGCAACCGGAAAAGCCCGCAGCTGTGGCGGCCGACACCAGTGTGGAGGACGATCCAGGCGTGCGCGTGGATCTGAAGGGCGCGACGGTAATGCATCGCGAACCGGTGGAGTATCCTGCGGGGGCGGCGGAGAAGGGGATTATAGGAACGGTAGTGGTGGAGGCCACGTTGGGCGCGGCGGGAGAAGTGACGGACGCACGCGTGTTGAGCGGGCCGTCGGAGCTGCGTAAGGCAGCGCTTGAATCCGTTTTGCACTGGCACTTTACGCCCGCTGCAGGCGCGCCGCAGGTCAGCATCACATTCGGGAAGCCGGCAGAGGGTGCCGTGCGTCAGCATTCCGCGAAGCACGCCGAGGCGGGGAATTAGCGGCGGCGTTGGTGGCGGCATCGGTGGGGGAGTTAGCGGCGGTGTTGGCGGCGGCATCAGCGGCGGAATAGGTGTGGGAGGCATGGAGCTGGAGAAGCAAGCCAGGCAGATGTTCCTGGAGTCGCAAGCGGCCCAAAAAGCTCTCGAGAACGAACGGAAGCAGGATCTCAATGCCCAGATTCTGAATCTCGAAGCCCAGCTTTCGGCGCTGCGCCAGGCTTATCGGGAAAACCATCCGGATATTCAAGGAGCTGAGGCTCAACTGAAGGAGTTCGAGAATCAGCGGCAGACGCTTGAAAGCCAGCTACAAAACGCCAAGCCCCTGATCGAGGCGCTGAACGAGCACGAGTTTCTGAAACAGGCCGAGAACGAGCGGGCGCAAATGGCAGAGCTTGCGGAGCGCATGGCGGAGTTGCAGAGCGGGGTGCAGAATTTTCGCGACCCTGTTTTCACCGGACGCAGAGTGAAGGGCATCACCGTTCGGGGTCTGAGCAGCGCGATGCGCGATGACCTGGTGCGGAGCCTGCCGGTGCACGTGGGCGATACCTTAGCCGAGGACTCCCTGCAGAAGATTGAAGCCGCCGTCAAGCAATTCGATCAGCACCTCGGATTGTCGATGTTCACGGCCGGCAACGGCTTGGCCGAAATCCGCATCACCGCGCCCGGGTCCGCCGACACGCCAGCCGAATCCTTAGCGGGCCGTACTAGCCGCTAACGCGCGCTCCCAGTGTTTCTGCCGTTCCGCCAGCGAATCCCGGAGCAGGAGGGGTGGCACATCGTCATCCAGTGTCTCCAGGATCTGGTATGTAAACGCGGCCTCCCCATGCGCGTCCCAGGCGGCTTGCATGCTCTTGTTCTGGTGGAGGCGGTTGCGCAATTGATACCACGCGCCGTTCTGTTGGGAGTCCAGATGCGTGGAAGCGCCAACCCAGGTTTCGCCCGAGGCAGAACACTTCACGGCGTAGACGCCCTTGGGTGTAATTTTCAATTTGAATGCTCTGCGTGCCTCGCGTTTGTCCATGGTTGGTCAATCCCTCGTTCAAGCCTCGCGCCAGGAATCGTATGCGGCTTTGGCGATTTCGGCGATGGCCTTTTCCCTGGCCGGCAAGTCGCGGCTGCTGCCTTTAATGAAGACCGCCAGGGCGAGTTGACCCGATCCGGAGGGGAGCGTGATCACTCCCACATCGTTGGTGCCGCCGTTCAACGTGCCGGCCGTCCCTGTGGTACCGGTCTTGTGAGCGACCACCACGCCCGCGGGTAGCAGCCCCTTGATGCGCGCGGGGCCGGTGGTGGTGGCTTCCAGAATCCGGACGAGGCGCGCGGTGGAGGACGCCGACAGGAGTTCGCCGCGAAAGAGCCGCTGCAGCAGAAAAACCGTGCTGTCAGGCGTGGCCGTGTCGCGCGGGTCGGCGATGAAGCGGCGCATGGCAGCCAGGCGAGCGGCGGGTGTCGGTCCCGAAGCATCGCGGTTGCACTGGCGCTCGCTACGATCGATGCGGACGCCATCTACGCGCCAGCCGCGAAGGCGGGCGGTGATCGCGCTGCCCCCGCCGCCGATCCGATACAGTGTCTCGACGGCGGTATTGTCGCTTTTGGCCACCATGAGCTGCAGCAGTTCGTCCAGGGGAAAGCTCTTTTGCTTCGGCCACCGTTCGGCGACCTCGCTGACATTCGTGACGACGTCGCCAGGCAGGACTTGGATAGACGCGCTACGCGAGAGCTTGCCCTCATCCACCATCGCGAGAATGTGCGCGGCGATGGGCAGCTTGCAGACGCTCGCCATAGGAAAGCGGTCTTCGCCGCGCGAGCTTAGTTTTTGTCCGGACCCGAGGTGCATGGCCGACGCGCCGACGGTGCCGTCGATCCCGGCGGCGATCTCCTGCCATCGCCGGGCCAGGTTACTTGCGGGCGCGGCCGTTAACCCGGCACCGAACATTAGCAGACTCTGCCTTCGCGTAATCGCGTAGGCCATTCAGGCTCGTACCGGCTGCCCCGAGCGCAAGGCCTGATTCCCCAAGTGACCCGTGCGGGCCGCCGCGACGCCCACGGCCACGGGGGCATTCGGCGTATTCCGCGAGCGGATGCAATCGAGGAAGTTTTGCACGTGCTCGATGCCGCCATCGTGCTCGGAATGCACCTCTTGCACGACATCCTTCAGATCGGGCAGCTCGGTGTACCGGGGCTGCTCAGGGTAGACCGCGAAGCCGCCGCGATGCAGGCGCATCAGGGCCTTGGTGCCATGGAAGACCAGGCCGCCGCCCTCCAGGTAGCCCATCAGGCTGCAATCGAAGTTCACAATGAAATTGCCGGGATAGTGGAATGCGGCGTTGACTGTGTCGGGCCACTGCCATTCAGGAATGACATATTTGCCGCCGATGGCTTGCGCATCGAGGGGCGTGTCGTTGCCCATGTACCATTGCGCCACGTCCACCCAGTGCAGAAACAGATCGGTGAGCGAGCCGCCGCCGAAGTCCCAGAACCATCGCCAGTTCATGTAGCGCTCCTGGTCGAACGGCTGATCGGGGGCCGAGCCGAGAAACATCTTCCAATCGATCTTCGAGCTGTCGATCGGCTTGTGCGGGCCGCCGCGTGCCTGCAGGTGATTCTGATACCAATAGGTGCGAATGAAGGTGACCTGGCCGAGGCCACCGCCGGCCACGATCTCGCGCGCCTGCTGGAAGTGGGGCCAGCTACGCTGCTGCATGCCCGTCTGCACTACGCGCTTGGACGCGTTGACGGCTTCGATCAGCGGCTCGCCTTCCTCGGGACGGTGGGTCACGGGCTTTTCCACATATACATCCTTGCCGGCGCGCACCGCGTCGATGGCCATGGGAACGTGCCAGTGATCCGGGGCGCCGATCACCACCGCATCCACATCGGTCCGTTCGAGCAGTTTACGGTAGTCCGTGAATTCGGCCGCTTCGGGCGCCAGTTTCTCACGCGCTTCCTGACGGTGGAGCTCGTTCACATCGCAGACCGCCGTGATCTGGCTTTGGCCGCCTTTGTTGAGCAGGCCCAGCAGATACTGACAGCGTCCGCCGGTGCCTATGCCGCCAATGCGGAAGCGATCGTTGGCGCCCAGGATCCGTCCGTAAGATGCCGCCGTGACTAGGGCCGCGGCCTTGATGAATTCCCGACGGTCCGTCATATTCACCTCCTATGAATTCATGCCCGCGAGTTTCCACGGCGCGCGATAATCGCGGACCAGCATCCGGTTGGCATCGTCGTTGCCGATGAAGCGTTCGGCCTGTGCGTCCCAACGGAGCTTCTGGTCGACGCGCAGCGCGATGTTGCCCAGATGACACGCGGTGGTGGTGCGGTGCCCGATCTCGATATCCGCCACCGGCAGCTCGCGGGATTTGACGCAGTTCAGGAAGTTGCGCACGTGCGGAAGGTGCTGCACCGAGGTGGTGCCGCGCCCGGCCACGCCTTCCAGGTCGTAATACATGCTGATACCCGTGAGATCGTCGAACGCGGCGCGGAACGAGATCCCACCCGGTTCGGAGTGAGACTTCATCTGCGGGGTGACCTCGTATCCGGCGCGGTCCACAAACAGCGTGCCGCGTGTGCCGTGGAACTGAATGCCATAACTGCCGAAGGGTTTGTGGCCGGCGTCGCCATTGTGCCCGTAGGAATTGTGATGCAGGCAAGTGTAGTGCACCAGGAAGCCCGGATACTCCCAGGTGACTTCGTGCGTGTCGGGCGTATCGCGGCGGTCGTGGACGTAGAGCTTGCCGCCGGATGCGGTGACTGCCTGCGGTTTATCGACGCCCATGGCCATGTGTACAACGTCGACGAGGTGCACGCCCCAATCCGTGATGCGTCCGCCGCCATACGCCGAGAACGAGCGCCAATTGCCCAGGAAATGCGCGGGGTTGAAGGGCGCCTTCGGCGCCGGACCGAGCCATAGGTCGTAATCAAGCCCGGCGGGCGGATCGGAATCCGGCGGCGTGCCGAGTCCTTCGGGCGAGCTGGTTTCGTGAATCCAGGTCTGCACGTAATGTATTTCGCCGATCTCGCCGCTGCGCACGATTTGCGCGGCGCGCTGGAAATGAGAGCCGGAGCGCTGCTGCAGGCCTACCTGCACGATGCGCTGGTTGGCGCGCGCAGCCTCCACCATAAGGCGCCCTTCGCGCACCACGTTGGACACGGGCTTCTCCACATAGACGTCCTTATGCGCCTGGCAGGCCGTCACCATGATGTAGGGATGCCAGTGATCCGGCGTGGCGACCACCACGGCGTCTACCGCACGGTCGTCCAAGAGCTTGCGAAAGTCGGTGTAAGTGCGGGCCTTACCTTCGGTCAGCTTGTGGGCGGTCTGCAGATTCGGCTGATAGACGTCGCAGACGGCGACGATTTCGGCATCGGGCTGCTTCTGGAAGTCGGCCAGATCCATACAGCCCATGCCGCCACAGCCGATGACGCCGATGCCGATTCGATCGCTTGCGGCGGCGCGGGATGCCTGCGACAAGGCACCTGTAGCGGCGGCGCCGGCCAGCGCCGCACTTTTGAAGAGGTCTCGACGATTCATGGGCGCTCCCTCCCCGGAGTGGACTCTATTCTATTACTTCGGCGCCTGCGGTTGCGGCGGCTGCTTATCGTCGGGCGGCAGTTCCTGGCTGTCGAACTTGATTACTGCGTCGGCCGAGAACTTCCGGTAAAGCCGGAATTCCTTCACGTTCTTGTTCCACATCCTGCCGTCGTGCATATGAACGGTGGCCATCAGCGGCAGAAAGAACTCGCTGTCGCCGATCTTGATGAAATCGTAGTCCAGCGTTTCGCTGGCATCCTGGACTGGAAACGTGGGCGGAATGTTCTCCGCTTCCTGTGTAATGCGGACGATGGTGTGCAGCTCTTTATCGACGGAGACCTCGCCGTGGTAACCGGCTGTAATCCTGGACCCCTCGCCCTTTTGATCGCCCCGGGCCTCTATGGACCACCGGGAAAACTCCAGCGGCACGCGATATTTGAAAACGTGCGCTACCCGGCCGCGCAGCTTGGTCCAGCGTTCCCACTCGAAATGGGTATGGCTGGCGGGGTCGAAGATTTCGCTCATGGTGGTGCCGAAGTCGCCGGTCGAGGTGGCGCCGCCGACGGATGTGTACGACTGGCCGGTGACTACGCGATCGTTCTGCGATAGCAGCTTGTAATCTTCCTTCTGGTTGAAATAGCTCAGCCGCGCGGTGATGACGTCGGACTGCCGCCAGGCATCCTTGCCGGTGGTGTTATCGTAGCGGCGGGTCTGCTCCAGGCAGATGAAATCGGGAAGCCGGTGCGTGTAGTTGACGGCGTAATCGCGTACCTCGTCGAGCAGCTTGGCCTGCTCTTCCGCGGGCGGCGGCGGCGGAGGAACGTACACAGGCGGCGGGGCGGGCGGCTTGGCCTCTGGAAGAGCCGCCGACTCGCTGGCGAGCTGTTTCAGTACGGCCACGGTTTTGGGACCGGCGCCCTCCCGTTGGAGCGCTTCCACCGTGTCCAGGTCCAGGCGTTCCGACAACTTCATGGTGCGCAGGGTGTCGGCGACGTCTTTATCTTTGTTCTTGAGTTGAATCGCGGATTGGACGAACGATTTGATCTGGGCGACGGTGTACCCTGACGCGGCCCAAGCCGTCAAGCACAGTAGACAGGCGGCGGCCGGGCGGAAACGATTCATCATTCTATTCTCGTACGGCTGCGCGCCCGCTACAATCAAAGGAATGGACAGGCTCCGGGAACTTCGCCGCCGGCACGAAGCGGCCGAGCAAGGTGGCGGCGAGGAACGGCGCCAGCGGCAGCACCAGGAAGGCAAGCTCTCCGCGCGCGAGCGCATCGAGCTGCTGCTGGACGAAGGTACCTTCGAAGAACTCGACAAACTGGTGACGCACAGGGGCCGGGACTTCGGCATGGACGAACAGATCGTCCCCGGCGATGGGTTCGTCACCGGATACGGCTACGTCGACGGCCGGCTGGTTTACGTCTTCGCTCAGGACTTCACCGTTTTCGGCGGTTCCCTCTCGGAATCGAACGCTTTGAAGATCTGCAAGATCATGGACCACGCCATGAACAACGGCGCGCCAGTGATCGGGCTTAACGATTCCGGCGGCGCGCGCATCCAGGAAGGCGTGCTGTCTCTGGGCGGCTATGCGGATATTTTTCTGCGCAACACGCTGGCCAGCGGCGTGGTGCCGCAGATCTCCGCGATCATGGGGCCGTGCGCCGGAGGAGCGGTGTATTCGCCGGCCATCACCGATTTTGTCTTCATGGTGGACCACACCAGCTACATGTTCGTCACCGGACCGGACGTCATCAAGACCGTCACCCACGAAGATGTGACCAAGGAACGGCTGGGCGGCTCGATGACGCACAATTCGGTCAGCGGTGTGGGGCACTTCATCGCGCCCGATGACGGCCAATGTTTGCGCATGATCCGCGAGCTGTTGAGCTACCTGCCGCAGAATAATCGCGAAGATCCCCCGCGGCGCGCTTCGTCCGATCCCATCGACCGCATGGATCCGGCGCTCGACTCGCTGGTGCCGCCGGAATCGAACCAGCCGTACGACATTAAGGATGCCATCCGGCGCGTGGTGGACGATGGCGAGTTCTTTGAAGTCCACGAGCATTTCGCGCGAAATCTGGTAGTGGGATTCGCGCGGCTCGACGGGCGCTCGGTGGGGATCGTCGGTAATCAACCCGCATATCTGGCGGGGTGCCTGGATATCAATTCGTCGGTCAAAGGCGCGCGGTTCGTGCGCTTCTGCGACGCCTTCAACATCCCGATTCTGACCTTCGAAGATGTGCCCGGATTTTTGCCCGGCACGGAACAGGAATTCGGTGGCATCATCCGGCACGGCGCCAAGTTGCTATTTGCCTATGCCGAGGCCACCGTGCCGAAGGTTACCGTGATTACGCGCAAAGCCTATGGCGGCGCATACTGCGTGATGGGATCGAAACATATCCGGACGGATGTGAACCTGGCGTGGCCCAGCGCGGAGATTGCCGTGATGGGAGCCGAGGGGGCGGTGAACATTGTCTACCGGCGTGAATTATCTGCGGCGCGCGACCGGGACGCGCTACGCACGCAGAAGACAGAGGAATTCCGTGAGCGGTTCGCCAATCCCTTCATCGCCGCGGAGCGCGGCTTCATCGACGATGTGATTGAACCTCGCGAGACCCGGCCGCGGGTGATCCGGGCCTTTCGCATGCTGGAGAACAAGGTAGACACCAATCCCCGCAAGAAGCATGGCAATATCCCGCTGTAGCGCCCTCGTTTTCCTCGGATGTGTGATCGTTTCGGGCGCCGAGCCACGCCATGTCAACTGGCGCAAGGTGAACGTGGAGACCTTACGGCACTTCACCGACCTGCTGCGGATCGACACATCGAATCCCCCCGGTAACGAGACCGAGGCGGCCAAATACCTGGAAGGCGTGCTGAAGGCCGAAGGCATCCCTGTAAAGCAGCTTGCGCTCGACCCCGCGCGAGCCAACCTGGTGGCGCGCATCAAGGGCAACGGGTCGGCGCGGCCCATTGCCATGCTGGGACACACGGACGTAGTCGGGGTGCAGCGATCGAAGTGGGCGATGAATCCATTTGGTGCGGTACGCCGGCATGGTTTTGTTTATGGGCGGGGCGCCATCGACGATAAGGAGATCGTGGCGGCCGAGCTGATGGTGATGCTGCTGCTCCGGCGCGGCCAGGTGAAGCTGAACCGGGACGTGATCTTTATCGCAGAGGCCGGCGAGGAAGGCACGCCGGATGTGGGCATCGGGTACCTGGTAAAACGCCATTGGAACGAAATCGCCGCGGAGTATGCGCTGGCGGAAGGCGGATCGGCGGTGGCGGTCGGAGGAAAAGTGCGCTACGTGGCCATCACCACGGCGGAGAAGGTGCCGCGTGGGGTGCGCCTGATCGCGCGGGGACCGTCGGGGCATGCTTCACGGCCGTCCCCGGACAACGCGGTGGTGCGGTTGACGGCGGCCGTCGCCAAGTTAGCGGAGTGGCACACGCCGATGCGGCTGAACGAGACCACTCGCGCCTACTTCGAACGCCTGGCGACCATCAGCCCACCTGCTGAAGCGGACCGTTACCGGCACGTGGACGATGCGGCTCGCGCGGCGGAGATCGACCGCTACTTCGAACGCTACGAGCCGGCGAATTCCGCGCTCGTGCGGACCACGCTGGCGCCGACCATGCTCAAGGCCGGCTTCAGCTTCAACGTGATTCCTTCCGAAGCCGAGGCGTTCATCGATATCCGCGCGCTGCCGGACGAGGACATGCCGCGGTTCTACGACCAGATGCGCACCGTGATCGGCGACCCGAACGTGGATGTGGAGCCGCGCAAGGCGGACCGTCCGGCAACTGCGGCGTCGCGGACGGATACCGTCATGTTCCGGGCGCTGGAACATGCCCAGAGCAAAATGTTCCCTAAGGCGATCACGCTGCCGGCAATGCTCACCGGCGCTACGGACATGGCGCAACTTCGCGCCAAGGGCGAGCAAGCTTATGGGTTTGGTCCGGTGGTGGAGGCCGGCGATCCGGGGGAAGCACACTCCAATAATGAGCGCATCGCGGAGGATTCGCTGTACAAGCTGGTCGAGTTTCTGTGGTACACCATCCTGGATGCGGCGGCGCAGTAGGCGTAATGGAGCCGAAACTGCGGTTAAGCCTGTTTGACAGGACCGTTGCAGGTCCAGGATAATAGTAGTTCCCATTGGGCGGGAGTAACTCAGTTGGTAGAGTGCGACCTTGCCAAGGTCGATGTCGCGGGTTCGAATCCCGTCTCCCGCTCCAAATCATACACTCCTTCGCGGTACGGTTATGAAAAATCTCTTTCAGTTCGTCCTTCTTTCCGCCGGCTTTTCTGTGAGTCTGGCATTTGCCCAATACAAAATGGAGCCCGCGGGCGCGCCGCCTAGCGATCTGGCGCCCGCATTTGTTTCCACGCTACAGCCGCAGGGGGTCAAGATTCTGGGGCCAAGCGGATCGGTCTACTGCGAATTGTGGCTCCGCGCACAGGCGCCGGGCGGAACCAAGCCGAGTGACGACGCCGTCACCCTCCCTTTTCCGCAAGGTGCGCTGCTAGGGGTGATCCGCTTCGCCGCGCCGGCACAGGATCGGCGGGGGCAGGCATTGAAGGCCGGCACATACACGTTGCGCTACAGCCAGTATCCGGTCAATGGCGATCATCAAGGGGTCGCGCCGCAGAGGGATTTCGCGCTGCTGGTGCGGGCGAGCGACGATACTGACGCGAATGCTACGCCGGGATTTGACGCGTTGGTGGGTTTGAGCGCGAAAGCATCGGGAACGCCGCACCCGGCGGTGCTCAGCATCTGGAATTCGACCAGCGACAAATTCCCCAACCTCAGCAAGCAGAACGACCACGATTGGGTGCTCGATACCAAAGTGGGGGATGTGGCGATTTCGATCATTGTCGCAGGTAAGGTCGAAGGCTAGGCAGTTAAGTACCAATCACAGCAATCCCTTACAGACTTCCAGCTTCGCGGGGCTTGACGTGTGGGCGAATTTAGTCTATCTTGATAGAGATTGGTACATTTGCCCGATCTCGAAACCGCTACCGCACAGGAAGTGCTAGCTTGGGCCCTCTCCACCTTCGGTGATTCGCTGGCAATCTCCACCAGTTTCCAGAAAGAGGGAATGGTGGTGATCGACATGGCGACGCGTATCAATCCTCGCGTCCGCGTGTTTACGATCGACACGGGCCGGCTACCTGAGGAAACGCACCAGATGATGGAAACAGTGCGCCAGCGCTACAGGATTCCGGTGGAGATCGTGTTTCCTGAGGCGTCGGAAGTGGAATCCATGATCGCGGCGCACGGCCCTAACCTGTTTTACCGCGAGGTGGCTTTGCGCAAACTGTGCTGCCATGTGCGTAAAGTGCGGCCGCTCGAACGGAAGTTGGCGACGCTGAGCGCCTGGGTAGTGGGGTTGCGGCGGTCGCAGACGGAATCACGCGCGGACATCCGCAAAGTCGAAAGCAAAGACGGAACCGTGAAGATCAGTCCCCTGGCGGATTGGAGCAAACAGGATGTGGAGGACTACATCCGGCGTTATGATGTCCCGGTCCATCCGTTATATGCCAAGGGTTTCCCCAGCATCGGCTGCGGGCCGTGCACCCGGGCTGCGTTCGATTGCGAAGACGAGCGCGCGGGACGCTGGTGGTGGGAGCAGGATACCGAAAAAGAGTGCGGGATTCACATCGCTCCTAACGGCCAGGTGATGCGCCAGGTGGACGCGCTGATCGCGGAGATCCGGCCGGTCGCCGGATAGCGGAATACGCCACTGCGGTATTCTGAAACTAAGCATGCCTGTTCCCACCCCGGGGCGCGAGGGCGAGACCCCGTCGCTGGTCCTTCAGGAGCTTTCCCCACAACCCGAGCTTTCCACCGGCCTGGCACAAGCCTTTCGGGCGCTCCGTCACCGTAATTTCCGGCTGTTCGTCACAGGGCAAATCATCTCCCTGGTGGGCACGTGGATGCAGAACGTGGCGCAAGCCTGGCTGGTGTATCGCCTGACGCACTCGGAACTGCTGCTGGGTACCGCCTGGTTTTGCACTCAAATCCCCGTGTTTGCGTTCGGCGCCTTGGGCGGGTTGGCCGCCGACCGTTACTCGCGCTACCGCTTGGTAGTCGTGACGCAAACGCTCTCCATGCTGCAGGCTTTCGTGCTGGCGGCACTCACGCTGAGCGGCAAAGTGCAGGTCTGGCACATCCTGGTGCTGGCGGTCGGATTGGGTACCATCAACGCCTTCGACATGCCGGGACGGCAATCGCTGATCATCGAGATGACCAGCAGAGACGATCTGCTGAATGCCATCTCGCTGAACTCGGCGATTTTCAACGGCGCGCGGGTAGTAGGGCCGGCGGTGGCCGGACTACTGGTTGCGGCGGTAGGCGAAGGAGTCTGTTTTCTGTTGAACGGCATCAGCTTTTTCGCCGTGATCGGCTGCCTGCTGGCGATGCGCCTGCCGAAGTTCGACCGGCACGTGCAGGACTCGCCTTGGGCGCATCTGGTGCAGGGCTTCAAATATGTCCAGGGCCATGCCGCCGTGCGCACCCTGCTTGCCATGATGGGGGCTATCACCATTGCGGGCATGCCGGCTCTGGTTTTGATGCCGTTCTTCGCGGACGATATTTTTCACCGCGGATCGCGGGGCCTGGGTATCCTGATGGGAGCCATGGGAGCGGGCGCGGTGGCCGGGACCCTGGTGCTGGCGTGGCGGGCGCGAGTGTCGAGCCTGCCGCGGGTGATTCTGTGGAGCGCGCTGCTGTTGGGTGCCAGTTTCTGCGTGTTCGCCGGGTCGAACGCGTTCTATTTCTCGCTGGCGATCATGCCGGTGATCGGATATAGCGTGATGCGCGGAATGGCTTCGGCCAATACGCTGATCCAGACGTTAATTCCAGATGAATACCGCGGCCGGACGATGGCCTTTTACTCGATGACGGTAGTGGGTATCGGCCCCTTCGGCAGCCTGGCGGCGGGCGCCCTGGCGCGCGCCTATGGGGCACGGCTGACGGTGCTGGCCGGCGGGCTTCTGGCGATGGCGGCGGCCGCAGTCTTCCGGACGCAGTTGCACGTATTTCAGGAGGTGCGGTAGTGGCGAAGCGGATGCGGTCCTGGCCGGCCTTGGTGCTTACGGCTCTTTTGGCGGCGGGCGTAGCGGCTGCCCAGTCCGGCGTAAACACCGATCAGGCAAGCGAGATCTTCCAGGAGATTGGATCGATTCTGCACGATCTGCAGGACATCACGGGTTTCAAGATCAAACGGCAGGTGCCGGCGGAGATCATTACGCGCGACAAGGTGAAAGATTTCCTGGAAAAGCGCATGAAGGAGACCACTTCGCCGGAAGATATCCGGGTGGAAGAGCTGACGCTGAAAAAGCTGGGCCTGGTGCCGCAGGATTTCGACTTGGCCAAGAACACGGTGGACCTCCTGACGGAGCAGGCCGCCGCGTTCTACGATTTTCACAAGAAGAAGCTGTTCATTACGGATTGGACGCCTTCAGCAACGCGCGAACCGGCCCTGGTGCATGAACTGGGGCATGCGCTGGCGGATCAAAACGTGAATCTGGAAAAGTTCATCAAGCAGGGCCGAAAGAGCGACGATGGATCGATGGCCAGAATGGCCGTGATGGAGGGGCAGGCGTCATGGTTGATGGCGGAGTACCTGGCGCGCAAAGCGGGGCAATCGCTCGCCAATTCGCCAGTGCTGCTGGAGGGCATGGCGCACGGCATCGAGGCTGGCGCCGGCCAGTTTCCAGTCTTCGACAAAGAGCCGCTCTATTTGCGCGAGACGCTGGTGTTCCCTTATAGCCAGGGCCTGCTGTTTCAGAATGCGGTGTACCAGCGGCTAAAACAGAAGTCGTTCGAAGAAGTCTTCCGGCGGCCGCCCGCGAGCACGCAACAGATCCTGCATCCGGACGCCTATTTTTCGGAGAAGGAGCCGGCGCATCCCACGTTGCCGCAGCTTCCGGACGCGCACGGGTACAAGCGCATCGCGGACGGCACGCTAGGAGAGCTGGACCATTCCATCCTGCTGGAGCAATATAGCAGCCGCGCGGAATCCGGCGAGATTTCGCCGCACTGGCGGGGCGGGGCTTACGCGCTGCTGGAACACCATTCGCCGGAGCGCGTGGTTCTCTTATATGCGGTGGAGTGGGACGATGCCGCCGCGGCGAACCGCTATTTCCGGATGTACCGGCAGCTGCTGGGAAAGAAATGGAAGAAGCTGGAGATCGAATCGGACAGCGATACGGCCCTTACGGGCACCGGCGATGATGGGCATTTCCGGGTGCAATTGCAGGGAAATGTGGTCACCAGCATCGAAGGCGCCGAGAACCCCATTCCGGCGGTGCGGTAAACTGTCAATTTATGTTCAACCGGCGTCTGCGTCATTTATTGGCCGGCGTGTTGCTGGCCATGGTTACCGGAATCGCGGCGGAGGTGCCCCGGCCTTCGCCGGATTTAACCATCGATCTGACGGATGGGAAACAGGTCACCTTGAGCCAGTTCAAAGGAAAAGTGTGCATCCTGGCCTTCATTCTGACCACTTGTCCGCACTGCCAGAAGACGGTCGGGTACCTATCGGCTCTGCAGAAGGAATACGGACCACAGGGGCTGCAGGTGGTGGCCAGCGCGGTGGAAGACATGGCCAAGATGAACGTGCCGGATTTTATCCAACGCTTTCAGCCACCCTTCCCAGTGGGCTTCAGCAATCTGAATACGGCGCTCGGATACCTTCAACATCCGGCGATGTTCCGGCTCCTGATGCCGCAACTCGTGTTTATCGACCGGCAGGGGAGCATCCAGGCGCAATATGAGGGCGACGACAAGTTCTTCGCCGAGGATCAGGAGAAACATCTGCGCGAGCAGGTGCAGATGCTGCTCAAGGAAACATCCAAGAAACACACCACCCGGACCGCGAAAAAGGCTTCATAAGTGCTTTGAGGAAACTACGCGCCAGGCAGGATTATCTGGTCGAGGTGATGTAGCAGGTGGCGTACATAGTCCTCCGCCAGGTAGCGCAGCGTGACCGGCTCGTTCGAACCGATGCGGCAGATCACGTCGAGCTTTGCGGGTGGGAGATGCGAAATGATGTGGGCCAGGTAGTGGTTGTAGCTGGCCCACAATGAAACTAACACCGCCCACGGGGCGCTTTCGGGGTGCTGCACCTGAACACAACCGTTTTGATCATAGGCTGGAAAGTCTAAGGACTCAGCCAGCGATGCCCGGACAAAGCGTTGGTGGTTATTTGACGCTGAATCGATCAGATGACCCAGCGCTTGTTTACGCGACCATCCTCCGGACAGGATGGGACGCGCGCTCTCTTCCTCGGTGACTCGCAGGAGAGCGGGTTCGTTCGAGTCTACTATCCGTGCCAGGCCGGCGCCGAGTGTTTCCATGGGGCTAACTCACCCAGCATAGCAAAGCGCCGGTCCGTTACTGGCGAGCTACAAGGTGTGCGTCCGTGCCGTTGCCTTCAACGCGATGTGTCCGGTGCAGCGATACCAGCGACGGCAGATGCGCGAGTTGTTCCGGCAGGATGACGTGGTACACCCTCTGGCCCGGCCCGGGACGCATGTGCACGTCGGTAGGGCAGTTGCCGGGAGATTCGGCAGGCCGCAAAGTCGCGACGATCTTCCCGCTTTCGTCCGCGAGGAGAGAGATTCTCATTTCCTTACCTCAATATCAACGAGCTGCTATACAAAGAT
Organism: Bryobacterales bacterium; assembly: GCA_963843255.1. Lineage (GTDB taxonomy): Bacteria > Acidobacteriota > Terriglobia > Bryobacterales > Bryobacteraceae > Bog-159. The sequence continues at coordinate 784,176 of CAWJJQ010000009.1, read as the reverse complement.
AGTGACTCCAAATGACAGATCGTTTCACGTCGATTTAGGATGCAAAGGCCGCGGGACTTCGTAATCGGGGCGATCCACTCGGTGCCGCTGACGGGAATTCCACAGGCGCCCCAAACGGAGCCGGTTTACCTGCCTACGCAGAGCGCGTGCAGCAGTTGCTGGAACCTGGGATCTCCGCGTAGAGGGTCCCATCGGGGATCGACATTGAGCAGGGCCAGCGGCGCATCGTGTTGCTCGAAGCTGAGATCGAGGAGCGCGATCGCCTCGTTCTTCTTTCCCAACGCCGTCTGAATGAGGGCCAGGTAATGGGGCGAGACGTGGCGCGTTTTGGCCATGCCCGATAATGCTTCCAACATACCGCGGGCCTGATCCGTTTTACCCGCGGCGGCATAGATGTGCCCCAGATCAGCCATGGCGTTCATGGACTCGGTGGTCTTGAGCAGGTTTTCGAGAATGGCCTCGGCTTCCTGGTATCGACCCAATCCCTCGTAACCGCGTGCTTCGAGAGCCAGTGCGCGGGGTTGATGCGGGTCGAGATCCAGAACCTTGCGTTCCTGATCGATCGTATCCTGGTAGCGGCGGGTGCAGTAATACAAGGTTCCGATGTGGATACGAATATATTCGGACTGAGGATCGAGCGATTGCGCCTGGCGCAGTTCGGCCTCCGCTTCCGTGAAACGCCCCGCGGCGAGCAGATTGAGTCCCCACCAGTGATGCGCATCCACGTTACCGGGATTGGCCGTGACAGCCGCGTGGTAGCTCCGTTCGAGGGACGCGAAGTTCGGATGATCGGCGGTAGCGGCCTGGGTCAACAGCGCATCGGGCAGGGTAGGCTCGATCGCCAAGGCGCGCGCCACCGCCTGCTGGGCTAACGGTCTGGTTTGTGACAGGTCCTGATCCTCGTTGGTTCCAAGCACGACGTAATCTTTCGCGAGGCCAATATAGGCCATGGCGAACCGCGGATCCTTTTGCAATGCGGCACGATAAAGCTCGACGCTTTTCCAAAGATTCTCGGGCTTGCGGCTGTCGAATAAATGTGGGCCTGCGAATAAAGGTCGAGCGCCTCGCGATCGTGGGACCAACCAGGAACTGCGGGCGGGACGGCGGGCCGGCCATCGGCCAAGCGCAGTCGCGCCGGCAAGCGAGTTCGAAATTTCCTCCTGCAGCGCCAGTGCCTCGCACGGCAGGCGAGTCAAATTCGCGCCCCCAGATCCGGACGCCTGTATGGGCGTCAAAAAGCTGGGTTGCCACAGCGATGCTATCCCCTCGGAATTGGACAGCACCCTCCAGTACCAGATCGACGTGGAGGCGGTCGCCGATGCGGCGGACGTCGTCGCCAAACCTCAACTGCGCACGCCGGGCGGTAGGCGGCCACTCGCAGTCTGCCTGACCGGCCGATCTGATTTGCAATTTGTCTGGCCAGACCGTCGCTGAAGTAATCCTCCCCTTGCAGGGCGCCTGAACTGGCAAACGGCAGAATGGCGATGGAGCGGCGCGGCGTGCCCCCGAACCTGGCGAATGGGATCAGGGCGGCCACGGTGGTCACAGCCGCGAGGCCCAGCGCCAGAGCCAGACTGCAACGGGCGGCACGCGGGTGGGGGCGGCCTTCCGTCCGCCCGTTTGGGCGCCGCGGCTTCGAAGGCGGGATCATAGCTACCCAGGGGCAATCGCACCCGGACCTGTTCGCCGCCACCTTCCGCCTCGTAATAATTGCGGAGTTTGGCGCGCAGCCGGTTGGCTTCCACACGCACGATGGAATCGTATGCCGGATCGTAATCTGGCTGGCGGCCGTAAATCTCGACCGCGATAAAGCGCTCGTCGATCTGCGCGGTCTCGCCGGAGGCGTCCTTCGCGGTGATGAGCCGCAGGAACTCGCTGAGGCGGCGGGCATTTGAGAAATGCGGGCTGGCCAGAATCCTGGCCAGTATGGCTTCTGCCATTTCCGGCCGTACACGATATAACGCCGGAACGCCCTCGCGCTCGTTCATGTAATACAGAATACTGAATCGAAGTGACCACGCCGATATATACCAAAGTCAACGCAGCATCGGCGCAAGATAACGCATTACGGTGGCGGCCACCAGCCGGTTGCCGTCCGCGGTCGGGTGCAGGCCATCGCGCTGCATCAGGCTGGTTCCGGCCACACCGTCGAGGAGGAAAGGGATCAACGGGACTTGGTTCTTGCCGGCCAGATCGCTGTAGACGTGCTGGAAGGCGGCGATGTAGTCGGGCCCATAATTCGGCGGGAGAGTCATGCCTGCCAGCAGCACTTTGGCGCCGGACTGTTTGAGGCTGCGGATGAGCTGGTCGAGATTCGACCGGGTAGTGGCCACGGGCAGGCCGCGCAGCCCGTCGTTGCCTCCGAACTCGAGAATGACCACGGCCGGTTTCAGAGCGGTGACGGTATCCAGGCGCGCCAGCGCGTCCGTGGTGGTCTCCCCGCTGATTCCTTCGTTCGCCACGCGGTAGTGGTTGCCGCGCCGGTCCAATTCCTGCTGCAGGAAGTCGGGATAACTCTTGCCGGGATCGGCGCCGAAGCCGGCGGTGAGGCTGTCGCCAAAGGCCGCGATTACCGGACGGTTATCGGGGGCGGCTTGGGGTTGCGCGGGCGTGGCACTCTCCCGGGCGGAGCTATCGGCCGGCGCGGGAGCGGGGTTCGGGGAACTGCCGCAAGCGCTCAGTACCACAACCGCGACGATCAGACCGGCGATACGCATCTGAATGCCATAATAAAACGTAGAACGCCCCTTCAATGATTCAAGCACACGGTGTCACCAAAACCATCGATACCGGTACGCACCGCGTCGATATTCTGAAGGGTATCGATCTGGAAGTGCCGCGCGGGCAATTCGCCGCGGTGATGGGACCCTCGGGAAGCGGCAAGAGCACGCTTTTGGGTCTGCTGGCGGGCCTGGATACGCCGACTTCCGGCACCATCTCGCTCGATGGGCAGGAGATCACGGGGCTGAAGGAAGACGCGCTGGCGGTGGTGCGCGGCCGCAAGATCGGTTTCGTGTTTCAATCCTATCACCTGATTCCGACGCTCACGGCCGAGGAGAACGTGCTCCTGCCGGTGGAGCTGGCGGGCGACGGCACTGACGGCGCCGCGCGGGCCCGGGAGCTATTGGAACGGGTAGGCCTGGCGGACCGGCGCGATCACTATCCGGTGCAGCTTTCGGGAGGTGAGCAGCAGCGGGTGGCGCTGGCGCGGGCCTTCATGCTGCGGCCGCCCATCCTGATGGCGGATGAGCCGACCGGAAACCTGGATTCCGAAAACGGCCGGGTGGTGCTCGACCTGCTTCTATCCCTCAACCGTCAGGAAGGCACGACGCTGGTGCTGGTGACGCACGATGAGGCGCTGGCCGCAAATGCCGACCGGCGGATCCTGCTTCGTGACGGGCGCATCGTATGATCACGGCCAGCGGCGCGCTTAAAATTGCCTGGCGCGACACGCGCTCGTCTCCCGCCAAGTTCGTCTTCGTAATCCTGGCCGTGGCGGTAGGGGTAGGGGCGCTGACGGGGGTGCGATCCTTCAGCCGCGCCTTCCATAATCTGTTGCTGCGACAGGCGCGCACCTTGATGGCGGGCGATGTATCCGTGCGGGTGTTCGCCATGCCGACGCCGGCACAGACGGCCACGCTGGAGGGCTTGCGGAAGCGCGGCCTCCGGTATACGACGCTCATAGAGACACTCACCATGGCCAACACGGCCGCGGTACCGGAGCCGGTGCTGGTTTCCGTGAAAGCCGTCGATCCGGCTGTGTATCCTTTCTATGGCGCCGTGGAATTGAACCCGCCGGCGGCGCTGCGCAGCATTTTGGACAATCAGTCGGCGGCCGTCTCGGACGACCTGTTGATCAGGCTGAAGGCGCACCTGGGAGACAAGGTGCGGCTGGGCGGCCAGGATTTTCGGATTGCTGCCGAGCTGGTATCGGAACCGGATCGTTTGACCGGAAGCCTCAACGTGGGGCCGCGGGTTATGATCAGCACCGCGGGCCTGGACCGCACGGGCCTGATCAGCCTGGGCAGCCGCGCCGCCCAGCGGTTCTTGTTCCGGCTGCCGGCGGGTGGTCCGGACGTCGAGCAGGTGCGCAACATATTGAAACGCGCGTTTCCGGAGGGGCTGATTGCAGATTATCGGGAAACGCATCCGATCATCACCCGCGGGCTGGAGCGCTCCACCACGTTTCTCAGCTTGATCAGCCTGATTGCCCTGATCGTGGGTGCGCTGGGTGTGGCCACCGCCATGCACGCGCACCTGCAACAGAAGATGGACACCATCGCGGTGCTGAAGTGCCTGGGTGCGAAGACGTCACAGGTGCTGCGCATCTACCTGACGCAGACACTGGCGCTGGGCCTGGCGGGCGGCATCTTGGGCGTTGCATTTGGCACGGTCGTGCAGCGTGTTTTTCCGGCGCTGATCAACCGGTTTTTTCCGGTGAAGCCGGAGATGGGGCTGGACCTGGTTCCCGCGGTCCAAGGCCTGGCCATCGGTATCCTGACCACGCTGCTTTTCACGCTGCCGGCGCTTTTGGGTATTCGCGAGATTCGCCCGGCGGTGATCTTCCGGCGGGAGATGACGGAAGCGCGCGGAGACTGGTTGAAGCGCTGGAGCCGTTCGCGGCAGGCGATCGCGACGGCGGCCGGCATCCTGCTAGGAATCGGGCTGATCGCGGCCTGGCTGGCGGGCACCACGCTGCGCGACTCGCTGCGCATCGGCGCGTATTTTGCGGGGGGACTGGTGGTCAGCCTGCTGGTGATCGCGGCCGTGGCATGGCTTCTGCTGCGCGCTTTGCGATTGCTGCTGAGGGGTCCCGGGCGGCTGCTACCTTCCGTGGTGCGGCAAGGCGTGGCGAACCTGTACCGGCCCGGCAATCACGCGCAGACCGTGCTTGTGACGCTCGGTACGGGTGTGATGTTTACGCTAACGGTATACCTGGTGCAGCACTCCATGATCGCGGAGATGATGCAAAGCGCGCCGCCGGGTATGCCTAACGTGTTTCTGCTCGACATTCCCGGCGCGCAGCGGGAGGCGTTGGGAGATCTGTTGAAGCGGCAGCCGGGAATCGAAAAGCCGCCGGAGATTCTGTCGTCCGTGGCCATGCGGTTGGTTTCGGTGAACGGCGTGCCGGTGGAGAAGATGCACTTGCAGGAATGGGGACGCCGCTTCCTGCGCACACGGTCGGTGACGACCGCGGCAGAGCGCCCCCACGAGACCCAGATCATAAGCGGGGCGTGGTGGGATGGGCAGCCGCCCTCGCCGCAGGTATGCGCTTCCGAAGAGGCCGCGCGCATTCTGCACTTGAAGGCCGGCATGCCGCTCGAGTGGGATGCCTGGGGGCGGACGCTCCAATCGAAGCTGGCATGCATCGAGCGTTCCGATTCCGTGCGCATGTTCGCGCGTTTCGAGTTCATCTTCAGCCCGGGCAGCCTGGCCGGGTTTCCCGCTATTTACTACGGCAGCGTGCGCGTAAAGCCGCACGATGTGGCGGCGATGCAGCGCGCGGTATACGAGAAGATGCCCACCGTCACGGTCATCAATATGGCGGACGTACTGGAGATCGTGCAGCAGGTGGTGGATCAGATTTCGCTGGTGGTGCGGTTTGTTTCGGCGTTCACCATCGTGGCGGGCGCCATCATTCTCGCGTCCAGCGTGGCCGGGACGCGTTTCGGGCGGGTGCGCGAGGTCGTGATCCTGAAGACCCTGGGGGCGACACGACGGCGGGTGGCCGGGATTTTCTCCACCGAGTTCCTGATGCTCGGTGCGGCGGCCGGTTTGCTAGGCAGCGGGCTGGCCACCGGATTCGCGGCACTGGTGGTGAAACGGCTCATGAAGGCGGAGTTTCATTTCAATCCGGCGGTGGATCTGTTTTCGATCGCCTTGACCGCGCTGGTGGCGGTGATTACCGGTTGGTTGGCCAGCTACCGGATTCTGGGACAGAAGCCGCTGGAGATCTTAAGGGATGAGTGACGCAGCGTATATATTGTCGCTGCCCGAGCGAGTGGTGCGTTCTGTCAGCGCGATGAGCGCCGGCCTGCTCCGTGAGTTGAGTGAGGTGGCCCTGCCGCGCGCCGTCCGCCGGACGCGGCTCTACACGGAGTTGGTGGAGAATACGCTGCGCTTCCTGATCGAAAACGTGGGCCAGGTGGAGGGCGCCTACCCGCGGGATGGTCGGCTGGCGGACAACTTCGCCATGCGTCGGTTCGCCGGCAATGGAATCGAGTTGGTCGGTTTGCTGACCTTCAGCGCGTCGCCGGTATGGGTGCTGGCCGCGCTGGCGGATCTCTCGGGCACCGGCCGGCAGTTGATCCGCGAGATCGCGCAGAGCCTGAAAGAAGAAGGACTGCTGGCGCCCGGGTCGGAATACGAAACGATCGAACAGTTGCTGGACGGTTTGGAAGGTACGGCGGGCCGACTGGCCGAAACCGCCAACACACCTCCGCTGGATGTGGCGAGTTTACGGCAGGAGTGGGCGGACCTGCGGCGCGAAGCCGCCAAGATGCCCGCGCCGCACCTGCCCACGGGCGATGCACTGCGAAAGAGTTGGGATGAGTTGAAGGCTACCGCAGCCGCGCAAGGCCGTCCGGTCTTTCAGGTTTCGACGCTGATGGCGCTATCGGCGATCAGCCGCATTCCGGAGAATCTGCTGTGGCTTTCGCGTTGCGCCAAGGGGGCCGCGCGCCGCACGGGTCAGATCTTCGCAGGCACGCTGCTGAATCACTACAGCGCGACCATGCAGGAGATTCGAGCCACGGGTTATGTAGCGTATTGGGTGCGGGAGTTCCGGCCTTATTTGAAGGCGGCGGCCGCGCAGTTCTCGCCGCGGCGGGTCACGCTGACGGAGCGCATGCTGGGGCGCGGCCGCAGCGCGTAGGCTCGAACTTGGACTGGAAGCGACTGTTTTCCCGGCGCGAACGGGCCCGGCTGACGCCCGAACTGCGCGCCCGCATCCAATCGTCGTTTGACGCGGCGGCGCGCGACGAGGAACACTTTCCCTCCATCATCGATCCGCGCATTTATCACGTCAAGCTGCTGCGGGAGCACCTGGGCGATCTGCGGGGTAAACGAGTACTGGATGTGGGATGCGGCAAAGGGCGCTTCGCACGGGTTCTTCGCCTGGAAGATCCAGCCGCCGCGATCTACGGCATCGATATCTCGCTACAGATGCTGCGATTCGTTCCCGACGGTATTGGCCGGTGTGCGGGTTCGATGACCGAACTGCCATTTCGAGACGGGTTCTTCGATGCCGCCTATGCCACCGAATCGCTGGAACACTCCGTCGATATCGAAAAAGCGGTGCGCGAGATCTGCCGCGTGGTGAAGCGCGGCGGACGAATCGCAATCATCGACAAGAACGCGGAGCAATGGGGCAGGCTGCGGACGCCGTCATGGGAACGATGGTTCACGCGGGGTGAGTTGGAACGTTTGTTAGCGCACGAGTGCAGCCAAGTGTCGAGTCGCCTCATATCTTACTGGGAAGATATCGAACCGGATGGTCTGTTTGTGGCGTGGCTGGCAGTGAAGTGAATTTACATAGCGCGGTTGCCCGCTTACCGCGCCGTGGAGTATAGTCGTTTTAACGACTGAATCGCACCCAAAGGAGGGTCGCATGAGAAAGTTGGTACTTGGTTTCACATTTCTGTTGGCAATGGCGATGAGCGCTATGGCGGCTGAATGGACCGGATATGTTTCCGACGCCGGCTGCGCCAAGAAGCAAGGCGCCAAGACCGCCGCAGACACCCATGCCGGCTGCGCAAAGAGCTGCATCAAGCGCGGCGACAAGGCAGTACTAGTCACCGAGGACGGGAAAGTATTCAACATCACGAATCAGGATAAAGTAGTCGCGCATGCCGGCGAGAAAGTCACGCTGGTAGGGGACGTGGACGGCGACAATATCACGGTTACTGAAGTCAAATCGTAATTACCAGCATTACCTGGCATTACTCAGGCGGGGGAGGCGGGTTACTGTAACTTGCCTCTCCCGGCCACTTCCCATACTTCTTCCACTTCCTCGTTCCGCACTCCGTACATCCGCTCGTGCAGATTCACGGCCACGCAAATGTGGTTGGGTATAATGTGCAGCTGCTCGCCCATCTCGAACTTGCGTCCGCAAGCTTGCACGTCGATGTAACCGTGCTCCTCATTCATCTTGTGGAACACAGCTTCAGGAGCTTCCATCACGTGGCCGAAGGTGGCTTGGTTCGCGCCGGAGAAGCGATCGGAGGAGAACGTTTTGGAACCGCCGTCCACGATGATTTGTCCGGGGCGTGCGGTCGAGACCACCGTTACCAGCAGCGCGGCCGCGCACTCTGCCGGCGTGCAAGCACCGCTCGCCACGGTATTCCAGTCATTGTAAACGTACGTGCCGGGGCGGATCTCATTGAGTCCAGGAAGCTCGTGCGAATGGTACAGCGAAGGCGTGGAACCGCCGCTCACAATGTGCACCGGGATGCCCGCGCGATGGAAATCGTCGAGAATGGACTGGATCAGGCGCCCCAGCTCCGCCAGCGCTTCCTGGCTTGACGGACCGGTGTCCTTGATGTGACCGGGATAGAAAGCGATACCCTCGAACTGCAAGCCTGGAAGGCCCTGGACTCCGCGCGCGAGGTCGAGCAACTCAACGCCCGGCGAGACGCCGACGCGCCCCAGTCCCACATCGGTTTCGGCCAGCACGCTGATGGTGACACCCGCGGATTTGGCCGCATCGGATAGCTGTCTCGCGGCGAACATGCTGTCCAGCGACATAGTGATGCATGTGCGGCGAGCCACCGCCACGAGACGGTCGAGTTTCCGCGGGCCGATCACGGGATAGGCGACCAACACGTCCGCCGGGGCCGCATCCAGCATGACTTCGGCCTCGCCGACCTTGGCCACGGTCAGGCCCGCCGCGCCCAAGTCGAGCTGGCGGCGGCCGATGCGCGGCGATTTATGGGTCTTGGTGTGCGGGCGTAGACGGAGACCGTGTGTCTGCGCATAGCCGGCTACACGGCGCAGGTTTTGCTCCATCACGTCAAGATCCACCACCAGGGCGGGCGTATCGATTTCGGAAATGCGCATCAATGATCCAGGTGGAAGCGCATCACAATTTTGTCGCCGGTCATGTCGTAGCGCAGCTCGAGGTCTTTCACTTTCTGCTTTTCCATGGGGAAGTACAGAAGCCCGGAAACAGGTTTGTCCGTTTTTGTCTCGGGCAACTCTTTCTCCTTCAGCACACCCATGAGAGGGTTCTCCTTCTCATTCGCGCCCGTGCGGGTCTTGGCTTCGGCGGCGTCTGGGGCGCCGGATGTCCCCTGGCCATTGCCGCCAATTCGCCGCGGCTGGCCCGTCGAACCCGGATAACCGTTCCAGATTGGGCCGCCGTTGTCGTGCATGGGCGTCGCGCCGTCGCCGCCAGTCTCATGGATCACCATGGCGCCGCGCCCGGCGATTTGACTCGGTGCGAACGGGGTGCTGCGCTCGCCGTCCTTGTCGGTTTTCAGGATGAAGTCGTCGCGATTGACGCTGACTTCCTTGCCGAAGCGGGGCGTGACTTCAATAGCGACGACGATGTAATGTCCGTCAAGGTCGGAGCCCAGCACTTCTTTCACAGCTTCCGGCCTGGCGTATACCGTGGCAGTGATGACCACCGACTCGTTTTCGCCGCGTGTTTCGCCCTTCTGGTTGTTGTCGTTCTTGCCGGCAGCCAGGACGCATGTAAGCGCAATGGCCAGTCCGGCGACTCGGGCTACCATGATACAGCCTCCGCAGGCATTATAGCCTGTTGATGAACGGCCGCGCCGGCGGGTCTTATTGAATCGGCAGGTTGGCCGCCACCGAATGCACTCCGTTCTGGGTGATGACGACCGGTTGCACGCCAACGGGGGCGTTCGTCGGAATCACTACATCAAGCTGGTACAGGCCGATGCTGCCCGGCGTGAGCCCGCTGAACAGCACCTTCGCCGCCACACCGCCGACCGTGACCGTCGGGATCAACACCGTGGAGGACAACGGCTGGGCAGGCGTGGCTTCCCCCGAAGCCGGCCGATCGTTCACCGCTCCCAGTCCATTGGCGTAAATGATGACATACTGTCCGCGTGTCGCCGGATTGGCGGCCGTGACGAGTTGGGAGTGCTCATCCTGCGCGATGGCCAGGTTGTTGTGGGTGAACATGGCCGGCAAACACGGTCCGATCGGCACGGTGTACGGGGCGCTGGCATCGCCGATGTTGACCATCAACTGGACCGATGTTTGCCCCTGTAATTCCCAAGGCACCTGCACGTTGATCTGCGTAGGACTGACATACCACAAACGCCCGGGCCACCACAGAGAGCCGTCCGTGGAAGCGAAGCTCACACTCACTCCCGACATGGAGAATGGCAGGAAGTTGGTGGAGAGGATCTGCGTGGCGTCGCTCAGGGCGGTTCCATAGATAGTGATATACGATCCCGGCGCGAGACCCTTGCCTGGTTGGAAGCTTGCGGCGTCAACCACTCCGGGCGACTGGATGACCGGCGCCGGCCGCACCGAAGCGTAAAAGAAAGTGGTCAGACCGCCGGCCTGTCCCGAGAAGGTCTGATCGCCGGGTGACGGTCCCAGGTCCACGTTGCTCCAGGCGATGCCATAGTAATTGGTCGTGGCGGCGGGACCGGGAGGGATTCCGGCAGGGCACGTCGCGGAGGTGGACTGCGTACCGCCGCCCGATTCGACGGCGAAAGACGCGGGCAGGTCGGGGATCGCAATTCCGTATTGGTCGACCACCTTGAAGGCCAGATACCAGCAGGTGTCGCCTAAGGTGCCGGAGAAACTGGAATCGTACAGCGGAATGACGTCGAACGCGGTCCCATCGCTTTCCAGGTACCAGTAAGGGACGCGCAGGCTGGCGCCGCCCGTGATGGAGATCACGCCATCGTAAATACCGGGCACGGTGAACCCTCCGCGCAGCGAGACGTTGACTACGGCATTCTGTCCGGCAGCGAGTTGTACGGTGGAGGGCGAGACGGTCACCTTGTCGCTCGCATCGGCGTCCGGAGCGGCACCATTGGGCAAGACCGCGAGATGGTAGGTAGCGGCGGTCTTTCCGACGTTGGTGAGGGTCAACGGCACGACAACAGGTTGCGGGGAAGTGTTCGGCCCCACCCAGCCGAACGAGACGGTGGCGGGCGCGACGGTGGCGCCAGGCGACAGGGCGGCCGCGGCATTCAGCTTTCCCGCGCCCGTAGCGGCGACCATCGGTTCGAAGGAGCCGGAGTGGTCGAAGATGTCGCTCGAACTGATGCTGGCCGTATTGACGAGGGCGGATTTAATCTGCTCGGGCGAGAATCCAGGATTCTGCTGCTTCACCAGCGCGGCTGCTCCGGCTACGATGGCGGCCGCGAAACTGGATCCCTGTACCGTGGTGTAGCCGCTCGGGTCATAAAGATCGCCCGATGGATCGAAACTCTCGGTGGCTGTGTAAATGCCTTCGCCTACAGCCACTAACTCCGGCTTGATCGAATAATCGACGGACGGTCCCCGAGAGGTGAAGTCCGCCAGCCAGTTCGCGGTGGCGCTTTCCGAATGCAGCGCGGGTTTGAGGATTGCCTGGGCATTGGGATTCGATGCCAGATACGTGCGCAGGGATAAGCCATCGCTGTCATAGATCATCATTGCGGGGATCCCGGTACTCTCCGCACCCAGGGCGCTGAACGGAGGATCGGCCGGGTGTGACGGATCCTGGAAGAGAAGCACCGCCACGGCGCCGGATTGCTGCGCATTATTGATCTTGAGGGAGAAGTCGCAATTCCCCCTCTCGATGAGGACGATCGCGCCGGAGAACGCGCCGGCAGGCAGGGCGGAGCACCCCAAGCCGATGGGATCCGCCGCGATAACGTCCGCCAGCGGCGCGGTCAGCGGCGCGCTCAGCTTGATACCATCGCCAACCGCCGCGTCCAGAGTTCGGAGGTTAGAAGGCACGCTCGAACCCATAACTTCGACCGAAGAATAGAAGACATGGCTGTTGGTCGAAGACCCGACCGTGATGGCCGAGGGTGCGGTACCGGGCGAATTAATGGTATTCATGCCTGGCGGCTGGTAATCGGTCAGGCCATCGTTGCCCCCCGATACGACTACCGTCAGGCCAAAAGCAACCGCATTTTCGACAGCTATGGCGGCTACGTCGCAGTCATTCTGGTAGGCGGATGGAACGCCTGGCTGGGCGCAACTCGGGTCGTTATCCAGGGGCCCATTCAGGGGCAAGCCGCCCAGTGCCAGCAGTGCGATGTCCATGTGGTCCGCGACGGCATCTTCGAGAGCTTGAATCAGGGTCGCATAGCTGGTGGTGTCGTTGACTCCAGGGGTACCGAAGATCTTGTAGTTTCCGAGCCAGGCCTTGGGAGCCACTCCGGTAATGGTGGCGAGAGGCCCGGTGTTCGACTCTCCGGCGGCGATCATCGCCAGCGCCGTGCCATGGCCCGAGCGGTCCACGGGCGAAGTATCGTCGGGCAGATAGAACATCGGTTCATAGTTGCGCGCCACGATAATCTTGCCGCTGGTATAAGCCGCATCGCCCAGGGGATAACCGGTTGGAGGCCGCAGCGAGGCATCTTGAAATGCGGGATGTGTCTGGTCGATGCCGCTATCGAGGATCGCGATCTTCACTCCGGCGCCCGCATTCGGCAGGCCGCCGGGCAGGGCGCTCCACGCGGCCGGCACGTTGACCAGGTTCAATGCCGTGTTCAAATTCCGCTTAAGCGGCGGGAGCCACACTACGTGGCGGACGCCGGGAAGCGAGCGCAGACCGGCGGCGTCCGCGCGCGGGACGCGTACAAACACCGCATTTAACAACGTTTGGGCCGAACCGGATACGCGGATCTTACGGCGTGCCAGCTCCCCCAGCAGGTTCTGGTGCGCCGCGGCCAGGCGCGCGTGAGAGCCGGTTTGCCGGGCTAGTGGAGGATCCTGCAAAATCAGCGCATATTCTTCCAGCCGGGAACGGGCGAAAACCGGCAGGGCTAGCAATAACAGGAATAACAGGCGCGCTTGTCTCATTTACCCACAACCTTAAAGGTGGCGGGCGGGCCACCGAATTCTCGGGCGATCACAGGCCCGCAGCAAAGGATGCGCGCGGTGGCGCGGGGGTTGCGTCTACAGCCAAGAAAGGCGCGGAGGCCTGCCGCGCCGGTCTATTGCACGGGTATCGTAACGGTGTTGGAGTTTGCTCCGCCGATCGAAATGACTACAGGCGCGGCGCTGTTGCTGGCGACGCCCGCGGGCACCGTGGCATTTACCTGGTAGAGACCAACATAACCGGGCGCCAGTCCGGAGAAGGTCACTTCTGCCGTTACCCCGCCAATGGTTACTGTCGGCAACGTGGAAGTGTGCGCCAGTTTGGTGGAATCCGTGGATGCGGCCTGCCCGCTGGCGGGTTGGTTTTCGCTGACCGGGCCCAGTCCCGTGCAGTAGATCAAGATCGTCGTATTGCCGGCGACCGCTGGATTAGAGGAATCCACCAGGTGAAACGCCGAATCCAGAATCGCGCCTGCGCCGGTACCCTGGGAGTTCTGCGAGAAAATGGCCGGGGCGAAGGTCGCCAGCTTGACGGATTGGGCAGTGCCCGTCGAGCCGTTTAGGGTAGCTGCCAGAGTACTCGTTGTCTGCCCCGCCAACTCCCATGGCACTTGTACGTTCACTTGGCCGCCGGAAACAAAGAACAGAGGGGCCGCGGTGCTCCCGCCAAACTGGAACGACAGCTCCGACATGCTGACTTGGAGCGGGAGCGTGGTATCAACCAGAGTGGAAGTGAGGAAGAAATCTCCAAATACCGATGCGATACTGCCGGCGGCTACCGGCGCGGAGAAACTGGCGCCATTTACGACGCCGCCCGCATTTACCTGGGGAACTGCCGCCTGGGGCGTCAGCATGCGGATCAGGTTGTTCTGCGTGTCGGAGACATAAATGTTGCCGCCATGTACCGCGATGCCGCCAGGATTGAACAACTGGGCGCTGGTCGCCGCGCCCCCATCGCCGCTGTAGCCAGGACCCAGGCTGACGTTGCCGGCAATGGTGGTGATGATCCCGTTCGGCTCAACCATGCGGATCACGGAATTGTTGTAGTCCGCGATATAGAGATTATTGTTGGAATCCACGGCCACGGCCTTCGGCGTATTCAGCATCGCCTGGATAGCCTGCCCGCCATCGCCCGAGTAGCCGGGTTGTCCATTGCCGGCGACGGTGTTGATGGTGCCGTTAGGAGTGACCTTGCGAATGGCGTTATTGCCGGAATCCGCAATATACAGATTGCCCGCTGAATCCAGCGTAACGCCTGTAGGATTGTTGAGCAGAGCGCTGTATGCAGGGCCGCCATCGCCGCTATAGAACGCGCCGCTCGCTTGGTTTCCCGCGAACACGTTGATATCGCCCGCCGCGAAGGTGAGGGAGCCGAAGTAGGGCTGCGTGCAAGAAAGGGGTGTCTGGTTCTGGCACACGACGCGAACAATGTTCATGGGCGGGTCGGCGATATAGAAATTTCCGGCCGAATCGACCGCCACGCTGGATGGAATGCCGAGGCGCGCGCTGGTGGCGGGACCCAGGTTCTGGCTGTTGGTGTACCCGCTTCCTTGACTGTTTTGGCCTGCCACCGTCGAAATATTGTTCCCGGAAACCTTGCGCACTTCGTAGTTCTGGCTGTCGGCAATAAACACGTTGCCGCTGCTGTCAAACGCGATGCCTGAAGGAGCATTCAATTCGGCGCTGGTGGCGGAGCCATTGTCGCCCGCGAACCCCCCCGTGCCATTGCCGGCCGCCGTGCTGATGGTGGTGCCGGAGATTTTTCGGATGCGATTATTGTTAGAGTCGGCGATATAGAGATTGCCGGAAGAATCGAAGGCCAGTCCCGACGGGCCGCACAGTTGGGCGCTGGTGGCCGCACCGCCATCTCCAACGCTTGTGCCCGGGCACGTGGGCAACGTAGTGGAACTGGGCGCCGTGTATGTTCCAGCGAACGTGGAGATCTTGTACTGGGGCACGTACTGTGCCTGGCTTAAGGCAGGAAGCATGGCGAAGGCACATGCGCAGGTGCACCAATGACTCTGGCGTAATCTAACCGTATGAATAAGTCTACGAATCACCGTTAAAAGTCCCCTTGCTCGTCGCGTGCTGTTAGCGCAGCCGGTATTTTCTCAGCAGGTCCTTCACCGGCGCAAGTTGGTTGCGCACACGCTGCTGCTCTGGAATGGAAAGAAGGACAAGTCGAATGTTATCCAGGACTCTATCATAAGCCCTAACGAGATCCACCGCTCGCCGCGCGGCGATCAATCGCTCGCCGGAAGCCACCGCGATGGCGGTCTCACGTGCCAGCGCCAGGCAACTTTCGACCTCGCTCTGCACGTTGGACACCGCCGCATCGGGCGCAGGAGGGACCAGCACGATCGTCGCCCGGACGGCTATTGGCCGCTCTCGTCCGCCGCACGCCGCGCGCCAGGTCCGAACCCGGCGGCGCGCCGGTTGGAGATTTGATCCATCTTGACCCGCTGTTCGGGAGTCAGAATCTGATAGAACGCGGCCTGAGTTTTGGCACGCGCCAAGGTCAGTTGACTGGTGAGCGTGCCGATAGTCGCGGCGAGTTGCTCCATACTCACAGCGTTGTTGCTCTTGACGGCATCGTTCAGGTTCTGTTCCGCGGCACGCAAACTCACATGCAGCGAACTCTCGGCGCCGGCAGCGTTGTTGTAGATCGCTGTGGCTTGGGATTGCTGCTCCGCGCTTAAGCTCAGACGCTCGGTCATGAACTTGACGCGATTCTGTGCGCTGGGCTTGGCGGGCGCACCTTGCGCCATCACTCCGCCGGCCAGCATGCATGACAAAACTAGAACGGTCAGTATGTTCTTCACGATTGCAGAGTACCCCTGCAACGGGAAACGTGACCCGGCGCAACCGCGTTACCTCTTTGTTGTTAAGGCTAAGTAAAATCAACAGCATGCTAGCGCCGGCCGTATTCCGGATACCAGCGCAGCCCGACGTATGCGCCCGGGAAGGTGGCTTCCACGAACTCTACCTTCAACGGAGAGGTTTTGAAGTGGAACGCCTTCAATCCGCCCTGTAGTTCAAACTTGCCAAAGCGGTAGTCGAGCGTGGCTTCGGTATCCCAGACCGTCGCGCGGTGAGGAAATGCGAATCCGGACGCCCGGCCTTCAAATCTCAATTTCTGGGTGATCAGGTAATCGACTCCTAAACCAAAGCTTGGGAAGATGAACCAGTCCGACCCGTAGCCGTTGACATTCACGGGCGCGCCGGATGCATCCGTCTCACCGTGCAACAGCGGCGCATCCACGCTCGAGGTGATGGTAGTGTACTGGACTTCCCACAGGGTCTTGATGTGAAACTTGGAGTCTTTTACCGGGAAGGGCCACGACAGGTAATCCAGCGAAAGCTTGACGTTCTGCATGTCATAATGCACGGCCAGATAATTGCCAGTGCTATAAGGCACACCGTAAATGTTCAGGTTTTGCGTCGCCGTCGGATTACCGTTGCCTTGCACTCGAAAATAGGACATCCGGATCGCGTTATGCTTACCCACTGGAATACTTACGACGCCGCCCAGCCCTGGCCGGGGCTTGCCCATGTAATCCAAGGCGCTGGGGACTCCGTTGCCATTGCCGTGGCCGGTACCCATATTCGGGTGTCCGGTGCCCAGCCAATATTGCAATGTGACCGAGACTCCGTCGCCGGCGTAAAACGGGGGAGCGGACGTCACTACCGGTGGGGGTGTTGCCGGCGTGGAGGGCTGCGGCGCGGCCGGAGGAGCGGTGGTCTGCTGCTGTTGCGTGGCAGGCTGTTGTGTGGCAGGCGGCTGAGCTGCCGGCTGCGGAGTGCCCGCATCATCAGCGTTCGAATCTTGCGAGCCGGGATCGTGCGTGCCGGGCAGTAGTTGCGCGCGCGCCGGCTGCCGGGCGGCGACGCCACATAGAAGACACACAACAAGAATCCTGGCAGCCTTTATCATGGCAATGCGCATCGAGTATAAACTCCGAGAGCCCCGCCCTTCAGGGGCCGGGTTGAAAACCGCAGTATAAGCTTCGAAAACCTCACCCACGGGGGCAGGGCTGATTGCAGCTACGGCGGGTTGGCTGGCGCAGTCCCACATCCGTTTCAAAGCGCCAGTTCTTTATGATACATCATGTCCTTCAGGCTGAACCGGGTCTTAACCTCGATCCGTCCGAGGTGCGTCGTGAATGTGACGTCTTTGTCGTCGGCGGTCAGCGGCACCACGTCGCGAGGAAAACCGTATAACAGGGTCGGTGCACCGCTACTGCCGGGGGTCCCTTTCCGCACGGCGCTGGGCTGCGCGGGAGACTTTCCTTTGGGCTCCAGATAGGTCAGCTCTTTGATCCGCTCGAGCACCTCGTCGGACAGTCCTTTGGAGACCGTGGTGGTGGTGGTATCGCCGTCTTCGGAGCGCTGGCGGCCTGCCTCGAGCACCGGAACGCCGCTGACGCTAATCACATAAGAATCGGCGAATTCCTCGGGGAGCGGCGATTTCAAAGCGTCCCGGATGGGCTTCGCGCTTTCCCAACGCACGGTCGCGTTGTAGGAGATGGGCATCTGGCCGTTATCCGCGCCGCGCGTGCCGCGCCTGCCTCCTATACCACCGTAGCCGCCGCCGGTAGGACCGCCGGTGCTTCCAGGGTATGCTGGGCCGCTTCCGCCGATGCCCGGGTCACCCATCCCGCCGCCTCCGCTGGCGGTTCCGGCATATGGGCGGCTGAGCGCGGCCGATTCCGCGATGACTGGCTTAGCCCATGGCGACTTGCTGACCAGCTTATCCACCTCGTCAGAAGACCACTCCGCCGGTTCTTTCTTGTTCCAGAAGTCGGAGCTGCCGGCGTAGAGCCGGAACCAGGATGAAGCACCGGCGCCGGAAACAAACAGCAGCAGTCCGCGGCGCGTCAGGCCGGAAGTTTGAGCCATAGTCCAATCCTAATTAGCTTCAGACGTGAACCAAGGCACGCCGGGTTCCAGTGGAATTCGCGCGAAGTTTTGCGACAATAGACTATAAGTCATCATGCGATATGTGATTTTATTGCCCACTGTGATGGCGGTTCTACTGCCGAGTCTGGCACCCGGGCAGATGATGCCGCGCCGCCGCGGACCGGTGGCAGCCACGGCGAACTCGGGTCCTTACAACGGCCCCGCGGTCACTTTCCACGGAACCTTGAAAGCGATCACCAAGAAGGAACTTGTCGTCGATCTGGACAAGACAGAGCCTACCGAGGACCAACAAAGCCTGACGTTTCGTCTCTCACGCAAGACGAAGTTCCTGAAGAACGATCAGGAGATCAAACCCGCCGATCTCGCGGTGGGCGCCCATCTCACCATCGACGCCACCAGGGATGGCGATCAGAAAATGTCGGCGCTCAACGTGATGACCGGCGCACCCGCGGCCAAGCCGGGCGGTAATTGACCGGCGTATCAGCGTTTCAACTTTTCCAGTTCAGCATAGACCTCGCGTTTGGAGAGGCCGCGGCGATGCGCCACCGTCTTGATGGCGTCCATGCGGGGCACGGCTTGAGCGATTAAGGCGTCGACGGCATCGGCGAGCGGTGTATCGTCGTGAGTCACTCCAGCCCCTTTACCGATCAGCAGGGTAATCTCACCCTTAATCGATTCGCGCGCCTCAAGCGAGGCTCGAACCTCCGCCGCCGTGCCGCGCAGGAACTCCTCGTGTAGCTTGGTCAGCTCCCGCGCCACCACGACGGGCCTCTCGCCCAGGGCTTGCTCTACGGCGGCGAGCGCCTCCAAAATACGGTGCGGGGCTTCGTAGAAAACCAGCGTGGCCGGCTCGTTCTGGAGCGCCTCCAGCGCCTTCAGCCGCTGTCCGGGCTTGGCCGGCAGAAAGCCGCCGAAATGGAAGCTGTCGGTGGGCAGCCCGGATGCCGCCAGGGCCGTGAGCAGCGCGGAGGCACCGGGCACCGGCTCTACGCGGATTCCGTTTTCGACTGCGGCGCGCACCAGCCGGTAGCCCGGGTCCGACACTAACGGCATACCTGCGTCGGAAACCAACGCGACAGTGATTCCGGCTATGAGTTTCCCGATCAGCTCGAGACTGCGCGGGAGCTCGTTGTGTTCGTGATAGCTGATGGTGGGCTTATTGATTCCGTAGTGGTCCAGCAGTCTGCGCGTCTGGCGGGTATCCTCGCAAGCGATCAGGTCCGCCTCTTTCAGGACCCGCACCGCGCGAAAGGTGATGTCCTCGAGGTTGCCGATCGGCGTGGCCACCAGGTAGAGAGTGCCGCTCGGCGTCTCCGGAATCATGTATTCGAAACTATTGTCGCGCAGGTGGCGGAGTGAATTCTCACTTGCCGGCCAACTTTTTCTGAATCAGCAGCGCCTGCGCATTTAGACTGTTCAACTGGCGCAAATCCTCTTCGGCCATGGCAATGGAGTCCTGAATGCGCGCCAGGTCCGCGCTGCCCGCGGCTGGAGCATCGGTGCGCTGCCCCTGCAAAACCCCGTACATGGATCGGTATTGGTCAGTGATCTGCTTGTACCGCCGCAAGATGCTGTTGAGGTAAGCTTCGCGCCGCTTATGGATATCCTGCAGATCGCCGGCAAGCTGCTGGACTTCGGCCAGCTTCCGCGCGTCCGCGCCTCCCTGGTCGCGCAGTTTCTGGTAGGCGATCTCCACCTGGGTGACGCGGTCGCGGCTGCTCTTCAGCTCTTTCTGCAGCGCATCGACGGCTTGATTCGCCGCGGCCAGATTCTCTTTCAGATCGGCTTCTGATCCCGCCAGACGCTTGTTTTCGAGCCGCAGATTCTGAAGTTGCGCCTCTGCCTCATCCGCGCGCGACTGCAGCCGCGATATGGAAGCATTGGCGTCCGCCAGGCTGAGCTTCAGCCGCTGAATGGCGATGATATCTTCGGGATTGACGGCCGGCTTTACCTGGCGCGGAGCAACTGGTCCCTCGGGCTGCGGTTGGGCGGGAGTCGCCGGCGGCGCCACGGCTGCGCGGGTCAGGTCTCCTACCTGCCGCCGCAGGCGCGCGTTCTCCGCCGACAATTGTGCCGCGAAACCCGCCTGTCGCCTTGCCGCGACCATCTGCCAGACCGCCGCCGCGACGGCGATCAGCGCAATCACCAATAAACTCCAGCGTTTCACTGCCACCGTATTATCTCTCTTTCACCACGAAACGTGTGCGATAGGTCAGGCTGTACTTGCCCGCCGTATCGAATTGCACCTGCAGGCTCTTGGGCGCCTTCTCGGGCAACCCCACGGCCACGCTGTAGGACGATGCAATCAAACCGATCGCATGTTGGATGGCATCCGCGATTTCCTCGCTCGACCGGCAGAATATGGCGCTGCCGCCAGTCACTTCGGCGAGCTGTTTCAAGCCATTCTGATAGGCCTCGCCAAGGCGGTCGCTGCGCGCCCGTAGGTGCACTACAAACAGAGGCGCCTGCCGCTCTGCCATCACCGCCGCGATTTTAGAAATTTTGTCTTGAATCAGGGCCTCCGGAAAGCGCCGGCTCAGATCGTGCGTATCGCTTGAGTTGATGACCGGGTTGGTGAAATCCTCCCGGTAATTTTCCACCTCGCTGTCCGTCACATAGAGCACGGCCACCCGTACACTGCTTTTTGCCAGAATCGAGTCGGCAAGCTTAGTGACGGTTTCGACCGAATCCAGCAGACCGGCTTTGCCGCTTACCGGCAGGTCGCGGACCGCCGACACGGCCGGCGCGCGATCGCCGCCCGGATCCGCCAGGACTTTGGGACCATCCTGCGCGCGCATGACCGCCACCGCGGCATTTGGCGGCAGCTTCTCGATTTCGGCGGCCAGGGCCTCCTTGGCGGGCTCGGCCAACGAAAGATCGCCCGCCAGGTCGATTACAGTTACCAGCAGCAGATCGTCCGCAGGCCCTTTCACTTCGAGCACGCGAGCTGATTTGCCGGCCACTGTCACGGTCACGTCTTTGGGCGAGAGCGGAGCATCTTTGGCGTCCGCCCAAACGGCCACCTTCAGGATTTGAGCGGTAGGCTTGGGAGGAGCCGCGTAGCAGGTACCCCACAGCGCCAGGAGTAGGACACCCGGTACCGGGCGCGCGCGCCTCGGCCAAGAAACCATCAGAAGCTCAACCTCAGCCCCACCTGAATCACCCGGCCGCCGCGCGAACCGATAATCTTCCCCGCATTCACGTTGGGCGTGGTCGTCGACCCGATCACATTACTGGGATCGTTCCAATTGGCGTGATTTATGAAGTCGAAAGCCGCCGCATTGAACTCCAGTGTGCGCTCCGAAGCCAGTGCGAATCGCTTGTTCAACGACATGTCCCAGTTTTGCCAGCCGGGATTCAGCAGGCCGGCCAGGGTGCGCGAGACGTCTCCAATGGTGAAGTCCGGAGGCTGCACAAACGCCGCCGGGTTGAACCACAGCGACGGTCCTTGATTGGCCACGTGCTGATCGACGCCCGGCACGGAATCCACCTGGAGCGCCTGCACCACACCGCCCGTGTTATTGAACAGCGGCGTGAGATAAATCGGATCGCCGCTCAACACCGTACCCATGCCGCTTACCGACCAGCCATCGGTCAGATACCTTCTCCAGTCCGGAAAACGCAGGAACGGCTTGTTGGGTCCGATCGGAAGCTCGTACGTGTAGCTTACGTCCAGGCGCTCCGGACGATTTCCGGCGGTGACCGACCACTCGTCCTGACGGTTGAAGAAGTCCTGCGTGCCGTACGGGCCGGAGTAATCGTCCATCTGCTTGTTGAACTCAAAATAGGCGGTCACCGAAAGCCCTTGCGACAACCGCTTTTCCACACGCGCGAACCCGGCATCCCTTTGATAGCGGCCCACCGGATAGAGACCGTACAGGTTGAAGCCCTGATACTGCGGATACGGGCGCAACGATTGGTTAAACGCGAGATTATTCAACTCATTTCCGTATTTGAGGTCTTCAAGCGGAATGGCGTTCGGATTAGCCGCGCCGTTGCCGACCAGCAAGTTCTTGCCGCCACTGTAATTGAACCCTACGGTCAGAATGGTGGATGCCGGCAATTCCCGCTCAATCGACAGGGACGCGGATTGATAAGTCGGCAGGCGGCTGGACATGTCGATCAGGTCGGCGATGGTGTTGTTGGCCGCGTCCGGCTGCAGGTCGGGCGTAGGTGTGGAGGGAGGTGGCACGCCGTTACCTAAAATAAGCGCTGGTTGTAATTGGGTATTTGAAGAAAGAAACGTCGGATACGTGTTGAAAGCTTGCGTACCAAACTGGCCGGAATAGATCGGGATACCGGAATAGCTGCGTGCGAAGGACGTCCGCACCACGGTTTTCGAATCATTGAGCGGGTTCCAGGCGATGCTCAAGCTGGGAGCCAGCCGGACGAGGGTAGGCTGAAAGGCGCTGCCAAAACCATTTTGTCCGGCCACGACCAGGGCGCCCGGCAGACCGTTGGCTGGATTGATGGCGCTCAAATCGACAGTCGATTGTCGATCGTATTTCTCGGTACGGGGCCTGAATAGGTCCAGCGTCAGTCCTAGGTTGATGGTGAGACCCTTCATGGCTTCGTAGCGATCGCGAAAAGCCAGCGATCCTTCCGACCGCCGGAAATAGGAAGGCCGCGCATCGAGGGTCTCCTGCGCAAACGAGGGCATGCCGAGCAGAAGGCTGGCCAGTGCGTCGCCGGTGTCGACGATCCCCGGCAGACTGGTGAGCCCGGGATCGAAGGTGAACAGACCCGCAGGATATTGCGGCCAGTAGCTGTTCACCTGCTGGCGGGTGTACTGCCCGACGACGCGCAGGGTGTGCTGGCCCCTTTTGGTGGAGATTCCGTCGGTCCAGGTATAAACGTTGCGCGCGTTTCTCGAAAATGGATAGGACTGGCCCATATTTAGGTAGGGTGCTAACTGGATCAGGGGAAAACCGTCGCCCTGGATGCCTGGCAGGCCGATCTTGGCGGCGTAGTTGGTTTGATCCTGAGAGTCGCCGCTGGTGGAGACGCTGGAATTTGCTTCGAAGGTGAGAGTGTTTACGGTGCGGGCGGAGGCGGTGAAGACATATTCCAGCGAACCGCGCCGGGTTTGGAAATCACGGTTGGATGGACCAGGGTTCGCGGCGGTAGGGAACCACTGGGCCGCGCCGAGGGTGCCATCGGAAAATGCGAGCTCCATGGTGATGCGATGCCGCTCGCGAACGGACTGGTCGACCTTGCCGATCATGCCGTTGGCGGTGTTGGTCTCGGGCGAGTCGATGAAGTAGTTGTTTTGGAAGAACGGACCTATATCGGTGTTGGGCGCCGGGTAGTACTGCAAGGCCTTCAACGCCACCGGGTCGAGCCGCGACGATGGAATGATGTTGCCTGGAAATGGAGCGCGGTTGTACTGCAAATTAGTGGTGGAGACGGGCTGCGTGGGATCGTAACTGCCGTTGGGGCTGGTCGAACCCGGATCGTAGATGGGGAGGACGTTCCCGGCGGCATCCACCACATCCGAATAATCGCCGGTGCGCTGCGCCATGGTGGGAATGGTTTCAAGGTACGTGCGCGCGATGTCCTCCCTTACGCCTTCGTAGGAGAGCGAGAAATATGTGTTGCGGCCGGTGAGAACATGGGGCAAAACGGCGGGTCCGGCGACGTTAAAGCCGAACTGATTGCGGCGCAGCAGACCTTTGTTGCCGCCATTCTGCCGGATCTCGTGCGGCACCGCGTCCAGCGCATCGTTGCGGAAGTTCTCGAAGAGGCGTCCGTGCCAGTCGCGCAGCGGGCTGTGGCGGCCGGCTTTCGGCGGACTGTCGGCACGCAACCCTAAATTGCGCGTTTGGGCCTTAAACTCTTCTATGGCGCTGTTGAGTTCGGCATCCGGCGGCACCGGAGCCGATTGCTGTTCCGCGCGCGCGACGGCCGTGGCGCAGAGACACACCGCCAGCGCGTATCGGCGGAGCGGCATAAACATATTTTAACAGGGTGCGGCTATAAACGGTCCTGACTGTCTCTAAATAGATAGTAGTAGATGACGTCGGCGGCAATCTGGATCTCGCGGTTCAGATCCCGGCTGGACAAGTGCGCGCCGCGCGCCAGGATCGACCAGAAGTGGCGGTCCATCATGCGGGCGAAGGCCGGCAAATCGCGGTCCGCGCGGGCTTGTGGATGTTTTCCCAGGCCGCGAAAGACGCGCAGAATACGCGTCTGGGTCCAGGATTCGATGGCGGACTGCATTTCCCCAAGGCCGGCGTCAGTCAAGGCGGCCTCCTGCCAGGCGCGTACCACGCCGTAGTACTCCAGATCCGCCTGAAAGACGGCGGTCAGAAAACGGCGCAGGCCGGTGCGCACATCCGCGCCTCCAGTCGGGCGCAGATCGAGCCGGCTTAGGCGCTCCAGTAATTCGTTCATGAGGACGATCAAGAGCTGGCGTTTCGAACGGAAGTAGGCATAGAAAGCTCCGGCGGCGGTGCCCGCCCGCGCGGTGATCTGCTCAATGGAGGTGGCTTGGTAGCCGTGTTCGGCGAACAGGTTGCGGGCTGCCTTCAGGATCTGCGCCCGGGTAGCTCGGCTGCGTGCTTGCCGGGGCGGCGCCGGCAGGTCTTCCTCCGCGCCGAGCCGCGGCGGAGCCGAAGGGGTCTTTATGCCTTGCGCCACACACCTGCCACCCCGCCGCCGCAGCATATCAACATCCAACCGCCGAATGCGCCGGCCGCTCCGGGGTCGAGGTTAGGAAATATGCTGGTGAAGAAGGCGCATGAGAACGGATCCAGGATTAATGTCGGCAGGATCAGGAGCATGGCGGCCTTGGGCCATAGATCCTTCTGGAAACCCAGCCGGAAACAGATTCGCGGAAGCAGCAAAGCCATCGCCAGGAAGCTCAGAACATACAAACCGACGATTTCGGCCAGATGACCGGGCCGCAGTAAGCCTTGGCCGCCCAACCGGATGCCGGCAGTGCCGGCGACCCAGAGCAGCAGCCCTGTCAGGATCGTTCGAAACCACATAATGAATCTGAATTCAGATTCACATAACTGTAAGAAGCTGTCAAGCGCCGTCTCCCACATTTTTAGAACGCTCCCGCCGACTCGATGCCCGCCAACCGCAGGCTGGTAGCCATCTTCTCCAGCGCGATCTTGTGAATTTGCGACACGCGGCTTTCATTCACCCCCAGGACCTCGCCGATCTCCTTCATCGTCATCTCGTTCGAATAGTAAAGAAAAACCACCTTTTGGTACCTCTTCGGCAGGCATTTCATGGCGCCCGCGAGAGCCGAACGCAACTGTTGCCGGGCGCAGATCTGGTCCGGTTGGGAGTCCGGCGCCGCGGGAAATTCCATGGGAGCGCTGTTGTCGGGATCCAGGCGCAGGGATGAAGCCGATATCAGTCCAAGATTCTTGAGTTCCAGCGCCACACGCCGCCAGCGTTCGATTCCCAGCCCCAGCGTCTCGGCGATCTCCTCTTCGGTGGGAATGCGCCCCAACCGGGTCATCAACTGGTGCGTCACCGAATCGAATTGCTTTTGCCGCTTCCGCAGGTCGCGCGAAGCCCAGTCAAGCTGCCTGAGGCTATCGAGTATGGCGCCTTTCACACGGTGCTTGGCATAGCCCTGAAAGACAACTTTCTTATCCGGGTTGTACTTGGATGCGGCATCGAACAGCCCCAGGACACCGGCATGCACCAAGTCGTCCAGATCCACGTGTACGGGCAGATTCTCATGCACGCGAATGGCGATGGCTTTGACCAGCGAAAGATTATCGAGAACGATCTGATCCCGCGCTGCCCTGGCGGCAGTTTCTTTTTGCCGTGCTGACCGATTTACGCGCACCATATTTCCCAAGCTCCTTTTTGTTTCGCCGGGATTTCGCTCGGCTGAACCTGGAAAATGCAATAGGAATACCAGACCTGTATATCGGTGAAAAGCCTTAGTTTCGAAGAAATCCTGTCTGGTATGGAACGATTTCCACGTTCCAAATTGGGAATGCGACGTGTACTACCGTAGCCCGGTAGTCTGGCTACCAGCCGGCTTTGTATGCGATCAAAGTCTTGAGTGTCAGACCGCCAAGAAAGAGACAGACCGCGGCGCGTAACTCCACAAACCGGCCATTGACATACACGCCCGCGCTGCCCAGCGTGAACCAGGCGAGCAAGCCCAGCGCCGCGTAACAACCGAGAGCGAATGGCAGACGCTTATGCATGCACCCTCATTGTGCCATGACTCGGATCGCGGATAATAGGAAATAGACCGGTACCAGCTAACCCATGCCGGACATTGCGCTCCTGAATGCTCCCCTTAATCGCCTTCGTGCACTGACCGCTGCCGCTCTACTGGTGGCGATCGTGGCGACCGTGGATTGGGCCATCAAGCCCAACTTCTCGCTGAATTTCCTGTATTTATTTCCGATCATGTTGGCCGGCGGCTTCCTTTCCCGCTGGCAGATTGCGGGAATGGGCATTTGCTGCGCAATACTGGGCGAACTATTCAGTCCGTTTCCCCAGGCCGACGCGCCTACCCGCATGGCCATGATGAGCATCGCCTTCACAGGAACGGGGCTTTTTGTTTCGGAGCTGGCGCACAAGCGCCAACTGGCCGTGGAGCACCTGCAGCGATTGACGGAAGAAGTCCGGCACAGGGAAGACGCCGAGCAACAGATCCAGATTCTGATCGAAAGCAGTCCGGCCGCCATCGTTACGGTTGACTCATCGGGCTCCATCGTGCAGGCCAACCAATCCGCGCAGCAACTGCTGGCTCCCGGCGGCGGCCCTCTCGCGGGGCAGCCGATCCGCAACTATTTGCCGGCATTGCAATCGGTGGCGCAAAGCTATCGCTCCCAGTCGTTCCGTACCACCATGCAGTGCCGCGGCCAGCGGCAGGACGGCGAGGTCTTCCTGGCCGCGATCTGGTTTTCGACCTATAAGACACTCTCCGGCCCCAAACTCGCGGCCATCGTGGTGGACTTATCCGAGGATTTGCGCGATCGCGAAGACCTGAGCCTCAATCACTTGCTAAAGAGCACCCGCATCATGATGGGCGCCATGTCGCACGAGATTCGCAATCTGTGCGGCGCGGTATCGGCGGTGGGTCGAAACCTGGCGCGTGTCGAGGGCCTGGCCGGCAACCAGGATTTCGAGGCGCTGCAGACATTAATCCAGGGGTTGGAGAAGATCGCGGCGCTCGAGTTGCAGGCCTCCCCGGAAGATCCAGCCATCGCCGTGGACGTAGACGATCTGCTGGACGAGCTGCGTGTGTTGATCGAGCCGTCATTCCGGGAGGCAGGCATGGCGGTCGAGTGGCGCATCGCGACGGGGCTGCCCCTGGTATGGGCGGACTCCTACGGGCTATTGCAGGTCTTTCTGAACCTGGCGCGAAACAGCCAGCGCGCCATGCAGACCTGCCCGCAAAGAGAATTGACCATCGCTGCCAGTGCGGAAGAAGCCGGAGTGGTGATCCGTTTCGAGGATACCGGTGTAGGCGTGCGCGCGCCGCAACAGTTATTCCGTCCGCTGCAGGCGGGCGCGGACGGCACGGGTCTGGGCCTTTATATATCGCGCGCGATCGTGCGTAGTTTCCGCGGCGAGCTGCGGTACGAGGAGCGTCCGGCAGGCTGTTGCATGGCGGTAGTGCTGGCGCCGCTGGCGGAAAACTAAAGGTATGGAAACCGGCAGCCGTATCCGCATCCTGGTAGTGGACGACCACACGCTCTTTCGTGAGAGCGTGGCCCGGTTGCTGGCCGCCGAGCCGGATTTCGAAATTGCTGGCCATTGCGCCACGGCCGAGGAAGCGCTCGAGCGGGTCTCGAAAGTGCCCGTCGATGTGGTGCTGCTGGATTACGATCTGGGAAATGGCAAAGGGACGGACTTTCTCGCTGATGCGCAGAGCCTGGGCTTCAGCGGCCGCGTGCTGGTGGTGACGGCAGGGGTTACGGAACTGGAAGCCGCGGGAATGATCAGGCAGGGCATCGCCGGGATCCTGTGGAAACACTGCTCGCCCGCCGCACTGGCGCAAAGCATCCGGGACGTGAGCAGTGGGAAGGAGTACTTCGAGCCTGGCTACCTGAGGTCGGTCCTGGTAGGGGTCACGTCGCCGCAACCGGAGTATCAGCGCAAGAGGCTGACGGATCGTGAGCGCCAGGTACTTCGTTACGTCTTCGAGGGCCTGGCCAACAAGGAAATCGCAGACCGCCTGCAGGTGTCCGAAAGCGCGGTGAAGGCCACGCTGCAGCAGTTGTTCTCGAAGACTGGCGTACGCACGCGCAGTCAGCTAGTGCGTACGGCGCTGGAGAATTACAAGGATCAACTCTGACGGCCGGCGTTATGCGGGCGCGTCAGGCGTCTCTCTCCACATACAATTCCGCCCAAGCGAAGGTCCCCGAGCGGATTTGATCGCGTAGCGTAGTGTAGCGCACCATCTCGCCGGCGGCGCGCAGCTTTTCGGCTGCGGCCAGGGTCAGCTCCACGCGGTAGCAGTCGGCACGATCCTTATAGGAGTAATGCGAATACCGGATCTCGCTCGCCGCGGCGGTTTCCATCAGCAGATCCCAGAAGCTGGCCTTCCGCAGGATCGGCTTGCGCGCGCCTGCTTCCCGCGGAACGGCGATGGGCTGACGGGAGCCGCGCAGCACCGCGCGCACGCATCGCTTAGGTTCGAATCGGCGCGCCGGATCGTCGCCAGGATAGGTGACCAGCATCTCGCGGATCGCAGCGAGATCCGCGTCCCATCCTGTCCATCGGAAGCGCGAGGCGCCGCTGACCAGCGTTCCGCGCAATAGCAGCTCGTGTACCCGGTCCGCATCCTTGCCGGTGATGCCCAGCATGTGCTCCACCAGCTCGCGTAATGGCAGATCCTGCACCACCACCCGTGTAATGGAGATGCCCTCCGCGGCTTCCGAGCTGAGCTTGACCCGAACGGTGGGGGGTAAAGACATGCCCTGTTTTTTCACGCTAGCATAAATGCGTGAGCGCACTGGAGAAGGTCGAAGCCGAGCTGCAGCGTTACGAGCATGCCCTGGTGGACTTTTCGGCGCGCGAGCGGGACGGCTCGATCGAACTGGTGATCGAACTCAAGAATCGCGGGCTGGGCCTGCATACGTACTACGCGCCGCTGCATCCCCGTGACATCGAGCATCCGCAGTTTCCCTGGACGCTGCAGCGCTACCTCTATGACTGCCTGCACGACTACCTGGTCGAGATGTTCATCCGCACGCCGCAGACCCGGATCGTGGAGCCGTGAGCCCGCTGGCGGAAATCCTGCGTGAAGAAATCCGGCGCGACGGTCCCATTTCGTTCCGGCGATTCATGGAGGCGGCGCTCTATGATCCGGCGCACGGCTATTACCGCCGCACGCGCGATCCGTTCGGCAAGCTGGGCGACTTTTATACCGCCGAGCAGATCCAGCCGGTCTTTGGGATCCTGATGGCGGCCCGCATCCGAGCGCTCTGGCGAGAGATGGGCAGCCCGCCGGACTTCACGGTCGTCGAACTCGGCGCAGGAAGGCAAGAGATGGCGGCGGCGTTCGCGGAGTGGCGTTACGTTCCAGTTGAAGTCGGGGAGGGCACGCTGCCGGACCGCTTCCGTGGTGTGGTCTTCGCGAACGAGTTCTTCGACGCTCTTCCGGTGGAACAGGTTACTTTCCGCGGTGGTTGCTTCCGGGAAATGCGGGTGGGATGGGACCAGCGCTTCATCTGGACGGATGTCGAACTCGCGCGCGAGGAAGTGGCCGGCTACATCCGCCGGTACTTTCCTCCTCCACAGGAAGGCGCAGTCTACGAGGTAAATCTGGAAGCGCTCTCCTGGTTGGAGCGCATCGCCGGAACGCTGGAGGGCGGATTCGTTTTGACCATCGATTACGGCTATGCACGCGCCGAGTCCGTGCGATTTCCGCACGGAACCCTGATGGCCTACCGCCACCATCAGGCCGACGAAGATGTGCTGGACGATCCGGGCGGGAAGGATATCACCGCGCATGTGGCCTTCGCTCCGCTCGAAGAATACGGCGCGGAGCTCGGTCTCGAGACCGTACGCTTCGAGACGCTGGCGCAAACGCTGCTGGCGGCCGGAGAGGCGGACCAATTTGCTACGGTGCTGGCAGCGCCGGCCGGGACGGAGGAATTGCAGCGGCGATTGCAGTTGAAGAGCCTGCTGTTCGATATGGGGGAGACGTTTCGGACGCTGCTGCAAAGCAAGGGAAGAGGGTATGCGGGGACGACCACAAAATGAAAAAGGCCCCGACGAATCGGGGCCTATTGGTTCAAATCTGATCTACGCCCTTGTGTGGGCGCCCATGCTACTTCTTCTTTTTTGCAGGCGCCTTTTTCTTCGGGGCGGCTTTCTTCGTTGCGCTCTTCATCGATTGATTCTCCCTAAACATCAAATTTTGCGATTCGAAAATCGCAATGTGATTCATATATAAGGTTCTTCGCGAAGAAAGTCAAGAGAAAAATGCATCGAGACGCTTCTAACGCAAAAATTTTTCCGATAGAGAACCTGCGCGTGGTGTTGGTCGCGCCGCGAAACCCCTTGAACATCGGAGCAGCGGCGCGCGCGATGGCCAACTTTGGCTTCACGCGTTTGAGCGTGGTGAATCCGTACGAGGTGGCATTCCGTGAAGCGCGCTCCGCGGTGCACGCCACCGAGGTGTTAGCGGCCGCGGAGGAATTCGCGAGCGTGGCCGATGCGGTCGCGGATTGCCAGTTGGTCGTCGGCACTACTTCGGTGGGCCATCGCGAGCTGCAACACCCGCTGCGGCGTCTGGAATATGGCGCGCGGCTGATGCGGCGTCAAATGGCGGATGGCGCTACGGCACTGCTGTTCGGATCGGAGAAGTTCGGGCTATCCAACGAAGACATGAGCCATTGCCACTGGCTCATGCGGATTGAAACCGCGGACGTGAACCGCTCGATGAACCTCGGCCAGGCGGTAGCGGTCTGTCTTTACGAATTAGTGCGCGATGCGCGGGTGGCGGCGCGAGGGAAAGAAAGCCGGGTCAGGCCGGCAGCCGCCGCGGATACCGAACAGATCACGGCGATGCTGGTAGAAGCGTTGGAGCGCAGCGGCTACATCAAGCCCCTCACCGCCGGATCGACCAAGGCAAAGGTGCGCCGCCTGGTCCGCCGGCTGAACCTCACGGCCCGCGACGCACCAGTGGTGTTGGGGATGTTGCGGCAGATTTTGTGGAAACTGGGCTAACTACTGGTTAAGCTTTGCTCAGGTGAGTTCATGATCCGAGCGAATCGCTTATCCGTGGCCCCGTTCTTCGCGTCGCTGCTCTTTGCCCAATCCGCCGCCGTTCCGCCGGAGCTGGAGAATCCCCATGTGCTGGGCATCAACAAAGAGACGGCGCACTCGACGATGGTGCCTTATCCGACGGAAGCCGGGGCGCGCACTGCCGATACCAGCATCCCCGATTCCCCGTTTTTGAAATCGCTCAACGGCAAGTGGCGGTTTCATTGGGTGGCGGAACCCTCCCAACGTCCCGCCGGTTTCTACCGGGCGCGGTTCGACCCCGGCGCGTGGAACCTGATCGACGTCCCTTCGAACTGGGAGATGAAGGGTTACGGTACACCCATCTACTCGAACATCACCTATCCGTTCAAGAAGGATGCGCCGCACGTGATGGAAGAGCCGGACGATAAGACCTGGACCACCTATCGCGAACGCAACGCCGTCGGATCGTACCGCCGCACGTTCACGCTTCCGGCATCCTGGCGCGGCCGCGAGACGTTCCTCGCCTTCGATGGCGTCTACTCGGCCTTCTATCTTTGGATCAACGGGCAGAGCGCCGGCTACAGCCAGGATTCGCGTTTGCCGGCGGAGTTCAACATCAGCCGGTTCGTAAAGCCGGGCGAAAATTTAATAGCCGTCGAGGTGTACCGCTGGAGCGTCGGCAGCTACCTGGAGGACCAGGACACCTGGCGCATGAGCGGCATCTACAGGAACGTCACGCTGGTCTCCCGCGCGCCGCTGTACGTGCGCGACTTCCAGGTGCGCACGCCGCTCGATGCCGGTTATCGCGACGCCACGCTGCGGCTGGCGGTGAAAGTACGCAACCTTCGAGCCCAACCGGATACTGCGTCGGTCGGAGCTATGCTCCTGGACCCGGGAGGCAACGCGGTCTTCCCGACTTTGACTTCGAAGATATCCGTCGATCCGAATGCGGAAGGCAACGTATCTTTCGAGCAGCGTGTTGCCGATCCGCGCAAGTGGTCCGCGGAAGAGCCGAACCTCTACAGGCTGCTGATAACTTTGAAAGACGCTTCCGGCAATGTACTGGAGAGCATTCCCTGGGACGTGGGCTTCCGCCAGTCGGAGATCAAGGGCAACCAGATCCTGTTCAATGGCCGCAAGCTATACCTCAAAGGCGTGGATCAGCACGAGTTCGATCCGGACACCGGCATGGTGGTCACCCGTGCGCGTATGCTGCAGGACTTCCGGCTGATGAAGCAGAACAATATCAACGCAGTGCGCACCAGCCACTATCCGCATGTCCCGGAATGGTATTCGCTCTGCGACCAGTACGGCATCTATGTGCTGGCCGAGGCCAACATCGAGTCGCACGGTTACGGAGCCAACGAACGCACGCTGATCTCGGACGGCGAGGATTACCGCGATATGCATGTGGATCGCGTGAGCCGGATGGTGGAGCGCTACAAGAATCATCCGTCGATCTTCGCCGTCTCGATGGGCAACGAGGGAGGCTACGGCCGGAACTTCGCGGCGGCCAAGGAATGGGTCAAAGCGAACCATCCGGAATTCTTCGTCGGTTACGAGCCGGGCGATAGTTACCACGGCGATGTACTGTCTCCCATGTACACGCCGGCCGACCAACTGGCCGCCACCTACCAGCGGCTGGCGAACGGGCGGCCCATGTACCTCATCGAATATGCTTACTCGCGTGGGAACGCCACCGGCGATTTCGCGCTCTACTGGGATTCGTTCGAGCGGGAGCCTTTCCTGCATGGCGGCTTCATCTGGGACTGGCAGGATAAGGCGATCCGCAGGAAAGGCGCCGGCGGCAAGGAGTATTTCGCCTATGGCGGCGATTTCGGCGACCAGCCGAATGACGACGATATGTGCGCCAACGGTATCGTGTCCGCGGACCGCACGCCGCATCCGGCCCTGGCGGAGGTAAAGAAGGTCTACCAGGGCATCACGGTGGAACCGCTCGATCTGCTGCAGGGAAAGATTCGTGTCCGGAACAAGTACCTTTTCCGCGATCTCTCTTTCGTGCGCGGGCAGTGGCTCCTGGAGGAAAACGGCGTCGCGATCAATCGCGGCGACCTTCCGCCGCTCTCGACTCCCGCCGGCCAGGCAAAGGAGGTCAAGCTGGCAGTGCCGCAGCCGCCATTGAAGGCGGGCGCCGGGTATTTCCTGAAAATCAGCTTCGCCCTGGCACACGACCTGCCCTGGGCGCGCGCCGGATACGTGATGGCCTTCGACCAATTCCAGATGCCTTATACCGTTCCACCCGCACCCGAGCGGGATGTGACCACCATGCCCAAGCTGCGCCTGACCGAATCCAAGGCAGCGTTTGAGATCTCCAACGGACACTTCACCGCCCGGATCGGCAAGAGTTCCGGCGCGCTGGAGTCATATATTTACGAAACCAAAGAGATGCTTACCGGCGCCCTGATGCCGAACTACTGGCGCGCGGAAACCAGCGACGATCGCGGGCAGACTCCGGGTATGGCGGTCCGGCAGGGAGTCTGGCACGATGCCGCCGCGAAGCGCAAAGTGACGGAGGTGCGCGCGGAGGTGCTATCGCCGCGGCAGGTGAAGGTGACCGCGGATGCGGCGCTGCCCGCCGGGAACTCCACGCAGCAATATGTGTATTCGATCGACGGCGATGGCTCCATCGAAGTGGAAAGCACACTGCGCCCCGCTGCCGATCTGCCCGATCTCCCGCGCGTCGGTTCCCAATTCCGCTTACCCGGTGAATACAGTTCCGTCACCTGGTTCGGCCGGGGCCCCCAGGAAAACTATTGGGACCGCAATACCGCCGCGGCGGTGGGCCGCTACCAGGCCGACGTCCACCAACTTTGGTTTCCCTACGTCAAGCCCCAGGAGACCGGCAACCGGACCGATGTCCGCTGGGCTACATTCACTAACGCGAGTGGAGAAGGTTGGCGAATTACGGGCCTGCCGGAGTTCTATTTCAGCGCATGGCCGTTCCACCAGGAAGAGCTCGACATTTTCGAACCCGGCGCCATACTCGGTCATAGGCATCCGTCGGAGATCCGCTTCTCCAAAGACGTCACTGTCAATATCGACTACCGGCAGATGGGAGTTGGCGGCGATGACGGCTGGGGCGCGCTGCCCCTTCCCCAGTTCCGTCTGCCCGCCGGCAAGGAATATCGCTACAAATTCCGGCTGGAGCCGGTCACTCGCCGAACACCAGCCGCAACGTCAGCGCCGTCAGAACCACGCCGCTGAAGACCCAGGGTGCGAAGGCAGCCGAACGCAACAGCGTGTCGTGAACCGCCGTCCAGTTCGCAATCATCAACGCAACTCCGGCAGCCCCGGATGCCACGATCGACGCCCACTCCGCAATCACCAGCGGACTCGTGGCCCGCGATCGGGCATCCCGTTGCGCGAGAACCTGCGCCTTCCACCAGATCAGCGAGGGATCGGGCAATTCCGCCGCACCGCCGGAATCCTCTGCCACCCGGCGTAGCGCAGTTGCGATTTCCTGCTCACTCAAGGCTTCACCTCCGTTTTCAC
The DNA here is from genome assembly GCA_963843255.1 of Bryobacterales bacterium. Lineage (GTDB taxonomy): Bacteria > Acidobacteriota > Terriglobia > Bryobacterales > Bryobacteraceae > Bog-159. Next base: position 749,535 of record CAWJJQ010000009.1, on the reverse strand, counting down.
CAGCGCGCCCAATCCATCCTGCTCCAACAGCGTTTCCATGCTGCGGCGGGCCCGGAAAAGTAATACCTTCACGCTCTTCTCCGCTAGTCCGAGCGCCAAGGCGATCTCGGAATGCGAAGAGCCTTCCACGTAAGCCAGCCAGAGCAACGCCCGTTGTTGCGGCTTCAATTTCTGAAAACAGCGCGAAACATCGCCCGTTTCCGCGGCGGGCGTGGATTCTTCGCGCCAGCGGAACGAGAGCGACCAGAGCCGCTCGCGTCTTTGCCGCCGCCACCGGTCATAGATGGCAGCCGTGGCCGTCTTGTAAAGGTACGCCTTCATGGCCCCGCGATCCGATACGCCGGGATGCGCCCGCAAGAACCGGAGATAGCTCTCCTGCAACAGATCGTCCGCCCCATCGGCGTCTCCCGAAACCCGCCGGATGTATCGGCGCAAACCGGCCGCCGTCTCGTTGTAGAAATCCGTGAACTCGCGCTGGTCCATCGGCTCATTGTTGCGGGTGGACGGGTTTGGAAAGCCCCAGGCTCTCCGACAGACGGTGCGACACCAGGCCGGAGAGCAGGAATCCGATCCCCAGGCAGGAAAGGATCACCGCAAATGCCAGCAACGGGTTGTCTTCGCTCCTATAGTGCACGTGCAGGCCGAAACAGCCCACGCCCAGAAGCAGCAGGATGATGCCACGCTGCACCGCGCGCAGAATGTCACGGCCCGGAGCGCAGCGATCGGTTGACAGGGTGCTCAACAGTTGCGCGCTGCCGGGGCTTCCCAGGAACTCGATCAACTCCTGTGCCGAAGCAAACTTATCCAGCAGGCGGTTATTCATTTCACTCTGCGCCTTGATCTTGCGGTGCCGTTCGTTCCACTCGAAAACGAGATACAGAACGATCCCGATAAAAACAAACAAACCCAGAAACATCAAAAAGGCGGCGGCGTCTCTTGCGCCCATGTTGTTCTCCTCGCCCGTTATAACGATCCAGGCTTCTTGCGGTTAACAGGGGGTGCGTATTTGAAATACAGCGTCACGTCCACCACGCGGGTTTTATCGTTGATGTTGGGTTCCGCGCGAGTCTCGCCCAGATTATCGAACATGCCTTCTTCGCGCACATGCTTCAGAAAGTAGTCGGGGTAATCAGGGTTGTAAGGAGTGCCTTCCTTGTGCGTCCACATTTTGCGGATGGCGGCTTCGCCGTTAAGGTCTAAGCCTTGAATGCTCAGGGTGCCGAAGGTAAACAGTTCGCCTTCATTGATTTTGAGCACCAGGTTTACAGATTTTTTGGCTTCGTCGACATTGCGGACGATCTCGACATCGTTGTGCATGTAGCCCTGGTGCGCGAGCGTTTTCTTGATGCGGTCCACACCCTGGCCGATGTCACCGAAATCGGCCAGATCGCCGGTCTTGAACTTCGCGGTCTTTAGCAGCTTAGCCGGCTCGAAGTGCGGCGCACCCTGGATGCGGACATCTCCCAGATCGTAGCTGCCGCCTTCGTCCACCACGACCTTCACGGCCAGCCCCTGCACATCGGCGGACTTCTCCACCGTCACCTTGGTGAAGGCGACCTTTACACGGCCGCGGGCGTCGTACAGCGGGCGCACCGCAGAGTCCAGGTATTGGCGGAACGTATCCTCTTTATAGGGAGCGCCGACCGCGACTTCGGCGATGGCGTTCTGCAGGGCGCTCGAAGGGATCACCTGGTTGCCTTCAAACGAAACCTCGGCCACGGCCGGTTCCGATCGGGCCGGCCGGAATAAAATGACGAAATCGCCCGCCCCGGCCGGCGTCACCTTAGCGATCACCCTGTCCTTGCCCTCATGCGCGGTCACATATTCCTGAACCCACTCCTTGTACCGCGCCAGCACCTGTTTAGTGGCCGCCAGCCGCGGAGCGAACATAGGATCCTTTCCCCGCAGATAATCGGTAAGATCCTTGTCCGGTATTCCCAGGCCTTCAAAGCGGATCGGGTAGGCCGGACTGACCTCCACCACCTGGAAAGAAGCCGCGTAGCCGTTCTTGTCGCCGCTGGGGCCGAACTTATAGCCCACGGTTTCGAACGATCCGGTCGCCACCAGCCGGTCGCGCGCGGCTTCAAAATCCGCTTTGCCCGCCGTTTGGCCGGTTTTCAATCCGGCCACGGCCAGGATCTGGGCTTGCGTGTAATTGTGATTGCCCTCCACCTTGAGGCTTTCGACCGGCCATTTGCCCGGCTGCGCGGGCTGCGCCGTGGTCTTTTTGGCGCGACTGGTCTGCGCGAGAGCGGCCGGAATCCCGGCGCCCGACCCGCACATCACTATTAGCAGAAGCCAAATCATATCTTTATTGTAGGGGCGATGTAGAATGGAAAAAGTGTCCTACGATCTGATCGTCATCGGCAGCGGCCCGGGCGGATACTCGGCCGCCATTCGCGCCGGCCAATACGGCCTCAAGACCGCTCTTATCGAGAAGCAACCTAGATTAGGTGGGACGTGCCTGCTGGTGGGCTGCGTTCCAACAAAGGCCCTATTGCATACGGCCGACGTTTGGGAGCACTTCCTGAACCCCGAGGGCGACGGCATCCACTGCCAGAACCCGGTGCTCGACTATCCGAAAGTCATTGAAAAGAAGAACCGCATCGTCACCAAGCATTCCAAGGGGGTCGAAGGGCTGCTCCGTAAGAATAAGGTGGAGTGGATCAAGGGTTACGCGCGGCTGGCCGGCGGCGGGCGCATCGAAGTGGAGGGGGTGCAGGGTCCCCAGACGCTCGAAGCGCGTAACATTATTATTGCGACCGGTTCGGAGGCGCGCATGCTTCCGGGTCTGCAGCCCGATCCGGATCTCATCCTTACCAATATCGAGATCCTGAACCTGACCACCGTCCCGAAGTCGCTGGCGATCATCGGCGCGGGCGCGGTCGGGGTGGAATTCGCCTCTATTTTCAATCGCTTTGGAACGGAAGTCGTAGTGTTCGAGATGCTGCCGCGCGTGGTGCCGGTGGAGGATGAAGAGGTTTCCAAGGAACTGGACCGGGCGTTCCGCAAGTCCGGCATACGCGTCGAAACCGGCGCCAAAGTGGAAAATGTCCGCAAAGGAGGCAAAGGCGTGCAATTGACCGCCACGCTCGCGGGCGGCAAGACCGAAGAAGTGGAAGCGGAGAAGTTACTGGTAGCCGTTGGGCGGAAGCCCAATACGGAGAACATCGGCTTGGAAAAAACGCGCGTCGAGCTGGACCGTGGTTTCATCAAGGTGAATCCGTACCAGCAGACCGGCGAGCCGGGAATCTACGCGATCGGCGACGTAGTGGCGGGAACCCCGCAACTGGCACATGTCGCCACCATGGAAGGGATGATCGCGGTGGCCCACGCGGCGGGCAAACCGGCGGTTCCCCTGAACCGCAATCGCATCCCCGGATGCACATATACGGAACCCGGTGTCGCCAGCGTAGGCATGACCGAGGCACAGGCCCGCGCGCAAGGCTTCGAGGTAAAGATCGGAAAATTCCCGTTCGCCGGCAACAGCCGCGCTAGCATCCTCGACAGCCACGGCGGCTTCATCAAAGTGGTGGCTAATGGCAAGACGGACGAAATCCTGGGTGTGCACATTATCGGGCCGGAGGCCTTCGAGCTGATTGCGGAAGCGGTGGCGGCCATGGAAGCGGAAGCTACTGTGGAGACCATCATGCATACGATCCATCCGCATCCCACGCTCAGCGAGATGATGGGAGAAGGCTTCAACGCCGTTTACGGTTTGGCAATCAATGCTTAGGTGCGAGTGGCATCGGGCGGGCCGCCTGGAGTACGGCCGGGCATTTGAATTACAGCAGCAACTGGTGGCCGGACGCAAGGCGGGGGAGCTTCCCGACCAGTTGATTCTGTTGGAGCATCCCCACACCATTACGCTGGGACGCAACGGTCACCTGGAGAATCTCCTTGCCGGCGACGAAGTCCTGCGCCGGGCCGGCATCGCATTTTACCCGACCGACCGCGGCGGCGATATCACTTATCACGGGCCAGGTCAGATCGTAGGCTATCCGATCGTGGACCTGCGCGAATGGAAGCGCGATGTGGGCGCCTACGTGCGAGCCATAGAGCAGGTTCTGATCGATACGCTGGCGGATTTCGGCATCCAGGCCGGCCGCATTCCGAAGCTCACGGGCGTTTGGGTGGGCGACCGAAAGATTGCGGCGATCGGGGTGCACATCAGCCGGTGGGTTACATCGCACGGTTTCGCGTTGAACGTCTCCACCGACCTGAAGTATTTCCAGTACATTGTTCCTTGCGGCCTTACCAAACCCGTGACCTCCATGGCCGAACTCGGCGCGAAGGCGGCTTGGGAGGAGGTCGCGGAGAGCGTGGCGGCGCATTTCGGCCGCGTTTTTGAACGGCAGATGATTCCGGCGGGCGTGCTCGCCTGCACCTAGAGAGGAATGCATATGACGGACGTCGTGATGCCCCAGATGGGCGAAAGCATTGTGGAAGGCACGCTGACCAAGTGGCTGAAGAAGCCGGGCGAGCAAGTGGAGCGGGACGAGCCGCTGTTTGAGATTTCGACCGACAAGGTGGATACCGAGATACCGTCGCCCGCTGCCGGGACCCTTTCCGAGGTGCTGGTGGAAGAGGGCAAGACGGTCGGAATCAGCACGATCGTGGCGCGCATCGACGAGGGCGGCGGTGCCGCTCAATCCGCAGCGCCCGCGGCCCAGCCCGCTGCCGCCCAGCCCGAACCGGTCGCTGTGGCGCCTGCGCCTCCTGCCGCACCGCCCTCCGAACCGGAGGCTGCGCCGCCGGCTCCCGCGCCTGTGGAAGAAACTGCCGAGCCGACGGGTCCGCTGTCGCCTCTAGTGCGCCGTATGGCTCGCGAGTATTCCATTGACCTGAGCAAGGTGAAGGGTACCGGCGCCGGTGGCCGCGTCACCAAACAGGATCTGGAGGGCTACATCGCGCGGCAGCCGGCTGCCCCGCAGGCGCCCGCGGCTCCGCCCCCCGCGCCTCCAGTCGCCTATTCCGCACCACCGCCGCCACCTCCGGTGCAAGCGCCCCCGCCGCCTCCGTCAGCCCAGGATCTCGCCCCGCTGCCGGCCGCCGGTCAGGCGAAGACGCGCATCGAGCCGATGAGCACCATGCGCATCCGCATCGCCGAGCACATGGTGGCGAGCAAGCATACCTCGGCGCACGTCACCACCATTCACAAGGTGGATATGACCAAGGTGGCTCGTATGCGCGACCGGCACAAGGCCGATTTCCAATCGCGCTACGGCATGTCGCTCACGTTCCTGCCGTTCGTAGTTCGCGCCACCGTGGTGGGCCTGCGCACTTACCCTCTATTGAATGCGTCGATCGAAGGCAACAACATCATCTACCATAACGAGATCAACGTCGGGATCGCGGTAGCGCTCGAAAACGGCCTGATCGTGCCGGTGATCCGCCAGGCCGATGAAAAGAACGTTCTCGGCATTCAGCGGTCGATCGTGGACCTTGCCACCCGCGCCCGCTCGCGCCAGCTCAAGCCCGACGAAGTGCAGGGCGGCACGTTCTCGATCACCAACTTCGGCAGCTTCGGCAGCGTGATCGCGACGCCTGTCATCAACCAGCCTCAGGTGGCCATCCTGGGAGTGGGCGCCGTGGAGAAGATGCCGGTGGTGATTGATGATGCCATCGCCATCCGCTCGGTAATGTATCTGTCGCTGAGCTTCGATCACCGGCTCATCGATGGTGCTCTGGGGGATCAGTTCACGGCCAAGGTGAAGCAGGTGCTCGAGGGATGGTCGGAGGAAGTACTATAGCTTGCACGCGTCAACCCCAGCCGAGGGATCTTGGGATAATCGAGGAGAAGCGGGCTGACGATGCAGATCACCTTAGAACTTCCAAAAGATATCGCCGAGGGACGTGGATCGAAATGGAAGGATCTGCCTCGGGCCGCCCTCGAAAGTCTGGCGCTTGAGGCGTACCGGTCTGGAGCGCTCACGTCCGCCCAGCTTAGCCGGCTACTTGGTTTCGAGACACGAATGCAAGCGGACGCCTTCCTAAAGGAGCACGAGGTTTACGAATACGCAGTCGCCGACTTCGAGCAGGATCGGGCCACTTTGAGACAACTCCGGAATAGAGAGACGCAGCATTGAGCGCCTCTGGATGATCGTAGTCGCGGATACGTCTCCCCTCAACTGGCTTGTTGTTATTGGGCACACGAAAGCGTCCTCCCGCTCCTGCGCCGCTATTTCACCCTGCCCTCGTTCTTGTAGCGGACGCGCATCGCTTTGTGGATGGCTTTCCATTTCTGCTTCTGGGCCTGCGCGGCGTGCACGTCGGTCTGGCGTTCGTGCCAGGCGATCTCGGCGCGCAGCTTTGCGTAGCTCTGCCAGCGCGCCGGATCCAGATCTCCGGCCTCGATGGCGGCCCGCACGGCGCATCCATCCTCTACCCCGTGGCTGCAGTCGCGGTAACGGCACCCCGCCGCCAGCTCCGCGATCTCCGCGAAGGTGGAATCCAGGCTGTCGGGACCGGCCCACAACTGGATCTCCCGCATCCCGGGCGTGTCGATCAGCGCGCCACCGAGCGGCAGAGGCAGCAACTCGCGGTAGGTAGTGGTGTGGCGGCCGCGGCTGTCGCTTGCGCGGACCTCCTGCACCGGTTGCCGCTCCACGCCGAGCAACTGGTTCACCAGCGTCGACTTCCCGACCCCGGAAGAGCCGATCAGCGCAATGGTTGTGCCAGGACCGAGCAGCCTCAGCACCGGCTCAATCCCATTGGCGGAGCGCGCGGAGATCGCGATCACTGGCGCGCCTCCTGCTATCCGCACGGTCTCGCCGATACGCGCGGATACGTCCGGACAGAGATCCGACTTGTTCAGCACGATCGCTGCGTTCGCGCCGCTAGCATGCGCCAGGGTCAAGTAGCGCTCAATGCGCCGCACGTTGAAATCCTGATCCAGTCCGCACACGATCAGCGCCAGATCTACGTTCGCGGCGATCACCTGCTCCTGCTCGCGGTCTCCTGCCGCCCGCCGCGAAAACATGGTTCTGCGCGGCAGCACCGCGTGGATCATCGCCTGCTCCGGAGCCGCGGCCGGTCCCACGGGCTGGACCGCAACCCAGTCGCCAACTGCCGGCCACGCGGAACGCTCCGTGCGATACAGCAAAGCGCCGATGGCTTCCGCCGGCATCTCGCCCTGCTCCGTGTAGATACGGTACTGTTCCCCGTGAACCACCGATACGCGCGCCAGCACCAGACCGCGCGCTTCAAAAGGGTGAAAGTCCCGGCGCACCTGAGCGGTCGCGCCAATACTCGTCAAGTCAAGGCTATCCTTCATTCCAATTCTCCTGTTGCAGATTTATGGGAAGCGCAAAGGGGCGCGTATCCCGCTCCGCCATATAGGACATGAGCTCCGCAGCTTCCAGCGGCGCGGGGCGCGCCGTTTTGCGCGAGTTCCTTAATGGGGTTGAGGAATGGATCCACCGCGGGCGGTCTTGGAGCGCTAGCTCAGACAGTTCGCAGTGAATCGACTTTTAGCGGACAGACAGTGGCAGTACCAAACGCTAGACTATCCCACGACAGCCCTGGAATGCAAGCAACCCCCACATGATAAGGTTTATTTGATGCGATATTTCTTTGCCCTCATGGCCTCGTCTGTGATGTTGTTCGCCTCGGGAGAATTGTCCGGCCGCCGTGCGCCGGGCTTCTCTCTGCCCGATCTGCACCTCCAACAGCGCGACCTGCAGGATTACCACGGCAAGATCGTGATCCTCGATATCATTCAGACCACCTGCCCGCACTGCGCCCGGCTCTCGGACATTCTGGAAGGGGTGCAGAGCAAATACGGCGACAAAGTGGCCGTGCTGTCGATCGTGAATCCGCCCGACAACCAGAGTTCGGTAGCCCGCTTCGTAGCCGCACACAGCATCACCACCCCCGTGCTGTTCGATTGCGGCCAGGCCTCGGTATCTTATTTGAAAGCAACACCGCAGAATCCCAAAGTGGATGTGCCGCACCTGTTCCTGATCGACGGCCAAGGGATGATCCGCAATGACTTCTCCTACGGCTTCAATACCAAGAACATCTTCGAAGGCGACGGCCTCGATGTGGAAATCGACCACATGCTGGCCACCCCCGCGGGGGCGAAGTCGAAGAAGCAAGCCCCATGAGCGCGTGAGATAACAACCAGGCGATTCCCACTATATTGGGCAATGAATTCTATGCCCAAAGGGGCGCTAGCATGGCTCGCGCTCTGGATGTGCGGTCTGACTATGTCGTGCCTGGCGGCATCCCAGCCGGGCGCTCGCGCCTTTCTGACCGGCACGACCGTCGCGGATTTCCCCACGAAATGCGATGTACGCATTGACATGACCGGTGATCAGGAACTGCTCTTCGTCACGCGATGGCTGACGCTGCATGTGCCCTACGACAAGGTCAATACCCTGGAATATGGCCAGCATGTCGGCCGGCGCTACGCCGAGGCCGTCCTGATTTCGCCTCTGTTCCTGCTCAGCAAATCGCGGAAGCACTTCGTCACCGTTGGCTACACCGATGCCAACGGCCGGCAGCAGGCGCTGGTGATGCAGGTGAATAAAGGCGATGTGCGCGCGGTGTTGGCCGCATTGGAGGCGAAGACCGGCCGTCGCGTGGAGTATACAGATGACGAAGCGCGGAAAGGACGGGGGTGAGCCGTGTTCATTTGGCTATTTGCGGCGCTGCAGGTGGCCCAGTTGGATCCTGGCCGGACCGCCGCACCGCTCGCTCAGCCTTCCGTGGTGGAGGTGCAGAGCCTGCGCCAGTTGCTTACACTAAAGCGTGTTTTTGTAGACCGGTTTGCGGGTGGAGAGACCGCTGTGCAGATGCGCGACATGATCATCAGCAGCTTGGAGAACAGCAAGCTGTTCATCGTTACCGAAAGCCAGGAGCATGCGGACGCCACCTTACGCGGCTCGGCCGAAGACCTGGTCTTCAACGACGTGCATTCCTCGAGCGATAGCCTCAACGTGCACAGCAGCCTGGGCACCAATACCACGAATGAGGATTCAGCGCTGCGCGGCGGCACTCGCAGCTACGAGCGGACTGGCCGGAACATCGGGCTCGGCGCCGGCGAGAGCGAGTCAAGCCATTCGGTAGAGCGCCGCCACGAAGCGAATGCCGCGGTCCGCCTGGTAAATAAAGATGGCGACGTGATCTGGTCCACGACGCAGGAGAGCATGGGCGGCAAGTTCCGCGGCGCCAGTACGGATGTCGCTGACAAGATCACGAAGCGGCTGGTGGAGGATTTCGAACGGGCGAAGAGATTACCGCATTAATCGCCTCCAGCAGATAATCGTGGCGAATGGGCTTACCCAATACGCACGAAACCAGCTTCTCCTCAGGCAGGTCGCATAGCTCTTCAGTCCAGCCCGAGAGCACAATGATCCGGGCGGCGAGGCCCTGCTCATCCACGCACCGGATCAGGCTCAAGCCATCCTTCAGCTTCGGCAGCCGGAGGTCCATTACCAGGACTTCGGGCTGTAACTCCGAAAGCATGCGGCGGGCGTCGGGCGCGTTGTCTGCCACCGTCACCTGGTGACCGGCGGCTTCTAACAGCAGCTGGCGAATGCCCAGTTGCTGAACATCATCGTCGGCAATCAGTAAACGGCACATCAGAAATGCATGCCGCCGCCGCAAATCAACACTTCGGCGGTCACATAGTCTGAAAGCGGAGAGCAGAAGAACAGCACCGCCCCCGCGGCTTCCTCAGGCGTCCCAGCGCGGCCCAGCGGACAGACGGATTTCATGGCGTCCAGCATCTTGGGTTGAACACCCACAGCGATCTGGCGTCCCTGCACGTCGATGGTAGCGCCTGCCTGGGTAAGCGGCTGGGTAAGCCGCGTTTCGATCAGGCCAAAACCCACCGCGTTGACGTTCACGTTGTAACGGCCCCACTCCTTGGCCATCGTTTTTGTCAGACCGATGACGCCTGCCTTGCCGGAAGAATATCCAGCCTGGCCGGCGTTGCCGTCGGTGCCGGCGATAGAAGTGATATTGACCACCTTGCGCATCACGCGCCGGCCTTCGGCAGCCTCTCGCTTGGCCGTTTCGCGTATATGCGCCGATGCGGCGCGCAGAATGCGGAACGGCGCCACCAGGTGGATGTTGACCATGGCCAGATACTGCTCGTCGGTGGTCTTCTGGATCACGTTGTCCCAGGTGTAGCCCGCGTTGTTCACGATAATGTCGAGGCCGCCAAACGCGGACAGCGTGGCATCCACCAGCTTCTGCGGAAAATCAGCGGCGGTGACATCGCCCGCCAGGTACGCCGCCCGCCCGCCGGCTTGCTCAATGGCGGCGACGGCTTCGAAAGCGGGCGCGGGATCCAGGTCATTAATCATGACTGCGGCGCCGGCAGCTGCCAGCTTTTGGGCAATCGCGCGGCCAATGCCGCGCCCCGCGCCGGTGACCAGCGCAACTTTTGAATCGAGTGTGAAAGGCATAAAGAATTATTGGACTAGCTAGACAAGACAGAAATGCAGAGGACCGGTTAACTACCTTAGCAAATCCTCAAGCTGGATTTTGGTGTCGGTGCGGCTATCGCGGTATTTCACGATGACCGGGGTATACACGGAGATGCCCCAATCCTTGCCCGGCCCGCTGGTGACGGCGCGCGCTCCAGCTACCAGCACCGCTCCTTCCGGGATAACCAGCGGCTCGTCGTCGCCCGATTTGTATACCGCGCCGCGCACCAAGTCGTAGACCGGTGTCGAACGGTTGAGAATGGTTCCGGTACCCAGCACCGCGCGCTGCTTCACTACGGTGCCTTCATAAACTCCGCAGTTTCCCCCGACCAGCACATCGTCTTCGATGATGACCGGCATTGCTCCGACCGGCTCCAGCACGCCGCCGATCTGCGAGGCCGCCGAAATGTGACAATTCCTGCCGACCTGCGCGCAACTTCCCACCAGCGCGTGCGAATCGACCATGGTGCCATCATCCACATAAGCGCCCACATTAATGTACATGGGCGGCATGCAGGTGACGCTCTTGCCGATGTAGACGCCATCCCGAATGCTCGATCCTCCTGGCACCAGGCGGATGCCGCTCTGCGCCGTGAGCTTCTTCACCGGATATGTGGACTTGTCGAAGAACGGCTGGCGCGCCGCATCCACCGACATGTCTGTGACGAAGCCCATGCGGAACCCGAGCAGAATTCCCTTCTTCACCCAGCCATTCACGCGCCAGCCGCTGGAAGCCGCGGCATCCGGCTGCGCCGCCCGGATCACGCCGAAGTTGAGCGCCTCTTTGAACTGCTGGAACAGCCGGAAGTGCTCTTCGATGTAGGTCTCGGGCGGCTTGTCGAACAGACGCTCGATTTCAGCCTGCAACGCGCACCTTCCCCAGCAGGCCGGCGGACTCCAGGACTTTTTCGATGCGCGCCAGGCTCTCCTGCTTGGGAGGTACCATCGGCAGGCGGTAAACCGGTTCAAGTAGGCCCATCAACGCCATGCCGGCCTTAACCGGGATCGGGTTCGATTCGATGAAGTTGATCTCCATCAGCGGCAGATATTTGCGCTGCAGGGCGCGCGCGCTGGCGAAATCGCCGGCCAGGCAATGCGCCACCAGTTGCGACATCTCGGCGGGAATCTGATTGGAGACTACCGAAATGAGGCCGCGTCCGCCCAGGGCCATCAGCGGGAGCGTGATGGCATCGTCGCCCGAAAGCACGCTGAATTCCGGAGGGACCTGGTGGATCACGGCGGCCATCTGGCTGATGTTGCCGGATGCTTCCTTCACCCCCACGATGTTGGGAATCGTTGCCAGGCGCGCGAGAGTGGCGGGCTCGACGTTGACCCCGGTGCGCCCCTGCACGCTGTACACGATGATGGGCAGGCGGGTGGACTCGGCGATAGCTTTGTAGTGCTGGAACAGACCTTCCTGCGTGGGCTTGTTGTAGTAAGGTGTGACCGAGAGGATGCCGTCCGCGCCGAGGTGTTCGACCTCGTGTGCCAGTTCGATCACCTCGCGCGTATTGTAGCCGCCCGCGCCGGCAATGACCGGCACACGGCCCTTGGCCTCTTCGACCGTAATCTCGACCACCCGCAGATGCTCGGCGCGCGTGAGCGTGGGGCTTTCGCCCGTGGTTCCGCAGGGCACCAGGAAATTGATGCCGGCCTCGACCTGCCGGCGCACCAGGCGCCGCAGGCCCGGTTCGTCGAGCGATTGGTCGGCACGAAAAGGAGTGACCAGCGCCGTGCCGCATCCCGAAAAATGGTGATACGTGGAGCGCGATAGGTGATTCTTACTCATTGGAAAAGTACCTCGCTAAACTCGTGGAAGCCTTTTTTGCCTATCAGCCATTGTGCCGCCTTCAGGGCACCTCTGGCGAAGCCTTCCCGGCTGCGCGCGGTGTGCCGCAGCGTGATAGTGTCGGCCGGCGAATCGAAGCCCACTTCGTGCGTGCCGGGATGCGCGCCCGCGCGGCTGGCGGCAGCATCGATGGCGCGCGGATAGCCGGCCTTTTTCATTTCGTCTACCAGCTTCAACAGCGTACCGGAGGGCGCGTCCTTCTTTGTGGCGTGGTGGATCTCCCAGGCCCAGGCGCCGTACGACGGCTCCTCCGCCAATAAATGTGCGGCTTCGCGTACCAGGCGGAGGAACACATTGACGCCGATCGAATAATTGGGGCTCCAGACCAGGCCGGTATCGTGGCGCTTGACCGCGGCTTGCACGCGGTCCGCTTCGCCCAGCCAGCCGGTGGTGCCGACCACCATGTTGACTCCCAGCGCGGCAATCCGCTCCACGTTTTCGGCCACCGCGCCGGGAATTGAAAAATCCACGGCCACGTCAATTCCGCGAAAATTCGCAGCGGTCACTCCCTCATATGCGGCGTTGTTGAATTCATCGAGCTTCAGCGCTACCGCGAAATCGTACTCGGGCGCGAATTGCTCGATGAGTCTGCCCATCTTCCCGTACCCGATGATGGCCAGCTTATGCGGCATCGAACACCTCGGTATCGAGCTTTGCAAAGAACTCCCCGTGCAGCGCCTCCACGGTCCGGCGCAGGTCGTCTCCCGCCACCACGAAGCTGAGATTCAGCAGCGATGCTCCCTGCGAAATCATGCGGATGTTGATGCCGTCGAGCGCGCCGAAAACTCGCATCGCCACGCCCGGGGTGTAGCGTATATTATCTCCCACCAGGCAGACAATAGCCTGCCCGCCCTCGATGGAGACTTCGGAGAATTGCCGTAGTTCAGCACAGATGGTCTCCAGCGCCCCAGTGTTGTCGATGGTAAGCGACACGCTGACCTCGGAAGTGGAAACCATATCCACGGCGGTTTCGTGGCGATCGAAAACCTCAAAGATGCGCCGCAAAAAGCCGTGCGCCATCAGCATGCGGGTGGAATGTACGTTGACCAGCGTGATCTTGCGCTTGCAGGCGATGGACTTCACCACGTTCCCGCACGGGACCGCCTCCGAAACGATCCGCGTGCCCGACACTTCCGGCCGGCGCGAGTTCAGAATCAGCACCGGAATATTCTTCTCGACGGCCGGCACCACGGTAGCGGGATGCAGCACCTTGGCGCCGAAATAAGCCAGCTCGGCGGCTTCCGCGAACGAAATGGTCTTCACCCGGTGCCCACCCGGCAAAATGGTGGGATCGGCCGTGAGCATGCCGTCCACATCGGTCCAGATCTGAATTTCTTCGGCCCCGATGCCCGCGCCCACGATGGACGCGGTGAAGTCGGAACCGCCGCGGCCCAGCGTCGTCGTCACCCCATCCTGCGACGCGGCGATGAAGCCGCCCATCACCACGATCTTGTTTTCCGCCAGCGCCGGAATCACCGCGGCCAGCCGTGCGTAAGTTTCTGGATAAAGCGGCGCGGCCTGCGTGTGGCGCCGGTCGGTGACGATCACCTGGCGCGAATCCAGGTGCGCGGTGTCCATACCGAAATGGCGGAAAGCCAGTGCCACGATATAGCTGGAAAGGCGCTCTCCATAGCTGGAGATCGCGTCGATGGAGCGCGGGGTGAGTTCGCCTAACACGGCCAGGCCCTTTACCAGTTCGGTGAGTTCCTGGAAGTGCTCGTCCAGGAGCCGGTCGAGTTCCGCACGTTCCGCCAGCGGAACCACCCGGCGCGCCTCGCGCGAGTGGAAATCGCGCAGATCGTGGATCTGGCGGATGTATTCGTCGCGCTCGCCCCGGATGGCCGCCGCGGCGATGGCCAGCAGCTTGTTGGTGGTCTTGCCCATCGCCGAAACCACCACTACCGGCCGGCGGTTGGCGCGCGCTCTGACAATCGCCGCCACGCGCTCGATAGCGGCCGCGGACTCCACCGACGTGCCGCCAAACTTCATCACGATCATCAGTCGAGCATTCCTTCCGAATACATCAGCTCGGCATTGAGCACGGCTGCACCCGCCGCGCCGCGCACGGTGTTGTGGCCGAGTGCGACGAACTTGTAATCGAGCACCGGGCACGGACGCAAGCGTCCCACAAAAGCCGCCATGCCTCGCTCGCGCTCGGCGTCGCGCCGCGGTTGCGGCCGGTCTTTCTCATGCATGTAGATGACCGGACGCGGCGGCGCGCTGGGTAGCTGGCGCTGCTGAGGAACGCTGGTGAACTGGTCGATGGCGTGGATCATGTCGGCCTCGCTGGGTTTCGACGAGAATTCCACGGATACGGTCACGGTATGGCCATCCACCACCGGCACACGATTGCAGTGCGCGCTGATCTTAGCGGCCAGCGGTTCAATATGATCGCCGCGGAAATCGCCCAGGATCTTCTGCGTCTCCTGCTGCATCTTCTCTTCCTCGCCGCCAATGAACGGGATCACGTTCGCCGTGATATCCATGGATGGCACGCCCGGATAGCCGGCGCCCGAAATCGCCTGCAGCGTGGTCGCGATGACACGCGTGATGCCAAATGGCTTCATGGGACCCAGCCCCATGGTCAGCACCACGGTGGAGCAATTCGGATTGGTCACGATCTGGCCCTTCCAGCCGCGGCGGCGCTGCTGCCCAGGTACCAGCTTCAGGTGATCGGGATTTACCTCGGGCACCAACAGCGGTACGTCTGTCTCCATGCGATGGTTCTTGGAATTAGACACGACCACATGGCCTGCCTGCGCAAACGCTCGTTCGATTTCAGTGGCTACTGAAGCATCCATGGCGGAAAAGAGAAGGCGGGGTGCATTGCCGGGTTTGGATTCTTCGACCAGCAGATTCGCGACGGAATCCGGTGCGCCGCCGCCCAGGTGCCAGGAGGCCGCATCGCTGTAGCGCTTGCCGGCCGAACGGTCGCTCGCGCCCAACCACTTCAGATCGAACCACGGGTGGTTTTGCAGGAATTTGACGAAATGCTGGCCCACCATGCCGGTGGCGCCCAGGATTCCGACTTCGATTCTGGTTTGCATAATGATCTCTCAGGTTTTCAGCAGTTGGCGCACCAAGTTTTGATAGATACCCACGGCGTCTTCCAGTTGCCGCTTGGGAATGTGCTCGTGAGGCGTGTGGGCCACGTGTATGGAACCGGGTCCGATCAGAAACGGCGTACCCCAGGCGGCGCCGAACGCGGGAATGTCGGTGGTGAAGGCGACCACGGTCGTGTCGATGCCCGGCACAGAGCCTAGCCGCACCGCGGGAATTTCGATGCGCTCGCGCGCCTCCGCCCTGCCCGCCACGGCCTCGGCGATCGCATCCTTGGTGGCGGACGAATCGCCCACCAGGCGGACGAAGATCTCGGCCTTGGCCTCGTCAGCGATCACGTTGGGCGCGCGGCCGCCGCTGATCGTTCCGATGTTTAGCGTGCTGGGACCGAGCACCTCATCGGTTGGCAGCGGAATCGCCCGGATCGCCGCCAGCGTGTCGAGCAGCTTATCGATCGCCGATTCGCCCAGCTCCGGATACGCCGAGTGCGCCATGCGTCCCGTGGTGGCGATCTCGAAACGGAGCGCGCCTTTGGAACCGAGCGCCAGCCTGTTTTCGGTCGGCTCGCCGTTGATGAGATAGCGCGCGCCCTGGGGATGCGCGGCGGCATAATAAGCGCCGGCACTATTGCGTTCTTCGCCCACCACGAACAGCAGGCCCAGGTTGCGCACACCCGACTCGAGCAACCCCTCCGTCGCCTTCAGCATGGCGGCGATGATGCCCTTGGTGTCGCAGGCCCCGCGTCCCCAGATAAATTCGGCGTCCTCGCGCGATGGAAGGAACGGCGGGACCGTGTCCATGTGGGTGGAAAGCGTGACTTCCGGCCGCTCGCCCCAGCAGGCGAAAACGTTGGCGCGATGCGGCTCTACCTCCCAAAGTTCTGTGCGGCCGCCGTAGCGCGCGGCCAGCGCCGAGACGTAGTCCAGCAACTGAAGCCCGACCCGCTCTTCGTTGCCGGTGATGGATTCGGTATCCACCAGCGCGCGCGTTAGCTCAAAAAGCTGCATATGTGCACATGCGCGGGTGAAGAGGAACGCAGAAGGAAAGACGCGGACGATCCGGCGAGTCTTCGCTTCCGATAGCGCTCCACCCGGTTGGCCCAGCCCGCGGCGGACTGAGCAAAAACAGGTGACAGTGGGCAGGTATTAGCCTGGCCCCCCAACCGCCGCGGCATGGAGCCGTCCGCGCCGGTTTCGGCGGAACTACAATCGGCCCCTTTTGCCGGATTCCCGAAGCTCCTTCGGTCTCACGCTCCGGCTACTGATGGCCGCCGCACCTCTATCAGACAAGCTTCAGGATAGCCGAGCGGGCGGGGAGCAGTCAAATCGGGGGGCAGATAGAGTGTGCGATACAAAATGGACGGCATGAAAAGTCAAAGTAGCCGCTAGATCTTTGCGTACCTGTACTCTTCTCCGCGTTCATCCGTGTTCATCTGCGTTCATCTGCGGCCAATATCGGGTTTTTGCTTCTCGGGCCTGTGAAAAACTTTCTCTTGCCGTGTCAGACCGATCGCAGCGCCTGTTCTAAATCGGCGACCAGGTCAGCTGCGTTCTCGAGACCGGCCGACACGCGCAGTAGATTCTGCGGCGTCTTCGTTCCGGGGCCTTCGATAGATGCCCGATGTTCGATGTAGCTGTGCGGTCCCCCCAGGCTGGTGGCACGCGTGAATACGCGGACGGCCGCCGCCACACGCATGGCCGCCTCGCGCCCGCCAAGCACCTGGAACGAAAGCATGCCACCTCCGTTGGTCATCTGGCGTGCCGCGAGGCTGTGGCTGGGATGGCTGGGCAGTCCCGGATAGTGCACACGCTCGACCGCCGCCTGCCCGTGCAGAAAATTCGCGATCGCGCAGGCATTATCCGCGTGTGTCCGCATTCGGCATGGCAGACTGCAGATACCGCGCAAAGTCAGCCAGCAATCGAAGGCCGAAGGCACCGCGCCGCCGTATCGCTGGGCGTTGCGCACGCGTTCAAACAGGTAATTGTCGTAGCGTGTGGCGAGCGATCCGCCCAGCAAATCGGCATGTCCGCCCAGGTACTTGGTGGTCGAATGCATCACCATGTCGATGCCGAAATCGCACGGGCGCTGCAGCGCAGGCGTGGTGAACGTCCCATCGCAGATGCTGATGGCGTTGGCGCGATGTGCAATCTCCGCCACGCCGGCCAGGTCCGTAATGTCGAGCAGTGGATTGGACGGCGTTTCCACCCAGACCACCCGCGTATTCGCGCGCACGGCCGTCCGCACGGCATCCAGATCCGTCATGTCTACGTAATCCACCGCGATCGCCGACTTGGCGAACACCGTCTTCATCAACTGCCGTACGCCGTAGTAAGCGACCGAAGGGGCCAATACGTGGTCGCCCGGCTCGAGCCCCTGCAAGACAGCGGTCACTACGGCCAAACCGGAAGCGAAGACCAGCGATTCTTTACAGCCCTCCAGCGCGGTCAGGCACTCTTCGAGCATGCGCCGGTTGGGATTGTCCTCGCGCGCGTACGAAAACCCGCGCGGATATTCGCCGTCGCTGCGGCGCTCGAACGTGGTCGAGAGGTGGATGGGCGGCGTCACGGCTCCGGTCGCGGGATCTATCTTGCGGCCCGCGTGCACCGCCAGGGTTTCGAAACGCATACGCTACTTGCCGCCCAGGATCTCGCCGTGGGGCTTGCCCTGCGTGATCTCTTCGTAAGCGTCCTTGACTTGCGCACCCAGACCGTCGCCGACCCAGTTCTTCACGCCGTCCGGCAATTGCACCTTGGCCAGGTCTTCCGGCTTCTTCCCCTGGTCCACGCCGGATTTCACGGCCTTGCGCAGCTCCACCATGAATTGCGCCTGCCCTGCCAGCACTTCGGGTCCGGCGGGAACACCGTGCCCCGGCAGCACGGTCTTCACCTTCAACTTCTGCGCGTTGTGGATCACGTTGGGCCAATTGCCGATATTGCCGTCGGCCGTGTAGTTGTATGGACCATTAGCTACCGCGTCGCCGGTGCACAGGATCTGTTCTTTCGGCAGATACACGAAGCCGTCGCCGCGCGTATGCGCCCAACCGAAGAAATGGAACTCCACTTTACGCGTCCCGTCGTCCAGCACGAACATCTTTTCGTTGAAGGTCTGCTTGGGCGGCTCCACGCTGGGGCGATTCATCTCGGCCACGTCTTTGCGTTCTTTGGCGGCTTGCTGCCAGCGGGCCGGTTCGTAGCGCTTCATCTCCTGGGCCACGCCCACGTAAGCCAAGGTGGTGGCGCCCGCATCCGTCCAGACGGCGTTGCCGTAGGAATGGTCGCCGTGATGGTGGGTATCGAACACGTACTTCACCGGCTTCGAGGAGACCCGCTTGACATCCGCCATGGTTGCGCGCGCGCCGCTCGGGAAATTCGCGTCCACCACGATGAGGTAGTCTTTCATCTCGATGACGATGTTGTTGCAGTGCCCCAGGTTCTTAAGATCGCCTTCCCGGAACCAGACTCCGGGTGCCACCGCCTGGATGGTTTCGGGCGTGGCATCGCTGCGTGAAACGAACAGGGCAAAGCCGGCCAGCGCAGCGAAGAAGGAAATGGTCAGGAAGCGTTTGTGCATGTGGACTCCTCGCGAACGACCCACTAGTTTACATCATGCGACAATGGGGCCACCGCCGCTTCCGCGATTTTACAGAATGACCCAAACCGAAAGGCCGCCGCGTGTCCTGATTGCCGTATGGGCGTGTGCACTCCTGCTGTTTTTGTGGCTTGGGCTTGAGGTCCGGCAAGGCGCCCTGCAGCCATTTGACGATGCCATCCGCACGGCCGTGCATGCGTGGACCACACCCTGGCTCACGACCTTGATGCGCGGCTTCACCCAAATGGGCCAGCCGGCATTTCTGATCGTGCTGGGTATGCTGATCATCGCCACACACGTCTGGACCGGCAGGCCGCGCACCGCACTACTCTTCTTCGTAACCGTGGCCGGCGCCGAGGTTCTCGACCAGTTATTGAAGCGCGAATTTCACCGCGTGCGGCCCGTGGCTTTCTTTGGCATTGCCGAGCCCATGGGCTACAGCTTTCCCAGCGGCCATGCATTGGTCTCCTGCACGTTCTTTGGCGTACTGGCGGTTGTAGCCGCGGCGCGCACCAAAAGCCGCGCGCGGCGATGGCTCTACTTCGCGGCTGCCTCCGCCATAACCGGCGCCATCGGGCTCTCGCGCATTTACCTTGGTGTGCACTATCCGAGCGATGTACTCGGCGGGTACCTGGCGGCGGCGGTTTGGGTGCTCACCGTGGCGTCTGTGCGACGGTTACGGCGCCTTCGGAAGCCGATGCCACCAGGGCACAATATTTAGCAAAAACGCCGGAAGTGTAATGCGGCGCCGGAGCCTTCCATCCGGCCATTCTCTCGCGGAGAGTCTCCGCCGGCACTTCCAGGTTGATGGTGCCCGCATCGGCATCGATGGCGATCGAGTCGCCCTCGCGCACCAGCGCAATAGGACCGCCGTTGGCCGCCTCGGGCACCACGTGCGCGATCATGAAACCGTGTGTCGCCCCGCTGAAACGACCGTCGGTAACCAGCGCCACGCTCTCGGAAAGCCCTTCGCCCACTATGGCGCCCGTCACGCCTAGCATCTCACGCATGCCCGGACCGCCCCGCGGTCCCTCGTAGCGAATCACCACCACGTCGCCCGGCTTGATACGGCCGGCGGTGACGGCGCTCATAGCGTCCTCTTCCCGATCGAAGACCCGCGCCGGACCGGTGTGCTGCATGCGATTGTGTCCCGCCAGCTTGATCACGCACCCTTCGGGCGCCAGCGAACCGCGCAGAATGGCCATGCCCCCACGCGGCTTCAGCGGCTTCGCCAGCGGACGCACCACTTCCTGTCCGGGCGTCTCGCGCGCATCCGCGGCTTCTTCCGCAAATGTCCGGCCGGTGCAGGTGAGCGTGGACCCGTCTACATATTTGCCTTCCACCAAACGCTGCGCAATCACGCCGATCCCCCCGGCCTTGTCCACATCCACCGCCACAAAACGCCCGCCCGGTTTTATGTCCACCAGCACCGGAGTTCGCCGGCAAATTTCCTGGAAATCGTCAATCGCCAGGGGGACCTCAGCTTCGCGTGCCATGGCTAACAGGTGCAGCACGGCATTGGTGGAACCGCCGGTAGCAGCCACGCCCGCAATAGCATTTGCGAATGCCGCCGGTGTCGCGATCGCGCGCGGCTTGCGAGCGTGGCGCACGGCGTCCATTATGATTTCGCCGCAGCGGAAGCTCACCGCGGATTTCCGCGCGTCCACCTGCGGGACAGCCGCGGTTCCCATGGGTGACAGGCCGATCAGTTCCAAAACGGTCGCCATGGTGTTTGCGGTGAATTGTCCTCCGCAGGCGCCCGCGCCAGGACAGGCGTGGTTCTCGATGTCGAGCAGTTCCTCGTCGGACATGCGCCCCGCCGCGTTGGCTCCCACGGCTTCGAAAACATCCTGAATCGTGATGTCCCGCCCATTGTGGCGGCCGGGCAGGATCGACCCGCCATACAGTACGACCCCCGGAACATTGAGCCGTAGCAGGGCCATGGCCGCCCCCGGAATCGTCTTATCGCAAGCTACCAGCGCCACGATGCCGTCGAACATGTGGCCGCGGGCCACCAGTTCGATGGAATCGGCGATCACTTCGCGGCTGACCAGCGAAGCCTTCATGCCTTCCGTCCCCATGGTCACGCCGTCGCTGATCGCGATGGTGTTGAACTCCATGGGGGTGCCGCCGGCGGCCCGGATACCGGCCTTCACGTGGACCGCCAGCTCGCGCAGGTTGTAATTGCACGGCATGGTCTCGATCCAGGTATTGGCAACGCCGATGATGGGCTTGGCCAGATCTTCGTCGGTGAAACCGATGGCCTTCAACATGGCGCGCGCCGGCGCGCGGTCGCGGCCTTGCGTAATGGTGTAGCTTTCGAGTGGCATTGGAAAACTCTAGCTTAACGGATTCGGGAGATCCCGGCGTGCGCTACATTACGAGGAGTGAAGACCACCAAGCTGTCATTGGCCTGCCCGGTTTGCAAGTCGGCGGAAGTGTTTTATAGTTGTACGCCCAATTGTTGCTTCAATCACGTTTGCGCGGACTGCGGCGCCACCTTCGAACCGGTCACATCGTTTGCAGGAGGCTGGCAGACCGGTATCGAACCGCCTGACCCCCTCCCCGACTCTACCGAACCCACGGCCGAGTGTGTGAAGTGCGACTCGACAGCAGTCTACACGCTACCCGGCGGCAAGCTGGTGTGCGGCAAGTGCGGCGCGCTGCTCGAATTGGAGATCACCGAAGTCGCACCCAGCCAGTGACGCGGCGTCACCCCGCCTTGTGATGGATCCGGGCGCAAGCCGTTTCAGCCCCGTTCGGGTCGATGGCCGTGTTGCCCTCTTCGATATGCTGGATCTTTCCTTCCTTGTCGATCACGAATGTGGCACGATTGGCGAATCCACGGTCCGCAAAAAGCACACCATAATCGGCTGAGACCTGCCGCTTGGAGAAATCGCTCAGCAGCGGGAAAGTGAGCTTCAGCTTGTCCGCGAACTCTTTCTGGGAAGGGATATTGTCCGTGCTGATACCAAAAACTTGAGTCTCTGCACCATCAAAATTGGCGATACCAGCCTGGTACGCCAGCATTTCCTTCGTTCAACCACCCGTGAACGCCGCGGGGAAGAAAGCCAGCACCACGGCGGACTTACCCCGGAAATCGGAGAGCTTTACCGGCTTGCCGCTGGTGGAAGGCAGCGTAAAATCAGGCGCCATGTCCCCGACTTTAAGGCTCGTCTTGGGAGGGGCCTGTTGGGCGGGGAGGCTAGCAGCCATACCCGCGGCTAGAAACAGTACCGACAGTATCCTCATCAATCCTCCAGATGGGGCCAGCGTAGCACTCACAGGGAACTCGCGGCAACCCGCGCAGTACCTCTTTACAATCATTAAAGGTATTGCATTTTTAGGCTCTTATGCGTTACCCTGTAATTGAACGTGGATTGATTTAGGGCCTGTTCGGCAAGGCCTGTCTAATTGCAACCACGAAAAAAAGTGCTAAAGGTGAGTCGGTCTGTTCGAAATTCTTGACCCTGGGAGCCTTTGGCCCCAGGGTTTTTTCGTCTGGGCCGATCCGCCGGATGCTGGAGGATTCATGAGCGTCTGGTCCGCTGCTGTTTCATCGGAAGTTCCCCTTTCGGGCGCGGAAGGGGTTTTGGTTTCGGTTGCTATTTCGATAGAGCCGCCTCGTTTGGAAGCTCTCCTGGATGCGCTGGCATACCTCGATTTTCCCGTAAATCCGCAGATCTATCATGACGGAGGATCGCTGGGCCACCCCGCTGCCATAGTCGAGTTTCCGGCCTACGACAACCGGCTTCCGGAAGTCCGCAACTTACTGGAAGCGTGTGGTTTTCACTCCGTAACATTGCAAACTACGGCGATGCTCGACTCGATTCACGGCAAGCACGCCGTGGCAGCCCCGGCGTAGTCCGGTCTTACTCGATAGTAAAGGGAATGTGACGCTCGCGGTTGAGCTGTGCGCTCATCTCGCGGTCTACCGCCGTCAACGGTGCATGCTGCTCTTTGTGGTCCGTGTCCAGGTAATGCAAGGTGCCATCCTGGATCCAATAGGTCATTGCGGCCCGGATATTTTTGTCGCGGAAGGCGATCAGATAAAGGACGGGGCTTTTGTCGGGCATGCCTCCCGTGCCGTAATCCTGCGCATGCGTGTACTCGTGGATGACCGAGTGAACCGGCGCCACCATGGCCGGCTGCGCCGTTGAGGGGTAAATCAGTGGCGTGGGTGCCCCTGCCTCAGCCGGCTGGGTGAATGGATAAAAACCATTCTGGTCGTAGAATGGGTCGAAATACCCGCCGTAGTAACCCCCATAGCCGTATCCGCCATAGCCATATCCGTTCCGGCCGTAACCGAAACCGCGGATTGCCCCATGGACATGGCCGCCCCCATTATGCGGCCCGGCGACTATGCCGCCAGTCCGGCCGCCCTTTTGCGGCTCCGCAAACGCAGTCGTGGCCAGCAGACAACAGCAGATTAAATACATCGGACGATTCATCGGGATACCCCCAATTCGGAGCTTAGCGCCTGAACGGTATAGCAGGCAAGACAGGTGAGTCCTAGGGGTTTAAAGAACCGGCGGCAGCGTGAGGGCGGCCTTATCCAGGTACTTTTGTAAGAGCGCGGTAGCCTCCGCTTCGCCGAAGTGGCGCGCGATAGCGATCTCGGCCACCAGCATATGGCGCGCGCGATCCAGCATCTTCTTTTCGCGGAACGAGAGGGGCTTGTCTTTCTGCAATTCAAGCAGGCTCTTCAGCACCTCACCCACCTGCAGCAGGCTGCCGCTGAGCATCTTCTCGGAGTTCACTTTGAAGCGAACCTTCCAATCGCTGCTGGAATAGCAATGCCCGTTGGACAAGTAAGTTAGAATCCGGCAGATCTCGGTATTTTTGGTGATAGGCCGCAGCCCGATATTGGCGACCTTCGAAAATGGCACGGTTACCGTGATGCTGCCATACACCATTCGCAGCAGGTAACACTTTTCGAACTGATTTCCGAGCGCCCAAGCCCGGATGTTCTCTACGGTCCCAACACCTTGGTTGGGATAGACTACCTTCTCACCGATTTGAAAGGTCATTACGGGGTCCCCCAGTAAACCGCCGTTCCCCTCTATCTGTGGTGCAGGTTTAAAACGCGAAACTAGAATAGTAAACCTGGAATGGACGCAAGTCAACTAATTAATGGAGGGTGTCAACCCTCGTTAGAAATGTCCCCTTCCTTACCTCGGTAGAAGTGTCCCCTTTTTCTTGGCCCCACCCGCACTTGACTGCTCTTGGTTTTTTCTTCCTTCAACCCACCAGAAGGCGGTGGGAAAGTGGGAAACCTGCTCTTGGTTTTCCACTTTTCCACCGTCTCGTCGCCGGAGTTGTGGGAATGTGGGAATCTCGCCGGTTTTGCGAGATTTCCAAGGAGCGGTGGGAAGAGGTGAAATCCTGGTTTTGGATTTCCACGCTTTCCACCACTCCGCCATTTCCACAGCTCTTTGGTTCAGCCCACGGTCCCCCTGCGTGCCCGCATTTGTCGATAGTCTTTTCGCCAGGGGTGGCTGGCCTGCGGCGGCGCCGGTATCCGTCGCGCCTGCCGCCGTTTGACCGGCGGTTCGACGGCCGGGCGCGCGGCGATCTCCTCGTGACACAATCGTCGGCCCCCGTACCGGATCTCCAGCCGGCCGTCTTCCCATTCGCATACCACTACCTGACTCTTGCTCGGCGCATAGCGGCTTTGCCGCTTTACCTGGAATAGCCGCTTCTCGTGTCGCACCACCCAGTCGTTGCCGATCGTGCGCTCGGTCTCCAGCCGGAATGCTTCGTCCAATTCCGGCCGGCTCGGT
Source organism: Bryobacterales bacterium (assembly GCA_963843255.1). Taxonomy (GTDB): domain Bacteria; phylum Acidobacteriota; class Terriglobia; order Bryobacterales; family Bryobacteraceae; genus Bog-159. Next base: position 724,816 of record CAWJJQ010000009.1, on the reverse strand, counting down.
CGGCGGCGGTGATAGTCCGCCTGCGCCGCGGCCGCGCGCGCGCATCGTTTATTGTGCTCGGCCAGATACTCGCTCTCCAGATACTCATTGGCGGCTGCATAGCTTTGGATCTTCTTGCGCCGCAGTTTCTTCACCAGCCGATCCTGATGCGTCCCGTGATTCCGCTCCACCCGCCCCTTGGCCTGCGGCGAGTTGGCGGCGATGATCCGGATCCCCAGCCGCTCACACATGCGCCCAAATTGCGTCACGGGCACTTCGCCCCGCAGCAGCTCCTTCTCCGTCGCTTCCCGCACATACACATTCTTCCAATCCGTGTACAGGGCCACCGGCACGCCATACTTCTCGATCCATGCCCGCAGCATGCCCGCTGCCGCCCAGATGGTCTCCTGCGCGCCCAGCCGCGCGAGCGTGGTCGCCGTGGCATCGTCCACCAGGTTCATCAGGCAGCCTGCCGGCCCGCGTTGCTCGAACCACCTATGGAAGCTGCCGTCCATCTGTACCAGTTCCCCAAAATGCTTCCGCGCCTCCCGCCGCTCCCGATGCTCCCTCCGCTTGGCGCGAGAGAGATCCGGAACTAACCCGCTACGCCAGGTCGCGGATGAACTTCAGATTCCGCTTCATGTCGTTCTCGACCGACTTGGAAGGGCAATCCGTCTCGAGGTTCGCAAATCCCTGGAAGCCGATATCTTTGATGGCCTGCATCACCGCCGGGAAATCGATGGAACCCTCTCCCAGATAATGCGGGTTGTCTTTCAGATGCATTTGGCAGATGCGGGAAGCGCCCAGCCAGCGGATCTCTTTAACTACGTTGAAGCCGCCATGGGTGGAGTTACCGACATCATAGTAAACCTTCACCGCGGAGGATTTGGCGCGATCCATAATGCGCACGTTATCCTCGGCCGAAATAGTATCTTCCAGTCCCAGCTTCACACCGGCCTTTTCGGCGGCGGGCGCCAGATCCTTTAATACGTCGCCAACGTAGTCCATCTCGGCGTGGTTCATCAAAGAAGCTTTGCCGAAGAAAGGCAGGAGCACCACATCGGCCTGGAGGTTGGCCGTAATCGGGATGCTGTCGGCGACCCACTTTTGGGCGCGCTTGTTGTCCTTCAGATGATCGACGTGCAGGATGTCGAGGCAGGTGCCCGACAGCGCAATGCCTTGTTTTTTAGCGGCAGCCAGATACTGCGCCTGAATGGCGGCATCATCAAGCGGAAGTTTGTCCGAAGCAGGCGTTCGCCCGAGACTCACCTGCACCCCATCAAATCCGAGCTTGGCGGCCAAGGCTACGGCTTCGATGTTCCCTGTCAGATCGAGATTCCAATCGGTAACACCGATTTTAGGGCCGGGGCGTTGGGCGCCCGCTGCGCGGAGAACCGCTCCGCCGGCCAGCAGCCTTTCCAGAAGAGACCTGCGTGTCATTTAACTTCAGTCACCGGCGCCGGCTACACGTTTGGCTACCGGGACAGATTCGCCTTGCCGTTCCGCCAGCAACAGGCGGCGCAGCGTCCGCAGATCGTTCAGGATCCGGCGGCTCGTCGTAATGTGAAGAGTTAATTTGGCCAAGTTATAACTGACAAGTTGCAGCGCCTCCGCACGGCGGTCCGCGCCCTCTCCGGTAGCCACTGCTATATCCGCATCCACTTCTTTGCGAGCCTCTTCGATGGCTTCCGCGAGGAGCGAAACGTACTCTTGAGAACCTTCGATGCTGTCAAACGGCGTTTCAGGATCGTAGCTCACGTGCGCCTCCCAGGGGTTACACCTTCGGAATGCCTTTAATTCTGTTCTTCCATTCTCGCACAAAAGCCGGACGCCCATGGCAAACATGGCCGGGCTATCTGTACTGGAGCGACCCGGCTACTTCCGGGCGCCGCGCTGCGGATTTTTCAGGTTGGTCTGGCGCCGCTTCGCTTTAGTCCGCTTGGGCTTGCTGATGTTGAACGTTCCGCTACCCAGATATTCGGCTTTGTAGGTTTTGTCTTCCGCCAATCGAATCTCCTCGAAAAACAGTCTTCCTATTCTAGCAGGCTGTGGGCACGGCTTGCCCGGCTATTTCCGGCGCATCCTATTTTATAGCGTAGCTTATTTATAACGCATCCACGTCAGGAAGCCGAGTATGGTCTTGCCGTCTTCGATTTTGCCTTCGCGGATCATCCCGTCAAGCTCTTTACGCGTGAACCACCGGCATTCGATGCGCTCATCTTCCATGGGTTCCGCCTTGCCGGCGGCCAGGCCCGTCGCCAGGAAAATCGTCATTTTTTCCGCCACATATCCCGGACTGGGCCAAAACGTCGCCAGCTTTTTCCAATTACGCGCCTGGTAGCCGGTTTCCTCGCGCAACTCACGGCGCGCCGCCTGGAGAGGCTTTTCGCCTTCATCCAGGCGCCCCGCCGGCAGTTCCCAGAGCGACTTGGCGGCGGGCAGCCGGAACTGCCGCACCAGCAGGATCCGATTCTTCTCATCCACGGCCATCATCACCGCCGATCCTATATGCTGCACGATCGACCGCTTGATGTGGAACCCGCTCGGATCGGTGGCCTCTTCTTCGGTAACACGGAACAGGTTGCACTTATATACTTCGTGTGAAGAAATGATTTTCATAATCAGTTTCCGCGCAGAGCCGCCGCAAAAGCGTCCGCCGTCTTTGTGTTCATGACATCGCCCGGAGCCAGCCATCCGCGCCGCGCTGTAATCACGCCGTAACGCAAGTTGGCCAAATGCTTGGGGTGATGCGCGTCCGTCGAGATGGTAAACCGCGCCCCGCGCGCTTTGGCCGTCCGGATATGATTGGCGCTGAGATCCAGCCGCTCCGGGCTGGCGTTGATTTCCAGCCAGACGCCGCGCCGCACGGCCTCATCCACTACCCGCTCGAAATCGAACGGGTAGGCGTCGCGATGCAGCAGCATGCGCCCGGTCGGATGGCCCAGCACCCGAATTGCCGGGCACTCCAGCGCGCGCAGCAGGCGGTCGGTCATCTCCGCGGCTTCCAGGTTCATGTGGCTGTGGACGCTGCCGATCACCAGGTCGAGTTCCGCCAGCGCGTCATTGGCCAGGTCCATGGCGCCGTCTTTCAGGATGTCGCACTCCAGCCCCGAAAAGATGCGGATGCCCGGTCCGTTGCGGTTCAATTCGCGCACGTGCGCGGCAAAGGCGACCGCGCGCTGCTCATCAAGCCCGTTGGTCATTGCCAGTGACTTGGAATGGTCGGTAATGGCAATGTATTCGTAGCCGCGCTCGCGGGCCGCCGCCGCCATTTCGTCCAGCGACGCGCGCCCGTCGGTCTCGGTGGTGTGCATGTGCACGTCGCCGCGGATATGCGACAGCTCGACCAGTTCGGGCAGGCGATCTTCGGCCGCGCGTTCGATCTCGCCCAGATTCTCGCGCAGTTCCGGCGGTATCCAGCGCAGGCCCAGCGCTTCGTACACGCCCGCTTCGGTTTCGCCGGCAACTTTGGTATCGTCCGCGCTGCGGTATAAGCCGTATTCGCTGAGCTTCAGCCCCATCTTCACCGCGCGCGTGCGGATCGCGACGTTATGATCTTTGCTGCCCGTGAAATACTGCAATGCGGCGCCGAAACTCTCCCGCGGCAGAGCGCGCACATCCACCTGCAATCCCTCGCGCCCCACGGTGGCGCTGGCTTTGTTCTCGCCGCGCGCCAAGAGTTGCTCCACTCTGGGGAATCGGATGAAACGTTCCAGCACCTCCCCCGCGGCCGGACCTGTAACCAGCAGGTCGAGATCGCCCACCGTCTCGCGGCCCCGCCGCAGGCTTCCCGCCGGCGTGATTTGCTCGATGCCCGGCAGTTCGGTCAAATAGTTGGTCAGATCGCGAGCCATGTCTTCCGCATAGCTCAATAAATAACGGCCGGTGCGCTGGCGGTATTGCGCGATCGACTTGAGCACCTTCTCTTCCAGCTTTGCGCCCATGCGTGGCAGCACACGTAGCTTCTGTTCGATGCAGAGGCGCTCGAGTTCGTCGATGGTGCCCACCTGGTAGTGCTCAAAAAGGAGCGCGATGCTTTTCGGCCCCAGCCCCTGGATCTTGAGGAACTCCAGCGCCCCCGAAGGAAACTTCGCGAGCAGCAAATCGCGCCGTTCGCAGGAGCGCCGCGCCACGATCTCCTGCAGGACGGCGGCCAGGCCTTTCCCAATCCCGGAAATCTCGGTGACTTTGCGCTCGGGGTCCTTCAGGATATCTTCAATCCGTTCCGGGTGACCTTCCACGGCCGTGGCGCCGTTCCGATAGCTGCGGATGCGGAACGAATCCTCCCCCGCGATCTCCATCAGATCGGCGGTCTCTCCAAGGATGCGCGCTATCTCCTTGTTCTCCATGCGAGGTCCATTTTAGCGTGAGGCTGACACCCGCGCCGTGTCTCGGGGCACACGGCCCGGACGCGGAATCATCAGGATAGCCGCGGTATTCGGGCTGCACTCATCCGAGGTGATCGGAGGCAAGAGAATGCGGGACTCCAGGCGGCAGTTGAGGCATTTTAGGGCGGTGGCGGTACTGCTGTTCGCGGCGGCGGAGGCGTTGGCGCAGGAAGCACGGCCCGTGGCGCGCAGGATTGTGGTGAGCATCGCGGACCGCAAACTGGCGCTGGTGGAAGATGGCCGCGCGGTGAAGATTTATCCGGTAGCGGTCGGCGCCGCGGTGACGCCCAGCCCGTCGGGCAGTTTCACGGTAGTAGAACGGGTTGTGCATCCCACCTGGTACGGTCCGCACAAGATAGTGCCGCCCGGCAAAAGCAATCCGCTGGGCCCGCGTTGGATAGGACTGAGCCGCCGCGGCTACGGCATTCACGGCACCAGCAACCCGCGCTCGATCGGGCACGCCGCGTCGCACGGATGCATCCGGATGCAGAACGCCGACGTAGAAGAGCTATTCGGATTGGTCGCCGTCGGCGATGCCGTGGAACTGGTGGCCGAGCGGACCGACGAAGTGGTCCGCCTGTTTGGCGGACCCGCGTCACAAACAGTGGCCGCCGCTACGCCCGTCGCGCCGGCACCGGCCGGCATATCGGGTGGGCAGTAAAGGGAGAACAGCGATGCAACAGTTTGGTTTTTGTGCTGTATTCATTATGGCGGCCACGACTCTCCCGCTCTCCTTCTGGATTGCCAGGGCCTGCCTGGCGGGCGTGATCCGGTTGCTCGAGCAGCGGACAGGCCGTTGATAGCGGCGGGGAGCCCTATGCCGCAAACGCACCAGGCGAACGTCAAGGCTTAGGATTTGTGGAGCGAAAGCCCTGGAAGCTGGCAGGAAGACTTTTCCGATAAAATACCAGCCGTACTTTGAGCAACAGAATCCGCACGTCGAGAGTGTCTCAGGGTCTTCTGCAGCAACCTTCGGAGAACCGGGTTACTCTCCACCACCTGGATGGTCTTCTTCTCGCCGAAGGGCAAAGGACCCTCGAGAATTACCTGGTACAAACTGCCTTGCCGTCGACCATCTCGCCGTCGCGAATGGTACGTCCCACGATGCCGGCCTCTTAGGGGGCGCCCTCGCGCGAGCCCGTAGCCACCAAAAAAAGACACTCCCTTGGAATTAAAACAAAAAACTCCGCCAAGCTTTTCCGCATTACCTAGTGGACGAATTCAGTTCATCCGAACTGCCCCCCGGAATTCAGGAAAGCCATGCGCCTACCTGTGCCTGGAAATGGCAGCACTCCACACATAAGAAGGAAGAATCGGTTATGACTACGAGAATTACTTTATGGCAGCGGATCGCGCTGCTGGCGGCCGGCACCGCGGCGATTATGGCTCCCATGGCTTGGGCCGGTACGGGACTCTATCAACAGCACAACGACGGCACCATCTGGCAATATACGGGTGTGCCCTGCAGCGGGAATGTTTGTACCGGCTGGGTTGAACTCGATAACAACACCCAGACCATGACGATTGCGGGCCGGGGAAGCGAACTCTACCAGTTGCACGTGGACGGCTCCATCTGGAGTTATGTCGGGCCCCCCTGCAGCGGCGGCTCTTGTCCCGGTTGGATCATGCTCGATGACAATCCAATCGGTACAGGAATTTTTGTCGGGGCAAGCGGTCTCTATGAGATACATAGTGACGCTTCCATCTGGCAATATACGGGTACACCCTGCAGCGGCAGCTCTTGCCCTGGTTGGGTGAGGCTCGATCAAAACTCCAGCTTGGAAAATGTTGCCGCAGGCGGAAGTTTCTTTTATGAGCTGCATTTTGACGGCACGCTCTGGCAGTATACCGGCCCGCCCTGCAATGCGAATTCTTATTGTCCCGGCTGGCTCCAAATTGACGACAACCCTAATACCTTTCCAGTCCTCGCGGCCGGAGCAACCGCGCTGTACCAGCAGCACAACGACGGCTCGATCTGGGAGTATACCGGACCCGCCTGCAACGGAGGTTCGTGCAGCGGCTGGGTGAGAGTTGACGACAACCCGAATACCATGCGAATTTCCGCGGGCAACAATCTCTACCAGCAACACAAAAACAATACGATCTGGCAGTACACCGGCACACCGTGCAACGGGAATAGTTGTCCCGGTTGGGTGATGCTCGATGACAATCCCAAAACCGTATGGACCTATGCCGGCATCGGCACCGTCTATCAGAAGCACCAGGACAATTCGATCTGGCAGTATACGGGGAAACCGTGCAGCGGGAACGTCTGTCCGGGCTGGGTGAAGCTGGACGACAACCCCAAGACCACGAACGTTGTGGCCGGCGGATCCAATCCGTAAGCGGACCGTCGCCACCGCGGGAGCTGCACGTCGCAAAAGGAGACAAACGAATCTTCTTGTTTGTCTCCTGGCGCTTCCTGGCCAACGAAGGAGAACATTGAAACTGCCATGCGACGGTGCTGGAGTTGGATTCTGATCGGTCTTCTGCAACACTTCTGGGCTCGCTGCCGTGCTGATATCTCCTGCCGCGGCGACTGGAGGAACGGGGCTTTTGAATTGATCTTCGAACCGTGTTTATGCTGGAGCCGGCCGGCAGCTTGAACACGCTTCATAGCTCCAGCGGCGGAGCAAACGGGCGGGTTCCACCGGCAATGGCACAATCTTCGAGCTCATTTCCTAAAAGCGCAAGGGGCGCGCGTCACATCCGAAAATCGGTCCAGTGCACGTTTGTGGGAGGGATAGAGGTATCCGGATGTAAATCAGGCGGCCGCGCGCTCAAACGAGGCCAACATGGCGCTGGGCTTGGCCACTCGATCACGGAACGCGCATCGCGCAAGAGCCCGTGACTCATCCGCACGGCGAGCGGTAATACAACCCCGATGACTTCGCAGGACACTCGCGAACGTTTTCACAGTCCGTAGCGGAAAGAGCCGTGGTTTAGTTGGTAGGCGCGGCCGGACTCGAACCGGCGACCCTCTGCTTAGAAGGCGGTGGATGCGCCGATTTGCAAGCGCCCTATTTTCAGGTATTTAGGTTTCAATGAGTTACGGCCGCGTGTTGAGGCTTGTTGAGCCTTGTTGAAACAGTAGGCTTTGAACAGCTACAAAATCATCTACAGTCTCTACTAAGTTATTAGTGGCACAAAGCTCCAGCGGTTCGGTAATACGGCGCCTAGAGGGAGGCGCTAACCGACCGGTGTTGATCCGCAAAATTGTCCGAAACTCCGAGCCCTTAACAAAGTATCCCTCAGCGACGGCCTGGGCGTTACCACGCTGCTCTGCCTTCTGGACTTCCGCCTAGCTCCACGGTCGCAGTCACCGCGCGGGGCAGCCGCCATATTACGGTAGAGTTCGTTGCCGGCTCTTCGAGGACACCTGTTCGCCCTGCTGAGGTACCACGCCCTGCATTCATGGGCTGGAATACCCCACGTGACCTCCTGACCTTATCCTGTCCGCAAGGCTATCAGATGGGTAATGTATCGAGCACGTCATCGCAGCCGATCAACGATCCGGTTCTTGGTGCGCGTTGAGGTCCCCAAATGATAGACTGTTGACTTAAATATTGTCTGCGCCCGCTGAGCGTTTCGCGCGTAGAAGATTCGTCTAGTTTCCTCGACAAAAAACCACGCGAGACGGCAGACGGTTGCCTATCGAATGGCCGCGTTCAATCATATGGAGGGCGACTTACAAATCTCGCGTCTTCAGCGATTCCGCTTCGAGGACAACGCAGTGATCACATTCCAGGCCTTTAGCCAGCAGCGTTCGCGCCACCGCTCTTCGCCCGACAGCCCTCCCGTAATGACGCGTTCTATTCCGAACAGCCCATGCCGCGTCTTTCAGCGTCTCGTGTTTACCGGCAGCAAATTCCCTAAGAGATTGACACGTCGAGTGGAGGCCGGCGTAGTGATCCTGCCGGTGGCGGAGCCGGGCATCGTGCCAGTATCGTGACCTTTCGCGGTAACTCATCGCCGGGGGCGAGGCACGTCTCGTCGCCGAGTAGCCGCCCCGCGAGTACCGCGTGTGTTTACTGTGAGATGGTCAACGGGAATCCCGCCGAGACGCTGCTTTCATCGTTGCTGCTGCCATTGTAGGCCGCAGTAAGCGTGCGGAGGCCGGAGGTGGCGAAGGTGATGGAGCAGGAGCCCTGGCCGCCGGCGAGTTTAGCGCTGCAGCCTTCACCCGTAGTAGCAGATACGTTCACCGTTCCGGTGGCGGCGCCATATCCCGGCGTGACCGAGAAATGGATCGTTACCGCAGCGTTTACCTTGGGGCTCGCGGGCGTCGTGCTGGTGATGGCAGTCGTCGTGGAGACCGGGTTTACCACCAGGGTGACGGAGCCGGTAGAGCGACTATAGTCAGCCGGCACCGACGGCGTGAAGGTCACATTCAGGGTATGGGTACCGCCGGTGAGGATGGCGCCGCTGGCGGGCGAGTACCGGTAAGTGCCGGCGACGTAGGTGTTCGCGTCCAGTTGCGTGCTGCTCAGCGGGGTTCCGTAGGTGATCGGGGCCGGGGTGCTCCATTCGACGGTCGTCGTGTCTTTCATGGCCGTCGTGGTTTGCGTCGCCGTGGCCGATAAATACTGCGCCGTCGCCGGCCATTTGGCGGTCATCTTGCACGTCCCGGTGCCGCTGGTCATGGTCACATACCCATTGCTGTAAGTGCAGGGCCCGGTAGCCGTTATGGTGGCGGTCGTACCGTCGTTGGTCGTGGAAGCTATCGGGAAATCGCCTTGATAAAGCGCCGTCGCCGGTGCGCCCGTGAAAGTCACGATGGGCTGGTCCTTGCTGACCGTCAGAGATACCGTGGCGGTTTGGGTAATGCCGCCGCCAACTGCCGATACTGTGACGGTGAACGTGCCTAGAGCGGCGGAAGTGGACGCCGTCAGCGTCAGAGTGGAAGATCCCGCGCCGGGCGCGCCGATCGACGGCGGATTGAATGTGGCCGTCACGCCCCGCGGCAGTCCGGAAGCGCTCAGAGCCACCGCCGCATCGAAGAGGCCGATCACGGTGGTGCTGATCGAACTGGGGCTACTCTGCCCCAGCGCCAGGCTGACGGGCGATGAAGCCGCCAGCGTAAAATTCGGCTGCGGCTCTACGTTCAGCGCTACATTGGTCGATTGCGGTCCCGTGGCGGATGCGCCGGTGATCGTGAAATTGTAGTTCCCCACTGCGGTGGAAGAAGTGGTTGAGATCGTCATGGTGGACGATCCTCCCTCGGTGACGCTCGCCGGATTGAAACTGGCCGTGACCCCCGCAGGCAATCCGGAGGCGCTGAGCGTAATCGTCTCGGGCATTCCGCTGATCAGCGCGGTGCCCACGGAAACCTGTGCGGAGGAGCCGCCTGTGACGTTCACCGGCGGCGATGTCACGCTGAAGTTGACGCAATTCGGAAACTTAAATGTGCCCACCTGGCTACTCCAGTTATAACCGGTGCTGGCCTGGTACATGGTGGTGTACCAGAAGGTGCAGTCATCCACCGGATCGATGCTCATGGAACTGTAGTCGCCCCAGCGACCATCAGAATCGGTCAACGACGATCCGCTACCCGCGATCATGGTGACTTCCGCCTCCATTGTGTTCGCCGGATCGGACGGTGTGCGGCCCGTATATCGAATGGAGGGATAGACGCTGACCGCGTCGGATGCGCTATAGCCGATCGCGATATCGCCGGCGCTATCCATGGCCGCACTTCCCATCCACCGCGAGGTGCCGTCGGGCGAGTAAGTGCCCTGCTGAACAACGGTTGGCGTCCCGTTTGGATCGGCGATCTGATACCAGCGAACACCTGTGGGGGCGTAGCCGACGGTTTGATTGGTCACAAGGTATTCGGTGCCGTTCAGGACTCGGTACGCCAGCCGGTACATCATCTGATAGGCGGCCTCTAACTGCTGGCTGGTTCCTGGCTGAGGAACACAGGTCCAATACTGTTGCTGCTCATTGAAGGGGCAAGGGTTCCCGCCCGCTGCGTTCAAGATCGTGGGCCCGGTGAACGTGCTATTCGCCGGATTGTTCCAGTCCACATGGAATTTCCATAGATCAAGCCCGGGGTTCGAGGTTGACCAATCCTGGCTGACCATGTAGTTGGGCGACCCGGCTGGCGGCGGGGTGGTCCCGTCCAAGTCCGATGGCAGCAGGTCCGGGTAGAAATCTTGGCCAGGCAGGTTAAAACACTGCTGGGTGGCGGACGTACCTGCCAGCATCGCGGAGCGATCCAAGGCGCAGGCCACCATGCCTTCAAAATACCCATTTCCAGGGTTGAAGTTGCGGAAGGTAAGATAGTAGGCATCCGGCCACACGCCGAATTTCGCATAATCGTTGGAGATCTCCTGGAACGCATAGCGGTTCCAAGTGCCGGTGGCGTCTGAGGTGGTCGATATGGCCAGGCACTGCGTCCACGGTGGCGTGTCGACAGCGAATTGAGACATGAGCCAGCGTTGCGCCTGTTTGTCCCACAGGACGATAATGTCGCCATCGTTATCCGTCTCGCAGCTTCCTCCAAATCCACTCCATAGCGTGTTGCCCGCCGCGGGGCCATAGAGCAGCGCTCCGGTCTTGCTGTAGACGGCGAACGAAACGTTAACCCACTGTACGTATTGGGTGAGCCCGGCGGAGCCGTTGGCGTCGGAAGGAGAAGCACCTCCGGAAGCTGCTGCATCGACCCCGGCGAAAGTGATTCCGGGAATGGATTGGTTGGCGATGCTCGCGCTCTTCTGGATTACCGTGTCGGGGCGGCTCGTCCCGTGGTATGGCGGCATCGTCCCCTGTTCCCGTTCGCTAACCCGAAATTCCCGCATGGGCGTAATTTCCCGCAGCGGCTTCGACACATCGTGCTTGACCTCGTGGATCACCTGGACCACTGCCTTGGGCGCCGGTTGGGCCTGGGCCCAAACAGCGGCGGGCAGCGTAAGCAGCGTAAGCAAAGTCAGGACGGTGCGAAGTCTTTTGGCCATAGGTTCCATCTTCCGAGTCAAGTTCCGAGTGTGGCGGCGGCTCTTGGCCAGCCTGCCTCTGCATCCTCGCCCGAAATCCGCGCATAGGCAATGGAACGGGGATGGAATGTATGTGGCACGGATAAAACCGGCTACTCAATTGATAACAGGAGACTTCTTATGAGACGACCGGATTGTAGCGAATCAGAAATTCTCGACGAGCCAGGCGTTGCGGGTCCCGGGGTTGGCGCAGAATGCCAGGTAGCGGCCATCGAGGGACGGAATCCCCCAGATTGGCGCGCCGCCCTCAGGCCTATACAAAATGCTGGCCGTGCCGTTGCGATCAACGAAAAGGAACAACGGCGAGTCCCGCGTGCCGGTTGGCCGGTTGGATACGAACCAGCCTTCGCCATCTTGCGCCCAGTTGAGCGTGAACAGGCTGGTCCAACCCTTCACGATCACATCATGCGCCGCCACGCCCGTCAAGGGCACCATGTGGATGCGTCCCTCGCGGTCATCCGGCCGGACCATGGCCACCGTAGTCCCGTCCGGCGAAACTCCCCAGTCGCTTGGGTTGTAGTCCGTACGCGCCAGTTCGGGAAGTTGGCCTTGGCGAAAACCGCCGGGCGGGGGGGCCTGATCCGGATCCAAACGATAAAACACGAGCTGGTTCTGCTCTTTCGTTCCCAGTACGCAGAAATTCGCTGCCCGTTCCGTGCAGTAATAATTCACCAGGTTGGGATTATCGAAGACCGTTTGCGGCGGACCTCCGGAAGCGGGGATCCGCATCAGAACCAGATGATCGGTCCGCAATTCGTAGAACAGCCACTCTCCGTCCGGACTAAACTTTGCCGCAATGGCATTGGTGTTCCCGCCGACGAGCCGTTCCGGAGTGGGCCGGTCCAGCCATTGCCTGAAGATATGAAAAGTCTGTTCGCGGTTGGACTCGAAGATCACCGCCCGGCTGTCCGGAGACCAGGCATGCGCGTTGCTTTCGGATCCGCCGCTGATCATCCTGTGTATGTCCTCCAGCCGGCGGCCCCCATCCTTTAGACGCGCCAGGAACACGGACCCTTCCGACAGGCCCTTGATCTCGAGTATGCGCTTGCCATCGGCCGACACGCTGGGCCGGCGAGCCACGCCGGTCATCCACTGTGGGGCATGTCGCAATACCGTCGCGTTTGAATCCGTGCTGATCTCCTCCAGAACATATTGGTCGGCGCTCAACACATTGCCGTTCGGCAATACGCAGAACTCATTCGCTGGGAAGGGAGAGACGATTCTCGAACGGCCGTTTTCCAGGTCGAGAGACTCCAGCATCACGTCCGTCGCGAGGGATGAGATCGAACTTGGACCGCGTCTGCTGGAACCGTACGAGAGGTAGAAGATCTGGCGTCGTCCGGGCCGCCAGGCGGGTTCCGAAAAGACACGGCCTTCCTGCGCAATCGCCGCCTTTTTCGCCGCTCCCCCATCCGCATTCGCGACCCAAAGGCTGTCTTGCGCATTTGGGGTCAAGACAATCTGAGAGCCATCGGATGAAACGGCGACATCGTGGGTATCTTCGCGGAGCAACCGGGGAGGACCGCCAAAAATCGAGACCGTCCAAAGCCCCCCGAGATTGGTTGTTCCAGGCATGGAGACAATCAGCAGGTCACGATTATTCGGAAACCAGGCAATCCGGTAGATCCTCGAATCCGGCGGCGAGGGCAATGGGTGGACCTCGCCGGTCGCAATAACCTGCAGGTAAAGGCCATTCTTGTTGGCGTACGCGAAGGAATTGCCGTCCGGCGCGATGGCCGCGTCCATGACCGGATCGGCGAAAGAGGCGGTCAGGGCCCGCTCTGTATATTGACTGGCGCGGCCCTCGGGCAGCCGGTTGTACAGGGTGATGACCGCGGCCGCCATGACGACCCCCGCGGCCGCGGCCCATAGCCATCGCCGGCTAAAGCGCGCGGCGGACGGTACAGCCGGCGCGATCGCAGCGGCATGCGCTTCGGACGGCGTGCTTTCGCTGTCCCGGCGCGGCCCCGAATCGATATCGCGTTTCAGTCTCTTCAGATCCGCGCGCAATTCGGCTGCGCTCTGGCAACGCAGGTCGCGATCCTTTTCGAGCGACTTCCGCACAATCTCATCCAGGCTCGCCGGCACGGCCGGATTCAGTTGCGACGGCGGAGGCGGGGTCCGGTTCAAAATCGCGTCGTAAATCACCGCGGCCGTTTCGCCGCGAAAAGCCTGCTGGCCGGTGGCCATTTCAAAAAGCACTGCGCCGAAGCTGAACAGGTCGGTGCGTGCGTCCGGCTCCTGGCCGCGCGCCTGCTCCGGGCTCATGTAGGCCAGCGTGCCCATCGCTACACCGGGCAGGGTTAGAGCCTGCGGCTCCGTAGCGCCGGCCGCCGGTTCCCCAGTGGGAAACGGGCCGGCATCTTCCGCCAGCTTCGCCAGCCCGAAATCGAGCATCTTGATATGTCCTCGCCCGGTGACAAAGATATTTCCGGGCTTGATATCCCGATGCGTGACCCCGTGTTCATGGGCTGCCTCCAGAGCATCCGCGACTGGAATTGCCAGATCGAGCAGTTCCGCGATCTCGATCGGCTTACCCCCGATTCTTTCCGCCAGCGTCTCGCCCTGCAACAATTCCATGGCGATGTAGGGCTGCCCCGCCAGTTCATCGATCTCGAAGATAGTGCAGACGTTGGGGTGATTCAGGGCGGATGCAGCGCGCGCCTCCCGCCGGAATCTCTCCAGAGCGGCGGGATGTTGGGCCAGTTCTTCGGGCAGAAACTTGAGCGCCACAAACCGGCCCAAGCGAATGTCCTGCGCCCGGTAGACGACCCCCATGCCGCCTCCTCCGAGCCGCTCGAGGATGCGATACCGCGAAATCACGGCTCCCTCGCGGGGGGAGACCGGCTCCGCAGGATTGCTGGATACCGCGGCGGTTGCTTCCTCCGGCGCCGTATGCTTCACCACCGGTGCGATGAAGCGATATCCCCGCCGCGCGAGAGTCTCAATGTAACGCGGGCTACGCGCGGAGTCGCTCAACGCCGCGCGCAAGCGGGTGACGGCGCTGTTGATTCCGTACTCGAAATCCACCGCGGTGTCGTTGGGCCAAAGGCGGTTCTGGATTTGTTCCCGCGTGATCAGTTCGCCGGGCTGTTCCAACAATATGCCCAGGATCTTGACTGACTGGTCCTGTATCCGGATATTGATACCGTTCTTGCGGAGTTCGTTTGTTCGGAAGTTCAATTCAAAAGGGCCGAATTGAACGATTCGGGCTTTCGATCGGGGAACCATGACTCGCGGGCGATGCCACATTATAGCAGCAGCCGGTGCAGGCTGAGCTTCACTAACTACCTGTATTCGTCCAGCGATTTTTGAGGGCCTTGCTTTCTAAAACCAACTTTATCAATCATATAGCTCGTTGCATGCGTGTCATATACATTCCATCCCGGCTCCATCACCTACTTGCGATTCCGGTCAGAATACAAGGTAAGAGAGGCAACGTTTGCATGACGATTCAGAAACGCCACGTATTACAAATCCTGGCAGGCGGCGCTGTCTTAGGGTTGTGTCTGTTTCGGCCCTTACCGGGCCAGTTCTCGCGAGTGCTGATCACTGACCCTATCGATGAAGGCAGACTGGTCACACTGGCAGGGAACACGCGCGCGGAAGCGAGGGTGGCCGAAAACGATCGCGGAATCGTCCCGGATTCGACGCCTGTACTGCACATGCTCCTGCAACTGCGCCGGCCGGCCGCGATCGAGGCCGAGTTTGTCCGGCACATCGAGGAAATGCACGACAAATCTTCACCCTACTTCCGGCAATGGATGACGGCCCAACAGATGGGCGAGCAGTACGGGCTGGCGCAACAGGATCTCGATACCATCAAGAGCTGGCTCGAATCCAAGGGCTTTACCGTCAACTACATTTATCCCAACCGGGTGCTGATGGATGTGTCGGGCACGGCGGGCATCATTCGGAATGCGCTGCATACGGAGATTCACTATCTGGAAGTGAAAGGGGAGGCGCACTGGGCGAACATGCGCGACCCGCAGATCCCGGGGGCACTCGCGCCGGCGATTATCGGTTTCGCCTCCATCCATGACTTCCGGCCGCGCAGCATGGCGCGGATGGGTCAGCCAAATCTCACCGGCAACGGCACTTACACGCTCGTTCCGGCCGACTTTCAAGTGATCTATAACATCGATCCGCTGCTGCGCCGGGGCATCAACGGCGCGGGCCAGAGCGTGGCCGTTCTGGAGGAATCCGATCCCTATTCGACCAACGACATTTCCAACTATCGCAGCACTTTGCTGAAGAAGTGGCCGACTCCGGCGCTGGTCGTTTCGCACCCCAACACAGCGGGTAATAGTTGCACGGACCCAGGCATCAATGGTTACGACGAGGAAGCCTCGCTAGACCCCGAAATGGTCTCCGCCACCGCGCCCATGGCTACGGTGATCGTGGCCTCTTGTAGTGATTATTCTACCGTCGGCGCGTTGGTGGCCCTGGAGAACCTGGTGAGCAACGGCAATCCGCCGCCGGTGGTCAGCTACAGCTTTGGTTATTGCGAAGCGGGCGCCGGCTCGGCATTGAACGCGACGTTCTACAGCGCCTTTCAATCTGCGGCGGCAGCCGGTGTCTCCGTATTCGTCGCGGCCGGAGACGAAGGCCCGGCGAGTTGCGATAACGACGATAGCGCCGCCATGTACGGCGTCAGCATCAGCAGCGCCGCCAGCACGCCTTATAACGTGGCCGTCGGCGGGACCGATTTCGAGGACTTATACAACGCGACGAAAGGTTCGCCGCCGGCTCCCCAGAGCACTTATTGGAGCTCTGCCAATACCGCTACCTACGGCTCCGCCAAATCTTACATCCCGGAAATTCCCTGGAACAATTCGTGCGCCGGTTATCTGCTCTATAACTACAATGGCTCTGGCGCGGCTTACGGCTCCTCGGGTTTCTGCAACACCGGGCCCGGTTACTATCAGACCGCCACGGGCGGAAGCGGCGGTCCGAGCGGGTGCGCCACCGGAACGCCTTCCAGCGGTTCTCCCAACATCGTAAGCGGCACTTGCGCCGGATACGCCAAACCCTCCTGGCAGTCCGGCATTCTGGGGAACCCCGCCGACGGCGTGCGTGACATACCGGATGTTTCCTTGTATGCGTCCAACGGTACCTGGGGCCATGGGATTGTCTTTTGCTGGTCGGACAGGGGCTACGGCGGTGCGGGCTGTTCGGGATCCCCCGCCAACTGGAACGCTGGGGGCGGCACGTCGTTCTCCGCTCCCTTGATGGCCGGGATCCAGGCGCTCGTCAATCAGAAGTGGAATATCCGCGCCGGCAATCCGAATCCGACGTACTACCTTATCGCCAAAGCCCAGTTCGGAGCGAACGGCAACAGCGCCTGCTATTCCATCAATCAGCCGGGCCGCCGCGGCTTGGGGACGGCTTGCGCTTCCAACGATGTGACGCAGGGTGACAACGTGGTGAACTGCGTGAGCGGATCGGTGGGATGCTATGCTCCATCGGGCGCTGACGGCGCGCTAAGCAGCCAACGCTTACTGCCCTTACCGTTCTTGCAGGCGGCGCCGGTTATGCGACCGCGCCTGCTTGTAGTTTGGGCGCCCCCGCCAATCTGAACAAGTACCTGAACCCTTCCGGCGGCACGTTGTGGGCTGGCGGGACGCAAGCCGCGTGTACCGCTGTCGTATCGGGCGGAGCGGTCCACAGCATCGCGCTGAACAACGGCGGACAGGGCTACACAGCGGGCGGAGGTTGCGCGCTTTCCGGCGGTGGCGGATCGGGAGCCACGTGCACTGGAGCTATCGGGACATCCACCGCGGCGCCTTCGTATCAGCCGGCATTCGGCGCGACTCCGGGCTGGGATTTCGCCACAGGCATCGGTAGCGTCAATGCTTATAACCTGGTCATGAATACAGCGTGGTAAGGGCAAGCCGGAAAGCCGGTTCGACAGGGCGCGCGGAAAAAAGATAAGATCGCCAGCGCGCGCGAATTGATGAACGCTATGGCCCCCTCCAGCATGCATCGCCGGATCGAACCATCAGGGCTTTGCGCGCGTCCGGCGCCTCGATGGAAAGCCGGCAATCCAATCTTCCACCAACTGGTAGTCGGTTACCGGACGCGCATTGTCGCCGGTGAGCGCGAGGGTCTGGGAGACATTCCGTATGCGCACAGGGTCGTGTAACAGGGAACGCGCACACGCGGCACAGGGTAGGCACCGAAATGGGCAGAGGAACGAAATGGCGGCGGTGGCAGCGGAGTTTCAATCCCCGTAAGTAACTAGTAATACGCAGGTTAATTGGTAGGCGCGGCCGGACTCGAACCGGCGACCCTCTGCTTAGAAGGCAGATGCTCTATCCGCCTGAGCTACGCGCCCGTCGCATAACCTCTCTTGATTTTAAACCACTTCCTGAATTTGCGAACTGTCCCGGCGGCCCAAATCGGGCCAAAATCGCCCCGACCGTGGCAAAACCCCATCAGTTGGGCCTCTCCGTGTCAAAACCCGGCTGGCCTTCGTTGGCCTTCCGGTTCAGCTTCTGCAGGCTGGCGCAAAACACTTTGAGCATAACGCGCGTCGGGCGTGCGACCTTGAACTTGTGCGGGCATGTCTCGCAGGGACCGCCTCCGGCATTAACGCAGTCCGGCATGCGGCGCACCTACTGGACGGGCGAGTACGCCGTGGCGCGCCACAGGGAGATGTTGTTGTAATTCACGATCTGCCCCCCGCGCGCGACCGATTCCGTACGTACCTTCAACCACTCGGGATCCGCGCCGAACGCATCCCAGGCTTTCTCGCGATCCGCCAGGGACGCGAACGGAATCAGGTAGGTGAGGTTCGGCAGGTCGGGTCCGATGATCGTGTCGGCATACAGTATGGGGTGCACGCCGGAACGATGAAAGATTTGGATCTCCGGCCCCGCGAACCGTTCATGCACCAAGGCCAACTGCCGCATGGTCGGAGAGTGGTAGACGCGCAGTTCAAAATAGCGGGGGAGCTTCGGTTTTTCGGTGGGCGGGACGATCTCCGGCGAGAACGGTGTGGCCAGAAGCAGCACGCGCTGCGCGGAATCGAACGGCGGCTCAGCGCCGCTCTCGAACTCCGCGTGCGCTTTTTGATAGCCGGGGTCACTCTCAATCGCGGCGGCCGCGGCAGACATGTCTTCGGCGCCCGCAAAGCCGCTCAGCACCATCATGGTCTGGGCGTGCGGCGCCATGACCGCCGTGAACACGCCGAACGCGCGCATGTGTTGCAGGAACAGCGGCACCTGCGAAGAGAAGAACTGATTGAGGCGATTCACTTGCTCGCCCTGCCGGTAGTAAAAGTAGTCGATGCGGTACAGGCGCGTCCTGGCGCCCGGCGCCTGCGCACCGGGTAGCGCTCCCGCCTGCGCCAGCATTCCAGTGCCTGTCAGGGACTGAACGAAATCACGGCGGTCCATACGATCTCCTTATGTTCGGCGTTGCCGAAATGAAATTATAGCCACCGGTTCTCTGGTGGCGCACGAGGGATCACGCGCGATGGCACCTTGCGCCGGCCTGTAGTCGCATCGCAGGTCCGAAACCGGGGCAAGCGCCGGCTGACACGTCTCGCCGCACTCAGCTCAACGTTTCGCGCACCAATTGCATCCTATAATTAACTCTCGGAAGGACAACAAATGGCGATCCAGCTACCGAAGGGTCGAGCTCTGAAGACGCAGATGCCGGTCATAGAGTGGCTGCTTGATTCCGACCCTTCGATCCGCTGGCAAGTAATGCGGGACCTGACCGGCGGGTCCGCAGAAGACATCGCCTTCGAGCGTGCGCGGGTTGCCACGGAGGGCGCCGGCGCGACGCTACTTGCGCTCCAAGGGACCGACGGGCGGTGGAGCGGTGCAGCTTGGAGCCGAGGATGGAACTCCACCATGCATGCCCTGATGCTGTTGCGGGACATGGGTCTCGATCCCGCAAGTGGCCAAGCACGCCGTGCGGTGAACCTCGTCCGCGACCGAGTAACCTGGAAGGGATGCGGCCCGCGGGAGTGTGACGGCAACGCCTTCTTTGAGGGCGAACTAGAGCCTTGCATCAACGGACAAGTGGCAGCGGCCGGCGCCTACTTCGGACAAAACGTATCGAGCATTATCGACCGGCTACTCGCCGAACAACTCTGGGACGGCGGCTGGAACTGCGAGACCGCCAATGGCTCGGCGCGGTCGTCGTTCAACACCACGATCTGCGTACTCGAAGCCCTCCTCGCATACGAACACGCCACCGGGGGCAGTCAGAAGGTGATCGAAGCCCGTCTTCGCGGGCAGGAGTATCTTCTCGATCGCCGCCTGTACCACCGTCTGTCGACGGGCGAGGTGATCGAGCGAGATCGCAAGGGTGGCTCGGCGTGGACGCGCTTTGCTTTCCCGACGTGGTGGCACTACGACGTCCTGAGGGGTCTCGAGTACATGCGCAGCGCGGGCGTTGCGTACGATGAACGGATGGCCCCGGCGATTGAACTGGTGGCGGCGAAGCGCGACAGCGATGGGTTCTGGCCGCTGGAGGCTCGCTATCCGGGCGTCATGCTGGTAGAGATGGACGAGGGTGAGGGCCATCCGAGCCGCTGGAACACGCTGCGCGCCCTACGTGTATCGGAGTGGTTTCAGCGAGGCTGAAGGATAGAAACTGCCTGACGGCGCGGTGACGGAGTTGGCCGGGTTCCGGAGACCGAAGGAGCGACGGAACTCGATCACCTGCCCCTTGGCGACCACGTCCAAGTCGAACGTCGGTGCTGGTCCCGCGATCCCGTTTTGCGCGCCGGCGCCGCAACCGCGCAGGATCTCGAATTAAGACCGAACGGACGACGGAAATTCTGCTCTCTCCCGGCTGATTCTCGTTGCGTTGGAGCGCCCTCGCTTGCCTCGGTAAGGCAGGCGGTAGCCATTTCAGAGCTCTGCTTTAAGGCGTGAGGAGGGCCGGTAGGCGCTACCGGGCCGGTGCGAGTGTTACATCCTTGGCGACATACAGGACCAACGCGATGCGGCCGGTGTCTTCCAGCCAATGATATTCCAGGACACCGGTGCCCGCTTTCCGCGGCGTGCTTCTCAGCGGAACTTCCGACTCGCCGATCTTGAGGTGTACGTTTTCCACCGAAAGGTGCATGGAATCGACCGCGCCTGAGGCGGACGGCGCGGCTGAGGAAGTAACCTGGCCCTCTACTTTGGTCCCGGCTTTGGCGGCGATGACACCGCCTGCCTCCAGGTCTTTGGAAAGCACGAAGGTGACCGGCATCGCGGTCCCCGTGGTGGCGGAACGAGGGTCCTCTACGGAAAACAGTGGCACCGGGGTGCCGTCGCGCAGAACGGGCTGGCGCCGTGCCACCGTTTTCGGCACGTGGGTCGTCAGCCAGCGGTAGACGAATTCCTGTATCAGATGATCGGTTGCTCTACCGCTGAAACCCAGCAGAAAACCATGAAAAGCGCGCAGTCCCGGGCGGGAAGTGTAGGAGTGGAGGGGGGATAAGATCTCCCGCGCGGCAAGCCCTCCGATGATATCGGAGTAGTCGGGCTGCCAGTGGCCGTTATCGCCCTTGGCAACGAACGCGGTCCCGACGGCGTAAAGAAATCGTGAGCGGAGACTGCCGGTTCCTTTATAGAAATAGCGCGGATCCTGGTGAAACACGGATTGGGTGAGGGTATGGCCGATCAAGACGTGGGTGACGCTGGCGGCGTAGTCCACGCCAAAGCGCTTCCCGTACCCTTCCATCCCCTGGCCGTATTGCCGGTCGGTGGTGTTGCGCCATTGATCGATTCCGGCGCCGGCTGCGTTGCCCAGGATGGTTTCCGGATCGATCAGGGTTCGCAACCCAAGGTGAAATTTCTGGGCGGCGGTCAAAGGCGCGGCATTCGGATCGTAGGTGACGTAGAAGTTCGGAACAATCCCGAGCAATCGCTGTTTCTCCTCGGCGTGCAACTGCTGGGCGGCCAGTTCGTGCGGCGGCAGAGTCACATCCACTTTGCTGATGGCGGGTGCGATCCGCAGAACGATTGGAGGGAGCGGTGGATTCTCCCCGGAAACCACGGAAACACTGGTCTTCTCGTCCATGAAACCGCCAGCCGCGATGGTGAGGGTGTAGGCCCCGGGCTGGACGGCGGAGAAGTGGAACGAGCCCGCCTGGTCGGTAAGAGTAGTGCGCGAGGCAGGGGACCCGGGCGCCTGTAATCCGACGATGGCGGCCTCCACCAACGATCCGGAGGAGTCCGCGACGGTACCGCGGATGGTTCCGGGCGCAGGGCTAGTTTGTGCCGCGCATGACAGTGCAACCACTAAGATGCAAGTCGATGACGTAACAGCAGCGCCCCATCCGCCGCGCGATTGGCCGCGTTGTAGCCGCGCTCGCATGAACTGATTCTCTCACCGCCCGAGTCGGCGAGGGAAATGGGCCGCTAGGCAATTGAGTACCGATATCGACGTATCGCGCAGCGAAAGGGTTTTTACCATATGGCATCTTTCTCCCCTTGACATTCTACCTGAAGGCGCGTACGCTTTACCTAGAATGTCTACTAAAGACGAGCGCATCGAGCTGCTGCAGGGGACGCTCGACCTGCTGATCCTGCGGACGCTCCTTCCGGGGCCGGCACACGGCCATGCCATCGTCAAGGCCATCGAGCGCAATTCCGAAGAGTTGCTGCTGGTCGAGCAGGGCTCACTCTACCCGGCCCTGCACAGGCTGATCAAGCGCGGATGGATCGGCGCAACCGAAGGCACCTCGGAGAACAACCGCCGGGCGAAGTACTACCGGCTTACGGCGGCGGGCCGGAAGCAACTCACATTGGAAACCACGCGGTGGGATAAGCTGGCCCGCGCGATCGCCCGAATTCTGCGTCCCAGAAGCGAGGAAGGCCGGCCGTGAGTCATCCGCTCGACAATCTCGGTGACGATATCCGCGATCACATCGAACGCGAAACTCAGGAGAACATGGAACGCGGCATGCCGCCCGAAGAGGCCCTCGCGGCGGCGCTGCGCAAGTTCGGCAACGTCATCCGGGTAATGGAAGAAACGCGCGCGGTATGGATCTCGGTCTGGCTGGAGCAACTCCTACAAGACATCCGCTACGGTGTTCGCGGGCTGCGACGCAGTCCCGGCTTTGCCGCGGTGGTGGTGCTGACGCTGGCCTCGGCGATCGGCATGAACACGGCGGTGTTTAGCCTGGTCAATGCCATCCTGGTCCGTCCATTGCCCTATCCCGATCCCGATCGACTCGTCTGGCTGGGTAACTACAACCGCTTTTTCAAAGCCGAAATGGTGGACTCACCGGACTACGTCGATTGGAAGGATCAGGCGGCTTCCTTCGCGGGAATGGCCGCCTACGGAGCGGGTGGTTATACCCTCGCCACCGCGGAAGGAGCCGGGCATCACGTACTCGCCGATGTGACCGCCGATTTCTGGGGTATATCCGGCGCTCGTCCGGCCCTCGGCCGTTTCTTCGGGCCGGAGGACCGCGATGGAATGGTTCTCTCCGATGAGCTGTTTGCGCGCGAATTTCGTCGAGACCCGCATGTTGTAGGCCGGAGTGTGATTGTGGACGGCCGCGCCATCACGGTTCTGGGCGTGCTTCCGACAGGTTTTCGATTCCTCCTTCCGGCGAGCTTCCTCCTGCAAAGCGGCCATGCCCGGGAGATCGAAGGCTACATTCCGAATCCGGTCGCGTGGGAGCATCCGTCGCGAAGCAGGATTCTCTCGACCCAGTTTGTAGTCGCGAAACTCAAGCCGGGCGTGTCCATCGAGCGCGCCCGTTCAGAACTCGCAGGCATTCAGGCCCGCATCGCCGGGGAGAATCCGAAGGTTCGTTATGATGTGCAGTCGCTGCGGGTGACACCGCTTCAGGAAAAGCTGGCGGCCGGTGCCCGGCCCGCACTGCTGGTTCTACTTGCGGCCGTAAGCTTTGTGCTCCTGATTGCATGCGCCAATATTGCGAATCTGCTGTTGGCACGCGGCGCCGCGCGGCAAAAGGAGATCGCCATTCGAACCGCGATTGGCGCAGGAAGAGCGCGCGTCATCCGGCAGTTTTTGGGCGAGAACCTCGCGCTGGCTCTATTCGGCGGCACCTTTGGCCTGCTACTCGCGCGTCTCGCGATGCCGGTGATCGTGAGGCTTGCGCCGCCGTCGCTTCCGAAGCTGGGCGAGACCACGATAGACGGCCGTGTGCTGCTCTTTGCCTTGGTCGCTACACTGGCCACTGGATTCATCTTCGGCATCACGCCGGCGATCTTTCTGCGTGGCTCGCGACCCTATGAGGTCTTGAAACTGGGTGGCCGCACGTCTTCGGCTGACCCGGCCGGCTTGCCGCTGCGCCGGCTGCTGGTGGCCGTGGAACTGGCGCTGGCCCTGGTGCTGC
Source organism: Bryobacterales bacterium (assembly GCA_963843255.1). Classification (GTDB taxonomy): domain Bacteria; phylum Acidobacteriota; class Terriglobia; order Bryobacterales; family Bryobacteraceae; genus Bog-159. The sequence goes on along the minus strand of CAWJJQ010000009.1, from coordinate 701,132 downwards.
TCACCGGCGCCGGGCTGATGGTCAAGAGTTTTTGGCGCATGAATGCGCGTTCGCCCGGCTTCGATCCCGAACGCATCCTGGCCTTGCAGGTTCCCTTCTCCGGACCGCAGTACGGCGCAGTCGCACCGCAAAGGAGATTCGCGCAAGAGATGCTGGAACGGGTCGGACAACTTCCCGGCGTCGAAGCTGCCAGCGTGCTTGCCCAGGGCGAATTGCGCGGTTCCGGGACCGCACCACACGACCCAAACGCGACGAGTCTAAGTTCTGCTCAGGTGATGCACCTTCCCCACGTGACGTTCAGTACAGTTGCGTACGGATTCAACCGCGTGATGGGCCTGCGGGTTGTCCGCGGCCGCTGGCTGGCCAAAAGCGAACCCGGTCCGGCCGTGGTCATAAACTTGAGCATGGCTCACGAGTTGTTTGGCGAAGGCGAGGCGGTCGGCAAACAACTCGGGCTGGCGGACAACGTGGAAGATCCCGCCACGCTGGCCTCGATCATCGGCGTTGTCAGTGACCTGAAGTATTCTCGCCTGGATGCGTCCGCGGAGCCCGAGGTCTACATTCCTTATCAACTCTCGACATCCCTACTGGGCCTGACGATCATGGTTCGAACCGCTACCGATGCCACAGCGATGGCGCCGGCAATTCGCAAGGCGATTGCGAACGTTGATCGAACTCAGCCAGTGGCGGCAGTAAAGACTCTGGAGCAAGCTCTGGCCGATTCCATCGCCCCGCGCCGTTTCAATCTCTACCTGCTAGGGGCCTTTGCCAGCTCCGCGCTTCTGCTGGCGCTGATTGGGATCTATGGCGTGATTGCGTATGCCGTAGCACAGCGGACCCAGGAGATCGGAGTGCGCATGGCGCTGGGCGCGCAGCGCAGCCAGGTGGTGCGGCTGGTAGTGCGCGAAGGTATGAGGCTGGCGGCCGTAGGGATTACGGTGGGGCTCGCGGCGGCGTTCGCCGTGACGCGTCTCATGGCCAGTCTACTGTACGACGTGAAACCGACCGACCCCTTGACCTACGCGGCAGTCGCCGCGGCCCTTGCTGCAACTGCGTTGGCGACCTGTTGCAAGCCGGCGCTGCAGGCGGCCTGGCTGGATCCAGCCCGCGCGCTGCGGCATGAGTGAGGCATGACTCCCTACCGCGCTTTTATCGGCAGCTCCGAGTGGACCGTCGGATCGGACATTGTCCCCAACGGCGATCGAGTAGCATTATCCGCGAATCGGCGAGGTGCCCGTTCGAAGGAAGCGTCCATCCTCAAACAAGCCCCAACCAGCCACAGATAGATTCCATACGAACGCTGTCCGATCCACACCAGCGGTTTCCATTCCAACACTCGGGAAAGCATCCACGCCGGTTGTTGGACCGTTCCAAGAACTACAACAGTCAACATGATCGGGACCATCGTCATTAGTTAGCGACGGGTTTCCCCATACCAAGAAGGCAGCCACCAGCCTGGACCTTCAACAGTCTGGCGCTTCCGCTCTGCCGCGATGATTACGCTCGAATCGAGGATCAGTCCCAGGAGGGGGGATTCCATGGTTGGGTGCCCTCTTTGACCCCTTCCTCAACATCCTTGCCGGGGCCCGCATCCAAGGTCACCTTAGAGCCGCTCGCTCGAGCGGCAGCGATGCACTCAGAGATGGAGCGCCCCGAACGGCTGGGCGTCTTGATCGTGGCTACGGGACGATGGTCTCGTTCCACGATCACTTCCATGCCTTCCTCGACCTTCGCGAGCACGGCATTTCGCGAGCACGGCATAAGGATTCGCGAGCAGGTTCGGCTTCGTTGATGTGGAGCGTCCCCATAACCACGGTCATACTTCCTTGAAGGGATGGTGGGCTTGACAGAACTCGAATCTGTGACCTCCTGCGTGTCAAGCAGGCGCTCTAACCAACTGAGCTACAAGCCCTTACACAAGTACCGCGGATTCCGCCAGACCTCGCTGGAATCCGAATCAGGGTCTAAAAGAACTCCGGCGTGAACCTAATTTTAGCATGGCGGGCCGCATCACGGCCCTTTACGGCTCGGTCAAAATCGGGAAGGGCTCGGGAGTCTCCATATCCAAGAGGCGCGGATCGAGCAACCTCTTTGTGTCCACGTTGCCCATGGCGGAGAGGATATTCTCTTTCAGGTGGGGATATTCCTTTTCCAATTCGCTGAACATCCCCCGCAGCGAGCGGCGGACGGTGCCCGTGCGTAGGGAGCAATCGCATGGAATCAGCGGTACGGCGCGCGCCTCCGCGTACGCGCGGGTGATGTCCTCGGTCACGAATACCAGCGGCCGGATCAGCCGAAACTGGCGGTCGCGCGAATGTGTAATCGGCGGCAGGGCGCTCAAGCGGCCGGTAAATAAGGTGTTGCGCAGCAGCGCTTCGCAAAAATCGTCGGCCGTATGACCGAAGGCGATCACATTCGCGCCCAACTGGGAACAAATCTCGTAGACCGCGCGGCGCCGGTAGCGGCTGCATAGATCGCAGCCGTGGCCAGGCTGTTCCTCGAGCAAACGCAGCGACGGTTTATCGCGAAAATAGGTCCACTCGACGCCGCGCTGCTTGAGATATTCTCCCAGCGGCTCGATCGGGCGCAGGAACTTGCCCTGTTCCACCGTAAATGCGCAGACGGAGAAATCAATCGGCGCACGTCCGGCCAGGAGCAGCAACGCCTCCAGCAGGGTTACGGAGTCTTTGCCGCCCGACAGCGCCACGGCTACGCGGTCGCCATCGCGGATCATTTTGAAGCGATGGATGGCTTCGCCCACCTTGCGGAGCAGTGTTTTTTCCAGTTCCATCCAGTACTGATTATAGCCGCCGCGTAGGTGGCTGTTCAGCCAATGTGCGAAACCATACATAACCCCGAAATTTTGTCCTGAAAATTGAGGTGACGCTGAATACAATTTGAATCGGAGAATTTTGTCCAGTATTTCCACATTAATCTGTTGAGATTTTCGGCTATAAATGCTCTCGCGGGTCAGGCGGTAGGTGTCAATCTTTTTCAGAAGGCTGGTGGAATTTACCGCGTTTTCGGCCGGACCCGGTGAAGATTCATGGAATTGGCGGGCAGCTTTCCCGCCGCGATCTGCGCGCGGCTCTGGTGCGCTGAATGGGAGAAAAAGATGCAGTTACCGTCTGGAGTTTCCGGGATTACGAGGGTCCTCCTGCTGTTCGGCCTGATCGCCGGATCGGTGGCGCTTACGGGCTCATCCAAATGGCCCTACTCGCCGCGCGAAAAAGCTTATTGGGCCGATCGCGCCTTGGTGGAGTTTGTGCGGCCGGGCTTGGGTATCACTATCAATTCCGCGCAAATCAGCAACAGCGGCGCGATTACCATGACGTACACCCTAAGCGATCCCAATGGGCTGCCCCTGGACGCCGCTGGTATAACCACTCCGGGCGCAGTTTCCCTGGCTGCCGTGGCTGCCTATATTCCGAAAGGCCAGGAGCAATACGTGGCCCTGACCACCGGATCGGCTACCGGCAAGGCGCTAGGAACCATCACCCGTCCGGATTTCGAATTCGGCGGCAAAACCACACTCGTCGCGCCCGGGCAATATCAATACACCTTCCTGGCGGTGGCGCCTTCAGGATTTGACCCGACCGCAACCTATACGGTTGCGGTGGACGGCAGCCGTGACCTGACGCCATTCAATCTGGGCACGAACTACGCCGGAGCCACATTCAATTTCGTTCCTAACGGGGCCAAGGTGACTGTCACACGCGATGTGATCCGCACGCAGAGCTGCAACCGGTGCCACGACCAGTTGGCATTCCATGGCGGCTACGCGCATGGTATGGAGATGTGCGTACTTTGCCACCAACCGCAAAACGCCGACCCGACCACCGGCAACTCTTTGGACTTGAAGGTGATGGCGCACAAGATCCACATGGGCTCGCAATTACCCAGCGTGAACGGCTACACGGCGGGTACCCAAACCATTCCTCCAACGCCATATCAGATCGCCGGGTACATGAATTTCATCAGCGACTTTTCCACCGTAACGGATCCTGCAAACCCGCAGCGCTGCGAGGTTTGCCACGATCAGACCACCGGCGCAGCGCAAGCCAAAGCTTTCATGACCGAGCCAAGCCGGGCCGCTTGCGGGGCCTGCCACGACGACGTCAACTTCGCCAGCGGCGTGAACCACCCCGCGGACATCCCGCTCTCGGATGACTCCCAGTGCGCCAACTGCCATATCCCGCAAGGCGAATCCCCGTTCGATGCGTCTGTGATGGGCGCGCACGTAGTAGCCAACGATACTCCGGCGGCTTATCCGCCGAACCCGAATACGCTGATCTCGAGCGTGGTCGTAACCATTACCGGCGTCACCAACGGCTTGGCGGGCCAGACCCCCAAAGTGGCATTCACCGTGAAAGATATCAACGGCAAGCCCCTGGCTCTCACCGACCTGGAAGATCTCCAGTTCACCATGGCCGGCCCTACCACAGATTACGGATACACCAACTTCGGCAGCGACGTCACCACCCTGGGCTATGTAGCCGAGGATGGCACCCAGGGCACCTGCGATGCCAGCGGGAACTGCTCTTACACGTTCCAGCATGCGGTACCGGCAAAAGCTACCGGAACCTTTGTCGTCGGCGTGGAATCCGAGCGCCTCGAAAATATCCAGCAGGGCACCGTTACCGCGCAACAGGTGGAAAGCGGAACGCCCAACCAGGTCTTCTACTTCTCCGTGGATGGCTCGGCGGTGGTCAACCGGCGCACGGTGGTGGCCGAGACCAACTGCAACCAGTGTCACGTACACCTCACGCTGCACGGCAACCGGCGCAACAACCCGCAATATTGTGTGCTGTGCCACAATCCGTCGGATACGGATGTCTCGCAGCGTCCCGCTTCGGCAGACGGCACAGACCATCAACATGGCCGTGATGGTGCATCGCATTCACGATGGTGTGAACGTGGTTGCCAACGGCGGCAAGCCGTACGTGGTCGCTGGTCACGGGGGAAGCACGAACGATTTCTCCGACGTGCTCTACCCGGCCATGAGTCCCGCGGGGGACGCCACCTATCTGCAAAACTGCTCCATGTGCCATACCAACGGCAGCGAGCAGAATCTGCCGATCGGCCTGAATCCGGTTGTCGATCCGCAAGGATGGTACACTCCTGCCCAGGCCACTGCATCGGCCTGCAGCGGATGCCATGTCTCGAAACCAGAAGCCGCTCACTTCGTCGAAAACACCGATACGAACCTCGGCGAGAGTTGCAGTGTCTGCCATGCAGCGGGTGCCCAATTCGCGGTTGACGCCGTGCATGCCCAGTAGCCGGGCGCTCGCGTTACTGCTGCTTTGCTGGCGGGCGGGGGCTCAATCCCCCGCTCCCGCCCCGCCAGTTCTTTCCGCTCCGGCCACTGTCGCCGCTCCGGCTACTCCCGGTGCACCTGCCGCATCTGCCGCATCTGCCGCACCTACCTACGTCGGATCGGAAACCTGCCAGCCTTGTCACGAAGACATCTACAACGCCTTCCAAAAGAATCCTCACAAGCTGGTGGACACGCAGAAGCGGCGGGGATGGGAAGGGCGCGCCTGCGAATCCTGCCACGGCCCCGGAGGCAAACATGCCGATTCGGGAGACGCCGCCGCCATCCGGAATCCCGCAAAATTATCCCCCGCCGAAACGGATCGCACTTGCCTGAAGTGCCACCTCAATCAACCGACGCACATTGGGCGCATCCAGAGCGGCCACGCGCGCAACCAGGTCAGTTGCACGGCGTGCCATTCGATCCATCGCCACGGACCTTACGGCTTGGTGCCGCGCAAGGCAGCGGCCGTCAACGAACTGTGCGCGAGTTGCCACACGGCTGTATGGGCGGAGTTCCAACGGCCCTACAAGCACCGCCTGCCGGAGGGCGCCATGTCCTGCGTAGATTGCCACAATCCGCACGGCAGCATCTTCCCGGCCAACGGGCAGTCCTACGCGGCTAACGAGCCGGGCTGCTTCCGTTGCCACGGCAACCTGCGCGGTCCCTTCACGTTCGAGCACGCGCCGGTGCGTCTGGAAGGCTGCGGCGCCTGTCACGAGCCGCACGGGTCCGCCAACCCGCGGATGCTGGCGCGGGCCGAAGTCCGCTACCTGTGCCTGGAATGCCACGCGAATCTACCGGCTGGGGTGACTACGGGTTCCGGACCCATCAAAAACCCGCCGTCCCTGGGCGGCGTGCCGCCCGCGCTGCACGATTTATTTAGCCCGCAGTTCCAGAACTGCACGGTTTGCCACCTGAAGATTCACGGATCGTATGTCAGCCAGGAGTTGTTCCGATGAGACTGGCACTGGCTCTGATCGCCGCGATCCCCTTGCTGGCCCAGGATCCTGCCGCGCCTACTCCGGTACCATCCACCGAACCCGTGGTGACCGGCAGCATCGATCTTGGGTACCGCTTCACGAGCGTGGGCGGCAGCAACGATGTTTACCGCAGCGTGGTCAACCTGGGGCAGGGGCCGCGCCTGATCGGCCTGGATTTCACGGTGGTAGATCCGCAAAAGCGGCTCTTCGATCGTCTGGACGTCCGCGCCAACAATTGGGGCGGCGATCCCTACAACACAGTCCACGTCGATGCCACCAAGCAGGGAATCTACGATTTCAATTTCGATTACCGCGATGTCGCTTACTTCAATCTGCTGCCTTCATTCGCCGATCCTTTGATGGGTACCGGCATCGTGCTCGATGAAGATTCCTATTTTTCGCGCCGCCGCATGAGCGATTTCCAGTTGGATTTGCGGCCGGGCCATCGCATTATTCCGTATCTGGCGTACGGGCGCGATTCGGGCCAGGGAACCGGCATCACCACGTTTGTTTCGCAACCGAACGAATATCCGGTTACGGACCAGATGTTCGATAAGACTGACAACTATCGCGGCGGCGTGCGCCTGGAGTTCAACCGTTTCCACGTGACGCTGGAACAGGGCGGCACCACGCTGCGCGACGACCAGCAGGCCTATTTTTCCGGCTCTAACGCGGGCAACAGCTATCAACAGTACTTCGGCCAAAGCTTGAATCTGACCGGTCTCGCGCAGGCTTACGGCGTGCGCGGCGACAGCGTTTATACCAAGGCGCTCTTCACCGCCAGCCCGTTTTACTGGATGGATTTGTACGGCCAGTTTTTGTACAGCCAGCCCGAAACGAACGTCAATTACAACCAGCTCAATAACGGCAGTTTCGTTCTGCTCAGCTCGCTGCTGTTTTACACCGGCGAACAGGCGCTGGGCTACGCCGAATCGAAGCAGCCGCACACCACCGGCAGTTTCGGCTTCGAAGTGCGCCCGTTGAAGCGGGTGCGCGTGCGGGAATCCTGGATGACGGACCGGCTGCACACTTCCGCCGCCGGCCAAGTGACGGATATGATCCTCGATCCCGCGTCCGCCGCCCTGACCACGGTATCGCCGCTGGCGAGCGTGCTCCAGATGAACTACAACCAGGAGCAGGTTGACGTGCTCGTGGACGTGACCCGGAAGCTCACCCTGCGCGGCGGCTATCGCGATTCATGGGGCGATGCCGAGGCTCTGGCGCCCACGCTGTCCGGCGGCGGGCTGGAGTCGAGCCAGTTGCGGCAACAGGCGGGGCTCGGCGGGATCAATTTTCGCGCCAACCAGAAGCTGTCTCTGAACGTGGATTTCGAAGCCGCCGAGACGGGCCACGCCTACTTCCGCACCAGCCTCTACAACTATCAAAAGATGCGCGCCCGCGCACGTTACCAGGTGCTAACCACGCTGGCTTTGCAGGCCACCTTCTCGCTGCTGGACAACCAGAATCCCACGCCGGGCATCAATTACGATTTCCTCAGCCGCCAGAATTCCGTCTCGGCGGCCTGGACACCGTCGAAACGAATCAGCATCCTGGGCGAGTACACGCGCTCCACGCTCCGTTCCAACATCAACTACCTCGATCCCGAGTTTCTGATCCCCGAGCTATCCCTCTACCGCGACAACGCGCACAGCGCCAGCGCGCTGATCGATGTGGCGCTGCCGGGCTACGCCAAACTCGCGCCGCGCCTTTCGTTCGGTGGATCGCTATTTATTTCTTCCGGAAGCCGGCCCACCACTTACTATCAGCCGCTGGCGCGCCTGTCGCTGCCGTTGACTAAAAACGTAGCCTGGAAGTCCGAATACCGCTATTACGGTTATGGCGAAGTCTTCTATCAATACGAAGGGTTCCGCGCGCACATCCTGCAGACCGGCATTACGATTTCGCGGTAGGCGAGTCTATACTCGATAGCATGTTCCCGTCCGAACTCCGCCAAGCCTTGCGCGCATTGCGGCGGCGACCTGCCTTCGCGCTGGCCGCGATTGTGACGGTAGCCCTGGGTGTCGGCGCGAACACAGCCGTCTACCGGGTCATTTACTCCGTCCTGCTGCGCCCACTGCCTTTCCACGAACCGCAAAGACTGGTCCAGCTTTGGGAAAGGACACCGCTGCTGCCGCAATTGCAGACGGCCGTTCCGGACTTCGAAGACTGGCGTAACCAAACGCACAGTTTCGCCCAGATATCGGCGTACAGTTTCCAGGCGATCGACCACATCACGCTGGTCGGTCAAGGCGAGCCGCAGGTGGTGCAGGGCACCAATGTTACAGCCGATTTATTTCCCACCATGGGTATCCAGCCGCTGTTGGGACATACCTTCAGCGCTGCTGACGACCGGGAAAAACGGCCCGTGGCCCTCATCAGCGAAAAACTGTGGCGGACCAAGTTCGGCGCCGATCCGGCGATTGTGGGGCGCGGCATGCGCCTCGAGACCGAGTCATTCACCGTCATCGGTGTGGTTCCCACACGCCAGGCCTTTCCGGAATGGGCGGATGTGTGGCTGCCGTTTTCCTGGATCGATCCCGAGTTGGTGAGCACCAGGAAATATCATCCGCTGGATGCCATCGCGCGCCTGCGCCCGGGAGTGACCGCGGATGAAGCCGATCGCGAGATACGCGCCCTGGCCGCGCGGCTGGCGGCCGAGCATCGCGAGACAAACGGCACGGTGAGCGCTTATGTGGTCCCGCTGGCGCGCGAGATTACGGGGGATGTACGTCCGGCGCTGCTGCTGGTCTGGGGCGCGGTTGGCCTGGTGCTGCTGATGGCATGCGCCAACCTGGCGCACATGCTGTTAGCGCGAATGCTCGACCGGCGCCAGGAGATGGCCATCCGCGCGTCGCTGGGCGCCAGCCGCGGACGCCTGGTGCGATTCGTGTTTACCGAAAGCCTGCTGCTGGCCTTGATCGGTGGAGCGTTCGGGGCAGTGCTGGCAGTAGCCACCGGCGGCGTGCTGGTGCGCATGGCGCAAGGCCGCATTCCGCGCATGGAAGCGGGCGGTATCGAAGGGCATCTGCCGCTGTTTGTGCTGGCTTTGTCGGTCCTGTGCGGCATTCTGTTCACGCTGCCGGCCTGCGCGCAGGCGCTGGGGGCGGAGACGCATTCAGCCAGTGGCCGGTCCATGAGCAGGCGGCGCTCGCCGTTAGGATCCGTCCTGATCGCGGCGGAAGTGGCCATGGCGTTCGTGGTGTTGATGGGCGCCGCACTGCTGGTCCGCAGTTTCGGCGGATTGCTCAGTGTGGATCCCGGTTTTCAGGCAAAGGGCGCGCTCGCCATCGAGGTCCCGCTGCCGAGCAGCCGGTACAACGGCAACAAGGTATCCCGCTTTTTGGAGAATCGGCTGCTGCCCGCGGTGCGTGCGCTGCCGGGCGTGAAGAACGCCGCCGCAGCCAATTGCGCGCCCATGAGCCTGGGCCCCACCGAGCGTACCCGCTACGCCACGCGATTCGGTATCGAGGGCCGCACCTTCGAAGCCGGCCGCTATCCTGTCGCGCAGTTCCGCTGGGTGACGCCCGAGTATTTCCACGTGCTGCATATCCCCCTGAAGCAGGGGCGTTGGCTTACAGAGGACGACGAGAATCAGCCCCGCTATATGATCAACGAGACTCTGGCCCGCCGGTTTTTCGTGAATCAGGATCCCACCCGGAAAAGGCTGATGATGAACGTGGTCGATCCGCAGCCCCAACCGGTCGAGATTGCGGGGGTGGTGGGCGACGTGCGCGATATGGGCCTGGACCAGGAAGCGCCTCCAACCCTGTACTTCATTTCAACGTCGCCGTACATGACACTACTGATAGAAACCGCGGGCAGCCCGATGGAATGGGCGGCAGCGGTTCGCGCCGTGGTCCATCGCGCCGATCCCGAGGTGGCTGTTTTGAAAGCCGCGCCGGTGGAGCAATATGTCGCCGATTCCCTGGCTCGCCGCCGTTTCGCGCTGACACTTTTGGCCGCCTTTGCCGGGCTGGCCGCGCTGCTCACTGCGGCCGGTATTTACGGATTGCTGGCCTATTCGGTAAGCGGCCGCGCCCGAGAACTGGGTATCCGCGCCGCCCTCGGCGCGACGCCTGCCAACCTGCTGCGGCTGGTCATACGGGAGGGCGCGGCTGTCGCCCTGCCAGGACTGGCTGCCGGGCTGGCCATCTCCCTATCCGGCGGACGGCTGGTGAAAGGGATGTTGTATCACCTCTCGCCGGTGGACCCGGTGTCACTGGCGGCGGTGGGCGCGCTCCTGGCCGGCATCACGCTGCTCTCGGTTTGGTTGCCTGCCCGACGGGCAGCAGCGGTGGACCCGGGCGCCGCTTTGCGGGTAGAGTAACGGCTAATCGCACAGGGCTACAGTACTTCGGGGCTATCATCCAGTACCCCGCCATGTCACCGAATCAATCGCGCCGAATTTGACCTGCCCCCTGCACTCCGTTACACTGGAGCGTCGGTTCTTTTTCGGCTATTCCCAGCCAACCAACAAGATATTCTCCAACAGGGCAGGATAGAAATGCAGCGACAGATCTTCACATCGGAATCGGTTACAGAAGGGCATCCGGATAAAATCGCCGACCAGATTTCAGACGCGGTTCTGGATGCGGTCATGGCGCAGGACCCACTCGGGCGCGTGGCTTGCGAAGTGCTGGTCACCACAGGCATTTGCGTGGTGGCGGGCGAACTCACCACCACCTGCTATGTGGATGTGCCGCGGTTGGTGCGCCAGACCATCGAGCATGTCGGTTACACCGATGCCTTGTGGGGCTTCGACTGCAACACCTGCGGCGTGATGAACGCGATCCAGTCGCAATCGCCCGATATTGCCATGGGCGTGGATACGGGCGGGGCAGGCGATCAGGGCATGATGTTCGGTTATGCCTGCAACGAAACCGACGAACTGATGCCGCTGCCCATCATGATGGCCCATAAGCTGGTGCGGCGCCTTTCCGAAGTGCGGCGCGCGGGCCTGGTGGATTTCCTGCGGCCGGACGGCAAAAGCCAGGTGAGCGTGGAGTACGTGGATGGCGCTCCCAAGCGCATCGACGCGGTGGTGGTCTCGACCCAGCACAGCGATGCGGTCTCCATCGAAACCGTGCGTGCCGAAGTGAAGAAGCATATCATCGACCCGGTGGTGCCGCCGGATATGGTGGATGCGAACACGAGGTATCACATCAACCCGACCGGCCGGTTCGTTATCGGCGGACCGCACGGCGACACAGGCCTGACGGGGCGCAAAATCATCGTGGATACTTACGGCGGCATGGGGCGGCATGGCGGCGGCGCCTTCTCAGGAAAAGATCCCACCAAGGTGGACCGTTCGGCGTGCTACATGGCGCGGTATATCGCCAAGAATATCGTGGCTGCCGGACTGGCGAGCCGCTGCGAAGTGCAGCTTGCTTACGCCATCGGCGTGGCCGAGCCCGTTTCCGTGATGGCGAACACTTTCGGCACCGGCATCGTACCGGAAGAAAAGATTACGGCCCTGATTCGCGAGCATTTCCCGCTCACGCCGCGGGGCATCATCGATCACCTGAAGCTACGGCGGCCCATCTACCGGCCGACGGCGGCGTTCGGCCACTTCGGCCGCACCGAAGAGAGCTTCAGTTGGGAAGCCACCGACAAGATGGAAGCGCTACGCGAAGACGCCGTGGCGCATGCCGCGGCCCGTTAGGAACGCGCGGCGCAATTTTCAAGCGAGGAAAATCATGCCAACCGAAACGCAAACGCAGGTCGCCTGCGATATTAAAGATATTGCGCTGGCCGATGTCGGCAAGCGCCGTACGGAATGGGCTTTCCAGTCCATGCCGGTGCTGCAAACCATCCGCAAACAATTCATCAAAGCTCAGCCGCTGGCCGGAATGCGCGTGGCAGCTTGCCTGCACGTTACCAGCGAAACCGCCAACCTGATGATCACCCTGCGCGACGGCGGCGCCTCCGTGGTGCTTTGCGCTTCCAATCCGTTATCCACTCAGGATGACGTGGCGGCCACCCTGGTCCGCGACTACAGTATCCCGGTTTACGCCATCAAGGGCGAGAACAACGACGTCTATTACCAGCACCTGACCGCCGCCGCCGAACACCTGCCGCACATCACCATGGACGATGGCGCGGACCTGGTTTCGCTGCTGCATACCAAGCGGCCGGAACTGGCCGCCAGCATCGTGGGCGGCACGGAAGAGACCACCACGGGCGTCATCCGCCTGCGCGCCATGGCGAAGGAAGGCGTACTGAAATACCCCATCGTGGCGGTCAACGACGCCATGACCAAGCATTTCTTCGATAATCGCTACGGCACGGGGCAGAGCACTCTCGACGGTATCATCCGCGCCACCAATATCCTGCTGGCCGGCATGACCGTGGTGGTGGCCGGTTACGGATGGTGCGGACGGGGCGTAGCCAGCCGGGCGCGCGGCCTGGGCGCTAATGTGATCGTGACCGAAGTGGACCCGATCAAGGCGCTCGAAGCGCTAATGGATGGTTTCCGCGTCATGTCGATGCTGGAGGCTGCCGCTATCGGCGATGTCTTTATCACCGTGACCGGCGATAAGCACGTCATTGCGCGCGATCATTTCCAACACATGAAGAGCGGCGCCATTCTCTGCAACTCCGGGCACTTCAACGTGGAAATCGACCTCGACGCGCTGGCCAAGATCAGCTCGTCGCGCCGGCCGACGCGCGAGTTCGTGGAGGAATTCGCCTTCCGCGACGGGCGTAAGCTGTACGTGCTAGGCGAAGGCCGCCTCATCAACCTGGCCGCCGCCGAAGGCCATCCGGCTTCGGTGATGGACATGAGCTTCGCCAACCAGGCTCTCTCGGCCGACTACATGATCAAAAATCACGCCTCGCTCGAGAAGCGGGTCTACTCCGTGCCGGACGATCTGGACCGCCAGGTGGCGCGCATGAAGATCGACTCCATGGGCGTGAAGATCGACCGCTTGACCGCGGAGCAGGAGCACTACCTTTCGAGCTGGTCGGAAGGCACTTAGGCCCCAGTCAAGCCGCTATTTTTGGAGGAACCGCGCAAAACGGGGCGCCCCGCGCCGCTGGTAGCTGCGGACTTCCTACCCTATATGGCGGCGCGGGATACGCGCCCCTTTGCGCTATATGGCGGCGCTTTACACCCGCCGATTTTCGCTTTCGTGTAACATTTCGTAACATTTGTGTTGCATTCGGTCGAATTTGCGGTCGATTTTCGAAGGCTGCGGCGCGCGTAACGGCATGTGCTGAACCCAACGTAACACCTCCGGGTGGCACCACTGGTCAGAGGCCGAACAAACGGGTTGTGTTACCAGAAGGTTAGCGGGCAAGAATGGACGTGACCGGCCCGCAAGCTTTTTGAGGGCTCGCGCAAAACGGGACGGCCCGCGCCGCTGGAAGCTGCGGAGTTCCTGTCCTATATGGCGGCGCGGGATACGCGTCCCTTTGCGTTCTTGAGTAACTCGCGCAAAACGGGGCCGCGGCGGGGGCCCTCTGCGCTTCTAACGGGTAAACTCGAACACCACCCCTCCGGTCGTATCACCGGAGGGTCCGCCCCATAGCGTTGTCCCGAACAGCTTACCCGCGGAATCCATGATTAACGGCACCGAAGGGTAGGCTCCGTCATTGCCGCCAGTGAAGCTGTACAACACCGTCTCAGTCCACGTGCCCGATGTGTGCGGCGTCAGCTTGAAAATGGTTCCGGGATTGTCGGTTCCCCCGCCCACGGTTGTGCCGAACAGGTTGCCGGCGGAGTCAAAGATCAGCGCGTTCGGATTCTCGCCATCCTGCGCCGCGATGCCCAGAAACGTGTGCAGGGTCTTTTCGCTCCAACCTCCCGCGCCATTGCGACTGAGCTTGAATGCAACGCCGCAGTTGGCCGAACCGCCGGTCTCGGCGGCGCCGTAAAGATTGCCGGCGGCATCTATGACCAGGCTCTCGAACAGGTCGGTGCCGTCGGCGGCCCCGTGGAAGCTGTGCAGCACGGTTTCGGTCCACGAGCCATCCGGTTGGGGATTCAGTTCGTAGGCCGTTCCATAGCCCGCTGTGCCGCCCTTGTAGGTGGTGCCATAAAGATTGCCAGCGCCGTCAAAAATGGGCGCGGCGTAAGGCGCGACGCCATCGGGCTGCCCTTTGAAGCTGTACAACTCCGTCTCGGTCCAAGTCCCCGCGCCGGCGGGCGACAGCTTGTAAACCAGGCCGAAACCGGTCGCGCCGCCGCCGGTCGTGGCGCCGTAGAGGTTGCCCAGCGCATCGGACACAAGGCCGCTAAATGGCGTGGCGCCGTCTGCGCCGCTGGAGAACGTGTGCAGGATCGTTTCCGTCCAGGGAGTGGTAGCCGCAGGCGTTAATTGAAAGACAACGCCGCAGCCCTGCGGGCATTTCCCCCCGCCCCCGATCGTGGTAGTGCCATACAGGTTCCCGGCGCCATCCCTGACCAGAGAAGCATGCGGGGTCGAACCGTCCTGGGTGCCTCCCTTGAAGCTGTAGAGCACGCTTTCGGTCCAGGCGCCGCCGGATTGGGGCGTCAGCCGGAATACCACGCCGGCTCCAAATTCGCCGCCCAATTCGGCAGTCCCGTAGAGATTGCCCACGGAGTCCAGGATCAGGCTGGCATACAGGTCGCTGCCGCCGCGCTCGAGGCCAAGACCAAAATCATGCAGCACCTTCAAACCGGTCGCCCCGGCGACGGAGCTGAGGATCAGGAGCAGTGCCGCGAGGCGGCAATATCGTTGTCGATTCGGCATCGGCTCAAGTTTAAGGCTTCCGTTTTCCACGCCGGATCGCGGAAATGTAAATTAATTGCAAACTCTGCTCGGATATACTGGGCATTCATCATGGGCGGTGCGACAACGTACCAAACCGGAACCGTGATCGCCGGCGGCGGCTTGGCGGGCATCGTAGCCGCTTACGAATTGCTGGGCCGCGGGCGGCGCGTCCTGCTGATCGACAAAGACCGTCGTGAAAACTTCGGCGGCCTTGCCAAGGAATCTTTCGGCGGCGTGCATATGATCGGCACACCGCACCAGCGCCGCCTGCGTATCGCCGATTCGCCCGAACTGGCCTGGCGCGACTGGCAAAGCGTCGCCGATTACGGCCCCGCCGACGAATGGCCGCGCGCCTGGGGCAAGTTCTATTGCGAGAATTCGTTCGAGTATATTTTCGAGTTCCTGGACCACAAGAAGATCACGTTCCTGCCGCTGGTGAACTGGCCCGAGCGCGGCATTCACGCGCCGGGTAATACCCTGCCCCGCTGGCACATCGTATGGGGCACCGGCTACGAAATCATCGACCGGCTGCTGGGCGCGCTGGAGGCGCATCCGCAGCGCGCGAACCTGGAACTGCTTTTCGATACGGAAGTCTCCGCCATAGAGATGACCAACGGCCGCGCTACAGGCATCCGCGGCCGCAAAATGGACGACGGCAGCGAGGTTCAAGTCCGCGCCGAAAACGTGGTCATCGCATCCGGCGGCGTGTGCGGCGGCGACCTCAGTTGCGTGCGCGCGAACTGGTACAAGCCCTGGGGCGACCCGCCGCGCACGCTGCTCAACGGCGCGCACCGCTACGGCGACGGCATGCTGCATGCAGGCGTAGCCGGCATAGGCGGCGCGGTGACGCATCTCGACCTGCACTGGCACTACGCGGCGGGGGTGCACCATCCCGCCAAACGCCGTCCTGACGACGGTCTGAGCCTCGTCCCGCCCCGCTCCGCCCTTTGGCTGAACGCCCGCGGGGAGCGCATCATGAATCCGGGCCCGATGCCGGTCTACTGCGATACGCGTCATTTGGTGGCCAGCGTACTCGCGCAGCCCGGCCAATATTCCTGGCAGGTGATGAACTGGAAGATCGCCATAAAAGAGCTGGCCGTCTCCGGCGGCGATTATATGACGGCCTTCCGGTACAAGAAACGGCTGGGGCTGGCGACCAGCGTTCTTTTCGGCAACAAGGACCTGGTGAACCGCCTGTTGCGCGACTGTCCGGACGATATCGTCACGGCCAGCAATCTCGATGAACTCATGGACCGCATGGATGAGAAGAGCCTTTACGGCTTGAAAATCGACCGTGCGCGGATGACCGCGGATGTGCGCGGCTGGGACAGCATGATCGATCGCGGCCCGGCGTATTTCAACGACGAGCAATTGCGGCGGATCGCCAACGCGCGCCTGTATCGCGGCGATCGCGTGCGCACCTGCAAATTTCAGAAAATCCTGGATCCCAAAGCGCGGCCGCTGATTGCCATCCGCGAGTTTATCCTGAGCCGCAAGAGCCTGGGCGGCATCCAGACGGATTTGCAATGCCGTGTGCTGCGCTCTGCCGATGGCCAGCCCATAGCGGGCCTCTACGCCGTGGGAGAGGCCGCGGGCTTTGGGGGCGGCGGAATCCACGGGAAGGGATCGCTCGAAGGGACGTTTTTGGGTGGCTGTGTGCTATCCGGCAGGCTCGCTGGGCGCAGCATTGAGGGCTAGCTAGTGCGCCCTCTACCGCACGATCAAATACGCGCCCACAATCGCGATCGCGTCCTCAAGCAGCGCGATGGGCAGGTCGTTTCCTCCAATGGCTTTGACCAACCGGCTACGGAACTCATAGCCGCCAAAGGTCCCCGCCACGGCGCCGGCGACACCGGCCACCAGGCCGCCCATCCAGGATTGAGCCGCCACGCCCAGCGCCGCGCCGGATAATCCGCCGGTTACGATACGGGTGATGAAACCCGGCGGCGCTTTCCGGCTGGGAGTTTTCGGCAGCTTGTCAGCGATCAATTCCCCGATCGCCAGCACGGTCAAGATGTAGGGCGTCGCGGCAAATCCCAGGAACGCCAGCCAGGTACCTTCCAGGTGTATCCATCCCAGGCGCGCAGCCCAACTGACCATCGCGGGCGCGGTCATCGAGCGGAGACCGGCGATTACGCCGATCAGAAATGCCAGTACGAATGGTGACATGGGTCTCATCTTAGCCCACCAGCGGTTGCAGGTCACCCAGCATCGTTGGAATCAGCTCGCAAACGGTCGGATGAATATGCACCGCGCGCTGGATCGTCGAGTACGGAGCCTTGGCATACATGACGTCCAGAATCGAGTGGATGGCTTCATCGCCGCCGACACCCAGGATGGCGGCTCCCAGGATCCGCTTCGATTCCGCATCCACCAGGATCTTCATGAAGCCCTGCGATTCACCCTTTTCAACCGCCCGGCCGACTTTGGTCATGGGCCGTTTGCCGATCAGCGCCGGGCGGCCGGTTTTGCGGACTTCTGCTTCCGTCATGCCCGCGCGCCCCAGGGGCGGATCGATGTACAAACCGTAGGCCAGGATCCGGTCGCTGAGGCGGCGTGCATCGTTGTCCAGCAAATTCGCCGCCACGATTTCGTAATCGTTATACGACGTATGGGTAAACGCACCCTTGCCGTTGCAATCGCCCATGGCCCAGATGCCCGGCACGCTGGTGCGCAGTTGATCGTCCACCACGACATACCCATACTCGTCCATCTGCACGCCGGCCCTATCCAGGCCGAGGTCGCCGGTATTGGGTTGCCGCCCCACCGCCAGCAGCACGTGCGATCCGGTCACCTCCGGCGATCCTTCAGCGCACTCGGCATGCGCGACAATGTTGTCGCCGCGTTTCGAAAAACCGATGCACTTGGCATTCACGCGTACCTCGATTTCCTCGTGCTCCAGAATCTCGCGAATGGCAGTGGAGATGTCTTCGTCCTCGCGGTGCACCAGCCGGGGCCCCATTTCGAGAACGGTCACGCGGCTGCCGAAGCGCCGGTACATCTGCCCGAATTCCAGCCCGACGTAACTGCCGCCGACTACGATGAGGTGCGGCGGAAGGTAATCGATATCCAGCAGAGAGCTGTTGGTGAAGTAGGAAATCTGATCGATCCCCGGCATGGCCGGGACAATCGCGCGCCCGCCTACGTTAATGAAAATCTGTTCAGACGTCAAGCGGTCCGCGCCCACGCTGACCTCGTGCGGCGACTCGAATCGCGCATGGCCCTGGTAGACGGTGCAATTCTCCAGGTTCTTGAGCCAGCCCTCGACGCTGGCGCGCGACTTTCCCGAGATCTCGTCCTTGCGTGCCTTGACGCGCTTCATATCCACATCCCGGCCGCAGGTTTCCACGCCATACTCGGACGAGCGCTGGATTATGCGCGCTACATAAGCGCTCGCCACCATGGTTTTGGTGGGGATGCACCCCGTGTTCACACAGGTCCCACCAAACAGCTTGCGCTCGATGATGGCCACCTTCCGGCCCGCCTTGGCCAAGCGTGCCACGAGGGACGGCCCGGCCTGGCCGGTGCCGATGACGATCGCGTCGTAAGTGGTAGTCACTGGTTCGTCCGATCTTTCACATGCGGGCCCAGGCAACGCCAACGCCGGCGGTGGTGCGCAGCCGGTCAGCGAGTTGTCCGGTGTGATGTTGGAGGTGCCGGATATTGTAGAACTGCAGTTCGAGTTTGTTGAAAGGCAGCCAACTGAAACCGGAAGGGGCTGCCAGATCCAGTCCTGGCATCTTGGCCTCCGCCTCCCGGCAACAAAGTTCGTGATATTCCAGCAGCTCAGCCCGGCTGTACGGGGTCTCGGGTCTGCGATATTCCTGATTTTCCCAAGGGCGTGGACCGAGATACTGATAATCCGTTTTGTGCTTCGTCCACGGACGTAGGTCCGCCTCTCCCGCCTGGAGATAGAAGTGTGTGTAGAACAAAGAATGATAGGCAATATGCCAGAAGCGGTTGTGGTAATCCTCGGAGAGCCAAAGCGTCTCCGGGCAGGCCTCGATGGCCTTGCCCAACATGGTGAGCGCCGCCCCGTATTGCCGTGCGACAGATTGCAGGATGTCCAGATCCGGCATTGACCCATTATGACCCAGGGCCCACGCACCTTACCAATCGCCCAGTGATTCCAGATACGCAGCCGATCCGTCGCGCAGCCAGCCATCCAGTTGCGCCGGATCCTTCAGTTGCTGCCCCCGGTTGCGCGGCACCACTACGAAGCGGCAATCCAAGTCCGGGTGCGCCGTCATGTCGCCCCACAATTTTTCAAACTGAGCCACCGGAAAGATATCTTCCTGCCCTTTGCCCCAGCGCTTTTTCACATCTTTGAGCGTGATGTAGGACGGCATCCGGGTGGCCAGCGCGCGCACAGCGGCGGATACCTTGGCCTCGTCCGCGAGGTCCGCGCGGGTCAACGAAAAGACGGGCAGCAGCCGCTCCAGATCGATCCAGTAGGTAGCGGAGTTGTAATAGGAAAGCTGAAATTCGATCCGCTCGTCCGGCAATGCCAGACCCTCCACCAGCCGCACACGGCCGTCGATACGCGCCAGCCCGCCGCCGCGATCATCGATCTGGCGGGCAATCACCTCGGTGGTCAATGCGGCTCCGGATTCGATGTGCAGTCCCAGCAGATCAGGCGCGACGTCCGCGCCCAGCGTGTCGATATTGTGCAGCATCAGGTAGCGCAGGCGCGGGCGCTCAGTGAGCAGGCGCCGCAGCACCCCGTTACGGAACAGGTTCGGCAGCTCATACCAGTGGCCCACCGGATGGAGGCACTGCATGGGCAGATTGTCGGTATAGTTCGAGGCTTCGCCGGCTTGGCGCGCCCAGCCGATCAGGCTGGCATGCAGGCTTTCGCGCACTTTCTGGGCCTGCTCGTCGAGCAGTTGCTGGGGCATCTCTTCCCAGGCGAAGCGCAGGTCGCGAGCCATGGGGACCAGGCGCAGGCCGATGTTGCGCCCGGGGGAAAGCAGCAGCGGGCCCGGATAGGCATAGTGTTTGACCGCAGCCAGCCAATCCGCGACCGCATCGTGGGTGAGATAACTGGTGGTGACGACGTGCGGCAGCGCTACGCCGCCAAGGCGGCTGGTGCGGCGGCTCTTCGCCAGGTGCGCTTCGATAAAGTTGCGGTGCCGTCCCGCGATTTTCGAAAACGGGTGCAGCGCTTTCACTACCCCGGCGCCCTTGGTCCAGCGGCTGCCCGCGCCGGCCGCCAGGGTAACTACCGCAACCATCCCATCCGCCAGCGCCTGCATTCCGGTTTCGCGATAGTGGTCGGGCAAGCTGCCGGTGCCATCCGCAACGTCTCCGGGTGCGACATCCTCGATCCGGCTTGTTGCCGGCAGCCGGTTCTGCGCCAGACCGATACGGCCGCTGCGCAGATCGGCCTGGATCTGCTCGTGTTGTACCCGATCGAAGCCATGCCGGTCGAGCAGCGCGGCGAGGCTGTGGGAAGCGTCCGCGCCATCCTGCGTCGCGCGCGGCAGCATGTGGTCGAACAGGTTCTGCACCATCCCGGAGAGCTCGGGAGCCGTGCGGCAAGCCGCCGCAAAACGATCGAGCTCCGCGCGGCGGGAAGCCGGAAGCAAGCGCGTCTCGGTACGCAACAAAGCCGGAACGGCCAGCGTGTAATACCCGGGCGGCATCAAGGCGGCATCGCCGCGCAGAAACTCGGCATGCGTGCCGCGCTCGTTGATGGCGAACTCGTAAACCACCGGCTCCATGGCAAACGGCACGGCCCGCTCCAGGCTGCGTTTCGTCTCGCGCATGATGGCTGCGAGCCGCTCCTGCGCGCGCTCCCTGACGGTTGGATCGAAAATGAACCCCATGCCGCCGCCGGACATGCCTCCCAGCATCCAAAAACCCCAAAAGCCGGAGCCCATCTCGTCGCGCACCCGGCGAATCAGCGTCTCCGTATAGAGGTTTGTGGCCCAGGGGATGATGGTCTGAATAGGCCCTTCGAAATTGCGTTCTGTGGATGCGCCGATGGCCGCCACATCGCCGGCCTGCAAATGCGCCAGGATTTCGTCCAGTATGCGGATAGCATCCTGCCGCCCTTGCCACTCCGCCGGCGAGCGCAGCAGATATTTCTCGGTCACCATTTCGAGAATAGGCCCCACATCCTGAGCCATTCCGCCGTGCACCAGCACCAGGCTCGATTGCAGCAGCCGGCGCGTATCATGGGACACCTCGCTGCCGCCGAGGATCCGGTGGCGAGGCAGCAGGCAGCCGCGGCTGACGCCGAACTCGGCATCGCCTTCTGCGGCAGCCACTCCTTCGATCAGCTTCATCGCCGGCCACAATCCGCCGGAATCCTGCCAGCCGCCGCCAGATCCGCCCAACCATTCGCCCAGGATGGCGCGCGCCGCTACCAGCCGCCGGTCCGCTTCGTCCAACTGGCCGGTCAGCGCGTGCGCCTGCCCGGTCGCGCGCATGCAGACGGAAATTAGGGATGCCAGCAGATTTGTAGAAACCGCCAGGCGCGATCCTTTGGGAATATCGTTCACCCGGCTGACAATCTCGATCCCGTGCCCGCTCCTCCCAGTCAGGGCCGCCAACAGATCGGTGAGCGGCTGCCCGGCGCCTTCCATACCGGGAGGGACGATGCCGGAAGCAATCACCGCGGCTTTCAGCAGCCCTAAATAATCGCGCGCGAAATCGAATACTTCCGCCAGGCTGGTGATCTCGGCGGTGGCTTGCAGATCCACGCTGGTGAGGCGCAAAACCGGTTCATCGATGACCCTGAGCCAGGCTTCTACAGGCGGCTGGGGCGCGCCAGTGCCGCGCACGCTCAAGTCGATCGACACGTTAAGCACCCGCGCGCCTTCGGGAAAATCCATCCCCAAAAAGAAAATGTCGCTCCATCCGCTGTGGGTGAGGTCCATGCGCACAGGAGTGGTCTCGCGCAGGATGGGATAAAGCCCGCTCGCGGGATCCAGCAGTTCGCGCCGAATGCGCAGCGGATAGTCGGCGGGATGGCCTGTACGAAACATCCACTGATTGCCGCGGACGGTACGCACGCTGTGCCGCACCTGTCCCGCCAGAGTTTGAAACGCCAGCCGGTGATAGGCGGCCGCCAGCGCGCTGGAGATAGCGGCGCTGGGACCGTGTTCCGCTTGGGACGCCAGAAAAATCTCGATGGCCTCTTCGAAGCGGCGCTGTAGCAGGTGCTCGTAGCCCCGGAAAGGGATGAGCGCCTGGGCGCGCATGCCCGCCTTGAACGGCAGGTGGAACCGGTGAATGGCGTATAGGAAGAACAGCGCGCGCACGCGCTCGTAAAGGTTGGCGCTGGCGCGGCGGAAGCGATCCAGGGCGGCGCACTCGGCCTGCAGATCCTCTGGCGTCGCGGCTCGGCAGAACGCATCCAGCGACAAGTTGCGCACCGCGGGATCGGCCGCCGTGATGATGCCGGTAAGCTGGCTCATGGCCGGTCAGCCGCCGCGTTCAACTCCCGCACCGCCAAAAGCTCGACTAATTGCGACAACACCGTATCGCGATCGCATCCGCTGAGCGCCAGCGCCAGTTGCGCGTTCAACAGCCCGTAGCGCACGCCGATATCGTAGCGGCGGTTGGCGCGCTCCAGCGCCAGGTATTGTTCGCGCTTGGCGATCTCCGCCAGCGCGGCGGACAGGCTGACGCGGGGGCCCAGAAAATCCATCACCGCCGGCGTCAATACGTGCATGCCGAAGAAGCAGAGGTAATGGCCGGCCCGCATGCCGGGCACTACCAGGCGTTGTTCCGCTTCGGTAGGCGTCGGCTTTTCGATCACGGTGTCGATGCGATAAAGATCCTGGCTGCCAGCAACCCGCTGCCCGCCCACCGCGCCAAAGTGTGGCAGCAGGCTTTCGCGCGTGGCCTGCACCGCGGAAACCGCGCACGCCTGTGCTTGCGCGACTTCAACCAATTGCTGCGCGCAGCCTTTCTCGGTGCGGCTGATATAAAGATGATCGCCCACCAGATGGAGGAAAGGATCCTGGCCGACGAACCCGCGGGCACACAGCACGGCGTGACCGTAACCGAGCGGCTCCGTCTGCGGAACGAACCGCAACCGCCCGGCATGATCGCCGGTCACCCTTGTATACGGAACTTCGTCTCCCGGCGAAACAACAACAGCAATCTCTTCCACGCCTGCGCGTAGAGCTTCCTCTACGATAATCCGCAGCACAGACTTCTCGACGCCATCGCGGTCGACAAGCGTTTGCAGCGGCAAGCTCCGCTGGCTGGGTCCGGCGGCTGTAATTACCGCCTTACGAATCTTCATAGCCGTACTGGTCCATTAGTTATTATCTGCAAGTGCCTAAAAACTGTCAGGAAAAGTTGCCGATACCTGAAACATTAGTGTGCTCCATTTCACTACTAAAGTGTGGACGATAGTTGCGAGCTGCGCTCCCTAAGCCAGCATGGTTCCTCCCCACTCCGTAGCTGCCTCGGAATCACGTAGCTCGCAGCTCGTTCACACTGGTTTCGGAAGTCCCGCCACGCAGGTCTGCTACCATAAAAAATAAATTGACTGGCACCGTCCCAGACGTACTGGCTCGTATTGTCGCGCATAAGCGGGAGCTTCCCGCCCCCACTCCCGGTGTGCGCGAGCAGTGGGAGCGCAAGGCGGTCGAGGCCATCGCTACACGCCGCGATTTCCATCAGGCGCTGACCGCGCGGACGCCCGCCATCATTTCCGAAATTAAAAAAGCGTCGCCCAGCAAAGGGGTGCTAGCGCCCGATTTCGATCCGGCGGGCCTGGCCGCGCAATACGAAGCTGGAGGCGCAGCGGCCCTGTCCGTGCTTACCGACGAGGCGTTCTTCCAGGGCAGCCTGGCCGATCTCGAAGCGGCGCGGGCCACCTGCCGTCTGCCCGTGCTCCGGAAAGATTTCACCCTGGATGAGACGCATGTGTTGGAAGCGGCGGCCCACGGCGCGGACGCCATCCTGTTGATCGCCGCCATTCTGGAGCAGGACGAGATCCGGCGTTTGCGGATAATGGCCGCCGGATTTGCTATGGCCGCCCTGGTCGAAGTGCATGACGAGCGAGACCTCTCCAAAGCCCTGCATGCCGAAGCCACCATCATCGGCGTGAACAATCGGGACCTCACCACCTTCGAGGTGACTCTCGACACCTCCCTGCGCCTCGCCGAGCGCATCCCGGCCGGCGTGGTAAAGGTGAGCGAAAGCGGCATCCATTCCGCGCGCGACATTGAACGGCTCCGCCAAGCCGGATATCAGGCGTTCCTGGTGGGCGAGCACCTGATGAAATCGGCGGATCCGGCGCAGGCGTTGCAGGCCCTGCGGATGCCACTGGTGACACCATGATCGTCAAAATCTGCGGCATCACGAATCGTGAGGACGCGCAGGCCGCTGTCGAGAACGGAGCGTCCGCCGTGGGCTTCAATTTCTATCCGCTGAGTCCCCGCTATATCGAACTGGAAGATGCGGCCGAAATCATCGCGGCCCTACCCGCCAATATCTGGAAGGTGGGCGTCTTCGTCGACGAGAGCGTGGAGGGCATCCAGCGTATTGCCGGACTGGCCGAACTGGACATCGCCCAATTGCACGGCCACGAAACGACCGCGCAATATCCGCCGGGGATCCGTGTGTGGAAAGCTATTCGGGTCGGCGAAGGCGAAATCCCCGCACTGGATCTCCCGGTTGAGGCGGTCCTGCTCGACGGCCCGGCATCCGGCCAAACGTTCGACTGGGCGCGTGTGCCTGAGGGCGGTCCCAAGCTGATCCTGGCCGGCGGGCTGGATGAGCATAACGTGCGGCAGGCCATCGAGCGGGTTCGCCCGTGGGGTGTGGACGCGTGTTCCCGCCTGGAAGTTTCGCCGGGTCGCAAGGATCATGTCAAAATGGCTGCGTTTTTGAAAGCCGCGCGGGCGGCCGCATCATGATCGCCACCCAGCCGGATGCGGGCGGACATTTCGGACCTTACGGCGGCCGTTACGTGCCGGAAGTCCTGATGGCCCCGCTCGAGGAACTGGAAAAGGCGTACCTGGAGGCGCAGGCCGATCCGGCCTTCCAGGCGGAATTGGGCGATCTGCTGCGCAACTACGCCGGCCGCCCTACGCCCCTTTACTTTGCGCGGCGCCTGACCGACAAACTGGGCGGCGCGCGCATCTATTTCAAGCGCGAAGACCTGCTGCACACCGGCGCGCACAAGATCAACAACGCGTTAGGGCAGGGACTGCTGGCGCGGCGCATGGGCAAGCGCCGCATCATCGCGGAGACAGGCGCCGGGCAGCACGGCGTGGCCACGGCTACGGTTTGCGCGCGCCTGGGGCTCGATTGCGTCGTGTACATGGGCGAGGAAGACATGCGCCGCCAGCGCCTCAACGTCTTCCGCATGCGGCTGCTGGGCGCGCAGGTGGTTCCGGTCACCGCCGGCAGCCGGACCCTGAAAGATGCCATCAGCGAAGCCATGCGCGACTGGGTGACCAACGTGGACACCACTTATTACCTGCTGGGGTCGGCGCTCGGATCGCACCCTTACCCGGTGATGGTGCGCGATTTTCAAAAGGTGATCGGCGAGGAAGCCCGCCGCCAGATTCTGGAACTGGAAAAACGCCTACCCGATGTGGTGGTCGCCTGCGTGGGCGGCGGCAGCAATGCGATCGGCATCTTTCATGCGTTCCTGCCGGACGAATCCGTGCAACTGATCGGAGTGGAAGCCGGGGGCAAAGGCACGGAGCTGGGCGAGCATGCGGCGCGTTTCCGCGGCGGAGCGCCGGGCGTGCTTCACGGCGCGCGCAGCTACCTTTTGCAGGACGAAGACGGACAGGTTTCGCTGACCCACTCGGTTTCGGCGGGCCTTGATTATGCCCTGATCGGGCCGGAACACGCCTGGCTGCACGACCGGAAACGCGCGGAATACGTGGCCGTGGGCGATGCTGAAGCCCTGGAGGCCGCCCGCCTGCTTTGCCACACAGAGGGGCTGATCCCCGCGCTCGAATCTGCGCATGCGGTAGCCGAAGCCATACGCCGCGCCCCGGCCGCGCGCAACCAGATCTACATTGTGAATATGTCGGGCCGCGGCGACAAGGATATCGATATCTACCGCGAAAACCTGAAGGAACTGGATCCGGAGTGATGCCGCAGACTCGCATCGCTCGGTTGTTCGATCATTTGAAGCGGGACGGTCGCAAAGGCTTGATCGCCTTCCTGACCGTGGGCGATCCGTCGCTCGATCGCACGCCCGCATTGGTGGAAGCCCTGGAACGCGGCGGCGCGGACCTGATCGAGCTGGGTGTGCCGTTCTCCGACCCGATCGCCGACGGCCCGGTGATCCAGCGTGCGGGCCAGCGCGCGCTCGCGGCCGGCACGACCCTGCGCAAAGTGCTGGCAGTCGCCGCCGAAATCCGCCGCCGCTCCGAAATTCCGCTGCTGCTGTTTACGTATCTGAATCCCGTGGTGCGATACGGCCTGGAGGCCCTGGCCCGCGACGCCGCGGCGAATGGCATCGATGGCTGCCTGTTGACCGATGCCAGCGTGGAAGAAGCCGGCGAGTACGTGGAGGCCATGCGCCGCCACAATCTGGACACCGTTTTCCTGGCGGCGCCTACCAGCACCGAGCGCCGCCTGCGGCTGGTGGCCCAATATTCCACCGGGTTCGTATACCTGGTCTCGCGTACCGGTGTGACGGGCCAGCGGGAATCGCTTTCCGATGCCGTTACGCCGCTGGTGCGTGCCGTGCGCGCGGTTACGGATCTGCCGCTAGCCGTTGGATTTGGCATCTCGCGCCCGGAGCATGTGGCGCAATTGGGCGGACAGGTGGAAGCCGTGGTGGTGGGCAGCGCCATCGTCAACCTGATCGAGCGCAACGCGGCTAACGCCTCTCTCGAAATCCAGTTGGAATCGTTCGTGCGCGAGCTGAAACACGGCTTCGACGCGCGCCGCGCCGAGACCGTATGACCCACGAGGACGCGCTGAAAGCCCTGGAGGCCTATCGCGTCGCGATCGACGCCTTGGACCTGCGAATTCTCGACTTACTCAACGAGCGTACGCGCGTAGTCGAGGATATCGGGCGAGTCAAGCGCGGGGCCCAGCTCCCAATCTACGAACCGCGGCGTGAAGAACAGGTTTTCGAAAATATCACTTCGCACAATGGCGGCCCGCTCACGCCGGACGCCCTGAAACGCATCTTCGAACGCATCATCGACGAGATGCGCACCATTCAGAGAATTCGCATGGAAAATCGAGCGGACGGAGATTCATAAATGCTGGTTGTAATGCAACAGGGGGCCAGCGAGGCCCAGATTCAGGCGGTCATCGACCGCATGATCGGTGAAGGCTACGATGTGCACCGTTCCACGGGCGTCATTCACACCGTGCTGGGCGGCGTGGGCGGCAAAGTGGATGTGGACCTGGAAGTCTTCGAGGTGATGGATGGGGTCAAGGAAGCCCACCGCATCGCCTCGCCCTACAAACTGGCGAGCCGGAATTTCAATCCGGGCGGGACGGTGGTGAAGATAGGCGGGGTCGCGATCGGCGGCGAGCAGGTGGTGGTGATGGCCGGGCCTTGCAGCGTGGAAAGCCGCGAGCAGATCGATACCATCGCGGCGCAGGTGGCACGAGGCCGGCGCGCGCGTGATCCGGGGTGGTGCATTCAAGCCGCGCTCATCGCCGTACAGCTTCCAGGGCATGGGAGCGGAAGGCCTGCAGATGCTGCGACAGGCGGCCGACCGCAATGGCCTGCTGGTGGTGAGCGAAGTGATGGATCAAACCCAAATACCGCTGGTCGCCGAATACTCCGACATTCTGCAGGTGGGGGCGCGAAACATGCAAAACTTCAACCTGCTGCGCGAACTGGGCAAGCAGCGCAAACCGGTGCTGCTGAAGCGCGGCATCGCGGCCACCATCGAAGAGCTGCTGCTATCCGCCGAATACATCATGGCCGGCGGCAACTACGATGTGATCCTGTGCGAACGCGGCATCCGCACCTTCGAAACCTACACCCGAAACACCATGGACATCTCAGCTATCCCGGTGGTGAAGAAGCTGTCGCACCTGCCCATGGTGGCGGACCCCTCGCACGGCACGGGACGCCGCGACAAAGTAGCACCCATGGCGCGCGCCGCGGTGGCAGCCGGCGCCGACGGCCTGCTGATCGAAGTGCACCCGGATCCCGACCGCGCGTTGAGCGACGGCGCGCAGTCCCTGCGGCCTGAGCAGTTCGAAGCGTTGATGAACGAGCTGCGCATGATCGCACCCGCGGTCGGCCGGACGATTTGAGGCGGATGCCCGCATGAAAAGCGTCGCGATCGTTGGCGTCGGGCTGATCGGTGGATCGTTCGGCCTAGCACTCAAGAAGGCAGGCTTCACCGGATCGGTTCTGGGCGTCAGCTCCGAGGGAGCGGTGCGCGCGGCGCTCGAGCGGGGCGCCATCGACCGCGGCGTCACGCTGGAACAGGCCGCCCGTCAGGCCGATCTGTTGTACCTGGCGCAGCCCATCGGGCGCATCGTGGATACGCTGCACCACCTGGATCCGCTGGTGCGTCCGGATGCGCTGGTTACCGATGCGGGCAGCACCAAGCACGTCATCGTGACCGAAGCGCGCAAGCTGGTCCGCCGCTGCCAGTTTCTGGGTGGCCATCCGCTGGCGGGTAAGGAAAAGCGCGGCGTGGCCGAAGCTGACCCAGATCTGTTTCAAGGCCGGACCTATGTGCTTACGCCGTCATCGCCCGAGGATCTGAACACGCCCGCGGCCCGTACGTTTGCCGGGTGGATCGGCAAGATCGGCGCTCGAACCGTGGTTTTAGGGGCGTCCGAGCACGACCGCCTGGTGTCGTTCACCTCGCACCTGCCGCAGCTTGCCTCCACCGCGCTGGCCGCCACGGTCGCCCAGAATCTGGCCGCGCCCGAAGATTTACAGGTAGCCGGGCCGGGGCTGATCGACAGCACCCGCCTGGCCCTCAGCGCGTACGAATTGTGGCGCGACATCCTGGCCACCAACACGGAATCGATCGAACAGGCCCTCACCGCGTACATCAACGAGCTGGAGCAACTTCGCGAGAACCTGCGCACACGCGGCGCCCAGGAAGAGTTCCGGCGCGGCGCAGATCTGGCCGCGCGCGTGCGCACCGTCAGGTCGTGAGCTGGCTCTCGGCCTGCGCAATGCGGCGCTTGCATTCATCCAGCATGGCGGCGGTGCGGGTAGCACCCACGCGCGTAACTCCCAGCGCGCGCACCTGGAGCAGCGCATCCAGATCGCGCACGCCTCCGGCCGCCTTCACTTGAACGTAATCCGGTGAGTGCCGTCGCATCAGCGTGAGATCCTCCATCGTCGCGCCGCCCGTGCCATAGCCGGTGGACGTCTTCACCCAGTCCGCGCGCAGCTCGCCGCAGATCTCGCACAGCCGGATCTTTTGCCCGTCGTTCAAATAGCAATTCTCGAAAATCACTTTGATCTTTTGCCCGGCCGTGTGCGCCGCCTCGATCACGCCACGAATGTCGGCGCGCACGTAATCCCAATCGCCGCTCAATACCTTGCTGATGTTGACCACCAGGTCCAGTTCCTGGCAGCCATCCTGAAGCGCCTGCCGCGCTTCGGCCAGCTTGATCGCGGTAGTGTGGCCGCCGTGCGGAAAGCCGATCGTGGTGCTGGCATTCACCCGGCTGCCGCGCAGCGCCTCCGCGCAGCGTTTCAGATAGAACGGCATGATGCACACGCTGGCCACGTCGTAATCGAGCGCCACTTGAATCCCGCGCTCCAGATCTTCCCCGGTGAGGGTCGGATTCAGCAGGGAATGATCGATCATCTTGGCCATGTCCTGGTAGGTATAGTTCATGGTTTCCATCCGGGATTCAGTGTATCGCGCTACGCCGCGCCGCGCGTTATGCTGGATCAAAACGTAACGAGGATTATATGCTTAAAATCGATCGACAGGTTTATCTGACCGCTGCTGTACTCGTGGCTGTGTCCGCCGCGATGCCATTCGCCGCGCGTGCCCAGGCCGGATTCAACGGGCCGGGCAGGTACGAAATTGCCAATGTGCGATCCGGCAAAGTGATCGACCTGGACCGCAATAACCAGACCACCGTGATCCAGTTCTCCTCCCGCAACACCGACAACCAGCAATGGGATATTGCACCGGCCGAGGCGGGGTTCTGGTTCTTCCGCAACGGCATGAACGGCGCGGCGCTGGAGGCCGTGGACATGCGCAACAGCGCACCGGTACGCGGCATGCCCTTCAGCGGCGGTCCCAGCCAGCAGTGGCGCATCACGCCGGCCAGCGACGGGAATGTGCTGATCACCAGCCGCCTGGGCAAGACCTTGGATATTCCGAACGGCGAGACCCGCGACGGCGCCCCGGTCCACGTCTACGACATCAACGGCAATCCCAATCAACGGTTCATGTTCCGCCGCGTCGGTGATATCGCGCGCCGCGACGGCGACCGGGACCACGATAGGGACCATGATCGGGATCACGATCGCGATCAGGATGACTGGGACCACGACCACCGCTGGCAGCGCTACTACGGCCGCTACGACGAACGCGCGCAGCGCTGGGGCATGGAAGGCGACGGCGTCTGCTTCTATCGGGAAGAAGGCTTTCGCGGCCGCTCTTTTTGCGTCCGTGCGGGCGACGAAGTCCGGCGCGTTCCAGACATGCTGATCGAGAGGTTCCGCTCAGTCCACTTCTTCGGCCGCGTACGCGGCGTGGAGGTCTTCAGCGCGGAGGAGTTCGGCGGCCAGCGCAGGCGCTTTGAGCACGACCAGCCCGATCTACACGATGTGCGCCGCGTGATCTCCATCCGGGTTTATTGAAGCGCACCGCGTTGGTTAGTCGTGGCGCAGGGTGGTGATCGGCTGGATACGCGCTGCGCGCCGTGCAGGAATATACGCCGCGCAGGCCGAGGCCGCGATCACCAACCCCGCGCCAAGCCCGAACGCTCCACAGTCCACGCCATTGAAGACGAACGCATCCAATTGCGACGCCAGCACGCGCCATGCACCCAGCGCCAATAGCGCGCCGATGGCCGTCCCGATAACCGTGAACCGCAGCGCCTGCCGCAGCACCAGGCCCGCTACCCGCGCGGTGCCGGCGCCCAGCGCCACGCGGATTCCGATCTCTTTCGTGCGCAGGCTCACCAGGTACGACAACACGCCGTACAACCCGGAAAGGGTCAGCATCAGCGCGACCCCGCCCATGGCGGACGACAACCAATACAAGGCGCGGAACGGGTAAAGCTGGCCGGCCAGGATCTCGTTCATGGTATGGATCTGGTCTACCGCGCCGGGGACGGACGCCGCCAGCGTGGTGTCCAACGATCGCCGCGCGGCTTCCGCATCGCCTCGCACGCGCACCAGCAGAGTGTCGCCATGGGCTTCCGCCGCGCGCGGAAAATAGATGCTATCCGGGTCCGCGTCTCCGACCCAGCCGTTCACCGCGTCGCGCGCGATACCGATCACCCGCGCCTCCGTGTATGCGGGCGGCCCGTCGATGTATTGCTTCAAATCACCTGCGCGTGTTCGCTCTGGCACCAGTCGCAGCGAGCGGCCCATTGCATCGCCGTGCGGCCACAGTTTCCGCGCCGTCGCCTGGCTGATCACCGCTACCGGCGCATCCGTGCGGGCTTCCTCCGTGGTAAATCCGCGGCCTTGCAGGATGGGTATACCCAAAACCGGAAAATATTCGGGTGAGACGTACAAGTACCCGGCTCGCGTTTGCACGCCGCCCTCCGGTGTGACCGGCGTGCTCGCCAGGTAACCCATCAAAGGTACCTTGCTGGCTCCCGCCACCATTGCCGCGGCCGGCTCGGCAGCCAGCCGGTCCACCACTTTCGCACGCCATTGATCCTGTACCTCAATCTCGACCACGCCCTGCGTTTTAAGCCCTACGTCCAGGCTTCGCATCCGGCTTTGGCCGCGAAGCAGCATGGCGGCACAGATCAGGAACAGCGCGCTCACCGTCACCTGCCCGATCAGCAGGGCGTTGCGCAGGCGCGCTGGGCGGTGATCCGTAGTGAATTCACCCTTGGCAGCCTGCATCACGGTGGCGCGGGTTGCCTGGATCGCGGGCGCCAGCCCAAACATCAGTGCCGAGGCCACCGCCGCCGCCAGCATGAAAAGGAAAACGCGGCCGTCCGGCCTTAGAGGCAATAGCGTGATGTACTCGGCATAACCGCGCGGCAGGGTGGCGAGCATGAGGCGTTCGCACAGTTCCATGGTCCCCGCGGAAATGGCGAACCCCGCCAACGCGCCCGGCAGCGCCAGCAGCACACTCTCCGTCAAGAGCTGGCGGATCAGGCGCGCGCGTCCCGCGCCCATGGCGAGGCGAATGCCGATCTCCCGCTGCCGGGCCATGGCGCGCGCCAGCATCATGTTGGCGACGTTGGCACAGGCGATCGCCAGCACCAGCCCGAACGCCACGAAAATAGGAGAGATCATCAGCAACAGGTCCGGCTCCAGCGTTACCGTGGTGGCCTGTGAACGCAGCGCGACCCCGGTGGCCCTTTCTTCCGCCGGGCGATCCGCGGACGACTGCCGGGACCACACGCTGAGCGCCGCCTCAGCCTGGCGCGCGCTTATACCGGGCCGCAACCGGCCCACCAGCCGGATCCTCTCCGGCTGTTGCGCCCCGAAAAGATCCGGGCCGGCGGCCAGTTGAGCATCCATCGTGAGCGGCGCCCAGAAATCCAGCGGGACCGGGCCCAACCCGCCAAAGCCCGCGGCCGCCACCCCGATCACTTCGAGCGGATAACCGTGCACCACGATGGTCTTCCCGACGATGGCACGGTCGCCTCCGAACTTGTTCTTCCACGCAGTCGAGCTGAGCACCACCACCGGCGCGCCGCCGGGCGATGCGGTGTCCCCCGCCGCCAGGGTGCGGCCCAGGGCGGGAACGACTCCCACCATGCGGAAGTAATTGCCGGTCACCAGTTGGCCGAACATCACGTGGCCTTCCGCGCGGATGCTTAGCGTTCGGAATCCCAGCACTTCCGAAAAGGCCGGCGCATTTTTGCGGAAATCCTGAAACTCACGCCAAGTGAACAGATGGCCTTCGCCGCCGCGGTTGACCCAGGTGAACTGGTAAAGACCATAAGGATCCCGCACCGCCAGGGGCCGCAGCACATAGGCATTGAAAATCGTGAACACGGTGGTGTTCAGGCCCAGCCCGAGAGCCAGCGTCGCCGCCACCGTGAGGGCAAAGCCCGGCGACCGCCGGATTCCCCTGAGGGCATAGCGCACATCCTGCGCCAGCGTCTCGATCCAGGAGACCCCGCGCGCGTCGCGACACAGCTCTTTGGCCCGGTCGATGCCGCCGAATTCGACACGTGCGGCACGTACCGCCTCCACCGCGCTCATGCCCGCCGCGCGGTTCTTGCGCGCCTGCATGGCGAGGTGAAACTGCACCTCGTCGTCAAGCTCGTCTTCCACCCGGCGCCGCCGCAGCAGGGCGCGCAGACGCAATAGCCCATCGTGCCAGCGCATGTCAGGCCATCTCCAGCACGCGCCCGATGGCCGCCGTGAGACGAGCCCAGGTTTCCGATTCCAGGTCCAACTGCTTACGCCCCGCGGCCGTCAAACGGTAGAAGCGCGCGCGCCGCCCCAGTTCCGACACGCCCCATTCCGCCTTGATCCAGCCCTGATGCTCCAGCCTATGCAGCGCCGGATAAAGCGATCCCTGGTTCACCTGCAGCACATCCTGCGATATCTGCTGGATGCGCTCCGAAATGGCCCAGCCATGCATGGCCTCCGCCTGCAGGGTGCGCAGAATCAGGAGGTCCAAAGTGCCCTGCAACAGGTCCAAACGAGAAGTCTTTCCCATAATGTCGAATGCCTACACCAACGTAACGTATTTGTTGTCGGATGTCAACAACAAGCGCGGCGGCAGCGGCCCCCGCGATATCGTAAAATAGGAATACCTCCCCAGAGTCCCGAAGCGAAGGAAGGCCATGCCCGAAAGTCCGTTCGTCCATCTGCACTGCCACACCGATTACTCCCTCCTCGATGGAGCCTGCGAAATCGGCCAGCTTATGGACACGGTGGTCGAGCAAAAAATGCCCGCCGTCGCCATGACCGACCACGGCAACCTCTTCGGCGCCGTACAGTTCTACAACACCGCCAAAGCCAAAGGCATCCACCCCGTCATCGGCTGCGAGGTCTATGTGTCGCAACAGGGCCTCAAAACCCGGTCGGACACCGACCGCTACAACCACCTGGTCCTGCTCTGCGAAACGCAGGAAGGCTACCGCAACCTCATCAACCTGGTCTCCACAGCCTACCTGGAAGGCTTCTATTACAAGCCACGGATCGATAAGGACCTGCTCGCGCAGCATTCCAAGGGTCTGATCGGCATGTCCGCCTGCCTGCGCGGCGACATTCAACGAAATCCTGCTCGCCGACCGCTACGACGACGCCCGCCGCACGGCCCACACCTACGCCGACATGTTCGGCAAGAACAATTTCTTCCTCGAAATTCAGGACCATCACCTGGAGCAGGATAAGCGCCTGATCCCCGCCAGTCAACCGCCTCTCCGCCGAAACCGGCATGCCCCTGGTCGCCACCAACGACTCGCACTACCTGCGCCGCGACGACGCCCGCGCGCACGAAATCCTCCTCTGCATCCAGACCGGCAAGACCATGAGCGACACGTCGCGCATGCACTGGAACACGCCGGATTTCTATCTCAAATCGCGCGCCGAGATGATGCAGCTCTTCGGGGAGCTGGAAGATTCGCTCGACCGCACCTGGGAAATCGCGCAGCGCTGCCACGTCAACCTGGAAAAGATCAAGGAGCCGTTCCCGAAGTTCGACGTCCCCGCCGAGCATACTACCGACACGTTTTTCGAATACGTCGCGCGGCAGGGTTTCGAAAGCCGGCGGCCCCGCCTGGAAGCCCTGCGCGCCGCCGGACGCCTGAAGCACGACCTGCCGGATTACATGGAGCGCCTGGATCGCGAGATCCACATGATCCAGCAGATGAAGTTCTCCGGCTACTTCCTGATCGTCTGGGATTTCATCCGCTTCGCCAAATCGAAGACCATCCCGGTCGGGCCGGGCCGTGGTTCGGCTGCCGGCAGCCTGGTCGGCTACGCGATGGGCATCACCGATATCGATCCGCTGCAGTACGGACTGCTGTTCGAGCGCTTCCTGAATCCCGGAGCGCATCAGCATGCCCGATATCGACATCGATTTCTGCATGAACCGCCGCGGCGAGGTGATCCAGTACGTCACCGAGAAATACGGCCGCGAGCAGGTGGCCCAGATCATCACCTTCAACACCCTCGCCACGCGCGCGGCCATCAAAGACGTGGGCCGCGTGCTGGACATGAGCTTTGCCGATGTGGAGCGCCTGACCAAGCTGGTGCCCAACGTACTCAACATTACGCTCAGCGACGCCATGAAAACCGAGCCCGGCTTTGGCGAACTGGAGCGCAAGGATCCGCGCGTGGCGGAGATCCTGCAGGTCGCCCTGCGCCTGGAAGGCATGGCGCGCAACTGCTCCGTGCATGCCGCCGGCGTGGTGATCTCGCCCCAACCGCTCAAGGAACTGGTCCCGCTCTACCGCACCAACAAGGAAGAAATTGTCACCCAGTACGACATGAACGGTCTCGAGAAGCTGCAGCTTCTCAAGATGGATTTCCTGGGCCTGACCACGCTTACGCTGATCGACGATGCGCTGAAACTGATCGAAAAGCGCCACGGCGTGCGCCTGGTACCCGAGGATCTTCCGCTCGACGATCCGGCCACGTACGAAATCTTCTCCAAAGCGCTTCACCAGCGGCGTCTTCCAGTTTGAATCGCCCGGCATGCGCGACATCCTGCGCCGCTACCATCCCACCCGCATCGAGGATCTCACCGCGCTCAACGCGCTCTACCGGCCCGGCCCCATCCAGGGCGGCATGGTCGACGATTTCATCGAGCGCAAGCACGGCCGCAAAGCCGTCGCATACGACCTGCCGGAACTGAAAGAGCTCCTCGAAGAAACCTACGGCGTGATCGTGTACCAGGAACAGGTGATGCAGATCTCCAACGTCCTGGCCGGCTATTCGCTGGGCGATGCCGACATTCTGCGCCGCGCCATGGGCAAGAAGAAAGCCGAGGAGATGGCCGCAGCAGCGGAGCGCTTCATCAAGGGCGCGCTGGCCAAGGGCTTTCCGCAAAAGAAGATCGAAAAGATCTTCGACCTGATGGAGCAGTTCGCCGGCTACGGTTTCAACAAGTCCCACTCCGCGGCCTACGCTTACTTGGCTTTCGTCACCGCCTATCTGAAAGCCCACTATCCGGTCGATTTCATGGCCGCGCTGCTCACTTCCGAAACCGGCAACACGGCCAAGGTCGTGAAGTACATCAACGAATGCCGCGAGATGGGCATCACGGTGCTGCCGCCGGACGTCAACGCCAGCGACTGGAGCTTCACGCCCGACAGCACCGCGCCCAACGGCAAAGGCATTCGCTTCGGCCTGGGGGCCGTCAAGAACCTCGGCCCTAACGCCATCGAAGCCATCCGTGTGGCGCGCGAAAAGCTGGGCCGTTTTCTCTCTATCTACGAGTTCTGCGAGAATGTGGACCTCAGCTCCATCAACCGGCGCATGATCGAGAGCCTGATCCGCGCCGGCGCCATGGATTCGCTGGAAGGCACCCGCGCCCAGTTATTCGCCGCAGTGGAAGGCGCCATGGAAGCGGGCCAGCGCGTGTGGCGCGATCGCGAATGCGGCCAGGGCGGGCTGTTCGGCGATTTCGGCGGGGATGATAGTCCCGTCGAAAAGCCTTTGCCGCAGGTGCCCGACTGGACCGGCCGCGAAAAGCTGCAGGGCGAAAAGGAGATGCTGGGCTACTACGTCACCGGCCATCCCCTCGATCACTACGCAGACAAGGTGAGCGAACTGGCCACGCACGACACCGGCAACCTGGAGGGGCTCGAAAAGGGCATGGAAGTGGCGCTCTGCGGTGTGCTCACGGGCATCACCCGGAAGCGAAATCGAGAGCAGAAGCCATGGGCCGCGTTGCAGATCGAGGATCGCGCCGGCGCCATCGAAGGGCTGGTCTTCGCCACCGCCTTCGAACGCCTGGCTGCCCAAGTGGTCGAGGACAAGGCGGTGCTGGTGCGAGGCCTGGTGCTGCCCGAGGAAAACGCGCCGCCCAAGATTTCCATCCAGGATATCCAGCCGCTCGAGACCGCGCGCGTCAACCTGCCCAAGTTGTTGTCGATCCGCGTGTGGCTGGGCCGGAACGGATCCGACAAGCCCGCCGCACTGCAGGAGTTATTCCGCTCGAAGCCAGGGGAATCGGAAGTCCGCCTGCGCCTGGAGATGCCGCGCGATTTCTCCGTCATCCTGGACGTGCCCGCCAAAGTCCGCCCCGACCGGGAATTCCGTGCCGCGATCGAGAAGATCTGCGGTCCGGACTGCGTCGAAGTATTGGCCGGGTAGTCTCCCGCGGACGCGCAATCCAAAAGTCCACCGCCCGCGTAATACTCTCTGGACGTTTGTGCTACGATCCAAGATTGGTAGCACGTCTATTACATACGTAGCACGATTGCCTATGGCCCTGAGACCGCTCCGGCTCGCGCTTTTGCTCCTCGCCTCGATCAGGGGGTGGGCAGCCGACGGCCGGGTGGTGGGCCGTTTGACCGACACCCAAGGAAAACCGGTCGCGGGGGCTTGCCTCCGGCTGGCGTCATCGAACACCAAAGCCCTTGAGGCGACGAGCGGCGAAGGCGGAAGCTTCGTTTTTTCCGCCGTGCCACCGGGCGACTACCAGATCAGCGCCGCCGCCCCAGGTTTCGCCGACGCCCGGAAGACCATCCACCTAGGCGACGGCCAGGCGCTGGAGATGAACCTGCAGTTCTCCCGCATCGCGGCGCGCGCCGAATCGATTAACGTGACCGCGGACGTGCGCGAGATCGATATCGAGTCGCCCGATCCCAGTGAGAAAGTCTTCGCCAGCGAAGATCTGTTGGATGCCAACCCAGGACGCCCGGGCGCTCCCATTTCGATACCCGGCTATCCGGTGGAGACCGCCTCGAGCGGCATCAAGGCGCCGCAATACTTTGCACCGGGAGTCGCGGGCGACCACGGCGAACCGATCGCCCAGTTCCTTCAGGTAGGCACTTACCTGGTGCCTAACAACCTCTCGGCGAACGCGCACGGAAATGGCTACGCGGATCCGAACATTTATGTCGCAAACGTGATCGAGAGTGTCGAGGTGGATGGCGGCGCCTTCAACGTGCGCGAGGGCAATCACGCGTTGAACCTGGGCACAACCTACGCCCTGCGCACGCATTTCGATCCCTTCTTTACCTTGACCGGCGACCCCCGCGACTTGGCAGGCACCGCCGGGCTGAGTCCCTCCCCGCATTCCTGGATCGCCATCGAGGCCGCTTACGGCAACGGATTCCTGAATCAACCGGAACATCGCAGGCAGTTCAAAATCAATGGCGGGCAGGTCTGGCGCACCGGGACTCACACCCTGACACTGCTCGGGATCGGCTACTACGGCTTCTCTAACCTGGCGGGGCTAAGCCCGATTTACGGATTCAATTCCGTGGACGCCGCCACCGGATGGAAGGAGTATCCGGATACCATCGACCCGCGGCAAAAGGATCAGACCCACACCGCGCTGGTCGCGTTGAACGATGTATGGAGGCTCGGCGGGAACCAGGAACTGCAGTTTTCCGGCTTCTTCCGCACCTACAACCTCTCGCTCTTTTCCGATTTCGGGGACGGACTGATCCGGCAGAGCGAGTTCCGTACGGTCACGGGGGCCAGCGCGGTGTATACCAAAAAGTTCTCGAAGAAATTCAACCTGCTGGCCGGAACGGATTACCAGCGCGAGGCGCCGCGGCGCGACGACCTGGATCATTACGGTTTCTACAATCCAGCCGACCCATCTTACTACGGGCCTTTCACAAGGATCGATGGCGGCAATGTGACCATCGCGCCCGTGTCGCCATACATCGCCGGTGAAGGGGAACTGACCCAATATTTCCACTATTACCTGGGCTGGCGGCGTGACGAGATCTTCGTCGCCAACCAGGACCTGGTAACCCCGGCAAATTCGTGGAACGCCTTGGTCGGCCTGAACTCGCCCAAGGCGACCCTGACGTTCCTTCCCCGCGAATCCTGGTGGCTGCCCGAAGTCGCCCTCAGCTTTGGCAAGTCATTCTTCACCGAAGATCCCAGAATCGCGACCGAACCTGCCTCTCCCGTGGAGACCGCGCGCTCCTACCAGTTGGTCGCCGGCAGGCACATTCACAGCACGGATCTGAAGCTGACTCTGGGGCGCGAGACGCAAACTGCCGAGTACGGCAAGATCGACCCGGATACCGGATTGCAATTCGACCTCGGCTCCGGCCGCATACGCTATGTCGCCGCTTCAGTGCGCCAGAACTTCAAGAACGGATCGCTGCAGGCCACCTTCGAACAGGCCGACGCGCGCGACCTGGCGTCCGGACAGGTGACGCCGGAGGCTCCCCGGCTGATCGCAGACATTGCCTGGACCTATCAGAAACTGCCCTTCCATTTGCTGGCGAAAGGCGAATTCGAATACGTGGGCAGAAAGGTGGTCGGCACCGGATGCGACGTAAACACTCCCAACGACCTGACCGCTTACTGCATTGGAGTGCCGGATAAGGAATTTCGGCTGGCAGTGATGCGGCCGTTCCTCGAGGGTAGAATCAAGGTCGGGGTGAATATGATGCTCGCCCGCGGCTACACCGGACAGACCACCGAAAACTTCGCCACCGATTACCAAGCCGGCAACATGGGTCCTTTGCCGGTTCCCGTGAGCCCGGTGGCGGAAATCGTTGGCGTGCGCATTCCATCCTACGCCAGCTTGAACCTCACCTACCGGTTTTCCCGCTAGCCGCCGCGGCCGCCCGAAGCTGGTAACGCTTCTTCTCCGAGCCATAGCGCCATCGCCAGACGGATGCCGCAGCCACGGTCAGGCAACATCCTTCCACCAGCACCTTCTCGCCGTCCAGCAGGTCCGCCGCTTCGTTCTTCATGTTCTGGTCAATCAGCGTTCCGTGCACGAACATGACGGCGGCCGCCAAATACGCGACATAGTGGAGCTTCTTCCAGGTCCGGTAGCCAAGCCGCGGGCGGAGGTAGGAGGTCACCACGACGAGCCCAAAACCGTAGAAGGCGGTTGCGCCCAGGCAATTGTAGAGGCGTTGCCCCGGCGACCAGAGCGGTAGCAGCAGATCGAAGAATCGGAACTGCGCGGCTTTGTCCGTGGAGAACAGCAGGATGACCGGATGCAGGCAGACGATCGAAATCGCTGCGTAAGCATTCCAGTTGTGGATCTTGAAAAGCGAGATCCGGCGGCGCGGCCACTGGCGCCGCGGGTTGTAGTTCACCGACACCAGCAGGCCCAGCAGGATATTCACAGTGAGCAGCACCATGGCCGTCAAGCCGGCGAAGCTGGATGCATCGACAGCCGTCATGCGGTGCGCTAAACCGAACTTCCCAGAATATCGCGCACCAGGGGCCCAAGCTTCATGAACTCCTCATATTCGGAAGGCTTGCGAAAATATCCGTGCACCCCCAACTGCCCCATTTCATCCCGATCCTTTTGCGAATCCGACGATGTCACCACCAGCACGGGCACACGCGCGCATCGCCGGCTGAGCCGCATCCAGCTCAGAACTTCGCGCCCCGATCTCTTGGGCAGGTTGATGTCCAGGATGACCAGAGAGGGGCAGGGCGCCTCCGGATCCATGTCGGCCGTCTCAATGAATTTGATAGCCTTTTCGCCGTCGTGAACTACGTGCAGCGAGGCGCCCACGCACGCGACCTCGATCGATTCGCGAATCAGGTAAACGTCGCCCTTGTTGTCCTCCACCAGCAGGATGTGGCAGATATTCGCCGGCGCACCCTCGTCAAGCCGAGATGGTGAAGCTGAAGGTGGACCCGTCTCCGGGGGTGGATTCGACCCAGATCCGGCCACGATACCGCTCCACGATTTTCTGGCAAATAGCGAGCCCGATACCGGTACCCGAGTATTCATCGGTAGTGTGCAAGCGTTTGAATAATCCAAAGATGTTCTCCTTATACTCGGGCTCGATGCCGATGCCGTTATCCCGCACCGAGAAAACCCACGAGTGGTTAAGCCGCTGCCCGCTCACATGGATCACCGGCGCGCGGTCCGGCTTCCGGTATTTAATGGCATTTCCGATCAGGTTCTGGAATAACTGCCTCAGGTGCGTGCCGTGCGCGCGTACCGATGGCAGCGGATCGCGCGTAACCTCCGCCCCGCTTTCGGCAATGGCGCGGCCCAGATTGTCCAGCGTGTTATCCAGTATTTCATTCGTGTCCGCATCTTCCGTCGGTGTTTCGAGCCTGGTCACTTGTGTGTAAGCCAGCAAATCGGCCACTAGCATCTCCATGCGTG
This sequence comes from Bryobacterales bacterium, assembly GCA_963843255.1. Taxonomy (GTDB): domain Bacteria; phylum Acidobacteriota; class Terriglobia; order Bryobacterales; family Bryobacteraceae; genus Bog-159. Next base: position 659,767 of record CAWJJQ010000009.1, on the reverse strand, counting down.
TTGCACCGCTGTGCATAAAATCGCAAAACTCGAGGGCCTGCCCGTCGAGCTTGTCCCGGTAGCGTTTCCGCAAAAGATCGCCGTAAATCTTGATGCTGCGCAGCGGCTCCTGCAGATCGTGGCTGGCGGAGTACGCGAATTGCTCCAGGTCCAGGTTGGCGCTGCGCAGTTGCTCTTCGGTGCGTTTCTGCTCGTCGATATCGGTGGCTGTTCCGAACCACTTCACGATCCGGCCGTCGCTATCTCGCACCGCGATCGACCGGCCGATGAACCACCGGTACCGATTCTCTTTGCGATCCCACATCCGGTATTCGAGGCCGAACGCCTCTCCGGTCCGCAGGCAGTGCTCCCAGCTGTGTTCGAGCTTGCCGAGATCGTCCGGATGCACCACCGCTCTCCAAGCCTCACCGCCGCCAGCCGAATTGTCCAGGCCAGCGAACTCGTACCAGCGCTCATTGAGATAATCAACGGCGCCGTCCTGTCCGGCCGTGAATACGATCTGTGGCATGGAGTCCGCCAGTTGGCGGAACCGGGCCTCGCTTTCCCGCAGTGCCTCCTCCGTGCGTTTCCGCTCGGTGATGTCTTCTATAATGCCGATCACCTGTGCGGGGCGGCCATCGCTGTCACGGCGCATCGTCACGGACGCGCGCGCCCACAGAATTGCGCCATTCTTGCGCACGTACCGCTTTTCAATCATCCCCGTGCTCTTCCCCGTGGTGCCCAGTTTTTCAAAGAACAGGCGGGTTGGCTCAATGTCATCGGGATGCGTGAAGCGCGACGAATTCTGCGAAATCAATTCCTCGCGGCGGTAGCCCAGCATTTCTACATAGGCCTGGTTGGCTTCCAGGATGGCGCCATCGGGCGTGGTAAGCACCATGCCGATGGGCGCTTCGGCGAAAGCCGAAGCGAACCGCTTCTCGCTTTCTTCAACCTGCTGGCGTGCGCATACCAGGTCCGTAACATCGGTTGCATGCACGAAGACGCCATTGATCAGGCGGGCATCGTCCCGGGTGGGCAGGCACACGAAGTTCAGGTACAGTTCGCGTTTGCCGCCGCTTGCCTCGAGTGCCAACGGCGCTTCCCTGGCTATGTATGGTTCTCCCGTCTGGTAGACGCGATCGAGCAGCGCGATGAAGCCTTGCCCGCGGATTTCGGGAAACAGTTCTCCGATCGGCCGGCCCAGAATCTCACCCGCCGCGTTCCTGCCCGCAATCCGTACGCATTCGTCGTTGCACGCCTCAAACCGGTGTGTTGGGCCGCTGAATAGAGCCACCCCGGCGGGAACCTGCATGAACAGTTCACGCCATTTCCTGCCCTCCGCCTCGCGTAGCACTTCCTGTTGCCGCAGCGCCTCCTGAATCTGCTTGCGGCTGGTGATGTCTTCAAAGAAAATGGACACACCGCCGTCCGCCGCCGGGTAAGCCTTCACATAAAACCAGCGCGCCCACGGCTCGTAAAAACTCTCCACTTCCGAGGGAACACGCTCCACCGCGGTCCGCAGCAGTTCCTGGCGGAGATCCGGACCTGCCGCCGGATAGAGTTCCCAAAGACCCTTGCCGAGCAGATCTTCCCGGCGGACACCATTCAGCCGTTCCGCTTCCGCATTGGCGTAAGTGATGCGCCAGTCTTGGTCGAGCGCCAGGAAGGCCTCGGCGATGCTTTCCAATATCGTGGTGACCTGATCGCGTGCCTGCTCGGCCTCGGCTCGCAGCGCCGCCTCGCGTTCCAGGGCGCGCCGCCGCATGATGGCCATGCGCGCATGCGTCGATACCCGCGCGCGCAGTTCGCTCGCGGTAAAGGGCTTCACCAGGTAATCGTCCGCTCCGGCCAGCAGCCCTTGGTCGCGCTTCTCGCCCGCGCGCGCGGAGATGAAGATCACCGGCAGGGCACGAGTTTCCTCGCTGGCGCGCACTGCCCGGAGCAGTTCCAATCCGTCCACCCCAGGCATCATGATGTCGCTCACCAGCACGTCCGGGACATGCTGCCGGAGGAGTAGCAGAGCTTCCCGTCCGTCCCGGGCCGTGACCACATCGCAGTCTTGAGCAAGGATGCGTCTTATGTGCTCCCGCATGTCCGCGTTGTCGTCAGCCAGCAAAATGCGCGGACGGGGCTGAGCGCCTGGAACCGGTAGCGCAGTCGCTTCGTGCACGTTCTCCTGATCGCCGCCACCTGCCTGGAGCAGCGTGATGGCCTCCTCCGTAAAAGCTTTCACCCGGTGGCCTGGCGCCATCCGGACCTCGCCCGAACGGTCGATGTGTTCCGCCGGCAAATGCCCCAAGCCAAACGGCAGCTTGATGGTGAACGTGCTGCCGGCGCCGTTCCGGCTTTCGGCCGAAATATGACCGCCGTGCAGCTTCACATACTCCTGAATGAGGGCAAGCCCGATGCCGGTACCCTCGGAGCTTCTACTCCGGGCGCCTTCTACCCGGTGAAAACGCTCGAAGATGTGCGGCAGTTCCGCCTCGGGTATACCGATGCCGGTGTCCGACACCTCGAGTACGGCATGACCATCAGCCGCGTACAGCTTTACCGCGATACGTCCCTTAAACGTGAATTTGAACGCATTCGAGAGAAGGTTCAGCACGATCTTCTCCCACATATCGCGGTCCACATAAACTCTGTCCGGGAGTGTTTCGCATTCGACCGCCAGTTCCAGGCCCGCTGCCTGCACGGCCGCGCGGAAGTTCGACGCCAAATCCGCCGTCAGCTCCGCCAAATCCGCCGGCGCATACGAGGCCTTCAGCCGTCCCGCTTCCAGGCGCGAGAAGTCCAGCAACGAATTCACCAGCTTCAGAAGCCTTAGGCTGTTCCGGTGGGCGATCGCCAGGTCCTCCTGCTGCTCCGGCCGCAGGCCGTCCGGTTTGGCTAGGAGGTTCTCCAGCGGCCCCAGCATCAGTGTCAGGGGCGTCCGGAATTCATGGCTCACGTTTGAGAAGAAGGCCGTCTTTACGCGGTCGACCTCGGCCAGCATGTCGGCCCTCTTCTTTTCCTCCTCGGCGGCCCGCGCGTTCTGGATAGCGGTGGCGACCTGCCCGGCCACGAGTTCGAAAAAGGTGAAATGGTCCGCGTCGAGCGGCCGGCAGGGATTCACACCCACCACCAGCACGCCATATGGCCGGTGCTCTCCGCGCGAAGCCACCGGAAGCACCACCGCCTCGGCGATGCGCTGGCCGGCTACACCCGCGGGCAGGCCGTGCAGTTGCTCCACTCGCACAGTCTGCCGCATACTCGTCCGATAGACCTCGCCGACCGGCCACGCCGACTGCGAATCTCCGTGCAAATCCACTGAAGGCGCGTTGGCGATGCCGGCGCCGGAGGAGCCAATCGCCTGTTCCAGCGATGCCCGCCGGCCCTCCGTATCGGCCAGATAGAGAAGAGCGAACGGGATGTCGTCCGGATTCTTGCTCAAGGTTCGCGCGATGGTGGCGCAGGCTGCACCCGTGGTCCGCTCGGCCAACGCGTTGCCAGCCAATTCGGACAATGTGGCGAGGCGACGGCCATTCAGGACTTTCGGCGTCACATCGGTCGAGGGGCAGAAAAGCCCACATACCAGCCCGGAGTCGTCGCGGATAGGACTGTAGGAGAACGAATAAAATGTCTCCTCCAGGAAATCGCCGCGATTCATGAACAGGCGAACATCGTCCACGAAGCTGGCCTCGCCGCGCGCAAAGACTTTATCCGCGAGCGGCCCGCATACGTCCCAGATTTCCGCCCACACTTCAGACGCGGGCAGTCCCAGCGCGCGGGGATGCTTGGCGGGACCGAGAACGTGCAGGTAAGCATCGTTATACAGAAAAGTCATTTCCCGGCCCCAGCCAATCCACATGGGGTGGCGCGAGCTCAGGATCAGACTGACCGATGTCTTTAGCGATTGCGGCCATGATTCAATGGGCCCGAGTAGGGTGCGCGCCCAGTCGAACGCTCGGATGCGCTCGCCCATCTCGCCGGTTCCTGCAAGAAAGTCGGCCCCGACTCTCCCACTTGCCGGCGTCATGGCGCGTACCCGCCTTTCAGGAACCGCGCAAAACGGGGCAGCGGCCGCACCGCCAGAATCCCAGGAGTTTCTGCCCTTCGTGGCGGCGCAGACACGCGCGCCTTTGCGCTATTGAGCGGCAACCACAGCATCTGAAACATCTTAACGGATTATGACGGTACGCCTTTGGTGGGCTGAGCACGGACGCCCGCGAATTAAACCGGTAATAGTGATCGATCACACATAGACGCCATGCCACGCCCACCGGCCCTTATGTCCCGGCTGCGGAGGCTGCAATGCACGCCTTTGCCATCGCCGGTCTAATCGTTATACAGTGAGCGCGTAAGGAGCCAAGGCTATGGAGCAGGACCGCAGAACGTTTCTGGGAACCGCACTTGCGGCAGCCCCGCTGTTCATCCCGCGGCGCGCTTGGGGCGCCAACGACCGGTTGGCTTACGCATTAATCGGCGCCGGAGGACGGGGACGCTACCTCAGTCAGAACTTCCAAAAACTGGGGGCGGCCTGCGTGGCCGTTTCGGAAGTCTACGACCAGAACATGCAGAAGGCGCTAAAGGACGCGCCCGACGCCAAGCCTTACCTCGATTATCACGACCTGCTGGCGCAGGGTGGCATCGACGCGGTGGTGGTGGCGACGCCAGATCACCAGCATGCGCCATGCCTGTTCGCGGCGCTGCAGGCGGGTAAGGATGTTTATCTCGAAAAGCCCATGTCGCATTCGCTCGCGCAGAGCCGCCAGATAGTGGATGCCGTGCGCAAGACCAAACAGATCGTGCAGGTGGGCATGCAGCGGCGCAGCGCGGAGTCCATCATTAAAGCGAAACAACTGGTGGACAGCGGCGTGCTCGGCAAGATCACGCTGGTGAAACCCATGTGGAACTGGAACGTGGCGCACGAATTGGATAATACGCCGCTCCCTGGCAATCTGGATTGGAAGCGGTTCCTCGGTCCCGCGCGCGACCGCGAATTGCAGCCCATGCGCTTCCGGGCATGGCGCCTGTTCTGGGATTACTCCGGCGGCAACATGACCGACCAGGGCACCCATCTGATGGACGTGGTGCAGTGGTTCACCAACGCAGGCACGGCGAAGTCGGCAGTTTGCTACGGGCAGATCGCCAAGACCATCGGATCGGAGGTACCCGACGTCTTCTGCGCGGTATTCGAATATGGCGCCTTCATGGCTACCTGGACGCTGAACTATACGAATTCGTATGACAACGACTGGTCGATCCAGTTTTGCGGGGATCAGGGAACCATGGTCCTGAATAACGAGGGCTACCGCGTCTGGAAAGAGCCGTGGCCTAAGAACCGCGAGCCGGTCCAGACGTTCGAGGCGCCCGTGCCCATCGAATCGCACATCCAGAACTTTATGGATTGCGTGAAATCGCGCAAGGAGCCGAACGCGCCCGTCGAAGTAGGCGCGAGCGCGGTATCGGCCCCGCATCTGGCGAATGCCGCTTTCCACAACGACCGGAGAATGTATTTGAGCGCGGACGCTTCCCGCGCCACGGAGCGGCCGGAAGCTTAATCCAGGGCCGGGGCGATGCGGCGCATCACTTCCTTCACCCGCTGTCCGTAGCCGACGTTCTGATTGTAAGTTCTCAGGATCCCATCCAGATCCTTGTGCCGGTAGGCGGCGGAGTATCGCAGGGAAGCCGCCACGGAATGGATGCACGCGGCGGCGGATGAGAAGGCGGCGCGCCCCGAATCCCATCCGAAAAGATTGTTATTCCTGGCGGCTTTGCCGCCGGTGGATTCTACAAAGGAGAGGCTGGGCAGCAAACGCCAGTCCAGACCGTACTTGTCGGCGGCCTCTAGAAATACGGCGGAGAGCGATGCAGCAGGACAGTGGCCTCTGTCGAAAAAGGCGCGCAGGAAGGCTAGCCGCCGGTCCTTGGCGGGTTCGTTGCGATGTTCGGCAGTAGCCGGCTTGGTGGTAGCGACCTGATTTCCGGACAACGGCAGGGACACCACACCGGCAAAAACAGCCAAACCGTTCGAAAACAGTTTTCGCATCGAAAATACCTCGTTTCAAGAAATTTGGTTTAACGTACCGGCCCAGTAGAGCGGGCCGAAGAAATACAGGGTTGCAGCGCGAGGCGCGGATCAGCGGCGTGTTTTGGGTTCAAGCATAAGCTGCAATTATACCATTGCGGAACCGGCGATTTTCAGTGGGCGGCTAAAAGCTAAGTAAATGATTGATAACATGGGCGGTTCTTCACGAACAGAGGGCTTGCCGTACGTGTTTATACTGGTTGCGGGGGGAATTGATATTCTATAGTGCCAGCGATGTTTCAAATTGGTGACACGGTCGGCGACTACGAGATTACCGGAGTCTTGGGACGTGGCGGCATGGGCCAGGTCTACAAAGTGCGCAACCGCATTCTGGATCGGGTCGAAGCTATGAAGGTGCTGCTGTCCGACCGGGAGGACGACCCCCAACTCGGGCAGCGCTTCGAGCGGGAAGTGCGCGTCCAGGCCAACCTACACCACACCAATATTGCGGCGCTACACACCGCCCTGTGGGTGGAAGGCCGCCTGTTGATGATCATCGAATTCGTCGACGGGGTGACGCTGTCGCAGAAGATCCGCAACGGTCCGGTGGCCATCGCCGAAGGCGTCGAATACATTTGCCGGGTACTCGATGCCTTGGGCTACGCCCACAGCCAGGGTGTGATTCATCGCGACGTGAAGCCGGGCAATATCATGATCACGACTATGGGGACGGTGAAGCTCACGGATTTCGGGATCGCCCGCTCGGTAAACGAGACCATCACGCGCTCCGGCATGGCTGTGGGATCGCTATATTACATGTCGCCGGAGCAGATCAAGACCGGCTCCATAGACGGCCGGTCGGATATCTACTCGGTGGGAGTTACGCTTTACGAGGCGCTGATGGGCAAACGCCCGATTCAGGGCGAAAGCGAGGCCGCCATTATCACGGCTCACCTGGAACAGATCCCGGTGCCGCCGGCCGATCTGGCGCCCGGCTTTCCGGTAGCGCTCTCGGCAATGATCATGAAGTCGCTGGCTAAGAAGCCTGCCGACCGGTTTCAGTCCGCTGCGGAATTCCGCGCGGCGCTCGAATCCCTGCACGATTTGGGCCGCGCCCCTGCAGCGACGCGCACTATCACGACTTCCACGGACCTCGATCCGGGCGTGCTGGCGCGGATCGAAAAATGCCTGGCGACGGCCCTCGGCCCGGTGGCCCGGCCCCTGGTGGCGCGGACCGCCCGCGGCGTTTCAGACGTCACCACACTGCGCCGGCTGCTGGCCGATCAAATTCCGGACGAAGGCGCCCGCCGGAGATTCCTGAACTGCTGCGAAGCGCAGACCGGCGAGACCTCGGTGCAGCACATGCAGCGCACCACCAGCCGCCCTTCCTTGACTGCGCACGTGCAGACAAAGCCGGTCACGGCGCACGAGTGGAACCCCGAATTCCTCGACAAGGTGCAACGGGAACTGGCCCGCCACATCGGTCCTTTCGCCAAAGTTATCGTCAACAAGACGGCCAAGAAGGTGCAAACGCCGGCGCAACTGATCGAGTTGCTGAGCAACGAAATTCCAGGAAGCAAGGAACGGGACGAATTCGTGATCACCGTTCGCCGCACCTTGGGCTGAAAACCGCGAGACTATTGTTCTTCAAGCATGTGGAGCGCCTTCACGAGGCTCAGCCGCATGCGCTCGAATGAGGCGGCCAAAGCGGAGATTTCCTTCGATCCGCCGACCTGCAAGCCGGATACTTCCAGGTTCCCCTGACTGATCTGGTCGGCCGCAGTGGACAGCCGGCTGACCGGGCGGGCGACGATCAGGGCCATCGCAATATTCAGCACGAACAGCGTGATCAGGAAAGTGCCGGCCATGTAGGTCAGGATGGTGGCGAAGGTCCGGTTGGCGATGCCGACGGGCACCGACATCGGTACGGAGACGATCTGCGCGCCGATGATTTCTCCCTGTTTCCATCCGAAGCCATTATTGCTGCCGTAGCGGCGCAGCATCGCGGGCGGCGCGGCTTTGGGCGTGGAATGGCATTGGAGGCAGGGCGGGTCGGCGGCGATCGGCCGGGCAAAGAACAGCGCTCTACCGATGGATGATTCGCGCTCGCCCGAGAGTTCCTTCTTGTCCGGATTGTTGCGGAAGTTGTTGACGATATCGGCTTCCCAATCGACCGCGCGATCCCGGAGATTCGTGGGATTGAGGGTGGCTTCCTTGTAGGTGTAATCCGGATAGGTCTTGCGAAGATAGTTGAAGCTCTCGGTGGCTGCGTATCCAGGTACGGTTTGCGGCAGGAAGACGCGGTCGCGTTCCTGGACGGGCTGCAGAAGAGGCACGATCTGAGCGGACGTGTAGCTGCGCGAGGCGCGCGAAGTCTCCATCATCAGCTTGGCCTGCTGGATGACTTCGGCACGGGCATTCTCCTGAAGGTAGTTGTACGTTACGTAAGCGGCCAGCGCAAGGCCGAGGCCAGCGGCCAGGATAAATAAGAGGCTGAATTTTGTAAGTAGGCGCATGGGCGATTTAGAGAACTGGTGGATCGTACCGCATGGGGGGCGGCTGGGTCAAGCCGAGTTGTAGTTGAGTGACATCCGATGTTGATGCGACCCCGTTTTTGGTGTACTGTTTAAATGTGTACGTACCTATCGGGGATTCGCCGCCATGCCAAGAACAGCGGTAGAAGACAACAACCGGATGTCTTTGCGGATTCGGGCCGAGGAAAAGGCCCTTCTGTTGCGTGCAGTGGCGCTTGACAACACCAACCTGACGGATTTTGTCATACGTCACGCCTTGAGTGCCGCGAAGGCCGTCATCGAGCAGGCGGATCATGTGCAACTCTCGGGAAGGGATAGTTTGCGGGTTTTGAATTTGATCGAGAACCCACCTGCACCGAACGCAAGACTATTGGCAGCCGCGAAGGCCTTCCGCAAGCGGCGGTCCTAATAGTGGTCGTATGGCACGAAGAGCCGATCAGCAGAAAATACGATCGGGAAGCGTTCGATTGCGGCGAACCAGCACTGAATGAATTCCTGCGACGCTATGCCCGCAAGAGCCACGAGTTGGGCGGCGCGAAAACCTTCCTCGCCATTGACCATGCCGACCATAAGACGATTCTGGGCTTCTATAGCCTGAGCCCCGCCTCGATCGAATATACCCGGACGCCAGAGATCATCCGGCGCGGCTTGGCACGCCACGACGTACCCGGTTTCCGCTTGGCGCGCCTGGCGGTGGATCGGAGGTTCCACGGGCGGGGAATTGGCGGACAACTCCTGCTGGCAGCGGGCAATCGCTGTCTGCTGGCGTCGGCCGAGGTTGGCGGTGTGGTCCTGGTCATAGATGCCAAAAATGAAGGCGTGGCAGGATGGTACGCCCGTTATGGCGCTATGCCGTTGCTGGATGCGCCGTTGTCGCTGCTGCTACCACTGGCGACCATCGAGGCCGCGCTTAAGAGGAGGCCCGGTGGACATTGGTGGCGGTCATGAGCTTCCAACACACGTGGCGCCTTCCATCACTGGGGCTGGGGGTTTGGGGGGCGGTTGCTTCCTTCGGCCCAGTTCGACATAATTACGGGTTTGAGGACAGCGTTGATTGCCGCTATCGCTGCTTGCACTGAAGAGAATCTGCGCAAGGAGGCGCGCAAATTCCTGCGCGGCCTTTCGCGGGACGAATTACAGTATATTGCGGAGTTTATGGGCGCCTGTGTTTTAGAATCTCTGGGCCATGGCGCGTGCAGCCGCAACGAACTGGCGGACGACATCGCGCAGTTCGAACAGGTCCGGGACGTGCCCACGTGGTGCCCGGGCGACCGGGAGCACAAGATGATTCTGCTGCTCGAGTATCTTTGCCGCTGCAACCTCGCGCAACCCACTTAAGCCGAGCTATTCGGCGGCGGCTTTGAGTTCCCGAATCCAGATATTGCGATAGCGCACGGGTTGTCCGTGATCCTGCAGGAGGAGCGGCAACTTGGCCGGCGTCACCTTGTACGGGGGCCGTTTCATGTAGTCGGTGGGTCCGGTGGGTATGGTGTGATCCTGGGCGAGAACGCCATTAAATAAGAGCGTGACGCTGGCCGGCTCCTGGAGCTTGGAATCGGCGGAGAAACGCGGAGCGTGGAAGACGATGTCGTAGGTCTGCCACTGGCCGGGCGGACGGGCGGGATTCACCAGTGGGGGGTACTGGCAATAGATGGCGCCGGCCTGGCCATCGGGGTAGGTTTTGTTGCGGTTCGATTCCAGAACCTGAATCTCGAACAAGGACTGCAGGTAGACGCCGCTATTGCCAGGCTCCTGATCCGTACCGTGGGGCTGGCTGGGGGTGGCCCACTCGACGTGCAACTGGGAATCGCCGAAGGGCTGTTTGGTAACAATATCCCCACTACCGGGCGTCACTTCAAAGTAGCCGTCACGGACCTTCCAGGCTACCGGCTTTCCGTTGCTTTGCTGCCACGCGGAGAGATCCTTTCCATCGAATAGCTCGACCGCATCGGAAGGGGCGGTGCCGGCATGCTCTTGGGTGCTGGGCTCGCCGGGGGTAACCATGGGGGGCATGGGGCGGCTTCTATCGCCGGTTTTCCATTTGATGACCGGCACGGTCGCGGCAAAGGCGGTCACGGCAAAGAGGAGGACGTATCGGATTCGCATTTCGCCACGATTTTAGCATTCCGGGGAGGAAAGCGCGCAGAGCCGGAGCTTTACAAATTGTTTACAGGTGGCTGAAAGATAGGTTGCGATGACCGAAGGATTGGATTTCGCACGATCGAGGCGGAAAGGTACGATAGGATATGATCGGGCGAATACCGGGTCAACCCCTGCCCGCTTTCGAGGGTGCTCCTCTTCCACGTGGGCAGATAGTTGCGATCCTCTTTAGACGACAAGCCAATAATCCTGAGGGAGGTAATGTGCGGCGTGCGGTAGGGCAGTTGTGGATCGGTTTTTTCATGATGGGCGGTCTGGCGGAAACCGGTCTTGCGCAGAAGGTTTTGACATGGGATCAAGCCAAAGATGAATTCGCGAAATCCAATCCCACCTTGCGGGCGGCGCAGATCGGGATCGATGAGTCGCGGGCCGACGAGGTTACGGCGTATTTGCGGCCAAATCCGGACCTCACCATGGGACTGGATCAAATCAACCCGTTCACGAAGAACCCGATCAACAAATACAGCCCTTTTGCGGATGCGTTCCCATATGTTTCGACGAGTTATCTGCACGAGCGGCAACACAAGCGCGAGCTGCGGCTGGAGAGCGCTAAGAAAGGAACAGCCGTGGCGCAGTCGCAGTTGGAGGACCAGACCCGGAACCTGATTTTCAATTTACGCAGCGCGTTTGTCCAGGTGTTACAAGCTAAGGCGATTCTGGACCTGGCCAAGGAGAACCTGAAGTATTACGATCATGAGCTCGAGATCAGCCGGGATCGTTTCAAAGCGGGGGATATCGCGCGTGTGGACCTGGACCGGTTGGAGTTGCAGCGCGTGCAGTACGAATCGGATCTACAGACCGCGGACGTAAATCTGCGGACGAACAAGATTCAACTGCTGCAGTTGCTGAACGACCGGACGCCCATCGAGCAGTTCGACGTGAGCGGGACGTTCGATTTCAAGGAACAGGTTCCGGCGCAGGAGGAACTGCGGCAGGCGGCGCTGGCGGAGCGTCCGGATTTGCGGGCGGCGATGGAGTCCGTAAGCAAGGCGCAGACCGATTACAAGCTGGCGGTGGCCAACGGATCGACGGATCCTACTTTCGGCATGGATTTTGCGCGCAATCCTCCGATTCCGGTGTACGTCGGAGTAAGTGTGAATATTCCGCTGCGTATCTTCGACCGCAACCAAGGCGAGAAAGAGCATACGCGTTTGGACATCGGTCGTTCGGAGAAACTGCGGGATGCGGCGCAGGCGCAGGTTTTCAGCGACGTGGATTCCGCCTATGTGACGCTGCAGAACACGCTCACGTTGCTGCGGCCGTACAAGGCGAAGTACCTGGAAACAGCGGCGCGGGTGCGCGACACGATCGCGTTCTCGTACCAGCGCGGGCAGGCCTCACTGGTGGATTACCTGGACGCCCAGCGAGATTACCGGAGCGTGGAAGTAACGTATCTGAACCTGGTGGGATCGTATTTGAGTGCCGCGGGCCAATTGAACCTGGCAGTAGGGCGCGAGGTTATGCAATGAATCGTTCCCGCAACATACTTCGCGCGCCGCTGGCTTTGTTGACTTTGTCCGTGGCCCTGTTTCTGGCGGGCTGCAGCGCGCAGGGAAAGGGCGACCCCAAGGCGGAAGCGCCGCCTCCGGCCGAAGTGGAGCATGTGCATGACGCGGGCTTGTTCAAGGTTGACGATCCGAGCAAGTTCCCGCTGGCTACGGCGGGCGAGTACGACGCGGCGCCCGAGCTAAGTGTGACGGGCGTGGTCAGCGCGGACGTGTCGCGCAATGTTCCGGTGGTCACGCTGGCGACAGGGCGGGTGACCGAGATTCACGCGCGGCTGGGGGACACGGTCAGCAAGGGACAGCTCCTGATGAAGGTGCAGAGCGCGGATATTTCCAGCGCCTACTCAGACTACGAGCAAGCGCAGGCGGATGAAACGCTGGCGCGCGCGCAGCTCGACCGCGCGAAGGCATTGTTCGAGAAAGGCGCGATCGCGCAAAAGGACCTGGAAGTTGCCGAGGACAACGAAATCAAGACCCGGGTTACGGTAAAGACGGCCGCGGACCATCTGCGGGTGCTGGGCGCGGATCCGGACCATCCTTCTCCGATCGTAGAGGTGACGGCGCCGGTTTCGGGGGTGATCACGGACCAGCAGATTACCGCGGCGGGGGGCGTGCAAGGCCTGTCGTCGCCCAACCCGTTCACGATTTCGGACCTGTCATCGATTTGGATTCTTTGCGATGTGTATGAGAACGATCTGGCCCAGGTGCACCTGGGCGAGTACGCGGAAGTGAAACTGAACGCGTTTCCGAACCAGACCCTGCGGGGGCGCATCGGCAATATCAGCCCGGTGCTGGATCCGAATATTCGCACGGCAAAGGTGCGGCTGGAGATGAACAACCCCGGACAGATGCGCCTGGGTATGTTTGTCACGGCGACCTTTCACGGACCGAAGAAAGAAGCGCGCGCCAGCGTTCCTGCCTCGGCTGTGTTGCATCTGCACGACCGGGACTGGGTCTACACGCCGGCCGGGGGAAGCCAGTTCCGGCGCCTGGAAGTTACCGGAGGAAAGATGCTGAAAGGCAACCTGCAGGAGATCGTGAGCGGCGTCAAGCCGGGGCAGCAGGTGGTGTCGAACGCGCTGGTATTGCAGTCGACTGTGGAACAATAGTCCGAAACGCAATGACCAAAGAAGATGCTCGCGCGCGAATCGAAGAGTTTGGAATTATTCCGGCGGCCCGATTTAGTTCCGCGGAGGAAGCGCGATTTGGGGCGGAAGCAGTGTACCGCGCCGGATTGCCGATCGTGGAGATTACCATGACGGTGCCGGGGGCACTGGAGCTGATCCGCGGGTTGTCGCGGGAATTTCCGGACATGCTGGTGGGCGCCGGCACGGTGCTGGATGCGGATACGGCGCGCCGGTCGATCGAAGCAGGCGCGCAGTTCATTACCAGCACGGGAATGGACGCGAGCGTGGTGGAACTGGCGGTAGAGCGCGGCACGCTGGTGCTGCCGGGGGCGTTAACGCCCACAGAGATTATCGGCGCATGGAAGGCGGGCGCGGATTTCGTGAAAGTATTTCCCTGCGCGACGCTGGGCGGCGACACGTACATCCGGGCATTGAAGGCCGCCTTGCCGCAGATCCGCCTGATCGCGGGAGGCGGGGTGCAGCAGCATACCGCGGCCAGTTACATTTCCGCGGGCGCCAGCGCGATCGGCGTGGGCAAAGAGCTGTTTACGCATGAAGCCATACGGCTGCGCAAGATGGAATGGATTCAGGAACTGACGCACCGGTTCCTGAGCATCGTAAAGAACGCGCGGGCGCATACCTCTTCCGCCAGTGTAGTGACGTTTAAGTAGCGGGCAAAACTTCGAAGCCTTATGATCCGCCGCCTTGTCGATTTCGCGCTCGATAACCCTCTTCTGATCGTGGCGCTCGCCATTTTACTTTTCGCGTGGGGAGTTATTTCTTTCAGGAGCCTGCCCATCGAGGCATATCCGGACGTGGCCAACAACTATGTTCAGATCATTACGCAGTGGCCGGGCCGGGCCGCCGAAGAGGTGGAACAGCAGGTCACCATTCCGATTGAGATCGTGATGAACGGCCTGCCCCACCTGCAGCATTTGCGGTCTACGTCGCTGTTCGGCCTTTCCAGCGTAATGCTGGTGTTCGACGACGATTCCGAGAACGACTGGAACCGGCAAAAAACGCTGGAGCGCTTGTCGCAAGTGACGCTACCCGAGAACCTGCAGCCGCAGATCGGGACAGATTACAGCCCGGTGGGACAGATTTACTGGTACACGCTGACCAGCACGAATCCGGAATACGACCTGATGGAGCTGAAGTCGCTGGAAGACTGGGTACTGGAGAAGCAATTCAAGTCCGTGCCGAACGTGGTGGACGTGGTCAGCTTCGGAGGCATCACCAAGGAATACCAGGTGGCCATCGATCCGAACAAACTGGTGGAGTACGGGCTGAACATCGGCGACATCGAGCAGCAGTTATCGAACAACAACGTGAATGCCGGGGGCAGCTTTATCGAGCAAGGGCTGCAGCAAGTGAACGTGCGCTCGGTGGGGCTGATCGACAATGTGCGGGATATCGGCCAGACGGTGGTGAAGGCGCAAAGCGGGACCCCCATCCGGATTCGCGATATCGGCTCGGTGATGCAGGGACCGAAGATCCGGTTGGGGCGTATCGGCTTCGCGCTGCACCGCGTGGACGGCAAGATCGTGGACGACGACGACGTGGTGGAGGGCATCGTGCTCCTGCGCAAGGGCGCGGAATCCGACGCGACGCTGGATGCCATCCATGCCAAGGTCAGGGAACTGAACGATCGCATCCTGCCGCACGGGGTGAAGGTGCGGCCGTTTCTGGATCGCAGCGACCTGGTGCACTTCACTACGGACACGGTGCTGCACAACCTGGGAGAAGGGATCGTGTTGGTGGCCATCATCCTGTTCCTGTTCCTGGGCAATGCGCGGGGCGCTTTGATTGTGGCCATCACTATTCCGTTCGCGCTGTTGTTTGCGTCGATCTGTCTGGACCTGCGCCACATTCCGGCTAACCTGCTCTCGCTGGGCGCGCTGGACTTCGGCATGGTGGTGGATGGCGCGGTGGTGATGGTGGAGAATATCATTCGCCACCTGGGGCACGCCGGCGGCGCTCCCAGGCCGGTGCGGGAGCGCATCCGGGACGCGGCGCATGAAGTGCAGCGTCCGGTGTTTTACGCGATCGGCATCATCATTACCGCCTATCTGCCCATCTTCACGTTGCAGAGCGTGGAAGGGCGGCTGTTCAAGCCGATGGCCTGGACCGTGGCGTTCGCGCTGCTTGGGGCGCTGATTTTTTCGATGGTGGTGGCGCCGGTGCTGGCCAGCCTGTTGTTCCGGCGCAGCACCAAGGAATGGCGCAATCCGGTGCTGGCCTGGCTGACGCGCGGGTATCGCTTTCTGGTGCGCTGGGCGATCGGCGCGCGCTGGGTGACAGTAGGCGCGGCCATCCTCTGCCTGGTAACGGCGGCGTGGCTGGCTACCAGCGGCCTGATCGGTTCCGAATTCCTGCCGCACCTGGATGAAGGGGCCATCTGGGCGCGCGGAACTCTGGCGCCCAGCACCGGACCGGCGGAAGGCACGCGGCTGATGAACCAGGCGCGGATCATTCTGGCGGCCTTCCCGGAGGTGACGCAGGTAGTGTCGCAAGTGGGGCGTCCGGACGATGGCACCGATACCACGGGGTTCTTCAATACGGAATATTTCGTCGATCTGCTGCCCAAGGAGAAATGGCGTCCGGTATTCCACAAAGAAAAAGTGCGTCTGATCGCGGCCATGGACCGGGAACTGGAGCAGATCCCGGGCGTACTCTGGAACTTTTCGCAGCCCATCGCCGACAACATGGAGGAGGCGGTCAGCGGCGTAAAGGGAGAACTGGCGATCAAGATCTACGGCAGCGATTTGAAGCTGCTGGAAAAGACCGGCGATGAAATTGTCGGAGTAATGCGGCATATTCGCGGCATCGAGGACTTGGGGCTGTTCCGGGTGATCGGGCAGCCGAACCTCAATTTCGTGGTGGACCGCGAGCAGGCATCCCGATACGGGGTGAACGTATCCGATGTGCAGGACGCGATCCAGACCGCGGTGGGCGGCAATGCCGTGACCCAGGTACTCGAAGGCGAGCGGCGCTTCGACCTGGTGCCGCGATACACGGCTCCTTATCGCGACACGCAGGAAGCCATCGCCAATGTGCGCCTGCTGGCGCCGAGCGGCGAACGCGTATCGCTGGCGCAGCTTTCGAAGGTGAAAGTTCTGGATGGCGCGTCGGAAATTTATCGCGAGGAAAACTCCCGCTACGTAGCCATCAAGTACAGCGTGCGCGGACGCGACCTGGGCAGCACGGTGGAGGAGGCGATCGGGGACGTCAACCGGCAAGTGAAGCTGCCGGAGGGGTACACGATCAGTTGGGCGGGAGAATATGCCAGCCAGCAGCGGTCGCAAAGACGGCTGATGATCGTGCTGCCGCTGACCATCCTGGTGATCTTCTTCATCCTCTACACCATGTTCCACTCATTCAAATGGGCGACGCTCATGCTGGCGAACATCGCCATGGCGCCTTTGGGCGGGTTGCTGGCGCTGCTGATCACCGGCACGCATTTCAGTGTGTCGTCCGGGGTCGGCTTTCTGGCGTTGTTCGGCGTCTGCGTGCAGACGGGCGTGATCATGCTGGAGTACATCAACCAACTGCGCACGCGCGGCCATTCGGTGATCGATGCCGCGGTGGAAGGCGCGGTGCTGAGGCTGCGGCCGATCATGATGACGACGCTGGTGGCGACGCTGGGTCTGCTGCCGGCCGCCACATCGCACGGCGATCGGCTCAGACTCGCAGCGCCCTTTTGCGATCGTGATCGTGGGCGGTCTTATGGTGGCGATGATGATGAATATCTTCCTTCTGCCTACCTTATATGTCTGGGTGGCGGGCGATCACGATGTGCTGCCCACACCGGAGGCCGGGTTCGACGAGTCGGAGTAGCGGAACAAGGGGGCGGGGCTGAGAGCCCCGCGCAGGCCGGGGGCCTGCCCCACGACTAGCGCCGGGTGAATACCTGATTGTTGCGCCACTATGCCTGGGGGTTAACCTGATGGCTTGCCTGCTTCCTTGTCTCCGGCTGTATGATTCGCGGCCTCGTCGACTTCTCCCTAAACAACCGGCTTCTGGTAATCGCACTCGCGATTTTGCTGTTTGCATGGGGAATTGTCGCATTCAAGAGTCTGCCGATCGAAGCTTACCCAGACATTGCCAATAATTACGTTCAGGTGATCACCCAGTGGCCCGGACGCGCGGCGGAAGAGGTCGAGCAGCAGGTCACCATCCCGGTCGAGATCGTCATGAACGGTCTGCCGCACCTGCAGCACCTGCGATCGACGTCTCTTTTTGGGCTGTCGAGCGTCATGCTGATTTTCGACGATCAGTCGGCCAATGACTGGAACCGGCAAAAGGTCCTGGAACGCCTGGCGCAACTCACGCTGCCGCAGAACCTGCAGCCGCAGATCGGCACCGATTACAGTCCGGTGGGGCAGATCTACTGGTACACGCTGACCAGCAGCAATCCCGAATACGACCTGATGGAATTGAAGTCGCTGCAGGATTGGGTGCTCGAAAAGCAGTTCAAATCCGTTCCCAACGTAGTGGACGTGGTCAGTTTCGGCGGTCTCACCAAGGAATACCAGGTAGCCATCGATCCGAACAAACTGGTGTCGTACGGGTTGAGTATCGGGCAGATCGAGCAGCAACTGGCGAGCAACAACGTGAACGCCGGCGGAAGCTTCATCGAAGCGGGCCTGCAGCAGATCAATGTGCGGTCGGTGGGGCTGTTCGCAAACGTGCAGGACATCGGGAAGACGGTCATCAAGACGCAAAACGGCACGCCTATCCGGATCGGCGATGTGGCATCGGTGATGCAAGGGTCGCGCATCCGGCTGGGGCAGATCGGCCGGGCCCTACACAGGAAGGACGGCAAGATCCTGGACGACGACGATGTGGTGGAGGGCATCGTGCTGCTGCGAAAGGGCGCGGAAGCCGATGCCACGCTGGACGCCATCCACGACAAAGTGACCGAGCTGAACACACACGTGCTGCCAAAGGGTGTACGGGTGGTGCCCTTCCTGGACCGGAGCAACCTGGTCCACTACACCACGCACACGGTGCTGCATAACCTGACCGAAGGCATCTTTTTGGTGGTCATCATTCTGTTCCTGTTTCTGGGCAATGCGCGCGGGGCGCGCTGATCGTGGCTCTGACCATTCCGTTTGCGCTGCTGTTCGCCGCCATCTGCCTCGACTTGAGCCATATTCCGGCGAACCTGCTCTCGCTGGGCGCGCTGGATTTCGGCATGGTGGTGGACGGCACGGTGGTGATCGTGGAGAACATCGTGCGGCACCTGGGGCACCAGGGCGGCGAGCCGAAACCGTTGATCGATCGCATTCGCGAGGCCACCCACGAAGTGCAGCGGCCGGTCTTTTATGCGCGCGGCATCATCATTACGGCGTACCTGCCCATCTTCACGCTACAGAGCGTGGAGGGCCGGCTGTTCAAGCCCATGGCCTGGACCGTGGCGCTGGCGCTGCTGGGGGCCCTGATTTTTTCGCTGGTAGTGGCGCCGGTGGTGGCCAGCCTGATATTCACGGCTAAGACGCGCGAGTGGCGGAATCCGGCTCTGGCCTTTCTCACGGCCCGCTATCGGGCGCTAGTGACGCTGGCGATTCGCGCGCGCTGGGCGACGGTGGGGATCGCGGTAGTCTGTGTGGCCGCTACCGTCTGGCTGGCTTCGAGCGGGCTGATCGGTTCCGAGTTCCTGCCGCACCTGGACGAAGGCGCCATCTGGGCGCGCGGCACACTGGCTCCCAGCACGGGACCGGTGGAGGGCACCCGGCTGATGAACCAGGCGCGGATTATTCTGGCGTCTTTTCCGGAGGTGACGCAGGTGGTTTCGCAGGTGGGGCGCCCCGACGATGGCACCGATACCACGGGGTTCTTCAACACCGAATACTTTGTGGATCTGAAACCGAAGGACCTGTGGCGGCCGGTCTTCCAAGAGGATAAAGGGGAACTGATCGGCGCCATGGATCGCGAGTTGGAGAAGCTTCCCGGCGTGCTCTGGAATTTCTCGCAACCGATCGCGGACAACATGGAAGAGGCCGTGAGCGGGGTGAAAGGCGAGCTGGCCATCAAGATTTACGGCGCCGATCTGAAATTGCTGGAGCAGAAGGGCGATGAAGTGGTGGGCGTGATGCGCAAGATCCGCGGAGTGGAAGATTTGGGATTGTTCCGAGTGATCGGGCAGCCCAATCTCAATTTGGTAGTGGACCGCGACCGGGCTTCGCGCTACGGAATCAACGTAGCGGACGTGCAGGACGCCATCCAGACCGCGGTGGGCGGCAACGCGGTCAGCCAGGTATTACAAGGTGAGCGGCGCTTCGACCTGGTGCCGCGCTATACGGCTCCCTATCGCGACACCGAGGACGCCATCGAGCGGATTCGCCTGCTGGCGCCGACGGGGGAACGCGTTTCGCTGGCCCAGCTTTGCAAAGTACAAGTACTGGATGGCGCGTCGGAGATCTACCGGGAAGAGAACTCGCGCTACGTCGCGATCAAATACGGCGTACGGGGACGCGACCTGGGCAGCACAGTGGAAGAAGCCATCAAGGCCGTGGATCGCCAGGTGAAGCTGCCGGAAGGCTACACCATCAGCTGGGCCGGCGAGTATGCCAGCCAGCAGCGCTCCCAGCGGCGCCTGATGGTGGTGCTGCCGATCACGATCCTGGTGATTTATATCATTCTGTATACGATGTTCGGATCGTTCAAATGGGCGAACCTGATGCTGGCCAGCATCGCCATGGCGCCGCTGGGGGGCCTGCTGGCGCTGCTGATGACGAGCACGCATTTCAGCGTGTCGTCCGGCGTTGGATTCCTGGCGCTGTTCGGGGTTTGTGTGGAGACTGGCGTGATCATGCTGGAATACATCAACCAGCTTCGCGCGCGCGGCCGGTCGGTGATGGATGCGGCGGTGGAGGGCGCGGTGCTCAGGCTGCGGCCGATCATGATGACCACCCTGGTGGCGACACTGGGATTGCTGCCGGCGGCCATGTCGCGCGCTATTGGGTCGGATTCCCAGCGCCCATTCGCTATCGTCATCGTGGGCGGGCTGATGCTGGCGATGCTGCTCAATATTTTCCTGCTGCCGGCGCTGTATGTGTGGTGGGCGGGAGATCGGGATGTGCTGCCGACGCCCGAGGCGGAGTTCGACGAGGCGTAGCTGGCACGGTCGGCACATCTGCGGTACAGACACCAGGCATACAGGTCTGATGGTCTTTATTTCTTCTTTATGCCGGAGTATAATCTAACCGGGAGGATATCTTATGCGCCCCGATATTCCCGAAATCCTGATCGCATTGGGTCTTATCGCTACTGTGGCGTGGGCCATCTACAACTGGACACACCACGAACAGAACCCGCGTTAGTCGACCGGCCCCGGCGTTTTGCGCAACGATGGTCACCGCGAGGATGATCGCTCACGCAATAATCGTCCGCTGCAGGTACCCGGCCGCTCCCCCCTTCCGGACCATACCGGTCGCGGCTGAACGACAATCTATATAATGGCTTTCACTACGTATATGCGACATTTGTGCGCGATCACCGTACTGTTCCCAATGCTGGCGGCCGCGCAGGCGCCAGTTATCGATAAGGGCGGAGTTGAAAGCGCCGCCACTAACACGACGCTGAGTTACATCGCGCCGCAGATGTTGGTCACCATTAAGGGCCAGCATCTGGCCGGCTTCACCGAAATTGCATCCGGATGGCCTCTGCCGGAAACCCTGGGCGGGGCGACGGTCACCTTCGATGGGGTGGCGGCACCGCTGCTCTACGCCTCGGCCGCGCAGATCAACGTGCAGGCGCCGTCCAGCCTGGTACTGCGCCAAGGCACTATCGACGGCAGGTGCTCGCCAACGAGCGTAGTGGTTACTACCGCAGCAGGCTCGAGCGCGGCGTATCCGGTTTGCGTGAACTTTCCCGCGCCGGGCATCTTCACCCAGGACGGAAGCGGCTGCGGACAGGCCACGGCTTTCAATATACGCACGGATGGAAGCCTGGCGCTGAACACGCCGCGGAGCAGCCTGGATCCGGGCAAGGATCTCGGGCTGGCTGTTTTTCTAACCGGTCAGGGGAGCTTTAATGGACGCTTGGACGGCGTTCCCTGGACCTATGATCCGTCGGCCTACCTTGCGGGGGGCTATGGGATTACGCCGACGCTTGGGTATCCGGGACTGACCAACAAATGGGATCTTACAACGCAATATGCCGGGCCTGCGCCAGGCACGGCGGGCCTGGACCAACTCAACGCGCTGGGCCACTGGGGCGGGCTGCCGCAAGGCTGCCACGTACCCTTATATCTTGTTTACCCCGGCGTAGTCAGCCAGTTAGTGGACGTGAGCATCAAAGCCGGCGGCGGCGCGTGTGCCGACCCTCCGGAGGGGACTCTGGGCGTCATTACATGGCAGCAGACCGTGGTCAGCGATACGGGCGGTCCTGTCACATCCGCCACCATCACTGCCCAGTTCATCCAATCGGATGGACTTGGCTTTTGGCAGCCGGGCGCCGCGCCCGAAGGGCCGGAAGGTCCTTTGACGCCGGTTCCGGCAGCATGCGATATCTCGCTGCCTACCACGCTGGATGCGGGCGTACTGGAGATCAGCGGTCCATCGTCCCCGGCGACGCTAAATCCATCCATTGAGAACGGGCGGCAGACTTACCAGATAAACGCCGGGTCGCTGCAGGGGGGCACTTATAAGGTTACCGGTCTGGGTGGCGGCCAGGTAGGCCCATTCAACGCCACCGGCAACATACCCGCGCCGATCGCCATCAGCAGCCATTTGGGGTCTGGGACGCATCTCACGCCGGATGCCAACAGCGGTTATACCTTTACTTGGACAGGCGGCGCCGATGACAGTATCGTGACGGCCCAGTTCATTGCCAGCGGCATTTACCAAACGGTGGCCTCGGTGAGCGCGTCGGCCGGATCGATCAGCGTCGGCGATATCATCCTCGGAAGCGGGCCTTGCGCGATTTTTTGCCCGGTGCCGATTGGGATTCCGCAGGGCCAGAGCGTCGAGGTGATTTTTACGCAATCGCCGCCGCAAGCGCCGTCGTTACCGTTCCAAGCGGCGGGACTGGGCATGGGTGGAGAGTTGACCTGGAAGTATGTTTGGGACTTCCGCGGTCTCTCAAACTGAGTGCTCGAAATCGGGCAA
Source organism: Bryobacterales bacterium (assembly GCA_963843255.1). Lineage (GTDB taxonomy): Bacteria > Acidobacteriota > Terriglobia > Bryobacterales > Bryobacteraceae > Bog-159. Next base: position 637,342 of record CAWJJQ010000009.1, on the reverse strand, counting down.
TTTGGGGAGTCTGATGGCGGCCTGAAGCAACGGTCTACGCGTCCGACCGGCCGCGGCGTTTGCGCAGTTCGTCCACGGTCACGGCGAGGATAATCACGCCTCCGATAATGGCCTGCTGCAGGTAGGGCGATATGCCGAGCAGGTCGCTGCCGTTGGAAAGCAGGCCCATGATCAGGGCGCCGATCAGGGTACCGATCACGCTGCCCTCGCCGCCATGCAAGCTGCCGCCCCCGATCACCACCGCCGCGATGGCCTGCAATTCGTAGCCGTTGCCGGCGGTGGGCTGGCCGGTCATCAGGCGCGATGCTTCGATCATGCCGGCGAGGCCGGTGAGCAATCCGCCTAAGGCATAGATCGCGGTGACGTCGAAGTCTACCGGCACGCCCGCGTAGACCGCCGCATCGGGATTGCTGCCGATGGCGAAGGCGTAGCGGCCGAGGCGGGTGTGTTCCAGGACCACGTGCGTCGCGAGCGCGCAGATGACCACCACCCACAACACGAAGGGTACGCCCAACAGGTTCCCCCCTCCCAGAAACGCGAAACTTTGCGGCACACGATGCACGGGCAAGCCGCCGGTGACGATGAGGGTCAAACCGCGGATAATGCCCAGGGTGCCGAGCGTGACGATGAAGGGCGCGATGCGCAAGCGCGCGGTGAGAAACCCGTTTGCCGATCCCCAGAAGAACCCGGTCAGGAGCCCGATGAAAATCCCGACCGGTACGGGCATGCCGTTTTCCATAGCCATGGTGCCCAACACACCGCTCATGGCGAGGATGGCGCCGACCGAGAGATCGATACCTCCGGCGATGATGATCACGGTCATGCCGAGCGACATGATATTGATCACGGCGGTCTGCCGCACCACGCTCGATAGGTTGGTTTCGGTGAGAAAGTGAGGCGAGGCGACGGACAGCGCCACAAACAGAACGATCAAGCTGAGGAAGGGCAGCAGCCGCTGCATCATTGCGCGCTCTCCGGTTCGAGGGTGGCGTATCGCATGATCTCCTCCTGGGTGGTGCGGCCCGGCAGCTCGCCGCTGATGCGCCCTTGCCGCATGACCAGGATGCGGTCGGCCACCTGCAGGAGTTCCTGCATTTCGGAACTCACCATCAGAATGGCGGCGCCGGAACGCGCCAGTTCGTCCATCAGCTCGAAGACTTCCACTTTGGCGCCGACATCGATACCGCGGGTAGGCTCATCGAACAGGAATACGCGCGCGCGGCGGAACAACCACTTGGCGATGACCACCTTCTGCTGATTGCCGCCGCTCAAGCGGCCGGCCGGTTGGCGGCCCGAGGAGCAGCGGATGCGCAGGCGCGTAATGTAATCGGCGGTGACGCGGCTCTCGGCTCCGCGGTCGAGCATGCCAAGACGGCAGAGCTGGCGCAGGTTGGCCATGGTGATGTTGTTGGAAATGGGCAGGCGCAGCGCGAGGCCGGTCTTCTGGCGATCTTCGGTGACCAACGCGATGCCCGCGGCGACCGCCTCGCGCGCCGAGCGGATGCGCACGGGACGACCATCGACAAAGATACTGCCGGCGTCGATGGCATCCACACCGAAAATCGCGCGGCAGGTTTCGGTACGTCCCGCACCGATCAAGCCCGGCCATGCCCACGATCTCACCCGCCCTCACGCAGAACGAAACGTTGTCCGGCACGGCACCGCGGGTGAGGCCTTCGACGCGCAGCAGTTCCGGCCCGGGGGGCAGCGGCTGCCGTTGATAGGTGGACACCAGGGCGCGGCCGACCATGTGCTGGATAATGCGGTCGGTGGAGATTTCCGCCAGAGGGCCGGTATGGACGGTGGCGCCGTCGCGCAGGATGGTCACACGGTCGCCGATGGCGCGCAGTTCTTCGAGGCGATGGGTGATATAGATCACGCCGACGCCGCGTGCGCGCAAGGTGCGGACGATGCGGAAGACTTCTTCGGTCTCCGTGCCTGAAAGCGACGATGTGGGTTCGTCGAAGATCAGCAAACTGGAGCCGTGCTGGATGGCGCGGCAGATCTCGACCAACTGCTTGCCGGCCGGGCTGAGGCGTTCGACGGGCCAGTCGGCGCGCAGCGGGAAATGATGGTCGGCGATCAGACGTGCGGCTTTCTCGATCATCCGGCCGCGATGCACCCAGCCAAAGGGAAGGCGCTGCTCGCGGCCGAGGAAGATGTTCTCGGCGACCGAGAGATGCGGCGCCAGCAGGGATTCCTGGTGCACCATGGCAATGCCGGCGGCGGCGGCTTCGGCGGGATGGGAAAAAGATACCTCGCGGTCTTTCCAGAGCATCAGGCCGGAGTCGCGGCGCACCATGCCGGCCACGATCTTCATGAGGGTGGACTTTCCGGCGCCGTTCTCGCCGAGGAGCAGGTGCACCTCGCCCTCGGCCACGAGCAGGTTGCCGTCGCGCAGGGCGGTTACGCCGCCAAATCGTTTCTGAATGCCGCTGAGATCGAGGAGCACCGGAAGGCTACAGTGTATAACAGGATGGCGGGGCGGCTCCGGCTAACTTTGGCGGGGCTAAGGGTAGGTTAAAGCGGTTGAAGCTATTCTCCGCGAGCATGGCAAGATAGCGCGGCCACATCTCGCGGTCGTAGAACCAGGGCTTATCCTCTACCTCGCTGGTGAATAGCCGCTGGATGCTGCGGATCCGGTTAGCGGGCCCCGTCGCCGCAGATTGCGGCAGGGCGGATGCGCCGGCCAGTGTCCCGGCGGTTAAGAGAAATTTGCGGCGGTTCACAATCGGATTGTACAGCCGCCGGTTTCCCGGCGTTGCCACGCCATCAGCACAGGCTGATAGAAGCCGCTCTCGGCGGGCGTCAACCAGCGCACCTCGCTAAAGCCGGCTTGGCGCAGCGCCGCTGTAATCTCTGTACGTAGCACCGCCCGGTACACCGACACGAAGTGCCGGCACTCCCACCCCGCGGCAGTCTGCACGGTGATGTAGAGATGCATGGCGTACTGGCGATCGCTCGTCCAATCCCAAACCTGGTGATAGATGCGCCGGTAATCTCCGTCGTCGAAGAACACCGGCGGCGGTGCGGCCGGCCGCTCCGTCACGATCTGGTCGTAATCCCGAACCGTGGCCAGAAACAATCCGCCCGCCCCAAGTTTGCCGGCGATCTGCCGCGCTGCGCGCACCAGGTCTTCGTCATTCAGCAGGTGTGGAATCGCGTTATCCACCGCCAGCACGGCGTCGAAATCGGACTCCGGAACCGCCGACAAGTCGCGCATGTCCGCCACTCGAAAATCGATCGCGAGCCGCCGCGCCTGGGCTTCGCGTTTGGCGCGCGCAATGGCGCCTCCACTCAGATCGCTGCCCACCAGAACATGGCCGCGTCCGGCCAGACCCAGCGCCTGCGTTCCGATGCCGCAGGCGCAGTCGAGAATTCGAAGCTTGCCCGCCGGCAGTTCGCGCTCGATCAGGGGACCCAGAACGCCCGCCTGCCACTCGATGGAGCGCTGCCAACCCTGGAATATCAGGTGATACCAATCCGCCAGATCGTCGTAGCCGCGTGCCGGATCGTCCATATACGGATTCTATCCCCTAACCAAAAACTCAGTAGGCCGTCTACCCAGTTGAGCCGCGATCTGGGGCCGGAACAACGTGTCGATCCAGGACATCCCTGCCTCCTATTCCGCGGCGCGGAGGATCAGCCCGATCGCCTCCGCGGTCCGCTCCCATTGCGCGGTTTCCTTATCGAGCTGTTTCCGGCCCGCCTTGGTCAGCGTGTAGAACTTGGCGAAGCGTCCGCTGCCGGATTCGCGCCACTCCGCCCGCAGCCACCGCCGCGCCTCCAGGCGGTGCAACGCCGGATACAGAGACCCCTGTTGCACCTGCACGATTTGGTGCGAGATCTGTTGCATCCGCTGCGAAATAGCGTAGCCGTGGATGGGGCCCAAAGCCACGATCTTCAGAATCAGCATATCGAGAGCGCCTTGTATCATAGCCTCACCATTCTACATATACTATATGCGTACATATGTAGCTTATAAAGGTATGTGGGGCAGGCTCGCAGTTAAAATTTGCGGCGATTGGGTTTATACACCGTGGGATCGGAGTAGGGAATATTGTTTTTGTGGGGACCGATTTCACGGGCGGGATCGTATTCCTGCGGGGGGCCGGCGATCTGCTGCCGTTTGTTAGTTACAGGGTCCCACCAGTAGACGCACTGTTCGGCAATAGGCGGGTCGCCCGAGGCGCCGGATTCCTGGGTGGATTTTTCTTTGGCTGCTTTGGCGCGGGCCTCGTTGCGCAGGTGGATGAGACGTTGTAATTCGTTGTATGCCTTGAAGAAAGAATTTTCCATACGGACCTGCCAGCGGGAGATGCGTTCGAGTTCGACGGTGTCGATTTCCGGTTCGCCCAGGAGGGAGGATTCGATGCCTACGAGGCGATCGCGGCGCCAACTGGCATCGGCGACCTGTTTGACGAGGGACTCCTCAGTAGGGGTGCGGGGGTTGAATTCGGCGCGGAACTGAGCGACGCGGGCGTCGAATTCCGCCTGATCCTCACCGGGAGCGACGGCGCTGCGGGCCCGCATCCCATGCTTGTAGGCGTTGTTGCGGCTGGCCGCCTTGCCGGCGGCGGTGCGCGGTCCCGTGGATTTGCGCGCATTGGCGCGACTTGCGTTTATTTTTGCCTGACTGGACATGATGTTCCGAACGAAGCTACGGGAAGTAATCCGCGAAGCTGATCACTCCAGGTCCACGCTAGCAGGCGAGTACGCGGCGGGTTGGGGGCTTGGGGCTGGGGTGCAGGGGTATGGTGATGAGGGGGGTGGGGTTAGAGTTTTGATGGGGTGTTGTGATTGGTTTGGAGCAGGGCAGGAAAGCGGGTACCAGGCTTGCCTCTAAGGCCGCCCCAATGCGCGAACCAGAATTGCCTTCCAGCCAGCCGCCGCGTCGAACGATTCAATCGCCACGCCGGCCAAATCCGCGGGGCCGTCCATAGCGCAATCGATCGCAAAAGCATATACTTTTGTGCGCCCCAAACGACCGATCAAATACCCGAGATCCATCAACACATTCAACCGCGGATGAAATTCGACCAAGCCGCCGGCAGCCACACCCAAGTCCTCCCGCGTGAGGAGCACCACCGCGACGGCGGCGTCGCCATGGCTTTCCACCTGCTCCATAATTGTGGGTCCACCCTCAGCCGCCGCCTGCAGCATCACCGCGTGGAATGCGATTTCCTCCACAAAACCTGCGACCATCTCGCGCGCCCCCGTGCCGTGCCCGTGAACGATCAGCACCTGCCGCCCAGGCGCCTGAGACGGGGCCGCCTCGATCGGATGGCTCTCGATGAAATCGATCCCCTCCACGCTAAGGCGGGCTGAATAGTCCGTGCTGAACCGCTCGATCAGTCCCCGCGCCAGAAGGTCGCCCCAACCGGCCCGGGCCTCGTCCGCTGTCAGGCCCGTTTCCAGTTCGGCAACGTCCCGCACGCCGCGGCTGCGGCCCCCGGTCTTGTCGAAAATGGCGCGCAGCAGCCGCACGGCTGCGGGCGGTACATCGCCGGAGACCGGAACATAGGAAGGCTGCTTCCCGCCCGGCCGGGCATGGATCTTCACTTCGCGCATTCCTCAATTCTCTTACGCCGTGGAATCGCCTTTCAAGCCGCCGTCGTCAGAGCATCCCCAGCGCCTTCATCTTGTAGCGCAGCGAGAACCGCCCGATGCCCAGCAGCCGCGCCGCGCGCGACTGGTTGCCGCCGCTCTCGGCCAGCGCCGCCGCGATTAATTCCCGCTCGCTCGACCGCAGACAGAACGATGCGCCGGCGAGTCCCGTTTCCGGCGCGGCCGGCGGCAGCGCTTTCCGGTCCGGCTGGTTGGGAAGCGCCAGGCTGGACGGCGTGATCCAGGACGATGTTTCCACCAGCAACGCCCGCTCGATCACGTTGCGCAGTTCCCGCACGTTGCCCGGCCAGGAATAGAGATTCAACAATCGCCGCGCCGATGGGTGGATGCCCCGTATGTGTCGATGATGCACCCGGTTGAAGTGCTGCAAAAAATGAATGGCCAGCGGATGGATGTCCTCCGCCCGCTCGCGCAGCGCCGGCAGGCCGATCAGCACCCCATTCAAGCGGTAGTACAGATCGCTGCGGAAGCGGCGCGCCTGGATGGCGTTCTCCAGATCCGTGTTGGTGGCGCTGATAATGCGCAGATCCACCGGTATGTTCCGGCTTCCCCCCACGCGCCGGAAGCTGCGCTCCTCCAGCACCCGTAGCATCTTGGTTTGCAGGGCCAGCGGCAGATCGCCGATCTCGTCGAAAAAGACCGTTCCGCCGTGCGCCAGCGCCAGCAGCCCTTCCTTCCGCTGCGCCGCGTTGGTGAAGGCCCCTTTCTCGTATCCGAACAGCTCGCTTTCGAACAAGCTCTCGGGCAGCGCGGCACAGTTCACCGCGATGAACGGAGCGTCCGCGCGCGGGCTAAGAGCGTGCAGCCGCCGGGCGATCAGCTCTTTGCCGGTGCCGCTTTCACCCAGCAGCATAATCGACGCGGCCCGGCTGCGCGCGATCCGGGAAACGAACTCCAGCAGTTCCTGCGTAACCGGCGAATGCCCGATGAACTCCGGCGGCGCCTGCCGCAGTCCGAGCGGTTGGAGGACCAGCAGCCAGCCCTCCGCCCCGGCGCTCGCGCCGCGCAGCGCCTTGCCCGACACTTCGATGTCGCACCGTCTTCCATCGCGCTCGCAGGTGCTGCGCCATTCGATGGCCGGCTGCTGTGGAGCGCGTATCCCGTCGCCGGGCGGCCCCAACGGCAGCACTTCGCGCGCATTCCGGCCGGCCACTTCGCCCGCGGGAATGCGGAGCAGATTTTCCGCGCTCTTGTTGGCCGATAGGATGACCAGGCTGGCATCGCAGAGCAGCAGTGGCTCAGGCGCATCATTGAAGTATGCATAGAGCAGCGGGATTTCCGACGCGGCCGCGTCCGATTTCAACTTCTGGGCGAACATGCCCCTCCTGCGCCGCGGTCTTCCATTTGTTTGCCGCCCGCGCACGCCGGACAACAATCCGCGCAATACAATCCATGCTGCTGCCGCGGCATATGCACAGGTATGGCGGGCCGCCCGCAACTATCGCAGGGCGCCACCATGCGTCTAGTGATGATGCAAGCCGGCATGCGCAGTCCCTCTATGCCGCGCCGATCTTGGCCAGGCCGTCCCTTGCCTTGCGGCTGCTGTCCGCGTTCGGATCCGCGGCTACCGCTTTGCCCCAGTAGGACCGGGCCCGCTCCACGTTGCCCAGGTTCGCGTAAATAGCGCCCAGGTTATATAGCGCGTCCACCTGCTTGGGATTGATCTTCAGCACCGTCTCGGTTTCCTGGATGCCTCCCGTAACGTCGCCCTTCTCGTACAACACCCGGCCCAGTTCCAGGTGCGCCTCCGCGTTGGCCGGTTCGTTCTGCGTCACTTCCCGCAAGTGCGCGATGGCCTGGTCCACTTTCCCGCCTTCGCGCTCGATCTGGGCCATGCGCATCAGCACCGGCGTGTGCCCCGGCTTCTTCTTAAGCTGCACCGCCAGTTCCTTCAGCTCGTGATCCTTGTTCTCCACCGGCGGCATTGCCTTCGCCATCCCATTTGCCTCAGACCGCCGCGCGGGCGCCGGCGCCTCCACACGCGACGTCGCTTTGAACATCGCCACCGAGCCGGCTCCCGTGAGCACCAGGCAGATGCTCATCCCCACCCACTTCTTACGCGAATGCTGCATAGGTCGTCTCCATGCCAATTACTTTTTCCACGATCTCAATCCCGATCTTTTGCAGAAATGCTTCCGGCGTCTCCCCGCCGATCATGATGAAGACATAATCGTTGGGCAGTTCCAGTAACTCGCCGTCTGCCTCCAGCCGCACGCTGCCCGCCAGAATCCCGGTAACCGCGGAGCCCCTCAGGACGCGAATTCTGCCCTGGGCCTCCGCATCCCGCAGCAGCTTCTGATTCCGTTCGCGCACGCGGCTGAAGCTCTGGCCCCGGTAGGAAAGCGTTACACGATTGCGGTCCGCCTTCGAAAGCGCCAGCGCCGCTTCCACCGCCGAATCGCCGCCGCCCACCACCAGGATCTCTTTGCCCTCGTAACTGTCCGCCTCGATCAGCCGGTAACTGACCTTCCCGAGGTCCTCGCCCGGTACGGAAAGTTTCCGTGGACAGCCGCGTTTCCCCAGCGCCAGGACCACGTGGCGGGCCTGATAGGTATCCTTCCCGGTCGTCACAAAAAACACCGGGCCGTCCCGCACGATCGATACGACGCGCTCCTGCGTCTGGATGCGCACGCCCGTGTTGGCCAGGATCGTTTCCCACACCGAGAGCAGCGATTCCTTGGTACCGTCGCCCACGTAGAGGCTGCCGTACAAAGGCATCTCCACCGGTTCGGCCATCAGGAATTTGTGCCTCGGATAATTGCGTATGGTGGCCGCGACCTCGCCTTGCTCGAGCGTCAGGTAGCGCAATCCGTTCTGTAGCGCCGCCAGCGACGCGCTTAACCCGGCCGGTCCCGCGCCCACGATCAGGACGTCGTACGGCGCGCCCTCCGCCGGTGGATCCGCGGGCGCGGCCTCCGGACCGCTGTGGCCAAAAGCGGGCGGCTGCCAAAGGCCCTGGATTTCCAGCCGCCGCCGGATGCTGTCAATCGCCAGCCTGCCTTCGTTGATCGCCGTCTTGATCAGCCCCATCCCCGAAAGCTCGCCCGCAATGTAAATGCCGGGCAAATTCGTCTCGAAGTCTTCCTTGATCAGGGGCGCCCGCAGGGTCTGCAGCGCCGAGCCGCGCGTCAGCGTGATGGCCGACGTCGGACACACGCGCACGCAATCCGCGTGACCCACGCAGCGGTCGGGATGCGCCAGCAGCGCCTTTCCTTGCACGAGGGCCAGCGTTCCGGTTTCGGGACACGAGTCAACGCATGTCCCGCAGCCGATGCATAGGCCGGCGTTGATCACCGGCCGTGGCTGGCCCTCTTCGACCGCCCCCACCCCGTTGGCGGCCGGTTTCACTGCGGCGCGGTGCACGTTCCAAAGCGACAGGGGAGCCCCGCACGCTGGACAGAACGTGGAGTCCGGAGAGATCGCCTTGTTGCACCGCGGACACGCGATATCTGGCTTCGCCGCCGCCCGTACAGGGGCCGCGTGCGCCGCCTTGGCGGCCTGGCGTTTGGGCACCGCCAGGGTCTTCAGGTATCGACGCAGAAAAAAGAATGTCACCAGCGAAGTAATCAAAAATGTGATCAGTGTTTCCATAAGATAAGGCCGGCCCTAGAAATAACCCATCAGCAAAGCCACCGTGATATGCACGCAAATCAGAATGGCGAAGGCGTAGCTGAAGGGCCGGTGGACCACGTGCCATAAGTTAAATACCTGGTGAGTGCGGGCCAGGAATGAGATCTTAGTAGCCATCCAAGAGCGCCGCCGCGCCAGGTCGATCACCCGCTCCAGCCGCACTTCGCGCGATGGCAGCAGGCCCCACACTGTGCGCAGTTTCCCGCCTAAAGACAGCGAGCGCCGCCGCAGCCGCGCCACCAGGAACGGCCGTCTCATGTCGCTCGCGAACATCACCAGCAGCGCCAGCACCACCGGGAGCCGGTCCACTTCCTCCTTCGTGGGAATCGCCAGCAGCGGCCTCAACTCCTCGGCCGCCACCACGCTTTGCTCGTGCAGGCTCTCGGTCAATTCGTTGGTCATCGCCCGCATCTCTTCGAGCGACAGTTCCGCGGCGTTGATCCGGCGCGGGATCTGCGCGTACAGGTACCTCCCCACCACCCCGCTCGCCGTCACCGCGATCATGATCCAGTAGGCCGCGCCCGCCAGCCCCCGCATCTTGAACGCGGCGTGGAAAGTCACCAGGATCGGCGCCGACACCCCCAGCACCACGTGCACGTCCAGCCAGTTGCGCGTCTTGCCGATTTTGCCCAGCCATTTCCACCGCTTGCGGATCGCGTACAGGTAAATGGCGACAAACGACGCCACTGCCAGCAGCGCCAGCCGGATGCCAATCAATCCACTGGGACGCAGTTGCTGGTTCAGCGGATGAAAGGCGCGGCGCGCCGGCGACAGCCTGTAATATCCGAATCCATAAACTGTGACCGAAATAATAATGACCGCATAGAAGAGCATGAGCAGGTACACGCCTGCCCGGTGCCGCCCCTCCGGCTTGATGATATAGAAGTTGATTCTCCCGGCAACCGCCGCTATTTCTCTCATTGGGGTGATGCCACCTTGATCTCCGTCTCCACGTCGAATCGCCGGTAGTTACTAAACAGGTGGACATTGCGCCAGTGTTGCCGGCGCGTCTCCGCCTCGATGACCGCCCGCACCGGCAGCCAGTATTTAGTCGTCCCGTTGAAGGCGATCTCCGTGTAAGTCACATCCGCGTCCAGCCGCAGCACGCCCGTATCCGCCAGCGACGATCCCACCCCCGTCTGTATGCGGACCACCGCCCAGGATGCCGGGTCGATCCACGCCGTGCCGCTCCACTCCAGCGGGTACTCGTGTTCGCGCAACAGCAGCACCGAGAGTGGACGCTCGTGCGCCACCTGCTGAAAGCCCACGCGCAGCAGGCGCCGTCCGTCCACGATCTCGTCCGGGAGCCGCCGGAATTCGTACCGCGACTGGTAGCGCGGATGAAAAATCAGCGTCAATATGGTGAAGCCGTTGGTCTCCAGCAGCGACGCCTTGCCCTTCGACGCGCGGCGCGTTTTCTCGATCCGCGATTCATCCACCGAAAGCTCCGTGCCGGTCGCCTCCAGCGTGATCAGGTAGTCGAAGGTCTGCCGCTGTTCGAACAGCACCTTGGCCTTCGCTGCGATCTTCGATTGCGTCAATGACTCGCTACAGGTCACCGCGGCAAAGTAGTTCCAGAATTTCTCCATCTGTTTGCCGGCGCGATCCAGAACGCGCTCCACCGGCATCGCGCTTTCCGGCTGGGCCGCGGTTGCGGCTCCGGCCGCCAGGCTAAAACCGATAGCCCAGGCTGACAAATGTTTGGTCATAATTCTGCGTTCCACCGTGATATAAGGTCCAGCCGGCCCCCAGTATGTAGTGCGACTTGATCAGGTAATCGATGCTGGCGGTCCCGAACTTAGTGCGCGTCTGCGCGGTAAATGGTGAGTTCAGATTCTGAATGCCTCCTAAGACGTCGAAGCGTAAGTTATTCCCTAACTGCCGGCTCAGAGTGATGGATTCGTAAGAGCCGCTGCCGAAAGATGTCGTGAAGCGCGAATAGCGCACGTCCGTGCGAAACGGCAGCGCGGGCAGGCGGCGCAGCAGCGGCAGCGCCAACGCCGGCAGCCGCGGGAAAACGATACCGCCCATATAGTTCAGCGCCGGTCTGGTATCCTGGTCGCGTTTGCTGCGTCCCAGGCTCCCGTAAAGGCTCAGCGCGCTCCCCAGGTCCCACCGCAGTCCGCCGCTGAAGCCCTGAAACAGGAATTGATCCAGCAGCCCCGTTCCCAGCAGGCGCGTATCGAAGGTCGGGGTGTCGCGAAAATAGTTGTGGCTCAGGTCGAACGACAGCGACTTGATGGGCTGGTAGCGAACGGTGAGAAAGCTGCGCGCCAGCCGCGGGCCGTTGTTGGGAGTGGTGACCAGCGCCTGCGCCAGGTGATCGGCCTCCAGGTCGTGATAGATGGAGATCTTGGTATTTACCGAAATGCTGTTCTCGAAGAACAGAAATTCCCGCTCCGGCTGCCAGTGGCTGCGCGTCACCGCCATCCCCGCCGTGCTGGAGAAGCGCACGGTCTCGTACGATCCGTGTTCGTACGCCACAAACGATCCAGCCATCTGCCGGTGCGGATCGTAGTTCCACGCCGCCGGGTTGGGCGTCGTCCCGCCGAACACTCCGGCCGTGAATTCCGTCCCCAGCCGCCTGCCGAAATACCCACCGTCAATGGTGCTCAGGCTGGGCGCCCATGGCAACAGAAACCGCCCGAAGCCGGCCACGTACGCCGAATTCGGATTGTTGTAGTAAGCCCCGATGGTGTACGTCCGGTTCAGCAGGTCATTGAGTGTCTGCACCTGTGCCGGGCCAGATTGGTTGCTCATCCGTCCCCGCCAGTAACCCGTAAAATTCCAGTAAGTGCCGGCGATGCGGGTCATGTCCATGCGCAGCACCAGCCCCTCCTCGGTCGTCCGCATGCCCGTCGAGTGATCCAGAATGGTGCTCTGCTCGAAGCTCACCCGTCCCCGGATCCGGTTCACCTCCGGCGATGGCGGCCGCGGTACATAGGCCCGCGCTTCCTCGTCCACCGGATCCCCTTCGCTGAACGATACCGTCTGTGCGTAATGCCGGACCGATTTCGACGTGCGCATCGCCTGGATGGTTTGCGTGTCCTCGTACGTTAATTCCGCCGTGTCGTTCACTTCGACCGCAATCCCGGGCGCCCCATTCACCTCGCATACCGCCGAGAGGCTGGCCACCGCGATCACGGTAATAGCGCCGATTTCTTTGCGCTTCATCTGCGGCTCTCCGGCCGCCAGGCGCGTCACCTTCAGGTGCATCCCCTCCTTCAGGCCGTCGTTGCTGCCGCCGTCCAGGTACACCGAGCCGGACGCCACGTGCTTCACCTGGTAAATCGTGCGCACCGCCGGCGCCTGCGCCGTGAGTGCCGCGCCGCAGAGCACGGCAAAAACCGGAACCGCTATCCGTGGGCCGCGCATTATCCCCCTCCGACCCCCTTCGGATGGCAGCTATAGCAACTGGTGCCGTTGTACACGAAGCCCTTCACGCCCTGGTGATCGGAAGTGACCTGCTGCTGGTTGCTGTGCGCATGGCAGTTGATGCACGTAAACACCGCGTAGTTCGACGAGTTGGTGTGGCAATCGCTGCACTGCGTCCACACGTTCTTGTGCGTACCGCTGTAGATCGGGAAATAGGCGGCGTCGTGCGCCAGGTATTGCGCGCCGGTCCAATCCACAAACGAATGGCACGAGTCGCAGGTGTGCGCGAACCCAGCCGCCGCGTGGTTCGGGTTCGTGGTGTTGTTGTAATCCGTCTGGTGGCAGCTCCAGCAATCGCTGGGCGTGTTGGTGTACGAATTGTTCACGTGGCACTGGCTGCACTGGTTGGCGGCCAGCATGGTGGCGTGATACCCCGTCAACTGCAGCGGCGTCGTCGGATGGTTGAACGTGGCCCCCGACCAGTCCGTGGTGGAGTGGCACATCGAACAATCCTGCGGAAAGCCGGCGGCCTGGTGCGGCGGATTGGTGGTGCCGTTGTAATCCGCCTGGTGGCAGTTCCAGCAGGCGCCGCTGGTCAGGCTGTAGTTATTGTTCACATGGCACTGGTTGCACTGCAGGCTGAGATGCGCGCCGGTCAGCGTGAAGCCGGTGGTCGCGTGGTTGAAGGTGGCTCCCGACCAGTCCGTGGTGGTGTGACACAGCGAGCAGTCCTGCGGGAAGCCGGCGGCCTGGTGCGGTGGATTAGTGGTGCCGTTGTAATCCGCCTGGTGGCAGTTCCAGCACGCGCTGCTGGTCAGGCTGTAATTATTGTTCACGTGACACTGCGCGCACTGCAGGTTCAGATGCGCGCCGGTCAGCGTGAAGCCCGTGGTCGAATGATTGAAGGTGGCGCTGGTCCAGTTGAGCGCGGAGCTGCCGTGGCACAACGTGCAGTCTTGCGGGAAGCCGGCGGCCAGGTGTGGTGGATTGGTGGTGCTGTTGTAATCCGCCTGGTGGCAGTTCCAGCAGACCGCGCTGGTCAGGCTGTAATTGTTGTTCACATGGCACTGCGTACACTGCGTCGTCGCATGCACTCCCACCAGCGCGAATCCGGTGGTCGTATGGTTGAAGGTGGCTCCGCTCCAGTTGGTCGTGGTATGGCACTGCGAGCAGTCCTGCGGGAATCCGGCGGCCTTGTGTGGCGGATTGGTGGTGCCGTTGTAATCGGTCTGGTGGCAGTTCCAGCACGCGCCGCTGGTCAGGCTGTAGTTATTGTTCACGTGGCACTGGGCGCATTGCAGGCTGGTGTGCGCGCCGGTCAGCGCAAACCCCGTGGTGGTGTGATTGAACGTCGCGCTGGTCCAGTTGGTCGCCGAGCTGCCGTGGCACAGCGTGCAGTCCTGCGGGAAGCCCGCGGCCAGGTGCGGCGGATTGTTGGTGTTGTTGTAGTCCGTCTGGTGACAGTTCCAGCAGGTCGCGCTGGTCAGGGTGTAATTGTTGTTCACGTGGCATTGCGCGCACTGCGTCGTGGCATGCACCCCCACCAGCGCGAAGCCTGTGGCCGCGTGGTTGAAGGTGGCGCCCGACCAGTTAGTAGTGGTATGGCATTGCGAGCAATCCTGCGGGAAGTTCGATGCCTTGTGCGGCGGATTGGTGGTGTTGTTGTAATCCGTCTGGTGGCAATTCCAGCAGGCCCCGCTGGTCAGGCTGTAGTTGTTGTTCACGTGGCACTGCGCGCATTGCAGGCGTGGTGTGCGCGCCGGTCAGCGCGAACCCCGTGGTGGTGTGATTGAACGTGGCGCTGGTCCAGTTCGTGGCCGAGCTGCCGTGGCACAAGGTGCAGTCTTGCGGGAACCCGGCGGCCTTGTGCGGCGGGTTATTGGTGTTGTTGTAGTCCGTCTGGTGGCAGTTCCAGCAGGTCCCGCTGGTCAGACTGAAGTTGTTGTTGACGTGACACGCCGCGCACTGTGTGGTGGCATGCACCCCTACCAGCGCGAATCCGGTACTAGTGTGGTTAAACGTGGCGCCCGACCAGTTGGTGGTGGTGTGGCACTGAGAACAATCCTGTGGGAAACCGGCCGCTTGGTGCGGCGGATTGTTGGTGCCGTTGTAGTCGGTCTGGTGGCAGTTCCAGCAGGCCCCGCTGGTCAGGCTGTAATTATTGTTCACATGGCACTGCGCGCACTGCAGCGTGGTGTGCGTACCCGTCAGCGCGAACCCTGTGGTCGTGTGATTGAACGTGGCGCTCGTCCAGTTCGCTGCGGAACTGCCGTGACAAAGCGTGCAGTCCTGAGGGAAGCCCGCGGATTTGTGCGGCGGGCTATTGGCCCCGTTGTAATCGGTCTGGTGGCAGTTCCAGCAAGCCGTGCTGTTCAGGCCGAAGTTATTGTTTACGTGGCAGGCCGAACACTGCGTACTGGCGTGCACCCCGACCAGCGCGAAGCCCGTAGCCGCGTGGTTGAAGTTGGCGCCAGACCAGTTGGTGGTGGTATGGCACTGCGAGCAATCCTGCGGAAAGTTCGACGCCTTGTGCGGCGGATCGGTGGTGGTGTTGTAGTCGGTCTGGTGGCAGTTCCAGCAGGCGCCGCTGGTCAGGCTGTAATTATTGTTCACGTGGCATTGCGCGCACTGCAGCGGGGTGTGCGCCCCCGTCAACGCGAAGCCCGTGGTGGTGTGATTGAACGTGGCGCTGGTCCAGTTGGTTGCGGAACTGCCGTGGCAGAGCGTGCAGTCCTGCGGGAAGCCCGCGGATTTGTGCGGGGGGCTGTTCGCCCCGTTGTAATCGGCCTGGTGGCAGTTCCAGCACGCAGCGGTGTTCAGGCCGAAATTGTTGTTCACGTGGCAGGCCGAACACTGCGTACTGGCGTGCACCCCGACCAGCGCGAAGCCCGTAGCCGCGTGATTGAAGGTCGCGCCAGACCAGTTGGTGGTGGTATGGCACTGCGAACAATCCTGCGGGAAGTTCGACGCCTTGTGCGCCGGATTGGTCGTGCCGTTGTAGTCCGTCTGATGGCAGCTCCAACACGCGGCGCCGGTAAGACTGTAGTTATTGTTCACGTGGCATTGCGCGCATTGGAGGCTGGTGTGCGCTCCGGTCAGCGCGAACCCCGTACTGGTGTGATTGAAGGTAGCGCTGGTCCAGTTAGTCGCGCCGCTGCCATGGCATAAGGTGCAATCCTGCGGAAATCCGGCGGACTTATGCGGCGGGTTATTGGCGTTATTATAGTCCGTCTGGTGGCAGTTCCAGCAGGCCGCGCTCGTCAGGCTGAAGTTATTGTTCGCATGGCACGCCCCGCACTGTGCCGTGGCGTGCACTCCCACCAGCGTGAACCCGGTCGACGCATGGTTGAACGTGGCGCCGTTCCAATTGGTGGTCGAGTGGCACTGGGAACAGTCCTGCGGAAAGTTCGACGCCCTGTGCGGCGGGTTGTTGGTGTTGTTGTAGTCTGTCTGGTGACAGTTCCAGCAGGCTTCGTTCGCCAGGCTGAAGTTATTGTTCGCGTGGCACTGTACGCACTGCAGGCTGGCGTGCGCGCCGGTCAGCGAAAAGCCCGTGGTGACGTGATTGAACTCACCGCCGTCCCAGTTAGCTGTGGTATGGCAGATCGAGCAATCGTGCGCGAAGTTGGAAGCCTGGTGTGGTGGATCCTTGGTATTGTTGTAGTCCGTCTGGTGGCAGTTCCAGCAAGCGGTGCCGGTCAGGCTGAAGTTGTTGTTGGCGTGGCACTGGCCGCATTGCAGGCTGGCGTGCCCGCCCGTCAACGCGAAGCCGGTGGATGTGTGATTGAACGTGGCCCCCGCCCACTGCGCCGTGGTGTGGCATACGGAGCAGTCCTGCGGGAAGCCCGCGCTCACATGGTTAGGATTGGTGGTCTTTTGAAAATCCGTCAGGTGACATCCGGCGCACTGAGTGGGTGTGCTGGTGAAGTTTCCGTTCACGTGGCATTGCGCGCACGGCACGTTCACGTGGGCTCCGGTCAACGGAAACGGGCTGGAATTGTGATCGAATTTCGCGTTCTGCCAGTTGGCTGTGGTGTGACAGGTCTCGCACGCCGTTGAAAAGCCCAGCGTGCGGTGGTTGGGATTCGTGGTTTTGCCATAGTCCGCCAGGTGGCAGCCCGCGCAGGCGGTCGGCGCCGTGGCGAAGTTTCCGCCCACGTGACACTGCCCGCAGGCCACGCTGACATGCGCTCCCGTGAGCGGAAACGAACTGAAGGAATTGTGGTTGAAATTCGCGTCCGCCCAAGTGGCCGTAGTGTGACAGGTAGAGCAGTCCTGCGGAAAACCCGCCGATACGTGATTCGGATTTCGCGTGCCGGTGAAGTCGGTGGCATGGCAGCCGAAGCATGCCGCGGGTGTGCCCGCGAAGCGGTTGCCCTGGTGGCATTGCGTGCACGCCACGCTGGCGTGTGCTCCAGTCAGTGCGAAGCCGGTCGCCTGCGCATGATCGAACTTCGCGCCCTGCCACACGTTCACGTTATGGCAGCTCTCGCAATTGGTGGATATCCTGGCCGCCACGTGATTGAGCGAAGCGGCGTTTTGATAGTCCTTCATGTGACAAGTCACGCATTGCGTGCTAAGCCCCGTGTAGACTCCCGTGGCCGCGCCGTGATGACAGTCGTCGCAGGTCGCCGCGGCGTGTGCGCCCAGCAGCGGAAACCGGTTGTTGTGCTGCTGGATCGCCGACACCTCGGTCTTCCAGCCGCGCACCGTGTGGCACTGTTCGCAGTTCGAGCCGAATTGCCGCTGGTGCAGGTCCGCGTGACAGTCCGCGCACCGCGCCGGCGCCTTCGCGAACACCAGGTTCACATGACATGTCCGGCACGCCACCGCCTCGTGCATGCCTAATAGCGGGTAACTCGTCTGCGTATTGTGGCTAAACTCCGGCTGCTTCCGGATCGGCTTCCAGGCCGTGGTGCTGTGACAGTTCTCGCACGGAATGTGTAAGTCGCCGTGCGGATTCGCGACTTTTCCGCGCACCGCCTCCTGGGAAAATAGTGAGACACTTAGTGCCGCGAGGGTCACCAATAGTCGCACAATATATCCCAGAGTTCGATATCCGGTTGGATGAGGCAGTAGCATCCTTCTGGCGTTGCCGGCTGCAATGGCAATTTGGCGGCCACCTGCTTTTACCGGAGAAGTAAGCCCCCTCTCGTGCCAAATGGCACAGGGATGTAATTCTGTCACGGAAAGAAACGCAGAGAGGCCGGGGCCGGCCTTTATCAGCCGCTTATCCATGGCACGCCCTGCACTCTTTAGGAGTGCCCTTGTAGATAACTACGCTGCGCGCGCCGGCCGGCTTGCGATCGGTGTGACAGAGACGGCAGGGCACTTGTTCATGCGCGCCACGCAGTGAGAAGGCCGTCTTATCGTGATCGAACCGGGTGGCCATCCACTGACTCACCCCGTGACAGTCCGCGCAGTCCGCCGCCGTCTCCCCGCGCCGGAACTGGCCTCCGTGGATGTCTTCGTGACAACCCTCGCAGCGTTCCGGCGCCGCCTTGAACAGCATCTCGGAGTGACTTGTTTCCACGTTGCGCGGCCGGTGACAGTCCCCGCAGCGCAGGACTGCGTGCGCGCCCTCCAAGCGGAATCCCGTGAGCGCGTGATCGTAGGGCTTCAAGTCATGCCACGACCGCATGCCGTGGCAACTTTCGCACAGGTCCTGCCCGGGTGCCAGGCCCGCCTTCGCCGCTGCCGGAAACTCGCCCGCGTGCGGATCCTTATGGCATCCCGTGCACGCCGTGTTCGTAAAGTGGAACTGCCGGTCCGCGCCGGCCGGCGCGCTTTCCTTGCGGTGGCAATCCAGGCAGGCCACCGCCGCGTGCGCGTCTTTCAGCGCGAATGCCGATGACTGGTGCTGCTTCAACGTGTAGAGCGATGGATGAAAACCGCTCAGGTCGTGACAGTCTTCGCAGCGGTTCCCGTGCGGCGCCGCGGCGAACTGCCCGCCGTGCGGATCGCGGTGACAGTCCAGGCAAGCTTTGAATGCCGGGTGGTAATTGGTCTCGACTCCCGCCGGCGTGTGACACTTGCCGCATTCCAACCCCTGGTGTTTGCCCGTCAGCGGATAGGCGGTCTCGCGGTGGCTGGCCTCCGTGAAGGTGGATGGACGCCAGCCCTGGTCCGTGTGACACGCCCCGCACTCTCCCCGATCGGCCCGGTGCTGGAACTGTCCCTTGTGCTGGTCGCGATGGCAGTCCATGCACTTCTCATGGGCTACGGGTGACTTGAAATTCGAATCCTGGTGGCACTTCAGGCATGCCACCCCCGCGTGCTTTCCGTTCAGTGGAAACTTCGTCCGGCTGTGATCGAATGCGTTGCCGGCCGAAACCTGCCGCCACGCTTCCGTGTTATGACATGACTCGCAGCGCGCCGCGAATGCACCGTGATGCGGGTCCTGATGGCAACCCGTGCAGGAAGCAAAGTCCAGCCCGGTATACTGCGTGACTTTGGCATCCCCGGCCAGCGGGCGATGACACCTGGCGCAGGCCACTTCTTGATGGCGACCGGTCAGAGGATACTTTGTAGTCGCGTGATCGAAGGTCCTGACCGGTTTCCACTGAGTCACATCGTGACAGCGCGCGCAGTCACTCCCTAACTGCCCTTTGTGCCGGTCTTCGTGACACGTCAGGCAGGCCGGATGTAAGCCTTCGAAGGTCCGGTTCAGGTCTTTCGTCAGGATCACCTTCCGGTCCTCCACTGCGATATGCCGCGCATTGTGGCACTGTTCGCATTTCAGACCCGCGTGCCGGCCTTCCAGCGCATATCCCGTGGTGCGGTGATCGAATTCCTCCCTGGATGCCGGCCACTGGAAAATCTGGAAATTCTCGCCGTAATGCTCTGTGTGGCAGCGGGCGCAATCCAGGTCTCCCTTGGCGCGGTTGACGGCCCTTCCGTGATAGCCCTCGTGCCTCGCAATCAGGCCCTGTATCTCGTGGTGGCAGGTCAGGCAGAGCAGTTTGCGCGACCCCGCGCCGAAGGTATGACAGTTGGCGCATTTCAGCGGCCCGTCCAGAGCGTGGTGCGCCTTGGATAACGGTCCGGGGGATACTTGGCCGAAGATCGGAATCCACGCGCCCACCACGATCGCCGCGACTGAACCGAGGCCTGCTTTCATAGAAGTCTGTTCGCGCTCCGGTGTGCCAGGAGACACTGATCCGGCTGCTCCTGCCGACACGCCGGAGATCGCCAACAACCTGCGACATTAAGTTCTGTCTTACCGGTTACTGTGTAACTCGCCTCGACCTAGTAACCGCTACATCTCACCCTAAGAAAATGCGCCAATCCCCATTGGTTCGCATGTCACATACAGGGAACTATAGCAAGCGAAACCTAATTCTTAAAGACCGGTCAGAACTGTCGGAAGTGGGGACAGGCGAGTGTAAGTCGTGTCAAAGCACGTACTTAAATCCTAACTGCGGATCAAAGATGCGGTGCGGAAATAGGGTACTGGTTTCTCGATTGGTGGCACAGGACCGTGCTCTCCACGAAAGCGAAACCCAAAAGCACGTGTGAAAACTCACTATTATGAGCCTCGACCGTAACCTGCTCACAGTGGAACCCCGCCTGCGCTGGAAACTGGATCATGAGTAAATTCACTTCGCTCCCGATGCTATCGATTCTGTTGGCGGGAATGAGCTCCGCCCAGGTGAAGCTGGAGGCCAAATCAGAAACAATCCCCGCGGCGGCCGCCCGCGGCAAGTACATCGTGGAAAGCGTCGCCATGTGCGAAATGTGCCATACTCCCCGCGACGAAAACGGCCAACCCGACCGCGGCAACTGGCTGATGGGCGGTCCCGTTCAACTGCGGCCAACCTATCAAGCGCCCCACTGGGCGGTGAAGGTGCCCCGCATCGCCGGTGGACCGCCCGGGACGGATGCGGATTTCCTGCGCCTGATGACCACCGGGATCGCGCGTACCGGCAATCCGCCCAGTCCGCCTATGCCGCAGTTTCATATGACCCGCGAGGATGCCGAAGCCGTGCTCGCCTACCTCAAATCGCTGGCCGAGCAAAAACAGTAGCGTCGCTCGTCCGGCTCATAACCTTTTTCTTGCAGGCGCGTTCACTATGACATAGACTGTCTATGTCATCTTTATTAACATGCGCGCCGAGCGAGACGAAATTCCACCCGGAACCCTCGAAATCCTGATCCTCACCACCCTTTCGGCCGGACCGCCCAAACACGGCTTCGAGATCGCCGAGTCCATCCTTTCCGTATCCGAAGAAGTGCTGCAGGTGGAGGAAGGATCTCTCTATCCGGCCTTGCAGCGCCTGCTGCTGAAGGGCTGGATCAGGGGCGATTGGGGCAAGACCGAAGAAAACCGGCGCGCGCGCTTCTACCGCCTGACGGCCGAGGGACGCAAGGAATTGGAACGCGAGCTCGCGCGTTACCGGCGCGTGTCGCGGGCCATCGCGCGCGTGCTTGGGACCACCTGGGAGACCGTATGAATCTCCGCGAATGTGTCCGCCGCCTGGCTGCCATCTTCGGACGTAACCGTGCCGCGAGCGAACTGGAAGAAGAGATGCGGCTGCACGTCGAGTTGCGCGCCCGCAAGCTGCGCGAAGCCGGACTGCCTGTGGATGACGCCCGATATGCGGCCCAACGCCGCTTCGGCAACCACCTCGCCATCCACGAGGACAGCGCGCACGTCTGGGGCTGGAATAGCTGGGAGCGCCTGGCCGGCGACGTCCGCCATGCCTTTCGCGCTCTGCGCCAGGCGCCCGGCTTTACGGTCGTGGCTGTAGCTACGCTGGCTGTGGGACTGGGTATGAACGTGGCGGTCTTCAGCCTGGTGCATGCGGTCATGTTGCGCAGCCTGCCCTATCGCGAGCCGGACCGGCTGGTTTCATTATGGGAGGAATCCATCAAGGCGCAGCCATCCCAGTTCTCCGCTTCCGGGTCCGGGCTCGGCGGTCAGGCGCAGGCCCAGCGCACCACCGTGGCCCCGGCCAACCTGGCGGACTATGCCCGGTCGCCTGCATTTGCTGGCCTGGCCAGCTTCAACACGGTTTCGATGAATCTGGTGGGGTTGGGCACGCCGGAACAGTTGCGCGGCGAAGCGGTCTCCGCGAATTTCTTCGCCGTGCTCGGAGTGAAGCCGGCCGTGGGCCGTAGCTTTTTGCCCGAAGAAGACCGCGATGGGGGCCCCGGTGTAGTCATCGTGACGGATTATTTTTGGCGAAACCGGCTCGGCGCCGATACCAATGTTCTTTCCCGCTCGGTGATGCTCGACGCCCAAAACTGCCAGATCGTAGGTGTGCTGCCGCCGGGCTTTCAATCGCCATACCAGCTTTCTGTACCGGACCGCGTGGAGTTCTACGTGCCCGCCGCATACTCCAGGGAACTGCTGGCCAGCCGCGGCGATCACGAAGTCAATGGGATCGCGCGCCTGCGTCCCGGCGTGAGCGTACGCCAGGGCCAGGCCGAGCTGGACGTGATCTCGGCCAACCTGGGAAAGCAGTTCAAGGCCACTAACAGCAACATCCGTGCGGCCATCGCGCCGCTGAGCAACGACCTTGTGCGCAAGGTGGGCGAGTCGCTATGGATTCTCTTGGGCGCCTCTGCCTTAATCGTCCTGATCGCCTGCGTCAATCTCGCCAACCTGACACTGGTGCGCGCTACGCGGAGAGCGCATGAATCCAGCGTGCGCATGGCGCTGGGCGCCGGGCGATGGAACCTGGTGCGCCAGTTTATGGCGGAGAGCCTTGCGCTGGCGGCCGCCGGTTGCGTAGCCGGCCTGGCGCTGGGTTACGTGTTGCTGCGCATCCTGGTTTGGCTGGCTCCGCAGTCGATTCCCCGCGTTCAGCATGTTGCCATGGATTGGCAGGTATTCGCGATGGCCGCGATGGTTGCCATCCTGACGGGCCTGATCTTTGGCGTAGCGCCCGCGTGGCAGTCGTCCCTGGCCAAGCCCGCCGAGGCGCTGAAAACTGCGTCGCGCAGCACCGGCGCCAGCGCGCAGACCCGCTGGCGCTCGGCGCTGACTGCCGCGGAGGTGGCGCTTTCGCTGATTCTACTGGTCGGCGCCGGTCTGCTGCTGCGGAGTTTCGTGCGCGTGATGGGCATCGATCTGGGGTTTCAACCCGAACGCGTACTGGCCGTTGGCATCAATCTGCCCGACTTGCGTTACCACGATGCGGACCGGCGCCTCAATTTCTTTGAAGAACTGGAGCGCCGCGTGACTGCCTTGCCGGGCGTCGAGGCCGCAGCCTTCGCCAACCGGTTGCCGTTGCGTGGCGGCTGGAGCTCCGGCGTCACGCTTGAAAGTTCTCCGGACGTGATGCGTGTCTCCGATTTCCAGGCGGTAAGTCCCGGTTATTTTGAAACGTTGGGCATCAGCCTGGCCCGCGGCCGTCTTCTGGTACGCAGCGACCGCAAAGGCCAGCCTCAAGTGGCGGTCGTCAATCAAGCCTTCGCCCGCCAGTATCTGCCGGGTTCCGATCCTCTCGGCCGCCGTTTCCACCGCAGCGGGCAGCCGTGGCTCACGATTGTCGGCATCGTCAACGACATCCGGCGCAGCGGCAAAACCGGCGAAATCAATCCCCAAGTCTACCTTCCGGCGGCGCAGACCGATCTGTATCCCGTGCGCCTTGCCGATTTTGCGGTGCGTACGCGAAGCCACCCGCTCGAATTGGTCAATGCCTTACAGCAGCAGGTATGGGCCATCGATAAAGACCAGCCGGTTACACAAGTGCGCACGCTCGAAGAGATCATCAGCCTTTCCGTTGCGGAACGGCGGTTCGAAATGGTTCTGCTGCTGGCCTTCGCGGCAGTGGCGGTGCTGCTGGCCATGATCGGAATTTTCGGCGTGCTTTCCTACATCGTCAATCAGAGGATGGCCGAGTTGGGCATTCGCGTGGCCCTCGGCGCTTCCCAAGGCAAGATTGTCGTGATGGTCCTGCAGCAGGCCGGATGGTGGATCACAATTGGGGTGACCGTGGGCCTGGCAGGTGCGTTCACCCTCTCGCGCTATCTCGCAAGTCTGCTGTTCCAGGTGCGGAAGGGCGACCTCGCCACGTATGCCGCCGCGGTTATGTTGCTGGTAGCCGTCTCGCTGGCCGCGGCCATTATTCCCGCGCGCCGTGGGGCCAAAGCCGATCCTATGACGGCTTTGCGATATGAGTAAGTCCGGGCCCAGAACTTAGTTTGCCGGCGCCGCTAAGCCCAATCAGCCAAGCTTAGAACCTGGGGGCTGCCACGCGTCGCGTCGAAGATACTTACTGTTCCGCTGCGGATTCCGGTTGCCGACGGTTTGAAAATCACCGTGATGGTGCAGACCGTGCCCGCCGCGATATTCACCGGACAACACAGATTGCGGGCCGACAGGGTGACTGGAAGGCCCAACACACGGGACCGCGCTGTCACACGCTGGGAATGGTCGGGATTCACTCGTAGCGCAAGGCTTCAATGGGATCCACTCTCGTGGCACGATGCGTAGGAACCCAGCATGCCAGCGCCGCCACCGCCGCGAATAGCACGACCACCGCCCCTAATGTCGCCAGATCCGTAGGCTCAACCCCGTAAAGGAACGATTTCAAAACTCGCGACACGATCAGGGCGATCGCAATGCCCGCAATCAAGCCGCCGCCGATGAGCCGGAATCCTTCCGCGAAAACCAGCTTGCGGATGTCCTGCCGCTGCGCGCCGACCGCTGTGCGAATGGCGATCTCGCGCCGACGCGCCGCCACCGAAAGCGCCAGCACGCCGTAAATCCCCACCAGTGTCAGCACGCTCCCCACCACCGAAAAGCCCATCAGCAACTGCATGGCGAAGGTGCGCGATGCGAGCGAATCGCCGCGGATCTGCTCCAGCGTTCTTACGTTTTCGATGGCCACAGTCGGATCGACGGCATGCAACTCGCGCTGCACCGCGGAGATGATGCCATGCGGATCGCCCGCCGTGCGAATCACCAGGTGCTTCGAAAACGCGCGCGCCTGCCAGAGGCAAAGATAAATCTCCGGCCCCGCGGCTTGCGTCAGGTCGCCGGTGCGGCCATTGGTTGCCAGGCCGACGATCACCGTGGCAGGCTGCTGCCGCCCGCCCAGCCATATCTTCTTGCCGATCGGATTGCCGTGCGGGAAGTAGCGGTTCGCCAGCGCCTGGTTCACGATGGCTACCTGCTGTATCTCGGGCGCATTCGGAACATTGCGCGGCCGCTGGACATCGCTGTCCCGGAAATCCCGCCCCTCCAGGATGTGCATCCCCATAAGCTGAAAGTAACCGGGAGTGGCTGCCCGTAGCGGCAGCGCGATCTGATCGCTGGCTTTGGTCGCGGCGGGCTGCCCTTCGATCTCAACGGTCGCGGGCCAACTGTTGCCGGTCAGCGGCACTCCCCATGCGAACGCCGCGCGCTGCACTCCCGGGATCGCCGCCACACGCTCCAAAGCCCGTTGATGAAAATCGGCCCAGTTTCCCTGTACCGCCGTCACGCTCATGGTCAGGATGTGCCCGATTTCGTACCCGGATTGTACATTCGACAGGTTCACCATGGTCCGGATTAATAGCCCGGCGCCCACCAGCAGAGCCAGGGTCAGCGCCGTCTGCGCCATCGTCACGACTCGTAAAAGCTGTCGCTCACCCATCCCCGCGCTGCTCTTGGGACCCGCGCTTTTCAGCACCGCGACCGGATCCAGCCGCGATGCCCGCAGCGCCGGGATCAGCCCCGCCATGACTGACGCCAGTATGGCCGAGCCCAGCCCGCAAGCCAGCATCGGCCATCCGGTGGTCACCGAATCCAGGCGCGGGATGGCGTGGCCGCCGATCAGCTTGAATAGTTTGACCACTCCAATTCCCACCCCCACACCCATCGCTCCGCCCAACACCGCCAGCAACAGGCTCTCCATGGTGACCTGCCGGAACAGCGGCCATCCGCCGGCCCCCAAAGCGCTGCGGACTGCGTATTCCTGCTGCCGCTGCAATCCGCGCACCAGCAGCAGGGCCGCGGCATTGCCGCACGCGATCAGCAGCACCAGCGCGGCCGCCCCGAACAAAGGCAGCAAAATCCGCCGGCCGTCGTGGTTCATCTCCGTGTTGAGCGCATCCACGTGCGGAACGATACCTTCCAAATCATGATCAGTCTGCGCCAGCCGCTGATTGATCAGTGTGAGTTCCGCTTGCGCCTGGCCGGCGGAGGCGCTCTTCTTGAGTCGTCCGATGACGTTCCAGAACGGAGCCTTCAGGTCTCGCGGCTGCGAAGGCGCCGGGATCCAGAAATCCACCATCGCATCTACGTTGTAATTCGGCTCCTGCGAGTTGGCCGGCGCGGGAAGAAACCGCACGTTCGGCGGCATCACCCCGATCACTTTCGGCGGCGTGTCCGACCGGCTGAACCGGATCGTCTTTCCGATAATGTTCGGATCGCCGTTGAACTTCCGCTGCCATAGCTCGTAGCCGAGGATGATCACCGGCGCGGGATCCGGCCCCGTTTCCGACTCCGCGAACGTGCGCCCGATGAGCGGCTGCAAACCAAGGACGCGGAAATAGTCCCTGGTCACCCACATTCCCTCCATGGAGATGCTGCCGTCGTTGAGCACCAGAAAATTGAACGACCAGTCATAGGCGGCGAAACCATCGAATGACTTCGCTTGCTTTTGCCATTCCATCCACTGCGCCGCGCTCCAGCCGCGTATGCTCGCCACCGGCTGCCCGTCCGTCCGCGCCGGTGGAATCAACACCAGCCGTTCCGGCTGGCGATAGGGCGGCGGCGTCAGCAGCACCCCTTCCACCAGGCTGAACACCGCCGCGGTCGCACCAATACCCAGTGCCAGGGTCAGCATGGCGATCAGGCTGAATACCGGCTGGTTCAGCAGCATGCGCAAGCCAAAACGCAGATCTCGAATCATGGATTTTTCGCCAAACTCCTCCTGTTTTGACGGACTTCAACGCCGGCAGTTAGTATTTGAAGATGGATGTGAAGACTGCCATTGCAACCGGCGATGCCGCCGCCCTCGCTCAACTGCTGGCTGGCGACGCCGCCCGAGCCAATGAGCTGATCCGTTGGGGCGAGAACGGCCGCATCTCCACCCATCCCCTACACTATGTCTCGGACATGCTTTTCAACGGCGTGCTAGCAAAGGGTAAGGAATTGCCCCTGATCGACGCGCTGATTGCCGCCGGCGCAAACGTCGATTTCCGAAAGCCGGACAAGGGCGAAACCGCATTGATCGGCGCCGCCAGCCTGGGCGCCGAAGACGTCGGCCTCCGCTTGCTGGACGCCGGAGCCAATCCCGCGCTCACCGGAATATTCGGAGAAACCGCCCTCCATTGGGCTGCCATGCTGGGTGAGAACCGCTTGGCCGCGCGCCTGGTTGCCGGTGCGGATCTAAACCTCAAGGATAAACAGTACGATAGCCCACCACTCGGCTGGTGCGTCCACGGCTGGCATAACCCTCCAAAGGGAAACCATGGCCGCCAGATCGAAATAGCTCGCTGCCTGCTGGCCGCCGGAGCTACGCTTGAGCCCAGGATGCTGGAAGCGGTGCGGGGGCACGGAGATTCAGAGATGCTTGCCGTGCTGGAGCCTTCACCGCCCCGCGGGCGCCGCTAACCCACGCGACGCATCGTCCAGCACCAACACCCAGTCCCCTTCCTCGGGCGGCGTGAACTGCCGCTTCCCCGTCGTGGCAAATTCTCCCGCCGCTCTCGACTTCCCGGTGCGCGGGTTGTACCACCACGCCTTGGCCGCCTTCCCGCTTACCTTGCTCATATCCACCGCGAGCATGCGCCGGGAAGGCAGGTACGCGATCACCGTCGCGCCAGCCCGCGTGCGCGCGGCCGCCAGATAGTCCAGCCCGTTGAATTCTCCCAGGCCATCGACCACCACTTCGTGCTTCTGGTCCGGCACCAGGTCGTAGCCGCGCGACGCAAAGAAGACACCGAGGCGCGACATGTCCCGGGCTCCCTCCGAATCGAGCGCCGCCTGCCATCCCGGGTCGAACAGCCACATGGGACGGTTCCCCATGAATTGCCCGGCTGCCCCGCACAGGATCGCCCAGTAAGCCTGCCGCCGGATCTGCACCGCCGAAGCGTTGTGCTCGCCCTCGTAAGTGGTCTCCTGCAGCGTAAACGGCATCGCCGGCACGCGGTTGTAATCGTTCAGGAGCTTCTGATGGACGATTCCGTACGTGTAGGTGTCGTTCAGGTCCAGCCAGCCGTCGTTCTTGTATTGGTCCACCGCCGAATTCTCCGGATGGCAGTGCGCCGTGAACAGGTGCCTGTGATCAAATTCTTTAATGCCCTCCGCCACCCCATCCACATCCGCCCGGGCCTTGTCCGGATTGCGGTCTCCTCCCATCACCCACACAATGTTGTCGAACCCGGCGTACCTTTTACCCACGTAACGACCCCAGGCGCGGCACTTCTCCGGACCGTTGGCCAGCGCTTCTTCGATCCAACCTTCATCCGTGCCGGTGTAGCCCAGATAAATAGGCGCCAGGAAGATCTGCATCCCCTTTTCGCCGGCCATGCGGATCACCCGGTCGGCATGCGCGAAATACTTCTCGTTGGGCGTCGTGAAGTCGCCCGGAGTGGTGAATGGCCCGTCACCGTACCGGTTGACCGGCCCCCGGAACTTGTGTTCGATGAGGTTGACGATCAGCGAATTGAAACCCTTGCGCCGCCGGTCTTCCAGGTATTGATCGGCCTCTTCGTTCGTCAATCCCACGATCAGCGACCACGGCGAGTCGCCCAGTATCAGCACCGGCGTGCCATCCTGGTCGACCACGTGGCGATGATCCGGCGCAATCCGGATCGGGTATTGCGGTCCGCACCAGGCAGACGGCGCGCAGACCACCGCGGCGAATGCCATCAAGACAGCGATTGCCCGCATATTTATCGCACCTTCGCCTGATATTCCTTTACTTCGCTGTCCAGCCACTGCCGCAGTTGCGACGGTGGCTCCCCCGGCTTGGTCGGTGGTGTCAGCGCCAGGCCTCGCTGGGCTGCGGCTGTCGCCTTAGAGAAGTCGTTGTTCAACGCGTAAGCCTCCGCCAGGTATCCCAGCGCCGCCGGACTCTTTCCATTGGCCAGTTGGTCGGCGCGCTGTGCGAACCGCAGCGCCGCGCCATAATCGCGCAGCGACTTCACGCCGATCTCGGCCACGCTTTTCACCGCCTCGATGAGTTGCGACGGCGTGGAATTGGGGCTGTCGCCGATCTTACGAAAATAGGCGGCACTCGCCTCGGCGAAAGGCCGCGCCTCGGCATCGCGGTGGGCCGCCACCAGCAGATTCGCCGCGCGCCCCTGCAATTCGGCACGCAGCATCGGGTAGATGGTATTGGCGGGGTCCCGTTCGACGATCCAATCCAGAATCCCCACTGTCTTGCGCAGGTACTCGAGCGACTCCGCCTTGTGTCCCGCGTACCCTTCAATCAAAGCGACCGACCGGTATGCATCCACCCGGCGGTAAGCCGCGCCCACGTTCTCCGGATCCGCGGCCGCCAGCGCATCCAACACCGGCGTGGCCTGCTCCAGATACGCGAGAGCACCTTTGAAATCGCTCAATTGCCCCTTGTCCCAACCCACGTGCACCAGCATCATCGCGCGCAACTGCCGTACTTCCGGCGTCTGCTGCTCGCTCGCCGGCAGGCGTGCCAGCAGTTCCAGTGCGGCCGTGTAATCCTTGATGCCCAGGCTGGGATTGGGCAGGGAATCGATGCGCCCCACGGATTCGTAAGTCTTGGCCAGCAGCCTCAGGATCGCCGGATTGTCCGGTGAAAACTGCAGCGCCCGTTCGAACCGGTCGATGCCTTTGCGCAGATCGGCCAGGGGCTCCTCCGCATCGAAGCCGATGTAGGCCCCCTTCTCGCTGAGCTGCTTGCCGAGCGTGTACCATGCCATGGCCGCGTCCTGCAGGCTGCCTGCGTCTTGCGGATGTGCCACGGCATCCTGTTCGAAGGTACTCGCCGCAGCGCGCATCGACCGGGCCGCCTCCTGGTAGCGGCTCGCCACGTTCAACGCTACGCCCAGCATCTCCTGCGCGGTGGCCAGCGTGTGCCGCGCATTTACATTTTCCGGATGCTCCCGCACGAGCGGCTCCAACAGCGCTACCGCCTTGTGGTCCGTTTCGATGGCTTGGCCCGTATTGCCCAGCGTGTTGTCCGAGCCCAGGTGGTGCCCCAGCACGTCGCCCAGTTTCAGATAGCCGCGCGCCAGCTCCAGCCGCAGCCCCGGATCGCTGCTCTTGCTGGCTGCCAGCCGGTCCAGATATTCGAGCGCCCGCTCTGCCATATTCGCCTGCACCGGCATGGTGCCCTGAACTTTGCCCACCGCGTCATAAAGGTCGAACAGCAGATAGTTCGCCAGCCTGCGCGCATCGTTGAAGCGCTGCTCCGCTTGGGCCCGCTCCCGCGAGGCGATGCGCGCCTGCCATAACGTGCCCGCCAGCCCGGCCGCCAGCGAGAGAAGCAGCACGGCCGCCGCCGCGACCGCCAGCCGGTTGCGGCGCACGAATTTCCCGGCCACGTACAGCCGGCTGGGAGCGATGGCCGATACCGGCTCGCCGTCCAGGTACCGCTGCAGGTCATCGGCCAGTTGTGCCGCGGAGCCGTACCGTTCGTCGGCATTTCGCGCCAGCGCTTTGAGCGCGATACTGTCCAGGTCGCCTTCGAGCGCCGCATGCAGCTTCGCCGGCGCCACCGTGCTCGGGCGCGGCGCATCCGTGCCAGTCACCGCTTGCACCAGTCCCGCGGGTCCCAGCGTGCCCGCATCGAATGGACGCCGTCCGGCCAGCAGCTCGTAAAGCACCACTCCCAGCGAGTAAACGTCGCTCGCCACGGTCGCCGGATCGCCCCGCAGGATCTCCGGGCTGGCATACATCGGCGTCAGGAACAGGTTTGCCGTGGCCGTGCGCTCCAATGCGCCTTCCGCGTCGAGCACCTTGGCGATGCCAAAATCCAGCAGCTTGGGCTCGCCTTCTTTCGTCACCAGGATGTTGCCGGGCTTGATATCGCGATGCACCACCAGGTACTGATGAGCCGCATGCGCCGCGGCGCACACCTTGATCATCAGTTCCAAACGTCCCCGCACCGGCAAAGCTTGTTCGTCGCAGTAGCGGTCCAGGCGCGTCCCCTCGACGTATTCCATCACCAGGTACGGCTCGCCATGCGGACCCATGCCGCCGTCCAGAAGCCGGGAAATATTCGGGTGTTCCAGCCGCGCCAGCAACTGGCGCTCGCGCCGGAAACGGTTCAGAGAATCCGGCGCGGCCAGGTACGGCGACAGGATCTTCAGCGCCGCCTGCTGCTCATGCTGCCCGTCGGCGCGGCGTGCCAGCCACACCTCGCCCATGCCGCCGCGTCCCAACAGCCGGACCGTCTGCCACGCGCCAAACCGTTTGCCGGCGGCCGCCGCGTGTGCTTCCGCGTTGGCGGTCCGCTCCTGATCGTAAGCGCGCACCATCCGCTCGGCTTCGCTCCGCAGGCGCTGGTCGCCGGCGCATCTCCGCTCCATTACGGCGCGCCGGCGCTCATCGTCCAGAACGCAGATTTCGTCGAAGATTTGTTCCAGATCCCGCCAGAAATCGCTCATACGGGCGCGGAGTGCAGTCTATCGTACAGCCACGTGCGCGCGAAACGCAAATGCCTTTCGATAGTGGCGTCCGACACTCCCTGCAGCTCGCAGATTTCGGGCACCGTGCAGCCCATCACGTAGCGCAGTTCCACCAGCCGCACCTTGTCCGCATCGAACCGCTCGAGCTCGTTCAAGGCGCGGTCCAGGTCCAGCATGTCCTGCCCGCGCGCGTCGATCCAGCTCAGGTCTTCGGAAAGCGGCACCCGCTGCTGGCTGCCTTCGCGCTTCAGCGCCACCCGCAGCCTGGCCTGGTCGATCAGAATGCGTCGCAGTTCCCCGGCCACTACTGAAAAGAAATGGTGCCGGTCCTGCCACTGCATGTGCTGGATTTTGCGTAGCCGCAGATAGGCTTCGTTGACCAGGGCCGCCGGCTCCGTTGCCACGCGCTCGTGCGCCACGAATCCCGTGGCGATGGCCAGCATCCTCTGATAGGCCCAGCTCATCACCAGGTCGTACGCGGCTGTGTCACCCGCCTGCCACCGGCGCAGCAGGCTGGTAATATCCGTCTGATCCGCTGGATCACCCACTACCCACATTCTGTCGCAGCGGTGAATCGCTGGCAATAGGTTAAGGTTGGTTAGTACTGTGTGGCAGGCCCATGGCCTGCGCGGGTCCCTCGGACCCGCTATTCTCGCCGGATCGACCGCACTAAGTGACTTCGGTGCCTACAAACTCCTGCAACATCACGTTGCCCTTGTACCCGATTTCCTGGTGGATGCCGATTTTCGAGGTGTAGTACGCGTGCGCCGTGGCGCCTTTCAATTCGCGGAAGAACTGCTCCTCCGGTGTCTTCGGGTTCGTCTCTTTCTTGGCCATGGCGGCCACCACGGCTACCCGCTGCTCCGGCGTGGCCTGCATGAACGCGTGATCGTTCATCTTTTGCGAAAGCGCGTCCACCAGATGCAGGCCGTTGCGCCATTCGTCCCGGTCCTTGTTTTCGAACGCTTCGGCCAGGCGCAGATCGAGGTATGCCGCCACCATCGCGGCGCGCGCGCCCGGAGAATGCTCGTCCGTGGGGATGATGATCTCCGTCAGTTCGTCGAGCATGGCGAATTCGGCCGGCGTAAAAAACTTGGGTTTCTCGACGATGGCAGCGGCAACGACCGGCCCGGCGGCCACCCCCAAAGCGGCGCTCGCCCCAATCCGGATCAAATCGCGGCGATTCATTTCAGCAGGCATCACACGTTTCCTTTCTTCAATTCTTCCGCCAGGTGATCGCACGAGCGCCAGCATAGCGCCATGATCGTCCATGTCGGATTCTGGCACGACGCGCTTACGTGCGTGCTACCGTCCACTACCAGCAGGTTCTTCACATCGTGCGCCTGCTGGAACTGGTTCACCACCGATTTTTTGGGATCGCTGCCCATGCGCGATGTGCCCAGTTCGTGGATGGAATATCCCTCGGTCAGGATGTCCCGGCTGGTGCCCAGCACCTCGATGCCCGCGGCTTCAAACATCTCGCGCGCCGAATCCGCCATGTCCGCGGCCATCTTCTTCTCGTTGTCGCCGAACTTGATGTGGAACCGCAGCACCGGCACGCCCCAACGGTCTTTGACGTCCGGATCCACCTCCACGTAGTTGTCGTACCGCGGCAGCACTTCGCCGAACCCGCCCATGCCGATGAACGCTCCAGCATAATCGCGCACGGTCTTCTTGTACGATGAGCCGAAGCCTGGCATGCCCACGCTATCGGGGAACATGCCGCAACCGCTTCCGCCTTCAAATCCGTACCCGCGCAGAAATTTCGGGTTGCGATCGGTCAGGTTGCGGAAACGCGCCAGGTAAAACGATCCGGGACGCCCGTCATCCAGCGTGCGCGGCTTTCCAACCAGGTCCTTCACCAGTCCGTTGACTCCCGGTCCCATCAGGTGCTCGCAGAAATTGTGGCCCACGTGCCCGCTGGAGTTGGCGATTCCGTTCGGATAAAATCGCGATTTCGAGAGCAGCATCAGCCGCGCCGATTCGAGGGTGGAAGCGCCCAGCAGGACCGAGCGCGCTTTGGCGCTGTACTGCTTGCCGGTGTCGGTATCGATAAACGAAACGCCGCTGGCTTTACCAGTATTCTGATCCACCGTCACTTCATACACCGTGGCATTGGTGCGCAGCGTCAGGTTGCCGGTTTCGAGAGCCGGATAGATCAGGCCCGTGGGCGAATCGAACGCGGCGTGGATATCGCAGCCTCCCACCCGCCGGTCGCACGCGCCACGCCCGTAGCACCGGCTGCGATACTTGTTGTGCTTTAGGCCGTCAGTTGTCACGCCCGCGCGGTACGGCGTAACCACCCTCCCCATCTTCGCCATGCTTTGCCGCAGCTGGACCTCCGCCGGGTTCAGCCGCACGGCGCGCTGGAACAGGCTGTCGGGCAGGTAGGGCAGGTTCTCTTTGTGGCCCGAAATTCCCAAGTAAAGATCCACTTTGTCGTAGTACGGTTGGATATCGGCATACGATATCGGCCAGTCTTCGCCATACCCGTCGCGCGACGCGGCTTTGAAATCGTAATCCGAAAGGCGCAGCGCCAGCCGCCCCCAGATATTGGTCTTGCCGCCCAGGCAGCGTGCGCGCACCCAGGCGTATTGCGTGCCAGTGAACGGATGGTCTTTCTCGTCCACCACGATATTCTTCGCGTAGTCCGAGCCGGCGCCGTCTTCCACGTAAGAATAGACGTGCTTGTACGGGCTGCCCTTGGCGTAAGGGGGCTGCCGGATGGAATATTCGCGGCCGCTCAGCGCGTGCGAATCGGGCGGCATGTCGCCACGCCGCGGGTGGTCGTAGGGCCACTCCATCGACTTCAATTCCTGGTTGATATTGAGCTTCTTGCCGGCTTCGAGCAGCAGGACCTGCATCCCGTGCGACGTGAGCACGTGCGCGGCCATGCCGCCCGCCGCCCCGGAGCCCACTACAATGGCGTCGTAAGTTTTCTTCAGATCGACTTCGTCGGTCTTACCAGCGGGTAGAAACATATAAATCCCTCGATGAGTGCCTTATATTTCCATCGTAGACCAGTGGGGCTGGCCCGTGGCCTGCGCGGGGCCCCACGGCCGCGCCGCCTTTGCGCTCTTACGGAAGCGCCCCGAGCAGTAGAGTCCAAGGAGAAATCCGAGTCAGAACCAGCCGCTCCGTCCCCCAAGGATCGCCGGCCAGCCGAGCCAGCACCTCGTCCGCATTCTCCGCCCGAAAAATCAAAAGAAAATCCGCCGACCCCTCCAGCGGCCCGCCGAACACCACAAACCCTTCCGCCTCCAGAGCGTTCATGAACGCAGCATGAGCTGTCCAGTCCGCCTGCTGGTTAAGAGGCAGATCGGGTTCCCAAGCCGGGCCGCGGGAACGAATCACGGCAAATAAGCGTTGCAATTAGGCCCCCCAGCCGTCGGTTTAAGCCAG
The DNA here is from genome assembly GCA_963843255.1 of Bryobacterales bacterium. GTDB lineage: Bacteria > Acidobacteriota > Terriglobia > Bryobacterales > Bryobacteraceae > Bog-159. Next base: position 602,755 of record CAWJJQ010000009.1, on the reverse strand, counting down.
TTTAGCGCTTGACCATCCCGCCCGCCAGCGGCTATGCTGGGATCGTTCAGAAGCTTGCCGGTGTTGTATGGGAAGCTGGTGCAAATCCAGCACGGCCCCGCCACTGTAAGCGTGGAGGCCCGGTCGAACGTGCCACTGTCCTTGAGCGGATGGGAAGGCTGACCGGTCCAGCGAAGCGCAAGTCAGGAGACCGACCGGTAGGACTCCGGAATTGCGGCTCTCGAGGGAGGAGCCTACAATGCGCTGTCTGCTTCTATGGCTCGGGCTATTGCCCGCTGCCACCGCGACGTCATTCACCATCCACGGAACCGTGCTCGATCCATCCGGCGCTGCCATCGCCGGCGCGCAGGTCTCCGCCGTCAATCGCGTGGGCGTGGCTTCCCAAACCGTCACCGACGTGGCGGGCGGCTTTATCCTTAAACTCGGCGAGACCGCCGCCATGCACCTTACTGTCACCGCGCCAGGATTCGAAACGAAGACCATCCCGCTATCCATGGCCTCCGATTCCGGCGCTATCAGCATCACGCTCAACGTCGCGCCGCAGGTGGATTCCGTGCGCGTGGCCGGATCCGCCATCGATGTGCCCCTGACCGAGCAGGGTAGCAGCATCAACATCGTGCCGCGCGAGGAGATCGCCCAACGCAACGAAGCCCTAGCCGTGGATCTGTTGCGCTACATACCCGGCCTCGTCATCGGGCAAAACGGCAGCCCCGGCGGTGTTGCGGACGTCTTCATCCGCGGCGGCGATTACAATTTCAACCTGGTACAGATCGATGGCGTGCCGGTGAACTCGGTGGGCGGCGCTTTCGATTTCGCCCACATCCCCACCGGCTGGCTGGAGCGCGTGGAGGTGATCGAAGGGCCGCAATCCGCGGTCTACGGGGCCTACGCCAATAGCGGCGTGATCAATTTCGTCACCCGCGCGGCGTCGGATGAGCCGTCGGTCGACGTGCTGGCCGAGGGCGGCACGTACCAGGAGCATCGCTTCGCTCTGGGCGCGTCCGGGACGCTGGCAGGCTTCGGCATCGCCGCTTTCGTTTCGCAATTCGGCGACAACGGCCCGGAGCCCAACAGCGATTACCGGAATGACGACGTGGCCTTGCACGTCACGCGCTCCTTCGGCCGCCAGACCCTCTCCTTCGGCGGCAATTATGACGCGAACGATGTCGGCGATTCCGGCGCATACGGTTCCGATCCGGGCCACGATTTTCCCGGCCTCGACCCGATCAGCCGCGATAAAAACAATTCCTCCGACTATTTCCTGCACCACCAGATCGACATTTCTCCGCGCTTCCGCCAGGAGACTTTCGCCAGCTTTTTCCTCGAAAACAGCGGCTACACCAGCCCCTACGGATTCAGTTTCGAAAAGGATCTCCGCGGGCAGTTCGAAACGCGCAGCATCCTGAGCGTCACCCCCTGGTACACCACGGCGTTCGGGGTCAGTCTCACCCGCGAGGAAGTCAAGAACACCTACATCAGCGGCGACGACTTCAACCCCTTCACCATCAAGCGCGACGATGCCGGCATCTATTGGGAGAATCGCTTTCAGGCCGGCAGCCGTCTCTTTTTTAACGCCGGCGTGCGCGGCGAGATCATCGAAACGCCGGCCATCCCCGAAAATACGGGCGACGGCCGGCCCGCCTTTCCCTCCAACACCGTGGGCAAGGTGAATCCCAAGCTGGCAGCCACCTATGTGCTCCGCCGGGGCCAAGGTCAGGCTCCCGGAGCCACGCGCATCCATACTTCTTTCGGCACAGGCATCCGTCCGCCCGCCGGCCTCGAACTGGCCTTCACCAACAATCCCGCGCTCAAACCCGAGCGCACCGCCAGCTTCGATTTCGGCGTCGAACAGCGCTTGTTTTCCGGCCGCCTCTCGCTGGATGCCACTTACTTCTACAATCGCTTCTACGACCTGATCGTCTCGCTAGGCGGCAACCTGGCGGTCCTCAGCGCCTACCAGACCGACAACCTGTCGAACGCCCGCGCGCAGGGCGTCGAATTATCGGGCCGCTTCCGCCCCGCCCGCTGGATGTCGCTCGCGGCGTCCTATACCTATCTCGATTCCGCCGTGCTCTCCTTGAACGGATCGACGGGCCTCGCGCCGATCCCCTTTTCCGTAGGGCAGCAGTTGATCCGCCGGCCGGCTAATTCCGGATCGTTCGTCTCCAGTTTTTCGCGCGGCCGCGTGACCGCCAACATTACCGGCTACTTTCGCGGCTCGGACCTCGACGTCGATCCCACCTACGGCGCGACCGCCGGCCTCTATACTAATCCCGGCTTCTTCGATATGGGTGTGAACCTCAACATCCGCCTGCACGCGGGCCTCACCGCGTACGGGAACCTACGCAATGCGTTGAATCAATCCTACGAGGAAGTGCTTGGCTTTCCGGCGCCGAAGCTTAATTTCGTGGCCGGCGTGAAATGGGCTTGGAGTAAAACGAAGGATACACGCCCGTGAAATTACGTACTTTGCGGCACGTCGTCGACGGCCTGCTCGCGATCGTCAAGCCGGATATCGTGCGCCTCCGCGATATTCGTCAAGCGGATAATGGCATCCAGCGCCTGTCCCATCCGTTTCTCGTTTTGCTGGTTCACGGCCAGCAACAATTCCACGGTTTGGGTCAGCGCTTCGTGCCTTTCCGCCAGTTTTTCCAGCCGCTCATCTATCGTCATGGCATCCCCAGCACTTGTCTCATCATAGCAGCGAGTTCAGCCGCCGATGTATCCTGCATTGAGGGAGCCGGCGGGGGAGGGGCCCATGGAGCCTAAATTCGACCCGCCGCGCCTGGCCATCAACCGTGTCTATACGCGCCAGGGTGACGCCGGCGATACCAGCCTGGCGGGCGGCCAGCGCGTGCCGAAAGATTCGCGGCGCATTGAAGCCTACGGCACGGTGGATGAATTGAACTCGTTCGCCGGGCTGGCGCGGCAGACCGCATCCGGTGAACCCGTGGTCGCCTCGCTATCCGTCATCCTGCTGCGCGTGCAGCATGAGCTATTCAACCTGGGGTCGATTCTCGCTACGCTGCCCGAGGACGTCCATCCCCGCCAGGCCCGCATCACCGCCGCCGAAATCGCACAGCTCGAAGGCGAAATGGACGAGATGAACGAAGGGCTCCCCCCGCTGCGCTCGTTCGTTCTGCCGGGCGGATCGCGCCTCAATGCCGAACTGCACGTCTGCCGCACGGTGTGCCGCCGCGCCGAACGCGCGGTCATCGCCCTATCAGGCGAGGAGCCTGTGCCTCCCGAAGCCGTGCAATATTTGAACCGCCTGGGCGACGCGTTCTTTGTCTGGAGCCGCTGGGCCAGTCACCAGCTTCGCGCCGCCGAAACCCTGTGGGAACCCAACCGTGCCGCCAGCGGCGGTACACTATCTGATTAAGGAGAGATCATGGATCGAGGAAATAATGTTCGGCCTCTCGCGCTCAGCCTCACTGTAGTCGGTGCCTTGGCGCGCCTGTTGCCGCACCCGCCGAACTTCGCCCCGGTGGGCGGCATGAGCCTCTATGCCGGCGCCCGTCTGCGCGGCTGGCAAGCGTTCGCCATCCCGCTGGTGCTGATGGCTGTCACCGACCCGCTGCGCGGCGGATACTCGGTCGCCACGCCGTTCGTCTATCTCGCCTTCATGATCAACGTGTTGATCGGCCGGCGCCTCCGCGCCACCAGCAGCCCCATCTCGATCGGGGCCGCCTGCTTCGTGTGCAGCGCGCAGTTCTTCCTGATCTCCAATTTCGGTACCTGGATCAGCTGGTATGCGCACACCTGGTCGGGACTGGCGCTCTGCTTTACGCAGGCGATCCCGTTCTTCGGCCGCACTTTGGCCGGCGACTTGTTTTTTACCGCCGTTCTGTTCGGTCTGCACGCCTGGCTCAGCCGCCGCCTGCATTCCGCCGAGCAGGTCCCCGCAATCGCTTGAAGCGCGCGCTGCTTTCCTGGTCGAGCGGTAAAGATAGCGCCTGGGCCCTCCATCGTATGCGCGGGCAAGGCGTGGAAATCGCCGGTCTGCTTACCACCTTCAACCACACCGCCGATCGCGTGGCCATGCATGCCGTGCGCCGCACGTTGGTGGAAGCCCAGGCTACCGCGACCGGCCTTCCGTTGCGCGCCGTGGAGCTTCCGTGGCCCTGTTCCAACGACCAGTATGAGATCGCTGATGGCCGAAGCTTGCCGCACCGCGGTAGCCGAAGGCATCGAAGCCATCATCTTCGGCGACCTGTTCCTGCGCGATGTGCGCGCTTACCGCGAGCGCGCCCTGGCCGGGACGGGCCTCGAACCGCTGTTCCCGCTCTGGGAACTTCCCACCGCCGCCCTCGCCCGCGAAATGCTCCGCGACGGCTTGCGCGCACGGATCACCTGCATCGATAAGAAGGTCCTCGATCCCGTCTTCGCCGGCCGCGAATTCGACGACTCTCTGCTTGCCGATCTGCCGCCCCAGGCCGATCCCTGCGGCGAAAACGGCGAGTTCCACACCTTCGCTTACGCCGGCCCGATGTTCAGCCGTCCCATCCCGATCACTGCCGGCGAACTGCGCGATGCGGATGGCTTCGTCTTTGCCGACCTGCTGCCCGTAGCGGCCGCTGCCATATGACCCCGCGCATCGTTTCCATGATCTCCAGCGCCACCGAAATCGTGGATGCGCTGGGGGCCCTACCGTGGCTAGTGGGCCGCTCGCACGAGTGCGATTTTCCGGAACAGGTGCGCACCCTCCCCGTCTGCACCGCCCCCCGCTTCGCCGTCGATGGCGATAGCCGCGAAATCGACCGCCTGGTGAAAGAAACCATCGCCGAATCGATCTCCGTTTACCAGGTCTTCGACGATGTGCTCGAGCGCCTCCAGCCCACACATATCCTGACCCAGATCCATTGCGAAGTCTGCGCCGTCAGCCTGCGCGATGTGGAGCGCTCCGTGGCCGGCCGCCTGGCCAGCCGCCCGTCCGTTATACCGCTCAATCCCGCCTCGCTCGCCGATGTCTGGCAGGACATGCGGCGCGTCGCCCAGGCCCTCGAAATTGCGCCGCGCGGCGAAGCGCTGGTCGCCCGCCTGCAAGCGCGCATGCAGGCGATCTCAAACGCTGCCCGCCATGCGCCCAACCGCCCGCGCCTCGCCTGCATCGAGTGGATCGAGCCGCCCATGCCGGTGGCCAACTGGATGCCCGAGCTCATCGAAATGTCGGGCGCCGGTCACGTCGTCTGGCGCACTTGGGAGGATCTGGAGGCCGCCGATCCCGACGTGATCCTGGTGATGCCCTGCGGCTTCGACCTCGATCGCGCCCTGAACGAGATGTACTGGCTAACGCGGCGGCCCAACTGGAGCGGTTTACGCGCGGTCCAGGCCGGGCGTGTCTACGTGGCCGATGGCAACCAATATTTCAATCGTCCCGGCCCCCGCCTGGTCGAATCGCTTGCCATCCTGGCCGCCATCGCGCACCCGGAAATCTTCCCCGCCGGTTACGACCGCAGCGCCGCGACGGCTTTCCCTTTGCCGTCCTTGGTGACGTAAAAAGGCCGCTTCTCCACCTCGTAAGCAGTATCCGGCGCGATCCCCATCGCCGTGTAAATGGTGGCGTGCAGATCTTCGATCGTGACCGGGTTCTTCACGATCCGGCAGGGCCGTTCGTCCGCCGTCAATCCGTACAGTTTGCCCTTGGGCGCACCGCCGCCGAACATCAGCACCGAACACGCCTCGGTGAAATGCCGGTGCATGCCGTAGTGCTTCGGCTCCGTCATGATGTCCGGCTGTTTCACCTGGTTCTTCACTTCCGCTCCCGGCTTGCCTTCCGTCATCATGTCGCGCCCGAATTCGCTGGCCAGCACCACCAGCGTGCGATCCAGCAGCCCGCGCGATTCCAGGTCCAGGATCAATTGCGACACCGGCGCATCGATCGTTTCCTTCATGCCTTGCGCGCGCTTATGCCCGTTCTCGTGCGTGTCCCAATAGCGAAAGGGAATGTACTCCGTCGTGACTTCCACAAACCGCGCCCCGGATTCCACCAGCCGCCGCGCCAGCAGACAGCCCAGTCCGAACCGGCCCGTATTGTAAGTGTCGTAGCTGGCCTTCGGCTCCAGGCTCAGGTCGAACGCCTTGGCCGCCGGCGACGTCAACAGCCGGTGCGCATTGTCGAACGAGCGCAGCAGGCTCTGCCGCTGGAAATCGCTGCCGTATTCTCCCACCGGGCTGGCCGCCACCAGCTTCTTGTACTGCTCGTACCGGCTCGCGAATCGCGCCGCGCCAATGTGCTCCGAAGGACGTACCCGCGCCACCGCATCGCGCGGATCGGAGATCAGAAACGGGGCGTGCTCGCTGCCCAGAAATCCGGCCGTGTGAAACGACTTCACCGCGTCGCTCTCCCCGCCAATTTCCAGGTTCTGCCCGATGTCGATGAACGCCGGCATCTCCGGATTCCGCGGACCCAGCGTGCGCGAGATCACCGCGCCCATGTGAGGTGCCGCCACCGATTGCGGCGGCGCATACCCCGTGTGCCAGTGAAACTGGTGCCGCGAATGCAAAATGAAACCCAGGTCGCCCACCCGGTGCGAGCGGATCAGCGTCCCGCGGTCCATCACCTTTGCAACCCGCTCCAGCCCGGCCGAGAGCTTGATGTTGTCCACTACCGTATCGATCGACGGAAAGGTGCTCAACACCCGCTTCGATTCGAGGCCCGGCTCAAACGGGGTGTAGCGCTTGGGATCGAACGTTTCGGTTTGCGCCATGCCGCCCGCCATCCACAGCAAAATCATGCTGTCGGCGCGCGGCGCGATCTTTTCGCTGCCGGCCAGCAGCCTGGCTTCCGATCCTGCCAGCGCAGCCAGCGCCAGGAAATGACGGCGCGAAATTCTCCCTTCATCGCCTTGCATGGCTCTTATGTTACTACGCTTAGTGGGGCAGGCCCCCGGCCTGCGGCGGCCTCTAAGGCCGCCAATTTATCCTATTTCCCGTCCACCGTAAACGCCAGCAACACGTTCCCCGGCATCTCCGCGAACATCCCGTACCCCGAGTTCACGTACAGCACCCCGCCCACAACCACCGGCCCCGGACCGTCCAGCGACCCGCCCTTCCCCTTCACTCCGTTCACCGTCTGGTAGTCGATCGCCGTATCTACATCCCACAAAATGTGCCCATCGCCAGTCGCGTACGCCCGCAAATGCCCGTCGAGCGAGCCCGAAAACACCGCTCCCGGAGTCACCGTCACCGCCGCCGATTGCGCGGGGCTGCAATTCGGCTTGGCTGCATACGGGCGCCGGCGTGGACCACACCGTGTCCCCCGTCTCGAGCTTCAGCGCGAACATCCCGCCCGCTTCGCTCAGGTTCTTCGTGGCAAAGTGGTCCGAAACCGCCGCGTACACATTCTGCCCGTCCGTCGCGGTGCCCCACTGCACCCCGCCCAGCGGACCGCCCTTGCCCACACGCTTGGACCAGAGCAACTCGCCCTGCTGGTCCGGATCGAGCGCGTGCACCATGCCCGATTTCTGCCCAGCCACCAGCGCGCGCTTCCCGTTCGGTAGCGTCACCAGGCTCGGCGAACAGCCGAAATCGAAATCCGGCCCCTTCACCTCCGGACAATTGTCGCCGTTAGGGCATCCCAGGTTGTACGCATCGTTCTCCGTCAACTGGCGCGACCATAGCAGTTTTCCCGTGTCCATATTGAACGCCAGAAACGCATCATTCGTCTTGGGCACCGGGTCCGAATAAGCATCGCCCGTCGTTACATACACCGCGCGCTGCTTCGGATCGATCGTAGGCGACGACCACACGCCTGCCCCCGACGGCCCCCATAGCTGCGTGCCCTGCTTGTTCTTGCGCACCGGGTGCGGCGCCTCTGCGATCGTATAGCTTTTCCAGATCACCTTCCCCGTGGCCGCGTCCAGTGCCGATACCGCCCCGCGGAACTTACAGCACTCGTACTTGGGATTGCCGCCGGTCACTTCCTCGTACGATGAATCGGGAACATACAGCCGTCCCTCGTACAATGTGGGCGCGCCTGTGATCATCGCCGCCGGATGGTCATCCACCCGCGTCTTCCACAGCAGCGTGCCCGTCTCCGCGTCCACCGCATAAGCCCGCGCTCTCTGGTCGCCGAAATACGCCGCCCACTTCGCTCCCACCGGACCGATGCTGATGGCGGTACGCACCGGCCCATCGGCCTTGAACGTCCAGTAGACGCATCCCGTCGCTGCGTCCAGCGCATAAACCTTGCCGGAGTCGCTGCCTGTAAAGATGCGCCCGCCCACCACCGTGGGCTGCGCATTTGCCTTCCCCGCGCCCGCGAAGCCGAAGGCCCACTTCACCTTCAATCGCGACAGGTCTCCGGCGCTCAGTCCCGCCATGTCCGCAGGCTGCATGCGGCGATTGTCGATATCCTCGCCCCAGCCGTTCCAATGCGGACTGGAGAACGGCTTATCGAACGCCGGCGCGGCCCCCGCGCACTGCCCCTGTTTCGACGCTTCTTCCGCCCCGAACGTTTTCCCGGTGACGAACATCGCCACCGCACGGGTCTCCGTCGCCGTCAGCGCCTTGCCCTGCTCCGCCATCTTGCCGCTGACCAGCGATGCCACCACGGTCTCCGGCGTCAGCAGCCCCAGCGTCAGCAGTTGCGGCGCCCGCCCCACGCCTTTGTCGTGGCACTGCGCGCAATGCGCCTGGTATATGGCGTTGCCGTCCTGCGCCCACACCGCGGCGCTCGCCGCTAGTACAAGTATTGAAACTCGGGATGCAGCAATAAACTCCACAACAAATCCTCCAGGGGCGCCGGCGCCAGTTTTCCACCCGCAAAATAATTCTTTACGATGCGTTCCTCGTCCGGGTTCGGTTTTCGTGCGAAGAGTTGCAAGTAAAACCGCTCGCCCGCGTCGCTCACGCTGGCCAGCCGTGCCGGAGGCGCGATACCCTCCGGGCTCGCCTCGCCCGCTGCCCGCACCAGCCGTCCGGCATCCGGCTCCCCGCCGAAGACGAAAAAGCGAACCGCGCCCTCGATCTCATCGGTCACCGAGCGGTCATCCAGCACTACCCGGCCGCGCATCCGCGTGAATCCTCGCCCCCCAATCGGCACCGCCAGCCGCGTTCCCAGCGGCATGGTGATGGCTTCGCCCGCCGGAAATTTGTTGGCCGTCAGCGGTGCCCGCGTGAAGGTCGCGGGCGCCAGGTCTGCCAGCGTCTTCGCGCCGTTCGGACCAATGAATTCCACGTTCGCCCAGCCGGCCACCGTGCGCGCCTGATCCTGCGTTCCCGCATCTTCCACCAACAGCAGCAATTGCTTCTGCCCCGTAATATCAAAATCGAAATCCACCATGCCGCGCTCTACTGTGCCGCTGTCGAACAGGTTCTGCGGCGGACCCGCGGGATCGCCCGGCAGTTCGCCCAACAGGTGCAGCGCGCCCCGGCGCAGCATCTCTTCCAGGCTCGATCCGTTCACCAGTTCGAGCGCTTGAAACGTAGTCGGCCGGTTGTCCCGCGTAGTGAATACCTGGTCCCGAATCGGGCGCCCTAGCGCTAGCGCCAGTGGCGACGCCTTGAACTGCCAGTCGCGCGCCGGCGCCGCTTCCCGGTCTTTCTCCACTTCCCGCCATTCGCCCGTAATCGCCGACACAGTGTCCGCGAATTCCTCAGCGGTCAGCCGGCGCACCTGCGGACCGCGGAACACATATGGCTTTTCCGCCTGCTCCGTGCTCACCACCGCGGGCAGTTGGTAAGCCTTCGACGTCATCAACAGCCGCAGCAGGTATTTCAGATCGCTGCCGTGCGCCGTGAAATCGCTTGCCAGCCAGTCGAGCAGGTCCGCGTTCCACGGCTCGCCGTCCATTTCATCCACAGGTTCCACCAGCCCGTGCCCGAACAGCTTCTGCCAGTACCGGTTCACGATGGTGCGCGCCACCCGCCCGTTCCGCTGGTCGGTGAAGAACCGCGCCGCCGCCGCATGCCGCTCCACCAGCGCGGCTTGCTCCGGCACGGTCCCTATCTCCGGATAGAGCAGTTGCGGACCCGTGAATTTCCCGGTCTTCACGTCGCACCGCACCAGCTCCAGCCGGCTCTGTGGCGAAAACAGCGCCGCCATGCCGTACGACTCCCGCAGTTTGTACCGGTTGATAAAGCTGTCGTGGCACGAGGCGCACTTCAGATTGATGCCCAGGAAAATCTGCGCCGTGTTCTGCGCCGCCTGCATGTAGGGCGTCTGGCTGGCGTTCACATCGCCGCGCCAGTTCACCCCGATCAGAAAGCCGTCCGGGTCGCTTTCCTCTACCGGATTCAACAGCGCCCCAATCATCTGGTTGTACGGCATGTTGTGCGCGAGAGCTTCAAACAGCCAGTTCGTGATCGATTTGCGCTCGCCCGCGTAGTTGCTGCCCTGATCGTTGCGCAGCAGGTCGTTCCACCAACTGATCCAGTTTTCCGCGTACAAGCGCGAACCGCCCAGTAGCGCATCGATCAGCCGGGCGCGTTTCGCCGGGCTTTTGTCGCCGAGGAACGATTCCAGTTGCGCGGGCGTGGGAGGCAGACCCCACAAATCGAAATAAACCCGCCGCGCGAACCGAGCATCGCTGGCTGACTCCGGGAAGGCCATCCCATGCTTTGCAAAATAAGCCGCCAGGAAACGATCGACCGGATGCGGTTCGCTGCCCGCCGGCACCTCCGGCTTGCGCGGCGCGATAGGCGCGTTCCATCCTGCCGCCACCGGCGCCGTCTCCGGCCACACCGCACCCTCGTCGATCCACGCTCGCAGGGTGGCAATCTGGGCCGCGGTCAAAGGTTCGCCCGATGCGGGCATGACCGCCCCCCGCTGACCGGAAACTTTCTGGATCAGCAGGCTGTCGTCGCTGTGCCCCGGAGCAATCGCCGGACCGCTCGCGCCTCCCGCCAGCACCGAAGCGCGGCTGGTGAGTGACAATCCCGCGGCCGGCTTCGCCCCGCTATGACACGGCGCGCATCGCGCCGCCAGGATCGGATGCACCTCGGTCGCGAAGTCCACCGCCTGCGCCAGTCCCGGCAGAGCCAGCAGGGCCACCGTGAAATAAAAACGCGAAATTTTCATGAATCGACTACCAAGTCAATCAATTATATGTTGGGATCATGCCCGCATGAATGCTGCGATCTCTTCCACCTCGGCCGGGCTGAGCCGGAACTCGGTGGCGCCCATCACTCCTTCCACCTGCTTGGCCGACCGCATCCCCACAATCGCCGCCGTCACCGCCGGATGCCGCAGCGTCCACGCGATGGCCACTTCCCCGGTCGTGCGCCCGTGCCGCGCCCCAATCGCGCGCAACAGTTCCGCCAGTGCCAGGTTCCGCGTAAGCTGCGGCTCCTGGAACGGCGCTACCCGCCGCCGGAAATCGTCCTCCGGCATAGCCGCGATCCGCTCCCGGGTCATGCCGCCGCTCAGCAGCCCCGATTTCATCGGCGAATAGACGATCACCCCGATACCGTGCGCGAGCGTGTACGGCAATGTCTCGGCCTCAATCTCCGGCGACAGGATCGAATACGGCGGTTGTAGCGAAGTAATGGGGGCAATCGCCGCCGCGCGCCGCATCTGCTCCACATTGAAATTCGATACCCCGATCCACCGCACTTTGCCTTCCCGCTGCAACTCCGCCATGGTGGTCCAGCCTTCTTCGATGTCTTCCGCCGGTTCCGGCCAGTGGATCTGGTAGAGGTCGATTACGTCCACCTGCAAACGGCGCAGGCTGGCTTCCACTTCGCGCCGGATCGAGTCCGCCTTCAGGCTCTTCCCGATCTGCCGCTGCTCGTTCCATACCCGCTCGCATTTAGTGAAGACATATGGCTTCCGCGACCGGCCCTTCAAAGCGCGCGCCACCACCTCTTCGGAATGGCCCAAGCCGTAAATCGCCGCGGTATCGATCCAGTTCAGGCCCGCGTCCAGCGCTGCGTGAATGGCGGCCACCGATGCGTCGTCGTCCTGCGGTCCCCAGGCGAAAGCCCAGCCGCCGCCGCCCATGGCCCACGCCCCAATGCCGATCGGCGTCAGGCGCAGGTCGCTATTACCCAGTTGCTTGGTCTGCATGTCCCCTCATGATAACCGCGTGCGGGCTACTTCTGAATGGTGAGGGAGACGCCGGTCTGTGTGGTGGCCCCGCCGATAGTAGCAACCACCGCCGCATCCCCGTCGGGCAGGCTCGACGGCACGGTCACATTGAACTGATAGAGGCCCGATTCCGTCAGCCCCGCGAATCCCACGGTTGCCGCGACCCCGCCTATGGTGACTGCGACGGCGCCCGCCGGGAGTTGCGCGGCTGTGGTCACCAGTTGCCCCGTAGGCGTCGCCGGATCCGTAGGCCCAAATCCCGTGCCGTAGAGCAGAATGGTCTCTCCCGGCGCGGCCGGCGTGGTGGTCACGCCCGCGATCAATCCGGCCGCCCCCACATACGCATAATTGGTGTGCAGCGCGGCCACGTACTTGCCGTTCGCGAAAGTGAACCACGCCGGCGCATACTGTTGCTTCTGCGCTGTAACCGTATTGCTCTTCTGTCCGGCCGTAGTCACCTGCACGTTTACCGCGCCCGTCTTCGCGTCGTCCGGAGCCAGCACATTGATCTGCGTCGCGCTGATGTATTCCACGTAAGCCGGCGTGCCGTCGATGGTCACCGAAACACCATCGAGCGTGGTGGGCAGTTGCCCGTTCACGAAATCGCTCTGCTGCCAGGTGCCGGTAGTGGCCGATAAATTCGTGCCGAAAATCGAGACCCACGTGGCCGCGCCGAAGCCGTTCTGGAAACTCGCCGCATTGGACACGCCGTTGGTGCTGTTGATCGCCGGCGCCGCCTGTGTCCCCGTTACGACCAGCGTCAGAGTCACAGACGCCGGACTGCCCGACGCCCCCGTGGCCGTAATCTGCACGTTTCCGCTATACGATCCGGCCGCCATGTTAGCCGGGTTCACCGTCACCTTCAAACTCGATGGAGCCGTCCCCGACGCCACCGAAAGCGTCGCCCACGGGACGCTCGAAGTAGCGGTCCACGCCAGCGCCCCGGACCCGCCGTTCGAAATCGAGAGGCTCTGCGCCGCAGGGGACGCGGCGCCCACCGTGTAGTTGAAGCCCAGCGTCTTCGGCGACACCACCAACGAACTCGCGGAGGCCGCTGTCACGGTCAGCGAAACATTAATCGTGGCCGGGCTCCCCGCCGCGCCCGACGCGGTAATGGTCACCGTCCCGCTGTAACTGCCCGCGCTCAGCGAAGCCGGCGATAAGGAAACCGAGAGCGTCGACGGAGCCGTTCCCGACGATGGCGAAATGCTCAGCCACGTCTGGCTCGACGCCGCGCTCCAGCTCACGCTGCCGCTCCCGCTGTTGCTGATCTGGATGGACTGCGCCGCGGGCGCCGCGCCTCCGGCCGTGTAAGTGAACTGCAGGCTGGAAGGTGAAGCCCCCAAAGTGGGACCCGCCGCCGCGGCCATGATGGGGATGGCGTCCGATCCCGTGGCCGCCGTCACGCTGATGGTCAACAGTCCTGTCAGCGACGCGGGCAGCGCCGCCGAAATCGAAGTACTGCTCCACGAGGAAACCGTCAAAGTGGTTGCCGTTCCCGTCGCCACCGGAGTCGCTTTCACCGCGCAGCCGTTGCACTGCGTCGAGCCAAAGTCATTGCCTGTGAGGGTGATGGTGGAACCCGAATTCACGATCCGTCCAGGCGCGCTGGAGAGCGGCCCTACTGAGAAAATCGCCGTAGCGATTTTGCAGCGCGCCGACGGAAAATACCCCAGGGCTTCGGTTATATTGCCGCAATTAATGGTGCCCAGCGACGAGCTGATGGCCTGATAATCCCCTGTCCCGTTCACGAAATCCGTGTAATACACGACGTCGGTATCGCCGCCCTGAGTAAGCGCCACCGTGCCCCAGCTCACCCCGGTCACGTCCGTGACGTAGCCGCCCGTCTGGTTCTGCATGGCGAAGTACATGCCGCCATCCGTCGAAAGGTAAGGATCCTTAGTAGACGCGGTCCCGATCGACTTCCAGTCGGTAGTGCCGGACAGGAACGAGCGCACAATTTCGCCGGTCTCCTGCGTGTCGCTCGTCACGTTGGCGATGCCCGCCGCGTTGCAGTTGAACGTTCCCAGGGTCGTATTGGTGAACGTACTGGGATCCACGTGGCAATAAGGCACCACCTGCGTGGGTGTCGAATCCGGCAAGGCGAAGCCCAGCGCCGCGCTGGTTAGCGAGACCAGCCCGTCGCTGGCGTTATTGAGCTGCGTGGTGGCCTCCAGGCTCGCCACGTAAGCGCCTGCGTTGCCCACAATGGCCAGTGCCGGTGTGCCCCGCAAATCGTCGCCGCGCTGGTTCCAGGTGGCCAGGTTCCACAAAAACGAACTGCCCGGAACCAGCTCCGCGCTCTGTGTGCCGGCAGGAATGCTCGTAATGTAATTGCCCACCGCAAATGAGCCGAAGTTGGGCGTTGCGATCAGGATCAGCTTCCCGACCAAAGTGGGCGAAGGCGGCGCAAACGACTGGTTGGACTGCAATCCCGCCAGGTACGAGCGCGCAATCAGGCCGCCCAGGCTGAACCCCACCAGGTCGATTGCGGGCACCTGCGTGCCGTCCTCGTATTGGACCGTGCTCAGAAACGTGGCCAGGTCGCCGCCCAGCACCTCAATGGTCTGATTGGGATCTTCCACACAGTTATCGAAAAGGTAAACGATGGGAACGCCGTCCGAGACCAGGTACTGCGCCAGATTTCCGAATGTCTCCGATGAGCTGGTCGATACCGTGCATTGGCCGGTGAAACCCGCCTCCCATCCGTTCAGCAGCACCACGGGGTTCCGGGTAAAACCGGACGGCACCTTCTGCCGCGGTTGCACCGAAATGGTGACCGCCGCGGCGCGCACCTCGCCGCTGGGGCTTACGGCGGAGATCTTGGCCGTGTACTCGCCCGGCTTGGTCCGCAGTGGCGCCGCCAGAAGCAATTGATCGTGCGTGCGGTTCGGCCCGACCACCAGCCCGCTCACCGCCTCGCCCTGAATGTCCACGCGCCGGTTGCGGGCCTTCAGCAGAAAATCGAGCGTGTCCGCGGGCGCGGACACACGTACGCGATCACCTGCCCGCATCTCGTAACGGGTCTGCGCAAGTGCCAGGGGCTTGACCATCCCGACCGGAGCCGCCCAGCCGGCACAGCACAGCAGCAGCCCGGCCAATAGCCTGGTGTTACGGGTCAGCAAAAGGTCCAAAAGGTAAAGACGAACCGCGCGCCCAAAACGCGCAAACCCATCGGCGCCGTGGGGCAGGCTCGCAGCCTGCGGAGGGCTCTAAGCCCGACATCTTGCTGCTTTTAGTCGTACAATCGCCGAATGGCCGCGACCACCGACCGTCTCTCCGGCACATTCTGGCTCCTGTTCCTCTACGACGTCTGCGAGGAGATCCACCTGGAGCAGTTGCGCGCCATCCTGGGCGCCCAACCCGCCGGCCGCGAACCCAGCTTCCGCCGGCCCACCCCGGAATACGTGCGCTTCCAGAAGCCTCCGGTGATCGAATACCTGGAACCGCTGGTGCTCGAAAGCGGCGAGCGCCTGCAAAACCAGTTGCACTATTACGACTACGGCGTAGTCAGCATCGAGCTCCAACTACCCTTCGAGTTCGACTGGCAGGACCTGATTCGCCTCTCCAGCCGCTGGATCGCCGCGCCCGAAATCGAGAAGCAGGCCGCCGATAGCGTACGCCGCAGCCTGGAGCGCGCCCGGCCCGCGCTGGTGAAGCCCTATAACGAATGGCTGACCGAGGATTACTACGTCATCCAGCTACGGCCGGTAGCCAAGGACGACGGCAGCCCCGTCACCGCCGACGAGTTGATCGCGGACCATGGCGACGAAATCGCCCAGGTGGTGCGCGGTGAGATGTCCCGCCTCGCCGAGGACGAGCGCGCCGAGATTCTGCAGTCTCGCCGCTCCTATTATCCCGACGATCTGGTCGTCATCGGCTGGACCGCAGCGCTGGTCTACGACACCCCGGAAAGCGCCCTGCCCGTGATGCAACTCCTGGAATTCGCCAACTCCCAGTTGATCGAATTCCGCTACTACGACGAGACCCTGACCAATTTGCTCGCCGATGTCTATCGCTCGCTCGACAAGGGCACCGGAGTCTTCGCCCGCTGGCGCCTGGCGCGTGAAGCCGAGCGCCTGAACACCATCCGCCTGGACGTGCGCGAGCTCACCGAGCGCATGGATAACGCCATCAAGTTCCTGAGCGACATGTACTCCGCGCGCGTCTACCGTCTGGCCGCCGGCAAGGTCGGAGTCACCGATTACCGCCGCCTGGTAGACGAAAAACTGCACACCGCCGGCGACCTCTACCAGTTCATGGTGGACCAGTTCCAGCACGCCCGAGCCTTTGTCCTGGAGCTAATGGTGGTGGTGATCCTGGTAATCGAGCTGGTGTACCTATTCAAAGGAAAAATGTAACGGCGAGCAAGGCAAGCCAAACAAAACCACCAGCCACCAGCCACTAACCACCAGCCACCCAGGGCGCAAACGCGCGCCCTGCTATACTTTTCGCGATGCTGCTGCCACGTTCCGCTTTTTTCCTCTCCCTGCTGATCGCCCTGCCCCTCGCCCGCGCGCAGGAAGCCGACAAGCCCGCCGACCTCCTTTCGGCCGATACATTCACCGGACTCAAGCTCCGCTCCATCGGTCCGGCGGTCACTTCCGGACGCGTGGTCTCCTTCGCCGTCAACCCCCGCGACAAGAGCACGTATTACGTTGGCTCCGCATCCGGCGGTGTCTGGAAGACTGTCAACGCGGGCACCTCCTGGACTCCTGTCTTCGATGGCGAAGGCTCCTACTCCATCGGCACCGTGGTCCTCGATCCCAAAAATCCGAACGTGGTCTGGGTCGGCACGGGAGAAAACAACAGCCAGCGTAGCGTCTCCTATGGCGACGGCGTCTACCGCTCCGACGATGGCGGCAAATCCTGGAAGAACATGGGGCTGAAAAAGTCGGAGCACATCGCCCGCATCGTCTTCGATCCCCGCGATTCGAACACTGTCTACGTGGCGGCCCAAGGTCCGCTCTGGGGGCCGGGCGGCGATCGCGGCCTGTACAAAACCACCGACGGCGGCAAGACCTGGAAGGCTGTCTTGACCATCAGCGAGAACACCGGCGTCACCGATGTGGTGCTCGACCCGCGTAATCCCGATGTCCTGCTGGCCGCGGCCTACCAGCGCCGCCGGCATGTCTGGACCCTGATCGATGGCGGTCCCGGAAAGCGCCATCTACAAGAGCACCGATGCGGGCGCCACCTGGAACAAGGTGAAATCCGGCCTGCCCACCGAAGATCTGGGCCGCATCGGTTTCGCCATGTCGCCCATCAATCCCGACGTGATCTACGCGTCCGTCGAATCCATCGACAAAAAGGGCGGCATTTTCCGGTCATCCGATCTGGGCGCCACCTGGGAGCGCCGCAACGATCGCGACGACCAGGCGCAATATTACGCCCACATCGTACCCGATCCCCAAAACATCGATCGCATCTATGTGATGAGCGTGTTCCTGCAGGTCTCCGACGATGGCGGCAAGACGCTGCACAACCTCGGCGAACGTTTCAAACATGTGGACAATCACGAGATCTGGGTGGACCCCGCCAATACCAGGCACTACCTGGTCGGCTGCGACGGCGGCATCTATGAGAGCTTCGATCGCGCCGCTACCTGGAACTTCAAATCGAACCTGCCGGTGACCCAGTTCTACGACATCGCCGCGGATGATGCGGCGCCTTTCTACCACGTCTACGGCGGCACGCAGGATAATTTTTCAATGGGCGGCCCCGCGCGCACCCGCAGCATCCACGGCATCACCAATGCCGATTGGTATGTGACCGCGGGCGGCGACGGCTTTCATTCGCGCGTCGACCCGCAGGACCCCGATACGGTGTACTCGGAATCGCAACATGGCGGCCTCGTCCGCTATGATCGCCGCACGGGCGAGTCCGTGGGCATCCAGCCGCAGGCCGGCGCGAACGATCCGCCCCTGCGCTGGAATTGGGATTCGCCGCTGATGGTCAGCCCGCACTCCCACACGCGCATTTACTTCGCCGCCAACAAGCTGTTCCGCAGCGACGACCGCGGCGATTCATGGAAGGCCGTCAGCGGCGATCTCTCCCGCCAGATCGATCGCAATACGCTGCCTGTAATGGGAAAGATTTGGCCGCCGGACACCGTAGCCAAAAACGTGTCCACATCCTTTTACGGCAACATCGTGGCGCTGTCCGAATCGCCGCGCAAGGAAGGACTGATCTACGCCGGCACCGACGACGGTCTCATCCAGGTAACCGAGGATGGCGGCGCGAACTGGCGCAAAATCGAGAAGTTCCCCGGCGTGCCCGACCAGACCTATGTCAGCCGCATCCTGGCGTCGCAGCATGACGCCACCACCGCCTACGCCGCGTTCGATCACCACAAAAATTCCGACTTCGCGCCCTACCTGCTGAAGACCACCGACGCCGGACGGTCGTGGACCTCCATCGAAGGCGGCCTGCCTGCCAACGGCGCCGTACTGGCCATCGCCGAGGATCACGTGAATCCCCGCCTGCTGTTCGCCGGCACCGAGTTCGGGCTCTACTTCACCATCGACGGTGGGCAGAAGTGGATTCGCCTCAAAGGCGGTTTGCCCACCATCGCCGTGCGCGACCTGGCCATCCAGCGCCGCATGAACGACCTCGTGGTGGGCACGTTTGGCCGCGGCATCTATATTTTGGACGACTACACGCCGCTCCGTGACCTCAAGCCCGAAACGCTGGAGCAGAACGTCAATCTGTTTGCGATTCCGCCCGCCACCATGTATATCCAGACGCGGCAATATGGCCTGCGTGGCAAGGGCTTCCTGGGCGAGTCGTTTTACACGGCGGATAATCCGCCCTACGGCGCGCTATTCACTTACTATCTGAAAGACGAGATCAAGACCAAAAAACAGCAGCGCCGCGATGCCGAAAAGGAAGCGGAGAAAAAGAAAGCCGCGGCCGCTTATCCCAGCATGGACGTGTTGCGCGCCGAAGGCGAGGAAGAAGGTCCAACCCTGCTGCTGACCGTTTCCGACGCTGCTGGAAAGCCGATCCGCACGCTGACCGGTCCCCTCACCAAGGGAATTCATCGCGTGAGTTGGGACCTGCGGGAGCCTGCCGCGGAGTTGCCTCCGCCGCCTCCCGCCGACGCCGATGACGACCTGTTCCGCGAGGGGCCGCGCGGACCGCTGGTGATGCCCGGCCGCTACACCGTAGCGCTCGCCCGGCGCGTGGAGGGAGTTCTGACGCCGCTGATCCCGGCGCGCGAGTTCACCGTGGAAGCCGAAAGCACGGCGGGTACGGAATCCGCTACCCAGCGGCAGCTATTCGAGTTTCAGCAGAAAGCCGTCAAGTTGGAGCGCTCGGTTCTGGGAGCGCTGGACACTGCCAACGAGCTCAAGTCGCGTATCGCCAAGATCAAAGACGCCATCGACGACACACCATCCATGGACCGCAAGTGGGCCGATGCCGCCCGTGCGCTGGAGAAGAGCAACAACGATGTGCTGCGCGCGCTGCGCGGCGACGTAGTGTTGGCCGGCCGAAACGAGAACGTGCCGGAATCCATCGTGGGCCGCGTCAGGACGATCATGGGCAACGAGGAAGCTACGCTCCAGCGCCCACCTGAAACCGACGTCCAGAACCTCGCCATCGCCAGCCAGCAGTTCGCCGTTGAGCAAGAGAAACTGCGCACCCTGATCGATGTGGATCTGAAGGCCATCGAAAAAGCCCTGGACGACGCCGGCGCCCCGTGGACCCCCGGCCGTTTGCCGCTGAAGTGAGGCAGGCACTCTGCCTGCGGCGGACTCTCAGGCCGCCATCTTGATTGTTCAAGGCGCTCGATCCGACGCGAAAAGCGGGTCCGAGGGACCCGCGCAGGCCACGGGCCCGCCCCACAATTAATGCAGAATTCCTATCTATGGGAAAACTAAGTGACACGGCTGCTGCTGCGTCATGCAGTGCAGCGTGCCCAGCCCCCAAACCAGCTCCACCGCATGGATCCCAATGATCTGGCGATCCGGGAACAAGCGCGCCAGCGTGTTCAACGCCACGCGATCGTTCGGATCGTTGAACGTCGGCATCAGCACCAGCTTGTTCGCAATATAGAAATTCGCATAGCTGGCCGGCAGCCGCCGCCCCGCAAAAACCAGCGGCGCCGGCATATGCAGTTTGACCACGCGCAGCGGCAGCTTGCGTAGAATCGCCAGATTCTCCCGCAGCGGCTCGTAGTTGGGATCCGCGCGATCCGCCTCCGACGCGATCACCACGGTGTCGGCGCTGACGAATCGGGCCAGGTCGTCCACGTGCCCGTGTGTATCGTCGCCTGCGATCCCGTTATGTAGCCAGATCACCTGGCGCAGCCCCAGATAGTCCCGCAGCGCCTGCTCGATCTGCTTACGGTTCAAGTCCGGATTGCGCGCCTGTACGGGGCTGAGCAGGCATTCCTCGGTAGTCAACAGAAGCCCGCGGCCGTTCACGTCGATACTGCCGCCTTCCAGCACCAGGCCCGGCTCCCAGGCGCGCAGCTTCAACGCCGCCGCCAGCTTGCCCGGAATCGCCGCATCGTTCTTCCAATCGTCGTACTTCGCCCAGCCGTTGAACCGCCAGTTGGTCAGCGCCACCTCGCCCGCGCGGCTCTTCACGAACAGCGGGCAGTAGTCGCGAGTCCACACGCGATCGGTCGGCGCATGGAAGAACTCCACGGCATCCAGGTCCGCTCCCGCTTTGCGCAGGATCCGCCGCGCGCCCTGTTCTGCCTCCACCCCGCCGATCAGAATGCGCACCCGCTCCACTTGCGCCAGCTTGCGCACGATCTCTGCGTATACCCACGCGATGGGCGCAAACCGTCCCGGCCAATCGTCGCGATTGTGCGGCCAGGCGATCCAGGTGGCCTCGTGCGGCTCCCACTCCGCCGGCATGCGGAAGCCCAGGGCGCGCGGTGTCTCGGGCATCAGTCGATCACACGCTGCGTGATCCCGCCGTACGCGTCGATGCGCCGGTCGCGCAGGAAGGGCCAGTTGCGCCGCACCTCCTCGATCCGCCGCGGATCGCATTCCACGATCAGCGTCTCTTCCCGGTCGTGGGATGCCTCGGCCACCACCTGGCCGAATGGATCGGCCACGAACGACGCGCCCCAGAATTCCAGCCCGTGCTCCGGCGTGCCCTCGAAGCCTGTACGGTTCACGGCCGCCACGTAGATCCCGTTGGCGATGGCGTGCGCGCGCTGCGCGGTGCGCCAGGCATCGTGCTGCGCCGCGCCGAATTCGGCCTTCTCCGATGGATGCCAGCCGATCGCCGTCGGGTAGAACAGCACCTGCGCGACCGGTCAACGCCGCCAGCCGCGCCGCTTCCGGATACCACTGGTCCCAGCACACCAGCGCGCGATACCCGCCCGAACCGCGTATCGAAGCTGCGAAAGCCCAAATCGCCGGGAGTGAAATAAAATTTCTCGAAGTACAGCGGATCGTCGGGGATGTGCATCTTGCGGTACAGGCCCAACAATTCGCCGCCATCGATGATCACGGCCGTATTGTGATAGACCCCCGCCGTGCGCCTCTCGAACAGCGAGCCCACAATCACCACGCCCAGTTCGTCCGCCAACCGGCAGAGCGATTCGGTGGAGGGGCCCGGAATCGGTTCGGCTAGGTCGAACAGCCGGGCATCTTCCTCCCGGCAGAAATACTGCGAGCGGAACAACTCCTGCAGGCAGATGATCTGCGCGCCCCGCCCCGCGGCCTCCCGGATGCGCCACTCGGCTTTGGCCACATTCTCGTTGGGATCGACGGAGCAGGCCATCTGGATGAGGCCGATACGGAATTTGGCGGCGTGCACCTTTTTATTTTGGCAGAAACGCGGGCTTGTGCCCCACTTCCGTCGCGGTAGGTTATATCTATGTCCGCTGTCACGTCTTCTAAGGAACTCGCGCAAAACGGGGCGCCCCGCGCCGCTGTAAACTGCGGAGTTCCTATCCTAAATGGCGGCGCGGGATACGCGCCCCTTTGCGCTTCTAAGGAACTCGCGCAAAACGGGGCGCCCCGCGCCGCTGGAGGCTGCGGAGTTCCTGTCCCATATGGCGGCGCGGGATACGCGCCCCTTTGCGCTTTTGAAGATACCGCCGGAACGCCCGCGGTGCGCGGCTTCCTGCACACCCCGGATTCCCCGCCCTCGAACGGCCTGGTCTTGAGCCATGGCGCCGGATCGAACGCCGCCGCGCCATTGCTCGTCGCCATAGCGGACGCCTTCTCCGCTGCGGGAATCACCGTGCTGCGCTGCGATCTCCCGTTTCGCCAGGCCCGTCCGCACGGGCCGCCGTTTCCCGCCATGGCGCCGCAGGATCGCGCCGGCCTGGCGCGCGCGGTGGGCCTGCTACGGGCGCGACTGCCCGGCAAAATATTCCTCGGCGGCCATTCCTATGGCGGGCGGCAATCCACCATGCTGGCGGCCGAACAGCCGGACCTCGCCGCGGGCCTGTTGCTGCTCTCGTACCCCTTGCACCCTCCGCGCCGCCCCGCCGATCTGCGTACCGCCCACTTCCCGCAATTGACCACCCCGTCGCTATTCATCCACGGCACGCGCGATCCCTTCGGCTCCATCGAAGAGATGCGCTCGGCACTCCAACTCATCTCCGCGCCGCACGAGATCGTCTCCATCGAGGGTGCCGGCCATGACCTCGGCAGCAAAGGTTCCGCGGCCAAGGTCGCCGCTCAGGCGCTGCAAGCTTTTAAGCCCTGGCTAACTCGCGCATAAGCCGCCCGTCCGGTTATGATCTGTTAAACTACAAGTTTCGACCGGCAGAAACTTAAAGGATGTTGCTTCCAAGGGAATTCATCGCCTATCTCTCCCGCCAATTGGTCAAGAAGCTGACGCCCGCATCGATTGAGACAAACAATCCGCAGGCCGTGGCGGAGATTGTCACCAATATTATTGCCGAGGAATTGGCAGTCGAAGACCGCCTGAACGACGAAGTGCGCGAAATTCTGCAGCAATATAGCGAATATATGCGCCGCGAAGGCGTCAGTTACCAGGAAATGTTCCGCAAAGTCAAGAACACCATGATCGCGGAACGCAAGGTAATCCGGGCCTCCGGACGCGACACTCACGACCAGATGAAACTGTCGCGCGACAAGGTCACCGACATGTCGCATAAGATCGTACTGGCATTGCGCAAGACCCGCGAATTGCGCATGAAGAAGGACGTCAACGAAGTACGCCTCGAAATCGTCCGCGATATCACCGAGGTCCTGACCGCGGAAGAGAAGGTGGACCGGACCGCGCGCACCAAGATCCGCTCGCAGAAGCGCGAAATCCCCGAGGGCAGCGAGGAGTGGGACCTGCTGCACCGCAAATACTATTCCGAAGAGTTGAAGAAACTGGGCATCGACCTGGCAAAATGACACCTGCGTTGGTGGTCGCCGGCAGCCTGAACATGGATTTCGTGGTGTCCGTGGACCGCCTGCCCGTCCCTGGCGAAACCGTGCTCGGCCGCGATTTTCAGATGATCCCCGGCGGCAAAGGCGCCAACCAGGCGTGTGCCGCGGGCAAATTGGGCGCCCCAGCGGTGGCCGTGCGCATGATCGGGCGCGTGGGCTACGACGTATTCGCCGATCACCTCAAAGCCAGCCTGGCCGCGGCTGGTGTGGACGTCAGCGCCGTGCACGCCACGAAGTCGCAGCCCACCGGTGTGGCCCTCATTTGGGTGGACCGGCAGGGGCAAAATTCCATCGTGGTCGCCTCCGGCGCCAATCACGCGCTGGCCGCCGCGGATGTGGAAGCCATGCGCAAGGTCTTCCACGGCGCGAGTCTGGTCTTGTTCCAATTGGAAACGCCGCTCGATACGGTGGCCGCGGCGCTGACACTGGCGCGCGAAGAAGGCGCCCGCACCATGCTCGATCCGGCGCCAGCGCAGCCGTTGCCCGCCGACTTGCTGGCCAATGTGGATATCCTGACGCCCAACGAAAGCGAGGCCCTGATGCTGCTGGGCCGCCCGCCCGCGCGTGTCTCCCTCGCGGAAGCCCCGGGGCTTGCCGACGCCTTGCGCCGCATCGGTCCGCGTAGCGTGGTCCTGAAACTGGGCGATCAGGGATCGTATTTTCTCAGCGGCGAAGGCAGCTTCCACACGCCCGCTTTCCCGGTCGAGGTGCGCGATACGACTGCCGCCGGCGATACCTTCAACGCCGCCCTGGCCGTGGCCCTAACGGAAGGGCAGCCCGTCGAGCGCGCCCTCCGCTTCGCCAATGCGGCCGCCGCCATTTCCGTGACCCGCTTGGGCGCACAGGCCTCGGCCCCAGCACGACCCGAAGTGGACCAGTTGCTCGGCCTATAACCCCCTCGCCCCTTGGCCCCTGGCGTGCATCACTGCGCCAGGATGGCAAAAGGCTCCGTATTCATTACCATCGAGCGATGCAAGGGGTGCGGCTTCTGCGTCGAGTTTTGCCCCACCCACGTGCTTGCGCTCTCTTCGGCGTTCAATTCTAAGGGATATCACCCACCTCACGTCGTAGCTGCTGAGAAATGCAGCGGTTGCGACCTTTGCGGACTCTATTGTCCGGATTTCGCAATCTATGGATCGCGCCATGCAAGCTGACCCAAAAGGCGTACTTACAGGCGCCCACTTCCTCGACGGCGACCATGCCTGCTGCGAAGGCGCGCTCGCGGCGGGTGCGCGATTTGCCGCAGGATACCCAATTACACCCTCTACCGAAGTGGTGGAACGCTTCGCGGCCAGGGTACCGTCAGTCGGCGGCACCTTCATCCAGATGGAAGACGAACTAGCCGCCTCCATCGCCATTCAAGGCGCGGTTTGGGGCGGCGCCAAGGCCTTCACTGTCACCTCGGGGCCGGGCTTCTCCCTCATGATGGAGCACATCGGTTACGCTGCTATGACCGAGACGCCTTGCGTGTTCGTCAACGTGCAGCGCGGCGGACCCTCCACCGGCCTCCCCACTCTGCCCGCGCAGGCGGACATGATGCAGGTGCGCTGGGGATCGCATGGCGACTACGGCGTGCTGGCGCTCTGCCCGAATTCGCCGCAGGAATGCTTCGATCTCACCATCAAAGCCTTCAACCTCTCCGAACAATACCGCCAGCCCGTGTTCGTCATGATGGACGAGTGCGTAGGCCACATGACCGAAAAGGTGCTGATCCCCGAGGCCGCCGCAATCGAAATCTATCCTCGCCGCCACACCAGCCGCCCCGCCACCGAATACAAACCCTACGAGCCGGTGGATGGCGACGTGCCCGAAATGGCGCACGCCGGCGAAGGCTACCGCTTCCACGTAACCGGTTTGACCCACGACGAACGCGGCTATCCATCCATGACCGTCGAAACCCAGGACCGCCTGGTGCGGCGACTGGTCTCGAAAACGGCCCGGGTCGCCGCCGACGAAGCACTGTTCGAAGCCGAAGGATTGGAAGACGCGGACGTGGTGGTGGTTTCTTACGGGATCACCTCGCGCATCGCGGAGAAGGCGCTCCGTATGGCGCGCGCGCAGGGCTTGAAGGCGGGAAAATTCAGGCTGATCACGGCCTGGCCTTTCCCCGCGGCTCCGCTCGCCGAACGCACCGCCGGCGCCAAAGCCTTTGTGGTGCCGGAGTTGAACCTGGGCCAAATGGTCCATGAAGTGGAGCGGGCCGTGAACGGTCGCGCGCGGGTGATCCCGGTGAGCCACGCGGGAGGCAGCGTGCATCAACCCGAACAAATCCTGGCAGCCATCCTGGAGGCATCCCGATGAGCGTGGCGACGATAGAAAAGCGCACCGAGAACCCGGTCGAGCCCTTCCTGCGCATGGATCGCATGCCGCACATCTGGTGCCCGGGTTGCGGCATCGGCACCACCGTCAATTGCTTCACCCGTGCGCTGCTCGAATCGCAAGCGGACCTCGATAAAGTCGCCGTGGTGTCCGGCATCGGATGCACCGGGCGCGTGGCCGGGTATACGAACCTGGATTCGTTCCATACCACGCACGGGCGCGCGATTCCCTTCGCCACTGGTTTAAAGCTCGCCAACCCGTCGCTGCAGGTGGTGGTCTATTCGGGCGATGGCGACCTGTCGGCGATAGGCGGCAACCATCTGATCCACGCGGCGCGGCGCAATATCGATCTCAAGGTGATCTGCGTGAATAACATGATCTACGCCATGACCGGCGGCCAGACCGCGCCCACCACGCCCGCGGGCGCGATCACTTCCACCGCGCCGGAGGGAACCTTCGAGCCGGCCTTCAACCTGGTGGCGCTGGCGGAATCGGCCGGCGCCTCCTACGTGGCGCGCTGGACCACCTATCACGTGAAACAGTTGATCCGCTCGATGGTCGAAATGTTGCACAAGAAAGGCTTCTGCTTCATCGAGGTGCTGTCTCCTTGCCCGACGCTCTACCAGCGGCGCAATAAATTAGGCGATGCCCTCGACACCATGAAATATTACAAGTCTGCCAGCAAGATCAAACACGGCGCGCCGGTCAGTGAGACCGGTCTCTCCATGCAGGGCGAAATCATTGTCGGCAAATTCGTGGACCGCGACCGGCCCGACTACCTGGAACTGATGCGCCGCCGGGGGACCGTATGCGCCTGACCGAGGTGCGCATCGCGGGCTTCGGCGGCCAGGGCGTCATCCTGGCGGCCACGGTGATCGGCAAGGCGGCCTCTATTTTTCAGGGCGCCTTCGCCACCATGACCCAGAACTTCGGTCCGGAGGCGCGCGGCGGATCCTCGAGCGCGGCGGTGGTGCTCTCGCCCGAGCCCATTACGTATCCGTACGTGACCCAGCCGGATGTGCTGGTGGTGCTGTCGCAGGAGGCTTACACGCGGTTCATCCCGGAACTGAAGCCGGGCGGCACGCTCATCGTGGAGCGGGATCTCGTACGCGTCAATGGAGTGCCCAGCGGTATCCGGGTATATAGCGTCCCGGCTACTCGCCTGGCGGAAGAGTTAGGCCGCAAGATGGTGCTCAATATCGTGCTGGTGGGTTTCTTTGGCGCTGTCACGGCTCTGCTGGACCCCGACGCGCTGCGCCAGGCCGTCGCCGGTTCCGTCCCGGAGAGCTTCCGCGATTTGAATCTGCGCGCCTTCGACAAGGGATATGAACACGGCGCCACATTGGTGCATGCGCGGGCCGAAGGTGCGGGCGATCTCGATGCGTGGCTTGAAAACCTCGAGGCAAGAGGTTTAGATGAAACAGCAGTGCCACATTTCCATGATCTACTGCTCCTGGGCCGTCTACCTGGGTGGCATGGCCGTCCTCGCCTGGCGTTCCGAATGGGCCTTTGCGGCTGCGTGGCTGGTTTGCGCGCCGCTGTTCCAATGGATTTATATCCGGAAGTTTCCGGACATCTCGTCGCTGATGGGTTACGGCGAGGTTACAGACGAAAATGCGCCGGCTGAAATACCTGCATCCACAAAAGTGACGCTGTATACCGCGCTCGGTTGCCCTTTCTGCCCGCTGATCGACGAGCGTTTGGAGGAATTGCGTAAGCGGATGCACTTTTCGCTGGATAAGGTCGACGTGACTCTGCGGCCCGATCTGCTTGCCGCAAAAGGCATCCGGTCGGTGCCAGTAATAGAAATAGACGGCAAGTTGTTATTCGGCCTGGTGACTTCCAAAGAGCTGTGCGAAGCCATCGCGAAGGCCGGCCTGGTGCTCTCCCGGATGTGATTTTCCACCCCTACCGGTTTCTCCCGCGGTTCAGACGGTTTACCCTGTTTTGCTAAACTGTTACCGAAATGACTCCGAACGCGGAACTGTCTCAAGCTCTCACTCAAGCTCGCGCACAGACCGACATCCTCTTCGAGTTAGTGCGTCCGGATGCGCTTTATGAACGTCCCATCCCCGAGCGGCATCGCATCATCTTCTACCTGGGTCACCTGGAAGCTTTCGATCGCAACCTGATCGGACCTCCTCTCGATCTTCCGCCCTTTCATTCCACTTTCGACAGGCTGTTCTCGTTTGGTATCGATCCGGATTCGAGCGATCTGCCTAAAGACCAGCCATCCGACTGGCCCGCCGAAAGCGAAGTGCGCGATTACAACGCGCGCGTCCGCAGCCAGGTGGATGACGCCCTCGCCCGGGTACCCGATGACCTGATGCACGTGGCCATCGAACACCGCCTGATGCATGCGGAGACGTTTGCGTACATGCTGCATCATCTCCCATTCGAGCAGAAGATACCGCCCCCCTACTCCGAGGCGCGCTCGGGCGCGGTGGCGCAGAATCGCATGGTGGAGATTTCCGCGGGCTCGGCCACGCTCGGCCTCCGGAAGTCGGATGGCTTCGGTTGGGATAACGAGTTCGATCAGCACCAGGTGGATCTGCCGGCCTTCGCCATCGGGCGCCACAAGATCACCAACGGCGAGTACCTGGAATTCGTCAAAGCGGGCGCTTCCGCGCCGCATTTCTGGACCTGCCGCGAGGGACAGTGGTGTTACCGGGGCATGTTCGAAGATATTCCGCTGCCGCTCGATTGGCCCGTTTATGTGTCGCACGATCAGGCGCTGGCATACGCCCGCTGGAAGGGCCGGTCGCTTCCCACCGAGGCGCAGTTCCATCGCGCCGCCTATGACGGCAGCAGCTACAGCGATGAGAACGTCGATTTCCGCCGCTGGGACCCCGAGCCGGTCACCGCTTCGCAGCCGAATCAATTGGGCGTTGCGCAGATGGTCGGCAACGGTTGGGAATGGACGGCGACCAAGTTCGAGCCGTTCGCCGGCTTCCAGCCCTTTCCTTTTTATCCCGGTTATTCTGCCAATTTCTTCGATGGCCGGCATTACGTGCTGAAGGGCGGTTCTCCGCGCACGGCCCGCTGTCTGCTACGGCCCAGCTTTCGCAACTGGTTCCGTCCGGCCTATCCTTACATTTATGCGACTTTCCGTCTCGTCGAGAACTAAGCCGAACTGAGCGGAGAAGCGAGCGCCAAATTGAGCCCACAACCTACCTTATTTGCACAGCATGTGCGCGCGGGCCTGAGCCATCCCGAGCAGAAACAGCTTCCGTGCGAGTATTTCTACGATGAAGTCGGATCGGCGCTCTTCGAAGCCATCACGGTGCTGCCGGAGTACGGGTTGACGCGCGCGGATGCGCGCTTGATCCAGCAACTGGCGTCCGAGTTGCCAGCTCACTTGCGCAGGCCCGCGGCCGTCGTAGAACTCGGGAGCGGCACAGGCTCGAAGACGCGTTACGTCCTGCAGGCGCTCGCCAATGGTGGGCCGGTCAAGTACTACCCCATCGACATCTCGGCATCCGCGCTGGCGCACTGCGCGCGGGAGCTGGCGGCATTTGCCGAGGTGCATGCCATCGAAGCCTCGTATCTGAACGGGCTGCGCCAGGCGGTCTGCGCGCGGCGGCCCGGTCAATCGATCCTGGTTCTCTTCCTGGGCAGCACCATCGGCAATTTCGAACGTGCCGCGGCGCAGGATTTTCTGCGCGATGTGCGCGACTGCCTCAGGCCGGGCGACGCCCTGCTGGTGGGCACCGACCTGATCAAGCCGCTGGCCCGCATGACCCTCGCCTATGACGATGCGGCGGGAGTCACTGCCGCCTTCAACCTGAACCTGCTGGCGCGCATCAATCGCGAGCTGGATGCCGATTTCGTTATCCGCCAATTCGCCCACGAGGCGCGCTGGAACGCGCACTATCGCCGCATCGAAATGCACCTGCGGTCGCTGGTGCCGCAAACGGTCTGCATCCGCGCCGTCAATCTGGAATGCGATTTCCGCAAGGACGAAACCATCTGGACGGAATCCTGCCATAAGTTCCACGCCGAAGAGGTTTGCGATATGGCGGCCCAAGCGGGCTTCGAGTGCGCGGCGCAGTGGCTCGACGAGGCTTGGCCTTTCGCCGAAAGCTTGCTGATTGCGTGAGCGCCATCGTCGAGTTTCGCGACGCGTCTTACCGCGTCCAGGAACGCGAAATCCTGAAACGGCTGACGCTGCAAGTTGAACCCGGCGAAACGCTGGTCCTGCTGGGGCGCAGCGGCTCCGGCAAAACCACCGCGCTCAAGATGGTCAACGGGCTGCTGTCTCCCAGCGCAGGCGAGGTGCTGGTGGATGGCCGGCCCACCACTGCCTGGGATCCCGTCCGGCTGAAGCGGCGGATCGGCTATGTGATCCAGGAGATCGGTCTGTTCCCGCACTACACGGTTGCGCAGAACGTCGGCCTGGTGCCGCGCCTCGAAAAATGGGACGAGCCCCGCATTCACAACCGCGTGAATACTCTGTTGGCCCAGGTGGGTCTCGATCCAGCGCAGTTCGCGGCACGCTATCCGCGCCAGCTTTCCGGCGGCCAGCGGCAGCGCGTAGGCGTGGCGCGTGCGCTGGCAGCCGATCCATCGGTACTGCTGTTTGACGAACCTTTCGGCGCCGTCGATCCGGTGACCAGGCTCGATCTGCAGAAGCAGTTTCTGGCCCTGCGCGACGAATTGGGTAAGACCGCGATCTTCGTCACGCACGATGTACGCGAGGCGCTCATGCTGGCCACGCGCATCGCCCTGCTGCGCGATGGCGCGCTCGAACTGGTGGCGCCCCCGCGCGACTTCCTGGACGCCGTGGGCCACGAGGCGCAAGCCTTTCTGGCTTGTCTCGAATGGAAGATGGAACGATGAATTCCGGGCTATCGGCGGAGATCGCGCAGCTCACCATCGAACACCTGACGCTGGTGCTGATTTCGATGGCCATCGCCATCGCCCTGGCCGTGCCCGCGGGCATTCTGATTACCCGCCGCGCCCGCTGGCGCCCCTGGGTGTTGGGTTTCGCCAATGTGATGCAGACCATCCCCAGCCTGGCGTTGTTCGGCTTCCTGATCCCCGTGCCGCTAATCGGAGGCATCGGCAAGCGCACCGCCATCGTGGCCCTGGTGCTCTACGCGCTGCTCCCGATTCTGCGCAATACGCTGGTCGGCATTCTGGGCGTCGATCCCGCGGTGCGCGAATCCGCCGTGGCCATGGGCATGACCGGAAGGCAACTCCTATGGCGGGTGGAGATGCCGCTGGCCGCCCGCACCATCCTGGCAGGTATCCGCGTGGCAACTGTCACCACCATCGGGACGGCCACCATCGCGGCAGCCATAGGCGGCGGAGGCTTGGGCGTGTTCATCTTCCGCGGTATCGCCTCGGTGGATACCACCCAGATCCTGGCGGGCGCGGTGCCCGCCGCCTGCATCGCGCTGGCCGCCGACGGCCTGCTGGGCTGGGCCGAGCGCCGCTGGACCACTGCCCGCGAGTAACACCTGCCGCCAAACAGGAACTCGGCGCGATTCTTAAAGAGCGCAAAGGGCCCGCGTGTTCTGCGCCGCCATAAAGATAGCCACTCCCGGATCGTGGCGGCGCAGCCGTGGGCCCGTTTTGCGCGATTCTTAAAGAGCGCAAAGGGCCCGCGTGTTCTGCGCCGCCATAAAGATAGCCACTCCCGGATCGTGGCGGCGCAGCCGTGGGCCCGTTTTGCGCGATTCTTAAAGAGATGACACGTCTCCTGCTTTGCCTCGGGATCTTCGTGAAGGCCGCCGCGCCCGCCGCCGCCCAGTCCCTCACGGCGGACCAGGTGCTCGAAAAATCGCGCGCTGCTTACGCCGCGTTGAAAAGTGTCCACATCGTCGCGGAACGATTTGAAACGACTTCCGCGATCAGCGGCCCCTCGACCGGGATATCCGAGTGCGAACTTGCGGTCATGCCGGGCAGCCGCTACTATGCCCGCTTCAAAATACCGAATGTCGAGGCGGTGGTCGTCAGCGATGGCAGCAACATCTGGCGCGAGCTGGTATCGCGCAGACTATGGACGAAGGTGTCGGCTGCTGCGCTCGAGCAGGCGGACGACGAGGAAGAGACTCCCGCCGCCGCTCCCAAAGATCTGCACGACACGCTCATGGGCGTTCTGCTTTCCCACTATCAGTCCTTGGCCAAAAGCGCGCGCGATGCCTCCATCGCCAAAGAAGAGGATTTCAAGCTCGACCACGACAAACTACGCTGCTATCTGGTGCGCGCGCACAACGATCAGTTGAGCTTCGAATTGTTGGTCGACGAGCAAAGCTTTCTGGTGGTGCGCGGCAAGGAGGTTCGCAAATCCCCGCAAGGCATGACGGAAGTGACCACCAAATTGAAGCGGCTGGACGTGAATCAAGCCGTGGATGCATCGTTGTTTTCCTTCGCGCCGCCGCCAGGATGGACCGAAGTAGAGAATCTGGCCCTGCCCGGCGAGCAACACATGCTGCTGGCCGGCGAGCGCGCGGCTAATTTCACGCTCAAAACGCTGGATGGCGAGCCGGTCACGCTCGGGAAACTGCAAGGCAAAGTGGTCGTGCTCGACTTCTGGGCGACCTGGTGCGGCCCCTGCCGCATGGAGATGCCGTCGATCGAGAAACTGCGCGCGGAGTTTGGCGCGGCGGTCCAATTCTATGGCGTGAACCAGGAAACCTCCGCCAAAGTCAACAAATTCGTCCACGAGCAGAATTACCAGATGCCGGTTCTGATGGATTCCCGGCACGAAGTACACATGCTGTACGGCGTGCGCGCGATTCCTACCTTGCTGATCATTGGCCCGGATGGCGTGATCCGCCGCCAGTTCGTCGGCACCCGGGGAGAATCGGCGCTCCGCAACGCGATTCAATCCGTGGTGAATGGCAAGAGTTAAGCGCGCTGGGTTTTGTACGCGAGCTGTGCTCCGCTTCGCAGGTATCCAACCGCGATGCCCAACTGGCCAAGATAGTAAGTCGTCCAGACCAGAAAGTCACGCAACGGAACCGGCGTCTTGAATTTGTGGATAGCCAGGAGCGAATCCGAAATCAAAAACAGAACGGCGCCCACCGCCACCCAGCGCTGCTCGAACCGCGCCAGGATCGACGTGCAGACCATAACCGTGATGGCGCAGATGTACAGGACCACTGGCACGGCCAGCGCACCGACGGACGGCACGATCCACGCGGACAGCGCCGCACTAAAGACCACGATCGCAATGACCGCGGCCACGGCCTTCGCGTCGAGGCTCGAAGCCGGGTTCCGGTTGCGCACAAACAGGCAGGTGTAGGTGATGTGGGTGGCCAGGAAGGCGCTCAAACCGAAGACGAAGAAGCGCGGATCGAGGTCCAGTAGCACGTCGCCAATGGTAGAAAATCCCAGCCCCAACGCCAGCAGGGCGGCATCCCGGCGCCAGGCGCGCGCTCGCAGCGCCAGCAAGGCCAATGGCCCCACCGCGCATCCTTTAATCACCGCCTGGGCCGGGACCGGCTGCCCCGCTTGCATCAGCAAATAGACCGCGCTCGCGGTCACCGAAACCGCAAGACAGGTCTTCTGGCCGTTATCCCACTTATTGCGCGCCATAGGCACCCGGCGAATTTACCTAAGTTAACGTACCATGGACAGCGTTGTGTCTATTGCTGAGCTGCATTTACACTCAAACCAGATAAAACCGGGATTGCAATGGCGACCCTACTCTGGATACTCATGCCGGGATTCACGGCGGCCGGCGCTGCCCTGCTGATCTGCTTCATGATGCGCTGCCGCATCGACGAGGCAATCGCTCTTGAGAGGAGCGCGTTAGCAGAGTTGCAGAGCGCGCTGATCGTACAGCGGCTAAGGCTGCAGAGCGCCATCAACGATGCGCGGGCCGAAGCCAAGCGCGCGGCATTCGACGAATTTCTGAACGATTTCCGGGTAGAACAGCGCCAATACGTGCGCAAAAGCCGGCTATTCTTCGTGAGCAAACACACGCTGGTGGTGCGCGAACGGATCCTGTTCCGCAACCTCCCGCTCTCCAACTGGATCGAACAGACCATCACCCTGGACGAGAGCGTCGGCACCGCCTTCCCTGCACCTACCCTGACGATCGAAGCTATGCTGGGTTCTTGAAGCGGCTCATCATCCGCCCCGGCGCCATCGGCGATTTCATCGTTTCCATTCCCGCAATAGAGTGCCTGCGGTCCGAGTATCTCGAGGTTTGGGCCGCGGGTCAAAACGTGCCGCTGGCCGCCCGCATCGCCTCGCGCGCGCGCTCCATTCTGTCAACGAGGCTGGATCTTCTGGAACTGGGCGCGCCGGATCAGCGGCTGGTGGACACGCTCGGCAGCTTCGAGTCGATCGTCTCCTGGTATGGCGCTAACCGGCCGGAGTTCCGCGCGATAGTCGCCGCGCTGCGGCTACCATTCCGGTTCTTCCAGGCTCTTCCCCCCGAAGGCTGCGGCTCCCACGCCGTGGATTTCTATTTGGATCAGGTGCGCTCCATCGCCCCCTGCGCGAGCGACGGAATTCCGCGCATACCTTGCGCCGCCGCCCGCGCGGATTTCGCCGTCATCCACCCGTTTTCGGGAAGTCCGAAGAAATGCTGGCCCTTGGATCGCTTCCGGGAACTGGCGCGGCGGCTGGGCGATCGCATGCCCGTTGCCTGGTGTGCCGGTCCCGAGGATTCGCTTCCCGGCGCCGTGCGGTTCGCCGATTTATATGATCTGGCCTGCTGGCTGGCCACCGCTCGCATCTACATCGGCAACGATTCCGGTCCTACGCATCTGGCGGCTGCAGTCAGCACACCGGTGGTGGCTTTGTTTGGTGTATCCGACCCTGCGGTGTGGGCGCCACGCGGTCCGCATGTGATGGTGACCTCGGCGCCATCCTTCGAGAAGCTCGACATCGAACAGGTCATGACCCTGATCGAGGCATCTCTAAACAGCGCCTGATTCCACCGACGCGTGTTATCATCCCTCAAATGTTCTGCCACAAATGCGGTACGCAAGTCAGTCCGGATGCGCAGTTCTGCACCACCTGCGGCACGCCGTTCGCGGCCGATGCCGGAAGCCTGGCCGCCGTGCCGGCCACCCCGTGGACCCCGCCTGAAGTCGTCCAGGTGCGTGCCAGTCACTGGATCAGCGAAGGGTGGGAACTGGTGAAAGCGGATATGGGCAACTATGTTCTGCTGGCCATCGTCTTCACCTTGCTGAGTTCCATGGTGCCGATCATCATCCAGGGGCCCCTCATCGCCGGGCTGCACATTTTCACCATGAAGAAGCTGCTGGGCCGCCGCGCGGAGTTCGCCGACCTCTTTCTGGGATTCAACTACTTTGTGCCCACGCTGGTGGCCTCGCTGGTGATCGCCCTGTTCGTCTCCATCGGAACGCTGTTCTGCATCATCCCGGGGCTGGTGGTGGCCGCTATGTACAAGTTCACGTACCTCTTCATTGTCGATAAGCGCATGGATTTCTGGCCGGCCATGGAAGCCAGCCACGCCATCGTGAAGCGCGACTACTTCGGATTCACCATGTTTCTGATCCTGCTGGTGCTGGTGGATGTGCTGGGCGCGCTGTGCTGCATCGTAGGTATTTTCGTGGCCCTGCCGGTAACGTTCGCGGCCATCACCGTGGCCTACAAGGAACTGGTGGGCTTCGAGCCGCGCACCGTGGACGCATTGTGACGGCTTCCGCAAAGCTGCGCGCGCTATCGGCCATCCTGCTGTTTGCCGGGCTATGGTGGTTCAGTGTGCCGGCGGATCCCCCGCTGCGCCTTTGCGGATTCCACTGGCTGACCGGACGCCCGTGCCCGCTGTGCGGCCTGACCAGGGCGTTGTTCGCATTAGCCAAGGGTCAGTTCGCGGAAGCCATCCGTTTCAACGCCCTCAGTCCGCTGGGCTTCACGATGGTGTTCGCGCTATTCGCGAACGGCCGCTGGCGGGGGTGGTTATGGACTGGCGGGTTGGCGGCGTTTGGTGTTTACGGTGTCTGGCGGATTCTCGCGCCGCTGGCCTAGTTCAGAGAGTCCGCCGCCATTCGTTCAATCCTTCGACGATTACGCGTTCCAGCCACGCGGAGAAGCGGGTTTGCGCGTGGGTGAGTTCTTCGGCATAGCTGATCAGAAAGGTCCCGTCGATAGTTATGGGTTCGCCACCCTGCGGCACCAGGTGGCTGGCCAGACTGATGATCCCGCTGGATCGCGGGCCGATATAACGGATAAATAGATCCAGGATCGCTTCGGGGTCCGCTTTGAACAGAAGCTGGACCCACGCAGCTGACCCCACGTGATGCTTCACGCTGGTCTCGAACCCAAACCTCTCGCCGGCCTCTTCTCGTAGCCGCTCCGAGACTTCGCGCAGGCGGCGGATCGCGTACTGCTGGAGATGGAATGCAGTTTGTGTGGCTGCGGTCTCCCGTTCCGTTCCCCGGTGCCGGAGCAACTGATCGCGCGCCGCGACAATGGCTCCATCAACGGACGTGATCGGGCGCACGTCGTACGCGACCTCAATGGCCTGAATCAACGCTGTCCGCTGCCCCTCCACAAACATCGCCACCAGCGGCCGCAGATCCCCTGCATCCGCTTTCTCCAACTCCTCGATGTAGCGGGCCCAATCGTCCCGCTTCACGATCAGCGGAAACCAGCCGGCCTTGATGAAGATCAGGCTGGCAATCGCGCGCGCGACGCGTCCGTTGCCATCCGCAAAAGGATGGATTTGCGCAAACCGATGGTGTATCCACGCGGCTTCCACTTCAGCCGGCACGCCGCCGGTCTCGTGCCCGGCGTGCATGCGGATCAACTCGTCCATTTCAGAGGCAACCTGTTCCGGCGGACAGTATTCATGCACGGAACCGTCCGGACGCGTCGGGCTGTTAGGCGTAGTCTTGTAGCGGCCCTTTTCGAGGGGCTTGTCAAATGTCGTGGCCAAACTGATCCACGACCGTGTATGTATCCTGGTTTCGCAACAAGGCCGCGTGAAGTTCCTTCACGTACCCGGTCGTCAGCTCACGCTGGCCGCCGACAAAGTCGAACATGCCTCTCCAGCGCGTCGTAATGATCCTGGATGATCCGCGCCACCCGCTCCGGGTCTTTGTCACTGGCCCCATGGGGAATGAGCGCCGCTGCAATGCCTTTTTCGATAAGAATCTTAGTGACGCCGCGATCCAATGTGTAGACATGCTCGATAATGCCCGTCTCAATCGCCCACTCGCGGCGCAGGCGCTTTTCGAATTCGTCCAGTGTGCCGAACTCGATCAGCGCAGCTTTCTGGTCCGCCCAGACTCGCTTGAGAGACTCCAGTTCTCCATCGGTGAGAGCTTTCGGATCGCCGGCAAAATCCTCAATCGGGTGCCAGTGAAGCGCAGCGGGCATACCCCATTATCAACCTACCCCCCGCAAGCCACGCGCAGCGCCTCGCCCAGCTTTTCCAACTTCTCCCCCTCCGGCTTATGCCCGCCCGCAGTGACATAAAACACGTCGATCGCCTTATGCGCCTCGGTATCGATCAGCACCACCTCAATATTGCAGCCTTGCGACGAGATAGCCGAAGCCAGGTCATACAGCAGGCCAGGGCGGTCCTGCGCGACGATCTCGATCAATGCCGCCGTCTCCGAAGCGTGCGCATTGAACGAGATCATCGTGCGCACCTGCGAATTGCGGCTGGGCAGCGCGGGTTTAGGACGGTGCTGCAAAAGCTGTCGCACATCCAGCCGGCCGAGGATCACCCGCTCCGCCGTAGCGCGCAGACGGTCGATTTCGGTAGGATTCAACTCCAGCGTGCGCGTGGGATCCGCGAAAGTGAAAGTGTCCAGCACCGTTCCCCGGCTGTTCGAAAATGCTTCCGCCTTCAGAATGTTCATGCCGAAGCTGGAGAGCGTGCCGGCCACCGAAGCGAACAGGAACGGGCGATCGCCGGTCACCAGCGTCAGTCGCCAGGCCGCCTCCAGTTTTTCAAGCGCCACGGCCACTCCCTTCTGTTGGTAACTGGCGTCCAGGCGCAAATGCGCGTCGATTTCCTCCGGAGAATGCGTGCGCGCGTAGCGTACCGGCAGCCCCGCCAGAAATGCCCGCTTCTCGGGTGTGTCGAACGCGGCCACCGGGATGCGATCGGTCTCCAACTCGCGCGTGAGCTCGTTGTAGGTCAACAGGTAGAGTTGCCAGAGTACTTCGGCGCGCCACGGCGTCATGGCGGCTGGATTCACCGCGCTGATGTCCGCGTAGGTCAGCAGAGTCAGCGCTTTCAGCCGCTCCACGGTCTCCACGCGCTGCGCCATGTCGCGCGCGGTGGCGGGATCCTGCAGGTCGCGCGAGTTCATCACCGCCGACATTTCCAGATGCCGCCGGATGAGAAAACAGACCAGGTCGCGCTCCGGCCGCGGCATCTGGATGCGTTCCAGCGCCGGCTCGGCGATGTGTAACGAGGCCTCCACATGCCCACCGTTTTGAACCGCCTTCCCTACATCGTGGAACAGCAGCGCGCACAGCAGCAGCGCGGGTTCTTCCAACTCAGACAGCAGGTCGCTGTAGCGCTTCACCGCCGGCTCCCGCGCCGCGCGCAGGCCCGCCAGCACCTGGAGCGTCACCAGGGTGTGCTCATCCACCGTGTAGCGATGGTAGAAATCGCGGATCACCAGGCACTCGATCTGCTCCATCTCGGGAAAGATGGCGCGCAGTACACCGGTCTCGTGCATGCTCCGCACAGCTTCCGCCGCGTACGGCAGCGAAAGAATCTCCTTGATCTCCGGCCAGAGCGGACGGCTGGCGCCAAACCATTCCCGCAGCCGCGGTGCGGCGGCGCCTACCCGCTGCTCTGTCTCCGTGGAAGGACGAATCCCGTGGCGCGCCACAAACTGAAACAGGCGCAGCGCCAGTTGCGGATCGGCTTCCAGGGCCTGCGGCACGCGCAAGTGGACGCGATCGTGCGACACCGTGAAATCGGCATTGGAAAGCCGCGTCCGCCAGTCCTTGAATTGCGCGAAAAGGGAGCTCGACTGCGCTTCGCTCGATTCCAATTCCCGCACTGCCGCCCGGTAAAGATCCCGCGCATGGCGGAAATAGTCGCGCATGAATTGCGCGACTCCGGGAGCGCCGAACGACTCCGCGGCCTGTTCCTGCGCGTCGAAGCTCAGCGCGTTATTGTCCCGCCCCGCGCGCCCGTGCAGGTAGCAACGCAAACGGGCCAGGAAGAGAAACGCCGCCTCCATCTCGGGCACTTCCACATCGCGGATGCGCGCCAGCCAGCGGACCAGTTGATAGTCGCGCAAACCGCCCGGCGTATCCTTGATGTTCGGCTCCAGGTGATAGTAGGTGTTCTGATACTTCTGGTGGCGTTCGCGCGTCAGCCTCGTGAGATTGCGCGCCAGCGTATCCCGCTGCGCGTGCAGGAACCGCGGCAGCCGCGCGGCAAAGCGCGCATATAGCGCCCGGTCGCCGGCCAGAAAACGCTGGTCCAGCAAGCTCACGTTCAGCTCGATATTCTGATCGTGGATCTCGGCGCATTCCTCGGGCGTGCGCACGGAATGGCTCAGGCGCAGCCCGGCGTCCCACAGGGTCTGCAGAAACGCGGAGATAGGCTCGCGCGCATCCTGCCCCAGCTTGCCGTTTTCCACTAACAGCAGCAGATCTACATCGGAATAGGGAAACAGGTGGCGGCGGCCGTAACCGCCTACGGCCAGCAGCGTCATGCCCGCGGGGAAAGCAGGCCAAAGCCGGCCGGCGGCCGCCTGTTCCACCAGGCCGTCGACCAGCGCGGTGCGTTCCGCAAGCGCGCGGACGGGATCGCTACAGGGCGGCGTCGCCACGATCGTCGTTTCGAATCCTGATCGCCTCGGCCACGTCGTAGACGAATACCTTGCCGTCGCCGATCTTGCCGGTGCGCGCCGCGGCGGTCAAGGTCTTAACCAGTTCCTCCCACCGCGCATCGCTGACCACCACTTCAATTTTGAGTTTGGGCAGAAGATCCACCGTGTATTCGCGCCCCCGGTAGACTTCTTTGTGGCCTTTCTGCCGGCCATGCCCGCGCACTTCGCTGATGGTCATACCATCCACGCCGATGCCCATCAGCGCTTCCTTGACTTCATCCAGCTTGTACGGCTGAATGATGGCCTCGATTTTTTTCATCCGGTTCGCTTCTCCATGGCGCTACTTCACCCTGCCTCGCCTACCCTTCCAGTATGTAGCCTTCTTCGCCGTGCATGCTCACATCCAGCCCTTCCAGCTCTTCCGCCACGGTGATCCGCAACCCGATCAGCGCATCGCAAATCTTCAGGATGATCAGGGTGCCCACAATCGCGAGCCCCCACGCGATGGCGCAACCGATCAACTGATTCCCGATCTGCCCCGGGTGGCCGTCCACCAGGCCCAGCGGACCCTTGAAGCTGTCGTTCACCGCGTTGGTGGCGAATACGCCGGTCAGGATGGCGCCCAATGTGCCTCCGCAGCCGTGTACCCCGAAGGCGTCCAGCGAATCGTCGTAGCCTAGCTTTTGTTTCACCTTGGCCACCATGAAGTAGCAGAAAACGCCCGCCAGCAAACCGATCAGCAGCGCGGGGAAGGGTTTTACAAAGCCGGAAGCCGGTGTGATGGCCACCAGTCCGGCTACGCATCCTGAAATGCCGCCCAGCACGCTGGGCTTGCCCGTACTCCACCACTCCGCGCCCACCCACGCCAGCGCCGCGGCGGCCGACGCAAAATGCGTGGCCACAAAAGCGCTGGTCGCCAATCCGGAAGCCGCCAGCGCGCTGCCGGCGTTAAAACCGAACCACCCCACCCACAGCAGGCAGGCGCCGATGAAGCTAAGCACCAGGCTGTGCGGCTTCATGGACTCGTGCGGGTATCCGAGCCGTTTGCCCAGGTACAACGCGGTCACCATGGCGGAGACTCCCGAGGTGATGTGCACCACTGTACCGCCCGCGAAATCGAAGCAGGGGATCTTGCCGCCCAACGCCGCATTCAACAATCCGCCTTTACCCCAGACCATGTGCGCCATGGGAAAGTACACGATGAGAGTCCACAGCACCATGAACAGGAGCATGGCGCTGAATTTCATGCGCTCCGCGAAAGCGCCTGTAATCAGGGCCGGCGTGATGATAGCGAACATCAACTGGTAGATCATGAAGGTCTGGTGTGGAATGGTGGCGGCGTAATCCGGATTGGGCGCGCTGCCCACTCCGTTGAGAAGCGCGTAGCGCAGATCGCCGATGAACGGCAGGCCCTCGCCGAAGGCCAGGCTGTAGCCCACCAGTGCCCAGAGCACCGTGACCACGGCCATCAGGATGAAACTCTGCATCATAGTGCCGAGCACGTTTTTGCGGCGGACCAGCCCCCCGTAGAACAGGGCCAGGCCCGGCCCGGTCATCATCAGCACCAGGGCCGCGCTGGTCAGCATCCAGGCATTGTCGCCGGCGCTTTGCGCGGAGCGCGTGGCAGCTTCCAGGGCAGTAATTTTAGCCTGCAAATCGGGGGCGTTCTGTGCCAGGGCCACGGCGGGCAGGCAACCTAAAACAAACAAATACCGCTTCATCGGGGAGCGATCTCCTACACGGGAAAAAATGAGGTCAAACGAACTATCTTGTTATTGTGCAACGGCGCGCGTACCGCCCCAAGCGGAACATTTCTATAGGTGCGATTGAAATTTTCTATCTCAAAAACCCGTTGATTTGGCGGCCGGCTCGAGCGGTACCGGCTGCGCCGCGAGGGCGTAAGCTGGATCAAACTCCATCTGCTTCAAGTGGTCGTACCACGTGAATTTCAGGGTGACGGATGTGACCACCACCACCGCAAAAGCATACGCCGACACGTCATAGCGCCGGATCACAATATAAACCGGGAACGCGACCAGGCTGGTCTGCCAGGCGATGCCCACCACAATGTTGAACATGTCGCGCAGGAAATCCGGATTCGGACGAAATGAGGGATCTTCCTGCATGACCTTATCGCGGACTGGACCCCAGAATCCCCAGGGCCGCACACGCCGGTAGAAGTCCTTGAGCACGGCCTCGTCTTCGGGCTGCGTGTTTAGCGTGCCGAAGATGCAACCCACCAGCGACAGACCCACGATGATCGGAAACGAATTCAGCGCCGAAATATTGGGCAGCGTCCAGGGAATAATCAGCGATCCGGCGATTCCCGTTACCATGCCCCAGAAATAACCGTAGCCGTTAAACCGCCACCAATACCACTTCAGAACGTTCGAGGCCGTGTAGCCGCCCCACAGCGCGGAAACGATCCACTTGATCACGGTATCGATGGAACTGACGAACCAGCCGAACGATATGCCCAGCACCACCACGCCGAAGGATGCCAGGTAGCTCAAGCGCACGTAGGTCCGCTCGCTGGCGTGCGGGTTCACGTATTTGCGGTACAGGTCGTTCACGATATAAGGCGGCGCGGCGTTCACGGTGGCGGCGAAATTCGACATGAACGCAGCCAGCAGCCCGGCCACCAGGACTCCCAGCAGCCCCACCGGCACAAACTGGCTGAGCGCGTCGGGCAGCACCATCTCAAAATCCATGGCCTTCCCCATGCCGCGGATCTTGTCGCTGTAAAACACCAGCGCCAGGATGGTCAGCCCGGTGATCATGAAATAGCGCGGCACATTCAGCACTACGTTCACCATGGCGCTCATCATGGATGCCTCGCGCGGGTTGCGCGTCGAGAGGATGCGCTGCATGTCGTAGTTGGGAGCCGGTCCGGCCACGCTGATCAGGATGCCTTTGAACAGCATCATCATGAAGAACGCGCCGAAGATGGCGTAGCCATCGTCCGAGATCTTGGTATTCACCGCCGCGATCAGTCCCGACCAGTCCAGGTTCAGGTGCCAGCCGAAGAAGATCTGGTCCCAACCCGCCGGAACCGCGCGC
This sequence comes from Bryobacterales bacterium, assembly GCA_963843255.1. Classification (GTDB taxonomy): domain Bacteria; phylum Acidobacteriota; class Terriglobia; order Bryobacterales; family Bryobacteraceae; genus Bog-159. The sequence continues at coordinate 560,225 of CAWJJQ010000009.1, read as the reverse complement.
CGCAGGGCTTCCGGCGAAACGCGCGCGATGGCGATGATGCCGATCGCCAGTGACGCAACGGACAAGATGCAGAATTGCAGCACCTCGGTGATCACCACGCTGAACATGCCGCCCTTCACCACGTAGAAAGTGGTGATGCCCATCAGGATCAGCGCGTATTGATTGGCCGACAGGTGCCACGGCAGAAAATCGACCGCAAACTTGCCGATGCCTTTGAACCCGTAAGTGAGGAAGCCGATCACGCTGACCAGCGCGTAAATCACCACGATCATGTGCGAAAGCTGCGCACCGCGGCCCGTGCCAAACCGCGTGCGGATCCATTCGGCGCCAGTGGTGACCTGCGAGCGGCGCAGCCACGACGACAGGTACACCATCAGGAAAATCTGGTTGAAGACGGGCCACAGCCAGGGAATCCAGACGCTCTTCAGCCCGTAGATGAACATCAGGTAGACCAGCCACATGGTGCCGGCGATATCGAACATGCCGGAAGCATTGGACACGCCCAGGAAATACCAGGGCAGGGTATTGCCGCCCAGGAAATAAGCCTTGGTATCCCGCGAGGCACGGTGCGAGACCCAGTAGCCCAACAGTACGGAGGTCGCCACGTAAACCAGGATGATCGCGATATCGAGCGGATGCAGCTTCATCTCGAGCCTCGTTTCCGCCAATCCCGCCGGCACGCGGCGGATGGCCGGCTTGATTGCATAAACATAGTAACAGAGCCTCTGGTATAAAATCCCCGGCGGCGCGGCCGCGGCCGTTTTGCGCGGTTACTTAAACTCTTTCGGCCGATAAGCATTACGTGGGCCACAGTTCGGGGGATTTGCGCCAGCCAGACCGCAGAGGACTGCTGGCCAGGATCCCGGCTTTTCCGCCGATCGTGCTGCGTTTGCTCGATCTGCTCGCGCGCGACAACGTGGAAATCCGGGAACTGGTCGCACTGATCTCCGCCGATCCGGCCTTCTCCGCGCAGATCCTGCGCGTAGCCAACTCACCTCTATTCGGTTTCCGCTCGCAAATCGATTCCCTGCAATCGGCGCTGGTCGTGCTGGGGCTACGGCGCGTGCGCGGGCTCACCATGACCGTGGCTACGGCCAATCACATGAAGGCTGCGTTAAAGATCGAGGAGTTGTCGCGCTGCTGGCGGCATATGCTGGCCTGCGCTCTTCTGACCGAGGAACTGGCACGCTCCTGTTCGGCTTTCGAGGACCGCGCCTATACCGCCGGATTGTTGCATGATGTTGGACGGCTGGGCTTGCTGCTGGCGTATCCCGCCGAGTACGCCGCGCTGCTGCGCAACGCCGGCCGCAATACGCTGGAGCTGCTCGATTGCGAGCGCGAGGCGTTAGGCATGGATCACTGCGAAGCCGGCAGGGAATTGGCCGCGCAATGGAACCTGCCGGCCGATTTCCGGATCATTGCCGCGCGGCATCACGATCCGCAGACCTCCGCCTCCGTCGATTTGCTCACCCTGGTCCATTTCGGCTGCCGGTTTGCCGATAGCCTGGGCTTCTGGGTGGTGGAGCCGCTCCAGCCGATCACGCCGCAGGAAATCCTGGCGGCGCTGCCCCCGCTTCTTGCCCGCCGCATCCACATCGACACCGACCGCTGGAGCGAGTTGGTGGAACGCCGCCTCCAGTGTTACGGAGATCCGGATGGGGACTCACTGGATGCCCTTCCGCAGTTCTGTGAACCGGAACCGGAGGAGGAGTTGCCGGTGAAGGAACTTGCCCGGCTGCACCTGCCCGATCCGAACGAGACCGCCTCACTGCCACAAGAGCTCATCAAGTTGGTAGGCATCGGCCTCGCGTTCACCATCATGATCGTAGCCTTGGTCTACTTTGCCGTGAAGTAGTGGGGCAGGCCCGAGGCCTGCAGCGGCCTCTCAGGCCGCTCGCATAAACTACGGCACCGGCAGAAGCTGAATCCCATTCTGTTCTGGGCTAGCCTTCTCGATAGTCTTAGCCGCCGGAGGCTCGGCCTGGTTGGGGGCCTGATAGCGCGAGAGCCGCGGCGGCTGAGCATCCGGCTCCAAAACCCAGGCGGTTCGATCCTTGTAATACTGCAGCAGCTTGTCGTCCTCCGCGCCCAGGTCGAGCGCCCAAACCACCCGCGCCCGGTCGATGTCGGCGGCATTCTGTATCCATTCTTCAAACATATGCCGCGGCCAGTAATGCACGAACACCAATTGCTTGCCGGGAGCCGCGGCCAGCCGGTCGCGCACCGCCAGACGCCCCAGCGGATCGCCATGGTTCACGAAATCCCAAGCGTCGTAGTCGAGCATCGCGGCCGATGCATTTCCGTTAGCGAACAGGTGGAAGCCGTACCAGAACAGGAACTGCGCACTACACAGCAGCACGATCAGTTGCGCGCCTTCCACGCTGATGCGGCTAAGGCGCTCCAGCCCCATTACGCTGACCAGCACGAACAGGCAGGTCGCCGCGGCGATGTAGTGCGGATAGAAGTATGGATAGAAATTCGTGCCGAGGGCGAAAATCGCCAGCGCGGCCGCCACCCAGACAAATCGCCACTCGCGTAGCGCAGGCAGGAAGAACGGCAGCGCCAGGTACAACGGCGCCAGAAAGAAGAACCTGTAGAAACGCGCCCGGCTCCCCAGCCGCGCCACATACTTCGCGACGCTATCCTTATCCGGACCGTGCACCGCGGCCTGCGCCTCGTAATCGAGCTGCTGGTTGGCAGTCAATTCCCTGTGCGGCGCCGGGTTGGGCTGCACCGTAAACGTCGTCGGCACGCCATATTGATACCGGCTAAGCATGTAGGGTAGCGCGGTCCAACTGCCCGTGACTTGTTTATTCTGGAGGAGCGTCAATCCGGCCGCCGGCAGGATGGCCAACGTAGCTACTGCCGCCAGAGGCAACAGTTTGCGCCAGTCTTTCGACCCGTGCAACGCCGGCACAAAAAACAGGACCACCGCCGCAACCGTAAGCGCGCACTCAAAGGGACGCGTCAGCACCTGTATGCCAATGCCCAACCCCAGGAGCACGGCGTCGCCCGTGCGCCCATGCGCGCGCAGCCGCGGGAGCGCGCCGAACACCAGGCAGCCGGCCACCGCCGATACCGCGCCGCCCCAATACGTGTTCATCCAATATCGCAGCGGCCCGAATTCGATCACCGCCAGTAACCCGCCCACCAGCGACCATCCGGGCGTGGTCCACCCCCGCAGCATCCAGTAGCACAGCGCGCAGAGCGCCGCCACCGATAGCACCACTCCCGCCCATGGAGAGCCGAAGATCATGCAGCCCAAGGCCAGCGCCAGGCCTTGCCCGATGGGAAAGATCGAACTGTAGCTCGGCTCCTGCAGCACGAAGATGGTTTCAAAAAAACGGTGCATGGGGTGCACCGCATTCGCCAGCCGGAAGTGGCGCAGGGTATCGGCCGCCAGCAGGTGCGCAAAATCGTCGGACCCGTTCGCCGTGGGTACAGGGCTGTGCGCCAGCATGGCCAGCCGCAGCGCCGCCGGCAGCGTCGCCAGCAACAGCATCGACCATCCGGTGTGCGCCGCCAGCCGCCGCGCATAGCCGCCCAGGCGCCTGTACGCCACCAGCAGCAGGACGGTCAACGCGGCGATTTCCAATATGATGAAGTCGCTGGCGCCGAAGCCGATCGGATTGTGCATTAACGCCATCATTGTAGCCTCGCTGTAGCTTCGCCGTAGCCTGGCCGCCCGCGCATGTCAGAATAAGATCTTGTGGTTCTGCTGCAGAACGTATCCAAGCTCTACAAGCTGTACCGCCGCCCTTCCGACCGCCTCCGCGAAGCGCTGCCCTTCGTCAACCGCCAGTTCCACGGCGACTTCTGGGCCCTGCGCGATATCAGCTTCCAAGTAGAAAAAGGCGAGACCCTCGCCCTGGTAGGGCCGAACGGGTCCGGCAAAAGTACGCTGCTGCAGATCGTGGCCGGCATCCTGCAGCCTACCCAAGGCCGTGTGGTCACCCGCGGGCGCATCGCGGCCCTGCTCGAACTGGGCGCGGGGTTCAATCCCGAATTCAGCGGCCGCGAGAACGTCTTTCTCAACGGCGAGATCATGGGGCTGAGCCGCGCCGAAATCGAGCGCGCCATGCCGTCCATCGAGGCCTTCGCCGAGATCGGCGAGTTCATCGCCCGGCCCGTCAAAGAATATTCGAGCGGCATGTACGTGCGGCTGGCCTTCGCGACCGCCATCCACGTAGATCCCGAGATCCTGATTGTGGACGAAGCCCTGGCCGTGGGCGACGCGGTCTTCGCCAACCGCTGCGTGCGCAAATTCGAAGAGCTCCGCGAGCGCAAGATCACCGTGCTGTTCGTCTCGCACGATCTGGGCCTGGTGAAGCAGCTTTCCGACCGCGCCATACTGCTGCTCAACGGCCGCATGGAGGCCCAGGGCGCGCCCAGCGACGTCATCAATCGCTACATCGGGCTGGTGCTCGAAAAGCAGCAGGCCCGCCACGAAAGGCGCCAGCAGCACGGCGCCAGTTACCGCCATGGCGACGGCGCCAGCGAAATCCTGGGCGTCGATCTGCTCCATGCCGCGGGCGATCCGGCTGAATCCGTATCGAGCGGCGAGACCGTCACCGTGCGCGTGCGCTGCCGTTTTCAGCAGCCGGTCTCGGATCCCATGGTCGGCATCCTGATCCGCACCCGCATCGGCATGGAGGTCTACGGCACCAATACCCGCATTGAGAAAATGCACCTGGGCAGCTACCAGCCGGGCGACGAGTTGGAGGTGGATTTCCAGTTCGCCTGCTGGCTCACGCCCCAGCAATATACGCTCACCGTGGCCACTCAGAGCCCCGACGGATCGAGCCATGACTGGCTGGATGACGTGATCCCGTTCGAAGTGGTGGACGCGCGCGTGGCGGCCGGCGTGGCCAACCTGAGAGCCCGGATCGAATGGCGCGTATCACGGTAAAGGTGCATCCGCGTGCCCGCGCTACGCGGATCGCCGGGCGCATCGGCGATGCCTGGAAGCTCGATCTGGCCGCCCCGCCGGTGGATGGCAAGGCCAACGAAGCCTGCCCTGCGCTTCTTTGCGCGCCTGGCGGGCGTGCCGCAAGCCCGCGTGCGGATCGTGCTAGGCTTGACAAGCCGGACCAAAGTAGTTGAGATAGACGGAGTCTCCGACGAGTCTCTGGAGACCTTGCTGCGCGCCGGCACAAAATCATGATCTACGCCGTAGTGCTGTCCATAATTGTGGTGGTGCTGCTGGGCACCGCCCTGGTCCGATCCCTGGGCGTCAAGAACCAGGCTGATTTCCTGGTGGCCGGCCGCAAACTGGCTTGGCCGGTGCTGGTCTTTACCTTGCTTTCCTCCTGGATCGGCGCGGGCAGCCTCTTTGCCGGCGGCGAGAACGCCTACAAGAACGGCTTTTCCGCGCTGTGGCAGCCGGCCGGCGGATGGGTCGGTCTGGTCCTGATCGCGGCCATCGCCGGCCGCGCGCGGCGCTTTGCGCAGTTCACCGTTCCCGATCTTCTGGAGACCCGCTACAACACCGGCGCGCGCGTGCTGGCCACCATCGCCATCGTCATCTCGTATACCGTCATCACCAGCTATCAGTTCAAAGGCGGGGGCGACATCCTGCATTTGATCTTCCCGTCGCTCGATCAGAAAACCGGCATGAACATCATCGCGGTCTTCGTGATCACCTTTACCGCGCTGGCCGGCATGGCCTCGGTAGCGTATCTGGACCTGATCATCGGCCTGCTGGTCACCATCATCGCGCTCATCTCCCTGCCCCTGCTGCTGGCGCACACCGGAGGCTGGCCCGCCGTTCACGCGGCCCTGCCGGCCGATCACTTCACCGTCTTCGGCCCGCTCGGCTGGGTGCATTGCCTGGGTTTCCTGCTGCCCACCATGCTGCTGCTGATCGGCAACCAGGGCATGTATCAGAAATTCTTCTCCGCCCGCTCCGAACAGGACGCGCGCTGGGCCGTGTTCGGGTGGATCATCGGCACCCTGGTTCTCGAAACCGTCATCATCACCATCGCGGTGGTGGGCAGCAGCGTGCTGAAAACGGACCGGCCGCGCGAGATCATCCCCTTGACCGCGCGCACCCAGTTGCCGCAACTGGTGGGCGCCATTCTGCTCGGCGGGGTATTCGCCAAAGTAATCTCCACCGCCAACAACTACCTGTTCTCGCCCGCCAGCAACCTGATCCACGATGTCTACAAGCGTTTCATCGATCCGGCCGCCGGCGAGCGCCGTACCCTCATCGTCTCGCGCGTAGTGGTGATCCTGCTGGGAGCCTTCGCCCTGCTGCAGGCGGCCTACTTCGAATCCGTACTGAAAGCCGCGCTCTACGCCTATACCGTCTACGGCGCGGCGGTCACGCCTTCGGTAATGGCGGTATTCTTTTGGAAGCGGGCGAACAAGGCGGGCGCCATCAGCTCGATCGTTCTGGGTACCATCATCACGGTGGCCTGGAACATTCTGGATATCCAATGGCTGGACGCCGTCTATCCGGCGCTGGGTGTTTCGCTCCTGGCGCTGGTGGTGGTCAGCCTGCTGACGGCGCCGCCCTCGCGCGCCAACCTGGAGCCTTTTGAAAAATGAACCTCGCCGCAATTCAGGAACAGTTACAGCAACAGAAGCTCGACGGGTGGTTGTTCTTCGATCACCATAAGCGCGATCCGCTGGCTTATCGCGTACTCGGATTTCAACCCGCGTCGCACGTCACGCGCCGCTGGTATTACTGGATCCCGGCCGCGGGCGAACCGCGCGGCCTGGTACACCGCATCGAGTTCGCGCGGCTCGACTCGCTGCCCGGCGATAAGATCCGCTATTCGAGTTGGAGCGAGCAAACCGGCGGCCTGCGCACGCTGCTCGGCAAAGCCCGCCGCGTGGCCATGCAATATTCGCCCCTGTGCGCCATCCCGTACGTGGCCATGGTGGACGCCGGCACCGTGGAACTGGTGCGCAGCCTGGGCGTGGAGGTAGTCAGCTCGGCCGAACTGATCCAGCACTTCGAAGCGCGCTGGAGCGCCGAAGCGCTGGAGTCGCACCTGGAGGCCGGCCGCCGCGTCGATCGCGTACGCGCGCAAGCCTTCGAGATGATCCGGCAGGTTACGCGCGCCGGCGGCACGACGCAGGAATTCGCCGTGGCCGAGTTCGTACGCGAAGGCTTCGCGAAAGCCGGCCTGTACGCCGAGGACGGGCCTATCGTGGGGGTGAACGCCAACGCCGCGAATCCGCATTACGAGCCGACTGCCGAAATCACTTCGCCCATCCGTGCGGGCGACCTGGTGCTGCTCGATATGTGGGCCAAGCTCAACCAGCCCGGTGCGGTCTACTACGACATCACCTGGACCGGCTTCTGCGGTGACCATCCCACCGATGCCATGCGCGAAGTCTACGGCGTGGTCAGCGGCGCGCGCGATGCCGCCATCCGACGAGTGAAGGAAGCCGTGACGGCCGGCCAGGAACTGCGCGGGTTCGAAGTGGACGATGCCGCCCGCGGCTATATTTCGAGCCACGGCTACGGCGACTACTTCGTGCATCGCACCGGCCATTCCATCGGCGAGGAGGTGCACGGCAACGGCGCCAATATGGACAACCTGGAAACCCACGACGAGCGCCGCATCGTGCCCTGGACTTGCTTCTCGATCGAGCCGGGCGTCTATCTTAAGGACTTCGGAATACGGTCGGAAGTGAACATGTTCGTGGGGGAGAAAGAAGCGCGGGTCACCGGAGAGATGCAGCGGGAGTTAGTCGTCTTGTGACTTACCGCCCGGGACTGGCTATTTACCGGATCGATGCTACACCAAGCTGATCGCATATGCGACGGGCAAGGCGGTTGTCGATTTCGCCATGTCGAGGTACGGGCGCTCTTGCGCCGTTACCGGGTTGGCGTAAATGCTGTGGCGTCCGCCCTCCCGCACTAAGTGGCAGCCCTGGCGCGTCAGGTGGTCGATCAGCCCGTGCCTCTTCACACTCGGGAAGCGCCTACGTGCACGGATAACGGAACCAGTTCAATCAGGTCAGCATCCGCCGAGGATGCGTCTGGATTCGGGGTCGGCAACGGTTTGCCTTCTTCTAATAGCAACTCCGCAAGATCCTCCATAGCACTTGCAATCATCAGCCGGGCGTCGGGCAAATCGAAACCCTGACTGACTGCTCCGGGGAAATCGAGCGCCTCCGCAAACACCATTTCACCCTGCGCACGCGGAAAATGGAACGCCACCTGATAGCGAAGCATATGTCCATCGTACCTTAAGCCGTGTCTCTACTCCTTCACCCCAAACGCGTACACATTCGAATCCCAGGTGGTTACAAACACCTTGCCGCCCGAAATCGAAATGCCGCTGAAATGCGTCCATCCGGGCATGGCCTCGCCGCTCGAAAATAATTCCTTCCCCGTGGTCGCATCGAACGCGTAGAGCACCGCGTGCCCAGTGTGTTTGGCCGCGCGCTCAGCCGAGCTGTATAGCCCGCCATCGGTGCCCTTGGATTGCCGCGCGAACTCTCCGTTCGAGATAGCGAACACCAAGCCGCCGGCCACAATCGGGGGTTCCGGCAAATTCATATCGCGCGAGATCCACGCCGGCGCTGCTTCGTACTTGCCATCCTTCTCCGTCACCCGGAGCGCCATGATGCTGCCGTTCGGCGCTTCGCCATTGGTCAGCGGGAACTTCACGCCGCTGGCCGCCGCGCCCAGCGCCGGCGCATACAGCCAGCGGTTCTTCTGATCGTCTTCCGCTGTGGCGAAGGCGCCCCAGAAGCCGCGCCCCGCGAAATCGGCATCTTCGTTCGCCAGCAGCGGACTGCGGAACAGCGGCGTCTTATGATCCGGACCCCCGATATGCTCCGCATCCAGCAGGTAGATCACTCCCTCCTTTCCGCCGGCGGCCACGACTTCGCGGCCGCCCAGCGAAAACACGGTGGGCGATGTGGACCCCATGTCCAGGTCCTTCCGCGTCAGGTAATTGTGATTCACGGGCGTGAAGTAGTCCACCAGTTTCAGATCCTTCACCGAAAGCTGCAGCACGGTGTCGGGAAACTGGCCGCGCGGCGCGTCGTACGACCCATCGCCGGTTTGCGCGAAGATCATGCCGCCCTTGCTGATAGCCACACCCGCGCGCCCCCAGATTCCCGCGCCGCCGTTGGCTGCCTGGAAGAAGTTCACCTTGTGATCCGCGCTGCCCAGATCCATGGCATAAACGCCCGAACGCGCGCCGCCGCAGCCTTGCGACGTGTTGGTGTACAGCACGTTGCCCACCAGGTTCAGGCTCCAGTTCTTGGAAAACGGCGGCACGAACTTCAGCGGCGGCGTGCGGTCTTCGCCATTAATGGCGTTCAGCGTGTGCAGCTTGCCGTCGCTCGAGATCACCAGCACGGTGGCCGCCAGCCCGTCCTTGCGAATCAACGGCGTGTCGTTCAACGCATTCGGGCAAAGCCAGAACGGTTCTCCGTGCGGTTTTCCTTCCGCCTCGAACGTCTTCTTCCATATCAGCTTTCCATTGTCGGCATTGATCGCGAAAAGATTGTCCGAAGCGCCGCCCACGATCAGGATATCCGCCATGCCCTTGTCCGTGGTGACCCACTCCACATTCACCGGCGCGGTCAGCCCGTTCAATTCGCGCGCCTGGTTATCCAGGTGCGCCTTCCACAGGAGTGTCATCGACTTCGCGTTATCGCGGTTGATGTCGGTCTCCTTCGGGCTCCAACCGGTGCGCTGCGCATCGCGCCCGTAGGAGAGCCAGTTGTCCGCCACCAGGTGCGAAATCCATAGCAGCGCCAGACAGGATGTGACAAGGATCTTCGGTTTCATTGCGGTTGTCCCAGTTTCTGCTTCTTGTATTTTTCGTACTCTTCCTTCAATGCCGGATCGCGCGGGCTCGGATAAATATCGGTCGATTTGTATTTGCCGTTCTTGAATTTCGCCTGCGTCCATTCGTCGTGAATGTGCGTTTCATCGGCGCGGTCCACCACCTGTTTCACCATTTGCGGCGGGATGAAGTAAACCCCCTCGCTGTCGCCGAACACCACGTCGCCCGGCAATACTGTGGCCCCGCCGATCCGGATCGGAATGTTGATGCCGGTTAGCATGACGTTGCGGATGGGCGTGGGATGCACGCCCCGGCAATAAACCGGCATCCCGATCGGCTGGATGCCTTCCAGATCGCGGATGGCTCCGTCCACTACCAGGCCCGTGCCCGTAGTGGCGTAAATATAGTTGGCCAGGTTGTCGCCCACGATGGTGCCTTCTTCGATCTTGCCGAACAGATCCACCACCAGCACATCGCCTGGCTGCAGCAAATCGAGCACCCGCTGGTTGCCGTTATCGCGCAGCCCTTTGGCCTTGGCCTCTGCCTCCATGATTTCGGCAACGTCCGGACGCAGCGGCATGAACTGCGCCGTCACCGCGCGCCCCACCAGCTTGCGCTCCGGATGCAGGATGCGAAAGTTGCCCTCGTACTGATTGTGAAAGCCGCCGCCCGGCAGCACCGCCCAGACTTCTTCCGCCGACAGGCCCTTCACTTTCTCCAGCATGGCGTCCGGCACTTTGGGCCTTCCGTCGGCGAAGCGATCGTAGGGATTGTGGCCCGTGTACTTCAACATCTCGTCGTGCGGGAAGGTGAAGACTTGCGCGTGCGCCGCCGGCAGGAACAGCGGCAAAGCAAGCAGACTGGCGAAGAGCTTCATGCGGTGAAATGTACCACAGGACGGTGGGAACCGGCAGGGACAAGCACAACTTTGCCGTAAGGAACCATCTATCGTGTAAGGAGGAGCGGTTATGGCGGTAAGCACGGTCACAAGTAAGGGACAAATCACCATTCCAAAGGAAATCCGTGACCGTCTCAAGCTTATGGCCGGTCATCGTGTTGAATTCTATGTCGAAACAAACGGCGAGGTCATCATGCGCCCTCGCAACCACGACTTTCACGCACTGAAAGGCATGGTTCATCACAATCGGAAAAGGCCGGTTTCCATAAAAGAAATGAACGAGGCCCTAGCGCGTGGCTCCTCGAAGATATGAAGGGCCTGCACACCAATGTCCTGGTTCGCTATCTCACCGCGGACGACGCCAGGCAAACACCTCTAGCCGAACAGGTGCTTGAACAAACTGTCCAGACGGGCCAACCGCTGTTTGTTCCGATGGTCGTCCTGTGCGAATTGACCTGGGTCCTATCCAAAAGCTATGGCCAGTCGCGCGCGCAGATCACCGCGGTATTGCAGCGGATCCTCGAAACAGAAGTCTTCGTGGTTGAGGACGCAGCCACGGTTTGCTGTGCGCTGGAAGCTTACCGACGCGGAAGGGCTGATTTTGCCGACCACCTGATCGGCGAAATTTGCCGTCAAGCGGAGTGCGACACCTGCGTCACCTTCGACCGCGCCTTGAAAGGCGTGCCCGGATTTAGCGTTCTCTAGCTCCCGCCGCTACTTCACGCGCAGTAGCACCACTCCGTGCGAGGGCGCCTGGTACCAGAACTGCTCCTTCTGGTTGCCGCGGTCCTGATGCGCCCACAGGTCCCGCACGCGATGCGCACCGGTCAGCCCGAGGTCCTTCCAATGTACCGTCACCTTCGCAGTCTCCGGACCGCGGTTGAACAAAGCGACCGCCCACTCCCCGCCCGCCAGCGGCTTGGCCCAGACCTCCGTGGAACCACTCTGCGCTACCCGGTATCCCTGCTTGCCCAGGCGGTCCTGATCGATAGCGATCACCTCGCGGTTTGTCAGGATCCCGGTGTTCTCCTGCGACATGCTGCGCAGATCGTTCCCGGCCAGCAGCGGCGCCGCCAGCATAGCCCACAGGCTCATGTGCGTGCGATACTCGGTCGCCGTCATGCCGCCGTTGCCCACTTCCAGCATGTCCGGATCGTTCCAGTGCCCCGGCCCCGCGTATTTTTCCAGGCCGTTCTGCTTGAACCCGATGGACTCCATGCTCTTCCAGTTGTCGGAGATGTCGCCCGTGGTCCGCCACAGATTGCCGCCCACTGACGCGCCCCATTCCCACACTTTGTCGACCCCGTACTGGCAGAGGCTGAACACGATCGGGCGCCCGGTCGCCTTCAGCGCGTCTGCCATCACCTTGTACACCTTGGGCATCTCGCTCTGCTTGTAAACCTTCTCCGCGCTGCACCAGTCGTACTTCAGATAGTCGATGCCCCACGCCGCGTAGGCCCGCGCATCCTGCGCCTCGTGCTGGTAGCTGCCTTCGTACTCCGCGCAGGTCTTCGGGCCCGGCGAAGAGTAGATGCCGATCTTCAACCCTTTGCTGTGCACGTAGTCGGCCAGCGCTTTCATGTCCGGAAATTTGCTGTTCGCGAGGATGTTGCCTTGCGCGTCGCGCTGTGCCTCCCAGGTGTCGTCGATATTGATATAGATGTAGCCTGCGTCTTTCAGCCCGCTTGAAACCATGGCGTCGGCAATCTCGCGCACGGTCTTATCGTCGATCTTCGCTTCGAAATGATTCCAGCTATTCCAACCCATGGGTGGCGTGGCAGCCAGTTCCTGCGCGCGGGCCGCCAGCATGCCGAGAGTGGCCAAAGCCGCGGCGCCCAACAGGTGTCGTGTCATGCCCCTATTCTAATGCGGGGTGGGCAGTTTAATGCCTGCGCCAACGTCTACGGCCAATCTTGCGCACCCGTTATCCTAGAACTTGCCCGAAGGTTCTTACCTCTACTGCGACATCAGCCTGCCGGTCCCCCTGGACCAGCCGTTCACCTACGCGCTGCCCGAAACCCTGCGCCACCGCGTAAAGCCCGGCTGCCGCGTGCTGGTGCCGTTTGGCAGCCGCCGGCTCACGGGCGTGGTGCTCGTCTGTCATGACGACCCGCCCGAAGTTGCCACCCGCGAAGTCATGCGGCTGATCGATGCCGAACCGGTCCTCGATGCCGAACTGCTCGCCCTGGGCAAGTGGATCTCGGGCTACTACTGCGCACCCCTTGGCGAAGTGCTGCGCGGCATGTTGCCGCTGGCTTCGGAAATCCGCCGCGGCAAAGTCTATTCGCTCACCGATGCCGGCCGCGACGCCGCCCGCCAGTTGCTGTTCGATTCCTCGCCCGAAGATCCCGTCGTCCAGATCCTGCGCCTGCTCGACCGCCGTCCTCTCTCGGCCGCGTACCTGGAGCGCAAACTCCCGCTGGCCGCCAATGCGCTTCGCTCGCTCGAACGCAAGCACTTCGTGGCCATCGAGCAGGTGCAGACCGAACGCGATCCCATGCGCGCGCCGGCCGCGAACCTGCGGGTTGAAGCCGTCGCCAGCGAGCGGCCCGCGGCCCGCCTCGCCAAACCGGAGCGCGAACTGCTCGCCTTCCTGGAACTGCATCCCGGCTCCCACAATCTGAAAGATCTGGAAAGCATGGTGCGCGACGCCAGTCCGGCCGCCCGCGCTCTGGCCCGAAAGAAGCTCGTCAGCCTGCGCCCCGAACCACTGGTTATCGCGGCCGGCGCCGTGCGCGCGCCGCATGTGCTCAACCCCACGCAGGCCGCCGCTTTCGACCAGATCCGCGCCGCCATCCAAGCGCACGAATTCCGCACCTTTCTGCTGCACGGCGTCACCGGGTCGGGCAAGACCGAAGTGTATCTGAATGCCATCGATGCGGCCCTTGCCGAAGGCCGCAGCGCGCTCTTGCTCGTTCCGGAAATCGCCCTGACCCCCGCCGTGGCCGGACAGTTCTTCAGCCGCTTCGGCGATCGCGTCGCCATCCTACACAGCGCCTTCAGCGACTCCGAACGTTCCGACCAGTGGCGCCGCATCCGCTCCGGCGCCGCCGCCGTGGTGGTGGGCACGCGCTCCGGCGTCTTCGCTCCCATGCGCAATCTAGGCCTGATCGTGGTGGATGAAGAGCACGACCAGAGTTACAAACAGGAGGAGACGCCGCGCTACAACGGGCGCGACGTGGCCATCGTGCGCGCGCAGGCCGCCGGCGCCTGCGTGGTGCTGGGCTCCGCCACCCCCAGCCTCGAAAGCCGTTACAACTCCGAGCGCGGCAAGTACCAACTGCTCGAAATCCCGGGTCGCATCGAAGAGCGCCCCATGCCGCGCGTGGAACTGATCGATATGCGCACGGAGTTTCTCGAAACACGCAAGCAGGCCACCTTCTCCCGCCGTCTGCTCGAAGAGGTTTCCCATCGTATCGATAATGGCGAGCAGACCATCATCCTGCTCAATCGCCGCGGCTTCTCCAGCTTCGTCGCCTGTCGATCCTGCGGGGAGCGCGTGCAGTGCGCCAACTGCTCGGTCACTCTGACCTTTCACCGCCGCGACCGCCGCCTGCTGTGCCACTACTGCAACTACGCCGAGCGCGTGCCCACCCATTGTCCCAAGTGCCAGAGCGAGCACATCTACTTCCTCGGCGTCGGCTCGGAGAAGGTCGAAGAGGAGCTGCACCGCGAGTTTCCCAAGGCCCGCATCGCGCGCCTGGATCGCGATACGGCCACCGCCAAGCGCCAGTATGAAGCCATCCTGCAAGGCTTCCGCGAAGGCTCCTACGACATTCTGGTGGGCACCCAGATGATCGCCAAGGGCCACGACATCCCGAACGTGACGCTGGTGGGCGTCGTCTCTGCCGACGTCGGCCTGGGGCTGCCCGATTTCCGCGCCGCCGAGCGCACCTTCCAGTTGCTCACGCAGGTGGCCGGACGCGCCGGGCGTGGCAGCCTGCCGGGCATCGTTCTGATCCAGACCATCAACCCCGACCACTACGCCGTGCGCATGGCCGCCGCGCAGGATTATCAGACCTTCTACGAAAAGGAACTGCAGTTCCGGCGCATGATGCACTATCCGCCGTTCAGCGCCATGGCCAACATCCTGGTGCGCACCGAGCAGCAGGAACAGGCCCTGCGACTGAGCACAGAGCTGGGCTATTTTCTGACACCCGCGCCGGACAGGATCAAAATTATGGGTCCGGCCGAAGCGCCTGTGACGCGGCTGAAGAACGAGTATCGCTACCAGTTCCTGATCAAGGCGGCCAGCCGGAAGGCGCTCAACGAGCTGCTGCGCCGCGCGCAGTCTTTTGCCCGCGAGCAGAAGTGGAGCGCCACAGCGCTGGTGATCGACGTGGATCCGCTGACGCTGTTATAGCCCGGTCCGTCGAGTATGAGCGATCGGTCGGATTCGTAATGGCGGAGTGCGGTTTCGTAAAGGTTTCACGCACTCAGGCAACAACGTGCTTGTTGGGCCAGAAGATCGGCTAGCCGATTCCAAACGGCCTTTTCCGCGGGCGACTCGGCTGGATGGCGTCGGGGAAACCCGATGATCAATGCGTGATTGACATCGTCGTCGACGGGGTCGGCAGTCACACATCGAGGCGACAGCCATTTGCGGACACCTCGCGAATACGGCCAACATGCAGGGTTACACCCTCTTTGTCCGGCTTCAGACGGCGAAATCTCGCGAGCGTACTATAGCCAACTATGCTGACCGACAATCCATCGTCGTCTTGGCCGTTTGCACGCGGAATGAAGGCACTCTTTCTGACTCGCCTCGGAACTGAATGGGTCAGGGCATCGGGATCAACGGCCCTGGCTACAATTTCTTCGCAGGCAATTGATTGCGGGGTCATGCCGCGCGGACATGTCTGGGCAAAACATCGTCAAGAACCCAATGGATCCATTCCAGGGCACACTGCGGGCTCGGGCGTTCCTCGACACCAAATATGTGCTCGTCTGAATGATACAGATAGGGCGCCTCATCAACAATAGAAGGAAACACAAGTTCAACGCTTCTGTCATCCCTTGACCAAAGTAATCGAATAGCGCCGTCTGGATCCGAGTAGACATCAGTGGCGGCAGTGTTGAGGTTTAGATAGGTGAGATCCGCGAGCATCTGATGTGCGCGCACATGAGCCCGGTCGGAAGGTAGGTCAACGCCATCCACGCCGTCACGAAGATCCATCAGGTGCGTGACAGCAGATCCCGTTTCAATGAGAAGCAAATTCCCACTGCCGTGCCGAAGGAGTCGGAGGTTCGGGCTGAGTATCAGACTTGAACTGAGGATGTCTGGATTCAGGTTCGCGCACTGTTGCAAGAAACCAGCATCGAACTGATTCAACTTCGGAGGATAGTCGCGATTAGGGCCAGCGGCCATCTGGCTTACCGTGTCCGAGCCCAAGGGCGGCGCAGCCTCAGGAACAGACCCCGCTGCCTTCGATGGTCCAAAGCGCAACGATTTGCGGCGAACAGTAGATGCCCACCTCCCTTTGCCGGCCGCTGACTGACGTCGACGGCACTTTTTTGAAGGCTTTGTGGCAGCACTATGGTGCTTGTGGCGCTTCGCTTGTACCATCTCGTATCAGTCCTTCAGACTTAAGTTGTTCCCGGAGGAGAATCATCCGTCCGACAAGGTCATCGAAAGCCATCGGACTCATCACAAACCGATCGTACATTGCCGCCGTCACCTCCGCTCCTGGTTTCAAGTCACGGAGTTTCTCGACGGTCACCAATCCCATATCGATGTAGACGTCATTGCCAAAGCGCCAAACGTTGACGTAGTTCACAAATGACGGGACTTGAAAATTTTGGATCTCCTCTGCCTCGATATCGACAACCTTGACCTTGAACTCCGGGGATGCGCTTTGAGTATTCTCTTGCATCAGCCACTTTCCGAACGGCTCGCTCTCAATTCCCAGGCGCGCCGTACCCTTGCCACCATAGCTGATTTGTTAGCAGGAAGGTGCGACAGTGAGACATCTAAGTCATTGATCATTGAGCAGATGATCGCACAGCAACGACATGCGCAACGTGACGCTGGTGAGTGTGCTCTCCGCCAACCCCGAGCACATCTTTCCTCAGGCAGGTGGCCGACCGCGCCGAGCGCGGCAGCGTGCCGGGCATCGCGCTAATCCAGATCCAGACCATCAGCCCTGTCACGAGGTCGTGCGCACGCCCTGAGGTTGTTATAGCGCGGTACTCACGCGATCCGTTCCAGCAGCGTGGCATTGGCCATGCCGCCGCCCTCGCACATGGTCTGCAAACCGAAGCGCCCCTCGGAGCGCTCCAGTTCGTGCACCAGCGTGGTCATCAAGCGCGCGCCGCTCGCGCCCAGCGGATGTCCCAGCGCCACCGCGCCGC
Organism: Bryobacterales bacterium; assembly: GCA_963843255.1. GTDB lineage: Bacteria > Acidobacteriota > Terriglobia > Bryobacterales > Bryobacteraceae > Bog-159. The sequence continues at coordinate 543,215 of CAWJJQ010000009.1, read as the reverse complement.
CATTCACGTTCACCCGCGAAAGATCGGCGCCGGTTTCCTTGTGCCATGCCAGCACCACGCAGGCAAACGCCTCGTTGATCTCCACCAGGTCGATGTCCCCGATCGTCAGCCCGGCGCGCTCCAGCAGCTTGCGGGTGGCCGGAATGGGAGCCGTCAGCATGATCATCAGGATCGCCGGCTGCCAGCGCGAATCCCGCAAAACGCGCCTTGGGCCGCATCCCCAGGCGCTCGGCGGTAGCACGCTCCATGATCAGCACCGCCGCCGCGCCGTCGCTGATCTGCGAGGAATTGGCGGCGGTAATGACGCCGTCGGGCTTGAACACCGTCTTCAGCCCGGCCATCTTCTCGATGCTGGTGTCCGCGCGGATACCTTCGTCGCGCGTCATCTGCGCGTGGCCCGACTCCGTCTCCACCGTCACGGGCGCGATCTCGTTGCAGAAGCGTCCCTCCGCCGTGGCGCGCGCGGCCCGGCGATGGCTCTCCAGGCTGAAAGCATCCAACTCGCCGCGGCTGATCTGCCAGCGCTCCGCGATCATCTCCGCGCTGATGCCCTGGTTAAAGGCGACGTTGTGGTACCGGCGCATAACTCCCGGACCGAACGGCTCACCCGGGCCGGCGCCGTTCGACCCCATCGGCACGCGGGTCATGGACTCCACGCCGCAGGCGATGGCGATATCGTAGCTGCCGGCGATCACGCCCTGCGCGGCGAAATGCGCGGCCTGCTGGCTCGACCCGCATTGCCGGTCGACCGTGGTGGCCGGCACGGATTCCGGAAAGCCCGCGGCCAGCACCGCGTTGCGCGCCACGTTGAACGCCTGTTCGCCCGCCTGTCCCACGCATCCCGCGATGACGTCGTCGATCAGTCCAGGATCGAGCTTGTTCCTTTGTACCAGCGTTTTCAGAGTGTGGCCCAGCAGGTCCGCGGGATGCCAGCCCTTGAGGGCGCCATCCCTTCTTCCCACAGGCGTACGAACCGCATCCACGATCACAGCTTCGCGCATGCTCAGGATGATACTCCGCGCCGCCGTGAGCCGTCAAACGGTCAGTATTCGCGCGTCTTGCTGATGCCAGGCCGGGGCACCGGATACTTGCCGTCCGCGTCGGCGATCAACGGCGCGGGACCCTCCAGCGTCAGTTTGTCGACGCCTGGCGCGAACTCGTGTTCGCAGTGGAGCATCTGGTCGAAGGTGATGATCTGCCCGGTGTGAGCGGCCATCCGCCCCATGGAGGCAACCATGCTGGCCTCCGCGCCGCGCTTCACCTCGTTGTAAGGTTTGTCCTCGCGGATAGCTTCCGTCAGGTCGTCCCATTCCCACTGGTACGGGCTCTTTTCCGGTTGCGGGAATGCCCAGGCCAGGTTCGGATCGTTGGGCGGCAGCGGTTCGTTGCCGTTGATGCGCGGGATCTTCTGCCCTTTATAAATCCGCGTCCGCCCCGGCGTGTGGGCCGACGTCGAGATCACCGCCGAACCTTTGGAGCCGTGCGCGTAGCTGGCGAATTCGTCGTGGCAATCCGGCATGCAGCGGCCATCGTAGAACAGCTTGGTGCCGTCCGGATAGGTGTATTCGACCGCATAGGTGTCGAAGTTCTGGTCCACGTTGCTGCCGCGGTAGTGCCGGCCGCCCAGTGCCTGCGCCTCCACCGGCCAGGCGCCTTTCATCCACGAGCACTCGTCAATCTGGTGGATGAAGTAGTCGCTGAACACGCCGCCGCTGGCCCACAGGAAGGAGTGGAATTTCTGGATCTGGTACATCAGTTCCGTGATGCCCTCCGGCTTGGGACCCACGAAGCCGCCGTTGCCTCCCATGCGATACGCGCGCAGGGCAACGATGTCGCCGATCTGGCCGTCGCGGATACGGTCGAGCAGTGCCTGCCGCGCCCGGCAGTGCCGGATCATCAAGCCCACGCCCACCTTCAAGTTCTTCTGCGAAGCGAGGTCCGCGAGTTGCAGCATCTTGCGCGTGGTGGGGCCATCCACGGTGACCGGCTTCTCCATGAAGACGTTCAGCCCTTTGTCGATGGCATAGGTGAAATGCACCCAGCGGAATGCCGGAGGCGTGGCGAAGATGGCCACGTCGCCCTTCCGCAGGGTGTCCAGCGCCTTGCGATAGCCGTCGAAGCCGATGAACTTGCGGTCATCGGGCACATCCACCGTGCCGGAGAATTTGGTCTTCAGGTGGTCGTAGCTGTTGTTCAGCTTTTCCGGGAACACATCGGCCATGGCCACCAATTTGTAAGGGCCGTTCGCCACCGAAAGGGCATTCTCCGCCGCGCCGGTGCCGCGTCCGCCGCAGCCGACCAGGGCCACTTGGATGGTGCTGCTCTCCGCCGCGTGTACGGCCGGAAGGGCCACCCCGGCTAAGGCCGAGACGCCCGCGATGCGCCCGGTGTTTGCCAGAAATCGGCGCCGGGATGTCACGCTGTTGGTTGGTTCATTCATGAGAGTCCTCGCCAGTTGAACTGACGCTTACTCTATCTCATGGCGGCGGCGTTGGGAAGCCTCCGGCGACTCTTCCGGGGCCGCCCAGCTGCGACCTCGCTTCGAGTTGCGGCCCCGCCCCGATAACGTCCGGTGATAGGTTGGAGGTCGCATGCCAACCACCATCCTGGCCATACACGCGCACCCCGACGACGTCGAGATTCTGGCGGCGGGTACGCTGGCAAAGCTCGCCGCCGCCGGCCATCGCATCGTGATCGTGACCATGACACCGGGCGACTGCGGGTCGCGCGAGTACTCGCCGGAAGAGACCGCGGCCATCCGCCGCCGCGAGGCCGCGTCCGCCGCCCGGCTGATCGGCGCCGAGTACCGCTGCGCGGAGTTTCGCGACATGGCCATCTTCAACGATGACGCCTCCCGCCGCACCGTGACCGAAGTGCTGCGCGCCGTGCGGCCGGACATCGTGCTGGCGGCCGCGCCCTCCGATTACATGTCGGACCATGAAGCCGCCAGCGCGCTGGTGCGGGACGCCTGCTTCGCCGCCTCCGCGCCCAACTACACGACCCGCGCCGTCGCCCCGGCGCCGGCCTTGGACGCCATTCCGCATCTCTATTACATGGACCCGATCGGCGGCGTGGACCGCGACCAGCGGCCGGTGATCGCGGACTTCTACGTGGACATCGGTTCCACGTTCGAGACCAAGCGCGCCATGCTCGCTGAACACGTGAGCCAGCGCGAGTGGCTGCGCGCGCAGCACGGCATGGACGATTACCTCATCGCCATGGAAGAGTGGACGCGCGCGCAGGGACGCCGCGCCGGAGTGGAGTTCGCCGAAGGCTTCCGCCACTATGTGGGCCATCCCTATCCCATCGCGCCGCTGCTCGAAGAACTGTTGGCCAAATCCTGATAACATACCAGTGAATCGAATCCTGACATCTGAATCTGCCGGTCGCCACGCACCGGCGTTCGGGGAGGTTTCATGCAATCCAGACGCGGTTTCCTGGTAGGCGCCATGAGCGCTGCTGCTGCGGCGCGGGTCATAGGCGCCAACAGCCGTATCCGCCTCGGCCTGATTGGCGCGGGCGGACGCGGCAACCATCTTGTGCGGATGGCCAACGCCAACGGCAGTATTGAGTGGGTGGCTGTGTGCGACGCCTGGGACGTGCGGCGCAACGAGACTGCCGAACGGCTGGGCGCGCCGGTGAAGAAGTACGGCGATTACCGCGCGCTGCTCGATCATAAGGATATCGACGCGGTCATCGTGGCCACCTGGGACCACATGCATTCGCGCATCGCCTGCGACGCCTGCCGCGCGGGCAAAGACGTTTTCGTCGAGAAGCCCATGACCTCGCTTCCCATGCAAGGCATCGACATGGTGGAAGCCGTGCGCGAGACGCACCGCATCGTGCAAGTGGGCGTGCAGCAGCGGTCCATGGCCCATTTCATCGAGGCCAAGCAGAAGTTCATCGACACCGGCGCGTTGGGGACGGTCAACATGGTGCGCACCTATTGGAACGCCAACACCGGCTATCTGGAGAAACCGCCGGCCGGCATGGAGGCGCGGCCCGAAGGCCTGGACTGGGACACCGCGCTCGGCTGGCTGCCCAAGATTCCGTGGGATCCCAAGCGCTATTTCAACCGGTTCGCCTACTGGGATTTCTCCACCGGCGGCCAGACGGGCGGGCTGTTCGTCCACCTGGTGGACGTCGTGCACTGGTACCTCAACCTGACGCGCGCGCGGTCGGCCGTGGCCCTGGGCGGCATCTACCTCTACAACGACGGGCGCGACACAGCCGACAACATCAACGGCATCGTGGAATACCCGGACAACCTGGTGGTGACCTTCGAGGCCACCCTGACCGACATGATCGGCAAGGAATGCGTGGACATCTGCTTCCACGGCACCAAGGGCCGCCTGTCGATCTTCCGCGAGGGCTACCGTTTCACCCCCGCCGAGAAAGGGGCGCCGGAGATTACCGGCGGCACGTCGCGCGAGGAGGCCCACATGGGCAACTTCCTGGAATGCGTGCGCACGCGCAAACAGCCCAATGCGGACGTGGTTTCGGGCCACTATTCGGCGCTCTCCTGCCACCTGATGAACCAGGCTTACAAGCAGGGCGGGCGGACGTTCTGGCAGCGCGGCTGGGACGTTTAGGCTCGTCCAGGCCGCATTGGAGGCGCATAATGGCAATCTCGATTGGCGTCAACATGGAGTTCATCCGGCACGAGAGCAAATCCTTCGCCGCCGGATTGGAGCGCGCCGCACAACTCGGCTTCCGCTATGTCGAGCCGATGGTGCACAACGGCCGCGAGCTGTTGAGCGAGGCCGGCTACTTCCATTCCGTCTCGCTGGACGATGAACCCGGCGAAGTCAGGGACCTGCTCGCGAGCCACGGCCTGCTGGCTTCCGGCTTAAGCGCGCATTGCCCGCTGATGCGGCCGGAGATCAGCGTGCCGTACCTGCAGAAGGCTGTCCGTTTCGCGGCGGCCATCGGCGCGCCGGTAGTCAATACCGACGAAGGCATCCGTCCCGCATGGATCGGCGGCGAGGATATCTGGCCGGTGATGCGCTACACGCTCACGGCCGTGCTGCGCGTTGCCGAACGGTACGGGATCTCCATCGGCATCGAGCCGCACCAGAGCATCTCGCGCACCACAGAGGGCTTATGCCGGATTGGCTCGCTGGTGGATTCGCCGTTCCTGAAGTTCAACTACGATACCGGCAACGCGTATCTGGCGGGCGAAGATCCGTATGCCGGGCTGCGGGCCGTGATCGGGCGCCTGGCGCACGTGCATGCCAAGGACATCGCGTTCAGCCATGCGGAAGCCGAACGCGGCAAGGTGACCGGCACGCCCGTCGGCTGCGCGTGCGGCGACGGCGTGGTTGACTGGGCGCGCGTGGTGGCGATTCTGGAAGAGTCCGGCTGGAGCGGCGTGCTGAGCTGCGAGTGCGGCACGTCCGAAGAGGCCGCCCGCAGCCTGGCGCATCTGCAGACGGTCATCCATAACGCCGAGGCGCTGGTACATGTGTAAGCTGGCCGCGCTGGCGCTGGCCGCGGCCGCGGGCTTGCTCTGGGGCGCGCCGGTCCGGACGCTCATCCTCTCGGGCCAGAACAACCACAACTGGCGCGTGACGACGCCTTACCTGGCGAGTCTGCTCAGCGATTCGGGCCGCTTCGATGTGCGGGTGGAAGAGGAACCTTCGGGCGTGACCGCGGCTACGCTCGCGCCATACGACCTGCTGGTGGTCGATTACCAGGGTCCGCGCTGGGGGGCGGCGACCGAGCGCGCCCTCACGGAATTCGTGGCCTCGGGCAAAGGGCTGGTGGTGGTGCACGGGTCGAGCTACGCGTTCAGCGGGCTCGATATTCTGGCTCCCGGACACGTCAAGACCGGGCGCACAGAACCGCCGTGGCCCGCCTGGGCGGAGATGGTGGGCGGCACATGGGCGGGCAATCCGCCGGCTAGCTTTCATGCGCCGCGGCACCAGTTCACAGTGAAGTTCACCGATGCAAGCCATCCGATCGTACACGGCATGGAGGGCGGCCTCCAGACGCTGGACGAACTGTATCACGGCATGCATTTCGGAACCGGCGCGCACCCGATTGCCACCGCTTATGACGATCCCAATATAGGGGGCAGCGGCAAGGACGAACCGATCCTGGTGACGGTGAACTACGGCAAGGGCCGGGTCTTCTACACGGCGCTGGGGCACGAAAAGCCCGGCATGCAGGAGCCGGCATTCGCCATCACCTTCGTACGCGGCGCCGAGTGGGCTGCTACAGGCGACGTCACTCTGCCGGCGCAATTCCCCGAACGCCGCGCGGCGCGCCCGCTGCGTGTCCAGGTAGTAACCGGCGGCCATCCCTTCAATCCAGAATTCTACGAGATCTTCGTCAACCGGCCCGACCTGGACGTGACCATGACCGGCCATCCCGACGCTTACACGCACGACTTCCGGAAAGAGGTAGACGTGCTGGTGCTCTACGACCTGGTTCCGGAGATCAGCGCTGAAGAGCAGGCCAACCTGCGCGCGTTTCTGGAGGCGGGGCGCGGGGTGGTGGTCCTGCACCATGCCATCGCCGACTTCGGCGCCTGGCCGTGGTGGACCGAGCAAGTAGTCGGTGGCAAGTACCTGCTCGCACCCGAAGGCGGGCATCCCGCATCCACTTATAAGCACGACGAAGACCTCTACGTCCGCGCTCCCGGTAATCATCCCATCACGCGCGGCCTGGCGCCGTTGCACTTCAGCGACGAGACCTACCACGGCATGTGGATCTCCCCGAAAATCCATGTGCTGCTCACCACCGCCAATCCGTTGAGCGATGGCCCGGTAGCGTGGATCGGTCCGTACGATCAGGCGCGCGTGGTGTACATCCAGCTCGGGCACGGCCGCTTCGCCCACCAGAATCCGGACTATCAGGAACTGGTCCATCGCGCGATCCTGTGGACCTCCGGCCGGCTCGAGTAGCCGGGAACTTTCGCGCCGCGCCGACTGTCTAAGTGGTCCATGCTTGAGGTGCGCGAGCTGACCAAGCGGTATCCCGGCGTGCTGGCCGTGGACCACGTTTCGTTCACCGCGCAGCCCGGCGAGGTGACCGGCTACCTGGGTCCCAACGGCTCCGGCAAATCGACCACCGTGAAGATGATCACAGGCCTGCTGGAGCCTACGTCGGGCGAGATCCTGTATCGCGGCCAGCCGATCGGCGGCAACCTGGTGGAGTACAAGCGCACGCTGGGCTACGTCCCCGAAGAGCCGTATCTCTATCCGCACCTGACCGGCGCCGAATACCTGGAACTGGCCGGCGAGCTGCGTGACCTGCCCGCGGCGACGCTGCACGGCAAGATCTCGGAACTGCTGGAGCTCTTTTCGCTGGCCGGCGACCGCGATGCGCCCATCTCGTCGTACTCCAAAGGCATGCGCCAGAAAATCCTGATCTGCGCGGCGCTGTTACACGATCCCGAGCTGATCATCCTGGACGAACCGTTCTCCGGGCTGGACGTGCACGCCGCTATGGTGCTGCGCAGCCTGATCCGTTCGCTGGCCGCCGCCGGCAAGACCGTGCTGTTCAGCTCGCACGTGCTGGAGGTGGTGGAGAAGGCCTGCAGCCGGGTGGTGATCCTGCACAAGGGCCGCGCGGTGGCCAACGATTCCATCGACCGGCTGCGCGACCTGATGGCGCTGCCCACGCTGGAGGATATCTTCGCGCAACTGGTCACCGACTCCGATCCGGATGCCACCGCCCGCCGCATCGCCGAGGTCATCCGGCAATGACCGGCGCGGGCAGCCGCGAGCAACGCCAGTTCCGCGCGCTGCGGCGCCTGTTCGCCTACCGGTTCTTCGATACCGACATTCTGTCCGTGCGCGGCGACCTGTCATCGCTGCTCTCCCAATTCGCGGCGCTGCTGGGCGCGCTGAGCCTGGTGATCGCGCTGGTGGTGGGGCCGAAGTATGCGGGCCTGTACCAGCACTTGACGCCGGAGCAGCTTCGCTATGCGGCGTGGGCCGACCAGGAGTACCTGCTCTCCACCTCCATGGCGATCGTGGGAGTGTTCACGCTGCTGCTCTGGGACGCGCTGTTCCCAGACCGGCGCGATTGCCTGATCCTGGGCGCTATGCCGGTGCGCATCCGCACCTTGTTCACCGCCAAGCTGGCCGCGCTGGGCGGCGCGCTGGCGCTGGCCGTAGGAGCCGCGAACGCTTTCAGCGGGCTGGTGTGCCCGTTCCTGATCGTGCCGGACGCCGCCGGCTTCTGGAATGGCGCGCGGGACTTCGCGGCTTACTGGCTGGTAATCCTGTTGGCTTCCGCGTTCGTCTTCCTGCTGCTGCTGGGCGTGCAGGGCGTGGCATTGCAGGTGTTGCCTCATCACTTGTTTCAGCGCTGGTCGAGTCTGATTCAGACGGCCGCGTTCTTCGCGGTGCTCACGCTGTACTTCCTGGCGCCGCCGCTGGCCAGCCCGCACGCGCTGGCGGCGCCCGAGAACCGGCTGTGGTACATGCTGGTTCCGTCTTACTGGTTCTTCGGGCTGTTCCAGGCGATGACCTGCGCGGCGAATCCCGCACTGCACGCATTGGCGCGGCGCGCGCTGTCCGGTGTGGCGCTGACCGCGCTGATCGCGCTGGGAACTTACGTACTCGCTTATGCGCGGCAGATGCGGCGCACCGTGGAGCAGGCCGGCATCGCGCCCGCGCGGCGTGCGGTAGTGCCCTGGATCCCGATCGCCAGGGCGTTCGCGCGCCGCGCGCCGGAGCGGGCCATTCTCGGGTTCATCGGCCGCACGCTGGCGCGCAGCCGGCAGCACCGCCAGTTGCTGGCCATCTACGCCGGCATGGGACTGGCCTACGTGTTCAGCCAGGTGGCTTATGTGCTCTACCATTTCCGGTCCATCCCCCGCGGCGACACAGAGGGACCCGAGCAGACGGCGCTGGGCATTCCGCTGATCCTGCTTTTCTTCCTGATCATCGGGCTGCGGGTCTCGTTCTCGATCCCCATCGAGCTGCGCGCCAACTGGCTGTTCCGCTTGACCGATCCTTTCGGCCGCGCGGACTATCTGGCGGCCTCGCGCAAGGCGCTCATCCTGTTCGCGCTGTTGCCGGTGACGGCGATCGCGACGCCGTTCTACCTGGCGGTGTGGCCGCCGGCGAAAGCGCTGGGCCACATGGCGTTCCTGGCGGTGTTCGGGCTGCTGGTGATCGAACTGGTCCTGACGCGCTTCGCGAAGGTGCCGTTCACCTGCTCGTACCTGCCCGGGCGCGCGAACCTGAAGATCATGTTCGGCGTTTACTGGGGATTGCTGATCATCGTGTCGGAGATGGTCACGGATTTCGAACGAACAGCGCTGAGGCATCCGGCCGCTTACGCGAAGCTGATGGCCTTCACCGTGGGGGCCTGGCTCTTCGCGGCCTACCGGGCACGCGGCGCGCGCGCCGGGATTCCCGCGCTCAGTTTCGACGAACAGCCCGAACCGGCGGTGATGGGGTTGGGGCTAACCGGGCCGGCCAGCTAACACTTGCCATTTCGCGTGTAAGAAATCCGCGTGGCCGTCGACTGCCTTAATTCAGAGAGAAAGCTCCAGCGAATGACGGCGCAAATGCCCACCCAGGATGGTCTTTACCGGGAAGCGGCCGAGACTTACGGCGCGGCCCTGGAGCGGCTGGCGCGGGCCTATGAAGCCGATCCGGATGTTGCGGCGCGATCTGCTGCAAGACATCCGCATCGCTTTGTGGCGCAGCTTCGCGGGCTTCAACGGACGCTGCTCGCTGCGCACGTGGATCTATCGCGTTTGCCCGCGGCCACACTCCACGGCAAGATCCCGGAACTGCTGGAACTCTTCTCGCTGGCCGGCGACCGCAACACGCCGATTTCGTCCTACTCCAATGGCATGCGCCAGAAAATCCTGATCTGCGCGGCCTGATCCGTTCGCTGGCCGCCGCGGGCAAGACGGTGCTGTTCAGGTCGCAACGTGCTGGTGGTGGTGGAGAAGGTTTGCAGATCCCAATCGTTTACAAACACTTAACAGGGTAACGGTTGGCGGCCGCTGGTCGTCGTTGCTTATTGAGGCATTTGTCAACCTTGCCGAAGTTTCCTCTTTTCCTCCTTGCGATCGCTTTGACGGGCGGAGTGCTTTTCGCCCAAAGCGGCTCTGTGAAATCGGGGAACCAACCGATTCCTGGAGCTACGGTCACGGTCGCCGCCGGCTCACAGAAATTAGAGACCACTACCGATCAGGCGGGCCACTACGCTTTCCCCGCTGCGCCATCCGGCGAATGCACCATCGAAGTACACATGTTCGGTTTCGAGCCCGCCACGAAAAAATCGAACTGCCCGGCATCCGACAAAATCGATTTCGCCCTGCAATTACAGGAGTCGCCCATGGCTGCCCGGTTGGCGCGCATGGGGAACGCGGGAGCCTCTTCCGCCAATCAACTGGAGACCCAACTGCAAAGCGAAATGGCGGCTCCGGAAACAGCAGGTGCCGCGACGCCGGCCGTCGATGGACAGAACGGCAACGAGGCATTTCAGGTATCGGGTAGCTTGAGCCAGGGATTGGCTCCTAACGCGCAGCCCGACTTTGCATTGATGTATGGAATGGGTGCGGGCATGCCCGGCGGCCCGGGCGGAGAGATGGGCGGACAAGGGCCGGGCGGAGTCGCGGGCCCCGGCGTAGGTCCGGGAGGCGGTGGTCCGGGCGGCGGATTCGGCGGTCCCGGCGGTGGCTTTGGCGGACCGGGCGGCGGTTTTGGAGGACGCGGCGGTCCGGGCGGGGGCGGCAATCGCCGGCAAGGTCAGGGACGTGCGCCTGGCGGCCAGTTCGGCAACCGGAGAGGTCCCAGCCAGATCCACGGCATGATGTTCTTTACTTTGGCCAATTCGGCGGTGAATGCGCGGCCATTCTCCATTACCGGCGAAGAAGTTCCGCAGCCGGCTTACGCCAGCAGCCGCTTCGGTTTCTTAGTGGGTGGGCCGCTGTTGATTCCCAAAATAGTGAAGGACCCATCCACATTTTTCTATCTGAACTACACCGGCACACGCTCCCGCCAGTCATATTCGGCAGTGGAAACCGTGCCTACGCTGGACGAGCGGAACGGCGATTTTTCGCAGCTTCTCCAGTCCACTAAGCCCGTGCAAATCATGCAGCCCGGCACCAGCACGCCTTTTGCCGGCAATATGATTCCGGCCTCGATGTTTAACCCGATATCGGTAAAGCTACTCCAGTTCATCCCCGCGCCGAACCAGTCGGGCACCGTCAACAACTATCAGTATCTGGCGTCGCCGCCGAATAACACGGATAACCTGGGCCTGCGCGTGATGCGTAACTTCGGCAAGAATGACCGGCTGGCTTACCACCTGACATACCAGCGGCGCGATGGTGACGTTGCCAATCCGTTTGCATTTTTCGATACCACCAGCGGATACGGCATCCAGACAGACCTTACCTGGACGCATAATTTCACGCCCACAACCATCCTGAGTTCGCGCGTCGACTTCAATCGCAATTACACCCAGACCACCCCGTTCTTCGCCTACAGTAAGATCACCGCCGTCGAATTAGGCATTCAGGGAGCCTCAACTAACCCGGTCGATTATGGGCCGCCTAACCTGACCTTCACGAACTTCGGTTCGCTCAGCGACTCGAATCCGGTGTTGACCAGAAACCAGGGCCAGAAGCTGACCGAGAGTGTCATCCTTTCACGCGGCAAACACACGCTGACTTTGGGCGCCCAATACGGCCGCAACGATCTGAGCAATGAGACCCAGCAGAATGGCCGCGGCACATTCAGCTTTACCGGTTTAGATACCGGCTTCGATTTCTCGGATTTCATGCTCGGCCTGCCGCAATCCGCCTCCATCCAGTACAGCCCCGCCATGTATTTCACGCAAAATACCTGGAACGGCTACGCGGTGGACGATTGGAAAGTGAGCGCCAACCTCAGTCTGAGTCTAGGAGTGCGCTATGAGTTCTTCGCACCGTTGCAGGAGAAGTACAACGAGATGGCCAACCTGGATTTCCAAGGCTATTTCAGCAATGTCGCGGTGGTCGCGCCTTCCGTGCCTGGACCGTACACCGGCGCTTTTCCTGCAGGCCTCATCAACCCCGATTACCGGAATTTCTCGCCACGCATCGGCCTTTCCTGGAAAGTTCCATTCATCAAGCGGTCGACCATCGTGCGTGCCGGCTATGGCATTTACTACAACGGCCAGGCCTATGTTCCATTCGGTTTGAAACTGGCGCAGCAGCCGCAGCCGCCCGGGCTTCCTCCGTTCGCCGTCTCCGCGAGCGTAAATGCCACCCCGACCAGTCCCCTGAGCCTGGCGACGGGCCTGACGGCGGCGTCTCCATCAGATATCACGAACAGCTTCGCGGTCGATCGCTATTACCGCACTCCTTACGCGCAGACCTGGAACCTGACGATCCAGCATGATCTGGGCAAAGGCTTCTTCATGGAGGTTGGCTATCTGGGCACGAAGGGGACCGGCCTCGACGTGCTGATGCTGCCCAACGAGGGACCGCCGGGAACGCAGACGAGCCATCAGCTAGGCAACGCCCTCGGCTTCACGTATGACGCGCCGGTTGGCGATTCCACCTACAACGCGCTGCAGACCCACTTGATGCGGCGTTTTCGCGGCGGCATATCGATGAACGCGCGCTACACCTTCTCGAAGTCCATCGACGACGCGTCCAGCTTCGGCGGCGTGGGCGGCACGGTAGCGCAAAACTGGCTGGACCTGGCCGCGGAGCGCGGCTTGTCGAGTTTCGACCGCCGTCACGTTTTCAACATGAGCTGGGTATATACATCGCCGTTCGGTAACCCGAACTCCCGTTTTGCGTCGAGCGGTTGGGCCGGAAGGTTGTTGCGCAACTGGTCGCTCAGCGGCGGCATCACCGCCGAGAGCGGCATACCATTGACCGCGCGCGTGCTGGGGATTGGGGCTGGGGCACTGGCACAGACCGGCGGCACAGGCAACGAGCGCGCCGATGCCACAGGCCAGCCGGTTGAGGATGGCAGTGGGTTTTTCAACCTGGCGGCGTTCACGCTGCCCCCGCCGGGACAGTTTGGCAACGCCGGCCGCAACACGATTCCGGGGCCCAGCCTGCTGGCGCTGAATGCCGCCTTCGGCCGCTCGTTTCAATTCGGCGATACGCGCCGCCGTCTGGAGTTTCGCGCGGAAGCGAACAACATATTGAACCAGGTGAGCATTACGAATGTCGGAACGGTGGTGAACTCCGTGAACTACGGGCTGGCCACTTCGGCCTCCGCGATGCGAAGCATGGATATAGTGATGAGGTTCCGGTTTTGAGATACCTGGCGATAGTCGTTACCGCGGCTCTGCTGGTCAGCCAGATGAGTTCGCAACAGATGGCCACGTTCTCCACCACGGCTAATGTGGTAGTGATCGACGTGACGGTGACTGGCCGCGACGGCAAGGCCATCGGGAACCTGACCAACAAGGACTTCCTGGTCTATGAAGACGGCAAGCTGCAGACGCTGCAGAGTTGCGAGTTGCAGAAGCTGGAGACTAAACCTCTGGAGCCGGTTGCTCCTCCGAAGACGCTGCAGATCCGGGAAGCCCCCAAACCACCGGTCCCTGTCGCAAAGCCTCCCGATACGCCCGCCGCCACACCGGATCTGCGCGATCACCGCCTGATCGTCATGCTGTTTGACGTCTCGTCGATGCAGCCGCAGGAACAGATCCGCTCCGTCGACGCCGCCATCAAATTTCTGGGCACCCAGTTGACTACCAGCGACATGGTTTCGATCATGACCTTCGGCACCGACCTGAAGACGGTTTTGGATTTCACCGCCGATCGCGACCTGCTGATTTCGACCCTGCATTCGTTCCACGTGGGGGAAGCGAGCGAGCTCTCGACTGTGGCGGACACGGGCGCCGATTCGCAGGATATCAGCGGCTCTTTTGTGGCCGACGAGACCGAGTTCAATATCTTCAATTCCGACCGCAAGCTTGCAGCTCTGGAAGATGCCGCGCGCCGGTTGGCGCACTATCCGGAGAAGAAGGCGCTGGTCTATATTTCGAGCGGCATCCAAAAGACCGGCGTAGACAACCAGTCGCAACTGCAGGCTACCGTGAATGCGGCGATTCGGGCCAACGTAGCGTTTTATCCGATCGACGCGCGCGGGCTGATGGCTACGCCGCCGGGAGGCGACGCCAGCACCGCGGCACCGGCGGGCAACAACTTGTACAGCGGCTCCGCACAGACGTCGCTGATGGACAATTTCCATAATACGCAGGAGACTCTCGATACCCTGGCGGCGGACACTGGCGGCAAGGCCCTGCTCGATTCCAACGATCTGACGCTGGGCATGGCGCAAGTGCAAAAAGACATGAGCAGCTATTACATGCTCAGCTACGCCAGCAGCAACACCGCGGAAGACGGTAAGTATCGCCGCATACAAGTGAAGCTGGCGCCCAAGTTGACTGAATTGAAAGCCAAGCTGGAATACAAACAGGGCTATTACGCTCCCACGACTTTCGCAAAGATGACGGGCACCAACAAAGAGGCCCAGTTACAAGAGGCCATGGAGAGCGAGAATCCCGTGACCGATTTGCCCATCGCGGCTGAAGTGGATTATTTCCGCCTGGCGAAGGGCAAATATTTCGTCCCCATCTCGGTGCGCATTCCCGGTTCTGCTTTGGCATTCCACAACAAGGGCGCCAAGGCGGCTACCGAGCTGGATTTCAGCGGCGAGATTCGGGATGCGAAGGGACGGCCGGCCTCGGTGGTGCGCGATACGATTCCGGTTAAGGTAGCCGCGGCGACCGCCGGCGAGGTGGGCCGCAAGCAGATCCAATACGACACCGGCTTCACGCTGGTACCGGGCAAATATACCCTGAAGTTCGTGGCGCGAGAGAACGGCGAAGGAAAGGTGGGCACGTTTGAATCGCCATTCACGGTTCCGGATCTCGGCTCGGGGAATGCCTTGCGGCTCAGCTCGGTGATCCTGAGTAATCAGGTGCAGGCCATGAAGGAACAAATCGCCGGCGCCAAGAACAGCAAGAAACTGATCGCCGAAGATCCGCTGGTGGACGAGTCCGGCCAGAAAATCATGCCGAACGTGACACGGGTTTTCCGACCGGCGCAGAAGCTGTCGGTCTATCTGGAGCTGTACGATCCTGGAGTCTTTCAATTTCCGGGACAGGCTGCCGGCCAGGGATCCGCGCAGGGCCAAGGTCAGGGAACGGGCGGCGCTCTCACCAGCGTTACGGCCAGCGTGGCTTTCTACCAGGGAGATAAGAAGGTGATGGAAACCCCGCCCGTGCGCGCCAACCGGATCAACCCGAAGCGCCAGGGTGTCGTGCCGCTGCGGCTGCAAACGCCGTTGAAAGGCCTGCCCGCGGGGCAATACACGTGCCAGGTGAATGTGATCGATCAACTGGGACACAAATTCGCGTTCCCCAGGACGTCCATCGTAGTGCTGGCCGACGAGGCCGCGCCTAAGGCCCCGGGGCCCGCGGAGTAGCGAAACCTGTTTGGCCTTTTATACGACAATAGATGGTATGAAGTGGTGCCGCTTGGCGGCTGTGTGTGTTTTGTGTCTGGGCGCGTGGGGCGCCCCGCCTGGCTACACGGTTGAGCAGATCAAGTCCTTTATTCAGTCCGCTATCCAATTGAAAAATCCGGATAAGGAAGTGGCCGAAACGCTGCGCCGGATGAAGCTGTCGGAGCGCATGGATCTGGCTACTGTGGAGGCGCTGCAGGGCGAAGGCGCAGGCCCGAAGACCGTAGCCGCGTTAAAGCTGCTGGCGAGCGAATCCAACAGCCTTCCCGAAGCGCAGCCGCCGGCGCCCAAGCCGGTGTATGTACCGCCGCCGCCGCCCTCCTCGGAAGAGCAGGCCAAACTGCTTGACGAAGTGCGCGATTACGCGATCAATTACCTGCATACGTTGCCCGACTTCATCTGCCTGGAGCAGACCCGCCGGTATGTAGACACTACCGGCCGGGAAGCCTGGCGCTTTGTGGACTTGATCAGCGCGCGGCTCAGCTACTTCAACCAGAAGGAAGACTACAAACTAGTTTCGCAGAACGATCGCGTGATCACCGATACAAATTATGCTTCGGTGGGCGGTGCTCTATCGATGGGCGACTTCGGCACCACCATGCGCGATATCTTCCAGCGCCGCAGCAATACCAGCTTCGCCTGGGAACGCTGGACCACGCTACGCGGGCGCCGCACGCATGTCTTTTCCTATCGCGTGCCGCTCGAGTTCTCGCAATATTCGATCGAATATCAGGGTGAGAGCAAAGGCGACGTGCAGCGGATTATTGTCGGCTATCATGGTGAAGTCTTCGTCGATAACGAATTCCATACCATCGTGCGCATCAGCCAGCAGGCCGAAAACATACCGCCATCGTTTCCGGTGCAGGAAGCGAAGGAGACGGTAGACTACGATTTCACCAAGATCGGCGACCAGGATTTCTTCCTGCCGCTGGCGGTGGATGTACGCATGCACGCGGGCAGGCAGTGGTCCAAGAATTCGAAGGAATTCAGGCTGTATCGCAAGTTCTCGGCCGATGCGGTCATCAAGTTTGACGGTAGCGAAGTGCCGCCTCTGCCGGACGATAAAACGAAGGAACAACCACCGCAACCACAGCAGCCGCCCAAGTGACGCTCTGGCAAAGCGTCCGGCGCTTCCAAAAAGAGAAGATCTCGCCCTGGATCGCCCTGCGCAACACGGTGGGCGTGGCGCTGCCTCTGGCGGCCGGGATCGCGCTCGGAAATATTCCGGCTGCGCTGCTGGTCGCGATCGGCGCGCTGAACGTCTCGTATTCCGACTCGCACGACCCGTATATACAACGGGCGCGCCGCATGCTGGCGGCGAGTGGATTGGTGGCCACGGCCGTGTTTGCCGGGGCGGTGTGCGGCAATCATCATCTGCTGGCGGTGCCGGTGGCCGGCGCATGGGCGTTCGCGGCGGGTATGCTGGTGGCGCTGAGCACCACGGCGGCCGACCTGGGGATCATGAGCCTGGTGACGCTGGTGGTGTTCGCGGCCAAGCCTTTGCCTCCGGAATCGGCCGCCCTCTCTGGTCTATTGACGCTGGGCGGTGGACTGCTCCAGACGGGGCTCGCGCTCATGTTCTGGCCGATCCGCCGCTACGTACCGGAGCGCCGCGCGCTGGCCGCACTGTATGCCGAACTGGCGCGCGCGGCGGTGGCCCCGGTAACCGTGCGTGAGGCACCCTCCGCAAGCGCGCAAAGCACGCAGGCGCGCACGGCGCTGGTGTCGCTGATTGGCGATCATTCGATCGAGGGCGATCGCTATCGCGTGCTGCTGAGCCAGGCGGAACGTACGCGGCTGGCGTTATTCGCCACCGGCAGGCTGCGAGTACGGCTCGCGCGCGATGCGGATGCAGCCCCGGATAGCGACCTCCTGGAGCGCTACCTGGAGATTGCCTCGCGGGTGCTCGAAGCTGTCGCCGCCGCGCTCCAGTCTCCCGGGACTGCGGGAAACGTGGCCGCGCAACTGGAGGAGCTGCAGACCTTGGCGGACGAGTTGCGGGCGCGATTTGAGGAAGAGCCAGGCGCACGGGCTGCCATGCTGCAGGATGCGCGCGTGCAAATGGATGCGGTAACGGGCCAGCTCCGGTCGGCGTACGAGCTGAGCGCTTCCGCTACGGCGGCGGGACTAACCGAGTTCGCGCGCGCCGAGGTCCACCGGCCGTGGCAGTTGCGGCTGGGCGGCACGCTGGCCACGTTGCGGGCCAATTTGAGCTTGCGCTCGGCTGCCTGCCGCCACGCCATCCGGCTAGCCGGCTGTGTGGCCCTCGGCGATGCATTGGGCCGGGGCTTCGAGCTGCAGAGGTCGTACTGGCTGCCGATGACCGTGGCCATCGTGCTGAAACCGGACTTCGCGGCTACGTTTAGCCGCGGCTTACTGCGGCTGGCGGGCACGTTTGCGGGTCTGGTCTTTGCCACCGCACTCTTTCATGTGTTGCCGGCGTCGGCCATCTGGCAGGTGGCCGCGATCACGGCCCTGATGTTTGTGTTGCGCTGCTGGGGACCGGCTAACTACGGGATCTTCGTCACCGCGGTGACCGGCATGATCGTGTTGTTGATTGCCATGGTCGGAGCGCCTCCAAAGGAAGTAATGGCGGCGCGCGGCTTGAATACAGCTATTGGAGGCGCTATCGCGCTGTTAGCTTATTGGCTGTGGCCGACGCGCGAGCGCGGCCGTGTGCAGGATGATCTGGCGCAAGTGTTGGATGCCTACCGCGACTACTTCCGTGTCATTCGCGAGAGTTATGTGCACCCGGATGCGTCTTACGAAGAGGGTCTGGACCGAACCCGCGCGGAGGCACGGCGTGCGCGTTCGAATCTGGAAGCTTCGGTCGACCGGCTATCGGGTGAGCCGGGCACTACCTTGCAGACTATGGCTGCTTTGAACGGGGTCCTGGCCACGTCGCACCGGCTGATCCACGCCATCATGGCGTTGGAGGCGGGTCTACGCGGCAGCCCTCCGGCGCCCGCCCGCAGGGCATTTGGGAAGTTTGCCAACGATGTCGAGATGACGCTGCATTCGCTAGCCGCCGCTTTGCGCGGATCGCGGCTTACACGAGGGGAGTTGCCCGATTTGCGCGAGGATCATCATGCTTTGCTGCACTCGGAGGAGTCGCTCACCGAGCGGTACCGGCTGGTGAACATGGAGACGGACCGGATTACGAACAGCTTGAATACGTTAACCGAAGAGCTTTTGAAATGGTTGGCGGACTGAGAGTCCGCCGCAGGCAGAGTGCCTGCCTCACTACTTTGCGGCCATCTTCTTTTCGAGCGCGGCCATCAGGCGCGATTCAATCTCCGGCGAGATCGGATGCGGCTCCATGCCTTTGTAGATACGGACCGTTCTTTTTGTGGTATCGCAAACCACCCAGCAGTTGGGGCACTCGGTGATGTGCTGCTCCAACTTGGCCCTGATCTCCGCGTCGACGTTTTCGTCCAGGTAGTCGCTCAACTCCTGGAGAAATTCCTTACATGTAAGCAAAGGCGTCATCTCCCTTGTGCTTGAAAAAACGAGTCAGTTTATCGCGAAGCTGCAGACGCGCGCGCAGGAGCCGGCTCTTGACCGCCGGCACGGAGAGGTTGAGCGCTTCCGCGGTTTCTTCCGTGGAAAGCTCTTCCATGTCCCGCAGCACGAAGACCGCGCGGTAAGGAGGCGCCAGGGCATCTACGGCGGAGCTCAGGATCTGGTTCATCTCCTCGCGCGTGTAGCGCTCCTCGGGATTCTCGTCCCATGCCGCGATTTCGCGCGCCACGGTATCTTCGCCGGTATCGATGGTCTCGTCAATCGAGACGGTCTTGTCGGTCTTGCGCTTGCGCAGTTTCATGAGCGCCTGGTTCACTGCGATGCGCACGATCCAGGTGTAAAACTTGGAATTGCCCTGGAATTGATCCAGGTGCTCGTAAGCTTTAAGGAAGGTCTCCTGCAACACATCCTCGGCGTCTTCGCGATTCTGGGTGATGTGCATCGCCAGCCGGAAGATCTTATTGTCGTAACGGCGCACCAGTTCCGAAAAGGCCCGCGCGTCGCCCGTACGGGCCTGCAGGAGAACCGCGGTTTCATCCGGAACCTGAGTGGAAGCCGACATGCGCTTTCTATTAGTATCGCACAGACCAGATCGGGGTTGGAGCACGCGACGCTGGAGCGCCTGGCTATGAAGATTCGTAAGGTGCCGGATCATACGCCGTGGTTGAAGCCGAGCCATTGGAATGTTGGGCTGAGCCAATGACAAGTGGATGATATCCCCACCCGGCGGTGCTGGCGGCGGCCAGCGGCATTTCGCGCTCGCTATGAACTCTGGTAGGTGGCGTTGAATATCAAGCTGTAAGTGATTGGAGTGATGTATCTCCTGATATGGCTTCTGGCGTGCAGTTAGGCGGCTCTGTATATCGCTGTATATGATGGAGAGGACCCCTATGTTGAGACGCGTGTTACATATCGCCGTGTTGGTGCTGGCCACGGCCTGTCTTGTTCCTTCGCTGTTACCACAATCTATTATTTCCGGAGATATCACCGGGACAGTTACCGATCCAACTAATGCCGTACTGCCGAATGCGGTAGTAACTTTGCATAACACCAGCACCGGAACTACTCAGACGACAACCACGAACGATCAAGGAGTTTACCGGTTCGCACTCCTTGCGCCTGGATCCTATACAGTACAAGTAAGTACGCAGGGATTCCAGCAGGCCGCGCAGAACCATATCAATGTGGCCGCCGGCCAGACCGCCACCGCTAATTTTCAGCTGGCCCTGGCTACGGCGACCCAGACCGTACAGGTTGTCGAATCCGCCGCCACCGTACAGACGCAAAATGCCGATACCACGACCAACTACGTCGCGCAGCAGATCCTGGACATGCCCAACCCCGGCGGCGATCTGACATATGTCGCGCAAACCGCGCCTGGCGTAGTGATGAATACGCAATCAGGCTATGGAAACTTCTCCGCGAATGGGATGCCGGGCACGTCGAACCTGTTCACCGTCAACGGCCAGAACTTCAACGACCCGTTTCTGGATTTGAATAACAGCGGCGCGTCTAACCTGACCCTGGGATTCAATGACATTGCCGAAGCCAATGTGATAACGAACGCATACTCCGGACAATATGGCCAGTACGCGGGCTCACAAGTCACTTTCATCACCAAGTCCGGCACGAACGATTTTCACGGCGATGCCATCTGGATGTGGAATGGACGATACATGAACGCCGATGATTACTTTAGTAACTCAGTCGGTTCGCCGCGTCCCTTCGATAACTTCAATCAGTGGGCGACCGGCGTACAGGGTCCTATCTGGAAGAATCATACGTTCTTCGATGTAGACTACGAAGGGCTGCGCGTGGTGCTGCCCACTGCCAGCACGCTGGTCCAGATTCCCAGCCCGCAATTTCAGGCCGCCACGCTGGCTAACCTGACCGCGGCGGGCAACGGCGCCGAAGCACCTTTCTACAATCAACTCTTCGCGGTCTACAACGGAGGGCCGGGAGCGGGGTCGGCAATACCAGCAACTACTCCTAACGCCGGGTGCGGCACGGGCGCCTCTCAGTTCACGGTGCTGGGCGCGGGCGTGCCTTGCGCCCTGCAATACCGGGTTACGCCACCCAACAACCTGAATGAATATCAATGGGCGGCACGTGTGGATCACAACTTCAGCGACCGCGACCATGGATACATTCGCCTTTTCCGTGACAACGGCTTTCAGCCCACCTTCACCAGCCCCTTCGGTCCCACTTTCAACGATGCCAGCCACCAGCCCCAGATGTCGGCACAGATATCGGAAAACCATACGTTCAGCTCCACCGCGGTGAATCAGTTCAATGGCTCGGCATTATTCTATGCGGCGGGCTTCCTACCCACCAACCAGGCCGGCGCGCTAGCGGCACTGCCCACGCAAGTGGCCTTCGCCGGGGGACAGTTTACGGAGACGGCTGATCAACCGTTCTTCTTTCCGCAGGGGCGGCGCGTGTTCCAGTACCAGATTATCGATGACTTCTCGAAGGTGATGGGCAACCATACTTTCCGAATAGGAGTCTCGTGGCTGCACGATAACCTAACCGATCTTGGCTTCGGGCAGAATACCCAGGGCGCCCTGACCATCGCCTCGTTGCAGGAGTTTTACAATGGGGGCGGCCCGAATTCCCTGCTGACGCAAAGCTTTCCAAACGCCACCGAGCAACCGTTCCAGTTCAACACCCTGGGCGGCTATCTGGCCGATGACTGGAAGGTGTCCAGCCGGCTGACGGTGTCACTCAATTTGCGGCTGGAGCACTATTCGAATCCTACCTGCAGTGACAATTGTTTCTCGCGGTTAGCTACTCCTTTCACCGGCGCGGCCGGCAGCGCGGATACTCCCTACAACCAGTCGATCGCTTACGGGCAACACAATGCATTCGCGGGCACGCAGGCGGTGGTTTGGGAACCGCGCATCGGCATCGCGTGGCGGCCGTTCAATAGCGACAAGACCGTGATCCGCACCGGCGCCGGTATCTTTTCCGATGAGCTGCCCGGATTGCTGGCGGAAAACGCGGCTTTCAACCCGCCGGGATTAACCACCTTCACGCTGGCCAACGGTAACCTCGCGCCCGGTGCGCCGGGAAGCCTGTTCTCACAGGCCGGCCAGGCGAACCAGGCGTTTCTGAGCCAGTTTGCCTCGGGCGGCACTTTGAGTTCGATCCAGCAGGCCACCGGCGGCGCATTCGCTCCTCCTAACATCTTTGGCTTCCCTACTTCGTTTGCACAGCCGACTTACTATAAGTGGAACTTCGAAATTCAGCAGGCTATCGCCCGGCAGACCGTGCTCAGTGTGAATTACAACGGCATGCACGGGATCCATATACCCATCGACGACAACGGACTGAATGCCTATTGTCCGCCGAGCGCCTGCCCGAACGGTTTCGCGGGCCTGCCGGCCACAGTTCCCAATCCGAGCTTCGGGGTGGTCAACCAGGTTTTATCCGCGGGCACATCCAACTATAACGGACTCACTGTAAGTCTGCGTCACAATATGTCGAACGGAGTCAGCTTCAACCTGAATTACACCTGGAGTCACGCGCTGGACGATGTTTCCAATGGCGGTCTGTTGCCGCTCAACGCGCTTCAAACCGACACCAGTATTCTCAGCCCGCAGAATCCCTATAACATCAGGGGCAATTACGGTAACTCCGATCTGGACGTCCGGCACTATGTCAGCCTGGGCTTCGTGTTTGACGACGCCTTCCGGCACGCCGGATTTCGGCGCGGGCCTAACTCCGTGTTCGGCGGCTGGACCCTGTCGAGTAACGTCTTCTATCGCACCGGCCTGCCATTTACTATCGTCGATGAGAATGCTACCACGACGCTGGCCGGCTTTAACTATGGCGGCACGGTATTCGCCAGCCCGGTTACGGCGGGTATCCCATCCTGTGGATCGGGCGCGGTCAACGTAGCCTGCCTGAACACTTCGCAATTCGCGGCCAGCACGACCACGCCTTCCGGGTTTGGGGACCAGGCCCGCAACCAGTATCGCGGTCCGGGATTCTTCGATATGGATCTCTCGCTCATGAAAGATTTCCGGATCAAGGAGCGGGTCACCGTTTCGGTTGGCGCGCAGGCGTTCAACCTGTTCAACCATGCGAATTTCGATCAGCCGGTGAATGATATCGCCAACCCGTTGTTTGGGTCGATCACCCGCCTGGTGGGGCCGCCGACCAGTATTCTGGGTTCGTTCGTCGCGGGGAACGATTCGCCGCGATTTGTGGAGCTTAAGGCTACGCTGCATTTTTGATAGGCGCGCATGACGGGGCCACGGCCGCGCCGCTGCGCTCGGACAGGCTTGCGGGGCTGAGATCCCCGCGCAGGCCGGGGGCCTGCCCCACGTCATTTTCGGCGATTTTGGTTGTTAGGCTGCGGGTCGGAGTAGGGAATGTTGTTTTTGTGGGGACCGATTTCACGGGCGGGATCGTATTCCTGCGGGGGGCCGGCGATCTGCTGTCGTTTGTTGGTTACAGGGTCCCACCAGTAGACGCACTGTTCGGCAATTGGCGGGTCGCCCGAGACGCCCGATTCCTGGGTAGGTTTTTCTTTGGCTATTTTGGCGCGGCCATCGTTGCGCAGTTGGATGAGACGTTGTAATTCGTTGTATGCCTTGAAGAAAGAATTTTCCATACGGACCTGCCAGCGGGAGATGCGTTCGAGTTCGACGGTGTCGATTTCGGGTTCGCCCAGGAGGGAGGATTCGATGCCGATGAGGCGATCGCGGCGCCAACTGGCGTCGGCGGCCTGTTTGACGAGGGTCTCCTCGGTAGGAGTGCGGGGGTTGAATTCGGCGCGGAACTGAGCGACGCGGGCGTCGAATTCGGCCTGATCTTCGTCCGGAGCGACGGCGGAGCGGGCGCGCATCCCATGTTTGTACGCGTTGTTGCGGCTGGCAGCCTTGCCGGCGGCGGTGCGGGGTCCGGTGGATTTGCGCGCATTGGCGCGACTTGCGTTGATTTTTGCTTGACTGGACATGATGTTCCGAACGAAGCTACGGGAGGTAATCCGCGAAGCTGGTTACTCCAGGTCCACGCTAACAGGCGAGTGCGCGGCGGGGTGGGGGTTTAGGGGTGGGGTTCAGGGGGTATGGTGATGAGGGGGTTTGGGTTAGGGTTTTTGGGTGGGGATGTGACTGAAATGAGACTCATTCCGGTGTCAGGAACCGACGTTCACAATTTTTCCGATCCAGTTTGGTTCCTCTGTCGCGGCACGAAGCAGGCAGGCGGCGCAATCGTCAAAGGAGAGCGGAACGAGTGGCGCGACTCGCGCTAGCGGACCCGCCGTATAGCGTCCCTTGGCCGGCTTATCTACCAACACGACCGGGCGAACGATGACCCACTCCATGTCCAGTTTCTGGGTCATGCGCTCGGCGACCGTTTTGTCGATAACTGCAGCAGTGAATATCCGGCCCGATACGCGGACGACCAAGCGGTTGGGCCAGGAGAGCTCGCGTCCATCGCTTAAGCCGATACCACTTTGCAATACGAATCGCCGGACGTTGGCACGTTTGCACTCGGTGAGAATGCCGGCGACACCGACTGACATGAGCGTTCCTGGCGATAGATTCTTTTCCGGTCCGATGCAGCTAATGACGGCCTCGACGCCGTCAAGAGCACCGGTCAGGCCGCTTGGGGAAAGAACATCTCCCCGGACACAGGACAGCCGGACGGCAGATGACAGCCGCTCCGGATGGCGAGCAACGGCGGTAACGAAGTGTCCTTGTCGAAGGGCGTGCTTTACCACCCGGCGTCCCGTCGCACCCGTGGCTCCGACAACCGCTATCTTCATGTCTCGACCGCGCTGGCGCCCATCACGATGATTAGATCGCGAGCGCCATCCTTCCTCTACGCCGTGGCAAGGCCACGGACGGCTTATAGTCTGACAGGTTTCCGGCCGCCTTCACGGCAGGCGAAGTGGCGGGAAGATGCATCGCCAGTTCGTGCGCGCCGATTCCATGCGGCTCCCATCGAGCGGCGGTGGCGGCCTGGGTCAGGGTGCCGGCGATGACTGAAAGCACATCTGCCTCGCTGGGCAACGATGCTTTTCTCCTGAGATCGCGCGACCACCAGCAGCAGTTCCGCTGATCTGGGACGAAACGGCGAGCGAGTCTCTGCGAAGAACCTCGGATATACCCATCAGTTTTGCACAGTGCCGTTCTGGTTGCAGGGTCAGCGCGGATGTCGCTATCGGAAATCCGCCGACCGCCGGTGACCGGTCCACCGCCGATTTGCGCACTGGCCGGTTTCTGCGCAGAACTTTCGTTGCGTGCGGGGGGAAGTGGCGTCGTCCGCTTGGAGGTGCACGAATCTGCCGACCCAGGCCGACTAATGGGGAGTAATCGGCCGACGCTCCTCGAACGCAGTTGGCGACAGTATACGAGTCGATCATCCGGCAGGGGCGGGTGCATTAGGTCAAGAGAATGCCTGAAAAGGTGGCCTTTCCGTCAAAACGCCCGAGAAACCTGATCGGATGGAGTTGTCGTCAGGTGACGAGATGGTCAGCGCTTTAGGAGCGCAACTAGGGCGACAAGCAGACTAAGCACTGGGATCAGTGTGCGCGCGATGCGCTCCACAAATGTCCAACGTGCGTTGTGGATGGCGCGACGCACGCTCGTAATGCCCTGCTCGTTGTCTTCGCCTTGATCGATCAGCTTTGGGCAGTCCACGTCCCAACGTTCGGCAAGGCGTTCGAGCCGCGGGCGCTCCTTCGTCGCGACGAGGAGACGGGATTGGACCCGGCGCAAGGCGTGCTTCTCGTAGATCGCTCCAGTCTTCGCCGGCGAATCGTCAACCATCGCCTGTTCGCAGACCTCGTCCAGTTCGTCGATCTCAATTTGTTCGAGCTTGCGGCGGTGACGGCGCTTTATCCGCCACAGGTCGTAGCCCTCTCGGAAGCTCACCGGCACGAGGTAGGACCAGTGCCATCGACGAGGTCTTTCGATGCCGACGTCGGGAGCCGGTGCATGGTCGGGAGCCGGTCAGACTAATCTGGTCGGTCCTGGCGCAACTGGTCGAGGTTAAGAAGCCCCGCGCGTCTGAATGGGTCACGAGCTCCCATATGCGCACTGTAAAAGTCGCTGATGATGGTATCTGCGGTCATGCGGCCCTGCCCGGGGCGATGCAAACGCGTTGCGTGTGGACATCCCAGGCGGTTTCAAGCCGGATGAGCTGCGTCCGCCTCCTCGTCTGACCCATGACGACCACCGCATCGCCGGAACGGCGCGACTGATGTGCCTGAAGTGCGAGCGAACGAAATGCCTCTGAACTGCGACCATCGACGCGGAGTCCGCCTTAACGACGAGCCTCGCCGCGCGAGGGCGGCCAGAAATTACAGTGGCGACGACGAGACTCTCCGGAACCACGCTGGCCGACTTCCCGTTCTTAGTCGGGTGGCGGTTCCCGGCGTCTAACAGGCTCGAACCTTCAGCGATCTTGTCGTGTTACGACTTCGCGCCTTTGCTTGGTTAACCGAGGTGGCAGATGTCTACGTCCCTCCAATGCTCTTTGAGGTATTCCGCGACTAGTCGGCGATGACAATGAAGTGGCTTGTCCTCACTGCATAATAAGCAACTGTCGGCTAACACATCCTGTGAGACGGTTTGCTCGATCCTCCGCTCTCTCATGAGGCTGAGAAAACCCTGTTCGTAGATTTGCCAGTCTCCTTTATGCTTCTTATATTCATCCAGAATGTCCTGCGTTGGGGCAAGCGCCGGCAAGTGCACATAATCCATATCGCAGATCTTCCCGAGGAAGTAGGCAAGATCCTGCTTCTTCGCAAACCCCGCCAACTGGGAGACGTTGTTGAGGCGTACGTCCACGAGACGCTTGGCCCCGGATGCGCGCAGTTTCTCGAAGAACTGCTCGGCAGTCTTCTTTGTAAACCCGATCGTGTAGATCTTCATCGTGCAACCTGCTTCGCGTCCTGCGGTGACGCCTTTTCTGCAAAGGCTACTCGCTCCTGCTGCCGATAGCAGGCCTCCTCAATCAGCTCCGACCGGGATCGGAACAGATCCTCGTCGGCCAACCTGAAGAGATCCAATAGCCGACTCATCGCATCCGAGTGCGACTCGGCTCTCCCGTCAGCGCGAATGTGAAGCACTGTTATGTCAGCCTTTTCCAGTTCAGGCGTGACGAGGAGGGCCCTGTGGCATTCGAGAGGTTCGCGCTCTGCACACATAATCGCAATCCGGTAACTCTGGACTCCCGCGAGGACGCGATCTAGTCCTGACCGGAAAATCGGTGTCGCAGCGACTCTTCTGTACTGGACCCGGCCGTTCTCATAACAAGTCTTGTCGGTCGGCCTACCTCCGAGTTCTTTTCCCAGGAAAGAATAGGCGATGGCCTCAAGCTTTAACGCCGCCGCAAGGGCTTCGCGGTTGAACTGCGCATGCATTTGGCTGTAAGGAGAGGACCGGACGTCCGCCACTGCGGTCACGTGGTGTTGACAAAGAAGCTCAATGAATCTTTCGATCGTGTGGTTGGAGTGCCCAATCGTCAAGACCTGGTGTGTCGCCATGTTTGGTCACGTTCTCCTGATTACCGTGGCGACGAGCTTATAGCAGTAGTCTTGGTACGGCTCGCCGATGCTGATGGTCAAGTAGGCCTCGCCAACCGGGTATTCGCCGTCCAGTTTGGCAAGGTATTGGCGCTCGACAATCGGGTCGGTCACCCAGAGCGAATAGTCCACTCCATCAAAAACGAATATTGCCTGGACGCGGCGCTTGGTATTGCCGAAGGCCTCGCCGGGTGCAAAGACCTTCAGCTCAAGGCTCCGGATGTGGATGAGCTTGAGAGAGCTACGCAACTCGATGGCTTGAGCCAGCGGAATGCGATCGTTAACGCCGTTGTAGCTACTGTTCCCGTTAATCCAGAGCGGGCCTCTTCGATCCTGCAGGCTGGAGAGGTCTTCCCAACCCAACGTCCCTCTCTTTACCCAGTACAGCTGGGAGTCAAGCAGCCAGTTTTCCTGCTGGTAGTCCTTAGGTCGCGCTTCAATCAGCGGCACCTGAATGATGTCCAAGGCGCGAGGGTCACTCCCATCCTGATATTGACGCTCATATTCTGAGACCTCCTCCGTCGGCCGGTCGCTTACCGGGCGAATCCAGGCGCCTACAACCCCAGTGTTCGACGCACCGCCCCTGCATCTTGCGTGAGTTAGCTAAACACACAATCCGCTTTGTGATGCTCATCTGTTGTCGTCAGCCTTTTCGAAACGTCACCGCCTGTACCTCGATGCGTCCAATGTCAAGCGCGCGATCTCGGGCCAGCCTACCGCAGTGCGTTGTGCGCCTGGCCTTCTGAGATCTTTTCCTTTTCTCCCTTATGCCGAAAGTCTGGGCCGCCAAATCTCACCCGGTCTCCAATGTTTTGAGGTCCACCGTGGGCGTTTTTCCTCAGATTCCACGCCCGACCTAATTGTCCCACGCCCTGAGGCCGTCGGCTCTCGTCCCGATTCTCGAACCCGACGGCCCGACCGCAGATCTGGCGTCGGGTCGCCTCGGACGGATTAGGACTGAGAAACGCGCTAGCGTCATCCATCCACGATGATTCGGATGGCGAGCGCCATCCTTCCGCCACGCCGTGGCGAGGCCACGGGCGGCTTATAGTCTGACAGGTTTCCGGCGACCTTCACGCCCGGCGAAGTGGCGAGAAGATGCATCGCCAGCTCCCGCGCGCGGATTCCATGCCGGCCCCCGTCGAGCGGCGGTGCCGGCCTGGGTCAGGGTAGTGTTGATGACTGAAGGACATCCGCCTCGAAGCGGGAAACAATGCTTTCCTCCTGAGATAGGGCGGCCGCCAGCAACTCCGCCTCGAATATACCCATCAGTTTTGCACAGTGCCGTTCTGGTTGCAGGCTCAGCACGGATACAGCTTCGGAAATCCGCCGACAGCCGGCGACAGGTCCACCGCCGCTTTGCGCAATGCCCGTCTTCCTGGGGTCATCGGAGAATATGCCCTGGCAGGAGCTCGACGCGACGCCGTTTCGCGAACAGCGCCTCAACCCTGCCGGCTCGCGCTCCTTGCGCAGGTTGCGGTGCGCACTTTAATCGTCAGGTTAATGAGTGATTGCACGAGGGAGCCTATTTCGTCAACCATGCACCCAACTGCGATGGCGCCGCTCATGGGGAAGTATAAATTAGCGCAGGTGTCAGGGTTCACACTTGACACTGACAGCCACATCCACTACCATATGGTTGTGGATCGATTAGGCACAACATTTGCTGCTTTGTCCGATCCAACCCGGCGGAGGATGATCGAACGACTCTCACATGGTCCTGCCTCTGTGCATGGCTTGACGGAACCGTTTGCACTCTCGCAGCAGATGATTTCAAAACATATTGCCTACCTGGTACGGGCGCGGATTGTGATCAAGACGAAGCGTGGACGAGAGAGTGTTTGCACGCTTAGGCCAGAGGCGATAAAGACAGTCAGCGACTGGGCGGCTTATTATCGCCGGTTCTGGGAAGAGAGTTTTGACAAGCTGGATGTAGTTGTGAATCAGATGAAAAAAACGGAGGTCAGAGATGACAAAAACCACGGTTAACGCGACAGAACGGATGGTTGTCACAAGAATTTTCGATGCTCCACGCGAATTGGTTTGGAAGGCGTGGACAGACCCGAAATACGTGATGCAATGGTGGGGACCGAAGGGTTTTACGGCGCCTTTCTGCAAGATCGATTTTCGCGTCGGAGGAAAATTTCTCTGCTGCATGAGAGCGCCGGACGGGCAGGAGTTCTGGAATGGTGGTGAATACCACGAGATTGTTCTGCATGAGAAGATCGTTTCCTCCATGTACTTTTCCGACCCGGATGGAAACAAGGTCGAAGCTGCGCATTATGGAATCGCACATGAGGCTATCGCCGATGCGCACGACGTAGTTACCTTTGAGGATTTTGGAAACGGCCAGACGAAGCTCACCTTCACTGGCAACGAAACCATGGAGCACGCCAAAAATAGCGGTCAGCTCGAAGGCTGGAACGAGATACTCGATAAAGTTGAGGCAGTTGTTGCGGGGCTGGCGCAGGCGAAATAAGAAGTTGGAGTTCCGATGATCTCTTGCGCGAGATACTGAACGTAAAGCAAACGCAGGTCCATCCCGGCGCACACGTCTGTTGCTAAGACCCGAGTTACTCATTCCGGCTCGACGCAGGTGAGATTTGCGGGTTCCGGCCGGGTTGTCGGGTTCCGTAAAGAGGCCGAATGCCGAGGACACGGGCTGCCGACTTGGCCGGAAATGAAGCTCTACTACTGCTGCACCGTGATGAGCGTTCCCCCCTGCGTCGTCAGGCCGTTGTACATTGCCGTCGTAGGCTGGTCGCCATTGGCGAGCGAGGGCGGCACTACCACGTTGAACTGAAACTCGCCGGGAGTAACCAGGCCGGCGAAGGTTACCGTCGCAACGGCGCCGCCGATGGTGATCACCGGCATTGGCGATAACGTTCCCGACTGCGTTTCGGACCCGCTCACCACCGGTATCGAGGTGGATCCGAAACCGTTGGCGTACATCACGATGGTCTCGCCGGGCTGGGCGGGAGTGGTCAAACCGGGATACAGACTGGTTGGACCGAGGTAACTTCCGTTGACGTGGGTGGCCGCAATATAAGGTCCGCCGCCGAAGACGAAGAACGAGGGAGACTCCGCCTGCGCCTGCACCATGAAATTTGCGCTGATCACTCCATTGTCGGAGACCTGCACGGGGACCGATCCGGAAATGGCATTGGGAGGCGTGAGTATGTTCACCTGCGTGGGGCTGATGTAGTAAACGTAAGCAGGCACGCCGTTGACCGTGACGCTGAGTCCATCGAGGCTGGTGGGCAACTGGCTATTCAGAAAATCCGGGCCCTGCCAGATGCGCGTGTCGCCCGCCGGACCAAGATTGGAACCTATGATCTCCACCCACGTGTTCGGCGCAATGGCCGCAGCGCCGCCCTCCGCATTCGCCACCAGCGTGACCGCCGGGGTGGGCGTGGTGAGAGGAATGGGCGCAAGGCCGACGGGGGACCCTCCTGCTCCGAAAATCGAGGAGTGGGGATCCATCTGGCCGGTGGCAACGTCGATGGTGGCGATGCCGGAACCAAAGCCGACATAATAAGTGCCGTATTCGAGAAGCAGCACGGAGGTCAGATAGCCGTTGCTGTCGGTGGTTCCCACCTGCGTGGCCGCGCCGGTGGTCGTGTTGATGGTGTAGAGATTGCTTTGGAATTCCATGAACAGCGTGCTGGACCCTACGGAAAGCCTCGCATAGTAGCCTTGACCGTTGGGAACGGCGCTTGCGCCGAGCGGCCCGATCGCGGTCATGGCGCCGGTCTGGGGATTTATCGAGAATAGAGTCGCCACAGTAAGAGGACCCGTGCTGCCCAGGCCGTAGAGTCCTGTGGTGGTTGAGCCGAAGGTGGCGAGATTGGGAGTGCCGGTCACTCCTCCGATGAGGGTGAGGCTTGCGTTGGCGGTGTTGACCGAATAGAGCAGTCCGTTCTGTTCGGTGTACAGAACGCCGCTGGCAACAGCCAGACCGTCGTATCCCCCGTTTCCCATATTGCCGATCAAAGTAAACGCACCCGAGTTGAGGTCGACCATGCCGAAGGGATTCGCGACCCCCTGCGCCGCGGTTGTGAGCATATAGGCTTTCGCCGTCAACATGACCGGCGGTGTGCCGGCGGGCAGAGGATCGGGCGCAATGCCGACCAGGGACCCCGGTCCTCCGGAAAGCGCGGCGCCGGGCGTGATCTGGCCGGTGGTGACGTCGATCGTGGCAACTCCGGAACCGGTGCCGGCGTAATACGTGCCGTTTTCAAATAGCGGCACGGAGGTTAAATAGTCGTGACTGTCGGTAGTTCCCACCTGCGTGGCCGCGCCGGTGGCCGTGTTGATGATATATAGATTGCTTTGGAATTCCATGTACAGCGTGCTGGAACCTACGGATAGCCTCGCATAGTAGCCTTGACCGTTGGGTATGACGCTGGCGCCGACCGGCCCAATCGCCGTCATGGCGCCCGTCTGGGGATTTATCGAAAACAGAGTTGCCACCACAGAAGAGCCCGTGCCGGCGAGGCCGTAGAGTCCAGTGGTGGTTGAGCCGAAAGTGGCGAGATTGTTGCCGTTCAGCCCGCCGACGAGGGTGAGATTCGCGTTGCTGGTGTTGACCGAATAAAGGAGTCCGTTCTGTTCGGTGTAGAGAACACCGTTCAAGACAGCCAAGCCGGAGTATCCCCCGTTTCCCATATTGCCGATCAAAGTGAACACGCCCGTGTTGAGGTCGACGACGCCGAGCGGATTCTGAACCCCCAGCGCGGCCGTTCCCAGCATATAGGCCTTATCGCCGGCCTGTAAGCTGCCTGCGAGGGTGACGAGAAGTCCAATGGTCAAAAGACCTGTGGCGGCGTGTTTGCGAGTATTCAAATTGCCTCCTGTTTCCGATCAACTACACTAGCGTACCGCCGCTGGCCGCGCGAGTTCCATGAGCTGGCGGAGCAGGTCCTGCGGGTCGAAGCGGGTAATCTCCAACTTACCGGGCCCCCAGACAGCCGGATAGGTCCTCGCAAGCCGGCCGGCACCCGGCAACCGCGTTGGCACCGCCACTTGGCCGCAAAGCGCGCTATATTCACGGATTGGGCTGGGACTGCAGACCGGGATGGGAACGATATTTGGGTTGTGGAAAATGCCCGGCGACTGTGCGCGCCGTGACGCGTTCGTAATCCGAGTGTGCAGCGGCGACATCGTCCGGGAGACTATGAGATGCGGAAGTACATTGCACCCGTCGAGTTCCAGGCCTGCCGTCTTGGCGTTTGTGGCGGCCGATCGACTCAAACAGCAGACACACGAGCATCGGCCGGCCTTCTGAGACTGGAATTTGAGCAATTTAGAAAGGGCTATTCAATTGCAGCCAAGGAACGCCCGAGGAAGAACGGCGAGGAAATGCCTGAAGCGACTTGGGAACCTCACGAGAAACACGTCGATGACTTGATCGAACCGGGCGACGGCGTTACGCACGTGCTCTGCGTCGATGAAGATCGTGATTTGGCGTTCGCGAACATCCAGAAGGCTGCACGGCACTATGGTGTCAACCTCTCGGAAGGGTCGTGGCAGGATCTGGGCATCCACCGGCGGAAGAGAAGAAAAGCGCCAGCAGACGCGCTGTGACGTGAACCGAGGAGGCATGAAATGAAGGCAGTCGTCGTCCACAAGTATGGCGGTCCGGAGGTTCTGAAGTTCGAGGACTATCCGGATCCGGCGCCAGGTGCAGGCGAGGTGCTCGTGCGAGTGGCCGCCGCGAGCGTGAACCCGCTCGACTATAAGCGGCGTGCCGGGCTAACGGACGATTATTATCCGATCCATTTCCCGGGCCTCATAGGGGTGGATATGGCGGGAACCGTGGTGAAGATCGGGCCGGGGGTGGAAGGGTTTTCCGCCGGCGATCAGGTCTTCTCTATGGCAGACAATACTTACGCCGAACTTTGTGTTGTCAGTGCGGCGATCCTGGCGAAGGTCCCCAAGGGGCTCGATTTGATCCAAGCGGCGGCGCTGCCGCTGGTGACGATAACGGGCAACCAACTGCTTTCGGCTACGGGAATCAAGGCGGGCCAGACGGTTTTGGTCGCAGGCGCTGTGGGAAATGTCGGGCGTTCGGCGGTATTCACCGCCAAGGAACGCGGGGCGACTGTGATCGCGGGGGTCTTGAAGAGGCAGTTGGACGAGGCGAGGACTGCCGGCGCGGACCAGGCGGTAGCAACCGACGACGACACAGCGATTGCGAATCTTCCGCCTCTCGACGCGGTGGCGGATACGGTCGACGGAAGAACCGCCGAGAAGCTGATCGCCAAGGTCAAGCCCGGAGGAGTGTTTGCCACGGTTCTCAAGGCGCCACAGAACGCCGCGAAGTACCCAGCTGTGAAGGTGGCACCGGTATTCTCGAAATTCGACAGGAAGACGCTCGAGTTCATGGCGGAAGCGGTGCGAGATGGCAAGCTGGTGATCCCGATTAGCGAGACCCTGCCACTGAGGCAAGCGGCCGAGGCACATGCAGCGGCAGAAAAAGGTGTCGCCGGGAAGATCCTGCTAGTCGCTTGACATTACTTTGCGAACAGAGGACACGAAAGGGAAATCGGAAATGAGCAAAGAATCGCAGTTATCAACGAGCAGCGCACAAATCGAACAGAAGAGCTACGAGATGCCCCCGCGAGAGGGGATGAGCATCGCGCACTTTCTCACCGTCGCCGACATCGAGCGATCGGCTCGCTACTACGAAAAGGTCTTCGGTGCGCGCATCCTGAGCCTGGGGGATGGCAATGCGCCCGCGTACCTTCAGCTTGCGAATATCTGGATGATTCTGAACGTTGGAGGCGGCCCGACCGCGGATAAGCCGACCGTAACGCTGAGCGTCCCCGACCCGAATCACATCAACAGCTTTATGAATTTCCGCGTTGCGGATATACAAGCGTGCTATGAATTATGGACAAGTCGCGGAGCGGAGTTCATCACAGCGCCGATACCCAAGTACGGCGAGATTCGCTGCTACATCCGCGATCCCGACGGTTACATTATCGAGGTGGGACAGAGCACCGACCTGAAATACGGTTAACGCCCGGCTCCGCACAAGGTGCTGAACTGGCAGGCGTCCTACTTTCAGGCATAGAAAGGAGCACGAGATGAGCACGCTCGGTGTCAACGTATTTACCGCCCCGGGAAAGGTAATGGTAGGCGAGCGGCCAAAGCCTTTCGGCGAACCGCTTGGCTTTGACCCGATGACGTCGACTTTAATCTTCGGCGAGTACGATGCGGTGCTGGTAGACGCGATGACGACTGTGGCTGAAGCAGAGGCGCTCGCGGATTGGATTGCGCTGCACAATCGCAACCTGGAGACCATCTATATAACGCACGCCCATTTCGACCACTTCTACGGTTTGAGCATTCTGCTCGGCCGTTTCCCGGGCGCTCGGGCAATCGCCACACCCAAGACGGTGAAGGCCATGCAGATGTCTTTCACTCCCCCAATAGAGCGGTTAGCCCGCCGGTTGTTTCCGGGGCAAATGGCCGCTAAATTCGTTGCACCTGAGCCCTATGAGCACAACACGTTCACTCTCGAGGGCCAGGAATTGCGCATCATCGAGCAGGGCCACACCGATAGTGCCGATACGACGTCTCTGTACGTTCCATCGATCGGCCTGGTCGTCGCAGGCGACGTAGTGTATAACCAGTGCCACATGTACGTGGGCGACACCACCCCAGAGAGCCGGAACAACTGGGTCGCGGCGTTGGACCGGTTGGCGGCGCTCGAGCCGTCGATTGTTGTGGCCGGTCACAAGAAGCCCGGCGCGCCGGACTCGCCGTCGGCGATCGGGGATACGAAGCGCTATCTGCTCGACTTTGACCGGCTGCAGAAAACCGCGACGTCCGACGAAGAGCTGTTCAACAAGATGACGGAGCTTTACCCCGATTGGGTAGCGAATCAGTCGTGGTTGATGTTCGGATTCCCGGGCGCCTGAGGGGAACGCTCGCTCGCGTATTCGGGTGTTGGGGTTGCTGGCCGCATCTGGCCATTCGGTAGTTTCTCCGCGCGGTATCATACTGTAGTAGGATAGTTTGTATGCCGCGCGGCAACCCATCACCGAAGCTGGCGATTACTATAGATCCCGACATTCACGAAAACATTCTTGCAGCGGCGGCCCGCGACGGGGTGAGCATCTCAGCCTGGATGACCACCGCAGCGCGCGAAGCGTTGCAGCGGCGGGCTGGTTTGGCGGCGGTCGAGCTGTGGGAAAAACAGCACGGACGCCTCACCGCAGAAGAGATGAATGAAGCTCGCCGCAATGTGCGGGCGCAACTGAGAAAGCGGCGAACGGTCCGGCGTCGGGCATGAGCACGGTAGTCTACGACGCCGGCGTTCTGGTGGCCGCGGATAGAAATGAACGGCGGGCGTGGGCTGAACACAAGGCGCGTTTGGAATTTGGCGTGATTCCTTTGGTTCCCGCGCCGGTAGTCGCTCAGGTCAGCCGGTCGCCGCAGCAAGCCCAACTCCGGCGCTTCTTGACTGGGTGCGTGGTCGTTCCTCTTGGCGAGAGCGAGGCGCATGAAGCAGGGCGGCTGCTCGGAATGACTAGAACCCCGGACGTTGTTGACGCCGTTGTGGTGACGATAGCTCTTCGCAAGGGAGCTGTGATTCTGACGAGCGACCCAGACGACATAAGACGGCTGGTTAGGGCTTCTGGGCGCGAGGTTGCCGTGGTCAGTGTCTGAGATATAGGGTAAACGGTCTCCTGATCCGTACAGACTTTCCATGCGGGCGCAAAAGACCAATCGAAGCTGCGAGTAGGCTCAGGAGGCGGGAGCACGTGGCGCACTACCAAGGCAAGGAGAGTCTCGCAGCCCTGCAGGGATCGGCTGGACGCTGAAGAAACAGGCCGGCTCCCACCTAAGCTACAGCGTGCCGGCGTCAAGCCATAATGCCTGACCACGTTGATTGGGGCAGGTTGTCAGTTCCGCGGCACGTCCCTCTCGAAGCGGGCCGGGAGATCCCGTTACCACAAGACACGATTGACAACGGTGCGGGAATGTCCCATAGTTGCAGCAAGCACTTGGGGGCCGGCCATGGACGACGCGCTAGAAAACAGGGCGAACGAGCATGAAGACGAACGGAATCCGCCCGATTTCAACCGGCGAACTTCCAGCCGCGCTGAGGGCTGCTGTCGCCGCTGAATTCGCATGCATCCCGAACGCGGCCGCCCAATAAAATACCGCCGCTCTAGCCGGAGGCGCGGCGTGAGCCTGCCACGGAGACATAATCTATGAGAAGCGCTGCCTTGCTATTGATCTTGTGCTGCGGCGCGTTGGCCGCGGCAGTTAAGGAACCGAAGTTTTTCGCGCGGCGGGATTATCCATCTGCTGGTGGGTCTGTCTTCGTAGCCGATGTGAATGGCGATGGAATTCCGGACCTGATCGCGATCGCACTTCAGTACAACATCAGCACGATGCTGGGAAATGGTGACGGCACCTTCCATGCTGCCATCGCTACGAATCTGACGTGGCTGGACATCGGCGGCGGGGCTTCGATTGACCTCAACGGCGATGGCAAGATGGATTTGATCATCAGCGGGATGCCAAACGGTAGCGGTTACCCGAGTGGAATCGGGGTCTGCCTCGCTTATGGCGATGGGACCTTCCAAACGCCCGTCTTTTATCAAGGCAGCAGCACCGGCTCCGTCGGTAACCCGGTGGTAGGCGACTTTAACGGCGACGGCATACCGGACGTGATCGTTCCCGGCAGCAGCGGGATGTGGTTGTTTACGGGCAAAGGCGGTGGCCTCTTCAACACCGGCGTGCTCACTACAGCTATTTCCGGGGGGGCGTGTACGCGGCAGCGGCCGACTTCAATGGAGACGGGAAACTTGACCTCGCCGTCGATGGCGGCTCGCCGCGTGGCATCCTGGTGCTGTTCGGCAACGGCAATGGCACGTTTCAGACACCCGTCTCCGTCGGCGCTAGTTCTTTAGGGTACATCATCGCCGGGGATGTCACTGGCGACGGGTACCCGGATATCATCATGCCGGGCGCCACCATCTACTTCAACAATGGCCACGGCGTCTTTTCTAAGCCGATTCAGGTCTCCTTACCTGGCGAGGGCATCGCTATCGGGGACATAAACGGGGACGGCATTACGGACCTGGCGAGCAGCCAAGGTTGCGTAGCGTTCGGTTTGGGCCATGCCAAGTTCGGGCAGGCTGTATGTTACTCGGTAGCGAATACTGGAGGTTGGTACAGCGTGGCGGTGGCGGACCTGCGTAAGAATGGCCTAAACGATGTCGTAACCGGATTGAACCGATCCGTATCCGTGCTGCTGAACGAGGGCAAGGGCAAGATTATCGATGGCGTTTGGACCACCGTGCCGGGCGGCAACAACTGCGGTGCGGCGGCGGATTTCAACGGGGATGGCAAGCCTGATCTGGCGGTGCTCACCTCGAACGGGCTGCAGATTCTGCTAGGCACTGGGAAAGCTGGCGCTCCCTACAGTTTGGGTGCGACGATTCCGCTGAGCGGTGGGGGCTGTCCCATCGCGGGGGATCTGAACGGCGATGGGATCCCGGATCTGCTGGAGGGCGCGAATAGCTTGGGCGGGGTCGGGGTGTATCTGGGCAACGGAGATGGGACGTTCCGGATGGCGAGCGTCATTCCACTGAGCCCGACCAATAACATGGCTTTAGGGGATTTCAATCACGACGGAAGGGTGGACGTAGCGACTTCTTCTAACCAGTTGGCGCTGGGCAATGGCGACGGGACCTTTCAAGCACCGGTGGTCTTGGCCGCCAGCCTACCGCCTCCTGGGTCTATAATCTGGATCGCGGCCGGTGACATCAACAATGACGGTTGGACAGACGTTTTGGCCGCGTCAGGTGGTGCATATACCTATGTCCTCCTGAATAACCAGCAGGGTGGTTTTACGGCGAGCATCATTGCGAAGGAAGCGCCGAGCGCCGTTTCACTGGCCGATCTGAACGGGGACGGGAACTTAGACGCGGTGGTCACAACGGACGCGGCAAACGCATGGGTTTTTCTCGGTGACGGGGAGGGAGGGTTCAAGTTGAGCCAGAAGAACATTCCATTTCCGTTCGTGGATCAGTTGCCGGCGCAGGTTGGGGACGTGAATGGAGATGGCATCCCAGACCTGCTGCTGCCAGGGGACGGGAGCATTGGGATCGCGCTGGGCACGGGGAAAGGCACGTTCTATGCACCATTCGTGGTGGGAGCGGGTCCCGGTGTAGGCCAGGTGTTCATGCAGAACTTGCACGGGCAGGCGCCGACTGCGGGCCTACCGGACTTAGTGGCTCCGGATAGCACCGGCGGAGTGATGGTGTTGCTCAACATAACAAAATGATCTATGCCCTACCTTGTTAATGGTCGAATGGTATCGGCGGAAGCGGTGCGCACGGGTAAGCCGGCCAGTGTCTCGCGGCCCTGAAAGCAGGGGCCCGGCGGCATACCCGTTTCGAGTGCATCAAGCTTTTAAGGAACTCGCGCAAAACGGGGCGCCCCGCGCCGCTGGAAGCTGCGGAGTTCCTCTCCTATATGGCGGCGCGAGATACGCGCCCCTTTGCGCTAGGGGACCACGGTTGTCCAGATGTTTAACGTATTCGCGTTGTCATCCACCGCGGCAAGCTGGATCGTTCCCCAGTTGATGTAATTCACCGCGAGACCGAATGCGCCTCCGTTATTGGGATCGACCGACTTCTGCGCCAGGAACTGACCGGTGGCCGAATACTCAACGATCTCGCTGGGCTGATTGGGATCCGCGTTCGATCCGTCGCTATTGGCGACCAGGAAATGGCCGTCCGGCAGAATGGCAAGGTCCAGAGGACCGTGCAGGTGGGTGAAGTCCTGCACGAAAAGTGTGGCACTCACCGGTGCGCTGTGGGGCGCGGTGGCAGTGGGGATCTCGTAGATCGCGTTGTCGCTCGACGAGGCCACGTATAGCGTGTCATTCGACGGGCTATAAACGAGACCCGATGGGCCCAGTTCGAGGGCTGCGGGATCCGGGCGATGGGTAAAGCCGTTCGCCAGCACAAGAGCCGTGGCGCCGATTGCCGACGGGGAATAAGTGATGTCGAAGCGCGAAACTACACCGCTCAGCACGTTCGACAGGAAAACATGGGCGGTCCCCGACCCGGCGTTTCCGGTATCGTAGACAGCCATCCCCCACGGCCCATCGACAACCGCCAAAGTGCCGAAAGTGCCCAGGAAGTCGCCCACGCGGTCCAGGACAGCTAACCTGCCAGGTTGAGCGGTCGCGGACGTCCCATCAGCGGTTGGAAGATTGCCGACCAGGACGATGCCGTTGGACAGCACGCCCAAGGCAGCGCTGAGACCGCCCTGCGTATTAGGACTGGTGAAGAACGTGGAGACCG
Source organism: Bryobacterales bacterium (assembly GCA_963843255.1). GTDB lineage: Bacteria > Acidobacteriota > Terriglobia > Bryobacterales > Bryobacteraceae > Bog-159. Next base: position 503,355 of record CAWJJQ010000009.1, on the reverse strand, counting down.
CGCCGCTTTTGCTCACCCGCACGATGGTAGTGCCTGTTCCTTGAAGGTTTAGAGCGTTGTTGAAGTTCGAAACCAGAATGTCTCCGGCCTGCAGACCGCCGCCGGGGGCAACGTTCTTTGGCACAAAGGCAACACCATAGGGATTTACGTCGCCGTTCGAAGGCACGGTGGATACTGACGGCGGCAGCAAAGGAAAGATGCTTTGCGTGGTTTGCGCGGCCACAGTCGCGGTGAGTGAGACGAGAGCGAAAACCACGGTTTTCACGGTCGCCGGGCATAGGTGTTTCGTCGAGATCTTCATATTCTTTTTCCTTTTTGATTTGGGGGTTATTTTGAGAACGCTGTCACTGGCCGCGGTTGACTCTGCGCGTGATCATCGAGATACCGGACAGCAGGAGTCCGCCGATGAGCAAGCCGAAAGTGCCAGGCTCAGGCGCCGTCGCGGAAACCACGTTGACGTTGTCGATGGCGAAGTCGGCGGCTGGCGATGAAAGGACCACCTGATCGAAATTAGCGCCGGCGAATGCAATTTCACCTTCAGGGAAAGGTGAGCCGGCCAGGAACTGTCCAGTAGACGTGACTGAGCCCACCGGGACCGAGTTTTCGTAAGCAGTCAGAGTAAACGGCGAGGGTGTAATGAAATCCGCGGTAGCAAAATTGAGTTCGATCGCCGAAAGATTCAGGCTGAAGTTAACGTCGAGATTAATGTTGTCGGCGAATGCAGGGCCGGGATCGCCCAGAACATTGCCGGTTAGAGTTTCGAAAATGGTCGGGTACACGACGAATCCGCCGGGGTCGACGGAACTCGAGAAAGTCGCGGACAGACCGTTTACCGTGTCCGTGAAAGTTGTGGATGTGCCCGGCGCATCCTGATCGAAATCGAAAAGGGTGGAAGCATTGGCTGTAATGCCGGCCAGCAAAGCGGGCAGGACCAGCATTGCAAACTTTTTGAATATCATGCGGTGGATTTCTCTCCTCACTAGCTAAAGCGACATTTTGAGTAAGATCGTCTCACGCGGACGTGAAGTATTTTGCGGGCATTCGCCGTGGCACGCAAACCGAGGCGCTGGGGAACGGCATTCCACCGGAAGAATCGGGCACAATCGTGGAGGCGGTCCCGGCAGGCGGCCCGAAACCAGGTGGTCGATGCGCCGGTGAGGTCGTCCTTCCGCGAATTTTAAAGCCCAGCGTATTCGGCCATAGGCACCTCCCGGCGTCAGCGTATCAACTCGCTGGGGTTTGTGGAAAACGACGGCCGGTCGGTGGGCCGAGTGGCCGCTACTTTCCGCAATGCGTCTGTCGTCCACAACGCTCTTGCGCCAGGTCGAAGCGGCCGGTAAACACTTCGCGACTAGCGCGGATGTATTGACGCGCAGGTCTGGCTACGTTCAGATTTGGAGAGCAGCCCAATTCTCAGCAAAACCCCTTGCACCGGATATGAGCCAAGGGTATACTGTTATCGGACATCGATAAGACTAATGAAGCCCCACGATCTCGTGCAAGGTACGCTAGGTCTGCTTATCTTGAGGATTCTGACTCTGGAGCCCATGCACGGGTGGGCGCTGGCCCAACGCCTGAAACAGATGTCGAAGGATGTTCTGCAGGTTGGCCCTGGCTCCCTGTATCCGGCGCTTCACAAACTGGAGCAGGAAGGCTGGATCACGGCTGAATGGTTGATGAGCGATACCAAACGACGCGTTAAGTTCTACTCCATTTCCAAAAAAGGCCACAAGCAACTGGAAGCTCAGACGGCCGACTGGAAGCGCTTGTCGGGAGCGATCTCAGCGATCGTCATTCCCACCCGAGGTTGACTTATGCCAGGACCCAGGCAATGGTGGCTTCGCCTTCAATCGCTCGTGAATCGTGCGCGCGTGGAGGGCGACTTGAATGATGAAATCCGCGACTATCTTGAGCGCGAAATGGAACGCGAGATCGCGGCCGGATGGTCTCCCGAAGAAGCCCGCCGCCGTGCGCGGTCCGCCCTCGGTGGCATCGAACGCCTGAAGGAGGACTGTCGCGACGCGCGCGGCGTCCGATGGCTGGAGGACTTCTTCAGCGACCTGCGATTCGCCTGCCGCACACTTCGGAAAGCACCACTATTTACCCTGGCGGTGGTAGCCGCGCTGGCCCTTTGTATCGGATTCAACGCCGCCATCTTCGCCGTCGTCGACGCGGCGCTCTTCCGTCCGCTGCCGTTTCCGGATCAAGGCCGGCTGGTCTCGGTCACCGAAGGCGTTCCGAGCATGGGATATCCGGTGATGCCGGTTTCCTGCCCCGATTACCTGTTTGTGGCGGCCAACAATCGCTCCTTCGCCGCGACCGCCGCCTACCAAACCCAACAATATGAAATGTCCGGCGCGGGGCAGCCGCAGCGGGTGCAAGGGGCTCGAGTGACCGCTTCGCTCTTCCCGGTTTTGGGAGTCTCCGCCCTGGTGGGGCGCGCCTTCACGCAGGAGGAGGACGACGGTCTGAAACGAGTCGCGGTCCTGAACTACGGTTTCGCTCAAACCTGGTTTGGAACGCCCCAGCGGGCCCTTGGCGAGACCATTCTTCTCAACCGGATTCCGTATCAAGTGATCGGGATCATGCCCCGGTCTTTCTCTTTCCCCATCCGGGGATCGCGCTTTAACGACCATCCCGCCGCTGTGTTCGTGCCGGTTTCCTGGGGGAACCAGGACCGCACTCAGACCGCCAGCAACTTCGACTACAGCATGATCGCCCGGCTGCGGCCGAACGTCGCGGTTCAACAGTCGGACGCCGAGGTGCGAGGCTTAGTCAAAGAGATAGTGGAAAAGTATCCCACGAAGGTCAAGCAGATCATGCAACGTTGGGCGCACTTTTCACTGGAGTCCCAGACCGTTCCCTTTCGCACCGAATTCAGCGGCGATGTCCAGCGTCCTCTGCTCCTGCTGATGGCCGCCGCGGGGATCGTTCTCCTGATCGGCTGTGCAGATGTGGCGAACCTGATGTTGAGCCGCATGGCCGGCCGTCAGCGCGAATTCGCTCTGCGGACCGCTCTGGGCGCCGGAAATGGACGGCTCGCGCGCCAGACATTGACAGAGGGTTTGTTTCTTTCCGCGATGGGCGGCGCCATCGGATTCTCTCTGGCCTACTGGACGTTGCCGATACTCGTTCGCCTCGCTCCGGATACGCTGCCTCGCTTGAACGAAGCCGGTGTGAACTGGCGAATCACTGTTTTTTCCGCGGCGGTCACACTGGCCACGCCGCTGATCTTGTGCCTTGCGCCGATCCTCGACACCATGCGCCCCGCCGCCGTGGACCGGCTACGCGGGGAAGGGCGCACATCCACACAGAGCAAGCGCCAGCGCCGGCTGATGTCCGGCGCGATGATCATGCAATTCAGCCTCGCGTTCCTTCTGCTAACCGCCGACGGACTGCTGCTCCGTAGCTTCATCAGAGCCAGCGAAGCCAACCCGGGCTTCCAGCCGGAGCACGTGCTCAGCATGCGAATCGCACTTCCGCCCACAACATACAGAACCCCGCCGCAGATCGCCAATCTGTTTGATCGCTTGCTTGCCCGCCTGAGCGCCTTGCCGGGCGTCCAGCGTGCCGGAGCGATCTCCGAACTTCCCACCGGTTCCAGTTCCGACGTGGTGCTCTCCATAGAAGGCCGCGGTGGCGACAGCGAACGCGCCGACACATTCTCCTGCCTTGGCGAAGCCCTCGATGCGCTCCGCCTCCAGCTTCTGAAAGGCCGGCTTCTCCGCCCCGAGGACTACGCCGGACCGCCCCATGCGGCCGTGATCTCAGCGTCCCTGGCCCGGCGGGTTTGGCGGAATGACGAGGAGGCGATTGGCAAACGCGTCAAGTTCGGCGTCGACGATCCAATGAATGACCAGCCCTGGTTAACGGTGGTGGGCGTGGTCAGCGATGTGAAAGCGAAGCTCACCAGCAATGCTCCGCGTTTGGCGCTTTTCACGACTTCCGACCATCTGCCCGACACTATGGACGTGGTCGTCCGGACGCCGGTTGATCCGCTCTCTCTGGCAAGCGCGCTACGTTACGAAGTGAGCCGGCTCGATCCTCATCTTCCCGCCGGTGGCATCCAGACCGTGGATCGAATCCTGAACGAATCCTTATCGCCCGAGCGTTTTCGAACCTGGCTGCTATCTGTTTTCGCAATCGCCGCGATGCTGCTGGCGACCCTCGGGATCGCCGGCCTGCTCGCGTACAACGCGGCACAGCGTATGCAGGAGTTCGGTCTCCGGGCCGCCTTGGGAGCCAGCCGCCGAAACCTGATTGGCCTAGTTCTGCGGGATTGTTTGCGGACGTCCGGCACGGGCATCGCGGTGGGATTCACCCTCTCGCTCGCCGCGACCAGAATCCTGTCGGCTTTGCTCTATGACACCAGCCCGCTGGATCCGGCCACGTTCCTCGCCGTGGCCGCCCTTCTTCTGCTGGTGGCGATCGGCGCCGCCGTGTTTCCGGCCTGGCGAGTGATTCATGCGGATACCATAGCGGCGCTGCGGGCAGAATAGATCGCATGGCTCTCAACGATTCGCGTAGTCATATACGCCTGGTAATATTCAATCAAACAATACCATCCTGTGCAGGCCTAGTTCGACCCCAACTACATAGTTGCAGTGGGAAATAGCAGAACGGTGTCGGCGGTCACCGGAACGAGAAACGGCGCCGACGCTTACACCTGAGCCGTCGATAGGAGGTCCTGCCTGACGGCGCAGTTTACACACCCTTGTAAAGACTCGTCCGGGGCAACTTCCCCGAAAGTGCTTTGTGGAAAATGACGACGGCCGGTGAACCGGACCACCTCCACTTTCCGCAATGCCCGTCTTTGGCTCACAACGGTCTTGCCGACCCGTCTTGCCGCGCGGCACAGGTGGTCCAAACGGTATTCATCTGACCCCTGGTTGGTCGTGCCTGGCACCCTGTCACGGACCGGCCATGAAACGGGGCGCTTCACCTACGCCTTGTCATGATGGTTGCGATCGAGTCGAAGAGACTGCCTGCTGCCTGCTTCGCCGGACCCAGGTGAGTGGGATAGTAGAATTCCGATTCGAACCAGCCCTTTTCGGTGAAGTAGGTATAGTCACGATAGCTGTTGTTGAGCATCAGCTTCATGCTGGTTCGGGACATCCTGAAGGCCATGAGATTTAGCAACGGCGGCACGGGAAAAGCCGGCTGCGCCAGTTTTCGGTGGAAGCGCTTGCTCAGCCTCTCGATGGCCGCGTCAATCTGCTGCTGTCCCTTCTCCGTAATCGGATCGAGGGCTGTGACGCAAATGCCCTTCACGGTATTAAAGCCGAGGCCCTTGCCGACGAAGTCGAGGTATTTCACAATCTTGTCGCCGCCGTAGACGCCTTGAACGACGATGCTGGTGAAGGTTTTCCCGAAGAAGCGTGGGCGGTGTAGGACGAAGCCGAGTCTGTCGAGGAACGCTTTCATGATCGCCGAGACCTGGAACGAGTAATTCGGGGATGCGAAGACGACCCCATCGGACGCCATGAGTTTCTCGATGAGCACGTCCCGATCGTCCTTCAAAGGACAGCATTCCTCGCCTTTGATGAAACACAGCTTGCAGCCCCTGCACAAGTCGAGTCGATAGTCGCTGAGGGCGACGATTTCATATTCGACGTCACCGAGGGACTGTAGGTTCTTCAGGAACCGCAGGACTGCCTTGTGAGTGCTCCGCTTGCGGGCAGTACCGACGATTGCGGTGAGCTTCTTCACGTTGCTTCCTCCTGTGCTCCTCGCCGTTTGCCTCCTGAGCGCAGTAGCGCCGGGCGCATCGTCCCAACGTACTGCATCCAGTATAGGGCAAGCGTCGCGCGCCGGCCTTTCCCGGCGGAGAGAGCGGTGAGAGCCTAACTGTCGACGTGGCCCCTGCCCAACTCGTCCGGTGATTGTGGTCTTGAAGGGCTTAGCGGAGTCGCGGTCCGGGAGCCCTGCCGGGTTCACTTGGCCGTCTAACTAACGCCCGTTGCTGACATTTGGTGCGCACGCGGGAGAGATCCTGCCTAACGGCGTAGTGTTTACGAACCCAGTTGGGGCGCATCCGTGGCAACTACCTTAAGAGTGGGGTTTGTGGAAAATGACGATAGCCGGTGGGCCTGATCGCCGCTACTTTCCACTATGCCCGTTTCACGTTTACCTAAACACTTTGCTGGCTCCGAGCGTCCAAAATCTGGAGAGCTGTACGATGATGCGTTCAATCGCGGTTGCCGCGGTGGGTATGTTGGCGTCATGCATGGCAGTTGGGCAAGAAGCGGCAATCAAGCCAGAGTTTGAAGTCGCCTCGGTGAAGCGGTCCCCGCCCCAGAGCGGGCCTATGGGGATTGGGCTGTATACTTATCCGGGTGGCCGAATTCATGCGACAAGCTACACCCTCAGAATGTTGATCCACGACGCGTACAACATCGAGCTGGACCACATTGTGGGTGGACCCCACTGGGCCGATGAAGACCGATTCGATATCGAGGCGAAGCCGTCCGCTTCCTCAGGCTTGAGTAACTGGGTCCCGGCGAATTTCAAGAGCCCGCCCAATTTGGAAATGCGCCAGATGCTTCAGACACTTCTGACCGAACGCTTCCAATTGAAGGCGCACACGGAGATGAGGAAAGAAAGGGTGTATGCATTGGTAGTGGCGAAAGGCGGCCCCAAGCTCAAGGAGTCGACGTCCAGTGCGGTTCAACCCTTCGTCAGCTTCCTCCCGCATGGCCTCTCCGGCAAGAACGCCACCATAGACCAGTTAGTCGAACGCCTGGAGCGCATTTTGGGCCGTCCGGTAGTAAACCGGACCGGCGTCCAGGGAAACTTCGATTTTTTGATCGATTACCCGCCCGATGAGGCCGCGACTGATCCGGCCGTGCTCTTACTAAGGGCGATTCGGGAGCAGACCGGGCTGCGACTTGAAACCCAACGCGGATCAACTGACCTGATCGTAATCGATCGAGCAGTGAAGCCGTCGGCAAATTAGATCGGGTACTAAGTTCCAGGAAAGTGGGGTTTGTGCAAAATGACGACAGCGGGTGGGCCGGGTCGCCGCTACTCTCCACAATGCCGTCTATCGCTCCCAACTGGATATTATGGTCATGGAGACTGGCGGGACGGCGTCGAGAGAGTAGCGACGCAAGCACCGGCGGTGAGTGCGTAACAGCCATGTGAAAGCGCACGCCGATCCAACGGAAGTGCGCGCATTGCCGGCGGATTTGTGCGTGAAGTTGGGGGCTCTGCCTTCCGCCGCTTGAAATTGAGCGATTGACGGCATCGCCTCACCCGGGTTCTTCATGCGGCGCGCGATGTTCAGGGCATCGTTGGCCTGGCACCCGAAGAACCGTAGACGAAGCCATCACCGCAACACGATCGCGGCTACCCCGTCATACGGCGACATATCACTGAGGATCACTTTGTCCCCCGGCTCTCGATCAGATGCACCGAGGTCGCGCCGAACTGCACTACGACCCGCTTCGCCGAATGACCGCCGGGTTCGAGCTGGAAGATTGTGAATTTCCCGAATGTCGTCTTTGGAGAGATAGCCGGGACGCGATGCAGTTCAAACCATCGTGGGCCGAGGCTACCCCTTCGTCGATACGGTACTTGCTTTCTGATTACTTTAGTACTAATTTATTAGTGAAATATGGCGCCCCGCACCGTACTGGCTCTCAGTATCCTGGTTCTCGCCTCCTGCGCCCATCCTAATCGCATCTCGCGCGGCCTCCTCCGCCAGCTCGCCCGCAAGCACGAGCCTTACGTTCTGGTCTTCGGTTCTCTCTCTATGCCGGTGGATTCCGCGGTGCACCCCAGCATCCGCTTCGTCCACCAGTCCAACCGCGCCGCTCCGGAGTATCTCCTCCAGGAAGTCACGGTGGCCGGCAACCACCGCTTTTACGCCATCCTCAATAAGCCCGCAGCCCTCGCCGTACTTGACGAATTCGAAGCCGCCGTGGGCAGCGCCAATACAGCCTGGGACAAAATCACCTATGTTCGCCTTCATCCCGGCGACGGCCCGCTTGCCTTCTATGTCGGCGAGATTACCGTCACCCCGCCACCCGCGCGTAACGTCCCCGGCCAGACCATGACCGTCGCCATCCGCGACGATTTCCAGAATGCCGCGCAGGAGCTCAGGCGCCTCTATCCGGAGTTCACCGGCGCGACGACGAAGGCTCCGCTGCTCCGCGCGCCGGTCCCCGTCGCCGCGCCGCCGCGCTTAAAGTCGAAGTGATGATTCCGTCTGAAATGTCCGGACGGCTCGATAGCCACCATACCAATCCGGAGGGTATATACTAATTCTTTAGTATGCATCAGGATCTCTGGTTGGCCGTTCGCTGGCTCCGCAAGAACCCATTATTCGCTGCGGCAGTGGTGTTCATTTTGGCGTTGGGAATCGGAGCAAATTCCGCGGTTTTCAGCATAGTGGATGCGGTGCTTCTCCGGCCGTCCCCGTTTCCTCAGGCCGAACGCCTGGTGCGGGTCGAAGAACGGACCAACAACCCGTGGACCGGCGTGCCGGTCAGGGACTATCAGAGGTGGGCCGGCCGCACCGACATCTTTGAAAGAACGGCCGCGTACCTGCGAGACACCGTGACACTCACCGGCGACGGCGAACCGGAACAGGTCATCGCCGTGCGCACGTGGGGTCTCTTCCCGGTGCTCGGTGTGCATGCGCAATCAGGCCGGAGCCTCATCGCATCCGACGACGAAGGAGGCGCCCAGCATGTGGCAGTAATAAGCGACCGTCTCTGGCGGCGGCGTTACCATGCCGATCCGGGCGTGATTGGCCGTGGAATCACCATCTCCGACGAAGCTTACACGGTAGTGGGAGTTATGTCCCCGGAATTTGAACTGCGCTATCCAGAAGCGGAGCTGTGGGCGCCGCTACGCCTAACGGCGACCACGCCCTGGGTTCAGGTGATAGGCCGTCTGCGCCCTGGAGTCTCTGTTGCGCAGTCCCGGAGCGCGTTGGAAATTGTGGCGCATCAGATGGAGCAGGAAGAGCCCAAAGATCGCGCGGGCCTAAAGATACTCGTGACTCAGTGGCGCGATACGCCGGATAAGAAGTACGAATTAACTCTACTCTTCGTGCTGGTGGCGGCCGGTTTGATGATGTTGATCGTGTGCGCCGATGTGGGCGGTCTACTTTTGACCCGCGCGGTAGAGCGGCAGAAGGAGATTATGATTCGGACATCGTTGGGCGCTGGGCCATGGCGAATTGTCCGGCAACTGTTATCCGAAAGCCTGGTTCTGGCGATCTTTGGGAGTGTGGGCGGTATCATGATGGCCCGTTCGCTGCTGCAGCTTCTGACGAAGGAATTAGCGGCGTTGCCGATCGTGCTCCCGCACTTGCAGCAGGTGGGGATTAATGGACGAGTGCAGGTCTTCAACACGGTGCTTTGCCTGCTCCTCGCGATCCTATGCAGTCTCGCCCCCATTCGGTTTGCGGCGCGAACCGACCCGCAGGCGGTATTAAGAAGTGGGCCGGCCAGTAGCGGTCCGCGCGGATCTTCGCGACTCTTTTCGACCCTCATCGGATTGGAGGCGGGCTTTGCGTTCCTGCTATTGGCCGGATCGGGCCTGATGATTCGGAGCCTCGTCCGGTTGCAGCAGGAAGACCATGGATTTCGGCCCGATCATGTGCTTACCTTGCGCGTACCGGTCGGGACATTAACGCAGCCGCGCCCCACGGGCAAGTACGACACCAGGCCGCGACAAATGGCGTACTATCGCGAGATTTTGGAGCGAGTGACGTCTGTGCCGGGAGTTAAGGCCGCCGCGATAGTGAACAATCCGCCACTTTCCGATGTCAGCACTTCTCTTAGCTTTGGCTTTGCCGGACCTGATGGCAAGCCCCAACCAACGTCCGCGCGGACTATCAGTCCGGACTATTTTGCCGCTATGGGTATTCCGCTGGTCGCAGGCCGCACATTCAACGACAGCGACCGGACCGGAGCGGCCGAGGTGGCGATTATCAACGAATCCCTAGCTCGCCAAGTGTTCCCGAACAGAAACCCCCTGGGGCAAAAGCTGACCAGCGTATCGAGTGCGTCTGGTCCGGCCGTGGTAGGCGTAGTGAAGGACTCGGCGCAGGGGAGTTACGAATTGCCAGCTACGGGCGAAGTTTATATACCCTACCAGCAGTACATCTTCGCCACGTTCATGTCGACTATAGTGGTACGAACGGAGGGCGACCCTAAGGCGCTGGGTTCCGCACTGATTAAACAGGTTTGGGCGGTGGATCCAAACCAGCCGGTGGTGAAAGTAGAAACCATGGAGGAGTCGGTAGCGAACTCCATCTGGCGCCCGCGGTTCTCGACCTGGATCTTCTCGGTGCTGAGCAGCCTCTCGCTTCTTCTGACAGCTATGGGCATGTACGGCGTAGTCGCCTACACATCGGCTCAGCGGGCAAGGGAGATCGGAATTCGATTGGCGCTAGGCGCAACTCCCGGCAACGTGGCGGTCGTGATTTTACTGAGAGCAATGGTTCCCCTCGCGTGTGGTCTTGGTGTAAGCATTTTTGGGGCGCTGTTATTATCCCGCCTTCTTACCAGCTTGCTATACGGCATCAATAGCAGTGATCCTTTGACGTACTGTAGCGCGGCCACGCTGTTGTTGCTGACGGGAATTATCGCCAGCGCGCGTCCCGCGTGGCGGGCGGCCACAAGGGACCCACTTCAGACGATGCGCGTCGAATAGGCCATCATCCGTTTCCTCACCATGCACCGATCTCCCAAAGCCGTGGATGTTTTCTCAGTAACGGCGTAGTGTTTACGAGCCTCGTGGAAACTGTCGAGGGCAAGTTCCTCGAAAGCGCAAAGGGACGCGTATCCCGCGCCGCCAGTCAGGAGAGGAACTCCGCAGTTTCCAGCGGCGCGGGGCGGCCCGTTTTGCGCGGTTCCTAGAAGAGGGCTTTGTGGACAATGATGACAGCAGGTGGGCCGGGTCGGCGGCGAGTGCGTAACAGCCCTGTCAAAGCGCAGGCCGATCCAGCGGAGGTGCGCGCATTGGCGGCGATTTAGGCGTGAAGTTGGGATCTGCCTTCCGCCGCTTACGATTGAGCGATTGACGGCATCGCCTCATCCGTGTTCTTCATGCGGCGCGCGACGTTCAGAGCATCATTGGCCTGGGCACCCGACGAACCGTAGCCGAGGCCATCACCGCAACACAATCGCAGCTACCTCGTCATACTGCGACATATCGCTGAGGATCACTTTGTCCCCCGGCTGCAGACCGGTCTTGATCTCGATCAGATTCACCGAGGTCGCGCCGAACTGCACCGGAACCTTCTTCGCCGAATGGCCGTCTGGTTCGAGCTTGAAGATTGTAACCTTACTGTTTGCTGGGGCGAACACCGGCCTGCCGACGTACACCACGTTCGTCAGCCCGCCGATCGTAATAATCCCGTCCACGGGTTCCTGTAGATTGACACCGGGTGGCAGCGCGCCATCCAGCGCTACGTCCACAGTCACTGTGCCGTTCGCCACTTCGGGATGCACCACGGCAACCTTGCCGCCAACGGTCTCCTTCCGATGCTGGAACGCAACGATGGCAGGCTCGCCTTGCCGCACGTCCTGCATCTGCGTCTCGGCCACTTTGAGTGCCGCCGTATGGGCGGAGGTCAACCGGCCCAACGCGCGCACCTCCAGCTTCATATCGCCTTGCTTTACCGTGTCCGTCCACACGGTATCGAGGTTCACCACCGGCTGGCTTTGCCCTTGCGCGCCGGTCACTGCAACTCCTGCGATCCCCAATAGCAGCAGGGCACCCAACGACCAGGCCACTCCCCATCCGGCAGGCCTGTGCGCCGCCACCGGGTCGGCCAGACGGCGGATCCGGCGCAGGAGCGAACCGTCGCTGGCAGACAGCGCCGCCTTGAAACGTGCCGGTCGCATGGACTCCAATTCCGCCAGTGCGCGAGCGTACACCAGCACATCGCCGCTGGCCGCAACGGCGAGATCATCGCAGCAATGCTCGCGCTCGGCCCGGATCTGATTTGAGATCCACCACACCGCAGGATGGTAAAAGAGCAGGCTCTCGGCGATCCCTTGCAGAACGTTCACCAGGTAGTCGTGCCGCCGGACATGCGCCAGTTCGTGCGCCAGCAGCGCCTCCACCTGCTCGGGTGCGAGCCCACACAGCACGCCCACCGGGGCGAGAATCACGGGGCGAAGCCAGCCGATGACCGCGGGAGAGTCCACTCGATCCGTGGCCAGCAACCGGACGCTTCGCGATACGTGCATGCGTTCGATCAGCCGGTCGAGGGTTTGCTGCCATTCGGTGAGCACGGGCGCATGACGCGAACGCCGTAGCGCCGCCGCAGAGATGAATCCCATGAGCAGGCGGAGGGAACACGCAGCGGCGCCGGCGAACCACGCCATTACAATCCACGGCATGGCCTGCTGCCAGGGATCGGTGATTGGTGAGTACGCAACTCCAGGGACAAGCTGCCGGGCGGCCCCGGTAAGGTTCCCGATCCGCGCCGCCTGCCCGGAATTTCCGAGCCACCAGTAAGTGAGAGCAGGCGCCACGGTCATCGCCAAGAGCGAAGCGCAGCCAATTGCGTAGCGGCCGCGCGCCGAAATGCGGCCACCGGCCAAAGCCCGGGCGAGCGCATAGAGGGCTGCCACAAGAAGGCCCTGCCACAGAAAATGGAGAAGCGTCCAGCCCAGACGCTCGGTCCACGGCTGGTTCAGTAGCGTGATCATTTCTTTCCCCTCCTCTTTTCGAATTCGTCCAACAGACTCCGTATCTCGGCCAGATCCTTGCCTGAGGCCGGCTGTGCGGCGAGCGCTCCCAGCACCAGGCTCTTCGCCGATCCTTCGAATGCGCGCTGCAGCAGGTCGCCCGCGATCTGCCGCTGGGTCTGCTCCTTGGGAGCGCGCGCTTCATAAAGATGCGAGCGGTAGCGCTCGTTGCGCACCACCAGTCCTTTTTCGAACATGAGCTGCATCAACTTCAGCGTGGAGGTATATCCACTGTCCTTACCCAGCGCTTCATGCACCTCGCGCACGGTGCTGGCGCCTTGCCGCCACAGCACCGCCAGGATGGCTATTTCGGCGGCGGTTGGAAGCGGCTGGGGAGCAGGCTCTTTGGGATGGGATCGGGAGGCCACGCTTCAGTATCATACGAATCGATTCGTATGTCAACGAAATAATTCGTATGACCGGAGACACTGGGGTTCCGCCCGGTAGGTGAGGTTTGGGGAGAATGACGACACTGGGTGGGCCGGATCGCCGCTACTTTCCAACGATGCCCGTCTTTTCGGCCTGAATGTTCACGGGCAATGTGGTAAGCCGCGCGCCAAGAAAAACCGGGGAAACAGGCCCGGCGAAACAACTGAAACTACCGCGCCCTTAGTGCTCATTCAAATCCGAAATGGCGCGGGCGAGAATGGCGGCGAAAGCTGTTGGGCTCTCGCCTGGCAGCGAATAGCTCGCGGCTCTGCCCCTGCCATATAGGACCAGCACCGACTTCTCGCCGCATACATCCGCATTGAGTTCGTGGTATTTATTCCAGGGCCAGTCATACAGCGGCCAGAACTGTCTGGCTCCGACACAGCCGTTGCCGCCCGGGGTGCCATGTGCCACCTCATCAGCGATCTCATTCAGTGCGGCACGGGTACGGTCCGTCGCTTCTTCACCAAGATAGATCGTGTCGTGCGCGTCGCCGCTAGACAACTCGATTTTGACTCCGCGCATTTTGGCGCCAGCGCTGTCGAGCACGACGGCGGTCAACAACACCTGGGTCCCCTCTTTGCCGAGGTTCGCAATCTGGCTTGACCAGGTAGTGCGGACGCCCTGCCGGTTAGCGAATGCTTCCATGGGTGACGGCTCGGACCCAGGCTTGCACTGGGTCCACGCCAGGGATACGAAGAAGCAGCAGCAAACAGCGGCTACTCTCATGCGGGCCTCCTTGTGAGATTGTACTTGATTTATGGGACTATCCTGAGTGCTGTGATGCGTATCGTGGAACTCGCTGGTTTGCTCCAAATGACGGTGGTGCTCTTTGACCGGCGACTTCGCAGACTATCGATACTCGCGATTACCGATACAGATTGATGTCGCACCCGTCGTTGCATCATTACGTCACTGCGGGTGAGGTGCTCCGGGGGGTTCGGAGCGATATGTGGGGTTTGCTTCCATTGGGCCTGAGGGGCCGAGGGTGGGCGCCACCGGAAGAGCGCCGGCACTTGCTATACGTCAACCGCGAGACTTTTTGCGGGGCGCGGTTGTTTCACGCTGCCCTAAGGCCTGGGCTGCAGCGGCGACCACCAGCATGTTCAAGCTCACGCCTTCGCTTTCGGCTCGGGCCGCCAATCGGGCGTGGAGACTCTTGGGCATCCGTACCCGGAATTGCCCGCTCGACCCCGGAGGCGCACTTGGCTTCGGTATGGGATCGCCGTGCCTCCGGCAACTCGCCAGGTAGGAGCGCACGGCATCCCGGCCATTTACGATGGCCTGTTCAGGCGTTTCACCATCCGAGTGACACCCCGGAAGGTCTGGGTATTCGATCAAAAACCCACCGCCGTCTGCATTTGACAGCGGGCGAATCGTGAATGGGTATTTGTCGATATTGGCTAGCTCAGTCATGATCTGGATCCTCCAGCTTGCTAATAAACTCTACGAAGTCACGCACGTACCAGGGCTTGATCGGAATCTGCTTCGGCACGGTCGTTCTGCCCGCTCTCGGGTGCCGGAATGTCACGTGGCTTGTGCCGCGCGCGCCGTCAACGTCCACCCCGAAGCGACGCGCTACGACTTCCAGATCCTCGATGCGCAGTTGCGGGCGTTCCGCCGCATCCTTCAAGGATCTTCTTAGCATTCGACACAAATATATGGTACCGAATACGGCACCATTGAACAATGTCGGCCGGGTGTTGTGCCAGGAATTGGGCCTTGTGGAAAATGACGACAGCCGGTGGGCCGGAAACGCCGATCAACGCGGTGCGACTACTGGATCATTCGGCGCGAAGGGCCACGACGGGATCGACAGTAACGGCCTTAGATGTAGGCAGGTAACTCGCCCATACGACCGCGGCCAGAAGGACGAGAGATACGACCCCGTAGGTGGCGGGGTCGAGCGGGCTGATTTCGAACAACATCGCGGTCGTGAGGCGTGCCAGTCCGACGGCCGCGGCGAGCCCGGCCGCAACACCGACGGCACCTAGAAGGAGTCCTTGCTGGACGAACAAGAGCTTCAATTCGGATGGCGTTGCGCCTAAGGCTATACGAATGCCTATTTCGCGGGTTCTTTGGGAGACGGAGTAGGAGATTACGGCATAGATCCCGACAACACCCAACAGGAGCGCCATTACCCCGGCCAGAAGCAGCAGAACGAGGGTGAACGATGTTCGCGCCATCGACTGGCTGTAAATATCGCCGATGGTACGCACGTCGGCGACGGGCAAGTTGGGATTCACGGCCCAGATAGCCTGGCGGATTTCATTTATGAAGCTCTGCGAGCCGGCGCGGTCACTGCGAAGTACGATCTGAGCCGAGTAGGCGATCGAGGGATCGCCCTTATTATCGTGGGAGAGTAGCGGCCAATATACGAACGACGGAGCGGGCTGATCGACGCCATCCTGGCGAACGTCGCCCACCACGCCGACGATTTCACCCCATCGTGCGCCGGCGGGGTCGTGAATGCGCTGGCCCAAGGCGGCGCTCGGGCTGCCCCAATACTCGCGTGCGAAGTTTTCCGAAACGATCGCGACGGGGCGGACTTGATGAATGTCGGTCCAATTCAAGTCTCGACCGGCCAGGAGGGGAATACCCATTGTTTGAAAATACGCAGGCATCACCGACACAAAGCGCCGCAGTGGCGGCAGACGGCCCTCTTGGTAGGGATGGTCTTCTGGCACGATAAGATCCTGGGCCTTATCACCGGTCATGGGAAGATCCGTTCCTATGCTTACGGATTGCACACCGAGTATCGTGGCGAGGTGGTCGAGAATCGCGTGGTCCAGCAATGCCATCTGCCCTGGAGCCAGTCCCTCGACGCGGGCGATCACCAGACGCGCGGTCTGCACCGTATTGCCGGTCGTAAACCCCGGGTGCACCCGCCGCATGGCTTGAATGGTGCGGATCATCAAACCGGAAACGATCAACAGAACGAGCGCCAACGCCACTTGCACGACTACCAATATATTGCTTGCACGCCCGCGTTCCCGGCCTTGGCTGGATGCCCGCCCGCCTCCCCGCAGGGCGGCTACGAGATTTGGACTCGCATACCGGACGGCGGGTATCAATCCAAATAAGATCCCCGCGAACAGCGAGACGGTGAAATTGAAAAGCAGCGCAGCCCCATCTATGGAAATTTGGTCGAGCCTGGGTAGATGGGCCGGGGGGAAGGTAACCAGCACGCGGAGTGCTGCAATAGCCAGCGCGAGTCCAAGTGTTCCTCCGATCACGCTGAGAGTGACGCATTCCAGCAATAGTTCTCGCGTTATCTGCATCCAGCCTGCTCCCAATGCGGCACGTACGGCCAATTCTTGCTGGCGGCCTTCGGCCCGAACCAGCGTCAAGTTGCCGACATTGGCACAAGCGATCGCCAACAGCAAGCCAACGGCCGCCAATAGTAGCCAGAGTGTTTTACCGATATCGCCGACGGCATCATGCTTCAGCAGCCGCACATTAGGGCCGAATCGGGCATCATCGAACATCTTGATGCTCAGGCCGGGGAACATGGGGAACCTATTGCGTTCTAAGGGAATCATGCGGGCGACGTCGGCGTTAGCCTGCGCCAATGTGACGCCAGGCTTCAGCACCGCGATGGCATGGAAGTGAAAGCCACCCATGGTTACTTTGCTCCGGTCGAGCTTGAGTGGAAAAATCAGGTCCGGCTTTTGGTCGAGAAGCCAGAACTTCCGCGGCAGGACGCCGATCACCTCGCGAGCAACGCCACCGGCAGTGATTCGTTTCCCCAAGACCTCGCGATCTCCACCAAACTTTTGCTGCCAATAGCCATAACCGAGTAACACCTGATCCGGAGCGCCGGGCGTGTCATCCTGCTCGGTGAAGCCTCGCCCGAGGGCGGGTTGAACGCCAAGGATCGGTAGCAGGCGCGCTGTGACGGTTAAAGTGGCGACACGCTGCGGTTCTCCGAGGCCGGTGACACTCTCGTAGCCTCGCTCCCAAAGACCAAGGCCGGCAAATGTTGAATTCTCTTCGCGGTAGGTGAAGAAGTCGGCTGCGGACGTGTTGAGGTCTTTGATCCCGACGCCCGGGCCTGTCTGCAAGACGGCGACGATCCGATCTTGCTGCGGGAACGGAAGAGGCTTCAAGAGAATGCTCTCGATCAGGCTGAAAATCGCCGTGTTCGCACCTATTGCAAGTCCCAGCGTAAGCACGGCAGTGGCAAAGAACACGGGCGCCCTGGCAACTCTGCGGAATGTCTGCGCGAAGTGTCGCAAAATGTGCTTCCTTAACCGATCAAAATTACTATTCTAGAGATACGTGCAAGGGCCGGCGGGAGTTTCCGCCAGCGTTTAGCGTGGAAGGGTGAGGTTAGAAACGCGGCGCCGGCGGAATCAGTGCCGGCATGGCCTCCGCAACCAGGGGGGCGTCACCGGGACCTTTGCAATGGGCCTCGTCCGTCCGGATTTCGCGATGCCCTACGAGCCCGCTGAGCGAAAAAACAGATTCCCCAAGTTGCCGAGAACCTTGAACGTGGAGGTAAACCTAAAGAAGCTTTGGAGCGGGCTCCAGTTCGATTTTTAGCAGGCTGAAAAGTCGCCGCCTTACTTGCCCGGCACTGGCAGCCAACCACGCGTTGCGAAATCGCTCAGACTGAGCACCAGCAGAATAGCCAGCCAAAGCATGCCGCCTCCCACCACCACCTTCATCAGCACCGTGCTGTGGCGCAGGTGCATGAAGAACAACGCCACCAGCAGCATTTTGACAGTCGCGATAAGCAGCGCCATCACCACGTTGAACGGTCCCAGGTCGATGAAAGCGACAGCCGTCGTAGCGGCCGTAAGAATTAGCAGCCCGATGAACACCAGCGTATATGTCTTGAGAGAATCGGCGTGTTCCTGCATGTTAGTGATAGTGGCGCCCAACTAAGTAAAGGAGCGGGAAAAGAAAAATCCAAATGATATCGACAAAGTGCCAGTACAGACCGCCGATATCCACCGGTGTGTAATAATCCGGCGTGTACTTACCGGAATAGGCCTCGAACAGCAGCGTCAGCATGAGCCCCACGCCCACCACCATGTGTAGGGCGTGCAACCCGGTCATGGTGAAATACAACGAGAAGAACAGTTGCGCGGGCCCCTGCATATCGGTGCCCTCCAGGTGGAAGGTCGGCCCCGGAACGTGATGCTCCACGAATTTCTCGTTCCATTCGTAAGCCTTCACGCCCAGGAAGATTCCACCGAATATCAGGGTCAAGATCAGAAACACGATCAGCGCCTTACGGTTACCCATCTGTGCCGCACGCACCCCCAGCACCATGGTGTAGCTGCTGCACAGAAGCACTGCGGTATTCACAGCCCCGATGTACACATTCAGCGTGTTACTGGCTACCGCAAACACGCGCGAGAACTCGTTCCGGTAAATCGAATAGGCCAAAAACAGCCCGCCGAAGAACATGATCTCCGTAATCAGGAAGATCCACATTCCCAGCGTCGCGGTTTCCTTCTGCTGCGAAGCTGTCTCGAACTGTTCCCTTAGCGCGAGCGTTTCCGTGTGACTATCCAACGTGCGCCGCCTCCACTGCGGTGTAATCGTACGCCTCCGTAGTCACTACCGGTGTCTCTTCAAAGTTGTGGGTGGGAGGGGGCGACGTCGTCCGCCATTCGAGCCCGGTAGCGCCCCACGGATTAGGCCCCGCGATCTTCCCATATCGCAGCGACCACATGAAATAAATTAGCGGCATCAGATAGCCCACCGCCAGCACCGACGCGCCCGCGGTGGACATTACGTGTAATACCTGAAACTCATCCGGATAATTGTGGTAGCGCCGCGGCATGCCCAGATAACCGAGAATGAATTGCGGGAAGAAGGTCAAGTTGAATCCCAGGTAAATCGTCACCGCGGATAACTTGGCGAATCCCTCCGGATACATGCGGCCCGAGATCTTGGGCCACCAGTAATGCATCCCCCCCAGGTAAGCCATCAGCGTACCGCCGACCATAATGTAGTGGAAGTGCGCGATTACGAAGTAAGTATCGTGCACATGGACGTCTACACCCAGCGCGGCGACAAACAGTCCGGTGAGTCCACCCATGGTAAAGAGACCTATAAAGCCGAACGCGTACAGCATGGGCGTGGCATAGGATATGGAGCCTTTATACAGCGTCGCGGTCCAATTGAAAACCTTGATTGCGGAAGGGATAGCGACAAAGTAGCTCAGGAAAGAGAACACCAGACCCGCATAAACGGACTGGCCGGAAACGAACATGTGGTGTCCCCAAACCAGAAAACCCAGAACCGCGATGGCCACGCTCGAAAAAGCCACGAACTTGTAGCCGAAGATAGGCTTTCGGGAAAATGTGGAAATCAATTCACTGACTACTCCCAGCGCCGGGAGCACCATGATGTAAACCGCGGGATGCGAGTAAAACCAGAACAGATGTTGAAACAGCACCGGATCTCCGCCCCGCGCCGGATCGAAGATGCCGATATGCAGGACCCGCTCGCAGATCAGCAGAACGAGCGTGATCGCGATCACTGGAGTGCCCAGCACCTGGATGAGCGCCGTCGCGTAATTCGCCCACACGAACAGCGGCAGCCGGAACCAGGTCATGCCCGGCGCGCGCATGCGATGCACCGTCACGATAAAGTTCAAGCCTGTAAGAATCGAGGAAAACCCGGCGATGAAAATGCCCAGCCCGGTGGCGATCACATAGGTATTCGAGTAACTCGTGCTGTAAGGTGTGTAAAAGGTCCAACCTGTATCGACGCCCCCGGCTAGCATGGCATACATCGCAAAACAGCCGCCAATCACCAGCAGGTACCAGCTCAACAGGTTGATCCTGGGAAACGCGAGATCCTTGGCCCCGATCATCAGCGGAAGGAAAAAGTTGCCCAGTGTCGCCGGAATCGAAGGGATCAGGAAGAAGAAGATCATCATCACGCCGTGCAGCGTGAAAAGCTTGTTGTAGGTATCGGAGGTAACCAGGTCGCCCCTCGGCGTGAGTAGTTCGATTCGGATCAGCGTTGCAAAAATTCCGCCCAGGAAAAAGAAAATGGTAATGGTGTGAAGGTACAACAAAGCGATACGCTTATGATCTTTCGTGAGCAGCCAGGACTTGATTCCGTAACTGTCGTGCAGGTAATCGTTTTCTTGTGCCGCAGCGGTAATCATATGGTTATTGTTTCGAAAGACTCTTCGGTTGGGCCGTCTTCGTGGCGCGCACTGCCGGCGCCTCGTTCGGCTTGGGCGTCAACGACTTGATGTATTCGATCAACTGCAGCACGTTCTCTTCTGTAACCAGGCCCTGAAACGTCGGCATAATAGGCTGATAACCGGCCACCACCTTAGCCGACGGGCTCATAATCGATTCACGAATGTACCCCTCATCGAACAGAACATGCGTGCCGTCGCTAAGTGATACTTGTGTCCCATACAAATTGCGCAGGTTGGGGCAGCGGCCCTTATCATTCAGATGGTGGCAATTGGCGCAGGCGAGGTCCTGAAACAGCTTCTCGCCGGTGGATGCCAGCGTTCCTTGCGCGCCGCCGCTCAACCAGGCCTGGTAATCGCGCGGCTCCATCACATAAATCCAACCGATCATTTCCGAGTGATTCGTCCCGCAATACTGTGAACAGAACAGGTGATACTTGCCGGGTTTGGTGGGGGTGAACCAGGTCGTCGTGTACCGTCCAGGAATAACATCGGCCTTGGTGCGGAAGGCCGGCACGAAGAAATCGTGGATCACATCCTCGGAAGTCATGGTCAGTTTGACCGCCTGTCCCGCCGGGATATGCAGCTCATTGATCTCGCGCTGTCCTTCCATGTGCTGCAGCTTCCACATCCATTGCTTGCCGATCACGTAGACCTGCTTCGCGTCGTCCGGCGGGCGCGACATTTTAAAGAAAACGTTGGCGCCCCAGACGAACATCACCATCGTCAGGCCGAACGGAATCACCGTCCAAGCGATCTCCAATGTCAGGCCAACGTGCACCTTAGGCGGTATCTCAAATTCAGATTTCCGGCGGTACCGGACGGCGAAGTAGAAGATACTGACAAAGATACCGACTGAGAAAAAGGCTGCTACGGCGAGCAGAAAGTATACGAGGTGGTCCACGTTGGCAGCCACCGAGGAAGCTTGTACCGGAAATAGAGGTAGTTCTGAACCCATTGCAGTTATCTGACTCGTCTAAGTGCCTGGCGGTCCCGGCGCCAGTCCCGCCGCCACGCCGCGAATAGGAAAGTGCCGCAGATCAGGACAAAAGTAGCCCCGGCGAACCGCATCATGTTGACGGCTATGGCGCCATACTTGCCCGTTGCCGGATCGTAGTGGTAGCAGAACAGCAGAATCTGGTCCACCGGTGTGCCGATCTTATTCTGCGACGCTTCCACCAGCCCCAGACGGACATCCCGCGGCGCGTACTCTACACCGTAAAAGTATCTCGACAGCTTGCCTTGCGGCGTCAGGATCATGATCGAGCTGGCATGCGCGAATTGCCCCGTACTCGCATCGAACCGGTAGCGGAAGCCAACCGCGGAAGTGAGCGCTTTGATGGAAGCTTCATCCCCCGTCAGGAAATGCCAGCCGTTGTCCGTATTCGACCGGTGATAGCGTTTGAGGTAATTCGCCCGTTTGGCCGCCGCGACTTCGGGTGTATCGCGTGGATCGAAACTGACCGCCACCACCTCGAAATCCTTGCCCGGGTCCAGTGAAATCGCCTTCAGTGTGCTTTCCACGCCATTCAACACCATGTTGCAAAGCATGGGGCATGTGTAATAGACCAGTGCCAGAATGACAGGCTTGTTTCCGCTGAAGTAAGTGGACAGCGGTAGCGACCGCCCGAATTCATCCCGGAAGACCAGGTCGAGAGGCACCTGATCGTTAAGTTTCTGCTCGACCGTGACACCCTGTAAGCCCGGCGGTAACGGCGCAGGCTTCGAGTTAGGATCCCGCATAGCCGACGGCTGGGCGGGCGCGGGTTGACCAGGTTGTGCCCAGACAGCAGCCGCGGCCACCAGGGCCAAAATCGGGAGCTTGCTTACTATCATTTTGTCTTACCTATTGACGGCGATTGTGGCAGCGCGGTCAGGCCGCGTTGCGCGATCAAATCCATGGCCCGGTCGACCGGTATCCGCACGATGCCTTTATCGGGATCGATCCAGGCATACTGGTGCAGAATACGGTCCTCGTTGGCCCGCATCTCGCGCATGTCGCCCGCCGGATACCTCTGCAGGCGCGGCTCGGGCGGTAACTTCTGTGCACTGACTATGGCCGATGGCGATTCCGGTCGCGCCAGCTCCGCTTCTTTTTGGACCAAATATTGGAAGACTCCCCACAGGCCGAATAAAAAGACCACGATCAGGCCGCCCATCACCAGGCCGGCCTTGGTTACGGCACGCGCGTTGATGTCGCCCGGTTCGTGGCGGACGTGCGGGTTGCGCGGCTCTTCGCCGGCGTGCGCTTTATTCCCGGCCATGTGCCAGAGCCTCCTCCAGTTGCGGATCGCCCAGCGGCAGCAGTGGACGCTTCTCCAGTTGCCACAGAAACGCCGCCAGCCAGATTCCACCCAGTCCGATAGGCGCCAGGAAGTCCATCCAACTCACGGTGAACTGTTGCTTGTGGAAATCCGGCGCTACCATCCAATACAGATCTACGAATCGCATGACGATCACCAGAATCGCCACATTGCGCAGCAATCGGAAATTAAGTTTGATATCCCGCGACAGCAGTAAAGCGAATGGCAGAGCGAAGTGCAGCAGGACCAGCGCCACCCCGATGTATTGCCACCCTCCGGCGAAGCGGTTGATATACCAGGGAATCTCTTCCGGCAGATTGCCGGACCAGATCACCAGCAGCTGCGAAAACGAAAAATACGCCCACACCATCACAAACGTCAGCAGCAGTTTGCCGATGTCGTGCAGATGCCGGTGGGTCAACACGTCCGCGAGCGGCGGCCGGTTGCTGAAAATCACCAGCAGGCAAATCAGGAACGCTATCGCCGACAAACCTTCACCCGCGATGAACAGCAGGCCGAACATCGTGGAGAACCAGTGCGGATTGATCGACAGCACCCAGTCGATGGCCATGAACGTCACGCTGAATCCGAAGAAAATCAGCCCCGGACCGCTGATCGCCGCCAGGCGGCGGGCAGCGCGCGTGTCGCCGCGATCCTGATCGCCCGACCACTTGTACAGAAGATGCCCGATCAGATTCCAACCCGCGAAATACACCGCTGCCCGGATCAGGAAAAAGGGCACGTTGAGGTATACCTGCTTGTGCTGCAGCACCCGGTCGTGCGCCACGATCTCCGCATGCGACCACTGGTACAGGTGCGGGATGCCGATCACGATGGGAAGAAACAAAATCAGCAGCAGCGGCATGGTGCGCATGGCCGCTTCGCAGGGCCGCCGAATGACCACCCCCCATGCGCCGCCGGTCAGATATTGCAGCATCAGCATCGCTCCCATGCCCAGCGATACCCCGACGAAAAACATGTAGCACCAGACATAGGACCGGTAAAACTGGTCGGCGTTAAAGAAGCCGCCGATAACGCAAATGGCGAGCGCTGCCGCCCCAATCCCTAGGAACCGTGTGCGCCAACTGCGCACCTCGCCCAGTACGGCGGGTGGAATCGTGAAGGAACGCTCGTCGGTGGCGGCGGGCATTACTTCGTCCCTCCCTTGGTCAACTGGTTTTGTGCGTCAGGCGGAACATCGTTCACCGACGCATCCTGGCTCAATTGCAGCGCGCGCACATAGGCCACGATGGCCCAGCGGTCCGCGGGCTCGATCTGCGCGGCGTAGTCCGGCATCGCGCCGAAGCCATTGGTGATCACATCGAAAACGTAGCCGACCGGAACCTGCCGCAGCCGGTCGATATGGTATGACGGCGGATGCTTATATCCGCGCTGGACAATCATGCCGTTGCCATAACCCAACCGGTCGTGACACGGCGAGCAGTATATGTTGAAGCGCTGCTGGCCGCGGGCGAGTAACTCGCGGGTTACGGGCACCGGCATTGTCTCCACCGGTTTGTCGTCTGTTTTCCCTGTATAAAAAGCTGTATTCGCGTCCAGGTGCCCGCGCGCCACCGTCCCCTCCACCAGCGGGCGTTCCGACCGGCCGTCGGCAAAAAACGAGCTGGGCCGCAGCGGGATGAATTTGGGCTGATCCTGCATATCCTGCCGGCAGCCGGTGAGCAACGCCGCCGGAACCGCCAGGATCGCCATCGATATGCCCCTAATGCGCAACTTCGTACACCTCCCGCGCATCCAGCGTCTCCAAAAAATCTTCGGTGTTCTTGCGGTCGAACAGCGGATCCCGCGCTTCGATACACAGGAAGAAACGATTGCGGGAAGCCAGCGCAAATCGCGGCACGTTGAAGGTCGGATGATACGGCATGGGCAGGCCGCACACCGCCAGCAGCCCGAACACCGCCGAAATCGCCGCGAACAGGATCGTCAGCTCGAACGTAATCACGATGTACATGGGCCAGCTATGCAGCGGACGCCCGGCGATGTTGATCGGAAAATAAATCACCGTCACGTAATACTGCATCAGGTAGCCCGTCAGGCCGCCGATGATCCCGCCGATCAACACGATCAGCGGCAGCTTGCTCTTGGGCAGATGCAGCGCCTCGGAAAGCTCTTCGATGGGGAACGGAGTGTACGCGTCCATCTTGCGGTAGCCCCGCGCGCGCGCCTCCCGCGCCGCGCTCACCAGCGACGTGGGATTATCGAACTCCGCCATCACCCCATAAATCGGAGGCTTGTTCATGCCTTGGGCTCCTCCTCGACTTTGGCCTGCGGCAGCAGGGTCCGTACTTCGAAGATCGAGATCATGGGCAGCAGGCGGATAAACAGGAAGAACAGGAACGTAAACAGGCCGATGGTGCCCACGTACGTAGCCCAATCCCAGCGAGTGGGATGGAACACGCGCCACGACGAGACCAGGTAGTCCTGTGCCAGGCTGGAAACGATAATCACGAAACGCTCCAGCCACATGCCAGTCAGCACCACCAGCGACGCGATAAACAGGTACACCGGCCGGCTTCGCACCGTCTTGAACCAAAGCGCCTGCGGCGCCACGATATTACACGTGATCAGGAACCAATACGCCCCCGCATAGGGGCCTGTCATACGATGCCAGATCGCGGCGCTCTCATACACGTTGCCGCTATACCAGGCCGTGAATGTTTCCAGAATGTACGCGTAAGCCACAATCAATCCGGTGGCCAGCATCACTTTCGCGGAATTTTCCAGATGCTTGTCGGTAATCAGACCCTCCAGGCCGTACACCCAGCGCAACGGAATCGCCAGCACCAGCACCATGGCGAAGCCTGAATAAATCGCGCCTGCCACGAAGTAAGGCGGAAAGAAGGTGCTGTGCCAGCCCGGCACGATGGCGATGGTGAAGTCGAAGCTCACTACCGTGTGCACGGAAAGCACCAGCGGCGTGGCCAGTCCGGCCAGCAGCAGCGACGCCATTTCATGGTTCGACCAGTGCCGCGCCGATCCGCGCCAGCCCATGGCCAGAATGCCATATGTGAAACGCGCCATGCGGTTGCGGGCGCGGTCGCGCAGCGTGGCCAGGTCGGGCAGCAGCCCCACGAACCAGAACAGCAGCGACACGGTGCCGTAGGTGGATACCGCGAAAACGTCCCACACCAGCGGGCTGCGGAACTGCGGCTGCACTCCCATCGAGTTGGGGTACGGGAACATCCAGTAAAACAGCCACGGACGGCCCATATGAAGCAGCGGGAACATGCCCGCGCAGGCCACCGCGAACAGCGTCATGGCCTCCGCAAACCGGTTGATGGAGTTGCGCCAGCTTTGATTCAGGAGCAGCAGAATCGCGGAAATCAGCGTGCCCGCGTGCCCGATTCCGATCCACCATACGAAGTTCGTGATGGCGAACCCCCAACCCACCGGGATCATGATGCCCCAGATCCCGACGCCCTTCCCCATCAGCAACGCAACCGACCACAGGAACAGCAGCAGCAACGCGAATCCGCCCGCAAAGCACGCCATCCAGAAAACCGGGGTGCGCCGGGTCAGGACTACGGAGGCGATCTGGTCAGTAACCGTCCCGAACGTGTAGCCCGGGGCGATCACCGGCGTCGGCTGTAATTCCTCGTCCGCGATTTGTCTCTCGTCAGCCATTGTTCAATTCGTTTGCCGGCTAATCCATGGCCCGGTCCGGCGGTCCGTCATGCTTTCTCCAAATCCGGATTCGGATTGCGCAGCGCGGCCAGGTAAGTCGTCCGCGGCTTCGTATTCAAATCCGCCAGCAGGCCGTAGTTGGTCTTCTCCGCCTTCATCTTGGCCACCTGGCTGTTGGGATCGTTGATGTTGCCGAAAATGATGGCCTCGGTCGGGCAGGTGGCCTGGCATGCCGTCTGAATCTCGCCGTCGTGCACCTTGCGGTCTTCTTTTTCCGAGTCGATCTTGGCCCGGTTGATGCGCTGCACGCAGTACGTGCACTTCTCCATCACGCCCCGGCTGCGCACGCTCACGTCCGGATTGCGCTGCAGCTTCAGGCTCTGGGTATGGAAATCCGAAAACAGGAAAAAGTTGAACCGCCGCACCTTGTACGGGCAGTTATTGGAGCAGTAGCGCGTGCCTACACAGCGGTTGTACACCATATCGTTCAGGCCTTCGCTGCTGTGATTGGTAGCCTGCACCGGGCACACCAGCTCGCACGGCGCATTTTCGCACTGCATGCACGGCACCGGTTGGTTGTAGATCTCCGGATTTTCCACGCTGCCGTGGAAGTAGCTGTCCACCCGCAGCCAGTGCATGTGGCGGCCGTGATGCACCTCTTGTTTCCCCACCACCGCGATATTGTTTTCCGCCTGGCACGCGATTACGCACGCGCCGCAGCCGGTGCAGGCGCTCAAGTCGATCGCCATGCCCCACGCGTAATTGTCGTACTTGAAACCGGGGTACAGCGTCAGCTCGGGCGGCGGCGCCTCGGCCGATTCCTGGATCATATTCGGGTTACCGCGGTACTCCGCGATATTCGCCTTCTCGATGGTGTGCCGCTCCGTGTCCAGCGCGTGATAATCCTGCACGCTCACCAGCAGGTAATCGCCGCCCACCTTCCGCATCTCCAGGCCGTAGTCCTGCCACAGCGCCGAGGAGGTGCGCATGCCATACGGGTTGAAACCGATGCGCGTCCCCACGTGTCCGGCGCGTGTCCGGCCGTAGCCCAGGTGCACGGTGACCGACCCGTCCGCGTGCCCGGGCTGGATGAACACCGGCGCGCGCATCTTGTAACCGCGATACGCGATCTCCACCAGGTCGGTAGTGACCACGCCCTGTTCCTGTGCGGTCTTGGGGCTGAGGATCGCCGCATTGTCCCAGGTCAGTTGCGTAATCGGCCGCGGAAATTCCTGCAGCCAGCCGTTATTGGCAAACCGGCCGTCATATATAGCGGGATCG
This sequence comes from Bryobacterales bacterium, assembly GCA_963843255.1. Lineage (GTDB taxonomy): Bacteria > Acidobacteriota > Terriglobia > Bryobacterales > Bryobacteraceae > Bog-159. Next base: position 475,807 of record CAWJJQ010000009.1, on the reverse strand, counting down.
GGCCGAAAGACGACCTCCAATCCCTGCCCCTGCGATGCCTGCGGCAAGCCGCCAGCCCATCCCTTGCGTACGGCAAAGCTCTTCGCCGGCAGCACCGTATCCGGCACCACGCCATCGTGTACGGCTTTGCGCCACCACGCCTCAAAATCCGCGCCCGTATGCTGCGTGCCCCAGTAGCCTTTTACGATATCGTAGGAAGTCCGCTCCGGCTGCCCGGTAAGCATAGTCAGCACTTCGTGTGCGGACTTGCCCCCATAGAGCGGGGCGATCAGCGGCTGCATGATGGTCACCGTGCCATCGTGCGCCCGGCAATCGCTCCATGTTTCCAGGTAGTGGGTCAACGGCAGATGCCAGTGGCAAAGCTCGCTGGTCTCGTCCTCGTGCAGGCTCAGGTGCACCCGCAGCGCGGCCTTCTTCAAACGGTCCCGGAAGCCCAGCTCCACCGGCGCGTTGAACGCCGGATTACCGCCCAGAATCAGCAGCAAATCGACTTGACCGGCATCCAGGTCCTTCACCAGATCGTTGAGCGACGCCACCATGTCCATCGGATGCGGTACCAGCGGATCCGTGTACACAACGGTCTTGCCGGCATTGCCCAGCAGCGCGTTCATGCTGTGCGCCAGCGCGTGCACCGCCGCACTTTGCTGCTCGCCCGCAATCACCAGGCTGGACCCGCGGTGTTTTTGCAGATCGCCCACAATGGCGGGAATCCATCCATCGGCCGCGGTGGCAGTGCCCTTGCGTCCGCCCGTATCGGCGCCCAATGCCGCCGCCAGGCTCCAGGCAAACTGCTCCACGTCCGCCGCCCGCAGCGGCATCCGGTGATCGGCCTTGGTTCCGGTCGGCGACGGCATCGGCTCCACCATGTAGAGCCGGTTCATTTCGGTTTTGCCGCCGCGCACCCGCCGCCGCGCGGAAAACTGTCGCGCGTATCGCAAGCTGCCCGGCCCCGAGTTCAGAAAATCGGCGTCGAGCGAAACAATCACGTCGGCGCCGCTAAAATCGTAAGTGGTATGGACCGGCTGCCCGAAGGCCAGTTGCGCACCGGCCTGCGCTGAATGCGCGCCCGCGGGTTCCCACTGGTGCCACTTGGCCCCCGGGAAAGTGGCGGTCAACTCCTTCACCTGGTTCGCCAGCGTAGGCGACGTAATTGACCCGGTCAAAATCCTGATGCCCGCGCCGCCCTTCGCCTTTTGTGCGGTTACCGCCTCTTGCACAGCCCCCAGAAACGCGCTCCACGACCGGATCTCGCCTTCCAGCGTCAATGCCTGCGACCGGTCCGGATCGTACAACTCCAACACCGAAGCCTGCGCGTAGACATCGCAGCCTCCCAGCGTGGGATGATCGGCATTTCCTTCCACTTTTGTGGGCCGCCCTTCGTGGCTTTCCACCAGCAGTCCGGTTGATCCGGAGCCCAGCGGCATGGCCGTTGCGAAAAACAGGGGCCGCCCCGGCACCAGTTCCTCGGGCTGCCGCACGTACGGCGTGATCAGTTCGGTAGGCTGCCGCGTGCACGCCGTCAAACCTGCCAGCGCCAGCGATGCGCCCATCAGCTTAATGAAGTTCCGCCGGCTGTCCCCGTCTTCCCATTCCGAGGCGTACCGCGGGAACTCCCTGTGCATTAAATCCTGAAACGCATCGGTCTGCGCCAGGTCTTCCAGGCTGCGCCAGTATTCGCGCCCGTGCGATTTCTCCAGCAGCGCGCGCACGGCGGGCAGATCGAGTTTCTTCGTTTCGCTCGGCTTTGTATTCTCACTCATCGGTGGCACGTGGAACAGCTCGTCAGGGTGCGTGCGTCTTGAATCTTATATTCCTCTACCAGGCGGCGTCCCAGGGTCTCCTGGTCTTCGGGCGGTTGGTACCCCATGGTGAACACTTCCGAACGCGGCCGCACGTTCTGCTCGGGATGCCGGTGGCAGTCCAGGCACCACTGCATCTGCAGCGAATGCGCCTGGTACATCAGCGGCATCTGGTCCACCCGCCCGTGACAGGTCTCGCAGCCCACACCCTTGTTCACATGGATGCTGTGGTTGAAATAAACGTAGTCCGGAAGATCGTGGACCCGCGTCCACTCGAGCGACTTACCACTGCGGTAACTCTCCCGTACAGGCTCCAGCATGGGGCTCGTACTCCAAATCTGCGAGTGACAGTTCATGCAGGTCTTGGTTGGCGGAATATTCGCCGTATTGGATGTTTCTACAGTCGTGTGACAATAGCGGCAATCGATGCCATCGTCCGCTACGTGATGTTTGTGACTGAATGGAACGGGCTGCTCGCGTATCTGTCCTTCGCGTGTCTCATAACCAGACCTGTCAATTGTTGCGAAACCCCAGGTCAGAAAGGCTAAAACAAAAACCGCGCCATAGATCGTAATGCGCGAAAGCGTATTAGTGCTGTGATGGAAAATCTGAGCCATTCGTCTAAGCGAGATTTAGCTTTTTCGTTCGAATAAATATACTGTGGTCTCCAGACGGCTGGCACCGGAGCCGTCGTTGACCGCAAAGTGCGCGGTTCTGAGCTTGCCCGCGCGGATTTCCCCATTCCACAGCGATGCGCCGCCAAATTCGCCGTCTTTGCGCAACGCATAGAAATTGAGGTCTACTTTTTCCAGACGCTCCATGTCATTGTCGAAGTTCCGCGCCACGCGTTTGAGCGCGTCCAGGCACGCTTCCTTGGGCGACATCCCGTGCCGCATGTTCTCCACCACCGTATGTCCGCCCGCGATGCGAATATTTTCCTCGCCGCGCCCGGTGGAACCGGCCCCGCCTACGTCCTGATCCAGATACAAACCCGCGCCGATGATCGGCGAATCCCCTACCCGGCCCGCGATCTTCCACGCCAGGCCGCTAGTGGTCGTGACACCCGACATCTCACCTTTGCTGTTCCGCGACAGGCAGTTGATCGTGCCCGTAGTGGGGTGTCCGGCCATCTCCCAGGCCCATACGAGCGTATCTTCATCCGCCTCCGGAAACATCTCCTTCAGCCGCGACATGGTCTTCGGCTTCGGCGCGTCCAAACCCGGTCCCCAATTACTGTGGCCCTCCGGATCTCGCAGCGAAGATTTCCAGGTAAGCCATGCCAGCCGCGATTTCGCCGTGAGCATATCCACCGGCGCATATCCCATTTCCTCGGCGAACTTCCCGGCTCCCGCCCCCACCAGCATCACGTGGTCGGTCTGCTCCATCACCAGCTTGGCGATTTTGGACGGCGTCTTCACGCCCCGGATGGAAGCCACCGAACCAGCCCGCCGCGATGGCCCGTGCATCACGCTGGCATCCAGTTCCACCACGCCTTCTTCGTTGGGCAGCCCGCCGTAGCCTACGGATGTGTCTTCGGGGTCTTCCTCGTTGATGTTCACGCCGGCGACGACTGCGTCCAGCGTATCGCCCCCTGCCTTAAGAACCTCCATGGCGCGGGCACAGGCACGCTGTCCATTAGCGCTGGAGACGACGATGTCACCGGACTTCTGCGCGCGCGCCGCACCCAGCGCGGGCAGCATGGCCGTACCGAGCATGAGCGCTCTGCGGCTAATGCTGTTGTCATTTTCCATGATCCGCTCCACCTGCTACCCGTTCAATGAATGGCCATTATGTCACAGCTTTACCGGGATGGCGTACTCCGTTTTCGCGTCCAATGCAGTTCCCGTCAAAGTCCGTTCTTTTTAGTCCCGTTTACACCTTTTACAAAACTTTTACAAGACCCAAACCACCACCACTACCTCTCATCCGTAGCATCAGTATAGGCGAAACGCTTAATTAAAGGAGATTTGGAATGGGACCGCTTCAGATTGCCACAATGCACGAGCAACGCTATCACGATCAGCACCTGGACATGGACTTCGAGCACAAGGTAGCGCTCTTGGATGCGAAACCGTTGGGGTTGACTCGCAAGGAATACGATCTGCTGGCCCTGCTGATCCAGAACGCCGGTGAAGTGGTGAGCCGCGAAACTCTGCTGCTCCGCGTCTGGGGCTACAGCAACCAGATTCGTACCCGTACGCTGGACGTGCACATCCGCCGCCTGCGCAAAAAACTGGGCGAGCACAGCGGTACCTATATCGAGACGATTTTCAGCGTCGGATACCGGTTTCAGCCGTTCCGCGCGACACGTCTCGTGCAACGGCTCGCGCCCGTAATGGCGTTGGGCGCTTAACGTTTTTGGGTGGTTCCTGGCTCCCACGATAGAATGGGGATTCCGCATGCAACAGAGAATCCCCCCGGCCCGCTCACTGTCGGGAACCATTACCCTGCCTGGCGACAAATCCATCTCCCACCGCTATGCCATCATCGCCTCCATCGCTGAGGGCGATACCAGGATTCAGAACTATTCGACGGGCGCCGATTGCCATTCCACCCTCAACGCCATGCGCGCTCTCGGCGTATCCGTGGAGGAGAGCGGCACCGAAGTTCTGATTCACGGCCATGGGCTTAACGGCCTGCGTGCTCCTGCCGCGCAATTGGACGCCGGCAATTCCGGCTCAACCATCCGCATGCTTTCCGGCATTCTGGCCGCCCAGCCGTTTACCGCCTCCATCGGCGGCGATGAGTCGCTGTCGCGCCGCCCCATGGGGCGCATCATGGAGCCGCTTTCCCGGATGGGCGCTTCGATCGCCGCGCGCGACGGCCGCTTTCCACCGCTCACCATTCAGGGCGGGCCGCTTCATCCCATCGATTACACCCTGCCCGTCCCTAGCGCCCAGGTGAAAACCTGCGTCCTCTTCGCCGGCCTTTATGCGGATGGCGAAACCCTGGTCCGCGAACCGGTCCGCTCGCGCGATCATACCGAAATTGCGTTGCGCGAATTCGGCGCCGACCTGCGCGTACGGGACAAAACCATCACTCTCCGCGGCTGCCCCGCCTTGATCGGGCGCGACCTGGCGGTACCCTCCGACCTTTCCTCCGCCGCCTTCTTCATCGTGGCGGCGCTGCTGCTACCCGCCTCCCACTTGGTCATCCGCGGCGTAGGCCTGAATCCCACGCGCTCCACGCTGCTCGATTTCCTCGCTGGTATGGGCGCCGGCATTCGGATCACCGAAATCGGGAGCCGCAATGGAGAGTTGTTCGGTGAATTGCTGGTGACGCATTCCAGTTTGCGGGGCGGAGTCATTGCCGGAGAAACCACCGCCGCCCTGATCGACGAAATTCCGATCCTGGCCGTGCTCGGCGCAGCCAGTGAAGAAGGGCTCCAGATCTTGGATGCCGGCGAACTGCGCATCAAAGAAACCGACCGCATCGCCACCATCGCCGAAAATCTGCGCCGCATGGGCGTCCAGACCGAGGAAACACCGGATAGCCTCGCCATCCCCGGCCGCCAGCACCTCCGCGCCGCGGAACTGGATTCCTTCGGCGATCACCGCATAGCCATGGCTTTTGCTATAGCGGCATTGTGCGCCGACGGCGAATCGGTGATTCAGGGCGCCGAGGCCGCCTCGGTCTCCTTCCCCGAATTCTTCGAGACACTACGACAAATCACCCGCTAATCTGTGTCCATCCGTGTGCATCCGTGGCTAATTCCGCCTTCATTGAATGGCCACAGATGGACACGGATGCGGATGCACACGAATCGGAATTGGATTCTGTGTTTCAAGGGAGCCGGGGCGGCCTCGGTCTCCTTCCCCGTGTTCTTCTAGACACCACGACAAATCACCCGCTAATCTGTGCCCATCCGTGTCTATCCGTGTGCATCCGTGGCTAATTCCGCCTTCATTGAATGGCCACAGATGGACACAGATGCACACGGATACGGATGCACACGAATCGGAATTGGATCTGTGTTTCAAAGGGAGCCGAGGCCGCCTCGGTCTCCTTCCCCGAATTCTTCGGGACATTCGACAAATCACCCGCTAATCTGTGCCCATCTGTGTGCATCCGTGTGCATCCGTGGCTAATTCCGCCTTCATTGAATGGCCACAGATGGACACGGATGCGGATGCACACGAATCGCAATTGGATTCTGTGTTTCAAGGGAGCCGGGGCGGCCTCGGTCTCCTTCCCCGTGTTCTTCTAGACACCACGACAAATCACCCGCTAATCTGTGCCCATCCGTGTCTATCCGTGTGCATCCGTGGCTAATTCCGCCTTCATTGAATGGCCACAGATGGACACAGATGCACACGGATACGGATGCACACGAATCGGAATTGGATCTGTGTTTCAAAGGGAGCCGAGGCCGCCTCGGTCTCCTTCCCCGAATTCTTCGGGACATTCGACAAATCACCCGCTAATCTGTGCCCATCTGTGTGCATCCGTGTGCATCCGTGGCTAATTCCGCCTTCATTGAATGGCCACAGATGGACACGGATGCACACGGATACGGATGCACACGAATCGGAATTGGATCTGTGTTTCAAGGGAGCCGGGGCGGCCTCGGTCTCCTTCCCCGTGTTCTTCTAGACACCACGACAAATCACCCGCTAATCTGTGCCCATCCGTGTCTATCCGTGTGCATCCGTGGCTAATTCCGCCTTCATTGAATGGCCACAGATGGACACAGATGCACACGGATACGGATGCACACGAATCGGAATTGGATCTGTGTTTCACGGGAGCCGAGGCGGCCTCGGTCTCCTTCCCCGAATTCTTCGGGACATTCGACAAATCACCCGCTAATCTGTGCCCATCTGTGTCCATCCGTGTGCATCCGTGGCTAATTCCGCCTCCCCGGTGAGAACTTTGTGATTTTTGAGGAACTCATTAAATGGCGACGGATGGATACGCATGCACACGAATCGGAACTGGATCTGACGGAGGCCGTAATTGGCGCCGCCTTCGAGGTTGCCAATGTGTTGGGTGCCGGATTCCTGGAGAAGGTCTATGAACGAGCGCTGCTCCACGAGCTTGCGTTTCGCGGCGTGAACGCCAAGGCTCAGGTTTCGTTTCCAGTTTGCTATAAAGGGCATTACGCGGGCGAGTATGTGGCCGACCTGGTGGTCGAGGAAAAGGTCATCGTGGAATTGAAGTGTGTGGACCACTTTGCCAAAGCACATCTGGCGCAATGCATCAATTACCTCAAGGCCTCTCGTCGTCGTGTGGCTCTGCTCATCAATTTTCAAAAACCCAGAGTGGAATGGAAGCGAGTCATCCTGGATCAGTAGGTTACTAGCCCCGCAACTCCACGATCAACGCATCCAAAGCAATCGCCTTCTGAATGTTCCTCCGGATCAGCTCGACGAGTTCGTCCACCTTCGTCACCGCCTTGCGGATCCAACCAAACGACACTTTGCGCGCCACTGCCTCTAATTCCTTGCGCAAATCTTCGTTGCGCACTAAGCCGCCAGACTCGCGCAAGACCATCACGTCGCGCAGCAGATCGTAGAGCACCTTCAAATGCAGTTCCAGCCTTTCGCTCTTGGTGCGCCCGATCGCCTCCGAATACGGCACCCACGCGCCGAACGGCATCACCCCCGCCGCCACCCGCAGCAGGGTAAACATGGCTGCCCGGCGTTTGTCATACGCCTCCAGGTCCAGCGAAACGGCCAAGCCCGGGCTGCCCCCGCTGAGCACCGCCCGGCGCTCCGCATCGCCCAGCCCGCGCGTGCGCACGAATTCGCGCGTCTCCTCGTTGGACAACGGCGTGAATTGAAAGGGCACCGCCCGCGACCGGATGGTTGGCAGCAGGTCGTAGGCGTTCTCCGCCGTCATGATCAGGATCAAATGCGCCGCCGGCTCTTCCAGCGTCTTCAGCAGCGCGTTGGCTGCATGTTCCCCGGCGCGATCCACGTGGTCGATCAGGAAAACCCGCCGGCTGCCGCTGTTCGGCGACATTTTGGCCCATTCCCGCAGCAGCCGCGTCTGGTCAATCGAAATCTGCCGCAGCGGACCATCCGGCGGAAATGTCACGAAATCCGGATACGAGGCGAACAGCAGCGGATCCTGGTTGCGCTTGTCCGCCGGCCAGCGCTCGCGCCCTGCCACAATGTCAGCATTCTCCGGCAAGCTGAGATCGTCGCGTTCAATCTGCTCCGCATGGCCCAGCAGCCGCGCCCCCAGCCGGCGCGCCAGGGTAGCTTTGCCCACGCCTTCCGGACCGGCAAACAGCAGGGTGTGCGCCAGGCGGTCGCGCGCGATCATCTGCTCCAGCGCGTCGGTCACGTGCCGGTTGCCCCAGAAGTGCTCAAACATAGGACTCCACGGCCTTCCAGATCTCTTCCGCGATGGGTTCCACTCCGGCCCGCCCGTCGATCACGCGGAACCGCTGCGCCTCGCGCGCCGCCAGCGCATGATACGCGTCGTAAACCTGCCGGTGGAATTCGAGCGATTGCTCGTCCATCCGGTCGCTGCTGGTCTCCGACGCATTGCGCGCGTGCGCCCGCTTCAGGCTGGTCTCGGCATCGATATCGATCAGCAAGGTCAGGTCCGGAACCAGGCCCCGGCAGGCGATGCGGTCGAGGGTCATCACGGCGTCCGCGCCCAGCCCCCGTCCGCACCCCTGGTACACCAGCGTCGAGTCCGTGAACCGGTCCGAAAGCACGATCTTGCCCGCGTCCAGCGCCGGCACAATCCACTCATCCACGTTCTGCGCCCGGCAGGCAAAATACAGCAGCATTTCCGCGGTGGGCTTCAATTCCTGGTTGGCCGCATCCAGCAGAATACGCCGGATCTCGATGCCGATGCGCGTGCCGCCCGGCTCCGCGGTCTCCAGCACCTCGCGTCCGCGCGCCCGCAGACGTGCGGCCAGCAGCCGCATCTGGGTGGTCTTGCCGGAACCGTCCATGCCTTCGAATGTGAGGAACAAACTACGCTTCGCCATCCGCAATTTTCATTGTAGCGATGCGCCTGCTCACATCACCGGGTTGCGCAGCACGCCGATGCCTTCGATCTCCACTTCCACCACGTCGCCCGGCTTCATCGCGCGCGTGCTCCCCGGCGTTCCGGTATAGATCACATCGCCTGGAACCAGCGTCAACCAGCGGCTCACCCAACTGACAATCGCCGGGCAATCGAAAGTCAGATCCGCCGTCGATTGCTTTTGCACCACCTCGCCGTTCAGCCGCGTCTCGAGCATCAGGTCCCCATCGTCCAGGCCAGTCGCGATCGCCGGACCGAGCGGCGCAAACGTGTCGGCTCCCTTGGCCCGCCACCATTGCAGATCTTTGTGCGGCCCGTTCTGCCAGTCCCGGTCGCTGACGTCGTTGCCGCAGGTCACGCCGAAAATCGCCGCCCGCGCCTCTTCCACCGATACGCGCGCCGCATGCCGGCCGATCACGATCGCCAGTTCGCCCTCGAAGTGCACATTGGCGGCGTCCGCCGGGATCACGATAGGATCTCCAGGATTCTGCAGCGCGCTGATCGGCTTGTAAAACATTTCCGGCCGGTCGGGCTGCTTCCGGTCGCCCAAATGGCTCTTGTAATTCCTGCCCACTGCCAGAATCTTCGACGGCTGGCAGGGATACAACAGCTTGACGGAATCTGTCGGATGGGTGACGCCCGTCAGCAGGCGGCTGCCGAACAGATCGCCTTGTATTTCGTGGATCAGCGTGCCATCCACCACGCCGTAGTGCGCGGCGGCATCCTTCTGGTAGCGAACGTAGCGGGTCAAAGCGGTCGGCACGCCTCATTGTATATGAGCCGGGATATGCTATGGGCAAACCATGCAAACCATGCCGAAGCTGATTTCCGCCGCTGTGGCCGCCGCCCTGGCTGCGCTGGTGCTGTGGGCCGCCGGGTCTGCGCCCGAATATCGCTGGAAGCACCTCTCGAGTGCCACTGGAGACCTCCCCGCGCCCAATGCCGGAAAGGAGCAGACCTCCGCCACCGTCGCCGATTTCGATAACGACGGCGTCAACGATTTCGTCATCACCGAGCGCACCGCCGCCGATTCGGTGGTCCTGTTTCGCCGCGGCAAGACCGGCTGGACCCGCTACGTAATCGAAAACCAGCCCCTGCACATTGAAGCCGGCTCCGTCGCGCTGGATGTGGACGGAGACGGCGATCTCGACTTCATCGCTGCCGGCGACTGGAAGAGCAACCAGATGTGGTGGTGGGAGAACCCATATCCCAACCTCGACCCCGCCACACCCTGGAAGCGCCATCTCATCAAGAACTCCGGCAAGCCCAAACATCACGATCAGATCGCCGCCGACTTCGACGGCTGCGGCAAGCCCGAAATCGCTTTCTGGAACCAGGATGCGCACGGCCTCTTCATCGCTAAGATTCCTCCCCACCCGCGGCAGGCCGAATCCTGGCCGCTCACCGAAGTGTATTCGTACTCCGCCGATAGCGAACCCGTTCCGCTGGGCACCCCGGCGTCCTTCCGAGGCGTAAATGAGCACGAGGGGCTGGCCGCTATCGATGTGGACGGAGACGGCAAAATCGATATCGTGGGCGGTGGCCGCTGGTTCCGCAATCTTGGCGGACGGAAGTTCGAGATGAACCTGATCGATCCGAACTACAGCTTCTCCCGTGCCGCCGCCGGCCAGTTGAAGAAAGGCGGCCGCCCCGAAGTCGTTTTCGTGATCGGCGACGGCGATGGTCCCCTCAATTGGTACGAGTGGGTGAAAGGCACCTGGATTCCGCACCATCTCGCCGATATTCACTATGGCCACAGCCTGGCTGTTCTGGACGTGGATGGCGATGGCAATCTGGATATCTTCTGCGCCGAACAACGGCTGGCGGGCGCCAATCCGGACTCGAAAATCTACATCTTCTACGGCGACGGCGCCGGCAATTTCCGGCAGACCGTCGTGGATCGCGGCTACGACCTCCACGAAGCCAAGATGGCCGATCTGGATGGCGACGGCCGCCTCGATATTCTGGGCAAGCCCTACGACTATCGCACGCCCCGCCTCGATATCTGGCTCAACCAGGGCCCCCAATAGCGCAAAGGGACGCGTGTCCGCGCCGCCAAACAGGTTAGGAACTCGCGGGATCGTGGCGGCGCGGCCGTGGCCCGTTTTGCGCGATTCAAAAAACGCCCGCGTCAATAACCACGTCGCTTATCCACAACATTCAGCAACGCCTCGCCCTTCCTGTACCGCGCGAAATTATCCAGAAAAAGCTGCATCGTGCGCGCCTTCCAGTCCGGCGTGTGGTCCGCGCTGTGGGCCGACAGCAGCACATTGTCCAGCGTGTAAAACGGATGCCCGGCCGGCAGCGGCTCCTCGTTGAACACATCCAGCGCCGCGCCTCCGATCCGCCGGTCCCGTAGCGCCGCAACCAGCGCCGCCTCGTCCACCAGCGGACCGCGCCCCACATTAATAAGGACCGCCGAAGACTTCATCGCTCGCAACTCCGCCTCTCCGATAATGCCGCGCGTCTCCGGCGTCAACGGCGTCGCCAGCACCACGTAGTCCGATCGCTCCAGCAGCTCCCGCTTGCGCCCCGGCCCATCCGCCCGCCGCAGCCCTTCGATCCGCATCCCCATGGCCTCCGCCCGCCGTGCGGCAGCTTTCCCGATATCCCCCATCCCGATGATCCCCATGGTCTGCCCGGCCACCTCCACCGTGTCGAACTGGTCCCACGTACCGGCTTCCTGGCTTCTGACCATGCGCCGCAATCCCTTGGCGAAAAACAGCACCGCCGCGATCACGAACTCGCCCAGAATCTCGCTGAAAACTCCGCGTGCATTGGTCAACGGGACCCCACTCTCCGCCAGTTCCGGAAACAGAAGTTCGTCCAATCCCGCGGACCGCGAATGAATCCACCGCACTTTCGGCGACATGCGCCATACCTGCTGTAGCAACTCGCGGCTCCCGGTCCAGTTCAAAATCACGTCTGCTTCCGGCGCCGCATCCGCGAACGCTTCGGCCCGGTCGCCTGCCGCGATGCGCGTATTTTCGGGCAGGGCTTCCAGCATCGCCAGCAGCGGGTCCGTAGGATTAGCCAACACCAAAACTATGCTATCGTCCATGAGGAGCAAGCTACCATGTTCGACCTCTCTCTGGAAGTGCTGCGTGTTGTTGAGGATGCTGCCATCGCCTCGGCCCGCACCATGGGCATGGGAGACGCCAAAACCGCCGACCACGCCGCCGTCGAATCCATGCGCGCCTGCCTCGATACCATCGCCATTGACGGCACCATCGTAATCGGCGAGGGCGAGCGCGACGAAGCCCCCATGCTCTTCATCGGCGAGAAGGTTGGCGCCGCCAAAGAGCAGCCGGGCGCGCTCTCGGTGGATATCGCGGTCGATCCTCTGGAGGGCACCAACTTGTGCGCCACCGGCGCCGGCGGCGCCATCACTGTGCTGGCGGCTTCCGAACGCGGCGGCCTGCTGCACGCGCCGGATTGCTACATGCAAAAGATCGTGGTCGGCCCGGCCGCCAAAGGCGCCGTCGACCTGGAAGCCTCCGTCAAGCAGAATCTCAAATCCATCGCGCGCCGCCTGCAGCGCGGTGTGGACGACCTGGTGGTGGTGGTGCTCGACCGTCCCCGTCACCAGCAACTGATTGCAGATATCCGCGAAGCCGGCGCGCGCATCCGCCTGATCGGCGATGGCGATCTTTCCGCGGGCATCGCCGCCGCCATCGCCGGCACCGGCGTGCATGCCGTGATGGGCTCCGGAGGCGCGCCTGAAGGCGTGCTAACCGCGGCAGCCCTCCGCTGTCTCAACGGCGAAATTCTAGGACGGCTAGTTGTCAAAGATGACGCCCAGAAGGAACGCATGCAGGCCATGGGGATCCGCGACACGGGCAAAATCTATACCACCCAGGAACTCGCACCCGGACGCAACATCGTCTTCGCCGCGTGCGGCGTGACCGACGGTAACCTGCTGCAAGGCGTGCGTTTCTTCGGCGACGGCACTCGCACCCAGTCCATCGTGATGACCCACACGCCCGCGCGCGTCCGCTTCATCGATACCGTGCACCTGGAGAACAAGCCGGACGTGAAGGTCCGCTTCCGCTAGCCGATCCAATTCAGATCCGTGTGCATCTGTGTCCATCTGTGGCCATTCAATAAAGGCGGAATTAGCCACGGATGCACACGGATGGACACGGATGGACGCGGATGGGCACAGACTAGCGGGTGATTTGTCGAATGTCCTGAAGAATTCGGAGAAGGAGGCCGGAGGCGGCCTCGGCTCCCTTGAAACACAGATCCAATTCCGATTCGTGTGCATCCGTGTGCATCCGTGTCCATCTGTGGCCATTCAATGAAGGCGGAATTAGCCACGGATGCACACGGATGGACACGGATGGGCACAGATTAGTGGGGTGATTTGTCGAATGTCCTGAAGAATTCGGAGAAGGAGGCCGAGGCCGCCTCGGCTCCCTTGAAACACAGATCCAATTCCGATTCGTGTGCATCCGTGTCCTTCCATCTGTGGCCATTCAATGAAGGCGGAATTAGCCACGGATGCACACGGATGGACACGGATGGGCACAGATTAGTGGGGTGATTTGTCGTGGTGTCTCGAAGAACACGGGGAGGGAGACCGAGGCGGCCTCGGCTCCCTTGAAACACAGATCCAATTCCGCTTCGTATGCATCCGTGTGCATCTGTGTGAATCCGTGGCCTGTCAATGAGCTACCGCGCGCCACTGTCCGGAGAAAGCGCCAGCAGCCGCCCCATAACCTCGGCCAGCCGCTGCCAGTGCGCGGCATCCGCGGCGAGCTGCTTCCGTCCCCGGCGCGTGATGCTGTAAAACTTGGCCTTCCGGTTGTTGCCCGAAACTCCCCACTCCGCCGCGATCCACCCGCGCTGCTGCAGCCGCACCAGCGACGCGTAAATGGTCCCCTGGTTCAGCAGCACCTGGTCGCCGCTGGTCTGTTCGATGCGCCGCGCAATGCCGTACCCGTGCAGCGGTCCCAGCGCGTGCAGGGTCTGCAGGACCATCACATCCAAAGTTCCCTGCAGCAGATCCAGTTTGGACTCAGCCATGCGCGCTTCCTGTGCGGACACCAAAATAACATATCTCCTGTGGGAAGGCCACACCGGAAGCCGGAAGTCTCTTGACGTAGTTTACCTATGGTAGTAAGATTGGTGGCATAGTCTAACTATGTCAGGGAGCTTTGTCTGGCTGACGTGTTGCTTGCAACGTGATGAGATTCCACAGGGGACGCTCTATTTGCTGATCCTGCAGACGGCGACGGCGGAGTGCGCCGTGACCGCGGGCAACCGGCGGGCGCGGTACTACAAGCTGATGCCAGCGGTTGAGCGCATGATAGGTGCCATTACGCGGGTGATTCAGACGGTATGAGGAGATGAGCCATGAGTGAAGCTCGCGAGCTTTGGCGCCGGCTGCGCATGCTGTTTCACCGGCGGCAGTTTCAGGCGGAGCTGGAAGAGGAGATGCGCCTGCACCTGGAGTTGAGAGCGCAGGAGCATGCGGAGAATGGGCTGGGCGCGGAGGAAGCGCGGCACACGGCCTATCGGAGATTCGGCAATCCCACTGTAATCGGGGAGAAGAGCTATATGACGTGGGGATGGGGATGGCTGGAGAGCCTGGTGCAGGATGTGCGATTCGCGCTGTGGCAACTGTGGAAGGCGCCGGGGTTTACCATCACCGCGATCCTGACGCTGGCGCTGGGGATTGGGGCCAATGCGGCGATCTTCACCCTGGTGAATGCCGTGCTGCTGAAGGACCTGCCGGTGGTCGATCCGCGGTCTCTCGTGCGTTTGGGCGACTCCGACCAGTGTTGCGTGAACCGCGGCGCGGAGGACGGAAAAAACTACTCGATCCACTCCACCGACACCTGGCAGCGGTTCAAGCAGAACAATCCTGAGTTTGAAGAGCTGGCCGCGATGCAGGCGGGGCTCAATCCGCTGGTGGTGCGCCGCGACCACTCGGACGAGGCCGCGCACTCGGTCAATGCGGAGTTCATTTCCGGCAACTACTTCCGCACCTTCGGGCTGCGGCCGGCGGCCGGACGGCTGCTGCAGGACACCGACGATGTGCAGGGCGCGCCGATTGCTGCCGTCATGAGCTACGCGCTGTGGGAGCGCGACTATGCGCGCGACTTCTCGGTCGTGGGTTCCACTTTCTGGATCAATACCAAGCCGGTGACCATCGTGGGCATCGCTCCGGAGCAGTTCTACGGAGACCGCCTGCAGAGCACGCCACCGGGTGTTTATCTACCCATCGAGTCGCTGCCGGAGCTGCGGGGCAAGGATTACGTTCATGAGCCCGAGGCGAGGTGGCTCTACCTCATCGGCCGGTTGAAGCCGGGTACGGCGCTCGCTCCGCTGCAGCAGAAGCTCTCCACGCAGTTGAGGCAGATCTTCACCACAAACAAGTATTTCTCGAGCGTGCACGACCGCCCTTTGCTCGATCGCGTGCAGGTTCCCCTTACTCCCGGCGGTGCGGGCATCCAGAACATGCAGGCCGCTTACGGGTCGAACCTGCACCTGTTGCAGTGGATCGCCGGGCTGGTGCTGCTGATCGCCTGCGCCAACGTCGCGAATCTGCTGCTGGTGCGCGGCATGGGACGCAAGGCGGAGATGAGCCTGCGTACGGCGCTGGGGGCCGCTCGGGCCCGCATCGTTCGCCAACTTTTGACCGAAAGCCTGGTGCTGGCGGTGATCGGCGGCATCTCAGCGCTGGCGGTTTCATATGGCGGAGCTGAGCTGCTGCTGAAGCTGGCCTTCCCATCTTCAAACGATGTGCCCATACATGCCACCCCCGCGCTGCTCGTGCAGGGATTTGCGATTGCGCTCTCGCTGGTGACCGGCGTGCTCTTCGGTGTGGCGCCGGCGTGGCTCTCGGCAAGCGCACAGCCTGCGGATGCGCTGCGCAGCGGCTCGCGCACGACCACCGGAGGAGCCTCGGTGCTGCAGCGCACGCTGGTGGTGATGCAGGCGGCGCTCTCGCTGGTGCTGCTGGTGGGCGCGGGCCTATTCGCGCAGAGCCTCAGCAAGCTTGAGCACTTTGACATGAAGCTCGACGCTACCAACCGCTACATCGTCCATTTCGATCCGCAGTCCGCGGGATATTCTCCGGCGCAGTTGGCGGCTCTCTACCAGAAGATCGAGGACCGCTTCCACCAGATCCCCGGCATGGTCAAGGTCGGTCTCAGCACTTACACGCCGATGGAGCCCTATAACGACAATTCCTCGGTCCGGATCCAGGGACGGCCAGATCTCTACAGGGCCGCGTCGTACGTCTGGGCGAACTCTGAGTACTTCGACTCCGTAGGCACGCGCGTGGTAATGGGCCGCGGCTTCGGGCCGCAC
This sequence comes from Bryobacterales bacterium, assembly GCA_963843255.1. Lineage (GTDB taxonomy): Bacteria > Acidobacteriota > Terriglobia > Bryobacterales > Bryobacteraceae > Bog-159. The sequence continues at coordinate 459,701 of CAWJJQ010000009.1, read as the reverse complement.
GACACCGCTACCGCGCCCGCGGTCGCGGTGGTCAACCAGACTTTCGTGAAGGCCTTCTTCAAGCCCGGGGAGAACCCCATAGGCGCACACCTCGGTGGTACGGACTCGCCGGGCGACTTCGAGATCGTCGGCGTAGTGCAGGACACCACCTACGGCAGCGTGGGCTGGAAGGACCACCGGATGTTTTTCCTGCGTCTGCTGCAGCAGCCGGCGTCGGACAAGAAGCCGGCGGGCAAGGCCAACTACGTGTTTGCGAGGGCAATCGTACTGGAGACAGCGCGGCCCCTGGATAGCATGGAGGCCCTGTCGCGGCAGATCCTCTCCAACATCGATCCGAACCTGTCGGTGGTAAAGTTCCAGACCTTCAGCTCGCAGATCGGAGAGCAGTTCACGCATGCGCGGATGCTCTCACGGCTGATGTCGCTTTTCGGCGGGCTGGCCCTGCTGCTGGCTGCCGTGGGACTCTACGGCGTAACGGCGTATGGAGTGGCACGGCGCACCAGCGAGATCGGCATCCGCATGGCTTTAGGCGCGGAGCGGAGCGGCGTGGTGGCGATGATCCTGCGCAGCGCGCTGTTGCAGACGCTTGTGGGGCTGGCGATTGGATTGCCCGTGGCGTTCTATGGGGTGACGCTGGTGAAGTCGCAGTTGTATGGGATGACAACGGTGAGCGGCGGAGCGCTGGCGGCGGCCGTGGGAACTTTGCTGGCGGCGGCATGCGTTGCCGGGTTGATTCCGGCGCGCCGTGCGGCCGCTGTCGATCCGGCGCGGGCATTGCGGGCGGAGTAGATGACGTGTTCGAGCCATGTCGCTGAGCGACGCAATGGATCTCCGCCCACTGCTCCGAAATAAGCAATAACTTTTGGTGGCGAACCTGCAACAAGAGGTGTCGCATCCGGCACCCGGAAAACGGGCGCTTCGGAAACTTCACCCCGGTCTCACCATGTCGAAGCGGATCGCTTGTGGACACCGCGGCCCCCGAGCCTGCGCGGGGGCCCTTAGCCCAGCTTTAACCTGAGCTTTGGCATCGGGTACGACTTCCTGCGCGCGGTCACGGACGCCTACTTCCTGTTCGCTTACCCTTTCCTGCTTCCGGTCGCGGGATACAACGTCAGGGCGGTGAGCCTGCCGGATGACGAGCGGGACCACAACCTCGAAACACTTCGCTGGATCAGCGACCTGACCGCGGCACACGGACTTCAGTTTCAGTTGGGTCTCTGGATGCACGGCTACAAGTGGGAGAACAGCCCGCAGCCGAACTACACGATCGAAGGGCTCGACGCGGAGAATCACGGTCCTTATTGCCGGGACGCGCTGGCCGCGCTGTTGCGGGCGTGTCCGGCGATCGGCGGTGTCACCTTCCGCATACATGGGGAAAGCGGCGTGGCGGAGGGCAGCTACGCGTTCTGGGGCACCGTGTTTGATGGCGTTAAGCGCGCGGGCAGGCAGGTTCAGATCGATTTGCATGCGAAGGGCATCGATCAGGGCATCATCGACTTGGCGCTGGCCACCGGCATGCGGGTGACGGTATCGCCCAAGTTCGGCGCCGAGCATATGGGCATGCCGTATCACCAGGCGGACATCCGGGCGCAGGAAGTGCCGCAGGCCGGGCATCGCGACAGCGGGCTGATGGCCATGAGCGCGGGGTCGCGAAGCTTCACGCGCTACAGTTACGCCGACCTGCTGCGTGAGGACCGGCGCTACCAGGTGCTCTGGCGGGTCTGGCCCGGCACCCAGCGCCTGCTGCTGTGGGCGGATCCGGTGTTCGCGGCGGGGTACGCGCGCGCGTTTCAATTCTGCGGGGCGAGCGGCGTAGAAATCATGGAGCCACTCTCCTTTAAAGGACGGCGCGGGTCGGGCGTACGAACGTCGGGACCTGAGCCGCGCGGTGCGCCTATGCGGACGCCTCGCTACGGCCGCGGTGGGACTGGGAAAAATACTTGGACACCTATCGCGTATGGGGGCGCAAGCTTTATGACCCGGATGCCCAGGTAGCTGTCGATCCGGCCCTGGCCGCGGCCAGCCGCATTTTGCCGGTGGTGACGAGCGCCCATCTGCCTTCGGCCGCCAATAACAACTACTGGCCGGAGTTGTACACCAACCAGTCGCTGGTGGAACCGTCGGCGACGGAATATACGGATACGCCTTCACCGAAGACGTTCGGCAACACCAGCCCGCTGGATCCGCAGTTGTTTTCGCGTCTCAGCAATTTCGCCGGCGAACTACTTGGCGGCGAGCGCAGCGGGAAATATTCGCCCATCGACGTGGCGCAATGGCTGGACGATCTGGCGCGCGCGGCGCAGCCGGCGAAAGGATCGGGATTAAGTTCGCGCGCGAGAATCGACGTAGCGATACTGGCGGGTCTCGGAGAATTTTTCGCCGCAAAGTTTCGGGCAGGGGTTCTGTACGCCATCTATGAGCGTACCGGCGACCGCGCACCCCTGATGGAAACGATCCGGTATTACCGCACCGCACGCGACGCGTGGGCCAAACTGGGCGATGCCAGCGGAGCCTACGTGCGGGACATCACGGTGGGTGAGCTGGCATGGCTGCGCGGCCACTGGCGCGACCGGCTGCCGGCTATTGATGCGGATATCGCCCTGCTGGAAAAGCGTCTCCCTTCAGCCAGCGAGACCGGAGATCCAAAGGTGAAGGCCGCCATCACGGAAGCCGCAGGCCGTCCGGAGCGCGCTACCGCGGCCGTAACCCACCGCGCGCCCGAGCATTTTCGCCGGAGCGAGCCGCTTATGCTCGAGCTTGCGTGTTCCGCGATTGCTTCGGCGCGTCTGTACTACAGGCACGTCAACCAGGCGGAGCGATGGCAATCGACCGTCATGGAGAGCAATGGCTCAGGGTACACCACCACGATTTCGGGTGCATATACGGACTCGGCTTATCCGCTCGCATACTACTTCGAACTGCGGGTAAGTGCAGATCGGGCTTGGCTCTATCCGGGTTTTCCTGCGAATCTATCGGGCCAGCCGTATTACATCGCTCGGCCTACGACATAGCCGCCCGATGCGATCTACCCGCTCATTGCGACTGCGGATGGCTGCCAATGGTGTGCCGAAGGCGTCGCGGAGAACAGCGCAGCAAACGGCGGCCAGCGGGGGGAGATCTCATGTTCCGGTTAAAGGCCACGGCGGAAAGTCCCGGGTTTCCTCTACGAATTAGTACCCAATTTACTTTGGTTATCGCGATCGCCGCGCCCCTCCGCATGGCACCCTGACGACCTGCAACTGACTGTTGCCGCGAGCCATGCACAACAGATAGTACTGGTAGCCGGGCGGCAGTTCCGCAAGATCAAAAATGCGACAAAAAACACGGATTCACGTGTTACCCTTAAACGATAAACTCTGCCTGTACTGCTATAGGTAACAAGCTCTATGTCCTGGTTCTCCCGCGCGGCTAAGTCTGCGCTATTCATGATCGTTGTGCCTGCGTTTTCGCAGATTCCGAGCGGCTGGCCATCGGCCGGCAATAATTTGAATAACACCCGATGGTCGGTCACGGAATCAATACTCAATAATCAGAATGTCGGCGGCCTAACCGTCAAGTGGCAGTTCACGACCCAGGATGATGTTTCCGCGACACCGTCGGTGGATGCTACTGGCGGTTATGTGTATTTCCCCGATTGGTCGGGAAACCTCTATAAACTCAACGCGGTTACCGGGGCTACTGTCTGGACGCACAAGATGACGGACTACGGTCTCTGCTCTGGTGTGATATCGCGGACTACGCCTACGCTTTACGGGACGATGGTTATTATCGGCGCGAGCGGCACACTGGGGAAGCCCAAGTCATGCGGCGCGAATCTGCTGGCGCTGAACGCGGGCGACGGCAGTTTGATCTGGAACGTCTCGCTCGATGCCGACACCAACGCTATATCCACCGCGTCCCCGATCATCTACAACGGTATCGCCTACGTAGGAGTTTCGTCCACGGAGGAAAAGCTGGACCTGCCGACGTTCCATGGAAGTCTGGCGGCCATTTCTTTGGTGAACGGACAGATCCTCTGGCAGACGTATTTCACGCCGCAATCGTACACGGGCGCTCCGGTGTGGTCGAGCACGCCGGTCATAGATATCATGCGCAGCCAGATTTATGTGACCACCGGCAACAACTACCAAGTTCCGCCGTCGGTTCAGTTATGCGAGCAAGGCGCAGTCGGAAATCTGGGCGCACTTCTGTTGTGCCAGTCGCCGGAGAATTATGAGGACTCGATTGTGGCGCTGGACCTTGCCACCGGCAATATAAAATGGGGACGCCGTTGTTCAGCCGACGACGCCTGGATCCGCGCGTGCGGCTTGGGGAGAACAGCGTGTCCAGATCCAGCCGGGCTCGATTACGATTTCGGGTCCGGCGCCAACCTTTTCGTGGCGCATATAAACGGCACGAGCACCCAACTGGTGGGGGCGGGGCAGAAGAGTGGCGTTTATTGGGCCGTCAATCCGGAAACCGGAGTGCCGGTGTGGCACACTACCGTGGGACCGGGCGGCATGGTGGGGGGCATCCAGTGGGGCACGGCATCCGACAACCAGCGCATTTACGTGGCGATCAGCAACACAGCGCAGAGACCCTATACGCTACAACCGTCGGGGATGTCGTGGAACGGAGGGTCATGGGCGGCGCTGGATCCCGCAACTGGGGCGATCCTGTGGCAAGTGCCCGATCCGGGTTACAGCACGGTTCACTCGGCGAATCACGCGTTGTCGATGGGTCCCGTGACGGTGGCAAACGGTGTGGTATACGTGGCTTCGATGTCCGGATACATGTATGGGCTGGATGCCGCGACCGGCGCGACTTTATGGTCGTTCAAGGCGCCTGGCTCGGTCAACTCCGCGCCCGCGATTGTGAACGGTGTTCTTTACTGGGGCACAGGCTATCACAACTTCCCCGCCGGAGCGCCCATCGGCACAGCCAGCAATACATTTTACGCTTTCGCGCTTCCGGCTCCCAAGTAGCGTTAACGTGCATCGTGCGTACGGTTGGGGTACAAGAACTGTTCGCGCCCGCTGCGATCGCCCGACCTAACCTCAGCTAACATCCTGATTCCAAAAAACGGCTGAAAAGGCCTGCAATGTGCCATTGTATTGGTCATGACCACCGATTGGGAACGGTATCTGGACCGATGGACCGTAGCAGGACTGCTGGAGGCTGACCGGGCGGCGACCATCCGCGCCTGGGAGCGGCAGCGGTCGCCGTCACAGGGATTGAGCTGGCCCATTCGTATCGCGCTGGCCTTCGGAGCGATCCTGCTGGCTGCCGGCGTGTTGCTTTTCGTCTCCACGCATTGGGATGAGTTATCCGCCGGCGGCCGGATGGCGCTGCTGGTGTCCGTGGTGGGCGCGTTCCATGCCTGTGGCGCTGGAATGGCGAATCGATTCCCGGCGCTTTCCATTACCATGCACACACTTGGAACGGTTGCGTTGGGCGGCGCCATCGCCCTGGCCGGACAGATTTTCAACCTGTCGGAACACTGGCCTTCCGCGGTTCTGCTGTGGGCCGTGGGCGCCGCACTGGCGTGGCTGCTGCTCAAACATTGGACGCAAGGTGTGATATGCGCCATCTTATTTCCCTGGTGGCTAGCCGGCGAGTGGGATACCAGGGTGCCGGCCGGTCATGCGATCGCGTCGCTGCCGGTGTGGGTAGGCTTCTGCGCGCTGAGCCTGGTTTATCTGAGCGCGCGCGGGACGGGCGCGGATAGCCCGCTGCGCAGGGCTTTGACGTGGGTGGGCGGGTTGGCGCTGCTGCCGGCGGCCACCTTGCTGGCGACTTATGGAACGTGGGAGCGCGGAGAGGCGCCGTGGCAGATGGAGACCTACTGGGTTGCCTGGGCAGTCGCCATCCTCGCCCCGCTCCTGATTGCGGTCGTGTTGGATCGACGGCGCGCCGTATGGGGCGCGGTTGCCATTATCTGGACGTTTCTGCTGGGACTGATCGCCAGCGGGCCGCACGCAACCGTTGCTGTGTACTTCTGGTGCGCGGTGGGCGCGGCGGGACTGGCGGCATGGGGCATCCGCGATGCGCGGCCGGAGCGCGTGAACCTGGCGATTGCCGGTTTTGGCATTACCGTGTTGGGCTTCTACTTCTCAAGCGTGATGGACAAACTGGGCCGTTCCGCCAGCCTGATCGGTATCGGGCTGCTGTTTCTAGGAGGCGGCTGGCTTTTGGAACGCACGCGCCGCCGGCTATTGAGCCACATGTTACGGGAGGCTTTATGAAATCGGTTTACCGAGGTATCGCAATCGGTATTCTGCAATGCGTTCTGGTGCTATCAGTGGCCGGCAAATATGCGGTGGATCGCGCGCGGCTGCCGCGCGTGTGGGCGAAGGCCGCGCCGGTGGATCCGTCTCTTCCCATCCGCGGAAGGTATGTGAGCTTGCGCTTGCAAGTGGAGTGCCCTGCCGGGGCACCACAGTGGACAACGGCGCGCCTATCCGCAGGGGGTGGACACCTGTATGCGATTCCGGACCCTTCAGGTACGGTCTCTATCATGCCCGGTTTCGCGGCGCGCACTGACTCGCGCGGCAGCCAGTGGGCTCTTGCGGACCCCCTCGCGTTCTTCATTCCGGAGGATGTTCCTGACCCATCGCGGCGGGCTCCGGACGAGGAGCTTTGGGTGGAAGTGAGCGTGCCGGTTAAGGGACCGCCGCGGCCCGTCCGGCTGGCCGTCAAAAAGGATGGCGTCATGCGGCCTCTGGGACTGTGACCCGCCGCGGCTCAGGAACGAGAGCCTACGGAATGTACAAGTCCAGATCCTGCGCGGTATCGGCGGCCTCCGCCAGCGTTACGGGGCGGACGCCGGCTGCGTGCATGGCCTCCGCGTCCGGGCTCTCATAATCAAAGGTGCTCAAGATCCGGTACAAGCCCGGCGGCAGGCTGGCGAAATGGTATTGGCCGTGCAAATCGGTGCGAGTGACCCGCAGTTCGGCTACACGCTTTCCGGTATCGCGGTCGAACGCGTCGAGGTACACCGGCGCTCCGGGCACCGGAGCATGGCTCGAACCTCGCACCACGCCGTGAATCGATGCCGCGCGCGAAGAGATCTTGATGGTGATCTCACCCGCAGCGCGCAATACGATTTCATTCCATCCATCCGCCCTGCCCTGCGGCGACGCCGAGCCACCCGCGCCCCCCGTAAGGGACACGACATAGTATCCGGCCGGGGGCACGGCCATGATCTCCCAGCGTCCCGGCCCCAGCGCGGCACGGCCGTCATCGGGCTTCAAGACCTCCGGGCGTCCGCCGCGATCGAGTGTCTTGCGCCGGGCGGTGATCTTCGCCGCGCGCGCATCCAGGCGATTCCCTTTCTCATCCTGCATGCGAAACTCGGTTTCCTGCCAGGAGTTGAGGGGCACGCGCAGATCGCTATCGTTGTCGATGAAGAGTTCCTGGTACGCTCCTACTTTGCCGCGGCTGCCGGCGTCATTTGTCTCTGTATTGGTCTCCGCGATCAGCTCATAATTGCCCGGCGCGACTTGTTCGAAGTCGAATGGTCCGGTGGTCCTCGTTTGCACTCGTCCGGTATCGGAAATCAGGCTAACGGTGACCGCCGGAGCCCCCGATACCCGGCCCTTCACGCGAAACAGTTTGCCGGGCAGGGGGTGAATATCGACGTTCTCCGCCTGCTGATCTAGGTCCACATCCGCGGTGATGGACTGATCGACGGCCATGGTCTGTTTGTGAAAAGTAGGAAGGAGTCCCGACCCGTCGTCAAGCAAGCTGGCCGCCGACCGCACGTAGTAGGTACCCGGCTCCAGGCCGTGAATACGGTAAATGCCGCGGTCGTCGCTGATCGCCGCTCCCGCGATTTCGAGGGGTTGCCGGGCGGCATATGCCACAACTTTCTGCTCCGGAATGGCGAGTTCGTTCTTATCCAGGAGTGTACCGGTGATGGCTCCGTAGCGGCGCATGCGGATTTCCAGATAGAGGGAGCCATCCTGGTCCATAGCGACCGGCTTGGCCGCGGATTTCCAATTCTTCTGCCCGTATTGAAAAGGAGCAAATCCGGTGCGCGACGCACGCACTAAGTACATGCCGGCATTGACGGTGAAGCGGAACTGGCCGGCCCGGCCGGCGCGCGCGGACTGTACTTGCTCACCGGTGCCCTCAATGGGGACCAAGGTGACCGAGGAGCGCGCCAGGGGCCGGCCTGTGGCGCGATCGACCACCACGCCACTGATCACGGCGGCTTGCGCGGCGCAGCCACAGAGTACGGCCAGCCAAACTCTGCCCATGGCGACGATTCACGAATATGACGCAGCGCCGCCCGGAAACGCGCATATGATAAATTAAATCGCGGGCTATCATTATGCGCAGACTTGCTTTGTTCCTGGTGTGCGGCGCGTTGTGGGCGGCCGACGCGGATTTCAATGGACGCTGGGACATCACCGTCCACAACTCCGCGCGGGGGCGGGCGTGGTGGCTGCAGGTGGACGGCGCCGGGGGCGGCGCGATCAAAGGGAGATTCATCGGCTTTCCCGGCGGCGACCTGAACGACATACAGCACATCTGGATCGAGAACGGCGAACTGCGATTTACTTTCGAAGGACGCTCGGAAAAACAGGAATACCAGGCCAAGCTGGACGGCGGCAAGCTGGAAGGCAGCTTTCAATCGGGAGATACGCACCTGACATGGACGGGCGCCCGCGCGCCGGAAATCAACGATGCCGACGATGGCTCGTGGCACGACGGCCAGCCCGTCGAACTGTTGAATCGCCACGATGTTTCCAACTGGCACGGCATGACCGCGGACGCCTCGCACGGATGGAGCGTGGACGGCGGCATCCTGAAAGGCAACGGTGCGGCCACCGATCTGATCAGCAACGACAAGTTCTGGAACTTCAAACTCCACGTGGAATATCGCACGCCGGAGCATAGCAACAGCGGCATCGGGCTGCGCGGGCGCTATGAAGTGCAGATCCTGGCGGATAACGGGCGGCCGCTCGACCGGCACTCGAATGCCGCGCTTTACAGCCGCATCATTCCGACGGAGAACGTGACCAAGCCCGCGGGCGAATGGCAGACGTACGAAATCCGCCTGGTAGGGCGGCACGTCAGTATCTCGCTGAACGGCAAGACCGTAACGCAAGGAGTGATCGACGGCCTTACCGCCATTGCATGCGACGCGGACGAGGGCGTGCCCGGTCCGATTATGCTACAGGGCGACCATGGTCCGGTGGAGTTCCGCAGCATCGTGCTCACGCCCCTGGTGAAATGATGGCGCCGTTTTCGGGGGTGATCGCCGCCGCGGTGACACCGCACGGAAAGCGCGGCGACGAGCCCGACATCGGGGCCACGTTGGAACTGATCGATTTTCTGTGTGCCGCGGGTGTGCAGGGGATCGCGCTGCTCGGTTCCACGGGCGAATTCGTCAATTTGAATTTCGACGACCGGGTGCGCCTGGTGTACCTCGCTGTGAAGCGAAGCCGGGTTCCCGTGCTAGCGGGCGTTTCGCATTCCTCGCTGGATGGGGCGCTGGCGCTGGGGCGGGAGGCCAGCGCGGCGGGCGCGGCCGGCCTGCTGCTCATGCCGCCTTTCTTCTTCCGCTACGGCCAGCCCGAGATCCGCGAATTTTATCTACGCTTCGCGCGCGAGATGAATCACGGCGCACCCGTATATCTCTACAACATCCCGTTGTTCACCAGCCCGATCGCGAGCGAGACGGCCATCGACCTGCTCGCCACCGGGAGCTTCGCGGGCATCAAAGATTCGAGCGGTGACTGGGAATATTTCGCGGCGTTGAACGCGCACAAGAACGATCACCCCACGACCCTGCTGGTGGGCCACGATGCGATCTTTGCGCCCGCGCGCAAGGCTGGAGCGAACGGCGTAGTCTCGGGCGTCGCTTCCGCGGTGCCGGAGTTGCTGCTGTCGCTCGATCGCGCCATCGAGCAGAACGCGCATGAGGAAGTTGAACGGCTGGATGCCCGCCTGCACGAATTTCTGCGCCGCATCGAGCGCTTCCCTACTCCGGTGGCCATCAAGGCGGCGCTCGACGTGCGCGGTCTGAAGACGGGGGCTCTGCCCGTGCCTGTCGCCCGCGAAACGCAAGCCGCGCTTGACGAGTTTCGCGAATGGTTCAAGTCCTGGCTCTAGGGGCTGCAAGCCAATTAGCTTTTCCGAGAGCGAACCGCGGTGGCGGTTACTCGGCGCGCAAAGCCTCGGTCGGCATGATCCGTGTCGCCCGCCGCGCCGGGAGCCAGCAAGCAGTCAATGCGACCAGCGCGAGCAAAATTGCGACTGCGACGATGGTGACCGGGTCGGCTGCTCCCACCCCGAACAGCAACTTATCCAGGACACGCGTCAGCATTAGCGCCGCACCCATGCCGATCGCCGCGCCGGCCAATGCCAGCCGTAATCCCTGCCCCAACACCAACCGCCCCACGTCCGCCGGACGCGCGCCCAGCGCGATACGAATCCCGAATTCCCTGGTGCGCTGACCCGCGGCGTAAGCCACCACGCCATACAATCCCACCGCGGCCAGCACCAGCGCCACCAGCGAGAACAGCCCGAACAGGACCAGGTTCATCCTGCGCGGAGCCACGGAATCGTCGATCCGCTGCGACATCGTCTGGACATCTTCAATCACCAGGGATGGCTCGATGCGCCGCAATTCGCGCTGCGCGGTGGCGATCAGGGTGGCGGGATCGCCCGCCGTCCGGATCGCGACATCCATGCCGTGCCTGGTCCCCTGCGCCAGCGGCTGATAGCTGGCAAAACCGGCATCCCTATCCAGGCCGATCTGCCGCACATCTTTGGCCACGCCCACAATGGTCAGCCACTTGGCGGTGTCGCGCGGACCGATCTCGATGCGGCGGCCGATAGGATCGCGCCCCGGCCAGAACCGCCGCTCCATGCTTTCGTTGATGATCACCACGGCGGGATGCGCCTCGTCGTCCGCATCGCTGAAGTCGCGGCCGCGGACGATCGGAATGCCCAGGGCGTGAAAATAGCCCGGAACCGTGCGATGAAAACCGACGGCGCCCAATTCGCCGGGATTGGATGCCACGCCTTCGATGGTGAGGTCCCCCGTCGAATTTCCGCCGGATACGGGCAGCGAGCTGGCCATGGTCGCGCCGGTGACGCCCGGCAGCGATTGCAGCCGTGCCAGGAATTGATTGTCGACGCGCACGATCGAGGGTGCGCTTTCATAGCTTCCCGGCAGCAGAATATGCATCGAAATCAGGCGGGCGGTGCGGAAACCGGGATTGACATCCAGCACGCGCCGGAAGCTGCGATAGAGCAGGCCCGCCCCCATCAGCAGCACCAGGCTCATGGCCACCTGAGCGATGACCAGCACCTGCCGCACACGCGCGCGCCGCGGTCCCACGCCCGCACGCGTGCCGCCCTGCAGCGCCTCCGCCGCGTCCGCGCGGGCGGCATGGATGGCCGGCGCCACGCCAAACAGGAGGCTGGTGGCCAGGGTCGCCGCGCACGCGAAGATCAGCACCGGCAAGTCGATCGCCGCGCCCAGCAGACGCGCATCCTTGCTGAGCCAGGCAAGCGCACGAGTGGCGCCGTACGCCAGACCGATTCCGGCACCGCCACCGAGAACCGCCAGGGTCAGACACTCAGTGAGTAGCTGCCGGATCATCCGCGCGCGCGCCGCCCCCAGAGCGCTGCGAATGGCCATTTCGCGCCCGCGCCCGGCGGCCCGCACCGACATCAGGCCGGCCAGGTTCGCGCAGGTGATCAGCAGCACCGTGCCCACCGCGCCCAGCAAAGCGATGAGCGCCGGGCGCAGATCGTATCCCAGCATGTTGCGCAGCGGATTCACCCGCACCACGAACCCGCGATTGCATTCGGGATGGTCGCGGCGGATCTGGCGGGCGATCTCCTCCACCTCGCTCTGCGCCGCCTCGGCCGTCTGCCCGGCGCGCAGCCGCCCCAGGGCATTCAACACCCACACGTCGCGGTGTGTCGCGAAATAGGGGTCGATAACCTGGCCGAGAGGGATCCAATATTCCGCCTTGCCGTAGTCAAATTGCGGCGGCATGATCCCAACCACGGTGAAGACGCCATCGTCGAAATGAACCGCCCGGCCGAGCATGCCTGGATCGGCGCCAAACCGGCGTCGCCACATCTGGTCGCTCAGCAGAATCACCGGCGTCGCGCCGGCCCGGTCGTCTAAAGCCGTGAACGTCCTGCCCGCGGCCGGCTGCACGCCCAGAATGTCGAAGATTTCCGGCGTGACCGCCGATCCCGACAGCTGCACCGGCTCTTTACCCTCGCGCAGGATGCGGTCATCGAACAACCGCGCCCCGAGGTGCGCGAACGAGTGCGAGCGCGCCTGCCAGTCCCGGAAATTCAGATAGCTGATGCCCCAGAAATTGTCCGGATTCCGGCCATCCACTTCGCCCACCCACACGATGCGGTTCGGATCGGCATAAGGAAACGACCGCCATAACACGCGCTTCGCAACGCTGAACATCGCCGTATTGAGGCCGATGCCGAGCGCCAGGGTCGCCAGCGCCACGATAGTAAATGCCGGGCTCTTCCGCAGCATGCGTAGAGCAAAACGAAAGTCCTGCCAGAAAACGGTCATGCCGTGATCTCCCCTCCTGATTTCCTGGGCCGGCGCGACCCGGCCGGAGAGCCTCTCGACGACGGCGCTGGCGACGAGGTCCACAATCGTCCGCGCCGCGACGCGCCAGCCGCCGTGCTCGCGCCAGCGGTCCTCGAACGTAGCCCGCATATCCGGCCCGAAGCTGCGGCGGAATCGCGCCGGGAACAGATACAGCAGGGCAGCCACTACGCGCCGGATCACGCGTCGCCCTCCGGCAGGAGCCGCCGCGCGCGCACCAGGTCCACCAGCCCCGCCAGGCGCTCCGCCTCGGTCTTCAGGACCCGCCGGCCCAACCGGCTGATCCGGTAATAGCGCCGGCGTTCATCGCCTTCGGCGTCTTCAATCAGGCCGGCATCAAGAAGGCGGCCCAACAGCCGGTACAGGGAACCGATCTCCAGCCGCACGCCGCCGCTCGATTCGCGGTCCACCTCCTTCATAATTCCGTAGCCGTGCCGAGGGCCCTCGGCAAGCGCCAGCAGGATATGAAAATCGGCGGGCTTCAACGGGCCGCTCATATATGTAAATCGATTATATGTAAATCGATGATACCGGTCAAGCCGATTTGTACGACTGTCAAGCCGGAGTAGAATTTAGTTATGTCCCGCTGGGTCTTCGCTCTGCTTCTTTCGAGTTGCCTGCCGCTGGGCGTGAACGCCCAAACCCAGCCGAAACAGCCGGCCAAACCGCCCGCGCAGCCGCAGACCATCGAGCAGGAACCGCCCGAAGAAGACGCCAACCTGAAGGAAAAGACGTACTCGTTCAATCCCCTGCAAGCCAACAAGGAATTACAGGTCGGCAACGAGTACTGGAAAAAACATAGCTACAAAGCGGCTGCCGGGCGGTTCCGCGAAGCTACCAAATGGAATCCGAACCTGTCGGAAGCCTGGCTGCGCCTGGGCGAGGCGGAAGAGAAGCGCAAAAATTCCAAGGACGCCAAGGAAGCTTACGCAAAATACCTGGAGCTTCAACCCGATGCCAAGGACGCGGGCGAGATCCGGAAGAAAATCGCCAGCTTGCACTGATCAGGCGATGCCGTAGCGCTCCTGCCAGTCGTTCTGCCACTTCTCGTTAGCCGGCCACTGGAAGCACAGCCCGTAACCATCCGGATCCTGGAAATACAACTGCCGCATCCCGTACGGCGCGACCTTCGGCGCCCGCGCTTTCACGCCGTGTGCGCGCAGGTGTTCGTACGCGCCGTCCAGATCCCGGCAGCCAAAGTATATGGTCATATCAGCGTGCGCGGCTATCCGTGCCGCGTCCGGTTCCGGCGGCCGCCGCCCATCGTCGTAGGCCGTGTTCAACATCATTTCGGCGCCATTCAGTTCGAGCAGGGCCCAGTGAAAATGCTCTCCGGGCTGCGACTGGCTGAGGATCCGGAACCCCAGCACATCGCGATAGAAATGAATCGCGGCAGGCATATCGTAGACCGAAAGCAGCGGAGCCAGGCCCCCGACGTCAATGTTCATCTTCCTTCACCGTGGGCGGGCCGGGGACCCGCCGCAGCGTGAGACGCTGCCCCACTTACTTTACACTTGTGCGAACCTTTTGAGAAGTGGCCGAGCCGTTCAACCTCGCGTCATTCTTCGTCGACCGCCACGTCGCGGAAGGCCGCGGCGCGCGCACCGCCGTCCTCTACGAAGGCCGCCGTTACACCTACGCCGAAATCGCCGTATTGGTGAACCAGGCCGGAAACGCGCTGCTCCGTGCCGGCGTCGTACCCGGCGGCCGTGTCTTGATCGTCTTGCCCGATTCGCCCGAATTCGTAGCTGCGTACTTCGGCGCGATGAAGATTGGCGCCATCGCCGTCCCCACCAGCACCGCGCTACGTCCGGCGGATTACGCCTACCTGGCCGAAGAGAGCCAGGCCCAGGTCGTTATCACTGCAACCGCCCCTCTTGATTCCGCGCGCGAATCGCCAGACCTGGCCTGCGCGCCCACTTCCGCCTCCGATCCCGTCTTCTGGCTGTGGACCTCCGGCAGCACCGGGCCCCCCAAAGCCGCCGTGCACCGCCATGGCGACTGGCTCCCCTGCTGCGAAGGTTATGCCCGCGGCGTGCTCGGCATAAGCCCCGATGACCTCACGTTTTCCTCCGCCAAGCTTTTCCACGCCTATGGTCTGGGCAATGGCTTGATGTTCCCGTTCTACGCAGGCGCGGCCACGGTGCTCTATCCGCACCCGCCCAAGCCCGCCGCGATCCTGGCGCACGCGCACCAGCACCGCCCTACGCTGTTCTTCTCCGTACCCACGCACTTCGCCGCCATGCTGCACGAAACCGACGCTGCCAATCCCTACGACCTGACTTCCGTCCGCCTCGGCATTTCCGCTGCCGAGCCCCTGCCCGCCGAAATCGTCCGCCGCTGGCAAGCGCGCTTCGGTTTCGAAATTTTGGATGGCATCGGTTCCACTGAAGTCCTGCACATCTATATTTCAAACCGGCCGGGAGCGGTCGAACCCGGCAGTTCCGGCCTTCCCGTGCCCGGTTACGAGGTGCGTATCACCGATGAAGCCGGCCGCGATCTGCCGCCCGGCGAAACCGGCGACCTGTGGGTGCGCGGCGCCAGCAATGCCACCGAATACTGGAATCGCCCGCAGCTCACCGCCGCCCGCATGCGCGACGGTTGGTTCTTCAGCGGCGATAAGTATCGCTTCGATGCCGGCGGCTCCTACTGGTATCAGGGGCGCTCCGACGATATGTTTCGCGTCTCCGGCGAGTGGGTCTCGCCCATTGAAGTCGAGAGCGCGCTTATCCAGCATCCCGCCGTGCTGGAAGCTGCGGTAGTCGCCCGGCCAACCGAGAACGGTCTCACCGTGCCTTGCGCTTTCGTCACGCTCAAGCATGCGGACCGCGCCGGGGATGCGCTGGCTGGTGAACTAGGCGACTTCGTTCGCACGCTTCTACCCGGCTACAAGCGGCCGCGCCGCATCGTGTTTCTGGACGAGCTGCCCAAAACCGCCACCGGTAAAGTGCAACGCTACAAACTCCGATAACGGGCGCTATCCGCCGCCATGTGGCAACATGAGTATTGCGGATACTGCTGGCCCATAATTCGCATTACTACCCCTCGTACGGTGGCGGCGACAAATCCAACCGCCTGCTGATGGAGGCACTGGCCGCCAGGGGTCACACCGTACGGGTGGTCGCGCGTGTGGAACATTTTGGCGAGCAGGCGCATGCCGCGCTGGCGCGCGAACTGGCGGCGCGCGGAACCGCCATCGATGACACGGCGGGGACCGGTATCGAATTCGGGCTGAACGGCGTCGAAGTCCGCATCCTCACCCGCGATCCTAACCTCCGCTCTTATTTCGCCGCCCACTTGCGCGCCTTCGATCCCGAAATCATCATCGCTTCCACAGACGACCCCGCCCACCTGATGCTGGCGATGGCCTTGCGCGCCGCGCGTGCGCGGGTGGTCTACCTGGTGCGCGCCACGGTGGCGCTCCCGTTCGGCCCCGACACCGGATTGCCGAGCACTTTCCATACAGCCACGCTGCGGCAGGCCGATGGCGTGGTTGCGGTTAGCGAATATGTGGCCGAATATACGCGGCGATGGGGTGATGTGGAAGCTATCCACGTGCCCATCTCTCTTCTCGATCCCGGCGAGCACCCGGATCTGGGCCGCTTCGGGAACCGCTATGTCAGCATGGTCAATCCCTGCGCGGTGAAGGGCATCTCCATTTTTCTGGCGCTGGCCGAGCGTTTTCCCAACGTGGAATTCGCCGCTGTGCCCACCTGGGGCACTACCGTGGCGGATTTCGCCGCTCTCCGCCGCCTGCCCAACATATCTGTCCTGCCGCCCTTCGACGACATCGACGATCTACTGCGCCAGACACGTGTGATGCTGGCACCGTCCCTATGGGCGGAGGCGCGTTCGCGCGTGATCCTGGAGGCCATGTCGCGCGGCGTGCCCGTGATGGCCAGCGCGGTGGGCGGTCTGGCGGAAGCCATGCTGGGCGTCGATTATCTGCTGCCTGTGAATCCCGTGGCGCACTATCGCCCGATGGTCGATGAGCTTATGGTTCCGTCGGCGGATATCCCGCCCCAGGATGCGGCGCCCTGGTCCGCCGTCCTCGGCCGCCTGCTCACGGACCGCGCACACTACGAAGCATTATCCGCGCGCGCGCGCCGCGTGGCCCTCGATTACGCGCGCAATCTGCACGCGGGCCCCTTCGAAAAGTACCTCGAACAGGTACTGACGTCTCCGCGCCGCAGGACCCCCTTGCCCCTGCGCATCGGCCGCGCCGCGCTTTCCGACGAACGGCGCCGCCTGCTGGCGCTGCGCTTGAAACGAGCCGATACGCATGTGGGTCACTGAATCATCCGGCGAGGATCGTGAGGCGCTGGCGCGCCGCGCGACGGAATTAGCCCGCGCCGCTATGCCCGGTGTCGACGTCGAAATCTTCTGGGATGGGATGTGGATCCGCCGCTTGGGCCCGGATTATTTTCCCGATCCCGACATGTTCCGCGCCGCCGAGCCGAACTGGGAACGATGGGCCGGCCAGGCCCAAAAACACCTCCGCGAAGCCGAGGATTACTGGTTCCATGTCTACCATCCGCGGGCCGGCGACATCATCGTGGATATCGGCGCGGGCCGCGGCGAGGATGTTTTCGCCTTTGCGCGTGCCGCCGGACCCGCCGGTCACGTCTGGGCCATCGAGCCGCATCCCGTCTCCTTCGCCGCTCTCTGCCGCCTGTGCGAGTTGAACCATCTGTCCAATGTCACGCCGCTCAACTACGCCTGCATCGATCGCGCGGCGCAGTTGCAGATTGAAACTCTGCCCGTTTGGGAGTCGAACTACGTGCGCACAGGCGACCCCGCTCCTTCGAGTCACGCGGTCGAGGGGCTGCGGTTCGACGACCTCGCCGCCTTGCACGGCATCGGCCGCATCGATTTTCTGAAGATGAATATCGAGGGCGCCGAGCGCCTGGCCCTGCCAGGTTGCGAGCAGGCCCTCCGCCGCGCGCAATACGTATGCATCGCCGCGCACGACTTCCGCGCCGCCCGCGGCGAAGGCGAACACTTTCGCACCCTCGATTTCGTGAAGCAGTTCGTCGCAGCGGCCGGATTCGAAATCGTCCTCCGCGACGATCCCCGCTATTACGTGCCGTATCACGTGCACGGCATCCGCCGCGCTGCCTGACTACCGCCGGTCGAGCCGCAGAAAAATATTCAGCAGCGCCACGAACACGTTGAACAGCCCGGCAAACAGCATCAGCGCGCCCGGAATCGGGCTGTCGGCGGCCGGATCGTGCAGCACCGCGCTGGTGGCATAAACCAGAATGCAGACACCCAGAATGCCGATACCGGCCGCAATCAGGATTCCCAGCAATCCGATGTTCAGAAACGCGTTGAGCAAAATGGCGGCCACGATGCTCACGAAAATGCCCAGCATCAGGCCCCGCGGCGCGGAAAAGGTGCGGCTCGACGACATCACAAACAGCGTGATCGCGCCAAACGCGATGATCGTCATCAACGCGGCGCTTTGAATCGTTCCGGGCGCGTAGCGGCTGGCGAACCGCAGGATCGGCGCCAGCACCAGCCCGGAGACAAACCCGTCGCCCACCAGGGCGGTCACTCCCAGCACCGGATTGTGCCGCGCCGCGATCGCCACCCGCGGGATCACGTTCAGCAGCACCATCGCCAGAATCCAGCCCAGCCAGCCCGTAAACAGGTTGGCCAGCGCATCCGATTGCGCGCCCATGTAGCCGCCGCAAAACGCCGCCACCACGCTAAGCCCCAGCAGCATGTACGTCTTCTTGATGGTTTCGGCACGGCTGGGCGAAAGCGCGGTAACCGCGAAAAGATTATCGGTAGCGATCATGCCTCGAAGATATCACACGCCCGCAATCACCGGGCCCCGCATCCGTCATTGCGCCCCGCGTTGGAAAACGTATAGGAATACCGTCAAGGCGGCGCTGGCGAAAAACTGCACGAATGAGGTCACCAGCTTTATCGCCGGAACCAGGCCGCGGGCCACATTCACCATCGTGAATACGAATTCGAATGCCTGCAGGATCGCCAGCAGCAGCAACCCGATGAACGCAAACAGGGCCGCGCTTCTCAGGCTCATGTTTGGGAGTATACGCCTCGCTATCCGGCTCCTGAAAGGCGCACACCCCACCAAATGAGCGAATCGTAACATCCGCCGTGCCCGCCTTCGCGCCTGCAGAGCCTGGGCCATCGCCCGCCAAAGAATTGCTAACATTAAGGTTCTTGGCGAATGCTGCGATTTGAAACCGCCGGGGAGTCCCATGGCGAGTGCCTGGTGGCTACTCTCACAGGCCTTCCCGCCGGAGTGCCGGTCTCCCTCGAAACCGTAAATCACGAACTTTGGCGCCGCCAGCAGGGCTACGGCCGCGGCGGGCGCATGAAGATCGAGCACGACCGCGCCGAAATTGTGTCCGGCGTCCGCCACTCTCACTCAATTGGCTCGCCCATCGCCATCCTCATTCGCAATCGCGACTGGCAGAACTGGACCGAAGCCCTCCCGGTCGAGGATATGGATGGCGCCGAGGATAAAAAGAAGCCTGTCACTCGCCCGCGGCCCGGACATGCCGACCTAGCCGGCGCCATCAAGTACAATTTCGCCGACGCCCGCTACATCCTGGAGCGTGCCAGCGCCCGCGAAACCACTGCCCGCGTGGCGCTCGGCGCTATCGCCAAGGCCCTGCTTGCGCAGTTCGGCATCGACATTTCGAGCCATGTGATCGCCGTCGGCGGCGTCCGCCTCGAGCGCATCGCCACCTGGGACGAAGTCGCCGCCCTGCGCGGCAAATCAGACATCTTGCTGGGCTGTGTCGACGCCGAAACCGAGGCGCGCATGAAAGAGGCCGTCGACCAGGCCTATCGCACCGGCGACACCGTGGGCGGCGTGTTCGAGGTGATCGCGCATGGCGTGCCCCCCGGCCTCGGCTCCCACACCACCTGGGACGCGCGACTGGACGGCCGCCTGGCGCAAGCCATCGTTTCCATCCAGGCCGTGAAAGGCGTCGAAGTCGGATTCGCGGAAGACAACGCCGCCAGCTTCGGGTCCGCCGTGCAGGACACCATCGGTTACGACCGCGAGGCGCGGAGGTTCACCCGCGGCGCTAATCGCGCTGGCGGTCTGGAGGGCGGCATCACCAATGGCCAGGACCTGCTGGTGCGCGGTTTCCTCAAACCAATTTCCACCCTCCGCCGGCCGCTTGAATCCGTGGATCTGGCGACGCGCGAACCGGCGCTTGCCGCCTACGAACGCTCGGATGTCTGCGTCGCCCCGGCGGCCGGCGTGATCGGCGAAGCCATGGTGGCCCTGGTACTGGCGCAGGCTTTCCTCGAAAAGTTCGGCGGCGATTCCTTGGGCGAAACGAAACGCAATTTTGAAGGTTATCTGACGCAGGTTCGAGATTTCTGAGATATGGTCTATCCAATCGTGAAGTATGGCGATCCGGTGCTCGAGCGGGAGGCCGATACCGTCACCGAGTTCGACACGCCGGAGTTGCACCAGTTTCTGGAGGATATGTTTGAATCCATGTACGCGGCCAAAGGCGTGGGCCTGGCGGCGCCGCAGATCGGATTCGCCCGAAAAATCGCCGTGATCGATGTATCGAACGCCGAGAACCCCGCCGACAAGCTGGTGCTCATCAATCCTCGAATCTTGCACGTCGAAGGCAAGCAGGAGGGCGAAGAGGGCTGCCTGAGCATCCCCGGATTCCGCGAGCAGGTGAAGCGCGGCAAACGCGTCACCGTGAGCGCGCAGGACGCCAAAGGCGAAGTGTTCGAAAAGACGGGCGAAGACCTGCTGGCGCGCGCTTTTCTGCACGAGACCGATCACTTGTACGGCAAGCTTTACATCAGCCATATCAGCGCCCTCAAGCGCGATCTGATCCGCCGCAAAGTGCGCAAGCTGGTGAAGGCCGGCGAGTGGGCCTAGACGGGCCATGAGCTGATGCGCCTCGTCTTTCTCGGCACTCCTTCCTTCGCCGTCCCCACCCTGCAGGCGGTTGTCGCGGCGGGCCATCAGGTTCTTACCGTGGTCACCCAGCCCGACCGTCCGCGCGGCCGCGGCCAGCAGCTTTCCGCCTCACCTGTGAAAGAAGCTGCCCTTCGGCTCGGCATCCCCGTCTATCAGCCGGAGCGCGTCCGCCGTCCGGAAGCCGTCGCGGCCCTCGCGGAGTTGAAGCCGGACGCCATGATCGTGGTCGGCTACGGCCAGATCATCCCCCAATCTGTGATCGACATTCCGCCGCACGGCATCATCAACGTGCACGGATCGCTGCTGCCCAAATACCGCGGCGCCGGACCGCTGCAGTGGGCCATCGCCAACGGCGAGACGCACACCGGAGTCACCACCATGCGCATTGACGCGGGCATGGATACCGGCGACATGCTGCTGAAAGACGAAACCGGGATCGGGCCCGAGGAGACCGCCGTGGAACTGGGCGCGCGGCTGGCCGTCATGGGTGCGGACCTTCTGGTGGAAACCCTGGCTCACATCGGCGAGATTATGCCTGAAAAGCAGGACCCCGCCCTGGCCACCTACGCGCCGCTGCTCAAGAAAGAGGACGGCCTGATCGACTGGCGCATGCCTGCCCGGGTCATACACAATCGCGGGCGCGGCTTCCAGCCGTGGCCCGGCGCCTACACGCATTTCCGCGGCCAGCAACTGCACATCTGGAAATCGCGAGTGGCCGCCGCTGAGTCCGGCGCACCTGGCCGGCTGCTCATGCATCCGCCGCGCGCGATTTGCGGCGAAGGCGCGCTGGAGCTGATCGAAGTGCAGATGGAAGGGCGCAAGCGGATCTCGGCCGAGGCTTTCGCCAATGGCCAGCGCATCGCCGCCGGCGACATTCTGGGAGAATCGTAGAGTGGATCTGCCTCTCGGCTACCGTTATGCCTCAACTTACGCGGGCATTCGCAAGGTCCAGAAGGACGATCTGGGGTTGATCGTCTCCGGCCTGCCGGCCGCGGCCGCAGGTGTCTTCACCCAGAATCGCGTGCAGGCCGCGCCGGTGAAGCTGTGCCGCCGGCATCTGTCGGCCTCCCGCGGAGCTGTGGGCGCCATCCTGGTAAACGCCGGCAATGCCAATTGCGCCACCCGCACGGGGGACGCGGTGGCGCTCGCCTGTTGCCGTTCCGCCGCGCGCCTTCTGCGCCTGCCCGTGGCGCAAGTGCTCCCTGCTTCCACCGGCGTGATCGGCGTCGAACTCGATCCCAAGCTGATTACGAGCGCACTGCCGCGCCTGGTATCCGGGTTGCGCGAGGATGGCTTCCCCGCCGTGGCGCGCGCCATTATGACCACCGATCTGGTGGCCAAAGAAGCCTTCGGCAGCGTCGGCCTGCGGCGCGGGACCGTCCGTATTGCCGGCATGACCAAGGGTTCCGGTATGATCCAACCGCGCATGGCCACCACCCTAGGATTTCTCCTTACGGATGCCAATATTCCGGTGGCCATGCTGCGCCGTATGCTTCGCCGGACCGCGGAGCGCAGCTACAACCGTCTGTCGGTGGACGGCGATACTTCCACCAACGATACACTGCTTCTGCTGGCCAATGGCGCATCCGGGGTGCGTCCCGATCCCAAGGAAATGCCGGCCATGGAAGAGGGCATCGCGGTGGTACTCGAAGATCTGGCGCGAAGCATCGCGCGCGATGGTGAAGGCGCGCGCAAGCTTGTCACCATTCTGATTTCGGGCGCCGCGAGCGACGAAGCCGCCGCCACCCTGGCACGCGCGATTGCCAATTCGCCACTGGTAAAAACCGCCGTCGCCGGATCGGACCCGAACTGGGGGCGAATCCTTTCCGCCGCGGGTAATGCAGGTGTGGCGTTCGATCCACGCAAGGTGGATATCGAGATGCAAGGCGTCCCGGTCTGCCGCGGCGGCCTGGCCGCCCGTTTTGACGAAGCCGGCCTCAAGGAAAAGCTGGACGCCTCCGAATGCGAGATCCGGCTGACCATCCGCGGCCCGGGCAAAGGGCAAGCGCGCTTTTGGACTTGCGACTTCACCGAAGGCTACATTCGAATTAACGCCAGTTACCGGACCTGAATATGCAACGGCGCACTTTTATCCTGGCCACCGGAGCAGTAACGGCGAGCGTGTGGCCGGCGGCCTCGGCTCCCGATCCCGCCCAGCAGGTCTTCGACCTCTTCACCAAGATCGCAGGCGCCCTCAGCGACGACGATCCCGCCATGTTCGTGGAAGCCGTCGATCCCGACATGCCGCACTTCCAGGATTTCCGCCGCGACCTGGTAGCCCTGGCATCTCTTGCCGATCTCACCAACTCGATTGAGATCCTCTCCGACACCGGCGACGACGCCCATCGCGCCGACGAACTCGACTGGTTCCTCGAAATTGTGGACAAATCGCAGTCCCACACGGTCGAACGGCGCCGCCAGATCGTGAAATTCAAGCTGGAGCGCAAAGGCAAGAAGTGGAAGATCGTAGCGATTGATCCCTGGCAGTTCTTCGCGCCGCCCCAGCAGTGTTGAGAACCCCGCGCAGCTCAGCCATCTCCACTACCATAGTTATTTCATGGCCTCTTCATCCCCCGATGTCGTCGTCATCGGCGCCGGCATTATCGGCGGCTCGATCGCCTGGCGTCTGGCGCAGGCGGGAGTAGCCGTCACGCTGCTGGATGCCGGCACGCTCGGCGGCGAAGCCAGTTGGGCCGGAGCCGGTATGCTGGCGCCCGGCGGCGAGATCGCGGGGCGTTCCGGATGGGCTGATTTTGCGCTCGAAAGCCTGGCCCTCTACCCCGCATTTGCCGACGAACTGCGCGCGGAGTCCGGTATGACGGTCGATTACCGCGCGTGCGGCGCAATCGAAACCGCCGGCACCGATGCCGAATGGCAGGAGATGCTGTCCCGCTGCGCCGCCCAGCACGAACTTGGCATTCGTACCGAGATCTCCGGCCGCTCCATCTTCTATCCCGATGATGCGCTGGTCGATCCCCGCGACGTCACCCGCGCCCTGCGCTCCGCGTGCCGGAATCACCATGTACGGATTCTGGAACAAACGCGCGTAACCGGTGTGCGGCTGGCTCCTGGCCATGTCGAAGTCGAAACCTCCGCCGGCACGCGACCGGCCTCGGCAGCGGTTCTGTGCGCGGGAGCATGGAGCGGTGAGATTCCGGTTTCCGGACCGGACGGGTCAGTCCAAATCCCGCCCACTATCCCCGTCCGCGGCCATCTGCTCGGCTACAATCTGGCGCCCGGCTCGCTCGGCCCCATCCTGCGCCGGGGCCACACCTACGTCATGCAGCGGTCGACCGGCTTCACCATTGCCGGCACCTCGTCCGAGCAGGTAGGCTTCGATCGCCGGCTCGACCCGCAAATCGTCGCCGGCATCCACGCCCGCGCCTGCGAGTTGTTTCCCGATCTGCGAAAGGGTCCCACGCCCGTCCCCTGGCTCGGGTTTCGCCCCGCCACGGCGGATTACGAGTTGGCCCTCGGACGCCTCCAGGGCACACGGTTGTGGCTTGCCTACGGGCACTATCGCAATGGCATCCTGCTGGCGCCCGCCACGGCTGCACGCCTCGCGGGGGAGCTCACGTCCAGTTGGGAAACGGGCTCGCCCGCGCCTGGCGCGTCTCGGTAATCAGGTCCGGTACCCGCGAACGCCGCCGAAGCAGCTTCTCCAGCAATTGCTCGAATTCGTCTTCTTCGCCATCCAGCCACTCCGGCGGAACCTGCCGGAACGCCTGGTCCACGATCTCCTCCGGAAAGTGGACTACCTGCTCCAGCCACGGCTGAAAATCGTCGAGAGAGCGTACTCTCTCGTACACCATTTTGCGCGAATACAGCCCCTGCAACGCCGAATCGCTGAAGTCCCAGTTGGGCCCATTGAAAACGAAACCGTGATCGATCATGACCGCTACGAACGCACGCTTCACCACCGCCTGCCAGTCCTCCACCCGTGCCCGGAAGAATACACATTGCCGCCCATCCGCGTTACCCATCCACTTATCGAACACCATCACCGCCAGAAAGTCCGACAGGTTGCTGACGCCGCTCAAAAGGGCGTCCGGAACGAAGTCATAGACCGCCAACACTTCCGGGTTTCCCGGGTGCCGGGACCCGAAATGCCATCCCGGCGCTACGGGAATTCTCTGGGCCCCGAGGTGAATGTATATTTCCGGGTTGGCGGCCAGGAAGTCGGGTGTGATCCGGATCAGCTCCGCGGGCGCTGCGGAAATCTGCAGGTACTTCAGAAAAACCGCCGATACCAGCTCATTCACCAGGATGCGCCGGTGCTGCGGGTTGTTTTGGAACTTGACGATGTAGAAATTTCCGTCGTCCGCTTCCAGCAGGTGGGATTGGGCCCCGCCGCGCATCTTGCGGACGAGCCGGCGGGCGGTGAGCGGCATGGAAATGCTGTAACCTAGAGTTGTATCACAACCCGAGGAGACCCAGCACCATGGCCGAAGAGATTCAGGAAACCGCTGCGCCGCCCGCGCCCCCTGCCAGAAGTAAAGACGAAGTTGCCTTGGAACTGATGAAGTTTATCGCGGTGTCGACGGGCTATGGAAAGGGAACCACCTCTGGTACGGGATTCTCCGGCAAACCGGCTGCCCGGTCTGCCGAAGAATACGCCGAGGCTTTACTCGAACTGTTTGAGCGCTGCCGGACGGTCGTGAACAAGTAGCCGGCGCTACTTCTTACCTTTTTTTTTGGCGGCTTTTTTAGCCGGAGCTTTTTTCGCCGGGGCCTTCTTCGCGGCTTTCTTGGCCGGGGCCTTCTTCACCGCCGCTTTTTTAGCCGGAGCTTTTTTGGCCGGAGCCTTCTTGGCGGCTTTCTTGGCCGGTGCTTTTTTCGCTGCCGCTTTCTTGGCCGGAGCCTTTTTCGCGGGAGCCTTCTTAGCGGCTGCTTTCTTAGCGGCTGCTTTCTTAGCCGGAGCCTTCTTGGCCGCAGGCTTCGCGGGCGCCTTGGCAACGGCCTTAGTCGCCTTCTTGGCCGGCTTCTTGGGCGTCTCGGCTGCGGGAGCCGCTGGCGGCGGCGCGGCCGGAGCAGGCGCCGGTACCGGCACTTCCGCGGCGATTATAATAACTTCCTCTTCCTCTTCCTCATCGTCTTCGTCGTCGAATTCGTCCAGCTTCGAAGTCGGCTCCGCGTGTTCCTCGTCGTCGTAGTCCTGGAAGTCTTCCATCTCTTCTTCGTCGTTGGCAGAGAACTTTTGACTATCAAACATTATGCACGCCTCCTGTTGTCAGGGCACAATCACCCATAGAATAACCTTTTTTCGCACAGAGGCAATAGCAAAAAAGCAAAAACTGAAAGATTTCTGACAGCGCCGCATCACCAATCACCCATCATCCGGCACTCGCGGCCATAAGGCCACTTATGTCTCCGGCGGCTTCTCCTTCAAAGCATCGTACGCCACCTGCCGCAACTGCTCCTTCAACTTCCGTATTTCCTCGGTGTGCGCGCTGAGCCGCTCGAAAAGCACCTTTTGGCTGTCGATCCCCGCGCCAATCAGAAAGGCCGCGCATTCCGACCGGCTGCTGAACAGTGTGGCTTCCACCAGTTGGTCGATGCGTGCCAGGGCCTCATCGCTCAGCCGCACCATCACCACGTTCCCACGTCCCTTTCCCTGGGCGAACTGACCCAGCAGATCCTTGAGTTCTTTGCCTTCTTTGGTGACGGCGATTACCCCCACCTTGCCGCGAAACCGGCCCGATCCGAATTCGAACGATTTCTTCATGTATTTGCGCTCCTATGCAGCCGCCTGCGCTTCCAGCGGCCTTCTCAACCGGATCGTTCCAGCGATCGAAATCAGCAGCAGCATCGCCGCGCTGCCGTAAAAAACGCTGGTGATACCCAGCCGCGACGCGAGGTCGCCCGCAAAGAGCAGGGCTACGCCCTGCGAGATCGAGATCAACGACATCGAACTGCTGCTGACCCTACCCCGCATTTCGGCCGGCACCTGGCCCTGCGTCAGAGCCATCGCCGGGATCACCAGCAGCGATACCCCTACGCCGATCCCCACGCATCCAGCCAGCGACACTATGGTGTTTGGCAACCGCGCGATCAGCGCGATAAAGAATCCGCACATGAGCAATCCGCCGCTCACCAGGTACGCTTTCTGCCGGACCCGCCGCGCCAGCGGAGTCACCACTAAGCCGCCCGCCAGCATGCCTGCTCCGATCGCCGATCCCATCGCCCCGAAAACGTACGACGTGGCGTGCAACACGTCCCGCACGAAGACCGCGATCAGCGCGCTAAATGCGCTGAGCGCGAAGGTGCCCGCCGCAATCGACAGAATCACGAAACTTACCACCGGATGGCCCAGAATGAACCGTACCCCGGAAAAAAGGTCGCGCACCACCGATTTCATCTGTTGGTTGGCATGCGCCGGGCGCGGCGGGATGACCAGGGTCGCGATCAGCAGGCCGGAAATTAAGAAACTGGCGCTGTCCAGGAAATAGCAGGAACTGGGACCGGCCCACCCCACCAGCGCTCCAGCAATCACCGGGCTGGCCATCTGTAGGATCTGCACCGTCTGCTGGATCAACGCATTCGCGCTCATCAGGCCGTTGAGCGGCACGATTTGCGGGAGGCTCACGGAGCGCGCCGGAGTAAAGAAACTGGAAAAAGTGCTCAACGCCAAAAAGACGGCGTAAATGTGCCAGGGGGCTCTGGCAAAGACCAAGCCCAGCGCCAGGACCGTGCGCGCCAGGTCGCTCGCCACCATGGTGCGCCGGGGATGCCAGCGATCCACGAACACTCCCGCCACCGGACCCACGAACGCCAGAGGCAGCAGAAAAAACACGGTCACCAGGGTGATGGCCCGCGCAGAAGCGTGCATGCGGAAGGTCATCTCGCTGAAAATCGCATACAAAGCCAGGAAATCCCCGAAGATGCTGACCAGGGTCGCGATCCAGAGTTTGCGGAAGGCAGATATCGCCATCACCTGGCGCATGCTGAGCTGAGCTGGCGGAGTAGCCATACGCGTATTTTACTTACGCGTAATTGGTAAGTCAACAAAATTTTGGCGCGGGTTTGAGGTGCGAGGATCCGCCTTGATTTGCTGCAATACTTCAAGACCGCTGACCCTAGGGAGCTTCAAATCCAGGAGAATCATCCTGGGATCGTGGCCGGACTGGCGCCCGGCATAGACTCCCTCGCAGAACAAATAATCGAGAGCCTCCGCCCCGTCCGGAATCACCCGTATACCATTGGCCAGGTTGTTCTTCCTTAAAGAGTGGAGCGTAAGTTCCACATCGCTGGGGTTGTCTTCCACCAGCAGGATTTCTACTGGCATGCCGAGTGCTGGTCCGGTCTCCTGTTCAGCCCGCATTGAGAACCGCACGGCCCAGCGGCTGGCCGCTTTTGAGTACGGCCAGGTCGTGCGCCCGCAGCGGCTCCGCTATGTGGGGCGGCCAGCGGTCGCAGGGCAGCTTTCCCCGCCATGGGAGGGTACCCCATATCTGCCGCGCCGTGTCATTGAGGCACACCAGCCGCCCGTCTTCGTCCTCGATAAGCGCTATCGACGGCATGTTGCTCATGAACTGTTGAAAGCGGACCTCGCTGGCGCGCAACGCCTCTTCCGCTTTTCGCTTTTCCTGGCGCAGACGGCTCTCGCCCAGTGCGCGCTTCACCGCCGGGCCCAGCCGAACCATGCGATCTTTCAAAAGGTAATCAGCCGCGCCCCGCCGCATCATGGCTACTGCCGCATCCTCGCCAATGGTGCCTGAAACGACGATGAACGGAATGTCCAGGCCGCGCTCTCCGAGCGCCTCCAAGGCGCGTGGAGCATCCATCCGCGGCAGCGTGTAGTCCGCCAGGATTATGTCCGGCGGCGGATCCAAGTGCTCTAAAAAGTCCTCTTCGGTTTCAACGCGTTCCCAG
Source organism: Bryobacterales bacterium (assembly GCA_963843255.1). GTDB lineage: Bacteria > Acidobacteriota > Terriglobia > Bryobacterales > Bryobacteraceae > Bog-159. Next base: position 431,304 of record CAWJJQ010000009.1, on the reverse strand, counting down.
ACGGGAGACAATCCGCAGCGCCGCAGCTCATTCACGATCAGCTCGGCATCTTCGAAGCGGTCTTCCAAAATCAGCAACCGCGTGGTATTGTCCATATGCTTTGGGGCGGCGTACCAGAACTGCACGCTGCCCGGTCTTCCTCGTTTGCCTAACCTTGCGCCGCCAGAGCTGTGAGATCTCGCGCCGGGTCAACGGCCTGGCCGGCGAATTCCAGCAGATCGGGCAATGCCAGATAATGGCGCCGGGCTCCGTTCTCTTCCTGGTAGTAGCCATTGAGCGCCGCACCACCATACCGGAATGGCAGGCGCCCAGCGCCGCCGCGAGTTCGGCACGCCCCGGGTCTTCCGCACCGGGATTGGCGATCGCCAGCCGGATATTGCCCTCCTGCAGACCGGCGATCAGCACCGCCTCCTCGCAAGTCGTGCTCTCCAATACGCGAAACCCGTTGGACTCGAAGTAGTCCCGCACCAGGCGCGCGAGCGCCGCATTGGGCTCGATCAATAGAACCGCCGGACGCTCCGCGTCTTCCCGATCCGTTACCGCCGCTGTGCCAGCACTGAGAAAGAGATCGAAAGTAACTGTGTCCCGCTCGATCCCGCTGGTGACAAAACCGCCCATATCCCTCACCAGCCAGTAGGCATCCGGCAGGTCCGCGTCCGGACCGGTCCAAACCGGTTCGAGCGCCCGTTTCAGAGATTCCGCGTCTTCGTCCGCCCGGCCGTAAGCAATGCGGATGCGCACCCTTCTGCCCAGTTCCTCCAGCCCGGCAGCCGCCGTTTCAATGAGCAGTCCGCTACCTTCGCGCATGCACTGGCGCGCGTGCCGGACGATGATGACGATGGCCTTTGCCAGGCCCGTCGGATCCGCGTCTGCCAACAGATCCGCGCCGCTTGCGACCACGCTAAGTCTTGGAACCATCTGCCGCAGGCGCGGCTCAATGGTTTGAGCCACGCATCCACTGGCACCGTCTGCAACCGCGCATCCGCTTGTTGGAGGCCCACCTGCAACCGCCGGATAACCGCGTACGCATACACTCCGGCGCGCTCCAGAGTCTCCACGCCTGCCCGCAGGCTGCTGTCGTCCGGCATGGCCTCCAATAACCGCGACGCCTCGCGGTCAATGACTCCGAGTTCCGGGTCCAGGTGGCGAAAGAGGCCGTCCGCCAGCCTGTTTCAACGCTGCCTGCTTGCTTTCCTCGCGGCACTGTTCCTCTACAAACTTGCGCATGCTCACGTCCCGGAAAACAAAGAGCGTGCCATCGATTCCGTTCGCGGTCAGCCTGGGCAGGACCGAACCTTCGATCTGGGAGATGCGATCGGGCTCCCCCAGCAGACAGGTATCAGGTGGCAGCGGCATTGCCGCGCGCCGCAACATCACCGCGGGAACCAGGTCTGAGAGCGGCCGCATTTGTTCGACGGGCTCTCCCGGCCGCCCGCACCGGAATCGCAGCAATTCGGAGGCAGGTCCGCCCAGCGGCGCGTCCGCCGGGCATCCGGTCAGTTCCTCCGCTACCCGATTCCGGTACGATACCCTCCCCAGACCGTCCGTAGCCACCACTGCTTCGGACAGGGCGCCAAAGCTGCTGCTGAGCCAATCCCGCTGTTCTCGTAGGCGGTTCTCCTGCTGGTGCTTGGCCACTGCCATCTCGATCGGGCCGCACAGGCCGGCTGAGGCAATTGGTTTCTTGATATAGCCGAAGGCGTGGCTGCAGCCTGCGCGTTCCAGCGTCTGTGGGTCTTCATACGCGGTTAGAAAAACCACCGGAATATCGAAGTCCTCCGCCACCCGCCGGGCGGTCTCGATGCCGTCCATGGCGCCCTTGATGCGGATGTCCATCAACACCAGGTCGGGAGCCGTTTCGCGAATCAAGCGAGGTGCTTCGCTGCCCGAGTCGGCGATCCCGGCTATGACGTACCCGGCATCCTCCAGCCGGTTGCTCAGATCGGCCGCAATCAGCCCTTCGTCTTCGACAATCACCAACTTGTGCCCGGCAGGTTGCGGCATGTTACCCCTGACGGTAGTGGGGTGCGACGTGCATTCCTCTCGCGGAACCGTTGGGCCAGGAGTCCGGATTACCCTTTTGGCGCGATCGAAGCCACCCAAGCCTCGAACCGGTCCGCCATCCGTTCGAATGAGAACTGCTCGGCACGCGCGCGCGCCGCCTTCCGGTCCAGTTGGAAAGCCGCCTCCACGCCCGCGATCAGACCCGCGATGTCGCCTTGCGCAGCCAGTATCCCGCTGACGCCGTGTTCGACGATTTCGGCAGGCCCGCCCTGGTCGTAGGCCACTACCGGCGTACCGCAGGCCAGCGATTCGATCGCCGTGTTGCCGAATGCCTCCGTCCACTTCGGCGTCATGAGCATCGCTCGCGCGCCGCCGTATCGCTGCCGTAATTCCGCGGGCCCCAGAAAGCCGTGGTACACGATCTCCGCTCCAGGCGCGCCGCCCATGACCGCGTTCCAATATCCCTCGTCCTGGATCTTGCCACATACATCCAGCGGCATGCGTAGGGCGCGCGCCACCGCAACGGCGTCCTCCAAGCCCTTCTCGGGCGAGATCCGCGCTGCCCAGCACAGCCGGTTTTCAGGCTCCGCCCGGTACTCGAAGACACGCGTATCCACGCCGCCGTAGAGCAAATGAATCCGTCCCCCGGTGAGCGGCTCATCGCCTAGGAAAGAAAAGGTCCGGCACTGCGCGCCCGTGTGCAGGGCCAGTTTCAAACCACCCGAGCGCCAGCGTTTCTCGATGATCCGGTCTACTTCATCGATGGCCGAACCAATCGTGATCCAATGACCCACCGGCGTACGAAAAAATGGAGTGAGATAGTACGGCAACCAGTCATAGCTCACACCAATAATCACGTCGTATTCCCGCTCTACCCTGAGTACCTGCTCCCACATGTTTTCGAGCACGCCGCCGGTGAGCGCGTGGTAGCGGGCTGCCCGATCCGCCCGCGTGGCACTGGGGCTGGCCTTGCCCTCCACCTGGTAGACCGCCGCCCCCGGTGGAACCAAGCTACCCTCCGGAGCGACGATCCCGACACCATGCCCTCGCCCCGCCAGAATCGGAGCGAGGTTCATAAGAAACGTCTCCACGCCCCCAGCCTCGCCCGACCCGATCGGACCCACAGGAGGCATGACCATCAGAATGCGAATGCTATCCATCACCCACAACCTATATCACCCGCGACAAGCACGCGAGGCGCGCCCGTAAGCATACAATAGGAACGTGGGAACCGAAGCGGCGCTGCAGATGGCCGTCGAACGTCTGGCCGGCGTTCGCGGTGAAATCGCTAAAGTCATTGTCGGCCAGGATGATGTAGTCGAAGGCGTGCTGATCTGCCTTCTGGCGTCGGGCCACGTGCTCCTTGAAGGCGTGCCTGGCTTGGGCAAGACAACCCTTCTCCGGACCCTGGCCCGCGCCCTGCAACTCAAATATTCGCGCATCCAGTTTACGCCTGACCTCATGCCCGCCGACATCGTCGGCAGCATGATCATGGAAACCAGCGACCGCGGCGCGAAACTCCTGCAGTTCCAGCCCGGTCCCATCTTCGCGAACCTGGTGCTGGCCGACGAAATCAACCGCGCCACCCCCAAAACCCAGTCCGCCCTGCTCGAAGCCATGCAGGAGCGCACCGTCACCAGCGGCACCACCACGCACGAGCTGGAACGTCCCTTCCTGGTGATGGCCACCCAGAACCCCATCGAGATGGAAGGGACCTATCCGCTACCCGAGGCCCAGCTCGACCGCTTCCTGATGAAAATCCTGGTCACCTATCCCACGCGTGAGGAGTTGGGTCGCATCGTGGAGCGCACCATTCAGCGTGAGGATGTTGTGGTGAGCCCGGTCCTCGACCGCGCCACCATCATGGAAGTGCATGCCGTCTGCCGCCAGGTGTTGGTGGCGCCGCACGTCCAGGAATACGCCATCCAGCTGGTTATGGCCACCCAGCCGGAACAGGCGGAGGCGCACGAGATGGCGCGCAAGTATATCCGCTATGGCAGCTCGCCGCGGGGCGCGCAGGCCTTGGTCGAATGCGGCCGGGTGCTGGCCCTGATGCACGGCCGCTATCACCTCAGCATGGAAGATATCCAGCACGTGGCCCGCGCCGTACTCCGCCACCGCATCATCCTGAACTTCGACGCGCATGCCGACGGTCAGACTCCCGAAACCATCTTGAATACCATCATTCAGGAAGTAACCACCCAAGCCGCGGCGTAGCCGTCTATTGCATCATGGATTCCGCGCCTATTCTCGACCGTGAGTTCCTGGAGAAGCTCGAACGGCTGGCTCTGCGCTGGCAGAAATCGTTCCCCGGCCTGGTGGGCGGCCACAACCAGTCGCGCTTCGCGGGCGCCGGGCAGGAGTTTCTGGATCACCGCAGTTTCCACCTGGGCGACGATCTGCGCGCCGTCAACTGGCGGGCCTACCTGCGGTTGGAAAAGCTTTTCCTGAAGATGTTCCAGGTGGAACCGCGCGTGCCGGTACGGATGCTGGTCGATACCAGCAATTCTATGCAGGCCGGAGGCAAATTCGATTATGCCCGCCGTCTGGCCGGCGCACTGTGTTACGTGGGAATGGTCCGGCTGGATGGCATCGAGCTACATCCCTTCTCGAATAAACTGGGGCGCCGTTTCCTGTGTACCGGCGGCCGCCACCGCTTCGGTCCGGTGCTCGACAGCCTGGCGGCTATGGAGCCCGGCGGCGCCACCGATTTCTTCGGCTGCATGCGCGATTTCATCGGCCGCTACTCGCAGCGCGGCCTGGTCATCCTGATTTCAGATTTCCTGGATGAGCAGGGCTGCGAGCGCGCTCTCCAATTCCTGGCGGATTTCGGCCACGAGCTCATGCTGCTGCAAGTCTGGTCGGAGCAGGATCGCACTCCGCCGTGGGATGGCGAGTTGGAACTGGAGGACGCCGAAACCGGAGGCCGCCTGAAAGTCCAATTCGACCAGTCCGCGCGCGATCGCTACACCAGGGCCTTCGACGACTTCACCGGAACGATCCAAAAGCTAGCCCTGCGCAACGGAGGCCGCTACGCCGGTATCTGCACCGCGCAACCTGTAGAAGAAGTAATCTTCGGTCCCCTGGTGCGAGCACGAGGCGTAGCCTGATGCATATCCAGCCCCCAGCCCCCAACCCCCGGGCCCCGACCGCGCCGAGCGACGCGAGGCTTCCGTGCACCTGCTGAACCTGACCCTCGGACAATTCCTGGCCGTGTTCGGCTCCATGTCAGCGCTCATGCTGGCGCTGTACCTCCTGGATCGCTCCCGGCGCCGCCAGATCGTCTCCACGCTGCGTTTCTGGGTAACCGCCGAACAGCCCACGGTGGTCGCGCGCCGCCGCCGCATTCAGCAGCCCTTTTCCCTGATCCTGCAACTGGTCAGCATCGCCCTTCTCCTGCTGGCGATTGCGCAGTTGCGACTAGGCGCGCCCGCCTCAGCGCCGCGTGATCATGTCCTCATCCTGGATACTTCGGCCTGGATGGCCGCCCATGTATCCAACCGCACCCTGATGGATCTTGCGCGCGACCGGGCCCGCGCCTACGTGCGCGCCGTGCCGCTGCGCGACCGCATCATGCTGGTGCGCGCCGACGGCCTCACCACTCCTGCCACCGCCTTTGAGCCCGATCGTAAAAAGCTGGACGAAGCCATCGCTGCCTCCCGCGCCGGCGCTACGGCTCTGAACCTCGATCAAGCGCTGGCCTTCGCGCGTCAGATTCAAACGCAAAGCGGACGCCGCGCAGGCGAAGTGGTCCTCGTGGGCACCGGCAAACTGAGCGAACGCGAACCCGGCAAGCTCGGCCTCCGTAATCTCCGCTTCCTGAATGTGCCCGATCCGGTCGAAAATTGCGGCCTGCGGCGCATCGGCGTGCGCCGCTCGACTGCCGATCCCGACGTTTGGGAGATCTACGTGTCGCTTCGCAACTACGGCATGGTGGCCCACCCGGTAGCCCTTTCGCTGAGTTTCGGGCCATCGGCCGGCGGTCCTGGCAACCTGCCGGCCGGGTTCGAGCGCCTCACGCTTGCTCCCGGAGCGGACCGCGAAGCCACCTTCCAGTTCCGCACCCGTGTGGGGGGCTTCCTGCAGGCGCAAATCCAACCCCACGATGCCTTCCCCGCCGACGATTACGCCACCCTGCAACTCCCAGCCCAACCCGCTCTCCGTGTTACGGTCTACTCCGCCGAGCCGGATTTGCTGCGGCCTGTGCTGGCTGCCAGTCCCCAGGTGGTAGCCACTTTCCGGAATCCCGCGGAGTACGGCGCGCAGGCTCCTGGTTCGCTTGTCATCCTCGATCGATTCCATCCGCCAACGCCCCCGCGTGTCGATTCCATCTGGATCGATCCCCCGGCTGGTGGCTCGCCGGTACCCGTGCGTACCCGCGTGTCCGACGCGCCGCTCACTCACTGGCTCACCGACAGTGCCTTGGGCGCCGGCTTGCGCGCCAAAGACTTCCGCCTGGAATCCGCTTCTGTGTTCGAGGCCGCGCCGGACGACTTGAAGATCGGCGAAGTGGACGGAGGGCCCGTTGTGGTAGCGCGCCCCGGCAAGCCCAAAATCGTGGTGTTCGGCTTCCATCCATCGCTCTCGGCCATGCGGTATGAACTGGCCACCCCGCTGCTGTTCGCCAACCTGCTGCGCTGGATGGCGCCCGAGATCTTCCGCCGTTGGGAACTAACCGCAGGCAGCGTGGGCACGGTGAAAGTGCCGCTCGATCCGGACGTGCGGGCGGCCGACGTGCGGGTTGTGCGCGAGGACGGGAACCCGGCACCCTTCACGCTGCGCGGCCAGTCGCTCGAATTCTTCAGCGGCACGCCGGGCACAGTGCGGGTGCTGGCGGGCGATCGCGAGTATGTCTATTCGCTGACGCTCCCGCAGCTTTGGGAATCCAAATGGGACGTGCCCACCGAGACTCACCGCGGTATTCCCCGGTTCGCCGCGCCGTTGCGCGAAGCTACCGACCTGTGGCAATGGCTCGCGCTAGCCGGGGGCGCGTGCATTGTGGCGGAATGGATCTTATTCGGCCGCTTCCGCCGGCGTGTCGCTGGTGTGGCGCGCCGGCCCATCGCCATGAAGAAGGCTTCCTGATCCTATGACCTTCGCGCATCCATGGCTGCTCGCTTTGCTCCTCGCGCCGCTGGCGTGGGTGTGGTGGGAGTGGCGCAACTCGGCGCGCCGCACCGCCCTGATACTGAAGGCCGCATCGCTGGCGGCTATTGTGTTGGCCTTTGCCGAGCCTCGCCTCACCTTTTCGGAATCCAAGGTGGCGCTGGCTATCCTGGTGGATACTTCGGCCAGCGTCTCGCCCCAGGATCTGGACGCCGCCTCGGCGGCCGCTACCACCGTGGAACGAGGGCGCGGCCGTAACTGGACGCAGGTTCTGCCCTTCGCGTCCGTCCCCCGCGATCCCGTTCCGCAGGAGCGTACGCCCAAGGCCTGGAAGCTCGGATACACTCCGGGCCAAGCAGCCCACGGCACCAACCTGGAAGCTGCCGTGCGCGAGGGCTTGGCCACTCTTCCGGCCGGTCTGGTGCCGCGCGTTCTTCTTATCTCGGACGGTAACGAAAACCAGGGCAGCATCACCCGGGCCATCTGGCAGGCCCAGCAGCGCGGCGTGCCCATCGATGTGATTCCACTTCCCGGCCGTGCCCGCCCGAGCCTGCTGCTCGAATCGATCAGCATGCCCTCGCAGGTTTTCAGCGGCGAGCGCTTTCCGGTGGATATCACGCTGGAATCGCCGCGCGCCGGCCAGGCCACGGTAGAAATGTCCGCCGAAGGTAAGCCCCTGGGCACGAGCAGGGTCGCTCTGGAATCCGGCGTCAACCGGTTCCGAGCGCATGCCAGCGTCAGCACTACCGGCGCCATCCAGTTGGCCGGCCGGGTCAGCGCACCGGGTTTAGGTGAGGCCCGTTTCGATAGCGCCCTCACTCTACGGCGCCCGCGCGTGCTGCTCATCACCCGCGATCCCGCCGACGCCGAAGCTCATTTGCTACGCACCCTCGAAGCCAATCAGTTCGATATCGAACGCGCCCCCGGCGGACCGCCCGACAAGCTCGACGATTTCCAACTGGTGATCTTCAACAACTGGGACATGCAGAGCATCCCGCTGCCGCGCAAAACCGCCCTCGAGGCTTTCGTAAAGCAAGGGCGGCGGCCTCCTCTGGATCGGCGGCGAGCGCAATATTTACGTTGACAAGCCTGAGGAAGACGCCCTCGAGCGCTCCCTACCCGCTAAGCTAGCGCCGCCGCGCACGCCCGAAGGCACCGCGGTGGTTCTCATCATCGACAAATCGTCGTCGATGGAAGGCAAGAAGATGGAACTGGCGCGCCAGGCGGCCATCGGTGTCGTCGAGAACCTGCGGCCCATCGACCAGGTCGGCGTTCTGATCTTCGACAACTCCTTCCAATGGTCCGTGCCGCTGCGCCGCGCCGAAGACCGCGTTTCCATCAAGCGGCTCATTTCCGGCATCACACCCGACGGCGGCACGCAAATCGCCCCTGCGTTGACCGAAGCTTATCGCAAGATCCTGCCCGCAAAAGCTGTTTATAAGCACATCGTGCTGCTTACGGACGGTATCTCCGAGGAGGGCGACAGCATGTCTCTGTCCAAGGAAGCCGTAGCCAACCACGTCACCATCTCCACTGTCGGCCTCGGGCAGGATGTGAACCGTGCCTTCCTTGAAAAGGTGGCACAGCTTGCCCAGGGCAAATCTTATTTTCTGAACGATCCCTCCGGCCTGGAGCAGATCGTGCTGCGCGACGTGAAGGAGCACACCGGGTCCACCGCGGTAGAGAAGGACGTGCATCCCGAGGTGGTGGGCCATGCCGAGATCCTGGAAGGCGTGGGCATGGAGACCGCGCCGCCCCTGCACGGCTACGTACGCTTCCAGACCAGGCCCACAGCCGACTTGATCCTGCGCGCCGACCCTGAAGATCCCCTGCTGGTGCGCTGGCAATACGGGCTAGGCCGCGCCGCGGTGTTCACCTCCGACGCGAAGAATCGCTGGGCTGCCGCCTGGGTGGACTGGCCCGGCTTCGACAAGCTGTGGGCCAACATCTTCCGCGACCTGCTGCCGCACGCGGAATCGAGCGAGGCGGGCGCCGAATTCGACCGTGCCGCCAACGAACTGGTGGTCGACTACCGCCTGGGCCGCAGCGTGCCCGAACCCTCCGCTCTTCCCGATATCTACGCGTTTGGGCCGAACGGCTTCCAATCCCCGCTCAAAATGACCAAGGTGGCTGCCGGGCACTATCGCGCGCGCGTGGCCATCGGCGCGCGCCAGGGGCTGTTCCGCGTACGTCCTGTCGCGGACTCGCGCGCCTTTCCCGAGGTCGGCTTCTACCGCCAGGAAGACGAAATGATGGAGTATGGCTCCAACGAGCAACTGTTGCATCAGGTGGCCGACTCGACCGGCGGGCGCTACAATCCGGCGTTGAACGAGGTCTTCAATTCGAGCGGCCGAGCTATTTCCGCCATGCTGGAGTTATGGCCCTTTTTCCTGGGCCTGGCGATTGTGCTGAACGTGGCGGAACTGGTGATGCGCAAATGGCGGGGGCTGTGGGAGGGCTTGCGCTTGCGCCGTGCTGCCGCTGGGGCTCGCGCCTGATCAGACCAGCGCCACCATGTGTTTTGACTGCTCCGATTTCAGGTAAGCGTTGGGATCGTGGTAAAGCGCCCCCTCGGGCAGCGACTGCATCAGCGATCCCAGGTCCTCGCGCACGATATTCTTGTAGAACTGCGGCAGCACCCTGCTTTCCTGCTCGAAATACGGCGTGAATTGCGGATCGGTGTCCAGGCGGTCGCGGATCTCGCGGTAGTACCTCGCTCTACCGAAGCCTTCGGTCGAAACCGCGCGCACCACGTTCATCCAGCGCGAGGTCACCCCTTCGGTCGCCAGAAACCGCCGAAAAATCGCACGCTTCGAGAAGGAGTAGCAGGTCAGGTCGATGAGCTGGTCGTAGAAGGTCTGCCACGAATAGTTCGCCGGCTTTACGTTCATGGCGCCGTTGTTATTCAGGAAGTGGAACGGGAACGGTAGCACGCGGTTCGATCGCTGGTAATCCAGGTTGAGCGGAGCGGCGCGGCCAAACGCGGAGAGCAGCGAGTAAGCCGGAAAGGCGCCCGGCGTCATGTCCAGAAATCGCTTGGTGAGTTCGAAAGGCTCGTCCCCTTCGTCGGTGTCCAGTCCCAGCACGAAGTTCGTTTGAATATAAGGTACGTAGCGCAGAATCAGGTTGACGTGTTCGGACACCTGCCGGACTTTGGCCATCCCCGTGAGCGCGCCGGTCTTCGATTTGTCGCCCAGGGCGAACCATGATTCGATGCCGGGCAGCACTCCTTTGAACGAATTGCGTTTGAGCCGCTTGAGGTGCGCTTCCGATAGCAGCGACAGGCTGCTTTCGGCCACAAAGTCGATGCTGCCGGGACGCACGGCGTCCTCGATCATGTCCAGGTAGCTGTCGAACCGCACCCCGAAATTGGGATCGTGCCAGGCTACCAGCGGCCGCCGGAACTTGGTCAGCAGGAACCTCAGATCCTCGCGCAGCACGTCGAAATCCATGGGCTGGTAGGGCACCGCGGCGTCAATACAGAAGGCGCACGTGTACGGACATCCCAGGCTGCCCAGCATGGGGACCATCTTCAGCAGCGGCGCTTTCCGCAGCGTCGGTTCGATGAACTGCCAGCGCTCGCGCACCCCTGGAAGACTTCGCGGCTGCTGTGCGGCCTCGAGCTGAATGCCCGTAGGCCGGTGCTGCGAGCAGTCCTGCAACATCTCCCGCAGCGTCTCCTTATCCGTGAAGCCCAGCACGTAGTCGAAATAGCGTGCTGCGTCTTCGGGGTAGCAGCGCGCATGCGGCCCCCCTATCACCGTGATCGCCCCTCGCGCGCGAAACAGGTTGCTCAGCGCGTACGCGGTGTGTGCGGCCTCGGTGAACGCTCCGATGAAGACCACGTCCACCTGCTCCGGCAACTCCGTCAGCAGGTCTTCAAAGCCGGTATAACAGACGAAGGCAACCTCGTGTCCCTCTTCTTTGCACCAGACCCCGATCACTTGGGGCATGATGCTCGCCAGGCTGGCGTTCATGATGCGCGCGTACAGCGCACGCGTGGGCCCCCTCGAAACGATATCGATAATCCCAATCCGCAGCTTTTTCATCCCAGTCACCCAGGCCGGATCGCGATGCGGCACCATCCGGCGCTGTTCCTATTACCAGGATCACAAGTCCGGTGTACCCCGTCTGTCCCGAATTGCTCACGCTAGAAGCGAAAGTGCGGTCAAAATAGCTCAGTTCTGGCCGAGGATTCAGAATATATACTTCAAGCCCAACTGAACCTGGCGCGGCGGCTTGTTCCCGTAAGCATTAACCGAGAGGACTTCCCCGAAATTCGGCGTACCGAACACGTGATTCGGAATGTCGAAATTGGGATGGTTCAGCAGATTGAAGACCTCGCCGCGAAGTTGCAGGCGATGCCGCTCCGAGCGCAGCGCCACATTTTTGTAGAGGGAAAAATCCAGGTTCTCGAGGCCGGGCCCGGTCATGATATTGCGCCCCGCGTCCCCGAACTGGGTTGACGGCGGCTGCGCGAAAGCACAGGTGTTAAACCAGTTCGACGGCTGCCCCACCACATCGGCCGCCAGCCCGCCCTGCGAAATCGTGGTGTGACACGCCGGGTTGGGGTTCGCCATCACCGGACCCGGTACGTTGGGATTCGAAACCAGGTCGGGCCGGTATGGATTGCCGAACGCGGCGATGGCCGATCCGGATTGTGACGCCGGCAGGTTCACGGTGAACGGCGATCCCGCCTGCGCGGTCAGAATACCGGCCGCCTGCCAGTTCCCCAACAAGCCTCTGCGCCACCCCGGATGTGTGATCCATTTGCGCCCCCACGGCAGATCGTAGACCGAGCTGACTACCAGGCGGTGCTTGGCATTGAAGTCCGATGGTCCGAAGTCCGCCTGCGGATCGTTCGAATTTTGCGGCAGCCCCGACCCCACGCTGCCCCCGAACACCGCCGAGACATCGTCTATGGACTTCGAGTAGGTATACGCGGCCAGAAAAGTAAGCCCCTGCCCCACCCGCCGTTCCGTGCGAAGCTGCAGCGAGTTGTACGAACTGGCGGCGCCAGACTCCACATATAAAATGGAAGAGAACTGCGGATAAGGCGCCAGTCCTGTAGCCGGGTTCGTCTGATTCAGATCCCGCACGTCCGCCAGGTGCGTGCCCTTCGATCCCACGTACGCTGCATCGATCATCCAGTAAGGCCGCACCTCGTATTGCAGGTCCACGTTCCACTGCTGCATGTAACCGTCGCGAAAATTGCGCGCGATCATGTTCGGCTCCACAATCGCCGTAGCCGGCTGGTGCAGGATGTTCTGTATGCTCAGCTCGCCCGCCTGATTGTTGGGATAGTAGAACAGATCGTAGAACGGCGGGTTGAAGCGCGGAAAAACATTGATATTGAAAATGCCCGCGTCGTAGAAAACGCCGTAGGCCGAACGCACCACCCAGCGCTCCGTCTTCATAGGCCGCCAGGCGATGCCGATGCGCGGCGCGAAGTCCGTGAGCGTCGGCGTATAGGTCGCGCGCGGTACCCCGTTGGTTCCAGCCAGGATAAACTGGCAGTCGGGCACCGGTGTGCAAGTGGCCGAAGCCGCGCTCAGGTCCGGCACGCTGTAGCGGTTGTGGTCCTCTACCGGCGGGCTGTTGTACTCGTAGCGCAATCCCACGTTGAGCAGCAGCCGCGGCACCACGTGGATATCGTCCTGGATGTAGTAATTCATTCCGATGCTGCGTACCGTGTTGAAGGTGTCCCCCTTCACGCCGACGGCGTAGTCAGGAAACCCCGCCACCAACTGCGCCAGCGCCTCCAGCGGCGTTGCCGTCATGCCGGCTTCCGCGCCCGCCTCAAAGAACCAGTCGCCGCGCGCCACGAAATCCAGGTAATTGTCGATCTGGATATCGCGAATATCCGCGCCGAACTTGAATTGATTGCGTCCTTTGATCCACGAGAGGTTATCGGACAGATGCACGGTGGTGTCGTGCCGGTCTTGCGGATAGTTCAACGGTTCGCCGATGCCGTCGAATCCCAGCAGGTTCACCTCCGGATACCCTAGATCGACCGGCTTGGTCAGGATGTCTGGAAAGCCCAGTTGCGCGCTGATGTTATCGCCGGAGCTCTGTTGGAAGGCGCCCGCCCGCATCCGGTTATATCCCAATCGGAACTCGTTGATCGCCGAGGAGGTGAACACGTGGTTCCAACTCAGCCCTCCGTTCTGGCCATCGTTCAGCGTGAAGCTGCCGTATCCGGGCAAGTTGGTGAACGCATTCACCGGATCGAACGGATTGAAGCGGTTCTCGTCGAAGATCGCCCAATGGGCGGATATCGTATCGTTCGGTCCGGCATGATGATCCACTTTCACTAGTCCCAAATTCTCGCCATTGCGGATCACCGGCGCGGAAACGAACGTGTTCGAATTCTTCAAATCCGTGCCCACGTTGGCCGCCGGATACAGACCCAGCACCGCCAGTCCCGCCGCGCTCTCCGGTATTCCCGCCGCGTTCAGCAGAGAGGTGATTCCCACCTTCTGATTTTGCGAAGGAACCGTGGCCTCGCGCGTGGTGGCCTGGCGCAGACGCAGCCCTTCGTAGGAAACGAAGAAGAACGTTTTGTCCTTGCGTATGGGCCCGCCAAACGTTCCGCCGAACTGGTCGCGATCCAGGCTGGGGATGGGACCGCACGTGCCAGGCACGGAGCTGGACCTGCAATAGGGAAGGTCGAAGAAATTCTTGGCGTCCAGGTTGCGATTGCGCAGAAACTCGAAAGCACCACCGTGGAATTGGTTCGAGCCGCTCTTCAGGATGACATTCACCTGCGCGCCGCCGCTGCGTCCGAACTCAGCCGAATAATCGCTCGACTGCACCTTAAATTCTTGAATGGCGTCGATCGAAGGCAGCGCCACGTACTGATTAATGTACGGATCGTTGTTGTCCACGCCTTCCAGCAGAAAGTTATTCGATTGCTCGCGCGCTCCGTTCACACTGACCGCGCCGCCCTGCGTGGAGTTCTGCGATCCCTCCACCGGCATTTGGCTGCCTGGCGCCAGCAGCGCAAACGCCAGGAAATTGCGCTCGTTCAGCGGCAGCTCGTGCACCAGCCGTCCGTCGATCACCTGTCCCATGGTGGATGTATCGGTTTGCACGATCGGTTGCGTATCGGTGACCTTCACTTCCTCGGTCAGGATGCCCACCTGGAGGGCGAAGTCCACGCGCGCGGTCTGATCCACATCCAGATCGATCCCGCTGTGAATGGTACGGCGGAATCCGGCTTTTTCGACAGCCAGGCGGTAGTGTCCAGGCGGCAGCAGCGCTACCGTGAAATCGCCATCGTCATTGGTCAGCGCGTCACGCGTAGCATTGGTGGCTTCGTTGATTACTGTTACCCGGGCTTTGGGCACAACCGCCCCGCTCACGTCCGTCACTGTACCGGTTAGGGTCCCCGTGGGGTCGTTGGCAAATAGGGGAAAAATCAGCAACGTACCCGAGAGGAGCGTGGGGAAAAACCATCGGTAACCCATACTGTTTTTTCCGGGATGTTCGATTGCCAGCATAGCAGACGTGTGCCTGACTGAGAGCGTTTCAGCCCGCCTGCCACGCGCCCGCGAGCGAGGAACACCTTGGGTGTGCGCGCGTTTACCGCAGAGGGCCGACCGGTACAACCGGGGCGGGTTGATCGACCGTCACTGGCTGCGTATATTGGGGACTGATATTACCGGCATTGTCTAGAACGCGTACGCCCACCGTGTGCGATCCTTCACCGGTCACGGTGACCGCCGCCGACGAACCGGATACGCTATTGACCTGTCCGCCATCCACCCAATAGAAGATACGGCTGACTCCGCTTTCGGTATCGCTGGCGGTGATATTGACCGTGACCGCCGGGCTGTCTACACTATCGCCACTAGACGCGGGCGCGAGCGCGATGATGGCGGTGGGCGGCGTGAGGTCAGCCGTTGCAGGAGCCGGCAACAGCAGGACCCCGGTGATCGCATTCAACGTCAGCGAGATACTACCGCCGGATACTTTGTATGTAGCGCCGCCGATGGCGTCCTGTAACGTTGTGCCATCCGGGAAGTAGGCGCCTACCGGAATCACCGGAGTATTCGCGGCGGATCCGTTGTTCAGCGCCACAATAGCGGTTTCGCCGCCTGAAATCGTGCGGGCGTAGGCGTAGGTGTTGGGCGCGGCGGCCTGTTGGGTATCGCCGGTGAGCAGCGTGACGAAGGCGCCGCTGGTGAGAGAGGCGTGCTGCTTGCGCAAGTGCGCGAGTGCCGTGTAGTAGGCGATCACTGCCGGGTCGGGAGGGCCGTATATGGACGCATTACCGGGCTGATCGGTCCACGGATACGGAGCGCGGCAGTAAGGATCGCCAACGGGACCGGTCCCGTTCGGATTATTAAACAGCGACGGCGCGTTGATAGCTGCTTCATCGCCATAGAAGACGGTGGGCGCGCCGATGTAGGTGAACTGAAACAGCGCGGCCAATTCGAGCCGCTGCTTGGCCTGGACCAGGCCGGTGTCGCCCAGTTCGGTCATCACGTAGAGGGCGCGGTTGGTATCGTGCGAATCGATCAGGTCGAGCATGGCGGCGGTCGCCTGCGGTGGATAATCGTCGCGGATGGCGCGCATGGCCGTGTCGAGCTGGCTGGGGCTGAGCGGGATGATGGCATCGGCGCCATTGTCATTGTTATCCACCCAGTTGTAGGGCCAGCGGACGAACCCGGTCACGTTGCGGCGGAAGCGGTAGTTCATGACCGAATCCATTTGATCGCCGGCCAGCCACGGACTGGCGTTGGGCCAGACTTCGCCGATCAGGGGACCGTTAGCGTTGTAGCCTTTGCCGGACTGGCGCACTCCTACCCACCAGGCATGCGGAAAATTGGGATCGTCCGCCACGTCGAAGCGAAAACCACCTGCGCCGGCGCTGTACCAGGCCCCCAGCACGCTGGAAGTTCCGCCGCTGTAGAAAAAGTTCTGCACGGCGGCGTTGGTATGGTCGAAGGTCGGCAGCGAACTGTACCCGAACCAGGCCGGATAATCCACCGGCTTGCAGGGCACGTTGTTGTCGAAGAAGTGGAACCAGGCGCGCCACGTGGAAGTAGAGCGACTGGCAGGCGCCGGTCGCTGGGAAGCGGCCGTACTCGTTGAAGTACATGCTGTCGGACGAGGCGTGATTCCAGACGGCATCGAATATGGCGTGCATTCCCCGCGTGCTCATCGCAGCGAGCAGGGAAGTGAGTGCGGCGTTACCCCCCAGAGCCGGATCCACGGTCATGAAGTCGTCCGTGTCGTACCGGTGATTGGAACTGGCTTGAAAGATGGGGGTGAGGTAAATCGTGTCGAAGCCGATGCCCTGAATGTAGTCGAGTTCGTTCTGGATGCCCATCAGATCGCCGCCATAAAACGTGTTGCCGCCGTTGTTGTAGCACGGAGCGCTGGAATTGTTCGGATCGCAGAGTTGCGAGTTCCAGGTAGTCACGGCGAGGTTGGCGGCCGCTCCGGCTCCATAAAAGGAAGGGCAGCCGGAAGAACTCCCGGCAACGCAATAGTCGTTGGTGGGATCGCCGTTGCGAAAGCGATCCGGGAAAATCTGGTAGACATTGGCGGTGGCCATCCAGGCGGGCGTCTGGAAAGCAGGTACGTAGGCCGTGATCTGGAACGAATTGTTGGGCTCGGTGGGCGAGGCTGTTCCCGGACCATCCTTGTTCAGGTTGTCGTAGCCGTCGATGTAATCGTCGCTATACCAGGCGGTGGCGGGACCGTTGGAAATCGCGAATTTGTAATAAACGATGGTCGGCGCGGCGGGCGTTTTGTAATCGATGGAGTATTCATCGTAGAGCGTGCCGTCGACGGTTTTGCTCTCCAAAAACGCCATGGGCGAATCGATGGGACCGGCAGTGTTTCCAGATCCGGTGTCCAGCAGGTACACGCGCAGGTTGACGCTGGTAGCGCCGAAGTGGGCCGTGCGGACGCGTAGGGTCACGGTAGTGCCGGCCGGCGTGGCGCCCTCCTGGCTGCGGTAATAGGGATCGAATGTATTGTGAAAGAGGGCGGCATAATTCACGGAGCTGCTCGAGTTTTCGATAGAAAACGGCGGCGTGCTCGTGCCGTTGGCCGTGTTGTTGACGACGAAATACTGGGTATTGGCGGCCGCCGCGCCGGGCGGTCCAGCCCCGTTATCATTGGGAACCTGACCGTAGATGTTGCCGCCCTTCGAGGTGAGAAATCCGAAAAAGAGGAATGACGCAGGAGTTCCGCCGCTGACGGCGGTCCAGGGAATGGCAAATTCACGGATATTCACGCTATTTTGCGAGGCGTATATGGCGTAATTGGATGTCTGGCCGCTCCAGCCACCGGCGCCGTCCGCATTGCGATATTCGTTGTAGCCATCTTTGAAGTAGGTGACGAAGCGCGCGCGGAACGGGAGCGACGAAACACCGGTGTTGTCGTAATTGAAGCTCGCCAGGGTACCGTTGGTGTTGGCGCCCCCACCAGGCGGATTGAGCGGATTCGCATCGATGTAGAGGATTGCCCCTTCGTTCAAGTTGGCGTTGGCGATGGCCACATAAAGATTGGCGGCATCCCAGGTCACGTACCACGTTTGTCCGGTGCTGGTCCCGATCTGGTTGGTAGCGTTGCTGGTGTTGCCGTATTCGCCGGGTCGGATGACGCCGTCGATTGAGGGCGTCGTGTACTGCGCCCTCAAAGGAATCCATCCGGATGTCAAAGCGAGAAGAACGGAAGCGGCGCGGAGCAACTTGGCCCCTGGAGAAAGAGTGGTCACGGTTTCCTCCTGGGATCTCCAGAGTATACACGATATGGAACTGCGGTAACTGAAAAACGGGGTTCGGCGGGACGGCAGTCATCCCGGAACCGGGAAAGGCGCGCGATGCGCCGTGCCCGGATTCCTGGTCGTTTCCACCGTTATCCCGCCTGTTCTCTCGCTTCGCCCGCGTCCCCGTAGACCTCGTCCCGAATGATGCGTTCGGTGGCGTCATTGAGGTAGGAATGCAGGGCGGCCTGTAACTCGAGATATTCCGGCCAGAGGGTCCCATCCACAAAGGACCGCGGCGCTCGCACCATCACCGTGGTGTATCGTTGTCCTTTATAGCGATAGGGTTCGAGCCCGTATCTCCGGCAAAGCGCGGAGAACAGGCGTCTCTGCCATTGATCCACCATGGAAAACTTCGTCTCGGGTAGTTGCTCGGTGCGTACCGCGGCGTTGAGCGCCTGACGAATCCGCTCAATCGCCGCGGCCGCAGCCTGGCGTTCGCCCGCAGTGGCAGCGCCCTCGAATAATGCGGTGATCTTGCGAAGCTTCTCGCGGAGCTGTTGTTCGGTGGTCATCAGATCAACGAATATAGGATGGCACACGGCACAGAGTCAGCTTCCAGTCAGATCAAGCCGGACGCCAGACGAGTTCCACGCGTACGGGGATCTCGTTTTTGGTGGGAATTGCGAGCAGCGAAGGCGGGTCGATCTTGAAATCGGACAAAGTGGCCGGAATGGTTCCGGAGATCTTGTGCTCGCTTCCCTGAACCACGTGTTGAAAGGGAACCTGGCTATAGTGCGCGGTCTGGCCGGCGAACTGGACCTCCAGATCGGCGTGGATGGTGGCCGATGAGGAAACGTCCTCGGGCAATCGCACGCGCACCATGACCATGGGAAACTCCGCGCCGCGCGCTACCTGGATCATGTGCAGGTCGCGATTGCTGTCGCCGGAATCGAAGGATTTAACCGGTACGGCGATGAGGAAATCGCACTGCCCGTCATGGCAGACACCTTTTCCACGGGCCGCATGGCTCACGCCGTCAATCTGGTGCAAGGGGTGAGAAACGTGATAGCTCAGAGTGGATTGAGCAACCACCCACTGGCTATCGGCAGCGGTCAAGGAAAGCGCCAGAAACAGGAAAAGAGGGGCCATTCTGCGCATTGGTAGCTTCCTTAAAATTTGATCGACACGGATAGGATCGCCAATCCGTAGGCCGCGCCGGTTACGGCGGCTACCGTTGAATGCAGTTTGGCGATGCCATGGACCTTTTCGCCGCGGCTCCGCTGATCATACGCGAGGGCGCCTAGAACGGGGGTCAGAATCATGCCGGGGCCATGCACCCAGGCGAGGGCGCGGTGGAGGCGAATAGGCCCGCGGACATGCGTCCCGGTAATCTTGGGCGCGAAGACAGCAAAATAGGCGGTGCTGAAATACATGCCTGCTGTGGCGGCGCCCAGCGCGGCGTGCAACTCCCGTCCGGACGCCGTGCCATGCCGGCCGGCAGCTCCGTTGGAACTGACTAATGTCGCAACCAGGGGCGCGATTGTGATCAATCCAAGCCGCTGGTGGATCTTCAGCATATGGGAGCGTTTATTGAGCCGTTCTTGCTCGGCGGCGCTGCCTTTGGCCTCCTCCGGTTTGAAGCCGAGATCCCCGAGCGTAGGCGCCGCGCCTGCCGCGCTGCCCAAAGACACATTCAGGGATGCGGTGGCTCCAGCGGTGACCGTCACTGTCGAAACCTTGGTGGGCAGGCCTTCGGCTGAAACAGAGACCTCATAGTCGCCTGCCGCCAGATTCGGAATGGTATAAACGCCGTTCGCGTCGGCTTGGCCTTCCGTTATCTGCCCTGTAGCCGTATTCTTGGCGGAGATTTTGGCATTGGCAACGGCGGCTCCCGATGATCCGGTAACTTTACCCGTGAGAGCCGTACCCGCAACCTGTGCGCGCGAGAGATTCCCAGCCAGGAAAAGCACCATGACAACGCCGGTTTCACGCAGCCATGCTGAAGTAAGTAGCATCCTCAGACCATAATAGGCCCGCCAATGCCGAAAGCGGTAGTAGGGCGACCGGGGGGCCGCCCGCGGAAGGGTTGCCCGTGCTTAGACGCTGAAGGAACTGCCGCAGCCGCAGGTCGACTTCACTTGCGGATTATTGAATTTGAAACCGGAGCCTTCCAATGTTTCGACGTAATCGACCTCGGCGCCATCAAGATAAAGCAGGCTGGCCTGATCGACGAACACCTTCAAGCCTCCGAAACTATACGTCTTGTCGAGCATGTTGGGTTGGTTCTCGAACGCCATAGAATAGCTAAAGCCCGAGCATCCCCCACCGACAACGGCAATGCGCAGACCGGCCGGCTTGGGCTCCTGAGTATCCAAAATCTCCCTTACCTTACCGACTGCTTTCTCCGTTAATTGAACCATAGAAACCTTAACTCCTTATCGAAAGTTGTCCCGCTACGGCTGCCATTATACAAGAGGCCAGCCCGGGGGGCTAGCACAGACCACCGTTCGCTGCTTAATGGATGGTACGACAGCTCTTAAGTTGCGAGAATCTGCTATTTTTGGGGTGGGAAGTTGAAACCGCCGATGGGCGGTCAACGTCGGAAGCGGTGTATGGGAACACTGAGCGGCGCGTTACCACTCCCCGCGTTCGGTACCAGGGTTGCGATTAAAACACGAGTGGACTACCTGAACACCCAGGAAGGCGCGTTGGTCCGCCGAGCTCAGGCCGGCGAAGAAGCCGCCTTTCGCGAGATTGTGGAGAAGTACCAGTCCAAAGTGTTCTCCATCATTCACGGTATTGTGCGGCAGCGGAACGACGTGGAAGACATTGCACAGCAAGTATTTGCAAAAGTTTACCTGTCCATCCGGAATTTTGATTTCCGCAGTTCGCTGATCACCTGGATCTATAAAATCACGGTGAACGAATGTTTCGACTATCTGCGCAAGAAGAAAGTGCGCAAGCTGGTGTATGAAAGCGATTTGAGTGAAGACGAAGTGCGCCGCGTCGAGAACGCCGACCCGGCGGTAGATCGCCAGCCGGCCGCGGATCAGACGCTGGCCCGCCGGGATTACGTCCTGAAACTCCTCAGCCGGGTTTCCGAAGAGGAGCGTATGTTGTTGATGATGAAAGAAGTTGAGGGCTACTCGGTAGAGGAACTGGCGCAAACGACTGGAATGAACGAAAACACCATCAAGGTGAAATTATTCCGGGCACGCCAGAAACTAGTGAAGGCAGCGCAACGTCTTGATAGAGCTCCCGGCCTGGTAGCCGGTTGAGCGGGTGGGGCCCGGTAGCTCCGCTCACGACGGGTTTAGATCGATTCATGTAAGATGGAAGGTCCTCCGGAAGCGGGCAACGCAGGGAAAGACTCGCGGGAGGAAGCAGGAAATGTTTAGTTTGTAAGGGAAGAAGGCTTATGCACGCGGTTATCATTGATGATCTTGAGGAGTACTTGGGCGGTAGTCTGGCGCTACCCGCTCAACACCGCTTCGAAGCTCACTTGGAAACTTGCGCCAATTGCCGCCGGGAAATTGAAGAGATGCGGGAGTCAGTCGGGCTGCTCTCTTCGCTCAGAGCGCCTGAGGCCTTGGAACCTCCTCCAGGTTTCGTGGCGCAGGTTATGCAAGATTTCGAGGAACGGCCAGCGGTATCGTTCTGGAGTTCATTCCGCGATTTCGAATTCGGCCGCCGGGTGGTGTTCGCTTCGTTGCTGACCATGGCCGTGCTGGGCACGGTTCTGGTATCGCGCGAGGAGTCGTATGCACCTGAACCTACCACGCCACAGGCTCTGATGGCGGATGCATCCGGGGCTCCCAACTCCGACCAGATGCTGGTGACGCTGGCGAACTATGAGCCATAATTCGGTGGCAAGGCCCACGGCGGCCCCATTGTGGCTATCGCCCAAGCTTGCCGGGTTCAGCGTATTGCTGCTGGTGTTCATGAGCGGAGCGGTGGCGGGCGCAGTGGCCATGAACCTGGGTGCCCACAACGCACTCCATCCGCGCCCGTTTTGGGATAACAGCGCCAAGACCGAATATTTGAAAACGGTGGCGAAGCAGCTCGATCTATCACCCGCGCAGCAGGCCCAAATGGAAAGTATTCTGGACGATTTCGCCAAGTACTACCAGACTGTGTTATCAGACGGTAAAGCACGCATTTTCAGCATCCTGAACGACGATCAAAAGGTCAAGTTCGAGAAGATGCTAAAAGAGCGCCCGCGCAGTTGAACCAGCCTGGACGCGCCGCCTCCGGGCCTGCTCGCCGGCCGCTTAGCTCCTTGACAGGGGACTGCCGGCCGGAGCAAGATTCCTCTATGCATACTTTGCAGCCATTTCTGGGAGCGGCGGCCGTCGTGTGCCTGTCGGTCCTGGCCGGATGCGCCCCGGCCGTATCTTCCGAAACGCAGGTTCACCGCATGGGAGAACGTGTGACCGCCGGTTCCCTGGTGTACAACGTGTTTGAAGATCAGTGGAAAGCCAAGTTAGGGGAAGGCGCGGAAACGCGGGTGCCCAAAGACCGGTTTTTTTTGATCCGGCTGAGTGTAGTGAACGGGGGCGCTACTGACTTGATGGTCCCGACGCTGAACTTAGTAGACGATTCCGGGCAGGCGTACGCGGAACTGAGCGATGGCAGCCAGGTGCCGCAGTGGACCGGTTTCCTAAAAAAGGTGAAGCCAGCCGAAAACTTACAGGGATACGTGGTTTTCGACGTGGCCCCCAAGCATTACCGGCTAAGGGTATCCGATGAGAACAGCCAGTTCACCAGAGACATCGATATTCCCCTCAGCTTCACGTCCGACGCGCCCGAGATGCCGAACCCGCAATGACGCTATGCCCATCGACAAAATCCGCGAATCACTGGTGTCCGTAGGCGCGCGCGGGGTTTTGCTGGCCGTTGTGCTCGTGTACGGGCTTGGGGGAGCCACGGTTCCCCTAGCGGTCGTGAGGCCCAGCATCTCCGATCGCGATGGAGGCGCGCTCTTGCCTTCCGGATACGTCCATGATCCAGGCGAAACCATGTTCTTCAGTTTCCAGGTGGACGGCTTCTCCGTTTCTTCCGGCGATCGTGTGCATTTAACCTACAAGGTTGATGCCTTCGATCCGCGCGGCGTGCGCATTATGGAAACCGCGACATCCGAGGTGGAAGAGACTCTGGCACCCGAAGATAAGAACTGGAAGCCCACGGTACGCCATGAGATCGTGATACCGCCGCTGGCTGATTCAGGTACCTACAAGATTGCAATTTCCGTAACCGATGTCATCAGCAAGTCCACCGCGACCAAGGAATTACCCTTCGAGGTCCATGGACGCCAGGTTGAACCCAGCGACGCGTTGGTGATCCGCAATATCCGCTTTTATAAATCGGAAGACGACAAACAACCGCTGGTGAAGGCTGTATACCGGCCTGGCGATACGGTGTGGGCCCGCTTCGACATGATCGGCTTTAAGTATGGAGACGGTAATGCGGTCGATGTCAGCTACGATGTATCCGTGCTGGCGCCGAGCGGCAAGGCGCTCTACTCGCAACCACACGCGGACGGCGAGCAGAGCCAGTCGTTTTACCCCAAACGCTACGTGCCGGCAGTGATGAGTCTGGTAACTAAGGCCAACACGCATCCCGGAGAGTACACCGTGGTGCTCACTGCGCACGACGGAGTGGGTCAGCAGACCTTTGAAGCCCGCCAAACTTTTGTAATCGAATAATCCCTCAATAAAGAATGTAGTTCTATAGGTCGGATAGTAATAGTACTAGAGTTCTAGTGCTTTCAGACCTTTATAAAATCCCTGGCAGCCGTAACATAAAAAGACGTATTGTAGATTACATGCCGGGTTGCGCCGCCTGGATTCGCAGGAGAAGTGTGCCGCCGGCCAGGAGACCAGTAAAATGTACGGTTTTGTGAGTCGCGCCTATCTCGTCGCGGCCTTATTTCTATTATTACTTCTGCCGGGCGAAGCCCTGTCGCAGAGCTTCGAAGGCGTACTAACGGGCCAATATAATACCAGCCGGACAGGCACTAATAGTTCAGAGACAATACTAACGCCATCAAACGTGAACCCATCCGCTTTTGGCCTTCTGTTCAGTGTCGCAGTGGATGGAGACATCTTTGCCGAGCCGCTTTACGTTCCCAACCTGAAGATCAACGGCAGCGTACACAATGTGGTTTTTGTGGCCACGGTGAACAACTCAATTTACGCGTTTGACGCGGATGAGGCGCAGCCGCCACTCTGGCACCTTTCGTTGGGGACCCCGGTCAACGTGGGACTGATGAATGTCGGAATTCTGGGTACTCCGGTCATCGATATTGCTATGAACACAATATTCCTGGTGACACTCAGCAGCCAGAGCAGTCAGGAGATCTTCAGCCTGCACGCCGTCGACATTTTAACAGGCACCCAACTCGCCCACACCGCAATTCGGGGCGCGGTACCGGGTACGGGTGACGATACGCAGTCCACACCCTGCACCACCGGAAGCGGCGGAGTGATTCCGCCGCCTTGCATTCCCTTCGCAACCAGGGGGCTGTTTCAGCGGCCCGCGCTGTTGGAGGACCCAACCAAGACCACGGTGTACCTTGCTTTCGGCACCCGCTTGGGAAACGAAACCACCGTACCGTACCACGGATGGCTGTTCGGATATCAGTTTGACGGGAGCACGTTCACCCAGACGATGATTTTCAACAGCACGCAAAATGCGACGCAAAGCGGGCAGGCGTGTTCCACGGCGACGCCGCCCACCAATCAATGCGGACATGGTGGAGGAATCTGGATGTCGGGCCGGGGACCGGGGTTGGACCCCACCGGGGTATATATCGTTACCGGGAACGGGGGGTACGGCGGGCCTTACTCGGGCAACTGGGGCGAATCGGCCCTACGGCTGAGCGCTGCCGGCATTGTAGTCGATGCATTCACGCCATACGGCTTCACCTCGCTGAACCTACATGATCTGGATCTTGGCGATGCGGGCGGCATCCTGTTCACCAGCACGAATCCGCAGGCACCGAACCTGATGGTTTCCTCGGGAAAAACAGGCGGCGCCTATGTGTTGAACCGGGAAACTATGGGCGGCTACCGGAAGGGAAACAACGGCGCCGTGCAAGCCTTCACGGCCACCAGCAATGCCTGCGGGAACGGTCCGGGGCAAAACGGCTGCTATGAAATCCACAGCATGGCTCTCTGGCCTCGCGCCGACGCGAAGGACATTCTCTATGTTTGGGGTTGGGGTGATTCTCTCCGGGTTTGGGACTTCAATCCCGCGAACAATCGCTTTACACTGGATGCCCACCAAGGCGCGATTGCCAGCCCCAACTATCCGGGTGGCGGTCTAACGGTTTCTGCAAATGGCGGTATTGACGGCATCGTGTGGGCGGTGGTGCCGCAGGTAACGGTAGGCAGATGGCAACAGGGCGCGCTTTACGCCTTCGATGCGACGAACGTCAGTACTCCACTATGGAGCAGCACGGATTATTGGTTTGCCACCAAGTTCACGACTCCGGTGGTGGCTAATGGCAAAGTGTATGTGCCCAGTTCAAAGTCGCCTGGCCAGGTATTACCACTCTACAATCCCCAACTTCGCGTTTACGGTCTGTGCTCGAGCTGTGCGCAAGACCTCCCCACGGCTCGGTTGCGCAAGGGACGCGTCGTTGAAGCGCAAAAGGGCCGCGCGCTGACCAACTAGGCTGGCGCCAAAGCCGACAATTGGGATCGTTGCCGTCGAGATCGCTAACCCAGCCGTATTCTCACGGAATTCATTTCAGGCCGTCCATTCCAGTTACAATTGTCATATCCCCTCTTAATCATGCCTGACACCATCATTCTAGGTACTAGCGCTATCACTATCGAAGAAGTCGCCTCAGTCGCGCGCGATCACGCCGCCGTGGATTTTTCAGATGCCGCGCGAGCCCGGATTGCACAAGGGCGCCGCAGGCTCGAGGAACGGCTGGCTGCCGGCGATCGCATTTACGGCGTCAACACCGGCGTGGGCGGCAACATTAAATTCGCGCTGGATGCCGAACAGACCGAACGCTTTCAACTCAACCTGATGAATCATCTTTCGTGCGGCACGGGCGCGCCTTTGCCGCAGGATGTAGTGCGGGCGGCCACGCTGCTGCGCCTGGCAACATTCGCCAGGGGGTCTTCCGCCGTGCGCTGGGAACTGGTCGCGGCGCTGCAGGATTTGTTGAACCGGGGCATTGTCCCGGTGGTACCGCGATACGGATCCGTAGGCGCCAGCGGTGACCTCATGCCCTCCGCTTACGTCGCGCGGACCCTTTTGGGAATAGGTGAAGTTTATTACGAGGGCCGCAGAATGCCGGCTGAGGAAGCGCTGAAGGCCGCCGGCCTCGAGACCATACATTTCGCACCCAAGGAAGGCTTGGCACTGATCAACGGCACTACGGCCATGACGGCCTTGGCTGCGCTGATCTGGACCGATGCCTGGCGTGTGCTGCGCGCGCTGCTGGGCGGCGTGGCACTGGCTATCGAGGCCATGCAGGCGCCTTCGGAGGCGTATCAGCCATGGGTACACGAAAGCAAAGGCCATCCCGGCCAGATCGGTGTGGCGGCATACGTGCGGGGGCTGTTGAGCGGGAGCGGATACGTCACCGAATCCAGCTCGCAAAGCTGCTACTCGCTGCGATGCGTGCCGCAGGGCCTGGGACCGGCCTGGGAAGCGCTGGAGGATTCGCGGGCCGTACTGGAGCGCGAGATCAATTCGGCAAACGATAATCCACTGGTGGACCCGGAAACCGGCAACCTATACCGTGCCGGCAATTTCTACGGCGGACACATCTCACGGATGCTGGATACCTGGAAGCTGGATTTCGCGATCGAGGGAAACTGGGGGAATGCGTTGTTCGCCGTGCTGGTGGATGACAAGTTCAACGCCGGACTACC
Organism: Bryobacterales bacterium; assembly: GCA_963843255.1. Taxonomy (GTDB): domain Bacteria; phylum Acidobacteriota; class Terriglobia; order Bryobacterales; family Bryobacteraceae; genus Bog-159. The sequence goes on along the minus strand of CAWJJQ010000009.1, from coordinate 404,574 downwards.
AGCCAACCTGGTGCCCGATCCCGGAATGAACTCCGGATTCAAGGGCATGCAGTTGAGCTGCACCAGCCTGGCGTGCGCGATCCGGCAGATGGCCGGACCCAGCTCGATCCATTCGCTGCCAACCGAGCAATACAACCAGGACGTGGTCAGCCTGGGCATGCATTCGGCCGTAACCGCGGCGGAAGCCCTGGAATGCCTACGCAACGAGACCGCCATGGTGCTGCTGGCCGCAGCTCAGGCCGTGGACCTGCGCGGCGGTCCCGCGAAGCTGGGCGCGGGAAGCCGGCGGGTCTACGATGCGGTGCGGCGAGTCGCGCGTTCCTGGATCGGGACCGGCCGATGGAAGCCGAGATCGCCGCGGTGGCCGGTGAAATCCAGGGCGCTCGTTTCGTGATGGGCGACTGAAACTTCGCCTAGCCGATCGCTAGCCGGCGGAAGTTCCCAAAGCCGCGGCCGGCTTGATGTTCTGGTTCACGCGGAAGAAATTGTGCGGATCGTATTTCGCTTTGATGGCGGCCAGCCGGTCGTAATTCTCCCGGTACGTGGCGCGGATGCGATCTTCGCCTTCTTCCATCATGAAGTTGACGTATGCGCCTCCCGCGCCAAACGGATGCAGGGCGCGAAAATAATCGGTGGCCCAAGTGGTGATCCTTTCCCGATTGGCAGGATCGGGATCCACGCCCACGATCACCTGGCTCCATACGGCGTCACGGTAGCTCCACGGGGTATCTTGACTGGTTACCCGGTGGGCCGCGCCGTTAATGGGGTAAAGGTGCATGGTGGAATGCATGGTCGGCAGTTGCGCGCCGTGCTCGACATGCCGGCGGATAGCCTCGTCGCCCAGCTCCTTCACGAAATCGGCCTTCCAATACCATTGCAGGCCGGGCGGATACAGTCCGTCGAACATGCCTTGCAGCATGGGAAATGGCATTGGCGCGAAGAATTCGAATTCCGGGCGCCGGTACTGCCGCACCGGTTCCAGAATTTCGTTGGCTTGCTCCAGAGATCCGGTGTAGCACCAGACGATGCCGCACATTTTCTTGAAGTGGAGCGATTCCGGGAAGGGCGGTCCGGGAGGCACGGTCATAAACGCGAAGAAGCCGTTGATCTCTTCCGGCGCGCCGGTGATGAATTCGCGGTACCACTTCATGATGTCGGCAGCCTGCTCGAGTTCCCACAGCATCGGCCCGGCACAAACCGTATGCACCGGATGAGCCTGAAACAGAAACGACGTAACCACGCCGAAGTTGCCGCCACCGCCGCGTATGGCCCAGAACAGATCGGCGTTCGATTCGGCGCTCGCCACTACGAAGCTGCCGTCCGCCAGCACCACGTCGGCGGCCAGCAGGTTGTCAACGGTCAAGCCGTATTTTCTGGTGAGATGGCCCATGCCGCCGCCGAGCGTCAAGCCGCCCACGCCCGTGGTCGAGATGATGCCGGAAGGCACCGCTAATCCGAAAGCATGGGTGGCATGATCGACGCCGCCCCATGTAGCGCCGCCGCCGGCCCGGACAGTCCGGGAAGACGGGTCAACATGGACGTAAGACATGCGCGAAAGATCGATCACGAGGCCGTCATCGCAGACGCCCAGGCCGCCAGCATTGTGACCTCCGCCACGGATCGAGACCCGTACCCCGTTATCGCGGCCAAAGCTTATGGCCTGCTGGACGTCGGCAACGTCGGCACACTCCGCGATCAGAGCCGGCTTGCGGTCGATCATGGCGTTGTAAACCTTCCGCGCATCCGCGTAGCGGGCATCATCCGGCGCGATCAGGGCGCCTCGCAACTGAGTGCGAAACTGAGCGAGTGATTCGTTTGACAGCATGGTTTCCTCCTGGTTCCGATGGGACAATCGGAAGCTTTCCTAATTTGACATTGGAGGCGTTCCTGGAGCGTTCCGTGGCGAGGGGAACGGGCGTTCCGGTCGAGTTGCGGCGGGGCTGAGGTTAGATTCCAGAAAAGAACGCGCTTCGCGCAGGTCTTCGGTCTCGAATCCCTCGGTGAACTGGCTGTAGAGACGTTCCAGGAGTGTCCGGTGGTCGTGCGCGCCGGTAGGGTCGAGCGGTATCCGGCACATTCGGACGCCTGCCCGCAGCGCAGGCAGCGGGGCGCCGATTTGCTCAGCCGCTTCAAGCGCCCGCTGATAACTGGCCAAGGCTTGCGGGTGGTTGCCGCCGGCGAGCAGCAGATCGCCGTGGATGCGATGCAGATCGGGAGCCGCCCATATTTCTCCATTCCGGCTCTGGAACGCGAGGCCGTTCGATACATTCGCCAGCGCTTCGGCGGTCTGGCCGGCCGCCGCGCAGGCTTCCGCCAGCAGTCCGTGGTAGAACGGCAGGCGCAGTTCGGCACCGCTGGCCCGCAACGCTTCAAAGCCCGCGCGAAGCTGTGCCAGGCCGGCCTCCCAATCGCCTTCCATGGCACGCGCCCAACCGGCCACGATCTCGCCCATCGACAAATAGTACGCAAAGCCGTAGCGGCGGCAGACAGTCACGGCCTCGTCCGCCCGCGCGAGAGCCGACTTGCTGTCGCGGCGGAACACGTGGAGCATGGCTGCGTAATTCAGCGCAATGGCCAGCCCAAATGGATGCGATCCCGCGGCGGCCGAAGCGAGCGCTTCGGCGCTCCGCTGCGTCGCCTGGTCCGGGTAGCCCAGATGCCAAAGAACGTGAGGTAAGTAGGAACGGCAGAAGACGCCGACTTCGGGAATCGCGATGAGCGCCAGTTCGGCGGGCGTACAGTTCGCATGATGGGCCAGCGTTTCTTCCAAATGCGCCTTTGAATCGGAGAACTGGCCCTGGTGAAAACAGATATTCCCGATCACGAAATGACCGGTCATGGTAGGCAAAGGGGCGTTTTCACCGCGCGCCAAATCAAGAAGCTGCCGGCCCAGATCCTTGGATGTTTCCAACTCGCCGTGCACCACGTGGTATAGCCAGGCGCTGCTCAGAACCGGAACGCCTTGCGCCTTTTCGTCGAGCCGGCGGAAGAGGGTTACGGCGCTGGTGCAGACCTCGCCTACCTCGGCGGCTGCGTAGCCCAGCGTGGTAAACAGAGCGCGGGCCAGCTCGACCAGGAGATCGAGCTGCTGCTTCTCGCGACGGCGGGTCTCGGGCAGGTCCCGGCAAATTGCAATGGCCCGCCGGAGGTGGACGGCGGCTTCCGCATCGGCAAAACGTTGATGGGCGACCGCGGCGGCTTGCCGGTAGTGCCGGATGGCCTCTTCCGCCATGCCCGCCGCTTCGTAGTGGGAGGCCAGGCGCCCGGAGACGTCATCGCCTTCCGCCGCGTGAAGTTCTCCTAAGGCGTACGCCAGGCGGCGATGCAGAAAGCGCTGGCGCACGGGGCTCAACTCCGCCTGGGCCACTTCTCGCAGGCGATCGTGGGTGAAGTCGTATTGCGCCGCGCCCTTGCCCTCGATGATGCGGCGCTGCCACAGCTCATCCAAGGCGCGCGATAGGCTTTCCTCGTCCCAGTCGGTAGCCTTCGCCAGCAGGTCGAACGAGAAAGCCTGGCCGGCGGTGGCAGCGAATCCGGCCAGTTCGTATGCCGGAGCGCTCAGCTGGGCCAGCCGGGAGGCTATCACGGCGTGTACGCGCGGCGGAGCGATTCGCGGGGTGGACGGATCCTGTAGACCTTCCGGCAAGCCGGCCAGCACACTTTCAATCACGAAGAGAGGATTGCCTCCAGTGGACTGGTAGAGGCCGGTCAATTCCGCGGCATTGAGCTGGCGCTCGGACACCTGTTTTCCCAGCGCGGCCGTTTCCCGCGGATCGAGGGGAAGAAGAGAAAGGTCTACAGCCTGTCCGGACCGCCGGAGTTCGGCGTAGAGCCGGGTGAAGGGATGGTTCCGGTCCGTCTCTTCTGAACGCACCGTGCCCACGACCAGAATCCCGCCTGCCGTTCCGGCGCGGAACCAGGAGTGCAACCAGTCGAATGAATCCTGATCACACCATTGCAGGTCGTCGATGACCAGCAAAAGAGGCTTGCGGGTGGCTGCGAAGATGGCATTCAGGGAGTCATAGAAATGCGTGCGCTGCCAGCCCTCTGTAAGCGGTTGGGGCCTCTGGATGGCCGGGTTCTCGGCCCGAACCTCCGGCAGCACGCGCGCCAATTCCTCTAACTGGGACGGGCGCAGTTGTGCGCGGGCGGCACGCAATGGCTCGGCGCGCAGCCACTCGGTGACGGGCGCGTAGGCCAGGGGGCCCTGTGCCGCATAACTACGCGCCCGCGCCACGGCAGCCTGGCGGTGAGCGCACCAGTTATACAGTTCTTCCGCCAGCCTGGATTTCCCAATACCGGGCTCGCCGGCAATTGCCGCCAGGTGAATGCCGCCACGGGTGGCTACGCTCCAGCACTCCAGCAGCCGCTCCCATTCCTTCTTTCTGCCGACCAGGGGCGGCGGCGAAGCCATGTTGGCCGGGGGAGATTCCGCCGGCGCACTAACGGTTCCCTCCGATTTCAGCACCGTTTCGAAGAGTTCGCGTGTAGCGGCGCCCGGCTCGACCCCCAGTTCGCGCCGGAGAACGCGCATCGCCTGGTGGTAGGCGCGTATCGCGCCGGCCCGGTCATGGTTGGCGGCAAGCAATCGAATCAGGAACTGGTGATGCGTCTCGCGCAGCGGATCCTGCGCCACCAGCCGCTCCACATATTGGATTGCGGCGGGATAATCGCCCTTGCCCTCGAGCAAGCCCGCCAGACGGCCGAGAACCTGCTCCACCTCACGGCGATAGCGGTCGCGGACCGCGGGCACCCATTCGTCATACAATCCGGGCAGCAGGTCGTCCTGATACAAGTGTGCAGCCCACTGAAGCGACCGCAGTTCCGCATCCGCGTCTCCGCGTTTGGCGGCGCTCCGGGCAGCGGCCACTGCGGCGTCGAACTCGGCAGCATCCACAGCGCATGCGGCATCGCGCCGCCATTGGACGCTGTGATTGTCTATTGCCAGCAGGTGGTCTTCCTCGGGCAGAGCCCGGCGCAGATGGTGCAGCAACTGCCGCAAATTCGTGCGGGATTGAGCCTCATTGGAGTTGGGCCAGAGGAGAAACGCGAGATATTCGCGCGATTGCGGCGCATCGCTGTGGAGCACCAGGAAAGCCAGCAGCGATTGCAGACGATTGGTGTTTACCCCGGCGACCGGCTTCTCTCCGCGGGTGATGCGAAATTTCCCGAACAGCTCGATCCGGAGCGGCTCCGCTGTCGTTGGTTTATTGGCGGTCGAGGCCGCCTGTCTCGGTTCTCGCATGTCAGCCGGCAGTGGGCCACACGGGCGGTCGCGGAGCCGCCACGCTGCGTTCCGCATCCCTCGAAAACGTGGCTTAAATGATAACAGGATCTAACCGGGCGAAAGGGTGCAATGGGGGAGATTCGGGAAAATTCCCAAAGCGCTTACCTATGCCCCGCTAATGCCGGCGGCCGAAGGAGCGGCCCCCTGACGGCGGGCGGAAGCTGGGCCGGAAACCAGGTGAGCTGCGCGGTTTGAATGCTCCGGAACTGGGCGGCTTCGATCCCGAACCGAACGAGTGTCCTTCGCCGCTCTCCCCCCGGCGCAGGCTGCCGCTCGCGTACTTCGAGTTGTTGTATCCGCCCGAGCTGCGCACGTAGCGGCTGTCCGCGTAATGCTGCTGGGTGAAGGTGCCGTGCGTTCCGTATTTGGGTACGCCGGCGGCCTCGTCGCGGCCGTAGAAGGTCTGGCCGCTGGAGCGTGCAGTCCGGTACGATTCCCATTCGTACGATGGAATCGGCCGGTAGCTGTGTCCCCACAGCAGATCGCGCAGCAGCGCGTATTGTCCGTACCATACCCAGAAGTTGCCGCCGCCGGAATGGTCCCAGTAGCCATACTGATTGCGCTCGCCCACCGGGGCCATGTAGGCGAATCCGGCGGGTTCGGCTACTTCGTCAACTTCGCTATCGTACTTGCCCACCTGCTTGTGGGCGACGGACATGCCGATATTTCGCTCGTTGATCTGGTAGGTGGCTTTCGAAACGTCCTGCCAGGATTCGTCCGAAGTGGTGACGCCATCCTTGCCGGTGGCATCCGGGAACTTCGTCCGGATGGTGCGAATTTCTTCCTCGTAGTCGCGCGTGCCGCCGGACTTCCGGTCCCGCAGGTCCGCCAGGACTTTGTCCCACGAGGTGTAGAGCTGGCCGGTTAAAGTTTGCAGTTCCTGGGTGCGCGCCGGCAACGTCGTCGCGTCGGTATGCAGCGTTTCGGCGGAAGTAAGCAGCGCTGCGTAATCCAGGCCCGCAAAATCCTTGGCCTCGGCTTTGCGGCGCATGGCGTCGCTCGATTGCCAGGCTTTTTCGCCATCGTCCGGAATGGCGCGCAGAGCCGCGAGGCGCGTGTCGAGATCGGATCTCTTGGCCGGCCAATCCGTTTCGGCGCGGGCGACGACGGCGGTGACCGGGGCGAAATCGTAATGTTCGAGTGTCTGCCGGTCTGCCGCCATCTGCTGCAATTCGGTGGGCAGATTCGCCTTCATGTCCACCCAGTGGCGCGCCTCGGTCTGGACGGCATTCGCTTCGTTGAGGGCGGCGGCGCGCAGGGCGCTCTCTTCTTTTAGCAATCGCTCGGCTTGTTCGCGATCCTGCCGCTTGTTGGCTTTGAGGAGCTTATCAAGTGCGGCGGCATCCCGCTGCGCGCCCTGCAATTCGCCCGCGGCGATGCGGAAGCGCTCCGGGAAGGCCGTGTTCATGTCGTGCGCGTGGAACAGATCGGGATCGGAGGCGATGTCGTGCGTCACCTCGTCCTGCGCACTTTGGAATTGCTTCTGTGCTTGCGGAAGCTGCTGTTCTTCGGCGGTAATGTCCGCGCGCAGCTTGCGCGGCAGATTATCGAAGCCGGCAAACAGAACGATGACGATCAGGAAACTGAGGATTACGGCTAAAACTTCGAGCCCGCGACGGCTCATGGTGGCTCCTTAGGCGGGACGGAAAACCGTGATATCCGCCGGATTCAATTTGACGGCCAGGCTGGCGGCGAAAGGTTCTCCCTCGCGCTTGCGGATCGACAGATACCGCGCGCCGGTCTCTTCGATGAATTCCCATCCATAGAAGCCGGCTCCCTGCGTCTGGCCGTCGTGAAACACGCCCACTTCCTTGCTGAGGCGGTAATACCAATTCTTGCCGTCGAACTCGAAATTGTCGGCGGTGTTCTGGCGCTCGTCCATTTGCGCCAGGTCGTCTTCGGAGAGACCCAGATCTTCGATGGTGAGCTTACGGCCGTCGAGGAAGCCGCGCACTTCCAGTTCGTCGTCTTCGGTCCGCACTTCTAGCACGACGCGGCGCTCGCCGCTGCGGCCGCTTAGGTCGAACCACTTGCGCTCGCCGGCTTCATAACGGTTGCTGTGATCGATCGTGAAATCGACGTCGGCGTAGTTGTCGCCGGCGCCGGAGATGGAGATATTGTCGCCCACGCGCGCGTCGGCCACCGTGAGGCTGGCCAGATCCGGCGCGGGCGCGGCCTGGGGGGCTTGCTGCGGGTGCCTTTCGAAAAGCTTCTTGAGAACCATAAAAAGCAAACCTCCCAGGACCAGTACCAGCGTTATAGTGATGGGGCCCATAGCGAGCGGCTATTGTCCGCTGGCCTGTTCACCGGTCTTCTGCTTGGGGGCCGGCAGCGATAACGGGATGCTGGGCGCCTGCAACTGGCGCTCGCGCTTCAGCGCGGCCAGTTCGTCATCCACCCCGTGGCTGCCGAGTGCGGCGAACTCTTTCTCCAGGTCGTCGTCCTTGCCCGCGGAGGCGAGTTGATTGAACGCCTGGGCCTTAGCCTCTTCCTGCGAGACGGTTTCCTCGAAGCGGTTGAGCGCGGCGAAAGCATTGTCGGCATTGCCTACGCCGGCCAGCGCCTCGGCCACCTTGCGCTGCGCCTGCGCGGCATTCTTGCGCGCCACCAGGGTGGTCGCGGTACGGTCCGCCTCGTCGATTTTGCGCTTCAACTCCATCACCTGCTGCTTCAGCGTGTCGCTGGCCTTCTGCGCCTGGTCGACAGAAGTTTGCATGGAGGCGATCTGCTTGTCGCTCTCGGCCTTTTTGGCCAAAGCCTTGCGCGCCAGGTCTTCATTCCCGGCATCCAGGGCCTGGCCCGCACGGGCCTTCCATTCCTGCGCCTGGCGGACGTATTTCTGGTATTCGGCGTCCAGCCGGTTGTAGTTGCTCATGGCCACGGCGGACGCGTTCACGGCTTTGTTCAGCTCGGTCTTCATGTCCGCCACGGTCTGCCGGACGGTGGCGTCGAAAGTGGCGTCCTCTACAGCGCTCATGCCTTCATTAGCCTGGCCGCGGGCGACGCGGCCGGCGCGATTGAAAATATCCGAAAAGAATGCCATGTCTGATTTGTCTCCGGTTACACCAAGGTGCTGAGAAGCTGGCGGGCCACCAGGACGTCGGCCAGCAGAAAATGGACGCAGGAAAGAATGTCGTCCTGGTCCTCGGGGCCCAGGTCTTCGAGTTTGCAGAAATTGTTGAGGGTGACAGCGGTCTTGCCGGCGCCGGCGTCGTAAAGCTGGAAATACGACGTGGAAATGCCGTTGTGCGCGTCGAGCATCTTGCGCATGATTGCGGGCGTGATGGCGGTTTCCGGCGCCACCGTGCAGGTAAGCGACAGAAACAGGATGTCGCCCATTAGCACCGCCTGTACAGCTACGCCGCTGTGCAGTTCCTGCACGCGCAGGATGCCCGGTGCGGGTTCAGTGACGTCGTAGCCCTTATCAGCCAGCAACGCTTTGATCTGATCGGCTTGGATGTTTGCGATTGTAGCAGTCATAGGGTTGGCAATATTCGTTAAGGAATACGAGGCTCCGGTCTGCAAAGTTCCATGCGGCCGAAGCGGTTCGTATTCTTGAGGTTCCAAGGCCAGTATAGCTGGGTGCGCGGGCAAAGGGCGAACACCGCACACCTGCCGGGAGCCCATGCTACACTCCCCGTATGCTCCCCGCCACGCGCGACTTGCCCGATGAACCGCCGCCGTTTCTGGGGACCTGGCGGCGTGTTTATACCGCCGTCATCGTTTACCTGGCGCTGCTGATCGCGCTCTGCTACGTATTTACCCGCGCTTTCGCATGAGACCTCTCGACTGGGTGGTTCTGGTCGGATCGCTGGTCACGATCATTGCCTATGGCCTGTATCGCGGCCGCGGCAGCAACACCGTCGACCGCTATCTGCTGGCCGGCAAGAGCATGCCCTGGTACGCCATGGCGCTCTCCATTATGGCCACGCAGGCCAGCGCCATCACCTTTATTTCGACCACCGGACAGTCGTACGTGGACGGCATGCGCTTCGTGCAATTCTATTTCGGCATGCCGCTGGCGATGGTGATCCTGTCAGCGACGGCGGTGCCGATCTTCCATCGCGCCAAAGTATATACCGCGTACGAATACCTGGAGAATCGCTTCGACGCCAAGACGCGCGCGCTGGCCAGCCTCATTTTCCTGATGCAGCGAGGGCTCTCGGTCGGGCTGACGTTCTATGCGCCGGCCATCGTGCTCTCGATTATCTTCGGCTGGCCGGACCGGCTCACCACGCTCATCATCGGCGTCACCGTTGTGATCTACACCGTGACGGGAGGCATCCGCACGGTCACCTGGACGGATGTGCAACAGATGCTGATCATCCTTTTTGGCCTGGTGGTTGCCCTGTTCATGATCATCGGTCTACTGCCGCGGCAGGTCTCCTTTCTGGACGCCATGCACCTGGCGGGATCGGCGGGCAAGCTTAATGCAGTGAACTTCCATTTCGACTGGAACGACCGCTATAACCTATGGAGCGGGCTGATCGGCGGCATGTTCCTGGCGCTTTCGTATTTCGGCTGCGACCAGTCGCAGGTGCAGCGCTACCTCACCGGCAAATCCATCGCGCAAAGCAAGCTGAGCCTGTTGTTCACGGCTATGGCCAAGATCCCCATGCAGTTCTTCATTCTCTTTATCGGGGCGATGGTCTTCGTGTTTTACATTTTCGAGCCCGGCCCCATCGTTTTTCAGAGGGCCGAATACGAGCGCATCCAGCGGCCGGAGATGCGGGAGCGCTACGAACCGATTGCCACGCGCTATCGGGATGCCTTCGCACGCCGCAAACAAGCTGCCCTGGAGATGGTGGAGGCGCGCCATAACCACGACGCGCAGGGCGAGAGCGATGCCATCGCCCGCTATCGCAGCGCACAGCAGGGTATAGATGCCGCGCGCAAAGAAGGCGCAGGCCTGGTGGAAGCCACGGGCGGCGAGAAGGGCTTCCGCGATACCAATTACATTTTCCTTTCGTTCGTGACCAAGTACCTGCCCGCCGGAATCGTGGGGCTGGTGATCGCCGTAATCCTGGCGGCGACTATGTCGTCGAGTTCAGGCGAGATCAACTCACTGGCCACGGTATCCGTGGTCGATATTTACAGACGCCACTTCCGGAAGACGGCTTCCGACCATCACTATTTGAATGCTTCCCGCGTTGCCACGGCATTCTGGGGCGCATACGCCGTGGCCTTCGCCGGGTTCGGCAAGCACTTAGGGTCGCTGATCGAAGCGGTGAACATTGTGGGATCGCTGTTTTATGGATCGCTACTGGGAGTGTTCACGCTGGCCTTTTTCTTCAAGCGGGTGGGCGGGACCGGCGCGTTCCTGGGCATGCTGGCCGGCGAGGCCGCCATCTTCACGGCATTTCTGTTCACCGGGATTTCATTTCTCTGGTACAACGTGATCGGCTGCATCGTGGTGATCGCTACAGGCGTGACGGCAAGTTACGTTTTCCCAGCGCGGGGTGCTGGCCCGCACACTGGTAATTCGCAAGGCTAGCGCCTGCCCAAACATTAATTCTTCTCAAGAGTGAAGGTCAAACCGCAACGCACAGCCCGGCAACTGCGTTTGAGTAAGTGGAGGGCAACGAAAATGAGAAAGAAGCTGGCGTTGATTTTGATGGCGGTGGCCCTCGGGTCACTGACCGGATGCGCGGGACGCGCGTATTACGTGAACGGCCCCCCGGCACCGCACGCCTACTGGGTACCGGGTCACTGGGATGGCGGCCCGTACGGGCAGCACTGGGTCCCAGGTCACTGGCGATAGGCTCAGCCTCGGAGGGCGAAACGTGGGGCAGAGCTGCAATATCCAGTGCGAACGCGGCGAAATCAATCGCCGCGCGCTTTAGCCGCCTGCCCCGCTGCCGCGGCACTCTCCTGCCGGGTGATGTCGACACCGCCTTTAAAATAGGCGCCGTCCTCGATCACAATGCGCGCGGTCTTGATGTTACCTGTAAGGGTCGCGTTTTTGCGGATCTCAACTCTATCCTGCGCATTGATGTCTCCCTCGACATTGCCATGAATCTCTACGGCGCCCGCCTTGATGACGCCGGTTTTCACGGTGCCATGCGGACCTACAGTGAGTTTGTGCAAGGGCAGTTCGACTTTTCCTTCAAGGGCGCCATCTACGTATAAATCCTCATTACTGAATACTTCGCCCTTAATGCTGACAGCTTTGCCGATGCTTGCGGTTTCGTTTGGTATTTGCGCCACGGGACGCATCCTCCCTTTGAATTGATATAAGCTGGCGCGCTGGCGGCTATGGGACCAGTGTACACGAAACCATCAGACGAAACCGGTAATGCGCGCTGGATCAATCGGCAGGCGCGTGGACGCCGAGGGCGGACAACTGCGCACTATCCCGGCTCCTTCATCCGAGCCCGGCTTGCGCACGCGATCAGAAACAACCCTGCCCCGGCGGTGACCGCTCCGGTGGCGCGCGAATCTCCAGCCCCGCAGTTGCGCCGCGATAACCATGACCATCCTCAGCCCTTGTACTCGTCGTGACGGCGCCACCAGATGCCCGTCTCGTTACGGCCTTTGGGGGCGCGGTCGAGCCACTGGTACATGCCCCAAATGCCGTCCACGCCGCGCGCATAGGCAGAATAGGTGTGGTACACGACACCGTCCTCGAGCGCGAACGCGCTTATGCCTGGCCGCTCGCGCCCATAGGTGGCCGCGTCGGTCCCGCACATGGCCGCAAACTGAGCGCCGCCGCTGCCCTCCTGGCCCGGGCGCCGCTGGGGCGGTGGTTGGCGGTGGAAATTATACTCAATACCCTCGCGCTGCTGCTCCTCGGTAAACGACGTAGTGAAGTCGAAGTTGAAGTCGCTGCCGAACGAGGAAGCCCAGGGAAACGCCCATCCCATCCGCCGCTTGTACGCCTGCAGCTTCTGGAGTTGGCCCAGCGATACCGCCCAAAGCATCACATCATGGTTGGCCAGATGCACGGCGATGCCGTTGAAGCCGTCCGCGATCGAGGAGCAGGAAGGACAGCCGGCCGTGTAGTCGGGGCCGAACATAAAGTGGTAAACCAGGAGCTGCGAGCGCCCGCGGAAGAGTTCCGCCAGCGAGGCACATCCCTCATCGGTCTCGAATCGATACTCCTTGTCGATTCGCACCCACGGCAGCTCCTGCCGCCGCTGGGCCAGTTCGTCACCGCGCCGCGTCAAGTCCTTCTCCGCCTGGAGCAGGTCGAGCCGTGCCGCGAGCCACTCCGCACGCGTCCCGATCAGATGTTTCGTCATTGGGCTTGTCTCCTTTCGAACGTGTAGCCCTTCATTTCTCGATAAAATTCAATGATTGCCGGCCACGAGATAAACTTAACGCCGGAAGTCGAGACGATGGGAGTGACAAGTGTGGCGGGATTGCAATGGACTCGCTGATCACGGCCGCAGCGCGAGCACTGTCGGCGGGTGATCCCCTCGGCGCGTTGAAACGGGTCGCCCTGCGCGACGATGCGCCTGCCCTTGCTCTTCGCGGCATCGCCATGGCGCAACTCGGCGACCTCGTTCGCGCGAAGGCTCTTCTGCGGAGTGCAACGCGCGCGTTCGGACCGAAAGAAGCGGTGGCGCGGGCCAGGTGCATCGTTGCCGAGGCCGAGATCGCGCTTGCCTCGCGTGATTTGGGCCGGCCCGCGAAGACCCTCGAAGCAGCCCGCGCCACGCTCGAACGGCACGGCGACCGGCTGAACGCCGCACATGCGCGGTACCTTGAGGTCCGGCGTCTCCTGCTGATCGGGCGCCTCGACGAGGCCGAGCGGATGCTCGCCGATTTGGACCCCACGCCCTTCCCGCCCGCTTCCAGGGCCGCTCACCAGTTGGTAGTGGCGGGCATCGCGATACGCCGTCTCCAAACAGAGGCAGCCCGCGCGGCGCTGGCGCGGGCAGAACACGCCGCGCAACTGGCATGTATCCCTGCGCTGGCGGCGGAGGTCGAAACCGCTTCCCTCATCCTGACCACTCCCGCGGCGCGCCTTATTGCCGGCGGCCGGGAACGCCTCCTCCTGCTCAAGGATGTAGAGGCGTTGCTGGCGTCGAAAGCGTTCGTGGTAGATGCCTGCCGTCACGTCGTGCGTCAGGGCGGTACGGTGATCTCGCTCGCAACACGTCCGGTGTTGTTCGCGCTCGCACGTTCGCTGGGCGAAGCGTGGCCTGAAGACGTGCCAAGGGACCAGCTCCTGGCGCGAGCATTCGGAGCGAGGCTCGTGGATGAATCGCATCGCGCGCGCCTCCGAGTCGAGGTTGGCCGGCTTCGCAAAGCACTGCGGACCCTGGCCGGCATCAACGCCACGAGACGGGGTTTTGCGCTAGCCCCGCTGGGCGCGCGCGAGGTAGCCGTGCTGGCGCTGCCGGTCGAAGACGAGCACGCGGCAGTGCTGGCCTTTCTTGCCGACGGTGAATCCTGGTCGAGTTCGGCCCTTGCGGTGGCCCTGGGCACCAGCCAGCGTACCGTGCAGCGAGCACTCGACTCGCTCGCGGAAGCGGGCAAGGTGCAGTCATTCGGCCGCGCGCGGGCTCGCCGCTGGTTGACCCCGCCCGTTCCGGGATTCACGACTACCTTGTTACTCCCCGCTCCTTTGCCAATTGACTAGGATGGAGGCATGGTGCGTCCTGAAAGACGCGTTCTTCTAGCAAGTGAGAGTCTTGTCCGGGTAAGCGCCGGAGCGCCCGGTAGCAGGCCCCAGGCTAGGGCAGAGATGCCTTCGGTCCGAGCGGGGCGTCAAAAGTCCATTCTGTGGAGAGCAAGGAAGCGGGCCGCAACATCAAGTGAACGCTGCAGCCACGTCATATTTTCAGCCGAAAGGTATTTGAAAGGGCCGAGCCGGTCATGTCACGGCGAAGGCAACAGACAGCAGCCTGGACCGGAACGGCTGCTGGACCTTTCCGGGGTAGCGGGCGGTGGCACGTTTCCAGAGAAGAATGTGGAACAGGAGAGACCCTATCTGGCAGCCCAGTCAGGCGAAGACCGAGCGTATAAAGCCGGACGGCCGAAATCGCGAGGAGCCAGGGGGGAGTCCGAGGGGTCCGTAGTACCAGTGAAGGCGTGCAAGACAACACGCTGGAGGGAAGGGGCCCTGCTTTGATCGAGCTTGTGGAGAGGTAAGCGCGAGGGCATGCCGGAAACGGAAAACAACCCGGTAGTAGATAAAGTGCGAGAACTCCAACGCAAGCTATGGGTGTGTGCCAAGCAGAGTAAGACACGGCGATTTCATGCGCTGTACGACCGGATCCACAGGAGTGACGTCCTGTGGGAAGCATGGAGGCGGGTGCGCAGTAACGGAGGCGCGGCGGGAGTGGATCGCGAGACGCTGGAGAACATCGAGCAGGATGGTGTGGGCCAGTTTCTGGCGGGCATTGAAGCCGACCTTCGGGCAGGCCGATATCGCCCCTCACCGGTGAGGCGGCAATACATACCGAAAGCTGACGGAAAGCAGCGGCCACTGGGGATACCGACGGTGCGGGACCGGGTGGTGCAGATGGCGGCGAAGATCATGATCGAGCCGATCTTCGAGGCGGATTTCGAGGCGAGCAGTTTCGGATTTCGACCGAAGAAGAGCGCGACGGAGGCTCTGGAAGCAATCCGCATAGCGGGGAACCCAGGGCATGACTTCGTAGTCGATGCAGACATCAAGGGCTACTTCGACAGCATCGATCAGGAGAAGCTGATGGTGCTGGTGGGGGGGCGAATCTCGGATCGGCGGGTATTGAAGTTGATCCGGCAGTGGCTAAGGGCCGGGGTGATGGAAGACGGAACGGTGAGGGAGACGCTGGCGGGAACCCCGCAGGGCGGAGTGATCTCGCCGTTGCTGGCGAACATCTACCTGCACCTGTTGGATCGGTTGTGGGCGGCCAAGTGTGGGTCGCTCGGGAAACTGATTCGATATGCCGACGATTGTGCGCCACGAGCGCAAAGGGCCGAGGAGGGCCCAATGTGTGTAACTGCTTGATCGATGAGGGAAGGCCCCTCGGAACCGGCTGGCAGGAGCAGGTTCCAAACCACCTTCGGCGGCTGTGGTCAAGAGCCATGGTCGTGAGCACAGAAGGAAAAGGCCTGGGAAGAACCAGGTCAGGTGACTGGCAAGGAGAGGACCGTAAGGGAACCACTGATGACGTGTCGAAAGCGTAGGGACGATGTCGAAACCGCAGGGAGTCGTTACTGCGGGATCAGCTCTGGCGAAGGCCTGCTTACGGACGGGGCGGCATCCGGCATTAAGGTGGCCTGAACTTGCCAGAGGCGGTCGAGCGGAACGTGGGAACCTGGGACTCCGATGCGAACGGAGAAGCCGCAAGTGGAAGAACCACGAGGGCGAGAGTACGGAAGCGGAGCCCAGGGGCGGAACAACCCGTAGTAGTGGTGAAGTCCCGGAAACGGGATGGAGCGAAGGGGTTGTGTTATGGGGCCAAATTCAATGAGCCAACCAGGAATGGGAGGAGCCGATGAGTGAGGCAAAGCCGTTCTGTATATCCAAGGGGGAGGTCTGGGAAGCGTATAAGCGAGTGAAGGCGAACCAAGGAGCGGCAGGGGTCGACGAGCAGTCGATTGCGGATTTTGAGAGCAACCGGAAAGGGAACCTGTACAAGATCTGGAATCGGATGTCGTCGGGCAGTTACTTTCCACCGCCGGTGCGCACGGTAAAAATACCGAAGGCGAACGGTGGGGAAAGGAAGCTGGGCATACCGACCGTGTCGGATCGGATCGCGCAACAGGTGGTGAAGTCGAGACTGGAGCCGGCGGTGGACCCGCTGTTCCATCCGGATTCCTACGGCTATCGGCCGGGGAAGTCGGCGCTGGATGCAGTGGGGCAGGCGCGGCAGCGATGCTGGCGCTATGACTGGATTTTGGATCTGGACATCAAGGGCTTCTTTGACAACATCCCGCAAGATCTGCTGCTACGGGCGGTGAAGAAGCACGCCAAGGAACAGTGGATGGTCCTCTATATCGAGCGGTGGCTGCAAGCGCCAGTGCAAGAGGAGGACGGCCAGTTGGTCCCGCGTGAGAAGGGCACGCCGCAAGGCGGGGTCATCAGCCCTCTGTTAGCCAATTTGTTTCTGCACTATGCTTTTGATCGATGGATGGCGAAGCAGTATCCGCACATGCCTTTTGAGCGGTACGCCGACGATGCCATCGTGCATTGCAGGACAGAGGCGGAAGCCCAGGGGGTTCGGGCTGCCATAGCCGCGCGCTTGAAGGAGTGTGGGTTGGAGCTTCATCCGGAGAAGACGAAGGTTGTCTATTGCAAGGATGATGATCGGCGGAGGAAGTATCCGAACGAGAAGTTCGATTTTCTGGGCTACACATTTCGGCCGCGGAGATCGAAGAATCGCAAGGGGAAGTTCTTCATCAACTTCAGCCCGGCAGTTTCCGACAAGGCGGTGAAAGCGATTCGGGTGGAGATTCGAAGCTGGGACCTGCATTTACGCAGCGACAAGCGAATCGAAGATCTGTCGCGGATGTTCAACCCGAAGATCCGAGGCTGGCTCCAATACTACGGGCGGTATTATCGCTCGGCGCTGTATCCGCCGATGCGCCAACTGGATCGATCGCTGGCCCGCTGGGCCGAACGGAAATACAAGACGCTGCGCGGTCATTTGCGCAGGGCGACACATTGGGTCGCGCGCATCTCGAGACGCGATCCGAAGTTGTGGGCGCACTGGCAGATGGGCGAGCGGCGTGGCTCCATGGCGGGAGCCGTATGAGCTGAGAGGTTCAAGTACGGTTCTGAGAGAGGCTCGGGGTGAGATTCCCCGGGCCTACTCACCTCGTGGTGATGGCGCCAACGGAGTCGAAGGCGAAGGAGGCGCTTCGACAAATCCAGTTTGTGATGAGCAAGCTGGGTTTGGGGCTGCATCCGGAGAAGACGCGGATGGTGGACTTACGGCGTGGGAAGGAAAGCTTCGTGTTTCTGGGGTGTACGA
This sequence comes from Bryobacterales bacterium, assembly GCA_963843255.1. Lineage (GTDB taxonomy): Bacteria > Acidobacteriota > Terriglobia > Bryobacterales > Bryobacteraceae > Bog-159. Next base: position 387,375 of record CAWJJQ010000009.1, on the reverse strand, counting down.
TCCGCAAGAAGCGCAGTATTCTGCGGAACCCGCGGGCATATTACATGCACCGCTGGCCGTCACCGCAGGCCACGAAGCGGCTCCGGGACCGGGTGCGGGAGATCACCGATAAACGTGCCAGCGGGGAGGACGTGAAGCAGATCATCGCCAAACTGAACCCCGTGCTTCGCGGTTGGGGGAACTACTTCCGGACGGGCACATCGTCTCGGGTGTTCCTGAAAATGGACAGCTTCGTCTATGAGCGGCTCGTACGCTGGATGCATCGGCGTGGCGGGCAGCGAGCGACGCGGCGTGTACTGTGGACAGCCGCTCAGTTTCACGGAATGGGTCTGTATCGATTGCGCGGAACCGTGCGCTACCCGGCGCAAGCCGCACCAGTAAGATCATCGTTAAGCCGTGTGCGGGAAAACCGCACGCACGGTTTGAAAGGGGTTTGTTGAAAACGGGCTGGCTATTTGAGCCAGTACCGCGTCAAAATCTACCTATGCATCGATCCAACGCCGAGATCGTCCGCGAATATGGTCCCTTTCCGGGCGTTGACAATGTGGCCGGAGTCACGTTTGACGGCCAACAAGTCTGGTTTGCCGCGGGAGACAGCCTGAACGCCTTCGATCCTGCACGCGGAGACATGCTGCGCTCGATCGATGTCGCCGCGCATGCGGGAACGGCCTTCGACGGCCGGTACCTGTTTCAACTCGCCGAGGATCGCATCCAGAAGATCGATCCGCAGAACGGCCGTGTGCTTGCCACCATCCCCGCGCCCGGCGGCGGCAGTGACTCAGGGCTAGCGTGGGCTGAAGGGACGCTCTGGGTGGGGCAGTATCGCAACCGGAAGATCCATCAAATCGATCCCGAGACCGGCGCGATTCTTCGCACCATCGAGTCCAACCGCTTCGTAACCGGTGTCACCTGGGTTGATGGCGAGCTATGGCATGGTACCTGGGAAGGTGACGAAAGCGATTTGAGGCGACTCGATCCCCGAACGGGAGAGGTCCTGGAGAGGCTGGAGATGCCCCCAGGGGTGGGCGTATCAGGGCTTGAGTCGGACGGCGGCAATCAGTTCTTCTGCGGAGGCGGGAAGAGCGGGAAAGTAAGGGCCGTCCGGCGGCCCAAACGAGGTTCTGCGAAGGCCGGCGGCTCCAAATAGCACAGACCATCCCGCGCGCGCAATTGATGATGCGGGGCTCACGCAGGACGCGCGTGCGCGCTGACCATCCAGCAGGCCGCGGTAAAGCGGACTTCCGTTCCGTGGACATATGGATCACAGGCAACTCGGGCCGTCTCGATGACTTGCGCGCGCGTCCGGTCGTCCATCTCTTGAAGGATGCGGCCGACGGGGCCAAAACGCGTCAGGTAAGTGATCAATTCCTTTTCGGCCATTGTGCACGCAACATCAATCGGCCGGATCTCGATGCCGGTCCAGCCGCTTTTCTTCAGGATGGTGTGGACCCGGCGTTCATTGGCAAAGGCGAACTGGCCGGGTGCATCCGGCTGGCGTGCGGGAAGGTCCGGCAGGAGCGGCGCCGCGGCTCGCTCGGCCGTGGTCATAAACGGATTCTCCGGCGCACTCCGCCAGGCAACGAACCGGAGCACGGCATTGTCCGTAGCGGCCCGCCGCAGGTTCGCAAAAGCCCGGATCGAGTCGGCAAAGAACATAACGCCGAAGCGCGAAATGATCGTATCGAAGCCGGCGGGCTGGAACTCATGCACCTGCGCGTCGGCGCAGATGAAGCTGGCCGTGGCGTTCTCCCGTTCGGCGCGCAAGCGGGCGGCGGCGATCATCGTCTCCGAAATGTCGACGCCTGTCGTGCGGCCCTTCGCTGCCGGCAGCCGCGCGACGGCTAGCGTGGTCCCGCCCGTGCCGCAGCCGACGTCAAGGACGCGGCCTACGGGTCCGAGTGAAACCGCTTCGACGAGCAGGTTTTCGAACGGCCTGAGCATCCGGTCAAGCGACTCCTGCGTTTCGATCCAGGCGCGTCCGGCCAGACCGTTCCAAAGCTTCGCCTGCTCGTTATCGCTCTGGTGTGAGATATCCATGAATGTCTCCTTTCTACTTGCGCTCGAGTACCGAAAACCTTATTATGCAAGTTCAAGTCGACTTGAGGTCAATAGGGAGGATGATCTGGACATAGCCGAAGTGGCCAAGCGCTCGGGCCTTCCTGCTTCTACGCTGCGGTTCTACGAGGAGAAGGGCTTGATCGCCTCCACAGGCCGGCGGGGACTGCGCCGTATGTTCGATCCCGGCGTGCTGGAACGGCTGGCGCTGATCGCGGTGGGGCGTGCCGCGGGCTTCTCGCTTGGTGAGATCGCGCGCATGTTCGCGCCGGACGGACGGCTGCGCATAGACCGGCAGTTGCTCGTAGCCAAGGCGGAGGAACTGGACAGGACGATTCGCACACTAACAGCCATGCGCGACGGCCTACGGCACGCCGCTGCGTGTCGCGCGCCGAGCCATATGGAATGCCCCACTTTCCGCCGTATCGTACGGGCCGCCGCCTCTGGAGCGATTGGCGGGCGGCGTGGATCGAATCGACCTTTGGACAACGAATTGCAAATGACATGAGGACGCGGTGCAGCACACGACCGGCCTGTCGAAATGCCCTATCAGCCCATCGAAGACTACGGAATTGTCGGCAATCTGCGAACGGCGGCGCTCATCGGGAAGAACGGGTCGGTCGACTGGCTATGCATGCCACGGTTTGATTCGCCGAGCATCTTCGGAGCCATCCTGGACGAGGGGAAGGGCGGATATTTTCGTATCAGCCCGGTGCCCGCGGAGGTCACGCGCAAGCAGCTTTACTGGCCCGACACCAACGTTCTGGTGACGCGTTTTCTTTCGGCGGATGGGGTGGGCGAGGTCATCGACTTCATGCCAGTGCATACGGGTTCAGATGGATCAATGGGCGGAAAGCTGGTGCGCAGGGTGAGGGTGCTGCGGGGCACGATGCGCTTTCGCCTGGAGTGCCACCCCGCATTCAACTACGCACGCGACCCGCACCGCACGCGCGTGAGCGGCGAAGGCGCGCGGTTCGATGGTCCGGGGCTGCGGCTGGGGCTGAAGTCGAGTGTGCGGTTGCGGCACGAGGGGACGGGGGTGGCAGCGGAGTTTTCGCTGCGGGAGGGGGCGGGGCGGAGCTTCGAATTGTACGAAGCGGGAGAGGCACATCGCGGGCAGACGAGCAAGCTCAACGAACAGGACAGCGACAAACTGTTCGAAGAAACCGTGAACTACTGGCGGCGATGGCTTTCCAAATGCACTTATCACGGGCGATGGCGTGAGATGGTGCAGCGGTCGGCCCTGGTGCTGAAGTTGCTGACCTACCTGCCCACCGGCGCGATCGTGGCAGCGCCCACGTGCAGCCTGCCAGAGAGCCTGGGAGGCGCGCGCAATTGGGACTACCGGTATACGTGGATCCGGGACGCCGCATTCACTGTTTATAGCCTGATGCGGATCGGCTATACGGAAGAGGCGATGCAATTCGCCGGCTTTCTGGACGCACGATGCCGCGAACTGAAGCCCGACGGATCGCTGCAGACGGTGTATGGAATCGACGGGCGGCGAAAGCTGCCTGAGCAGACGCTCAGCCACCTGGAAGGATACATGGGCTCGCGCCCGGTACGGACGGGCAACGCGGCGTACCGGCAATTGCAGCTCGACATTTACGGCGAAATGATGGACTCGCTGTACCTGTACAACAAGTACGGGCAGCCGATTTCGTACGAGCTGTGGGGGTACCTCCGGCGCCTGACGAATTGGGTCTGCACGCACTGGCGGAGCAAGGATGACGCGATCTGGGAGGTGCGCGGCGGGCGGCGCGATTTTGTCTTTTCGAAGATGATGTGCTGGGTGGCGGTGGACCGAGCCATCCGTCTGGCCGGCAAACGCTCGCTGCCGGCGGACTGGCAGCGGTGGACGAAGGCGAGGGATCAGATTTACGAGAGCGTGATGCAGCGCGGGTGGAGCGAGGCGAAAGGCGCATTTGTGCAAAGCTATGGCGGCGACGCATTGGACGCATCGTTGCTGCTGATGCCGCTAGTGTTTTTTATTTCACCGAGCGATCCGCGGATGTTGAAGAATTTAGACGCGATCAACCGGTCGCCGCGGGATGGCGGCCTGGTGTCGGACGGCCTGGTGTTCCGGTACGACGTGGACAAAACCCCGGACGGCCTGAAGGGCACAGAAGGCACGTTCAACCTGTGTACGTTCTGGCTGGTGGAGGCGCTGACCAGGGCCAGCCGGGAGGATCCGAAGCGCCTGCAGGATGCGCGGCTGCTGTTCGAGCAGATGCTGGGATACGCGAACCATCTGGGGCTGTACGCGGAGCAAACCGGCGCGCAGGGCCGGGCGCTGGGCAATTTTCCGCAAGCGCTGACGCACCTTTCGTTGATCAGCGCGGCGTTCAACCTGGATCGCTACCTCGGCGGGTGATTAGAGACTGTGTTTTGGGGCGAAACCGGCATCGCGGGTAGCGGGCGCATCGGGGACTTCGGGAACGGGTTCGACGATGGACACGATGCGATCGGCGGATACGTCGCGCAGGGTCTGGCGGATGCCGCTGGGCCAGGTGATCTCGATCTCTTTGGCGGACGCGGACGCGCCGAGACCGAAATGCATGCGCGCATCGCTGGCGCAAGCGAAACCAGTGCTGGTGGTGACGTGGTTGTACTACACGGAACCGTCGGCGCCGGTCAGGCGGATTTTGGCCCCGATTCCCATGCGGTTACTCTTGCGGCCGTCAAGCTTGAGCGGCAGCCAGTGGTTGGAATTGCGCGTGGTGTTGTGAAAGATCTTGGCTTGGCCGTTGAGGACGGATACCACGGCGTCGATTCGGCCATCGTTATCCAGATCGCCGAAAGCGACCCTGGGGTGGACGGCGGCCTTTTGAAAGCCCTCCCCGGCCGTGTCGCTCATATTTTTGAAATTTCCTTTTCCCAGATTGCGGAACACGGCGTTGGGCTCCTCGTACTTGCGTGGGGAAAACAAAGCCACATTGTCGCTGACATTGGAGCGCGCCACGAACAGGTCCTTCAGGCCGTCGTTGTCCAGATCGACAATGCCGTTCGCCCGCCCTGACATGCCCGCGGTCTCCATGGCGATGCCGGCGGAATTGGTGAATTCCACGAACTGGCCGCCGCCCAGGTTGCGAAAGAGGGGAAAGGTCTGGCGTTCCACGGCGGTGATCCAGATGGAAGGCCGGCCGTCGATCAGGACATCGCGGAAATCGACGCCCTGCCGGATACCACGTTGCCGCCTTCGGCGAATGCGCGCCCCACATGGAGGGCCACTTCCTCAAAACGTTTTCCGCCGATGTTGTGGAAGAGTTGATTGGGCATCACGTCGTTGGCCGCGAAGATATCGGGGTAGCCGTCGCCATCATAATCAGCGATGGCCACTCCCATGCCGCGGCCGGGATGACCGGCGAGGCCGGTTTCAACCGAGACATCGGTGAACGTACCATCGCCGTTGTTGCGGTAGAGCGTAGGCGGAAGCGGCTGGTAGTAACGCGGATTGCAGGAGATACGGAGGCCATTGACGGTGCAGGGCGGCTCCGCGTGCGGGTCCCATTCACAGTAGTTTGATACGAACAGGTCGAGCAGGCCGTCGTTGTTATAGTCCACCCAGGCGGCGGAGACGGACCATATTTTCTTGCCTTCGAGGATGCCGCCAGACACGCCCGCTTTGGCGGTCACGTCGGTGAAGGTGCCGTCGCTATTGTTATGAAATAACTGGTTGCCGTTGACGTTGACGACGTAGAGATCGGGGCGGCCGTCGTTGTCATAGTCGCCCACCGCGACACTCATGGCGTATCCGGCGCCGGCAACTCCCGCCTTGTCTGTGACATCCGTAAAACGTCAGGTCGTGGTTGTTGTGGAAGAGACGGTTGGCGTAGTGAGGACCTTCTTTAACGAGGGAGGGCATGCGCGCCCCGTTGACGAAGTAGATATCCGGGTAACCGTCGCCATCGTAATCGAAGACCGCGACACCGGTCACCAGGGGCTCGGGCTGGTGCTTTTCGGGGGTCGGGGAAGCGTTGCTCACGAAAATAACGCCGTCGCGGAGCGCGATTTCTTCGAATGTGATCGGGCCGGCGATAGTGCCGGCAGCGAGCATGGTTACAGCTAGGAATGCGAGCGGAAGAACGCGGCACCGCCGACGGCGGGAAAACATCGATCACCCTTTGCGCACGTGTTTCGTTGAAGCGTGCTTATGCGCGCTACCTTAACAAAGGGTTAACGAAGATTTGACAAGTTCCGGGTAACTTCTAATGAACCGCGCAAAACGGAGCCACGGCCACTATCCCCCGAGTTCCTGTCTTTCCTGGCGGCGCGGACACGCGCCCGTTTGTGCTTTTGATCGAGGGCGTCCTACAACCCCATCAGGCCCTGGCACTTGCTGCAGATAGGCATCAGCCCGTCGTTCTTCAACATAAGGCGAAAGTCGCGGGATCGCTGGCCGTTCCAGATGTTGAGGATGCTGTCGTTTTTGATGTTGCCGGTGATGATGTCTGGGTAATCCCGGCAGGTGACCACATCGCCGTTGGGCATGATTTCGCACATGGTCCAGGGGGCACGGCACTGATGATAGCCAAACGTATTGTGGTGGTCGCGGTAATAGACGGGCACCTGCTCGTCCTTCAAGTCGGGGAAGAAGACGTAGGGAAAGGTCCACTTGCGGGACTTTAGCCGCTGCACGCTGCGCACCACCACATCGGGATTGATTTCCTGCGCGCTCCACAACCAACCCTTCCAGGACCAGGGGGTGATGTTCATCTTCTCCTGAAGCAGCACGGTCTGGCGGGCGCCGCTGTCGGCGGTTTGATACCAGCCATACCAGGAGAGCATGCCATCAATACCGAGGTCGTCGCCCAGCTCGTAGATCTGCTCGATGCATTCCTGGTTATCGCGCGTGAAGACGGACATCAGCGTGACGTACGGTTTCACTTTTCGCAGGCGATCCTTTTCGGCCTGCACGGCGCGGATGCCGTTGGTGGTGAGATCGAAAGCGCCTTTATAGCCGCGAATATTATCGTGCGTGTCGCGAGGACCGTCGACAGAAACGAGCAAGACGTCAAGTCCCATTTCGACCAGATCTTTGGCGTGGTCGGCAACCTTGGTGCCGTTGGTAACCACGGAAACGATGAAGCCCTTGGACTTCATGTAGGCGATCAGAGGGAGGAGATCGGGATAGAGAAACGGCTCGCCGCCCCAGATGTAGATCCAGGGCTTGTAGGACGCTACATCGTCCACCATTTTCTTGTAGACGCTTAGTGGGACGGTTTCCCGGACCTCGGCGATGGGGCGAGTCAGGTTGTAACCGACTTCTCCCCACTGCGCGCACATCTTACAACGCAGATTGCAGGCATTCACGATCTTGAGGTCGAGTTGAATCGGGGGCTGGCTGAAGCCGTCGTTGCGGCGGTAGTCCAGACGGCTGGTCAGGCGTTTTCGAACGGCGTGACGGGCGCTTCTGGCGATGAGATCGGGCGATTCGAGGAATCGCATGATAGTGTGCAGCGGGACGCGACTGGCCATGGCGTTATCCTTTACCGACTACTCTGTTTCGCAAACCGTTTCGGAGCTTTCTGTTTCGCTCACGCGTGCGGGGACAATCTCTTCCAGCAACGTGGCAGCGTGGGCCGCTCCGCCGTAGCCCTTGAGAATCCGGGAGAGGCGCTGCGCGTTATCCCGATACGAGGGAACCGACATCACGCGTTCGATTGCTTCACGCAGCCCATGCGGCGTACACTTTCGTGCCGGTAAACGGATACCGGCTCCGCATTCCACGACGCGCTGGGCGTTCTCCGCCTGGTCCCACTCGGTCGGCACCATGACCATGGGGACGCCATGATAAAGGCCGGCCATCGTAGATCCGCCGCCCGAGGTGGTGACCAGCACATCGGTCCGGGGCAGCAGGTAATTATGCGACACGAAGCGCTCGACGCGCACGTTAGGCGGCAGCGCGCCCAGCCCGAGCTCAGACAACTCGCGATTGCCTCCGGTTGTGATGACTACCTGTATAGGGGCGTCAGCCAGGCCGCGAACGGCGGCCTGCAAAACGAACGCCTCGTGGTAATGCAGGGTGCCTTCCGTAACATGGACGACAGGCTGACCGGGCGGAAGGTCATCCAACCAGCCGGGCCGATCCTGTGGCGGATACCATTGCATGGGACCCACGTAGCGCACGCAAGCTGGCAGGTCGCGGCGCTGGTAGTCGTACTCGGGACAACTAGGCAGCAAATAGAGTGGCAGCCTGGCGGCCAGGCCAATGACGGGGCCCTCGAGGGGCGGCAGACCGTATTGCTGGCGCAGGCGGCTGGCACCGCGGCGCATGCTCGACATGAAGCGATCCTGCGCCAAACCGACCAGGCGGTTGCGCAGGCGGCCAAACATACCGTGCGGCAGCGGCAGGCCTAAGCCCAAGGGAGGCGCATCCGGGCCCGGCAGACAGCATCCGTCGACGTAGGAGCAGAGCGCGACGGGGACCGGCTCGGTCTCCGCCAGGATCAGAAAAGTGCCAAGGAGGGCCGGATCGCTAACGATGACGTCGCCGCCCCAATTAGAGAGGATGCGGCGGATATCGGTAACCTGCTGCGGAATGCCATCGAAGAAGAATGCCCGTAATTGCGGTTGCAGGCGCCAGGGGCGAGTCCAGCTCCAATTTTTGCCGATGCCTTGCGGGGAGTAGACCAGGTCGTCGAGAGCCTTATCCGCGGCGGGGTCGAACGGGAAGTGCTCAAAACCCTGTTGTTCGATCAGGGATCGATAGCGCGCGCCGGTGTAAAAGGCACACTCGTGGCCGCGTTTTTTGAGCTGGCAGGCTACGGCAATCGGTGGATGAAGGCATCCGGGAAATGGCCAAACTGTAAAGAGAAATTTTGCCATCCGGATCCTTTTCGCGGTTCACACGAGCCAATAGGCAGAGGCGTGCGAGGCTCAGATTATAGGCATAAAGGCCGCCGCGTGTCAATCGAAGCTAAGCCTGCGCCGCTAGTTTAGCGGCCGTAGATGGTCGTCGCCGGATTATAGTTGCGCCAGTCGAACCAGTAATCCTTGATCATCTCGACCGGCTCCAGGCACACGCCTTTGGATTTCCCTGAAATCGCGCAACCGCGGAAATTCCATTCGCTGCCGGTGGCGGCATCCATCAGCAGCGCGCCTGTCTGAACGGCCGGCATGCGGTAAAAATCGGGAGCGCCGGCGATGCCCGGAATCCGGTCGTGGAACGCGCGCACGGATTGGCCGTCCGGTCCCACCGCCAACAGTACCGGCTCCGCCCCCACGTGATCCTTCACCAGCTTCTCCTGGATCACGCGGTCGTATGGAAAAGCGCGGCTGGCCCCGAACGCCTGAATGCCGAGCATCAGGTCGCGGGCCTTCATGCCATGTTCGTGGAAATCGATCACGGTAGGAGCGCGCCGCATGCGCACGTCCCAATCTCTGCGTGCATAGCCGGAAACATAGTGAGGGGCGTCCTGCAGGACGGTGCCCTGGGGTTCTTCGGATTGCCACGTCGCGTAGTTCAACTCATCGGAATGAACCAGCGTCAAGTGCCGGCCGCGCATGGGGCCCAATACGGCCAGGCCATTGATCTGCTGCCAGTAAGAGCCGGTTTGCTCGTCGCGCATGATGAAGTTCTGATTATTGATGCCGGCCAGATGAAACGTCAGCCGCAGACCCGCGATATCTCTGCTCCACACCAGACCGGTGTGACAGAGCGTTCAATAAGTCGCCGCGATGCCCACGTGGTTCACCACGTCGTTGATGATGTGGTGATAGGAAATGTTACGAATCGGATACGCGCGGGCTGCTCCGCCGACGTTGATGGCCAGCACCTTCTCATCCTTGTCGAGTTTCGTCTGCGATGCGGCGCGGAACGAAGGATGATCGTCCGGGTGGAACATCAGCTCGTAGACATTCACGCGCACCAAGGCTCCCGCCGCGCAGACGACTGCGGCGCCGGCCACGGCCAGCCCCCGGAACCAGCGGCCCGGCTGTGCGCGCCAATAAAGCACCAGCGCCACGAGGGCCGCAATGGCCGAGAGCACCGTCACGGCGGGGCGCCAGCGCATGACTACCAGGGCAGCCGCCAACTCGCGCGCGCCCTGCATCCGGAAGGGCCGGATTACGTAGATGGGATATATAAGACAGAAGAGCGATACCAAAAGACAGGCGAGCAGAAGCAGGCTGTGTTGACGTCTGGTCATGGTGCTGCGAGTCTACTGGACGGGCGGGAAAACTGTCAATAATAAAAAGCAGTTAGGTTACAGAACCAGCCGCAGATAGATAGCGCCGGGCGTGGCGTCGGGTGCATATGGGCCGGTCCGCTCGAATCCCAACCGGTCGTACATCGCCAGCGCCTGCCGCATCACCGGCATGGTATCGCCGAGCATCTCGCGATACCCCGCCACGCGGGCCTCGCCGATCACCCATTGAAGTAAAGCTAATCCGACGCCTTGACCGCGAAACGTGGGCCTGACGTAGAGGCGCTTGGCTTCCGCATGCGCGTCATCCACGCGGCGCAAAGCCACGCAGCCCGCCGGTTCAGAACCAGCAAATGCCAGCGCAAGGCGGCCGTGCGGCGGAAGGTAATAGCCCGGCAAGCCGTCCACCTCCGCCGCAAAATTCTGGAAGCAGGGCATGAAACCAAACGACTGCCAGTATTCTTCGAAGAGCTGCCGCACGATAGCCAGATGCTCCGCCGTGGCAGCCGGAACAATCTCCATTCTTCGTACTTTAACCCGTCCGGCTCGGGTTAAGATGGATCAAGCACCCAGACCCGCTATGCAACAATACGATCTGATCGTCATCGGTTCCGGCCCCGCCGGACAGCGTGCGGCCATACAGGGCGCCAAATCCGGGAAGCGCGTGGCCCTGATCGAAAGGCGCGAGGTGGTCGGCGGCGCCTGCATCAATACCGGCACGATTCCCAGTAAAACCATGCGCGAAGCCGTGCTGCACCTCTCTGGCTTCGAGTACCAGGGCATCTACGGCATCAACTATCGCGTGAAGGAAAAAATCACCATGGCGGACCTCGGGTTCCGCGTGCAGCACGTGATCAAGACCGAAATCGATATCACCCAGGCGCAACTATCGCGTAATGGTATCGAGGTGATCAACGGCACCGCGCGGTTTATCGATGCTACCCATGTCCGCGTGGAGAACAGCCGCGGCATTTCGGACTACGAAGCCGGCATCATCATCATTGGTACCGGAACCAAGCCTGCGGTTTCGCCCAAGGTACCCCTGAACGGCCGCACCATTATCGACAGCGACCAGATTCTGCAGATGCCCGAGATTCCCAAGACCCTGATCGTGGTGGGCGGCGGTGTGATCGGCGTGGAGTACACGTGCATGTTCGCGGCTTTGGGAGTGCGCGTGATCCTGGTGGAAAAGCGGCCGCGCCTGCTGGAGTTTGCCGATTCGGAAATGGTGGAGGCGCTCTCTTACCATTTGCGCGACCATCGCGTAACCATGCGGCTCAACGAGGAAGTGGAAAGCGTTGAGGAGACGCCCACGGGCGGCGTGGTCGCCAACCTGATGAGCAAGAAGAAAATTTCGGGCGATGCGTTGCTGTACGCCGTAGGTCGCCAGGGGAACGTGGAAGAACTCGACCTGCCGGCGGCCGGCCTGGAAGCCGACAACCGCGGGCGCATCCCGGTGGATGGATCTTATCGCACCAAGCAGCCGAACATCTTCGCGGTGGGCGACGTGATCGGTTTTCCCAGCCTGGCTTCCGTTTCGATGGAGCAAGGGCGCATCGCCGCCGCCCAAGCCTTCGGGCTGCCCGTGCATTCCAATCCTGCAACCTATCCTTACGGCATCTACACCATTCCGGAAATCTCGTTCATCGGCAAGACCGAGGAGCAGTTGACGGACGAGGACGTGCCCTACGAGGTGGGCGTAGCCTTTTATCGCGAGATTGCGCGCGGCCAGATCCGCGGCGATACCACTGGCCGTCTGAAGTTGATCTTTCACCGCGAAACCAAAGAGATTCTGGGAGTGCACATCATCGGCGAAGGAGCCGCCGAACTGCTGCACATCGGCCAGGCGGTCATGATTCTGAAAGGCCGGGTGGAGTATTTTGTGGACACGGTCTTCAATTACCCGACACTGGCTGAGTGTTACAAGGCCGCCGCGTTCAACGGCCTGAACAAACTGACGCGACTTTAGAGTGGAGAACTAACATGGGGTATACAATCGGCGTCCTGGCGACCAGGCAAGTCGCGGTAGGCGTGGTGGAGGACAACGCGCTCACGGGGACGATCCGGGTCTTTCCTGAAACTGACGATAATCCGGACGCGCTCCGGACGATGAGCGGCGACGAAATTGCCGAACTGATCGGGCAACAGGTTTTGCTCTCGGCCGCGGACCGCCAGATCGATTGCGTGGGCGTAGGCTTTCCCGGCGTGATTCGCAACGGGATCGTGGAGGAGTCGCCGAACCTGCAACAGATCAAGGGTTTTGCGTTTGCTGGGGCTTTGTGCGGCGTGCTGGCGCGCGGTGGGCTGAAGTCCCCTGTGCTGGTGCTGAACGATGCCGATGCCAGCGCGGCAGGCGTGGCAGCCGTCCGCGGGCAACTGGAAAAGCTGATCCGCATCTGGTACTTGGGCGATGGCGTGGGCTTTGGACGCTATCCGCAAATCGAAGGCGTTTGGGAGGGCGGACATATGGTGGTGTCGCTCGATCCGAAGGAACACTATTGCGGATGCGGCGGCATCGGCCACCTGGAGGGCATCGTCGGCCACCGGTCCATGCGGCTGCGGTTTCTGGATATGGAGCCGGAAGAAGTTTTCGCGGCGGCGCGTGAGGGTGATGCGCGCTGCGGCACGTTCGTCAAGCGCTGGCATCGCGCGCTGGCGGCCGCTTCGGCCAGCAGCATTCACCTGGAAGGCCCGGGCAAGTTCTACATCATGGGTCCCAACTCGCAATACGTGGACGTGGGTTTGATCGGCCAGTATATTCACGAAATGGTGAAGATGACGCCCCTGCAGGGCAGTCTGTTCGAGATTATTTCGACCAGCTACGATCTGGCGATCATCGGGGCGGCGGTGAACGCGCGGCGCGCGAGCGCAGTCTAGCTCACCAGCCGAGATTGCGCATCTTCTCCAGAATATCGGCGCTCAATTGCTCCATGCGTGCCGGTTTGCGCTTCAAGGGTGAAGGGATGATGGCGGCCAGGCGCGCGGATTCTTCGCGGCCCAGGCGCTCCGCGGGAACGTGATAGTAATAGCCGGCGGCGGCCTCCGCACCATACACGCCCGGACCCCATTCGATCACGTTGAGATAAAGCTCGAGCTCGCGGCGCTTGCCCAATATGAAGTCGGCGGCCGGCGCGATGGTGAACTCGATCGCTTTGCGCACGAACGACCGGCTGGTGGTCAGGAACAGATTCTTCACTAATTGTTGGGTAAGAGTTGAGGCGCCGCGCCCGACTTTGCCGCTGTCCAGATCCTTGTCCACCACTTTGTGGACTTCCGTCCAATCGATGCCGTGGTGCTGATAGAACCGCTCGTCTTCAGATGCCAGGACGGCGTGTTGCAGGTCTTTCGAGATGCGGCTCAGCGGCACGAAGGCATAGTGTTTGTGGTAGGGCTGATGGTGGATCGTGGCCTCGATCCTGCGCTGTATCTGGACCATGGTGGTGGGCGGATTGATCCATTTCACCGAGATTAGGGCAATCCCACAGAGCACGTAGAAGCCCACCGCGAGCGCCACGATCCAGAGAACCAGGCTGCGCCAGAAGCCGCGCTTGCGTTTCACTTTAACGGACGGCCTACGCATGCCCGACCCGGTAAGTGCTTCCGGCCTTGGTTTCGATGTGGATGACCCCGTCTGAAACTTGCGTGGCTACAGGCTGTGCGGAGGGCAGCAGGGTCACGGCTACGCGGTCCGACGGCCAGGGGTTCGCAATGCGCGCCACGCCCCCTTTTTCACTCGAGATCTCAAACGGCAGAACGCGCGCGCCGTTCCACGTAGCGCTCACCAGGAACGCACCGCGCGCGCGCAGATTGCGAAAACGCGCGCGTCCCAGTTTGCCCGGGTTCGGAAACAGCCGCAAGGTCCCAGAGTAGCTTTGCAGCATGCACTCGTTGAGGACCGCGGGGAGCGAGAGGTTTTCAGTCCAGACGCCCATGCGCATCATGAAATCGAAGTTGGTATCGTCGGCATAACGTCCGCCCGTCTGCCTAACGCGGTCGTTGACGATCCCGTTGGGCAGCCGGCAATAGCGCACTTCGTCTTTGAACCATTCGAGATCGAGCATACCCAGGCGGGCGCGGATCAGCGGCTGGTAGACGATGTCGTTCCCGCCCTCCAGCCGGATCGTGGCGGCGGTGCGGCGAGCCAGAGCCAGGTCGCGCGCGTCGCTGTCCAAGCCGATCTGCTCGCCCGGAAAAACCGGCGCGAGTGTGACGGGGATGTTGTAGATCCAGCCGGCGGGCGCATCGGGAACATCCAGCCACACTTCGCCTGCGGGAGTACCGGCCATTGGATAGCCAGCCAGGTTCTCGGCCAGGTCGGCCCAGCGCCGCCGGTCGTCCGCATCCACGCCGAGCTTCTGGGACGCCTCCTCCACAGCGCGGAGCAGGAAGCGGGCCAGGGCCAGGTCCATGATGCAATCCCGGTTCAACCGCTGATCGACGGTGAAGCCCCAGTTCTCCGGCGATACGGTCGGCTGAATATGATACTTTCCGTCCGCACCGCGCCGGGCGTATGCGGTGATGAACAGCGCCGCCTCTTTCAGCGGCCGGTAGATGCGGCGCAACAGGGCTTCGTCCTGCGTGTAGAGGTAATGCCACCACAGGCTCTGCACGGTCCACGGCGTTTCGCAGATCTCATACGCCCAGGGTGGTGCGGGATATGGCACTACTGAACTGGGCACCGGATAGGCAGAGTGCGGAAAGTAGGCGCCCGGCAGTCCGAAATGGTTCTTCGCGGTGGCCTCCGCCATCGGCAGCAGGTTCTCCACCAGGTCGATATAGGGAAGGTGCTGATCGGCATGATTGCTCGAGAACACGCCCCAGAAAACCTGTTGCGTGTTGTAGTTCATGTGATAGTCGCCATGCCAGGCAGTGCCGATACTGCCGCTGGTCCAGTTGCCGAACAATCCGGGCGCCACCTTGCCCGCGCGCAGACAGCAGGCCAGCCAGTATTGGTTGTGATACCAGAGGCGCTCCAGTTCGGGATCGTCCAATTCCATAGCCGAACGCGACCAGAACTCTTTCCAGAACGCCTCGGATTCCGCCTGCATCTGGCCCGGCGGACGGCGGGAGAGAGCGCTCGCTACGCGCGCGGCTTCAGCGGCGGGTGCGGCGTGATCGCGTTCCGTGTACAGCGCGAGATCCAGACGGAGGGTCTGCTGCGCGCGTTTATTGCGAAAGAGCACGCCGGGCTTGGCGGCTTCCCATTCACCTTGCAGTAGCCCGTTAAGGGCGAAGCTCCGGTCATGGGGCGAGGGCGGCGGATCGGGTATCGCGGATGTAGGCGCGGTGGCAGGGAAGCGCTGCGCGCAGGTGAACTCAGCCGCGCCATCGCCCATGCGGGCCGTGGTCTGCGGGCGGGGAAGCCGGGCGGGCGGGTCGATATTCGGATCGTAGGAGGCACTGGTGAACGGCCCTGCCTCCTCCGACCACAGACAGACGTGCCCCGCAGCCGTATTGACAAAGCAGAACAAATGCAGGATTCCGCCTTCGCGCGCGAGTTCCAGCGAGAACAGGCCGTCGGCCGGATCCAACTCCTGGCGCACAATGCGTAGAACCGCGGGGTCCCAATGCACCCAGACAATGCCGCAGGGCCAGGGCCGTGGCCAGCTCTTCTCATAAGATGAAGCGACTCTCGCGGTGTACTCATGCAGCGCCGCATCGGAGTCTTCGAGCGCGGTGGCTTCCGGTGTGCCTTTGGCCTTGGCCTCCGCACTGGCCCGATCCCACATCTTCACGACTTCGGCAAACGGCAGCACGTGGCGCGCGTGATCTTCGCTGACGCGAATGTCCCACGAATCGGATTTTCCGATGTGCAGGCCGAGCGCGTCCGGGCGGATGGTAATGCACACGCCGATGTCGCCGTTGCCCAGGAGCATCCCCTCGAAGAAATTGGGGGTGGGCGTGGTACGCACGATCTTGTGCCGGCGGGCGATAGCAAATCCGTCGAGCGCGGGCGGCGTTGCAGCGCCCACGGCCGCGGCGGGGAGGCAGGCCGCGCCGACGAGGAAATTTCTGCGGCTGGTTTCCATTGCTCTTATAATAGTTCCTCAATGTTCGCACAGAGGGCTCGCGTCATCCTGATTTGCACGCTGTGGGCGCCGATGGCCGGTATGGCCCAGGGCGCGGCGGACGATGGCGACATGGCGTTCAGCGTCTCCATGCCGCAGGCGGCCGCCCACAAGTTCCACGTGGCGTTTCGGTGCCAGGGCTTGCACGGACAGACGCAGGACTTCAAAATGCCCGTGTGGACTCCCGGCTTTTACCGCGTGTTGGATTTTGCGAAGAATGTCGCCAACTTCCGGGCCGAGGACGGCGAGGGGCGGGCGCTCGCCTGGGAGAAGATCACCAAAAACACATGGCGCGTGGCCACCGGTAACGCACGCGTGATTCTGGTGAACTACGACGTGGATGCTCCGGCCTTTTTCGTGGCGCGCAGTTATGTTGACGACACGCACGCATTCATCGCGCCGGCGGGGCTGTTCGTTTACGTGGCGGGGCAGATCCGGCATCCGGTCGTGGTCGGGTTCCAGATGCCGGCGGGTTGGCGCCACATTTCGACGGGCCTCGATCCGGTCTCGGGCGCCGCCAATACGTTTTCCGCCCCGGATTTTGACACGCTCTACGACAGCCCTTTTCTGTTAGGCAACCAGGAAATTCTGCAGTTCGACGTGGCAGGCAGAACCCACTCCATGGCGATTGAAAATGTGCCGGCCGGCGTGAATCGCGAACAGATGACCTCGGACCTGAAGCGGATGGTGGAAGCGTCCACGCGGCTGATGGGCGACATGCCGTATCGACACTACACCTTTCTACTGATGGGTAAAGGGAACGGCGGCATCGAACATAGCAACTCCGCGGCAATTTCGTTCAATGGCGAGAGCTTGACGAAGGATTTCGGCTACGCGCGCTGGCTGAGCTACGTGGCTCACGAATATTTTCATAACTTCAACGTGAAGCGCATCCGGCCGCTGGCGCTGGGACCTTTCGATTACGACCAGGAGAACCTTACCGACATGCTATGGGTCTCCGAGGGTTTGTCAGTGTATTACGAGGACCTGGTGCTGGTGCGCGCCGGTTTATTGACGCCGGCCGGGTATCTGGAAAGGATGGCCGGCGCCATGACCAAATTCGAGAACTCGCCGGGACATCGCTATCAATCGGCGGCGGAGTCCAGCCTGCACACCTGGGGCACGTCGGGTGTCGGCGGCGACCGAGCGACGACCATCTCCTATTACGATAACGGAGCCATGTTGGGGGCACTCCTCGATCTGAAGATCCGCAAGGAGAGTCAAAACAGGAAATCGCTGGATGACGTCATGCGCGCTCTGTATCGCGATTACTATCAGCAGAAGGGGCGCGGCTTCACCGACGCTGAATTCCGGGCGGAGTGCGAGAAGGCGATCGGCGGCCCTCTCGACGAGTTTTTCGATTACGTCGCCAGTTCGCGGGAAATGGACTACGCGAAGTACTTCGACTATGCGGGGCTGCGCGTGGAGATCGCTACAGAAGAGGCGCCGGGCGCGTATCTTGGCATCAATACGCGGACTGACGATGATGGGCTCACCATCACGGACGTGGCCGCCGGTTCGCCCGCAGCGAATGCGGGCCTGTCCGCGCACGACCGCATTGTGAGCCTGGACGGCGCGGCCGCCAACCCGAAAAGCTTGAACGACCGGCTGACAGCGAAGACGCCAGGCGATACGGTCAAGATGCGCTACGTGCGCAACGGCACCACGCAAGAGGTCGAGATCGTGCTGGGCAAGAATATGAAGGCCACTTACAAGATCGCGGCTGCCGATCAACCGGGCAGGCTGCAGGCAGTGATCCTCAAGGACTGGCTCAGAAAGCAGCCATAGCTGTGGGACAGGCGCGTAACCGCGCCCTAGAACGCCCAGGTCATGCTCGTGTACCCCGTGTTGGCATGATACCCCTGGTAAAGCGAAAAAAGGCCGAAATCTTCGTGGTAGTTGTAGAATTGCCAGCCCGCGTTCCAACGCAGCTTGGGGTTGATCCGGATAGACACGCGCGCCAGCGGAGATTGGAAATTCAAAGGGAAGGTCTGGACCGGCGCGAAGACCAGCGTCGTCGGATCGGTCGCGCCCACTGGCGCCGGCGTACCGCGCCCGTCGCCGGTGTCCTTCGTGATGCTATAACCGACGTACAGATCCACTCGCTTGGCAATAGCGAAGCGCGCTCCGAAATTGCCCGCGTGAATGTTGCTGATATAAATCTGGTTGCTCGTCAGCGCCGTGGGTTGCGGCGTGTCCACGAAAAATGCGATGCCCGATAGCGAGTCTAAATGTAACTTCGAATAGCTCGCATCCAGCGTGAACCAATCGCGCGGAGCCCACGATCCGTTGGCGCTGTAAGTTCGCGCGTGTGAGCTGTAACTCGTAAATGTGATCGAGTTGTTGTTATAGTTTTCCTTATAAGCCGAGCTGAAGGTTAGCTTCTTAACCCTGTATTCAAAACGTCCGCCCAGCGCCTGGTAGTTACGGTCGCTCACCGGCGTGAACGGCCGGTCGGCCCGCCCGATCTCGCTCTCCAGGTTGATCGTTACGGCCTTCAGCGGCTTGATCCGGATGCCCAACAGCCCGGCGTTTAGATGGTTCGCCTGCTTGTACATGGCGCCGCTCAGCGGCGTGCCCGGATTGGCGTAGTCCTCGATATCTTCGATCCTGCGCTCGGAAAAATGATATCCGCCGTAGAACGATAGCCAGTTCGCCGCGCGATAGTGCAGGTCCGTGGCATTGGCGATGGTGCGCAGCCCCAGGTAGCGAAAAGAGACGAAATCGGCCGTCTGCGTCGCTACGTTGAACTGCTCATAGTCCGAAGTGCCGTCGATGCGCGTGCTGTCTACCGACGAGTTGTTGACCAGGGTGAGGCGTTCGGTTGGAAATAAGCTGATCGAAAGATCGCCCGTGAGCGACGGCCGCGATGCATCGCCGCCGACCTGGATCTGTTGGTTCTGCGCCCCCAGCGGCGTCATCCCGAAAGCATTCTCCGCCAGCACAAAATCTCCGGTGCCTTCCACGTAAGTGATGCGCCCGTTCACCGCCAGGTTCTTGCTGGTTTTCGTAACGTTGCCCAGCCAGTACGGACTCGTGCCGCGAAAAGGTTCCGCGCGTTGAAATTGTGAGAGCGAGACGCCCGCCCCTGGATTATCGCCCGGTGTCGCCCCGTTTTCCTGGTATCCCGTGTCGTCCTTAAAGTACACCCATGTGCGCAGCAGTGTCAGCTTGAATCCGGCGAGTTCCACGTCCGCCCCGAACCGGTATTCGTCCTGCTCGCGCCGTATATTTTGAAAGACGGGGAATTCGCTCGACGGCGGCGAACTGAATAGCTGCACGGTCGAAAGTGCCGGCCCGTCCTGCGTGTTGCGGCTGTATCCCAGGTGGAACTGGATTTTCGATTGCGGCAGCAATGTCAGGTTATGGTCCTGCATTTGCCGGCCAGTGTCCATCAGATGCAGCCCGGCGGCGACCGGCAGCCCCGGGTTGTAGTAATCGTCCAGCCGCCACAGCATGTCGTAGCGGTATAGCTTGTTTTTTTCCACGCGCAGGTTGGCCGATTGGTAAGAATCGTTGCCCAGGCCCGTCGTGGTAAGGGCAATCTGGTCAAACCACCGCCCATGGCCATCTTTCGAGTTGATCGTCAGGTTGCTGCTGAGCAGCCGGATACCGTTGCCGTAGTTGACGTCGGCACGATAAGTGCCCACGTTGCCGTTCACGATCGCGAAGCGGTAGCCGGTTTCGAATGAATCCGTCACGTTATAGTCGCCTGTATTTTCACCCCGCGGGGAACCGGCCTGCTCTGGTGTCGGTGCCACCACTTGTGCCATCGCCGCCGGCGCCAGCAGAACCCATACAGCATAGAAAGTGTTTCTCATGGCGGATCTTACCGGAAGAAGTAGCTGTCGCTATTGGACCCGTGGATGCGCACGTGACACAGCGTGCAGCGTTGATATCGAGGGTCCAGCATGTTATGTGTTCCCGACAGCGCTGTGATTCCGTTATTGCGCGTGCCGTAACTGTCCGCGCCGTTGTGGCATCGCAGACACAAGGTAAATACTACGGGCCGCGCCAGTAGCTTCGCGTTGGTCGACCCGTGGGGCGTATGGCATATCCCGCAGCCTTCCACCCGCACGGGCGGATGTTCGTACGCAAAGGGCCCGCGCTTGTCTGCATGGCATTTCAGGCAAGGCTCTTCGTTCCCGCCAGCCTGTGACACCATGCGCGGCCGGTCGCCCATGCCCCATGTCGGTGCGAACGCTCCATGCGGATTGTGACAATCCGTGCATCCCATGAAGCCTTCATTCACGCGGTGCTTGAAAGGCATGGAAAACTGCGCGCGCACATCGCTGTGGCATCCGTAGCACAATTCTGTCTGCTTCTTAGCCAGTAGGAACTTGGGCGTGGGCGATTTGTGAATAGAATGACAGTTAGTGCAGACCACATCCGACAGTGAATGCTCCGACCGCCGGATGTTTATCTTTCCAAAATCTCGCGCGTGACAGGTCAGGCACGTATCCAGTACCGCACGGGGCTCCATCAACGAAAAAGCGCGCGGGATCGTGGTCTTTCCGCCATGCGCCTCCACGTGCGCTTTCGCTGGCCCGTGGCAGCCCTCACACCCGGTACGCTCCGGAGGCAAGTCTCCGCTGGCGATGCTCTTGTAATGTGGATTCTTATAAAAGTTGAACCAGATGTCTGCGTGACAAGTCTTACAGACCGCGCTGCCGACATAGTCGGTCGCCATTAACGGCAGACACGCAAACCACAAGATCAGACATCGGAACACTATTTCACTATAAAGAAAAAATCGCTAAACACATGCAAATTCTGCGCTGTCAATTACGCCGCCGTCACGGTTTGTGGGACGAAATCCTGTTGTGGCGGCGCGGCCGTGGCCCGTTTTGCGCGGTTAATTAGAAGCTGTACCGCAGCGCCAGCATCGCATGCGAATTGCGCCGGTACTGGCCCAGAAAATCAGATTCATCCCCACGAATCAGCGTGAACCCCGCCGTCGCCCGCCAGTGCGCGCCAAACGCCTGCGAGTATTCGAGCTTGGCCCACACGCCGCGGCCGTTCTGCCTGACCGCCGTCTCGAGCGCCACGCTCCGGTTGGTATCGATGGTATAACCGGCGCGCCCCAGGAACGCGCTCGTGAGTCCGCGATCCGGCGCAAAATCGAATATCGAGCGATGCTCCGTCACCACCTGGCCCGCGTATCCGCCGATAAAGAACCACTCTCCCGCCTGCCGCTCCACCTGTACGACATATAACGCGTACTCGTCTTCCTGCTTAGTGGTTGAAGTGAAATACGCCCCTTCCGCTTTCACGGTGATGCCCTTCAACGGAACCGCCACGTCTCCACCGTACATCCGCATCTGCGGATAAAAGCGCTGCACGTCTACGGTGAGCGGCTGCGGTTCCGAAAAATTAAACAGCGGCAGGTTGTTGTATCCGTCATAAAACGATAGCGAGTACTCCGCCACGCTGCCGATGTGATTGAAGCGGGCGCCGAATTGCGAACCGCCCGGAAACGACGGCGCCTGTTCCTCCAACGCGATGCCCGCCGGCACATTGCTCCACCGCTCGTTGAGCAGGGGTATCCGGCTCGGCGTGAACAGCGGTGCCCACACTACATCGATGGTGTTGGACTGCCCGCCATAAGTCGCCCGGACCGCTGTAATAGCCAGAAAATCGGTGTCCACCACGGTCAGATAGTCCTGCGGCGCGAACCGGTCCGTAGGATTGAGTATGTCGGCTTTGCCCCAGCGGATGAACTGCTTGCCCATCACCAGCGTCAACTTATTCTTCGCATAAGTGGCATTCAGTTGCCGTACCTCGAAGGAAGGGCGCAGGCGCTGCCGGTCATCCCAGGATAGCTCCCAAGCCCGGTCTACCTGTTCGTGCGTATCCGTCCGGGCATCGATTCCGCCCGCAAACTGCCAGCCCGAATCCAGCTTATAAAAAGCTTCGTAACGAAACAGAGCCTCACCGATGGCCTGCCCGCTATCGTTCAGCGCCGTCTGTGGATATCCAATAAAATCCGTCTCCAGGAACCCGCGCTGTGTAAAACTCTGCCCCGCGGCCGCTATCGCGAAAACCACCAGCCATAACCCGGCGCCCAGCAGCTTCACATTTACCGCCGCAGCGCCTGCACCGTGAAATCGTCATCCTTCATCGGCACGTTGTAGCGCACATTCTCCAGTTTCAGTATGGTCCGGCTCTTACGCCCCAAATCGAACATCTCGAGTTGCCGCGACGTCCAGATCCCCTGTATGTTCTCTATGTCTTTCTCTACTAACCGCCGCACCAGCTTGTCTTTCACATAATTTTCGTACTGTACCGGAACATAGTTATCCTTCCGGATCCACACGCGCGACGAAGTGTACTGCGAGCTCTTGCTCTGCTTGGGTTTCGATTCGATGCGCCAGCATGCCGCTCCGTCAATCGTCTCGTCGCCCTCCAGCGAGTAGTCGTATTGGCTCACATCGCGTTCTTCCAGGTCCTCGAAGCTGAAATCCGTGCCGAAGAACCGCGTCGCGCGATCCTGCTGCGCGATGCGCCGGTCCCTCCCGATCGCCGGCGTCCACATCCATTGGTCCGACGAGCGCTCCGGGTGATTCACCACCAATAGCGCCACGCCCTTCACCTCCGCCGGTTCCGTGAACCGGATCACAGCTTTGCTGTTACCGTAAGCGCCCAGCCGGTCCGATTGCCATCGTTTCTTCGAAACCTTATTGTTCGCGCTGATCACCTCGAGCGAGCCCTCGTAGCGCTGCGAGTCCGCCCGCCCGCGCCGCTGCGATTCGGCGACGATTTGCCGTGCATCTTCTCCGGCCGCAACAGAGACAGCCGCCAGCGCAATAGCGATCCATCCCGCCTTATTCATATTCCAATGCCTCCACCAGCGAGCTGCGCACCGCCGTTTCCGCGGGAAATAGCGCGGCGCCATAAGCCGCAGCCAGGATGACCGGAATCAGCAGCCCTACGATGCCGAACGGAAACGTGTAATCGAGCGAGATGCCCGCGAAGCTCTCCCGCGACACGGTTAGTTGGTAATACAGGTTCACCGCTCCCGCCGCCATACCCAAAACCAGCCCGATCGTTCCGATGGCCAGCGCTTCCATCCAGATCGTGTGCCGCACCTGGTTTCGAAGCGCGCCAACCGCCCGCAGCACACCTAATTCCCGCCGCCGGTCGGTGATTGAGACCGTCAACGTATTCACAATTCCCAAAATCGCCACCAGCACCGCGACAAAGAGTTGTAAGTAGGTCATGCCGAACCACTGGTCCGTTACCTTCAGTACATAACTCCTGACTTCCTTATTAGTAAGTACGAATAGCCTTCGCTCATGCGCGAACCGGTCCAAGATGCGGCCCTTCACCTCGTCCGGCGATGCGCCCCGCGACAGGTAAATGCGGAACACGTCCACGGTATCGTCCTTCCAGATCCGCCGGTACAGTGTGCGATCGATGAAAATCGTGCCCAACTGGTTCGAATAGTCCTTCAGAATGCCCGCCACCGGAAGCCGCAGCAAGCCGCCCGGTGTCGCGATCTCGAGCATTTGCCCCAGCTTCAGCTTCTGCAACTGCGCCAGGTTGTCCGCGATGATAGCGCCTCTCTGTTCCGCTGCCGCCCGGTACATTTCGTCGAAATCGCCGGCCGTGACTTTGCGTCCGCGCGTCCGCCGCGCAATGCTCGCCGAATCCGTCGCCACCAGCATCACGGGACTTCCGCCGAAATCGATGCGCACGATCCGGACGGGCTGCACCTCCGCGATTCCGGGCATCTGCCGCAATCCTTCGGTCATACTGTCCGGAAAGTGAAACGTGCGTGCCGAGATTTCCTGCGAGGTAGTGACAAAGAAGTCCGGATTCATGGTGGTGTCCAGCCATTCCTTGATATCCGAATAGCTGGCGCGTGCCAGGCCGCCCAGCGCGATCACTAGCGCCAGCGATAACATCAATGCCGCCACCGTGGCCGAGGTTCGCCGCGGCGCTTGAATCAGGCTGTCGGCCGCCAGCGCCCCTTCTACCGGACGCACCCACTTTAACGGCCAGCGCAGCAGCTTCGATAAAAGTAACGACATCGCCGGTGTCAGCAGCAGCATGGCCAGCACCGCCAGCACATACCCGCAATAGAAGATAGTCATCGAGCGGCCAAAGGCCAGACAGCCCGCCGCGGTAACGATGGCCGCCAGCGCCGCGATCCGCCGTCTCCGGTTCTCGCCCGCCGACAGAACCTGATACTGGCCCTTCTGCAGCGCCTTCACCGGATCCACGCGGGCCGCGTTACGCGCCGGAAGGAACGCCGCAATCATGCTGGTGGCAATACCTACCGCCGCCGCCGTCACCAGCAGCCAGGGCTGCACCAGCATGTGGTCCGCGTTCGCCGAAACGCCCATCACGCCTTCCATGAACGCGCTTGTGCTGGCGGTGAGACCCTGCGCCATCAGCAGCCCGAATCCGATTCCCACCGCCGATCCGATCAGACCCGCAACCGCGCTCTCGCCCAGGAAGAGCGTGCGGATCTGCCCTCGTGTCGCCCCCAGCGCCCGCAGAATCCCGATCTCCGCGCGCCGTTGGGTCACCGCGATGGCGAATGAGTTGTAGATGATAAACATCCCGATGAACAAAGCGAACACGCTGGCAATGTTCACCGTCATCGAGTACACGCTCATCAGCGCCTCGAAATGTTCTCCGCGCCCGGATGGCGGATCGACTTCAAAGCCCGGTCCCAGCACCTTCCGCAGCGCCGCCTGTCCCTGCTCCAGCGTCACGCCCTCTTTCAGGCCGATATCGATGCGGTCGAATCGCCGCCCCGTCCCGAACACCTTCTGTGCGGCATAAATATCCATAATCGCCAGGTTGCCGCCGAATGCCGATGTCATGCCCCCGGAGCGCAAAATGCCGCGCACCGTGAACCGTTTATCGCCTTCCATGGTTTTCAGCGCCAGCTTGCTGCCGCTCCCTAAGCCATTGCGGGCCGCGAAGTCGCGCGTCAGGATGATCGAGTCCGGCTGCGCCAGAAACACCAGCGGATCGTCCATCACATCTTCGTCGCCGCCCTCCAGATCGTAATCGCGGAGGCTGCGGTCGCCCGTCATGTCCACGCCCAGGATCAGCAGTTTGCCCTGGCCTTTAATGCCCGTGTCCACCACCTGCTCGATTACGGGCGCAGCAGCCGCGATCTCGCCCACGTTCTGCACGCGTTCCAGCACCTCTTCCCCAAAGCCGCTGTCGCCCGCTGAAACCTGCAGTTGCGTCTTGCCCGCGATGTGTTCCACCGTGTGATTGAAAGCATCCAGCACGCTCTGGTTGGCCGTATACATGCCAACCAGCAATGCCACGCCCAGCACGATTCCTCCCACCGTCAACAGCCAGCGGACCAGGTGCTTCCGCGCGTAGGGCCAACTGATCAGCCGCAGCAGGATCATCGCCGCACATCCCCTGCGATGCGTCCATCGTGCAGCGTGACCATGCGCGCACAACTCTCCGCCACTCCGGTATCGTGGGTTACGATCAAAACCGTGGCGCCCAGCCTCTCGTGCAGGTCGCGGATCAGTTTGAGGATCTCCACCCCGGTATGGCTGTCCAGGTTCCCGGTCGGTTCGTCCGCCAGCAGGATCGGCGGATGGAACGCGAGTGCGCGCGCAATCGCCACTCTCTGCCGCTCGCCGCCCGAAAGTTCCTCCGGCAAATGGTCCAGCCGGTGGCCGAGTTGTACCAGGTTCAGCAGTTCCCGCGCCCGTGCCGTAGTCTCCCTCTTCGGCAGCCCTTTCAAATGCAGCGGCAGGGCCACATTTTCGATGCAATTCAGACTCGGCAGCAGATTGAAAAATTGAAAAATGAACCCGATTTTGTCGCGGCGCAAATGCGTTAACTGATCGTCGGACAGATTCGCGATGGTCTGCCCGTCGATGCGAATTTCCCCCGCGCTAGGCCGGTCCAACCCGCCGATCAGATTCAGTAGGGTGGATTTGCCGGAGCCAGACGGTCCGACGATCGAAAGCATCTCTCCGCGCGCCACCTCCAGGTCAATCTGCTCCAACGCAGTAACCTTGCGCTTGCCGTCAAAGCTTTTTTCGACCGCGGTCAGCGAGATCAAAGTGTGACTCCACCCATTTGCAGACTCTTCAGCGTACCAAAGCCTGCGGGGCCGGCCCGTGGCATGCGGCGGCCCGACACGAACAGGCTCGCATGTACGTCCTCATCACGATTGGCTGCCGGTTCCGTGTGGTTCGTACCAAATCGGGAATGGGCATAAAACTCCAGCCGTGGTAGATTAGCACTTAGTCGCAGTCTGAGCCCTAAGTCAGTTTTATAAGTGCTTTCATACCAGCGAGACTCATCATGGAACAAACCTTACGGAATGAGCCATCTCATCCCACTGTTATGGAAAGTCCGTCCCGGCGGACCGTGCCCAATAACCCCAACAACAATGTTAAAACGCGCGTAGCTATCATTGCCGTCAGTTGCTTTACTCTGTTCTATTTCGCTAATTTTATCGTGCGCGCTTCCGCGAAGTATTTTTGGTACGACGAACTCTGCACCGTCTATATCAGCCGTCTGCCCGATCTCGCATCTGCCCAGCAGGCCATTCTGCATGGTGTGGATTTCAACCCCCTACCGTTCCACGTCCTTACCCGGCTGGTCAACGGTGTCTTCGGCGAGGGCCTTGTTTCGGCCCGTCTGCCCGCCATGGTGGGCGTCTGGCTGCTGTGTGTCTCGTTGTTTGCGATAGCCTCCAGGCGCTGGGGATGGCCCGCCGGTGTGGTCGCGATGTTGTTTCCCATTCTCTCGCGGGCCCGCTTCTATGCCTATGAAGCTCGTCCCCACGGCATCGTACTTGGCTTGGCCGGCTTGGCCGCCCTGGCCTGGCAGAGGCTGCGCGATCCTCGTACCCGCCCCTTGTGGCTGATCGTATTCGCCATAAGCCTGTGGGGCTCGTGTCTCTTGCATTGTTATGCCATCACCCTCCTGGTTCCGTTCGCTTTTGCTGAGTCGTACCGTGTATGGCGCACGCGTAAGTTTGACTGGATAGTGCCCGGTATTATGGCTGTCGAAGTAATGCTCGCCATACCGTTCTACTTACCTCTGCTGCGAGCTTATAGCCATATCGTTGCCGTCAACTTACCTCCCGTCACCGTTGGTTCGTTGCAGGAGTTTTATGTCTCCATGTTGTCCCCCGCCATCCTGGCGCTTCTGGCTTGTCTCGTAGCACTGGCGTTGGCCCGTCTGATTAGAGAGGTTCGCGGCAGTCAAGTGCTGAACGGCGCGCCTGCGGCTGATACCGAGATCGCACTGGCCCTTGCCTTCCTGAGTCTCCCCGTGGCTGGCTATGCCCTGGCGGTCGTGACGCGGGCCCAGTTCATGGCCCGGTACTTCGCCTCGGCGATTCTCGGGGTCTCCCTACTCGCGGCGTATGCCGGCGCCGCGCGCCGCGCCGCCAGGTGGCTGCCATATTCGCTGGCCGTTGTTCTCGCCTTCCTCGCCCTGTTCAACTTCGGCAGGGTGTTGCGTCTGCATCAGGTGGGCAAAGGCGAAATGCTGGTTGAGCCCAGTTCCGATCTGGTCCTTGCCACCGATCCAGGCCAGCCCCTCGCAGACTACCAGCTCCTGCTGTCAGCCCCGGATGACTCGCGGCCCATTCTCGTGATGCAGGCCCTTGAATTTGCCTATCTCGCGAACTACGCCCCGGACCGCATTAAGTCCCGCCTGTACTACTCGAGCCCCGGTCCTCGCGAGACTCTCGGCCGTTTCTTGCGCGCCATCAATGACTACTGCCACATCCCCTATAATCTCGCCTACGATGTCGATTTTCTGGCCGCTCATCAGAACTACTATGTGTACGGCCTCCTCGCGCAGGAATACGATATCGGGCACTCTTCTCACGTTCTGGGAGGGAGCTGCCGTTCTCTTCACCTCGACCTCCACCACTTTCTGGCGGAAATGTCGCACTAAACAGCGGCCAGACGCGTTCCTAACACTTCCTCCGAAGAAACTCAAAAACTACGTGTCCGATCAGTGCCGCGATGATGGCAATCAGAAAATTCGTGGGCGTAAAAACGTCGCTCAGGGCCCACGCCAGTCCACCGGCCTGTCCCTTGCCCGAACGCGTAAACTCGCTCATCAGGAGATTGGCATAGAACAGGAACACGATAAAGCCCATCTCGATGGCCGCTCTCCAGATGCCCTTGTACATCACCGGAGTTTACCAAAACCCGGTACCAGTTCCCGCCGCCAATTGCCCCGCACGGGCGCGCGGATTACGTGAGCTGCAACGCCTGGCGCAAGGCGGGATCGTGGCGCACGCGCCAGATCTTGCTATCGAGGTAGTAATGGGTGAGCCCGAAGCCGCAGAAAAAGCCGAACGCCAGGTCGGAAGCTTGCCCCAGGTGGAAGCCGGGTACGCGATACAGGGCACTGAATACCAGCGCCACCAGCACGTAATTCCATAGGCTGCGGGAAACAGCGCGCGGGATCCGGCCATGGGCTTCGCCATCGGGTGCAGCGCCGTAGCGGTTCCGGTTGTGGAACCAGATGAGGGCGTGATATTGCAGGTTGTGGACGATGGTAACGGTGGGGACGGCGCCCATCCAGCTCATGTAGGCAAAGGTCAGCCAGTGAAGCGGGATGACGCCGGCGAAGAGCAGAAACTTGGGCACGTTGACCGGATCGCCGCGGCGGAGGCGAACAAATTGCCGGCCGGCATAGATCGACACGGTGGCGGCGACCAGGCCCCACAGGAACGGTTCCAGCCGCGGGAAGGAAAATTTGATTCCCAGTTCCTCCGGGTGATGGATGAAGAAGCGGTGGAACGGCGGGAAGACCGTCATTACGCCCAGGAACCAGCGATCGAGAAAGTTGTCCGGTTTGGCCAGATCGCGATTTTTCACCTTGTAGAGAACCATCACGCCGTAATGCTGGCGGATTACGTGGTAATACGCCCAGACGGCCACGATCAGGACGAGCAGGGCCTTGGCGCCCAGGAGTACCAGCGCGGGGCCCAAGGCAAAGAAGAAAGCGGCGCTACCAAAAAGCAGCGTGCGGCGGGCGTGCCGGGCTTCGCTATCAAAGAACGTGCGCGAGGCGGTGCCGAAGATATGGGTGCCGTCGAAACCGACGGACCAGAACCACCAGAGCAACGAGATCGGAACATGCAGGGCCACGTTCGCGAACAGGTACAGATAACCGGCCAGCGCGCTACCGATGACGAACGTAAGATCGACGCCGCGCGTGATAATCCAGCGGTGCGCGAAGCGGAGCACCGGCGGCGGAAACTCGGTCTCTAGAGTCGTTTGAGATACGGCGGCCAATTCAACCAGTGTACAACCCCGGGCTAGCCCTGCAGGCGGCAATGCCGTGATCTAATACACTGATGACCTGCTGCGGGGAATTTGACAAGATAATGAACCTGGAACTGGCGCGCCACGCGCAGCCCCACCAGCTCACCAACGGCAGGATTGTCACGGAAATCGACACGGAATACTACTTCGTCTTCGGCGAAGAGCGCCACACTTTCGTGGGAATCAACTATTGTCCGTTTTGCGGACGGGCGCTGTCGCGGGGACTTTGGAATCTGGAGAAGAAGAAGCAGGGTTAAGGAGGGCGGACAACTCCGCGGCATCATCGAGGATGAGTGCTACGAGGCGTTCGGATTCGCCGGTAACGGGCGAGACGCTCACAAGGAAATCGACGTCCACGGGCTGGCCCTTCCTTATCAACGAGAACCGGCCGGTTCTGCGGCCTGGATGGAGGCCGCCGAGAACGTCGCGCACGGAATTACGGATCACGCAATCCTGGCAGGCCTGCGCATGGCCGCAGCCGCCGGGCGACTCCACGCTGTGGATGCATTGGAGCGCTTCGCCCGCACTGGGCTGGAGCACCGCGAAAGGCACCCGTTCCAGCAGCCTCGCCGCCGCGAGGTTGAAATCGATGATGTGAACGTCGGAATCGACCACCATAACCGGAATGGGCAGGGCGTCGAAGACGTTGGCGAGGAAGTCGGTTTCCGATAGCGAAAGCTGAGTGCACGCGCTCATAAAGCGTATGGTGGGCGGCGGCGGTAGGATTTCTCAGGGAAAGGAGGGCCGGTCGTGTGAAGGAATACGAAGGCGAAGGGGCGGAGATGGTGGAGGCGGCGGGAGTTGAACCCGCGTCCGAGAATGCTCGCAATGAAGAGAACTACGTGCGTTTCCGATTCAGTATCTTCGGCGCCCGCTTTAGAACCGGCAAGAGCGGCGGACGCCTAGCCCGATTGATCTCGGCCTTAATGCTCCGGACCGAAGCCTTCAGCCTATCCCGCAAAATGACGCTCACTCACCGCCGCGCGGGCTCAGCGGCTGGAGCGGCTACCTAATTACTTAGGCGGCGTATGCAAACTGCGTGTTGGCAGTTCTGTTTTTCCGATCGTTTTACGGGAGCTCGGAACCCGGCACGCCTCCCCACCACGATTCAATCCCGTCGAATCCGTTGCGCCCCCATTTCGAGAGGTGATCGTTTCCTGCGGCTGACCGCGATTAGGATACAACTCAATATTAACATGCGTGCGGTTTAACATTCAGGCGCGCAATGCGTCAGGAACAATGAGGGCGTCGCCGCCGTCTTCACAAGTGAGCCCAGTGAGCTACCAGCCCAAGTTCCGCCCGAGCGCCTCGTTTTGGGAGGCTACCCGCATCGCTTTCAATTCCCTACACAAGAACAAGCTGCGCAGTTTTCTCACGCTTTTGGGCATTATCCTGGCCACCACTACGTTGATCGCCGTCACCGCCCTGATCCACGGTATGAACGTGTACATCTCCGACAAGGTGTCGAATATGGGCGCCGACGGTTTCCGCATCGTGCGGATGGCCTGGTTCGGCCCGTGGGATCCCAAGAAATTTTACGAAATGATGAAACGGAACCCGGAGATCAAACGCGACGAATACGAATTCGTGCGAGATCACGCCACACTGCTGAAAGACGTGGGCATGATGGTGTCGCGGCGGACGCGGGTTTCTTACAAAGGCGATTCCATGGACGATGTGGACGTGGAGGGCGTGACCGCGAACATTCCGGCAATAAACAACATCCAGGTGGGAATCGGGCGCGCCATTACGCCGGAGGAGGCCCGCCGGCATGCCGCGGTGATTTTCATCGGCAACGATTTGCGGACGCGCTTCTTTACGGGAACGGATCCGATCGGGAAAACGGTGGAGGTGGAAGGCACACCGTACCAGGTGGTGGGCGTGGCCAAGGAACTGGGCAGCGTTTTTGGCAACTCGCAGGACAATTTCGCGATGATCCCGGTGGAGAGCTATTTCAAAACCTACGGCGCGTGGTCCGGAATCCGTCTGATCGCCAAGGCCATCGATCAGCAGCACCTGTCGGAGGCCCAGGACGAAACGCGCGTCCTCATGCGGGCCTACCGGCACCTGAGGCCCGGCCAGGACGATAACTTCTCGATCTTCGCATCCGAGGCGTTCGTCAGCCTGTGGGAGCGGCTCACCTCGACCATCGCCGCCATGGCGGTGGGCATCGTCTCGGTATTCATGATTGTGGGCGGCATTGTGATCATGAATATCATGCTGGCGGTGGTGACGGAGCGCACCCACGAGATCGGCATCCGCAAATCGCTGGGGGCACGGCGGAAGGACATCCTGAACCAGTTCCTGGTGGAGTCGTCATGCCTGGCCGCCACGGGCGGTTTTGCGGGAGTGCTGATCGCCTGGATGCTGGCCGTGCTGGTGCGCAACGTGACGTCGGTGCCCATGGCGCTGCCCTGGTCTTCCGTATTTCTGGGGGTGGGGCTCTCGGGCATTGTGGGACTCTTCTTCGGCATCTATCCCGCGCGCCGGGCCGCCCGGCTCGATCCTATTGAAGCGCTGCGGGTGGAGAAATAATCATGATGACCCGCCTGGCATTCGTCAACGGCCTGATGCTGGCCTTTGAGACCATCCGGTCCCACAAACTGCGCGCGTTCCTGACGGTGCTGGGCGTGATCATCGGCACGGGGACGATCATCGGCGTGGGCGCCATCATGACGGGGTTCGACACTTCGATCACGTCGGTGCTGCGAAGCTTCGGTCCGAATTCGATCATCGTGTTCAAGTTTCCCGGTCGGGCCGCGCACGCACAGGCTGACGGCGGAGGAGCGCACGCGCAAGGATCTGACCTGGCAGAACGCCGTGGATATCGCGGAGCGCTGCCCCGCGGTGCAGGATGTGTCGCCCATGCTGTTCGGGCCGGACCAGATTCTGAACGTCCGCTACAAGGGCAACGACATGTACGATGTGAACCTGATGGGCGTGGAGGAAGCCTACGCGCGGGGCGGCCAAGTGGACATGCACCTGGGGCGTTTTTTTACGGAGCAGGAGAGCCGCCGCAGGTCGCCCGTAGCAGTGGTGGGCGCGGATGTGGAGAAGGGGCTGTTTGCTAATGTCGATCCCATCGGCAAGACCGTGACCGTGGATGGCCACGAACTGGAAGTGATCGGCACGCTGATCCGCCCAGCGGCGTCGTTTTTCGGCGACCAGGATACGCGCATTCTGATCCCCTACGGAATGATGCAGAAGATGTACCCGAATGCGCGTGAGAATGCCATTGTAGTGACCGCCAAGGAAGGGCAACTTCCCAAGGCGATGGACCAGGTGCGGACGGTCCTGCGGATCGACCGGCGGGTTCCCTACGACAAGCCGGACAACTTCGCGCTTTCGACGGCCGACCAGATGGTAGCCGATTTCCGCCAGATCACGGCGATTACGTTCCTGGTGATGGCGGTGCTGAGCTCGATCGGGCTGCTGGTGGGCGGCATCGGGGTGATGAATATCATGCTGGTTTCGGTGACCGAGCGAACGCAGGAGATCGGCGTGCGCAAGGCGATCGGAGCGCGGCGGCGGGATATCATTCTGCAATTCCTGCTGGAAGCGTCGGTATTAACCAGTCTGGGCGGCGTGGCGGGGATCATCTTTGGCTGGGTTATTTCGCTGATCAGCCGGTTGGCGTTCAAGTCGCTGCCGGCGGAGGTGCCTTTGTGGGCGGCGGTGATGGGGATCGCGGTTTCGGTCAGCGTGGGGCTGTTCTTCGGCATCTGGCCGGCGTACAAGGCGGCGCAGTTGGACCCGGTGGAGGCGCTGCGGTACGAATAAGAATTATGCCGGCGGGACGGAATCGGCCGCGTGATACGAGCTGCGCACCAGCGGCCCGGACTCCACGTGGCCGAATCCCATTTCATAGCCGGCGCGGCGCAGGTCGTCAAATTCCGCGGGCGCGACGTAGCGCACGATGGGCAGGTGTTTCGGCGAGGGGCGCAGATACTGTCCCAGGGTCAGGATATCGACGCTGTGTGCGCGCAGATCGCGCATGACGGCGAGAACTTCTTCGATGGTTTCCCCCAGGCCCAGCATGAGGCCGGACTTGACCGGCGTGCGCGGCGACCGGCTCTTGGCATAAGCCAGCATGTCGAGTGAACGCTCGTAGCGCGCACCCAGGCGGACCTGGCGGTACAGGCGCGGTACCGTCTCGGTATTGTGATTGAGTACGTCCGGCGCGGCGGCCATCACGATATCCATGGCTTGGTGGCTGCCTTGAAAGTCGGGGACCAGGACTTCGACGCCGCAGCCGGGAATCCGTTCGCGAATGGCTTGGATCGTCAGGGCGAACAATTCGGCGCCGCCATCGGCTCGGTCGTCGCGGTTCACGCTGGTGATGACGGCAAAGCGCAGCCCCATGGCGGCGACGGCTTCGGCCACGCGGCGCGGCTCGTCGTAATCCACCTCCAGGGGCGCGCCCTTCTGCACGGCACAGAAACCGCAGCGGCGCGTACACACGTTGCCCAGGATCATGAAGGTGGCGGTGCGGTGGTTCCAGCATTCGCCGACGTTCGGGCAGGCGGCACTTTCGCACACGGTGTGGAGGCCGAGGCCATCGATGAGGCTCTTTAAATCGCGATAATTCTGGCCCACGGGCGCGGGAGCGCGCAGCCAAGCGGGGCGGGGTGCAGGAGTGGGCGCGCTGGAAGGCCTAATAGATACCAAAGTCGCGCTCATGATAATTTAGCTAGCCGCTCGCGCAGCGGGGCGATCAGCGATTCGTCTTTCATCGATTCGATGTTGATGCGCACATTGGCCAGCGCTCCGGCGAGGCCGGCCTGGGCCAACCCCTGCGCGGTGGCGACGTCGGAGCCGAACTTCGCGGGCGCCGCGACGGCTAGGGCCCGCAGCCTTTCCAGTAACGCCGTGGCGGCTTCGGCCACTTCCAGCGGCACTTCGGCGGCGCCGTACAGGGCCTGCTCGACGAACGGAGCGCGCTCGTCCTTGGGGCGTTTATAGGCCGCGCGCACACTATCATAGGATGCCGCATCGCGCTTGACGGCTTCGGCGAAGAACTTGCGGTCAGCCTCGAAGGCGTCCACAGGCAACTTGGCCAGTCCCGAAACCATGGCTCCCAGGGCCGCCGCCATGGCTGCCGCCGCCGCCGCCGCGCTGCCGCCGCCGGGCGTAGCCGTGGGCGCCGCCAGTTCGTCGAGAAATTCGTTAAGTCCATCCACAGTGGCAGCTTCCGCGAGGCGGTTCTCTAATACCAGACTAGGATGGAAATTCTCCACCTGCAAATACCATTCGGCCGTCATTTCGAGCGCGCGTTTGGGGATCAGGCCCACGATCTCGCTGCCAATGATGGCCGCGCCGTAGCGGGCGGCTTCGGCACGCACCGCTTCAAAGACGCGATGGATGGGGGTCTGCTCGAAATCGGTGAGATTCATGGAGACCTGCGCCAGGTTGCGCGACGCCAGCGGCACCCCCATGGATTTCACATAGCGGAAGCCGCCCGAGGAGAAGCGGATGGCCTTGGCGATGCGCTTGGCGATTTCGATGTCCGCCGTATTGAGGTTGATGTTGTAGGCGATGAGGAACTTGCGTGCGCCAACCACGGTGGCGCCGGCGCTGGGATGCAGTTCGGCATCCCCGAAATCGGGACGGCGGTCGGGATTGGTGCGGACCTCCTCCCGCACGCCTTCGAATTGACCGCGGCGGATGTTCTCCAGGTTGACGCGGTCGGGGCGGCGGGCGGCGGCTTCATAGAGATAGACGGGCAGTTGAAGGCGGTCCCAGAGCCGCTGGCCCAGTTCGTTGGCGAGGCGCACGCAATCGTCCAGCGTGACGCCTTCTACCGGCACGAACGGCACCACGTCGGCGGCGCCGATGCGCGGATGCACGCCGGTATGCTGGCGCAGATCGATCAGGCCAATGGCGCGCTCGACGCCGCGAAACGCAGCTTCGAGAACGGCGGCGGCGGGTCCGGCGAAAGTGATAACGGAGCGGTTATGATCGGCATCCAATTCGCGATCGAGGATGGCGATGCCGCGCACGGAGCGAATGGCTTCGATGATCGCATCTACCTTGGAGGCGTCGCGGCCTTCGGAGAAATTTGGAACGCACTCGACAACGCTGTGGCTGCTGGTCATGTCAGGATCACTCCTTTTTTGATGGTGAGGCGCACGTTGTTGGCTCCGAAATAATAGGGTAGTTCGCGATAGTCGGAAACGTTGAGCACCAGGAGGTCGGCGTGCTTGCCGGGTTCGAGCGAGCCTACGCGGTCCGCGCGGCCGAGGGCATGGGCGCCGTTGATGGTGGCGGCGGCAATCGCCTGGGCGGGCGACATACGCATTTCCGTGCAGGCCAGCGAAAGCACCATCTGCATGCTGTAGGTCGGGCTGGTGCCTGGATTGAAATCTGTGGCCAGGGCGACGGCCGCGCCGGCTTCGATCAGTGCACGTGCGGGCGCGTAAGTGCGCAGCGCCAGGTGAAACACAGATCCGGGCAGCAGGGTGGCGATGGTATTCGAACCGGCAAAGGCACGGATGTCTTCTTCGCCGGCCTGTTCGAGATGGTCGGCGCTGGCGGCCTCCAGTTTCACGGCCAGGCGGGCGGCGCCGGTGCGGGCGAACTGCTCGGCATGGATCTTCAGTCCGAAGCCCAGCGCCCGCGCTCTCTCCAGATAGCGCCGCGATTGCTTTAACGTGAAAGCGGCGGAATCGCAGTAGACATCCACGAAACGGGCCAGCTTGCGCCGCTGGATGGCCGGCATCATCACGGCGGACATCCAATCGATGTAGTCCTCGGGGCGGTCCCGAAACTCAGGCGGCACGATGTGCGCGCCCAGATAAGTGGGCACCACGTCCAGCGGGTCCGCGTCGAGCTTCGACAGCACGCGTAGAGTCTTTAGCTCTCCGGCCTCGTCGAGGGCATAGCCCGACTTGGCCTCCACAGTGGTGGTGCCATGCCGGGCCATGAACGTGAGGAATTTTCGGGCTTGCGCCTCGAGTTGCGCAGCGGACAGCGAGCGCACCGCTTTCACGCTGGAGAGAATACCGCCGCCCGCGGCCGCGATCTCCGCATACGTGGCTCCCACCCGCCGCATTTCGTAATCGATCAAGCGGGGCAGGCCGAAGACGAGGTGCGTATGACTGTCTACGAATCCGGGCATCACCACGCCCCCGGCGGCATCGATCTCTCTCGCGCGCCGGGCCTCCGGCAGCTTTTCGATCCGGTGCGCCGGACCGGCCGCCAGGATCACGCCATTTTTGAATAGGACGGCGCCGTTCGGGATGATTCCGAGGTCCGCCATTGCGGCGCCGCGGCGCGGACCGCAATCGCCACGGAGAGTTAATAGCTGACGAGCACCCCTGACCAGCGACGTCAGCGTCGTCATTGAGCGCCGCGCATGGGCGCGCGCAAACCGGCGTGTCCGGCGAATTCGACAGCTTCCGGATAGCCGGCGTCCACGTGCCGCAGCACGCCGATTCCGGGATCGCAGGTCATTACCCGCTCCAGGCAGCGGGCGGATTGCTCGGTGCCATCGGCCACAGTCACCTGGCCCGAGTGCTGCGAATAGCCGATGCCCACGCCGCCTCCGTTATGCACCGAAACCCAACTGGCGCCGGAAGCAGTGTTGAGCAGTGCGTTCAGAATGGGCCAGTCGGCCACCGCGTCGCTGCCATCCAGCATGGCTTCGGTTTCGCGATAGGGCGATGCGACGGAGCCGCAATCCAGGTGGTCGCGGCCGATCACGATGGGCGCCTTCAATTGGCCGTTCGCCACCATGCGGTTCATCTCCAGCGCGAATTGCGCGCGCTCGCCGTAGCCCAGCCAGCAGATGCGCGCTGGCAACCCTTGAAAGTGGACCTTTTGCTGTGCGAGCGAGATCCAGCGGGTAAGCGCCGGGCTGGAGGGAAACAGACGGCAGATCAGCTTATCGGTGGCGGCGATGTCTGAAGGCTCGCCCGAGAGCGCCACCCAGCGGAACGGCCCGCGCCCTTCGCAAAACAGCGGGCGAATGTATTCGGGGACGAAGCCCGGGATGCGGAATGCATCGGCCACGCCGCGATCGGCGGCAAAACGGCGGATGTTGTTGCCGTAGTCGAAGGTCACCGCGCCCGCGCGCTGCAGGTCGAGCATGGCGCGCACGTGGGCGGCGATGGAATCGAGCGAAGCGTCCAGATATTGGTCCGGGTCGCGTGCGCGGAGTTCGGCTGCCTGCTCGACCGTACAGCCGACAGGGATGTAGCCGTTAAGCGGATCGTGTGCGCTGGTTTGATCGGTGAGCAGGTCCGGGGTGATGCCGCGGCGTACGAGTTCTGGCAGCACCTCCGCGCAATTGCCAACCAGTCCCACGGATTTGGGCTGGCCTGCCTGGATGGCCTCGTGCAAAATGGCAAGTGCTTGGTCGAGCGAGTGGGTCATCACGTCGCAATAGCCGGTCTCGATGCGCTTGCGGATGCGGGCGGCGTCCACTTCAATCCCAAGGAATGCCGCGCCGTTCATGGTGGCGGCGAGGGGCTGGGCTCCACCCATCCCGCCAAGGCCGCCTGTGACCACCAACCGTCCGGCAAGCGAGCCGCCGAATTGCTTGCGGGCCGCGGCGGCGAACGTTTCGTAGGTACCCTGCAGGATGCCTTGCGAGCCGATGTAGATCCAGCTTCCGGCGGTCATCTGGCCGTACATGATGAGGCCCAGCTTTTCGAGTGCGCGGAACTGTTCCCAGTTGGACCAATGGCCCACCAGGTTGGCGTTGGCGATCAGGACGCGGGGAGCTTCCTCGTGCGTCCGGAACACACCCACGGGGCGGCCGGATTGCACCAGCAGCGTTTCGTCGTTGGCCAGATGTTCGAGCTCGTGCACAATGGCGTGGAAGGACGGCCAGTCGCGCGCGGCCTTGCCGGTGCCGCCGTAAACCACCAGGTCGGCGGGACGTTCACCGACATCGGGGTCGAGGTTGTTCATTAGCATGCGCAGGGCCGCTTCCTGCTTCCATCCCCGGCAGCGCAAGGATGCGCCGCGGGGCGCGCGGATGACTGGGGCCATGCGCTTATGGTAACGCGGAGCGGCAGAACTGGTGCCGGGCGTCATTCTTACTCGGAAGTGTTGCGCCGCGGAGCACTTCCGAGTAAAATGCAGAGTTATGGGACTTGTTGAACTGCTACAGCGCAACGAAGGAAAGACTCTCGAGTTCAAGCGGGACCTGTCTTCCCCGGATGGGGTTCTCAAGACCCTGGTCGCGTTTGCCAATACGGCCGGCGGCACGGTGGTGATTGGAGTCGAAGATAAATCCAAGAGAGTGCGCGGTGTGCAGGCTGTCCTCGATACCGAAGAGCGGCTCGCTAATCTCATCGCCGATTCAATTCGTCCCCGCCTCATCCCGGATATCGAGGTCGCCCCTTGGCGCAAGTTGAACGTCCTGACTGTGCAGGTACATCCCAGCAATACGCGTCCGCATCATCTGATCAAGATGGGATCCGAGGACGGCATATTCATCCGCGTGGGATCGACCAACCGGCGCGCGGACACGACTCAGATCGAGGAACTCAAGCGATTCAGCCGGACCGATTCCTTTGACGAGCAGGCCCTGCCCGATTTGAACTCGGAAGCGATCGACTTCCGACTAGCTTCCGAGTTGTTCGCGCCCTATAGGAAGCTTAAGCCCCAGGATGCCAAAATCCTGCGTCTCACGACGGATTACCAGGGCCGCCAGGTTCCCACTATCGGAGGAGTGCTGTTGTTTGGCCGCGACCGGTCGTCCAGGTTCCCGGATGCCTGGATCCAGGCGGGCCGTTTCGCGGGCGTGACCCGCGGGCGTCTGTTGGATTCGGTGGAAATAAACTCCGCTCTTCCCCGCGCGGCCGAGGAGGTGGTGGCCTTCGCGCAGAAACACGTGATGCGCGAGTCCGTGATCAAGGGCGTGCGCCGCGAGGAGAGGTGGTCCATTCCCATCGTCGCCATCCGCGAGGCGGTCATGAATGCCATCGTCCATGCGGATTATGCGCAACAAGGAGCGCCAATCCGGCTGGCGATTTATGATGATCGCCTAGAGATCGAGAATCCCGGACTGCTGCCGTTTGGCCTGACAGTGGAAGAAATCCAGAAGGGCATCTCCAAACTGCGGAACCGCGTGATCGGGCGCGTGTTCCACGAACTCCGCTTGGTTGAACAATGGGGCAGCGGGATACAACGCATGACCAGTGCATGCCGTGAAGCCGGCCTGGATACGCCCAAATTCGAGGAAATCGGCCTACATTTTCGCGTCACGATCGCTACCGCGCGCGTGAAGCCGCCTTATGCGGATGAGACAGACCGGCGGATACTCGCCCTGCTCAAGGAAGGCCGTTCGCCGACCGCGGTGGTAGCGAAACACATCGGTCTATCGCAGCGGGCAACATTGACGCGGCTGCAAACATTGAAGGCGCGCGGACTGGTGGTTGAGATCGGCACCGGCCCACACGACCCGAAACGCGAATACGCATTGGCCCAATGAAACCCTGCCGGGGAAGGCTCACTCGTAGCGCAAAGCTTCCACCGGGTCGAGCCGCGAAGCCGTGACGGCGGGCCACACACCGAAAAACAGGCCCACCACCGCGGAAACACTGAATGCGGTAGCCACTGCCCAGCCCGGTACGCGGCAGCGCAGGCTAGGGAAAATGGCGCCGATGAGCAGGGTCACCACCACGGAGAAGATGATTCCGATCACTCCGCCGGCGCCGGTCAGCGCCACCGCCTCGCTGAGGAACTGAAAAACGATATCGCGCCGCCGCGCGCCGATGGCTTTGCGCACGCCGATTTCGCGGGTGCGCTCGGTCACGCTCACCAGCATGATATTCATCACACCGATGCCGCCGACCAATAGGCCGAGCGCGGAAATGGCCATGGAGATCAGCACGATCATGCCGGTGATCTTGTCGAAGTTTTCGATGATGGAATCGGCGGTGGAGAGTGTGAAGTCGTCATCTTCATTACGGGGCGTGTGGCGCAGCCTGCGCAGGGCGGCGCGGATCTCCTCCATGGCTTCCGCGCGCCGGCCCGGACGCGCCTGGGCGGTGAGGAAGAAGTTGGTGGATTGGGGATAGCGGATGCGGGCCGTCTCCAGCGGAATGACGATCTGACGGTCGAGGCCGTTCTCGCCAAAAAAGCCTCCCTTGGCGGCCGCGAAAATACCGGCCACGGTGAACTCGCCGCCGTCGAGGGAAATCGTGCGGCCGATGCCATCACCGGCCGGAAACAAGGCCTCACCCAGTGCGGAGCCTATCATGCAGACGCGCTGCGCGCGCAACTCTTCCTCGCGGGTGAAGATCCGGCCCTGCTGGAGGTCGCGCGGGGAGATATCGTAAATATTGCGGGTGGCGCCCATCACGAACAGATTGTCCGATTCATAGCCGGGGACTTTCACACTCAGAACATTACCGGCCAGGGGAATGATGTAGAGGCTGATACCCACATCCTCCACGGATCGCACGACACTCTTCAAGTACTCGGCGTATTCCGGACGCAGCGGCTTCCGCCGGAGTTCCTTGGGACGCGCCTGCTGGCCGCTCGGATCGCCGCTGACGCGCGCGACAAAGATATTATCGGGGCCGAACTCTTGAAAGAAATCCACGATGCCCTGGCGCAGTCCCGTCAGTAAAGATGCCACCGTCACCACCGTGGTGATGCCGATGACAATGCCGAGGATAGTGAGGCCCGAGCGGAATTTGTGCGCCCAGACGGCGCCCAGCGCCATGGAAAGCGTCTCGCGCGGACTGATGCGGAACGGTATTGTCATTCGGCCCGCAGCGCGGCCACGGGATCGAGGCGCGCCGCCCTCCGCGCCGGATACCACCCGGAGATGATGCCCACCGCGCTCGATACCACGATCGCCAGGAGCACATATCCTATGGTCACTTTCAACGTGGCGCCGAATAGTGCGGAGAGCGCCGCCGCGGCCGAAGCGCCGGTTAAAAGGCCGATCAGCCCGCCGGCCAGAGACAGGATCACGGATTCGATCAGGAACTGGAGCATGATATCCGACTGGCGCGCACCCAGGCTCTTGCGGATGCCGATTTCGCGAGTGCGTTCCGTCACGCTCACCAACATGATGTTCATAATCACGATGCCGCCGACCACCAGGGAGATGCTGGTGATTGGCACTACTACCGCGGCGATTACGCCCAAGATGCTATCGACGAAAGAGCGCACCGAGTCGGGAGTGAGCGTATCGAAATTGTCGTCCTTGCCCGGCTGGGTGTGAAAGCGGCTGCGCAACGCGCTCCGGGTGACGTCGAGCGCGGAGTTCATGGTAAGTCCGGTTTGGGCGCGCGCCTTGCCGAACACCGCGGTGCCGCGTTGGCTTCCATACAACTCGTAGTAAACCGTGATCGGGATGTAGACCGGATTATCAAGGCTGCGGCCGAAGGACGAGCCCTGGCGCTCCAACAGGCCGACGACGGTGAATTCGGTTCCAGAGACACGAATGGTGCGCCCGATGGGCGACATCCCCAGAAAAAGCGCGTCGCGAATATCCTGCCCGATCACGGCCACCGGTTTGCGCATGCTTTCCTCGGTCTCAGAAAAGAAGCGGCCATCTTCGACCGGAATATCGCGCATGTCAGGCAGGGTGGCGGAGACGCCCAGGATACTGGCGCCCTCATAGACCTGGTTCTCGCCTTTTACGTCATCGGTGCGTTGCGCGTAGGGACTGTAAATGATGGAATCGCCGGTGGAGGCCCGGAGGTAAGCGACATCGTCGGGCCGGATGCGCTTGTTGCGGCGCTGCTTGTCGGCGAGCTGGCGGCTGGTGAGACGGCCGACCGAGGCGATTTGGGCAATCAGGAAGCTGTCGGAGCCGAACGCTTTGGCGGTAATGTTCTCCGCATAAACACCCAAGCCGTCGATGGCCGCGCCCACGAGGATGACACTGGCGACGCCAATGATCACACCGAGAAGGGTGAGAAAGCTGCGCAGCTTATGCGCGCGGATGGAATCGAGTGCCAGAGACACAGCGGTCCACAGGTTGGCGAGGAACTTCACTGGAGGGTTGATCTCTTCATTGTATCAACGCGGAATTCCGCCCGTCCCAGCGTGTTACGCTGAAGATTCCCTATGAGCACGATCCAGATTACCCTGCCCGACGGCAGTCAAGAGTCGGTCGAGGCGGGTAGCCGGCCCATCGACATCGCGCGCAGCATCAGCCCGCGGCTCGCGGATGCCGCTATTGTCGCCAAAGTGAATGGCGAGTTATACGATCTGACCCGGCCGCTTGAAGCGGATGCCACGCTCCAGATTCTGACTACCAAAGATCCTGCCGCCCTGCAAGTTTACAGGCATTCCACCGCGCACCTGCTGGCGGCGGCGGTACTGGAATTGTTTCCCGAGACCAAGCTGGGCATCGGACCGCCCATCGATACCGGATTCTATTACGATTTCGACCGCCCGACGGCCTTCACACCGGAAGACCTGGAGAAGATCGAGAAGCGCATGTGGGAGATCCAAGCACGCGATCTTCCTTACGAACGCGTGCTCACGCCCAAAGAAGAAGGACTGCAGAAATACGCCGGCGACTGGATGAAGAAGGAATTGATCGAGGAGCGCGCGGGCGATGTCTTCAGCCAGTATACGCTCGGCCCGCACTTCATCGACTTCTGCCGTGGACCGCACGTGCCGTCGACCTCCAAGATTAAATCGTTCAAACTGCTTTCGATCGCCGGGGCGTATTGGAAAGGCGACGAGCACAACAAGCAGTTGCAGCGCATTTACGGCACCGCCTTCTTCTCGAAAAAGGAGCAGGACGAATATCTCGCCAAGCTGGAAGAAGCTAAAAAGCGTGACCATCGCAAGCTCGGCAAGGAACTGGATTTATTCAGCATTCAGGAACTGGCCGGCCCGGGACTGATCTTCTTTCATCCCAAGGGCGGCGTGGTGCGCCGGCAGATTGAAGACTGGATGCGCGATCAGTACATCAAGCGCGGGTACGCGCTGGTGTATACCCCCCACGTGATGCGCTCCGATCTGTGGAAGACTTCCGGCCACTACGGCTTCTACGCGGAAAACATGTTCAGCCGCATTGAACTGGACGATGCCGAGTACCAGCTCAAGCCCATGAACTGCCCGGGCCACATTCTGATTTATCGCGACAAGATGCACAGCTATCGCGATCTACCTGTACGGCTAGGCGAACTGGGCACCGTGTATCGCTACGAACGGTCGGGCGTGATGCATGGCCTGCTGCGCGTGCGCGGATTTACGCAGGACGACGCCCACATCTTTTGCGCGCCCGAACAGATTGAAGACGAGATCGTGAGCTGCCTCCAATTCGCGATCGATACGCTGCACGTTTACGGATTCGACGACTACGAAGCGGAGCTTTCCACGTGGGATAACGGCGTCAGCGGCA
Source organism: Bryobacterales bacterium (assembly GCA_963843255.1). Lineage (GTDB taxonomy): Bacteria > Acidobacteriota > Terriglobia > Bryobacterales > Bryobacteraceae > Bog-159. The sequence goes on along the minus strand of CAWJJQ010000009.1, from coordinate 343,484 downwards.
AATATGCCGGCTCGGCCGAGCAATGGAAACTGGCGGAAGACGCACTGGCGAAAGCCGTGGCGCGCCTGAACATGAAAGTCAAGGTGACCCCGGATGAAGCTGCCTTCTACGGTCCCAAGATCGACGTGAAGCTGGTGGATGCCATCGGCCGCCTCTGGCAGCTTTCGACCGTGCAATTCGATTTCAACCTGCCGCGCCGCTTCGGCCTGGAGTACATCGCGGAGGACGGGAAGGCGCATCAGCCGCTCATGGTGCACCGGGCGCTATACGGTTCGGTAGAACGCTTTTTTGGCATTCTCCTCGAACACTACGCCGGCGCATTTCCGGTCTGGCTGGCGCCGGTGCAGGCCATCGTGCTGCCGATCACCGACCGGCAACTGGATTATGCCCGGTCGGTGAGCCGGCAGTTGGACGAAGCCGGCATCCGGGTAACGGTGGATGACCGCAGCGAGAAGGTCAACCTGAAGATCCGCGAGGCGCAATTGCAGAAGATCCCCTACATGCTGGTGGTGGGCGACCGTGAGGCGCAGTCGGGCCAGGTTGCCGTACGCCATCGCAAGCACGGCGACCAGGGGGCCAAAGCAGTAGCCGACTGCATCGCGGACATCCGGCAGTTGATCGACTCGAAAGCGGTGGCCGAGTAGTTCACTCGATGATTGCGATCGAGGTAGGCGACGATCTGTCCGGCCTCGACGAGCAGATAGCCCAAGTCCCCAATAGCCCTGCCGTTTTCCTGCTCTGGCCGCGGGAAGGCGATCCTTACCTGGCCAAGACATCCCTGCTCCGCCGCCGTTTGCTGCGGCTGCTCAAGGAGCGGGAGAAGCCGTCGCGCATGCTGAACTTGCGGCACACGGTGAAACGAATCGAGTACCAGCTCACCGGCTCGGCATTCGAGTCCACGGTCGCTTTGTATGAGTTGGCGCGCCGGCATTTTGCGAATTCCTACCTGGAATTATTGAAGCTGCGGATGCCCACGTATGTGAAGCTGGTGCTCACGAATGAATTTCCACGTAGCCAGCTCACCACGCACCTGGGCCGGGCTCCGGCAATCTACTGCGGGCCGTTCCGCAGCCGCGCCACCGCCGAAAAATTCGAGTCGCAGTTCCTGGATCTGTTTCAGATCCGGCGCTGCCAGGAGGATCTGGCGCCCTCGCCCGAGCACCCCGGCTGCATCTACGGCGAGATGGGGATGTGCCTGCGCCCCTGCCAGCAGTTAGTGGGGCGCGACGAGTACCTGCACGAAGTCGGACGGGTGAGCGAGTTTCTCAAGACCGGCGGGCATTCGCTGCTCAATACCATCCAGCGGGCGCGCGATCGCTACAGCGAAGAAATGCTGTTCGAAGAAGCCGCGCGGCAGCATAAGCGTTTGGAGAAGGTTCAGGACGTATTGAAATTGCGGGACGACCTGGCGCGCGATATCGACAGCCTGCATGGCGTGGCTATCACGCCCTCGGCGGCGGCGGACGCAGTGGAGCTTTGGATCGTACGGGAAGGACAATGGCAGGAACGGCGCCGCCTGAGCTTCGAGGTGCAGGAGGGGAAACCGGTCTCGCTCGACGGCAAGCTGCGCGAGATCCTGGGCTCGCCCTCCATGCGCCGGCTGGCCGCGCGGGAACGCCAGGAATATCTGGCGCTACTGGCGCGCTGGTACTATGCGAGCTGGCGCGAGGGCGAGTGGTTGCCCATCGACTCGTTCGAAAGCCTGCCTTACCGCAAGCTGGTACATGCGATATCGCGCGTGGCGCGCCGCGAGCCGGCCTGAAATCTGGGATGATTTCATCTATTATGTGGGCATGAAATCACTAATCACATCTGTAACTCTTATTCTGGGACTGCTGCTGATCGGACTGGGCATCAAAGCAGCCCTTGCAGACCAGCCGCCTACAACCATCAAGAAAGTGCCCGTACACACCACGCAATCCATCGCTGGCAAGGATCTTTACCGGGAGTATTGCGCTGTGTGCCATGGGACGGCCGGAAAAGGAGATGGCCCGGCAGCCAGCGCTCTCAAAACGCCACCCTCCGATTTGACGCGAATTGCCCAAAAAGACGGCAAATTCTCGGAAGTCAAGGTCGGGTACATCATCAACGGAGAAGCCGACCAGCCGACGGCACATGGGTCAAAGGATATGCCGGTTTGGGGCAGTATCTTCCGTCACATGGGCGCCAATTCCGATCTCGGAAAGGTACGCGTTTATAACCTGGTGAAGTACATCGAAGAGATGCAAGAGAAATAGCCGCCGGACGCACTACCAAACGCGGCAGGGATCGGCTGAAACCATTGCGTCGCCGACCTTGCAGGAGAACGCTTCCTGAAATTCCGGCATGTTCCGTAGAACCCCGTTGGCGCGGAACTCGCCGGGCGAATGCGGATTGGTAGTGGCTTGTACTCGCGCCGCCTGTTCGGTCGAGTTCTCGCACCAGATTTGCCCATAGCCGAGGAAGAACTGCTGTTGCGGCGTGAACCCATCCAGGTTGCCGATGGTGTGGCTGGCCAGGCTATCCATCAGCGCCATATAGGCCAAGTGAATGCCGCCGTTATCCGCGGCATTTTCCCCAAGGGTTAATTTCCCATTCACATTTACACCTGGCACCGGGCTGAACCCACTGTATTCCTTAGAGATGCAATCCGCGCGCGTCTCGAAGGCTTTGCCATCCTCGGCGGTCCACCAATCGCGAAGGTTCCCTGCGCCGTCGTAGCGGCGCCCTTCGTCGTCGAACCCGTGGGTCAGTTCGTGACCGATGACGGCGCCAATGCCGCCATAGTTCACCGCGTCGCTGGCCCTCGGATTATAGAAGGGCGGCTGCAGGATACCCGCCGGAAAGTTGATGTTGTTCATGTTGGGCGAGTAGTAGGCGTTGACGGTAGGCGGCGTCATGCCCCATTCCGATTTGTCCACCGGCTTGCCTATTTTGCTGAAATTGCGGCGGCGCTCGAATTCAAAGGCGCGCACCGCGTCGCCGTAGTAATCGGCGCGCGCGATCTTGACGCTGCTGTAATCGCGCCATTTTTCGGGGTAGCCGATCTTGTTGGCCACGGCGTGCAACTTGGCGAATGCCTGCTCCTTGGTGGCGGGCGTCATCCAGGTCGCATTGTCGATGTCCTTGCGCATTTCCATTTCGATCTCGCCGACCAGTTGCAGCGCTTTCTGTTTGCTGGCGCCGTTGAAGGCTTCCTTCACGAACTCCTGTCCGAGCGCCTCACCCAGCGCCCGATCGGTGCCGCGCACACACCGTTTCCAGCGCGGGGGCATCTCCGCGGTGCCGCGCAGAATGTGATCGTTGAACTTGAAATTCTCCTCGTCGAAAGCGTGAGTCAGCATATCGGCGCTGGCCGCGATAACATGCCAACGCAGATAGGTTTTCAGGTCCGCCAGGCTGGTGTTGGCGATGATCGGATCGAGCGCTCTCACAAAATCGGGGTTCGCCACGTTGAGCGATTGGATGGGGGGAATGCCGATGGTTGCTAAATACTCCTTCCAGTCGAAATCGGGCGTGATCTGTTCCAATTCGTGCACGGTCATCTTGTGATACACATTATCCGGATTGCGCCGCGCCACGCGGTCCATGGATGCCTTTGCCAGCGCGGTTTCGAAGGCCATCACGGCGCGCGTCTCGGCGTCGACATCGTCGCTCGAACCTTGCGCCTTCTGGAGCAACGACAGCATGGCGTGAACGTGCTCCTCGTACTGCTTGCGCAACTCGACGGAGTGGGGGTCGGTCTTCAGGTAGTATGCGCGATCCGGAAGCCCCAGGCCACCCTGGTCAACCTGGGCGATCTCCTGGTCGGAATGTTTGTCGTCCTGGTCCACCCGGAAGCTGAAAAGCGCGCGGATTCCGGTGTCGTGCAGGTGCACCATCGTGGCCGCCAGTTCCTTCTTCGACGAGAGAGCGTCGATTCGTTTCAGCAACGGTTCGATGGGTTGGATGCCCCGGCTTTCGATGGCGGACGTGTCCATGCAGGCGGCATAGAAATTACCGATCTGCGAGTCGCCCGCTTTTTCCAGAATGCCGCGCTCGATCGTTAGATTACGCTCCGCCAATTCATTGAATCGCGCCCAGCGCGACTGGTCGGACGGAATCGGATTATTTTTACGCCAGGCGCCGCACGCATATTGATAGAAGTTCTGGCATGGGCTCACGCTGGTGTCCATGGCTTTGAGGTCGACCCCGGAGGCCGAGGGCGCATCGGCAGCCTGCAAAACCGCCAGGGTCAATCCGGCGGCGGCCAGGCAACGAATCATATACATGGAATGATTGTAGCCCGCCTCAAACCGGACGCCCGGTGCGCGGAACTACAATCCGGCACGCGCCCGCTGCGAATCAACCAGCGGACGAATCAAGCGCAGCGCCGGACGGGTGTTGTACTGTTCCCGGTACTGCCGGTGGGCCGCATCATCCGGGAAATGCTCGGAGCCGGGGTACGGGTATCGCGACATGGCATGGAACGGAAGAGGCTCCACCGTTTGCGAGTAGGCCGTGTTGGCGTCCGCATCCTTGGCCCAGCCATCCACGAACAGAAGGAAATCCCGCTTCCATCCGGGCGCCAGCGGTCCGGTCGCCTGCGCTGGAAACAGGAGCCGCATCTCGTCGCCCGATCCCATAATCACCAGCTTGTCATCGAGCTGGCTGATCGCCGGCAGCACGTCGCCATAGCGCGTGTACAGACCGCGGGTGGGGTTCCACATGGAAACCGGCATCCAGCGCGCATAGTCGAAAATCTCGGGCTGCTTCCGCCGCGGATGGATTACGGGTGTCGAAAAACCGCGGAAGTGCAGATCCGCCGATTCGGGCTGGACTACCGTCATGTGTACGGGAGGCGCGGCAGGATCTTCGCTCAGGAAGATCTCGTCCCAATACACGCACAGGTTGGTGACGATGCGCACTTCGCGCGAGGCGGAAAGGAACTTGCCCGTGAGGTCGACCGAGATGGTTTTGGGCTTGCCCGCGGGAATGCCCATATCTTCGATGACGGTCTTCCAGCGTCCGGCGGCGTCCTTCACCTGCAAATAGGGCAGCACCAGGTCCTGCTTGGCCTGCGAGGCCGCCATGAAGGTGCTGCCATCCGCCCAATCGACCCAACCGTTCAGAATGAGCACGGCGCGATTCGCGGGCGCGGCTTTGCCGAAATCGAGGTCCAGATTGTGCAATTCCGCGACATCCAGGTAGTTGCGGCGGAAGCCGTCTGGGTAGGCTCTGGTCGCGCCGGAGCAACCGTGCCAGCACATCGCGCCCCTGGCCGTCGTGCGCGCTCACCGGGTAGATGCGCTGTTTCACACCGAACAGACGGAATTCAGGGAAAGGCGGCGATTTGAATTTGTCATTGGTGAAGATCTCGACCTCTTCCGGATGGTCCACGGCGATCAGCTTTACCTGGTCGAGATAAGATACCTCCCGCAATTCCTCGGTGATGCGAACCTCGTAGCGGCCGTCTATGGCAGGCAGAGCTTCGCCGGGGATCTGCACGTACTCATCGTGATCCACCGGAAAGTAACTGCCGTCGCCGGATGCGGCGCCCAATGGGGCCACGCCGAGCACGTCGGTGATGAACCGGAACTTTTCGCCATCCCAAGTGAAGATCATGGGGCAGGAGCCGGAGAGCCGCTGTTCCTCCTGGTAATTGGCGGACTTGCCTGTTGGCTGATCGGGAGCGTTCTGGATCATGCCGTTGGGCCAGGTGATGCGCACAGTATCAGCGGTCTTGTAAGAATCGACGCCGAAAACGAGCGGCACGCCATGATAGATGCGCTTCTGGTAGCTCGACCCGGTCTTGATCTCCACCTTGGCGTTGGGAGCCAGCTTCGGATTCTTGACGCCGGTAAGTTCCACGCGCAGCCAGTTATTGTGGGTTTCCGTGACGTTATGCAGCAGGTGCAGGGACCCGTCGGCGGCGATCAACGCGATATCGGTGCGGCCGTCGCCGTCGAAATCGTCGGCGACCGCAACAACTGCTCCGGGTAGCTGTGCCGGCGTCTTCTGAAAATGATCGAGGCCGAGATTCCGGAATACGCCGGTCCCCGACACGAGGTCGGCGATGCCGCGGTTGGCCAGGTCGGCGAAGGCGAGCGGACCTTTGATGTCGAGGCCCGCCAGCGGCTCGAGTTTGCCGCGATTATTCAACAGCAGTAGCCCGTCCGCCGCCAGATCGGTCCAGCTATCGTTGTTCTCATCGACGGTGCCCAATCCCCTGGCGCCGGCCGGCAGAGCATCGAGAGGCTGCGCTTCGTATTTTCCGAGCAGGCGATCGCGATAAAGAACGCCGGCGTGGTCGCGGTAGGAGACGGCCAGGTCAACACCGTTGGTATCCGCGATCAGGTCGATCGGGGTAGCGTCGATGGCCACGCCTTTTTGAAACGGAAACAAGGCGGTCTCGTCGCTGAAGCCGGCCTCTCCGTTGTTGCGTGCGAGCGCGGCATTTTCGCCGAGGAGGATAAGGTCGAGGTCGTAGTCATGATCGAAATCGATCCAGACCGCTTTGGCGAAGCGCCCGGCCGGCAGTTTGAGCGGCGATTTCCGGAATTTGCCTTTGTCGTTGTGATACAGGGCCGCGCCCGACGAGGTGATGACGCACAGGTCCGGCAGGCCGTCGTTGTCATAGTCGCCGGCGGCGATCGAGACGACATCCTTCAGGTCGCCCAGGCCGGAATCCGCCACCAGGGTGGTTCCGTTCCGGAAGAGCCGCGCGCCTTTGGCCGACCACACCAGCAGGTCGGGTCGCCGGCTGCCAAATGCATCCACGATCAACATGCCGGCGGTGTGAGCGTCGAAGCCGTCGGCCACCTTGCGGTCGTCGAATTTGGGTGGCGGCGCAGGCTCGCTTTCGGGACGCGGCGCAATGGGATCGTAAATCTCCGCGTAGTAACTCCACTCCACGTCTTCCGGGATGGCGGCTCCTTCGGTGAGGACCTTCAATTTTTGAAAGATGGCCAGCTCGCGGGCGGCGTCGGCAGCCCGGCCCGCCTGGCGATAGAGATTGTACAGTTGGAAATGCGCCGCGGCCAGGTCCGGGTTGAGCCGCTCGGCGGTTTCGAACTCCCGCAGGGCTTCGTCGCGCTTATCCGCCTGCTTGTGCAGCACACCCAGGTTATAGTGCGTGATGGGCTCGTCGGGTACCAGCTTGAGTAGTCCATTGAACTGCGCGACGGCGGAGGCATACTCGCCTTCCTTCTTAAACACGATTCCCAGGTTGAACCAGGTGTGCGGAATCTTCGGGTCCATTTTCTGCACAAGCTCGAGCTCCGTCACACCCTCTTTGGTCCGGCCGGCCCGCAGCAGGGCCAAGCCATAGTTCACACGCTCACGGGCGGAGTTGGGCGCCAGGTCGAGAGCTTTTTTGAACTCGTCGACGGCTTGCGGCTGCATGGTGGGGTTCTCATAAAACGCCTTCCCAAGGTTGCGGTAGTGCCCCAGGCGGTCCTGCTCCACGCGCGACGCGTCCGCGCCCGAAAGCAGAACCAGAGCCGCAACTGCCAGGATGACGCCGCCGAGGCAGGCGCGTAGTCGATTCATGTAGACCCCATTTCCGATGTTTTACTTATTATGCAACAAGCGGATACGGGGAATTAGAAGAGCACCTTATTCCAGTGCGTACATATAGCCATCCGTGCTGCCGACATATACGACGCCGTTCACGATCAGCGGGGAAGAGGCGATCGATCCCAAGGTGAACTGGCGGTCGACTGCCGCAAGGCCCAGCTCCCGCCAGCCTGAGACATACAGGGTGGCATCGTTGAATTTGCGCCCGGCACTTAGAAGCCAGCCGGGGTTCTGGCGTGAAGCTTCGGTGCGGAAGTCCCACAGCAGTTCACCCGTGTTCAGGTCGCGCGCTTCCAGGGTGCCGTTCAGGACGCCGGTATACACCACGTCGCCGGCCACCGCCGGGGACGAGAAAACGTAAGCTTTAGTGTCCTGTTTGTAGATCGGCTTGCCGGTGGAGGCTTCGAGCGCGTGAAATAAGCTCGAATCCGAAGTGGCAAACACCACCTTGCCCTTGATGACTACCGGCGAGCTGATCACCCAGCTTCCCTGATTATTGAAATGCCATTTCTCAGCGCCCGTGGCGGCATCGAACGCGTATAAGTTGGAATCGCGGCAGCCCGTGTATACGACGCCGTCCACGATCGTCGGCGACGATTGAAAACCGACCTGGTTGTGGACCAGGGGGTCCTCACCGCCGTGGAAGCGCCATTTCTCTTTGCCGGTGGACGCGTCGACAGCGTAGAAGTAGCTATCCCAGCTTCCAAAATAGAGCGTGCCGGCGCCATAAGCCGGAGATGCATGCACTACGTCGCCGGTTTGGAACTTCCAGCGCACATCGCCGGTTTCGGCATCCAGTGCATACAAGTTGCCGTCACCAGAACCGAAATACACCGCGCCATTGGCCACCACCGGACTCGACAGGAATATGTCGTACGGATCGGCGAAGGTCTGGTTCTGTGGTTGCGTCCCATCCAATCCCTTGGCTTCGAAGCGCTTTTCGCCGCCAGTTGGCGTTTTCCATCGTAACTTTCCGGTAATTGCATCTACTGCGTAGAACTTGCTGTCGTAGCTGGGGAAGTAGACTACGCCACTGGAAACGGCAGGAGTGGCGGGCACGGGCCCCGCGGTAGTGTACTTCCACTTCTGTAGTCCTGTGATAGCGTCCACCGCGTAGACATTGTTGTCGTCGCTGCCGAAGTACAACACACCGTCGACGTAGACGGGCGAAGACACCACCCGGAAGCCGGTGGCGAACTTCCATTTGACGCCGTGGAACTGGCGCGGTCCGGCGGATGCGTACACGCCAGAATGGGCCGGGTCGCCGCGAAACATGGATTGCGCCGGGCAAAAAACTGCGCCCTGCAGGACGATGATTGAAAACAGCGTGCATTTAGTGCGCATTGGTGTCAGTCATCCGATGGAGAACCAGCGGTATTTCGAATCCGCCCTCCAGAACATAGCCGTTAAGTTCGTTCGATCCGGCGCGGTAGCGGCCTTCAAAGGCCATAAAAGACTCGTGCGACTCCACGGTGAGCCAATCGGCCTCCTGCGTCACCAAGTCCACCGGCAGGTTGTTTTCTTGTTTGGTACCCATCACAAATTTGGCAACCGTTCCGCCCGGTGGGTTGGTGAGCGTGATTTTGACGTGCACTTTGCTGCCGGGCACATCGAAGTCGCCGCTCCAGTCTCCTTCGAGTTCCTTGCGGACCGGCGTCGGAACGCGCGGCGATTCCACCTGTGGAGGGCCGGCTCTGTGCAAAGTAAACGGCGCCGTGTTGCCGGCAAAGGTGAAATCGCCCGAGAGGATATTTTCCGCCGTCATATGCCCGGCGAATTTAGAGCCTGCAAACTTGCGCTTAAGGGCGAAAGTTACGTTGGAACCGTCAACCTTGAGATCGGAAAGCGGCGCGCCTTTGATGCCGAAGCCGGGCAGAATCGCCGACCCTGTCCACTGGCCGTCACTGGTTTGTGCAAGATCGACAATTAACGTCGCCTCGGCGCCAGGAATTTCGATCACACCCTCCCAGCGGCCGGTGGGTACAGGCTGAACGGAAGCGACGCCGAGGCCGGCACATGTAAGAAAGAGCACGATCGCTAGCCGCATCGGTGATTTAGACGCGGCATTTTGGTGATTGTCACAATTGCATTGAAGCAGTTCCACTTCATTACCCGCTTGGTGGTGCCTTCCCACACTACTTATTCTCACGAGTCAATGTGGACGGATCGACAATTGCTAACGTACCATCGAGCAGAAGACACAAGAGGAGCTATGGATGCCGACCGCAAAAGAAGAGCTTAGAACGCGCCGCCGGGCTGCCCTGGCGACACCCAGCGAACTGGGAGCCGATGCCGTGAAGAACATCACGGGCGCGCTGAACGCGCTGCTGGCGGATGTATTCGCCTTATATCTGAAGACCAAAAACTTTCACTGGCACGCCAGCGGTCCGCACTTTCGCGATTATCATCTTTTACTGGACGAGCATGCCGCGCAGATTTTTGCCATGACGGACGATATTGCCGAGCGCGTGCGCAAGATCGGCGGCACCACCGTTCGCTCCATTGGGCACATATCCAGGTTGCAGCGCATCAGCGACAACGACGCCGAATTCGTGGACCCGGCCGATATGCTCGCGGAACTGCGGGAAGATAATCGCGCGCTGGAGGCGAGCATGCGCGAGGCGCACGACCTTTGCGACGAAGAAAACGACGTGGCCACCACGAGCTTGCTGGAAACCTGGATCGATGAAACCGAGCGCCGCGTATGGTTCCTGTTTGAAACCGGGCGCATGGGGAAATCCAGCGTAGTATCATCCGCCGCCCAATAAACAACCACTAGTCAGATCGGCCCGCTGCGCGGGGATCAACTGGATGTCGTGGGCTATAATCGGCCCATGTCCAGACGACTCCGCGCTTGGTCAGCCGCACCGCTGGTATTTGTTCTTCATTTTTTTGCCCAAGCCCAACAGGCGGCCTCTCCGCGCGTACTTACATCGGCGAATTACGCGCGCGCCGAGAAGTTCATGGGATACAACACGAATCCGCTGGTCTATCATGCGGTGCGGCCGGCCTGGACCGGCGGCGAGAGCGTGTGGTATCGCGACACCGGGCCGGACGGCAGCCAATTCGTCTTGTTCGATGCCGTGAAGCTGGTGAAGGAGCCCGCCTTCGATCACGCGAAGCTGGCTAAAGCGCTCTCGGCAGTGGCGGGGAAGACCTACGAGGCCGGTAAGCTTCCGTTCAACGCGATCGAGATCGCGGCGGACGGGCAGTCTGTTTCCTTCAGCGTGGGTACGCGGCGCTTCCAATGCGATCGTCAGGGCAACCAATGCGCAGCGGCGCCGGCAGGGGCGGCGGCGGGCGGCCGCGGCCGTGTGGACGCACCGTCACCCGACAAGAAGAAGAGCGCGTTCATCCGGGACTACAACCTCTGGGTGCGCGATGCCGCTACCGGCAAGGAGACCCAGCTTACCACCGACGGGGTGAAAGATAACTCGTACGCGCTGGACAATGCCGGCTGGGTGAAGAGCGACCGCCCGATCCTGGCGTGGTCGCCCGATTCCAGGAAAATCGCGACCTTCCAACAGGACCAGCGCAACGTGGGCGAGATGTACCTGGTGGAAACCAAGGTGGGGCATCCGGCGCTGCAGGCGTGGAAATATCCACTGCCCGGTGATGACACGGTGGCCATGATCCAGCGGGTGGTCGTAGACGTGGAAACACCGCGCGTCATCCGGCTGCAGATGCCGCCGGACCAGCACCGGTCCACGCTTTGCGATCATGTGGCGTGCCGCGGCGGCGAATGGGCCGACGTGGAATGGAGCCCGGACTCCAGCCAAGTGGCCTTCGTTTCAACGTCGCGCGACCACAAGCAGGAGACGTTGCGCGTGGCCGATGCGGCATCCGGTGCAGTGCACGACGTGATGGAGGAGCGCGCGGCAACGCAGTATGAATCGGGACAAGGGATGGTGAACTGGCGCTTCCTTCCAGAATCGAACGAAATTATCTGGTATTCGGAGCGCAGCAATTGGGGTCACCTTTACCTGTACGATCTGAAGACCGGCAAGCTCAAGAATCCGATCACGTCGGGGGAGTTCGTAGTTACACAACTGCTTCGCGTGGATGACAAGGCGCGGGTGGTCTACTTTCTAGCCACCGGACGGGAGGAGGGACGCGACCCCTACTTCACGCACCTGTACCGTTCAGGCTTCGACGGCACGGGATTGACGCTGCTGACGCCGGAGGATGCCAACCACGAAGTAACGTTCTCGCCTTCGGGCCGGGCGTTTGTCGATACCTATTCGAAGCCGGACGTGCCGTCGGTGACGGTGTTGCGGGACGCGGACGGCAAGCTGCTGGCCACCTTGGAGAAGGCCGATATTGCCAAGCTGGTGGCTACGGGGTGGAAGCCGCCGCAGCCGATCACGGTGAAAGCGCGCGATGGCGTCACGGATCTCTGTGGCCTGATGTTTCAGCCCACGGATCTGGACCCGCAGAAGAAATATCCGATCATCAACCACATCTATCCCGGGCCGCAGGGCGGCAGCGTAGGCGGGCGGTCGTTCGCGGCCGCGCGCGGCGACGACCAGGCGCTGGCGGAACTGGGCTTTGTGGTGGTGGCGATTGACGGCATGGGAAACCCTGATCGTTCGAAGAGTTTCCACGATGCTTACTACGGCAATTTGGGCGACAACACGCTGCCGGACCAGATCAGCGCGATGCAACAACTGGCGCGGCGGTATCCGTGGATCGACATCGAGCGCGCCGGCATCTGGGGGCACTCCGGCGGCGGTTATGCGGCGGCAGATGCCATGTTCCGCTATCCGGATTTCTTCAAAGTGGGAATTTCGGAGGCCGGCAATCACGATAACCGCGAATACGAAGACGATTGGGGCGAGCGCTATCAGGGGCTACTCCAAAAATCGGGCAGCGGCTCGAATTATGACGACCAGGCCAATCAGAACATCGCGAAGAACCTGAAGGGCCACCTGCTGCTGGCGCACGGCACGATGGACGACAACGTGCCGCCGTACAACACGCTGCTGGTGGTAAATGAGCTGATCAAGGCGAATAAGGATTTCGATCTGCTGCTGCTGCCGAACCGGCACCACGGCTTCGGCAATGAGCCTTACATGGTGCGGCGGCGGTGGGATTATTTTGTGCGGTACTTGATGGGTGCGGAGCCGCCGCGGGAGTACGAGATGAAGCCGGCGGGCAATCAGGCGGGGCGGCCGGCGGAGTAGGGGTCTATACGTATAAATGGCATGATATAATACGTACGAAATGGCGAAGCTAACGCTAAGTGTGGACCCGGCTGTGGTAGCGCGGGCGAAGCGATATGCAAAACAAGGTGGCGTCTCCGTGTCCGAGATCGTAGAGGCTTACCTTGCGTCGATTTCCTCCGTGTCTACTACAAAAGAGCCTTCCCCGATTCTCCATTCTTTACGGGGTACTTTGAAGAAAGCAGACCCACAGGAGTATAAACGTCACCTGGCAAGAAAATACCGATGAAGGTCCTGGTCGACACGAACGTCTTGTTAGATGTTCTGCTTGACCGGGAGCCACACGCCAAGGCGAGCGCGGCGATATGGTCGGTAATTGAGACCGGGGCGGCCCAAGGGTTGCTGGCGGCCCACGCAATAACAACCATCCATTACCTCATACGCAAGGAGCATAGTGCGGCAAAGACTATGCAGATCCTAAATGCGATCTTGCGGGTGTTCAGCGTGGCTCCAGTCGATCAGAGCGTTATCCGGGAAGCACTGGAAACACATCTGCCCGACTACGAAGACTCAGTCACCGCAGCTGCCGCTCGACAGGCTGGCTGCGATATCATCGTAACCCGCGACCCAAGCGGATTTCGCGGCTCGGCCGTGCGAGCGCTCGCACCCGAAGCGGCGGCGCCCATTCTGTTATAAACGGGGATGACCGTGTCGGATCAGTCCCCCGAAACGGTCTCGTATTCCGGTGCCGGCGCAGGCTTCGAGGCGGTCAGTGCGCCCAAACTGACGTGGATCGTTGGCATGGCGCCCGTCTCGAATGACTCGCGCACCATGCGGTCATCCTGCTGGCGCTCGCGCATCACCTGGCGGCGCAGACGGGCTTCGAATTCCGCCATCTGCTCGTCGATAGTTTTGACCTTCTTCTTGTTCGCCACCATATCCTCGCGGTAGCGCTTCAGGAAGTAGCCTATGGTCTCCACGCGGATCCTGATGGAGCCGGTGGGCTTGTTCTCGTCGATGTCCTTAAAACAGAAGTAGGGCGTGCCGGAATGCTCGACCACCTCTTCCACCACCGAGTAAATCGGGGCGTCGTGTCCGCACTTGAAACTGGACAGTTCCAGCGCGACCAGGTTGGGGTGGCGGCCCGTATACTTGGCGGCCCACACCTTGCGCGAGGTGTTCTCGCTGTACGAGTTCTTCCATACATCGTCGATGTTCATGGGATGCGGGATCTCGCCCGACTCGACCTCGGGGCCGAACAGGCGCCAGACCATGTCATCGTCAATAGGTAACGAATCCTGCGTGAAGACCGGGTAGCCGAGCTTCTGGAATTCCTCCAGGATTTCATGGTTCACACCCGGATCGTTATGATACGGACGTCCGAGCACGACCACGCCCAGGCGATCCTCGCGTTCGAGCTGATCGAGCACCTGGCGGGCTTCGCCGCGGACGGTCACGTTGTTGTAGTAGTCGAGAGCCCGGTAGCCTTCCTCGACCGCGCGCGCATTCTCTTCCGCCGATAGCCCGAAAATGTCTTTGAACTGCTCGAACAACTGGCGCTCCAGAACATCGGGCTTGGAGAGATTGACGAACGTATCCAGGAATAGAACACCTTTTTCCTTGAATAGGTCGCCCTCTTTGGTGAAAGCTGCTTTTACTGCCGCCGGCGTAGTCGCCACGGTGGGGCACGAGCGGCTGGCCTGCACCCCATGCAAATCGGTAGTGAGGCAGTCGATCATGGGGAAGAAGATGATATCGAGCGGCTTCTTGGCGTGTACCACGAACAACAGGTTGTGCACATGCGGGATGCCCAGCTTAGAGGGGAAACAGGGATCGATCGCGCCGCGCTTGGCGCCCTCTTTGTAAAGCTGTTCGCTGGTGTAATCGGAATAGACAAGATTCTCGGCCTTAATGCCCAGCGACGCAAAGTAGCCGGTGAATACCGGCGTCATCGAGTACATGTTGAGCACGCGCGGCATGCCGATGCGAATGTCGGCGCGTTTCTTCATCAACTCGACGCGCTTCTTGGCGGACGAAGTGAAAACGAACTTTGGCAGAGGGTCGGCCACCAGCGGCGCATCCGGCACACGGAAAACAGCTTTGGCCGAGATCTCGACGAAGTTGGGATTGGCTTTCTTGATTTTGTCCAGACTGCCTTTGATCTGGCGCATGTCGTCTACGTTCTCGACCGTGCCCTTCTCGCAGGTAGCAATAATCAGGCGCTGCGAACCGGCTTCCAGCGGAACCTTGGTCTTGGCCGGTGGTTTGTAATCCGGATTCATGACAGTGGTCTTGACGTCGATGAACGTGCGCAGGCACTTGTTTTTGCAGAAGTAGCAGCGCGTGGACTCGTTGCGGGTAGTCTGGTAGCTGATCTGCGAAATGGCATCCATCCCGATGAACGTGGATTTGCGGCCATGGTCCCACAAACGTCCGGCTTCGAGCGCGGAGCCGATGGCGCCGGCTTCGCCGCAGTGTTCGTGCACGATCACGTCGGCAGGATGCTCCTTGCCCTTGAAGCGCGACTCAATGAAATCCACCTGCGCCTTCACCGCGGCCAGGTTGTATTGCGTACCGCCCTGCAGCAGGAACCGCCGGCCAATCGCCGAGAGGTTCGGAATCTGTGAGACGTACAGCCAGATGTTCTTCGGTAGAACGTTGCACAGGCCGGCCATGATCTCTTCCGGCTTCCAGCCCTGGCGCTGAAAGTCCACGATGTCCGACTGCATGAATACGGCGCAGCCGTAGCCGAACTGCGGGTAGCCATTTGCCGCGAAAGCTATGTCGGCGTACTGCTCCACGGGCACGTTGAAGCCCTGCGCGGTAGATTGCAGGAAGTATCCGTTACCGGCCGAACATTGCGTGTTCAGCTTGAAATCTTTGACGCGACCGTCTTTCAAAATGATGATCTTGATGTCCTGCCCGCCCACGTCGCAGATCACATCCACATCGTCGTAGAAATGCAGGCCGGCCTGGGTATGGGCCACGGTCTCGACCAAAGCGGCGTCCGCGCCGATCACGTCCTTCAGAATGTCTTTGGCGTAGCCGGTAGTGCCCACGCCCAACACCTTGAGGGTGGCGCCCTGATCGGCAATCTGTTTTACGAGCTTGCCCATCACCTCGATGGTGTCTTCGATGGGATTGCCTTTGGAAAGCTGGTAGGTCTTGGCCAGGATGCGGCGCTCTTTGTCCTTCGAAAGCAGCACCGCCTTGGTGGAGGTGGAGCCGCCATCGATGCCCACAAAGCCTTCCACGACCTCGCCGGGCTGGAAAGTTGTCGGGACGAATTTCTTAATGCGGTACTTTTCCTTGAAACGTGCCAGATCGTCGGCGTCCTTAGCGAGACCGCCCGTGCCACCGCGCTTGGTTTTTTCCTCTTCGCGGCCCACAGTTACATACCATTCGAGCTTGTCCCAGCCGATGTAGTGGCCCACATCGGCATCTTCGGACTTGCCGAATTCCACCGAGCCGATCGCCGCGAAATACTGGGCGTTGTCGGGCGTGCGGATCAGATCCTCAGGCGGAACGCCGGCCGGAAGTTCGGTGCCGCGCTCTTCCCAAATTTTGGGGATGTTGTGTTTCCAGCAATCCCGCATGCCCTTGATGTAGCAATTGGGACCGCCCAGCAGCAGTACCACAGGCAGCAGCGTATTGCCGCGCGTGAGCACGGAAAGGTTCTGCATGACGATGGCTTCGAACAACGATGCCATCAGTTCGTCGGGCGGCACGCCCATCTTCTGCAAGCCGTTGATATCGGTCTCGGCGAATACGCCGCACTTGCCGGCCACCGGATGCAGCTTCTTTCCGATGTAGCCCATCTCGCAAAGCTGCTCGGAGGGAATGCGCAGCTTGGCATTGATCTTATCGATGACCGCGCCGGTGCCGCCCGCGCACTTATCGTTCATGGACGGCATTTTCTTTTTGCGGCCGGTTTCCGGATCCTTTTTGAAGATGATGATCTTGGCATCCTGACCGCCCAACTCGATCACCGATCCGCATTCGGGATACAGCTTTTCCACCGCGAGCGAAACTGCGTTCACTTCCTGGACGAACTTCGCGCCCAGGTATTTCGCCATGCCATTTCCGCCCGAACCGGTAATAAACATGCGGGACCGGGAAGCTTCAAAACCGTCGACTTCGGTTTCGAAGCGTTTGAGAAACTCGAGCACCTTCTCGGGCTGCTTGGTATCGTGGCGCTGATAGTCCGACCATACGATCTGGTCGGTGGCCTCATCGATGACGACCGCTTTTACCGTGGTCGAACCCACGTCCATGCCGATCAGAAAATGTCTGTCCATGCGTCTTTTCCCTGTTTTCCGAGCAAGCTAAACCGCAGCCAGTTCTGCTTCGTGCCGGGGCGCCACACCTTCGGTCTTCATGCGCTCCGCAATGTGCAACACGAAATTAGGCGCCAGCCCAACCACACCCTTGCTATGCGGGACCTGGTAGAGCGGCCGCTTCATCTCCGGGTGCGCGTCTACATAGGCACGGCATTCGTCCAGGGTCAGGCCGGTGCGCTCCAGAACCTCGGCCATTTCCTTCTTGGCCTTGCTCTTGGCTTCGCCCAGCGCCATCTGGACGCGGGAATGGGCATTGATCTCGCCTTCGCCGGAGGTCTCTACAGGCAGATAGATCATGTCCTTGTAGTTCGAAACGACAGCCGATTGCGCGCCATCCGATTGCGTGGACGGCATGCAGCCGAACGGTTTCACCGAGAGCACCATGTGGGCCAGATCTTTGTTCGAGTAATAGATATTCTTGGCGACTTCCAGGTGGCCCTCGCCGCCTCCCGCGCGCGAATTGTAGAATGGATGGCCCAGGCGCTGCAACTCGTACTGGTCGGCAAGATGGTGCGCGATGTCGCCCAGCGCGCCGACAATCTTGTGATATTCGTTTTTGAAAATGGCTTCGGCCAGTTTCAGCTTGGCCACTTTGTTGCGGAAGCTCCACTCGATTTTGGCGCGCTTATCCAAGCGCCACAGCGGCGGCATCACCGCGCCTTCCTCGAGCCCTTTGAAGTCTTTGTACTTCTGCACCACCTGGTGGATCATATACATGATCCACGTGCCGATGGGTTCCACCAGTACCTGCGCGCCCTCGCGCTGCAGGAAGTTGAACATATTGAAGTTGCCATCGCCTTCGGTGGTCTGGGCCCAGAATTCGCCGGTGATTTTCACGATGGGCTTGACGCGCAGCCGGTCAATTTCGACTTCGTTGAACAGGTCGCGGCAGCGGTGCAAGGCCGGAATATAATCCTCACCCTTCAACTGGTTAACGAACTTGCCGATGTACTCGCCGGTATCCTTGAAGCCGCCAAGATATTTGGACAGGCTGTCGCCTAATTTCCAAGGTTGCTTTTTGCGAAAGACTTCGTGCATGTAGTCCATCGCCTCGTCCAGTTTTTGATCGGTCTCGCCGGCATTGACCTCGTAGGGGCGAATGGCGTAAGCCACTTCGTTCATGACGTCGCCGCAGTTCAGCGCATTCAGGATGCCCAGGAAGAAGTCAAGGTTCATCTCCAGGCCGGCTTCGGCGTCCGACTGGCTGAGTCCGCCGGATTGCTGGAACAGGAGCACGCGAAAACCGTCGAAACCTGCGTTGCGTAAGGCCAGGCGATACTCGGCTTCGTACATGCCGAAGCGGCACGGACCGCACGCGCCGGCGGTGAAGAAGACATAGCGGTCGATGATTTCCTGCTTAGTGAGCCCCTGCTCTTCCAGGCTCTGCAGGTATTGCACCAGGTTGCCTACGGTGAAGTACGTCGGGTTGCACTGTCCGTTGTTTCCGTACTCCTTGCCGGCTTGAAAGGCGCGGACATTGGGCGTCGGAACGGCTTCGGCGATATAGCCGAGACCTTCCAGGGCACCGTGCACGAGCTTTTCATGTTTCCAGGTGAGGCCGCCGAACAGGAGAGTGGTCCGGGCGCGCTGTTCCTTGGTGAACGGGCGCTCCACGGGACGCTTGAACTGATGAAGGTCGCGCTTGGCCACCCCGGCCTCGCGCTCCAGGCGGGCGCGCTCTTCCGCAAGGCGCTTCTGGATCACATCTTCGATGCTGGAATTGATCTGCACCAGACCGGCGGGCGATACAGGCTTGGGTTCAAATGGCTGAGTGCTCATTGTTCTCCTCTGAGTTCGGGACGGATTGAAGACACCCCTCCCGATGGAATGCATCTTCGCGCTTAAGCCATTGGAAATAAAGAGTAGTACATTGAATGGCGGCTTTTTCTACAGGAATGGCGGATATGGGGGGTGAGTGGGGGAGTGCGTTTTGTTACCACCTTCACAAGTGTACGTTTGCTTGCGCCGCCTCGTTCAATACGCTAGCCTCTCTACTCATGGGCTCCCTGCGCGCCGATGTGGCAGTCGTCGGAGCTGGTATTCTGGCTGTCGCGCACGCCTATACGCTGGCGCGCAGGGGGCGCTCGGTAGTGGTTTTCGAGCGCAGCCCGCAAGCCGCCGGCGCTTCCGTGCGCAATTTTGGGATGTTGTGGCCCATCGGCCAACCTGCCGGTCGCATGCACCAGATGGCGATGCGTAGCCGCGTGGTGTGGATGGAAGCGCTGGAGGCCGCGCGCCTGCCATACTTCGCGACGGGCTCGCTGCATCTGGCTTATCGCGAGGACGAGGCTACGGTCGCGCGTGAGTTTTGCGAATTAGCCCCTGAGCTGGGTTACCAATGCGAATGGCTCAGCGCGGCGGATGTCGCGGAACGCAGCGACGCGGTACGATCCGAGAACCTGCTGGGCGCAATCTGGAGCCCTACGGAGATCACGGTCGATCCGCGGGTGGTGCTGGCGCAGATTCCGTGGTTCCTCAGTGAAAAATATGGCGTCCAATTCCGTTGGGGCGCGGCGGTGCGGTCCCTCGATTTGCCGGTGGTCGATACCGGCAGCGAAAAATGGCACGTCGAAAACGCCATCGTTTGCGCGGGCCACGATTTCGAGACGCTGTATCAGGAAATCTTTGCGTCGAGCGGCGTGACCCGGTGTAAACTCCAGATGATGCGCACGCGCCCGCAGCCGGATGGCTGGCAACTCGGTCCGGCCCTTGCCGCGGGGCTTACGTTACGATTCTATGAATCGTTTCAGGTGTGCAAAACGCTGCGCGCGCTGAAGGAACGCATCGCCGCCGAAACACCGGACTATGACCGTTATGGCATTCACGTGCTGGTGTCGCAAACGACTGGGCGGGAGTTGACTGTAGGCGACTCGCACGAGTATGGCGCGGCGGTCGATCCATTCGACCGGACTGCGATTGACGACCTGATCGTCGAATACGCGCGTGGTTTCCTGCGGCCCGAACTGGAGATTGCACAGCGCTGGCACGGGGTCTACGCAAAGCATCCGGACCAACCGTTTCTGTCTATGTCACCGGCGGCTAATGTGCGCGTCGTGACGGCTACGGGCGGCGCCGGCATGACACTGTCTTTCGGCCTGGCCGAACAAACCATCCAGGAGATGGGATTGTAATGGGACATGTGACCGCCGTGATTTTCGATTGGGCAGGCACGACGGTGGACCACGGCAGTCTGGCTCCAGTGCGCACCTTGCAGAAATTGTTTGCCGCCCACGGCATCCAGGTCACCGAGCAGGAGGCGCGCCGGGACATGGGAATCCACAAAAAAGATCATATCCGGGCGTTGCTGCGCGCAAAAAGCGGCGGTGCGGCGAACGAAGCCCAGGTGGACGACTTCTTCGGGGAATTTATTCCGATGCAGATGGAGTGCCTGGCGGCTTATTCCGAGGTGATCCCGGGCGTGGCGGAAACCGCGCAGAAATTGCGCACGCAAGGGATCAAGATCGGCAGCACTACGGGGTACACACGCCCCATGCTGGAGCTACTGCTCACGGTGGCGGCTGGGCAAGGTTACGAACCGGACTGTGCGTTCTGCCCGGACGACACGGCCGCCGGCCGGCCCTGGCCTTGGATGTGTTATCTCAGCGCGATACGTCTTGGAACCTATCCGATGCACACCATGGTGAAGATCGGCGACACCATCAGCGATATTGAGGAAGGCCGGAACGCGGGCATGTGGACCATCGGAATCGCGCGCACCGGCAACATGATCGGGCTTTCCGCCGAGGAACTGGCCGCCTTGCCGCCCCCCGAACAAAAGATCCTCATGTCGGCCGCGCGCCGCCAGTTGCACGACGCGGGCGCGCACTACGTGGCCGGCAGCGTGAGCGAACTGGATCTGGACCCCATCGAATACCGCCTGTCCAAGGGCGAGCGTCCATGAAGGGCCGTAACCTGGCTGTCTGGCAGGGACTCACCATCGGCCTGCTGTTCGTCGGATACGCCGGATACTATCTGTGCCGGTCCGATTTCTCTGTTGGCTTGCCGCTGATCATCGACGAACTGAGCGCCCACGGCATGACGCCCGATCAGGCGAAGATCCATCTGGGCACGGTCACCTCGATTGGCGTTTTGGCTTATGCGATCGGCAAGTTTTTCTTAGGCGGCATGGCAGATTTTCTGGGGGGCAGGCGGAATTTCCTGATCGGGATGGGCGGATCGGTTCTGTTCACAGTGCTGTTCTCGCTGGGCGGCGGCATCCCGATCTTTACCCTGGCGTGGGTCGGCAACCGGTTGGTGCAATCCACGGGTTGGGCGGGCATGGTGAAAATCACGTCGCGCTGGTTCTCGTACTCCTCGTATGGCGCCGCGATGGGCGTGATCAGTTTGAGCTATTTATTTGGCGACGCCGCCGCGCGCCAGTTCATGGGCGTGCTGATTGCCCACGGGTTCGGTTGGCGGCTGGTGTTTCAGGTAGCCGCAGGCACTTTGTTCGTGGTTTTCATTCTGAATGTTCTGCTTTTGAAGGAGTCGCGTGCGGAGATCGGCCAGCAGGAGCCGGACGTGAACCCGCTGAACTTGTATGGCACCGAGGGCCGCGACCCGAAACCAGTCGGTCTGCGCGATCTGCTGGGGCCGCTATTCAGCAGTCCGGCGTTTTGGGTGGTTTGCGCGTTGTCGCTGGGGACTACCCTGGTGCGCGAAACCTTCAATACCTGGACACCGACGTACTTCAACCAGGTAGTGGGTTACAGCAAATCGCAGGCGGCCGGCATGAGCGCGGTTTTTCCCCTGTTCGGCGGCCTTTCGGTCCTGATCTCCGGGTTCCTCAGCGATCGTTTGGGCCGCAACGGGCGCTCCGCGATCATGTTCTACAGCCTGCTGGCTAGCGCGGTGGCATTATTCGCGTTGGGGTCGCTGCCGGCGGCGAGCGGGCGCACCATGCCGACGTTTCTGGTGGGCCTGGTGGGATTTCTGGTGATCGGGCCGTACGCCTACCTGGCGGGCGCCATCGCACTCGATTTCGGGGGCAAGCACGGCAGCGCGACATCCTCAGGCATCATCGATGGGGTGGGCTATTTGGGTGGCGTGCTGGCGGGCGATACTATGGCGCGCATCTCGGTCAGTTTCGGTTGGACTGGCGCCTTTCTTGCGCTGGCGGTCACCGCGCTGCTCTCGGCCGGCGCCGCCGCAGTCCTGTTCATGAATCAAAGGCGCGCGCCACTGGCGCAGGGAGCGTCGTAAGCTTGGAATTAAGCATGGAAATCACCGACCGTATTTTCGAGATTTTCGCGGCCAAAGGCGGGGACGCGTATTTCGGCGAGCCGGTCTCGCAACTGGAACACGCGCTGCAGGCTGCGCACTTCGCCGGGCAGGAGAACGCGCCGGTCTGGCTGACGGTAGCTGCCTTGCTCCACGACGTCGGGCACCTGTTGCACGAACTGCCGGAGCACATCGCCGATTTGGGTATCGACTCGCGGCACGAGGACCTGGGCCACGCCTGGCTAGCGCAATATTTCGGCCCCGAGATTACCGCTCCGGTCCGCATGCACGTGGACGCCAAGCGGTATCTGTGCGCGACCGACCCGGAGTACCTGGCACTGCTGTCGCCGGCTTCGGTGCAGAGCCTGGCATTGCAGGGCGGGCCTTTCAGCCAGGCGGAGTCGCGCGCGTTCGAGCAAACGCCGTTTGCGCGCGAAGCCGTGCGCCTGCGCCGCTGGGACGATCGGGCCAAAGTGCCCGGCATGGTAGTGCCGGGCCTGGAACATTACCGGACCATGATCGAAGCATCCCGGCTGCGCGCCGCGTAGGTATCGGTCCGGCAGTTACTGTTTAGCGGCGGGAGGCGGCGGCGTGTAGCGCAACACGGTAGTCAGATCGATTCCGCGCACATCGCCGTTGCTGTAATAGGCGAGCCCCCACGAGTCGATGGACGAGGTATCCGGAAACACGCAGGCTTCGAGCACCGTGTCGGGCTTGTCGTGGCCGACCCAGCCGCCGCCAGCGGCATTGATCCCGCCGAACAGATCCGAGCCTCCCAACTGGGAGCAGTAACAGGAGGCCGGATTGCCCGTACAGCCGGTGCCGAGAGGTAGCTTCGCATAGTAGGCCAGGACAGCCAGCGAGGGCTTGGTGGCGTATAAGGTCTCGAGCAGAATATGAATGCGGGATCCGTCGATGGCGGAGGTGTACTTGCAAAACTTCCGCGTACCCGCCAGCACAAGCCACTGGGAGGTAGGACCGTTGGTGCCGTAAACCGGCGCGCGCTCGACCACCACGCCTCCGGTGCTCTGGCAATAAGCCGCGGCGGCGCCGCTATCGGGATCTTCAGCTTGTATATTTCCGGCGGCGCACAGTAACACGGACGCAACCGTAACCACCCAAGATAAACTTTTCAAATCAAACCCTCCTTTTAGGGTTCGATCAGTGTATCAGATGGTATCCGTCACCGGCGGAGGAGCCACGCCCAAACGGACGGCTGTGTGCTCCAGGGCCTCGCAAGTGCCGTCGCCCAGAGGAATTCCGCTCTCGCGCCGCTCCGTCTCGGTTCGCCATTCCGGGTCGCCCGCGACCATTACCTCGTCGTACCCTTTGGCGGGCGTGGACGACTTGACGGTGTCCGCCAGCCATTCGATGCGGCGGGTGAACTCGGCCACGGGCATGAAGCGGCTCACATCGATCGCCAGGAAGGTCTGGCTGACACGCGAGGGCTTCCCGGCGATCCGGATACCGCCGACTTCTGTGCTCATAGCGCCGCCAGTCAGACCGGCGCACAGGATCTCGACCATCATCGCGAGCCCGCTACCCTTATACCCGCCCAAGGGCATGGGCAGACCGCGTATGGCCGCGTGCGTATCGGTGGTCGGCACGCCTTCAGAATCCATGGCCCATCCTGCGGGAATGGTTTCCTCGCCATTCACCAGGGCCTTGAAGATGCGGTTTGAAGCCACGGTAGTGGTGGCCATATCCAGCAGCCACGGCCCCGGAACGGACATACAGATCGGGTTGGTGCCCAGGCGCGGCTGTTTGCCCTGCCAGGGAGCCACGATCGGCGAAGCGTTGCACATTACGATGCCGATCATCCCGGCGGCCGAGATTTTTTGTCCCCAATAACCTGCCGCGCCGAAGTGATTTGAACCGCGCGCGGCCACCACCGCCATGCCGTGCTTGTGCGCCAGTCGCACGGCGTGCGCGCAGCAGGTATCCGCCACATATTGTCCAGGGCCATTGGCTCCGTCGAAGAGCAGGCAGGTTTCCGATGTGGTGACTACATGTCCCTCGGCGGCCGGGTGCATATCGCCGCGCTCCACTTGCTCCACGTAGTACGGCAACAACTGGACGCCGTGCGAATCCACGCCACGCAGGTTGGCTGCTACCAGCGAATCCGCAACCAGAAGCGCGCGCGGGCGCGGGTAAGTGGCCGCCTCCAGCAGCGCGGCCGACCAGGACGCGAGATCTTCCGCAGAAATTACGGGCATCCGGACCAACCAGCATAACGCGCGGCTGGCGAACGCTAGAATGAACATGTGCCCGCATTTTCATTCGAGGAAGCGCGCCGCTCGGTGCTGGAGAAGATCCGTGCGGGGCGTACGCTGCCGGCGTCACAAATCGTGGCGCTGGATGCGGCGGCGGGCCGAGTCCTTGCTGAGCCCCTGCACGCGGACCGCGATTATCCGGCCCTGGCCCGTTCGGTGCGTGACGGGTACGCGGTGCGCGCGGGCGATCTGCCCGGCGAATTGACGGTCATCGGGGAAGTGCGCGCCGGCGAGAACTTCCAGGGCGAAGTGGGCCGCGGGCAGGCTGTCGAAATTATGACTGGCGCTCCGGTGCCGCGCGGAGCGGATGCCGTGGTGATGGTCGAATACGTGGGGCGCGAGGGTGATCGCGTGCGCATGGACCAGACGGCGGAACCCGGCCAGTTCATCAACCAGCAGGGTTCAGAGGCGCGCGCCGGCGAGAACCTGCTGACGGCCCGGCAAGCGCCTGGATTACACCGACATCGCCATGCTGGCGGCTGCGGGCAAGGCGTGCGTGGCGGTGTTCGCGGCGCCGCGCGTGGCCCTCATCGCCACGGGCGACGAGATTGTGCAGGTGAGCGAAACACCGCGCGACTACCAGATCCGCAATTCTAACGTGTACTCGCTGGCTGCGCAGGTGGCGCGCGCCGGCGGGTTGCATGAGATCCTGCCGGTGGCTCGCGACGAGCACGAGCACACACGGGAATTGATCGAGCGCGGGTTGAACGCGGACCTGGTACTGCTCTCCGGCGGCGTGTCGGCGGGCAAATACGATGTCGTAGAACGGGTGCTGGCCGGGCTGGGCGCGGAATTCTATTTCGATCGCGTCCTGATCCAGCCGGGGCAGCCGCTGGTATTTGGCAGGGCGCGCGGCAAGTTCTTTTTCGGTTTACCGGGCAATCCGTCATCGACCATGGTCACGTTCGAGATCCTCGCCCGCGCCGCGCTGGAACTGCTGGCCGGGCAGGAAGAGGTGGCGCTGCCCATGACGCTGGCGAAGCTGACACAGGATTTCCGGCATCGCGTGGGGTTGACGCGGTTCCTGCCGGCGCGCCTGAGCGCGGATGGGTCGGAGGTCACGCCCATATCCTGGGGCGGTTCGAGCGACGTACCCGGCTTGACCCGCGCCAATGTCTTCATGGTGGTGGACCCGGATCGCGCGCAATGGCAAAAAGGCGACCTGATCCGGGTGCTCATGAAATGAAAAAGCTCTCGCACTTCGACGCGGCGGGCAGTCCGCGCATGGTGGACGTTTCGGCTAAGCCCGAGACCCGCCGTACGGCCCGCGCGCACGCCTTCGTACGCATGCGGCCGGACGTCTTGCGCAGCCTGCCGGAGAATCCCAAGGGCAATCCGCTGGAGATTGCGCGCATCGCGGGCATTTCCGCTGCCAAGCGCACGTCGGAACTGATCCCGCTGTGCCATCCACTGATGCTGTCGCACGCCGACGTGGAGGTGCAAGTGGAAGATGAGGGCGTGCGGATCATCGCCAGCGCCGCCACCACGGCGCAGACGGGCGTCGAGATGGAAGCGTTGACGGCAGCGGCTGTTGCTGCACTGACCGTCTACGACATGACCAAGGCCTTGGATAAAGCCATCGAGATCCAGGATCTGTATTTGCTGGACAAGACCGGCGGCAAGAGCGGCGATTTCCGCAAAGGCGCAAAGGAGCACGAGTCCTCGCAGCCAGACAGGTGAGGAACTCGCGGAACAGTTGCGCGGCCGCAGCCGGTTCTGCACGACTCCCTGAAAACGTGATCTGCGGCTGACTGCGTCATCCGCTCGAAGAAGTTCCCACCTTGGCGTGGTGTCTTGGAGGTTCTCTCAAGAAGCGCCGCCGAACTTGCCGGCGGCCTGCAGCCGCGCATCCACCCGGTTCAATCGCCGTTCCATGGCACGATCCAGCAGCGGAGTATGGGCGATACCGGTCAAATAGCTCGGAATCTCCCAAAGTTCCTTTTCCGCGGTCATCCAATGGCGGTGATCAAAGCGGTGCAGCGCGACGGGCCGCGAGTAAGTACGCAGAGTCTTCTCGCCGGCCAGGTTGTAGTAGTGCTCAAAATACGAAATTGCCAGCTCACGCAGGGTGCGGTATACCGGTTCGCGGAATCGCAGGCCGGAGTAGTTGGACTTGGCGATCGCTCCCCAATGGCTATATTGCCGGAATATTGCCAGCACGTGATCGTCGTCGCGCACCGCTTCCAGATCAAGCAGTAAAGGCGGAAAACCGTGCACCCGCAACGCCGCCGCACCGAACAGCGCTCCTTCCATGCAATGCGCGAGGCGGTCACGCAGCACACGCCGCGGCGAGCGGCAGGTAGCACCTTGGAGTTCTTTGTTGTAGCCGATCTCGCTATCGAGGAAGGATTGAATCCTCTCGGGCGTCTTGAGGCGACGCAGAATGGCGAGTTCATCCCGGCTGAAACCGCTGACCGGATCGGTCACCCGCGCATCAGCGCCCGCTTGGCTGCCCGACGCGCCTTGAGGCGGGCATTGGCCTTCTGTTGCTTCTCGTAGGCCACCACCTCCTGACAGGCATCGCAACGCTTCCGGATGCGCGATTTCGTGGTGAAGGTCGCCCCGCAACGCCGGCAGGACTTCGTGATTGTTTCATCGAACGGAAGGATGCCCGGTTTCTGGGGCAACAGATAAGAATAATGAAATTCGCAGTGACTCATAGGTAAGCAACCACTCTCATCCCAGTGCCGCACTGGGCGATATCACGCACCCAACTGTGGACGGGCACACTGCCCGCCCAAATCGAACGAAAGCATTTTTTACCGGCCCAAGCGGCCCACACAGCACCCGCCCGAAAAACCGCCGTACCTGCAAGCAATTCTGCCAAAAGGAGTTGCTCTCTTCCGCCTGTTCGAGTCTGCTCCCCACGAGCTCCTTGGCCGAGTGGCAGTGACCGTGCTCTTTCTCGTCCAAGCTCCGGCGGATCAATGATTGTACAGTTACAGTATGCACTCTTGCAACCGAAAAATCGACCCAAATATCGGCCAGCGTCATTACGCCGCCGAAGCCGGTCGAAACGGCTCGCTCTGATCGGTCAGTTCCCATGACAGATGATTTATATAAAATAGCAGAAGCGGCTCGGGATAAACGGCCCGAAAATTCTCAAACACGCGTTCTGCCCAACCCTCCGTCAAATAGCTCTTGGCGTTGAGGTCCTTGTTGAAGAACCCGCCCTCGTGCGGCACGCCTAAGAAATCCAGGACCGCCGATATCATGTCCAGGTGCGATACTAGCACAGTCTGCGCCAGGTCTTTGGCGAACTGCTCGTCACGTTCGTTCAAGCGCGCCCAGAATCGCGGGACGTGTTTGTGAAGCGATTCCGTGTTCAGCTTGGTGAGATGCGCGCTGGCTTTGAAGCCGTCGTAGAGCTGATATGTTTTGAGCTTGCCGATTGAAATACCCCGGACCAGTTCTCCAAATCCGCTCTCGCCCAGCTTCACATAGACTTCCGAAAGCTGCATAACAAGGCCAGATTATCACATGCGGTAGAATGGATGCGTTTGGCCATGAGCAACGTAATCATCCTGGGCGCGCAATGGGGCGATGAAGGCAAAGGCAAGATGGTCGATCTTCTCTCCGAGCGCTTTGATGTAGTGGCCCGCTACCAGGGCGGGCACAACGCCGGGCACACCGTGCGCATCGGCGACCAGAAGTTCGTACTGAAGCTGATTCCCAGCGGCATTCTGCGGCCCGGCAGAAAATCGGTGATCGGCAACGGTCTGGTGGTGGATCCGGCCGCGCTGATCGACGAGATCGAGATGCTGGCGGCCGCGGGACTGCGGGTGGAGGGCAATCTCTTCATCAGCAATCGCGCGCAGGTGCTGCTGCCCACGCACCGCCTGATGGAGAAGATGGGCGAAGCGCGGCCCGGACGAGTTTCGATCGGCACAACCTCGCGCGGCATCGGCCCTTGCTATGAAGACAAGATCGCGCGCCGCGGCATGCGCATGGGCGATCTGCTGGACCGCGAGGTTTTCGAACCGCTGTTCTCGACGCTGGTGGCCGAGCATCAAGCAGCTGCGCGGACGATGGGCGTGGATAGCGATCTTAATGAGAATGCCGTGCGTGCCGAGTATGAGCGGCTGGCGGAGCGGCTTCGCCCCATGGTTTGTGATACGGCCCGCCTGCTCAACGACGCCATTGCCGCGGGCCAGAGCGTGATGTTCGAAGGCGCCCAGGGCACCATGCTGGACATCGATCACGGCACCTATCCGTTTGTGACTTCGTCGAGCGCATCGGCCGGTGGCGCCTGCACGGGTACGGGCGTGCCTCCTACGCGCATCCACAGTGTGATCGGCGTTTCGAAGGCGTACATCACGCGCGTCGGCGGCGGTCCGTTTCCAACGGAGGCGGTGGATTCCTGGGGCGACCAGATCCGCAATCGCGGCAACGAATTCGGCTCGGTGACCGGCCGTCCGCGCCGCTGCGGATGGTTCGACGTGCCGCTATTGCGTTACGCGGCGATGATCAATGGCTTCGACAGCCTGGTGGTGACCAAGCTCGATGTGCTGGACGAGATGGAAAAGATTCCGGTCTGCGTGGGTTACCGCGCGGGCGGACGCGAGGTTGCCGGCATGCCTGCCACGATCAAAGAGGTGGCCGCGCTGGAGCCGGTGTATGAATGCGTGCCCGGATGGCAGTGCTCGACGTTCGGCACTTCGAGTTATAGCGAACTGCCGGCCAGGGCGCGCGATTACATCGAGTTTTTGGAAAAGCACAGCGGCGTCGAGGTGGGTTGTATTTCGACCGGACCGGAACGCAACCAGACGATTGTGAGACCTGGGTCGCACTTCGCGCGGTTGTTCCAGTAATCCACACTTCTTTTAGACTAGATGGCGGCCTTAGAGGCCGCCCGCAGCCCGCGGGGCTGCCCCACTGGCGATCAAACCTGCTCCGGATCGGATGCTCTCACCCGGATTTCGACGGTTTTCTCGCCCAGATACTGATGCCGCGCGTGCAGCCGGATCACGCCCGCCGCTTCCTTGCTGCGAATCCACACCGCACCGACTCCGGCCACCAGCGAAAACGGGTTCTCGCCGATAATTTCGCCGGGGCCTTCCAGCCGCAGCAAAATGGCGCCAGTGGAAAAGGGCCGCGCGCCGCCGTGTTCGTTAGTCACGCGCAGCACCACGCGCGTCGCGTCGGCGCCGTCACCCAGCAACTCGGCATCGTCGGGCTCCACGTGCAACTGGCGGTCGTAGTCGTTGCCGGGCATGGTCCGCGAGACGACTTTCTTACCTTGGATATAACCGTCGATGCGCAGATCGCCCCAATCTTCCAGGTGCTCGCCGGTCAGGTCGATCACAAAGGGTGGATGCGGCAGGTGGCCGTAGGTAGCGCGATCGGGATCGGCCTCCATCTTCAGCGCGTCTTTCACGTAGATCTTCAGGTGGTCGCAATTGGAAGCGAACACGGCGTGTCGCACGCCGCCGCCTTCGGATTGATCGCCCTGCGACCAGTTGAAACAGGGTTCCAGCACGATCTCTTCCGTCGGGTCGCATTGCGACCGGTAAAACTGGCCGGCGGGCTTCAGAATGCGGAAAATGTCGGTGACCCCGTGATAGCAGATCTTGTCGCCCGAGCCAAAATTGGCGTGGGTGTTGTAGTCGAAGGCGCACCAGCCGATGCCGCCGGCATAGCGGTCGTCGGACGCAAGCTGGTTGTGCACGCGGGCGTGGCGCAGGGCGTGCTCCATCACGCGGTCCACATTGTCGTAGGTCTTGGTGGGAAACATGTGGCCGTTGAATTCGGTATTGAGATACAGCGGATGATTCGGCGGGCGCAGCGGAAAGCCGAAATCGTTCATGGTGAAAACGTCTTCGAGCAACTCGGAATCGTAGATGTAGCGTACGCCGCCGGTCTGGCGGGAGGTGTCGAGCTCATGGGCCAGGGCATTCGTGCGGGTGTAGAAATCGTGATTATCCTGCGATTCGTTGATGCGCACGCCCCACAGCACGATGGACGGATGGTTCCAGTCGCGGCGGATCATTTCTTCCACGTTGCGCACCGCCAGGTCCTGCCAGGCCTGGTCGCCGATATGTTGCCAGCCGGGGATCTCCTCGAATACCAGCAGGCCGGCCTCATCGCAGGCGTCCAGGAAGTGCGGCGATTGCGGGTAGTGCGAAGTGCGCACGATGTTGCATTTCAGATCGCGCTTCAGGACCAGGGCGTCGCGGCGCTGCACGCGTGCGGGCATGGCGCCGCCTACATAGGGGAACGTTTGATGCCGGTTCAGGCCGCGCAGCTTGATGTGCTTCCCGTTCAGCATGAAACCCTGCGGGGTGAAGCGGGCTTCCCGGAAGCCGATGCGAGTGGAAAGTTCGTCGACGGGCGTGGCGCCATCGAGGAGACGGGCGGTGACGGTATACAGCTTGGGGCGCTCAAGATCCCAAAGATCGATGACACCCAGGTTGGCCAGGGCCAGCGGCTGGGCGGAAGCGGGGCCCTCGGCAGAGGCGACCACGCGCGAGCCGTCCCGCAATTCGCATTTCAGCGTAAGCGTGCCGGAGGGCTCACCGTTCAGGATGCACTTCACCTCGACATGGCGGCCGTCGCTGAGCACGTCGACCGGTTTGGCGAACACATTCTCGATAAAGACTGGCGCGACCGAGCGCAGCGCGACTTCCCGGTAGACTCCGCCGAAGGTTAGGTAGTCGATGTTTTCGCCAAACGGCGGGATATCGGGCCGTTCGGTGGAATCGACTTCGACGGCCAGCACGTTGGCTCCGTCCGCCTTCAAATGGGGCGTCAGCTCGAATGAAAACGGGGTGTAGCCGCCGCGATACTCGCCCATCTTGTGGCCGTTGATGGTCACGGTGGCGGCGGTCATGACGCCGGCAAAGTCCACGAAAATGCGGCGTCCATGCTGCGGGGCGAGCTTGAAGTGGCGGCGATAAACGGAGACGAACTGAAAATCCTTTTCGTCGAAGCTGTGCCAGGGGAAGACCTTGTTGGAGTGCGGGATGGTGACACGCTGGAATTTGCTGTCGTCAAAGCCGGGGGCGGAGCAGCCCGGAACGGCGCGTCCGCCGTATAGCCAGTTGCGGTTCATCGGCAGGATGCGGCGGAGCGAGGCGCGCGGCGGCGCCGGTTGGGCAGAGGCAGCCGCTTGCCAGAAGGCCGCGGCGCCCCCGGCCTTAATGAAGCCCCTTCGGTTAACCATGTCCATAAGTACGAATATTAGCGCGTGGCGCGCCGCGGAGCAGGTTACCCGCCGATTTTGCTGGAGCCCGTTAAAACAAATCCATCTGGCGAAGGCGCATGGGCCAAAGGCGTACGGGCATGGGAGCTACTTCCAGTTCGCTCGAAAGCCATAGCTGGCCGCGTTTGCGCGCGCGCGTGCGGCGAGCCATCGCCAGCCGCTGGGCGGCGTTTGTTTTGGAGTGACAGCTTGGGCAGAGCACCGTCAGCGAGGTGCGGTCGGCCGGATCAGCGGAGAGGTGTGCCACGTTGAGCAAGCGGTGCGGCTGGTGGCACATCTGGCACACGTTTCCCGCCGCTTCCAGCATGCTCAGCCGGAACTTGCGCCAGCGCGCGTCGTAGTATTTCCGGTATTCGGCTCGAATGGGCATTTTGAGGCCGCCAGTGTCAATTGTCGCCGAACACCAGCGATTGTCAAGCCCAACCCGGACGGCCCGCGCCGCGCTATTGAATGACGGCGTCTGTGAAGAGCTCTTCGAATGCGATGCGCGGGTCGCCCAGTTTTTGAAAATGGTACCGGCTCATGCGCAGGGCGACGCCCCGCGAGTCGTTCCGGACCAGCCGGCCTGAAATGGAGAGTTCCAGGAACGGAGAGCTACCCAGAACGGCGGGCCAGCGGACCGACAGTTCCACATTGGGTCCACTGGGAACATCCTCATCGGGACGGAAGAAAACACCCCCACTGCTGAGGTTTTCGGTTCTTCCGGCGCCGACGCCAATGACCTTGTTGTCTCTGATGATCTTGTATTCCAGTTCAAGCTCGATTGGGTAGCGCCGCTGCATGCGGCGGTCGCCTGCGATTGTGTCTCTTGCCACCTGGGTCTCCTTGAAAGCCCCATTATGTGGCAGCGATGCGCGGGCAAAGTAGTCATGCGGGTACTATCAGGGTACGTGCCGAAGGCCTAGCACTGGCACGCACCCTGCAAGGAGGGAAGTACGGGCAGGATCTTTAGCGGTGTCCACCGCCTCCTCCTCCACCGTGGAAGCCGCCGCCCCCACCGCCACCATGGAAACCGGCAAAACCGCCGCCACTATGGCTGAAACCGCCGCCTGTGTGGCCGGAGACTGTCGAATGCACGCGGCCGGCAGAAGCACGGCCGGTCATTGCCGAGGTAACTACGCCTCTGCTACCCCCGACCGGCTGGTGAGGATAGAAATTATGCGGGGCTCGCCATACGCATCCAGGCGCATAGAATCCCCACCCAAAGGGACTGTACAGGAAGCCGTCGCCGGGTAGAAACGCGTAGCTAGCCCAGTAGGGATCCCAATACCAGCCGTCGCCGAACCATCCGCCGCCGTCGTTAATATCTTGAGCAGTAGCAATATTAGCCTCCGATTCGTATTCGCTGCGCAACGCGCTCCAGCGATAGAGCGGATCGATTTCGACGGCGCTCAGATCGAATTTCTGGGACTTAGGCAACTGCCCGGCCAGCACTAATCGATGACCCTTTTTCAGATTCTCGTGCACCGGGCCTTCGGTCACCGTGGCTTCGCCGTCCAACACACTGACAACTGCCGGTGCGCCGTTGAATTCGTATAGACCCTTTTTGTCAATGCGGGTAGATACACCGTTCACGGTTACCGTGAGGTTGTTCTCTTTGAATAACTCGGCAGCTTCTACCATGGCCGAGCCTTTTACTAACTCCAAGGCAGTGTCCGCCAGCCCGGGAGAAATCATGCGCACTTGACTGTTCGGGCCCAGGCGAAAGAACGCACCGGGAGTGAGAAGCATTTCCGCCATGCCCTGGCCGGTAGCCAGTATTTGATTGGGTGCGACAACGGCTGGGGTAGCCGCCGAGGCAGCCAGACTCATGCCATCCAGCATAACTTGCCCTTCCGTGTAGTTAATCGTTCCAGGCGCAGGCATGGTGGCCGCAGCCGCAGTGAGTGAAACCGTGGCGACGAGGACCGCTGCGCCCCTTACCGCGAGTAAGTTCAACAGCGACTTCATATCCGCCTCCTTAAAAACCCTTCATCTGGATAGATGCGTACAGAAGGCGGTAACTATAGGGTTATACAAACATTTACAAAAGCGAGGGTCGAGGTCTTACCTCAGGGAAGCAATTCGGCGGGATCGGCCGCGGTGAGCCGGAGCGCGGCGCGCAGGCTTTGCGATTCGGACAGGCGCAGCATGGCAAACACGGAGCGCAGCAGGGCAGAGCCTTCGTTAGGCCAAAGTTCCGAGATGGGCCGCGTGGCGCCATCCTCACACTGGTAGAAAAAGCGGTCCACCCAGCGAGGCCGCCGCGTACCCGGATGGCAGCGCACGATATCCTTGACGGTCTCAAACCAACGCATGCCCAGAGGTTCGCGATATTGCGCCATGAACAGCACCGAACTTACATGATCGCGGCGGATCTCCGCGGCGAATTCGGGGAAGGTGGCGGCGTGCGTGAGGTTCAGGTTGGCGTTGGGCTCGAGTCCATGGCGGTCGCCGCCCGAAATGGCCGGCAGATCCCAGGCGCGCGCCAGTTCCAGTGCCTCGCTGTTCTCATCCCACGAGCGTAGGCCGTTCAATTCGATGGCATGGATCCACCGGCCATAGCCGGAGAGGAGGTTGGAAAGGGTTTGGCGATGCGCCTGGACACCGATGTCCGCTTCGTCCCACAGCGGATGGTTCAGAACGATCAGGGTATCCCGGCGCGCGTCGAGCATGTCGAGCAGCGCCGCGAGTTGCTCCGGTCCTGGTTGCGCCGTGTAGGCCTGCAAATCCGCGAAGATTTCGCGGGCGTTGGCAGCCGGCAGATTGTGTACGCCCAGATGAAAAAAGGTCGGTCCGAAGGGCACGGTCCATTCGCAGGAGATGGGAGCGGCAGGCGCTACCGGGCGCCGCCGCATGGCTAAACCGCTTTCGATATCGTCATGGTCGGTTAGCGAGACGATGGGTTGAAGGCCCAGGTTTTCGATCTGGCGGGCTTCCAGGCGGTAGGCTTCATCAGGCGCGAGTGGTGGAGTCCACAGAACGCGGTCTAGCACCATATCGCGGCCGGTGGCGCGGCGATGCTGCCAGCCCGCGACGCGCAGCACGCCAGGGATCAAAGGTAAAGGGAGTTGGAACGAGTTCAGAAAGCGCAGGTTCTCCCAGGAATGGAGCGTGTGGCCGTGCAGCGAAACAGCGGCGGAATGGCGATGCGCGGCGCTACGTTCTTTCCACAGAAAATGCAGCGCGGTTTTCTTCACGAAGCCTCCTCTGGACGCCTTGGAACATTTCGGAGATGAAATGTTCTACCTAAGGGTAGGACTCCACGTGTTGCAAAACAATGACTGGCGGATGAAATTATGGGACGCCGATTAATGTAAGTCTAGCCGCGCAGGCAGGAACGCGGCGGCGTTCGGCGCAGGTCGGCCATCATAAGTACGTCGAGCACGTTTGAGAAACGCGGGTCGATGTTGAACCCGAGCACGCGCCCGCCGGCTTTCAGATACTGCTTGACCAGAACGGGAACACCCTTGCCATCGGGCTCGAGGTCGGCGATGGGCGCTGAGAGATCCTCCACATCACGCAGGTAGGCGGGCGCCCCATAAGTGGGGCGGTACGGGCGCCGTGGCCGGATCAGGCGCGCCAGCCCGGAGTCTTTGCCTCTCTCCAGGTAACTTGCCAGTAAACTGCGCGAAACCGGATTGTAACTATTGCTGATACTTACTGCGCCGAACAATACCCCGCATTCCGGATGGGTCGACACATATTGTGTGATGCCCCGCCATAACAACAGGAGCGGAGCATATTGTCTCTGGTATTCCGGCCGCACGAACGAACGGCCCATTTCGAGCGCCGGCCCGGTCCGCTCGAACAATTTCGGATTGAGGTGGAACAGCGTACTCGAGTACAATCCACGCAGGCCGAAGCGTGGCAGCAAATCGGTCGTGGGACCGAGGCGGTAGGCGCCAGCCACCTGCTGCGCCGCTTTGTGCCATAGGAACAGGTGCAGGTAGTGAGGATCGAAACGGTCCAGATCCCGCGGAGCACCCGTGCCTTCACCTGCCACGCGGAAGGTCATTTCGCGCAGCCGGCTTATCTCGCGCAGCGTATTCGGAATGGCATCGGCGGGCGCCAGGTAAACGGCAAATTCATCGTTGCCGCCTATGGGAGCCAGGCCGCTGGTTTCCGCGGATCAGCAACTCACGCGGAGTCTCGGCGGCTAGCGGCATCAGGCGCTTTTTGGCGAACCCGATAGGCAAGCGGACCAGGTTGCGCACCGGCATTGGTTTGCGCCGGGCAGCTAACAGGAAAGTCCGGAAACGCAGATAATCGACCGCCTGGCTCTCGTTGTCGAAGGTCTTCAGATTCTTGGCGGAAACAGCCCTTCCGATCCGGACTTCAATGTTCTGGCCGCGCTTGTTCAAGGTCTGGCGCGGCAAGTCGGCCGTGCGCAGGCGGGGGTGGAGAGCACCAATAATCTGAAAGCCCAGGCCATTGGCGCCCTTAAAATAAACCGGCAACGCAGAGCAGCCGGCTAGCCGGATCAAATGCGCAACCGAAGGATTCCAGGGAGGATCCACAATAACGCGATCGCGCCAGTTCAACCGCGCCACATCTCCGGCGGGAAACAGCGCCAGCATGCCGCCATGGCCTAACCAGTCCATGCATTCTCTAATGGGCTTGTGGTTCTCGCGGATGGAAGCACCCCCTCCATAGGGATTGACGAAAATAAACCGCGGCCGCAGTTCGGGAACCGCGGCCAGCAGCGAGTTTGCCACAATTTTGAAGTCCGGCCGGACGCGGTGTAGTACCGCCGCCAGGATAGCAGCTTCCAGAAATCCGAAAGGGTGGTTGGCGGTTACCACCACTGGACCCGTGGTTGGAATGCGCGCCAGATCCTCGGGCGCCACCCGGTAGGTCACGTCCAGCAGCGCCAGCAGGCGCTCAAAGACATCGCCGCCCCGACCCTCGTGGCAGGCGGTCTGTAACATGCCGCCTAAACGGTGTACCAGCAGGAACTTCTGTATGGCAGGCTCGACCGGCGCCAGGAAACGCTTTAGCGGCTCGTCGAAGAGCGCGCCCAAATCGATCGGGACCAGGTGCGGAGAGTTTCCCATGCATACGGTATAGCGCCAGCCTGTTACACCAGCGTGAATGGATGGTTAGGGCGCGGTCAATTTAAAGCCCAGGACAGCAAGATCCTGGGCTTAGATACAACGAACGATCCTGCTATGCGTATACCCGATGCGGCTGAACCCGGCTAAGGTTGCTTTGCGGGCGCCTGCTGCGCCTGCGGCTGAATGGTGATTCCGGATTTGGCTCCGGCGGGCGCCGGCGCTGGGGCCGGGCCGAAGTAATCGGGGTTCATCACCACGGTCGAGGAATTCCGCAGGTCGTCCAGGGATTTTTTGACTGCCTCGGCATCCAGTTTCTTCTCGATCTCGGGACGCACTTCGACGAAAGTCTTTTCCTGTCTCGTCTCGACCTTAATGATGTGATAGCCGAACTGACTCTTGACCGGCTCGCTGATCTCGCCCACGGGGATCGTGAACGCGACTTGCTCGAAAGCCGGCACCATCCGCCCATGGCCGAACGTTCCGAGGTCGCCTCCGTTGGCTCCGGAGCCCGCATCGTCGGACTCGACCTTTGCCAGCGTGGCGAAATCGGCCCCATCTACCAGTTTCTTGCGGAGATCCTGCGCCTTTGCCAGCGCCTCTTCGTCGGTCAGTTCCTTGGCATCCTTTTTCAAGGGCACCGGTGACCCTTTGACACGAACCAGGATGTGCCGGGCCTTTACCTGTAGATAGTCGGACTTGTGCTCATCGTAGTAGGCGCGGGCAGTTACTTCATCCACTTTGCTGGTGGCCATCAAATTCTGATAATACTGTTGTGCCAACAACTGCTCGGTTTGAAAAGCCAGTTGATCCTTGAACGCGGGCGTGTCTTCCAGTTTACGGCGATGCCCCTCTTCGGACATTAACTTCAGACGGATGATGTTTTCGGCGAACTGCCGGCGTCCGGTAGTGCGCATTTGATTGCGGTATTGCTCCGGGATCATTTCGATCATATGATCGAATTCACTTGCGGTAATTTTCTGGTCCCCAATCGTGATCACAACGGTCTCTGGCGGGAGTTTGGCGGGAATCGCGGGGACAGCGGGTGGCTGTGCGGCCATGGTTGGCGGCTTGGCAGGCTGGCCCGCGGGCTGTGAAGCTGGCGTGGTCTGCGCGAGCAGACAGGCCAGTGGTGTCAAAAAAAACAGGAGTTGCAGGGATTTCATCTATCCCATGATACCAGTAGCCCGGCGCCCGCCGCTTCAGGCCAGCGGTTAAGACGCGCTCCTTTGCGCTATGCCACCCGCGACTCGGCCGCGAATTCCTGGCGCAGTTTGCTATGCTTTCGCCCGAATGGGAAGTATATGGCGAACCCGACCACCAGCCAGACCACAAAACGCAGCCAGGTTTCGAGAGGGAGGGCCATCATCAGGACCAGGCACGACACAATTGAGAGCACGGGCAGGTAAGGCGAGCCTGGCACGCGGAAACCGCGCGGCCGGTCGGGTTGTTGGCGCCGGAGCACAATCACGCCCGCCGACACCACGATGAAAGCGAAAAGCGTGCCGATATTGGCCAGATCGGCAAATGTGCCGATGTCCCAAATACCTGCCGGGATGCCCACCGCGAGCCCCGCGATCCACGTGCTGATGTGCGGCGTCTTGAAGCGGGTGTGGACCTTCGAGAACGCCGCGGGCAGCAAGCCATCGCGGGACATGGCGAACCAGATGCGCGCCTGCCCATATTGAAAGACCAGCAGCGACGACAGCATGCCAACGATGGCCCCTACGCTAACCCACCCGCGGATGCGATTGAACCCCAGCGCTTTCAGCGCATTGGCCACCGGCGCCGCATTATTCAGGTTTTGATAATTCTCGATCCCGGTCAGCACCAGCGAAACGGAAATATACAGGACCGCGCAGATGATCAGCGTGGCGATAATTCCCAGCGGTAAATCGCGTTGCGGCCGCTTGCATTCCTCCGCCGCTGTCGAAACGGAATCAAAACCGATGTACGTAAAGAACACGATGGCCGCGCCGGTCAATACGCCCGGAAATCCGTTTGGCAGGAACGGATGCCAGTTATCGCTCTTCACGGCGTGCGCGGCGCCGAACACGAAGATCATGATGGCCGCGATTTTGATCAGCACCATGACGTTGTTGGTGCTGGCGCTCTCACGCACTCCGCGCACCAGAATGTACGTCAGGATAATCAGGATCAGCAGCGCCGGCACGTTGAACCAGGCGCCCGTGAACTG
Source organism: Bryobacterales bacterium (assembly GCA_963843255.1). Classification (GTDB taxonomy): domain Bacteria; phylum Acidobacteriota; class Terriglobia; order Bryobacterales; family Bryobacteraceae; genus Bog-159. Next base: position 304,522 of record CAWJJQ010000009.1, on the reverse strand, counting down.
TCCTCCGGCGATCATCGGCCCGGATATTTTATCCGGCAAATGCCAGCCGAAAATACCATCGAGAATATCGTTGAAGTAGGCGGAAAATCCTACCGCCACGGCCATATTCGAGACCGCGTACTCCAGTATGAGATCCCATCCGATGATCCAGGCGAAGATCTCGCCCAGCGTGGCATACGCGTAGGTGTACGCGCTGCCCGCAATAGGGATCATAGAGGCCAGTTCCGCGTAGCACAGAGCCGCGAAACCGCAGCAGATCGCGGTCAACAGAAAGGACAGCGAAATCCCCGGCCCCGCACCTGGCCGCCCCAATGTGGAGAGCGCGTGCGGCCCGTGCATGAGCAGGTCGAGCACGGTGGCGTGTAGGATGGAATTGTTCTTGAGGGTCTCGCCCGCGGCGGCCGTGCCGGTCAGGATAAAGATACCCGACCCGATCACGGCGCCCACGCCAAAAGCCGTCAGGCTCCAAGGGCCCAGCGTCTTGCGCAGACGCTTGTCGGGCTCTTCAGAAGCCCTGATGAGAGCATCGATGCTCTTGGTACGGAATAGTTGGCTCAACGGCCCTTCCCCGTTTGCTACCGGACCATTCAGTATCGCTTATGATTCGATGCAGCGCTACCGTTTACGCTGGCCTTGCACCATCTTTTTGACTTTTTTCTTCATGGAGCCGCGCGCGACACCCGCCGCCCGCTTGGCCTTGGGCGCCGCCTTCTTGCGCGCCGCTCTCTTCAGTTTCTTCCGTTCGAGTCTATCCGTTATTGTTGTCGTATCCATAAGAATCTTTCTCCGGGTCTCAGCCCCGCTTCAGCCCTGCATACTTTTCTACCAGCTTTTTCAAGCCGTAGCGCGGGAAGCTGACTGTAATTTTGGCATCATCGCCATCGCCTTCGCGCCGCACCACGGTTCCAGTACCATACTTAGGGTGCTCCACCGTCATGCCGGTCCGCGCGGCTCGGCGCACGGGTGGAGGTCCGCAGCGGCCGCGGGGCTTGACGGCTGCAGGCTGCGGCGCGGGGGGTGCGGCTGCCGGCGGTCTTTGGAGCCGGAAATGCCACCCCGCGCTCGTTGAAGAACTGCGCAATGTTATCCAGCGAATTATACGTCTTTCCGGTAAAGGTGTTGCGGTGCGCGCTCTGCCGTACGTGGTAGCGCTCGGAATCGAGATTCACCTGCGGCACAGTCTCGTCGTCGCCCAGGTTGACAATGAGATCCGGGGGCGCCTCACTCAGAAACCGTGACGGCACCGTACGCTCCTGCTCGCCACCGCCAAAACGGCGACGATACTTGGCCCAGGTCAGATACAATCGCTGCCGCGCGCGCGTCATACCCACGTAGCACAAGCGGCGCTCTTCTTCCAGGGCCTCCACGGAAGCCATGGATCGCTGATGCGGAAACAATCCTTCTTCCATGCCGGCCAGGAAGACGATCGGAAACTCCAGGCCTTTGGCGTTGTGCAGCGTCAGCAGGCTTACTTGGGCATGTTCGTCCACAGCGTCGGCGTCCGCCACCAGGGCGGCGTGATCCAGGAAATCGCCCATACTTTCGCCGCGCTCCGCGGCTTCGGCGGCCGCGTTCACCAGTTCGCGCAAATTATCCAGGCGCGCTTCCGACTCGGGAGTGTTTTCCTGCTCCAGCATGCGCCCGTAGCCGGTGCGGTCCAGCATAAACCGGATGGCGTCCGGAAGTTGCTCGCTCAATACGCGCAGCGAGAGTTCCTGAACCATGGTGCGGAACGCGACCAGGGCCGACTGCGCGCGCGCGGGAAAGAGTTGCTGATCGATCATGCGGGAAACGGAATCCCACAGGCTGAGGCTGTTTTCGCGCGCAAACGCATCCACCTGCTCCACAGTGGTCCTGCCGATACCGCGCGCCGGCGTGTTGATCACGCGCAGCAGACTGACCGAATCCTGATTCGACATGGCCAGCTTCAGATAGGCGATAGCGTCCTTGATCTCCGCGCGCTGGTAAAAGCTGAATCCGCCCACCACCAGGTATTTGCGGCCGCGGCGCCGCAGCGCCTCCTCGATCTGCCGGGATTGCGAGTTGGTCCGGTAAAGCACCGCCACGCGGTCGTCGGGATTCTGCGCCAGCAGACGGTCGATGGTGTTGGCGATGAACATTCCCTCGTTCTCGGCATCCCACCCACCGTACATCCCGATCATCTCGCCGCGATCGGCCTCCGTCCATAGGGTCTTGCCCTTGCGTGCTTTGTTATTGGCCACCACCACGCCCGCTGCCGCCAAAATATTCTTGGTGGACCGGTAATTCTGTTCCAGCCGGATGGCGCGGGCGCGCGGAAAATCGTGCTCAAAATCCAAAATATTCTTAATATCCGCGCCGCGCCAGCTATAAATGGACTGATCTTCATCGCCCACCACGCACACGTTGCCGTGCGTCTCCGATAGAAGACGCATCAGTTCATACTGGCTCCGATTGGTGTCCTGGTATTCGTCGACCATGATATAGCTCAACCGGCGGTTATATTGCGCGCGGGTAGCTTCATCGTGGTAAAGAAGACGGACCGTCTCCAGCAGGAGGTCGTCGAAATCCAGGGCGTTGGCGGTGTGCAGCGCCCTTTCGTATTCGTCCCAGATCACCGCCAGCCTGCTGGCGGCCGGATCCTTCGCGTCGCGGTAGAAATCCTGCGGCGTCTGCTTCAGATTCTTTGCCTGACTGATACGCGCCTGCGCGGCCCGGTATTGCATGAACTTTTCGTCCAGGCCGAGGTGACGGTACGCGGACTTAATGATGGCGATTTGATCCTCGTCGTCGTAGATGCTGAAGCGGCGTGTGAAGCCCGGACGGATGCTGGCCAGTGGCTCACCATCGCGGCGCAGCAACCGTACGCAAAAGGAGTGGAACGTCGAAATATTGGGCGCGGAGGAAACTTGCTCATCTTTCAGCAATGCCGCAACACGGTCACGCATCTCCGCCGCCGCTTTATTGGTGAAAGTGACAGCCAGGATGGCCGACGGGGGCACATGACGCTGAGTAATGATATAAGCGATGCGATGAGTGATGACTCGTGTCTTGCCGCTGCCGGCGCCCGCCAGGATCAACAGCGGTCCTTCGGTGCAGGCGACGGCTTCGCGTTGCTGGGGGTTTAGGCCCTTAAGAAAGTCCATGGCGAGAACGACTCTTCGAATTTTACCATGCGGGCCGGAATTGACCCGCGTTACATTAACTAACATTCGTCGTACGGTAAATAAGGAAAATCGAGCTTGCCATTGGCAATTCACCTGGCGTCGGAGCTCTCGTTTTGCGCAAATTCTTTGTCATACTTCTGCAGCTTATTTTGATTGTTTCGGGCGGTTTGCTCGCTATCCGCTTCGTTGTGGGCTCAATTCATCTGCCGCTGTTATCGCTGAATTCTCCGGTGAATGCCGGTGGAGCAGCCGCTGTTTCGTTCGTATTATTGGCTTTGCTGACACCCGGCGATACGGCCACCGCGGGCGGCGGCCGGCGGCGGAGAGACTGGATTGGTCTGGTTGCCTTGATTGTGTGTACCACAGCCGTATTCTGGCGCAGCCTGACTGTTCCCTTTGTGTTCGATGACTACACCCACATCCTGCAGGCGTCTCATGCAAGCTGGCGAATTCTGTACGAAGTCTTTCAGCCTCTGCGCGGCCGCCTCGGCATGTCGTTTCGTCCGGTAACCTTCATCCTCTATTGGCTTGATTATCACTGGGCTGGGAGTGTTGCCGCGCGCTGGCACGCCTGGAGCCTGGCCGCGCACGCCGCCAACATTTGCCTGTTCTTCCTACTTGTGCGGCGCCTGGGGCTCCGCCGCATGGGAGCCACCCTGGCGGCAGCCGTGTTTGCTCTGCATGGATCGCGTGCCGAAACCGTCGCCTGGTCGGATGCCCGCTCCGATCTACTCGCCACTCTCTTTTGCCTTTGCGTTCTGTCGGCCGTGTTGGAATACTGCCGGACAGGCCGGCATTGGATCTTGATTCCGATGATGCTCTGCGCGTCATTCGGTGTATACACGAAGGAGTCGGCCTTCTGCCTGCCTCTGCTCCCGGTCACGCTGCTGCCCTTGCTGACAAGCGGCGAACGGCGGCGGGCGCTCGCGTCGAGCGTGGCTTTGGCATCGGTCTGCGTGCTGCTATTTGCTTACCGCTGGTGGGCAATCGGCGGGATCGGCGGTTATCCGGATCCCTCCGGCGTCAGTACGTTCTGGCGATCGCGGCCGCTTCACACTTCCGAAGCGCTGCTGTTCCGCCAGTGGGCGTTTCTGTTTTTTCCGGTGAACTGGTCGGTGCCGCCGGAGTGGTGGCTGTCGCTACCCGCGGCAGGATGCATTGCGGCGCTGATAGCGGGCGCCCGGTCTGGCGGCGTCTCGCGGGCCCGATTGCTGTCCGGAATCGCTTTTCTCCTGGCGGCGGCTCTGCCCGTCGAGCATCTCCTGATGTTTCAGCCAGACTTCGCGGGAGCGCGGGTCTTATATCTGTCCGTGGCCGGCTTGGCGATCTTCTGGGGCGTCCTGGTGGACGGTGCGGGGGGCAGGATGCGATGGGTAACCGGCCTCGCGCTGATCGCATTCAATATCGCGGCGCTGGAACATAATTTGACTCCCTGGCGCACATCGCCCCTGGCAGCCGAGGGAGTGTGCCGCGCGCTGGGAAACGAGATGACCCGCGATCCTCGGCCCATCATCGCGAGCGGCCTTCCCGAACGGCGGGACGGTGTGTACTTCCTGGCCAACGGCTTTCCCGAATGCGTTGAGATGAATTCCGGACAACCTATGGGTAGAGTATACGTGGCAGGCCGAACTCCGGGACCGTCGCCGGCGGACGGCCGGCGCTTCGTGTGGAACCCGGCGGCCGACCGGCTGGAAGAAATTCGTTGACGGGCGGCTCTAATGTCATTTCCTGTAATCGAACTTCACCCGCCCATCCCGGTAGTCGAGGGTCACTGCTTCAAACATGGCGATCAGGGGCAGGCCCATGATCCCACTGACTTCCATGCCGTTATCGCGGCTGAGCCCGCCCAGATCGAAAGACCTTAGATCGAGGTTCAGTTGGCGGAAACTAGCGAACTGCAGGATAACTTTATCGGCTTCGTACAGATTCTTCACCTTTCCAGAGATGCCGGTCACGCGATCGAGCGAGCCGTGCACGCTGGTGATGGCCGGCGCCAGGTGGGTGGAAATCATGTTCAGCGTAGAGCCGGTATCCAGCAGGAAGAGCCCGGCGGTCTGCTCTTTCTTGGTGGACTCGCTAATCAAGGTTGGAACCAGCAAGTCGTGTTGCACGATCAACACCTGACTGTAGGCGGCGAGTTCGGGACCGTCATAGCGATTGACGAGGGCATGGCCGTCCCAAGCGGGGCCGGGTAGCGGATCCAGATCGAGACTCTGAGTGGCAAAGTTGATGGTGACCAGGAAGCGCCGGAAGATTTCAGCGCCGATGAGGCCTCCGGAATCGTCGACGGAACCTTTTCCCGACACGCTAACGATACAGTTGGCGAACTCGAGGTTGCCGATTTTGATCTTGGGTGTGTAGCCTACCCAACCCTTTACGTCGGGGCCGTTTCCGATGCCGCTAATCTCCGTGTCACCCAAATGCTGTAGGCCGGCGCGCTCCGCAAAACGGCTGCTGACCACGATGCCGCTCGCACCGGTATCGAAACGAAGGTCCGCCTTGGCGCCATTAATCTGGAGAGCCAGACTGGCTCCGGTGACGCGGCGGCCATCCATCACGCGTGTTAGCGGGATGCGGTAATGGTCAGCGGGCGCGGGCACATCGAATTCGGGTTTGCCGCCCAGCGCCTTGGCTTCAGCGATCCAGCGGGCCAGCGCGCGGTCGTACGAGGAATCGCCTTTCGCGTCGGCAGCCGCACGGCGGCTGGCGAGTTCGGCGTCCATGCGTGCGATGGCAGCCTGAGAGCGCCGGTCGGCGGCGAAAAACGTGGCGGCGATGGTAAGATCGTGAGAATCGATGGCGTGGGCCACCTGCAACATCTCCGCGGCTTTTTTGCGCAAACAAGACGCCTGGAAGACGCGAGAGATGCCGTAGATGGCGCGTGCGTTTTGCGGATCGAGCTTAATCGCCGCCTTGTAAGCTTTTTCCGCGTCATATATACGGCCCTCGCGGAAACGGAGGTCGCCGAGCACGCGCTGGAGGTTCGGCTGGTCCGGGTGCTTCACCAGGGCGTTGTCGATGACCTCGCCAGCCTCGTCGAAACCTTCACGGGAGAGCAATAGCTGAGAAAGCAGGATGCTGGGCTCAACGGCCCCGGGGTCGGTGGCAAGCTGGCCGCGAAGCAATTCGATTGCGGCGTCGGGGTGGCCGGCGTTCAGTTGGGCTCGCACGTCGTCGAGTTTGTCACCGGCGGCTGCGATGGTGAGAGCTACCATCCACAAGCCGATCAGATAACGCATACGTGCATTATAGGCGGGCACCCACAGAGTTACCTTTTTCCAGAGGTTAACCTTCGACCAATAAGCAGTAAGAGAGCGATGTTACTCTCAGGCTGCGTTTGCCGTGCAAGCGCCGCGCGCGGGTGCGCAACCGGGCGTGGAGTGAAGAGCGTGTCCCGTCCACAAAGTGGATTCCGCATAGCAGTCGGCGATGTGGGGGCCTTCAATATTCAGTTGTGCCGCCAGTATTCTGACCGTTTCCCAATCACCGGACTCGTAACGGCAGACTAACTGGTAGATTGTGTGATAAAGGTCGTCTGCCGGCGATGTGCCGGTCAAGGCTCCGCGAATCACGGGAGCGACATGGACGCGGGCAAGAGATTCTTCGAGCGAAAGACCCGTGAGGCCGTCGAGCAGGGAGAACAAGCCCATCATGAACGCTGGACCCGTGGGAGCGATGCCAGCCAGTCTGGCGATATGCTCGCAAAAACAGGCGCGTACCAGCGAGAGGGTGATCAGTTCTCCTGGCGTATTGGTGGCAAGCACCGGAAGTGTGGCCAGGACGGCCCATTGCCGGATGTGCTCTTCGCCCAATAAAGCGAGGGCGTGATCGATGGAACGAACTTCCACGTGAGCAAACAGCGCGGAGTTCGCATAAAGCAGAAGGTTATGCGACAGCGAGACGTCGTGAGAAATCAGCGCCCGCAGACGCTTGAAATCCAGATCGCCCTTCTGCATTTCAGCCAGCAGGCGCAGGCACGCGACCTTGGCGGCTGGAATCTGCTGCCCTTTGACGATTCGGGGTCGCGCGAAGAAGTAACCCTGAAATAAATCGTACCCGGCGCTGCAGGCCCATTCGAAATCGTCGTGGGTCTCGACCTTTTCCGCGAGCATGGTCATACCGAGAGGCCGGTAGACACCCAGCAGGCGTTCTTGTTCGGAACGCGAGGTAGCCGGCAGATCGACCTTAATGATGTGGGCCAGGCTGCAGAGTGGATCGAGTTGCGGTTTTGAGACGAAATCGTCGAGGGCTATGCTGTAGCCTTGCCTCCGGAGAGCGCGGCAGGCCGCCAGGATGTCATCGTCGGGCTCCACCGATTCGAGGATCTCCACCACCAGCACTTCGGGCGGCAATAGGCAATGGAGGCCGCTGAGGAGAAGATCCCGGTCGAAATTGACGAACGCCTTTTTATCGCACAGGATATTCTCGATGCCAATCGAGAACAAGCAGTTGGCTATCACCTGGGCAGTGGCGGAAGTCGGGCATGAGCTATCGAAGGCGTTGTGAACGGCGTTGGATCGGAAGAGCAGTTCGTAAGCGCAAAGCTGGCCGGAGCGATCGAAAATAGGCTGCCGGGCTACAAACGCATCCATCGAGAGACACTGTAACAGACCTCGGGCACGATACCTCGGATCTGGGGTGGCTGTAACGTACCATCGGTTTGCGGAAGCCAAATCTCTATTCTACAGTGACTTGCGAGCGGGGAGAGCGGGGACGTCGCGGGTCATAGCGGTGGCTCGCGCAGTTCTCGCTGGTGTTGGAAGTAAGCACGGCCCAGTTAACCAAGGGTATGTGCCCGGGCAAGGTAGGCTGATTTGACAATAGCCTGTGACGCCGTGCGCCGGTGCTCCGGAACCCACGCCGGAGCCCGCGGCGCCGCTCTATGTCCGCCTTGATTTCACACCGTCGCAAGCCGCGATTGCGAACGGGCAGCTTACCGCTGCAACGCCGGAGTGAACACCCGCACGACGCACCGCGCGGCCGGGTTCTCAGTTCTCCGATGGTTTCTCCGCGTGGTCGATTACGAGCATTTCCACCGGCATCTTCTGGGAGACTAAACGCAAACCAAGTTGCTCCTGGATGGCGGTGAAGATGGAAGGGCCGTCCGGCGGTACGGTCTCACCGGGCTTGAAGCTCTCGGGCATCCACTGCAGTTTGAAGTTAAAAAGACCTTCCAGGCCGGTATGATTCACTACCGGCCGTTCCAATTTCCGGGATAGGATTTTGGCGAACGAGTCCATGCCGGTGTGGCGAATGTCGATGATGACGCCGCTATTGCCGCTGGAAGTATTCGTTACGGATTCGCCGAGACCGGCTTTCTCGAGTTTGGGGCCCTTCGCGGCCACCTCCAGCGCGTATGCCCGCATGGTTTTCGTCTCGCGATGAAGCACCAGCTTAAAGCGGTCAGCCAGCAGGCCCTGTAACATCACCATCAGGACGGCATCGTCATCCGCCGGTTGGCCGGCTATGGCGGCAATCTGAAACCGCTCGGACGTGAGCCAGTCCGGGCCGCCCAGGATCTGGTGCGGTCCCACGCCGTAGGCGCCGACGATGCATCGCTGCAAGGTCACGTTTTCCCCGTCGAGCCGGCCATGGCTGGTCTTAATGCCGGAAGAAGAGTGCGAATCGGCTCTGCTGGGCTTCACCGACGCCACTTCAAACCGGGGGGTATTCGCGGACTGCCCGTACGCCGCTGTCAATACGCTTACCGCAAGACATGCGATGGCTCGCAATCGAACCATGGATGATCCTCTCGATGTTTGACGAGGTGGCGTTTTCAACCGTTGAGAAGTGCCATGATCAAAGTGTGAGGACTATTCTGGCAGCCATGCTGGCATGTGCCGCGTGCTGCGCGCAACCGCTGACCATCGTCAATTCCGGATCGACCAATACGGCGGGTTTCCGGATCGTCGTGGAGGAATCGGGGCAAGCAGAATATACGGCACAGCCGCGGCGCTTCCCAGCCCAGCAATCCGGGACGCCGAAGGCCATAACCAGAACCATTCCGAAGTCCCTGGCTAAGACGCTTTACGCGGACGTAGACGCGGCGAAACCGCTATCTTTGCTGCCGGCGGCGCGCTGCGCAAAGAGCGCATCGTTCGGAACTCGACTGACGGTTCAAGCCGGCGGCGATACATCGCCGGATTTGAGCTGCGGAGACGGGGGCGACGAGAAGATGAGGGCGCTTATCAGGGACGTGGAGGCCGTGATCAACATATTTCAGGAACACGGGAGACCGCTGGGCTAAGATAAAACCCAGAAAGGAGACCGAGGAATTGAAAACGACCTCTTTGCTGGTTCTGTCATTTATGGTGGGATGCGCCTGTCTGGAGGCGCAGGTCCCCGACACATCCGTGGGTACCAACGGCAATCCACTTCGCATCGCCATGCTGCGGTGGTATCAAGGCTCTGCCAGTGGGAGCACGGTGCCGCTGCCGATCACTACGCCGTCAACGATGGTTTTCGACGGCTCCAACATCTGGGTTGGCAGCATAAGCGCCGGGCTGGTGGAGGTGAAGCCCGGTGAGGGGCTGGTGGCGGCCAATTACTCTTTACCCGGTGTATGCCAGCTTGCGTTTGACGGATTGAACTTCTGGTTCGTGGATTGCAGTAGCGGCACGCTAACCAAGGTTCGCGCCAGTACGGGCACGGTGGTGGGTACGTTCCAGATAGGTTCACAGTTAGTTGGGATAGCTTATGACGGCGCGAATATCTGGGTGGTGAACCAAAGCGCTCAAGGTACGGTCAGCAAGGTCAAAGCCGAGGATGGCACGGTTCTCGGCACCTTTTCAGTGGGTGCGTTTCCCGGCAATGTCGCCTTTGATGGAGCGAATATCTGGGTGGTCAATCGAGCCAGCAATACCGTCTCCAAGCTGCGCGCCTCGGATGGGTCGGTGCTGGGGACATTCGCGACCGGCAACAACCCGCAAGGCATCGCCTTCGACGGGGAAAACATGTGGGTGACGAACATCCTTCCGCCCTCTGGCGTCACGAAGATTCAGGCGAGCGACGGAACGGCACTCGGCTTTTTCCCGCTATCAGGCAATCCGGTTCCTATTGTTTTCGACGGACACGCGGTGTGGATTGGCGGCAGCCGTACTTATAAACTCAGCGTCTCGTCGGGCGCGATGCTGGCGAGTTTCGCGCCAACGGGAGTGCTGGTCTTCGATGGCGCGAGCATTTGGGTAGCGAGTTCCGAGACCAATTCCCTAAGCCGGTTGTAATCGGTCCGTCCGTGGAAAGACATTTCACGCTTTCGCGCGCAGCTTCCGCCAGACCAGGTAGAGCACTGCCAGACCGCCCAAAACACAAGCGGCGATCACCATCTGGTGATGGATCTGCGCGGATACCGCCTGCCACCGGTTTCCCAGAAAAAAGCCCAGGCTCACGAAAGTCGTGGCCCAGAGGAGCGCACCCAGATAGGCAAACAACGCAAAGATGTGGGGCGCGACGTAGGAGACCCCCGCGGCGTAAGCCGTCAAATGGCGGACCCCCGGCACGAAGTAGCCGAACGTGAGGCTCCAATGCCCCACCCGCTCGAAGAAACGGTGGGCTTTGGCCAGGCGCTCTTCAGTTAGGTGAATGTACTTACCGAGCCGGTGAATAAGCGCAAGGCCGAACGTGCGTCCCAGCGTATAGCTCAAGGTGATGCCGCAGATCGTGCCGGCCAGAACGGTGGCGAATGCGGGCACCAGCTTGAAGTGATGCGAAAAAATCAGGTAGCCGGTGAAGGTCAGTAGGGTCTCGTCGGGCACCGGCAACCCCACGATGCCCAACATCAGCAGGCAAAAGATCGCCGGATAGCCGTAGTGCGAGATCCAGTCGAGAACATATTGTTCCATGAAAACTGGTGTGAGGCTGGGCTAGACCACCAGGTTCGAAACTTCTACCTGGGAGCGATTGCCTTCCACCACCACGATGCCCGAATCGGTGACGTGATGATACCGGCGATCGTGCTCCAGGTCGTAGCCGATGCAGGCGTCCGCCGGCACGCGCACGTTTTTGTCGAGGATGGCGCGGCGCACCCGGGCGCGACGTCCGATATCACAGTTGTCCAGGATCAGACAATCTTCCACCAGCGCGCCCGCATGCACCTTTACGCCTCGGAACAGGACCGAATTTCTCACCGCGCCCCCGGAAAGGATGCAGCCGCCGGAGCAGATGGAATCGATGGCCTCGCCGCGCCGGTTCTCATCGTCGAACGTGAACTTGGCCGGCGGCTCCGGGTAGCTGGCCGTGCGCAGAGGCCATTTACGGTTATAGAGGTTCAACGCGGGTTTCACCGAGCGTAGGTCCATGTTGGCGTCGTAATAGGCCTCAATGGTTCCCACGTCGCGCCAGTAAGCGGCATTGTCGGCCGGCTCGCCCGGAATATGATTACTCTGAAAATCGTAGGCGTACATCTCGGAGTTGCCCGCCAGCTTGGGCAGGATGTCGCGGCCGAAATCGTGCGAGCTGCCCTCGTTGGACGCATCCTCATACAGTTCGCGCAGCAGCGTGCGAGTGGAAAAAACGTAGTTGCCCATAGAGGCGTACACCCGGTCTGGATCGCCGGGGATGGTGGGAGCGTCCGCGCGCTTTTCGTGAAACGCCAGGATGCGGCCGTCCGGCGCGGTTTCGATGACTCCGAATTCGGTGGCGAACTTCTTCTCCACGGGAATGGCGGCAACCGTGACCGTGGCGCTCTTCTGCTCGTGGAACTCGATCATGTTGGTGATGTTCATGCGGTAGATATGATCTCCACCGAAGATCGCCACCACGTGCGGGTCGGCCTGTTCCACCAGGTTGATGTTCTGATAAATGGCGTCCGCGGTGCCCTGATACCAGGTCTCTCCCGCCGATCGCATCTGCGCCGGCACGGGGATCACGAACTGGGTCCTTAGCAGGCCGCCGAACTGCCACCCCTCGCTCAGGTGCTGCAGCAGCGACTGGCTCTTGAACTGCGTCAGCACGTAAATGGAATAGATGCCCGAGTTGATGAAATTACTCAGGACAAAATCGATGATGCGATACTTGCCGCCGAAGGGGACGGCGGGTTTGGCACGTTCCTTGGTGAGCGGGTAGAGGCGGGTGCCCTTTCCGCCTGCCAGTACGATTCCCAATACGCGTAATCGCATAGGTTCTTGCCATATACTATCAGGCGCCGGGCGGTGCGCCAAGAGGCTTTAGGCAGCTTTGAACGCGTGGCCTTCCCACCTGCGATTATCATATCCCGAGGAGGATTACATAAAAATGAAGCGGCTAATCTGGGCAATCGGAGCGCTGGCATGGGCGGGACTGCCATCGACCGTGAGGTTGGACAATCCCCGCGTAATCGTTACCGAAGTCACTTCCGCCCCCGGCGCAGTGCGCGAACGCGGTGTGCGCGCGCACGACCAGGTGATCGTCTTTCTGGACGACTGCCGCTACGAGCGGACCGATTCGAAGACCGGCGCCAAAACCATACAGGAGCGTAAGTCCGGCGACGTGATCTGGCACGCGCGGGGCGAAGACGCGCCGCAACTGGTGAACAAAGGCCTAAAGCCGTATCGTACGGTGGTTATCGAGCTAAAGTAGGGATGATGAAGTTCGTTCCCGCCGCCGCCCTGGCCATCACCTGTGCCATGTGCGCCGGCACGGCAGGTGCCCAGATCGCGCCGGCAGCGGAGAACGGCCCCACCATTCATGCCACCGTCGACGAAGTCGCGCTCGATCTGGTGGTGCGAGACAAGAAGGGCCGTCTGGTCAAAAACCTCAAGCCCGGCGATGTGGAGATTTATGAGGACGGCGTGCGCCAGGAGATCCGGAGCTTCCGCCTCGTAAGCGGGGATGATACACCCGCGCAGCCAGCGCTGAGCCAGCCGGCAGCTGCAGGCGAACCTCATGCATCGCCGATGCCGTTGCGGGCCGTCAATCTGGTTTGCATCGTGTTTCACAATCTGGATTCATCCACCAGAAGATGGGCAGTAGCCGCCACCCAGGAATTCATCAAGACAGAGGTGCGTCCGGGAACCTGGGTAGGAGTGTTCAATCTGGATTCGCGGTTCACACCGTTGCAGGCCTTCACTACCAACCGCGACGAACTGCTGCGTGCGGCCTCGGCGGCATTCACTGGGTCTAGTGTGGACATCACCCGGGCGACAGAGGCCGTCCTGAACTCCACGCCCAACCTGCAGTTATACGTGGGATTCGTGAACCCGGGCGGAACGGGAGGCGGCGTGCGAGACTTGTCGACGACCGGCTCGGTGAGCATGGCCGCTATTACCGGCACGGATGTGGACAACGGCCCGGGCGCCAATTCGCAGCGCGGCGACCTGGTGATCGAGCGCGAACAATTCATCGGGATTGAGGGCGCGCGCCAAATGGACCAGATCAGGCTGCTCATCCGACGGATTGGCGCGTTCCCCGGACACAAAGTTGTTCTGCTGCTCAGCCCCGGATTCACCACCACCGGCGAGCCCGACGAGTTTCAGGCGATGCTGAACAAGGCCAACCTGTCGGATGTTAGCGTTTATGCCTTCGATGCCAACGGCCTCAGCCAGACTTCAACCGCGCAGGCTTCGACGATGGCCATGCAACACGTGACGGCTCTGAGCCAGCAACAAGGACAACTGGGCCCCGGAGAACCCAATGGGAAGAACGCCAATACGAATGCGACCGGCAGCGCGGGCGCCATGATGGAGCGGGTTCGCCAGGGGGAATACCAGCGCGACGCCGTGCGCACTTCGGATTCGCAGTCCGGTCTGCGCGCGCTGGCGGAAGGCACGGGCGGGTTCCTGATCGCCAATACCAACGATTTGCGGAAGCCGTTCCAGCAAATCATCGGCGATGTGGACACGCATTACGAAGCGGACTATCATCCGTCGTCCGGAAAGTACGACGGACACTTCCGGAAGATCGAGGTGAAGCTGGCGCGCGCGGACCTGAAGGTGGAGAGCCGCGACGGTTATTTCGCCATACCGGATATGGCCGGCGCTCCGGCTTTGCAACCTTTTGAGATGGCCGGCCTGATGACCCTGAACGCCGATCCCCTGCCGCAGGCTTTCGAATTCCACTCCGCGGCGTTCCAGTTCCGCCCCGGCCCCCAATCCCAATCCGCCGTCGTATTCGAAATGCCCGGCGCCGCCTTGACCGCTACACCGCAGCTCGCACGGAAGACGCATCGCCTGCACGCCTCCCTGTTCGCGGTGGTGAAGGATTCCAGCGGCCAGATCGTGGACCGCTTCGGCCAGGACTTTCCATACGAGGTGCCTGATGGCCGATTGGCCGGCATCCAGTCCGGGCCGATCGACTACACACATGCTTTCAACCTGCCCGCCGGGCACTACACCGTGCAGAGTGTGCTGCTGGATCGCGAGGGCAAACGCGCCAGCACCAGCACCGTGGCGTTCGACAGCCCCGCCGCCAAAGGGATCGGCTTGAGCAGCGTGATGCTGGTGGCGCGGGCGGACCCGCTGACCGCGGATCCGGACCCGGCCGATCCCTTCCAACTTCAAGGCCGGGAGCTCACCCCTATGCTGAATCCGGCCCTGAAGGACACCGCGGGAACTCTGGTGTACTTTGTGGTTTATCCCGATAAGTCGATTTCCGAGAAGCCGCGCATCCGCGTGGAATTCTTCGTGGGCGGAGAGGAGCTGGCGCAGAAGCAGACCGAACTTCCGGCACCCGATTCTTCCGGCGCGATTCCCATGCTGGTGAATGCCGTGGTCAAGCCCGGAAATTGCGAGATTAAAGTTACTGCGCTACAGGGTTTTCAGTCAGCAAAACGCAGCATTACCTACACTGTAACGGCTCACTAAATAAGTCAGCGCCGGCTGTGGATTTTCCTCTTGCGAAAATATCAGCGGGATTTCTTCCGCCGTCAGAAAGTCAAGAGAGACAGGCTGCTGCTCTTCCGACCACCACGTTCCTTCTGTCAGGCGCAGTTCCACCGCGTCCTTGCAGTGTTCCTGCGCGATCCGCAGGCGGTCGCCGGATCGCGCAAGTATCAGCGCGTTTCGCTGAGAATCGTTGTATGTAATGATCATTTACCCGTTCCGTCCGCTTGCCTGCATGGTGGGCCGCTGTACTTCCTGCTGGGCCCGCAGCCAGTCCTCTTGCGGCGATCCGTTACGAAAACCCCTCGCCAGCCACAGTTCGAATGCCCGGATGGCTATCTGCTGTTGTGTTTTTGGCTCAGCCAACGCGGACGGAGCCATTCGATCGCATGTGATTTTGTCAACGATATGTTTCATCTCGCCGAAACTCCTCTCAGTGTCGATGGGGCCGGCTTGTACTTTCTTCCCCGGTAATTAGAAGAAGCCAAGATTGGGAAGCTACCCAGTAAATCGTGAATTCAACCGCGCTAACTGAATTATATATAGCGGCATCAAAAAATCAACTTATTTTTTGGAGGGGACTATTTTAGTAAATTCAGGCCTTAATATTTATTTCGCGTCTGAAAGGCGGGAGCGTCGCTTAATCGCCGTGTACGGTGTGGCGGCGCATGGAGACCGCCTTGCCGGTATGCTCATCGACTTCGAGGATGACGGAGTGCAGTTCTGTGGAGCCTTTGGCCGCCTCCATACGCACGGGCAGTGCTGTCAGGAAGCGCTGCAGAATCAGTTCCTTTTTCACGCCGATGACCGAATCGTAGGGCCCGGTCATCCCCACGTCTGTCTGATACGCGGTGCCGCCGGGTAGGATGCGGGTGTCAGCGGTGGGTATGTGAGTATGGGTGCCTACGATGGCCGATACCCTGCCATCCAGGTACCAACCCATGGCCATCTTTTCACTCGTAACTTCCGCATGAAAATCGACAAATCGCACCTTCACGGACGGGTCCAGGCCGCCTAATATTTGGTCTATTTTGTGAAAAGGGCAGTCCGTATCCGGCATGTACGTCCGGCCTTGTAGATTAATTACGGCACAGGGAATTCCCTGCCTGCTGCACGCCACGATGACTCCGTGTCCGGGTGTCTCCGCCACATAGTTAGCGGGTCGCAGCAGCCTTGGCTGGCGCGGCAGATACTCCAGGATTTCCTTCTTATCCCAGATATGGTTGCCGGACGTGAGAACATCCAGCCCGAGGGACAATAACTCTTCTGCAATGGAGGGCGTGATCCCGAATCCGCCGGCGGCGTTCTCCGCATTCGCGATGGCCAGGTCGATATGGTTCGTTTCCTTGATGTCCCGCAGGTGGCCGGCGACCAGATGCCTGCCCGGTGCGGCGAAAATATCGCCGATGAAGAGGATGTTCATGCGTAATAGTCAACCGTAACACGCGGAGGCTGGGTTTACCGGCCTAACGGGCTGCCATCCTGGCGGATGAGCATCGATTGATCTGAAGAGAATACCCGTGGGTCCTGATGGCAGGGGCGGGTGGGAATAGCCGTGAACTGATATCCGGCGGGAGTCAGGGAAAGGGCGAATTTATAGCCTGCTCTTTCGCCGCCCGCCAGATAAGTCCCCAGTTCCAACTTAGCCAGCGAACCGGCGTAGTGCCCGAACTGGGAGAAGTACTGCACCTGAGCGACGTTCACCGCCATAATCGACCGCAAAGCCGCTTGCCGTTCGGCGAAGAGGCTGCTCTTATTTTGCGGAGAACGCAAGGTGCTTGCTAAGACCGCGGCCATGAAGAGCAATCGGAGCGTCATGGCTCAACCCATGCACCCAGGTCGGATTTATTTCGTGTCGGTGCCCGATTTAGCCGCCGCCGCGCCTACTTCCTTGCTGTTGGCAGTGGCCGGCTCCTGGCCGTAGTTCTCGCGAATCACCAGCGATTGATCGGAGAAGAATGTACGCGAACCGGTGGATCCGAAAGCCGCGGGCACCGCCGTGATGTTGTACCCCGTGGGAGTGCCGGTCAGTGTGAACTTGTATCCCTGTTTATCGCCTGACGCCATATCCGACGAGATCAGGTTCGCGGACGCTGCGGTATCCGCGCCGCTCGCCGGCGGACCGAGTTCCGTCAGCGATTGGGCGAAACGGCCAAACTGCGAATTGTACTGCACCTGCGCCGTGTTGAGGGTCTGGATCGCCTTGAGCGCAGCCGTCTCCTGGGCATACATTCGGGCCTTGTTCAACTTGGGCAAGGCTACCGTGACAATGATGAGAATGATCGCGATCACGATCAACAACTCGATCAAGGAAAAGCCTCTTCGGTGGCGATTTCGGCTCATACAGAGATCTCCTATCTCACCCATTGTATGACGCTGCGGCAACCGAAAGCGTGCAAGGGAGCTGGCGCTCAGGTAAAGGACTTGACCAGCGCGTCGAGCGTCCGCAGCCGGCGCCAAAGTTCCGGCAAGAGATCCAGGCGCAGGGCGTTCGCGCCGTCTGACAGCGCCCGCTCCGGGGCGTCGTGCACTTCCACGAACAGGCCGCTGATGCCCACTGCCACGGCGGCCCGCGCCAGCGGCTCGATAAATTGGGGCTGGCCCCCGGAGGCCGCGCCTCCGCCGCTGGGCAACTGCACGCTGTGTGTGGCATCGAAGATCACCGGCCAGCCGGCCTCCCGCATGATCTTCAACCCGCGCATGTCTACCACCAGGTTGTGATACCCGAACGACGATCCGCGTTCGGTCAGGAGGATTTGCGAATTGCCCGTGGATGCCACTTTTTCCGCGGCGCGCGCGATATCCTGAGGCGCCACGAATTGGCCCTTCTTGATATTCACGATACGGCCCGTGCGGCCCGCTTCGAGCAACAGGTCCGTCTGGCGGCAAAGGAACGCGGGGATCTGCAGGATATCGGCCACCTCCGCCACGGGTCCGGCCTGGGCCGGTTCATGGATATCGGTCAGGACGGGATAGCCCTCGCGCCGGACCCCCCCCAAAATGCGCAAACCTTCCGGTACGCCCGGCCCGCGGTAACCGGACAGGCTGGTGCGGTTGGCCTTGTCGAACGAAGCTTTAAAAACAAATGGACCCACGATCGCGCCGATGGCCCGCGCCATGCGGTGAACGTGTTCCTCGCTCTCGATCACGCAGGGCCCGGCAATGAGCACCAGGGACTGGCCGCTGCCGAACCAGGAAAAATCGATCATGTGCGCCCTATAATGGATAGCACAATGCAGTTCCAGGCCGTGGCGCTGCTGGCCGTTGTTGCCCTTGCGCCTGTCGAAAGCCGCTGCCAGGCGATCTTCAATACCTTTGGACCGGCTGAGACGTTTAATGCAGCGCTGCCCGGTCTTTCCGTTGGAGCAGGCGTCTTGGGAGCTTTTACGGCGGCCGAGGGCGGCATTACGATGGCCATCCCGTTCACGCCGTCACAGGCAGCGCATTTGTCCCGGCTCGATTTGGGCATGCAGTACAGGTACGATCCGGTTAAGGCTTCCGGCCCTGCCAACCTGGATGTCACGATCGCGTCGGATCAGCACGGACTGCCCGGCGCCCCAATCGAAACGATCCATCTGACCGGCGCTCTGGGCGGTATAGCGTCCGCGGTGGGAATCGTTTCTGCCAATTCTGTCGCGCAGCCTTTCTTGCAAACCGGCGTCCAGTATTGGATCGTGCTGGCGCCGCCCGATCTGCGAAACACGACTTTTCAATGGTTCGGTACGGGCCAGCCGGGCTTGAAGGGCTTCGTGATCAGCAAGGTCCAGAACACGCCCTGGCAAGGCAGACCCGCCTATGAAACGGCATTGGCATTTGCGGTTTTCGGAACACAGAGCGCCGGTCCCCAGCCGGCCGTAGCCACCGGAGCAGTCGTGGATGCCGCTGGTTTCCGGCCAACCATCTCGCCTGGCTCGTGGATGACGATTTTCGGGGCGAATTTGTCGGCGGTCACGCGGCTCTGGCAGGCATCCGATTTCACAGGCAGTAGCTTACCTCTCTCGCTCGATGATGTCGGTGTGCAAATCGACGGTTACGCGGCGGCGGTCAGTTACGTCAGTCCCGGACAAATCAACGCGCAGGTTCCCGATGGCGTCGGTCCCGGCAGCGTTACGGTTCAAGTCATATCGCCCTCCGGACCAAGCACTCTGGCACAGGTGGATACGGAGCCGTATGCTCCGGCCTTCTTCACCGTCAGTTCGGGTGGAACGGCTTATGTAGCAGCCACCGGTCTGGATGGCGCCATGCTGGGAGGAGCGGCCCGGCCAGCCAGGCCCGGCGACATGATCTCGCTCTACGGTACCGGCTTTGGACCACTACGCCAAGCGTAGCCGCGGGCATGCTCTTCAGCGGCGCGGCGTCGCTGGCGAATCCCGGCACCCTTACGATCTCGATCGGTGGTGCCGTCGCGGCCGTCTCATTTGCGGGGCTCTTGGAAGCGGGGCTATATCAGTTCAACCTGCTCGTGCCGCAGTTGCCGGATGGCGACCAGCCGGTGGCGGCGCAGATCAACGGCGTCACTGGCTCGCAGTCCGTCTATTTGGCCATCCGAAATTAGCTTAGCTGCTAGTCAGCCGCTTTCTTCAGTAAAGCGATCTGGCCGGCATGATACAGGATGTGCTGGACCACGCCGTGCAGCATGACGTAAATTGAATAAGGGACGGTGCCCAGCACCTTCTCGCGCAGCCGCTCGTCGCTAAGACTGCCCGCCAGCGCCTCCAGCTTGCGCTCGACCTCGGCCAGCCCGTCGAGTGCCTGTTGCCAGGCGAATTCGGTCGGTTCGGGGGCGGCCGGCCAGTCCTCGGCCGGTGACAAAGTTGGAAGTTCGGCGCCTTCAATGCGCCGCGTGGGGACCGCGATCCACACCGTAATGTGCAGGACGAGTTCCCATATCGTGTGGGCGCCCGGGATGGGACGCCGCGCGGCAGTTTCGAAGGTCACGCCCTTCAGAATTTCCATTAACGCCGGGCCGT
Organism: Bryobacterales bacterium; assembly: GCA_963843255.1. Taxonomy (GTDB): domain Bacteria; phylum Acidobacteriota; class Terriglobia; order Bryobacterales; family Bryobacteraceae; genus Bog-159. The sequence continues at coordinate 284,611 of CAWJJQ010000009.1, read as the reverse complement.
GCCATGCGGGACCTTCGTAAGCCTGGTGGAGTTGACGGGCAATGCGGGTGCCTTCGCTCATACTGCCAGGATAAGCCAGCTATTCGCGCGGCCACTTCGGCCAGACCCGCGGCCACTGCTTGTGCTTCTGATACCCGCGGGCCAGCTCCATGTAAACGCCGAGGTCGCGGTCGAGGTCCGACTGCGTTCCGTCGAAATAAAAATTTCGAATCGGAATCCCGCCCAGGTCCCGGCTGAGTTTCGGATAAATCGCTTCGCAAACGATGCCGTTCATACACGTGAACGGGCTGATATCGATGATGCCGTCCGCGCCTTTGTGCGCCAGATAGACCACTTTTCCCACGTTCAGCACCATCTCGCCGAACGCGCCTTCCCGCGGCAGGTACGGTCGCGCGCATTCCAGGATCTCGTACACGTCCGGCTCCTCGTAGCCCGTGAAATCCTGGCCGAAAGGCTCCAGCAGCACGTGCTCGTCGCGCTTCTGCACGCGATGGCGGATCCAGGCTTCAAGCGCCTCGGCGGTCCACAGCCGGCCGGTCAGCTTGAGCTTGCGGAAGTGCTCCGAATCGGTGTACCAGATCCATTCCACAATGTCGGAAAGCCACGCTTCCGCCCGGTATTCTTCCAGCCGCCGCACCAGGTTTTCGTTGGAAAAGGTGTTCAGCCGGCAAAAGATCTCGCCTACGATTCCGATCAGGGGAGTGGTGCGGTCGCGCCGTCCGGGGATGGCGCGAAAGCGGTCGCGGCAGCGGACTAGCGCATCCCGCAGCGCCGCCAGTTGCACCGCGGGCTTCACCGGCGTGGATTCGATGGTGCGGCAAACGTCGGCAAGGCAGATCTCGTACACGCTTTCGCTGCGGCCCGCCTCCAGCTCATGCGGCCGGTAGGCCAACAGCAGCTTTTGCAGGATATCGGCAGCCAGCAGCGCCCGCCATCCCGTGCGCAGGAACGGACCCGCCATCTCGCCCAGCCCGCCGTAGGCGTTATTGCTCGATGGCGCCAGCACCTCGGCGGCGCCATAGCCGTTGGCATCCAGCACGTGCCGCAGATATGGGGAATATTGGCCGAAGCGGCACGGTCCCTGCGCGGTCGGCATGAAGAAGACTGTCCGCGCCGGATCCGTACCGGGCGTTTCCAGCACTTTCATGAAGTCGCCCACCGTCACTTTCGCCGGATAGCATTCGTCGCCGGAGGTGAAGCGCGCCCCCAACTCGCGCGTGCGGTTATCGGACGGCGGAGTGGGTTCGGCATCCATCCCCACCGCGCGAAACGCTGCGGCGAAGGCTTGCGCACTGCCGTACGCCATGGGCGGAATGTGGATCTTCTTGCCGCTCAGTGAATGCTCGCCGCCATCACTTGCGGTGGCGCGGTCTTCGCCGGCTGCGGAGATGGTTTGTAACATCGCAGAATCCCCTTGCTGTCGAGATACGCTTCGCAGCGCGTCATATATCCGGCATCGTTGCCGTGCCCGTCGAATTGCAGCATCAGCAGCGGCGCGCCCGCCGCTTCCCGCGCGAAGTGTTTGATGTACGAGTCCGGCCCGCACTTGAAGTTCGACAGGTAAATCACGTGCAAGTTGGTGTGCGACCGGGCCACCCGGGTGGCCTGCAGGATCTTGCGGCCGGATGCCCAGTACATGTTGTCGTGCAGGCCGGCCATGGGCTCGCGCCCGGTCACCAGGAAATCCAGCGGGATCACGTTGGCCCCGTACCGGTGCCGCAGCTTGCGCGGGATGTCGCAGTTAATGCCGCGATCGTAGATGTTGTAGCCGCGGCCCGCCAAGACCAGCCCCGGCTCGCCGGTCCGTTCCAGCGTCCGTAAAGCGCGCCCGCCCAGCTCCAGCAGGCGCTTTTGGAATTCGCCTTGTACGGCATAGGCGGCATCCGCGGCGCGATCGCTCGATCGCCGGCTCACTCCCAGCGGCTTCATACACGCCGCTAGCGCGCTCTTCACTTGCGCCGGCCCCAGTTGGAAATGCAGTGTGGGCACCAGGAGCTTCGCGGCATGATCCGCCAGCGCCGGGGCGGCTCGCATGATGTAAGGTAGCGTCTGGTTCCACGGGCAGTAGTGCGCCGGGCAATCGCTCGCATCCGCTTCCGCGTCGGCGATATTCGGCACCAGGATGTAATCGACACCCATTTCCGCCAGCGCGCGCACGTGGCCGTGGGCCACCTGTACCGGGTAGCAAGGCTGCGCCACGGCGGCTTCCACCCCCGCCGCGGCAATGCGCGGGTCCGTAACCGGAGAGAGCACCGTTTTCATGCCTAGTTCCGCGAAATAGCGCTGCCAGAAGAGATACCGGTCGAAAGTAGACATGGCCCGCGGCAGCCCTACGCGCAAGCCGCCGGCCGGTGCGGACGCGGACAGGTCTTCGATGATCTTCTCGCGGCAGGCGAGCAGATCGTCGATCACCGGCTGGCGGCCAGTGGCGGAAGGCTTGCGGAACTTATCGGAGCACTTGTCGCCCCAATAGCTCTTCTGGCCTTCGATAGTGAATTCCTTGATATCGCACAAATTCGAGCACGCGCGGCACACGAAGTCGCGCGACGCCAGATGCAGCCGGTCGAGATGGTAGCCGCGAAACCGGCTCTGCCCGTTGGTCGCGCTGTGCCACTGCCGGGCGATCAGCGCCATTCCGATAGCGCCCATCACGCCGTTGTACGGCGGCACCGTGATGCGCTTCCCCAGCAACCCGGCGAAGGCCGCGGCCACCGCATCGTTATAAGCTGTACCGCCCTGGAAGTAGATCGTATTGCCAATGTGCCGTCCGCGCACCACCCGGTTCAGATAATTCAGCGCGATCGAGTAAGCCAGGCCCGCTACAATATTGGGCACCGGCTCGCCTTTGTGCAGCCAGCCCGTCACGTCCCGTTCCATGAAAACGGTGCAGCGTTCCCCCAGCCGCGTGGGCCAGGGCGCGGAGAGCGCCAGCCGCGCGAACTCGCCCTTAATGCTGATGCCCAGTTTCTCCGCCTGCTCCTCCAGGAACGATCCGGTCCCCGCCGCGCAGGCTTCGTTCATGGCGAAGTCCACCACCACGCCGTTTTCTATCGAAATGAACTTGGAGTCCTGGCCGCCGATCTCGAAGATCGTGTCCACGGGCTCGCCGCCCATGGTCTGGCTTACGTGATTCGCGCCGGTCTTGTGCGCGGTGATCTCGTCGTTGACCACGTCCGCGCCCGCAAACTCGGCGATCAACTCTCGCCCCGACCCGGTGGTGCCGACCCCGCGGATCTCCAGTCGCCGGCCCCACAGGCCCTCCAATTCCGCCAGACCCTGCTGCACCGCCTCGATCGGCCGGCCCGCCGTGCGCAGGTAGATATCGTGGATCACCGCGCCCATTTCGTCGATGGCCACCACGTTGGTGGATACCGATCCTACGTCGATGCCCAGATACGCCTGGATGGGATCATCGCCCGGCGGCGCCACGTAACTCCGCACGCCATCGCGCAGCAGGACCACGTTGGCCATCGAGAGCGGCGTGGTATCCTCCACGCGCTCCTCGCCTTCGTGCTGGTTCAACCGGTGGATATCGCGCAGCGACCGTTTGCGCGGCTCCTCGGCCTCCAGCATAGCTGCCCCGATGGCGCCGCACCAGGCATAGTGTTCGGGCACGAACAACTGGCTCTCGCCCAGCCCAAAAGCTTCCCGCAGGGCCGCCGTGACGCCCGCATTCTGCGAGACCGCGCCCACCAGCGCCACCGGTGTCTCCACCGGCCGGCCTTTCACCACGCTGCTCTTGAAATTGCGCGCCACTGCGTCGCATAGGCCGCGCAGTATTTCCGGCGGCGAGTAGCCTTTCTGCTGCGCGTGGATCATGTCGCTCTTGGCGAACACCGAGCAGCGTCCCGCGATGCGCGCCGCGCGCCCGGCATGCGCCACCAGGTCGCCCACGTCTTCCACCGAGTATTGCATGCGCAGCGCCTGTTGATCGAGAAACGACCCTGTGCCCGCCGCGCATTCGCCGCTGCGGTCGTAATCCAGGATGGCCTGCTTCTCCAGCCGGAGGTACTTGGAACTCTCGCCGCCGATTTCGAATACCGTGCGCGCCTCCGGATGAAACTCGGCGATCATGCGCGCGATGGCTTTGAATTCGTTTTCGAAATACAGGCCCAGGATTTTGGCGATAGTGCGGCTTCCGGACCCGGTCACGCGAATTCCTTCTACGCGATGCTCCGGCACCACATCGTAAAACTCGTGCAGCAGGTCGTAAGCGGACTGGATGGGGCTGCCGGCGATGCGGCGATAGTCCGACAGTACCAACAACGGGTTCCCGCCCGCCATGCGAAAGGAACCGCCCGCGGCGCAGATCTGTTCCAGAATGCCGCGATCGGCAGGCCGGCCGATGGCCGCCAGCTTCAGGCTAATGGAACCTATGTCCAGACCGATATTAATTCCCATGTCGGTGCCGCCGCCACCTCATCATAGTGCATCTCGGCGGCATTTATTGATATTTAGGGTCTGAATAGCTGTTTTTAAACGGTTAACGGCATAAAATCCAGGGCTGAGGGATAGACGGGGGCGGCGCTGGATGGCGCTAAACTGGTCCCAGCGGAGGGATCGGTCCCATGCAACAGCCACTGCCCGTAACGGGAATCTGGCCGGATGCGCGCTATGCCCTGCGCACCATGCGCAAGCGTCCGGGCGTCACCATCGCCGCCGTCGTCACCCTGGCGTTGGCCATCGGCGGAACCAGCGCCATGTTCACCGTGATCCGCGCCGTGCTGCTGAAACCCTTGCAGTACCGCGATCCGGAGGGCCTGGTGCGTATCGCGGGCGGCGCCACCCCGTCGCGCTATCAGGAAATGCAGGCAGGCGCGCATTCGTTTACCGCCATCGGCGCCTTCACGCTCCCGGAAAACGTCACTCTGTCCGGCAAAGGCGAACCGGAAGTGCTTGCCGGCGTCCTTGTATCGCATAGTTTCCTACAGATCCTGGGCGTCGAGCCGCTTTGCGGGCGTAGCTTTCGTCCCGACGAAGATGCCGCCGGCGCTACGCCTGTGGCCATGATCAGCGCCGATCTATGGCAGCGGCGCTTCGATGGAGACCCTCAAATCGTGGGCCGCAAGGCCATCCTGGCCGATACCGCGTACACCATCATCGGCGTGCTCCCGGCACACTTTTCGTTTCCCTATCGCGCCATCGAGATCTGGATGACAGCGCCCACCGAATGGCCCCTCATGCCGCCGAGATCCCGGCAGCTGAGCCCCTACCTGACCGTGTTCGGCAGACTCAAGCCGGGCATCACGCTGGAACAGGCCAAGGCCGAGTTGAAAGTGCTTCGCCGGCGATACGCCATGGCCCATCCCACCATGCTGGATGCCAAGCCCAAGTCGCCCGAAGTCACCGCCATGAAGGATCAACTGGTGGCCGACGTGCGCACTATGCTTTGGATGCTCTTCGGCGCCGCGAGTTTTGTGCTCCTGATCGCGTGCGCCAACGTCGCCAGCCTGCTGCTGGCCCGGGCCACGTCGCGTTCGCGGGAGTTCGCCGTACGCGCAGCTCTGGGCGCGGCGCGCACCCGTCTCATTCGCCAGCTGCTGGCTGAAAGCGTCATGCTATCGCTCGCCGGCGGCGTGTTCGGGATGCTGCTGGCATCCTACAGCGTGCGCGCGATTCCCCGGATCACGGCCTTCAATCTGCCGCGTGCCTCTGAGATCCACATCGACTGGATGGTGCTTGCCTTTGCCGCGGCGCTCTCCATCGTGACCGGAGTTCTCTTCGGATTGGCGCCCTCCATCGGAGCCTCGCGCCCCGATCTAATCCGGGTGCTGCGCACGACCGGCGCGGCATCGGCTCCCGGCGTACCCAAAGGTTTCCTGGCGCGGTGGAACATGCGCAGCCTGCTGCTGGTGGGACAGGTGGCGCTCTCCGTCGTCCTGCTGATCGGTGCGGCGCTGTTGATGGAAAGCGTGGCGCAAATGCGCCGCGTCGACGTCGGATTCAATCCCGCCAACCTGCTCACTATGCGGGTCTCTCTGCCCCCTGTGCGCTACGACTCGGATCAAAAAACGGCCGCGTTCTTTCAGGATCTGGCACACGGCATCGGATCGCTGCCCGGCGTGCGCGCCAATACCGTGGCCATGTACCTTCCGATGATGGGCTATGCCGGAACCCCGGTGCAGGACGCCGCCCAGGCGCCGCTCCCCTTGAACCAGCGTCCGCTCGCGACGTTTGTGGTGGTGGCTCCGGATTATTTTCACACGCTCGGCATTTCCCTGCTGCGCGGCCGGGAGTTCTCGGACCATGACACCAAGGAGGCGCAGCGCGTGGCCATCATCGATGAAGCCCTGACGCGCCGCTTCTGGCCTGCCTATCCCGCCCAGAATCCCATAGGCCAGCACCTCCTGATCGGCGGTGTCGATCCCAAGGCCGCGGAAATCGTAGGCATCGCCGCGGACGTTAAGCAGGGCCTCGAAACCAGCGCCTGGCCGGAAGCGGTCTACGTGGCCTTCGCCCAAAACCCGCAGCATTCCGCGGTGCTCGCCATCCGCACGGCAGGTGATCCGCTCTCGCTGACCCGTGCGGTTCGCGAGCAGGTGCAGGCCCTGGACCGCGATCAGAGCGTAGCCGACGTCCTGACTATGACCGATCTGGTGGAGGCGGAAGTCGGCGAGCGCCGCCTGCTGACCGTGTTGCTCGGTTCCTTCGCCGCCGTGGCGTTGTTGCTGGCTTTGATCGGAATCTATGGCGTGATCGCGTACGCGGTGGTCGAGCGCACCCAGGAAGTCGGAATCCGCCGCGCCTTAGGCGCCCAGCAGGGCGATATACTCGGGCTGCTCATCAGGCAAGGCATGCTGCTGGCGCTGGCCGGCGTAGCCATCGGACTTACCGGGGCGGTAGCCTTGACGCGCCTGATGACGGCCGTTCTGTTCCACGTCAGCGCCACCGATCCGACCACCTTCGCCGCCATCGCTTCTCTTTTTCTGCTGGTGGCGCTGGCGGCCAGCTATATTCCGGCCCGGCGTGCTACCCGCATCGACCCCATGGCGGCGTTGCGCATCTGAAGCCGGTTCACCGCGCTCTGTACAAGCTCGCGAACTGCCGCAGTTCTTCCGGCCCCAAGTCCGACACGGCCCAGTAGTTCATCCCCGCGCCCGTCCAGTGAATCACGTGGTAGCCATTGCGCGAAAACTCTCCCTCGCCGTCCGCGCTTGCCGCCGGCCAGGTGAACAGGTTGATCACATGCCGCCGCCGTTGGTACACGAGCGCAGCCACTGCGTGGCCGTCGATGTATTCCAGGCGTCCGCCCGCCAGCGGAAATCCCTGCGCCGCTAAATCCTTAACGTCCGGAGAGAAGTCCAGCTTGCCGTTGAACCAGGGCTTCACCGTGTGCTGGTCCGACGATGGCACGTCCAGCAAGTGCGTTCCCATCAGCGACCGTACATGGCTGCTGATGACATTCTGGGCCAGCAGTCCGGCGCTTGGCTGCCGCGACATCAACATGGCCGCGTTCCACACCAGCGACGCGGCCAGCAGTACGGAAGCCGCTATGGCGATCCATTGCCACCGCCGCGCGGGCCCCCTGTCCGCCTGCCGCAGGTCGATGCGAATCCGGTCGCGCAGGTGCGCCGGCGCGCGGTAATAGGGAGCCTCCCCGCGAATGTGCGCGCGCAGCGTCAGGTTCTGCCCGTGTGCTTCCGCGCAGGCGGGACAGGTGGCAATGTGCTCCGCCATCTCGGCGCTGAGCGGCGCATCCAGCTCGTTGTCCAGGTACGACTCCACCAGGTTGCGCGCCGATTCGCAAGTCATCGCGCGACTCCTTCCATCCGTCCCGCCATACAATCCCGCAACCGTCGCCGCGCGCGCGCCAACCGCGACATTACCGTGCCGATCGGCAGGCGGGTCACTTCCGCGATCTCTCTGTACGGCATCTCCTCCAGTTCCCGCATCACCAGCACGCCGCGAAACTCGGCCGGCAGCGATTCCAGGCAATCGCGCAAACCGCCCAAATTGGCTTCGGCCACCAGCGCGCTCTCGGCCGTTCCGCCACCCGCTTCCACACCGTGTACCGCTTCGTCGAACGGCACTCGCGGTGCGCTCTGCTCCCGGTGCAGCCACGTCATACAGGTATTGCGCACCACCGCCAGCAGCCACGCTTTGCCGTCGCCGCCGCCTTGAAAGCCGTCGAAGAACCGGAATGCCCGCAGATAGGCTTCCTGCACGATGTCTTCGGCGTCCTGTTCGTTGCGGGTCAGCCAGCGCGCCAGGTTGTAGGCTGCGTCCAGGTGCGGAACCATGATCTGCTCGAACAACGCGAGCTTCGGCGGCCGATTCACGATGCTTCGAAATCATGATAGCGAATCCGGGTCGCCGGCCGCATATTTTTCAAATTCACATCTGCAAACTCATCCGCCGGGAATAAATCTCCTCCCGCGGCAGTAAAGCGCATTGGAGGCAACATGTCCCACTTGATTCTTCATAACCGCCACAATAACGATGGCATCGATCGCCGCGGATTTCTGCAGTGCATGGCCTGGGCTGGAACCGGCGTCGTCTGGAGCGCGGGCGGGGGTCTGCTCACCTCGCGGGCGTTCGGCCAGCCCGCCGGCGCCGCCGCGGGAGACTTCACCTTTGTCCAGATCAGCGACAGCCATATCGGGTTCAACAAGCCGGCGAATCCCGATGTCACCGCCACCCTGCAGGCGGCCATCGCCAAGATCGATGCCCTGCCGCACCAGCCGGATTTCATCATCCACACCGGTGACCTCACCCACATGGCGAAACCCGCCGAATTCGACACCCTGCAGCAGGTCTTGAGCGGCGCCAAGACCAGCCAGGTCTTCTACGTGCCGGGCGAGCACGACACCTCCGTCGACGACGGCAAACAATACCTGGAGCGCTACGGCAAAAGCACGCAAGGCACCGGTTGGTACAGTTTCGACCATAAAGGTGTCCACTTTGTGGGCCTCGTCAACGTGCTCCAAATGGAGGGCATGGGCCGCCTCGGCGACGAGCAGCTCAAGTGGCTGGAGCAGGATCTGAAAGCCCGTTCCGCCACCACCCCGATCGTGCTGTTCGCACACATCCCGCTGTGGACGGTCTATCCCGAGTGGGGCTGGGGAACCGCGGACAGCGCGCAAGCCCTCGGCTATCTGAAACGCTTCGGATCCGTGACCGTACTGAACGGTCACATTCACCAGGTGATGCAGAAGGTGGAAGGCAACCTGGCGTTCCATACCGCCATGTCCACCGCCTTCCCCCAACCCGCGCCCGGCAGCGCCCCCGCCGCCGGGCCCATGAAAGTGCCCGCCGAACAGCTGCGCAAGGTTCTGGGCATCGCCGACGTCACCTACGTGGCGCATCCTCACAGCCTGGCGGTGGTCGACTCGCCGCTGGTGGCAGAGAGCTGATGCGGCCCTTATGCGTTATCCTTGGCGCAGCCTGCCTGCTGCTGGCCGCCGCGGCGCGCTCCCAATCGCCGCCGCAGGGCAAAGACCTGTTCGAACGGCGCTGTACCGGCTGCCATGTGCTCGATCGCGACAAAGAAGGGCCGCGCCTCGGTGGAGTCTACGGCCGCGTCTCCGGATCGATCGCGTCGTTCAACTATTCCGGCGCCCTAAAGAACGCCCGCATCACCTGGAACGCCGAGTCGCTCGACAAGTGGCTTGCCGGACCCGAGCAGTTCGTACCCGATAGCGATATGGCCTTCCACCTGGAAAGCGCCGCCGAGCGTACCGCCATCATCGCGTACCTGAAACAACTCCGGCCGTAGCCCAATATTCCGGGCAGATCGTGGGGCAGGCACTCTGCCTGCGGCGGCCTCTAAGGCCGCCATCTTTCTTGCGACGGGCGGTTGATGCAACTCGAAGAGCGGGCCTGAGAGGCACTCGCAGGCCACGGGCCTGCCCTACAATTCATGCAGAATTCCCATCCGCCAAAAACTAAGTTGCGTTTGGCCCTAAACTCACCACGCGATCTCGAGCAGCGACACGCCCTGTCGAGGCAAAACAAACTCAATCCGTATTTCGCCGGACCGCACCTCCATCCAGCGCGGCGATTCGAGCATCTGCAACTGCCCTGCGGACTCCAGCGCCGCATACTGTTCCGCCGCCGGCTGCTGCGGCGCACCCATCCGCTGCCACGCCGTGTAGGCGTTGCTGTGCGACTGATCGATCCGGTAATGGCGCAGCATCACCCGCCGCACCCCGTTCGGCATGCCTTGAACATGCAATTCCACCGTTGCATCCGCCGCCGCAATGTCGTCGTCGTGATAGTTCCAGACCAGGATCGCCGCACTGCGCTCCGCGCGCGCCGCCAGCGCGTCCACCACCGCCGGACCGCGCACGCCATGCCGCTCCAGTTCCTCGGCATCCATGGCCCGGTCGCTTTCCGCCTTAATCCGCTCTCCGCGCATCAAGCCCGCCATGCGGAACAGGTTCAATACCGGCTTGTCGATGCCGTTCGTTGCCAGCGTGCGGAAGCCGTCGAAATATGGCTGATCCTCGAATTCGAATGCCCACGTCAGCATGCCCGCTATATTGGCGCCGCGCCTCGCCGCCAGTTCATAAATCTCCTTCATCATCGCCGCCGTGTAGGCCGGATAGAGCGTGCCGTTGCGATAGGCGTTCGGCGGATAAACCCGCGCAGAGCACGCCGCGCACCCCTCCGGATCGGATTCGCTCAACACGATGGGCAGATTCCGGAACTTCGCAAACGAAGCTACGATGCGCAGTCCGCTGTCCACGTCCGCCGCCTGCTTGGCAATCCCCATGCGCACATGGCCGTCGGCCACTTCCGGACGCCCTTTCGCATGGTAGGTAATGAAATCGAGGGGCGCCCCGGTGGTTCCCGTGGCATCGTTCTTACCGCTCGCGCAGTGCTCCAGAAACTGCCGTAAGTATTCCGCCGCCCTTTGTCCCGACGGCCCCGTAGTCGCCGGGCCGCCGACCTTCGCCGCCGGCAGCGCGCGCTTCACTCCCGCCGCCGCGTAGTCGTAGAGCTTGTCGTATTCTTCGGGTGTGCCGTGCCAGTAGCCGATATCCGGCTCGTTCCACACCTCCCAATACCACGATTCCACTTCCTCCCGTCCATACTTCTCCGCCGCGTGACGCACCCACTGGTAGACCAGCTCTTCCCACTTCCCGTAGTCCTTAGGCGGATACGTCCAGCCGATGTTGTACTGTTCGTTTCGCGCGCCCGGAATCCACAAAGGCTGGTAGGGCTCCGGCTTCACCGAAAGCGCCTGCGGCATGAAGCCGATCTCCACAAACGGCTTCGCCCCCGCCCGCAGGTAAGTATCGAAGATGCGGTCCGTAATCGTCCAGTCGTACACCGGCCGGCCCGCGGCATCTTCGGTGTAGGCGTTGGTCGATCCCCACTTCAGCCCCGGCTTGCCGTCGCCGGTGGCCAGCAGGAAGTGCGTGCGAATGTAGACCGGCGTTTCCGATAGCGCCGCCAGTTCGCCGATCAGCTTGCGCCCGTTGTTGGTGTAGGTGTAATTGGGCTCGTCATAGCCGAAGAATGCGCTGATCGGCTCCCACCATCCCATCCGCTCCGCCGCATTCATCCGGATCGTCGCGTGGTCCTGCGCCGCGGCCAGCGTTACCGCCGACAAATACACTAAGAGCATCCGCATCGTCACGCCGTAGCATAACTGACGCGGCCACCGCCGTGTGGGGCTGCCGGACCGCACTCCGGCAGCCCCGCTACAGGAGCCCCTAGTTCACTGTCACCGTGATGGTGCCCAGGTTGGAGTCCACCTTGCCGTCGAAGGCGGCGAAAGTGAACGAGTCGGTGCCCTTGAAGCCCGCCGCCGGCATGTAGGTGCCCACCTTGCCATTCAGGGCCACCGTACCGTTCACTGGTTGCGAGACGATACGGTATGTCAGCGGGAGCCCGTTGGGATCGGCTCCGGCGAGGGTCACGCCCACCGGGTTTGGACCCGTGGTCGAGGCCGAGCCGCTGGTCATCGCCGGCTGCCGGTAAGGACTCCTGGCATCGCTGCCGGGCCCGTTGTGGCAGGTGTAGCAGCTGACCTGGAAGCCCCGGAAGAAGCTCTTCGTGCCGTACTGCGTCGTCAGCGTACGATTGGCCTGCGAATAAGAAAGCACCGTGCCCGTATAGGTGCTGTCGTGGCAGTTCTGGCAGGGCACCACGCCGCTGCCTCCATTCACCGCGTCGGAGTGCCCGTTCACCCAACCCTGGCCGGTCGGATGCATGCCGTGCGGACCGCCCGTCACCGTGGCGGGTACCGGCTGGTGGCACGCGCCGCAGTCCGCCAGCGGGCCGGTGTGCTTCTGCAGGTTCTGGGTTTGAATGTTATCGTTCACCTCTGAGGTCGGATACTCGGCGTGGGTCGGCCCGTGGCAGGCCTCGCACTGCAGGTTGCCGTGTCCGAACGAAACCTTAAACAGGCTGTAGGGCGCGGAGGGCGTATTCGGGCTGGTCGCGAACGTGCTATTCACCGGTATCCGCAACGCGCCGTTCACGTCGATGGCGTTGGTGTACCGGATCTGCCCGTTGTTTTGTACCGCGGTGCCGGTATGGCATGCCTGGCAGCTGGGTTCGTCCAGCCAGCCCTGCCGGGTGGTAGCCCCGACCGAGCTCATGCCGCCGTGGCAGCTCTGGCATTGCATCATCATGGTACCGTCCGAGGCGACGGCGCTGCCCATGGCGCCCCGCAGGCAGCGGGTCGTCGAACCGGGATGGCAGTTGTAGCATGCATTGCGGTTATTCTCGCTGTCGAGCGGCAGGCCGCTCAACGGATCGATGACGTTGGCGTGGAAGGCGTGCTGCGATTGCGTCAGCGGCGGCACGCCCACAATCCCGGGAACTCCGTATGGCGCCAGCGCGTTCGACAGGTGGCAGCGGGCGCACAATACGGGCGTCCCCGAATTCGCGGCACTCTCCAGCCCTTTCGGATAACCGGCTTGGGTGAGCGTCTGCTGGTACAGCGCGGGATTCTGCGGCAGTTGATCGTGGAAGCGCAGAATGTTCAGCTTGTAATCTTTGTCCGCGTTCCCGTTGTACACCCATCCGCCTGGGGGCATGGCGGCTTGCTGCGATCCTGAAGCGTGGCAGCCGATGCAGGTCATCTCGCTCGAGACCGGCAGGTCTACCGCCGTGCTGGCCAGATTACCGCCCGCATTCGCCGCTACAATCCGCATCATCGGATACGTGTTGGTGTTGCCGGCATTGTCTACCGGCACGATAGGGATGCCGGTCGCGCCGAAATAATAGTAGGTCGTGTCGAACGTCGCCAGCGCTTGCGGCGTGTTGGTCGATCCCGGCATGGCTTGCCCCGTAAGGCCCACGTTGCGGGCAGGCGACGCGCCGAATAGCGGCAGAACATACTGCCAAAAATTGTTGTGCAGGGCCGAGATGGTGGTGATCGAGCCGGTGGAGTCCTTCATACCCTGGTACGTAATGGTGTACCCGGTCGAACTGCGTACCAGTTTTCCGGTGTTATCGATAAGCTGCACGTGCAGATTGTTGAATGGGGGCAGGATGCCAAAGACAGAGTAATCCTTATCCAGGCAATGCATCCCAAGATCGTTCCACGCAATCACAGTCCAATGCGGGGTGGTAGCTGCCGGTTGTAGCTGCTGTCCGGCCAACGGCAGCAATACCAGCAGCAGGGTCGCAAGCGCGACCAATAGCATGGTCTTCATGTCGTCTCCTTCTTACCTGGGCCAAGGCCACAGCGAGAGGCCATTGCTCTAACGATGCGTATCATATAAAAAGGTGACAAACGCCGAATAAGGAAAACCCCCCGCATTTTTACCGCGGCCGTGGGAGTAGGAGTACCGGGAAAAACCTGTAGCGGCCCTAAGCGGACTGGTTGACCTTCGTCCGGCTAGCAACGGTCTCGTTGTTCACGATAGGATTCGCCCAGAAGCCGATGCTCAGCACCCAGCCGAAAGCCAGGTACAACAGCAGGATGCCGGTGCGCAGCCCGAAGTGGTCGCTCAGATAGCCGATGCCCAGAGGCACCACTGCGCCGCCCGCGATCCCCGTGCACAGGATGCCGGACACCGTGCCGTGGTGCTCGCTTACAGAATTCAACCCCAGCGAAACGATCACCGGCCACATGGCGCTGGCCCCCAGGCCCACCAGCGGGAAGGCCACTACCGAGACCGCATCCGAGCCCGTCATGGCGATGGTCAACATGATGATCGTCAGTACCGAGCCGCCAATCAGCACGTGCCGCGAATCGAACCGGCGCAGCAAGATTACCCCGATTACACAACCGGCCGTCATCAGGCCCCAGAACCAGGAGACTGCCAGGGCCCCCGTGGTTTGCGGGTCGCAGTGATGATAAGTCACCAGGTACTGTGACATCCAGTTGGAGGTGCCCTGTTCGGCGCCCACATAGAAGAAGGTGCTGGCGAAGAACAGCAGCACTACCGGCATGCGAAAGACACTGAGGTGCGTCTGCCAGCTTCCCGTGATCTCGTCTTCCTGCCGTTCGATTTTCGGAAAGCGGATCATGGCCAACATTACGATCATGAGGGCCGATCCCGAAGCCAGAATCCAGTAGACCGAAACCCACGAGAGCCCCGGCGGCACCACCGCCCCCAACAGCCGGATCAGCAGAGGGGAATCGGGCGTCGCACCTTTTTCCAAGCCACGCACCAGGTATGAGTAGACCAGCGGGCTGAGGAACGATGCGCCGCCGAACACCAACTGAGACAACGTCGCGTTGAAGGCAAAATGCTCCGAACCGCCGGCCACCCGCATCAGCGGGTTGATGGCAACTTGAAGCATGGCCATCCCCACCCCAATCAAAAAGAGCGACGTGATGGCAACCGCGTACACCGGGACGATGGCGAAAAACAGCGCGCCCGCTAATGCCAGCGCAAATCCGGCCAAAATCACCTTCTTCTCACCCAGCCATTCGACCAGAACTCCGGCGGGAATCGACGCCACCCCGTAGGCGATGAAGAAGGCGAACGGCAGGAATCCGGCGGCCGTTAGGCTCAGGTGGAAACTGCGGATTATATCCGGAATGATCGGTCCCAGGATGTTGGTCAGCAGCGCGATAACAAAAAAGATCGCCAGTACCACGCCCACGAGGTAGGGGTGCCGCTCCTCTGATTTAGCGGGGCTCATTCGATGGTTGTCACTTTAGTGAGCAGTTTGAAATTGCCCGGTTCGAGGCCGGCAAGGGCGGCCAGGGCCAGCGAGATGATTTGGACGGGCAGCATTTCAAGAACCGGCCGGATCGCAGGGGCCACGTCGGGAATGCGAAAGGCGGGCAGGTCCGACTGCGGCCCCACCATGTAAGCCTTGCCGCCGGCGTTTCGCACATCGCGCACCAGGTTTTCGTTCAAGCCGGTGGTTCGCGGGTCGCCGGCAAAAGCCAGCATCAAAGCATCGGGTCCGGACATTTCGTAAGGCCCGTGGCGGAAGGCGGAACAAGTCATGCCTTCCGCGTGAAAGTGCGCGGATTCCTTCAGGATCAGGCCCCCGGTACCGGCCGCCGCCATGGATGCACCCCGGCCCGTCACGAATATCGCGCGGATGCCTTCGAGCAGACTGGTCAGGGCGGCCGCGTGCGCCTCCCAGTTGGCCAGATACGCTTCGGCCGCGGGAGCAGCGTGGCGCAGAGTCTCCTCCAATTCGCTGCGACCGGCGCCGCATAGCGCCGCTCCCAGCCATTCGAGCGCCAGTACCGTAGTCACAAATGTCTTGCACGAGACCGAAGATTCCACGCCGGCACGCGTGAGCACCGTGGCATCCGCGCGCGCGGCCAGCGGCGATTCGGGCGTATTGGTCACGCCGATGGTGCGGACCCGCCCGGAGGCCAAATCCAGCAGACGCACGATCTCCACACTGCGGCCCGACTGTGAGACTGCGATCAGCAGAGCATGCGGCACCAGCGCGGCATCAAAGTAATGAATAAGTTCGGAAGTCTCCAGCGCGATGGCGTGAAACCCGTGTTGCACCAGGCGGACCAGCAGCGGCTGCAAAGCATGGAAGGACGCGCCCATACCTGTGAGCACGATCTGGTCGAATCCGGTGAACTGCGCGAGGGCGGGCGCGGCCGCCAGGCCCGCGACGGTGTCTTCGAGCGCGCGCGGCTGCGCCAGGATGTCGCGGAGATAATTCCCATCGACCATTGATCTTTTGAATTGCATGAATTTACTCTTGCGAATCGAACCGGTGATGCCACACTTGGGCCGCCCCGACCAGCGGTGTGTCCGCGCCTAGCTTGGCTATGGCCAGTTCCGCTTTATCCGCCGGAACCAGGGTGCAAATCTGGCGGACCACCTGGCGGGCACGATCGAGGAACAGGTGCCCGCTCTTCATCACGCCGCCGCCAAGAGCGATCATGTCAGGACAGAAAATCGTAACCAGGTTGGCCAAGCCAAGACCAAGATAGTATCCCTGACGCTCCATTACCTCCAGGGCCGCGGGGTCACCGGACTCCGCCTTCCGGCAAATCTGCTCGGTGGTCAGATCTCCCATGCGAGTCTTAGCCCACACGGCGACAGCGGGACCACTCGCCA
Organism: Bryobacterales bacterium; assembly: GCA_963843255.1. Classification (GTDB taxonomy): domain Bacteria; phylum Acidobacteriota; class Terriglobia; order Bryobacterales; family Bryobacteraceae; genus Bog-159. Next base: position 268,157 of record CAWJJQ010000009.1, on the reverse strand, counting down.
GGCTCTCCCAACAACCGTGCGCGCCGCAATAACACAGCGGGCCGGAGGCATCAATCACCTGGTGGCCGATCTCCGGGTGCGATCCATCCACGCCGCGGTAGAGCACGCCGTCGAGAATAATGCTGACCCCGATGCCCGTCCCGACCGTGACGTACAGAAACCGCCGCTTTCCGCGGCCCGCCCCCCAGACCGCTTCGGCCAGACCCGCGGCATCGGCATCGTTTTCCATGGCGACCGGAACCTGGAACGCCTCCGCCAAGCCATCCACCAGCGCGCCGCCTTGCCAGCCGGGCAGAAGATCCACCGTGCCCAGAATTCCCGTGAACGGATCCACCGGCCCGGTGCATCCGATCCCTATGCCGCCGAGTTTCGCGCCGGTTTCGCGGATCAGGTCCCGTAACAGCGCGACCGTGCGCGCCAGTCCGTCCGGAAAGCCGCGCTGCGATTCGGTGGGCCGTTCCGCCTGGCTGATGATCCGTCCTTCGGAATCTACCAGCGCGGCCGCGATCTTGGTGCCTCCTATATCGATGGCGCCGGTCAGCTTTGGTGTCGTGGACATCTGAGTTGAAGGCATAGCTTAACGCGGTTTCCGCTGGCGAGATACGAATGCGTAACGATGATACATTCTAGTTGTGTTTCGGCGGGTCATATGGATAGTGCTGGATAGCGTGGGCATTGGCGAGATGCCGGACGCCGCCGCTTATGGCGATGAGGGCAGCGACACGCTCGGCAACATCGCGCATCAGCGGCCCTTGCATCTGCCGAACATGTGCCGGCTGGGACTCGGAAACATCAAGCCGCTGGAGGGTCTGCCGGCCGCGCTCTCTCCCGCTGGGGCGTTTGGGCGTTGCGCACTGGCATCTCCCGGTAAAGACACCACCACGGGACATTGGGAGATGGCCGGCATCCACCTGGGGAAACCGTTTCCATTGTTCCCGCATGGTTTCCCGCGCGACATCATGGACGAATTCGAGCGCCGCATCGCGCGCCACACGCTGGGAAATAAAGCCGCGTCGGGAACCGAGATTATCAAGGAACTGGGCGTGGAACATATGCGCACCGGCTCGCCGATTGTATATACGTCGGCCGACAGCGTGTTTCAGGTAGCTGCGCATGAAGAAGTGATCCCACTGTGGGAACTATACAAGATCTGCGAGACGGCGCGCGAACTGCTGCGCGGGCCTTATGAAGTAGGACGCGTGATTGCCCGTCCCTTCGCGGGCGCTGCCGGAACGTTCGCGCGCACGCCCAATCGCAAAGACTATGCCGTGCCCCCGCCTCGCGGCATGCTGCTGGATGTTCTCGAAGACCACGGCGTGCCGGTGCACAGCGTAGGCAAGATTTTCGATGTCTTCCTGGGACGCGGCATCCGCGATTACGCAAAGACCAAAAACAACGCCGATGGGATGGCGCACACGCTCAAGGCCATGGAATCGTCCGACGAGGGGTTGATCTTCGTCAACCTGGTGGACTTCGACCAGCAATACGGGCACCGCAACGATGTGGAAGGCTACGCCTCGGCGCTGGAAGAATTCGATCGCTGGTTGCCCGGATTTTTTGCGCGGGAGCGCGCGGACGACCTGACCATTTTGACGGCCGATCACGGCTGCGATCCCACCACGCCGTCGACCGATCATAGCCGCGAATATGTCCCGCTGCTGGTGAGCGGGCCGCGCGCGCGGCAAGGCGTGAACCTGGGGCTGCGCGCATCGCTATCCGATATTGGACAGACCGTGGCTCAAAATTTCGGCGCGAAAATCGCGAACGGAGCCACCTTCTTACCGGAGATCATATGAGAAAGCCAATCATGGCGGGCAATTGGAAAATGTACAAGACGCCCGCCGAAACGACATCGTTTTTTGAGAAATTCCGTCCTCTGGTTGAGAAGGCGGAGCATTGCGAGATCGTGATCGCGCCGCCGTACACGAACATCGCCGCGGCAGTGGCCGCCAGCCACGGCACGCGCATCGGGATCGCCGGGCAGGACTTGTATTGGGCGAAAGAAGGCGCGTTCACGGGCGAGATTTCCGGTCCGATGCTGAAGGCCTCAGGCTGTTCGCATGTGCTGATCGGGCATAGCGAGCGGCGGCAATTTTTCGGTGAGACGAACGAGACCGTGCGGCAGCGGACGGTGGCAGCGCTGGAGGCTGGGCTGACGCCGATCGTGTGCGTGGGCGAGCGCTTGGAGCACCGCGAGTCAGGCGAGACGGAGAACGTTCTCACCACCCAGTTCAAAGAAGGCATCAGCCCGTTGAGCGCCGAGCAGTTTGCGCGCATCGTGATCGCATACGAGCCTGTATGGGCGATCGGCACTGGCAAGACCGCGACTCCGGAAATCGCGGCGGATACGCACCGGGTGATCCGGGCACAGGTCCGCGGGCATTACGGGCAGGCGGCCGGCGACGCGATTCGTATCCTGTACGGCGGCAGCGTAAAGCCGGACAATGTGCGTACCCTGATGGCGCAGCCGGAGATCGACGGCGTGCTGGTAGGGGGCGCCAGTCTGGACGCCAATTCGTTCGCGGGCATCGTCAACTTTTAGTGGGAGCTAGTCGCGGCCGCCCCGAAATGCCTGCCGGGCAAACTCTCCGGACGGCGTGAGCTTGTATTCCCAGTTGCCGATCAGCGTGGGCCCCCATTCCGGGTCGAAGCACCAGACCATCCAACTGATGCCTTTCGCTTCGAGGTACTTGATGATGGCGGGTCCATATTGGGCCTGGACGCTGTCGCCCGGTGTGCCGGGCGCGGCGAATCCGCCGAATTCGGTGGCAACCACGGGATACTTGGCGGCCGCGAATCCGAAATCTTCTTCCCACTTCGGCTCCCATGGGCGAGGCCGCTTGTTCGCATACGGATGCGTCACGTAGCCGATGCCGTCCGCGGCGACCGGCGCGAGCAGCAAGGGAGTCAGGTCATAGGCCCAGTCGAATCCGGCGACCAGCGGAATCACCTGCGGGTTGTAGGCGCGGATGATGGCGATCAGGTCCTCCTGCATCTTCTTCCACTCCATCCAATTGACCGGTCCCAACTGGTTGCGGAAGGTGGTCGGCTCGTTGAACAGTTCGAAAAACGCGATGGTATTGTGACCGGCGAAGTGCCGGGCCGCGGTGCGCCAGAAATTGTAGGTTTCCTGCTGCGAGGTATCGTACATGGGATCCTGGAAGAGGCCGGTGGTCAGGTTGCCGATGGAGTGCCAATCCAGGTCGATGTACAGATCGAGATCCGTGCACCATTCCACCGCCTGGTCCAGCAGCTTCAGATATTCGGCCGGTGTGCGCTCGCGCCACGCCACGGGATGCACGGGAATGCGGACGATCATGGCGCCCATTTCTTTGGCCTTGGCGAAATGGTCTTTACTCCAATGACCCTGCACTTCGAGCTTGTCGGGATCGGCGATGGACATGCCGCGGAACAAAACCGTCTTGCCCTGCGGATCGACAAATTTATTGCCTTTGACGGAAATCAGCGCCATCTTTTTGGCTGCGGTCGTATAAGGGCGCGCGCCAACGGGCGACTCGTTCCACCATTGATGAGTCCGCTTCTCCGCGGACTGGGCGGGCAATAGCGCAGCACTCAGCAAAGCCGCGCAGAAGATCGATCGCATGCGATACCTCATTTCGTACGTTCAATACTTTAACTCCTAATCTGCCGCGGGGTATGATAAAGCGTCCAAATCCAAGCGCAAAGGGGCCGCGTGTCCGCGCCGCTGAGCAGGGCAGAAATTCTCAGGATCGTGGCGGCGCGGCCGTGGCCCCGTTTTGCGCAGGTTCTTTAAAACGCTATGACAAAAGAGTTTCAGCGGCGGCTGGACGAATTGGTTCGCGATCACGAGCAACTCATCCAGCACCCCAACGAGCCGCTGCCCGAACCTAGCGGCTGGTTCCAGCGCTACCGATATCCGGTGTTGACGGCGGCGCATGCGCCTCTGACCTGGCGCTACGACTTCCATCCGGCATCCAATCCGTTTCTAATGGAACGCCTGGCCGTCAATGCGGCGTTCAACGTAGGCGCCATGGAATGGAACGGCAAAATCGTGCTGATGGCGCGCGTGGAGGGCGTCGACCGGAAGTCATTTTTCGCGGTGGCCGAGAGCGTCAGGGGCATCGATGGTTTCCGCTTCTGGGACTATCCGGTCGTCATGCCGGAAGGTCCCGAGCCGGAGACTAATGTTTACGACATGCGGCTGACGGCGCACGCCGACGGCTGGATCTACGGGCTGTTCTGCGCGGAGCGGAAAGATCCGCAAGCGGCGCCGGGCGATCTTTCGTCCGCGGTGGCGCAATGCGGGATCGCCCGCACGCGCGATCTAAAGACCTGGGAACGTTTGGACGACCTGAGGACGCCCTCCGCGCAGCAGCGCAATTGCGTGCTGCATCCCGAATTCGTCAACGGCAAATACGCCTTCTACACGCGCCCGCAGGATAGTTTCATCGAAGCGGGACGCGGCGGCGGCATCGGCTGGGGGCTGGCCGAAAATGTGGAGCACGCCGTGATCGGCGAAGAGATCATCATCGAACGGCGCGAATACCACACCATCAACGAAGTGAAGAACGGCCTGGGACCGGCGCCGATCAAGACCGCCAAAGGCTGGCTGCACCTGGCGCACGGGGTGCGGAACACGGCCGCTGGTTTGCGCTACGTCCTGTACTGTTTTCTGTGCGACCTGGGCGAGCCTTACAAAGTGATCGGGCGGCCGGGCGGCTATTTTCTGGCTCCGCAAGGCGAGGAGCGCACCGGCGATGTTTCAAACGTAGCGTTCTCGAACGGCTGGGTGGCGCGCGGCAACGACGTCTTCATCTATTACGGCGCTTCCGATACGCGCACTTATGTTGCCACCACCACCGTGGATCGCCTGCTCGATTATGTGCTGAATACGCCTGCCGATCCGCTGCGCAGCGCTTTGTGCGTGCGCCAGCGGATCGCACTAATCGACAAGAATCTGCAGCGGTTCGCGCAATGATCAGCAACCGGGAGTGGGCGGAGCGTTTCCGCGGGGAACTGACCGGGAACATCCTGCCATTCTGGATGCGCTACACCGTGGATCGTGAGCATGGCGGCTTCTATGGCGTGGTCGATTGCCAGGGGAAGGTGGATACGCGGGCGCCGCGCGCGGCCGTCGTCAACGCGCGCATTCTCTGGACTTTTTCGGCCGCGGCGCGCAGGCTGGGGGACAGTGCGTATCGCGAGACAGCCGATTGGGCGTACCAATATATCGCCGATCAGTTCGTGGATAAGGAATTCGGCGGCATTTATTGGATGCTCGATTATCTGGGCAATCCTGTTTCGGATCGCAAGCAAATCTACGCGCAGGCGTTCGCCATTTACGGCCTGGCGGAATACTATCGGGCGACTGGCCTTGCGGAGAGCCGCGACCTTGCGCGGCAGCTTTACCATCTGATCGAAGAGCGAAGCGCCGAGCCGGTATATGGCGGATACCTGGAAGCGCGGGCGCGCGATTGGAACGCGCTCGACGATCTGCGGCTGAGCGAGAAAGACCTGAACTGTCCGAAGTCGATGAACACGCATCTGCACGTGCTGGAGGCGTACACCAACCTGCTGCACGCATGGCCCGATCCGGGTCTGTTGGCGAGGCAGAAGTGCCTGCTCGAAGTGACCATGGATCGCATCGTAGCAGGTAGCCATTTCAGAATGTTCTTCGACAATGAGTGGAACTCGCTGACGGACCATGTTTCTTTCGGCCACGATATCGAAGGCAGTTGGCTGATCCAGGAAGCGGCGGAAGCTGGGGGCGACCGGGCGTTGATCGCGCGCGCCCGCGAACTGGCGGTCCACATGGCGCAGGCGGTTTATGACGAAGGCCTCGACCAGGATGGCAGCCTTTTCTACGAAGCGTCGCACGGGCGGCTGGTCGATCCGAACAAGCATTGGTGGGCGCAGGCCGAAGCGGTGGTGGGTTTCTACAATGCGTGGCAGGTGAGCGGGCAGGAGCACTTTCGCACGGCGGCCTGGCGCGCCTGGGAATACATTGAGGACAGGATCGTGGACAAGGTTCACGGCGAATGGCATGCCAAGCTGAAGCCCGACGGCACGCCCTGGAAGGCGGAAGAGGATCCGGATGCGTGCCTGGTGGGCGCATGGAAATGCCCGTATCATAACGGCCGCGTCTGCCTCGAGATGATGGAGCGCCTCCACTGAGAAACGCATATGCAATACGGCTATTTTGACGATAAGAACCGGGAATACGTCATTACCCGGCCAGATACGCCCCTGCCATGGATCAACTATCTGGGATGCCAGAATTACTTTGGCATCGTTTCCCACACCGCGGGCGGTTATTCGTTTTACCGGGACGCGCGCTTGCGCCGCATCACGCGTTATCGCTATAACAACGTCCCGTTCGATACCGGCGGCCGCTACATTTATCTGCGCGACAACGAGACGGGCGATTACTGGTCGCCTTCCTGGCAGCCTACGCACAGCGACCTGGAGCAATACACTTGCCGCCACGGCATGGGCTACAGCACCATCAGCTCCCGGCGCCGCGGCATTCAGGCCAGCACGCGCTATTTCGTTCCGCTGGATGAGAACCTGGAGATCTGGCAGTTTGTAGTGACCAACCACCGCCAGGCGCCCGCCGCGCTTTCCGTTTTCTCCGCCGTCGAATTCTGCCTGTGGGATGCGCAGGACGATTCCACCAATTTCCAGCGCAATTTCAGCATCGGCGAAGTGGAGATCGACGACAATGTGATCTATCACAAGACCGAGTACCGGGAGCGGCGCGATCACTTTGCCTGGTTCGCCTGTTCTGCCGAACCGGCGGGATTCGACACGCAACGCGACGTGTTTCTGGGCAACACGCGCGGATGGGATCGGCCCGCGGCGGTGGAGCGTGGTGACTCATTCGGTTCTGAGGCCCACGGCTGGGCGCCCATCGGCTCGCATCATGTGCGGCTGGTGCTGCAGCCCGGCGAAACGCGCCAGATTCTTTTTGTTTTGGGCTATCACGAGAACGGGAAAGACGAGAAGTTCGATCCGCCCGGCTCGCAGATTGTGAATAAGAAGACCGTGAAGCCGGTGATCACCAGGTACCTGATTCCAGCCAACGTGGACGCGGCATTCCAAAATCTGCGTGCGTATTGGGACGGGCTGCTGGGCATCTGCCGCGTGGAAACGCCGGACATCCATACCGACCGGATGGTCAATGTGTGGAACGCTTACCAGTGCATGGCGACGTTCAATATGTCGCGCTCGGCCTCGTTCTACGAATCCGGGATCGGGCGCGGGCTGGGATTCCGCGATTCGAACCAGGATCTGCTGGGCTTCGTGCACATGATTCCGGAGCGCGCCCGCGAACGCATCCTCGACCTGGCGGCCACACAACTTCCCTCGGGCGGCGCTTATCATCAATACCAGCCGCTTACCAAGAAGGGCAACAACGATGTGGGCGGTAATTTCAACGACGATCCGCACTGGCTGATCATCGGAGTCGCGGCCTATCTGAAAGAGACCGGCGACTGGAGCATTCTAGAGGAACTGGTCGAATACGACAATCAATCCGGTTCGCAGAAACCGCTCTATGAGCACTTACAGCGCAGCTTCCGCTACACGCTGGAGCGGCTGGGACCGCACGGGCTGCCGCTGATCGGGCGCGCCGATTGGAACGATTGCCTGAACCTCAACTGCTTCTCCGATACGCCCGGCCAATCGTTCCAGACCACCACCAACAAGGAAGGCAAAGTCGCGGAGTCGGTATTCATCGGCGGGCTCTTCGTGCTGGCGGCCAAGGAACTGGCGGCCATCGCGCGGCACAGCGGGCACAGGGACGAAGCCGCCGGCTATCTGGCGGAAGGCGCGCGCATGGAGCAGACCGTTCGCCAGCACGGTTGGGACGGCGAATGGTTCGTGCGCGCCTATGACGACTTCGGGCGCAAGGTCGGGTCGAAGGAATGCGCCGAGGGAAAGATTTTCATCGAGCCGCAAGGGTTCTGTATCCTGGCGGGTATCGGCCTGGAGGACGGCCTGGCGCGGCGCGCGCTCGAATCGGTGCGCAAACATCTGGCTACGCCGCATGGGATCGTGCTGCAGCAGCCGGCATATTCACGATATTACCTGGAACTGGGCGAGATCTCTTCTTACCCGCCCGGCTACAAAGAGAACGCGGGCATCTTCTGCCACAACAATCCCTGGGTGATCATCGCCGAAGCCATGGCCGGCAATGGCGACGCCGCCCACGACTACTATTCGCGCATCAACCCGTCGGCGCGCGAGCCCATCAGCGACGTGCACCGCTGCGAGCCGTACGTCTACGCGCAGATGATCGCGGGGCGCGATGCGCCGACGCATGGTGAGGCGAAGAACTCCTGGCTCACCGGCACGGCAGCCTGGAATTACTACGCCATCACACAATGGATTCTCGGAATTCGGCCGGCGTATGACGGGCTGGAAATCGCGCCGGCGATTCCCGAGCGCTGGACCGGGTTCCACGCCGTCCGCCGGTTCCGCGGCGTGACGTACGACATCACCGTGCGGCGCGCGGGCCCCGGAAATGCTGTTGCACTGACAGTCGATGGGCAGCCTGTCGACGGCCACCTGGTTCCCCTTTCGGCCGCCGGCCATACCGAGGTTACCGTAGAAGTTAGTGTTGGAGATCCGCATGTACCTGCCTGACGAGAAGCGCTACGACCAGATGATCTATCGCCGCTGCGGCCGGAGCGGCCTGCGCCTGCCAGCCATTTCGCTAGGGCTCTGGCATAATTTCGGCGGCGTGGACACGTTCGAGAACATGCGCGTGATGTTGTGCCGCGCCTTCGATCTCGGCATCACGCACTTCGATCTGGCCAATAACTACGGTCCGCCGCCAGGCTCCGCGGAAGAAAATTTCGGCCGCGCGCTGCGCGCGGATCTGGGCGCCTGGCGCGATGAGTTGATCATCTCCTCTAAGGCTGGCTACCTGATGTGGCCCGGCCCCTACGGCGAATGGGGTTCCCGCAAATACGTGCTGGCGAGCCTGGATCAAAGCCTGCGCCGCATGGGTCTCGACTACGTCGATATCTTCTATTCGCACCGGCCGGACCCCGATACGCCGGTGGAAGAAACCATGTTGGCTCTGGATAGCGCCGTGCGCGCGGGTAAGGCGCTGTACGCGGGGATCTCGAATTACGGCCCGGAGCAGACCACGCGCGCCGTCGCCGCCCTTCGCCAACTCGGCACGCCTTGCCTGATCCACCAGATGAAGTACTCCATGTTCGTGCGCACGCCGGAGGACGACCTGTTCGCGACGCTGGCGGCGGAGGGCGTGGGTGGCATCGCGTTTTCGCCGCTGGCGCAGGGCCTGCTCACAGACCGCTACCTGCAGGGCATTCCGGCCGGCTCGCGCGCATCGAAGCCGGGTACGTTCCTGAAGCAGTCGGACGTCAGCGTGGAGCGCGTGGCACAGGTGCGGGCGCTGGGCGCGATTGCGGGTGAGCGCGGACAGACGCTGGCGCAGTTGTCGCTGGCCTGGGTACTGCGCCACGGCGTGATGGCCAGCGCGCTGATCGGGGCCAGCCGGACGGAGCAGATCGACCAGTGCGTGGGCGCGCTCGCGCCGCATCGATTTCAGCGCGGACGAACTGCAGCGGATAGACCGGATTCTGGCGCCCCGGACGACTGCCGGATAACCAGCCGGCAGTCCAGCAGAATGTCGCGCACCAGCATACGCGGCTGCTCGATACGCGCCAGCATGGCCACCATGGCGGCTTCCCCGATCTCGCGGCACGGCTGGTGCACCGTGGTCAGCGGCACCGGCAGCAGGCTGGCATACTCTACATCGTCGATCCCCACGATGCGTACGTCAGTTGGTATGCGATAGCCCGCCGACAGCAGCACGTGCATCAGTTCGCCGGCGATCCGGTCGTTTGCGCAAACGAACCCATCGCCCGGCCGGTAGTGCTTCAGCAGTGGCATGATGCTGGCTGTCTCGATGGCATCCACGCGATGGACCGGGCCGTTCTTCAGGTCCCAACCGTTCGCGAGCAGGGTCTCGCGAAATCCCGCCGCCCGCGCGTCCACGGTGGGCGCCGCCCCCGCACGCGCCAGGAACGTGATCCGCTTCAGCCCCAGCCGTAGCAGATGTTCCGTCGCCATATATGCAGCGCGCCGGTTGTCGATGCCCACCAGGTCGTGCCGGCTGCGCTCCGGATACGGCAGCACGCAGCGGTCCAGCAGCACCACGGGAATGCGCGCCTTGTCGAGCCGCGCGAGGATGGTCAGGTTCGTCTCCCGTGCTTGCGGCGTCATCTCCAGAGGCGCAAAGAAGACACCCGAAACGCCTCGCTCCACGAACTGATCGCAGAGCGCCAACGCGGGTTCCTCCGGCGACTTTTGGACTTCATCCGTATGCCCCCACAGCAGAGCGTGCTTGCTCGACTGCGGTGCGCTGGCGATCCCCTGGCAGATCGGCTCGAAGATCTCGGTTTGTCCCAGCCCCGGAATCAGCAGCCCGAACAGGAGACCGTCGCCGACGGCGTGCGCCTGGCGCACATAGGTCCCGGATCCGGCGATGCGCTCCACGAGGCCGCGCTGGGTCAGATCCCGCAACGCGCGGCCGATGGTGATGCGCGAGGTGCGGAATTGCTGCACCAGCGCCGCCTCGCTCGGAAACTTCTGTCCGGGCTTGTATTTCCCCGACAAGATCTCACGCGACAGATTCTCGAACACCTGCTGGTACTTGGGCGCGTGGGGTTCTGCGGTGAATTTGCGAGGCATATCTGATATTACAGCTTTCATACATCTGTATGGCAACGTGGCGGCGTGCGGCACATCCAAAATAGTGGAGGCCGAACTACATGCGCACACGGACCTGGAAGTGAGAACGAAAGACTATTTGTTTGTCAGCGACTTCGATCAGACCTTGAGTTTCAACGATTCCGGTATTGTGCTGAGTGAATTGATCGGGGCTAATAACTTCGTGGAGAAGATCCAGGGATTATCCAGAATCCACATGGTGCAACAGGGTGGCGAGCTTGCCTACCTGTTGTTGCACGATCCCGAGTACCGGCGCGTGCGCAAAGAACATCTGATCGAGGCTGGCAAACGCATCCGCGTGAAGCAGAATATCAGGCTGTTATCACAATTGCTGGCCAATCTGGAGGGCTGCCGCTTTTCGTTCTACGTGGTCTCGGCCGCGCCGCAGGAGGTGATTCAGTCGGCGCTCGAAGGCATCGTGGCTGACGATCACATCTTCGGCTCCCGGTTCCACTACGATCCGGAAAGCGGCGAGATCCAATCCATTGTCCGCGTGCCCGCAGGATACGGTAAGGTAGCGGTGCTCGACCAGTTGCGCGCGGCGCTGCCGCTGAGCCGTGACCGTATCGTCTACGTCGGCGACGGCAGCTCCGACGTGCACGTGATGATGCACGTGAACCGCCTCGACGGCTTGACCATCGCGGTTTCCGAAAACAAGTACATCAACCAGATCGCGTAGCGCACGGTATTGAGCGACGATGCTTTGAGCGTGCTGGTCCCGGTGCTGGAGGGCATTCTGGGCTGGAATTCATTACGCATTCGCGAGTTCTTCGAAGGACACGGTTTTGTCCTGCGTGAATGGGACAAGGTGCAGACCGATTCGCTCACGATTTACCGTGTAGCCGAGCTGGGGTCGCAGGAATCGGCCGCGGGAGCCGCATGATGCTGGACGCCATCGGATGGGTAGCCACCTTGGTCTTTTCGGCCTCGTATTTCTTCCGCCAGCCGGCGGCGTTGCGGCGGATCCAGGCGGCGGCCGCTTGTTTATGGGTCGCTTATGGACTGGCGGTCCGCGCGTTCCCGGTGGTGGCGGCCAATCTGATTGTGGCCGCGGCAGCGCTATACTCGTCGCGGCCGCGGCGCAATCACGCCAGCTTGCGCGCGGCCAGCCCCGACTGACGCACGCGATCGAATGCCGACATCGCCAGCGCCAGGCGGGACTCCAGGTAGATGTTCACCCGGGCGTCTTCGATCATGCCGGCGGCCCAGCGGGTAATGTGCGTGACGGGAAAACAGAGCGCGGTGCGGTCGGCAAACGTCATGGTCATGTCGGCTTCAAATACAGAGAGGTCGCCGGCGGTCCAGAGTTGCACCGTCTCGTGGCGCAAATCGTCCACGGCCACAGAGAATTGGACGAGCGCTTTGCGAATGGCCTCGCGCCCCAGAATAGGCGTGACGCTACCCGGCAGCCTGACCATCGCGCCCGGCGCGAAGAACGAAGCGACCACGTCGGCGTCCAGAGTGTCCAGCGCCCCGAAGTACCGCTTCACGCGCATCGCGAGCGATTCGGCGTCACTCGCGATGCGCACAGGGTGCAGCCGCGCGGCTGTCTGTGGAGATTCCGCCAAGTATGTGAGGCGTGGGAAGATCCCGTCGCGTTTCGAGGTCTCTGTTAAGCCTTCGTAAAATATGCGGGGACTATGGTTTCTTGGCCAACTGGCGGCGTTTTCTGGCCCAATCTTCTTTATTCGTTTGGCGGGTGCGCGCTACCCCCAGGGCGTCCGCCGGAACCTCGGTCGTGATCACCGATCCCGCGGCGATGTAAGCGCCCTGGCCGATTTCGACGGGCGCGACTAATGTCGAGTTACTGCCAATGAAAGCTCCAGCGCCGATGCGCGTCTGGTATTTGCGGAATCCATCGTAGTTGCAGGTAATGCTGCCCGCACCCATGTTTACGTTCGAGCCGACCGCCGAGTCACCCAAATAAGCCAGGTGCATGGCCTTCGATCCCGCGCCTAAACGCGTCTTTTTCAGCTCCACAAAATTGCCGACGTGCGCGCCCTCTTCCAGGTGGTTGTCCATGCGCAGACGCGCAAAGGGACCGGCGTGCGCGCCGCGTTCCAGGCGCGACGTCCCGATAATGGTGAAGGGGCCGACCTCCACATCGTCCGCCAGTTCGGAATCGCGCACGATGGAGCACGCGCCGATGTGGCAGTTCTCGCCGATAACCGTGTTGCCGAGTATCTGGACGAACGGCTCGACGATGGTATCCATGCCGATGCGGACGCCGGAATCCACCGTTACGGTTTCCGGCTTCTCGATGGTCACACCGGCCAGCATGAGTTCGCGCGCCTTGCGCTCGCGAAACAAACGGTCCACGGCGGCCAATTCCACGCGGTCGTTGATGCCCAGCACCTCGCGCGGATCGGCGATCTGAAATGCCGAGATGGTGTGGCCTGCCCGGCTGAGAATCTCGGGCATGTCCGTCAGATAATATTCGTGCGCGGGATTATCCGGCCGCAGCTCCTGAATATGTCGCCAGAAGGGCGCGGCGTCGTAGCAGTACAACCCCATGTTCGCTTCGCGAATAGCTAACTGCTCCGGCGTGCCCGCGCGCTGCTCCACGACTCCGATCACGTGGCCGTCGCGGTCGTGCATCACGCGCCCATAACCGGTGGGATCGTCCATGATGGCTGTCAAAATCGTGCCCGCGCCGCTTGACGCCTGCTGGGCCGCGATCAGACCCTGCAGCGTCTCGACCCGGATCAGGGGACAGTCGCCATACAGAATCACCAGCCGTCCATCCACGCCGGAAAGCGTCTCCGCGGCGACCATCAGGGCGTGGCCGGTGCCTTTCTGTTCGTTCTGCTGGATGAAGCCGACGCCGTGCTCCTGGAGGGCCGCGCGCACGCTCTCAGCCTGGTGGCCGACCACCACGAAGATCCGCTCGGACGGTGTCAGCGCCTGCGCGGTGCGCACCACATGCTCCACCAGGTACCTGCCTCCCGCACGGTGCAGTACCTTAGCTTTATGCGATTTCATGCGGGTGCCCAACCCCGCCGCGAGAATAACAACAGTCAGAGGCGCTTCCACGATTTTCCTCCCCGCAACCATAGTGACTGGCTAGCGCCGGCGTCTCACACGCTTCAACCGCAGGCGCCGGGCTTCCTGGGCCAGACGCATCATTACGGCCGCCGCCAGCTCCGGATCGTGACGCACTTTCTTGGATTGCTGTAAAAATTTTCCCGTCACCACCCTGACGCCCATTTTGGCGATCCGGTCGAGATCGTTCTCAACCGGCAGCGCCTGCTGCCTCTCATAGCGTTTGCGTACTGCCATCTGAATAGGCGCCACATTCACGATGGCGCAATCGATCAATTTTCCGCCGGCATGTTTGTGGATGGCGCGGATGTGGTCGGAAGCCGAGAAATTCACGGTCTCGCCGGGCTGCCACATCAGGTTCACGAAATAGGCCTTCAGCGCCGGAGAGCGGCGGATGGCGGCGGAAATGCCCTCCACCAGCAGATTGGGGATCACGCTGGTGAACAGGGAACCGGGACCTAGAGTAATCAGGTCGGCCTGCGCGATCGCGGCCAGCGTATCGGCCATGGGTTTCACCTTGCGGGGCCTCAGCCGGATGGCACGGATCGGCCGCCGGCTCTTGCTGATCCTGGTCTCGCCCGTAACGCGCGAGCCATCGGTCAGGATAGCTTCCAGTGAAACATCCGTGGCCGTGGCGGGATAAATCCGGCCCTTGATCTTGAGCACTTCCGAAGATGCCTTCACCGCTTCCGGGAAGTCGCCCATGAGCTGGGTAAGAGCCGTCAGAAAAAGATTGCCGAAACTGTGCCCTTTCAGCCCCAGGCCGGTTTGGAAGCGGTGCTGGAACAGGCGCGAAAGCAGCGCCTCATCTTCGGAGAGCGCCACCAGGCAGTTGCGGATATCTCCCGGCGGCAGAACGTCGAACTCCCTGCGCAGCCGGCCGGAACTTCCGCCATCGTCGGTCACTGTCACCACCGCGGTGATGTCCACTTGCGGACCCCGCCGCGGCCTTACGTAATATTTCAAGCCTTGCAGCAGAGCCGAGAGCCCGGTCCCGCCGCCGATGGCAACAACGCGCAATGGCTCGGGGCTAGGCATGGAGGGCGGTTCTCAAAAGCGCAGAGTGGGAGTGCGCCAGCGATGGCGGGGTTCCTAGAAATCCTGAACACCCCTCAGATCTTCTTGTCTGGATAAAGCAGCCGGACAAACGCCTGGTGATCGGCCATTGCCGCGAAATCGGGATCCTGGCGGGCGGCCAGCCGGTTACGAGGTTGTAGATCGATCGCACGTTTCAGGTTCTCATAAGCTTGCTGCAAATCTCCACCCAGACTCTGGCAGGCAGCCAGGGCATAGAGCACATGATCTGCCGCCGGCTCGGCATCAAGGGCGGCCCGCAGGTGCTTTTGGGCTTCCGCCAGGTCCCGTGAGTTGATCAGGGTCACTGCGTAGTTGTAATGCTCTTCCGGAGTGTTTAGCACCAGCCCCGTAGACTCCAGGCGCCGCTCGCACATACGCACCTGCAGACCGGCGCGGTGCGCCACTGCGCGATCCGGGCCGCGCATGGCTGGCAAAAAGGATTCCCGGGCCCGCAGAAACTGGCGCGCGTGAAACAGCCGCATGCCTTCCTCGAATGCGTCCATCTGGCTGGGCGTGGTCCCCACTGAAGATCCCGCCGAAGCATTCTTGGCACCGGGAGCAGACCGCCGGCCCGAAAGGCCGTTCTTGCCCTCCTGGATCAGAGAAACTTCGGTGACGTTGCGCTTTTCGGCACTCTTCGACATTGGCATCTTCTTCTTAAAGGGCATAACGTGGCCCAGAAACCCGCGACGAAGTCAGTAAGCTCTTATACCAGACCCGCTCGGCTCACGCAAGGGGTGCGCGGCAGCGCGACACGGTTCGCACCCGTCTGGAGATTATCGCACACCGGGCGTTATACTCAGCTTCCATGAAACGGGTCGCAATATTCTTAATTTCCTGTTGCGGGTTCGCGGCGGCGCCCACCACGGAAATCAAGGTGGATCAGGTGGGATACCTGCCCCACTCTACGAAGCTGGCGATGATCGCTTCTCATACCCTGGCCAGGGATTTTTTCGTACGCCGCGCAAGCAACGACTCGACTGCCTTTCACGGCAAACTGGCGGAGCCCGTCAGCGATGCCGACTCAGGTGACCTGATTCAGGAGGCAGACTTCAGCAAACTCGATAAGCCCGGCAAGTATTACCTGGAAGTGCCCGGGGTTGGCCGGAGCTGGAATTTCGCGATTGGCCCGAATGTGTTCTCGCGCGCGTTTTACCTGGCGATGCGTTCGTATTACGGCCAGCGCTGCGGTACAGCGGTAGATATGGGCCCCGAATTCCCGGGTTTCAAGCACGCGGCCTGTCATTTGGAAGGCGCTTATCATACCTCCTCCGGCAAGACCGGACAGCATACATCCGCAAAGGGATGGCACGATGCCGGCGATTATGGCCGCTACGTGGTCAATTCCGGCATTTCCACAGGCACGCTGCTATGGACCTGGGAATTGTTTGGCGACCGCATCAAGCAGATGAAGCTGGATATCCCGGAATCCGGCAATGGCACGCCCGACATTCTAAACGAGATCCGCTGGAATCTGGATTGGATGCTCTCCATGCAGGACGACGATGGCGGGGTCTGGCACAAGCAGACCAGCGAGCGCTTCTGCGCCTTCATTCCGCCTGAGAAAGACACACTGGTCAGCTACGTCATCGGCATAGGGAAAGAGCCGTTCAAAAGCTCCTGCGCCACCGGCGATTTCGCCGCCGTGATGGCTATCGCCGCCCGCGTTTACCGGCCTTTCGATGCCGCGTATGCGGACAAGTGCCTGCGCGTCGCACGGCAGGCGTGGGAGTGGATCGAGAAGCATTCTGACGTCGAATTCCGTAACCCGCGCGGGGTCTCGACCGGAGAGTACGGTGACAGCGATTGCTCCGATGAGCACCTCTGGGCCGCCGCGGAATTATGGCGCGCGACCGGCGACGCGGGCTACGAGCGCTATTTCCTCGAACACTTCGGCGCGCATCGCAAAGCCATCGGACCCTCCCGGCCGCCCTCGTGGCAGGATGTGGCCGCCCTGGCCCTCTGGACCTATGCGTTGGGACATGGCAAGAATGCGGATGCGGTGGCCGCCATCACTCAGGATTCGGTCAACGCGGCCGGGCAGATCGCGGAACGCGCCGCCCATCACCCGTACCGGATCAGCCTCCGCGCGGCGGATTATGTCTGGGGATCGAACGGTGTGGCGGCGAACTACGGCCTGCAACTTCTGGTTGCCAGCGTACTGAAACCCAATCCGCGCTTCGTCGAGGCGGCCCTCGACAATTTGCATTACCTGCTCGGCCGGAACACCTTTTCGCTCTCCTGGGTGACGCACTTGGGGGAAAATCCGTTCTCCCATCCGCATCACCGCCCCAGCGCGGGGCTTCCGGAACCCTGGCCCGGGCTGCTGTCCGGAGGACCGAACCGCGGCCGCCAGGATGCGGCCATGCGCAAATTGCCCGACGGCCCGCCGGCTAAGATGTACCTGGACGAGCAGGCATCCTACGCGAGCAACGAAGTGGCCATCAACTGGAATGCGCCTCTGGTTTTCGTGCTGGCGGCGGCACTGCCGGCAAACTAGATTCTCGCGGGTAGGATCCCAGGACTTTCAGCACATCGGCCAGTTCGCGCAGGTGTCCAAGGGCGTTTTGCGCCGGAATCGAGTCCACGGGCCCCAGAAAATCCAAATAAAAGAGATATTCCCACGGTTTGCCCCGCAGCGGCCGGGATTCGATCTTCGTGAGATTCAGATCGCGAAGTGCGAAAGCACTCAAACAACGGAACAAAGCGCCGGGGATATTTCTGGTGGAGAACACAATGGAGGTTTTTGACTGCGCGTTTGGGGGTATCGCTATCGGATGTTTGCGGGTATATTCAGGAGTCCGGAGAAGGAAAAATCTGGTGAAGTTACGGCGATCATCCTCGATCGAACGTCGCAGGATGCGTGCCCCATAGATGCCGGCCGCAACAGACGACGCGATGGCCCCCGCGTCCCTAAGTCCCTCCTCCATAACCATCTTGGCACTTCCGGCGGTGTCATAATAAGTAATTCTTTCTATATTCTTATTGCGTGTGAAGAAGTCCAGGCACTGGTTCAGGGCCACCGGATGCGAGTAAACCCGCCGGATTGCGGAGAACCGTACACCAGGAGCCGCCATCAGGTTGTGAACGATCCGCACGCTGGTCTCGGCCACGATGGGAAGGTCGTATTGCAACAGGTGATCGTAATTCTCGTGAACCGAGCCGGCCAGTGTATTTTCAATCGGGATCACGGCACCCGCGGCGGCACCCTGTTCCAGGCTGCGAAAAACATCTTCGAACCGCGCGCACGGAAGCACGTCGATCGCGTTGCCTAGCAGTTTCCGGGCGGCCTCCTCGCTAAATGCGCCACGCTCGCCCTGGAACGCGATAGGGCCCTTTTGGCCCCTAAAAACATTGGGCTTCATCGCGCAGGACCATCCCAACGGCGCACTTGTGTATCAGGCACGCCCAGCAAGTCGAGCACCCGGTCGACGCTGTGATCCACCAGGTCGAGAATCGTTTGCGGATGGTTATAAAATCCCGGAATGGGCGGCGCGATGATGGCGCCCATTTCCGTCAGTTCCACCATAGTCCGCAGATGACCAAGATGAAAAGGAGTTTCGCGTACCATTAGCACCAGCTTTCGCCGTTCTTTGAGTACTACGTCCGCGGCACGCAACAACAGGTTGCTGGTGATGCCCGCGGCGATGGACGACATGGTTTGGATCGAACACGGAGCAACCACCATGCCGTCAACGAGGAACGACCCGCTGGCAAGCCGGCTGGATATATCTTCTAAAGAATAAGAATATTGGACTGATTTCTTAAGGTCTGACGGCTGCGTGCCGGTTTCGAGGAAAAGAGTCTTCTCGCCCGCGCGGGTCAGGATGAGGTGAATCTCTACAGCCGGATCCCGGCGCAGTCGCTCGAGCAAGCGGACGCCGTACAGGGCTCCGCTTGCGCCGGAGATTCCGACCACAATTTTCAAAATTGGCCCCTCACGCTAAGCTCTGTTCTGAATTCGGAACAAAATCTTCAAATTCCACCTTGCCTCGCGGGCTGCGTCCGGCTATAATCGCAAGCGTTCCACGGCTCTGGATTCCTCAGATCAAGGATCATACCATGGAGGACGCCGGACAGAAGCTGAAACGGGCGCGCGAGCGCCTCAACCTGCGCTACCGCGATGTCGAGCAAGCCAGCCTACGCATCGCCGAACGGCGCCAGAACGACGAGTTCGCCATTGCTCTCAGCCGGCTTTCCGATATTGAGAACAAAGGAACGGTTCCCACTATATACAGGCTGTATTCGCTGTGCGCCATCTACCGGCTGGAGCCGGCGGAGGTGCTGGAGTGGTATCGTGTGGACCTGGCGGCCCTTCCCGCGGACGCCGCCACTATCCAACTGGAGCATACCCACCTCCTCGGTTTCGCGCCCGGCACCCATGGCGAAGTTCAGGTGCCGCTGGTTGTGGATCCGGGTGTGGATCTACGCAAAACCACTTACCTGAGCCGCGCGATCCACCGTTGGGGAAAGCTGCCCCTGTCCTTACTGAATGCGCTGGACCTGAAGCACCACCGGTATGCGTTCATTGGCTCGGAGGACTGGTCGATGTACCCGATCGTGCAGCCAGGTGCGCTGGTGCTGATCGACGAGAGCCGCCGCAAGGTCGTGGATGCGAACTGGGCCAGCGAGTTCGAGCGTCCCATTTACTTCCTGGAACATCGCGGCGGCTATGTATTTGGCTGGTGCGCGTTGAAAGAAGGCCGCCTGATCCTGCAGCCGCACCCGGCCTCGCTGTGTGTTCCCGAAGTTTACGCCTATCCTTCGGAAATCGACGTCATCGGGCAGATCTCCGGCGTGGCTATGATTCTGGATCAGGGGAAACGGCGCCGTATTCGTGTCTGAGCAGCACCAGCAAGGTTCCAAAGTCGCCCACGAATAGCTGCCGCTCGGCGGGTTGGGCTGTTCCCGGCGCCAGGTTGCGGTAGGAGCCCGAAGTCATCCAGTCATTCAGCATCGCCACCGGATCCGGATCTTCCGCCAGGTATTCCTGCAGGTCGGCTTTCTGCTGTTCCAGGTTCAGGCAGACCCAATCCTGAAATACCCGGCCATGGCTCCGGCGGAGCGTCTCTCCCGCCTGTTCATCCCCCACCATGTGCGCCAGGCCCTGATGTTCGTATACACCGTTCGCCGGATTGCGCAGTGAGGCCAGAAACGCCAGGCGCCCGAACAGCGTAGGAATGCGGGCCAAGGTGTGCCGCCACAGATCGCCCGCCGGTTCCTGGCGCGAGCGCACCTCCGGACCGAATCTTCCCGTGCTCATGCCACAACTCCGCGCCGCGCGCGGCCCCTGCGACAGCGGAAATTGAGCGGCATGTGGCAAAAGAAAAGGGGCGTAAAACGCATGGCTGTTCTAGAAAGATTATACTTCATCAATTGTTTTTGCCTATCCAATGTTAACCGCTGTTCTGAATCCAGAAAATCTTAGCAAAGCCACCCTTCCACTTTAGGCGAGCGTATAACTTATTACGTAGTCACTTTAGTTAAGAGGAGATAACAGATGATCAAAAGAGCAGTGTATACGGTACTATTGGCCCTATCGTTCTTCGCCATCATTGGCAGCGCGGCTGGCCCGCCCACTTGCCTTCCGTGCGTCTGGTAGATCGCGGGTTAGGATTTCCACGCCCGGTATCGAGGGTTCCGACCCCCAAAAGTGCATCTAGCAAATCTGACGGTCTGGCGTCATAATAGGACGGGCTTTCCAAACGTTGTTCCGGACTCCATATGGGCCGTATCTTCGATTTGCTAATCGTAGCTGCAACCGCGGTTTTATGCCTACGGCTTTTGCATTCGGGTCTCTATCGCCGGTACCGGGCTTTTTTTGCTTACCTCGTCTTTGCCACCCTAACGAACGGGGTCCTCGCCATTCCGCGCCCCGACAGCAAGCTGTATTATGAAATCTGGATCCGTACCGAGCCGATCGGGTGGTTTTTCTTTGTTCTGGTGGTGCTTGAAATCTATGCCTTGGTCCTCCAGGACTATCGCGGTCTCTCGACCGTGGGCCGCTGGCTGCTGATCGGCGCAGTGGTAGTGGCACTGCTGGCTTCCGGCGTCAGCCTGATGGCGCCCGCCGAGCACACCCGCCAGGGCCCGCTGCTGACCTATTATTATGCAGCGGAGCACGCCGTTTACTTCAGCCTGGTGGTATTTCTAATTACCATCATGGGCGTTCTTATGCAGTATCCAATTACTCTGAGCCGGAATATCCTCGTCCATAGTATTGTATTCTCTGTGTATTTTCTTGCGTATACAGCCAGCTACCTGCTGTTGAGCATGGCCGGTTATAAGGTCATCGTGGCCGTACGGTTCGCGCTCAATATTGTGACGCTGGGTGCCCTGGCGGTCTGGTTACTGATGCTCGCTCCGCGGGGAGAACTGCGTAAACAGAGCCTGCGTCCGTCCTGGATGCCGGGACGGGAAGATCAACTGGTCAGTCAGTTGAACCATCTCAACGCGGCACTTCTGCGCGCCACTCGAAAATAGACCAAAGTAACCATTGTTTTTTCCGGAATTGCAGGTTATCCTCATTTCGGAGATTGAAAAAGGAGATCATGGATCTCATCCTAGCTCTAGCTGCGTTCGTCTGCCTGTCAGTCGGGGCGGTTTTAGCATTTCTATTTCGGAGGCTGATAGCGGGACCCAAATCGCTCCCGGTATCGGTAGATTGGATCAATGACCTTTCCGTGGCGCGCTACCGGCCGATGGAGAGGTTGTTGAGCGAAGAGGATTTCCGTTTTCTGGCAAGCCAGCCCGGTTTCAGCAAGAAAATGATGCGCCGCCTGCGGTCTGAGCGGCGGAAGGTGTTCCGGGGTTATTTGGCGTGTTTGAGCCGGGATTTTGCGTTGGTGGGAGCAGCTCTGCGTCTGATGATGATGTACTCCACCCAGGACCGTCCGGATCTGGCGGGAATTCTTTATAAACAGCAGGCGTTGTTTGTGTTCGGCATGCTGGGCGTGCAATGGCGCCTGGTGCTGCATGCCTGCGGTTTGGGAACGGTGGATGTTAGTAACCTGGTGCATGCCATGGATTTCATGCGCCTGGAACTGCGCCAGATGATTCCTGCCGAAAGCGCGGCTGCCGCCTAAGCGCACAGGCTTAACGGCAGTGCGACGCCATCCTTCGCGATTCGCCCTCTAACTGTTTCTTTTAAGGAAGTCGCGCAAAACGGGGTCGCGGCCACGCCGCCACTATCCGTGAGTTCCTCTCTTTCCTGGCGGTGCGGACACGCGCCCTTTGCGCTTCACAGCTTCTTCAAAGCTTCTTTGGCTTCCCGCAATTTCCCGAATTGCTTCTCCGCCTGCCGGAACTCCCGCGTGTGTACTCTCCGCCGCGCCCCGTTGTGCTCCACCGGATACCGCAGATGCAGCATCTCGTGAAACATCACGTACTCCAATGCAATCGGCGGCACCGCCGGGTTATCGAAAATCCGGCTGATGATAATGGCATTGTGGGACGGATCGAAATGCCCCAGCATGTTCCGCGAAATCCCCCGGCTCCAGCCTAGCTGCGGCCGCGCCATCAATCCCTGAAAGTGCTCCGCGTTCAACGCCTCGAACACCGCCTCCAAGTTATAATGGCTACCTTGTGGGCCGGATACGAATTTGCGGCCGCGAATCTGGCGAACCAGATGCGCCTGTCGCCGGACGTCCCGCCGGTTCAGATAAAGCCGGTAGCGGTGTGCGTAGATACGGGCGGCGGGGCGGCGAAATAGCTTGCCCAACAGGATATAAGCTAAGGCTTCCGCGACGGGAGCCGGAGCACCTTCCAGCAGGTCCGAGATGCGGACGTGGATGGCTCCGTCTTCCATACGGATGAAACTGTCGGCATTGGCGAAACGGCAGAATTCGACGCTAATGGCCGGAAGTCGTGTGCGAGGTTTGAGTTCCCGGAAAATTCGGGCGTAGATTTCCTCCGGGCTTTCGAAGAGTAATGCGCTTTGAAATCCGGAGACGGCCTGACCCGAGCCGTGCTCTTGCATTTCTTTACAATTTAACATATCAAGGTCAGGGGACCTTGGAGGAAACTTGTCCAAAGTAAAAATCAGCGCCTTGGGCTGCTACGTGCCGCCGGGAGTGCTCACGAACAAAGATCTGGAACGGATGGTGGACACCAACAGCGAATGGATCGTGGAACGCACGGGCATTTGCGAGCGCCACATCGCACCTCCCGAGATGGCCACCTCGGACATGGGTACCGAGGCCGCGCGCGCTGCCCTGGAAGCCCGCGGCATAGCCGCTACGGAACTGGATGCCATCCTGGTCTGTACGGTCACGCCGGATATGCTGTTTCCATCCACGGCATGCCTGATCCAGAACCGCCTGGGCGCTCATCGAACCTGGGGCTTCGACCTGATCGCCGCCTGCTCCAGTTTTCTTTACGGCCTGACCACCGGCGCCGCGTTAGTCTCTTCGGGCACCCACCGCAAAGTCCTGGTGATCGGCTCCGATACCATGAGCCGCATCATCGACTACACCGACCGGGCGACCTGCATCCTGTTCGGCGACGGCGCCGGCGCCATGCTGCTGGAGCCAACCGGCGAGGGTGACGATGGCGCCGGCTTCATCGACTTTATCGGCGAGATCGACGGATCGGGCGGCGAATTTCTGTGCATGCCGGCCGGAGGCAGCCGTCTTCCCGCCTCCGCTGAAACCGTCGGTAAGCGCCAGCACTACGTCCACCAGCAAGGCCAGCAGGTGTTCAAGTACGCAGTGAAAAAGATGTACGAGGTGTGCGCCGAGGTATTGGAACGGAACGGCCTGAAGCCTTCCGACATCAGCGTTCTCATTCCGCACCAGGCTAATCGCCGGATCATCACCGGCGCCGCGGAACGTATGGGTCTCACGCCCGACCAGGTGCTGATCAATATCGATCGCTACGGCAATACTACATCCGCCACATTACCGCTAGCCACGCGCGACGCCATCGCCCAGGGAAAGCTCAAAAAGGGAGACTTGGTGATGTTTGCTGCCGTAGGGGCGGGCTATACGGCCGGAGCCAGCCTGTGGCGCTGGGCGTTTTAGGTATCGGTAAAACGGGCACGGCCGCGCACCTTTGCGCTCCGGGCGGCGTGAGGCCAGTCGTTCAAGAACAAAATACGGCTACGCTGGTGACCGTCCGGTATCCCATCCGCCGGTATAATTCATAGCCCTGCGGCGTGGATTGCAGGATCGTTCGCGACAAACCGTGCTCCAACCGGGCCCGTTCCAGGGCATGGCGCATGACCGCCTCGCCGTAGCCGCCGCGGCGATAATTGGGAACCGTAGCCACGTTGTAGATTCCCACCGCGCCGCCGCCAATTACGGTGGCCGCCGTCGAGACCGGCTCCCCGTCCACGTACCCTACCCAGGCGGCAAAATCCGCCCAGATGCCGCCATTGTCGAAGACTTCGCAAAACCATAACAGCGGCACGTTGAAACAAAGCGAACCGATGTCGCAAAACGCATCCTTGACGGGCCCTTCCGTCACCCGCCGCACCTCGATTTTAGGCAGTTCGCGCAGCGGTGGCAGAACCCCCTCGGCCAGCATGCCGGGCAATTCCACTGCCTGATACATCGCATGCTTGCGCAGCACTGTCGGCAGACGCCGCCGCGTACGGCCTTCCAGCCAGCCATGACAGATCCAGTAGGCCCAGCGCTGCCCCCGCGCGGAAAAATGGACGGCCGCCTGCGCCACACGCCGGTCCATCTGCATTTCCGACGTCACTGGTGCGGAGAGAAACGCCGCGTTGAACATCTGAAACGCGACCCCTGCCGAAGCGATCGAGACGCCCTCCATTTCCCGCAGTTCTCCCGCCGGGCGATGCGCGGCCACAACCCGGAAAGATTCCCGCAGATTGGCCTCGACGCATTGGAACTCCATGCACCTTCAGTATCGCGCGGTACGCCGAAATCAGCTACCAACCGCCGAAAACGGGCCCTCACCGGCCTGCTATCTGTGGCTTAATAGGATATTGTCCCCAATCGAGCACTCGCATCCCACCCGCGTCCGGTATTGGGTGGTGGTGTTCGCGGTCGCCCTGGCGGTGATCACCTACATCGACCGGGTGTGCATTTCGTTTGCGGCGGGTTTCATCCGCACGGACCTGCACCTGTCGGGGGTACAGATGGGCTATGCCTTCTCCGCTTTTGGGTGGGCGTACGCGTTATTTGAAATTCCCGGCGGTTTTTTGGGCGATTGGATGGGCGCCCGGCGCGTGTTGTTGCGCATCGTCCTATGGTGGTCGTTCTTTACGGCGGCCACCGGTTGGGCATGGAACTTCACTTCGCTGTGGGTGACGCGATTGCTCTTCGGCGCCGGTGAAGCCGGCTGCTTCCCCAATTTAACCAAGACGTTTACCACGTGGCTCCCCCATCACGAGCGCGTGCGCGCGCAGGGCATCATGTGGCTGAGCGCGCGATGGGGCGGCGCGTTCACTCCGCCGCTAGTGTATCTTGCCATCCGGTTAATGTCGTGGCGGCACGCCTTCGAGTTGTTCGGCTGCATCGGCATCGTCTGGGCCGTTTTCTTCTACTGGTGGTATCGCGATCATCCAGGCGAAAATCACCGCCTGAATGCCGCGGAGCGGCGGCTTCTGGCACCGAACCAAGCGCTCTCCGCGGGGCATGCGCACGTGCCCTGGCGAAAGTTCGCGGCTTCTCCCCAGGTCTGGCTGCTGTGCGGGCAGTATTTCTGCTCGTCCTACGGATGGTATTTCTACATCACCTGGCTGCCGACCTATTTGAGAGAGGCGCGCGGCCTGGAGCTGCGCGAGAGCGCGATGCTCGGTATCCTGCCGCTGTTCCTGGGAGGACTAGGCTCGCTCGTCAGCGGCTTCATCGCCGCGCCGTTGACCCGGGTGACCGGCAGCCTGCCGAAAACCCGCCGCCTGCTGGCCTACGTAGGATTCACCGGCGCAAGCCTGATGCTGATCGTGTCCATGCGCATGCACAATCCCCTGCATGCCATGATCGCCATGGGCGTCGCCAGCTTTTCGAACGACCTGGTGATGCCCGGCTCCTGGGGCGCCTGCATGGACGTGGGCGGCAAATACGCCGGTACGCTTTCAGGCGCCATGAACATGATGGGGAACATCGGCGGCGCGGTGTCCCCGACAGTCATCGGCTATATGCTCCGCTGGACCAACAACAACTGGGATCTGACCTTCTACGTTTCCGCCGCGATCTATCTCATGGCCGTGGTGTTGTGGTGCTTCCTCGATCCGGTCACACCTCTGGAGGCGCAGCCGTAGTTAGTTAGTTATTGCACCGCCACGGTAGTCGCAGCCTGGCTGCTTGCGCTGTCGATAGTCACCACCACCGGCTGCGATCCGGACGGAACGCCGGCAGGCAGTTGTACGTTAAGCTGCATGGCGCCTTCCACGAAACCCGGCGCCGAACCGGCATAACCCACCGTGCAGGCTA
The DNA here is from genome assembly GCA_963843255.1 of Bryobacterales bacterium. Taxonomy (GTDB): domain Bacteria; phylum Acidobacteriota; class Terriglobia; order Bryobacterales; family Bryobacteraceae; genus Bog-159. Next base: position 241,893 of record CAWJJQ010000009.1, on the reverse strand, counting down.
GACCCGCCACGCTGACCTTGACGCCTGCAATCTGCTTGAGTCCGGTGCCGTCGTTGGGCGTGATGTTCCCGGTAATGCCTTGGGGACTGGTTTCGCCGCCGCCGGTCGCATACAGGATGATAACGGAACCCTGCGGCGCTGGATTGGAGGCGCTATTCACGCCGCCGGTCGAATTGAGGATCGCCCCCTGCCCCATTCCGTTTTGGGTCACGGTAAATATACCCGGTGCGGCTGCTGCGACGGATAGATCTAATGCCGTGGACACAGAGCCGTTATTGGTGATCACCATTTGCGTCTGGAGCTGGCCAGAGATCTCGAAAGGCACTACCGCATTAATCTGCGTGGCAGAGACGTAAAGCAGGGGAGCGGGCGTGTTGCCAAAAGTCACCTCAATACCGCTCACGACCGTTCCCAGGGAGTTGCCGTTGATCACGGGCCCAACGCCGGTGGCCGGTCCGAGGTTGGTGCCGTAAATAGAGATAATTTCGCCCGGTGCGATCACGCCCGGAACCTGGCTGGCGGCACTCACTACGCTGCCCGGCAGCGGCAGCGGAGCGGCGGCAACCGCTAGTGTAACGCCCACGGTCTGCGGGCTGTTGCCGGCCCCCGCCGCGGTTACGGTGACGGTACCAGTATAATTCCCTGCCGCCAGTCCCGCCGGATTTACGGTCACGGATAAGTTTCCGGGCGATGTGCCGCTGGCCGGTGTTACGCTGAGCCAGTTTGTCGAGCCGCTGCTCACTTTCGCCGCCGTCGCAAACGATACGCTACCGGCGCTGGCGGCCACCGCAACGGTCTGCGCGACAGGGACAGTGCCTCCGATCTGCGAGTTGAATTGCAGGGTAGCGGGTGTCAGCGTAATGTTGGGTGCAGCCGATACGGTGAGCGTGACTGCAATGGTTTGCGGGCTGCCGGCGGCATTGGGGGCCGAGATCGTGATGGTCCCCAGGTAAGTGCCCGCGCTAAGCTTACCACCGTCAACCGAAACGCTGAGGGTAGCCGGTGTGGTGCCCGTGCTGGGTTTGACCGTAAGCCAGTTGACGCCGTTGTTAGTGGATGCCGCGGCATTGACACCCAGCGCTTGCGAGCCGGTCCCCGTCACCGCGATACTCTGGGATGCGGGCGCCGTGCCGCCCACAGTTTGGACAAATGTCAAAGAAGCCGGGCTCGCGGCGAGCGTTCCCTCAACCACCTGGAACGTGACCGGAATCACGGTCGGACTATCCAGCACCGTGGCTCCGGAAGGATTGGTGGCGGCAATCGTAATGCTCCCCTGATATGTGCCTGCCGACAAGTTACCGGCTATGGCCGTCACGAGAATGGTGCTGGGAGTCTGGCCAGGCTGCGTAGCCACTGCCATCCATGGGCCTGCATTCTGCGTGTTGGTGGTGATTGAGTAATTCAATGCCGAACTGGTGCTGGTCAGCGAGATGGCTTGTGCGGTGCTCTGTCCTCCCAACGTGGTCGTGAACGAAAGCGCGGATGGACTGACAATTAGCAGCGGATCGTTGCTTACATATAGAGTTACCGGGAGGGCCAGCGGGCTGTTGGGCACCGTGACGCCGGTGGGATTGGTGGCAGTAATATTGATGTCGCCCGTGTAAGTGCCGGCGGTCAGGCTGATCGGGGCAACCGCGGCTCTCAGGCTTCCGGGGGTGGTGGGGCCGGCCACAAAGAAAGTGTCCAGCCAGTTGCCTCCTGAATTTGTGGTCGGCGCAAAGGTAAAGTCGAGCGTATCGCCCGTGCTGCTGGTTATGTTTACCAGCGGAGCCCCCGGCGTGGTCTGGCCAATCTGGTAAACGAACGTCAGGGAACTGGGCGAAGCTTCCACAAACGGATAGTTGGTTACCGTGAGTGTGACCGGGACCTTCTGCGGCGAATTCGCTGCATTCGTGGCGGAAACCGAGATCGCTCCGTTGTAAACGCCAGCCCCCAGGCCGGTTGGATTGACGTCCACCAGAATTGGGTTCGGCGTGGTCAGGCCGCTCGAAGCCTCCAGCCAGCTTCCCCCTCCACTGCTGATGATGGGGAATGGCGAATAGGCTAACGCCGTGCCCGTGCTGGCCGTGAGGATGCTCTGCGGCGGCGGAATCGCCCCGCCCACCTGGTAAGTGAAGCTAAGGGCGGATGGCGCCAGAGTGAGTAGGGGCGCGGTGCTTACCGTCAGGGAAACGTTAACCGTGGCCGCCGGAAGACTGTTGACCAGAATGGTGACCTGTCCCGTGTAAGTGCCTGCCGGCAGGGCGCCCGGTGAGACCCCCAACGTCAACGTGGCCGGCGTGCTGCTGGATGCGTTGTTAGATAGGATCAACCACTGCACGCCGGCCGGGTTGGCGGCGCTCTGGGCGGTCGCTTGAAAGACCACTGGCGTTCCGGAGGAAGTTATCGACAGGTTCTGCTGGGTTACATTATCTGTCCCGCCAAGCTGGTATCCAAAGGTCATGCTGGATGGGCTGGCAGTTACCTGCGGCGTGGCGGATACGGTCAGAACAACGGGCAGGCTCACAAACGTGGAATCACCGGCCACCGACAGGTTGATCGCGCCGTTGTAAGTTCCCGGGCTCAGGCCCGTAATTACCGCCGGGTTGAGGCTGGCGGTGACCATGCCGGGTGTGGAACCGCTGGTTGGCGCAACTTCCAGCCAGTTTCCGTCATTCAACCCCACCAACGTCGCCGAGAATGCGGCCGGCGTGGCGGGCCCGGACACCATGATGTTTTGCGGCGCCGGAACCGATCCGCCGATTTCATAGTTAAAGCTAAGAGACGCTGGGGCAGCCGAGATCTCGGCCACCGTGAAGGATATAGGAACGAGGATCGGATTGGTGCCCGCGGCGCCAGACGCTCCGATCAAGACTTGTGCCGTGTAAACACCTTCAGTCAGAGGAGCGCTGCTGCCGCCGGCAGCTAGTACGGAAACGGTAATGACGCCAGGCGTCACGCCGGTCGGGCTTATGAGGCTGATCCACAGCGCGGCAGCGGGCGCCGCATTCTGAACAAAAGCAGTGTACGAGAGATGACTTCCCGCCGCGTCGCCGCTGCTGCTGATACTGATGTTTTGCGTAATCGCAATGGGGTTGCCCACCAGCGAAGACAGGGCGATCGAAGTGGGGTTCACCACCAGTTGGCTCTGAGCGGCCAAGGTTCCCGCTATGCCGGTGCCCGCCAGGCACATGCATAGAAAATGAAGAGGGCGCAATATCCGATTCACGTGGTTGCTCCGTTCCGGTTTAAGAAATCGCGCCGGATAGGTGCACGTAACCAGCCAACAGTAGGTTATTCATCCTATGCGAATTTGTCAGTCCCGCTTTGGTCAAGCAGACACACTGGTGTAGCAAAGTGGCTCAACACCCGGATTTAGAGCTTGATGGCGCGCAAAACGCCCAGAATCTGCGGTGTAAGTTGCATTCCAATCCGCGGCAGTATGAATGCCAGCGGCGCCAGCGCCGCCCAGGCCTTGCGCGGCGGGCCCAGGATTCCCAGAAAAAGTAAGCAGGGCGTGTAGACCCGGCCATAATCGTAGACGTTGGCCCAGATCTCGGTTTTCTGCAGAATGACGCCCATCGCCGCGAAAGCGAGCGCTCCCACCGCTACGGGACTGGGCTTCGGTCTTACCCCCCACCAGGCGGCGAGGGCGAAAGCCAGCAGCATGCCGATCATCGCCATGCGATCGCCCAGCATGGCCACCCACTTATATTGCATGCCGGCCGGATAGACCAGCGGATGCAGCCAGTTCTGCCAAATAGCGGAGAACGGAAGGAGGCTGACCTGGTAATCCTGCCGCCCCGTATGCGCTTGAACATATCCGTACCACGCCACGGCGGGCACTCCGGCGAGCGCGAACTGAGCCATCAGCTTGAAACGACGCGCGAGCAGCAGGTACCCGCAGTAAGCCGCCAGTAGAACAAAGCCCGTCTCGCGCGCCAGGGCCGCCGCGGCGAGCACGGCGAACAGCCGCCAGCCCGGCTCCCGGACATAATAGGCGAAAGCCACCGACAGCGCCGCGAGAGCCACGTCCAGCACGAGGCGGTCCATGCTGATCAGGGTGGCCGGCATCAGCAGGAACAAAAGTCCCCAGGCCGGAGATCGGCCTAGCGCCTGGCTGCACTCCACAGACCAGTACACGCCCGCCCCAATGAATATGAGGACGAGCGCGAAATATGCCGGATCCACCCAATTCGCGCGCCCTAGCGCCAGCACATACGCCAGGCCCGGAACGAGGATGCGGCGATAGCGGAGCCATGGCGCATCCACCGCGGCCTTCAGGTCCGGGGTACGAATCAGCGGATCGTGCGCGACATAATGATACATCTGCCCGTCAAAGCCGAAGCTGCCGGGAAACTCGTAGATGTGTTCCGCCGCCAGCCTGGGAGGCACTCCGAGCCGGGCGCCGGTGCAGTAAAGTGCGGACCAGTTGCCGCCGTAGTTGGCGTGTACCGTGGCCCACTGCCAGGAGAATACCAGCGCCATCGCTCCCACGGCGTAAGCCAGCGGGCGCGAGTTATGCGGCATACAGTCCCCTGGCACGAATATATTCGCGGACCGCGGCGGGCACTTCCACCTGGTCGTCGCCTGTCGCCAGGCGCCGCCGGATCTCGGACGAGGATATCGGCAGAGCCACCGTTTCCAACCGGTCCACAATGGCGCCTTGGGGCACGGCATATCGATGGCCGGGCCGGCTGACTACGATGAACTTCACGGCGCGGATGACGTCTTGCCAGCGGCGCCAGCTTTCGATTTCGGCGAAGGCGTCCGCTCCGATGAGAAAGAACAACTCGTCTCCGGGAGCCAGACGGGCCCGCACTTTTTCAATGGTATCGATCGAGTAGCTGCTGGCCGTCCCCTGCTCCAGACGCGATGCCTCGAATTCCGGCTCGTCCCGGCATGCCAGTTCTACCATGTGATAGCGGTCTTCATACGAAGCATGCGTCACGCCTTGTTTGTGTGGCGGCCTCTCGGCGGGCACCAGCCAGACGCGATCCAGGCGGAAACGTGCGGCAGCTTCGCGCGCCACCGCCAGATGCGCATTATGGATCGGATCGAAGGTGCCGCCAAAGATCGCCAGCCGCAACGCCGCGCGCAGAGGCTTATGGCAAGACCTTGATCCGGACATTGCGGAAGTACACTTCCATGGGCGGCCCGCGGTGTAACTGAAACGCGATGATGCCTTCCAGTCGCGCCGAATCGTGCAGGTCGGCCGTCACCGTGCCGTTCAGCTTCAGTTGGATGTGGTCCCCGTCGCATAGGATCTCGTAATCGTTCCAGTCTTTCAGCTTGACCACTTTCTCGGCCTTGCCCTTCCAACCATCCACGAGCGTGCCGCGGCCCTTCTCCTCGTAGATGTTTCCCCAGTAATTATCCTCGGCGGCATCGGCCTGATACCCGCGCACCACCCAGTTCGGCATCGCCTCGCTGCGGAACTGAATGCCGCTATTGTGGTTGCGCAGTTTCATTTCGACGCGCAGGATAAAGTTGCGGTACGGCTGCTTCGAGATCAGGAACGAGTTATCGTTCATGACTACGCCTTCGGTGTGCCCCACGATCATACCGTCGCGGACGCTCCACATGCGCGGGTTGCCGTCCCATCCATCCAGGTTTTTGCCGTTGAACAGCGGCTGGAATCCATCCTGGCCGAATGCCGCGGCGGCAAACGCCAGCAGCGCGAGCAAGCGTTTCATGGCTAGGTCCTTTCGATCTTGACGGAGTTGATCTTTACTTCCTGAACCGGCCGGTCGTCGTGGCTGCGCTTTACTTCGGAGATCTTCTTCACTACGTCGTAGCCGTCCACGACCTCGCCGAAAATGCTGTGCTTGTCGTCCAGCCAGGGTGTGGCCGCCACGGTGACGAAGAACTGGCTGCCGTTGGTATTGGGTCCGGCATTGGCCATCGAAAGCAGACCCGGTTTGGAATGCCGCAGGGAAGCGTGAAATTCGTCGGCGAACTTATATCCCGGACCGCCGCGTCCCGTGCCTTCCGGATCGCCGCCCTGGATCATGAACTTGGGGATCACACGATGAAAGACGGTGCCGTCGTAGAAGGGCTTGCCGGTTTTAGTGCCCTCGGCGAGGCTAACGAAATTCTCCACCGTGCGAGGCGTTTTGTCGGCATGCAGCTTGACTTTGAACTGCCCCTCGGTGGTGTCGAACAGGGCATATATATCATTAGGCATTCCTGGATTGTAGCAGCGCGCCGTTAGACGCAGGCGATCAGGTCTGGCCCTTGCGTATGTTATTGGCGATGTAGCCAAAATACGGGTCATTCGCGGCTAACGGTTGCACCGGTGGTGGGGGCAGCGGCGCCGAAACCCAATTCTCATACCGCAAGGGCGCGTTCACTACGGTGGTGCCTCCGAACCACTGGTCCACGATGGCCCCTTGTGCTTCCAGGTTGAAATCTCCCCAAGGCGTGGTTGGCGGGCCGTATTGGTAGACCTGCTGCCCGACTTGCTTGTTTGCCTGGGTGACGATGCCCTCGCACACGATCATCGAAGTGATCTGCCGGTGCTTGATCTGCCAGACGTGGGTCAGTTCGTGAACGAGCAACTGGCCTTTGGCCGGGTAGCTGGTGTTGCCGGTATAATTCAACGGATCGTTATAAGCGTCGCCCAGATTGATATAGGTTTTCTGGTCCACACCCGGCACCGTAAACGCCGTGCCGTTCAGTCCGGTGAGGTTGGTGAGCATGATATCGCTGGCGGCTGGCAGTTGCCCTTCAAACACTACGTCTACAAACTCGTACTCCGCGTCCGTGATCTGCCGTTGCTGGATCATGGTGTCGATCACCCCGCCCACGGCCACGCCGGACAGCACCGCAAAAGCGAAGCCGCCCGTAAACACGCATACCGCCACGCCCGCGAACACGCCGGCGATCATGCCTTCGCCCAGGTTGCCGAATATCTGCCCGATCTCCCGGCCGATACTGATCACGATCCCCACCGACAGGGATACGGCTCCCACCGCGATATCCAGGATGGCTTTGGTGACGTCCTCCACGAAACCGATCAGGCCGGTAGCGGAATAGTCTTTAGTCACCCATAGTTTCCCTGCCGGAAAATTTCCAGTGGCCCAATTGGCCTGCATCAGCGGACTGTTGCCCGACTCGGTGTAATCGTCATTGCGATTAGGCGCGTGCGTGGGGGTGGTGGCGTCCGTGCCTTCCACGTGGCCGCTATGCTGCGCGCCAACCACCTGCCCGGCCCCGGACGTAAACACCGCGCGCACAGTGAAGTCATAGCTCGGTACGCCGCTGTCGTGCATGTGGCATTCGAAGGTGTAGTCGCCGTTGCTCTTCAGCAGCATGGAAACCGTGCCGCCTAGCGCGGTGCCGTCCGGCGTAGTCACCGGCACAGTCTCGGTCTGATGCGTTTCCGGCAGCTCGAAAATCGCGCGGTCCGCGCTTCGCCAGGCGATCTGGCCGAACTGGAAATTGCTGATGCGCCCCGGACCGTACGGTGCCGGCGCGGTCCAGTCCTGCTCGTCCGACACCGGATATCCGAGGTAACTCGTCTCGTACCCCAGCGCCGCCCAGCGAACCAGAATATCTCCGTAAACCACATAAGCACCGATCGCCCGAGTATAGTAGATCACTCCGTTTTCTAGCTTGCTAAAGCTGCCCACGCCATCCGCGGTGCCGGTCACATCGGTGGTAGGGTAACCTAGTCCCTGCTTAAGGAAGTGATCCCGTATCGGCCCGTGAATCTCATGCGCACCCGTCGCGCCCGAATAGAAAATATCGGCGGAATCGAAATGCGATACCCGCCAAGGCGCGTTGGACGGATCGGTGACCACTACTTCGTCCGAAACCGGATAGCCAAATAATGGCGCTACCGCCGCATTCGCCGGATCCGAGAATTGCAGATATTTTGCGAAAATCGCTCCATAAACGGCCCAGGCCGCGCCGTTCGGACGTATTACGATGTCGCCGTTTTCGAATTGCTGCACCTGCCCGCTTTCAAACGTGGCGCCGGTGTCGGCTTTGGGTAATCCGATCGCGAGCCACACGGCCTTGCCGGACGCATCCTTCTGCTGGCCCAGCGTCAGCCATTTCGCCCACACCGCAGCGGAGAGGAAATAAACCACATCGCTGCCATGCATCTGGAATTTGCTGAATACTTTATAGTCGTAGAGAGTACCGTTGGCAAACACTTGCACGGTGCCCGCCCCGCTGGGCGACTCTTCTTCGTTGGACTTGGCCACTCCTAGCTTGGCCTCTCCGCCCATAGCCGCCCACTTCTTGCCGATCGCCGAATTAACGTTGACCCCGAGGTAGGTCCCCGTGAGCAGAACGGTCTGGCTGAATGCGGCGCCGCCACCCAGCGTCGCTACACCCGTGATTCCGCCCGGAGGGATGGCGCCTTCCGGCACGTCCACCGTCACGTTCAGATACACATACTGTCCGGCCTTCACCGCGATGGGCGTGCTCCCATCGGACGAGCCCGCCGGCACCTGCTGCCACACCTGCTGCCCCGCCATACCCTTCAACTCCGGCGGCAACTGGGAAGCCTGCAGCGTGACCAGTTCCAGGTTGTCCACGGCAATGCCGGTGACCTTGAAGATCGCCGGGCCCGTTTGCGTCACGCTCCCGGTCAGTGTCGCGTCCACGGTCATGATCATGCCGATCACCGCCTGCGACACGCTCTCATCGTGAGTTACTGCAGGGAAATTGCCGGCGGCGAAGTTCGCGGGTTTGGCCGGAGGTCCGGGCGGCGTCCCCGGTTTATTGGGAGAAGGAGGGTGAAAAGGGCCGAAAGGGGCAGATGGCATTGCGGCAGTATAGCAAGCGCTAATCTGTTCTAACCTCAAATTTCATGGGGTTTATACCTGATCGTGGGGCAGGCCCCCGGCCTGCAAGGGGCTCCCAGCCCCGCTCTTTCTTGATCTAACTATCCAGATCAAGCAGGCAGCCCAAGAGACCGCAGAGGCCGCCCCACGCGTAACCAATTCACGCAAAAATACGCCAGAATAAAGAACTCCCATGTCACAATTCACCCGTACTTTCCTGCGCTCCGCCGCTCTGTCGCTTGCCCTCGCGCTGAGCGCCGCCGGCCAGCGCCCGTCAGCCGGCGACGAGAAGCCGTCCGGCGCCGCCGCCGAGGAAAAGCCCACTCCCATTCCCGCGGAAACCAACGCCACCACCGATCATGACCTGTCGCTCGACGGCAAAACCATCCACTACAAAGCCACCGCCGGCACCCTCCTGATCGATAACGATGAAGAGAAACCGTATGCGACCGTTTTCTATGTCGCCTACACCATGAGCGGCGCCAGCGATCCACGCACGCGGCCGGTCACCTTCCTGTACAACGGCGGCCCCGGCTCGGCGAGCCTGTGGCTGCACATGGGATCCATCGGCCCCGTACGCGTGGCCACTTCCAGCCCGGAAGCTACCGGGGCCGCGCCTTACCAGGTCATGCCGAATCAGTACTCCTTGCTGGACAAGACCGACCTGGTATTCGTGGACGCGGTGGGCACAGGCTACTCGCGCCCGGTAGGCAAAGGCACCATCAAGAACTTCGCCGGAACCGATCAGGATGTACAGGCTTTTGCCAAATTCATCCACCGCTATGTCGAGGTGAATCACCGTTGGAACTCACCCAAGTTTCTGTTCGGCGAGTCCTACGGCACCACCCGTTCGGCGGCCCTGGTGGATGCGCTCGAGGAAGACGGCATGTCGTTCAACGGCGTCGTCCTGATGTCCACGATTCTCAACTACTACACCATGGCTCCCGGCAGCGATACGGTTTTCATCGGGAATCTGCCATCCTACGCGGCCATCGCCTGGCACTACGAGAAGATCGCGCACAAAGGGCGGGATGAAAAAGCCTTCCTCGATGAAGTGCGGGCCTTCGCGCGCGGTCCGTACGCCGAGGCATTGGCACAGGGACAGAACCTCCCGCAGGCGCAGGTAGACTCCATGGCCGCAAAACTGTCCGGCTATACAGGGCTCACCGTGCAGTACATCAAGGAAGCCAATCTGCGTGTCAGCCCCACCCGCTTCCGCAAGGAGCTGCTGCGCGACCAACGGCTGATCCTGGGCCGTTACGATGCCCGCTTCGAAGGTACCGATGCGGACGCCGCCGGCGAGAATCCGGGCTACGATCCATCCAGTTCCGGCATTACCGGCGCGTTCGTATCCGCGTTCCACGACTATCTGGACCGGGAACTGAAATATACGACCAAAGAGACCTATTTCCCGCGCGGCCCGAAAATCAACCAGGAATGGGATCACTCCCATCGCCGGCCGGGGGGAGGCGGTCCGGGCGGCCCGCAGGGTCAGCCGCTGCGGGAAGCCTACGTAGCGGGAGACCTGGCCGACGCCATGCGCAAGAATCCGCGGCTGAAGGTGTTTTCGGCGAATGGTTTATTCGATCTGGCGACGCCTTTCTTCATCACCGAGTACGATCTGGCGCACATGGAACTCGAGCCTAAGCTGCGCGGAAATGTGGAGTTCGCCTACTACCACTCCGGCCACATGATTTACCTGAATGTGGATGCGCTGAAGCAGTTGAAAACCGATTTAACCGGATTCTATTCCCGCGCGGAAGGGATTTAGGTTTCGCGGAGCGTCATCTGCCGCTGCGTAGCTGATCGCGCGCGGCCATCTGAGCCAGTTCGTCGCACCGGTTGTTGTCGGCGTGCGAAGCGTGGCCCTTGGTCCATGCCCAGGTGGTCTGGTGCCTGGCTGCCAGTTCGTCCAGCTCTTCCCAAAGGTCCCGGTTGACTACCGGTTTCTTTTCCTTGGTCATCCAGTCGCGTATCTTCCAGTTCTTCACCCACGTGGTGATGCCGTTTTTCAGATACTCCGAATCCGTGATCACCTCCACCTCGCACGGTTCCTTCAGGGCTCTCAACCCCTCGATCGCGGCCGTCAGTTCCATACGATTGTTGGTGGTGTGCGCCGCGCATCCGTATAGTTCGCGGTTGTGTTCGTTAAAGCGGAGGATACACGCCCAGCCTCCGCGGCCAGGGTTCCCCAAACAAGATCCATCGGTAATGATTTTGACCTGTTTCACAAGACTCTACGCCGCCACCATTTGGCTGCTAAAGAACTTATCGACTATTTCCAGAATCTGACTAGGGTCCGCCGCGTGATAGATGTCCGCCCGTAGCTTCGCGCCGTGCCGCACGCCATGCGTAAAATAAGTGGCGAATTGTTTCATCTTCCCGACGCTGTCGCGCTCCTGCCTCTCGATCAGCATGGCGTAGTAAGTACGCATCATCTGGTAGCGGTCCTGCTGGTCTGCTTCGTCGTAAGCGCCGGTGTCCAGGTATTGCGCGATCTGCCGGAAGATCCACGGATTCGACGACGCTGCGCGGCCGATCATCACCGCATCGCAATGCGTCTCTTCCACCATGCGCACGGCATCTTCCGGCGAATTGATATCGCCGTTCCCGATGACCGGGATGCGCACGGCGGCTTTCACTTCCGCGATGCGCGTCCAATCCGCCCGTCCACTGTAGCCCTGCTCGCGGGTGCGGGGATGCAGCGCCAGCGCCGCCACGCCGCAATCCTCGGCCAGCCGTGCCATGCGGACCGCGACCAGCTCGCGATCGTTCCAGCCGGCGCGAAACTTGATGGTCAGCGGGATCGAGATGGCCGCCCGCACCTGCCGCAGTAAGCGCTCCACCAGCGGCAGATCGCGTAGCAGCCCCGAGCCGCCGTTGCATTTGACCACTTTGTTCACCGGGCATCCGAAGTTCAGGTCCACCACGTCGAATCCCAGATCCTGGCATACGCGTGCAGCATCTGCCATCACGTCTGGGTCGGCGCCGAACAACTGTGCCGTAATGGGATGCTCCACCGGCTCGAAAGCGAGGTACTTCAGCGTGCGGCTTGGCTTGCTGGCTCCGAGCGAAGCGCGGACGCCGTGCGAACTGGTGAATTCGGTCATCAGAAGCCCGCATCCGCCCAGGTTGCGGATGAAGCGCCGGAACACGGTGTCCGTGACACCTGCCATGGGAGCCAGCACGGTGGCGGGAGCCACGCGCACGGGTCCGATCTCGAATTGGGAGGGAAAGGGCACCATATACTGGAATCCCTATTTTACCCGGCGCTACACTGGAAACGAAAGGGCGGTCCGTCCCGTCCGATTGAAATAGGACATGACCAGATGAAACCCGTTCAGATTGGACTCCTGGTGCTAGTTGGGGCCTTGGGTGGGGCCCTGATCATGAAGTTTACACAGCGCCCCAAGCCGGCTCCTATTCCAGCCGCCGCTCCGGTTGCGAGCGCCGCGCCTACTCCCGCACCAGCCCCAATTTCCCAACCGGTTGAGCCGGCTCCAGCCGCCCAGCCCGCCCCAGAGACGGCCGCCAACGAAAAGCCCGCTCCCCCTCGGCCCGAACCTAAACCGGAACCGGTGCGCGCTCATCGGCCCAAGCCCATCCGCCAGGTACGTCCGCCAGTAGTCGCGGTCGCGCAGAATTTGCCGCCTGCCCAGGTGCAGCCTGCTGTTTCCCAACCGGCTCCCGACCCGGTCCGCGACAATCCCTTTCCCGCCGCACCAGCGGTTGCACCGCCCCCTATTTCCGAGCCTGCCCCGACGCCCGCGGAACCCGCCGAACCACCTGCCCCAGCGCAAGCCCCATCGGTGACACTCACGTCCGGCATGGTTTTCACCGTGCGTCTGGGTCAGAGCCTGTCGAGCGAACACAATCAGGCCGGCGATACCTTTACGGCTACGCTGGACGGCCCAGTGGCGGCCGATGGATTTGTGATCGCGGAGCGCGGTGCGCGCGTGGAAGGCAAGGTCGTTGACGTCCAGAAAGCCGGCCATGTAAAGGGTCAGGCCGTGCTGGCAATCGAGCTTACGCGGCTTACGACGTCCGACGGGCAGCATGTCCCGATTGAGACCGAGACTTTCCGAAAGCAGTCGCCCAAAGCCAGCGGCGAAGACGTGGGTATCGTAGCGGCCGCCGCAGGCGTCGGCGCCATTATAGGCGCGATGGCGGGAGGCGGAAAGGGCGCCGCGATTGGCGCCGGGGCAGGCGGTGCAGCCGGTGCGGGTGGGGTGGTGGCAACCCGCAGCAAGGCCGTATCGCTGGCCAACGAAACCAAGATCAGTTTTCGGCTGAAGGAGCCGGTGACCATCACGGAACAGGTAAATCGTTAGATGAGATGGGCGGCCTGAGAGGCCGCTGCAGCCCACGGGGCCGCCCCACTACAGCGCGCGCTTGACCACGTTCTCCAACTGATCCGGCGGCGTGAAGCCCTCGAAGCGCTGTAACGTTTTGCCGTTGCGGTCGAACACTACCGTGGTCGGCAGCTTTTCCACATGGAATAGATCCTTAGCTTTGTCGGATCCCAGAGCTACGTCGTACTGCATCGGGTGGGCTTTCAGGAACGTTTCCACTAGCGGCCCGGCGTCGTCTTCGTCAAGCGAAACGCCGAGCACCACCAGCCCCCGGTCCGCCAGCGATTTCTGCAGCCGGTTGAAGGTGGGAATCTCCTTGATGCACGGCACGCAGTAGGTAGCCCAGAAGTCCACGACCACGACCTTACCCTGGAGCGCCGCAGTGTTGAAGCTGGCGCCTTTGAGTGTGCTTACCGGGAGGCCGGCCAGGTCGCTCGCTGATTTCTCCGGAGCGGCCGCCGCACTCACCGGCTTGGCAGTAGTCTGCAAAAACGCCAGGTAAGCGCCTGCATCCCGGGTGGCGCCCGGATAAGTGGCAATCACATTCTCATCCGGGTCCAGAATCGCGTAATACGGAATCGCAATGGTTTTGAAGCGGGTCTGTTCCAACTGCTGGTTCGATGCCGACGCGGCGTCCTCGCCGTCGGTATACAACTCCACCAGCACCAAGTTCTGCAGGGCTCCGGCGATCTCGGGCCGGCGTGAACATGTTGGCCTTCATCCAGTGGCAGTTGGTGCAGGCATAGCCGGTGAAGTTCACGAGCACCAGCTTGCCCTCTTTCCGCGCGCGGTCGAGCGCCTCGCGATACTGGTTCTTCATCCAGACCTGCGCACTTTCGCCGCCCGCTCCACCGGTCCCGCCGCCGGATGCCACCGGAATATAGGCATCCAACTCGCCCAGCCGTGCGCCGGACATCCCCGGAACCAGGCTGATGGCGAAGATCAGAAACAGCATTCCCACCAGCAGCCGTCCCAGGCCCATCGGCGCGTCCTTGGCGATGCCTTCCAGCCGCACGAAGCCCAGCAGGTACAAGCCGGCCATGGCGAAAAGCACGATCCAAGCCGCCAGGAACCGCTCGCGCGTGAGCACGTTCCATTGCAGTACCTGGTCCACGCTGGCCAGATACTTCAGCATGGCCGCCAGCACGATGAATCCCATCACCACCTTCACCCGCGCCAGCCACCCGCCGCTTTTCGGCAGCCGTTTCAGGTAGGACGGAAACAGGGCCAGCAGGAAGAACGGCAGCGCCAGGCCGGAGGCGAACGACAGCATGCCCGAAGCAGCGGCCGCGCCCCTCCGCCGCCTACCGATGCCGCCAGCAGCGTTCCCATGAACGGGCCCACGCAGGCGAACGACGACAGGGCGAACGTCAGCCCCATCAGCAGCGTGCCCGCGATGCCGCCCTGCTGCGATGCCTTTGTCCAGGCGCGTCAGCAGCGCCGAAGGAATGGTGATCTCGAAGGCGCCCAGCAGGCTCAATCCGAACGCCAGAAACACCAGCGCGATGAAACCGTTGACCCACGGATTCGATCCCAGCTGCACCACGCCGAACGGTCCCAGGATCGCCGTAGTCAGCAGCCCCAAGCCCGAGAACAACACCACGATCCCCAGGCAGAACAGAGCCGCGTGAAACAAGCTCTCGCGCCGCGTCCCTTGCCGGTTCAGAAAGAACGACATTGTGATGGGGATCATGGGAAAGACGCAGGGCGTGAAGATAGCTGCCAGGCCGAATCCGAACGCCACTAGCAGGAAGGCGCCCAGGCTCTGCGTGTCCGGGTTTTCAACCGACGCCGCGGACGTGGTTGGAGCCGGCTTCGGCGCACCGGTCACTTCGGCGTAACCGGCTGGAATCGCGGCGGCCGCGCTATGCGCCGTGGGATCGACCGTCAGGGATGCGGTAGCCGTCTGGCTTCGCGGTGGGATGCACACCTTGTCGTTGCACGTCTGGAAGCGGACCGTGGCGGAAACTTGCGATGGTCCCGCGGGAGCGTCCGGCTTGAGCTGCAGTTCCACCAGGAAGCTCGCGGTGCCTTCGTATGTTTCGGTTTCCTGCTGGAAGTTGGCGTCGTAAGCTTTCTTGGGCGCCGGCTGAAACACGCGCACCTTCTCGACTGCCGGATTCTCCGCGACCTTGATGGTGGTGGGCTTGGCCGCCGCGGTGGTCATCGAGTACAAATGCCACCCGGGGTCGATGGAACCTTCCAGATGCCCCAGGACCTTAGCGCCGGGAGCCGCCGTCGCTGGCTCCAGCGTCAGCGACCACTTGACGTTATTCGCCTGCGCAAAAACGGGTAGCGCCAGGCCCGCCAGCAAGACAGCCTGCCCGGCCCGTGCTAAAACGCAACATGTTCCGCGGCCCATTGGCGTAACTCTTCCTCGATCCGCTGATTCACGTTTCCGCCGGAGAACTCGGCGGCCACCCGGATAGCGTTCTTGATGGCATTGGCGTTCGACCGCCCGTGGCAGATGATGCAAACGCCGCGCACTCCCAGCAGCGGCGCGCCGCCATACTCGGAATAATCCACGCGCTTCTTGAAATCGGAGAACGCCGCCCGCGCCAGCACGTATCCGATCTTGCCGGGTGATGGTGGCCTCGCAGCGATTCCTGCAGCATCTGCTTCACCATGTCCACCAGCCCTTCGCTGACCTTCAGGGCGACGTTGCCGATGAAGCCGTCGCAGACGATCACGTCCGACTTGCCGGTGTAAATATCGCGCCCTTCCACGTTGCCGATGAAATTCGATGGGCAGGCTCTTGAGCAGCGGCGTGGCCCCGCGCGTGATTTCGTTGCCCTTGTGCTCTTCCTCGCCGATCGAAAGCAGCCCGACCCGCGGACGCTCCCGGTGCAGCACTACGCGCGAGTAGATCTCGCCCATCACCGCGAACTGCGCCAGCATGCGCGGCGAACAGTCCACATTGGCGCCCACGTCGATCACCACCACCGGCTTCCCCACCAGTGTCGGAAAGATGCCGGCCAGCGCCGGACGGTCCACGCCCGGCACCACGCCCTGCACCATCTTCGCGGTAGCCATCACCGCGCCGGTATTGCCCGCGGAGACGAAGCCCTGTGCAATGCCATCGCGCACCAGCCGGGAGGCCACCCGCATGGAACTGTCGCGCTTGGAGCGTACGGCCCGCGCGGCGCTGTCCTCCATGGTGACCTGCTCGCTGGCATGTACAATCTCCATCGGCAGGCCGCGATGGTCGTCGTATTCCTGCAATTCCCGCCGCAGGACATCCTGCCGGCCTACCAGAATCACCCTGACTCCGAGTGCCCTGGCGGCCTTGACGGCGCCCTCCACTTCCGACTTCGGGGCGTGGTCTCCGCCCATTGCATCAACAGCAATGGTCAGCATGTTGGGGGTTGGCTACTCCTGTTCGACTTCCACTACTTCGCGGCCCTTGTATTGCCCGCAATGCGGACAAACCCTGTGCGGCAGCTTCGGCTCGTGGCAGTTGGGACACTCTGACATCCCTGGCGTCTTCAGCGCATCGTGCGCGCGGCGAGTGGATGTGCGCCGTTGTGAGTGGCGTCGTTTCGGATTCGGCATTTCTGTACCTCAAAGAGTTTACCCCGGATGTTCGGGGTTTTTCAAAATGTTTTCAGGTCTTTCAGCCCTTGCAGGGCGGCCCACCGGTCGTCGGGATGCTCCTTGCAATCGCAGGGCGTTTCGTTGCGGTTCTTCCCGCACGTTGGACAGATCCCTTTGCAATCCTCACGGCAGACGCGTTGCATCGGCATCGCCAGCAGGATCTGCTCGCGTAGAATATCTTCCAGTTCCATCCCGCCGCCCTCGTAAAACCCCAACTGCGCCTCGCCTTCGTCAATTTCCACTTCTTCCTCGCGGGCGATGAACGATGCCGGCCGGTAGAACAGGTCAAAATCGCTGTTCACCGGAAACCGTGCGCGGCCCAGACAGCGGTCGCACTCCGCCTCCATCTGCACTTCCAGCGTTCCCTGGATGCGGACTTCTCCGTCCGTATTGGCCAACAGTTCGGCCGTGCCTACCGCGTGCAGCGGACCCGTCTGCTCAAGTTGGTCTTCCGCGAAATTCAGCTCTCCCGGTGCGAAAGTCTCGTCGAAACGAATCTTTCGCAATTCCATCTCTTTGATGCTAAGGAACATAGGAATACCCGGAAGCGGGAAGGCGCAAAATGTCATTATAGCGCAGACGGCTCGGCGGCAACCGTGAGACACTGAAACCAGGCGCCCCAGCCATGACCCAGGAAGATTTGAACCAGATCCGCGCTATCATGCGCGAGGAAGTTCGCGCCATTGTGCGCGAGGAAACACGCGCCGTCGTGCGCGAGGAAATCGCCGCGCTGCGGCTAGAATTCGACGAAAAGCTCACCTCTGCCGTGGTGGCCATCCGTCAGGAATTTGCCGAACGGCTGGGAGCCGCCGTGGTATCCCTGGGAGCCGATTTCTCCGACCTTCGCCAGGAAATGATCCGCCGCATTGACGAGGTCAGCCGCCGCCTACAAACCCTCGATCGGCGCATGGATCGCATCGCCGAAACGAATAGCGACGTGGTCTCTCAGCTCGCCGCGCTGAACGATCTGGCGAAGCATCGCCCGGCCGCCTGACCAGCCGCCGGCCTAGTCCGGCAGGAACGGCTTAACGCCCAACTGGTACGCCCCCGCGCCAATCACACCGCCCAAAATCGGACCCACAATTGGCACCCAGAAGACCATGCTGCCGTCCGTCAGGCCGTTGTTCTTGAATCCCGCCACCACCGTGAACAGACGCGGACCGAAATCCCGCGCCGGATTGATGGCGTACCCGTGCATCCCGCCGAACGACATGCCGATGGCGACCACCACGGCGCCCACCAGCACCGGCGTCAAATTGGCGCCCGGCGGCTGGTTGCGCTCGTCAGTCAGGGCCATCACCATGAACAGTAGGATAGCCGTTCCAACCGTCTGATCCAGAAAGCCGGCGCTGGGGACCTCTGGAAAAGCCGGGAACGTGGTGAAAATGCCGGCCGTGTGGTCCAGGTTGGGATCGGCCGCATGGAACGCCGGCAGGTAGTTCCAAAAAACCAGTGCCGCTGCCAGAAATGCCCCCACCAACTGCGCCACCACGTAGGGCGCCACTTTGCGCCAGGCAAAGCCGCGGAAGATGGCCAGCGCAATCGTGACCGCAGGATTCAGGTGCGCGCCCGAGATCCGCCCCGCCACATAACAGCCCATGGTCACGCCCAAACCCCATCCAATAGTGATGTTGGTGAATCCGCCGTGCACGATTTCGCCCGGCACGCCCTTGCCGAACAGCACCACCATGGCTACCACGCCATTGCCGAGGAGAATGAGGATCAGCGTCCCCAGAAACTCTGCGGTCAGTTCCGCAAGGAGAGAGTTTTTCTGCACGAGATGGGATTCTATCATCTATCCGCGGCGCCGCGCGATGCCGACCAGTTCAACGCCCGCCACGCATCCACGCCACCCGCCAGCGGATGCACCCGGGTGATGCCCCGGGCCCGCAACAGCAGCGCCGCACGGGCGCTGGAGGCTTCGTTTGGTCAACTGCAGACAAGAATGATATCGCGGTCGCGAGGAATGTCCACGTGCCGCGTCCCCAACTCCTCGAGCGGGATGCGTAGTGCGCCCGGCACGGTATCTTCCTCGGTTTCGAAGGCGCTCCGTACATCCACCACAACGATCTCCTCGCCTGCCTCTACCTTCTCCCGCAGTTCCTCAGCCGAGACCCGCGATACCGTGAGCTTTCTCAGAAAGCGCCGGCGTTGCAGGAATTTCCAGCCGATCCATGCCGCCAGCAGGCCCAGTGCGACCACCGCTACCCACGATCCCATGCGCGCCGCGTAGTCTCCCACCACGTCGAGCTGATCGCTGAACACGTAACCCAACCCGCCGTAGACTGTGATCCAGACCAGTGCTCCGAGCGTATCGAACGCAAAAAACCGGCTGAAGCTGATGCCCGATATGCCCGCCAACGGCGCGGCTACCGCATTGAATCCCGGCACGAACTTCGCAACCAGCAACGACCGGATGCCAAAACGCTGAAAAGTGGTCTCCGTTTGCCGCACGCACGAATCCGGTTCCAGAGCTAGCCGGCAGATGAGCCGCAGCACCTTCGCGCCGCGCCGCCTGCCGAGCAGATACCATGCGTTGTCTGCAATCGCGCATGCCGCCAAGCCCACAAGAATGATCAGGTGCGCGCTCAGCCTTCCATTACGCGCCAGCGCGCCGCACGCCAGCAGCAGCGGCGCGGAAGGCACCGGCAGGGCCGCCTGTTCCGCCAGAACCCAGAGGAACAACAGGGCATAGCCGTGGTGCACTAGGAATTCGAGTGTGTAAGTCACGGGCTGGTAGTCACCCCTCGCCTATAGAGACATCCTAACGCTCTTTGCCAGTCCCGCCGAATTTCTATGCGGGGGTGGTTGTGCTACGTACCACGCTGTTCCTAGCCTTATTTGCCAGTCTGATCGCGCCTGCAGCATCCAGCGCCGAAAGGTCGTCCCGCTGGCATCGCGTTTATCGTGTGAGCCAGTTGCTGCTCGCGGGCGGCAATGCCGCCGATGTGGCCAGTTCCTGGGGGAAGAACGAAGCGAACCCACTGGTGCGTACCGGCCAGCGTTTCAGTTACGGTTCACTGGCCATAAAGATGGGCACCTTGGCCGGCAGCCTGGCTGTACAGCACCTGGTCGTGCGCCACCATCCAGCGGCCGTCCCGTTTCTGGCATCGGGTAATCTGGCCGCCAGCGCAATGCTGGGAGTTGTGGCCGCGCACAACATGCACATAGCACCCGCACACTAACCATCACTTGTAGCTCAAGCCCATAGATTCAAAGTGCGCACCAAAGGCTCGGGCTGCTCGTCAAAAACCAGCGACACCTCGTGCCCCACGCGCCAACGATAAACCGCTAAAGCGCCATACACCAAAGCCACCACAGCCGCGAGCCACAGGAACCTGATGCGATTCTGAAACATCCAGTATTCCAGCGTGAGGAAGCCCGAAACGTAAGTTGTGAATCCGAACAGGTAGATGGGCCACGACACCTTCAAGTTCGCCTTGCCGGGCAGATACGAACAAGTGAACGGAAATTTCTCGAAGGTGGCCAGCAGCACTTCCACCAGCAGGACTGAAATAACCGCTCCGAACAACATATGCAGCGCGGCTGCCTGCCATCCCCAGAACAGCACGTGCGGCGGCAGCAGCAAAGCAAACAACGGGATCACGCCGAGCACGATCATGGCTTTTTTGACGCCTGTCAGGCAGCTGCGGGCCTCCCCGCGATCGGAGACCTGGAACACCCAGTTGGCGCGCAGTTCGGCCGGCACCGCGAACACGTGCCGCATGCCGCATAAGATGAAGAACGAGAGAATCAGCGGTGCAGGCAGCAGTTCCGGCGTGGGATGGTACATCCAGGTATTGGCGCCCCGAGCTACCAGGACCGCCAAACCTTCGAAGACCAGCGCGCAGCCCACCGCAACGTATGCCGCGAAAAACAGTTTGTGACGCCGGCTGCGCGTGAGCGTCTTCCAGATGAAGTAGAACGACGCCTGCTCCAGCCGGTCGCGCAGTACGAACCGGTCGAGCAACCTGCCCGCCAACCGCTCCATAGCCGATGGCTCGGAGGATAAATCTTCCGCGCTCTCGAGCGATCTGCGCACGTGCCGCTTGTAACTGAGCAGATAGGCTGCCAGCGCCGCGAAGGTCGTCCAGCCGGCAGCCATGCGCGCCGACGATGCCAGCTCTCGGAATACTGGGCTGGTCCAACCGAGCTGCGTCTGGTACAGCCCCAGAAACCACAACGGCGGAAACATATACACGGCAGGTGAGTTGATCGCCGCGCGTGGCTGCAGCTCCGAGACGATACGCCCGGAAAGCAAAAACATCAGGAGCAGCAGCGCTACCAGCCCGAACTGCACGTAGGGCGAGACCCGCCGGAACATCCGGTATCCGAGCACGTTCATCAGCAGCCCCTGCACCGCCACGCACAGAAAGAACACGAACGTGTTGGCGGCCAGAATGGTGATGACGTGGCAGCGCGCGAACCCGGCCACGCCCAGCAGCGGTCCTTTCTGCGTTACCACGGCGGGAAACATGATCGGCGAGAAGGCGTTGATGGCTACCGAAAACACGGTCAAAAAGGCCAGCAAGGCAAGCAGCTTGGCGCCGAACATGGTGCCCATCCGGATAGGCAGGGGCGTCAGGTTGGCATAATCGCGGCGGTCCGGAAAAAGCGATTCCCACTCGATCACCGTCACCAGCCCCATAACCGTCATGGAAAAACAGATGAAGAATTCCTTCTCCCCCAGCGAGGCCAGATCGCGCACGTACATAGGCTCGTCCTGCAGCTTTACGTACTTCGTAAGAAACAGGAAAGGCAACAGCATGCCGGGCGCGGACAGCATTGCCAGTATATTGATCACCGCCGCGCGCATGTCTCCATCCAACGCAATCAAATCGTTGTCGAAGAACCGGTTAAAAAAATGGCGCGCCAGCTCGCGGAATTGAGAGATTTCGTTCTGGAGCTCCGGCCGCATCTCGTGGCGCACTCAGGCGTACATCACTTCCAGAATGTCCTGGGCGATCTTCTCGGTATCTTCCTGCAGCACCAGTTGCGAGAAAATGTCTTCGAGGGACGGCAATGCCATCAGGTCCCGCAAGTGTTCCACCGAGTCGTTCGCCACCACCTGCCCTTTACGCAGAATCATGACGCTGGTCGAGACTTTTTCCACCACCTCCAGCACGTGCGAGCTGTACAGAATGGCTTTGCCCTCCCGCGCCAGCGCCTTGAGCAGGTTCTTGAACACCAGGCTAGTAGTGACGTCCAGGCCGGAAAGCGGCTCGTCAAACACCAGCAGGTCGGGATTATGCAGCAGGGCGGCCGATATCAGAATCTTCTGCTTCATTCCTTTCGAATAAGAAGAAATGGGCGAATAGCGGTGTTCGTGAAGAGACAGCAGGCTCAGCAACTGGTCGGTGCGCGATTCGAGCGCGGCGGCCGGAAGGCAGCGCAGCCGACCCACCAGCTGCAGGTATTCGCGGCCCGTCAGGTACGGATACAGGTTCGGTTCTTCCGGCACGTATCCGAGCGATTTCTTGTATCCGGTCAAGTCCTGCCGGATGTTGCGGCCCTGGTACAGGATCATCCCAAACGATGGCTCCAGCAGGCCGGTCAGCATCTTGACCGTGGTGCTTTTTCCCGAACCGTTAGGTCCGAGATAACCCAGAATCTCGCCCGGCCGTATGGTGAAGCTGACGTCGTTAACCGCGGGCCTGCGCGTGTATAACTTCGTCAGGTTGCGGACCTCGAGCATATCAACTGAGACACCCGCCGGAGGTCAATTGTTCCGGGCCGCCGCGCCCGGACTAGTGTCCATGCACTTAACGCGATGCCCGGAACAATCCCGACTACGAGTACTATATGAAATTAATTACCGGGAGCAAACTAAAAGTAGCATTGTGGGTTGCCTAAGCAGACCGTAGACTGGTTTCATATGAGAAATTCATTAAATTTTCCGGCAGAATTCATGCGCGGCCTGTGGCGCGATGAGGATGGTCAGGATCTCATCGAATACACTCTGCTCATGGCGTTCGTAGCTTTGGGTTCGGCGGCGCTCTTCATCGGCGCGGGGAAAAGCGTGAGTACCATCTGGAGCACCACCAACAGCACACTGAGCACGGCTGCCCTGCGGGCCGCCAGCTAGCTTCGGGCGCGAACGCTCGAAACAGTCAATAGATTCTGCCCGCGCCGATTGCGGGCTGGCGGATCTCCATACATCCTTTGCCGGTAGGTAGCACCTTGCCGGGATTCAAAACGTTCGCCGGGTCGAAAAGGCTTTTGAAGCGCGCCATCATCTCCAGGGTTTCAGGTTTGAATTGACGATCCATCATCTCGTTCTTTTCCATCCCCACTCCGTGCTCCCCGGTGATCGAACCACCCACCCTGATGCAGTGTTCCAGGATCTCCGCGCCCGCCGCGCGCGCCTTATCCAGATCGCCCGGCTTGCGCGCGTCGAATAATATGATCGGGTGCAGATTGCCGTCGCCCGCGTGAAAGATGTTGCTGATGGTGAGCCCGTATTTGCGGCTGGCTTCGGCGATGACCTTGAGCGTGGGCGCCACCTCAGTTCGAGGCACCACCCCGTCCTGCACATAGTAGAACGGGCTGACCCGGCCCACCGCGCCGAAAGCGTTCTTGCGGCCCTTCCAAAGCAATTCCCGCTCCTCTGCGCTGGCCGCCACACGAACTTCCCGCGCACGGCACGACCGGCAGACTTCCTGAATCTGGGCGACCTGCTCCGCCACCGTCTCGCGCAGCCCCTCCAGTTCGATCAGCAGCACCGCGGCCGCGTCCATGGGATAGCCGGCGTGCGTGGCCTCTTCCACCATGCGCAGCATCACGCCGTCCAGCATCTCGACCGCCACAGGCACAATAGCGCGCGCGGTGATCTCGGCAACCGTGGCGCCGCAGCTTTCCACGCCTGACAACGGTCCGCCATTGGCGTCGTCGTAAATGGCCAGAATGGTCTTAACCATCTCCGGCTTGCGCATCAATCGGACCACCACCTTGGTCACTAGCGCCATGGTGCCCTCCGATCCGGTGAGCAAGCCGGTCAGATCGTAGCCCGGCGCATCCACCTCTTTGCCACCGGTGGTCACTACCGTCCCATCCATCAGCACGCACTCCATGCCCAGCACATGGTTGGTGGTCACGCCGTAAGCCAGCGTGTGGGGACCGCCGGAATTTTCAGCCACGTTGCCGCCGATGGTGCAGGCGCGCTGGCTGGACGGATCCGGCGCATAAAAATAGCCCTGCGGCTGGACCGCCAGCGTGATATCCAGGTTCACCACGCCAGGTTCGACCACCGCGCGCTCGTTTTCCAGATCGATTGCCAGGATCCGGTTCATACGGGCGAAGGCCACCACGATGCCACCCTCGCGCGGGATGGCGCCGCCGCTAAGTCCGGTACCCGCCCCTCGCCCCACCAGCGGCACATCGAATTCCCCCGCGATCCCGACGATGGCGGCCACGTCCTCCGTACCGCGCGGGAACACGACGATTTCGGGCCGGGCTTTATCGACGCTGCCGTCGTATTCGTACAGCGCCAGATCTTCAGGTTGATCGAGGTATCCGCCCGGGCCCAGCAGAGAGATCAGCTTATGCCTGGCCGCCGCGGAGAGCATGTCTTACAGGAAAGATTTTACGGCGCTCACCATGTTGCCGTCGGTCCAGTTGGTGGCCCCGATGATTTTCTGGACAACCTTGCCCTTGGCATCGATGATGTACGACTCGGGATACTTAAACGTGCCGTAATCGGCGCTGATCTTGGCGTCCGGATCGCGCGCGGTCATGAAGGATACGTTGGCCCGCGCCAGAAAATCCTTGTACCGCTTGGGATCCTTGTCCATGCTCACGCCCAGCACCACTACGCCGGAGCCCGCCATCTCCTTGGCAAACTGGTCGAGCGATGGCACTTCTTCCACGCAAGGCTGGCACCAGGTGGCCCAGAAATTGAGCACCAGGAGCCGCCCGCCAAAATCGGCCGCAGTGATGGTGCGGCCGTTATCCGCCGTGATGCTGAAATGGGGAGCCGAGTCCCCCACCGTGATGATCCGTTCGTGTATTGAGGTATAAAGCACCAACACGAAGACCGCCAGCAGAACGAGGATGCCGGCTTTAAGGATTTGATCGACTTTGACGCTTTGCATGCCTTGAAACTATAATTTTAGTGTACTTCCACTCCGTTTGCTGCATCCAATAAGCGCCACATGTTGATTACCCGGAAGGTGGAATTCTCCGCGTCGCACGTCTGCCGCAATCCACAGTTGTCCGACAGCGAAAATCGCGCCTTGTTCGGCCCGGCCGCCAACCCCCACGGCCATGGGCACAATTATGTGCTCGAAGTGACCGTCGAAGGCACGCCCGACCCGGTTACCGGCATGGTGCTCGACCTAAAGCTGCTCAAGGAGATCCTGAACCGCGACGTGGTGGATATCTACGATCACCGCTTCCTGAACCGTGAAGTGCCGCCTTTCGACCGCGTCATTCCCACGCCTGAGAATATCGCCATCGACATCTGGAACCGCCTCCAGCCGCGCCTCGACGGAGCGCACGGCCATCTGCACGGCGTCCGGGTTTACGAAACCCCCGACCTATACGTGGATTACTTCGGAGGCGCGGCATGATCAGCGTAACCCGCAAATACCGTTTCTCCGCCTCGCACCGGCTGCACGTGGACACGCTCAGCGAAGCCGAAAACTGGGAGTTGTACGGCAAGTGCAACAATCCCTTTGGGCACGGCCACAACTACGAAATCGCGGTGACGGTTTCCGGTCCGCTGGACGCGCGATCTGGCCGCGCGGTCGATCTGGCGCTGCTCGATGGCCTGGTGATGCGCCATGTGATCGAGCCCTTCGATCATTGCAATCTCAACGCGGAAGTCGAAGCGTTCCGCGCGGTGGTTCCCACGTCGGAGAACCTGGGACGGGAAGTGATCCGGCGGTTGAAACAGAATTGGAGTGCGGTGTTTCCGGCGGAAGGTCCTTGTCTTGAATCCATCGCTATCGCCGAAACCAGCCGCAACGCATTCAAAGTGTCGGCCCATGAAATCGCATAAAGCTACTGTAAAAGTAATGACTCCCAAAGCGGACGAATCCATCGCTCCGCTGGTGAAGGGCATCCTCGACCGGTTGGGTGAGGATTCTGGACGGGAGGGTCTGGCACGCACTCCCGAGCGCGTGGATCGCGCGCTTCGCTTCCTCACCAGCGGCTATGCCATGGACGTTAAAAAGGTCGTCAACGGCGCGTTGTTCTCCGTGAAATACGACGAGATGGTCATCATGAAGGACATTGAGTTCTTCAGCATGTGCGAGCACCATATGCTGCCGTTCTTCGGCAAGGTGCACGTTGCCTACATACCACGCGATCGCGTGATCGGGCTGAGCAAATTGCCGCGCCTGGTGGACGTGTTCGCGCGCCGCCTGCAAATCCAGGAGCGCATGACCCAGCAGATTGCGCAAACCATCCAGGAGATGATCGAGCCGGTGGGCGTGGGCGTGATCTGCGAAGCACGCCACTTCTGCATGATGATGCGCGGCGTGGAAAAGCAGCACTCCGGCGCCGTCACCAGCGCCATGCTGGGTTCTTTCCGCAACCGCAAAGAAACTCGCGACGAATTCCTGTCGCTGGTGCAGTCCAGCATGCGCTGAGCGCGGCGGCCCTTCTGATAAACTCGCGCAAAACGGGACACGGCCGCCGCCATGATCATCCCGCGAGTTCCCATTCTGTTTGGCGGCGCGGACACGCGCCCCTTTGCGCTTAAGGCCCGTACTCTACACCCACGAGAAAGAGCCCCTTGGCCGGCGCCGTCGGACCACCCTTGCGCTCACAATCCGGTACGAGCAGCGCACCGAGACCCGCTTCGTCCAAATTGCCGCGCCCGCATTCGAGAAGCGATCCCACGATGTTGCGTACCATGTGCTTCAAAAAGCCGCTGCCCCGCACCCTGTAAATCAGGCGGCCCGGCGCCGGCTCCAATTGCGACCGAAAAATCGTCCGCACCTTGGTTTTGGCCTCCTCGTCCCGATTGTCGGACGCCGCGAAGGCCGTGAAATCGTGCTCGCCCTCGAGCCACCGTGCGCAGGCCAGCATACGTTCCAGGTCAAGCGGATAGGGATGATGGTACACGTAGCGCCACTCCCAGGGCAGACAGGCTTCGTCCCGCACGATCCGGTATTCGTAGGTTTTGGCGAGCGCCTGGAAGCGTGGATGAAAATCGGGCGCGGCTTCCGCCGCCGCAAGCACCCGGATCGCAGCCGGTAGCAGCCGGTTCATGGCCTTGCGCAGGTTCGGCAGCGGGATCGGATTCTCGATGTTGAAGGCGGCCACTTGCGCCAGCGCATGCACCCCTGCGTCGGTGCGTCCCGAGCCCGCTACGTGGACGGCATGCCCTTCGATCTCGCCCACGATGGATTCGAGCGTGCCTTGAATGGTGGGCAGTCCCGGCTGCACCTGCCAGCCATGAAAATCCGTGCCGTCGTAAGCCAGATCGATGCGGATGCGGCGCATCACGCTGGCCGCGAACCGGGCTTGACCGCCGGAAGGCCCTGCGCGCACAAGGGACAGCCGGCCGGATCGTAAGCGGCCACCTGCAGAGTCACCAGGGCCACTCGCGGGACGCCTGCATCCGCCTGTCCGCCGCTGCGATCGATGATCGACCCCGCGGCCAGCGGAAGTGCTCCCTTTTCGCGCAGCAACTCCACCACCTCGCGCGTGCTGCCGCCGGTGGTGATCACGTCTTCGACCACCAGCGCCGCCTCGTTGGCCGCCACCGTGAACCCCCGCCGCAGCGCCATCTTGCGGTTTTCGTCGCGCTCCGTGAATATGAACCGGGCCCCCAACGCGCGCGCTACCTCGTGGCCGATAATCAGGCCACCCAGCGCGGGCGAAACCACCGTCCTCACCGGCTCGGGCGTCAGCTTGCGCAACGCCTCCCCCAGCAGACGACCCAGTTCCTCCGCGTGCCGGGGATGCTGCAACACCAGCGCGCTTTGCAGATACTCCGGACTATGGAGCCCGCTGGTGAGCCGGAAATGGCCACTGAGATATGCACCCGTGGAGCGGAAAATTTCGAGAATCGACTCGGCTTGCGGCTTCACAAAGGCCTACTATACCATTGAGAAAAATCATGCATAGCTTTCAAATGGTCATCTCGTTTCTTAGTAAGTCGCGCAAAACGGTGCACGGCCGCGCCGCCGCTACCGCGCGAGTTTCGAACCTGTTCGGAGGCGCGGGCTCGTGCCCCTTTGCGCTTGTGTGTATCTTGCTGCTGGTGCCGTCCGCGTTTTCGCAAGATGCGCACGCGATTGCCCAACCGGATGGATCCTTCTCGTGGATTACCGGCGCCTACCGCTTGCACGAAGTGCCGCCCATCAACACGGCGAACTCGGGCCGCCTCGAACTGCTACTGCGCGCCGGCAGGCTATATCTCTCCATGCAGGACGCCATCGCCCTGGCTCTCGAAAATAATCTGGACATCGAGATCCAGCGCTACGGTCCGCAGATCGCGGATACCCAAGTGCTGCGCGCTCGCGCCGGGACATTCGCCCAAGGCGTCTCCACCTCCGTGACCGCCGGACCCAACAGCGCCCAGCCGGGCGGCGTGGCTCAAAGCGGCGTCTCCGGCAATCCGTCGACGCAGGCCAGCGCAGCCAGCGCCACCGCGGTCGGCAACACCGTGCTCTCGCAAACCGGACCGCCTATTCCGCTCTACGATCCCGCGCTGGTAGGCAATGCCAGTTGGGCGCATCAGTCGGTCCCCGAAAGCACCGTGTTCATCGCCGGCACGGACGAATTGATCCAGCGGCAGGACCAGTCTGGCTTTACCTACCAGCAAGGATTCTCGACGGGTACGTCGTTCAGTGTGGGGCTCAACAACTCCACGGCCATCGGCAACAGCACCACCACTCTCTTTAATCCGGTCACCAGTTCGTCGCTGGGTATCACGGTCACGCAACATCTGCTCCAAGGATTCAGCCTCGCTGTGAACCAGCGTCAGATCCAAATTGCCAAAAACAACCGCGAGCTCTCCGATCTGACCTTCAAGCTGCAGGTGATCACCACCGTCGCTGCCGTTATGGACCTGTATTGGGACTTGGTGACGTTCAACGAGAACGTGCGCGTACAACAGCAAGCCCTGGCGGTCAGCACCAAGCTTTACGAGGACAACAAGAAACAAGTGGACGTGGGCATGATGGCGCCCATCGAAGTGGTGCGCGCCGAAGCGCAAGTGGCCACCGACCAGCAGAACCTGACGCTGGCGGAAACCCAACTCGAGCAGCAGGAGACCATCCTCAAGAACGCGCTAAGCCGCACCGGTGTTGCCAGTCCGTCTGTGGCTGAGGCGCGCATCGTGCCCACCGATCGCATCCGCGTACCGGATATCGAGCCCGTAACCCCGATTCAGGACCTGATGGCGACCGCCCTCTCCGCGCGCCCGGAACTGGCCCAAAATCGCATCCAGGTAACCAATCAGGAAATTACCCTACACGGTTCCCGGAACGGCTTGCTACCGACGCTCGATCTGGTGGCCGCCATGAGCAACAATGCGCTGGCAGGCCAGGTGAATACTGTACCCTCCAATTTCCCGTTCAGTTTCGGCAGTCCCAGCCCGGTTTTCATCGGCGGATACGGGACCGTGCTCAAGCAGCTCTTCGCGCGCAACTATCCGAACTACTCGGCGGGATTTAACCTGACCATTCCATTGCGCAATCGCGCGGCCCAAGCTCAGACCATCAACGACCAGTTGACCCTGCGCCAACTGCAGCTTGGTGTCCAGCGCCTCGAGAACCAGGTACGCGTCGATGTCCAAAACGCCGTGATCGGCATACGTAACGCACGCGCACAATACCAGGCCGCCGTAAAAGCGCGCATCCTGCAGGAACAGACGCTCGATGCGGAACAGAAGAAGTATGCCGCAGGCGCCTCCGTAATCTATAACGTGATTCTGACTCAGCGCGATCTGGCCACCGCGCGCCAAAACGAACTGGCGGCCGAAGCCGCTTACGCCAAGTCGAAAGTGGAGCTGGATCGCGTCACCGGACAAACCCTGAACAACAACGGCATCTCACTAGCCGAGGCATTTCAAGGCCTGGTGTCCCGGCCGCCCTCTCCTCCCCCTTCGTAGTGGGGCAAGCTCTCAGCTTGCAGAGGCCTTTCAGACCGAAACTTTCACGAGTGACGAATTTTTGTCGGCCTGGGGTCCAAAACTGGACAAATTCGGCCACCGAGTGCCAATTTTGCACCAAGAAAGCCGGATCCATCATTTATTCCACTAAGAACAGAGCACTTACAATTTGGCAAGACGGTTGCTCTTAGAAAGTGCGTGAAACAAAAAGAGCAGGCCCAGCGAGAAGCGATTGAATCCCCGTTAGCCGCCCCCCTTAGCTTTCACCGCTATTAGAACCCCTGATTTCCTCAAAATTCCCCAAAATCGCTCCTCGCCGGGCTTGCAAGTAGCCCGGCCTCTATCGGTGGACCTTTCCAATCCGCGACGGTGCCGCGCCATTGCCCGGCAACGACCCACCATGCGGGTGACCATGACACGTCAGGTTACAGGTATTCTTGGCCCGGTCGTATGCGATCGGGGCGCCGCCATTCGACGCCACCACCTTGGCATCGAAATTCACCAGCCGTTCCCCGGTAATGCTTGCCGAATAACTCCCCATTCCGTGTGCTGTGTGACACGCCGAACAGGAAAAACCTGCGTTGATGTGCATGGCGTGTCCAGTAAAACTGGCATTCGCCAGGATCGTCTTCAGATTGTGACACTTTCCGCAAAGCGCATACGGACCCGCCATACTCAGATCGGGACTCGGGTATAGGCTCGAGAGCGGTTGGCCCGGCTGCGGCGCCTGCGCGAACTCGTACCGGCGTTCCAGGATATGAGCGTACTTCGATCCGTGCGGACCGTTCGGGCCGGCGCCCCCGAACTCGCGATTGTCGTCACTGTTGTGGCAGTCGGTGCACAAAATGCGAACGCCCATCGCGCGCCCCGGGGTAGCGCCATCCAGGTTCATCATGTACGGCAGCAGGCTCGGCTGCGAAAAGGTGCTGCTGCGATCGTGCGTCACTGGATGGCTCGATGAAGCCGTCGCGGCGAATTGCGGGATGATGTTCAGCGGGTCTCCGGCTGAAACCGTCCACACCGGGAGATACCCGAACGCCAGGCCGGTACTCTTGCCCGTGCTGGTGCCATGACAGCGCAGGCAGTTTTCAAACTGGTTGATCGCCCCCGATTGCACGGCGGAAACGCCGTCGGTCGCGCTGACACCGGCTACGTTGGCTTGTGATATGCGGATGGCTGGGGCGGGAGTGAAGGTGGCCACCCGGCTCGTCGCGTGCGGGTTGTGACAGTCCGTGCAGGTAGCATGCCGATTCTGGTTCAGCAACGTGCTCTCTCCCGCCTGGTGCAGATTGTTGTTGGCGGGGAATGGGTGCCCGGTCTTGGCGAACTCGGCCATTACGTTCGGAACAGCCGGCGAGATGTTCGACCCGCCGCCGTGGCATAGGATGCAATCCTGTTCGTTGGTCGCCCGCAACAGGGTCGCCGCGCCCGGAGCGTTATGTACCTGGTGGCATGAAATGCAGGCATTCTGCCCCACCGTCGTGTAATTTCCAAGGGGCGTCGAAATCACGTTCCGTACCGTGTTCGCGGCTACCGCGTGCGCGCTGGTGGCCCACAGCGACAGGCGATTGGTTTGCCCGCTCACTACTCGCTTGGGATCGTGGCACGCCAGGCAGAGTTGCCCGCTGGAGCTGTCAACGACCAGAAAATTCTGGCTGACCCGGTCGGTCGCCTGGACGTGTGGATTATGACAGGTGGTGCACTCGATATTGCCGTTGATCAGTTTCACTGCGCCAGTCTTGTCCATCGTCTTTCCCGACGACACCAGCGATGCGGCCAGTTCCGGCGCGTCTTTCAGCGGCAGGATCATGTCGATCGGATGCGAGCTCTGCAGGTTCGGGCCGAAGATGTCGGCGGTTTTCATCTTGCCGGACATCGGCACGCTGCCATATGCCTGGGTCTGGCCGGGCGCCACCGTGCCGTCGTGGCAGCTCAGGCAAAGCACGCTCGGACCGGTGGGCGACGGCTGGGCATCCATGCCCTTATAAGTTGAACTGTTATAGGTATTGTAAATTTCCTTCGAGAGCTTCTGGTTCCAGAGTGGCGTCGCGCCGCCAATCCCATTGTGCGGGGCATGGCAATACCGGCATGATCCGGGCAGTCTGCCAGTGGCGGGCGATCCGCTGCCCACCGACAGATCATGTACGCCGATCACGTCACCGCCTTGCGCCATGAGCCCCGCCGCACTCAGAATGGCCATGACAAGCACTCTCACCGCCCACCTCCCACGGCCTGCCTGGTGGGTCCGAAATAATGAAACACTTGAACCGTCCGGTGGTACGAATCCACCACGCATATGCGGTCGGAGCTGTCGACCGAGAGGCTGGCGGGCATCTGGAAATTCCCAATACCCGCCTTCTGGCCGAAGTAATAGAGAAGGTGATCGTCGCGATCGAAGACCTGCACGATGTTGTGGAGCGCATCGGCGACGTACAGATGGCCTTCCGAATCGATGCCCGCGCCCTTCGGCCGGAACAGGCCGCCTTCGCCGGCCCCCCGTCCGATGGCATAACGGAAGCCCCCCGAGCGGTCCAATACCTGCACGCGGAAGTTCATGGCGTCTACCACGAACAAATCCGACCCTTCCAGGCGCAGCTCTGTTGGATAGTTGAATTCGCCATCGCCGGGACCCGGTTTGCCGATCGTCTGCACCACGCTGCCCTGCATGTCGAGCACGAAGATCTTATGGCGCCAGGTATCGCTCACGTAAATGCGCCCCGCATCCGAATCCACCGCGATGCCTGTGGGCCGCTTGAAAATACCTTCCCCGCCGCGCAGGCTGCCGATCGCTCGCTGGAACTTGCCGTCCGCGCCGAAGACGAAAACCTTCCCCGCTTCGGGGTCGGTGACGTAGATGTTGTCCTGCCGGTCGACGGCCAGGCATTCCGGCGCGCGCAACGCGCCTTCTCCATCCGCATGCGAAAGAAATTTGTATTTCTGCTGCGCGAAATCGAAAATGTGAATGCCGTAAGATCCGGGGTCAGCCACAATCACACGCCCACGCGAATCGGTGACGATCCCGTAGGGGCGCACCAGGCTGCGATACTCCGGTTCGCCCACCACGGCGTCCTTCAATTTGGTCCAGAAGCCGCGTTTGGTCCGCACTTCCCGCTGCGAGCTGAAACTGCGCTCGAACACCAGGCGGCGGCCGCCGTCCATCTGCAATTCCGGAACGTTGGGGGCAGGTGCGGTGTGCGACCGCCCGAATACCGCGGGCGCCAACAGCACCAACGACAAACCGGATTTTAGAAAAAACTGAACCATCTTGTGATCCCGAAATAAAATGAACCCAGCTTGCTCGGCAGGTTGCCCGAAGCGCTGAAGTCCTGCGCCAACCGTGCATAGCCGGCCTGAAAGTAAGTTTTCCTGACCAGATAAATGATCTGAGAAGTCAATTGCGAAGTGTTGTTCTTAGATGACAGAGAGGCATTGGCCGTATTGCTCACTGCCTGCGAGTACGAAACCGAAAGGGTCAGACCGCGGATGGGCGTGGCCCCCGCTCCGAACGAATATGCCCGGCCACCGTACAGAACCACCGCGCTAGGCGTCACCACCGGTAAGGGCACAGGAGTGGCCACCAGGCCGGAGCCCGTCAGAATAGCGTTGCCGCTCGACCGGGAATATGACGCCGTTCCGCTGATCCACTTCGCGAACATGGAGGTCGAATAGCTCTGGCTGAAGCTGCTCGCTGCCGGCTGGTCGAGCAAGCCCGTTTTAGAGCCACTGGCCGTTGCCGACCAAATCGTCTTGCGCGTAAACCGCCGGCTGACGTTGCCCGAATAGCCGGCCGTGTTCGTCAGATACGACGCCAACAACGTTTGCTGGTCCTGCGCATAATTGATCAGGCCGGAAAAAGTCCAGCGGCCCACGTCGCGCGTGTAGTTCACCGAGCTCAAAAACCCGATGCGCGAACCCTCGATCGAGCTGATCGAGCTGCGCACCACGCCCAACGTAGCGTTGAGTAGTCCCCCCGCCAGGCTGTTCGTATAAGTGCCCGTCCCCGTGACCGAATCGGATGCCGATGAGGCCCCCGCGAAGCGTTGCTCCTGGTGCTGATCGGTGCCGTTCAGAGTCATGTGCAGCGACGGGATGGCATAGGAGGCGAAACCCGTTAGTTCCAGAGCATGCGACGAGTCCAGCGGCAGGTTCGGCGACGCGATGCCGCCGGCCGAAACGATGGATTGATAGAGTTCACCCGTCAGGTTGTCCAGGTATTGCGCGTTTGCACCGAAAGTGAATCGATCCACCGGATTGAACATCACGCTCGAGTAGGCCGTATCCAGCGTTCCGTCGTAATGTCCCTCGGTGCTGGCGTAATTCAAATCCGTCCGGTTCCCTCCCACCGAGAACGTCCCGTGAAACGGCAGCGCATGGCCCAGGCTTAAGGAATAGGAGTTGGTGTCGGAATTCGTGTTTTCGGGCGATTCCCCGGAGAAGAGTTGCGGCAGCATGGATTGCGTGGTCGCATAGTGGTAGCTTCCATTCAGGTTGAAACCCAGCAGCGAATAGCTGGAGTTGACTACGAACGAGCGAAAATCGGTCGTGCTGTTGGTGTTCGCGCCGTAGATCGAATAGTCGCTGGTGCCTTGCTGGTAGCCGATCGACAAACTCGGCAGGTTCGCCACATGCTCGCCCCAGTTGATGCTGAACACGTCCGAGTTCCCGTGGCTCGTGTAATTCGCGACGCCGGGAATGCCGAAGTTGCCCTGTCCGTTGATCACGTCCGTGAAGCTGATCGATCCGGGATAGTTACTGCCCGCGAAAATGGATGCGCTGGCGTTCACCCCGCTCGAATTGGTGATGGATTGAAAATCGGAATTCGTCCGCGACTGATTTAGGAAAGGCTGGATGTTGAATGAAAGGAAATTCGGATTGTAGTAGGATCCGGTGAGGGAAGCGGTTCCGCCGGCGGTTAAGCCATGATCGGATGCCGTCAGGTTGCCGTAGTCGCCCGTATAGCCCGCTGAGACGGTACCGGTCAGATCCGTGCTCAAATCCCCGGTCTTTAATTGCGCAAGGCCTTGCCGCGTTACCGCCGCCAACCAAATTCCGATCGCGACTGATGATATTCTCCTCACGGCGGTGGTCCTTAGCTGGTCGCGCAACGGCGGCTTATAGTTCCTCTATCTTTGCCTTTGTCCGCAGCTTCTTACCGAGCGACGAGCGAAGCTGCTCGGTCTTGTTTTTCTCCAGTTGTTTGCGCAACTCGTCTTTCACGTCCGCAAAAGCCCGCGTACCCGCGGGGATATGCGAGTTCAGCCGGACAATGGTGAATGTTCGATCCACCTGAATCACACCGCTGACCTGGCCGGGTTGCATTATCGAAACCACTTGCACCACCTGCGGCGGCAGTTTTGCGCGCTCCACCGCGCGATGGTCTCCCATCACGACCCGGTAATCGTCTTCCGAAATCTTCTCCGCCAGCAGGCCGAATTGTTCGTAGCTTTTGGTAGCCTGCGCCTGTTTCAGCGCAGTGCCGGCCCGCCTGCGCGCTTCGTCCATCTGCTCCGGCGTGGCCTTCTGCGGCGGAATCATGGAAATGGTTTGCAGCGTGAAACTTTCCGGGTAAAGAAATGCCGTTGCGTTCTTGTCGTAATAAGCCTTGGCTTCCGCACCGGATACGGCGGCCTTGTCCGCGATCTCGATCTTCATGATCTGGTCGATTAGCAGCGAGCGCTGTATTTTGGTCCGCGCCAGTTCCATCGATCCATTGACCTCGGCCTTCAAAAATTGCTGATAGTCTTCCGGCTTGGCGAATTCTTTGCGGAAATCGGCCCATGCCCGATCCATCCTGGCCGCCGGCACGGTCATCTTCCGCCGTAATGCTTCCTGGTACATCAGTTCTTCGAAAACGATCATCTGCATGGCGCCCTTACGGATGTTCGGCTCCATGGCTTTGGGAAAAGTTCCGCCATGTTGCGCCGCATAAGGAAAGATGGCGTACATTTCGCGCAACAGATCGCGGTCGGTCAACACCGCTCCGTTCACCCGCGCTACCGGTCTGCCAGCAGGCAGAGTTGTAGGCATACCGCCCTGGGCGAAAAGAGCTGTGGCTATTAGGCCAAATATCAAAGGTTGGCTGGGCATCGGGTCACCAGTGAGAGTGCGAGGGGGAAGGTTCTCCCCCCCATACCCTCCGTTGATTACAGGTGGCTGACTCCGCTGGTCGGAACAGTCAGGAGGCCGTGCATTTCGTTCGACTCTCCACCATGACAATTGCGGCAGAACTGAGCGGCTGCGTTGCCGCCGCCCGCGGGAGTATACGGTCCCCGAACAAAGAAGGAAGTATTCCAGTTAGCCTGGACGCCGCCAATTTTACCCGAGTATATGATTTCGCTGTGCTGATCGTGGCAGGTCGTGCAGGTAACGATCGGGGTGGTGCCGTTGATTACCGAAAGCGAAACCGTGAAACCATAGTTATTGTTCACGAAAACGCTGCTATTGGGGCCGGTCATTTGGACTGCGCCCGTACCCGAAATCGTGCAGTCCCAGTTGTATTGGCCGCCGCAGCCAAACGTCGCCTGCGGGCCGACCGGGTGGTCGTTATTATAGTTGCCGGCGGTGGATCCGTCGTTGCCCAGCAAAGTGGGAGCGTTGCCGCCGACTACCGGCAGGGGCTCCACAGTGGTGCCCTTCATCATGCCAACCTTGGCCAGGTTGCCATCGTGGCAGCTCAGGCAGGCGATGATCACAAAGTTCGGATCGTGCGCGCCGCTGAAACCGTTCAGACTGGACGGCAGGGTCACGCTGTATCCGCCATTGTCGCCGAAGGAGACCGTCTTGCCATACAGCGGAGCAAGGTCCTGTCCCCACAGAGCCAGGTTGCCGGTTTGTGTGTCAGTCGAGTTCGCATTATTGCCCCGCGCGCCGCTGTGCGGAGCGTGGCAGGCGATGCAACCACGCCCGTAGACGTTGTGCGCGCCGAGGACGTCAGTTTGGGCCATAGCGGTCATTGCAACCAGGGCAATGATGAACGCTATTAGCGCTAATCTATTCATGAGTAAGGCCTCCAATAGCCTGATAAAGCTTTCTACAACCGGACGTGGGCTTTGCCCCATCATCCCTTTTGGCCCGAAACCGGAACCAAAACATCTAGCGCGGTGCGTGCGCCGCGGAACTCTGCGCGTTGGCAGGCGCGATTTCTTTCGTCGTACCATTCGCTGGAGCGGGCTGCGCCCCGGCCGGATTCTTGCGGGCTGCTTCCGCGGCGGCGTCGCTTACGTACTGAAACGCCTGCACACGGCCCGGAAATTGTTCGGACACGATCACCCGGTCCTTTTGGTCGATGGCGATCCCGTAGGCTGCCTGGAACTGGCCCGGAAAAGGTCCCTGCTCGCCGAAGTAGATCAACAGGCGCCCTTGGCGATCGAATACCTGTACCCGGCTCTGGATTTCATCCACCACCCAGATGTGGCCGTCCCGATCCACCGCGATCCCCTTGGGGCGCGCGAATCGTCCCGGCCCGTCGCCGGCCTTGCCGAATTCGCTGATGAAGGCGCCCTCGGGATCGAAAATTTCCACCCGGTTGTTCAGCGTGTCCGTTACATAAAGGTTGCCTTCGCCGTCCACGGCTGCGTTCGTGGGAAGCGAAAAGTTGCCGGGATCAGTCAACGTGTGTTTCTTCCCTGTAGTGCCGATGGTCCGCAGGACCTTATAGCTGTCCGCGTCGAATACCACCACCTGGTCCTTGTCCGTGTCCACGACGTAGAGAAAGCGATTCTCCCGGTCGAGGGCCATGCCGCCCGGGTCCGAGAGCACGCCGGTTCCGATCACCGCTTCCTGCTGGTGTTTGGCGTTAAATACCAGCACGTGTCGAAATCTGGAGTCGGAAACGAACAGCCGGTCGTTATCGTCCATCGCCAGGCCGTTGATCAGGCCAAAGCGGGCGTCGGCTCCATTGCGAATCAACTGGGCTTCCTTGGTGGCCGGGTCGATGATGAACACCGCGCCTACCGCCTGGTCGGCGGCGTATATGTTGCCCTTGGAGTCCGCGGCGACCCCGTACACCCGGATGAATTGCAGCGGTATCTTGATATTCTTCTCGGCCTCCGATTGCGCCCCGGCTAAGACATCTTTCCAGTTCTTCTTTTGGCGCTTGGGCTTGTCCATGATCGCAGGGTCGAACTTCTCGCCCGTGTACATGTCCAGGTAACGGATGCGGGCCAACTCCGGCGGTTGAGGCCACACCAGGTTGCTGGTATCCACCCGGATTCTCTGCGCCAGGGCCGGCTCCGGCGCCGGCTTCGCCTTCTTGTTGGCTGCCGCGCCGGGCCATGCGATGAGGAGCAACAGCGCCGCGACGCAGTGCAGATTGGCCGGCTTGCATTCCGATCGCATGATTAGTTGCCTGCTCCGCGGACCGTTTTCAGGTCGAGGCCGTTGGCATGGCAGGTCTTGCAGAAATCCATGTTATTGGCCTGGTCTTTCACCAGCAGGCCTGCCTTGGCCGAAGCATGCGGCTGATGGCAAGTCGCGCAGTTGATTGCCGCAACCACCTTGGAAGTCGCCGGATCCACCACATCCTGTACCGGGTGGTGGCTGGTGGGGTGCCCTAGCCCGTACTTGAGCGGCAGGGTGGAGACTTTGCCGAAGTAGTTCTCCGGCAGTTTGACCTTGCCGTCGAAGATAGCGACCAGGTGCTCTTTCTCCAATTTGGCCGGTACCGCCTCCGGTCCGTGGCACTCCAGACACAACTGGTTCTCGCTCTTGGCCCGCAGGAGTTTAGGATTGCTTCCGCCGTGCGGTTCGTGGCAAGTGGAGCAGCCCTGTTCGAATGCCGGCTGGTGCAGGTGACCTTTCTTCTGTAGCTCTGCCTGATCGCTGTGGCAGGCGAGACAGGCGTTCACCGGATCGGGGCGGATCAGGCCCGGTGTTCTGCCGGCGTGCGGGCTGTGGCAATCCGTGCAGTCGCCCTGCGCGCCAGGATGCTGGACCTTGGCGCTCTGAATCTGCTTGGCCTGCTCGTCGTGACAGGTGACGCACAATTCCTTCGTGCTGGCGGCGGTGAGCACGACCTTGCCATCCTTGGCCGGCTGATGGCAGGTATCGCAGGACTTCGACTCGAACGGGCTGTGCATGAATTCCCGCATCAGCTTTGGCGCGGCCGACTGATGCGGATCGTGGCAGGTAAGGCAGTCCGCTTTTTCAATAGGTTGGCCTTGGTGCGCCTTCACGATCTGAGCGTCTTTGGGATCATGGCATTCCGTGCAGAGCGCCGGGCTCGCCTTGGTCAGGTGATACCGGAATTCTGCCTCGGCCGAAGCGCCGGTCTTATGCGTCACGTGACAGGTTTCGCAGCCGCCGTCGAGCGCCGCGTGCCGGCTCCCATTCGCCGGCACGTTCAGGCCGGTATTGTGGCACTGCAGGCACAGATTGGAGTCCTTTCCCGCTGCGTCGGTAGCCTTTAACAACTGATTCTTGAGGTCCGAAGCGTGCGCATCATGGCACTTGAGGCAGTCCCTCACGGCCGGACTGTGCACGCGGCCCTTCGCCTGGCTGGCGTCTTTATCCGTGTGGCACTGCAGGCACAGCTTTACGGGTGTGACGGCCGTCAGCTTGATCCGCGTAACATCTTTGTTGACCCTAACTTCGTGGCAGCTCAGGCACCCCGTGGCAATGGCCGAATGGACCGATTTTCCCTTGGTCTTATCCTCATGGCATGTAATGCACTTGGCGGCGTCCGTATTCGGTTCCAGAGGAACCGGGTGCGTTTTTGCCGGAGAGGAATGCAGGCCGGCCAGCGCAAGTAATAAATACACTGCCGCTTGTTTGGCGAGGACGCTGGCGGCGAGGTTAAGCCGTGCGTTCCTGCGTGTCTGGGGGGCGAGCCTGGAGCCCGTCGCCTCGTTGGCGGCGGACCTTGTCTTGAGATTTAATTGACCCAGACCCATTAGTACCCTCGCCCAAACCTGTTACCTTGCCGGCCCCTCGAGCCGAGCAAAAAAAGGAACTAGACCCCGGGGCAATGCACGTTAGTATCCATAAGAGATATTAACCCTTCAAGGTCTTATTGCCTGATATTCATCGCAATCGGATCTATGCCACCGCACCCGGCGCAGTATCTGGAGCGAATTGCGGCTGGCGGCGAGCCAGCCCTTTGATTCGCGCGGCTTAGCTTTAGGCTGCTCCAAGGCGCGCATCCCGGTCCACAATCGTTGGAAATTACAACATGTGTCCATCGGCCGTCCTTGCCGGCAGCGCTGGAATTTGCAGCACTCCCCTGATCAATTGCTGACACACAAGCGCCTGAGCTATATCACCCAACGTGTGCGGGGGAATGCGCCCACCGAAATTGGTACTAAAAGGTCTAATAGTAGGGTAGAACTCAACGACTGACTGATGTGTTTTTAATCGGTGCGGCGACGGTAACAGAACACGTAGTCCGTGATCACCGGCGGCCCTGTCATAGGGATCTCAGTAGTCATAACGAGATCCAGGCCGGACGCGGCGCCATCCGCCAGCTTGTCGTTGGACAACAGGAATCCGCCCGGACGCAGCATCCCGGCGATGTTCTTTCTGGCCAGCGACTGTTCGAAGGCTCCATAGTAGAGAAAGATGTTGGTGCCCACGATCAGATCGAACGTATCGAAATCACGGCCTGGAGGCGCCGGCAAAGCCTGATACACGATGTTCATGTCGATCGGATGAATGCGTCCCACCATCTCCGGCCGCACCCGCACCGCGCGCGTGCTGATGCCCACCAGGGTAGCCGGCACAGGTATGGGCGCAACCGGATCGCCGGTCGCTGCTCCCAGCCCCTGCCAGTAGCTGGTGAATCCGGCGCGGAACGCATCGCTCCAGCGGCCGCTGGAAGGCCACGGCAATTGCACAATATAGGGGTGTCCTAGCGCGGCATCCTTGCGCGCCGCGGCGATGTGCGCGTTTACCAGTGAGCTGATATCCAGGGTGGCGATCTCGATCGCGCCGGCATCCGCCAGGCCCAGACGGAGCAGGGAGTCCAGCACTGCGAACGGCTGGGTGGTCTGCGGCGGATAGTAGTCCACACCCTCCTGCTTATTCGCGAAATCCAGCCCTGGGCCGGCGATCGCCACTCGCCGGACACTGCCCGGTTTCAGCATCCGCTCGGCGGCCATGCGCCCGAGTTGCCGGTCGATATCGTAGTCCGGCCACAGGTTGGTGTCGAGCGAGATGCCCCGCTGCTGAAACATCTGGGAGCGGTTGGTCTTGGCCTGCTCTCGCGCCCGCAGGAAGTCGGCATGCATCCGCGCCAGATTTTTCAGCAGGTATTGCTTCGCGGCCGCCCGGTCCGCGGGCGTCTTCAGCGAAAACCCCTTACGCTGCAGCAGGGCGCGCATTTCGGCGAAACCCTGGTTCGTTCCCGGCGCGGCCAGCGCCTGGATCAGGTCATGCGCCCGGTGCTGGGCGAAAGAATCCACCAGCGTGCTCTGGCCGTAATTCAGGAAATATTCGTCGTCAATGCGATATTCCCTGGTGAACGTGACGCCGAATCGCAACAGGTTCGATAGGGTGTCCTCCTCGCCC
Source organism: Bryobacterales bacterium (assembly GCA_963843255.1). Taxonomy (GTDB): domain Bacteria; phylum Acidobacteriota; class Terriglobia; order Bryobacterales; family Bryobacteraceae; genus Bog-159. Next base: position 200,602 of record CAWJJQ010000009.1, on the reverse strand, counting down.
GTCTCCAGACGGCGGCGCACCGCCGCATCCGCCGCCTTCAGACACTGCGTCCAATGGTCCGGCATCCGTAAGCGGCCGCCTCCACCCCGGCAGGCAGTGAACCGCGCATCGCCACCAGGATCGGACGGGCCGATTCGTAGCGCATGAACTGGGGCAGTAATGGCTGGGCGCCGTACGACGCTGCGATCGCCGCGAGAGCCGCCACCAGGCAATGCAATCGACGCATGAATCGGTTACACAAGCACACCGGATACCAAACTACAAATATCAGGACCTCTTATTCTGATTCCCCATCGAGCGATGCCAGTCTCAACAGGATAGAATAGGCCTTTCCATGTCCGGCCAATCCAAATTCCTCCTGCCAGATAGCCAGGTCCCGGCTGTGTGGGTGAACGTGCTTCCGTCCCTGCCGCAGCCCCTTGACCCGCCTTTGCACCCGCAGACGCGCGCCCCCCTGCAGCCCCAGGACCTGGCGGCCATCTTCCCCATGGAACTGATCGAACAGGAGTTCTCGCCTAAACCCCTGATCGACATCCCGGGCGAGGTCATGGACATCTACCGCCTCTGGCGCGCCACCCCGCTATATCGCGCGCGGCGTCTGGAACAGGCCCTCGATACGCCCGCCCACATCTATTACAAGTACGAGGGCACCAGCCCGGCCGGTAGCCACAAACCAAACACGGCCGTGGCGCAAACCTATTACAACAAGCGCGCCGGTATACGCCGCCTGGCTACCGAGACCGGCGCCGGACAATGGGGCAGCGCCCTGTCGCTTGCCTGCAGCCTGTTCGGGCTCGAGTGTACGGTCTATATGGTGCGCGTCAGCTACGACCAGAAGCCTTACCGCCGCATGATGATGCACACCTGGGGCGCCGAAGTCTTCCCTAGCCCCAGCGACCATACCAACTCCGGCCGCGCCGTGCTGGCCGAATTTCCGGATTCGCCCGGCAGCCTCGGTATTGCCATCAGCGAAGCGGTCGAGGATGCCGCCACCCACCCCGATACTAATTATTCCCTTGGCAGCGTTCTGAATCACGTGATCACGCACCAGACCGTGATCGGCCAGGAAGCCAAGCTCCAGATGCAGCTCGCCGGCGAAGAACCGGAAGTGGTAATCGGGTGCTTCGGCGGTGGAAGCAATTTCGGGGGTCTGGCCGTGCCCTATGTGCTCGACCGCCTGGCCGGCCGCGGCCCGCGCATCCTGGCAGTCGAGCCGGCATCTTGCCCCAGCCTGACCCGCGGCAAGTTCGAGTACGACTACGGAGACACCGGCAAGCTCACTCCTTTGGTGAAGATGTACACGCTCGGCCACGAATTCATCCCGCCCGGCATCCACGCGGGCGGCTTGCGTTACCACGGCGCGTCGCCCTTGCTCAGTGCCTTGGTCTCGCAGGGCCACATCGAGGCGAAGTCGTATCCGCAACTGCCGGTGTTTGCCGCGGCTTTGCAGTTCGCGCGCACCGAAGGCATCCTGCCGGCCCCCGAATCCGCTCATGCCATCCGCGCCGCGGTTGACGAAGCCCTGACCGCCCGCGAGGAGGGCCGCCCGAAAATAATCCTGTTCTGCCTGAGCGGACACGGCCATTTCGACCTTGGCGCATACGAGGCATATCTGAGCGGCCAGTTGCGGAACTAGTGGCGCCCACTTAGTCCTATGCCTCACCCTCGCGTTACCGTTATCCAACGGCAGCGTTGAGTGTTAGCGCGCGCGGTACGGACAATGAGAAGCGGCCGGAGTCTATCATGCCCCGGCCATTAACAAACTTGAGGAGATCTCCTATGCTGAACGGTTTGAAGCGGCTTTGGCAAGATGAACAAGGCCAGGACTTGATTGAATACACGCTGTTAATGGCGTTCGTAGCACTGGCTTCCGCGGCCCTGTTCATCGGTTCCGGCGCCAGTATCAGCACGATTTGGAGCACGTCCAACTCGCAGTTGAGTAGCGCTGCCACCGCCGCCAGCAGTTAGCCGGCGCACCGGAATTCAGTGGGGCGGGCCCTTAGCCTGCAAGGGGCCCTTGGCCCCGCTCCAGCTCAACACCTGGTCGATGCCGGCGATGTAACGTCCGCACTGCCGCAAGTGTCGGGCAGGCCCCATAAGCTACGCTAATCTAACCTAACCAAACGTGCCCGTCGAACGCCGCTCACGGCCTGGGAAATGGAACGGCCCTCCAGAAAATGCGACCCTGATTCTCGTGGATTAATATTAAAAGGCCTGCTTTTCGTTGTGCCCGTGCCAGAAAAAGGCTAACATAGCCGTGGATGCAGTACCACGCAGCACGTCTTCGGCCCGGCGGCACGGGCGTCCATCCGCCGCAAACGTCGTGCCTCGGGAAGCCCTTTCCGGCATGATCACAAAGATAACGTGACAGACAACGCGCGCGGTCTCGGTATTCCGGTGCATCAGGCCTGAATCGCATCGAATATCGCATTAAGGAGTTCCGCATGATGCATTATTCCCAGCATATGAAGCTGTTCCGCGCCGCTGCCCTCCTGCCGGCAACTTTGCTATTAGGCGCCGCCAGGGCCGAGCCAGCCCTACCGGCGCCAGTTGTGGATTCCTACGGGAAACTGCCCCTGAGCTTCGAGGCCAATCGCGGCCAAACCGTCCGCCAGGTGAAGTTCCTGGCGCGCGGTCCAGGCTACACACTGTTTCTTACCGGAGACGCCGCCATCCTGTCGCTGCACCGCGAAAAGACCAACGCCGTCCTGCGCATGAAACTGCACGGCGCCAACGCGGGTGCCGGCGTGACGGGAGCCGGCGCCCTGCCCGGCAAGAGCAACTATTTCATCGGCCGCGATCCCAGCCAGTGGCGCACGAATGTTCCCACTTATGCCGGCGTCAAGTACGCGGGCGTCTATCCCGGAATCGACCTGGTGTACCACGGCAACCAGCGGCTGCTGGAATACGATTTCCTGCTGGCGCCGGGCGCCGATCCGCGCGCCATCGACATCCGTTTTCAAGGCGCCCGGAACCTGACGGTGAATGGCGATGGTGCGCTGGTGATCGGGCTTGGCGGCGATGAGGTGATCGAGCCCGCGCCCGTCGTGTACCAGGAGATCACCGGTCAGCGGCAGACCCTGGCCGGACGCTATGTACTGCGCGGCAAGGATCGCGTGGGGTTCAGCGTGGCGGAGTATGACCGGCGCCGGGCGCTGGTGATTGATCCGACCCTGGTGTATTCGACTTACCTGGGGGGAAGTGGGGACGATCAGGGCAACGCGATTGCCGTGGATGCTTCGGGCTACGCCTATGTCACGGGCAGAACTGTGTCAGCCGATTTTCCCACCACGCCGGGTATCCTCCAGACCGGCTTCGGTGGTACCTATGATGCCTTCGTCACCAAACTCAATCCCGATGGCACGGCCCTTGTTTACTCCACCTATCTGGGCGGAAGTAGCTGGGATTGGGGCAGTGGCATAGCCGTGGACGGCTGGGGCAATACTTACATCGCCGGATTCACTCTGTCGCTCGACTTCCCAATCACGCCAGGCGCGTTCCAGACCACACCCGTGTTCAGTGAAGGAGTAGGGGCATTGTTCGTAAGCAAGCTAAATGCCGCCGGCTCGGCTCTGATCTACTCCACGTATGTGGACGGGTTCATAGACAGCGTCTGCCTTGCGGTTGATGCTTCCGGAAATGCCTATGTGGCGGGTACCGTACAGGCTGGTTACTTTCCAATTACGCCGGGAGCCTTCCAAAGCACTTTCGGCGGAGGCAATGAGGACGCCTTTGTGACTAAGCTGAACGCCACCGGTTCGGCTCTGGTCTACTCGACCTACCTGGGGGGAAATGATAACGACGGGGCCCAGGCGGTTGCGGTGGATGGGTCGGGTAACGCCGTCATCGTCGGCTCCACCGAGTCCTTCAATTTTCCCGTCACGCCGGGCGCTTTTCAGGCTACAACACCCGGTAATGCCTTCGTCGCCAAGCTCAACTCCACCGGCTCCGCGCTCGTCTACGCCACCTATCTTGGCGGAGGCGACACGTCTGCAAATGGCATAGCAGTAGATTCCTCGGGCGACGGCTTCGTCACAGGTTGGACCGGCAATACGGACTTCCCAACCACTCCAGGAGCCTTCCAGACGACTTTCCCCGGCGGGGTGAGCCAGACTGCCTTCGTGACCAAGCTGAACGCCGCCGGTACCGCGCCTGTATACTCTACCTTCCTGGGCGTGGACGCTGCCGGTTTTGGCATCGCGGTTGATGGCGCGGGCAACGCCCTCGTAACTGGCAAGGTCTGGGGGTCCAATTTCCCCACCACCCCGGACGCCTTCCAGACCAATTACGGCGGCGGCCCTCAGAACGCTTTCGTCAGCAAACTGAACGCCGCCGGTTCGGTGCTTCTGTACTCCACATATCTCGGTGGAAGTGGCGCCGACTCTGCCAATGCCATTGCGGTCGACGCCGCAGGCAACGCCTATGTCACAGGCTATGCCCTAAGCGCCGATTTCCCTACCACCCCAGGCGCTTTTCAGACTACGTTAGATCAGCCGGCGCAGTGTCCGCAAAACTACCCCTGCGGAGATGCCTTCGTGAGCAAGCTGAGCCTCGGCTCCGCCTTACCCGGTCCGGCGACCACGGCAAACCTGAATGGCGTCTCAGGAAACAATAGCTGGTATCTGGGCGCCGTGACCGTGACCCTCACTGCCACTGACTCTGGTAGCCCGGTCTCCGCCACTTATTACAGCGTGGACGTCGGCCCATATCGCGTCTATGACACTGCCATCACAATCTCGACCGCCGGTAGCCATCAGCTTTTATATTACAGCGTCGATAGCGCCGGTCACCACGAGACGCCCCATGGCGAATTCTTCAAGATCGACGCCAAACCCGTTAGTCACGTCGCCGCGCTTCCCGCCAAAGCCTCTTCTCCCAACTTCAGCGTCCAATGGTTCGGATCCGGCGCGACGACCGGTGTGGCTAGCTACACGATCTACGTTTCCGACAATGGCGGCCCCTTCGCTCCCTGGCTGTCGAACGTCACCTCCACCCAGGCTTATTACACAGGATCTCTCCTCCACACCTACGGCTTCTACAGCATCGCCACGGACATTGCCGGAAATCAGGGGAACCCGAAAACGGCACCCGACGCCATCACGCACGTGCCCCAACTGCCCGGCGACGTCAATGGCGACGGCCAAATCAACTGCGCGGATATCGCTGTCGTGAAAGCTGCTTTCAACAAGCGCACCGGCCAGCCCGGTTTCAACTCCAGTGCCGATGTCAACCATGACGGCGTGGTCAACGTTTTGGACCTCGCCATCGTCTCCCAAAAACTCGTCCCCGGAACGAAGTGCCCGTAGACGCGCCTGTCCGGCACTGTACTACACCCCACAAGAGGAGCGCCAATACCGATGACGTTCCTCCCGGGGTGCGCCTACAATGTCAGTGAACTTAAGAAGGAGGATCGCCCATGAGTCAAATCCGAACACTTCCGCTGGCCGTAGTCCTGGCGGCCGCACTGTTGTCTTTACCGTCACTCACCGCCCAGACGGTGATCTCGGCCGGTTCCGCCGATGTAGTGGTCGACCAGATCTTCACTTTGCCGGTCAGCATCGCGGGCGTTTCGGATCTGTACGCGTTCCAGTTTGACCTCGCGTTTGATCCTGCCATTCTGCAACTGCTAAGCATTTCCGAGGATAGCTTTTTGCCTTCCGCCGGCAGCACCATCTTCATCCCGGGGACCATCGACAACATTGCGGGGACAGCCACAGGCACCGCCGACACCCTGGCAGGCGACATTCCGGGCGCGAACGGCAGCGGCGATCTGGTTGACTTCACGTTCCAGGCGATCAGTCCGGGCATCAGCTCTGCGAGCCTGTCCAACGGGATTTTGCTCGATTCCTCATTCAACGACATCCCGTTCACCACGCTGGATGGCAGCGTGACTGTCAGGACTCCTGAGCCGCAAGGGTTGTCTTGGATCGATTGCCTTGCCGTCGCCGGCATGCTCTTGATCAAGAGGCGGCGGCACGCCAAACGGAGCGCGGTGAAGACGTGAGTTCGCACCACCAGGCCGTGTAACGCATCTGAATTATCTCGCAGCGGATCGCTCGTGGCGCACTGTGTCTGACCGCAAGTAGACATCCTACAGAACATTTAGTAGAATGCCTACACAATACCGCAGTGGACCAGGAGGGCCAATGATCTCGTTCTTTCGCAAGCTGGGCTGGCTGGCGCGGCGCCGCAACAGGGAGGATCATCTCGCTGCCGAGCTCCGCTTCCATCTGGAAGAAGAAACCGGCCAGCGCCAAGCCGCCGGTATGTCCTCACAAGAAGCGCGCCGGGCGGCGGGGCGCGACCTCGGAAACCTGGGCATGGTGCTAGAAGACACGCGGGCCGCGTGGAGTTGGACCCTGCTGGAACAATTGCGCCAGGATCTGCGCTACGGCCTCCGCACCATGCTGCGCAGTCCGGCATTCACCATCTTGGCGGCGCTTTCGCTGGCGCTGGGCATCGGCGCGAACACGGCTATTTACAGCTTTATGGACGCTCTGCTCATGCGCTCCCTGCCCGTGTCCGATCCGGGATCGCTGGTAGTGCTGAAATGGCACTTCACGGGCAAGAAGAATACGGACGGATCGGTGCTGCATGACGTCAGCGGCCAAATCTACGACCATCCTCGGACCGGACCGACGTCCGCCGTCTTCCCTTACCCCGCGTTTGACCATCTCCAGCAATCGAACCGCGTGCTTTCCGTTCTCTTCGCGTACCGCCCGGTGCGAAAGCTGAACGTCATCGCGCAGGGGCAAGCCGAGATTACCGGCGGCGAGTACGTCTCCGGCGAATATTTTCAGGGGCTCGGACTCGTGCCCGCCGCGGGCCGGCTCATTGCCGGTGACGACGATCGCCCCGGCTCGCCACCGGTCGTGGTGCTCAGCTACGGATTCGCGCAAGCCCGATTCGGCGATGCCGCCGGCGCCGCCGGGCGCACGGTCTGGATCGACAATACTCCGTTCACCGTCATCGGCGTTGCGCCGCCCGGCTTCCTCGGAATCGATCCGTCCAAAACGCCGGACCTGTATCTCCCGCTCCACGCCGATCTTCTCCTCAATCCGGAACGGGGCCCGGGACCGGTCGACCGCTACCTCGACGAGCACTATTACTGGACCGAGATGATGGGGCGATTGCGTCACGGCGTCACTATCGCACAGGCGCGCGCGGCGTTGGCATCTGTATTCGATGCGTGGGTTGCCTCGACGGCGGCTAACGACCGGGAGCGCCGGAATCTGCCGGAGTTTCTGCTGCAGGAAGGCGCGGCGGGTCTGGATAACCTGCGGCGGGCTTATTCCGAACCGTTCTACATTCTGCTGGCCATGGTGGGACTGATCCTGGCCATCGCGTGCGCCAACATCGCCAACCTCATGCTGGCGCGCGCCACTGCCAGAAGGCGCGAGATGGCCGTCCGCCTCAGCATGGGCGCGGGAAGATGGCGGGTGATCCGGCAGTTGCTGACCGAAAGCCTTTTGCTCGCGCTGCTGGGCGGCGCCGCCGGGATTCTGGTCGCATTTTGGGGCATCCGGTTTCTGACCAATGTGCTCGCCACCGGAAGCCGGAATTTCACTCTGCACCCGGAGTTGAGCCTCCCCGTGTTGGCGGCTGCGTTGTTGTTGACCGTGGTGACCGGCCTGCTGTTCGGGCTGGCCCCCGCTCTTCAGGCCACCCGCGTGGAACCCATGCCGGTGCTCAAAGAGGCCCGCTCCGGCGAATCGCGTTCCGGCGCGCGGCGAAGATTCGGTTTGGGCCGGATGCTGGTGATTTCGCAGATGGCCATCTGCCTCTTACTGCTGATCGAAGCGGGCCTGTTTGTGCGGACGCTTTCAAATCTGCAGTCGCTGGACGTGGGCTTCACGCGCGGGAACATTCTGCTGTTCAAAGTGAATGCCCGCCAGGCGGGCCATCGCAACCCGGAAATTCTCTCGTTTTACAGCAATCTCGAAAAGCGTCTGGCGGCGATCCCGGGCGTTCGGAGCTCGACGATGGCAAACTCGCCCCTGATCGGCGATGGCGCCTGGGGCTGGCCGGTGGTTCCATTGGGTAAGGAGCGGCCCCAGGATGCGCCGAGCGGGCATGGCTCTGGAGCCGATCGAACTGCCACTCGCGTCCTGGGTGTCGGGCCGGGATTCTTTTCCACCATGCGCATTCCCGTGTTGTTGGGCCGCGAATTCGACGAGCGCGATCGCATGGGCGCGCCCCCTGTGGCCATCGTGAACGAGGCTTGGGCGAAGGCGAATCTCGAAGGCGCAAATCCCGTCGGACGGCGCGTCACCAGCTTCGGGCTGCGCGCCAAGCCCCAGCAACTGGAAATCGTCGGCCTGGCAAAGAACGCGCGCTACGACGACCTGACCGGTGCGTTTCCCGCTGTCGTCTACCTGCCCTTTGAACAGAACCTGGATGTGCCTGTTGACGAAATGACATTCTTCTTGCGCACCGCGGGCAACCCGTTGGGATACGCCGCGGCGGTTCGCGAAATCGTGCACCAGGCCGACGCGCGCATCCCCGTTGCGGGTTTGAGCACGCAGACCGCCCAGATTCAACGCGAGATGGCGCCCCAGATGCTCTTCGCGCGTCTCTGTACGGCCTTCGCAATGCTGTCGCTGGCGATTGCCTGCGTGGGACTGTACGGCACCACCTCGTACACCGTGGCCCGCCGCACCGGTGAAATCGGGATCCGCATGGCGCTGGGCGCGTCGCGCCGGACGGTAGCCTGGATGGTGCTGCGAGACGTTCTGATCCTCGCCGTTCTGGGGCTCGCCATCAGTCTGCCACTCGCTCTGGCCGCGTCGAAACTGGTCGAGTCTTTTCTTTTCGGAGTCAAGCCTGGTGATCCGCGGGCCGTGGCTGCGGCAGTCGCGATACTCCTCGGCGCAGCGCTAGCGGCCGGCTACCTACCCGCGCGCAAAGCGTCCCGCATAGACCCGATGACCGCCGTCCGCCACGATTGAGACGCGGCTATTTCTTCAGCAATCCCTGCGAGTCGAGCCATTCCCAGAAGCGCTCGATCCAGTGGTCGGCGGGAATCCCTTGCTTGCGCATGCCAAACCCGTGGCCGCCCTTTGCGTACATGTGCAGTTCGGCCGACTTGTGCGCCGCGGTCCACTGGTTGTACAACTGGATGCTGTCGGGCGCCAGGTGCAGTTGGTCGTCCGTGGCGGCGGCCAGAAACATGGGAGGAGCATCGGTCGGAACGGGCGCATCCTTCAACCCCAATACCCCTGCATAGATAGGTGCCACAAACGCCGGACGGCCTTCGGGCGCGTAGTGAAAAGCCACGGCTGCCGTCACCGCCCCGCCGGCGGAGAAACCGATGATCCCCACGCGGTCCGCGGCCAGCCCCCAATCCGCGGCATGCCTCCGCACGTAGGCCACCGATGCCAGACCGTCGGCAATCGAGAGTGGGAGGATCTTGCCTAACATTTCGCCGAATTTCTTCTGGTCTCTGAAGCTATCCAAAAACTCCTGCGTGGCATCTTCGCCGGTGTGTGCAACCCGGTATTTCAGAACGAACGCAGTCACCCCCTTGGCCGCGAGCCACTTTGCCACCTCGATGCCTTCGCTCTCGATCGAGAGCGCCATGAACCCGCCACCCGGGCAGACCACAACAGAGGTTCCATTGGCGACAGCGGGATCAGGCTTGTAGACCGTGAGCGTAGGCTGGGTGACGTTGCTGACCACCTCCGTGTTCCAGGCCTTCGAAAAATACTGTTTTTCGGGATAATTCCAATCCTCGGAACCAGGAGCCGCGCCGGGATAAAGATGGATGACCTCCTGCGCGCTGGCCGGAGCCAGCAGTAAAACAAACAGGCAAATGTTTCCCAATTTCATATTGCCCTTCAGTTTATCGCGCCGGTACAATGCCGCCATGACCGATTCCACTCGCCTTGCCGGATACGCCGCCCTCGTCCGGGAACGCAAGTCCTGCCACGCCTGCGACTGCCTTGTAAATCCCGCCGACTGCGATGGAGGCGCCTACCACTCCGACCAGATCGGCCCGTGGAACCTGTGGCAGAGCAACCTCAATGCCGACCTGGTGATCGTCGGCCAGGATTGCGGTGATACTCGTTACTTCCAGGAAAACAAGGGCCGGGAGGCGGCCCGCAATCCGACTAATGACATGCTTTGTGAAGCTACTCAAGTCCCTCGACATCACGATCGCTCCACCCCAATCCGGAGACTCGGGCAGTGGCCGCTGCTTTTTCACCAACGCCGTCCTCTGCCTGAAGCAGGGTGGCCTGCAGGCTAAAGTGGAGCGCGACTGGTTCACGAAATGCGGCGAGAAGTTCTTGCGCCGCACCATCGACTTAATCTTGCCTAAGGCGGTCGTCTCGCTTGGAGAATGGCCGTACAGAACCGTCGCGCAAGCTTATGCCCTGCGGCGAATTCGCTTCAGAACCGCCGTGGAGTGTCCGGACGGGTTCAGGCTGGCGTGCGGCAGCACATACTTTCCGATGTAGCATTGCGGCGCCCGAATACTGAATACGCACCGGAAAGAGCCTGCGCAACTGAAGGATTGGGAGCGTGTCAGGAAGTTTCTGGATTCCTGAGCACAGGCTCCCCCACCCGCACCGCCGCCCGCGCCTTGCGCACTTCCTCCAGCCGCTCCCCGATCCGCTTCTCCACCCCTCGCTCCGTCGGAAAATAATACCGCTTCCCCGCCAGCGGCGCCGGCAGGCACTCCATCCCCGTCACTGCATCTTCGAATTTGTGCGCATGCTGGTATCCCGCGCCGTAGCCCCATTGCTTCATCGCCGCCGTCGGCGCATTGCGCAAATGCAGCGGGACCGGCTCCGCCATAGTCGCCTGCACATCCGCTTGCACCGCGCCTAGCGCCCTGTACGAAGCGTCCGACTTCGGCGCCACCGACAAGTAGATCGCCGCCTGCGCCAGCGCCAGGTCGCCTTCCCCGATTCCCAGGAAATGCACCGCCTGCATCGCGGCCACTGCCTGCTCCAGCGCCCGCGGATCTGCCAGCCCGATATCTTCAATCGCCATGCGCATCAGCCGCCGCGCGATGTACAACCGGTCCTCGCCCGCTTCCAGCATCCGCCCCAGCCAGTACAGTGCCGCATCCACATCGCTCGATCGCACGGATTTGTGCAGCGCCGAGATCAGGTTGTAATGCTCCTCGCCGGATTTGTCGTACAGCAGCACTTTGCGCTGGATGGCGTCTTGCACCGCCTGCTCCGCCAGCGTGTGCGGCGGCGATGCGGCCACCGCCGCCTCGAGCGTGTTGTAGGCTGATCGCGCATCCCCATTAGCGAAAATCGCGATTTGTTCCAGCAGCGACGGCGACGCGGCGATCTCCAACTCGCCTAACCCCCGCTCGCGATCAGCCAGCGCGCGCTCCAGCAATCCCACAATCTCTTCGGCCGTCAGCGCGCGCAGCGCATACACCCGCGACCGCGACAGCAGCGCCGCGATCACTTCAAATGACGGGTTCTCCGTGGTGGCGCCGATCAGGATAATATCGCCGTGTTCCACATACGGCAGGAACGCGTCCTGTTGGGCCTTGTTAAAGCGGTGAATCTCGTCGACGAAAACGATCGTGCGCCGCCCCGCCCGCCGCAGCCGTTCGGCGTCCGCCATCACCGCTTTGATTTCCTTGATCCCGCTCAACACCGCGCTGAACGGAATGAACTCGCAGCGCGTTAGACGTGCAATCAGGCGCGCCAGGCTGGTCTTGCCCACCCCAGGAGGCCCCCACAGGATCACGGAATTCAGTTCGTCGCGCTCAATCTGCTGGCGCAGCGGTTTGCCCGGACCCAGCACGTGGTCCTGCCCGGCGAACTCCTCCAGCGTGATCGGCCGCATGCGGTCCGCTAGCGGACGCTGCTTATCCGCGTGCTCTGCACCGCTCAACGGGGCTGCGTCAAACAGGCTCAATCGTGCAGCGACCTCTGGCGCCGGGACTCATACAATAGGATGCCCGCCGCGACCGCCGCATTCAGCGATTCCACGCCCGATGTCGGAATCGAAATGTCGATCGCCGCCGCGCGCAATTGCGGGCTCACCCCGTGCGCTTCGTTCCCGATCACCAGCGCGCACTTGCGCGTGAAGTCCACTTGGCCCAGAGGCTTCGACGGCAGTTGCGAGCTCGACGGCACGCCCGCGTACACATCCAGTTTGTTTTGCTGCAGCGCCGCCCGCGCCAGCGCCGGATCTAGTCCGTAGGCAAACGGTACCCGGAACAGCGAACCCGCCGACGCGCGCAGCGCCTTAGGGTTGAAAGGGCTCACCGTGCCTTTTAGAAACATGATCCCGGAGGCGCCGAATGCCTCCGCGGCGCGCGCGATGGTCCCCGCATTGCCGGGATCCTGCAGACCGTCGAGCACGACTACCAGGCTGCGCCCGCGAAACAGCTGCGGCAGGTTCCAGATCGGGGGCCGCACCAGCGCGATCACTCCCTGGCTCGCCTCGGTACCGGAGATATACGGGAAAAGCTGGTCGGCTACCACCGCGACGCGCACGCCCGCCAGGCGTTTGACGTGACGCTCTACCGCCGACTGCACCGACTCCGAACACAGCACCACCTTCACCGCGCAATCGCTGCGCAGGGCTTCCTCCAGCAGGTGAAACGTCTCCGCCACCAGATAGCCCTCCTGCGTTAGGCCGCCGCGCGCGATGGCGCGACGGATGTCCTTCAACAACGGATTGGCGGCGCTGGAGATTGTCTCAGGTTTAGGCATCTTACAATGTGTCTGGGATCAGAATAGCGCAGATGAAACGCGTCGTATGGAATGTGATTGTGGCTGCCGTCTCGCTGGCAATGCTCGCGACGGCGTGGGTCGCTATCGCCATCGAGCGGCAGGCTGAGCGCGACGAAGCCCGGCCCGCCGACCTGATCCTGGTGCTGGGCGCCGCCGAGTATCGTGGGCGGCCCTCGCCGGTATTGAAGGCGCGCCTCGATCACGCGCTCGATCTTTACCGCCGGCACCTCGCGCCGCGCATCATGACCACGGGCGGCGCGGGCGGCGATCCCGTCTTCACCGAAGGAGAAGTGGGCCGGGACTACCTGACCAATCTAGGTGTGCCTCCCGAAGATGTGGTGGTCGAAAGCGAAGGAGCCACCACCGTGGCTTCGACTGCCCTGGCAACCGAAATTATGCGGCGCATGGGGCTGAGGTCTGCTATCGTGGTCAGCGACGGCTATCACATCTATCGCGTAAAGAAGATGCTGGAGCGCAGCGGCATCACGGCCTACGGCTCGCCGCGCCGCGACAACGCGCGCGACACCCTCCACGAGCGCTGGAACTATTTGCGCCAGGCCATCGGCTATCTGTTGTGGTCGTGCGGGGTGCGAGTCTAACGACCGGCGAGCGAAGCGATCCCCCTACTCGTCCCGAAGCGCCACCATCGGATCCACGCGCATCGCCCGCCGCGCCGGGATCACGCAAGCCATCAACACCACCCCGATCATCAGCAAAACGACCGCCGCGAACGTAACCGGATCAGTGGGTGTGACCCCGAACAACAGGCTGCGCATCAGCCGCGTCAGCCCCAGCGCGCCCGCCATGCCCGCGCCCAGCCCGGCGATCGCCAGGCTCGCACCCTGCCGCAACACCAGTTTCAGCACGTCGCTGCGGCGCGCGCCCACCGCCATGCGGATGCCGATCTCATGCGTCCGCTGGCTCACGATATAAGACATCACGCCGTAGAGTCCTACAGCCGCAAGAATCACGGCCAAGCCCGCGAACAGTCCGAGCAGGAACATGTTGAAGCGGTGCTCGGCCAGCGACTGATTTAGCCGCTCGTCCATGGTGTGAATCCGGTTCAAGGGAATTTCGCTGTCCAGCGCCCAGATCTCCCGCTTAATCGCCGGAATCAGGCCGGCTTGCTCCCTCGAGATGCGCGCCACCACCGACATCCACCGCCGCCAGGACTCGTTCGATTGCGGGAACGGAGTAAAGACCGCGGGTAAAGCCGGCTGCGCCAGCGAATACTGCTTCACGTCGCCCGCCACGCCGACAATCGTCATCCATCTGGCGGCCCCGGTTTCGCGCGCCCACCGGATGCGCTGCCCGACCGGATTCTGCCCCGAGAAATACTTGCGCGCCAGCGACTCGTTGATCATCGCGGCCAGTGGCTGCCCCTCCCGGTCCATCTCTGTCAACCCGCGCCCAGCCCGTAGGGGAATCTGCATTACGCGAAAGTAGTCGCCCATGGTGCAGAAGGTATCCACTTCGGGTTCGTCGCCCGGCGTTACCGGCCGGCCTTCGAAGGCCAGCCTGTGCGCCACTTCGCTGCCGTTCAATGGCGCGTCGCCTACCATGGCCGCCTGGACTCCCCGAAGCGCGTTCAGCCTGGCCAACAGCTCGCGCCGGAAGGCCGTCTGCTTCGGAATCTCCGTAAAGCGCGTGGGCGGCAAGTGCACGTCGATCGAAACCACGTGTGCGGGGTTGAACCCCGGATCCACCGCACGCAATTGGCTGAAACCTCTGATCAGCAATCCGGCTCCCGCCAGCAGCACCAGCGCCAGGGCCATCTCTGCTACCACCAGCACCCTGCGGAAGCCGTGGCCCGCCAGCCCCGCCGTCGCGGTCCGCCCTTCCTGTTTCATCGTGTCCGCCAGTTGCGGGCGCGACGCCTTCCAGGCCGGAATCAATCCGAAGATCAGGCCGGTCAATGTCGAAACCGCCAGCCCGAATGCCAGCACGGACCAGTCCATGGTGACCGCGCTCAAGTTGGCCAGCGCCGCCGGCTTGGCGGAGATCAACAGCCGCGTACCCCACCGCGCCAGCAGCAATCCCGCCAGCCCTCCCAAGAAGGCCAGCAGGGTGCTCTCCGTGAGCGCCTGCCGGATCAGCCGTCTGCGGCCTCCTCCCAGCGCGGCCCGGATCACCATCTCGCGCCGCCGCGCTACGCTGCGCGCCATCAGCAGACCCGCGAAATTCGCACACGCGATCAGCAGCACCACCGACACCGCCGCGAACAGTACCCACAACGCCGGACGCACGTCACCGGTGACCCATTGCTGCAGCGGCAGCGGTACCGTGTGCCGGTCTTTCTCGTCCTGCGGATAGGCCGCCGCCAGGCGAGCGTCCACCGCCTGCATGCCGGCGCTCGCCTGCGCCAGGGTCGCGCCTGGCTTCAGCCGCCAGATTGCGCGCATGAAATGTACGCCGCGATAATTGGCAGCCTCCGGATAGACCACCCGCAGCGAGACGTAAAGGTCCTCGCTGGACTCCGGCGTGACGAAACTCGGCGGCATGACGCCGATCACCGTGTAGCGTATGCCGCTCAACGGGATCGTCTTTCCCACAATGTCCGGATCCGACGCCAGGTACTCGCGCCAGAACGGATAGGCGACCACTACCACGCGCGGGCCTCCCAACCGGTCATCCTCGGGCGTCAGCGTTCTCCCCAGCATCGCCGGCACCCCCAGCACCTGGAACAACCCCGCGTCCACGTATCCGGCGTTGATCCCGATGGGCTCGCTGCCGCCGGTGTAATCCATCACCTCCGGATTCAAGCCGCCGCCGGCGGCGAAGAACGAGCTCTGCGCGCGGATGTCGTCGATATCCAGCAGCGATTCGTTACCCCGCCACGTCACCAGTTCCTGCGGCCTGGCAAAGGGCAGCGGACGAAGCAGCACCGCGTTGATCACCGTGAAGATCGACGTGTTCGCGCCGATGCCCAGTGCCAGCGTCAGGATCGCTACCGCGGTAAAGCCGGGATTCTTGCGCAGCATCCGCAAGGCATACCGTGCGTCCTGCGTCAGGGTCTCGATCCAGGGCAGCCCGCGCAATTCGCGATGCGTCTCGCGCAGTTGCGTCACGCCGCCCAGTTGCAAACGCGCGGCCCGCATGGCCTCTTCGGGCGAAAGCCCACGTCGCACGTGTTCTTCCGCAAGCAGTGCCAAGTGCGACTCCAGCTCTTCTCCGAAATCGTGCTCCACCCGGCCCATCGCGAATCGCGCTTTGGTCCGGGAAGCCGCCACCCTAAGCCAGTTCCACACTTGCGTCTCCTCCTGTGGCCCACACACAGGAGTATGCCAGCACTTCTGTGGGATGTCAACAGGGGAGCCTCCCTGTTTACTTGGCGGCGCGCTATCATCAACGCATGTCGCCTCGTTTGCCGGTCCTGTTCCTCGCTATGGCATGCACCTCTGCCGCGCAGGATTGGCCCTCCTTTCGCGGACCCGCGGCCTCCGGCGTGGCCGACCACCAGAATCTTCCCGCGGCCTGGGACGTAGCCCATCACACGCACATCCGGTGGACCGTCCCCATTCCCGGACTTGCGCACTCCAGCCCGATCGTCTGGCATGACCTCGTCTTCGTTACCACGGCCATCAGCAGCCGGCCCGACGCTTCCTTCAAACGCGGACTCTACGGCGAAGGCGACGCATCCGACGATGTCACACCGCAGCAATGGAGGCTCCTTTGCCTCGACCGTAAAACCGGCGAAATCCTTTGGGACCGCCTGGCGTATGAGGGATCACCCAAAGAGAAGCGTCATATGAAAGCCACGTACGCCAACGCCACTCCCGCTACGGATGGAAAAGTGGTGGTGGCCTTCTTCGGCTCGCAGGGACTCTACGCCTTCGATATGGCCGGCACGCCGCTATGGAAGCGCGATCTGGGCAAGCTCAACGTGGGCGCTTACGATCTTCCGGAGTATGAGTGGGGCACGGCCAGCTCGCCAATCCTCTACGGCGGCAGCGTCATCGTGCAATGCGATCAGCAGAAAGGGTCGTTCCTGGAGGCCTTCGATCGCGATACCGGTCGCACCATTTGGAAAGCGGACCGCGACGAGCTGCCTTCCTGGGGCACCCCAGCCGTATACCAGGGCGGCGCCCGCACGGAACTCATCACCAACGGATCGAACTTTGTGCGCGGCTACGATCCGGCTACAGGCAAGGAACTCTGGCGCCTGGGTGGCAGTTCCAAGATCACCGCCCCCACCCCCGTCTCCGCCGGTGGTCTGATCGTAGTGGCCAGCGGCCGCCGGCCGGAGGCGCCCATCTTCGCCATCCGCGCCGGGGCGGCGGGCGACATCACCGGCAACCCGCATTGGGTCGCATGGCAGAAGCAGCAACGCGGTCCCTACATGCCCACCCCGCTGATTTACAAAACCTATCTCTACGTGCTGGGCAATGCTGGAGTCTTCGATTGCTACAACCTGGAGACCGGCGCCGAAGTCTACCGGGAGCGCATCCCGCATCAGGGCTCCGGATTCAGCGGTTCGCCGGTAGCCTCCGACGGCAAGATCTACCTGCCCAGCGAGGATGGCGATATCTTCGTGGTAAAGGCCGGCCCGCGCTTCGAACTGATCGGCAAAAACGAAATGGGCGAGCCGCTGATGGCCACGCCCGCCATCGCCGGAGGCCTCTTGCTGGTCCGCACCCAGCACCACCTGTGGGCCATCGGAAATTAGCAGTGAGCTCGGCCCCCCGCCTGCGAAGGCCCTTAGGCCGACTGCCTTGCCCAAGGCGGTTTCGCCGTGCGCGGCGCGAAGCTCATGCGCAGGCGCGAGCCTGTCGCGGCCGCGAGCCTTTCCAGCGTGCGCATCTGGGGAGTGCCCACCTTTCGCGTCGGCTGTTTCTGCGTCAAGCCTGCGCGGCTGCGAACATCAATCAGCGCAGCGGCTAGCTAGAGCGAATTCTTCTTCCATTTCTTGGTAGGCCTTACGGTACTTCGGCTCCTACATCCATTTCTGGTGCAATTCGGCGATACGCGCCATCGGTTACTTCACCGTTGCCTTGATCAGCTTCGACGCATAGCAACTTCGATTTCATGGCACGGCGTCTTCTCGGTCTGCGGCTCCAGGCCGTAATGTAGAGTGCCCGCGAGGTCCCGCTGCGGCCCTCATTCGCATCACCCTCACCGCTGCCCCCGGATCTCCTCGAACGGCACGTTCTGGATCCCGTACTCCTTCCAATCCTTGTAATCGAAATGCCACCATTCCGACGGAAACACGCTGAAACCCTGCTTCTCCATCTCCCGCCGCAGCAGATCCCGCGGCGCGCGCTGCGCCTCCGTACCCCCCGCGTAATTCGGATACGACCGCGGCGACATTTCATCGTACACGCCCGTCATTTCCACTTCGTGTCCGGTCTTCAGATCGTATAGTGAAAGATCCACCGCGCATCCCCGGTTGTGCCGCGACCCCTGCGCCGGATCGGCCACAAATTCGTGCTTGTCCACCGGCGTCGCGTCCCAAAAGATCTTCGTCACATACCAGGGGCGGTAGCCGTCGAAGATCAGCAAGCCGTATCCTTGTTTGAGCAACTCGCGCTCTGCCCTCAGCAGCGCGTCCGCCGCCGGACGCTGCAGGAAAGCCCGTGCCGATGAATAAACCGGCGTGCTCAGAAAATTGTCCGCACTGGCGTAGCGGATGTCCAGGCGGATTCGCTTGTCCAGCGTGGCCAGGTCCACCAGGTCCGATCTCCGGAATTTTCCGCTCTCCTCGGGCGGCTTGGCCGCCAGCGCTTCCGCGCGCAACTCCATCACCGGCCGCACCGGTTGCAGCCGAAAAATGCCTGGCCGCGTCTGCCCGGCCGCTGCCACCGCGAACAGGATCGCCAGCCAACGCGGCGTAAGACGCCTAACCGATATCGTCCGAATCGTCGCTGTCGTCATCGTGGGCGCCTTTCGAGCTGAGCTGAATTTCCGGTAGCTTCGCCGCTTTCAAATCCCGATTGATAGCCTCGATATCAGCGCTCTTCAGCTTCTTCCATCGGTCAATGGTTCCGGGAAAATCGTGCGCGACCTTCTGTAATGCCGCCGTTTGCGCCACGGTGGGCGCCGCATCCGCGCTGTCGATCTCGCCATACAACCCCGAAGCCGCGCCGTTGACCGAAGTCAGGGTAGCCTCCGCCGGAGCGGGACCGAATCCCCCACCGCCACCCAATATGGCCTTGATCTTTTTGTCCAACGCGGTCAATTGTTCGGCCAGCGGCCCGCTGGCATCGTGCGTAAGCTTGCCGATCTGCTCCTGCGCCGAGCGCGCTTCCCGAATAGCTTCTGTCGTGATGCTGATTGTCCTGGCCAGCTGCTTTTCGCCTTCGAACTGTTGCTGTAATCCCGCGGCCGGAGCCTTTACCCGTGGATCCATCTTGACCATTAGCGGCGCGGTGTAAGTGTGGCCGCCGGCGGTCAGTTTCACGGTGTACGCGCCGGGCGGCACTCGTGGCCCCTGCGGCAGCCGTGGCGTATCGCGCGGCACCGCTGCAATCGGAAAATCGTGCCGCAGCGATTCGGGTGGCGCACCGTGCAGATCCCAAATCCAGCGGTGCATGCCGCCGGTGGCCGGGAGAACCCGCGGCGGCCGCACCCAGAACGCCGGAATGGCCAGCGCTTTCAGGTCCGCCTCGCTCAGCTCCGGCTCGTCTGTGCTCGCATATTTCCGGATCAGCTTGCCCGCCGCATCGGCAATCTCGAGCGTGACCGGCCCTGTTGCGGGCTGTGCCAGATAGTAATCCAGGATGGCCCCATCCGGTGGATTCTCCGCCAGTGGCTCGTCCGGCGGCAGGGGCGTATCGGTGTTGGTGTCCGGCCGCACGCGATAGGCCGGCGCGGGACGGCTCAGCCAGGCGCTCGCTGGCGCGGTCTTCTCATCGAACTGGCGCAGTGGAGCGATGTCGTCGAGGATCCAGAATGCGCGCCCATGTGTCGCCACAATCAGATCGCTGCCGTGAATCCAAAGATCGCGCATGGAGGTGTGCGGCAGGTTCAACTGCAGCGATTGCCACTGCTCGCCATCGTCAAACGATACCCACAGCGAGGTCTCGCTGCCTGCAAACAACAGCCCTTTGCGCACCGGATCTTCCCGCACCGTGTCGATGGGCGCATCGTTGGGCAGCCCGGCCGTGATCAGCTTCCAAGTCTTGCCGCCGTCGTGCGTGCGGTAGATATAAGGCGTCAGGTCGTCTACTCGAAACCGGCTCACCGAGGCGTACGCCGACTGATCGTCAAAATGCGAGGCCTCCAATTGCGTCACTTTGCTCCACGCCGTCAATTGCGGCGGCGTGATGTCTTTCCAGTTCTTGCCGCCGTCTCGCGTCACCCAGATGAGGCCTTCGTCCGTGCCCGCCCAGATGGTCTCCAGCGTATGGAAAGAGGGCGCCAGCGAATAGATCACGCCGCGCTGTTTATCGGCGCCCTGATCTTTGGCCGCCATACTTCCCAGGCTTGCGGGAATGCCGGGATGCGGGCGCGTCAGGTCCCCGCTGATCGTCTGCCAGGAACGCCCTGCATCCGTTGTCTTGAAAAGCACGTTGGCCGCGTAATACAGCACGTGCGGATCGACCGGCGAAAACGCGATCGGCTGCGTGCGGTCCGCGCGATATTTGCCGTCGCGGATCGCTGTGGGCGTGATGATTTCCACCTGCCCGGTGCTTCGATGATATTTCGATACCTGCCCGCGGCCGGCGCCATAGATGACCTCCGGATCGCGCGGATCGGGCGCCACGTAGCCGTATTCGATCACTCCTACCGGATGCCATTCGCGAAACGTGATCACGCCGTCATTGCCGCGGCTGGAAACGCAAACCGAGCCGCTCTCCTGCTGCCCCGCGCAAACGTGGTATGGGAAATCGTTGTCCGCAATCGCATGGTAGAGCTGCGCCGTCGGCTGGTTGTACCAGGAGCTCCAGGTTCGCCCGGAATTCACGCTCACCAGCGCGCCTTGGTCTCCCACCAGCAGGATGATGTCCGGATGCTCGGGGTTGATCCAGATGTACTGATAATCGTCGCCGCCCGGCGCGCCCTTGATTCCCGTCCAGGTCTTGCCGCCATCGTCCGACCGCCAGGTCACGATGCTGGCGCTGTATACAATGTCGGGATTCTTCGGATCCACGCGCGGCACCGGCAGATCGCCGCCCCCGATACGGTTTGCGGGCCGCGCATCGGTCGTGGCCACGTGCCAATTGCCTCCGCCGTCGTCCGAGCGGTAGATGCGCACTTCGCGGCCCGTCGCCACCGTCGCATACAACCGCTGCGAGTCGCTGGGCGCGATCGCCACATATGCCTGCGATACCTCCGGCAGGCCCCCGGTCAGCTTCCGCCAGTTCTTGCCGCCATCCGTCGATTTGAAAATTCCGCCCTTCGTGCCGGCGTACTCGTTGCCGAACTCCCAGGGAGCCTGCCGCGATTCCCACAGCGAAGCGTACAGCACATCCGGTTGTGCCAGGTCCATCGTGATGTCCGAAGCGCCAGTGTTTTCGTCCACGTACAAGGACTTATTCCAGGTCTGGCCGCCGTCCGTCGAAACGAACACTCCGCGCTCCGCATTGGGCCCATAAGGATGTCCCAGCACCGCGGCCAACACATGGTTCGCATCTCGTGGGTCCACTACCAGCGCGGGAATCTGCTGCCCATCGCGCAGGCCGAGATGGGTCCACGTTTTGCCCGCGTCGGTGGATTTGTAGATGCCATTGCCCACCGACAGATCGGGCCGCTGCAGCCCTTCGCCGCTGCCCACGTAAATGGTGTTGGTGTCGGATGGCGCCACCGCAATCGCGCCGATGGAACCGCTAGGCTGGCTGTCGAATATCGGCGTCCAGGTACGTCCGTAGTCGTCTGACTTCCAGACTCCCCCATTCACTTGGCCCATGTAGAACACGTTGGGCTGGCCGGGAACGCCCGTCGCCGCGCGCGTCCGCCCTCCGCGGAAAGGACCAACATTGCGCCAGTGCAGATTGTTGAAAAGATCGGAACTAACCGGCGACGCAGCGGCCGGCCCCATCCAGGCCGCACAGGCAAAAAACACAAGGGCGCGTATAGGCATCCTTCTCATTATGCATACCAGATGCCCGTGGGGCAGACCCCGTGCCTGAGCGTGTGGGGCGAGACTGTGGCCTGCGTCGTGGCCTGCGCGGTCCGTTGGACCGGCTTTCCGAGCCGGATCGACCGCCTTGAGCCAGCAAGACGGCGGCCAGAGAGTTTTGCCGCCGCAGGCCGAGTGCCTGCCCGCATAGCGGCTGCACCGCAAACGACAATGGCGTTCAAAGGTGTACGTTGGGTCAAACCAACCACGTACAGAAAGGAACGTGGTGAAACAGTTTATCGCGAAGTTCGAGTCACAGAATGAAGATGTACCTGATTCAGAGCAAGGTTCTCTCTGCAGACAGTCTTTCGATCACCTCAAGCACGTAAGTCAGGACCTCAAACAGCGTTTTTAGAGCCGTTTCGTCAGCGGCAACCGCCGATTCAGAACCTCTACCGTCCCGAGACGGACAAGGATCAGATCGCGCGTGCCAAAGGCTCCGCGCACCACATCCGGGAAGGCAACGTGTGCGCCCCGACCGTATGGAAATGGCGGCCACGTTTCAGCATAAGAAGACCGAGATGGCCGTGTGCCGGCGACCGGTGCCGGCCAGATCCAACCGGAATGGGCCTGGATGCATGCGCGCATTTCGAACCTGGTGTCCGTTCTATATCCACGTCTGCATGGATGCGCCGCAAGTTGCACCTGCTCAGGTTCACGGGTTAATGCGGAAAGTCCCGGGAACGCACTGTGATCAGGTAACCGAAGGCGGTCGTTTGGCAACCGCCGCACGTTCAAAAATAAGTGGCATTTTGGCTAAGCGCCCTGCGCAGGCCACGGGTCGGCCCCCACCATGGACCCCGCCATGGGCCTGCCCCACGAGATGGTTTGGATGTACAATCATTTGGTCCAGGACGCCCGCAGGCAGGCTTCCGGAGAAACCAAACGAGGTTGAGGAAAACAAGGATGTTGCGCAAAACAGGATTACCACGTCTATCCATCTGTCTCGCGGGACTTTCGCTGGGGCTTGTGCCGGGGGCTTTTGCCCAGGCCCCGGCACTGATTACCCAGGCGATTGACGAGAGCAAATTGGTCACGCTCGGAGGAAACGTCCGGCCGGAAGCGAATACGGCCAACGATCAAGGCCGGGTGCCGGACAGCATGCCCATCGAACACATGCTGCTGCAATTACAACGCTCTCCTCAACTGGAGCAGGAGGCTACGGCGCTGGTTGATCAACTGCACAATCCCAGTTCGCCGAATTATCATCGCTGGCTGACCAGTGCCCAATTCGGCGAGAAGTTCGGTTTAGCGCAACAGGACCTGAACACGATCCGCAACTGGCTCCAATCGCATGGCTTCAACGTGAACGCGGTTTATCCTAGCGGCATGCTGATCGATTTTTCCGGTAACGCCGGCCAGGTGCGCACTGCTTTTCATACCGAGATTCACAATCTCAACGTGGGCGGCGCGCCGCATATCGCCAACATGACGAACCCGCAAATTCCGGCGGCCCTAGCACCGGCGGTGGCGGGAATTGTTTCGCTCCACAATTTCTGGCCGCACCCGATGAACAGGAAGAAATCAAATTATACGATCGGCAACGGCTATTACCTGGTGGGTCCGGGCGATCTGGCGGTCATTTATAACATACAGCCGCTTTTGGGGCAAAAGCTGGCGGGCCAGGGACAGACGATCGTTGTGGTGGAAGATACGGATTTATATTCCACGGCAGACTGGACGACTTTCCGCTCGACCTTTGGGCTAAGCTCGTATGCGTCCGGAACCCTGAAGACCGTGCACCCGCCTTCCACAGGAACGAATAATTGCACCGACCCCGGCGTGAACGGCGACGATTCGGAGGCCGCCATCGACGTGGAGTACGCCAGCGCGGCCGCACCCGCGGCAAACATCCAACTGGCTTCGTGCTCCGATACACAGACGACCTTTGGCGGGCTGATTGCGGTTGCAAACCTGGTGAACGCCGGTTCGCCGCCGGCCATCGTGAGCATGAGCTATGGTGAATGCGAGGCGCTGAATGGGGCGAGCGCGAATGCGGCATTCAGTTCCACATTTCAGCAGGCAGTGGCCGAGGGCGTCTCCGTTTTCGTCTCGGCAGGCGACGACGCAGCCGCCGGTTGCGACCGGAATGCCGAAGACGCGATCCACGGGATCGGGATTACCGGCTGGGGGGGTACGCCATATAATGTCGCGGTGGGCGGAACCGATTTCGGGGACAGCTACCTGGGTGAGAATAGCACTTACTGGAGCGCGACGAACAGCCCCGTTTACGAATCTGCCCTGTCTTATATCCCGGAGATCCCGTGGAATGACACTTGCGCCAGCATGCTGATCGCGAACACGGTCGGTTATGTCACCACCTACGGCGTCAACGGCTTTTGCAACAGCGCATTCGGCCAGGAAGCGTTTCTTGGCACGACCGGCGGCAGCGGCGGTCCGAGCGGGTGCGCTACGGGTACGCCGTCGGTGTTCGGCGCCGTGTCGGGAACTTGCAAGGGGTACCCGAAGCCCTCCTGGCAGACGGGCGTAGTGGGAATCCCGAACGACTCGGTGCGCGACATCCCGGATGTTTCGCTGTTCGCGGCTAACGGAGTCTGGGGACACTACTATCCGGTGTGCTACTCCGACCCATCTTTTGGCGGCGTACCGTGCACCGGCGCGCCCGACAACTGGCCCGGCTTCGGCGGCACTTCGGTTTCCTCGCCGATTATGGCCGGCATCCAGGCGCTGGTGAACCAGAGGAACGGCAGCCCGCAGGGCAATCCGAACTACGCTTATTACGCCCTGGCGGCGAAGCAGTATGCGGGGTCAGGCCTGACAAACTGCAACTCCTCGAAGGGCAACGCCACGGCCAGCACGTGCGCCTTCTATGACATCACACTGGGCGACATAGACGTGCCTTGCACGCTGGGGATCGGCGATTGCTACCGGCCGGGTGGGGTTTTCGGGGTACTATCGACTACGAATAGCTCCTATTCGCCCGCGTACCGGACCGGCACCGGTTGGGACTTCGCAACGGGCATCGGGAGCGTCAACGCGCGCAATCTGGTGTTTGGGTGGAAGTTGGTCATGCCGTAGGCCGCGCTCGGCGCGCCAGGTTTAGGGTTGGGGGCTGGGGGCCGGGATTTGTCTCGGCCTCCGGGCCTTCTCAGGAGTCCGTGCAGGCGGGTAGCGTGGTCCGATCGCCTGCGGACGCCACGCCTGCATCTAGATCGAACTCCATTCTTACGTTATCGGTCCTTAACCCTACGGGCCCGTCGAATGTCAGCGCTTCGCGGCCCAGGTCTCCTTCCCAACTTAGTTGTCCGTCGATGGTCACGGTCATCCTTGATCCCCTCATTTCGGCGCGCATGAGATGCCCTTCTCCGGCGGCCGGGAGAGGAACCGGTACCGAGCGTTGCGGCTTGATGTTCCGGTAGCCGCGATTGCCGCATTCCGAACTCTGGTGCATGCCGGGATTGTGTTTGACGGATACCACCACTTCGCTTTGGGGAGCGATGCGCCACATAGCGTACACTATGTTGCAACCGTCCGCCGCACGCAGCTTTAACCCCAACTGCTGGCGGACCTCGCCGGAACCGAGCCGGCTGGTTTGAGCCGTAGCGCCCTGATAGGTGAACCGGATCTCGACCGCATGCGCGGTGGGCACCGATGCGACCGCGCGCATTTTGGATGCGTCCACCGACAGACGGTTATTGCGCGTCTTCGCAATGGCGCCTTCGGTTACGCAGAGGCGGCCGGGATCCAGCCGGGTCCTTCCCTGGCCGCCGGCTGCCAGCCCGGCCAGCAGCCCGACGGCGATATTTTTGAGCCACATGGACATCAGCATACCGCGCGGGTCTTGACTCAGCCGTGCCAGGAGGTTATAGTAAGAATACTTAGTGAGATAACTGATTATGGCCCGGCAAGATGCGCTACAAGGATCGCTTCCGCTGCTGGTTCTGAAGATTCTCAACCGCCGCGGCGCGCTGCACGGATACGGCATCACGGCCCGCATCGAAGCGGTCTCGAACCTCCTGCGAGTTGAAGAGGGATCGCTATATCCGGCTTTGCATCGCATGGAAGAAGCCGGGCTGATCCGCGCCCGCTGGGCCACCACCGAGAACAACCGGCAAGCCCGCGTCTATGAAATTACCGCGGCGGGCCGCAAAGAACTGACGGCTGCGGAGCATCGCTGGACTTCGATCGCGGCCGCCATCGGACAGGTGCTGGAACAGGCGTGAGCGGAGGGTGTGATGTCGTGGATTTCGCGGATCACCAATGCATTCCGGCCCGGACGGTTGTCGGGCGAGATTGAGAAAGAGCTCCAATTCCATCTGGAACAGCGGGCCGCGGACCTGGTGCGCGGAGGCATGCCGCCCGCCGAAGCCAGGCGCGTGGCGCGCGGACGGATGGGCAACACTACCGGGCTGGGCGAGAATAGCCGCGAGATCAGGTCCGTCGCGGGGCTGGAATCGTTTCTGCGCGATTTTCGCTTCGGCCTGCGCATGCTGGCCAAACACCGCGCCACGAGCCTGGCGGCAATTGCCTCGCTGGCCCTCGCCACGGGCGCCTGCACGACGGCGTTCGGTCTGATCGACGCTTTGATCTTCCGGCCTCTGCCGGTGGCGGCGCCGCAGCAGCTCATCGACCTGGCGCACGTCATGCCGGGTTTTTTCAGCCCGGACAACCAGGCGCGCGAATCGAATACGTTCAGCTATCCGCTTTACGAACTGCTGCGCGACACCGCTCGCGGTAAGGCTGCCCTTTTTGCAATGAATGTTTCCCCGGGGCTGCAGCCTGCGCTGTTCGACGATGCGGGAGGCGCAAGCGAGAACATCCGCGCGGAATCCATTTCCGGAGGAGGTTTTGAAACTCTGGGTGTTAAGGTCGGCCTGGGAAGGTTGATTCAGCCCGCGGACGATTCGCTCACAGACGGGCATCCGGTAGCGGTGCTGAGCCACGCTTTTTGGAGGCGGCGCTTCGGCGCCAGCCCGTCGGTGCTCGGGCGATGGGTGACTATCGGGCGCCGGCAGTTTCAGATTGTGGGCGTAGCCGCTGCGCCGTTCGCCGGCTTGCAACCCGGCTACCTCACCGATTTATGGCTGCCTCTCTCGCTGGCGTCCGATGCGGGTCATCTGGCCGATCCCGACAATTGGAGCGTCAGCGTGTGGGGCCGCCTGGAGCCGGGGGCTGCCGCGGCGCAAGTGCGAGGACCGCTGCAGGCGGCGGTAACCAACTTCCTGCGCGCGCGGGTGCGCGTTGATCCGCCGCGCAATCTGCATGGCGACCAGTTGCGGCAGTTCACCGATCAGGCGCTGCGGGTGCGCGATGCGTCGCGCGGCGCCGACTCCTATTTTCGCGTGCGGTTTCGCCGTCCGCTGGGCATCCTGGCGCTGATCTGCGCGCTCCTGCTGTTGATTGCCTGTTCCAACGCGGCCAACCTGATGATGGCGCGCGCGTCGGCCCGGGCAGGCGAGATGGCGCTGCGCGTCTCGCTGGGAGCCGGGCGTTTCCGGCTGATCCAACAGATGCTGGTGGAAAGCGCGCAACTGGCGGCGGCGTCGTGTCTGCTGGCAGTGCTGTTGGCCGCTGTGGTAGCGCCGGCTATGGTCGCGCGGCTCGGTACAACCGAGTTCCCGGCATGGCTGGAGGTGGCGGCTGGCGCGCGCATGCTCGCCTTTGCGGCCGGCCTCAGCCTGCTCACCACGATGCTATTCGGCGTGGTTCCAGCCTGGCGCGCTTCGGGGACCGCGCCCGACGCCATGTTGCGCGCGGGCGGACCGCAGCACTCCGCGCGCATGGGTTCGCTTCGCTCGATGCTGGCAGCGCAGATCGGATTCAGCGTGACGGTGGTTTTCCTCTCCGGCCTGCTGCTCGTTTCCTTCCGCAAGCTGATCGCCATCGACCTGGGATTTGCACGCCGCAACGTGGTGCTGTTCGACCTGGCGCCGCGCGATGCCGCAAGCCATCGCCAGAATGCAGGCGGCGGGCTGCTGGCGCATCTGCGCCGCCTGCCGGGGGTAGTGGATGCCAGTATCTCCGCGCAGCGGCCGATGGGCGGCGATATGGTTTGGATCATGACACCGATCGTGCGGTTTCCAGGACGCGCCAACGAAACCGTCCGCCCGACGGAGGTGCCGGTTTCCGAGGGATTCTTCCGCGCGATGCAGATCCGCTGGATCGCGGGCCGCGATTTTCTGCCCGAGGAGATCGCATCCAATTCGCCATCCGTGATCGTGAATCAGGCTTTTGTGGATACATTCCTACCGGGCCAGGATCCGATCGGCCGGCCGTTTGAAAAGCTGACCGACGATCCCGATCCCGTGCGGCAACAGATCATTGGGGTGGTGGCCAATGTCCGGTACAACAATCTGCGGGAGCCGGAAGCGCCGGCTATTTACACGCCTTTGCGAGACGTGTCGGGCGCCACGCTGAACGTTCGAACAGGTTCGAGACCGGCATCGCTGGTTCCGTGGCTGCGCAAGGAGATCGAGATAGCCGCGCCCGAGTTGAAAGTGCGCGGCAGCATTTTGCTCGATTCCCAGATCGATAACACGCTCATCAGCGAACGGCTGCTGGCTTTGCTGGCGGGATTCTTTTCGGCGGTCGCGCTGCTGCTCGCGGGCGTTGGGCTGTACGGCGTCGTCAACTACGCGGCGATCCGGCGGACGCGCGAGATCGGCATCCGGATCGCGCTCGGCGCCCGGCAGAGCGCGGTGGTGCGGATGATCGTGGCCGGCACTTCCGTGCCGGTGGCGGCGGGGATGGCGTTGGGAATTGCGGGCGGCATCAGCTTGGCCCGCTATCTGGCCTCGCAACTGTTCGGTGTGCAGGCGACCGACTTTTGGAGTTTGGCGACCCCTCTGGGCTTAATGGCCCTGGCCGCGATTGTCGCGGCGCTCCCGCCGGCTTTACGCGCGGCCGGGGCCGATCCGTTGGTAGCGCTGCGGCACGAATAGCTATACTGATCGAATCGGTATGGATCCAGTTGACGATCGGCCCGCTCTGCCCGTCTGGCTGCTTGCCATAGCTTGTGGCTCCATGATGGCCGCGCTGTACCTGATCTTCATCTGGGTTCCGACCGAAGCGACCATGGGCATTGTCCAGCGGATTTTCTACTTTCATGTGCCAGCCGCTGCGGTATCGTTCGCCGCCGCGTTTCTCGGAGGCATCGCCAGTATCCTCTATCTGGTGAAAAGGGACAACAGGTACGATGACCTGTCGGTGGCGGCCAATGAATCCGTGGTTCTGTTCGGAGGCGTCAACATCGTCATGGGGTCGATGTGGGCCAGACCGATATGGGGCATTTGGTGGACATGGGATGCCCGGCTAACGTCCTCCTTCATCCTATTGATTATTTACGGATCGTACCTGGTGGTCCGGCGCGCGGCCCCACTCGACCAGCGTGGGGTTGTTTGCGCCGTTATTTGCATCATGGGAATGCTGGACGTGCCGCTGATCTACATGTCGAACCGCATCTTTCGCACACAGCACCCGTCGCCAGTGATGGGCGGCGGCGAAAATTCCGGGCTTGCGCCGGAAATGCGCACTACTTTTCTTGTTTGTATCTTTGCGATGTTCATGCTGTGGTGGTGCGTGATCCGAATCCGCCGCCGGGTGGCGCGGCTGGAGCGCGCGATGGAGGATGTTACCCGCCGGACACACGAATTGATGGATGCGGGGTCAGTTTAATGCCAACGAACCTTTCGTGGTTATTCTGGGCGTACGGTATCGGGTGGCTGCTCATTTTCGGATACCTGGTCTGGATGTCGCGGCGGCAACAATCGCTGGGCCGGCGGCTGGGGCAATTGCGGGATCTGATCGAGAAAAAATCGGACCGGCGCTGAGCGGTTTCCCACTGGCTTCCGAATTGCTCCGCACCAGGCGCGATGATCGGGGGTCGATTGATTCTGCGGAGCATGCGCCGGGCGGCTGTGTCCTGTGCCTGCCTGGCGTGGGGCATTTTGACTCTGCCGGGCCATTTGCCCCTTTCGGGACAGACGCCCGCGAAACCCCTCACGCTGCAGATTTCGACCGAGACCGGACCGCTGGGTGGGTGGGCGCAGATCAAAGTTTTTGCCGCCGCGCCGGCGCTGGTATCGAGCGGCCGGATCTCGTTGGACCTGGATCCGGCGGTTTTTGGCAATATTGCGCAAGTGGCCGTTTTCAGCTCGACGGGCGATGCCAGCGGCTTTGCGAGCGTCGCGGGCCAGCATGTGGACGCGACGTTTTCGTCTCCATCGGGCGGCGCGGGCCAGCTTCCGGAACTGCCTATCTTAGTGGTGACGGTGCCGGTGAGCGCCACCGCCGCGGCCGGCGCAAAAACGCAGATTACCGTTGATCCCAGCGGCGCCACTTGGACCGATCCGTTGCAGAACCCGTACACGGTGACGGTGACACCGGCGCAGTTCACGGTCGGTGGCAGCTTGTCCGTAGACAGCATTACGCCGGGATCCGGGCTCTTTGCTGCGGGAACAGTTTTGCAGATCCGAGGCACTGGCTTCGATGGGAAAACGGTGGTTAGCGCGGATGGCGTCAGCATTTCGGCGCCGAAGTTGGTCTCAGCGCAGCAGATCAACGTAACGCTGGAGGGAGCCACCGAGCTGACTGGCAAGCACTTTCACTTTGTTCCCGCGAGCGGCACGGCTATCGACTACTACGCGGCGCCGATTAGCGCGCCCAGCGCGCCGCCCACGCCCTTTCAGGCTTGCTGCGGAGACAACCTGCCCGCGGTCCAGCCGCTGATGGCTCCGGCGACGTTTACGACAACGGGAACAGGGAATACCTTAGTTGAAAGGACGCTAACGACGATCGGTTACGCCCTTCTGAACCAGAATGCCGCGCCGGTGACGGTCACGTTCCAAGGCGTAGACCCCGGGAACGCGATGCTGCTCGCGCTTGAAACGCTGGCCGTACCTGCGAACACTCTCTACTTCCTGTCCGTTAATGACCTCATCGACTCACTGGGCTTGGAAGGCGCCTTGTGGATCAACGCTTCGGCTCCGCTCCAGGGCTTGGAGTACGACTACACGTTCGAATTCCAGTTTCCGCCGTCTGTCTCGACCGTGCCGTTAGGCCCTCCTCCAGCCTGGCTTGCGCAGGTGCAGATTCCGGTGACGCCGAGCGCCGTCTCGTGGAGCTGGCAGCAGGGTACGGCGCTTCCGGCTACCGCCACCGTGAGCCTGTCGGGGAACTTTCCCTTTCAAGTTTCGGTCCCGGCTTCCGCACGCGGCTGGCTGAAGGTCACGCCGCTGAGCGGCACGGGCCCCGCGACGCTCACGCTGGCCGCCAGCCCGTCCTCAATGCTACCGGCAAATTATTCCACGACGATTACGGTGACGCCCGTGCTTCCGGCGTCGCTGGCCGGCATGACGGTCGAGCCATCGACGATTCCTGTGTCGCTCACTGTTTCGTCCGTGCCGCTACTCAGTTGGAACGGCGCCAATACCTTCGAGCTTCCGGTGGGAGGTGGAGCATCCAGCCAGCCTCTGACGATCACTACCAATGGCAACGCGGTGCCATTTACGGTTAGCGTGAGTACGACCTCCGGCGGGAACTGGCTCTCAGTCTCTCCCGACAGCCAGACCACACCTGCCACTCTGGCCATTACCGCTAATCCGGGGCAACTGCCTGTCGGCAACTACTCCGGTTCCCTCACGCTGACCTCGGCGGGGAACAAGATATCCATCCTGGAGTTGCTCGAGGTCTATTCGCCGCCCGCGACGCTGCCGATCAGGGCGATTCCCGCGTCTGTGTCGTTCGAACTGGAATCCGGAACCAGTACGAAATTCGACCAGATGGTGACGTTCCAGCCTCTGCCGCTCTACATCTCGACCCCGGCGGTCGCCAGCACGAGTGGCACCTGGCTTACCGTCACCGTGTTAGCGGCTGATGCGAACCCCGTGCTGGATTTCACCGCCAGCGCGGTCGGTCTCGCGCCGGGGACTTATCAGGCTACCGTCATCGTCAACTCAACGAACGGCGGCAAGTCGGTACAGATTCCGGTGACCCTGACCGTCCTGCCGGTTCCGACCGCGCAAACTCAACTAACCGCGACGCCCGCGAGCCTGTCGCTGACCGCGCCGGCCGGTCAGTCGGCCAACCAACTCTTCAGCGTGAGTTCCGGCACAACGCCGGTATACTTCACGGTTTCCGCCAGCGGGCCGTTGCAGGCGGCGACGGCGCACTCCTCTTTCTGCAATCCGGACGGGAGTTGTGTGACTCCCGCGACCGTAAACGTAACCACGGGCTCTTTTGGATTAGGTCTCGGCACATTCTCCGGCAGCGTGGAAATCACGTGGGATACGGGTTCCACGACAGTGCCGGTATCGTTTACGGTGACCAGCGCCGTAAGCGCTCCGCCCGCGGCGACGCCGGTGATAGGGGCAGTGCTCAACGGCGCCTCGTTAGCTCCGGCTGCCCTCGCTCCGGGCGAGATCGCTACGGTGCTGGGCAGCGCTGTCGGGCCTTATCCCACGGCGCTTGAAATCGGTAAGGACGGTAAGCTGGCAACCACACTGAATGGCGCGCAGCTTCTGATCAATGGCGTGGCCGCACCGCTGCTCTACGGCGCTACCGGGCAGTTGAACGCGATCGTACCTTACGAGGTGGGAACCAACGGAAATGTCACGGTGCAGGTGGTGACTGGTTCGCAGCCGAGCGCATCCTGGCAGGTGCCGCTGGCGCCATCCGTGCCGGCGATTTTCACGATCAGCGGGACAGGCGTGGGTCAGGGCGCCGTGTTGAACCAGGATAGCTCCATCAATTCGGCATCCAAGCCGGCCGCCCGCGGTTCCGTGATTCAGATCTTTGCCACGGGCGAAGGCGGCACTACGCCGGCCGGCGTGACCGGCAGCATCACCGGCGCGGAGGTACAGAAATCCAACCTGCCGGTGACGGTGTCGATTGGCGGCATGGATGCGCCGGTCCAGTATGCGGGCTCCGCGCCCGATGCGGTTTCGGGATTGTTGCAGGTGAATGCGCTGGTGCCCGCCGGCGTAGCGCCCGGTTCGTCTGTTTCGATTGTGTTGAAGATCGGAGGAGCGGAGTCGCCGGCAGGTGTCACTATTGCGGTCGATTAGTGAGCCTGCCGGCCAACCCGCCGGCTACGCAGCTCGCGCTAAAGGCGGCATCTCGATGATCTTGGCGCAGGGCGGTTCGCCGAAAATCTCGAGCAGGACTGAACGGACGCGGAGGTAACGCTGACACTCGGAGCAGCCACACTGTCCGGCATCGGCAGTGTGGGCGATCAGGTATTCCAGTTGTTCACGCATCACGTCGGTCTCGTTAGCGGGTTCCGGAATTCTCGGCATTTCGATCTGTGGTGCCATCACATCACCTCCGTACTCACCTAGATAGATGTGCACTTTGCGGACCAGGGTCCATTTGCGAGTGTAAAAGTGTGTGAGTTTTAAGTGATTAAAGCTTAATCTCCAGTCCGCCGATACTCTCGGTGAGATGGCAGATGCACCGGATTTCGAATTGATGGCCAATCGGTTCAATCGGTTGGTGAAGGAACTCCTCCAAGGCGAGGTGCGCCGGACGGCG
The DNA here is from genome assembly GCA_963843255.1 of Bryobacterales bacterium. Classification (GTDB taxonomy): domain Bacteria; phylum Acidobacteriota; class Terriglobia; order Bryobacterales; family Bryobacteraceae; genus Bog-159. Next base: position 167,344 of record CAWJJQ010000009.1, on the reverse strand, counting down.
TTTCAGCCGTGGGAGGTGCATTTGTTATTGGACTTACAGGAATGCCGGCTGATCCCCTCGCGGCGGGACGAAGCGTTGCGCCGCTATCAAAAGGTGGTCACGCGACAACTGGAACGTGGCGAACTGCCGCCAATCCGGTTCTCTGAGTTCGTCGGCCAGCGGGCGCGAAAGCTTGCGCTAGTCCCACCTTCGTCACCGGCCGCACACGACGCGCCGTCCTTCCATTCGTAGCTTGCCACTCAAGACCATGCGGATGGCCTCGCTGTAAATGCGATGTTCCTGGGTCAGGATGCGTTCCGATAGGGTCTCCACCGTATCGTCATCGAGCACGGGCACCGGCGCCTGGATGATGATGGGGCCGGCGTCCAGGTATTCGTCCACAAAATGCACTGTGCAGCCGGTCACTTTGACGCCATGCTCCAGCGCCTGGTGTTGCGCATCGAGGCCGGGAAACGATGGCAATAACGAAGGGTGGATGTTGAGCACGCGGCCGGGGAATTCGCGGATGAACCCGGCGCTGAGCAGGCGCATGTATCCTGCAAGGCAGACCAGGTCTACGGCGTGCTTTTTCAGCTCTTCGGCGAGCATGCCGTCGTAGATGGTGCGGTCGAGACCTTTGGAGGGGATGCAGACGGCGGGCAGTCCGCGCCGGAGCGCAGCTTCTAGGCCGGGCGCGGCGGGCCGGTTGCTGATCACGATGGCGATTTCGGCGTCGATCGTTCCGGTGGCGACATTGTTGGCGATGGCCTCGAAATTCGAGCCGCGCCCGGAGAGCAGGATTCCCAAGCGCTTCATCGGTAGATCACCCGCGGCCCGCGGCGTTTTTGCTCCACCACCCGGCCCAACAGGACGTGACGCTCGCCGAGCTTTTCCAGCAGGGCGGTGGCTTGGAGGAGTTTTGCCCGGGGCACCGCGAGGACCATACCGATGCCAAGGTTGAGCGTGCGGCGGTAATCGTCCTGCGGCAGATCGCCGATCTTGCGCAGCAATTCGAAGATCGGCGGAATCACCCATGCGCTGGTATCGATTATGGCTGCCAAACCGTCCGGCAACATGCGCGGGGTATTATCCGTCAGACCGCCGCCGGTGATATGTGCGGCGCCGCGCAGCAGGCCCGCCTCGGCCAGTGCGCGAATTGGTTTCAGGTAGCTGCGATGAACTTGCAGCAGAGCGTCGGCCACGGTGCCGCCCAATTCCGGCACAACCGTGTCAGGCGCGTAGCCTGCCACTTCAAACAACAGCTTGCGCGCCAGGGAGTAGCCGTTGGTGTGCAGACCGGAGGAACGCAGGCCCAGCAGCACGTCGCCCGCGCGGATGTGTTTGCCTGTGAGGAGCGAGCGGCGCTCGGCCGCGCCCACGATGAAGCCCGCCAGGTCGTACTCGCCGGGCGCGTAAAGGCCGGGCATCTCCGCGGTCTCGCCGCCGATCAGCGCGCAGCCATTGTGGCGGCAGCCGCGGGCGAGACCCGCCACCACCTGCGCGGCCACGCCGGCCTCCAGTTTTCCGGTGGCGAAGTAATCCAGGAAAAATAGCGGCTGCGCCCCCTGCACGGCGATGTCGTTGACGCAGTGATTGACCAGATCCTCGCCCACCGTGTCGTGGCGGCCGGTCAGGAAGGCGACTTTGATCTTGGTGCCGACCCCGTCGGCCGAGCTGATGAGCACCGGATTCTTCCATCCGGTAAGGGAATAGCAGGCGCCGAACGAGCCGATATCGGTCAGGACCCCACGCGTGAAGGTCGCGCGCGCCAGCTTGCGTATCGAGGAGACGGCCCGATCCGCTTCATCAATATTGACCCCGGCATCCTGGTAGCGCATCGTTTGGAATTCATAGTATAGCCGCAGGTGCGGCAGACGGCTTGCCGAGCGCACCCTCGCCGCGCGCGACGGGCAGGCGCAACCGGAAACAGGCGCCGTGCGCAGGCTCGGACTCAGCCCACATATCGCCGCCGTGATCGAGCACCGTCTGGCGGGAGAGGGCGAGCCCCAGGCCCAGCCCGTTCTTTTTGCCTGCGCTGACGAAGGGCTCGAAGAGCTTGTCGCGGATCTCGGGTGCGATACCGGGGCCTGTGTCGCTTACTTCCGCCACCACGAAGCCATCTTCCGCGAGCGCCGAGATGCGGATGCGCCCGCCCTCCGGCATCATTTCGAGAGCGTTGCCAACCAGGTTCGAGAACACCCGCTCCATGCGGTTGCGCTCCAGGGGCAACTCGATCTCGTCTGGAATCCTGATCTCGAGCTCCACGTGCTGCGCCTCCACCGACGGCAGCAGCGATTCGCAGCCGGCCGCGGCAACCTCACGTAAATTGCACACTTCGGCGCCGCGGGCATTGCCGCGAGATACGTTCAGCAGGTCCTGCAGCAATTCCTGGATCCGGCGGGAAGCGCGGTAGATGTTGCCCGCCAGGCGCTTCACCTGGGGCGGGGTAAGCTCCGCGTCAACCAGCATCTCGGAGCCGCCATAAACCGCGGCGAGCGGATTGCGCAGGTCGTGGACGATGGAGCTCGACAGTCGTCCGATGGTGGAGATGCGCTCCTGGCGGATCAGTTCCTGGCGCGCCTGCTGGATGGAGGCGCACATGGCGTTGAAGGTGCGGGCCAGGCGTCCCAATTCGTCCTGGCTCTCCACTTTCACGCGGTGCGCGTAGTTCTGGCGGGCGACCTCCGCGGCGGCGCGATCCAGCTCTTTTACCGGCTCCACGATGCGCCGCGCCAGCACGTAGGTCAGACCGAGGCTGGCGGCGACGGCCAGCAGCCAGAGCAGGATGATATTGCGGCGAAGGTCCGCCAGGCGCTGGCTGGCGCCCAGAAAGGAGCGCAAGATCCAGAGGTCGCCGATGGGTTTGCCTTCGATGTCGAACAGGGGCTTGGGGTGGGCGGCGTACTCCATGCCGCCGTCTCCGACCCGTTCCAGTGTGGGCTGCGCAGCGAGGCGGGCGGCTAACTGGCGTGCCTCGTCGGGTCGCAGCGACGAAGCCACCGGCCGCCCGTCCGAAAGAAAGAGAAAATCGCTGCCGCCGGTAGCCGCTTTCAGTTGGTCGGCCACCAGGTCATCCACATCGTATCCGGCTACCAGCACATTTTGCGGAACGCCCTCCAGGTAGACTGGGGTAAAAACGGTCTGGTATAAATGGCCGCCGCGGACCAGCAAGCCGGAGACCTGGGCCGGGAACCGGGCAGCAGCCCTTTGCACATCCTGTTCGGCGACTGGCATACCGCCGACCGAGGCGATGACCTTGCCCGGCGCATCGGTGACCAGGAAGGCGGCTTTCTTGATCGCCAGCCGGTGCCACAGTTCATTGGCCGTATCGCGGATGGTAGCCGGATCGCGCGTGCCGAAGGCGGAACGGACGTCGGACATCTGGCTCAGGGTGAGGCTGACCGAGCTAAGCAGATCGGCGCGCGCTTCCCAGAGCGATTGATAGGCCTCAAAGCTGGCACCCACCTGATCTTCCATGGCGCGCTTGGTGGTTTCGACGGCATTGCGCAGCACGATCCAGCCGGTGAGGGCGAAGAGCAGGGTAATGGCCGCGGAGGTGGAGAGCAGGATCTTCCACAACAGAGACAGACGTGAAAAGGGTGCGCTCATTGGTTTGGCCGGTACGCCGGCTGATCGTCGATCTGCGGCGGATAGTCTCGGTCCCATTTGTTTTTGTGCGGCGCCGGGATATAGCCGGTCTCGGAGATCTTGATGGGCTCGAGGACGCGCGGGGCGGTCCGTTCCACCGTCACCGGCCTCTCCAGGGCAGTAAGGGTTTCCTCGGTGGCGCGTTCGTGGAAGATGTGCAGCGTGTAATTCCCGGGTGGTACGTCGTGCATCAGGAAGTCGCCGGCGGACGTCGTTACGGCGAACCACGGCGTATCCAGCACGGCGATCACGGCGCTCATCGTCGGGTGAATATTGCAGAAGACGCGCACGATACCCGGCCGCTTAAACACCACGTCTTTTGTGGTATTGGGGCGGTAGAGATACAGGTCGAAAACCTGGCCGCTGTAATTGGAAAACACGTTATGGAAGATAGGATCATGATTCGGGAAATCCACGGATGCGCCTACGGGGATGGCCAGAACATGCGGCCTGAAATGCTTGTCCTTTTGCTCCATGCGGAAGCGCTTTGGCGGAGCGGATAGTGGGGGCGCGCCGCCGGCGGGCTCCAGCCATACCACTACGCCGGAGAAATCCTTTTTATGTCGGACGCCGGGATCGCGCGAGTCGGTGAGCACAACCGTGCCCGAGACACTGCCGCACCAGCCCGGCAATAGCCATAAGCCGCTAAAACAGATAAGCCAGAGCCAGGTCATAGTGATTGTTGAGCCGAAAGCCGGTCTCTATATAATTGGTGCGCACCTGGGTGGCTTCCAGGCCGAGCAGGACATTGGGCGCAAGGCGATAGTAAAGATTCCCGCCGTACAGCCAGTTGCGTCCTATAGCATAGGGTCCCAAGTCGGCGGCGCGTCCGTCCTCCAGCCCGGAGAAAATATGGAACGACAGGCGCTGGGTTGCCAGAATAGTCACTTGTCCCCAGCCGCCTTTGCTGTGAACGGGAATGGCCATACCGGTTGGCAGGATAGAGAAGCTCTCGAGGCCGCCTACCGGACCGGGATTCTGGCCGCTGAAGAAGGCTCCGCTGAATTCCAGCTTGGGCAGCGGATTGGTGAACCAGTCGAGCGAAAACAGGTTGGATGGTATGGACATGCCGGCTACGTGAGTGTCACTGATGTGGAAGCCGGGCGCGATCTCGATACGGGGTCCATCCTCGGAGCCGTTGTAGAACTCGAAGCGGCCTTCGACACCCGGCCGGACAGGCGAGGGAGCCGCGCCACTCTGCTGCTGATACGGCCGCACCTCGGAAGTCTGCACGGCGCCGACCTGTGCGCGAATGCCAGTCTGGTCCGTGAAGCGAAGCTTCTGTTCTAAACGCACCTGGGGGATCCATAGCCACAAATTGCCCGCGCCGGCCAGCGGCGAGAACTCGACTTGCGCCAGCGAGGCGGGTTGGCGGGGAGCGAAGATGGGGCTTTCCACTCCCGCCATGATACTGCGATCGGCCCAGTCGATTTGGATGTCGCCCGTGCGTAAACGGAAATCCTGATCGAGTGGTGTGCCGGAGCCGCCCGCGAAATCCATGTAGACAGAGCCATGCAACTTGCCGCCAAGGAACGTCTGCGGGCCCGAAAACTCCAGCCCGACAACGCTCTGATATAGGCTGGCGCCGCCGCTCGACTGTTTGCCATGCCAGGCGAACGTAGGATACTGCTGGCCGCCGCTTCCCTGCGAGTTCAGGAAGCCGTTAAAGAGCGCCATCCCGTGATGCGGATGGGAAAATGCTGTGAGGCTTCCACTTTGCTCTGCGCCAGGTCTTCGGTGCGGCTCTCCTGGACGGCCACCTTTTCGGCAAGATTCGGCTCGGCCGCGGTGGTCTGGCCGGGCTGGCCGCGGGCCGCCGCCAGTTCCTGGTGTAGTTGGTGGACCTCTTCGGCGAGAGAGCGGTTTTGCTGCTCGAGACGGTCCAGGCGGTTGAGGATCTGTTGCATTTCGGGAGAAGCAGCTTGGGCCGCGAGGATACCGGGCGCCAGCAGAGTGAGCAGCCAGAGCTTAAGGCGAAACGTCGGTGGATATTGCATCGAGAAGTTGCTCCAGTTTGAGTCGCACCTGGGCGGGCGAATAGGGTTTCGCGAAAAATGCATCGGCGCCGATGACCGCCAGCCGTGCGGGGGTCTGCGGATCAGTATCGCCGCTCACTACGATGATAGGCAATCGCCGGTGGCGCGGCTCCGCGCGGATCCGCTCGATGAATTCGAATCCGTCCATGCGCGGCATGTTGAGGTCGGTGACTACCGCCCGGACGGCGCAGTCGGCGCTTTCCAGCAAGCGCAGGGCGTCTTGAGCCGACGGCAGTACCGTGACCGCGATGCCCGGGATCGCCAAAAACGCCATTTCCAGGGTAATAGCGCAAGTGGCCGCATCCTCAACTATTACGACTGTACCGCCAGGCATTTCCAAGCTCCGTAGCAACCTACTGTACATTTTCGCCCACCAGGGTGAGCGGCTTGTCCAGGGCGCTGTAAAAGAAATGTAAAAGTTGCCATCTACTTTAACCGCGCAAAACGGGCCCACGGCCGCGCCGCCACTAAACTGCGAATTCGGACCCTGTCTGGCGGCGCGGACACGCGTCCCTTTGCGCTTTCACTCAATCGCGCAAAACGGGCCCACGGCCGCGCCGCCACTAAACTAAGAATTCGGACCCTGTCTGGCGGCGCGGACACGCGGTCCCTTTGCGCTTTCACTCCATCGCGCAAAACGGGCCCACGGCCGCGCCCCTTTGCGGTCTTACGGCAGAAACCGGTACCCCACGCCGTGGACTGTCAAAAGATAACGCGGCGCATTGGGTTCCGGCTCCAGTTTCTGGCGTAACTTCACCACGTGTGCATCTACGGTGCGGGTGTTGGGAAAGAATTCGTAGCCCCACACCGAATTGAGAATCATATCGCGGGTGAGCGGCCGGTCCGGGTTCTGCAGGAAGTAGGTCAGCAGATTGTATTCGGCCGGAGTGAGCTTCAGTTCCTCGCCCTTCCGGGTGACCACGCGGCGTTCCAGGTCCACTTCCACCTCGCCGAAATGCACCACCTTGCGCGCTTCGGGGGACACGCGGCGCAGCACGGCACGGATGCGCGCCAGCAGCTCGCGGGTGCCGAAAGGCTTCACCAGATAATCGTCGGCGCCGATTTCCAGCAGGAGGACTTTGTCGATTTCATCACCTAGCGCGCTGAGCACGATGATCGGCGTACCTACGTGGGCGGCGCGCAGCTGTTTGCAGATCTCCACGCCGCTCATGCCGGGCAAACGCAGATCCACCAGGATCAGGGCGGGTTTGAGCAGCACCGACTTTTCGTAACCCGCGCGGCCATCCGCCACCAGCACCGCGTGAAAGCCTTCCTGTTCCAGCAGGACGCCGATGGTGTCACGCAGGCTTTCGTCGTCGTCAATCACCAGGATGGTTTGCATGCAGCGAGTTCTAACCATTGTAACTAAACAGACTCCGCGACTTGTAAAATGAGCATAAGAAGCTGGATAATCAAGCAGACTGGTTGCGGGGTACTTATCGAATGCGCGTGACAGTGATTGGAACAGGGTACGTGGGGACAGTGACAGGCGCGTGCCTGGCATACCTCGGCCACAACGTCACCTGTGTGGATACGGATACGGCCAAGATCGAGAAACTGCGCCGCGGCGAGATGCCTATTTATGAGCCGTGTTTGAAAGAATTATTGGAACTGGCGGCCAGCCGCGGCGGGATCGACTTTACTTCGGAACTAGCAGGGGCGGCCGCCGAGAGCGATGTGATTTTTATAGCAGTCGGGACGCCGCCGCTCCCGACCGGCGAAGCCAACCTCTGCTACCTGGAAGCGGCCGCGCGCAGCATCGGCGCCGCCATGGACGAGTCCAAGTTTCGGGTGGTGGTCAACAAATCGACAGTTCCGGTGGGCAGCGGAAACCTGGTGGACACGCTGGTGCGCGAGGGCATTCGGGAGTCCCATCCCGGGAGTTTGAAGCGTGTCAGTTTCGGTGTGGCCAGCAATCCGGAATTCCTGCGCGAGGGTACGGCGATCGCGGATTCGCTTTATCCGGACCGTATCGTGGTGGGCGCGGAAGAGGAGCGCACGCTGCGGATGCTGCGGGAACTGTATCAACCGCTAGTCAGCCAGACTTTCGATCCGCCGCCGTTTCTGCCGCGTCCGGCGGGCATGGAGCAGGTGCCGGTGGTGACCACCACGCTCACCAGCGCGGAGATGATCAAGTACGCCGCCAACGCTTTTCTGGCGGTCAAGATCGGGTTCGCTAACGAAGTGGCGAATATCTGCGAGCGGGTGGGCGCGGAAGCGCCCGAGGTAATGGCCGGGATCGGGCTGGACGCACGCATTGGCGCCCGCTTCCTGAACCCGGGCCTGGGGTGGGGCGGCAGTTGTTTCGGCAAAGACGTCCAATCGCTGATGCACACTGCGCGCGAATACGGTTACCAGAGCCGGTTGCTGGAAGCCGCGCTGGAAGTGAATCGCGCGCAACGGCAACTAGTGATTCAGAAGTTGCAGGAGAAGCTCTATATTCTGAAGGGCCGCACCATCGCGCTGCTGGGGCTGGCATTCAAGCCGGAGACCGATGATCTGCGCGACGCGCCCAGCCTGCAGATTGCCGAGCGCCTGCTGCAAATGGGGGTGCGGGTGAATGTATACGATCCGGTAGCGATGCCCGCGTGCCGCGAACTTCATCCGGCGCTACGGGTCCATTATTGCGACTCGCCGGAGGAGGCCGCCGAGGAAGCCGATGCGCTGGTGCTGGTGACGGAATGGAAACAGTTTGGCGCGCTGGATTTGCGGGAGGTGGCCAAGCGCATGGCGCGCGCCATCCTGGTGGATGGACGCAACCTGTTCGATCCGGAGGCGGCCCGCCAGGCGGGCTTCGACTACAGCGGCGTCGGCCGTCCGCAGCGCGGCGTGCGCAACGGGGCCGGCGTGCCGGTGCATTCCTGATTTATTGGCAAGGGAGACATATGAGTGAATCTGGAACAATTCTGGCCGAGAAGCAATGCAAGCCTTGTAAGGGAGGCGTGCCGCCGCTGCGGGGAGAAGAACTGCAAAAGCTGTCCTCCCAAGTGCCGGACTGGAAAGTGGTGGCCGACCACCACCTCACTAAGTCCTTCTTTTTTTCCGACTTCAAGACGGCGCTGGCATTCGTGAACCGGGCCGGCGCGGTCGCGGAAGCCGAAGGGCATCATCCGGACCTGCTGTTGGCGTGGGGCCGCGTGGATGTGAAGACGTACACGCACAAGATCGACGGGCTGACGGAGAGCGATTTCATTCTGGCCGCCAAGATCGACCGGGAATTCTCGCCCAAATAAGCGCGGATGAAGGCGTACGATCGGGACCTGGCGTACATCCACGATACCGGGTTCACCAGCTTCGTCAGGAAGGCCGCGCCGGGATTGCTGCGCCTGCTGCGGAAGAACGGCATCCGCCGCGGGCTGATCGTGGATGCCGGGTGCGGCAGCGGGATCTGGGCGGGCGAACTTACCGGCCGTGGTTATGCGGTGCTGGGGATCGACATCTCCGCCTCCATGATCCGGCTGGCGCGCACGCACGCGCCGGACGCGAAGTTCCTGGCCGGATCGTTTTTGCGTATGACGCTGCCGCGCTGCGCCGCTGTGACCTCGATCGGCGAATGCGTGAATTATGCTTTCGACCTGCGGAGCGGCAAGCGCGGAATCGCGCAATTCTTTGCGCGTGTTTATGGCGCGCTGGAACCCGGCGGGATTTTTGTTTTCGACATTGTGGAGCCGGGGATCATTTCCGGCGCCGCGCCACAAAAAAGGTTCCTGGAAGGTCCGGACTGGGCGATCCTGCTGGAGGTGCGCGAGGACCGGCGGCGAAAGATTCTGACGCGACGGATTGTCAGTTTCCGGCGGGTGGGGAAGGTGTACAGACGAAGCGAAGAGATCCACCGGCTGCACTTGTACAAGGGTTCGGAACTGGTGGCGGCGCTGCGGCGCGCGGGTTTCGAGGTGGAGTTGGTTGGCGGGTACGGGCGATTCCGACTGGCCCCCGCGCATGCCGTGATTCTGGCACGCAAGCCGGACTAACGCCGCGCCATCTCCTGGCTGAACACTTCAAGAATATCCTGATGAGCGAAAGCTTCTGACAACTCCCGCAGCTTGGGCTCGAGGTAACCGCGGTCTATCGTCCGGCGATGGCGGCGAATCAAGCGCCGGGCGTCATCCACATCTTTGGACCTCTCGGAGATCAGCTTCATCCAGATCAGATCCTCGACGGTCGCCACTTTGACGGACCTGCCGCCAAGTTTCTTCGCTTGGGCTCTCTCGATCAGGTCACGCTCCGCTGCCAGTGAAGCAAACACGAAATCCAGTCTCATGCCGAAGGAAGATAACATCGGCAAGACGCGTGTCTCCACCGCGAACTTGAGGGGATTGGCAGGGAGGGCCTTCAGCCGCTCGGATAGCGCGCCTACCACAGTCGCCAACTGTCCAGGCTCTACCCAGAGGCTCAGGTCTACGTCCAGAGTAGCGCGGGCCTCGCCCCACGCCGAAACGGCGAGCCCACCGATGAGCATGTAGGGTAGCGACAGGCTCTCGAGTAACGATGCGGCCTCCGCGACAGAAGCCTCGAGGTCAGTCATACCGCCGATTCAGAACGGCGAAGGCGGCCCTCAGGACCTGGAAGCCGCGTTTCTCCGGGTCGGGATCAAAGAGGCGGTCTTGCTCCGGTATCCAACTCCAGATCGCACCCAGATCGGCCAGAATTTTGCCTGGTTCGCGTTCCACTTGCGGCTGCTCTTCTTCCCAGCGGTTGAAAGCTTCCCACTGCTGTTTGCGGATCTCGAGTTGTTCGCGGAGGGTCATGCCGGGTGGCGGATGGCGATGCCCAGATCTTTCAGGGCCTTTTCGGGCACGGGGGCGGGCGCGTCGCACATAAGGTCCGTGGCGCGCGCGGTTTTGGGAAATGGGATCACGTCGCGAATGGAGGTCTCGCCGGCCAGGATCATGACCAGGCGGTCGAGACCAAGCGCGATGCCGCCGTGCGGCGGGGCGCCGTATTCGAGCGCATCCAGCAGCCAGCCAAACCGGCGGCGGGCTTCGTCTTCGTCGAAGCCGAGCGCGGCAAATACCTTGGACTGCACGTCGCGGCGGTGAATACGAATCGAGCCGGAGCCTAGCTCGGTGCCGTTGAGCACCAGGTCGTAAGACTTGGCGCGGCAGTACGCGGGATCGCTGGTCAGCTTGTCCAAATCCTCGTCATGCACGGAAGTGAAGGGATGATGGGCGGCGGCCCAGCGATGCTCCTCGTCGTCCCATTCGAACATCGGAAAATCGACGACCCACAGAAACTCGAAACGGCGGGGATCGAGCAGTTTGTGACGGTCGTTGTACTTCTGGGCGGCAAACAGGCGCAGTTGCCCGCAGGCCTGAAACACGGTTTCCTCGGGACGATGGCCTTTGGGCTCTCCCGCCCAGGTGGCCAGCATCAACAGGTCGTCATCGCCCGCACCGGTCAATTCGCTCACGCGCGCCATGGGTTCAGGATGATCGCGCTCCAGGCGTTTGGGATCGTCGTACACGCGCAGGCCGCGCTCCACGCCGTAGGCTTTCAGCTCATCGCGCTCGCGCCGGCTGAGCGCTCCGGTCTTGGGAATGTGAATCGCCACGAGCGGCAGACCGTGCGCGGTGAGGGTCGCTTCCGGGAACAAATGATCTACGGGAACCATGGGCGGAATGCGTCGGTCGGGCTTATCGCTACCGTAGCTGCGGATGGCTTCCGCGTAGCTCAGGCGCGGGAATGGCGCGGTCACCTGATAGCCGGCCACCTGGCAGATGCGCTCGACCAGCGGCTCGATCACTTCGAAAATGCTCTCCTGCTGCGGAAAGGACATTTCCAGGTCGATTTGGGTGAACTCCGGCTGGCGGTCGGCGCGCAGGTCTTCGTCGCGGAAACACCGCACGATCTGGAAATATTTGTCGAAGCCGCTGACCATGAGGAGCTGTTTGAAAATCTGCGGCGACTGCGGCAGCGCGTAGAATGTGCCGGGCTGCACGCGGCTGGGCACCAGGTAATCGCGCGCGCCTTCGGGCGTGGAGCGGGTCATGAAGGGCGTCTCGATTTCGAGGAAGCCCTGGGCGTTGAGGCACTCGCGCACGGCGAACGAAATCCGCGACCGCAGTATGACGTTGCGCTGCATCTGAGGGCGGCGCAGGTCCACGTAGCGATATTTCAGGCGCACTTCCTCGGCGACGTCCACGGACTCTTCCATGGGGAAGGGCGGCGTGCGCGATTCGTTCAGGATCCAGATCTTTTCGGCAAACAGCTCCACCTCGCCGGTGGCCAGATTCGGATTGATGGTGTCCGCGCTGCGCAGGGCGACGGGACCTTCGACCGCGATCACATACTCCGGGCGCACCTGCTCGGCTTTGCGGTGCGCGGTCTCGTCCGCATCGGCGCGAATGGCAATCTGGGTGACGCCTTCGCGGTCGCGCAGGTGGATGAAGATCACGCCGCCGAGATCGCGGTGGCGGTGAACCCAGCCCATCAACAGGGCGCGCGAGCCGGCGTCCGCGGCGCGCAACTGGCCGCAGGTGTGAGTACGCCGCAGGTTGCCGAGAAAATCAAGTTCCGTTTCCATAAGAAATGCCGCGCGAGCTGATCAGCGCGAATCCGGTGGGATGAAAACCATGCTAACATGCGGCGCTACAATTCTGTTATGTATCGAGCCTTCCTCGGGCTTCTGGCGGCCGCCGGCCTGTTCGCCCAGAAGCAGCCCTTCAACGCGCAAGCGCTGCTCGAACTGGCGCGCATCAGCGATCCGCAGGTCTCGCCGGATGGAAGGCTGGTGGCCTATTCGGTTCAGACGATCGACGTGGACCATAATCAGCGCATCACGCAGATCTACGTGACACCGGTGGCGGGCGGCGCGGCCAAACAGCTCACGCAAGTGGGACAGGATAACGAACGGCCCCGCTGGTCGCCGGACTCGCGGCAGATTGCCTGGATTTCGGACCGGGGCGGCTCGGCGCAGATCTGGGCCATGGATGCGGACGGTTCCAATCCCAGGCAGGTCACCAGTCTTTCCACCGAAGCCGGCGGCGTGATGTATTCCCACGACGGCAAGAACCTGGTTTTCACCAGCGATGTCTTCCCCGATTGCGGCGGCGACGACGGCTGCAACCGCAGGCAGTTGGACGCCACGCACGGCGCCTTATCCAAAGCGCGGATCTACACCAGCCTACTCTACCGGCATTGGAATCACTGGCAGAGCCCGCGGCGCAGCCATTTGATGGTGGTTGCCGTATCGGGTGGTACGCCTAAAGACCTGACACCGGGCGACCGGGACGTGCCGCCGTTTTCGCTCGAGGGTGGAGACGATTATGCCATCTCGCCCGATAGCAGCGAAGTCTGCTATACGATGAACGCGGACGCGGTGCCCGCTACCAGCACGAATTCGGATCTCTACGTGGTTCCCATCCAAGGCGGGCCGGCGCGCAAAATCACCACCAATCCGGGAGCGGATACAGGACCGCAATACTCGCCGGACGGAAAATATCTGGCATGGCGGGCACAGGTGCGCGCAGGTTATGAAAGCGACCGCTGGCGGTTGTGGGTGATGGATCGCGCGACGGGGAAGGTGGCGGATCTGACCGAGAACGTGGATCGCTGGGTGAACAGTTTCGTCTGGGCGCCGGATTCGACGAACATATTCTTCACCTCGGAAGATCGCGGGCGGCAATCGATCCAGTTCAAGTCCATCAGGGGCGGCGAGGCGCGCGTAGCCCTTTCGGGCGACAGCCATCTGGACGAGATGCAGTTCACGCCGGATGGCAAGACGCTGATCTACACGCAACAGAGCGGCATGCAGCCGGCGGCGATCTATCGCGCATCTTCCGCGGGTGGCGCGGCCGTGCCGTTGACGTACATGAACGACGCGGTGCTGAATTCCCACCAGATGACGCCGCTCGAAGAATTCTGGGTGGATGGCGCGGATGGCGCGCGGGTGCAGAGTTTCGTGGTAAAGCCTTATGGTTTTCGCGAGGACCGGAAATACCCGGTGCTGCTGCTGATCCATGGCGGGCCGCAGGGCGCGTGGGGACATAGCTGGTCGTATCGCTGGAACGCGCAGGTATTTGCGGCCGCGGGATACGTGGTCGTGATGCCGAATCCGCGCGGCTCGACGGGCTACGGACAGAAGTTCATCGACGAGATCAACGGCGACTGGGGCGGCAAGGCGTTCGACGACATCATGGCGGTGGCCGATCACATGGTGACCAGCGTTCCCTATGCGGATGGCAGCCGCATGGCCGCGGCGGGGGCTTCCTACGGCGGCTACATGATCGACTGGATTCTGGGCCACACGCAGCGATTCAAGGCGCTGGTGACGCACGATGGGGTATACGACCTGCGCAGCGAATTCGGCGAAACCGAGGAGCTGTGGTTCCCGCTGTGGGAATTCGGCGGGACGCCCTGGGACAATCCGGAAACGTATGCGCGCTGGTCGCCGAGCATGTTCGTGAAGGAGTTTCATACGCCGACGCTGGTGGTGCATGGCGAACTGGACTATCGCGTGCCGATGGGACAGGGCCTGCAGCTATTCACGGCGCTGCAGATGCAGAAGGTGCCTTCGAAACTTCTGCTCTTTCCGGATGAAGGACACTGGGTCCTGAAGCCGCAGAACAGCGTGCTGTGGTACAAGACCGTGATCGATTGGGTGGATTCCTGGACAAAAAAGTGAAGCTGATTATTGCAATTGCGGCCGTATTAGTGGTTACCGCGGCGATCGTGCTGGCCGTTCTTTCCGCCACGCCGATCATTTCGATGAACCCGCCGCTGAAAGCCATCGGCGCCAGTACGCCGGTGACCGCGCAGGTGACCGATCCCTACGGCATCCGCCGGTTTACGGCGACGCTCGAGCAGAATGGCGCGCGCACGGTCGTTTTCGACCAGCACAGCGCCGCGCACCGGCTGTTCTTCATGCGGTTGCGCGAGGCGCCGCGCGCGATCGGATTCCCGGCGGGCAAGCAGCAGGCGCCTACCCTGAAAGCGGGAAAGGCCACACTAACCGTGGAGGCTCAGTCCAACGACTTTCTGGGCCGCACGGTGAGTGCGAGCTACGACGTGGACGTAGTGCTGGAGCCGCCGCGCCTGGTGGTGGATGGAGTGCAGCACTACATCAACCAGGGTGGCAGCGAACTGGTGACATTCACGGTCTCGGGCGACTGGTCCGAAGCCGGGGTCAAGGTCGGGCCGAACACGTTCCGCAGCTTTCCGCTGCCGGGCCAACCTGCGAACGAGCGATTCTCGCTGTTCGCGTTTGCGTGGGACTTGCCGGTGGATACGGTGCCGCACGTCTATGCGCGCAACGCCGCGGGCACGGAAGCGACCGGCCGTTTCTGGTTCAAGGTCTTTCCCAAGCCATTCCGTACACGCGACCTGGAGATCAGCGACGCGTTCCTGGACAAAGTGGTGAACCAGATCGATCCCGGCGGAACGGGCGATCTGCTCACGCGCTTCCTGCGGATCAACAGCGTGCTGCGCAAGCAGAACAATCAGACGCTGGCCGACCTGCGGCTGAAAACCGAAGAACGGGTGTTGTGGAACGGGCCATTCCTGCAACTGGCGAACTCGCAGGTGGAGGCACACTTCGCCGATGTGCGGAACTATATTTATAAGGGCAAGAAAGTGGACCAACAGGTCCATTTGGGCTATGACTTGGCGGTAACCGCGCATGTGCCGGTGGTGGCCGCCAACGACGGCAAGGTGGTGTGGGCGTCGGACCTGGGCATCTACGGAAACTGCATCGTGCTGGATCATGGGTACGGGCTGCAGTCCATTTACGGCCATCTCAGCCGCATCGACGTGAAGGTGGGCGACATGCTGAAAAAGGGCCAAACGATGGGCCATAGCGGCTCGACCGGGCTGGCGGGCGGCGACCACCTGCACTTCAGCATGCAGGTGGACGGCGTCCAGATCAACCCGGTAGAGTGGTTCGACGCACATTGGATTCACGACCGGATTCTGAGCAAACTTTCCCCGGCGGCCGCTGTGCAGGCGAAGCCGTAAGCGCGGCGCCCGTGTTTCCTTTGGCCCGATGTTGCATCATTTAGATATGGGCCTCGAAACCGTTAACATCCCGGTGCACGGTATGACGTGCGGCAATTGCGCCCGTTCCGTGGAACGCAAGCTCTCCGCCAGCCCTGGTGTGAGCAATGCGCGCGTGGATCTTGCCGGAGGCACCGCGACGGTCGAATTCGACGCGGATCGTACCAAACTTCCCGACCTGTTGCGCGCTATCGAGCAACTCGGCTACAACGTGCAGCAATGAGCGCCAATACCGCCGAGCGCGTCGACCTACCCGTGTCCGGGATGTCGTGCGCGGCCTGCGCCCGCAGCATCGAGAACCAACTAGCCGCCACCGCTGGAGTTGCCCTCGCGCGCGTAAACTTTGCTACGGCAACGGCCAGTGTGGAGTTCGATCCGGCGCGCGCCGACGTACGGCGCCTGGTAGACGCCATTGAGGAACTGGGCTACGGCGTGCCGCAACCCAGCTCAGGCGAAGAAAACGAAGATGCCGCGGAGCAGGAGCGCCGGCGGGAAATGAGCGCGCTGCAGCGCCGGTTTTGGGTGGCCGCGACTTTCGCGATCCCGGTAGTTGTGCTGGGCATGGCGCCTGGGCTGATGCACCTGGCGGCGATGCCCTGGATCCAGCTTGTGCTCACCGTTCCGGTCGTGTTTTTTGCGGGATGGCCTTTTTACCAGGGGGCTTGGTCCGGGCTACGCCACCGTTCGGCGAACATGAACACCCTGATCGCCTTGGGTACAGGCGCGGCCTTCATGTATTCCCTGGTGGTGACGGTGAGCGGCGGGCACGAAGTGTATTACGAAGCCGCAGCGGGCATCATTACCATGATTCTGCTCGGCCGAGTGCTGGAAGCCCGAGCGCGCGGGCGGGCATCCGAAGCCATCCGCCATCTGCGCGAGCTGCAGTCCAAGACCGCGCGCGTGCTGCGTGGTTCGATGGAGCAGGATGTTCCCATCGACCAGGTGCGCCTGGGAGACGTGGTGGTGGTGCGGCCCGGCGAGAAGATTCCGGTGGACGGGGCGGTGCTCGACGGCGAGTCGGCGGTGGACGAGTCGATGCTCACAGGCGAGAGCATGCCGGTGGATAAAGGGCCCGGCGATGCGGTGTACAGCGGCACGATCAACCGGTCCGGCAGCCTGCGATTTGAAGCGCGGAAGGTGGGCCATGCTACGGCCTTGCAGCAAATGATCGAGCTGGTGCGCCAGGCGCAGAGCTCGCGCGCGCCGGTGGACCGGCTGGCGGACGTTGTCAGTGGGTACTTCACGGTGGGGGTTCTGGCCGCGGCTTTGGTGACTGCGGTGGTGTGGGCGATCCTGGCGCCGTTCTCGTTGGCGCTAGTGAATTTCGTGGCGGTCCTTATCATTGCGTGTCCTTGCGCGCTGGGCCTGGCGACGCCCACGGCGATCATGGTGGCGACCGGCCGCGGCGCGCAGCGCGGCATCTTAATTAAAGGAGGCGAGGCACTCGAGGCGGCTTCCCGGATCGATACCGTGATTCTGGATAAGACCGGCACTGTAACGAGCGGGCAGCCGCGGGTTACGGATGTGATTCCCGCCGGAGAGTATTCAGAGGTCGAGCTGCTGCGCCTGGCGGCTTCGGCGGAGCGATATTCCGAGCATCCCCTGGGGCGGGCCGTGGTGGAGCATGCCGCGGCGCTCGAAATCGCGCTGGCGGAAGCTTCCGGTTTTCGCGCAATCGCGGGCCAGGGGGTCACCGCGCGTGTGGAGGGGCGCGAGGTGATGGCGGGAAGTCTCGCCGGATTTCGCGCATTGCCCGGCAGCCTGCGGCTTGAGCTGGCCGAGGAAGGCAAGACGGCGGTGGCGATCACCGTGGATGGCGAGTCGGCAGGGGTGATCGGGGTCGCGGATACGATCAAGCCCGAAGCCACGGCCGCGGTCCGCCGGCTGCGGGATATGGGCCTCGAAGTCTGGATGATCACGGGCGA
Organism: Bryobacterales bacterium; assembly: GCA_963843255.1. Classification (GTDB taxonomy): domain Bacteria; phylum Acidobacteriota; class Terriglobia; order Bryobacterales; family Bryobacteraceae; genus Bog-159. Next base: position 149,766 of record CAWJJQ010000009.1, on the reverse strand, counting down.
CAATCGCCGCACTGCGGAGGCCGTCGCGCGGCAGGTGGGCATTTCGCACGTGCTGGCCGAAACTATGCCGGATGCCAAGGTTGCCGAAGTGCGCAAGCTGCAGGCCGCGGGGAAGAAAGTCGCGATGGTGGGCGATGGCATCAACGATGCGGCGGCATTGGCCCAGGCGGATGTGGGCATCGCTATCGGAACCGGGACGGATATCGCCAAGGAGGCTGCCGATATCGTTTTGATGGGCGGCGATCTGAACGGCGTGGCCGGCGGGCTCGACCTGGCGCGAAAAACGATGCGGGTGATCCGCCAGAACCTGTTTTGGGCATTCGCATATAACACCATCGGGATTCCGGTGGCGGCGGGTGTGCTGTATCCATTTACCGGCTGGCTGCTCTCGCCCGTGGTGGCCTCGGCGGCGATGGCGCTTTCGAGTATTACGGTGGTGACCAACAGCCTGCGGTTGAAGCGCGTATGATAGTCGAATGCTGCGACTGCGCTTCGTGATTCTACTGTTTTTGGTGGCACTGACTGCGGCCACCGCCGATCTGTCGGGCCGATATGCCGGCGAATGGAAGAGCAACGGCGCGGGCGGCGGCGGGTCGTTTCGGTTGAACCTGGAGGCGCAGGCGGGCGATGCGTGGAAGTGCGAATTCAGTTTTGTATTTGGCGGGGAAGAAATTAAGACCACCGTGCGGGAATGCAAGGTGGACGGGGCGGCGTTGGAGTCCACTTACGATTTTGAATTGCAGGGGAATGCATTGCGTTCGAAGACTCGCGGGCAGTGGGATGGCAAGACGTTCTCTGGACAATACGAAACTACGCTGGCGGGCGGCGGCGATGCGGTGGACGATGGAAGTTGGACGGCCGCTCCGGCACATTAGGTTGGGAGGCGGATTCCGGTTTCTTCGTAGAGAGGCACCGCAGCGGTGCTTTGGGTGCGGAATTCGTAGCGTTCGATGGCCAGCGCGGCGCCGGCCTCGTCGCTGCGCACTACGCATCCGTAGATCATGAGTTTCATGGGACAAACATCGTTTAGCCGGGCAGGCCAGCTCATGGACAACTCCACCGGCAGGCCGGTGCTGAGCATGCCTTCGGTGGTGAACCAGACGCCGCTGCTGCTGATGTTCATGGTGCGGCCGGTACCGGTTTCAGCTACACGGCTGCCATAGAGGAGCCGGTAGCGGAGACCTTGCTCGATATTGAAGCGGCGCTTCATCCGCCGGTCCGCCTGCTCGTCTTGCCTTTTCCGTTTCGCCATAGTCGGGCCCCTAAATCCTTCGCAACTCAGAGTTACCATTCGAAGCGCTGCTACCTCAATTATGTCTTTGGATAGGTCAGGTTAACTATCTCCCTTGGCTGCAAGTACGTATAGTCCATAAGGCCCAAATCAGAACGGCTCAGGAGAATCGTCAGACGATCCGAAGTCCTCACACGTTTCTATTTTCGCCATATATTCGCCATAAAAACAAGATGTAGTGGTATAACGCTCTTTAGGTAGATTGCTTGGTAGCCAGCTAACCCAATACCCATCAAGGGTTTCTTGAAAATTTCTCTTGCAATGGACAAAGACTTCATGCCACAATTTGTTGTGGCCTAAAAGTGGCCGGAAAGTAGCCGAAAAGTGGCGGAAGAAATCCCTCAAGGTGCGGTACTGCTGGAACCGCCTCGAGGTATGTATCCCGCGCGTCTGGACGAGAAGGGCAGGCTTAAGCTCCCGGTGGAGTTCCAGAAGTACCTTACAGGGCTGCCTGAAAAAAAGCTCTTCGTGACCAGTACAGATCGGCACATGGCCACAGTATACCCGATGGCGATCTGGAGGGAGAACGAAAAGTTGTTCTCGAGCTACCGCGACAATCCGCGGGTAGTGAAACGGGTTTGGTTTACGGCCTCGGAATTGGGATCGGAAGCGGAGATGGACGGACAGGGACGAGTCCAGTTTTCGCCTGAGCTGCGCAGGGAACTGCGCATCGAGAATCAGCCGGTGAAAGTGCTGGTAGTCAACGGGGCGATCCAGGTGATGAGCGAAGAGACCTTCCACGCGCAACGCGCGGAGGCCGCGCAGTCGCCGGAAGACGATCTGGAGACGCTGCAACGGGCTGGTCTCAAGTGATGCCACGCGTAATGATCTATGCACTACTCAGTGATGGCGGTGGAGGCGATCGAATGGTTGGCGATCGCGCCCGAGGGAGTAATCCTGGACGCCACTGCGGGGCTGGGTGGGCATACAGCGGAAATCGCGCGGCGGTTGACCACGGGGAGGGTGATCGCCAACGACCGCGACCCGGAGTCGCTGGAGATGGCGCGGCGCAACACGGCGGAATTCGCCGATCGGATCTGTTATCACCAGGGGGCCTTCTCGGAACTCGCCGATGCGTTGCCGGCGTGCGGAGCCGCGAAGGTGAATGGTCTGCTGGCCGACCTGGGAGTGAGCCGGTACCAGTTGACGGAGCCGGCGCGAGGTTTTTCATTTTTGGCAGAGGGGCCGTTGGACATGCGGATGGATCAAACCACCGGCATGACGGCGGCGGACTTGGTCAATCAACACGCCGAGAAGGCGCTCGCCGACCTGATCTATCAGCTAGGCGAAGAAAGGAGGGCGCGGAAGATAGCCAGAGCCATCGTTCGAGCACGGCCCATACGGAGCACACTACACCTGGCCGGGGTAGTGGAGCGGGCCGTGCCTCGGACGAGCCGTCTGCATCCCGCGACCCGCACCTTCATGGCGTTGCGCATGTTTGTGAACGACGAGCAGGGCGAGCTCGACCGATTGCTGCGGATCGGTCCCGATCTGCTGGCGAGCGACGGGCGCATGGTGGTGATCTCGTTCACTTCGCTGGAGGACCGCAAAGTCAAAGTGCGATTCCGCGAACTAGCCCAGGAGGGCCGGGCGGCGCTTCTGACCAAGCACCCACTGACGCCCACGGTAGAGGAAACGGGTTTGAATCCGGCGTCGCGTAGCGCCAAGCTACGCGCGCTGGAGATGAGATAGCGAGGTAAAGAGTCATGGCAACGCTGGCTAATTCTTTTGGCAGACCCCTGGCGACGTCCGCCGCCGCAAACGGCGCCGCGCAGAACGGATGCTTTCCGGTAGACGACCCATTCTGTCTGCGGGCCCTGCCGAACGAAGATGTTTTCCTCTATTCCAAACGCATTGATAATTCCCGTATCGTCCGCGAAGCGGCGCCCACCGGAAAGCATGAGTGGTCGGCTATCGGAATGGTTTGCCTGCTGGCGTTGCTGCTGATGGCTGTGTTGACACCGCGCGTAGCCAACGTGTTCGCGGGCTACCAGTTGGAATCCCTGAAGCTGGAACAGCAGCGGCTGGTCGACGAACAGCGTGAGCTGGATCTCACCGAAGCGCGTTTGTCGCGGCAGGAGAACCTGGAGGCACTCGCCAAGCGGCGGGATCTGGGTACGCCGACGCCCGGGCAGATTGTACACCTCGATCCGCGGGGCGACGGCAAGCTGGCGTTGAACCGGCACTGACCTCCGCTCCATTGGTTGGACGCTATGGAATTCGTGGTTAGAAACAAGGCCGAGAAGCGCCTCCTCTGGTTTAGCGGCGCTATTCTGCTTTGGGGCGCATCCATCCTTCTTCAATTATTCCGGCTGCAGGTGGTCCGTCACGGCGAATACGTGCGCATGGCGCACCGCCAGCAGGAAGAGACACTCGAAATCTCCGCGCCGCGCGGCTCCATCTTCGACCGCTGCGGCGAGTTGCTGGCCGGGAGCGTCAAGCGGGACTCGGTTTACCTCGATCCTCTGCAAGTGCCGGACCTGCAGGTCGCATCGGAAATTCTGTCGGGCGTGCTCAAGATCGATCGCGCTTCACTTTACGGCAATATGCGCTGGTATGCCGCCAACCAGCGCGGGTTCATGTGGGTGGCGCGCGCCATCCCGCCGGAACAGACCGAGCGCCTGCGCAGCCTGAAGCTGGACTGGATCCGGTTCACCAAGGAGAGCCGCCGCGACTATCCGCGCAATACGCTGGCGGCGCACGTGATCGGCGCGGTAGATAGCGAAGAGACCGGCCAGTGGGGGCTGGAGAAAAGCCTGGAATTCGACCTGCGCGGCTTACCCGGAAGCGTGCGCATGCTGACAGATGCGAAAGGCCGCGGCATCGATTCGAAGCCGGAAGAAGATCCCCGGCCGGGCGCGGACGTGGTGCTGAGCATCGACGAACGCATCCAGTTGCCGGCCCAGGAGGCGATCGCGCGCGCAGTGGCGGCTTCGCGCGCCGAAAGCGGCAGCGTGGTGGTAATGAACCCGAATACCGGCGAGGTGCTGGCGATTGCCAGCTATCCGCCTTTCGATCCCAACCAACCGCCCGCGCGCGGAGAGAAGGCCGAAGCGGCGCGTTTCAATCATGCGGTCTCGGTTCCCTTCGAGCCAGGCTCCGTGTTCAAGGTCATCACGCTTTCCGCCGCGCTGGAAACTACCGACCTGAAGCCCAGCAGCATGATCAATTGCGGCAACGGTACGTTTACGATGGCGGGCCGCACGGTGCACGAGGCCCATCACGGATACGGCACCATGCCCATGGCGATGGTGCTGGCGAAATCCAGCAACATCGGCGCGATCCAGATCGGACTCAAGATCGGTTCGAACAAGCTTTACGAGTACGTACGGCGTTTCGGTATGGGTTCGCGGACGGGGATTCCACTGCCGGCCGAGTCGCCGGGGATGGTGCGTAAGCTCGCGAAGTGGCGCACCACCTCGCTGATGTCGGTGGCCATGGGGCACGAGGTCGGCGTCACGACGCTGCAACTGGCGCAGGCCTGTTCGGCGGTAGCCAACGGCGGACTGCTGGTGCCGCCGCGGCTGATCCTCAAAAAGGGCGGCGAGACCGTGCCGGTAACCGCGCCGCACCGCATCCTGCGTCCGGAAACGGCGATCACCATGCGGCAGATGATGGAAGGCGTGGTGTTGTACGGCACCGGTAAGAGATACGCCAACTTAAAAGGTTATTCGAGCGCGGGAAAGACCGGCTCCGCGCAGATTTTCGACTACACCACCGGCCACTACACCCACAGTTACAACGCATCCTTCATGGGTTTCGCGCCGGTGACAAATCCCGCTATCGTGGTGGTGGTGACGGTGAACAAGACCCAGGGGGGCTCGGCCGGTTATGGCGGACCTGTGGCTGGTCCGGTGTTCCGCGAGGTGGCGACGGAAGCCTTGCGGGTGCTGGATGTGCCGCGGGACCTGCCGGACGATACGCCCGATCCGACGCCGACCAAGGTCGCCGATGTGGACGCGCCGCCGATCGTGGATGGGCCGCAGGATCCGCCGGTGCTGGAAGATGCCAGTGAGCAGGAAGCGGCGCCGGCCGCGGGCCGCGGCGCGGCTGTGTCCGTAGCGGCGAATGTCGCGGGTGCGGTTCCGTTCGGGCCTGCGCCGCCCCCGACGGCACCGTCCGCCGCGGTGCCGGCGCCGGTACAGGTTCCCAGCGGTCCGAAGGCGCCTAATTTTATCGGATTATCGATGCGGTCGGTAGTAGCGCTGGCGCAGGCGCAAGGCCTGCCGGTGGTATTTGCGGGCACAGGCATCGTCCGCGCGCAGGCGCCGCCGCCTGGCGCCATCCTGCGAGGCGGAGAAAGGATTCGAGTCGATCTTGCCAGATGACGCTGGGAGAGCTACTCGCGGGAGTTCGGCTCAAAGCGCCACTCTCGCCGTCTCTTTCCCAGATCGACCTGAAGGGCCTGGATTACGATTCGCGGCGCGTGCAACCCGGTTACCTATTCTTCGCATTTCCCGGGAGCCGGGCCGACGGCCGCCAGTTCGCGCTCGATGCGGTGAACCGGGGCGCGGTAGCAGTGGCCAGCGAATCTGCAGCACCGGATGATTTCGCTTCGCCCTGGATTGAAGTCGAGCACGGGCGCCAGGCGCTGGCGCTGTCTGCCCGCAATTTCTACCATCATCCCGACGAGTGGATCGCGCTCACTGGGATCACCGGCACCAACGGCAAGACCACCACATCCTATTTAATCGATTCCATCCTGCGCGCGGCCGGAAAAATCACGGCGCTGATCGGGACCATCGAGTATCACCTGGCCGGGCGGGTGCTGCCGGCCATCAATACCACGCCCGAGTCGCTCGATCTGCACCGGCTGTTCGCGGAGCTGGAAACCGCCGGCGGATCGCATGCCGTGATGGAGGTGTCGTCACACGCGCTCGCCCTGGGCCGCATCTACGGCCTTAACTTCCACACCGCGATATTTACGAACCTGACCCGCGATCATCTGGACTTCCATCACACCATGGAAGACTATTTCGCCGCCAAGCAGATGCTGTTTTCCGGCGCGGGCGCGCCCCCGCCGGCATGGGCAGTGCTCAACGCCGACGATGAATGGTGCCGCCGCGTGACGCTGGCGCCCGAAAGCGAGGTCCTGTGGTTCGGATTCGGCCAGGGCGCCACCGTGCGCGCGCGGCACATCACCTCGAACCTGCAAGGCTTGCGGTTCGAGGTGCAGCACCGCAAGTTGCGCTTTACGGTGGAGTCGCCGCTGTTGGGCAAAATCAACGTGTACAACATCCTGGCGGCCTGCTGCGCCGGGCTCAGCTACGGCCTTGCGCCGGAGACGATCGCGCAAGGCATCGCGCAATGCCGGTCGGTGCCGGGGCGCTTCGAGCGGGTAGACGAAGGGCAGCCGTTCGGAGTGGTGGTGGATTACGCGCACACAGACGACGCGCTGAAAAACACCATCGCGGTGGCGCGCGGCCTGTCGCCCAAGCGCATCATTACTCTATTCGGCTGCGGGGGGGACCGGGACCGGACCAAGCGTCCGCTGATGGGGCAGGCGGCCGCGGCCAACAGCGATTTCGTGATTCTGACCAGCGACAATCCCCGGTCGGAAGATCCGCTGGCCATCATGAACGATGCGCTGGTAGGGATTCGCCGTACGGACGTGCCGCACCTCATCGAGCCGGACCGCGCGACGGCGATTGCGCGGGCTATTAAGGAAGCCCGTCCGGGCGACATCGTAATTCTTGCCGGGAAGGGACACGAAACTTACCAGGTATTGAAAGACAAGACCATTGATTTCGACGATCGCGAGGTGGCCCGCGGAGTGCTCCGGGGTTTTGGTTATCATCGGGAGCCGCAATGAACCTGGCATTGAGCACCGTGGCGCGCGTGCTGGGCGTGGGCGCGCCGGCCGCGGACGCCGTGGTTACCGGCTGGAGCGTAGACACGCGCACGCTGGCGCCCGGCGATTTATACTTCGCCTTGCGCGGGCCGAATCACGATGGCCACGACTACGTAGCCGCGGCTTTGGAAATGGGGGCCGCGGCGGCGGTGGTGGATCGCGAGGTGTCCGGTGGCCGCGCGCTGGTCGTCCCGGATTCACTGGATGCGATGCAGCGGCTGGCGGCGTGGGCGCGGCAGCACTGGGGCGGGCGGATCGTGGGCGTTACGGGCAGCGCCGGCAAGACCACCACCAAAGACGCCATCGCGCATCTGCTGGCCGTCGGATTGCCGGTTGGCAAGACCGTGGGGAACTTCAATAATCATGTGGGTGTGCCGCTCTCGGTACTGCGCCTGCCGGACGAGGCGCGTGTCGGGGTGCTCGAAATGGGGATGAATCATGCGGGAGAGATTCGGGCGCTGGCGGCCATCGCCCGGCCGGATATCGGGGTAGTGACGAACGTCGGCTATGCGCACGTGGAAGCCTTCGATTCGATCGATGGTGTGGCGCTGGCCAAGCGCGAGTTAATTGAAGCGCTGGACCCGGCCGCCGGCATTGCCGTGCTGAATGCCGACGATCCGCGGGTGTTGGGTTTTCGCGAAGTGCATCCGGGGCGGACGATTACGTTCGGGCTGTCGGATGCCGCCGAGGTTCGCGCGACGGATGTCGTTTTGACCGCCGGCGGCACCTCTTTTCGCGTGGGTGGCATTGAGTTTCATAGCACGCTTGCGGGGCGGCACGGGGTGGTCAACCTGCTGGCAGGAATGGCGGTCGCGGGCATTTTCGATATCCCGCCGGAACGGCTGCGGGATGCGGTGGCCACGTTCGCTATCGGCAAGATGCGCGGGGAACGCCTGGAGCACAACGGCATCGTCATCTGGAACGATTGCTATAACTCCAACCCGGAGGCGGTACACGCCATGCTGGACGTGCTGCGGGCCACGTCTGCGCGGCACCGCGTAGCGGTACTGGGCGAGATGCTGGAATTGGGGCATGCCGCCGAAACGCTGCACCTGCAGACAGGGCGCTGCGCCGCGGCCAGCGGGATCGATACGCTGGTGGCCGTTCACGGGGCGGCGCGTTTCATGGCGGAGGAAGCGATCCGCGCGGGCATGCCGCCACACTCCGTGCATTTTTTTGAACACCCGGCGGAGGCCGGCGACTTCGTCCGCCAGGTGCTGGAGCGCGGCGATGCGGTCCTGTTCAAAGGCTCCCGCGGCGTGCGGATCGAACAGGCCATGGAGAAGGTGCTGGCGTAAATCATGCTGTACTTCCTGCTGTACGAGAAATTATCGGGGTTGGTCTCGGCCTTTCGCGTTTTCCGGTACGTCACCTCGCGGACGGCTTTCGCCAGCCTGACCGCGCTGTTCCTGTGCATCGCCCTGGGTCCCTGGCTGATCGGCAAGCTGCGGCAGTTCCAGATCGGGCAATACATCCGCGAAGAAGGCCCCAAATCGCATCAGAAGAAGGCGGGAACGCCCACCATGGGCGGTGTGCTGATCATTGTCTCGATCGTGATCCCGACGTTGTTGTGGGCGGACCTGCGCAATATCTACGTTTGGATCGCGGTACTGACGCTGGTGGCGTACGGCGGCGTCGGCTTTGTGGACGATTACTCGAAGATTGCCAAACACCGCAACCTGGGGCTGACGGCGCGGCGCAAGATGCTGTACCAGGTGGGGGTGGCGTTCGCCATCGCCTCGGTGCTGATGTTCATGCGCACGTTTGGCGGCTACTCCACGGTGATGAACGTTCCGTTCCTGAAGAATTTCAAGCCGACGCTGCTGATTTCCGGCCTGCTGGCGAGCCCCTGGACGTATGCGCTGGGGGTGCTGCCCTTCTTTATTTTCGTGGCGGTGGTGATTGTGGGATCGTCGAACGGGGTCAACCTGACGGACGGTCTGGACGGCCTGGCGATCGGCCTGATGGTGGTCGCATCGGGGGCGCTGACGGTGCTGACTTATGCCGGCGGCCACGCCACGCTGGCCGAGTATCTGCAGATCGCGCGCAACGCACGGACATCGGAGCTGACCATCTTTTGCGGCTCGATGACGGGCGCCAGCCTTGGCTTTCTTTGGTACAACGCGCATCCGGCGGAGATTTTCATGGGGGATGTGGGATCGCTGGGGCTGGGCGCGGCGCTGGCCATCGTGGCGATTCTGATCAAGCAGGAGATCCTGCTGCTGTTCATCGGCGGCATTTTCGTGCTGGAGACGTTGTCGGTAATCCTGCAGGTGGGCAGCTTCAAACTGAGGGGGAAGCGGATTTTCAAGATGGCGCCGCTGCATCATCATTTTGAGGCGCTGGGGTGGACGGAATCGAAGATCATCGCGAGGTTTTGGATTGCGGGGCTGGTGCTGGCGCTGTTTGCGCTGACGACGCTGAAACTTAGATGAAGCCGGTGCTGGGTTCTGGGTGCTGGTTAGGATTTCAGTGAATGCGAGGCTTTAGAGATTTACGGGTTTGGCAAGGCGGTATGGAGCTCGTGGAGTGCGTCTACAGAGTCACGCAGTCGTTCCCGCGGCAGGAGATTTATGGCCTGACTAGTCAGTTGCGCCGTTCGGCCGTTTCAATTCCTGCCAATATCGCGGAGGGGCAAAGCAGGCAGCATCTCAAGGAATATTTGCATTTCTTGTCTGTGGCCCAGGGATCGGCCGGGGAACTGGAGACGGAGATTGAAATCGCGGGCCGCCTTAACTACATTGCTCCAGAAGGGGTGGAATCCCTCATGTCCAAACTGGGCGCCCCCGGAAGGCAAATCCGGGTGCTGCGTGCCGCTCTTGAAAAGGCGGGGCAATCGGAGAGGAATACCAATGCCCGGACGTGAACTTGGCGGTGTTTCCGTATTGGTGATGGGTATGGAGAAATCGGGCCTTGCGTCAATTCAACTTTTGATGCGCGCAGGCGCCAGAGTTCGAGCCACCGATCTGAAGCCGCTATCAGAACTCCCCGAGGCTGCGGCAATGCTGAAGACCCTGCAAGTTCCATTCGAACAACAGACGGATGCCCTCCAGTCATACTCGGCGCCCAGCACCCAGCACCCAGCACCCAGCACCCACTACGACTTGATCGTTACTTCCCCGGGCGTTCCCGCGGACCTGCCCGCGCTGGTGGAGGCGCGGCGGCGGGGTGTGCGGGTGATTGGCGAGGTTGAGTTGGCTGCTCCTTTTCTGCGCGGGCGCACGATTGGCATCACGGGCACGAACGGGAAGACGACTACTACGGCGCTGGTCGGCCATATCTTGCGCGAGTCCGGCATCGCCGCGCAGGTGGGCGGCAATATTGGCACTCCGGTTACGGCTATGGTTGATGGCTCGCGGCCGGATCAATGGAATGTGCTCGAGCTGTCGAGTTTTCAGTTGGAAACCATCGCCGAATTTCATGCCGATATCGCGGTCGCGCTGAATGTCACGCAGAATCATTTGGACAGGCATCACACGTTCGCCAATTATGCCGCCGCCAAGGGCCGCCTTTTCGAGACGCAGCACAAGGGCGCATTCGCCATCCTCAATGCGGACGATGCCACCTGCGTGAGCTTCGCGGCGCTGACGGCCGGGTCGCCCCTGTGGTTCAGCAGCACGCGTGCGGTAACCCCCGGGGTGTGGCTCGAGGGCGGCCGGATCCTGTTTGACGGGGAACTGCTGATGGAGGCGCGCGAGATTCCCATCCGCGGGCGCCACAATGTCGAGAACACTATGGCCGCCGCCGCTGCCGCGCGCCTGGCGGGCGCTTCCCTGGCTGCGATCGCCGCCGCGGTCCGCACGTTTCACGCCGTCGAGCACCGGCTGGAATTCGTCCGCCAACTGAACGGCATCGACTTCTATAACGATTCGAAAGCCACCAGCGTGGACGCCACCCTGAAAGCCCTGGATGCTTTCAGCGGCGGCTTGTGGGTGATCCTGGGGGGCAAGGACAAGGGGCTGGACTATACGGTGCTGCGCGCGCCGCTCGCTGCCAAGGCGCATGCCGCCCTGCTGATCGGCGCGGCCGCGCCCAAGATCGCGGAACAGTTACAGGGCGCGCTACCGCTGGAACGCTCCGAAACACTGGAGAACGCGGTGCGGTTCGCCTATGCGCACGCGCGCGCCGGCGACACCGTCTTGCTGGCGCCGGCCTGTGCCAGCTTCGACCAGTTCAAGAGCTTCGAGCACCGCGGCCAGGTTTTCAAGAGCTTGGTGGGGCAACTGGAGGCGACCCAATAATATGGCGCAAAGACTCAAAACCGATTGGACACTTTTTGGCACGACCATCGGCATGGTGGCCTTCGGCATCGTCATCCTTTATAGTGCTTCCTCGGTGATCGCCGAGCTGAAGTTCGGCTCCTCGTGGCACTTCGTGATCCGGCAGAGCGCCTGGATGGTGGCCTCCCTGGCCCTGATGATGTGGCTCAAGCGGACGCACTACCGGAAGCTGCAGAACCCGGCGGTCGCGTTTGCGGCGATCGGGCTGGTGCTGATGCTGCTGGGGATCGTGTTCTTCGTGGATTCGGCGCACCACCGGTGGCTGCGCATGGGTCCGCTCGGCTTGCAGCCTTCGGAGTTGGCCAAGCCCGCCCTGGTGATTTTTCTGGCCTATTTCGTGGCCTGGCGCGGCCAGGCGATCAACACGCGGTATACGCTCTACCCTGCCGCGCTCGCGGTGGGCCTGGTGATCCTGGCGGTGGTGGTGGCGGACCTGGGCACCGCGGTGGTGCTGGGTGTCACGGCGACGGTGGTGTTTTTCGTGGCGGGGCTGCACTGGCGGTTCTGCCTGATCGCGGCCGGAATCGCGATGGCGGGGCTGGTATTGTTCATCTGCCTGAAACCCTACCGGCTGGCGCGCGTGGTAGGGTACATCGATCCCGGTTACAAGATCATTTCGCAGGTCGATCCGGAGGGCCATATCGAGCAGTATCTGCATCAGTCGCTGACCTCGCGCGATACCAGCTACCAGTCGGAGCAGTCCAAGATCGCAGTGGGGGCGGGCGGCGTGATCGGCGCGGGGCTGATGGAAGGCAAGCAAAAGCTACTGTACCTGCCGGAGGCGCACACGGATTTCATCTACGCGGTGGTGAGCGAGGAGATGGGCATGGTGGGATCGGTGGGGGTGTTGCTGGCGTTCGTGCTGATCTTCTGGCGCGGGTTACGGGCGTCGCTACGCATGCCGGACGATTTCGGGCGGTACCTGGCGTTGGGGGTCACGACGGTGGTGGTGGTGCAGGGCTTCATGAACATCAGCGTGGTGTTGGGGATGATGCCGACGAAGGGGATACCGCTGCCGATGATCAGCTCGGGGGGTAGTTCGCTGTTGTCGACGCTGGCTTCGTTGGGGATTTTGATGAATGTGTCTGAGCATGCGGGGTAGGCGAGCGGGGCGTAGCCCCGCTCGCCAACCCCGCGTGCGGTGGCTGGTGGTTAGTGGCTGGTGGCTGGTGGTTTTGATCGTGAGCGAGACAGTGCAGAGTTTCAAGGAGCTTCGGGTCTGGCAAGGCGCTATGGCGCTGGTCGAGAGCGTGTATCGCATGTCGTTGGAGTTTCCCGCCGAGGAGAACTATGGGCTGAAGGCTCAAATCCGGCGGGCGGCGGTTTCGATCCCTTCGAACATTGCGGAAGGCCAGTCACGCACCTCCACAAAAGAGTTCCTGCACCACCTTTCCATGGCGCAAGGATCGCTGGCCGAAGTCGAAACACAGATCGAAATCTCGGTCCGGCTCAGGTACCTATCAGTCGAACAAGCCGCCGCGGCCGTCTCCGCAATCCAAGTTTTAGGCAAACAACTCCCCGCGTTGCGCAAGACCCTGGAGAAGCGCGCATGAGCGAGCGCAGCGAGAACAAAGGCACCAGCCACCAGCCACCAGCCACTAGCCCCGAAGGCGGCGGAGCCGCCTTCCTGATGGCCGGCGGCGGTACTGGGGGGCACGTCATCCCGGCACTGGCGGTGGCTCGCGAGCTTCGCTTGCGGGGGCATTGTCCTTTTTTTGTGGGCACGGAGCGGGGGCTGGAGGGAAAGCTGGTGCCTCGCGAGGGCTTCCGGCTGGAACTCATTCGCATCGGAGGGCTCAAGCGCGTCGGCATGCGACAGACCGTATCGACCGCCGTGCAGCTTCCCTTGGCCACGTGGCATGCTTCTCGGCTGCTCGCGAGCCAGGGGGTAGGGGCGGTATTCAGCATGGGCGGATACGTAGCGGGGCCGCCGGTGATTGCGGCGCTCATCCGCCGGGTGCCAGTGGTCGTTATGGAGCCCAACGCGGTGCCGGGATTTACCAACCGGCGAATCGGGCGGTATGTGCGGCGGGCTCTGATCAGCTTCAAGGAGACCGCCCGTTATTTTCCGTCCGGCCGCACAGAGGTTACCGGGCTGCCGGTGCGCGATGAATTTTTCGCGATTCCGCGCAAGCCTCGCGGCGGCCGGTTCACGGTGCTGATTACGGGCGGCAGCCAGGGCTCGCGGACGTTGAACGAGGCGGCACGGGGGAGCTGGCCGCTGTTCCGGCAAGCCGGTGTGCCGGTGAGGTTCATCCACCAGAGCGGTCCCGCGGCTTACGACGCTTTGCGGGCAGCGTTCGCGGAGTCCGGTTTGGAGGGCGAGGTAACGCCGTTCATTGCGGATATGCCGGGCGCGTTCGCGCAGGCCGATCTGGTGGTTTGCAGGTCGGGCGCGGGGGCCGTGGCGGAACTGGCGGCGGCGGGCAAACCTTCGATCCTCTCGCCATTTCCGTTCGCGGCCGATCAGCATCAACTGCGCAACGCGGAGGCTTTCGTGCGTGCGGGCGCGGCGCGCCTGGTGGAGGATCGGGGGATGACTGGAGAGAAACTGTTCGCGGAAATCGCGCAATTGGCCGCCAATGAAGGCGCGTTGGAGCGCATGAGCGAGGCGGCCCGCGGGTTGGCGCATCCGGGCGCCGCGCGCCGGGCCGCCGACATATTGGAGGAAGTGGCACGGAAAGAGAGGAAGCGTGCCTGAATCCGTCATTTTTTCATTGACAGCGGCGCGTGAAGCCGAAACAATACGAAAAGGAAATGTTTTTTAAGCGGCAGCACCTGCATTTCACGGGGATCGGCGGAATCGGCATGAGCGGCATCGCCGAAGTGCTGCTCAATCTGGGCTACACGGTCAGCGGCTCGGATCTGAAGCTGACGCCGATCACCGAGCGCCTGAGCGCGATGGGCGCCACCATTCACGAAGGCCACGCGGCGGCGAACGTGGCCGGAGCGCGCGCGCTGGTGGTCAGCTCGGCGGTGGACGAGCAGAATCCAGAGGTGCAGGAGGCGCGCCGGCTGCAGATCCCGGTGATCCCGCGGGGCGAGCTGCTGGCCGAGCTGATGCGGCTGAAGTACGGCATCGCCATCGCCGGCAGCCACGGCAAAACCACCACCACCTCGCTTACGGCGACTATCTTGAATCACGCGGGGCTGGACCCCACGGTCATGGTGGGCGGGCGGGTGGCCACCATGGGCGGATCGAACGCGCGGGTGGGCCACAGCGATTTCCTGGTGGTCGAATCGGACGAGAGCGACGGCTCGTTTTTGAAGCTAGCGCCCATCCTGGCGATCGTGACCAACATCGACCGAGAGCACCTGGACCACTATGCGTCGATCGACGAGATCCGCGCCGCTTTCATCGAGTTCGTGAACAAGGTGCCGTTCTACGGAGCGGCGATTGTTTGCCTGGAGGACGATAACGTGAAAACGATCATGCCCTCCATCCGGCGCCGCACCATCACCTACGGGTCCAGTACTCAGGCCGATCTGGAAGCGGGCGACATCTGCTGCGGTCCGTTTGCCAGCGATTTCAGCCTGCGCTACCGGCAGCACGATTTGGGACGCTTTCACTTGCGCATCCCCGGCCGGCACAACGTGTTGAATGCGACCGCGGCGGCGGCGGTCGCGCTCGAGCTGGAAGTCGCGCCGGACATGATTCGCGAAGCGCTGGCCAGCTTCAGCGGGGTGGACCGCCGTTTCCAGACGCGCGGGGTGGAGCGCGGGATCACGGTGATCGACGATTACGGCCACCATCCGACAGAAATCCGGGCTACGCTGGCGGCCGCGCGGCTGTGCGGCTTCCGGCGCATCCACGTGCTGTTTCAGCCGCACCGGTATTCGCGCACGTTCCACCTGCTGGACGATTTCGGGCGCTCGTTCCACGACGCCGATACGGTCCTGATTCTGGACATTTACGCGGCATCGGAGCGTCCCATCGAAGGGGTGAGCGCGGAAGGCGTAGCGGATCGCATCCGGCAGTTCGGGCACAGGGGAGTGGAATACGTGGGCACTCTCGATCGCGGAGTAGAAGCCCTGCTGACCGCGGCACAGGAGGGCGACCTGGTGTTGACGCTGGGAGCCGGGAACGTGTGGCAGGCAGGGGACCTGGTGCTGGCCAGGCTGCGGGAGGCCCGCTGATGGCACGCGAAAAGACACGCAAGCCGTTTCCCTGGCGCTTCTGGCTGGTGGTGATGGCATGGTGCGCCGTGTTCATCTCGAGCGCTCTAGCCGCGCACGAGGCGCACCAATACGTGCTCACCGATGCGCAGTTCATTTTTTCCAATGAACGGCCCGGCACGCTGATGATCCAAGGCGCGGTGTATGCTTCGCGGGGAAAAATTCTACGGGTCTTCGCGGCGGATTACGGGCGCAGCATTTTCGCCGTACCGCTGGCCGAGCGCCGGCGCAGGCTGCTGGCGGTGGACTGGGTGGAGGATGCCTCGGTGTCGCGCATCTGGCCCGACCGGCTGCTGGTACACATCACCGAGCGTACGCCGGTGGCTTTCGTGAGCCTGCCTTTACACGGCCGCGGGTCGGCCGCCCGCTTTCTGTTGGTGGACGCGCAGGGCGTGCTGCTGGATCCGCCGCAGCGCGCGCAGTTCGCGTTCCCTGTGCTGACCGGACTCACTGACGATCAGACCGATGCCGAGCGGCGCGTGCGCGTGCGCGCGGTGCAGGGCCTCATGAACGACCTGGGAAGCCAGGGTCAAAACATTTCCGAAATCGACGCCGCCGTCCCGGACGACCTCACGGTAGTGGCCCAGGTGGAGGGCCGCACGCTCGAACTCAAGCTGGGCGACGGCAATTATGCCAAGCGGTTGCAGAATTTCCTGCTCCACTATGCGGAGATTCGCAAGCATGCGCCCAACGTGACATCCTTCGATTTGCGTCTGGACGATCGGATAACCGCGAAGGAGCAACCGAACTCGTAATGGATACCCCGAAGACATTCGACGCCGTGGGACTGGACGCGGGAAGCGCCTGGACGCGCTGCCTTATCTGCCGGCTCGAAGACAACCGCCTACGCTTTCTGGGCTGCGGGACAGTGCCTTCGCAGGGATGGGCGAAGGGATTGATTGCCGACCAGAGCGCCGTCTCGCGGTCGATCCTGGCGGCAATGCGGGAGGCCGAAAGAAACGCGCAAGTCTCGGTAGAGAACGCCGTGGTGGGCGTGGGGGCGGCCATACGCGGAGCCAACTGCCGCGGCCTGCACGACATGGGGCGGGTGCGATCTGTCGAGCAGCGCGACGTGAACCGCGCGGTGGAGCGCGCCAAACGCGTGCTGTTGCCGGAGGACACCATGATCCTGCAGCTTTCGCCGCAGGACTTCGTGGTGGACGGGCATCCCGGGCATCGCGATCCGCGCAAAATGATCGCGGGGCAGATCGAAGCGAACGTCTACCTGGTGATGGCTTCCACTCGGGAGCACCATTGCCTGGTCGGTGCGGTCAATCAGGCGCACATGGCCGTGGAGGAGACCGTCTTCGAATCGCTGGCGGCCTGCTATGCGTCGGTGCTGCCCGAGGACAGACGGGAAGGTGTGGCGCTGCTGGATATCGGCGCACAAACGTCCGAACTTGTGGTTTATTACGGGAGCTCGCTGCAATTGGCGGTAAGCCTGCCGGTAGGCGGCGACCACTTTACGCGGGACGCGGCCATGGGGCTGTGCACCAGTTTCGAAGAAGCGGCCACCATCAAGTACGAATTCGGCTACGCCAACGGCGGCGCTACCAGCGGCAACTCTTTCATTGAAGTTGGATCGCGCGACTATCGCGAGGTGCCGCGGCGCACGCTGAACAGCATCCTGGAGGCGCGGGCGCTGGACCTGTTCCAGATCGTGCAGCGGGAGTTGGCGCGTGTGGGCATGGATGGCGCGCTGGTGGGGGGAATGTTCTTGTCGGGAGGCGGCGCGCGGCTGGAAGGATTGTGCGAAGTGGCTGAGCATGTGTTGCGGTGCCGGGTTTGCAACGCGCTGCCGGTGGGAATCGTGGATTGGCCGGAGGAGCTATGCGACCCCGCGTGGTGCACGGTGGCCGGGCTGGCCATGTACTCGGCGAAGCTGAAATCGCAGCACGAGATCCGGCGGCAGACCTACGGGCTGCTGAGCAAGATTCTGAAGTAAAAAGAAGCGTTCGAAGGGAGAGAGATATGGGGCTGATCGATTCTGAACATGACGATTTGAAGTACGAAATTCAAGAAGAGGCGGCGGGCGGCGCGCGCATCAAGGTAATCGGCGTGGGCGGCGGCGGCTGCAATGCGGTGGCGCGCTTGTTTCGCGAAGGAATGTCGGGCGTGGAGTTCTGCGCCATGAATACCGACGCACAGGCGCTGGCGGCTTGCGAGGTGCCCATCAAACTGCAACTCGGAGCCAAGATCACTAATGGCCTGGGCGCCGGCTACAATCCCGAGATCGGGCGGCAGGCGGCGCTGGAGAATACCGATAAAATCGTGGAGACGCTGCAGGGCGCGGACATGGTGTTTGTCAGCGCCGGGCTGGGCGGCGGCACGGGGACCGGCGCGGCGCCGGTGATCGCTTCGCTGGCCAAGGAACTGGAGGCTTTGACCATCGCGGTAGTGACCAAGCCGTTCACATTCGAAGGCGGGCGGCGGATGCGAATGGCGGATCAGGGCTTGGCGAAACTGGCTTCCACGGTGGATACGGTGATCGCCATTCCCAACGACCGGCTGCTCTCGCTGGTGCCGCGGGGCACCAGTTTCTTCGACGCCTTCAAACTGGCCGACGACCTGTTGCGGCAGGCGGTGCAGGGGATCAGCGACATCATCAACACGCCCGGCATCATCAACCGGGATTTTGCCGACGTGAAGGCGACTATGCTGGGCATGGGCTACGCCATGATGGGAACGGCCACAGGACGGGGCGAGAACGCCGCGGTGGATGCGGCGCGGCAGGCGATCAATTCGCCGCTGCTCGAAGATTCGCAGATCAACGGCGCGCGCGGGTTGCTGATCAATATTACAGGATCAAGCCGTCTGGGGCTGCACGAGGTGAACGAGGCCTGCTCCATCATCCGCGAAGCGGCCAACTGCGACGAAGTGCAGATCAACTTCGGCGTGACCATGAACGAATCGATGGCGGACGCGGTGAAGATCACGGTGATCGCCACCGGTTTTCAGCCTCATTATCTGCCGGTGGAGGAACCCGCACCGAAGCCAGTGGTGGTGGCTGTGCCCGCCCCGCGGGTGGAACTCGTGCCCGAGCCGGTGGTGGCCGCGGCGGCGGAGCCCGCGCCGGTGGTCAACGGCGAGCCGGAGCCGGCGTTCGATCCGGACGATTTGGAGACGCCCGCTTATTTGCGCCAGGGAAGGTTGCTGAATTAAGGGGGGAGTAGGTCTCTCCAGAACCGCCTAGTGGCACTAGGACGAAGAGTGCGGTTTGGGACTTGTTTCGTAGGCTCCAGATGGTCGGGGGGGGGACTGCGGCGTGAAAGTGCCGGCATAGGAGTGGGCCATGGCTTTTACGGCCACGGCGGGGATCCTTGCGTTCAGGGGAAGCTGGCGGTAGCCAATCGGAGTCAGGTCTACGCCGCAGATCCGTACCAGTTCCTCGGTCAGGTCCAGGGGCGGGGCGTTGGCCCCATGTTTACGGGCTTTCCCCGTCTGGGTCGCAGTGTCTTGGGCCCCCCCAGGCATTTCCACTTTTCCCAGCACACGGCTCTCCAGTCCGGCCAGATAATCCTTCGGTTTTGCGTCACATTCGCAGGTCAGTGCCTTCTGCATATGCTGCACGCGACGCTCGGCTTCTTCCACGTGCCGGCCGCGCACCCTCCAGAGCGTGCGCACGCCTTCCATGTTCGGCGTCAGGCGAAAGGAGTCCCGCAGGAATCCATAGGTGTGTAGTTTCATCAGCCACTGACCTCCTGCACTTCCGTATCGCGCCCCGGTACATTTTGGGTGTGCCGTGCGTTCACTGGCACCACCCGTAGACCGTGCTACTCCAGGATGTCGTAAAGGGGATCCAGTGAACCCCGGTGGACTGCATCGCTACGGTGTCGATGCGGCATGACACCAGCGATTCCGCCATTTTATGCAGGTCTGCCATCGCGGGAAGCCGAAGTGATGCTGAGAGACAGGCACCAAGACACCTGACGCGCCGCGACTCATAGCTTGCCGCCTGAGTCTGTATCAATTGAGCGCAAATCGCAGAACTGCAATTCGGGCTCGAGGCAGGTTTCCCGTTCAATACATCGCCTTCGGCGTTTCAACGCTGAGAGGCCGGCTCCGAGCACGGCGCTGTCCCACATTCCCCGTACAATGGTAACTGTGCGCTTTGAAATTTACCGGGATGAGGCTGCCAGCATCCTTTCGCCGACCACCGGTTTCATCGCGCAAGCCGGTTTCACGCATTCGCTCACACCCGCGCGCAACTGCACCTTTGCCTGCACCTACTGCTACGTACCCACCATGCGGATCTACGGCGGCCTGAAGCCGGACGATTGGAATTATTGGGGCCGCTTCACCACCTTTAAGAGCAATGCGCCGGACCTGCTGCGGCGTGCGCTACGACCGGGCCAGACGATCTACTGCTCGCCGCTGGTGGATCCCTACCAGCCGGCGGAGGAGAGCGAACGGATGATGCCCCGCCTGCTCGATGCGTTGATGGAGCACCCGCCGCGGGTGTTCGCCGTGCAGACGCGGGGTCCATTGATCCTGCGCGACGTGGATCGCCTGGCGCGGTTGGCGGAGCGCACCACCTTGCGTGTGAGCTTCAGCATCACGACCGATCGCGAGGATGTCCGCCGGCTTTATGAGCCGCATTGCGCCCCCATCGCGGAGCGTGTTGCGACGGTGCGGCGGCTACGCGCGGCGGGTATCGCGGTTTACGCCACCCTGGCGCCGCTGCTGCCCTGCGAGGCGGATGCGTTGATCGATCTGGCGCTCGATGCTACGGATGGCGACATCATTGGCGACCCTTTTCACGTGCGAGCCGTGAAGCGCAAAGGGATGTGTGTCCGTGCCGCCAATGAAGACACAAACTCGCGGGATGGTGGCGGCGCGGCCGCGGCCCGTCTTGCGCGACATCCCGAAAAGAAAAGCGGCGCCACCACGCGCGAGCAAGGGATTCGCATTAGCGCGGTGCGCGGATTTATGGAATGGCACGATCCCGGATTTCAGGCGGCGATCGTGGAACAGATGCGGCAACGGGCAGCGGCGGCCGGGCGGCGATTTGCTACCGGACCCGCGGCCTTTGCCTGGCTTGCGGAGACCAATCATGACGGCAACAGCAACGGCAAACCAAGTTTTGGAGCGGTTGGAAATTGAGCCGGTAAATTCCGGCGCGTGCCACGGCGACTGGATCGCCAACCCCTCGGGCGGCGAACTGACGTCGATCAACCCGGCGGATGGCTCGGTGATCGCGCGCGTACGCATGGCCGGCCGCGAAGATTACGAGCAGGTGACCGCGCGCGCGGCGGAAGCTTTCCAGGAATGGCGCATGATTCCGGCGCCCAAGCGCGGCGAAATCGTGCGCGAAATGGCCGATGAACTACGGCGATCGAAGGCCGACCTGGGCGCGCTGGTCACCATGGAGATGGGCAAGATCCGCGCGGAAGGCCAGGGCGAGGTGCAGGAGATGATCGACGTGGCAGATTTCGCCGTGGGCCTATCACGCCAACTGTACGGGCTCACCATGCACAGCGAGCGGCCCGGCCACCGCATGTACGAGCAATGGCATCCGCTGGGCGTGGTGGGAGTGATCAGCGCGTTCAATTTCCCGGTGGCGGTGTGGGCGTGGAACGCCATGATCGCGGCGGTGTGCGGCGATTGCGTGCTGTGGAAGCCGTCGTCGGATACGCCGCTCACCGCGGTGGCGGTACAGAAGATCGCCAACCGGGTGCTCGGCCGGCACGGACTGCAAGGCATCTTCAACCTGGTGATCGGCCGAGGCGATCCGGTAGGCGAGGCCATGTTGAACGACCCGCGCTTGCCGCTGATCAGCTTCACCGGGTCCACCGAAGTGGGTCGCCGCGTGGCGCAGACGGTAGCCCGCCGCATGGGCCGCACTATTCTTGAATTGGGCGGCAACAACGGTATTATCGTGATGGACGATGCCAACTTCGACCTGGCGCTGCGCGCGGTGTTGTTCGGCGCGGTGGGCACGGCGGGACAGCGCTGCACCACCACCCGCCGCTTGTTCCTGCAGAAGGGCATCGCCGGCAAAATGACGGATGCCCTGGCCGCCGCGTATAAGCAGGTGGCCATCGGCAATCCGCTGGACGGGCGCACCCTCATGGGGCCGCTGGTAAACGCGCGCGCGGTGGAGGATATGATGGAGGGCCTCGACACGGTTCGCCGGCAGGGTGGCGAAGTGATCTATGGCGGCAACCGGCTGGGCAGCTGCTTCGTGGAGCCTACGCTGGTGAAGGCCAAGCCGGATATACCGATTTTGCGCGAGGAGATTTTCGCGCCCATCCTTTACCTGATCGAATTCGACGGGCTGGACGAGGCTGTCGAGTGGCACAACAACGTCCCGCAGGGGCTCTCGTCAGCCATGTTCACCACCAATCTGATTGCGGCGGAGCGCTTCCTCAGCCACGCCGGAAGCGATTGCGGCATCGCCAACATAAATATCGGGACGAGCGGCGCAGAGATTGGCGGCGCGTTCGGAGGCGAGAAGGATACCGGCGGCGGGCGCGAGTCCGGCAGCGATTCCTGGAAGGCGTACATGCGGCGGCAGACCAACACCATCAACTGGTCAGCCCAACTGCCACTGGCACAGGGGATCGAGTTCGATGTCTCCGGTCACTCGTGACGGGTCACTCGTGACGGAGGGTAACCAGTGGATCG
This sequence comes from Bryobacterales bacterium, assembly GCA_963843255.1. Classification (GTDB taxonomy): domain Bacteria; phylum Acidobacteriota; class Terriglobia; order Bryobacterales; family Bryobacteraceae; genus Bog-159. Next base: position 127,541 of record CAWJJQ010000009.1, on the reverse strand, counting down.
AGTACTGCCGCCCGGCGCGCCGGCAGGAACGTGGCGGCGCCCGCAGCCACGGCCAGCGCGGTGATCACGACCGCGTACGTGCGCGGATCGGCCGGCGTGACGCCGTATAGCAGCGTGGCCAGATAGCGGGTTAAAAACAGCGCTCCGGCAATGCCCGCCAATCCGCCAACCGCAACCAGCGCCGCGCCTTCCTTCATCACCAGCGCCAGCACCGCGCCGGGCGATGCGCCCAGGGCCATGCGGATGCCGATCTCCCGGCGGCGCTCCACCACCGAAAAGGCCAGCACGCCGTAGACGCCCACCAGCGCCATCATCAGCGCGATGCTCGCGAATGTGGAGAGCAGCACCGTGTTGAAGCGGGGACTCGCGGTCATGCGCGCCATGGTCTCGTCCAGCGACTCCGTCTGGGTGAACAATCCGGGGTGATGGGTGCGAACTTCGTCGCCCAGTGCGCGCGCCAGGGTAGCTTCGGGAGCCAGCGTGCGAACAACGAAGAAAAGGTTGTAGTCGCCTGCCGGCGACAGGTCGTTGATCATCGCCTCGGGAATGGCCGGCTGGTTCAATCCGTCGTTCTTGGTATCGGCCACCACGCCAACCACGGTCTTCCACGGTCCGGCGCGCCCGCCGAGGACCTGCTTGCCGAGCGCGCTCTCGCCGGGGAAATAGGCGCGCGTGGCGGCTTCGTTGATGACGGCCACCGTGCCGGGATGATGGAAGTCGTCTTCGGTAAGAAAGCGGCCCGCTATCAGCGGTGTGTTCGCGGCTTTTAGGTAATCCGGACCCACGCCGCATACGGCCACGTTCTCGCCGCGGTGAAAGGGCTCCGGCAGCGGGCGGTCGGAGCGCGAGAACGTAATGGACATGATACCTGCCGAAAGCGGCGTACATTGCGCGGCCTCGGCGGCTTCGGTGCCAGGTATGCGGCGCAGATCGCTGAGGACTTCGCCGGCCAGCGCCGCCCGCGCGGATTCGTCCACCATCGCGCGCGGCACAGGGATCGAGACCCCAAGTACGTGTTCGGGCTGGAAGCCCAAGTGGTCATTCTGCATGTGCCAGAGAGTTTCGATCAACAGGCCGGCGCCGGAAAGAAGAATGACGGACAACGCGACCTCCAAGGCGACCAGCGCGCGCCGTGCCAGCCGGTGGCCGCCCGACGCGCTGCCGCGTTCGGCTTGCCGCAGCGCGGATTGCAGGTCGATGCGGCCGGTGCGCAATAGCGGCAGGCCGCCGAAAAGCAGGGCGGTGGAGAACGAGACCAGCAGGGCGATGCCGAATACCCGGAAGTCGGTGGTGACTTCGCTCAGGCGCGGCAGCTCGCCCGCGGCAAAGTGGACAAAGCCGCGCAGCGCGCCGGCCACCAGCAGCATGCCGGCCAGCGTGCCGGCGGAGATCAGCAGCGCGATCTCTGAGAACAACTGGCACGCCAGGCGTCCGCGGGCCGCGCCGATGGCCGCGCGCACCGCCAGTTCGCGCGCACGGGTCGACCATCGTGCCAGCAACAGGTTGGCCACGTTGGCGCAGGCGATGGCGAGCAGGCAGGCGGCCGCGCCCATCAGTACGATGAGCAACGTGCTCGCGCTGCCCACGCGATGCTCCTGCAGGGTCTCGAATACGACGCGGTTGTCCGCGCGGAACATGTAGGGGGCATCCGCTTTGCTGGCCGCGTAGAGCATGTCGAGATCGGCGCGCGCCTGCGCCATGGTGACACCGGGCTTCAAGCGGCCGATCACCGCCCAGGTGGACATGCTACGGTCGCGATGGTTGGCGGTGGGATAGACAGGCAGGGTGGTGAGCAGATCGATTTTTACGTCCAGCGGGTATATAAACGATGCGGGCAGCACACCCGCAACCGTGTAGGGTTGCGCGTCGAGGGTGATGACGGAGCCCACGGCGGCGCGGCTGGCGTGAAAGCGGTCGCGCCAGAAGCGCGCGGTCAGCAGCACCGATTTGGGTCCGTTGGGCAGTTCTTCCTCCGCACGGAAGGTCCGCCCCAAGGCAGGCGCGGCGGCGAACGCATCCAGAAAATTGGCAGAGACCCGCGCGACGTTTACCTGCGCCGGGTCGGGGCCGCCCGGCAGCCCGCCGGCCAGCAGCATGGTGGTGCTGAGGCCCGCCTGGGTAGCGGCCAGGGTCTGGAAGACATGGTTATCGCGCCGCCACGCCACGTAGTCCGGCGAAGGGACAAACTCGGCGGTGCCCGGAAAGCGGATGGCTACCCACATCAGCCGCGCGGCGTCCGCGTATGGCAGCGGCCGCAGAAAGATGGCGTCGGCGATGCTGAAGACCGCGGTGGTGGCGCCGATGCCCAGCGCCAGGGAAAAGACCGCCGCCAGCGTGAAGACCGGTGTGCGGCGCAGGATGCGGGCGGCATACCGCAGGTCGTGAAAGAGACGGCTGAAGCCGCCGCGGCCGCGCGCGTCGCGGGTCAACTCCAGCACCCGGGTGCGGTTGCCAAACAGGCGGCGAGCTTCTGCTTCCGCCTCCCCGCACGCAAGGCCGCGGTCCATCAGTTGTTTGGTCTCGATCGCGAGATGGGCCGCCAGTTCCTCTTCGACCTCGCGATCGGCTGCGTGCCTGCGAAAGAAGCGCCGCCACATGGGTCACTCCTTAACGGGTTTCATGGTGCGGGCCACCGCGCGCACCAGTTGTTTCCACCGGGATTGCTCCGCCAGCAACTGGCGGCGCCCTTTGGGCGTGAGGCGGTAGAAGCGCGCGCGGCGGCCGGCCTCGGACATCTTCCATTCCGAGGCGAGCCAGCCCTGCCGCTCCAGCCTGTGCAGCGCCGGATAGAGCGAGCCGTGCTCCACCTGCAGCACGTCCTGCGACCGTATGCGGATGGCCTGCCCGATGCCATGGCCATGCTGCGGTCCCCACTGCAGCACCTGCAGGACGAGAAGATCCAGGGTGCCCTGCATCAGCTCGATGCGCTGCTGCATCTCCATAGGGCTTACTATAGCAGATTATCTACCAGAGAGCTTCTACCAGAGAGCCTCTGCCAGAGCGAAGCGCGACGGTGGCGCTACTTTGCCGGCTTGTACTCGACAAACAGATCGGGGAATTGCTGGCGCAGCGCCGCGATCTTGGGACGGTCGCAAACCTGAATATATGGGTTGTTGGGATTGTAGTAAGCGTAGTCCTGATGATATTTCTCGGCGGAGTAAAAAGCCTTCAGAGGCGTCACTTCCGTCACGATAGGCTTGCCGAAGACCTTTTCCTGGTCGAGTTGCGCGATATACGCCTTGGCCAGCCGCGCCTGTTCGTCGCCCGTGTAAAAAATCGCGGACCGGTAGGAGGTTCCCACATCGGGTCCCTGCCGGTTCAACTGGGTCGGATCGTGCACCACCGAGAAATAGATCCGCAGCAACTGGCCATAGGTGATGCGCGAAGGATCGTAGATCACTTCTACCGATTCCGCGTGGCCGGTGGTCTCGGTGACCACCTGGTCGTAAGTGGCGGTTTTGGCCGCTCCGCCCGAGTATCCGGCGGTAGTGTGCAGCACTCCCTTCACGCGCTCGAAAACGGACTGGACGCCCCAAAAGCATCCTCCCGCGAAGACGGCCTTTTCTTTTCCAGGCTGCTTCGCCAGCGGCACATCGGTGGATGGCGCGGGAATCGGCGGTGCCGCGCAAGCGACGGCGGCAAACACAAGTCCGGCCGCCAGGGGACGTAAGGTACGCGGGAAAGACATGGGACCCTCTACAGCCATCGTACTTCTAAAGCCGGTCCGGCGGATCAACCTGTAGGCTATGCTGGTGGCGATGACTTCGCCCGCGCCCTTTCCTTCCGCCCGTCTTTGCGTAGCCGGCAATCTGAACCGAGACCTGCGCACCGCGCCGGTGCGGCCGGGCGCCCACCTGTTTCAGGATGGCGAAACGTCGGTGGCGTTCATCGTGGAGACTACTGGCGGCGGCGGCGCCAATACCGCCTGCGCCGCGGCGGCACTAGGCGCGCGGGTAGCGTTCCTAGGCAAGGTGGGTGCGGACGCGCTGGGACTTCGGCTGGAGGAAGCGCTGCGCAGACAGGGCATCGACGCGCGACTGAAACAAGATCCGGCGGTGGCCACGGGGACCTCCATCAACCTGGTCTACGATACCGGGCACCGCCACTTCGTCAGCTCCCTGGCGAACAACGAGTCGCTGGCGTTCGAGGATCTGGACCTATCGGTGCTCTCCGGCTACGAGCACCTGGCGCGGGCGGATGTTTGGTTCTCGGAGGCCATGCTTTATGGAGGCAATGCGCGCCTGCTGGCCGCCGCGCGCGAGGCGGGCTTGGCGGTTTCGATCGACCTGAATTGGGACCCGCAATGGGGTGTGGCGCCGGCGGGCGAGGTGGCGCGGCGCAAACAGGCGGTGCGCGATGTGCTGCCGTTGGTCGACCTGGCGCACGGCAATGTGCGCGAGTTGACCGAGTTCGCCGCGTGCAACGCGCTGGATGAAGCCCTGGCGCGCATCTGCGAGTGGGGGGCGCGCGCCGTCGTGGTCCATATGGGCAAGGCGGGCGCCGGCTACTTCGATGGTCGGTCGTTGCTGGTGGAGCCGGCCATCCCAGCCGCACGGCAGATGAATACAACAGGAACGGGCGATGTGCTCAGCGTGTGCATGATGCTGCAATACGCGCAGCCCGGCTCCGTGCGCGACAAGCTGCGGCGGGCGAACGCAATCACCGCGGAGTACGTGGAAGGCGCTCGTGCGTTCGTGCCTTTACTCTGAGCATCGAGCGGGCTAAGAGCCCCTTGCAGGCCACGGCCCTGCCACTCGGCGACTGGCTCAGGCGCAGGGGAGGCAAACCACGAACCAGTCGGTAAAGCTGGTCAGTGCGGCCGTCCCAAGTTTCGACCGCAATGCCACACGGTCCGCGATCACCAGCGCGGAAGGCGCCGGCGTCAACGTTAATATGCTGGAAGTCTGGGAACGGCAGACTTCAGTGCATTCCATGTAGACTTTGAGGTCAAGCGCCTCCACGGGAGTAGCCAGAGTTTCGTTTACCACCACACTGCCGAACATCCCGACCTCGAAGCCGTTGCCATCCAGCCGGACCTGCTGGATCTGGTTCGTCGTACTGGGGGAAATGGCGTGATAGGTAATGCCGGAAAGCTGGCTCTGATCCGATTGCACGCTCCAGGGAGCGCTGAACTGCAAGGCAAACGTTCCCGTGGGCGCCAGCAGAGGGGTTACGGTAATCTGGTCGGCAGTGATTTTCGCCGCGCCCCCTTCCGAACTGGCCTGGTAAGCGAAGCCGGATACTTCGATACTGCCGAGGACGCAGCCTGCGGATGCCATGGCGATGTAACTGGCCAGGGTTCCATTCATGCATGGCGCCGCGGACGCGGTCAATCGAAACAGCGCGACACTTACCGTTAAGAGAAGCAGCTTCTTCATGGGAGCCTCCAGCCAGAATTCTACTAGGGCTGGAGGTGCATCAACCGGGCGTTCAGGAAAGAGGGGTACTGGTGGCTGTGCTAAAAATCACAGCGCGGTCAGGCGTTCTTGTGACCGTTGGCCAGCTCAATCGCTTTCTTCAACAGCGGATCGTCCTGCTTGTGCTCGGGCTGGTCCGGGGTTTCCGGCAGAGGCTCGCCGTTTTCGTCGAGTTCCACCTGGGCCTCGGGCTCAGACAGGACCGTGCCGGGCGTGACGCCGACGTCCTGAATCGCCTTGCCGTCGGGCGAATAATACTTCGCGACCGACAAGATGATCGCGCCGCCGTCATCCATGGTGATGGCCTTTCGCAGCGAGGCATCGCCGTAGGTCCGTTCGCCGACCAACTCCGCACGCTTGTCGTCCAGCAGCGCACCGGCCGCGATCTCCGCGCCGTCCGCCGTGCCGCGATTGGTGATCACCACTAACGGTAGCTTGGTGACATCCTTGGCGGCATCTGCCTGGAAGTCCTGACGCTGCACCTTTTGGCCCTGCAAATAAGTGATCTCACCCTTTTCCAGGAAAATGTTCGCCAGCGCGATGCCATCCTGCGGCTCGCCCACGGCGCAATTGCGCAAATCCAGAATCAGCTTCTGAGCTCCCTGCTTCTGCAACGACTGTACGGCTTCCGCCACCTCGGAGACCTTGCCGGGGGCCAGCGTCGCGGGTTGAATGTAGCCGATGTTGCCCGGCAGCATTTTTCCGATCACCGCAGGGTAAACGATATTAGCGCGGCTCAGCTTGATCTTCTGCGGTTCCGGCCGGCGGACCCGGACCACCGTGATTTCCACGCTCGAGCCGGGATCGCCTTCCAGCAGCAGGCTGGCGTAGGCCAGCGGCATGTCGCGAGTGGCCACGCCGTTTATGGTCTCCAGCATGTCGTTGGTGGCCAGTCCAGCTTTGGCGGCGGGAGATCCGGGGGTCACCCCCACGATGCCTACGAATCCAAACTTCTTGGCCAGCACCAAGCCCACGCCGGCTTTATGCGAATCCTTATTCTTCAGGTAATCCTTGTACTGGTCGGCATTCAGATAGCTGGCAAACGGGTCAACGGACTCCAGCAGGCCGTTCAGGGCGCCCAGGGTGACGCTCTTCATGTCCGGCTCTTCCACGTACTCGCTCTTGATGCGGTGTAACACTTCCGTGTACACGCCGAGCTGGGGGTAGGGCCGGTCGGTGGATGCGCTTCTGGCGAGCACGGTGCCCAGAACCAGCAGCAACATAACGCATGTGGAGGTGGTGACCACCAAGTACTTGATACGGCTATTCATATGTTCTAATCCGCGGACCCGAAGCCATTATAGCAGGCTCGCCGAACCGGGATCTCCGGTCCGTTCGTCTGCTGGATTAGACGATCTTCATGCCGCTTTGGTTGCCCGGCGGGTCTTGCGGGCAGCGAAGTGCCGAAGCGAATGGCGCCGGGAGTGCCGACGCTGTACAGCCCCACGGACGTGAGGTGTTCTCTTCCCGCGGATTGCCAATCCCGGTGCGATCGCCGGGCCGGACGTAGCCAGCAGCAGCGTGGGAACTTGTGTGACGCGGACTTCCGCGGCGAGTGGGGGAGGTGGTTCTACAAACTGCTCGCCGGCGGCGGGGGCGTAAACCATGGTGCTGGCATCCGCGGATGGCGGCTGGTTTATGCTGGGGGCATCCGGGCCGCCCGAAGGTTCGCGCTGAATCACGGAAAGAATCGTGCCGGTAGCCTGGCCTAAATCGACGCGCGCCACGTTATGGTTGAACAACGCCGCGATGCGGTTATTGCGCGCCCGTTCCAGGCGGGTTTGCGCATCGGTGACTTCCAGGCTGCTGGCCACACCGGCTTCGTAGCGGCGGCGGGCTTGGGTGAATTCGCTCTGAGCCAGCGCGAGCCCCGCCTCCGCCACCTTTACCTGCTCGTCGGCGGAATGCAGGCTGTCGAGAGCCATGCGGACTTCCAGTTCGAGCTGCTCGTGCAGGTCGTTGCTGCGCACGCGCTCCTGGCGGAACTGGGAAGCGGTTTCCGCGCGTCGCGCGTCGCGCCGGCCGCTATCGAAAATGGGAACGCGCAGGGCAAAACCGTAGTCGCGCGTGGGTAGCAGGGTCACCACTGAGCCATTGACGCCGGTGGTGCCGTAGTCGGCGTAAGCCACCATATTGGGCAGGCGTTCGTAGCGCACCGCATTAGCATTCAGGCGGGCGGCGTCTTCGCGCTCAGCCTGGGCCTTCAGGTCGGGACGGTTTTTGCGCGCCTGGGCTTCGGCCTCTTCGACGCTGATGGCGTCCACCGGTTGGTAGCTCAGCTTATCGGTGAGTTCCAGGTCGGTCGCCAGATTCAGGCCCATAACCCGCAGTAACTGCAGATATGCATTATTCCGTTGGTTCTGAACGATTAGTAAGTGTTGCTTCTCATTAGATAGCTGAACCCTGGCGCGAGTGACTTCGATACCCGTGCCGGTGCCGGCGCTCTTCTGATTCCCGGCCTGTTTCAGGACCGCCTCCGCCAGGCTTACGTTGGCCTGGTAAGCTTCCACATCGGCATTGGCTCGGAGCGCGGTCAGGTAAGCTTTGGCCACCGCCGCCGAAACCGAGTTGTCGGTGTTGCTGCGGTCGCTTTTGGCGGCGCGCAGCGCGGCCCGGGAAGACTGATAACGGCGGATGTTGCTGAGGTCGAAAACACTCTGCGTGAGATGCGCGCGTATGTCAACCGAATTGAACGGCCCGATCACGCGTGGAATTTTGGTCGCAATGTCGTCCAGCAGCGGCGCCTCGGCGGTGCTCAATACACCGCAAATCAGGGGGCTGGCGGTACACGGCGGCGGGTTCCTGGCGGCGCCTAACAGCGTATCGCTGGCGGCCAAGTCGAGCCCCAGCGCTGCCAGGCTGCGCATGGTGGTGGTTTGCGCGGCCTGGGCTTCGATATCGGGAAGCAGGGTGGACCGAACTTCGGTGGATCGGGATTTCGCCTGGCGGAGATTCTCGTCCGAGAGCTGAATATAAGTGTTGCCCTCCGGAGATAGAGCCATTTCCACGGCCCGCTTGAGGGTCAGTTGCAGAGGACCGCGCTGCGGCGGCAGACCTTCTCCCGTACAAAGAAACGGCATCGTCACTAGCGACAGCAGTAGAACCCTGCGCTGCATTCAGATTAGTCCTATTACTGCATAAGTTGAATTAACCGCGTTATGGTGCGCAGTTAGAAGTTTAACATCGCTATGAGTGACTTGAGTTATACAGAGGAAGTATTTTAATTAGAACAGTATGGGCGGTCCGAAAATGAGGTATGCCCGCGAGCCCCTCCCGGCCGCGGGCGGGGCGGGCATCGGGCGGCATTGGCACATTTTTGCTCCCCGAGTTCGTTCTGCTACAATCGGGGTCGAAGAATGTCCACCGAAAACGGCCATGCGCGGCTTACGGTTGCGGACTTAGCGACGCGCTGCCGCGGCGAACTGATCCCGCTCACCAACTCTTTCTCCTACTTCTGCACACCACCCATGGCGGACGAGGATTTGCGGCAGTATCTGCACGATCCCATCGCGGCCTTGTCGCCGGCAATTTGCACGGTGGTCGGAAAAATGGGGTTAGTGCTGGTGCCTTACCTGCAGAAGGGCAACGGCCGTACGGGCGATGGCGTCAGTTTCGAGAAGCCTGCTGAAGGACGGCAAATCGCCTCCTCGCGCATCGAGGCGACCGACTTCACCATGCTGGTGATGGCCACCAAAGAGGAAGACGTCGCGAATTATCATTACACCTTCTATAATGCCCTGGCGACGCTGGTGGCGGAACGCTGGTCCCAGGAATCCCAGGATAGCTTCTTCCGGCTGCTGCGCGAGGAACTGAGTCAGGAAGTGCACGGCGAGGTGGACGAGCGGAGCTGGCATCTGAAACAGGCCCTGACGCGCCGCCAGGCCAACGTGCGCAAAGAGACCAAGCTGTTCCGGGATTACGCGCGCCAGGCATTCGAAGATACACTGACCCTATATTTGCACGGCACCTGCTGCGACATCGACGTGGAGACGGGTCCGCGGCAGATGCCGAGCCGTTACCTGCGCAAACGCCTGGAGTTGTTGTTCGGCTTATATCCGCCGCCGGACGGCTATGCGGTTTTCCCGGAACAGTTAAAGAAGAGATAGCGCAAAGGGGCGCGGGGTTTCGCGCCGCCATCAAGGAGAGAAACTCCGCAGATCAAACGGCGGCGCGCGGCGCCCCGTTTTGGGCGGTTTCTTAAAAGCGCCAAGCCCGGTTATGGCCGCGGCCCATCCGGCTGGTCGAGGAATTGCGCCGCCATACCGATCACGACGTCCGGCTTGCAATCGAGCACCACGTGCTGGCAGCCCGGGATCAGGGTCAGTTGGCCGTGCGGCAGCAGGTTGTAAATCTCTACCATGCGGGAGGCGGGGTTGAGAGGGTCGTGATCTCCCGCCATGATCAGGGTAGCCGCCTGGATCTTGCGAATTTCACCCGGCTGCACAAAAACGGGCGCCTGATACATGCGGCCAAGTTCGCGGATCAGCGGCTCCCATAAGGCCGGATCGGGCATGATCTTCTTTCTGGCCGCCACCAGGTCCGGGACCTGCTGCTGCATCAGCTCGGGTGTAATGTTCTCGGATTTCGCCTGATTGGAATGAAAATCATTGCCCAGCGGGCCGCCAATGGCGATCAACCGGCGGACGCGTTCCGGGTGAGTGATCGCCAGCACGTAAGAAGTGACCGCGCCTTCGCTGAAGCCCAGCACATCCAGTTTTTCACCTTGCGGAAAGATCTGCTGGATCACCGTAGCGGCGTCCTGTGCGAACTGCCGGTACGATAGCGGTACCTTGCCGCGCTCGGAGCGGCCATATCCGCGTGTGGCGATCGCGATCACGGTGCGGCGCTTGCTCAGTTCCGCGATCAAGGGTGCGAACTCGTCGATGTAGCCGTACGCGCCGCCGTGCAAGAGCACCAGGGGTGTCCCGCCTTCGCCGTAGCGCTCGTAGTAAATTCGCGCGTCGGGCGTTGCCACATAGTGGCCGGCGGCGGCATTCGCGCCATATGGCGGGGCGGCGCTACTGTTATCTCCGATGGCCAGATTGCGAAAGTGACCTTCCGTACCGGGTCCGATCCACAGCCCCACGGCGCCCTGGCTGTCGCCCAGTTTCAGATCGTGAACAATCAGGCAGGGCTGCGCGGCGCCGTTCACATAAAGTGAAGCATTCGTTCCGTTCACCACGATGCGCAAGTGGGTCCATTCGCCCGCCGCTAGGTCCGCGTAGGATTCATAAACGCCGGGGATTTCTTTGCGCAGGCGTTCCCAGGGCCAATCGGGCGACGACACGTATTGAATACTGTGATTCCGGCGCAGTTGATCGTCCGCGCGGCCGTTGGTGGGCCGGATGTAGATGCATTCGAAGCGATCGCCGCCGGACGTCATGCGGAACACCACGCCCACGAATCCGCGGGCCTGGGCTTCGGCGGTCTTGGAAAGAGCGCCGGCCACGTCTACGTCAATCGTGCCGTTATGGAAGACCAGGTTCTTGACGACGGCCAGGGCTTCTCCACGGCTGCCCTGGACTTCGGTGACTTCCAGGCCGGCCAACCCGTGATATGTGGCGACTTCGGCGCGCGCGCCCTTCAGTTCCAGGCGGGACAGGTTGCTCAGCGGAATCTCATCCGCCAAGGCAGGAAGGCAAATCAGGGACGCGAGAACAATCCTCGAGAGTGAGAGTTGCACGCCGTTACGGAGGCACCCGAGAGGCCATCGCGAAGCCCATACTAATCACTTACAATGCTTTCCAGGCAGCCAGGACGGCGTCCGCGCCTGGGACCGTGTGTCCGCAGGCGAACACCATCAGGCTCCGGCGGCTTTGCGCAAAGCCTGGATGCGCGGCACACGGCTCTTGGGACTGTCGAGGCTGAACGCGCGCGCGTCGCCCAATTGCCCGCGCACGTATTCTTCCGTGCGCGCTATTGCTTTTTCGATCTCCTTGTTCTTCGCGATGACCGCGTGCCAGGCGATGGATTCCGTGGCCGGGTCATATTCCCACAGGCCGACCAGCCGCCCCCGGTCGAAGATTCCGTGGCTGGGCAGATCGAGCACGTGTCCGCCTTTCTGGTTGGTCAGGCCCAGTTGCTTAATGTCCGCCGCGTCCACCAGGCTTTCGAGGTCGCGGCGCAGCAAACTGATCCCGTCGATGCTGCTGACCAGCGCATACTGCGCCTGCTTGGGAACCTGGAAGGCATCGAACTTTTCGCGGTCGCCGGGCAGCATCAGCCGGCCGTCGTCGAGCGCCTCCAATTTCAAAGGCTCGGCCGCAGCCTTGGCGGCCTTCACGGTAAACGCCGAAAACCACTGAAACTCGGCCATGCTGGCGCCTCCGGTCCATTCGAAATAGCGGCGCGCCAGTTCCGTAGCGGCTTCCTCGGTCGACATTTTGAATTTCGCGCGCGGATTCGGACGCCACAGCGTATACCGGAAGCGCTGCTGATCGAGTCGGCCGTTTACCGGCACCCGCCGGATATCTCCCGAGGTCTGCAGCTTGCCGAGCGCCAGCGGAAGGGTGGTGATCAATCCCTTCTTCTTGCCTTCCTCGCCGAGATTGCGCGAGGCGCCGCCGGTGGCCTCGCGAATCGCTTCCGGGTCGAGCGGGCCCTTGGCCAGGGCCTTCAGCACGGCATCGCACAATTTCTCGACTTCCTTTTCCGTGACGCCGAGCTTGGCGGCCGTCTTCATCTCGCCGCCGTCGAAGGCTTCGGCCACCTTTAGCGCCAACCCGAAATCGGCTGCCGGAACTACATAGGTGCAGCCGCGGGCCGACGGCAATTCGTGGATCTCCAGGCTCGCGACGGCGGCGTCGGCGGCCTCGCGCGGCGTTCCCGCTCTGGCGAAAAGGGTGAAGTACGGGCCAACTCCGCCCACCGACCGCGCCCATCCGGTGCGCGCCAGAACATCCGGGGGCGGCTGTCCGGCAAACCGCCCATCCAGGCCCTGGCGATGCCACCACCAGGCACGGAATTTCTGAACCGGCGCCGCACTCACGCTTTGGCCTCTTGCGCGGGCAGCGGGCTGGAAAGGCTGAACCAGTTGCCGGAGTTGTCTTTCATAAGCGCTTCCATGCCGTAGAAACGCTCGGTGGGCGGCTGGCTGAATTCCACGCCTTTGGCCGCTAGTTCCTCATAGGTCTTCCGGCAATCCGCGGTGGCGAATACGCCCGCGCCCATTTTGCCCTTCTTAATCAGGGTACGTAGTGCATCGGAAGTCTCCTGATCCATCATGGGACCGGGTGCGGTGGGCATCAAGGCGATTTCCAGATCGGGCTGGCCCTTGGGCGTCACGGTCAGCCAGCGAAAGCCGTTGTCCATTTTGGCATCGGTATGCACGTCGAAGCCCAGCTTATTGACGTAGAAATCGTACGCGGCGTCCTGGTCGAGGACCCAGATGGTTACATGCGAGAGTCGTTGAATCATTTTGCCTCCGGATACAGAATGCCACGCCGCGGCGCCGCGGGCTTCTTGGATCTTGCGATTTTACAACCAAAAAATCAAAACGGCCTGACGCCAAAAAACTGGAGATAACAATTGGGGACGAAGCGGTCCACGGCCAGTGCCGGGACGGGAAAGATACGGCGAATGGCGCGGCGGTACACCGACGGCGAATACCCGACCATGCTGCGAAACAAGGTGGTGAACGAACCCAGGCTTTCATAGCCTGCCGCGAAACAGACTTCCGTAACCGGCAGGTGATCGCGCGCCAGCAGGGATCGGGCGCGGGCAATGCGCTGTTTGGTCAGAAACTCGTGCGGCGTTTCACCGAAAGTTTGTGTGAACAGGCGGTGATAATGGAACGGGGAAAGGCAGGCCTCGCGCGCGGCGTCGGCCAGACGCAGGGGCTGATCGAGTCCGGCGGCCAGGTAGTCGCGCGAGCGGCACAGGCGGCGAAACAGATCGTCGTCGATCAACGGGCCGAGGCGGTACGGCGCCGTGTAAATCAGCGGATGCGGCACTCAGCCAGTATACCCGGCCATCGCTGTCCGTGGCCTCCGGCCAGTACCCGGATGGCGCTGATGCGCCACTCCGTACCTTCTTTTTTCATCACGAAAGGGAGGGGCACGCGCGGCGCGAGCATCACCGCTCCCCGGATGATGCTGGCGCCGTCCACCACCGCGACCGCGGGCGTAATGAACTGGATGGCGCCGCTTACCACGCGGGGAGCGGTTAAGTCCGTCCAAGGCTCGTCCATGCCGATGATGACGCCGCCAGGCAGAGATGATCGGCGGTGAAGGTCGATGAGCCGGTCAAAATCCACTCTGGAATCGACGCCTTCAAGCAGCCGCGCACGCGCGGCCGGGTTGTTGAGGGCGGTAATCAGCCGGTCGATGGCCGTGCGGTCCTGGGCGTTTTCAGCTCGAAGTCCAGCGGCGCAGAGCCACACGAGCGAGAGAAACAGTCGCATGCAGGAAAATGCAGCCTGACGGGAATTCCTTTCAAAGTGGGGCAGGACCCCGGCCTGCGGCGGCCTCTCAGGCCGCCAAGCGGGGCTAAGAGTGGGCTAAGAGCCCCGCGCAGGCCACGGGCCTGCCCCACGTACTATGAAATGCCTATCAGTTCCCCCGCAATGCGCATGGCGGCTTCTTTCCCACGCTCCCCGATCTCCCCCACCGGTCCCACGCACGATGGGCAGCCCGACTCGCAAGCGCATCCCACCAGCAGCTCCGACGTAAGCTTCACCAGCCGCTCCGCCATGCGGTAGAGCGGCGCGCTCTGGCCCACGCCTCCAGGGTAATTATCGTAAAGGTACAGATTCGGCTCTTCGCTGAATGCCACCCCCAGGTCGCGCGGATCGCACATCAGCAGCAAGGCGGCCACCGTCTGCAGCGCGTTACCCAGGCCGGCTAGGCCGCTCTTCTTTTCCGTGGGTGTCAGATCCGGGAAGCGCGCCAGAAACACCGCCGGAAAGTGCAGCCAGAAAGCGCTGGTATGCATCTCCTGTTCGGGCATGGAGAGATTGCCCGCTCCCACATTCTCGTTAGTGTAGAACTTTATTTTCTTGAAGCCCACGATCTGCCGGTTCACGCGCACCTCGCCATGGCATCTGCGTGCGCCGCCGAAGGGCTCGCCTTCGAATTCTTCGAGCGCCTTCACCTGCGTGTAATCGATGGCGTCGGTGTAATAGTCGCAATCCACGCGGCGCACGTAAGCTTTGCGCTCGTCGTAATCGAAGCGCTCCACGTGGTATTGCCGCGCTTCATGCAGGTAGATGGCTTTTTCGTGCAGCGTGGTCAGGGCCGCGGTAAATGCCACCTCCGCGACGACCGCCGGCTCGCCGGTGATATCCACAACCACGAAATTGTCGCTCGAAACGGAGCGCAGGCTGGTGGCATCGGCAGGATAGGAATCCGAGGTCCAGTGCCAGGCGCCCGCCGAGTGGTGCAGGAATCCGGCCTCCTCCAGGAACCGGCACATCTCGCCGGTATCGTGTTTGCCGAATTTTTCGCCGTCTGCGATGGGCAGCTCGAAGGCCGCGCATTTCAGGTGCGCCAGCAGGATCTCCAGGTTGTCGGGATTGATGTAAGCGTGCTCGGGAGAGCGTCCGAAGAAATAATCGGGATGCTCCACGATGTACTGGTCAAGCGGCGCGCTGGAGGCCACCAGCACGGCGGCGGATGCGCTCTGGCGGCGTCCGGCGCGTCCGGCGCGCTGCCAGGTGGAGGCGATGGTGCCAGGGTAGCCGGCCATCACCACCGCGTCCAACGATCCGATATCGATGCCCAGTTCGAGCGCATTGGTGGCCACCACGGCGCGAATCTCGCCCTCGCGCAGCTTGCGCTCGATCTCACGGCGCTCGCGCGGCAGGTATCCGCCGCGATAACCGCGCACGGCGTCTTTCGGCAGCGGTCCGCGCTCCATGGCGTCCTTTAAATAGGTGACCAGAATTTCGGTGGCCAGGCGGTTGTTGGCAAACACCAGGGTTTGTAAATGATGCTCGATGAAATCCAGCGCCAGCCGGCGTGCTTCCCCGATATAGCTGCGCCGAATCCCCAACTGGCGGTTCACCACGGGCGGATTATAAAAGACGAAGAATTTCTCGCCGCGCGGCGCGCCGTTGGAATCCACGATGCGAAAGGGCGATTCGGTCAGCGCCTCGGCCAGTTCGCGTGGATTGGCGATAGTGGCCGAGCAGCAGATGAACTGCGGCTTCGATCCATAGAATTCGCACACGCGCCGCAAACGCCGCAGCAGGTTCGCCAGGTGGCTGCCGTACACGCCGCGATAGTAGTGCAGCTCATCGATCACCACGTAGCGCAGATTCTCGAACAGCTTCGCCCAGCGGGTGTGATGCGGCAGGATGCCGGCGTGCAGCATGTCCGGATTGGTCAGCACGATGTTGGCGCGCTGCCGGATGGCCTTGCGTGCATCCTGGGGCGTGTCGCCATCGTAGGTGAAGGCGCGCAGCTCGGTACCCGTCTCGTTGATCGCGGCAGTGAGCTCGTGGAGCTGATCTTCGGCCAGGGCTTTGGTCGGGAAAAGATACATCGCGCGGGCGCCGGGGTCCGCTAGCAGCAGGTTCAGCACCGGCAGGTTGTAGCACAGCGTTTTGCCGCTGGCGGTGGGTGTCACGACCACCACGTTGTGGCCTTGCGCGATGAGATCGAACGCCTCCGCCTGGTGCGAGTAGAGTTTCTGGATTCCGCGTCCGGCCAGTGCCTGCTGCAGCACCGGATTCACCGCGTCGGGCATATCCCGGTAGAAGCCGCTGGCGGCCGGTTCATGCCGGATGGCCGCGTGCTGGAAACGGGTCAGAGCGGCTTCCAGGGTTAGCGATTTCGGAGAGGCCAGAGTGAGATCCATGTTCGCCTTTTCTTTGCTACCTTACACGAAAAGGGAAATGGAGGCAAGCCTTGTGCGCGGGACTCTCGGATCGCTCCCTGAACAGTCGACAGTTTGGTATCGGCCCGTTTCCGAGCCGCGTGGGGTGTGAGCAAGTGGTCTTGCCAGCCGGCCGCGGGTTATTCTTCGGGGCGCAGGAACTCGTAGCGTTCGAGCGTGGCGGCGATGTCGTAGCCGGAGTCGCCCGAGTCCGACCGGTTCGATCGTAGAACCTTACCGATACAGCGCAGATTGACTCCGTGAGCGGAGGATCCCAGAGCGATGATGTACTCGATGGACGCGCCGATGTCGGATTCGTTGTCGGCGGTGAAGAGGACACCGCCGGAACTGATGTTCTTAGTCAAACCCGCGCGCAACACACGATCGGTGCCATGCCGTGTGATGGATAAGGGTAATTGGAGGGTAAACCGCCTGGTGCGTCTTTGTTCCACTTAAGTAATAATCTAGTTTCTTCGGGAACTAAGGTCAACTAATTATCTGAGAAATGGAGAGGTATCGGTACTACCGGGTTGGGGGACTTTAGTCCTAATTTGGGACTTTAGTTCTGTTTCCGTAGTCGTACCGTACTGCGGCCCGCGCCGCGGCATTAGGACAAATCTAAACTTTTCTCCTGATTTGACGATGAAGGGGTTGTGACTCCGCAGCCGCAGGAACCCGCCGCCGGCAGCTTTCTGACTCACGCGGCAAATCTACCCTCGAACTCACTTCACACGGCCACGCCCTGGGATGCACTCTTGCGGCAAGTTGCCAATTCTCTGCCGGCCATGGTCTGGATATGCGGAGCCGATGGGCGCGCCACGCTTTTCAACAAGAACTGGTTGCAATTTACCGGACAAGCCCTTCACGCCGCGCTGGGCGACGGCTGGGTGGCGGCCATCCATCCGGACGACGTGGAGGCGCGCCTGGCTACCCAGCAGGCGGGCACTTGATCACCACGCGCCATTTGAAACGGAATATCGTCTGCGGCGTTCAGATGGCGAGTACCGCTGGATGTTGGATAGGGCCGCCCCACAGTTCGGTACGGTTGGAGATTTTCGCGGCTATGTGGGGACGGCCATCGATATTACGCTGCGCAAGTCCGCGGAGGACAAACTGCGATGGCTCTCTAAAGCAGTGGAACAGAGCCCGTCCATCGTCACCATTACCGATTTGAAGGGCGCGATAGAGTACGTGAACCCTAAGTTCACCGCGGTCACCGGGTACACACTGGAGGAGGCTGTCGGCCAGAATCCGCGGATCCTCAAGTCGGGGGAAACGCCTCCTGAGGAATACCGCAGGTTGTGGGAAACCCTGCAAACGGGCGAGTGGCGCGGTGAATTCCACAACCGGAGGAAAAACGGCGAACTGTATTGGGAAAGAGCCTCCATTTGCGCGATCCGCGACGAGTCGGGCAAGCCCGCCCACTACCTGGCGGTGAAGGAGGATATTACCGAACAAAAGCGCGTAGAAGACGAGTTGCACACTTTAGAGAAGCGTTTTCGTTTCGCGGTCGAAAGCGCGCATCTCTCCGTTTACGATGTGGACGCCCGGACCGGCGAGGGGAAAATCCACGGACCAGACCCGTTTCTGCAAAGCCTGCGCTCCTGGCAGGAATGGGGAAACGCACTTCATCCGGACGATCGCGCCCGCGTGCTGGCCGCCCATCAGGAGCGTGCGATGAGCCATGGCGGGTCGAAGGAGGAATATCGTCTGGTTGACCGGAAAGGCGTGGTCCGCTATTACTCCGATCACGGCGCGCCGGATGTCGACGGCCGGTGGATGGGTGTATTGCGCGATATCACGGAGGAAAAGAAAGCGGAAGAATCCCTGGCGCGATTGGCCGGTATCGTGGAGTGTTCGAACGACGCCATCATTGCACTCGATACGCAAGGCTTGTTGCAGAAATGGAACTCGGCCGCGGAGAAATTGTACGGATATAAAGCGGAGGAGGTTCTGGGGAAGGCAGCGGCGATTGTCTCGCCTCCCGAGCTCCATGAGACAGCCGAGCAAAACATCGCGACGGTTTTGAGCGGCGCATTCCAGCCGTCATACGAAACCTTCCACTTACGCAAAAACGGTCAAAGAGTCCCCGTGAGCATTACGGCTTCGCCCACCCGCGACCGGGCCGGCAAGGTGGTGGGCGCGTCGGTTATTGTCCGCGATATCACGGAGCGGAAACACGCCGAGGAGGCCGTCCGCGAAAGCGAAAATCGCTTCCGCGCCATCGTCCAAAACAGCACCGATATCCTCACTCTTATCGATCCAGCCGGTACCATCCTTTACGATAGCCCCGGTATCAGCGGGCTATTGGGATTCACTCCAGAAGAGCGGCTGGGAAAGCCGGCTTTCCTCTGGATCCACCCGGACGATCTTTCGTTCATCCGCATGCTGCACGAAGAGTTGTTGCGGACACACGGCGCAAAAGTGCGGGCCCAGGTCCGGCTGCGGCACGCCGACGAATCGTGGCGCTGGTGTGACAGTTGGGCGATTAACCTGCTTGAGGAACCCGGCGTGCGGGCCGTGGTCAGCAGTTTCCGCGACATCACCGAGCAGAAAGCCATCGAGACCGCGCTGCGCGACAGTGAGGAGCGTTACCGGAGCCTGATCGAGAACGCCAGCGATACCATCTTCACCACCGACCTGAAAGGAAATATCACTTCCATCAACGGCGGCGGACATATGTCCGGCTTTTCGCAGCCGGAATTACTGGGCATGAACGTACTCCAGATCGCCGCGCCGGAATACCGCGAGGTTATTCGCGAGAGCCTTGCTTCCCGGATGCGAGGCGTAGAACAGGGAACTCTGGAGGCGGAGCTGATCGCCCGGGATGGACGACGGGTTCCCATGGAGGTGAATGGCCGCTTGCAGTTCCGAAACGGCGTACCGTTTGAGGTTCTGTGCATTGCGCGCGACATCAGCCTCCGCAAGCGCGCCGAGCGGTCCGAAAACAACCGGCGGGAAGTGCTCGAAATGGTGGCCCAGAACCAGCCGTTGGATGCCGTCCTGCACCGCCTGGAGGAGATGATCGGGCAATCTTACCCCGGCGTCACCGCGCGCATCTTGCTGCCCGGAGAGTCGTATGCCGAGGCCGGTCCCAACCTTATTCATGTGCCCATCAAGGCTTCGGACGGCTCCGTGCTGGGCAACATCGAAATCGAGCACCCGGAGAACTGGGAAGTAACCGACCTGGAGCGGATTTTGCTGGATTCCAAGGCCAAACTGGCCGGGGTCGCACTGGAGCACCGTCAACTTACGAATCGTCTTGCGTACCAGGCGCATCACGATCCGCTCACGGGCCTGCCCAACCGCGCCATGCTGGACGACCGCCTGCGGCAAGCCGTGGCTCTGGCACGGCGCCAAGTCCGGCAGTTCGCGGTGGTCTACGTGGATTTGGACCGCTTCAAATTCATCAACGATACGCTCGGTCACCACGTGGGCGATATGCTGCTGAAGGAAGCGGCCAAACGGCTGGCGGGCGCCGTGCGGGAATCGGATACGCTGGCCCGTCCCGGTGGAGACGAGTTTGTCGCGGTGTTGTTCGACATCGAACAGGCCGGCGACGCGGAAATGGTTTGCAACCGCATCATCGACGCCATGCGCCATCCCTTTCAGGTGATGGGGCACGAGCTATTCGTCAGCGCCAGCGTAGGCCTCAGCCTTTACCCGCAGGACGGGGAAGACGCCGCTACTTTGCAAAAGCACGCCGATGTGGCCATGTACGAGGCAAAAAACCAGGGACGCAACCGGATTCAAAAGTTTGCGCGCGAGATGAACTCCGCATCGCTGGAGCGGCTGGAGATCGAAAACGATCTGCACCGTGCTTTGGAACGCGGCGAGCTGCAATTGTATTATCAGCCCCAGTTCCAGGTTCAATCGCGGCAGATCGACGGTGTGGAAGCGCTGCTTCGATGGAATCATCCAAAGTGGGGTCTGGTGCTGCCGGGCAGGTTTGTCCCGGTAGCCGAAGAGAGCGGTTTGATCATCCCCATCAGCCTGTGGGTTCTGCAGGAAGCTTGCCGGCAGCACCGCGTGTGGAAGGGCGCCGGATACCCTCCCATCCGGATCGCGGTGAATGTTTCGGCCACCCAGTTTACGCGCTCGAATCTTGCTGAAATAGTGGCGGAAGCCCTGGCTGCGAATGAGATGGAGGCGCGCTATCTGGAAGTAGAGCTGACGGAGGGAGTGCTGATGCGCGACGTTGAGGATTCCCGCCGCCAGATCGCCGATTTGCGTGCACTGGGGGTGCGCATTTCGGTCGACGACTTTGGCACCGGCTATTCTTCGCTCAGCTACCTGCAGCGCCTGGCGATTGACGACCTGAAAATCGACCGCTGCTTCGTGGAAGGTATCGGGCAGGCCGCCGCCCGGCAGCCGCTGGTGCAGGCGATCGTCGGCCTGGCGCACGGTTTGCACATGACCGCTACCGCGGAAGGGGTCGAGACGGAAGCTGAAATGGCGGTGTTGTGCGATCTGGGCTGCGACCGGGTGCAAGGTTTCCTACTCGGCCGGCCGGTGCCTGCGGGGCAGTTGGAAGGGCGATGGAAGCAGGAGACCCTTACTTCGGGTCCAGGTTCGAATTCAAATCCTCCGGCGTGAGATCGCACTTCGCGCCGGTCGACGGAATTTCCACCTTGGCAGTCCACAGAACCGCATTTACCACCAGCCGGCGCTGGTCCTCCAGGCCCCAGTTGTGATGGAAGTGTCCCCCGGTGAAGCCGAAGCCGCGGCCGCCATCCTGACGTTCCACCGCCCAAGCCACAGTCTCCTGCTCGGGTTTGTCCTTGGGCAGCATGGCCGTGAGGAGCGGTACGATGCGCTTGTCGTCCTTGCCAAACACGATGCGGTAATACCATTCGTCGGTTGACCGGAAACTGTCCCATCCACGCGAAATTGGATGGGCCGGCGCGGCCTGCGTCAACTCCACGTCGTTCACCGGATTCTGCGAATACGGCCGCCGGTAGAAGCCGCCGATCCAGTCGAGCAATTCCATGCCGCCGTGATCGCCGGGCACTTCCACGGCGTAGTGCAAAAGGGCCAGGCCGACGCCGCTCTTCATGAGTTTGCCGATCTGCGCCAGGCGGTCGTCGGCCAGCAGCGGGTGGCCCTCGCCGCCATCCATGTAAAGCACGATGCTGCTCGCGCCGGTAAAAAACGAATCGTCCGCGGGCCAACCGCCCTTTACCACCACTGCCTGCACGCCCGGATTCTGGCGCAGACACTTGGCCAGCAGCATGGCGCCGGCATTGAATTCATGTTCGCCCACGCCGTGGCTGGGCTTGCCGGCCACGAGCACGATCTTCGCGGGCCCCGCCGCCGGCGCGATGGCCGGGACGGCCCAGCCGAGAACCATCATCAACCGGACGGCGTTTTTCATTTGTGCTCCTTCTCCAACCAGCCTCTCAGGCCGCCTTTCTTCTTGTCCTTATTATCTTTGTCTTTGTCCGCCGTTGCCTTGGCCTTCTTCTGCGGCCGCGCATCGGCATTGGTTAAATTGTCGATGGCAGCCAGCGCGATAGGCGCCATGATCCGGTATCCCTTGGCATTGGGATGCAGCCCGTCGTCCGAATCGTCCGCGGGCAGAAACCCTTCTTTGTCGGCCAGGGCGGCATAGTAATCCACATACGGAAAGTGCCGTTGTTCGCAGAACCCCCTCATCCACGCGTTCAGCTCCAGGATCCGGGCGGGCGGGCGCCGCGTGGTTTGCTGATATTGCGGATTCGCATCCTTGTGATAGTCGCTCACCGGCAGGATGGAAGCGAACATCGGTACGATGTGATGGGCATCCGCCAGGTCGGCGATCATCGACAGGTTGTTCTCGATGGCGTTTACCGGCACGCCCCGCGCCAGGTCATTGGTGCCGGCCAGGATCAACACCAGCCGGGGCTTCAGATCGATCACGTCGGCTTTCATGCGTCCCAGCATTTCACCCGTAATCTGTCCGCTGATGCCGCGGTTGACGAAGTCACGATCGCCGCCATAATATTCGTTCAGCCGCCAGCCATCGGTGATCGAGTCGCCCAGAAACACCACCCGCGGCTTTTGCGGGGAGGGCGGGCCGAGCTTTTCATTGGCATCCGTGTAACGCTTCAGATTGTCGCGGTCCGGGGTACGCAACTGCGCTTCCTTGGCGTCCAGCAGCGCGCGGAAATGCGAATCCAGGCGGTCCACCGAGTCGCGCAATTCTCCGAACTGGCGCCGTCCTTCTTCAGGAAAAGGATAGGGCTTGGGCACGGTATCGGAAATCGCCAGGAAGGCGCGCGTGGTATCCAGAAATGTATAGGTATTGCCGGCATTTTGCGGCGCGCTTTGCAGGTTGGCCAAAGCCTGGCGGGCGTCCTCGAGCGCGGGTGCTCCGGCCCTCGCCAGGCCAGGTACGGCCAAGCCGGTCGATTCCATCAACTGCACGGTGCGCTGTTCCAGCTTCAGCGCCTCCTGGTTGGAAAGCAATGCGCCGCTTTGCGCGCATGCCAGCGACACCGCCGCCCAAAAACAGGCGAGCCATCTCATGATTTTTCTTCCTTCTCCAGTTGTAAAGTAATCGTGCCTATGGCGAACTGCAGCCGCACGCGGATCTGCACAGGCAGCTTGCGCGCGTCGTCGGAAAGCCAGACATACAAGTGTCCGTAGCGCCGGTACAGCACGTTGTTGAACAGGAACGCCTCGTAGCGGATAGTCTTAAATGCGCCGGCGGGAGTCTTGATGTCTTCGCGCTGCTGCGCTTCCACGCGCGCCATCACGCTTTTCTTACCGTCGCTCACCGGCAGTTCGGTGGCCTGGCCGGGCTGCAGGTTGAGCGTGCGCAGCAAGTAGAGGCCGCCCAGCACATCGTGTACGCAGGCCGGGATGTCGATCTCATTGGTGGCTACCGTCTTATCCTGGACCAGGTCTTTCTCCAGATATTCGGCCTTGTGCGCCTCGCGATTGAATGTGACACGGGTTTCCTTGCGGCGGTTGCCTTCCTCCGCCTTAAGAACCGAGCCCGCCGCGCACAAATCGGATGCCAGGTTCGATACGTAGTCGTTATTCACCTTGAAGAGTTTCGAGACCAGGCCGGTGGATTCCAGGTGTAAGTCCGCCTGCCAGCCGGGCTCGGAATGATGCGGCGTCGCGCTCCATAGCAGATGCGCTTTTCCCGCGGTCACCAAGCGCCATTCGACGGTGTATTCGAGCGACTCCCGCGCCGGAAGCGCACCCGGCGCCGCAGCCAGCATCGAACCTACAAACAGCCATAGCAGTCTCGGAACTGCTTTCATTAAAGCCAGTGTAACGCGTTCCAGGTAAGTGCCCCGGCGCAGCGCCGCCCGCCCCTCCGCGCCTGGTTAACTATGGCGGTACCGGTAAAATAAAGCACTGCACCGGGTGCCGGGAAGTCCTTATACTCTTAGCAGATGACTGGATCGAACGCCGCCATCCAACTGGCCCCGCCGCCGCGCGTCCTCCCGGATTCAATGGCCGTCCGAATGTTGATCGGGAGCGTCCGGTCGCAAATCGGCTGGCTGGTGATCGGTTTCGGATCCATATTCTTTTGGGGGTTCGCCTGGCAGGGAGACTATTCCGGCTGGCGCTTCAATCCCCACCAAGCGCGGCGGACCTATGGCACCGTTATGTTCTGCCGGCAGACGCACATGAGCGAAGGCGGTTCCAAAGGGCGGGGCGGCACCCCGATTTACGAAAACCGCTATAGCTACAGCGTGTCGAGCCAGCCTTTCGAGGGGTCGTCATACGCGGTGGGACTATGCCGCGCGGGCGCTACGGTAGAGGTCCAGTATCTGCAGCAGGAGCCTGGGTTCTCGCGGATCGTAGG
This sequence comes from Bryobacterales bacterium, assembly GCA_963843255.1. GTDB lineage: Bacteria > Acidobacteriota > Terriglobia > Bryobacterales > Bryobacteraceae > Bog-159. The sequence goes on along the minus strand of CAWJJQ010000009.1, from coordinate 103,505 downwards.
CATGCGGCGGCAACCGCTCAGCCCGTGGGCCGCGATGGTGGCGCTGCTGCCCGGGACCGGCGTGCTCATGGTCTTGTCCGGCTTTCTGCGCGGGCGCACCCACCTGCGCCTATTGCGCGAGGGCTTGCCTGCGACTGCACGGCTGGTCTCAAAGAACCGCACCTACGCCCAGACCAATGGCAGCAGCGTCTATCGCCTGACCTTCGAGTACACTCCACAGTCCGGCGGTCCGCGCCGCACCACCATAAGAGACAACCGTCCCTCGGCCTTCGAGGGCAAAGGGGAGAATTTGTTGCTCTATGATCCCGCCGATCCGGGCTGCGCGGCGCTGCTCGCATCCATGCCGGGCGCGATTGCCGCCGGCGCGCGCGGCCAGCCCGCGACACGTGCATCGTCCGCATTTCTGATCCTGCCTGCCATCGCCGTTCTGGGCAACGTTTTGTACGTCTGTTCGCACTGGCTTTCACGGCTGTAACCTATACTGAAATCATTCTTCAGATCACGGACAGCGGCCTGTATTGCTCGGCCGGCGATTTCTACATCGATGCCTGGCGCCCGGTTGAGCGCACGGTGGTCACGCACGCCCACGCGGACCACGCCAGCGCGGGTTCGCGGTCGTATCTAACGGCGCGCGCCGGCGAAAGCCTGTTGCGCGCGCGGGTGGGGCCCGAGCCCACCATTGAGACGCTCGATTATGGCGCAGCCGTCTCCATAAACAGCGTGCGCGTGTCGTTGCACCCGGCCGGCCACATCCTGGGATCGGCGCAGGTGCGTCTCGAATCCGGCGGCGACATCTGGGTTGTCTCGGGCGATTACAAACTCGATCCCGATCCGACCTGCGCGGCTTTCGAACCGCTCGCCTGCGGCACATTCGTCACCGAATCCACGTTCGGCCTGCCCATTTATCGATGGCCGGCGGAGAAGGAGGTGTTCGCCGGGATCGGCGCCTGGTGGGCCGCGAATCAGAAGGCCGGCAAGGCCAGCCTGCTCTTCGCTTACAGCTTGGGCAAGGCGCAGCGTGTGCTTGCGGGACTCGACCCGGCCGCCGGTCCGATTTATACGCACGGCGCGGTGGAGAATTTCTGCCGGCTCTATCGAGAAGCCGGCATTCGATTGGCGCCAACCACGCACGCAGCCGCGGCGCCGGCGGCGACGGAGTGGAGCCAGGCCCTGATCCTGGCGCCGCCCTCCGCGAATGGCTCTCCGTGGGCCAGGCGGTTCGGCCCGGTCTCCACCGGCTTCGTCTCCGGTTGGATGCGGATTCGCGGCGCGCGCCGGCGCCGTTCGCTCGATCGCGGCTTCGTCCTTTCGGATCACGCGGACTGGGCGGGCCTGAATGCCGCCATCGCATCGAGCGGCGCATCGCGCATCTGGGTCACGCACGGCTATCGCGCGCCGCTAGTGGAGTGGCTCAGGCAGCAGGGGAGGGAAGCGCAAGTCATCGACACTCGCTTCGAGGGCGAGCAGGACGAGACCGGCGCGGAGCCTCAGGAAGGCGGCGCCGAGCCATGAAAGCGTTCGCCGAGCTCTACGCGGCCCTCGACGAGACCACCAAAACCAATGAGAAGATCGCGGCGCTCACCCGCTATTTTTCGCGCGTGCCGCCGGCAGACGCTGCCTGGGCAACTACATTTCTGATCGGCCGGCGGCCGAAGCGTCTACTGGAATCGCGCAAGCTGGCGCAGTGGGCCATGGAGGAGTCCGGCATCCCCGACTGGTTGTTCGGCGAATGCTACCAGGCGGTCGGCGACTTCGCCGAAACCATGGCCCTGCTGCTGCCTCCGGCGCAATCTTCCAGCGATCAGCCATTGCGCTACTGGATCGAGGAGCGTCTGCTTCCGCTACGCGATGCGGACGACGATGCCAGGCGCGCCTCCCTGGTAGCCGCCTGGCGCGAGATGGACGAACGCCAGCGCTTCGCATGGAACAAAATCATCACGGGCGAATTTCGCGTGGGCGTTTCGCAGAACCTGGTGGTGCGGGCCGTGGCCGCCGTCAGCGGCCAGGATGCCGCCGTGATCTCGCACCGCCTGATGGGCGACTGGCAGCCTAGCTCGGAATTCTGGACGCAATTGGTCGCAGCCGATCCGCGGGATGCGGATATCAGCCGCCCGTACCCGTTCTTCCTCGCCTATCCGCTCGAAGGACAGATCCAGGATCTGGGCAATATTCGCGAGTGGCAGGTGGAATGGAAATGGGACGGCATCCGCGCCCAACTGATCCGCCGCGGCGGCCGCACGTTTGTGTGGTCGCGCGGCGAGGAGTTGATGACGGAACGGTTTCCAGAGCTCGAAGCGCTGGGGACGCGCTTGCCCGATGGCACGGCGGTGGATGGTGAGATCCTGCCGTGGAAAGACGGAGAGCCGCTGCCCTTCGCGCAGATGCAACGGCGCATCGGGCGCAAGGTGCTGGGGCTGCGCATCCTGAGCGAAGTGCCGGTGGTGATCGTGGCGTACGATCTGCTCGAACTGGGCGGCGAAGACATCCGCGAGCAGCCGCTGGAATTCAGGCGGGCGCGCCTGGAGGAGACTGCGCCGCCAGGTTCGGCTATGATCCTGTCGCCCATCGTGCGCGCGGAAAACTGGGATGATCTGGCCGTGCGCCGCGAGGAAGCCCGCGCGCGCAAGGTGGAAGGCTTCATGCTGAAGCGGATGGGCTCGCCCTACCGGGTGGGTCGCCGGCGTGGCGACTGGTGGAAGTGGAAGATCCAGCCTTATTCCGTAGATGCAGTGTTGATCTACGCGCAGCCCGGCAACGGCCGGCGCGCCAGCCTGTTCACCGACTATACCTTCGGCGTCTGGGATGGCAGCGAGTTAGTGCCGTTCGCCAAAGCATACTCCGGATTGAGCGACGAAGAGATCCGCCAGGTGGATGCGTTCGTGCGCGCCAACACCATCGAAAAATTCGGTCCGGTGCGGGCAGTGAAGCCGGAGTTAGTCTTCGAGCTGGCGTTTGAAGGCATCCAGCGATCGCCGCGGCACCGTTCCGGAATCGCCGTACGCTTCCCGCGTATGGCGCGCTGGCGTACCGACAAAAAAGCGGCGGAAGCCGACACGCTCGATACGATCCGCGCGCTGCTTCCGCCGGCGTCCGCTTAGAAGCGCAAAGGGGCGCGTGTCCGCGCCGCCAGGGAAGGACAGGAACTCGCGAGGTAATGGCAGCGCGGCGGTGACCCCGTTTTGCGCGGTTCCTTAGAAAGTGGTTAGTTATCGTAAGGCTTGCCGTCCGCCAGGGACTTCACCATGGACTCCAGGTTCTGCTTGTTCAGATTGTCAGGCGCCTGCGCGGCTGCTTTCTGGGCATATTCCAGCGCCCTTTGATACTCGCCCATGGCCATGTAGCCGCGCGCCAGGCCCACGTTCACCGGCCATTGGTCGCCGTTGTGTTCCGCGTTGTATTTGAACACGGCTAACGCTTCTTGATTCTTCTTGGCCGCCAGCAACTGGCGCCCGTATTGGTGGATCTCCAGGCGCGTGGTGGAAGGATCGTGTATGGCCGCCTGCATCACGGTATCGGCTTCGCTGTCGCGTCCCATTTTCGAGAGCACCTGCGCCTTGGTGCTGAGCGTGGCGAAGTTGGTTTGGCCGACGAACGGCAACTTGATCGCCATTTCCGCCCAGTTCAGCGCTTCCTCCAGGTGCACGTTTTCCTGCACGCAAAACTGGGCCGCTGCATCATAAGCCCGCGGGTCGAAGCCGCCGCCCCCGGTTAGTTCCTGATGCAACTTACTAACATAGATGTCATCAGCACTTTCGACCTTGATATTCCACGGTACGGACAGTTCTTCCCACTGTAACTCGGCCGTAGCTTCCGTGGGACGCCGCGTAGTGAACTCATAAGCCAGCCATTCGCGATATTCGTGCTTGGCCGGCTTCACTTTCACGCGCAACGCGTCCTGACTCTCGTCGTAAAAGAAACTGCCCCAGGCCGAGGAATTCTTAGAGAAGATGACGGTCCAGTCCTCCTGGCCTGGAATGAAGTGGATCCCGTATTTACCGGCTGCCAGCGTCTGGCCCTCGATGGTCACCGGATCGGACACTGTGAACACCGTGTTCTCGTTCGCGCCGCCGCGCCAGGGGCCCATCTTGCCGCCCTGAAAACCCAGGTCGGTCATACCGTAGGGCACCAGCTTGCCCCAGATCTGGCCGCGGCGGTCCTTACCGTCGGGGCCGTGGACAGCCGGGCTGGAGTAATCGATGGTGACCTTCACCGGTCCAACAAACTGAGTAACTGATGCCTTTTGATTGTTACCGCTGGGCGGCAGCGTCAGGCCGGGATATTGAGCGAAGAGCGATACTGACAGAGTAATCGCTAGAGTGAACTGAAGCAGAGTGCGCATACGACAGCAGACGCGCTCCGTTCGGAATCGTTTGGTTCCTGAACGTTAACTCTGGCGCGGCCGTTCAGTTCTTGCCGTAATGTGCCGCGTTCTCCGCCGCGAAGTGTGCCAGCTCGGCGGGAAGTTCGTCGATCGGAAAGATGGAGTTCGTGGGGCAGACCGGCACGCACGCGCCGCAGTCGATACACTCGTCCGGCTCGACCGACAGGTGCTGGGCTTCCTCGAACCCGGATTCATCCTTTTTCGGATGGATGCAGTCCACGGGGCAAGCTTCCACGCACAGTTCGTCTTTGGTACAGGAATCGGTGATTACGTAGGCCATAGGAGTTCGTGGATAGCGAGGCAATTCCGCTGCCAGAGCGCAACTCCTTGCAGGAAAAGGGGAAGCGAAATCGATAGCGGGCGAATTGGGGTATTCCGCGCAGGCCAGTTTCGCATGATTGGTCAACTGCCCCAGCCCGTGCGCCGCCGCTCGCCTGCGACGGTCTCTCAGGCCGCATCTTGCCTTTTTGAAAAATCGAAGAGCAGGGCGAGGGGTGGCGTTCCAGGATGGATTCAGAAATGCTGTCAGGGCATCTATGAGCGATCTCATCGCGCTTTCGAATGAACTCGATCGAAAACACTGCCAGTGCAGGGCGATTATCGAGACACCCAAAGGCAGCCGGAATAAGTTCGACTATGATCCGGATTCGGGTCTTTTCAAGTTAGGCGGCCTATTGCCGGAAGGGATGATGTTCCCTTTCGACTTCGGGTTTGTTCCGTCCACCTTGGCGCCGGATGGCGATCCGGTAGACATTATGATCCTAATGGATGCGCCCGCACATGTCGGATGCCTGATCGATGTCCGGGTAATCGGCATCATCGAAGCGAAGCAGACCGAGAAAGGCCAGACCGAGAAGAACAGCCGCTTGCTGGCCGTCGCCATACATTCCTACGATCACCAGAACGAAGCCTCCATAGATCAAGTGAGCAAAGATTTGCTCAGCCAGATCGAGGAGTTTTTCGTGTCATATAACAAGCAGCGCGGAAAGAAATTCAGAGTAACTGGCACGCGCGGCCCCAAAACCGCAGTGGCCTTTCTGGCGGAAGGCATCGACGCCTATAAGAAGAAGAGAGGTTAGTTAGCGTCGCACGTCGGAATTTCCGGAACATGCGGAACAGCGCATTGGCGCGAGAAGTGCATCATCAGGCGCAGTGAGTCCTATGACAAACCTGATCGGACCCCGCCGGAGCAAGGAAGTGGAACTTACGCGAGCGGACCGCGCCACCCGCCGGCTGGAGAAGGTCGTGTTTGTCCTGGGCTGTATCAGGATCGGCTTGGGAGTAGGCGAAATCGTCGCGCCGCGGGAGATACGCAGACGGATCGGCGGGCCGCGATGGCCGGTACTCATGCGTCTGAAGGGCCTGCGCGAGATTTCGGCCGGTGTAGGGTTGCTTCAGCACAAAGGGCCTGCCGGAACCCCAACCCCAGTCGGCACGCTCGGTCTGGCCGCCTTGCTGGCCGCGCCCATCGCGCGACGGGCGGCACGGCGGCGTGTTCGCGGGGCGGCGATCGCAGTCGCTGGGGTCACGGCGCTGACGGTTATTTTGGTGCGGTTTAAGACACCAGCCATCCCCGCGACCACGGCGCAAGAAAGGGAATTTAGAGCAATTTAGGGCATTTTAGGGAAGGTTTAGGGAATAGAGTGCTCCCGTAGCGGCTAACCCGGCAACCCCCGCGCCGATCACCGCGATTTCGCAATCCATCCGCTCACCTAATGCGATAGAAGATACAGTTCCATTTTGGCGCGTCAAGTGCTGCTTTCTGGGTGGTCACGATCACCTCGCGTTTCAGGCGGAAACACAAAATGTATCAGGACAAAGCAAAATCTGCACGCACCAAATATGAGATGCCCACTCGATCAATGGGCAGAACCGGCGAGCGCGTCTCGGCGCTGGGCTTGGGCGGATCGCACATCGGCACCAAAGATCTGACCCGCCGCGAAGCCGTCCGCATTATCCGCGCGGCCTTGGACGGCGGATTGAACTTCATGGACAATTCGTGGGATTACAACGAAGGCGAAAGCGAAATCCGCCTCGGAAAAGCGCTCAAGGATGGCTATCGCAAAAAGGCGTTCGTGATGACTAAGGTCGACGGCCGAACGAAGAAGTCCGCCGCGCGGCAGATTGACGAATCCCTCAAACGCCTTGGCGTCGATCATATCGATCTGTTGCAGCATCACGAAGTAATCCGCTTTGACGATGCCGATCGCATTTTTGAAAAGCGCGGCGCCATGGAAGCATTTCTCGAGGCGCGCAAGGCCGGCAAGATCCGCTACATCGGCTTCACCGGCCACAAAGATCCGCACGTGCATCTCTACATGCTGCAGAAAGCCAAGGAGCACGAATTCCGGTTCGATACCGTGCAGATGCCGCTGAACGTGATGGATGCCCACTTTCGCAGTTTCGAGGCCCACGTGCTGCCGGTGCTTGTTAAAGAGAAGATCGGGGTCCTCGGCATGAAGAGCATGGGCGATGGCGTCATTCTGAAAAGCAAGACGGTGACTCCCGTCGAATGCCTGCATTATGCGCTCAGTCTGCCCACATCGGTAGTGATCACGGGCATCGACAGTATGGAAATTCTCGATCAGGCTTTCCATGCGGCTGCCACCTTTAAGCCGTTCACGCGCGAACGGACCGCGCGCCTGCTGGCGAAAACCGCCGAAGCTGCCGCGAACGGTGAATATGAGCTGTTCAAGACCAGCTCGCATTTCGATTCCACCGCGCAAAATCCAAAATGGCTGGGCGGCGAATCGCCGCGTGTAAAGGCCCTCTCCGCGAGTTAGCCGTGGGGCAGCGCTCCGTCTGCTGCGGCCTCTCGAGGCCGCCAAGGGCGGGGCTGAGAGCCCGGCTGAGAGCCCCGCGCAGGCCGAGGGCCTGCCCCACTTTTTCTATAATAGAAGCAAGCACTCATGAGCCAGCCATGCGTCGCGGGGGTCCGTCCGGGCCAGTATCAAGCCTTGCTCGAGGTGTCGGAATCCGTAGCCGCGCACCGCGACCTGCGCGCTTTGTTTCACCATCTTGCCGAACGCCTGGCGCGCATCGTCAGCTTCGACTCGCTGTGGCTGGTGCTGCACGATCCGGTGCGCCACCTGATGCGGCTGAACGTGCTCGAAGGTCCCGGTCCGGCGGCCGCCGACGAAGTGGAGTGGCCACTCGAACGCCCCATGGAGGAATCCCCCAGCGCCCTGGTATGGAGCACCCAGGAGCCCCTGATCGTCCCCAACCTGGCGCACGACAGCCGCTATCCCAAGGCATTTCAGCTGCTTCTCGACAACCAGATCCGGTCCTGCTCAATCCTGCCGCTGACTACCGCGCACCGGCGATTGGGCGCCGTGGGTTTCGGCTACCAGCAGCCTGACGCGTGCGGCGAAGCCGACATCGAATTTCTGTCGCAGGTGGCGCGGCAAATCGCCGTGGCGGTGGACAATGCCCTGTCGCACTGCGAAGCGCGCCGCCTGCAGACCGAGTTAGCGGAAGAACGGGACCGTCTGCGCCTGCTGCTTGAGTTAAACAACACGCTCGCGCCCAACCTGGACCTGCGCGAGCTGCTGCGGGCCGTCTCTTCCAATGTGCGGCGCGTCATGCGCTGCGATTACACCAGCGTGATCCTGCCCCAGGCCGATGGCCGGACCTTGCGTATCTATGCGCGTGCGTTCCCCGAGGACCACGCGCCGCATCCGGAAGAACTGGTAGTGCCGCGCGACGGAACACCCGCCGGCATTGTGCTCGAGACCGGCAAGCCTCTGGTGCTCGATGGCGAAAGCCTGTCGCGCTTCGATCCTGTCGCCAACCCCACACTTGCCCTGGGCCTCAAATCGGGTTGCTTCCTGCCGTTGATCGCGCGCGATCGGGTGATCGGCACCTTGAATCTGGGCCGCTTCCCGGATCGCGCCTTCACTCAGGACGATGTGGATTTCCTGCGCGAGGTCGCCAGCCAGGTGGCCATCGCCGTGGAGAATGCGCTCGACTACTACCAGGTGGCCGAAGCCCGCCAGCGGCTGGCCGACGAGCGCGTGTATCTGAATGAAGAGATCCGCACCACGCACAATTTCGAAGAAATCATCGGCTCCAGCGCGGCCCTGAAGAACGTGCTGAAGCAGGTGGCCATCGTGGCGCCCACCGATTCCACCGTGCTGATCCTGGGCGAGACCGGCACGGGAAAAGAGCTGATCGCGCGCGCCATCCACAACCTGAGCGCGCGCCGCGAACACAGCATCATCAAGGTGAATTGCGCGGCGATTCCCTTAGGCTTGCTGGAAAGCGAATTATTCGGCCACGAAAAAGGCGCATTCACGGGCGCCATCGCGCGCAAAGTCGGACGGTTCGAATTGGCCAACCAGGGATCGTTGTTCCTGGACGAAGTCGGCGACATCCCGCCCGAACTGCAGCCCAAGCTGTTGCGCGTACTGCAGGAGCAGGAATTCGAGCGGCTGGGCAGCGCGCAGACCATCCGCGTGAACGTGCGCATGGTGGCGGCCACCAGCCGCGACCTGCCCGGCATGGTGGAATCCCGCCAGTTCCGCGAGGACCTGTACTACCGTCTCAACATTTTCCCGATCGTGGTTCCGCCACTGCGCGATCGCCGCGAAGACATTCCGCTGCTGGTGGAATATTTCGTGGCCCGCTTCGCGGAGCGTGTGGGCCGCAAGATCGATCGCGTAGACAAGCGCACCATGGACCTGCTGCAGGCGTATCACTGGCCCGGCAACATCCGCGAACTGCAGAACGTGATCGAGCGCGGTGTGATCCTGGCAGAAGACGGCACACTGCGCATCGATGCGAGCATTTTGGGCGCGCGCGAGCCCCGCCGGCCCGCGCCCGGCGCCGATGTTTTGCAGCAAAACGAAAAGGAACTCATCGAAGCGGCCCTGGCGGAAACCAAGGGCCGCGTGGCCGGTCAAAAGGGCGCCGCCGCGCGATTGGGCCTGCCTGCATCCACGCTCGAATCCAAAATCCGCGCGATGAAGATCGACAAATTCAGATTCCGTTCCGCTTCCTAAGGAACTCGCGCAAAACGGGGCCACGGCCGCGCCGCCATTATCCCGCGAGTTTCTATCCTTCCTGGCGGCTCGGACATGCGCCCCTTTGCGCTTCTCGCGCATCGCGATATCTCGCGAATTCGTGACGGCGCCGGCGCCTTCGCGTCCCCATCTCACTGATTTTCAAAGACCGCCGCCCGGCACGCCGATTGCATCCTCCACCAGCAAAGCGAGGGATGCTGAATGTGGATCGTACGAGTCGCGCTGAATCGCCCCTATACATTTGTAGTGCTGGCGCTGCTCATTCTGCTGGTGAGCCCGCTGGTGATTCTGCGCACGCCCACCGATATTTTCCCGAACATCGGAATCCCGGTGGTCAGCGTGGTCTGGAACTACGACGGCTTTCCGCCGGAGGACATGGCGGACCGCATCGTGTCGATCAACGAGCGGAGCATGACCACCACGGTGAACGATATTGAACACATCGAGTCGCAGTCGTATTACGGAATCTCGGTCATCAAGCTGTTCTTTCATCCGTCCGTAAATATTGCCACCGCACTGGCGCAGGTCACCGCGGTCTGCCAGACACAGCTTCGCCAGCTTCCGCCCGGCACGACGCCGCCGTTGATCCTCAGCTACTCCGCGTCTACCGTGCCCGTGCTGCAAATCGGCCTGAGCAGCGATCGGCTGGCCGAGCAGCAGTTGAACGATCTGGGCATGAACGTGATCCGGACCCAGTTGGCCACCGTGCAGGGCGCCGCCGTGCCGTTCCCTTACGGCGGAAAAATCCGCCTGGTTTCGGTGGATATCGATTCGCCCGCGCTGCAGGCGAAAGGCCTGTCGCCGCTCGACGTGGTCAACGCGGTCAGCGCCGAAAACCTGATCCTGCCGTCCGGCACCGTGAAGCTCGGTCCGCTCGAATACCAGGTGGAGATGAACGGTAGCACCAGGACCATCAACGAGCTGAACGATCTGCCAGTGAAGACTTCCAACGGCGCCACCATTTATTTGCGCGACGTGGCCCACGTCCGCGACGGCTTCTCGCCGCAAACCAACATCGTGCGCCAGGATGGACGCCGCAGCGCGCTGCTGAGCGTCTACAAAACGGGCTCGGCCTCCACGCTGGCAATTGTGCGTGATGTACGCGCCGCCCTCAACAACATGGCCGCGGGCCTGCCGCCGGAGCTGAAGCTCACCCCCTTGTTCGATCAGTCTCTGTTCGTGCGCGCCGCCATCGAGGGCGTCATTCGCGAGGCCCTGATGGCCGCCTGCCTGACCGCCGCCATGATCCTGCTGTTTCTCGGCAACTGGCGCAGCACCCTGATCATCGCTATCTCCATTCCGCTTTCGATTCTGGTTTCCGTGTGCTGCCTCAGCGCGCTCGGCCAAACCATGAACCTGATGACGCTGGGCGGCCTGGCGCTGGCGGTCGGAATTCTGGTGGACGATGCCACCGTCGAAATCGAAAACATCGAACGAAACCGGCTGATGGGAAAAGATCTGCGCCAGGCCATCCTCGATGGCGCGCAGGAAATCGCGGTGCCGGCGTTCGTTTCCACGCTGTGCATCTGCATCGTCTTCGTGCCCATGTTCTTTCTCACCGGCGTGACGCGCTTCCTGTTCGTACCCCTGGCCGAAGCCGTGATCCTCGCCATGCTGGCGTCGTATCTGCTCTCCCGCACCCTGATCCCGACCATGGTCATGTTTCTGCTGCGCCGCCACGGAGCCGCGGGGCATGGCGTTTTCGCCCGTTTCCACGAGCGTTTTGAGGATGCCTTCGAGAGCCTGCGCACCAGCTACGCGAGCGCGCTTTCGGTGACCATGCGCCATGGTGGATGGTTCGCGGCTGGCTTCCTGGTGCTCTGCCTGGGATCGCTGGCCTTCGTGCCCCTGCTGGGCCAGGATCTGTTTCCGCAAATCGACGCCGGCCTGATGCGCCTGCATGTGCGCGCGCGGACCGGTCTGCGCATCGAAGAGACTGCCCGCCTCACCGAGCAGATCGAGAATCGCATCCGCACCATGATCCCCGCCGGCGAGCTCGATACCGTGCTCGACAACATCGGCCTGCCCTATAGCGGGTTGAACACGTCGTACAGCAACGCGGGAACGATCGGCACGCCGGATGCGGAAGTGCTGATCTCGCTCAAACAGGATCATCGCCCCACCGCGCAATATGTGAAAGCGCTGCGCGAAGATTTGCCGCGGCAGTTCCCCGGCACGCAATTCTTCTTTCAGCCCGCCGATATCGTGACCCAGATTCTCAACTTCGGCGTGCCCGCACCTATCGACGTGCAGGTGGTCGGCGCCAACCAGATCGGCAACTACGAACTGGCCGAGCGCCTGGCCAACCGCATCCGCCAGGTTCCCGGCGCGGTGGACGTGCACGTGCAGCAGGCTTACGACGCGCCCACGCTGCGCCTGGATGTGGACCGCACGCTGGCGCAATCCGTGGGGCTCAGCCAGCGCGACGTTGCGCAAAATCTGCTGATCTCGCTCAGCTCCAGTTTTCAAACCGCGCCCACGTTCTGGCTGAATCCGCAGAACCAGATCAGCTACAACCTGGCCGTGCAGACGCCGCAATACCGCGTCGATACCATCCAGGCGCTGCTCGACATACCGGTTCATGCGCCGGCCCTGACACAGCCGCAGATTCTGGGCAACCTGGCGTCGTTCGATCACATGAGCCAGGCCGCCGTGATTTCGCATTACAATGTGCAGCCGCTGGTGGACGTGTACGCTTCCGTGCAGGGCCGCGATCTGGGCGGCGTGGCGCACGATGTGCGCCGCCTGACCGCCGGCGTTCAGAAACAGCTACCGCGCGGCAGCCATATCAAGGTCGCTGGGCAGGTGCAGACCATGTCGGCATCCTTCATCGGGTTGGGCACCGGCGTGGCCATGGCGATCGTACTGGCTTACCTCCTGATCGTCGTCAATTTTCAGTCGTGGCTCGATCCGTTCATCATCATCACCGCGCTGCCGGGTGCCATGGCCGGGATTGTGTGGGCGCTGCTGTTGACGCACACCACTCTGAACGTACCGTCGCTCACGGGTGCCATCATGTGCATGGGCGTGGCCACCGCCAACAGCATTCTGATGGTGTCCTTCGCGCGGCAGCGCATGAGCGAAGGTTTGCGCGCCCACGAAGCCGCCGTCGAGGCGGGCCACACCCGCATGCGGCCCGTCCTGATGACCGCCCTCGCCATGGTCATCGGCATGGCTCCGATGGCCATGGGCATGGGAGAAGGCGGCGAGCAGAACGCGCCGCTCGGCCGCGCCGTAATCGGAGGGCTGCTGTTCGCCACCGTCGCCACGCTGTTCTTCGTGCCGGTAGTTTTCTCCATGATTCACGGTGCGCGCGAGAGCAAGTCCGAATCTTATTCATAGGGGACTTATGGCTACTCAAGAAATGCCTCTAAACCAAATCGAACCGGAAAGCCGCACGGAACGGCCGGCCGCTGTGTGGCACTGGCTGATGGCTGCGGCGCTGGCGCTGGGCGCCCTGGCGATGGCCGGAATGTGGAGCCTCAGCGCGCGCGCCAAAGAAACCGCGGCGCTGGGGACCGAGACGCAACAACTGTCCATCGTCACTGTGGCCGTCGGCCAGCCGCAGCCCGAGCCGGGCGCTAGCGATCTGGAACTTCCCGGTAGCGTGCAAGCCTACACCGAATCGCCCATCTACGCGCGCACCAACGGCTACCTGCTGCGCTGGTACAAGGATATCGGCGCGTCCGTGCAGAAAGGCGACCTGCTGGCCGATCTCGATACGCCGGAAGTGGACCAGGAGCTTTCCCAGGCGCAGGCCACGCGCCAGCAGATCGCCGCCGCGCTCGATCTGGCCCGCACCAGTGCCGACCGCTGGCGCGACTTGCGCAAGACCGATTCGGTCTCGCAGCAAGAGCTCGATCAACGCGTCAGCGATTACTCGCAGGCGCAAGCCAACCTGGCCGCCGCGGATGCCAATGTCCGCCGCCTGCAGCAGCTCGAATCGTTCAAGCACGTTTACGCTCCGTTCACCGGCATCCTCACGCGCCGCAATGTAGATATCGGCGCGCTAGTGAATGCGGGCAACGGCGGTTCGGGCAAGGAGCTTTTCAATCTGGCACTGATCGATCCTCTGCGCGTATACGTAAGCGTACCCGAAGCCGATGCGCCCGCCATGCACGTGGGCTTGACGGCGTCGGTTGGCGTAGCCGAATTTCCGGCCGCGCACTTTACCGGTACCGTCGTTCGCACGGCCAACGCCATCGATCAATCCACGCGCACGCTGCTCACGGAGGTGGACGTTCCCAATAAGACGGGCCGCCTCTTGCCCGGCGCTTACGCCCAAGTCCATTTTCGCGTGCCAGTGTCGCACGGCCGCCTCTCGGTGCCTTCGAGCGCCATGCTGTTCCGCGCCGAAGGACCGCGCATCGCCGTCGTCGGACCGGGCAATCGCGTGCAGTTGCGGCCCATAGTTATCGGCCGCGATTTCGGCACCAGCCTTGAGATTCTGCAAGGCGTGGCGCGGAGTGATCGCGTGGTCCAGAACCCACCGGACTCACTGGAGGATGGCCAGGTGGTCCGCGTAGCCGCGGCGCCATCCACTGGGAAACAGTCATGAAACTTGCGCTGATATCCACCCTCGCGGTGGCCGCGCTAGCGCTCGCCGGCTGCCACGCGGTGGGTCCCGACTATCACCTGCCGCCGGCGCCGCAAGCGCAGGCGTGGCACGCCGAAGGACCGTGGCGGCCGGGCGATCCGAAGGACGCCATCCCGAAAGGCGAATGGTGGACCATTTTCCGCAACGCGCAGCTCGACGGCCTGGAAAAACAGGTGCTGGCTTCTAATCCGGACCTGGCATCGGCGTCCGCGCATGTGCAACAAGCGCGCGCGCTGGCATCCATCGCGGTCAGCAACTTCTACCCGCAGGTGGGCGCGTCGCCCTCGTTCCAGCGGTTCCGCCTCTCCGGCAACCGTCCCTCTCTGGGCGCTCCGGTTACCGGCGCTCTCACCGAGAACGAATGGAACCTGTCGTTCATCCTCAGTTATGAGCCGGACCTGTTCGGCCGGACCCGCCGCAGCGTGGAAGCCGCCAACGCTTCCTATCAGGCCTCCGCCGCCGATTTCGAAAACGTGAAGCTGGTGCTGACGGCCGAGACTGCCGCGGATTACTTCACGCTGGGCGAGGTGGATGCGGAGATCCACATTCTGGACGATAGCGTGGCTTCGTTCCAAAAAGCCCTGGCGCTGATTCAGAACCGCCACGATGGCGGCGCGGCTTCCGGGCTGGATGTGGCCCAAGAGCAGGCGCTGCTCGACGCTACCCGCACACAGGCCGCGCTCGAACGGCAGATGCGCAATAACTACGAGCACGCCCTCGCGGTACTGTGCGGCGCGCCTGCGCCGGATTTCCGCGTGCTGCCCGAAGGCTCACTCCAGCAATACCTGCCGGCCATTCCCGCGGGTGTGCCTTCCGACGTTCTGGAGCGCCGGCCGGACGTGGCCCGCGAGGAACGCCTGATGGCTTTCGCCAACGCCGAAATCGGCGTCGCCAAGTCGGCCTATTATCCGAGCATTCCGTTGTTGGCCAGCGGTGGGCTGCAGAGCGCCGGCATCGCCAGCCTGGTCTCGCTGCCCAGCGCGTTGTGGGCAGTCGGCGCTGCCCTCACGCAGACCGTCTTCTCCGGCGGACGCGTGCGCGCCGGCGTGGATTTCTCGAAGGCCGGCTACCAGGATGCCGTGGCGCAGTACCGGCAGACGGTGCTGGTGGCCTTTCAACAAGTAGAGGACGCGCTCTCAGGGTTGGGCGTTTTCGCCACCGCCGCGCAATCGCAGGATGCCGCGGTGGCGGATTCCCAGCGCGCGCTGAACATCGCCATGAACCGCTATACCGGCGGGCTGGTGACCTACCTGGATGTGGTCACCGCACAGCAGGGCCTGCTTTCGAACGAGCGCGAGAACGCTCAGATTCGCGGCGGCCAACTCGTCACCTCCGTAATGCTGGTGAAAGCTCTGGGCGGCGGATGGGATGCGACTAGCTTAGCGGCCATCCGGGTGAAGCCCGACCTGAAATCGGCCTTCCGCCCATGAATTGTGTAAGTGGGGCAGGCTCGTAGCCTGCTGGCGGCCTCGTAGGCCGCCAACTAACTAAGTGAGTAATCAAAAGAAAGGAACAAATATGATTTACCGACCATTAGGACAATCCGGCATCACCGCATCCGCGATCGCGCACGGCACGTGGGCGATCGGCGGATGGATGTGGGGTGGCACGGACGAAGAGCGCTCCCTGCGCTCGATCCGGGCGTCTATTGATGCCGGCGTCAACTTCATCGACACGGCGCCCGCGTACGGCCTGGGGTTTTCCGAACGCATCGTGGGCGAGGCCATTCAGGGCAGGCGCGACAAGGTGATTCTGGCGACCAAGTGCGGCTTGGTCTGGCACACCAACCGCGGCAACTTCTTCGTCGATCAGAACGGCACGCGCATCCACCGCTATCTGGGCGCGCAGTCCATCCGCTACGAGGTGGAGCAAAGCCTGCGCCGGCTGCGCACCGACTACATCGATCTCTACCAGACGCATTGGCAGGATCCCACCACCCCGATCGCGGAGACCATGGGCGCGCTTCTCGAACTCAAGCATGAGGGCAAGATCCGCGCTATCGGGGTCTCCAATTGCACGGTGGGACAACTGCGGCAATACCAGGCGGTGGGCACTGTGGATACAGCACAGGAGCGCTACCACATGCTGGATCGCGCGCTCGAAGCGGAATACCTGCCGTTTACGCGGCGCCATAATATCGCGGTGCTGGCCTACTCGCCGCTGGCCAACGGATTGCTTACCGGCAAGATCGATCCGGACCGCGAATTCCCCACGGACGATCTGCGCCACGAGAACCCGCTATTCAGCCGCGAGTCGCGCATCCGCGTGAACGGCATGCTCGGCCAGATGCGCGACGTCGCCAGGAAGCATAGCCTGACCACCGGCCAGTTAGTGATCGCCTGGACCATCGCACAACCGGGTTTGACGCACGCGCTAGTGGGTGCGCGCGATGCGGCACAGGCCGCCGAAAACGCCGCGTCTGCCGTGCTGCTCTCCGCCGCGGACCTGGCCAAGATCGCCGAAGCGCTGCGTGCGCCGGCCTTAGTGGAGGCTTGAAATGGACCCGTTGAAACCTATCGGCACCATCGGTGTGATCGGACTCGGCAACATGGGCGGCGCGGTAGCCCGCCGTCTGCTCGACCGCGACTATCCGGTAGTCGTCTTCAGCCGCACTCCGGGCAAAGCGGAGGCGTTGATCCCGCACGGCGCGCTGATCTCGCAAAGCCTGGCCGGACTGGCGCGCGAGGCGGACGTCGTCATTTCGTTCCTGCCGGACGATGCGGCGGTTCGGGAAGTCTATCTCGGGCTCGGCGGCATCATCGCCAGCGGCGCGCAGGGTCTACGCATTATCGAGATGAGCACTGTGCTGCCGGATACCGCGCGCGCCCTGTACCGCGCTGGTCTCGCGCGCGGCATCACGGTCCTGGACGCGCCGGTCTCGGGCAGCACGCCGGCCGTCAAGCAAGGCACCCTCACGGTGCTGGCGGGCGGCGATGCGGATGCTTTTCAGGCTGCCGTTCCCGTCTTCAGCCAGATTGCGCGCAAATGGTTTCATCTCGGCCCAAGCGGTTCGGGCGCGGCGATGAAGCTAGTGGTAAATACGCTTCTCGGCGTGGGCATGCAGGCCATGGCCGAAGCGCTCACGCTCGGCGAAATACTGGGCATCGAACGCGAGCGCCTGTTCGATGTGCTGGGGGAAACGCCGGTGGTAGCGCCGGCGCACGCCGGTAAACTCGCGCAAGTGCTCCGCCATGACAAACAGGCGCAATTTCCCCTGCGGCTAATGACCAAGGATTTCGGCCTGATCCTGGATCAGGCCGCGAAACAAGGTGTTCCCATGCCCGTGACCGTTGCCGCGCGCCAGGTCGCGCTTGCCGTGGCGGCAACAGGGGCGGGCGGCCAGGATTTCTCGGCCGTCGTTCAGTATATGGAGCGGCTGGCTCACCTGGAGGAGCCGGAATTTCCCACGGCGGCTTAAGCGCAAAGGAGCGCGTGGTCCGGGCTCCGTTTTGCGCGGATGAGTGAGAGCGCAAAGGAGGGCGTGCCCGCGGCGCCAGGCAGGGCAGAAACTCCCGGGATAATGGCTCCGCGGCCGCCCTCCGTTTTGCGCGGTTGAGTGAGAGCGCAAAGGAGCCGTGCTCCGTTTTGCGCGTTAAGAAAAAGGAGATTAAACGATGTCACGGTCGCACTTTAGAATCGCGGCGGTTATAACAGCCGTCGCGGGATTTGTGGTTGGATTTCTTGCGTCGCCATCCCTGGCCGGATGGCCTGCCGGCGCCAATGTGGAACGCTCGCCGTCCGTCTTCACGGATTACCAGCATGAGGCGCCGGGCACAGTCCACAAGATCACGGTCGCGGATCTGCCGCAGCCTTATCAGACCAAGTCGGCGGACAACCGCGCGCATATCGTGCCGCGCCCGGCGGACGCCTGGCCGCGGGCGCTGCCCGGATTTACCGTCACCCAGTATGCCCTGGACCTGACCAATCCCCGCCTGGTCCGCCGCGCGCCCAATGGCGACCTGTTCGTGGCCGAGAGCGAGCCCGGCCGTATCCGCGTGCTGCGCGGCGTGGGCTCTAACGGCAAAGCGGAAGCCGTCGCGGTCTTCGCCGAAGGACTGACGCAGCCGTTCGGCATCGCCTTCTACCCTCCGGGTCCGCATCCGCAGTACGTCTATGTGGCCAATACCGGATCGGTGGTGCGCTTCGCTTATCGCGACGGCGACATGACGGCGCGCGGCAATCCTGAAATGATTGTGCCCGATATTCCATCCGGCGGCCGCCTGACCGGCGGCGGGCACTGGACGCGCGATATCGCCTTCTCGAAGGACGGCACCAAAATGTATGTCTCGGTCGGCTCGCATTCGAACGACGACGACAGCGACAACAATCCACAGGAACATCATCGCGCCGACATTCTGGAGTTTAATCCGGATGGCAGCGGCGGCCGCGTGTACGCCTGGGGCATTCGCAATCCTGTGGGCATCGCGGTCAATCCGCAAACCGGCGTACTTTGGGCATCCGTAAACGAGCGCGACGCGCTGGGCGACAACCTGGTGCCGGACTACATCACGCACGTCCAGGATGGCGGCTTCTATGGGTGGCCGTGGTTCTACATCGGCGGCCATCAGGACCCCCGCCAGCAGGGCAAGCATCCCGAACTGAAGGATAAGGTGATCGTGCCCGACGTCCTGCTGCAGCCGCACAACGCCTCGCTCGAAATGACCTTCTACGACGGCCGCCAGTTTCCGCGGGAATATGACGACGACATCTTCGCCGCCGAGCACGGTTCCTGGAACAAGGCCATCCGCACAGGCTACGAGGTGATCCGTGCGTCCATGCAAGATGGGCAAGCCACCGGTGGGTACGAGGATTTTCTCACCGGTTTCGTTACCCCCGCGGGCGACGTTTGGGGACGGCCGGTAGGAGTGGCCGTAGCTAAGGACGGCTCGCTCATCGTCACCGACGATGGATCGAACACCGTCTGGCGCGTGGCCTATCGCGGCCACTAACCCGATTATAGGTGTGGACCGTTGAGGCCCTCCCTGTTGCCTAGCACGGCGAGGGCCTCGTGCAAAGTATCGAAGAGCAGATCCGGACCGATCACATCCGTCAGCTTGTGACGGTCCAGATCCTCGCGCAGGTCCGACTGGACGTGTGCGAAGGCCAGCAGAACCCCGCGGCGGTCCAGGCCCTCCTTGAGCCGGAGCACCGTGCGCGCCGCGGTGTAATCCACGTGTGTAATCGGTCCGGCGTCTACCACCAGCCACTTCACCGCCGAAGGCGCCGGCCCTACCAACAGGACGACTTCCTTGCAGAACAGGTCGGCATTGAAATAGAACAGCGCCGCCCCAAAGCGGTACACTACTAATCCGGGCTTGGTCACCGCGCCCGCGGCCACCGGCGTTAAACGCCATTCTCCCTTGTCGCCTAGCACCAGTACCGCGGTGTGCGGATGGTAGCTGTGGTGTACGATCCGCAGCAGCGACAAAGCCATGGCCAGCAGGATGCCGGGTTCCACGCCCACCAGCACCACTACCGCCGCGGTCGTCAAGGCCAGCGCGTATTCACCTGGGCTCTCGCGGCGGATGCCCCGCATGGTGCGGATGTCGATCAGCCCGATGGCGATGGTGAACACCACCGCGCCCAGCACGCACTGCGGAAGAAACTTGAGCGGTCCAGTGAAAAAGAGCAGCACCAGCGCCACGGTCGCCGCCGTGGAAATGTGCGCGAGTTGGCTCTGCCCGCCGGAGCGCTCCACCATGGCCGTCTGTGTGGGGCTGCCGTTCACCACGAACGTGCCGGTCAATCCGGCCGCGATATTGGCCGCCGCTAACCCCGCCAAATCCGCGTTTTCGTCCTGCTGCTGATGGTGCCGCACGGCATAAGCGCGGGCCGTGGCCGCGCTCTGCGCCACAATCATCACAAAGCACGAGCCCGCCACCGGAACCAGCGCGCCCGCGTCCCGCCAGGTGACATCGTGCAGGCCTAATGGCGGCAGCCCGCCCAATACCGGGCCGATTACGCTGATGCCGTGGCCTGCGAAATCGAACATCGCGCTGGCCGCGATGGCCGCCGCTACCACCATCAATGGTCCCGGCAGCCGCTGCGCGTAATGCCGCGACAGGAGGATGCACACCACCACTGCCAGCGAGATGCCCATCTCCGGCAGCCGTACTTGCGACAGGCTGCGCACGATTTCGGCGAGTTGCCCGACGGTCTTGTGGCTGTGCACCTGGATGCCCAGCATCTCGCCCAGCACCGCGATGCCGACCTGAAAACCGACGCCCGTGAGAAACCCGATCAGCACTGTCTGCGAGAGAAACTCGGCCAGAAATCCCAGCTTCAGAATGCGCGCGAGCAGCAGCCATGCTCCCGTGATCACCGCCACCAGTCCTGCCAGCGCCACGTACCTGGCGCTCGCTACCTGCGCCATGCCGCTGAGCTGGCCGGCCAGTATGGCCGCGGTGGCTGAATCGGCCGCCACCACCAGAAAGCGCGACGAACCGAACGTGGCGAAAGCGATCAGCGGCAACAGCAGCGTATACAGTCCGGTAACCACCGGCGTGCCGGCGATGCGCGTGTAGCCCAGCACCTGCGGGATATTCATAGCGGCCAGCGTCACCCCCGCCAGCATGTCTTTGGCGACGTGCGCGCGCTCGATCGGCCGGATACCCTGGAATACCGGCACCCGGCGCCATAGCCGGGCCAACGTTCCGCTGCTGTCACTCATTTGTCATATTCCCGATCCTCCAGCATACTGGGAATCGCCCGGCAGTCATGAGCCCAGCCACGGGCCCCCGCCGTCCATTAGAATTGAGAGGTTCCATGAAGACCTTCACCATCGCGGTCATTGCCGGTGACGGCGTGGGGCAGGAAGTGGTGCCCCAGGCTAAGCGCGTGCTGGAACAAGCCGCGCGCAAACACGATCTCACCTTCGCGTTTCAGGACTTCGACTGGGGCGCCGACCATTTCTTCCGCTGGGGTAAGATGATGCCCTCCGGCGCGATCGACCTGCTGCAGCCTTGCGATGCTATTCTGCTGGGCGCCGTGGGCCATCCCGACATTCCCGATCACACCACCTTGAACGGACTGCTGCTGCCCATCCGGCGGGCCTTCGATCAATACGCCAACGTGCGTCCCGCGTACCTGTATCCGGGCGTAACTTCGCCGCTTGCGGGCCGCCAGGGTGGCCAGATCGATATGGTCATCGTGCGCGAAAATACCGAAGGCGAATACGCGCAGGTGGGCGGCTTCGTCTACATGGCGCAGCCCGAGGAGGTGGCTATCCAGACCTCGGTCTTCACCCGCCGCGGCGTGGAGCGCATTGTCCGATATGCTTTCGAACTGGCCGTCAAACGCGGCAAGAAGAAGCGCGTCACGTCTATCACCAAATCGAACGCCCAGGGCTATAGCATGGCGCTGTGGGATCGCACGTTTCAGGACGTGGCCCTGGACTTTCCCGGCATCGAGACGGAGTCGCTGCTGGTGGATGCCGCGGCTATGAACTTCATTCGCCGCCCCGACAGCTTCGACGTGGTGGTCGGCTCGAACCTGTTCGGCGATATCCTCAGCGATATTTCGGCGATCATCGTGGGCAGCATGGGGCTGGCCGCCAGCGCCAACCTCGACCCGCTGCGCCGCTTTCCTTCCATGTTTGAGCCGGTGCACGGTTCGGCGCCGGATATCGCCGGACGCGGCGTGGTGAATCCGTTGGCCACCATCCTGAGCGCGTCGATGATGCTGGAACATCTGGAGCAACCCGCCGCCGCGCGCGACGTGGAACAGGCGGTGGCCGCGGTTCTGGCCGAAGGCAAGGCGCGCACACGCGACCTGGGCGGCTCGAGCAGCACACAGGAGGTGACCGATGCGGTCCTGGAAAAAATGGCTTAGCATTTTCATGCTGGCGGCAACAACCCTTATGGCGGAAACCAAATGGCACCATCGCTACGCCGAAGTGAACGGCGTGAAACTGCACTACGTAGAGCAGGGCAAGGGCGAATTGATCCTGTTCCTGCACGGATTCCCGGAATTCTGGTACGAGTGGAAGGACCTGTTGCCGGAGTTCGGCAGAGATCACCACGCCGTGGCGCCCGACATGCGCGGCTACAATCTTTCGGATCATCCGGAGGCGGTGGACCAGTATCGCGTGCCGCTGATCGTGGAAGACATCCGCGCGCTGGCGGAGAAGCTGAACGCGCATAAGTTCGTGCTGGTGGGCCACGACTGGGGCGGGGTTATCGCCTGGGCCTTCGCCGGCGCGCACCCCGAGATGCTCGACAAGCTCGTGATCGTGAATGCGCCGCACCCCACCGTGTTCGCTCGCGAGCTGGCGCAGAATCCCGCGCAGCAGAAGGCCAGCGCCTATTTCAACCTGTTCAACTCGCCGCAGGCGGAAACATTTCTCGGCCAGAATGATTTCGCGACCTTACAAGGCTTGATGAAGCCATGGGCCTCGCCCGACGATCTGAAGGAGTACGTAGCCAACTGGGGCCGCGGCCTCACCGGCGGCCTGAACTACTATCGCGCCGCGCGGCTGCATTCGCCGGTGGATGGCGGGCAGGCTCCGCCGGAGAACGCCTTGCCGGCTATGAAGCCGATCGAGACCTCCACGCTGGTGATCTGGGGCGAGAAAGATACTGCGCTGCTCACCGGCAATCTCAACGGACTTGACGAGTGCGTGAAGAACCTGACCGTGCGCCGCATCCCGGAAGGTACCCACTGGGTGATTCACGAGAAGACCGCGGAGGTGATCGGAGACATGCGCGAGTTTCTGGCGGCCCGCTAATGCGTGGCAGGCCCACGTCGCGAAGGCCGCCTACGGCAGCGCCGCCGGACTTTGCGCGTGCCGGATATATCCCTCGGCCTGACCGTAGCCGCTCTCCACGCCGCGAAAGCGCGTGACCTGGCTTTGCAGCGCGTAGAATTTGTCGGGCGCCTGCGACGCGTGCGCGTAGCAGGCCTGCCGCTTGCGCGGTTCGGTCGCGGTGATGTCCACGTAATCCGTGGGTATGAACATCAGCGTATCTTCGCCGTCGGAAACTTCGTAGTAATAAAACGCGAACTTCTTGCCCAGCGCCAGCCATGCATCGTACGATAGCGCCGATATGGCCCGGTGATCGCGATGCCCGTCGACCGGCCAGTGCGTAAAGAGCACGTCGGGCCGCTCCGCTTCGATCAAGTTCTGGAACTCGCGATAGTGCGCGGCATCCACCACCGCGTGGCCGTCGCACTGTCCGGCAAACATAGGGCGGGCCTTGAGAATCGTGCAGGCGCGTTCCGCCTCGCCCACCCGCACATTTTTGGATGCGTCCGCGGGCGGCTCCGGGCAGCTCTTCTCGCCGCGATTCAGATACAGGAGCACCACATCGTGGCCCTGGTCGGTATAACGCGCGATAGTCCCTCCGCATCCATATTCAGGATCGCCGGGATGGCCGCCCGTCACGATCACTCTCAGCTTGCGGCCGTTGGGCGCGCCTGCCTGCAGGGCACCCATGCCCAACGCCGCGGCACCCGCAAGCCGGGCGGCTCGACCGAACAACTGCCTGCGTGAAAACGGCATGTCTGCCAGCATCGCAACCGGCGCAGTGTGATGCAAGCGGTTCGCACCCTGATACCATCTCGCCAGGAGGCCTGATGAGAGGTTTAGTGCTCCTTCTGGCGATATGCGGCGCAGCCGCGGGCGCGCCCCAGATAGCCGTGATCGCGCATCGCGGCGAACATCGCGCTCATCCCGAAAATACGCTGCCGGCATTCCAGGCCGCCATCGACGCCGGCGCCGATTTTATTGAGCTGGACGTGCGCACCACCGCCGACGGCCGCCTGGTGCTGATGCACGATGCCAAGGCCGATCGCACCACTAACGGCACCGGCCCGGTGCGTGAAATGACCTTCGACCAGGTTCGCGTTTTGGATGCCGGCGCGAAATTCAACCCGCAATTCGCCGGCACCAAGGTCCCCTCGCTGGCGGAAGCCCTGGCGCTGGCGCACGGCAAAATCGGCGTCTACGTGGACTCGAAAGACATCTCACCATCCGACCTGGTGGCCGCCCTCACGAACGCGGATATGCTGGATGCGGCCGTGATTTATGGTGGCTCCGGCTTCCTAAGGAAAGTGCAGGCCGCATATCCATCGCTGAAGGTGATGCCGGAAGCCGCCGGCGCCGCCACCCTGGAGAAGCTCATCGCGGAAATGCATCTCCACGTGGCCGCCTTCGACGCCAGCGATTTCAAAGACGATGCGATAGCCGTGGCGAAACAGGCCGGCGTCGCGATTTACGTGGACCGGCTGGGGCCGGCCGACACCACGGCCGCCTGGCAGGACGCCATCGATCGCGGCGCGGGGGGCATTCAGACGGACCGGCCCGCCGAGCTTGTTGAATATCTGCGTGCCCGCCACCTACACAAATAGCGGCGCCTATTTCTTGGCGCTTATTTTTTATCTGCCAGCGCCTTGATCTCGGCAGGCAGGTCGAAACGGCCGGCCGGGATCTCCGGGTTGTGCTTCACGCTGTTGATTTTCACCAGGATATCGGCGTTGGGAACCTTCTGCGTGACCGTGTGCGCCACCAGGATCCCGTCTTCATCGCGATAATCGCTCAACGACATTTCGGCGGTTGCCGTACCGTCGGGCGTGGTGATGGGCAGCACGATCTTCACCAGCAGGTTCGAGGCCTTGTCGTAATAACGCGTTTCGGCGGGGCCGTCATTGGCTGTTAGAAGCAGCTTATAACAAGCCTTGCCGTTCACATCCTCGGAGCCCGTGAGTTCCACCTTTTTGAAGAAATCGCGCCAGCGGGTCTCCATGTGCAGCGCGTCGTTTCGCAGCGCGATGGCGCGCTCATCACCCTGCTTGATCTTGGGCCCTTCCATGGCGTTCACCGACCACGCGATCGTCCCGTTGGATCCTTCCTCGGCCTTGCCCACACCGGCGAAGTCGATCAGCGTGTAACTTTTGTCGGGCGCGGCGCGGTAGCTGGTAAGCGTCCCGCTTAGGCCCATACCGGTGATTTCGAGCGTTCCGGTGGCGACCTCGGAATGGATCTTCTCGTAAGCAGCGTGGCCGCCGGTAACTTCCACGAACTTATCCATGATGGCTTCCGGCTTCACGTCGTCGGCTGCCCAGCCCGCGGCGGCCAGTAACAGAAACGCCGGACAAATCGTTCGGAGACGGGACACAAACATAGTGATGGTTTTCCTCTCGCTTCAATGTAACGCTAATCCGCGGCGCGAAGTTCCCGCAAAATGGAACTATACTAGCCGCTGGACCGACTATGACCCGAGCCGATATGTTCCGCCGTCTGGCCGCCCGCTCCGGCTCCTGGGATATGATCGTGGTTGGCGGCGGCGCCACCGGCGTGGGAGTGGCCATCGACGCCGCCAGCCGCGGCTATGGCGTGCTCTTGCTGGAGCAAAACGATTTCGGTAAAGGCACGTCAAGCCGTAGCACCAAACTGGTTCACGGCGGCGTCCGCTACCTGGAACAAGGCAACATCTCGCTGGTAATGGAAGCTCTGCGCGAGCGCGGCCTTCTGCTGCGCAACGCCCC
The DNA here is from genome assembly GCA_963843255.1 of Bryobacterales bacterium. Classification (GTDB taxonomy): domain Bacteria; phylum Acidobacteriota; class Terriglobia; order Bryobacterales; family Bryobacteraceae; genus Bog-159. The sequence goes on along the minus strand of CAWJJQ010000009.1, from coordinate 78,022 downwards.
GCACCTGGTGCACGACCGCGCCTTCGTGGTGCCCAACTACGACTGGTGGGAAGCGCCCTTCTACGGCCTCGGGCTCAAAGTCTACAACCTGCTGGCCGGTAAGTACGGTTTCGGCACATCCCGCATCCTCTCGAAAGAAGAGACCCTAGAACGGCTGCCGACCATCAACAGCGATGGGCTGCGCGGAGGAGTAATCTACTACGACGGCCAGTTCGACGATTCCCGGCTGCTCATCAACATGGCCGTCACCGCCTGGGAGCAGGGGGCCACGCTGTTCAACTACGTGCAGGTAACCGGGCTGACCTTGGGCGCGGACGGCTTCGTTGACGGCGTCACCGCGCGCGACCTGGAAAGCGGCAACGATTTTCGCGCCCAGGCCGAAGTGGTGATCAATGCCACCGGTCCCTTCAGCGACCATCTGCGCCGTCAGGCGGATGCCTCCGCGGCGCCTATGATTGCGCCCAGCCAGGGCATCCACCTGGTCTTCGACCGCTCGTTCCTGCCCGGCGATAGCGCCATTATGGTGCCGCACACCAGCGACGGCCGGGTGATGTTCGCCATCCCCTGGCACGGCCACACGCTTATCGGCACTACGGACACGCCGGTGGATGACGCGCCGCTCGAACCGGTCGCCCAGGACGAGGAGATCGAATTCATCCTCTCCACGGCTTCGCTCTACCTCGCTCACAAACCCACCCGCGCCGATATCCTGAGCGTATTTGCGGGCATTCGTCCGCTGGTGCGGTCGGCGGGCGCGGGCAGCACCGCGGCACTATCGCGCGATCACACAATTCACATCGACAGGTGCGGCATGCTGACCATCTGCGGCGGCAAGTGGACCACCTACCGCCACATGGCCGAGGATTGCGTGAACCAGGCCGCCATGCTGGCGCGCCTGCCGGAGCGGCCGTGCGTCACCGAGAATCTCAACCTGCACGGATTCCATCCGCATGCCCTGGGCTTCGGACCACTGCGCGTGTATGGGTCCGACGCCCCCGCGATCCAGGAGTTGATGCGCGCCGAACCCGCGCTGGCCGAACCGCTGGACACGGCGCTTCCGTACACCGGCGCCGAGATCGTGTGGGCCGCGCGGCATGAGATGGCGCGCACCCTCGAAGATGCGCTCGCCCGTCGTACGCGCGCGCTTTTTCTGAACGCCAGGGCGTCGCTGCGGATCGCTCCCCGGGCTGCCGGGCTGCTGGCGCGCGAATTGAATCGGGATGACCCCTGGCAGGCCCGCCAGGTGGAGAACTTCACCGAGGTGGCACGAAACTACTGCGCAGCTTGACCGGACAGTGGCTTATCCAGCACTTCCATCGCTTTCAGAACCTGAGGATCGCGCTGCGCCTCCACCTCGTCGCCCTTGGCCACGCCCAGCGCCTGGTTGAAGATTTCAGTCTTCAGGCGATTGCTGATGAAGTCACGCTCGGCGGACCATTCGCTCACCCGCGGCTGGATCTGGCGCTGGGACAGGAAGACTTGAAAATCGTCTAACATCGCGGGCGTTACCTCGAAATCTTCGGTGATCTTGTGGCTGCCAACGTAGTCCGTAGCGAAATTGGTGAACGATCCGCTGGCTTCGAGCACGGCCCGCAGTCGCGTAATCGCGGGCGGCTGAATTACGTAGTCGGGGACGATACCGCCTCCGCCCGTCACCGCGCGGCCAGCATCGGTATGGAACCGGGAGGTGCCATTCGGATGGGCCGTGGCCGATGCCAGCGCGAATTGCGCGGCGTCCAGCGGCTTCTGAATGGAACGGCCGCTGGGAGTGTAATAAAGCGCGGTCGTGAGGGCCAGTCCGGTACCTTGCGATAGCGGATAGACGCTCTGCACCAGGCCCTTGCCGTAGCTGGCCTCGCCGATTACCACCGCGCGATCGTGATCCTGCAGCGCGCCTGTTACAATTTCCGACGCGCTGGCGGTCCGCTCGTCCACCAGAATAGCCAGGGGGAACTCGTAGGGTGTGGCGCTCGCCGGAACTTCTTCCGATTTCTCTGCCACGTTACGCCCCCGCACGGTCACGATCCTGGCGCCCGGCTTCAGAAACAAGGCGGCAGTTTCAAGCGCGGCCGTCACCATGCCGCCGGGATTCTTGCGAAGATCGAGCACCAACCCCTTCAGGTTCCGGCCGCCCAGCGATTCGATCGCGTCGCGGATGAGCCGGCCGGTCTTCTCATCGAAGCTGGAAACTTTGATATAGCCGACGCCCGGCTTCAGAAAGAATTTGCGCTCCACGCTGGGCGCCTGCATTTCCTCCGGGGTAAGGACGAAGCTCATAAAACGCGCGTTTCCCGGACGCCGCACCACAAGCTGTGCCTGCTGCTGACGCGACTGCGTAAGCAGTGAGATGATCTGGTCCATATCCAGGCGGCTGAGCTGATATCCGTTCACGCCCAGGATCTCGTCGCCCGGCGCCATGCCAGATTTGGCGGATGGTGTACCCGGCAGGGTTTGCAGCACGATCACGCGGCCCGGCAGCACAGACACCACGCTGCCGAAGCCCTTTTCCGTGGACGTCTGCAGCTTCTTGAGCTGTTCAAACTGGCCCGGATCGAAGAATACGGAGTGCGGATCGAGCCGCCGCAGCATGCCCGGTATAGCGCCCTGGAAGAAAGCCTGCTCGGCGGAAACCGGCTCGGCGGCATTGTCCTCAACGATGGCGTAGGCTTCGGTAATCGCCCTGATGCTGGACTCCATGCCGTCGTCGGAAGCGGCCGACGACAGGCATAGCATCAGTGCAAGAAGGGCCACCCCTCGGAGTTGATTGCGCATGCGGTACCGGTGATTCTATTTTACCTTGGGGCGAGGAAGCCCCGTTCGCTTTAACATGGATGGAGCAACCGATGCCCACTTCTACCCCGGCCGTATTACTGTTCTCCTACGGAACGTTGCAAAAGAAAACCGTGCAGATCGCCCACTTCGGCCGGGAGTTGACAGGCCACCCGGACGCGCTGCCCGGCTACACCCGCCGCACCGTGCCGGTTAGCGATCCTGAAGTGATGGCATTGATCGGTGAATCCCAGTACGTCAACGCGCAGCCAGCCTCGGATCCGAACCAGGCCATCTCCGGCGTCGTCTTCGAGATCACGGAGCAGGAACTGGCCGCCGCCGACCGGTACGAAGAAGCCGCGCGATACCGCAGGATTTCGGTCAGGCTCCGGTCCGGCGTTCAAGCCTGGCTCTACGTCCTCGCCTGACCCGTTAAGTCGTCAAATTGTAAATCAATCCGAAAGGATCCTTGACGTAACACCGCGGAAAATCCGGCTCGTCCTTGACGATCTGGCATCCATTGTGAACCAGCCGACGTTTGGCGTGCTCTACGTTCGCCACGGTCACCTCGAGCACCGGCCCCAACGCCGGCCCTTGCTCGATAAACAAATTGATGTGCGGGCCATGCAGGCTCATCATGGGCGTTTCGCCGGTAATCGTAAATCCGAGTTGCTCCACGTAGAACGCTGCCGCACCCTTCGGATCTTCTGCCTGAATTAATATATCGGTGCCGAAGCTGTTTGCCATATGAACTTTTACGCCCTCCGGAATCCGCCCAGTCTAGCATCGCTGGCGGTCACTCATGCCGCAAAGCCACCATCGGATCCACTCGCATGGCTCGCCGCGCCGGGATATAACACGCCGCGGACGATACCAACAGCAGCACCAGTCCGACCGCCGTGTAAGTAACTGGATCCGCCGCCGTGATCCCATACAGCATGGCCGCCAGCAACCTGCTAAGACTGAACGCGCCTGCCATCCCCAGCGCCACCCCGGCAACCGTCAGCCGCATGCCCTGCCCCAGAATCAGCTTTAGTATGTCCGGCCGCCGCGCGCCCAGGGCCATCAGTACGCCAATTTCCTTCACGCGCCGCGCCACCGTGTACGCCATCACGCCATAAATCCCGACACTCGCCAGCACCAGCGCCAGCACCCCAAACCCCGACGTGACCGTGGCAAAAATGCGTTCCGGACCGATCGTCGCATCGATCTGCTGCGTCTGTGTGCGCACATCGATCAGCGGCAGGTCTTTGTCCACCGATTGCACCGCCGACCGGATCGCGCGCAACACACCGCCCGCATCGCCCCGCGTCCGGACCTCGAACGTCATGCCGTCGAAAGCCGTCCGCTCCTGCTCGAACAGCGTGTAGAAGGTTGGTGGCGGGTCCTCGCGTAACCAGCCATACCGTGAATCCGCGCTCACGCCGATAATCTGGTACCGGTCGCTTTCATTCTCCTTCAGCCGGAACGTCTCGCCCACCGGGTTCATGCCCCTAAAGAACTTGCGCGCCAGCGCCTGGTTGACGATCGCCACTTTCGGCGAGGTCGCCGTGTCCCGCAAATCAAAGTTGCGGCCGGCCACCAGCGGGATTTTCATGGTTTCCAAAAAGCTGCGGCCCACGAAATTCGATAACGCCTGCCGCTCGTTCGCGAGCCTCGCGGGCTGGCCATCGGGCAGGAACTCGTCGCCCGCTCTGCTGCCCGCCAGCAGCGCTTGCCCCGATAACGTGGCGGCTTCCACGCCCGGCAGACCCGCGATCCTCTCCTCCAACCTGTGCAGCACTTCAATATCCTTCGGCGCCGGGTAACGCTGTTTGGGCGGCGAAATACCGAACAGCAGCAGCCCCTTGGGCTGAAAGCCCGGATTGATCGACCGCAAATTCCCCAGCGTACGCACGAAAAGGCCCGCTCCCACCAACAGCAACACGCTCAGCGACACTTGTACAACTACCAGCAACCGGCCCGCCAACCCCTCCCGCCTGCCCTGCGTGATGTTCGCGCCGCTATCCTTGAGCGCGCTGTTGACGCTGGTTCGCGTCACCTGCCAGCCGGTTGCCGCTCCGAAAATCAGCCCGGTAATCACGGATAGCGCGAGCGTAAAACCAAAAACACGCCAGTCGAACCGGCTGCTGAATGCTGCCGGACCCGACCCTGAAGAAAGCAGCCGCGACAAACTGTCACGTCCAAGATAACCCAACAAAAGTCCCGCGCCGCCCCCCATCAGCGACAGCACCAGGCTCTCCGTCAACATCTGCCACAGGATCCGCGCCCTCCCCGCACCCAGCGCCAGGCGCAGGCTCAACTCTCGCCGGCGGGCCGCCGAGCGCACCGACAATAGGTTGGCGATATTCACGCAAGCCAGCAGCAGCACCAGCGCGGCCAGCGCCATCAGAATCGAAACCGGCTGTTCCAGGTCTCGCGCCTTATAATTCAGCCCGCCCCGGTCGCCCGGCAGCAGGCTCAGCACCGGCGTGGTCCGATCCTTGGGAATGGTCATCGTCGCTCTCACCGCTTGATCCAGCGCCACCGCCAGCGACGCGCGCGCCCGGTCCTCGGAAACGCCCGCTTGTCGCCGCCCCATGATCTGCACCCACCACTTCGCCGGATCGTTCAGTAGCGCAAAGGGGCGCGCAACGCCTCGCGGAAAAACCACCGGCTGCATGCTCAAAGGCAGAAACACATCCGTGGAGATTTGCGCGCGCGACGCCCCCGCAAACCCATGCGGCGCCACCCCGACAATCGTTACCGGAGTCAGGTTGAGTTCCACGCTCTTGCCGATAACCGATGGCGAGCGTCCGAAACGCCGCATCCAGAAGGCGTCGCTGATCACCGCCACGGCGCCGCTGCCCGGCATGGCGTCATCCGCCGGCTCGATCGGTCTGCCCAGTTCGGTGCTGATCCCCAGGCCTGCGAAGTAGTTCCCCGAGACCATCTCGGGAGTCACCATTTCCGCGTGACCATCGATCGTGGCGGTCATGCGATCGAAGCCGCCGCCTTCCACGTTAAACGCGAAAAGGTCCCCCAGGCTGTGGTTCCGGCGTAGGATCTCATAAACCGGATACGAGAAGGACGCCGTGACAATGCCGCCCTTACCGTCGGAATAAAAATCCCCCCAGGTGCCGTGTACCACCGACCGCTCGTCCTGATTCCAGGCCAGCAGCCGCAACTGGTCCGCATGCGGCACCAGCAGCGTATCCAGCAACACGGCCTTGGCCAGGGTGAACGTGGCCGTGTTCGCTCCGATGCCCAGCGCCAGCGTGAGCACCGCGGCCAGCGCGAAGCCCGGATTCTTGCGCAGCATGCGCAGTCCGAACCGGACATCTTCGAGTAGCTGCTCCAGCCACATCCATCCCCAGGTTTCCCGCGTCTCTTCTTTCAGTACGGAGGTGTTGCCGAATGCCCGCAAAGCCGCTCCGCGCGCCTCTTCCGCGCTCATGCCGGCGGCCAGATTCTCGGCGATCTGCTGGTCCAGGTGAAACTGCACCTCATCGTCGAGCCGCCGCGCCACGCGGTCGCGGCGCAACAAGGTCTGCAACTTCAGCCACAATCGTTGAGTCCAAAGCATCGTGTTCTCGCTCTTAGTGGGTCTCCACCACCAGGTCGATCGCGGCGGAAAGTCGGCTCCAGTTCGCCGTCTCTTTCGAGAGTTGCGCGCGTCCGCCCCTCGTCAGCGAATAGAATTTCGCCTCCCGGCCCGTTTCGCTCGCAGCCCATTTGGCCTTGATCCAGCCCTTCTGTTCGAGCCTGTGCAAAGCCGGGTACAGCGATCCTTGCTGCACCTGCAGAACCTCGCCTGAAATTTGCTGAATGCGTTTCGCGATGGCCCACCCGTGTTTGGGTTCGAGGGAAAGAGTTTTAAGAATCAAAAGATCGAGCGTGCCCTGCACCAGGTCGTTGGGTTTACCCATACTATGACTATCTACACGATCCGTTGTAGATAGTCAAGGTGTCAACATCTCGATCACCCGGATCAAGTGCATGGTCAGCGCATCGCCCGTTCAGCATCGAGCGCCCCAAACGTCTCCGTGTCCCGGTGTCCCGACATCTCAGCCCCCGCGGCTCGGCGAAAATAGATGCTATGCAAACGAGGCGCTACCTCTACCCAATCTGTCTGGCCCTGGCGGCGCGAGCCGTCTGCCAGACGGTCTGTGCGCCCGCCACAGGCGATCTGGCAGGCAATTACATGGTTCCCGGTTCGATCGGCGGCATCGCGTATCGCGCTAAGGTCACGCTCGACGCCTACGCCCCGCCGGGCGAGCGGCGCCCCGCGGCCATCCTGCTGCATGGCGCACAAGGCGATAAGTCCACCCACTTAACCCAACTCTTTGAGGTCCTGGATCGCGCCGGTTTCGCCTGGTTCTCGATCGATTACCGCGATCTGGATGATGTACGCTCCGCGCTCGCCTACGTCCGCTGTCCCGGGCGCTTCAACATCAGCAGCCGCACCGTGCTAATCGCCGAGGATTCCGGAGCGCCCCTGGCGCTCGGCGCCACGCAGGCGGCGTCTATTAGCGGAGTGGTGCTTTTTGGTGCACGTTTCGACCACCCGCCCCAGGCCCCGCAGCCTCCGGTCCTGATGTTCCATGGCGCCGCCGATGAAGAAGCGCCTGCCTCCTCTGCGGCAGCGCTATGCAGCAAATGGGCCGCCTGCCGCTTTATCCCAGTTGCCGGCGCGATCCACAACTTCGAAAACTGGCACCCCGATCAATGGGAATGGAAGGAAGACCTGATCGCCTGGCTGCGCGGCGATAAGCGAGGTTTGTGGAAAGATATCACCTACGCCCGCCCCGGCGGCCGCGATCTGAAGATGGATGCCTTCATCCCCCCGGCTTCCGGAGCCGCCACCGGAGATGCGTCCGCGCCCTTTCCCGCGGTAATCATCGCCCACGGAGGAGGTTGGGAAGCCGGAGATAAGGTGACTTACATATCGCCGGTGTTGAGCCTGCTAGCGCGCGCGGGCTTCGCCTGGTTCTCGATCGATTACCGCTTAACCCCCTACGTCCGCAACCCCCAACAACTCGATGACTTGCGGACCGCCATCGGCTACGTGCGCCAGCACGCCGCCACGTTCCGCATCGACCCGAACCGCATCGCCATTTTGGGCGAATCCGCCAGCGGACAAATGGCCGCCCAAGTCGCCTCCGAGCCCTGTGCAGGCTGCGCGGTACAGGCTGTCGTGGCGTTTTACGGGGTCTACGATTTCACCCGCTGGACCAACGATCCCGAGAACCGTCCCATCCTCGACCGCCTCTTCGGACAGTGGGACCAAGCCACCTTGCAGCGCTACTCGCCGCTCTATGCCGCGCATGCCGGAATGCCTCCCATGCTGCTGATCCAAGGTACGGCCGACGAACTGTACCAGGGCACGCTGGCCTATGCGGAACACCTGAAGAAGACAGGCGCCCGCTACGACCTCATTCTCCTCGACGGCGCTCCACACGGTATGGAGAACTGGGCCGGTCATCCCGAGTGGCAGAGTTACGGCCAACGCCTGGTCGATTGGCTCCATAAGTCTTTGCCTTAATTTGGTGAGCTTGGCGCCAAAGCTCTCACGAGGCGCTCAGCCCGGCCCGTGCTATAGTGGCCAAATTAGGCAGGGGCGTTCATGATCCGGTCCTGGGTGTTTCTGCTAATCCTCGTCGCCGGTCTGAGTGCGCAATCGCACGAAACGGATCTCGACCGCCTCTCCACCCAGGCGCGCGCCGCCTTGGCCGCCAAGGATTGGGACGAAGCTGAGCGCGCCCTAGAAGAACTCGCCCGTCTGGCGCCGTCCGTTGCCGAAGTACAGGCGAACCTGGGCTTCGCGCTTTACTTCAAAGGCGAGCCTGCCGACGCCCTGACGGCCTTCGACCGCGCCCGCGAGTTGAACCCCAACCTGCCCCAGGTGGAACTCATGATCGGTCTGTGCGATGCCGAGTTGGACCGCGCGCAGGAAGCCATCGCCCGCCTGGCGCCGGCTTTCGAACAGCCGCTCGATGCGGACATCGGAAAGCTCGTCGGTCTTCATTTGGCCCGCTCTTACGGCAGCCTGCAGCAGTTCGACCGAGCTCTCGCGGTGGTCGAAAAGCTGCTAAACCGCTATCCCCACGATCCCGAAATTCTCTATCAGGTGGCCCGCCTCCATGGCGATCGATCGGCCGCGCTCATGACTGAACTGGCCCACGCCGCGCCCGACTCGCCCTGGACCCACTATGCCGGCGCCCAGGTTCAGGAAGGCCTCGATCACTTCGATGCCGCCGCACAGGAGTATCGCAAAGCATTGCAGCTCGCCCCGCGCTTATCCGGCGCCCACTACCGCCTGGGCCGCCTGATTTTGAATGCGCCGCGCACCGCCGATTCTATCGAACGCGCCCAACATGAGTTCGAGCAGGAAGTCGCCATATCGCCCGGAAACGCGGATGCCGAATTCGAGTTGGGCGAGATCGAGCGCGAGCGCGGGAATCTGGATGCCGCCGTGAACCACTTTCAGCGCGCCTTGAGCACTCACCCTGGGTTTGAAGAGGCCCAGGTTGGGATGGCCCGCGCGCTTATGAAGCTCGGCCGTAATGCGGAAGCCATACCGCATCTCTCCGCGGCCGCCAGCTTGGACCCTACGAACAAGATTCCTCACTATCTGCTGGCTTCCGCGTACAAGTCCTTGGGGGACTCGGCTGCGGCTGCCAAAGAAATTACGCTGTATAAGTCCCTGGGAGATTCAAGTCATTAAAATAGACTTCAACTTTTCGAGGTATTTATGGCGATAAGACTCGCGGTTCTCGTTCTGCTTTGCGCCGCCTTGGCGCTGGGCCAGGCAGTCTTCGGCAACATTACCGGCAACGTGACGGATCAGGCCGGAGCCGCCGTTCCTAATGCCGCCGTCACAGTGCGCGACCTCGACCGTGGCGTCGTCTACAAAAGCGCCACCAACGCCAGCGGCAATTTCACCCAGACGCACCTGCTCCCCGGCCACTATGAGGTGCGGGTAACCACGGCCGGCTTCGCCGATTTCGTGGCCACGGCGGATGTGCAGGTGGACTCTGATACCCGCGTCGACGCGCAGCTCCAAATCAGCCAGACATCCACTAGTGTGACCGTCACCGGCGAAAATCCCCTGCTCAAGGTGGATCGTGCCGACGTCAGCAATACCTTGACCGCGGCCGAGCTTGGAAAATTGCCCATCCTAGACCGCAACATCACCACGCTGTTAGTAGCATTGCCCGGCGCGGGCCTCTACTCCGGCAACTCGGGCCCGGCTACCGATGAGAACCAGCAGCGCGATCAGCAGACTCCGGTTAACGGACAGCTTGGATATTCCAACGGTTTCCTGCTGGACGGCGCCGAGAACCACAGCAATATTCTGGGCATCTCCGTGATAGTGCCTAACCCTGATGCGCTCGAAGAATTCAAAGTAACTTCCAGCAACTACGACGCACAATTCGGCAATGTCTCGGGCGCCTTGATGCAAGCCGCCACTAAGTCGGGCACGAACGAAGTGCATGGCTCGGCGTTTGAATATCTCCGCAACGACTTCTTCAATGCCGCCGACCCGTTTAGCGGTGTCGATCCCCCTATCCGCTGGAACCAGTTCGGCGGCTCGCTCGGCGGCCCCATCCGCAAGAACAAGCTGTTCGGTTTCTTCGCCTATCAGGGCACCCGCCGCGATCTCGGCGGAACTGTCATCACCACCGTCCCCACGCCGGCGGAGCGCAGCGGGAATTTGACGTCGCTTTTGGGTAACTATATCTGTGCCGACGGCTCGACCTCGGCCACCGGCTGCGCCAGTCCGGCTTATGTCAATACCACCGAGGGCGCTAAAGTCCCCGCGCAGGCCGGCATGGTCTTTGATCCCAACACCGGAAACTCCGATGGGACCAACCGCCAGGCCATCTCCACCAACGGACAGGTCAATGTCGTCACACCGGCGCCGGCCATCGAGAAGTTACTCAGCAATATCCCGCTGCCTAACTTCGGCGGCACAGGACAGATCTTTAACAACTACGAAACCACCGTGCGTGAAACATCCGACGCCGACCAGTATGATGGACGCGTGGACTATAACATCGGCGACCACCATCATGTGTTCGGCCGTTATAGCCTGGCCAATTTCCTCCTCTACGGACCGGGCGCGTTCGGCGCCGAGGCGGGCGGCCCCAGCCCATTCGGGTATGCCGGCGATTCGCCTTCCCGTAATCAGAGCCTGGCCCTCGGCTATACCTACACCATCACACCATCTCTCATCGCCGACTTTCGTTTTGGCTACTATCGCTATCGCGTCCACAGCCTTCCCGAAGGATATGGCACTACCCCGGCTCTGGACGCCGGCCTCACCGGCCTCAACCGCGGCGCTCCCGACACCTCCGGCATGCCTGCTTTTTATATCAACGGCGATGGCGGCTTCGACTTCGGTTACTCGCTGGGCGTCAATAGCTGTAACTGCCCTCTTAGTGAGACGGAAAACCAGTTCCAGTGGGTAAGTAACTGGACCAAGCAGGCCGGCAATCACACCGTCCAATGGGGCGCCGACATTCGCCGCGACCAGCAGCGCCGCATCGACAGCAGCACCCATCGCGCCGGCGAAGTAACCTTTTCCGACGGTGTTACCGGGGACGCCACCATCGACACTCTCGCCAACGGCAACGCCACTACCGGCGCGGCCCTGGCGTCATTCCTGCTCGGTGATCCCAGCGGATTCGTGCAGCAGTTCACCGGCCCCGGTTTCTATCCGGCATTACGCCAGACCCGCTTGTTCTTCTTCGGACAGGACACCTGGCGCATCAGTCCCAAATTGACCCTGACCGTCGGCTTGCGGTACGAGAATTATCTGCCGCAGGTGGGCGCCCAACCGGGTAGCGCGGCTACCTTCGATCCCACCACGGGTGAGGTTGTGGTAGCCGGCATCGGCGGCGTCCCGCGAAACATGGGCATTAAGCCTTACGATCTGGGTTTCGCGCCGCGCCTGGGCATCGCTTACCGCCTGTTTCCGAAAACAGTCCTGCGCGCAGGTTATGGGCGCAGTTTCAATGCCGCCGGAGTGGGCGCCGTGTTTGCTCAAAATCCGGAAATCGACCCGCCCGTTCAGTTCGTCCAAAACCTGACGCAACCCAATCCCTACACCACCAACATCCCTACATTTTTGACCACCGGACCGCCCGCGCCGCCCACGCCCCCGATCGGCTCAAATGGCCGCTACCCGCTGCCTAACGGCGTCTCGGTCTATTTTTACTTCTATCCGCTCGACTCCTACCGCATACCGCTTTCGGATTCCTGGAACTTCACCGTGCAGCATGAAGTCACCCGCAATCTGACCGTGGAAGCGGCCTATGTGGGCAACGTCGGGCGCCACCTGTTCCTGAATCTTAATGAGAACCAGGCCGTCCCTGGCCCCGGCGATTACGATCCACGGCGCCCCTTCTATAAATTTGGAGATACACAGGCCATCTATGATGTGTGTAATTGCGACAACTCCAGTTATAACTCTCTCCAAATCAAGGTCCAAAAACGAGTGACTCAAGGGCTCGATTTTCTGGCCAGCTACACCTGGTCGAAAGCGCTCGACAACGGCGAGGGAGGATATGGGTTCGCCAATAACTATGATGTCAGGGCGGACCATGGTCCCGCCTCCTTCGACCGCACCAACGCTTTCACCCTCATGCATAATTGGGACCTGCCATTTGGCCGCGGCCGCCACTTCGGAAGCAATATTAGTAAGGTGGCGGATGCCGTCGCCGGCGGCTGGCGCTTCAGCGGTGTGACTACCGTCTACTCCGGCCTGGCTTTTACGCCTACTATCTCTAATGCGCCGCTGGTGAATGCCGATTTCAATTACTTCCGTCCCGACATCATCGGCAATCCGAACGTAGCGAATCCCAATGCCAATTTGTGGTTCAATCCGGCGGCCTATACCGCGCCCCAACAGCCCTATCGCAATGGCGACGCCGGCAAGGGTACGCTGCGCGGCCCCGATTCCATCGTGCTGAACCTCGCGCTGGCCAAAGTTTTCACCATTACCGAGCGTAAAACTCTGGAACTGCGCTGGGAAAACTTCAACGCTCTGAACCACGTGAATCTCGGTCTGCCCAACGCCACGGTCGACGTTTCCGGCGCCGGTCAGATCACCTCCACCGCGAGTCCTATGCGCCAGATGCAGCTCGGACTTCATTTCCGTTTTTGAAATGCGATAGATTCTCCCTATGCCGATTCGTTGTAGCGCCGCCCTGGCCTTGTGGTTTGGCGCGTTTCTCTGTGCCGCCGAACTGCCCAAAGCGCCGCCCGCGCCGCATCCCGACCAGCGCTTCAAAGTGGACATGCTGGTGATTGTGGCCCACCCCGACGACGAGACCGAGATCACCGGCTATCTCGCCAAAGCCGTTTATGAGGATCACCGCCGCGTGGCCGTGATCTTCGGCACCCGCGGCGATGGCGGCGGCAACGCCATGGGCTTCGAACAAGCCGCCGCGTTGGGCGCCGAGCGCGAGATTGAAGCCCGCCGCGCGCTGGGCTCGTTCGGCATTATGAGTGTCTGGTTTCTGGGCGGCCCCGATACGCCCGGCCAGGACGTGCTGCGCTCGCTCGAGACCTGGAATCACGGCGCCGCGTTAGCCCAGGCCGTGCGCCTGGTGCGTCTAACCCGCCCTGAGGTAATCCTGACCTGGCTGCCCGCATACGTGGCCGGCGAGAACCACGGCGACCACCAGGCGGCCGGCGTCATCGCCACCGAGGCTTTCGATCTGGCGGGCGATGCCACCGCATTCCCCGAACAGATCGCGCCGCCGCGCGACCGCCAGAACATCTCCAACCTGACCGAGGGCCTCCAACCCTGGCAGCCCAAGAAGCTCTATTTCTTCTCCGATGCTTCCCATACCGACTTCCTCGAAGGCAAAGGCCCGCGATATGTAACCACGGAGAACTCTGCTTCCAGGGGCGTTCCCTACTACCGCCTGGCCGCCGACGAAATGAGCTTTCATCTTACTCAGGATGATACCGGCCAGATGGCCAGCCAAGCTATCGCCAAGGGCGACTTCAAGTATTTCCAACAGCCCGTGTTGTTGGTCTTTGGTAAATCGGTAGTAACTGCCTCGGTCACCGGCGATATCTTCGAAGGCATCACCAACACCGCTGCCGTGTTCGCTCCGATTCCCGGTTATCGCCCCACGCAATCAACAGGGCTCTCCCTCGAACTCGGCGGCCCGTGGAGTTTCTACCGCAAGCTCTGGCAGGCGCACGGGCTCGACCATCTGGCCGGTTTGCTGTCCACGCCCGAAGTCGCCATTGAGCCCGGCGAGCGCCTGCACTTGCCCCTGCAGATCCGCAACGTCACCGGTGAGGCGCAAATGGTGACTCTGTCGGCGGCAGTCCCAGAGGGTTGGAGCGTCGTCGCCGGGCAAGCGATATTCCCCTTGGAAGCGCACGACAGTTATCCGGTGGAAACCATCATTCGAACGCCTGCGCAAGGCGATTCTTCCTGGACCACCGTCGTTTGGAAGGCCGAATCGGCTGGCAAAACCGCGGGCAGCGTTACAGTGCGCGTCAACTTGGCCAAAGGTAGCTTGCCGCAATAATCGGCATTTGGGGCGATCAGGTCCGTGCCCCGGCTGCGCCCGAACGGCACGGCCCAACGTCCGAAAATGCCCGTTGGACATTGCCATTGGCTGTGTGCTAATCTCTGAATGTCCCTCAAGACGCTCAATGGGAGGTCTGCGCTTCTAGGCCAGGCCGCTTGTACCAGTGAGGATTTATGGCACATCAACCAGGAAAACAATATCAGGCCGCGGCCAAACAGGTCCAAACGCGCGAATATCCGCTCGAAGAAGCCGTGCCGCTGCTACAGAAGATTAAGTACGCCAAGTTCGACGAGACCGTCGAGGTGCACTTGCGCCTGGGCGTCGATCCCAAGCACGCCGACCAGATGGTCCGCGGAACCGTGGTCATGCCTAATGGTCTGGGTAAGTCCAAAAAGGTTCTGGTCATTGCGGCCGGCGATAAACAGAAGGAAGCCGAAGAAGCGGGCGCGGATTTTGTGGGCGGCGAGAACATGGTCAACAAGATCCAGTCCGAGAGTTGGACGGATTACGACGCGGTGATCGCCACCCCGGACATGATGCGGTCAGTCGGTAAATTGGGCAAGATCCTCGGCCCGCGCGGGCTGATGCCCAATCCCAAGACCGGCACGGTTACGCAGGATGTGGCCAAGGCTATCAGGGAGATCAAAGCCGGTAAAGTGGAATTCCGGGTAGATAAGACCGGGATCATTCACGCGCCGGTCGGCAAGATCAGCTTTTCCTCGGAAAAGCTGGTGGAAAACGCCTCCAGCCTGATCAGTGCCGTGGTCAAGGCCAAGCCGGCCGCGGCCAAAGGCAAGTATGTGAAGAGCGCGACCATATGCTCCACCATGGGGCCGGGTGTTTCGCTGGATGTGACGGTATTCAGCGCCAAGGCGGCTGTTTAGTTTCCTCGCGGGTGTCGAAATGAAAAAGAAAGAAGATAAGAAGAAGGATCTCGAAGCCTTGCGGCAGGACTTGCAGAAGTCCCGGAACCTGTTTGTAACCGGTTACGAGAAACTGCGGGTGGAGCAGGATTTCGAATTGCGCAAGAGCGTTCGGGCCGCGGGCGGCCAGTACCGCGTGATCAAAAACAACATCGCCGAAAAGGCCGCCGAGGGTACCGCCGCAGAAGAGGTTCTGAAGAACCTGCGGGGCATGACTTCACTGGCCTATACCAGTAACGATCCGGTGGCGCTCGCCAAGGCTCTGACCGCCTACGCCAAGATTAATCCCAGCTTTACATTCAAGGCCGGATTAGTCGAGGGGCGGGTCATCGATGTAAAGTCGATCGCGGACCTGGCGAGCATGCCGTCGAAAGAGGCTATCTTCGCTAAGCTGCTGTTCCTGATCAATGCTCCGGCGCAGCGGTTGGTGACGGCGTTGGGCGCGGTCGGACGGAATTTAGCCGTGGTGGTCGATCAGGCAGCCAAAGAAGGCAAGTTTAAGGAATAACGAGCGAGTTTACGAGACAGGAGTAAATAGGACAAATGGCGGACATCAACACAATTGCGGATCAGATTCAAGGCTTGACGCTGCTGGAAGCTTCCCAGCTCGTGAAGTTGCTGGAAGAAAAGCTGGGCGTTTCGGCTGCGGCAGCGGCTCCGGTCGCGGCAGCCGGTGGTGCCCCCGCGGCGGCGGCACCCGCAGCCGAGGAAAAGACCGAATTCACGGTCGTGCTCACTGCGGTCGGCGCGAACAAGATCAATGTAATCAAAGCGGTTCGCGAAGTCACCAGCCTGGGCCTCAAAGAAGCCAAGGATCTGGTCGATGGCGCCCCCAAGCCGATTAAAGAGGGCGTGAGCAAGGACGAAGCGGAAACTATCAAAAAGAAGTTCACGGACGCCGGCGCGACTGTAGAAGTAAAATAGCCCCGCGGGCGTAGTTTGTCCGCAAATTGCTGGGACCAAATGGTTTATGGATTGGTTCCAGAGTTGCTGTTGACGACCGGGGTGGGACTCTGGTAGACTTACCGGTTGGGATCTTCTTTTTTCAACCGGATTCGATCCCATTGGTGACTGTGAACTTCGAATCCTGGCATATCAATTGCAGTTGGTTCGCAACTGTACGGGGGGAATTCCCGTCCTGTTTTGCGTCCGCAGCTTCATCGCGGGATTGGTGTGTCTGGAATCGTTTCTTCTCCCCGATCCTCTCAGCCAACCTCGCTGACGGCTTCCATCCGGCGCTGAGTGATTTTCACTGTCCCGATTACCATCCGGCACCTGCCCTGCAACTTATCCCGGCCTCTCCCAGGAGCGACGCTCCTCCGGGTTGGCCAATGTTTTTGTAGTTTTTGCTTAGGCTGTTCGGCCCTCAGGAGTTTAAGAAAATGGATATTCAAAACAGCGGCGCGGCCCCCGAGCGAGTTGATTTTTCCAAGATCAAGACTTCGATCCCGATTCCGAACCTGATCGAAGTCCAGAAGAATTCGTACGAGCGCTTCCTGCAAATGGACCTGCTTCCCAACGAGCGGGAAGATACAGGCCTGCAAACGGTATTCAGTTCGGTATTTCCCATTTCCGATTTCCGCGGCGTGAGCGAGTTGGAATTCGTCGATTACTCCATCGGCAACTGGGAGTGCAAGTGCGGCAATCTGAAAGGGCTGCACCATCTGCGTTCGACCTGCCGGAATTGCGGCGCCACCATCCGCACCGATCCTTTCCACGCCGGCGACGTGCTCTGCCATCATTGCGGCACGTTCAATAAAAACGTGGTCACGTTCTGCAACAAGTGCGGCGATCCGGTCGGCTTGCAGTTGAAATACGACATGGTGGAGTGCCAGGAGCGCGGTATGACTTACGCGGCTCCGCTCAAGGTCACCATCCGCCTCACCGTGTACGCCAAGGATCCCACTACCGGCGCCAAAAGCGTGCGCGACATTAAAGAGCAGGAAGTCTTCTTCGGCGAGATTCCGTTGATGACCGATAATGGCACGTTCATTATCAACGGCACCGAACGCGTGATCGTATCCCAGTTGCACCGGTCTCCGGGCGTGTTCTTTGAACGTGTGCAGGCGCAAGGCTACTTCCTGGGCAAGATTATTCCCTATCGCGGAAGCTGGGTCGAATTCGAATACGACACCAAGAACCTGCTGTACGTACGTATCGACCGCAAACGCAAATTCTACGGTTCGGTTTTTCTACGCGCCCTGGGATTCAAGAGCGACGAACAGGCGCTGCGCGCGTTCTACACCATCGACCGCATTTCCATCAAAGACAACAAGCTCTACTGGAACCTGTACAACAAGGAAGGCCAGTTTACCACCGGCGTCAAAGGGTTGAAGCTCTCCCACGCCATCACCACCAAGACCGGCGAAACCATCGTCGGGCAAGGCAAGAAGATCACCGACTCGCTGATCAAGGCAATTCAGACGGCTAAGATTCAGCAGACCGAGATCGCGCCCAACGACCTGGAAGGCGCCTACATCGCCGCCGACGTAGTCGACATGGCCACCGGCGAAGTGCTGATCGACGCCAACAACGAATTGACCACCACCGGTATCCAGCGCCTGATCGAATCCGGCATCGAAGAGTTCGAAGTCTTCTTCCCCGAGCGCGACGACGTGGGCACCGTGATCTCCGCCACGTTAAGGAAAGACACGGTCAAAACACAGAACGAAGCGCTGATCGAAATTTACCGCAAGCTGCGTCCGGGCGACCCGCCCACGCTCGATACGGCCACGCAGTTGTTTCAGGGCATGTTCTTCGATTCGCGCAAGTACGATTTCTCGCGCGTGGGCCGCATGAAGTTCAATATCAAGTTGCACGATCGGGCGGACGCCACGCCGCTCGACAAGCGCACGCTCGATCCCGAAGATTTCCGCGCCACCATCAAGTACCTGCTCAAGCTGCGCAAAGGCATCGGCGCGGTGGACGATATCGATCACCTGGGCAACCGCCGCGTGCGCGCGGTGGGCGAACTGCTCGAAAACCAGTTCCGCATCGGCCTGGTGCGCATGGAACGCGCCATCAAAGAAAAGATGTCCGTGTACCAGGAAATGTCCACGGCCATGCCGCACGATCTGGTGAATGCCAAGCCGGTTATGGCGGCCATTCGCGAGTTCTTCGGATCGAGCCAGCTCTCGCAGTTCATGGATCAGACCAACCCGCTGTCGGAGATCACGCACAAACGGCGGCTCTCCGCTCTCGGACCAGGCGGTCTATCGCGTGAGCGCGCCGGATTCGAAGTCCGCGACGTGCATCCGACGCACTACGGCCGCATCTGCCCGATTGAGACGCCGGAAGGACCCAACATCGGCCTGATCTCGTCGCTTTCATGTTTTGCGTGTATCAACGAATACGGGTTCATCGAGAGCCCCTACCGCAAGGTGCAAAAGGGCGTCGTGGTGGACGAGGTGAAAATCCTTAACCCCGGCGACACGCAATATAAGGTCGGCGATATCGTGCGCCGCGCCGATATCGAGAAGGCCAATAACGCGCTCGGCGCCAAGAAGCAGGCCGCCGAATACGAAGCGCATTGCGAGTACCTTTCCGCATGGGAAGAGGACAAGTACACCATCGCGCAAGCCAATGTGGACCTGGATGAGACCGGCCGCATCGTGGCCGATCTCTGCAACGCCCGCCAGGCGGGCAACTTCGTCCTGAAGCATCGTGACGAAATCGAGTACATCGACGTCAGCCCCAAACAGCTCGTATCGGTGGCCGCCAGCCTGATTCCGTTCCTCGAGAACGACGACGCCAACCGTGCGCTGATGGGTTCCAACATGCAACGCCAGGCCGTACCGCTGCTGCGCGCCGATGCACCTTACGTGGGCACCGGCATGGAGCGCGTGACGGCTCGCGATTCCGGGGCCGTAGTGCTGTGCAAGCGCTCCGGCGTGGTGGATTCGGTCGACTCCGAGCGCATCATCGTGCGCGTGGAAGGCGGCGCCGCGCATGAAGGGCAGCTCTCTCGCGAAGTGGGCGCTGACATCTACCAGCTCACCAAATTCAAACGCTCGAACCAGAACACCTGCATCAACCAGAAGCCCATCGTTTCGCATGGGCCAGCGGGTGGTAAAGGGAACCGTGCTGGCGGACGGTCCCTGCACCGACATGGGTGAACTGGCCCTGGGACGCAATGTACTGGTGGCCTTCATGCCCTGGCGCGGCTGCAACTTTGAAGACGCCATCCTGGTCAGCGAGAAACTGGTCAAGGAAGACTACTACACCTCGATCCACATCGAAGAGTTCGAAATCGAGGGACGCGACACCAAGCTGGGTCCCGAGGAAATCACGCGCGACATCCCCAATATCGCGGATTCGTTCCTGCGCAACCTGGATGAAAGCGGCGTGATCCGCATCGGCGCCACAGTAAAGCCCGGCGACATCCTGGTGGGCAAAGTTACCCCCAAGGGAGAAACCCAGCTCACCCCCGAAGAGAAACTGCTGCGCGCCATCTTCGGCGAAAAGGCCGGCGACGTGAAAGATGCTTCGCTCTACTGCCCGCCCGGAATCGAGGGCACGGTGGTGGACTGCAAAATCTTCTCGCGCAAAGGCCAGGAGAAGGATGAACGCTCCCGCGCGATCGAAGAATCGCAAATCGCCCGCCTGCAACGCAACTTGCAGGACGAAATCCGCATCCTGACCGACGAGCGCGCCAAGCGCCTCGGCAATCTGCTCGAAGGCAAGCGTCTGCTGGCCGACCTGCACGATGAAAAGACCAATAAACGCCTGCTGGCCAAAGACACGGACCTGACCCGCGAGCTCATTGAAAAGATGAAATCGCGCGACTTGAAGCGCATGCGCTTCAAGGACAAGGATCCGCGCGTCAACGAGCAAATCGACGAAATCGAGGAGATGACCTCGCGCCAGATCGCGGTGCTCGAAAAGATCACCGACGAGAAAATCGCCAAGTTGCGCAAGGGCGACGAACTGCCGCCCGGCGTGATCAAGCTGGTGAAGGTCTACATCGCCATGAAGCGCAAGCTCTCGGTGGGCGATAAGATGGCCGGCCGCCACGGAAACAAGGGCGTGATCGCGCGCATTCTGCCGGACGAGGACATGCCGTACCTCCCGGATGGAACGCCCGTTGAAATCGTATTGAATCCCCTGGGCGTGCCTTCTCGTATGAACGTCGGCCAGATTCTGGAGACACACCTCGGCTGGGCCGCCAAGGCGCTGGGCTTGCACTACGCAACCCCGGTGTTCGATGGAGCGACGGAACGCGAAATCAAGCGCGCGCTGACCGACGCCGAGTTGCCTAAGGACGGCAAAACGGCTCTTTATGATGGGATGACCGGGCAGCCTTTCGAGCAGCCCGTAACCGTCGGCTACATTTACATGCTCAAACTGTCGCACCTGGTGGATGACAAGATTCACGCGCGTTCCATCGGGCCGTACTCGCTCATCACCCAGCAGCCGCTGGGCGGCAAGGCGCAGTTCGGCGGGCAGCGTTTCGGCGAAATGGAAGTCTGGGCCCTGGAAGCGTATGGGGCCGCTTACATTCTGCAGGAATTGCTCACGGCCAAGTCGGATGATGTGTATGGCCGCGCGAAGATTTACGAGGCCATCGTCAAAGGCGAAGCCGCCATCGAGCCGGGTGTGCCCGAGTCGTTCAACGTGCTCATCCGCGAGTTGCAGTCGTTGTGCCTGGACGTGGAGTTGATGAAGAAGGCGCCGCACGAAGTGCTGGACATGGCGCCTGCTGCGGACTGAACGGCGGGTGCTGGGTGCTAGGTGCTGGGTGCTGGATAAAACGCCCGCATACGAACACTTGGCCCGGCGTGGAAAGTTGTCTTGAAATCTGCTGAGCGCGGGAACCAGGCAGTCAGAACCCAGCACCCAGCACCCAGAACCGGCGCAGAAGGCGCCTAGGAGGTAATTTTGAGATCCTCTCCTTACGACAGAGCTAATTTGATCGCCGATTTTGATTCTATCCGGATCAGTCTGGCATCTCCCGAGAAGATCCGGAGCTGGTCCCACGGGGAAGTGACCAAGCCGGAGACCATCAACTACCGGACCTTCAAGCCGGAGCGCGACGGACTGTTTTGCGCGCGCATCTTCGGGCCCACACAGGATTGGGAGTGCTTGTGCGGCAAGTACAAGCGCATGAAACACCGCGGCGTCATTTGCGATAAGTGCGGCGTAGAAGTTACCTTGGCGCGCGTGCGCCGTGAGCGGCTTGGCCACATCGAACTCGCCAGCCCTTGTTCCCACGTCTGGTTCTTTAAAGGCTTGCCCAGCCGCATCGGCCACCTGCTGGATATCACGCTGCGCGAACTGGAGCGCGTGCTCTATTTCGAGGCTTTCGTCGTCGTGGATCCCGGCGAAGTGGCGGACCTGGCCAGGGGCGAAGTCATCACCGACGAGCGGAAGCGCCAGCTCGACCAGGAGTTTCCGGGCAAATTCGTCGCCATGATGGGCGCCGAAGGCATCAAGGAGCTGTTGAAGAAGGTCGACGTCGAGTTTCTCAGCGAAGATATTCGCGAGAAGATGAAGACTGAAGCCTCCCAGCAGAAGAAGCTGAAGTTTGCCAAACGGCTGCGCGTGGTGGAGTCGTTCCGCAAGTCCGGCAATAAGCCCGAGTGGATGATTCTGGACGTGATCCCGGTGATCCCGCCGGAGTTGCGCCCCCTGGTTCCGCTGGATGGCGGCCGCTTTGCCACCTCCGATCTGAACGATCTGTACCGCCGCGTCATCAACCGCAACAACCGGCTGAAGAAGCTGATCGAGCTGCATGCTCCCGACGTGATCGTGCGCAATGAAAAGCGCATGCTGCAGGAAGCCGTGGATGCGCTGTTCGATAACGGCCGGCGCGGACGCGTCTTGCGCGGCGCCAACAACCGTCCGCTGAAATCGCTCTCCGACACTTTGAAGGGCAAGCAGGGCAGGTTCCGCCAGAACCTGCTGGGCAAGCGCGTGGATTATTCCGGCCGTTCTGTCATCGTCGTGGGGCCCGAACTGAAACTGAACCAGTGCGGGTTGCCCAAGAAGATGGCGCTCGAGCTTTTCAAGCCCTTCATCTATCACCGCCTGGAGCAGCGCGGCCATTGCACCACCATCAAGCAGGCCAAGGAACTGGTGGAGCAGCAGGACCCGGTAGTTTGGGACATTCTGGAAGAAGTCATCAAGGATCATCCCATCTTGCTGAACCGCGCTCCCACGCTGCACCGCCTCGGTATTCAGGCGTTTGAGCCGGTGCTGGTGGAAGGCAAGGCCATTAAGATCCATCCGCTGGTGTGCACCGCGTTTAACGCGGATTTCGACGGCGACCAGATGGCCGTCCACATCCCGCTTTCTCCCGAAGCGCAGATCGAAGCTTCCACGCTGATGCTGTCGTCGAATAATATCTTGTCGCCGGCGCACGGCGGCCCCATTGCCGTGCCTACCCAGGATATGGTGCTGGGCTGCTATTACCTGACGAAAGCTCGTCCCGGCACCAAAGGCGAGGGCCGCACATTCGCGTCCGTTGAAGACGTGCTGATCGCGCTCGAGATGGGTGAAGTGGAAACCCTCACGCCCATCAAGCTGCGCTACACCGGCCGTGTCATCGACCTGGTACACGCTTTCGACAACCAGAACATTCTGCACACCGAGCCGATCGAGTTCAACAAGCAGTACATGGAAACTACGGTCGGCCGCGTGATTCTGAACGATCAACTGCCGCAGGACATGCCCTTTGTCAACGGTTTGCTGAAGAAGAAGGGCCTCGCGCAGCTCGTTCAATATTGCTACCTGAAGTTCGGGCTGGTCGTAACCGTCCAGATGCTGGACGAAATCAAGTCGCTGGGCTTCCTCTACGCCACCCGCGCGGGCATCTCGATCGGTATCGACGATATGGTGGTTCCGTCCGAGAAGGCGGGGCTGGTGAGCGAGGCCGAGAAGGAAGTGGTGGCGGTCGAGAACCAATATCAGGACGGCGCCATCACCCACGGTGAACGCTACAACAAGATCATCGAAATCTGGTCGAAGGTTACGGAAAAGGTTTCCGATGAAATGTTCCAGGCCATGGAAGAGGACGACCGCACCGGCCGCTACCTCAATCCGATTTACATCATGGCCGACTCGGGCGCGCGCGGTTCGAAGCAGCAGATCCGCCAGCTTTCCGGTATGCGCGGCTTGATGGCCAAGCCGTCGGGCGAGATTATTGAAACGCCCATCACGGCGAACTTCCGCGAAGGCCTCAACGTGCTGCAGTACTTCATTTCCACGCACGGCGCCCGTAAGGGTTTGGCGGATACCGCTCTCAAGACCGCGGATTCCGGCTACCTCACGCGCCGCCTGGTGGACGTGTCGCAGGATGTGATCATCGCCGAGACCGATTGCGGCACCGGCGAAGGTATTTATGTGGAGCCCATCATCGAATCCGGCGAAATCATCGAGCCGTTGCGCGACCGCATTGTGGGCCGCGTGGCGCTCGAAGACCAGCGGGATTATGAAGGCAGCGTGATCGTCGCGGTGAACCAGGAAATTACCGAAGACCTGGCCGCGGCCATTCAGGCTGCCGGTATCGAACGGGTGAAGATTCGCTCGGTGCTCACCTGCGAATCGAAACGCGGCGTTTGCGTCATGTGCTACGGCCGCAATCTCGCTTCCGGACGCCTGGTCGAGCGGGGCGAGGCTGTCGGCGTCATCGCCGCGCAGTCCATCGGCGAGCCCGGCACGCAGCTCACCATGCGTACCTTCCACATCGGCGGTACTGCCTCCCGTATTTCGGAGCAATCCACCCAGGACTCCAAGTCCGACGGTTTCGCCCGCTATATCGGCGTGCAATCCGTGCGCAGCAAGACCGGCGAGTTAATCGCCATGAATCGTAACGGCATCATGGCCGTGGTCGATGACAAAGGCCGCGAAAAAGAGCGCTATCAAATGGTTTACGGCGCCAAGATCCTGGTGGAAGACGGTGGCCCCGTGAAGGCCAACCAGATCCTGCTCGAGTGGGATCCTTACACCTTCTCCATCCTCACCGAAGTCACCGGCACGGTGCACTTCAAAGACCTTATCGAAGGCGTGACCATGCAGGAGCAGTTGGACGAGGTCACCGGCATGTCGCAGCTCGTGGTGGTGGATTCGCCCGACGAGAAGCGGCAGCCCACCGTCATCGTCCGGCCGGATACCGCGCAGGGTAGCAAGTCGGAAGCCAAGAAGTACCTGATGCCGACCCATGCCCACTTGATGGCGCGCGACAGTGAAGAAGTGCACGCGGGCGATGTGCTGGCCAAGATCCCGCGTGAAACCACTAAGACCAAAGACATCACCGGCGGTCTGCCGCGCGTGGTCGAACTGTTCGAAGCCCGCAAGCCGCGCGAGACGGCCATCATGGCCGAAATCAACGGCGCGGTGAAGTACGGCGAAGTAACCAAGGGGCAGCGTAAGATTTATGTCGTGGGCGAAGACGGCGATCAACGCGAATACTCGCTGCCGCGCGGCGTACACATCAACGTGCAGGAGGGTGAGAAGGTGAAAGCCGGCGAACCCCTCATGGACGGGCCGCGGAACCCGCACGACATCCTGGATGTGCTCGGCGAAAAGGAACTGCAGAAGTACCTGGTCAACGAGATTCAGGAAGTCTACCGGTTGCAGGGCGTTAACATCAACGACAAGCACCTGGAGGTGATCGTCCGCCAGATGATGCGCTGGGTGAAGGTTGAAGACATCGGCGACACGGAATTTCTGCCCGAGGAAGTGGTGGATAAGTTCAAGTTCCGTGCTGAAAATCAACGCGTGGTGGATTCGGGCGGGCGTCCAGCAGAAGGCCGGGCGGTGCTGCTCGGAATCACCAAAGCGTCGCTGTCTACCGATTCGTTTATCTCCGCGGCCTCCTTCCAGGAGACCACCCGCGTGCTCACCGAAGCCGCCATTAACGGCAAGGTGGACTACCTGCGCGGATTGAAGGAGAACGTGATCATGGGCCGCCTGGTGCCTGCCGGAACGGGCATGGAATACTACAGGCGAGTCAAGATCGCGGGCGAGGACGTAGTGGAAGAACCGGTGGTCGAGCCTTCACTCGACGCCATCCCGGGCTACGACGAAGAAGCCCGTATCCAGTATGCCGGCGGCTTGACCGAGACCGGCGAAGACTCGCTTGCCGAGTAATGCTGGGTAACGCCGGGTAACCGGTGCGCTAAAAATTAAACCGCTGGTGTGCGCATCCCGCTGCCAGCGGTTTTTTGTTTGCGAGGCGCTTCTTACTGAGCCAGATTGATCCCGGCGTTGGTCAGGGTTTGCGAAATGATAGCCATGGGATCCAACGCACTGGTCGCCGATCCATTTGCCTGCGTATCCGAAAACAGCGAATTTACGTTGGAAGCTGAATCCGCCGCCTCCGCGGGGAAGTGATGGTGATGATGGCCGCCCATCGCCTGCGCCAGATCCTGGATGTTGGGTATCTGTCCGCTCGTTGAACTGCTCGAGAAATCGGACGCAAGCTGGTTGAGTTGGTTTGCCGCGGTGGTGTTGCCGTCCGCCTGGGCGGTCTGGGCGGCGCTTTTCAGGTTGGTGGAGATCTGCTGGGTCACCTGCGCATACTCCGTTGAGTTCGATTGCTGGAGTTGCTGCAGAGTGCTCATTAACTGGGCGAACGGCGAAAGCTGCCCGTGATCCTTTTGCGATTTCGATGTGGCACCCGTGCCCGTCATGGAGCCGGTGCCTGACAGCGTACTGCCGAGAAGAGACTGCAAATAGCTGCTGGAAAGATTGGTAATTGGACTGATGCTCATGGCCTCCGAATGAGCACTCGGGCCGCCACCGGCAAGCGCGGCTAAATCGTTGGAACAGAACACCCGCCCTACCCGCACCGCGCCAAAAATCCGCCACGCGACGAAACCTTGGCTGCGCTAACTAATCCCCAAGGAACTTGCCGATCTGCCGCAAGCCTTTGACATTGTCGCAAACGGCCTTGAAGGCCGCGGTCATGGGGATCGCCAGCAGCAACCCTGCGGCATCCCATAAAAATCCCCAAATCATCAGCGAGAAAGTCACCGCCAGCGGATTCAGATGCACGCGCGATCCGACGAACTTCGGATAAAGCACATTCAGCGCCAACAGGTGAAACACGGTCACGATGGTGACCACCAGCAAGTAACCCGATATGCTGTCGAAGGCGGTGATGGCCACGAACAGCGGCGGCAGTGTGGCCAGCGGCAGGCCCACGTACGGCACCAGACTCAGGAACCCGCTGAGCGGACCGACCAATAACGCGTAGGGCAGATGGATGATCCAGAATGCCAGTGCGCTTGCGGCCGCCAGCACCAGGCCCAGAACCGAGTTGCCTACCACGAAAGCGCGCACCATGTCCGCGATCCCCTGCAGGCTGCGCGCCGCCGCGGCCCGGTCTTCCCCCTGAAAGAACTGCAGAAAGCTGCGGTGGATGTGGTCGTGCCAGCTCAGCATGAAGTACACCAGAAAAGGGACAAACGAGGCCATCAGGATCATCTGGTAAAACGATCCCAGGCGTACCGAAATAAAGTCCTTAATGGGCGTGGAATCTTCGTGAATCCGGACCTCGGGAATGGCGCCGGGAACCACCGGCACGGCAACCTCCGTAGTACGCCGCTTTTTCTTAGCCGGTTCCGGCGGGGGCGGCTGCGGTTTGCGCGCGGGCGCCACCAGTTGATAGGTCCTCTGTTCCAGACCTTCCACTTTTTCGGTGATACCTTCCACCAGTTCGCCAATGCGCTGGCTATATTTGGGCAGTTCCTCGGTCAGGCCGGATAACTGCGAGTAAGCGCCCAACCCCATCAGATAAAGCATGGAAAGCGCGGCGGCACACACCACGAAGCTGGCCAGCGACCGGGGAAAGCGGATGCGCACCAGCAAGGTAACGAAAGGTTCCAGGATGAAGGCCAACATCACCGCCACCAGCGAAGTGATGAAGAATACCCGGCCGTAGTAGAGGATCGCGATGACAGCGCCCAATGCGACGAGCGGGCCCGCGACTGTACGGACTTCCTGCTCCGCCGCGCGCAAGGGTTTGGATAGGATGGCCACGAAGCGACGAGATCCTTTGACTCGAATCTACCACGGCCACGTTTATAATGAAATTGGTTCTCCGCCGCATGTCATCCCCAAAAACCCGCATCCTGGCCCTCGATATGGGGAAGAGGCGTATCGGCATGGCTGTCAGCGACCCCATGGGTATCACCGCGCAAGGGCTCCCCAACCTGGAGCGCACCAACAAACGCGCCGATCTGGCGGAACTGATCCGGCGGATGGAAGAATGGGACGTGGGGCTCATCCTGGTCGGCAATCCGATGCATATGAGCGGCGTGGAAGGCCGCCAATCGGGATGGGTGCGCGAATTCGCGGGCGAGTTGAGCGAGCGCGCCGGGCGGCCCGTGAAATTCTGGGATGAGCGGTTGACTACCGTGGAGGCGGGGCGCGTTCTGCGGTCGAGCGGTATCAGTATCGAGAAACGCGCGCGAGCCATCGACCGGCTATCCGCCGTGATTCTGCTGCAGAGCTACTTGGATTCCTTGTGAGGTTCCTTCTTCGGATCGCGATAATCCTGTTGCTCGTCGCCGGCGGCGTGATCGTGTATATCGCGCTTCAGCTGAATACGCCGTATGCGAGCTTCAATCGTGAAACGTTCGTCGATATCCCCAAGGGAACCGGTACGCGGCAGATGGCCGAGTTGTTGCAGAATGCAGGCGTAATTCGCAGTTCCTGGGCCTTCCTGGTAGCGCGCGCGATCCGCCGCGGCCAGACGCTCGAAGCTGGAGAATATCGCTTCGCGCAGCCCGCCTCGACGCTGGATGTTTTCGACCGGATAGCGCGCGGGGACATCTTCTATTACGATCTGGTGGTCCCCGAAGGCAAGAACATGTTCGACATCGGCGCGGCGGTGGAACACCTGGGACTGTTTCCAGCCGCGCAATTTCTGGCCGTGGCTCGGGATCCCACGCCCATCCGCGATCTTGACCCGCAAGCCCCTACGCTCGAGGGCTACCTGTTTCCCAATACCTACCGCCTGAATCGTCAGACCACGCCCGCGCGACTCTGTCTTCTGATGACCGGAAAATTTCGCGAAGTCTGGCGCGGTCTGCAAACGGATTCACCCGTACACCGTACGGTGACGCTGGCGTCGCTGGTCGAAAAGGAAGGGAAGCTGCCGGAAGAGCGGCCGATCATCGCGTCCGTCTTCGCGCGCCGGCTCTCGATCGGCATGAAGCTGGATTGCGACCCGACCACAATTTACGCGGCGTTGCTGGCAGGCAGCTACGACGGCGCAATCCACAAGTCCGACCTGGCCAGCGACAGCCCGTACAACACGTACCAGCACGTTGGTTTGCCTCCGGGCCCCATTGCCAATCCTGGAGCGGCCTCCATCCGGGCAGTATTACAGCCTTCTGAAACGGATTATCTGTATTTCGTGGCGCGCGCGGACGGCTCGGGCGGCCATAATTTCTCCAGTACACTGGTGGCGCACGAGGCCAATATCGCCAAATACCGGCGCGCACTCGCACACCGGCCGTAGCGGCTCCGAAACCCAGGATATAACGGTCTGAAACGCAGCTTGCCGTATTGATAGTACGACACTTGTCTTCCCTGTTGCGCTTTTCGCCGGTTGACTCGGCCGGCTGGCGGATGCTAAGCTATCTGGCTTAAAGCTGCAGTTTTTCTGTTCTCTCCATCAATTCCAAAATGGAAGCAACCTTGCACGCCTTGAGTGGGATTTTGCTGCGGGCGGTCCCTACTTTTCTGCTTGTCATCTTCCTCCATTTCTATTTGAAGTACATGTTCTTCAAGCCTCTGGAGAAGGTACTGCGGGCCCGTTACGATGCCACGGAAGGCGCGCGCAAACGCGCCGCGGAGAGCTTGGAGAAGGCCGCTGCAAAGACCGCGGAGTACGAGGCGGCCCTCCGCGCGGCACGCGCTGAGGTGTACCAGTCGCAGGAGCAATTGCATCGCCGGTTGCAGTCGGAGCAGGCCGCCCAGGCACAGTCCGCTCGCGAGCAGGCGGAGGTTGCCGTGCGCGATGCCAAAGCACAACTGGCAGCCGAGATCGCGCAGGCCAAGAAGGCTCTGGCCGCCGACAGCGACGCGCTGGCCAACCAGATCGCCGAGACCATCCTGAAGCGAGGTATCGCGGCATGAAGCGCGCAGCTTTCGCGGTGGTGGCTTTGCTGTTATTCGCTTATTGGCCGGTGTGGGCCCAGGATCAGGAGACCGAGGCGCAGAAGCTGCGGGAATCCAGCGGCATCACCGAGCACGGCAACACGGAACTGATTTGGGGATGGGCCAACTTCGTGCTTCTGGCGGCCGGATTAGGCTATTTGATCAAGAAAAATGCCGGCCCGTACTTCGCTTCGAGATCTCTCGAAATCCGCCGGGGCCTGGTGGATGCCGAAGCGGCGCGCGCGGAGTCCGACGCCAAAGTGGCGGAAGTGGAACGCCGCATCGCCAACTTGCAGTCCGAGATCGAAGCCATGCGGCGCAACGCCCAACAGGAAGCCGAAGCCGACGCCGACCGAGTCCGGCGCGATGCCGCTGCGGAATTTGCGAAGATTCAGGCGCACTTGGCCGAGGAAATCGCATCGGCTACCAAAGCGGCGCGGCTGGAACTGCGACGCTACTCGGCCGAACTGGCGCTGGGTTTGGCCGAACAGAAGATCGCGGCGCGGCTCACGCCGGAGACGCAGAGCGGGCTGGTCCGCAACTTCATCGAAACGATGGCGCACACGGCGCCCGCCGGACAAGGCAGCTAGAATATGACGCGCTCAGCCCTGGCCTCCCGATACGCAAGCGCTCTTGTGGATGTGGCCACCGATCCCAAGTCAGGGGTCGACCCGCAGCACTTGCTGGGCGAATTGCGCGGCTTCGAAGAAGTCTTCGCCGGTTCGCCGGAATTGCGCAACGCTTTGACTTCGCCCTCGGTGCCGCCCGCCCGCAAGCGCGCGGTCGTCGGAGCACTCGGGGAAAAACTTGGCATCTCGCGCATCGCGCGCAATTTCTTATTCGTGCTGAGCGACCACCGGCGCATCGCCACGCTCGCGGAAGTACTGGAGACATTCGATCTGCTGCTGGACGAGCGCCTTGGCTTTACCCGCGCTGAAATCACTTCGGCCCGGGATCTGGATCAGCGCCAGCGCGACGCGGTATCGCACGAACTGGAACGGCTCACCGGCAGGAAAGTGCGTATGCGCTTCGCGGTGAACGGCGAGCTGCTGGGCGGACTAGTGGCCCGCATCGGTTCCACGGTCTATGATGGCTCGGTGCGCGGGCAATTGCAGACACTGGGGAAGCGCCTGGCAGCGGAATAACAGAAATTAAGGAACCACGGATAAACACGGGTGCACACAGATAAAACCAGAGAAGCCGCGGTGACATACTTCTTGGCCTTTTCGGCGTCCATCTGTGTCCCTCGGTGGCTCCAAAGTCTTTTATCGAGGTACTAATGGCTCAGATTCGAGCGGACGAAATTACGACCCTTCTCCGCCAGGAGATCGAAAATTATGAAGGCGCCATCGACGTCTCCGAAACCGGATCGGTGATCTCGGTGGGCGACGGCATCGCCCGCATTCACGGCCTGGAGAAGGTCATGGCCGGCGAACTGATCGAGTTCCCGCATGGCGTGGCCGGCATTGCCATGAACCTGGAGGAAGACCAGGTCGGCGCGGTGCTATTGGGCGAAGCCACCGAGATCAAAGAAGGCGACGAAGTGCGGCGTACCGGACGCATCATGTCCGTTCCGGTGGGCGAAGCCATGGTCGGGCGCGTGGTCAATGCATTGGGCCAGCCCATCGACGATAAAGGCCCGATCATTACCACGCAGTTCAATGCCATCGAGCGGCTGGCGCCCGGCGTGGTCGACCGCCGTCCCGTGAAAGAACCCCTGCAGACCGGCATCAAGGCCATCGACGCCATGATCCCGATCGGCCGCGGCCAGCGCGAACTGATCATCGGCGACCGCCAGACCGGCAAGACCGCCATCGCCCTCGACACCATCATCAATCAGAAGGGCGGCGACGTCATCTGTATCTACGTGGCGATCGGCCAGAAGCGATCGACCGTGGCGCAGGTGGTGAAAACGCTTTCCGATGCCGGCGCCATGGACTACACCATCGTGGTGCTGGCCTCCGCTTCCGACCCCGCGCCCATGCAGTACATCGCGCCCTACGCCGGCTGCGCCATCGGCGAGTATTTCCGCGATACCAAGCGCCACGCCCTCTGCATCTACGACGATCTTTCGAAACACGCGGCCGCTTACCGCGAGATTTCGCTGTTGCTGCGCCGTCCGCCGGGACGCGAAGCTTTTCCGGGCGACGTTTTCTATCTGCACAGCCGCCTGCTGGAGCGCGCCGCCAAGCTCAACGACGAGAACGGCGGCGGCTCGCTAACAGCCCTGCCGTTCATCGAGACGCAGGCCGGCGACGTTTCGGCGTACATTCCGACCAACGTCATTTCCATTACCGACGGCCAGATTTACCTGATCTCGGACCTGTTCAATTCCAACATCCGGCCGGCCGTTGACGTCGGTATCTCGGTCAGCCGCGTGGGCGGCAGCGCCCAGATCAAGGCTATGCGGCAGATTGCCGGTACCCTGCGCCTGGATATGGCGCAGTTCCGCGACCTGGCGGCGTTCGCGCAGTTTGGCTCGGATCTGGACAAGGCCTCGCTGGCGCAGATCAATCGGGGCAAGCACCTGATCGAAGTCCTGAAGCAGGGCCAGTTCCAGCCGCTGCCAGTGGAAAAGCAGATCCTGATCATCTTCGCCGGCACGCAGGGCTTTCTGGACGATCTGCCGGTGGAGCAGGTGCGCAAGTTCGAAGAGGAGATGTATCGTTTTGTGGACAACGCGCACCGCGCGCTGTTAGCCAAGATTGTCGAAAAGAAGTCGCTCGACGATGCGCTCCGCGCCGAGATCGGCGCGGTAATCAAGGAATTCAAAGACCGCTTCGTCGCCGAACAGCCCACGGCCGCCGCGCATGCCTAGCCTGATCGATATCCGCCGGCGCATCCGTTCGGTGCGCAATACGCAGCAGATCACCAAGGCCATGAAGATGGTCTCGGCGGCCAAACTGCGGCGCGCGCAGGACCGCGTCATCGCGTCCCGGCCCTATGCCGCCGCATTACGCAGCTTGCTGGCCGATGTGGCCGCGGCCGCCGCCGCTGACGAACGTGTCGCCACGCAGCCGCTGCTCGCACGCCGGCCCGAGCAGCATGTGCAGCTTATCCTGATCACCTCCGATAAGGGTCTGGCGGGCGCGTTCAACGCCAACCTGATTAAAGCTGCCCAGCGCTTCGCCGTGGAGCACCAGCCGGCCGCGACGGATTTCCTGCTGGTCGGGCGCAAAGGCCGCGACTTTTTCCGCAAACGATCCGTTCCCATCACCGGCGAGCACCTGGGCATGGCCAAGGTTCAATACGAAGACGCCGCAGGCATCGCTCACAAGCTGATTGAGCGCTTCCAGAACGAGGAGATCGACGCGGTCTACCTCCTTTACAACGAATTTAAGTCGGTGATGGCGCAGAAGGTCAACCTCACCCAGGTTCTGCCCATGGAATTGCCCAAACAAAGCGAGCCGGTAGACTTCATCTTCGAGCAGCCCCCCGTGGAAATGCTGGCCAGCCTGTTGCCGCGCTACGTAGAAATCGAGATTTACCGCGCGCTGCTGGAATCCGCCGCCGCTGAGCATGCCGCGCGCATGACCGCCATGGACGCCGCCACTTCCAACGCTTCGGAGATGATCGACACGTTGACGCTGTATATGAACCGCGTGCGCCAGGCCAGCATCACCAAGGAGATTATCGAAGTGGTCAGCGGCGCCGCCGCCGCCGAGTAACGGGAATTAGAACCACAGATGGACACAGATAAACGCAGATGAAATCAAACCAAGCCACCCGCCGCGCTGCTCTCGGTCTTATCTGTGTGCATCTGTGTGCATCTGTGGCCCGATCTTTAGAGGTCTTGTATGAACAACGGTAACACTATCGGCAAAGTCGTCCAGGTAACCGGGCCGGCTGTGGACTGCCAGTTCCCCGAGGGCCAGATTCCCCTCGTTTATACCGCCATTCGTATCACCAGCGAGGGCTTCACCGTCCCTTCTCCCATCGACATCATTTGCGAGGTGGAGCAGCACATCGGCGAGGGGCGCGTGCGTACCATCGCGCTGCAGCCCACCGAGGGCCTGGTGCGCGGCATGCACGCCATCAGCCTGGGGCACCCCGTGGAAGTGCCCGTCGGCAACGAGACGCTGGGCCGGGTGATGAACGTGATTGGCGAGCCGGTCGACAAGATGGGTCCCATCAACGCCAAGAAGATGTACCCCATCCACCGCCCTGCACCTTCGTTTGAGGATCAGTCCACGCGGCAGGAGATGTTCGAGACCGGCATCAAGGTCATCGACCTGATCGAGCCTTACCTGCGCGGCGGCAAGATCGGCCTGTTCGGCGGCGCCGGCGTGGGCAAGACCGTCATCATCCAGGAGTTGATCCACAATATCGCCATGAAGCATGGCGGCGTTTCGGTGTTCTCCGGCGTGGGCGAGCGCACCCGTGAAGGCAACGATCTGTGGCTCGAAATGCAGGAGTCCGGCATTGTCGACCCGCACGATTACACTAAATCGAAGGTCGCCCTGGTGTATGGCCAGATGACTGAACCGCCCGGGGCGCGCCTGCGTGTCGGCCTGACCGGCCTCACCGTGGCCGAATATTTTCGCGACGAGCAAAACCAGGACGTGCTGCTGTTCATCGACAACATTTTCCGTTTCACGCAGGCCGGATCGGAAGTCTCCGCGCTGCTCGGCCGCATGCCGTCCGCCGTCGGATATCAGCCCAACCTGGCCAGCGAAATGGGTGAACTGCAGGAGCGCATCACGTCCACCAAAACCGGCTCCATCACCTCGGTGCAAGCGATCTACGTGCCGGCCGACGACTACACCGACCCCGCCCCGGCCACGGCTTTTGCGCACCTGGACGCCACCACCAACCTGTCGCGCGCCATTTCCGAATTGGGCATCTATCCGGCCGTCGATCCGCTGGCATCCACTTCCCGCATTCTGGATGCGCGCATCATCGGACAGGAGCACTACGATGTGGCGCAGTCGGTGAAGGGCGTGCTGCAGCGCTACAAGGATTTGCAGGATATCATCGCCATTCTGGGCATAGACGAGTTGTCCGACGAAGACAAGCTGATCGTGTCGCGCGCGCGCAAGATCCAGCGCTTCCTTTCGCAGCCTTTCCACGTGGCCGAGCAGTTCACCGGACTGCCGGGTAAATACGTAAAGCTGGCCGACACCATCCGCGGGTTCAAGGAGGTTGTGGACGGCAAGCACGACTCCATCCCCGAGCAGGCGTTCTACCTGCAGGGAACCATCGAAGACGTGGTGGAGAAGGCCAAGTCGCTGCAAGGGTAAGTCATGGCTGATACGCTGGCACTCGAAGTAGTGACGCCGGAGCGCCTGCTGGTGCGCGAAGATGTGGCTGCAGTGCAGGCGCTGGCGGCCAACGGT
Organism: Bryobacterales bacterium; assembly: GCA_963843255.1. Lineage (GTDB taxonomy): Bacteria > Acidobacteriota > Terriglobia > Bryobacterales > Bryobacteraceae > Bog-159. The sequence continues at coordinate 43,345 of CAWJJQ010000009.1, read as the reverse complement.
TATCTGGGAATTCTGCCTGGCCACGCGCCCTTGCTGGCGGAACTCGGCACGGGCTTCCTGAATTTTGAGGCCGGCGGCAAGCGTTGGTACCTGGCGGTGCACGGCGGCTACCTGGAGATCCTCGGTGATCGTGTGCGCGTGCTGGCCAATGCGGCCGAGCGTGCTGAAGAGATCGACGTGGCACGTGCCAAAGCGGCCATGGAGCGCGCCCAAGAGCAGGTCATCAATCCGTCGTTGGGCACCGACCCCGCGGCCGCCCTGAATGCCATGGCGCGCGCCCAGGCCCGCCTGGACGCTGCCGCGCAGAGGCAGCCTGCGTAGGGCTTTTGCCTCGCCCGGCGGGGCCGGTTGCAAATCACGAGAACGGATTCACGACCCGCACACGCCCGTACTTTTGTCCGTCATTCAGGTCCTCCGAGTAGACTACCCTTGAGCCGAGCGCATGGGCGGCCGCGATGATTGCCCCATCCCAATACGAGATCCCATACCGGCCGGAGACCGCGATCGCAATCCGCACCAGTTGATGATCGATAGGCTGGCACGGAAATGCCACCCACTGCTCTATCCATTCCATAGCCTGGAGAGCTGAGAGTGGCCGTTGCGCTTTCTTGACCACCGTCACAAAGAACTCTTGCAACACCTGAGCAGACGTGCAGAAGTCCTCGGTCTCAATAAGTTCCAGAGCACGCTGCCGCTTGCGTTCATCTCTGCCCGTTCCGACGGCTGCATACACGAGAACGTTCGTGTCGAAAAATACATCAGCGTTCATGCAGATCCTGTCGGGTCCAAGTCTTGTCGCCGAGACGCCCTGTGGATCGCTTACTCAATTGCCGCAAGCGTGATCGGGCGCGGCGGGCGCGGTCCTGGTGCTCAGCCAGATTCGTAAGGAACTCACGCACCAACGCGTTCACGCTAGAGTTTCGCTCTACGCTATAGCGGCGGACGGCGGCCAGCACGTTATCGTCTACGCTTAGCGTTATGTTCTTCATGAACACAGTATACGTGTAACTGTGTTCACGAGGCAATAAGTTAAGGATGCCCGATCCGCACGACCCAGACATCCCGCGCGCCGATCCGCCCGCGCATGACGAACCGCCCGCTTTGCGGCGCCATCGCAACCGGCCTCCCCGCGACAATGTCCGTCGCGTTGCCGTTTTCAGGCATGCTGACGGTGGCCGGGTCCTCGGTGCCGCCATGGTTGAATACGAACACCAGCATATCGTTGCCGCTTTCGAGAGATCGCACTTCCAGGCCCGCCGGTTCCACCGCGATCGGCGCGCGAACCCCGGCCCATGCAAGCAGCGCCGCATAAAAACGAACGCCTGACGGCTCGCGGGTCTTCTCGTACGCACCACCAATATACGAGCCCAGCATCAGCGTCTTGCCCTGTCCGTACGTCGAGATGACGGCCGCCGCCGCACCGTTCGCGAAATGTGCGGCCACGTGCGCCTGCGGGCCGAGCGGCGCCAGCGTCTCCTCATACCAGCGCCCCGCCAGTTCCTCGCCCGACCGGAAACCCGCCAGATCCTCGCCCGTCCACTTCAAAACCGTCCGGCCCTTGTCGCCGGTCTGCACGTCCGTCTCCCGGCATCCCATCACTTCATCCAAGCCCATGCCGGGGATCGCCTCCGATGCCGACCCGCGCTCGTTGCTCCAGCCCAGCCGCGCTTCCGCCACCAACGTGCCGCCGCCGCGCACGTAATCTTTCAAGCTGGCGGCCGATGCAGCCGGAATCATCAACGGATACGGCAATAGAAGCAGTTTGTATTGCCGCAACACCTCTGGCGTCAGGTGGCGAATGTGTACGAAGTCCACAGGCACGTTCTCGGGAAACAGCGCGCGATAAATACCCATCATGGAATCGCGCTCGATGCCGGCCACTTCTCCCTGCGGTCCGCCGTACGCCGCCTCGCGTTGCCTGCCGCCCACGAAGTACGAGAGCGGATTATAGATGATGGCCACCTCGGCACGGGGCGGACGCGCGGCCAGGAACAGCGCTTGGTTGCGATCGACCACCTGGGCGATCGATCCCGCCACACGGCTGCGTTCGGTTATTGTTCCGTCGAGCCGAATCAGGCCATAGCCGCCCGACTCATACCCCGTGCTCATCGGATACCAGGCGTAGTCGTTGATGGCCTTGGCGCCGCGCGCCAGCGCGCTCCAGGTCCAGATGCGAATATCCTCGGGCGTCACGGTGGGGCTGACGTTCAACGCGATAGTGCCGAAGCCTCCCTGCAATTCCCCGATCCAGAAACCGCGCCCGCCGTCCGCAAATCCGAACGATCGCGTGAAGTCCAGCAGCGCGCCGCGCCATTCCACATCGCGGTCCACGAAGGCCGAATGCTTCGGATAGAGCGAAGTGCCGTAGTAATCCACCTGCTGGGTCATGGTCCAGTCGTCGGATTGCCCTTCCCACCACAGAGGCGAACTGAACAGGCCGATCCCCGCCGCGTGCGAGGTGGCTACCGCGTCCGGCGCAGCCCGTTTCACGGCCAGATAGCGATCGTGTAGATCTTCGCCCAGCTTGTCGGCGATAAACTCCTTCCAGTCGATGAAATCGGTGTACGAGAGGATCGTGCTCAGCCGGTTCGGCTCGACCTCGTCCCACGTCGCGTATTGCCGGTACCACGCCCGGTTCAGCGCGTCGAGCGTTCCGTATTTCTTCATGAGCCAGCGGCGAAAGCGCGCCAGCGAGTATTTGCAGAAGCAGAACTCGGGATTCTCGATGTAGCTGGGGGTGGCCCAGTTGATCACGTGCGGCTCGCTCCAAAGGTCCCAGCCCAGAAAGGCGGAACTTGTCTTGGCGCGTTCGGCCAGCGCGGTGTAGAAGCGCAGTTCGGCGTCGCGCACGCCGCCGTGATCGCGGCAATAGCCCGGAGCAGACTCCGGATGGATGGCCATGCCGTTCGAAGATACAAAGAGCGAGTCGGGATACTTGCGCCCGACCCATGCCGGCGCGGAATCCATGTAGACCTGAATGATGACTTTGAGCCCTTCCTCTTGGGCCAGCGCGAGCAGCACGTCAATCGTTTCGAAGTGGTATTGGTCTTCAAGCGGCTCGCCGCTCGACCAATCGATCCAGCAGCGGATGGTGTTGAAGCCCAGCTTGTGGATCTGCTGCAAATCGCGCCGCCAGATTTCCCGTTTGGCGAGTGGATCGGGCTCCAGCATCGGCGCGCGAGCCTTGCCGCCGCCGTACCATACCGACATCGGAAAGAAGGTTTCCGGCCGCGGGGTCTGGGCAAACGCGGCGGCCGCGGCCAGGAACAGCGCCAGTCTCATCATCGATTCACCAGCATAACCTCCTGCGCTAAACTTGTCCCAAGCGACAAACTTATGCCTGTATCCCGATCTCTTACGCGACGCGCCTTTCTGGCCACTGCCACGGGCGGATCGATTCTGCTGGCCGACCGGCTTTTCGGTGCGCCAGGCGAGGGCGCCGCCAAGCCGGATCCGGCGCTGGAAAAACTGGCGGAAGCCGCACTTACCGAGGCCCGCAAGCAGGGCGCGACCTATTGCGATATCCGCATCGCGCGCTACCGGCAGCAGTTTTCGGGCTATCGCCTGTCGCCCCAGCGCGGTAACAACCAGACGGACGAAGTTCCCTTCGTAACCGATCAGCAGAACTTCGGTTTTGGTGTACGAGTCATCGCCAACGGGCAGTGGGGATTCGCCGCATCGCCCCTGGTGACCAGCGCCGAGATCGCGCGCATCGCCCGCGAAGCCGTGGTGGTGGCTAAGGCCAATGCGGTCCTGCAAGCCAGCCCCGTCCAGCTTGCTCCAACCAAGGCATACACGGACCGCTGGACTTCTTCCTTCGAAAAAGATCCCTTCGCCGTACAAGTGGACGAGAAGCTGGACATGATGCACAGCGCCACTTCCATCATCAAGAAAGATCCCAAGGTCTTCGCGGCTTTCGGCTTCCTAGCGTTGCGCGCGGAGGACAAATATTTCGCCTCCAGCGAGGGCTCCTCGATCCAGCAGTACGTTGTTCAGGTCTGGCCCGCCCTGCAGGCTACCGCGGTGGACACGCAGAAAAACATTTCGCGCACACGCAGCTACCAGACGCCGCCGGTCACCGCGGGATGGGAAGCCGTCGCCAAAGCCAACGTGGGTGAGAATGCGCCGCGCATCCGCGACGAAGTGCTGGAGCACCTGGCGGCGCCGCCCGTCACGCCTGGCAAGAAGGACTTGGTGCTGCTGCCCAGCCATTTGTACCTGACCATTCATGAGTCGATCGGCCACTCCACCGAGCTTGATCGCGCGCTCGGCTACGAAGCCAATTTTGCCGGCACCAGCTTCCTGACCACGGAGAAGATGGGCAATTTCCAGGTAGGCAGCGAGCTGATGAATATCTTCGGCGACCGCACGAACGATGGCGGTCTGGCCACCGTCAAATATGATGACGACGGCGTACTGACGACCAAGTTCCCCATCATCGAAAAGGGCGTGTTCAAGCACTATCAAACGATTCGCGATCAGGCCCACCTGGTAGGGGAAACCGAGTCGCGCGGATGCTGCTACGCCGATTCCTGGAGCAGCGTCCCCTTCCAGCGCATGCCCAACGTCTGGCTGGCGCCCGGCCCGCGCGAGGTCACGCCCGACGACCTGATCGCCGGGGTGGACGACGGCATCCTAATCGAAGGCGAAGGCAGCTATTCGATCGATCAGCAGCGCTACAACTTCCAGTTCGGCGGCGACGCGTTTTGGGAGATCAAGGGCGGCAAGAAGCGCGGCATGATCTCGCGCGTGGCGTACCAAGCCAAGACCGCCGATTTCTGGCGGGCCTGCGACGGCATCGCGGGCGCCAGCTACTGGCAGCAGTTCGGCTCCTTTTTCGACGGCAAGGGCGAGCCGGAGCAGATCAATGCCGTAAGCCATGGCTGTTCGCCGTCGCGATTCCGGCAAGTGAACGTGTTGTTGACCGACTAACGGGGAGCCATATGCTGAGCCAACAGGAATCCAAAAATCTGATCGACAAGGCCATCAGCTTTTCCAAGCTGCCCGGCTGCCAGGTCGACCTCTACTGGTCGGAAGACGCGTTCATCCGCTATGCCAACAACGGAATCACCACGTCGGGTTACCGGGTCACCCAGAACGTTTCGATCAGCAGCGTGACGGACGATAAGCGCCACGGAAACGCCGTAGTGAACGAATTGACCGACGCGGGCTTGAAACGCGGCGTGGAGCAGGCCGAAGCGCTGGCGCGCATATCCAAGGCGGATCCCGAGGATATGCCCGCGCTGGGTCCGCAGAAATATCCGGTGCTGAGTAACTTCGATCCATTCACCAGCTCCGCGCGCGGCGACGTGATGATCCCGCACGTCAAGGCGATACTGGAACACGCCCACTCCAAACAATTGACGGCCGCCGGATTCGTGCAGCGTTCCGCGAGCGCCATGGCGGTGGGCAACAAGGCCGGACTGTTCGGTTATCACACGCTCACCGATTCCAGCCTCACCAACACCATGCGCACTGCCGGCGGGTCTAGTTCCGGCTGGGCCTCGCAAAGCTCCGTGTCGCTCAAAGACATGGATGGCGAGAAGGTCGGACGCGCCTCGGCGGAGAAGTGCACGCGCGGCGCCGGCACGCGCAAGAAACTCGACCCCGGCAAGTACACCGTGATCCTGGAGCCCGCGGCGGTGAGCGATTTGATCGGCTATCTGGGCGGCAACTTTGGGGCGCGCGACGCGGAGCAGGGCCAATCGTTTTTGAGCAAGCAAGGCGGCGGCACACATCTGGGCGAAAAGATGTTCCCGGAATACATCACGCTGCGCAGTGATCCGTTCAATACGACGCTGGCAGCGAGCCCGTGGGGCCCGTCGCTGCTGCCGAACGCGCGCATGGCGTGGATTGAAAAAGGCGTGGTGAAGAACTTCTATTACGACCGCTATTGGGCCAGCAAAGCCGGCAAGGACCCCACGCCGGGCACCGACAACCTGACGCTCGACGGGCAGGATTACACGCTCGAGGATCTGATCAAATCGACCGACAAGGGCCTGCTGATCACGCGCTTCTGGTACATACGAACCCTGCAGCCACAGACGCTGCAGGTGACCGGTCTCACGCGCGACGGAGTCTTCCTGGTGGAAAACGGCAAAGTCACCGACCCGGTGACCAACTACCGGTGGAACGAGAGCCCCGTGCGGGTGCTGCAGAACACCAAAAAGTTGACCCGGCCGGTGCGCAGCCAGGGAGCGGAGGCGGGAAGCTCGATCGCACCCGCCATCGTGGCGACGGAGTTTAATCTGGCGAGCGTGTCTGACGCGGTATAGGCAAATCTTAAATGGAAGCCGCCTCTTCCAACCGCTGAAGCCACTGGCCGAAGTGCGGGCAGCGCTGCCGGAGTACCGTGAGACCGATTTTGGAGGCGGCGATCGGGCCATCAACAGTTTTGTTGTACTCAGGGATTGCTTCTTTGATCCAGCGCGAGGGTGGGCGAAGGTGGTTTACTTGTTCGGGCGAATCAAAATCTTTCGCTAACCGGTTCGCGAGTTCATCAATTTCTCTACGGCGGTTTGGGTGTTGTTCCGCAAGCGCTCCCAGATCGCACAGCATCAGCGCCTCGAACTCATGCATCTGAAGATACGCAAAAAACCGCCGATCCCCGATATCTTCCGTGAAATGCTCCTCCAAACGGCGGACTCTATCGGCCGGTGCTGAGTTCGATACTTCCGCGAACCCCGGAATGTCATGCGGGATTCGAAACAGATCGATCATGCTGGTCACAATTACTTTTGATTCAGGTGACCCGAGCAGAGTCCGGACGAACTTCTTGATGCCGGCGTAGGGGTGATAGCCCTTCAGATTGGGAGCGTTGACCGTGATCCGATCAGGAGCGCGACCCTCAAGGTGGGGTTTCAGTACCTGCGTTACAAAATTAACCTCGGTCAGGCCCTCAGCCACAATCAGCAGCCGCGTCATCGGGACGGCGTTCCGCCAATCAGGTTGCGCTCCCAAATCTCGCCCATAGAATAATCTTGCAGCCAGGCGGCGAGCGTTTCGGAGTTCTGGCGTACGAACTTACTTTCGGCTCTTTCGCGGGTGACAGTGATGATATCTTCCGGTGCAAACTGGTTGACCAGCCCGGCGGATTGAGTCGCCACCACAATCGTAGTGTGAACTGACGCACTCTTAATGAGCGCGGCCACGATCTCCAAGGCGTATGGGTGTAGCCCGATTTCGGGCTCGTCAATCACGATCAACGGGGGCAGATCCACTTCGGGCTGCGCTAACAGGGCAATCAGAGCCATGGTTCGCAAAGTGCCATCCGAAAGCTCATGGGGGCCGAACAGATGCGTGGAATCGCGATCCTTCCAGTTCAGCAGGATCGAATTGGAGTCCACCCGCATAGGTTCCAATTCAAAGTCCTCGAAGAAGGGTGCGATCTGCTGGATCGTCGCTATGATCCGCTTGTAGTAGGCGGGCTGGGTCTGGCGGATGGCAAACAGGAAGGCGGCGAGATTCCCACCGTCATCATTTAATTGACGGTTATCTTCAGCGTAGCCGCGCCGGCGGATCGCGGAATTTGCGGATGTGTCTTCGAAGTGGTAGACACGGATCCCCGCCAATAGCCCGAGCAATTCTGGTGAACCGTCTCCGGACAGTAGCCTCTCCCGATGGCCCGACCCCAAAGTTTGGCGCACAGGCCGCGAGAATGCGTTGGCGCGATGATCAACTTGCTCATCCGAGAAAATCAGGGAGTCGGTTTCGGTACCTCGGAGCGAGAAATAGTAGACGCCGGGGCCGGTCTTGTCTTGGAATTCGAGGCTCGCCCATAACCCAAGGCCCTCGCTCCCGCCGTAATAGACTATCGCGCTGGCGCCTCCCGCTCGCCCCACGAACTCCTGGAGCTTACCCCTGGATACGGCATTCAGGAAACGAAAGAAAGAAATCAGGTTTGACTTGCCCGCTCCATTAGACCCGATAAGAACGTTAACTTGGCGAAGCTGTAGCGGTTGCAGATCCCTGATAGATTTGAAACCACCGACGCCAATCTTCGTGAGCCGGGCCATAATTTGAGAGTACTCCAAAGGCCCGCAACCCCGCCATCAATCGCCCTAATCCATCTGCGCCATTTCCGTCTCCAGCATGGCGATGTGCTCGTCCTCCTCGGACGCCAGTTCCAGGCAGAGTTCCTTTTCCAGTCCCTCCGGCAGATCCGTCGCCAGGTTGCGGAAATGATCGCGTGTGCGCTGCTCCATCTCCAGCGCCGATTGGTACAGCGCCAGAATGCTGGAGTCGTCGGAGACCGTCATGTCGCGGAAAAGCCAGCCCGACAGAAGTTTCTCAGCCTCGGGCGATATGGCCGTCACGGATTCGTCGAGATGGGCGTGATACTTCTCGCTGAGCTCGTGCAGGTGGTCTAGCTCGGCTTCATAAAGGCGCTCCAGCACCAGGCGGTGCTCGGGCTTAACGGCCTGCTCGCGCGCCAGCTTGTAAAAGTAGAACGCGTTCAGCTCGAACTGCACGGCGTCGCGTATGGCGGCCAGGCGCATGGGGTCGCCCAACTCGCGCCGCTCCACTACGGCCAGATCTCCACCGCATAGGAAGCATTTGCCATAGGGCAGCGCGAAGCCGCTGGAGAGCTTGTGGCATTTCTGGCATTTCCACGTGTAACGGATCTGGGCACAGCAGATCTCGTCCTCATCCAAGACGCGATGACACTTGGGGCAAGAAGAAGGCATTTATATACTCCCGGCCACCGGTTCGGCGGCAGCCACTCCCATGAACTCCAGCATGCCGTGGGCAGCCCGCCGGCCGGCGCCCATGGCCAGAATGACGGTGGCGGCTCCCGTAACGATATCGCCGCCCGCAAATACACCGGGAAGGGAAGTCATGCCGGTGCGCTCCTCGGTTTCGATGTAACCCCACTTGTTGGTCCGCAGGCCCGGAGTCGTTTGGGCGATGATGGGGTTCGCGGTGGTGCCCAGAGCGTAGATCACGGTGTCCACGTCAATTTCGAATTCGCTGCCAGGCTTGGCCACGGGACGGCGCCGCCCCGATGCATCCGGCTCGCCCAACTCCATCTCCTGGCACCGCAAGCCGGTCACCCAGCCTTCCGCGTTGCCCAGAATTTCCACCGGATTCGTCAGCCACCGGAACTGGATGCCCTCCTGGATGGCATGCTCCAACTCCTCCACGCGCGCGGGCGATTCGCGGCGCGACCGCCGGTACACAACCGATACCGCTTCGGCGCCCATGCGCAGCGCCACGCGGGCCGAATCCATGGCGGTATTGCCGGCGCCCACCACGGCTACGCGTCGGCCCATGCCCACGGGCGTGTCGTAAATGGGCTGGCGATAGCCGCGCATCAGGTTCACGCGCGTCAGAAATTCGTTGGCCGAGAAAACGCCATTGAACGCCTCGCCGGGGATGCCCATGAACTTGGGCGATCCCGCGCCGGTGCCGATGAATACGGAATCGTATCCCATGCCCGTCAGAAGCTGCGGAATGGTGAACAGCTTCCCGATGATGGTGTCCAGCCGGATCTCCACTCCCAGCTTGCGCAAGTTGTCGATCTCAGTATCGATGATGACGTCCGGCAGGCGAAACTCCGGGATGCCGTATTTCAGTACGCCGCCGGCCACGTGCAGGGCCTCGAAGATAGTCACGGCCACGCCGGCTTTCGCCAAATCGCCGGCGCACGCCAGGCCGGATGGGCCGGAGCCCACAATGGCGGCGCGCTTGCCTGCGCGTCCCGCGGTTTCCGCCGGCTCATCCCAGCCGCGGCCCATGGCGAAATCCGCGACGAAACGCTCCAGCCGTCCGATGGCCACTGCCGGATATTTGTTGGCCACCACGCAGGCGGCCTCGCATTGCGATTCCTGCGGACAAACCCGGCCGCACACCGCCGGCATGGTGTTGGCGCTTTTTAGAATGCGGTATGACTCGCGCACATCGCGGCGGGCCAGCGCGGAAATGAAGCCGGGAATGTCGATGGCCACCGGGCAGCCCGGCACGCAGCGGGGCTTCTTGCAGCGCAGGCAGCGGTCGGCTTCTGCCAGCGCGCCTTCCAGGTCCAGGCCCAGGTTCACCTCTTTGAAGTTGTGGGCGCGCTCGTGGGCTGGCTGCTCTGCCATGTGTGAGCGCACAGGCGAGATCGTGCGAATGTTCTTGGGTACCCGCGGTCCGGGCGGTTCGGGCTGGGCGGCCGGCAACTCGGGGAGCGGACAGGGCACCGTGGCGGCCGCGTGAGAACCGTTTGTGCCGCGCGGGCTCATCGCCGCCATGCGGGCACTCTCCGCCCGGAAGCGCTCCAGCGCTTGCTTTTCCTCGCGCTCGAAGCGCTTCTGCCGCAGACCTAATTCCTCGAAATTCACCAGGTGGCCATCGAAATCCGCGCCATCCACGCAGGCGAATTTCATAGCGCCGCCCACGGTGACGCGACACGAGCCGCACATCCCGGTTCCGTCCACCATGATGGAATTCAGGCTCACGATGGTGGGCACGCCGCGCGGACGCGTCACTTCGCAGCAAGCCCGCATCATGGGAATCGGGCCGATGGCCACCACTTCGCACACATCTTTCTCCGAGGCGAGCACATCGGCCAACGCCGCGGTGACGAAACCCTTGCGCCCGTAGCTCCCATCGTCGGTGGCGATTTCCAGCCGGTCGCTGAATTCGCGGAAAGGCTGTTCCCAAAAGACCAGGTCGCGGGTACGGAACCCAATGATGGAGACGGTCCGGTTCCCGAGCTGCTTATAAGCGCGTAGCTGCGGGAAGACCGGCGCAACACCCAGTCCACCGCCCACCAGCACGATGGTTCCGTCGTGTTTGCGGATATCGCTGGGCAGCCCGAGTGGGCCAATAAAGTCCAGCAGGTAGTCGCCTTGGCGCAGATCCATCATCTCCATGGTGGTTTTTCCCACCGCTTGAATGACGACCGTGACCGTGCCGCGCGCGGCGTCGAAGTCGGCCACCGTGAGAGGGATGCGCTCGCCATGCTCATCGATACGAGCCATGATGAAATGGCCGGGCCGCGCCGCGCGGGCCACATCGGGCGCGCCGATTTCCCAAAGAAACGTCGTGGGACCGAATTGCTCCCGGCGGATGATCGGATACATTCCTGCGAGCCCCTCCTTCCCGGAAAAGCGTATGTTATCAGGTTTTAGGACCCTGTGGTATTCTTCTACAGCCGCGGGCTACTCGGTAGGGATCTGCCGCAGGATCTCATCCGCCACATCCGCGGCGGCCCGCATCTCGGCGACATCGTGCACACGCACCAGGTGTGCGCCGCCGAGGATAGCGGCCGTTACCGCGGCGGCAGTGGCGAACAGGGTTTCGCGCTCCGTAGGGTGATCCAGAAACGACTTGCGCGATGGCCCGGCGAGGATGGGCAACTCCAAGCTCCCCAACATGCGCAGACGGGCGAGTATGGCCGAGTTCTGCTCTTTACGTTTCCCGAAGCCGAGGCCCGGATCGACTACGATCCGCGACCGCTCGATGCCTTCGTGCCGCGCGCGGTTGACGGTCGCCTCGAGGTCCCGGACGATCGTCCCCATGACATCCGGCAGGGGCGGCAGTTTCGCCCATGTCTCAGGCCGCCCACGCATGTGGTTCAGGATCAGCCCGGCGTTGTGATTAGCCACCGTGCGCGCCAGATGAGGTTCGAACGTGAGGCCGGTGGGATCGTTGATGATCTCCGCGCCGTGTTCCAGCGCCCGCTCGGCTACTTCGGCTTTGTAGGTGTCCACCGAGACCGGTATCGTCAACCGGCCGCGCAGGCGCTTCAATACCTGGATCAGGCGGCGCAACTCTTCCGCCGCGGAAATCGGCGCCGCTCCGGGCCGCGTGGATTCCGCGCCCACATCGATGATATCGGCGCCCTGCTCCTCCATTTCTACGGCGCGCGCGAAGGCGCGGTCGGGGTCCTGATACTTGCCACCGTCGGAAAAGGAATCCGGGGTGACATTCAGGACGCCCAGGATGACGGTCCGCTCCCCCAGTTTGATCTCGCGACTCTTCAGCTTCCAATAAAATAGCTTTCGCATATCACCGCAAATACGGACCAGATCAATGTCGCACGTTTCGCGGGTGATGCGAGTCGCTACCCGTACTCAAATCCCGCGATGGCGAACACTTTGGAGTCGTCGTTCACCAGCGGCGGCGCGCCGGGGACGCCCCGGCGGACCATCCGCACCAACCGCCGCACAGGTTCGAACCCGAGCGCCCGCGCCAGCCGCCCGGCTTCCGGATTGGCGGGTAACAGATCCCAAAAGACCAATTCTCCCGCATACTTGTTCAGAAACCCTGCGAGCAACTCACCCGCCACCTCCGGCGAGCCGGCCACAGAGGGTCCCAAGTAGGCCGCTCGAGAGCCGGAACGCGCCATGGCATAGCCCTGCCCCTCAACCGCCGCGAAGCCGTAAGGGGCCAGCGTCGCGAGCAGTGTCATGCGGTCCGCGCCGGCAGCCGCGCCATCCAGATCGACGCAGCCGGCAGGCCAGGTGGCCGCTTCCGGCGCAGCCGAGTCGGCCTTTGGCACCGATTGCCAGCGCTCCACGTAGCTTTCGTCCGCAAAGCCCAATTGCCTGTAGAGCGGCGCGCCCATATCGGTCGCATCCAGCTTGATCCATTCAATGCCGCGGGCCTTCAGCGCTTCGACCGAGTGCTCGACCAGCCTGCGCGCGAATCCCCGTCGCCGGTACTCCGGATCGGTGAGCACCATCCCGATCCACGCCAGCTTGCGGCCATAACAGATGGCGGTAGCAGTAGCCGCCAGCGCACCATCGTATTCCAGGCCGAAGCAGGTATTGGGCGCCAGCTGCAGCAGATTCCGCCAATCGGTTTCAGTTTGGTTCCAGCCGGCCGCCTGTTTGATCCGCATGGCCGCGGGAATGTCCCGAAGCGTGAGCGGCCGCACCAATTCATTCACCGGCCCGACCCGCTGCTACGCCGCCTGTTCGCGGCTGATCTCGGCGTCGTAGTCCGCGAGTTCGTTCAGCCGCACAGTTACAAGGGCCTTGTCCAGATCCTCGCCGGTCTCCACCATGTGTTTCAGATGCAGGGCCGCCAGGCGGGAGCACCAGGCGTCGGTCATCTCGTTCCTCGTCCGGCGGCTTAACTCCACCAGCTCCGCGTGGGGCATGGCGATCTCCTTTTCCACGCGTGTGCCGTCGCTCTCCAGAATAAACTTCACATCAACCGTATCGCTGTGGCGCAGCGAAATGGCCGTTTGCAGCCACTTGAACAGGACCTGCCACTTGCGCCCGAAGGGGTCCGGTCCCACCTCAAACTGGCGAAAATTCCGCATCAACGCTATCTTACTTCATTGGAGCCTATGCACGATTTCACAAAAGAACTGGAAGCCGGCCGTTCCATTGCGCAGCGCGCCGGTGATATCGCTATGCGCTACTTTCGGACCGGCCTCGAGTACGAAGCCAAGTCAGACGATTCGCCCGTCACTCGCGCCGACCGGGAGTGCGAACAGTTCATCGCGCGCGAATTGGAGCAGATTTTTCCTGACGACGGCTTGCTCGGAGAGGAGGGCGCGGAAAAGCTTTCCCGCAGCGGCCGCCGGTGGATAATCGACCCCATTGACGGCACCCGCGATTTCGTTCGCGGCAACCCCACCTGGTCGGTGCTGATCGGACTGGAAGCGGATGGCGAAGTGGTGGCGGGTTTCGCCGGCATGCCGGCCATGGGCGAATTATTTTCCGCGGCGCGCGGCGGAGGTGCGTTTGTGAACGGCGAGCGCATGCACGCCTCCACCATCACCAGCATCAGCCAAGCCGTGCTCTGCTTTGACAGCCTCACGCATGCCGCGCGCCAGCCCTTTGCGCTGCACCTGCTCGAATGGATGGAGCGCTTTTGGGCCGTGCGCAGCTTGGGCGGATGCCTGGATGCGCTCATGATCGCGCGCGGTCAGGCCGAGATTTGGATCGAAACCGCCGGCAAGCCCTGGGACTTTGCGCCGCTGAAAATTATCGCGGAGGAAGCCGGCGCGCGCTTCTTCGACTATCAGGGCAACAATACCATTTACGGCGGGAATTGCATCATCTGCGCTCCCGGCCTGGAAGAAGCCATCAAGCAACTGCTGGCCTGACGCCCGGTCAGCGCGCGGCTTCCAGGGCGTGCATGAGGTCCAGGCTCAGCATGGACGGGCACCAGTATTTTTCGATATGCTCCACCACCAGTTCGGTGCCCTGGTCGTGGCTGACGAAGGGGCGGTCCTTGGGGTTATACATGCTGTCGGTCAGGTCCCGCACCAAGATGCCGTGGATTCCCCAATTGGTCATTTGTTTGATGGCGAAGGAACGGTTCAGCACACACATGTTCACGTGTACACCCATCACCAGCAGATTGGTGATGCCATGCTCCCGCAGAAAGCTGTAAATCTCGGAGCCATTGTCCGAAATCACATCCGCGTCGGCCACCGGCAGCAGCGGATTCTCACGCGTCCAGGCAGTGTAGAAAGTGTCGTTCGTATCGCACCCGCCGTCCCGATCGTCGATGGGCAGCGGCGGGTCCGTCAATCCGAGCGGAGCCGGCGGCGCCACCTTCGCGATTCGCAGCATCTTCTGCCGCTGCGGCCATTCCTTGTAGAACGCCATGGTTTCCGACGGCGCGTGAATGATGGGAATTCCACGCGCCCGCGCGGCGTCGAGAACGGGCGCCATCTTGCGTGCCAGCGCCTCGACGCGCCGCGTGGCGCCCGTGCACCAATGCTTATCCCACATGTCACAGATCACGATGGCGGTGCCGGACTTAGAAACAGACTTCTGCAGCCGGACTTCTTTCCAGACGCCGCTGCCCTTCGCAGTTTCTTCGCGCGATCGCACCGCCAGTTGAAGGTCGCCGGCCGGAGCCAGGGAAGCGGAGATCATCAGCAGAGCTATCAATATAGCCGGGGGTCGCATGTCCACCATAATATACATTCTGGTGGAGGCCGGCCGCCGGCAGATTGGGATCAGGCGCGCGGAATTGTCTCGTCCACGTCAGGCACCACCACGGAATCTGGCCCCGATAACGGATCGGCATAAGCGGCCCGCCGGCTGCGCGGCATGGGCACATCGCTCACCGAGAAATCCGCGCCGGATTCTCCTGCGGACCCGATGTCCTCGGCGCCCGTCTGGCGGAGCAGTTCCTTGCCGCGCTTCACCCAGTCGTCGTTGTCGCAGTGGAGGGACAGCAGAATGCCGCCTTGTTTGATGCGGCCCATGTAGCGCTTGGCTTCGTACTCCGGAACGCCCAGCCCCGCCAGCCCCCCGATCAAGCCACCCACCGCGCCCACAGCCCCCACGCCAGCCAGTGCGGCGACAATGGGTCCTGCCGCAATGAGTGGGCCGAGGCCTGGAATGGCCAGGGCACCGATCCCGGTCAACCAACCGAGCACGCCGCCCGCGATCCCGCCGGCGACACCTCCGACAGCCGCACCCTCGGGTGCCTTAGTGTTTTTTTCGTGGGCGAAATCCTTGGTGCCCTGATTTTCCTGAAAGAGTACGGAAATATCTGTAGTGCGGAATCCGGCGGCGCGCAGCGTGTCGACCGCCTCCTCGACGCCTGGCCGATCGTTGTAAATGCCAAATACCGCGGTGTTTTTGCTTGACATAACGGATGCCTCCTGTCGAGGTTAAATTGAGCAAAGTGGGGGCCAGTGGGTGATGTCGCTCATTGGCAATGCAAAAATCGAGATTTTGGACATCTCAATTTTCGATTGACAGCCCGCGCGAACCATCTGATAATCGGCTTTGGGGAAACAGAGGGCGAACGAAGCTCTCCCCACGGTACGGAAATTGCTCGGGGGATAGTAGAGGATGATGCCACGATGCATAAAGCATATTGCTCCGCCGGCCAGCCGGCCCCCTGTCAGGGCTATTTTTCGAACGACGTCCTGCCCTGCGTATGTGGCAGTAAAGAAAGCTTACTGTTGGTACTGAGCCAGGTTGCCGTACCGGCTATTCCTGTGGATGTAATGGCTTCACCCACAGTGCATCTGTTGCCGTTAAGCGCCTGACGAAGTATTGGCAAACGTGTTTTGTTTTGATGCGGCTTTCGCCAGGGGCTGCATGGCTGGCTGACCCGGTTGAGCGTGCCGATTTAGGAGCCGCAGCCCTTCGGCGGTGTATCATATTCTCTTGATTCACCGGATATTACTCTCCCTTCTAATTCTCGGCGGCGCGTTGCTGTACGCGCAACCGGCTGATGTAATTCTTCACAACGGTAAAATTGTTACCGTCGACGCGCAATTCCGGATCGTCGATGCGATAGCCGTCCGCGGTGACCGGGTCGTGGCGGTAGGAACTTCTGCCAACATCCTGGGTCTTGCCGCGCCCACCACGCGGCAGATCGATTTGCACGGTAAAACCGTCATTCCCGGCCTGATCGATTCCCATGTCCATGCCGCCGAAGCGGCGCTCTACGAGTTCGACCATCCGGTGCCGGACATGGAAACCATGGCCGACGTGCTGCGCTATATTGCGTCACGCGCGGCCGTCTCAAAACCGGGAGACTGGATCGTTCTCACACAGGTCTTCATCACCCGCCTGCGCGAGCAGCGCTTTCCGACGCGTGCGGAACTGGATACCGCCGCGGCTCACAATCCGGTCTATTTCGGCACTGGTCCGGACGCCGCGGTCAATTCGCAGGCTCTCGAGATCAGCGGCATCGACCGAGATTTCCGCATTACGGACGGTAAGCCAGGACGCATCGAACGCGATGCGGCCGGCAATCCTACGGGCATCCTGCGCAATTGCAGCAGGCTGGTGAAAACCCATTCCGGAGACCGCGTCCCCAACGACGGCGACCGGCGTGCGCGCCTGAAAATGATGCTGGCCGATTACAATTCCGTGGGCCTTACCAGCATTTCCGAAGGAGACCTGGGCGACCAGGACCTGGAAACTTATCGCCGCCTCAAGGACGAAGGCCAACTCTCCTGCCGCGTTTTTGTGGCCTACGATGTGGACGCGCAGATGCCGCTTGATCAAATTATGGCGCGCATCCGCGCGGCGGCCGCCAGCCCGCTGCACCGCTACAACAACATGCTCTGGCTGCGCGGCATCAAGAGCTTCCTGGACGGCGGCATGCTCACCGGCAGCGCCTATATGCGGCAGCCTTGGGGCATCAGCAAAGTTTATTCGATCGACGACCCCACCTATCGCGGCATGCGCTATATCGAGCCGGCCAAACTGGTCCAGATCGCGCGTTTCGCCCTGCAGAACGATCTGCAGTTTACGGCACATTCGGTGGGCGATGGTGCGGTCCAGACGCTGGTGGACGCTTACGTCGAGATCAACCGCGAATTTCCCCTGCGCGCCGCCCGTCCATGCATCACCCACGCCAACTTCATGAGCGCGGACATCATCGAAAAGATGAAGGAGATTGGCATCGTCGCCAACCTGCAGCCCGATTGGCTGTGGCTGGATGGCGCCACCCTGCACAAGCAGTTCGGCGATGCCCGGCTGGCCTATTTTCAGCCGTACAAAACGTTGTTCGAGAGCGGGGTGGTGGTGGGGGGCGGCTCCGATCACATGCAGAAGATCGGCAGCCTGCGCTCCATCAATCCGTACAATCCGTTTCTGGGCATGTGGATCACGCTCACCCGCCAGCCGCGCTGGACCGATCAGCCGCTGCATCCCGAGCAGCGCCTCTCGCGCCAGCAGGCCCTCCGGCTCTACACCATCAACAACGCCTGGCTGACGTTTGAGGAAAAAGAAAAAGGGTCGCTGGAGAAAGGCAAACTCGCCGACTTCGTGGTGCTGGATCGCGATATCCTGACCTGCCCGCTGGACGACGTTCGCGATATTCAAGTCGAGCAAACCTGGATGGGCGGCAAGCCGGTCTACACCCGCCAATAACGGCCGGCCGGCACCTATTCCCGCCGCAAGGCGATGGTCGGATCGATGCGGGTGGCGCGCATGGCAGGGATCCAACACGCCGTGGATGCCACGGCCACCAGTACCAGCGGCACCACGACGAAAGTTAATGGATCGCCCGCGCCGATATCGAACAGCAGGGCGCGGAGCAGGCGCGTGCCGAACGCCGCCGCGATTAGACCGGCCCCGATGCCGGCCACCGCCGGTTTCATTCCCTGCACCAGAATCAGCCACCGTACCGTTCGCGAAGGCGCTCCTAAGGCGACGCGGATGCCGATCTCGGCCGTCCGCTGCGAGACCGTGTACGACAGAACGCCATACAAGCCAATCGCAGCCAGGACCAGCGCCAGGCCGGCAAACAGCCCCAGCAGGAGAACGCTGAATTCGCGGTTCTGCGAGCCGCGGCCGATAATCTCATCCATGGTTCGAACTTCGAAAATCGGCAGGCCGTTGTCCAGCGCGTTGATCTCGTGCCGCACCGCGGATACCACGCCGTGCGGGTCACCGGCCGTATGCATTACCAGGAATGCTTCATGCCAGTCGCCATCGAGCAGCGGGAAATACATGGTAGGCTGCACCTCGGCATCCAGGCGCTGCAGCACATCGCCCACGACGCCAATGATCTCGTAGTGTGGGTATTTCCGCATCGCGGAATCGCCGGACATATAAATCCTCTTCCCCAGAGGATCTTCGCCCGGCATGAACCTGGCAGCCCAAGACTCGCTGACGACAGTCGCGCTTGGCCGCGGGTTCATATCGTCGAACCCCGCTCCGTCCCGCCGGGTGAACGTGCGGCCCTTCAACAACGGAATCCCGGCGGCCCGGAAATAGCCCGGATCGGCGCCGCGGAACAGCGCATCCATCTCTTTACCTGGCGGAAGTTTGCGGCCTTCGATCTGGAACACGAAATCGCCGCAGTGCCCGGCCATCGGGGCGCAGGTCACCGCTCCGGCCGATTGCACTCCCGGAACCGACTGCACGCGATCGACGGCCACGCGGTAAAACTCCGCTACCTTCTCGCGCGATTTGTACCCGGCTTCCGGTAGCGCCAGGCCCATCGTCAGCGTGTGATCTATGCGGACGCCGGTATGCACATTCTGCAGCCGGCTGAAACTGCGCAGCAGCAGGCCGGCGCCCACCAGCAGCGCCAGCGACAGCGCCACTTCCGCGGCTACCAGCACGTCGCGGAACCGCGCGTGCGAACGCCCCGTACTGACCGCGCGGCCTTTAAGGCTTTCCACGATATCCGAGCGCGATCCTTGAAAAGCTGGGAACAGCCCCGCGGCCAGTCCGGTCACCAGCGCGATCGCAAAGGTGAAGAGGAAAACCCAGCGATCCACGCTGATGCGCTCGATGCCGGGCAAATACGCCGAGTTGGGAGCGCCCGCCGCGAGTGCATCCGTCACCAATGATGCCAGCAGCAGGCCGCCCGCGCCGCCCAGCAGGGAGAGAATTACGCTTTCCGTCAATAACTGCCTGACGATGCGGCCCCGCGTGGCGCCCACCGCCGCCCGGATGGCCACTTCCCGTTGGCGTCCCAGCGCCCGCGTCAGCAGCAGGTTGGCCACGTTCACGCAGGCGATGATCAACACGCAGCCGACGGCGCCGAATAGCACCAGCAGCGAAGCACGCACGCCCTTCACCGAATAATCGTAAAGCGCCACCACGTTGCCGCCCCTGCCCGCAAGCTCCTCCGGGTGCTGTTGTTTATATCGCCGCGCGATGCCGTCGATTTCAGCCCGCGCCTGCTCCACAGTCACGCCTGGCCGCAAACGTCCGATTACCGTCAGCATATGGTCGCTGCGGCTTTGTAACTCCTCCGGATCCATGTGCCGTTCAAGTGGAACCCAGGCTTTCACGGTGCGGTACGGATAGGCGAAAGTGCGCGGCATCACGCCCACGATCTTGAACTGTTCGCTATCCAGCCGGATCTGTCGCCGGATCGTCCCGGGGGATCCGCCAAAGCGTCGCTGCCACAGGTCGTAGCTGATGATGGCCACCCGGGGGGCGCCCGGCCGGTCCTCCTCGGTGCGGAACGCCCGCCCCAGCACCGGCTGTACGCCCAGCGTATCGAACAGATTGGCGGAGCAGTACGCGCCATCGATGCGCTCCGGGGTAAACGACTCGCTGGGACTGGCCAGGTTAAAAGCCGTCTCGCCGCTGGCCGCCATCTGCTCGAAACTGTGCGCCTGCTTCTGCCAGTCCAGGAAGTTGCCGGCCGCTACCGCGTTGAAGGGCTCCTCCCCTACCACGTCGCGCTCGAACAGCGCCGTCAGCCTGGCCGGATCGGCATAGGGAAGCGGCCGCAGCAGGACCGCATTTACAACGCTGAACATCGCCGCATTGCCGCCCAAACCCAGTGCCAGCACCAGTACGGAAACCAGGCCGAAGCCCGGGCGGTTCCGAAGCTGGCGAAGGGCAAATTGGACGTCCTGGCGGAGGACTTGCAGACCCTGAGGCACACGGGTGCTCTCGCAAGCCACCTGCCGAACTGAAACTGCCTAAGTTCCCGCCTGATCAATGACGATGAATTAGGCAGTTGCCCGCGCATGGGAACAACTGTTCGCGACCGGACATCCGCCTACGCCCCACCTAGGCTAACGCTTTCAAATACTGCTCTTCGAGGATCCGCCGGTGATGCAGTTCGTGCCCGGCAATAATGTAGGCAATCGCCCGCACCGAAACCGGATTGTCGCTGGCGATACCGCGCCGCATCCAGGCTTCCGGGCTCAACTTCGCGAATAGCATCACGCTGGCGCGCCGCACACAGACGAATTCTTCGATCAGATCGGCCAGCCGGCAATGGTCGAAACCGCCGGCGCGCACGTAATCGTCCTGCTCGAACGACGGCAGCGGCGTCTGGTCGTTGCGCGCGAAGCGCAGTGCGCGGTACGAGAAAACCCGCTCCGCGTCGATGACATGCCCCAGCATCTCCTTGATACTCCACTTGCCCGGAGAGTAGCGGAAATTACCCTGCTCATCGCTAAGCGTAGACAGCAAGGCCAGAGTCTGGCCCGGCTGTTCTTCGAGCGCGGCCAGCACGTCGCTTCCACCCACCAGCACAATGTACTTGCCGTAGTACGCGGCATACTCCGATGCCTCCGGGGGAGCGATGCCTTGAGCGTTCGGTTTGAGTTGGGGTTGCATAGGGCCAGTATCGCAGATCGGCGTTATTCTGAAAGGCAGCCATGACCACTAAGACCAGAAGAACGTTTCTGCAAACTTGTGCCGCCGCCCTGACAGTACTGCCTAAGGGGCGCGCCGCCGCCGCACCGGACCTTCAATTTCCAACGGCCCCGCGTGACCGGCTGGCGGTCGCCTCCTATCCGTTTCGCAACTTCATGGACCGTCCCGGCCACCCCGGCATCAAGCTGGTGGACTTCGCCGCCATGGTGGTGGAAAAGTTCGGAGTACACAATATAGAGCCGCTGAACTCGCATTTCCCATCCACCGAGCCTGCCTATCTGGATGAGCTGCGGCGCGCCGTGGAAAAGGCGCAATCCCACATCGTGAACATTCCGACCGGCGTAGGCGCAAGCCTCTACGATCCCGATTCCGTGCGCCGCGACAAAGCCATTGCCGGGGGCCGGAAATGGGTGGACGTAGCTGTGGCGCTGGGCTCGCCGAGCATCCGCGTGCACATTCAAGGAGCCCGCGGCGTCGCGCCGGATGTAGACCGCACATCGGAAAGCCTCAAGCACATTGCGGAATACGGCGCATCCAAAAACATCATGATCAACCTGGAAAATGACGACTTGGAAACGGAAGACGCATTTTTCCTGGCCAAGGTGATCGATAACGTAAATAGTCCCTGGTTGCGCGGCCTGCCCGATTTTGGTAATTCCATGATGAAGGGCGACGAAGATTTCAACTACAAGGCTGTCGAAGCCATGTTCCGCCGCGCCTACAACATCTCGCACGTAAAGGACTCCGAGGTGGACAATGGCAAAGTGTTTCGCGTGAGCTTGGCGAAAACCTTCGCTATCGCCAAATCCGCCGGGTATCGCGGCTATTTCTCCATGGAATTTGAAGGCCAAGGGGAACCCTACGAGGGCACCCGGAAGCTGATCGAAGAAAGCCTTAAAGATCTATAGACGCCGGCCGTATGGTCCGTATCGAAAATGGTGCCGCCATGAAACCCGCTAGTGTTTCAGCTCTTCCACAATCTCGGCAGCCACCGCCCGCGCTTTTTCTATGGCACCCGGCTCGAAGCTGATGGCGCCTACGCGCGCATGGCCGCCGCCGCCGTAGCGTTCGCAAATGCTGGCCAGGTTGTGTTTGGGAACCTCCGCGGCCCACGGATTCGATCCCACGGAAACCTTGGTGCGGAAACTGGACGGGCTCACCGAGACGGTGTAAGTGCAGGTAGGGAACAGGTAGTAGGGAATGAACTTGTTATAGCCTTCCAGGTCGTACCCGGTCAAATCGAAGAACACGACCCCGTTGTCCTGTGTGGCGCGGCCGCCAATCAGGTCAATCGAATTCACGTGACGTTTGTACAACGGCTCGAATAGCGCCTGAATTTCAGGCTCCGCAGTGATCTCATCGAGCGTGCGGTACTGCATCCAGCCAATGATCTTTTGAATGATCCCGGATCCCTTGGAGCCCTCAATCACCAGCGTCAGTTTCATGGCCGGCGCCCCTAATTCCACGGCGGTGCGGGCATCCGGATACTGCGCGCCATCGATGATGTTGGCCCAATCGACGAGCTGATCCAGATCGCAGGCCGCGAACCCAAAACGTTCCTTGGCCACCGCGCAGATAAACGACGTGCACGACTTATAGGAAGGATCGTAGAGTTTACGTCCGCTGCGGTCCTGACGGTAGTTTTCGGCATCCTCAGTGGTCAGGAAGGCGCTCTGATGATGGTCGAACCACCAGGTCAGGCGCGGATCGCTCGAATATTTGAAATCGACGATGGCGTTCACGTCGCCATCGAATAAACCGTCATCGAAAAGCTGGGATGCTTTGTGGGCCATTCCCGTGTAGACAAATTCCGCTTCAGGATAAAAAGCGCCCCGCATGAAACGGGTAAAGTAGGCGGCGGAGGCAGCGCCGTCGAAGCAGTGGTCGTGATAAAGAATGCGGACCCGCATGAAATTATAGGGAAACGTACCAGCTTGCCTGAATAGACGCGTAAATGCAAGTGGGTCAATTTTGTCGGGTCAAGCCGCTTTAGAAATGTCCCCGTTTCGCCTCATTAGAAATGTCCCTTTTTTGTGCCGGTATTCAGGGCCGACTAGCGGGAGGCATGCAGAAAGTCCAAGTGCTGGCACGGGGCCGCGTGATAAACTCGCACGATGCTGTTAACGGCATTTTTATTGCTCGCGGCCACTGCTCCGTACGATGTGGTGATTCAACACGGGCGCATCGTGGATGGCACCGGCTCGCCATGGTATTCCGGCGATATAGGCGTCCGCCAAGGCCGTATCGCCGCAATTGGCAATCTGGACGGCGCCCCGGCCCGGCGCACGATCGACGCGCGCGGCATGGTGGTAGCGCCCGGGTTCATCGATATGCTGGGGCAGTCGGAACTCACCATTCTGGTGAATCCGCACCTTCCCTCGAAGATCTACCAGGGCATCACGACTGAAATCACCGGCGAGGGTTCGTCGGTGGCTCCGGTGAACGACGCTATCCTGAAAGCCGACCGGGTAGGCTACGAGCACTATGCCATAAATCCCGACTGGCGCACCTTTCATGACTACTTCGCGCGCCTCGAAAAGCAAGGCATGGGCATCAACCTGGCGAGCTATCTGGGAGCCACCCAGGTGCGCCGCATGGTGCTGGGCGACGACGATCGCGCGCCGAACCCGGCCGAACTGGAGCGCATGCGGGCGCTGGTGCGCGACGCCATGCGCGACGGAGCGGTGGGGGTTTCGACGTCACTGCAATATGCCCCGGCACCCTATGCCACCACGGCAGAGCTGATCGCCCTGGCATCGGAAGCAGCCAAATTTGGGGGCATCTACGCCACGCACATGCGCAGCGAGGCCGACGCCATCATTCCGGCGCTCGATGAGGCCATCCGCATCGGGCGCGAAGCTGCGATCCCGGTGGAGATCTGGCATTTGAAGACCGCCGGCAAGGCCAACTGGGGCCGCATGCCGGAGGTGATCGCGCACATCCAGCAGGCGCGCGATTCCGGTGTGGATATCAGCGCGGATACGTACGCCTATCCGGCAGGCGCCAACACATTTTCCGCGATTATTCCGCCTTGGGCCCATGACGGGGGCGACGCCAGGCTGATCGAGCGCCTGAAAGAGCCGGCCATGCGGGCGCGCATCCGCAAAGAGATGGAAACACCTGGTGGCCACTGGGAGAACGAGTGGCAGGAGGTGACCGGACCCGAATCCATCCTGGTGGGCGCGGTGGCCAATCCCAAGCTTCTGCCCCTGCAGGGCAAGACCATCGCGGAGATCTCCAAGATATGGGGCAAAGATCCCTTCGACACGATCTTCGATCTGTTGATCGAGGACCAGGCCTTCACCAGCGTGGCGATCTTCATGATGTCGGAGCCGGACATTGTGCTGGCGCTCCGCCAGCCCTGGGTTTCGATCTGCAACGATTCCGAGGGGACCGCGCCCGACGGCTTGCTGGGTAAAGAGCACCCGCACCCGCGCGCCTACGGTACGTTCCCGCGCATCCTGCGCAAGTACGTGCGCGAGGACAAGACGCTCACCCTTCCCGATGCTATCCGGAAGTTCAGTGCTTTGCCCGCCCAACGCATGCGGCTGACAGAACGGGGCGTGCTGAAACAGGGCATGTGGGCGGACGTGGTGGTCTTCGATCCGGAGACCATTCACGACCGCGCCACGTTCGACAACCCGAATCAGCTTTCCGAAGGGATGCGTTTTGTGCTGGTGAATGGCGTGCCGGTCATCGAAGAGGGCAAGATGACCAATGCGCTGCCGGGCAAGGTGCTGCGCCACCAGCAGTAACGCCCCAGTTGACGGAGGCAGCTAAGCCGCTCCCTTGAGCACCTTCTGCGGAAGTTCCCCGTCCCCGATTGGCGCGCCACCGATGGCTTTATCGTTTCTTCCCGAAACCATGGTGCAAGACTGCACCCCCTTTTGCGCTACGCACATCTGGATCCGCTGGCTGCCAATGACGCAGGCGATTGCCCGATCGCGTGGTTTTCCCGGCGTCGCTGGGGCAAAGAGCGCCGCATCGGGACCCACTGCCAAGCTCGGCAGCGGATCGCCCGGTTCTTCGTCGCTGTCAAGGTAGCAGCCTCCGTGCTTCGCCAGGATCTGATAGCGCAAGACATCCGAACTGGCCGCCAGGTTCGGCTGCGCGCCGGGCACGGTATTCGGGTCGATGGTCTTTAGCTCTACGTTTGGATCCTGCGTGCTGGCCACGGCGTGATTGGATCCCAGGCTGGCCGGATCGCACCAGACAAAAGCCTTCCAGCCAGGGTTGCGTGTGATCCAGCGCTTGATTCTCGAGGCCGTCTCGGCCGTCTGTGACTTTGCGGTAGTAATGAAATGAAAAATCTTAGGAACTTCCGGCATTGTGTCGCGTCCTCTCACTTACAGTAGCGACACAGCCCGCCGTTTTCCCTCATCAACCCCGGCGGACCCGCCGGGCACTCACTTTCCGTACAGACCGCAGCACCTGGAACAGACCGGCAGCAGTTCGTCCTTAATCACACAACGGAATTTCTGATACCGTTCGTTGTTCCAGATCTCAAGTATCCCTTGCTCTTGGATGTTTCCCGCTTTATAGTCGGGATAACCGCCGCAGGTAACTACGTCGCCGTTCGGCAGTATCTCCACCACCGACCACGGGAACAAACACTTATCGCGCCCGAAGGTATTGGCGTGCTCCGTGTAGTAGCGCGGAATCTCGTCATAACTCAATTCCGGCAGAAAAACATAGGGGAACGTCCACTGCCGGCTTCTGATTCCCCTGACGCTTCGCACTAATGCCGCGGTGTCGATCTGCTGATAACTCCAGAGCCAACCGCGATGGGAAACCGGTGTAGTGTCCAGTTTTTCCTCCATCACGGCATCGTGCAGTTCGCAACTTTCGGGCGTTTGGAACCACCCATACGAGGTGGTCAAACGGTCGGCCTTCAACTCCTCGCCGATCTCGAAAACCTCCTCCAGCCGGTCCGCGTTGTCCTGGGTCACGGTCGCGGCGATCACCATATATGGCTTGACTGAGCCCAGGCTTTTCTTGCGCTCCTGCACCGCGCGAATTCCGGCCACCGTCTTATCGAATGCGCCATCCAGGCAACGGATCCGGTCGTGGACTGCGCGCGAACCGTCAATCGACACGTACAGGAAATCCAAACCCATATCCACCAGCTCGGCGGCGTGCCGGTCCAGATAATTGCCGTTCGTGGAAACGGTCACTGTCAGAGCATTTCGTTTGATGTGCCGCAGCAACGGCATCAGGTGCGGGTACAGAAAAGGCTCGCCGCCCCAGATCGAGATCCAAGGTTTCAGGTCCGCCACTTCATCCATCAGGCGGACATACGTATCGAGCGGAACGATCTGTCTGTTAAAGGCAGCGCCCTGGTCCAGGTGCCATCCCGTTTCTCCCCATTGCCCGCACATTTTGCAGCGCAGGTTGCAGGCGTTGATGATCTTGATATCGACCCGGGAAAAGGCGCGGCTCAGCCCGTCGTGCAGGTGGTAGTCGATCGGCGCGGTAAGGCGCTTGCGGACCATGCTCCGGCCAATCTGAACTAGAATCTCAGGCGTCCGAATGATCTTCGACGCCGTCTCTACAGCCAGCCTGCCCGCACTGAGGCCCATTGCTCCCTCCGCGTACCAGTAAGTCTACTATCCGCATGAGGGGAACACAAGGACAAAGTGGCCGCGGCAGAGCCGGGCAAATAACCTGCCGCGGCCCCGATGTTCGCGGCTGGAACGGGCGAGTACTGGTAGATCAATTGTTCAGTGGACACCTTGGAGAGGAAGTGATACTGTCTTGAAGAAGTTCCCGTTTTGGCAAAAGAATCCCATGTCGCCGCGCCGTGGTTTCCATTATTCCTATCTGCTCATTTGCAGCATGCTTCTTGGCTCTCTGCCGGCCACAGCCGCGACCAAGCCGCCCGCCGCTCCGCCGGTGGTCGCCGATCCCACGCAGCCCAATCTCTGGTATGGCGCGATTCCTCCAGGTGGATCGACCGCGCCCGTCTTGGTGTTCGTACACGGTTTCGGTGGCACCTACCAAGACTGGCTCGATGCCAGCGGCAACGACATGTACGACTACGCGTATCAGGCCGGTTTCCGCACCGCATTTATGAGCATGAATCTGGATAACTCGCCCAACAGCGCCACCATCCAGACTAATGCGGCGATGCTCGAAACCATCTTTCCCAAGATACTTGCTACTTATTCGGTATCGAAGGTTTACTTCGTCTGTCACTCCAAGGGCGGGCTCGACTTACAGGCGGCCATCGCCAATCCGCAGTGGATCGGCATCGCAAATGCCGTAATGATGTTCGGTACGCCGAACCAGGGAGCCGCCTTGGCGGACTGGCTGTTCAGTCCCGCAGGTAAGTCCACAGGCCACACTTTGGGCCTGCTGAACGCCGGCGTCCAATCTATGGAAATCGCCAACGTGGAGGCGCTCCGTATACAGTGGGATCCCATATTCCAGAATGCCCGGATTCCGTTCTACACCGTCTCGGGCGATACCTGGTGTCCTAACGCGGGATGTACCGGCGGCTCCACTCCCACCACCGGACCCATTCTGCAGGGCCTGACCGGCGGGACCGCAGCCGCGCCGCCAACGACGGCATTGTCACTCAGCCGGAAACAATCCTGCCCACCAGTTATTCCATGAATTTAGGCGTCGAGCACGCGGATCACTTCCAGTTGCGTCTGGGCGACAGCTCGTTCTCGATGATTTACTCCCTGGTGATGGCGCAGGAAAGCCAGCAGCCTGGCTTCAGCCGCATCGAGACCGGTGGATTCGGCGATCCGCACAACACCGAGGCCTGGTCGATGCAATGGTTCCAAGGCAAGCTTTATGTGGGGACCGGCCGGGACGAGTACTGCGTTGAAACAGCCACCGCGGCCATTCAGCTCGGCTTGCCAGCCCTGTACCCGCCCCCGATCGGGGATTGCGCCACCGATTATCATCACCTCTCTTTGCAGGCTGAAATCTGGCAATACACTCCGCAAACGAATGCCTGGGTCCGGGTCTTCCAGTCTCCAAACTCGCTTACCACCACCGATAACAGCGGCCAAACCGTCCCCACCGCGCGCGAAATGGGCATCCGCAGCATGAGCGTCGTGACGGAGCCGGACGGCACGGTTGCTCTATACGCAGGAACCGTGACGTCGGGTTCCATCTTCGAGTTGAATCACACAGTGGGCGGATGGCCTCCGCCACGCATCCTCCGTTCCGTGGACGGTGTAACCTGGAACCAGCTTCCGCAGCAGCCGGGCACGTTCCTGGGCAATCTGTCCCAGGCGGGCACCCAGCAATTTCAGATCTTCAGCATCCGCTCCGCGCAACAGTTCAACGGCGTGTTGTATCTTCAGGTCGGCGATTTCGCGGGCGTCGGCCGAGTGATCGGTTCCATACCGGGAACCAACCCGGCCAGCGGCAACAACAACTATCAGTTCGTCAGCCCTCCCGCGGAAACCATGCCCGTGTGGATCCTGGAGCCTTTCAACAACTACTTGTATGCTGCCTGCGGCAACCCTTATAGCTCCGGCACGACCCAGTACAGTGTCTACAAGACGAACGGGCAAGGTTCCGCGCCCTATAACTGGACGCCCGTAATTACCGCCGGCGCCTACGCCCAGGGATTGATCTCCAACTACGCCATCAGCACGCAAGTCTTCAGCGATTCGCAGGCTTGCCCCGGTATTGGATGCCTCTATGTGGGCACCGACCGCCCCGCCGAGTTGGTCCGCATTCACCCGGATGCCACCGGCCAGGTGCCGGTGGATTCGGCGGATAGCTGGGACCTGGTAGTCGGCAACCCCCGCACCGTTCCGCAGGGGCAGCCGGGAGCGGGCCAGCCGATCACCCCCATCAGCGGCGTAGGCCAATACTTCGACAACGGCTTCACCGGAATGATCTGGCGAATGGGTGTGGGCAGCCTGGGCTTATATATGAGCACTTGGGATTGGAGCTCCGAATCGTCCTACCAGGATGGATTCGCCGCCAGTTGGTCGCAGGAATTCGGCACCGACCTGATGCGCACCACCGACGGCATCCACTGGACCATGGTCAGTAAAACCGGTCTCGGTGACGGCTTCAACACGGGCGGCCGCACGTTCTCGGAGACACCCTTTGGCCTGTACTGGGGCACTTACCGGCCCTACGGTGGCGCCCAGGTTTACCTCTTGGAAAACGCCACATTGGACTTCAACCACGACGGCGTGATCGATCAAAACGACGTCAGTCTGATGAGCGCGCACCTCAATACCAAAGCCCGATTGCACGATCCCATGGATCTCGATCAGGACGGCAGGATTACATCCAACGATATCCAGCTGCTGAAATCGCAATGCACGTACCCCGCCTGCGCCGTACCCAGGATCCTGCCCGCCTCCAGCACTCTTGGCGTACCGGTGGTAAGCTCCGCGCCCGGTCCCCTCGGCGGCACAGTCTCGCTGTCGTGGAGTGCCATCTCAGGGGCGAAAGACTATCTGGTCTATCGCATAGCCGGTTATCCGTTCACCGCGCCGCCCGCACCCGCCACGAGCGCACTCGCGGCCGCTTGCAACACCAATCCGGCCGCGGGACCGTTCAAGGTCTGCTATCCGGCAAAAGCCGCCCAGGACACCAGCACCACCGCCTACGGTTATCCGGGCCCGGTAACCTTCGTGACCCGGGTCTCCACTCCGGCCTTCACCGAAAGTTCTCCGTCCGCGACCCTGCAAGGTATGTATTTCGTGCGCGCGGAGGATAACAGCGGCAACCTCTCGTCACCCTCCAACATCGTAGGAGGTCCCTCGCTGGCATCTCACTAGGCCGGCATCCTCAATCCAGCCCTTTTCTAAAGTTGCTCGCGCTCAGTCCCATCACTACCATCCCGTAAACTAGCAGCGTCAGCATCTGGGGCCACAACGCCGCAATGCCGTTCCCTTTGAGAAAAATGCCACGCATGATCTCGATCAGATACCGCAAAGGATTCAAATAACTGAAATACTGCACCGCGACCGGCATATTACGAATCGGATAGGCGAACCCGCTCAACATGAACGTGGGGATCGACATCAAGGTCGAAGACATGATCGCCTGCTGCTGCGTATTCGCGATCGTCGAAATAAACAAGCCCACACCCAGGCTGGTAAGCAGGAACACCGACGCGCTAAGACCCAGCACGAATACGCTGCCGTGCATGGGGATCCCAAACAGCAACATCGCCACGGTGGTCATGAACGTCAGCTCCATCATGCCTACCAGCGCGGCGGGCAGCATCTTGCCGACCATCAATTCCATCGGCCGGATGGGCGTCACCATCAACTGTTCCATGGTGCCGATCTCTTTTTCCCTCACAATCCCCATCGCCGTCAGCATCACGGTCACCACCATCATCAGATTTGAAATCACGCCGGGTACGAAAAAATTGCGGCTGCGCAGGTCCGGGTTGAACCATACCCGCTCGCTGATGGTAATGTGCGGCGAGTTCAGGCTCATCGCGCCCATACCCACTCGGGCCGCCATGCGCGCGTGCATCTGAGACGGCGCCAGGCCGGCCGAGTAGCCTTCCACAAGCTGGCTGGTGTACGCCGCCGCCAGCGACGCGGTGTTCGAGTTGCTCCCATCCACCAGGATCTGTGCCGCGGTCTGCCGGCCCAATAAGATGTCGCGGCCGAATCCCGGCATCACCCGCACGATCACCTGCGCCTCGCCGCGGTCGAGCACGCCCTGGATTTCCCGTTCGCTCCGCGGCAGCGCGGTCAGCAGGAACCGGTGCGATCCCTGGAACGCCGCCAGCAGATCGTGGCTCTGCGGCGTCTGGTCCATATCCATCCAGCCCATTCGCAGATTATCCACGTCCAGGTTCACCGCATAGCTGAAGATGATCAACTCGAACAGCGGTGGAACAAAAAGCAACACGCGGGTCCGCCGGTTGCGGAACATCTGGCTCAGCTCTTTGCGTACGATGGCCCAGATCCGTTCCGTCATAACCGCTCGTTACCGTTCCCACGTCACTACAGGCCACTACACGCCGCGAATCGCGTTGATGGTATGCAAAGGGTTGGTGATGCGCGCGGACAGTTTGGCGCTCTGAATCTTCCCGTCCGCGAACGACATGGTCACCCTGCCGCTCAACGACGTAACATTCCAGGCCGCCAGCCGCTTCGACGAAACCACGCCCGCGATAGTCACCGTGTTGCCATTCACCGAAATCGAATCCATGCGCGCCATCTTCAAATTCGCCGCAAAACGGTCCCGGTGCCATTGTCCGATCGCTTCCCGCCCGCGATAGACTCCGATCTGGAAATCCACCGTGGCATCTTCATGGAAAAACGCCAGGCACCGATCTACATCCTGCGCATCGAACGCCGCCAGATAAGCCTGCGCCACCGCGCGCAGATCGGTTGGTGCGGCCGCTTGTTCCCCTATGCCATGCATGCCTGGTGTCCTTGCCAGATACTCACTCCGACCGCGCCTTCCTCCCGCACAGGGTCGCGGCTCCGCCCATTCGACTCCAAGCGCTCCGCGATCCAGCGCTCCAGTTCCGCGTCCAACTGGGCGGCCAGGCGCGGCTCCCCGGCAGCAATGTTGTGTACCTCCCGCGGATCGGCCTCCAGATCGTACAATTCCCGGTCCGGATTGCCCAACAGATCCGGTTCCCGCGCCGTGATGTACTTGTACCGCGCCGTGCGTAGACAGTATTTCGCCTGCCAGGTGGATTCCAGACTCAGCACGCGCGCATAACCGGCAGGCTCTTCCAGCCCTCGCAATTGCCCCAGAAAACTGGCGCCATCCATGCCCCCTGGCGGAAGCGCGCCTGCGGCTTCGAGCAATGTCGGCGTCACATCCGATAGTTGCCGGAACGGAGTTAGCCGGGTCCCGGTTTTCAGCTCCCCTGCCGGCCAGCGCGCGATCAACGGCACACGCAGCGTCGCATCATACAGCCCGTAATGATCGAAATAGATGCGGTGTTCCGTCATGCTTTCGCCGTGGTCCGCCACCAGCATGGTGAGCGTGTTGTCGGCCATCCCCATCCGCTCCAGGGCATCCTGTAGCGCCGCGATGCCTTCGTCCAGGTAGCGGATGGACCGGTCGTACAAAGCCCGCACGTAGTCCGGGCTGGTGATCAATCCCTGTTCGGTGCGCAGCCAGGTTTCCCGCGCCATCGCCCCGATCGGATGTTCCCACCATTCGTCCAGCGCGCGATTGGCAGGGTCTACCGGACTGCCGCCCTCGTAGAAAAGCCCGCGCATACGCTCCGGCGGAATGTAGGGATAATGCACGTCCCAATAATGGATAAAAAGGAAAAACGGCGCCTCCGCCATGCTCTTGAGCCACCGGATGGCACGGCCCGTTAGCTCCTCCTGCGTCACCGACGCATTGAAGAAATGATGCGGGCTCGGGTCGATCACGTGCTCAAACCCGCGCCCGAACCAGGTGCGTTCCCGGAACAGCGTATCCACCGCGCAGGTCGTGTACCCGTCCTCCAGCAGCAACTCGGCCAGCACGGGCGTATCACGCGCCAGGTTGGCTTTGCCGCCGTGCGCCACGACACCGTGAGTTAGCGGATGCTGTCCGGTGAAGATGGTCGTGTGCGAGGGCTGCGTGGGGATGACGGGCGCGAATACGTTTTCGCACAGTACCCCCTGGCAGGCCATGGCGTCGATCGTGGGACTGGTGCTCAGCGGATACCCGTAGCAGCTCAAGTGGTCCGCCCGCAAAGAATCGGCGCTGATCAAAACGATATTCGGTTTCCCGAGCATGTGGGGCAGGCCCCCGGCCTGCGGCCGGCCTCTCGGGCCGGCTACCCTTCTTTCACCGCCACCCACGCGGCAAAATTCATCCAGCGCCAGAAACAATCGATGATCCGGAAACCGGTGGAAGCGAGCAGTTCCTCGTTCCAACGCGCCGTGACCGGAACTAACACCCCTTCGAGCGACAACCGCTTGCGCTCGATCTGTTCCTGCGAATACCCGTTGTCTTTCTTCAGGTCGTAATAGTTTTCCACAAACAGGTTGTTCAGCTCCGCCGTGGCGCCCAATACTTTCTCCACCAGGATGAATACGCCCCCAGGCACCGTGTGTTTGTATATCTGGCGCAAAAGCTGCTGGCGGTATTCGATCGGCGTGAACTGCAGCGTCAGCACCGATTGCGTCACGGACGCGAACACTTGTGGATATCCGCAGCGCAAGTCGAGATTCAGGATCTGCACCACACCGCTTTCGACCAGGCCCTGGAACCGCTCCCGCGCGGCTTCCAGCATTGGCGGCGACACGTCCACGCCGACATAACGGTTCTGTTCGCCAAAGCGGTCGACAAGCGGCGCGAGCGCTTCCCCGCGCGAGCACCCCAGGTCCACAAGGTCGGTTCCCTCCTGCACGAACTGGCAGGCAATATCGAAGCAGGCCTGCCGCATCACCTCATATTGCGGAATCGACCGCTTCAACATATC
Organism: Bryobacterales bacterium; assembly: GCA_963843255.1. Classification (GTDB taxonomy): domain Bacteria; phylum Acidobacteriota; class Terriglobia; order Bryobacterales; family Bryobacteraceae; genus Bog-159. Next base: position 9,955 of record CAWJJQ010000009.1, on the reverse strand, counting down.
GTCGAAAGCGTCGGTAACGGAATTGTCAAATGCCCACTTGCCCGAAGGCTCGGTCACGTCTCGCACGCCCTGCATGGTGCCTCCTCTATCATGCCGCCTTCACCGCGAACGCCTGCATGTGATTGCTGCGCCCCAACTGCGCGGTGATGATTTCGATCGGGTAAAGCAGTAGCGTCCCGGTGGGGCTCCACAGCAGCCGCCCGTTCCACATTGTGCCCCGCATCCGGTTCCATACCATGTGCAGGCTCCAGACCGTTTGCGCCGGACCGGGTTCGCCCGCGATCCTGGTCACTCCGAAGCCCGCCTTGCTCAACATCCGCCGCAGAGTTCGCGGCGAAAAATGGAAAAGGTGAAAGGGCAGTTCCAGCGGAAACCAATCCTCGCCCAACAGGTGCGACCAGGCGCTGTCGAAATTCGGGACTTCCAGCGCCAGCATTCCTCCCGGCTTTAGGACGCGGCAGCTCTCCCGCAGGACCAGCGATGGGTCGTTCAGATGCTCCAATACGTGCCACAGCGTCACCAGATCGAAGGAATCGTCAGAATAATCTCGCAGTTTGTCTTCCGCGGTGCCCACGGTAACCTGCACCTGGTAACTGTCGCGCGCCGCCTGCGCGGCTTCTTCATCCAATTCGATCCCATACGGCTCCCAGCCCAATGTCCGCAGCCGGCCCAGGTAATCGCCCCACGAACATCCAATATCGAGCACCTTGCCCGGTCCGTTTACGGGAGGCTTGCGGGCGTTCTTCATCATCTTGATACCCAGCCGCCCGATGAGGCTCGCCTCCAGGTCACGCTTCATCTGCCGCCGCATCTCCTGGTAGGCCGGCGACCGGACCAGTAACTGGTCGTCGCTGGGACGCGGATCGGTGTACACCAGGTCGCACTTGCCGCATTTGACCACGCGAAACCGGGAGCTCCAATCGGCCTGTTCCCGGTACTCCTTGATCCATTCGGGTTCCTGGGCGCCGCAAAGATTGCAGGCCATGCTCACTGCGTAGCTGCCATTTGTAGCGGGCATTGACCGGCTCTCATAATATGCTCGATTCCAGCGCCTGTCAAGGCACTGCGACACCCTCTTCCGCGGCACCCCAGTAGCCTGCGGAGCCGTCTCACAGCGCATATTCCGAACTAGTACCCCAACCCGCCGCGCGCATGGACACCCCCATCAGCGAAGTGGTAATGTCTTTGAAAGTCCGCGTGAGCGGCATCGAGCGGGCCAGGTGCAGCCCCACTTCAAAGGAGTTTCCATGCTTTCCTGTGCGTCCCCTGGATTCCGGCCGGGGCTCCGCGTTCTGTACGGGTGTCTGTTGCTTCTGGCCGCTTACCCGGTTTGCGCTACCACCGCCAAGCCCCCGACCGCTCCGCCTGTAGTCGCGGATCCCACGCAGCCCAATCTCTGGTATGGCGCGGTCCCCCCAGGTGGATCGAATGCACCCGTCCTGGTCTTCGTGCACGGTTTGGGTGGGAGCTACAAAGACTGGCTCGACTCGACCGGCAACGACATGTACGATTACGCCTACGACAATGGCTTTCGAACCGTGTTCGTCAGCTTGAGCCTGGATAACTCAAACAACAATTCGATCATTCAGGCCAATGCGGCAATGCTGCAGACCATGTTTCCGAAGATACTGGCCACTTACTCGGTATCGAAGGTCTATTTCATTGGTCATTCCAAGGGCGGCTTGGATCTGGAAGCAGCCATCGCCACTCCGCAGTGGATAGGCATCGCCAGCGGCGTGATTACTCTTGGCACGCCGAACCAGGGAGATGCCCTCTCCGACTGGTTATTCAGTCCGGCCGGCCAGCCTCTGGGCCAGGCCTTGGGATTGCTGACGCCCGGCGTGCAATCGCTCGAAATCTCGAACGTCGAACTGCTCCGGGCCCAGTGGGATCCGATTTTTCAAAATGCGCGGATCCCCTTCTACACCGTGGCGGGCGATACCTGGTGCCCCGATCCCAAGTGCGTGGGCGGTTCCACTCCTGCCACGGGGCCGATTCTGCAGAGCATTACCGGCGGTTCCAGCGCCCCCCCTAACGATGGATTAGTCACTGAGCCGGAGACCTTGCTGCCCACGACTTATGCCATGAACCTGGGCGTAATACACGTGGAGCACTACAAGTTACGCCTCGGCGATAACTCCTTTTCCATGATCTACAGCCGGATCATGGCGCAGGAAAGCCAGCAGCCCGGCTTCAACCGGGTGGCAACGGGCGGCTTTGGCGATCAGAACAACAGCGAGTCCTGGTCGATGCAATGGTTCAATGGCAACTTATATGTCGGGACAGGCCGGGAAGTTAGTTGTGTCACCGCCGCCTTGTCGGCAATTCAACTCGGCCTGCCGCAGCTCTATCCCCCGGCTATCGGTAACTGCACACCTGATTATCATCTCTTGCCTTTGCAGGCCGAAATCTGGCAATACACTCCCCAAACCAATGTTTGGACCCGGGTGTTTCAATCGCCGAACTCCCTCACTACTACCGATAACAGCGGCAATACGGTGCCTACCGCCCGCGAGATGGGTGTCCGGAGCCTAAGTGTCGTAACTGAACCGGGCGGCACGGTGGCTTTGTATGCGGGAACCGTCACCTCCGGCGCCATCTTCGAAACATCCGTTGGCGGATGGCCGCCGCCGCGCATCCTGCGCTCCGTGGATGGCGTCACCTGGAACCAGCTTCCGCAAGCCCCCGGAACATTTCTGGGGAATCTCTCGCAGGCAGGCACGCAACAGTTTCCCATCTACGGCATCCGCTCTGGCCAACAACTGAACGGGACGCTGTATCTCCAGGTGGGCGATTATTCCGGTGTCGGCCGCGTGATCGCCTCCTTGCCCGGCGCTAATCCATCCCACGGAAACAACAATTTCCAATTTGTCAGTCCCCCGGCCGAAACACTGCCTGTCTGGATTCTGGAGCCCTTCAACAACTTTATGTACGCCGGCTGCGGCAATCCCTACAGCGCCGGAACCACGCAATACAGCGTCTACAAGACCAACGGGCAGGGTCCCGCTCCGTATAACTGGACGCCCGTTGTCATCCAGGGCGGTTACGCGCAAGGTTTAGTTTCCAATTATGCGATGAGCACGCAGGTGTTCGCCGATACCCAAAGCTGCCCCGGCATCGGCTGCCTGTACGTGGGCACCGACCAGCCTAACGAACTGGTCCGCATCCATCCCGACACCACCGGTAACGTGCCGGACCCCGTGGATTCGTTCGATAGCTGGGATCTGGTGGTAGGCAACCCGCGCACCATTCCGCAAGGGCAGCCCGGCGCCGGCTTAGCGGTGGATCCGATCAGCGGTATAGGCCAGTACTTCGACAACGGTTTTACCGGGCACTTCTGGAGAATGGGAGCCGGCAGCCTCGGTTTGTATTTGAGCACCTGGGACTGGAGCGCCGACAGTTCCAACCAGGACGGATACGGGGCCAGTTGGGCCCAGGAGTTCGGCTCCGACATCATGCGTACCAACGACGGGGTGCACTGGACCATGGTGAGCAAGATCGGCCTGGGCGATGGCTGGAATACGGGCGGCCGGAGTTTCGCGGCCACCCCCTTTGGCCTGTACTGGGGCACCGCACGGCCCGTCGGTGGAACCCAGGTTTTCATGCTCGACAATGGAACGCTCGATTTCAACCACGACGGCGTGATCGATCAAAACGATGTGAATCTTCTGTCCGCCCGATTGAACACCAAGGCCACTCCCAAAGACCCCATGGACCTGGATCAGGATGGCAGAATTACCACCAATGATCTTCACCTGCTGACCACTCAATGCACCTACCCGGGCTGCATCGTGCCAAAGGTCCGTCCAGCGTCCTCCACGCTCGGCATACCGGTAGTCAGTTCCACGTCCGGTTCCCTGGGCGGCACGGTTTCACTCTCTTGGAGCCCCATTTCGGGCGCCGTGGATTACCTGGTCTACCGCATTTCGTTCTACGAACTGAGTTCGCCGCCGCCCACGCCCGCCTCGACTGCGCTCGCTGCCGCATGTAGCGCCAGTACCGCCGCGGTGCTCAACACCTGTTACGCGGTCCGGGCCCAGAGCGCCGTGGGTGCTACCACCTGTAGCGGGAACACCTGCAGTCTGGCCTGCGGCTGCGGCTTTCCCGGACCGGTGATGTTCCTTGGCCGCGTCACGTCTCCGGCCTATACGGAAACTCCTCCTTCCACCTTGCAGGCCATGTACTTCGTACGGGCGGAAGATGCCAGCGGCAATCTATCGTTGCCATCGAACATTGTGGGCGGCCCGTCGCTGGCCGCACCATAAGCGTTTTGGCGAGTGCTAAAATGTTAGCCACCAGGCGTCCCGAGCGCCTAGTTTTCTGCTCCAGGCAGAGGGGAAAAGTAACAACCAAAATGGAGATGGTGGCCCAATGCGAGGCCTGATGGCATCTGCGCTGTCGTGCTTGATCGGCTGCGGGATGTTCCATTGCCTGATGGCGGCCGATTCCGCGGGAACCATTCCGGTCCGCATCATTGTAGTTGATTCCGCCGATGCCGCCGCAAAGATCGTGGCGGAGTTGAAGCGCGGCGCGGATTTCGCCGTGCTCGCGCGCGAAAAATCCACCGATGCCACGGCGCTCGACGGCGGCTCGCTCGGCCAGGTCGATCCGGCTACCCTGCGCCCTGAGTTGCGTGGCGCCCTGGAAGGGCTTCACCCGGGTGACATTTCAGGCATCGTTAAGCTGCCCACCGGCTACGCCGTTCTCAAGGTGGCCGCGGAGACCGAACCGGCCAAGCTTAACGACGATAACCGCGCCCGGCAGGCCGCCTTGGCCGCCAGCGGCGCTATCCGGATCGCCCCGGAAGTTGGCGGCGTCCCCGAGGCGCTGTCCGCACTCACCGCGATCTCCAAGCCGGCGGGTTGGGATCAGGATCCCAAGGCCATCTGTGAAGTCCATACTCGCGCGTATACGGCGGTGATGGATTGGATTGACAAGGCGCTCCGTGCTCCGGATACGGGCGGCGCGGACAAAGCGGCAGATGCCAATCCGCTGGATCGCGTCCACCTGCACATGGCTAAAGCGCAGCTTCACGCCTACAAAGGCGAAATGGTGGAATCCATCGCGCAGTTTGAAGCTGCCTACCGGCTGGCAGCGTCGGATTCCCCGCAGTTATTGCCGGCGCTCGAGGAGTCGCTGGGCATCGCCTACCTGCATGCGTCCGAGATGGAGAACGACGTTTACCAGAATCCGGGCGATCGATGCCTCTTCCCCATGCCGCATTCGCTCCGCTACAAGCACACGGCCTACTCCGAAAAAGCCGTGAAGTATTTCCTGAAGTACCTGGCCCGCCAGCCGGACAGTATCGACGCGAAATGGCTGCTCAACCTGGCGGAGATGACCCTGGGTAACTATCCGGAAAATGTGCCTTCCCCCTTTTTGCTGCCGCCATCGCTGTTTGAATCCACCGAGAGGGTAGGACGCTTCAAGGATGTGGCGCCCGAAGCCGGGCTCAACCTTTTCGCGGTTTCATCAGGAATTGTGATCGACGACTTCGCCAATAACGGCTTGTTGGATGTGGTCACCTCTTCGTTTGATACCTGCGCTCCCATGCACTACTTCCATAACAATGGGAACGGCACCTTTTCGGATCGTACGGCGGCGGCCGGCTTGAGCGATCAGTGGGGCGGCTTGAATCTCATACAGGCCGACTACAACAACGACGGATGCACGGACATTCTGGTTTTGCGCGGCGCCTGGGAGCAGATCGGGCAGCGCAAATCGCTGCTGCGCAATAACTGCGACGGAACTTTCACCGACGTTACGAAGCAGGCGGGCCTGGCGTTTCCCGCCACCAATACCCAGGGCGCGGCTTGGGCAGACATCAACAACGACGGCCTTCTGGACCTGTTCGTAGTGAACGAAAGCGGGCCCAGCCAGCTCTTTTTGAACAAGGGCGATGGCACCTTTCAGGACATCTCTCACAGCGCGCGCATCGACCAATCGGCCTTCTCCAAAGGCGTGGCGGCCATCGACTACGATGGCGACGGATACGTGGACTTCTACGTATCCAACATGGGCCGCAATAATTTCCTCTACCACAACAACCATGACGGGACGTTCACCAACGTGGCCGAACAGGCCGGCGTGCCCGGATCGGGAAGAGGCTTCGCCACCTGGTTCTTTGACTACGACAACGATGGATGGCCGGACCTGTTTGTCACCAGTTTCTATCCTTCGATCGAAGAAAGCGTGAAGACCTACCTGAAACTGCCGTTCAACGTAGGCACGTTAAAGCTGTATAAGAACCTGGGCAACGGGACGTTTCGCGACGTAACCAAAGACGCCGGGCTGGAAATGGTCTTCCTACCCATGGGTTCCAACTTCGGCGATATAGACAACGACGGTTACCTGGATATTTACCTTGGCACCGGCAACCCGTCGTATGGCTCGCTGCTGCCGAACGTCATGCTGCGGAACAAAGACGGAAAATCGTTCGTCGATGTCACCGCTTCTTCGGGCACGGGCGAGTTGCACCCCGGTCACGGTGTGGCCTTCGCGGACCTGGATAACGACGGCGACGAAGACATCCTGACCTCCATCGGCGGCGCGGCACCTGGCGACAGTCATACCTACCGTCTGTTTGAGAATCCGGGCAACGGCAACGACTGGATCGTGATGCACCTGGTGGGTGTGAAGGCCAACAGGTCTGCCATCGGCGCGCGCATCAAGGTGACCGTAAAGAACGAAGGCGGTGCTACACGGGCCATCTACCGCACGGTGGGCAGCCAGAGCTCGTTTGGCGGGTCCCCATTGCGGCAGCACCTCGGTTTGGGCAAATCGGCCGAGATTCAAAAGGTCGAGATCTGGTGGCCGGGCACTACGGCGCCGCAGGGGCTGACGAACGTGGGCAAGAACCAGTTCATCGAGATCAAGGAGTCTACAGCGGGATATACCAAGCTCAATTACACGCCATATCGCCTCGGGGGCGCCAACCGGCCTCCGGCAGTGGCGGCCAAGCCTGCGGGGGAGCGGGCGCCATGATCGGCCGCATCCTGCGCGCTTTGGTGCTAATCGCGGCTGTGGGCGCGATGGGTGCCGCGCAACGCTATCCCGTCACCGGCCTCGTCCTGAAGCTGGATCGCGATCACAAATCGTTTTTGGCATCCTGCACCGCGATTCCTGGCTACATGGAAGCCATGGTGATGCCGGTGCCGGTGCGCGATGTAAAGTTGCTGGATAGCATCCAACCCGGCAAAATCGTGGACTTCAACCTGGTAGTCACCGGCGACGATGCCTACGCCGAGGATCTGCGGATTCATCATTACCAGAGCGTGGAGACGGAACCGCTTCAGGTGCAGCGGCTGCAGCTCCTGGCGCGTCTCGATCATTCGGACCCGGCTGCGGCCGAAATCGCGACGGGCCAATCCGTGCCCGACTTCACCTTGACCGACCAGACCGGACAAAGCGTCCGCCTCACACAGTTCACGGGCAAAGTCATCGCCGCGGCGTTCGTCTACACCCGCTGCCCTTTGCCGAACTACTGCTTCCGGCTGTCGAACAATCTCGGGCGCGTGCAAAAACGGTTTCACGACCGAGTGGGGAGCGAATTGATTTTGCTGAGCATCACCATGGATCCGGTACACGATACGCCGGACGTTCTGGCCAAGTATGGCGAGATCTGGAAAGCCGATCCCGCATCGTGGCATCTGCTCACCGGAAAGGAGCCTGAGGTGCGCCGGGTGTGCCGCCAGTTCGGAGTGAACTTCTGGCCCGACGAAGGTACGCTCACCCACTCCCTGCACACCATCGTGATCGACCGCCAGGGAAAGTTGGCGGCAAATTTCGAAGGCAACGAATTCACAGCCGGCCAACTCGGCGATTTTGTACAATCGGTCCTCGACCGGAAATGACGAAGCGCCCGGGAACGCCGCCGTCGCCGTCATCGGATCCATGCTCACTTCCGGTGGTTTTGCTAAACTGTAATCATTCCTTGCGGCGGCTTTAGCTCAGGTGGTAGAGCGTCGGATTGTGGTTCCGAAAGTCGTGGGTTCGAATCCCACAAGCCGCCCCAACAAACTCCTACGGAGTCAACCCCAGCCGCCCCATCAGATTGCGGTAACGTGAATCTGCGCGCATGAAATCAAACGCTGGGTTCCGTAACTCGACCCAGTTGTTGTTGCCTCGCGACATTTCAGTCGCGCGATTCAGCCATTCCAGCGCTTTGTCTGCATCCCTGGCGATCGCCCATTGAATGGCGGTATCGAAGGCATCCATGTCCTCGCCATGATAAGCACTCTCCCACAGTTGCGCAGAGCGGCGTGCGGCTGCCGCATATCCGGATTTCAAATACACGGCGGCAATTTCGTCCTGATCCCGCAGCCGCTCCGGCTTCGACGCCAGCGTGGCAGCCTTCCGTTCCTCCGCCAACGCCTCCGGAACTCTGCCCAGAATCCAGTACAGGTGGCCGAGGTTCTCGTGAGGGCCATGGGACTGCGGATTAATGTCCGCTGTGGCAGTAAACTGTTCCGCGGCCCGCTCGTAGTCATGCAGATTCATAAAGATGAGGCCGCGCACGTACACCACCGGAAAAGAGAATGGGTCCAGTTGCCGGGCGCGGTCGTTCTCTGCCAGCGCCTCCGTCGCGCGGCCCGCGGTAAGCAAGTAGAACGAGAGAAAATGATGGGCCGTCACATAATTTGGATTCAGCGCGATACCTCGCCGAGCCTCCCTCTCGGCATCCGCGAACCGGGCTAAATCATAATCGGCGTATCCCACCGAAATGTGCGCTTCCGCCAGTTCCGGGGCCAGAGTCAGTGCTTTGCGGGCATATCTTTCCGCGCGGGCCGCATCCCCCTGCGTCCACCAGCCTGTCGAATAACAATCCGCCAGGCCGGACCAGGCCAGCGCGAACTTCGGATCCTCCCGAAGCGCCTGCTCGAAATATCCAACCGCCTCAGGCGTGGCTTGCGCATCCCTCCTGGTCCAGAAGTAGCGTCCCCGCAGGTAGGCGTCGAACGCCGCCGGATTGGCCGAGCGGTTTCCTTGCGTGCGGCTTCGATCCGCAAGCATGAGTTGCCCGCTGATTTCGTTGGCAATCGCCAGGGCCATCTGCTGTTCCAATTGGAGGAGGTCCTCGAAATCCCGTTCATAGCGCTCCGACCACAAGTGCCGGTCGGTGCGCGCCTGCAGTAACTGCACCGTAATCCTGATGTGGTTTCCGGACCGGAGCACCGTGCCCTCGACCACGGCATCCACATTCAACTCCCTGGCGATTTCCGGAAGCGGCTTCCTGGTGCGTTTGTACTGCATCACCGAGGTGCGCGAGATCACGCGCAAACCCACGATTCTGCCAAGATCGGTGATCAGCGCGTCCGTGAGGCCATCGGCAAAATACTCTTGCTCCGGATCGTGCGAGAGATTTTCCAACGGCAGGACAGCGATCGATTGCAGGTGCGGAACAGTCCTCGAAGCAAACAGCCTGTTCCGAAGTCCACCGATGTTCAGAGCGGCCGCCAGCCCGGTGGCTAACATCAAGCCGGCCGCCACCCAAAGGGCTGCCTTCGGCCAGAAGGCCGGCGCCGGCGCCCTTACGACCGCCTCCTGCTGCGGTTCCGAGCCGGTCGCCAAGGCGCGCGGTTCCTCCACCAAGGTAACCGGAGCGATGAACCGGTACCCGCGGCGCGACCGTGTTTCGATGAAGCGGGGGGTGGCCGCCGGATCGCCGAGCGCTGTACGGATCTTATTTACAGCTTTGCTGAGGCCCTTATCGAAATCGACGAAAACTCCCTCAGGCCAGATTCTCGCGCGAAGTTCCTCACGGGTGACGATGGTGCCTGGCTTTTCGAGCAGCGCCATCAGGATCTCGAACGGCTGATCCTCCAACTTGATCCGGACGCCGTGCTTGCGCAATTCCCGCGCCTGCCGGTCTACCTCAAATATACTGAAGCAGATCCGATTATGCTGAATCTGCATTTATGCCGGAAGTCTACCATCCCCAGGCCCCGATGTAAAG
>CAWJJQ010000008.1:0-645866 GCA_963843255.1 Bryobacterales bacterium | reverse complement strand
GCCAGGGACGGAATCGAACCGCCGACGCCAGCCTCTCCAGGGCTGCGCTCTACGATGTTCACCGTTGTCCGGCGGCATCGGCCGGAGCCAGGCTTAAGCGCGGTTTCGGAAAAGAGCACCCGGTATGGATTGTCCTGCTGGCCGAGGCTGAGGTGTTCTGAAGCAAAGGGGGAGCAGCCATGATGTCTCCTCGCCCCGCGCCTGATGACGATCGCTTCGATGGCCTGCCGTGGTTCGTGATGGTCCTCTCTGCGCTAGCCTGGATCGTTCTGTTCAGATCAGAGCATCCAGCTTGTTCGGGCCCCTGGTAGACTCTCGCCAGAAGGTCGATGGGCTGAGGCACTGGGTCTGGAGAGGCTGCAATGCCTGCCTGGACACCAGCAACGCGCGACAGCATCGCAACAGCAGCGCACCCTCATCCCTTACCCGATACGCCGATAGAAATCCAGTCAAGGTAGCGAACACTTTGGAGCCGGTGCGCTGCTAATATGTGCCAGCAGACCAGACACCCCACTCTTCCCTCATCCGGGTGCCCGTCACGCGCAGGCCTCTGCCCTGTCCAGAGAGTTGCAGACGCGGTGCTGCTCGATGGATGATCCCCAGAAAAGAGGGAGACGTGGACCGTGCCCGGGATCCAGTTCCTGCTGTTTGATGGCGTGAGTGTTCTCCGCTGGCTCGGCATGCGGGAACATATGTTTGTCGTACAGGTAAATGGGCCCTTGCGGATCCCAGGCCCGCCACAGCGTGGCTTACCCCCATAGGCGTGACCACGATGGCGTAGACCTGCGGCCAATCGTCCGGGATGAAACTGGTCTGATCACGAATCGGGAATCCGGGACGCAGAGGTTGCCTCGCACGGCGGTGAAGCGGTGGCAGGGCTCAGGTCATGGGATCGACTTGTTGATCGTGGCGACCTGTTCGGAAATGCGATCATCCTCTTCGATGAATGCCGCCACCGATGGGCAGGTAGCAGGATGTGGGAGATAGACGTTTCCGGCCTTGACTTGGGGCGACACGGCGTGTGCGCGGGCCAGCTCGCCGCCTTCCGACGCTCGATTAGGCCCTACTATCTGATGTTGCAACTCTGGATGACGGCCGGGCCGTCAGCCTTGTCTTCGACTTAATCGGCAGCCGCGTGGGGCCACTTCTCCGACATGCTGCGGACGGCGGTTTTGGTGGCTGGCATATCCATCCGTTCGCGATGCTGATCCAACAGAAAACGGTCCGCACCTTTGGCACCCCACACTTGCCCACCCCGTAGTCGCTGCTGGCCTTGTCCTTAAAGGCCAAATCCCACGACTGGACCTCGGTGTCGAACTCTGCCGGGGGTGTTACGGCCAGGATGCTGATCATCTGGCCATCCGGCATGCGCACGGGCACGGGTGGCAAATCCATGTGGGCGGGTTTCCAAAAACGGAACCAGTGCCGCTGGAAAATGCCGCCGCTGGCAGGCGCTGGCCGCTGCTGATACTGCCCGGAGTAGCGGTAGGATCCCAGCGCGGTCTTCAGCGATTCCAGTTGCGCCCTCGTGACCTTGTCGGGCCACAACAACTCACCGGCCTCTACCCGCGGGTCTCTCCAGATGGGGGTGATGCAGCGTCGCTCTGGCTCGAACTCCGCCGGCAGACACAACAGGTCGAAGCCGCCCTTGGCTAGCAGATCGCCAGTCAAATCGGCTTCGTGCAGCCGTTGCTGGATCACAACCTTGTGGCCAGTAGCCAGATCGTTCAAGCGGGTGGACATGGTGCCGTTGAACGACTCCACCGCCGTGCGCCGCTCCGTATCGGACTCGGCTTGGTCCACGCTATGCGGATCGTCGACCACCACCACATCGGCACGCTCCCCGGTACCGGACCCGCCCACCGACGTCGCAATTCGATAACCGGTGCGGTCGTTTTCAAACCGGTTCTTCTGATTCTGGTCTACGCTGAGTCGGTAGCGGTCGCCCCAACGCTGTTGATACCAATCGGATTCGATCAAACGCCGGCACTTGACGCTGTCGCGTACGCTTAGGTTGGCCGAATAGCTGGCGAACAGCCACCGTATATGCGGTCGCTCGATCCACACCCAGGCGGGCCAAAAGACGGCGGTTAACAGAGACTTGGCATGCCCCGGTGGTACGTTGATGATCAGGTGGGCTAAGCGTCCCTCCGTGATGGCCTGCAGATGCAGGCAGATGGCTTGGATATGTAGTCCATCGACGAAGGGCGTAGACGGCTCCAGCACGTGCCAGGCCAGCCGGACAAAGTCATACAGATTGCGCCGACCCTTCTCCGCCTCCAAGCTCTGGAGCAGCCGTTCCGGCTCGTTTAAGCAGGCTTTCCAGTTGTTCGATCTCGTCATCGGTAAGTCGGGTGCAGTCGATTGGATTGGCATGGTTGATCTCCTGAGTTAAGTTCACTGGGCGGTTTGCGGTTCCAGGCGGTTGTAGATCATCTGAATGGCCCAGGGGGCACCTTGACGCGCGGCCTTCCAGGCGAGTTCGGCGAGTTCGTCGGCGGTGCCCTTGCCACGGAGGGCATCGGTAAACGCTTGGCCACGTTTGGGTCGACCGGTGGGATTGCCGCTGTGTCCTTTCGCCCATCGCGCCATGGTCAGCCCCTTCCTTTGACGGGCGACTCAATGGCACCGGAGTGGAAGCATGACTCTGTTGCCGGGCTCACGCCCTCATTCAATGGGTTCGAAACGCATCCCGGCTGGGTGGGCAAGTCGGATGACCGATTTCGATCGATCGCTAAGCCATTTAGATTGGTGGGTTTACCTTTTTCGAGCGCCTCCCCGAAGAGGCCCGTACGGGCCAAGAAAGTTCGAAAGGCATCCACGGTGGCCCGCCATTTCAACCACTTACATACGATCTAAAGGTTCCAGAATTCGCCGGTCACTACCCTGTCGGCCGGCGATGTTTCAGCTGCTCGCCCGCCGGGAAAGAAGCCTGATCACGTCGAGTTGATAGAATGTCGAGATTCGGAGTCTCCTTGCCCTTAGAACACGGTGGCGACGGTGTGCGGTTGGAGGTCACGGAGCTTCTGGTTGCCTGGGGCAACGGGGACGCGACCGCCATCCAAAAGTTGACGCCGCTGGTGTATGCCGAGCTGAAACGCATCGCGCGGCGCCATATGAGCCGGGAGTCCGGCGGCCACGTATTGCAGGCGACCGCGCTGGTGCACGAAGCTTATCTCCGGCTGGTGGAACAAAAGCGGGCCCAGTGGCACAATCGAGCGCAGTTCTTCGCTGTCTCCGCGGAATTGATGCGCCGCATCCTGGTGGATATGGCCCGCGCGCGCCTCACTCGCAGGCGCGGGGAGGATGCGCCGCAACTTTCGCTGGACGAAGCGCCGGCCCTTTCGGCGAGCGAGGGTTTCCTGGCTCTGGACGAAGCCCTGTCGGAACTGGAGCGTCTGGACAAACGCCGCGGCCGGGTGGTGGAGCTGCGGTATTTCGGCGGGTTGAGCGTGGAAGAGACGGCAGAGGTTCTGGGCGTCTCCAACAATACCGTCCTGCGAGACTGGAAGGCCGCCAAGGCTTGGCTGTATCGCGAACTCAGCCGGAGCGGCTCAGAACGTCCATGAGGTCGGCCGCCCCACGGCACTTGGAATGACCCCGGAACGCTACCAGAAAATCGACGCGCTGGCCCAGGCAGCCTTGGGGATGACCGGCGCCGAACGCATGGCATTCCTGAAGGTGGCCTGCCGCGACGATGCCGGGTTGCTGGCGCAGGCGACCGAGTTGCTGCAGGCATACGAATCGTCCGGCGATTTTCTGGAGGCCCCCGTGATCGAGCGAGTGGCCGGCAACACGGCGCCGCCGGCTTGGCATCCCCAGGCAGGCATGGAGATCGGGCGCTACCGTGTGATTTCGCGTCTGGGCTCGGGCGGCATCGCCGAGGTGTGGCTGGCGGTGGACCGGGAACTGGGCCGGCAGGTCGCGCTCAAGCTGTTATTACCGGAACTGGCCGGCGATGAAGATCAAATGCGCCGCCTGGAACAGGAGGCCCGTGCCGCATCGCGCCTGAATCATCCGAACATCGTGACGGTCTACGATATTGGCCGGTTCGAAGGCGGACGCTTTATTGCCCAGGAATACGTGATGGGCCAAACGCTCCGGCAATCGCTGGCCGGCGGCATTTTGAGCGGCGAACCCTGCGCCGGCATCGCCGTCCAGGTGGCTTCCGCCCTGGCCGCGGCGCATGGGGCCGGCATCGTTCACCGGGACATCAAGCCGGAAAACATCATGCTGCGGCCCGACGCGTTAGTGAAAGTGCTGGATTTCGGGCTAGCGCGCTTCCAGCAAGAGCACCGATCGACGAAGTCCGGCATGGCGGCGCACCCGCTGACGCTGCCCGGCATCGTCCTGGGCACGGTCCGCTATATGTCTCCGGAGCAGGCGCGGGGCGCTGCCGTAGACGGCCGCAGCGATATCTTCAGCCTGGGTATTGTACTGTACGAGATGCTTGCAGGAAAGAGCCCTTTCTCCGGCCAGACCCCGGCCGAGGTCATGGGGGCGCTCCTGGGACGCGAACCACCGCGTTTGGCGGAGATCGCGCCGCAGTTGCCGGAGAGGCTGGCGGGGATCGTGGAACGGTGTCTGCGCAAGGATCCAGCAGAACGTTATCAGACCGCGGACGCGCTACGCGAAGATCTGCTTCCTTTAGCGCCGAATCCTTCTCCGGTAGCGGGCGTTGCGCCCGTGACGGCAGCCCCGGCGGCCAGGCACATCCGGCGGCGGATGCTTCTGGGGGCGGCAGCCGCGGCCATCCTGGCAATTGTTGCGGCCTGGATGGCCACGCGGTATCAGGGGCAACGGTCTTCCACATTCGCTTCCATGCGCATGGCGCGCCTGATGGTGCGAGGCCTCCCGGAGGAAGCCGCGATCTCACCCGATGGCCGGTTCGTGGCATATCTCTCGCCGGATGAGGAGGGCACCCAGAGCCTTCGCCTGCGCGAAGTGGCTGCCAATAACGAGATTGATTTGCTGCCGCGGGCGCGCGGGGACCACTCGAACCTGGCATTTTCACCAGATGGAAATTTCCTCTATTACCTGGTACGTGACGCGAACTGGAGCGGTACGATCAAGCGGGTGCCGCTGCTGGGAGGGGATGCGCGAGAGATCCACACGCACGTGGATACCAGCTTCGCGGTTTCACCGGACGGCAGGCAGGTGGCCTTCGTGCGGCTCGCGCGCGAGGATACCGAGGTGGTTATCGCCGCGGTTGACGGAAGCGCGGAGCGTATCGTAAGCAAGCGGCGGCGTCCGGACTATTTTTTCGACGCTGCCGTAGCCTGGGCGCCGGACGGCCGGAGCCTGGCTTGCTTCGGCGGCAGCCTGGCAGACCCCCACCGTTCCGTTCAACTGATAGAGATCCGGATTGCGGATGGCTCTCAGTCGGCCATCGGAGCGTGGGGTTGGGCTCTTCCAGGATCGATTGTCTGGACGCGACGCGAGCTGATGGTCACGGCGGCGGAACACCCCGTCGATTCGCTGCAGATCTGGCGCGTTTTGTATCCGGGGGGAACTGTCCAACGCATTACGAACGACCTGGACAGCTACACCGGAGTGAGTACGACGGCCGGCGGGCGGACGCTGGTCACGGTCCGCGGCGGGACATCGTGGGAGCTGTGGCTAGCGCCTCGCGGGGATGCCGCGCGCGCCTCACTGGTAGGGCCCGGCGGCTGGCGCGGCTTTCGCGGACGCAAGACCCTGGCCTGGCTGCCCGATGGCCTGGTCTTTGCCGCGCAGGCGGGAGACTCGCCGGAGATCTGGCGCGCGGACCACGCGGGACGTAATCTGAAGCAGATTACATCGGCCCTGGGGAGCCCCGCTGAAGTCGTTGCCACGCGCGACGGCAGGTGCCTCGTCTACGAAGCCGACCGCAAGATATGGCGTATGAACCCCGATGGCACGGAGCGGAAACAGTTGACCGGGGGTAATCACGATGTCCACCCATCGGTCACGCCGGATGGGAAGTGGGTAGTCTACGTGGCTTCCGAAGGATGGGCTCCGGTGACGGGCGCAAAACCGACGCTATGGAAGGTATCGATTGATGGTGGAAGGGCGATCGAATTAACGAAGGAGCCTATGTCCTATCCGCAGGTATCGCCGGACGGGCGTCGGATCGCGGCCTTGCACTATTCGGGGGACGATCCGCGCTTCTCTTCCGCCGAAGCCGTCGTGCTCTCCATCGATGGCGGGCCGATCATGCGCCGCCTTCCCGACATCGGGAGCCCTCCTGCATGGGCCGCGGACGGGAAAGCGCTGGAGTTTGTCAGGGACTCCGGCGGGGCGGGCAACATCTGGGTCGAACGGCTGGATGGCTCGGCGCCCACACGCGCGACGGATTTCCACTCAGACACTCTGTTTGATTACGCCTGGTCGCTCGACCGTGCGGATCTGGCCGCCTGGCGGGGCAAAGAGACGCAGAACGTGGTGGTGATCAGCGGCCTCCAGTAAAAAAACTTTTCAAGCGTGAGAGTTTCGGCCGGCACCCTGCGCGTACCTGTCTAGAGGGTTTCCAGACATGTACAACGCAAAGATCATCGCCAGCCACCTGATTTGCTTCGGATATTTACTCGGTACGCCTTGTATGATGCACGGGCAGGTGCGCGCCGTGGCCGGTGTGAACTACCAGCAGATCGGCATGCTGAAGTGGTATCCGGCGCGGCAGACGGGCAACATGGTGAGCGTCGGCATCGATCCCCAGGCGCTGGCATTCGACGGCGAGAACATCTGGGTCACCAGCACGCTGAGCAACACCGTGACTAAAGTGCGCGCCTCGGATTGCGCCAACCTGGGAACCTTCCCCGCGGGCCGTGGTCCGGTAGGCATTGCTTTTGACGGGGCCAATCTCTGGGTAGCGGATTCGAGCAGCAACACAGTGATTAAGATGTCGGCCGCTGATGGCACCCTCCTGGCGACATACAACGTGGGCCAGTTTCCCATGGCGGTAGCATTCGACGGGACCAATATCTGGGTGGCCAACGTTAGTGACAATACGGTGACGAAACTGGCCGCCGA
The DNA here is from genome assembly GCA_963843255.1 of Bryobacterales bacterium. Lineage (GTDB taxonomy): Bacteria > Acidobacteriota > Terriglobia > Bryobacterales > Bryobacteraceae > Bog-159. The sequence goes on along the minus strand of CAWJJQ010000008.1, from coordinate 638,855 downwards.
GAGCGGCGCCGTGCTGGGCGTTTTTCCCGTTGGCGCGGAACCGCGCGCGCTCGCTTTTGACGGAACAAACATGTGGGTGGCCAATTTCGGTGCCCTGACAGTGACAAAGCTGAGCCCAATGGGAGTGACTTTAGGCACCTTCGTCTCGGGACAAGCTCCGTTTGGCCTTGCATTTGACGGCGCCAACATCTGGGTAACGAACGCCGGCCCGAACAGTGTGACCAAGCTGCGAGCGGCCGACGGCGCCAATCTGGGAACGTTTAAAACCGGCCCCTCTCCCGCGGGCATCGCCTTCGACGGGGCTAACGTTTGGGTGGCAGACGCGGGCAACGGCTCTGTGACGGAGTTGCGCGCGGCAGACGGGGCCCTGCTCGGCACATTCGTAGTAGGCGCCACCCCCTTCGGCGTGGTTTTCGACGGCGCAAACATCTGGGTAGCCAACAGCATCAGCGCCTCTGTGACCAAGCTTTAGCCCGACCCCGCTCGCACTCAGGAGGAAACAAACATGCTTACACGTTCCGTAAAACTCTGTCTACTGGCGACCACGATACTGCTGACCGGCGGTGCCGGGCTGGCGCAGGCGGACCCCATCGTGGTGTTCAGCAACCTGGGATCAATGCCGCAATACGATCCGGCGAACGGGTGGACCGTGGATGGCGGCGCCGATGCCGGCCAGATCCTGGCCGCCGCATTCACACCGACCGACGGTATCGTTTTTTCCGATGCCCAGTTACCGGTCGGCCTGATCTTCACGAACCTGGCGGCCTCGCCGCTGGATGTCTACCTGGCGGCGGACCAAGGCGGGTTGCCCGGAGCGGCGATAACCGACTTATCTCTGGCCGCGGGCCAAACGGTGGGCGCCTGGCCTCCAGCCGGCCCAGTGACGTATAACTGCACCGTTTGTCCGGCCTTGAACGCCCAGACTCAGTACTGGCTGGTGGTCCAGATCCCCAACTTGAATCCCGACGATTTTATAAGTGAGGCAGCCTGGAACTGGAACGCGACGCTGGATTACTCCTCGGGCACTAACTTTGCTTACAACGATAGTCAGTTTGGCGCCGGCTGGCAGTTCGGCGCCGCATCCGAATTGAGGCCCGCGTTTGAAATCGACGGCATCGCTCTGCCGGAACCCGGGCCCCTGGCGATGGTGGGAGTAGGGCTGGGGCTGCTGGCAGTCGGCCGCATCCGGCGCCGCTAACACCAACTCACTTAATAACTATACCGGCAATCCGGCAAATGAAAGGACAACGAACATGTACAGACTAATTAGTAAAGCAACGTGCATCGCACTAGCGATCGTACTGTCACCAACCGTGATTCCGAACGCCGCCCGCGGCCAGTCAATCATACCGCGCCTGGTGCGATTCAGCGGCGTCGCTATGGACGCGAATGGTCACGTACCTGCCGGCGAGGTAGCGCTTACCTTCACCTTGTACGAGGAGCAGCAAGGCGGCGCGCCCCTGTGGTCCGAAACGCAGGCGGTACAACCGGACAGCCAGGGTCACTACAGCGTGCTGCTGGGGTCAACGCAGTCCAATGGCTTACCTCAGGAACTGTTCACCGGCAACAAAGCGCGTTGGGTGGGTGTTCAACCGAATCTGGTGGGCACCGCGGAACAGCCGCGGGTGCTGCTGGTGGGCGTGCCGTATGCCATGAAGGCCAGCGACGCGGAGACGCTGGGCGGACTGCCGGCATCCTCCTACGTGACGACCGAGGCGTTGATGACGGCGCTCCCGCAAAGCGTTACGCCCCGTCCGGCCGCCCCGTCCGGTGCTGCGTTTACCGCGCATCCCGAAGCAGTGGCGGCGCCGGCCGCGGGTAGCGGCGAAACGAATTACGTGCCTCTCTGGACGAGCAATCAGAATCAGGGCGATTCGGTCCTCTATCAATCGGGGACGGGTTCGAGCGCCAAGATCGGCATCGGTACCACCGCGCCCGCCGCGACTCTCGATATTCATGGCGGAGTTACCGTCCGCGGCGACTTGATCCTGCCGCCGGCCGGTCTGGCTAACGCCACCACCGGCACGGCGTCGGAGCCGCTGGATTTCAAGGCATCGAGTTTCAATAGCAGCACCAACCTGGCGGTGACACAGGATTTCAGGTGGGAGGCCGAACCCCAGGTCAACGACAGCCAGGCGCCGGCCGGCAGTTTGAACCTGCTATTTGGGGCGAACGGAGCTACGCCATCGGAAACCGGGTTATTTATTCTGGAAAATGGCGTGATTAACTTCGCCCCCGGCCAGACTTTTCCCAGTGTGACCGGCAACGAGAACGTGTCGGGCATTCTCACCGCGAGCCAACTCAGTTCCACCGCACCGGCCGGTACGCCACCGCTCACCGTTTCGTCGAGTACGCAGGTGCCTAATTTGAACGCCAGCCTGCTAGGCGGGCTGGGGGCCGGCGCCTTCGCGCAACTGGCAGCCGCGAACACTTTCAGCGCCTCCCAAACAATCAACGGGAATGTGACCAGTACGGGGACAATGTCGGCGGCGAATATGGCGGCGGCCAATTCGACGGTGAGCAGCGCGTTGTCCGCCAACACGCTGGCGATGCCGCCGACGGCGGGCCTGAACACCGGCGTCCTGTTCATCGGCGGCGTACCTTTCCTGCATACGGCGGGTGGCACAAGTAATACATATATCGGCTCGGCGGCCGGCAACATCAATACCACGGGCACGTTCAACTCCGTTTACGGGAACCAGGCGCTCGATCACGACACGATGGGTTTCCAGAATACAGCGATGGGCTTCGCTGCCGGAAACGGTACTACGACGGGCAGTAATGGCACGATGATCGGGGTGGGAACGGAGGGTAACAATCCCACGGGATCGAACAATACGGCTCTGGGTGCGCAAGCCGGAAACGCAGACACAAGCGGCTCCAATAACACTTTCCTGGGCGCCAACTCCAACCCCGCCGCGGGGAACCTGACCAACGCGACCGCCGTCGGTTACGGGGCATCCGTTGGCCAGAGCAATGCGCTGGTGCTCGGCGGGACTGGCAGCAACGCGGTCCACGTGGGCATTGGAACCGCGACGCCCGGGGAGCCATTGAGCGTGCAGGCGGACGACAGCACGGTGACTCCGTCGCAATTAATGATCCAGGGCGCCACCACTCCTTCCAAGCAATTGATCATCGGATATTCGGCCCACGCCAATCAACCTGATGCCGGCTATGGCAGTATTCAGGCGCTCCAGCAGAATCTTGGCTACACGCCATTGTCGTTGAATCCCTTGGGAGGCGGAGTTGTGATCGGCGGCAGCACAATCGCCTCGCTGACTCTGACACTGGGCCAGGGGCAAGGCTCCGCTATTGGCGACGGCTGGGCCACTTACAGCTCCCGCCGCTGGAAGACGAATATACAGACGCTGCCGGATGCGCTCCGCAAGGTGCAACGGCTGCGCGGGGTTTCGTACGATCTGAAGGCGAACGGGAAGCACGAGATCGGGGTGATTGCGGAGGAAGTGGGGGCGGTGGTACCGGAGGTGGTGACCTGGGAGAAGAACGGCAAGGACGCGCAGAGCGTGGACTACACGCGTCTGACTGCGCTGCTGATTGAAGCCGTGAAGCAACAGCAGCAGGAGGCGCGCGCGAAGGATGCCAGGATCGCCCGCCTCACTACGGAAGTGAACCGCTTGCGCAAGCTTGGCGCGCAAGTGGCCGCCCTGCAGGTTCGCCTGAACCGGATGGAGCGGCGGCCGGCAGCGGCCGCGCCAGTTTACGCCAGCCTGCAACGGAGCGCGCGCCGCGCGGACTGAACCCGCGCCGGCTCCGCTTCAAGACGACACAATGGACCCGACGGCGCGAGATGGCTAACCGGCCATCTCGCGCCCGCGTTACTCGATTGCTGTGGATGCATCCGTACGTGCGGCGCACGGACTAGGTTCCACGAAGCACAACGGCGTGGATCGCGCCAAAAGCAGCGGCTTCCATATACCTTGCACCGCAAATAGGTCCGATAGTAGTGGGATTCGCGCTAGGCTGATAATGATGGCTAGGGGAACGAATGTCGCCCTCACATTGGGGGCGGCCGTGCTTGCTTTCGGCGTGCCCCAGGCTTGGCCGCAGGGCTCCATGAGGCGCCCCGTCCCCGCGACGGAGACCACCGATTCGAGCGGCAATCTCAAGCCGGATGTTCTACCTCCAGGGCGAGCCAGGCTGAGTGGCACGGTCGTGCTGGAGGACGGGTCGGTGGCCAACGAGCTTGTGGACATCTACGCCGAGTGCGCTGGCAACCGGATTCTGGTTGCCACGGCCGACTCCAAGGGACGGTTCAGCGTCAGCCGGGACAGCTTACACAGCATGACCGGCGAGGGCGCGTGCGCGTTGCACGCTTTTCTGGACGGGCACGACTCCGCCGCGCAACCCTTGGCGGCCGTAAAACCAGGAAGCGAGGAAAAAGCCGGGCAGATCCTTCTCCATCCTCTATCGGCGAATGCGAACGGCCTTACAAGTACGGCGGATGGACAGGCCAGCAAGGCGCAACAAAAGATATATGAGAAGGCTCTCGACCAGGCGGCCAGGACGGAATGGGCGAATGCCATCAATTCGTTGCGCAAAGTTACGTCGGCTTACCCGCGCTACAGCTCGGCGTGGTTAACTCTGGGCCTGCTGCAATTGGGCGGAGGAGATCGACAGGGTGCGCAAGCGTCCTTCCTGGCGGCGGTACGCGCAGATCCGGTGTTTGCGCTCCCGTTGATTCAGGCAGCCAGACTGGAGGCGTCACAAGGCAACTGGCGTGAAGCGCGCGACGATTCTCAAAAGGCCATAGATCTCAACCCAACGGCCTTTCCGGATGCCTGGGCACTAAACGCGCTTGGAAACCTGGGTCTTCAGAACATCGACGCCGCGGAAAAGAGCGCGCGCCAAGGGCTCCGGCTCGACACCGGGCACGACTACCCAGAATTGGAATACGCCCTGGGGAGTGTGCTTGCCAGCAAGCAGCAGATGGAAGAAGCAACCAAGCACCTGCAGGCATACATAGACCGGTCGCCGCATGGGGTTAATGCCGATGCTGCGCGAAGTACGCTGGCGCAAATGCAGACGCCTACCGCCGTTCCAGCGTCACGTGCTTCAGCTCAGGCAATGGATCTGGTTACCTCGCCCGGAGAAGGGCCGCCAGCCAGCGCTTTGCGCGAGCGGAATGCTCCGCTCTTATTGAAGACTCCCGATTACACGTGCCTGGAGAGCATCACGCGAACCCGGATTGATGCGCGTGGGAAGCCGCAGGACGCAGACCTATTTCGGGTTGAAATTGGCATCTCCAACGACCGGGAGATCTATGGCGACGCGGGTGGTAAGCGGTTCAGCAGCGAGGGTCTGGCAGTTATGTTGGGTAACAGCTTCAGCACCACCGGGATGTTCAGCTCGCTGGCGCGCGCACTGATTGCTGGAAACGGGACGACCATTGCTTTTGGGGGCCCCGAGGTCCTGGATGGCGATGCCGTTTACCGGTACGATTTTCGCAGTCTCCCGGGCGAGGCGCACTGGTCCATTCAATACGGCAAATCTTCTGCACGGGCGGGAGAAGAAGGACGCTTCTTTGTGGACAGGACCGACCTGACGCTGCGCCGGGTCGAGGTGCGGGCCGTTCAGATTCCCGGCGATCTGAAACTGAAGGAACTCGACGCGCTGATCGACTACCAGCCAGAGACAATGGGCGACCGTTCGGTTCTACTTCCGTTTGAGGCGCGGGTTCACGTCGAAGAGGGATCGGGCATTCAACGCCTGAGCCGGATGTTCTTCAATCATTGCCGCGGGTTCGCCGCCGAATCGACCGTTTCATTCGGCGGAGACAGTTCGCAGGACCAGAACAGGCGCCCCGCGAAAAGCCCTGAGTTGCCGCCCGATCTGGAGATTACGGTTTCACTTGCCTCCACAGTGAGCGTGACAACCGCGGCCGGAAACGATGTGCTGACGGCCAGGGTTGTTGCTCCCGTGTCTCTGCGGGGCCATGAAATTATTGCCGCCGGCGCGCCTGTGGATGGACATGTGCGCTGGTGCCGGGGAGAGAGCGCCGTGATTATCGAGCTGGATCGGGTACAGACTCGGAATGGCTGGGAGCCCTTCTACGCGCGCCTCGTCTCGGTGGCCTCAGCCCAGGCAGAGGTCCAAAGTAGTGGGGGCTCATCGAAGAAATTCAATCCCGAAATTCCCGGAGTGGCGAAGATCATGTTCGCTACCCGTTCAGCGGAACTGGCGGCGGGAACGCGTATGCTGTGGCGGACAGCGCCACTGGCGGCTGCTCCGAACGCAGTTCAACCGCAGTTGAGTACCGGGATCGGCATACATTAGGCGGCTGGCGCACACACCGCCTTCGAACCGTAAAGGCAACACAATAACCGCATTATGGCGGAGGCGTGGACGGCCTGCCCATCACCATGCAAGTCATTCCCCTTCCGGTTGGATTGCCTGGACTGGATGCTGGAGCACGGCGCCGACCCGGGACAAACGGATGCGTGCCTCCGGCCCGGGCGGTGATGAACCGGTTCTTGCCGAAAGGTGACGCCTTCGCCGCGGGCCGCGCTGGCGATTAAGAAGCTGGTGGAAACGACGCAGCGCAAGCGTCCCGATTTCACGCGCGAGCGGGACACGGGCGGGCGGACGGCACTGCCATGCGTCGCTGGATCGCGCATGCCGGGACCGCTCGTTGAAATCGCGCGGCTGCTGATCGATGCCGGCCGAGGCCCGGGCCAAGACCAAGAGATGGAGCCATGACATTGGGGCCGAGAGAAGCTGGCCGAGGTAGCCCTGGCGCACGGTGCGGTTACGGATGAAGCGGCCGCTGCAGGCTGCGAGGCTGTCCCACGTGGCTCTCAAATATTTTGTAAGCGTCCAGGAGAAGACGAACTACTGCGTGGCCAGGGACTGGCGCTTGCCGCGATGGTATTCGGCCAGTTGGTCATTAGCCGATTGGATGGTGTCGAGCTCGTCGAGCAGGCGCGGCAGGTCGCGGCCGGCTACCACGGCGTATAATTCGTCTTCGCCGAGATCGGTGTAGACGCGGTTGCCGATGCATGCGGAGCTGGTCACCATTCCCGTTGCCATGGCGGCGGGAAGGGCCATGCAGGTGGGGCGGGGAAGCAGCGGGGCATTGGCCGATACACCAGCGCGCAGGGCGGCTTCGGCGAGCAGCATCAGACGGCCGGGACGTCCGGAGAAGATGACCACATCGGGATCGACCGGGGTTTCGGAGAGCGGCGCGTAGACCACGGCGGCGGGCGGCTCGGGCAGGCGCGGGATGCGGGCCACCTCCTCCATCCTGACGTAGCCCAGGGAGCCCATCAGGGAGAGGGTTTGCTCCAACTCCGGCGCGCGATCCGGCGGAAGGGCGATGTTGTGAGTGTAGCTTCCGATGGGGCAGTTGTAGTGGTCGGCGGGCACGGTGTAGAAGACGCGGCCCTCCGCCGCCAGGCGCCAGAAGCTGCATCCGGAAGGCATGACGCCTTCGAACTTGGGTATGCCCGCGGGGGGTGCTTGCAGAAACGCAACGGCCACGGGGCGGCGCTCGAATCCTATGGCCGCCAACCGTTTTTCCATGCTTCTCGAATCGATCATCCATCCAGTATAACGGCAGCGGATTTTTTGCTTGACCTGACTATGACTGTAGGGTTCAGACTAAAAGCATGTGGACCGTTTCCCAACTGTCGGCGCGGTGCGGGCTTAGCCGGGGCACGCTACTGTATTACGAATCGATCGGGCTGGTGAAGGCTCCGGCGCGCACGGCCGCGAATTACCGGCGTTACGGGGAAGCGGATTTGCGGCTTGTACAGCAGATCCGCGCCTACCGGCACGCGGGGCTGACGCTGGAGGATATTCGCACCATCCTGGTGCGGCGGGAGACGGATGCCGCGGCTGTGTTGAAGCGGCGGCTGGTGGCGATCGACGGCGAAATCGAGACGCTGCGGGCGCACCAGCGCGCGATTTTGAAGCTACTCAAAAACAATCGAATCGGGAGAAAACAGATGATCACGAAAGAGAAGTGGGTATCCATTATGAAGGCCTCGGGGTTGACCGAGAAAGAGATGCACCGCTGGCACACGGAGTTCGAGAAGGCCGCGCCAGAGGAGCACCAGGAATTTCTGGAGTTTTTACATATTCCGGCGGAGGAGATCAGCTCGATCCGGGAGCGGTGCAGGGAGGGGCACGGGTAGGAGGAGACGCGGGGACACGCAGACGCGGGGACACGGAGAAGGGGCGATCCTGGTTGGACGCGGGTCGCCCTCACGTTCCCGCACACATCCGCCGATAGAAATCATGGCTGGGAGCAGCGACGCTCACGGCATCCGAGGAGAGAAGCAAGACTTCCATGACTATTGGCAAAAGGTTCATCCTGACTGGTTCCCTGCCGCTGGCTTTGATGGCTGTTCTGGGGATCGCCAGCCTGGTCTCGATCAACATGCTGAGCAAGGCTGTGGACGGCCTGGCCAACGATCCTCTGCCCGGAACCTATCGGGCTACCCAGGTGGACGGGCTGGTTTTCCAATTCCGCGGCGATACCTGGAAGCACATCGCCATGGCGGATACGGAACGCCGGAAGGCGATCGAAAGCAACCAGCAGACGTTGAAGGACAAAATCGAAGACAGCCTGCGCGTCTATGAAAAAACCATCACGTCGGCCGATGAACGGGTCCTATTTGAAAAAGTCCGGTCCCTTTATGAACAGTATGTGGGGGCGATCGAAGGCAGTGTATTGCCGTTAAGCCGGGAAGGCAAGGCGGCCCCGGCCGTGGCGGCCTACCTGCAACATGCCGATCCGGTGCATGCGGAGTTGAAGAATGCCCTGCGCGCGCTGGTGGACTTGAAGCGGCAAAGAGGCGAAGCGGATGCCGCGGCGGCGGTAGCGGCGGCCGCACATGGCAGAACGATGACGTGGCTGCTGATGCTGCTGGCGTTCACCTCCGGCGCGGCATTTGTGTTCTTCAGCGTGGGCAGCGTGAATCGCGCGCTGGGGCAAGCGGTGGGGGACCTGTCCGACGGGGCGCAGCAGGTGGCCAGCGCGGCTTCGCAGGTTTCCGCCTCCAGCCAAACGCTGGCGCAGGGAGCTTCCGAACAGGCGGCATCGCTCGAAGAGACGTCGGCTTCCACCGAGGAAATCAATTCCATGGCGCGGAGGAACAGCGAAAACTCGCGCTCCGCCGCGGATCTGGTTTCGCAATCGCAGCAGAGGTTCATGGAGACGAACCGGTCGCTGCAACAGATGGTAGGGGCTATGGCGGCGATCGACACGCAGAGCGATAAGATCGCCAAGATCATCAAGGTAATCGACGAAATTGCTTTCCAGACCAACATTCTGGCGTTGAATGCGGCGGTGGAAGCCGCGCGCGCGGGAGAGGCCGGCATGGGATTCGCGGTGGTGGCGGACGAAGTGCGCAATCTGGCCCAACGCTGCGCTCAGGCAGCCAAGGATACAGCAGTATTAATTGAAGATTCGATCGCCAAGTCCAAGGACGGCAAGAGCAAAGTGGATCTGGTGGCGGGGGCGATCCGAGCCATCATCGCGGATACGGATAAAATCAAAATCCTGGTGGACGAGGTGAATATAGGCGGTCAGGAACAGGCAAGGGGGATCGAACAGATCGGGAAGGCCGTCGTGCAGATGGAGCAGGTGACGCAGAGAACGGCGGCCAATGCGGAAGAAGGCGCCGCAGCGGCCGAGGAACTGAATGCGCAGTCGGAAACGCTGCGAAGTGTCGTGAAGGGGCTTAGCGCGCTGGCAGGACAGTCGGTTGGGACAGCGGCGCGCGCGGGGGATCGCGAGGTGGCGGATCGGGGGCGAACCGTGCACGCTCGGGCGCTGGCGCAGCCAGCCTCAGGTATAGCCGCTTTGCGCGCGGCCGTTTCGCGAAAGGCAGGCGCGGAGCGTCACACTGTGCCAGTTTTGAAAAATGCCAAGGCGGAGGAGGCCATACCGCTGGAGGAGGAGTTCAAAGAGTTTTGAAGTTCAGGGCTCGAGCCGGACGCTGATATGCACTCAACCGGAAGCCAGATGGCGATATATGTGCACCATGCCACGCCATGCATGGAGTCACAAAGTCCACCGGCTGGCGCCATCTTCTAAACAGAGGTTTTGCTTTGGGCATGCCGGGGAGCGGTTCCGGCACGTACGTGTTGTACGTCTACACGGCGTGTCTCGCGGCACACGCCGCGTTCGCCAGTACGGCAATCGGACGCGCCTATGTGGACGCCACCGGACGTGCACATGTCGTTTACGAAGACGGGCGCGATACAAGGGTTCCGGCCGAGAAGGACCAGGTATCCTGCGATAAACCTGCCATCGCGCCGGACGGGCGCACCGCCGGCTGGCTGGTGAATGTACCGAACTGCTGCACCTCCTACCCCGTTCCCTTAACGCTGGTGATCTATAGGTCCGGCCGGGTTATCGCGCGAATCGGCGATGGGATGATGTTCTACGGATGGAAATTCGTGGATGGCGGGCGCAAGGTGGCGGTGTCATCGGGAACCGTTGACGGCATGACCTTTCACTTCACGTTGTATGAGGCGAGCACCGGGAAGCTACTGGCGACTTGGGATGGTCACGAGGACGATACGCCGCCTGACTGGGGAACCGGGATAAGCCATTGAGAAGGGCAACGCGGTTTGATTCTGAAGCTGGTTAGGGCGCGCGTTGCCCCGGTGTTTGTCTGGTTAACCCGGAATCGCGCGCAGAGTTTCGCGCCAGGCTAATCTTTTTGCATTAACCGCGGCTTAACTATAGTTTATTCTTAAAATAAATCCATGGTAAACTGCAGTGAATGAATCGGCTTAAACATGGGTCGCGGGCGTTTATCACTGTACTCTTCGTCCTCCTCCCCGGAGCCGCGATGCCGCAGGGTGAAACTACCAGCGCGATCGGAGGACGGGTGCTCGACCAAACCGGGGCGGCGGTTCCAGGCGCCGCGATTGCGATTTCGGGTGTTGGTACGGGCGTGAAGCGCAGCGCGCGCGCCGACGATTCCGGACGTTTCGTTTTCCCTCAATTGAAACCCGGCGCTTATACGGTGGATGCCGAGGCGCCCGGATTCGAGACGCAGCGCAAACCGTCGGTTTCCGCTGCGGTCGGCCAGAGCGTGACGATCGAGTTTGTTCTCACGGTGGCGGCCGCGACCCGCGAAGACATTGTGGTATCCGCTGAAGCGCCGCTGATCAACACGGACAATCCGAACACTGCGACAACGTTGGGCGCGGAAGCCATCGCGAACCTCCCTAATCCCGGATCGGACCTCACCTACCCCGTGCAGTTCGCGCCGGGCGCGTTGATCAATACCGCGGGCAGCAGCAACGATTTCGTAGGCGCGCAGAATGGATATGGAAACGTGCAGTTCAACGGGTTGCCGGCGCTTTCGAATGCGTACATTGTGGACGGTCTGGAAACGAACGATCCATTAACCAACCTCAACAGCGGGCTGGCGACCAATCTGGTGCTGGGCTTGAACTCCATCGCGGAGGTTACGGTTAACACCACCTCCTATGCGGTCGACCAGGGCCGCTATGGGGCTTCCCAGATCACTTACGTCACCAAGTCGGGCGCCAACTCCTTTCACGGGAATCTATACGAACTGTGGAACGGCTCGAAGCTCAACGCCGCGGATTTCTTCACTAACGCCACGGCCGGCAATCACAAGCCGCGTTCGACGGTGAACCACTTTGGGGGCAGCCTGGGAGGGCCAATCAGGCGCAACCGCTTATTCTTCTTCGCCGATTTCGAGCAGCTTCGCATCGCGCTGCCCATTGTGACGCCGGTGACGGTACCGAGCGCGGCGTTTGGCAGTTACGTGATCGGGCAATTGCCGCGCGGCGGTGTGGATAGCGTCTCGGGTGCCACGTACCCGGCGCAGCCGCAGCTTGTTCCGTTCTATCGCAACCTGTTCTCGTTGTATCGCGGTTCCGGCGGATCGCCGCTGGCCGTGCTGGGCTGCCCTTTCAACGCGGACGGTTCGCCGTCGAACGGCGCGCCCCCGAATGGCAACGGCTGCGCATTGCGGCGCAGCGTTTCGCAATCGAGCGGCGATCATGAGCAGGTAGTGACCACGCGCCTGGATTACAACATCGATGCCGCCAACACCGCCTGGTTCCGGCTGCAGTCCGATACGGGGCTGCAGGCCGCTTACACCGATCCCATCAATCCGCTGTTCAACGCCATCTCGTCGCAGCCGCTCTACTCGTTCGCGGGCGGCTACACGCACATCTTCAGCCCGAGGCTGGTGAATTATTTCAATCCGGCATTTTCGTGGTACGAGAGCCTGTTTGGCCCCGCGAACATGCCGCAGACGCTGGCCGCGTTTCCGATCGTGCTGCAGGGCACCGGCTCCAACGCACCCTTTACCACGCTGGGCGGGCTGGACGATGATTGGGTGCAGGGGCGCCGCGCCACGCGGTTCCAATTCAACGACACGCTCTCGTGGACTGACGGACGGCACGAATTCCGATTCGGCATCAGCTCGCGCCGGCTGCGCATCAACGACTTCGACTTCAGTACGTACACCACACCGCTGGTTACCTACACCACGCTCCCGCAGTTCATTTACGGGGTAGCGTCCACTGCCACGGAAAGTTTCCCCGTCGCCGCCTCGGAGCCATTCAACTATTTGAATGTGGACCTGTTCGCGCAGGATTCCGTCAAGCTCACGGAGAAACTGAACTGGACTTTCGGCGTGCGCCTCGCGCACAATTCCGATCCGGAGAACCCGCATGCGGTGATCGCGCGGCTGGCCGGATCGTTCGGCGCCCTGCCGCACGACGTCGACGAACCATTGAACGGCGTGATCGAGACCGGGCTGTCCCACATCTTTCCGGCGACCGCGTGGGCGCTGTGGCAGCCGCGCACGGCACTCGCCTGGCAATTCGCGCCGGGGTTCGTGCTGCGCACCGGTTTCGGTGTCTTCTCCGATATTCTGCCGGGCAGCGTTGCCGACCTGATTGGCTCCAATCCTCCCTATGTGAATACGTTTCAGGGCGGAGTGCTGGGCTCGGCCGGCGGTCTGGCGATCGCGCCGGGTGTGCCCAACAGCGCGATTGGCGCCGCAGCCGCCGCCAACCAGGCGTTTCTCGCGGGTTTCCAGCAGGGCGAATTATCGTGCGCATCCCCGCTGGCTAACCGCGCGCAGTGCCTGCCGCCAGTCGCCTACAATGCGGTGCCGGACGGCACGCTACGCGCCCCATACTTCCTGCAGTGGAGCTTCGGCATCGAGCATCAGATCGGCAATTCCGCCAGCGTGCGCGCGCAGTATGTAGGAACGCGCGCCATCGATTTGCCTTATCAGACCGAGGTGAACGGCTACCAGACGGTCTGTGCCGGATGTTTCGCGCCCTATCCGTTCGGGCAACCCGCGGACCCGCGTTTTGCCGCCGTGGACCAGCTTGCGACCGGCGCCAACAGCCACTACAACGGACTTCAGCTCACCGCCGAAAAGCGTCTGGCACACGGTATCGATTTGCACGCGAACTACACCTGGAGCCACTGTCTGGATACGGTTTCGAACGGCGGTTTCCTCTCCTTTTCCTCGGCGGGGATCTTATCGCCGCTGCCCGGCGAGTTATGGCGCCAGTACGGCAACTGCGATTACGATGTGCGGCACAACCTCAACCTGTCGTACGTCTATGAACTGCCGTTCAAGACCAGTCACGCCCGCTGGAGGGCCCTGGTGGAAGGGTGGCAGATCTCCGGCACGGTATTCTGGCACAGCGGACTGCCATTTAGCGTCTTGAGCGCGCCCTACACGGCCAACGGACACGGCATCGTGGAAGCCAGCGGCCCGCAATTCGCGAGCCTCGCTCCGGGCGTGCCGCTTTATGCCACGGGTCCGATTGCGGGGGTGACGCCGGCCGGCGCAGTCCAGTGGCTCAACCCGGATGCCTTCGTCTCGGCGGTGAACGCCAGCACGGGCGCTTGCAACGGCGGCGATAGTCCGGCGAATTGCCAGTTCGGGGATCTGGGCCGGAACAGCTTGCGCGGCCCTGACTTTTTCTGGAGCGATTTGTACGTCACCAAGCGCTTCCATCTCGGCGAACGGGTGACTCTGCGCGTGGACGGTCAATTGTTCAATGTGTTCAACCATCCGAATTTTGCGCTGCCCGCGGTGGTGGCGGGAATTCCGGGCCAGCCGTCAACCCAAACCGGCTTCGGCGCGATCACTTCCACCACCTCCCCTCCAACGGGACTGCTTGGCGTTGGCCTGGGAGGCGACAATTCGCCGCGTATGATCGCGTTTCAAGCGCGTCTGGAGTTTTGAGCACCAGCTATATTGGTTCCCATGAGATTCCTCTTCGGTATGCTGCTCGGCGCCGGGTTTGCACTGGCTCAAGCGCCGGTGAACTATCCTTTGCAAGACGGATTCGTGGATGCGCATGGGGTGCTGATCTACTACCAGGTTCTGGGCCAAGGATCGCCGCTACTGATCGTGCATGGAGGGCCCGGCGCGTCGCACGACTATTTCCTGCCCTACCTTCTACCGCTGGCGCGTCACCACAAGCTGATCTTCATCGACGAGCGCGGCTCGGGGAAATCGGAGAAGCTCGACGATCCGTCCGGCTATACGGTGGAAAATATGGTCGAGGATACCGAAGCCGTGCGGCAGGGCCTGAAGCTCGGCCGCATCAGTTTGCTGGGCCACTCCTACGGCGGCGTGCTGGCGCAGGCATATGCGCTCAAGTACCAGGCCAATCTCACGCACTTGATGCTGTGCAGCACCTTTTACAGCACCAGCAAGATGAACGAGGTTTTCCAGCGGATGCTGGCCAACATGACGCCGGAACTAAGGGACCGCATCCTGTCACTCGAAAAAGCGGGGTTGTTTGGGAAAGGCAAAGACTACGAGAAGAACCGCTATCCCAACGATTATATGATCGCGGCCTGGGCGGAGGGCTATTTCCCGTATCTTTACCAAAGGCGGCCCGATGCCAATTACGATCCCATCGCCAACGGCAACATGTCGTGGGACCTGTACCGAGAAATGTGGGGATCGCACGGCGAGTACGTGATCGACGGCAATTTGAAATCTGTGGAATATGCCGACCGGCTGAAGACCCTCAAAGTGCCCACGTTGATTACGGCCGGCGATCATGACGAATGCGCGCCATCGCTGTCCGAGGAGATGCATCAATTGATTGCGGGGTCGAAGCTGGTAATTTTCCCGGAGAGCGGGCATATGAACTTTGTGGACCAGCCCGCGCTATTCAACAAGACGATCGGCGACTTTCTGGCTCAGTGAAAGGCGCGGCCGGAGAGCGAGTCGCCGTCTTCTTTTCAAATTAACTGACCACCAGCCAGTAAAGTTAAGATAAGCGGCAGGAGAGGGAAACATGCCTTTGCTGCCGCACCTGCTTCGCGCGCGGCCGGCGCTGCGCGGTTTCGTCGTCATGCGCGCCGCCGCCGCGACTATCTGGGTGGATTGCTGCAGGCGGGCGTTGAGGCGAAAGCATGGTCGATAGACGACCCTCGTTTTACCGCCGTTCCTGTTTAGCGGTCTACACGCGGTGGTAGACGATGCATACCGAAAGGAGTCGCGGCTCAAACCGCCGCCGGCTGACAGAAAGGCTGGAGCGGGTCTGTTTCCGGGCGGTCGGGTTAACGCGGTAAAGGACCGCTTGCCGACGCGCGCGATGGCGGGGTGCGGAAACATGGCGCGGCCCGGAAACAGCTTACGCGGTCTGTCAGCCTAGAAGTCTGCCAGGGGCGACCGCTGCGAAACGCGTAATCCGCTGTAGTAGTCCAGGTCGGCAAACTTCTCGCGGAAAACACGCTCCCAGTGCGCGTTGTCCTGGCAGACGCGGCATATGCCGCAGTGGCAGCGCCGGTGCACCTTTGCCGCGGGCTGGACCGTTTGAGCCACTATGCAACGCTTCTTTCGGGGCTCACTTACGATCGGCATTGGCCGTATTATGCCAGATGGGGTCGGATGGACCGTCGCTACGCTGGCGCACAGCAACTGCAGAGCGGTCTCCCGGTCATGGATCACTTCCTTCTGCCTCATGCTCCCTCTTAGTACATAGTGAATTCCGCGCAAAAAACGTTACAAGCCGCAGGCCCGGCGTCGCAGGCCGCCGCAAGGATGATACGTTGATCACTGATGAAGCTCCTGATTGTTATGTGCCTATCCTTGCCGTTGCTCGCCCAGGTACGGTTCCTGCCGGCCAAGAGACTCTGGGTCCTGGATACCGACCGAAGCTCGTATGTGCTCGGTGTCAACGAAGAGAACAGCCTCCAGAATGTCTACTGGGGGAAAAAGCTGCTGCGCGACGACGATCTGGCGCCGGCCCATACATCGCCGGAACACGCCTCGTTCGATTCGCGCGAGACCATGTCGAACGAAGAGTTTCCCGGGTGGGGAGGCTTGCGTTACAACGAGCCATGCGTCAAGGTCACGCTGGCCGACGGCACGCGCGACCTGGTCCTGAACTACGGGTCATACGAGAACCGCGGCGATCAGCTCGTAATCCACACTAAAGACATCCGATACGCGCTGAGTGTCGACCTGGTGTATCAAGTCTACGCACGCGCGGGCATCATCGAGAAGCACGCCGTCATCCACAACCAGACCGGCCAGCCGCTAACGGTCGAGAGCGCGCAATCGGGAGTATGGTATGTGCCGGCGGGCGAAGGCTACCGGTTGAGCCACCTGACGGGGCGCTGGGCGGGCGAGACGCAGCTCTATCGCGAGCCGGTGCAACCCGGAAAGACGGTGCTAGAAAGCCGCCGCGGCAACACCAGCCATCAGGCGAATCCGTGGTTCGCCCTCGACGGGGGTCCTTCGGGAGCAGCCGATGAAGAGCACGGGCGGGTGTGGTTCGGCGCGATCGGCTGGAGCGGCAACTGGAAGCTGGTGGTGGAGGAGACGCCCGCGCAACAGGTGCGGGTGACGGGCGGCTTTAACGACTTCGATTTCGGCTACCTGCTGAAGCCGGGCGAGAGCCTGGAGACGCCTGCGTTCTACGGCGGTTTCACGGACCAGGGTTTTGGCGAGAGTTCCCGCATCATGCATGCCTTCGAGCGGGACCAGATTCTGCCCGATCACATGGCGCCGCATCCGCGTCCGGTGCTGTACAACTCATGGGAAGCCACCACTTTCAATGTGAACGAGGCCGGCCAGAAAGAGCTGGCCGATAAGGCAGCCAAGATCGGGGTAGAGCTATTCGTCATGGACGATGGCTGGTTCGGGCAGCGCAACGACGATCACGCGGGGCTGGGAGATTGGACCGTGAACCCGCAAAAGTTTCCTAACGGGCTGAAGGGCCTGATCGATTATGTCAACGGCCGGGGGATGAAGTTCGGCCTTTGGGTGGAGCCGGAGATGGTGAACCCCAATAGCGACCTTTACCGCGCGCATCCCGACTGGGCCATGCATTTCGATAACCGGCCGCGGTCGGAGGCGCGCAACCAACTGGTACTGAACATGGCGCGGGAGGATGTGCGCGATCATATTTTTTCGGTGCTCGACAAACTTGTGTCGGAAAATCACATCGAGTTTCTGAAGTGGGATATGAACCGGCATTTCGGCGAGCCGGGATGGCCGGAAGCGCCCTTAAACGAACAGAAAGAACTATGGGTCAAGTACACCTGGAACGTGTACAACATCATCGACCGGCTGCGCGCGAAGCATCCGGGTCTGGAGATCGAATCGTGTTCGGGCGGCGGCGGCCGCGTGGACCTGGGCATCCTGAAACGGGTAGACGAGGTGTGGACATCGGACAACACGGAGGCATTCGACCGGCTGCGCATTCAGGAGGGATTCACGTATGCCTACGCGCCGAAGGTCATGATGGCGTGGGTGACTGACGTGCCAAACCTGAACGGGCGGAGCACGCCACTGCAATATCGCTTTCTAGTGGCGATGCAAGGTTCGCTGGGTATCGGGTCGAACCTGAACCACTGGAAGGACGAGGACTTCGCGCTGGCGTCGCGCATGGTGACCTATGACAAGCAGATCCGCGGCACGGTGCAGCAGGGTAATCTCTACCGGCTGTTCTCGCCGCGGGAGGGCGAATTTACCGCCAACGAATACGTGGCGGCGGACGCCAACCAAGTGGTGCTGTTCGCCTTTCTTCACTCGCAGCAATACCTGCGGCCAGCACCCATCGTGTACTTTCGCGGTCTGGAAGAGGGCGCCGTATACCGGCTGAAACCGACCGATCAGAAGCTGGAAGATCATCTGGAGACGGCCAGCGGCTCGTACCTGATGAACCATGGAATCCGGCTGCGGCTGACCGGCGATTACGACAGCACCCTGCTGATACTGGAACGTGTGCGGTGACATATACTGTCTGGTGCGGAGGCCTGACATGCAGATGCGAAAGAAGGTCCTGATCGGGGTGTGTAGCGGCGCGCTAATGTGGCTGGCAGGGTGCGGCAGTTCCCCGCACGCGACCACCGAGAAATATTTTCTGGTGGCGACCAATATCAAGATTCCCTACTGGGTGAGCACGAATGCAGGCTTAATGGCGGCAGCCCAGAAGTTGGGAGTGAAGGCCGAAATGGTGGGAACGGATACTTTCGACCCCAAGGGTGAGCATGATGCTTTTCAGCGGGTGCTGGCCGAGAAGATCAAGCCGGCCGGCATTATGGTGTCGGTAGCGGATCCCGCGATCATGCAGCCGGACATCGATGCCGCGATCGGCCAGGGGATCCCGGTGATTACCATCGATTCCGACGCGCCGGCGAGCAAGCGGCTGACCTTCGTGGGCACCGATAACTACAAAGCGGGATTGATGGGCGCGCAACTTGCCGCGAAGCAGTTGCAGGGCAAGGGTAACGTGGTGATTCTGACCATGCCCGAGCAGGCTAACCTGAAGGACCGCCTGCGCGGTTACCACGACGGCCTGGAGAGCCACCCGGGCATAAAGATCATGGACACCATCGACATCAAAGGCGACCCGCGCATTGCCTTCGACCATGTGCAGGATCTGGTGGACAAGAAAAACATTGGTAAGGTGGATGGCTTTATCTGTCTGGAGGCGATTGCGTGTCCGGAAGTGGCCGACGTGCTCGACCGGAACAAAGTGACCGGCAAGGTGATCATCGCCATGGACACCGACCCGCGTACTCTGGACTGGATCAAGAAAGGGCAGATCGCCGGCACTATTGCGCAGAAACCATTCACCATGGGTTTTGTGGGCGTGACGTCACTCGATACGATGCACCACTATCCGCCGAATCCGCTGGATAAGCCCTGGGCGAGTGATCCGCAGTCACCGGTGGCGACATTTGTGGATACCGGCGAAATCTTGGTAGATAAGAGTAACGTGGATTCGTTCGTCAGCGAGACATCGCAGAAGAGCCAGTAATCCCCAAGGCCTTCACGACGCCGTCAGGCCGGTAATCGCCACGATAACGCCGGCGATGCCGGCGATGATACTGACCACCGGAAACAGCATCTTGCGCGCGATGAAGTAGAGGGAACTGAGCACCAGGGCGATCTCCAGCAGGCCTTCGCCCAGATCGTAGTGCAGAGCCCTGCGCTCGGCGGCCTCCGATTCGTCTGTTTTCTCCTGCGCTTTCGATTGCAAGTCCTTTGACTGGTCGGTGTACTTTAGTTTTTCTTTGGCAATTTGCGCCAGGTTCTCGCGGGCGCCCGCGTTGTTCGGACCCAGCACGTCGATCAGCCGTTCAGCCAATTCGAGGTTATGGAACTTCAAGCGGCTCGACTGGTAATACTGCCATTGGTCGTTGGACTCGGACTTCTTGATGATGGCCTCGGTGTGAGTCCGATGCGAGGCAATGGTTACCACCGCCAAGCAGACAGCCAGCAAGGCCGCCAGCACGCCGACGATCTGGCCCGCTTTGTCGTGACCGTGAGCTTCTTCGTGATGGATTTCGAGTTCTGCCATAATTACCGGGCGGCCGGCACGGCATCCTCCGCCAGGAGCTCTCCTTTCTCGAGATGGCGCACTTTGGTGGCGAACCGCGCCGCGTGCGGATCGTGGGTGACCATCACAACAGTCTTGTTGTACTCTTTGTTCAGCTTCGAGAGGATAGTGAGCACGTCGTCGGCGGATGCGGCGTCGAGGTTTCCGGTAGGCTCATCCGCCAGGATCAACGCGGGGTCGGTGACGATGGCGCGGGCGATGGCCACGCGCTGCTCCTGCCCGCCGGACAACTGGCGCGGGTAGTGGCCCAGGCGGTCGCCGAGACCGACGAGCTTCAGGGCGGTAGCGGCATGATCCAGCCGTTCCTGCTTTTTCAGATTAGTGAGCTTGAGGGGCAGCTCCACGTTCTCGAGCGCGGTCAGAACCGGAATCAGGTTGAACTGCTGGAAGATGAAACCGACGTGTTCATTGCGCCAGTGCGCGATCTGGCGGTCGCTGAGCTCGCGCAGGTTGTGACCCAATACGCGGATCTCGCCGCCGGTGGCTTTGTCCATGGCGGCGATCAGGTGCAACAGCGTGGATTTGCCTGAACCGGAGGGTCCCATGAGGGCCACGAACTCGCCCTTATCGATACGGATATCGATGTTCTTGAGCGCGACAACATGGAACTCGTCGCGGATAAACTCCTTGGTCAGGTGGCGCGTTTCGATGATGGTTTCGCTCATATCGGGATTCAGGCTTTCTGGCGCACGCGGTCGCCATCCTTCAGCGTGGCGGGCGGGTTCAGGATCAGGTCTTCGCCGCCGATGAGGCCCTGCTCGATGCGCACACCCTGGCTGCTGGTGGGTCCCGGCTTGATGTCGCGCCGGACGGCCCGGCCATCCAGTATCACGAAGACCTTGTTATCGCGGATGGCCGAAGCCGGCACCACCACGATCGGCTGCGAAGGCGTGGCGGCGGCGTTCTTCTCGTCGGAGAGGAAGGCCACGCTGGCATTCATTTCGGGACGCAGATAGTCGTCGGGATGGGCCACCTTCACTTTCACCTGCACGGTGGCTTTCTGGCGGTTGGCTTCGGGGGAGACTTCACGGATGAACCCGTCGTACTTGCGGTCGGGAAAGGCATCCGTGGTGATGATGCCATTCTGCTTCATGTGGAGCTTGGCGAAATCGTTCTGGCTGATATCCAGCTCGACCTCCAGGTCGTTCAGATCGGCGAGCGACACGACATAGCCTTTGGCGCCGCGATCGCCCACGAAGCTGGTGGTGACGAATTCGCCGATCTCCACGGCGCGCTCCAGGATGGTACCGGTGACTGGCGAGCGGATGATGGTATTGGCCAGGTTAGTCTCGGCGTAAGCCACGGCGCCGCGGGCCTGTTCCACCTGGCCGCGCATGGCATCGATCTGCTCCTGCCGGGGGCCGAGCTTGACCAGGTCATAGGCCTTCTGAAGCGAATTGACCTTGGCGTTGGCCGAGTCAAAGCGGGCTTGCGCGTCGTCGAGGTTCTGCTGCGACATGACCGCCTGGGCTACCAGCTTGCGGGTGCGTTCCAGGCTGACACGCGCATTTTCCAGGTCGGCTTTGGACGAATTCAGATTGGCTAACGCCTGGGCGATTTCCTCGGGGCGCGAGCCATGCTCCAACTCCGCCAGATGCGCCTCCAGGTTGGCCAGATTGCCCTTGGCCTGATCGAGCTGCGCGCGGTACTCGTCGTCCTCCAGGCGCACGAGCACCTGGCCTTCCTTGACCCGATCGCCTTTATCCACGCCGATCCACTTCACCTTACCGATTACCTTGGCGGCCAGTTCGATTTTGTGGGCGGCTACGATGTAGCCCGTGGCGTTCAGGATGACGCCCTGTTCGGCGTGGCCGGTGCTAATGGCTTTGACGCGCTGCACTTGGACCTCGGTGGCGGCGTTGAGGCGGCTGTAGGCGAAACGCCCGGCGCCCAGCAGGATAAATAAGCAGACGCCGCCGATGATCCAGCGAGTGGCCCACTTGGACGGCTCGTCGGAGCGTTTCCGACCACGGTCGATTTGCAAGCTTTTGAGTTCGGCATCCATATACAGAAGTTCAACCGGGCGTTTAAACCTCGCGCAAGGCCACCAGGATCTCCTTGCGAGCCGCCATGCGCGCCGGGAACAGCCCGCCCAGCGCACCCAGCACCGTCGCAAAGGCGATGCCCGCCAGCATAATCTGGGGCGTCACACGGAAGGCAAACGCGAGTTCGCTGAACGTGCTGCTGCCGATGCCGGTGGTCACGCCGTTCAAAGGAAATACCAGCAGGCAGCCCAACACCCCGCCCAGGGCGGCCAGCAACACGGATTCGATAAAGAAGCTGAACAGGATGCTGCCCTTGGAGAAGCCCAGCACGCGCAGCGTCCCGATTTCTCGCGCGCGGCGGGCCACCGCGGCGTACATGGTGTTCATGGCCGCGAAACTGCTGCCGATGGCCATGATGACGCATACGAAGATTCCGATGAATTCGATGGGCGCGGCGGATTGGGTTTGCCGGTCGTAATACTCTTTCTCGGACTCGGCATTCATATTGAGGCGCTGGTCGTCATTGATGCTGTTTACCAGCGCGGTGGCGGCGCCGGCATCGGTGGCGCGTACCAATGCCGAGCTGAGCACATCGGTTCGCTGCAGGTCGGAACTGACCTGGTTCAGGTCGGCGAAGATCTCGCTGTTCTGGGCGCTCTGGCCCCCATCCATCACGCCCACCACTTCCCAATCGCCGCGTCCGAAGGTGATATGTTTGCCCAGCGCCGCGCTGGGATAGCGCTGCGCGATGGATTTTCCGGTCACCAGCTCACGTTTGCCGGGATCGAACCAGCGGCCGCTCAAAAGCTTGAGCCCCTTGCGCATCTCAATGCCGATCGGGAGCAGCCCGCGCACGCTCACGTTCATCCCGTCCGGGGCATCCACGCTGGCCAGGTTGATGATGGTCATGATTTCAAGCGATGCCATGGGATCTCCGGAGGCGGTGCGCGCGATCCCAGGCTTGAACTTCAGGTCCTGAAACTGGCCGCGCGTGAAATTCGAGACTAGCTCGGTTTCCGATCCTTTGCGCATCACCACGATCTGCAGGGGATCGCCGCTGGAGGAGAGCGTGCTGCGCAGGCCGCTAAGCAGCGCCATGATGGCAAGCAGCACCGCTACCGTGAGCGCAATGCCCAGCGCGGTCATGAGCGTGGTGGTCTTACGGACAATCAGGTTGCGAAGATTATATGCGACGGGAATAGCCACGGGCGCTCCTAATCGGTGCTACGCAATGCTTCCACGATCGGCGTGCGGGACGCGCCCCAGGCGGGCACGAACGAACTCAACATACCGATCACCAATGCCACTGTGATACACGCGGCGGCCACCGACGGATCGAACGGATGGATGGGCGGCAGAAAAAATCCCGCCGGGCTTTTGCGGAGGCCGCTTGTCAGGAAGGTCGAGAGCAGAAACCCGACGGTCCCGCCGGCCACCGAGATCACGCAGGCTTCCCCCAGGATAATCAGTAGGATGTTGCCACCGGTGAAGCCCAGGGTTTTGAGAACACCGACTTCACGTACGCGCTCGCGCACGGACATGGCCATGGTGTTGGCCGAAACCAACAGCACGGTAAACATCACCGCGGCGCAGATACTGAATAGGAACATCTTCACGTTGCCCAGCATGGAAGCGAAACTAAGGGTGAAGGCCTGCTCGGTTTCAGTGCGGGTCTGCACCGGCGAATTGTGAAATTCGTCGTCGACGGTTTTGGCGACCCGGGACACGGCGGCGGGGCTGTCGCACACGATGTTGAACAGGCCGACGTCACCTTTGCGGGCTTCCGGCAATCCTTCGCGCACGTAGGCCCAGTTAAAGTACAACACCTCACTTTTGCGCGGGCTGTCGAAAATGCCGCGTACGGTCAGTTCCAGCGTACCGGGAAAGATATCGCCGGTTAAAGTGATGCGGTCGCCCACATGGAAATTGAACTTGTCGGCCAGATCGCGGCCGATCACGGTGCCTGTGCGGTCGCGAATGAAGGCCTGCTTCTGATCTTCCGGGATGGTCAGCTCGCTGTAAATCTTGAACAGCTTTTCGGGGTCCACACCGAAGCGGGCGAAGAAATTCTTGGGATCGCGCGCGTCCTTGTAGACACCGCCGTACCACTGGGAAGGCATAACCTCTTTGACACCAGGCACCTGGCGGATGCGGTCCATATAATACTGCGGAATTTCGACGGTCAGCGAAATCCGGTTCCGCGTGACCAGGCGCAGGGCCTGCTCGGGCGTAGGATCGCTGAGGTACATGGCGTGATAGACGGCCATCAGAACGCCCAGCAGGCACATGGACACGCCCACGCTCACGATGGTCAACATGGTGCGGCGCCGGTTGCGCCAGCAGTTCTTGACGATCAATGGGATGTAGCGGAACATGGAGGATCTTCTTATTCTAAGCTAAGAGGGGCATGCATGACATCTTCATGCGGGAGGCCCTGGCGCTGGCCCGCGAGGCGCAAGCGGCGGGCGAGGTACCCGTAGGCGCGGTGGTGGTGGTGGACGGCGCGGTAGTGGGCCGCGGGCGCAATTCACCCATTGCGACCCACGATCCCACGGCGCATGCGGAGATGCTGGCGTTACGCGCGGCGGCGCTGGCGGAAGGTAATTACCGGCTGGAGGGGGCTACGGTGTATGCCACGCTGGAACCTTGCGCGATGTGCGCGGGAGCACTGGTGGCGGCGCGCGTGGGGCGGCTGGTGTTCGGGGCGCGCGACCTCCGGTTTGGCGGCGTGCGCAGCAAGTTCCGGATCGCGGATTCCGAGCTGCTCAATCACCGCGTAGAGATTGTGGAGGGCGTGCTGGCTGTCGAATGCGTCGAGTTACTCAAGGAATTTTTCGAGCGGCGCAGGTGAGCGTGGCGCCCTTATTCGAGCTCCGATATTTCGAGCGTGATGCGGACCGCTTCGCCGGAACCGACCGATATTTCTTTGGCTCTAGACCGCGCCTGCCAGAGCTTTATGACGGGAGCGGCGGTCCCATCCATTTCCAGGCCGCAAGCTAGCACAAGGTATGTTCCGGGCGGCAGGTCCGCCACGGTTCCACTCCAGCCGTTCACGACTTCCTCCTGACGAAGAATCTGCTGCAGCGCGGCCGGAGATGCGGCATCCTTGGCCATGATGTAGAGCCAGAGGTTCGAAACTGGATTGCCGTCGCCATCGGTCACCCGCGCGGTCATCGATCCGCCATCGCAGGCCAACGCGATGTGCAAGCGGCTGTCCGGCGCGGCGCGGGTGAACTGCACCATCCCGTGCAGCACGCCGGCGCCGCCGTAGGTTGCTTCCTTCGCGTAGCAGCCCGGCGGGAGGCCTGACAAGCGGAAGGCATAGTCGTCGACGGGTATGCGGCCCAAGGTGAATGGTCCAGGGACCGCGATATGGCCGCCAAAGCTGAATACGCCGCCTATCCCGCCGGACTGTGGCTGAGACTTCACGAATGCGGCCGAGATTCGGGTTACCGGCTCGTCGCGCGGCGGAGGATCCCAGAGCGTCTCTCCTGTGACGGTCACGGCGGATTGAGCGGTCAGACGCAAATTGTCGAGGTCGCGATCGATGACTTCGATTTGGGCGAACGCAGACAGGCGCTGGCTGGCAATCTCCGCACTGTTGGACGCAGTAATCCGGTATTCGCCAGGAGGAAAGCCGCAGGCGCTGAATTTGCCGTCAGCTGAGGCGGCCACGGTCACCGCGGGCGGGTAATCAACAATAAACGGCTGTTCCCCGGTGATAGTCACGTTGGAAAGCGCAAGGCTGCCCGGCGTTTCCGCGGAGCCGTCGATGCAAAAGACCGGCGCGAGGGCCATTCGGATATCCACGTCACGGCGATCCTCGGCGGAAGCCAGCGTGATGGCGGCGGCGCTTTCTACGGACGGCGAACCGGGATAATACGCGGGTAGCGGAAGCCGGGGGCGCTGGTCCGGATCGGCAGGCAACTTGGCGCCGGAGTCGAGCAGTTGGACGCGCTTTCGGGCCAGAATCCAGAAATCGCGTCCAGCACGTACTGGCGACAGGTGGTATGCTCCGCGCCGATCGGTTTGGACAATCAACTTAGGCACGTAGGCCGGCTGGCCGAACTCAAACGTCTTTTCGAGGAGCAGAACGTCGGCGCTGGCCACCGGATGGCGTCCGTCATCGAACACGCGGCCCGAAACCGTGCCGCCCAGCTTGATGAATGCTTCTACCCCTGTGATTTCCTGGCCGGGGTTCAACAGCAGGTACAGCCCACTCGATGCGGCGCGGTTTTCGTCATGCACGGAAATATACTGGCGCCCCGGGGGCACTCCCAGGAGAGTGAACTCACCGAGAGGGCCGGTGGTGGCAGCGGACTGGCCGGCATTGACCACCACACCGGCCAGAGGGGTGCGCGTCGCCGTATCCTTGACCACGCCGCTGATGGAGCCGGCGGCCGGCTCAGGCGATCGGGATTGAGCAAACGCCGCGAGCGGAATAAGCAGCGCGGTCACGTAATGCATGGTACCCGCTCGCCGTCAGAATACTGGCTCGAGTTCCTCTTCCTGGATCAGGGTGGCGTCTTCGAGCGTTTCTTCCTCTGCGGGTCCTACGTCACTGATTTCGGGCAGGATCAGTTCGGGCGGCGGGGGCGCTGCGACCGGCGCCGGGACGGACTCCGGCACAGCTTCTGCCTCGGGCGCGGCTTCCGGCGGCGCGGGCCGGGGCTTGCGCATTTTGGCTTTGGGCTTCGGTTGGCGCGGCGCGCGCGTGCGGCTGGGGTGCGGCCGGGTCTCGGGCACGCCAGCAGCCTTGCGCAACTCCTTGAAGGACGCGTCCAGAAACCCGGTCATGCGGCCGCCGTCCGGCGCGGCCATAGCGTCCGTGGTCAGGGCGAAGTAGAGCTTTTGGTCGTAGCTCTCGATGGCTACGCTGATGCCTACGTCCATGCCAGTGGGCACGTGCGGATAGCAGGCCAGCATCCGCTTGCCGCAGGTGTATAGCGGCAATTGAGGTCCAGGCACATTGGTGCAGACCATGTGGAAAAGAGGAATGGGGGTGTTGAGCCAGCCCAGGTTTCCGGCCAGGAATGCCTGTACAGGCGGCGGCAGAAGCCCCAGCCAGGCGAGCCCCACGCGCACCAGTTCCGGCATGCGGGCGCCTTTCATGGCTTGCGTCTGCTGGTGAATGTGGCGAATGCGGGCCAGGGGATCCTTGATGCCCAGCGGCAGGGTTACGGGCAGCAGCGAAATTAAATTGCCGAAAGCGCCGATCGCCTGTTCGGCGGGGCGCACATTCACGGGCACCATGGGCCGGAAGAAGCGGCCTTTT
Organism: Bryobacterales bacterium; assembly: GCA_963843255.1. Taxonomy (GTDB): domain Bacteria; phylum Acidobacteriota; class Terriglobia; order Bryobacterales; family Bryobacteraceae; genus Bog-159. The sequence continues at coordinate 611,735 of CAWJJQ010000008.1, read as the reverse complement.
ACGGTCTGGCCGTGCAGCAGGGTGTACCTCGCGACGGCCCCGGCCACTACCGCGAGCACCACGTCGTTTACGGTGCAGTTGCAAGCGGTGCGAATGGCGCGCGCCTCGGCGAAGGGGACCTCCGTCCAGTAAACCTGGCGTTCGCCGGAGCACGGCCGGTTGAACGGCAGATGTTCCAGCGGCGACAATAACTCGGGCATCATGTCAACCACCCGCTCCAGGCCCAGCGCGGCGAAGTTATCGCGCATGAGCAGCGAGCCGTAGCCGAGAAGACCCTCGCGGGCCTCCTTCCAGCGCTTGGGAAGTTGCGCCAGGCTATCGGCGAACGCATCAAGGAAGAGAAAAGCCTGATCGGGAGGCGGGGGCGGGCGGTATGGCTTACGCCGGGGCAGCGGACGCTCCTCGGGCGACGGGTCCATGATCACATTGAGCAAGCCGATGCCGGCCACGCCGTCGACGATCGAATGATGGACTTTGCAGATCATCGCGGAACGGTTCCCGGCAAGGCCGTCCACCACGTAGGTTTCCCACAGCGGTTTATTGCGATCGAGCAGCGGAGTGAAGAGACGGCCGGTCAGCTCGCGCAGTTGCTCCATGGTGCCCGGCGGATCGAGCTTCAGGTGGAAGATGTGGCGCCGGATGTCGAAGTCCGGATCGAACTGCCACGTCGGGTATCCGATGTTGAGGAAGGGATGGACGACCTTTTCGCGATACCGCGGGATGATATCGAGTTTGGATTCAATGGTGGCGACGAATCTCTCGAAAGGGATGGTTCCTTCAAATGTGCACACACCGCCAATGTGCAGCGGCATTTCCCTGGACTCGAAGTTCAGAAATGCGGCGTCCAGGGCTCCCAAACGCTGTGGCAGTTGGGGAAGCGCCATGACGGCCTCCTTTGGGGACTAAAGATATATTCAGATTATATTCTCCAGTAATCTGCTTCAGGATGCAACTGGCGCAAGCTGCCGGGTCACATGATGGATTCAAGCAGCGCCGCCACATCGGGCGCGGGAACGGTCAATGCCAGCGGCCGCAAGCCATCCTGCTCCGCGGTGGCGGCCACCAGCAGTTCGGCGGCGGCCGGATCGACGGCCTTCGAGAAGAAGAAGCCCTGGCCGAATTCACAGCCCATGGAGATCAGGCGGGTCATCTGATGGCTGTCCTCGACGCCCTCGGCCACAACTTCCATGCCCATGGCGTGGGCCATCTCGAGCACGGCCTTCACAATTTCGGAATTACAGTCGCCGCCTCCCAACTGGATGGTGAACGAGCGATCGATTTTCAAGGTATCGAAAGGGAGCTGCGCCAGGTAGGCCAGACTCGAGTAACCGGTTCCAAAGTCGTCGATCTTCAGGCCCACGCCCAGGCGCTTGAGTTGCGTGAGAATTTCGAGGGCCGCCTTTCCATCGTCCAGCACCACGCCTTCGGTTACCTCCAACTGAAGCGATGACGGCGCCAAGCCCGTCTCGCGCAACGCATCCCCAATCTGGCCGGCCAGGTCCGGCTGCGTAAACTGGCGGGGCGAGAGATTCACGCTGACCGCCAGCGGCGGATCACAGTTGTACCTGTCGTTCCAGGCTTTCATTTGCAAACAGGCCTGGCGCAGGATAAACATGTCGAGATCGTGGATCAAACCGGTCTCTTCCGCCACCGGAATGAAGGAGGAGGGCGGGACGGCGCCCCGCTCGGGATGGGTCCACCGTGCCAGCGCCTCGAAACCGCAAATGCGCCGGTCGCTAAGCCGGACTTTAGGCTGGTAGTGCACGGAAATCTCGTGGTCCTCGACTGCGCGCCGGAGATCATTCTCCAGTTGCAGACGTTCCACCACGTGGGAGTGCATGGTCTGGTCGAAGAGCTCGCAGCGGGAACGCCCCTTGTGCTTGGCAGAATACATGGCGGTGTCCGCATCCCTGACAATTTCCTCGGCCGATACATATGCCGGGCCGCAGCGCGCCACACCGATGCTCACCGTACAAAAAATGCCGCGATCGGCCAGACCGAACGGTTCGCGCAGGTCCATGAGGATGCGCTGGGCCACGTGCAGGGATTCCGCGGGATTCGTGAGGCCGCACAACAGGACGGCGAATTCGTCGCCACCCAAACGCGCCGCCATATCGCGGGAAGACGGCCGGGTGGCGGAAGTGCTCATGCGTACGCCGCGCACCAGCCGCTCGGCCAAGGCGACCAACAGCTGATCGCCGGCCTGGTGGCCCAGGCTGTCGTTGATCAGCTTAAAGCGGTCGATATCCAGGAACATCACGGCGAATTGAGCCGCCGGATCCTGCCGCCAGGCGGCAAACTCCTGTTCCACCCGGTCCATGAACAGAACCCGGTTGGCCAGGCCGGTAAGAGGATCGACCAGCTTGTCGGCGGTAATATCGCTCATGGCGCCGGCCATACGAATGGCCGGGCCGGAACCGTCGCGCACGGAGGCGCCGCGGCAGCGCATCCAGTGGAAAGTCCCGTCGCCGTGGCGCATCCGGAACTCGCACTCGAAGGCCTCGCCGGTACCGCCGGACTGTTCGGCCCTTACCAGTTCCCGCAGCTTTTCCAGGTCGGAAGGATGCACGCGCGAAAACCATTCGTCCGAGGTTTCGCCGATCTCCGCGCCTAAATATCCCAGCAGTGCCTTCCAGCGGCTGGAATAGTAGACACGGCCCGCGGCCAGGTCCCAGTCCCACAGGCCATCGTTCGCGCCCAGCGCCGCGAGGCGGTAGCGCTCCTCACTTTTGCGCAAGGCATTTTCGGCGGCGTGACGGGCGAGTTGTCCCTTAATTCGCGCCAGAGCCACCGGGAAATCCACCGGCTTGGTGATGTAATCGTTGGCGCCCAAATTGAGGGCTTCCACCACCTTTTCGCTATCCTTCAGGGCGGTCACCATGATCACGGGCAACTGGTCGGGGGTGTAACTCGCGCGTAGCGCCTGCAAGACTTCGATTCCGCTCATGCCGGGCATCATGCTGTCGAGCAGCACCAGGTCCGGACTCTCGGTGTGGACATAGGCCAGCGCCGACAGGCCATCGGCAGCCTTGCCGACACGAAATCCCTGGTGCTGCAACCGCCGCGACAGCATGTCGCGATTTAATTCCTCGTCATCCACCAGCAACAGATGATCAATCCCGTTCATGGATATTCTCCTGTGGTCGCGCCGCAGCGGGCGGGACCGGAGTGCATTCCCGCACGGGGCGCGTTAATCGCTCGATAATCTCCAGCAGCAGGGGCAGGTTGACCGGTTTCACGGCGTAGTCGTCACAGCCCGCTTCGAGCGCCTTCTCCATATCCCCCACCATGGCGTGCGCCGTGAGCGCCACCACCGGTATCGCGCGGGTGGCCGCATCGCCCTTCAGGACCCGGGTCGCCTGCCAGCCATCCATCTCCGGGAGGCTCAGGTCCATGAGCACCAGGTCAGGCTGTACACGCCGCGCCATTTCCACGCCCTGCCGGCCATCCATCGCCAAGATTACCTCGTGCTGGCGATTGCGCAGCCGGCGGGAGAGCATATCGCGATTCAGCTCATTGTCCTCAACCAACAGAATCTTGCACATGTCGTTCCTTCCGCGGGCGGGGCTCGGCCGCGCCTGATTCGCTTCTTCCGGCCGGCAGCCGGATGGAAAAGCGGGATCCCCGGCCCGCTTTGCTCTCAACCGTGATGTCGCCGCCCATCATCTGGCAAAATCTTTTGCTGATGGCCAGGCCCAACCCGGTGCCATCGTGCTTGCGGGTGGCCGAGCCATCCACCTGGGAGAAGGGCTGGAACAGCTTTCCCAGGTCTTGCGGCCGAATGCCAATCCCGGTATCGGAGACGTGCACTTCAGTCCAGTGCCCGGCGGCATTCCGCAAGGTGTTTACGGCAACGGAAACTCGTCCGTTTTCGGTGAACTTACAGGCATTGTTCACCAGGTTCAGCAGGCTCTGCCGGAACTTCGAGGGGTCCGCATAAGCCAGCCGGGCATGCTCCGGGCATTCGATTTCGAGCACGTTCCGCTGCTGCCGCGCCAGGGGCTGCACGGCATTGCAGACGTCTTCCAGCACCACGGCCACGTCCACATTTTGAAGTTTGACGGTTTCGCGGCCGGCCTCTATTTTCGACAGATCCAGAATGTCATTGATAATGCCCAGTAGAAGCTGTCCGGAGCGCTCGATCTTCCCCAGGTCGGCGCATACCTGGTCCTGTTCCGGCGCGACATAATCCTCGCGCAGCATCTGGCTGTAACCGATGATGGCATTTAGAGGAGTGCGCAATTCGTGGCTCATGTTGGCCAGGAAAGCGCTCTTGGCCCGGTTGGCTTCCTCTGCGGCATCCCGGGCGCTCACTAGTTCCCCTTGGATCCGCTTTATTTCGGTCAGTTCCTGAGCCAGGCACACATAGCCTTCGAGCGATCCCAGGCCGCTGCGCAATTCGGCGGACGAAAACAGGACCGGGATCAGCTGGCCGGACCGGGTGCGGTAGCTGCGCTCCACGGCGCTGCTGGGTCCCTGCAACTCCGCCTCCACGATGATTTCGCCGGCGGAGCGTCCGAGCAATTCCGGTTCGGTGTAATCCAGTAGCCGCAACGCGCTGGGGTTCACCCGCCGGATGCACAGGTCCGGGTCCAACACCAGCAACGATTCGTCCATGGAGCGCAGGATGTTATCGACGTATTCCTGCGCCTGTTGCCTGGTAATGGCCGCGCCCAGCATACCGGCCGCGGAGCGGACGCTATCCCGTTCGGCTTCGCTCCACTCCCGGTTCCGGAGATCGTCTTCGAAACCCAGGACGCCGAACCACTCTCCGGCTACTTCAATGGGCACCAGGATCGTCGACTTGGGACGGGGGCCCGGAGACCCGGAGCCCTGGGTATCGAGATCGCCGCCGAAAGAGACCACATCGCCATGGCTGAGACGACCGGCGCGCAGGATCCAATCCGGCCCTGTCCAGCGGATGTCGATCTGGCCGGGGAAGCCGCTGCGGCGAGGCGTGCCCGGCGCGGTCCATTCGTAGCGTATGGCGCCCCGCAGTCCGGCGCGGTATCCGGCGTTGCTCTCCAGCAGGAAGACCCGGCTGGCCTGGGCCGCCACGCCGATCTTCGCCAGAACCTCCTGAACCACTCTCTGCCAGCCTGAGCCGCTGAGAAAGCGCTGCGCCGCGAAGCGCACACTCTCCAGAATGCGGTCGCGCTGGAGCAGGGAATCCGCCATGGTGTTGAACGATTGCGCCAGGCTCGAGATCTCGGCTGCGCTGCCCTCCCCCGCGCGCGCCGACAGGTCCCCCTGCGCAATCCGCTGCACGGCGGTCTTGAGTTTCAGAACGGGCCGCACCAATTGCTTGGCGTAAAGAACGGATGCGCACAGGCTGAGGGCCGTACAGAGAATCGCGAGCATACCGGTGCGCTGGTACATGCTGACGACGCTGTGATCGTAATCATTTACCGAAAGCCCAACGTGGATCCAGCCCCAGTGAATGGAGGAGCAATCGAAAGGCGCCGCATAGTGGAAGGCGCGCCGGCCAATCAGTGGGACCACCTCGATGGCCGCTTTGGGCTCTCTAACGACCGGCCGCCAATAGGCGCCGAGATTTGCCATCCGCCATCCGGGCCTTTCGACGATCAGGGAGAATCCGTCGTTTTTGGTGATCAGCACGTACTCAACCGCTCTGTCGCCGTCCAGCTCACGGATGCACTCATCGACCAAGCCGCTATAGTCTTCGTTAACGGCCGCGGTGGTCATCCCGTCGCGCAGGGAAGAAGAGATGCCCCGCGCCCTGGATTCGAGCCCTTGCAGCAAGTCGCGTTTCTGTTCGGGGAGACTGCCGGTGACGAAGATGGTCAACGTGGATAGCGTGATCATCCAGGACAGGAGCGAGGTTCGCGCCGTGACTCCCTTCGAGATCTGGAACAGGCGGCGCGCCAGGCGCGCGGCCCAAGCGGCGCCGGGTGCGGCGCGCAAGCGTCCCAGAGGGCCGCCGGGAAGCCGGAGATTGGCGCGGAAATCACGCATAGGTGCCGGGACACCTGGCAGACCGCGATTTCGTGAAAGCAGGCTGACGCATGGTGTCTTCCCTTTTAGGGCTTGGCGCGCAGTCTTTCGCTGACTTCCGTGCCCACCGCCAGGCTGAGTTCGGATTCGAGCGCCACGCAGTCGTATCGCGATTTGTCATGCTGCGCGGCCATAAGCGCTTCCATTAGCTGCGACCGGATGACTTTCTCGGTTTCCACCAGCTCGTTCTGGTAAGCGCGTTCGTTGAGGTCGCGATTATCCCGCGCGGCCTGCATGGCGCGTTCGGTAGCCCGGCTGGACTTGACCGCGGCATCCAATCCCAGGACCAGATCCTTGATCCGCAAACCCAGGCCTTCCCGCAAGAGGAAACGGGTCTCCTTAAGTTGATCGACCCGCGCCAGCATTTCGCTAACCTGATTCCGGGTGAGGGAGCCGTTGAAAAGGGGAATTTCGAGCCCCGCTCCGGCGGTCCAGCCACTCATGTTCTGATCCGTGGCCAGCCCCCCGCGATAGCCGCCATTCCACAAGCGATGGAGTTCGCCGGTCAGCGCGAGTTTCGGATAATATCCGCTTTGGGCGGTGGTGACGGCGCCCTGGGCCGCGCGGATGCCGGCCTCCAGCCTGGCCCAGTCCGGGCTGAACTCGTAAGACATGCCGACCAGCCGCTCCACATCCGGTGTGGCAGGATCGAAGGGAATAGCCTGCGCGGACGGCTGGACGGAAGCATTCCAGGGCATGCCCATGGTGTTGGCCAGGGCCGCCGCGGACATAGCCTCGTTTTTCTCCAGTCCGGCCACCAGCGCGCGTAGAGATTCCACCATCACCTGGTTATCCAGGTAGTCCGCCTTGGTTACCTTGCCGGCGCCTCCCTGATACATGCCTTCGGTAAGGCGGAGAGTGGCTTCCATGCGGGCCAGGGTCTCGGTTCCCAGCCGGTGCAACTGGCGGGCCAGTACCGCTCCCCAGTACATTTGCTTCACGCTATCGACGATCTCGAGATCGGTACGGCGGGCCTCCTGGCGCATGGCGTCCACAAAACCGGCCGACTGTTCCCGATAGCCTTTACGCATCCCCCCATCGAAGAGCAGCCAGTTCATATTCAGCGAACCCATGGCGACATTGGGGTCGAGCACATTGACGTTCTGTTGGGGCACGGCAAAGTTCTGCGCGGCTGTGTGGATGGTCTGGTTCGGGAAATTCACCGGCATCTGGATGCTGCTGGGAGGAAATCCGGGCGCGAAAGCGTTGGCCGGGATGGTCACCACCATGGATCCGCCGGGAATGCTGATCGTCTGCGCGGGAACCTGAACGGACGTACCGGGAAAGATGAAATTCAGGGGATCGCTTAAGCGCTCCACCCCGGCTTTGCCCGTCACTTGCGGCCAGTAACCGGCCAGCGCCTGCCGATGCTGCGCCTCGGCCAGCAGCAGGGAGAAGCGGGAGACAGGCCGCCGGTGGCTCATTCGAAGCGCCACATCCAGGCATTGCCCGAGACTGAGCAACTGGCCGGCTTCCGCCGCGGTTTCAACCACAGGCGGGCTCGATGCGCCCACCTCATCCGGGGCGGCCGACGCGGGCGGGGCCGCCAAGGTCAGGACGCTCCAAAGTGCCGTACACGAGAGGTTAAGAAGCCGCCGAGTGCGCTGCATACCACACTTATCGGCAGCCTCCGGCAGTTACTTTATCCCGCCGCACAGGATCACTGCCTGGTTCCCTTGCGGCTCTTAATCCGCTCGTAGGAGGCGATCATGTCGAGCGCATCGCGCAGCACGGAAGCGTCCGTCGCAACCAGGCGCCGGCTTTGCCAAAGTGTCAGAATCTGCTTGCCGGCGGTGGACTCATGGAACCCCAGCATGGCATCCTTAAGCCGAGCCTTAACCTGTGGTGGACAGTCCTTGTGAAATAGCAGGAAGGAGTGAATCATCTTCGGCGAGGTGGCCAGGACCCGCAGGCTCTTTCCCAGTTGGGGATTCATTTCGCACATCCCTTCAAACTCGCGCTGGGTGACCAGGGCGGCATCGGCCCGGCGAAAGAAGACCGGCAAGACCGCCATCGCAGGTTTGCCTTCGGCGGTGACCTGTCCGAAGAACTGATCGGTACTTCCCAATCCTGCTTCGGACAGCAAAGTGTCGAGCCACATACCCGCCAGGCAAGTACGGACGCCCTTATGGATAATCAGATTACGGCCGCGCAAATCCGGTAGCTTGCTGAAACCGCTCTGTGCGTTCACCAGCAGCAGATACTGGTTGCCGGCCTTGACTTCGGTTTCGTCCCCGATGATCAGCGCGCGGTCCACGTAGGAGGATATCTGCGAATACTCCGGGGTGGTGACCGAAAACGCGTCCACTTTGTCGCTCCGCACCGCATGCACCAACTGGTCGGGCGTCATCAGAATGGCCCTTTCGCCAACCGCGTCCAGCCCCAGGTGCTGCATGAACAGATCCGCCCAGATCTTGATCGCGGCGCGCGCGTCGTTGGCGTTGACGCCCTCCACCGTGCTGGTGGACACGGCCACGCGAAACCGGACCAGGTCCTGGGGGTTTGCATCCGCGCCCCGGAGAAAGGGCACTCCCGCCACGATCCACGCTGCCGCCAGGGCCGGCATTCGCTGGAGAAGACTCTTCATGCGCACTTCCCCGTATTGCGGTCCATAGTATGGATATCGGCGCATCCGACGAAGGACTTTAGTGCCGACAGGGATCGATGGGGTGCGGCTGCGCGGTCACCTTCCCGCCGGCAGCCGGATGGAAAAGCGGGATCCCCGGCCTGGTTCGCTCTCGACGGTGATGTCGCCGCCCATCATCTGGCAGAATTTTTTGCTGATGGCCAGGCCCAACCCGGTGCCGCTGTGCTTGCGAGTGGACGAGCCATCCACCTGGGAGAAGGGCTGAAACAGCTTCCCCAGGTCTCGCGGCGCGATGCCGATCCCGGTATCGGAGACGTGCACCTCGGTCCACTGGCCTTCGGCATTGCGCACCGTGTCGACTGCCACCGAGATCCGTCCGTTCTCGGTGAACTTGCAGGCGTTGTTTACCAGATTCAACAGGCTCTGCCGGAACTTCGACAGATCCGCGTAGGCCAGGCGGGCGTGCTCCGGACAGTCCACTTCGAGCACATTCCCCTGCTGCCGCGCCAGGGGCTGCACGGCGCCGCAGACGTCCTGCAGTACTAAGGCTACGTCCACATTTTGAGGTTTGACCGTCTCACGCCCGGCTTCGATTTTCGACAGATCCAAAATATCGTTGATGATACCCAGCAGAAGATGGCCGGAGCGCTCGATCTTCTCCAGGTCGGCGCAGACCTGCTCCTGTCCCGGCGCGACATAATCTTCGCGCAGCATCTGGCTGTACCCGATGATGGCATTGAGGGGAGTGCGCAGCTCGTGGCTCATGTTGGCCAGGAAAACGCTCTTGGCCCGATTGGCTTCCTGGGCAATATCCCGGGCGCTCATCAGCTCCGCCTGGATCCGCTTGAGCTGGCTCATATCCTGGGCCAGCCACACAAATCCCTCGGGTTCTCCCGACGCATTCCTGAGTTCCGCGGCGGATAACAGGACCGGAACGGGGTGTCCTTCGCGGGTGCGATAGGTTCGTTCGGCGCTGGCGGCTACAGGCGCTTCGCCTTCCTCCACCAGATCGATGGCCGGGACTCCCATCAGCTCCGCCTCGGGGTATCCCAACATTTCCGTGGCCCTGGGATTCACGCGCTGGATGCGACCCGCGCGATCGGTCACGATCAGGGCCTCGCCCATGGAGCGCAAGATGTTGTCGACATAGTCCTTGGAGACGGTAGAGTCGCCCAGACGCTCCACCATGGCGTTGAAAGCCGCGGCCAGTTGTCCCACTTCATCGGTGCGATCGACGTGCGCCCGGTAGCCCAGGTCTCCGGCGCCGATACGGCGGGTGACGCCCACCAGGGTGTCGAGCGGCCCCACCAAGCGCCGCAGACCCCAATACTGAGCTCCGCACAAGACCGCCAGGCCGAAAACCAGAACCACCACACCCCCCAGCAACATGCGCCGGAACAGGGAACGCTGCTTCTGTTTCGAGAGGCCCATGCGCAGGGCTCCCAGAACGGAACGGCCGCCCTGCGATGGCTCCCACTCGAGCAGCCGGTCCCGGTTGGGCGACAGCACGGGCACGCGAATCTCGATGGAATCCGCCTGTACCGAGCGGACCGGGGTAGCGAATCCTCCCAGTGTCGCGGCGGCGCGCGGGAGGCCTGCCAGAAGTTCGGTCCGGCCCAGGGCGCACATGCGTTCACCTGAGGCGCTGAGGACTTCCAGGAAAAGAAGGTCCTGATCGCCGGAAGATGCCTCCAGTACGCGCTTCATCTCAGCGCGGTCGCCGACCAGTAAGGAAAACTGCAGCTCGTTGGCCAGGAATTGGGCGATGGATTGGCCGCGCAACTCCAATTGGCCTTCCATGGCGCGCTCGCCAAAGAGGAAGAACACGGCGAGTAGGAGACCCGCGGAAATGGTGTGCAGGGCGACCGTGGCGGTCAGTCCCTGGGCGAGCAGGCTGGCCGAAAACCGGGTCCTGAGTTGTACAAGGAAATCGCGCACGCGGGGCGCCTTCACGGTTTTGAAAATATTCACCTGAGGACCACCAGGTCGGGATTTGAGGCGGCCGCAAACTCGATGCCGAGCATGCGCAGGATTTTGGCGTTCACCGCGACATTGATCTTCTTGGGATTCTCCGAGACGGGACAATCCGTTGCATCCAGGCAGTGCCGGACCAGGTCGGCGGTCTGCTGGCCGATCGCCCGGTAGTCGGGCCAGACTCCCACCGCGGCCCCGGCGCGCACGAATGCCGGCGAGAACCCTACCAGGGGCAGGCGGTTTTCGAGTGAGGCCATGATCAGCGGCCGCGCCGTAGCGCCGTTATAGAGAGTGCCATCGGGAAGGCAGATGACGAAATCCACGCGCTTGCGCAAGGACAGAAAGGCCGGCAACAATTCGTCCGGGGTGGCGCAATCGGCGATTTGAAGAGAAGCGAACTCGGCACCCTGGCCGCGGATTTGGGCGACCGTGGGAGCTCCCCGGTTGGGATTTCGAATCACCCCGATGCGCGTTTTCTCGGGAAACAGTTTGCGCAGTTCGGCGACCTGGGCGCGCACCGGTATATCCAGATAGACGGCCGCGCGGGGCCGTGTGGAGCGGGGCGCCGCGGGATGATCGGCTTCGAGCGTCATGGTGGAAATGGAGACGGCGGCCGGTGTTTGCGCGAGCATCGCCTCGACCGCTTCGGACCCCACTGCTACGACCGCGGCCGGCTTTCTGGTGAATTCCTCGGCCGTCAACCCAGACTTGTTCACGTCGAGCAATGCGACGGTAATTTCACTACCAGCCAGACGCAGCCGGAAGCCCTCCACCGCCTCCGCGCAGGGGTCCAGAGCCGGTGGGAAAATTACCGCGACGCGTTTTCCGGCGCCAGTGGCAGCGCGCGCAGGGATTAGCAGTCCGCGGCAGCAGAAGGCGGCCGGCGAGGCGAACAATATGGATCGGCGGGAAAGCATGAAGTCCTTATTCGCCTTGCCTCCAGATCACTTTCAGAAATGCCGTGCGGCCATAAGCGGGCATTTGATCGACCGAAGCATCCAGCGGCAGCGCGATGGGATCGGCATAGCCCCAATTGAGCGCGTTCCGGACACCCGCCACAAAATCGAAGCCGCGCAGGAGCCGCTTGCTGGATAGCGTGGCGTTCAACAAAGCCACCGGCCGCGTACTGCTCTCGGATAGAGTGTCGCGCGCGCTGATGTACTGGAAGTCGGTACTGAAGTAGATGCGGTCGCGAAAGAGCGGCACCGCACCCCGCACTTTGGCCATCTCCCCCGGGGCGTTCGGTAAGTCATCGTGATGCAGTACATCCACCGTGCGGTCGAATGTCAGGCTGGCGGTGGTCTCGAGCCAGGGTTTCAAATGTCCGCCCAGCTCGAACTCGACGCCATCCGATCTGCGTGCGCCGCAGTTTTGGTACTGCAGCACCGCCTGCGAAATAAAGACTGCCTGGATCACCGAATCGAGCTCGTAATGGTAGCCATTGACCAAGGCATACGCGGACTTGCCGATCTTATGTTCCGCGGAGGCCTCGAACGCTTCCGCGGTTTCGGGCCTCAAGGCGGGGTTCGGTAATTGACTGATGCCGTCGGCGTAGTAGGCTTCGTAAACGCTGGGAGTGCGGAACGGGCGTCCATAGACCAGTTTGTACGAGGTGCGCGTGGTGGGCCGGTACACCAGGGCAGCGCGGGGGGAGAGAAAACTGCCGTAGTTGTGCGAGACGTCGAACCGCGCCCCCAAATAAAGCGTCCAGTTGCGGGCCAAATTCCATTCCTGCTGCACAAACGGAGCCAGCGTCCGGTCCGTGGGGTTGACGCTTAAATTGACGTTCTGGTCCGGCTGGAAATCGGCATTCTCCACCAGGTCTCGCAATTCCACTTTGGCGCTGAGTCCCAGGGTCAACAACCCGATGTGCGGCAACTCGTCGCTGTAGGTGATCTGCGAATCGATCCAATCTCCGTGGACTTGGTCCCGGTTGTCCACTATACCGGGATTCACCAGGTAATCGTACCGGTCGGCGTAGCGCATCTGGTCGTAGAAAAGCTGCCACCGCAGCTCGCCTCCGTTGCCGTAATCGTGGGTGTAGCTGGCGCCCGCGAAATTGCGCGCGGTCTGAACAAACTGCCCCTGGTCGTTGAACTCCGTACCATCGCCCAGGATGGACGCGCGCACCCGGTGATTGTTGAAGTAGCTGGTGAAGTTCCAGCCACCCCATTGGAGGTTCACGAAGCTGTGGTACCCGCCCTGCGCGTCCACGTGGTTGGCAACTCCGTCATTTGGAGCGAGTGAGTCGAGGCCAGGCAGCAGCAGGTTCTGCCCGCCGGTATAGAATCCGGACCCTTCCACCAGGAGGTTGGCTCCTCGTCCGAGGTCGAAGGACCCCATCAACACCGCCTTCTGCTCGGCGCCGAAGCCGGTTTCGGTGCTGGCCGACCAATGCGGGCTTTCCGCCGGCGTCTTGGTGATCAGGTTGATGGTGGCCAGGATGCCATTACTGCCGTATAAAGCCGAGCTGGGACCGCGGATGATCTCAATACGTTCCACGATGTCCAGATCCAGCCCAAAATCCTGCCCGAAAAAACCGTTTGAATCGGCCGCGATCTCGGTCATGGGATGGCCGTTGATCATCACCAGGAAGCAGGTATTGTAATCGCCTGGTACGGCGAACCCCCGCACCCCCGACGATTGCGAGATGCGATTGCTGGCCACTGTAAACCCGCGCGCCGAGGCCAGTACATCGCCCAGGGTGCGGTAGCCGTATTTACGTATATCCTCCGCGGTAATCACCGTCACGCTGGCCGGGGCATCGGCAAGCGTTTGCGCGTGCAGCGAGGCGGTTTCCACCACAGGCATGTCGCCAAAAAGAGCCGCCTCACCCGCAGGGCTGTCACCGGGCTTGGACGGCTGATCACCAGCACGGAGAACTGGGGCGCCGGATAAAAGCAACAGGATCCACAAAGAGCGCATCGCAAACTCGATAACGGATATGGGCGTGTCCGCTAACAGGCGGACGCACCTGACCTTTTATCGGCGGTTGATGCACTTTCTTTAGCAGGCTGCGGATGACCGCTTCGTCACGCGGGCGTCTCGGAAACGGAGGCTCGTAAACTCGCCCGCATGTTTGCAGCGGCATGCCTAGCGGGCGGCTTCGATCAGTTTTCCGATAGGCGGCGCGACGCTGAGCAGCAGCTCACCATACGGCTTTTGAGCGCGATCGAGCAGCGCTTTCTGCCGATCCGCCCAGCCGGGAGTACGCGCGCCGCTATTTTGTAGACGGTCGAGCGCCTCCAGGCCGGCCGCCGCAAGAGCCGAAAGGTCCTTGGAGATGGCCTCGTTCTCGGCAAGCAGTGCGGAATGGGCCATCAAGGGCTCCAGGCGGGTATCATTGTCGCGCCACAGCATCAGCCGTTCCCTGATTTGCGGAAAATTCTCAGGCTTCAGCCCGTCCACCAGCGCCGCAAAATCATAAGCCGCGGCGCCGGAGTCCGGCAGCGTGTCCACCAGCCGATTTAGGGGCGTGAAGGCGTCATAGTGACGGGCATCCTCGCGCGCGTAGTCTTTGACTGGTTCGACCACTTCAGCCAAGGTACGCACGGGCGCCACCGGGCCGCCCCCCGCCAGCCGTTCGAGCATGCGCGCGCGCTCGGATGCGTGCGTCAGGCCGAGCCACTCCAGATCGCGGCTGACGGCGCCCAGCCGCCGGTACATGTCCGCCACATCGGTGACATTTTGCGGCGACCAGAGGCGCTCCGCGATAGCGGCCGTGCGCGGCCATAAGCGCAAATCGAGCAGCTCCTGGGGCACAAATTCCGCCCACATGCAGGCTTCACCGCCCAGCACCAACTGCTTCTGCTCCGCGCTCAGGCTGTCCGCGGCGCCCCCCAGCGGATCGACAGAATAGTGGTGTCCGGCGGAGTAATCCAGATCCAGGTAATAGCCGTTCGACAGGATGCCGGGGATCCCCTGGCGGGCCGCGTCGGCCAGCGATTTCTGTCCGCGCCACGATTGGATAAGAATGTCGTGCGGGATGCCGGGGCTGAAGATTTCGTCCCAACCGACCATTTTCTTCCCATGCTTGGCCACGATGGCCTGTACGCGTTTGGTAAAGTAGGCCTGCAATTCCTCGTTGCTCTTGATGCCGTGGGCGCGCTTGAACTCCTGGATGCGCGGGTTGGCATCCCACTCCTTGCCGTTGACTTCGTCGCCCCCGATGTGGAAATATTCGTCGGGGAACAACGCGGCCATCTCACCAATGAAAGTATCCAGGAACTGGTAGATCTCCTCGCGCGAGGGATCCATGGCGGGATCGAAGATGCCCCACTGGCGTTCGATCTGGTAGGGTCCCGGCCCGCTGGCCAGCTCGGGATAGCCCACGAACCAGGCTGTTGTATGGCCGGGCATGTCGAACTCGGGGATGACGCGGATGCCGCGGTCGCGCGCGTAGGCGATGACTTCGCGTACCTGGTCCTGCGTGTAGTAGTCGCCATCGGACCCCATTTCCTGCAGCTTGGGGAAGCGTTTGCTTTCGATACGGAATCCCTGATTTTCGGAGAGGTGCCAGTGGAAGACGTTCAGCTTCACGGCGGCCATGCCGTCGAGAGTGCGCTTCACATCGGGAAGCGGCATCCAGTGCCGGGATACATCGAGCATGAGGCCGCGCCAGGGAAAGCGGGGATGGTCCTCAATGGTTACCGCCGGCGCGCCGAAGCCTGAAGCGTCCAGGTCGACGAGTTGCAGAAAGGTCTCCATGCCGCGCAACACGCCCAAGGGATTGGGAGCGTCCAGGCGGGCGCCCATGGGCGTCACAGTGAGGCGGTACGACTCATCCTCACGCGCGAGTTGCACGGGGGCGCTGGCGTGATCGCAATAAACCACCAGCGGCGCTTCGGGGGGATGCATGCCCAGGCCGGGATTCATGGGAATGCCGGTTTTGATGGCCACGTGCTCCACGAGGCGTGCGGCGGCGGCTTCCAAACGGGGTTCGCGATAGCCGCTCAACTGGATGAACGAAAAATTGCGGTCGATGTGCATACGTCCCTCGCCCGGCACGATCTTCGCGGGGACGGGCATCAGATCGTAGGCAAAAAGAGTGAGGGGAGCCATCAGGAGAATCGGAGCTTTAGGCATCATTACCAGACTACGCTGTTTTGTACCTATACTGTGGGCATCATGCGATTCTCAAGGCGAACTTTCACAAGCGGCATATGCGGCATGCTCCTGGCGCTGGGCGTGGAAGCAGCGGCGGCCCAGAACGGCTTTTATCTGAAGGATGGCGACCGGGTGGTGTTCTACGGCGACAGCATCACGGACCAGCGCCTGTACACCACATTTGTCGAGACCTACGTGGTCACCCGCTTCCCGCAAATGAAAGTGACCTTCGTGCACTCCGGCGTGGGCGGAGACCGGGTGAGCGGCGGCGGGGCGGGGCCCATCGATGTACGGCTGCCGCGGGACGTGGTGGCTTACAAGCCGACCGTGATGACCATCATGCTGGGTATGAACGACGGCAGCTATCGCGCCTTCGACCAGAAGATCTTCGATACCTACGCCGCCGGATACAGGCACATCATCCAAAGCGTGAAAGACGCGCTGCCCGGCCTGCGCATTACGGTGATCGAACCGTCGCCCTACGACGATGTCACCCGCGCGCCCAATTTCGAAGGCGGCTACAACAAGGTCCTGATGCGCTATGGCGACTTCGTGAAGCAGTTAGGCCAGCAGGAGATGCTGACCGTGGCGGACCTGAATACGCCGGTGGTGATGGCGCTCGAACGGGCCAGCAAACTGGATGCCGAGGGTGCGAAAAAGCTGCTGCCCGACCGGGTACATCCCGGGCCGGGCGGTCACCTGTTGATGGCGGAAGCGCTGCTGAAGGCGTGGCACGCGCCGGCAATTGTTACAACGGTCGAGATCGACGCGGCGGGGTCCAGCATTGTCCGCGCCGAACACACCCAAGTGACCGATCTGCAGGTGGGCGATCGCCTAACCTGGACGCAAGCGGATGAGGCTCTGCCTATGCCGATCGACCCGAAGGACGAGGTATTGGCCTTGGCCTTGCGCGCGTCGGATTTCGTGGATGCCATGGACGAAGAACCGCTCAAGGTTACGGGGCTCACGGCCGCGCGGTATACCTTGAAGATCGACGATGACGCGATCGGCACGTTTACCAAAGAGGAACTGGCCAAAGGCGTGAACCTGGCTACGATGGCTACGCCCATGGCGAAGCAGGCGGCCGCGGTTCACGACCTGACCTTAAAGCACAACGTGGTCCACTTCGCGCGCTGGCGCCAGTTGGAAGTGAATTTGCAAAATGTCTCTGTTCCGCCGGCGCAGATGCAGGCCGCGGCAAGTGCGCTGGATGCCGTGGAGCGCGAGGTGGTGGAACAGCAGCGCGCCGCCGCTCAACCGAAACCGCACCGGTATGAGCTGGCGGCGCAATAGAAAGCGGGGCTGAGAGCCCCGCGCAGGCCAGGGGCCTGCCCCACTACTGATACGTTACGCTGATACTGCTGTTGAAGCTGGCCTCGACAAAGGCGTAGTCGATATTGGGCGCGGTAAAGCTGACGGGATTCGTGTAGTTATCCACCGACAATGAGCCTGCAATGGCGATTCCCGCTATCGTCAGGCTGGGTGGCAGCGAAAGCAACACGGCCGCGGGCACTGTGAACGTGCCGGGTGCGGTGGGCGCCTGGCAACTGAAGAAGCCCCCCACAAATTCAGTTGTAGATCCGGCCACCGTGCCCGCCGAATAGCCGGTGATGGTGACATAGGTGCTCGGATCGCCGCCAGTCCAATTGATCGGAAGCCCAGACGAACGGGTCACTGTACTGATGCTGCCCATGTTTGTCCACACCAGTGGGGCAGGCAATTGCAGTTGTGCAGTGAAAGCTCCCACGTCGGGTCCGCCGGTGCCGTTGTTAAAGGTGAAGCTACCGCCCGATGCCGGGATGAACGACGGACTGGACGTTCCGGAGGCGGTGGTATAGGCGTTTAGTGACCCCAACGTCTCAAGGTTCATGGGGGTGGTGCCGTCAGGTCCCACAATGTCGATAACCGATCCGGCATTGAGCGACGTAAACGTGGGTAATTTGGTCGGGGGAGCCGGATTCGTGCTGCTGGCCTGGTAAGTGGTGACCACGCAACTGCCGATTGAGGTGCTGGAAAATGCGGATGCGTACGCCCCGGAATTCAATTGGGTGCCGGTTACCTTCTCGAAGATACCGAACCCGCCATCCGTGGTGCCGCCGCCAACCGTTATGCCTCCGACGGTAATCCCAGGCGTGGTAGTTTTGGTCAGGCCGATGACGCCGATCGTAAACGTGCCGGTTTTGGTGATGTCGTTCAGGATGGCGGTAGTGATGGGGCTGGTGGCATCGGAACACGTGCGGCCGCTGGCGGCGATCGAGGTGGTGCCGAAGTTACTGACGTAATTGCCGGTGACTACTACCACGGACACGTTGCATCCGGTAATGCCGGAGGGCACCGTAACGTTGATCTGATCTAACCCTATATATGACGACCGGCCGGCATAGATCACCTTCGCCGGCACGCCGCCTATGTCAACTTCGACGCTGTTGCTTACGGCGACGGCGGTCGCGTCGTTAGGTGTTGGGCCCAATCCCGTGCCCCAGAGCTCCAGAATATCCCCTGGATTGGCCGACGCCGAATAGCCCAGAAAGGCGTATGAATTGTTGGCATCGAAACCTTGCACCGGTCCTGTGCCATTGTTTGACGTCAGCAGTCCGAAGGCGCTCTGGACCACCTGGATGGGAAATGCCGTGCTGGTACCACCGCTGTTAGCTACTGTAAGGGTCCCCGTACCCACAGGCGTGGCCGAGGGGAGCACCGCCGCGATCTGCGTGGGGCTTAAAAAATAAATTAGCGGATTGGTCACCGTGCCATTCACTGTGACGGTGATAGTTACTCCGTCCAAGGTGGACTGGAGGGGAGGGTTCTGGAGAGGCGTGCTGGTCGAAGACAGGTTGGTCCCGAAGATATCGAAGATGGAACCCTGCGCGATGCCGTAGTTAGGTAACCCGGGCAGAGTGAAGCTGTAGTTATTCAGCAGGCCGCCCACAGTTGGGGTCTGGGCCAGCGCGCTTCCTGTGAAGATGCCCGCCAGGGCGAGCGTGAAACCGGCGAATTTCATGTTTTCCTCCAAGGGAATAGTGAGCCTGGGATTTATACCGTTTCAGCGGGTTTGAACTGTTTTGGAACCCGTTTCCGCAGTCCCGAATAGTATACACCTTAGTAACTCGAAAAGCCGTTTTTTTACCTAGACAGAGGTTAATTCCCGAGGAAATTCACTACCTCGTTCTCCAGCGGAATCTCATTCTGGTGTACTTCCGCGGGACCCTTGGCGTCAGCGGGTTTCCATTCCTCGCCGCGGCCAACCACGGCAAACGATGACAGGGAATAAGGCAACCCTTCCGCGCCCAACGGAGAGTTCGCATTTTCGATGTGAAAATGCAGGTGCGGCTCGGTCGAATTTCCTGAATTCCCGACCAGGCCGACCACCTGCCCGCGCCGGACTTTATCGCCGAGTTTCACGCGGAGAGAGCCGGGCTGTAAATGGGCATAAAACGCATAATGCCCGGCGCCAATATCCAGAATCACGTGATTTCCGCCTACGGTCTCGATTGTGATCGGCACGGCTCGGGAATTCTCCCCTGGAATGTTCTCCGGTATCCCGTCTTTCACTTCGGTAACGACTCCGTCGGCTGCGGCGAGCGCCTCGGTTCCGTAAGCGTAGTAGTTTTTGTTGTCTTTCTCATCGCCGTGAGATGTTTTGCCGTCGTCGCGCAATCGCACCCAATCGATCGCAAACCGCTGGGCAATCGCGGCGTGCCCATCGATAGGGATCAAGGCGCGCCGGTGACCCGAACTGTTGGATGGCCCGTTGCCCGCAAGCCAGTGATCTCCGCGCAGGGGCGCGCTAATCGCAATGGCTCCGCGCGCGACCGGAATGGGCGCCGTTTCGATGGTGATTTCCTCCGGATAAGTTCCAACCTTCACGCCCAATCGTTGCCGGAGGGTGGATGGCAGGGCGTCGGCCGAATCCACCGTGGCCCAGATATAGACGACGGCCATGGTGCCGGGCGCCAGTATCGCTTTTTCGGTCACGCCAGGCTGCCCCGGCCGCGCCATGGCCGCCTGCAATTCCGCGCCGGTGTACGCCACCAGGGAGCGCCCCGCGGTGTCTCCGGATATGGATTCCACCTTCGTCAATCGATACTCCCACCGGTCCATGTTGTTCAAGTGCAGTTCGTAAACCAGATGCCACTTGCCTTCAGCCTTGAACGCCGTGGGTGCGATCGGCACCACCACATCCACAAAGGCGGAGAGCGGCTTGTTCTTGGGACCTTCGGGTGCTTTGGGCGGGGCACTGTCTTTGGTTGCCGAGCCCTCGCTGCTTCGCGCAAACGTCAGCGTTTGGGCCGGCACGCCCGTCTGCGTCCAGGTTCCGGCGAACTCCATGCGCGCGGCATTCAGCTTTCCCTCGTACAGGCCGCCCACGGCTTTCACTTCGAACCGCACCGCATCGCCCTTCAAGATCACGTTTTCCATGGGGAGGGTGGCGCCCTGATCTACGCTATTCAATTGCCCGCTGAATTCACCGCCTGTCAGCTTGATGATGGTCAAGACGATGTGCAGCTTTCCGGCTCCCTCGCCCAGTTCGCCTTTCCACGTTCCGGCAAGGTCTTGCCCAAAGGCACAGCACGGAACCGAGGCGAGAACAATGATGCCGAGCAAGAACGCAGGGATGGTCCTTCTTTCGTTTCGATTCAAACGCACGCTTTATCTCCTATTGACTGCAGATCCTAATTTAGCCGGAATTTTCCCGGGTGGATGACTACGATATGATCGGACCTGTGACTCGCCGCCTGTTTCTCACCGCGTGCGGCGCGGCCGCGGTACTAGCCGCGCAAAACCGCAAAACCAAAAATCTGATCCTGGTGACTGCCGACGGTCTGCGGTGGCAGGATTTTTTCACCGGCATCGATCCACTGCTTATGGATCAAAAAGAAGCCGGCATGACGGAAACGGGCGCGCCCGCCCTGCGCGAACGCCTGTGGAAGACGGATCCCGGCGAGCGGCGGTTGGCCCTGCTGCCATACTTCTGGGGCACGCTGGCGGCGGGCGGCATCGTACTGGGCAACCTGAACAAGGGCAGTTCGGTACAGGTGACCAATCGCTACCGGGTTTCATATCCGGGCTATTCCGAGATGCTGACCGGCCGTGCCCAAGACGATGTGATTCGCGGTAACGACCCCGTGCAGAATCCGACGCCCAGCTTCCTGCAGTTCGTGAAGGACCAATGGAAGCTATCGAAGGAGCAAGTCGCTGTATTTGGATCGTGGGATATGTTCCACTACATCAGCGAGAGCCGCCGGGGCGAGATCTTTATCAATGCGGGATACGAGGCATACCTGCCGGCAACGAACGAGCGTGTGGAGGAATTAAATAAACTGCAGATGCAGGCGCGCTATCTGGACGACAGCGCCCGCCACGATGCCTTCACCTTCGGACTGGCCATGGAGCACCTGAAAAGTGCGCAGCCGCGCCTGATGCACGTGGCATTCGACGAAACCGACGATTGGGCCCATGAGCGGCGATACGATCGCGTGCTCACGTCGATCGGGTTTTTGGATGGCGCGCTCAAAGAGCTATGGACGTGGCTTCAGACGTCGCCCGGGTATCGCGATTCCACCACGCTGATCGTGACTTGCGATCACGGGCGGGGGTCCACCTTGGCCGACTGGCACGACCACGGAGAGGGCGTGAAAGGCGCGGACCAGATCTGGCTGGCCATCATCGGGCCGGATACACCGCACACCGGCGAGGCGCATGATACGGCACCTTGCCATCAGCGGGATATCGCGCCCACGGCGCTGGAGATACTCGGCATCGGCGCCGCCGACTATGCGGGCGTGCTGGGAAAACCAATCGCCGCGGCGCTCGTCTGACCGCTGTACGATGACGTAGCGGCCAGGGTCGGCGCGGGTCGCATGCGGCCTTGTGTGGTGCATTTTCAGACGTTTGGGCTTAGTGTTACGGGTCAAACGAATGCGGAACCCCGATGTTCCTTTCGAGCGGACTCCGGCTTTGACAATCCGGGAACAACCGCGGGCCTGGCTCGCCAGCAGTGTGCAAAATATGCGATTGTATCGTATATTTTGCATATGTGGATTGTGCGCGATGTGGAGGCCCGCCTGAAACGCTCGGCGAAGACGCGGCCCGTGATTGTCCTTACCGGTGCCCGGCAGACTGGGAAGACTTCTACTATCCGGCACTTGTTTCCCGATTACGCGTTCGTATCCCTGGATCTCCCCACGGAAGCCGAGCAGGCCGAAAAAGAGCCGGAGCGCTTCCTCCAACGTCATCCGCTACCCGTGATCATTGATGAGGTGCAATACGCTCCTGGCCTTTTCCGGCACCTCAAGGTGGCCGTGGATGCCCACCGTACGCGCCACGGGCAATTCCTGCTTACGGGGTCCCAGAAATTCACCCTGATGAAGAATGTTTCCGAATCCTTGGCGGGCAGGGCGGACATCGTGGAACTGGAGACGCTATCGTTTGCCGAGATCCGCGCAGCGCTGCCGGATACTGAACTTGAACGAGCCATCGTGCGCGGTGGTTTTCCGGAATTGTATGCCAACCCGGATATCGACTCAGTCGCCTTCTACAACTCCTATCTGGCAACGTACCTTGAACGCGATGTGCGCGCCCTGGCGAATGTCGGCAGTCTGCGGGACTTTGAAAGGTTTCTGCGCGCCTGCGCTTTGCGTTCGGCCAATCTTCTGAACAAAGCGGATTTGGCTCGGGACGTCGGCATCGCACCTTCGACAGCGAATCAATGGCTGTCTATGCTGGAAGCTTCCGGACAGGCAGTGTTGCTGGAACCGTGGTTCTCGAACCGAACCAAGTCTATCGTCAAGAGCCCCAAACTCTATATTGCTGACACTGGCCTGCTTTGCGCCCTGCTCAATATTCATTCCAAGGAAGCACTGCGTCAATCTCCCGCGGCAGGCGCAGTCTGGGAAACGTTCGTCTTCGCGCAGCTTCGGGCTCGCGAACGCCGCGCCGGCCGCGCGGGCAGCCTCTTCTTCTGGCGCGACCGGACCCGCGAAGTGGATTTTGTGGCGGATTCCGCCGGACACCTCGAACTGTTTGAGGCGAAGTGGACGGAACTCCCGGACCTCGGCGATACGGTGAACCTGGATTTCGTCCGTAACGTGATCGGCAAGTCACGGGTAACCGCGGGCGGAGTCGTCTCCCGCACCCCGAACAGCTTTCCTTTTCCGAACGGGTTTCGGGCGTTGCCTGTCACGGAACTCGGATAAGGAAGTCTCAGCGCAGGTCGAGCGCCATGAGGGTGTGCCGGTCACGGATGTATAACGACGTGCCGGCCAGGGACGGCGCGGTCCAGGCGTTGCTGCGCAATAGCTCGGCGTGCGACAGGACTTTCATTCCAGCCGGAGAGACGGTCGCCAGCGTGAGATTGCCGTCCTCGTCCACCACGACCAGTTTGCCGTCGGCATAGATGAAGGTGGCCTTCGGGAACGAGCGATCCTGCCACAGCACTTTGCCTGTCTTGGCGTCGAGCGCGGTCATGGGCGCGGGACCGAAATCGCCACTCGAGCCGTACAGCGTATCGCCGACACGCAGCAGGTTGCCGATGTGCACGCGCATGCGGTTGGTGTTCCACAGCTCTTTCACCTCGGTCTTGCCGCCGGAGGCGTGCAGTTGGAGCGCCACGCATCCGCCGTTGTAGGCTGACGAAACGAACAGCGTATTGTCTTTGGTCCACAGCGGCAGGGCGATGTTGAGCCCCCAACTGGTGGGGTGCGGATACTTCCAGTACAGATCGCCCGAATCCGGATTGACGCCGATGATGTCGCCGTTCATCACGGCCACTAGCTGGGTCTGGCCATCCACCTGAATCACTACCGGCGAGGAGGGAGAGTTATCGAAATTCTGTTTCTGCCAGACCACTTTGCCGTCTTTCTGGCTGAAAGCCATGAGCGCGTGACCGGCGCCACCCACCTTCATAATGACGGTGTCTTTCCAGGCGATGGGGCTGACTGAATAGCCGCGATCCATGGGGGTGCCGTTAAACTCGCGCCACAGATCGTGCGACCAGCGCGGCTTGCCGGTCTTCTTGTCCAGGCAAACGAGGTGCGCCAGGATCCCCACGGTGTACACGGCGTCGGCGGTAATCAAGGGCGTGGCATGCGGTCCGGCGCCATTTTCCATTGCCATGCCGCTCCGGAAAGGAGCGTTCTCGGTATACTCCCAGATGGTTTTCCCGGACGCGGTAGCGGCCGCTACGGTCACTTCGTCCGAGCCGCGGCGGTACATGGTGTAGAGCACCGGACCATCCACGGCGATGCCGGAATAGCCTTCGCCGAGGTCGCGGCTCCAGAGCTTTTTGGGGCCCGCGGCCGGCCAGGAATTGGCCAGACCCTTGGTATCGGCGGTGAAATCGCGGTGCGGTCCGGCGAATTGCGGCCATTCGAGCGACGCGGCGTGGAGCGCGGTCGAAAGCAGGATAGCGGCTAGAAATCTCATAGCGGCTCCCAGAGTGCCAGCGTGGCGTTGTCCTTGATCAGGATGCCGCGGCCCATGACGACGGGATGCGCCCACGTGGGGCTGTCGGCCACGGTATAGGTACGCAGGGGTTCGAACGATTTGTCGTTTTGGCGGGCGACGATCAGCTTGGCTTCGTTGGTGAGCATCAGCAGCACGGAGCCGGCGGCTACCAGGGCCGCATTGTCGCCCTGCCGCCCTTCGGATGTCCAGAGAGTGACGCCGTCGGAGGGGCGCAGGCAGAAGAATTCGCCGCGCTTGCGCTCCGTGAAGCCGAATAACAGATCGCCGCTGAGCACGGGCGAACTCATGTACATGGAGAGATCTTTGTTCTGCCAGACGGTCTCCGCCGTCCATTCGGCGCCGTGTTTGATGGCCTTAACCCCGATGACGGGATTGCCGGTGCCGGAGAAGATCAGCAGATCGCGATAGAGCACCGGCGTGACGATGTTTTGGTCATAGACGGTCTTGTAGGGTATCTGCCAGAGCAGGGCGCCGGTGGCCGCCGAGACGCTCACGATATTCTGGCGGCTCTGGGTGACGACTTGCCGGGTACCGGCGAGGTCCACAATGATTGGCGATGCGTAGGCGGGCCCGTCGCCCTTCCAACTCCATTTTTCCGCGCCAGTAGCGGCGTCGAACGCGGTGAGCGCACCTTGCGCGGTGCCCACGTATACGATCACCAGGCCATGATCCACCAGCGGAGATGTCGCCACGCCGAAATCGGGCGAGCCGAATTCCTTGCGCCATTGCGGCTTGCCGGTCTGGGCATCGAAAGCGGAGAGCGTTCCGCCGATGCCGAAGGTGAAGACGCGGCCGCCGTCCACCGCCGGCGTCGATTTCACGCCCTTGCCATGGGTGGTAGCTGCGGGATTCATGGTGTAAGGCGCTGGGTAACTCTGCTGCCAGATGGTTTGTCCGTTCTCGGGTTTCAGACAGGTCACGACTTCGCGATCGTCCTGGCGTCCGTGGATATAAATCCGGCCACCGGCCACCACCGGCGAGGAATGGCCTTCGCCTACCGCAACCTTCCATTTCAGGGTGAGCTTCTCGGGCCACGCTTTAGGTTCGGTGAAGTCCGTGGCGACGCCGTCCCGATGAGGTCCGCGCCACTGGGGCCAGTCTTCAGCGGCGGCCAGGATGGAGACGACGGCGAGCGCAAGGGCAGGGAATCGGGACGTGCGCAAGGAGTCCTCCTATTTCGTTATGACGCAGTGCAGGGTTATTGGAAAGGATAGCATTTACTCGGATCTCAACGCCGCCAGCACAGGCGACCGCACGGCCGCGCGCGTGGCGGCGAGTGCGGCGCCGATCCCGGTAACCAGCACGGCGGCCAGCAGGAGACCGATGGAGGCCACCGGTAGCCGTCCCCCGCGGAGCGAAATGGCCGGTGCGATTGCCAGCAGCGCGCAAGCGGTGCCGGTGGCCAGTCCGAGCACCAGCAGGAGCGCATTTTCGGCGAGCACAAGGATTGCAAGGTGTACGGGACGATATCCCACCGCGCGCAACAGCGCCAGTTCGCGGCGGCGCTCCAACACGTTGCGCAGCACGATGGCTGCCAACCCGATGGTGCCCAGCACCAGGCCTAGCGCGCCGAGGCTGCGGAAGGTCGATAGATAAGTGTTCTCGACGCGGTGGAAGCCGGCCAGCCGGGCGGCGGCGGATTGGATGTCGAAGCCGTAATCGGACAGCGCTTCCTCCAGCGCGCCGGTCACCTGCTGCGCTTTTTCGGGTGGGGCGTCCAACAGGAAAAACCGGTAGCCCTCGACGTCCGGGAACAGGCGCAGGAAATTGGTGTCTGAAATCAGCAGTTCGCTCTGAAAGATGCTGTCGTCGAGCGCGGCCACAATCCGGAAGCGGGTCTGGTTGAGCAGGAAATCTTCGCCCAGCTTCAGGTGCAGGACATACGTCATGGAGTTGGCATCGGCAATCGCGGGGATGGCGCCATTGGGAAGCGGCTGGTCGAGCAGCAGCCACGGGTTGGTGGCATGGGGGACGGAATCCTCGAAGGCGAAATGCGCGGTGCGCAGAAATGCCGCGGGCGGCGCCAGAATGCGCGGATTGCGGGGCTGGTAGAGATTCAGACAACTGGCATCGTCGCCCGGCCGCAGCCGGAACGGTATGAAATGCACGCCTGGGAGTGGCGGGATGTTGAGGGCATCCCGTCCGGTCGGAGTGTTGGGATCGTGGATCAACGGCAGGACCGATTCAGCCATGAGCGGGAAGCCGCCCGTTCCGCCGGTATCGCCAGAGCGGCGGAAAGCATCTACCGAAACGATCAGGAAAGTGGCGAAGGCGATTTGTGCGATACACAAAATGCTGCGGCCGGGACGGTATGCCGCGTTGCGCAGGGCCAGGGTTAGCAGGCCGCGCGTAAATACGAACGAGCGCGCATTGAAGAACGCGGACAGGAAGGTCAGTGCGGCGATGAGGAACAGCGTGCCCGCGCCGAAAAAGCCGGCGGTCTGATCGAGGGCGCGCGCCAGGCCGGCGGCCAGCAGGATGATCGCCAGTGCGGCCGACACCGCGCCGATGATGAGCGGCCGCTTCGGCGAACTGGGTTTCTGTTCGCCCAGGAGCAATCCGCGCGGGGTGGTGGGGGTCAGCTTGCGCAGCGTCCACGCGATGGCGCCTAACCCGGTCACGATTCCTGTGAGGGCGCCCGCCGCCAGCGGCATTGGAGACGGATGTAAGGAGATGAGCCGCGTGCCCACCGCATCCACCCACCACGTACGCAGTCCAATTACCATCAGCTCGCCGTACGCCAGCGCGCCCGCCAGGCCGGCGATCGCTCCGGTGACGGCCAGGGCGGCGCCTTCCATCAGAAACAACGCGCGGATCTTCGCCATGGAGAAGCCCAGGGCGCGCAGCACGCCGATCTCGCGGGTACGCTGCTCCACCCCTAGCTTGAAGAACAGCCCGGTGAGCAGCAGCGCAGAAACCATCAGGAAGAAGCTGAAGTAGACGAAGTACTCGCCGAAATCGGTGGCGCCCTGCGAGGCCTGCAGCGCGCGCTCTTTCACTGGAATGGCGGCCAGCCCCATCCGGGCCGGGTCGAGCATGGCGCGCAGCTTATCCGCGTAGGCCGACGATGGCGGCACGATCCGGATGGAGGTCAACTTGCCAAAACGCGTGCCCCAGAGTTTCTGCCCGCGCGCCAGGGAGATGAATGCCTTGGGCGTGGTGCGGTATTGCTTCCAATATTGCTCATCGATGGGGCGCACCTTGTGCAGATCGAGCGGGAAGGGCGGATCCCAATCGTGCAGGCTGTTCGACTCGGTGATGCCGGGATAATCGGGTGTGTAATTGCGATCGGCCGCCGCGCCTTCGATGGGCACTACAGCAGCGACGCGGAACGGCGCGCTTTCAGTATGCAGCCGGCCGTCGGATTTCCAGACGTAATAATCCAGCGTGACGGCGTCGCCCGGGTTGGCGCCCAGATCCCGTGCGGCCCACTGGTTGAGCGTAATGCCGTCGTCTGCCGCGGGCGCCGGCGGGGCAGCCAGTGCCGTGACCACCGAGTAAGGGATCTCACGGCCATTGGCGCGGATGCTGTTGGCAAGGTACGTCAGCACAGGTTCGGCTCGCAGCCCCAGCGACTGCGCGGCGGCGGTAGCGCGCTCGGCCAGGGCATCGGAGACGATGTCGCTATCGGTTTCGACCGACAGGGCGGCGGGCAGCGGGCGGACCTTGATGCCGAGATCGTCTAGCGTAGCGGCGCGCAGATCCGGGGGCGATCCGCCGGCGATCAGCACCGTATTCACTTTGCCCGGTTCGCCCAATTCGCGCTGCAGCCGCGCCAGCGGAACGTAGGCGGCACGCACATCGCCCTGCTGCGGGTCGAGCGAGAACTCGCGCGGCGCGGTTCGGCCCACCGTCAGCCGGATGGTCTTGCCTACATCCTCCTTGCGGCCGTGCAGCGATTCGAGCGGGATGGCGGAAGGCTTCTCCACGCGGATCAGGATCGCATCACCGGGTTTCGCGCCGAGTTCAGTCGCCAGCGCGGAGCTAAGCAGCACCTCCTGCGAGCCCGGCGCCGCGCCGAACCGTTGATCGACGCCGTAGATTTCTACCGAGAACGCGCGGCGCCCGCTCGAAGGGTGCGCTACCATCCCGTTGATCGCGATCACCGGGCAGGCGGAGGAAAACGAGCCGGCCAGTTGTTCGCGAAAGAACCCATTGCGCGATACGACATATTGCGTGTTGCCCAGCCGCGACAGCACGAGGTCGCGCAGGCTGGCGCGCACGGAGTCGCCTACCAGCAGGGCGCCGCCCAACACGCCGGCGGCCGTCGCCACCCCCAGCAGCACGGCCAGGTTCGTGCGCCAGTACCAGACCAGGTTACGCGCCAGCAGGGTGGAGGTTCGCATTGCGCAGTTCGTATCGCACGGGAAAGCGGCCCGCCAGTTCGGGGCTGTGGGTCACCACGACGAGGATGGTTTCCTGCCGCTGGTGCAGTTCGAGCAGGAGCGAAGCCACCACGTCCGCGGATGCCTGATCGAGGTTGCCGGTGGGCTCGTCGCCCAGCAGCAGCAAAGGCTTGTGGATCAGGGCGCGCGCCAGCGCCACCCGCTGCTTCTCGCCGCCGGAAAGCTCGGAGGGCCGGTGATCGAGCCGGTCCTTCAGACCTACCTGGGTCAGCAGGTCGCGCGCGCGATCCTCGTAGCTGCCCGGGTTGGCGGCAACCATGACGGGCACCAGCACGTTCTCCAGCACCGAGCATTGAGGCAGCAAACAATGGTCCTGGAAGATGAAGCCGATGGACTGGTTCCGGAAAGCGGCCAGGTCCTTCTCGGACAATTTGAACGGATCGCGCCCGTCCAGCGTGACGTTGCCGGAGGTGGGCTGTTCCAGTCCACCGAGAATGTAGAGCAGCGTGCTCTTTCCGGCGCCGGACGGGCCCATGATGGCGGCCGCATCGCCGCGGCGCAAGCTGAACGAAACGCCGGAAAAGATGGAGAGGGGACCGCGAGGTGTCGGATATTCCTTGGCCAGATTCGAGACGTCAAGCATGCGCGCGTGCTGCTGCGATCATACCGTACACGGCGAGCGCCTGTTCGGCCATGCGGGCCGCGCTGTAGTGTTCGCGGACGCCCGCGACCCCGCGCTTGCCAAGCTCCTCCAACCGGGCCGGATCCTTCCACAGCGAGAAAATCCCTTGCGCCAGGCTGGCCGGATCGTCCGGCTCCACCAGGATGCCGCCGCCGGTCCGTTCGATGACTTCGGGAAATGCGCCGCGGCGCGGTTGGACGACGGGCACTCCGTTAGCCATCGCCTCAAGCAGAAACATGCCCTTCGGTTCATCGTAGGTGGCGGGAACGGAAAGCACGTCGAGGTTGCGCAGAAAATCCACCTTGTGCGGGCGGTCGAGCACGCCGCGATACCGGAATTCGTGATCGAGGCCGGCTTCCTTGATGCGCCGCTCGACACCGTGCAGGTAGGCGCGATGTTCCGGCGCCAGGTACCCGGCCACTTCCAGGGCGGAGCCGCCGAACTCGGTCTCGCGCCGCAGCTTGATGTACGCCTCGGCCAGAACGTGCAGGCCCTTCTCGGGCGCTACGCGCGCGAAATATCCGACGGTGAAGCAATTGCTGTGCAGGCGCAGCGAGGCATCGTAACCTTTGAGGTTGACACCTAGCGGAATCACATGCATTTTGTGATCCGGGATGCCCAGGTAGCGGCACATGAATTCCGCATAGAAATGGCTCACCGCGGCGAAGCCGGTCAAATGCTCGATGTTGGCGCGAATCAGGCTGAGCGCTTCGGTCCGGTAAGGTTCCGGCAACTGGCTGAGGAACAGGTCCTCGCCCTGCAGCGTGCAGCACACGGGTTTGCCGGTGGCCTCGCGGATGGGCTCGGCCAGCCCGATCAGCAGCGAATTCGGAAGCGTTACGATGTCGGGCGCGGGCTCGCTGCGCAGCCACGTGGCCAGTTTGTGGATCTCTTTGCGCTGCAGCCCGTTCTCGCCGCGCAGCATGGAAACGGTCATCTCGCCCAGCAGTTTGGGGTTCACGGGGATAGAGCGCCGCGCCGCCAGTTTCAACGCCCACTCGGAATCCCAGAGGCGGTCGAGCAACGCGGGTGTGCTGCGGAACAGGCCGGAGTGCTGCTCCAGGTAGACGCTGATGCCGCCAAATAAGATCTTGTGCGCGGATACGTTCGTCTCGTCAGTGAGGGTGGGAGTGTAGATGGGCTGCAGGATGACGTCGTGGCCCTGGCTCTTCAGCTCGGCCGCCAGCGCGTTATCGCGGATGCAGCTTCCGCAATACATCTGCGCGGCGCCGGCAGTGAAGGCGAGGATCTTCATGGCTTGGGGGCCAGGCTTTCGCTTTCCGCGGCGACGGGCTCCCCGCGCGCGCTTTGGAAGGCCCGGCGCGCGTAGAGGTGATCGAACAGATTTCCTTCGTGCGGCTGATCCCAACTGATGCGGTGGGTGGGAATGGCGCCCAGATTCAGGCGGCCCACATCCGGCGAAGCCAGCAGGCGCGCGATCAGCTTGCGGTCATTGGTAATGGCTGTGACCACCAGGCTCGGCCCGAGCGCGCGCGGGATGGCATCCTGATTTACGGTCACCACGCTGGCGAACGGGAACAGGAATTCGCGGTTGGCCAGCGGATGCGCGGGCGAATCGCACTGCACGATGGTTGGCAGCAGATAAGAGCAGCCCTGGAAGACGGCCAGCCGCGGGCCCGTACGATACGCGGCGGTGACATCCCGCGCACCTTCCAACTCACCGTCAATGGTCAGCGAGATGCGTTCGGCAAGCGCCGCATTG
This sequence comes from Bryobacterales bacterium, assembly GCA_963843255.1. Taxonomy (GTDB): domain Bacteria; phylum Acidobacteriota; class Terriglobia; order Bryobacterales; family Bryobacteraceae; genus Bog-159. The sequence continues at coordinate 580,836 of CAWJJQ010000008.1, read as the reverse complement.
GCAAATGGAGCGACCTCGGCCTGCTCGTCGGCTTCATCGCGCGGCGTTACCCCGGCCAGGCGGGCAGCTAGCGCTTCCGCGATCTCCGCGCCCTTCGACGGCACCCACACGCCCGAAGCATTAATGCAGGAACGGCCGGAATTCTCCAGAATCGAAGCCACCATCACGTCCAGGTAACGCTCCCATTCGCCGATCAGATCTTCGCCGATCACGATTTTGCTGTAACCCGGTCCGTGCACTTCGATGCGCGGATCCGACTGCCACATACGCGTGGACGAGACATCGCCGAAAACCATGCCGCGGCCGCACCGTCTCAGAATTTCGGCGGCGCCCGCGTGGTCGGCCGGATAATAGCCGAACACCTCAGGCGGCGCGCCGGCGTGGATCAGCGCCTGAATGATGCGATAGGGCGTCCACGGCTCGGCCCCGCCGGGTTTCAGCACCAGCGGAGTCTTCAGGGCGAACGCCGGGGCCCACAGGGAGTGGACGCCGGGAGAATTACTCGGCAGCACTACTCCCAGCGATTCACCGCGTGGAAAGTAGCTCAGGCCGTCCGCGTGGCCGCTGTCAAGCACACGCAGATCCAGATGGCGGGTCAGTCCGTTGACCACCGTCTCCATTTCCGCCAGCACCGTGCGGATCTTGTGCATGTTCCGCCGCACCATCACGTGCGGCAGGCCGGTGGTAGCCGAAACCTGGCGAACGTAATCTTCGGGCGATTGCATGGAGTCGCCCAGCGGCAGCGCCGATTCCGCGAAGAATGCCGCCGCGCGCCGGCACATGCCGAACCGTTCCTGAGTGCTGAAGCCTGCCAGCAGCGCGCGGGCCATCTCCTGGTCGAGCAGGTCGCGCCGGATCAGCCCAACATTGGCCTGGCTGATTTCGACGAACGGCTGGCCCGTGCGGTAATGCGGCGTGCGCACGGTATCGAGGCTGCGGTACTGGCGGCCGCGCCGCAGAATCGGGATGTGCACGGGTTCGGCCATTAGTAAACGCCCTCGACGACGGTCTTCTGGAACCTGGAAAACGGGCGCACGTTGCGCACGCCGTCCCATGGATACAGGGTATATGACGGCTCCCGCTCGGCCTCGTCACGCTCCAAAAAGCGCGGCATGAAGAACTCGCGGGTAAGTGTGGTGAGCCGCACGCGACCGGTTTCGCCGTACCCGACCAGCCGATAGGGGTCGTCTGGGTCAACCACTTCGATCATGGCGCGGGGAGCCGGCGGGTAATAGATGATGGCGTAATTGTCTTCCGGGACACGCGGTTTATGGACCGCCAGCCCCATTAAAGTGTTGCCATAGGTAGGAGCGAAGTAGATACCGTCGAGCAGTTCCTCGACCGCGAAACGATGGAACTGCGGCGTCATTTCGGTGCCGCCGCAGAACACGCCGCGGATACCCATTTTCTTGAGCGACACCTTCTCGCATAGCGCCTCGAGAAGTTTAGGCGTGGTGAACATGGAGCGGATGTTATCGTGCGCGCGCAGCAGCGTGAGCCCCTGTTCAATCACGTGCTGTTTGTAAGCTTCGGCCTCCTCGATCTTGCCCCGCTTGACCAGCTTGATGACCCAGCGTGGATCGAGATCGGTCATGAAACAGATGCCGCCGCGATATTGCGCCAGGTGCTCGACCGCCAGGCGCAGGCGGCGCGGGCCGCTGGGGCCGAGCATCAGCCAGTCCGCGCCCCGCGGGAAGGCTTCGTCCGGCAAGGTGCCGCTGAAGGCCTCGTAATCGATGCGAAAATCGTCGATGCTGATGCGGGACTTGGGTACGCCGGTGCTGCCGCCGGTTTCGAAGACGTATACCGGCCGGTCCGCGTACGCCTTGGGTACCCAGCGCCGCACGGGACCGCCGCGCAGCCACTCATCCTGAAAGAAACCGAAGCGATCGAGATCGTCGTAGCAGCGGACTTCGGTGCGCGGATCCCAGTCGAGCCTCGAGGCGTAGTCCAGCCAGAACGGACAGCCGGTTTCGGGGCTAAAATGCCATTGCACGATCTCGCGCGTCCAGGCGTCAAGCACTGTGCGCGCGGCCTTAGCTTTGGCGGTGAGGTCGGTATCGGTAAGGGTAGCCACGGTTTCTTTAGTTTAGTATGACGGACGCGCCGGGAAGGGGTGAGGGGCCAGACCGCGGCAGGCGACCTGGAATCCTACGGGCAAAACTGCGATCAGGTTATTGCCGCGACTTTAATTCCGTAGAGCGCCGGCGCAAATCGGCCCAGCCAGTAAGTGATATTCCTTCATTCAGCGGAGATTTATAAATGGAAATTCTGGCCGTCGAAATAATAAAAATCATCGCAGGTTATGATATCCTCGTTCATACGATCCGGTATTTCATTCCTTTTAATCAATAGAAAGACGTAATGGCGTATGCGCCTCGCATTCTAATAGTCGACGATGAACCCGCGGTGCGGGATCTCTTCGAAACCGTTCTCTCGCAAGATGGTTACTACGTGACCGTAGCAACAACCGGGCATCAGGCCTTGCTCCGGCTGCACGATACTGTTTTCGACCTGATCGTTTTGGATGTCAGCCTGCAAGATTCAGACGGACTGCAGCTCCTGTTGCAGATTCGCGCGGAATCTCCATTTTCAAAAGTGCTGATGGTATCTGGATTTATGGCGTCGAGACTACATGACATGGCGATTAGCAAGGGCGCCGACGGCACGCTGGCGAAACCGATCCGGCCGCATACCCTGCGGGACGCCGTGTATCGCCTGCTCGATCCATCGTGTGCCTGGCACGCGGTGTAGGATGTCATCCCAGAATCGTCGACCGGGCCATTTGTTCAAGCTGGCGCTGCCTCTTGGTCGCATACATTTGCGCGTCGGCGAAGCGAAGCAAGGCGTCGGACCGGTCTCCGTCGATGGGCCAGATGGCAGTTCCAATGCAGGCGCTGATGGAAAGCTGCTTCTGGTCGAGGTACATGGGCCGGCTTAGCATGTTCGCGATCTTGTCGGCAATGGGCGCGGCATCTTCTCTGCGCGCGAGAAGCGGCAGCAATACGACGAATTCGTCGCCTCCGATACGCGCCACGGTGTCGCCCCGGCGCCTGCCCTGGGTCATCCGCTTGGCAACCTCCCGCAGCACTTCATCCCCGACATCGTGGCCATACGTATCGTTGATCTGCTTGAATCCGTCCAGGTCGATGTAGAGGATAGCCAGCAGAGCCCGCTGCGCCGACGCCTGATCCATTTCGGCTTCCAGTTTCTCCTCGAGCATGGCGCGATTGGGCAGCCCGGTAAGACTGTCATGCTGTGCGCGGTAGGCTAACTGGTCGTGCAAGCGGCGGCGCTCCAGGGCCAGGGCGACTATGTTGCACCACAGGCCGAGTTGCGCGCTCGCGGTATCGGCCGCATCCTCTTCGCTTCTAAAGAAGGTGGCGATCGTACCGACGGTTGCGGAATGCACCACGATCGGCGCCGAGCAGTAGGTACGAAAGCGGGAACTGTGGGGTAGAGCCGTGAAATCCGCCCAGGCGCGGTGATCCGAGAAATCCCGGCAGGAGCGGCGTTCGAGACTGAAGGAAATCGACCGGATGTCGATGCTCCGCAGAACGTTTAACCATTCCGCCGGCTGATCCGGCACCATGCAGATCCGGTGGCCTTCGGGCGAAGCCAGTAAGATCGCACAAACCGCGCCCTCACAGTGCAGGGCGACCGCTTCCGCGATATGATCGACGATTAATTCCACCGGCTCATCCCGCGCGATCAGTTCTACAATGCGCGATCTGTCCTCGTCCAGGGACTCCGCCTCGCGCGCTTTTTCGAGCGCTTCGCTGATTCTTTGATGGGCCGTCTGCAACTGGATGGTTTGTGCCTGCAAGGCCCGCGTTTGCGTATGCACGCGGCGGCGCAGCAGGCCGACCCAGGCGATCGCGGCGAACATTGCCAGGATGGCCCCGGCGAGGATGGGGACGACGTGGCCCGCCGTGAACCAGGGCGAACGGCCTACCACCTTGACGTCCGCCGGAGAGCGGAGCAGCAGCCGGAAGCTGTTGGGCCAAACCGAATCGTGAGACTGCGCCACTTCCACCGAGCAGATCCCGGTTAAACGCAATTGCGTGCCGGGCGTCAAAGCTGGTAACGCCATACCGGAGGGAATATCGGCATAAAACACGGCTTGACCGGCCTTCATAACCAGGGCTTGCACCGGACGCTGCAACCAGTCCACCAGGGAACCTTCCACTTGCACCAGTTGTGCGTCGAAATCGCCGCTCATGGCTTCCTGGATGGTGATGCGCGCGGGCCCGGGCTGCACCCCGGAGCGCAGCCGCTTCACTTCAGCTCCGTGCAAACCAGGGCCGAACCCCGCGATGGCCGGAAAGCCGGCGACGTCGACCAGATCGCCAGCGGTCAATTCTCCACCGTCGTGATCCTGCAGCATAATGCCGCCGCTCAAATCCTGGACCCACGCCGGACCGGACCGGCCGGGATAGGTTACGATTCCGCGGAGCCGTACGCGATGCCCTAATCTCTTTCCGTTCGAAAATCGCAGTAAGTCCGCGATAGGGGTGGGAGGCAGGGCAAACGGGTCCGGTGTGGCAGCCGATAACACGCGAATATATTCGATCCCAGGCACGAACATGCGGATACCGAGCAGTTGATTTCGCGAATTAAACATGGCGCCACAGGCACCCCGCAACTGCACTTCAGCATCTATCAGGTATTTCAGAGCCTGCGGAGACGCCGGCACGTGAGCTTCGTAGGTATTCGGGCCCAGCGCCAGCGTGAGCAGACTGTCTCCAGCTCCGCTGGCGATGTGCTGCACAATTCCCCCCAATTCCAACCACCTGCAATCCTCACGGCCTTGGATCGCGCTTTCGAAGCTTTTGGTTTTGGGAGCCGGCAGGTTTGCGAGGCCGAGCACTCTGATGCTGGCCTCGGACACATTTGGCGCGAACCCAGCGCTGGTCACGCCGGTCACCTCTACGTCGGTGCCGGCCCGCAATGCGACGCTTTCATGCTGCAACTCCACAAAAATGCCGTCGGTCCGATCTTGCACAAAGAGGAGATGGCGGGAGGGATTATGGTAGGTCACGACCGCGCGTAGCCGGACCGGATAGGCTCGATCCGCCTCGCTCGATGGTAATTGGTGAACCTGCTGTGCGGTGGTGAGAATTGCGCCGGGTGCGGCCTGGATATGAATGCAACTTGCTAGCGCTGCCGTCGCTAAGACGACACGGCGGCCCCATGTCTGTGGTGATGTTATCTGGCGCAAGGTCTGATTAACCCCGCCGTTAGAGAAAATATCCTAATCTCAAGTTTCGTATATATAAGGAGCACCGTCTATACCCACGAGGGTTAACTTAGCAGTAAGTGGGGCACGCGCGTGGCCTGCGCGGGACTCTTAGCCCTGCTTTTCGCGTCGGATCCACGCCTTGAGCAAGCAAGATGGCGGACTGAGAGTCCGCCGCAGGCCGGGGGCCTGCCTCACGTCTATGTACCCAACGGATCGAATTCGCGCTGCACGAATTGCGCCGTGAAGGCGATAAAACGCATGCGCGCCTGGAACTGAATCGCCGGATCGCTGGTGCCGGTAATTTGAAACGATGCTAGGAATCCGGCAAGGTTCTCAACGGCTGCCAAATCCTCAAACGTTTTGAATTTCAACAGCCCTGTTCCGGTCTCCTTCGCGGTGCCATCCGGCTGGATCTCGGAAACGTGGCAGAACAGCGTGGTATAGTCCTCCAACAGATCGCCTACATCCTTCTCCATATACTTCACACCCTCGAGGACGAAGCGCCGGCCGCCACCTACTAAGAACTCGAGGTGGTAATTCATCTGGGCTTCGCCGGTCGCAGGTTTTATCCGCAAATAGTGGAACTCGCTGGCCGTTCCGTCGATCGGAAAAGTCACCGGCCCTTGGCCCTCGAATTGTCCGAATGAAATGGTGCCGTCGAGCTGCGCCTGGTGCTCGTAACCATCCACAAACTCGTTGACGTCTCGGATGGTCATTTTAACCTGGAAGCTGTTGGTAACCGCTCCCGGCGGGTCACCGGCGGCCGGGATGCGCTGCGCGATAGTGCTGTCTCCTGCATAACCAGGAGCCGGCGTCCCCTGGTCCGGGAAATACCAGCCTGTCATTACCTCGTTGAACGTCATGCCCACGCCGTCGGGCAGTTGCACGTCGAGGAACGGGCGGAGCAGCGTATTTGTGGGTAGCTGCTTTCCGGCGACGCGCGTCAGCATGTAATAAAAGCCGAACTGGCCGCCGGCATCGGTGTGGAACAATCCCAGCGATTGGTTCGCGACTAACTGCGCGGTAACTGCCGGGAGCGCAGCTACATATTTACCTATCAGGAAATCGTCCGTTACCTTGCGGATTTCATCGTGAAACGGGGTGAAATCGGCCAATTGGAAGTGGTCTTTCAGAAAACCCGGAGTTACCATTCCCTCCATCAAGCCCATCAATTCATACTGCGATTCGAAACGCCCGTCAGGCAGATTGCTGAATTGCAAATAAGCCACGCCGCCCGCATGATTGGCATTCGAAATCACGTCCATGCGCCATGCGCCGTTCAGATCTGCAGGCGTGGGGTTCGCTCCCGCGGCATAGAGTGCATCGTGATCGGCGACCGTCATCTGGTCGAAACTGTACAGCCGCGTCATGGGGAAAGTGAAGACACGCGCCCCATTCGGATACTTGCCCAGATAAACGCGCCCGATGAGCAAATCTTCGTTGATGATTTTGAAAATGTCGTAGAAGTCCTGCCAGGGCGGATCCAGATAGCGCAGCAGAATGTAGCGTCCCGGCTCCAGCGTGCCGTCGTCGTGGCCCACTTCGATGGTGACCTCCTGCAGGCTGTTGCGCGCCTGGATATGGCCATCCGTATCGCTGGTGATGCCGGTGTATTGTCCGTTGGGCTGCTTGTGAAACTCCTTCTTGAACCCCGTGAAAATCGCCGAAGACATGGCGTTCAGCACGTGCCCGCTCGGGAAAAAGCCTTTCCAGTAGCGGTCGTTGTGGATGGTCTGCTTGGCGGTATCGATCACTGGATCGCCGCCCTGATTCAGCAGCGCGTCGATGCCCATGGTGGGGCAGCGGCGGAACAGAGCCTCAAGCTGGCCTTCCACATAGTCGGGCGCATCCAACGCGCTGATGCCGCCCATGCTCACCACCTTGGCCGGCGCGGGATAGGCAGATCCCTGCAGTTGCTGGATCTTACGTTCCACGAAGCGTTCAGTCAACGCGGAGATCGTCAAAAAGGGATTCACTCCCAGGGCGCTGGGAACGATGGATCCGTCCGTCACATAGAGCCCCTGGTGGACTGTGCCATCGCCGGCGAAGACCCGTCCGAAGGGATCCACCGCGCCTTGCAGATAGTCGTCGCCCATGGGGCAGCCGCCCAAGGGATGCGCCGTGATCAAGTGGCGGAGGTTGAAGAAGCTCCAGGTGGGATTCGAAATGAAACTACCGCTAAGCGCGTGCGCGTGGCGCCGCAGTTCTTCGTTCATGCGGGTGAAGATCTGTTGCTGGCCGGCCTGGTCCCACGAGATTTGAATGCGGCCGTCCGGCTCCAGCAGCGGCTTGTCGAACAGAATCAGGCCGCGCGCATTATCCTGCCCCATGACCAGGTAAAGCATGGAGTGATTCATGGCGCCGCCGGGATCGTGCTGGCGATTGGTGGGATCGAGGTCTTTCAGCAGGCGCGCACGTTGGTCAGCCTCGTTGCCGGTTACGGTATCCTGGCCTTGGATCGCACCGAAGACTGCTTTGGCGGCGTCCACGGAGGCGGATGGAAACGAGAAATCCTCGATGGCGATGCGTTTCGCTTCGGGGAGCGTCCCGTTGTATTTGACCAGCCCGACGATGTTCGGGCCGGGTGACGGAGAAGCTCCGGCTGTGGGCGGCGTTTGGTAATTGTATCCGAGCACATCCGTTTCGTATTGGGAGTTGTACGTCAAGCCGAAGAAATCGCCGTTGCTGCTGAATTTGGTCCCCAACGCCGGCGACACAGGTAACCCGTGCATCTCCGAGCGCAGCAGGATTTCGGTGGTATTGAGCGATCCGGCCGAAAGTACGATCTCGCCGGCATTCATGGTGAACTCTTCGCTGCCGCCACCGGTCTTGACGTACTTGCCGTGGATGATCCAACCGCCTGCCGCGGCCTTCTCCAACCACTCAACCTTGGCTTGCGTCAAAATCGTGGCGCCGGCCTGTTGCGCCATGGGCAGGTAGTTCATGTAGAGCGTATTCTTCGCGCCGACGTTGCAGCCTGTGACGCAATTGCCGCAATTCACGCAGGGTTTTTGCTGCACGCCGTACGGGTTCGGGCCATCGATCGTAAAGTTAACGACGATGTTCAGCGCCTGCGCGGTGGTCCCAATCTCTACCGCACGCCGGTTCAGCGCCTGTACTTTGGCGAGTTTCAACGCATCGGGGTGCGGATTGGCCGCCAACACCGTTCTGGCACGATAATAATAGGGCAGCAGATCGTTGTACTGAATCTCCGACGGCCAGTTGAATTGCTCGAAAACTTCTTCATCCGGGATGATGGCAACGTTGGCGTTGATCAACGAGGTTCCACCAAGCCCGGAGCCTTTGATCACCGAGATGTCCGGATAATTCAGCAGTTCATATAGCCCCAGAGGATTCCCGTCGCTGCGTACTGTCTGGGCAACGTCCAGGGGAGCTTCGGGATAATCGCCGGGCTGCCACTCTTTGCCCCGCTCCAATATGCAAATCGAAGGCTGAGGAGCCAGGCCGGCGGTCGCCAGGCGTGCGGCTGTGATGGCTCCGCCGTAGCCCGACCCGATGACCACGATATCGTATGTGTTCTGCCGCTTTTCCCACGGTGTCGATAACATGCCAACCTCCCGCTTATTCAGCTAGTAAATCCCGGAAATAATCATTGAGCAGCCGGCCCTGGGGATCGTAACTCTTGCGCGCATCGGCGAACGTTTTCAGCCGGGCGCCTAAAGCCTTCTGCACCTGGGCACGCGTAAGACCGTTGGTCTGGTTGAACAACGGAATGCCGGCGCGATCGCTGCAGAACTGGTTGTAGGCAGTCAGAAACTGATCCCAGCCTGGATTGGCGGTAGATACCGGGTCGATGGTCATCATGCCGCCATCGTAGGAGTAGGAAAGGAGCGAGCTCTGATCCTGGGCGACCCAGTAACCGACGAACAGCATGTTGATGCGATACCCATTCTGCTGATAATACTGGCGGCAGAAATCGAAGCAGGCCTGCAAAACGGCCGGATAATCATTCTCGGGAAACGCCCACAAGCTGAACGTGTAGCGGCTGGCGTCCCCTACCGGCGGGTAGCGGATCATCTGGTCACCGGCCACGGTATTGTCGCTCTTGATCAGGTTTTCGAGTTTCCAGCGCCACAGGGCGTTGAATCCATCGATCACCTGGTAACGGATGGCCTTGTCTGCGATATCTTTCTCGGTGTTGGCGCACACCAGGGGTCCGGCGCTGGCCCATAGATAATTGCGCAGCGGCCAGATGGCGCGGTTAGGGTCGCCGGATGCGCCCGGATTGTACTTTCGGAATTCTACGGTGATCAGGTTGTCGAACGGGAACACATAATACATCAGCGATTCGCCGCCGGCTTTAAGGGCCGGCAGTTTTTGAATGAAATCCTGTAGGGTGAAAGTCTGGTGGCGCACCGCCATGGGCACGATGGGACGCACACGGAAGGTGACCTCTAAGACAACTCCGAAGGTGCCATAGCTGGAACGGACTTTTTGTATCAGGTCCGCCTGGTCGTCGCCGATTTCGACGATGTCGCCCGAGGGCAGCGCCATTTTGATGTGGGTCACATAGGAACCGACCTGTCCGAGTTCGCCCGGCATTGACGAATCTTTGGTTCCGCAACAGGCCGCGCTGCCCAACGTGAGATTCCCGATCTCGGTGTTGACGTAGAATTGCAGCTTCTGCTTTTCGAGCTCCTTGGCGACGTCGATATAAAGAGCTCCGGCCTCGGCAGTCACGCTGTCGCTGGTGATCTGGAGGATTTTGTTCATGCCCCCCATTTTGAGGATGGTGCCCCCGTTGACGACCGCGCAGGGTGTGGTGGAGTGGTTTGAGCCGACGGCGCGCACTGGCGACGGATACTGCGCCGGGTTCTTCAAGACGCTGATTACATCATCGGCGGAAGCGGCCTGCGCTACAACCTGCGCATTGGAAGCCAGATCGCCGAACCAGTTTGTGACGACCACATTGCCCATTGAAAAGCATCCTCCTCGTACGTGCGTACCCGCGCCACGCCCCAGCAGCCCATTTGCGTAGTGATCGGTGGCGGAAATTTGTTACGTCATACCTGCGCGGAGGCCACGGATGCACCATCAACCTGCCGCTGCTTACTCCTGACGAGTTTGGGGCCCGATATCAGTACGCTTGCGCCGGCGCGCCGATCGACTGTTTCATCCATGGCGACCAATCCCCAGGGTTCTCCGAACTGTTCACTGGTAGTGGCAGCCACGGTTTTCAGATGGGCAGCCAGATCCTGTCGCGACTTTTGGAATTCCGGATCGTCGGGCGATGCCGATGCGTGCTGCTGGAACCATTGCTTCATAGCCGACAACCGTTCCGCCACACCGGCCATGGCTCCCGCCCACCACATAATCGCCGTATAATCCGCCGTGATGGCGCCTAGAAAAGGCGCTTGCACGCCAGGGAACAGCGCAGCGAAGCCGGGCTGCCCGGTCGTTTTCATCTGTTGCCACAAGTTGTCTTCGATGGCCGGGAGGCGGCGAACCGCGTCTTCATCGGAGTCACTCACCAGCAGTTGGATGGCTGTCCGTCCGGTCTGCTCGTACCATTCCTGCGGGAGCGGCGCGCCGGTAGGATCGAGAAACAAGGAACTCGCCAGCGCGTTGTCGTATCGCGTGGTGGCATGCACCATGGTGCGGCCGAAATCGGTTACACCGGGCGGCGGCGTCGCATCACCGGCGGAAAACAGCCCCAAGGCTGTGCCGACGCGCAACTCTTTGCCGATTTGCGCGACGTTCGTGCTGTTCTGCAGATCGAAAAAGCTATGGCAGCAACTGAGCGCAGGTGCGCCGATCTGGTGTTGCGATCCCGAATAGGCCGCGGTAAGCATGAAGGATTCGGCCATTACCTGGCGAAGCTTTTGCGTATCGGCGCCAAAGTTGATGGCGGTCGAACGGATGCGCTCCGCGGTGGCGCCGTCGGTGATTACCAGGGCGCCCGTGACGGGCTCATACATTACCGATCCGCTGATAGTCAGTGTGGAAACAGAGCCGACGTTCAGAATGCCCAGCAGGTTTACGTTTAATTGGACGCCGCGCTGCCGGGCATTTTCAAAAACGCTTTGGACAGGGGTGATCCCGGCGAGTTTGCCCGTATGCAGCGCGCTCAAATCGCCGCGCAGCGCCTGGTCGAGCGCCTGCCGCGATTCGTCTGTCAGCGCGGCAAGCTCGATGTTGTACAGAAAAACCGCGCCGGTGGACTGTGTGGAGCTGATTTCGGTCGAAAGCGCCAGTTCCAGGCTGCGGTTCGCGGCAGCTTTCACCGCGCCCTGTATGGCGCTGATTTGATCGGATCCAAGGCCGCCCTTCTGTAGTTCAGCCAGGTCCGCGGCGGCGTTGGAACTGATCAGCCCGATGATCGTGGAAAACAGATCGGTAGTTCCGAATCCGGCGGTTACGCCTTCGCTGACCGTAGCAGTTACGGCGACGGTGGCATCCTTCGCGCAATACCAACCCAATTGCACGTGTGCGGCGTCCAACTTGCGCGCCACGATCTGGAATGTGGTATCGACCTCCAGGGACGCGCCAACTGCCGCGGTCCCGCCGGCAGTCACCGAGAGTGCCGGGAAAGGGCTCGGCAACGCCACCGTAGCCAGGGGATTGGTGACCGCCAATAGATTGGCCGTCGCGGAGAGGGTGAGCGTCCCGGTGCCGGTAACGGTGGCGATGCAGCCGTCGGGAATGTTGGCGAGATCCTCTGAACGCGCCGGAAGGACAAAGTTCCCCACGGTTTTCTTCACCGCGTCGAGCAGCGTGATCCCTTGTTTCAGCGGAAAGCTCTGGTAATTTTGCAGGTCGACGGTCTCGCCGGGATTGATGCCGAACTGCAGGAGACCGTTGGCTCCCGCGGCCGCGACACCGACGGACGCCTCGATGCAGAAGGAGAGGTAACAGGTGCCATCGGCGATCGGCGCGCTGCCGGCGCTGACGTTAGGCAGGCTGACCTGCGCCGGCGTGCGCTGGATCAGGTCGAGCCCCGCATTGGCGGACGCTAAAACGGAGATGCTGGTGCCCGCGGGTCCGAGGGTGATGGCTTTGTCGAACGATAAGCCTATGTTCAGGCAAGTTACCGCCGGCTGATCGAGCGTCAGGCCCCCGGCTTTCGAAAGATCGCCGCCTTTGGCCCGCAACGCGGGCAGTTCGGTTACATAGTTCAGAAGCGAGGAAAAGGGCGCGACTTCAACCGTCTCGTCAAGGCCCAAGTCGTCGGTCAATGGAATGGTCGCCATGTTTTTACTCTCCCTTTGCGGTTCCTTTTCGGTTTATAACTGCAGCCTTGGCAGAGTCGCGATGTTATTCGGCACGCGGTAAGTCTCCCAAACCGTATCGCCGTCGAAATCCAACACCACGTAACCGTGCGGGCTAAATCCAGGGGTATCCTGCGTAACCCAGAAATTTGGGCCGTCCAACAATTGTGCGCGGGGCGCCTGCGGCACCGGCGGCAGGATCAGCCATTGATAAATGTCGCCGTGCGCGTCCGGCAGATCGTCTCGAAAACCGGGAAAACCGCCGTTGCCGATGCATCGCCCTTTGAATCCCCAGGCGTGATGCGCATCGTACAGCACCAGGCGGTGCTCATGTCCCCAGAACCAGGCGTGAATGCGCTGCGCCTTCAGTAAGTCGGCGAGCGCCACCTGCAGCTTGGGACCCTGGTCGTCAAGCTGTGAAAACGGCTGATGATGGGAAAACAGAATAAGCTTGCGGGTTCCGGCAGCGTTCACTATGGACTTAATCCAGTCCACCTGCTGCTCGTCCAGATCGAAATCCTGGTAGGCGGTGTCCATACAAACCAGGATCCAATTTGAGTTTTGCATGGCGAAACAACTGGCCGGCTGATTAAAGAAGCTCTTCAAAGCCGCGAAGTACGCATTGCCACCGGAATACATTTCGTGATTGCCGTTCAGGGCGCGATTGATGGTACCGGCCGGCCGTTTGGGCCAGGGCGCGATCAGGCGGTCGCGAATCTCGTCTTCCTCGCCCGAATAATAGGTGTCGCCCAGATGCAGGACCACGTCGCAGCGGTCCAGGTTTTCGATGCATTTGGCCACGGCCGGCGCACCGTATAATCCCGTTCCCCAATCCGCGAACAGCGCAATGCGGGCATTGTCGGGAATTGTTTCAGCAACGGGCGGGGGCGCAATCCAGTCGGCCTTCGGCGGCTTGAACAGTAACTCCGGCGCCATACCCAACCAGCCAGCCAGATCGTCGTTGTCGAACTTAACCGAGAACACACCTAGCGCGAAGCTGTCGCCCGTCGGAATCTGGATGGTTTGGGGAGCTTGCGCCGTTTCCACCTGGCCGGCGGCCGCGGCGCGCTGCGTCAGCATGGTCTGCAGCCGCGATGCCAAGTCATTTTGCGGCGTGTGGAGGATGGCATTGCCGGCGTCGCCCTTCTTCAGGACCGGCTTAGCATCTTTCTGCAGCATGCCCACGGCGCTGTTCCACGCGGCCACCAGGCGCTGCTGATCCGCCGCATCGCTCCCTGCCGCCTGTGCGGTAGCCGCTTCTACGGCGGAGTGAATTTGGTCGGTGTTCTTCTGAAATGCAGCCTGAAATTGTGAGTAAGGAACGATAGTTTGCCCGATCGGCATTCTTAATTGCCTCCCGCGGCCTGGAGTCGTGACGACGAATTAAGTCTTAAATCAGATGGAAGCCGCTTGCCATCCAACCAAGTGTAGTGATATCGCTTCCCAGACTCAAGGGAAAAATTACGAAGGCGAACCGAGAGACATGGTAGAACCTTCGCGGACTTGACTCAAGTGGGAATTCCACGGGCTAGTAGGCGAACCAGGCGAGTAGCGAAAAGACCCAGGGCGCCGCTCGAAACCACCACTCCAACGTGCCAGATGAGGACGTGAATTGCCTTCAAATTCGGGCAATGCAGTTCGAGCATGGCTACGCCGGCGAGACCTGCCAGGGCGCCCGCCGCAATGCCTACGCTGCTCCATCGGAGGATTACACCGCGGCGAAGGAGCAGCGCGATCGCCACGCCTGTGGGAAAGGCCACGCACAATCCGGCTTTTAAACAGGGGATCCCTTCCCGCACCAGGTGTTCCGTGCCGTAGCCGCTGAGGGTCAGGGAAAAGGTCGCCAACAACAACAGCACGGAGGTGATCAATGCTGGTACTCCTAGATCCATACCCATGGCAGGACGCATGAGGCGCGCGCATGCCACCGCCGCAAAACTCGCGCCGCCGAGCAGGGCTGAAAATATGAATACCCGCTCGGGCAAGCTGAGCGCTCTCCAGCCGGCCATCCCCAAGGCCGACGCGGCGATGACGGCGGCGGCAGCGAAAAAAGCCAGCAGGAGGAGCGTGAATACCCAGGCGGGCGCGAGCGGCCGAACCGGAACCAGTCCCTTCAAAATGGCGACCTCTGCACGCGCGGCTGCCTGGCGGTCCTGCTCGTCCACCGGGAAGGAGCGGTTGGCCGCGTTCGACAGGATCTTGCCGATTTCGTCGGGCGTCATCCTGTCCTCACATGCGCGGAGAGCGCTTCGCGCAGCTTTTGGTAGGCGCGGTGTGCCCGCTGTTTCACTGAACCAGTGGTAGACGAGGTGGCACGGGCGACTTCGTCAATCGACATGCCGGAAACCTTGAGCATGATAATGACTTCGCGCTGCCGCTCGGGCAGCGTGGACAGCATGGCCTGGATGTCGGGGACTTCCGGTGCGGGAGGGGGCGGTCCGGCGGCATCTCGAAGAGGATCCAACTGGAGCTCGCGCGCATCCCGCCGGCCAGCCTTGCGGTAATGATCGAGGCTGGCGTAGCGGGCTATGGCCAGAATCCATGGCAGCACAGGTTCGCCCGGCCGGTAGGCATGCCGGGCTCTGTGAATGCGCATCCAGGTATCCTGCAATAGATCGTCAGCGTACCTCCGGTTGGACAGTTGAAGCAAGAAGTAGCGGCGGATCAGCGGGGTCAAGCGCCGGACCAGCGCCGTGGCGGCCTCCTCGTCCGCACGCTGGTAGCGGGACATCAGAGACTCAAGGCTCTCTGCCGCCGCGTCGGACGCGGACAAAGAGCCCATTATCGCCGTTCTCCTTGAGGTTTTCGCATTCACGAGGCCGGCAAGCAATGACCGGCGGTGCGAGCCTTTATTTTAGTCTTGAGCGGGCACGATGGCGACGCCGTTCGCTGCACCACTGATGGTGGCGCTGCCGCGCAGGCTGAGGTTTCCGTCTTCATCTACATTGAACATGGAAAGATGGGTGACGGATCCGGAGCCGTCGATCACGGCTACCAACCCGCCGGTGTGGGCGATATCGGTGGGAGCGCCGTTAAGGGACGCGGCCACCGCGGCATCCTGTACGATCTCCGCCCCATAAACCGCATAACGGGAGACGCTCATGCTGGGGGAATTGGATGAGAACAGGAAAGGTCCGTCCAGCGCCAGCCAGCAGGGCGCCATCTGCGTGCCCGATCCGGTAACGGTGAGCACATCGTTATCGCGAACCAGGCTGATCTCGTTGGCATGCGCGATGGTGACGTAGGCATCATTACCGCGGGTGGCCAGGCCGAACGGCGTATTCACATTGGACGGGATGTTCGCCACCATTACCGCTGGACCCCTGACCGCGCCCGGGCTGGTCAGATTTACGGTTTCGATCGCATTGCTTTTTTCGGTAAAGATAAGCTGGCCGGTGAGGACGCCCACCTGGGCGGCCGAACCGTCGCCGATAAGCAGCGATGCCACGCCATCTGGGCTCGAACTGACACCGGAACTGGATGCCGAGTGCGACTCAACTTGCGTGGTCCCCAAAATGTAGAGATGGTTGTTTCCAAATGCCACGCTCACCGGACTGGAAAGCGCCGGAACCGTTTGGCTGAAGTGCAGCGCGCCGCCCGCGCGCTCAAAAATAGAAACCGAACCGGAACCGAAGTTGACCACCGCGACATGATTTCGGCCCATGGTAATTCCTCCGGCATTGCCGGAGACCCCACCCATGCCTTGCGTGGCAATGGTCTGGATGAGTTGGGCATTGGCGTTGTACACCAGCAACTGGTTGGGCGAAGCGTTAGAAGCCGTAACTACCAGGGGCCCGCCCTGTATGGCCGGGACGCCTGCATTTTGGGCGTAGGTAGCGGCGGCTATCAGCAGGGCTATGGCGGCGGCCTTCGCGAATTCTCTCACGGTTAGATTGCTCATTACTCTTCTCCTCTATTAACTAGCGCCGGAACACAAACGCCGGCTGTCATGGCAGGTTCGACCGATAGGGGTCGAAAGTTACGGCGGGGGATTCGAGCCCCGCGCAAGACGTGCGGAACCATACCCTCGCATGAATACCGGTCAAGCTGCTCGCGCCGGGTCATAACTTCCACTTACTGATTGCATCAACAAGTTTTGTCGCGTCATATCGGGGTCATGGAAAGGTCTTTTGACGGAGGCCTGCCAGATACCGTAATATGTCCAGCCAGAGGAGGCGAATCCTGAGAGCATGCAAGAGCTGATTGTTTAGGATGCCCGATTGATCGGAACTCCACCCTCTGGGAACGAGGTGGTCAGGGTCGATCGGTGGACCGACCTCGACCAGATGATCTTCTGGGCAGGATGGAAGTCCGGCCAATACGGCGGAGACGTGGTTCTCAAGATCCTGGCGCACGGCATCGAATCGGTAACGGATTATGTGGGCCCGCTCATTAACCTGCAGCCAGTGTCCAGTCAGGGAGGCGGAGGAATCCAGGTTTGCAGGGAAGGCATCCGACTCAGCACCATTCACAAGTTCGGCAAGATCTGGGGAAAGCTCAGGATGATTCAGCTTTTGGGGTGCGCGGCGGCATACATCACGCCGGGCTTTGAAGGACACGAAGGGGATGGCAATCTGCTCTGTTACCGGCTGGCGCAGATTGCGCAAACCTATGTTCGCGCCTCCACGGCCGATCAGAAGTACACGTTCGGCGGAATACCCAACCAGCCGATCGATTTTGGGCCATGGGAGGGAACGGTGGTCACGTATGGACCCTGGGGAGGCAACGCCAAGCTCCCTTGGGAGTAGGTTGCCGCGCGAATTCCCCGGAGACCCTGTGAGCTATCAATTCGTTCAGCTCCCCGATGGTTCGGGTCGGACGGCGCGCGTCCGGGCTCCGCGCCGAGCTGGCCGGCTTTCGTCAATCTGGCCTCGCCGGTACGGCGCGCCACCAAGAGGTGGATGCGTTAGGGCTCGGCTCAGGCCGCTTGGGCAAACGGCGCCGACCCCAATAGCCGGGCGGCCTATCCAGTGCTGGCGGGCGCAATCCGTGGGTGGTCATGGATAACTATCTTCGGTAGTGCAACCTCGAACCAGGAACACCCGTGGGCACGGATCGGATTGTCGAAGTTCATCTGGTGTATCTGAAGCCGGCGGGATCGCGGGTCAGCCCTTCACGGATGTTCCGGAAAATTCTCCACCAGCATAAGATCGCTGCCCGAGGACTCCCGCTGCGGGAACAGCAGGTGACGCCCGTCCGGCGATAGGCTCAGCCCGACCGTGATCTGGCGCTCGGGTTGGAAGAATGGCTGTGTCTTTCCGGTTTCAAAGCTGAGAAACTCGATCCCTTGGAGGCGCTCTCCCCCCGAAAACAAGATGCCTGCGGGCGTCAGGCAGAAGCCGAACTCGTTGATGCGCGGCAATACCTGCGTCTCATCCCCACCATCCACCGGCACGCGGTAAAGTGGGCTGTCGCCGTCCGCGCGGGAGTAGAAGATCCAGTGGCGATCGAAAGACTCGAAAGCCAGATAACCGCCATGCTGTGTGATCTGCCTCGGATTCTCGCCGCCGGCGTCCATCTTCCACACCTGGTTGGCCCCGCTGCGGTTCGACATGAAGTAGATCGACCGGCCGTCGCGCGAGTAACTGGGCACGCCATCGGTGGCGGGGTCGTAAGTCAGGCGCTCCGGCGTACCGCCGCTGGAACGGACCCGATAGACTTCGAACTGGCCTTCCTTATTGGAATCGAACACGATCCACTGGCCGTCGGGCGACCAGCGCGGGCTGCCGGTGATGGGCGCATGGAAGTCGGTTAGACGGGCGGGGCTCTGACCATCCGCGTCCGCCACCCAGATTTCGGAAGCTCCCGACCGGGTGGAGTGAAAGACGATACGTTTGCCGTCGGGCGAGTACTGCGCGTTGTAATCGGTATGCGTGGAGGAGATGAGCCGTACAGGCGGACCGGCCGGTTTGAAGTTTCTGGTCAGGTCGAGCCTCCAGGTATCCACGCGAAATATCCGGCCGGCTGAAAATGCCAGCCGGTGTCCGCGGCGCGCGAGCGCCGGATGATAGGAAGAGTTGGCGGATCGTAGTAATAACCGGGGCGGCGATAAGGGAGCCAGGGGCAAAAGCCAGAGGCTCGCAATATCATCTTTGATACCGGACGCATAGACCACCGAGCGGCCATCCGCCGTAAAGGAGGGCATCCCGGTCCAGCGGTGATGCGCGGTGATGGGCTGCGGGTCGCCGCCAGGCCGGAAATCGGATGTCAAGTTGAGCCGGTAGAGTTCAGAGGTGCTTCCCAAGTCGCGCGAGAAGACCACGCTGCGGCCGTCCGGCGAGACGGCCGGATCGAAATCGCCCCAATTAGACTCGGGCGGACGAGTCATGCGCCGCGTTTCATGCGTATCCACGGCGATCGCAGCCAGGCCCATGGCTCCCTTTTCGGTGTCGCTGGCCGAGGTGACGATCCACCGCCCGTCGGGCGACCAGGCTAGCGGACCACCGGTGCGCGCATCGTCTGAAATGAGTTTCTCCGGACCGCCGGCCGGCGATATCGCCAGAATCAGTGATTTTCTCAGGCGCGGAAGGAACCGGCGGAAAGCAATCCAGCGGCCGTCGGGCGACCAGGAGGGATTTCCGTTCGGCTCCGGCGCCTGCGTGAGCCGTGTGGCGGAATCGGCGCCGATCGTTTTTACGTAGATATCCCATTTGTTCTGCGCGGGGCTGTCCCAGGCGTAGGCGACTTGGTTGCCATCGGGCGAGAAGGACGGCTCGACCTCAGAACCCAAATCGGAGGTCAAGGGGACGGGATCGAGCGCGGCGAACGTGGTTTGCCGGGAGGCTCCCCATCGTACCAGGACGAGGCCGGAGGCGATCAGGATCGCGGCGCCAGTAACCCACGCGGGTCTGGCTCTTATCCGTTTGCGCGGCGCAACGCCCAAGGCATTGGTCCGGCGAGTACCTGCCAGCCACGCGTCAAGCTCGGATTTGAACGCGAAAACCGATCCTTGCCGGTCAGGGACGAGGCGGTGAACCGGCAGGCCGGCGGTATGCTCCCAGCGCTGGACGGTCCGCACGCCACGTTTCAAATAGGTTGCAATTTCTTTCCAGGAATCGAGGCGGCCCTGGGGGCCTGAACTGGCAGTCACCATCAGTATGACGGCTATGGTGCCGTATGGTGCCTCCACCGCGGTTGCCGGGCGTATACGCCAACGTACGCCAAATCGCGCCACCGAGCGCAAACTATTGAAGGCATTAGATGGCGCCTACCGGGTAGGGGACAGCCGGCGTATGAACCGGCATGATCGCAAAACTAGCAGTGGCGCTGTTCGCGGCCGGCCTGGCTGCTCGTACGCCGGCGGATTGGATTCGGGATGGGGGTGCCGCGTGCGATCGCGGAGCGTTCGAGGAGGCGGCCGCCGACTTCTCGCGAGCTTTAAAGGCAGAGATTGACCAGCGGGCATCTGTCAGCGACTTGGCCCACCTCCGGGTCACGCTGGCGACGGCGTACATGGAGGCGGGTGCGTATCGAGAAGCGGAGGCAGCTTTGCAGGAAGCGCAAAGGACTACTTCGGAATCCTGCAGCGAGATGACCCGGATTGAGCTGTTGAATGCCTGGAGCGCCCTTCATCTGAAACTGGGACAGCTTGCGGCGGCGGAGACGGAATTGCGCGAAGCTGTGCTGATTTCGACGAACCTGCCGGATGCCGGAGACCTGCCTGCGATCGCGCTGCACAATCTGGCGGCTGTCGAAATGCGCACTGGCAGTTACGCCGAGGCATTCGGCCACGAGTCGGAGGCCGTCCGCCGGTTGGAGCGAACAACGCCACCGGACCAGGCCACGCTGATTCGCGGTTGGGCGAGTATGGGGTCGCTCCAATACATGATGGGAAAGCCACGGGAGGCGAGAAGGTCGATGGAACGTGCAATTGAGTTGGCCGAGAATGGGTATGGGCCATCGCACCGGCTGATCGCCGATTTGCTGTTGAGCGATGCGGTGGTGTTGGACAAATTAAAACTGCATCAAGAGGCGCGCCGCGCCCGGGAACGGGCACTTCGCATCTCTGGTGCACCGGCAGTTGCGGGCGGTGATAATGCCAGTTGGGATGTTCGCGAGCCAGCGGCCACAGGACAGGTCCATCTGTATTCGAAGTGAGAGCGTGGGCGGAAGTTTTTTTGCGAGCGAGGGTCGCGCATAACCATAGTCCGTACTGCGCGCCGGCCGAACCGCGCAGCCGGCCCACTCCCGTCCCCCCGGCTCAGCGGCGTCCAGTATCCGCCGAAATGGAAGGATCAGGGTGCGATGAGGGCATACAGGATGATCGGGAAACGATAGGGAAGGCCGAATACCCGAGGCAGCCGAGTCAGCCCCAGCGCTTCTTTTACCAGCCGCCGGCATACATGACATCAATGCCGGAGAATAATCGCGCCTGACTCAGATGATGCCGGCGTTCAAACGGCTTTGTAACATTTCGTCCGGCAAACTCACTAGATTTAAGGAATCGCGCAAAGCGGGCGCGGCAGCGCGACCCTTCGCGTTTCCGGGAGGCGTGATATGTCCAAGAACATCGTGGTCTGTTGCGACGGCACGGGCAACGACTTCGACGATCCAAACACGGACTCGAACGTCATCAAGCTTTACGAGACGCTGATCATCGACGACGCTCAGGCGGCGTACTATCACCCGGGCGTCGGTACCATGGGCAGCCCGAAGGCACATGGGTGGTTCGACACGCAGTGGACCCGCATTAAAGGTCTGGCGTTCGGCGCAGGCTTGCTGGACAACGTCGCCGACGGCTACCGGTTTCTGATGGACACCTACGAGGCCGGCGATCGCATTTTCATCTTCGGCTTCAGCCGCGGCGCCTACACGGCGCGCGCCCTGGCTGCCGTGATCTACGTTTTCGGCCTGCTGCGGCGCGGCAATGAAGGGCTGATTCCCTACATCCTGCGCCTATATGGCCGGCACAGCAAAGCCGCCAAAGGCGGGCAAGGAGTCCTGCAGGCCGAAGAAAATTTCAAATATGGCTTTTCGCGCGCCGTGGACATCCATTTTTGCGGTGTCTGGGATACGGTGAGTTCTTACGGGTGGATCAATTCACCGATTGCTCTGCCCTTTGCGGGCCAGAATCCCGCGATTAAGACGGGCCGGCACGCGGTGTCCATCGACGAGCGCCGCTGCTGCTACCAGGACAACCTCTGGGGACAGAGCCTCCAGGGCAAGGACATTCGCCAGGTGTGGTTCGCCGGAGTGCACTCCGACGTCGGCGGCAGCTACCCGGAGCAAACCGCCGGATGGTCCAAAATTACGTTGGAGTGGATGCTGCAGGAAGCGGAGACCGCCGGTTTGCAGATTGACGCCACGCGCGCGCGTCTTGTTCTGGGCGGCACCAAGCCCGTGCCCGAGAAATTCATACCGGACTTCGTGCCACCGGACAACACGGCGGACTGGCACAATTCGCTGCATGGCTTCTGGTGGGCTTTGGAATTCTTTCCACGCAAACTCTGGACGAAACACGGGGCCAGCTGGAAACTACCGATGGGCAGGTGGCGGCGTAAGATTCCCGCCGGTTCCCTGGTTCACCAAAGCGTGGTGTCCGGACCACGCGGGCGTCCGCTACCGGAGGGATGTACTGTCGAACCGTGGCGGCATTATCCGCCTCAAGCGGTCAAGGCGGCCGCCTCCTGAGAACTGGCCCGCGGCCGGAAGCCGGTCATTTGATGGGGATTACGTGTCCCTTGATATAGGTCTCCACCCGCGGATCGCGGTCCGCGCCAGCGGCGCCGGGCGGGATGTAATGGAATACCTCGGCATACTCGACACCGTATTGCCGGCCTAACTCGCGGCTGCGCGCCATCACAAACTCCTTGATGTAATTGCGGTCCGCGGTGAGGTCGTCATCCCCCAGCAAGGGCAGCCGTTGATTGTTTTTCGCCAGTTCCGCGCGCAAACGCGATCCCAGGTGACCGGCCGGCCCCTTCGCCACGTTTGCGCGATTGGCGTCCACCTTCTTGTCGATCTGTTTGCTGATATCCACCACCCGGGTGATCTCCGGCCGCCGCGCGAAGTAGTATTTGTCCTGCACCGTCTTAGGCTTCAGGCCGGCGGCAAATTGTTCGGGATAATCATGATCGCGGCCGGCCATCCAACAGGCCGCCTCCACCGCGCGCGCCACCATATAATGATCGGGATTTTCTTCGTCGTGCGCCCAAGGGTCCCAGCAGACTACGGTATCGGCTTTGAGCAGGCGAATCAGAAAAATGATCCGGGAGATGACCTCGTTCAACGAAACGTCGGCCATCCGGTGGTTGCTATAATCCAGGTCGAAGTGGCCCTGGCATCCCAGAACGCGCGCGACTTCGGCATTGTCGCGCTCGTTGCCGAGGGCACTTTCGGCGGTGGTTCCCGGCGTGCCGAGCCCCGGGGCGTCCCCCATGTCATCGTTGGTGGCACGGACCAGATAAGCGGTATACCCCTCCTCGATCAATTTGGCAACCGTGCCGGCGGCGAAAAGCGGAATATCATCCGAATGCGCTTCGAGTGCCAGCAGCACCTTTCCCTTGTGCGGCTGGGCCGTAGCCGGGCCTTCGACAAAAATCGCACCGGCAGCGGACGGTTGCTGCGGTTGCGGCCGGGCGGCCCGGGTGATGGCCGCACCGGCGATCAGGCTGCAGACGAAATTGCGGCGCAACATGCGTCCGATTATACTCTGGCGAAAGGCTTGAAGAGAAAGGAAGTTCCAAGATCCGGCGGATTTTGAATGTGTTTGTCAGCAGATTTTGAAAGTTGACTTGCCGCACTCGCTGCGTTATCTTCTTTCCGATAGCGGTTCATTAAATGGTGTCATTGATGAACGAATTTCAGCCCAGATGGAGCGGGCCAGACTGGCCCCGGCAATTCCGATCCACCGTGTTATTGGCTGCACTGGTCACCCTGCTGATGTGCGGGCCCGGGGCGAGGGCGGCCTCTCCGGATACGGTGTACATCGTGCCCCACACGCATTGGGAGGGCGCGGTGTTCAAGACCCGCGAGGAATACCTGGAGATGGGGCTGCCGAATATCGTCAAAGCCCTCTATCTTCTGAAGAAGTACCCGCAATACCGTTTCGTGCTGGATCAGATGTGCTACGTCCGTCCGTTCGTGGAACGATATCCGGCCGAGGTTCCGGCGCTGCGGGAGTTTCTGGCGCAGGGGCGATTGCAGATCGCCGGCGGAACGGACACCATGCACGACAACAACATCCCGTCCGGCGAGTCGATCGTGCGGCAGTATCTGCTGGGGAAATCCTATTTTCGCGACGCGCTGGGGTACGACGTCACCACTGGCTGGGGGCTGGACACCTTCGGGCACAACGCACAGATGCCGCAGATCCTGAAGCTGGCCGGCATGAAGTCGTACTGGTTCCAGCGCGGCGTTCCCGGCATTGAAACGCCGAGCGAATTCCTGTGGCAGGGAATCGACGGCACCAGAATACCGGCGTTCTGGCTGCCTATAGGATATGGCGCGCTGCACGAGGTGCCATCGACCGAGTCCGCGTTCGCCGATTTCGTCGAGGGACGGGTAGCCCAGTTGACGCCATTTGCGCACGGGCACGACCGGATGTTGATGGCGGGAGCGGATGTATCCGAGCCGGAAGAGGCCCTACCCCTGATGACCTCGAAGTTCAATAGCTCGGGCCACGCGCCGTTCACATTGCGCATCGCGGTGCCCACCGATTTCGAGGCGGCGGTTGCGAAGCGAGAGGAAGAGCCGGTCATCACAGGCGAGATGAATCCGGTCTTCCAGGGCATTTACAGCACACGCATCGAGGTGAAGCAGGCGATGCGCGAAATGGAACGCCTGCTGACCACGGCGGAGAAGTTGAGCGTGATGGCCGGTGCACTGGGCGCGCCGCCGGTACGGGAGCAGATCGAGGCCGCCTGGGAGCCGGTACTCTTCAACCAGGCGCACGACCTGTCGTCCGGCGTGATGGTGGACAAAGTCTACGACGATTCCATGCAGCGCTACCATCAGGCGCGCCATATGGCGGAAGAAATGGTACGGACCAATCTGGATTACGTTGCCGGGCGGGCTGACACCTCGGGCGAGGGCGTTCCCATCGCGGTATTTAATATGTTGGGCTGGCCGCGTTCGGACGTGGCGGAGGTGGATGTTTCCTTTTCCGATCCGGGCGTGATGGGCTTCGCGCTGCGCGACCCGGGCGGGAATGCCTTGCCGGTGCAGGTATTGAGCAGCTTAGAGAACGAGGATCGCAGCATCCGGCAGGCGCGGATCGCGTTCATCGCGCGCGATGTACCGGCAATGGGATACGCGGTTTACCATGCGGTGCCGAACGCCGCCGGACCCGCGGACTCGCACGCGGGCGGGCACCATAACAGCACGCTCGAAGACAGCGGCGCGATCGAGAATCAGTTCTATCGCGCAACCTTTAATCTATGGACCGGCGAGATGACCAGCCTGGTCCTGAAGGAGAACGGGTGGGAAGTGCTGGCCAAGCCCGGCAACGTGGTGGCGCGCGAGCACGACGGCGGCGACTTCTGGGAACTCTACGGCACGTTGAACGGCGCCCGCTTCACGGCGATGAAAAAGGAGATTCCACCGCCTAGGCCCGCATACACGGAGTGGAGCAGCGATACGGTTGGAGGCAGCGGTTCAACCGGCGGCGGTCCGGTGTTCTCGGAGTTTCGGATCGCGCACCCGTTCGGCAAGAACCATTTCGCGACGCGCGTGCGCCTGTACGACGGCCTGCGGCGCATCGACATCCACACGGAACTGGTGAATCAGGAGGAATTCGTGCGGTACCGGGCGGTCTTCCCGACCTCTATCGCCAAGGGCACGGCCACCGAAGAGATCGCGTTCGGAGCCATCGAGCGTCCAGAGCGCCGGGAGTTTCCGGCCCAGAACTGGAGCGACTGGAGCGACGGCTCCAGGGGATTGGCGCTGTTGAATCGCGGCCTGCCGGGTAATAACGTGGCCGGGGGCGAGATGATGCTTTCGCTGATGCGTTCGACGCGCCTGATTTCCTACGGCTACATCGGAGGGCTGGAACCGGGCGTGGGGTCTGATACGGCGCTCGGAATCGGGCGGGAATACAAGCTGGATTATGCGCTGGTGCCTCACAACGGAGACTGGCGCGCCGCCTCAGTCTGGCGCGCGGGATTGGAATTCAACAATCCGCTGATCGCAAGGACCGTGGCGCCGCATAAGGGTACGCTGCCGAATCGCTGGGGATTGCTGGATGTCTCCGGAGATGACGTGGTGACCACCGCACTGAAGCCCGGCCGCGACGGCATGGCGGTGCTGCGGGTGTACGAAGCCAGCGGGCGGGCGGCGCAGGGCGTGCGGGTGACTTTCCACGTTCCCGTGTCGGACGCGCACGAAGCGAACCTCATCGAAGATAGCGCGGCAGCCATCGTCTCCGCAGGCGATGCGCTGGCCTTCGACCTGAAGCCGTTTGAGATCCGCACGTTTAAGTTCCGCATCAAAGCGAATTCCGCGGAAGGAGGCCACTCCGCGGGCCGATAAACGCGCCGGCATCAGTCTGCGCGGCAACACCACCGTTGGTGCTCCTTATTACGGCTATTTTTGTGATCGGACTTGGCAGCAGAATCGAACATTAAGGAGCCATGCAGCACAACATCATACTTCCGGACCTTGGACAGACCACCAGCGAAGCGAAGATCGTCCAATGGCTCAAGAAGCCGGGCGATTTCATTAAGCGCGGAGAGCCCATCGTGGCTGTGGAGACCGACAAGGTGGACATGGAAGTAGAAGCGTTCGCCAGCGGGTACCTGCGGAAATTGCTGGTAGACGAAGGGACTATGGCGAGCGCGCTGGCGCCGGTGGCGATTCTGACCGACACGATCGAGGAAGCGTATGTTCAAGCGGGTGATGAGAAGACGGGCCCCGCGATGGAAGAGCGTTCGGCTGCTTCCGCCACGCAGGCAGCGAAGGCCCCACGCGGCTCCAACGCCGTTCCCGCCGCGCGAGCACGGGCCAAGGAATTAGGAATCGACCTGGCGAACGTGGAGGGCACTGGAGCCAATGGTCTGATCACGCGCGCGGACGTGGAGCGTACGGCGGCTGCGGCATCCACGCCGCAACCCGCGCCGGATCGCGCGCTGGCGGCAATGGCGGCCACGGTGACGGCGAGCAAGCGCGACATCCCGCACTTTTATGCCACGCGCGACCTGGAGATGGCCGCGGCGGCTGCCTGGCGCGACCGGTGGAACGTAAAACAAAACGGCACACGCGCGTCATTCAACGATGTTTTTGTGTGGTGCGCGGCACAGGCGCTGGCGGAATCGCCGCGCTTGAACGTGGCGTATCGGGACGGCGGTTTTGAGCAGCACGCCGCGGCGGATGTGCTGCTGGTGGTGGCACAGGAGCCGGCATTGCTGCTGCGCCCGATTGCCGATCCGCGCGCGCTTGTCTGGCCCGAGTTCGTTCAGTCCATGCACCACAACGCCAGCCCTGGCGATGCTACGCCGATTGCGCCCCTGCTGGCGATTTCCAACCTGGGCATGCACGGAGTGAAGGAGTTCGCGGCCATTATCCCGCCGGGATCGACGGCGGTGCTGGCGATCGGCGCGGTGCGCGAAGCTCCCGTCGCGCGCAACGGTGTGGTCACCGTGGAACGGATCGCCACGGTAACTCTGTCGGCGGATCACAGGGTAGTGGATGGCGTTACCGCGGCGCGCTTTCTCGAAAGGATGCAGTTTCACTTGAACTCGTTATGACGGAGATCGGGATTGCCAAAGCCGAGGGCCTTTCGGACACGGAGCGCGTCCAGATGTTCCGGCGGATGCTGCTGTGCCGCATGTTCGAAGACCGCGTGTATTACCTGTTTCTGCAGGGGCGCATGCCGGGAACCATCCACCAGGCGCAGGGGCAGGAAGCCACCGCGGTGGGCGTCTGCTCGGCGCTGCACGCGGGGGATATGATCACCAGCACGCACCGCCCCCACGAGCACGCCGTGGCGCGCGGCGTTCCAGTGAATCATCTCATGGCGGAATTGTTCGCCAAAGTCGACGGCTGCTGCGGCGGTAAAGGTGGTTCCATGCACCTGGGAGATGCCGCGTCGGGCATGCTGCCGGCTATCGCTATCGTGGGCGGCGGGATTCCGCTGGCGGCCGGGTACGCGCTGGCATTTAAGTACCGGAAGACCGGGGGCATCGTAGGCTGCTTCTTCGGCGATGGCGCCACGAACATCGGCTCGTTTCACGAGGCCGTGAATATTTCGGCGATCTGGGATTTGCCGGTGGTCTTCGTTTGCGAGAACAACAAGTACGGCGCGTCCACCGCCATTGAGAAGGTGACGCGCGTGGTGCGCCTGAGCGATCGCGCGGCGGCTTACGGGATTCCCGGACGGACGGTGGATGGAAATGATGTGGAGGCGGTGTACTCCGCCATGCGCGAAGCCGGAGCGCTGGCTCGCGGCGGCGGGGGGCCGACGCTGCTGGAACTCGAGACTTACCGGTTCGCGGGGCACTCGCGCAGCGATCCGGGGCATTATCGCACCAAGGACGAAGTGGCGTACTGGAAAGCGCGCGATCCGCTGGTTCGCTACGAATCGTTTTTGACGGAGTCCGGGATCCTGTCGCCTGGGGAGGTGGTGGAGATGAAGGCATCCGTGGACAAAGAGTTGGATGCCGCCGTAGCTTTTGCGGAGGCCAGCCCCAGTCCCCGGCCGGAGGATTGCTTAAAAGATGTCTATGCCGCATAGTGCCGCGATCGAAGATCAGACTTCGCGCCGCCTGACCATGGTGGAGGCGCTGCGCGAAGCCTTGCGCGAAGAGATGCGGCGCGACCATCGCGTGATCCTGCTGGGCGAGGACATCGGCGTTCCCGGCGGCTTCGGCGGCGCATTCACCGTGACGCTGGGGCTGGAGCAGGAATTCGGCCACGAACGGGTGCTGGACACTCCGATTTCGGAAGCTGCGATTGCGGGCGTGGCGGCCGGCGCGGCTATGGGCGGGCTTATACCTGTGGCGGATGTGCAATATGGCGATTTTCTGTTTCTGGCGATGGACCAGCTTGCCAACCAGGCCGCCAAGATGCGTTACATGTCGGGCGGCAAACTGACCGTCCCCATGGTGTTCCGGGCGCCTGTGGGCGCTACCACGCGCGGCGCGCAACACGGGCAATCGCTCGAGGCTTTTCTGATGCACGTACCGGGCCTGAAGGTGGCGTGTCCGTCGAACCCGTACGATGGCAAGGGTCTGTTGAAGAGCGCGATTCGCGATCCGAACCCGGTGATTTTCTTCGAACACAAGCTGCTGTACGGCAGCAAGGGAGCCCGCAAGGAGGCGGGCGGCATCGAGCTCGTGGTTCACGTGCCGGAAGAGGAATACCTGGTGCCGTTGGGCCAGGCCAAGGTCGTACGGGAAGGCGGGCAGGTCACCATCGTGGCGAACCTGTTGATGGTGCACCGGTCGCTGCAGGCGGCCAAGGCGCTGGAGGCGAATGGCATCGATACCGAGGTGATCGACGTGCGAACACTGGTCCCGCTGGACGAGGAAACCATCTTCGCGTCGGTCCGCAAAACGGGGCGACTGATCATTGTCGAAGAAGATAACCTGACCGGCGGATGGGGCGCCGAAGTGGCGGCGCGCGTGGCGGAGTCGTGCATCGGCAGCCTGGAAGGCCCCATCCGGCGGGTGGCCGCGCCCGATACGCCGGTGCCTTTCGCGCCGGTGATGGAGAACTACTACATACCGTCGGTCGATAGGATTGTGGAGGCCGTGAACAGCGTGCTCTGAGGGCTCAAATATGGACGTCGCATGTGTTGGCATTCTGGTCGCCGATGTGTTTGCGAGCCCGGTCCCCAGGCTCCCGGGTGCAGGGGAGTTGACCACCACGTCGCGCTTTGTGACCAGCGTGGGCGGCTGCGCGGCGAATGTGGCGGTGGCCCTGCGGATTCTGGGCCGCACCGTGGCGATCGCCGGAAAGGTCGGCACGGATATGTTCGGGGACTTCGTCGTCTCCGATCTGCGGCGGCATGGGATTCAGGTGGACCACGTCCGCCGCGATGCGGAGCAATCCACTTCCGGCACAGTGATCTTCACGGTGGAAGGCGAGGACCGGCGATACCTGCACTGCATCGGCGCGAATGCCGTCTTCACGCTCCGCGACATCGATTTTTCGCTGCTGGACGATGCGCGCGTCCTGTATGCCGGCGGGTACCTGGCGATGCCGTCGTTCGCGCCGGACCAACTGGCTGCATTATTTCAGGATGCCAAGCGCCGCGGATTGACAACGGTGCTGGATGTAGTGATGCCGTCGGGCGCGACCTTCGGCGTGGACCAGATAGCGCCCGCGCTGCCCTACACCGATTATTTCCTGCCCAACCAGGACGAAGCGGCACGGCTTACAGGACTCGCCGAAGCACGCCAGCAGGCCGCGTACCTGAGCGGATTGAACCCGGACTGCACCTTTGTGATCACCTGCGGCCCGCGCGGCTCCGTCGCCAGACACGGCGACCGGATGATCGAAACGCCGCCATTCCGAGTGCAGACGGTGGATGAATCGGGTGCGGGCGACGCGTTCACCGCCGGCCTGATCACTGGTTTGCTCGAGCGCTGGGATCTGGAGCAGACGCTTACTTTCGCGGCCGTGGTGGGCGCCTCCTGCACGCGCGCTTTGGGCTGCTCGGCCGGGGTCTTCACTTTCGATGAAGCAGTAGCCTGTCTGGAAACAACGAACGCGCGGATGGAATCATAATGCCCATCTCCTCTCTGCACGACATCTTGCGGAACGCCCACAACGGTTCCTACGGCGTGCCCTACTGCGAATCCTGGAACCTGGAATCGGCGCAGGCCGTGGTGGCCGCCGCCGAACGGGTGCGATCGCCCGCGATCGTGGGATTCAATGGCGGCTTTCTGCAGCATCCCTGGCGGCACCAGCCGGAAAAGCTGGCGTGGTACGCCGGGATGCGGATGGCGCTCGAATCCGCCAAAGTGCCGGCGGCCCTGCTGCTGAACGAATCCACCACGCTCGGCCAGATCGCGGAAGCCATCCAACTGGGTTTCAACGCCGTCATGCCGGAAAACGAAGGGCGCGCGCCGGACGAATACGAGGGAGTCGTAAAAGAGACGGTGGCGTTGGCGCATCCGCAAGGAGTGTGGGTGGAGGCGCAAATTGGCACTCTGCCAGCGGGAAACGACAACCATCACGCAAACGGAGAGCGAACCGACCCGCGCCGCGCGGCGGCCTTCGTGGCGGCCACCGGAATCGATGCGCTGGGGGTTTCCATCGGCAACGTGCACGTGATGACCAAGGGAAAAGCATCGCCGGATCTGGATGCACTACAGCGCATACGGGAAATGGTAGCGGTGCCGCTGGTGGTGCACGGCGGAACCAGCCTGAGCCCTGAGAGTCTGCGTAAGATGGTGGGGCTGGGTGTGGCCAAGATCAATTTCGGCACGGTGCTGAAGCAGGCTTACCTGAAGGCGGTGCGCGAACGGCTGTCCTGCTATTCCCCGCCTTCGGATCCGCACCGCTATCTGGGTATGGGCGGCGAGGAAGATATCATGACCGCGGGACGCGCCGCGGTGCAAAGCAAGATTGAAGAGATCATGCAGATCTGCGGATCGGCAGGGAGGATTTCCGATGATTTCAAGCCAGCAGTATAAGGATGCCGTGGCGCGGGCCGCGGCAATGTTGCGGCAGGCCGGTGTAGTGATTACGCCGGAGGAGCACGGGCGCCTGGAGGTGGCGGATTTCGGGCTGGGGGAACTGGAGAAAACAGGGCTCGAGATCATCACCTACGTCAACACCGAGCGGTGCTGCGCCAAGGAGATCATCATGTTTCCGCACCAGTCCTGCCCGGAACACTGGCATCCGACCAAGAATGGCGTGCCCGGGAAGGAAGAAACCTTCCGCTGCCGTTGGGGGACAGTCTATCTTTATATTCCGGGCGAGCGGGCGGCCAACACGGCGTGCAAACCTCCGGCCGGATCGGAAGCGCATTACCGCATGGCGCACGAAGTGATGCTCAGGCCGGGCGATCAATACACGCTCATACCTGACACGCCGCACTGGTTTCAAGCCGGCAGCGAAGGCGCTATCGTCTCGGAATTTTCCACGCGCAGCACCGACGATCAGGATCTGTTCCGCGACCCGCGCATCGCGCGCGCACCGCAGGTCGCTCCGGAGACGGTGTGATCCCGCGCAAAGGGTATCCTGGGACGAGTAAGGTAAGCACTATGGGGTTCGTGGTTCGCCGGCAGTGGATGCGTCTGGTAGCAGCGTCGTGGGCAGTGGGTTCGCTGTTCCCGCTGGCCGCGCAGCAAGCACCGCTGAATTACGATCGGGACGTGCGGCCCATTCTCTCGGAGAATTGTTTCTACTGTCACGGTCAGGATCCTAAGAAGCGCATGGCGGGCTTGCGGCTCGATTCGGCCGAGGGGGCTATGGCTGACCGTCACGGCCACGCGGCGGTGGTGCCGGGGAAGCCGGAAGAGAGCCTGATGTACCAGCGCATCACGGCGGAGCAAGTGGCCCGCCGCATGCCGCCTGCGTATTCCAACCGGAAACTTACTGCCGCGCAGATCGCCACTCTCACGCGCTGGATCGAGGAGGGCGGCCATTACAACAAGCACTGGGCGTTTGTCCCGCCGCAGCGTCCGCCGGTTCCAGAGACCGGCGACCCGTGGGTGAAGCAACCGATCGACGCATTTGTACTGCAGCGCCTGCGGGCGGAAGGACTGCATCCCAGCCCCGCTGCCGCACCCGCGGTCTGGCTGCGCCGCGTCTGGCTGGATCTGGCGGGCCTGCCTCCATCGCCGGAGGATTTGGACGCCTTCAACGGGGATGTTCAGGCGCGCGGCGAATCAGCTTACGTTGCGGCCGTGGACCGGCTGCTGGCCTCTCCCCGCTACGGAGAACGGATGGCCATCGACTGGCTCGACGTGGCGCGCTACGCGGATACGCATGGCTTCAATAACGACGCCGCGCGATCCATGTGGCGCTGGCGCGATTGGGTGATTCAGAGCTTCAACGACAACATGCCGTATGACCGGTTCCTGACCGAGCAACTGGCCGGCGACCTGCTTCCGAATGCGACTCTGGACGACCGCATCGCCACCGGCTTTGGGCGCAATCACGTGATCAATTCCGAGGGCGGCATCATCGACGAGGAGTATCGCGTGGAGTACGTGACCGACCGCGTGCGCACTCTGGGCATGGCCTGGATGGGCTTGACGCTCGAATGCGCACACTGTCACGACCACAAGTTCGATCCCATCACGCAGCGCGATCATTACCGTTTCTTCGCGTTCTTCAACAGCATTGCGGAGCAGGGCGAAGACGGCCGGGTGGCCAACGCGGCGCCGGTCCTGCCCGCGCCCACCGCGGCGCAGCAGCAGAAGCTGGACGATCTCGAGCCGGCCATTGCCGCGTTGGAGGAGACGGTCCGGACGCGCGAGAAGAAGTGGCACTGGCGCCAGGCGGGCGTGGCCCAGGCTGTGCGCGCGGCCGCGGAGACACGGATTCCTGAAGGCGCTGCGCTGCAAATCGACTGTGAGACGGTCGATCAGTTTCAGGATCAGTCCGGCAAAGGTTTGCGGCTGGTGCCCGGAGTGGTGGGCAAAGCCTGCCTGACCGGCGAGTCCGCTTCCAAACCGGAGACTGGCGGCAAGGGCGTGGCGATGGCCCGGCGCGCGCCGCTCACTATCAGCTTCTGGCTCCAAACCGGTGCGGCCGATACCGATGTCGCGCTGCTCTCTGCGATGGACTATTCGCCGAACCCCGTCTCGGTCTTCTACGGCAAAGGCACGGAAGTCCGTTTGATCGATGGAGAGGTGGAATTCCGCCTGTCCGAGCGATTTCCCGCGTATTCGGTCGAGGTGCGCTCGCAAGGCGCCCGGATCAAGCCCGGACAATGGCGCCATATCGCGATTCTTTATGAGGGGCTGGCGGGACGCGATATAGCGCGCGTGGACGCGACCTGGGTGCGCATGTTCGTGGACGGCCGCGAATTGCCGGTGCGGGTCATCGAAGACGACCTGGGCCTGCCCGAGGCCAAAGACGATATGCCGTCGCCCGCCCGTTTCCGCATCGGTTGGGACAATGGACCGGGCAGCCCGCGGTACGCCGGCGCGTTGGACGAGATGGCGCTCTGGACGCGGGCCCTTACACCGGCAGAAATCGGCGCGATTTTTGAGAAACAAGCTCTGCCATATGCGGTGGAGCGCGAGCGCGGTCACCAGGCTTCGCAGACCGAGGAAGGCTGGCTGCGCGCGGCGCTGTTGCCGCGGACAGATGCCAAACTGGCGGCCGAGATGAAAAAGCTGGCCGAGTTGCGATCCGCGTGGCTGGAGTTGAAGCGCAGCTTTTCCACGGTGATGGTGATGCAGGAACTGCCGGCGCCGCGCGAAACGCACATCCTGCAACGGGGCTCGTATAACGCGCCGGGCGATAAGGTGGAGGCGGGCGTACCCGAAGAGTTGCTGGGATCCTGGCCGGCGGGCGCGCCAAAGAACCGCCTGGGATTAGCGCAATGGTTAACCAAGCCGGACCATCCGCTGACCTCGCGTGTGGTGGTGAACCGTTTCTGGCAGCAGTTGTTCGGCCTTGGCCTGGTGAAGACCAGCGACAATTTCGGCATGCAGGGCGAGTGGCCCACCCATCCGGAACTGCTCGACTGGCTGGCGCGCGAGTTCGTGGAGTCCGGCTGGAACGTGAAAGCGCTGATGAAGCGGATGGTCCTGTCATCGACCTACCGGCAGGATTCGGCGGCCGCGCCGGAATTAGTGGCGCGCGATCCGGAGAACCGGCTGCTGGCGCGCGGACCGCGTTTCCGGCTGCCGGCCGAGATCGTTCGCGACCAGGCGCTGGAGATCGCAGGGCTGCTCAAGAACCGGGTGGGCGGGCCCAGCGTGTTTCCCTATCAGACCAAGGATTTGTACAAAGGGATCGTAGTG
Source organism: Bryobacterales bacterium (assembly GCA_963843255.1). Taxonomy (GTDB): domain Bacteria; phylum Acidobacteriota; class Terriglobia; order Bryobacterales; family Bryobacteraceae; genus Bog-159. Next base: position 546,499 of record CAWJJQ010000008.1, on the reverse strand, counting down.
GCGGCCAATTATCCGGGCACGCAATACATCGAAAGCACCGGCGACGACCTTTACCGGCGCAGCCTGTACACTTTCTGGAAGCGCACCGTCCCGCATCCTACGCTGACCGTATTCGACGCGCCGGACCGCGAAGTCTGTACCGTACGCCGCTCTACCACCAACACGCCGCTGCAGGCACTGACGCTGTTGAACGATCCCATCTTCGTGGAAGCGGCGCGGAAGCTGGCTGAGCGTTCGATCAAGGAAGCGGGCGCGAGTCCGCAGGAGCGGTTGAACCGGGCCTTCCGTCTGGCCACCGGACGCGCTCCGGACACGCAGGAGCAGGCCATTCTGCGCCAGACGCTGGACAAGATGCTGGCCGGATACCGGACCGACATCGCCGGCGCCAAGGCACTCCTGCAAGTGGGCGCGTCGCCTCCCGACCCTTCGATCGCGCCGGATGAACTAGCCGCTTACACGGCGGTGGCGAACATGATTCTCAACATGGACGAAGTGATTACCAAGAGTTGAAAGCAGGGACCCATGGAATGCGGTAATTGTACCCCTTACTTATCGCGCAGAGAGATGCTGGCGCGTGCGGGCTACGGCCTGGGAGCGGTGGCGCTGCAAGGTCTGCTGGGCGGCTCGCGGGCATCTGCCGCTGCGCGCGCATTTCCGAACTTCGCGCCGCGGGCCAAGCGCGTCATTTTTCTTTTCCAGGCGGGCGGCCCTTCGCATCTCGATCTGCTGGATTACAAGCCGGCCATCAAGGACCGGTTCAACCAGGACATTCCGCCGTCGGTCTTCGGCACGCAGCGGGTTACCGGCATGGTGGCGCAGCAGGATCGCTTCCCCGTGGTACCCACCATGTACGGCTTCAAGCAGTACGGGAAGAGCGGCCTTTGGTTGAGCGAGCTGCTGCCGAATATCGGCGGCATCGCCGACGAAATCTGCGTGCTGCGCGGCATGCACACCGAGGCGATCAATCATGACCCGGCCATCACTTTCATCCAGACCGGCAGCCAGCTTCCGGGACGGCCGTGCCTGGGTTCGTGGGTGGACTACGGACTGGGCAGCGAGAACGAGAACCTGCCGGCGTTCGTGGTATTGAATTCGCTGCCGAGCAACGGGATGGCCGACCAGGGCTTGCTGGCGCGCTTATGGGGCGCGGGCTTCCTGCCCAGCCGCTACCAAGGCGTGCAGTTTCGCAGCGGCGGCGATCCGGTGCTGCACCTGTCGGATCCACCGGGCATCACGCGCGAGCGGCGGCGTACGCTGCTGGACGGCCTGGCGGCCCTCAACCAGCGGCTGTACCAACGGGCCGGCGATCCGGAGATCGAAACACGCATCGCGCAATACGAGATGGCGTTCCGGATGCAGAGCAGCGTTCCCGACCTGGTGGATACGTCCAAGGAGCCGGAACACGTGCACGAGCTTTACGGCGAAGACTCGCGTAGACCCGGTACGTTTGCCGCCAATTGCCTGCTGGCGCGGCGCCTGGCGGAGCGCAATGTCCGCTTCATTCAGCTTTACCATCGCGGTTGGGATCACCACGACAAATTGCCCGAAAAAATCCCCGCGCTGGCGCGCGACACGGATAAGCCTGCCGCGGGCTTGATCCTGGACCTGAAGCAGCGCGGCATGCTGGACGACACGCTGGTGATCTGGGGCGGCGAATTCGGGCGGACGCCGTACGCGCAGGGATCGCCTAAGCCCGACAACTACGGGCGCGACCATCATGGCCGCGTCTTCTCGTTGTGGATGGCCGGCGGCGGGATCAAGCGCGGATACGTGCACGGCAGCTCGGACGACTACGGCTTCAACGTGGTGGACGGAGGCGTTCACATACACGATTTGCAGGCGACCATCCTTTACCTGCTGGGCATCGATCACGAGAAACTGACCTTCAGTTTTCAGGGGCGGCAGTTCCGGCTGACGGATGTGGAGGGAACGGTGGCCAAGGCGATCGTGTCTTAGAGCGCAAAAGGGCACCTGGCCGCTTAGCAGGGTGTGGCCTCGGTGGGACGGGTACGTTCGTCTGAAGCGGGTCCAGGCTTCCGGACTGAGCTCACCAGCCGCCCTTTTTTGGGATCAGGTGATTCGCTGCTTCAGCAGTTCCTCGCCTGCTTTTCGCAACTGGACCGCCGTGCGATCCTTATTCTTCTGCGCCAACCACACGAACAGCGCATCCACGATGGCGAGTTGGGTGACCCGGGATGCCAGCGGAGCTTGAAAATACTTGATCTCGCTAGGCGTGGCAAACAGCGCCAGATCCGCTACTTCCGTGATCGGCGATTTTACCGAGTTGGTCAGGCAGATGGTCCGCGCGCCTCTGGAACGCGCCACTTCCAGACAACGCACGGTTTCGCTGGTGGCGCCCGAGCAAGAGATGCCAAACGCCACGTCGCCCTTGCGCAGTTGCGTGGCCGCGATCAACTGCATGTGGGAATCGAACTGCGTGGATGCAGGCAGCCCGATCAGGCTAAGTTTGCACGATGCCAGATAAGCGATCGGATAGGAGATGCCGATCGCGAATAACTCGATCCGGTGGGCCCGCTCCAACGCCTGCGCGGCCTGCCGCATTAGGTCCGGGCTATTGATCTGCACGGTGTCCATCAAGCTCTGGGCGTGAAACTGAAAGACCTTGTCGAATACCGTGCCAGCCGCCGAAGAGGACCCGTCCGCGGCCGGGCCGAAACCGGAGAAGCCGCTTTGTGCGAGTTCGCGGGCCAAAGCGATCTTGAAGTCTGCAAATCCCTTCAGGCCCAGACTCCGGCAAAAGCCTACAATGGAGCCAACGCTGGCGCCCGAGCCATCGCGCATCTCGGCAATCGACGAAGTAAGGATACGCTCGGGATCCGCGAGCACATGGTTGGCAATCAGCCGTTCCGTAGGATTCATGGAAGGCAGAGTACCTTGAATATATATTAGAAGAGGGCGTCGAGAGGGTTCTTCGGACATATGTGACACTGGCTTGCTAAAGGCCAGTATCGCAGAAAATTTCTGCTACTCACACTTTGAAGAGCGTTCAAATCAAGTTACTCGCGTTTTCGCGCAAACTGGAGAAGCACCTCGAAGCTGTTGCTCTGCACTTTGCTTGATACAGCTTTTGCCGGATTTCACGGCATGCTGAAAATTACGCCCGCGATGGAGGCCGGGATTACGGACCACGTATGGAGCGTTCAGGAACTCTGAAAGTTTGATTGGGGATGGACCGACTAACGGTGCGGTTCGATTCAGCAGTTCTCCGCTGGCTATTATTTGCAGACCAAGATACCGCAATCATAGGTAGCCAAACCGTCTGCTTGCCACCTAGTAGTTCTCCCGGCTTCTGCGTGTAAGCCCGCCAACGTGCTTTACATCTGCGGTGGACCAACGACGGCGTAACTAATGTATCAGAGAAGTTCTTGGGATTATGGCCGCGCTCACATTCACATGGAAAATGGATTGGTAAATACCATCAATCGGCTCGCTAAGTGTCGTCGCGCCGTATCCAACGTGCGGATAGACAAGTCTGGTCGACCTTAGCCATTGCGCGGGGCATTTGCTTGATAGCCGCTTGCGCCGGAACCGATATGCTGTACTCCATATGCGGCAACAGCTAACGATACAAGCTCGTCGGAGCTATCCTCCGTTTTACTTGGTTGAATAATACCAATGCCGCGATAGTAAAGAAGACCCCCGAGCGCGAGCAGAGAAAAGGCCAAGCCCGCTCCGAAAAAATCCCCAAACCGGGTTAGTTCTATAGCCAAGTTCCGTTTCGGTGCTAATTGTGGGTACCGACCGCAACTTTTACCCATGCAACCAACTGATCCTAAGCGCCGAAGAATCATGCATTTATCGTAACAACCCAATGGTGACGTTACCCGCCCAAAATCTTGACACCGGCCACCCACCTGTGTAATTATTCATTGTAGTGAATATAAATTCACAGCGAGGTGCCGCCGTGGCCGCTTTCCCTCTTACCCATCAACAGACAACCCGTATCTCCGCCCCGGACCTCACCCGCGACCTCGACGTCACCGACGACGAACTCTCCGGCCTCCTCGATATCGCGCTCGATATCAAACAATCGCCGCGCGAGTATGCCCACACGCTCGACGGCAAGTACATCGGCCTGCTGTTCGAAAAAGCTTCCCTCCGCACCCGCCTCACCTTCGAGCTGGCCATCAAGCAGCTCGGCGGGGATTCCGTTTTCAGCGAAGGCCTTATCGGCGGCCGCGAGCCGATTAAAGATGTCGCGCGCAACCTGGACCGCTGGGTCCACGCCATCGTGGCGCGCACCTTCTCGCAGGACACCATCGAGGAACTCGCCTGCTGGTCTTCCGTGCCGGTCATCAACGCGCTCAGCGACCTGTATCATCCCTGCCAGGCGCTGGCCGACATCGTCACCCTCAAGGAGCACTTCGGCGAATTCTCCGGCCTGAAGCTGGCCTTCTGCGGCGATGGCAACAACGTGGCCCACTCCCTCATGCTGAGCGCCGCGCGGCTGGGCATCGATTTCGCCCTAGCCACCCCGCACGGCTATGAGCCGAACCCCGAAATCGTGGCTCAGGCCGATGGCCTGGCCGCCGTCTCCGGCTCCACCCTGCAGCTCACCCACGATCCGGCCGAAGCCGTGGATGGCGCGCATGCCGTCTACACCGACGTGTGGGCGAGCATGGGGCAGGAAAAGGAAGCCGCCAAGCGCCGCAAGGCTTTCGCCGCATACCAGGTCAACGAGGAGCTCTTCTCGCTGGCCCGCCCGGACGCCGTCTTCATGCATTGCCTGCCCGCGCACCGCGAGGAGGAAGTTACCGATTCCGTCATCGAGCACAGCCGCTCCGTGGTTTTCGATCAGGCCGAAAACCGCCTGCACGCGCAGAAAGCGCTGCTGCTCATGATGCTGGGATAATCACCTGTATATGAACAAACCGAAGAAGGTCGCCCTGGCGTACTCGGGCGGACTGGATACCTCTGTCATCATTCCCTGGCTCAAAGAAAATTACGGCTGCGACGTGGTCGCGGTGTGCGGCGATATCGGCCAGGGCGGCGATGAGCTGACCGGCCTGGAAGCCAAGGCCCTGCGCACGGGCGCCTCGGAAGTGTACATCGAGGACATGCGCGAGGAGTTCGTCACCCAGTATCTGTGGAAGCTGGTGCGCTCCGGCGGCGTGTACGAGCACAAGTATCTGCTGGGCACTTCCGTGGCGCGCCCGTTGCTCGCCAAAAAACAGGTGGAAGTGGCGCTGCGCACCGGTTGCGACGGCCTGGCGCACGGCTGCACCGGCAAGGGCAACGACCAAGTGCGCTTCGAACTCACTTATAAAGCGCTGGCTCCGCATCTGCCGGTCATCGCGCCGTGGCGGGAATGGTCCATCGTCTCGCGCGAGGACGCCATCGCCTACGCGCAGGCGCACAACGTACCCATTGCGCAATCCACCACCAAAATCTATAGTCGCGACCGCAACCTGTGGCACATCTCGCATGAAGGCGGGGCGCTCGAAGATCCGGCCAACGCCGCGCCGGACGATATGTGGATGTTGACCCGCAGTCCGCAGGCGGCGCCCGATACCGCAGCCGAGGTGACCATAGGTTTCGAAGGCGGCGTGCCGGTTTCGGTGGACGGCGTGCGGCTCAGCGGCGTGGCGCTGGTCGAGAAGCTTAACCAGATCGGCGGCGAGCACGGCATCGGCCGCATCGACCTGGTGGAGAACCGCTTCGTGGGTATGAAGTCGCGCGGCTGCTACGAGACGCCCGGCGGCACGCTGATCTACGCCGCGCATCGCGAGCTGGAAGCGCTGACGCTAGACCGCCAGACCCTGCACTACAAGCAGCGGCTGGCGCTCGATTACGCGGAGCTGGTCTACAACGGCTTGTGGTTCACGCCGCTGCGCGAGGCGCTGGACGCGTTTTTCGAGGCAGTGAGCGCGCAGGTTACCGGTGAAGTCACGCTGCGCCTGTACAAGGGCAACCTGGAGCCGGTCAGCCGCAAGTCGAAGTATTCGTTATACTCGCTGGATATCGCGAGCTTCACCATGGGCGCATCCTACGATCAGAAGGACGCACTGGGCTTCATCAACCTGATTGGTCTGCCGATTAAAGTGCGGGCGGCGCTCGGTTCCGGCGCTGCCTCGTCGAAATCCGCATGAAGTTGTGGGGCGGCAGGTTTGAAACAGGCCCGTCGGAAATATTCGAGCGTTTTTCCGGATCGCTGGATTTCGACCGCCGCCTGATCGGCGCGGATATCGCCGGGTCGCAGGCCTTCGCGCGCGCACTGGAGCAGGCCGGCATTCTCACCGCCGACGAGCGCGCCCGTATCGTAGAAGCGCTCGACCAGATCCGCGAAGAGGCCGCCGAGCCGGAGTTCTTCGCGCACGCCGCCGACGAAGATGTCCACACGCTGGTGATCCGGAAGCTGAAGGAGCATGCCGGCGCGGTGGCCGACAAGATCCATACCGGGCGGAGCCGGAACGAGCAGGTCTCACTCGATCTGCGGTTGTGGCTGCGTGGGGAATGCGAACGAGTGCGCGGGCTGCTGGCGGGCGTGATGCAGGCACTGCTCGATCTGGCCGCCCGCTATCCGGACGCGGTCATTCCCGGCTACACCCACACGCGGCGCGCGCAAGCCGTGCTGTGGCCGCACTACCTGCTGGCCTATTTCGAGATGTTCGCGCGGGATACGGAGCGCTTCGCGGAAGCCTGCCGCCGCATCAACGTGATGCCGCTCGGTTCGGGCGCACTGGCTGGAAGCGGCTTTCCGTTCGACCGGGAAGCCATGGCGCGCGACATGGGCTTCGCGGCCCTCACCGCCAACAGCATGGACGTATCGGCCGATCGCGACTTCGCGCTCGATTTTCTGTACGCAGCCTCGGTAACCATGTTGCATCTCAGCCGCTTGGCCGAAGATTGGATTCTCTATTCGAGCGAGGAGTTCGCCTGGCTGGAACTGGGTGACGAGGTGACCAGCGGGTCGAGCCTGATGCCGCAAAAGAAGAACCCCGATTCGCTGGAGCTGATTCGCGGCAAATGCGGGCGCGTGATGGGCAGCCTGACGTCACTCATGGTGACCATGAAAGGGCTGCCGCTGACCTACAATCGCGACATGCAGGAGGATAAGGAGCCGCTGTTCGACGCCGCCAACCAGGTTACGGGATCGCTCGAGATGGCGCGCGCGGTCATTCAATCGGCCCGCCTGAAGCCGGAGCGCCCGCTGGCGGCCGCCATCGAGAGCTGGGTGGTGGCTACGGACTTGGCCGAGGCACTGGCCCGCGCTGGTACGCCTTTCCACCAGGCGCATCAACTGGTGGGCAGGCTGGTGCTCGAAAGTGTGCGTGCTGGGAAGTGTCCCGGCGATTGGACGGCCGGAGAACTGGTGGCCTTCGCGCCCGAATTTACGCCAGATATGGCCCGGCTGCTGGATCCGCGCGAGGGTTTGCGGTCGCGCGAAATCCCCGGCGGTACGGGACCGCGGGCGGTCACCGAAGCCCTCCGGCAGGCGCGCATCAGGCTCGCCCGAATCGTATGAGCAAGGCTTACCGGCAGGGACAGATTTTGAAACTGATCCGCGCAAAGAGCCTGCACACCCAGGACGAGCTGGCGCGCGAGCTGCAGCAGTCGGGCCTCGCCGCCACCCAGGTGACCCTGTCGCGCGACATTCGGGAGCTGCGCCTGGTGAAGACGCGCGAAGGCTATCGCGAAATTTTGCCGGAGGAAGCGGGGCCGTCGTTTGCCTCGCTGGCGGCGGAGTTTCTGCAAGATGTGCGTGCAGCCCAGAACCAGGTCGTGCTGCGTACGTCGCCAGGGCATGCCAACTCGGTCGCCGTGGCGCTGGATTCCGAGGAGTGGCCGGAGGTGGTGGGCACTTTGGCCGGCGACGATACAGTGTTGGTTATCACGCCGGATAACTCCACCGCATTAGCGCTGAGGCAGAAGTTTTTGGACCTCATCGCGGAAGCGTAGGAACTTCAAGAACGGGGCTGAGAGCCCTTGCAGGCCGAGGCCCGCCTATATGATCGGAGGCGTCCCAGTGGCCGGTCCATTTGCTATTGCCTGGTTTGAATGGGCTTCGCTCTGCTACCAATATGGCCCGCCAGTAACCGATGTGTTGTGGGATCCTCGAAGGGATGCGCTCGCGCACCCTATGATGAGCAGGTTTGCGCTCTGATGGCCCACAAATAATCCAGAAATCCCATCCATGGGAAAAACTAAGCGGCATGGCGGCCCGCGGAGGCCTCTAAGGCCGACATCTCAATTGTTTTTTTTGGACTTACCCAGCCGTGCGGCGCATCATCGCGCGCTTCACCTGCTCCAGCAAAGCGTGTGCGCGCGGCAAACTATCCACCGCCTGCCCGACTTCCGGATCGGCGCTGATGAGCAGATGATCGGCCGTACGCTTGTCGAACGCCCGCGTGTAAAGCTCCACCTTCAAACGCTCTTCCACCCAAGCCTTGTTCTCGTTGAATTCGGCGTCGGTGAAAGCGATCCCTTCCTGGTGCATGAAATCGCGGAGGCGTGCCACCAGCGCCTCGTCCGGCGACCAGTCCGGCGCCAGGCGCGGCGTGTCGGCGCCGAAATACAGCGAGCCGAAATGGTAGAACGCACCGCCCGGCGGCGGATAGGCCACCCGGCGCTGGAACGAGTTCATCATCTGGACAGGGAACTTCTCGTCCGGCGTGATACCGCCGCCGCCATACACGGTCCGGCCGCTATCGGTCATCTTCACGTCGTTGGAATTCTGCGCTTCATTCTGGCGGTTGTTATAGTAGTAATCGAAAAACGAGCGGTGCGAGTAATCGCGTTGGATCAGGCGTCCGCTGGGGGTGTAGTAGCGGGCGATGGTCAGCAGGAGCGCCGCGTCTTCTGACAGCGGAAACTGCGCCTGCACCAAACCCTTGCCGAACGTGCTTTCGCCGATCACCCAGGCGCGGTCATGATCCTGTAGCGCGCCGGCTACGATTTCAGAAGCGGAGGCGCTGTTGCGGTTCACCAGCACCACCACCGGATACTGCTGGCCATGATTGCCGGTCTTGGCGCGGAACACCTGCTCCGGTTCGGAGCGGCCGCGATGCGACACCACTGTCTGATCCTTGCGCAGGAAGTGCCCGGCCACGGCTACCGCTTCGTTCAGCAGTCCGCCGCGGTTCTCGCGCAGATCGAGGATCAGGCCGTTGCAATTGTCTTCGCCCAGGCGCCGCAGATCTTCTTCCATATCGTGGCTTACGCTCTGCGCCTCGAAGGTCTTGATGCTGACGTAGGCGATGCCCGGCCGCACCCAGAAGGCGTCCACTACACTGGGAGAAATCTCTCCGCGCGTCACCATAAAGGACAGGATCTTGGGAGCCGCCATGCGCCGTACACCGACCTTCACCTGCGTGCCGCGCGGGCCCTTCAGGCGATCCGCGACTGCGCCGGAATCTTCGCCTTCCACGTTCTTATCGTCCACCTGCACGATCACATCACCGCGGCGCAGCCCGGCGCGCGCAGCCGGGGAATCCGGAAAGGCCTGCACCACCGCGACGCGCGGGCCGTCCATGGTAACTTCCATGCCCACGCCGTAATAGTTGCCGCGCTGGTTCTGCTGCAGGAGCCGGTATTCTTCGGGATCGAGGAAATTGGAGTGGGGATCGAGCGTCCGCAGCATGCCCGGAATGGCGCCTTGATAAATGGCCTTTTCGGGCGCTATGGGGTCGGCAAAATTGGCTTCGATAAGGGCGTACGCCGACGCAAACGACTTTACGTTACCGCGCAGGTCGCCTTCAGTGGGGCCGTTCGCGGTCTGCGCCACGCCGGGTGCCAGGAGGCCGGCGGCCAAGCCGCCCAAAACAACTACTAGCGGTACAAATACCGCGGAGTGGGTCTGCATAGCTTTTGCGGAGTCCATCGGCACGTCCCAACCCTCGAATTTTTCCATGATAGCACCTTAGACGCGTGAGGATTGTTAAGGAACTGTTAGGCCCGGAGGCCGGCAGGGTTCGCCGTGTTAAGCTGCTCAAAATGGCCGAACCTTCCGGCCAGGCGCCGAAGCCGCCCAAGGTGTCGGCCCTGGTGGTTTCCTACAATCGAAAAGACCTGTTACGGCGCGCGATCGAGTCGCTGGAGCGGTCCGAAGGGCGCGACAGCATCGAAATCGTGGTGGTGGATAACGGATCGAGCGACGGCAGCCAGTTGCTCGAAAACGACTATCCGAAGACCCGTTTTATCCGCGTGCCGCGCAATTTCGGGTTGACCAAGGCCCTCAACCTGGGTATCCGCGGCTCGGAGGGCGAGTACGTATTCCTGCTGCACGACGATACTGAAGTCTTCCCTGATACGGTGCGCCTTCTGGCCGAAATTCTGGACACGCAGCCCGAAACCGGTGCGGTTTGCCCGCTGCTGGTAGATGCCGAGGGGCGGCCCGCCCCGCAGTTGGGCCCGTTCCCGCCCGATGATACCTGGCGCCCCGCCGAGCCCGGCGGCGAGCCGCTGGCAATCGAGTATCCCCGCGGCGCCGCGCTCATGTTCCGCCGCTTTTTCTATACCGCGATCCGCCAGATCGACGAGCGCTACGGCCAGTTTGGCAGCGATGCCGACCTGGCCTGCCAGATGCGGCGGGCCGGCAAGAAAATCCTCTTGATACCGCAGGCGCGGGCGGCGCACACCGGGCGGCAATCTGAATCCACCCTCCGCATAGCCGACCGGAAACAGGGTACTACGGCGTGGATCGGCAAGTACCGGGGTTTTATGAATGGCCTGATGGCGCAATTCGGAGCAATCTTCGGGGCGCTCGGTTCGTTCCAGTTGGGCGTACTGAAATATCTACTGGCGGGCCAAAAAGTTGACGGAAGTCAACAGGAGTAAGCCGGAAAACACCCCATACCGGAGCGTCTTTTCGCTATCATGTAGCCAATGGACGCAATTCTCTGGATTCTGCTACCAGGCTTCGTAGCGGTCGGTTCCGGCCTGCTGGCATACTACATCATGCAGTCCAGGATGGAAGTCGCGCTGGCCCGGGAGCGGGAAAACATGGCGCAGGCCCGCGGTACTCTGGAAGCCGAGAAGAATTCGCTCGAACAGGCGCTGCGCGGGGCCAAGGAAACCGCTCGCCGCGAGGCGCTGGACGAATTTCTGGCCGACGTGCACGTGGAGCAACGCCATTACGTACGCGACAACAAGCTATTGTTTCAGAACCGCAAAGCACTGGTGCTCCAGGAGCGCATCTTTTTCCGCAATATTCCGCTATCCAATTGGATCGAGAACGAAATCGTGCTGCAGGAAGGGGAAGATGTGGAAAAGGCGGCGCGCAGCTTGACGTCTTTTGTGGACGTGGTGACAGTCGAGCCGCCAACCGCCGCCAACGGCAACCGCCTGCTGCGTTAGCGAGGACCGCGGCCTGCGCGGGTCCCTCGGACCGCTTTTCGCCTCGGATCGACCGCCTTGAGTGAGCAAGAAGGCGGCGTGAGAGTCCGCCGCGGGCAAAGTGCCCGCCCTACGGTTTGTGCAGAATCGGGCCGGCGTTCAAAGCGGTCCCGCGCGGCTCGCCTGCCCACGTCCCAAAGTACTTACTCTGCTTCCGTTGTCCTTGCGACAATGGCTTCCACATTGCCGGCCAGCCAGTCCGCGGTACAGGCGGCGCACGCGCTAGGTCCCTTGTGCCGGCAGCACGAGCGCGGCACCGCCACGTTTAATTCTTCCGCTATCAACACCAGCCGCATCTGCGATTTCCGCAGACGGTGCAGTTCCAGCGCAATGTCAGCCTGCGTCACCTTCGACGCCGGCAGCGCGGCTCGTGTTTTTTTTCCGCCCATAGGCGTCCCCAGTACCCGTGAGTATCCATTCTGGCTGGAGCAGCCGTACGCCCGCTAGAGGCCGAAAGTGGATTCTTCTGTCAGAAAAATTACGGTAGCCGTGTCGTTGTTTGTACTACATGGACAGGGAATGCGGCCGGCAGCTTCAATTGATGACGTGGTTCTGTATGGCGTAGTGGATTAACTCCGCCGTGGTGGTCTTGCCCAGCTTCTCCAGGATGCGCGCCCGGTACGTGCTGACGGTGGTCACGCCCAAATGCAACTCCTCACCGATCTGCGTTACTGTTTTCCCCGCGGCAATCATCCGCAACACTTCGAACTCCCGGTCGGAAAGCAGCTCGTGGATAGGCCGGCTTACGTCCTCGCGCAGGCTGGATGCCAGCTTCTCCGCCAGATCCGTACTGACATAGTAACCGCCGGCCAGCACCTTGTGGATGGCCTTGATCAGTTCTTCGGGTGCGCTTTCTTTATTCATGTACCCGGATGCGCCGGCCTTGAGGATGCGCCTCCCGTATTGGTCCGCGGGGTGCATACTCAACACCAGGACCGGAAGCTTAGGCCGTATTGCCCTTATGTCCTTGAGCACATCCAAGCCGCTGCGTCCAGGCATGGTAATGTCGAGAATCAGCAAGTCCCAGTAGCGGTGTTGTACCTGAGCGAGAACCTCTTGCGCGTCCTTCGCTTCGCCGCAGATGCTTCCCGGCAGTTCCCGCATCAGGATCTCCAGCAATCCCCGGCGGAGGATTGCGTGATCGTCGGCGATCAGGACCCGGACCATGCGTCCCCCCCAGCCGGCCCGCGGTCCGCCCGCGGTACGCGGACTCTTACGGTGGTCCCACCTTCCGGATCGCTGGTAATCCCAAAATCGCCGCCCAGAAGCACGGCCCGCTCGCGCATCCCCAACAGCCCCAACGAGCCGAATGCGGATAAATTCCGCTGGCCGATCCCACAGCCATTGTCGCGTACCTCAAGCAGAAGCGTCCCATTCTCCTGCGCCAGCCGGATACTGGCCGCACTCGCACTGGAATGCCGCGCGATATTAGTCAGCGCCTCTTGGAAGATGCGAAATATCTCTGTCGCCCGTGGGGGATCGATGGCCGGTTCCGCGTCCGGCATGCTGACGTGGCATCGAATGCCGGTTCGAGCCTCGAAATCTTCGGCCGCCCACTCGACCGCGGCCAGCAAACCCAGGTCTAGAATTCCCGGCCTGAGTTCGGTGGAGATACGCCGTACAGAACGGATGGTGTGGTTCACCAGCTCGATCAGGTCGGCGATGCGCAGCGACCTTCCCGCCGGCCAATCTCCGATGGGAGTCGCCTGCAGCGACGCCAGATCGATTTTGATCGCGGTCAGGGCCTGTCCCAGTTCATCGTGGAGTTCGCGCGCCAGCCGGGTTCTTTCTTCTTCCCGCACGCTCTGCAGTTGGCCGGTCAAGGCGCGCAACTGGCGGAACGATTGCTGCAACTCGTCATTGGAACGTTTCTGAGGCGTGATGTCATGCAAAATTGCGGCCACCCGATCGATACCGCACCCACCTTCGATCGGGAAATAAGACACGAGCACGTCCCGCTCGCCGACCGTCTCGTAGTTGTACTGCATTTCGTAAGCCACAATGTGGCCCGCCAGGCATTCGTCCAGCTTGGGCTTGATCACGTTGTTAAACGTATCCATCCCCGTGATCTCGGGGACCAGACGGCCAATCACTTGCTCCCGCGTGCGTCCTCGATACCTGAGAAACGCCTGGTTCGCGATCAGATAGCGGTAATCGCGATCCACCACCAGGATCAAGTCGCGCGCGCTTTCTACAACTTTTTCGTATTCCCGCAGCCTCTCTTCTTTTTCTTTCCGCTCGCTGATATCCTCCACGACCGCCATGCCAAACGGCGCGACGGTGCCGCCGCGCCCCATCGACACCGTGGTCTTCACCCAGACCAACCGCCCGTCTTTGCGGTGGTAACGCTTCTCCATCTGGAACTGCCGCCGCTTGCCCTGCTGCAGCTCCGCGAAGAGTGCGGCATTAGCCGGGCGATCCTCCGCGACGGTCAGGTCCATGAACGTCATGGCGCGCAGCTCATCGTCTGAGTACCCTACAGTCTCCCGATAAGCGCGGTTCACGTCGGTAAACCGTCCCTGTTCGTTTGTTACCGCAATGCCTACCGCCGAGCTGTCGAAAAAAGCGCGCCATCTTCCTTCACTCGCCGCGTGCGCCTGCTCCGCGCGCTTCTGATCGCTAATATCCTTGTAAATTGCGTATGCGGCGGCGCATCCATCAGGCAAGACCAGTGGCGCACACGTGATGCCGGCATTGAAGAAGCTGCCATCCAGCCGGCGGTAGAGGCCTTCGCCCTCCACCCGCTGCCCTTCCGCCAGTAAATCGAGGCTGTGCTGCTGTTGCGCTTGCCCATCCGCTGGAACGATCAATTCGCCGATGTACTTACCCTCTGCATCGGCCGAAGCGTAGCCGAACAGCTTTTCGAACTCGCGGTTGATCCGGATCACTCGCCCATCAGCGGTTATGACCGCGACCGCGTGCGGCTCCTGTTCGAATAACGCTTTGATCAGGGCCATGTCCCGCCGCAAGCTGCTAATCCTATGGCCCAGTAACACAACCAGCCCCGCCAGGACGGTGGCGGCGAGGATTAATACGCTCTGAAGGTAAGCATTGCTCATGGTGCGGCCGTTAGTGTGCGATTCATCGCCTGCATAAGTGCGCCGACCACCCTTGAGCGAAGTATACATCGGATTGTTAATCAGGTATTAAGGTAATTACAGATGTTGTAAGACAATCCTGCCGGCATGCGAGGCTTACCGCGATTGAGGCAAGCGTGACGGTCCCTTCGCCGGCCGGTCGCGCTAGCTAAACAGTGGATTTTCCACCTCGGATGGCCCCTTCCGCACCGCTTTCAAGCCTCGCCGCATGCGACAATCCAACTACTCCCAACTACCCCCCTTGACATGGACTAGCTGCCTCCGCCATACTTTTGTGATCAATCTGAAACGGATTGCCTTCACAATCGAACGTCTCAACGTGTGAGGCGAAGGCAATTCGCAAGTACGGATCTGGTGCACTCCACGGAGAGGCCTGTCGCACCGCCCGCGACAAAGACCAAGACACTGTTGTCTGATCTAATCCCCCAAGGTCCCCAATAGCTCAAAAAGGAGTCCTGGAAATGTCTCGTCCCACGCAAATGTGGCGCCAGATTGGTGTATTCACGCTCGGGTTGGTCGGGGTGGCAACCGCAGCTTTCGCGCAGGCCAGCACGTCGCTGCGCGGCACGGTGGCGGACCCGCAAGGTGCGGTGATCCCGGAGGCGGTGATCAGCTTGCAAAACCTGGATAACGCGGCCGCGCGGCAGACGGTCACCAACGCGACTGGCGAATACACCTTTCCTCAATTGCCCCCGGGCAACTACCAGTTGCGAGTTGAGAAGCCGGGGTTTTCCACGATCACCAAGACGGGTATCGGGTTGCGCGTGAACACGCCCGCTACCTTCGACCTGGTGCTCGAAATCGGCAAGAGCGAGGAGGTGATCAGCGTGATGGGGGAAGTGCCTCCTATAAACACGGAGGACGCGTCAGTGGGCAATGCCTTTTCGGAGCGCCAGGTTCGCCAACTCCCACTGCAGACCAGGAATGTGGTCGAGCTGCTTAGCCTGCAACCGGGCGTCACGACCTCGGGTGAAGTTCTGGGCGCGCGCAGGGACCAGAACAACATCACGCTGGACGGCGTGGATGTCAACGATAACCAGAATGCCGGCCTGGTGATGCAGAATTCGACCACGGGAATGACGTATCAAGGCGTCAACGGCAACGGCGCGAATGTCAACTCCGGATTTAACTCGGTGCTGCCTATACCGCTCGATTCGGTTCAGGAGTTCCGCGTCACGGTGGGCGGCGAGGGCGCCAACGAGGGCCGGTCGTCGGGCGGACAGGTGGTGTTGGTTACCAAGAGCGGCACCAACCAGATGCACGGCTCCGCCTACGAGTTCAACCGCAACACCGCGACCTCGGCCAACACCTGGTTCAACAACGAATCCGGCGTGCCGGTGCAGCAGTTAGTGCGCAACCAGTTCGGCGCATCCATCGGCGGTCCGATCAAGAAGGACCGCATCTTTTATTTCGTGAACTGGGAGCAGCGCATCGATGCCAGTAGTGTGGCGCAGGTGCAGGCGGTGCCATCGGAGTCCCTCAAACAGGGTTTTTTGAAGGCTCAATTGACGGATGGCAGTATCCAGACACTGAGCCCCGCCGATCTGGGGGTGGTCGATCCGCTGCACATCGGCCTGAACTCCGGTTACCAGAAGATTTTGAATCAGTATCCGGTTGGCAACGACCCGGCATATGGGCAAGACGGCGGACTGAATTTCAGCGGCTACCGGTTTAACGCGCCGGATCATTTGAACAACATGGCTTGGGTGGCCAAGCTGGATTTCAAGCTGGACGCGGCCGGGCGGCACTCGCTGAGCTTGCGCGGCACGCTGGCCGACAATACGCAGGATCAAATTCTGGCGCAATTTCCGGGGCAGGCGCCCGCATCCATCGAGCGCGACAACAACAAGGGCTTGTCGGCCCGGTACACCGCGATCGTCACGCCCACCCTGATCAACACGGTCACTTACGGGCTGACGCGTCTCGGCACGGAGCTATCAGGCGTGTCTGGGACCGGCTTTCAGTTTGAACCCACGGCGCTGTCGCCGCTTCAGAACTGGTCCGCGCGCGCTCGCGGGCGTACCAATCCCTTGCAAAATATTCTGGACGATGTGACCTGGACCAAGGGTAAACACACCCTCACGGCCGGGCTCAATTTCCGATTCAGTGATAACAACATCTCGGCGTACACGAATTCGTACCCTCTCTACGCTTACGGTGCGACAGAATTGATCGGACTCGGCGAAGACATCGATAACTCGGTGACCAGCTTTGTACAGCAGAAGGCGGGCCCCAGCGCGCAGCTGGCTGATCCCACGGCGATCACTAACGCATCCGCCATGCTGTTGGGAATCTTGAACGACGTGTTCGTCACCTACCAATACAACAAGAGCGGCCAAGTGCTGCCGCAAGGCACTCCGGACCAGCGTTCGTTCATCGAGCATGCTTACGCGGGCTATGTAGGGGACGCGTTCCGCATCAGCCGGGAACTGACTCTGACGCTGGGCCTGCGCTACGAAAACGTACGGCCGCCTTACGAGGCGAACGGTGTGCAGGTAGCGCCCACGGTTCCGCTGCAGGACTTCTTCGCGCAGCGAAACGGCTTGCAGTCGCAGGGCGTTCCGGCCAACCAGATGTCGGACTTTACGCAGAGTTACGCGCTGAACGGGCCGGCCAACGGGAAGCCAAGCTGGTGGAGTCCGGACAATGCCAACTTCGCTCCGCGGCTGGCGCTGGCCTATGCGCCGTCCGATCATGCCGGACTTTTGGGCAAGATTTTTGGAAAGGGCGGCGCACTGCGATTCGGCGGCGCGATTGCCTACGATCAGTTCGGCGAGGACATGATCGTGAATTACGATCAGATCGGCTCACTGGGTCTGTCGCAGCCGACGAATTTCCCGGATTCCTACAGCTTCACTACGTCGCCTCGATTCAACGGAAGCTATCCGGCGCTTCCTGCGGCTCCCGCAGGCGGCTTCCCGTTCACACCGCCTGCCATTGCGGCAATCACGGGAAATTTTCTGGGTATCGCATCCAACCTGAAGACACCCTATTCATTCGTGCTGAATGCAAATTTCTCGCGGCAGTTACCCGGTCAAGTGACTATGGAAGTCGGGTATATGGGCCGTCTCTCGCGCCGGCTTCTGATGGAGGGCGACGTTTACACGCCGCTCGAGAATTATAAAGATCCTAAGTCCGGCATTACCTGGCAGCAGAATGCGACGCAGGTCTACAACCTGTTCAACACCCTGGCGAGGTCGGCCGGATTGCCTGCCAATGCGGCCATCGGCGCGGTCGCCAACGAAGTCGCGGCGAATCCCAGCCTGGTTCCGAATCTGCCGTTCGTGAACGACATTTGGCCCGGATACCAGAACGCCTATTTCAATGGCAGCGCGTCGGCCAACTACTTCTATAGCGTGTACGGAGTTTTTGGCGGCAGCTTTCTGGATAGCTTACATGCCGCTGATCGCTATGTGGGTAACTACATACCAGGCAAATGCCTGAGTATCACGGGATGCTATACTTTCTTTGCACAGCAGGGGAGTTCGATGCCGATGTGGATGAATGCGGGGGAAGCGGATTTCCACGCTCTGACCGTGGCATTCCGCCGGAGATTCTCCGCGGGCCTGCAATTCGACTTCAACTACACCTGGTCGCATTCTCTTGACAATGGCTCGGCAGCCGAATCCGGCGCCGGGGAGCAGGGGGCGGCCATCCAGGATATCTTCAACCTGAGCGCGTTCCGCGGCTCGTCCGATTTTGACATCCGCCACAACTTCAACGCCAATTTCATGTACGAACTGCCCGTGGGGAAGGGCAAGCCGTTCCTGAACAATGTACCGGGCTGGTTCAACCAGGTGATCGGCGGATGGCAGGTCTCTAACATCTGGCGATATAGTACGCCGCTGCCAAGCGCCGTCGGCGGGGCGCTGGCTTATAACACGAATTATTGGTTGAGCTCGCTGGCGGTCCTGAATTCGCCCACACCGTCCAGCGGCGTGCACATTGATCAGAACGGAATACCGAACCTTTTCCAGGGCGGCTTGAATGCATCGAACAATTTTGAAAATGAGCTGCCGGAAAGCGCGGGCACGCGCGCGGCGGTACGGCTGGCGCCGATCTTTAACGTCGACATGGCACTATCGAAGGTATTTCATCTGCCCTGGGAGGGCCAGATCATTCAGTTCCGGGCCGAGGCTTTTAACGCGCTGAATCACCCGAACTTCACCAATCCAAGTCTCAGCTTGCAATCGCCGCTGACCTTTGGTGAGTTCCAGGGGACCATGGCGCCGCGCTCGATGCAGTTCGCTCTGCGATACGAATTTTGATGAAGCTGCGTGCAATTCAGGTTGGCTACATTCTGCTGAGCATGGGGGCGCCGCTGATCGCGGCGGCGCCGCCGGAGCAGGTGGGCGCGTCCGCCGGCTTTTTTAAGGAGCGCATCCAGCCGGTGTTGGCGAAACGCTGCTACGCTTGCCACACCGATGCCCTCAGCGCGGGCCTGCGGGTGGATTCGCGCGAGGCATTACTGAAGGGCGGGGATACCGGGCCGGCCATCGTGCCGGGCGACCCCGACCGCAGCCTGTTGATTCAGGCGGTCCGGCAAACCGGTTCGTTGAAGATGCCGAAGGGCGGCAAGCTGAGCGAGCAGGAAATCGCCGACTTGAGCGAATGGGTCAAAGCCGGGGCGGTCTGGCCGGCGGAGACGGTGGAACCGGTGGTGGCCGCCGCGGATTCCAGCGGTGACGATTTTTTTGAGAACCAGATCCGCCCGCTGCTGGTCCAACGTTGCGCCAGTTGCCACACACAGGCGCCTTCCGCGGGCCTGCGCGTCGATTCGCGCGATGCACTGTTGAAAGGCGGCGAACGAGGGGCGGCGCTAGTCCCCGGAAATCCCGACGGCAGCCTAATGGTCCAGGCCGTGCGGCAGGAAGGCGCGTTGAAGATGCCCAAGGGCGGAAAGCTGACCTCGCGCGAGATCAGTGACCTGGTGGCTTGGGTGAAGATGGGCGCTCCGTGGCCCAAAGCCGCGCCTGCCCTGGTGGTAAGCGGCGGCGCTGGGACGGAATTCAAGATCAGCGCAGAGCAACGCACATTCTGGTCGTTCCAGCCGTTGAAGAGTCCCGCGATTCCCGCCGTGAAGGAGCCCAAATGGGCCAAAACAAATATCGATCGATTGGTGCTGGCGAAGCTGGAAGCCGCGGGTCTGCAGCCGGTCGCCGCGGCCGACCGGGCGACGCTGATCCGCCGCGCCACCCTGGACCTGACGGGCCTGCCCCCCACGCCGGAGGAAGTCGAAGCCTTTGAGAAAGACCGCTCGCCCGAGGCTTTCGCCAAAGTAGTGGATCGCCTGCTGGCATCGCCGCGTTATGGCGAGCGCTGGGGACGCCACTGGCTGGATGTGGCGCGCTACGCCGAGGACGACGTGCGGGGCCTCGATCCGAAGCGCCGCGGCTACATGCCGTTCAACGGCGCGTATGTGTTTCGCGATTGGGTGATCCAGGCATTCAACGATGACATGCCCTACGACCTGTTCGTGAAAGCGCAACTGGCCGGCGATCAGCTCGACAAAAACAGCGTGGCGAAAACGCTACCGGGCACCGCATTTCTGGGCGGCGGACCGTGGGTTTGGGATCAGGCCGAACCTGTACAGGGCCGCGCCGACGAGCGCAATGAGCGCATCGACGCAGTGACCCGCGGCCTGCTGGGATTAACGGTTGCGTGTGCACGCTGTCACAATCACAAATACGATCCGCTGGCGCAGAAAGACTACTATGCGCTGGCCGGCGTGTTTGCGAGCACGACGTACACCGAGTATCCGCGCGTCTCGGAGGTACAGGTGAAGGCGTGGCGGCAGAAAGAGCAGGCCATCGACGATCTGGAAGAAGAGCTGTATGAATTCACCCGGCAGGAGGGAAAACAGTACACCGAGATTCTGGCTCACCAGACCGCGAAGTATATGATGGCGGCGTGGCGCGTCAGCGGCAAGCCCAAAGCCACCGTGGATGAGGCCGCCGACGAGGCCAAGCTGGAGCCTGAGATCCTGGCGCGCTGGGTGAAATTTCTGGCGAAGCCGCATGCGCACTACGCTTTCCTGCACGACTGGGCGGCGATGATTGCGAGCGGTGGTACGGAGGCGCAAGCGAAGCTGCTGTCGGATAACTTCGAGGCGCTGGTCTTGCGTATCATGGCCGACGCGAAGAAGATCGACGAAGAAAATAAGATCACCAAGGCCAAGGCGGGCGTTCCCAAACCGTTGCAGCGCGATGCCCTGCCCAACGAATTCGAGACGAAGGATCAATTCTGCCCGGGCTGCGACCTGGAGCTGAAAGCGCTGCCCACCGACGAAGGCGCCCTGTGGCTGGACCTGTTCGTGCGGGCGTCGGAAGCGGATGATATGGAGGACAATCCGGAGCCGGGCGTCTTTGCTTTCTACCGCTGGTCGCTCGAACGGCGCATGGGTTCCGCATGGCGCGAGCATGTGGAAGCGCTCCAGGCGCGCATCGATCAACTCAAGAAAGACCTTCCGAAGGAGTACCCATTCATCCACGGCGTGAGCGACAAACCCGCGCCCGTCAACATGGCGGTGAACCTGCGTGGCAGTCCCTATAGCCTGGGCGACATCGTGCCCCGCCGTTTCCTGGAAGTGCTGTCGCCGCCGGGCAGTGGTCCTTTTGAAAAAGGGAGCGGCAGGCTGGAACTGGCCAACGACATCGCCGCACACCCGCTGGCGACGCGCGTGATCGTCAACAGGATTTGGAAGTGGCACTTCGGCACCGGACTGGTGAACACGCCCGATAACTTCGGACAGATGGGCGAGCGTCCTTCGAATCCGGAACTGCTCGAATATCTGGCGTCTCACTTCAGCGCCGAGGGCATGTCGATCAAAAAGCTGCAGCGCGAGATCATGCTGTCGTCCGCGTATCAGCTGAGCACCGCGGAATCGCCGGCCAACGAGGAGAAGGATGCCGCCAACCGCTTGTACTGGCGCTTCAACCGGCAGCGATTGGATGCCGAGGAGATCCGCGATTCCATCCTGTTTGTGGCCGGCGACCTCGACCTGAAAAACGTGGGAGGTCCTTCCGCCGAGTATGCTCCGGATAACACGCGCCGCGCCGTGTTTGGGAAGGTCAGCCGGTTCCACCTGGATAATTACCTTCAGGTTTTTGACTTCCCGAATCCCAGCTACACGGCCGAGCAGCGGTTTGCGACAAACGTGCCGCTGCAGCGCCTGTTTTTCATGAACAACGCTTTTGTGTATGCGCAAGCGGGCAAACTTGCGGAGAGAGTCTATGCGAAAGGCTCCGACGCGGCGCGCATCGCCGAGGCTTACCGGTTGCTATACGGGCGGGCGCCGACCGCTAAAGAACTGGAGATCGGCGTTCAGTACCTGAGCGGCAACCCCGAAAAGCCGGGCTATGCGGTAGCCGGAGAGCCCGCCACGGCCTGGCGCGAGTATGCGCGCGCGCTGCTCAGCTCGAACGAATTTGAGTTTGTGAATTAGGAGGAATGTAGATGCGACATCGACCCGGTCCCGCGCCCGTCACCCGGCGCGAAGCGCTGTGCCGTATGGGCGGCGGCTTTGGGATGCTCAGCTTCGCCGGCCTGATCGGGCAACAACTGGCCGCCGCCGGAGTCAGCCAACCGGACAATCCGTGGATGATTCGCGACCCGCATTTCAAGCCCAAGGCCAAGCACGTCATCTTCCTGTTCATGAACGGCGGCATGTCGCAGGTGGATACTTTCGATCCGAAACCCATGCTGGAGAAGTACGATGGCAAGCCGCTGCCGGGCCCTATCCCGCAGCACGAACGCAAGACCGGGGGCCTGATGAAGTCCCCGTTCAGCTTCAAGAAGTACGGGCAGAGCGGAATTGAAGTGAGCGAGATTTTTCCGCATGTGGGCAGCGTGATCGACGACATCTGCGTGATCCGGTCGATGCATACCGAAATCCCGAATCATGAGCCGGCCCTGATCATGATGAATAGCGGCGCGAATCAACCCGGCCGGCCGTCGATGGGGTCGTGGATCACCTACGGTTTGGGCCAGTCGAACAAGAACCTGCCGTCGTTCGTAGTGCTGTGCCCGGACGTACCCACAACCGTTGGCCCGCCCCTGTGGAACTCCGCGTTCCTGCCGCCGACTTACCAGGGGACTTACATCTCAGATAACGTCCACGACAAGGAATTCGACGCCGAGAAACTGATTCCCAATATCCGCAACGCGAAGTTCGATGCCGGTCAGCAGAGAAAAGAACTGGACCTGGTGGAGGCGCTCGACAAGGCCGGGATGGAGCAATCCCACACGCACGATCCGCAACTGGAAGCCACCATCGACTCCATGGAAGTCGCCTACCGCATGCAGACCGAGGCCCCGGACGTTTTCAATGTGACCAAAGAGAGCGAAGCGGTGCAGAAGCTATACGGCGAAGGGAGCACGGCGCGAGGCTGCCTGACCGCGGCGCGCCTGGTGGAGCGCGGTGTTCGTATGGTGCAGGTCTATTACGCCAAAGCCGATCCGTGGGACCATCACTTCGATATCCAGCTTCACCGCAAGACCGGGCACGATTCCGACCAGCCATTCGCCGCGGTGATCAAGGACCTGAAATCGCGCGGACTACTGGACGAGACGCTGGTGGTGTGCGGTTCCGAGTTCGGGCGCACGCCGGTGGTGGAGATGGGCAGCGGCTTTATGGGCGGCCAGACGCACAATGGCCGCGACCACAATCCGCACGGGTTCACCATGTGGCTGGCGGGCGGCGGCGTGAAGGGCGGCATGACTTACGGAGCTACCGACGATTTCGGATGGAAGACGGTAGACAAACCGGTCCACGTGCACGATCTGCACGCCACGATTTTGTATCTTTTGGGCATCGATCACACTAAATTGACGTATCGTTATAGCGGCCGGGATTTCCGGCTCACGGATGTCGCAGGCAACGTGATCCACGACATCATCGCGTAACCGGCTACGCTCATCGCTCTCTGTCTGAGCATCGCAGGTGCGGGCCTTTGGGCCTGCGGCGGCTTCGTAGACCGTCCCACTCGACTTACAACCGGAAAGGACAGACTATGCGCTCCAACCTCATCAGACGAAGTGTATTTGCCGGGCTCGTACTCCTCGGCGCCGCCCTCACGCTGCCGGGCCAGTCGGTTAGTTCCTTGCGCGGAACGGTCGTAGACGCGCAAGGGGCCGTGATTCCCGAGGCGCTGATCACGCTCACGAACAACGGCACCGGCTCGACCCGCGAAACCCTTACGGACGCGTCGGGCGCCTACCAGTTTCTGCAGATGCCGCCCGGTGACTACACGCTCAGCGCGGTCAAGGTCGGATTCTCCACTACCACCCAGAAAGGCGTCGCCTTATTGGTAAACACGCCGGCTGCCGCCGACCTGAAGATGGAGGTGGGCAAGACGACCGAGACAGTGAACGTGAGCGCCGAAGCGCAGACGCTCAACACGGTGGATGCCTCGGTGGGCAACACGTTCAACCAGACCCAGATCCGCCAGTTGCCGCTGGATACGCGTAACATCGTGGCGCTCCTGAGCCTGGAACCAGGTGTTACATCGACCGGAGAAGTCATGGGCTCGCGGCGCGATCAGAATAACGTGACTCTCGACGGCGTGGACGTGAATGACAATGAAAACTCCGGTATCGGCGGATTATCCGATATCGGGAGCACGCAGGGATCCAATGCCAACGGTGTTACGACGGTCGCAGGCTTCAACTCGGTGCTTCCGATCCCGCTCGATTCCGTGCAGGAATTCCGCGTAACGGTGGCCGGGCAGGGCGCGGACGAAGGCCGGTCGTCGGGCGGACAGGTCGTGCTGGTCACCAAGAGCGGCACCAACAGTGTGCACGGCTCCGCGTACGAATACAACCGCAACACGCTGTTCGCGGCTGATTCCTGGTTCAACAACCGCAGCGGCGTCGACCGGCAGGTTCTGAACCGCAACCAGTTCGGCGCATCGCTGGGTGGACCGGTGAAGAAAGACCGCTTCTTCTACTTCTTCAATTACGAGCGCCGGATCGATGCCAGCCAGTTGGCGGTAGAGCGCGCCGTCCCCAGCGAATCGTTGAAGGCGGGGAATCTTCTGCTGCAGGGATCGGACGGCAATAACTATACACTCACGGCGGCCGACCTCAAACAGATCGATCCGCTGCACATTGGAGTGAACCAGAGCTATCTGAATATATTGAAGCAATACCCGGCGGGCAACGATCCGGCGTATGGCGCGGATGGCGGCCTGGCTTTCACGGGATTCCGGTTCAACGCGCCCGACAAACTGGACAACCGCGCGTACGTCGGCAAGGTGGACGCGATCATTAGCGCGCGCCAGACACTATCGATTCGCGGCACGCTCTCCAATGCGGACCAGGACAATGCCAACGCGCTGGCGCAGTTTCCCGGGCAGGCGCCTGCCAGCGTCTTGTTCAACGACAGCAAAGGACTGGCCGGAACTTACACTTTTATCCTGCGCTCGAACCTGATTAACTCGCTGGTCTATGGCTACACCAGGCAAGGGATCTCGCAATCCGGCGTATCCGGTGCTTCGTTCTCGCTGATCGATTTGGACCCACTCCAGAACTACAGCGCGCGCGCCGCATCCAGAATTCTGCCGGTGCAGAATATCGTCGATAACCTGACCTGGACGAAGGGCAAGCACTCCATCACCACCGGCATCAATTTCCGCCTGATGACCAACAATAGAACTTCGTTCGCGAACGCCTATCCGAGCTACGGTTTTGCGACCACCGTCGCCGTGGGATTGGGTGAGGATATCCAGAACGATGTCACAAGTTTCCTACAAACCAAGACGGGAAATACAAACCTGCAACTAGGCAATCCTGACGCGGTCGCCAGTGCTATGGGAATCATGCTGGGTTTGGTTAATAATACCCAGGTCACTTACCAATTCGGACGCAACGGGGACCCGTTGGCCGTGGGCGCACCGTCGCTGCGCGCTTTCCGCATGAACGAATACGAAGGCTACGTGAACGATAGCTTCCGCGCCACTCCGGAACTAACTCTGACCTTGGGCCTGCGCTACAGCAATGACCGCCCGCCTTACGAAGCCAACGGTCTGCAGGTAGAGCCGAATATCAGCCTGCAGGACTATTTCGCGCAGCGCAATGGGCTCGGTGCGCAGGGCGTCCCTTCGAACGCCATGCCGAATGCATACCTGAGTTACAGCCTGGCGGGGCCGCTGAACGGAAAGTCGAGCTGGTATGGACCCGATAACAATAATTTCGGGCCGCGCCTGGCGGTGGCCTATGCTCCCAAGGGCCACACCGGCCTCATCCAGAAGATCTTCGGCAGCGGCGGCGTGTTGCGCGCCGGTGGCGCGGTGCTGTACGACCGGTACGGCAGCGAACTGATCACGCAGTTCGACCAGTTCGGATCGTTCGGCTTGTCCACCACGCTCAACAACCCGGTCTCCTACAATTACACCGATGCGCCACGCTATAACGGCGGGCTTCCTGTTTTACCTGCCGCGCCGGCCGGAGGTTTTCCCTACACGCCTCCGGATGTGAATGCGATCTCGGGCGAATTTCAGGGAATCTATTCGAACCTGAAGTCCCCGTATTCAATTCTGCTGAACGCTTCCTTTGCGCGCGAAATCCCGGGCAAGTTGACGCTGGAGGTTTCGTATAATGGCCGGCTGTCGCGCCAGTTGCTGCTGCAGGGCGATGTGTACACGCCGCTCGAGAACTTCAAGGACCCCGGCTCCGGCCAAACCTGGCTGCAGAGCATGACTGCCTTCCGCAATCTTAACGATGCCGGTGTGACACCCAACGCCGTCATGTCCAATCCGTCGCTCGTACCGAACAGTCCGTTCGTTCAAAACCTGTTTCCGGCGTTGAACAATTACTATTTCCCGGGCAGCGCCTCGGCTAACTACTTTTACGGCATATACGGGGTATACGGCGGCAGTTACCTGGATATTCTGCACGCGCTCGATCGTATCCCAGGCGCTTTCGGCACGCCCAACGGCACGTGCGCTTCCAAGTTCGGCTGTTTCACGTTCTTTTCCCCGCAAGGCAGTTCGATGCCATCGTGGATGAACAATGGCGACGCCAATTACCATGCGATGACGGTGACCTTGCGGCGCGCTTTCGCCGCAGGATGGTCGTTCGACATGAACTACACCTGGTCCCATTCCATCGACAACGCGTCGGCGGCGGAAGGCGCCGCGGGCCAGGACGGCGCTGTCGTGCAGAACATATTCAACCCCGGCGCGTTCCGCGGCTCTTCGGACTTCGATATCCGTCAACAACTGAACGCCAACGTCGTGTACGAACTTCCGCTTGGAAAAGGAAAGCCGTTCTTCCACGGAGCGCCAGGATGGGCCAACCAGATCATTGGCGGCTGGCAGGTTTCGAGCATCATGCGGCTATCGAGCGGTCTGCCTACCGTGATCCAGGGCAACTACACCTGGAACACCAACTACTGGCAGAATTCGCTAGCGATTGCCACCGGTCCTTTTTCCCGCCAGGTTGGATTCGACCAGTTGGGCAACCCCAGCCTGTTCGCCAACACTTCCGTGTATAATTCTTTTGCGGATCAGTTCCCGGGACAGACGGGCACGCGTTCTATTATCCGCTTGGCGCCGATGACCAATTTCGATATCGCGGTGGCGAAATCCTTCCGCCTGCCATGGGAAGGTCAGCGTATACAGTTTCGCGCAGAGGCGTACAATGCTTTCAACAACGTGAACTTCACCAATCCGAGCCTGGCGCTTTATAATCCTTCGACGTTCGGAGAGTTCCAGAACACCATGCCGCCGCGGGAGATGCAGTTCGCGTTGCGTTATGAGTTTTAACAAATTGTGGTTACTTTTACTGCTGGCCTCCTCCGTTTGTCTGCAAGCAGGCCAGACAGTCTACGATTTCTCGCTGGCTTCGGCGGATGGTAAAGAGGCGTCGTTGAAGGCTTACGACGGCAAGGTGCTGCTGATTGTGAACTTGGCCCGCAAGACGATTTATAGCGACCAGATCGCAAAGCTGGATGCCCTCTATCGCGCCTACCAGCCACAAGGCCTGGTGGTGATCGGTATACCGAGCGACGACTTCGGTCATGGAGAGCCGGGCAAGCCGGAAGAAGTCAAAGATTACTATGCCGCGATGCATGTAAGCTTCCCGGTTTTCGCCAAAGCCGCCCTCAGCGGCAAGGACCAGATTCCGCTTTACGAGTATCTGACCGACAGTAAGTTGAACGCGGCAGCCGGCGGCGAGCTTCCGTGGAACTTCAGTAAGTACCTGGTCGGCCGCGACGGTAAGCCAGTGGCGCGCTTTGATGCCGGTACGCCGCCGGACTCGCCGGACCTGATGGCAGCGGTGGAAGCCGCGCTCGAAAAAAAGCCGGGCGAAAAGGAAGCGGCCAAGTGAGCCGGTTCTCCGTCCTGCTGGCTGTCTGCTTTGCTCTTTCAGGTACGGAACCGGTAGGAAAAGGCGTGCCGGCCGTGCAGCAGCCCATCACGGAGATCCATCCGGCGGCCATCTTCGCGGTCGAAGGCGCTCCGGACTGGATGGCCGTGACGGAGACCGGTGTTTGGGTGACGAGCGAACCCGCCAACCATGTCGTGTACCTGGACGCGCGCACGAACCAGACCGGGGTCGTGGCCACGGTGGCGAAACCGTGTTCGGGTCTGGTTGCGGGCTACGGCGCTATCTGGTCGCCCAGTTGCGGCGACCACGCGCTCAAACGGATCGAACCGTCCACCGGCAAGGTGATCGCGTCGGTACCGGTGGGGCCCGCGGAGTCTGAAGGAGGCCTCGCCGCCGGGGCCGGCAGCATCTGGATGTTGACCGACGCCAAGGGGGT
Organism: Bryobacterales bacterium; assembly: GCA_963843255.1. Classification (GTDB taxonomy): domain Bacteria; phylum Acidobacteriota; class Terriglobia; order Bryobacterales; family Bryobacteraceae; genus Bog-159. The sequence goes on along the minus strand of CAWJJQ010000008.1, from coordinate 518,281 downwards.
GCTTTCGCGCATCGACCCGCAGACCAAGCGCGTGGTGGCCCGGATAAACGTGCCGGATGGTTCGTATGCATGCACCTTTGGAGACGGCGCGGTGTGGGTCAGTTCCACGAAGCATAACCTGCTGGTGCGGGTGGATCCGGCGACGAACCAGGTCGCGACCCAGGTGAAGGTTGGCCCGCAGCCGCGATTCCTGACAGCCGGAGGCGGCGCGGTATGGACGCTGAATCAGGGAGACGGAAGCGTCTCGCGTGTGGACACTCGCACTAACAAGCAGGTAGCCAAGATCGAGGCGGGTGTCCCGGGTCCTGGAGGCGAAATCGCGTACGGCGAAGGCGCGGTGTGGGTGACCATGATGCGATTTCCGATTACCAGGATCGACCCGCAATCCAATCGCGTGGTGAAGCAATGGACCGGCGCGGGCGGCGACAGTATTCGGGCCGCCTTGGGCTCCGTCTGGCTCACCGACCTGAAGGGGCAGAAGGTGATGCGCATTGACGCCGGACAATTATAGGGTGACGCTCGAGCTGCTGCAACTGGCCGACAGCGCTCTTCCGATTGGCGCCGCTGCACACTCCTTCGGACTGGAAACACTGGCCGCCGAGGGGGCGCTGACCGTGCCGGAGCTGGAAGCGTTTCTTCATGCGTGGCTGGAAGAAGCCGGTGCGTTGGAAGCGTCTTGGTGCCGGCAGGGCGCGGAAATCCATAGCGCCGACGAATGGATCTGTCTGAATCAGACGATCAGCGCGATGAAGCCCGCGCATGAGAGCCGCACGGCAAGCCTGATGCTCGGTCGCCGTTTCCTGGAGCTGGCCGCGGCATTGACGCAGGATTCCGCACTCTCCGCATTGATTGCCTGCCCGGAGGCGCACCTTGCCGCGGCGTTCGGCCGCGTGGGAGAGGCACTGGGTCTGGATCCGCAGGCGGCTGCGGCGGCGTACCTGCACCAGGCGGTTGCCGGCCTGCTATCGTCCTGCCAGAAATTGCTGCCGCTGGGGCAGCGCCAGGCCAGCGCCATTCTGTGGAATCTGAAGCCGGCGATGCTTAATGCTGTTGGCCGTTCGGACGCGACTTGTTTTCTCCCCGCGTTGGAAGTTGGGTCCATGCGGCATCCCGGGCTGCCGACCCGTCTTTTCATTTCCTGAGGAACGCGATCTGAAAGGTAGCCTGCATCTGGATTTCGAAAGAGCTCCAACCGGGGCCACGGTTCTGCACCTGCGCCGGCAGGAACCGCCGTGGCGTGTGATTCGCGCTTTCGTGGGGCCGTCGGGAGAGGCGTTGGTGCATTTGCACAATGTCTCCGGCGGCGTGCTCTCGGGCGACCAGCTCGAACTTCGCGCGACGCTGCTGCCGCGCGCCCGCGTGCAGATGACCACCACCGGAGCGACGCGCATTTACCGGCGCCGAGGTGCGATGGCGGATGGCAGGCGCGAGTCGCATTGCACGGCGCACTTCGACATCGGCGAGGATGGTTTGTTGGAACTGCTGCCGGACGCGATCATCCCGTACGGCGGCAGCGCGTTCAGCCAGAAGACCAGCATGAATCTGGCGCCGGGCGCCACTCTGTTCTGGTGGGAGACGCTGGCTCCTGGACGCGAAGCATCGGGCGAGATTTTCCGTTACGAACAACTGCGGATGGAAACCGAGATCCGTGCCGGCGGAACTCCGATCGCCATCGATCGGGCAATAGTGCAGCCCGGGCTTCGCGCCGTACAGTCCGCGGCCCGGATGGGCGACTGCCGTCATCTGGCAACTTTTTACGTCTGCCGGTGCGGCGAGCCAGCGGCAACGTGGCGGCGTCTGGAAGAGCGACTCAACGTCGTGGCCGAGCGCCTCATGGAAGCCGGAGATGGAGTAAGATGGGGGATCAGCTCGCTGATTCGTGATGGAGCGGTAGTTCGTGGTATGGCCCCGGGCGGCCGCGCGTTGATCGGCGGCCTTCGTGAATTCTGGCAGGCGGCCAGGCTGCTGCTTACTGGAGAACCGGCCTCGTTGCCCCGCAAGGTCTATTGACAGTTTCCAAAAAGGAAAAGGATGCAGCTCACCCCGCGTGAGATCGATAAGCTCTTGATCCATACCGCTTCCGAAGTGGCCCGCAAACGGCAGGCGCGCGGCTTGAAGCTGAATTACCCGGAAGCGGTGGCCATTCTCTCAGCCGAAATATTGGAAGCGGCGCGCGATGGCAAGTCCGTCGCAGACATTATGGTTTTCGGCGCGGGAATACTAAAGCGCGACGATGTCATGCCGGGCGTTCCGGAGATGATCCACGAAGTGCAAGTGGAAGCGACGTTCCCCGACGGCACGAAGCTTGTGACGGTTCACGATCCCATTCGATAGGCGATATGATTCCCGGCGAATATTTTCTTGAGCAAGGCGACATTGAGATCAATGCCGGCCGGCGCGCCGCGCTCGTGACGGTTGCGAACCAGGGCGACCGGCCCATTCAGGTGGGTAGCCACTTCCATTTCTACGAGGTGAACCGCGCGCTGGCGTTCGACCGGGATGCGGCTTACGGTATGCATCTGGCGATTCCAGCCGGCACTTCGGTCCGCTTCGAACCGGGCGAGACCAAGGACGTAGAGCTGGTGGAGTTTGCAGGCGCGCGCATGGTTTGGGGCCACAACGGCCTGGTGAGCGGGCCGCTCAAGGAAAAACCGTGAGTTCTCAAATTTCGCGCCGCACTTACTCCGACCTGTACGGCCCTACAACCGGCGATCGCGTGCGCCTGGCCGATAGCGAGCTGCTGATCGAGATCGAACGCGATTACACGGCCTACGGCGACGAGATCACCTTCGGCGGCGGCAAAGTCATTCGCGACGGCATGGGCCAAAACTCGACCGCGATCCGCGATAGCTCACCTGGCGCGCTCGACCTGGTGATCACCAACGCCATCATCATCGATCATTGGGGCATCGTCAAAGCCGATATTGGCGTACGTGACGGCCGCATCGTGAAGGTGGGCAAAGCCGGCAATCCGGATACCATGGCGGGCGTCGATCCGGAACTGGTGGTGGGCGCCGCAACGGAAGTGATCGCCGCGGAAAACATGATCGTGACCGCCGGCGCCATCGACAGTCACATTCACTTCATTTCGCCGCAGCAAGTCTACGAAGCATTGTCGGGCGGCATTACCACCATGATCGGCGGCGGCACTGGCCCGGCTACCGGCACAAACGCCACCACCTGCACGCCCGGCAAATGGAATCTGGCCCGGATGCTGGAAGCCGCCGAAGCCTGGCCGATGAATTTTGGTTTTCTGGGAAAGGGCAACGCGTCGCGGCCCGAGCCGCTGGCGGAGCAGGTCGAGGCCGGAGCCTGCGGCCTGAAGCTGCATGAGGACTGGGGCACCACGCCGGCGGCCATCGACACTTGCCTGGACGTCGCCGATCAATACGACGTGCAGGTGGCCATCCATACCGATACCATCAACGAAGCCGGGTACGTGGAGGACACCATCGCGGCCATTCGCGGGCGCGCCATTCACACCTATCACACCGAAGGCGCGGGAGGCGGGCATGCGCCCGACATCATCCGCATCGCGGAGCTGCCTAACGTGCTCCCGTCATCCACCAATCCCACACGGCCGTTTACAGTGAACACCATCGCGGAGCACCTGGACATGCTGATGGTTTGCCATCATCTGAATCCTCAGGTTCCGGAAGACGTGGCTTTCGCCGAGAGCCGGATTCGGCCGGAGACCATCGCCGCCGAAGACATTCTGCACGACCTGGGCGTGTTCAGCATGATTTCGAGCGACTCGCAGGCCATGGGACGCATCGGCGAAGTGGTCACCCGCACATGGCAGACCGCCCACAAGATGAAAGTGCAGCGCGGGCCGCTGGAGGGCGATTCGCCGCGCAGCGACAATAGGCGCGCGAAGCGGTACGTCGCCAAGTACACCATCAATCCCGCGATCACACATGGCGTGAGCAGCCACATCGGCTCCATCGAGCCCGGCAAACTGGCGGACCTGGTGCTCTGGCGGCCGGCGTTCTTCGGCGTGAAACCGGAGATGATCGTGAAGGGCGGCTTCATCGCGTGGAGCGTTATGGGCGACGCTAACGCTTCGATCCCCACGCCGCAGCCGGTCCTTTACCGGCCCATGTTCGGTTCCTTTGGCGCTGCTCCGGGCTCCACCAGCCTTACGTTCACGTCGCGCGCCGGGCTCGAAAGCGGGGTGCTTGATCGCCTGCACCTGTCGAAGAGGCTGGTTGCGGTGGAACGCTGCCGCAGCATCGGCAAAGCCGACATGGTGCACAATTCGAGCATGCCGCGACTGGAGGTAGATCCCGAGACGTACGAAGTGCGGGCCGACGGCGAGCTGCTCACCTGTGAGGCGGCCGAGGTTCTGCCAATGGCGCAGCGCTATTTCCTTTTTTGATATGACTTCTGATCGAGCATTCCGAGTAGGAATCGCGGGTCCTGTGGGCAGCGGCAAGACTGCCCTGGTCGATGCTTTGAGCCGGCGCTTGCATACGCGCTATAGCCTGGCCGTTGTCACGAACGATATCTACACCCGCGAGGACGCCGAATTTCTGATGCGGCAGGGCACCCTCCCGCCGGAACGTGTGCGCGGTGTCGAGACCGGAGGCTGCCCGCACGCGGCCATTCGCGACGATGCGTCGATGAACCTGGAAGCTATCGCCGCCTTCCAGAGGGAGCTGCCGGACCTGGAACTGGTCTTCGTCGAGAGCGGCGGAGACAATCTGGCGGCCGCGTTCAGCCCGGAACTGGTGGACGTCTGGATTTACGTAATCGATGTGGCCGGCGGCGACAAGATCCCGCGCAAGGGCGGTCCCGGCATCATCCGTTCGGACCTGCTTGTAATCAACAAGATCGACCTGGCGCCGTACGTTGGTGCATCGCTTGAAGTGATGGACCGCGATGCGAGGAAGCAGCGCCGCGACCGCCCCTTCATCTTCACCGACCTGAAGCACGAAACCGGCCTGCCGGAAGTCATTTCCTGGTTGGAGCAGCAAATCGCCGCGCCACGCCGCACACTGGACTACATAAGCCATCCGCATTCTCATCAACATGCCCACTAACGATCCCTTTTATAAAAGACATGCACCGGGTTACCGCGAACATAGCCGCAAGTTACCGGATTTTTCTCAATTCGAAGGCATGCGGGCTCTCTACGAAGAGAGCAAGCTGCCGTCGGCCCAATGGAAAGAGGAGGTCCGCCGCGGTAAGGAGTTCGGCCTGGAGTGCGTGGACTCGATCGAAGACAAGTCCGAAATCAGCTGTTTTCAGCGCGGCGAACTGCCGCATTGGTCCGGTATAAACACATTCCTGAAAGTGCCCTACCTGGAAGATGTGCGCAAGGTGGGCGAATACGATGCCGCTTTCGTCGGCGTGCCCTTCGATATCGCGACCACTTATCGTGCCGGTACGCGTTTCGGCCCGCAGGGTATCCGGCGGATTTCGTCGCTGTACACGACTTACAACTTCGAGATGGGCGTCGATCTGCGCGAGTCACTCAAGCTGTGCGACGTAGGCGATATCTTTTGCCCGGCGAACATCACCAAGAGTCACGACCAGATTTCCAAAGGCGTCGCGCACATCCTTTCGCAGGGCACCCTGCCCATGATCATGGGCGGCGACCATTCGATCGGCTATCCCTGCGTGCGCGGCGTGGCCCAGTGTGTGGAGGGGAAGGTCGGGATCATCCACCTGGACCGTCACATCGACACGCAGGAGAAGGACATGGACGAGATCATGCACACTTGTCCATGGTTCCACGCGACGAACATCCCGAACTGCCCGCCCACCAACCTGGTGCAGGTGGGGATCGGCGGCTGGCAGGTGCCGCGGCCGGGTGTGACGCAGGGCCGCAAGCGCGGGTCGACTGTGCTGACCATCCAGGATATCGAGCGCATCGGGATCGACAAGACGGTGGAGATCGCTCTCGAAGTCGCCTGGAAGGGCGCCAGCGCCGTATATCTTTCGTTCGATATCGATTCGGTGGATGCCGGTTTTGTGCCCGGCACAGGCTGGCCCGAGCCTGGTGGGTTCCTGCCGCGGGAAGCGCTGGCCATTCTGCGCGGCGTAGCGAAGGAAGGGATCGCGGCCATGGAAGCGGTGGAGGTGTCGCCGCCGTACGACATTTCGGATATCACCGCCCTGCTGGCGGTCCGCGCCATGGTGGATGTGCTGGCCACCATGACGAAATACGGGCGCATCGGCGGGCGCCTGCGCACGGCTTAAATGCCCGCGGCGTTTGTCCTCGCGACAGATTCGTTTCCGGAAGCCGGAAGGCTGGCCGAGGGCCTGATCGAGCCTTGCGCGGCGATACTGGGCTTCACACCGCAGATCATCTCGCGTCCGCTCGTCGCGCTGGGCGATCCACCGGACGACGCCGACGAGGTCTTCGTCCTGCCGGTGTGTCTCGATTTCAGCGTCTGGGAGAAAGAAGCTCTCGGCCAGACGCTGGCCGAATGGCGCCGTGCGGGCACAGGCATCGCGGTCCATGCCGACTCGGTGGACCTCGCTCATCCGCTTCTGGTGGACTGTTTCACGGGCATCGTCACAGCGCGGCTGGCCGGCTCGCGAGTCCCGCCGCAGCGGCTGGGACTGCTGCTGGTATCGGGCGGCAATGGCGATAGCGGCAGCCGCGCGCAATCGTACCGGCTGATGCGCCTGCTTTGGGAGCAATTGGGTGTGGGCCGCGCCGACGTTGCCTTCGTGCGCTACACGCAGACTTTTTTGGGCCAGGCGCTCGAACGGTGCCTGCGTGATCCGCACGAATGGCTGCTGTTGCCCCAAATGCTGTGGGCTTCAGAGCATTTCGAGTATGCGCGAGTGATCCTCGAGAATTGCCAGCGGCAGCATGCGGAAGCCGCGGGATGGCGTTTGCTCGAGCCCGTGGGAGTTCATCCGGCACTCACCGCCTGGCTGACGCAGCGGATCGTGCAACTATGGCGCGACAAGCGTAGCTGGGAAGCTGTCCGCGTGCCCTCCGCCCGCCGGCGATCGGATTCGACATCGGTCATTCACACCGGCGATCTAGCGGCGCTCGCCGAAGGAGTTGTAGCCGAGATCCCTACTGTCGCGGCCCTCGGTGAGATACTCGCGAGCGCCGTGCCGGCTTCGGACAAATACTTCGTCAAGGTCACCTGGCACGGATATTCGCCGGGCACTTACACAGACCCCGCGGCGCTCGATGCGATGCTGCAGGCACTGCCCGGCAAGGCGGTGATATTGGAGGGACATACCAGCAGCCGCAACCTGGGTGGCGCTGATTGGGACTGGGAAACCGAGGCGCAATGCCATCGCGCCTGGATCCGGCAGCAGGAAGCGGAGTACCTCCACCGCACGGGTCTGGCCGAGGTTTTGCGGCGGCACGGCGCGCAATACGTCAACGTGACCGAATCGTATTGGGACGGGCGCTGCGCTCCGCAATGCGATGTGGCCGGTCATCTCGCGCAATGCGGCATCGTGCTGCACTATCCCGAACTGGCAGCCTTCATCCCCGAAGTGCTGTGGGAAAATCGCGGCGCGCCGTTCCTCAGCTTTGCGAAGTTCAAAGGTCCGACCCGGCTGGCGATCTCCAACCTCTTCGGCTTGATTCCTGCGCCGCTGCGTAGCGCCTGGCACGGCCCCAACATTACGCATGTTGCGCAAGTATGCTGCGACTTGGCCCGCCTCTACGGCTGCCTGTTCCCAATATACGGCATGGTAGAAGCGCTCTACACGGCCGTGCGCTGGGACCGGCAGGGCCTGTATCGCAGCCGCTGGGGCAATTACGATATCCTGGCGGACCGCGGCGTGATTACTCTGAGCGAAGGTCTGCCCGCGGCCGACATCCTGGCCAGCCGGCTGCAGGGTCAGGACGTGGCGCTTAGCGCTTTTTTCGACGTAGTCCGCAGCGATCTGGGCTGGTCCAAGGCCGCCGCGGAATGCGAGTTGCCCGAAGCTCTGCTGATGCGGTTCGTCTGATTGTTGTATAGTGTAAGAATTCCATTCGGCCCCTGTCGGCCTTTTCTGCCCCGTCTGCCTTTTGCGCCTTGTCCGCCATAGCACAAAGGGGGATTCTCGTTTGCATCAATGCGTGGCCCTGCTGATGGTTTGCGGCGCGTTCGCACAAGCGCCGTTGCCCAATGGCGGTGGTGTGCGCGCGGGCTCTCTGCCGGCGAAGTGGCTGACCGGCGGTCCGAATTGCATCGAAGTGCCGGACTGGCAGGTCCACGAATATAATCCGGATCTGTACATCATCCGGGAGTCCGGATGCACCAACTACGAGAAACCTTTCCTGTACCTGCTGTTTGGCGAGAGCAAGGCGATGCTGCTCGATACCGGGGCGGGGAAGACCGACGTATTTCGCGAAGTTAACGGCGTTATTTCGAAGTGGCTGCAGCGCAACCAGCGTGCCAAAATTCCGTTGATCGTAGCGCACTCGCACTCGCACGGCGATCACGTGGCGGGCGATAGTCAATTTCGCGGACAGCCGGACATCACGCTGGTGGAACCGACGCCCGAAAGCACCAAGAGTTTCTTCGGCATAGATAATTGGCCCGATGGAAAAGGGCAGGTGGACCTGGGTAACCGCATCGTGGATGTGCTCCCGATACCCGGTCACCATAAGCTCAGCCTGGCCTACTACGATCGCCAGACCGGCATCCTGTTCACCGGTGACAGCCTGTATCCGGGGCGTCTATACGTGGAAGATTATCCAGCTTTCGTGCACAGCACCGACCGCATGGTGGAGTTCACGCACGGCAAGATCGTGACGCACCTGCTCGGCTGCCATATCGAACAGAGCGCCCAGCCGTATCTCGACTATCCGGTCGGCACCAGGTACCAGCCCGACGAACACGCGCTGCCGCTGGCTCGCGCGCACCTGCTCGAACTGCAGGCTGTCTTGCATGAAACCGACAAACCCAGGCGCGTGGCGATGCGGGATTACACCGTGTGGCCTATGAATACCAAAGGACAATGAGAACGAAATCGATCGCGGTTCTATGCCTGGCGATGGCCTTCGCCTGCGGCCTGCGCGCGGCTGACAAGCCCGCCTTCACGGTAGGTTGGTCCATCTATGTGGGGTGGAATCCTTACCATTACATGGAGAAGTCGGGCATTCTCAAAAAATGGGCCGACAAATACGGCGTCTCGATCAAGGTGCAGCGCTTCGACTATGCGCCGTCGCTCGAGGCTTTCGTGGCCAAAAGCATCGACGCCTGCACCATGACGAACATGGAGGCCCTGGATATGCCTGCCGCGGCAGGTGTGGATACCACGGCCGTGATCCTGGGCGACTACTCCAACGGTAACGACGCCGTCATGGTGCGCAATGGCCTGACCTTCGACAAGCTGGCCGGCAAGAAAGTGATGCTCGTGCAGAAGACCGTCTCCGAGTATCTGTTCGAGCGCGGCATGACCATGAGCGGTGCGAAAGATGCGATCAAGCGCGTGAAACTGGTCAATACTTCGGATTCCGATATCGCACCGGCATTTCTGAACAATCCGGACGAGCAGGCGGTGGTCACCTGGAAGCCGCTGGTATCGCAAATTCGCAAGGGCAAAGGCATCACCACGATCTTCACTTCCGCGCAGATTCCCGGCGAGATTCTGGACTTATTGGTGATCCGCACGGAAGTCCTGCAGCGGCTTGGCGGGCAGAATTTTGCGAAAGCTATCACCGGCGCATGGTACGAGACGATGGGCCAGTTAGCCGGCAGCGGTCCGGCCAAAGAAAAGGCGCTGCGCGGTACCGCCGAAGCGTCGGAAGACACGATCGATTCCATCAAAGAGCAGATCAGCACCACCAACCTGTTTTACACGCCGCAGTCCGCGGCCCAATTCCTGAGCTCGGCCGAGCTGAAGCAGAAGATGGATCTGGTGCGTCAGTTCTGCTTCACGCACGGCCTGCTGGGCGAGGGTACGCACGGCGTGGACGATGTAGCCATTCTCTATCCGGATGGGAGCGTACAGGGGAAGAAAGAGCGTATCCGGTTCCGCTTCGATGCCTCTTATACACAACTCGCCGTACAAGGAAAATTATGACCGTCTGGAAGATCAATGCCGTACCCGGCCGGAGCATGGCCTGGTTTCTTTCGTGGTTTCTCTTTGCTTCCGGAATCAGTCTTTACATATACACATCACAAAAACGGCATATCGAGAACCCGGACGACAAAGTGGTGCCTACCCTGCGCCAGTTAACCGATGGGTTCTACAATGCCGCATTCAAGCCGGCGGCCGATGAAGAAGCCGGTCCGGGCTGGTGGCAGCAAATCCACGCCAGCATGCTGTGGCGCGATACGGCGGCCAGCGGTCGTCGTTTTCTGATCGCCTTCGCGCTGTTGTTTCCCGCCGCGGTGCTCGGCCTGCACATCGGCGTCTTCCCCTACGTGGGGGCCCTTTTTCTGAGATTCATTCTGTTTTTCGACAAGATCATCGCCCTCTCGGTGCTGCCCATTCTGTTCATCGCTTTCGGCATCGACGAACTCTCCAAGATCATGTTGATCGTGATCGGAGTGACCCCGACCATCATTCTTGATTCATTCAACCTGAGTAAAGGCGTACCCAAGGAGCAGATCGTGAAGGGCTTCACGCTGGGCGCCGGCAACTTCGATATCGCTTACCTGGTGATGCTGAAACAAATCTTTCCGCGGATTCTGAATAGTATCCGGATCAACCTGAAATCCGTGGCGCTCTTTCTTTTTGCCGGCGAGATGATCGCCTCCGACGACGGGCTGGCCTATCGCATCGCCCTGATGCGCCGCCACATGGGAATGGATACGATCATCCCCTACGTGTTGTGGGTGGCGTTACTGCTCTTTCTGGTGGATTTCTCGATGCGCTTCCTCAACCGCAAGCTGCATCCCTGGTTTCGGGAGATCTGAAGATGCTGCGTTTCGAAAACGTCTCGGTCAGTTATCCCTTCAGTAAGACCTACCGCGAGGTGCTCGAGAGTATCGATCTGGACATCGAGCCGGGCGAGTTCGTCACCGTGATCGGCCAGACCGGCTCGGGAAAGACTACCCTGCTGCGCCTCGCGTTGGGACAGGAAATGCCATCGAGCGGGCGGGTGTTCATGGATGGCGTCCAGGTCAAAGAGCCGGATCGCCATCGCGGCTACGTTCCACAGAAGTACTCGCTATTTCCGGATAAGACCGTTCTCGACAACATCACGTTCGGGCTGGAGGTGCAGCAGTTTTCCCTTATTGGCCGCGTCACGCCCGCATTTTTCAGGGCGCGCAGGCGGTTCCGGCACGAAGCCCTTGGTCAACTCATCCAGATGGGGCTCCGGAAATCGGACGCATCCAAATATCCCGACGAGCTTTCGGGCGGCATGCAGCAGCGCGTGGCGATCGCGCAGGCCCTGATCACGAGGCCGCGCATTCTCCTGATGGATGAGGCGTTCAGCGCGCTCGATCCCAACACTCGCGGCGGCATGCAGGATCTTCTGCTGGACCTGTGGCGCACCCACGGTACGACCATTCTGTTCGTTACGCACAATATTGCCGAGGCAGTGTATCTTGGCACACGGGTGGTGGCGCTCGCCAAAGATGATGCTTCGCCCGAAGCCGACCACAGGGGCTCGCATATCGCACTCGATATGCAGATGCCGGATTCTGTCGGCCGCCACTTCAAACAGAGCGCGGAGTTCGCCCGCCTGGTGAAATACGTGGAACAGGCTATGGAGCCGCCCTGTGCCGCCGGCCCGCTCGCCGCGGCTGTGTAACTCAATCGATGTGATCGTCCACGAGAGCGGATGCGGAAAAATATTTCTGCGTCACTCCCTGCCGGGTGTGGTGGCCGCTGCGATTCACCACGTGAAGCAACTCATGTGCCAGCACACGTCCCAGCGCCCGGCCATAGAACAGTTCGCGGGAGTCCGGCCCTGGGGGTAAATGCGCATCCTTCAGGGCGGAGCGCACTTCGTCGCATTTCACTTCGCTAAACGGGATCACCCTGCCATCCATGCGGTAGGTGACGCCCAGCGGAGCGGACGGGTCGCCGCCGCCGTCCAGGTATGGCGACATTTCGCAGTGTCCTTTGAGTTTGACGACGGCCAGGTTGGAAAATGATTCTTGCGGGGAGAGGGAAGCCAGCATCCGCCAGTCCAGGCTGACACCGGAATCCCTAAGCAGCCTCTCGGCTTCAAGCCGCATGGCCCCAGTAGCCCGCTCCGAGTGCCCGGACTCAAAATCGAGAATGACGGTAAGGTCGGCTCCTGAGAGAACCGGCAACATGCCGCACAAAATTGTACCCACTGCGCAAATTACGTGGCGCATATATGCCTCGACGTGGAAGGCAAACTTCACCCACAGTATACACCTGGGAAGACGCGGACCACTGTAGAATTTACTTTGGATAGTCTGGAAATGCACGGCCGGATCGAGGACGGCCCCTGATGCGTTATTTGAAGATCACTGCCCTGGCCGTCGCCGGATTGCTGGCCGCCGCGGTCATCCTATTAATCACGGTGGACCGCCTGGGCCAGCCTACGCCGCCGGATCCGGCAGCTTTGATCGCCAAGGCGCGCCAATACGAAGCGCGCATCCAGCGGGATCGTTTCGGCGTGCCGCATGTGACAGGCCGCCGCGACGCGGACGTGGCCTTTGGTTTTGCCTTTGCGCATTGCGAAGATGATTTCGCCACTATCCAGCAGGTGGCGCTGGCGGTCCGGGGCCAACTGGCCGCTTCCGAAGGCCCGAAAGCCGCCATATCCGACTATCTGGTCCATATGTTCCGCATATGGGAGACGGTCAACACCCGCTATGAACGCGACTTGACCCCGGACGTACGGCAGGTGCTCGAAGGCTATGCCGACGGCGTGAATGATTATGCGGCCTTGCATCCGAAGCAGGTCGCCCAGGGACTGCTGCCGTTCACGGGTAAGGATGTGGCCGCCGGCTTTGCCTTCAAATTACCGTTCTTCTACGGGATCGAAAAAGCGCTGCGCCGCATCACCAGCCCACCGGCCGCGAGCGGCGCGACGAAGTCTGCGTCGGTATTTTCGGGTGCGGGATTGCCGGTCGGGTCGAATGCCGTAGCGATTGCGCCGTCGCATTCCGCGGATGGGGCTACCCGCCTGTTGGTCAATTCGCATCAACCCTATACCGGGCCGGTTGCCTGGTATGAGGGGGTGCTGGACAGCGGTGAAGGCTGGCACGTGGCCGGCGGCTTCTTTCCGGGGTCGCCGTTCATGCTGCACGGTCACAATGCGCACCTGGGCTGGGCGAACACGGTCAACGAGCCCGACCTGGTCGATATTTACCGGCTGACGTTGAACCCGGCGAATCCCAATCAGTATAGGCTCGACGGCCAGTGGCGCGACTTTGAAAAGAGAGATGCCAAGATCCGGGTGAAACTCTGGGGGCCGATCTACTGGACCGTCCATCGCGAGGTGCTTTTCTCGGCGCATGGCCCGGTTTTGAAGGCGGATCATGCCGCCTTCGCCATCCGTTACGCGGGCATGAACGAAATTCGCGCGCCGCTCCAATATTTCCGCCTCAACAAGGCCCGCACGCTCGACGAATGGCGCGCCGCCATGGCCATCCAGGCGCTGCCCAGCATCAACTTCGTTTACGCCGACGAAAAGGGAAACATCGGCTACGTTTATAACGGCTTGTTCCCTGTGCGGCAAGAAGGCGTGGATTGGCGGGACATCCTGCCCGGCGACCGGTCGGACCTGATCTGGCACCAGTATCTGCCGTTCGAGAAAGTGCCGCAAATCTGGAATCCGCCGGCCGGCTTCGTCTTCAATTCCAACAACACGCCGTTTCACGCGACCGCGCCCGCCGACGACCTGCGCCCGGCCGATTTCTCGCCTACCCTCGGCATTCAAACCAACATGACGAACCGTGCCTGGCGCGCGGTGGAAAATTTCGGCGGCGATCCACGAATTACGGATGCGACATTCCGGCAGTACAAATACGATCTCGTTTATAGCGACCGCTCGGAGGAAATGCGGATCCTGGCCGAACTGGCCGCGGTTGATCCGGGCGGAGATGCGGAACTACGCCGCGCAGTCGAGATATTGAAGCATCTGGACCGAAAAGCGGATGTGGCGAACCGGGGCATGGCACTCGCGGTTCTCTCCATTCAACCGGTGCTAGTCGCCCGGCTGGAAGGCAAGAACCCAGTATTAACCGACGCGTTGCGGTCGGCTGCCGGCACCTTGCGGGCGCACTTCGGCCGCATCGATCCGCAGTGGGGCGAGGTGAACCGCTTGCGCCGCGGTAAACTCGACCTGCCCATCGACGGCGGCCCCGATACTTACCGTGCCGTGGATGGCCAACGACAGCCGGACGGTACCCTCACGGCGGTCGCCGGCGACACTTTCATCATGTTCGTGACCTGGGACCACGCGGGACAACTTACATCCGAGAGCATCCACCAGTTCGGCTCGGCCACCACCGATCCGAACTCGCCACACTATGCCGATCAATCGCCGCTCTTCGTAGCCATGAAAACGAAACCGGTCCTGTTCACAGCGGCGCAACTGGCAGGTAACATCGAAGCGGACTACCGGCCCGGGGAGCACGAGCAGCGTCAGGCTTACTTGCCTTCAACCGGGTGGGTCTTCACATCGCCGCAGTCGGCGCTCTTAAAGGTCCCCGATGAATACGTTGTCCATTCTACCGGGACGCTGTTCGACCCCGCCTGGATCGACCCCGTGAAGTGAACCTTGCCCTTGGCGTGTTCGCTATCGATGGCGGCCGATTCCAGCGTACCTTTGCCCGTCATGGCGCCGGTACACACCATATCGGCATTCATTTTGTTCCCTGTTTTGACGATGTTGGTAATCTGGCATCCGCGTATTTGCGGAACGATGGCTCCGTATTTGTCGATCATCTCCTGTGTAAGGCAGACATCGGTGGTGCGCTTGCCTCCACTAGCGGCCGTAGAATCCCGCATGGCGGCGGGAGCCTGGAGCCATGTCTGTACGGTGGTCAGTTCCCAGAGTCCGGCTTTCCTGGTTTGCCCCCAGAGCAACAACGCCAAGGCGAGAAATCCGCAGCCCAGCGCAAGCCGGTTTCGGTTCCGCATGTTTCTCAGGTTAACAGACGAATTGGTTTGGTACTCCCCGCGTGGCGGAGGCTACTGGACAGCCGCGGTGGCTGCCGGGCGAATTGTGCCGACGGATGCCGCGGGCTTGTCTTCCTGAGGCTGACAGCCATAAGGTAGCATCACGCTGATGGGCTCTACAATCCCGTTGGTACACGCGAAACTCTTCAGGCGGGCGATGGCGGAGTCGGTCACTTCCTGCCCCTTCGCCAGCAGAAGCAGGCCATTCTTGGTGCGCACGTCGGTATGGATGATCATGCGGGTACGCAGGTTGGCCAGGGTCACCAGGCGTGTCTCGCTCTGCAATTCCTCAACCTGGACCTCTTCCATCGCGTGAACGAATGCCGGGTTGTATTCCGGACGGCCGCGCATTTTGGCCAGCGCGGAAGCGACTTCACTGCCGCGCATGATCAGCTCATCGAAGTCCGACGCGATTCGCAGCAGGTGCGCGCCAGTTGCGGTGCGTTCGGCCGCCGCCCCCCGGTTCCACGCGCTAGCCTGGCTGGCAATCATGCCCGCCACTTGGCCCAGGCGTGGGATTTTGGCCAACAGGTTGTGCCCCACCTGGTTCTGCGCGGCCAGGATCTTGGACTCCTCGGCATTCAGGGGTTGCGCGGTATAGATCTTGTCCAGGACATCCGGCGGTACGGTAACGCACCCGATTTGCGATAGCATGGCAGCGATTTCGTACTGCCAGATGTCCGGCAACGCCAGCTTTTGGGCCATGTGCCGAACGTAGCGGGTAATGCGATTGGCACGGCTGAACGCCGGTGGATTCACCATGCTCAGGATTTCACTCAATACCGCAATCGCGCCGTGGAGAGTCTGCTCCAACAGTTCGCGTTCCGCCGTGATCAGCCGGTACTGTTCGAGCGCCGCTTCCAATGTGCGTGCCAGGACGTGAGACGGGCACGGTTTGGCCAGGAACTGAAAAATGTGCCCCTCGTTTACCGCCGCGATGGCATCAGACAGATCCGCCTGTCCGGTCAGCATCACCCGGACCGTGTCGGGCGATGATTTGCGGACCTGGCTTAGAAACTGTATGCCATCCATCACCGGCATGCGGAGATCGGATACTACCACCGCGAAGGGACCCGTTTCGGCGATGGTCTTGAGACCCAGTTCGGGCCCCAAGGCCGTCTGAATCTCAAATTGTCTGCGGAACTGACGTTCAAACCCCTGCAACACATTCGGCTCGTCGTCCACACACAAAATACGTCGCAACATACTCACTTCTCCGATACGCACTCCGGCTGGACCTTCGTCCAGGACTGTACCTTGTCTCCCAGGCCCATTGCGGTGAGGTAGTCTGCTGTGTGCTCCTGTTCCAGTCCCCCGTTGACTAGAGCATCGGCCATGTAAACTACCGCTGCCGGGGTTTTGGCCGCGGCCAGATCGGCGGGGAACTCATGATGGCGCAGCACAATCTCCGTGATGGGATCCGGAAGAGCCCATAACCACAGGAGGTAGGCGCCGACCTCGGCGTGAGTGGTCCCGAAGGCTTCCAGTTCCGCCATTCGTTCGGGAATCTTGTTCTCCTTGGCCCGCCGCATCGCGTCGTCGTACTTCTCGGTGTATTTACTCGCCAGCACCAGCTTGCCCACTACGTGAAGCAATCCGCCGACATACGCCTGGTCGATCGCCGCTTTGGGCAAACGCATCGCTTCGGCAATCTCGGCGGCGAGAACCCCGACTTCCAGGCTGTGCGACTGGAGGGAATCGATGGAAAAATGCCGCATGCCCTTTGGACGGAACGTGGAGAATACCGAAGCCACCAGCACCAGGTCCCTCACCGTCGAGGCGCCCATATAGATCACCGCCTCGGTGGGGTTCGTGATCTGCCGGCGCACTCCGAAAAAGGCCGAGTTCACGAGTTGGAGAACTTTAGCGGTCATGCTCACATCACGGCTGATCAGGTCGCCGATTTCCTTTGGCGAGACGTCGGGGTCCTGGAACAATTCCATCAGCTTGGCATACAAGGTTGAAGCGCTGGGCAATGAGTGGATGCTGGCGATGAGCTGCTTTAATTTGGGATCCCCGAGCATCACCTGCAAGCTGAAAGCCCGGCCCACGGTAGCGCGCAGCGTCGCGGCGTCACACGGCTTAACCAGATACTGGTGCGCGAGCGTGGTGGAGCGCAGGCTGGTTTCCTGCTCCGCGGTGCCGGACAATACCAACCGCACGACCTGCGGATGGTTCTTTACGACCTCCGAAAGCAGGTCCACACCGCTCATTTCAGGCATTCGTAAGTCCGTGACCAGGACGTCGAACGGAGTCGCGGAAAGCAACTGGAGGGCTTCATACGGGCTGGTGATGAAAGCCATCCGCCATTCGTTCCGCATTGGATACAGCATCCGCTGCAATCCGTCCAGCACCTTCTGCTCGTCGTCTACAAAAAGTACGCGCTTCAAGGTTCCTCTATCCCCATCACAGTGGCAGTTGAATTAAAAACGTAGTTCCGGTTCCCGCTGTCGATTCAAAGCTGATTCTGCCTTGATGCTTCCGGACAATCACGGCGTGGGCAATCGCTAATCCCTGGCCAGTGCCCTTGCCGACAGCCTTGGTAGTAAAGAACGGATCAAAGACCTTGGATTGAATGGCCTCGGGAATTCCCGGCCCCGAATCCCGGACGCGGATTTCCGCCCAATCGCCGTTTCTACGGGTACTGATCTGGATACAGCCTTTTTGGCCGGAGCCGTCAACCACGTCGGCGATGGCGTGCGCGGCATTCACGATCAAGTTGAGCATCACTTGATTGAACTCGCCGCCGAGGCAGGATACCTTGGGTAGAGCGGGATCCAAGTCGGTGGTCAGATCGGCAATATACTTCCACTCGCTTCGTGAAACCAGGATGGTGCTTTGAATCGCGGCATTAATGTCAACCTGAGTCTTTTCCAGCGGCCCAGGATGCGAAAACTCCTTCATGGCGCGCACGATGCGCGCCACATGCTGTACGCCTTCCAATAATTGCCCGGCGGCCTTGGGAATCTCGGTCTGAAGATATTCCAGGTCCACATCCGGTTCGGGTTCAACTTCGCCATCCGCCGGCGGGGAAGGGCGAATCATCTTGAGCAGATCTTGAAATGCTTCTTCCAGGAACTTTCCGTTGTCGCCGATGTACTGAATGGGTGTGTTGATTTCGTGCGCGATTCCCGCCGCTAACTGGCCGATCGACTCCAGCTTCTGCGCCTGCGCCAACTGACTCTCCAGCAGACGCCGTTCGGTAATGTCGCGGAATACGCAAACCACGCGCTCAACCGTCCCACTGGAGCCGGTGATCGGGCTGATCACGATGTCCCATAACTTCGACGTGCCCTTGCGGGTCTTCAAGCTGGCCTGGTAGGCCCCAACTCCCCCGCTGACGGCGTCGAGAAGGGCGCTTTGACTTTTCTGCCGGTCTACGCCCTCCCAGAAACCCAGCCAATCCAGGTGCGGGATGCTCTCGCTATCATCCAACTCCAAAAGCTTCCGCCCGCCGGCGCTCACGTATAGGACCGAGCCTTTGAGGTCGAGCACACAAACGCCGTCGGACGAACTTTCGAGGATGCGCTTGTTGAACTCTTCGCTCGTACGTAGAGCTTCTTCGGCCAGCTTACTGCGGGTGATGTTGCGCGAGATGCCGAAGGTGCCAATGACTTGGCCCTCCGAATCCGACAGGGGCATCTTCGCCTTGGCAACCCAGATTTGGCGGCCATCGGGCCACGTTTCTTTCTCGGCCCTTCCCAGTATGGGCTGCCCGGTTCGCAGGATCTGTTGCTCCTCGGCGTAAGACTGCCGGGCATGCGCCTCGCTAAAGAAGTCGAAGTCCGTTTTGCCGATAGCCGCGGCCGGGTCGTTCAGACCGAACAATCTCGCCTGTGCGTTGCTGATGCGAATAAAGCGGCCCTGGCGATCCTTGAAATAGATATAGTCGGGAACATTCTCCATCAGAATGTCGAACAGGTGCTGTTGTTGAGCCAACTCCGCCTCGGCCTGTTTCCGGGAGGTGATGTCCTGCACATAGGAGAATGCGTATTCCTGATCGCCGACCTTGGAGTACGTAGCGGTAATTGCGACCGGAAAGATAACACCATCCTTGCGGCGGTGGCGGCCCTCGAACTTGATGGTCCCCGCCTTGCGGATCGCATCCCAACTTTCCCGCCAAACCGCCGCGGTTTGTTCCGGATCGAAATCCTGTACCCTCATCGCGCAAATTTCGTCCGCCGAATAGCCAAGCGTACGGCACGCGGCTTCATTTGCGTACGCTACGCGGCCGTCCGGTTCCACGCGGAAGACGGCATGCGCGGCGTGATCGACCGAGAATTGGGTCAGCCGGAGCGCCTCTTCCCTGCGCTTGCGCTCGGTAATGTCGATGGCAATGGCTCTTACGCCGAGCGGCTTATGATCTTCCAGGATGATGCTGGTTGAAACCAGGACGGGAAAGGTAGTGCCGTCCTTTCGACGCGCCTCGTACTCATGGGTAGAGCTATTTTGGCCGTTCAAGTCTCTCAGGAGATACTGGCTGGCTCGATCCCGATCGTGTTCCGCGGTGATATCGAGCACTGTCAATCCCGCGCGTAGGTCGTCTGGATCATAGCCGAGTATCCGCAGCGCGTTGGCGTTGGCAAAAGTGATGGCGCCCGCTAAGTCAGTTTCTATGACAATTTCGGGTAGCGAGTCGGCCAGGCTACGGTATCTCAAGGCGCTCCGGCTGAGGGCGCGCTCCGCCCGCTTACGGGCGCTGATGTCCTGTTTGATGGCGATGAAGTGGCTGATAGCGCCATCCAGGCCACAAACCGGGGTGATGGTCATCTCCTCTTCGTAAAGCGAACCATCCTTGCGGCGGTTGATCACCTCTCCGGACCATACCTCGCCGGCGAGAACCGTTTCCCATAGCTTCCGGTAAAAGACCGGATCGTGTACGTCCGATTTCAGAACACGCGGATTCTGGCCGGCAACTTCCCGTAGCGTGTACCCTGTGAGCTCGGTGAATGCCCGGTTAGCCCACGTGATACGGCCTTCCCGGTCGGCGATGACGATGGCGTTGGCGGCTGCTTCCAGGGCGGTGGTCAAGACGCGTGCCGGATCGGCGGGCATTTGCCGCTCTTGCATGCTTTCGCAGGCGAGCGGCAGTGACGGCTCCCGAGGGACCGGAGTGTCGAGTTCAGGCGCTAAGTACTGTTCCATGTGGCCACGCGCACGGATTACTGCCGTTAAAACTACTATTACTCCTCAATGCGGTGACGCTCGCGATATCAACGGTTCGCTTACCAGGTGTAATTAACCAAAGAGAGCATTGCGGCGAGCCGTGAACTTTCCTTGACCCGCTGAGCGGCGCGACAGGCGCGGAAACAGATATCCGGATATAATCATCTCAGGGTATCCGAAGAGCCGGCCCAAGGTCTGCGGGTTGCCCATGGTGGCGCCCGTCATGGCCCAATTCCTCTCGGCTTGCAGGAGGCAGTTTTTGGAGGCAGCCAGGCGGCGAGTTTTGGAGGCGGTTCACCATCGCTTGCCCGATCGCGTTCCCATCGATTTCGGCAGTACGGCCGTGACCGGAATTCATGTCAGTTGCGTGGCGGCATTGCGTGACTACTACGGCTTGGAGAAAAGACCCGTCAAGGTTCACGAGCCCTATCAGATGCTGGGGTTGCTCGACGAGGATCTGAAACAGGCGATGGGAATCGACGTAGAAGGGGTTTTTCCGCGGAAAACCATGTTCGGGTTTCCCAATGAAAAATGGAAATTCTGGACGTTCAACGGGCTGGATGTGCTGGTGCCCGAGAAGTTCAACGTCACCGTGGATGCCAATGGCGACACCCTGATCTACCCGGAGGGCGATCTAAGCGCGAACCCGAGCGCCCGCATGCCCGGCGGCTTTCACTTCTTCGACGCGATCGTCCGGCAAAACCATTTCGACGAAGAACACCTGAATCCGGGCGATAATCTGGAGGAGTTCACGCCGCTCAGCGACGATGACCTCTCGGCGATCGCGGAGAATGTGCGCGATGCCGCCGCCACAGGCCGCGCGGTGATCGCCAACTTCGGCGGAACGGCTTTTGGTGACATCGCCCTGGTGCCGGCGCCCTTTCTGAAGGATCCCCGCGGCATTCGCGACATCACCGAATGGTATGTGTCCACTCGCAGCCGCCGCGATTACATCCATGAGATCTTCGCGAAACAGAGCGAGATTGCACGCGCCAATCTGGCCCGCGTACACGAGCGCATCGGAAACTCGGTAGATGCCGTATTTATTTGCGGAACGGATTTCGGTACACAGACATCGGCCTTCTGTTCGGTGCCTGCTTTTCGCGAACTTTGGCTGCCTTACTATACGCAGGTGTGCGGCTGGATCCACGGCCATACCACCTGGAAATGTTTCAAGCATTCCTGCGGGTCCGTGGAACGATTCTACCCGTCGTTTATCGAGGCAGGGTTCGACCTGATGAATCCTGTGCAGTGCTCGGCGGCGGGCATGGATCCGGAAGGCTTGAAAGCGAAATACGGCGACCGGCTGGTGTTTTGGGGCGGGGGGGTGGATACACAGCAGACTCTGCCCTTTGGCACGGCGGCGGAGGTCCGGCGGCAGGTCTTGCGGCGTTGCGAGGTGTTTGCGCCCGACGGCGGCTTTGTTTTTAACTCGATCCACAACATACAAGCCGCAACGCCGGTGGAGAATATTGTGGCGATGCTAGATGCGGTGCACGAGTTTAACGGAGAGGCTTGATCATGGCGGAACTCGATCAGTTACACCTGGCAATAGTAGACGGCGATGCCAAGCGCGCGGTGGCGGTAACCGAGCAGGCATTGGCGGAGCAGATTGATCCCGCCGAGCTTGTCACGAAATATATGATTCCGGCGATGGACGAAGTGGGCCGACGCTTTGAATGCGAAGATTATTTCGTGCCGGAGTTGCTGCTTTCGGCCCGCGCGATGAAGGGATCGCTGGCGTTGCTCCGCCCACTGCTCGCAGCGCGGGGCGCGGAACCCGTGGGCAAAGTGGTGATCGGCACGGTAAAAGGCGACTTGCACGACATCGGCAAAAATCTGGTGGCTTCCATGCTGGAAGGCGGCGGATTCGAGGTGATCGACCTGGGCGCGGACGTGTCGCCGCAAAAATTTGCCGAGGTGGTGGCATCCTCCGGCGCCAATCTGGTCTGTCTTTCAGCACTTCTCACGGTGACCATGGGGTCGATGAAAACCACCATTCAAGCGCTCAAAGACGCGGGTATGCGGGACCGGGTAAAAGTCCTGGTAGGAGGCGCACCCGTAACCCAACGCTACGCCGACGAAATTGGCGCGGACGGATATGGCGCCAATGCCAGCGTGGCCGTGGCGCTGGCGCGTCAGATGTCGAAGGTCGCGTAGGATGCGGCAGTCGCGCTGCCTGCACCGGCGTGTGGGGCCGGGCCGATGAGTTACGTTTACCGCGTCTCCATCGTGGCCGCCGCCTCGGGACTGCTGTTCGGTTTCGACATTGCCGTCATCAACGGCGCCCTGCTCTTCCTGAAGCAGCAGTTCAGCCTGAATGAAAGCCAGACCGGCATCGCGGCCGGCAGCCTTCTGGCGGGCTGCGTACTGGGGGCGGCCGTGGGCGGCTGGCTGAGCGACCGCTTTGGACGCAAGCGCGTCCTCCTCTTTTCGGCCATCTTGTTCGCGCTTTCCTCCGTAGGCGCCGCGCTTCCGCAGAACCTGCCCGAGTTCGCAGCCGCGCGATTTGCGGGCGGGATCGCCATCGGAATCGCCTCTTTGTTGGCCCCGCTGTACATCGCGGAGGTCTCTCCGGCGGCTATTCGCGGCCGGCTCGTGTCCTTGAACCAGATGGCCATCGTGACCGGTATTCTACTTTCTTATCTGGTCAATTGGGGTTTCTCGTTTCAGGTTGAAAACGGATGGCGGTGGATGTTCGCCATCGCGGCCATCCCCTCACTGGCGTTTTTCATAGGGTTGTTTTTTGTCCCGGAGAGCCCGCGATGGTTGGTCGAGATGGGCCGCGAGTCGGAAGCCTTGGAGATATTGAAGCGCACGGGTGCGCCCGAGGAGGCGCGCGGGCAACTCGCCCGGATTCGCGAATCGATCGCCGAAGAGAGCGGCACCCTCGCCGAACTATTTTCGCCAGGGATGCGGCGCGCGCTGGTCATCGGAGTGGTGCTCGCCGTGATACAACAGTGGACCGGCGTCAACACAGTCCTGTTTTACGGATCGCTGATTCTCAAGGAACGGGTAGGGCATCAGAGCGCCTCGGGGGCCATTGGCGCGAATGTTTTGATCGGCGGTGTGAATTTCCTGGCCACCATTGTGGCCTTGTGGCTGATCGACAAGGTAGGCCGTAAGGCTCTGCTGATGTTCTCGGCCGGGACCATGGGGGTGTGCCTGGTATGCCTCGGCGCGGCTTTCCGCCATACACCGCCTTCACCAGCGATCGTTTTCGCGGCCATGATCGGCTGTGCGGCAGCCTTCGCGGTCGGCCTCGGTCCCGGCGTTTGGGTGATCCTGTCGGAGATCTTCCCGAACCGGGTTCGGGGCCGGGCAATGTCCGTGTGCACCGTGGTGTTGTGGATGGCGTGCTCGATCCTGACCATCACCTTTCTGTCCATCGCCACCGCCATCGGTACGCCGCGGACATTCTGGCTATACGCCGGGGTCTGTGTGTTCACTGTGATTTTTGTCTGGCGGATTACGCCCGAAACCAAGGGTCAGACCCTCGAAGACATCGAAGTGCTTTGGAAAAGGAGACGGGCATGAGTAGGCTGGCGGATTGGCTGACCGGTGGTCCTGTGCTCACTGATGGCGCCTGGGGGACCGAACTGCAGAAGCTGGGATTGGCGCCCGGGGAGTGCCCGGACCCGTGGAACCTTTGCCATCCCGACCGCGTGGAAGCAGTGGCTGCCGCATACTGCGCGGCGGGGAGCCGCATTATCCTCACCAATACTTTTCGTGCGAATGCCATAAGTCTGCGGGATGCCAATATCCTTGCCGTTAACCGGGCGGGAGTCGAAATCTCACGGCGCGCGGCCCAGGGCAGGGCGCGGGTGGTGGCCTCCATTGGGCCCAGCGGCAAGATCCTCTTGACGGACAACTTCACGCCGGATTCCCTGGCCGCCGCCTTCGCGGCGCAAGCCCAGGCGCTGGCGGAAGCGGGCGCGGATGCGCTCGTCGTAGAAACCATGACCGACATCGCGGAGGCTCAAATCGCCGCAAGGGCAGCGCTCGCGACGGGTCTGCCCGTGATTGTCTCATTCGTCTTCGATTCAGGCCGCAATAAGGACCGCACGATGATGGGAACAACGCCCGAACAGGTGGCTGCGGCTATGGCGGCCGAAGGTGTGGACGCGGTAGGCGCGAACTGCGGCTCCGGAATCGATGGCTTCAGCAACGTTTGCGAGCGCTTGCGCGCCACCTCCGGCCTTCCCGTATGGATCAAGCCAAATGCCGGGCTACCGGTACTCGAAGACGGCCAAATCACGTACCGGACCACGCCGGAGCAGTTCGCGGCCGGTGTCCCCGAACTGATCGCGGCCGGTGCATGTTTCATTGGCGGGTGTTGCGGCACTACGCCCGCGTTTATTCAGGCGATAGCGGCATGCGTCTAAAACTGATCAGTTGTGAAGTGGTCTTCCGTGAGATGTGCGATGCCGTGGCGCGCTCGCCGCACCAGGTGGACGTCAAGTTTCTACCCAAAGGGCTGCATGATATGGGCGCGGCCGCGATGCGGCAATCGCTCGAGAACGTGGTGGCCGAAGCCGATCCGGCGCTCTACGACGCCATCCTGATGGGTTATGGCTTGTGTGGAAATGGGCTGAACGGCCTGCGCGCGGTTTCGATCCCGCTCGTTATTCCACGCGCGCACGATTGCATTGCGTTGCTCTTCGGCAGCCGCCAGAAGTACCGCGAGTATTTCGACCGGAACCCGGGCGTCTATTTCCGCTCCACCGGATGGCTGGAACGCGGTCAAAGCCTGGTGCAACTGGCGCAGACGCGCACGGGCATAGGCGCCACGCTCGACGATTTGATCGCGAAGTATGGCGAGGACAATGGCCGGTATCTGTATGAAGAGATCTACCGGTATGAGACCGCCTACCGGCAGTTGACTTATATCGAGACCGGCCTGGAAGCCGATGACCGCTTCGAACGGCAGGCCCGTGATGAGGCTGCGCGCAAGAATTGGGTATTTTCCAAGGTGCGCGGCGATCTTGGCCTGTTTCAACGCCTGGTCCGGGGCGAATGGGATGCGGCGGATTTCCTGGTGGTTGAGCCGGGATTCGAGATCGTGGCGCGTTACGACGATGGCGTCATGGCCGCCTGCCGGAGTGCTATATGACAGGAAAACAGAGAGTGATGACGGCGCTGGCCGGACACGCGGCCGACCATCTGCCGTTGATGCCCATCACCATGATGTTCGCCGCCGACACCGCCGGCGTACATTATCGCGATTATGCTTCCGACGGCGCAGTGCTGGCGCATGCGCAGGTGATGACCGCGGAGCGCTATGGCTTCGACTACGTCTCGGCGATATCCGATCCGGCGCGCGAGGCGTCCGATCTGAAAGCGGCCGTCGAGTGGTTCGACGATCAGCCGCCGGCCATCATCGAGAGTCAGGCGCTACTGGGCGACAAGATCGCGCTAGCCGGCCTGCGTCTGCCCGATCCGGCGGCGCCCGGGCGCATGCGCGACCGGGTCAACGCCGTGCGGCTGCTGGCTGAAGCGGCAGGTGCGGAGAGAATCGTGGAAGGCTGGGTGGAAGGACCGTGCGCCATGAGCGCCGATCTGCGCGGATTGAACGCGCTGATGTTGGACTACCACGACGATCCGGATTTCGTGGATCAGCTAACCGAATTCGTCTTGGCGATGGAAATAGCATTCGCAAAAGCGCAGATCGAAGCGGGTGCGTCGCTGATCGGCATCGGTGATGCCGCGGCCTCTCTCATCGGCCCCAAGATTTACGAGCGCTTTGTGTTAGACGGCGAGTGCCGCCTGGTGCGGGCAATTCATGAAATGGGAGCGCTCGCGCGCCTGCATATTTGCGGAAACACGCGACGCATCCTGAAGGGCATGGGCCGGACCGGGGCCGACATTGTCGATCTTGATTACCTGTCGTCTATCCACGAAGGCCGCGCCGCGATGGGCGAGCATCAGATGCTGCTCGGTAACATAGATCCGGTGAGAGCCTTGCGCGACGGCACGCCCGAATCGATTACGGCGGCTGTGAGCCAATGCCACCGCGAGGCCGGGCCCCGCTACATTGTGGGCGCCGGATGCGAGGTGCCGCGCGGCACCCCGGCCGAAAATCTGATGACGATGACTCACTACGCGCGGGAACATGGTGAGTAGGGTCATCGAGATCCAACCGGAAGACGGTCGGGAGCCGCGCGATATTCTCTTCGAGCAAGGAGTGGAGTTTCCCTGTGGCGGTGAGTCTGCCTGCGGTGGATGCCGGATCCGGGTGCTGGACGGGGACGCACCGGTCACGGAGGAAATGCACGCGGCGCTCAGCGAGCAGGAACTCGCCGATGGCTGGCGTCTGGCTTGCCGGCTCCGCTGCCACGGACGGGTCCGCATGGCGGTCGGCCAGTGGTCCGCCGAAGTGCTCTGCGACGACGCGCGCGTGCCCTTCGAGCCTGCCAGTGGATTCGGCGCGGTCATCGATCTGGGAACCACCACCATGGTGGTCCAACTGGTCAATCTTGCGACCGGCGAAGTGGAAGGCGTTCGCACCGCACTCAACCCCCAGGTTCGCTACGGCTCCGACATCGTGACACGCATCCAGTTCGACCTGGAACGACCTGGAGTATTGACCGGGCTCGTACGCCGGTCGCTAGGAGCCATGTTGGAAGATCTGGCGGGCGGCCGGAACATCGAAACGGTGCTGATCGTGGGAAACACGGTGATGCATCACCTCTTCTGTGGCGAAAGCGTGGAGCCGTTGTCGCATGTACCTTTTCACTCCCCTGCGCGGGCGGCACGCGCACTCAGTGCCCGCGAGCTTGGGTGGAACGTGGCCGTCAGCGAAGCCGTGAAGTTCTTACCATGCATCGGCGGATTTGTTGGCAGCGACCTCTTGGCCGGCTTACTCGCCGCCCGATTTCTCGAGTCGGACCGCGACCAGGTTTTGATGGACCTGGGCACCAATGGCGAAATCGCAGCCGGTAACCAGAATGGGATCCGTTGCGCCTCCACCGCGGCTGGGCCGGCGTTCGAGGCTGGCAGAATCGCGATGGGCATGCGCGCGGCCCAGGGCGCCATCGATCGAGTCGAGATTCGCGACGGCGCGCTGGCGGCCAGGGTTATCGGCGGCGGCGCTGCACGGGGCATCTGTGGAAGCGGCTTGGTAGATGCCGTCGCAGCGGCTCTGGAATTGAAACTGGTGGATACTCGTGGCCGTCTGCAATCGCCGGAGCGGCGGCTGGCCATTACGGCGGATGTTGCGCTGACGCAGCCGGACATTCGGGAGCTACAACTGGCCAAGGGCGCCGTAGCCGCCGGCCTGGCGCTGCTGGCGGGACAAAGCAGCCGAATCCACCTGGCGGGCGCATTCGGCAACTATATTCGCGTGGAGAGCGCCCGGCGGATCGGGATTTTACCGGATTCGACCTGCCCTGTTCACGCGGCCGGAAACACTGCGCTGCGCGGCGCGCGCATGCTGCTGCTGGCGCCCTCCCGGCGAGAAACAATCATCGGGAGGTTGTGTTCCATCGCGACTCACGTGGAACTGAATGCCGAGCCTGGCTTCGAAGACTGTTTTGTGAACGCGATGTTGTTTCCCCGGCTGAATTAGTGACTTAGCTCACATATCCGCGCCTGAATCAAGTCCCTGCCTACGTTACACTT
This sequence comes from Bryobacterales bacterium, assembly GCA_963843255.1. Classification (GTDB taxonomy): domain Bacteria; phylum Acidobacteriota; class Terriglobia; order Bryobacterales; family Bryobacteraceae; genus Bog-159. The sequence continues at coordinate 490,462 of CAWJJQ010000008.1, read as the reverse complement.
ACAAAAGCACGAGCGGCGCGCTTACTATCCGCTTGGGGAGAGGAACGGGTGTTGGAAAATACGTCTGATAACAACATAGCCAGCATTATCGATCGCCATGAAGCCGAACTGCTAGACGACTGGATGAAGCGGCAGAAGGAAAGTCTCAGCAGCCGCCACGATCTGGTTTCCGAAGCGGAGTTGCGAACGGATTCGCGCAACCTGCTGTCTGTCTTGCGGGAAACCCTTTCCGCGGGGGCGGAGCCCGATATTGTGGGCCGGGAATGGGTGAAGGCACGCGATCTTCTGGCAGACCTGTCGCGCCGCCGCGCAACGCAGGGGTTCTCTCCCAACGAGACCGCCACATTCGTCTTCTCGCTCAAACAGCCTCTGTTCGACCGGATCACAAAGGCCGCCGACAGTGACCCGAAACTTCTGGCCCGGCAGCTCTGGTTTGCCACCTTACTGTTAGACAAGTTAGGCCTGTACACCACCGAAGTCTTCCAGAAAACACGCGAGGAGCTGATTACCAGGCAGCAGCAGGAGATGCTTGAGTTATCCACGCCGGTGGTGGAATTATGGCAGGGTGTGCTGGCCCTCCCACTGATTGGCACGCTGGACAGCAGCCGTACGCAGGTGGTGATGCAGAACCTGCTGGAGGCTATTGTGGCCAAGGGATCCAACATCGCCATTATCGATATTACCGGAGTGCCAACTGTGGACACGCTGGTGGCCCAACACTTGCTTAAGACAGTAGCGGCCGCGCGACTTATGGGCGCGGAGTGTATTATCAGCGGAATCCGGCCGCAAATCGCGCAGACAATTATCCACCTGGGAGTAGATTTAGGTGGTGTGATTACGAAGGCAACTCTGGCCGATGCATTTCAGATCGCACTGCGCAAGTTAGGGAAGACCGTCGCCAAGGCGTAGGAACCCGCATGGATAGAATTCCGATTCTTCGTGTGGAGCAGTTTCTGCTTGTGACCATTCAAGTGGACATGCATGACCGGCTGGCTCTAACCTTGCAAGACGACCTTACCGCGCAGATCGTGAGCAGTCGCGCGCGGGGCGTGCTGATCGACATATCGGCGCTCGATATCGTCGACTCATTCATCGGCCGGATGCTGTCGAACATCGCGAACATGTCCCGGATTCTCGACGCGGAAACGGTCGTCGTTGGCATGCAACCGTCGGTTGCCATAACCTTGGTCGAACTCGGCTTGTCTTTGCCCGGCATCCGAACTGCCCTGAACGTAGATCGTGGGATGGACCTGCTTCGGGCCGCCCGTGAATCGGAGGACTCAGCCATTGATCGAGAAATCTCATGAGCTGGGACTCGGCAGCCAGGACGACGTGGTCCTGGTGCGGCAGGCGGTGCGCACAGCGGCTATCGAGATCGGGCTTAATCTGGTCGATCAAACCAAGATCGTGACTGCGGCCAGCGAACTGGCTAGAAACACGGTGGTACATGGCGGCGGCGGTATGGCCCGTATCGCAATCGTTCGCGACACCACCAAGCGCGGTCTGCGGCTGACCTTCGAGGACCACGGCCCCGGTATCCGCGATATCGACTTGGCCATGAAGGATGGTTTTACCACAGGCGCCGGGTTGGGCCTTGGTTTGGGCGGCTCCAAGCGACTCTCCAACGAGTTTCAGATCGAGTCCAGTCCCGGAGAGGGCACGCGCGTCACGATTACGCGCTGGAAGGGGTAGGTCATTGCATCGTCTGGTTCCGATTTCTGACCCAACCCATGTCGCCGAAGCCCGCCGCCACGCCGTTGCGTTTGCGCAATCGGAGGGCCTGGACGAACAAGCTTCCCAGGAAGTCGCTATTATTACCACCGAAATTGCCACGAATATCCTGAAACACGCCGGTTTGGGCGAGATGTATCTTAGTTGTCTGTCGGCGGCCGGCGATTCCGGTGTGGAGATCCTTTCGATCGACCGTGGCCCCGGCACAGCCAACTTACATGTATGTATGGCTGATGGATTCTCGACCGCCGGAACCTTGGGGACGGGGCTGGGCGCTATCGCACGTTTAGCCGATGTATTCGATGCCTATTCGCAGCCCGGACGCGGCACACTGGTAATGGCTCGCAAATTCCGGCAGCGCCATGAAGGCATGCGGAATGAGAAGTGGGTCTTTGGCGCCATCATGGTCCCCCATCCTAATGAAACAGTGTCCGGCGATAATTGGGGCGTTCGGCCCAACGGCTCCGGCACGAGCGCCATCGTGGCCGACGGGTTGGGACACGGCATTCTCGCGGCGGAAGCTTCGGCGGCCGCGGTCGCCGCTTTTCACAACGGCGCGACGCGTTCCGTGGCGGAGGTGCTTGAGCGCGTCCATTTGGCCCTGCGCTCGACGCGGGGGGCAGCCGTAGCCGTCAGCCGCATCGACCATGAAAATTACCGCGTGGTTTACGCCGGGCTGGGCAATATATCCGGCGTGCTGCTGGGCGGCGCGCGCGCGCAGTTCATGGTTTCTCTCAACGGAACGGCCGGCATGGAAGCCCGCCGCTTCCAGGAATTCGAGTACACTCTTCCGCCGGATGGCGCCCTGGTGATGCACTCCGACGGGATTAACACCAGTTGGTCCGTCGAGGCTTATCCAGGGTTGCTGCGCCGGCATCCCTCGGTCATTGCCGGAATTCTTTATCGCGATGCCAGCCGCGGCCGTGACGATGCCTGCGTCCTGGTGGGGAGGTTCATGCGCGAATGCCGGTGACATCGTCCATGTCCGGTTTGGTGCCGGTCGTCAGCGTTCTGGTCCGGGAAGAGATCGACGTGGTAGCGGCACGGCAGCGGGCCCGCCAGCTCGCCTCGCTCATCGGCTTCGGCGGCCAGGATCAGATCCGCATCGCCACCGCCGTCTCGGAACTGGCGCGCAATGCTTTTCAACACGGCGGCGGCGGGCGCGTGGAATTCGGGCTGGCTGTTCACCCGAATTCACAGGCGCTGACGATCACGGTGATCGACAATGGACCGGGCATCCCGGATCTGGATGCGGTTCTAAACGGGCGCATGGACTCGACCAATGGTATGGGTATGGGGTTGGTGGGCAGCCGACGTCTGATGGATAGTTTCGAAATCGACGCTACACCGGGGAAGGGAACCATGGTGCGGCTTTCGAAGAACCTGCCGGCCGAGGCGCCTCGGCTAAAGTCGCCCGGCATTGCCATGGTCGTCGCGCAGCTTGCCCAGACGCGTGTTTCGGCAACGCAGGAAGCGCAGGTACAGAATCACAACCTTCTCGAGGCCCTGGAAACGCTGCGTCTGCGCGAGATGGAATTGCTGAAGCGCCAGGCGGAGGTGCGTCGCCTCAACTCCGAACTCGAGGAAACCAACCGCGGCGTCGTGGCCCTGTATGCCGAGCTTGACGAGAAGGCCGCAGCCCTGCGCAGCGCCGACGAGTTGAAGGGGCGCTTCCTGCGTCACGTAAGCCACGAATTCCGCACGCCGCTGAACTCCATTCTGGCCCTCAGCCAGTTGCTTCTTCGCCATACGGACGGCGAACTCACGGCCGAACAGGAACGCCAGGTTGGATACATCCGCCACGCCGCCCAGGACCTTACGGAACTGGTCAACGATTTGCTCGACCTCGCGAAAGTTGAAGCAGGCAAGACCGAGGTGCACAGCGAGCGAATCCACCTGGGGCAGTTTTTCGGGACTTTGCGCGGCGTCATGCGCCCGTTGGTGGCCAGCGATACCGTCGCGCTGGTATTCGAGGAGCTGCCTGCGGATTTCTCCTTCGAATCCGACGAGCCGAAAATCGCACAGATCCTGCGTAACCTGATTTCTAACGCGCTCAAATTCACCGAGCGTGGCGAGGTGCGCATTTCCTCCGAAATTTCGCCAGGCTGGTTGAAGATATCGGTGGCGGACACCGGAATCGGCATCGCACCCGAACACCTGGAGCATATATTTCAGGAGTTCGCCCAGATCGATAATCGCATCCAGGGCAAGGTCAAGGGCACCGGCCTGGGGCTGCCGCTATCGCGCAAACTGGCGGTCCTGTTGGGAGGCGAACTGACCGTGGCCAGTCTCCTCGGCCAGGGCTCCACGTTCACATTACGAATTCCAGTTGAAGTAAAGGCGGCCGAGGCCACCGGAACTGAGGAGGAGTCGATTCTGATCGTCGACGACGATGAGGCTGCCCGCTATATTGTCCGGCAGCGCTTCCGTGGCACGCGCTACCGGGTGATTGAAGCGGCGGGTGGGGTGGAGGGTGCCGAGCGCGCACGTTTTGAGCGTCCTGCCCTGATTTTGTTGGATTTGGTTATGCCGGACCGCAGTGGATTTGACGTATTTGACGATCTGAAGCTTGATCCATCCACGCGTGATATACCAGTAATGATACACACTTCCCAGCGGCTTCGCGAATCCGATTTCGAACGGCTTGCCAACAGACAAGCCGGGATCGTGCCTAAAGGGGAGTTTTGGCCACCGGAAATTCTGGATTACATTAAGAAGTTGCTTGGTGAGCCGGAGCTATTCGCGAACGAGTCGCTTCCGGGGCCTAGGCAATGAAGGAGAGCCGCTTGTTCCCGGCCGTGCTAATCAATGTAGACGATCACGAGCCCGCCCGTTATGCGCGCACGAGAGTGTTGGTGCAGGCCGGCTTTGTAGTACACGAGGCCGGCACCGGCTCTGATGCCCTCCGATTGATTGATGAAATCCGTCCGGATATGGTCCTTCTCGATGTTCATCTGCCCGATATGAATGGCATTGAGGTGTGCCGCCGGATCAAGAGTCGGCCCGACAGCGCCGGCATCATCGTGCTCCAGATTACCGCTTCCGCAACATCCGCGCCGCAGGCAACGGCGGCCTTGAATGTGGGCGCCGATTCCTACCTGATTGAGCCCGTCGACCCGGATGTTCTGGTCGCCACCATACGAGCGCTACTTCGCTTGCGCGCAGCCGAGCGCGCCCTGGCAAGGGCAAACCAGGAATTATCGGAGAAGAACGCGGAACTCCTGCAGGTGAACAAAGCCCTGCAGCGCTCGAACGATGATCTCGAGCATTTTGCCTATCTCGGGAATCACGATCTGCAAGAGCCATTGCGCAACATCACCACGCATATCGAGCTTCTCGACCGCCTGACCGCTTCCCGTTTCACCAATGAGGAGCGGCAGTTATTCGGCGTCGTGGTTGAGGGCGCACGGCGCATGAGCACGCTCATTCAGGATGTTCTGACTTATTCCGGAGTCGCCAGGGAAGCGCCGGCGCTGCGGCCCGCGAGCCTGGATGAGGCCCTGAGGCTGGCACTCGATAGCCTCTCGGAGGGCATCGCCGCGTGTCACGCCAGTGTAGTTGCCGGACATTTGCCTGAAATCATGGGCGACCGGGTGCAGTTGAGCCGCGTGTTCCAGAACCTGATCGGCAACTCGATCAAGTACCGCTCCGCGGAGTCCCCCCTGCAGGTAACCATCGCGGTCGAGCCGGAGACCAGTGGATACTGGGTCATCAAGGTTCACGATAACGGCATTGGCATCGCCCCGCAGCATCTGGAAAGAGTGTTTGAGCCATTCCGCCGCCTGCATGGCTCCGCCATCCCCGGCACCGGCATCGGTCTGGCACTGTGCCGCCGTATCGTGGAGGCCCATGGCGGGCGGATTTGGGCCGAATCGTGCGAAGGAGTTGGCTCGACATTTTTGTTTACGCTGCGCGCGGTTGGCAGCGACGCCGCGACAGGCGCCGCGGCAACCCACAGCCTGGCATTCGAGTAACTGGTCGGCGCTAGGAAGATTCCGCGGCGGTCATAACAGTCGCACCGCCTGGTTGATTTAGAGTGTTGATCAGTTCCAATGTTTGGCTGATACTGGTGACCAGGTAGTCAGGCTGAGGCCGTTCGAACCGGAGTTTCGCCTTTTCAACGTCGCCCGCAAAGCCCCACACACAAACAAGCATGGTGGAATCGCGAAAGCGCGCGCGCAACTGCTTCCACATGGCGCGCGCGGGCGCAAAGGCATAGGGCGGCATTGCGGAAATGCAGATGATGTCCCTGGGACCGACATCCATGGTGCCCACCGAATCCTGAAGCGACGGATTTCGTGGAAACGCAATCACCGCGTAGCCGGCCTGCTCCAGGATTTGGGCGAGAATGGCCGCCGCGATTTCATCCGCCTCGTCATGCGCCGGCAGGCAGAGGATTCTGCGGTCACGGTTCTGGCTCACCTTTGGACCGGTCCCATTTCCTCCTTCGTCCAATGGAGTATCTGCCGGCTCGTAGTCCGAGAACTCCGAGACCAGTTCGTTCACACTCAGAAACAGAAACTCCTCGCGCGTGACATCGATGGCTCCTTTGTGGCGATCTTGTTCGGCCATGTTCAGCGCGGGCATGAGCACCGCGTCGTACAGTTCGATTAATGGTTTATCTTTGAGTACGAGGTCGACTACCGTACGGGCCTCCTGTTGGTCCATGGCCAGCAGCCGCTGGTATAGCTGGGCTTCCGCCGAAAGGACCGGTTCGTCACCGAGGATGATGTGCAGAAACGACAGTTCCGGAAAGTAACGCCCCAATACGACCACGCAAACGGTAAGAGGAGTGGAAAGCACCAGTCCGGCGGGACCCCACAAGGTAGTCCAGAAAACCGTCGCCACGAGCAGTGCCAGGGAGGAGATGCCCGTGTGGGTGCCGTACAGCCACGGCTCCAGGAAGTTGCCTACCAGCAGTTCGACGCTCACGAACAACAGCAGCACAAGCAGTGGATGCGCCCAGCCGTTGAACACCGCCAGCGCCAGAACCAGCGGAACTCCGCCGGCAATGAGCGTGCCGGCATACGGCACCATGCGCAGGATGGCGCCCAGCACGCCCCACAGTGCGGGCGTGGGTAAGCCGATGAAATAGAGACCCGTCGCGATCACGATCCCGAAACCGGTATTGACGAAGAACTGCATCAGAAGATACCGGCTGACACGTTTTGCCGCGTCATCTAGAGCTTGGGTCATAACGCTTAATTGACTCAGACCGGCAAGCCGGAGAAGACGATTCCGCAGATCTTCACGCTTGACCAGCATAAAGATTGTAAAGATGATGACGATACCGATCGCCGCCAGCCAGCGAAGTAAAGACGTACTCCACTCCCGGAAGTAGATGAAGCCGCCGGCCGCGGGTTGAACCATCTGGACTGGCAGCGGAGCCTGCACGGTAGGCAGCGCATTGCGTTTCTGGTGCGGCGGAGCGCCGGCGGCGGGAGGCGTTTCAGTGGTCGACAGTTCCTGGCCGATCTCCTTTACGCTGGTCGCCGCGCGGCCCAGAGGTCCCTTCTGTGTCAGGCTGAGAGACTGAATCTTGTTGTGAATATTTTTGCGATAAGTGGGAAGCTGATTGATCACATCGATCAGTTGGTTTCCAATGATCCACCCGGCATATCCGGCTGTTGTGATTGCGAAAACGAGAGCCAGAATCACAGCCGCAACGCGCCCTAATCGCAGCCTCTGCAATAAAGTTACCAGGGGCGTCAAGAGGAAGGTCAGGGTCAGGGCGAATGCCAGCGGAATCAGGATTCCGCGCATGAAGTATAGACCGGCAATTATGCCGACCACCACCGCCGCCGCAAATGCGGAGGAGTGTATACTGCCATTCTTTGCGGGATTCCTCATATGTTCCGCGCTACACTTGATGCCGTCTTTGATAAAAGTAGAGCGGAACTTGTGGCGCCTCCGTCGAGGCGCCGTAATCTATCGCGGAGGGTTTGCTCGCGCCGCTCAGCGCCAGTGCCCTTCGACCATTACCCAACCACCGTGCCGGCGTACCCAGCGATGGGCGACCCAACGGGCATGCGGCCGGGGCGGCATTTCCCATCTACCCGGAACCCAGACGTAAGCATTGCCGTTCCACTGTTGGTATCCATTGATCCAAACATAACCGGGCCCTGGAATAGGGGGATGGGTCTCGACCACTGCCGCCGGGGGCGCCACTCGAACTACCACTTCCGCGGACGCTACACCGAAGGTCAGCGCAGTGGCGAAAACCAGCCCAAGTAAGCCTTTACGCAACATCTCTCTCCTCCTTGAAGTTAATTTTGAACAACCGCATTCCCATACTCACGAAGCAAGTGAGATGCCAATGGTTTGCTGCTATCATCATCAGTTTGCGCTTTCTCATGGCGGTTCTGTGAAAATTTTGACTTCAACGTTACAAGATTTGCCTTGTGGACCAGGTAATCCGTGGTCCTGCCTGCGGAGCGATTGTGAGATATTGGCACCCGATTTGCGACTAAGCAGGCCCGAATGAACGAGCTCGAATTCCTGTGGAAGGGAGTGCTGGCAGGATTGGCAATTTCGGCGCCTGTAGGTCCCGTGAACGTCTTATGCATTTCCCGGACAATCACAAAGGGCCGCCGCGCCGGGTTTATCTCAGGCCTGGGAGCAGCCTCGTCCGATACACTATACGGCGCGGTCGCCGGTTTCAGTATACAGTTCGTGATTCAATTTCTCATCCGCGAGGAATTCTGGATCCGGTTGATCGGCGGCATTCTCCTGATCTTAATCGGAGTCGTCTATTATTGGAAGAAACCGCCATCCCTCGTCAAGGACGACGATGAGAAACTCGCGGGATCGGAGTACATTTCGGCATTCATTCTGACGCTGACCAATCCGACCGTGGTGTTGTCTTTCCTTGCTGTTCTGGCAGGCCTGGGATTGGGCCACGACAGGTTTTACTCTTCCACGCTAGTCCTGATAGCGGGAATCTTCGCGGGAGCCATGCTTTGGTGGACCGTTTTGGCCTTCACCGCGAATCATTTCCGGGAGCGGTTTGACGATCGCGCCATGCTGTGGATGAATCGGGTGGCAGGCTTGGCAATCGGCGGCTTTGGCGTACTAAATGTGATTCTAAGCCGCTGGCAATCCCATTGATGGGAAGGGGCCCGTCACTTTTTCAGCAGCACATCCCTTAATGCTCTGCCAATCCACAGCACCCCCTCCAGGTTGGGTTGCTTCGTGAGGAAGCGTGCCACGCCCAATTCCTGCGCCCGGTTCCGTTCGTGAACCGCCGAAGACGAAGTGACCATGGCCACTGGGACGTTCGACATATCCGAACTATGACGGAGGGCTTCCAGAACCTCCATGCCACCGACTTTCGGGAGATTCAGATCTAATACGGCCAGGTCTGGCTTGGGCGCCTGAAAATACTGTCCTTCGTGCCGTATGAAAGCGAGTGCCGCGGCTCCGTCCTCAATCACCGTCAGGCCAAAAGTGACGCCTGCTTCTTCCAGCGCCATTCGCAGCAGGTGGACGTCGGCGGCGTTGTCTTCGATGACGAGGATGTGAAATACCCGGCGATTCAAGTCACCGCTCATTTGTGGCTGTCCTTTTGCTATGCGATGCCGAAATATGCCGGGCGCAGGTTCCGGCTTTTCCGTGAAGGAACCGAGGGTTTGAGGTGCTGCGCCAGTGCGTCATAAACAGCACTCAAATCCCCATTGTACGGATCTGACCAAAGCTTGATTGAGTGGCATTCATCGTGGACGGGCGGAGCAAATGTATATTGAAGCACATCGGCGGAGCAATTGCCCTAATTGTGACTATGGAACTACTAGTTGCCGGCGCCACTATTCTGGCGAGTTTCGGCGCTGCTTTGCTTATCCAGAAGGCAATTTTACAAGCCATCATAAGAGGAATCAGCTCGGCTGACTAATTAGCCGGCTTTGGCGCGAGTTGAATTGACGGGAGCGGCTCAAACAAGCTGCGCTCGCCACTCATGCTTGACTGTTGAGATTGGTTTCCCGCGTGCAATTCACACTTGACGGCCGGTTGCGTGCCATCGATGAAGAACTCTGTATATGTATTTGGGCAGTCGGGTCCGGCAATCTGTCTGGAGTCCGCGCAGATTTTTGCACTTACTACGCCGGGCGGCACGGGAAACTCACCGGCGTCGCGGTATGCCCGATACTGCAACGCGCGCTTCATGAACTCCGTCCAGATCGGCAGCGCGGATTTGGCGCCCTCCAAGCCTAGCGGGCGATAATCATCGAAGCCTACCCACACCACGCACAATAGCTTTGAGGTAAAGCCGGCGAACCAGCCATCATGGGACGTACCGGTTTTGCCGGCGGCCGGCGCCCGGAATCCACGGCTGCGCGCTCCCGCTCCAGTGCCGCTGTTTAGCACTTCCTCCAGAAGGCTCACCACCAGGTAGTTTACCCGCGGGTCGAGCGCTTGATGCGACTCCAGGGTACGCTGGTAGAGTGTCCGCGCATCCCGCGCGCGCACGGATTCCAGCATGGTCGGCTTTACGTACGTGCCGTTGTTCGCGAAGACAGTGTACGCTCCCGTGATTTCAAGCGGCGTGCATACATACGAGCCCAAAGCCACGGCCGGCGTTGGTTTGATGTTATCGTTCAAACCGGCGCGGCGCGCCATGTCCACCACTGCCGGGTAACCCACCGCCTGCGCAACATTGACCGTGGCCACGTTGAGCGAGTGCGCCAACGCCTGGCGAAGGGTGACAGTGCCCATGAAATTCTGGTCGAAGTTGCCGGGCTTGTACTCCTGATTGCCGAAGCGGAACGTGGTGGGGTCGTCGTCCACGGTGGACGCCGGAGTAAAGACTTGGGAGCCGCCTTCGATCGCCGTGTTTAGCGCGGCGGCGTACACAAAAGGCTTGAACGACGACCCCGGCTGCCGCTCGGCAGTGACATGATCGAGCTGGCTCGCACCATAATCCCGGCCGCCGACCAGAGCTTTGATTTCACCTGTGTGCGGATCCAACGCGATCAGCGCTACCTGGGGCTGTCCGGGTGGAATGGGCGCCGCATGTTTGCGCCTGCGGAGTTGTGCGTCCACCTCCTGGATACCGGTGCGCACGGATTCCACGGCAACCTTCTGAAGGTCTTGATCTAGCGTGGTGTACACGTAATCGCTCTGTTGCTCCCGGTCGCCCAACCGGATTTGCATTTCGTCATTTGTGAGGTCCAGGAAGTATTGCGAACCGATGGATTCCATGTCGCCCGGCGAGAGCCGGAGCGGCGTAGCGATCGCCGCGCGGTATTGGGCGTCACCTAGCCGCGCGTTATCGCGCATGAGACGCAGCACCAGGTTGCGGCGTTCGAGCGCCCGCTCCGGATAGTGGAACGGATTGTAATAACTGGGCCGCTGCACCAGGCCGGCCAGCAACGCTGCTTCGGGCAGGGTCAACTGCGAAATGTCTTTGCCGAAGTAGGTCTGGGCAGCCTCTCCAAAGCCATTGATGCTAAATGTCCCGCGCCGGCCCAAATAAACCTGGTTCGCATAATAGGTGAATATCTGCTCTTTTGTCAGTTTGTGCTCCAGGTGGATGGTGAGCAGTAACTCGGCCAGCTTGCGCCTCCATTTTTTATCCGGCTCGAGCCATATGGCGCGCGCCAGTTGCATGCTCAAAGTGGACGCGCCCTGCTGCTTCCGTCCCTCCTTAAGATCGACATACGCCGCTTTCAAAATGCGGAAAAGATCGAACCCGCCATGCGAAAAGAAGTGTTTATCCTCGGCCGAGATTACGGCATCCACCAGGACCGTGGGGATCTCCGGGAATCGCACCAGGCGCCGCTTTTCGCGGTTGTGATCGGAGAGGTTCGTGATCAGTTGCGGAGCGAACGGATATTCCTGGCGCGGCGTGTTGTCGGCCAGCGACACGATCCGCGATATCTGGTTGCCGGTGAAATGAATCACTGCCGGTTCCTGGACGGAGCTCGAATCGCGGCCCGGAAAGATGCCGACGGCACTCGGCCGAACGTCGTACCAGCCCAGCGGATTGTTGGCCGACATGCTGTAGCCATTCTCCCGCAGCCAGGCGATCGCCTGCGCCTGAGACAGGTGGTCGCCAACAGCCAGCATGCGGGGCGCCGCAAAGATGTTCAGGGTGCCCGCAAAAACGCCGTTGCGCAACTTTTGATCGGACAAGCGCGCCAGCTTTACGTAATAACCAATCAGAACGCCGCATACTGAAACTGCCAAAATGGCAGCGACTATGAGAAACACGCGAGCTTCACGTCCCGGGGGCCATTTGAGTTGCTGTTGTAACCATCGTCGAAAGGAGGGATCTCCGGGTGGGATCTGTTCAGGCTGCGGATCGGGAAAAGTTTCCGGATTCGGAATAGAAATAATGTATGACACTTTGAGGGCCTATGGCTGCTTCTGACTATCAACGAAGCATGCCAGTGACCATTGCAGCGCGGAGCATCTGCCCTACGTTTGGAGATAGGATTGCCAATCATATAGGCGATGGAATATCGGAGGTGACAAGTGTCATTCACGCTTTATGTTCTCGGGTACCTGATCGTGATCGTTGGAGTGGCGTTAGGCGCGCACTACATGCACGTGCCGGCGCATTGGATTGCCGTGTTGGTGCTGATTCTGGGCGGTATTGGCGTAGCCTCCGGCGTATCGCACACGCGGCGGAGAGACCCGTCGTAGGGTTAAACCGGGCGTGGCGTTTAGTTCGCCTCTATAGGCCCAGACGGCGAAACGTTGAACGTTCGCAATTGCTCCAGCGCGGCCATCGCCCCGGACCAGTTGCCCCGATTCTTTTTCTTGGCCGTCTTCAGCGCGGTCTGCAATGGTTTTGGATCCACATAGAATGCCAAAAGGCTGCGCTTCAATTCCGGTGTGACTCCCTGAAATCCCTGCTTGGCGAGATCGCACAGAAGCTTGGCGGAGGTCTCATCGGCCAAGCCGTATTCTCCCGCGATAGCAGGGCGGCCCGTATCGAAATCGAGATTAGGTAATTGCAGTTGGTTTGCGCGGGCCTGCTGCAGGTGTTCACGGTAGAAATCCAGGGTCAAGTTGAAACTGCGCATGAACAGCGTCTCGGTTTGGGCAGTCGGTGGTTTGAAGGCGATGGTCTTGAAAGGTCCAACCTTGGGAATGATGCGCAGGGCGAAGGCGAGTATCCGCGCAAAAATGCCGGGACGCTCATAATCGCCGCCCCATTGTTTCTCATAACTCGAACGCTCGATATTGTACAGGAACTTCTGCTTGGTCATTCCGGGCCGGGCTTTCACGATTTCCTTTTGCTTTTGCGCCCAAGCCACCTTGGTGGCCTCCGGGAGAATTGTACTGACGGTACGGCGGTAAGTGCCGAGTGCCAGATCGAGACTCTTAAACTGCTTTTTCAATTCCAGTCCGTAGGTTTCCCGGAAGGCCCGTTCCAGTAGGTCCTTTGAAACCTGAAATCCAATGAAATCGTGATAATCTTCTGCGGCATAGTTTCCCTGTGCCACTTCCACCACGTCGAAGCCGAATTCGGTCTTCAGATGGGCGGCGGGATTCTCGCCATAGGTAATCACGTCGCCGAATTGGGCGCGCAGGCGCGGGTACTCAATCGCCACCGCGCGGTTTACAGCTACGGGATGGCCGTTGCTGTCGGCGGAATAATGTGCCAAGGCGCCTAGCGCGAAGGCCGTTTCATCCAGATCCTGCGCATCCCGCAGCAACGCAAGTACGAAATCTCCGCTGCGCACGTAATGCACGAGGTCGCTAAAGTAATGGCTTCCGAACGGGTAATAACCCATGTCCTGGATGATGGAGCCGCCATAAGCAAAAGCATGCGCCTTCTTGAGATCGTCCGGCGTAGCTGCGCGAAAGCGCTCGGCCAAAATCTGCTTGATATCCTTCCATGCCGAGTCGATCACCGCCTCGTGCGTGAGTACTGCATAACCGGGAGATGGGGGTGCGCCAGCCAACAGCATCAGCAGCACGAGGGCGGATGTTTTCAGCATGAAGGATCAGCGCCGCACTTCCTGCGCTTCCAGTAGCTCATCGAACAATGCTCTATAGTAAACCAGGGCGCGGCGGAGATCCTCCGTGGTGGCCCGCCCGGCTCGCTCTTTATCCACGATTTCACGCGCGGCGCGGTAGTTCTCGACCAGGTGCGGGTGGTCGACGGATATGTCGTCAACTCTCTGATCAAACTCGCCGACCGGATAACCGCGTTCACGCATGACTTCCACGACTAAGGTATCGGCCTTAACTACGGCCCCTTTCGGGTCGTCGACAAAGCGCGCCTGGTCTTCGCGCCAGGCGTCGGCGAAGCGATCTCGTGTAGCGGGTTCCAGCGGGTGCAAATTGAGACGCTGGACGCGTTTTTCCCGTCGTTCCAGATCGCGCTCTGCCTTAGTCCGGTCACCCAGCTCAGTGACCGTCCTCTGATACTCCGGGCCAAACTTGGAACGCAAGTGTTTACTACGCTGGCGCATCAGCAACAACCATACAACTGCCGCCGCCAGCACGATCACTACAATAAGAAGGATAGTTGCCAGTGTGCTCATAAATCACCTTTCAAACTTGGAATTGCAGTCTCGCTGCCAAATTCTAATCACCGCTTGCTCCCCGCGCGGCTCGGACCCTATACCGGCGTGACCGTCAGGGAGCGGTGCTAACGTGACGAACTGGCCTTTTGATCTTTGATTTGCAGTTCATTAACCACCTGTTGCACATTCGGAACCGCCGAGGCGACTTGCTGCGCCTGGTTGCGCGCGTCCTCGGAATTGACCACGCCCGTAAGAGTGATTACCCCGTTCTTGGTGGAATGCCGTATCGTTCCGGGGATTCTGTTCTGGATAAGAGCTGCGTCCAGGTTGCTTTGAATCCCTTTGTCCAGATCGGCATATAGGGTTCGGCTATCGCCACCGCCGTTCGCCGGCAGCACCGCAATTTCATCCGCCACCACTTGTCCGCCCGCCAAACCTTTAGCGATCGATTCCGCCTGCGCCCTGGCGCTGTCCGCGGGCACTTTTCCCGAAAGGGTTACCACCCCTTTGTCCCGATCCTGGCTGACCGAAACGTCTTTGAGGCCTGCCTGGTCCAGGGACTTTCGAATGGAACTGGCCACGGCCGGCGACTTGGTAGGTGTGGATGAGCATCCGCCCAGCAGCATTCCGGCGGCCAGTGCGGGTATGAATACGTACGCTCTAAGCGTCATAGTGCCTCCTCAATGGTATTAGCAATCTGAGCGCCTAATCCGAGATAAGGGCGTAACTGCATCCGCCAGGAGCAGTTTCTGCTTAACCAGGGCATAACTTACTTGCATTCTGCCGGTTGTGCGAATACGTACGAGATTTATCGGTGCGAGCCCTCCGCTCTCCTGTGAGTGGCGCTCATATTGCAGAGCGCGGTGTTTGGGGACATGCGTCACACTCAATTAAAACGCCTGCTTATCGTCTTGCTGATTGGTGCGACACTGGCGGCCGGCGTCTTGGGTGACGCGCCGCATGCGGTGACGACCTCGCAATATGGCCCGGCTCGCACCGGATCTAATGCGGACGAAGTGATACTCACCCCGCGAAATGTGAATGCCGTCCAGTTCGGGAAGCGTGGATCTCTTCCCGTGGATGGCCCGATCTACGCGCAACCGCTATGGCTGCCGGCAGTCAACATTCCTGGCAAAGGCGCGCATGATCTGGTCATCGTGGCCACCGAGCATGACAGCGTCTACGCCTTCGACAGCCAGGCTACCGGCAGCACCGCGCCCCTGTGGCGCACCGGGTTCACGTCTAAGGGTGTGACTCCGGTCCCCGCACACGATCTGGATTGCCCGTTGATTTCGCCGGAGGTCGGCATCACCTCTACCCCGGTAATCGATGTAGGCGCCGGCACCATATACGTGCTGGCTCGAACCAAGGAGCATAAAGGAGCGGCCGGCGACCAGTACGTTCAGAAGTTGCATGCCATGGCCATAACCACCGGGGCGGAGAAATTTGGAGGTCCGGTCGTAATTCGCGCCTGGACGCGCGGCCGTGGAGTCGCGAACAAGCACGGCGTGATCCTATTCGATCCCCGGCGCGAGAATCCACGCGCGGCCCTGCTGCTCTCGCAAGGCCAGGTCTATCTCACATGGGCGTCTTCCTGCGATGCCGGTCCATACCACGGCTGGATCATGGCCTATGATGCGCATACCTTGAAGCAAACCGCGGTCCTGAATACCTCGCCCGATGCGGACGACAGCGGCATCTGGTTAAGCGACGCGGGCCCCGCGGCCGATAGCGTCGGCAACATCTTCGTCCCCACCGGCAACGGGCGCTTCGATGCGGCGACCGGCGGCCGCGACTACGGCGACAGTGTGCTGAAACTCCATCTCACCCGTCAGGGCTTGGTGGTCGCGGATTACTTCACGCCTTTCAATCAGAAAGAACTGGACGGCAGTGACCAGGATGTGGGCTCGGGGGGACCCGTGCTTCTGCCGGACCAACTGGGCCCGCATCCACACTTGGTCCTGGCGGGTGGCAAGGGCGGCACGCTGTATCTGATCGACCGTGATCACATGGGCGGATACCACGCGGGGTCGGACGCGCACGCCGTACAGGCGATGAAATTTCCCAAGCTGGCTCTGTTCGGCGCGCCGGCTTTCTGGAACGGCCATATTTACGTGATTGCCGGCGCTGATACCCTGCGCGACTTTGCGCTGAACAATGGGCAGGCGGTTCTGGCGCACACGGCGAATTCGGCCAACTATCCGGACGCCGGCGCCACGCCCGTCGTCTCATCTCACGGGACTCAGGACGGTGTCGTCTGGGCTGTGGCCACATATAATTGGCAGCGGTCCGGTCCGCCGGCCGTGCTGCACGCGTACGACGCGGCGGACGTAAGCAACGAGTTGTTCAACAGCGAGCAGAACAGCGCCCGCGACCGTGCCGGCGAAGCCTTGCGCTTCACTATGCCGCTGGTGGCCGGCGGGCGGGTTTATGTCGGCACGCGGCGCGAGTTGGATATTTACGGTTTACTTCAGTAACTACGAGGTATTACCCCCACGCCTTACGGAGTATTGGTGTGGGTCTGTATTTTGGGTAAAATCGGAGTTAATCATATGACTCCTCGACAACTTCTAGGACTGATGCTTTTTGCGGGCGCCGCCTGCGCGGCCGACTCGATCTCACTGAACGTGAGACCGGGTACCTGGGAGACTTCCATGACAACCCAGATGACCGGCTTGCCGGCCCTTCCTCCCGAGGTTCTGGCGAAGATGACGCCGGAGCAAAAAGCCATGATGGAGTCCCGCCTCAAGGCGCGGGAATCACAAGGCCCGAAGACTACGGTCAGAAAAAAGTGCATCAGGAAAGAGGATCTGAATAAACCGCTGAACTTCACCAATGTCAGCTCGAGCTGCAAGGAAGACGTGACCGGGTCCTCAACGTCGAAACAGGAAGTTCATTTCGAATGCAACGCCAGCGGCATGAAATCCGTGGGCACGGTGCGGATTGAAACCATCGATCCGGAGCACGTTAAAGTGTCCGCGGAAATCAATTCCGGCGAAGGCCCGCATGCTATGAAAGTCACTACGTCGGGTACCGCGAAGTGGCTCGCGGAGGGCTGTACTACCGACTCCGGAAAGTGACCGCCTACTGACCTGCGACGGCATTGTCGTACCAGCGCAGGATGCGCGGCGAGGTATCGTTGCCCGGCGGCGTCAGCTTGATGGTTGCGGCCACCGTGTGCCGCAAATCCGATAGCTGGCCATTTGCCAGCCGCATACGTCCCGTCGATCGCAGCGTAAAAATGGTGACACCGCCCACGCGCAGGCGTGCGAATCCAGGGCCGGCGATCTGAGTGAACGGCGCAAGGTCGGCCGTGGTGAGAAAGGGCTGTACGCGCCGCTGCTGGACCAGTGCCGCCACACCTTCCGGCGGGACGCCCGCGGCCGCTAATACTGCCGGTGCCGCGGTGTTGACGTCGAACTGGCCATTGTTGCCGAATATCGAGAGACAATCTCGCAGACCGGTGCGGGACACCAGGTGTTGCTTCTCTCCTTCGGGGCTGGTCTGCCAGGTGCCATAGTAAAGATCCGGCGTCATCCCCTTCACGGCCAGCAGTTCTTCAATCTCCTGAAAATTCTGATGCGGCGCCCGGTAGGGTGGGCGCTGGGCTTGATAAAAGCTGTCGAACGGGCTCCCACCCGGCTGGGCCGGCGATCGCCAGTCCACGATCGCTGCGGCCAGTTCCGCGGACCGTGCACCGGCGCCCAGGTTGAGCAGCAACTGGATAAGATCCTCGGGGGCTGCCTGGTTGACGTTGAATTTAGCTGTCTCCGGAATGACTTCGACCACCGTCTGTCCTTCCGGAAAGTTGAACGTAAAATTCGATCCGTTCGGTTTATAGGTCGGAATATCGGAATGCATGCGGCCCCAGTCGAGATACAGGATCGCGCGGCGCAGTCCGCCGATCGCCAGGTTTTCGCTGCGCAAGCCATCCACGGCCGTGGCGCTGCGCTCGGTCTCGCCGCGCACGGTGTCGGCCAGGGAAATCGCAATGGTCGCCAGTGCCGCGGATAACCAGAGTACGGCCAGCAGGGCCGTGCCTTGTCTGCGTGGCCGGCTAGCGACGCACCGCTCCCTGACGGTCACGGCTCGGTTTGCACGTTTCCGAGCCGCGCGCGTGAGCAAGCGATGTTCGCCCTTTTTTCGCATCCGGTTAGAAATCCACATAGTCGATATCCGGATCGCGGTTGATACGAATGGGCGCGGTGATGGTGAGCGGCCTCAGCCGCGCGGGATTGTCCTCGAGCGGGGCCATCTCCACACGTATGGCGGCGGGCCATCCGGGCAGTCCCCAGCCTGGCCGCCAGCGCTGTCCCTTGGGTGGGTTGGCCGGCTCGAGATAGGAAAATCCGCAGAATGCCAGTTTGTCGGCCAGCACGAACGACTGCCGCCCGATCTGAATCGGAAAGAACTGCGGCACGTTCCGGCCGGACTCCGGGTCGATGGTCATACCCATGCAGAATTGGCCCGGCCCTACCGGACCGGTATAAGGATACTCATTTACCACCAGCCGTACGCCCAGGCCCTGATCGCCGGGAATGACCTGCAACTCCAGGATGCGCGGCTGGCCGCGCCATGCCTCCTGCAGCGAGAATGTGGAAACCAGCCGCATCGACGCAGGTTGCCCTTCAAAGAAGCTGAACGGCGCCTGTGGAATTCCCAGCCCGGGTGCGCACAGCGTCTTCACCGGCATGAAGCCCGCGATCTCCTGTTCGAGCACACGCTGCGCCCCAACTACCCGCCGGTTCGCCATCATCCGGGAGTCGGTCAGATGCATAGCATTGAATCCCATTCGGATGACCGCCAGCATCCCGACCGCCAGCATGCTCAACAGCATCACCGCCACCAGAACCTCGATCAGGGTGAGCCCGGCTTGAGCGCGAAGGGGCCGCTCGCGCTTCATGGCATTTCCTCGGATTCCAATTTGTCCGAGCGGTACCCGTCGAGCTTGAAGGTGCGTTTTTCGTCGCCGGCCATCCACCAGATCTCAAGTTCCATACGGTCGAGCGCATAATCGCCCGGCCCCGGATTGGGTGGCAGCTCGAAACGTTGCATCCGAGCGCGCCAGCCACCCGCCACGCCCCCGGTCATCGACGGATCGAAGACGCCCTGTACGTCGGTATCCAGGGGGAAATGCGCGGCAAGCAACAACTCATCCATCTTGGCGCGCGCCAGTTGCGCGGCTCGCTCGCGGCTGGTCACCCGCCCCGCATTGCGCTGCGACGTGCTGATGGCGGTCATCAGGCCAACCACCGAGATGCCCATGATCAAGGTGGCCACCAGCATCTCGAGCAATGTGAATCCGCGCTGTTTCATTGGGGCTGCGGCTGCTCAATCTGGGCAGCGCCGGTGATGGGGTCGAGCCGCACCGTGCGGCGCCCTCCGTGGCGGTTGCCGATCTCGATACCGATGCGCGGCGGCACACCTCCGGGCACAAACAGGAAACGCCGCGCCTCATCGGTGGCTTCCGCGGGCGCCGGCCAGACCGCTTCCACGGTAATGCCCTGTGGCAGTTTCAACCTCTTCTGGAAACTGGCTTCCGCGGATCGCAGGGTGACGGCGTTGTCTCGAACCGAAACCGAAAGCTCGACAGCCTGCTGCCGGCGCTCGGCGCGGTTGGCGGCAGAGCTCATGAAGGCGGCCACCGATCGCGCACCCGAGGCCAGCCGCAGATTATCCAGACCCCTGATCGTGCTGGGAAATGAAATGCCCACGATGAGCGCGATGATCACCAGCACCACCAGCATCTCCATCAAGGTGACGCCGGCCGTGCCCCGAGGTCTACTTCCAGTTGACGATATCGGCATTCACTCCCTCGCCGCCGGGCTGTCCGTCGGCGCCATAACACTCGAGGTCGGGTTCGTCGCCGTGCTCGCCCGGATACTTATAGACATACGGGCGCTTCCACGGGTCGAGCGGAATGTCTTTGCGCAGGTAGGGCCGCAGTGCTTCCAATCCTTGTTCCTGGGTAGGAAAGACGCCGTTGTCCGCATGGTATTGGAGCAGTGCGCTCTCGAAGTTCCCGATCTGCACCCGCGCCGCGGTTACCTTCGCCTTATCGGCTTGCTTGAACAGGTTCGGTCCCACCAGCACGGCGAACATGGCGATGATGATCACGACCACCATCATCTCGATCAATGTCACGCCCGCCTGGGTGCGCCTTCTTCGGTTGTGTATTTTCATATGGACACGTCGTTGATACTGGTGATGGCTACCAGAATACTCAGGATAAACCCGCCCACGATCACCCCCATAACCAGAATGACGACCGGCTCGAAGATGGCGGTGAAACGCTTGATGGCCGCGCGCGTATCTTCTTCGTAAATGTCGGCCATGCGATTGAACATGGTGTCCAGTTTGCCCGTCTCCTCGCCCACCGTCAACAGGTGCCCGGCCAGGGGCGGAAATACTTTCACCTTTGTCAAGGGAGCGGCAATTCCTTCTCCGCGCTTGACCCCCTGCGCCACCGCCTCCAGCCCGCGTGCCAGATACTTGTTATTCAGGATCGCGGCGGATATGCCGATGGATTGCACCAGCGGCACCGTATTAGCAACCAGCGTACCCATGGCGCGGGCGAATCGCGCGGTCTCGGCTTTCAGCAGAGCGTCGCCCAACAAAGGCAGCTTCAACCGCCAGGCATCCCACTTGAGGCGGCCCTTTTTCGTGCCGACCCAGAACCGGAATCCGGCGAATATGGCTGCTAACGTCAGCGCCACGACCCACCACCAGGTCTGTACGATGTTACTGGCCTGCAGCATGATCTGTGTGGGCAGCGGCATCTCCATGTGTGAATCCTCGAACAGGGCGGCGAAGCGCGGCACTACGAAGGTCAGCAGGATCACCACCGAAGCCAGGCCCACCAGGCACAGGAGTGCCGGGTAGATCATAGCGGATATGATGTAGCCGCGCAATTCGTCCCGCGAGCGTTCGAATTCCGAGAGGCGCTGGAAGACGACGGCCAGCGCGCCCGAGGCCTCGCCCGCGCGTACCATGTTCACGAAGAGGTCGGAAAAATAATCGCCGTGCGTGGCCAGGCTGTCGGCCAACGGCTTGCCGCCTTTGAGGATGCGCAGCACATCCAGCACAATTACGCGGAAAGACTGCCGCTCGGTCAGTTCGGCCGTGATCGCCAGCGCGCGGTCCAGGGGCACGCTGGCGTTCAACAGCGTCGACAATTCCTGGGTGAAGAACAGAACATCGCGCCGGCGGCCGCTGGCGAATGCGGGCAGCTTGATCTCGTAGGATTTCTTGGGTTCGACGCCCACATACACCGGCGTCAGTCCCTGTTTACGCAGCTCGCGGGCCACCAGCGTGTCCGTCTCGGCGGTCAGGCGGCCGGTGCGCGTCTTGCCGTCAAACGCCACGGCGCGGAAGAAGTAGGTAGCCATTTACTGACACGCCTCTAGCGTCGCCGGCATCAGAATTCCTGCGTGACCCGGACCACTTCCGACACCGTGGTCACGCCCATGCGAATCTTGCGCCAGCCGTCTTCGCGCAGGTTGCGCATGCCGTAGCGGCGCGCGGCCTGTGTCAGCAGGGAAGCGTCTTCGTTCGCCATAATGCGGGTGCGGATCTCGTCGTTGATCTCCATCATCTCGAAGATGCCCATGCGCCCCAGGTATCCGGACCCGTTGCAGCGCTCGCAGCCGGCGCCCTTCCAGCTTTCCATGCGCTCGCCTTCGGGCGATATGGCGCCGCCCGCCGAAGTCTTGCAGTGCGGGCAGATCAACCGCACCAGCCGCTGCGCCAGCACCGCTACCAGCGACGACGTCACCAGGTAGTTCTCCACTCCCATGTCCGTAAGCCGGGTGATGGCGCTAGGCGCATCGTTGGTGTGCAGCGTGGAGAAAACCAGGTGGCCGGTGAGGGCCGCGCGAATAGCGATGTCCGCCGTCTCGCGGTCGCGGATTTCGCCCACCATGATGACGTCCGGATCCTGGCGCACGATGTGCCGCAAGCCTGCCGCGAACGTCAGCCCGATCTGCGGATTGACGTGAATCTGGTTGATCCCGTCCATCTGATACTCCACGGGATCTTCAATGGTGATGATCTTCTTGTCCGGAATATTGATGCGCTTGAGCGCCGAATAAAGAGTAGTGGACTTGCCGCTTCCGGTCGGGCCGGTCACCATGAAAATGCCATGGGGCAAGGAGGTGAAATGCTCCATGCGGGAAAGCATTCCATCGTCGAAACCCAGCCGCCGCAGGTCGTAGAAATCGCCCGCCGAGCGGTCCAGCAGCCGCATCACGACGCTCTCGCCGTACAAGGTAGGCAGCGTGGAAACGCGCAGATCCACCTCGCGGCCCAGGATCTTGATTTTGATGCGGCCGTCCTGCGGCAACCGGCGCTCCGCGATATTCAGCTTGGCCATCAGCTTCAGGCGCGAGATGACCGCGAATTTCAATTCGCGCGGCGGCGCCTCCTGGTTGAACAGAACGCCGTCCACGCGGAACCGCACGCGAAACTCTTTCTCGAACGGCTCGATGTGAATGTCGCTGGCCCGCTGCTCGATGGCTTGCGCGATCATAGCGTTGACCAGCCGGATGACCGGCGCCTCGCTGGCCATGTCGCGCAGATGTTCCAAGTCCTCACTGGCCTGCGCAGTGCCGAATTCGGCGTCCAGAGACTGTTTGGCAGCTTCGCCGTAATGCTTATCGATGGCGTCCAGGATCTCTTGCTCGGAAGCCAGGGCGGTTTCGATCTTCAGGCCTGAAAAGGCGCGCACCGCGGCAATGGTCTCGAAATCCAGCGGATCGGCCATCGCCAGTGTGAGGGTGGAGTCCTGGATAGCGAGAGGGACGAAGCGGCTCTGCCGCATGAACCGCGCCGACAGTCCCTCCAGTTCGGGCGCGGCAGGCGGCTGAGAATCCGGCGTGACCAGGGGCAGGCCCAGTTGTTCGGAAAGGGCGGCCAGCACGTCACGATGGGCGATGAAGCCCATATCGACCAGGATCTTGCCCAGCTTGTCGCCGCGCTCGCGCTGTAGTTCCAGTGCGCGCTCCAGGTCTTCCGGCTGGATCAAACGGCGGGCGATCAGCATCTCTCCCAGGCGGAGCGTGCTTCGCACTATAGGGTCTGGGGATGGGGGCTGAGGGCTGGCTTCCGGGGCGGCTGTCACCTTAATACTCCACTGCGTGGATGGCGGTTTCGCGGGTGGCGTTGCTGAGCAACTTCTGGCGCTCCGCCTGCATCACGATCTGGGCTGGCATGCCGCTGGTATCCTCCCAGGAATAATGGAACAGCGTGACCGCCACCACTACTTGTTCGTTGGGCGGCAGATTCTCCAGCGCCACCGCCGATGCGATCAACATTTCCCGCATGCTCTGTCTCAGCACCGGCAGGCGCTGCAGCTTGCGATCGTGTATGCGCGTTTTTTCGATCTGGGTAAAGCTCTGGTGAAACGGGCTGATATTCGGGCTCAGAATCAGGTTCAGCTCGGTGCTGAAGACCACCCCGTAGCCGTCCAGGTACACGCTTCGCGTGGGCCCCAGAAGGTCGAAGGAATCCGGCGCATTGGCCCTGGCGATCCGGCCGTCGAAGCTTCTCTCCAGCCCCATCAGCGTGGCGCGCGTGATCCGCGCATGCGTCGGCGGCGGAGTGGCCTCCTGCCCGGCGAAAAAGAGGGCCAGGAAAATCGCCAGCACGTTCATCTGGCGCCCTCAGTCGGGTTAGCTGTATCGTTGGCAGCCAGAAACTGGGCGTTATTGTGCTTCTTCTCCACTTCGATGAAGTCCTCGAAACGCGCCTTCATCTCCTGTGTCTCGAGCGCATGACGCCGGTCGGACGCAGCCACCAGTTCCTGCGTCTGGCGAGCCTGACGAGCCTCGCTCTCGGCCACGGCTTTCTTTACGGCATCATTCAGACGGGCGGAAAAGTCCGCTTCCAGCGCGGCGCGATCAGTTGCGGGAGCCGGTGCGCCGGCCTGCGGAACAGGCCGCGTGAGCGAGAAAACCATCAAAGCGATCGAAAGCATGGCGGCGGAGGCAAAGCCCAGGCGCGCGGCCGACCCCCAAAGCGCTTCCCATCCGCGGCGGAATGCCGACGGCTGAAATACCGGGTCGGAAACGAAGCCGATACGCTGCGGGATGTCTTCGTCCGGCAGCGTCAGCAGCGCGGCTTCGGTGCCCCGCAACCGCTCCAGTTCTTCCCTGCAATAGGCGCAGGTCTTGACGTGAACTTCTGTCAGCCGGCGCTCGTTTTCCGCGAGATCTTTGAAATAATAGTCCCGCAGATCGAATGGCGAGCAACTCATGTTACACCTCGTGCTTTCACGGGAGCCAGTTCGGCTTTAAGCAGTTCGAGTGCCGTGTACAGCCGCGATTTCACGGTGGAAACGGGTGCCGTCACGATTTCAGCGATCTCCTCGAACTTGAACCCCTGGTAGATTTTCAGGACGACCGTCTCCCGCTGGTCGGCCGAGAGCTTGCGGAGGGCTCCCGAAACGGCCAGAGTCAATTCAATCGGAAAAACGGCATTGCCGCCGATAGTCGGCGCGCCCTCCATCGTTTCCGGCTGGATTTCCTCGGTCTCGCCTTCGGGCCGCCGCTTGCGGAAGAGCGAATAGGCCTCGTTATGCGCGATGCGGTATAGCCACGGGGCGAACCGCGCCGGGTCGTCCAGCTTGCGGAGATTTTGATAGGCCTTCAAGAAAACGTCCTGACTCAAATCCAGAGCGTCTTCGCGGTTGCCAACGATGCGCAACAGGTAATTGTAGACACGCCTCTCCCATCGGGAAATGAGCAGGTTATAGGCCTCCACATCTCCCCGGCGTGCCTTACGAATCAGGTCGGCATCCTCGACCGCCCGAAGAATCAAAGCTCCGGCTCCAAGTAAAATGACGTCCGCCAGGGGGAAAAAGTCTGACGGGGGCTCAGTTACCAGTGTAGCGGGAGGGCCTCTCCGCTGCTGTAGTCGCCACTCAGGCGCTGCCTAACGGCGAAGCCGGCGGTCATTCACAGGCGAGTCGGATCGGGCTCGACTGCAAGCAATTTCAGTACCATATTTTCTGTATGTGGCTAGTACCGATCCCTGCCTAAAACTGCCTTGAAAATGCTATCTTTTAACCAACTCCTGGTTGTTCAGATTCCACCGAGGTTGAATGTTTCTAACGTCGAAAAAGAATTGTAACCCCCGCCGCGCCGCTGCTGGTCCGATCCTGCTCGCTTCGGTACTGGTGTCGCTCGCCCCTGGCGCGTCCGCACAGCAGGTACAAGCGCCGCCTCCGGAGGAGCAATATGTAGGCCGGTTTCTGGTTTACGCCGGATACATGTACCTGGACAGTCCGAAAATCAGTCTTCTGGAACCCGGAGTCCATATCCAGGCGGGTATGCGCTGGTCCCGGCATATCAGCGTGGGCTTCGACTACAGCCGCGGAACGGGAAACACCTCCATCGGTTTGAATCAGGCGACTACCGCCCTCCAGAACGAATTCGTGCCATTGCTGAACGAATTCAAAGCCGCCGGGCTGATTCCGCAAAATTACGTCGCCGCCCTGCCCTTCAGCTCCGTGACCCAGACCTTCACCATGGGCCCCGAGTTTCCCTACCGGCGCTTCAAGCGCTTCACGCCCTACATCCGTCCCTCGGCCGGCATCATTAACGAAGTGGCCACCGCCCATCCCAAAGATACCCTCACCAACATCGTGGTGCAGTCCGTCGCGCCGTCAGGCAAGGAGGAAGAATGGACGGCCTTCTATGGATTCGGCGGAGGATGCGCCATCAATATCACCAAACACTTTAGCCTAGTGGTGCAGGCCGACCTGGTGCACGACCACCTGTTTCCGGACCTGCTGCGAACCGGCCGCAACACCATCCGCGTGTCGGTCGGGCCGGGCTTCCAGTTTGGCAAGAATGTAACCAAAAAGTGGGGAATACCGGGCCATTGGGATTGATCCCGGTCCCCGATCCGGGTACCTTTTCAAGCGGTCCACGTCGAACCTGATACACATGCCATGAGGTTCTGTCTGCGCTCCGCTCTACTTTTAATGGACTCGCGCAAAACGGGGCGCCCCGCGCCGCTGGAACCTGCGGAGTTCCTATCCTTTATGGCGGTGCGGGATACGCGCCCCTTTGCGCTCTTAATGAACCGCGCAAAGCGGGGCCACGGCCGCGCCGCCACTGTCCCTGGAGTTTCGATGTTGTTTGGCGGCGCGGGCACCCGCCCCTTTGCGCTTGGTCTGCTTACCTTTGCCGCCCTGACCTGCTTGCTCGCCGGTCCGGATGACTGGCCGGGATGGCGCGGTCCCACATCGAACGGCATCTCAACCCTGAAAAATCTTCCCTCATCCTGGAAGCACGATCGCAACGTTGCCTGGAAGATGGCAGTTCCCGGACGCGGCCATTCCTCGCCGGTCGTCTGGGGCAACCGCATTTTCCTGACCACCGACATTGAAGGCGACGTGCTGGCCGGCGCGGCCCCGGTGAAGCACAAACTGGAGGGGCAGGCGTTCCGCCATCCGGATAGCGTGGGCGGCAACCGAAAGCACACGTTGAAGGTGCTATGCTTCGACGCCGGCTCAGGCAAGCAGCTTTGGGAGCGCCTCGCTTACGAGGGCCCGGTTTTCGACGACACCCACAAGTTCAACACGTACGCATCGCCGACTCCGGTTACCGACGGTAAATTCGTGTATGCCTACTTCGAATCGCAGGGGCTGTACAAGTACGATTTCGAAGGCAACCTGCTGTGGAAGATGTCGCTGGGCGGCATTGCAACGCTCGGCGTCGGCACCGGTGTTTCGCCGGTTCTGTTCGAGGACAAGATCCTGATTCTGGCCGACCAGGACGAAGGCGAGGGCTCGTTCCTTGCAGCCGTCTCCACTGCGGACGGCAAGATCGCTTGGAAGACGCCGCGCAAGGAATCCCTCACCTGGACCACTCCCGTGATCGTCGAGTCCGGCAAGCAGCCGGCCTTGATCGTCGCCGCTCTGGAAAGCGTTGCGGCATACGACCCGCGGAGCGGAAAAGAGCTTTGGCGCACCGAAGGCCTGCAAAGCAACTCTGTCCACACCCCGGTGTTCGGCCACGGCATGGTGTACGTGACCAGCGGCTTTCCCAAGAAGATCACTATGGCCATTCGCCTGGACCCGGACAAGGGGCAGGACCGCATCGCCTGGAAGTATGACAAGGGCACCGGCTACATTCCCTCGCCCATCTTTTATGGAGACTACCTGTACCTGCTGACCGGCGCCGGGCTACTCACCTGCCTCGACGCCGTCACCGGCGAGCCGAAGTACGAGGGCAAGCGCTTCCCCCAACCGGGTCAATTCACCGGAGCGCCGGTGGCCTTCGACGGAAAATTGATGATCACCAGCAACGATGGCGATACCTACGTGGTGAAAGCCGGGCCCGAGTTTGAATTGCTATCAACCAATTCCGTGGATGAGCCAGTCTTCGCGTCCTTGGCGCTGGCCGGCGATTCGGTCTACATCCGCTCTGCCGGCAGTCTCTTCCGCATCCGCCAGTCGGCCCAGTGATTCGCTACTAATCCTTGACCACAACCGCCTTGCCGGAATACTGCACCACCTTGTCCGGCAAATCGGTCTGCCCAATCCCCGCACCGTGGCCCTCGGCCACGAAAACTACATGAAACACCCGGTTCTCTAACATGCCGGGGAAGCGCCCCTGGCGATCACCGATGGTCAGGGTGTGGGCGGCATCATCCCAATGGATCGGAATGGTTGCATACGCGCCTTTCTCGTAGTTGTAAGTATCGTTCTCGTCTTCGTACAAGGCAAATCCGCCGTCCGCGCCGCGATACACGCGCAACTCAATCGGATCCGCGGGCTTCTCCGCGGCATACTCGACGTCCGGCCCCATCGGGACAATGGAACCCGCCCGCACATACAGCGGCAAACTATCGAGCGTAACTGGAGCGTCCACCGACCGGCCGCCCTCCGCCGCGTGCCCGCTCCAGAAGTCATACCACCGTACGCGAGGCAGATACAGATGCCGGCTCACAGCACCCGGCTCAGTGACCGGATTGACCAGAATCGCCGGCCCCAACAAAAACTGGTCGCCGATGTTTTGCGCGCGCACATCGGTCCTGAAATCCATGACCAGCGGACGCATGGGCGTGTAGCTTTGATTGGTAGTCATCCAGGCAACCGAATAGATGTACGGCAGCAATTCATACCGCAGCCGGTCGAACTTCGTCAGAATAGCCTGCGCCTCCGCACCGTACGACCATAACTCGTTCTGGTTGGTGGTACGAGTGCCATGCACTCGAAAGATCGGGCAAAACGTGCCGTATTGGAACCAACGCACGAACAGCTCGCGATACCCGGGATCGTTGGGATTCCCGATAAAGAACCCTCCGATATCGGTCGTCCAGTAAGGAATTCCGGACAAAGAGAAATTCAGCCCCGCCGGGATCTGCCGTTTGTATGTTTCAAAATCCGAAAGAATGTCGCCCGACCACACTGTGACCGCGTTTCGCTGCGTACCCGCGAACGCCGACCGCGAGAGAATGAACACGCGCTTCCGGTCGCTGGTTTGGCGCTGGCCGTCGTAAACCGCCGCGGTGGTCATCAGCGGAAAAATGTTCGCATAGCGCGCGCCGCTGCCGATGGCTACTTTATTGTTCAGCATCAGGTTCTCTTCGCGACCCTCGGTCTCCGGTTCGGTGGTATCCAGCCACCAGGCATCCGCGCCGATCTGAAAAAGCGCCTTGTCCATCAGGTTCCAATAGTAGAAGCGCGCCGCGGGGTTAGTGGCGTCATAAACCGCCATGCCCTGCGGATGATACGCGCGGACCTTCGTGCGATCGATGAAAAAGCCACGCTTATCCATGTCGGCATAGGTCGGCGTGCCCGGATCGAAGTACGGCCACACCGACATCATCAGGTGGAAATGGTTGCGATGCAGATCGGCGATCATGCCCTTGGCATCCGGATAATTTTTGTTGAAGGCGAATTCGCCTTTGGTGGTCCACCAGAACCAGTCCTGCACGATATCGTCAACCGGAATATGCAGCTCGCGATACTTGTGCGCCACATCCAGCAATTCCTGCTGCGACTGATATTTGTTCTTGCATTGCCAGAAACCGTAGGCCCACTTGCCGAACAGCGGAGCGGCGCCGGTCAGTTCCCGGTAGCCCGCCACGATCCTGTCGAAATCCGGACCGTACAGGAAGTAGTAATCGATGGTATCGGCCACTTCTGAGCTGATGTACAGCGAATGCACGAAGCGATTGTTGAAGCGGCTGCGCGACGTATTGTTCCAGAACAGGCCGTAGCCGTTGGTCGAAACCAGCAACGGCACCGCAATGCTCGTATTGTCCTGGGAGACGTCCACCGAGTCGCCGCGGTAATTCCACACGCCCGCCTGATGCTGGCCGAGGCCGTAGAACGCCTCCTCGGAACCGTAGATGGAGATGTTGTCTTCCGCGTGATAGGTGTTCTCGCCATTCACCATCGCGGGCGTCATGGTTTTCGGCCCTTCCTGCACCAGCTTTTTGCCCGCCAAGTCGCTGTATCCGATCGACCCGTCCTCGCGCGCGACCGCAACTTTGAGCCGCGCGGTAGTCAGAACAACCTTGCCGCCCGCCGTTTCCATATTCCACACGGCCGCCGGCCAGGTGGTCTTGGTGACCACGTAATCGGGTCGCTTCGGAATCGAGGAGGTAGGTGAGTAGACCACATGCACGATAGAGTCGCTGCATACCTCGATGCGCATGACCCCTGTCTGCATCGAAAGCGCGACGCCGTGGGGCTGCCGTTCGACCCCGGTCACCGGGTTCGGCGGGATCCACTGTGCGCCCAGCCTGGCCGCCAGCGCCGCCAGCAGGAGCAGCGATTTTTGCATAAACCGGATAGTATCAGAAGGTGGCGACATCAACCCGCGCCGTTTCCGCCGCCGCCGGAATTGTGCGCCAGGTTTGTCCCCGCTGCCGGGAAGGCCGGATTTTCCGCTGCCCCGTCTACCGCGCGCCGTTGACCATGTTCGACACATGTTCCGTCTGCGGGCTCAAATACGAGCGAGAGCCGGGCTATTTTCTGGGTGCCATGTATGTGAGTTATCTGGCATCGATCCCGCCGGTTGTCTTGCTGGTGCTGGCGATCTGGAAGATCAATGGGGGCCTTACGGATATCGGGCTGGGCGTGGCTTTTCTGGCCTATCTGCCCTTCGTCCCCATCGTGGCGCGCCTGGCGCGCGTGGTCTGGATGTATATCGACCAGGCCTTCGACCCGCGATAAGTGTGCCTGCTAGACTGGCCTTAGGTGCCCCGCCATATCCTGATTTCGGCCGGTGAAGCGTCGGGCGATCTTTACGCCGCCCTGCTGGTCGAGGAATTGCGCCGGATCTGGCCGGACGCTCAATTCTCCGGCTGCACCGGACCGCGCATGCGTCGCGCCGGTGTCGAAACCATAGTAGACGCCTCCAGCCTGGCGGTGGTCGGCCTGGTGGAGGTGGTCGGCCACATCCCGCGAATCTACGGGGAATACCGGAAGCTGGCGGCGGCCGCCAGGCGCACCCGCCCGGAGTTGGCCATCCTCACGGATTCGCCCGATTTTCACCTGCGGCTGGCGCGCAAGCTGCACGCCGAGGGAATTCCCGTTATCTACCTGGTGGCTCCCCAGGTGTGGGCTTGGCGCCAGGGCCGCCTGCCCGGGATGCGCTGCACCCTAGGGCACTTACTGTGTATCTTTCCGTTTGAAGAGAAGTTCTTCCGCGAGCATGGTTTGGCCGCCACGTATATCGGTCATCCGCTGGCCGGATTGGTAAGACCAAGCCTATCGCGCGCCGATTTTTTTAGGAAACACAGACTCCCCGCGGGCCGTCCATTAATATCGGTATTACCTGGAAGCCGCCGGGGGGAAGCTGCCCGGCACTTGCCGGCCCTGGTGGACGCGGTGGAGCGGCTCTATCGGGAGCAGGCCGCCAGTTTTATTCTGCCCGCGGCGGCGACCGCGGGCGCGGATTTTTTTCGAGAGCGGATCGGGGCGGCTCCTATTCAGGTGATCGACGGAGAAAACTGGGATTCCATCGCGCACGCCGACCTGGCGCTGGCCGCCAGTGGTACGGTCACGATAGAAGCGGCGCTGCTGGGTACCCCAATGGTTACGTTTTATAAGGTCACGGCCGCCAGTTGGCTGATGGGCCGGATGCTGGTCCGGGTGCCGTTTTATTCCATGGTGAACTTAATCGCGGGACGCGCCATCGTCCCGGAACTGATGCAATCGCAGATGACCGGCGCAAACCTGGCCGCCGAAGCGCGGCGCCTGCTGCGCGACGATGCCGCGCGTTCCCAGATGCGCGCGGACCTCGCGGAAGTGGCCGCCCGCCTGTCCGGGCCGGCGCTGCCCATGACCCGCGCCTCCGCCATAATTCAAGATCTGATGGAAGGACAACTCGCTCATGTTTCGTAGTTTTCTGATCGGCCTGGTGTTGATCGCTGCGACCGCCGCCGCGCAGACGCAGGATCGCCGCGCACGGCTGCGCGTGGACCATTACACGATCGACGCCGAAGTGCAGCCGGCCACCCAGGCCCTCTCCGCTACCGCCGAAATCAGCTTCGTTCCGCTCGACAACAATACCACCTCGGCCGCCTTCGAGCTGAACAACGCCCTCAACGTCACGCGGGTCGTGGACGCCAAGGGCAACCCCATCAACGTCACCCACAACCAGCAGGATTTCACCGAGCGGCTCAGCTTCGACCCGCCGCTGGCCAAAGGGCAGCCGGTTTCCGTCAAGTTCACCTACGACGGCCGCCTGGGCGGCAGTGAAGACTCGCCGGTTTACGGCATCAAGTTCGCCGCCATCCACAATGACTACGCTTTCCTGCTCTATCCGGCACGCTGGTTCCCGGTTTCCGGCTACACCACCAACCGGTTCTCCGCGGACCTGCACATAACGGTCCCCACCGGTTACCAGGTTTTAGGCAGCGGCATCGACACGCACCAGGCCGCGGGTGACAAAGTGGTTTACAGCTTTCATTTCGATCACCCGTCATTTCCGGGCAGCATCGCCATCGTCCACGATCCGGGGGCCAAGGTTTCGTCCGAAGGCGTGACCAGCACCGTATACTTCCGCGGCGATGAGAAAGGCATGACCCAGCAGTACGGCGAGCAGATCGGCCAGATGATGAGCTATTTCACCGGCAGTTTCGGCCTGCCGCCTTTTGCGAACCTGGCGATTGTCGAAACCGAACAAAACGCACCGAACGGTTACGCCGCTCCGGGGATGATTTTTCTGAACCCGCATGCCATCGGCAAGCAGGTGGGCACCAAGCTGCTCGCCGACCAGATCTCGCGCCAATGGTGGGAGGAACTGGTTTCGCCAACCACTCGCAATCATCTCTGGCTGACCAATGGCTTGGCCTCTTACTCCGAGATCCTGTGGACGGAGCATACCGCCGGCCCCGGCGCGGTCGAACAAAAGTTCCGGGACGATACCGTGGAAGCTCTGACCGTGGATAACGTGCCGATCATTCAGGCAGCCCGCATGGAAGATTATTCTCCCGAGTTGTGGGCTCTTACCGGCAGCAAAGGCGCGGCTGTGCTACACATGCTGCGCTACGTGATCGGCGACAAAGCCTTCTTCGAGACGCTGAAAGAGTTCGCCACCCGCTATAGCTGGAAATCCGCGTCCACGGAAGATTTCAAGAAGGTCGCCGAAGACGTCTCCAAGCAGGACTTGGGCTACTTCTTCATCCAGTGGATCGAATCGAACGGCGCGCCCGAATTCAAGTTGGAGTACACCATTTTCCGCACCCAGAAAGGCTTCCGCGTGATGGGCAAGGTGGCGCAGGACCTGGATACCTTCCGCATGCCGGTGGACCTCAAGATCGAAACCGAGGGCAATCCCGAAGAGAAGCGCGTGGAAGTGGTGGGCACATCGTCCGAGTTCAGCGTGGACACCTTCGGCAAGCCTAAAAACGTGATCATCGATCCCGATCAGCGTGTACTGCGCTTCAGCAACCAGGTGCGCACCGCGGTAGCCATCCGCCGCGGCGAACAGTTCATGGAAGTGAGCGAGTACGCCGACGCTCTGAAGGAATTCCAGAAAGCGCTGGAGAACAATCGCAACAGCTCGCTGGCGCACTATCGCATCGCCGAAGTGTTTTTTCAACAGAACAATTTCCAGTCGGCGGCCAACGAATTTCGGGAGTCGCTAAACGGCGACTTGGAGCCCAAGTGGACTGAAGTCTGGGCGGATATTCACCTGGGAATGATTTTCGACATCACCGGGCAGCGCGACCGCGCGGTGAATCAATACAACCTGGCGGTCCGGACGAAGGACAACACCCAAGGCGCGCAAGAAGAGGCCGCCAAGTATCTGAAGACTCCATACGAGCGTAAGAAAAGCCCGGAATCTGACCAATAGCCGCGTGTTAAACGGGTGCGCCACTTAATCGTTCTTCGATCTCAAGCTTGTAGACGGCCGGAGATTTGCCACGTGCAAACGATCTGCTATTGGGCAGGAAGGCGATCAGTTCCTCGTAGGACCACACTCTATCGGGCGGGAACGCGATGTATCCGAGCGCATCGCTCAGCCGCCAAGCCACCTTCACGATATTATCCAGGCTGACTTCGCCGGGGACGATGGCTTCGTGATGGACGGCGATGGCAGCGGCGAGTTCATCGGGAAAATCCCAGTCTTGCGCCAGATAACATCCTGCCAGGCAATGATCGATGTCAAAAAGATCCCGCTCGGTTTGAAGCAGATCGAAGCCGAACTCCGCGGTGACATCAAGCATGCGCGAGTATTCGTCGGGGTAAGCGGACATCAGGCCCAGGGTACCCAGATTATGGAGCAAGCCGGCGGTGTAGGCCTGATCGAGAGGATAGCCGGTTATACGGGCCGCCTCTTCGGCAAGGAGGCCGGTAACCAGGCTGTGTGCCCAGACTTTATGCAGCGCCTGCACGCGGACCGAGGACCGCACCATCCGGTTGACCGCGACCAGCGTGGCCATCGTCTTAACCCGGTCGAGACCGAGCAAAATGATAGCTTGGGCGATACTTCTAACCTCATGGCGGACACCCAATAACGCGGAGTTGGCAAAACGCAATAATTCCGCGGAAAAGGAAGGGTCCATTTTGACGAGATCGCCGAGTTCCTGAATCGCGACATCCTCATGATTCACGAGAGCGATCACGCGATGGGCGATCGCCGGGAAAGGTGGCAAAAGCCGTAGCGCCCATGGCGCTTGCGGCCGGGCAAGAAGTTCGGGCATAGCGTACTCACCCACTCTATCGGCGAGATGTCCGGATCTCATTAGCCCTTACTTCGCGATGGCCGCTTGCCAGATACCCGCGCGCTGCTGTATCGTCGTCTGGTGACGATTTCCCGACGTGTCTTACTAGCCGCGCTGCCGGCCGCCGCCGCCCTGCGAGCCCAGCGCGCGCACAACCAGATCTGGAAGCCCAAACTCGGCGTACTTTGCGACTACTCCGACGCTAACCTGGAGTTCGTCAAGGCCGAGGGCTTTACCAGCATGCAGCTCCGTCTCAATCCCGACAAGCTGGACGATGCGGCCATCGCCGCCATCAAAGACAAAATTCAGCGTGCGGGTATTTATGTGTCGTCTCTGGCCGTGGACGGGAACCATATCGATCCGGACCCCGCCAAACGCGCCAGGCAGAATGAATATGCGCAGAAGTGCATCGAATTATGCGGCAAGATGGGGATCCCCAATATCGGCGGGCAATCCGGCACCATGAGAGGACGCCCTTTGGCTGAACAGGTCGATGAGATCGTGCGCGTCTACACCGAAAAATATTTTCCGCTTTGCGAGAAGAACAAGGTCCGGGTCCTGTGGGAGCCTTACGCCGGCGGCCCGAATATCGCCACCGGACCGGTGGGGTGGGAAGCCCTCTTCAAGGCTTTCAATAACAGCCCGCACGTGGGGTTGCAGTTCGATCCTTCCCACCTGGTCTGGCAATTCATGGACCCGGTGCAGGCGGCGCGCGATTTCGCGGACAAAATCTACGACGTGCACTTAAAGGACACCGAGATTCTATGGCACGTGGTACGGCGCGCCGGGATCCAGCCCGTCAATCATGTGAACTGGTGGCGTTTCCGCGTGCCCGGCTACGGCTCGATGGATTGGAAAGGGTTCTTCTCCGTGCTCGCCGAGGTGGGCTATACCGGCGCGATGAACATCGAAAATGAGGACGAATTCTTCTATCCCCCGTACAATGAGCATGATTTTACCGAACAGTATAAGCGGGGCTTCCGCGTAGCGCATGAATTCCTGAAGACATTGGTGCCGCCGGTTAGCGCGTAGAGACCGCTCGGCACGGCGCGGAAATGCATACCGTGCCGCGACCGTTCAGGCAGCGGTGCTGGACTTCACCGTCTGGCGTTACAATGTGCTCGTGGTTGCCCTTATGCGCCTGTTCAGTTACCTCTTTCACGGATTGTTGGCGTTATTCCTGCTGGCTATCTCTGCCGTGGCGTTATCCAGCGGCCAGCCGTTGCAGCTTGGCATGCTGCCATGGCAGGGGAAGGAGTTGGCTTACTGGCTCTTTTTTGCGGCGTTGGTAGGACTCATTTCGGTGATACTGGCAGTACGGCGCACCTGGCGCGCGCTGTTTTTCCTGTGGAGCCTTGTCGTGCTGGTCATGATGGCGCGCGGCTTCATTTTCAGCCACTACCACTTCGCCGGCGCGCCCGAATTCCGCCGCGCGCTGTACCTGATGGCCGGCGCCCTGCTTGCCGTTTTCGGCGCGTGGTTCCAGTTGCGCCGCGAGCCATTACGGTAGGTACCCCAACGATATTATCCCCGGCCGGTTGCATTGGAGGATAATAAGCTCGATGCGTACTCCAGTTCCCGCCATGTTATGGGCATCTTTGTTGGTTGCCGCCATGGCTACCCCCGGCCGCTGCGAAGAGGGTCTGCTCACCTTTGTATTTGGTCCGAATTCGCAGGATGCCGCGCGCCAGTCGGCCCGCGCCGCGGCCAATACCGCCCGCCACTGGCTGCAGACTGCCGGCAACCAGATCGAAATCCGGCGCGCGGCCAGCCCTGAAGCGCAACGCATCGATTCGCACCTGGGGCCCAAGGAACTGGAGCAAGCGTTCAGTGATGCCGCCATGGCGGCGCGCGATGCCGATCCTGCACCGTTCCTCACCAGCCTGGATGCGGCCACCCAGGAAGCGGCATTGCATCCGGGCGCGCGGATCGTGGTCGCCGTGCTGAATAGCCCTCCCTTCTCGAGCGATGGAGAGCACACCTTGGAACATCTGGTTGAAGTTTGCCGGACCAATGCAGTGCGCGTGGTGGTGCTCGACGTCGGGGAGAGTTCAAAAACTGCGCCGAATGCCTCTCTCAGTGCCTTGGCCACCAAGACCGGCGGCATGTGGCTGGGACAGGCCAAGGCGCTCGAACCGAACATCATCGTAGTTTCGGCGGCTGCCGGCGAACCGGCCGCCAAGCCGGCCGCGCCCGCGCCTGCCGGGCCGGCAGCACCATCCGAACCGGCTCCCTCTTCCGGCGTGATCCCGCAGTTTGAGATCCCCGTGCAGATCCGGTTTATCCGCACCTCGGGGAAGGGATCCGTTTCGAGTGCCATTTCCTACGCCGGCGGCACTGGCATTACCGACAATGCCGAGCTATCGGATGAAACGCGCCAGGCCAATGAATCCATCCGGCCCATGCAGGGTTTGCTGACCGTCGAAGCGCCCCTCAACGCCCTGAAGTTCGATGTGGACGATAGGTCCGGCACTTACCAGGGGCACGCGCGCCTGACGGCCACGGTGCTGAATGACAAGGGCGCCGCCATTTGGACCGGAAGGAAAGAGGTGAACATTCACGGCGCCGCGCGCAAACTGGATGTTCGCCGGCAGGGCAGCCTGTTCTTTATGCGCGGGGTGACCTTACCCGGTCGCGGAAATTACACGCTGGAGGCCAAGGTCGAGGATCTGATCGGCGCCACCAGCGGCATGATTCGCACGCCGCTCAAAACCAGTAAGGATGTGCCCGGGCTGGTGGCCAGCGACGCGGTGGCGGTGCGGCCATTCAAGGGCTCGGCGGACAGGTTCGAGGCCGACCAGGTCTTCAGCTATGACGGCGAAGCATTGTCGCCTGCGCTTAACCCTGTCTTCCGCGCGGAAGACGACATCAGATTGCAGTTCTACCTGATCCTCTATCCCGATCTGCACGGTGCCCCGCTGGATCTGAGTATGGAGATCCAGCGCGATGGCCGGGTGGTGGCGCGCATGCCGCTGCAATTCGGCGGTGCGTTGGCGAGCACCGCCATGGAAGGCAAGTACGGCAGCATGCAAGGCTACGGCGGAGCGAACGGCGCGGCCATCCTGGGCGGACAGGCCAAAGAGTTCCCTTACCTCGCCGATCTGAAGGGCGCCAAGTTCTCACCAGGCAATTACGAGGCAGTCATTTTTATCCGCCAGGGGAAACAGGTGATTACGCGCACCGTGGCGTTTCGCGTCACGGGTCACGCGCCTGTGCTATTAGCCAGCGCTGGCGGTCCCAAGGACTCTTTGGTTGCCCGCGACGATGCGGAAGACGCCTCCGTAGTGCTGCCGGAAATCGAGCCGGCATCCATCGATTCGAGCGGATTGAAAATGCCGCCGGAGGAGCAGAAGCGGCTCTGGGAGGATGCCGCCAAAAATGCCATGGGCTACCTGTCGCATCTGCCTAACTTCAGGTGCTTTCAGGACACCCACCGCTTCAGCGCTCCGGTGAAGACGCCCGATCAGCTTAAGGAGATCGATTCGTTCAAGGACGAGTTGATGTTCGAGGACGGCAAGGAAAGGTACCGGAGAGTGGAGACCAACGGAGTGAAAGCGGAAAACGCGCCGCCCACTTCGCAGGGCATTCATTTCCGCAACGAATTCGGTTCCATGTTGCGCGGATTATTCGATCCGGATACGGCCGCATCCTATAAATGGGCCGGCCGGGCCATGGCCACGGGCGTCCTCTGCGAGGTATTCGAGGTTCAGGTATCCAAGGTCAAAACCAACTTCGTCTTGCATTCCGGCCCAAGGCGCGAGCCGGTGGCGTACAGCGGGCGTGTTTTCATCGACGAGGAGACCGGCCTGGTCAGAAAGCTGATCGTGGAGGGCACCGGCCTGCCCAAAGATTTCGGGCTGCAATCGCCCTCTTTTTCTCTGGATTACGGGATGGTGCGCATTGGCGCGGACGATTACCTGCTGCCGCTACGCTCCGTGCTGCAACTGCGGCACCTCAAGACCTTCGTCCGTAACGAGAATGTCTTCGGCAGCTACCGCAGGTTCGAAGGACAATCGGAGATCAAGTTCCAGAATTGATGGTCAGTTGTTCAGCACCGGCAGGTCGCGCCGCCCGATCAATCCACTGACGGCCGCGATGTCACCCTCGAGCGCCCGGTCCGCTTCCACAAAGGCGCTGACCGCCCGAATCGCCCGGTAAACCGGACGCGTTCCGGCGCCCAGCCGTCCGCCGCCGGCGCGCAGATCGATAGCCTGCGCCGTGGAGAGCAGCGTAATGGCGACGGCGCTGCGCAAAAGGCCATTCACATCCATTGCGGTCAGTGCCGCATGTGTTCCCAGGCTCACAATATCCTGATTAAACTGCTCCGTGGGCAGGGTATGGATCAGGCTGGGTGCGCTCCAGTGCCGGATCGCAGTTACCAGGCTGGTGTGCACAATTTGCATGCCTTTGAAGCCCTGGTATACCCCGGCGTGCGGGCTCAGGGACGGCGGCAGACCGTTAGAGAAGCGATCGTCCATCAGGAGTGCCATCAACGAGTGCAGCCAGTTGGCGAGATTCGCCAGATCTAACTTCAACCCGTCCATGGCGCGCGCGATGTGCCCACCGTAGAAATTACCAGTATGATAGACCCCTTCCGCGGCGCTTTCGGAGCCGGGGTCTACCAGGGGGTTATCGTTCACCGAATTGGATTCCCGTTCGATAACCGTGCGGCAATGATCCAGCGTTTCCCGCATCGGCCCGAGGCCTTGCGGCGCGCAACGCAGCGAATAAGGGCTTTGTATGGATTCTCCGGCGGCGGCCACGTCGTGGCTTCCATTGGCTCTGCGGCCGGCCTCCTGCACGCGGCCCCGAATCTCGTCGAGCGGAACCACCAGCTTGGAATCGAACAGCAGGGAGTTCAGCATCTCCGCCACCGCGAGTTGGCCGGGATGATGTTTCGCCATGTGGATCGCCGGATGATAATAATCCGGCGAAGATCCCAGTGCCTCCGCGGTCATGGCCACGGCTACCAGCGACAGTTTGAAGAGATAGGCGGCTTCCTCTACCACCATAGCTCCCGCCCCGGTCATCACGGTGGTGCCGTTGAGGAGCGCCAGGCCTTCCTTTGCTTTCAGGTCGAGCCTTTCGATTCCCTCCGCCCGCAGGGCCTCCGCAGCCGGCGCTCGGCTACCTTTATACAGGGCTTCTCCGCGCCCTTCCATGACGCGCGCGATGTAGGCCGACGGGCACAAGTCACCGCTCGCGCCCACCGAGCCGAAGCGCGGCACGATCGGGGTGATGCGGTGATTCAACAGGTCCAGCAGCCGCTCGATGACCTCCAACCGCACGGCCGAGAGCCCGCGGGCCAAGGCATTTGCGCGAAGTAGGATGGCGGCCCGCACCACCGCTTCCGGCAGTGGCTCGCCTACCCCGCAGGCCAGAAATTCCAGGAGATTCTGCTGGTGATGAGCAAGCTCCTCCGACGGGATGACATACCGCGCATTGCCGCCAAAGCCGGTATTGACGCCGTATACCACCTCGCCGGCTGCCAGTTTGCGCTCCAGCGTCCCCCGGCTGCGCCGGATCTTTCCCAGAAATTCCTCGCTGGTGTCCAGCGCGACCCGCTGGCCCTGTCCCGCCACGGCCGTAATTTCGTCGAGCGAGAGCTCGTTTCGTGAAATGCAGACAGCCGACGTCGGAGTACTCAGAGCAGCCATGGCATCCCTCCACCACAAAGAAGTGGTGCTTCTGCTTAAAGTATGCCACCGGTTCGTGCGGGCTGTCAACGAACTATTGTTAACGTGCGCGATATAAAAACGTGCGCGCCAATACTTTACAAACTTTCATCCGGCTCGTGGCGTGCAAGGGAAGATAAGCGGGTGAAGAAATGAAATCACGAATATCCGTCCTTATACTTGCCATGGCCGGCTTGCTCGCGGCTCAAGACCCGCCATCGCGAGCCGGGCGCATCAGTTATCTCAGCGGCGCCGTATCCTTTGATCCCGCCGGAGTGGATCAATGGGTGCCTGCCACCGTCAACCGCCCTCTGACAGTCGGCGATCAGCTCTATTCTGACAACGGCGCGCGCGCCGAAGTGCACGTACCGGGCGCCGCGTTCCGGTTGGGTGACCGCGCGGCTTTCGAGTTCATGAATCTAGATGACCAGACCGTGCAAGCGCGCCTTTCTTCCGGTCCGCTGGATGTGCGTGTGCGCAACCTGTACGGCAACGTCGAGATCGATACGCCGAACGCCGCATTCACTATCACGCGGCCGGGCGACTACCGCCTGGACACGAATCCGGATAATGGCCAGACCTATATAACGGTTCGCGACGGCGAGGGCCAGGTGACCAGCGCCGGCGGTGCATTTGCGGTGCAACGGGGCCAGCAGGCCGCAATCACCGGCCAGGGGCCGTCCGCGCAGTACCAGATCAATGGCATACCGGGCAACGACGCTTTCGATAGCTGGGCCCTCTCGCGAGAGCAGCGCGAGGACCGCTATGCCAACTCGCGCTACGTCTCACCGGCGATGGTCGGATACGAAGATCTCGGAGAGTATGGAACGTGGCGTCCGGCGGAAGGCTATGGCGATGTGTGGGTGCCGAATAGCATGCCCGCTGGTTGGGCGCCTTATCAGGACGGCCATTGGGCTTGGGTAGACCCATGGGGTTGGACTTGGGTGGATGAGGCTCCCTGGGGCTTCGCGCCGTTCCACTACGGCCGTTGGGCCTACATCAACAATTCCTGGGGATGGTGTCCCGGTCCGGTCGCGGCGACGCCGGTATACGCTCCCGCGCTGGTAGCCTGGGTCGGCTTCGGCGCAGGGATCGGTGTCTCGTTTGGAGGAGGGCCGGGCGTCGGCTGGTTTCCGTTAGGTCCGCGCGATGTTTACGTCCCCGCGTTCACAGCCAGCGCTGCTTATGTGACCCGAATTAATGTCAGCAACACGACCGTTATCAACCGGACGAACATAACGAACGTTTACAACACCTACGAGCGAACTGGAGCGATTCCTGTGAATACTTACATGAATCGCACGGTTCCCGGCGCAGTCATGGCGGTACCGCAAAATGCGTTGACGGAAGCCCGTCCGGTGAGGCAGATCGCTACGCGGTTAAAGCCCACGCAGCTTGGCTCGATCAATGCCGGGGTTGCCGCCCCCCGCGTGGCGCCCCAGGTTGCCAGCGTGCTTGGACGCGCTCCTGGTGGAAGCGCCCCTCGCCCGCCCGCCGCGGTGCTGAGCCGCCCGGTGGTGGCCAAGATCGCGCCTCCGCAGGCGCCGCCGTCATTCCAGCAGCGCCAGGCGGTGCTGGCGAAGAACCCGGGCCGCCCGGTGCCTGTGGCACAACTTCATCAGTTGGCCGCCGCCGCGCGTCCGGCGGCTGGGGTTAGGCCTCAGGTGACAGTGGTAAAATCCGCGCGTCCCATTACGCCGCACGTAACTACAGCGCAGGCGCCGAAGGCTGCCCCGGCAACGCCGCAACGTACCGCGAATGCGCCCGCGCCGAAAAATGTGCCGGCGCCGAAGAATGCGCCTCCCGCGGCGCAACCGCGTACTGCGAATGCGCCCGCGCCCAAGAATGTGCCTGCGCCGAGGAATGCTCCTCCGGCGGCACAGCCGCGGTCCGCGAATGTGCAACGGCCTTCTTATCTTCCGCCAAGCGCACAGCCGCATACGGCGAAGCCGCCGCAGCAGCAGGCCCATCACCCCGCGCCACCCGCGCGAGAACAGCCTCGGGTCCCGCCGGCATCACATGCAGCGGCGCCTCCGGCGCGTCAGAATCCGCAACTACACGCTTCAGCGCCGGCGCCGCGTACCACGGTTCCGCCGCCGGCAAAACGGCCTCCGGCCCGCGAGCAGACTCCTGCGCCTCCACCGCGCCATGCGGCTAATCCCGCGCCGCGCGCAACTACCCCACCGCCGCATGTGGCCGCCGCGCAGCCGCGCTCGCCTAACCCGCCACCGCGCCAGGAAACCGAGCCCCGGCACAGTCCTCCGCCGCGCGTTTCGCCGCCACCCGCTCCCGCCATGCACGCGCCTCCGCCGGCCCCTCGGCCGCCAGAGAAAGAGAAGAAGCCGCCAGAGCGGCAGTGACCGGGGTCAGCGCAGCGCGTACGTCAGCCCGGCTGTGAACTGGAAAGAGTTCTTCTTGAAGTTGGGCGGCGGGTCGTTGAGGCGTGTGTCGGCTACATTAAGCGACACGGCGAGACGCTTATGCACCGGCAGTGTCAAACCGGCACTGCCGGTGGCGAAGTAGGCTTTGGTATTGTTCCATGCCGGCGTTACGGAAATCTGTTCGTTCAACAGGACGCCGTGCGCAAACTTCCGCGTGTAGATTTCCGCGAAGGTAGATCCCACCAGGCTTTGGTTGGATGCGGAAACACTAAAGCTCTGATGGATGTAAGACATGGCGCCCTTCAGATCGAGCTCAGCCACGCCGCTTTTGTAGGCTGTCCAACCCAGTCCGCCGCCGAACATATCCTGCAGGTCCAAGCCCTGTGAGAAGTTGTGGTCGAAGGCCGTCTGGCCAAATCCGAACAGCCGCGGCGAGAAGTATTTGTCCTCTTCCGCATCGGCATGATAGATGTCGGTTTTGATATCGGGAAGCCCCGGCTGGGTGACCTTGCCGTAAGCCGCGCTGAAATCCACAGTCGTGCGGCTGCTGGGATTCAGCCAGCTCTC
The DNA here is from genome assembly GCA_963843255.1 of Bryobacterales bacterium. Taxonomy (GTDB): domain Bacteria; phylum Acidobacteriota; class Terriglobia; order Bryobacterales; family Bryobacteraceae; genus Bog-159. The sequence continues at coordinate 447,439 of CAWJJQ010000008.1, read as the reverse complement.
GGTGGGCGTCACCCGGACCAGGCTGATCCCGCCGGTAAATGTCTGGGCATTCTGGGTCGCCTCGACCAGGCTGAGTCCGGCGGTCACCGTGCCGCCCCAGTTCTCCAGAAAACCCTCGCTGTGATTGACGGCTTTATCGAAATCGGCCTCGGTCACCACGATTCCCGCATCGGCTACGGGAACCGTCTTCGCTTCGCCGGTGGCGGGCTGGACGGCGATTTTCTGGTCCGTCATGGTGAGGTTGCCCTGCGGCACTTGGCTGGTATCGGCGTGTTTGACCACTTTGGTGTTTTTTGAAATCACGGCAAATGGGGAAGCCGTGCGTAACTCCTGGATCTTGCTCCACTCGACCGTCACTTCACCCGCCATATCGCTCTTGAAGGTGACCTTGCCGCCCTTGACATTTTCCAGATGGCCGATCAGTTTCTCACCATCTGTAAATATAAGAATGTCAGGTTGCGGCTTGGCCGCTCCGCCCGGTGTTTGAGAGTAGAGCAAAGTTCCCGCGTACGCCGCCAAAACAGTGGTGCGGATGACGATCTTTCTGAATTCCTTATTCACTGCTTATCTCCATAGTTGTTTTTGGGGCCCGAGGGACGCTAGCCGTGCCGGGAAGCGCGCACGTCGTAAGGTGGTCCCATCTGGGCCGGTCCCCTAACGCGACCACGCCCAGAGCTACTCTTTCGAGACTCGCCGGCAGACGCGTAGCAGGCGGTACATGGCAACGCGGCTCTACCTCGAATTCTTCCACCGCGCGCAGTTTAATCCTTCAAAATACTCTAACACCCTGATCTCACGGATGGGTGCTGGGGATCTTGTCTGGTTGCCTCGCTCGCCGGAGCGGAGCCTAAAAAAGGCCCCGCTTTCATTTAAGGCTGATCAATAAATGCTACTGTACGGCGACGGTGACAGTGGTCTGGCTGGTGAAGCTGCCCACTTGGATGACTACCGGAATGTTGCCCGCAGCCGTGCCGCTGGGGATGGTCACGTTGATCTGGATGATGCCGGACACCAGCCCGGGCGCCGGGCCGTAGTATTGCACCTGCACAGTCTGTCCGCCGACAGTTGCGGTTACCGGCAGAGCCAGCAACCCCGTGGACGTCAGCGGGTTGAGCGCGCCATCGGTAGACGGCGGAACTGTTAAGCCGCCGCCGGTACCGAACAACTGGATGATCGTGCCCGGGGCGGCCGGGTTGTTAGCCGTATTGACACTCGAATCCTGGTTCAGGATGGAGCCCTGGCCCGAGCCGGAGCTGTTCGCGGTGAACAGGCCGGGTTCGGCTACCACGACCGGTAAAGTCATGGGCGCCGAGGTTGTGCTACCGTACGATACCGTCATCACAGTGCTGGTTTTGCCGGATACTGCGAACGGCACCAAGGCATTCACCTGGCCGTTCCAGGAGAACAGCATGGGCGCGGCGATGCCGTCGAACATCACTTGCGTGCCTCCCAGCGTAGTGGCCACCGTGCCGCCCTCTGCCGGGTTGGTGAAGCCCACGCCGGTTTGGGGTCCGAGCGAGGAACCGAAGATGGAAATCGCCATTCCGGGCGACACTTTACCAACGGCTCCGCTGGCCGCGTTGATAACGCCCTGAATGGTGGGGGTGGCGGACGCCGGGCCGACCTGCAAGGTCACCAGGAGCATCTGGGCGACTGCGGTGCCCGCGGGGGTGATATTAATCGTCCCCGTGTAGGTTCCATTCTGCAGTCCGGCGGGATTCACCGAAACGGAAATGGTGGCAGGCGTGGTACCGCTGGTGGGCGTCACGGCCAGCCAGATGGAACCCGGCGCAGCGGTAAAGGTAAGCGGACCGCCGGCACTCGAAACGGCGACGGTCTGGGCTGGAGGAGCGGTTGCGGCCGAGGCAGCCGTGAAGGAAAGCTGGCCCGGGGTGAATGTGAGCTGCGGCGCGCCAGTCACCGTCAGCGTAACCGGGATCAATACGACGTTACTGGCCCCGATCGCACTGACCTTGATCGAGCCACTATAGCTGCCCACCGCAAGGCCGGCCGGTTCCGCCGACACCAGCACACTTCCGGGAGTCGTGCCGTGCGTTGGACTCAACAGCAGCCAACTGCCGGGCGAGGTAGCGATGAAATTCAACGGCGCCGTCCCGGTGGAGAGCGCAAAGCTCTGCGGGGCCGGCAGAGACCCACCGATCTGGTAAGTGAACGCCAGACTCGTGGGCACTGCGGTCAACGGCGACTGCGTACCGATCGTCACCGTCACTGGAACCTGCAACGAGGCGGAAGGCGATCCGAGACCTTTCACGAGCACGGCGGCGGTATAGGTTCCGGGTGTCAGCAGGCCCGGATTGAGCGAAACCTGCACGGTTGCGGGAGCGCTGGTGGCGTTGGTTACGCTCAGCCACTGGACGTCGGTCGTCACGGAGGCCAATGGAACCGTACCGGAGCCGCTGGCCACGGTGAGCGCGATGCTTTGAGACGGCGGAATCGGCGCGCCGGGCTGGTAGCTGAATGCCAGCATGGTGGGCGAAGCGGCCAGGTTCGATCCCGTGATAGTGAGCTGGGCGTTGAAGGTCTTGGTCGGGATCGGCAGAGCCGGCTCGGTTACTGTGATGGGGATGATGTAGATGCCCGGGATCAGGCCGGCCGGAGTTGCTGTCAGAACGATATTTGCCGGCGTAGTACCGCTGGTGGCACTCAACTTCAGCCAGTTATTGGGGGTGACTCCCAGCGCGATGGTGAACGGTTGCGCGGAGCCATCGGATGCCGCGACAGTAATCGTGGCGGTGGCCGGCGGGGCCGTGTTGGGCAGCACGAACTGCGATCCGCCGTTGATCTGGATCACCGCCTTGGGCTGAATGACGGTCAGGCTGACCGACACAGTCGTGGACGTGAATCCCGGGGCGGAGATGGTGACCGTGCCGCTGTAATTGCCGGCGGCCAGCGAATTGGGAACTACACTCACCACAAAGCTGGCAGGCGACGCGCCGTTGGCGGGCGAAACCTGCAGCCAACGGCCACCGCTCGTGGTAGACGGAGTGACGGCGAACGCGGCGCTGGCGCTGTTGGAGGTCGAGACAGCGATGCTTTGTCCCGTGGGCACGGTTCCCCCGGACGTGTAACTGAACGAGAGGCTGGTGGGGTTCGCCATGATCAGCGGTACGGCGCTCACCGTCAGAGTCACCGGGATCGAGACGATGTTGCCGCCCGGTCCGGTTGCGGTAACCGTGCCGTGATAGGTATTGGGCGCCAGCCCGCTTAGATTCATCAACGAGACGGTGATGGATTGGGGCGTGGTTCCACTAGCCGGCGATACAGCCAGCCAGTTGCCACCGGAAGTCGTGACGCTGGTAGTGAAGGCGACCGCATTCGCGCCGGCTGCGATCTGGACCGTCTGGCTCGCCGGCGTGCTGCCGCCCAGGGTGTAGGAATAAGTCAACGAAGTGGGCGTAGCTGTCAATGGCGGCGCGGAGGTCACCGCCAGATTCACCGGCACGGACACAGGACTGTTTCCCGCGCCGGAGGCGGTGATGGTGATGCTGGAGCTCAGTTGCCCCACCGTGAGACCCGCGGTGTTGATCGAGACGCTGAGGGTTTGCGGCGTGGTTCCGCTGCCGGCCGAAAGTTTCAGCCAACTGGCGTTGGGTACAGCCGTGAAGCTCAGACCCGCGATAGTGCTGGCGACATTCAGGTTTTGTGCCGCGGGCGCCGTGCCGCCCGCCTGGAAGATAAAGCTCAGCGGAGAGGGCGTCGCGGTCAGGTTATCCGGTGACAGATTCAGAGTGACCGGAATCGTGATGGGACTTCCAGTGGCGCCCGAGGCGGTGACAACAATCGAGCCGCTGAACGGCGAGTTGGAGGCCAGCAAGCCCGCGGTATTCACCGAAACATGGATCGTGGTATTAGTCGATCCGCTGGTAGGTGAGACGGACAGCCAGTTGCCGGTCGAAGAGGCCGCCGCGGTGAAGCTGACCGAGCCATTCGAGCTGCTCACGTTCAGCGCTTGCGATCCGGGATTGCCGCCATTCACCTGGGCGTTGAATGTCATAGCGGTAGGCGCGACCGAAAGCGACGGCTGGGCGGATACGATCAGCGTAACCGGGAAGTTCAACGGCGTGTTGCCGGCGCCCGTGGCGGCGATGGAGATCGAGCCTGTGTAGCTGCCCGCTGTGGTGGGTATAGATGCCTGGATCAGCGATACCGTCAGGCCGAAAGGTGTGCTGGTGCCGTTCTGCTGCACCTGGAGCCATGGAGTCGAGGTGGTGGCGGACACGCTGGTCAGCGCGCTCCCGGTGCTGCCGATGGTAACCGGTTGCGAGCCCGGGACGGACCCATTCAGTGTGTAGCTGAACGATAGCGCCGAAGGTGTAGCGGTCAAGCTCGGCAGCGAACTCACGGTCAGGGTGACACCGATGGTGACGGGCGTGTTCCCGGCCTGCTGCGACGCGATGGAGATGTTGCCGGTGTAAGTATTGGCGCCCAGCGTGGTCAACACGGCCGGCACAATGGAAATCGACAGGGTGCCGGAGGCGCCGCCGGTGGTGCCGGAGGTGGGTGAAACGGCGAGCCAGGCACCTCCCGAAGTGGTGGAGGGAGTGGCCGTGAAATTCAGGGCAGCGCCGTTGCTGGAGATGGTGATGGGCTGGCTGGCGGGCGTGGATCCGCCGGTTTGGTACGCGAATGTCAGTGTTGGGGTAGAGGTCCCGAGGTTGGGCGCGGGATTCACAATGAAGGTCACACCGATGGATTGCGGGCTGTTCGCGGCCTGTGAGGAGGTCAGGCTGATGCTGCCAGTGTAGGTGCCGGCGGCGAGGCCCGCGGGGTTCACGGAAACCGTGAGTGTGGCAGGCGTATTCGCGCTATTCGAAGTGACCGAGAGCCAGAACGGGCTTTGGTTTCCGCCAATGGTGGCAGCGGCAGTAAATGGAATCACGGCCCCGCCGGTAGCGGCGACACTCACGGTCTGGCTCGAAGGGTTCGTGCCGCTCAGCAGCGTGTAGTTGTAGGAAAGCGAACCGGGATTACCGGAAATATTGGGTGGAGGGCTGACGACCAGCGTCACGCCGACGGCCACACCGGTCGAGCCGCCGGTGGGAGTGATGGTCACCGTGCCGGTGTATGTACCAGGCGCGAGGCTATTGGCCAGGATGGAGACGGAGGAGGAACCTGGGGTGGTCCCACTCGTGGCGGAGAGCCAGTTGCCGCTGCCGGCCTGCGTGGCCACCGTGGCGGTAAACGGAACCGCGCCGCCATTCGACGCTGTGACGGTAAGGTTTTGGGCGCTGGGAAGCGATCCCAGGTCCACCATGGTGAAGCTCAGAGGACCGCCGGTTACAGACAATGTAATGACATTGAGCGTGACGGGAACGTTCACCGGGCTATGGTTCGCTCCAGCTGAAGCGAGCGCAATGTTGCCCGTGTACTGCCCGGCGCCAAGGCCGGTAACCACGCCGGCGTTCAGGGATGCCGATATGCCGGTCGGGGTGGTGGCGCTCGAAGGCGTCACAGCCAGCCAACTTCCGCCGTTGGAGGTAGCCGTGGCCGTGTAGGTGATGGCGCCGCCGTCGCTGGTGACGCCAACCCCTTGCGCGCCGGGTAACGTCCCGCCGATCGCGTAATTGAAGGTCAGAGAAGTGGGCGCCGGAGTGAGATCGGCGGTGACGGTCAAAGTTACCGGGACTGTCAACTGGCCGCTGGCGTTAGCGCAGGAACTCGTCGGAGAACAGGTGAAGATGACCGAGCCGTTATAGACGCCGGTCGCGAGGCCGGCGAGATTGATGGAAACCGTCTCGCTGCCGGGCGTGGTGCCGCCCGAGGAGGAAATCTGCAGCCAGCTGCCAGTGGGGGACGTGGCCGCGGCATAAGTGATCGCTGCCGCCGAGCTGGTAATAGAAAGCGGCTGGCTGGGGGGCTGAGATCCAGCGTTGGAGGTGAAGGACAGAGACGGCGACCCGGACACCAGGGAGGGCAGTGACGTCAAGTTGAGAGTTACGGTCACCGGAATGGCATTACCAAAGGCGGGATTGATGTTGACGGTCCCGGTGTAGGTATTGGCCGATAGGCCGTTGATGTTGACGGATACGGTGGGGCCGGCGCCATTGGTAGTGAACGTACCTGAAGAAACCGAAAGCCATCCGGAAGAGCTGGCCGACGCCGAATAGGTCACGTTAGGGCCGGTGGCGGTCACGTTCAAAGTCTGCGGGTTTGGATTCGACCCACCTGTTTGCGCGTTGAAAGTCAATGCTCCCGGAGCCGGGATGCTGGTGACGTTGAAGGTCACGCCGGCGGTCGGGCTGTTGGTGGCGCCGGTCGCGGAGAGTGCGATCGAGCCGGAGTAGGTGCCGGCCGACAGGGCGGGGTTGACCGAAACCGAAAGCGCCGTGCCGCCGGTCGTGCCGGTAGTGGGCGATACCGATAACCAGTTGCCGGTGCTCGAAGGGGTCGCAGTATAGGACACCGACATGCTCGGGCTGGTGCTTGCGCCCAGGTTTTGGGAGGCGGGTTGGGCTCCGTTCACCGAGTTAAAGGTGAAGGAAGAAGGCGATGGAGTGAGCGTGAACGGTGTGGGGTTTACGGTGAGATTCACGGTGACCGACTGAGGGGAATTGGAGGCGGCGGTATAGACGTTTACCGTGCCGGAGTACTGGCCTGGTGTCAGCGAGGCGGGGTTCACATCCACCTGGAACGATCCGCTGGACGCAGTCGTGCCACCGGTGGTGGCGGCGCTGTTCACGGTAATCCAGGGCTGGGAAGCGGTGACGGCGTAAGCTAGATTGACGCCGCCGGTTCCCACAGTGACACTCTGGGCGGTAGGCGCACCTCCGCCGGCAGTGGCGGTGAAGCTAAGCGGTCCAGCGGGGGTCAGGGTTTCGGTCGGGCAGCCCGAGCAGGTGGCAGACGCGGTCCCCGAGATGCCCAGCGTAGTGGGCACAAACCCGAGCACGGTATAGGTGCCTTCACTCAGAGTATCCGGGGATGTGAGGATGCCGGCGTTGAAGGCCAGCGGTATCGGCGAAGGGAATGATCCTGGGGCAAACGCGGTAACAGAGTCAAAAGAGGCAGCCAGCTTGGGAAAATTGCAATTGCTCAGATGCAGACTATCGTTGCTGCCGGCCGGCGTGGAGACTGTGGAGACGGCTCCGGTGCAGGTCAAGGCGAATGGGAACGCGGGGCTGGAAACCGTGAGACTCAGGCCAGGGTACGAAATCGAAGTCGGGTTATAGGCGACGCCAACCGGGTTGAGGCTCGTGGTGGCAGTAAACTGCGCACCGTTGAGCCCCAGCGAGTCAACGCTGCCTTGGACTACCACGGAACTGCCGGAGCAGGTCGCCGTACCGCCCGAGATCACCATGGCCGAGGTGGGGCTGCTGGTGTAGCCCGAACCGGCGGCGACTTCGGTGAGATTCGATGGCTGGGCAATCGTATTGGCGGCGCTCAAAAGCACCGTGGCCGTGGCGCCCGTCCCACCTCCATTCGTGAATTGGATCAGGCAGGTCTGGCCCTTGCTACCCGTCGCGGTGATACCGGATTCGTATTTGCCGCCCGCTACGCCCGCCGTGATGATGGGGCCAAGAGTGCCGGTGATGGTGACGTTCAGCGTCTGGGCGGTCAACGCGGCAGCCAGACACAGCCATGCACCTAAACCGATGATCCACTTGACGAAGAAAGACTCTGCTTTGACCACGATGCGCTTCTCCTCTACACGTTCCGGCGATTCAGTATAGTCGAAAATAATTCAGATTACGCTAGTGTATAGGATCGGATCGCACATTGGATGGGAACGGTGCCCACCTGGTTCTAGTACCCTTGGTACGGGGTCTCGAATCAGCCTCTCCGCAGCCCAGTGCTCCGGCACGCCACAGGTGGTTTACTGGTGTTAGACTTGACCCTACGAAAGGAACACACAGAAAAGTGAAAACCTTAATAGCAATAATTCTGACGGTTGGGTTACTGGCGACGGCTGGATTCGCTCAACCGACTATTACCCAGGTCAGCAATGCGGCCAGCCAGGCCCTTTCTCCTTTGCAGAACTCGTCGATCGCGCAAGGTTCATACTTCGCGATCTATGGCAACGGATTGGCTGCGGCGCTGTCCACTTGTGCGAGCAGCAAGGGTGCCTACGCCAATTGCACCTGGCCCTCGTCTTACCCCTTGCCGAAGGCGGTACAGGGCACTTCGGTCAGCGTGACGGTAGGTGGAACAACGACAGACGCCTACGTCGAATTCGCGGCACAACTCACCTCGACCCTGGCACAGGTGAATGCGGTGCTGCCGTCGAATACGCCCACCGGGACCGGTACGCTGACGGTCACTTATAACGGGACTGCCAGCAATGCCTTCCCCATTACGGTGACCGCTCAGTCCTTCGGAACTTTCTCCTTTAATAGCGCCGGCAGCGGCCCGGGTATTATGACCAACGCGGTCAGCAATGCGATCGTTACGCCTTTCGCGACGGTCAAGCCCAGCACTGCCAGCACAACGGGTGACTATGTGACGATATGGGGCACGGGTCTCGGTCCGGCGGATCCGACCACCGAGGGTACGGCGCCGCCTACGCAGACGAACCTATGCGGGAGCGGAGACACCTGCCCGGTTACTGTGTGGGTAGCGGGCCAGAAAGCAACAGTCACGTATGCGGGACGTTCCGGCTATACGGCGGTGGATCAGATCGACTACATCGTCCCAGCGGGCGTGCAGGGCTGCTACGTGCAGGTGGCTGTTCAGACCGGTTCAGTGATCGGCAACTTTACCAGCATCGCGGTGGATCCGACCGGGCCCACCTGTTCGGACGGCGACGGCATCAATTACGCCGACATCAGTTCCATGGTGGCGAGCAAGGGAAACGCGACCGTCGCTTCGTTCGGCCTACTGAGCAACTACGTGGTTTTCACCATTCCACCACTACCGGCCATTCCGTGGGATAACGACACGGTTACCGGTGTGATCGGCACGTACTCGGCGGCAACTCTGGATACCTTCCAGGGCATCGCCTCGGTCCCCTCTGCGGGCAACTGCACGGTGGTGCAATTTGAGGGCTACCCGCCGCCGGTGGATCCCGCGTTGGCGGCCGTTTCGTTCCTGGATGACGGTGCGAGCCTCAGCATCACAGGTCCAAACGGGACACAGAGCGTTGCCCAGGATAAGAGCGGGCACGGATATGAAGGGCTGGTGGGCGGTTCGACGATCCAGAATATCTTCACGCCGGGCACGCCGTTCTTCCTGAGCTCAAGCTACGCGATTTCGTCGGGCAATTACACCGTAACGAGCCCCGGCGGCTCAAGCGTCGGCGCGCTGTCGTCTGGTAACATTCCGGTTTCCTCAGCCGCCGCGTCGTTCGTGTGGAGCAATCAATCTACCGTTACCGCCAGTGCGATCCCCCGGAATGCGCCGCTAACCATCACCTGGACCGGCGGCGATCCTAATGGCTTCGTGGACATTACCGCCATCGGTTCCACTTTGCAGACCGGCACTCCGACCGCTACCACGCCGGGTGCGCTGGTAGAGTGCATGGCGCCAACCACGGCCGGCCAGTTCGTCATTCCCACGTACGTGCTGCAAATGCTGCCTTCTACGGTTAACAGCAAAGCGGCAATACCGCCGGGCGAATTGCTGGTGGGCCCGGCCAGCGGCGGCATGAAGATCACGGCGCCGACCGGGGTGGACGCGGCTTATGCGTTCTATCATTACATCGCCGGCGTAAACGTGAACTGGCAATAGCTGCAAGGCATTGGTAAGAACTGGCGGCTCGGATGTTCCATTCCGAGCCGCTTTTTTAGGCGGCGTGGGTGATGATGTTCCGGGCCAGCAGCGCCTGGATGCACAAGGCAGGGGCCGGTCCTGCAAGCATAAAGCTTTGCGCCCGGTCGCATCCCATGGCCCTTAGCTGTTCGAGCTGTTCGCTGGTTTCCACGCCCTCGGCCACCACCCGCATCCCCAAGCCGTGCGCCAGGCCCACGATGGATTGGACCAGAGTGCGGGTTTGATCCGCGCGATTCATACGCTGCACGAACTTGCGGTCGATTTTCAGATTATCGATGGGGAGCTCTTCGAGGTAGCTGAGAGACGAATAGCCGGTCCCGAAATCGTCGAGGGAGACACTCACTCCCAGCTTTTTCAACTCTCTCAACTGGCGGGCGGTCTCCTGCATGTCCTGCATAATGACGCTCTCGGTGAGCTCTAATTCGAGATGAGAGGCTTCCAGTCCTGTCTCGGCGAGCGTGCTGGCCACGGTTTCGGGCAGGTCGCCACGGGCGAATTGCACTGCCGAGGTGTTCACCGCGATGTGGATCGGCCCATAGCCGAGATCCCGCCACTGCTTTCCCTGGCGGCAGGCGTCTTCCAGCACACGCGCGCCGATCGGCACGATGAGCCCGGTTTCTTCGGCAATTGGAATGAGAACCGAAGCGGGGACGCGGCCGAATTTCGGATTGTCCCAGCGCACCAGCGCTTCCAAGCCTGCGACACGGTTGGTGGACAGTTCGAACTGCGGTTGGTAATGCAGCGAAAACTCGCCGCGATCGAGCGCGTAGTATAGCTCGGTTTCGACATCGAGACGCCGGTCGGCCGCCTCGCTGATTTCCGGAGTGGACATCTGCACGCGCTGCTTGCCCTGGCGTTTGGCGGCAAAAAGCGCGCCGTCCGCCGCACGTTCCAGGCCCGCCAGATTCTCGCCGTGTTGCGGATAGAGAGCGATCCCGATACTGGCGCTGAGAAAAACCTCGCTGCCCTTAACGGAAAACGGCGCGGCCAGCGTCTGAAGGATCCGGCCGGCCACGTTGAAGGCATCTTCCGGCTCGGATATATCGCTGAGGATCAGCATGAAACGGTCGCCGCTGGAGCGCGATACCGTTTCGGATTGGCGCAGGCAGGTGGAAATCCGGTGCGCCGCTAACTGGATGAGGCGATCGCCGGCGGGATGGCCTAAGGTGTCGTTGATGCGCTTGAATCGATCCAGATCGAGGTAAAGCAGCGCGGCCGTGCCACCGTGGCGGCGGACGCGCGCTAAAGCCTGCTTGGCCAGATCCTCGAAGACCGCGCGGTTGGGAAGGCCCGTCAATTGATCGTGGGTTGCCTGGTGAGCCAGTTTCTGTTCCATCCGCTTGCGTTCGGTGACGTCCGAGAGCAAGCCGTTCTGATATCGTTTACCGTCATGCTCCTGGATGTGGGACGCGCGACTGTGCAGCCAGATCCATTGCCCGTCCTCGCGCTGAAAACGGTACTCCGTGTCGACGGCGCGCCCTTCATCGAACAGCGCACGGTAGCCGGCCAGAACGCGCGGCAGGTCGTCGGGATGGATGTGATCGGCCCAAAAGCCTTCCTGGTAGATTTTCTCCTGACTGAAACCGGTGATAGTCTGGCAATTGGAACTGGTGAACACCGGTTGCCCGGCTTCGTCGGCCACCCAGACGATATCAGGAAGGCTGGCCACCAGCGAGCGGTAGCGCTCCTCGCTCTGGCGCAAGGCTTCCTGATCCTGCCGCCGGCGCCGCACATCGCGGGCGATGATGGACGAACCGACCACTCTTCCAGCGGCGTTCCGCACCGGAGAAATGGTTAGACTCACATCCACCTGGCCGCCCTCACGGTCCAGGGTGACGGTTTCCCATTGCGAGACGGTATCTCCATGCAAGATCTTTTGCAGGATTTGTGTGATTTCGGCAATACGATCGACGGGAGCCAGAATGGAAATTGGTTTCCCGAGCATCTCGCTGGCGGGATATCCGTAGAGCGCCTCCGCGCCCTTGTTCCAGCTCAAGATGGCGCCGTCGGCGGCGGTGCCCAGGATCGCGTCATCGGCGGCATCTACTATCGAGGCGAGCAAGGCGCGCGCATCTTGGGCCTGCACGCGCGCGGTGATATCGCGTATGACAGCTGCCCGCGCCGTAATCTGCCCGGCGGCGTTTCGGATGGGACAAGCAGAGATGGAAACGTTGATGCGTGTGCCATTCTTGGCTAGCCCTACACCTTCAAACCGGCTGACGGTCTCGCCGCGCTGGAGCGCCTCGGAAATCCGCCTCAGATTCCCGCGCTGGTCGGGAGGCGAAAGCATGGAGACAGGCTTCCCGGTGACCTCCTGCGCGGTGTACCCGTAAAGCAACTCGGCACCCCAGTTCCAACTCGCTATGATGCCGTCGGGCGTAGTGCTTATAATGGCGTCGTCGGAAGATTCCACGATCGAAGCCAGGAAGGTATGCGTCTCGTCGGTCGACTGGCGGGCCGTGACATCCCGCCGGATGGCGATGCATTTGCGCATGGCGCCCTGCGCGTCCCGTACGGAAGTAACCGTGATATCTTCCACGTAAGCTGAGCCATCCTTGCGGCGGGCGGCTACCTCACCGCGCCAGACGTTTCCAGCCATGAGGGATTCGCGGACCTCCTGGTGCAAAGCCGGCCCAAACCCCAACTTTTCCTTTCGGGGATTGCGGCCGATGACTTCCTCCGCTGTATATCCCGTCATGGTGGTGTACGCCTGGTTGACATACTGGATGGTTCCCTGTTCGTCGGTGATGACCACCGCATCGGAAGATGTTTCGATGGCGCCTACTAAACCGGCCTTTTCAATTTCCGTGCCCTGGTGCTGCGCGGAGTATGCCTCGGTCTGCTGCTCAAGGTCGGCATGCTGGCGAATGGCCACGTAAGCGGCTACGGTCAGCGCCAGCGCCAGAAATGCGATGGTCGAAACCGGCGATTGCTGGAAGGGGTTGCGCGAGGCGGCAATCTGGTTTACAAACTGATAGGCAAACCAAGCCACGCCGGCGATGAGCGAGGCCTTGATCAACCGGCCTGTAACTCGCCGATTCGCCAGGGTATTAGCCACGCCGACAGGCAGTATTGAGCCGTTCAAATTCGGCATAACAAACACAAGGAATTCGTTAGCACCTGTTGTTTGATTGTAGGAGTACTGTACCATGCCGCGCATCTTATCGTTAGATACTCGGGGCCAAAAGTTATAAAGAAAGGATTAGTAAAGTGATTCCTTTTGGCCGGCCCCCGTAACCCAGCGAGCGCGCAGAGAGCCGGCGCACCCCTGGTTAGCTTGTTTGCGTTAACTCTTGCGAGTATGGACGGTACCACTATGGATGTATGAAATTGAATAAGGCCAAATAGTTAGATTTAGATACGGTTTTGCCGATTAATAGAAAGGGATCTTCGCATTGCGAACAGTTTTGGGCGGAAGGGCTGGAGCTGTTATCTCCGGCCGCCGAGCTGGTAACGCTCGCGCCGTTGCGCATTGCCAGCTCATACTGCTGGCGATAGCGGGGTTAACCAGTTGCGGACGCGTGCCGGACGATTCCAGAACCGTCCTGACGAGCGTGCTGCAGGTGCGTCAACTGTCCGCTAACGAGGCCGCGCGGGGTCTGCCGGTCCGCATCCAGGGAATTCTTACTTATTCCGACCGGCTTTCCAGCGATTGCTTCATACAGGATGCAACGGGCGGCCTCCGGGTCACGCTGGCCTCCGGAACGCCTCCCCGGGCGGGTTCGAAAGTAGAGGTCGCCGGTCTCACGGCTATCGGCGGTGTGACCCCCTCGGTTAGCGATGCGCGTCTCACGGCCCTCGGGACGCAGTCTCTGCCCGCCGCGCCGGCGGTTTCTACAGCCCAGTTGCGGGACCCGAAACTTCAATACAGACGGGCGATGTTGCGGGGCGTGGTGCGATCCATAAGTTCCGAGCGAGTTGGGTTGATCACGGTAGAACTCCGGGCCGAGGCTTCTACAGTTTGGGCAAAAGTCCCGGCGTCGCAAGTGGTACTCAACGACGACTGGGTGGACGCCGAGGTTCGTGTCAGCGGCGTCCTCGACGGACCCAACAATGGGAACCGGGGTGCCGCAACCATGTGGGTGAGCGAACCCGAGGCCGTGGAGATACAGCGGCCGGCCCCGGCGCCGTCCGTTTTGCCGGTAACCAAGATCAGCACGCTTTTGCGGGGCCAGGGCAAGGAGAACCTGCCCGTACATCGTGTGCGCGTCAAGGGTGCGCCTTATAAGCCGCTCGACGGCGGCGATGCGCTCATGGACGACTCAGGGCAAATCGCAGTCCGTAATGCCTTAAACGTCATTGATCTCAGGGGTCCGCAAGTCGACCTAGCCGGATTCCTGATGTGGGAGAGCGGCCGGTTTGTCCTGGATGCGGCCACCGCCGTAAACAAATTTGAAAACGAGTTACCGCCGGGCGCGCCGGCCAAGGGCATTACGCTGACGACAGCGGCTCAAGTACGCAACCTGCCGCCGGGCTCCGCGAATCTCGCCTACCAGGTTCGTTTGCGCGCCGTGGTCACCTACTTCGATCCGGAAAACCATTTGTTGTTCGTTATGGACCGGACCGACGGCATTTTTGTCGAGGTGAGCGATAAGGAGCGCGTCACCCTGCGCGCGGGCGACGTGGTGGAAGTGGCGGGGTTGAGCACAACGGATTTCGCACCGGACGTTGAAAAGGCGCGCATTAAAGTGGTGGGGCATACCAGTTTGCCGCAGCCGTCTTCGCGCAGCTTCGAAAGCGCCGTGCGAGGCCGCGAGGATTGTCACTGGTTGGAATTAAGCGGCATTGTCCAACATGTGGCAAAGGGGAATGGAGACTCTCTGCTGACCCTATCGTGGGGCCGGGATTTATATAAGGCCCACGTACTGGCATCGCCGGAGTCGCTGGCGGGGCTGGTGGACGCCGAAGTCAGCCTGCAGGGAGTCTGCGGCGCTTTATTCAATCCCGCCCGCCAGATGCTCGGCATCCAGATGTTTGTTCCGGAAAGATCCTGCATCCGGGTACTGCGCAAGCCGGAGACCGATACCTTCGTGGCGCCCATTACTTCGATCAAGGATCTGATGAAGTTTTCACGGGATACCGATCTGGGGCACCAGGTGCGGGTACGCGGCACAGTGACCTGTGCCAACCGCTCGGGGGCCACCTGGATACGCGATGCGACGGGTGGTGTGATGATTCAGGATCACAACCCGGATGGGTTGGCGGTGGGCGATCTGGTGGATGCGGTGGGCTTTCCGGTGATCGCCGGCTATAGCCCCACGCTGCGCGGGGCCCGATTGCGGCGATGGCGGTCCGGACCGCCGCCGCCGGCGATCCCGGTCACCGCGCATGATGCCATGAGGGGTGGCTTCGATGGCCAGCTTGTGGAGATCGAGGGGAAGCTCATCGAAGGGGTTCAGCAAAGGACGGAACAGGTGCTGACGGTCCAATCCGGCGGGCTGGTTTTCAATGCTTATGTGCCGGGCAGAGGCGCGCCACCTTTAACCCCCGGTACCGTTTTCCGGCTGACCGGGATCTGCGCCGTAGAAGTAAGGCAATCGCAGGATTTGATCCTGCCGCGAACGTTCCGGCTCCTGTTGCGGTCTCCGGTAGACGCTTTTGTGGTGAGCAGCCCGCCGTGGCTGACAGCCGAGCGGGTGGTCCCCATCCTGGCTGGAGCCGTGCTGCTGATCCTGGCGGTGGTGGCTTGGGCATTCCTTTTGGGCCGTCGCGTACGTTTCCAGACACAAGCCCTACAGGCACAGACCATGCAACTGCAGGCCGCCCACCAGAAGACCCGCGCGGCACTGGAAAAGGCCTGCGAAGCGGAAGCATTGGACGAAGACAGCAAACGGATTGTGGAGCTGATCGCGCGGGACGAACCGGTGGAGGTAATCATCGATCGCATCGCCGAAGCGGTAGCCCTGCATGTGGAAGGCGCGACCTGCGTGATTCTGCTACCGTCCAAGCAGGAGCTCAACGTATACGCCGTTCCGGCATTGCCGGCCGGCTGGGTGGGAACGTTGAGCGGCATCCGCATGAGCTCCATTTCGATGAGCGGCGAACCCAGAGACGCGGAGGAATTCGCGAGCGATCCAGCGTGGGCGCAATTTGTCGACAGCCAACCCAGCAGCCGGTTCGAAACGTTCTGCTCGGCGCCAATCGTGGTGGATTCGACGGCCTCCGGGGTGATTGCCGCCTTCTTCCGGCAGGGGAAGCACGCCGCGGAAACGCACGGCGAGATGCTGGCACTGTGGTCGAACGTGGCCGCGCTGGCGCTGGAGCGGAGGCGGCTGCATGACCAGCTATCCTATCGCGCCCAGCATGACGGCCTGACAGGCCTGCCCAACCGGGCGCTGCTCTACGACCGGTTGGAGGCCGAGATCGCCGCCGCGTCAAGGGCTGGCGGGGTTTTAGGGCTGTTGTATGTCGATTTGGATGATTTTAAGGGCATCAACGACATGCACGGTCACGATGTGGGAGACGCGGTCCTGCAGCAGGCTGCCCGGCGCATGAATCAGAGCGTGCGCCGCGGCGACACGGTGGCGCGCATTGGAGGCGACGAATTTGTGGTGCTGTTGCCGCGCCTGAGCCGGCGCGAGGATGCGGAACACATCGCGGCGAAGATCGCTGCGCTCCTGCACGAGCCGATGTACGTAAATCACGAGCGCTTCTCGATCAGCGGAAGCGTAGGGATCAGCATCTGGCCCTCTGACGGCGATCAGCCTGACGCGCTGCTGCGATTTGCCGATACCAGAATGTACGGAGCCAAAAGGCGAAGGTGGTATGACGCCCCTGGACAGGTACCGCACCCGCCCAGCGACGTACTGGCAGAGGCCGCCAAGACCGTTTAGATCGGCCCCGGATTTCATCGGGGACATGTGATAATAGTCCCCTATGAGACTAACGATGCTGTCGCTGTCATTTTGCTTTTTTGCTTCGCTGGCCGCATTTGGCCAGGAGCCGCCCGGCGAACACCACATGCCGCCGCCCAAGAATCTGAAACTGCTGCAGCCCGAGCACCTCATGGAAACCATGCAGGCATTTCGGGTCGCACTGGGTGTGCGGTGTGACTTCTGCCACGTGCAGGGCGACTTCGCGGCGGACGACAAACACGAAAAGGAAATCGCTCGCAAAATGATTTTGATGGCACGGGACATCAACAGCAAGTTCCCCGATGGCAAAATGCACGTGACCTGCTACACCTGCCATAGGGGCGCCCAGGAGCCGGCTACGCATCCCGAGGACGGCGACCATCCCCGATAGCCGACAGGTATCGCGGGCGATTACGGCAGGAAAAATACCCCTTCGGCAACGATTTCCGCGGGACCGCGCAGGAAGATATTTTCATCCCAGCGGAGATCCAGGGCTCCGGCCGGAGTGACCACTTGCGCGGGGCTGGCGATCAGTCCCCCCCGCACGGCCGCCGCGAAGGCGCCGGTGGAACCTGTTCCCGAACTCATGGTCTCGCCGGCGCCGCGTTCCCAGAAGCGGACTTCCAACGTATGCGGATCAATCGCGCGCAGGAACGATACGTTAGTCCTGTGCGGGAAATGGGGATGTCGTTCGATCTCGGCACCCAGCGCCCGCCAGTCGAAACCAAAATCGGCTACGGGCATGGCGCATTGCGGATTACCGACCCACATCAGCGTGACCTCGCGCGGACCATCAGCCAGAGGTAGCGAAAAATGCTCCGCGATGAATTCCGGACGGCCCATATCCATCTCGAACACGAAGGCATGGCCGGCGCGATCCAACAGACGGAGGGCCTTCAGGCCGGCGCCGGTCTGAATTCGGACCTCTTCGCGTGCATGCCCCTGTTCGATCAGGAACGCGGCCGCACATCGTGTGCCGTTGCCGGACATCTCAGCTTCGCTGCCATCCGAATTGAACAGCCTGATGGCTCCGTCGTAAGCAGGCGCCGGGGTGGGATCGATCAGCATCCATCCGTCGGCACCGATGCCGGTATGACGGTCGCAGATGGAGCGGGCGATGGCCATCAGGTCGCCGGCTGGAGCGTCACTTTTCTTCGTCAGCAGGAAATCGTTCTTCGCGCCATGTGTTTTCGTGAAGGGGATTCGCATCGTTGTTCAGGGGCGTCAAGCCGATACAGCAATGATAAATCTCAACTACCGGCGCATAGGGCACCATGACCCGTTTCACCAGTTCATACCGCGGACCGCGCGCGCCGGCGCGCAGTAGGGCGGTTTGTACGGGATCGCCGCCCATGACCACCGCCCATTGCTCCCAGAGGAACAGATCCGGCCGCGTAATGGCGGCCTGCCAGTGCGGCCAGTTGTCCCAGGTGAGGGTCTCACGCAGGGGAATGTTTGCCGTCCGGAAGACGCCGGTGATGTCGCCGAAGGTGGTGATGATGCCTTCGCCGCGCTGGTAGCGTGGAGCGAGATAGGCAGCGGCCTGGCGGGTCCATGCGCGGCGGGCCTCGGAGTTCACTTGCGACTCTCTCCATGTAATCCATGCATCCGGCTGCGGATGGATCACCCAGGGGATCGCGGCGATGACGACGACCGTAGCGGCGGCAACCCGGCGCGTACGTGCCGGAGCCAGAGCCACCAGGGCAGCCGCGCCCAGCACCAGGGCAGGGAAGAGCGTCATGCCGTAGCGCGAGTTGTAATAGCTGTTAGGCCACAGGTCCGGGACAAAGATGGGCGTGCCGGAAGAGTGAATGCTCCAGATGTAAAACACGCCGGGTAGGAGCAGGAGCAGCGCCGGCCAGCGCGCCTTTTTGGCGATCGCGCAGGCAGCCATACCGGCGATCCCCAACCAGAAGAGCGGCATGCCGGCGCACCAGCGGACGGCCGTCCGGAAGTACAGAAACGCTTTCGGCCAGTTGCCTAGACCAGGATAGTGGGCGGTGCCTTGAATCGCTTTGGGGGAATAAGGGCCGTTGTAGAAATCCAGAACGTTGGAGCAGCACCACCAATTGTGCCCCAGCCAGTAGAGCGGACCCAGCGAGGCGATCACCACGAAAAGGGCAACTTTGGACAAGCGGTGTTTTTTGCCGGCGAGCAGGATGTATAGCGCTTCAAACGGGATCAGGAACCACCCTTCATAGCGCGTAAGGTCGCCGCACAATGCAGCCAGCCCCGCGCCGCAGACGGCACCCCAGCTTTGGGTATCACCGAATTGCACAGTGAAGTAGAGCGCCGCCAGGAGCGCGGCCATGAACAGCGGCTCGGTCATGGCGGTGGATTGAAGGTAGAGGACATTGGGATTCGTAGCCAAGACCGCCGTCGCGGCCAGGGCAACCGTGCTGCTGGCGAAGATGCGCCGCGCAGCCAGGAACAGAAATACTCCCGCCAGCACGAAGCAGATACCGGAAGCGATCGAACCCGCGAGCGCGCTGTGCCACAACGCATCGTTGCGGGCGAACGGCATCATAAGCAGGTGCGGCAGGGGGAGCCAGACGGTACCGATCTCGTCGTAACCCGGCGTGCGGGAATCCAGAATACGGCGCGCGATATTCAGGTGCGCTTCGGCATCGCCGTAATAGGCCAGGTACCCGCGCTGGTAAAAGAACCAGATCCAGCCGGCGCTCCAGAGGCTCAGCAGCGCGAGGGCCGCAACCGGCTCAAAAATCCGTGCATGCTTTGAATTCGCGATACCGGTCCTCAACCTCTTTCTGGGTGAGCGTGCGAAAGCGGTCCACGCCGAATTTTTCGCAGCAGAAACTGCCCATCACGGAGCCGTAAATGACGGCGCGGCGCAGATCCTCGAGGTTGGCGGCCCCCGCGGCCATATTGACGCCGCGCTTAGCGAGATACCCGGTGAAGCCGCCGGCGAAGCAATCGCCCGCGCCCGTGGGATCGAAGACATCCTCCAGCAGATAGCCGGGAGCGGTGAAATGGCAACCGTGGGCGAACAGGATTGCCCCGTATTCGCCGCGCTTGACCACCAAAATGCGAGGGCCCATCTCGAGTATGGCTGCGGCGGCGCGTTTCAGGTTGTGCTCGCCGGACAGCATACGCGCTTCGCTGTCATTGATGAGCAGGAAATCCCACTCGCGCAGCGTGTCCAGGAGTTCGGCGCGATAGTCTCGGATCCAGTAGTTCATGGTGTCGCCCCCCGCAAGGTGGACGCCGTTCATCTGCGCGCGCACGGAACTCTGCAGGGCGGGTTGGATGTTGCCTAAGAGAAGGTATGGCGCTGACCGGTAGGATTCCGGCAGCTTGGGCTGGAAATCAGCGAACACGTTGAGATCCGTGCGCAGAGTCTCGCGGTCGTTCATGTCCGCCGAGTACTTACCGGCCCAGAAGAAGGTCTTGCCGGGAACCCGCTCCAGTCCTTCGAGGTCGATGCCCTTGGCGGCTAACAGATCTACGTCTTCTGTCGCAAAGTCATCGCCCACGACGGCCACGATCTTTACCGGAGCGAAGTAACTGGCCGCCAGGCCGATGTAAGTGGCCGCGCCGCCCAACATACGGTCGACCTTACCGTGCGGCGTTTCGACGCCGTCGTATGCTACCGAACCCACTACCACGAGAGACATCGCTCGATTGTAACAAGCGGCGGAGCTTGAGACGCGGAGACAACGGGAATCGCGGAAGTTTCGCGGCTGAGCGGGAGACTCAGTGAAAGGGGGAGTATAATCAGGCAATGCCACGACCTCAAAACCAGGATGTCGAGTTTCTGCATGCTGCGTTAGTTGGATTAGAATACAAACTCGCCGAAGTGGAGCAGCGTATCGGCGCGTTGCGCGGCCAGCTTGGAGAGGCGCCGGCTGTGAGCGCGGCACCTCGCGTGAAGCGGACAATGAGCGCCGCTGCCCGCAGGCGCATCGCGCTGGCGCAGAAGAAACGCTGGGCCGTGTACAAGTCCAGGAAGAACGCCGCCACCACGCCCAAAATGGCTCCCCCCAAACGGGCCCCGGCGAAGCGCTCGATGAGTGCGGAAGGACGCGCGCGGATAGTAGCCGCGACGAAGAAGAGATGGGCGGCTTTCCGCAAAAAACAACAGCCGGCCAACCCCGTAGCGAAGAAGACTGCCGCGAAAAACGCGCCGGCAAAGCCGACCGTCCCGAAGACGCCCGTCGTGAAACCGCCGGAGGTAAAGGCGCCTGCGGAAACGCTGCCCGAAACCGTGGCAGCCACGCCGGCCGCGGAGTAAATTTACGCCTGGTATTCCTTGGCGTTTGCCGGCATCGAGAGAATGACTTTCCGATCGCCAACAGAGTCCTTCAGCATTTGAATCTCATCGGCCGCCGACGAGAGCGGCAGCGCCACCTGTCCGCCGGAAGCCACCGAGCGGCACATCGCCATCATGATCTCGAAACCTTTGTAGGCGCTGTCGAAGTTGCAGGAGTGTACCCGGTTGGGATCGTCCAGCCAATGGGCCATTTCCTGGATATAAGGCGGCATGTCGAGATCGTAGTCCATGGAGCCTGGGCCGGAGGACGCGCCTTGTTTGGTGACGGCGCGCCAGCCGCCGCCGGTCAGGACTTCCGCGAAACCGCCGGGGCCCTGCGCGCCGATCCGGCACTTGCGCCACCAGTAGTCGACCTCCGGCACATCCGGCGCACCGGCTCCGCATTCCACAACGCCCCGGACGCCGTTGGCGAATTGAATGAATCCGGCGATGTAATCGGGTGATGGGTGGAGATCCGCCATCTTGCCGCGGCCGGCCGCCTGGGCCATCACCCATTCGGCTTCCGCATCGCCGTTGAACCAGCGGATGTATTCGATCAGGTGCGAAAGCATGTGCATCATCCAGCCGGTGGCGGTGCCGTAGACGGTGTGCACTCTCTCCAGTGCGCCGCCGGCGATAATCTCGTGCACCTTCTGATAATGCGCGCCGTATCGATGCTGGTGGCTCACCACCGCCTTCACGCCGGAGGCGGCCAGCAGACGGCGCACCTCGAACCCTTCGACGCTGGTCAGTGCCACGGGTTTTTCCATAGCGATGAGCTGCGCGCCGCTATCGATGCCGGCCTGGATCATAGGCGTTCGCAGCGTGGGCAGGGTGCAGAAACAGAAGACGTCCGGCCGGGCGGCGCCGGCTACTTCGCGGACGTCTGCGCCTTTTACGGTGACGCCCAGCTTAGCCGCCGCCGCATCCAGGCGGGCCGCGTCGATGTCGCAGATGCCGGTGACTTCGAAGCGCGGATTCTTCTGAAAGGCCAAGGCATGGTGCATCCCGCGCTTGCCCATGCCCGCGACGCAGACTCGATACTTGTCCTTCATGCGGTACGGTCCCACTCCAGGGTTTTTTCGATGACGAAGTCCACTTCCTCGGCGGTCAGTTCGGGGAACATGGGAAGCGAGATGCAGGTGGCCGCATTTCGCTCGGAATTGGGGATGGGTCCGGCGATGCGGGCCTGCTTGCCCCACGGATAGCCTTCCTGTTGGTGAATCGCGATGGGGTAGTGGCACTTGGCGTCGATGCCGTTCTGATTGAGGAAGTCGAGCAGCGCGTCGCGGTGGGCGGGCTCGCGGGTCTCGATGACATACAGATGGAAGATATGCCGGCAGCCGGGCCGTTCATGGGGCAGCGTGAAATGCTGGGCATCCTTCAAGCAGGCTGAATAGCGGGCGGACCACTTGCGGCGGAGGTCGTTCCAGTTATCGATGTGCTTCAGCTTGGCGCTAAGCACGCCCGCGTGCAGGTCGTCGAGGCGGCTGTTGAAGCCCATGCTGTGGCAGGACCGTTTGTCCGAGCCGTGGTTGCGCAGCTTGCGGACAATGCGGTCCACTTCGGAGTTATTGGTGACCACCGCGCCGCCATCGCCGAAGGTGCCCAGGTTCTTCTGGATGATGAAGCTGGTGCAGACGGCGTCGCTCAGCTCACCGATCCGGAAGCCATCGCCGCGTGCGCCGATGCCCTGCGCGTTGTCTTCGATCACGAACAGTTTGTGCTTGTGCGCGATCTGCCGGATCGCCTTCATATCGGCGCACTGGCCGTACAGATGGACTGGGACCAGCGCCTTGGTGCGCGGGGTGATGGCCGCCTCGATCTTCGAGGGATCGATGCAATGCGTGCGCGGGTCGGAATCCACGAAGACTGCGGTGGCGTTGGCCACCCAAATGGCTTCGGCGGTGGCGAAGAATGTGTTGGTGGTGGTGATGCATTCGTCGCCCGGACCGATGCCGAGGGCCATGAACGTCAGCCAGAGGGCGTCGGTTCCGTTGCCGACGCCGACGGCATATTTCATGCCGTGATAAGCGGCGAACTCCTGTTCGAACCGCTTAAGCACCGGCCCCATGACGTAGTTGCCGCTTTCCAGAACCTCATGGATGTTGGCATCGATTTGCGCTTTGACGTTGTGATATTGCCTGGTGTGGCCGTAAAAGGGCACCTTCATATCGGAATGTCTCCTTAGAAAGGGTTATCGTAGCAAGGTTTCAGGCGTTCCTGCGCCGGCGGCTGTGCGGAAACGGAGACCTGTTCGGGTGCGGGATGCGGTATACTCGTGGGGTAGGGAACTGCACAGACGGGGCGTGGCTCAGCCTGGCTAGAGCGCCTGGTTCGGGACCAGGAGGTCGGTGGTTCGAATCCACTCGCCCCGACCAACTTAACTTGTTGCAATCGCATCTAGTTGAATCTCCCTTTACGGAATGCTACTCGCACCGTGCCCCAGGAGCTGTCCCTAATTTCGTCCCTACCCTTGGATTCCTTCTCCATAGCTTGGCGCGCGCGCTCCAGAGCCTCTTGTGCTCGGCGGTCCACTTCCTTCCGGGCTCGCTCCATCGCTTGGCGAGTCGTATCGTCCTCTGGGTGGATGTACCTCATTGTCGTTGCCATGTCGCGGTGGCCGGCCAATCGCATGAGCGTCCACGGGTCCATGTGCGGTGCCCATCGTGTGAGACAGGTATGACGGAGCGAGTACAGATCGAAGTTTTCAAATTGAATGGTCTGCAGGGGGTTTTGCGCACGCAACAGCTCGGTGGCTCCTTTGAGGGCCGTGGCGTGTTGCTTGCGCAGACTCGATTTCTCGATGTGGCCGCTCCGGGATCTCGATGCCGTCGTCCACAATGTTCGCAGGACGCAGCCGAAAACACTCCTCCGGTCTAAGGGCGCAATCGATCAGAATTGTGTCCACATCTGCAAGTAGCGTAGGATCCATGTGCTTCTGCATCTCGTTCGAATGGGCAGCAGCAAAATAGATGCTCTCCTCAACGGGGCTCAATACGCGATCCCGTCTCCGCTCGCCGGGAATCATCTTCACTTTTTCCAGCTTTGTTTGAACCTTCTTCCACTCCATTGCTAGATTGAACATCCGTCGGAGAACCTGTAGCTGTCGATTAATAGTGGTAATTGATCGGCGACAATTAAATCTTTGGGTCGCGTTGACTCATCACTTTTGTTACCCAGCGCGGCCCGTTGCCTCATGAAAAATGCTACCAGTCCCCCTGAAAGGGACTGGTGGCAGATTGAGGAGGCAACTGAGCGTGAGTACGAGACGGGAACTGATTGAGGCGGTGGCAGCGCGCTATCGAGCCGCCGGACGGAACCAGAAGAAAGAGATCCTTGACGAGTTCGTCAAGGTGACAGGTTTTCATCGCAAGCACGCCATCCGCGCGCTGAAGAAATCACCGAAACCGGAAACACCTGAGCCGCGACAACGGGCGAGGATCTACGACGAAGCCGTTCGGGAAGCGCTGACGATTGTTTGGGAGGCTGCCGATCGAATCTGTGGCAAGCGACTCCGCCAGGTGATCGCTGGGCTGGTCGGAGCAATGGAGCGCCATGGACATTTGAAACTGGATGCCGCGGTTCGGGAAAGTCTGCTGTGCATGAGCGCTGCCACCATGGACCGACTGTTGACGAAGGTCCGTGACACCGCTAAACAGGGCCGACGCAGAACGATGATCAACACGCCGTTGCGAAAGAGTATCCCTGTGCGGACCTTTGGAGATTGGCATGATCCTTCCCCGGGGTTCTTCGAAATGGACATGGTGGTGCATTGCGGAAAGTCGACCGTGGGTAGTTATGTCCACAGCTTGGTGCTGACCGACATCGCTTCAGGCTGGACTGAAGCCATCGCGATGGTCGTCCGGGAACAAACGCTGGTGACTGAAGCGGTGAGCGAGATCCGGACGAAACTGCCGGTCACGGTGCGTGGGCTCGATGTGGACAACGACAGCGCGTTTATCAATGACACGCTGGTCGGCTATTGCCGGGACAACAAAATCGAACTTACCAGGTGTCGCGCCTACAAGAAGAACGATCAAGCCTGGATCGAACAGAAGAACGGCGCGGTGATCCGGCGGATGGTGGGCTACGGAAGGCTGGAGGGCGCGCAGACGGCGGCGGTGCTAAACAAGCTGTACACGTCCGCGCGGCTCTTCGTGAACTTCTTCCAGCCCTCCTTCAAATTGCTTTCGAAAACCCGTCAAGGTGCGAAGGTAATCAAAAAGTACCACCCGCCGGCCACACCGTGTGAGTGCCTCTTGGACCGGAAAGACGTTTCAAACGAGTGCAAGGAACAACTCCGGCAAACGTTGGCGGCGCTGGATCCGGTTCGATTGCTGAGTGAAATTCGAGAAGTGCAGCGAGGGCTGGTGCAACATGAAGTCGGTGTCGCCAACGCCAAGACCGGTCAGGCCACGCAGGATCTGTGCGGATTTGTCGCCAGTCTCTCGACGGTGTGGCGCGATGGTGAGGTGCGTCCGACACATCGCAAGAGAAGCAACGGGCCACGCACCTATCGAACTCGGGCGGACCCATTCGAAGCAGTCTGGTCGCAGGTCGAGCAGTGGCTCAATGAACGGCCCGACGCCAATGCCAAAGATCTGTTCCTCCGTTTGCAGGAGAGCATGCCCGGAGCTTTTCCGCCCGGGCAACTGCGGACTCTCCAACGAGGAGTCAAGCAGTGGCGCAGCGAAATCGCACGCCAGTTGGTGCTCGGTGTTGAATCAGGGTCAGCCTTGGCGCACAGAATGTATGCTGGCGCCGCTGCCAATTCCGAGGTGCGCTCATGATCAACTGGCTAGATTTCAAGTCGATCAAACGCACGGTGAGACTGGAATCCGTGCTCCGGCACTATCGCGTGGAACTTCGGCCCAGCGGAAAGGATCAATATCGGGGATGCTGCCCGATCCATCACGGCGACGGGCGTGACGCCTTCCATGTGAATCTGGCTCGCGGTGTTTTTCACTGCTTCTCATGCGATGCCGGTGGAACCGTGTTGGACTTCGTTGCGGCAATGGAAGGCTGCTCTCTGTTCGAAGCCGCCCGCAGGATAGAATTGATCTCGTCCTCACCAGACCTGCTGAAATCAGCCCCGGACGGGAAGGTACTGGTTACGAAAAGAAGAAGGGTGGTTTCGTCGCCCTTGAAGTTCGCCCTCACGCGCATCGACTACTCGCATCCCTATCTGGCCGAGCGCGGGATCGCGGAAGAGACGGCGATCGAGTTCGGCGTCGGGTTTTATCCGGGGCCGGGGTTGATGCACGGCCGATTGGTGATTCCCATCCACAGTGCTGGTGGCGAACTGATCGCCTATTGCGGACGCTCCGTGGATCAGACGCAGCCGCGGTATCGGCTGCCGCCGGCTTTCACCAAATCGGAAATCCTTTTCAATATGCACTGCGCGGCCGCCAGAGGGGAGAGGTCAGTCGTGGTGGTGGAGGGGTTCTTCGACTGCATGAAAGTGCATCAGGCCAGTGTCCGATCAGTCGTTGGGCTGATGGGATCGGCCCTCTATGAACCGCAGCGTCAAGCTCTTCTGGAGCGATTCAGCCGTGTCATTCTCATGATGGACGGCGACTCGACCGGCCGCAAAGCGACCATGCTCATCGCTCAGAAGCTACGGCCGCATTGCACCGTCCGGGCGATCCTGCTACCCGACGGCGTCCAACCGGATCAGTTGACGGCGAAAGACATCGGCAAGATTCTGCACTCGTCCGCCAACGACGATTGCCAGTTCGGTAACATTTCTAGTTGAGGCAACACGATAGGGAGAAATAGTTGTCGCTGACCCAAAGATTTAGTTGACGCCGGACAGGTAATCTGGTTCCCGACCGCCTGGCGTGCTGCAGTATAGGCACCCATCCCTTCGCTCGTGATTGAATCGAGTCGCTTATCGGCCAGCCCATCAAACCCGAGCAGGCATTTCACGCCGTATTCGTAATACTCTTTAGTTTTCTTTTGGTTGGCGAAGGTGGACGCGACGAATAGAAGGAAGGAATCCTCCGCAAACCTTCTCAGAGTGGGCGCCGGTTGCCGCTCCACAATCCCGAATTCACTCTTAGCCAGACCAGTCCTGTAGGCAGCCTCCATCTGACGTGCCACCTCCTTATTGCCCTGGCGGGTCGACTTCTCAACCCACTCACCCTTCCACATGAACCGAAACCAAATAACGTTTGCCACGCTTTCTGATCGACATGGTTTTGCTCCTTTGTCTGCAGTATTGGAATCAAACTAGTTCTTCACCGTCAATTGTCTTTCATGCGGGAGGCGAGGAAGGCCTTGAGTGTGGCTCCCCCTTGACCGAGATCCGCGTCAATACCGAGGGGAGAGCCAAGGATGATGGGAGCGACGGTTGGTCATCAAAACCAACGACGACGGATGGCTGGCTCGGCTCGGCCAACACATGCTGGCAATTTAAGGCAGGATCGGCTGGGGAGCCCGCGCGGCTCGCGGATTAGGTCACCAAGCGCATCCCTAGGGAAACGCTCACCGGCGGTGGCCGTTTCGTTGTGGTTGCCAGCGGTTCAACAAACGGAAAGAAAGGGGAGGATGACCGACTTACCGTCCTAATCAGCGAGGCGCTAACTGGGATGGTCCCTACCACATCAATCGATGTTATCGGAAGCGAGCGGCTGACGGCCTGGTGCAACCAGCACCCTGCGGTCGCTGCACGCTGGGCCGGGCGGCCGGAAGGGTTGTGGAGTCTCGACGACTGGTCGAATTCAGAAGAACATCAGGTTCCTTGGAAGGCATCACCAGAAGTCCAGTCAGAGCTCGCAGCACTGAGAACCAGCCTCGACATCGCAACAGGTACCGTTCACCATCTCCATATCCAGGGGCCTCCAGGCGTCGGCAAAACACGGTTTGCCCTCGAACTCTGCCGCGATGCCCCATGGCGTGGAGAGGTGATCTACATCCGACAGGCTGGAGGCCTCCGACTGGCCGAGCTGATCGATAGTGCAGTGGCAGAGACTGACGTCCAGCTAGTTAGCCGTAGTTGCTGACGAAGTTCAGGCTGACCAACTTCGCCCGCTGCGAGACTCGGTGGGCCGCGGTAGAGGCCGTATTCGGCTAATTACGGTGGGACACAGTCTGACACCCGATTCCATGGCGATACCGGCCATAGATGTCAAGCCGCTCGACCGTCAGGCGATGGGAGAGGTCATCAAGGCTTGGCATCCAGCAATGCCGCCCGAACACATCGAATTCGTAGTCCGCTTTGCGGACGGCTATGTCCGTCTTGCGCGACTGGCGGCATACGCTGTCGCCCATTCGCCAACTATGGATGTTCGCGGCTTGCTAAACCGCGGCGAAATTGGTGGATTCCTCGATGGCATGCTTGGAGCAGGTAGCCGGCGGGAGCTCTACGTCGTTGCGGTGTTGGCAAGCGTAGGCTGGGCCGACGATAGGCAATGTGAGGGTGAGGCCATCGCGCGTCACTTCGGCCTGGACTTCAACTCCGTGCGAGCGATCGTGGACGACTTTCATCGTCGCCTCGGAATTGTCCCTCGCAGTGGGCGTTACCGCTATATCTCTCCGACGCCTCTGGGCATTCACCTCGCAGTCGAGGCGTGGACGACCTACCCAGATCTCTTGAGGTCCCTGCCGAACGTCTTGCCATCGGACGCTGCCACGGATTCGTACTACGAGCGACTGCAATCGATCGCGAGTAACCCGCAGGCTCGGGAATACGCCCGCGAGCAATTGGTTTTTTTTCGGATTGATGATTTCATAGATGCCCGCAGTGTCCGTCGGTGGTCGGCCTTATCGTCCGCGGATCTTGAGCTAGCCGCGCACAACGCCCTAAGAGCCATCGCCGGGGCGAGCATCGACGACCGAAAGGCAATTGAGGAGGCTGCTAGACGGCAACTGGTCTGGACTTTAGTCCGGCTTGCGTGGAAACGGTCATCCTTCCGTGCCGCGATTTTGGCTCTCGCTCTGCTCGCGGAAGCCGAGAACGAGACGTGGGCCAACAACGCTACAGCGGAGTTCATCGCACGGTTTCAGATCTTTCTCGGCGGCACCGCTGTGCCATACCTGGAGCGGTTCTCCGTCATCGATGAGATGCTCGAGGAGAACCGGCCAGCACTGGCGCGTCTGGCCGTGAGGGCTCTCGCACAGGTGGGCAATCGGCAGGCGACCCGTATGGGAAGTGATCCTCTGTCTGACGAATTGCCCGAGAGGGAGTGGTGGCCCAAGAATGAGAGTGAACGATTCGAATGTGTTGAGGCCGCAATCAACAAGTTGAAGGACATTGTCAAGCGCGGCATGGCCGAGGTCGGTGTTGACCTCGCCGATGCTGCCAGGGATCTCTCCATGATGCTGCGCGAGTCGGAGGCAAGGCCTTTCGTCGCTAGTTTCTTCGATACCCTGCGTGAGAAATATCCAGAAACCCGCGAGCAGCTGAGAAGGGTGATAGCTGGAATAATCCAAGGCGAAAGAAAGTATTGGAAGCAGCTTCCGGCCGATGAAATCGAGCAACTTGAGAGGCTGCACACTCGATTTGAGGACAGCACGCTTGCCGCTCGGCTTCAGCAGCACGTTGGGCACTCGTCATGGGGATCAGTATGGCTCGCCGGATCTCAAGCCGTTGGCAGAGGAGATCCTGTCTACCAAAGGCGCCCTGGAGGAACAGTGGCCTTGGCTGACCTCCGGCGACGCCTCAAACGCGTGGTGGCTTGGGGTAGTTCTCGCGGCAGCGGACCCGAGGGGTAACCTTGCCGAACTGATGCCATCGCTTCCTGGCGCCGGGCGGGATCTGCGATTGGTCTGCGGGTACATCGCTGCTCGCCGTCGGGCGCTAGGCGACGACTGGTACGACGCTTGGGTTACGCTTCAAATACAACGAGATCCCAAGCCACTCGCACTTCTCTTCGAAGTGGCTTGGCGGTGCGGACTGACCGAGTCTATTGCGATGATGGTTGCTGGAGTGCTGCGCAGCGAGCCGGTCAGTGCTCAATTGGTCGCCCAGCTCGGCTTCGGTTTTCCTGGCGAGAATCTCGCGCCCGAAGTGCTTGAAGTAGTGCTTCGGGCAATGGCGGATTCCGGGCACGGGCAGACGGCGGTCACAGTCCTCGCCCAGCGGATCAAGTCAAAACCAGCCGAGATCGAGCAGTGGAAGCCATTGGCTCTGCGGTTGACCACAGATTCCGGCCTCGTTCGCAGCAGCCGTATGGACAGCTACTACTGGAAAGAGGTGTCGCCCCACTTTGATAATGTCCCCTAATGGCCTCGTTAGAAATGTCCCCTAAGCTAAAGATCTCCTGAGGAGGTTTTAGCTGGGAAGGACATGGATGAGCAAGCGAGAGTTGCGGCGGGTGGGAGTGCTGGCCCGCGTGGCGAGTGAAGAGTTGAATTTGGTGGATGCGGCCAGGATCCTGGGTCTGAGCTATCGGCAGGCGAAGCGGATTTGGCGGCGATACGAAGCGGAAGGGGCCAAGGGACTCAAGCATCGTAGCGCGGGGAAGGGATCGAACCGCGCGAAGCCGAGGAAGTTTCGGGCCCAGGTCATCCGGCTATTGCGCAAAAAGTACAGCGGCGTGGTGGGGGAAAGATTTGGCCCGACCTTGGCGAGCGAGCACTTGGCGAGCGAAGACCACGTCGAGGTACATGCGGAGACCTTGCGTCGGTGGATGCTGGCGGAGGGGCTGTGGAGCCGGGCGCGGAAGCGGAGGGAGCATCGGGAGCGGCGGGAGGCGCGGAAGCATTTTGGGGAACTGGTACAGATGGACGGCAGCTTCCATAGGTGGTTCGAGCAACGCGGGCCGGCAGGCTGCCTGATGAACCTGGTGGACGATGCCACGGCGACCACGCTCGCGCGGCTGGGCGCGCAGGAGACCATCTGGGCGGCAGCGGGCATGCTGCGGGCATGGATCGAGAAGTATGGCGTGCCGGTGGCCCTGTACACGGATTGGAAGAATGTGTATGTGCGGGAAGCGACGGAGAAGGAGCTGCTGCGGGGCGAAGTGCCCGTGACGCAATTTGGGCGCATGTGTGAGCGGCTGGGGATCCGGATCATCGCCGCCAACTCGCCGCAGGCCAAGGGGCGGGTGGAGCGGAATCACGGGACGCATCAGGATCGGCTGGTGAAGAAACTGCGGCGCAAGAAGATCCAAAGCTATGCAGCCGCCAATGAGTATCTGGAGAGCGAGTATCTGGCCGAGCACAATAAACGATGCGCGCGCGCGGCCGCGGCGCAGGCGGACTATCACCGCCGCCGACCGAGCCGGCCGGAATTGGACGAAGCATTCCGGCTGGAGACCGAGCGCACGATCGGCAACGACTGGGTGGTGCGACATGAGAAGCGGCTATTCCAGGTAAAGCGGCAAAGCCGCTATGCGCCGAGCAAGAGTCAGGTAGTGGTATGCGAATGGGAAGACGGCCGGCTGGAGATCCGGTACGGGGGCCGACGATTGTGTCACGAGGAGATCGCCGCGCGCCCGGCCGTCGAACCGCCGGTCAAACGGCGGCAGGCGCGACGGATACCGGCGCCGCCGCAGGCCAGCCACCCCTGGCGAAAAGACTATCGACAAATGCGGGCACGCAGGGGGACCGTGGGCTGAACCAAAGAGCTGTGGAAATGGCGGAGTGGTGGAAAGCGTGGAAATCCAAAACCAGGATTTCACCTCTTCCCACCGCTCCTTGGAAATCTCGCAAAACCGGCGAGATTCCCACATTCCCACAACTCCGGCGACGAGACGGTGGAAAAGTGGAAAACCAAGAGCAGGTTTCCCACTTTCCCACCGCCTTCTGGTGGGTTGAAGGAAGAAAAAACCAAGAGCAGTCAAGTGCGGGTGGGGCCAAGAAAAAGGGGACACTTCTACCGAGGTAAGGAAGGGGACATTTCTAACGAGGGTTGACACTACTACTGGAAAGAGGTTGCAAATATCGTCGTTGCAGACTATCCTGGCGAGATCGCTGCGGCCATATTTCGCGAGCAGGCAAACCGCGAGGCTGGGATCTGGTTCGCCGAGCACAGTGAAGCGGCACGCGTTCTCGAGGTATGCGTGGCGCAGAACCCAGGCCGCGTTTGGAAAGAATTGAAGCCCTATCTATCATCAGCCAAGAGTGCCTACCGTTTCGTTGTCAGATTCCCGCAGGGACTAATTGAATGCATGCCCCCGGACGAGGTGGGCGTCTGGACTGCTGAAAAACCCGAAGAGCGCGCCGGGATAATGGCGAGGCTAACGAACATTGACATGTCGAGAGATGAAACGCCGCCCTCGCAACTCCTGGGTAGGTATGGCGACGATGAGCGGATTGCTAGCGAGTTTTTCTCTGCGTACATTTCGGGCAGTTGGGTGGGGTCGGCTTCTTCCCACTGGGATCAGCTTGCCGACGCACTTGAGACCGTCGCAGGTCGAACCACGCTCCACAAACTTCGCTACTGGGCCTCCGAAAATGCGCGTTCTCTGCGACGGATGGCGCAACGGGATCGCCAGCGGGAAGAAGAGGAGGATCTCCGGCGATCATAGAACAGGCTCAAGGGTACGCGACCGCGACAACTGCTCCAATTCCATGCGGTCTTCATCCGACAAGACCAGTTTGGATCGCCTAGATTTGCCTGCTATGCCCCAGCATAGCAGAAACAAACCGATATGTTTACGTTTTGGTGAAACGATATACTAGAATCTTGAGTGCTGCGGGATGGAGGCAAGCACCGAACTCGACGGTACTATACGGGGCACCTCGCGCCCAGAGTTGCCGAAAATGCGCCGAGGGGCCGAGCGATACTCCATGGCAGCTATGGGCCGCTTGGGGCCGGATTCTTTGTCCAGCGCATGTGCTCCAAAGCGTGACAGGCGTGGCTTGCGATCGTCGCTTCCGCACCATCCCGGTGACGCACCAAAACTCACCTCCCAATATCGACCCGGTCATTCGGCCATGTGCATCGCAGGTGCGTGTTGAAGAAAGCCAGAATGCGACGGCGCGCGTCCTGGGCGGACGGTTCGTGATAACTGACGCCTATTACCTTCGTCATTTTGAAAAGCAGGTCGTGGTGGTTGTTCACGAAAGAATGCCCGGCGTCGGGATATTCCTTCACATCGTGCGGGACGTGAACGGCGGTCAGCACCCGTTCCAGTTCGGCCGCGGCACCCCGTGCGAAGCGATCTTTGGCGCCATAGCTTGCGACGATAGGACATGCGCCAGCCAGCAAGGTTTCAGCATCCTTGGGAATCCGACCGCCGTAGTTGACGCTGGATGCCGAGAACCCCCGGCCAGGCGGAGCCAACAGCAGGGCGAATCCGCCGCCCATGCAAAAGCCAATAACCCCGATTTTGCCGGTGCACCCTTCCTGCCGGGAGAGCCATGCGCGGACCGCCTCAATATCGGCGAAGAATTTTCCGTTGCGGGCGGCCGCATCGCGGATCATGTCGCGTATGCAGGCGATCTTCCCGCCCGGGAAGTATAGATCAGGCGCCGCAGCGAGGTATCCTTCGCCCGCGAGCCAATCGGCGTGATTCCGCAGGTCCGGGCTCATCCCTGCCGCGTCGTGAAGCACCACGACACCTGGCCATGGCGCGCTTTGTTGGGGCGTTGCGAGATAGGCTGGCATCTCGCCGGCGGCGACGGGGATCTTGACGTCAGGCATAAGAAGGCGGCTTGGCCCTTATATTATCTTAGGGGGATGGCACGAAGACGGGGGCGCGCCGCAAGCACTCACGTGCGTCATCTATAAAGATCTGATCTTCCATCCTGCGGAGGGCACATTGGAGCCACGCTTACAGATGCTCCCTTACCGCATCGCAGTTCTTGTACGTGTTCGGCTATCGTTCGGTCACAGGTCGCCACCAAGATATTAGCCGCAAACGACATCTCACGGAGCAAATATCGCCGCACTTCCTCCGCAAAATTGCCCCAACTACCAGCTTGAACCCGCAGGGAGGACTGCACTCGTAGAGAGATGATGATTTTCTTGCGTGGGCAGCCGGCTCCAAAACGACAGACCTTCGAGCACCTGGTGTACCACTTCGTGCTGACTTACTCGAACTGGGAGACCGGCACCATCTGCTATTCGGAGAGCCTGGAAAGCCTCAGCGAAGGATGGCAGAACGCGGCGTGGGAAACGATCAGCAGACCCTTCCGATGCCACCCGCACAGTTGCCCAGGCGCTTACCCCGCTTCGCCGAGCTTGACGCCCAGATCCAGTCCGAAGCCGAGCGGCGCCAGAACCGGCCCCAGCCGAAGCGGAAATCCAAACGCTTCCATCAACTGTGGACCGGTTTTCCGCTCCGTCACGCTCCACGGCCATGTTGAGGCTGACCGTTTGACTGACCAAGTTGTGGCGATAGTAGTCAAGCGCTACAGTGAAGCGGCCGGGCTCGACCCTTCGAAGTATTCCGGGCACTCGTTGCGCGCCGGCTTGGTCACACAAGCGGCACTGAACGGTGTGTCACACAAGCGGCACTGAACGGTGTTCCGGAACATGCCATAATGCGGCAGACGAGGCACAAATCCACGGAGATGTTGCGGCGCTACATCCGTGATGCGACCCTGTTTCGGGACAACGCCAGTGCATGGTTGGGCTTATAAGCTGAGAAATGTGTAGTTCCACTCTCCGGGCCGACGCGCGTCGAAGGCTAGTTGCAGATTCTCCGCCTTTCACGAAGTCCGATTAACGTTCCGGCTCTTGCCCCCTCATGACACCCGCTGGACAAAAAATGCGGCTCCATGCGGCTCCATAGCTGCAGGCTAGGCCGTTCCCGGTACAAAGGCATGTGCGGAAAAGGTCAAACGTCCGATTTCCGCAGGAGCAGTCGTTTAGGTCCGCCTGGCATAATCAGATTTTGGTACCGCGGGCTCCGCAGCGTCACGCTTTGGAGCACATCCGCGCACACCCGCTGGACAAAAAATGCGGCTCCATGCGGCTCCATAGCTCAATGGGGTGGTCGGAAATAAAATCGGACGGATCAGCACTAGTGGTATAGTCACGGGATACTCGGTGCCGACCCCTAATAGCGAGCCCTCTGGGATCACGGCGGGGCCGGACGGTGCGCTGTGGTTTACTGAATTCGACGGGAACAAGATCGGGCGCGTGCAGGCGTCAGTGCGAGCGCATCCTGACCTCGGGACGACGTTTTTGAGCGGGTCGTCGGAAAACTGACGACGTGGGTCCGAAAATCATCAAAGGAACCTACTCGTACAGGTAGTGCCTGGCGCACGGTTCCCCCCGCATAATCTCAAAGAGGAGGGGTAAAATGTTCAATTTAACGGTTCGAAAATCCGCGAAAACGCATGCCTTCATCAGGTTAACAAGCGGGTTGCTGGCGGTCGTGCTGGCGCTGGCCGCGGCCCAATTGGCCTATCCCCAGTCGCAGCCAATTGCCACCATACTTCAAGGCCAACTGCTGACGACCAAGGGAGTGCCGGTTGCCAACGCGACTGTTCAATGGTCCTTCGTGGGATCCTCCAACCCGGGCGAGACCGGCGTCAGCGACTCTGCGGGAAATTTTGCTTTTGAAATCCTGCTGGCGTATCAAACTCAAGTTCAACTCGCCACGAACGCAAACCTATACACACCCACGCAGACCACCGTCAACCTCCAGCCCGGCGTTACCGCGCAGGTCCCGGTGACGCTGACTAGCAGGCCGGCCGGGCAATCCGGCTCCGTCCACGGAACCGTACGCAACTCTGCCGGTCTGGTCATACCGAATGCTACAGTTTCTATCCTGGGCGCTGGAGACTTCCTGCACACAACCACAGACGCCACCGGCAAGTTCCTGTTCAAACCGGTGGGTTTCAATTCCAATCTCACGCTGCAGGCTTCCACCGCCAATGCGCCGTGCATCGCTGCCACCCAGGTCCCCTTTGCACTGTCTTCGACGTACACCGTTGTAAGTGTGAAAGCGCCGCGCGTTCTCAGTATTACCGCGAATTGCCCTCCTCCTTCAACCCCTCCGCCTCCAACCCCTCCCGGCGGCCCGGCCGCGCATGGGGTAAGTCCCCTGGCTAACGACCCCACTGTGCTGTGGCAGCAAGCGGACAGTCTGTCCATTCAGAACAACGATGCGCCCAACGCGTGGAACGCAGGTCATGTGAACGACATCGTAAGGCTCCCGCCGGGTCAAGGCCTGTTGGTGGCGAGCGACGAAGGCGGGGTCTGGACCATCGCCGAGGATTCCAGCCGGACGGCTGTTCCGCTGAGCAACATGTGGACGTCTATTAGCATGAGCGCTCTGGCTCTGGGCACAGGCGGCCCGGCCGATGTCTATGCGGGCACCTTTCAATACGGAGATTCGGAGGGCGGCGATCTTTGGGAAACGGACACGTCTCAGAGCCTGCCGCTGATGAACTGGCAGCAGGTCAGCCCGAAGCCACCGTGCGGTTCCATTTACCGAATGCTGGTGGTGGCCGAATCGGACACAATCTTACTGGCTTGCGACAGCGGCCTATGGTGGTCGCAAATCCCTGCGCCTCCAAGCGCCAAAGGGATCTACAACTGGGCGCAGGCGGCGCCGGCCGCGATTGGCAGCCAGGCGTTCTCGGGGTTGGCTAAGGGTCCCGGATGGTCGTTTGGAGGACCCACGGGAACCATCGTCGCTTCCAGATTTGGCGGAAGTGCGCCTAACAACATCATCTACACCGCTAAGTGGAGGGCCGGCAAATTGGTGCTAACCGGCAGTACGGTCTCGATAGCCACCACCCAGCTAAGCCGAACGTCGGTTGCCGCCTGCGCCAGTAACCCCCAAATCATGTACGCCGCGGCCTCGGATTCGGACGGCCAGGCAATGGGCGGGGTATTTCAGTCGTCGAATGGCGGCGTCAATTGGAGTCTTGTCATCTTGCCGCCGAGTCCGGGTAGTTTTGGCGACTCCAACCAGGCCGTGGCCGTCTCGCCGGACTGCAGCACGGTAGCCTTGGGTTGGGAGACGGGAACTTTCGTCTCATTCACGGGAGGCGGCTCCTGGAACCTGCTTACCGACAGCGGTAACTACAACAATCTGCATATTGGCATTCACGCGCTTACATTCGATCCGGTGCTTCCGGCCACTCTCTTCATCGGAAGCGACGGCGGGGTGGCATCGGCCGCGGGATTGACGAGCGGATCCACTCCCGCCTTCGAGAGCGACTGGAACCGGGAGTTGTTCAATCTGGAGTTTCTCGTCGGGGCAGCCAGCGCCAGTTCTAATGGTCTGGTCGCGGGGGCAAGCCAGGACAATGGCGTTTTGTATGCCGGCTTGCCCGGTCCTTGGCAGCATGTCAACGACTGTGCCGGCCTCTGTCCAAAAGACCCAGAGGAGCCGGCACTGTTTGCGACACCGATAAGCATCGGGCCCGGAAACGATCTGCTGGTCGACGCGGTGACCGTCCCGATCGGATCCGAAGGCCAGTATGTCGAATCAATGGGCGGCGTGATCCCGTTCAACGCTCAGACGGACATCCCCGTGATCCCAACCTGCAGCTTGTGTGCAATCATCCTGGCGGCGCCCGTACGGTTCCCTGGCGGCTTCGTTAATGGCCTTGGACAAAAGATGATCGCAGTTGGGAATATCGGTCCTTCCGACTGGTCATATGGCGGTGTGTACGGGCTCTTCGCTAACGATGATGGCGGCAGTGTGCATTGGGAACTGTTGGACGGAGGAGGAATGTATGGGGGGGGTGCGGTCACGGCGATTGCTCCCACCTACGACGGCAGCTCGATCTTTCTCAGCTCATGGGGAGACCTCTACAGACTGGATGCTCCATTTACCGGTTCTGCCGTGTTGCTCGCAACGGAGTATTGTTGCGAGGTCAATGCAATTTACGCGTTCAACAAGAATCTGGCGTTCGCCGTCAGCGGCTTCAACGGCACAATCTCCGGCGCGCAGTTCATGTCCTGGGACGGAACAAGCTTGAATCTAAGAGGCGAAGCCACGCTGCCGCACGATCGACCTTTTCTCTCAATTGCCGCGTTGGATACCGGCCGGATGTACATAGCTTCCAGCGCCGGGGTTTTCGATACGTCTGACGGCGGCAATACGTGGTCTACAGCGTCGACAGGACTTCCCACGCTTATCCAAGAGGAGGGCCCCAACGACGTCAATATCGTTCCGGCGACGCATGACTACTTGCAGCTCGTCACCGAACCGAGCGGCGATACTCGGCTGTATCTTGCATCGTACGGGCGATCGCTTTGGAGAACCTCGTATCCGTTACCCCCTCCGCCAGCTCAGAGGTCGTTCACTTCCGTCACCATAACGATTCAAACCGGAAACGACAATGCCGCGGATTACACTGAGCTCCAGGCCAAGCTGGCCGGTGCCGCTTCGATTTGTCTGAAGCCGTCAAGCACCACGGATGCGTCGCCGGGCGGAGTCTGCCCCAATGGTTCCGGTGCACCCGAGTGGGCGAATGGGGCTATAGTGACCCAAACATTCTCCTTGTCGCCGTCTCTGGTTTTGGATAACAGCACCATCGAGATCGATCTGTTCGAGCACAACAGCGGTACCAATGGCCCGGATAATTGGGACATCCAGGGCATTACCGTCACCGGCTCCGACTGGCAGGGACCGTTAAACTTGTTGCAGATCTCGGTGCCGCTGAATGGAGACAACTGCATGGCGCGCCTGAAGGGGCCCCCGAACCCCAGCAGCGTGATGTATGCCTTGAGCTCCAACGACCCTTCGGGCGTCAACCAAACACATCCTGTTCCAAACTTTGGGGCCACGCCCCCCGGTAGCTGTCCGCAATAGGACTTCCGTGGGCCAGCGAGTTCTTGCGCTGAAGTACAGCCCATCAGTTAAGCGCTAAGGCTGGCTCGAATCGCAGTACGGCGTCTCCAGCAGGCGGGCCGCAATCGCCGTGGTAGCAGCAGGCGAGCAGGAGGCCTCCCTTCGCTATGGAGCCGACCCGCGCGGATGCGCACCGGCCAAACCTTCCGGGCCTGGACCCCGATGGCACTTACTTGGGGAGCCAGCATTGGTGACGAAATTAGGTGCAACGGGCCGTCTTGGACAGGGGGTGATGTCCCGGGATATAGCATACAGGTTACGGCGCGCCGCTCTTGCCGGCCCTGTTGCCATCGCCATCCGGCGCGTTCGCTTCAAATGAGAAAGCGGCCCACAGGATTTTAAAGCGATGCCGTTACATCCCTACCCCGATGAAGCGCATACATGACCATCACAGCGAATAACAGCGCTAGTATGCCCACCAGAATTGATGTATGCATGTCATCTTCTCTCTGTGGCTCTAATTGTGGCCCTTGGCCGACGGGGGGCCCGCAGCCGCCTCAATTTCTGCCGCAGCCGCCTTGACCGCGGCGACGAGTTCCTTCGCTTGCTCGTTGCGCGCCTTCAGTTTTTCCGTCGTCTCCGTCACTCGCTCGATCAGTGTCTCGAATAGCTCCGGCAGCTTCGAGATGCTCTCAATGATGAGCCAGCGGGGTGCTTTGCTAAAAGCCCACACCTCTTCTTGATGTACCTCGGCGTGTTCATTCCCGGAAGCCGTTTTCAGCGCGATAGTCCATTCGAATCCCACATATGCGTATCCGATGGCCCGGCTCCAGTAGTTGCCATTTTCGTCCGCGCTTTGCGAGATCGTATGCCACGCCGGAACCCGCAGCGATAGCGGTTCCAGTTCCGCATTCAATTGACTTATTGTTTTGGAAAGTTCCTTTGCCGCAGAATGCAGCTCGGGTGAAACAGATGCGAGTTTCTTGAACGATGTACTGATTCTTCCCGCAGGTCGCAAGGCGGGGTCTTTTGGGTGCGCCATAAGAGCTAGCTCCTATATTTCTTAATCTGGAGGGAGCTGCGGATTCAACCGCCGGTACAAGTACCGCTCGATCCTCCATCAGCATACCACGCCATGGCTCGCGGGCACAAAATCATACTGCCACCAGCCGCCCGCCCTAGATTTCTTTGATAACCTCGGATGCATGGGTCGGGAAAAATCGCGCGGACTAACCGAAGACCAGTATTGGCACATGTTCAAGTCCGTGCAGGGGGACGTCGAAGCGGCTGTTGCATGCAACAATACTTATCTCACAATCAATAGGCTGGGCGCCGCAGACGGCGAAGTTTAGGTTCAAGGGCAGAGTCCACCATATCTGCACAGGCGACCGCCACATCCGTTTGGCTGTACCGGAGAGAGAATAGAATCGCCGATTTGCATATCGAAACCCTGCGAGGAGCTCGCCTATGCTCATTTGCAATGCCGGAACCACGACCTAATCACGCCCTGTTATCCCCTGATACTCTCAAAGTCGCTATTGCGTTCAAGCGCTTTTGAATGTGTAACTTATCATCACATTACCGGCCGAAATTCTCTGTTTTGTCTCTGTTTTACAGGGCGGAGTGTTCGGTCCAGGATCTCATTGAGCGGCCGTTAGTTGGGCCTCTAGAGGAAGCAGCGCGTAGATTGACCATTTTTCCACTTGATCAATCGAGGCGTGATTGCTGTAATCAATTCGTGCCACCTTCTAATGAACCATTATTAAACCGTACCGAAAAGCTGAAAATGACAATCCCGGCTGAGCATCTGAATCGCCTGGTTTCTGGAAAGCAGCGCTCCCAATTACGGACAGAGCACTACCTTGACGAACCGGGTGCGTGCGATCCTGATTTTTTGTTTGTGCCTGCCGTCCGTGGCTGGAGCCCAGGTCAGCCGTCTGCCAAGTCAACCCGTTGTCGTAGCTAGCGGGCTGACTTCGCCATCCGGGATAACGGCCGACGCCCAAGGCGACTTGTATATCGCCGACTGGACAGGTGGTGGCGCCATCAAGATGTGGTCCGCCTCCACTCTGCAGGTAACGACTTTGATTACCGGACTGAATTATCCCGAGGGCATAGCGGTTGACGGGCAGTTGAAACTCTATGTCGCGGATACGGCGAACAACACCGTGGAAATCTGGTCGCCGTCCCCATCCGGTTATCAAAAGGCTCAGAGCCTCGCGGTGAGCTCTCCCGCGGGTGTAGCCGTCAATTCCGAAGGCCTCGTCTATATCGCCGCTTTCGGGAATAACGGAAGCGTTACGACATGGGATCCCAGCAGTAACCAGGTCCAAAGCCTGATCGAAGGCACCGCTGCGGCGCCGATCGATCCGGAAGCGATTGCGCTTGATGCAGCCGGGAATTACTACGTCGCCGAACACAACCAGCAGGTCATCCTGGAAAACAACCTCACCCTGGTAAGCGGGGCAGGTCTATTTGCCTGGGGTCTGGCATCCTACAACAGCGCCCAAGGGAGCCAGATTTACTTTACCGTGTTTAATGGTTTTGGCCAAGACAGCTTAAACGAAACGCAGTCCAGCACGCCGATCTCCCGCGGAAGTTTTCAGCCCACTGGCGAAACCTGCACCGGCGGCGTCCTGAGCACGATGGTGCTGTACGGCACCGGGGCGTACTCTCCGTACGGGGTGGCCGCCGACAATCAGGGAAACATTTACTATGCTGACCAGGCGCTCGGCATCTTACAGCGCGTTACGGTAGTGAGTTCGACTTCCTATGTCTTCGGCCCCGCGGGTGGCCAGGCTACGGAGTTAGTCAACTTACCCGGTAGCTGGAGCATGAGTACCGACGCAGAATGGATCGAGATTCCGAGTGACACCTTCAGCGGTCCAGAATTCGTTCCGTTTACTTGCTCCGCAAATCTCGGCCTGGCGGCGCGAACGGGAACCATCAATATCTCCGGAACTGCTGTGACGGTCACGCAGGCGGGAGCGAGTTTTCAGCAAGTTACACAATTCAACATCATTGCCACCGGTAATCCCGATGGCTTTCTCACCGATGTTACGGTGGATTGGGCCGGCAATGTGTACTTCCTGGATACCGTTTGGTTCACTTTGTCGAAGCTGAACCAGACAACCGGGCAGATCACAAGCCTTCCTATGGCGCCCGGGTACACCTACGGAATCTCGGTCGATGGACAAGGCAACTTATACTCGGCCGTAGCGCCGGGCCAAAATCCCGGGTCGGGCGAGGGCGCGGTATACGTCTGGAACGGAACCAGCCAGGTTCCCCTAATCAGTTCGGGACTGACTTTTCCCACGGGCGTCTCGGCCGACGGCCAAGGTAACCTGTTCATCGCGGACCCTGGTGCGATTGCCGCGTATCAGTGGAACGCGTCGACCCACCAACTGGTAAAGGCCGCGGCATTGACTCCGATCGCCGGCCAGTTTACGTATCCCTACTCTCGTGATGCGACTGATGTGGACTTCAACGGGAACTTCTACGTCACCGACACCGTCTCGGGTGCGGTTGAAGAATTTCTCTGCAGCCCGTCTTGTGGCACGGGCAGTGTTCTGGATGCGGTCGCTGGACCGTCCGGTGTGACCGTCGACAATCAGGCGAACATCTATTTCACCAGCCAAACTGATAACGTCATCTACGAGGTAAGTTCGCCGGGCGGCCAACTGACGGAGATTGCCCATGCGGTGTCGATCCGCACTCCGAATGGCACGATTACGATTCCCAGTCCCGTTAAGCTGCCCAACGGGCTTGCCACGGATACGCAAGGGAATCTTTATATTGCGGACGCAGGAGACGTGGCAATCAAGAAACGCACGCAAGCCTGGCTCCAGTTGGAAAGCGTCAACGTGAATGTATCATCGGGCGCGGGAACTGGCTCCATAACCTACCAGGTTATACCCGCCAATGCGCCGCTGGCGGCGAACGCATCATCGAGCGCAGATTGGCTCGCGGTCACCGGCGTTAGCCGAGGCGTAATCTCATTCGCGTTCACTGCCAACCCCGCGTCATCCTCCCGCACAGCGAGCGTTTCGGCATTCGACGTGGGCTTCACGGTAACCCAGAGCGGAGCAACGGTTGCGGCGGCCATCATCAGTTCCGCGCCTTCCGGCGCCGCGATCACCACGACGGGATCGGGCTGCGCTCCGGGAACCTACACTACACCAGCAAACCTTACCTGGAGCCCAGGCGTCAATTGCACGGTGTCCTTCACGGATCCCGTATTCTTGGGAGGTGTCGAGTACGC
This sequence comes from Bryobacterales bacterium, assembly GCA_963843255.1. GTDB lineage: Bacteria > Acidobacteriota > Terriglobia > Bryobacterales > Bryobacteraceae > Bog-159. Next base: position 404,674 of record CAWJJQ010000008.1, on the reverse strand, counting down.
GTTCCAGTCTTCTACTGTTAACGGCAGCTCTCTGTCGCATGCGAACCCGCTGACAATTTCCTCCGGAGGAGGCACCTCGCCGATTAATGCGGTGTACGCGGCGATCAACGCAACGACGCGCTCGACCGCCACTCATTTCGCGATAACCGCTCCATCTACGGGTACGGCTGGCGTTCCGATTCAATTTGCGGTGACCGCCCTGAATGCGTCCAACCAGACGGCTGTCGATTATACCGATCCGGTGCACTTCACCAGCACGGACCCAGCCGCGATCTTACCCGCGGACGCACCGCTGACAAACGGCGTAGGTACGTTTTCGGCATCATTGGTGACTGCCGGAAACACCACACTCGCGGCTGACGATCTTTTATTCTCCTCGGTAGACGGGTCAAGTGGGAATATCGTGATATCGCCGCCTTCGGGATTGCGGTTTGTCACCGTGCCGCCGTGCCGCGTAGCCGATACGCGCGACAGCACCAAGCCGGCGGGCTTCGGTCCGCCCTCCTTAGCCGCCGCAGCCACGCGTTCCTTCACGATTCCTGACGGTCCCTGCACCGGCATACCCGCTAACGCACAGGCGTATTCGCTCAATGTCACCGTGGTGCCGCAGGGCGAACTCGGCTACGTAACGGTGTGGCCCACAGGGCAGAATCGGCCCCTCGCCTCCACCCTGAACTCGGTGGATGGCGAGATAGTGGCCAACGCAGCCATTGTGCCGGCGGGGACCACGGGCGCCATCAGCCTTTATGCCACGAACAATACGGACCTGGTGCTGGATATGAACGGCTACTTCGTGTCCAACACGGACTCGAACGCACTGGCATTCTATCCCGTGACGCCTTGCCGGCTGGTGGACACGCGCGCAGGGGCGCCGCAGACCATCATCACAGGCAGGTTAGGTGCGGGGATCTCAACGACCCTGCCGATCCTATCGAGTGTTTGCGCGGTACCCTCTTCGGCGCAGGCATATTCGTTGAATTTCACGTTAGTGCCGCCCGGGGGGTGGGATATCTGACAGTATGGCCGACGGGTCAGAGTCAGCCGACGGTCGACTCTGAATGACCCGGCCGGTACGATAGAGGCCAATGCGGCGATAGCGCCGGCAGGCAGTGGGGGCAGTATTGATGTATATGTGACTAACGCGACGGACCTGGTGGTGGACATCAATGGCTATTTCGCGCCGGCCGGGAGCGGCGGTCTGTCATTCTATGCGCTGCCGCCGTGCCGGGTGTTGGACACGCGGAACCCGTCCGGCGCACCGCCGTTCGATGGGACGATCAACGTGAGCGTCCAGGGGAGCGGATGCGGGGGAACCAGTGCGGTCGCCGCATATTTGTTCAATGCGACGGTAGTGCCGGAGCCGGAGCTGGGATACCTGACGTTATGGGCGGAAGGAGCGGTGCAGCCACTGGCCTCGACGTTGAACGCGTTGAATGGACAAATCACGGCCAACATGGCGATTGCGCCGGGGGGCGACACGCAAATCAGCGTGTTTGCCGCCGGCAGCACGTACTTGGTTCTGGACCTGTTTGGATACTTCGCCCCGTAATACGTGGCAAGACTACTCTCTGACCGCCTGAAAAGATTCTTATAAGCGGAACAACAGCCCAGTACGCTGTGCGGCAGCGCATATCCTGAATCGTTGATGATCTCCTCGCCCAGGCCGTCGCTGATGTATTGATTGCCCTCGTCGCGGCTCATGTTGGCGAACGGCAGTCCGGCACGTCGTCCAGCCGTTCAGGTATGGTCGATTAGCACACAAACGATAGACCGCCACCCATAGCTATCACCTCTGGCTATGGGGCCGCTTGGGGCCATGTGCAACAAACGTCCCTTGGGTGCGGCAATGGTCCCATTTTGGCAACCCTGCCGGCCCGTGACTCGTCCGTTCTTCCAGATCTGCCACTACTGCCTCCGCAAGCCTGGCCTGTCACGCTTTGGAGCACATACGCGCACATGCGCTGGCCAAAAAATGGACCCTGCTCACAATTCCCGGCATACTGGCCTTCCTGAGAGAATATAGAGAGCGGCGTAGGATGGCCGTAATCCGAGAGGCTGAGAGCGGACGCATAACCATGCCGTAGCTAGGCCAAAACTATGGGCCCGGCTTCACCACATCTCCCTGGGCCCCGGACGTTTCGCACCTTTCTTTAAATTTTTCTGCTTCCCAATAACCCGCAGATTCTCCACCGTATTACTACCGCCTCGTGCGTGCGGCCAGTGGCCGGTGGCGTCGGGCAACATTAAGCTGGGTTAATGTATGCGCTGGAGCGGCTCGTATGGGTGTATGATAATCCGACACCGGAAGCCAAAATGGAAATTCCGGTTATTAGCTTGGCTGTATAGCATTTTGCAGTTAGGGGCAAAAACTGACAGCCAAATCATCGGAGGCAAAAGCAAAGGGTGCCGATATTAGCTTCTGTAGTCGAAGAAATTCCCCAGGAAGATATGCCCGAACTTTACGGCAAACCTATGCCAATCCAGTGCCATCATGCGACCTTGTACTGGATCTGCAAAGCCCTGGGTCGGAACCCAACCATGGATGAGTTGCTCGACGCCAGTTCCATCATCAAAAATCTAGCATTGAAGGCGGGAGCCCAGGTGAACCGTCCCTCTATGTTCTCGAAGCTAACGTTACCACCCGGGACTGTTCTTTTCTTCGATGGGACGAACACCCACTCCTGCATTACCACCTCCAGCAGTGATTTGGGCGGCTACAATCAGACAAACTGGTTTCGCACCGAAGGTAAAGCCAGCCAGTACTCGCAGCACAAGCTCAGCGATATCAGATGGCTTGACGGCTCACATGTGCAAGGGAACTCGGAGTATAAGAATCAAGGAAACTGGAGCTGCAAACTGTGGCGTATCCTTGAGGCGAAGGCACGCGAGCACTTGCAGGGATGAAAGGCTGCCTTCCCGCGCCAGCCGCAGGGCCCTCAAGCCAGTAGACCGCTCCGACGAATCCGACAACGAGAAGAATCCAGTCCAGGGTGGGAGCGCCTGACATGTGGAATGAGCCTCAATTGGATACGCCGAGGCGGAATTTGGAAACCCGTTTCCTCACCAAGGACACATCGGCAGCGACTTCGCAAAGTCTGCCAGCCCCCTCACATGCTCGAAGTACCCAATAACCTTGCTCCGCGTCTTTACACTGCGAACAGCGTATTGCCGGCTTTATGTAAAAGCACCTTTAAGCTGTTTCTGACTGACCAACTGGCCGAATTCATGGTATAAGGATTGGATCATTGTTTAATTAGGTAAGTAGATGACATTGACGCAACTCCGCCGTGCGGTGTCTAAAAGGCTTTTGGATGTCTTCATTGGCGCGATCGGCTTCCTCGCGGCTCTTCTTATCAATTCATTGATCAGCGAGAGTAACGATTTGGGCGCGTATCGCTCCATTATGAACGCGATCCACGTTGAAGCCCGACTGAACCGAGATATTGCGACGTATACCCTCACTAATGCTTCTGGAAGTATTGCATCAAGAGAATTCAGCGATACAGTCACTTTACAGGCTCTTGCGAATCCGGTTTTTGTCCAGTATATCGCGCGTGCTCAACTATCAGAGCTAGGTAGGTACACCGGGTTTATCTCCAGCGCCAACACATTCCGCCATACGAACGAAATGAATAAATTTTCCTGTCTTCCACAAGACGCCAAAGAAACCACTACAAAGGCACTTGAAAAGAATTGGCGAGGAGACGCGGCGAATCTTAAAGCGATAGCTGAAGCCATTGAAGCTTTCTAAAGAAAGGGCGATAACGGGTATTAACCGGGCAGTCCCGGTACTCGATGGATGTGGAGGCTCTGCATCTCAAGAAGCTAGGATCAAGTGCAATGAGCTTTCGTGTTGTGCATCGAATCGATGAGCGGTCTCCAGGACTCTCTGAAGTGTCGGGCGCACTACCCGGTTGGGATCGGACCTATTCCATTTGATGTATTGCAAGAGACATGACAGGCAGATTATGGTAGCGGGGCCGACGCCTCTCGGGTCAGGTGTGCCATGTCCCCACAGCGGACGATATCTGCCTTCGATCTTCTCAAGATGGTTGCACTTTGAGATCGAACCAATCACCATGTATCCAGTGGCTGCCGATACCGAATCCATACGCATAGCCCGAGTCCTTCCAGTATCCGACAAGATCTGTCGAAAGGTTTTGCCGTCGATATCTCTATGTTTACTGGCTTTAAGCTCCTTTAATGATACTCCGTCATCCTTAAGGCTACGCAGGATACTCGCCATCATTCGTCGCTCGATTGGCAGCAGCGGGCGAGTCGCGGCCTTTTGCTGAAGATCTTCCAGCATCTCTTTCTCTGGCCGGTAGGAAGCGAGGACAAAACTGCGAAAGCTACTTTTCTTCCCCTTCATCAGGTATTGAGCTTTCGATGAAGTCTCGACAATAAGGCGTAAAAATGTGGCAGATATCACGCTCCCTATTGGCCGTGTGATAGCGGAGGGCATCATACAGCTTGTGAACGCGCACAAGGTGGCCAAGCACAACCGCCTTGCGTCTCGTCACCCCAGTTTCGGCCTGCGTTCGGGAGGGCGCTAACGATATCCCGATAAGAAGTAGGTATTGAGCATGGTTCGGCTCGCTAGCAGTCGCGAAGATTTACTTGCGGCGTCCCAATCGCGTCTTTCTCAGCGAGATCTATCCGCGGCTGCTGAAGAATCACCGCTGGTGGTTTGCCGACCGCGGCGACGGCCAGGCGTGGCGCGACGGCAACCGGGACGGCTTGCTCGAACTCGGGTCGAATTATCCGGAGGAGATCCCGTATGAAGATCGCGAGCAGGTGGCCTACTACGAGTCGTACGACGACAGTCCGGAGTGGTGGCACGTCGCGCGATACAACGAAGCTACTGGCACCATTGAGCAGGACACCGTCGAGCGCAACTGTCTTTACGCCATGGACTGCTGGATTCTCGCCTGGATGGCCAGCCTGCTGGGGCGCACGCAAGAGGCGGCGGCGCTGAGCGCCGAACACACCAAGATGACGCGCGCGATCAATCGCCTGCTGTGGGATCCGGCCCGCCAATGCTATTTCAACCGGCGCTGGCGCGAAGTAAACGGCGAAGCGTTGTTTCCGCAGATGGCTCCGGACATATTCCTGTCGCTGCTGGGTAAGGTAGCGGATCCGGCGCGCGCCGCGGCCATCCGAAAGATTTTCCACTATCCGAACAAGTTCGCGGGTGAATGGATCCTGCCGACGATCAGCCGCGACGATCCCCTCTTCCCCAAGCAGGACTACTGGCGCGGCAAGGTTTGGGCTCCCGTGAACTGGCTGGTCTACCAGGGACTCAAAATCTATGATTGGGACCTCGAGGCGCGTCAGCTCGCCGAATCGAGCGCCAAGATGTTCCTGAAACCCTGGCGCGAAAAAGCGGAGTGTCATGAGAACTTTCGTTCCACCACGGGCGCCGGCGCCAGCGACCCTCACTACACCTGGGGAGCGCTCATGGTGCTGATCGGAATCGAGGAATTCATTGATGCGAATCCCTGGCACGGACTGCGGTTTGGGAACCTCGATCCCGTGGACGAGGGCGGGATCGAGCGCCATCCGGTCGGTGGCGCGCTCTACGACGTGACGCTGTCATCCGAGGCCTGCAGGTGAAACGCAACGGCAAGCCGCTGTTCGCTACCGATGTGCCGGTCGAGATCCGGCATGTAGTCTTTGAGGGCGGGCGCCCGAGCGGCGAAATCCGTGCCAAACATGCAGGAAAACTCTGGATCGGAACTGGTGCTCCCCGCGAGTTTCCGCAAGGTGTCAGCCGGATCGCCTGACCATTCAGATCCTCACACGGCGCGGACATGTTCAGTGTTTGTAGCCCATGGCTGCCCGATAACGGGCTAGGAGCGTGGCCGTTTGTTTTCTGCCTCGTCAGGAGAATTTGTGGGCGATTTGGCGGGTTTAGCGGGAAGGCTGACCGAGGAATCGGAGAAACTTACGGCAGGTGGTATCAAAGGACCGCTGTTGTTGCTCTGAAGTGACACCGTAGATCAGTCAGTGGGCCGCCATCGTCATCGATCACATCGAAGAGAATCTGTCGGATGGGTTTCCTTCTCAGAGGAGGGTTTTCATTTAGATCCCGGATGATCTCTCCCCCAGCGCCCAGAGATTATCGACGTGCTTCTGGATGATCTGCGGCGAAAGACCCGCACCGGTCACCAGGTATTCGAGGAATGGCCGGAAGCAGGCCACGAGTTTCTCGCCCGGCGGCAGGTCTTTTTCCCATCCCATCCACGAGCGCGGCCATTCGTTCAGGCCACGGCAGTAATGCTCCAGGTCCGCGGCCGGCGCAGACGTGGCGCGGTTTATCCTGGGAGTTCTCACCGCTGCCTTTTTCGCCATGCTAAAACTCATCACGATTTTAAACCGCTGCCATCATTTCCGGGGTTTCGTTTACCAGCATGCCGTCTTCAGCTCCGATCACAAAAGTATCGAAATCGCCGTGCGTCCGCGTAAGGGTTCGGCGGCGGTTTGTTCGCGTTGCCATCAGCCGGCGCCCGGTTATGATCAACTCGCGGAAAGGCGTTACGACTTCATCCCTCTCTGGGGGTTTCTGGTCTTCCTGCTGTACGCCATGCGGCGCGTCGATTGCCGCCGCTGCGCAGCGGTGGTTGTCGAGGAAGTTCCCTGGGGCAACGGCAAGCACCAGTTGACGAATGCCTACATGCTGTTTCTGGCCCGTTGGGCGCGGCGGCTTTCATGGAAAGAAACGGCCGAGGCGTTCCGCACCTCCTGGGACAAGGTCTGCGACTCCGTGGAACATGTGGTCAGGTTCGGACGGGAGCATCGCACGCTTGGGCCAATCGATGCCATCGGGGTGGATGAAATCCAGTACGCCAAAGGGCACAAGTACCTGACCCTGGTTTACCAGATCGATATCGGCGTCACCCGTTTGCTTTGGGTAGGGAGGGCCTATGGGGCCGCTTGGGGCCGGATTTTTTGTCCAGCGCGTGTGCGAGCATGTGCTCCAAAGCGTGACAGGCGTGGCTGCGGAGCCCGCGGTACGAAAATCTGGTTATGCTAGGCGGACCTAAACGACTGCCCCTGCGGAAATCGGACCTTTGTCACACACGAGAGACCTTTTCTGCACAGGCCTTTGTACCGGGCCGCGCGCTCAACCTTTGCGTGGCACAGGCCAGGTACGACGGTTTGGGCGTAATAGGGCTAAATGCCACCAACGGCTGTCTTGGGACCGTTTGCGCTATCCAGACGAACGGGCGTCGGGAAAGTTGGCCGCCGCTTTGCCGAGAGCCCTACTCAAGAAGTTCGCGGTCGGCATCATAAGCAATGGTCGCCAGGGTGGTGGATTCCACGACGGTGGGTTTCATGGTATTGGCCTCAAGCTTCGAGATCTGCGGTCTTCGCTTTCGCCGGGCGCCAACGGGCCGATACCCTCGACGCACCAGCCAACTGGAAGGCCTCCTTCCCCGTCACCGATTCGAGTTCTGATCGTACTGGGGCAGCACACCTGCACGGTCAGGCGTACAGCGCGGCGAAACTCGTCATGGTGCACGGGGTCCGTTCAACCGGCGTCATCGAACGATGCCGACTCAACATGCGGAACCTCCAGCTCCCGAATTACCGTCTTTTGCTTCCGTGGCTCGCCGAAACTCTACTTTCTGCACCTTTCAAACGATCTTGATTAGGGTATCTGGCCTGCGGGATGAATGCCGAGGTGGTCGCAGGGAGCGTCCACCAGATCCTGCCGCACGCCCAAATACCGTTCGGTGGTGACGATGGACTCGTGGCCTAAGGAGAGTTGAACCTGCTCCAGGGCAGCCCGCCCCTTGTGGGCCAGTTTGGCGAATGTCCGTCGCAAATCATGCGGGGCCAGGCGAATGCCCAGACGGAGGCCGTAGCTCTTGCCCAGATGATAAACGGTCTGCGGGTGCACGTGGTCGCCTGTCACACGCCCGCCCCTGTTCAAGGGACGGAATATATAGCCTGCATGGAGATCGGCGGCTTGCGCCCAGACATCCATCGCGGCTTTGCACCAGCCAGGCACAGGCACTGTGCGGATGCGTCCGTGCTTGCCCACTAAATCGGCAATGACCCAGCGGCCTTCCCGTTGCTGCAGGTGATCGAATTGCAGCGCGCAGAGTTCACTGCGGCGCAGCCCGGCACCCAGCAACATACTCAACACCGCGTGATCGCGTTTGCCTTTAGTGGTGCGGCTATCCGGCAGGGATAGCAAGGCTTCTGCTTGCTGCAAGGACAACCAATTGCCCGTGCGAACCCCATTACGACGCGGGCCTCGCACCTTGGCGATTAGCAGAGCGGCCTGCGGATCCAGTAGACCGTCATCGGCCATTTCGGCGGCCAGGCGGCGGATGGCGGATAACTGGACCTTAACGCTGGAGGCGGACAGGTGGCGCTGCTCCAGCGTTGAGCGGTATTCCTGCACCAGCGCTTTCGAGAAGACCGGGGATCCGCCCGCCCGGCACCAGAACAGGAAATCGGTGATGGCGGCCCGGTAGGCGCGCCGGGTATGCGGAGAGGCCACGCTATTGGTCACCAGCGACAACACCGGGTCCATCCTTGGCCACCGAAAGCTTACCCTGCCATCACGGCGCCAGCAAGCCCGAGTTGGAACTGCCGTACGATAACGGCGCCGGCATGCGCCAACAACCTCTTATTCCTTCGCGGTTACACTGCGTCCGGCTGCGCTCGGTGGCGAGGAGTTAGAGCAAGTGCTCGTCGGACTCCACCATAATGCTCAAGTTCTCGCAGATTCAAGGACGAGCCCTTCGAACCTGCAAAATAAGCGGTCATTCCACGTCGGAAGGATCCACCGGCTTTTTGTCTCCTGCGGTCGCCCACCGGATGAAAGCGACGATATCGGCCATCTGTGCGGTGGTGTAGCCGCCTTCGGACCCAGGGTGCTTCCAGGCGGAGTTATCGGTCCTCGACTCTATGTCGGCGACCGGGAACTTGCGCCGCTCGGGCGGCGATTTGGAGAGATCGTAATACTCTGCTGTGGTGGCGTCCTCGGAGGCCTTCATTCCGGGGAAGGGTTCTTGGTTTTTCAGTTTGACGGTCTGTACGTACTCGGTACGGGAGGCGCGAATGGCGGTGACCAGAGCTCGTACGCCGATCCGGCCGAGTATTTTGAGATCCGGCCCGACGGCTGTACCCCGGCCTTTCAGCGCGTGGCAAGTGCCACAGCCTTTCTCGGCGAAAAACAATGTTTGACCGCGGTCAATCTGTGGGGTGGGCGCGGCTGCAGCCTGCAAGAGCAGTAGCGATAGCCAGATCATGAAATCCTCCGAGAACAAGTATAAGAGCTTGCTGTCGCCTCCGTCCTAAAGGTAAGGTCCTCATGGCTTCCGATATTGCCCAATTAAAGGCATGAAATGAATGGGTTAACGCCCGGCCTGACGATTCAAGATAGGCTCTGATATCCCTCCTTGAGGCATGTCGTCAGGTTTGACCGCCGCTCCGCGGGGCGTGGCATAAGTGCTCCGAAGTTGCCGGCGATGCCAAACGTCGAATTCCTGCATGAGGAGGTTTTCATTTTTATGAAGATCGCAATTTATGCCAACATCGGCAACAAACAAGGCCAGGACACCGAAGAGCAGTTGGCCGAACTTCGCCAGCACGCCCGGTCGCGTAGCCGCGAGTTCTACGTCTACATCGATCGCAATTGCGACAAAACCAGCGATCGCGTCGAGCTCCAGAAGCTGTTCGCGGCTGCCGCCCGGGGCGACTTCCAGGTCGTGTTGGAGAGTGCCCTCAATCGGTTCATCGACGAGACGGTAGCCGGGACCTTCGTGAACGTCCAGAAACTATTGCGGTGCGGCGTGCAGCTGGTCTGTTGTACGGAGATGCACCTCTCCACCGACGGCCCCGCCGGCGATCTCATGATCTCGATAGCCGCCTGGGTCGCGCAGCAGGAGCACACCCGCATTTCGGAACGTACTAAAGCAGGCGTGGCGAGGGCGCGCGCCAAGGGTAAGCGGCCGGGCCGGCCGTGGAAGTCGGTTCCGCGCCAGCGCCTGATCGGCGACCGTAAGCGCGGTTTGAGTTGGCGCCAGCTTGCGGAAAAGTACCATGTCCCGCAGTCGACTCTTCGCCATGCTCTTCAACGGCCGGAGGAACCGGGTGTGCGGCAACCGCAAAATAACGGCGATCCAGCGGCCGTATCCGCGGAGAAAGAACCGCAATGAACGAATTGGTCCGGTACGCAGACGTCGAGTGGGAGAAGTTGAAGGGCCTGGCTTTAGATGGCGTCAGCTCTCCGCATTCCCGGCGAGCCTACGCATCCGCGCTGGACAATTTCCTGACATGGTATCTTACTTCCTCCCGCGCCCGCCTTTCTAAGGCGGTGGTGAGCTCCTATAAAGCGAACCTAGAGGCAACGGACGTTTCCGCCTCCACCATCAACCAGCGGCTCTGCGCCGTGCGCAAGCTGGTGGCGGAGGCGGCTGACCATGGGCTACTCCCTCTGGATTTGGCCGCCAGCATCGCACGCGTGCGCGGCGTTAGCCGGCGCGGCGCGCGCCTAGGGAATTGGCTGGATGCCCGCGGCAGGCGGAGGAATTTTTGCAGGCGCCCGCCATGTCCACGCTTGTGGGCAAGCGGGATCGCGCGCTGCTTGCGGTCCTGATTGGCTGCGGGTTGCGGCGTTCCGAGGCCACGAACCTGACCTTCGCGCACATCCAGCAGCGGGAGCAGAGGTGGGTGATTGTCGATCTGTTGGGAAAACACGGCCGGGTCCGCTCAGTGCCCATCGCCCGCCAACTTCTCCAGCAGTTGCCTCAATGTCCCTTCTATGGAGTCAAACCGGCCGGCTGATCCTCGGCGTCAATGTCAGCTTCGATCACACAAGATGCAGGGCGGGAATGGTTGGGCGCCGTGCGCCAAGCGTCCTCGCGTAACTTTACCCGGCTGAACTTCTCCAACGCCGTACAACGCCAGTTTGCCGGGGACCCCGGTGCTTCCAGTCCGCTTTCGCTTTCGCCACCATACTGGTAACACAGCACCCGAATTTCTCCCCCTCTATTTCGGCCCAATCGATGGGGACAAAACAACCGAGGTAACCCTTTATAGACAGCCGCGATCGGACGTTTGCTCGCTATCGCCGTCCAGATCAGCTGATAAATGTCCTCAACCGTCTGAATGTTCGCTCGGACGACACCCATATCTCCTTCCAGATTAGCCGACATGTCTCTCGTGCCGGCAAACCAGCAAATAGTGATATTTGTAACACAGTAATACTAGCTTCTTCTTCTTTCCACGCTTTTTCCCCTTCGACAACCTGTTTGACAACCACGGCCCCTGGATCCGGTCCGGCTGCTCGGTGGCTTCCCATTTCAACGCCGGAATGACGCGACTGTAGAGGTCCATTGTGGTCGCGAAGCTCGTATGGCGCGGTAGTTCCATCACCATCCGTGTGGTTGCCGGCCTTGCATATGCAGAAGCGTAGCGCATCGAATGACGAAGGTCGTGGAACGGCAGGTGAGGTGGTCCCGACTTCCTCAGGATCGAGTAGATGACCTGCAGGGATCCATCGGCGTGCCGATGCTTGCGGTGAAGACGAATCCCGACTCCTTCCACCGGCTGCCCACCAGGATTCTCTCGTCATGATGCCGTGCCAGATGAACATGGAGCGCTGAAACCACAGGCTTATGGTCAAACGGCTATTGGAAGTCTTGAGGGGTGCTCAGGGTGCCAGTAGAAATTCACCTGCCTCGCCCTGCAGCGTGCGATGCACACTCAGCTTTCTGGCCTGAAGGTCAGATCTTCGTCCGCAGCCCGATTGGTATTGGGAAAAAACGCGAAGTTCGCGTCACTGTTCACATGGCCCGCTTCGGCCCGGATTTCTTGTCGGGCGCGTGTGCCCGCATGGGCGTCGGGCGCAAATGCCGCTGCCAGCAACATCCTTATCTTCACTCGCGAATCCAAGGTGTCGGATCAACTATGTGACATGCCAAGTCCGCTTTGCCGGCGCGCGCCGGGACGCGGGCGTCGTATAGCCAATTGCGATAGAATCTACGCTTCCGCAATAAACAAGGATTGCGACGAGGCCGCAATATGTCTAGATCAACAAGACGTGACTTCCTGGCCGGATCCGCGCTCCTCGCCGCAGCCGCGCAGGCGTCGGCTCAATCAACTAAGAAGAATCGGATGATCGGGCTGCAGATCGGCGCCGTATACTTCGTCGACGAAGGCGTTGAACCGGTGCTCGACATCCTACAGTCGAAAGGAGACGTAAACACTCTCTTTATCGCCGCGTTCACCTACGGCCGCGGGATCGCTGGCCGACAGGTTCCGGGCCGGCCGCTGCCGGATCATGGCAAGCACCAATACGATACCGATTCGTTTCATGGCGGAAGTTACGCATCCATTCACCCGCAATACTACGCCAACACTCCTTTAAAGGACCTGCGCGCGCCAGACCTCGGCCGTTACGATGTCTTTGCCTCGGTCTTGCCGGAATCCCGTAAACGCGGCATGAAGAACATCGCTTGGTTCGAGGACGTATTTCGGTCCGACATACCGAACGTCGCACAAGTACAGGAAAAAGACCTGCATGGCCGTGACTCCGACACACTTTGCTTCAACAATCCCGGATATCGTAACTTCCTGCTCGATCTAGTGGAAGACTACGCGAAATCTTGGGACCTCGACGACATTCCGACCTCGGCCGACCACCACAAGTGCAACCCGCAGGGCGTCCATGACGCAGTGAAAGCGGCGTTCGATGGCGGCGCGGATGGCGTGATTCTCTCACGCAAGTACTCAGAAATGAAGCTGGCCAACTTATCGGGCGCCGGCCAGGCAATCAGAACTCTGTAGAAACGAACCATCGCCACGATGCTCGGCCATCGGAAGGCATTCTTGGAATCACCAATCGGCCAAATCGGGTCTGATTTTCCCTTATCGAAAGGTAAATTTGTCGCGTTGTGGCAAACCGAAGGGGGCGTCAGCCGGTCTCTTCTCGATGGGGTGGCCGGCGAACGCACTTGTCCAATTCCTGGTCGCTCAAACCGTACTGCGGCTGGCTGGTGCCGAGCGGAGGCCACCCGTTTGTTGACAGTGCGGGAATAGATCCTTTGGCGTCCCTGGCGAGGTGAACTGGAACACCTGATCGGAGATCCGGGTTTGGCAAAAAAGCGCCCCAAGCCCGATACTTTCCCGTTAGAATAGGGTTCAACGGAGCACGCATGTTAGAAGCGATTACGCTGTTTCTCATACGAGGTCCGCATGCAGATGTTGCGACCAAGCCTCAGACCTTTTCGGGCACAACGAACGGCTTGCGGTACTCGCGCCGGAACATCCGGTTGGCTTCTTCGTCGCCTTTGCAGGAGTAACTGACGGGGTCGAAATCGAGACTTCGGCCCAGCCGGTACGAGATGTTCGCCAGGTGGACCAGCGTGGTGGAGGTCGCGCCTTCGTCGATGGGCGCGAACAGGTCCGCCTGCTTGCGGCTGCGCATGACCTCGATGAAGTTGGCCCAGTTGTTTCCGAGGTCGGTGCCGGATGGTCCCGGCGTACGCTCGCGTCCGAGCCAGGTCTGGTATTTGCCGGAATCCTCGCTCCACACCGACATGTAACCCTTGGAGCCGTAGAAAATCACGCCGACGTTTTGCGGGCTGGGCTCCTCGATGCCGGCTTCATGGTTGGTGATCCAGTGGCGGACTTCGAAGGTCATCATCTTCTTCTTGCCGTTATCGTCGAATTCAAAGCTGGCGCTAAGGGTGTTGGGCGTCTCCTGATCGTCGTCGAACATGAAGTGCCCGCCGGTGGCGTTGACTTTGGTTGGATAGCTCACGCCCAATCCCCACCGAGCCATATCCACCTGATGAACGCCCTGATTGCCCAGGTCGCCGTTGCCGTAGTCCCAGAACCAGTGCCAGTTGTAATGAAAGCGATTCTGGGTAAAGGCGTGCTCCGGCGCCGGACCGAGCCACAGGTCGTAATGCACACCGGCGGGCACAGGCGCTTCCGGCTTGCGGCCGATGGTGTCGCGCCGTTTGTAACACATGCCGCGGGCCATGTAGACATCGCCGATGACTCCAGCGCGAAGCTGCTCGACCACCGCACGTCCGGCGCCCGAGCGTTGCTGGGTACCGTGCGCGACAATACGGTTGTACTTTTGCGCGGCGGCGACGATCTGACGGGCCTCGAACATGTCGTGTGAACAGGGCTTCTCTACATAGACATCCTTGCCGGCCTGGCAGGCCCAAATGGTCTGCAAGGTATGGTGGTGGTTGGGCGTGGCGATGGAGATAGCATCGATGGACTTGTCTTCGAGCAGTTTGCGCAGGTCGGTGAACGCCATGGGACGCTTCCCTTTGGCTTTCTCGACCGCGGCTACCGCAGCGTTGAGCACGGCCTCGTCGACATCGCAGACCGCAGCAATTTCGACATTCGCCATCTTATTATAGGCACTCATGTGGTCGCGGCCGCGGCCACGCGCACCCACAAGCGCCACGCGAACAGTGTCATTGGGGCTACCCAGAGCGCTTGATCGAAGCAAGGCTCCCGCCGTAATAGCGGAACTCAAAAAATGTCGTCGGTCCATGGCATGTAGTTTACGCCCCGGCGGACGTGGGGCGCAATGATCGATACCCGGAAAGAGCACAGCCGCCGGTTATAATGGCCAAGGATAATGCCTTCAAAAACCCGCCTGACAAAAGGCGAGTGCCGGGGAGCCGGAGTTATTTCCGCAGTCTTCCGAAGGAGGAGATCGGTATGAATGTGGCTCGCTATGGTCCGTTGGCGGCGATCGCTTGCATCTTTTCGGCCGTTTTGATAGGTGGAACGGTTGAATTAAAGCGCGCGCAGTATCAGATTGACATCAACATCGAAGGCAAGCCCTTCACTACTTACTATTTCGATCCTGAGGTGGCCAAGCCGTACCTGATGCCCCTGCGCACGGCATCTGGCGACATCGTCACACGCGGATTCCCGATCCGTAACGACGCTTCCGCGGGTAACCCGAAAGCGGGCTCGTTCGAACCGCATCAGCGGCCGCTCTACTTCGGCCATGGGGACATCGACGGCCTGGACTTCTGGCAAGAGCCAGTGTTCGACAAATACTACTCGGATCATGGGCACCAGGCATACGGCCACATGGTCCTGAAGGGCATAGAAGAGTCCCGCGAGGAGATGGAAAGCGCCATGATCCGGGCGCGCTTCACGCTGGACGATCCGAGCAATCGGGTCATCGGCGAGGAGACCCAGTCTTTTTCCTTTCATGGCAACGGGCAGACGCGTGTGATCGACTGCGTATTCGTCCTTTATGCGACTGCCGGTCCACTCGACATGGGCGACACCAAGGAGGGCACTTTCGGTATCCGGCTAGCTCCCGAGTTGAGCGCACCGCTTGGCCACATGGTCAATTCAAGCGGCGCGGAAGGGGAACGGGCCATCTGGGGCAAGCCGGCCGATTGGGTCGATTACTCCGGAACCATCTCGGGAAGGCAGGTCGGTGTGGCCGTACTCGATCACCCGAAGAGCTTTCGCCACCCCACCACGTGGCACGCGCGTGCGTACGGCCTATTCGCCGCCAATCCCTTCGGCCTTCGCGAGTTCACGCGCGACCAAAACAAGGATGGCGCCTGGACGATTCCGGAAGGAAAGTCACTTACCTTTCGCTATCGCGTTTTGATCCATGAGGGCGACTTTTCCCCTGCCCGCATCGGAGAGGAATATCAACGCTACGCGACGGAGAACTGAGTTCGGCGGGTTTGATCGTTTGAGGAAGCGCGCAAAACGGGGTCACGGCCGTGCCGCCATTATCCCGCGAGTTTTCGATCCTTCATGGCGGCGCGGACACGCACCTTTTTACGCTTCTTGCCGGAACGGCGGACGATGAAAAAGCCCCGGCATTTGTCCGAGCCACCCAGCCGGCAGACCCGCCTGGCCACGCGCGCACGCCACTGCGCTCTCTTCGTCCTGGCCCTGCTTTTCGGTTGTGGAAAGCCGCCACTGCGATTTCCCTTGAAGAGGACACCGGCCCGCCTCGAGCGAGGCAAATATCTGGCGAATTCAGTGGCGATATGTTTCCATTGCCATTCCGAGCGCGATTGGGAGAATTCGCCAGGCGGCCTGCCGGCCGCCGGCCGGTTAGGCGCCGGCAGGGTACTCTATACGGGTTTCCGACTCACCTTTCCCAACATCACTCCGGATCGCGAAACGGGAGCCGGAACGTGGTCTGACGAGGACTTCTACCGTGCTCTGACCCTGGGCATCGGACACGACGGCCGCACTCTATACATCGAGATGCCTTATCGCCAATTCTCGCAGCTTTCCGGCGAGGATCTGGCATCCATCATCGTTTACGTGCGCTCGCTCCCCGCACTGCGCAATGCGTTACCCAGATCCGAAATCCCGAAAGCTTTGCTGGCCCGGATCAAGGCATTGCCGCCACGGCCTCGTAATTTTACTCCTGATCTTTCCTCGCTGCAGAAGCGTGGTGCTTATCTGGCCGCGGCAGCAGCATGTACGTATTGCCACACGGCGCGTCGTGACGAGGAAGATCTGCCCGGTATGTATTTCGCGGGCGGCATGCCATTCCAGGGAGCTTGGGGGAACGTGGCCAGCGCCAATCTGACACCGGATCCTTCGGGTATTCCCTATTATGACGAGCGCATGTTCCTGGAAGTCATGCGCACCGGACGGAACGATGCCCGCGCGATTAACCCGGTGATGCCATGGCCGTATTTTCGGGGGATGGCGGAGAGCGATTTGCGAGCGATCTTCGCCTATTTGAGGACACTCGCCCCGGTCAGGCACCGCGTCGACAACGCGGAAGCGTTCTCATTGTGCCGGAAATGCGGATACCGGCATGGGCTGGGAGAGATGAATTGACCAATTCAGCCAGTTCGAATCCTTGACACAAACGCCCGATTCGGTGTATTCGTAGTTCTGATTTCAGCGCGAGCTTGTTTTCAGGCGCAACGGCGCGTTTCCGGGCCGCCGGGGAGGATAGCGAATTCGCGACATAATGGCGGCGCGGCCGTGACCCGTTTTGCGCGAGTTCGGTAGAAGCGCAAATGGGCGCGTTTCCGGGCCGCCGGGAGGATAGGAATTCGCGACATAATGGCGGCGCGGCCGTGACCCGTTTTGCGCGAGTTCATTAAAGGGGGAGGATTCATGCTGGTGAACAGACTTGCGGGAAGTGTCTTAGCGGCCTGTTGGCTGACAGCGTGCGCGGCGCCCGCCTGGGGCCAGGCGGTGGCGAGCGCACAGATTTCGGGCGCGGTTGTAGATTCCACCGGCGCAGCGATTCCTGGCGCAAACATCATGGCTACACAAACCGCTACGCGGCAAAAGCGGACGACGCTGAGCGGCTCGGATGGCGCGTATGTACTGCCGAATCTGCCGGTGGGACCTTACCAAATCGAGGTCACAGCCAACGGTTTCAATAATTACGTCCAGACTGGAATTCATCTGGAGGTCAGCAACGATGTCACCTTAAACGTCACGCTGACCGTTGGACAGATCAAACAGGAAGTCGCGGTGACAGCGAATGCAACCATGGTGGAGACACAGACAACCTCCGTCGCGCAGGTAATCGACCAGCGGAACGTTGTCGACCTGCCGCTGAATGGCCGCCAAGCCACCCAACTGGTGATGCTGTCGGGCGGCGCGAATGACATCGGCCCGGCGAACGGCATGAGCGATTTGACTGGCAGCAAAAATTATTTCAGCGCGGATAGCATTTCGGTCGCAGGCGGACAGGCCAATGGGACGAATTACCTGTTGGACGGCGGCGAGCATATGGACACGTTCTCCAATGTCAATCTCCCGTTCCCTTTTCCGGACGCGATTCAAGAGTTCAGCGTGCAGACTAGCAGCCTTTCCGCGCAATATGGGCTGCACGCGGGCGCCGTGGTTAATGTTTTAACCAAGTCGGGAACCAACGAATTCCATGGTGATGCATTCGAATTCGTGCGCAACGGCTACTTCGATGCTCGCGACTTCTTTGCGGCCTCAACCGACACGCTAAAGAGGAACCAGTTTGGCGGCACGATCGGAGCACCGATCAAGAAGAACAAAATCTTCGGCTTCTTTGGGTACCAGGGAATGTACATACGCACCGCGCCACCCTCATCGATCGCCCACGTGCCTACCCAAGCGGTGCTCAATGGAGACTTCAGCCAGTTGGAATCGGCCGCGTGCCAATCGAGCGGCACTGCTCGTATCATTACCGATCCGAACACCGGAGCACCGTTCCCAAACAACGTGATCCCCAGTTCCCGGCTTAACCAGCAGGCGCTGAAACTGGCTTCCTACCTGCCGGTCTCGTCCAGTCCGTGCGGCGAAGTGACCTATGCCATTCCGGAACCGCAGCACGAATCCCAATATATTGGCAGGGTAGATTGGAACCAGAGCTCCAAGCACAGTCTGTTCGGGCGCTATTTCTTCGCCGATTACAAAAGTCCGGCAGCCTTCAACAACGACCTGCTGCTTACTACGCAGCGCGGCGTGGCGGACCGCAGCCAATCGGTCACGGTGGGCGACACTTATTCGATCAATGCGACCACGGTCAATTCCCTGCATGCCACATGGACCCGGCTTGCCATCACGCGCGGACCAGCCTCGGACTTCATTAATCTCACCGACGTCGGCGTGAATATGTTCTCCGCCGCGCCGAACTATATGGATTTCTCGGTCAACGGCTATTTCGGGGGAGGCTGCGGCAGTTGCGCGCCCGCCATTCTCAACCAGGACTCTTATCAAGTTGCGAATGACCTGGATATGGTCCGCGGGCGGCATCACATCTCGTTGGGCGTGGACCTGATTCATTATCAGTTTAATTACCGAAATTACGTCATAGCCAATGGCTCGATGACCTTCAATGGGGGATCCTCCGGCGACGCGCTGGCGGACTTCATGCTTGGGTTGCCCAGCTTTTTTGAACAGGGAAACCTCCAACCGTTCGATGGCCGGCAGAGCTATGTTGGCGCCTACGTCCACGATAACATGCGGCTCAGTAAGCGGCTCAACGTGCAGATTGGACTGCGCTGGGAGCCTTACCTGCCCGAGCGCGAAAAATACAACCGGATGCAACACTTCGACGCGGCCGCATTCGCCGCCGGCACGCAGACAAACCAGTATGTCAATGCTCCGCCGGGCTTATTCTTCCCCGGCGATCCGGGGATGCCGAGTGCCTCCGCCTTCCGAAGATATGCGATTTTCGAACCTCGTGTGGGCCTGGCTTGGGACCCGACCGGTAGCGGGCGCCAGACTATTCGCGCAGGCTACGGCCTCTTCTATGACACCATGGAAACGGCTTACCAGGAAGACCAGACCGGAGACTCTCCGTGGGCCAGCACCATCGATTTGCCGAGCCCGACGGGAGGCCTGACGAATCCGTTCCTGGGATACCCGGGTGGCAACCCGTTCCCGTCGCCTTCCCCACCCAGCAAGAACCAGGTTTTTCCCCCGGAGGGCCAATATTATAACTATCCTTTGCATGCTCACCCAACTTCGGTGAGTCAGTGGAACGTTAGTTATGAGCGTCAGTTCGCGAACGATTGGCTGTTCTCGGCGACTTACATCGGCAATAAAAGCTCGCACATCTGGACCGGGGAAGATGTGAACCCGGGGGTTTATATCCCAGGAACCTGTAATGGGTCACCCTGCTCCACGACTTCAAATACGAATCAGAGGCGGGTGCTGTATCTCCAAAACCCTGTCGCAGGCTCCCTGATTTCGGACATTTATCAGGCGGATGATGGGGCCAACGCGGAGTATGAGGGTCTCCTGCTTAAGGCGGAGCATCGGTTCAGCAACCAGTATTCGATCCTGGCGAATTACACGTGGGCACACTGCATCAGCGAGGCCGATGCGGAGGGTGACCTGGGCGGTCCGCAGACGCAGAATCCGTACAATCGAAATGGTGATCGGGGGAATTGCGGATTCGATCTGCGAGGTACCTTCAATCTGACATTCGTTCTCCAATCGCCCCACTTTGGCAATGTGTGGGCGAACCGGCTGCTTGGCAACTGGCAACTCGCCCCCATCTTCTCGATTCACACGGGAACATGGTTCTCGGTCTTTACCGGCGTTGATAATTCTCTGACAGGTATCGGTCTCGATCGGCCGAATGTAGTCGCAAACCCTTATATAAGAAACCTGAGCACCCAACAATGGCTAAACCCCAGCGCTTTCGTACCGAACGCATTGGGCACGTTTGGCAATGTGGGTTCGGACTCGCTGTTGGGGCCCGCTTTTTTTAATATCGACGTCGCCGTAAGCAAGCGTTTCAATATCAGGGAAAAGCAACAACTCGAGCTGCGGTTTGAGTTCTTCAACGTCACGAATCATGTGAATTTTAACGTTCCCAATTTGGACGCCAACATACAGGACCCCACGTTTGGCCAACTGCTGGGTGACGTGGCGCCGCGGATCCTGCAGTTTGCAGTCAAATATACCTTCTGATCTGAAAATGACGGCGGTCTCCGGTCACGTACCCTCAGGAGCTCGTTCTTTAAAAGTCCTGGTAGTTGCACCAGCTGGCCGCCGTATTGGGGTGTAGGTGCCGGCTACGGCGAAAACGTGGCATTCTGCCGCACCAGGATTACGGCTTGGCCCTCGTAGTGGCCAGGAATGGTTCGTCTTCGCTGAGGCTGTCGAATTCAGCACCCGATCTCAGCACAGCGCCGGCGGACCGTAGCCACGAGACCGGCGCGGCGCGTACCCACTCGCCTAACCGTCCACTGCCACCCCGATCGTCCCCGGGACAATCGAATGGAACCGCTCATCGCGCACGGCAGCCCGTCATTGTGCTTTTGCAACCCAGCCAGATATTCGCAGTGTTGGCTCCCCGGGCTGTTCTGGCGACCGATTTACCGGTCCCGGAGCCGCCACGAAGCGAGGGAGACGGCAAGAACCTCGCACCACTGCCACACTTGTCTCCTTGTTTGCACCTAAACAGCTTGCAGTCCGTCGCGTCCCTGCCGCCGTCCTCCTTCGGTTCGCGATTTGGAGGGCAAACAACAAAATCCCTTCCTCGGAAAGCGTCTCTATTTTGGATGCCTCGCGCATGAACTAATTCATGGCTTAAGCGTCCATTGTCGAGTATCTTACTGCAAGTTCCGGCCCAAAGTCGCCGGCGGCGGTGGCATCGGGGGATTAAAATTAACCCGATAAGCGCAGGTGGTCCAAGATCGTGGCCTCTTCGAACTCGGACTCGCCCGAACTCTTCCCGATTCGTACGCAAAACCTCAAAACTCCACGTTCAGGGCTAGAGTAATCAGACCGTGAATACTACTCTCATCGCTGCCCTCTCGCAGCAAAGGCGCCAGCACCGCTCGGACCGGGTTGTTAACGTCAGTTCCGCATCCGCCTTCACGGCCACCCCGGAATCTGGTACTGCCTCACAAGTCCGCCGTCCTGAATCTCACGAAGTCTACGGGTCGAGAATTTTAGCCCCAGTCTCGCAAAGATGACGTCATGCGTGACGTTTCACTCTGGCCGCGCCTGCGAACTCACGGAAGTCGCAGCCTCAATCCTCTGGCCCGGTAGCCAGAGCCGAGCGTGCTTTCACCGGCGATAAGCGATGGGCGTGGGCCTGGGAATGCGCTGCCAGCCAACCGAGGCACGGAGTCATCCCCGGGGGCCAGCGCTCCACCCAGTTTTCGGCTGAGTTGGTATTTTTCCGCGCGATTCCCCGGCGCTGAGCCGGCGTCCAAGGCGCGCATCGTGGTGACCTTCGGATCCGCGACCGTTCACTCCACAGCGTCCCTCACTTCCATATTGCTCCCATTATCTCCTCCCGCTGCGACAGATCGCTGTCGGGCACCACCAGCGCTACCCAGGGCGTCTGATGCTCGGTAATCCTGCCATGCCATTCCAGCGTAGCCATTCCTTCGTCCTTCAGTTCCACTTCTTTTTGGGCGCCGCTAAAAGTCAGGTTCTCCCCGCGAAGCCGCAGGTGATGAATCCCGCTGCCTCGCACCGTTGCCCGTATCGTCACCTCGTCAGTCCCGGAAGTAGCGCTCGAAAGCTCAACGTTGCAAAATTGTCCCGGCCGCATGTCCAAGGTATACATCCCGCCAGGCAGGAACGAGCGTGCCGTTTCCTGACCCTGGCTCCGCACAGTGTAACTTCCCTCCGGCAGCGTGGCGCGGAACTTCCCCGTAGCCGGGTCCGGCTGGACTTCGATCTTCCGGCCCCAATTCTTCTCCTCAAATTCCACCGGCCCGCTCGCCTGAACTTCCACCAACGCCGGTCCCGCAAGATCGCGCATCACGGCGATCCAGCGGCCCACCGGATGCACCCAGACCTCCTTATATGTCCACGTATTTTGCACCGGCCAGTAGGGCGCGTCGCTGTCGCCGCGGCTCTGAATGCCCACCGGCAACGATCCTACGATGTCACCTGAAGACGGCGTGTACTGCGGCGCAAAGTCGTACCCTTCACCCCACATCATGCTTTGCGCGAATGGATTCCTGCCGATCACCCATTCCAACTGTTCCTGGGCAAGCTGCTCCGCAGCCAAGTCGCCACGCAGGTGAGATGCCAGCCCCAGCGCCTCGGTTTGCGGCAGAATCGTGCCGAACTCGCCGCGATAATCCATCCACACCGCGAGCCG
This sequence comes from Bryobacterales bacterium, assembly GCA_963843255.1. Lineage (GTDB taxonomy): Bacteria > Acidobacteriota > Terriglobia > Bryobacterales > Bryobacteraceae > Bog-159. Next base: position 382,110 of record CAWJJQ010000008.1, on the reverse strand, counting down.
CCGAAGATAATAGCCGCCACCCAGCGGCACGCCATTCAACACCTGTTTACGGAACGACTCTTTCCGCGCCTCGGGCGCCTCCTGGTATTCGTCGTCTTTGTAAATCGATGCCGGCAGCACGTCATATGGCCTCGTATTTGCAGCCATGCTCTTCAAGTATTCCGAATGTAGCGCCACCGCAAAATACCATTTCATCCAGTCGGGATGATCCGGCAGAGCATCGCATAGCTGTGTTAAGGCCAGAATCGGCGCGTTTTCACGCCCGCGATGGACGTAGTGCAGAATGCGATCCTTCGCCGGACTGGTGTAGAAGAATCCCAGCAGAGGCGTGGTCCAGGCAGGCCGCTTGCGCTCCTGCGAGTCCAGGATCACGCGCGCCAACTCCGCCGCTTTATCGGCGTAACGCCGGTCCCCCGTATCGCGCCACAGCTCCACGGAAGCGAGCGCGCCTTCCGATGCGACTTCGTGCACCACTCCGGCGGAATCGAACGCGACGTGAAACCGCTCCACGGATGGCGGCGCAGTTTTGGCCATGCCTTCCACCGCGAACCGCCAATCCGCTTCCGCCATCCTGAGCGAATATGCGGCGAGCCTGGGGTCGCTCTGCTTCAATACGCGCGCGGCAATGGCCTCCGCGGCCGACGCCAGGAAGTTGACGAAGGGGTCGTTCTTCGCGGTAGCCGTCACATCGTCGAAGGTGCCAATGATGCCGTCGGTCCGGCGGCTGCTGACGGAACCGGCATTGCGGTAGCCGTCGCCGAAGCTGGTTTTGAGCACCCAGTCGAGACCCCAGCGCGCCTCTTCGATCAGGCGGTCGTACAACTGTGGATCGTCGCCTCGCGTGTGCAGGCGCTCCGCCAGGCTGAACATCGCGTAGACGATGTCGCCGGTATTACCCATGCCCTGGGTCAGATCGCCGGCATCGTGCCAGCCGCCGTTGATGACGATCCGTTTGTCGCCGTGTACCGACTGCCAGTCGCGGTGGCACACACCGTGGACGCCAGGGATCGCCATGCCGCACCGCTCGACGTAAAAGAAATTGAGCGCTTTCAGAATCGTGTCGCGCCAGACATCCGTCGAGATGCGAAAGGGATGGGTAGTTCTGCCGCCGGCATCGATCGTGTACCAGCCGGGTTGCTGAACCTCGGAAAAGTCCATCAACTGGAAAGTTCCCAGAGCCGTCTTCACCGTCTCCAGTGGCTTCGAAAGGACGGCCTGCCCGGTGGCCTGATCGATCAACTGAAAGTCACCGGCACTGAGGTCGCTGGCGATGGCAGTTTTCCGGCTGCCCTGCTGGTAGCCGGCCTGGGAGTATGAAATGCGCCCCGGCCAGACGCCCCAACCTTCGATGTAGTCCGGTTCGACCTGCTGCAGTTCCAGGCGATCGAAATAGTAAGTGGCTATGTCCGCGGCTTCGGGCTCATTGCCCGCCATGTAATACGCGAAGTCGAGCCCGGTGATCCTGTCTCGCGCTACATTGCCGATCTCCCACACCACATGGTTCCATTCGTGATTGCGCAGAACGACGTTCGTCTCCCCTTCCTGCCCGAATGGCGGCGGCACTTTCACCACGCCGTCGTTATGCAGGGCAAGACCAAGAGCGGTTACATACGCACCGTCGCAATCAGGATAGATCCAGATGGAAATGCGATTGAAGTGATCCCAATTCTCGCCGTCAAACCGGCGGACAACGCCGGTCTCGCCCCATCCCCGCCCGTTCGCCGGGCCGGGCACGTTCAACTTCGTGGGCGTGCGCAGGCGCAGGGAATTGCCCCCGTCGCGGGATCGCTCCTTAGTCAGCGTCACGTCCGCGGTCACCGTTTCGGACCGGGAAACCGCAGCCTTCGCACGCGCGTCCACCACAGCCGCCGGATTATTCGTGAACGCCGTCCAATGATCGAGGCTGCGCATATCGTCTAACAGCCGGCTCGCAAGCACTTTCTTATTGAGCCAGCGGTAAGCAGCGGAATCCTGAAAGTTCGCCGTTAACGGAGGCGGTTCGGGAATCTGGGCCAATAGGTCGGTTCCGATCGCCAGCAGCGTGAATGCGAATCGTAAAACTACCTTCATAGCTGCATCCGGAGACGCATTCTGGTGAGCAATCCCGAGAGCGCCAGGATGAAAGCAGTGAATACGCAGGCCCGGAACACGCCGAAAGCTCCTTCGGATCCTCCGGCCGAGATGAAATGAAGCGCCGGAATCGCCGAGCAGATCCAGGGCAACAGATAAGTGAGCAGGGTGTTGGAGCCGGCCGGCTTGACGAAACCGGCCCATCTGGTGAAGAGCTGGATATCGACGATATAGTATAAAGCCAGCAGGATCGCGACGCTTGAAGATTCCGAAAACAGGCACCAGGTGGGCGTCGCGTGGTTTTTCGAAATACCCAGCGGCATGGCCGCCAGGCCCCCCGCAAATAGGATGATGGCGAAGGCTGCGGACCAACAGAATTTGTTCTTCAGGGTGGGTGCTACCGCTGGACTGAACAAGATGAACGAGAAAACCACGCCGGCCATCACGATAGACGCCAGGGCGCCATCCTCGAGCGGCCATAGGTATGGCCGCACACCCCGCAACATGGGTAGCGCCCCCAGTTTTGACGCGGTGTTCATCAGATTCAGTGCAACGAATGCGCCGGCGAACCACCAGAATTTCTTGGGGAGAGCCAGGTAGATGATTCCGGCCGAGAAATAGGCGAAGCCGATCAGACCCAGGATCTCCGGATAGCCCATGTCGAGGCCCGCAACGCCGCCGGTACCGGTTCTTCTGCGAAAGATCGCAACCAATGCGAAGAGGAGAACCAAACCTGCGGCCTTCAAGACTACATAGAGCCATGGGCGTGGACCGGATTTCGGATAGACGCTCCAGGCCAGAATGATTCCGGCGAATGCCAGGAGATCCCACATCCGCGCGCCGATTCCGCTTAGTTGGGGGTTGAGGTTATGCAGGTTTGCGAGGATGTACCCTATAACGACCAGGCTGAGCGAGCGGACGACTACGTGTCTCAACACTGCGAGCCACGAATCGCCCTTAACCACGCGGCGATTGATCGCCAGCGGCATGGAGATTCCAACGATGAATAGGAATGCCGAGAAGACCATATCGACGTAGGTCATGCCGTTAACCCCTTCCGGCATGTGATGGGTCCACCATGGCAGGCCTTTGACTTCGCCGACATCGTTTACGAAGACCATTACGAGAACGGTGAGTCCCCGGAAAATGTCGATGCACAGGATACGCGCCGGTGTCGTGCTCGGGTTGAGGGATGCGGTTGCAGTCGCGGATGTGCTCATACAAGAATGGCAGACCGTGATGTCCGGCCTGCTGGATGCCGATCAATGCCGTAACGTAGCACCTTGCCGGCGAGACCGGGGTATCTAAGCGCTGGCGCGATTCAGCAAAGCGCGGATGCAGGCGAACCCGTAGGCGGTCTGAGAATATTGCCGCCCGGCCAACCCGGGGAATGGTCCAGGCTCACGATGCCGTAGAAGTTTACATCGTACAGCGCCTTCATCATCTTCCTGCATGTCGCAACAGCCGTTGTCCATAAAGATTTCGACGAAGTTCGGCAGCGCTGCGCTCATGTTGCGGAAATGGATCCCACGATTTCCCAGCGCCGAAACGACGGATCATCTCCTCGAGGTGTTTTGTGAACCGGCACCCGTGTGAAGGGGCTCGGTCACGTATTTCCCGTCCGACACGCCGCATGTACCGACAGTAAATCCGAGCCCAAGGGTGTTCCCAGGATCACCGGGAAGCAAGACTGTAGGCGCAGGTGAAAGCACCCCGGCGCGCCGGACGTGGACTCCGCCTGCACGCGTTTCTTGAGGCCGGCGTGGTAAGCGGCCTTGGCGCAGACGTACCACACCAATTGCCGGTCAGGTCCTGACCCTCCCGCGTGGCCAACTCGGAAACGGCCGTCTTCTTCCATCGCGCACATCGCGATCCTTGTCGCCTTTTGCCCTTCCGGATGTGGATCACCGTACCCGCAGGCTCACGAATTCACGGCGCGGCACGGCGGTGAAAGACAATGCCATCAGGATGGCCCGCGCCTGAAGATTTCCGACCGCCTCAATCGCTCGGGAGTTACCTCGTCGAGACTCAGCGTCGGGCGGAAAGCGACGTTTCAGTGTGCGGACAAAGAAGAAACGCAATCCGGCGACCTGATTCACACCGTCCCACCGCTAGTTTTCGTTCGTGCAGAAGATAGGCCTGCCACTGGCGGATATGTTCTGGGCCAAGCTGATCGGGCGGCTTACCGAAGTATCGGGCGAGCGGCTCGATGGCGCCGGGGTAACGCGTATAGTGGTTGAAGAGAAGTTAAGTCTCTGAAGTTCCTCCGGCATGACTTCGCGTAACTGGGTCACAGCGACCTCCTAATGACCCATGCGCTACTCCTCGAATTAGCCGAATGCCCCTTAGATGCCACGCGAAGCGTCCGCCCCAATCACCCCGTTCGAGTGGTCCACCTCTTATGGCGTGTCAGACGCCGTTAGACTCAGGGCCGAGTCACGGATGTGCGATGTAGTCCATACGCCCGCCGTCCACGGTAATGGTCTGGGCAGTGATAAAGCTCGTCTCGGACGAAACCAGAAACGCCACGGCGTTCGCGATATCCTCGGGAAGACCGGTCCGCCCTACCATGGCTCTGGCGGCCATGGCATCGATGGTTGCCCGAGTCTCAGCGGGGCTGCCGCCGGCCGCCATGTCGGTTGGGATGAAGCCGGGTGCGACTGCGTTGACGGTGATGCCGTGCCGGCCTAGTTCCAACGCGAAGCGGCGCGTCAGCGTAATGACGGCAGCTTTGGTCGCGGCGTAAAAGGTGGTGCCGGAGAGCGCGGTGCCGTGCGCCGCAATGGAGGTCAGGTTGACGATGCGACCGAAGCCCCGCGTCTTCATGCCGTCCACAACAGCGCGCGTCGTGTGAACCAGGCCGTCCACATTGGTACGGCGCATGGCTTCCATTTGGGTGTACTCGAAGTCCGCCAGATCGCCCTTGGCTAACACGCCGGCATTGTTGACCAGGATGTCGATGGGACCAAGTTCGCGGGTTATGCGCTCGGCCGCGGCGCGCACCTCTGCGGCGTCCCCGACATCCGCCTGCACGGCGATCGCCCGTCCAGACTGCTGTTGAATGAGCGCCACCACGTTTTCGGCCTCGGTGGCCCGGTGATGGTAGTTCACCGCAACTGCGGCTCCTTCGCACGCCAGCCGCAACGCAATTGCGCGGCCTATGCCACGGGAGGCGCCGGTGACCATGGCGGTCCTGCCTTCCAGATTCATAAACGTTATAGTATCCGGTCAGCCTGCACCAAGCCAGATACTTCTGTGTGGGCCCGAAAACGCGAGGGGTCGCTGGGCTGGCGGCGCTGGCGCTCTCTCCTCCAGCTCCAGCCGTTGGGTCCGGAGCATGGCGGCGACCAGTTGCTATGCTTGCCGGGTATGTCCGCGCCACGGCGCCCGCACAGCGGTCAGCGCCCAGCAGACTATTCGATCACGATCGTTGCCGAGGGTTTTGCGCCGTGGACAGCGGCAAGCGTTGTGGTCGTGAGGGCGAGCCGCTACTCGCGCGCCTCTCCGTTTGTCCCCCGACCCGGCCTGAAACGCGCTGATGTTGTTTTCAGTGTCGATGGTGTAAAACATTTTGAAATCTCCTTTGTTCCGCGCGATATTCGCGGTTCATAGACATCGATCACTCTGTTCGACCGGAAAGGCAGGGCAATTAATGTATTGACAGTCGTTTTCCCCTTAAGCACGTAGCGTAAAGAACCGATTCGGATGTGTTCGAACGGCGATTCTGCGCGATCTGTTGGTGCTATTTCAAATCGGATCCCCTGTTCGCTAGCGTGATGAGCGCAATTCTCTTTCGACGATACGAGAATTTGCCGCGCTGCTTCAACAAACGGCCGCTGTCGTGAACAATCAATCTTTTGCGGCTGCAAACTCGATCCGGCCTGGCATAGGGCGGCCTGACAACGCTGTCGCGCAGGACGTAGACAAGACGCAATTCCACGACAGGACGCACCTCCGACTGCACTGGTGGGCGTACACGCGCACACACCCCCTCGCGCCAAAAAGCACAGCGTGGCCATGATACGCATTGCTTACGAGGTATGAGAGCATACCTTGGTCCAATTGAGATAAACACTTTTGCAGTTCCGCCGCATACAGAGTCGTTTCAATTACCGCCTCCGATTCCGAGAAAATACTCGCCGCCACTCGCCTCGCGTCCCGTGGAGTACCTGAGCTTCAGAGGGCAGCTTCGTCTGCACGCTCCCGAAATCTGGAAACTCCATCGCACCGGCGTCAGCAAGTCGGAGGTCGCAAAGCTCACAAATCATCTAAGATTCAATTCCCGGGCAAAGAAACGAATTCGTAACTAAAGGCCGATATAATGGGCAGCCATGTTCCCCTACGACCCCACCATCCGCGCGGCGGTGCAGCTAAAGCCTCAGAACATCGCCGAGGTCTTCAAGATCATGCAGGCCATCGATGCCACCTGCGCGGATCAAGACGGACTCAAGTGGTTCAACTGGCTTTATATGACCGTAACCGAGGCAATCGAGAACAAGGTCGCGGGCGGAGGCTTCAACGACCCCGCCTGGTTGTCCGAGCTGGATGTTCTGTTCGCTAGGCTGTATTTCGATGCCCTTGCCGGAGAGCTTTCGGGAGGCTCCTGCCCCGATAGTTGGACAGCCGTGTTCTCCATGCGCGGCCAGGCGAAAATCGCCCGCATCCAGTTCGCCCTGGCCGGCATGAACGCTCACATTAATCACGACCTGCCCATGGCCATCGTCTCGACATGCCGGTCTATGAATACGGTCCCGCAACACGGCACGCCGCAATACAACGATTACACGTCGGTCAATCCGACGCTCGATGCCCTTATCGACGAAGCGAAGCAAACACTAAACGTCCGCCTGCCCGGAGACCCGCTTCCAGCCGTCTCGCACCTAGAGGACCTCATCGCCACGTGGGATCTCGACACGTTCCGCGAGAAAGCCTGGGATACGGCACAGAGCCTCTGGGGCGAATCAGATGCCGAAATAAGCCTTCAGATGGGCCTGAGGGATGCAATCGTCGCTGCACTGAGCTCAGCGTTGCTTGTCCAAGTGCCGTAAGGATAGCCAACCGGCGGGCGTCCCAACTGAAACTACAGATCCCGGCGTCGAACGGAGCCGTGCGTGCCAATGGCCTGGCCCGGGGAGATCCCGCCACCGGAACGCGAGCATTACGCCCTCCCATCAGGGCGTCACAGACGCGCGCACCGTGGCGCAAGCGCACGACCACGAAAGAGAAACAGAATATGGGCATCGCCGGACCTAATCCCAAAATACGCCGTGGCATGTCTTGGATCATAACGGTATTTGGAGTGTGAACTTTTCGAGAAGCGCGGCACGACGACTGGACCGGACTGCAAGCCGGTACACTCGGAGTTGGCGATGCACGGCAGAGCACTTCGTGACGCTGGTCCTGGAGGAATACGACGATCCCATCAGCCGCTTCTTTTATGCCAACTACGGCACAATCCTCCGGTCTGGCTGAAGGGCGGAGGCGATATCCGGCGGCTACCTGCTATCGCATCTGTATAGGGGGCACTCAGCGAACGATGCGATTGGTGTATCCTGAATTCTCGCAAAGGATGGAGGGAATCTATGCGTCCTCTACTCGCCCTGGTGGCTTTCGCGGCTATCGGCATCGCCGGTGATGCGCCATTGCTCGTGCAGAAGCCAACCTTGAGCAAGACCCATATCGTGTTTGCCTATGCCGGCGATCTCTGGAGTGTGCCCCGCCAAGGCGGCGACGCCGTGCGCCTCACCAGCGGAAGCGGCAATGAAACGGACCCGGCGTTTTCGCCCGATGGCACGCGCATCGCTTTCACCGGCGAATACGACGGCAATGTTGACGTCTTCGTAGTTCCCGCTGGGGGCGGCGTGCCGAAGAGACTCACCTGGCACCCGGCGCCCGACCGGGTGTTGGGCTGGACGCCGGACGGGAAACGCGTGATCTTCAACTCGCCGCGAACCGCGTACTCGCGATTCGCCGAGATGTTCACCGTCCCCGCCGACGGAGGTGTGGAGGAACGGCTGCCGTTTCCGAGCGGATACGAGGCTTCGATGTCACCCGACGGGCAGTCGATGGCTTATGGGCCGATCGCGCGTGCTTTTGCAATGTGGAAGAACTACCGCGGCGGCCAGACGACGCGTATCTGGCTTGCCCGGCTTTCGGACAGCAGCGTGACCAAAATCCCGCGCACGAACTCGAATGACTTCAACCCCATGTGGGCTGGAGACCGGGTCTTCTTCCTGTCGGACCGCAATGGTCCCACAACGCTATTCTTGTACGATACAAAAACCAGCCAAGTCCGGGAGGCCATTCACAATCAGGGCCTGGACATCAAGTCTGCGTCGCTGGGTCCCGATGCCATTGTGTACGAGCAGTTCGGAGGGATTTCCCTCTATGACCTTAAGTCCGGCGAGACTAACCCGGTCCGCATTCGCGTGGAGGGAGATTTTGCGGAGGTGCGGAAGCGGCTGGTCAATGCCGGAAAGCACCTGATCACACCGGCGGTCTCGCCGAACGGCGCGCGGGCCGCTTTTGCGGCGCGGGGCGATATCATCACAGTTCCCGCGGAAAAGGGCGATCCGCGCAACCTGACTAACACACCGGGGGTCATGGAGCGGGAGCCGCAGTGGTCGCCGGACGGCAAGAGCGTTGCGTACCTTTCAGACGAATCGGGCGAGTACGCTCTACATGTGCGGCCGCCGAACGGCGCGGGCGAAGTCACGAAAATTGAGTTGAAGCCGGGCTTCTATCTTGCACCGCGGTACTCTACCGATAGCAAGAAGATCGCGCTGGTTGACAGCTTTCAGCGTCTTTCGTACGTGGACCTGGAGACGAAGACGCAGGTGGAAATTGCGCAGGATACATATCAGATGCGTAGCGGGAATATTGCAGCCGCATGGTCTCCCGACAGCAAATGGCTGGCGTACTCGAGGGTGCTGCCGAACGAATTGAGCGCCATTTATCTTTACTCGCTAGCGGATGCTAAATCCACGCAGGTTACCGATGGGATGAGCGATGCCACGAACCCGGTATTCGATAAAGATGGCAAGTACCTCTACTTCACGGCGAGCACTAACTCGGGGGAGAGCCTGGGACTAGACATTCATGCCATGGAGCGGACCTCGACCAGTTCGATTTACCTGGCGGTACTCGACAAAACGCTGCCCTCTCCGTTTGCTCCGGAAAGCGACGAAGAAAAAGCCGCTGACGACAAGAAATCCGCCGAGGGCGAAAAAAGCGATACGGGAACCGACACGCCCGCGGCGGACGCACCGAAGCCGGCTGAAGGGGCGAAGCCGAAGGTGGGCGCTCCGAACGTGAAAGTCGATCTGGACGGCATTGATCAGCGTATTCTGTCGATGCCTATGCCGCGCCGTCGCTACGCTGCGCTGCAGGTGGGCAAGGCGGGAATCCTTTTGGCGGTGGAAGCGGCGCCTGCGGCTTTGGACGATGCTACGGATAATCCGCCCGGGCAGATCGTCCACCGGTACGATCTGAAAACTCGCAAGAGCGACGTTCCACTGACGGGAGTGAACAACTTCCAAATGTCGTTTGGCGGCGAGAAAGCGCTTTATCGACAAGGCGAAGACTGGGTGATCGCGGCCCTCGGACCTATGGCCGAAGGACACGGAGGAGGCGGGGCAAAACCGCCGGCCGGCGCCGAACGTGGCGCGCTGAAGACTGCAAACATCGAAGTTCGGGTGGATCCAGTCCAGGAATGGAAACAGATGTACCACGAAGCGTGGCGCACCGAGCGCTACTGGTTCTACGATCGGAACACCCACGGCCTGGATCTAAAAGAGGCGGAGAAGAAGTACGAGCCTTACCTCCGCAATGTAGCAGCCAGAAGCGACCTGACTTATTTGTTTCAGGAGATGTTGGGCAACATGGTGGTGAGTCACATGGGAACGGGTGGAGGCGATCTGCCCGAGGTGAAGCACGTTGAGACAGGACTGCTTGGGGCGGACTACGAAGTTGCCAACGGGAGATACCGGATTCTACGCGTTTATAGCGGCGAGAATTGGAATCCGCAACTCCGCGCGCCGCTGACCCAGCCAGGCGTGAATGTCAAAGCCGGAGAGTACCTGTTGGCGGTGAATGGGCGCGAGGTGTGGCCTCCGGAAAACGTCTACAGCTTCTTCGAGGGACTGGCGGACAAATCCATATTGCTGCGCGTAGGCCCGGACCCAAACGGTTCCGGTGCACGAGAGGTAAACGTAGTTCCCGTGCCGGACGAGGCCAGGCTGCGAAACCTGGCGTGGATCGAGGAGAACCGGCGCAAAGTCGATCGGATGACAGGCGGCAAGGTCGCCTACATCTACATGCCGGATACGGCCAGCGGCGGGCTGACGGCGTTCAATCGCTACTTTTACGCGCAGATCGGAAAGGAGGCCGCGATAGTGGACGAGCGTTTCAACGGGGGTGGTCTGCTGGCCACGGACATTGCGGAGATCCTCAATCGAAAGCTGCTGAGCGCGGCGTCCAACCGGGTGGGAGAACCGCTGGTGCAGCCGCAAGGGATTTTCGGGCCGAAGGTGATGATCATCAACGAACGGGCGGGCTCGGGCGGTGATGCGATGCCGTGGTATTTCAGGCGGGCCGGCGTGGGCAAGTTGATAGGCACCCGCACCTGGGGCGGGCTGGTCGGTATGGCGGGAGGGCCGGTATTAATGGATGGAGGTTTCGTAGGCGCCCCCAGTTCGGGCATCTACAATCCCCTCTCGGGCGAGTGGGAAGTGGAAAACATCGGGGTCCCGCCGGATATCGAAGTCGAGCAAGACCCGGCACTGATTCGGCAAGGCCATGATCCGCAGTTGGAGAAGGCGGTGGAAATCATCTTGGAGGAACTGAAGACTAATCCGCCTCCGAAGCTTCACCATCCGGCTTTTCCGAACTACCACCGTTCGGCAGCGCCATAGATCGACATTCAATTTGGCCTTGCGCGAACTTATGCAATATACGAGGCTTTGCATGGAAACGAAAAAATCGGATCGCAGGCTCGAAAGCGGAGGCTTGCCAAACTACCTTGAGCCCGGCCGGCAGGACCAATCAGCGAGATTGACACACCACCCGGCTCCGGATTGACCGGAGGCGGAACGCCATCAATTCTCCATTGGCGGTAGATCAAACGGTCCTTCGGACAGACACCGCCAACACCCTGACTGGCAATCTTCCTGTAAAATCACGCCAACGTCACACTGAACTCTGGGACTCGTGCGGTGAACAACGACTCAACCCGGCCAATCGCTGCTGCAGTGAATGGTAGCGAGGCTGCAGGTACCGGGTAGGTTTATGGCGTGGATGGATTTACATCCAGCATTGGACTGCTCGCCGCCGGCGTTTACGGCTCCGAAGGCGCTACTACGGGGCAAGTGTACGGCGTCAGCGGCGCCACGAATAGCACAGGTAATTATGCAGTTGGCGTTTACGGCTTTGAAGGCGCTGCTACGGGACAGGTGGCCGGCGACAGCGGTAGTACCAACAGCACAAGTCTCGGAGCAGCCGGTGTCTCGGATCGCGAAGGCGCGAAAACCACGACGGGCCAGGTCTACGGTGTGATCAGCGACCATCGCACCCGGTCCGTTTTCGACCGCTACAACATAGTGGACGTGGCCAATCTGGAGAGCGCCGGCAAACGACGGGAAGGGTACGCCCGGCGGCGGAAGCAGGAACGGGCAGCACCGCTGAAGCGAGTCAAGAGAGGCTCGCCATGGCGACGCGCACGGGATTAAAATCCCGGAAAACGGGCGGAAATGAGGCCAAAAACCACTACAGAAACCACTACGGTGCGTCTAATGCAATTTTGGAGTAAACTCAAAGGAGTCAAAACGTTGCTGGAGTGGCGGAACTGGCAGACGCACGGGACTCAAAATCCCGCGACCTTCACTGGTCATGAGGGTTCGACCCCCTCCTCCAGCACCACCTCCTCCGTCGTGCACACATGCACGGTCGGAGTTTCAATTCACTCCTTTTCAGTTTGCCAACCGCGCCGCGCGGGTTTAGAAGATTTGTCGGCAATCTATGCGGCCAGTTCGTTTACCTCATCGAGAGTCAGATAGAATGGCTGACTGAATCCGGTCGGAAACGGTCACCGCAAATGTCGTGGAGTTTCGCAGCGGCTAGTGCCGCCTTTCTGGCTGCCATTCTAGCCGCCGCTTCCCCGAACCCGGCGGCGAGACTGGCGGTTACATTCAAGGATGTCGCCCCGATTCTTTTCCAACATTGCGCTGCCTGTCACCACCCAGGCGGCCCGGGGCCTTTCAGCCTCCTCACATATGACGATGTACATAAGCGCGCCGGGCAAATCGCCTCGGTTACGAAGAGCCGGTTCATGCCGCCGTGGCTACCCGAGCCCGGTTACGGCCGCTTTGCGGATGAACAACGCCTGACGGACCGGGAGATCCGCGTCATACAGGAATGGGCGGCGCAGGGTGCGATGGAGGGGAAACCCGGCGGCTTGCCGCAGGCGCCCCACTTCACGAAAACCTGGGAATTGGGGAAGCCGGATCTGGTCTTGGAACTGCCGCGGCCCTATATGCTTCCGGCGAGCGGCGAAGTGGGCCGTGACGTATTCCATAACTTCGTGATACCGGTGCCGGTCGAAACTGCGAGATACGTAAAGGCCATCGAGTTACGCCCGGCCAATCCGCGGGTGTTCCATCACGCGAATATGCTGGTGGATCGGGACGGCGTGTCGCGCAACCGCGAGGCTGAACCGGGCGCGGGCTTTGCGGGCATGGATCTGGCGATCGAATCCCGCAGCTTCGACCCCGACGGTTACTTCCTTTCCTGGAAACCCGGCTCGGTACCCGTGCCAGGGAGCGATGGGATGTCGTGGCGCGTCGATCCGGGAACCGACCTCGTTCTAAATCTGCATATGCGGCCGGACGGCAAACCCGAACCGATCCGGCTGCAACTGGGACTCTACTTCGCCCCAAAGCCGCCAACCCGGTTTCCGATGTTGCTGCAACTGCAGAACGACACCGGAATCGATATTCCGGCCGGCGCCAGGAACTTCGTGGTGAAAGACGATTTCACTTTGCCGCTGGATGTGGAAGTGCTCGCCGTCTATCCGCATGCCCATTATTTGGGAAAAGACGTGCAGGGCTACGCGATCCTTCCGGACGGAAAGAAAAAGTGGTTGATCTGGATTAGGGACTGGAACCTCGATTGGCAAGGCGTATTCCGATATGCCGCGCCGCTCTTCCTGCCCAAGGGCAGCACGATCCACATGCAGTGGACGTACGATAACTCTGACACGAACCTACGTAACCCGAGTCACCCGGCGCGGCACGTTACCGCCGGGAATCAAGCCACGGACGAAATGAGTCACCTGTGGCTGCAGGTGCTGCCGGCGAATTCCTCCGGTCTGAAAGTCGATCCCAGGCTGATCCTGCAGGAAGCCTTCATGCGTCACCGCGCGGGCAGAGATCCAGGGGACTATGTGGCCCGTTATAACTTAGGATCGGCTCTACAGATACTCGGCAGGCTGGACGAATCCGCAGCAGAGTACGGCGGGGTCCTGGGCCTGCGCAAGGACGATCCGGCTGCCCGCAACAGTTTGGGCAGCGTGCTGCAGCTTCAGGGCAAAACAGAAGAGGCGATTCAGGAATACCGCGAGGTCTTGCGAGTGACGCCCGGCTATACGGACGCCGAATACAACCTGGGCCGCGCGCTGTTGGCCCAGGGAAAACTGGACGAAGCTGCGGCGCACTTCGGGGCGGTCTTGAGCGCGCACACGGAGAATGCCGACGCGCATCACAGCCTGGGACTGACATTTCAGCTACAAGGCAAAACGGACGATGCCATCCGGGAATATCGTGAAGCGTTGCGGCTGCAACCTGGCTATGCGGACGCGCAGTACAACCTGGGCCGCGCACTTCTGGCGCAAGGGAAGATCGAGCCGGCCATCGCCAGCTTCGGCGAATTCCTGCGCGCCCATCCGCAGGACCCGGACGCGCACCACAGCTTGGGCCTGGCTCTAGCAGAGCGGGGCGACATCAGCCAGGCGCAGAGTGAACTGGAGCAGGCCACTCGTCTCAAACCCGGGGACGCCGATGGCCACAACGATCTCGGGACGATTCTCGCCCGGCAGGGCAAATTGGCCGAAGCGGCAGCCGAGTTCCAGGAGGCGCTCCGCCTCGATCCGCGCGATCCGGAGACGCACGACAACCTGGGCAGGCTGCTGGCTCAGCAGGGTAATCTGTCTGGAGCAGTCACTGAACTCCAGGAGTCTCTGCGCATCAGACCGGAAAGTGCGGAAGTCCACAACGACCTTGGCATCGTCCTGGCCAGACAAGGGGAGCTGGGAAAAGCTGTGACACACTTTGAGGAAGCGCTGCGGATAAACCCTGGCCTGAAGGCTGCAGGAGATAACCTGAGACGGGTCCAGGCAGGGCTGAGCAAGAAATAAGAGCTTGCCGGATGTCTGCGTGCAGTATAATTGCTGTGAAGATACGGGCTTCCGCCGCGTCTTCCAGCTCAGAGGGGAGCGGGCATGGGCAAGTGGTCTGCATTCCTGTTGTATATTTGCTTCGGTGTGCTGGTCGAGGCCGAAGACAATCAGGCTATCTTCCAAACTAAGATCCTGCCGGTCGTGGCTGAGAATTGCGCAAAGTGCCATAGCGGCTCCAAGCCCCAGAGTGACTTGGCAGTGACATCCTACGACTTACTGCTGCAAGGAGGGAAGCACGGGCAGGCGATCGTGCCGGGATCGTCTCAAACCAGTCTGCTGATTCAATACGTAAAAGGCGAGAAAAGCCCGCAGATGCCGCTGGGCGGCACGCTTCCGGCGGCGCGACTGGCGGAACTGGCGGCAGCCATAGACGCGATGGCACCGGTGGTTGCGCGCCGGCAGGCCCGGGACGAGTATCTGGAATGGCTGCTGAAACCGCCGAAAGCTCCGGCGATCCCGAGCGTGGAGAATGCCGGCTGGGTGAAAAACCCGATCGATGCTTTTGTTCTGGGAAAACTGGAGTCCAAGAAGATGCGTCCGGCGCCGGCTGCCGATCGCCGCGTTTTGATTCGCCGCGCTTACTACGATCTGATCGGGCTTCCGCCGAGCCCCGAAGAAGTGGCCGCATTCCTGGCGGATCAAGACCCGCATGCCTGGGATAAGGTGATTGACCGGCTGCTCGCGGATCCCCGCTATGGCGAGCACTGGGCGCGGCACTGGCTGGATCTGGCGCGCTATGCCGAGTCCGACGGGTTTGCCGTTGACACCGAGCGCCCCACGGCCTGGCGCTATCGCGATTATGTGATCCGCGCCTTCAATAAGGACAAGCCTTACGACCTCTTCATCCAGGAGCAACTGGCGGGCGACGAGGTGGAGGATAAGCGGGTCACGGAAAAAGACCGTTCCGAAAGGCTGGTGGCGCTGGGATTTCTGCGGATGGCCCCCTGGGAGGCCGACGCTACCTCGCAGCAGCAGCTGCGCCAGGATTTCCTAAACGAGATTACCGCTTCCACAGCCTCGGTCTTTCTGGGTCTCACGGTAGGTTGCGCACAATGTCACAACCACAAATACGATCCGATTCCGCAGCGCGATTTCTACCGTTTCCAATCTTTCTTCGCCGCCATGGCCACGGAAGAACGTCCGGCGCCCTTCCTCGACGACGAGGATCCAGCCGGCATGAAGCGCCAGTCGCGTTCCTTCGAAGATCAGGTGGAACAGGCTCGGCAGCAGGTGGACCGGCGTAAGGAAGCTCTGAAAGCGCGCTTCATCGAGTCCAAGCATCTGCAACCGGACGCGCCCGCGGTGGCCGAGTTCATGCAGGAGTTGAACGTTGCGAATGCATTCTTT
The DNA here is from genome assembly GCA_963843255.1 of Bryobacterales bacterium. Classification (GTDB taxonomy): domain Bacteria; phylum Acidobacteriota; class Terriglobia; order Bryobacterales; family Bryobacteraceae; genus Bog-159. Next base: position 366,245 of record CAWJJQ010000008.1, on the reverse strand, counting down.
CAGGAGCGCAACGATCCCATCTTCAAAGAGACGGTCTGGAAGGATTACCTGGCGGCTACAGATGAGTTGCACCGGCTGGAGGAGTTGGAGCAGCGCTATCGTCCGGTCGCTTACTCCGTGAAAGATCTGGTGCCGCCACTGGTGCCGGAAGTGCCAGCCACCTACATTTTGCGCGCGGGCGACTTGAGCGCGAAGGCGGAGAAAGTGGATGCCGGCTTTCCGGAGTGTGTGGCAGGCGCAGCCACGCCGGCGAAAGTTCCCTTCCGCGGGGACAGCACCGGACGACGCATCGCCCTGGCGGAGTGGATCGCCAGTCCCGAAAATCCGCTTACGGCGCGGGTGATGGTGAACCGGATCTGGCAGTATCACTTTGGCGAAGGGCTGGTCCGCACACCGAGCGATTTTGGCAAAAACGGCTCGCGGCCTACGCACCCGGAACTTCTCGATTGGCTCGCTACCCAGTTTGTGGAACGGAAATGGAGCATCAAGGCCATGCACCGTCTGATGCTGACATCCGCCACTTACCAGCAGTCCACTTCGCACCCGGAATGGAAGCCGTACTCGGATGTGGATCCCGGGAACGAATTGCTGTGGCGCATGAACTGGGGCCGCCTGGAAGCCGAAGTGTTGCGCGACAGCCTGCTCGATATCAGCGGCCGGTTGAATCCAGCGCACGGCGGGCCGGGTGCGCTCCTGGACGCGCCGGCGGATGTGGCCGATGGCTTCGAATTCTTCAAGTGGTTTCCATCCGATGAAGCCCAGCAACGCCGCCGCACGATCTACACGTTCCAGCGGCGGTCGGTGGTGAACCCTATGCTGGAAGTTTTTGACGCGGCGAACATCGCGGCCACCTGTCCGCAGCGCAACCGGACCACCGTCGCGCCGCAGGCGCTGACACTGATGAATGGCGATCTGACGAATCGCGAGGCCCACTATTTCGCCGCACGCGTTCTCCGGGAGGCCGGCCCCGCTCCGGCAGCCGCGATCGACCGGGCTTTCCGGCTGGTGCTGTCCCGGCCCCCGTCAAAAGACGAACAGACACAGGCCCTGGCGCTGTTCTCCAAGTTCTCGCCCGCGGAGGCGGTGGAGCACCTGGGCGTAGCCCTATTTAATACAAACGAATTTCTGTTTGTGGAGTAACATCCTATGGATTTCAATGAGTCTCGTAGAAATTTCCTATATCAGAATTTGACCGGCGTGGGTGGGGCGGCCCTTCTCGAGTTGTTAGGGCGCGACCTGCAGGCCGCCGCGCGCGTGGACGAGAATCCCCTGGCGCCCAAGCCGCCGCATCATCCGGCCAAAGCCAAGAGCTGCATCTTTCTCACGATGCTGGGCGGCGTGAGCCAGGTTGATACGTTCGATCCCAAGCCCGCGCTGCACAAGTTCGACGGCACATCCATTGACTGGAGCAAAGAAAAGACCACCGACCAGCCGGCGCTGTTCGCCAAGCCGCGCGTGATCACCGCCAGCCCGTTCAGCTTCAAGAAATACGGCCAGTGCGGCATGGATGTCTCCGAGCTGTTCCCGAATCTCGCGGGCTGCGTGGATGACATGGCGCTGGTGCGTTCCATACAGGCGGATAACGGCAATCATCCCGCGGCCGTATTTCAGATCGACACCGGATTTGTCACGCCGGGAAGCCCTTCGGTGGGCGCGTGGCTCACTTATGGCCTGGGCAGCGAAAACCAAAACCTGCCCGCATTTGTGGCCTTGCCGGATTTCCGATCCATCCCGTTCAGCGGTGCGCAGCAGTGGGGCAGCGGATTCTTACCCGCCAGTTACCAAGGCACAGTACTGCGCTGGAAAGGGGAAGCGATCCGGAACCTGCGCCCTCCGGAAGGCTTGAGCGCGGAAGCCCAGCGCAGCGAGCAGGACCTGCTGCGCAACCTGAATCAGGTGTTCCAGCGCGATCATTTTACGAATCCCGATCTGCAGGCCCGCATCGATTCCTACGAGCTGGCCTACCGTATGCAGACGGAAGTTCCGGCGGTGTTGGATATCGATCGCGAACCAGCCTCCGTGCGGGAGATGTACGGGCTGAACGATCCTGTTACCGAATCGTTCGGCAAGCGATGCCTGATGGCGCGCAAGCTGGTGGAGCACGGCGTCCGGTACGTGCAGCTTTACACCCCTAGCCAGTCGTGGGATGCGCACATCGACATCCATAAGAACCATTTGAAGAACGCGCAAGAGACCGATAAGCCGGTGGCGGCACTGCTGCAGGATCTGAAGATGCGCGGGCTGCTCAGTTCCACGCTGCTGGTGTGGATGGGCGAGTTCGGCAGAACTCCGGACACGCCTGCCGAACAAAAGACCAAGGGCCGGGACCACAATCCGAAGGCCATGAGCGTCTGGTTCGCCGGCGGCGGTATCAAGGGCGGCACGATGGTTGGCGCTACCGACGAAATCGGACTGAAGGCCGTGCAGGATGTCTACCGCGTGCGCGACATACACGCGACGATCTTGTATGCGATGGGGCTGGACGATATGCGCCTCACGTATTATTACGCGGGTCGTAACCGCCGTTTGACGGACACAGGGGGCCGCCGGATCGAACAGATTCTGGCGTAAGAAAGGATTCGTGAAAGCAACTCGCGCCCGGCGCCCTTAAATCGACCAGCCCTCGCGGCGAGGCTGTTCGACGAACTGGTTAGCAGCCTCATCATTGGTAAAGCGCCCGTTCGCCGCATCCCATTCCAGCACTTTGCCGGTGCGTTGCGCGATGGTACCGAGCAGCGCGACTTCGGTCAACAATCCGCCGAAGTCGAAGTTACAGCTTGCCGGCGGGCCGCCCTTGGCCGCTTGCACAAACTCCTGATAATGGCCCTTGGTGCGCGGCAGAGTCTTGGGCGGCGGTGTGAAGCCTTGCTTTTTCGCGCCCGACACAAGAGCCGGCCCGCCGGTGAACCCGCTGAACAAGACGCCTTTGCTGCCGTAGAAGAGAATGCCGTCGCCCGGGTATGCCTTGGCCGTGAGATTCGACGGGGGCCAGCCCTCGGGCTGTGGCGGACGGATGCCGCCATCGTGCCAGAGGAGACGGACGGGAGGCAGTTTCTCGCGCGCCGGAAAATCCCAGGTGACAATCGACGCCATCGGGTAGGTCTCCGGAAACTTGGCCTTCTTCGACATCATCCAGTCCTGGTCGGCGTCGCCGGCGTAGGCGGGCAGCATGGTGAAGTTGGAGCAGGCCTGCACGCGCGTGGGATGTTCCAGACGTAGCGCCCGGAAGATGACGTGGAACGTGTGGCAGCCCATGTCGCCCAGGGCGCCGGTTCCGAAGTCGTACCAGCCGCGCCACCGGAAAGGATGGTAGACGGGATGATATTGCCTCACGGGCGCCGGGCCGAGCCAGAGGTCCCAGGCGAACGTGGGAGGGACCGTAGGCGAATCGTTCGGCCGCGCGAGCCCCTGCGGCCAAACCGGGCGATCGGTCCAGACATGCACTTCCCGCACTTCCCCGACGGCGCCCGCCCGGATCCACTCCGCGGTCGCGCAGGCTTCTTCGGAGGCGCAGCTTTGCACGCTCATCTGCGTGGCCACCTTCGCCTCCCGCGCGGCCTTTACCACCGTGCGCGCTTCATGGATGGTCCGCGTCATGGGCTTGGCGCAATAGACGTGCTTGTGTAGCTGGATGGTCGCCAGGGCCACGGAGGCGTGCGTGTGGTCGGGCGTTCCTATCACTACTGCGTCAATGCCCTTTTCTTTGTCGAGCATCTCGCGGAAATCGGTGTAAATCTTCGCCGCGGGATAGCGTTTGAAGGTCTTGCCGGCCTTGTTGCTGTCCACGTCGCACAGGACGGCGATGTTCTCGCTCTCCAGATCCTTCAGATAGTCCGCGCCCATCCCGCCCACGCCCACCCCGGCAAGGTTCAATTTGTCGCTCGGGGCGGTGTAACCGGGGCCGCCGAGCACGTGGCGCGGCAGCAGCATGATGCCGGTCAGGGCCGCGGCGGCGCGCGGAGCAAACTCGCGGCGCGAGAGGTTTTGCGCGGGATCGGCATCCGGCGCGCTATCCGTTACCGCATCTGGAAATTTGGGTTGGTCGTCCATGATCTTGCCTGCCCGCCATGATATCATCCGCTACGGAAGTCCGATTTCTATGGACAGCGGAATCTTGCGCAAAGATTTTCTGCGCCGCGCTTTCAGTCTGCCGTTGCTGCTGGGCCGTCTGGCGCCTGCTTGGGCGCAGTCCGATTCGAGCCGCGCTGCTCCTGGGCCGGACGAGTTGGGCAAGTTTTACGCGAAGAAGCGTTATGATCCGGCGCCGCTGCCCCAATGGCAGTCGGTTCGCGGGCAATTGCCGTCTCCGATTTACGAGAGCCAGCCGGAATGGATCGCCATGTATTGGCGGTCCTGGGAACTGGCTTTCCGGAACTTTCACGAGCCCGCGCCCGAGAGCGGCTTCGTGTCCCAGTTCATCGATGCGGCGTTCAACGCGAACATCTTCCTGTGGGATAGCTGCTTCATGACCATGTTCTGCAACTACGCCCATCCCCTGGTTCCCGGCATAGGCACGCTCGACAATTTCTACGCCAAGCAGCATCCGGACGGCGAGATCTGCCGCGAGATCGTACGCAAGACGGGCGTGGATTTTTCGCAATGGGTGAACAGCGAAAACCGTCCGCTTTTCAGCCGTTGGGGAAAGGGGCCGAGCACCCCGTTCGTCCCCTACGATGTCGTGTACAAGGGCCGCCCGGCGCCCCAGCAGAACCCCAGGCTGACACTCGACGCGCTGAATCACCCTATCCTGGCGTGGGCCGAACTGGAGAGCTATCGCATGACCGGCGATGCGGCGAGGCTGGCGCGCGTGTGGGAACCTTTGGTGCATTATTACGCGGCGCTGCAGGAGTACCTGCTCCAGGGCAACGGGCTGTACATAACCGACTGGGCCAGCATGGATAATTCCACCCGCAACGCCTATCTGGACCGGGGCGGCACGGGGATCGACATATCGGCCGAAATGGTGCTCTTCGCGCGCCAGTTATCGGAGATTGCCGGCATGCAGGGCAAGACCGCGGAGGCCGGCAGGTACGCGGCGGAAGCGGATCGCCTGGCGGGCCTCATCAACCAGGCGATGTGGGATCCCGCGCGCCGGTTCTATTTCGATTTGACCATGGATGGAAAACGCGCTCCGGTGAAAACCATCGCCGCTTTCTGGACGCTGCTCGCCAAGGTGGCGACTACCCAACAGGCGGAGGCGCTGGCCGCCGAACTGGACAATCCGAAGACGTTCAAGCGTCTCCACCGCGTGCCGACACTGGCTGCCGACGAACTGGGATTCGATCCCGCCGGAGGCTATTGGAAAGGGTCCGTGTGGGCGCCCACCGATACCATGGTGATGCGCGGGCTGGAGAAATACGGCTACCACGCGCTGGCCCGCGAGATCGCCTTGAACCATCTGAAGATGGCCGCGGAGGTCTTCGCAAAGACGCGCACGATTTGGGAAAACTATGCTCCGGATGCGGCCGTGCCGGGCAAGCCCGCGCGAGGGGACTTCGCCGGCTGGAGCGCCATCGGTCCCATTCTGTACCTGATGGAATACGCGATCGGCCTGCGCGCCGACGCGCCCCGAAACGCGCTCGTCTGGAATCTCACGCCCGGCATTCAGCACGGCTGCGAGCGGTTCCGGTTCAACGGTCATGTGGCGTCGCTGGTGGCGAAGCCGCTTGGCGGCGGGCCGGGCGCATTCCAGGTTAGCGTGGAATCCGACGGCCCCTTCACGCTGTCCCTGGCTAGCGGCGAAACAAAGCGGGAGCTGGCGGTGAAGGCGGGCCGAAATGAAACACGGATCTGACCCCGTGCGGATCTCGCGCCGTTCGTTTGTGTCCGGAAGCTCCCTGGCATTGACCGGACTGCGGCTGGCGCCCGACGGCTGGTCCGCCACGGCCGCGGCCATTCCGGTGATGGCGCGCACCGATTTTTCACAGCGCATCGATCCGGCTTACCTGAGCAACGGGCTGATCGGTATCCGACCCGGACCGAACCCGCTCGCCCAGGCGGCCGCGGCGGTCAGCGGCTACGTTTATCCGCACCCCGTGCATCGCGTCGAAAGCCTGGCTCCGGCGCCATACGCCCTGGCAACCGATGTGGTGATCGGGGATGCGGGCATGCTGCAGCAGCCGGAACACGTTACCATGCGGCGGCAGACACTGGACATGGCCACGGGCGAACTGTTCACCGAGTTGGATTTCGAACCGAAGCCCGGTTTGCATGTCGCGATTTCGGTCTTGCAGTTTGCGTCCCGCGCGACTCCGGCTCTGTTATGCCAGGAGATCACATTCACCGGCGACAGCGCTACAAACCTGCGGGTGCTGCCTCATGTTGCGAGGCAGGGGATAGCGGGACGAGCGCTGGCTGCCGCCATTCCGCAAGGCACGCGGGGGATCGACGCCCTTCTGTTATGGGAGTCCGCCGGAAACATCAGCCAGCTTGGCATCGCGCTGGCGGTGGCGGCCGGCCCGGGGTTCAGGCGGGAGGGCGAGACACTTTCGTTTGCCGCGGATGTGGGACCGGGCCGCAAGGTGAAAGTGCAGACGATCGCGGCGACGGTCTCGAGTTACTACCATCCGTCCCCCGATTTACAAGCGATCCGGATGGCCTCCTGGGGCCGCATGCTGGGCTTCGAGCGTTTGCGCCAGCAGAACCGGGACGAGTGGAGCGAGCTGTGGAAGGCGCACGTACGAATCGACGGGGACGCGGACAGCCAACGCGCGCTGGATGCGGCTTTCTTCTATCTGCACTCATCGGTACACCGGTCCAACAAGAACGGCATGGCGCCCTTCGGGCTCTCGCAGACCGAACACTATTTGGGCCACAGTTTTTGGGATACGGAGACATGGTCGCTGCTGCCGGTGCTGCTGGCCTCGCCGGAGGCCGCCAAGTCGCTTCTGGAATTCCGGATGCGTGGCCTGGAGGCCGCACGGCGCAATGCGAGCCTGTTCGGATACCGCGGGGCCCAGTTCCCCTGGGAGGCCGCGCAGACAGATGGTTCAGAAGTCACGCCGGTATTCGCCGACACCGGCTGGAGCGAGCAGCACGTGGTGGCCGACGTCGCGCTGGCCTTCTGGCAATATCAGATGGCCACCGGCGATCCTGACTTTCTGCGCGCCGCGACCTGGCCGGTTTTGAAGTCGGTGGCGGAATGGATCGCGAGCCGCGGCCAATTCACCAAGCGCGGTTACGAAATCCGGAACATCATGGGACCCAACGAGGGGATCAATAACGTCGATAACAATGCGTACGTAAACGCGGGATGCGCGGCGGCCCTGGAGGCGGCCATACGGTGCGCGGCGCAAGTGGGCTATACGCCGCCGCGGGGCTGGAAGCGCATGACGTCGGCCATGGTGCTGCCCCGCGATGCGAAGACCGGCGCGCTGGTGGCGTACGATGGCTGCCCCCAGGATGCCTTCCCGGATTTAAGCTTTCTGCTGCCATTCGACCCTGCGCTCCCTACCGACGCGTTGATCCGTACCTACGCCGATTTCAAGAAGCGCAAGCGCGAGTACATGATCGGCTTCGCCACTGCGGGAGTGGCCGGGGGCGCTGCGTTTTTTGGAGATCGCAAGCTCGCCGGGCAGTTGTTCGAGCAGTCCTGGCGGCCCTTCTGGATGCCGCCCTTCGGCATGATCAAGGAAGGCGAGGATCAAACGTACGGTTGTTTCTTGACCGATTTCGGCGCTATGTTGCAGGCGGTCATGATCGGCTTTACCGGATTACGCATCCACGATGGCGATTGGGCTACGTATGCCGCTACGCTACCCGAGGGTTGGGGCAGCATCGAAATAGACCGCATCTGGGTACGCGGCGAGCCTATGCGGGTGATCGCGGTTCATGGCCGCAAGGCGCAGGTAAGAGCTGTATAAGTATAGAGCCTAGACGCATTAAGTTCATGAAACGGTTCACTAACGCAGCTGTAACCGCCCCATGATCGTAGCCGCGCCGGTGTAGGCTTCGCGCACCCAGGCTACGATCTTGTCCGGCTCAGGCGAATACTCCAGTTCGATGCTGACCGCGCCATCGAACCCGGCATCCCGCAGCGCGTTCAGGTACGCGTCGAAAGGCACACAGCCGCGCCCAGGCGGAAGATCCCCATGGACTTTGCCGTCGCAATCGGAAAGGTGCGCGTGCATGATGCGTCCGGCCAGCGCCGCGATTCGCTCGGGCCCCTCGTGAGCCAGCACGAGATGAGAAATATCGATGTTCGCGCCGACTGCCTTGGATCCCACGTCGTCCAGGAAGCGGGCCATCTCGCCGGTGTTATTGATCATAGAAAGACGGAAAGGCTCAATCTCTATGGCGATCTCGATGCCCAGGCCGGCGGCGTGCGCGCCCAACGTTTGCAGTCCTTCCACCGCCCATTTCCACTGATCCCGCGGAGCAATCACCTGGCGTTCCCAGATATACTCGCCCAGGACGATCAAAAAATTCCTGGCTTCCAGCTCGTAAACCAGATCGAGGTAGGCCTTCGCGCGATCGACGTGGAACCTGCGGACTGGCGCATTGAAATCGGCTATACCCAGCGTGATTCCCACCACTGAGCGCACCGGCAGACCGGCATCGCGGCAGGCGTGCCTGATCAGCCGCCGCTCGCGCGCATCCGTCTCCAGCGGATCGGCAAAAATGTCGATGGTGTCAAATCCGATTTCTTTCGTTAGATGGATTCCTGTAGCGGTGTCCACCGAAGTGCCTAGCCAGGCGGAGTTGATCAATCCCAGTTTCATAGCCGGTCGTTAGTCCTTCAAGTACTTCAAAAGTACTTCGCATCCAATACGAAGCAATGCTATCATAAGCGGGCCAGCCCTATGAAGCGCTTCATGAAAATGAGCCTGCCATGGACCTGAATCTCGATCTGGAACAGGCGGTGCCCCCTCCCATACGCTCCGATTATAGGATCGGTGCGATCGGCGCGGGCTTCATCATGCGCGATGTGCAGTTGCCCGCATACCGCAATGCCGGGTTCCAGGTAGCCGCTCTCGCCTCCAGAACTTCCGAAATTGCGCACGAAGTAGCGGATTTTCGAGGTGTTCCCCAGGTCTACGACTCGATCGATGAGTTGCTCAGAGACGATTCGATCGACATTTTTGATATCGCGGTGCCGCCTGACCGGCAAGTGGAAATCGTGCGGGAACTGGTACGAATAGGTGCGAAGCCCAAAGGCATCCTGGCCCAGAAGCCGCTGGCGACCAATTTGGACAGCGCCCGTGAACTAGTGCAGATGTGCGCCGGCCAGGGCATTATGCTGGCAGTCAATCAGAACATGCGGTTCGATCCATCGATCCGCGCGCTGCGCACGGTGCTGCGACGCGGCTACCTGGGCGAGCCGGTATTGGCCACGATCGAAATGCGCGCGGTTCCCCACTGGCAATCGTGGTTGAAGGATTACCGGCGGCTCACCCTGCTCAACATGAGCGTGCATCACCTGGACGCGTTGCGCTGGCTGTTCGGCGAGCCTGAGTCTGTCTATACCAGCGCCCGCCGGGATCCGCGCACCGGATTCCCACACGAGGACGGTATTTGTCTGTACATCCTCGAGTATGCTAACCAATTTCGGGCGGCGGCCTGGGACGACGTTTGGGTCGGGCCCAGAACAGCGGCACAGGACCAGGATCCGTATATACGGTGGCGCGTGGAAGGCCTGGAAGGCGTAGCGGAAGGGTGGCTGGGATGGCCCCATTATCCGAACCGCCGCCCCAGCGAGATGCGCTTCAACACGCGGCGGCAGCCGGACACGTGGCTGACCCCGCGATGGAAGGAGGTCTGGTTTCCAGACGCTTTCAGCGGACCTATGGGCGCTCTTATGGACGCCATCACCGAGGGCCGCCCGCCGGAGAACAGCGGCCTGGATAACCTCTCCACCATGGCCCTCGTGGAAGCTTGTTACCTGTCTCTTGCCGGGAAGCGCCGCGTCGAACTGGCTGAAGTCAATCAAGGGTTGCCGATCAACACGACACCCTAATCAAGATGCCACGGAACAACCAGGGATTTCCGACGATCAAGGATGTGGCGAAAAAGGCCGCCGTGTCTATCGGGACCGTTTCACGCGTCCTGAACGGCAGCGACAACGTAGATGCCGTGCTTCGCGAAAAGGTGTCGAAAACCATCCGCGAGCTCGGGTATCGTCCTAATGCGCGCGCACAGAGCTTCGTGCGCGAACGTTCCAACGTAATCGCCTTCGTGCTCTCGAATGGCCTTGGACTGAGCAGCGCTTACGCGCGCATCCTGCTGGGCATCGAAGAGTTTTGCGCCGACTCCGGCTACCATCTGCTGTTTACCAGGTTCCGCTACCAAGCCAATCAAACGCCTGCGGAACTACAACTGCCGAGTGTTTTGGCTGCGCGCGGCATGGCCGACTGTGTGATTGTGGGCGGCACCAATTATCCGAACCTGTTGCAGGCGCTGCGTGAGCTGGGCATGAGCAGCGTGGTCCTGGCCAACGACATGGCGGACGGGTTTGTGCCGGCGGCGAACTATGTCCGGTATGACGATGTCGGTGGCGCGGCCGCAGCCACGGAGTACCTGATCCGGCTGGGGCATCGCGACATCTGGTTTATTGGCGATACTTCGATCCCGGTGTATCGCAGTATGTTCAAAGGTTACGTGGCGGCCATGGAAACCGCCGGCCTGGAGCCGCGCGCGCACACTGTTGCTCTGGCCGACGACTCCTTCGACAACGGGCATGCCGCCATGTTGCATATCCTGGAACAGAACTCGCCGCTCTCGGCCGTGGTGGCCGGTTCGGACGACATTGCACACGGCGCCAGAGACGCACTGAGGCAGCACGGAAAGGATGTGCCGCGGGACGTGAGCCTGATTGGTTTCGAGCAGTCGGGGGGCGCCCGCGCCGCGCATCTCACCTGCATTCAAGTGAACATGGCCGAGGTTGGACGCCAGTTGGCGCGCCTCGCGCTAGCTAGAGTGGCGGGCGGCGGAAAGGACCAGGCGCCCATGATGATTCCAGCCGCCATCGTGCGGCGAAGCAGTTGCCGGCCTCTACGCCGCGACGACTCCATGGTGCTGTAGATGAGAATCCGGTTCTGCGGCATGTCGGTCTCAGTGATCATGGCCGCGGCGGTGGGCGCGCAGCCGCCCAACGAGTTCTTCGCCATGGACACCGCCATGGTGAAGAATCTGGGAACACCTCTGGTACGCGCGGACGTCGAGACGCTCGCGGCCCTTGGCTATCGCGGCGTTGCACCGATCGCGGCGGACCCGGCCGCCTGGGAATACCTCGTCGGGAAACTCATCCCGCTGCTCGACGAAAACAAGCTGAAACTGTACGCGGTTTACAGCAGTGCGCGTGTGGACCGCGGCGCGTCCGTTATCGATCCGGGCATCAAACAAAACTTAGCCGCGCTGAAAGGAAGAGGAACGGTTGTCTGGCTGCCCGTCACCAGCCACGATTTCACGCCATCCGATCCGGCGGGCGACGCCATGGCTGTCGCCGCCGTCCGCGAGGTGGCCGATGCGGCTGCCTCATACGGACTGTCCGTATCGCTCTATCCGCACTTCGGCAACCTGATCGGGCGGGTGGAAGACGCCATGCGGATTGCCGATAAGGCAGGTCGCGCGAATGTCGGCGTGACCTTCAATTTGTGCCACTGGCTCCGCACAGACGGCCCTGATTCGCTGGAACGGGTGCTGCGCCTGGCGATGCCGCGCCTGTCGCTGGTGACGATCAATGGCGCCGACCGCCATGGCAAGGATTGGGGACAGTTGATCCAGCCGCTCGATCGCGGTGATTTCGACATCGACCAGTTGCTGGCGGAGTTGAAACGCCTGGGTTATGGCGGTCCGATCGGGTTGCAGGGATACGATGTCGCCAACCATCTGCGGATCGAACCCGCGGAAAATCTGCGCCGCTCAATGACGGCCTGGAGGAAACTCACGCCGCGCTAGCTCGGGTACGCATTTCCGAAGCACACGCGACAGATAGCGAGGAGGACCGCGTATGGAACGAAGAGACTTTCTGAAGACCGCTGCGGCGGCCGGACCTTTTCTTGGCAAGGTGCTGGGCGCCAACGACCGCGTCACTATCGGCCAAATCGGCCTCGGTGCGCGTGGGCAGTATGAGACCACCATCAACCTGGCGAACCCCAACGTGGAGATCCTGGCCGTTTGCGATCCCTTTCAACCGCTGGTGGACCGCGCAATCAAGAAGGTAGGCGGCAAGGTGCAGGGCTACCGCGACTTTCGCCGGCTGCTCGACCACAAAGATATCGACGCCGTGTTCGTGTCCACTCCCGATCACTGGCACGCGCCGATCGCCGTCATGGCTTGCATGGCGGGCAAGGATGTCTACTGCGAAAAGCCGCTCACGCATGTGATCGAGGAGGGCCAGACCATGATCAGGGCCGCCCGGAAGTACAACCGCGTGGTACAGACCGGCAGCCAGCAACGCTCGGCCCCGCATTTCGCCAAGGCCCAGCAACTGGTGCAGAGCGGCTATATCGGCAAGGTCAGCTTCGTGGAATGTTGGAACTGCGGCAACAATTATCCCGAGGGTTGTGGGAATCCGGCGGATACGGAGCCCCCGGCGGGTCTCGACTGGGACCTATACCTGGGACCCGCGCCGAAGGTGCCTTTCAACGTGAACCGTTTCATCTGGAACTATCGCTGGTTCTGGGATTATTCGGGCGGCTGGATGACCGATTGGGGAGCCCATCACATGGACAGCATCCACCAGATCATGGGCGTCGACGCGCCGCTGGCCGTGTCTTCCAGCGGCGGAAAGCTGGGCCTGAAGGACATGCGCGAAGTTCCGGATTGCTTCACTACCGTCTTCGAGTATCCGGGCTTCGTGGCGACTTACACGCACACTCTGTTGAATGACTATCCGGTGGCAAACCGCGTGTACGGAATCATGTTCCACGGCACCAGCGGGACGCTGATCATCGACCGTGAGAGTTACGAAGTGGTGCCGCAAGTGCTCCGGCCTTCGTACGGGAACGGGGATATGATCGCCGGGGTTTTCGCCGATTGGGAGGCGCCGCTTAAGGAGCCGCACAAGTCCAACTTTGCGGAGTCGTTCGCGCCGAAGACCTTGTGCGTGCCGGTTAAGGTGGAGGGCATCCGGCTGGATCCGAACATCCAAATCGAGCACGTGCACAATTTCATCGACTGCGTGCGCTCGCGAAAGAAAACGAACGCGCCGTGGGAGATCGGGCATAAGTCGGTCACGGCGTGCCATCTGGGCGTGATCGCGCAGCGTACGGGACGGAAGATCCGCTGGGACGGCCAAGCGGAGAAGATCGTCGGAGATCCCGATGCGGCGAAGATGATGACGAAGGATTACCGCTCGCCGTGGCAAATGCCGAAAGTCTAGCGTGAGGCAGGCCCGCGGCCTGCAGCGGCCTCTAAGGCCGCAACAGCCATAACCTGTAACTACGCGCGTCCGCGAAGGGCACCAGCACCAGACCCCGCGGCTTGCCGGCCACTACGCCATCTATCCTGTATGCCTGTTTGCCGGACCAGTCGAGCGGAAGTGTGCCGCCCGCATCCGTTAGCTTCACATCCCTAGTCCGCGGGCCAGCGGCCTGCATATCGAGCAGCCCCGAATTGAGCGAGCCCTCCAGCACGAGGAACTGCGGTCCCCGTGCTACCGCCACGTTGAAGGGATAGCTGGGACCGCCCGGCACGACGCGCGTGGTGAGATCCATGTCGATCTTAACCGAATCGCCCGGCGCCCATTCGCGGTCGATGGTCAAAAAGCCGCCAGGGTCGCCCTTGTAGGTCCGGCCGCCGGCCACCGCCGCAAACCGCGCCGTCCAGGATGGCACGCGAAGATACAACGGGAATGCAGCGGCTTTGGCCATTTGCATCGTCAATTCGACGGCTCCGTCCAATGGATATTTCGTCCTGGACTCGATCACCACCTCGCCCGCGCGCGTGTCGACGGCTACCTTCCCCGGTGTGTAGAGCAGAACAGCAGCTTCGCCGTGGAGCGTCCCCCAAGCCAGCTGCGGGATCATGGAGATGCCGCGCGGCTCGCTGGACACACAGCAGTTGATCCCGGGCGTGGGTGACTTCCTGCCATTCAGCGGAGTGAAGTAGCAGATGTTGCCGTTGGTTGGATCTTGAGCGCCCAGCAAGGCATTGTAGACGGTGTGCTCCATCTGGTCCGCGTACTCCGGCCGGCCTGTGGCGCGCAGTAACTGCCAGGTGAGCTGCAGGAACGTGACGGTGGCGCAGCCTTCGCCCACGTCCGCCGTTTCCTCGCCTGGCAGCACGAAGTCGTCGTGAAAATGCTCGCCGGCGCTGGTCGTTCCGGTGGCGTAGAGCCGGTGACTGGCAATGTCCTTCCACGCGATCTCGGCCGGCTTCAGGTACTCGGTCTTACCCGTCACGCGATACAGTTCCACCAGACCCACCAGGTTAGACATCATCTCGTACGCCTTGGCGTTAGCCGTCTTGAAGACGCTCCCCGTGGCCAGCAGCGACGCGGCGATCTTCGGTCCGTTGGGCTGGTCCCACGCGCGCACCAGATAGCCGCAGAAATCCAGGTACTTTGGTTCGCCGGTATAGCGGTACAGGTTGACCATGGCCTCAAGCACGCTGGTGGACGCCATGCCGACGTGCGTGCCGGCGGCAATAATATCGCGCTGTCCGGCCCCCGTTCCGAACGTGCGCACCAGCAAGTCGCCCACTTTGCGCGAGGCCGCCAGCGCCGCTTCGTATCCTGTCGCCCGATAGTAACTCAACAGGCCGAGCAGGTCGTATTTGTGAACCCACACATCCCAGCTTGACCAGCGTTTGTCGTCCGTATACGTACCCAGGTAGCCGTCCGCAAGTTGCGTGGCGATCAGGTTGCGCGCGATGCGGTCCATTAGCGTCTTCAGGCGCGCGTCGCCGCTATACAGCCACGCGTTGGCCGCCGCGTGCAGAAACTTGCCGGCATGTTCGCCAGACCACTCCTGCGGACCGGGACGATTTTGGAAACAGTCGATCAGAGCCTTTTCATCGACCCGGAGCAGCCGGCCTTCCAGGTTTACGCGCATCCGGTCGCCCAACAGGCCCTCGATGCGCTGCCGTTCGAACGCCGCCGGCGTGAATTGATCCGGGACCTTGTCCGCGACCACGGGAGACTGCGTGGCCGGCCGTGCGCACGCAGGCACCGCCACCAGTAGCGCCACCACCAGCAGATTACACAAAGATTCCACTTGGATTTGCATTTTCGATTACCAAGGAACGACTATACACCGATTGCCGCGGCTCGCCCATACGGCAAACCCTTCCGGGCAAGTTTGCGTTAGCATCACAGAAGTGTCATGCGCGGTACGCCGGTAATTGCATTCGCCGCCTGTCTTTCTGAAGCGATTCTCTCCGGATCCGCGGCCCTCGCCGCCGTGGACTGCGCGGCCTGCCACTCATCCGAGGCCAAGCTACATGCCCAATCGGCGCATGCGTCGGCGTTGATGGCGCCGGCGAACAGTGTGTTCATTCGCCGCCTGCCTGACAATCCTCTGGGCGAAGCAGCCAACGGTTATTTCTTCGAATACAGCCAAACCCCCGATGGTGTCACGGTCATCGTCGAGCGGGGCTCCGATCGCGTGACCGTGCCAGTCGCCTGGGTCTTCGGCGCAGGCCGCCGGGGTCAGACACCCGTCCTCAATTACGGCGGTCATTTTATCGAGCACCGCGTCAGCTTCTATGCCACTACCGGTTATGGAATCACGATCGGGCAGGACCGCGGTGTGTCCGCCAGCGCGGCTAAAGCGCTCGGTCTGGTCGAGTCGGATGCCGACGCCCAAAGCTGCTTTAATTGCCATGCTACCGGGATAAGCCAGGACTTGACCCGCCTGACCCCCGGCGTGCAGTGTATCCGTTGCCACGCAGGGGCGGAAGAGCATGCCGCCGGTCACGGCACACCCGTCAACCCTGGCAAGCTTGACTACCGGGCTCAGGTGCAACTCTGCGGCGCCTGCCACCGGTTGACACCGCCCGCGGGCGATGAGAACGAGATCGCCAATGTCCGCTTTCAGCCGCTGCGCCTGGCCCAGAGTGCCTGCTTCGCGAAAGGACACATCAAGTGCACCACATGCCATCCGGCGCACATCGACGCACAGCGCGGTTCGCCGGGATCCTACAACCCCCGGTGCCTCGATTGCCACTCTAACCAGACCGCGCATATCGCACGCGAGAAGAGCGGAAACTGCATCGGCTGTCACATGCCGAGGGTAAGTCCCGTTCCGGCGTTCACGTTTACGGATCATTTCATTCGGGTCGTATCAGATAGAAAGTGACCGCAGCGCGTTCGCGGCTCTTCTCGCCCGACCATCTGGCCGGCCACCAGTTGGAGTCAGGTGCTTTCCGGATTTTTAGCGGGGCGAACTTGCCTCAAAATACTCCAAAACACTCTTGACACAATGAATCGTTTCATGAAAGAATCACCAGCGGGCCTCTCGCCTGTGTCTGCACACTCGTGTCAGGTACTTTCTGGGTAAGCCGAGGAGGTGTGCCTTGTCGCACAATCGCAGTTTGATCGGTACCATTCGCGTCGTTCTCCTGATGGTGTGCGCTTGCCTTGCAGTTTACGGCCAAGCCACTTCGGGTAATATCATCGGCACCGTCACCGATCCCGCGGGCGCGGTGGTGTCCGGGGTCAAAATTACAATCACCAGCCAGGATCGAGGCGCGGTTTACACCACCACGACGAATGAATCCGGCAACTACTCCCAACTGCATCTCCTGCCTGGGCCATACACCGTCGAGTTTCAGGCCGCGGGGTTCGAGCGCTCTCTGGAAAAGGACGTGATCGTTGGCCTCGACACATCCAAGCGTGTGGACGTGCAACTCGTGGTCGGGCAAGTCAGTCAGGAAATCAGCGTCACCGGCGAGGCGGCGGCCCTGGTAACGGATCGCGCTGAGGTCAGCGCCGGATTGACTTCCGCGCAGGTTAGCGACCTGCCCACCCTAAACCGCAACTTCACCAACCTCGAACTGCTCATGCCGGGCGCCCAGAAGATGTCCTGGCAGCACGCCACCAGCGAGAATCCGCAGCAGGGGATCCAGATCAATGTCAACGGCCAGCGTTTCGGGTCGCAGAACTTCATGATCGACGGCGCCGACAACAACGACCCGGTGCTGGGCATTATCGTGGTGAACCCGACTATCGACTCAGTCGCCGAATTCAAGTACACCACCGGCAACTACGATGCGGAATACGCCCAAGCCGGCGGCGCCGTGGTGCAGACGGAAACCAAGACCGGCACCAACGCGTTCCACGGCAGCCTGTTTGAATTCCTGCAGAACGATATCCTGAATGCGCGCAACTCCTTCAGCGAGCCGAATGGGCCTCCCCCGCTTCGCTGGAACCAGTTTGGCGGTTCCTTCGGGGGACCCGTCCGGAAGAACAAGCTTTTCTTTTTCGGCGATTTCCAGGGATCCCGGCAGCGCACCGGCGGTTCCTTGTTGACCACCACGCCCACCGCCGCCGTTCGCGCAGGAGACTTCAGCGCTTTCGGCGTTCCTATCTTCGATCCCAACACCGGCAATGCCGACGGCAGCGGCCGCGTGCAGTTCCCCAACAACACGATTCCCAGCAACCAGATCTCGCCGCAAGCCACCAGCCTTCTGGCGCTGCTACCAATGCCGAATTATGGCGGCGCCGACGCGTTCAACAATAACTACATTTCCTCCGGTTCGGAGGCTTTCGACAGCAACTTGTTCAATATCCGGATGGACGATTACGTAAAAGACAAGTTCCGCATCTTCGGCCGCTATTCGTATGCCAAGTACCACAAGATCTCCCCCGCCGCTTTCGGGCCTGTGGCGGGAGGTTACGACTACTCCCAAATTGGGTTTTCCGGCACCTCGGACGTGCTCAACCAGAACCTGACGGGCGGTTTCAATTATGTAATCAGTCCGACGCTTTTGACCGATTTTCGATTCGGGTACGTGCGTTATCGAGTGAACGTCCGGGCTTCCGATTATGGTGTGAATGAAGGCCAAACCGTGGGTATACCGGGAGTGAACATCTCGGGCCATGCCGACACTTCCGGCTTGCCTGAATTCCAGATCAACGGCAACGGCGGTTTCGCGGAGGGATTCGGCTTGGGCATCGATCAGTGTAATTGTCCGCTGCAGGAACGCGAATGGCGCACACAGTTCGTGGACACCTGGACCAAGACCAAGGGCAACCACACGCTCAAATGGGGAACCGATATCGGGCGGGCGCAGAACTTAAGAGCCCCCAGCGACGGTACCCGGAACGGATACTTTCAGTTCAGCCCCACCATCACGGGCAGCGCGGATGTGCCGGATTCGGGCCTCGGTCCCGCTTCTTTCCTGCTCGGAATGCCTAGTTCGTTCGGGCGATTCGTGCAGACCGTGACCACGTTTCCCGAAGATACCCAGTGGCGGATGTACTATTTTGCGCAAGATACTTGGCGCGTCACGCAAAAATTGACGCTCAGCTACGGGTTGCGCTGGGATACCTGGTTTGCCGACAAAACCACCGTGGCGGGCGCCGGCAGCGACTACAACGTCGCCATCAACATGTTCCAAATTGCCGGCATCGGCGGGATTTCGAAAACCGCGGGCGTCAACACGCAATGGCACAACTTCTCGCCGCGTTTCGCGATTGCCTATGCGCTGAATCCCAAGACCGTGATCCGAACCGGTTGGGGCCGCAGCTATTATGAGGAAATTTTTGGAGCGAACTTCAACAACATCGCCTACAACTATCCCACGGTGATTAGCCAGTCGCTCCCGCAGGTGAACTCGTTCACTCCGCTGTTCCTGCTATCACAGGGTCCTCCCTCGGTAAGCGTGCCGCAGATCCCCTCTAATGGCCTGTTGCCCCTGCCGCCGGATGTTTCCGCCAGCTACATACCCGGCAATCTCAAGTATCCGAACGTGGATTCCTGGAACTTTTCCGTAGAGCGCCTGATCGCCGGCGATCTGACCGCCACGGTTTCATACGTGGGTAACGTGGGAAGGCACGAGCAGTGGGGCGTGCCCCTGAACCAGGCCGTTCCGGGGCCGGGGCCGTTCGATCCGCGGCGTCCGCTCTTTCAAAAGTTCGGGATTAACAATTCCGTCAACGATGCCAGCAATGCCTTCAGCAACAATTACAATGCCCTGCAAGCCAAGCTGACCAAGCGGTTCTCGCACGGCCTTTCGCTGCTGGCCACTTTCACCTGGTCGAAAGCCCTGGGCGATAACGGCGGATTGGGACCGGCGCTGGGCGAAGCCATTACCTATGGGCCGGAGGGTTGGGACCGCAAGTATGCCTTCACACTGGGGCACGTCTGGCAGTTGCCGATCGGCCCCGGCCGCGCGCTTTTACCCGACATTCACGGCGCGGCGAAGCAGATCCTGGCCGGCTGGGAGTTTTCGGGAATCACTCAATTCGAAAGCGGATGGCCGTTCTCTCCCGGGCTGAACAACAACGCGTCCATCAACGCGGACGTTGGCACTCCACCCGACGTTGTGCCGGGCGTAAACCCGTACAACGTGCCCGGCGGCCAAAACCGTAACTTATGGTTTAATCCCGCGGCCTACACCATACCGGCGCCTTACAAGTACGGCAATGCCGCTTATGACTCGCTACGCGGCCCGAACCTGTTCACGGCGGACTGGTCGCTATCCAAGAGGTTCGCGTTCACCGAGACCAAGTCCTTGCAGTTTCGCTGGGAGAGTTTCAACATCTTCAACCGCACGAATCTCGCCAACCCAAACGGCGCCGTGGACGCCGGCGCGGGCAGCGCGGGCGTGATTACCGGCCTTTCCACGCCGATGCGTCATATGCAAGTGGGGCTGCGGTTCGAATTCTGAACTGTGCGGCGAAGGCCGCATGCGAAAGTACATTCCAGTCTTCGTGGTCTTCGCGACCGCTCTGCTAGCGCAGGGCGTGCCGAAGTTCTTACTGGCGGCCGACTTGGAAGGCTGAGTCTACCCACTGAAAATTTTCCACGACTTCCACCTGACCTTCGAACTCGAAGGCCTTCCCCGTACTTATGAAGGCGACCAGATTGGTCCGGCTGGGCATGTTCAACGCGTGCGGGGCCATGCCTGAAGTGCTGTCCGGCGGTTTGCTTACTACGCAACACGTAGTGGCGATCGGCGCACCTGTTATTTTCCCTGCACGCTGAGGGGTGTTTCCTCCAACGGCCGCAACCGGCGATTCCCTCACTGATTTCTCACAAAGGCGCAACTTAACTTCTGATATTTACGGAACTCCGCAATTTCAGCTCCGCTTTTCTCGCAGCGGCTGAGGTGCGGAACGCCTCGCTGATGGATTTGCCCTGCACCTTTTATCTGAGGCGCAGAGTGGGGCTGTGACCAATCGTCCAGATGGGCGCAAATGACACGTTGGTTGCCACAGCGACGCACCCTTCCCGTCACCGAGCCCAGGGTAGATCGCCGTACCTGACAAACTGAAACACCAGTCCGGTGCGCTGACGTTCCAGATCGCGTACAGATGGACGCAAGAGGAGACGCTTTCTCTGTGGAATTATCTACGTGCCGCCGTTGCGGCACCTTTGAGTCGAACACTCTCAGGCGACTTGCAGGTTGTCCAGAGTATCGGGTACCGGCGAGCCGAAGACGGCGCTGGGCTCAACCTCCTCGCCGCTCGGTGTCACGGCCTTCACCTTGGTCTGCTTTACGTCGCCCGTGGTTTCATCAGGCATGGATGCCACTGGTTGGTTGTTCGCTTTCGCCAGTCCCATAGCGCGCGATTTCGGATAGACGAATTCACGGCCATAGTCTTCACCCGGCAGGAACCACGCCCATACGGCTTCGGGCCGTCCCTCCGAACGCTCCGCAAAAGCAACGATCAGGTTGATTCGCGCGGCCGGCAGCCGGTAATCCGGAATAGTGAGAAATGTCCCATACAGGTGATCTTGATCCCTGTTGTATACCTCGACCACATTTGGGTTGGACTGCTGGTCCGCAACCTTGAACACATAAGTGCCGGGTTGCAGCACCTGCCCTGGAACTTCAATGGGAATACCAAATGTTACAACGGTCTTCTCATCCGCGCATACCGCAGGCGTTGCGATCAATGTACTGGCAGCCAGCGCCAGACCTGTAATGATTGCCACTCGCATCTTTTCTTCCCTCAAACCGTGCAGGAGCACGTGTCATTCCAAAGATCTTTCGGCTCCGGTTGTGATAGAAAAGCCGTATGCCGTCCGACGAAGTGTCCGCTGACGACCGGTTGACAGTTATCGCCATTTCGGTGTTGGCCTACATAGTCCAGGATCTGCTGCACGAGGGACTGGGCCACGGCGTGACTGCTTGGTTGAGCGGAGCCAGGCAGATCACGATGAGCACGGTGGCCCTGCAGTCCGACATCGGAAGCCGCTGGATCTCGGCCAACGGCACGTTGGCCAACCTGGTCTCTGCGGCAATCTTCCGGTTGCTGCTCAGGGGGCTGCGGGGCATGCAACCGGAGACGCGCTACTTTCTGGTGCTGGCTCTGGCTGGAAATCTGATGAGCGGCACGGGTTACTTCTTGTTTTCCGGCGTGTCGAACTTCGGTGACTGGGCGGAAGTGATTCGGGGACTGCAGCCGCACTGGGTGTGGCAAGCCGGATTGTGTGTTTTGGGCGTGGGGTCTTACTATCTGTCGATGATGGTCGTCGCCTCCGCCCTAAGCCGATTTCACGGGCACAGCGATCACGGGCGCAGGCTGCGCGCATTGTGCTGGACTCCGTATTTCACCGAAGGCATCCTGGCGGGAGTCGCCGGCCTGTTAAATCCGGCGGGCCTTTTCTATGTGATCGCCTCGGCCTTGCCATCGACTCTGGGAGCCAATGCCGGCCTGCTGAGCCTGCCTTTCATCATGCGCCGATTCCGCGCGACAGAGGCGCCGAGGAATGGGCCGATCCGCCGCAGTCTGCCCTGGATTCTCACTGGCGCCATCGCAGGCTTGCTGTTCATCGTGGTGCTGGGCCGCGGCATCACCTGGTCGCGGTAGGGCCGGTGCGCTTCTTGCGTGGGCGGACGTAGTGGAAACGGACCAGATAAATATTCTCGCCCTTGCCGTGCTTGGCGACCTTCAGCAGATCGACCACTCCCAGAAAGCCCGATTCGCGCGCCAGTTCCGGAGTTATATCCGGAAAGCCGATCGGCTCGATGGAATCCACTTCGATCTGGCCGTCTTCCATTGGGTAGCGGTGCGCGACCTTAACGTGCGGGCGCATCCAGATGCGCACGCTGCAGGTGATTTCCCCGCGGAGGACTCCTTCGCGCAGGCGCTTGGTAAAGACCATATGGTGCTCAGGCTCCCGCTTTGACGCGCGCGTTGACGTGGTTTGCGAGTATGGCGTCGAAGAGTGCGCCCAGCATCAGGGTAGCCTGCCGTTTGGGCAGCCGGAGCGGGTCGTAAGCGTGCTCCAGCGAAAACCCGGCCAGCACGGCCTCGAGCGCTGCCTTCTCCAACTCGTTGCAGAGTTCGCTGGCGCCCTCGATCTTCAACGACGCCCGGATGCGCCGGTGATTGGCCGCCAGGGCCGGGCGCAGATGCGGATGCCGCACCGCAAACAGTTTGAACTCCACCATGAGCATGGCCCAGCGGCGGTCAGCGATGCGCGACACGAAAAACTCGCGCAAGGCGGCCATGCGCTCCTCTTCGGTATGACAGCACTCGAGCGCCGCGCGGATCTGCTCCACGCGCTGTTCCGCCTCCTGCTCGAACAGCGCGAAAAAGAGATCTTCTTTGGTGCGGAAGTGCGCGTAGAAAGCGCCGCGGGTGTGTCCGGTTGCAGCCGCCACATCCTCGATGCGGGTTGCCTCGAAGCCATCCCGGGCGAAGATCCGCCGCGCCGAATCGAGCAGCGCCTGGCGGGTAGCCTCGGTCCGCTGCTGGTGCTTGTTGCGGGGAGTTACCTCCGCCGTCCGGCGTCGAGGGCTCCGGGCCGGAGTTCGCGCCAAAACCATATCGTGCATTACCTCTCATTATATACATTCATGCATGTATATAATAAGAACTGTGACCGCGTTTCGCGCACTGCGTCCGCAGGCAGGGTATCTCGCCGCACTGATCCTGGCCGCCGCATCCGTGTCGTTCGCCCAGGGGCCGCCCGGCGGGGCCGCGGGCGGCACGTCGCGACCTATGGTCTTGCCGGAGTCCGGCCGCAGCAGCCCTGCCGGTTCCGTCTCGGTCGGCCAGACGACATCTCCGGCCGGCGTCGATACGGTCAGCACCTCTGTCCAGATCGGCGGCAATTTGCAAGGCAGCGTTCCGGGCGCCGCGCCACCCCCCGGACCGGTCTCGCTTACTCTTGCGGATGCCATTAAGATGGGCCTCCAAAGCAACCTGGGCGTGATTGCCGCGGGTAATTCCAGCGCCATCGCGCGCGCCCAGCGCATCCAGGCTCTCAGCGCGCTGCTGCCCAACATCTCGGTAGGCGCCGCGGAAACCGCCG
This sequence comes from Bryobacterales bacterium, assembly GCA_963843255.1. Taxonomy (GTDB): domain Bacteria; phylum Acidobacteriota; class Terriglobia; order Bryobacterales; family Bryobacteraceae; genus Bog-159. Next base: position 342,873 of record CAWJJQ010000008.1, on the reverse strand, counting down.
CCCAGACCAACCTGGCGGCGTACGGATTCGTCTTCAACCTGCCGCCGGGCCTGAACTTCTCGATCCCCTCGATCGTGGGGCCGTATAGCTATTCGCAAGCGCAGGCTACGGTGAACGCTTCGATATACGATCCCGTGGCCCGGCGCAATTGGAAGGCGGCCAAAGAGCTGGAGCAGGCGTCGATCCTGTCCGCCAAGGATGCGCGTGAGCTAGTGGTAATGGCGGTGGCCGGCGCCTATCTGCAGACCACGGCTACCGCGGCGCGCATCGAGTCGCAGCGCGCCCAGGTCTCGAACGCGCAGGCGGTGTACGATCAGGCGCGCATCCGCAAAGAGGCCGGTACCAACGCCCGCATCGACGTGATGCGCACGCTGGTGGAACTGCAAACGCAACAGCAGCGCCTGAACTCGCTCGCCTCGGTTCTGCGCAAGCAGAAGCTGGCCCTGGCGCGCACCATCGGGCTGCCGCTGGACCGCGATCTTAACCTGACCGAGCCGCTCGCGCCGAACGCGATTCCGATACCCGAGCCCGCCACCGCCGTCCAACAGGCATTGGCACACCGGGCCGATCTGGAAGCCGCCGCCGCCCAGGTGCGCGCCGCCGAGCGCGCCGTGGACGCCGCGCGCGCGGAACGGCTGCCTTCCGTTTCCTTCAACGGCGACTACGGCGTTATGGGCCCCAACCCTTCGCAGGTACATGGCGTTTTCACCGCTACCGGATCGGTGAACCTTCCCGTCTGGACTGGCGGCCGCACGAAAGCGGATGAGCAGCAAGCCGAAACGGCGCTGCACCAGCGGCAGGCCGAGCTGGCCGATCAGCGGGGCCGCGTGGAGCAGGAAGTGCGCTCGGCGCTGGTGGAACTGGAGACGGCGACCGGGCAACTTCAGCTGGCGTCCACCAATCGCGATTATGCCGCCGAGACGCTTCGCGAAGCGCGCGACCGCTTCAGCCTGGGGGTGACCAGCACGGTGGAAGTGGTGCAGGCACAGGAGCAGGTGGCCAGCGCCGAAGCCGATTACGTCTCGAGCCTTTTTTCGCTCGATCTCGCCCGCCTCAATCTTTCCCGCGCCGCGGGTGAAGCCGAATCGTCGCTGCCCGATCTATTAAAAGGAACGCGCCCATGAGCACCACCCAGAATCAGGCGACCACCGCCGCGGATCATTCGCCGCCGCCACCGCCGGTCTCGCCGACAGCCGGCCGCCGGCGGGCGTTCACCATCTTCTTCCTCATCCTGTTGGTGGTGGCGGCTGGGGCCGTTATCTATTGGCTGCATGTCCGCCAGTTCGAATCCACCGACGACGCTTATGTCGAGATGCACCTCGACCCGGTCAGCCCGCGAGTGGACGGCACCATCGTCAAAGTCTACGTCGAAGACAATCAATTTGTGCACGCGGGAGAGCCGCTGGTGGATCTCGATCCGCGCGATTTCCAGGTGTCCGTGGATCAGGCGTCCGCCATGTTGAACCAAGCCCGCAGCCAGGTGACCGCGCAGCAACCGAACATCCCGATTACCCGGGAAGAGAACACCGCTAACTTGTCGAGCGGCGAAGCGAACGTAGCCGATGCCGAGGCCGCCGCGGCCGCCGCCGCGCACGATCGCGACGCGGCCGCCTTCCGGCTGGCCGAAGCCGAGGCCAATAATGCCAAGGCCCAGGCCGATCTGGCACGCTACAAAATCCTCATCTCCAAGGAAGAGGTTTCGCGGCAGGAATACGATCAGGTTGAAGCCGCGGCGAAAGCCCAGGCTGCCACGGTGGATGCCGCACGCTCTAGCGTGGAATCCGCAGCCCGCATCGTGGACCAGCGCAAGGCCCAGGTGCTCGAGTCCCGCAGCCGCTTGCATCAATACCAGCAGACTGCCACGCAACAGGTGAGGATCCGGGAGGCCGCGGTGCACTCCCAGGAAGCCAACTCCGAGAGCGCGCACGCCCAATTGGAGCAGGCTCAGCTTAAGCTCTCCTATACCAGGATCGTCTCCCCAGTGGATGGCATCGTCATGAAGCGTTCGGCCGAGACGGGCGCGCACGTGTCGGCGGGCCAGCAACTGCTGACCATCGCAGAGGTGGGCGACCTGTGGGTCACGGCCAACTTCAAAGAAACCCAGCTTTCCAATCTGCGGCCCAAACAGACGGCCCGGTTGCACGTGGACGCGTTAGATCGCGACTTCGATGGCTACGTGGAAAACATCGGCGGGGGTACAGGCGCCATCAGCAGCGTTCTGCCGCCCGAGAATGCCACCGGCAATTACGTGAAGGTGGTGCAGCGCATTCCGGTCCGCCTGCGCTTCCAGCCCAATCAGCAGGGCCTGGAGCTGTTGCGCGCCGGCATGTCGGTGGAGCCCGAGGTACGCATCGGCAAATAGCATGGCTGGAATCCAGATGCCGCACGAAGAGTGGCGGCCCGCCCATAATCCCTACCTGGTCGCCATCACCGTGACGCTGGCTACGTTCATGGAAGTGCTGGATTCCTCCATCGCCAATGTGGCCCTGCCGCATATCGCCGGGTCATTGGGCGCCACTTATACGGAAGCCACCTGGGTGCTCACCAGTTACCTGGTGTCGAGCGCCATCGTGCTGCCGGTTTCCGGATGGCTGTCCACCGTGATCGGACGCAAACGCTTTTACATGGGATGCGTCCTGCTGTTCACGCTCTGCTCGCTTCTATGCGGCATCGCTCCGAGCCTGCCGTTCCTGATCTTCGCCCGTATTTTGCAGGGCGCCGGCGGTGGCGGACTGCAGCCTTCCGAGCAGGCCATTCTGGCGGATTCTTTCCCCACCGAAAAGCGTGGCATGGCTTTCGCGCTTTACGGCATGGCGGTGGTGGTGGCGCCCGCCATCGGACCGACACTCGGCGGCTGGATCACCGACAATTTCAACTGGCACTGGATCTTCTTCATCAACCTGCCGATCGGCGCGCTGTCGCTGTTTCTTACTTCCCGCCTGGTGGAAGATCCGCCCTGGTTTAAACGCGAGCGCCGGGGAGGCATCACCATCGATTACATCGGCCTGTCGCTGATCGTGCTGGGCGTCGCCTGCCTGCAGGTGGTGCTCGACAAAGGGCAGGAAGACGATTGGTTCGCCTCTCCCTTGATCCGCACAATGTTCAGCATCGGACTGCCTGTGCTGATCGCCTTTTTCCTATGGGAGTGGTATCACAAGGATCCCATTGTGGACGTGCGCCTGTTGAAGAATCGTAATTTCGGCACGGCGGTATTTTTCTCATTCACGCTGGGCATGGTGCTGTTTGGGTCCACCGTGCTGATCCCGGAGTTTTTACAGGTCAGCCTCGGCTATACCGCGGAGCGCGCGGGCATGGCATTGTCGCCCGCCGGATTTGTGCTGATGCTGATGATGCCCATCGCGGGACGCATCACCGCAACCAAGGTCGATCCTCGTCTGCTCATATCCATCGGTTTCCTGGGCACGGCGTTCATGCTGTACCGGCTGACCATCGTCAACCTGCTGATCGACTTTCACACCATCATGTACCTGCGCATGGCCCAGGTCATGTTCATGCCGTTCATCTTCATTCCCATCAGCACGCTCAATTACGTGGGAGTGCCGCGCGAGAAGAACAACCAGGTATCCGGCCTTTCGAACTTTGCGCGCAATCTCGGCGGTAGCATCGGCACGTCGCTGCTCAGCACGTTCCTGGCGCGCCAGAACCAGATCCACCAGGTGAATTTCGCCGCGCACACCAGCCACGGCGATCCCAATTTCGAGCGCTGGATCGGCGGCATGAAAGCGCTGTTCATCTCGCAAGGATACGACGCCGCTACCGCCACGCGCAAAGCGCTGGCGCTGGCCTATGGGACCGTACAAGCGCAAGCCAGCACCATGAGCTTTGAAAACAGTTTCTGGATCATGGCGCTGGTGGTGGCTTGCCTGGTTCCATTGCCGATGCTCATGCGCCGCCCCAAGCCCGGCGAGCGTCAGCCGTCGCTCTCGCACTAACGGGCGAACTCTTTCCCGGCGATAGAGCGCTATAATTCAAAAACGAGAACTACAGGTACTACCTTTCAAACGGATCTGACCGCCACGTTGGCGGCTCAACGCAAGGCGTTCGCGTATCAACCGCCTGGATCCCAGCAACGCATCCAGGCTTTACGGGCCCTGTTAAAGACCCTGCGCCAGCGCCGCGAGGAATTCGTCCGCGCCATTTCGGAGGACTTCGGTGGCCGTGCCCGCGAAGAGACCCTCCTGCTGGAAGTTTTCCCGTTGGTCGATACGATTCGCCATACTATCCGCCACCTGCCGCAGTGGATGCGCCCCCGTTCCGCCGCCGCCGGCTGGCAATTCCTGCCCGGCCGCGCGCGCGTGGTCTATCAGCCGCTGGGTGCGGTGGGCATCATCGGAGCGTGGAACTACCCGCTCCTGCTCAGTTTTTCGCCAATGGTGAGCGCCCTGGCGGCCGGCAATCACGTGATGCTCAAGCCTTCGGAACTGGCCCCCAGGACCGCCGAGCTCATGGCGCAGTGTGCCGCCGATCTGTTTCCCGCGGACTATGTGACGGTCGTGACCGGCGGTCCCGAAACCGGCGCGGCCTTCGCTTCGCTGCCTTTCGATCACCTGCTTTTCACCGGTTCGACGCGCGTGGGCAAGCTCATCATGCGTTCGGCCAGCGAGAACCTTACGCCTGTCACGCTTGAGCTTGGAGGCAAGTCGCCGGCGCTGGTCCATCCGGATTTCCCGGCGCAGACCGCGGCCGCGCGCATCATGGCGGGCAAGCTGTACAATGCCGGCCAGACCTGTATCGCGCCCGATTACGTGCTGGTCGAAGCCAGTGCGCGCAATGAGTTTGTGCGGCACGCTTCCCAGGCCACCACAACGATGTACCCGCGCCTGACCGATAATCCCGATTTCACCCGCATCATCAACCGAGATCACTACCAGCGCCTGCGTGGCCTGGTGGATGATGCCGTTCGGAAGGGCGCCCAGGCCGTCGAATTGAACCCGGCTCATGAAACTGTCGATGAACAGAACCGAGTCTTCCCGCCCACCCTGCTTTCGAACGTGGATGGCCGCATGGATATCATGCACGAGGAGATCTTCGGCCCCGTGCTGCCGGTAGTCACTTACCGGTCGATCGATGAAGCTATCGATTACGTGAATGCCCGACCGCGCCCGCTGGCGTTGTATTATTTCGACAATAACTCCAGGCGCGTGAAATCGGTGCTGTCACGGACTGTATCCGGCGGCGTCACGATCAACGACACCATCTTCCATATCGCCCAGAACGATCTGCCATTTGGCGGCGTAGGCCCCAGCGGCATGGGATCGTATCACGGGTTCGACGGATTTCTGACGTTCTCGAAGAAGAAAGGCGTGTTCTACCAGAGCCGGTTTACGACGCTGGGCATGCTGCGTCCGCCGTACGGCGCGCTGGCCCGCCGGATGGCCGGCCTTCTGATCGGGCGCTAGGAAAGGGTCCGGTGCGCGGCATACGCGTGAACCTGGCATGAAAATTGGTCACTGATTCAGTGCCGGCACCAACGAGCTCATTTCCGCCCTAATTGGTTCGCGAACGACCTCGCGCGTGAACTTCCTTTGTAGGTGAGGCTGGCTGCGCCGAGTCATTTCACACGCTTCAAATCCACCTTCGCCGACGTTCTTGCGCCCCCGCCGCCGGTTCCACTAGCGCTGCCCCGGATGGTTTGGCCGTCGAAGACGAGATCGAAAACAACGGGATCGTCCATAAGCGCCTCGAAGGTGAGCTTCCCCGCATCCAGCTTTCCGTTCCGGATGGCAAATGGGTGGTCCGGATTGACAGCTATGGTTCCGGTAACTTTAGTACCATCGAGTTTGAGGTCCAAATACACCTCGTCTGACCGCTTGTCACCGTCGGCAGTCGTGACATCCAGCTTGCCGTGCCACTTGCCGCTGAGGTCTTCGGCGGCAAGGCCTGTTGCGGCCAACAGCAAAAGACAGATCAGCGTTTTCATGGGTCCCCTCCGATAACCCGGAATTTGCATTCTGGCTTCCGGGTTCATTAACTACACTATTCCCGCTTCCTGGCCTGTTTAAGCTCACGATATCGAAGCTCGAGCTTCCGCCCGAGGTTGCCGCCGTACTCGCTCCCGGAGGAGTTGGCACGCGTGCGTCTGTTCAGCGGCCTTGATATGGCGTACTCCAGTATGGACTCCGGATAGATTCGCCGCCAGATCTTGGCCGACGCCTCGCCGGGGTACTACCCTTCAGAATTTCCGAATCGGCGCGGCTTGCGCTCCTGTTGAGGCCGGTTCTCGCGCCGACGCTTTCAGCGTCGGCCTGAGAGTGGCGCAAACGCTCGGATTCGCGTTCTTTTGGTAACGCCGCCTGATTAGTGACGTCCTCTCCCTTCTGACTACAACTCCGCATCCTTTCGCATACGGATTACCGGCAGGCGCGCGCCGTTGGGCAGCGGCACTTCAATACGCTCCAACGCCGCGTAGCCTCGCAGCCGGTACAAGCGCTCTCCGGTCAGCGTCGCGCCCATCTCGAAATGCCGGAATCCGGCGGCCCGCGCGGCGCTTTCACAGGCTTCCAGCAGCAGGCTGCCAATGCCTCGCCGCGCCCAATCCGGATGCACGAAGAATGCGCGAATTCTGGCGCTGTCAATCCGCGGATCGAGCAGTTCCGGTTCTCTCACGTCCGCCCGATCGCCGCCGAACAGCGTTTTGCGCTTGCTCCAGCCGCCGCATGCCACCATCTCGCCCGCGCCGTTCTCCACCACAAAGTAGGTTTCATCCGCGATGAGCTGCGTATCGACGGTGAAAACGGCCTCCAGCGCGCCGGCCCGCTGCTCGGGCGAGTAGTCGGCCGCCTGCAGTCCATTCACGGACACCGCGATGAGGACTTCGAGTGCCGGAATGTCCGGCGCGGTGGCCACGCGGATGCGAAACGGTCCAGCCAACTAACCCTCGATCTTTTCCGGCAGGCTGACGGCGCTAGCATCCTTGCCGGGGTCCAGCCACGCCACGTCGGATCCGTCCTCTGCGAATCGCTTCGCGCCCACCTCCAGAATGCGCACATCCTCCACTTTGCTGAGCGGCGTGTAGCGCGGATGATGGGCCTCCTTGTAAGGATCGTTGCGCGCCGCATTGTAGCAGCAGATCATCGCCCAACGGGGGTGTTCGGAGTGATTGGGGGCGCTGCGGTGCAGCAGGTTCGAATCGAAGAAGACGGCGTCGCCCGGCGCCATTTCCAGGTGTACCAGCTCCAATCTCTTCGCCAACTCGTTCACGCGCTCCACATCGGCGCCGGCCTGGTCGCCCGTGAGGACGTGATCCACGCGTCCGGCCAGGTGCGAGCCCTTCAACACCTGCAAGCAGCCGTTCTCCCTGGTGGCCCGGTCCACGGCGATGAAGACGCTGGTGAGCAGAGGGAACAACACACCGTTCTGATACCAGTAGCCGTAATCCTGGTGCCACGCCCAGGCGCCCCCTACCTTGGGCTCCTTCATGATCATCTTGGAGTGATAGTGATAGACCTCGCCGCCCAGCAGCGCTTCGGCCGAATCGACCAGCGAGCGGCAGCGCGCGAACATCCCGTAGACGCCGTTCCCCGGATGGTTCCAAAGGGAGAGCCGGACCACGCCGCCCTGTCCGTCCGCGCGGCCGAACGAATGATCGTCGAGCGCTTTGTCGTCCCTGGCTGAGCGGCCCAAGATTTCCATCTCCCGCCGGTCGAACATGCCGCGCACCACCACAAATCCGTCCTCGCGGTATTGTTGGACTTCAGTCTCGTTAAGCGGTCCTCTGGCCATATATTGTTCCCCAGCCTTGTAGTTTAGCGCCGCCCTCAACCCCACGGATCGGATCTACGTTATCCTGAACCACGAAATGTTGCACAAACTCCGCTCAACGAGTTTTCTGGCGCTTTCGCTGGCCGCGGCCGTGTTAGCGCAAACCGATGCCCGCCCGCGTATTCGCGACCTGGGAGTGACGATCGGCATTTTGCCGTCTGGGCCCCTGAACGCCATCACGGATGTGGCTGGCGTCAAGGTCGGCCACACAACCCTGATTCGCGGCGACAACATTCGCACCGGCGTGACCGCCATCCTGCCGCACGGCGGAAACCTGTTCAAGGAAAAAGTGCCGGGAGCGGTTTTCGTGGGCAACGCTTTCGGCAAACTGGCCGGTTCGACCCAGGTGAATGAACTGGGAGAGATCGAGACGCCGGTGCTGCTGACTTCAACGCTGGCGGTGGGGAGGGTAGCCGACGCGCTGATCAGCTACATGCTGCAACTTCCGGGCAACCAGAATGTGCGGTCGGTCAATCCGCTGGTGGGCGAGACCAACGACGGCTATCTGAATGACATCCGCGCGCGCACCATTACCGAGCAGGACGTTTTTTCGGCGATCGCGAACGCGAAAGAGGGACCTGTGGAAGAAGGCGCGGTAGGCGCGGGAACGGGCACCATCGCTTTCGGATTCAAGGGCGGGATCGGCACCTCGTCGCGGCGGATTCCGGAATCGCTGGGCGGCTATATGGTGGGCGTTCTGGTGCAGTCTAATTTCGGCGGCATCCTGAGCATCGCGGGCGTGCCGGTGGCCAAGGAACTGGGGAACCATTACCTGATTAACTATCTGCAGCAGAACCAGGGCGCGCAGAATCGCGCGCCGGAGCCGCGGAATCCGGATGGCTCCATCATGATGGTGGTGGCCACCGATGCGCCCATCGATCATCGTAATTTGAACAGGCTGGCCGCGCGGGCCATGATGGGGCTGGCGCGCACAGGATCGAGCGGGTCGAACGGCAGCGGCGACTTCGCGATTGCGTTCTCCACGGCCGCGGGGTTGCGCATCCCGACCGATGGCCCCACTTACCAGCCGAAAGAATTGCTACCCAACGGCCGCATGTCTCCGCTATTCGAAGCCGTGATCGAGGCTACCGAAGAGGCCATCTACAATTCCATGTTTCGCGCACACGATATGACCGGCAGCGGCCACACCATAAAGGCGCTGCCGCTGGAGGAGACGATTGAGCTGTTGAAAAAGCACGGCGCGATTCCGGCGCAGTAGAATCACTAGCGCAAGCGCCAACGGCCGTCCGCGAACTCGGCGCGCTGCTCGTCCCAGGTACCGAACTTCGAAGCCATCTGGCCGCCGTCTACGAACAGCGCGGCTCCGGTAATATACGACGCCAGGTCCGACGCCAGAAACGCGCTGGCGTTGGCTACCTCCTCCGGCTCGCCGCCGCGCCCCAGCGGGATGTGGCGGAAGTAATCTTTCAGCACCGCCGGATTCGAGAAACTGTGATGCGTCAGGCGCGTGCGGATGAGCCCCGGGCACACCGCGTTCACCCGGATGCCATAAGGCCCCAACTCATTGGCGATGGTGTGCAGGATCCCCAGCAGCCCGGCTTTGCTGGCGTTGTACGCCGTGAGGCGGGCTTCGCCATCGTACGAATTGGTGGAAGCGGTCATCACCATGGCGCCCTTGCGGCGCGGCATCATGAGCGCGGCCGCCGCCTGTAGCGTATTGAAAATGCCAGTCAGGTTCACGGCCAGCGTCTGCTGCCAGTGCTGCTCGGTGGTGGCGCCGAAGTCCGCCTCTGTGCCGATGCCCGCGTTAGCGATCACAATGTCCGGCGCGCCCGTCTTGCCGAACGCGCGATCGAGCGAGGCGCGCTCCGTCACGTCTACCACGTGGCCGCTGCCGCCGAGTTTGGCGCCTGCCGCGGCCGGATCTTCCCGCTCCAGATCGAAGATCGCGACGCGCGCGCCTCCCTGGGCGAGCACCCGCGCGATAGCCGCGCCGATGCCGTTAGCACCGCCGGTGACCACAGCCGTTTTGCCTGAGAAATCGAAAGCCATTCCACCGTTATAGCAGGCAACTTCCACCTAACGGATGGGAATGTCAAGAAGCGCGGCCCAATATTGCACCGATTGCATCGCGAAGCCCACCAGGATCAGGCCCACGCCGGCCACTCCCATGCGTTTCTCCGGGATGTGATCGGCGGCCCACTCGATGACCGGGGTGCAAGTGGTCGAAACGGCGGTCACCAATCCGATGGTGAGGCCGAACCGAATTCCGAACGGGAGCGCGCGGGCAGGCTGGTGCGCGACGTAGATACACAGCAGCGCCGCCGCTACACCGTATCCCACCATGCGGTTGATGGCCGTCAGGAACTGGCGTAGCGTCATATGTGGCCGCGGTGCCGGCGAGTAGTCGAGCGTGGGGCGGATGCCGATATGGTAAGCCGCTACCTGCGCCACCGCGCTGCCGGCGCCGAACAAAATTCCGAACAAGGGTCCGAAAAGCCAGGCGGCGCCGATACCATGGCCGGCTCCCCGAATACTGCTGGCAGCCGCGTCATACCAGAATCCGGGCTTTTGCGTGCCGCGGGAAGCGAGCGAGAACTCCCAGCCCAGCGTCACACCGTGGGCGACGCCGCAGGCGATGCCGAAGACCGGTCCAAGCGGAAGCCCGTAGCCGGCGGCGAACAGAATGCCATATGTGACGCCGCGGGTTAAAGCCCGCAGCGGTCCGTGTTCGCCGCCTAAAAGGTCGTAGGCAAGGTACAGCGCGCCCAGCACGTCCAGAGAACTGCCGGTGATGCTGACGATGGCTAGGGCGTGGTGATCCATAGGCGGTCAGGCGAACAATGCGGATTCACCATTGTCCAGTATGCGAAACGCATGGTCCGGGTCGAGAGCCTGGAGCGTGCGACGGGGCGTGTCGAGACCATCGTCGGCCAGTTGGAACGTTCCATAGTGAATGGGGATGCTGGCGGCGGCGCCCAGGATGCCGTGCGCGGCCACAGCCTCTTCCGGGCCCATGTGAATGGGCGACATGAACCAGCGGGGTTCGTAGGCGCCGATGGGAAGAAAAGCAAGGCGGGGCGCGCCGAAGCGGTCGCGGATCCATCCGAAGTGCGGTCCAAAGCCGGTGTCGGCGGCGAAATAAACCATTCCGATGGCGGATTCGATCAGGTAGCCGCACCAGAGCGTCCGATTGCGGTCAAGCAGGCCGCGGCCGGAGAAGTGGAACGCGGGCACGGCGTGGATCGTGCAGCCCGCCAGGGGCAGGGAATCGCCCCAATCGAGTTCGTGCGCGGGACCGATCCCGTGCGCCTTCAAAAGCGCGGCCACACCCAGCGGAACGACAAAACTCGCGCCACCGCGCCGTGCGAGGCGGCGGAGCGTGGGAAGATCGAGATGATCGTAGTGATTGTGGCTCAGCAGGACGGTGTGAATGGGCGGCAGGTGATCGAATGCGACACCGGGACGGCGGTGGCGCCGCGGCCCCAGGAATGGCACCGGGCTGCAGCGATCGGACCAGATGGGATCAGTCAGGATATTGCAGCCGGGTTGCTGGAGTAGAACTGTAGAATGATTGACCAGGGTGACCAGGAGGGAAGGGGAGTCGATTGCGCGCGGCGGTACCGACGGTTCCACAGGGACGGAATCCGGCGACGGTTCGGGGCGCCGCGTCAGCAGCCACTTCAAGACCGCTGCAGCGCCTTGGGCGGAAGGCGCGCCGGGGTTGAAAAATTCGGTGCCGTTGCGGTGCGGGGGAAAGGACAATTTCCATTATGCGCGATGGATCCCGGTTTAGAGCGACCGACAACAGGTAGTAGTTAGTTGCCGTTTTCTCCCGTCGCCCTTGCATGCCTATCATCATGGCTATGAGTTACTGGAAGACCGGGCTTCGTTTTTTACGGCCGGCTTCCCCTGGAGCGTAAGCGCGTATTACGGCGTCGCACCAGTTCGGCTTCAACAAAGCCGATAACCCGCTTCCGGGCGCCCCGCATTTAACCGTGCCGAATATCCATCCGCCTGAGGCGCGTCCGCCGGCGCTAGGGGGATCTCCGTTGGATTACGCGGGCGATGAATTTTGGCTATCCTTTCCGCATGCGCAACTTCATAGGGGACTAGGTAGGAACGAGCAGGCCAAAAGCCCAGGGGTGAAGTCACTGTCCGGATGGGTGGCGAGTGGCGGCGACGGAGCGGGCCGGATATTCCGGATTTTCTGGGAAACGGCGGCTGGTCCGGCCCGAGGATGCGCACATTATTCAACCCGCTTTGTCCCAACTCGTTTTGTGTCCGCAGGTCTCACTGAGAGCCTCGTCAGGAGAATCTGTGGGTGATTTGCGGGTTAGCGGGGAGGTTGCGCGAGGAATCGGAGAAACTTACGGCAGGTGGAATCAAAGGACCGCTGCTGTTGCTCTGAGCTGACACCGTAGATCAGCGGGCCGCCATCGCCGTCAATCACATCGAAGAGAATCTGTTTGATGGGTTTCCTTCTCAGAGGAGGGTTTTCGTTCAGGTCCCGGATGATCTCTCCGCCCAGCGTCCAGAGATTATCGACGTGCTTCTGTGTGGTCTTCGTCGACAGATCCGCACACGTCACCAGGTATTCGAGGAATGGCCGGAAGCAGGCCACGAGTTCCTCGCCCGGCGGCAGGTCTTTTTCCCATCCCATCCACGAGCGCGGCCAATCGTTCAGGCCCCGGCAGTACCGCTCCAGGTCCGCGGCCGGCGCAGGAGTGGCGCGGTTTATCCTGGGGTTTCTCGCTGCTGCCTTTTTTGCCATGCTACAACTCATCACGATTTTAAACCGCTGCCATCATTTTCGGGGTTTCGTTTACCAGCATGCTGGCTTCAGTGCCGATCACAAAAGCATCGAAATCAGCGTGCGGCCGCGCAAAGGTTCGGCGGCGGTTTGCTCCCGGTGCCATCAGCCGGCGCCCGGTTATGATCAACTCGCGGAAAGGCGTTACGACTTCATCCCTTTCTGGGGGTTTCTGGTCTTCCTGCTGTACGCCATGCGACGCGTTGATTGCCACCGCTGCGAAGCGGTGGTTGTCGAGGAAGTTCCCTGGGGCAACGGCAAGCATCAGTTGACTAATGCCTACATGCTGTTTCTGGCCCGCTGGGCACGTCGGCTCTCGTGGAAAGAAACGGCCGAGGCGTTCCGCACCTCCTGGGACAAGGTCTGCGACTCCGTCGAACATGTCGTCGGGTTCGGGCTGGAGCACCGCGCGCTCGGCCAAATCGATGCCATCGGGGTGGATGAAATCCAGTACGCCAAAGGGCACAAGTACCTGACCCTGGTCTACCAGATCGATATCGGCGTCACCCGTTTGCTTTGGGTGGGGAGGGAGAGAACCATCGAGTCTTTTCAAGGATTCTTCACCACCATCGGAGAAGAAATCACCTCCAAGATCGTGTTCGTCTGCTCGGACATGTGGGAACCCTATCTGAAAGTCATCCGCGAGAAATGCTCCCAGGCCTTGCATATCCTCGACCGTTTCCATATTGTGGCCAAGATGAACAAGGCCCTCGACGAAGTGCGCGCGGGTGAATCGCGCCGCATGGCGAGTGAAGGCCGTACACCGCTACTGAAGAAGTCTCGGTGGCTCCTGCTCAAACGCGAAGAGAATCTGAAGACCGAACAACGGTTCCGCCTGCGCGACCTGCTCCGATATAACTTGAGGACCGTGCGCGCTTACCTTCTCAAGGAAGCTTTTCAGCAACTCTGGGACTACAACTCGCCAGCTTGGGCTGGGAAATTCCTCGATGAGTGGTGCCGGCAAACGATGCGTTCCCGCATCGAACCCATGATGAAGATCGCCCGGTCACTGCGCCAGCACCGCGAGCTGATCCTCAACTACTTCCGCGCTCAAAAGCTTCTTTCCAGTGGCGTCGTCGAGGGCCTGAACAACAAAGCCAAAGTCACCATGAGAAAATCCTACGGCTTCCGCACCTTCCGGGTCCTCGAACTCGCGCTCTATCACTCACTTGGCAAGCTGCCCGAGCCCGAGTCTACCCACGATTTCTTCTGACGAGCCCACTGAGATAAGGGGGAACGCACGTGCTAGATTACCGCGTCACGTCGTCCGGCGGCTGTTTCAACATAACCCACGGCTGCGAAAGTTTTCGCCCCGCGATCAAAGGTACGGCCCAGGTTGACGATCCCGGAGGACGGCTGGTCCATTTTGAGTACCAAGCTAAACAATTTCCGCCGGCTTTTCCCTTGGCTTACTGGAAGGAAGATGCTTGGTGGGGACAGGTCGCGATCGGCGATGCGTCGTATCTGCTGCCGGTCATCTGGAGATCTTAGCCGTCTCTTCCAGTGCGGAACCAGGCGGAGGCCGGATCATTACGCATGACGCGAGAGCACAGGAATTACAATCATTTTGAAGCTTCGTCGGATATTCGATTCCACTGACTTACAGGTCTGCGTTATGTGAGCCGGCCAAACGTAGCCGGCGGACCGAATCCGTTGATCGCGCTGTTGGAACCGGCGGACTTATTGCCCCACGTCCAATAAAGACCTAGATAGGCGTAATTCTCTCGCTGCCCGATGGCTGTGTGACCGTAGCAGAACAGGAGTTGAAAGCTCTCGCTGTGAATCTTGTAGTAGCCGCCGACATCCAGCAGCGTGGCAGGGCGGGTTTGGGCGGTGGCCAGCCCCTGCGGGCCGTGATAGAAGATCTCCGTGCCCAACGTCAGCCTTTTGGTCAGGTCGCGCTGTACCAGCCAGCCGGCGAACGGATAACTGCGGTAGCCGGGAACTCCTCGAACTAAGGTTTCACCGCCACCGCCATAAGTGGTCCACGGGCCGAAACTCTTTTGCACCCACAGCGGTAATTTATACCAGGTCTTGCCGACGCCTAATCCTCGCGCATAACTTCCGGACGGGAGTTCGAACATGACAAAGGTGCCGACCATCGGCCGGTGCTTAGTCTCCTGTATAAACCGGTACTTGATACCTGTTTCGATATCGCCGATGCCGAATGTCCGGGGACCGTTCGCCGGGAAAACCGCCGCGGCCGGAATGATGATGTGAAGGTGAACGTTGGGTAGCGCTCCCCAATTGAATTCCACCGCCGGCCCTTCCGTATCCATCTCCACCGGAGTTCCGTCCGCGGTGGCGAATGTATAGAATTCGTAATGCCGGTAATCAATCGGTTCAGGATCGTCGGTCTGAAACGGAGGACCGGCCCAAGCTGGTAGCGACAACAGAAATAACAGGACCCCTCTCCTCATAGTCCGAATCTACCATCGTTTTTGGCGGTGGGGCAGGTCCGTGGCCTGCGTCGTGGCCTGCGCGGGTCCCTCGGATCCGCTTTTCACGCCGGGTCGGCCGACTGCAAGCGTCGAGGTGCTGGCTCTACCACATTTCGGGTATTGGACTCGATTGGGCCTATGGACGAATCGCTGGCGCTTACTGTGACGCCCTGGTCGCGGTGGATGACAGTCCCACGCTGCAACTAACCGCCCCGCTGGAAAAGCGCTTCTGCCGGCAGGGCAAACCGGTGCGGCCCCCTGCATCCCTTTGACCCCAGGATCACGCTCTACTGCGCGCCATCAACCGGGGCGAATTCCGCATTAGGGGGCTGCGCAATCGGCATCCGCATCCGCTTCTGTACTCCCAGCCGGCTGCCCCGCTTCAGACAAACGTCGCCGTTCCGCTACCGTCAGCCGCACATTCAGACTGCTAACGCGCACACGGATTCATTCACAAACTGCCGCACAGTCACCGCCGTCGAGATCACAGGCCCCGTTTTGCGCTTCCTTACCGCGAGCCGCCGGCCCCACCCGTTCCCGCCAGAAACTTGACCAGCGCCGCGTTAAACGGAGCGGCGCACTCAATAGGAGGCACGTGCCCGCATCCATCCAGTATCACGCTCTCGGCCCCCGTGATATCTTCCGCCAGAGCCTTTCCAACCGCCAGCGGCACCAGCGCATCCTCCCGGCCCCACACCACCAGCGTAGGAGCTTTCACCGCCCCCAGCTTGCCATCCACCATGTCCTCACCGCGCAGAATTGAATCGATAAAGCGATCGACCGTGTAACTGTCGTTCTTGCGCAAGTGGTTAGCGAACGCCTGCTCGGCAAACTTGTCTGTGGAGAAGGCCTTGTTATAAAACACCACTGCCATGAGCCGCTTTTCCCCTTCCACCGTTCCGGGGTCCAGGCCCATGAGCAGATCGCGCGACAGCGGTGGCGCTCCCGTGCGCTTTGGCGAATAACCCGCACTGTCCACCAGCACCAGACGGTCGACCTTCTCCGGGTGCGCCAGCGCAAAATTCATGGCCACCCAGCCCCCCAGCGAATTACCCACCAGGGTTGCTTTAGTGATTCCCGTCTTTTGATAGAACGCATTCAGAAAATCCACCAGCGTGCCCACGCGATAGTTGATCATGGGCTTGTCGGATTGCCCGAAACCAACCTGGTCCGGAACAAACACGTGAAACTTTCCGGCCAGCGCCGGCACCGTAGAAGCCCAATTGCTGTGATCGCCGCCCAGTCCGTGCAGCAGGATCACTACCGGGCCCGCGCCGGCTTCCTGGTAATAAATCTTTTGGCCATAAATCTCCGCTTGTTTGCTAGTGACGCCCTGCGCCCAGGCGGCCGAGGCCAGCACGCAAAAGAGTATGGTTCGGGAAAGCATGCTTGATGGTGTTGTCATTTGAACGTTTGATTGTACGACAAACTTACTCGACAGCGATCGCCACGCCGGCCGGGCTCTGATATGTCCCAACCTTGAGCACCAGAGGCAAATCGCCGGACGGAACGAATCCGCTGGGAACTTGCGCATTGATCTGCAGCAAACCCACGAATCCCGGGGCTTCTCCCGCGAACAGGACTTCCGCCGGGATTCCGTCCATGGTCAATGACACCGGTAGTACAGGCCTTGGGAAAGGGGCTGTGGAAGGCTGTCCGGTGACACCCGCAGGCGTAGTCTGTCCTTGGCCGGTGGCATACAACGTCACCACGGAGCCACGTGGAGCGGGGTGCTGATCGGAGTTGATCGAACCATCCTGATTCACCACCACTGCGTTGCCGGTGGTGTTATTCACCGTGAAAAGCGCCGGGCTGGCATCCACCAGCGCCACCTGAAGCGACGCAACACCGGCGCCCTGATATAACACCTGCAATTGCGCGGATCTCTGCCCCGCCATCTCGTATGGTACCTGTGCATTGATTTGGCGCGACTGCGCGTAGTAGAGTGGCGCCGGCGTATTGTTGAACAGCACCTGTACCGTGCCGAGCACGGTCGATAGGTTGCCGGAACTATCGTACGCTCCCGTCAGTGCAGTGTCAGGCCCTATGCCCTGCCCAAAGATCGAGAAAATTTCGCCCGGCGCCAGGGGTCCCGGTTGCAGGCTGGCGGCGTTGGCCAGAACCACGGTTACGAGTGGCGGAGATATGACCGTGGTTTGGGTGGCCGACAGTTGCCGCACGCGATTGTTGCCGGTGTCCGAAACGAAGATGTTGCCTTGGCCGTCAACCGCGATTCCAGCGGGATTATACAGTTCCATTTCGACCCCCGGGCCATCGTCCCCGTTGTACCCCGCATCTCCCGTGCCCGCGATCGTCGCGATCTTGCCGTCGGAAGTGACCATGCGCAAGCGATGGTTTCCCGTGTCCGCGATATATACGTTGCCGCTAGCGTCCACCGCTACGGCCGCCGGAAAGCTCAGTTGGGCCGCCGCCGCCGCGCCGCCGTCCCCGCCGAAGCCGCCCGTGCCTGTCCCCGCAATCGTCGAAATCACACCGGCGGGAGTCAACATCCGCACGCGATGGTTCTGCGTATCGGCAATATACACATTGCCGCCGCCATCGATTGCCAGGCCGGTCGGGCCATGCAGTTGTGGCATTGACGTGCCGTCGCCCGAATCACCCGGCATGCCTGTGCCTGCCACGGTGTGGATGTTTCCCGCGGTATCTACCCGGATCACCCGGTCGTGGCCCGTATCCGCGATGAAGACGTTGCCGGTAGCGTCCGTAGTCACCCCCTGCGGCGCGTCCAGCGGCGTCAGGGTCGCCGGGCCGCCTTCACCGCCAAAACCGGCCACGGCGCCATAGCCGGCGAACGTGGTGATCGTACCCGACGAATCTACCCGTCGTACACGGTCATTGGAACGGTCCGCGATATACAGGTTCCCCGCAGCATCGAAAGCCGGGGCGATGGGGTGCGACAGGCCAGCCGTGGTAGCCGCCAGTCCGTCGCCGGAATACGTTTGTATTCCGTCGCCCGCGACGGTGGAAATCGATCCGGCGAAAACCTGCCGCACACGCGCGTTGTTCTGATCGGCGATATAAAGCGATCCAATGTTGAACGCCAGTTCCGCGGGCCCGTTCAACACGGCCATCGTGGCGCTGCCGCCATCGCCGCTAAAACCGAACGTGCCGTCGCCTGCCACCGTACTCATAATGGTCGTCGTCGCAACCGTGCACCTTACCCGCCGCGATTCCGAGATATACAAATCGCCCGCCGTGTCCAGTGTTACCCCCACGGGCGTGTTCAAGGCCGTCTGCAAAGCCGGTTGACCGTCGCCTGAATATGCGCCGCTGCCCGGAGTGCCCGCCACTTGCGAAAGGATCCCTGCCGGTGTCAACTGCCACACGAACGAATTGCTGCTTTCGGGAATATAGATCGTTCCGCTGGGGGTCACCGCGATGCCCGACAGGCGAATGTACGGCATGCCGAAGTTCTGCTGCGTGCAAATGGAACTGATCGTGCCATTTGCCGTTACCTTGCGAATCCGGACGTTGAGCGAGTCGACAATGTAAAGGTTGCCCGCGCCATCCAGCGCCAGGCCAGCCGGAAACGCCAGTTGCGCGGCAGCAGCAGGACCGCCGTCGCCGCCAAATCCCGCAATGCCGGTCCCCACTACCGTGGTGATGATTCCTGCCGGCGTCACGCGCCGAACCCTGTGCGCGGCGAACTCCGAGATGTACAGGTTTCCGGCTGGGTCGCTAGCCACGTTGCGCGGACCAGAGAGTGCCGCCGCCGTGGCCAAACCACCGTCGCCATCGCCGCCTCCCTGCCCACTTCCCGCCACGGTCGTGATGTTCCCGTCGCGGCCCACGCAGCGCACGCGCTGATTGCCGAAATCCGCGATATACAGATTCCCGGCTTTATCCAGGGCCACGTCATACGGCTGATTCAGCTGCGCGGCGGCCGCCGGCCCGTTATCGCCGCTGTAGCCCGGGTGCCCGTTGCCCGCCACTGTGCTGATGATGCCCGCGGGCGTCACCTTGCGCACCCGATGGTTGGCGGCGTCGGCGATGTACAGACTGCCGCCGGCATCCACCACAATCCCCTCCGGCTGCACCAACTGCGCGCTAACGGCCAGGCCGCCGTCGCCTACCTGATCGCTGCCGGCCACCGTCGTGAGTTGGTAGACCGGTTGCGTTGCGGACAGGGCAGGGAATTGCCAAAGCCCGAAAAAAGCCAGAGCCATACCCCGATAGTGAACGTGCATATTCCTTTTAAGCGCAAAGGGGGCGCGTGTCCGCGCCGCCAGGAACTCGTGGGATCGTGGCGGCGCGGCCGTGGCCCCGTTTTCCGCGATTCCTCAAAAGGTGTGGCGCGTCCCTCAAGTTTTTCTCAGAACCGGCCGCTTATATCAGTGAGTTCGAGATATGAAACTCCGAATACTCTGCCTGATGCTGGCCCTCTGGATCGCATCGGCGAGACTTTCCCCGGGCGGGCAGAATGGTCCAATCCATCTCAAAACACGCGATCTTACTGCCGGCAGCGATCCTGCTGTGCGAGCTCTGCAGGCCGCCGGACCCGGTTCCAGCCATTTGCTGGTGCAGCTTTCCCGCGCGCCCGTAGCCGCCGATCTGCTAGAACTTCGTCGCCGGGGAGCCCGCGTAGTCGGGTCGGCCCCGGATGGTGGCATTACCATCTCGATCGACCAGCCTATTTCTTTCGATGGGCTTCCCGTCGAGTGGGCCGCGCCCCTGCTTGCCTCGGACAAGATCAGCCCCCTGCTTGCCCAGGCTGATAATGACCCGGCCCCGGTGGTGATCGAGTTCCATCCGGATGTGAACCGGCGGCGGGCTCTCCACTTGCTCCGCGACATAAACGTACAGATTTTGGACCACCCGGACCTGGCGCCGAACCACGTGCTGGTCACTGCCACGCCCGAGGCTTTCGGGCAGATCGCGGCGTTCGACGAGGTGGCGTACATATTCCCGGCATCCAACGATTTAGTCCAGGGCAACCGCGTGATGGCCTGCACGGGCGCCGAAATGTCCGCCGGGCCTGTAGGTCAATACGTCCTGATGTCGGCCGGTTGGCCCGCCGGGATCGATGGCATCGTGCATCTGGATTACGTGTTTGCGCAAATGAGCGCCAAACTTCCCGTGGCCGCCGCGCAATCCGAGATCGCCCGCGCGCTCGCCGAATGGGCCAAATACGCGAAGATCCAATTTGTTTTCGGAACCTCTGCCACCGCCGGCCAGACGGTTTCGATCATGTTCGCGCAAGGTATGCATGGCGATGCCTACCCGTTTGATCCGGGCGGCCCCGTCTTGGCTCACACCTTCTTTCCGGATCCGCCCAATCCCGAGCCCATCGCCGGCGACATGCATCTGAACGAAGACCAGGACTGGCATATCGGCTCGAATATCGATCTGTACACCGTGGCGCTGCACGAAGCGGGACACGCGCTGGGACTGGGCCACACCGATGATCCCAACACCATCATGTATCCCTATTACAGATTCGGCGCCGGCCTTTCGAGCGGCGATATTGCTGGAGTGCAAGCGCTGTACGGTAGTCCCGATGGCGTAGCCGCACCCTTGACCCTGGCCATTACCACGCCGTCCGCGGCCAGCACCACTACCACGGCGTCATCGATCACGATCGCAGGCACATCCAGCGGCGGTACAGGCAAACTTCAGGTAGTGTGGAGTAACAGCCAGGGCGGTTCGGGGCCGGCAACGGGAAGCGTGGCGTGGTCGATTGCGTCCGTGCCGTTGAGCTTGGGAACCAACACGATTATGATTCTGGCGAATGACGCCGCGGGCGATACCGCATCCGCCACGCTCACCGTCACCGCGGAGGCTCCCGTTACGCCTGGCCCGCCAACCTCACCCGCGCCGCCTGCCGCTCCGCCGAGCGGTCCGCCGTCATTGAACATCACTTCGCCTTCGATGAGTATCGTCTCTACTTCAGCCGGTACGATCGCATTCGCCGGTACCGCCTCCGGCAGCGTGACTTCCGTGGTGTGGTCGAACTCGACCGGGACCTCGGGCAATGCCACCGGGATGCAATCATGGACTGCTCCGGGTATCCCATTATTGGTCGGGACTAACATAATTACCATCCAGGCTTACAACGCCGCCGGCGCCAGCGCCTGGCGCGCGGTGACGGTGGTGCGCCAATAGATCTGATCGGTACAATCGGTCTGTGGCGAAATCCGCAACATTGCTAGCTGAATTGGGCGGCGAAGCAGGTTGCCGAGCGGCGCGCCTGGCTGAAGCATATGGAGGCAACCCTGGAAGCGGTCCCGCTCGATGACCCCACCCGAGCGGCCCTGCGGAAATTTTTCGAGCACAGCTCCGCTTACGTCATAGGCCAAGACACCGCTCTGCCGGAACACGAGGAGTTGGCGTGGCGTTGGGGCGATCAGCGCGCCTTAGACGCTGCCATTGCCGCCATTGCCGTCGGCCGCGATCAGGAAGCGATGGCTCTGACCGCGCATTTTGTCCCTCGGCCCGCGGTGTTCGCCGGGCTGTTGGCGCGGATGGTCCAGTCCGGCCGGGTGTCCCTGATCGGTTTTGTGGTGGATGCTATCGAACGCGATACCTTACTTACAACCCGCCTTACCGGCGGACGGACGCTCCTCCACTACGCCGCCGGCGCAGGTTGCCTTCGCGTGGTGACATCGCTGATCCGGCGCGGTGCGCACCCGGGCATGCAGGATAGCGGGGGCCACCCGCCGCTTTACCGTGTAGCGAACGAATGCGCGTTAGAGACCGGACCCGATGTCGTGCTTGCGCTGGTGCGCGCCGGTGCGGATGTGAACGCGTCGAGCGGCGTCACCCGGGCGACCCCACTGCACATGGCGGCACGACGCGGTCATGTGGAAATAGCGCGTGCCTTACTGGATTGCGGCGCCTCAATTGACGCGCGGGACAGCAAAGGGGATACACCCCGACAGCGAGCCATCAATTGCCGCAAGGATGAAGTCGTGCGCTTGTTGGATTTGTGGACCGGCCGTTAACCGTTTTGAGCCACGCCTCAAGCGCCCCGAGGCTTGCCGCGTGCCCGCAGCTCGTTCTTCCGGATCTTCCCCGTCACCGTGCGCGGCAAAGCCCCGAACTCCACCAACTTGGGGCATTTGAAGTGCGCCAGCCGCGCGCGGCAAAAGGCGATCAGTTCTTCGGCCGTAACCGTCTGGCCGGGTTTCAACCCGATGTACGCTTTGGGTACTTCGCCCCATTTTTCATCCGGTACCGCTACCACCGCCGCTTCCATCACTGCCGGATGCTCGTACAGCACCTTTTCTACCTCGATCGAAGAGATGTTTTCGCCGCCCGAAATCACGATGTCTTTCTTCCGGTCCCGCAGCTCGATATACCCGTCAGGATGCATCACCGCCAGGTCGCCGGAATGGAACCAGCCGCCGCGAAAAGCCTCGGCCGTGGCTTCCGGATTCTTGTAGTACCCGAGCATCACGTTGTTGCCCCGCATCAGCACCTCGCCCATGGTCTGGCCGTCCGCCGGAACATCGCGCATCTGCTCGTCCGCCACGCGTAGGCTATCGCCCGCGGTGGTGTACGCCACGCCCTGCCGCGCGCGCATCTGCGCACGTTCCTCGCCCGGCAGCGCGTCCCATTCCGGATGCCACGCGCAGATGGTGTGCGGCCCGTACGTCTCTGTCAGGCCGTAGGCGTGCGCTAATTCCGCGCCCATCCCTTCCACCGCCCGGATCACCGCCGGCGACGGTGGGGCGCCCGCCGTGATCATCTTCAATCCGCCTTCGAACCGGATGCTGTTCCCCGCGCAGTATTGCGTGAGGGTGCTGACTACTACCGGCGCGCCACACAGATGTGTCACTCCTTCCGCGCGGATTAACTCGACCATCCTCCGCGGGTCCACGTGCCGCAGGCAGACATGCCGGGCGCCCGCCGCCGTGACTGCCCACGGAAAACACCAGCCGTTGCAGTGGAACATGGGCAGCGTCCACAAATACACGGATGCAGAAGTCAGCCCGTGCTCCATCACTTCGCCTACCGCGTTCAGATAGGCGCCCCGGTGCGTATACATCACGCCCTTGGGAAATCCTGTGGTGCCACTGGTGTAATTGATGGCGATGAAGCCGTCCTCCTCGGGCTGCGGAAGATCCACGGCGGGGAACGTGCCCTGCGCCAAGAAACTTTCGTAGTTCGCAATGACGTGCTGCAAGTGCGGCAACTCCCCGCGGGCGCCTTCAATCAACGGCGCCAGGTCCGGATCGGCGATCGCCACGCGCGCCTCCGAGTGGTTCAGGATCCAGGTCAGCTCGCCCGCCTGCAACCGGGTGTTGAGCATCACCAGGATGGCGCCTGCCATCAGCACACCGAAGTGCGCCTCCAGCGCCGGCGCGGTATTCGGAGCGAGCACCGCTACCCGGTCGCCCGGCGACACCCCCAAAGCGCGTAGCGCGCTGGCTTGCCGGTGCACCCGCTCGTTCAATTCCGCGTACGTGAATCGCCGGCCGCCATCCACCACCGCCGCGCGATTGCGGTATGCCCAGGCGCTACGCGTCAAAAAATCGAGCGGTGTCAAAGCCGATTTCATAAGGAGCGATTGTAACGCGCTAGATCCAGCGCGGCCGTGACCAGTCGGCGGCGGGCCGTGGCCCGTTTTGCGCGGACTCATAAAAAGCGACAAAATGGATTTATGCCTAGGGTTACTGAACTAATGGTAAACGGAACCCGGCGCCGCATCGACGTCGACCCCGACCGCCCGCTGCTCAGCGTGCTGCGCGATACCCTCGAACTGACCGGCGCCAAGTACGGTTGCGGCGAGGGCCAGTGCGGCGCCTGCACCGTCCTGCTCGACGGCCAGCCGGTCCGCTCCTGCGTCCTGCCCGTGCGTTCGGCCGCCGGAAAGCAAATCACTACCATCGAGGGAATTCACCATCCCCTACAGGACGCGTTCATCGCAGAGGATGCCATGCAGTGCGGCTATTGCACCGCCGGCATGATCGTATCCGGCGTCGCCCTGCTGAACAAAAATCCCCATCCCGGCCACGACGAAATCGTGAGGCACATGAACGGCAACGTCTGCCGCTGTGGCACCTATCTGCGCATCATCGCCGCCATCCGGAAAGCGGGTGAAGCCCATGCCTGATCAACCCGTGTACATCGAACCCGAACGCTACGAACTGGTTGCCCAACCCGCCTATCACTTCAATGTGGACCGGCGCGATTTCCTTGGGCTGCTAGGCGGCGGTCTGCTGATTGTATTCTCGGCCCGCGCGCAGGAATCCGGCCGCGGCCGTCGCGGCGAAGCGGTGCCGCAGGAACTGGACGCCTGGCTGCACATTGGCGAAGACGGCATGGTTACCGTGTGTACCGGCAAAACCGAAGTAGGCCAAAACATCCGCACCTCCCTCAGCCAGGCGGCCGCCGAAGAATTGCATTGCCCTATCGGCTCCATCAAGCTGGTCATGGCCGACACCGCCCTCACGCCTTACGACATGGGTACGTTCGGCAGCCGCACCACCCCCACCATGGCTCCCCAGGTGCGGCGTGCAGCCGCCACGGCGCGCGAAGCGCTGCTCGACCTGGCCGCCGCCCGATGGAACGTCGATCGCGGGAAGTTGAGCGTGGCCGAAGGAAAAACCGTCTGCACGGATGGTGGGCAGTCCATCGGCTATGGCGAGCTCACCAAGGGCCAGAAGCTCACCCGAACCATCGCGCGCGATGCACCCGTGGCGCACCCCCTGCGTCAGTCCGCACCGAAGCTCGGCGCACGCGACATCGTTACCGGCAAGCACCAGTACACCACCGACCTGTCCCGTTCCGGCATGCTGCACGGGCGAATCCTGCGGCCTCCCGCCTTCGGCGCCACCTTGGCGAGCCTCGATGCGCCCGATATTCCGGGAGCCGTGGTCGTGCACGACGGCAGCTTCGCGGGCGTTGCCGCAGCCGATCCGCAGCTCGCCGCAAATGCCCTGCGTCAGCTCAAGCCGGAGTGGAAGCGCGAGCCCGCCCCGGTGGCTTCCGGCCCGGCGCTTTACGAGCACTTGAAGAAATCCGCTTCGCCCGGCGAGCCCAGCGTGCACGGATCGCTGGAGGACGGTCTGGCATCCGCCGAGGTCAAGCTGCAATCGGCTTACACCGTGGCATACATCGCCCACACCCCGCTCGAACCGCGCGCGGCCCTCGCCGAATGGGACGACGGAAACCTCACCGTCTGGACCGGATCGCAGGTGCCTTTCGGTGTGCGCGGCGAACTGGCCTCCGCCTTTGGCATCTCCGAAACCCGCGTGCGCGTCATCGTGCCGGATACCGGCTCCGCCTATGGCGGCAAGCACAGCGGCGAGTGCGCCGTAGAAGCCGCCCGCCTCGCGAAGAGCGCCGGCAAACCCGTCAAACTCGTCTGGACGCGCGAAGAAGAATTTACGTGGTCCTATTTCCGCCCCGCCGGCGTCATCGAAGTTTCAAGTGGCGCGCGCCACGACGGCATCATCACCGCCTGGCAGTTCGATAACTACAACTCGGGCGGCTCGGGCATCGACGGCCTGTACGACATCGCGAACCGCCGCATCACGTTCCATCCGGCGCAATCGCCCCTGCGGCAAGGCTCTTATCGTGGTCTGGCGGCCACCGCCAATCACTTCGCGCGCGAGGTCCACATCGACGAATTGGCGCAAGCTCTGAAAATGGACCCGCTGGAATTCCGCCTGAAGAACATCAAGGATCCGCGCCTGCGCGCCGTCCTGCAGGCCGCCGCCGATCGCTTCGGATGGGGCAAAGGCGAAGGCGCCGGCATGTCTTGCGGATTCGAGAAGAACGGCTACATCGCCACCTGCGCGCAGGTCGCCGTCGAAGGTTCGCGCATTCGCGTGCTGCGGGTGGTGGAAGCTTTCGATTGCGGCGCGGTGGTCAACCCCAATCACCTGAAGAACCAGATCGAGGGGGCCATCTGCATGGCTGTGGGCGGAGCATTGTTCGAACAGATCCGCTTCAACGATGGACAGATCGCCAACCCGCGTCTCTCCGAATACCGTGTGCCGCGCTTTGCCGATATTCCCGAAATCGAGGTGGTGCTGGTCGATCGCCCAGATCTGCCGTCCGCCGGCGCCGGCGAGACGCCCATCGTAGGCCTCGCTCCGGCCGTGTCGAACGCGGTCTTTAGGTTGAACGGAAAGCGGCTGCGTTCCATGCCGCTCGAATTGTAGAGAAGCGATTACTCTTCGCGAAGCGCCTGCAAGGGATCGACGGCCGTGGCCCGCAGCGCCGGGATCAGGGTCGCGGCGGCCGCCACCGCCAGCAACACCGCGGCCGCCCCGGCGAACGTCGCCGGATCCGCGGTGGAAACGCCAAAGAGCAATCCCGAAATCGCGCGCGTCAGCGCCAGTGCCGCCACCACACCCAGCCCCATACCGGCCAGTGCCAGGATCATGCCTTGCCGTAAGATCATGCGCAAGATGGTTCCCCGCCGCGCGCCCAGCGCCATCCGGATCCCGATCTCCTGCGTCCTGCGTGCCGTGGCGTAACTGATCACCCCGTAGATTCCGATCGACGAGAGAATCATCGCCAGCCCTGCAAACAGTCCCAGCAGCCAGGTGCGGAACCGCCGCGCCTCAGTCTGCAGATCGATCTGCCCTTGCATCGTCATAAGGTTTGAAATGGCAGCGCGCGGTTCGGCCTCGCGTACCGCCGCCCGCGCCAGCCCCGCGAAGCGCGTAGGATCTCCCGCGGTCTCCATCACCCAATCCATCACCGGGCCGGCCTGCCCCGTCCATTCGTAAACGTGCGGTGTCGGTTCCCGCTCCACGCCCTCGCGGCGAGCAGCCCTCACTACCCCGACCACCGTGAGCCAGTCGTCATTGCGGCCGCGGACGTCCTGACCTTTGAAGCGCTTTCCGATCGCGTTCTCGCCCGGCCAGTAGCGCCGCGCCATCCCTTCGTCGATCACCGCCGCCAGCGGCGCATCAACCGTATCGCGGTCGGAGAAATATCGTCCCGCCACCAGCGGAATCCCCATGGCGCGAAAGTAATCGCCGCTAACCGTGGTCCACGTCAGGGGACGGCTTCGCGCTTTGTCCGCCGCGTCCAGTTCCCGCCCTTCCACCGCGCGCAAGCTGTTGAGCGGTGGCTGATCCAGCTCGAATAGCCCGCCGATGCCGCCCACATACCGCACACCCGGCAGCGCGCGCAGCCGTGCTAGCAAATCATTTTGGAAAGCCATTTGCCGGCTGGCGGGCGACGCGTCCGGCAGCCGTACGTGCATCGTCAGTACCCTGTCGGCGCGAAAACCCAAGTCCACGTTTTCGATTGCTGCGAGGCTCCGCAACAACAATCCGGCGCCGGTCATTAGGACGGCCGCCAGCGCGAACTCCGAAACCACCAGCAGCCCGCCGCTCCGCATCCGGCCCGCGGCCACGTTTCGCGAGCCCGCGCGCAACGCCGCCATCAGATCGGTGTGGCCCGCGCGCATCGCCGGCAGAATTCCGAACGCCAGCGCCGCCAAGGCCGATACGCCCAACGTGAAGCACAAGCCCCATCCGTCTACGCGCGTCTCATCCAACCGCGGCAGATCCGCCGGACCCAGCCGCACCAGCACCGTGGTCGCGGCCATCGCCAGCAGAACCGCGCACGCCGCGGCGCACCCCACCAGCAGCAGGCTCTCCGCCAGCACCTGCCGGATGATCCGGCCTTGGGTTGCTCCCAGCGCCGCTCTCACGGCCAGTTCCCGCGATCGCACCGCACCGCGCGCCAGCATCAGGTTCGCGACGTTCGTGCACGCAATCAACAGCACCAGCGTGGCAGACCCAAAAAGCACCAACAGCGCCAGCCTGGCGTTGCCCGTGATCTCCAGGCTCAACGGCACAACCTTCACTTCCCGGCCCATGTTCCAGTCCGGATCTTCCTTCGCCAGGCGGCCGCCGATCGCGGTGACCTCCGCCGCCGCCGTCTCTGCCGTCACACGCGCCCGCATGCGCCCCACCAGATTCCACCGCATGTAATAACCGCGCCCGTGCACGCCATCCGGCTGCGGACGGTCGAGCCAGTAGCGGTTCGTGGTGATGGGCAGCCACAACATGGTGTCCCGTGCGGGGAAATGGAAGCTGGGCGGCATCACCCCGATAATCGTGTACGGGCGCCCATCCACGTCGATCGTCTTCCCCAGCCTGCTCGAATCGCCGCCGTAATACCGCCCCCACAGCGCATAGCTCAATACCGCGACCGTATCCCGGCGCCGCTCTTCGCCTTCGTCGAATACCCGGCCCACCGCCGGCGCGACTCCCAGCACCGCGAAAAAGTTCGCGGACGTGAAGCCGGCCTGCACCGATTGCGGCCCCGCATCGCTCCCGATCATCACCCGCGACCATCCTGAATTCCGGTAATACACCGCCAGATTTTCGAAGGTATGGCTGGCCGATCGCCAGGTCTCGTATGCGTGATAAGAAACACCGGCGCGGGCGTCCTGTGGATCGTCGGCCAGCACATAAACCAGGCGCTCCGGCTCGTTATAGGGCAGCGGCCGCAGCAAAACCGCGTTGAGCACGCTGAAGACAGCGGTAGTCGCCCCAATCCCCAGCACCAGCGTCACCAACGCCACCGCCGTGAAGCCCGGCGACCTCCACAACCCCCTGAATGCGTGCCTGATCGTCTCCATACGGTTTACTGATAAAACGAACCGGCGCGGCGAAACGTTGACCCGATTTCTGCTTTCGACCGCGTCGCTGAGTTACAGTGATCTCAGAAACACGCCTATGCGTAACAGAGCTTACTTTTTCCTGCCTGCCCTGATCTGCCTCACCCTGCGCGCCGCCGCACCGCTCGGCCAGTTCGAGGATCACACGGATGTCGGCACCGTCTTACATCCCGGCGCGGTTGATTACGACCAGGCACGGCAAACATACACTATCTCGGGCAGCGGCGAAAATATGTGGTTCGGTACGGATGCCTTCCAGTTCGTGTGGAAGAAGATGTCCGGCGATGTCACCCTTACCGCGGATGTATCGTTCATCGGTGCCGGAAAAGAAGGGCACCGCAAAGCCGTCCTCATGATCCGCCAGAGTCTCGACGCGGATTCGGTGTACGCCGACGTGGCGCGCCATGGCGACGGGCTGACCTCCCTGCAGGTGCGCGCCGAAAAGGGCGCGGACACCACCGAGGTGCAATCCGCCATGCAGGCCCCTGCGCGTTTGCGCCTCACACGCCACGGCGACTACGTGTATATCTCGCTGGCCGCCGCGGGTGAGCCGCTGCACTTCGCCGGCGGCTCCATGCGCGTGCCCATTCACGATCCGTTCTACGTCGGACTGGGCGTCTGTTCCCATAACAAAGATGTGGTCGAGAAAGCCGTGTTCTCGCATGTCGACCTGACCTCGCCCGCCGCCAGTCCCGCGCCGCCGCAATTGTATAGCGCCCTCGAAGTTGTTCCGGTCTCCGGCGACCGTCGCGCCGTGTACGTCAGCCCCGGACGCCTGACCGCGCCGCAGTGGACCCCCGACGGCGCGGCCATCATCTTTCATCGCAGCGATCGCGTGGAGCGCGTCCCGGCCGCCGGCGGCCAGTCCGAGTTGAATGCCGGCCCAGTTCCCGAGCCGCAGCCCGCCGGCCAATCTGTCTATATTCAATCGGACCGATCCGGCGCTTTCCAGATCTGGCGGACCCGCCCCGATGGCAGCCAGCCGGAGCAAATCACCTCCGACGGTTTCCAGAACTGCTTTCCGCAGGTTTCCCCGGACGGCCGGCAGCTCGCTTTTCTGTCGTTCACCAGTGACTCTCCCCACATCCCGGAGGACCAGGATGTGCTGCTGCGCCTCCTCTCGCTCCCGGACAACAAGGTCAAGGTGCTGGCCAAGCTGCTCGGAGGAAAAGGCACGCTCGACGCGCCATCTTGGTCGCCGGACAGCCGCCGGATCGCCTTCATCAGCTATCACCAAGTGCCCACCGCCGCGCTCGCGGAGCGCTAAAGCGCAAAGGAGCCGCGTATCCGCGCCGCCAAGCAGGACAGCAACTCCCGGAATAAAGCCGGCGCGGCCGTGGCCCCGTTTTGCGCGTTTGATTAACGCCCCCTTGCCATCCAACCTGAATTCTCCTAACAATGGACCATGTACCTTTCTCTGAACCCAACCGTAGTCGCCGGCCGCGTCCCTTGGCCTGATTTCGCGCGGCTGGCCGCTAAGGTTGGCTACCCGGGCGTTGACGTGGATCTCGGTGCCGCCATGAAAGCCGGTATGCAATCCACCAATGCGCTTCTGGAAGAACTGAAAATCAAGCCGGCCGCGGTCAATCTGCCCATTGAATTCCGCAAAGACGATGCCGCCTTCCACGCGGATCTGGACAAACTCGGTGACGCGGCATCCTTTTCCGCGTCCATCGGGTGCCCCCGCATGATCACCTGGCTCATGCCATCCAGCAAAACGCCCAAGGCCGAATTGCGCGCACTTT
The DNA here is from genome assembly GCA_963843255.1 of Bryobacterales bacterium. Taxonomy (GTDB): domain Bacteria; phylum Acidobacteriota; class Terriglobia; order Bryobacterales; family Bryobacteraceae; genus Bog-159. The sequence continues at coordinate 312,516 of CAWJJQ010000008.1, read as the reverse complement.
ACCTGAAGCGCTTCCGCGCTTGTGCCGACGTCCTGGCTCGCTCCCACGTCCGCCTCGGCCTGGAATTCCTGGGCCCCTTGCATCTTCGCCAACAGGAACCGTACGAATTCATCTGGCGCATGCCCGAGATGCTGGCCTTCGCGCGCGAGTGCGGTTCGAATGTGGGTCTGCTTTTAGACGTGTGGCACTGGCACCACGCCGGCGCCACCACCGGCGACATTATTAAAGCCGGCAAAGACGGCATCGTGCACGTGCATTTCAACGATGCGCCCAATCTTCCCCCTGACAAGATCCGCGATAACGAGCGCCTGATGCCGGGCGAGGGCGTCATCAACCTGGTTGGCTTCCTGCGTGCACTGCAGGAGATCGGTTACCAAGACGCGCTCAGCGTGGAAGTCTTCGGCCGCGGTTTGAAGGACATGACGCCCGAAGAAGGCGCGCGCCTGGGTCTGGAAACGTCCCGCAATGTGATGCGCAAAGCCGGTGTTGCCTAGTCCTGGAATTCCCGCCACAATGAAAATTGTCCGACAAAATGCTTGAGTATTTGCTGACCGAGCAGGCGAATCCCGCATCCGCCGCGATCGACACCCTGCCCTCCGAGCGCGTGCTCGAAATCATCAACGCCGAGGATCGCAAGGTGGCCGACGCGGTGACGCCTGAAATCCAGGCCATCGCACGCGCCGTGGATGCCATCGTCTCGGCAATACGCGCCGGCGGGCGCCTGTTCTACATCGGCGCCGGAACCAGCGGACGCCTTGGCGTCCTGGATGCCGCGGAATGTCCTCCCACGTTCAACGCGGATCCGCAGTTGGTGCAGGGTATCATGGCGGGCGGCGAAACGGCCCTGGCGCATCCTACCGAAACCACCGAGGACGATCCCGCCATCGGCGCTCGCGATCTTATGGATCGCGGCTTTACCGCGCGCGATGTGTTGGTGGGGATCGCCGCCAGCGGCCGCACCCCTTACGTGCTCGGCGCCGTGGCCGAGGCACGCCGCCTGGGCGCGATGACGGCCGGCATCAGTTGTACACCCGATTCGGAATTGGCCCACGCCGTGCACATCGCCATCACGCCGTTGACCGGACCAGAGGTAGTGGCCGGTTCCACGCGCATGAAAGCCGGCACAGCCACCAAGCTGGTCCTGAATATGATCAGCACGGCGGTCTTCATCCGCCTGGGGTATGTATACGGCAATCTGATGGTGAACGTGCAGCCCAAGAATCGCAAGCTGAAGGATCGCGCCCAGCGCGTCATCGTACAAGCGACGGGCGTCAGCTACCAAGCAGCCGGCGAATTGCTCGCCGCGGCGGGCGACCACGTGCGCACCGCCATCGTCATGGCAAAATTGGGAGTGGATCGCGAAACCGCGGCTGCACACCTCGCCCAGGAGTGGCATCCTCCCACAGAGAATCTTCATGGATAAGTTCGTAATCAAAGGCGGCCCTCGATTGCAGGGCGAGGTCCGCATCAGCGGATCGAAAAACTCGGCATTGCCGGCCCTGGCGGCGGCATTGCTTACCGATGAACCCGTAACACTGCGGCGCATCCCCCGCGTGCGCGACATTCGCACAATGCAGCGGCTGCTGGTCGATATCGGCAGCCAGGCGGAAACCGACGGTGAGGCGGTCCGGTTGCACACCCCCAAGATCGTTTCGTCCGAAGCGCCCTACGAACTGGTCAAGACCATGCGCGCGTCGAGCCTGGTATTGGGACCACTGGTAGCCCGCACCGGCCGCGCGCGCGTATCGTTGCCCGGCGGATGCGCCATCGGCGCGCGGCCCATCAACCTGCACCTGCAAGGTCTTGAACAATTAGGCGCGCGCATTCAGCAAGCCCACGGCTACATCGAAGCGGAAGCCTCGGATGGGTTGCGCGGAGCTGTGATCCACTTCGACCGCATCACGGTGACAGGCACGGAAGACCTGATCATGGCCGCCGTCCTGGCGCAAGGCGAAACCACCCTGCGTAACGCCGCCCGCGAGCCGGAGGTCACTGATCTGTGTGCGCTCCTCATCAAGATGGGTGCGCAGATCGAAGGTGCGGGCACCTCCACGATTCATATTCGCGGCGTGGAAAAACTGCACGGCGCGGACCATACCATCATCAGCGATCGCATCGAAGCCGGCACGTTTCTCATCGCCGGCGCTATCACCGGCGGCGATTTGAAAATCACTGATTGCGTTCCAGAGCATGTGAGTGCGCTGGTCGCCAAACTGCTGCAAGCTGGCGCGGAGATCACCCAAACCGACGCCGCCACGCTCCACATCTGCGCGCCCAAACGCCTGCGGTCAGTGGACATGACCACCGAAGAATACCCCGGTTTCGCCACCGATCTTCAAGCGCAGTACATGGCCCTGATGACCCAGGCCCAGGGCATCGCCATGGTCGTGGAAACCATCTTCGAAAACCGTTTCATGCACGCGCAGGAGCTGGCGCGCATGGGCGCCAACATCCGCTTGGAAGGGCGGCAGGCGATCGTGGCCGGTCCGTCGGAACTGACCGGCGCGGGAGTCATCGCTTCCGATCTGCGCGCCAGTGCGTCGCTGGTTCTGGCGGCCCTGGCAGCGCGCGGCGAAACCGTGATCGACCGCGTGTACCATATCGACCGCGGCTATGAGAAAATCGAGGCGAAATTGGCGCGCGCCGGCGCCCAGATCAGGAGAGTGGAATAAACATGGTTCATAGTTCCGGTTTTTTAGCGATCGTCGATGACGCTAAATCGCGCGTCAAACAGATCGACATCGAGGGCTATCGCAAGCTGCAGGCGGCTGCCGCGCCGCACATGCTCGTCGACGTCCGTGAAGACAACGAATGGGCAGCCGGGCACGCCGCAGGCGCGATCCATCTGGGGAAGGGAATCATCGAGCGCGACATTGAGTCAAAGGTCCCCGACAAGAGCACGCGGCTGGTGCTCTACTGCGGCGGCGGATACCGTTCCGCCCTGGCGGCCGACAACTTGCAAAAGATGGGCTATACGGATGCCATCTCGCTCGATGGCGGCTGGAAAGCCTGGCAGCAGGCAGGTCTTCCGATAGAGAGGTAGCCGCACTGAAAGCCCCGGCCAAAGTCCCTGGCGATTCCGAAATTCTGCTTTTCGCCTCGCCGCGGGAATGGGCATCCTGGCTCGACCGCCATCACCCAACCTCAACAGGCGTCTGGCTGCGTCTGGCCAAGAAGGGTGCCACCATCAAATCCGTTTCGTATGCCGAAGCGCTCGAAGAGGCGCTTTGCTATGGCTGGATCGACGCTCAAAAAAGGCCGGAGAGCGAAGATGCCTGGCTGCAACGGTTCACCCCCCGCAAGTCGAAAAGCATCTGGTCGAAAATCAATCGCCAGAAAGCGCTCGCGCTCATCGAATGCGGCCGGATGAAAACCGCCGGGAAGGCTCAGGTGGACCTGGCAAAAAAGGACGGCCGGTGGGAAGCCGCCTACGATTCACCTTCCAGCGCCACGGTCCCGGACGACTTGCAAGCGGCCCTCGATCGCAGCCCCCGCGCTAAGGCATTTTTCGCCACGCTGGATAGCGCCAATCGCTATGCCGTTCTCTTTCGCGTGCAAACCGCCAAGCGCGTCGAAACGCGCGCGCGCCGGATTCAGGAATTCGTCGCCATGCTGGCCCGCCACGAAAAACTCCATCCGTGATCCTCCCGGATCACCACATCATGACCAGCCCAACGCACCGGCAGATCAGATATCCGATCGGAACAAGTTCCACCCACTTGACCACCGTGGGGTAAAGTCCGAACCGGATCGCCAAAGCGCAAATCGCGCCCGCAGCCACCCAATACGGATTCAGGCCACCCGAAAAGCCAATCGTATATCCCACGATCGCCGCATAGATTGCCAGCGGCCAGTTCGAATACAGCGGTCCCCGGAACCGCCACCACAATAAAGCAAGGGTCAGCGCCAGGACCAAAACAGTAACCCCGTTGAAAAGCGTGAACGGGTAATGTCCCATGCGCTCAGCTTAACGCGCAATTCATAATAACTTTGGTGAATATGATCCGCCATACCCCGTTTGCTAAGATCCAAGCGACTAGCGATGCATCCGATCGGCATCAATATTAACTATAATTTCCTGGCTTGCCTGGTTCTGTTTCTGGCTTCCCGCCCCAAGCTGAAAGAACTGCTGGTGATGGGCGCGGCCGGCGCCATCCTGAGCCCCTACATCGGCTTTCACGGGACCTATTTTCATAAAGCGCTGGAAGCATTATCCTACTGCGGCGCGGGCGCCATTCCCGCTGTGTGGCTGATGCCCTTGACCAGCAAGCGGTCCGATCTGAAACTGCTCGGCAAGCTGGCCGTTCCGCCGGCCTTCGGCATCCTCAGCTCGATGCTCCTGGAAGTAGGCGCGCACGGCATTACCTTCGACAACCTGCTTTATGCTTTCGACGGCAGCCTCGGATTTCAACCATCCTTCTGGGCTGGCAGAACTGTCGCCATCACTCCCTGGTTCAGCGCGTTCACCCGTGGCCTATACGATGGCTTGCCCCTGTTTCTGGTGATCGCTTATGTACTTCAGGAGCGCCGCAGCGGCAGGCAGGCGCGCGATTTGTTCTTTCTGATGATGCTGATCGGGATTTGCGGCGCCGCCTGTTTCCTGATTTTTCCCGCCGTTGGCGCCTATTTTCTGTTTGCCAGATCTTTTCCCTTTAACCCGCCGCCGCTATCCTCAATCACGATAGTTCCCGCTGTCGTTGTCGAAACCGTACCGCGCAACTGTATGCCGTCCCTGCATACGGCTTGGGCGCTAGCCGTTTTCTGGACCGCCCGGCGGTTCAGTCTCCCCTGGCGCTTGGCTCTGCGTGGATTGCTGGTGCTTATGCTATTGCAGACCCTTGTTTTTCATTATCTTATAGACATGGTGGTGGCCGTTCCGTTCACCCTTGCCTTATATGCGGCAGTGCAGACTACAGTCCCCTGGTCTGCCCCACAGCGCCGCTATACCTGTCTGATGGGAGCGCTGCTGGTGGCCACCTGGATGATCGTACTGCGTTGGGGCATCCCGCTGTTCCTGACATCGCCGGCCGTGCCCTGGACCGCAGCCCTGGTTACGATAATCTCATCTTGCTACGCCTGGAGAAAGCTGGAACGAGCGACTGAGCTTCTAGGTGGGGCAGGCCAGCCTGCGCGGGGCTCTCAGCCCCGCTTCGAAGTTGTTACTTCTTACGCGAATCCGGTTTAATCGAATCCCGGCCGAAAGGTGCGCCGGACAGGCTGGAATGCGGCCGCCGGCGGGGGAGGGGCTGGCCGGTCCACCGGCCTCTCGAGCACTAGCGACCGCAAATTGGGGATGGCCGCATTGTTCATGCGGTTGGGCTTCTCGCTGACCTGCGCCTGGCCGGCCGTCAGGTTCTTCAGACCGAACAGCGCCAGCTCAAAGCGGTCCTTCACGCCCACCTTCTGGAACAGACGCGATAGATATACCTTTACGGTGCCCTCGGAGATCTGCAGCGTCGAGGCGATCTCCTTATTTTTGAGCCCATGAGACAGCAAAGTGATCAGTTGGCCCTCCCGCTGGCTGAGCACCACCCGCTTGGCCGCCAGGAAGCTGTCCGTAAGCGCCTTCTCGAACCACAATTCGCCTTCGTGAACCTTCTGCAGGCACTTGACCTGTAAATCGGCCGGCAGCGTCTTCCGTAAAATACCCCGTACACCCAAGCCCATGGCCTGAAAGGCCAGCTCGGTGGAGATCATATTAACCCACAGCACTAGCTTCGATTCCTGCACCACTCGCTTGATGTCGCTCAGCACGCCGAAAGTCACTTCGGGCGTCAGGTCCAGCAGCAGGATGTCGGGCGAGTCGGTTTGCAACCGCTCCAGCAATTCCGGAATTCCGGAGTACGAACTCTCCAGTTGAAACCGGCCCGTGGCTACCAGAACCGCTTCTAATCCCTTGGCGAGGATGGGTTGATCACTATAGAGGTAAACGCGCGTCATTAGAGCCTCGTGGCCTTACGGCCGCCCTGCTTCAAAATTCCCCGGTACGGCGCCGGTGGAACGGGGTCCGGTAGGGCACCCCGATAATGAATTGTTACGTTAGATTGGCTGGTTGTCAATTGAAATCCCAAAAAAAGTTGAGATTTTTTTCTAACTTCGGGAAGCCGCCTGAAAATTCTCCAAAACAGCGTGCCAAAAGGCCCTTCGGCGCGGTTTCGGATCAAATCTTACATCTGTATGTATTAGAATTCAGGCCGCAAATAGCACCTGCCCCCTATCGCAAGTTAATTTAGGCCGTTCTGCTAGAACTAGAAGACCCAACGTACTGCTTTCAATCGGTAACCTCATGCAATTAACTTCGGAAAGTAGATAGTTATCTCCTATTTACGGTATTGCGTACCTGCACCGCCGCGGGCTAGAGTCGCATCGTGTACCCGGAAGGCGTTTCGAGAATGAACCGGCGCAGCAGTACCCGTGTAGCGGTGCGGCTGGCATGCCACGTTGTTTGGCCACAGGGCGGTGAGCGCAACGCCATGCACACGGAAAATATCAGCCGTGACGGAATGCTGTTGCGATGGGAAGATACCGGGGCCCGCCTGCCCAACGTGGGCGAAATGCTCATTGTCGAAGTGGAATTACCGGAGCAGGAAGGATTCGAACAGCGCTGCATCCGATGCCAGACCACGGTGGCACGGGTACACGCCGAAACGGACGCGACGTTTGCCTGGGTGGGGTTGCGCATTCATGCCATGGACTTCCGCGTGGCCCAGGCGGCGGCGCAGAGGGAACGCGTCATTTACAACGGAAGCCGCTCATTCTAGAACAGTCATGTCGAACACCAAGACCAGTCCGGTAATACGGTTTCTGCCTTCCATGACGGACTTCGCCTTCCTGATGCCGTTGATCTTTATCTTTCAGGGAATGCACGGCGCGAAGACGTTGTTGGGTGACGGCGACACCGGCTGGCATGTGCGCACCGGCGATTGGATCATGGCCCACGGGCGCGTGCCCCACGAGGATATCTTTTCCTTCACCCGAAGCGGCCAGACCTGGTATGCGTGGGAATGGCTCTGGGACCTCGTCTTCGCCTGGTTGCACCAGCACTGGGGTATGGCCGCTGTCGTCATCGGAAGCGCGCTGGTCATTTCCTTCACTTCCGCGTTGCTGTTCCGCCTGACGTTGCACAAATGCGGTAATCCGTTGATTGCTATGGCGGCCACATTTCTGGCGGTCGCCGGCTCTTCAATTCATTTCCTGGCGCGGCCGCATTTATTCACTCTGCTATTCATGGTTTCTTTTTATTCAATTCTGGAGCACGCCCGCGAATCAGGCAAAGCGCGGCTGATGTGGTGGCTTCCGGTGTTGACCGTCCTGTGGACCAATCTGCATGGCGGATGGTTCGTCGGTGTCGTGCTGATCGGCGTATTCGGCTTGGGAGAACTCGTGAGCGGGCTTTTCGAAGAGACCGCCGGGTCATTTCTCGCGGGCTTCAAACGCATGCTGCCTTATGCGGGGACCGCCTTCCTGTGCCTGGGCGCCAGCTTGATCGGACCTTATACCTATCATCTGCACCTGCATATCTGGCAGTTCCTCACAGACCGCTTTCAGAGCGCGCACATCCAGGAAATGCTGCCCATCAGTTTCCTGAACCCGGGCGCCCGTTATCTCGAAATCATGCTGCTGTTCGGTTGCGGCTCCTGTATCTGGCATCTTCGCCGGAAGCGGTTTACCGAGTGCCTGATGCTGCTCCTGTTCGCCCATCTCGGATTGATCGCCTCCCGCAATGTTCCGCTGTTCGGAATTGCCTCGGCCCCGATCATGGGGCTGGCTGTCGCGGAATGGTTCCGTTCCTTCGAGGAGGCTCCGGTAGCCGCCTGGCTGCGTAATTTCTCGCAGGGTCTGCGCAGCATCGGCGAATCCATAGGCGATATCGAAGGCTTGTGGCGCACCCACCTGGTTAGCGTCGCCGCTTTTGCGCTGATCGCGGCCGTTTTTTATGCACCCGCGCCGCCGGCCAATTTCCGGGCCAAGTTCGATCCCAAGGAATTCCCCGTGAAAGCCCTGGCGAACTTGGGTGATCCCCAGCACCAGGGCCGCGTCTTCACCTACGACCAGTGGGGCGATTATTTGATTTACACGCAGTATCCCCAGCGCAAAGTTTTTATCGATGGCCGGGCCGATTTCTACGGATCGAAATTCGTGGCGAAATACCTGGATATCGTGAATGTCAATTACAACTGGCAGCAGCATCTGAACGAATACGGAGTGGACACCGTTCTGATGCCGCCGGATTCACCCTTGTCCGGCGCCTTAAAAGAATCGAGCCGTTGGCACGTCGTTTACGACGACGGCAGTGCCATCATCTTCCGGACGGGCGCCCGTCCGGATGGCCCGCAAGTTTCCGCCGAAAACAGCGGCGGGAAAGATCGTGATCGTAAGATCACGAAAACCCAACCCAGTGATCGTACGATCACCAAAACCAAAACTTAGGAGAACTAGAAAACAATGACGACGTTATTGCGCAACCTGTGGAACGATGATCAAGGCCAGGACCTGATCGAATATACCCTGCTTATGGCCTTTGTGGCCCTGGCATCGGCGGCTCTCTTCATCGGCGCTGGCAAGAGCATCAGCACGATTTGGAGCACCACCAACTCGCAGTTGAGCACCGCGGCCACCACGGCAGCGAGCTAGTGAGTAAAACACGCCAGGGGGGCCTTTACCGGGGTGCCCCCTGGCGTGCTAAATAAACGATCCGGTCGACTTAGCATTTTGAAAATGAATTGAGGAATTAAATGAATCAACGATTCATCTCGGTATTGGTATTCGCCTTTGTAGTGGCCGGCTGTGCGAGCCTGCTGCTCTACAGGCTGACCGTGAACCGCTCCAGTACGCAAGCGGCCGTCACCACCACCAAGGCGCTGGTGGCGACCCGCAATCTGGAACTGGGTGCGATCGTTAAGGACACCGACGTTAAAGACGTCGGCTGGTCGGGCACCTTGCCGGTCACTGCCGTGGTGAAACGTGAAGATATCATCGGACGCGGCGTCACCACCACGATTTACGAAGGTGAGCCGATCATGGAAAACCGGCTGGCGCCCAAGGGCGCTGGAGGAGGCTTGGCCGCCATGATTCCGTCGGGCATGCGCGCCGTAGCCGTGCGCGTCAACGACGTGGTCGGCGTGGCTGGATTCGTAGTGCCCGGCATGCGTGTCGACGTGTTGATATCCGGCACGCCGCCCGGCCCCAATACCGCGGCCCAGGGCAGCCTCACGCGCACGCTGCTGCAGAATATCGAAGTGCTCTCCGCCGGACAGGATTTTAAGAAAGATAACGAAGGAAAGCCGCAAGGTGTGGGCGTCGTGAACCTGCTGGTCACGCCCGAACAGGCCGAAATGCTGAGTCTCGCCAGCAACCAGACCACCATCCAATTGGTTCTACGCAATCCCCTGGATACGCAGGTGGCCAAGACCCCAGGCACGGCCGTGGTTGAATTGTTTGCCGCCAACGGACCGCGCAAGCGCGTCGAGCCCACCCGCGTCTTTGTAAAAGCCCCGGTGAAATTGGGCCCGGCGCCACCGCCGCCGCCGGTCGAAACCAAACCCGCGCCTCCCGTCAGGCAAACCTTCGTAATGGAAGTCATCAACGGCACCAGAAAGAGCGAATCCAAATTCGATACCACGGAGGTCAAGTAACCCCATGCTCCCGAAATTTTCCCTTCCTTACCTGGCCGCGGCCGGCGTGCTGCTGGCCGGGTTGACGGGTAAACTCTCCGCAGTGGAGTTGCAGGGACAGAACGCGCCCCTGGTGGTGACCGTCGGCAAATCACTGGTGCTGGACAACGCCATGAACATCCAGCGCATCTCGCTCGCCAACGGCGACCTGGCCGAGGCGGTGGCCGTCAATCCGCGCGAGGTCCTGATCAACGGAAAGCTTCCGGGCGAGACCTCCCTGATCATCTGGCAGCAAGGTGGCCCGCGCCTGCTATTCGACCTCAGCGTCCGTCCCAGCAACAGCAAGCTGGATAACATCCGCGGCCAGATCGCCCGTGAGTTGCCCGGACAGGACATCAGCGTTTATCAGGAGGGCGAAAGCATCTTCGTTCACGGCACGGCCAAGGATATGGTGAGCGCCGACCGTGCCGCCGCCATGGCTGCCACGATCGGCAAAGTGGTCAACCTTCTGCACGTGGTGACCCCGGCGGAAGAACCGCAAATCCTTCTGCGTGTCAAGTTCGCCGACGTCGACCGCACCGTCAGTTCGAATTGGGGCTTCAATCTGTTCAGCCTGGGCGCCACCAATACGCTGGGTGGCACGACCACGCAACAATTCACCTCGCCCACACTGGCGCTTCCGACTCCCGGACAACCAGGGGTTGCGACAATTCAAAACGCATTGAACCTCTTTGCCTTCCGTCCCGACCTGAATCTGGGCGCCACGATTGAGGCGCTCGAATCCAGAAACCTTCTCCAAATTCTTGCGGAGCCCAACGTCATGGCCATGAACGGCAAGCCGGCCAGCTTCGTGTCGGGTGGTGAATTCCCGGTACCCGTTGTACAAGGCGGAGCCAATATCGGCGCCGTCACCATTCAGTTCCACGAATTTGGCGTGAAATTGAATTTTCTGCCCATAATCACCCCGCGCGGCACTATCCGTCTGCAGGTAGCCCCCGAGGTCAGCTCGCTCGATTACAGCAACGCCGTGGTTCTGCAAGGATTCACCGTGCCGGCCATCGCTACGCGCAAGGTGCAGACCGAAATCGAGCTCGAGAATGGCCAGAGCTTTGCCATCGCCGGATTGCTGAACAACAACTTCAACGAAACCATCGACAAGATTCCGGGATTGGGAAACATTCCGCTGCTGGGCAAGCTGTTCCAAAGCAAAGTGCTCACCAAGAGCAACTCGGAGCTCCTGATCCTGGTCACACCGGAGCTGGTCCGGCCCATGGTGCCTGGACAGCCGCGCCCGGATGTTACTATGCCGAAGCCGTTTATCAAGGAAGCGCCGAAGGAAGCGCCGCGTAACCCCGGAATCGATGTTACCGGTCCTGTGCCGGTGAAGCCGGAACGCGAAACACTGCCCATGGAAGAACTGCAGCAGCTGCAGAAGAAGGAACAGGGTCCTGTGACGGGAAGCGGCCAGCCGACACTGCTCCTGCCCCTGATGATGAATCCGGCCGGTGGCGCGGCCGCGCCAGCGCCCCAGGCGCCGGCCGCGGCTCCAGGCTCCGGTAGCGCGGGCACTGGCGGCGGCGGACCCGGATCCGGCGGCGGTCAATAGCATTCAATCTGGTATCAAAAAATGTATTCGCTGACATTAGGCCTGGCGATCGAGACCAAGCAGCTCTGGGACGAGATACAGTCCTGTCTGCCGGCTTTGCCTCTGCGCACAGTCATCGAGCACCAGGACATGTCCAGCATGGGTGCTTTCCTCGAACGGCTGGAGCGGTTGCGGCCGGAAGTCGTGCTCCTGGATGTGGCGCTGGTGAAGGAACCGTTGAGCGAATTGGTGCCCATGATCAGGTCCAAGACGCCGGAAGCCACTATCGTGGCCCTTCATACCACGGCCGATCCCGATGCCATCCTCAACGCCATGCGCGCCGGGGTCAACGAATATATTTATCCGCCTCTGGAGTCCGCGCTGCGCGGGGCTCTGGAGCGGCGGTCCACCGACGGGCGCCGGCAAAGCGGATTGCGATGGGGTGGACGCACGGTTGGGTTCTTCTCCTCCAAGGGTGGCTGCGGGGCCACTACAGTCGTCTGCCATCTGGCCGTGGAGCTCGGACGCCACGGCCAGAAAGTTCTGCTGGCTGACCTCGATCTAGATGCCGGACTGATCGGCTTCCTGACCAAGGCCAAGCCCGGCTATTCGATCCTGGATGCGGTCAATAATCTGCATCGCATGGATGTCAGTTACTGGAAGGCGCTGGTCTCCAATGGCATTCCCGGCGTGGAGATCATCGCCGCGCCGGCGGCCACAGCCGACAAGACCTATCCGCGCCAGGAGCAGTTGCGGCAGTTGTTCAGCTTCCTGCGTTCTTTGTACGACTTCACGTTGATCGACCTGGGGCGCAGCCTCACCCGCGTGGGCGTGGCCGCGCTGGAAGAAATGGATGAAGCCTACCTGGTGAGCACGCTGGAAGTTCCGGCCCTGCACCAGGCCAAGCAGGTCCTCCAGATCCTGATGGACGCAGGCTATGGCAAGGACCGCCTGAAGCTTATTCTGAACCGGGTGCCCAAGCGCTCGGAACTGGCGCCCGAGGAGATCGAGAAGATTCTGGGTCTCCCCGTATACGCCGTACTGCCCAGCAGCTATCCGGAGTTGCACGAGTGTTATTCGCTGGGCAAGCTGCTGCCCGAGCGCAGCTTCTTGGGAAAGCAGATGAAAGACCTGGCACTCCGCATGGCGGGAGTGGACAACGAACCAGTGAAGAAAAAGAAATTTGGACTGTTCGGTTAGTTTGCGTCGCCGGGGTTCCGCCATCATGGATCACCCGCGAGCAAGGAGAAAGAATTGTCTACGACAACAAACGGATCGTTGTACAAGGCCAGTGACCAGCAGCGCGAGGCAGGATGGGTAAGCCGCCTCTTTACCCAGGATCGCGCCGCTCTGGAACACCAGGAGCTGAAGTTCGCGCTGCACCGCAAGCTGCTCGACCGCATTAACCTGGAGGCCCTCGCCACACTGGGTGGCGAGCGGGTACGTACCGAAGTGCGCAGCGCCGTGGCCAAGCTGCTCGAGGAAGAGAAGACCCCTCTCAGCCTGCTCGAAAAAGAGCGGGTAGTAGAAGAAGTGCTGGACGAGGTGTTCGGGCTCGGCCCGCTGGAGCCTTTACTGCAGGATCCCACCGTTTCGGATATCCTGGTGACCACCCCGCGCCTGGTCTACGTCGAACGTAACGGCAAACTGTTCCGCACGCCGGTCGAGTTCAAGGATAACGCGCACCTGTTGCGCATTATCGAGAAAATCGTATCGCGCGTGGGACGGCGCGTGGATGAGTCCAGCCCACTGGTGGACGCCCGCCTTCCCGATGGATCGCGCGTCAACGCCGCCATTATGCCGGTGGCCGTCGACGGACCCCTGCTGTCCATCCGCCGTTTCGGAAAAAGCTTGATGCAGGGCAAAGATCTGGTTACCCGGCTCACCCTGACCGACGGTATGCTCGAAATGCTGCGCGCGGCCGTGCGTGCTCGTCTGAACATCCTGATCTGCGGTGGTACCGGCGCCGGCAAAACCACCCTGCTCAACGTCCTCTCCAGCTACATTCCGGAAGACGAACGCATCGTCACCATCGAGGACGCGGCCGAGTTGCGCCTCCAGCAGACCCACGTCGCCCGCATGGAAACCCGGCCCCCCAACGTGGAAGGCCAGGGCGCCATCAAAATCCGCGACTTGGTAATCAACGCCCTCCGTATGCGTCCCGACCGCATCATCGTCGGCGAGGTTCGTAGCGAGGAAGCGTTGGACATGTTGCAGGCCATGAACACCGGTCACGATGGCTCGCTTACCACCATCCACTCCAATAATCCCCGTGACGGTATGTCGCGCCTGGAAGTCATGGTTGGTATGGGTAACTCAAACATGGGCGTGCGCGCCATTCGCCAGCAGATCGCCGCCGCGCTGGACCTGGTGGTGCAGGTCTCCCGCTTCAGCGATGGCACTCGCCGCGTAACCCACATGACCGAAGTGACCGGCATGGAGGTGGACACCATCACCCTGCAAGATATTTTCCTGTTTGAGAAAACCGGTGTGGCTGAGGATGGCCGGGTAACCGGACGGTTCCGGGCCACCGGCATTCGCCCGCGCGCGTACGATCGCATCAAAGCATGCGGCATCCAGTTGCCGGCCTCGTTATTCCAGACCGTCGTGGAGATCAATTAACCTATGTCGCTGTTGTTGGCCGGCATCTTCCTTCTGGTATTCGCGCTGATCATGGCGTTTGCCGTGTTCGGCTTCTTGTACCGGCAGCGCCACCGCCAGAAGGTCGTCAAAGATATGCTCCAGACCGTCGCGGGCAATCGTCCGATGCCGGTTACCAAGATTTTGAAGGATATCGCGCCGGAACGCCAGGGACTACAGAAGCTGCTGGCATCCGCCAACATCGCCAATCACCTGCAAAGTTCGATCAAACAAGCGGGGATGACCTGGACTCCCTCGACTCTGTTCATGGCAACCATTGCAGCGGCTGTGCCCGGATTTCTTTTCGGGCTGCGCTTTCCATTTATCATCAACGAGGTCCTGACCTGCGTGACGCTGGCGGCTGCCACGGCCTCGATCCCATATTTTTACGTGCGCAAGAAGCGTGCCAAGAGGCTGGCCACGTTGGAAGAGCAATTCCCTGAGGCGCTCGACTTTTTAGCCCGCTCCGTACGCGCCGGCCATGCATTCATGATCAGCCTCTCGATGGTGGGCGAACACGTCCCTGAGCCGCTCTCTACCGAGTTGCGCACGCTGTTCAACGAAGTCAATCTCGGCGCGCCCCTGGGTACCGCGATGGACAATCTCACCAACCGCGTGCCGCTGCTGGACTTCCGGTTTTTCACTTCGACGGTCATGCTCCAGCGCCAGACCGGCGGCAATTTGAACGAGATCCTGGGACGCCTGGCGCACGTCATTCGCGAACGGTTCCGTCTCAAGGGCGAGGTGAAGGCCGCCAGTGCCCACGGCCGGCTAACCGCCGGTATTCTGACCGTCCTGCCGCTTCTGACCGCGCTCGCTTTGCTGGGTGTGGCGCCCGGATATCTGCAGGGCATGGCCAAGGATCCGGATGGGAAATACATGATTCTGGGAGCTGGGTTCATGGTGCTCGTGGGCAATTATTTCATCCGCCGCATCATCAAGATCAAGGTATAAACGATGTCCATTGTTTTGATCGTCGCGTTCTTCATAACTCTGATGGTGGCCATCGCCGCCTTCGGTTATCAGCGCTACGCCCGGCCTGGACAGGTGTACGAACGGTTGGGCGAGCCCGTGATCGAAACACCTACCGCGGGTTCCCCTGAAGATGCCGAAGCGCGCCGTCCGCGCGAGTTCAAGATGATCCAGAAGGTCGGCGAGTTAATGCCGGTCTCTTCGGATGAAAGCTCCATCACCAAGCGGACGTTGTCCTATGCTGGTTTCCGGTCCGACAACGCCGTCAAGATTTACTACGGCATCCGGCTGCTCAGTACCATCGTGATGTCTGTGCTGGGATTGGCCCTGCGCAACGCGGTCAGCGATAACCCGGCGATGCATATCGTCTTTCCGCTGGGCATGGCCCTGGGCGGTTATATCCTTCCCAACTTCATGTTGGAGAAGCGCGTCAAAAAGCGTCACCTCATTTTGTGGCTGGCGCTGCCGGATGCGCTCGACCTGATGGTGATCGCAGTGGAAGCCGGGCTGGGTTTGGATCAGGCCATCAATTACGTGGCAACCGAGTTGCGCAACGCGCACCCCGAATTGACCGAAGAATTCCAACTGGTGAACCTCGAAATTCGCGCCGGCAAACGCCGTAGCGACGCGCTGAAAAATCTGGGCGAACGCACTGGCGAATCCGAGCTCAAGAAGTTGACCGCGATTTTGATTCAGAACGACCGCTTCGGTACCAGCGTGGCGGAATCTCTGCGGCAGCATTCCGACTACATGCGCGTGCGCCGCCGCCAGGATGCCGAGGAACGCGCGGCCAAGGTGGGTGTGAAACTGGTTTTCCCCATCTTCTTCTTTATTCTGCCGGCCATGATGCTGGTTTGCGCCGGGCCGGGTGTGCTGGGCGTTGTAAAGTTCCTGCTGCCGCTCATGAAGACTTTCGGCAAGTAACGCCGGAGCGGGGCAAAAGCGTAACGACGGATTTGCGATTTTTAAGCGCAAAGGGGCGCGCGTCAGCGCCGCCCAAAAGATAGGGCTCGCGGGATCATGGCGGCGCGGCCGTGGCCCCGTTTTGCGCGGTTAATTAAGGTTTCGGGCAGGAGTCACTTCTAAAGAAAGGAGACAAGGTCATGAATAGCACGATGATTCAGGTTCTGGTCTGGGTTGCGGCTGGTGTGGTCCTGTTGCTGCTCTTGCAGCGCCGCCGGCGCCGTAAAGTCACCCGGTAGTTGTTGCCCTGCTTTTTTGCTGGCTCGCAAGCATTTTGGCGCGGCGCGGCGCTTACCCGTAGCGCCCCCGCGCCTGATTTTTGCCGCGACGTTGAAGGCACCGCTTCCTGACGGTCACGGCCCAGCATGCTGTTCGAAACACTGGCACATTTTCCGAGGCGCGCGCGTGAGCAAGCGGTCCATTTTCAGGTTTTCAGAGTTCATGGGTATGGAGATCGATATCGCCACGCTGGACAACCTCCGGGCGGCGCAAAACCCGGATGGCGGCTGGCCGTATCGCAAAGGCGGCTCCTGGACCGAGCCCACAGTTTACGCACTCCTGGCTTACCAGGCAGGGCGTGCCGGGGCTCCCCGCAGCGCCGCCGCATTTTCGTGGCTGGGCGCCGCCCAAAGATCCGACGGCGGATGGATGCCGCGCTGCTCCGTCGACGAAAGCACCTGGGTAACGGCGCTGGTAGCGCTGCTGCCGCCGGAAACCCTCGGCGCCGCCAGGCATGCGCGCGCCGTGAATTGGTTGCTGAAAGAAAGCGGCATGGAATCGTCGGCGATCTTCCGCTGGCGCGAACTGGTCTTGAACGGCCGGCTGCCCCAAGGTCCGGATCTGAAGGGCTGGCCCTGGATCCCAGGCGCCGCCGCGTGGGTCACCCCCACCTCTTTCGGCATCCTGGCGTTGAAGAAATGCTACTGGCGCAAGCCGTCCACGGAATTGCGGCAGCGGATCGATAAGGCGCAAGCCTTCCTGCTGTCGCGGCGCTGTGCCGATGGCGGATGGAATCACGGTTCCGCGCGTGCCTTGGGATACAACTCGGATTCCTATCCCGAGACTACCGGGCAGGCGCTGCTGGCCCTGACCGGCACGGATCCGGCGCGGCTGGGCGATAGTTTTCGCCTGGCACAACAGTTTTTGGAGGGGCACCCGTCCTCTGGGGGAGCCGCCTGGTTACGGCTCGGACTGCTGGCTCACCAGCAGATGCCGGCTGGTGCCCCCATTTTTACAATGCCCTGCCGAACGGTGCCGGACACGGCGATTACCTTGATTGCCGATGCGGCCCAGCAGGGCTTTAACGTTTTTACGGATTGAGTGATGACACGGCGTGATTTCATGGTGGGATACCCCCTCGGCGCGGCGGCCGCGCTGGGCATGGCGGGCTGCAACCGCACCCCCGCGCCGCGGTCGCGCGCGCGCGTGCACGTCGCCCGCGCCGCGGCATATTCGCAGGATCTCTACGGCACCATGCGGCAGGTGCTGGCCGAACATAAGCTCAAAGTGCGCGGCCGGCGCGTCGTTCTAAAGCCCAATTTAGTGGAATACGAACCCGGCAGCAGCATCAATACGCATCCCATGCTGGTCCATGCCGCGCTGGAAGCGTTCCGCGCATTGGGCGCAACCGTGGCTATCGCCGAGGGCCCCGGGCATCGCCGCAGCACGCTCGACTTAGCGGACGCCGCCGGATATTTCTCCACCATTCCTGATTTTGAGAATCTTTTTACCGACCTGAATTTGGATGAAGTCTCTCTCGTCCGGCTCGCGCAGCCGGTTTCACGCCTGGACTCGCTTTATCTTCCGCATACCGTCCTAGGCAGCGATCTGCTGGTTTCCATGCCCAAAATGAAGACGCATCATTGGGCGGGCGCCACCCTGTCGATGAAGAATCTGTTTGGCATCGTACCCGGGGGCGTCTATGGATGGCCCAAGAACGTGCTGCACTGGGCCGGCATCCATAACTGCATCGCGGATCTGCATTCGCTGTTTCCCAATCACTTCGCCATCGTGGACGGCATCGTCGGAATGGACGGCAACGGGCCCATTCAGGGGCGGCCCAAGCCTGTAGGGGCAATCGTATCGGGTCGCGATCCCGTGGCAGTGGATGCCACCTGCTGCCGCATCATGCAACTCGAGCCATCTCGCATTGAGTACCTGACCTTAGCCGGGGGCTTGGAAGGAATCGCAGAGAAAAATATCGAACAAATAGGCGAAAAGCCCAATTCCGTGGAGACTCGATTCGAATTGATAATGGAATTGCGAGCGCTGCGAAGGGAGAAAGCGTGACGAGTGCAGTTCGGCGTACGATTGCCTGGGCCGCGCTCTGCTCCATTTTGCTGCTGGTCCCCTGCTTCTGGCAGCCTAAGATTCAAGCGGGCGACCTTTCCAGTCATGTCTACAATGCCTGGCTTGTGCAACTCATCGAGCGTGGGCAAGCGCCCGGCCTGACCCTCGCCAAACAATCCAACAATATTCTGTTCGATTTGATGTTGACCGGTCTGACCAGCGCCTTCGGCCCTAACGCGGCCCAGCGCGTGGCTGTATCTATCGCCGTGCTGGTATTCTTCTGGGGCACATTCGCGTTTGTCTGGTCGTGGTCGCGTGCGCGGCCGCGCCGCGCGCCCTGGCAACTCGCGCCCTGCCTGGCCATGCTTACCTACGGCTGGGTCTTCCACATGGGCTTCTTCAACTTCTATCTGTCGCTGGGTTTCTGCTTCGGCGCGATGGCCCTGCTGCGCCATAAAAAACCCTGGACCGCCGCCCTGGCCGTGCTCCTGTTCGCCATCGCCTACGTAGCGCATGCACTGCCGGTGGCGTGGTCCGCGGGAGTCCTGGTCTACACCTGGGCGGCGCAGGCTATAGCGCCCCGCTACCGCTTCCGCCTCATGCTTGCCGCCCTGGCCGCCACGGCTGTCGCTGGTTACCTGCTCGGAGCATTTTTGCCCACGCGCCGCGGTCCGGACCAAGCAATCACCCTGACCGGAGTGGATCAAATCTGGCTGTACGGAAAACCGTACACCGCGCTCGCGGTAGCGCTCCTGGGGGTCTGGATTCTTTGCATGGCGCGCGCCGTCAACCAGCGCGGCATGGCGCGCATTGCCCTCGATGTGCGTTTTCAGTTGTGCACCTTGACTGCGGCGGCTCTTGTATTATTGCCAGGCGGTGTGCTGCTGCCCGGCTACCGGTCGGCGCTCGATTACGTGTCCGAGCGCATGTCGCTGGCGGTAGCCATCTTGTTTTGCGCAATGCTCGCGTCCGTGCGGCTGCCGAAGCCCCTGGTAGCCGCGATGGCCGCGATCTGCGTGGCGTTTTTTGCGTTCAGCTACCGGGATGAGCGGGCGCTCAACCAGGTGGAAGCTCAGATGGAACAAGCCGTGGCCAAACTGCCGCCCGGCCAGCGGGTAGTGAGCACCCTGGAAGCCAGGGAGAGCCGCATCCGGTCGATGCTGCATATGGTCGATCGTGTCTGTGCCGGCAAGTGCTACAGCTACGCCAATTACGAACCCTGCACCGCCCAGTTCCGTGTCCGGGCAGACCACCAAAATCCGATCGTCGCCTGGACCTATGCCGATTCCTGGCAAATGCAGAGCGGCGGATACGTAGTTAAGCCACGCGATTTGCCTCTATACAAAGTTGACCTGTGTGACTCCGGCAACGCAGGAATTTGCGTTTCACCGCTGGAAGCCGGCGATACGCTGCGCAATACTGGTCTGCCGGTGGCCATGGCCCGGTACGAGGAGAAACAACCATGACTGCGATTCCCTACCGCCGTGCGGATGAAGAAGCCATTGAGAATAGTAAGGCCATCATGTTGCGTCTAAAGCAGATTCCATGGGCGCAGGTGGTTGTGGATGTAGCTCTCCTGGCTGCCATGGCGGTAGTCTCGTCCAAGCTATTCCATCCGTGAACCCTGGCTTAACTACAGGGTTAACTAAGGAGAACACGCGCTTCGGCCGCAACTCTGCCGATAATAGTGCTGTGCCGGGCGAAGCGTGGTCTTGGCGGACGACTCTCGTAACGTGCCTGATCGGCGCGCTCATCTGCCTGGCCGCCGGCTTCAACATCACGGAGCGCGGCGGCGACTTCACCGAATTCTACTCAGCCAGTAAGTTAGCCGGCACCGGCCAGTTGTATAACTGGGATCGCCTCCGCACCGTCGAACGCCGCTACGGCGATATCGAAATACCCTTTGGCCGCCTTCCTTTCTATGGCGTAATATTCAAGCCTTTAGCCGCGCTGCCCTACATGTGGGCGCGCACCGCGTGGCTCCTGCTCAACGCCGGAGCATTGCTTGTTTTTGGTTTGCTTTGGCCAGTCCAGCGCCGCGATCAACTCGCCACGAGTTTGTGCTGGTGCTTTCCGGCTGCCCTGCTGCTCTCCACCGGTCAGGATACGGCGATGTTTCTGGTGCTGGTGGCCCTGGGCTTCCGGCTGCTGGAGGCCGATCACGATTTCGCCGCCGGCTTGGTCCTGTCGCTGTGCGCTGCCAAATTCCATCTTGCGCTCGGGATCCCCGTGTTTCTGCTGGCGCGGCGCAAATGGCTTGCGGTGCTCGCAGGCGCGCTGGGCGGCCTCGTGCAGCTAGCGGTCTCGTTTGCCGCGGAAGGCCAGGATTGGATTGCGAATCTTTTCCACCTGGCTTCGATTTCGCAATTCAGCCCGGCGGTCCCCAAGATGCCGAACCTGCTCGGCTTGACGTATTGGCTGCCGCACGGCGTCGTGGTTGAGGTGCTATTGGGCGTGGCCGCGCTGGCCGCGGTTTGGGTGATATCCAGCCGTTCGACTCCGGTCGCAGGGGCTACCGCCGCGATTATTGCAGGTCTCCTGGTGGGCCACCACGCCTACGCCTATGACGCCGTACTGCTGCTGCCGGCGCTCGCGCTGGCCTGGCAGTTGCCGCTGCCGGAGGTGCCCCGCTATTGGGTGCTGCTTCTGTGGACACCGATTCCGTGCCTGCTTCTGATGAAGGATCGCTTCGCCGCTCTGGGCCAGGTCAGCATGAGTGGATTTTGCCTGGCGTTGTTGGCGGTGCTCGCCGCAACCAGCTTGGGAGTGCGCGTATTTCCGGATGGCTCCCGGAAGCGTGTCGGACCGGATGAGAGCGCAAAGGGGCCGCGTGTCCGCGCCGCAATACAGGATAGGAACTCGCGGGATCATGGCGGCGCGGCCGTGGTCCCGTTTTGCACGTTAAGAAAAACGCCATGAAGATCATTACCCACTTACGAAGAATCTGCTGGGCCCGAGTGATCACGGACGCGCTGCTGGCAGTGGGTGTGCTGCTGGCTTCGTCCATCCTGCTAACCGTGCGATAGCAGCTTCGCCGCCGCCCCCGGCCTGAAATGCCGCGAACACAAACAACAGCAGCAAGCCCAACTGCGCCGGGAAGGCGCTCGGCAACTTGAACAACATGCACAGCACCACTACCGCGATCGCCGCATTTCTGCGGCGCAGGAAGTAGGGCAATAGAAACCCCACATCGTACAGAAACGCATGTGGAGCGATCAATAGCCCCCCAAACAATGCGAAGGCGAAGGCGTCCTGTTTCTCCATGCGCCGCTGTGCATACCAGAATCCGGCCGCAACCAGTAGCGCCGCCGGCCACAACCAGATCGCGGGCACGGAATGCAGTAGCCCCGCCAGGCTGACGTACTCTTTCGAAATCTGGTGACGCTCATTCACCGCCAGCACGTCGAGATACCGGAACAGCCAGTCGCGGCCGTGGACCCCAAAGCAGACCACCGTCAGGATGCCTCCCCCGGCGCACAGCCCTAAACCCATCCGCCACATGCGCCGCGACGCCATCCACAAAGGCACCAGCAGAAACAGGTGCAGTTTGATCGCGCAGAGCGACAATACCAAACCGCCGAGGAACGGATGGCCCCGTTGCTCCAACCTGACCGCAATGGCCGCCAGCAACAACAACAACGTCACGTCCTGGCCAAAGAACAGGGCCAGCAGCATGGGCAGGAAGAGGGCCGCCATCCAGTACGACGGCACTTGATCGTCCCAAAGCCGTACGAACAAAATCAATGCCAGGGCCAGGATCGCTTGCCAGAGAAACGCCGCCAAGCGGTAGGGAAGCTGCCCCAAAGGCCAAAGCAGCAGCGCATAGAAGGGGGGACGAATCCAAACCTGTAATTGCGTCAGATCGGTTCCCAGCGGCGCCTCGATCTTCCGCATGGCATCAAGCGAAAACAGCTCCGGCTTGCCGGCCAGCCGCGCGCCCGTATAAAAGCTCCGGAAATCGCTTCCCCAATGGCTCAGCGGTAGCGCCGCCATAGCCATGGCTATGATCACCAGCGCGGCCGCGGTCTTCTTCATGCGACTTTCAGTTCGAACGCGGGCGCCGAGACTACCTCCGCCCGGGGATTCTCCGGCAGCAGTTTCCAGTTGGCCGCAACTGGCAGCGCCACCGTGATCGCAGCCAGGCACCACATTGCCCACACAGGCATTCCCGCCATTTCGCTTGGCGCATACAACAGCGCCAGGAACCAGCACGCGGTCATGGCCGCTCCCAGCGCCAGCGGCGGCCAGCGGTGGGCGCCTTTGGTAGCCGCTGCCTGGATCGCCAGCGCGTAGGGGAAGGCCACCACCAGGTCCAGGAAATAGTGTTCCCCGAATCCCACGGCCGCGAACCCGATCAGGATCATGAACGTGAACCCAATCGCGCGTCCCACCTTCCAGGAGCGCGCGTTCCACCAGATCAAGATGGCGCACGCCATGTGCAGCGAAGGCATGGCGTTCGGCGCGGCGTTCAGCCGTACCATTTCCAGTGCGTAGTGCCCGGCAGCCGGCGCGCTCCACGGAAAATTCCCGCCAAACGCGTACAGTGGTCCGGCGGCGGGATAAATAAAGTAGAGCCCGTAGCCGACGATCGCGTTCACCCACATCATGGTCAGGACATCCACCGGGCCCGGCGTGGCCCGCCGCAAGTGCGCGGCATACAGCACTGCCAGGCCGAACGGCAGGGAGTGGTAAATCACGATCTCGATTCGCCACAGCGGGGGCCAGGTCTGGAACCAGCGGCCAATCGCAAAGCTGATGGCGGTCCCGAACCGGACGTCGATGCTATACAGGAAATAATCGAACTTGAAGGGGCGCAAGGCCGACGCCGCGCTCAGCATGGTGCCTAACACGATTCCCAGCACGACAAAAATCAGGGAACGCGCCAGCGTATCGAGCGCCGCGTCTTTGTCCCGCGAGACGATCGCCCGCGCGCACATCGCCACCAATCCGGCTACTCCAACGAACGCGCCCACCCGCACCAGCGCCTCTCCCGTGAATTCCGAGGGCTTGACCAGCGGACAGAACAACACCAGCCCTACGCCGCCCGCGATCGCCAGTACGGACTCCACGCGTGAGGGAGAACTGCCCACAAAGTACAGAACCGCGATGCCGAAATATGTGAACTGAGCCGCCGGATTGGTGCTGATCAGGTGGTAAAGGCCGTATTTGTACCCGTTGTAGACGAGCAAAGGCAGGCAAGCCACCAGCACGGCTTTCAACACGAATGCGACAGGCGCCGGAAGACGCACATCTCCCCGGCCAGGGTTTGCCATGCTGAAGGGATACCATGCGTTCCGACGGACGAACAAGTTAACAAACGGCCATCGCCCGGATCTCGTGGGTTGATGTTTCGCCTCCATAATCGCTGGTATGTCTAGCTATAATCGGCATTTGCCGGCAGTTTCAGTAGGTCGAGAGCAAATTCCCGCCCCAGCGCAAACAGGAACATGGCAAGCGAAAGTGGGAGCAGTGCGGCCCACGGAGCATTGAGCAGATTCGCGATGTGAACCAGCGGCGCGCAAAGCCACACCGCCACGCCCCGCGTGAATTTCGATTTCGAAAACCGGATGGCCAGCAGCAGCCCAAGAAGAAGAACCGTCAGATCGTAGCCGAATACGTGCGGCACGATCAGGATCGACCCCGCAACGGCCGCGGACATCCCCCGCCACCAAGGCGCCCGCCAGCCCGCCGCCAGAGTGCAGGCCACCGTAACGGCGCTGAGCACGATCACAACGGGCACGGACGCCACCCTGAAGTTCATAAGCAGGCCGTTGATATCCGGCATGAGTTGAGGTGATGGATAAAGACCCTCCAGGTCCTTGCGGAACAACAGGCTGATGTACGACAGGATGCCCGCCCGTCCCACCAGCGCAAAAGAGACCAGCGCCTCGACCGTCGCCACCGCCGCGAAACCCGCGAACATCCGCCGCCGGCGCCCCACCAGCATCGCGGGACCCACCAGCAGTAGCACGTGGTACTTGTAAAGAGCCAGAGCCAGCACCGCACCAGCCCAACCGTCCCGTCCCCGGCTATGCAGATGATACGAGACCACCGCCAGCGCCAGCATCAGCACGCAGTCCTGACCAAACGCGATCCCCAGCGCGGTAGGCCAGAAAAGTGAGGCCAGCACCAGCGCCTCCTCGCCGAGCGTCCGCGCGAACCACACCCAGCATCCAACGAGCATCAGCGACAGAACCGTGACGTTGACCAGGAACGACAAGCGTAGCGGCGGCACGGCGGCCAGCGACTGCACCGCCGCATAAAACGGAGGCCGCACATAAGGAACCAGAGGTTTATCGCTGATCGCATGCGCGCGCCACCAGCTCGCTTGGGTTCCCAAATCGTATAGTTGCTTGAGGTGCCCCTCCCGGACCAGCGAAGCCCCCATATAGGTGCATGCAAAGTCGCCCCGCAGACCAGCCGCGGCCACGCTCAACCCCAGCCCCAGGTTCGTGGCTGCGAACACGGCTGCCAGCGCCAGCGAAATGGGCTTTATGCGGCGCTGCGGATTACTGTCCGCCCGGCCGCGTGTGGGAACCGGCTGAGTAAGAGGGAGGGATGCGCCAGCCATGAGACAGTACGTCGAAGCCCGCCGCGCCAAAGATTACTGCAAAACCGAGGACGAGAAAGATGTACTCCAAGCGACGCATGGTCCGAACCGGTGAGGCTTCCGACTACGATGGTCGGCCCCCGGACATGGTTTTATCAAGGATATCTTTAGTTAGCGGAGCCTAAAGTCCAAACACGAATGGCTTGCCGTGTTCCAGTCGCGTATAACGCACTTCTGGCGCGCGCATCGCCAGCGAAGCACGAAATTGGCCGGGATCCACCGAATTATCGGCGAACATGTCGTAGTGGCAGGGAATTGCAGCTTTCGGCTGGATCTGCGCCGCCAGTTGCGCGGCTTCGTAGTGCGACAAGTTATTGAAGCCGCCGTTGATGCAGGTAATCATCAGGTCCGGCCTGTGCCTGGCCGCCGCCGCCAGCAAGTCGCTGTAGTCCGTATCTCCCGTCACGTACACGCGCGGCCCCTTGCCGAACTGCAAAACGAATCCCATGTGATTCAAGTCGGTGGCGTCCGTGGGCAGCGCAAACGTGCCATGAATCGTCACGTCCCGGAATTGCAGCTCGCAGTCGGGCCAGGCCGGCACGATGCGCCCGGTCTCCACGCCCTGCGCCCGGAATACCGCGCAGCTCGGGTGCGGGCCGATGAACTGCATGGTGTCCTTGTGCCGCAGTGCTTCGATGGTCGCCGGGTCGGTGTGGTCCTGGTGATTGTGCGTGCACGCAAAAACGTCCACATTCACCTCTTCAGGCGGCAATAGAATGGGAACCTGCCGTTCCAGGTTTATGAGCGAATCGGCATAAGCTTCCGCACACGAGTTGGTCAGGTAGAGATCGGTTGACAGCAGCGTCCCCTCGGCAGTCTTGAAAATATAGCCGTTCTGGCCCAGCCACCAGATCGCCACCATGTTGCGCGAGACCGGGAACTCGCGAATTTCCTGCATCAGGCTCATCAGGCTCATTGTGGCAAGCCGCGGAGGGCCTTGCAAATGTCCAAATCTTGAGCCAAATTGAGAGCATGCCCATTCCACTGGACACGCTGCGCGTCCTGGTAGGCCTGTTGGGCCTCCTTTTCGCGCACTTCCTGGGCCGCTCAATCGTCCGTGTGCGCCGCGGTCAAAATATGCGCAGCCTGTACGGCTGGCTAGTCCGCACCCTGATCGCCGAAGGAGCCATCCTCTGGCATCGCGGCCTCGACACCCTGGCCATCGTCGCCTTCACCCTGACCGCCGTATCTCTAGTGGTAGGCTTCTGGGACGAACAGCGGCCCAAAAAGCAGGAAGACCTTACCCACGAAATCTTCGGCGAATAGCCGGTCAGAACCGCGTGACGTCCGTAAAGTGAAACCCGCGCACTTTCATTGCCGGCACCACCATATCGAACGTCTCTTCCCCCGAAGCCCGTACCGCCGGTGACAGCGCTTCCACATTCGAAAGCATCTCCGGCAGCCCCTGGTTGAACCGGAAATTCCGAACGCCTCCCCGAATCTCGCCGCCCTCGATCAAGAATGTACCGTCGCGGGTCATGCCCGTCATGATCTTCTCGTACGGATCGACTTCCCGGATGTACCACAGCCGCGTGACAAGGATCCCGCGTTCCGTAGACGCAATCATCGCGTCGATCGAAGTCCCGCCGCCCACAATCACGATATTCATGGGCGCCTCGCCATATTCGTTCGGCAGCGGAAAACCATGTCCTGTTGCCTCCGTGCCTGCCTGGTGCGCAGCCTGCCGGCAATACGCGATCTCGCGCACGACGCCGCGCTCCACCAGCGCGAGCTTCCGCCGCGGAATACCCTCCCCATCGAACGCCGCGCCGGATTGCAGTGGATGGTTCGCGTCGTCGTGAATGGTCACGTTCTCGCCGAACAGCCGCGTTCCGATACGGTCACGCAGAAAGCTGCGGCCGTCCGCGATGGCGGTGGCGCTGAAGTCGCCGAACATCTGCCCGACCAGGTCCAGCACCGCGGCCGGTTCCAGGATGACCGTATATGCGCCCGGCGCCAGTTCGACCGGCGCCCGCGAAGCCGCCGCCTTGTGTGCCGCCGCTCGGGCCATGGCCGCGCAGTCCAGATCGCGGTGTGAGCAGGCGCTGCCCTTGGCCCAGCCGGAGCTGTCCACCGCCATGGCCGTGATCGAAAAATTCGCCATGGTCTCGGGATAGTAGCCGAACACGCCGCGCGAATTCTGAATGGCCATCACCGCTTCCGCTGTCGAATAAATTCCCGCCGCGGTCTGCCCGACCGCCTCCACCAGCGCGATCGCCTCCGCCACCGTCCCCGCGCGATCCGCGGGCGACACGCCCGCAGTGGACTCGTACCAGCGCCCGCCTTGCCTGTTCGGCGCGGATCCGGCGCCGGCCATAGGCAAAAGCTCCGGATCGGGCTCCTGCAACCGCGTGAGCGCCGCCGCTTCCTCCACTACCAGCCGGATGGCATCGTCATCCAGCCGGTTCGTGGTAGCGCGTGCCGTCCGCCCGTCCACCTGCAGCCGCACGGAAAGATTCACGTTGCGTTCCGCCACGTTCTGATGGATCGCATTATTTGCGAACCGCGTCAGCGCGCTCGATCCGGCCCCCAGAATGGTCTCGACGTCCACGATCCCCAGGCTGGCCACCGCCCGCTGCACGCGACCGAAAATTTCCCGGCAATAGGCCGCATCAATCGGCATACGCGCTCCCCACTTTGATGCCCGTGAAGCGCGCGGGGCTGGCGCCGTGTCCCGTCCCCATCACCTGCTCGGGCTGTCCTTTGCCGCAATTCGGTACGCCCCAGAGCGTCCAGTGCGCGGGCCCAGCAATTGCCGCGCACGCGTTCCAGAACTCCGTGCTGATCCCGCTGTAGCTGGGATTCTTCAGCATGCGCACCCGCTTCCCCTTGCGGATCTCCCATCCGATCTCGCAGCCGAACTGGAAGTTGTAGCGCTTGTCGTCGATAGACCAGCTTCGGTTGGTTTCCATGTAAACGGCGTGATCCGTGCCGCCGAAGACTTCGTCCAGCGATTGCTCGCCGGGCTGCAGGCTCACGTTCGTCATCCGGATGAGCGGCAGCCGCGCCCAGCCCTCCGCCCGCATCGTGCCATTCGATCGCGCCGCGCCCACCGCCGCCGCTGTTTCGCGGGATGTCATATAGCCGGTGAACAGCCCCTGGCGGATGACGTCGGTGGATTGCGCCGGCACGCCTTCGTCGTCGAACGCAAAAGTGCCCAAACCCGGGCCATGTTCCGGCCGCGCATCGCAAACCACGTTGACGATTTCCGATCCGTACCGCAGCCGGTTCAACTGGTCGAGCGTGAGAAAACTCATGCCTGCGTAATTGGCCTCGCTGCCCAGCACGCGGTCGAGCTCGATGGGGTGGCCGATCGATTCGTGGATTTGCAGCCCGAGCTGCGAGCTGTCCAGGATCAGGTCGAATTCTCCCTCCGGACATTGATCGGCGCCGTGCAGCGCCACCGCTTCCTCGGCGATGCGGGCGGCGTTGCCTACCAGGTCCCATTCCTCGATCAGCTCATATCCTTTCAGCTGATGCTGTCCGCCAAAGGAATTGGGGTAGGAGCGCTTTTGGATCTCGCCATCCTTGTATGCCAGCGCCGCGTATCCGACGCCGCTCTGGTAGCGGGTCTGGTCGATGAGGCTGCCGGCCGATGAGGCAAAAACCTGGCGCCGCCGCTCAAAGCTCATAGAGCCTTCCGCCATGGTGATGCCCGGATTGCGGCGCAGCTCGCGATCGATCTCCAGCAACAGCGCTACATTCCGATCCACCGGGATAGTAAAAGGATCGATACGAACGGGAGACACCCAGGTGGCCTCGTATTTGTCCTCCGGCGCCAGTACCACGTCGTGCTTCTTGGCAAGCGTGCCGGCGCGTGCGATCTCCCGCGCCAGCGCCGCGGCCGCCTGCACACCGTCGCGAGTGAGATCGTCCGTGGCCGAGAAGCCCCAGCATCCGTTTGCCAGCACCCGGATCGCCAGCCCCATGGAAACGGAGCTGGACACATGCGCGGCCTTGCCGTTCTTGGTCGCGACCTGGCGGTCTTGAATCTCGATCGCGCGCGTATCCGCGTACGTGACATTATCGTCAAGGGCCGCGTCCAGTGCATCCAGAGCCAGTTGCTTCATAAGCGCGTCTACCAGCTTAAGCTACCATTGGTTGACGGAAACATGCCAAGCGAAAAGCCAACCGTAATGGATATAGAACCCGTGACCCTCGAAGGCCGCCACGTGCGCCTGGAGCCGCTGTCGATGCACCATCACCACGATCTGTGTGCTGTAGGTCTCGACGATGAACTATGGCGCTGGATCCCATCCAGCGTCCGCACACCTGCCGATATGCATAGCTACATCGACCTCGCCCTGCAGGCGCAAGCCAGTGGAACGGCGTTGCCTTTCGCCACCATCGACCGCGCCTCCGGCCGCGCCATCGGCAGCACGCGCTTCGGCAACATCGATCGCGCGCACCGCCGCCTCGAAATCGGCTGGACCTGGATCGGCCGCCCCTGGCATCGCACGGCCGTCAATACCGAAGCCAAGTACCTGATGTTGCGCCACGCCTTCGACAAGCTGGGCGCCATCCGGGTGGAACTCAAAACCGATTCGCTCAACGAGCGCTCGCGCCGCGCGATCCTGCGCCTGGGCGCCGTCGAAGAGGGCACCTTCCGCAAGCACATGGTCACCGAAAGCGGCCGGATCCGGCATACGGTTTACTTCAGCATTGTGGAGGAGGAGTGGCCCGCAGTGAAGACCCGCCTGGAAGGGATGCTCCACTAGGAGCGGACCAAAGTCAAGTCACCGTTCGCGTGTACCGGCAGCATTGCCAACTCCAATCGCAGTCCATTCTGGAAAAGTTGCGTGACTATCCGGTGGAGAATCCCATTGAGCACCGTCTGTTCTCGGAACGGTCCGCAACTTCATTCGCAACATCCGCACCCGAACCGGGCTCAGGGTCGCGGCGTTCCTCGATCGTAGGTAGGATCTAACCGGCAGCTCACCCAAACCAGAGCAGGTCCACCGCCTCTCCCTCGAACGACACGCGATTCCGCCAGCTTGGAATTATACGATTGCTCAGCCCCTAGAGACGACCTTTGGCGGTTAGTCTAAGTGCTCTGTGGTTGTTTGCAGGAGAACTTTGTTTTTAGTTAGGGCATCCGTTAGGATTTTGGCCTGGTTCCGGGCTTGGGGCCAGTCCTTCTTATCCAGGGCTTCGGTCAGGCCGGGTAGTTCGAGGTGACCGTAAGTGTAACGCGCGGCGTAGAGGGTGTGCTTGAACCAGGGGCGTCCGGGTAGGCCTTCGGGGTTGGACCAGTTGGATTCTATTTGCATTATGGCTTGGTTTACTTTTGCCAGGAGTTCCTGGGGCGGTGGGTTATGGGTGAGGGCCTGGGTTACTTTTGCGTTTAGGTTGGCTCCGGCTTGTTGGAATTCGGCGATGGCTCGCTGCAGGGTTTTGAGGTCAATATGTTTGTTGGGGAGGGCGGCGGCGAATCTTGCTATGTCCCGGCCGTAAGCTTCGAAATCGAAGGGCAGGATTTCGGCTCCTGCCAGGCGCAGCGCCAGCGAGCCCCAATACTGGGTCATGAGGGTGTGATAGCGGTAGCCGGGGTCGCCGAAGTGGTCCATCCAATAGAAGTCGTCGTAGGCGGAGTGATAGACGCCGTAGGGTCCATCGAACTGGAGCTCGATGGTGGGGCGGCAGAGGTGATTGAGGAACACGGTGAAGTCGGATCCGCTGCCTATGCGGGTTTCGACCATGTTCCGGTCGGTGACCGGGCGCGCATCCTTCGTGGTGGCGCGGGCGGCGGCGGCTGAGTCTTTCCACTCCTGGTAGAGAGCGACGCCGGACGGGGCTGGTAAGTCGCGGCTTAGCTCGACTAAGAGTGGCGCTAGCGATCCGATGGAACTAGGATGGAAGTTAGGGCCTGACGTTGACGAATCCACATTGAGATAGGCTACTAACTTGTGTTGTAAGTCGTCAGCGAACTGTTCGCCCCACTCGGTAGAGCCAGTTAATCCGACTTCCTCGCCATCCCAACTGGCGAAGACCAGGGTACGCTTGGGGCGGAAGCCGCTTTGCTTCATCTGGCCCAGGGCGCGGGTCAATTCCATGAGCGAGGCAGTGCCGCTGGAGGGATCGACGCCTCCGAATTCCCAGGCGTCGCGATGGTTGCCGAGTAAGATCCACTCATCGGGTAACCGGCTGCCGGCGAGGCGGGCTTCGACTACATAGTTCGGCTTCGGGCTGGTATCCATGTCCACTTTCATATGGACGCGCACCACGCCGCCGCCGAGGCGATAGGTGATGGGCAGGCCGCCCTGCCAGGCTTTGGGAGCGACAGGGCCATCCATATGCTGGAGGAGCGGCTGGGCATCGCGCCAGGACATCGCGACGGCCATGATCTTCGGCAGCGACACGGCCTCGGACGGGGGAATGCGGCGGGCCCCTTCGACTGAAGCCCAACCGGGCGTGAGAGGATCGCCGGGAACCAGGAAATCGTATGTGATGGAGCCGCGCTGGATGTGACTGGCGGGTCCCCATGGTCCATCGGGGAAGACCTTGCCGCGCTGATAACCGTCTTCGGCGGGATCGGAATAAATGAGCAGGCCGGCGGCGCCTTCGTTCTGCGCGGTGAGGGCTTTGAAGCCGCGGTAACTGTAGGGGTTGGAGTAGCGCACGAGCACGATCTTGCCCTTGACACTGATGTGATGGCGGCGGAGAAGATCGTAATCCTCGGGATTGCCGCTGTGGGCGTAGACCAGCGGGGCAGTGACTTCTCCGGACGCGGACATGGAGAGATAGCCGCCGCGGATGGCAGGATTCTTGGTATCGGGATCAACGTCATAAGCGTCTTCGCGGAGAGACGCCCGGTAAGTGGCGGGCGCGACCATTTCGACGGTTATGGAACGGGGAAGGGAAGTGAGGACGTCGTACTGATGGATGCGCACGTCTTCGAGGCCCTGCTCATTCCAGAGGCGGGCGACATGGAGGGCGAGCTGGTGATTGCGCTCCGAGCCGGCGGGGTGCGGCTCGGCGGTGAAATAGCGATGCTGCCGGCGCTCTTCGGCGGGCGAGGGGATGGCGCGGAACTGCTGCTCGCCGGCCTGCTCGGCGCGAGCGGCGGCGGGAGAGTAGCCGGTCATACGCGGGGTTTGGGCGGAGAGCGCGGAGAGCAATGAGAACGCGCAGGCGGCGCGAGAGACGTGCGGGGCGCGACGGATCATGGATAGAGTATTCTACCGTGGACGCCGTGATAAACTCTCATGCCATGCGGCTGGCATGGTGCGTACTCCTTTCCATTTCGGCGTGGGCGCAGACGGCGACGTTCAGGCCTCCGGACGACCTGACATTCCGGCGCGCGGCCATCATGAGCGAAGGGACGCGGATGTACGCGGAAGTGTTCGCGCCCAAGGCCGCGGCGGCCAGGAAACTGCCGACCATCATGATGGCGCACGGGTGGGGCGGGACGGCGGCGCTGCTGCGGCCGGATGCGATGGCATTCGCGCGGGCGGGCTACCTGGTGGTGACCTTCGATTACCGCGGGTGGGGCGACAGCGATTCGCGGGTGATCCTGACAGCGCCGGAGCCGAGCGAGCATCCGGGCGGCAAGTTCACGGCGGAGGTGCAGGAGGTGCGCGAGGTGGTGGACCCGATGGACGAGGCGACCGACTGGTTCAACGC
The DNA here is from genome assembly GCA_963843255.1 of Bryobacterales bacterium. Classification (GTDB taxonomy): domain Bacteria; phylum Acidobacteriota; class Terriglobia; order Bryobacterales; family Bryobacteraceae; genus Bog-159. The sequence continues at coordinate 280,220 of CAWJJQ010000008.1, read as the reverse complement.
GATCGCGTGGGTGCAGGCGGAGCCGCAGTACGATCCGGAGCGGCTGGGGATGTGGGGCAGCAGTTTTTCAGGCGGCCTGGTGGTGTACGTGGCGGAGCACGATGCACGGGTGAAGGCGATCCACAGCCAGGTGGGAGCGATGGATGGGCGGGCCATGATCGCGAACGAGACGGAGCGGCGCAAGACTTACGACGAAGCTACTAAGATGGCGCGCGGCGAGTTAGGATACCCGGCGCCGGGAGTGAAGGCGATCGGTAACTTGCGGGGCGCGCCGGTGCGGGCGAAGTTTGTGCCGTACGATCCGGTGGAGGACGTGAACAAAGCGCCGCAATGTGCGATGCAGTTTGTGATCGCGGAGAAGGAGGAGTTATTCGATAACCGGGACCATGCGCTGAAGGCTTACCAGCGATTTACGGGAGCGAAGAACCTGGTGGTGATTCCGAATATTACGCATTACGGGATTTACTTCGCGGCGCACGAGCAGGCGCAGAAGTTGGCGCTGGAGTGGTTCGATCGCTACTTGAAGCGGTGAACGGACGCCGGCGGGTGGCTGGATATTCGGTTGTCAAGGAGCGGGGGGCGAGGGCGGCTGGTGGCCCAAAAGTCAAAAAAGTTATGTTCGAAGCCAATAAGTTATTCGGTTACTATGGGATGCAAAATGACCGAAGCCACCGATCCGGGGTTGGCGGGGTCTTAGTTGCGGGGGCGGGAGGTTGAGGGAGCCTCCGTTTTTCGGTTGGTGAAGCTGGTTCGGCATCATTTCCGATTTGAGGGTAGCATGGGGTGGGTGCGAGGATCGGGGTGGTCGGCGCGTAAGTGATTGGATTAGTTGGGGGGCGGGGCTTGGGTGGTGGCGTGAACTGGCTTATTCGGATCGTAAGTTGTTCGGGTTGGTTGGGGGTAAGTTGGGCGTTCGGTGGGGCCTCGGGCCGAGGTTGCTTTTGGGTGTCGGCGGTGCTTGCTGGCGCGTTTGGATTTCGCTGGACAGGCAAAGGCCGGTCCCGCGGAACGCCGTTTCGGGGGCCGGCCGCAGCGGTTCGGGGATTTGGCGACAATGCGGTTATCTGGTTTCCGTGGACGGCGTTTCCCAGGGGAAATCTGCGGCTGCTGGGACCGATCTGTTGCAGATCCGTGGTTTGCGCATTTTTTGGGCCGATAGCTCCACGCTGCGCGACTACAGAGGACCGATCTCCTGGCCCGCCGCGATCTGCCTCCGAATGCCGTCGGTTTAGCCGGCAGCGGAAACGAGTTGGATGTTGCCCAAGTGGCGGTAGTCTTTGGCGTTGTTTGTAACCAGTGGCGCGGACAGAACCAGAGCGGTGGCGGCGATCCACGCATCGGCTGCGCTCATCTGGCGCCCTTTCCTCACGCTCTCGTTTCGAACCTGAGCCCAGGTCGAACACAGCAGATTGTCCGAATTCAGGACTGAAAAATCCGCGAGATATGCCTCCAGCAAGTCCGACCTGCGTTGTCCCCAATTCGCGTCCAGCGCACCTTGGCGCATTTCCGCCAATGTCATGAACGAGACAATCAACTCGGCACCACGGATGATGTTCACATACCGCGGGGCAAACACGGGGTGCCATTTGAAAATGAAACTGGCAACATCTGTGTCAACGACCAGTCTTGCCGTTGCGTTTGGAGGAGAGGTCAGAACGGCGCTGCTCATAGATGAGGCGTACGTAGGCTTCGGATTCTTCGGCAGGTCCAGGATCGATGTGGCTCAACAGCCGGTCTAGATCGAACGGGCATGCCCGAACGAGGTTAGGCGGATCCTTAACAGGCTGTGACGGTACACGTTCCATCTTGATAACCATTCTACCGCCTCTGACGCATTCTGGGGACGGCGGTCAAAGGAGGCCGCCGCCCATGTCAAAGCCTCGAAAGAAGATGAAATCGCCGAAGCGGGTCCTGGCACTGCCGGATCTTGAACAAGCCAAATCCGCTGTCCTCAATACCCTCACATCCGTGAGCGGGCAACGAACGTACGACCATGCCATCAACGAGTTCGTCGAGTGGTATTGTTCGGAGCCGCGCCTGGCCTTCAATCGCACGGTGGTCCTGAGATACCGGATTTACTTAGAGCAGAAGGACTACGCCCCGAACGCCATCAATCTGCGCCTGGCGGCGGTACGCCGCGTTGCTTATGAGGCGTGCGACTCGGGATTGCTGAGCCCGGAACTGGGGGCGGGAATTCGGCGAGTCAAAGGAGTCCGGCGTCTTGGCGTCCGCGTGGGCAACTGGCTCACCCCCGCTCAGTGCAAACTCCTGCTGGAACGATCGGACATCGCCACGCTACGCGGAAAACGGAACCACGCCATTCTGGCAATGCTAGTCGGTTGCGGCCTCCGCCGCGGCGAACTTCTGTCTTTGGCGATGGACTCCATCCAGGTTCGCGAGGAGCATTGGGTGATCGCGGACCTGAAAGGCAAGGCTGGACATATCCGGACGGTTCCGGTCCCGCAATGGGTCAAGGCTGCGGTTGACGTCTGGAGCACTGCCGCCAGAATTACCAAAGGCACGGTGTTCCGCTCGATCAACAAGTCCGGCAGCGTATGGGGCGAAGGCATGACGCCGAAGGTGCTGTGGGAGGTCGTAAAGGAAGCGGCCAGCCGCGCTGGAATCGAGAAGCTCGCACCGCATGACCTACGTCGGACATGCGCGCGCTTATGCCACCTTGCCAGCGGAGAACTCGACCAAATTCAGTTCTTGCTCGGGCACGTCTCGATTCAAACGACCGAACGATACCTCGGCTGCAAGCAGAGGCTGAGTCGCGCCGTTAACGACAAGCTCGGAATTGAACCTGAGTGCAGCTTGTAACCTCGTCGTCACGCCGGGCGCCGTTGGACGTTCTCGTTTAAGCTCACACTTTCAACGGCGTTCGGCAATCAACTTGTCCATGTGCTCTGCGAATTCGGTCCAACCTAATCTGAGTGTCGGCGGGCGTTTCCCATTCTTTGTCTCTAATTTGGCGCTTCTGGCCCACCACGCAAATGACCCTTGACCGACTCTGATTGTTCCAAGTTGCGGCCCGTGTCTCTTGGGACCGCCTTTGCCGTATACCTTTATTTCGATCCCCGCGTTCTGTGCGGTGTTCTTACCCAGATCGAAACTCTCCAGAAGAGTAACAACTGCGACGTGTCTATCCATAACGTTCCTTTCGCTTACCTACCGCTCGTGTGAATAATTGTAAAGCCTACGCGGCGCCGCGAAAATCGGCCAATTTATTTGGGCTGGGCCGCGAACAGGAGGGTGAGGGGAGCCATCACTGATACTCTCCTCACCCCGAAATACCTAATCCATCAGGCCGGATTCCAGAAGGTACAGCTGCAATTTGTCATAGCACTGTACGTACGTGGATTCCCGTTTGCCGACTTTATCTGGTTGTAGGTTGTTGTCCCGATGCTCTGTGACGCAGACGCCTACCAAATCGTCGATTACGGCAGGCACAAGCTTCTTGAGGGGAACCTTCCACTCGAACTTCCCCTGCCGGACATCCCAGGTGACATCCGCCCTGAAAGCCGCCAGCATCGGGTACAGCCAGCCATTGGGCACGCGGTAGTTCATCGTCGAGTTCAAAAACGGCAACAGGATGTTCTTATTGGTCTTCGCGCCCGCCCTGTGTTTTCCCGTTTTCATCCTGCCAAACTCGAATCCTACCCGCTTAGCAGCAGCAGGCGTTTCGCGCTGGATCAAGTCGCACAACTCAAGTATCTCCGGGAGTTTCGGTACCAGGATTTCCAGCGGCGATGGCCGGAGTTCCAAGTCCTTTTGATAAAACTCCAGAGCGCTCTTGGTCCGACTGTACAGGTAGTGCGGATGTTTCTTCCGATCAAACCTCTCCCGGTTGAACATTTCGAGGAAGACAAGCAGTTCAACGATATACACCTCGCCCTCGCCTCCCTGGTGATAGGCAATAGCGTTCTCCCCCGGCTTGCCCTTCATGACTTCCCGGATATTATCGAAGTGGCCCTGAAGATTAGCCAGCGAGGGATCATCAACCTGCTTACTGCGGTTCAGCCCTTCGGCAATCTCAGCAACCTTCTGCTCGTCGATGCCCTGAAGGATATGCAGCCGGACATAGGCGCGAGAGATGTTCTTCCGCTCCATCTCATCCGCGTTTTCAATCGCATCGCGGATTGCGGCGTAGGTATGCCCGCCGTTCACGATGCCGTGTCGCGCCGGATCGGCCAGCGTGATTGTGAGCTGGCCATTGCCGCCGGTCGCCCGGTTAAAGGTAGCATCTTCGACCAGGAGGTAGATTCCCTGGTTCTTAATGGCCATATCTTCGGGGCTCTCTACCAGGGTCTCGGTGATGCCCTTGACCACCGGGCCTGAAAGGACGCCCTTTTGGGTCCGGTTTGGAACCCTGGGGTTGACCTCCATGAAGCTGTCCAATTCTTCCGGCAACGAGGTGACGCTCACGAAGCAGTCGCCTACCTTTGTGCCATCGAGGCCGGGTATGGGAAGGCTTCGATATTCGTGGGTGGGAACGGTAAATACGAACGGAAGGGAAAGGGGAGCAGAAGCGTTCGGCTGAACGCCATTTTCGGTTTTCACGTTTTTCTCCATCGGCGAAAGGCTTTGCCTGCCGCCTAACTCATATTTCCCACGAACCCATCGCCAACTACTGACGACTGTCGGGTCGGTGAGATGATCGTAGTATAGCACGCCAACGGCGCCTAACACGCCCGTTGCTGACATTTGGTGCGCACGCGGGAGAGATCCTGCCTAACGGCGTAGCGTTTACAAATCCGCGTTGACGATTGTCGCCGAGTCGTACATTGGCGGAAATGGGCGCATAGCGCTTGTTTGTCCGGCTCGAAATCGGCGATAGTGTTACCGGTTCAGGAATGCGAGCGGCGTTTGGCTAGCCCCGTCCGGGCTGCTGGACGGACGGGCTTGTCTGCGCCAGCAATCGGTGAGCCCACGGACACGTAGGCCCGAGCCCTTCATAAGACCGCAGTCCACGCTAAGCTGGTTTGAGCAATGCCTACGACGGCTGTGCTCCTCATCGACTGTCCGGACCGTAAAGGCCTGGTCGCGTCCGTGGCAAGCCTTCTCTACCGGCATGGCGCCAACATCACGCATGCGGATCAGCATCAGGACCACGAAGCGGGCCTGTTTTTTATGCGCGTCGAGTGGACGCTGGAGGGGTTCGACCTGAGCGCCTTCCGCGCTGAATTCCAGATCGCCGCCGCTGAACTACAGATGCAGTGGCAACTCTACTTGATGTCAGATGTTCCGCGGGTGGCGATCTTTGTGTCTCAGTACCTGCACTGCCTCGTCGACATACTGCACAGGCATCAGGCCGGAGAGCTTAACTGCTCAATACCGTTGATCATCAGCAATCACCATAACGGAGAGGCGCTCGCGCGCTTTTATGGGGTCGAGTTCCGGCACATCCCGGTGAACCCCGCGGCGAATCAAGAGACGGAAGACGAGGAGCGCCGCCTGTTATCGGCCGGTGGTATTGACCTGATTGTGCTGGCGCGATACATGCAGATTCTGTCGTCCGAGTTCGTGCAGGAGTATGCCGCGCGGATCATCAATGTACATCATTCGTTCTTACCGGCCTTCAAGGGCGCGCGGCCTTATCACGCGGCGTTCCAGCGTGGGGTCAAGCTGATCGGCGCAACGAGTCACTACGTCACGGCGGCGCTCGACGACGGGCCGATCATCGAACAAGATGTGGTCCGCATTTCGCATCGGGATCAGGTGGAGGATCTCATCAGGAAAGGCCGGGATATTGAGAAGTCGGTACTGTCTCGGGCCGTCGCGTGGCATCTGGAGCACCGGATTCTGTGTTATGGCAACAAGACGGTGGTGTTCGATTAGCCGGATCACGCGGGCTTCGTCAAGTTAGCGCCGCGGCTAGCCTGCGGATTCCCTCCTGAATATCTCGTTCGCGCAAGGGTGCATATCTGAGTAAGATTGCGGTGCGCTCCGGAGGTCTCGCATAGAATGGGTCCGCCGAGTACAAGCCAATACCGGCCTTTTCGGCGGTGCCTGAAACATCCGCGATCGGGCCGCCGTTCTTCGCTTTCAACCAGGCAAAGACATGGAGCCCGGCATTGGCGCCACAGACTTCCGCGCGGTCTCCAAAGTGCTCGTTTATGGCTGCCACCAGCGCCTTTCGCCGCGCGCGGTTTGAGGTGGTGGTTCGCCTGAGATGCCGATCGAAATGCCCGGCGTCAATGAAATCCGCCAGAGCCAGTTGCTCAAGCGACGCCTTACCGGCGTCTCCAATTGCTTTGGTCGCGAGGAACGGCTCAACCAGTGGCTTAGGCAGAACCAGGTAGCCCAACCTTAAGGCCGGAAACAAAGTCTTCGAGAACGTTCCCACGTAGATCGTAGAGCCCTCGCGATCCAAGCCGGCGAGCGCTTGTAGCGGCTGCCCGTCATAGCGATATTCTCCGTCGTAGTCATCCTCGACGATGAACGCGCCGGGGCGGGAGGCCCAGGCGAGCAGTCCCAGACGCCGCTCAATGGACAGGACCGCACCAGTCGGGAACTGATGAGACGGCGTGACGTACGCAAGCCGGCAGGCACTCTTCCCTGATGTTTGCCTTGGGATCTGTATCCCTTGGTGATCTACGGGTGAGAAGACCAATTCGGCTCCGGCGGCCATGAACGCACAGCGCGCGCCTGTGTAGTGGGGCTCCTCCATCAGCACACGGTCGCCGGGGTTCATCAAGACGCGGCTGATCAGGTCCAACGCCTGTTGAGTTCCATTCACGATCACAATCCTGTCGGGATCTGCGTTGAGACCGCGCAGGCGACGCAGTCGGGTGGATATGGCCTCGCGCAGTTCCCGGCGTCCCTCGGGTGGGCCGTAGTCTAAATCGGAAAGGCTGGCATGACGGGCCCGTGCGCCGAGGAGCCTGCACCAGAGGGTGTACGGCAGATCGGCGAAAGAGGCGCGGCCGGGACGGAAATCGTACCGGATTGCGGAGGCGTCAGCTCCCAGGTCAAGTCGGACAACCCGAGGCTCTTGCTACAGGCTCGCGCGGAGCTGAGAAATCTCTTACCAGCTGCAGCGATCTTCGGGCGCGGCCGGCGGGAGGAGACCAGTCCTGCCGGGCCCGGCAGCGCAGGCCGCGACACATAGCCATCCGGTGGCAGGACGGGTGCTATCACCGTTCCTGCCGCGCCTATGCGCGCCTTAATATATTCCTCCGCCAGCAAGTGCTCATAAGCCATGACCGCGGTGTTGCGCGAGATATTCAAAAGTTTGGCGATCTCGCGGGTGGATGGAACCCGCTCACCCGAGGCTAAACAGCCGCTGAGGATCTCGCCGCGCAGCGCCCGGTAAAGCTGGTGATAGAGCCGCCCCGTCCCGTCAAGCTGCAGCACAATGGTCCTATTTGACCACAAAAGATGTCTGACGAAAGGATCCAGGGACAAGCCATGAATGGACCTAATAAAACCGCAACAAATGGATCTTGTTCAGTCCAAGCTTACATCCCAAAATGATTGTATGATCCTGGCAAAGCTTGGAATCATAAGATTGCCCGGTATGAAGGGGTTGGCCGGGCTTCTCTGGTTTAGCGTGATCGCCGGTGCGGCCGGTCCGGAATGGCCGCAGTTTCGCGGGCCGGATTTAAATCCGGTCGGGCTGAACGAGGCGCTGGTGGACCGGTGGTCAAAAACCGAAGAATGTGGAGTGGGTGGCGAATATTCCGGGGCGCGGGTGGTCGTCACCGATCGTTACCGGCGGCAAGATATTCGTGACCAGCGCGGTGACCGAGGGTAAGTCGAAGCCGCCTCAGATCGGCACGACATACAGTAACGACTATCTCGCCGAGTTGAAGACTCAGGGCCTCAAGGAAGAAGACGCGGAGGCCAAACTGATCGCGCGAGATATCGAGATGCCGGATGAAGTCATGCTGCACTACTGGTTCTATTGCCTGGATCTGAAAACCGGCGCGGTTGACTGGAAGCATGAGTTATTTAGCGGGCGGCCACCGGGTGGACGGCATCGCAAGGCCAGCTTTGCCTCCGAGACACCCGTCGCGGACGGCAAGGCAGTTTACGTGTACATCGCGAATCTCGGATTGTGGGCGTTTGACCTGAAAGGCAAGATACTGTGGGCCGCGAAGCTGGAAGTGTATCCGCTTTACGGAGACTGTGGGAGCGGTGCATCGCCTGCGCTGGCCGGGGATCAGATTATTATTCTCGACGATAACGAGAAACGGCCGTTCATCGCATCTTTTGACAGGCGCACAGGCAGTCGGCTCTAGCGCACGGATCGGGAGGTGGGGAACGATGTGCGAAGAACCGGGTGGAGCACGCTGTTCGTCTGGAAAAACACGCTCCGGACGGAGATCGTTACGGTTGGTCCGGGGATCGCGATCAGCTATGACCTGGAAGGAAAAGAGCTGTGGCGCCTGTCGGGGCTGTCATCCATCGCCATACCGGCCCCGTTTGCCTATGAGGGATGGCTATATGTGAACGGCGGACATAAGAGCACGATGTTCGCTGTGAAGCCGGGCGCATCCGGCGATATTTCGCTCAAGAAGGACGACGGCGAGCGCTCCAACGAGTTTGTGGCGTGGTCGGACGCGAAGGGCGGGTCTTACCTCCCCACGCCGGTAGCGTACGACGGCGGTGTGTACGTGCTCAACGAAACGGGCATCCTGACCCGATTCGACGCCAAGACCGGCAAGCAAAGTTACAAGAGCCGGTTGGCGAGTGAGGGGGGAAGCGGGGCATTTACGTCGTCGCCGTGGGCGTACAACGGCAGGGTCTTCTGCCTGGACGAAGAAGGCACAACGTATGTGGTGAAGGCGGGCGAGGAGTTTGCGGTATTGCGGGTTAATTCTCTGGATGAAATGGCGCTGTCCACGCCGGCGATCGCGAGGGACCGGCTGCTGCTTCGTACCGAAACCAGGCTTTATTCGATTCGCGCGAAACCGGGTTCGCCTGATCGGAGGGCACGCGCCATGCTCGAATCACAGGATGATTGACGAGTCCGGGCGCCGGCAGGGAACCTCGCCGCGCTCTTCAGACGATAAACTCCAGATCGTCTCGGGCAACCAGGCCCCGGCCTGCACGAACTGCTTCGATCTGGCCTCGGAAGACCTCCTCGAACTCCTTGAGCATGTGCGCAGGGGTACCGCCGGAAAACTCCCCGAAATCGTGGACCATGTGCATCTGATCGCAATAACCGAACTCATGCGCCACCTCCGTCCACGACCTGGCCGAAGAGCGGGCCTTGCGGTCGAGCGCGGCTTCGAATCTGACGATTCGAGCGAATAACTTAGGATGCACTCCAATTTGCTGCGAAAAACTACGCTCCAACTGGCGCACGCTTACGCCCGCCTCGCGCGCCAAAGCGGTGATTCGAGTATTGCCGGAAGCGCGGAGGATCCCGCTGGATGCGGCGAAGACCGGGCCGGGGTCCCGCGCACGCAGCGAATAAGGCAACAGGAAGTTGTCGGCCAGGCGCACCCGGTCAATGAAATTATCAGTGTCGCCAAGTACTTGCTCCAGCCGTGAGACTAGCGCGCCAAGCACTGAGTACGCGTCATAAGCACGGTCCGTTATTTCTTGTCCGGGAGTGGAGAATAGCCGGTGCAATCCCGTCGGCTGAAACAAAATCACGAAACATTCCACCCTGCCGGAAAAGCGCAATCGGGAGCGGCAGTGCGTTTGTACACCGACCACCACGACGCGGGGGCTCGTTTGAATCAGCGACTGGTCCGAGGAGGACACCTGTTGGAAACGATCGCCGAAAACAAATTCAAGCAAAGGAAATGCGCGCGCCGGCACGAGATGGACGACGGCGTCTCCTTTGATCCGAACCGTACGGTGAGCATAAAACCTCACAAACTCTCGGAGCGGGGGCGCCGGGCTGGCTATGCGGATGACGTGCATCGCAGTTTGCGACAAAAATCTTACTACAAAAATCCTCCAGAGAGATGGCCGCCGGTCAGGAACCACCTATCCGCGCCAGCCAGGTCACAAATGCGTGCCATGCAGCGCTCCGGCCGATCAAGCCGGCCCGCAGCGGCCCGGACAAGAGCATGCCGCCCGCGATGGCCCAGGTCAGCGGATGAACCGCCCGGTTCATCAGGAACTCCCTGGCAATCGCAGCCGCGAGAAACATAGAAATCGGCACCAAAATGATTGGCGCCGGCAGGCGTGCCAGCCAAGACACGTGACCGATGAAATGTGCGAGCGGGGCCGGCATCAGTACGATGTTTGCGAACAGTATCAGGCGTTTGTGCATCTCCGGCCGGTGGCGATTCAGCAAGGCAGCGGTAATCAGCACGGCAAAGATCACCAGATCACCGAGCGGAAAGACGGATTCATAAACCGGATCGTGCTCCACTCGTAAATCGCCGCTTAGATCGTACCCTCTACGAACCATGGCAATACACGTCGCGTATGCCAGCGGAATTAGGAACGCCGCTACGCCAGCGGCTGCAATTCCGACGCGCTTGTGCGTCCCGATTTGTCCACCCGCGACCAGCCTGGCTTGTAAAAGGAAGATCAGAAGCCACGCGAAAAAAGCGCTCCCATGTGCGGCGGCCAGAATTGAAACCGGAGCGCGCCGGGCGGCGGTGGATACCAGCGACGGCAGAAATCCGGCGGTAGCCACGGCGACCATGGCGCATGCGAAACCCGTAAAGAACATGCGTTCGGCCGCGGTGCGCCGCGGCGCCGCCTGGACTCTTATTGCCTGTATTTCCGATCCAGTGTTAGTTCCGGTCATTAGGGTCAATGTTAGAGGCACGGCGGGCTCCCGGATAGTAAAAATGCGACATAGCGCAAATATGGAGCCTGAAGGCGGCCCGGGAACGGCGGGGACCATGGGCGCGTGTTCGGGATTGCGGACGCTCGCTGGCGACCAACGCAAAGCGGATTCTCCGAAACGCGAAGCCGAGTTTCATCCCGGCGCCATGCGAGCCGGATGAGGCTGCCTGTGAGGATTCCCGACAAAGCCGCGGGGTCTTTCCGTACAGTGCGCCCGTTACTCCGCAGCAGCGTATTTGTTGCGCGATCCAAGAAAATGTGATCTCTTAATCATCATGAATCGACAGCGTTCCACATCAGCATTCGCGTTTGTTGCGGCGTTCGCGTTGGTGGCCGGAGTATCGGCGCAAAGCACGGTCGATACATCGAAATGGACCGCTGCCGACGATCACCAGAACATGATGGATCAGCTCGGCATCAAGGCGCTTCGGCCGGGTCCCAGCGGGAATGAAAGCCAGCCGAATCACGCGAACTACGACGAGGCGACGGCGAATCCGTTTCCGAATCTGCCGGATGTGCTCACGTTGAAGAACGGCAAGAAGGTGAAGACGGCCTCCGTGTGGTGGCATCAGCGGCGGCCTGAAATTGTCGAAGACTTCGAGCGGGAGGTGCTGGGGCGCATTCCGAAGAACACTCCCAAGGTAGTTTGGGAGGTTACCAAGACGGTGGAAGCCAAGGCCGGGGATCATGCCGTCATTGGGAAGCAGCTTCTTGGGCATGTTGACAACTCGTCGTACCTGGACATAAAGGTCGACATTCAGATGACGCTGGTGCTTCCCGCCGACGCGAAGGGACCTGTGCCGGTGATGATGATGTTCGGAGGCCGGAGCATTCCCGAGGTCGCATTTCCCGCGCCCGAGTTTCCCAGGCGGCCGGGAGCGCCGCCCGGTGGCGGCCCGCCGCCGAGCGCCGATCCGCCGGCCACGGAGCAACTGATCGCGGATGGCTGGGGATTCGCCACGATCAACCCCAACAGCGTGCAAGCCGACAACGGAGCGGGGCTGACCAAGGGAATTATTGGCCTGGTGAACAAGGGTCAGCCGCGTAAGCCGGACGACTGGGGAGCGCTGCGGGCCTGGGGCTGGGGCGCGTCACGCGGCCTCGACTATCTGGAAATGGAGAAGGCCGTGAATGCGAAAGAGGTAGGAATCGAAGGTGTCTCGCGGTACGGCAAAGCCGCGCTGGTGACGATGGCGTTCGATACGCGCTTCGCGGTGGTTCTGATTGGCTCCTCGGGCGAGGGTGGCACGAAGCTTCACCGGCGCAACTGGGGCGAGGCGGTGGAGAACCTGACAGGGTCGGGCGAATATCACTGGATGGCCGGGAATTTCCTGAAGTACGGCGCATCCGATGCAACCTTTGGAAGCAGGACGGCCGGCGACCTGCCGGTAGACGCGCACGAGCTGATCGCGCTGTGCGCGCCGCGGTTGACCTTCGTCAGCTACGGAGTGCCGGAGAAAGGCGACGCCAAGTGGCTCGACCAGCAGGGCAGCTATATGGCCACCGTAGCGGCGGAACCGGTGTTTCGTTTACTGGGCGCGAAGGATCTGGGAGTGACCGAGGACTATCGCACGGCAAAGATGCCGCCGGTGAACACGGGGGTACTCGACGGGCAGCTTGCGTGGCGGCAGCACGACGGCGGCCATACAGATGGGCCGAACTGGAAGTACTTTATTCCCTGGGCGGACAAATTCCTGCATCACGAGGCTCCGGGAGGGCACGCTTGAAGACGGTCCTGGCCGGCATGGCGATGATCTCGCTGCTGCCGGCGCAGATGGTTCCCGCGGACCGGGCGGCGCCGAGAACGGACAAGAACTCCCAGATAGCGCACGAGCAGCTTCTGTCTAAAGCCAGACAGGGCGGCATAGACATCTATTTCGAAGGCGATTCCATCACGCGCAGGTGGGGTGCGACGGACTACCCGGAGTTGCTGGCGAACTGGAAGAAGAATTTCTTCGGGTGGAATGCGGCGGATTTCGGATGGGGCGGCGACCGGGTGGAGAACATCCTGTGGCGGCTTGAAAACGGCGAGCTGGATGGCGTCAATCCGAAAGTGATTGTGTTGTTGGCGGGCACGAATAATATTGGCAATACCGTTCCGGCTGATGGCGTCGAGAGCATGGTGGCAAATGTGACCAGCGGCCTTAAGGCGCTGGTGCGAGTGATGCAGGCGAAGGCTCCGAACGCCGTGATTATCGTGACGGGGATCTTCCCACGCAACGACAACATGGCGGTGATGCCTGAGATCGAGGGAATCAACGCCAAACTGGCGAGGATGGCGGACGGACAGAAGATCCAGTATCTGAACATTAACAGCCGGCTGGCGGACCGTGAGGGGAAACTTCGCGACGGGATGATGAACGATCGGGACAAGCTGCATCCGCTGCTGAAGGGGTATCAAGTGTGGGCGGATGCGCTGAAGCCAGTGTTTACGGAACTGCTTGGGCCACCCGCGAGAGAGGACCATGCACCGCCGCCGACGGGCGACCCGTCGGCGCACTGATTAACTGAATCGGGCAGGTCGGGGCGCGACTGGCGCGTTAAGCGGAACACCGGCTGATGCCGTCTTCGTTCCATTCCAGGCCGGTGCCCGGCGCTTCGTGCGGAATCGCCATGCCGGACTCGATCCGCAGCGGTTCGGACACGATGGTGTTCCACCAATCGGCGTACTCGAGCCAGTGAGCCGTGGCGGTCAGGCAGAGCAACTGCGCGCTGATCTCAGGCCAGAGGTGGTTTGAGACAGGGATTGCGTGGGCCTCGGCGAGGGCCGCGGCGCGCAGCCACCCGGTGACGCCGCCGATCTTCATCACGTCGAACATGACGTAGTCGGAAGCTTGTGCGTGAATGGCATGGCGAAGGTCCGCGGCGCCCCACCAGTTCTCGCCGCATTGGATGGGCACCTTGGACTCACGGGCGATCCGCGCGTGCCCCTGATAATCATGCGCCAGGGTAGGCTCCTCGACCCACGCCAGCCCCTGATCTTCGAGCCGGCGGAGACGCTGGACGGCTTCGGCGGGGGTGAGAGATTGGTTGTAGTCGACCATGATGGCCACGTCGTTACCCACGGCAGAGCGGATGGCCTGGATGACCTCGATATCCTGGCGGACATCGGGATACCCGATCTTCGTCTTGACTCCTTTGAAGCCGCGGCGGGCCCAGGCCTCGGCGACCCTGGCGGAACCACCGGCGCCGTCGTAGCCCACGGCTCCATACGCCTGCACAGGCTTCTCTACGCCGCCCAGAAGCCGGATCAACGACGTGTTGTGACTGCGTGCCAGGGCATCCCACAATGCCATGTCGATGCCGGCGAGGGCCATGCCGACCAGTCCTTGGGCACCCAGCAACCGGAAGCGGCGCGCGAGCTTGCGTTCGATTTCGGCGGGGGCGAGGGGTTCGCCTACGAGCAGCGGCTCGAGATTTCGAATCAGATCGGCTGTGGGTCCAAGCGCGGCGGGCGTGTAGGTAAAAACGATACTGTGACCGGCGATGCCGTCGGTCGTCACGGTGTCGGTCAACACCAGGGGGGATTCCGCGACGACACCGCTAGCAGTGCGATGCGGCTCGGCGAGCGGCACGCGCACGGTCCTGACGCGAAGGTTTTGGATAGTTGGCAGACCGCTGGCCATGTTCCGAAATTATCGCATTATAGGGGTTGATGGCGGACTAAGAGTCCGCCGCAGGGGGAACGCCTGACTCACTGGCGTCGGGGACTCGCATGGAGAAGCGGGAGCCTTGTCCGGGCTGGCTTTCGACGGTGATATCGCCTCCCATCATCTGGCAGAACTTTTTGGTGATGGCCAAGCCCAGGCCGGTCCCGTTAAACCTGCGGGTGACCGATCCATCCACCTGCGAGAAGGGCTGGAACAACTTGCCCAAGTGTTCCGGGCTGATGCCGATGCCGGTATCGGTAACGTGCACTTCGGTCCAGTTGCCGTCACCATTGGAATGGCGGTTCACGGCCACCGAGACGCGGCCTTTCTCGGTGAACTTGAGGGCGTTGTTCACCAGGTTGAGGACGCTCTGCCGGAATTTGGGGAGGTCCGCGTAGGCCGCGCGCATGTCGCCGGGGCAGTGGATTTCGAGGCGATTGCCTTGTTGCCTCGCCAGCGGCTGGAGGGCGTCTGAAACATCCCGCAAGACTTCGGCGACATCGAAGGCCTGCGCCTGGACCGTTTCGCGGCCGGCTTCGATCTTGGACAGGTCCAGGATATCGTTGATGATTCCCAGCAGGAGGTGACCCGAGAGCTCGATCTTTTCCAGGTCGGAACGCACCTGTTCCTGCTCCGGGCCGATGTAATCCTCACGCAGCATCTCGCTGTAACCAATAACCGCGTTCAGAGGGGTACGGAGCTCGTGGCTCATGGTGGCCAGGAAGACACTCTTGGCCCGGTTGGCCTGTTCGGCGGCGTCCCGCTGGCGCTCCAGTTCGTCGTGCGACTTGCGCAATTTGCGATCCGCTCTTTGCCGCTCGCTCACTTCCATGGCCAGGGAGTGATTCACTTCCCGCAAGTGCGTGGCATGCCGTGCTTCGCTCCGGAAAGCCGAGAACATGCTGGATAGAAGACCCGTCAATACGAACCCGTACCCGTAGACTTTCAGTATGTGCCCGGCAATATGCATGCTGTCGCCCGCCTTGTTGTAAACCGCGAGGTAGACGAAGTGACTAAGGGCCGCGGCAATCAGGGAAAGCAGTAACGAATGCTCCAGGTCATCGAACCGCCAGGCGCCTTTCCGGTAGTATCCCAGCGCTGCCAGGGTGAAAAGGAGTCCGGGTACCAGCTCGGCCGGGCGGTGGACGATCAGGCCCGGATAATAGGCCGGACGCAGCGGAACGAGCAAGAAAAACAGGAAGCTGACCACGGTCCAACCGCCGACCACGGTGAAGACCAGGCGTTCTTCTGCCCGGCCCGCCATAGGATGCTTCTTCCAGGCGAACAGGCTGGCCAGAATGAGGGCCGAAAAGAATACCCGCGAAACGGCTCCGCTCCAGTGGGTGAGGGCGGAAAGGGCCGACGGCGAGCGCTGGGCGATGAACGGGGAAGTGATCAAAGCATGATAAGCGTCGAGGACGCCCGCTCCCAGGAAACCTGCGCCGATCAGGAGGAACATGCTGCTGCGCTTGGCATAGTAGCGCACCAGTGCGATGCAGCCCGTGGTCAGGGCCAGTTGCGTCGCGATCACTTCCAAAACGGTGTGGAACTCTCCGCCCGCCTGCCAGGTCAGGATGCGTACCAGCGGCGCCAAGGCTGTGAGCAGCGCTGTCAACAGGAGTGCAAAGGTCGCCCGACGCGCCCGGGATTGACCGTCATCCATCAGATCCATCGCCTAATCTTTCGAAACCGACATAACCGTGCCTGCTTACTCATCGGCCATTTAGAGTTGGAGGGTACGGTTGTATCTGTATGGCCTTTCACTAAGGTTAGAAGCGGGCTTGGTTGAGAGGGCCAAACCTGACCGGGCAGGCGAATCATTTAGGTCGATGGCGCGGCATTCCTGATTTTCCGCCGATGAGGATAACCAGGGAGACACTCATGCAATCGAAGCTGTTTGAGGTGGCACTCGTCTGTCTGATTCTGGGGACCAGCTACCCGGCGGCGGCACAGACCAACGCAGGGCGGATATTGGGGAGCGTACGCGACCAGACGGGCGCTGTTCTGGTCGGCGCCACGGTAGTGATCGAGGATGTGGAAAGGGATGTCTCCCGCACGCTCGCTACGGACCAGGCAGGCGATTACGTGGCGCCGAATATTCCTCCGGGCCTCTATAAGTTGGCAGCCATTTTCGCGAACTTCAACCGCGTGGAGCGCTGCAACGTCCGGTTGGAGGCGGCGAAGGATGTGCGTATCGACTTTGTACTGCAGCCCGGAGATGTCGCCGAGACTATCATGGTCACGGCGGAGGCGACCCTGGTGGAAAGCACGAACGACGTCCTGGGTGGAACACTCAGCAACGCTACCATCAACGACCTGCCCCTGAACGGGCGGGATTTTCAGAACCTGCTGGTGCTGCGGCCCGGCGTGATGCGTTATCCGGGGGGCGGAATCGGTTCGGTCAGCGCCAACGGCATTCGTCCCGAAGACAACAATTACATGGTGGATGGCATCGACAACAACGATCCGTACTTCGGCCAGAGCGTCATCAACGGCGCGGGCGTGCAGGGGACTCCTGCGACCATACTGCCGATAGACGCGATTCAGGAGTTCAACGCGCAAGAGAATCCGCCGGCCGAGTATGGCTGGAAGCCGGGCGCTATCGTGAATGTGGCATTCAAGTCCGGCAGCGACGCGTGGCACGGCACGGCTTATGATTTTGCCCGCAATTCCGCGCTGGACGCGCGCAATTTTTTCAATATAGCGCCGGAACCCAGGAAGCCATTACGCTTGAATCAATACGGCGGCACGGTAGGCGGCCCAGTGGTGCGGCACAAGCTGTTTTTCTTTCTGGGTTTTGAAGCGGTGGGCGACCTGGTGAGCGTGACCGAGGAGGTGCCCAGCCCCGCCACCGTTCACCTGCCGGATCCGGCCGTGCCGAATTGTACGCACATCGCGGCGGGCGATTGCGGCAACAGTATTCCGGATGCGATCGCCGATCTGCGGGGTGGAGGCATCGCGGTCAGTCCGCTGAGCCTGAGGCTGGCGACCTTATTCCCGCCGAATCGGGGAACCAACGTGTTGGGTTCCAACATGTTTTCTACGGGTTTTCCCAACACTGATCGCGGAGACAACGGACTAGCTAAAGTGGATTACCACATGAACAGCCGGAATGTTTTCAGCGGCGCTTACTTTATCGGCGACAGCCTGCAAACCGATCAGGATACACCGGTGCTGCAACAGGCATGGGAGTCGCAGGCGGTGACCCGCGCACAGGTGCTGGGGGCCAATTGGATATGGGCGGCGGACGCCCGATGGGTGAATGCCGCGCGGCTTGGTTATAACCGCCTAAGCCAGTCGTTTCTTACCGCGGATAGTAACGTGAGTCCGGTCAATTACGGGATCAACACAGGTATCGCGAATCCCTTGAATTATGGAATGCCGCAACTTGACGGTCTCCGGTTTCCTTCCCATGGGAGGCACGTCCGGGTGGCCGCAGCTGCTGCGCCCTGCCCAGACTTTCCATTTTCTCGATGACGTCTCGTATCTGCGCGGGCGGCATGCCGTCAAGTTCGGAGGCGAGGCGCGGCGCAGCAGCGTGGATCAAACGAAGGACCGGTTCGGGAAAGGGCGCATCCGGTTCGGCTTCAACGGTACGGATGCTTTCGCGGGCGCCACCGCGCTGGAAGATTTTCTGGCCGGAGTACCGTCGGACGGGCGCATTTTTGTGGGGAATTCGGAACGGCAGGTGAGTTTCTGGTCGTACGCGGGTTTTCTGCAGGACGATTGGCGCATCTCACCAAGACTCATGTTGAATTTCGGACTGCGGTACGAGCTGAACACGGTGATCCGGGAAGCCAATAACCTGCTGGGTAACTTCGATCCGGATGTCGGGCTGGTCCAAGTGGGGCGCCAGATGGCATCGCCTTACAACGGCGATCATAATAATTTTGGCCCGCGCTGGGGCATCGCCTGGGACGTGACTGGTAATGGAGGAACCGTGATCCGGGCGGGCGGGAGCGTTCTTTACGAGATACCCAACCTGAACATTTTTCGGCTCTGCGCGAGAATTCGGAGAAACAGCCAATTGGCGGAGACTTGAGAGCTTTGCCCTTTCTGGGATTGCTGGCGTTAGGATTCCGGCCCTGAACGGTCGATCTGAGGCAGCTATATGCTGAGCAGCAGCGCAGTCTCTGAGAGCCTTGATTACTGGAATGCGCGGATTCTACGGTCGCCGATGGCAGCCTGTAACCCCTGATTTGACGGTATCTCGGGGCGGTTTGGCCTTTCCCTGAGCGCCGCGCTCGAGCCATCGCGCCATCCGATTGAGTGGGCGTGCTGAAATGCTGCCCGCGCTTGCATTCCCGGATGGTGTGGGACGTGGTGGTCGTCGACATAGACGGAAACGGAGCGATTTCCGTTGGCGGTGCCGATCAATGCAAAGAGCGCCGAAAGGTCGGTGAACATTGGCGACGACTGACTTCCAGGTGCGTCGAATCTGGCTAGCCGTCCGCCCCAAACTCCGGAAATCCAATAAAAGAAGGGGGGCTTACAGATTCCTGCTCAGAGCCCATTTTTCTAGGGCAGTTCAATATGAACAACGACCCAGGGACCATCGGCATCAACATCGTGCCTACAGGCGCCAGTGGGGTCGCGCCGGGTGGCGGCACCATTAAAACCGGAGTGCAGTCGGTGCCGGGCGCGGACTTGAACTGGACCACGAGTGGGCCGGTATTCAACGTTCCCACCATCACCTGCTCGCCGGTGGCCCCGTGCGATATCTTCGCCGTGGACCGGAATCTGCGGACACCCTACGTGATCAGCTGGAATCTGAACCTGCAACGAGCATTTTCGAGCAACACGGTGTTGCAGGCCGGATATGTAGGCAACCACGGGGCGAAGTTATACAGCATCACGGACATCAACCAGGTGGATCCGGCATTGGATGACGGCGGCGAGAAGGTGGGCAGGCCGTTCAACAGCAAGTTTCCGTTTCTTGGGTTCATTAATCAGCTCTCGAATGCGTACCGCTCGAATTACAATGGCTTCCAGGCTAGCCTGACGCACCGGCTTTCGCACGGGATATCTTTGCTGGCGGGGTACACGTGGTCGCATGCGTTCGACCAAAGCTCCGACAATCGCGCGCCGCAGGCCATGGACAGTACGCGGCCATGGCTGGAATACGGCAGCAGCGATTTCGATATCCGGCACCGGTTCACGGCGGCGCTCACTTATGTTGTTCCGGGCAGGCGGTCGTGGGCGCGGTTGCTGCAAGGGTGGCAACTGAATTCCATCCTGACCTTGCAGACGGGCCAACCGTGGAACCTGGTGGACACCGGGGACGACTTCAGCAGGACCGGCGAAGGCGGCGACCGTTGGGACTTCTTTGGCAATCCGGCCGACTTCAGCGCTTCGCCGAGCGGGCCGATTCCGTTCTTCGCGGGGACCAGCAATGCAGCCTGCGTGGAGCGTGCGACCACGGCGGGTCTGCTGGCGGCGCTGGGGTCGTACGGGTGCTACGCGAAGGGGAAAGCGGTCATGATTCCGCCGGTTGCCGCAACTTTCGGCACCATGGGGCGCAACATTTTTCGCGGGCCGGGCTTTTACGCATGGGATCTGTCGGCGGTGAAGAGCTGGCGATTCGGGGACCGCTCGACCGTGCAGCTTCGGGGCGAATTCTTCAACGTTCTGAACCATCCGAACTTTGCTAATCCGTACGGGGTAAACGCCACGTTTTTCCAGGTGGATTTCCCTTCACCTTTCGCACCACTTCGTAGACACGATCAAGATCGTCTAAATTCGACCCGTCTCCCTGAATGGCGGTTGCATTCTTGCCGATCGCCGAGACCACTGAATCCAACTCCGCTTGACGACGCCCGGTAATAAACACGTAGGCCCCTTCCTTCACGAAGCGCTTGGCTGTAGCCAAGCCGATCCCGCTATTGCCACCAGTGATTAAAGCTACTTTCCAATCCAGTGCGCCCGTTCACTCTCCTTTGACCATGGCTGGTCCATATGGTTGCGGAACACTCGTTAGTGATGTGGTGCGGGCGCATCCGATTCATGACTCGGTACTAAGGACGCAGCAGGAGGCGATGCCCCGTAAGGGTCATTCGTGCGCTTTTCGACAATACGGTAGCGTTCCACCACGCCGGGACATCCGCCAAGTTGTATGACGCTGGCGGAGCGATGGGCGGCAGTGTAGACGCTACGCCGGCGAGGGATCTCATGACCGAAAATAAGGGAAACAGAAGGAACTCAAACGGACCGCCCAGATGGCTCTTCAACATCCAGGTTTCTGAGGCTTGCTGTAAACTCGCCAGGTTTCGGCAACCCAGTTTGGTGGTTCGTCGCAATTTGTGAAACAGTCCGGCTTCGCGTACAACTTCCGAAGTCTCGTTTGTCAGTACTAGCCCGGTGTCCGCGGGTATGTTCGGGTTGCGGTGGGTAGGTTAGCGAATATTGGGGGCTGCCCCACTCGTGTGATAATGGCTTACCACCCGATGAACTCCACACGAAGGCACTGGCTCTCTACTTGTCTGGCTATGCCGGCATGGGCGGATATTTTGGCCGCGCAGCAACATGCGCACGCTGCCGCGGGATCGCCGGACGCGCGGTTCGAAACTCTGAATGCGGAGGCGGCCGCGGAGATCGAGGCGCTGGCGGCGCAGATCATTCCATCCACCGGTGGGCCGGGCGCGCGGGAGGCAGGCGTCATCTACTTCATCGACCGCGCCCTGGCAACGTTCGCGCAGGAAGATCGGGAGGGGTATCGCACGGGCATGGCCGAGGTCCAGCAGAAACGCAAGGAACTCTTTCCTCAGTCGAGCTCGATCGCGTCGCTCGCCGCGGAGCAGCAGATGGCCCTGATGCGGGCGATTGAGGCGTCCAGCTTTTTCGAATTGCTGCGTACACACACCGTGCTCGGCTTCCTGGGGGATCCGAGCTACGGCGGCAACCGCGGCAAAGCCGGATGGCGGCAGATCGGATTTGAGGACCGCATGGCGTACACGCCACCGTTCGGCTATTACGACGCCGAAGTGAATGGAAAACCGAACGCCGGAGGGAAGGAATGACGGCGGCGAAATTTTCCACTACGGACGCTGTCGACTTTCTGGTGATTGGCGCGGGTGCGGCGGGAGGCGTGATAGCCAAGGAGCTGGCCACCGCGGGATTTCAGGTGCTGGTGCTGGAGCAGGGTCCATACCTGCGCGAGAAGGATTATTCGCATGACGAGATCAAGTACACCATCGCGCCGGGGCTGACCAACGATCCGAAAGTCCAGCCGGTGATGTACCGGAAGTCGGAAGCGGAGCGGGCGCGGCCCATGAAGGCCATCGAATATGGACGGCAAGTGGGCGGCGGCAGCGTGCATTTCACCGCCAACTACTGGCGCTTCCACGAGAGCGACTTCCAGGAGCGCAGCCTGTTCGGCGCGGTGAGCGGCGCCGATCTACAGGATTGGCCCATCTCGTACGCTGACCTGGAACCCTACTATACGAAAGCGGAGTACGAGTTGGGCATCTCCGGTTTGGCCGGGGCGAATCCTTTCGAGGCGCCGCGATCGAAGCCCTACCCGCTGCCGCCCATGCCGGTGAAGTCGTCGGGCGTGTTGTTCGAGCGCGGCGCCAAGAAGTTGGGATTGCATCCGTTTCCCGCGCCGGTGGCCATTCTTTCCCAGCCGTATCGCGGCCGGGGCGCCTGTGTGAATTGCGGGTTTTGCGAATCGTTCGGCTGTGAGATGCGCGCGAAATCGAGCACCCTGGTCAGCGTCATTCCAGTGGCGGAGAAGACGGGCCGCTGCGAGATCCGGCCGGATTGCTACGTGCGCAGGATCGAAACGGACGCGTCAGGGCGGGCAACCGGCGCAATCTACTTTGACGGGAAGCGGCGAGAGGTCTTCCAGCGCGCGAAGGCGGTCTTCGTTTGCGCCAATGGCGTGGAGACGCCGAAGTTGTTGCTGCTATCGAAATCGAAGCGGTTCCCCGAAGGCCTGGCGAACTCGAGCGGCGTGGTAGGCAAGTACCTGATGTGGGATAACGGCGGCGAAGCGCAGGGGGTATTTGAGCATCCGTTAAACGAATATAAGGGCATTCAGGTGACCCGGCTGATTCACGATTACTATGCGGCGGATGCCAAGCGGGGGTTCTATGGCGGGGGCGGCATCGATGCGCGGTTCGATTATTATCCGGCCGGTTTCGCGTTGCATGGATTGCCGCCCGATGCGCCGAGGTGGGGCAGCCAGTACAAGCAGATGTTCGAGACATACTTCAATCGCACCTTGATGCTGATGGCGCACACCAGTTCGCTGGCGCAGGAGAAAAGCACGATTACGCTGGATCCGGACGTGAAGGACGCCTGGGGCCTGCCCGCGGTCCGGGTGACTTACGATTACCACCCCGACGACTTGGCCACCATAAAGTGGATGATGGAAAAACAGATCGAGATCCTGGAGGCGGCGGGCGCGAAGAAGACCTGGAGCCTGCCATGGGACGTGGTGGAGAACATGCCGAGCCGTCACCTGATGGGCACGTGCCGGATGGGTAACGACCCGGCTCGTTCGGTTGTTGATGCGCATAGCCGGACGCACGATGTTCCCAATCTGTTTCTGGTGGACGGCAGTAACTTCGTGACTGCGGGGAGGCAGCAGCCCACGGCGACGATCCAGGCGCTTGCGTATAGGGCAGCGGAGTATGCCATTGGGGCGGCCAAGCGGGGTGACCTGGGGTAGAGCAGCCGGGCGCTACTTCGTGCGCGGCAACCTGTGAGTTGTCTGGTCCAATAAATAGCTTTACATTGAAGGCAAGGTTGCATTTTGTGGTCTTGGTGAAAAAGTGGCGAGTGGTTTTGGGTTTAGCGATACTCGCTATTCTTTCCACTGCCGTTGTGCCGCTGTGCTTAACCTGCGTAGGGGCGATGATGGACACCCCATTGAGCCACGAGGAGTACGCGCGAATGCGCCACGCCAGCGTTATGCTACTGTGGGTCTCGTTATGTTTTCAAGCCGGTGCAGGATTGCTTCTGTATGGCGCCTTTGAGATTCGGAAGACGCTTTCGAAAAGAATTATATTACTTGCAGGGCTGTTGGCGGCATCGCTTGTTCTTCCTTTTATTGGCGGCTTGTGTCTGACTGATGCGGAAGCGCACGGTTGGTATAAGTTAGCGGCTAGACTGTTCTTGTAAGCAGGATTAGAGGGCAGCGAAATATGCCATTAGCGCGGTGAAGCGGGTTGACTTGGTGTAGAGGTGGATGCCTGCCGGCAAGCGGACCTGTACAAGTACCGACCTGCAGATCATTGTGCGGCAGCGATGGATGCGCCCAGCGCTTTCACCACGTCGGCGGCGATGCCGTCCTGGACCATTAGGATGTTATCGAAGCGCCGGTCGTAGGTTTCCGACCAGATCACGTATCCGTTGTCTACCCGGATCAATCGTGCGCCGACGCGCAGCCAGACGCCCGACTTGCGCACGCTGCCATCCAGCACATAGGCCACGCCCAGCGACTTGGCTATCGCCGCGACGGGTATTTGCTTCCCCTTGAAATAAAACGAGGACGTGGGAGGCGGCACGCGAAGGCCGGGGATTTTGCTGAGCTTGTCGATCAGTTCCTCGGTCATGCCGTCGGCGAATTCTTCCTGATGCATGCCTGGAGTCAGATCGAGGAAGGGCAACACGGCGATGGATTTCAGCGGCTGCACGACGGGGGAGTGGCGGCGTGGTTGTTGCCGGCAATTTTACCGCGGAAAAGGAAAATCGCGATGACCGTGAGGCAGATCGACGCGGCGGTAGCCCGGGCGAAGCCAAGTCTGGCACGGCGGCGCGGAGCGGGGGCCGGCGGATACTGGACTGCGGGGCCGGCCGCCGCCACTAGCGCCGCCACCAGGCGGTACCCCAAGCGTGGCACGGTCGAGATGTAAACGGGCTTGCGAGGATTGTCGCCAAGCTGGCGGCGCAGGGTGGCTACTGCCTGGTAGACGGAGTCCGGGCTGACGGCGACCCCCGGCCAAATGTGGGTGAGTAGGTCATCGATGCTGACGACTTCGCCGGCGTGACTGGCAAGGCACAACAGCAGCCGCAGGGTGCGCTCCTCCAGGCGGGCGGTTTCGCCGTCGCGTGAAATCGGGCCGGACTTGGGATCGACGCACCAATCGCCGATGCGCAACATCGCGGAGGTTGGAGGTTCCATGCGGGATCGCGCCGATTATACCAACTTCGCGGATTTTCAGAAGGATTCAGGATGTTTCAAGCGCGGTTCAGGACTTCCAGGGCGCAGCGCGATATCCGGTGAGAGAGAGGATATCGGATGAGCGACGAGAAACGGAAGGCTCTGTTGGCGATCGGAGCAGGAGGACTGATTGCCGGAACGCTGGATCTGACGCACGCCTGCGTTTTGTTCGGATGGGACATTCCGCTGGCGATCGCCGCGGGCCTGCTGGGCCGGGTGGCTTTCCAGGGAGGCGCCGGCACGTACGTGCTGGGCGTATTGCTGCACTTCTTTATCGCATGCTCCGCGGCTGCGGTTTACTACGCGGCCAGCCGGCGGCTCACTATTATGACGGAACACCCCCTGGTGTGCGGTCTGTTTTTTGGCGGAGCGGTGGAAGAGGTGATGAGGTTGGTGGTTCTGCCGCTCTCGGCGCTGCACGCCCGGGGGCCGTATTCGCTACATGACTTGATTCTGGGGCTGGCGGTACACATGGTCGTCGTAGGGTTGCCGATCTCCTTCAGCGTACGACGATTCGGGAGGTAGGCTTGGGTTCCGGCCGGTACACGGTCCGCCCGGAACCCAGGCGATTAACGGGGTAAGGTTGCCAGATCAATTACGTCGGCTATCAAGCCTGTGGCCGGGTCATAGACCACACAGTAGCCGTCATAGAAACCGAAGACGTAGCCGGGAGGCGGCGGCGCCAGTTCGCGCACCACAGCCACTGGGACAGGGCGCATGCGCCGATGCCAGTCCCCAGGCAATCTGGCGCCGGCCACTATGGTGGTCCGGTGCGTAACATCTACACGGTCGACATCCTTGTAGTGTTCGCGCAGTTTAGGGGCATCTTCCTGGCGAAAATGGTATTCACGGGCGTGATCGTCTCGATCATGGCCCTTAGCGCCCTGTCCGTCGCGCTCCTGGCGCGCCTGGTCGTCGTGATGTTCCTGGTCTTGCGCGAACATCGCGGGCACGGATGAGAGCGCCAGGACACTGACTGCCGTAAGTAAGAGGTCTCTTGTATGTTTCATGCCTTCTCCTTTAAAAGTAACCGCGCAAACGGGGCCGCGGCCACACCGATATCAAGTTCCTACAGGCGCGGGCCGGCCGTGCTGGACATCATCCGAGAGTTCCGAACCTGCTTGCCGGCGCGGGCACCGCCTGCTTGCGCTTTTGCCAGGCTGCTCGTAATACAGCCTGTCATGCGTGTTACAGCAGTTGCTGGGCCAGGTATGAAGGATCACGTACGCCAGGTCGCGGAAAAGGCAGGAAACCGATGGTTGATGGGCGGCTTAGAATCGCGCCGATATGTTCGCAGAGGTACAGATTACTGGCGCAGAACGGAAAAGCGGCTGATGGAATAGCCCAGCGCGGCTCCCACGAAGACGTCCGACAGAAAATGCGCGGAAAGAGAAACACGCGAGAAGCCGACCAGCGCGGCCATACCGTAGGCGACGAACGGGACCCAACGGTGATTGCCGTAGCGGCGGGCGATTATAGTGGCGACGGAGAAAGCCGCGATGGTGTGGCCGGACGGAAATCCGCCACCGCCGGTGACGGGCGAACCGGCCTCAAACCAAGTATCCGAGTAGTTGCCTTTAACGGGAATGGTCCGCGGCCGAGCGCGATTGGTAATGTCTTTCAGAACAGTGGCCACGATTTCGGTATCGGCCAGCGCCTCGCCGGTGAACAGCGCGGTGCGCTCCATTTTAGGGTCCTTGCGGATCAGGCCGGCGGCGAACATCGAGACAGGCGCGGCGATGATTCCGGCCATGGTGACGTTGCTGGTGAAGACATTATTGAAGGAATGGAAGGCGGGCGTGTGATGGAACCAGGAGGCCTCGCTGGGGTCCGCGGCAACCAGCGCGGCGGTGGCTCCGATGATGCCGGCAGTAGGTATCCAGTCCTGGCCATGGCCGAGCCGCACGGGAAACGTCCATATCTGTTTTTGATCGCTCAGTATGTTGGGGATCAACCGCTTGAGAGAAACGGGCCGGTCCGCGGCCGGCGCCGGGGGTGAAGCCGGCGGCGGCAATGGCTGCTGGGGAAGGTCGGCGGAAGAAGCCGGGGGGTTCGACTGCGGTGACGCGGCCGTCTGGCCCATGGCATAAGGAGCGGCGAGACAAGTAAAGAGCAGTACTGAAGCGACGGTTAATTTCATCAGGATACTCGTTGCAGGAACCTGCGGATAACTCACTTCGGATGCGTGCGGGGGCAACGGGGTTACCGTACAGTATGCGCCGCCGTGCGTCAATTCACAGAGTTATCTCGCAGCAAGCGGCAAGTGAGGGGATGGCGTACCATCCCCTCTACCCGGCGGCTAGTGGATCACGCCAGTGTGCGCGACCGCGACGCGGATATCGGCGCCCACCGGCAGGCCGAAGGAATTGTCTACGTCGACAACCAGTTCGACCATACGAACCTCGATCGACGTGGAGGTTTGGAGGACGCGATGGAGCCAGAGGGTCCCGAGGCCGGCGATGGATACTCTGGTGTTGGGATCCGGGTTCGCGCCTATCTCGGGGTGTCCGGCGACCGCCAGGCCAACAAACAACGAACCGGTATCGCTCAGGGTGATGCCGCCGCTGCCGGAAGCGGCATTGGCTTGGGCCGTGACCGCACTGGCTGTTACGAGACTGGCGAGCAGATCGACTCCGGCAACGCTGGCGGTGATTGTGCCCGAGGCGCCGGCGGGAGTGACCGTCCCGGTAGCGGTGGTGTGAACCACGCCAGCCGTAAGAATGCCGGGCACGTTTACGCCGGCCACATCGTTGGATTCCACTTCATCGTTGGTTCCGGTACAGCCGAGGGTTACTTCCGCGGACCGGCCAGCTTGGACAGTGCCGGCATTTACGGACGAGCCATAGCCGAAGCCGGCAAGCAGACCTTCGTTGATCAAGGTATCGCTTTGCGCGTGGGCCACGATCAAATCGGTTCCGATGGGAAGACCTAGGGTATTATCCTGTGACACCTTGATGTGGATGGCGTTGACGGTAAGCCGGGCACCGGTGGAAGTGACCTGGGAACCCTGCTCGTTCAGGACCACATAACCGATGCCGGGCAGAACGATCCTGGTATTCGGGGCCACATTGATGTGCACCGGCAGTCCCAGGACGTGCGCATTGGTGAACGTGGTTCCCGCGCTGCTGGTGGAGAAACCTCCGGAACTCGAGATGGAACTGCTGACCGATTCGACGGCTTCGGCGGTGACCAACCCTCCCAGCAGGTTGATGCCGTTCACGGTGGCCATGGCGGTGGAAGAGTTGGCATTACCGGCAGCGGCCGAGACCACGGATGTATCGATTAAACCGGTGGATGCCAGCGGCGGCAACACTACGTTGGCGACGCTATTGGAGTTCGAAATCCCGGTTTGCTCCGTGCAGATCAGGCTTACGGTCGTGGTACCGGAAGTAATGGAGCTATTGCCTGGAGTAACGGATACTTTAGTCCCATAGGCTTTGCCGGAATAACCCGTTTCTACCTGGCAAAACAGAGCGGGACAATAGAGAGCTCCGGCCAATATCACCACCAATAGTAACTGCGTGTGTCTTGAAGTACTTTGTGAGTTAGTCGTATTATGCACTGGTTTAGTCTCCTTCTAAATTGGGTAAGGAAGGGTACACAAGGTCGATCTATACTAACTTGTGTCCCTCACTCTGGTTGGAATTATAGAGAACGGCTGGTGCCGGGTAAATGACCTGGGACCGAACAGGTACTAGCGGGTGTCGCGTTCGATACAGGAGGCCCGGGGCAGCTGTCCGGGGCTTGTGCTTGTGTTTATAATTGCACTGAAGCCGGAGCTTCCAACATATGAAGAAGAGACTTTGCGTGATCGTGCTGGCGCTGGCGGCGGGGCCGGCGGCCCAGCGGATGGCGGCGGAGATTCCGGCCGGGATTTCAGCCAGAATTGACGCGTCGGTGGAGAAGGCGCTGGTGGACAGCGGGACTCCCAGTGCGTCGATCGCCATCGTGAAAGACAAACAGATCGCTTACGTGAAGGCCTACGGCAAAGCGAGGCTGGATCCGGCGACAACGGCGCGGGCGGAGATGCGGTACAGTATCGGGTCGGTCAGCAAGCAGTTTCTGGCGGCCGCGGTTCTGCTGCTGGCCGAAGACGGTAAGTTAACGCTCGACGACAAGGTGTCGCGCTATCTACCCGAATTGACGCGAGCGGGCGAGATCACCATCCGCGAGCTGCTTTCGCACACATCCGGTTATCAGGATTACTATCCGCTCGATTATGTCGCGCCATATATGGCGAAGCCCGTGACGCCGGAACAGATCCTGAACCAGTGGGCGCGGAAGCCGCTGGATTTCGATCCAGGAACGCGCTGGCAGTACAGCAATACGAATTATGTGGCAGCTGGGCGCATTGTGGAGCAGGCTTCGGGTATGCCGCTGATGCGCTTCCTCGAAACCCGCATCTTCAGGCCGCTGGGAATGGAGACACCGGTGGACCTGACCCAGGTCTTGCTGCAGTCCGGCGATGCTTCGGGATATACGCGTTTCGCGCTGGGGCCGGTGCGGCCGGTGGAACCGGAGGGGCGCGGGTGGCTCTTTGCGGCGGGCGAACTGGGTATGACCGCTCGCGACCTGGCCTTGTGGGACCTGTCGCTGATCGAGCGCAGACTGCTGAAACCCGCCTCGCTCGATGCTATGATCACGCCGGTGCGGTTGAAGAATGGCGCGCCGACTGGTTACGCGCTGGGCGTGGGGGTGGAGGGTGCGGGCGGCCATCCACGGCTGCAACATGGCGGCGCGGTTTCGGGCTTTGTCAGCCAGAATACGGTGTGGCTGGATGAAGGCGCGGCGGTGGTGGTGCTGGCGAACCGGGACGGGTCAAGCGCGCCGGGCAGAATCACGGGTCAGATTGCGCCGCTGCTGGTGGGGGAGGCCGAAGATCCGCAAGCGGCGCGGCAACTGGAGCGGGCGCGGAGCATTTTCGCTGAATTGCAGGGGGGGCGCATCGATCGCGCGCTGCTTTCGCCGGATGCGGACGCCTATTTTACCAAGCAGGTTCTGGACGACGCGGCGGCCAGTTTGAAACCGCTGGGTACGCCGGTGAGTTTCCGGCAGACGTCGATGGAATTGCGCGGCGGCATGACCTACCGGCATTTTGCGATTGGGTTCGACGGGCAGTCACTGCATTTGAGCACTTTCACTACGGCGGATGGGAAACTGGCTCAGTATTTGATTCAGTAGTAGCCGGCCTTAGACACAACTACTCTGGGCAGGGTTTGGCGGTTAGTAACTCCTTCTTCTCGTCGAGCAGCCAGCAGCCGGCGGCGGTGGCATTGGCTAGTTCGGTTCCGTTCCAATTGATTTTGACCGGGAGCCAGGCGGCGGGCAGGGTGACTTTCATCTGCGTGACTGCGCGGCTGACGATTTCGACCTCCTGCATATCGGGCAGAAACTGGCCGCGCACCCGAGCCGTGAGCGTCTCGGCGCGCTGAGACATGACTATCTTGGTCTCCAGGCGGACGTGGTCCTTGCCGCGCGCGACCATAATCACGACCGGTTTTTCCTCGGTGGTGCGATAGAGGATCTGGGAATACTCGGCCGCATCTTTGAGCACTTTGCCGCCTAGCTCGACAATGCGGTCGTTTAGTTTGAGGGGGCCGGCGTATTTGTCGGGGAGAGAAGTGACCTGTACGCCGGGTCCGGGATCGGCGGGATTGTAGCCGAACGGGCCGGCTGCCAGGGAGGCGGCGGATCCCAACGGCTCGACGCGCGTCGAATCAAGCACGTCGTTGCTTTCACCGGGATCGAAGCTGGTGATATCGATCCAGTAACAATGGGTGAAGATGCGGCTGCCGGTTTCGCAATCGGCGGTGGTGGGGAACGGGTCGCGCGTATGCTGCGCGAGCCAGTCGAAGATCCCGGCCGGCTGCGCGACGGTAAGCTCGCGCCATTCGAGGTTGAAGCCGGCGGACTGCAGTTTCTTGCCGAGCGGCTCCTCTTGTTTCTCGGCGAAGAGCCACAGCACCGGCAGGTTGGTGGTGTTGGCGGCGTACAGCCGATTGCTATCGATGGCGGAGCGTGGGCTGCCTCCGGTGGCCACGGCGGCGGCCCATACGTCGGGGACGCGCGCGGCCACGAAGAACAGCGCGGATACGGAGCCACCCTGGGCGGCGAGGTAGACGCGATTTGGGTCGACCGAAGGGCTCTTGGCGGTTTCCTCCACTTTGGCGGCCAGGGCTTTTACGCGCTGATCGGTGCTGGTTTCCGGGATTTCGCTCCAGGGATCGAGGAATTGCCAGCCGCGATGCCGGCATTCCTCCTGCCAGAGCTTGACGTCGCCGCCCAGGAAGACCAGCAGCGGGGATTTTGCGGTCTGCGCGCGGCAGGGCAGTGCCGGCAACAGCGAAAGCAAGACCGCGAGAAGCAGCCGGGCGGGGTCAGCGCACCAGGCGGGAGTGAATGCGTTTGGCCAGTTTTTCAATTTCTTCGGTCTTCTTGAGGCTGGAGATGGAGAGCACGTGGCGATCGTTCTTTTCCAGTTCGGCTTTCAATTGCTCAGCCAGGTCGATCATTTGGGCTACATCTTTGAGGTCTCGCTCGTGATCGGCCTTTAGGATTTCGTCCTGCTGGGATTTGCCGTCGGGCAGCTTGGCTTCATCGCCCGTGGGCGGGCCGTGGGGCGGGCGGACTTGCGGGGCCACGCGGGGCGCGAGCGCCAGCAGAGCCACGGCGGCGAAACGCAATAGATGTTTCATGAATTTCCTGTGGCCGTCATAGCGGCAGATCGTGGTACGAGTAACTGGTCTCGACGCCGGGATATTTGGCGCCATCCAGTTCGACGTACGGATAGACAAAATAGTTCAGCGGGGGGCCCTGCTGCCGGGGCACAAGCAGGACGTCGCGGCCTTTGGACAGCTCAACGCGATTCTCGTCGTGCGCGCCGAAGAAGTATTCGCGTTTGGCCGGATTCTTGGCGGCTTCGGAGGCATCCACGGGGACCCAGCCGATGCCTTTGGCGTAAAATTCCGCCCAGCAGTGATAGCCGGCGATCTTGCCTGCGCCGCGGTCAGCGGGCAGGGGAAATCCGATGGCGAAGCGCGCGGGGATGGCCACGGCGCGGGCGTAGCCGATGAAGATGGCGTGGAAGTCGGTGCAGTTGCCGCGCCGGGCGTCGCACGCATAATAGATGTCGCCGTTGCCCCAACCCTTACCGGTCTTATCGTATTTGACAGTGGACACCACGTGATTGTAGATGGCGCGGGCCATTTCGAGATCGGTGGTGGCGCCGGCGGCGGCGACCACTTCATGCGCCCAGCTGCGGATGGTATCGTCGAGGGGCACCAGGCGATCGGGCTGGAGATAGCGTGACAGGTCGGACGGTTGTTCTACAGCAACCGTGTGAGAACCTAAGAGCAGCGGCTGAATCCGCTCTTTCCGCACGGCCTGGAAGCTGATGTTCACCGGGATCGACGAAGTTTTGAGATCGGTGACGCAGATGTGCAGGATTCGATTATCCTCCGCACCCGTGGCGGTTTCGTAGTGGTAAGGTGTATCCACGCGCAGGCTGGTGATGCGCTGAAAGGCATCGTCATGCGGGACGGGCAGCCAAATGTCCACGGTGTGCGCGCCGGCGGGGATATCTTTGACCGTGACGGCATATTCGAACGTGAAGGAACGCTCGCGGGGAACGGCCGGATCGGACGCCAGCGCGGCCATGCCGGCGGCCAGCATTACCCAGACAGTGCGCATGCATTTATTGTATTGGGTTGGGCAGTGTGAAAGGGCAAGATGAGATCTGATTTAACGCGGCGGTCGATTTTGCAGGTGGCGGGAATGGGCGCGCTGGCGGGTCCGGCGCGGCCGGGGGCGGTGAGCGGGTTTCCGCGGATCTGCCTGGAGCTTTCGGGAAGGCTACAGGCGGCCGGTCTGGACGAAGCCGGCATGCGGCGCGTGAAGCAGCTTGGGGTGGACGACGTAGCGATGGGCGGTCCGCCGATGCCATGGGAGGAGCAAGGGATTCGCGCGGTGATGGACCGCCTGAAGGCCGGCGGGCTGACGCTTGGCAACATGATGATCGGAGGATTCCCCAAGGCGATTTATGGACGGCCGGGGCGCGACGAAGAGATCGAGAAAGTGCGGCAATCGATTCGCGCGGCGGGGCGGGCGGGACTGCCGGTGATCGAATACAATTTCTACGCGCACAGGCTGGTGGAAGGCTATTACGAAGAAACCGGGCGCGCAGGCGCGGGACTGACGGCGTTCGATTACGACCGGGTGAAAGACCTGCCGCCGCTTGAAAGCGAAGGCGTGCATTCGCTGGACGAGATGTGGGCGAACGTCACGTATTTCCTGAAAGCGGTGGTGCCGGTGGCGGTGGAAGCGGGCGTGCGGCTGGCGCTGCATCCGAACGATCCGCCGGCGCCCGCGAGCCGCGGGTCGGGGCAGATCATGGGGACGGTGGCCGGATGGAAGCGGCTGGTCG
Organism: Bryobacterales bacterium; assembly: GCA_963843255.1. Taxonomy (GTDB): domain Bacteria; phylum Acidobacteriota; class Terriglobia; order Bryobacterales; family Bryobacteraceae; genus Bog-159. The sequence continues at coordinate 247,222 of CAWJJQ010000008.1, read as the reverse complement.
GTATCGTGGAGAGCCCATCGAACGGGATCACATTCGATTGCGGTGTGACGCGCGAAATGGGCGAGGATCCGGTAGAGGTGTGCCGGTACTTCGGAGCGCGCGACTGCATCAATCACGTGCATTTCCGCAACGTGCGCGTGCGCAAGCCGTACGAGAAATACACCGAGGTGTTTTTGGACGAGGGGCAGGTGAATATGTTCGCGGTGATGAAGGAACTAGTGCGGCAGAAGTATCCGCGGCTGTTGTATCCGGAGCATCCGCGGGCGCTCGATGCGGATCGCGAACGGGCGGATTTCCATCCTTATTATCCGGGTGGTGGGGCGTACACGGGGTACGCGTACAATGTGGGCTACGCGCGTGCGATGCTGCAGGCGGCGGTGAGCGAGTTATAGGCGGGCGGCGTTCACGAAGCGATCTTGTTGGAAGATGGGGATTGCGGAACTGACGCCATATTCGGCGGCGAGTTCTACGTCGCTGGGAAATCCGCGTTCGATCAATTCCTGGCCGGAGCCGCTGCGGCTGAGCGCCTCGCGCAGATTGTTACGAAAGCGGTCGAAGACGGCTATGGCGGTTTCGGCTTCGGGCGAGGTGCGGCCGGGAAGGTTGGTCAGCACGGCTCCGGCTCCGATCAGATCTTCGATGGCCGGCCGGAGGGCGTCGCCGGGCCATTGTTCTCCGGCGGGGATGACCGCGATGCGTGCACGGTGTCTCTGCGCGTGTGCCGCGACGGCGGCGGCGTTACGGATGCAAGCCGTGTAGGTGAGGGCGGCAGATGGGATGGTGGAGAGGGTGCTGCCGTTCGGGGAAGGCAGGACCAGGACGGTGCCCGCGGGGATCGACTGCAGCGAGGCGGGGGCGAGCGAGTATCCGGTTTCGGGCATGCGGGGGACGGCTAACAGGGCTCCTTTTGAGGCGGCGAATGCGGCGGCTGATTCGTCTTTCCAGCGGTGGGGCAGAATGGATGCGCCTCGGGCTACCGCTATATCTACGGCGGTTGAGAAGGATAAAACATCGATGATGATTACGACGTCGCTGATGGGGGCCAGGTATTCGACGCCGGGGCGGCCCCATTCGCAGCGTAGGTCATATTCGGATTGGGTGCAGGTCATGTTTTCGTGGTTGGGCTGAGAGCCAATGCCACTCAGTTTTTCTGATTAAGAAGCGATTCTGACATAAGATTGCCGGTTCCGGACTGCCAACAGCATCGCGCTCCACGTTTTGTTCACAGCGCAGATCTTGTAATCCACCAGCCCCACCGCCGTCGCGGATGCGCGCAGAAACGGCTGCGTGACTTCCGACCCTTTCCGCCAGACGATCCAAAGCTTGGTCCGCGCGGCCAGCCGGCGCATGTCCGGCAGGCGGGCGGCGCAGCCTGCCGCATCCGATACGAACCACAGCGTCACCTCGCAAACCGCCGCGGGCGCTTCATCGAGTACGGCTCCTTCCGGTAGTTCGCCTATGGCCGCCGCATAGTTCCGCGGCGGATCGACCACCGCCACGCGCGCTCCCGCCCGGATGCCCAGTTTCTCCGCCGCCGTCCGCGCGCCGTAACGCTCCATCATCTGCGGCGGCACTACAGGATTCGCCGGCCGTTTCGCGAGCGCGGCACGTACCGCGGAGGGCAGCCGGACCGCGGCCGTGTACACGGCATCGGGCATCAAAGCGCGGATCGCCCCTACCTTTTCCGGCAGGCCGCCCACAAACACGATAGGCACATGCCGCACCGTCTTCCGCCCGCGAAAAAAGACGGCCACTTCCCGGCCGTGCGATGGCAAACGCGATAGGTCGATCACGAACGCATCCGGCGGCGCCTGCTTGATGGCGCGAAAAACCTCCGGCTGTAACTTCTCGTCGTAATCCACCGTGTGCCCGGCGGACTGCAGCGTCTGGCGTACCGGCGCGGCTTCCACCGCCTTCCAATGCACCAGCCGGATCCGCGCCATTACGGGACGACGGGCAGCACCACGTGCGACGCCGCGGTGCGCGACCGGTAGATCCTCTGCGTCACCGCCTTGTAATCCGAGGCGTGCGCCTTGAAGATGTTCTCCACGAACGTCTGGGGATTGCGGTCGTACAGCGGGAACCAGGTGCTCTGCACCTCCACCATGATGCGGTGCCCCTTCAGAAACGCGTGATCGTTGGTATGCAAATCGATCCGGTATTGTTCCACCTGGTTCGGCGTGATCGCCGTAGGGTGCTCGAAGCTCTCCCGGAAGCGGCCGCGCAGAATCTCATCGGCGATCATGAGCTCGTATCCATCGAGCGATTGGTCGTCCGGATTAAATTCCGGATACACGTCGATCAGCTTCACTACCCAGTCGCTGTCCGAACCGGTCGTGGAAGCATACAATTCTGCCGCAATATCGCCGGCAATCTTCAGATCGTCTTTGAGCGGCTCGGTCTGCCATGCCGCTACATCGGGACGATTCTCGACGAAGCGCTGATCCTCCACCAGCCACGTTGGCCATCCCCCGCCCGGATAAGTGGGGCTCACCGGCGGATGGCGGTAAGGCACCGGATGCGCAGGATCCGACACGTAACTGTCGAACTGTTCGCCCTCCGTGGCCGGCGCCTCGAATGACAGCGTACCGTTTTCCCGCAAGTAAATGTTGCGGCTCTGGCTGGTGCGCGGCGGCCACGAATCGTATCGCTCCCAGCGGTTCGACCCGGTCTGAAACACCATGGCTTCCGGAAAATCGCGCGTGCCCTTGTCTTTCAGCCAGTACGCGAACCAGGGCGCTTCGATCTGCCACCGGAAATACTTGCTGGTGTTGCTGTCGAAGGCGATCTCGCCCAGCTTGCTGCCGTCGCGGCGCGCCCACCCGCCATGGTTCCACGGCCCTGCCACCAGGTAGTTCAAATGTCGCGGGTCGTTCTTTTCAAACAGCTCGTAAATCTTTACCGGCCCGTAGAAATCTTCCTGGTCCCACCAGCCCGCCACGTTCAGGTTGGGGATCTTGGGCTCGCCGATCGACGACGCGAACGCCTGCTTTTGCCAGAACTGATCGTAGTTGGGATGATTGACGAAATCGTTCCAGGTCGGTATCTTGCCGTGAAAATACTTCTCATCGGCGTTGGGTAGCGCTCCCAGCTTCAGATACCACTGGTAGGTATCCGCCAGGTCGAATGCGAAATTGGTGTTCGATTCCTTCGACGTTTCCAGCAGCGCGGCATACTCGAATCCGTAGCTTAGCCGGAACGCGCCATTGTGATGGAAATCGTCGCCCAGGAACATGTCCGCGGGCGACGCCTGCTCGGAGGCGGCCTTTAGCGCCGGATGCGGGTCGAGCAATGCCATGGTCGCCAGCCAGCCGCCGTAGGAGATCCCCAGCGTGCCCACGCGGCCATTGTTCCCGGCCACATTGTCCAGCAGCCACTGAATGGTGTCGTAGGTATCGGTGCTTTCGTCGATGGCTTTCGGATCGCGCCGGTCGCGCACCTGGCGCTGCATCACGAACTGGCCTTCGGATCGGAACCGCCCGCGGATGTCCTGAAACGCAAAAATGTATCCGTCGGCAATCAGGTGCGCATACCGCGCGCGCAGATCTTTTTCGTTGGCCATAGCCCCGTACGGGGTCCGCTCCAGCAGGATCGGCAGCCGCTCGTGCGTGTCACGCGGCGCGAATACCACCGTGTGCAGTTTCACGCCGTCGCGGGTGGGGATCATCGGCTCGGTCTTGATGAACAGCGAATCGTCTTGCGCGCGGGCCGCCGCCGCGAACAGTAGAACGGCGGCGATCGCAAGGTTGGAATGGCGGCCGGTCATACGGTCCGGGCCACCGCATCGGGCTTGTGCATGAGTTCTACGATAGCCTGAAACAGCCGTGATTTCACTTCGTACCGCAACGGTGCCCGCGTGATGTAGCGGATGTTTACCTGCAGGCCCGATGAGGCCGGCCGCAGATCGGCCGTTGGTTTCGCCGAGAACGTGCGCGTACCGTACTGGTGCGTCACCCGCTCCCACTCTTGTTCCGCCAACTTGGCATCGTCTTCCGTTACGCGCTCCACCGTCTGCCGGATCTGTTCCGCCAGACGGTAAGGCTCCGCGTCGGATAACGTCACTTGCAACTCGTCCCACAGCCACTGGCCGGCCGTCGAGAAATTGAAGTAGTGGCCTTCTATGGCGAAGCTGTTCACGAAGCTCACGCGCCGTCCGGTCGGATGACCGGTGTTGGTCCAGTCGCCCATCTCCAGCAGCACTGTTTTCAGCACCCCGATCTCGATCACCTCGCCGCCCACGCCATTGATCTCCACCCAATCGCCCAGCCGGATGCCGTTGCGCCCCATCAGCGCGAACCATCCGAAGAACGCCACGATGAAATCCTTGAGCGCGACGGTGATGCCCGCGCCTGCCAGGCCGATTATCGTCGGCGTCTGCGTAGGGGCACCTAAAATGACCAGCAGAATCAAAACCGCCGCCACCGTGTGCACCGCGATTCTTATCACGATCTGCAACTGGTGCACGCGGCGCCGGTCGCCCTGCCGTCCCAGGACTCGTCCCAGAATGCTCTTCACGATGGCAGCCAGCAGTAGGATGGCCAAGATCAGCGCAAACGAGCCCAGCATCGAGTGCAGCACCACGCGGCGCCGGTCCGCAATCAGCCCCTGCCACTGCTGGTAAATGGCGCTCAACTGCTGGCACGCCTGCGTGCGCTTATCGAGACCTGCCAGCGTCTTGCGCATATCGGACAATCCGCGCAACTGCGCCACCACCGTGGACGGATCATCGTCATCGCTATCGTCCGAGGGGGCCTGTGGCGCCGCGACTACCTTGCCTTCGAGTTGCTGATGCTGCTGCGCCAGCGAGACGGCCTTCTTATCCGCGTCCTGCCGCGCCCCTTGCACCTGATCCTGCCGGGACCCCAATGAAAGCCACCACTCCACCTGCTCGCGCAGCGTCACCGGCGGATCCGGGGGCGCTAACTTGCCCAGTTGGACCGCCGCGCCGCGGGCTGCCTGGTGCGCCTGTTGCGCGTGCTCCAGATCGGCGCGCTGGTCCCCGCCCTCTCGCGCCAGGTCCTGCTGCGCATCGTCCAGTTCGTCCTGCTCCAGTGATAGTTGGGCGTTGGCCAGGTCCAGCCGGTCCGCGGCGGCGCTATTGGTGGCGGCATCCTTGGTAAGCTGCGCCACGCGTTGCCGCCCTGTCGCGATCCGCGCTTCCAGATCCGCGATGTGCGCCGCCAGATCGTGCAAAGGACCCGTGGCCGGCGGGGCAATGGCGGCCGCTTCCCGGATGGCGGTGGCGAAGTCTTCGTCCACCTCCTGGTCGCTCAGCCGTACCGCCTCCACCGCCAGGCCCTGCTCGGCATGCGTATCGGCTTCCGAAGCGAGCTGCCGCGCGCTCTGTAAGAGCCGTTCGTCCACCTTAGCCACGCGCGATGCGGGCGCCTTTTTCGCAGGGGACTTAAGCGGCGCACTGCGCGTGATGAGCCACGCGGCCACGCAACCGGTCAGCAGGACCGCGAAGCCGATTGCGGCAATGTCGCGCGGCTTCTTCATGGCACAATGAGCGACGAGGCGCGTTCACTCGGCGCAGCCATCGCATCGCTGAAGAAAGTGCGTAGGAAATCCAAAAACGCACGCCCTCGTTTGCGCCCGTTGCTGCGATCCATTTCCAGCCGCTGCAGAAATACCAGAATGCCCAGTACATCCGCGTCGCGGGTGCGCGACATGCCGGTCTTCTCGGTTTCCGCCTTCCGGAATTCCTCCAGAGCACTCTGCGCCGCATCATAAAGCTTGCTCGCCAGCGCGTTCACCGGACGGGTTTCATAATACACTCCGCTCTGCAGCGTGCGGTGCGTGCGAATGAGCGCATCCAGCGCGTCTCGTACGTCGCTATCCACCGCGCCGGGTGTATCGAGCGCTCCCTGCAGCAGGCCGACAGCCGCCGCGGCCATCAACGTTTCGTGCTCCTCCAGAAATTCCTCGGAAACGCGGATGTCGTGATTGGGCAGTTGTTCCGGATTGAACGGCTCGGTCCGTTCGTGTTTGCGCGCCTCCTGAAGATAAACGCAGTCGAACGGACAGTCCACCGTCACCTCCCGCTCGTTGCCGCAACAGAGCGTGCAGATGTCGCCATTCACGCCCGGGCAGAAACGACGCGGCTTCCGGATACGGCATATTGCACAAGCCATTCCCTTAGTATAGAGGGAGAAACCTATGAATCGAACCAACCTCTTCTTCAAAGTCGAAATCGAGCACGACGAGGAGGAACGGCCGGAAAAACTGGGCGACGAGATCACGCGCAGGGTTATGAAGGTCTACGGCGTGCGATCCGTGGAACTCACCAGTTTCACCCGCGTCGAGGAATGAAGACACCGGGAATCTCCCCCCGGTTTTCTCCGTAAGCGCGGCGGATTCAGTTAAAAACGACTCAGGTAACCTTGACCTGGCATTGACGTTTCGCGCTTGTGCGGATAGTATAGTCGCCGGTACTCAGTTCCAGAGCGCGTCAGACCAGAATCAGAGGGAGATTTCAATCTTGCGACAACGAGCATTTGAGCTATTGCTATTCTGCGGAGCCCTGGCTGGAATCAGTCACTCCGCATCCGCGGCCGCCCTTTGTGTAAATCCGGGCGGCACAGGCGGCTGCTTTTCCAAGATCGTCGCGGCCGTCTCCGCCGCATCCAACGGCGATACCATCCGCGTCGCCGCCGGCACTTACAATGAGGGCGTGGTCATCGGCAAGCCGCTCTCGCTGGTCGGCGCGAATGCCGGGACCACGATCATCAATGCCACCGGACTCCCAAACGCCATTTATGTTGACGGAGTCGACAATCCCGGCCTTCGCGGCGTGCTGGTTACCGGTTTCACGCTCGAGAATGCGAATTTCGAAGGGATCCTGCTCAACAACATTTCGTCTTCCGTGGTCTATGCCAATCACGTCATCAATAACGACAAGAGCCTGGATATTAACACGCCCGCCTGCCCGGGGCTGCCGGCTTTTGAAACGTCCGAAACGGAGGATTGTGGCGAAGGCATTCACCTGATGGGCGCGGATCATACGACCGTTGCCAGCAACGTGGTCGAGGGTAATTCCGGCGGCATCCTGATGTCGGACGAGACCGGCCCTACGCAAGACAACCTGATCAGCGGCAATACCGTGATGGGCAATCCCTTTGATTGCGGCATCGTCATGGCTTCGCATCCGCCCGCGACGGGCAGCACGCCGTTCGGTATCACTCACAACACCATCGTCAACAACATTTCTTCGCACAACGGAACCAAGGTGCCCGGAGCGGGCGCGGGCGTCGGCATCTTCACCTTCCTGCCTGGCGGAACGGTAACCGCGAACGTGATCGTCAATAACACCCTGACCAACAACGGTCTTCCGGGCGTAACCTTCCACGCTCACGGGACGGGCGAAAATTTGAACGACAACATGATCGTGGGCAACACTATCTCCGGCAATGCGGCCGATTCCCAGGACGCCACCACGCCCGGAACGACCGGGATCAACGTGTTCGGCGTGTCGGCCATTACCGGCACGATCATCTCCCAAAACGTGATCGACGGTGAACAGGATGCGGTGGTGGTGAACACCCCGACGCTGGTACAGGCCTATCTCAACAATTTCCTGGATGCCCAGTTCGGTGTGAACAACATCGGTACGGGCACCGCGGATGCAGCCGAAAACTGGTGGGGCTGTTCCGGCGGTCCCAGTGTAGCCGGATGCGCCGCGGTGGGCCCGTCAGTCCGCTTCATCCCCTGGCTCACCTCGCCGTTCTAATGGTGGGGCGGGCCCGTCGCCTGCGCGGGGCCTCTCCAGGCCCCGCTCTCTTACTCGACGCGCTTCCAGAGTTCTTCGATCTGCAACCCCTCGGTCATGGCGCCTGAGTGCTGCCACATCTGCCCTGCTATCGCTACGTGGAATTCCTGCAATTTGCCTATCATTCCCTTGGTGCGGCTATCGCCGAAATCGAGCCGCTCCGTGTACTGATCCCCCATGCGCGCACAGGTGCCGCCTCCCACGCTGATCGGCTTCTGTTTCTTTGTGTCGTAGACCACCCACACAAAATGCGTTCCCGAAATCAGCTTGATCTCCTTCCGGTTGGCTGGCACGGTTTGGCGCGGACCCGGTCCATACTTGAATCCGACCAGTTCCCATTCGCCGTCCAGCTTTTCCCCGCTGTTTTCGGGAGCAGTTTGACCCGCTCCAATACTGTACGGCCCCACTAGCAAGACAAGCCCAAGAACGAACGCGCCTAAGTATCGCATCCTCAAACTGTAACATCGGGTTCGGGAAGACTCGTGGGGCGGTCCGTGGCCTGGGCGAGGTTAGGCCCCGCTTCTCCTATGCATTCACCACATTAATCGGGCTCCCACCGCAGAACGCCGTGATCTGATCAAAGATATCCGAAAACTGAAGTTCGTATTCCTCGCGAGTAACATATCCAATATGCGGAGTGCAAACCACATTGTCCATCCCGACCAAAGGATGGCTACCCCCTAACACCGGCTCCTGCTCGAACACATCCACCGCCGCCATGCCGGGCCGCCCCAACTCCAAAGCCCGAACCAGCGCGCCCGGCTCAATCAATCCCGCGCGGCTGGTATTCACAAGCAGAGCAGTGGGCTTCATGCGGCCCAGATCGGACGCCGTCACCGTGCCGCGCGTCCCATCCACCAGCCGGACATGCAGCGAAACCACGTCGCACTCCGCAAAAAACGACTCCCTTGACGAAGCCGGAGCATACCCATCCGCAAGGGCGCGGGCGCGCGAAGCCTCTCTGGCCCAGACCACCACATTCATCGCAAACGCTCTCCCGTACCCCGCGACGGTCTCCCCGATCCGGCCGTAACCGTAAATGCCGAGCGTGAGACCGCGCAAGCTCCGCCCTACCCCAGTCTGCCAGATGCCCGCCTTAAGAGCCGCCGCCTGCTGCGGGATCTGCCGTATGACGGCGAGTAACAGCCCCCATGTCAGCTCCGCCGTAGCGTACGACGGAGTGCCTGCGTGCATATTGGAAGACACCACAATTCCGAGGCGCGTGCAAGCCTCGATATCGATATGCGGGTAAACGCTGCGCTGGCTGATGAGCCGCAACTTTGGCAAACGGTCCAGCAGGGCGCCGCCCACCTTGGTTCGCTCGCGGATCAACACCAGCGCTTCCGTATCCGCCAGCCGCGCCGCCAGTACATCGATGTCGTCCACATGATCGTTCCACACGACCACCTCGTGCCCGCGGAGCTTGTCAAAACATCGCAGCGTGCGAACGGTATCGAAGTAGTCGTCCAGGATTGAAATCTTTATAGATGCTGCCCCGGCCTGCATCGCGCTAAAACCTCCGTCCCGGCGGGCGTTACGCGCACGCATGAACAGCCGTCGCGATACTCGGTCGCCACCAGCCCGCGATCGTTGGCCTCCTCCCAAACCGGCAGCCTCGGGCACGACGTACGCCAGGCGTCCATGGTCTCCTCATACGATCGCTCCCGGCGCGACAACCACTCGAGCAGGTCAACGACCAGCACATCGACAGAATTGGTCACGGATGTTTCCAATTTGCGCACCTCACGGCCAAGCATCCACGGGGCCGGCGAAGCACGCGGCGCTCAGACACACTTCGCCCAGGTGAGGGTGCACGCTCCTCCACCTATTTCGAATTCCAGTAAGCCTGCTGGCCGATGTAATCGTCGTCCGGCAGATTGGCCAGAATCAAACGGCGCACTTCTAGCGGGTCGATCTCCCCCTGCTGCTGATAAAGGATCTTGCCGTCGATCCCGATCAACACGGTATAAGGCACCCCGGCGCTCCACTTCGGATCGAACGCGGCCATCTCCTCGTAAGTATCCGTGCTGCCGAAAATCAAGTTCCGGGTGGACGCATGCTGGCTGTTCAGAAACCGGAGCACGCCTTTCTCTTCATCCGGATAGTTCACGCTGACCGTCACCATGTCGAACAGCCGCTTCCGGTACATGCGGAACATTTTTTGAAATTCGGGAAATTCGGAAGTGCAAGGACCACACCAGGTGGCCCAGAAGTCCACCAGCAGCACCTTTCCGGTGCTGTTATTGCGCAGCGCCTTCAATTGATCGCTGCTGATCGGCGCCACCGTTACCGGCTCCTTCTCGATCTGCGCCATTTCCTCCTCGCCGCTCGCCTGTTTGTAAGCCCACTTGATGGAGCATCCCACGGTCGGGGTCTTCTCCACGGCGACGGGTTTACCATCCAGCACTGCGTCGATGGCCAGGCGGGCGTCCTGCCGCTTTGCCAATGCCTCGCGCTGGTTCGAATCCACGTGCCCCTCATAACGCAGCTTGCGCTCCTGGTCGAAGACGAAAACGTGGGGCGTTGCCGTAGGGCCGTATGCCCGCGCCACCGCTTGCGTCTCGCCGTCGTACAGGAACGGGAAGTTGAAATGCCGGTATTCCGCCCGGATCTTCATCTCCGGCAGCGAATCGGCCAGATCCGTGTAGCCTAGCTCGTCCAGCCGCACGGCTTTCGGATTGTTCGGCTGAATGGCCACCAGGGCCACGCCGCGGTCCGCGTAATCGGCGGCCAGTTTTTTGATGCGGCCTTCGTAAAGCTGCGCTGTCGGGCAGTGTACACAGGTGAAGACCACTACCAGCACCTTGCTCGATGCGAAATCGGCAAGCCGGTAGGTTTTGCCGTCCACGGCCGGTAGATTGAAATCCGGCGCGGCGGTGCCGATGGTCAGGGTCGCCGGATGATCCTCCGCCGCCGGCGCCACAAAGGGGCAGGCGGCCAGCAAAGCCACGATCGCGAGTTTCATACTTCTAAGTATGACGCGCCGCGAATCGTCCGCGATCGATGGGCGCCACCCCTGCCTCCAACCGCGTATCCGGTACGGGCGCGCCTAATTCCTGCCGCAGTGGAACCACGCCCGCCCAAACCGGCAGCGCGTAGTCCTCCTCGTCGTCGACGGGACCGCCCGTGCGCACCTTGGCGGAAACTTCATCCAGCGGCAACGCGACCACGGTGGTGCTCTTGATCTCCTGGTCGTAAGGCTGGCGCACCTCGTCCCAGCGCCCTGGCACGATGTGATTGGTGAAATGCGCGAGCGCCGCCATTTTCTCATCCGGGTCCGTCACCAGACGTGCTTGGCCCAGCACCACCACCGACCGATAATTCATCGAGTGATGAAACGCTGACCGCGCCAGCACCAGGCCATCCACCAGCGTTACCGTAACGCACAGCGGCGCTCCGTCGCCCAGTGCCCGCAGCATGCGGCTGGCCGCCGACCCATGGATGTAGATACGGTCGTCCGCGCGCGCGTAGCCGGTCGGAATCACGTAGGGCTGCCCGTCCGCGACGAAGCCTACGTGGCAGATGAAGCCTTCGTCCAGAATGGCATGGATTTGCGCCCGGTCATAAACGCCGCGCTTGGGCAGACGCTTCACCTGGGTGCGCTCAGTGGCTGGGTATGTTTCCATTCTTCCCAGTCTACCGGGAAGCTCTATCGCCCGCTACGAGATGCAACCGCTGCCGGTTGCGCAGATGCGCGCCCAACATGCGATCGGCGATCCCGATATGGCCCTCGAGCCACGCCGCGATGCCTGCTAACAGCTCCGCCGATGCCTGCCGGTCGCCGTCGTTGACGCGCCGCGCCAGCATGCGCAGCTTCTTGCGGGCTGCCAGGTGCTGCTCGTGGTGCCAGGTGTATTGCGGGTATCGGGCCGCGCGCATCTCGCGCTCCTCATGCCTGAAATGTTCGCCGGTCCGTACGGCGAGTTCCTGCAGCACAGATTGCAAATCGGCTAAGGGCACAGGCGTCGCAAGGGCCTGCCGCAATTGCTCGCAAATCTCGAACAACCGTTGATGCTCGCGGTCAAGATCCGGAATGTCCACCGCGTGCGCGCGGCTCCATTCATACTTTACCATCTGAATATATTATACAAATGGCGGCCGGCAATTGGCACCCCGGGTTAAGTGAAGGCTAAGTGCGTCTCAGCATGGGCAACGAATCCAGCGACGCGCGGTCCCGCGCATCCACCACCACCCGCGCCCCCGGCTCGTCGAACCGGTAAGTTACGTGCGATGCCGGTCCGATCACCGTCAGCGCGGTCCTCCCGATATATTCGAACGCCACCAGACCCGGACTGTCCACCGCGGCCCCATCCTGCGCACTCACCCGGATCCCCGCTAATGCCCGCGATTTTCCACAGCAGCTCATCTCACCCCACTCCTGTCTGTCTCTCGATCTTCGCTATAAACAACCGGCACAGCGCCGGTCGCCCGTTCCAACAAAATGGCCGCCCCCGAAAGCGCCGGCCACAGCAACAACCGCTCGGTCCATCCGGCCCCCAGCAGCAGTGCGAACGGAACCGCAATCCACAAGCTCAAACAATAAAAACAATCCAGCATCTCTCCCCAGAATCCTACGCCTGCCAACCTGCGCAGCCGCGCCAGCAACCGGAATGGACCATCTTCCGCATTCAGCAGATGCGTGATCCGCCAGACGGCCAGCGCGCCCAGCGCCAATGCGTAATATCGTGTCATGCAGTAAAAAATGCCGCCCTCCGCGGACCGGTAAGCCCGCGGAGAGCGGCTGCCATGGTTCCCCTAACTATTCGCCGGCGGCGTCAGGCAGAAGCCCACGCCGATTTCGTTCCAGTGGTTGTAGCATTCGCTATCCACCAGCGCGCGATCGTTCGCCTGCAGCAGTATGGTATAGCCGCAGGGCGCCATCCCGGTCGTATCCAAGGTGAACGTGCCATGCGAGCCGGTGGTGCTGGAAGCGCTCGTGGCGTCATAAACGGTGGCGAAACCCGGATCGGTCGTCACCACCACGGCATTCTCCACCGCGGGTGATCCGCCGATCGTAATGGGCACCAGCGCGATAGACGCCGAACTGAAGAATTCGTCGGTCACGCTGTAGCTGCCTATGATCACCGTGCCCACTGTGGCCGATGCGCAATCCGGCACCGAAGTCAGCGAAATCGCCAGTTGCGGGCGATAGGCTGTGAACGGTATCAGCGTCCCGCCGGCATTGATGAACTCGGTGTGCGGATAGCCGTTGTACACGTGGATGGTCTTGTCCTGCGAAACCATGGGCACATAATTCGTGCCGTCGAAGCTCCAGCCGCGAACTTCGATCTGGTAGTCGCCCTCGGTCAAGCCACCTGCCTCGAACGCCGCCAGCGTCCGCGGATTTACGGCTTGCAAATCCGACTCCATGTACTGGTAGTACAGAGTTCCGGGCACGCCGCCCAAGACCGTCGCGGGCGCCGCCACCACACTCTGCGTGAAACCAACTGGCGGGAACGGGGCCGACGGCGGGAACAATGCAATGCCGAACTGGTTCGTCAATTGGAACGGCGCGCTGGCGATATCCGTGCGCGTCACCCACACCTGGTAGATGATCGGTTTCGCGCCCGCTAAAACCAGCCCCGTGACAGGATCGAACACGTCCACCTTGGGCGTGAAGTCTCCCTCCACGAACAGTTGCCCTCCGAACGGGCTGTGGAATCCCTGGCAGTCCTCCGATACCGTGCTGGGGTAGGCGAGATGGTCGCTATCGTGAATGAAGTCGATCGTCACTCCGCCGATGCGCATCAACCGGATGCCCGTCGTGGATGACCCGATGATGGGCTGCACGTAGGTGTTGACAATATTTCCCCAAACCGGCACGAATTCCGGACCGGTGGGCGCCGTCTGCCACGACAGAATCGCGCGCAACGGCACGCCGGTCAGCTCGTCGCAAGACATTTCGGTGAAGTTCGAGATGCGATAGACCGCGTACATCAGCGGATTTCCGGCCGCAACCGCGGCCAGGTCGTGCACGTTGACCGAAGCGGTTCCCAGAGCTTGCCACGAACCGCCCACGAAGGCAAAGAACGAGACGTATTCCGTGCTGCCCGCCGTGCACAGTCCGCCCGAGTAGCCGGCGTTCAATTTGATCTCGATCACGCCTTCCAACTCGCGCGTCTGCGGATTGTATCCCGCGCACGTGAGTTCTTCATAAGTGGTATCGCCTGCCGGTTCCTCGATCGCCGACAAAATCGCGCCCAATTCCGCGCCCGCCGCCAGTTGTGAGATCGCAATCTTCGAGAGCGCTGTCTTATCCTTCTTCGCGGGGCTTGCCAGACTGGCCAGCGGCAGCGTCTGCAGGATCGGCTCCTTCAGCGTTTTCAGCGCGGCCGTGAAGCCGTAGCGATGCGCGGGAACGTTGGTGTTTGCATATTGCGCCTGCAGTTCGGCGAAGCTTAACGGCGCCAGCGCCTTGGCCGGCAATTTCTTGGTGACATCCACCTCGGTCAGCGCGTCCGCTTCCAGCGTCAGCAAGCCTTCCGAGATCAGGCTCGAAATGGGGGCTTCATAGAAAAAGTAAGGCGCCACCTGCACGCGCGCATTCACCACGTTGCCCCATGGCGGAGTGAAGTTCGCATTGCCCGCCGGCGGTTCCAGGTTCCACGACAGAATTGCGCGCACGTTCAGAATATTCTCCGTGCCGCAGAACTTACGCGCCTGGTTGAAATCGACGGACGTGCTGTAACTCAGAGGCAGCGGAGTCGTGGCCAGGTTATAAACGTTGAACGACGCCAGCCCCAGGTCCACCCAACTCGTGCCTTGCTGCACGAAGAACCGCACGTATTCCGTTGACCCGGAGCCACACGCGTCCGTGTCGTAACCCGTGTGTTGCTTGATGTTGACCACGCCTTCCAGCCGGTCCTGTTGCGGATTGAGGCCCAGACACATGAGTTGTTCGTACACCGTGTCGAAGGCCTTTTGCTTGATCACCGGGCCGCCCAACTTAGGGAAAGTTCCGAAGTAATTTGGATTGCTGAGGACCAGTGTCTTGAAGCTTGCCCGCTCGGGCACTAATGCCACCGCGCCGGAGCTTATATTTGTTTTGGAATTCTTTTCTACTGCCATAAATTCGTGGCTTACTCCGAGCGAGTAAGCTTCTCCTTATTCCGAGTGTGATGCGCGGTCCTAAAACGCCGCGAACATATCTAAGTGCCTCGCATCCCGGCATCATTACACCCGGCACGTACCCGGTTATAATCGCGGTTTGAAACCCAAAACAGCTTTCCTGTTTCCCGGACAGGGATCTCAATACGCCGGCATGGGCAAAGACCTTGCGGCGGAATACGCTTCCGCGCGCGCGGTTTTTGACGAAGCCGACCAGGCGCTGGGCTTCCCGCTCTCCCGCCTGTGTTTCGAAGGCCCCGAGGAAGCCTTGAAGCTTACGGAAAATACCCAGCCCGCCTTGCTCGCGGTTTCGACGGCCGCCGCGCGCGTGCTCGCCGAGCGCGGCTTCACGCCGGATTATGTCGCCGGCCACAGCCTGGGCGAGTATTCCGCGCTAGTGGCGGCGGGCAGCCTGCAGTTTGCCGATGCCATCCGGCTGGTGCGCCAGCGCGGGCGCTACATGCAGGAAGCCGTGCCGCCAGGCGTGGGCGCGATGGCCGCGTTGTTGCGCCTCCCCGAAGGAGCGCTCGACGGCATTCTGACGCAAGCCGCGCAAGGGGAAGTGGTGAGCGCCGCGAACCTCAACGCGCCCGACCAGGTGGTGATCGCTGGACACTCCGGCGCCGTGGGGCGCGCCGTCGAATTGGCCAAAGCCGCGGGTGCGCGCCGCGCCATCCTGCTTCAGGTGAGCGCGCCCTTCCATTGCGCTTTGATGAAGCCGGCCCAGGAGCGTCTGTCTGCGGATCTGAATGCGACGAATTTCTCAGACTTGACCTGTCCCCTGATCAACAACTGGAAGGCCCAGGAAGTAAATACCGGAGCCGAAGCCCGCCAGGGTGTCTACGAACAAGTGCCCAATCCCGTGCGCTGGAGCGAATCTATCCGGAATCTAGCCGCCCAGGGAGTCGTGCGATGCATTGAAGTAGGAGCCGGAGGAGTACTAACCGGATTACTGCGCGCGATCGATCCCAGTCTCCAAGGCTATCGTGCGGGAGAACCCGCCGACCTGTCCAAACTGTAACCGCGGGGCCGGCGCTCATGCTGTTCGCGCGCAAAAAGCCTGTTTGATCGGACGCGCGAAAGGTGATACTGCTGGCTACATGCGATACCTGCTTTCCCTGGCCCTGCTGGCGGCCCTGCCTGCCTGCGCGCAAGAGCGCCCTCCGATTTTGGGCGTCGCGCACATCGGACTGAAGACTGACGACCTGGCGGCGGCGCGCCAATTCTACGGCCACGTGCTCGGCTACCAGGAACCGTTCACGCTCGACAAGCCCACCGGCGGGTTGATGCTGACCTATTTCAAGGTCAACGATCACCAGTACATCGAGATCTTTCCGGAGCTGAAGAGCGCGACCGAGGATCGCCTGTCGCACATCGCATTCGAGACCACCAACATGCAGCAACTGCGCGACTACCTGGCCAGCAAAGGCGTGAAGGTGCCCGACACCGTGCACACGGGTCTGGACGGCAACCTGAGCATGATGCTGAAGGATCCGGACGGCCACAACGTGGAGTTCGTGGAATACCGGCCCGGCTCGCTGCACTCCAAAAACTTCGGCAAATTCCTGCCGGATACGCGGGTTTCGCAGCGGATCATCCACGTGGGAATCACGGTCGCCGACCAGGCTGCCGCGGACAAGTTTTATCGCGACATCCTGGGCTTCCACGACGTCTGGCATGGCGGCATGAAAGACGATCGTACGGATTGGGTGGACATGCGGGTCCCCGACGGCACGGACTGGCTCGAGTACATGCTGAACGTACACAATCCGTCGCCGCGCACGCTGGGGGTGATGCATCACCTGGCGCTCGGCGTTCCCAGCATACAGGCCGGGTATCAGACGGTGGTCGCGCGCGGGATCAATCCGGAGAAGCCGAAGGTCGGCCGGGACGGCAAATGGCAGCTTAATTTGTACGATCCCAACGGGACGCGCGCGGAGCTGATGGAGCCCAAGCCGGTGGAGAAGCCCTGCTGCTCGCCGATGGAGCAGTAGCGGCGAGAATTTGGCACAGAAGGTACTGATCCAGGACGACCCGCTTCCATTCCACTCTGGGTTTTTGGAAATTGATGAGTAGAGCCACTTGACGGCGGGAGGCCTTGAGGTAATTGATGCATTGCGCCAGATGCGCGTCGGCAATGTGGTCCACACACTTCAATTCCACGATGACCTTCTCCTCGACCACCAGGTCGGCCACGTATTCGCCCACGTACTGCCCTTTGTAGCAAACTGGAGACGAAACCTGAGCCTTGGTGCTCACACCACGAAACGCAAGCTCCCGAAGCAGGGCTCGTTCATAGACCTTCTCCAGGAATCCGACACCCAACACATTGGCAACTTCGAAGGCGGCGCCAATTACGGCCTCTGTCAGATCTAATTCCGATCCGTGTATATCCGTGTCCATCCGTGGCCATTTAATGAGTTCCCAAAATATCACAAAGATCTCACCAGCAAAAAAGGCAGAATTAGCCACGGATTCACACAGATGGACACAGATGCATTATGGCGAGCTATACTACTGTGAGCCGGAGGGCTGGTCATGAAAATCGTTCTGCTGCTCGCGGTTGTCTCGACTGGGATTGGTGTGCAAGCTCAGGGTCAGGTATTCACGACGCTGTACGAGTTTAAAGGCGGTGCAGACGGCACGCTGTCCGGCGGCAATGGACAACCTAACGGGGTCACCGTTGGCAAGAACGGCAGACTCTACGGTGCGACTTACGCCGGAGGCGCTAACTCCTGCGGTACCTATGGCTGCGGCACCGTCTACGAACTGACGCCGACGAGCGGAGCAACATGGAACAAAACGGTGTTGCACAATTTCAACGGAACGGACGGAGCACAGCCTGACGCGAACCTGGTTTTTGGAAGCAACGGAGCACTTTATGGGACCACCGAGGCCGGCGGGAGCGCAAACAACGGAGGCACCGTTTTCGAGCTGGCACCCCCGACGACACCCGGTGGCGCTTGGACCGAGACGGTGCCCTATAGCTTCAACGGTGTCTGGAACGCCCCGCATACGCCGTATGGCGGCGTGATAATGGGCGGACTCGGCGCCCTTTACGGCACAACAATCGCTAACTGGTGTTGGGACTGCGGGCCAGAGAGGTTCACTGAGACTGGCGGAACGGTATTCATGCTAGCACCACCCGCGTCGGCCGGCGGAAGCTGGCAACAATACACAGTTCACAGCTTCTGGCCGTATACCGAAGTTATGGGAATGGACCCGTTCGCCGGGTTGCTGTGGGACGGCGGGTCTCTATATGGAACGACCTACGAGTACGGCTTTGGTGAAGGCTGTGGTGCCGTCTACGCCGTTTCCCCACCAGAGGCCGGCGGCGCTTGGACAGCGACAGCAGTCTACAGCTTCACCGGAACCGACGGCTGCTCCCCCGCGGCCCCGCTGACCAAGGGTCCTGCCGGAGTGCTTTACGGCACCACGTTGAGCGGAGGCACACCTGGAGGGACGCCGCCCGCGGCACCAGGTGGCGCGTGGACCGAGAAAATCCTTCACAGCTTTACTGGCGGTGTGGATGGGGCGGTTCCCGCAGCGGGCCTGACGCCGGGGCCGAACGGGGTGCTTTACGGAACTACTTCGCAAGGTGGGAGCAGCGGGAACGGAGTCGTATTCAGCATTAAACCGTAGGGGATCAGAGCTACCCTAGCCCCGCGCCTCGCCGGCCAGCTCGCGCACCAGGTCGCCCACGAAGGCCTTGGCGTCACCGAACAGCATGAGGGTTTTGTCGAGGTAATACAGGGGATTGTCGATGCCAGCGAAGCCGGGGCTCATGCCGCGCTTGATCACCA
Source organism: Bryobacterales bacterium (assembly GCA_963843255.1). Lineage (GTDB taxonomy): Bacteria > Acidobacteriota > Terriglobia > Bryobacterales > Bryobacteraceae > Bog-159. Next base: position 228,544 of record CAWJJQ010000008.1, on the reverse strand, counting down.
TCACGGTGCGGGCTTTATCTACGTCCAGAATCGGCATGCCGTAGATGGGGCTGCCCGGGTCGGTGCGCGCGGCGGGATTGGTCACGTCGTTGGCGCCGATGATCAGCGCCACGTCGGTCTGCGGAAAGTCGGGATTGATAGCATCCATATCCAGCAGCCGGTCGTAGGGGATGTCGGCTTCCGCCAGCAGGACGTTCATGTGTCCGGGCATGCGTCCGGCTACAGGATGAATGGCGAACTTCACGTCGATGCCTCGCTTGATGAGCGCATCGTAGAATTCGCGCACCTTGTGCTGGGCCTGTGCGACCGCCATGCCGTAGCCTGGCACGATCACCACGCTATTGGCCGCTCCTATAATGGCGGCGGCTTCCTCCGCCGTAGCGCTGTGCACGGTGCGCGCCTCCTGCACGCCCGCTGCAGAGGCCTGCACCTGGCCGAAGGCTCCAAATAGGACGTTGGCGAAGGAACGGTTCATGGCCTTCGACATGATCACGGAAAGAATAAATCCCGACGAGCCGTCGAGCGCGCCCGCCACGATGAGCAGCTTGCTGTCGAGCACGAAGCCCATGGCCGCGGCCGAGAGACCGGCGTAGGAATTCAGCAGTGAGATTACGGTGGGCATATCCGCGCCGCCGATGGGCAGGATCATGAAGACGCCGAACACCAGCGGGATGGCGATGATCAGCGGAAACAGGCGGGTGTGGCCGGGATCGTGGACCAAGATAGCGGCCAGCGCGACGGCGATCGCCAGCAGCGAGAGATTGACCAGGTTCTGACCCTTGTAAGTGATGGGACGCTGCGGCAGCACTTCCTGCAGCTTACCCGCGGCCATCAGGCTGCCGGTGAAGGTCAGGCCGCCCAGGATCACTTCCATGGAAAGCACCGACATCATGAAGGGCGGCACCTGGGGCGCGCGCAGGTAATACTCGGCGGTGCCCACCAGGGTCACGCACAGCGCGCCGAATGCGTGGCTGAGCGCGGTCCGCTGCGGCACGGCGGTCATGGCCACGCGGCCCAACGGCACGCCGATGATGGTACCCAGCACCAGCGCGATGGCGATCCAGGTGTAATCGACGATGCCGCGGTAGAGCAGCGTGGCGCAAATCGCCAGCAGCATGCCCAGTTCGCCGGCCCATACACCGCGGCGCGCGGAGGCGGGCGCGCTCAGCCATTTGAGCGAGAGGATGAAGAGCGCCGCCGAGATCAGGTAAATGATCTGGATGGCCCGGTCGGCAATGGCGGGTGGGGTCATGGCTGCCTCATGGCTTTTTGGGCTTGCTCGACTTGAACATCTTGAGCATGCGGTCAGTGATAATGAACCCGCCCACCAGGTTGCTGGTGGATGCCACGATGGCGATGGTTCCCAGGGCGGTGGCCAGGCCGCTCTTATGCTCGCCGGCCAGGATGATGGCGCCCACTACGGCTATGGCATCGAGCGCATTGGTCAGGGACATCAGCGGCGTGTGGAGCAGCGGCGAAACGCGGCGGATGACTTCGAATCCGACGAAGGCCGCCAGCATAAAGATATAGAGGCTTGCGATCAGGTTGTCCAAATTTTGTTCTCCGGTTCAGGTTTTGAGCGCGGCCAAGTGGAAGAATTCCCGCAGCCGCGGGTTTACGATTTCGCCGCCTTCGGTGACCAGCGTTTCGCGCGCGATTTCGTCGCTGGATGGCGCGCGCGGCTGGCCGTTCTGGAACAGGTGCAGCAGAAACGCGCTGACGTTGCGGGCGTACATCATGCTGGCGTGATAAGGCACGGTGCTGGCCAGGTTGATGGAGCCCAGGACGGCTACGCCTTGTTCTTCGACCACCTCGCCGGCGCGGGTGATTTCGCAGTTGCCGCCGCGCTCGGCGGCCAGATCGACGATCACCGATCCGGGAGCCATGCGATGGACCATCTCGCGCGTGACCAAAACCGGCGATTTCTTGCCGGGCACTACGGCGGCGGTGATCACCACGTCGCTCTGCGCCACCTGATTGCCCAGCAGTTCGGCCTGGCGGCGATAGAAAGACTCATCCTGCGCCGTGGCGTAGCCGCGGGCGTCCTGGGCATCCGCGGCTTCGATGGGCAGCTCGATGAAGCGGCCGCCCACGCTCAGCACCTGTTCTTTGGCGGCGGCCCGCATGTCGTAGGCGGATGTGGCGGCGCCCAATCGCCGCGCGGTGGCGATGGCCTGCAAGCCGGCCACTCCTGCGCCGATCACGAAGACGCGCGCGGGCGTGATAGTGCCGGCGGCGGTGGTCAACATGGGGAACATCTTGGGCAGCCGGTCGGCCGCCAGGAGCACCGCCTTATAGCCACCGATGGTAGCCATGGAGGAGAGCGCATCCATGCTCTGCGCGCGGGTGATGCGCGGCATCAGCTCGATGGAATAAGCAGTTACGCCGGTGGCGGCCAGTTCCTCAATGGTTTCGCGCGCGCCCAGAGGCCGGAGGAAACCGATCAGGACCTGGCCGGGGCGGAGCAGGGGCAGATCGTCGCGGCCGGTGCGGTCGTTGGAACCATGCGCCAGCACCTGGACGATGATGCCGGATTGCTCGAAGACGCTGGCGCGACTGGCGATCAACTTGGCGCCTTTGGCCTCGTAGTCGGCGTCCAGGTAGCCGGCGGACAAGCCCGCGCCGGCTTCGATGAGGACGTCGAAACCTGCCTTTGTCAGGCTCGGGATGACGTTGGGCACCAGCGCGACGCGCCGCTCGCCGGGAAAACTTTCCCGGGGGACACCGATCACCATACCTTCATGTTACAGCGGCAGGCCCGGACGCTATTGCATGGCGATGAAGTAAGCGCCGGATCCCGCGGCGGCGGACACTACCACGGGCTGGCCATTGTTCATCACCAGTACGGCCGCCCCTTCGGGAGTGTCCAGGAAATCGGTGCTCAGGTTCGGATAGAAATTGAGCGCCCAGACAAACGGATCCGCCAACGGGTTACTTATGTTGGCCAGGTTGAGCAGCACCAGGTAACTGGCCGTGTTGCCCGGAACATTGAAGCTTTGTCCGAAGTAATCCGACTCGGAGACGAACATATACGGGCTCGCCGACGTGCTGTTCTGAATGACTCCGTAAGTTGTGAAGACACCCCGCATCCAGTAATTCGCGCCGGTGGGCGGAGGAGAGGCGCCGTGCGCCAGCAGGAGTTGGTTCACATCCAGCGACTCGATCACCTTGCCGGTCTTGTAGTCGCGGTGATAAATGTGCGGATCGTGCTTCACCTGGTGCCAGAATCCGCCTTCCGGGCGCGGATCGAGAGCGAAGTTGCAAGTGATCGGCTCGGTAGTTCCCAGAGCCTGATAGAACATGAGTGTGGGAGACTGGCCGGTTGCCAGGGCGGTATCGCGCAGGCCGAATATGGTGGTCTGTGGTGAGGACTCCGGTCCATAACCGGCGCCGTCGAAGTAAATATTGTCGCCCACGCACAAGGGTGACGCGCCCGACGGACCGGCGAAGGTGAAGGGGGCGGCCCACACGGGCGTGATCGGGCTTATAGTGTTCTGGGTGTCGACTTCCAGGGCCCACAATGCGCCCTGGCTGGCGTCGGTACTCAACTGAGTGGATACGTAGACACGGTGCGGATGGTGTCCGTTGTTCATGCAGGGCGTGTTGACGGTGTAGTAATAGGAACCATTGGGACCTTGCAGCACCAGGCTGGCGGCTAACTTCGCGGCGCTGCCAGTTATGCCGGAGTAGACCGCGATGGGAGCGGAGTTACTTGTATTGCTGGTGGCGCTGATGATTTGGCCCAGGGAAGTGCTGACCAAAGAAATCGGCGGCCCGCTTCCGGGCGGAGTGCTCACCGTCCACGCCTTAGTGCCGTCGTAGTTGTACTTGATGATATTGACATCGTCTCCGATGACCACGCTTCCATCCGACTGGATGATGGGTGCGCTGGCCCAGGTGAGACTGTCGAGGTCGCCGGGCGCGGACTTCCAGGCAACGCTGCCATCCGCGTTGTAATAGACCAGCGCGTTGGGATACTGAGTGGACGTCTGATAGGAACAGGCGACGTTGGTGCCATTGGAGACGCAGCCCAGACCGGGGCCGACACCGGCGCTCTGTTCGGTCGCCATCACGTACGGAGTGAGGGTTGTCAACGTATTTATGACTGACGGGAACACACCTACAAAGTCAGTCATTTGATTGTTACAATGCGCGGTCGCGCACCACCCCGGAGCGGCGTGGGCCGGGGCCGAGAGCACGACCGTGATGAGCCACGACGCGAAAGCGATTTTCGATGCTTGCGCGCGTGGACACACTTCGGGCTTTTGGCCATGTGACACGATTGAGATCCTCCGCAGTGTGACAGTGTACACTAATGCGCGCGAGTGGCCAAGGAATTCCGTGGTACTGGAAGTCTTGTACGGTTTGGCTCGGTATTGTTAATTACACTTGCTATAACGTGCCGTGTAATCCCGAAGTAATACTTGCGTATACGCGATCTATAACAAGTTACAGAGAACGCTTAACGCCACGCGCCGTAGAGTCACTGCGCTTGACTTGGGCTCGCCTTCTGCCGGATGCCAGGTTCTTCGCCGCCTGTTCCCTGGCTGCCTGGCTGATGACGATGCGGTTCACTACCTTGACGGCTCCGGAAGTCCTGGCCAGCCGGGTGGCCGTACCTTTGTGCTGGATCACGCCGGTTTGCCCTTCGATGGTCGCGACGCCGCCCTGTACGTGAACCTGAAAATGATTTGTTGAGATTTTGGAGGCGGAAAACCGCGCGCGGATAGTCTTTTCGAGATCGCCGTCGGAGAGGGCAGGCTTGGCGCGCGCCGTTGGAGCGGTAGTTATTTTCGGGGGCATGGGCGGCTTGGTAGCGGCGAATGCCGTTGCCAGAGTGAAGACGAGGATAATAAACGCGGCGCGATGGTTGTACATCATTGGATCTCCTTTTAATCGCGCAAAACGGGCCACGGCTGCGCCGCCATTATCCGCGAGTTTCAGCCCTGCTTGGCGGCGCGGACACGCGCCCCTTTGCGCTTAATTGAATCTGTGGCGCCAGACGATTGTTCCTCTCAGGAAACGTGGACAGCGCAGCCGCTCCGCGATATAACAAACTGATGCCAATGTACGGAGGAATTGAGTGTGGCGGCACCAAGTTCGTGTGCGCCATCGGGGCCGGCGACGGGAAGTTGGCGGGGCGCACCGAGTTCCCGACCACCACGCCGGCGGAGACCCTGGCACGGGCGCTGCGATTTTTCGCGGGCGAGCCGCATCAATTGGCTGGCATTGGCATCGGGTCGTTCGGTCCCGTGGATCTGAATCCGGCCTCCGCGCATTACGGCTTTATCACGTCAACGCCTAAGAGCGGCTGGGTGGATACTGATGTGGCCGGCGCGGTGGGTCAAGCCACTGGATTGCCGGTAGCCTTCGACACAGACGTGAACGTGGCGGCCAAGGGTGAGGGGCGATGGGGCGCCGCGCAGGGGCTCGATACCTTCCTTTACCTCACCATCGGCACGGGGCTGGGAGGCGGCGCTATGGTGAACGGACAGCTTTTGCACGGCTTGGTCCACCCGGAGATGGGACACATCCGGGTACCGCACGATTTCGGCACCGACCCGTTTCCCGGCAGTTGCCCGTTTCACGGCGATTGCCTGGAGGGGCTGGTGTCGGGACCCGCCATTGAAGAGCGTTACGGGCAGCGCGGCGAAACGCTCCAGCCCACGCACCCGGCATGGGACCTGGTGGCGCACTACATCGCACTCGGGCTGGTCACTTGGATTTGTACGCTCTCGCCGCAGCGGATCATTCTGGGCGGCGGCGTGATGCGGCGCACGGCGCTGTTCGATGCCATCCGCGGCAATGTGGCGAAACTGATGAACGGCTATGTGGCGGTGCCGGAGATTGTGCCACCAGCATTGGGCGGCGACGCGGGCGTGCTGGGCGCCATCGCGCTGGCCATGGATGTTGAAGACCAGGGGAGAGACTAGGTCGTTTCGTTGCGCTTCAATTGCCCGCAGGCGGCGTAGATATCCAGCCCGCGCGGCTTGCGCAGGAAACACTGCATGGATCGCCGCACGATGGCCTGAAAGCCGGCAACGCGCTCCGGGTCGGGCGTCTCAAAAGGAATACCGGGGCCGGGATTCAGGGCGATCAGGTTCACCTTGGCATTCAGATTGGCGAGCAGCTTCACCACGCGGCGCGCGTCGGCATCGGTATCATTTACGCCTTTGAGTAACACGTACTCGAAGGTCAACTTCTCCCAGGGCCGCAGCGGATACTCCTTGCATGCCGCAAGCAAGTCCTGCAAATGATATTTGCGCGTGATGGGCATCAATTCCTGCCGCATTTCCTCGGTGGACGCGTTCAACGAGATCGACAGCCTGGGCCGCACCGGCTCGCGGCCCAATTCCGCGATCTTGGGGATGATGCCCGCCGTCGAGACAGTGATGCGCCGCGGCACGATGCCCACACCTTCGGGATCGCTGAGCAGGCGGGTGGCCTTCACTACGGCCGCCAGGTTGAGCAGCGGCTCGCCCTGGCCCATCATGACGATGTTGAGGCGCGTGCGATCGCCCAACAGGCCGTTATCGCGGGCCACCACTAGCACCTGCCCGACAATTTCGCCGGCAGTGAGGTTTCGTTCAAGCCCCATCAAGGCCGTCATGCAGAACTTGCAGTCGACTGGACAGCCCACTTGGCTCGAGATACAGATGGTATCGCGATCGCCTTCGGGCATGAGGACGGTTTCGACGGTGCGCTCATCTTCGAGACGCAGCAGATAGCGGCGGGTGCCATCCGCCGATTCATAGCGGCGCGCGATTTCCGGCAGGCCCACGCGGCGTGGGCCGGAAAGCTCCTGGCGCAGCCCGGCGGGCAAGGTCGAGACCTGCACCAGGTCGTCAACGCGTTGTCGGTACAAAGCGGTGTAGATTTGTTTGGCGCGAAACTGCGGATGGCCGGGTCCCAGGGCTTCCCGAATCTCGGTCAGCTCCATACCCAGCAGTGCATCGGACATCTACTTCGATTATTGCATGGCCAGCTCGCGATACTCGGTTTCCGAGGTTTCGGGCAGCAGCACCCACAGGCTGTAGACGCCCAGCACGGTGCCGAACGGCACTTCGACCAGCGAGATGGCGCCCACGATGATGGTGAAGATGCGCGCCCAGGGTGCGTGTTCCAGCAGGCCCCAGGCGGCGATGATGCAGGCTGCCGCTCCGAACAACAGGAGCCAGCCGATACTGCCCAGCAGGGGGTGGATGAAGCTTTGCACGTCGGCCGGCACCTCGACCGGAAATCGCCAGCGGCTGAACGCGGCCAGGAAGGCGCCGGGAATCGCGAGCATCACCCCGCGCGCTATCCACAGAACCGCCATCACGCGGAGGTGCGCGGCCACGCGCCTTTCAGGACGAGGCGGCGCAACTACCGGCGGGACGGTTGCCGCACCCGCCGCCTTGCCACAGGTGCGGCAGAAGTTCTGTCCATCTTCCAACCTTGCGCCACAGGCGTCACAATACATCGGCTTCCAGCCCCCCTCTGTCAACGATCTTTCATTTCTTGTTACGCATCGAATCGCGCAGTTGTTCCGGCACATCCGCGGCGGGAAATGGTTTACGCCCGTCTAGTAAGCGCCCGGTCCACGGAAAGAGCACCCGATCCCATGATCATGATGGACACCGTCATGGCCAGCACCAACAAGTGGAACTCAAAGCCCTCGCCTTTTTGGTTGCCGGCCCAGTTCATAAAGAATCCGTTCCCGGCGTGCACCTTGGCGATGGCCACCAGCATGACGCAGGTGATGCCGGAGGCGGCCACGCGTCCCAGCAGGCCGAGGATCAAGCCGAGGCCGCCGCAGAATTGCGCCATGATAGCCAGGAATGCGAAGACGGAGGGAATTCCACCCTGTTCGAAGCCGGCCATAGTCGCGGAGAAGCCCGCTCCGCCCCACCATCCCAGCGCAAGCTGTGCGCCGTGCGCGAAGAACACAATCCCTAGCACCAGGCGCAAAACGGCTGGCGCGACCGCTCGGTCGGTGTGAATCAGACGGCTCCACATTTGTCCGACTCGTGATATGGTTGCCTTAACGATTATGGCATGCGATATTCTTTCCCGCCGCGCGTTTTGCGCGTTGACCGCCGTTCCGTTTGTCTCCGCCGTAGCGCGGGGCGATAACAGCCTCCCGGTTGGACTGGAGCTGTTTTCGGTACGCAACGATCTGCAAAAAGACCTCATGGGCACGGTGCGCGCCGTGGCCAAAATGGGCTACCAGGACGTGGAGTTCTTCTCGCCCTACTTCGCCTGGAAAACGGATTATGCCAAGGAAGTGCGCAAAATGTTGGACGACTCCGGCATCCGTTGTCTTTCCACGCACAATGGCGGCGAATCGTTTACGCCCGATGGCTTGGCGCACGCCATCGAGTTGAACAACATTCTCGGCTGCCGGTTCATCGTGTTAGCCAGCGCAGGCAACGTAAAGACCCTGGACGGCTGGAAGGAAGTAGCGGAGAAACTCAACCAGGGGGCGGAAAAGATGAAGCCGGCGGGCCTGCGTCCCGGGTATCACAATCACCAGCTGGAATTCAAACCGATCGAGGGCAAGCGGCCCATGGAAGTGCTGGCCGCCAACACCACGCCGGACGTGATGCTGCAACTGGACGTGGGCACCTGCATCGAAGCCGGTTCCGATCCGGTGGCCTGGATCGAGCAAAATCCTGGGCGCATCCGCTCCATGCACTGCAAGGACTGGTCGCCGGAGAAGGGCTACAAAGTCCTGGTGGGTGAAGGCGTGGCGCCCTGGAAAAAGCTGTTCGCCGCCGCGGAAAAGTCAGGCGGCGTGGAGTTTTACCTGGTGGAGCAGGAAGGTAGCCGGTTTTCGGAGCAGGAAACGGCCGAGCGCTGCCTGGCGAATTTTCGCAAACTCCACGGGTAAGCTTGCAGCGCTAGTTGGCGGTGATGGCGCCGAAGACCCCAGTGGTCTGGTTGGCGCCGCCGGCGTTGAAGTACAGAACATTGGTGGGTCCGGATTCGGCGTTGCCGTTGCCGAACTCCAGGCCCCACAGTCCGGGGATCGAGAGAGCCGTGCCGTTACTCTGCAGGAATCCCTTGAAGGCGCCGCTCGTATAGCTGTAGGCCCCAATCAAACCGTTGCCGGTATTACCGACCAGAATCACCTTGCTGAACTCCCCGAAAGTAGACGGCGAGTAGGCCACGCCCCAGGGCTGGTTGAAATGGCCCTGTTGTAGCCGAACTAACAGATTGCCGTTGGTGTCGTAAGCATTTACGTAGCCGGCACCGCCGCCGGCGTTCAGATTGTACGTGACGTAAATACGCGAGCCGATAGCTTGAATTCCGGCGGGGGTGTAGCCGGCGGGCAGTGTCGAATCCGTGAATGCTCCGGGAGGGAGAGTCACGGGGCTGAACGAAGCTGCATCATAAGCCTCGATGCCGCCGTTCGCATTGGCCGCGTAGTAAGTCTGTGCGCCGCTCGTGGCGTTCTTGGCCACCGTCAATCCCTGATAGGATGCTCCGGCCGCGGCGTTGTTGACCATAATGGTCGCGGTGGTGACATGGCACTTCGCGCACGCCGTACCGGGCGCACCGGGTTTGGTGGCGGCGTTCCAGTTGGAGATAGTTCCATCCAGCGTGGCGAAAGCAAAATTCTGATTGTAAAAAGCGGTCCCGGTGGGGCTGCCTGGACCCGTGCCGCTGGCGGGCGGAATCGCTACCACGAGTGCCGCCAGGGAACTCGAGCCACTCTTGTTGGCGTAATACAAAGTCGAATAGCCAGTCACATTATCGGAGGCCCACCATTCGTTTTCTTTGAACGAAGAGCTGCTCGGCCGGGATAGCCCCCAGGGATTCACCAGGTAAGAATCCTGCGTGTTAGTCACTATGTTCGTAACCGTGTAGTTGGTCGTTTGCGCGTCAGCGAAACCACCCAGAACTGACCCAAACAATAGTACAGACATGATTCTCATGTCGTCTCCTCCCCCTCAGTTGTGGAGTATAAGACCCGCGCTCGACTGAGTCAATGGCTATCCTGTTAAGTTTATCGTCAAGTTTTCGCGGCCGGGACGGAATCGTCCGGCCGCGACGCCTGCCAGCCTAGTTCGGCGTGATGGTGCCGAACAGTCCGTCCGCGTAGCCGTTGACGCCAGCCGCGAAGTACAGGGAGGTGGTGGGCCCGTTGAACGCGCCTCCACCGCCGAAGAAGAGCGCCCATAAGCCAGGGATGGCAATATCCTGACCGCTGGAATCCTTCAGGAAGTTTACGAAGGCGCCGGTAGTGGGATTGTACACACCGATCCACCCGGTGCCGACGTTGCCTACCAGCAGGGCATGGCCGAACGGTCCCCAATTTGCGGGCGCCTGCGCGACACCCCAGGGTTGGCTGAACCCTTTATGCTGAAGCCGCAGCGACAACGCGCCGCCCGTGCTGAAACCATCCACATATCCACCCACACCGTTCGAATAGGTCACAAAGATCTTGGTTCCGATCCGTTGGATGCCGTAGGGTGTGTAGCCGGCGGGTATGGTGGTGTCGGTAAACGCGCCCGCGGCCAGGGTAATTGGCGCAAAAGTGCCGGCGTTGTAAGTCTCCACGCCGCCGTTGCTATTGGCTACATACAACGTCGCCACGGTGCCGTTAGTAGCTACTGTAACACCCGTGTAAACGGCGTGACTCGTGGAGTGATTTACCTTAATGACCGCACTGGTGCCGCTCGACCATTCCGAAATGGTCCCATCCAGAGTGACAAAGACAAACTTCGTTCCGACGGCAACCGTTCCGGTGGGGCTACCGGTGCCCGTGCCGGTGGCGGTAGGAATAGTGACCACCAGCGGATCGACAAAGCCGGTGCCTCCGTACAGCGTCGAAACGCCGGTGGCATTGTCAGAGACCCACCAGTATGACGACGACGTCCGCGAAAGCCCCCAGGGATTTTTCAAGTGCGAGTCAGTGACCGGCGCCATTGTGGAGAGATCGGAAATGAGGTTAGTCTGCGTGTAACTGTTCGTAGTTGTATCCTGGGCGTTAACGGCCATCGCCAGGGTTAATGAAGCGAGCAACGTGTAAAAAGTTTTCATGGCTTCTCCAGATACCTAGCTGAGGAGTATACGTGGCGGTGTTAGTCGAGTCAATGAAATCGGCGTAAGCGAGCCGAATTTAACAGTTGGTCCACGCCCTGCACGCCGCGGGCCGCGCGCACCCTATAATTAAGAAACAAGTGAAAACAAATCTGGGTAGAGTCCCGGTATTTTTCCTGGTTTGGACGCTGGTGGGGTGGCCCCAGAGCTCGCCGCCGGCGCCCGAAATGTATCGCGCACTGGCCTATATATCGAGTGATTCGCTGCGCGGCGACGTTTCGTTCCTGGCGTCGAAGGCGCTCGAAGGCCGCGATACCCCGTCGCGCGGGCTGGATGTTGCCGCGGAGTACATCGCTTCCCGGTTTCGCGGCGCGGGCCTGGAGCCGGCCGGCGACGACGGATACTTCCAGACCGCCAGGATGTGGCGCACCCGTCCGGCAGCCGAGGGCTTCGATCTGCGGATTTCTGATGGCTCGCGTACGGTGACGGTGGGGAGCGCACAAGCCAGCGTGGTGAGCAGGCAGCCGTTGTCGCTGTCGGGCGCGGCCGTCTACAAAATCGCGGATGCGGCGCAGCTGAAGAGCCAGACGGTGAAAAACCGCGTGATCGAATTGGACGATCGGCGCGACTGCGCGGCCCTGGGCAAGGCCGCGGCGGCGCTTCAGCCGGCGGCGTTCCTGGAGACGGAGGATGAGCGCGGGCATCCACTGGCGGACCACCTGTTAATCGATCCGGACGAGGAGCGGGCCGTTTATGGCGATATTCCGCGGATCATCGTGCGCCAAACAGAAGCCGTGAAGTTGCTGCGCGACGCAAAGGACGGCGAGTCGGGCGTGGCGCTTTCGATCCGGCTGCCCGCCGCAACGCCACTGGTGACCGCGCGCAACGTGGCGGGGTTATGGCGCGGTTCCGATCCAGCCTTGTGCACCCAGTACATCCTGTTAACGGCCCACTACGATCACCTTGGACAGTCTCCGGGCGGCGAAGTCTACGCGGGCGCCAACGACGACGCCAGCGGCACTGCATCGGTCATCGAAATCGCGCGCGCGATGGCAGCGATGCCGGTTCACCCCAAGCGCAGCGTCGTTTTCATGACGTTCTTCGGCGAGGAAGAGGGCAGCCTGGGGTCTCAATACTACGTGCGGCATCCACTGGTTCCCTTGGCGGAGACGGTGGCCGATCTGAACCTCGAGCAGGTGGGCCGCACGGATTCCAATCGCGGCCCGGAAGTGTCGAACGCGACCATCACCGGCTTCCAGTATTCGAGCGTGCCGCGTACGCTACAAGAGGCCGGCAAAGCGACCGGCGTGAAAGTCTATGACACGCCTGGGGGCGATGCCTACTTCAGCCGCAGCGACAACCTGACCTTTGCGGAGCGCGGCATTCCAGCCCACACCGTGGCGGTGACGTTGGAGTTTCCCGATTATCACGATACCGGCGACACCTGGCAGAAGATCGACTACGGCAACATGGCCAAGGTGGATCGCATGATTGCACTGGGATTGGCGATGCTGGCGGACAATCCGGCGGCGCCGCACTGGAATACCAGCAATCCGAACGTAGCGCCGTTTGTGAATGGGAAATAAGAAGTCTGCGGTTCGATAAACACCGGCGCATTGTAATATGCTGCAATCATGCGGATTTTAACAATTGGCCTGTTGGCCGTATCGGTTCTGCTGGCGCCTGCGGGAGCACAGTCCGATGGCAGCCCGTTTGTGGGACGGTGGGATTTCACCATCACCTCGGCCCATGGCACGCGCGCGTGCTGGTTGGGCATCACCGATAAGGGCGGCAAACTTGACGTGTGGTTCCAGCCCTCCGGGGGCAATGTTTACCAACTGGATAACGTAAAGGTGGATGGCTCGCACCTGGTGCTGGGCATTTCGAAAAACATGTCGTGGGACCTGGAAGCCAAGGACGGCAAACTGGTCGGCGCGCAAAAAACCGGCGCCAGTTCCATCGATCTGACCGGCGTCCGGGCGCCTGAGTTGAAGCGCGACCCGCCGCGGGAGTGGTCGGCCCCTGAACCGCTGTTCGACGGCAAGGACCTGAACGGCTGGGAACCCATCGGCAGCGCTACCAGCCATTGGACCGTGAAGGACGGGCTCTTGGTAAACACGGCTCACGGCGCCAATCTGCGCACCACGCGCACGTTTACCGACTTCAAAGTGCACTATGAAGTGAATTGTCCCGACGATGGCAATAGCGGATTCTATCTACGGGGACGCTACGAGGTGCAGATCGAATACGAGCCGCTGAGCAGCAATCCGCCCGAGCGCCGCATTGGATCGGTTTATGGCCGCATTGCGCCGGAGCCCGCGCTGCCGCGCACGCCGGGAAAATGGGAGACGTTCGACGTTACGCTGGTTGGCCGAATGGTGACGGTGGTGCATAACGGCGTGACTACGATCGACCACAAGGAAATCGAGGGGATAACCGGCGGGGCGCTGGACGCCAACGAGGGCGAGCCAGGACCGTTCTATATCCAGGGCGACCATACCGGCGGCCTGCAGTTCCGGAATATTACGGTGTCGGTGCCTAAGACGTAGCAAAAGCTGTGGGGTAGGCCCCCGGCCTGCGCGGGGCTCTCAGCCCCGCTCAAGTGCGCAGGATGTTCCGCGGTTTTGGGGCGTAACCGGGAAAGACCTTGGTCAGATCCTGGTTGCCTAACTGGCGCTGCACGAGTTCGCACAGCACGTCGCGAAAATCCGTGGTCAGGTTCAGGTCGCGCGCTTCGTAGAGCTGCTCCTGTGCCAGGCCTGGCCACTGGCCGTACACCTTGCCGCCACGCACGTCGCCTCCCATGACGAACATGCAGTTGGCATGGCCGTGATCGGTGCCGCGGTCGCCGTTCTCGCGCGCGGTACGGCCGAATTCGGACATGGTCACCAGGGCGACATCGCGCATGCGATCGCCCAGGTCCACCCAGAAAGCGGAGAGCGCCTGGCCGAAGTCAGTAAGCCGCGCGGCCAACTGACCTTGCGACGTGCGTGCGCCGGCCTCGTTGACATGATGATCCCATCCGCCGACGTCGGCGAAAGCCATTTCGACGCCCACATCCGCCTTGATGAGTTGGGCGATTTGGCGGAGGCAGTCGCCAAAGCGGCCCTTGGGGTAATTGGCCCCGGCAACCGGCTCGTAGTGTTGCTTTTGAATCGACTGGAGCAAGGCCACGGCTTCGAAGGTTTCGCGCCCGGTGGCGCTCAACATGGGATCGTGGGTGTCGGCGTAGAGCGCCTGGAACGCGCCCGACGCGGCCGCATTGCGAACCTGAAAATCGCTCAGGTTCTGCACCGCGACCGCGGGGTTGGGCCCACGCATGGTACGCGGCAGCGTGGGTCCCAACGAAACGGCGCGCATGGGAGAGATCGGGCCGCTTTGGCGCGGCAAGGCGCGGTTCATCCATCCATCGGCCGTGGCCTTCAGGCCAGGCGTGCCGGATTCCATGAAATCCTGCGCATCGAAATGGGAACGCGTGGGGTCGGGCGATCCGGCGGCGTGGACGATCGCCAGGTGGCCGTCGTCCCACACCGGTTTGAGGGGGGCCAATGCGGGATGCAGGCCGAAGAAGCCGTCCAGGTCTATGGCCGCATCTTCGCGCGACCCGGCTCGTGTGGGGCGCGGCACGGCGATGGTGGGACGCAGCTCGTAATAACGCTTCTCGGCATGCGGCACCACAATGTTGAGACCATCTGCCGCGCCGCGCTGGAAGATGGCCACCAGGATTTTCTTGCGCGGGGAAGGCGCGTCGCCCGCATAGAGCGCGCGCTGCAGCCATAACGGGGCCACGCCCGCGCCGACCATGGCCAGCGCGGAATTGCGAAGAAAAACTCTGCGGGTATTCATTGACTTGCTACTTTCTTTGAAAATCCGGCGACCCCAGCGTCACGCCCTCGCCGGGATCGGTATTAGTTATTTTGACGCCAGGTATTTTGTTGTTCGCCAGCGCCACGCCGAAGTTCATGCGCGCCAGCAGGCCGGCGGAATTCAGCCATTCCTTTCCGGAATTCGAATAGCCGGTAGGTTCGACCTTGCGGTAGAGCGGCTCACCCAACTGCGTCAACTGGTTGTTCAGGCCGAACGCGAAATCCACGTCCGCATTCACCGCGCGCAGGCAACTGGCCACCATTTCGAACGGGGATTTCAGTTTGGAGCGATAGGCCCCCTGCGACCAAAACTCGGGCGAGTCGAACATGGTTTTCATTACGGCGCGCAGGTCGCCATTCTTCTGCAGGAACGTGGCGGCCATGCGGTCCACCAGCGATGCGGGTGGATCGTCAGCCACGAATCGAATGGCAAGCTGGCGCGAGATGAAGCGTGCGGTGGCGGGATGATGGGCCAGCAGGCGCAGAACCGTATAACCGTCGTTGATGCCGCCGCCGGCCGGGATCTTCACGCCCAGCACCACCTTTTCGCCATCGTCATGCATGCGCGGATTGAACTCAAATTCGGCCGCGCGCTGCGGCTGTTTTATAGTCCAGCCGGTAAAGCAGCGGGCCACTTCGGTGACATCTTTTTGGGTGTAGCCACCATCCACGCCGAGCGTATGCAGCTCCAATAATTCGCGGCCGTAATTCTCATTGAGCCCGGCCTGGCGCCGCTTGCCGGCGGGAGATTGAGGGCCGACGGACTCCCAGTTGTCGAGATAGAACAGCATGGCGGGACTCTGCGCCGTGGCTCGCAACAGGTCCTCAAACCTGCCCAGTACGTAAGGCCGGATGGCATCGCGCTCGTACGAGGTGACCAGATAACGATCTGCGCCTTTATCGAGGAAGACATTGAAGTGGTTGTACCAGAAATCCGCCAGCACTTCCTGCAACTGGCGGTTGCTGTAGACGGCGCGATCAAGTTTGGCTTCGAGCAGGTCCTGGGCGACCATCACCTGCGGTCCGGCGGAGCGCTGGATGCGGCGGCGCAAATCGGGCGGTGCGGCGGCGTAGAGCTGCATACGCATGCCCTGGCCCATGGATTCCAGCAGGTCGTCCTGGCGGTCCACGGGCAGCGCCGCAAACAAGGAGAGCTTCTGTTCGGGCGTGGCCGAACGCATGTCAGTCAGCTCGGGTGGAGCGGGCTGGGCGGCGCCATCCGGGTTATTCTTTTTTTCGAAGCGCAGAGCGAGGCGGTGAATCATCATGCGCATATCGGGGTCATCCGGAAAGGGCAGCTTGCCCTCCACCATGGCCTTGACAGTCTGCGGCGATGGATAGCTTTGAATCAACTGCGCGGAACTCATATTGAGCGAATCGAGGGGGACCAGCTTGGCCTGGAGAGCCGGATTTTCTGGAATACGCTCCGGATGTAGCTGTAAATCGATCCATTTTTTCAGGCCGAGCTTTTCAATGTGCTGGATATCACCAGGGCGCGCGCCAAAGGTCAGGCGATTCGCGGCATGCTGGATCTTTTCCTGGTGGGCAAGAGGTTGACGGAATTGGGCGGATGATTCAGAGTTCTTTTTCCGGGCGTAGGCCGAAATACCGGTGAGCAGGCAAATACCCAGTACGACAAAAGCAGCGGGAATTGATTTATTTCCACGCACTATACCTGTATAAACGCGGGTGGGCAGGGAGAAGTTGCGGGAGGGCCAGTACCCGGCGGTCCCGTCATGGCTCGATGACGGCGGTTAATCGATCTTGAAGGAGCCGCTGGCCTTGTCGAGATTGCCTAGGACCTCAACGTCTCCGGAGAAGGCGGCGGCGACCGTACTGGCGCCGCCATCGCTATTCAAAGCGGAATACGCGATGATTCCGACACCGTAGTCGGAACCCGCGTAAGCATGTACTCCATCACCGCCGCTGAGGCCGTCGCCGGCGGAGCCGCCGCCCACGAAATAGCGGCCAAACCCCGATCCCGCAGTTGCACCGGAACCGCCCGCTCCTCCATGCGCGTAGATGCCGTGTCCACCCAGGCAGCCTGGCGCTCCAACGACGTAGGCGCCGTTGCCCCCGTTGCCGCCCGGTCCCGGCCCGCCTGAAGCGGACACCCCGTTGCCGCCGTTAGTGTTGCCACTACCGCCCGTGCCTGTAAGGCCGTCGCCTCCTATGTTGCTGCCTAAACCGCCGGTATCGGACACGCCTGGGCCTCCGGTCGCCGCGCCGGACCCTCCTCCAGCGCCTAGCGAGGTCTTCGACCTCAAACCGACGAGTTATCGTGCGTTGTGGGCGCCCTAGTCTCTCGCCAAGACGCCAAGTCGCAAGGAGCGCAAAAGCGAAACGGGGCTATGATGGGAATTACAAACACCGTGGATCGGTGCCCGAGGTTTCACCTCATCACGCCGACTGGCGAGATCTGCACGGCGGGAGAAATCCCGATTTTAAGCGACTCGATCGACATGGTCGAGAGCAACCCACAGTGGTTTCGGTGCGGGCACTTGATGGACCCGATCCGCGGTCATAGCGAACCGACGTGACTCCCCGTTTCGCCAGCGGTGTTGTGTCGCCATTTTCCAAAACTTGTCTCTTTCGTTCAGATCTTGTTCCGAAAAGACGTCTAGATCGGCCTGTCCAACACCTCCTGTCACGCCTGCGAATACGTTGGCTCCGCTCCCTCCGATGCCCACCACGACCATGCCGGTCCCGGCCGTATTGATGACGGTGAAGGCCGCATCAGTGGTGGAGGCTGTGGTACCGCTGAATGGCAAACTGAGCGAGGTACCCGGAGCACCCTGGGGACCGGTAGGCCCGGCCGGGCCTGGCGCCCCCGGCGGCCCCGTTGCGCCGGCTGGACCCGCCGGACCCGCGGGACCAGCCGGGCCTGCCGGACCGGTCGAACCCGGTACTTCAACCGTCACCTCGAAGTTTTGCCGCGCCTTTCGCGGTCACCGCGAGGTCGTAGCTGCCAGGCGTCAGGCCTGCGGGCTGAGATGCGGTAATTTGGGTGCTGCTGAAATTCACAACGGAAAGCATGTGGCTCCCCAACGAGACCAACGGCGGGCCAGAGACGGGCTGCAGTCCCGTGCCTTTAATGGCGATGGCCGTGAAATTGGAATTCGTCGTTGCGCTCAATATGCTGGTCTGTGCGTGAGCAGCCCCGGCGAGGGCCAACAACGCGCATGGTACGACGCCTCCGCCCAGCGGGGAAAAACCGTTTTGTTTCGTCAAGCTGATGCTCCTTTAACGCGTCAAACGGAATCTCGCCGAGGGGAGCGATGCCTTCCGCCACCCGTAATGCGTAAAAAAACATGGCCGATTTTCGTGTGAGGAAAAACATTTGTGCGGGGGCCGCCGGTATGTTTTTTGGCGCCCTGATTCGATGCCCACCAGCCGGAAGGTGGGATGGCGTAAGGCAGGATGGCGTACCGACACGCGGCTGCGCCACGCGATACCATCTTCAGGATCGATCGTCAAAGTCGAGTCAGGAGACTCAAAAATGGCGGGGAACAACGGAAAGTTCATTTGGTACGAATTAATGACCGGCGACACGAAGGCCGCCGAGACTTTTTATCAGAATGTAATCGGCTGGAAAACGACCGATTCGGGCATGACCGACCGCTCCTATACCATCATCCACGTGGGGGAGACGCCGATGGGAGGCATTCTTGGCACTCCTCCGCAGGCGACTGGGATGCCGCCGAATTGGAGCGGGTACATCGGGGTTGATGACGTCGACGGCTACGCTGGGCGTGTGAAACAGGCGGGCGGCTCGATTATGTACGGTCCGGAGGATATCCCCGGCGTGGGACGCTTTGGGGTGGTTTCCGATCCCGGCGGCGCAATGTTCGTGCTGTTTCGCGGGTCGAGCAGTATGGCGCCCGTGACGCCGGGGCCCAATGCGCCGGGACAGGTCGGATGGCGCGAGTTGTTTGCGGCTGACGGCGAGAAGGCATGGGCATTCTACTCGTCGCTCTTCGGGTGGAAAAAGCTGGACGCCATGGATATGGGGCCGATGGGCAACTATCAATTGTTCGCGACTGAAGAAGCCATGGACGGCGGCATGATGACCAAACCGCCGCAAATCCCACATCCGTTCTGGCTGTTCTATTTCAATGTGGATGGGGTTGACGCGGCGGGCGAACGGGTGAAGGCCAATGGCGGCAAGATCCTAATGGGTCCGACCGAAGTACCCGGTGGCACCTGGATCTTGCAGTGTTCGGATCCGCAGGGCGCGGCATTTGCGCTGATGTCGGCTAAGCGGTAAAGCAAGGCCGCCACGCGCCAATCCATTGTTATAAGTGTCGGCCGGCGCCGGGCAATTTGTGAGCCTCCAATCCTCGCCGATGCGGCGAACATCCGGTTCGCGAACATGACTCCACGAAAGATCTCAGTCCGGCAGGCGGGTACCCATCCGAGGTTTGCGATGCCAGGAATCGACGGGGTCGGCGGGTGCTTGCCTGACCGGCGAATCGAAGAATCTGCCCCGCAGGACACCTTTAAGTTGCTCGTGCGAGGCGGGCATCGTGGTACACTGCCGCCGGTATCTTGGGGGCGAGACGTGAAGGCTTCTTTGTTTTATCGAATCGCAGCTATTCTTCTGCTGCTTTTTGCTGTCGGACACACACTTGGTTTTCGCCAGTCTGATCCTGCATGGGGCGTCGATACGCTTCTTGGCTCAATGCGATCAATTCATTTTGACGTGCAGGGGTTCAGCCGGACATATTGGGACCTCTTTGTCGGGGCTGGATTTTCGGTTGGCGTATTTTTTCTGTTCGCGGCGGTATTAGCGTGGCAGCTAGGGGGCCTTCCGTCAGAGACTTTGGCAGCGATGCGCATCGCGGCTTGGGGCCTCGCTTTTTGCTTTGCCGCCATCACCATTGTGAGCTGGAAATATCTCTTTATCCTCCCTATCGTTTTTTCCTTGACGATTACAGCATGCTTAACCGCTGCGGCATGGCTCTCAGCCAAGCCCATCGGAAGCCGTGTGCAACAGCCTTAAGCGCGGGTCGCCCGGGCCTATTATCTCTGGGTGTACGGGACATCCAATATGCCACAGCCAACATCTGTCAATCCGCGCTGTCATCCAAACCAACGGCGAGCCAGTTGGGCCGTACCGGAACTCCTGCACTTCGCGGGGCTGGCTCTCACGCGGCCCAGGCCAGATAAATCGCCGTCGCGTTTTTGTCCGGACAGAAGCTCCTGGGCGAAATCTAATCGTACTGAGACAGCACACACTTTCATGGTCAGGCGGCCAGCGCGGCAAATTCTCGTATCGTCGAAGAAAATTGCGCTCTTACAGGCGCTTGCCGACCTCCCGTTAGCAGCAGGCGAGCAGGCGGGCGGATGAGGCCGGCGGTAAACTGGACGGACTGGAGGCGATATGGGATGGTGGGCAATTCCGTTTGCGATTGTTGCCCAGCCGCTGTGTCTCACCGCCGAACTGCTGCCGATCAGGTCCTACACAACAGCAGACGGGCTCTAGCCTCCGATCGCTTCGATTGCATCGTCCCCGATTCCCGCGGGTTCATCTGGTTCTGCACGCCTGAAGGGCTAACGAGGTTCGGCGGCTACCGCATGGTCAGCTTCGGCACCGGCGATGGGCTCCCTCACCGTGAGATAGAAGCCTTGCTGGAAACTCGTTCTGGGGCGTATCTGGTCGGCACGCGACGCAAAGCTACCGGATCGTCGATCCACATCTCGTACCAGATGCCGATACCCATGGGCGCCTCGGTTGCCCCGCCAGCGAGCCTATGTCGAGCGCGCAATCGATTGTCGCGATCCCGGAAACGATCCGCTACGCAGTTTGAGCGAGAGCTCACGACCGCCTTCCAGCAAGCAAGAATACTGCCGGAAGAGTACTATCGGTATCTATTCCTGACCGTATAACGCCACGATTCTCCCAGGGCCAACGAAACGAAGTAACGGTGATGCATCGCGGTTCTCCGTTTTGCTCCTGCTCGCCTGCGGCCACCAGGAGGGCGCTCGGAGTCCCGGGGACGATCCCTTCTCAGAATGCTCGAATCGAAGGTTCGGGCCGCCACGCTGCATGATCTGCCTGACAAATGAGCGCCGGCGATCCGGCCACAGGAAGGACTATACTAACCACGAGGCCCGGCCTTTGCGGTCACGGGTCAACTCATGCGCGGTTTTCTCCAGTGCATTTGGCTCTCCTTATTTTGCATAGGCGGCCTGGTGAACTGCGTCCTTGCGGACGACTACGAAGAGCTTTTCCGGCAGGCCGCGGATCTGGGCGCACATGGCGAGTACGCCCGGGCCATCGACGACTATCGCGCGGCGCTGCGGCTGCGGCCGGATGCAGCCGAAGCGCTCAACAACCTGGCGGCCATGTACTATGCGGCGGGCCGGTACGGCGAGGCTTTCGAGACTTCGGACAGAATCTGGAAAGCCCACCCGGAGATGGAATCCGCGGCGCTGATCCACGGTATGGCGGCGGTGCAATGCAACCGCGCGGGAGCGGCGATCGAGCCACTGGAAGCCGTGCTGGCAAAAAATCCCGCGAACCGGGATGCGGTTCTGGCGCTGGCCAGTGCGCACATCGCTCTCGACCATCTGCACGAGGCACTGGCGCTATACGAGCGCCAGACCGCGCGTGCTCCCGGCGACGCAAATGCCTGGTATGGCCTGGCGATCTGCAACGAGAAGATGGCTGAGGAGGCCTCCCAGAAACTCGCCCATATGGCGGGCGGCACGGCCTACTCGAAGCGGTTGCTCGGCGAATACATGTTGAGCATGGGCGATGCGCGGCTGGCCCGCGAAGCCTTCGGAGAGGCTGGAACGGCTCCCGCGACCGAGACGCAGGAAGCGGCCCGTCAATATCGCAACGCCTTGAACCTGGCCGGTAAATCGCGCCAGGCTTTCGAGCATTTTATCAGCCTGGCGCCGGATTCCTGGCAAGCCGAACTATTCCGCGGCGACGTCGAGCGGCAGCATGGCAAGCTGCCCGCAGCGCTGAAGTTTTACCAGAATGCGGCCAGGCTGGCGCCCGGAAATCCCGCTCCCCTGCTGGGCATAGGAACCGTGCAATGGGAGTTGGGACAGTTCGACGAGGCCGAGAAGTGGCTGCAGGAGACCCTGCGATTAAACCCCGCTTCCGCGCAGGCATCTTTCGAACTAGCGAATATCGCGGTTCGCCGCCATCGCTATCAGGCTGCCATCCCGCTGCTTCAAAAATACCTCTCCGCGCATCCCGATGCCCTGGCCGCGCGCGCCGATCTGGGGCTGGCGTATTTTCACACGGATCGATTCGCAGAGGCCGTCGATGAACTGACAAAGGCGCAGGAGAGCGATCAGAAAGGCGAGATTCACTATCAACTTTCGGTTGCTTTGCGTAAGCTTGGACGTACGGCGGAAGCTGATGCGGCCCTGCGGCGGTCGGTCGAGATCCGGCAGGGCGTGCTCAAACGCGAACAACGGCTGCTTCAGGACCACTGAAGCAGAGGCTTCACGGCTGGGGGTGTTTATGGCGCAAACGCTCGAACTCGGCCAGTGCGGCGCGTGCGGCCGGTTCGTCGCCTGCCTGCTTATAAGCGCGGAATAGGAGGAAATGATAACTGCCGTCCGGATCTGCCGCCGCGACCTGCCGCAACTCGGCTATGGCCGGCTGGGGTTTTCCTTCCGCCAGATAAACCCGCCCCAGAACCACGTGAGGCTGAAATAAATCCGGGTTCCCGGCCAGGGCGATCCGGGCATGCCGGGTGGCTGCCTCGCGATCTCCATCGTGCTCCAGGATATCGGCCAGCATGGCGTTCGCCTCCGGATCCTTGGGCGCGGAGGCCAACACACGCTGCAGAAGCGGTAGCGCGTCCGGGAACTGGCGTTGCCTCCAAAACGCCGTAGCCAATCCCAGACAGGCTGCCTGGGATCCGGGGTCCAGCTTCATGGCTGCCTGGAATTCCGGAATAGAGTCCACCAGTCTACCGGCTTCGGAAAGCGATTCCGCCAAAATCAAGTGCTTCCTGGAGGACCCCGGCACGAGTTCCACGGCGCGCGTGAGTTCTTCGAGCGCACGGGCAAGCAAGCGGCTGGCTTCTTTTTCGAGCGCCTGCTTATCAATGAGCGGCGCCGCTTGCACCGCTTTTTTCAGGAGTTGTTCGGCCCGTGATCGATCGGTTACTCCGGCGCCAAACCATGCGTCTGCGAGCCCCGGATTGAGTTGCGCCGCCTTCCTGTAGTTTTCATTGGATCGGCTGTAATCCCGCAACGCCACCAATGCTTTGCCCAGAGCCAGTAGCGGTGCGGGACTTTGCGGATCCCACTGGCGAGCTTTCTCCAGTAAAGGGAGTGCCCGTTGGGGCTCGCCCAGGTCGATGTGGGCCAGCCCGGCAAAGAGGTTGGCGCTGATGAGCGCAGGCTTGTCCCGCAAGGCAATATTGAACTGCTCGAGGGCTTCGCGGTTGCTTCCCGCCATGTGCAAGGCGATGCCGAGATTGCTTCGCACTTCCGGTGAATCCACGCCTTGGGCAATCAACTGCCGGTAGAGTTTCGCGGCTGTCTGGTAGTCGCCGGCCGATTGTGCGGCACGGATCTGCTCGCGGAGATCGTCGGCCGGGATGCCGCGTGCGCTCAGGAATGTTGCCAGCACCACCGTGATCTTCCAGCGCATCGCTACCAGTATGTCGCCAACAGTGATCGCCTGCGCCCGCTTCCGGCGTTCTGCCTGTGTCTTGCGACACGGTTTACAGCACGCCGTGCTTGACCGCCCTAGCTTCGTTTGCATATACTCGCTCACAAAGCAGTACTGAAAATTCCAGTCGTACTGGAGCGCTCGCACAGGAGGTCTGGATGAAGTCACTGTTCGTTGCTTGTCTTCTCACGCTTCTCGTCAGCTTTTTCGCAGAGGCACAAACCCAAGCTGTTAACGCCCAACTTGCGGGCACGGTTACCGACCCTAACAAAGCGCCGGTGCCCGGCGCAAAGGTCACCCTCGCCAATCCGGAAACCGGGTTCCACCGCGAGTTCACGACGTCGGATACAGGCCAATATACATTCACGCTGATCCCGCCGGGGCGCTACGAGCTGACTGTCGAAAAGCAGGGCTTTGCCACGGCGCGTGTGCCGAGCCTGGTTCTGGAGGTGGGCCAATCCTCCACCTTTGACACGCAACTGCAGCTTGGCGCGGTGGCGCAAACCGTTAATGTGGAGGCCAGCGCGCCGGTCCTGGTGACCGGCACTGCCGATGTCGGCTCGGAAGTGAGCACCAAGCAGGCTCTTGAGCTTCCCTTAAACATACGGAACGTTTTCGGCCTGGTAGAGCTGGATTCCAGTGTGAACAACAGCCAGCAGTTTCAGGCATTGAACCCCCCGGGGTCGCAAGGCAACGTGGACCAGGACATCTCCTTTTTCAATTTTGGGGGAGGCCGGATGGGTACTACGGTTTTCCTGTTCGACGGACATTGGGACGGCGCCGGTGATTGGGACGGAATTATTTATGTGCCCTCGGTTGACGAATTGCAGGAATTCAAGATACAGACGAATACCTACTCGCCGCAATACGGCTGGGGGATGGGCAATGTGGTCAACGCAATCGAGAAGTCCGGAACGCGTGATTTCCACGGCAGCGTATTCGAATTTCTGCGCAACGACGCTTTCGATGCGAACAATTTCTTTAACAATCTGGAAGGCCTGGGCAGGCCGGCTTTTCACCGCGATCAGTTTGGTTTGACCGCCGGCGGCCCGCTGTATCTGCCGGGCATTTATCGCCAGCGCGACAAAACGTTTATTTTCGGAACGTACGAGGGCCTGCGCCAGCAGACCCCCACCACGCTTCTCACCACCGTTCCCACGGCGCTGCAGCGCCAGGGCGATTTCTCCCAGACCTTCAATCAGGATGGGTCTCTAGCGGTGATCTATAACCCCTTCACCACCGCTTTTTCAAACGGTCAATATTCGCGCCAGCCGTTCTCGGGCAACCAGATTCCCGCAAGCATGTTGAATCCGGTGGCGTTGAAGCTCCTGGCCTTCTATCCCAACCCGAATGTCCCGGGGAATGCCCTTACCGGTGCCAATAACTATGCGGGTACGGCGGGCCTTCCCACCGACAGCGACCAATACACGGTGCGGGTAGATCAGAATATCAGCGACAAGCAGCACTTCTTCGCGCGCTGGTCGCAGAAGCGTCAGTTCAAACAACTGGCGGGGGAGTTCTTCGGGTCAAACAATCCGGGCGGCAACGGCACTCTGGCGCCCGACAACCGGTGGGACACCGGCTTGGGATTCACTGACGCATTCTCGCCCACATTTGTGATGGTGGCCAATTTCGGGTGGGGGCGCTGGGTCGAGGGCCGTAAACCGCAAGGCGTGCCCTTTGATCCCTCCACGGTCGGGCTGCCTTCCCAGCTCGATTCCTTCGGCGGGCCCGGGGCATTTCCTTCCATCAGTATCACCGGCGAAAACAGCTTGGGCTCGGGCGTGTTGAATGCCACGCCGCGTGAGGCGCGCACGTGGTCCGTGGACTTTACCAAGGTGCATGGAGCACATTCGTTTTCCATGGGATTCATGGGGATCGACTTCGTTCTTAATACCTTCAATTCCTCGCAGGCCGGTTTTAACTTTTCTCCGGACTTCACGCAGGGACCGAATCCGACCGCGGCGAATCCGTCCACCGGTTATGGTTTCGCGTCATTCCTGCTGGGCACCGGTGACAACGGCGGGGGCATTACGCTGAGCGCGGACGCGGCCTTTACCAAGAGGTTTTTTGGCTGGTACGTGAACGACGATTGGAAGGTGACGCACAACCTGACGTTGAACCTGGGTTTGCGTTATGACTTTCAGACCGCACCCACTGACCGCTTCAATCGCCTGTCTTACTTCAACCCCCAGGCGACCAACCCTATCAGCAGCCAGGTAGGCATGACTCTACCCGGCGCACTGGTGTACACCGGCGGCGGTAATCCGACAGGTGTCTATAATCCCCAATACACGAATTTCGGACCGCGCATCGGCTTAAGTTACTCACCGACTAAAAAGCTTGTATCCCGCGCTGGTTTCGGACTCTTCTACACCCCCGCGATGGAGTTTGGCGACTACCAGGGTTTGACGTTGAACGGCTTCTCGCAGACCACGCCCTATGTGGGCACGCTGGATGGAGTGACACCCGCGAACCTGTTGAGCAACCCTTTCCCGACCGGGTTGTTGCAGCCGCCGGGCAAAGCCGATGGGGGAGCCACCAATGTCGGCCAAACGGTTGACGCCGTCATTCGCAACCGCCCGACGCCTTATGTGGAGATGTGGTCCGCAAACCTTCAGTACGAGATCGCACCCAATACGATTCTGCAGGCCGGCTACGCCGGTAATCACGGCTTAAAGTTGTTGTACGGAACCACGTTCGAACTGAATGCCCTACCCCCCCAAGACCTTGCGATGGGAAACGCGTTGCTGGCTCCGGTGAAGAATCCGTTCTACGGAGTGATCACTTCGGGGGCCCTTTCCGGCCCGACTGTTCCTTACGGCCAACTGCTGCGCCCCTTCCCCGAATATACTGGCGTGGAGGACGTGCAGCCGCCCGCCGCCTCCAGTTTCTATAACGCTCTGACGCTTTCCGCCAGCCGGCGCTTCAGCAGTGGTCTTCAATTCCTTGTGAGCTTCACCTGGTCGAAGTATTTGGACCAAAGCGAGGGACCCGAGGGATGGACCCAAGGCCAGGCGCAATCCGTGCAGAACTGGTACGATACGACCCTTGAAAAATCGCTGATGATCGATGATATCCCGAGGAGTTTCGTGGCGAGTTATATTTACGAGCTGCCGGTAGGCAAAGGTAAGGCGTTGCAGCCACAAAGTAAGTTCGTCAATGCCGTGGTGGGAGGCTGGCAGGTATCCGGCATCACGACTCTGAAGGATGGTTTTCCGCTGGCTTTCACGAATGCTACAAACAACGCTAACTCATTCGGCGGCGGGCAGCGTCCCAACCTGGCAGCGGATCCGGGACTCTCTAACCCGAGCATCTATGAGTGGTTCAACACCGCGGCATTTGCGCAACCCGCCCCGTTCACATTTGGCGATTTACCGCGCACGACCGGATACCTGCGATCGCAGGGGACTATCAATACCGATGCCAGCTTACAGAAATACTGGCAGCTATGGAATGAGTCCTCGAAACTGCAATTCCGCGCGGAGGCGTATAATCTTTTCAACCGGGCGCAGTTCTTCGCTCCCAACACCACCTTCGGCACGTCCAGTTTCGGCACGGTGCCGGGCGCATTGGCGGCGCGGTCCATTCAACTGGGGCTGAAGGTTTATTGGTGACAATCAATCGGATCGGCGGCGCGGTTTCGGCTTGGGCTGGGGTCTGCCTTGGCGCCAGTCGCGAAGCGGGCAGAGGGGTGTTCAGGTGAGCCGTAGCGGGTGCTCCCACTTTGCAGGCAACGTGCCGAAGCTGTCAAGCCCTGCTCCTCGGGTAACCCGGCTC
Source organism: Bryobacterales bacterium (assembly GCA_963843255.1). Taxonomy (GTDB): domain Bacteria; phylum Acidobacteriota; class Terriglobia; order Bryobacterales; family Bryobacteraceae; genus Bog-159. The sequence continues at coordinate 201,223 of CAWJJQ010000008.1, read as the reverse complement.
AGACTCTATTTGTCGCTGGAAAGGCACGCACTTCCTCCGCAGCTTGTTAGCAATTCGGAAAGAACTGCAGATTGACGAAGCTGTCTTAGTGGCTGACGGCTCGGGCGTGTTGATTCCTCCGAAGAAGCTGATCGAAGGAATTCACGGTACTGCTGCGCAGCCGCTTCGAACTCCTGCATGCCTGCTCGTACGACTTCGCGGTTCATTACGCCGGCGGGCGGTCGTATCAGGCCGCGCGATTGATCCTCCGGCTCCCAGCGAGCAACGCGAGGTGCACGAGCCACCCTAGCGACCCTGCCCCGCGGCCCGAGACAGCGAGGGATGTCGGACTGAATCGGACGCCAGCGGTACGAGCGGGTCTCTAAAGCCTTTCTCAAACTGGCTATCCGAGACAGCCCTGGGGCCGCCTGATACATTAGCGCAAGCGGCACACGGTCCAAAGAAAAGGAAAAAAAGGTAGTGCTGCAAATAGCGCCGCCACGTTTTGGTAGGGTCAGGAAATGAAAAATAGCCGATCAACGTTGTTCCGGGGCGGACGAAATCGTGGTACGGTGCGTCCGCTGGTATCCACGCTTCTCGGTAAGTCACCGCGATCTGGAAGAAATTATCGCGGAGCGGAATCTGGCGGTGGATCACACTACCGTGTGGACAGTGGCCATTCCGGTATAGCGGCTCCCGCCACGGGGAAGCCCAAGGGATACATTATTAGCATGGTAGTTCGGCTCACTCTTGGGCTGCTGGCCGCGCTTTATGCTCCCGCACAAACTCCGCAAAATGGTGCGCGGCTGGCTCCGGCCACTAACACAGCGCGAGCCCCCGAGAACCTGCCGTGGACACGCTTCCATCCGGCAACGCCACCGTACCAGCCGACCGATGCGGAGAAACAACAGATTCAAGCGAAGATCGACGAACTGGACAGAAGAATTCGGGAACTTCGATCGAACGGGACGGATGACGGCCTGTTGGCGGATGTTGAAATCTTTGCCGAGGCGGCGCGCTGGAAGATGGCCTATCCGGAGGAGTTTTTTCGCGCTGAGTCAGTAGCAGATACTCTGACCGTCCTGGATAAGGGGCTGGAGCGCGCGGCGCAATTGAAAGAAGGCAAATCGCCCTGGACCAGCCAGAAGGGCCGCGTCGTTCGCGGTTTCCGGTCGGCCCTGGATGGCTCGGTGCAGCCTGTGCGAGTCACCGTCCCCGACGAATACGACGGCGCACGAGCCTTTCCACTCGATGTCGCGCAACACGGGCGTTTTACGCGTCTCTATGAAGTAGAAACGCTGAACTCGTGGGAAGGGGCCGAGATCGATTATCTACCCGGAACGCTGCAAATCGATTTATTTGGGCGCGGCAAGAATACCTATCATTGGCCTGGCGAAGCGGATGTTTTCGAGGCAATGGAGTTCGCCAAAAGGGCTTACAAGATCGATTCGGAGCGGGTAACGCTGCGCGGTTTTTCGATGGGCGGCGCCGGCGTGTGGCACACGGCTTTGCATCACCCGGATCTGTGGGCCGCAGTCGAGGTGGGCGCCGGGGACAACATGTCGCACAGAATTCCGATCCTCGATACTCTCCCCGCCTACCAGCAGGCTATGTGCAAGATCTTCGACAACATGTACGAGTGGGCGCTGAATGCATACGACATTCCATTCGCCTCTTACGTGGGCGAAAAGGACCGGAACCTCGTCAAGCACGATCGCGCGAAGCAGGAGTTGATCGATGCAGGCGTCCAATTCGAGGGCGACCCGTTCTCTTTAAAGGCGAAGAATGGCCCATCGATCCTATTTCTCATCGGCCCGAAGACCGGGCACGACATGCACCCGGAGAGCCGCAAACTGCTGAATGGCTATTTGTACGATCGCATCCGGATGGGTCGCCAGGTCCCCGACCACATCCGGTTCGTAACCTACACGACACGGTACAACCGTGATTATTGGGTCACTCTCGACGGCTTGGAACGGCACTACGAACGTGCCGAAGTGGACGCCAAACGATCGCCGGACCGTAGCCAATATGAGATCACCACGCGGAACGTCTCCCGCCTGCTGCTGCGGCAAACCGACCGGGCTGCCGCCCTCAGCATCGACGGCCGCAAGATACCGGTCAAACCCGCGCCCGAGATGACCTTCGAGAAATCGAACGGGCAGTGGAAGCCGGCACGACCGCATGAAAAGGGAATCCGCAAGAAGCATGGACTGCAAGGTCCCATCGATGATGCTTTTCTGGAACCATTTCTGGTAGTTCGTCCCACGGGCACCCCGTGGAATCCGGAAGCGAACAACCAGGCCTTGCGGATTCTCCAGCGGTTTGACCGGCAATATGCGCTGGCGTATCGAGGTCATATCCGCATCAAGGACGACAAGGACGTTACGGCCGGCGATTTCACGAAGTATCATGTCGTGCTGTTCGGAGACCCGGGCAGCAATCGTTGGATCGCGAAACTTAACGGGAAACTGCCGCTCCAGTGGACGAAACAGACCGTGGCGCTAGGCGGCAGACGCTTTCCAGCCGCCGAGTCGCTGCCGGCACTGATCTATCCAAACCCGCTGAGCCCTGACCACTACGTCGTGATCAACAGCGGCCTGACAGCTGCCTGGGCCGACTGGGCCGGTGACTTCCCAACGCCGCGCTATGGAGATTTCGCCATCTTCAAGGTCCGGCAAGGCTCCGACGATTCTGAAGCCGCATACGCGGGACTGTTCGACGAATCGTGGAAGCTGCACTAACCACCGCCTCCGGCCTTGCCTGGACCGTATAGGATTGCCCCCGGCCGGGCGCCGGTGTGTTTCTCGTGGTCGAGCACCAGGCGTCCGTTGACGATCACATACTCGACGCCCACGGAATACTGGTGCGGGTTCTCGTAAGTGGCTTTGTCGATGATCGTGTCCGGATTGAACACAGTTACATCGGCCCACATGCCCGGTCGAAGCAGGCCGCGATCAAAGATGCGCACTTTCGCGGCATTGTGGGATGTCGCTTTCCGGACGGCTTCTTCCAAGGTGATGACCTTCTCCTCACGAACATACCGGCCCATGATGCGCGGATAAGTGCCGTAGGAGCGCGGGTGCGGGCTCCCCTGCGAGAGGGGTCCGTCCGCCCGGAGCGCGGTTCCATCGGAGCCGAAGCTGACCCAGGGCAACTTCATGGCATAGCGCATGTCCTGCTCGGAGTGGTGGAAATAGACCGTGGGGACGGAGCCGTTGTTATCCAGCAGGATCTGGAACAGCGCTTCGAGCGGCGGCTTCTGCATGCCGGCGATAATCACATCCATGCGTTTGCCGTTGTACTTCCGGTACGCCGGGTTGCTGAAGATGACCGGCTGCATGCGGCTCCAGTCTTTGCCCACGGCGGTGTAGTGGTCATACCACCCGTCGATGCCATTTTCGATATCGCGCACCAGCCGGTCGCGTAGCGACAAATCTTTTATGCGTTTAAACATCTCTTCGGTGCCGCCTTCCTGCGCCCACGGCGGGATAATACTGCGCAGATTGTTCTGGCCGGCGGTATAAGGATACAAATGCGCCTGCACATCGACGCCTTGATTCCGTGCATTCTGTATGACGCCGGTGAGTTCGGGCATCTGTCCCCATAGCTTTTCGTAGGCGATCTTGAGATGCAGCAGATCCACGGGGACGTTGGCTCGCCGCCCGATTTCGATAGCCTCTCCAATCGCCTTAAAGACCGTAGGTCCTTCATCGCGGGTGTGCGAGGAGTAGATACCGCCGTACTCTCCGGCCACTTTCGCCATCTCGACCAGTTCGTCCGTGGAAATCCAGAAACCGGGCAGTGACATCAGGGACGACGAGACACCCAAGGCGCCGTCCTCCATTCCCTCCCGGATCATGCGGCGCATATTCTCCATTTCAGCCGGCGTGGCCGGACCCGTTTTCATGCCATGCGCGCTTTCGAAGACGGATCCGGACGCGATGTAAGAGCCGATGTTGGTCGAGACACCGCCCTTGGCCAAAGCGGCCCAATATTCCCGGAACCTGGGAAACCGCGGGCTAGGCGCCTGGGAATTTCCCTCGCCGAGGATCATCGACGTTACGCCCTGCGTAACCATGCTCATCGCATCGCCGTCCACCAGAACCGTGTCGTCGGAATGATTGTGCATATCGATAAAGCCCGGTGCGATGACCAGGCCTTGGGCGTCAATCGTGCGCGTGGCGGATTTGTTGAGCAGTTTGCCCATGGCCACAAGCCTGCCGCCCTTGATCGCGAGGTCTCCGTGAAAAGAGGGATCGCCGGTACCGTCCACGATCTTACCGTTGCGGATCAGAATGTCGTAATCCTGGGCCCAAACAGAAGACACCAGGACGGTCAGGAGTGGTGCAAGCGTCAGTTTCATTTCAGGCCCTCTCAATCTCCTGCGAATTATCTCAGCGACGGCCGGCGCGCATGCCCGGAATCCAGTGAATAGCGTAGTCAATGATACAGCTTCTGCACCAAAAGCGAAAACGCGTGGCAATCTGGGCGAGATCGTCCGACGAAATCGTGGTGCTGTGCCTCCGCTGGTATCTGCGCTTCTCGTTACTAAGGCCGATGGCTTAGGGATCTCACGGCGTCCAGATCCTGTGCATAGGCCAGGTAGCAGAAATCTTACCGTACGGGGTCAACGCGCTCTTCAAACCGGATTTGGAAATTTCACCCGCGCGCGCAGGTCCCAGTCTAACTCTCCCAAACCCGAACCCGGGCTGCTTCAATTGTCTTGTGGTCCCACCGTGGTCCCAGAATTCAGGCGATGTCGCTGCTTTCCTCCGGTTGTTATACTGGCATCAGATCTTCAGCACAGTCCGCAAAATGAAGCGTTGTAATATTTGTCACTCCACGTACCCCGCAACGTTTACGCATTGTCCGCATGACGGTTCCCTGCTTACGGAAGCCAACGAGTGGACAGATGGCGCGGTAATTCGCGGCAAATATCGGGTTTTGGGCAAGCTGGGCGCGGGCGGGATGGCCACTGTCTACAAGGCGCTGCACATGGGTTTTGACGAGGTGTGCGCGTTGAAGGTGATCCATCCGGAATTGGCGGGCGATCCGTCGTTCGTGAAACGCTTCGGGCAGGAAGCGGCGCTCACGCGCAAACTGCAGCATCCCAACGCCGTGCGGGTGGAAGATATCGACCAAGCGGACGACGGCCGCCCGTTCATGGTGATGGAGTTCATCGAAGGGGAGAGTCTGAAGGATCTGATCCAACGGCAGGCGCCACTTGCAGTCCCCCGCGTATGCCGGATCGCCAAGCAGGTGGCCGGCGCGCTCGAAGCGGCGCACCAGTTGGGGATGATTCACCGCGACATCAAGCCGGCGAACATTCTATTGACCAGGCGCTCCGGAGGCAGTGAGGCGGAAGAAGTGGCCAAAGTCCTCGATTTCGGCATTGCCAAGATGAGGGAAGTGCACTTGGCAGCCGACGGGGCGACGCTTACGCGCACCGGCACGTCGATCGGCACGCCTGCCTACATGTCGCCGGAACAGGCCATGGGCACAGCCGGCGCGGCCCTGGATGGCCGCGCTGATCTTTACTCGCTGGGTGTGGTTATGTATGAAATGCTGGCCGGAGAGCTGCCCATTAAAGCGGAGTCGGAAGTGCAAATGCTTATCGGGCAGATCAATACGACGCCACAACCGATTCGGGCGCGGCGGCCGGAACTACCCGAAGGAATCGGCGCGGTGGTGATGCAATGCCTTGAGAAGGACCCGGCGCGCCGGCCGGCGAGCGGAGCGGCAGTGATCGCACTGATTGAGGCCGCCGAGTGTGGCGTGGGGCCGGGCGCTGCGCCTGACGAAAGGCCGACTGTGGCGACGCTGCGGCCTGTGCCGGTTCAGGCCGTGAAAGCGGTTACGGCACGCCGAACATCCCGTTGGGTTTGGGCAGTTCTGTTGGTGGCTCTGGTGGTGATCGCCCGCGGCGTCTCGAATTTCGGATCGCGGCGGAAGCCTGTGGCGAACCAGCCAACAGCCAGCTTGCCGCCGGTGGCAAAGTCACAGCCATCGCCCGAAGCCGCGGCAGGCACACCGCCCCCTCCCCAGACATCCACGCCGCAAGAGGTTGCGCCTACGCTACCGAAGGCCGAGAGTTCCGCAGTGCCGCAGCCCGGCGAAGTGTCCGTACCGAATCCCGCGGACGATATTCAGGGGGCGCTTAACGCCTTGCCCTTTAACGCCGCGACAAACAAAGAAGTCAAGGATATCTGGCGCCAGGCGAGCGAGCTGATGAAGAAGGGTGATTTCGACGGGGCGGCGGCACAATACCAGCGGCTCGCCAAGTTGCGGCCGGGCTGGGGTCCTGCAGTGGCGGCTTTGACTAAGCTGGCGGTCCAGAGCGCTTCGGCCGGAGCCGCCGCGCAAAACCGTTCCCGGACCGGTGAACTGGCGAGCGTAGTGGCGCATTACAGCGTGGAGGCCAGTCGTCACCCGGAAGTGGCCAGCAACCACTATAAGCTGGGCGCTGCGCTCGGCAGGATCGGCGACCTGGACGGGGATCAGCGCGAACAGGAGCAAGCCCTGCATCTGGACCCCAGTATGGCCGCGGCACACGCCGAACTCGGCTCGGTCCATGCGCGCAAGGAGAGTTGGGACGACGCCGCACGCGAGTATCGCGAAGCCGTCCGGTTGAAGCCCGGCTTGGCGGATGCGCACAGCGGCCTCGGCGATGCGCTCGGCCATTTGGGCGACTGGCAAGGGGAGATCGCCGAAGAGCAAACAGCCCTTCGACGAATGCCGGGCTTGGCGATGGCTCATTTCCGGCTTGGCACGGCGCTTGAGAAGCAAGGCGAAACCATATCGGCGTTGCAGCAATACCACCGTGCGGCGGAGCTGGCGCCTGGCGAGGCGCAATTCCAGGCCAGTTACCAGCGGCTGTCGCGTGAGAGCAAGAATAAGTAGGCAGGTGACCGTAAGCCAAGGTGACAAGTGGAGAATTGGCCGAGCCGGAACGCTTGGTCCCCGTACAGTCGTCGCTTAGCGTGCGTAAATGATAGTCGTGTTCGCGAAGGACCGTGGATAGGGGCGCCCTGTTTTGGATGGGTGCTTCCAAAAGTCCAACACAGCAGACGCTACGGCGCGCCGCATCGGTGCCGCTTTATTTCGCGTAACCCGCTCCGGGACATATCGTCGCGCAGGGCCCGTTCAAAGTCTCAGGGAGACGGTGCTCGACATCGAAGGCTTGTCTTAGAGACGGATAGAGTCGAGATGTGCGCAAACTCATATCTCAGAAGTCGCTAACGTGCGAAAACTTCATGTTCGCCACGGCCGGTTGTTGCGGACCGTAGTAGCGGTGTGTGTACCATCAAGAATTCTCCATCGGGCACCCCGCGAAAAGTCGCTTCAGTGGGAGCTGGTTGCCATGACGACGATTGCCTGAGTTTGCTTCAGCGAAACGACCATGTGCGAGGGAACGCAAAGGTCGCGGGCGCCCTCGCCTAAGGCGGGCTACTGCGAAGAAAAAGTCCGGCTCGAGGAAGAGTTTTTAAAAGCAATTCGCACGCTGCTTGTGCTGCACTCGCGGCAAACGCAAGCCGTGATTGACGGAGATCCGGAGTTCTCTCGTTTCGATATCCTGGTTCATAGGGCGACCGAACGCAAGGAACTGGCGAAATACGCCTTGATTGCGCATATCGAGTTACACCAATGCGGGGCGCAATAGCCGCTAACCGGACAGCCAGCGGATTTCCGAAGCGCGGAACACCCTACCGCACATTGAACCGATCGAAAAATAAAGCAGGTACTGGCCGCTGTAGCAGCTTCCCGTGCCTGCCGTGAAGCCGAAAGAGCGAGGAGAGGTCCACTGGCAGCGTCTTTTCCAATAACGGCCTTTCCGGCGGCGTAGGCTTAGCGCTGTAAAAAAACCTCCATGGTCTTACTCCTGTTGCGATAATTCACCCAGACGTACCGGAATGCGCCTGTCCCGGTAAACGCGGGTTGCGGGGGCGTGGTCCACTCCAGATCCACGCCAAGCGGTGCGGCAATAGCGACGGCGTTGGCCGGCGATCCGGTGATCTGATTCGCGTAGTAGTCGAACGTCACCGCGATCGCCGGTGACTTGGTTCCGGTGAAGAATCCCAAGCCGTCGCCATCGGCTCCCAGATAGCTCGGCCCGGCAGGCGTATTCTCTGCTGCGAAAGTAAGTCCGTCGGCGACACATTGTCCAAGTACTTGCTGCGCTTGATAGACAAAGAAAGCGTAGAAACTGTCTTCGGGCCCCAGTGACAGCGGCGCCGGAAGAAACGCGCTCGAAGCCTGGCTGCTGTCCCGGGTAAACCTGATGTAACCGTCGCTCAATAGTTCGGCCCAACCGTTGAGTTTCAACGAATTCAACGGGACCGGGCCTGGGCTGGCCGCCGCGCATAGAGATCCCCAAAGCAGAGCGATAAGGAGCGAACCACGGAAGGCCTTGATCATAGCTGAATTGTACAACTCACGCGGAGCTTCAATTATCGTACGCCTCGCACCTTAAGGTTGGCTTTGCGCGAACGGAAGAAGTGTTGCAAAAATACAAACGGTGATTAAAGCGACTGCTGTCTTTGTTGAGTGACAAACTTGACTGGCCGATTATATGAGACCATGACACTTGGAGAGGAACATATGCCGATATCTAAAATGAATCGTTCAGTCATTGAAGCTGCCATAGTCGGATTTGAACAGCAAAAGACCCAGATCGACAGTCAGCTTGCCGAACTCCGTGAAATGCTCGGAGGCGCCTCAACTGAAAGCGCCGATACGCTTCCGGTACCCGCCCGCAAGCGCCGCAAGATGAGCGCCGCCGCCCGCCGGAGAATGGCGCTGGCGCAGCAGGCCAGGTGGGCAAAAATTCGGGGCGAAGCCGAACCGCCAGCACCCGCCGTATCCGAAGCGGCCAAGCCAAAAAGAAAGCTCAGTGCTGCTGGCAGGGCCGCGATCATCGCCGCTACAAAGAAACGATGGGCGGCAATCAGAGCGGCGCAGGTCAAGACGGCGGTAACTAAGAAGGCCCGACCTGCCCGAAAGAAAGTAGCTGCGAAAAAGGCAGCCGTCAAAAAGACAGCTGTCAAAAAGACGGCAGCCAAGAAGACGGCAGCGAAGAAAGCGGCGGTTGTCCCTACAACTACCCAAGCCGCAGCTCAATAGCTGACGGGCGGCGCCTTTGTACCGTGTTCTACGCGCCCGCCTTGGATGCCTTGAGCTGTCCAAGAACCGCTGACACATTGCCGCCCATCGAATCAAAGTCTGCGATTAATTGGCTCCAGTCCAAACCACTGGGCGCCAATTGGTTGGCCTGACTGATTGCATCCATACTCACCACAGTGTACAATGCCCCACCTGAGGCTGTAGTGGCGTATTGCGCGACCGCAGCGTTAGTGATAAGCCCCGTCATCCCCCAAGTATCAATGACGATGCCGTCTTGCGTATATCCAACGCCCACCACGCAATGCCCATTCTGTGGGTCGGGCGCGCCCGCCACATCCCACACGAAACCGGAGGCCTGCGGTGGCGCGGGATTGATCCAGGCGTCTGGTAATTCAAGCCCAAAGTACAAATTCTCGAACAGCCACAAGGCGGTTTGACACTCTTCCAAATTGGTTGCATCAACCGCCATCCAGCCGGCGATATTGTGCGCGCCCGGTGGGCTCGTGGTGTAAGGAGGCAAGGCGCCGTTGTTTTCCCAATAGTTCAGTGCCGTCTGCTCATCGCACCCCTGGTCCGTGGCCGCGTCGCCCGGGACGTATCCCCCGATGGCGCTGTAGAGGCCGATGATTTGCTGGTCCGTATAAAGGAACGGACCTGCCCCCGAATTCCCCGTCAGTACGCCGACAACGTGCGCCATGCCTGCTATGACACAGTCGCCAAGCGTGTCGTTGTCATACATCTGGGATAGAGCCGCCGTGGCCGCTTGGGTGTAGTCGCAAGTAGCGGGCGGCGCGGGCATAGTGCGCGTCAGATAGTTCTTGAGAGCGAATCGCGGACAGCGGGCTACCGGTCGTTTTCGCCCCAGTTTGAAAGCACGCCCCGAAACGGGATGCCGTACGGTCTTGATTGGCACGAGTTATCTCCTTTGTGGGATTCCAGACGCCGAAACTTGGTTTAGCGCCTGCGTAAGCTTAGTGATAAATGAATGAAGATCGTTTCATGAGCATGTGGGGCATGCTTTCTCGTGCCAAAGAAAGCTCCACCGCGCACGCGCTGCGGTGGAGCTTCCGGTTCGATCCGCATGGTTAGCGGACACTCAGGGCGGGAACGATCACCGCGGCCATCGCGCCAGTTCCATCCGCCGTGAGCTCGCGTTCCAGCTTCGACGGGGACACGTGGCCGCACACGGCGTCGGTCTTGACGTCAGCCAGGAAGTAACGGTCGCCGATCCGGTGGAAAACAACTACATTCTTGTCCTGGGCGCTCCGATATGCCTTCTCGGTGGCGGGCGCCAGCACCAAAATCGCCTTGTGCTCTTTGGCATTCCGGATCAACATCAAGTCGTGCGACGCGGAAGCCGGGGACATGGTGTAAGTGCCGGCGGGCAGCGTGGTGTTCTGCGCCGTGAATTCGAACGGTATGTCGGCAGTCGCTCTGGTTTGTGCGAAGAGCCCACTGGCTCCCAGCAGTGCAACCGCGCCGATGCTGAGGATCATGCTCTTTAACGTTTTCATTTTCGTTTCTCCTTTTTTTATGTGCCCGGTGAGTGTCTCAGTGTGGATCACGGCGCAGACTAAGGCAAGCGTTCCGCCAAACGCGAACAATTCGCATGGCTTTGCGTAATACTCTGATTACGAACTAGTTGTGATCTGCCAGCCGGTGCGCCGAGGTTCCCGCCGGGTCGCCGGATTGTACCTGGAGCTGAATACCGTAACCAAAAGGTGAAAATGGAAGATGTGATGAACCCGCGATTGGTCGTAATCACCGGCCCGAACCAAGGCGCCAGCTTGACCATCACCACGGACGCGTTTGCCATCGGGCGCCATTCCCGAAACCAGCTCGCTCTTGCCGATGCATCGGTTTCGCGCGAGCATTGCCTCATCCTGCGGCAACACGACAATTTCCTGATTCGCGACCTGGGCAGCTTCCACGGCACGCTGGTCAATGGCGCGCGCGTCACCGAGCAAGTGCTGTCGAGCGGCGATTCGATCCAGATCGGTGCCACCCGGTTGCGGTTTCTGCTGGACGAAGAGTTTGTCTGCGAAGACACCAGCCAGACCGTGCGGGTGATCGAAATCCCTCTGGGTCAGGCGCAACTGCCCGAGGCTTTAGGGAATGCCCGCGATTTGAACACTCTTTTGCGCATGAGCGTGATGCTGCACTCGTTCCACGCTCTGTACAAGGTGCGTAGGTCGCCGGCCCGTGGAACCTTGGAGAGGCACTTGCTCGAGTTCATCTTCGAGGCTGTGCCTGCCAGCCACGGCGCGATTTTGCTTTATGAAGAGGAGTTGAGCGAGCCCTCGGTGCTGTCGCTGCAGGGTGAGGAATCGGCGCCCCACCGGCCCGTAGTCATCAACCGCAACGTGGTCCAGCACGTTACCGAGAAGCGCTGCGGCTTGATTGTGGGGAATCCGGAGGCCGAGCGCCCCGGCGGCACTGGTCCCGCCCCATCCGTAGCGCTGATGTTAGCGCCGCTGCTGATCCGCGAGCAGGTCTGCGGGGTGGTCTACCTGGAAGGCGCTGCCTTCCGCGAGCAGCACCTCCAACTCCTGGTGGCTCTCGTGCAAATCGGTTCGATGGCGCTGGAGAATGCCTTTCATCTCGAATGGCTCGAGACCGAGAACCAGCGCCTGGAATCGGAGCTCCATCCGGACCATCATATGATTGGTGAGAGCCCCCGCCTGCGCGAGCTCCAGCGCAATATCCTTCGCGCCGCGCAGGCCAATTCCACCGTCTTGATCGCCGGGGAGACAGGCACCGGCAAGGAACTCGTGGCGCGCGCCATGCATCAAAACAGTCCTCGCGCCGGAAAGCCGTTCGTGGCGGTGAATTGCGCGGCGCTTACTGAGACGCTGCTCGAGAGCGAGCTGTTCGGTCACGAGAAAGGCTCCTTCACCGGTGCATTTGCCCAAAAGAAGGGACGGCTGGAGGTAGCTTCCGGCGGAACCGTATTTCTCGATGAAATTGGCGAGATGCCCCTGCAATTGCAGGTGAAGCTGCTGCGTGTGCTGCAGGAGCGGCAAATCGAGCGGGTCGGTGGCACACAGCCGGTGAACCTGGATTTCCGCCTGATCGCCGCCACCAACCGTAACCTGGAAGAGGAAGTGCGCGCCGGAAGGTTTCGGCAGGACCTTTATTACCGCCTGAACGTGGTGACCCTGAAAACGCCGCCGTTGCGCGAGCGCCAGTCGGATATTCCCATGCTGGCAATGCATTTTGCTTCGAAGTTCGGCGCGCAGTGCGGGCGGCGCATCAGCGGCATCTCGCCGGAGGCCGAGGCGTACCTGATGCACTACAACTGGCCGGGCAACATTCGGGAACTGGAGAACGCCCTGGAGCGCGCGGTGGTGCTCGGCTCGAGCGACGTCATCCAATTAGAGGATTTGCCCGAGAGTATCCGCGAAATCGCCCGGCCCGAAGATGTGGCGCGCGTTCCGGGCTTGCAGGACGCCATCGATCGCGCCAAGCGCGATGCTATCTTACAGGCGTTCCAGCAAGCCAAGAACGATCACGTTGGAGCGGCCCGGCTGCTCGGCGTGCATCCCAATTATCTGTATCGGCTGATGCGGAATCTGGGGATGCGGTAGACTCTTCGTCTGTGGCTCATCTGCTTCGATTATTCGGATTAGCAGTCGCCCTTGCCGCCGGGCTCTGTGCCCAGATGGGGCGGAATTACGGCCGCTCGATGGTGATTACGCAGCAGGGTATTGCCGCCACCAGCCAGGTGTTGGCGTCGCAGGCGGGCGCCCAGATCCTAGCGCGCGGCGGTTCGGCCGTGGACGCGGCCATCGCAGCCAACGCGGTCCTGGGTCTCATGGAGCCGATGATGACCGGTATTGGCGGCGACCTATTCGTCATCTACTGGGACGCGAAGACCGGCAGGCTCACCGGACTGAATGCCTCTGGCCCCGCGCCCAAAGCCCTCACGCCCGGCTTCCTCGCCAAACAGGGCGCCAAGAAAATGCCTTCGGACGGCATCCATTCCGTCACCGTTCCAGGCGCTGTGGAGGGTTGGTGGAAGATGCACCAGAAGTTCGGCAAGCTGCCGTGGAAGGATCTCTTCGATCCCGCGATCGCGTACGCGGAACAAGGGTTCCCCGTAGCAGAAGGCATGCATGAAATCTGGGCGTCGGAGCGGCAAGTGCGGGGATTGAAGGAAAATGCGGAAACATCGCGCGTGCTGCTCCCGGGCGGCCAGGCTCCGGCCACGGGTCAGGTATTTCGCAACCCTGATCTTGCCCGCGCGTATCGCATGATCGCCGGTAAAGGTCCCGAGGTTTTCTACAAAGGCGAGATAGCGGAGTCGATCGTCAAAACCTCGCAACGCCTGGGCGGAGCTATGACGATGGACGACCTTGGCGCCTATTCTTCCGAATGGGTGGAACCCATCTCCATCGACTATCGCGGCTGGCGGGTCTACGAACTGCCGCCCAACGGCCAAGGCATGGCCGCGCTCGAAATACTAAACATCATGCAAACGAAGCCACCCGCTGCCGGTGGCGCGTTCAGCCCTGAAGAGATGCACAAGCGCATTGAGGCAATGAAGCTGGCGTACTCGGACGCGCACCGCTATGTGGCCGACCCGCGAACATACCATTCGCCGGTCGCGCAATTGCTGTCGAAGGAATACACCATGAAGCGCGCGGCCCTGATCGACTGGAACAAGGCCAACTGCGATGTGCCGCCGGGCGATCCTATAGGCAGCAATACGACCTATCTGACCACCGTCGACAAAGACGGCAACATCGCCAGTTGGATCCAGAGTGTCTACGGTTTCTTCGGTTCGCGCGTAATGGCCGAGGGGATGGGTTTCATCCTGCAGAATCGCGGGGCGGCTTTCACTCTCGAAAAGGACCATCCCAACGTCTTGGCTGGCGGTAAGCGTCCCTACCACACCATCATTCCGGCTTTTATGGAAAAGGGCGACGAGCATATGGGTTTTGGCATCATGGGCGGCTCCGTGCAGCCCATGGCGCATGCGCAGTTCGTCTCAAACTACGTCGATTTCGGGATGAACCTGCAGCAGGCGCTGGAAGCTCCGCGCTTTTTCAAGAACGGCGCGGAGGGATGCGATGTCTCGATCGAATTCCGTGTGCCGCCGGCCACGTTACAGCAGCTCTCCGAACGCGGACACATCGTCCGCATCTTCCGCGAATACGTGGAAACAATGGGTCGCGGCCAGGCTATCCTGCACAACTCCAGGACCGGCACGAACTATGCGGCGTCCGACCCGCGCGCGGATGGCGCGGCCGTCCCCGAGCCGCTGGTGCTGAAGAAATAGTTCTCTCCGCCTGCATATGACAAACATGCAGCCGCTCTCCAAACGAAAGACAAAAACGCTGTCCACCCGGGCAACCGTCACCATGCGTGCCAGAGGCGCCTCCATGGATGCTGCACTGTCTCTGCGTATCGGTCTGATTGTCGACGACGCCATGAGCGGCCGCTGCTACCAGGTGATGAAATTCCTGGGTCAGGGAGGATTCGGCGCCGCGTACCAGGTCAGCCTGCTTTCCAGTTCGCCTTCCGCTCCATGCGTTCTAAAGGTGACGCGCCACGCCGTAACGTGGCACCGCGAAGCTTACTTCGGCCATCTGCTGCGCCATGTGCCGGCGCTCGTCCAGGTATATGGCTCGTTTGCCTGGGTGCCGCTGGCCCGCGGACGCGCTCCGCTCTATTGCCTCGTCTCTGAGTACGTCGAACAGGGCGATCTGGGTGGCTATCTCCAGCGCAATCCGCAGCCGTGGCCCGAGGCGCGGGCGCGGCGCGAGATCATCCGGCTGCTCCGCGCGGTGACGACGATTCACGAAAGCGGCGCCGTGCATCGCGACATTACCCCAGGCAATGTCTTCGTAACCGCCGATCGCGTTTTGAAACTCGGCGACTTCGGGATCGCTTTGCACCGCGTCGGGCGGAGGGATGTCGCGGCCGATGCTTTCGCGCCGCGTTTGCGCCCAGCGCCATTCGCAGCGGCGCAAAATCCTGGCGCCAGGCCGACGACGTCCACCAGATCGGCCAGTTGTATGCCGCCCTTCTCCTGGGCGCCGGCTCGCGTAAAATCACCGCGCGCGAGGTGAAGCACCTGGCCTGCAGCGCGCATACTAAATCGGTGCTTCAGCGCTGCATCGGCGAGCGCCGGAAGTGCTTCGCCAGCGCCGCAGAGATGCTCGAGTATATGGAACAGCGCGGGCCGTCGACGCCCAAGCGGTCCACCGTACGTTCCCTTGAGGGTAAGAGGCTGGTGTTCACAGGCGGCCTCTCGCTCCTCCGTGCGGAGGCCAAGAAACTGGCCCGTAAGGCAGGTGCCATCGTGGAGGATCGCGTCAGCCACGCGACCGACATCCTGGTCGTGGGCGATCAGTCGCCCCACTGGAAGGCGGAACAGAAGGGACAGAAACTCCTGGATGCCGATCACGAAGCCGAGCGTGGGCACAAGATCGCTCTGCTAAAGGAGGCCCGCTTCCTGACGCTCGTCCGTGCTAGGCGCTGACTCAGATCACGCGCCACCGCGCACCTTGGCGGCGGACTCCGCTCCGAAAACAGGCAGCCCCGGGTCTGTCAGCAGCCCGATCTGCTTCAGTACCGACGCCTGGTCCCAATAGATGTGTTCATGCGCGAGCTTGCCGTCGCGGAACCGCACGATCGCCACCAGCGCGACTTCCACATAACGGTTCGTAGCCGGAATTCCCGGCAGCATCCACGGCATTTCCTGCGTGTGTGTAAATGAAAAAATCATTTCATCCACAAGCTGATCCTCCCCCACCGTGCGGGAAATCGGCGTCAACTTGGTATCGGGCGGCATCCGCGGAATGAAATCCGTCGAATAGAACCTGCGCAGGGCGCTCTTTCCGTTTCCGCCGGTCAGCACCGGGACATGATTCACGTACGCGTCTTCCACCATGGTGTCCAGCGTCGATTCCGTGTCGCGCGTGGAGAATTCGTGCTCGGTGTGTTCCTGCCATAACCGGACCAGATCTGTTTGGGGCATACCGAGATTTTAGACGATGGTGCGTAGCGTAGAATTGTTAGACACCCTATGCCTCTGGCGCCCGGCACCCAGCTTACGGACGAACAAATCGCGGAATTGAGATCGCACTTCCCGATTCTAAGTGAGAAGACTTACCTCTATAACTGCTCCCAAGGCGCCCTGTCGGACACGGTGGAAGCCGGCATGCAAAAATACCTGGCGAGCTGGCGCACTTCGCCCGCACCCTGGGACGAATGGATGGAAAACTACGAGGCGCTGCGCGGCGCCTTCGCGCGCTTGATCAACGCCCAGCCAGAAGAGATGGCCATCATCACCAGCGCTTCCGCGGGAATCAATCCGATCGCCAATGCGCTCCAGTTCGATGCAAGCAACGACGGACGGAACAAGGTGGTAATGAGCGAGTACGAATTTCCTACTATGGCCCACATCTGGCTGGCGCAGCGCCCGCGCGGGGCCGAGGTCCAGTTTCTGGACGGCGTGAACGACAGCATTCCCACCGAACTCTACGAACGCGCCGTGGATAAGAGGACACGCATTGTGCCCCTCACGCAGGTCTCCTTCGTCAACGGCTTCCGGTCGGACGTCGCCGCGATCGCGAAAATTGCTCATGGCCAGGGCGCTCTGCTTTTTTTGGATGGCTATCAGGACTGCGGCACGCGCCCCCTCGACGTGAAGGCGCTCGACGTCGACTTCTTCGTCACAGGCACCCTGAAGTACCTGCTAGGCCCGCCTGGCCTGGGTTTCCTTTACGTGCGCCGCGAACTTATCGAGACCCTCACCCCCACCCTGACCAGTTGGATGGCCCAGCGTGATGTTTTCGCTTTCAACACCCGGTGTCTCGATCCCTCGCCGCATGCCCGGCGCTTCGAAGGGGGCTCGCCGCCCATCCCGAATATTTATCTCGCGCGGCCGGCCATCGATCTGCTGGCGGGCATCGGCATGGACAAAGTCGCCGCCCAGATCGAGCGTCTGACGCAGGCATTTCTGAAAGGCGTGCGCGATCTGCACATTGCATCCAAAACCCCGTCGTCGAGCCTGGGACCGCTGGTGGTGCTTCGGGCCAAGGATGCCGCCGCGGCGCTGGCCAGGCTCACTGCGCGCGGCATCGCTGTCTCCACCCGCCGCGACGGAGTGCGCTTCGCCTTCCATGTTTACAATACCCTGGAGGACGTCAACATCACGCTGGCGGCTCTCGCGGACAACCTGGACCTCATGGTGCGCTCATGAAAATTCTTGGTGGCGGTTGCCGCGTTTACACCGCAGAAGAGGGGCACCTTTCGACAGTTGGTAACTGGACCGCCCGGACTGTCATTTGTCAAACGAGCGGCGCCCAGCGGATTACTCAGACCGTCAGCGACTACGGCCCGGGATTGTCGCCCGCGGTAGTGAATCCGGGCGCCGAGGAGGTTCTCTACGTCGCTCGCGGCGAAGGCACATGCCATGTCAACGGGTCCGCCTACCCGTTCCGCCCCGGCGCCGCGCTGTTCATTCCCCCTGGCCAGGTCTACAGCATCGAAAACACCGGCACGGAGACCATTTGCTTGATCTGCTCGTGCTGCCCGGAGGACCCGCGCCGCCACATCGTGGATGGTCCGGTGCCCGCGCCATCCGGCCAGCGGGCGCGCCTGCTGGTACATGAAGACGATCGCGAAGACATTCGCGCCGGTCAGGACCGCCTGTTCCGCTACCTGGTCTACACGGACTTGGGATGCCGCCAGATCACCCAGTTCGCCGGATGGATCCCGCCCGGCAAGGCTCCAGTCCATTACCACACCTATGAGGAAGGGATCTTCATTCTGGAAGGCCGCGGCATTGTGCACGCCGAGGGAGACTCGAGCGAATTCGGAACGGGCAGCAGTATCTACTTTCCCATCGGCGCTCGCCACTGTGTGGAGAATTCCGGGACCTCCACCATCAAGCTCCTGGGAGCATTCTACCCCTCCGGCAGCCCAGGCGAAGCCTATGAGCAGTGAAATGTGGGGCAGGCCCCTGGCCGGCAAGGGGCTCTCAGCCCCGCGCTTTCCTGGTTTTTCTAAACCATGACCGAGCCTGAGCCCGGCCAAATCGAAAAAGCCGAACAACTCTCGCGTCAACTAGCCCCGCGCCAGCTAAGCATGATCGCCATCGGCGGCGCTATCGGCACCGGCCTGTTCCTCGGCAGCTCCCTTGCAGTGCACGTCGCCGGCCCCGGCGTCATCATCAGCTACCTGATCGGAGCGGCCATCGCACTGCTCTTCATGAGCGCCTTGTCGGAGATGGCGGTAGCACATCCCACCGCAGGGTCTTTCGGCGTCTACGCCGAGCTCTATGTGAATGCCTGGGCTGGTTTCACCATTCGATACACCTATTGGGCGGCGCAATGCATCGCCATCGGGGGTGAAGCGACTGCCATCGCCATCTATTGCCAGTGGTGGTTCCCTAACACTCCGAAATGGTTTTGGATTCTCGCCTTCTCGGTCGCACTGGTGTACGTGAACGCGCGCAGTGTCGCCAGTTTCGGAAGCTTTGAATACTGGTTCGCCATGATCAAGGTGGTGGCGATCGTCCTGTTCATCGGCTTTGGTCTGGCGCTGCTTGCCGGATTAGGCCCCTCGCCCGCGATCGGTTTCTCGAACTTCACTGCCCATGGAGGATTTCTGCCTCACGGCTGGCGCGGTGTCTGGATGGCGATGGTCTTCGTCATTTTCAGCTACATCGGAACCGAGGTTATTTCAGTCACCGCCGGTGAGGCCAAAGATCCCAAAACCGCCGTCCCGCGCGCTATGCGTTCCATGGTCGGCCGCCTGATCCTGTTTTATGCGGGCGCCATCGTAGTGCTGATCGGGATCGTTCCCTGGAACCGGATTCAATCCGGCACCGATGTCACCGCCAGTCCCTTCGTCAGGGTGTTTCAGTTGATCGGCATGCCGGCCGCGGCCCACATCGTGAATTTCGTAGTCATCACCGCCGCCGCCTCCAGCATGAACTGCAACCTATACCTGGTCAGCCGGATGATGTTTTCTCTGTCCCGCGGCGGCTATGCTCCGGCGTCGTTTGGCCGCCTTTCGTCGCGCGCCACTCCGGTCGCCGCGCTATATATCTCTACCGCCGGGTTGGCGCTTGCATTGGCCGTCGGGCTGCTGTATCCCGACAGTGCGTACGTCTATCTCTTCGGCATCTCCGTTTTCGGCGGGCTATTCGTCTGGCTGATGATCTTCCTCACGCATCTGTACTTCCGCCCGCAGTGGGATGCCGTAGGCCGCCCGCCGTTGCCGGTTCGCATGATTGGCTACCCGTACACCTCGCTGCTCGGAATGGCGGCCATCATCGCCATTATCACGACCACTTGGTGGGTCGAGGGGATGCGCGTCACCATCATCGCCGGATTGCCATGGCTGGGGGTGCTGACCGCCGCCTATTTCCTGGTGAAGCGGCGCCGGTGATGTTGAGGCGCGCGAGCCACGGCAGCACTCGGATCACGCGTTCTTCCGCACGATCCAGGTGGTCATAGAACGCTGGTTCTGCACGACAGTGGTTTTCAAAGGGTCCGCTAATTGCCCGTCTAACTCCACTGTGAGCCGCATCAAAAGCGGCTCGTCCACCAGATAGCGTTCCGAACCATCGGGCAAAAGAAAGCGGCGCCCCGCAATGCGCTGGATCTGATGCTCTATGCCGATCGACGATGCCAGCCGGCAGAAGAGTAACCCTCCCGGTTTCAATACCCGCCACGTGCCTCGCAGCATGGCGCCAAACTGATCGTCGGAGCGGGCAAAATGGAGCACTGCGCTACTGAGGACGAAGCCGGCAAAGGCATCCGGAAAGCTCATGTCTTCGATTGTCTCCACGCGAAAATTATCCGCGGGAAGGGCTTTAGCGATCGAAGCGGCAAGGCGGCGCGTGGCGTCAATCGCGCGCGGATCGGCATCCATGCCGAAGACTTCGTACCCTTCCCTGAGGAAGTAAACCAGGTTGCGCCCTGATCCGCAGCCGATATCGAGCACGCGCATTCCCGGCCGGATGCGGCCCCGCAGAAGTTGATCGAAAAGATAAATGTCGATCTGGCCGAGTTGCTCTTGAAGCTCCGGCATGGGATCTTACTCAACTACGATCTTCGGGCTTTCCCCTAGCGTGTCGGCATCCTCTAACTCAGTACGGATGATGCAACGCTCGCCGGGCATCAGCGCGATGTAGTTGTCACTGTAGATGGCCGGCAGGATGCGATCGCCGCTCTTTTCCCGCACGGCCTTCAGCTTCACCATCAGCACCGGCGTTCTGGCGGGATTGTGAAGCTCGGTGGTCAACTCCCAGCGGTTCCCGCGCCGCTCCACGTGCGTGTTGCTGTCCAGTTTTACCTTGGGCAGACTACGCAGCGCACGGTAATTATATTCCTCCGTGCCGCGCCAGTAGAAGTTCTGGGAGACTGTTTCGTCCGCGCGGGTTAGCTTCAGGCGGATGAAGTGTACCGGCGACAGGCCGTCCGGATATTGGATATGGACGGGCGTGGACACGCTGTCTTCGGTGCTATCGACCGCGGCCGTTTGCTTCCATTTGACGGTGCCGTCGAGGTTGATCAACTCGACGGCGGCGGTGAGATCGCGCGCGTGACCGCCGCTGTAATTGACCACTTCAATATTGTCCGTCGCCGGATTCCACTGAATGTGCAGCGGCTCGCTTGCCTTCTTCGCGCCAAAATAAGCGGCCGTCGGCTCCAGGTAATAGTCGTAGGTCTGCCAGACGAACGAAGGCCACGTCGGATGGCTCATCCAGATCAGCAGGCCCATGCGGTTCTTACTCTGGGCTTCGAACATTGCCCGATAGCCGTCGTAATTGACGAACTGCGCGAGCGAAACCCAATCCGCGGCGTTCTGGGCGCCGCCGTAGCTTTTGTCGATCTGGTCGCGGAACGACGCGCCGCCCTGCGCACCCTGCAGCGAAAAATCGTGCAGGCCCCACATGCGGCCCTGCGGCCACATAGCCGATTCCGGCATCATGGCGCGCAGGCTATCCATGCTGACGATGTTGGGCATTCCCATCTCGCTATGAAACTTGGGCGTGGCGCGCTCGGTGAAGTAAGACCTCAGAGGCATGGCGCGATAAGGCCCGTGACCGCTGACCACGTCGTCGGCCGAACTGGAGATGTAATGCAGGCCGGGGTGCAGATCGGCCAGCGTCTGGCGCAGGCCCTCTTCGAGCGCCTGCGGCGGATAGCCTTCGTTGCGCCCGCAATAGAGGCCAATGGAAGGATGCATGCGGATACGCAGCACCGTATCCCGGGCATTGCGCATGAACAGGTCGTTGTCGTCCGGGTCGGGACCGTCGTAGGGATTGGCCAGCCAGAAATCCTGCCAGACCACGATGCCGTGCCGGTCGCAGGCCTCGTAGAAAGCGTCCTCGCCGATCTGTCCTACCCAGTTGCGGATCATATTGAAGTGCATGTCGCGGTGGTAGCGCACCGAGGCATCGTACTCGCGCGCGCGATAGCGCAACATGGATTCGCTGAAGCCCCAGTTGCCGCCCCGCGGAATGAAGCGGCGGCCATTGACCCAAATTTTCAGCGCGCCGCCCTCTTCGCTGTAAGTGAACTGGCGCACGCCGGCCTGGAACGTTTTTAGGTCCGAAACGCCGAGGTCTGGGGACTCGAACTGCAGGGTGACCGGGTAGAGGTTCGGATCGCCGTAATCATTAGGCCACCAGAGCTTGGGATTATCGAGATGCAGCGTGTGCTTCACGGTTTGCGTGCCGGAAGCATCCAGGGCTACGGGTTCGTCAAATGCCATATCGCCGAAGCGGCCGTGCAAGGTTCCGGTAACCGGCAGCAGATCGTGATTGCGCAGGGTCACCTCGATGGTCACATCGGCGGTGGGACCGGGACCGGGAGTCACTTTGCTCGAGACGAACGGGTCCTCGACGCTTACCGCGCCGGTGGTGGTCAAATAGACCTTGTTCCAGAGGCCCGTGTTGCGGCCACGGATAGTGGGAATCCAGTCCCAGCCGATGGACGCATGGAAGGTGGGGTTATCGGCGCCCAGCGCGCCGCCGTTTTTGTCAGGGTTATCGAAAGTCTTTTCTTTGACGCTGCCCGGCGTGGCATTTTTCTTGACTAACACCGCCAGCACATTGGCTTCTTTGTCGGTCAACAGGCGGGTGATATCGAACCGGCCGCGCATGAATCCGCCTTCGATGCGGCCCAGCGGCACGCCATTGAAGAATACCTCGCCCTTCCAGTTGAGGCCGTCGAAATTGAGCCAGACCTGCTTGCCGCGCCCGGGAGTGGGAAATGCGAACTCGTTGCGGTACCAGAAGTCGGCGTAAAAGAACGAATCGGAAATAGCCAGTTGGTTGTCGCCGTAGTTAGGATCCGGAAGCACGCCCGCATTGTAGTAGCTGGTCAGCACGGTCCCTGGAACGGTGGCGGTTAGCCAGTCGGTTTCATGGAACGACGGTTTGGAAAGCACGATGCCGTCGGCGGTGACCAGCGAATCGCGCTGGATGCGCCACTGGCCTCCGGAAAGATCCAGGCGGCCATTCGCGCGGATCGCCGGCGCCGGTTTGGGCTGGAGCACCGGTCCGCCACGGCCATAGACTTCCATCTCGCTCAGGATGTAGCCATCGGGCGAGGCAGGCTTGCTCAGCAGCAGGCGGACGTAGCGTGCGTGCGCCGGCTGGGCCAGTTTTATGTCGCCGGCCAGCGGCTGCAGCGTTTTCCAATTTGCGGCATCGTCGGATATCTGCAGCGCGCCCGCCGCAGGGGCGCGGATCCAGGAGAGCGCTACCCGGTCAAACTCGCAGGCTGCGCCGAGATCCACGTACACCCACTCTTCGCCTGCGCCGGCGCTCTTCCACGCGCTGGTGAAATCGTACGGCCCTCCCACTTCCACACGCTGGCCCCGGTTGAAGAACCGGATCTCGCTGACCTGCCAGCCGCGCGCGAGGTCGGCATCCAACTCGACGCGATAGAAATGACTCCGGCCGGGGGCGGTGAAGGCCACCGAGGGAGTGAATTCGCGGTCCCATTTGTCCGAGCCTCCGGCGCGCCCCACTTCCCGCCACGTCTGGCCGTCATCGGAGGCGGAGGCCACGGCGGTCCACTTCGTCAAGGCGGAAGATGGTCCCGAAATCAACTGGAGATCAATGCGGTCGATTTCGAGCGGAGTCTCGCCTCCACCCAGTTCGGCCTGTACCCATCCGTGCGGGCCATCCATCTTCACACTGGTCACCCAGTTGCGATCGAGCAGCCATTCGCGCTCGTTCTTCTTGAGCAGGCCTTGCTGGCTGGTGGAGATCGAGACCCAGCGCGGCAGGCGCGTTTCTTTGATGCCGTCGGTGATGAGCTGCGCGGTCAGGTTGTAGTCGTAGCTGCTGGACTGGTAGGCGGGCCGGTGCAGGGCGAGGTTGCGATAGGTCTGGTCGGCCTGGCTGAGCGGGGCGAAGTTTTCCCTAGGATCGCCGGGGTAGACGCCGACGCCCAGCGTGTAAGGTTGGGCGTGGAGAGCGGGGAGGGACATAAGCATAAGTAAGAAACACGGGCAGCCTGAGAGGCTCGTGGGGCGGGCCCATGGCCTGCGCGGGGCTCTCAGCCTCGCTTTTCGCGTCGAATCGACCGCCTTGAGCAAGCAAGATGGCGGCCTGAGAGTCCGCCGCAGGCAGAGTGCCTGCCCCACATCTGAGAGCCTGCCCCATGACCTGCTCATAACGACCCTCCCTTGTCGAGGCGGTTGAGCGCGAAGGCATACGCGCCGATGGCCGCGGCTTCGTTGGTCCCCAGGTGGGTGATGCCGACGCCGGTCCGCTGCAGGCCGTCGAACTTCACTTTGCGCGTACTGCCTGGAACGGTGAGTTCCTTGGTTTCACCCTTCAGGAAGGCTTCCAGTTGCGCGGGATCTTCCAGGTTGAAGGCGCGAATTCCCAGGCGCGGAAACTGCTCGCCGTCTGGCGCGTTGTACGTGCCGTTCATTTCGTCGACAATCGCCGGCAGAAACTGGCGATGCGCGCCGGCGATGCCGCCGCCGATCACGACCAGGCCGTCGAGCAGCGTGATGGCTTGCGCGATGGCGTCGCCTGCTACTTCTCCCATGCGGCGGAAGGCTTCGTGGGCGGCCGCGCGATGGCCCTCGGCGCGGCCCTCGGCAATCTCGTAGATGACTTTGGGCTCGGGCGCATCTTCGAATGGAATGCCGGCGCCGGCGGCGTACACACGGCGGACGGCGCGGATGGACGCGCCTTCCTCGGCATTCGTGTCGCGTTCCAGTTTATGCCGCGCCAGCCAGATTTCGCCGGCGACCGAATTATCGCCGATGAACAGGGCGCCGTCGCGCACGATCCCTCCGCCAAACCCGGTGCCCAGGGTGACGCCGAACAGGTTGCGGTAGCGCTTGGGGCTGCCCGCTTTTTCCAGCAGGCCGTTGATGTAGGGCAGGAAACCGGCGGCGGCCTCGCCGTAAGCGAACAGGTCGCCGTCGTTGTTGATGAAAGTTGGGAGGCCGAACCGGTCTTCGAGCATGGGTCCCAGCGCCACATCGCGATAGGCGGGCAGGTTGCCGGGCCGCACGATGATGCCGTTGAAATAATCGGCCGGGGCAGGGAAGGCGAAGCTGATGGCTACCGGCGGCGCGGGCGCTCGCGACTGGACGCGGCGGAAACCCTCCACAACCGTGGCAAGCGAACGCTCCAGGTTTGCTGCATGGGAGGGCAGCGCAAAACTGTCCACAACGGGGCGGTTCGCCTGCATGGCCGAGAAGACAAAGTTGGTGCCGCCGGCATCCAGGGTCATTACAATGCGGGGATCGTTGGATGTGAGCATGGGTTTACGCTTTTGCGGGAGTGCGCTGGGCGAGCGCGGTCCAGGTAATGTAGAGGATGGCGGCCAGCGGCACCAGGAAACTGAACTGTACGGTGCTGTGGTCGGCCACCAGGCCCATCAGCGGCGGCAGGCACGCGCCGCCTAAGATGGCGGTCACCATCAGGCCGGACAGTTCGTTGGTGTGTTCCGGCATGGCCTCTACGGCGATCGAAAATACCAGCGGGAAGATGTTGGCAAAGCCCAGTCCGGCGGCGAAGAAACTGGCTACCGCCAGTGTGCGGTTCGGAATGAACAGCCCCATCAGCGCGAGCACGGATAGCGCGCAGGTGGCCAGGAAGAATTTGCGGGGCGCGGTCCAGGTGAGTATCAGCCCGCCGGAAAATCGCCCGATCGTGAGGGCAGTGAAAAACAGGCCGGTGCCGAGCAGTCCCACCTTATTAATATCGATATCGAAGCGTTCCTTCAGGTAAAGCGGGATGCCGGCGCTGACGCAGACCTCCGCGCCCACATAAAAGAAGATCGCCGCAACCATCATCAGGACATAACCGTTCGAGAGCAGCGCCAGGCAGGAGCGCAGGGTGGCGGCATGATGCTCGTCCTTGCGTCGGTCTACGCGAAGTCCGGAGACGGCCAGCACGGCGATCACCAGCGCCAGGGCGTAAATGGGGAAAATTACGGTCCAGCTCGCGCCGAAATACTTGGCGGCTACCAGTGGGATGATGGGGCCGGACAGCGATCCGATGGCCTTCACAAACTGCGCCAGCGACAGGTTGCGTGCGTATTTGCCTGGCGCCGAAACGTCGCGCATCATGGGGTTGCCGGAGACCTGCAGGATAGCGGCGCCGGCACCTACCAGCAGCACGGTGAGCAGAAAACGGTAAAACGAAGTGAGGCCGAAGCTGGCATTCAGCAGTCCCAGGAGCGCTACCGCCAAGCCAAGCATCAGGACAGTTTTCTTGCCCCGCTTATCCTGGAAAACGCCCATAGGGATCGAGAGCAACCCGAACATGCTGAAGCCCACGAATGGAATCAGGGAGGCCACCGCGTTGCTCAGGTGGAACTCGTTTTTGGCGAGGCTCACGAACGGCCCGACGGCATCGGCAAAGCCCATCGCCAAAAAGGCCAGAAAAACCGGAATGGTGCGTATGCGCATGTGGAATAGCGAGTATATCGCCAGGCATCGCGGCGCGCGCGCAGTGTGTGCGGGGTCCGCACATGGTGTTACGATCATCGCGAAAGATAAGACTGGATTTTCCGATGCGAACTTCTTTAGTTTGGCTCACCCTCGTAATGGCCGTGCCGCCGGCGCACGCCGAGGTGAAGGTCTGGCAGGGCACGCTGACCTTGCCCACCTACGAGGAAGGGCCGGCTGATCCCAATCCGCCATTCGATGCGTTTTCGACGGGCAAGTCTAATTATCCATACACCATTCGCGAGAACCTGACCGATCACCCCGCGCCGCATGACTGGCGGGCCGTCTACTTGGAGAACGAGTATCTGAAATGCTCGGTGCTGCCGGATATCGGAGGGCACTTGTACACCTGCATCGACAAGCTCAGCGGCCAATCGATGTTCTACGCCAACCCGTCCATCAAGAAGGCGAATATCGGATACCGCGGCGCCTGGGCGGCTTTCGGCATCGAGTTCAACTTTCCCGTCTCGCATAATTGGGTTTCCATGTCGCCGGTGCGATTCTCTTACGCCGCGCATCCTGACGGCAGCGCTTCGGTATGGGTGGGCAACATCGACCGCGTTTACGGCATGGAGTGGCTGGTGGAATTGCGGCTCGGCCCCGCCAGCACAGTGCTCGAAGAGCACGTCACGCTGAACAATCGCAGCGACGTGCGGCACCGGTTTTACTGGTGGAACAACGCGGGCATCGAAGTGAAAGACGATTCCCGGATCTGTTACCCGATGCGCTTCACGGCCAGCCACGGCTTCACGGACGTGGACACCTGGCCAGTCGATTCCACAGGCAAGGATCTGAGCCTGATCCGCAACCAGACCGATGGCCCAGTTTCGCGATTCGTGCACGGCAGCCGCGAGCCTTTCATGGGGATCTGGCGGCCGGACACGAATGCGGGCACCGTTCACTATGCGGAATACGCGCAGCTTCCCGCCAAGAAGATCTGGTCATGGGGCGTGGATGCCGATGGCCTGGACTGGCGGAAGGCGCTTTCCGACAACAACAGCGCGTATGCCGAAGTGCAGGCCGGGCTGTTTCGCAATCAGGAGACCTATGCCTTCCTGGAGCCGCGCCAGACGATCCGGTTCGCCGAATACTGGATGCCGGCGCGGGGCATTGGCGGCATCGCGCGCGCCAACTTGACGGGCGTTTTGAATTTGAGCCGACGCGACGGCGCGCTGGTGGCGGCATTCAACGCGAATCGCCGGATCCCGGCGGCGGCGATTCGCATTTTGCAGGGAACCCGCGCAGTTGCCGACGAAACGGCCGACCTGGCGCCGGAGCGCACCTGGATGCATTCAATTAAGGATGCCGGAGCCGCGCCCTACACAATTGAGCTACGCGATTCGGGCGGCAATATCCTGCTGCGGCAGACGGAAGGCGAATATGACTGGACGCCGGCAGCCGAGATCCATACGGGACCGCAGCCGCATCCCGGCGCCGAAGACGCGGTCGAGGCAGGCACCAGCGAGGAACTACAGGGCGAGCTGCCGGCGGCGCTTAAGACCTATCAGGAGGGCTTGCGGCGTTCGCCGGACGACTTCGGCCTGAACGTGGCGGCGGGACGGCTTTGCGCCGGGTTGCAGAGATACGCGGATGCCATCCGGTATCTGGAGCCGGCGGCGGCGCAGGCCACGTCGGACCCAGAGATTTCCTACTATCTGGGATTGGCGTACGACGGCGCGGGCGATGTGGCGAAGGCCCGATTCCAATACGAAGCCGCCGCGCGCATGCCCTCGTTCCGCGCGGCTGCCAGCCTGAAGTTGGGCGAGCTGCTGGCGCGCATAGGAGATCGCGAGGGTGCGCTGGAGTTCTTGCGTGCGGCCCACAGCGATCTGCGGGCTACCGAGGAAGCCATCGCCTTAGGCAGCGGCGGCGAAACTCCACCGGATGACCAGCCCAGCGCGTTTCTCGATTGGAACAACGCTCCCGGCCGTGACCCCGCGCTGCTGCAATTTCTCGGCGCTGATCCGGAGCGCGTGCTGGAAATCGCCGCCGAGTACATGCGGTTGGGTCTTTACGCGCGGGCTTTGGAATTGCTTACGCGCGACTTTTCAGCGGTCCCGCCCGACGAAACCGAACCGGGCGCCGCTTTGCCGCAACAGTATCCGCTGGTCGTTTATTATCGCGGATACTGCCGGGAAAAACTGGGCCAATCGCCGGCGGCGGATTATGCCGCGGCCGCCAAACTTCCAACCAGTTACGTTTTCCCCAGCCGCGCCGAAGATCTGGAAGTGCTGCACGCGGTGTTGCACGCGAATCCGAACGACATGACGGCGCATTACCTGCTCGGCACGCAGTATTTCGCGCGCGGTCTTACTGACGACGCGCTCGCGGAATGGAATACAGCGCGCCGGGCAAAGGCGCAGATCCCCGTGCTGCATGCGGATATCGGACGTGTCCTGTTGCGCGAAAAGAACGACGCCAATGGCGCGCTGCAGGCGTTCCGGGAAGGTCTGAGCGTGGACCGGTTCAATGTGGAACTATACGAAGGCGTGGATGTATCGCTGAGCCTGATGGGGCGGCCGGCGCAGGAACTGGCGGCGTCGCTGGAGCGCTATCCGGATCGCGCACACATGCCCTCCGAACTGGTGTACGCGCTGGTGCTGGAGCGCGCGGAGGCGCGGGACTTCGAGGGCGCGGCCGCGCTGTTCCACGACCGCTTTTTTCCCCGCGAAGAGGGCGGCACCAATGTGCGCCAGGTCTGGGTGGAGGTGAAGACCATGCAGGCGCTGGCGGAGGCATCGGCGGGCCAGTGCGACGCGGCTGCCGCGACGGCCGGCAATATCGGCGCTGAGGTGGCCGGCCTGGCATTCACCAAAGACGGGCTGCAAACTTTCGTAGATGCACCGCGAACGCAGTATCTGCTGGGTAGGGCTGACGCGGCCTGCGGGCGCAAGGAGCAGGCGGCTGAGCGCTGGCGCAAGGTGGCGCAATCGGTGGGCGGCGGGGAGCTGGTATGGGCTTGGGGCGCGGCCCGGAAGCTCGATGGCTATGATCAGGCAGCATGGAGCAAGCGCCTGGAATCGGCGCTGCCGCGTGACGAAGCGCGCGCTTCTTACGCGGCCGGTTTACTCGAAATCGCGACGGGCAAGCAGGCTGCGGCGCACGCGCATTTCCGGCAGGTTCTGCTGCTGCCGGACCGCAGGATGTCGCATCACCTTGCGCGGATGGCGCTCACCGGCAGCGGATTGCCGGACTGATCGCGCGCTCGTCCGTTTACTGAGGATGATAAGTTTCGACCGGGAACGATCGCCGGACGACCGCGCGCGCCTCGGCGAGGCCCGACAGATCGCCTGCGCCGATGGCCTGAATCAGCACGTTGCCTATGGCGGTCGCCTCGCTTGGTCCGGCGATCACCGTCCGTCCGGTGGCATCCGCCACAAACTGGTTCAGCAAGGCATTGCGCGATCCTCCGCCAACGATGTGGATCACATCGAAACGCCGGCCGGAGAGTGTTTCCAGGCTATCCAGCACTTCGCGATAGCGCCGAGCCAGGCTTTCGAGGATAGTGCGCGCGAATTCCGCGGGAGTTTCGGGCGGCGTCTGGCCAGTGCCCCGGCAATGTTCGGTGATCTTGCGTGGCATATCGCCGGGCTCCAGAAATGCATCGGGGTCGATCACCGCGCGGAAGGGCTCGGCGGTGGCGGCAAGCCGCACCAGTTCATCGTAAGAATACTCGATGCCTTGGATCGCCCAGGCGCGGCGGCATTCCTGTAGGAGCCAGAGGCCGGCAATGTTTTTCAGGAACCGGACCTTGCCCGCGGCGCCGATTTCATTGGTCAGGTTCTCGGCGAGCACGCTCTCGTTGATGATGGGCTCATCCAGCTCGGCTCCCATCAGCGACCAGGTGCCTGAGCTGATGTAGCACCAGTTGGATCCTGTAGCCGGCACGGCGGCCACGGCGGATGCGGTGTCATGGCATCCGGTGGCGTAGACGGGCACCGCTCCGAGGCCCGCGGCCTCGGCCACGGGGGCGAGCAGGGGACCGAGGCGCGTACCCGGTGCCACAATTTCAGGCAGGATATTTACCGGAAGCCCCAGGCGCTCCAGCAGATCGACGGACCAGGTTTTGCGGCGGGGATCGTAGAATTGCGACGTGCTGGCGATGGTCACCTCCGCCCGCGCCACGCCGGTGAGCCAGTAGTTCAACAGGTCGGGCATGAAGAGCAGCGTACGCGCACAGGCCAGCGCGGGCGATTGGGCAAGCTTCAGCGCGTAAAACTGATAGAGCGAGTTGATCTGCATGAACTGAATGCCGGTTTGATTGAAGACTTCCGCGCGCGGCACAATATCAAAAACCTTCTCGGGTACGCCGTTGGTGCGGGCGTCGCGGTAATGGCGGGGATTATCGGCGAGCGCGCCGTCCGTGCCCAGCAGCGCGAAGTCCACGCCCCAGGTATCGATGCCGATGCCATCCAGCGAGAGATGCCGTTCCCGGCCGGCGATGGCCAGGCCACGCTGGATCTCGTGCCAGAGGCGCAGCGTGTCCCAATAAAGGGCGTCGAATACGCGGACAGGCGTATTGGGGAAACGGTGCAGTTCTTCGACTGCCAGGCGGCCGGCATCCAGTGTGCCGAGCATGGCGCGTCCGCTTTCCGCGCCCAGGTCAAAGGCCAGGTAATGTCGCATGAGTGAAACGGGGCGCCACGGAGCGTGGCTGGACCACGTTATACATGGAGCATTATATAATGCGATCACACCCTAAACTGGGAAATATGAAACTGGATTCCAAGTACGAGCAGGAGCAGGGCGCCGTCTATTTGACCGGCATCCAGGCGCTGGTGCGCCTGCCCATGGACCAGATGCGCCGCGACCGTCGCGCAGGCCTGCGGACAGCCACCTTCATTTCCGGGTACGAGGGCTCACCTCTCGGCGGCTATGACCTGGCCCTGGCGCGCGTGCGCCGCCTGCTCGATGAGCATCGCATCCATTTCGTACCAGGCGTGAACGAGGACCTGGCCGCCACCTCGATTTTCGGAAGCCAGATCCATCACGTGCTGGGGCAATCCCGTTACGACGGCGTGCTCGGCATCTGGTACGGCAAGGGGCCGGGCGTGGATCGTTCCGGTGACATCTTCCGCCACGCCAACATCGCCGGCACGGGCAAGAACTGCGCGGCGCTGGTGCTGGGCGGCGACGATCATGTTTCCAAAAGCTCCACTATCCCGCACCAGAGCGATCTCAGTTTCTATAATCTGGCGATGCCGGTTTTCTATCCGGGCAATACGCAGGAGACGCTAGATTACGGACTGATGGCGATTGCGCTCTCGCGGTTTTCCGGCGCCTGGGTGGCCATGAAGATGGTGACCAACGTGTGCGACGCGGGCGGTACGGTGGAGGTCGATCCGGAGCGGGTTTCGATTCGCATTCCGGAGGGATACGAGAAGAAAATCGACGCGCGGCTGCTGATCCCGATGACCCTGATACTGGAGCCGGAAGTGCTGTACCGGCGCCTGGAGGCGGCCCGCGAGTTTGCCAGGCAGAACCACGTGAACCACAGCTTCGGAGCGAGCGATGGCGCCTGGCTGGGCATTGCCAGCGCGGGCAAAGCCTATTACGACCTGATGCAGGCTCTGGCTGACCTGGGTGTCCGCCGCGACGACCTGGCGCGGCTGGGCGTGCGCATCGCCAAGTTCGGCATGACCTACCCGCTGGAGCCGCGCTTTGCGGCCGAGTTCGCGCGCGGCCTGCAGACCGTGCTGGTGGTGGAGGAGAAGCGCAGTTTCCTGGAGCTACAGTTGCGCGAGGCGCTCTACAATCTACCGGAACGCCCGGCCATCTTCGGCAAGGTGGACCCGTCGGGCGCGCCACTGCTTCCCGCCACCGGCGAACTTGATCCGGAGATGATCACGCTGGTGCTGGCCAAGCTGCTGCACGCTGCCCCTGAGCCGCACGCACACGCCGGCGAGCAGGCTCTGGCACGCCTGGCGCTGCTTGAAGAGATCGACAATCGCGAGCGGCGCATGGTGCCCGCGCGATTTCCGAACTTCTGCTCCGGCTGCCCGCACAATCGCTCTACGCTGCTGCTCGAGGGGCAGATGGCGGGCGGCGGCATCGGCTGTCATGCTATGGCGGCGCAACTGCAGCACTCGCACCACAGTTACTCGTTCCTGACCCACATGGGCGGCGAGGGCGCGCCGTGGATCGGCATGGCGCCGTTCGTGGAGCGGCAGCACATCTTCCAGAACGTGGGCGACGGAACCTATTTTCACTCCGCATCGCTGGCGGTGGAGGCGTGTGTCGCGGCCGGCGTCAACATTACTTACAAGATCCTGTACAACGGCGCGGTAGCCATGACCGGCGGTCAGCAGGCGGCCGGGGCGGTGCCCGTTCCTGAGCTGACGCGCAAGCTGGAAGCGGATGGCGTACGCAAGATCGCGGTGCTGGCGGAGGATCTGGATAAGTACAACGGCGTGACGCTCGCGGCCAATGCGCAACTGCGGGGTCGCGACGATTTGCCCGATGTGTTGCGAAAATTCGAGCGGGAACCGGGCGTGACGGCGATTATCTACGATCAGCAGTGTGCGGCGGAGAAACGGCGTTTGCGGTCGCGCGGGAAGCTGGCGGAGCCCACCCTGCGCCTGGTGATCCACGAAGAAGTGTGCGAGGGCTGCGGCGATTGCGTGACGCAGTCCAATTGCCTGAGCCTGCATCCTGTGGAGACGGAGTTTGGGCCGAAAACGCGGATTCATCAATCATCGTGCAACAAGGATTATTCGTGTGCGATGGGCGATTGTCCTTCGTTCGTGACCGTGAAGTTGAAGCCGGGCACGGGTCCGCGGCGGGCGGCGCCGCCAAAGCTGCCGGATGCGGAAGTGCCGGCGCCGCGCGAGCGCGTCGAGATCGGCGAGAGGTATTCGATTTTGGGGCCGGGCATCGGCGGAACAGGCGTGGTCACGGTAAATGCCCTGCTGGCCACGGCGGCCTGGATCGACGGGCTTTCGGTGATCACGTTGGATCAGACCGGCCTGGCGCAGAAGGGCGGGGCCGTGGTGTCGAGCGTGATCCTCAGCAAGCAGCAGATTGAAGCCTCGGCCAAAGTCGGATACGGAAACGCCGACCTGCTGCTGGGATTCGACCTGCTGGGCGCAGGCAGCGCGGAGAACCTGAAGCGCGCACATCCTTCGCGCACGGTGGCGGTGGTGAATACCGCGGAGGTCCCTACGGGCGATCGCGTGCGGGCCGGCTTACGGGTGACGGGGCAACCCTCCGGACCTGGGGTAGTGGTGGATGCCATCAACGCGTGCACGCGGAGGGATCGCAACCTGTTTCTGGATGCTTCGCGGCTGGCCGAGGGGTTGTTCGGGAGCCACCTGGCGGTGAACATTTTTTTGCTGGGCGCGGCGTACCAGGGCGGCCTGATCCCGATTTCCGAGGCGGCCATCGAGGAGGCCATCCGGCTGAACAAAGTGGATGCCGAACGCAACGTGCAGGCGTTCCTGTGGGGGCGCAAGTATTATCACGATGCGCGCGGGGTGGAAGCGATACTCGCGCCACCGTCGGCGCCGGTGGCCATGGGCACGGTCGAGCGGCGCGTGGCGGAACTGGAGCGCTATCAGAATCGCGCGTACGCTGAGCGATACGGCGCGCTGGTGCGCGAAGTGGAGGCCCGCCAGCCTGCGTTAGCGGACGCCGTGGCGCGCAATCTGTACAAGCTGATGGCGTACAAAGACGAATACGAAGTCGCGCGCCTGCTCACCAACCCGCAGCGGGAGGCGCAGATCCGCGGTATGTGGGAGCAGGTGGAATCTATTGGTTATAACCTGCATCCGCCGCTGCTGCGGGCGCTCGGCATGAAGAAGAAGTTGAAGCTCGGCGGTTGGTTCCGTGGCCCATTGCGCGTGCTGGCGTCGCTGAAGGGCCTCCGCGGAACGCCGCTGGATCTCTTCGGCTATGCCGCGGTACGCCGTGAGGAGCGGGGGCTCGTCGGCTGGTACGAGCAACTGATCCGCGAGTGCCTGAATCGGGCGACGGCGGAGAACCTGGACAGGGCGCGCGAGATCCTGGAGTTGCCGGGCGAGATCCGCGGATACGAGGAGATCAAGCTGGCCAGCGTGCGCAAGGTGCAGGCGCTGGCGGCGGAGAAGGTAACCGCGCTGCGGCGCACCGAAGCTGTAGTGGCTGTATGAAGCGGTTGCCAAAACGCCGAAGGTGAATCGCCCGGTGCCGCGAGAATCTCGACGAATGAGCGGCCTGGAGCTAGAGGAGTTGGACCGGCGCGGATATCTGAAAGATCCGCAAAACGAGGGAGAGGTCAGGGAATGGGCGGACATCGCCGCGTGGCCGGAGCGCTGAGCCGGTGAATGGTCTGCTACCATATACACATGAAGCGCACGAATCTTGTGTTAGATGAGCAGCTCCTCCAGGAAGCCACGCGGGAACTGGGAGCAAAGACTTACTCCGCTGCCGTGAACTACGCGCTGAAGGAAGTTCTGCGTATCCGGAAGGTAGAGGGCCTGGCGGAGTTTCACGGCAAGAACCTCTGGCAAGGCAACCTGGTCAAGATGCGGGAGGACCGGACTGCTCGAATGCCGCGGAGACGCCGTTGATTTTGGTAGACACTTCCGTGTGGATCGAATTCCTGTCTGGGCGCATTCGTCCGTTGGGGGCCAGCGACTTCCTTCAGTTTGTGACATGCGGACCGGTCTTACAGGAAGTGCTGCAAGGTCTGCGGATGGGAACCGCCAGTTCTAAGTTCGAGGACCGAATTCGGTCTCTTCCGTGTCTCAGCGACCCGCTCCCGGTCGAATTATTCTTGCAGGCCGCCGAGATATACCGCGAAGGACGCCGCCGCGGCCGCACGGTGCGCTCGCCGATAGACTGCCTGATTGCGGCTATCGCTATTGATCACGGGATTCCGATCCTTCACCGGGACCGGGATTTTGACACGATCGCGGAATACACACCCCTAAGAATCTCCGGGCGTGCGCTTCCCCGTCTACAGTAGATGGGGGCTAGATCTCGACGTCCACGCCCATGCTGCGCGCGGTGCCCCGCACGGAGTTCATGGCGGCCTCCAGCGTGAAGCAGTTCAGGTCCGGCATCTTGATCTTGGCGATCTCTTCCACCTGCTTTTCGGTGATCTTGCCGACCTTGGTCTTGTGCGGTTCGGGCGAGCCTTTGGCCAGGTTCACGGCGCGCTTGATCAGCACCGGCACCGGCGGCGTCTTGGTGATGAACGTGAAGGAGCGGTCGGAGAAGATGGTGATCACCACCGGGATGATCAGCCCTTCCTGGTCTTTGCCCGACGTCTTGGCGTTGAACGCCTTGCAGAAATCCATGATGTTGACGCCCTGCGGGCCGAGCGCCGTGCCCACGGGGGGCGCCGGCGTAGCTTTGCCGGCCGGAATCTGCAACTTCACCTGAGCGGTAACTTTCTTTGCCATCTGAGAATCCTTGCGATCGTTATTCTTTTGCTATTCTTTTTCGACTTGGAGGAATTCCAACTCGACTGGCGTGGCGCGGCCGAAAATCATGACCATCACGCGCAGCGTGCCGCGGTCCGCATTCACTTCGTCCACCTTGCCGCGGAAATTGGCGAACGGACCGTCCACGATGCGTACGCCGTCGTTCCTCTCGTAAGTCGTCTTGGGGCGAGGCCGCTCCGTAGAAGAAGCCTGCCGGTATAGAATCGAGTTCACTTCGTCCGCGCTAAGCGGAATGGGATGTGTGCCGCCGCCCACGAAGCCGGTCACGCGCGGGGTGGCTTTCACCTCGTGCCACAGCTTGTCCGCCTCCAGCTTGGCCTCCTCGGTATCCCGGTTCATTTCCATTTCCACCAGGACGTAGCCGGGATAGACCAGGCGTTTGCTGGTCACTTTCTTGCCCCCGCGCAACTCCACCACTTCTTCGGTGGGGATCAGGACCTGTCCGATTTTATCCGCGAAGCCGAACGCTTCGGCACGGCTGCGCAGCGACTCGGCCACCTTTTGCTCGAATCCCGAATAGGTGTGGATGATGAACCACTTCTTGGGAGAGGACTCATCATATCCGCCCGCTGCGGGGGCTTCGGCCGGAGCGGCAAGCTCAGCGACGGGCTCAGCAACCTCGTCTGATTCGACCGGGGATTCCTCCGGGGCCACGGCGCCGTCGGCGTCCTGCTCGTCCTCGGGGTTCAGGTTCTCGTCATCCATAGAGTTACCGGGAAAGTGCCTTGGTCATGCGTACGACGCTGTCGTTCAGAAGGGCATCCACCGCGGCAAAAAAAGCCGCGAACGCAAATACCGTGAAGATGACCACCACCGTAGTGCCCTCAACCTGCTTGCGGCTGGGCCACGACACGCGCCGCATTTCAAGCTTCAGCTCGTTGAAATAATCGCGCGTGCGCGTGGGCCACTTGGTGACGCTCTCTAGTAAACTATTGCCTTCCATGCTGCCTCGATTCCCAGGATCTACAGGCTGTCAATTTGGATTGGCAGGGGCGGAGGGATTCGAACCCCCACTCGCGGTTTTGGAGACCGCTGGTCTGCCGTTAAACCTACGCCCCTGCGGTTCACAACTCCGGCGGGACATGCCTTCGTTCCTATTCTACTTGATTTCCTTGTGCGGCTGGTGCTTCCGGCAATACGGACAGAACTTCTTCATCTCCAACCGCTCCGTCGTGGTTTTCTTGTTCTTCGTGCCCGAGTAGTTCCGGTTCTTGCATTCGGTGCATTGAAAAGTGATAATCTCGCGCGCCATATCAGGTATCCTTCTTTATTCGAGAATCTCGGTCACGGTGCCGGCGCCCACGGTGCGGCCGCCTTCGCGAATCGCGAAGCGTAGGCCCTTTTCCATGGCGATGGGCGTGTTCAGCTCCACAGTCAGGTTCACGTGGTCGCCGGGCATCACCATCTCGGTGCCTTCCGGCAGGTACACATCGCCCGTCACGTCCGTGGTGCGGAAGTAGAACTGCGGCCGGTACCCCTTGAAAAACGGCGTATGCCGTCCGCCCTCTTCCTTGCTCAGCACCACCACGCTGCCCTGGAACTTCTTGTGCGGCGTGATCGACTTGGGCTTGGCCACCACCTGCCCGCGCTCCACGTCATCCTTTTCTATGCCGCGCAGCAGCAGCCCTACATTGTCGCCGGCGCGTCCTTCGTCGAGCAGCTTCTTGAACATTTCGATCCCGGTCACCACCGTGTTGCGGGTATCCCGGAACCCGACGATCTCCACCGGCTCGCCCACCTTGACGACGCCTCGCTCGATGCGTCCCGTCACCACGGTGCCGCGGCCCTGGATCGAGAAAATATCTTCAATCGGCATGATGAACGGCTTATCGATCTCGCGCTGCGGCAGGGGAACATAGCTGTCCACCGCGGCCATCAAGTCGCTCACCGTCTTTTCCCACTGCGGCTCGCCGTTCAGCGCGCCCAGCGCCGACACCCGGATCACCGGCACGTCGTCGCCCGGAAACTCGTAGGTCTTCAACAGCTCGCGCATTTCCAGCTCGACCAGGTCGAGCAGTTCGGCGTCGTCCACCATGTCCACTTTGTTCAGCGCCACCACGATGTAGGGCACGCCCACCTGGCGGGCCAGCAGCAGGTGCTCGCGGGTCTGGGGCATGGGGCCGTCGGTCGCCGCCACCACCAGGATGGCGCCGTCCATCTGGGCCGCCCCGGTGATCATGTTCTTGATGTAATCGGCGTGGCCGGGGCAATCCACGTGGGCGTAGTGCCGGTTGGGGGTCTCATACTCCACGTGGGCCACCGCGATCGTGATGCCGCGCGCCTTTTCTTCCGGCGCATTGTCGATGGAGTCGAAACTACGGAACTTCACCTTGGGGTTGTTCTTCCCCAGCACCTTGGTGATGGCCGCCGTCAGCGTGGTCTTGCCGTGATCGATATGTCCGATGGTGCCGATGTTGACGTGCGGCTTGCTGCGATCGAATTTTTCCTTTGCCATGTATTTATGCTCTGTACGGATTCGCTACAGGAATTGCTGGAGCCGTTGACCAGGATTGAACTGGTGACCTCGTCCTTACCAAGGACGCGCTCTACCAACTGAGCTACAACGGCCCGTAAACTCTAATCCACACCCTCGCGGGTCGATTGAAACTGGTGGACGGGGGAGGATTCGAACCTCCGTAGCCCGCAAGGGGCGACAGGTTTACAGCCTGTTGCCATTAACCGCTCGGCCACCCGTCCAAACACAAGCGGCGACGCACCTCTACTAGCCGCGTTCTGCCGCTGAAACATTCAGTGTACCAAACTTTTGCGCGTAGGGGATGCCGGTTCGTCATCGTCCATCGGATAGCGCTGGGTGGCCAAAGGCAGCGTTGTATACTACGGGCAGAAATGTCCCGGTTCATACGAACTTTAATCATTCTTTCCTTTACCGTTGTGGCGCTGGATGCCCAGTGTACGCTGCCTCCCGCCACCGGGTCCGGGGGGTCCGGATTCCACTTTTGACAATTACTTCGTGCAGAACGGCCCCGGTTGGACCGGCGCCGACGGCACCTATTCGCTGGTGCTGCCGAACGGCCAGAACTGTGGCTTTGGTCGGATTCCTACATCGGCACGGTTGACCCGCAAACGCGGCTGCGCGCCGGCTACCTGTTCCAGGCGCACAATTCCCTGACCATTCTGGAACAATCGGCAGGCATCCTGACAACCGCCGGCTATCCGCCGAAAACATCGTCGTACTTCGCCCCGGCAAATACGGCCGACTGGTACTGGCTCGGCGACGGCATGCTGGTCGAAACCTCGCCGGGTGTTTACGTGATCAAAGTTCTGCTGCTGGAGTGGACCGGTGTCTTTCAATTCGTGGGCAACGCGGTGGCGACCGTTTCGTATCCCAGCATGCAGTTGAAATATATTCAGCCCATCGCCCTGCCGGATCTCACGATCGAATGGGGCACCCGGATCTTCAAAAACGGCACCTACTTTTATCTGTACGGCATTAAGGACCCGGGCACCGCCAACAAACTGCCATACGTCGCGCGGTTTGCCCAGTTGAGCGACCTTCTGACCCCCACCCACTGGGAATACTGGAATGCTTCCGGCAAGACCTGGGTGACCGGTCAATCCAACGCCACACCCATGGCCGGAGTGCCGGCGATTACCAACGAATACAGCGTCCACCGCCTGAACGCGGCTACCGGTCCGTTCTATCTCATGACCGGCATGGACCCGCAAAACCCCGCCTATCCCGGCTGGAAATACGTGACAACCTATTACGCCTGCACGCCGCAAGGTCCCTGGACAACCCGTACCGTTGTCTACACCACGCCCGAGAGCGGCGCGCCGGGCTGCTCGGTAGGGACACTGAATACTTACGATCCCAAGGCGCATCCCGAGTTCCCGTCGAGCGCCGGTATTCTTGTTTCCTACAACGTGAAGGCCAACAATTCCAAGGACCTGGTCTGCGCCAACGATTACAAGCCGAGCTTCATTCGCGTGCCTATTCCCGGCCTGCAGCTCAGTGCGCCGTAGCCTTTCCGTTCATCGCGGCATAATCCAACTGCTGCCGCATGTAGTCGCGCGGGTAAGTCATGGTTACTTTGACGACCTTGCCGTCGGCTCCGAAGGTCGCGCCGAGCTGCGGGTTGATGCCGGTCCAGTAAGTCGGAATGTCGAGCTTGGCATAACGGCTCACCACTTGATCGCGCAGCTTGGGATCGAAGTGCACGCCATAACGGTCCACCAGCGCCTTGATGGCGGCGTAATCGCCCTCCGCCTTGATGCGCATCAGTTCCGCCAGCAGCATGCCCACACCCTTGCGCATCTTATCGTAGTCGCGCACCGAGATATAAGCCTTGCCGCCGCGCTCAAACTGTTCGATGGCGCCAGTCTTATCAATGATGTAGCGCACGATCAGCTGGCGATCGCGCTGGTGGTCCTCCTCAACCGTGTCGCCCTTCAAGATGCGGCGCAATTGCGTCAGCGCAACGCGCGTCGAGGAATCGTACATGGCTTTGGCCACCTCCGGGCTGGAGATCAATCCGAGTTCCCGCAGCTTGGGGTCGAAAGCATTCCACAACGCCATCAGGTCGGCGCGGGCCTCCTCAAGGGTGGAGAAATATTCTTTGAGGTAGTAACTCGGTTCGTGCGTCAGCTTCGGGTCGAGTTTGCCGGAGCCGTGTCCGATCACCTCGTGCAGCGCGGTCAGCAGGTCTTCGGCTTCGTCGCCGTATTTCTTTCCGCGCACGACCTCCTCTGGCGAAGCGGCAAACTCCTCGAGCGGCCCGAAGCCTGTGGCGTGATCCAAAGCGTGGTTGCTGCCGGTGAACATGAAGCTTTTCGATCCGTACTTCTCGTGCACCTCGTTCTCGTTGGGCAGGTTGTCGCCGACGGTGGTGACGTGGAAATCGCCCGTTTCGATCAGCGCCTCCACCGCCTTGGCTACCGGCGGCTTCACGCCCTGCATCTTATACTGCGGCAGCCAGGGCGCCTGTTCCTCGAAGTATTGCGCGTTGTCCGACAGCTTGCGCATGCGGCCGGCCAGCGCTTCGTCGGTCACGGTGACGAAGCTTTGGGAACTGCCCTTGGCGCCCCGTGCGTCGCGATATACCTCGATGAAGCCATTGTCGAAATCCACCGGCGGATTGTCCTGGACCCAGTTGATGCCGAACTGAATCCAGTCCTTGGGATCGCCAGTTTGAAAGAAACGAATCAGGGCCGCGATGGCCTTCACTTGCGCAGGTTCGGCATAGGCGCGCGCGTGCTCCAGCGCGTCGCCGGCGAGTCGCAGGAACGCGGCATCCAGACCCGGCGGCACTTTGCCGTCGGGCGTACCGGCACGATAGACCTGCTCCACCAGTTTGCCGGCGGCGTTTTTTTCCAGGCGCGAATTCAGCGGGTACTGCTCGTGAAAGCCCTGAATGTCGGTCAGGCTGAGTCCCGGCGAGTAGAAATTGTTGGAGCTGGCTTGGAGTATGTCGAGCTTGCCGCGCGGGCTCTTAGCGGTAATCATAGGCTCGAAATCCGGATCGAACAGCGAGGCTTTGAGCGCGTCCGCCTCGGCCGCCAGTTTCGGCCCGGCGGCCGCCTCGAACTCCTCGAACGTACAGGCGGGGAGAAACTTCTGCGACGTCAGCTCGTTGTGATTGCCCTTGTTGGCCCAGAACAGTTTGGTGAAGTCGGTGATCTTCTTCATCACCTCCGGATTCACGCCGGTAGGATGGGTGACCCTGGCTTCGAGCAGGGCTTCGAGCAGCCGCTTCTGCCGAAGCCCGAAGCGCGACAACTGATCGTAGATGATGGGATCGGTCGCAATGGAAGCCTGGCTCAGCCAATAAGCCAAGGCCTGCTGGCGCGGCGTGAGCTGACGAAAGCTCTCCGCGGTCAGTTGCACGAATCCGGTAGCGCCGACGCGATCGGCCGGCGCGTTTTCCTGCGCGGCCATGCCCGCGCATAGAGCCAGGAACAAGAGTGCGACACGCATTTATTGAATGCCTCCCCCGCTTATGTTAGCGCGGCGCTACCATTAGCCCGATGAGTAAAGCGATATTGAGAGCCATATGGGCGCTGGTGGCGGTACTCGCTCTCCCGGGCGTGGCGGCGCCGCCTGCCTGGCTGTCGAGCGCCGTAGTCTATGAAGTCTATCCGCGCGACTTTTCACCGGCGGGCGATTTGAACGGAGTGACTGCTGGGTTGGATCGCCTGCACAGACTGGGAGTGGAAGTGGTGTGGCTGATGCCCATCCATCCGGTTGGCCAGTTGAAGCACAAGGGAACGCTGGGCAGTCCTTATTCGGTGCGAGACTATTACGCCATCGATCCGGCATACGGCACGAAGGACGATCTGAAACGGCTGGTCTCTGAAGCTCACCGCCGCGATATGAAAGTCATCATCGATATCGTCGCCAACCACACTTCGTGGGATAGCGTGATGATGCAGACACCGGAGTTCTACAAACACAACGCCGCCGGCCAGATTATTCCGCCGGTGCCCGACTGGGAAGACGTGGCGGCCCTCGATTATTCCAATCCGCGGCTGCGCGCGTACATGATCGGCATGCTGCGGTATTGGATCCGCGACTTCGATCTGGACGGCTTTCGATGCGACGCGGCCAGTATGGTCCCGGTGGCTTTCTGGGATTCCGCGCGCGCGGAGTTGGACAAAATCAAGCCGGGGATTCTGATGCTGGCCGAAGCGCACGATCCGCCCCTGATGGCCAAGGCGTTCGATCTGGATTACGCCTGGCCGCTGCACAGCACGCTGGCGGAAGTCTTCCTCAAAGGGAAGCCGGCCAGGGAATTGCGCGCTGTCTGGGAGCAGGAGCGCGAGCAATACGCCACCGGCGCGCTGCATTTGCGCATTTCCGACGATCACGACGAGGAGCGGGCCATCGTCCGTTTCGGCAAGGGCGGGGCGCTGGCGGCCTCCGCGCTGATGTTCACGCTGGATGGTGTGCCCTTGCTGTACGAAGGCATGGAGGTGGGCGATACCGCCGAATCCGGCGCCCCGGCCTTGTTTGAAAAGCTTCCGGTGTTCTGGCCGATCGGCGAGCGGCGTCCGGAGTTTCCCCGGTTCTATGCGAGCATGCTGGCGTTGCGGCGCGCGCATACGGCGTTACAGCAAGGCCGGACCCAGTGGCTCCGCAATTCGGACGACGCGCGCGTTGTCACCTTCCTACGGCAGGGGGGCGGCGAAGAGTTTCTGGTGGCGATCAATTTCTCCAATCAGCCGTTTCTGGGACTGGTGGATACGGCGGCCGGCTTTACGGAGGTCACGCCGGCCTCGGACCGACCGCAAAAAGAGGCGCTCCCTTCGCTCGCGCTGGATGCCTGGGGTTTCCGGATTTTCCGTGCCGCTAGTAAGGTCAATAGTAAAGATAGATAACTCTAATGCTGCGTAAAAGCGCGCAGATCCCCTTGCTACCGTGCGCGCCATTGCGGCATAGTGGAAAGCTACGGTAAATCGCATGATCGACGAGCGCGAATTCAAGAAGCACACGGACGAGGCCTTGAAAGCCATTCAGGGCGATCTGGTTCTGGCCGGTGACGACTACGGATTCCAGTCCAATTTGCATGGCGGAGCGATCACCATTTCTTTTGAACGGCCGCCGGCCAAGTTCACCGTCGCACCCGATGCGGCGGCCCGCCAGCTCAAGTTGGCGGTTGCGGCCCGCAGTTATAAGCTCGACTGGGACATCGTGGAGAACGGCTTTATCCACGTCGAGACTCGCCAGACTCTGAAAGAGCTGCTGGAGCAGGCGATCAGCAAACACCTGAAGCAGGACGTACAACTGTAACCACCGCGCGCGATGGCCCGTCCCGACCAGGATCGCGCTGACCTCGGTAGCTTCGGATATGCGCAGGAACTCTTCCGGGGCATGGGCGGATTCTCCAATTTT
Organism: Bryobacterales bacterium; assembly: GCA_963843255.1. Lineage (GTDB taxonomy): Bacteria > Acidobacteriota > Terriglobia > Bryobacterales > Bryobacteraceae > Bog-159. The sequence goes on along the minus strand of CAWJJQ010000008.1, from coordinate 157,891 downwards.
GCCATCTCGTTTTCCATTATTTCGATACTGACCGGCGCGGTCACGCTGTTCGGCTATGGTCTGGAAAATGGCGGACCGCTGGAGATGACCCTGGGCTGGCCGGTGGCCACGGTTTTCACGCTGGTGGTGGCGGCCAGCATGGCCGAACTTTGCTCTGCTTATCCCACAGCCGGAGCCACGTACCATTGGGCGGCTGACCTGGGCGGCAAAGGGTGGGGCTGGTTAGTGGCTTGGCTGAACATCGTGGGCCTGATCGCCGCGCAGGCCGGCATTAATTACAGCTGCGCTCAGTTTATTCTGCCATTTCTGAATCTGCCTTCCACGCCCTTCAACCTGTATTGCATGTTCACCTTCATCCTGCTGAACCAGGGCATTCTCAATCACTATGGCATTCGCCTGGTGGCGATCCTGAACGACTGCAGCGTGACGGTGCACATCGCCGGAGTGGCCGCCGTGGTACTGGCCCTTTTCTTCCTGGGGCCAAAACAGCCGGTCCCTTTTCTGTTTGAGGCCGTAAGCAGCAACGGCCGGTCGCCTTACTGGTGGGCGTTTCTCGTGGGTCTGCTCCAGGCGCAGTGGACCTACACCGGCTTCGACGCTTCGGCGCACATGGCGGAAGAGACACACGATCCGCGCCGCCGCGCTCCCTGGGGAATCCTGTTGTCCGTGGGAGTTTCGGGAGTTGCTGGCTATTTCCTCTTGCTGGCGCTGACGCTGGCTATCCGCAATATTCCCGCCGTGCTGGGTGCGCATGACGCCCAAGGCAATCAAATCCCAGCGGTGATCGCGATCCTGCAGCAAGCTCTGGGAGCAAAGGCCGGAAATGCTATGGCCGCGCTGGCATCGATGGCGATGTGGTTCTGCGGTCTGGCATGCATCACGTCAGCGTCCCGCGCCCTCTACTCGCTGGCCCGCGATCACGGCACGCCTTTCGCTGAACAGATACGCCGGGTCAGTCCGCGCCACGGCACGCCGGCGCCCTCCATCTGGCTGATCGTGGGCGCGTCGATGGCTGCGATGCTATGGACGGAAGCCGTGCCGGTGGTCACATCCCTGAGCACAGTAGCTCTTTACCTGGCCTACACGATTCCGATCGCGCTGGCATGGCAGGCACGCCGCAAGGGTTCCAACTGGCCGCGACAGGCGGTATGGAGCCTGGGCCGTTTCGGCGCGCCTCTAAATTTGCTGGCGATTGTCTACGCGGCGGGCATGTGCGTGGTGTTGATCAGTCCGCCTAATCTGCTGGCTGGCAAGACACTTGCGGGCCTGCTGCTGGGCTTGGGACTCTTGTATTTTGGTGTTGTACGACGCCGGTTCAAGGGGCCCGATTGGAGCCGCCACGATCGATAGCTCTCTTCCATTACTCAAGCGTCTGCCGGCTATCCATCAGTTAGGATCATGGTTCTAGTCCTTCCAGCCCAATTGATTGGATGGCTGCCTTAAGGGTTGCGCCAACCAATCATCTAAATATCCGATATCCTCGGCTCTGAGTAAGTTGGGTTACCTGGAGCGGCGAAGAGAAAGCACACATGACTTACCGGGATCCCACCGATCTTGGGCAAATGACAGAAGAAAACAATCACCGCGCACATATTTCGATAAAAATCGCGAATAATCTACTTGAAAAGTACGAAAAATCGTCTATACTCTGATGTTGTGGATCGGGCTCCTGTGTCGCGGCCTGATGATTCTGGGTGTCCCCCTTAATTCTTCCCAAGAGGTTTGGCATATTTGGTCATTTTATGTTTGAAGGGCGCCCGGAGTGAAGTACGCGTTTCTTTTATTGCTTCCATGTGTGCTGGCCGCGCAAAACCGGAGCTTTAGCCTCACCACGTCGACACTCGCGGTAAGCGCCGCGGCGGGAAGTGCTTCCGTACAACTAATCGCCACTTCTCCCGCGGCGGCTTGGAGCGCGCAAGCCAATACTTCCTGGCTGCATCTGTCACCCGCAAATTCGAGCGGGATCGGCAGCGCATTAATTCAATTTACATATAACCCAAATCCGAATAGCACAGCGCAAAGTGGCACCCTGACTATCGCCGGGCAAACTCTTAGCGTTACGCAGGCTGGGCTTGGCTTTGTGCCGTCGAACATGCTATCCACGGTGATATCGCAGGGGTTAGATCTTCCTTATGCTGTCGCCGTGGACCACGCGGGCAATGTATACATTGCCGATACCGGCAATAATGCGATCGAAGAGTGGAACGCTGCCACACAACAGATGTCCACGTTGGTGTCCGGCTTGAACGCTCCGCACGGAGTAGCCATCGATGCGCAAGGAAATGTTTACGTCGCGGATTCGTATAACCACCAGGTTGAGGAGTGGAATGTTTCGACGCGGCAACTAACTCCCGTAGTTACCGGGCTGAAGTTCCCGGTCGGGGTGGCCGTGGATAGTCAGGGTAACGTCTACATTGCGGATCTGGTCGCCAATGCGGTGGTGGCATGGAATGCCCAACAAGGGGCAACTACGCTTGGAGGATTGAATCTGAACAGTCCGACTGGAGTCGCGGTGGATGCCCTCGGCAATGTGTACATCGCGGATTTCAAGAACAACTTAGTAAAACGGTGGAGCCCAATACCGCCCCAAGTTACGACAATCGTTGGGCATGGATTGAGTTTTCCAAATGCCTAATCTAACTGTGGACGTGCAGGGAAATGTCTATATAGTTGATGGAAATAATAATGCAATTAAGGAGTGGAACGGAGGTCCTTTTGGCAGCTGGTTTGGGCCAGTGACGCGATGATCGCCGGCGATTTCATCGGTTGGCTGCAGGGGCAACCTCCCACTTCAGGCCCCCCTACACTACCTCGCCATGGTGCGCGACCGTGAGTCTGATCAACCCTCACGATATCACTCCCGCGCCGGACTGGTTGCAGACCAGCCCGTTCCCACCGATCAATCCGAAGACGGGGCAGCCCAACTCATCCGTATATTTTCCGCCGCCCGCCGTTCCGTCCCCTTCCGTTCTACGCCGCCACGCCGTCGCCCTGGAACTACGAGAACCTGGCGAACACGCCCAGCAAGCCTGCCTTGCAATTGGCATACACAAACTGGGACGACGGCCAGAACGGAACCGTACCCGACTGGGTCCTCTTCCTCAATCAGTATTTCTATTTGCAAAATCTGGTGGACTATCAGATCGGGCTGATCTTGGATGCCCTGGCCGCTTCTACATTCGCCAACAACAAGATCATCATTTTTCTCTCCGATCACGGTGAATACGGCGGCTCGCATGGGATGCACACCAAAGCCTTCGCGGTCTATGAGGAAGCAATTCGCGTCCCGTTCTACGTGCAGTTTCCTGGGCAGCCCAATTACGTCGCTATGAACCAGATGTGCTCGTCAGTGGATTTCTTCGGCCTGATCTGCGATCTCGGCAACCCGGCAACCACCGCGAATACCAGTGAAATGGGCAATGACTACACAAATCCTGCACTGCAGACCAAAATCGCGCAATATACCCAAGTGCTGGGTTCTTTAGGGTCGACCCCAACGGGACTGGCCGCTAGTGAGCTGAGCCGGCCCCTGATCGGTACCGGGAATGATGGCAACCCGCTTGCCGATGCGCTGGCCACAGCATAGAATACATACTTCGCTTACGCCGGTAATACCGGTTGCGGCGGAGCATGATGCGGCGGTCGTTATGCCGATCGAGGTCAACGGTGAGGTCATTCCAGCGGAACTGATTCGTGAGGAAGAGCGTCGATTGGCCCATCTTCCCGAATGGAAGGGTATACCGGACGGCGTCGAAAAAGGAATGCGCTTGCGCCAGGCTGCGGAAGCGTGCGTCATCGATCGCGTTTTACTGCGGCAGGCGGCGGACAAGGATCCGCGTCCGATTGATCCGTCGCTGGTAGCCGGGCATGTCCAGCGCTTGATGAGCGCGCAGACCTGCAGGGTGCTGTTCGACGATGGTCCGCTGGCACGGCAGATCGAGGGGCAGTTGCGTCTCGATCGTACCCTGCGTGAGCTGATGGGTCCACTGCCGCAACCCACCGACGAGGAGATCGTCCGGCTTTACGAGGCCCGGCGCAACGACTTCCGCCGTCCGGAGATCGTGGAAGCCGCGCATATCGTGAAGCATGTCGACGAGATTCACTCGGAAGAACAGGCGCGCGCCGGCATTGAAACGGCTCTGGCTGCCCTGTGTCGCGGGGAGGCGTTCGCCGCGGTCGCCGACCTCTATTCGGACTGCAAAGGCAATGGCGGCGATTTGGGAGCATTCGAGCGGGGCATGATGGTCGCGGAGTTTGACGACGTGGTGTTTGCCATGAAACCGGGACAGCGCAGCCCGATCTTTCGCACGCCGTTCGGCTTTCATATTGCGGAGGTCCGCTCCAGGACGCGGGGCGGCATCGCGGAACTACGCGAGGTGCGGGAAACCATCGGGATCTTCCTGATGGCCGCCCGCGAACAAGAGGCCGCGCGGCGGGTCGCCGAAACGTTGCGCACGCAGGCCAACATCCGTCGCATTTCAACCCGCGAGGCGCAGGATGCGGCCTCCGATAGAAGGGGCGATTGATGTCTCTGCCCCCGCCACCCTGCTGTGTCCCTTCGCGCGCCCGGTTGCTCGAGCTGCAGACATCGCGGCGAAGTTCCGCGGCACGGCGGCGAGTCACGGCCGGATCGACGGCAGATATGGTCCGGCTGGATGGGGGCCGGTTCCTGATGGGCAGCGAGGCGCCGGAAGCATTCGCGAGCGACGGAGAGGGCCCCGTCCGCGAAGTGATCCTGGATCCGTTTTACATCTCGAAATATCCGGTGACCAACGGCCAATTCGCGGAATTCATCGAGCGCACCGGCTATGTCACCGAAGCGCAGCGTTGGGGCTGGTCGTTTGTCTTTCGGAACCACGTGCCGCAAACGCAGCGGGTCCTGTCGCCGGCCGCGACGCCCTGGTGGGTGCGAGTAGACGGCGCGGATTGGGCGCATCCGGAAGGGCCCGGATCGCTGGCGTCGCAGCGCCGTCATCACCCGGCCGTGCAGGTCTCCTGGAATGACGCCCAGGCTTATTGCGATTGGGCCGGGGTTCGGTTGCCAACGGAAGCTGAATGGGAGTTCGCCGCGCGCGGAGGGCTGGAGCAGAAGACTTATCCCTGGGGCGACGATCTGATGTCCGGTGGGCAGCACATGTGCAATATCTGGCAGGGGATGTTCCCGGATATCGACCTTGCCGAGGACGGTTTCTCCGCGCCCGCGCCGGTGGATAGTTTTGCGGCGAACGGGTACGGCCTGCACACGGTTATCGGCAACGTGTGGGAGTGGTGTGCCGACTACTTCGATGCGCGATGGCGGCAAACCGCGACGCCAGCGAATCCGGTAGGCCCCGATTTCGGAACCACGCGCGTCATGAAAGGTGGATCCTATCTATGTCACGCGTCATTCTGTTTCCGTTACCGCAACGCCGCGCGGACCGCCAACACGCCCGACAGCGCCACCGGCAACATCGGGTTTCGCGTAGTGCGCGACGTATAACTGCGCGCGCTGTCACCCGTGACGTATCACCAGCACGTCGCCATCCTTGACAATATACTCCTTGCCTTCCAGGCGAAGCAGGCCTTTGTCCCGCACCGCCGGATATCCGCCCAGATCCACCAGCGATTTCCAGTTGACGACTTCCGCGCGAATGAACTTCTTTTCGAAATCGGAGTGGATGGCGCCGGCGGCCTTCACTGCCGTGCTGTGGAATGGGATGGTCCAGGCGCGCACCTCGTCTTCGCCCGCCGTGAGGAACGACATCAGCCCCAGCAGCGAATAAGTCGCCGAGATCAGACGCTCCAGGCCGGATTCGCTCAGTCCGTAGCTCGCCATGTAATCCTTCTGCTCCTCGGGCGGCAATTCGGCCAGCTCGGCCTCTACCTTTCCGCAGATCGCGGTGATAGCCGTGTGTTTGCGCCCGGCCAGGGGCCCCTGCCGGTACTCCTGCTCTTTGGCGTGCAGGTTAGACGCGTCCGCCTCGCCCAGGTTCAACACGTACAGCATCGGTTTCTGCGATAGAAACTGGAAACCGCGGATGCGCTTTTCGTCCTCCGGCTCCAGGTCGAGAACCCGTAGCGGCTGGTTAGCTTCCACCACCGCTTTACACTTCTGCAGCAGCTCGAACTCACGGTCCAACTCGGGGTTCTTGATCTTTTTGCGATCCTTATCCAGACGTTCCAGGCGCTTCTCGATCACCACCAGATCGCTGAGGATCAGTTCCGTCTCCACGTCTTCCAGGTCGCGCAGCGGATCGACGCTGCCTTTCTCGTGCGGCACGGTATCGTCCTCGAATAGGCGGAGCACGTGCGCAAATGCGTCCACCACGCGCAGGCTGGCGACATACCCGGCATCGCGCAGGCTTTCTTTCGACACCGCTGGCATATCCACATATTCGACGGTAGCGTGCGTTACCTTCTTCGGCTCAAATAAGGTGGCAAGCGCATCCAGCCGTGTGTCGGGGACTTTGGCGACCCCTACGCGCGCGGCCGTCGATCCGATACGCGTCTCCTGATGCGCTCCTGTGAGAATAGTGAACAGAGAAGTCTTGCCGACCATGGGCAGGCCGATAATGGCAGTTTTCATAAGGATGGCGGGATTATCTAAAGAGGCACATCAATTGTGCTGAGTATTTCTTCGATGATGCGGTCGCCCAAGTCGGAGCGTCTTTGGGCGAGAGCTGTGCGCGTGTTTACGAGCACGCGATGGCTGAAGACGGGACCAGCCAGCCGCTTTACATCATCTGGAATGGCGTATTCGCGTCCCTCCAGGAGCGCCAGTGCCTGCACTGCCCGGAATAACGCCTGTGAACCGCGCGGGCTGACTCCCAGGATAAGCGACTCATGCGCGCGCGTCTTTTCCACGATGCCCAGCATGTAATCGACCAGCGATTCCTCCACGGCCACGTGCTGCACGGAGGCCTGCAGCCGGATGACGTCGTCGCCGGAGAGCACCGGCCGTACGCCATCGGCGGTGCCCATATCGCAGTTCCGCACGATCTCGCGCTCGCTTGCCGTATCCGGGTAGCCGATGCGCAGGCGCATCAGGAATCGATCCATCTGCGATTCCGGCAGCGGGTAGGTGCCATGATGCTCCACCGGGTTCTGGGTGGCGATCACCATGAAGGGCCGCGGCAGCATGTGCGGCCGTCCGTCGATGGTCACCTGGCTCTCGTTCATGGCCTCGAGCAGCGCGGATTGCGTTTTGGGCGTGGTGCGGTTGATCTCGTCGGCCAGCAGGAAATTCGTGAAAACGGGTCCCGGCTTGAACTCGAAAGCCTCGGAGTGCGCGTTATATATGGTTACACCCAACACATCGCTGGGAAGCATGTCGCTGGTGAACTGAAGGCGGTGAAAACCGCAAGCCACGGCGCGTGCCAGCGCCTGCGCTAAGGTTGTTTTGCCCACGCCGGGCACGTCTTCGATCAGCAGGTGGCCGCGCGCCAGCAGGCAAACTAAAGAGAGCCGCACGACTTCAGGCTTGCCCCGGATTGCCGATTGCACGGCCTTGTCCAGTTCGCCCAACCTGGAGAGCAACTGCGGCGCAAACGGAACCGGCGGGGCGAGTATGGTTTCCCGCTGGGCCATTCAAGGCTATTGTATCGCAGGGTTGAGCTATGCTGGACTTGCTATGGCGGTCATCATTTCCCTCCTTCGCGGCATTAACGTGGGAGGCCATCACATGATCAAGATGGAGGCGCTGCGCGCCCTGTTTGAGTCCCTCGGATTGCAGCAGGTAGCCACTCACCTGCAGAGCGGAAACGTGGTTTTCAAAACCAAGGCGCGCGATCTTGCCACTCTGCGCAAACGCATCGAGGAGGCTCTCGAGCAACAGTACGGGTTTCGCTGCGACGTCGTCCTCCGGACCGCCGCCGATTTTCGGAAGGCCGTGGGGAAGAACCCCTTCGCGGACAGGCCCGGGATCGAGCCGAACAAACTGGCGGTCCATTTTCTTTCCGGCGATCCGACCGACGAAGCGCGCGCCGCGGTCCTCCGGATCAAAGCCGATCCCGAGGAACTTCACCTCCTCGGCCGGGAGCTGTTTATCTATTTCGCAGCCGGGATGGCGCGTCCGAATCTGTCGATCACGCAGGTGGAAAAGAGCTTGCGGATGACCGGCACTAGCCGCAATTGGAACACCGTGCGCAAACTGCTGGAAATGGCCGAGAAGATGGAAAGCGCTACCTCAAGTACTTAATGAACAGGACTTCGTTTCCCTTGTCGTTGTAAATCAGTTCGTCAACTAAGTTGCGCGTCAGGAGGATGCCGAATCCACCTGGCCGCACGCCTTTTTCGGCGCGGATCTCCAAGTGCCGCGCCGGCTCGTCCGGCGGGTTCGAGATCGCGGCGTGCTGGATGGCATCGAACGAAAACCCCTTGCCCGGATCCTGGATGAGGTACACGATGGCGCGCGTGGTGCGAACGTAAGTAACTTGCACGCGCTTGTTGGGATCGGATTCGCCGCCGTGCTCAATCGCGTTCATGAGCAGCTCCCGGAAGGCAGCCGCGATATTCTCCCGGTCGTGGGGGGTAAGATTCATCTCCATTTCGCGGACGAACTGCATCAGGCGGTCCGCGGTTTCCATCTTGCAGCGCAGGCGCAGGCTGATCCACTCGGGCGTCGCGGAGAGCACTTCGATATCGTCCTGCCAGTGACCCGTGTTGACCGCCTGCGCGATCATTTCGGCCACCGAACTGGGCGAAAAAGGCTTGCTGAAATAGTAGAAGGCTTTTTCGCGGATGGCGCGCACGATGTTGGCCGGGGTGCTCTCGGCCGTCATCACCATCACTTTGGTTTCGGGCCGGATCTCCCGGATGCGGCTCAGCAATTCCAGACCGTCCATACCCGGCATGCGAACGTCCGTCAACACCAGATCGTAAGGACGAGCTTCAATTCGCGCGAAACCTTCCAGGCCGTCATAAGCGCTGTCAATCTGCCAATCCGGCTTTCGGAGCACTGCTGCGAGCAATTCGTGCACCGCGGGGTCATCGTCCACCAACAGGAGAGAGTGCGCACTCATGCGGTCTCCAGCATCAGGGTGAAGGTGCTGCCGTGGCCATATTCGCTATGAACCTCGATGTCGCCGCCCATGAGGCGAGCTAGCTTGCGGCTGATGGCCAAGCCCAGTCCCGTGCCCAGGTGCTGGTACGGAGATGGCAATTGCTGAAACTCCTGGAAAAGCATGGGTACCTGCTCGGGGCGTAGGCCGATGCCGGTATCCGATACCGCGATGCGCGCGTGCGGGGGGACCGAAGTGTCGCGAAAGCCGTGAACCTGAATCTGCCCGCGCGGAGTGAACTTGATCGCATTTGAAACCAGGTTTACCAGGATTTGTTTGGAGCGCTGGCGGTCGCAGCGCACCATCAACGGCTCGCGCGGATCCGCAACGTCGATCTTCAGGTGCTTGGCCCGGGCCAGCGGCGCCATCATACCGGTGACCTCGGTGATGACCTCGGCAACGTTGACCGGCTCAATCAGGCAGTCGAGTTTGCCGGCCTCGATGCGCGCCACATCCAGCGCATCGTTCAGTACGGCCATGATATGCTTCGCGCTGGCCGAGATCATCTCCACCTGGCGCATTTGCTCGCGATTGAGCGGACCGGGGATCTGCTGCCCCAGCAGATCGGCAAAGCCGACCACGGCGGTCATGGGCGAACGTAGTTCGTGCGTCATGCCGGCCAGGAACCGGCTCTTGTGCTCGCTGGCCGACAGCGCCACTGCGTGTTGCTGCTTCAGCCGGTCGTAGAGCCCGGCCCGCTCAACAGCCAGCGATACCTGCTGCGCCACTACCTCCAGCAGCCGGACTTCGCGGGTGGAGAAACGGTGCGGCTCTGCCATGTACTGATTCAGCGTGCCGGCAGCCTGGCCGCCCACGAATAAGGGCACGCAGATAAGCGCGCGGACCCCCTCGCCCATGCTGATGTGTTTCCAGGTCTTACATAGGGGATGCCGCTCGATGTCCCGCACCCAATAAGTCTTACCAGTCGAAAACGCGCGGCCGGAAGGGGATGAATCATCGGCAGGCAGGAGTCCCAAATCACGGAACCTCTCGCCATAATCAGCGGACAATCCGTCTACCGCGGCAAATTCCAAACGCGTCTGGTCCGCCGAGAGGAGCGTGATGGAACCGAAGGGCGCCCGCATGGCGCGGCTGGTCCTTTCCAGGGCCACATGCAATACCTGGCTCAACTCCAGCGGGGATAGCATGGCCGATGCGATATCGGCCACCACCGTGAGTTCCTCGAAGCGCTGTCGCAGGTCTCTGGCTGCCATATCCCTAACGGACGTGTTTTCAGTCTAGCGCGACTCGGACAATGGTGGGCGGGCGTCACCGTTTAGAATACATTCATGGTGCGTCCTGAAAGACGCGTTCTTCTAGCAAGTGAGAGTCTTGTCCGGGTAAGCGCCGGAGCGCCCGGTAGCAGGCCCCAGGCTAGGGCAGAGATGCCTTCGGTCCGAGCGGGGCGTCAAAAGTCCATTCTGTGGAGAGCAAGGAAGCGGGCCGCAACATCAAGTGAACGCTGCAGCCACGTCATATTTTCAGCCGAAAGGTGTTTGAAAGGGCCGAGCCGGTCATGTCACGGCGAAGGCAACAGACAGCAGCCTGGACCGGAACGGCTGCTGGACCTTTCCGGGGTAGCGGGCGGTGGCACGTTTCCAGAGAAGAATGTGGAACAGGAGAGACCCTATCTGGCAGCCCAGTCAGGCGAAGACCGAGCGTATAAAGCCGGACGGCCGAAATCGCGAGGAGCCAGGGGGGAGTCCGAGGGGTCCGTAGTACCAGTGAAGGCGTGCAAGACAACACGCTGGAGGGAAGGGGCCCTGCTTTGATCGAGCTTGTGGAGAGGTAAGCGCGAGGGCATGCCGGAAACGGAAAACAACCCGGTAGTAGATAAAGTGCGAGAACTCCAACGCAAGCTATGGGTGTGTGCCAAGCAGAGTAAGACACGGCGATTTCATGCGCTGTACGACCGGATCCACAGGAGTGACGTCCTGTGGGAAGCATGGAGGCGGGTGCGCAGTAACGGAGGCGCGGCGGGAGTGGATCGCGAGACGCTGGAGAACATCGAGCAGGATGGTGTGGGCCAGTTTCTGGCGGGCATTGAAGCCGACCTTCGGGCAGGCCGATATCGCCCCTCACCGGTGAGGCGGCAATACATACCGAAAGCTGACGGAAAGCAGCGGCCACTGGGGATACCGACGGTGCGGGACCGGGTGGTGCAGATGGCGGCGAAGATCATGATCGAGCCGATCTTCGAGGCGGATTTCGAGGCGAGCAGTTTCGGATTTCGACCGAAGAAGAGCGCGACGGAGGCTCTGGAAGCAATCCGCATAGCGGGGAACCCAGGGCATGACTTCGTAGTCGATGCAGACATCAAGGGCTACTTCGACAGCATCGATCAGGAGAAGCTGATGGTGCTGGTGGGGGGGCGAATCTCGGATCGGCGGGTATTGAAGTTGATCCGGCAGTGGCTAAGGGCCGGGGTGATGGAAGACGGAACGGTGAGGGAGACGCTGGCGGGAACCCCGCAGGGCGGAGTGATCTCGCCGTTGCTGGCGAACATCTACCTGCACCTGTTGGATCGGTTGTGGGCGGCCAAGTGTGGGTCGCTCGGGAAACTGATTCGATATGCCGACGATTGTGCGCCACGAGCGCAAAGGGCCGAGGAGGGCCCAATGTGTGTAACTGCTTGATCGATGAGGGAAGGCCCCTCGGAACCGGCTGGCAGGAGCAGGTTCCAAACCACCTTCGGCGGCTGTGGTCAAGAGCCATGGTCGTGAGCACAGAAGGAAAAGGCCTGGGAAGAACCAGGTCAGGTGACTGGCAAGGAGAGGACCGTAAGGGAACCACTGATGACGTGTCGAAAGCGTAGGGACGATGTCGAAACCGCAGGGAGTCGTTACTGCGGGATCAGCTCTGGCGAAGGCCTGCTTACGGACGGGGCGGCATCCGGCATTAAGGTGGCCTGAACTTGCCAGAGGCGGTCGAGCGGAACGTGGGAACCTGGGACTCCGATGCGAACGGAGAAGCCGCAAGTGGAAGAACCACGAGGGCGAGAGTACGGAAGCGGAGCCCAGGGGCGGAACAACCCGTAGTAGTGGTGAAGTCCCGGAAACGGGATGGAGCGAAGGGGTTGTGTTATGGGGCCAAATTCAATGAGCCAACCAGGAATGGGAGGAGCCGATGAGTGAGGCAAAGCCGTTCTGTATATCCAAGGGGGAGGTCTGGGAAGCGTATAAGCGAGTGAAGGCGAACCAAGGAGCGGCAGGGGTCGACGAGCAGTCGATTGCGGATTTTGAGAGCAACCGGAAAGGGAACCTGTACAAGATCTGGAATCGGATGTCGTCGGGCAGTTACTTTCCACCGCCGGTGCGCACGGTAAAAATACCGAAGGCGAACGGTGGGGAAAGGAAGCTGGGCATACCGACCGTGTCGGATCGGATCGCGCAACAGGTGGTGAAGTCGAGACTGGAGCCGGCGGTGGACCCGCTGTTCCATCCGGATTCCTACGGCTATCGGCCGGGGAAGTCGGCGCTGGATGCAGTGGGGCAGGCGCGGCAGCGATGCTGGCGCTATGACTGGATTTTGGATCTGGACATCAAGGGCTTCTTTGACAACATCCCGCAAGATCTGCTGCTACGGGCGGTGAAGAAGCACGCCAAGGAACAGTGGATGGTCCTCTATATCGAGCGGTGGCTGCAAGCGCCAGTGCAAGAGGAGGACGGCCAGTTGGTCCCGCGTGAGAAGGGCACGCCGCAAGGCGGGGTCATCAGCCCTCTGTTAGCCAATTTGTTTCTGCACTATGCTTTTGATCGATGGATGGCGAAGCAGTATCCGCACATGCCTTTTGAGCGGTACGCCGACGATGCCATCGTGCATTGCAGGACAGAGGCGGAAGCCCAGGGGGTTCGGGCTGCCATAGCCGCGCGCTTGAAGGAGTGTGGGTTGGAGCTTCATCCGGAGAAGACGAAGGTTGTCTATTGCAAGGATGATGATCGGCGGAGGAAGTATCCGAACGAGAAGTTCGATTTTCTGGGCTACACATTTCGGCCGCGGAGATCGAAGAATCGCAAGGGGAAGTTCTTCATCAACTTCAGCCCGGCAGTTTCCGACAAGGCGGTGAAAGCGATTCGGGTGGAGATTCGAAGCTGGGACCTGCATTTACGCAGCGACAAGCGAATCGAAGATCTGTCGCGGATGTTCAACCCGAAGATCCGAGGCTGGCTCCAATACTACGGGCGGTATTATCGCTCGGCGCTGTATCCGCCGATGCGCCAACTGGATCGATCGCTGGCCCGCTGGGCCGAACGGAAATACAAGACGCTGCGCGGTCATTTGCGCAGGGCGACACATTGGGTCGCGCGCATCTCGAGACGCGATCCGAAGTTGTGGGCGCACTGGCAGATGGGCGAGCGGCGTGGCTCCATGGCGGGAGCCGTATGAGCTGAGAGGTTCAAGTACGGTTCTGAGAGAGGCTCGGGGTGAGATTCCCCGGGCCTACTCACCTCGTGGTGATGGCGCCAACGGAGTCGAAGGCGAAGGAGGCGCTTCGACAAATCCAGTTTGTGATGAGCAAGCTGGGTTTGGGGCTGCATCCGGAGAAGACGCGGATGGTGGACTTACGGCGTGGGAAGGAAAGCTTCGTGTTTCTGGGGTGTACGATCCGCAAGAAGCGCAGTATTCTGCGGAACCCGCGGGCATATTACATGCACCGCTGGCCGTCACCGCAGGCCACGAAGCGGCTCCGGGACCGGGTGCGGGAGATCACCGATAAACGTGCCAGCGGGGAGGACGTGAAGCAGATCATCGCCAAACTGAACCCCGTGCTTCGCGGTTGGGGGAACTACTTCCGGACGGGCACATCGTCTCGGGTGTTCCTGAAAATGGACAGCTTCGTCTATGAGCGGCTCGTACGCTGGATGCATCGGCGTGGCGGGCAGCGAGCGACGCGGCGTGTACTGTGGACAGCCGCTCAGTTTCACGGAATGGGTCTGTATCGATTGCGCGGAACCGTGCGCTACCCGGCGCAAGCCGCACCAGTAAGATCATCGTTAAGCCGTGTGCGGGAAAACCGCACGCACGGTTTGAAAGGGGTTTGTTGAAAACGGGCTGGCTATTTGAGCCAGTACCGCGTCAAAATCTACCTATGGCTTCGGCTGTGTTTATGGCACGCGCAATCGAGATGGCGGTCGAGAACGCGCTCTCCGCGAATGGGGGACCGTTTGCCGCACTCGTGGTGAAAGGAGACGCAGTAATTGCCTCGGGCGTTAACCAGGTGACCACAACCAACGATCCCACAGCGCACGCGGAAATCGTCGCCATTCGCGCAGCTTGCCAGTTGCTGGGCGGTTTCCAGTTGCCCGGTTGCGACATCTATTCGAGCTGCGAGCCATGTCCCATGTGTCTGGGCGCGTTGTATTGGGCGCGGCCGGCGCGCATCTTCTTTGCGGGCACTCGCGCGGACGCCGCCGCGGCAGGCTTCGACGACAGCCTGATTTACGATGAACTGGCGGCGCCTGTCAGCCAACGGCGCATTCCCATGATCCCGCTCATGCGGGACGAGGCCCAGCGCGCCTTCGAGGTGTGGAAGTCCAAGAGTGATAAGGTCGCCTATTAGCTCGGAAAGAGAGGGATGCGCTCTCTCTGCCCTGCACTTTCTGAGGCTCCCCGCCGATAGATAGATCGGGTGCGGATGGCAGCGCCATCGCGGGACAAACGGCTATCGCACCGGGCGTTGGACGGGCGCAATCGTTGCTGATCAAGCTAGGGCTACTCAATAGACCGAAACCTGTGGGAGCGTATCCCGACGCTGATGCACTTCGTCCTCCGCCAGGCCCGCCACCGGAGTTGGATGCCGCGCTGCGGGCTTTGGAGCAATCGGAATCGGGCCTGGTTGATGACGCGCCTCCCCCGCTAGTTACGGAGACCGACGATCCTTCCGTGCCGGAGCATGTGCCCGAAGCCATCCGGTATTGGCTGGAACGCTATAGCCGGAACCCCTTGGAAGCCGCCCGCAACCTTCGCGAACTGGCTGCCAAGGCGCCCGACCGAACCGTTGAGACCATACTCCCGCTGTACCAGGAGGGACGTTGCGGAGATGCCGCTTCGCTGGTGGCGGGCCTGTTGGGCCGAAACTCGCGAACCGTGGCATCCCTGTGCGATCCGGCGATATCGGTCGAGAATGCTATCCGCGTGGCTCAGGAACTAGTCCGTAAAGAGCCGCGGTTCGATGCCCACTTCGCCAAGAGCTTGCTGGTGGACGACCTCTTAACCGAACCGGCGATGCAAAAAGGCTTGACCATCCTGGAGCATTTTAATAGCGGCGGCAGGTTGGTTCCGATCGTGATTCAATTTCTGCGGAATCCCGATAGCCGCATCAGATCCAGAGCCGCGCTAATGTTGGGACGCACGCAGCCTACACCCCGCTTGATGCAGCGCCTGATGCGGGACGAGGATGCTCGCGTGCGCGCCAACTTCGTAGAGGGTCTGTGGAGTTCCAGCGCCGAGCATCGCGCGTTTTTCCGCCTGGCCTTACAGGATTCGAGTCCGCGCGTGGTGGGCAATGCCTTGATTGGCTTGCACCGTGCCGGAGAAATGCGGGACGTGGTGCTCCACCTGGCACGTCTGGGCCGGCACGCCGACCCAGCATTGCGCGCCACTGCTGCATGGGTTATGGGTCAGACCGGTGAGGATCGCTTCGTACCTGTGCTGCAGCACATGCTGCAAGATCTGGATCCGCGAGTGCAGCGCCCCGCTCAACACTCACTCGAACGGATCAAAAAACAGTGCAGCCGTAGCGAATTGTGACTATTGTTCTTTCATCTCCCGCTTCAGGTGCTTCAGTTGGCTCTTCAGATCGTCGGTGGCTTCGGCTATGGAAGTCGTGTCGTAGATCACGTGGGGGGTGAAGAAAACGATCAGCTCGGTGCGGCTGGTTTGACGTGACTTGCTGCCGAAGGCCGCGCCCAGTACAGGAATGCGGTGCAGGATTGGAATTCCGCCGGAGGATTCGGTGGCTGTCTCCTGGATAATCCCCCCTATGGCGACAGTATCGCCATCTTGCACCATAATCTGCGTCTGGAAACTGCGGTTATTAAAGGAATCCGATTGAATGGCCGCACTGGATGCGGGTGGAACCGGATCGCTTACCTGCTGATTGATCATCATGGTAATGATGCCGCTCGAATTGACGCGCGCCATGACATTCAGCGTGACGCCGGCGCTAACGTTCGAAATATTGTTCGCGAACAGGGTGTTGCCGCCCGTCTGCACGTTGGAGGCCACCGTCGAACTCAACGTGGGCACGGTCTGGCCCACATTCATAGTAGCCGGGATACTGTCGGTAGCGATTAATGATGGCTCGTTGATGGTCTTAGCTTTTCCCGTGGATTCCAGCGCCGACAGTTGCGAAAGCAACTCACGGCCATGGCCCACCAGCAGACCGCCAGTCAGCGTCAATGCGCCTCCCACCGCGCTGCCAAGAAAGCCGCCAGGCGTACCTGGCCCCGTGAAACCACCCGGGACCGAGGCGCCCTTTGCCTGCAGATAGGATTGCACGCCGTACTGGAGATCCCCGGTCAGAACCACCTCAAAGATCTTGGCCTCCACCAGGATCTGGCGCGGTGGCACATCCAGTTGGGTCAGCAGTCGCGAAATCTGCGCCCACTCCTCGGGAGTACACTGCACCAGCAAGGTGTTGTCGAACGGATTCGGAATAATATGCGGGATGTGCGAAGTAGGTTCCTGAGTGCCGGAGGGGCTCAGATAAGTGCCCGTCTGGTCGGATGAATTGGCGCCGGTATTAGCTGGGGTAGTCGACCCAGCGAACTGACGGTACAAATTCGCCGCGCCGTATCCCCCCATTCCTCCGTAACCCGCACCACCATAACCCGCACCGCCGTAACCGCCGCCGCCGTAACCCATGCCACCGTATCCTGCACCGCCGTAGCCCATCCCGCCATACCCTGCACCACCGTAGCCCGCACCGCCGTAGCCCATTCCGCCGCCATAACCGCCACCCCCGTAGCCCATACCACCCATGCCCATACCTCCCATTCCCATGCCACCCATCCCCATGCCACCCATCCCCATGCCACCCATCCCCATGCCCATTGCCATGTTGCTCATGGCGCTCAACTGCACTAAAGCCATGGGGTTACCGCTGTACAAAGCCATGAGTGCGGCAGCCATCGTTTCGGCGTGGCCGTACTTCAGCCGGTACACGTAATTGTCCACTGCCCCAGCCGTCGGCTTCACCGGAACATCCAGCTTCTTCAGCCACTTTTCGACTTCACCGAAGACGCCGGGGTTAGGCGCCACGGCGATGATCGTGTTGATGCGGTCGATCGGTACAAATTTGACAACGGTAGTCTTGTCGGAAATAGAGAACGCTTTGAAAATCGACTCCAGTTGTTTTACTAAGTCCGCTGGGCGGCCGTTGTTCACCTCGTACAGGTGCACTCGCTGGCTGACAAATGTATCGCTGTCGAACAGGTCCAGCAGTTCCATGGTGCGCGCCATATTGCGATTGCTATCTTGCAGAATGAGCAGATTCGCCGGGTCGTACGTGGCAGCCGCGGCTCCCTCGCCCAGGAACGGCTGGATCACTTTCAGGATTTCCGCGGCGGTGGCATACTTCAGGAAAACCAGGTTGAGCGCCATGCGCTCGTCCTCTGGAAAGGTTTTCCCATTGATCGAAGGTGTGAGGGGAAGCGATGCCACCCGTTCCAGCGGTACGACCCGAAAAATATCTCCCACTTTTACCAGCGCCGCGCCATTTACGCGCAGGATAGTTTCCAGCAGGGGCATTAGGTCGGTGGGCTTCATTTCGCCGTAGGTGTGGATGGTGACGTTACCGCCCTTGAACCGCGGGTCCAGCAGGTAGTTGATCTTCAACCTGCGTGCCATGATGTCGATCAACTCGTTGAGCGAAACGTTCTCCAGCATGAAGCCGCCGGCGTCGGTGAGGGAGGATCGTTTGGGTCCGGCTTGCGCCGCCGTGCCTGCAGGAGTTCCGGGGGCTGCTCCCGCCTGTGGCGGAGGCGCGGGACGGGCGGCCGGCGCTCCGGGCGGGAGCGGGAGTTGTCGCGCGGGCTGCGTCGCGGGTTGTTGCGCGGAGGCCAGGTGCGCCGATACGACGAGCGTCATCGCTGCCAGCAGCGCAGCCGCCAGGACATTGCCGGATCTCACCATTTACTCCTTTTCCGCCACATGGCCGGCGGTGCTGTTCTTCTGCTGCTGGGCTGCCCAGATGGCCCTTTCCGTTTCGTTCAATTCGGTCTTCTTACGCACCCAGATGCGCTTACCGAACGGCGTCGAACGCTCGAAGCGGATCGAATCGCCCTCCGCCACCGCGGTCGTGTCCGAGTCTTGGCTATTCTGCTTGTCGTACATCCCCTGCTGCTCGGGCCAACGCGTCACTCCGAACGGCGTGCGGCGATACGTCCACACCTTCCCGTCCTTATCCGTCCACCGGTAGAAGCCCGGTGAAGTCTCTACCGCGTCTTTGGGAATCGCGTTCACAGCCGGCGGCTTGGTGGTCTTCTTGGTGTCTTTGGCGGCGGGCTGCGTCGTGGTCTTGGCCGCATCCTGGGCCGCCAGGCTGGCGGCCACAACGAACATGCACGTTAGAATCTTCATGAGGAATAACTCCTAATTAACTGGCTCCCAATAACATCTCGAGCCGAACGGCGTAGGCTTGACGACTTTGCGCATTCCGTCGGCCACGGTTCCGTCAGGTGAAGTGTCACCCGGCTGGCAGGCGCGCGATCCGCGGCCCAGATCTCCTCCCGGCTTCGGCTCAGCCGGCGGCAACGGTTGAGAAGGCGGAGTTGCCGCCGCCACAGGGCTGGCGGGTGTGGGGGCCGGGGCTACCGTCCGGTCGAGCAGTTCATCCACTTTCTTGGTGATGGTTTCGCCTTCCCATTCGAACACGATGGTCTCAGGGTCCACCGACACGAGCTTGAACGGTCCCACTTTGTCCCCCGGCTGATAGTCGCGATGCGGTGCTTTTGGTCCCTCGCTCATGATCGCCATAGGGCCATCGCCCAGATCCACCAGCCCGTGAAATAAGGGCAGCTTCGGCATGGGCGGCTTGGGCGGCGGGGCAGGGGCCACGATCACCACCGTCGGATTGCGATCCTTCGAGAACAGATCCTTCTGCGCGATATCGATATAACCTGCCGCTTTGACCGCGGGATTAGCGGGCAGGGGAGTCATGGGCGGCGCCGGCACCGGTTTGATCCGCCGTTGTAACATGGCCTGTTCGCGCGCCTGCGACTCCAGCCAATCGCGCCGCAAGTGTACGCCGAGGAATACGGCCAGCCCGAGAAGCGCGAGGTTCGCGATGAACAATTTGCGCTTCACAACGAGGACGGCCCTTTCTTTTCCGGCACCAGTTTGCGCGGCACCACACCCGACAGGCCCAAGCGCACATTCACGGTCTTTTCCTTGGCATTGCTCATGGCCACGCGAATATCGCTGGTAGCCAGCAACTCCGGCCGGTTCGCCAGGTCGGCCAGAAAATTCACAAACTGATCAATGCGGCAAATAAACGATACCGCGACCACCACTTCGCCATAGTCGTCCGCCAGCGGACGCACGCGCATCTCCTCGGCGCCGCGTACGTCGATGCCTTCGTCCTTCCCCGCGCGCCGGATGATCTCAAGCAGTTGCGCCTGCGCCTGTGCAGCCGTGTCGGCCAGGATCATTCCTTTTTCGCGCGTGGCCAGTTCGGCGGCCGCTTCCCGCGCTACCTTCTCTTTGCCTGGTACAGTGGCTACGGTCTCGCGCAACTTAGCCAGGCGCCTCTCGGCTAGCGGCACGGATTCTTCCGTGGCGACCGCGGCAGGCTGCTTGTCCGCCATGACCACGAAGCGAAGCACCAAGACCAGAGCGACGCCCGCCCCCAGCACCAGTACATTGCGGCGGTCCAGCGTGCCGGTGGTCATGGCTTCGTTCTCCGCTGCGTGTGCAGCCGGAAGATTTCCGTGTTCTGCTGCTTGCTGATGCCGTTGAATTCCGAATTGTGAAACAGCGGCGAGGTGTCCAGTAGCTTGAGCAGGGGCGCGGCCTGTTCAGCCTCACCCAGGATGACGGCCGCATCGCGCGTCAGTTCGACGGTGTTGGCCCACACCGGCGGCGGCAGCAGACGGCTCAGTTCGTTGATGGCGTCCATGTCCGACCGCGTGCGTGTGCGGAATTCGTCGAGCAGCCTGGCGCGCGCGCGCATATGGTCGATCTGGCGGTCCAGCGCCGCCGCGCGGGCCGCTTGCGGCCGCAATTGCGCGATTTGCGCGTCCAACTGTTTCAGATAATGGCGTTGATCGTAGCCCGGCATCGCCCAATATACGATCAGCGCGACTAGCACCACCGCGGCCAGGACCGCCGTCGGAATAAAGATACCCCGGGAAGCCGAAATGCGCCGCTCCGGGGGCAGCAGGTTGGCCGCCGGCGCCAGCCGCGGACAGGCGCAGGTGAGCGCCGCCGCGTAGGGCAGGGGATTGCGCGCCAAGTCGTTTTCGACAGGGTTCGCTCGCGGAGCAGGCAGTAAGCCCTCTAACGGCATGGGCACCGTCTCGGGCGCCAGGCGCAACTCGCTCACGGCCACCGCGGCGGCTTTGTCCGCGGGTAGTACGAACTCGGCGGCAAAGACCGGACGGGACTGGCTCTCGCCATAAACATCTACCCGAGTGCCGCTCTGGTTCAGCGCCACGAAATCGCGCGGCGGCCGGGTAAACAAGCGGATGGCGCCGTGGATGGCAGCCGCATCGAACGTAAACGACCCGGTCTTGATGCCGGCTTCAGTAAACAGCTCCAGATACCGGTCCACAATCTCGCGCCGCACGATCCCGATCAATGCGCCGCCGTCGGCCAGTCGCGTCCAACCGAACAACACTTCCTGGTCGCCATACGGGTTGATGCCGTCCAACTGAAATGAGATGGCCGCTTCCAGATCCTTGTTTTCGACGCCCCGCAGTGCGATCTGCCTCACGATAACATCGGGTTTGGGCAGCAGTACAGTGGCGCTCAGATGCGGAGTTCCCAGCTTGGCCAGAAGCGCGGAATATTCGGCTCCCCACTGCGCGGCGGGACGTTCCGCGAAGCGCGGGATGGTGATGCGTCCCAGCACCTGCACGCCCAGGGGACGCACCCGCGCGACCGCCACTTCCAGATCGGCGCCGCTAATCTGAATGCCTGCTCCGGTGCCGAAGGCCGCCACTTTGCGGAGTGCGGAAGTGAAGCCGCTGGATCGCGAATCGTTTCCCAAACCGTTGAGACGCATGGAGGGAACGAAAAGTCGAAGCGGCGTCCCCTTTACTCGTTTGCGGCTTGCCGCGCCCTTCGGAGCGGCCGGTACAATGGAAACCCTGCACGCCGGTGGGAAACAGCAATTCCGCAACCATGCGGCGCGAAATTCAAGCGTCCTGGCAGACTGTGTCATTTCATTCATTTGACAGGCTTGCCGGCACTCTATAAGGTTGTTAGTAGGTCACAACGATCGGGGGAATCCAGAATCTGGAAGACATAGAAAAGGGACCATGACCATCTCCCTTCCGCGGCGAATGAGGAATTCTATTGTGCAGAAGATACGCGAAGGCCGCTCCAGCGCGCCGGGCGAATACCTCCGCCCGCTCATTCCCGACGACCGCAACCTCACAGGCACCTGCAAGGCTGCGCTGCCAATCCTGCGCGGTGTGTTTTCCGGGAGAACGGGCGACACATACGACCGGCAGAAATCGGAATAAGGAGCGGGGTCCGCTCGAAATTCGAGGCATGATTCCCGATACTCAGGTTTTCAAGGTTCTTCGTGGCGACGACCACCCGGAACACACTGGGCTGGTACGCGACGTTCTGGAGACGATGATGCGGGGTGCGAGGTGATGGCGGGCGAAGCCCAGTTGCTCACCACCGTTGTCTCCGGCGCCGACGCCAAGAGTAGCGTCTTCCGCCAGATGGTGGAAGCCTTACCCGCAGCCATCTACACCACGGATGCTGAGGGCCGCCTCACGTATTACAATGCCGCTGCCGTGAGGCTTTCCGGCCGCACGCCCGAGCTCGGCACGGACAAATGGTGCATTACCTGGAAGATTTTCCTGCCGGATGGCACTCCTCTGCCTCACGATCAATGCCCCATGGCCTTGGCCCTGAAGGGATTGGATGTGCCTAGTCGTATGGAATGCATCGCCGAACGGCCGGACGGTACCCGCTTCTGGTTTACGCCGTATCCGGCGGTTGTGCGCGACGCCCAGGGACGGATTTCGGCCGGCATTAATCTTCTCGTGGATATTACGGACCGCAAGAATGCGGAGATCGAAGCGAGCGAACAGTTCCGTGCGATAGTCGAGACCACGCCGGAATGCGTGAAGATTGTCGCTTCGGATGGCACCCTGCTTTTCATGAATACCCCGGGCCTCGCCATGGTGGACGCTTCCTCCGCCGAAATGGTGACCGGCAAGAGCGTCTACGATCTGATCGCTGCCGGTGATCGCCAGCGCTTCCGCGAATTCAACGAGAGAATCTGCCGGGGGGAAAAGGCGTCGTTGGAGTTCGAGATCTTGGGATTATCGGGGTCGCGCCGCCAAATGCAAACGCGTGCCGCGCCCCTGCGGCACACCGACGGCACCACGGTCGATTTGGCGGTCACCCACGACATCACCGGGCGCAAGCGGGCGGAGCGCGCAGCCCTGTTGCTGAGCGCCATTGTCGACTCTTCGGACGACGCCATCATCAGCAAAGACCTCACCGGGATCATCACCA
Organism: Bryobacterales bacterium; assembly: GCA_963843255.1. Lineage (GTDB taxonomy): Bacteria > Acidobacteriota > Terriglobia > Bryobacterales > Bryobacteraceae > Bog-159. Next base: position 135,152 of record CAWJJQ010000008.1, on the reverse strand, counting down.
GTTGGAACAAGGGCGCGCAGCGCCTGTTCGGATATACCGCCGACGAGTCGGTGGGCCAACCCGTGACCATGCTGATACCTCCGGACCGGCTGGACGAGGAACCAAAGATTCTGGCGCGCCTCAAACGCGGCGAACGCGTCGACCACTTCGAAACTGTGCGCCGCGCCAAGGACGGCACGCTGCTCGATATCTCTCTTACCATCTCTCCAGTTAGAAACGCGCACGGCGTCATCATCGGCGCGTCCAAGATCGCCCGCGATATTACCGGGAGCAAGCGGATCCACGCGGCATTGCTTTCCAGCGAAGCCAGCTTCCGGCAGCTTGCCGACTCTATGCCGCAGATTGTATGGACTGCGCGTCCCGACGGCCATCTCGATTATTACAACCAACGCTGGTATGAATTTACCGGCTTCAGCCGGGATGCAGTAGAGAATGCGAACTGGCAGTCGATCCTCCATCCAGGCGATATCCAACGTTGCCGCGAAGCCTGGAATGCCTCCGTCGAATCGGGCCAGCCTTTCAGCATCGAGTATCGTTGCTTCGATTCCCACGAGCACCGATGGCGATGGTTCATGGGGCGTGCCCTTGCGATCCGCGATTCGAACGGAAAAATTGTGAAGTGGTTCGGGTCCTCCACCGATATCGACGAACAGAAACGGGTGCAGGACGACCTCCGGCGGGCCAACCAGGACCTGGAGCAGTTCGCCTTCTCCGCCAGCCACGATCTGCAGGAGCCTTTGCGCAGCGTCAAAATTTATAGCGAACTCCTGGCGAACCGCTACGGCGATGGCCTCGACGGCGAGGCCCTTCAGTTCGTCCGTTACCTGCGCAATGGTGCAACTCGAATGGAAAACCTGGTGCGCGACCTGCTGACCTATACGCAAGTGACCAAGCTTGAAGAAGAGCCTGAACTCACCGATGCGAACAAAGCGCTCGAACTCGCTCTCTCAAATCTGGCCGACGCTGTCAGGCAAAGCGGCGCCCAGGTCACCGCGGATCCGCTGCCCGCTCTTCCCGTGCATTGTACGTACCTGCAGCAGCTGTTCCAAAACCTCATCGGCAACGCCATCAAATACCGGAGCCCGGAACGGACGCCCATTGTGCATGTTGCGGTCGAGCAGCAGAGCGGTCTTTTTACTTTCGCCATCAGTGACAACGGTATCGGCATCGCCCCCGAATATAAGGAGAACATCTTTGGACTCTTCAAGCGTCTGCACACCAGCGATGAATATTCAGGAACGGGTATTGGCCTCGCGATCTGCCAGCGCATCGTGGACCGGTATCATGGGCGGATCTGGGTGGAATCGGAACCCGGACGAGGATCTACCTTCCGATTTACGCTCCTCGTCTGAACTGGCGCCGGCCGGCATCTGTAACCACATCCTTATCGTGGAAGACAACGACGCCGACGTGTTCCTTATCCGGGAGGCGATCGAGGCGATGAAACTCAATCTCGCGCTGCATATCGTCACTGACGGCGAGCAGGCCGTGCGTTTCTTCGACCAGGCGGACGCGGATGCCGCCGCGCCCTGCCCGGCGCTGGTCGTTCTCGACATCAATCTGCCCCGGCGGCAGGGCGGCGACGTTTTGAAGCATATGCGGCTCAGCCCCAGATGTGGCCGTGCGCTGGTGGTCGCGGTTTCCACCTCGGAATCCGGGCGGGATCGCGATCAAATGATGCAATTAGGCGCGAATCACTATTTTCGCAAGCCTTCCGACTATGCGGATTTCATGAAGCTCGGCGAAATTGTGAGGGACCTGCTGGCCGCGGGCGCCCGTGAACCGATTACTTAGTGCCCAGTGGAACGGCCTTAGCGGAGTAAACGGGACGGTTATCGCCTGTTCTCATCCTTGCTCCAGTGCATCCCACTGTTATGTCTTGATTCGAACCTCCGCCGCCGCGCTAAAGCCGTTGCCTGCAGGTCCTATTTGATAAACTGTCCTCGGAGGCTGTCATGAAGGCCATCATTGGGTTGTTTCTGGGGATAGGGACAATCTTAGTTCCGGGTGTCGCCCAGCAGCGGGGCAACGAGCAGCATGGGGAGCCGCACGGAAACACCCCGCACGGCGTGGGCGGAGGATATATACCGAAGAAAGGGCCGCCGCCGGCACGGCCTCAGCCACAGAACAACCGCGCCGAGCCGCGGGCCGAGTCCCGTGCCGAGCCGCAGAACGCTCCCGCGCCGCAGCAGCGCACTTTTGCCGACCAGGCCGGCCATCCCGAGGCTCCCCACGTGCATACCAACGGCAAGTGGGTCGGGCACGATACCGGCCGGAATGACGCCAATTACCACCTGGATCATCCCTGGGAGCACGGACGCTTTACGGGCCGAATCGGCAAAGGCCACGAATATCACCTCGCCGGAGGGAATCACGAGCGCTTTGGTTTCGGCGGATTTTTCTGGAGCGTCGCGCCGGCCGACTATGGCTTCTGCGCGGACTGGCTGTGGGATAGCGACGACATCGTGATTTATGCCGATCCCGATCATGACGGCTGGTATCTGGCGTATAACGTCCGCCTCGGCACTTACATTCATGTGATGTACCTGGGAACGTAGCCGGCTCGGCTGTCCGGGCTTGACCCTGCACCATGGTATAGGGTTGATAATCGGGACGGCATGAAGATCGGCGAACTCGCCAAACGCGGCGGCGTCAACATACAAACGATCCGCTTCTATGAGCGCGAACGCGTCCTGCGTGTGGCGCCGCGGACCGTCTCAGGCTACCGCTCGTACACCGAGCGCGACCTGCAGCACGTTTTGTTCGTGAAGCAATGCCAGCAACTGGGATTCACGCTGGCCGAGATCAAGCAACTGGCCGGCCTTCACGAATCTCTGGCTGCCTCCCGCAACCTCGACCGCGTAGCCATGGACAGGTTTTCCCTGATGGCCAGCGAGCGCCTGCGCATGATCGACGGCAAAATCAGCGCCCTGCGTGAAATGCGGCGCAATCTGGAGCGCCTGCTCGTTCAGGCTGGTTCGCCCGGCGACCGATGCCCGGGCAAAATCTCCGGCCGGTCGTAGCCGCCATCTTCTTTTTCAAAAAATCCCTCTTGACTCTATACCTACGTACCGGGTGCAGCATGAAGTCGGAGGGAATGAAACATGCATCGCATCGCTGAGTTTCTGGCCGTGGCGCTGACCGTGGCCGTGCCGCTGATCGCGCAGCAGGACTTCTCCGGCAAATGGGAATTCAACGCGGCCAAAAGCCAGAATATCGGAATGATGGCGGCAATGAAATTGATCGCCACGGTGAAACAAGATTCGCGGGAGATGGTCATTACCAATGTCAGTAACTTCAATGGCCGGGAACAGTCGAGCGAAACGCGCCTGGATCTCACCGGCAAGCCCGTACCGAATAAGAACCCCATGGAAGCCATGGCCGATACGGTGACTAAGTGGGACGGCAAGATCCTGGTAACTACATGGACCAGTCCCGGTTCGATCGCCGGCAGCACCAGCGTTCGTACCGAGACGCGCACTCTTTCGGCGGATGGCCGGACTATGACAGTAGAGAGCCGGCGCGGCAAGCAGCCCCCAATGGTCATGGTCTATGACCGCAAATAGGAGCTCTCGAGCCGGCGTCTGGCTTTTCATCGTATTGCTGTGTGGGGCGGGTGCCGTCGGGGTGGCTTACTACCGGCAGGAAAAGGATCGTGCGCCGGCGCCCCTCGAAAAGGCCGCTCGCCTGCGCCCACAACCTGTGGCCGTAGCCCCAACGGTGACGGCGACCGGAACCATTCGCGTGCGGACCGGCGCCGAAGTGCGCGTGGGAGCCGAGATCTCCGGTATCATCACCAGGCTCAACGTCGCGGTGGGCTCGCATATCGATAAAGGCGAGGTCATCGCCGAACTCCAGTCACGGGGTCTGGACGCGCGCATCGCGCAGGCGCGCTCGCAGATCGATGTCGACCAGGCCACCCTGCGCAAGCTGGAACGCGAGACCCAAAGAACGCGGCAGTTGCTGGACGCTGGCCTGATCCCCAGGCAGCAGGCCGAAGATCTGGAAGACGATCTGGGGAACGCCCAGGCGCGCCTCGACAAATCGCGGAGCGACCTGGCGGTGGTGGAGAGCGATCTGCCCTACCTCACGATTCGGGCGCCCATTTCGGGCACGGTCGCGTCGGTCGCCATGCAGCAGGGGGAGACGGTGGCCGCGTCATTCAACGCGCCGACCTTCGTCACCATCATCGAGGATCACGCACTGGAATTGGTGGCCATGGTGGATGAGACCGATATAGCGAACGTGCGTCCATCGAATCGCGTGGCCTTCACCACTGAGACTTATCCGGCGCGTGAGTTCCAGGGAATGGTGGAACAGATCGCGCCCAAAGCCACAGTGGTTTCCGGCGTGGTGAATTACGAGGTGACCGTCGGTATACGCAGCGGCATGGCGCTGCTCAAGCCCGATATGACCGCCAACGTCACGATTCGAACCGGGAGGAATGATGATCGAAGCACAACGCATATCCAAAACGCATCGGCGCGCTAATGGAAGTCCGGTGGATGCCCTCAGGGATGTCTCGTTCCGCATAGAAGCCGGCGAGTTTGTGGCCGTGCGGGGAGCATCGGGTTCCGGAAAATCGTCTCTGCTCAATATCGTGGGTTGTCTGGACCGGCCCACCGGGGGCAGTTACCGGCTGCGCGGCGAGGACGTGGCGTCACGCTCGGATCGTCATTTGGCGCGCATCCGCAGCCAGAGCATCGGATTCGTTTTCCAGTCGTTCAATTTACTGGCGCGGACTACTGCCGTCGAGAACGTCGAGATTCCCATGATCTACCGGGATGGCCGCGTTGATCGCCGCAAGGCCCTGGCCGCACTCGAGCGTGTGGGGCTCCGCGAGCGCGCACACCATTTCAGCGCAGAGCTATCCGGCGGCGAGCAGCAGCGCGTGGCCCTGGCGCGCGCGCTCATCAACGATCCGCCGCTCATTCTGGCCGACGAGCCGACCGGCAATCTCGATCAAACTGCCGGAGGCGAGGTGATGGCCATTCTGAGCGGTCTGCATGTGGAAGGGCGCACCATTTTGCTGATCACGCATGACGATGCCGTGGCGGCGCATGCCCGCCGCGAGATCCTGCTCCACGATGGCCGGCTGGTCTCCGACCGCATACTCGCGGCGCGCGAACAGGTGCAGTCATGAAATCCATCGCCGGATTGCGGCAGGCTTTGCGCGGAGTGGCGCGGTTGCGGCGGCGCAGCCTGTTTATGGCGCTGGGAGTCGCCATCGGGGTCGCGTCGCTGACCGTGCTGAATTCCATCGGCGAGAATACTCGCCGCGAAACCATGAAGCGTGTCAAAAATATGTTGGGTACGTTCGACACGTTGCTGATACGGCCGGGCGGAGGGCGTACGCGCGGCATGGTATCGCTGGCTAATGTCGAGCCCGTGCTGAAGTTTCCAGATGCTGAAGCCATAGCCGGACTCCCCGCCATCAAACAGGTGGCCCGCCTGCAAAACGCCTTCGACGTGGACGTAACTTACCGCGATCGCGACACCAACCCGGCGGTCTTCGGGGTATCGTCAAACTGGCTGGACCTGCGCGGCGATCAGGTGGTCGAAGGCAGGTTCTTCACAGGGGCGGAGGAACGCGGGCTGGCCCGCGACGCGATCCTGGGCGCCGATGCTCTGCACGCGCTATTTCCAGGTGAGGACGCGCTCGGCAAGACCATCCACATTGGCGGCGTGCCGTTCGAGGTGCGGGGCGTGCTGGCTTCGCGCGGCGCGGGACCCGCCGGCGGCAGTCTCGATAACGTCATCCTGATTCCGGTGACCACCGCCTCGCGGCGCCTGTTCAACCGCGATTTTCTCACCATGATCATCGCCCAGTTGAACGACCCGGGCCAGGGCGATGCCGCCGTGCGTGCGATTACCGCCTTGTTGCGCGAACGGCATCATCTGGCGGATACCGCGCTGGATGATTTCACCGTCACCAATCCTAAAGCCGTTATGGCGCAGATGACGAACATCGCTTCAACCCTGTCGCGCATCTTGACCGGCGTGGCCTTCCTGTCGATGCTGATCGGCGGCGTGGTCATTATGTCGCTCATGGTTATCGGCGTATCGGAGCGAAAGACGGAGATCGGGCTGCGCCGCTCGGTAGGCGCCAGCCGGGGCGATATTTTGTTTCAGTTTCTGTTGGAATCCCTGATCGTTTCTACCTTGGGAGGAGCGCTTGGCATTCTGGCCGGCCTGGGTGGCGCCAACGCGGTCGCCGCTTACCAGAAGCTGCCAGCGATTTTTTCGGGCGAGGTGCTGATGGAGGCGTTGGCTCTGGCTGCCGCCGTCGGGCTGTTTTTCGGCATCTATCCGGCATGGCGCGCGTCGCGGTTGGATCCGGTAACCGCACTGCGCGCCTAGCCCATGCGAAAGCTGGCGCTTGCCGCAGCATCCCTACGCATCTTCTGGCGGTTCCCTCTGCGCTCGGGGCTGACCATGGTGAGCGCGATTCTGGGTGTGGCCGGCGCACTCAGTTCGGTCAACTATGCGCTCGGTGGGCGGCAGAAGATCAGCGAACAACTGGCGCGCCTAGGCACGAACGTCCTGATCGTGACGCCGCAACCGAGCCGCAGCGTGGCGGGCCGCGCACGCACCGGCGGCCTGGTAACCACGCTGACGGAAACGGATTATACAGCCATCCGCCGCGAAGTTCCGTTTCTCCGCAACACCGCGGCATTTGCCATACGCAGCTTTCCTTTGAAGGCCGGCGATCTTGCCAAGAAGAGTTGCGTGGTGCTGGGGGTTGAGCCGGACTACATGGCGATCAAGGCGTGGGGCGCGCGCGAGGGATCGTTGTTCGGTCCGATTGAAGAGAGGCGCGTGGCGCGGGTGGTCCTACTGGGCTCGTCGGTGGCGCGCGATCTCTTCGGTGACGCGTCCCCGGTAGGTCAGAGAGTATTGATCAATCGCATCCCATTTGAAGTAATCGGCGTGATGCGCGAGCGCGGCCAGTCCCTCGACGCGGCCAACGAGGACGACCAGGTCTATGTGCCGCTCTCGACCGCCCTGCGCCGCCTGGCCAACGCGGATTATTATTCGGGCATTCTGCTGGCGGTCGACCGCTGGGAAAATATGGACCAGTCCGCATCGGCCGCGGAGAAGGTGCTGCGGCGCCGCCACCGCACCCTCGGCAAGCTGCCGGACGATTTTCAGTTGACCAGCCAGAAGCAATTGCTGGATACGCAGCTCACCGCTTCGAATCAACTGATGTTCTTCGTGCGCTGGGTCGGTATCAGCACGCTGGGGGTGTCGGGATTGGGCATCCTGGCGATCGCCTGGATCGGCGTACGCGAGCGGACGCGGGAGATCGGTACACGCCGCGCGCTAGGCGCGACGCGGTCCGACGTCTTCCTGCAGATCGTCGGGGAGGCCGCTATCCTGAGTACGGCCGGGTGCATAGCGGGGGAAGGCCTTGGTTGGGAAATGGCGACGCTATTGGCCGGATGGGCCGGGCAGCCGCGGGTCTTCGATCCGGCCAGTGCGCGCCTTGTGATGGCCATCGCCACCGCGCTGAACCTGGCCTTCGCCGCCATTCCGGCCCGGGATGCGGCGAAGTTGGATCCCATTGCCGCGTTGCGCTTCGAGTAACTTGAGCGGGCCCGCTACTCCTCCCGCAGCGCCGCGGTGGGGTCAAGTTCCGCAGCGCGCCGCGCGGGCAACCAGGAAGAAATGGCAGCAATGACGAGGAACAGCACGGCCATCGCAATGAAAGTGACCGGATCGCTTGGTTTGACTCCCACCAGCATACTGGTCATGGCGCGGGTCAGCGCCAGGGCCGCCAGCAGTCCTAGCCCGATACCGGCGGCGCTTAAGCGCAATCCCTGCCCTACCACCAGGCTGAAAATCATGCCGGGAGCGGCGCCAAGCGCCATGCGCACTCCGATTTCGGGCGTGCGCTGGCGGACCACGGTCGAGAGCACGCCGTAAAGTCCTACCCCCGCGAGCAGTGCCGCGACGCTGGCAAATACTCCAATCAGCAACAGCGAAAAGCGTGTGGAGGCCTGCGCGTGTTCCACCAGCGCGTCCATGGGCTGCATCTCGGAAATGAGCAGGTGCGGATCGATCTGGGTCATGGCCGCGCGCACCTGAGACGCGTATTTCGCGGGATCGCCCCGAGTGTGGATCGCCCAGGTGTTGGCCGCTCCGTGTCCGATGAAGCCGTCGGTGAAATAGACCTGCTCGCGCCCCGGCACAGCTAGCGAAACATCGCGCTGGTGCGCGACCACACCGAGCACTTCAACCCACTCGGCTTCGGGCGTGACCAACCGGATCAGAATCCTCTTGCCGACCGCCGATTGGCCTGGAAATGCTTTGGCGGCCAGTGTCTGATCCACAACTACGACTTTCCGGTCTGGCGCATTGTCGGCTTCGGTGAATGTGTGGCCGGCAATCAGGGGTGTGTGCAACGTATCAAAATAACCCGGCAGCACCAGTTGGAAATCAACCGCTTGGAATTTGCTCGGATCGGTAAGAGCCGGCTCCAGTCCCCAGCGAATGGGACTGAATCCGCCTGCCAGGGGGAAAGGTGACGAGGCCGTGACGGCGTCCACGCCGGGGATGCTTTCGAGGCGCGACTTGATTTCCCGCTGGCGGGCGGCGCGCTCCGCGGGTTGCGGCCCTCCACGGCCTCCAAGCAGTTGGAAGGTTAAAAGGCCGTGCGTGCTGAAGCCGGCGTCGATATGCTGCAACGCCAGGAAGCTGCGGAACATCAATCCGGAGCCGATAAGTAGCACAAAACAAAGCGCCACTTCGGCCACCACGACGATGTTCCGAACCAAGCCAACGCCGCGCAGGCCGGCATTGCGGCCACCCGCCCGCAGCAGGGGAGCCACGTTGGGCCGCGCGGCCCGCAGCGCGGGAGCCAAGCCGAAGAGTGCCGCGGCGGCTAGTGCCGCCAGCGCGGCGAACGCCACCACCGCCGGATCGATGCGGATTTCGTCCAACCGCGGCAGGCTGGCGGGAGCAATGACGCGCAGCTCATGAATGCCAATCCAAGCCAAGCCGAGTCCCAGAAGCGCGCCCGTAAAGGCGAGCAATACGGCCTCCGCCAGCGTCTGGCTGACCAGGCGCCACCAGGTTCCGCCCAAAGCCGTCCGCACAGCCAACTCGCGCTCACGCAGCGATGCCCGTACTATAAGCAGGTTCGCCACGTTGGCGCAGGCGATAAGCAGCAAAAAGACGACCGCGCCCATCAAAGCCAGCAGTGCCGGCCGGACTTCCTCTACCACGTGCCGGTGCATAGGTTCGAGGCGGATGAAGAAGCCGGAAGTTCCGTGGATGATGAAGTTACGCCGCAGTTGGTCGGCCACGCGATCGACCGCGGATTGCGCCCGCCCGATAGCCACGTCATCCCTTAGGCGCCCGATAGCGCGCAGGGAAACGCCGTTCCGGCCGGCGTTGTCATAGCTCAGGCGATTGGCAAACCAGATATCGGGGTGCTGCTCTTCTGTCGCGTCCGGCGGGAAGAACAGCTCGAAACCCGGTTTCAACACACCCACGATCTGCGTGGCGCCCTGGCCGGCCCCGGGCATCGGACGCCCAAGGATGTCCGGCCGCCCGCCGAAGCGGTGCTGCCAGTAAGCGTAGCTCAAGATGGCCATGCGTGGCAGCCGGGGCGGGGCTTGCGCGGGAGCTGCCCCGGGCGACGGTGCGGGCTGCGGCAATCCATCCGCGTCGTTGAAGTCGCGCCCCAGTGCGATGGAGCCGCCCATCAGGTGGAAGAAGTTCGGAGTCACGATGGCCCAATGGATCTGCTCCGGCGTATCGTCTTCGCGGGGCACGGTAGCCCGGCCGGTAAAGACGCCGCCGAGCTCCTGAAACACGCTGCCGGTGCCGTTGCGCATGTCGATGAAGTCGGCGTTGGAGAAGGGAAAATCCTTCACGTTCCGCTTGCGCATATCCGAAATGGCGAATACCAACCGGTCCGGATTGCGGTAGGGAAGCGGGCGCAGCAATACCGTATTAGCGACGCTAAATATGGCCGTGCTGGCGCCGATTCCGAGGGAAATGGTGATGATTGCCGTGGCTGCAAACACCGGGCTCTTCGCCAACGTGCGCGCAGCATAGGTGAAGTCGCGAAACAGCATCTTTGTTTCCTAAGGATATCAAGCCCGGACGGCCGGGCGCGGAATCGGCTACCATATAAGTAATGCTGACCAAAACCGTTCGTTCGAGATTCGCGCATGAAGCCGGTGAAAAAGTGGAAGGTTGTGTCATTCTTGAGAAACGCGTGATCATTCCTCCCGACCCGGTTGAGCGGCGCCTCGGAGTTTACGATTATCTGGTCGAAGTTCCGCCTACGGTAGTGACATCTCACCACCGGGCGGCGCGCGCAACGGCGGCTCCCGCCTCGGGCGCCGGCACGCGGACTACGCCGGAATTGCATGGGGCAGTGATCCGCCGCGTCAACTCGCGGTAGTCTCTCATTAATCGCGGCCGGTTCTTGCCCCGTTCGGCGGCGCGGGCTCGCGTGTCTTTGCGCTCTAGCCTCCGGCTATAGCTCCGACCACAAGGAACGGCTCGGTGCCATCTGCCACCGCGGCGGGCAACGGGGCGTCGGGCGATTCGTGGGAAATATCCTGCTCGCAGGCGAAGAACCTGACGAACGGCCGCCGCTGGCCCGTAACCTGGTCGCGCAGGGTCCCACGCAGCATCGGATAGCGCGCCTCCAGTGCATCCAGCAGAGTGCGTTGCGTGGCCGGACCAACGAGATCCAGGTGGACGTCGCCTTGCACCCGCGCCAGCGATCGCAAATGCGCCGGAAGAACCAGCCGGATCATGCCAGCGTCTGCGCTTCCACCGACAGCACGGCCGGCAGGTCCCGCACGATGGGAGCCCAAGTGTCGCCGGCGTCGGACGAGCCGTAAACCTGTCCGCCCGTGGTCCCGAAATACACGCCGCAGGCATCCAGCGTGTCGATGGACATGGCATCGCGTAGCACGTTCACATAACAATTGCTTTGCGGGAGGCCATTGGTAAGCGCTTCCCATTCGTTGCCGCCGGTACGGCTGCGATATACGCGCAACTTTCCCTCGGGAGGATAGTGCTCCGAGTCGCTCTTGATCGGCACCACGTAGACGGTATCCGGCTCATGCGCGTGGATATCGATCACGAACCCGAAATCCGTCGGAAGATTTCCGCTGACCTCCTGCCACAACTCCCCGGCATTGTCGGTGCGCATCACATCCCAGTGCTTCTGCATGAACAGCACGCCCGGGCGCGCCGGGTGCATGGCCACGTGGTGGACGCAATGGCCAACTTCCGCCTGCGGCTCGGGAATGTACTGCGAATGTAGGCCATGGTTGATGGGCTGCCAGGTAGCGCCTGCGTCGTCGGAACGGAAGGCGCCTGCGGCGGAAATGGCGATAAAGATCCGCTTGGGATTGCTGGGATCCAGAATGATAGTGTGCAAACACATTCCGCCGGCGCCCGGCTGCCAGCGAGGTCCCGAGCCGTGGCCGCGCAAGCCGGGCAGTTCCTGCCAGTTTTGCCCGCCGTCAGTGGAACGGAACAAGGCCGCATCTTCCACGCCGGCGTAGACCATATCCGGATCGGTCAGCGATGGCTCCAGGTGCCAGACCCGTTTGAATTCCCACGGATGCGGTGTGCCGTCGTACCACTGATGCGTGCCCGTACAGCCCTCGTAGGCGAACTTATTGCCTACCGGCGCCCAGGTCTTGCCGCCGTCGTCAGAGCGTTGCACCACTTGTCCGAACCAGCCGCTCGATTGTGATGCATAAAGCCGGTTCGGATCGGCCGGCGATCCTTTGACGTGATAGATCTCCCAGCCCGCAAAATGCGGACCGCTAACGTCCCAATTTTTCCGCTTCCCGTCCGCCGTCAGTACGAACGCACCCTTCTTTGTGCCAACCAGTAGACGAATTCCACTCATCCCTTTCCCCCCAATATCCTCGTGGGGCAGGCCCCCGGCCTGCGCGGGGCTCTCAGCCCCGCTTCCAGGCCGGCGACCGTGCGCCCAACCGTATTCCCTTCCGCCCCTATGCCGTCGCCGGCATCTCAAACGGCTCGTCGGCGCTGCCGCCATAAATGCTCGGCACATGCGCGTTCATGGCGCGCAGATAGCTGCTGAGCTGGCCGCGGTGATGCACGGTGTGCTTGATCCAGAAGTCCATGTACATGACCACCGGCAGCGTGAAGACGCCGAAGAAACTGGTCGGCGTGGCCAGGTGATCGCCCGAAAGCGTCGCCAGTTTGTCCGATAGCACAGGCACATTCTGGTCGTAATAAGCCAGGATTTCGGCGGTCGTGGCAGGAGCGTTGGGGTCCGGATCCATGGGGAAATTGGCACTGATGATTCCTTCGCCGAACCACTTCTCGCTGCGTGCTATGTGCCACATCAGGTCGCGCGCGGTACGCCCTTTGTCGCCCAGCTTGAAATCCAGCAGGGAATCCGGCACGGCTGCCAGCACGCGCCGTGTGGTGGGAACTTCGTTGCCCAGGCTTTGCAGAAAAACCATGGACAAGCCTTTGGCTTGGTCAGGTGAAAACATGTTTGCCTCCTCGGTCATAGTACATCAGGGACGGCGGCCCTCGCCATACTGTAGGATCGAACGATGGCCGAACAGCACGAACTGAAGCGCGGGCTGGGATTAGTCGAGGCTACCGCGCTCAACATGAGCAACATGGTCGGGGTCGGCCCGTTCGTGACGATTCCCCTGCTGATCGGCGCGATGGGTGGCCCGCAGTGCATGTTGGGCTGGGCCGTGGGGACGGTGCTGGCCCTGTGCGACGGCCTGGTATGGGCGGAGCTTTCGGCCGCCATGCCCGGTGAAGGCGGCAGCTATCTATACCTGCGCGAGGCTTTCCGCCAGACGCAACTGGGCCGGCTGCTCCCGTTCCTGTTCATCTGGCAATTCATTTTCAGCGGGCCATTAGAGATCGCTTCCGGGTACATCGGGTTTGCGCAATACCTGAGCTACTTCCGGCGCGGCATGGGCCTTTGGGAAATGCGCCTGGCAGCGGCCGTAGTAGGCGTATTGGTGGTGATTCTGCTCTATCGCGGGATTCAGGCGGTGGGCCGCCTGACGGTCGTTCTCTGGGTCGGCATGCTGGCCACAGTCGCCTGGATCATTTTTGCCGGCTTCACGCATTTCAACGCGCGGCTGGCCTTCGACTTTCCGCCGCATGCCTTCTCTATCACGCCGGCGTTCATGGCGGGGTTGGGCGGCGCCACCCTGATCGCCATGTACGACTTCATGGGTTACTACGGGATCTGTTTCGTGGGCGGCGAGGTACGCCAGCCGGAGCGGGTGATGCCGCGCTCCATCGTGCTGTCGGTGCTGTTGGTGGGGGCCATCTATGCGCTGATGACCCTCGCGATTCTGGCAGTCGTGCCCTGGCGGGAAGCCGCCCAATCGAAGTTCGTGGCAGCGCGCTTCATGGAAATGGTATATGGGCAGTGGGCCGGCAGCGCGGTGACGGTGCTGATTCTATGGTCGGCGGTGGCTTCGGTTTTTGCCTTGGTGCTGGCGTATAGCCGTGTGCCGTATGCCGCCGCGCTGGACGGTTACTTCTGGAAGCCGTTTGCGAGGCTGCATCCCAAAGGCGATTTCCCCTACGTCTCGCTGCTGGTGATGGGCGGGCTATCGATCGCCGCCGGAATGTTGAGCCTCGACTGGGTGATCTCCGCGCTGCTGACTGCGCGGATTCTCATTCAGTTCCTCGGCCAGATAGCAGCCGTCGAAGTGCTGCGCAGGACGCGCCCCGATGTGCCCCGTCCGTTCCGCATGTGGCTCTATCCGCTGCCCAGCATCCTGGCACTGGTGGGATGGGTTTACGTGTTCGCTACCTCGGGTTGGACCTTCGTGCTCTGCGGTCTTGGAGTGCTGGCCAGCGGCGTGGCGGCCTTCGCGGTCTGGCGCCGCAGGACGGTGTAATATACTACGCAGTTCAATTATGAATACATCCCGACCTTCGCGCCGCGCATTTCTGGCGGGCATCGGGGCCGCCGCTCTGGGCGCCGCGCAGACTGAGCCCGACCTGATCCTGTACAACGCCAACATCATGACCGTGGACCCGGCCCTGCCGCGCGCCGAAGCCGTGGCTATTGCGGATGGGCGATTCCTGGCCGTCGGCTCCAACGACGAGATCCGCCACCTGGGAAAAGCCAACGTAAAGCAGATAGACATCGGCGGCCAAACCATCGTCCCGGGATTCATCGACGCGCATACGCATCCGTCCATGGCCGGCATACGGCACCTGAAGTGGGTGGACTGCGATCTACGGTCGATTGGCGATATCCAGAAAGCCATCCGCGAGCGCGCCGCAAAGACGCCGCCCGGCGACTGGATTATCGGGTTCAAATACGACGACACCAAAACCAAAGAGGGCCGCAAGCTCACGCGCGAGGATCTCGACGCGGCCGCGCCGGGCCATCCCGTATTCATCGAACACCGTGGCGGACACACGGGCTACGTGAACTCGATGGCGCTGCGGCGCACCGAAATTGGCGAGACTATTGCCGATCCGCCGGGCGGTAAATTCGACCGCGATCCGTCCACCGGGCGCCTGACCGGCGGTCTGCGGGAGAATGCCACCGTGCCATTCCGCAGAATCATTCCCAGCAACTTCACGCGCGATGAAATGCGGCAAGGCGTGAAACTGATCGCCCAGATGATGACCCGGACCGGAGTGACTTCCGTGGACGATTGTGACGGCACGCCGGAAGATCTGCTGGCGTACCAGGATGCGCGCGAGGCCGGCGAGTTGCCGTTCCGTGTATATTGCTTCCTCAACTTCGAGTTTCTGGACCGCATGATCGCGGCCGGAGTGCGCACGGGCCTCGGCGACGAATGGGTGCGCGTCGGTGCGGTCAAGCTGTACTGTGATGGTTCCATTTCGGAGCGGACAGCGCGCCTTACCGAGCCATACGTCGGCCGCCCGAACGACTACGGCATCTTTCTCGCCGGCGAAGAAGAACTTTATGCGACGGCTCGTAAGGCGCACCAAGCCGGGTGGCAGATCGGCACGCATGCCAACGGCGATGCCGCCATCGACAGGATGCTCAGCATCTACGAGCGCCTGCAGAAAGAGATGCCGCGCCGCGATCCGCGCTTTCGCCTGGAACACTGCACCGTAGTGAACCCATCGCTGATCCAGCGCATTCGCGCCCTGGGAGCCATTCCGACCCCCTTTTCGACTTACGTGTACTATCACGGCGAGAAGATGCGTGAATACGGGCCGGAGCGCCTGAATTGGATGTTTGCCGTGCGCAGCTTTCTGGACGCGGGCATCCGTGTCACTCAGGCTTCCGATTATCCGCCCGGTCCCTTTGAGCCGATGATGGCCTTGCGGTCAGAGGTGACGCGCACCGATAGCCATGGCAACGTTTGGGGGCCGCGGCAGCGCGTGACCGTTGAAGAAGCCATTCGGGTGGGCACCATCAACGGCGCCTATGCCTCGTTTGACGAGAACCGCAAAGGCAGCATTACGGCCGGAAAATTGGCCGACATGGTGGTGCTCGGGCGCGATCCTGTGAAGGTGGATCCGATGGCGCTGATCGACATCCCCATCGAGCGCACCATGGTGGGCGGGCGCTGGGTGTTCGAATCGTAGCAAGCTTTGTGCGGCTAAAGGGCGCTGCCCAGTGTCTTCCGGAGGGCGATGATATATGCCGTCAGCGCCCTGCGTCCCAGAGGCGTCAGCTCGTAGATCGAGGCTGGCTTCTTGCCGATGAATTTCCTGGTCACGGTAATATATCGGGCCTCTTCGAGTTTGGCCAGGTTTGCCCCGAGGTTGCCATCCGTAGCGCCGGTTTTCGCGCGCAGCCATGTAAAGTGGCCTTTGTCCACGCTCGACAAAAGGGACATCACCGCCAGCCTGAGCGGGCCGTGAATCACTGGATCCAACTCGGGCAGTTGGCGGATTTCAGGCATCCTGCCGGCTCCGCTCACGATAAGAAAGCCACGCGCCGAAAGCCACGTTCCCCAGCAGGAGGGCCACCGCCGCGATCGACGGGAGGCGCGAATCGGGCAGCACAAACGCCGCCATGCCGGCGCACCACCAAACCATAGCCGCCAGGAACTGCGGGAGCCAGCGCAAAATGATGCTGCTGGCGCTGTGGCCGGCCGCCGCGAGCGCGAACAGCGCCACGTACAGCGTCCGCGAGCGGGAAGTGCCGGACAAAGCCGCTCCGAACGCGACCAACAGCACGGTGATGCCCGCGGAGGTCCAAACCGCTCCCATGGCGCGTGCCGCAAAAGTCTCAGCGGTCCCCCGCCGCTCGCGCGCCCGGAGCACGGCTCCGTTCACTACCACGCATAAGCCCATGTTCACCGGCCAGGCCAGCGCGGCGTAAGGCCATCGAGATTCCCACCACCTGGCGATCAAAGGTCCGAACCCCCACATGAGAAAGCTCCAGCCCCACCGTTCCGTGGTCCGCCGGCCTTCCGCCATCATTTCCTCGATGAGCTTGAGCCGATTGAGAATCTCCGTCCGGTCCGGTGGCAGCATAGTTGTTTCTCCCCTGCCATAGTATCACGTTATTAGAGTACTCTGAAAAACAGAGTATAGTGGTCATATGCACGCTTACGATTATGCGATCTTGATCGCCGGGACCATCCTGTGGGCCATTCCTTTCCCTTTGGTCAGATCCAGGCAGAAGGGTGCGCTGTCGCTCGACCGCCGTGCGCGATGGGGCGTGGCTCTGGAATTCATAGGCTATACGCTGCTCTGGCAGGGCTCTTTCTGGACGGGCACCCTGTCCTCCTGGCAGGTGTCGCTTGCGATCGTCCTGTTTTTGGCGGCGTCGCTACTTTCCTGGACCGCGTCCCGTGTCCTGGGCAGGCACTTGCGGGTGGACGCCGCTCTGGAATCGAACCACCAGCTCATTTGCGCGGGTCCGTATCGCTGGATGCGGCATCCCATCTACACGTCAATGCTTTGCGTCCTGCTGGCAACCGGCATTCTGATCGCGCCCCTGTACCTCTTCGTTCCGCATTGCTGGCGTTCCTCATTGGCACGTACATCCGGGTACGCGTGGAGGATGGGTTGCTGGCATCACGTTTTGGCGACGAGTTTCTGGCTTACCGGCGCAGGGTTGGGGCGCTGATACCGGGAATGAAGATCTAGCCGATGCGGGCGATCACCTGCCCGGCGGCGCGCTGCGCTTCGAGGATCGAAGTACGGTGGTCCATGATCCCGGCCAGGTCGGAATTCGCAAACGCAATGCGGGCGAACGGCGTATTGCGCAGGACGTCGCCGGGACCGGGATTCCCGTTTTTGCCGAAGAAGAAGCCAGGTTGCGGGCTTAAATAGGCATGGCCCCAGCGGTTCAGAATTATACCCGCCACGTCGCGGTTGGCGTCGAACCCGCTGGCCGCGAACATCATGGTGAACTGCTCGCGTATGCGCCGCTCGTAATCCCGGAATGGCGTCGAGAGCAATTCCAGGCGGCCCCGCGTGACCTGTTCGCCGATGGGCAGGCCGGGCGACGAGAAGAGGACCTTCAGGGTAATCACCACGGGGGAATCGGGCGAGACGGTCGGAGAGACGGCGCCGAACGTGGCCATCTTCCGCAGCGCGAAATAATTTCCCAATCCCTCGAACCACTGGCATTCGGTGATTCCCAGCTTGTAAAGGAACCGCCAGTTGCGCAGGGCCACATTCGCCATCAGGCAAGGCGCCCGGTAAAATTGCGCGTAGGCGCCGCGATGAACTTCCGGAAGGTCCTCGACGATGTGCTTTGAGGTCCAGCTTCCGCCGGCCATGATCACACTGTGCGCTTTGACGCGGTATAGCTTGCCGCCTTGTGCATAGACGATGCTCACCGATTTGGCGGTGTCCGGCGCGCCATCGTGGCGGACCGCCGCCACCGTCGCGTGCAGACGGATGCGCGAAGGATGATCGAGACGGTCGAGCGCCGCGAAATTCACGGGCGAGCGGCAGATGTTTTGCATCGTGGCCGGGCCGGGAATCGCGTCCGCGATCAGCGATTTGATCATATGGCGCGCCATGCCGGCATTCCCGCCGGGAAACATCTGCGCGCCGGCGTCATATCTCCAGGGCAACAGCACGTCCGCGGCGTACTCGGCATAGGCGGAGAGCGCATCGGCTCCCAGCCCGGATCCTCCACCGGCGACCGGCGATAGAAAAGTGCGGACGGTTTCGCGGCCGATACCGTGGGCCTCGATCAGGTGCTGTTCCAGCGTGATGCTGTCCAGATGGCGCGAGAGGTCGTCGCCGTGACGCTGCGGCAGTGGGATCTTCCTGCCACGCATGGCCAGCAACTCGCTGCGCGCGGCGTCGGGAATTGGCGAGTCAGCGAGTTTCTTGCCCCATGGATCGATTAGCCAGAAACCCTCCGGGTGACCGAATCTCGTACCGAAGAAGAATCCGGAATTTGCTCCGCCTGATGTGTACGAAGTTCGTCCGAGCGGTATCTCGGGATCGCGACCAGCCCATGTCTGATAGCTGAAGGGCTCAGCGCTGATGCCGATCGAATCGTAGAACTCGCCTAGGAATGTGCCTTCGAGCGGCGGGAAGAACATCGCCGAGCCTTGATGCGCGATCAGGTGCTGGCCGTCCACCAGAAACTCGTTGCGGCGGGCCTCCCCGCCGAATATGCCGTGGTTCTCCAGCACCAGGCAGGTGCGGCGCGGGCCCGCCTGGCGTTGGAAGAACAACGCCGCGGCCAGGCCGCTGATGCCGCCTCCCACCACCACGCAATCGTAGCCCTCGCCCGTATCGATGACGCCCGGGGGCACCGGCTCATACACCCGATCGCGGATCTTATGCCCGTCCGTAAGGATCTCGAACGTGTTGCCGTTGGAACCGGCGTAGTCGCCCACGCCGCTGTAGCCGTCCCAATCGTCTTTGGCCAGAAGATCCAGCGGCGTGGCACCGCCCAGCAAAAGGCTGCCGGAGGCCAGCAGCGTGGAATTGAGGTAATCGCGGCGGGTCATTCAGAACGTCACTCCCTGCGAATATAGCTTAATCGGTCGGCGTAAGACGTAACGATAAGCGGCGGCGCGGCGTCGATGGATGCATGTCGCAGTCTGCCGCGCGTCTGATCGCCTGTGCCGGCGCCGCAATGCTGGCCGCCCTGGCGCAGACGGCATCTCCGCCTGCCGATCCTTCTGCTGTGACCGAAAACATGCAGAAACAGGACCGCAAGCTTGCCACGGCCTGGCTGCAAGCAGACGACCCGCGCACACAGGCTTGGGGCGCCTATCTGGCCGTTCGCAGCCGCCTGAGCGATCTTGCTCCCAGCCTGCTCGGTGTTCTCAGCACGTATTCTCAAACCGATCCGCCGGCGACCATGGCCGAAACGGATCAGCGCGACACCATGATGGCGGTCCTCGATGCCCTGATCGAATTGGGTATCGAAGTCCACGCGGCTGATGCGTCCAAGCTCTATTCTCAATTCCCAACGCAATCCCTGATCCTTTTATCGCGGTCGCACGAAGATACCGGCTCCTTCCTGCTGTCGGTATTCGAAAATAACCCGGTCCCGGTTGGAGGATGGCTTGCGGCCGGAAATCTGTTGGCAACTCAACGGGCGCCCGGTTTCGCCGCCGCAGTCCTGCGGGGGATGACCGTACGTGCTACGGTGACGGTCCAGACTCCCGGCGGACCCGGCTACGGCCGCGGTTCGTCAAGCTGTTGCGGAGCGGGCATCTCGCCGCAGCCGAAGCCCGGATGGCCGCCTGTCGGGAACTATGCGCTTTCGAATTGCACAAGCCCTGGAATCGGGAGCACGATACTGGCAGCCGGACCAGATCCTGCGTATTATTCTCGCGCCGTGAACACGTATTACACCGCTGGAACGAGCGCCTGCGGCTGCTACCCCGATCCGGACCTGGTTCGACAACATTACCTCGCGACTCTGCTGCAATCCCCGCCCGAGACGCCGCCGATTAAGGCCGCGATTGCGCATCACATCGAATGGCAGGATGCCGGGGCTTATCAGACCAATCTGCGCGCCTTTATTGCCGGGCAACAGCAAACGTTCGCTAACGTTGCCCAGAGGCTAAATGCTTCTGGGCTGATGACCGCGGAAGAGGCGGCCTCTGCTCGACCCGCTCTGGCGATTGAAATCTGGGACCAGCGCTCCGCGGCAACACCGCTGCCCGCCATCACTGATATCGGCGACCGTGTGACCATGAAGGACAGCTCTTTCTAAGGAATTGCGCGCAAAACGGGGCTACGGGCGCGCCGCCATTACGCAGCGAGTCGTGTCCTGTTTGGCGGCGCGGACACGCGGCCCGCCGGCGCCGTGCCGAGGCGCCTACTCGCCAATCTTCGCCAGCCGTTTGTACGCCCGGATCGCGGAATTTTGAAACTCCCATGCTTCTTGCCCAGCCGGCGCCTCGCCCTTCCACTCAACCTGCCAGGCGGAGCCTCTCAACAGCGGACGCGCGATTACGCGCACGGCTTGGCCGGCAAACTGGGGATACTGTTGCGCAGCTTCCGCGAGAGCCTGGCGGTTAAACTCAGGGTCGATCTCAATCAGGGGCATGCGGCCATGATATCGGGGTTGGAGACGAGATAGTAGCGATTGCCGCCCCTACTGCCAGCCCCCGCCGAGGGCGCTGTAGAGTTGCACCAGCGTCAGTGCTTCGCCCTGTTGTGCCGACACAAGGTTCAATTGTGCGGAAAACAGGGTGGAGTCGGTGGTCAGAACTTCCAGGTAACTGGTGGCTCCGCCCTGATACCGCATGCGCGCCAGCCGGGTGGCATCCTGCGCTGCCGCCACCAGCTTTTCCTGCTGCTTGCGCGCGGCCCGCTGCTTGTTCAGCGCAATCAGGGCGTTCGACACGTCCCGGAAAGCCCCGGCGATGGTCTTCTGGTAATTCAGCACCATCTCCTGCTTGGTTTCATCCGCGAGTTGGAGCTGTCCGCGCAGCTTGCCGCCCGCGAAAAGTGGCTGCGTGAGCGAGCCAATACCGTAAATCGTCTTGCCCGCCAGATCGAATAGGTTTGAAAATTCATTGCCGCCCAAGCCGGCGGACGCACTGATCGAGATCTGCGGAAAGAACTGCGCGCGAGCCACGCCGATCTGCGCGTTTGCCGCCACCAGTTGCTGCTCGGATTGCTGTATATCCGGACGCCTTTCCAGAAGCTGCGATGGCAAACCGGGAGGCAGATCTGGCGGAGGCGGCGCCATTGCGCCGGCGGCGGTATGGCTCACCGGGCCGGGGGTCTGGCCGAGCAGGAATCGCAGGGCATTCTCCTGCTGCTGAATGCTCTGTTCGATTTGCGGAATCTGCGTGCTGGCGGTATAGAGCAGTTCCTCTGCCTGCCGCAAATCTGCTAGGGGCACGGCGCCGCCATGCTCCAGGCGCGTCGTCAGATCCACGGATTCCTGCCGCGTCTTCAGTGTTTCGCGCGCGATTTCCAATTGCCGGTCGAGCGCGCGCAGACCGATATACGTGGCCGCGACCTGCTCCACGATGGAAAGGCGAACGGCGCGCTGCGCCCATGTTTGCGCCAGTAGCTGCGCCCGCGCCGCCTCCGTCTGCCGGCGGTAGAGTCCCCAGAAATCCGGCGCCCAGGAGCCGGAGATACTGAAACTTCCGAACGCCAGCGGGCTGCCGATGGATTGTCCCAGCGAAGCGGGAACGGTAGCGCCTATGCCCGTGCCGCTTCCGCTGATCTGAGGGAACTCCTGTGCGTGTACGATCTTCAACTGCGCCTTCTGCTCCAGGACGTGTTCGGCGGCAATGCGCAGATCGTAATTGTTGGTCAGCGCCGTGCGGATCAGCTCCTGCAATTCCGGATCGGGAAATACCTGCTGCCAGTTTTGATCGCCCAGCGCGCCGCCGGCGCTCGACACTTGCGCGTTGTCCGCGCCTCGATATGCGGGCGCCGCGGGCACCTGCGGGCGCTTGTAGTTCGGCCCTACCGTGCAACCGGCCAGCGTCAGTAGCGCAGCGCCACCGGAGATCGCAGCCACAGCGCGGTTTCGAAACCGGACGCTCATGCCTGGCCTCCCTCAGGTTCCGGCGATGGACCTCCCGGCCCCAGTTGCTCCGGCGGATGCACGGAATCCATGGTCAGTCCCCTCCCGCCTCTCACCAGCCGGTGCGAAAGATATTCGACTACTCCGAAGGTAACCGGGATCATCAGAATGCCGATCAACGTGGCCAGAGTCATGCCGCCGATCACCACCGTCCCCAGGATGCGGCGCGAGATGGCGCCCGAACCGCTGGCTGTCCACAACGGCAGGCAACCGAAGATGAATGCCAGCGCCGTCATCACGATGGGCCGAAAGCGCAGGCGCGCGGCGTGTAGGGCCGCCCCCGAAATGCTCTGCCCGGCGCGGTAATTTTCCACCGCGAACTCCACAATCAGGATTGCGTTCTTAGCGGATAGGCCGATCAGCATGATCAGACCGATCGTGGCGAAGATGTCGTTCTCCAAAGAGCGCAAGCTCAGCGCCAGATATGCACCCAGGATGGCGACGGGAGTAGAAAGCAGTACGCTGAACGGCAACGTCCAGCTTTCGTACAGCGCCGCCAGGATCAGGAATACGAACAGCAGCGAAAGCCCGAACACCACCCACGCCGGAATACCCTCGGCGGCGCGCTGCTCCTGAAAACTCATGCCCTGGTATGAGAAGCCCATGGTGGCGGGCATGTTCGCGTGGAAGACCTCCTCGATCGCGGCGCGCACCTGGCCGGAACTGTACCCCGGCGCGCCGCTGATATTGAGCTGCGCCGCATTGTACTCGTTAAAGCGGAGGATGAACTCGGGCCCGGTAATCTGCTTGACGTTAACCAGCGACCCCAAAGGGACGCGGCCGCCGTTTGCACTGCGCACATAGAACTGGTTGATGTTCTGAATGTTCGTGCGCGTGTCGCCTTCGGCTTCCACGTAAGTCTGCCACTGGCGCCCGAACCGGTTGAAATAATTCACCAGGTAGCCGCCCATGAAGGTCTGCATGGTGGTGTAGATGTCAGTCAGATCCACCTGCTGCGTGAAGGCTTTTTCCTTGTCCACATCGGCATACAACTGCGGCACGGCCGGCAGATACGAAGGAATCGCCGCGGCGATCTCCGGCCGCTTCGACAGCGCGCCCAGGTAAGCGAAAAGATTCCGGGTTAGGAAGTTGGGATCGTCGTTGCCCGATCTGTCCTGAAGAATCATGGTGACGCCACCGGAAGTGCCAATACCGGGAATGGCGGGCGGCGGAAACGAGAACGCCAAACCGTCGGAGACCGCCGACAGCTGGCGCTGCACGCTGGATTGGATGGCTTCGATGTGTTCCGCTCTCGACTTGCGCTGCTCCCAGGGCTTGAGCGATACGAAGAAGAACGCCGTATTGGTGCTCTGGGTCTGGGTTAGCAGGCTGAAACCGTCAACTGCCACCACGCCCTCGATTCCGGGCGTCTTCAGTAGCGCGCTCGAGACACGCTGCGCCGCATCGTCGGTCCGCTGCAGTGACGACGCGTCGGGCAACTGCAGGGCCACGAAAAGATATCCCTGGTCCTCCTGCGGGATGAAGCCGGCCGGAGCGCGCTCGCCCATAAACACAGCCAGTACCGCGATGGCTGCCAGCACCAGCATGGTGACCGCGGATTTGTGCAGCAGCACATTCGATGTAGAGACGTACTTTTCTTGGGTGTATCCGAAGACGCGATTGAAGAGTCCAAAGAAGCGCGCGAGCGGGCCGCGCCGCCGCGTATGATCCTTGGGCTTCAACAGCAGTGCCGCCAGCGCCGGGCTTAGCGTGAGCGCGTTGAATGCGGAGATCAATACCGACACCGCAATGGTGATGGCAAATTGCTGATAGAGCCGCCCGGTGATGCCGGGAACCGCCGCGGTGGGGATGAAAACCGCCGCCAGGATCAGCGCAATGGCCACCACTGGTCCGCCCACCTGTTCCATGGCCTGAATGGTGGCTTCACGCGGAGCCATGCCATGATCAATCAGGTTCTCGACGGCTTCCACTACGATGATGGCGTCATCCACCACCAGCCCGATCGCCAGCACCAGGCCGAAGAGCGAAAGTGTGTTGATGGAGAAGCCCAGCACCGGAAACAGAATGAACGTGCCGATCAACGAAACCGGCACCGCCATCAACGGGATGATGGTCGGCCGCCAACCTTGTAGAAAAATGTAGACCACCAGGATGACCAGGGACAATGCGATCCCCAGCGTGAGGACGATCTCGTGAATGCCCGCCGTAACGGCTTTGGTCGTATCCAGCGGCACGTCATAGCGCATGCCCGCCGGAAAGTTGGCGGCCAATTGTATCAAGCGCTTATTCACCGCCTCGGCCGTAGCCACCGCGTTCGATCCCGGAAGTTGATACACCGCCATCATGCCCGCAGGCGCCCCGTTGTAGCGCGCCGACAGGCTGTAGACCTGCGCGCCAAGCTCCACGCGCGCCACATCCCGCAGGTGCAAGACCGAGCCATCCGGGTTGGCGCGAATCACGATCTTGCCGAATTCTTCGGGCGTGACCAAGCGCCCTTGCGTGCGCACCGTGTAGGTGAACTGCTGCCCCGCGGGCACCGGCTCGCCGCCGATCTGGCCCGCCGGATTCACGTTGTTCTGCGTCTGCAGCGCGCTGATGATCTCGACAGCAGTTACGCCGAGCTTGGCCAGTTGGTCCGGCTTCACCCAGACGCGGAGCGCGTACTGTCCGCCGAAAATCTGGACGCGCGAGACGCCTGGAACGCGGGTCAGCTCGTCCTGCAGATTGATGATGGCGTAATTGGTCAGAAACTCGGCGCTGTACCGGTTATCCGGCGAGGACAGGCCGATGAGCATCAATGGTGAAGTCAGCGATTTCTGCACCGTCAATCCGGCCGCGGTCACCTGCGCCGGAAGTTGTGCCTGCGCCTGCGCTACGCGAAGCTGCGAAAGCACCTGGTCGGTATCCGGATTGGTCTTGACATCGAAATCCACGTACACCGTCGCCTGGCCATTGTTGGCATTCACCGAATACATGTACAGCATATTGTCCACGCCGTTCATCTGCTGCTCGATCGGCGTGGAGACGGCTTGCTCCAGGGTCTTGGCATCCGCGCCGGCATAGTTCGCCTGCACCTGAATTTCGGGCGGAACAATATCGGGGTACTGCGAGGTCGGCAGCGTCAACATGGAGACCACGCCGATAATCACGGTCAGGATTGCGATGACGATGGCCACAATGGGCCTGCGGATAAAGAATTTCGACATGGGGTTACGGCCGGTCCGTTCCGCCGGTGGCTGTGTTCGCGGGCGACGCCTGAGTGGAAGCCGGATGCGGGTCGACCGGCGCGCCGTCTTTCAATTTCTGCAGGTTGTTAGTGATCACCGTGGCGCCGGCTTGCAGTCCGTTCTCCACAATCCAGTCATCGCCGTATTGCGGACCTAATTTAACGTTCACGACGTGGACGTGGTGATCCGCGCCTACCGTGTCCACCTGCTGGATGCCTTGTAATTCCTGCACGGCGATTTGCGGAACCAGGATCGCTCCGCGGCGAACTTCCGTGGTCGCGGTAACCCGCCCGAACTGGCCCGGCCGCAAAATGCCGCCCGGGTTGGGAAAAGCCGCGGCAATCCGGATCGCCCCGGTCTGCTGATTCATCTGCCGGTCGACAAAGGCGATTTGTCCCTTATGCGGATAGTTCTGCCCGTTCGAGAGCGTCAGGGTCAAGCGGCAGGCTGGAGGAGGCGTGCAAAAGGTCTCCGCCGGCCTGTTTGGCACGCGCGGTCAGCGCCAGATATTCGTTGTCGCTGATCGAGAAGTAGACTTTGATGGGGTCCAGTTGCGAGACGGACGTCAAAACGGATTGCGGGCTCACGAGGTTGCCCACCTGCGTGGTCGCCTGGCCGGCCACTCCACCGATGAGCGAACGAACCTGGGTGAACCCCAGATTCAGTTTCGCGGTGGTGAGAGCTGCCTGCGCGGCGCTCACATTGGCGCGCGCCGCATTCGCCGCGCCTTCCGCCGAGCTGACCGCTGCCCGTGCCTGCGCCGCCTGCTGTTTCTCGTTGTCGAGCTGGCTCTGCGCAATCGCGCGCGCCTCCGCCAGCGGCGTGTCGCGCCTCAGGTTGATCTCCGCCAGTTCCAGTTGCGCCTCGGTCTGCTTGACCTGTCCCTCGGCCTGCACCACCTGAGCCTGCGCCTGGTTAAGCTGTCCCTCCGCCTGATCGACGGCCGCCTGAAACGGACGCGGATCGATTTCAAATAGAACTTCACCCTTGGGGACGAAGGATCCCTCGCGGTAATCCTGGCGAATCAGATAGCCGCTTACCTGCGGCTGGATTTGTGCGTTTACATACCCATCGAGAGTGCCGACCCAGTCACCACTCAGCGGGACGTCCGCCTGGCGCACCTGCGCTACCGTCACCGGGAGCGGCCCCATGGATGGATTCGGTGATGCGGCCCCGCTCTTACCGCAGCCAGCGAGCATCCACAAGGTAAAGCAAAGAACCAGGATAGCGGCGCCACTGGGCGCCCGGTTCATGATTATTCGTTGAATTCCCCTGGACAACAGCCCCACCTCCATCCCATTATCAAAAATATACACGGATGAATCTTTTTGTGAGATTCTGAAAGTGCCATGCACGCTTCAAAAAAAGGCGTCGCCGCCGTGCACCGTTATGCGCGGCTCCCCCAGAAGCAGGAGCGCGCCATCTTAACCAGGAAGCACCTGACCGATGCCGCGCGGCGCATCTTCGCCGACCGCGGGTTCGAGCTTTCGAGCGTGGAAGAGATCGCCGCCGCGGCCGGCAAAACGCGCGGCGCCTTTTATGCGAACTTCAAGGACAAAGAGGACGTCTTCTTCGCAATTTTCGAGGAAGACCTGGCGCGCGATCGGGAGCGGGTGAGTCTGCAACTGAGCGAAGCCTGTTCCAGCGAAGAGCGAATCAGAACCGTAGCGCTGCATCTGCGCGATGTGATCAAAGACCGGCCGCGGATGCTTCTCGCGCTGGAATTCAAGCAATACGCCATCCGTCACCCGCGCCGCCAGAAGCGGCTGGCGGACCTGCACGCCTCAGTGTGCGCGCAATGCATGGAAGCGGATCTGAACCGGCTGCTACCGGAATTTGCGACGGCCGGTCGCGAAGAGAAGCGCACGCAGTCCGCCCAGATAGGGGCCATTCTCGACGGGCTGGCTTTGAACGCTATGTTCGATACCGGCAGCTTGAGCGACGAGCAGATGCTGCGGCTGATCGAGTCGAACCTGCGCGTCGTTTTGGGAGTGGAGTAGCCGTCAGACCTCAGGCTTTCGCGTGTTAGGCATACTCGATTCGGTCATTATCGTCATCAGCCTGGCGCTCGTGGTAGGCGCGGTCCTCCGTGCGGCGGGCAAGAAGCAAACGAACGCCGAATACTTCCTGGCCGGGCGCGACCTGCGGTGGCCGTTTGTCGGCATGTCGCTGCTGGCCTCCAATATCTCGGCCGAGCACGTGGTCGGCATGGCGGGCGACGGCTACCGCGTCGGCCTCGTCACCGGCGGATACGAATGGATGGCCGCCTGGTGCCTCATCATTCTGGCTTCCATGTTTGTGCCTCTCTATCTGCGCAGCAAAATCTACACCATCCCCGAATTCCTCGAGCGCCGCTTCGGATGGGGACTGCGCGCCTTCCTCTCCGGCAATCTGCTGGTAATGAACGTGCTGACCAAGAACGCCATCGATCTTTGGGCGGGCTCGCTGCTCTTAGTCCTGCTATTCGGCTGGAACCAACTAGCCGTTATGATCGGCCTCTCCATTTTCACCGCCCTCTACACGATGAAGGGGGGCTTGCGCGCTGTGGTCTACGCGGACATGGTGCAGGGTACCTGGCTTATCGTAAGCAGCATCGTCCTCACAGCCGTCGCCTTTGTGGCAGTTGGCGGATGGAGCGGCTTGACCGCACGGGTCGATCCCGGGCTTCTGCATGTGGTGAAGCCGCTCGATTCCGAACTTCCCGTCACCGGCTTCATGATCGGGAACCTGTTCGGCGGAATGTTTTATTGGTGCATGGACCAGACCAACGTGCAGCGCGTCCTCGGCGCCCGCTCCGTGGACCAGGGCCAGAAGGGCGCCATCTTCGCCGGCTTCCTGAAACTGCTCATCCCCTTTATCCTGGTGGTGCCGGGTGTCATCGCCCGGGCCCTCTATCCGAACCTTCCGAAAGCCGACATGGCTTATCCGCGGCTGGTCAGTGATCTGCTTCCCGTCGGGCTGCGGGGGCTGGTGCTGGCCGGACTCGTCGCCATCCTGATGTCGTCGATGAGCGCCTGCTACAACGCCAGCGCCACGCTGGTTGTGCGCGACTTTTTCATGCACTGGAAACCCAGCCTTTCCGATCGGGAGCAGGTCGCCATCGGGCGCAGAATCACGGTGCTGATGGCCGTGCTCGGCGTCCTGGCGGCTCCTTTGGTCGGATTGTCGGTCACCATCTGGCATTATCTGCAGATGATCTCGGCGTATCTGGGCGTACCTCTCGGCGCGGTGATCTTCATCGGCTTGCTCTGGAAGCGCGGGAATACGACTGGGGCAATATCGGGAGGCACGGCAGGATTCTGCCTCGGCCTGTTTCTGTTCCTTGATCAGAACCTTGGCTGGGCGGTGGTTTCGCACCCCTATCTGAGCTCATTCCTCCACCGATCGATCCTGGTGTGGTTCTTCGCGGCGATCGTCATGATCGTGGTCAGCCTCCTGACCGCACCGCCGCCCGAGTACAAAACCGAAAGCAACGTGTTCGCGTCCGCGGCGGGGCAGAGCCTGGGAAGTAAGGACTATCGGATATGGGCCGGTGTGCTGTTCGTCTGCACACTAATTCTATGGTGGATCTTCCGTTGAGCCCTACGAGAAAAGGACGCTTCATGCTGCACGAAGCCGTCATGGCATTCAAAGCTTCGTGAAGATTTCTTTTCGGTCGCCGAGTGTTGTACCGGAGTTCAGCGTCCACTTCGACCAGATTAGGCAACGGTCTGCGCGACTTCGGCGCGAAGGGTCTGGCCGAAAGCGAGGCCGCATCCAGCAGCCGGGCAAAAAATGGCTATCGAGGATTCCTTGAAGGCCGTTGGCGCAAGCCAGTGTTCAGCCGCGAACAGAGACAGAGGAGTTGGTTTTGAGGTCGCAGGAGATCCCGGGCGCCTGTGGCGCAGTATACACGCCGCCGTTCACGCAAGCCGGATGCGTGAAATATTCCCGCAAGTGGGGAATGTGTTCCAAAAAGACCACGTCGTGGCCGAGCGCCACGTGATTGAACAGGACGAGGTGCTGGTGGATCTGCCCCATGTCGCCCACGTGCGGCACCACCGGCAGACCGAACTTGCGAGCCAGGAGGCTCACCGTGAGGAACTCTGAAATGCCCGCCAAGCGCGTGCAATCGGCCTGTACGAAGTGAACCGCGCCGGCTTGGATGAAGTTTTTGAACAACACGCGATTCGGCACGTGTTCTCCAAGCGCGATGCGTACGGGCGCAATCTCGCGCGCCAACTCGCGGTGCGCTTCCACGTCATCCGGATGCGTAGGTTCCTCGATCCAGTATGGGTCCATGGCGGACAACGCCTGGCACATGTGCCGGGCCTCCCGGAGGCTCCACTGCTGGTTCGCGTCAAACATCAGCCGGCAGTCCGGCCCGGCGATCTCGCGCAGCATGGCCGCGCGCCGCAGATCGCGCTCGGGGTCCTTCGACCCAACCTTCAGCTTGAACGCACGGAAACCGGCAGCGAGCGCCTGCTGGGCATTTTCAAGGACGCGGCTGTCGTCATACTGGAACCAGCCCACCGACGTGTCGTAGCCGGGGTAGCCGGAGAGCAGAACGCCTTCCCTCTGTGCGCGCGTCGGAAGGTGATCGCGCAGAAGCGCCAGCGCTTCGTCCCCGTTCAAAACGTCTTCAACATAGCTGAGGTCCAGCAGCGCCACGACTTGCTGCGGTTGGAGGTCCAGCAGGAGGCGCCAGAGCGGAATTCCACGAGCTTTGGCCCACAGATCGAAACATGCATTCACGAGCGACGCCAGGGCCAGGTGGACCACTCCTTTGTGCGGTCCGAGCCAGCGCAAAGCCGGGTGGTCCGCCAAGCGGCGCGAAACCGTGCCGAAATCCGCCATCAGTTCCTCGATCTCGCGGCCGGCCAGCGAGCTACCGAGTTGTTCGATAGCGTCGCACACCAGACGGTTGCCTGGGCCCAGCGTGAGAGTGATGCCGCAGCCTTCGAGCGCGGTATCGGTGCGCAAGCGAGTGACCGCAAAGGCGTACTCGGCGCCGGTGTGCATAGCGTCGGACCCCGCGCCGTCATGCAATGGAAAATGCCGGTCCTGCGCTTCCACCCGCGCTATGGTGACTGGTCTCATTGCCGGTCCGCCAGTTTCGCGGCATGGCTCACGCACCTGGCGATCCGGGCTTCGATGTCCGCCAGCGCATCGGGGATGGCGACCTCGCCAATCATGGCGGCCCGCACGGTGCGCCAGAGGATGTCTTCGATTTCCGGGTAGTACGAGAGCTTGGGAGGGATGATCAGGTCGGACTCGATGGAGCGGTCGAGGAGAGCCAGGCGCTCGGCGTCTACGCCAGAGGCCTCCCGCCGCTGTTTTTCCATGACCGACCGTCTCACCGGAACGGCCCCATTCCGGGCTTCGAGCGCCTGCTGTTCCGGCGCCGTCAGGAAACTCAGCAGCGCGCGCGCATCTCCATTTTCCACGCCGGTGCGCGTGAGGGCGAAGGTATGCGACCCGGCATAGCAGCACACACGGCCGCTCGGGCCGGCCGGCATCCGCGCCACGCGGAAAAGGTCCCGCACAGGCGAGTCCGCGCTGCGATAGGAACCGTAGTAACCGGGCCAGTCGGGCACCATCGCCGCGCCGCCCTCGCGGAAGTACCTGTGCACTTCGTCGTAATGCCATCCGGCCAAAGCTGCTGGCGCCGCCCCGCTGCTGTATAGCTCGCGCAGTACACCGAGCGTCCAACGCCCGCCTTCGTTGTTGACTTCGGCCACTTGCGATGGCGGAAACACGCGTGCCCCGGAGGCCTCCGCCAGCTCGAAAAATGTGCCGAATAAGCCGGATTCGACGCCAGTGAAGACGAAGCCGTGAAGCTGCGGCGGGCGGGTGACGCGCCGGGCCAGCGCCACCAGTTCGTCCCAAGTGGCCGGCGGCGCGGCAACCAGGTCCGTGCGGTAGTGCAGCAGCCGCAAGTCGATGTTCCGCGGGATAGCGTACAGCGCTCCGTCGATGGTCGCCATTTCCAATAGCGAGGGGAAGAAGTCGGCGGTGTCAAAGCCTTCGAGCGGCGCCAGGAACCGAAGCTGCGAAGGCGCGTATTTGGTGTGGGTGGCGACCAGGTCGTAGGGCACCGGATCGAGTGCCGCGAGATGCGCGTTCAACTCCGGATGCGTGCCGCGGAAACCGATCGCCACGGCGGCGCCCGTGGCATGCTCGAAGTCCGGGATGCGCTCGTAAAGGCGGTCGTACATCCCGCCGGAGATCAGCGCTACGCGTACCGTGCCTTTTTGTTTGCGTTCCAAAGGTGCTTATATCATTATCGGCACGGCGCGGGCAAGGGCAGATCTTGAACAAAAAAGTTCGCATCGGCGCGTGAAAGGAGATCTAATCAGTGCTTGGAGGTCCGCAACAGACAAGGAAGGAGAGCCATGAAAACGACGAGGCGCAGTTTCATAGCCACGGCAGCCGGCGCGGCGGCGCTCGACGGCCAGCCGAAGCCAGGCAGTGCAAAGCGAACGGTGTACGTGGTGCCGAATTTCCACCCGGCAAGTTGCGGATGGTTGACCACTTTCTCGAAAGAGCGCGTGTTCTGCACCAACAGCTATCTGGATCACTTGGACCGTGTGCGCGACGATCCCAACTATGCCTTCGTTCTGTCGGAAGTTAATAACCTGATCGCCATTATGAATTTCCGTCCGGAACGCGTACCGGAGATCCGGCGGCGTCTGCAGGAGGGCCGGGTTGAGCTGGTGAACGCATTCTTCCTCGAATCCACGATCAACCTGTCCGGCGGAGAGGCGCTGGTGCGGCTCGGCGTGGAAGGCCTCCGCTGGCAGCAGGCGGTATTCGGAATACGGCCGCGCTTTGCATGGACCATCGACGTCTGCGGTACGCACGATCAGATGGCGCAGATCACCTCGGGCCTGGGGCTTGATGCCATGGTGTATACGCGCAAGAACCCAACCGGGAAGTCGCTGCACTGGGCCGAATCGCCCGACGGATCGCGTACGCTGGCAATCTCCCCCGGGCATTACTCCGAACTGAGCTCCGTGTTCACTGCCAAGGAACCGTTCACGCCCAAGCAGTTCGATGAGATCGAAAAGTTCCTTGACGACAAACAGAAGATCGTACCGGAAGGCGCTCCCACCTTGGTTCTCGGTGGCAGTGGCGACTACGCCCTGGCGCCACTCTACAAGAATTACCCGAGCGAATTCCTTGCGCGATGGAAAGAGCGCGACCCGGCCACGGAGATCCGTTTCACCACGCTTTCCAAATACGTGGATGCGGTGTTGCCCTCTTTGAAGTCGGGCCGGATTGCGATTCCCACGATGCGCGGCGGTACGGCGTATGACTTCGACGCCTTCTGGATCGAGAGTCCCAGGGTGAAGAACTGGTTCCGACGCAATGAGCACGCACTGCAGGCGGCCGAAATCCTCAGTACCGCTGCAAGCCTGAACGGGCAGTTTACGTACCCGGCGGACAAGCTTTACCAGGCGTGGGCGCTGATGTTCCTCAGCATGGACCGCAACACGCTGTGGGGTTCTGCTGGGGGAATGGTGTTCGAGGACCCGCAATCCTGGGACGTTCGTGACCGCCTGACCTGGGTCGAGAAGGAATCCGGGAAGACGCTGCGGGATGCGGGATCTGCGCTCGTGGGCGTCGGCGATGCGATCGGCCTGTTCAACCCGGCGAGTTGGAAGCGCTCCGATCCATTCGTGCTGCCGGGCGGAACGGCGCCGGAACCGGCGGTGGCGCAAACACTGGCGGACGGGTCCGTCTTGTGCCAGATGGAACTGCCGCCGGTATCCGTGGGCGCGTGGAAATCGACTAGACCGCCGGTAGAGCAGAGTATCACGCTGCCGGAGGCGATCGAGACAGACTACTATGTGGCCCGCGTGGCGCCGAAATCGGGCACGCTCGTCAGCCTGAAACTCAAGCCGGGCGGTCGCGAAGTTCTGGGCGGTCCCGCCAACGTGCTGGTCGCGGAAAGGCCGAAATCGCAGCAGGGCGACCCGGGCGATTTCATTCTCGCGCGGCCCGGCCGGGAGCGTCTGGCTTCGTCGCTCGACTACGCGACGCGCGTCAGCGCCTCTGCCGGCCCCGTTGCCACGACGGTGATCGCCGAAGGCGAATTCTTTGGCGGCAAAACCGGCCGCCGGCTGATCCGTTTCTACCGCCATCATCCGCGCATCGACTTCGAGACGCAGGTGGAGGACCTTCCTAATCTGACCGTGCTGGTGGCCGAGTTTCCGCTGGCGGAGGCCGTGAACGAAGTTCGGCGGGGCATCCCTTACGGCTTCTCGCACGGAGCATGGGCCAAGCCCAACCCAGACCTGCATGGCTGGACCAAGGGCATTGTGCCGGCGGTGCGGTGGTCGCACTATTCGCTCCAGAGCGGCGGCGGCGTGGCGCTTTTCGATCGCGGTCTGACAGGCCGCGAAATCGACGACCGGACGCCCATCGTCTACCTCTACAACGCGACGGACAAATACTACGGGCATCCGAACCCGTGGCTCAGCGGAGCAGGAAAGCATCAATTCGCTTACGCTCTGATGGCGCACCCGGGGGAGTGGAAAGACGCACGCATTCCGAACCTCGCGTGGGAGTACAATTGCCCCCCTGTACCCCTGCCCGCACGGGCCGCCGCCATACCGAAGCCGTTTCTGTCGGCTTCCGCGAATGTCATCGTCGAAGCCCTGCGCCGCGTCGGAGACGAGATTGAACTCCGCTTGGCCGAGATCGACGGCTATGCTGGAAACGCTGAGCTGACGCTCGACCTGCCCCACAAAGGCGCCTGGCTCACCGACCTGACGGGAGGCCGGCGCAAGCCGCTGGCGGGTGGTCCGCGCTACCGTTTCGCGGTCCAGCCGCAACAGATCGTGACCATTCGATTCGGCGCGGGCTCGGCGGTTGCAGCGCCCGAACCGATCAAAAGCTGGGATGCGCTGGTGCCGCCGGAAAAGCTTCCGGCCTTGCACGAGTACTCTGCCTTGAAAGGACATCCAGGCGATGTCAAGTAGCACCCGGCGGGGCTTTTTGACGTCCGTCGCGACGGCGCTCACGGCGCGCGCGGCGCTGCCGGTACCCAAGCGGATCCAGGCGTTCTGCATCGATTTCAATTGGCGGAGACCGCGGCCGCCTGGCTGGCTTAACGATTTTGCCAAGCCCGGACAATGGGCCGGCGCGTCTCCCGAAGAGCACGTCGCGTGGTACGAGGGTATCGGCGCGAACACTATTCAGACTTTCTGTGTCTCCACCAACGGCTACGCCTGGTACCAAAACGGAGCCGTACCGCCGCAGCCAGGCTTGAAGCACGATTTCCTGCGGCGCGTCGTTGAGCTCGGACACCGAAAGAACATGCTGGTGATGGGTTACTTCTGCGCCGGGGCAAACACGAAGTGGGGGCTGGAGCACCCGGATCTGAGTTACGGCACCCCATCGGACCTGCATATCCCTTTCACCGACGAATACATCGACTACCTTTGCCGTTCCATCGAGGATGCCGTCAGGCATACGGGCGTCGACGGCTACATGCTCGACTGGCTCTGGAACCCGAACCCCAGTCTGCGAAAAAGCGGTTGGATCGCGTGCGAACAGAAGCTGTTTGAGAAGCTGACAGGTGGGCGGTTTCCCAGAGCTGGGCAGCCTGCCGCAGCCGATATCCTGGCATACGAGCGCGCCGCCATCGAACGTTGCTGGAGCCGCGTTTACGACGTAACGAAAGGCGCCAGCAGGAACGCCGTCATCTGGCTCTCGTGCAGTAAACTCTCCGACCCAACGATTGCCGGAACCCGCGTACTGAAGCAGGCGGATTGGGTATTGAATGAGGCTCCCGACCGTGAATACTACGAAGCCGGCCGCAAGATGGTGGGCAGTCACACACGGCTTATCCAGTGTCTGGTGGGGTGGGCCCGGCACGATGCCCAGACCTACCTGACCGATCCGCACAACCGCGACATCGACCTCTATGGCTTCGCCGAGCCTCGCGACAACTCCCTGCCGCTGCCAGTGGAGGAATACCTGGGGAAACCGATATCGGCGTTTCGGAGCGACGGAGCCTTCGCGGCAAACGACGCGAACATTGCCGCGCTGGCCCGCTACTTCCGCGGTCTGCCAATGACCTACGTGGGTCAGAGCCCAGGAGGCAAATGATGGGCCGGCAGTATTATATCGGCCTGGCGAATGCAGGGTTGCAAATGCCGATCGGCACCGACCTGGTTCTTCACGAGCACGCCGATGCCGACGAAATCGTGCTGGATGGCCGCCGCCTGGGCAAGATCACCGAGGAAGCGGCCTGCCGGTACGGGACGCCCCTGGCGATACCTTTAATGGACCTGCGCCTGGAGAAGGCGGACCTGCTCGACAAATTCGGCGTGCCGGAAGCCGAGGTGGACGCCTTCCACTTTGACGCGGCTCCTTCCGAAGACGACCTGGCCCGTGTGGCCGCGTCGATCGATGCGGCTTTCCCGGCTCGCTGTCAGGCGCATTTCGACTCCACCCGATACATTGCCCGGGAAACCAAATTAGTTCCGGTCGGGATGGCGATCGGCCCGTTTTCGCTGATGACCAAGCTGATGGCCGACCCGATCGTTCCGATCGCCATGGCGGGTATGGGTGTGACCGGCGCGGAGGATGCGGCAGTGCTGATGGCGGAGCGCTGCCTGGCGCTCGCGGAGTTGACCGTGCACCGTTCGCTCGGCGCGCAGGTGCGGGCGGGTGCGCGCGCGATCATCGTCTGCGAGCCAGCGGCGAACGTGGTATACCTGTCGCCCAAACAGATCGCGAAAGGCTCCGATATCTTCGAGCGTTTCGTGATGCAGCCGGCCTTGCGCTTGAAGGCGGTGCTGGACTCCGCCGGCGTTGATCTGATCTGGCACGATTGTGGGCAGTTGAATCCCATCATGGTCCGGCAGTTCGGTGAGCGGGTGCACCCGGCGATCCTAAGTCTGGGCAGCTCGCGGCAGTTGTGGGAAGACGCCGCGCTCGTTCCGAAGGATGTAGTGCTATTCGGTAATTTGCCAACGAAAAACTTCTACTCGGATACGGTCGTTCCAATGGAGCGCGTGCAGGAGCTTACGCTGGAACTGATCGGGAACATGCGAAGGGCCGCGCACCCGCACATAGTCGGCTCCGAATGCGATGTGCTGTACGTGCCGGAGTCGGCGGCGACGATCCGGAGCAAGTTGGATGTGATGTTGAATTGCGGTCGTAGGTGAAATGGAGGTATGCAGTGAAAGTTTTGCGATTGGTATTGATGCTTGTTTGTGCGGCGGCTCTTTACGGCGCCCCGGCCGATACGGCGGAGGCGAAAAGGACCGAGTGGTATCGCGACGCGAAGTTCGGCATGTTCATTCACTGGGGGCCTTACTCACTGGCCAGCGTCGAGGCATCCTGGCCCATCATGACCGGAGGGTTCAACGAAACGGCATACCGTTCGCTGCTGCAGCAGTTTAATCCGGTGAAATTCGACGCGACCGCGCTCGTGCGGCTGGCCAAGGCCGCCGGACAGAAGTATATGGTGATTACCACTAAACACCACGACGGCTTTGTCATGTTCGATTCGGCGTATACGGATTACAAAATCACCAAGACGCCCTACCAAAAAGACGTCGTCGCGGAACTGGCGGAAGCAGCTAAGGCAGAAGGCATGCCGCTGGGCTTCTACTACTCGCCGCCGGACATGAACCACCCCGGCTATCGCGATACCTCCAAGCCGGCCAGCGTGAACTGGCGCGGAGAACCTTGGCGGCCGGAGTGGCCTCTGTATCTCGATTACATGGAACTGCAGTTGAGCGAGTTGCTGACCAGGTACGGCAATGTCGCGTTGATCTGGTTCGACGGCCTTGACCACCAGGGCAAGTACAACGGCCGCCGCTTTCACGACCTGATCCACCGGCTGCAGCCCGCCACGCTGATCAACGATCGCATCGGATTGCCCGGCGACTTCGGCACTCCTGAGCAGTTCGCGCCCAAGGGCATTCCCACAAAGAAGCCGCGGGGCACCATCGACGGCGGGACGATGACTGACTGGACCAATAAGGGGACCCTGCCCAAACCCGAAGAGTTTCGTTTGTGGGAGACGTGCATGACCATCAACGAAACCTGGGCGTACAACAAGAACGACAGGAAGTTCAAATCATCGCGAGACTTGATCCGGACACTGGTGGATGTGGCCAGCAAAGGCGGCAATTTCCTGCTGAACGTGGGGCCGACCCCTGAAGGCACCATACAGCCCGAGTTCCAGGAGCGGCTGCTGGCGATTGGAAAATGGCTGAAGGTGAATGGCGAAGCGATCTACGGGACCACTTACGGCCCGCTTCAGGAGCTGACTTTCGGCCGCTCCACGCAGAAGGGAAACACGATCTACATTCACGTGTTCGACTGGCCCAACGGGCCGCTCGAAATCACCGGCGTGAACGGCCGGGTGGCCGCCGCGTCGTTATTGGCGGGTCAGAAACCGCTGAAGTTCAGCCAGAACGGAGGCAGCCTCAAGATCGAGGTGCCTGCCCAGGCTCCGGATCCGGATGCCTCGGTGGTGGCTTTGAAGATGAAGTGACTGGCGCCCGCGGTTGTGGGGCTCAGCGATTCCCGGCGGCGAGCATCAACGTCGCCACGGCCAGCAGCCCCAGACCCGCATACAGCGTGCGCAGGGCGCTCCGGGGCGCGGCCGCCCACTCGCCCGTAACTACGCCGCCGAAATTCGCGGTCATGATCATGAAGATCTGAAACAGGCCCCAGCCTACGGATGTGCCCAAGGCTCCCAGGTAGACTGCGGCGACACCGTAGACCGACATCGAGCCCATCCAGAAAACAGCCATCAGCGTGGCATGCCCGGCATCGGGCAGCCACGGGCCGCGGAACAGGCGCCACGTCTTGTTGCGAGACAAGAGATACAGACAGTACCCGAGATTCGGCAGCAGTCCCCCGGCGAGGGTCACCGGCCAGACCGCATAGCCGGCGCGCTCGGGCGATACACCAAGCTGTGTGGCGCGCACGGCGATGTCCTGCCCGAATGCGAACGAATAGTTGATCATCGGGGCCAGCAGACCGCAAAGCACGGCCATGGCTAGCGCCAGCGCGTATCCGGCGCCTGCTTCGGCTTTCCGGTCCTTTTCGCGCTGCCCGCCCGCGCGCGCCGAGACGGCGATGCCCGCCAACATAACGGCCAGTCCCGCCAGGATCAACGTTCCGCGCGACGTTCCGAGCACCTCGCGATTCTTGAAAAACAGCGGCACTAGCGTCCCACCCAGCGATCCGAGCCCGATGATGATGGCATAGCCCAGGGCCAATCCGAGCCGCGCCACCGAGAGTCCGAATAATACTTGCGCCACGCCCCATCCCGCGCCGAGCAAAAACGTCAGAGCCAATTGCCGGGATGCGACCCCTCCGTAAATCTCGCCAAGATGGCCCGTCAGCATCCACGCCAGCTCCCATGGCAGAATCACCAGCGAGACAATGCTGAAAACCAGCCAGACATTTTCAAATTTCCAACGCCTGGCGAATTTCATCGGCAACATGGAGTTGCCCGCGAGCGCCCCTGCCAGCAGGGTCAGTGCGAGACCTTCCAACACAGCGGTTGACATGGACTAATGCCTCACCGCGCGTCGTACTCCCGCACCGCGTCGTACATCGCAATGATGTTCTCCGGGGGCACGTTGGCCAGGATGTTGTGCACTTGCTGGAAGACAAACCCGCCGCCCGGCGCCAGCTTTTCACACTGATCGAGAACGTGTGCGCGGACTTCGGCCGGCGTACCGCACGGCAGCGTTTGCTGCGTGTCGCACCCGCCGCCCCAGAATGTCAGATCCCGGCCGAAATCGCGTTTGAGTCCCTCGGCATCCATCCCCCTGCAACTGATTTGCACCGGGTTAATGGCATCCAGGCCCGCGTCGATCAGATCCGGCAAGAGTTGCCGGACGGCACCGCAGCAATGCAGCATTACCTTGACGTTCGCAAGCTCCTTGGCACGCGCCCACATGGCGGC
Source organism: Bryobacterales bacterium (assembly GCA_963843255.1). Lineage (GTDB taxonomy): Bacteria > Acidobacteriota > Terriglobia > Bryobacterales > Bryobacteraceae > Bog-159. The sequence continues at coordinate 96,055 of CAWJJQ010000008.1, read as the reverse complement.
ATGCCTCGGCTTGAAGAACTCGCGGTACATCCGGGGCGAAATCTGCGGGCAATTCTGCGCGCCCAGGTCGTCGCCGAACACGATCACATCGATGTGCGGGCCGACCGCGCCCAGGAAACGGTCGAGGTTTCGCAGGTGGATCGCGAGCAGCGCATCGAGAAACCGGTGTGCCCGCTGCGGCTCGCCGGCAAGCATCATCAGGAAGTTGTCCATGCGGTAGTAAAACTGCCCCATCTCCAGCAGGTTTCCGCCGAACAACCCGATGATCGCGCGATCGGTTTTTGCGCGCAGTGCCCGCGCGCCCGCGGCCAACCCGGCCGGACCGGAAACCGAAGGTCCCGGCGGCGATGCGACTCCGGTCCACATGTGCTCGGGATACAGCGCCTCAATCTGCGAAAGGTCCTCCTCGCCATCGAGAAACGGCCAATAAACCTGGTCGAAGTGCAGCGAGCCTTCCGGCATGCGCGCGGTCACCCGGCCGCTCGGGGCGCGCAAGACCCACTCGGAGCCGGCTTGTTCCGGAAGCGCCCACACGGGCATCCGGCACGGTGTGCCGTCCGGCAGCGTCCAGTCCGCCCACCACTTGTCTTCGTGGCAGAAACCGCGGCCCATCTCGATGGTGTCGGCGCCAAACCGATCGAGCACATCGTCGTGGACGATCGCCAGTTGCTGCACCGGATCATAGACATCCACGCTGCGGGGTTCGAGGCCCAGCGCGGCCCTCAGTTTCGGATAAGCAATCGCCGAGATCCCCGACGACCTGTACCCCGACAGGTCCACTGCGACCCGGTCCGGCTCGTGGTGATCCAAGGATGCAAGTACTCTTTCCCGCGAGGTCATAATCTCACGAGGCGCTCGATCCGTCGCGATAGAGAGGGATGGAAGCCCGCTGGTTGGTATCGCGCTTCCAGTCTTCCAGGCCCGGCCCCTTGAACTCGGCCGCCTCTGCGCGCACCTTCGCGAGCTGGGCTTCCGTCATCGGACTGAACTTCCGGGCGATGCGGACGTCGTCTTCAATCTGGCCGATCGTGGTGCAGCCGAGCGCCAGGCAGTGGATCGGCAGGCTCAATACATAAGTAAGGCAATCTCGGAGCGGGATCGCATGCAGCAAACGGGAGTTCGCTGTACTCTTCATCGCCTGGATGCCCATGCCGCGCTCGACTGCCACCGGCATCACCAGTTTCTCGAAGCTCAGATACGATGGATCGGCCGGATTCAGCGGCATCAGAATCGTGTCGTATTTATCGTATTTCTTCAACATTGCCAGATGGACCTCCGGATCATGATGGCCCGTGAATCCGATGAAGCGGCACTTGCCGGATTTCTTGGCTGCTTCAAACGCTTCGATTGCGCCGCCCGGAGCGAAGATCTGCTCCACTTCGTCCATGGTGCCGACCTGGTGAATCTGCCATAAATCGACGTGATCGGTTTTCAGCGCGCGCAGCGATTTTTCCAGATCTTGCTCGGCGCCTTCCCGTGTGCGCTGCGGCGATTTGGTGGTCAGAAAGATTTTCTTTCGGAAGGGCGGCAATACATCACCGTAAACCTCTTCGGATTTTCCGTCCCAGTAGATGCGCGCGGTATCAAAATAGTTGACACCCAGCTCGTAGGCCCGGAGCGTGATCGCCTTGGCGTCTTCGTAGCCGCACATTGGGAAGCGGCCGCCGGCTTGGCCGATGATCGTCAGGCTTTCACCGGTCCTGCCGAAGAGACGTTTGGGGATGTCGCCTGCTTTCAGCTTGCCGGTTTCGGCGCCCTGTGCGGATAGGGCAAGCCCCGCTGCCCCAGCGGAGGAAGAGAGAAAGGTTCTGCGTAGCATATGCCCGTTCGATGACCATACTGTATCATTCGACGGACTCGAAAGCTCGCAGCGGACGGCTTACATGCCGGCGGCCTTCAGGCAAGTGCCTTCGGCACCAAATTCCCAAACCAGAAATCCTAAGACTGCCGTAGCGAACGCAAAGACTTCCGCCATAAACTCGATTCGACCATCATTACATGAGAGTTTTCTTCGCATGCCAGCTACTAAGAGTTAGATGAAACGCCACCTCGCCCGGTACGCCACGATGGCTGCATTATGCGTACCCTTCCTGGCCGCTCAACGCCCCGATAACACGGTCCTGAAGCAGGTCATTATTTTCGGCCGTCATGCCGCTCGCACTCCGGTAGCCACCCCCTCCCAACTCAGTAGTTTCTCGACACTTCCGTTTCCAGCTTTCTCCGTTTCCGGCCAAGCCGTGATTACTCCGAACGGGGCCACGAACGAAACGATTCTCGGTGGTTATTTCCGTCTCTGGCTCACGCAGGAAGGATTGCTGACCGGCAACGATGCCGCCGATGCCGCCTCCGTTTACGTCCGCGCCAATAACGCTCCGCTCATTGTGGATACGGCACAGGCTTTCGTCGCGGGCCTTCTCCCGGCGGCGCCGCCCCCTGTCAACACCGTGCCGGCCCCTGACCCGCTATTCGACCCCATCGATGCCGGCGTGGCCAAGCTGGATATCAATATGGCGATTGCCTCTGTCAACGGGCGTATCGGTGGCAATCCGCAGCTACTATCCAGCGCTTACGCTGCTGAATTCGCTATGGCACGTTCGGTTTTGTTCAATTATCCCGTAGGCACTTCCCCGGCGCCGGCTACCCCCGCCGGTAAGATCGATATCACCACCATCCCCATCACCATGACGGCTGGAAATTCCACTGCTCCCGTCAACCCTGGCGGCCTCTCATCTTTTTACATGGCGATCGATCCCTTCATGATGGAATACGCCGATGGCATGCCCACTTCCGACGTAGGTTGGGGTAACCTGGACGCCGCCGGTATCAGCCAGATGTTCCGGGTGTACGACGCGCTGCTGGATCTCGAATTCCGCACGCCCTATCTGGCCGGAGTGCAGAGCTCCAATCTGGCCTCGCACATCATTCGCTCGATCCTTCAGGCAGCCACCGGTAGCGCCATGACCGGCACGGTAGGCACTCCATCGGACAAAATCGTGGTGCTGACGGCCGCCAACACCAATCTTGCCGGGCTCGCCGGTCTATTCCAGCTCGATTGGCTGGTGGATGGTTTCCAGCGCGATGTGGCCTCTCTCGGCGGCGCCCTGGTCTTCGAACTGCGCCAGTCCCAGAGGACCGGCGAATTCATCGTCCGGACTGCCTATATCACCCAGACGATGGACCAGATTCGCAACCGCACTAAATTGACTCTCGCCGCTCCACCGGCCAACGTCCCCGTGTTTATCCCCGGTTGCAGCGTCGACAATACTACCTTCGACTGCTCTCTGCGCAGCTTTTTGCGAGTAACCCAGCACGCCATCAACGCGCGGAATGCCGACCTCAATAATTAGAGCGGCTACCCGGCGTGCGCTTCCATTGCTCTCGCTGCCTGACAATCTCCTCAATTTCACAGGGTCGGCGCCGGTTTGAATTGTCGTCGGCGCCAGTCAGAGCGCTCATGCCCTACCGAAGACGTTTACGATCTATAACAACCCCTCACGCCAGCGCCTTCGGTACCAGATTCCCGGCAACATCCGTGAGCCGGAAATGACGTCCCTGGAACTTGAAGGTCAGGCGTTTATGGTCCACACCCAGGCAATGCAGAATAGTGGCCTGCAGATCGTGCACGGGCACGGGATCGGAAACCACGTTGTAGCAGTAATCGTCGGTCTCGCCGATCGTGACGCCGCGCTTAATCCCGCCGCCGGCCATCCACACGCTGAAACAGCGCGGATGATGGTCGCGGCCGTAGTTGGTTTCGGTGAGTCTGCCTTGGCAGTATACGGTGCGGCCGAATTCGCCTCCCCAGATAACCAGCGTGTCGTCCAGCAGGCCGTGCTGCTTCAGGTCGAGAATCAGGGCGGCGGACGCCTGGTCGGTGCCTTTGCACTGCAAGGCCAGGTCGCGCGGCAGATCCGAATGCTGGTCCCATCCGCGATGATAGAGTTGCACGAAACGCACGTTGCGTTCGGCCAGGCGGCGCGCCAGCAGGCAGTTAGCGGCATAAGTGCCAGGCTTGCGGGAATCGGGGCCGTACATCTCAAAGATGTGCTCGGGCTCTTTCGATAGATCCATCAGGTCCGGCACGGACGTCTGCATGCGGTACGCCATCTCGTACTGCGCGATGCGCGTCTCGATCTCCGGATCGCCGTAAGCCGTCGCCCGCATGTGATTCAGACCGGCGATGGCGTCCAACATGCGCCGGCGGGTACCCTTGTCGATGCCCGGAGGGTCGGCCAGGTACAGCACCGGGTCGCTGCCCGAGCGGAAGCGGACACCCTGGTGGTTCGAAGGCAGGAATCCGCTTCCCCACAAGCGCGAGAATAACGGCTGGTCCACATTCAGCGCATTGGCTTGCGAGATGAGCACTACGAACGCGGGCAGGTTCTGATTTTCGCTGCCCAGCCCGTAACTGACCCAGGATCCGAGGCTGGCGCGTCCGGGCTGCTGCGAGCCGGTCTGGATGAAAGTGATGGCCGGGTCGTGATTGATCGCCTCGGTGTTCAAGGTCTTGATGAGGCAGATATCGTCTACGATTTTGCCGTGATGCGGCAGGAGCTCACTGAGCCACGTGCCCGTTTCGCCGTGCTGTGAGAACTTGAAGATCGACGGCGCTACCGGCAGTGAGGTCTGCCCTGAGGTCATGCCGGTGATGCGCTGGCCGTTGCGCACGGAACCGGGCAGTTCGGTCCCCTGTTGTTTCGACAGCTTGGGTTTGTAGTCGAACAGGTCCATCTGCGAGGGCGCGCCCGATTGGTGCAGATAGATGATGCGCTTGGCCTTCGGCGCGAAGTGCGGCAGGCCAGTCAAACCGCCCGTCTGCGGGTTGATCTCGCTGTTCTCGGCAAACAACCGGGAGTCCAGCAACGAAGCCAGCGCCGCGATGCCTATGCCGGTGCTGGTCCGCGCAAAGAAATGCCGGCGGGTCAGCGCCAGCCCGAATTCGTCTTGCGGGTCCATGGCTATTCCTTTGTAATGGTCTCGTCCAGGTTAAGAATCACGCTGGCCACGGTGGTCCAGGCGGCCAGGTCGCCGGCGTCGAGCTTGGCGTTGGCTCGCGATTCGCCCACCTGCAGCAGCTTGTGCGCGGCGTCCGGCTCGCCGCGGTAATGCGTCAATTCCTGCCGCAGCATATCCTGCAGCACACGTACTTCCTTGGCGTCGGGTCGGCGGTCGGTGGCCAGGCGGAATCCAAAGCGGATCCGGCTGTCCGGGTCCTTGCCGCCTTCGCTCAGGATGCGTCCGGCCAGCGCGCGCGCCGCTTCCACGTAGGTCGGATCGTTCAGCAGCACCAGCGCCTGGAGCGGCGTGTTGGTTAGAGTGCGGCGAGCCGTACATTTTTCGCGATCCGGTGCATCGAATGTGACCAGCGACGCCGGCGGCACGGTACGCTTCCAGAACGTATACATGCTGCGCCGGTACAGATCGCTGCCGTGGCTCTCGACGTAAGTCTGCGCGGAGTACACGTCGCCGTACGCCATCTCTTCCCAAAGGCCCTTGGGCTGATACGGAAAAACGCTGGGGCCGCCCACGCGGCCGTCCAGGAGCCCGCTAACGCTCAGGGCATTGTCGCGCACCACTTCGGCGGGCAGGCGGAAGCGGGGTCCGCGCGCCAGCAGGCGGTTTTCGGGATCTTTCTCCAGAAGTTCCGGCGTCACGCGGGAGTCCTGGCGATATGCGGCGGAGGTAACGATAAGCCTCTGCATGGCCCGGATATCCCAACCGGTAGCCACGAATTCGGTGGCCAGCCAATCGAGCAATTCCGGGTGCACCGGGGCTTCGCCCTGCGAGCCGAAGTCCTCCGTGGTTTTCACGATCCCGTGGCCGAAATAGATCTGCCAATAGCGATTCACGGCCACGCGCGCGGTGAGCGGGTTGGTGGGACCGACCAGCCATTTAGCCAGTCCCAGGCGATTGGCGGGCAGATCTCTTCCGAGTTGAGGGAGCATGCCGGGCACGCCTGGCGTCACTTTCTCGGTGTGATTGCGATAGTCGCCGCGGGCCAGGATGAATGTGTCGCGTGGCGCCATCGCCTCCTGCATGACCATGGAGCTGGGCACAGTCCAATCCAGGTCCTCTTTGCGCGCCAGGGCCCGGCGCCGTTCGGCGAAGGCAGTTCGTAGAGGCTCGGGCGCGTCGTGCGCCAGGAAGTACTCGCGCAGCTTTTTCTTTTGATCCTTGGAACGTTGCGCGGCGGGAACGTAGAGCGTCGCACGGGTGGGCTGGTCTTGGGCAAGTTGCGCGATTTCGGCAGGCGCCAGCGCGCGGCCGTAGATCCGCACATCGTCCAGGCGGCCCTTGAAGGCATTGCCCAGGCGCGGATTGCCGATCTCGAGCGGAGCGGGGGTGCGGGTGGCGCCCGAGAGGCTGTCGCGCACCGTCTCGATCTCCGCGGGTTGCCCGTCCACGAACAGTTTGATTCCAGCGGCTTTCCCTGAGCCATCGTAAACCAGGCCCAGATGTGAAAACTCCCCTTGGATCAACGGCTCTTTTGTGCGTACTTCGATGGCGTCGTCCGGCCAGTGATGCGTTAACCGGAACCGCAGACGCGCGCCCCGCTTCAGCCGTGGCAGTACCACGCTGTCCTCGAAAGCCAGTTCGATGCCACGCCGCTCTTCGGGACCGCTGATCTTCTGCAACACCGGGTTGTCTTCCTTGCCGTTCGACTCGACCCAGAGCGCCAGGGAAAATGCGTCGCCGGAATCGAAATTCCCGATGTCCCCGAATTGAACGTGCGCCTGCCCTTCGAACTCCGCGCACTTTCCTACAGGGCCGTCGCTAAAGGAAGGCGCTCCGCTGAGGATGCGCCCGTCCTGATAATGCCCGGAGCGGTCTGCAAAGTTACCGTCCATCTCGTAATGCGCTAACAGCCCCGCATGGCTGGGCGCGGGCATGGTGTCCAGCTTGGTCTTCTCCCATTTCGCAACCAGCGCCGTGACCTGATCGTAATCCAGAATTGTGCTGGTGGTATCTAGCGTCTTCGCCACTTCCGCAAGCTCCGCGGCCTGCTGCGCCGACGGGATCTGCACGAACGGCTGCGCGTTACCCCTGCGCCCGTCCAGTCCCTTTTCCGGAATTGTATTGAAGAAGGCGAAGAAGCGATAGAAATCGCGCTGTTTGATGGGATCGTATTTGTGATCGTGACAGCGCGCGCAGCCCAGCGTCATTCCCATCCAGGTGTTGCTGGTGGCCTCCACCCGGTCGACGACGTATTCCACCTGATACTCTTCCGGAATCGCGCCACCTTCGAAGTTGACCATGTGGTTGCGGTTGAAACCCGTGGCGATCCTCTGGTCCAGCGTGGCGTTGGGTAACAGGTCGCCGGCCAGTTGGTCGATGGTGAACTCATCGAAAGGCATGTTGCGGTTGAAAGCATCGATGACCCAGTCGCGCCAGTGCCACATCTCGCGGGCACTATCGATATGGTAGCCGTGCGTGTCGGCGTAGCGTGCCACGTCCAGCCACTGCATGGCCATTCGCTCGCCATAGTGCGGCGAATGCAGCAGGCGGTCCACCACTTTTTCATATGCGCCCGGCGAGTGGTCGGCCAGGAACGCATTAACTTCCGCGGGCGTCGGTGGCAATCCCGTCAGATCCAGGCTGACGCGCCGCAGCAGCGTGGCACGGTCCGCTTCTGGCGATGGCCGCAAACCCTCCCGTTCCAGGCGCGCCAGAATGAAGTTGTCAATGGGATTGCGCGGCCATGAGCTGTTCTGCACGCGCGGCGGATCGGGCCGCTTCGGAGGCGCATAAGCCCAGTGCAATTCCCACTTGGCGCCCTGGTCGATCCACTTGCGGATGAGATCGACCTGCTGGTCTGTAAGGGTGCGCTCGGAGTAAGGCGGCGGCATGCGCTGCTTCTTCTCTTTCGCGCTGATGCGCTGATAGAGACGGCTGGCCGCTGCATCTCCAGGATTGATGACGGGATGGCCGTTGCGGTCAGCGAACATGCCATCCTTTATATCCAGGCGCAGGCCCGCCATGCGCTGTTTTTCGTCGGGGCCGTGGCAGGCGAAGCAATTGTCGGCGAGAATGGGACGGATCTCGCGATCGAAATCCACGCCAGCCGGAGCGGCTGCCAGGGCCAGCCTGGCGACTGCGAATAACCCCAGAATACGAGAGTTCACGGTCCCCCCAACCGAGATGAACGTTGACGCCGCCAATATTAGCACAGGATCGAGACTTGTATGGTCTCTGTGCTATAGAATGGCCCCTTGCTATAGAATAAGGCGGAAATGCAACGGGAACCGGTGAACCATCCAATCGTCATCATCGGAGCGGGCGGCATTGTCAGAGACGCGCATCTGCCGGCGTACAGCCAGGCGGGTTTCCGCGTCGCGGGTATCTACGACCTGGAGGTTCAAAAGGCCAAAACACTCGCGGACCAATATGGTATCCCGCGAGTGTTTGCCTCGCTGGAGGACGCGGCTGCGTCCGCCACACCGGATACGATATTCGACGTCGCGGTACCGGCGACTTTTACCGCCGATGTCTTGCGCGGGCTTCCGGACGGCCATGGCGTATTGATTCAGAAGCCGATGGGGGACAACATCGAGCAGGCGCGCACCATCCGCGATATGTGCCGCGCCAAGAAATTGACCGCGGCAGTGAATTTCCAACTGCGCTTCGCGCCTGCAGTCACCCATGCGCGGCGGATGATCGACCAAGGATCGATCGGCGAATTAAACGATGTGGAGGTGCGCATCACCGCCTACACGCCCTGGCAAATGTGGCCGTTCCTCGAAAAGATGCCGCGCGTGGAAATCCTGTATCACTCGATTCACTACATCGACCTGATCCGGTCTTTTCTCGGCGACCCCAGGGCGGTGTACGCCAAGTCCACGCGACACTCGGTGGCCCCAAAATTAACCTCCTGCTGCTCGTCCATAATTATGGATTACGGGGACATGGTGCGCGCCAATATTCAGACGAACCACGGCCATCAGTATGGCCCCAAGCATCAGGAGAGCTACGCCAAATGGGAAGGCACGCGCGGCGCCATTAAAACGCGCCTGGGCGTTCTGCTCGATTATCCCCGGGGACTGCCGGACCTGTTCGAGTATGTGGAACTCGAGGAGGGCGTGCCACCTGAATGGAAATGCCTGGAACTCCAGGGCTCGTGGTTCCCGGAGGCGTTCAGGCACAGCATGGCGAGCCTGATGAGCTATCTCGACGGTGATTCCCCCACGCTCCCGACATCGGTGGAAGACGCGTTCCGCACCATGGCGGTGGTGGAGGCCGCGTACGAGTCAATGGTGAGCGGCGGTATAACAGTGAACTATGAGTGATCGGCTGAATCCCAATCCGGACCCTGCGAAACATACCGAAATTCCGTTGTTCAATACGGAAACGTGGTTATATGAAGACTTCGAGATTGGTTGGAGGATCCGCTCGATCCGGCGCACCATCTCCGAAGGCGAGGCCATGCTATTCAACTCGCTGGTCCTGGACTGCCATCCTTATGTGGCCGACGAGATCTTCGCCAAAGAGCAGGGCATCTTTGGCAGGCGGCTGGTGGCGGGCTCCATGGTTTTCAGCTACGGGCTGGGGCTGATGGCTCACAACAACATCCATACTTTCAGCTATGGTTACGATAAGCTGCGCTTCATCAAGCCGGTGTTCATCGGAGACACCATCTACACCATCCGGACGAACCTGGCCAAGCAGCCGAAATATCCGGGCATGGGCCTGGTGCGCGTTTCCTACGAGGTGTTCAAGAACGAAGGGGAACTGGCGCTTTACTGCGAACACCTGCAAACCGTGAAATACCGCGATCCGGCGCAATTCGCCGAACAACTACAGGGAGAAAAATGAAATCGATGGGCACATCCCGACGCGACTATCTGAAGGCGCTGACTGCCGGCACGTTGTTGACCGGAGTGGCCTGTAAGCAACAGACGCCGGCCCAACCGGCGGCGGCCGTTGCGCAAAGTCCGGCCGCGCCGCCACCCGAACACGACCGGCGCATCCAGTGGTGGCGGGACGCCAAGTTCGGCATGTTCATTCACTGGGGTCTCTATAGCCAGCTCGGCAGGCAGGAGTGGGTAATGTCGGTTGAAGACATCCCCGTAGCCGAGTACGAGAAGCTTGCCAAGACGTTCAAGCCCAAGCCCGACGCGGCGCGCGCATGGGCCCGGCTCGCGAAACAGGCGGGTCAGAAATACATGGTGATGACCACCAAGCATCACGAAGGCTTTTGCCTGTTCGACTCCAAGCTCACCGATTATTGCGCGCCAAAGCAAGGTCCCGGCCGCGACCTGGTGAAGGAATACGTGGACGCCGCGCGCGCGGAAGGACTGCGCGTAGGCTTTTACTATTCGCTCATGGACTGGCACCATCCCGATGGCATGCGCTCGCAGACCGACCCGGCCGCGCGCCAGCGCTTCGTCGATTACATCCACGGGCAGCTTCGCGAGATCCTCACGAATTACGGCAAGGTCGATGTGCTGTGGTACGACGTGGCATGTCCGCTGGATGCGGAGGGCTGGCAATCGGAGAAGATGAACAAGATGGTATTCGAGCTCCAGCCCGATATCATCGTCAACAACCGCAACTGGTTGAAGGGTGACTTCTCCACTCCGGAGCAGTCCATCGAAGCCACCAAGGGCGACTGGGAATCCTGCATGACGCTCAACGACAGTTGGGGCTATACCGCCGCGGACGACAACTGGAAACCGCCGCAGCGGGTGGTGCGCAACCTGGTGGAGTGCGCTCAAGGCGGCGGCAACTATCTGCTCAATATCGGCCCAAAGCCGGACGGTTCCATACCGGAGCCGAGCGTCAAGATCCTGACCGCGGTCGGCAAATGGATGGATAAGAACGGATCGTCGATCTACCAGACGCAAAAGTGTCAGGTCCGTTTCGGCAACGTTGCCGGATACACGCGCAAGGGCAATACGCTTTATACGCAGGTCCATTTCTGGCCGGGAGACACGGTGACCGTAGGCGGAATCAAGACGAAGGTCACCTCGGCCAAGCTGCTGGCTTCCGGCAAAGATGTGAAGTTCACTCAACAGGGCAGCCAGTTGATGTTCACCGGACTGCCGTCCAAAGCGCCGGACGATCCGGTTACCGTAATTGCGGCGGAGTGCGAGTCGGAGCCGGTGCAGGATTCGCTGGCTTCGCGGGTGATCGACCGGATTATCGAGCTGGAGCCCAAACAGCAAACGTAGCCTCGAGTGAGCTTATGAAATTCTTGGTCACGGGCGGGACCGGCTTCATCGGCTGGCGCGTAGTGAAGAATTTAGCGGCCCGCGGAATACCTGCCGTCGTTGCGGACTGGAATATCGATGCCCCAGTCCGCGAGCACCTCCAGCGCCAGGCCGGAGACCTGGTCTCGTTCGTTAATTGCGATATCTCCGAATTCCACGATATCTCGCGCATCTTTCGCCTACACCCGGATATTACCCACGCCATTCATCTGGCTTACCTGATGAGCGCCGAAGTGGAAGCGAATCCGCATCTGGGAGCGCGCGTGAATGTGCTGGGCATGGTGAATGCGTTCGAGAGCGCCGTCGAACATCGGCTTGCGCGGCTGGTGTTCACCAGCAGTGAGACGGTTTACGGCGCGTCGCAGGCGGCGTATGGGAACCGGCCCGTGACCGAGTCCGACTTCTGCGCGCCGTCCGATCACTTCTTCACGTATGGCGTGATGAAGATCCTGAATGAATTCATGGCGCAGAAGTACGTTCAGAAGCACGGCATCAGCCTGGCCTGCGCGCGGCCGCCGGTGGTGTTCGGGCACGGCCGGAAGCGGGGGGCGGTGCTGTGGGCGGAGCATTTCGTTTCGCTGCCCGCCGTGGGCAAGCCTGTTTCCCTGCCGTTTTCGGCCGCGAGCCGGGATTGCTGGGTCTACGTGGACGATTGCGCCGAACAACTGGTGCGGCTCGCTTTGAAGCCGCAGCTCTCGCATTTCGCCTATAACTCGAGCGGCTATTCGGTTTCGGCAGGTGAATTCGCCGGCCTCGTGCGACATTGGCTGCCCAATGCCGAAATCTCCTTCGATGAAAGCAAGCCTTCCACTCCGCTGGTGGACGACCTGGACGGCGCCCGCATGATCCTGGAGACCGGTTTTACCCCGCGGCCGCTGCGCGAAGCGATTCGGGAGCACATCAACGAGGCGCGCGCCGAGGCCGGCCTGCCTGCCTTATGAGCGAAGCCTATCGAGCTACCGTAGTCGGAAGCTTTCCCCGTCCCGCGGCCGTCGCCGATACTATGAAGCGACCCACCGTGCCGCAGTCCGAGATCGACGAAATCATCCGCTGGGCAGTGCGTGAACAGGCCGCGCTTGGCCTCCCAACCGTGACTGACGGCGAAGGCTATCGCGAGAACATGTATTACTTCTACCAGAAGCGCCTGGACGGCGTTTCCATGGAGAACATGGTTCCGCAGTCGTTCGGGACCGCGGGCTTCGGAATCGAGTGCGCGCGCGTAGTCGGAGAAATTCGCAATCCGCGGTTCAACCTGGCGCACAACTGGAAAGTGGCGCGCGAGGCAGCGCCGCCCGGCGTGGTGGTGAAGCAGACCGTCACCGGACCGCACGTCCTGACCCGCTTCAGCGTGAACGAGCGTCCGGACCTGTATCCCGACGACCAGGCACTCTGCCGTGCCTATGCCGGCGTGTTGCGGCAGGAGCTGAAAGAGGTAATCGCCGCGGGGTGCGAGCATATTCAGTTCGATGAACCCATGTGGACCGAGTCGCCCGGGCAAAGCGAATGGGCCGCCGGGATTTTGAACGAACTGATCGGCTCGCTTGGCGGCGTCCGGGTGGGTTTGCATGTCTGCGGCGGCAATCCACGGCGAAAGCGCGTCTACTTCACCAAGTACACCGACCTGGCGCCTGCGTTCCGCAAGGTTCACATTGACGAAGTGCTTTTGGAGCACTGCACGCTGGGCTACGACCTCATGGATCTGTGGAAGCTTTGGGATTTCCGTGGAGACCTCGGCCTGGGGGTGGTGGACCAGCGCAGCGATACGATTGAAACGCCGGAGTTGATTCGGGAGCGGCTGAAGCCCGCGCTCGCGTATTTTCCGCCGGAGCGGCTGATGCTGACCAGCGAATGCGGCTTCGGTCATGTGCCCATCGAAATCACCCGCGCGAAATTGAGTGTTCTGGTGCGGACGTGCAGGGAACTCGGGAGCGCGCCTTGAAGCGGGCGGCTCTGTTGCTGGCTCTAGGCGCGCTGCTGATCTATGCGGATCGGACGGTGCGGCAGCCTTATCCCGGCTTCGTGCGCCTGAGGTTCGATATCCACGATGAAGCTGGCCGTCCGGCCGGCGCACGCCTGCGCGTGACCAATGCGGCGGGAGAATACTTTGCGCCTCTCGGCCATCTCCCAAAACCGGACGTCACGCAGCGCAGTTCCGGTGACCTGATTCTGGGGGACGGTGAAACTACACCGCTCACGCTCTACGCGCTGGTCCACGATGGCGCGGAGATCGACCTGCGGCCCGGCAGTTACCACATCGAAGCCAGCAGGGGTTATGAATACCAGTTTCTACGAAAGGACCTGCAGGTCGCGGAAGCGGCGCCATCCGGCCAGACCGTTGCGGTGCCCCTGGCCCCGTTTGCGGATTTTGAGGGCAAGGGATGGTATCCGGGTGACACGCATATCCATTTCCCCGATCCGAGCGGCGTGCGCTACGAAATGGAATGCGAAGGTCTGCGGGTATGTAGCATTCTGCTTCTGAAAAATGGATATAAGGACGGCCGGCCGGGCGATGGCAACTTTTGGAACGTCGAGCATTTCAGCGGCCAGCTCTCCCCGGTATCCGATGCCCGCTATTTCGTGAAGGTGGGCGAAGAGTTTCGTCACGGCCTGCTGGCTCACTTGATTTTTCAGAACTTGAAATCGATTGTCTGGCCGGTTTCGACCGGCGGCCTGCGCGAGAACGGCGCCGGCGGTTATGATTGGCCGCTCATGCTGCATGCGAGCGACGAGGCCCATGCGCAGGGCGCGCTTGTGACCTGGGCCCACTGGCCGTATCCTTCGCTCGAAGCCCCGCTCGATATCGCCCTGGGCCGCGTCGATTCGATCGATCTGCTGACTACAGGCGATCCGTTTGAGCATCACCCCATTCTGGTGGACGTGTACAAAATGCGCGGCCCCAAGGTCTATTCGCTCGCTCCGGTGGATGTGTACTACCACTATCTGAACTGCGGTTTTCACGTGGCGCTGTCGTCCGGCTCCGACAAGATGGCGCTGAACCCACCCTTGGGAAGCGCGCGCACGTATGTGCGAACGGACGCGCCACTGACCTACGATGCCTGGATCGAAGGTATCCGAAAGGGTCACACGTTCGCCACGAATTATCCGCTGCTGGAGTTCTCCGTGAACGGTGTGGGGCCGGGCGACACGGTGAAACTCAAGCCCGGCAAGCTGCGTCTGGCGGTGAAGGCTAACGCGGTGTCGCTGGAACCTTACGATGTGCTGGAGATCGTTTACAACGGAGAGGTGGTCCGCACTGCCGCGCCTTCCGGAGGCCGTTACGGGGCGGCGATCGACGAATCCATCGAAGTGGATCGCGGCGGCTGGATCGCGGCGCGCGCGCATGGACGTAAGATGCTGCCGTACGGCGCAACCTGGTGGCGGATGCCGGTTTTCGCCCACACGTCGCCGGTCTATCTCGATATGCCCGGCCGGCCTGCGCCCGCCACGGAATCCGCGCGTTTGTTTCTCGACCAGTTGGAATATCTGGAAAACTGGGCGCGGCAAGGCAATTTCCCGAGTGAAGCCAATCGCCGCGAGGCGCTGGATCTGGTCCGGCAGGCGCGCGAGATCTACCAGCGCTTGGCCCGCGAGGAATCCTAGCGCATGATCGAGCTGCGCGGCATCACCTGGAACCACACGCGAGGCTACCTGCCCATGGTTGCCACCGCACAACGGTTCTCGGAATGGAATCCCGTGATCGGTATTTCCTGGGAGAAGCGCTCTCTGCAGCAGTTCGCCGATTGGCGGATCGAACAGCTTGCCGAACGCTTCGATCTGCTGGTGATCGATCACCCGTTCGTCGGCACGGCCGCGGCATGCGGCTGCCTGGTGCCCTTCGATGACTCTCTTACAGAAGCGAGCTCGGTGGGCCGCTCCGACGAAAGCTACTCTTTTGCGGGCCGTCAGTGGGCGCTGGCCATCGATGCGGCTGCTCCAGTGAGTGGTTGGCGCCCGGACCTGCTTGCGGCGGCAGGCGCCGAAGTTCCAAAGACGTGGCCCGAACTGCTGGAGCTCGCGCGCCGCGGTCTGGTAGTCATCCCGGGCGCGCCGGTCGACAGCCTGATGAACTTCTATATGCTGTGCCTGGCAATCGGCGAAGAGCCGTTTGTGCGGCCCGGCCCCGTGGCCTCAAAGGAGACCGGCCTGCGTGCGCTCGGCATGCTGCACGAGCTTGCCGGACTGGTGCCTCCCGAGTGCGCCACGCTGAACCCTATCGCGGTGTGGGAGCGCATGTCGTCCTGCGAGGCCGCCGCGTTCTGCCCATTTGCTTACGGCTATTCGAACTACGCCAGGTCCGAGTATGCGAAGCACATTGTCGAATTCGGCGGTTTGATCGAGATCGAAGGCCGGCGCTGCCGCTCCACTCTGGGAGGAGCCGGCCTGGCTATCTCGTCGCGCTGCGAGCAACTCGTCGCGGCATTGGATTATTGCCGGTTCGTGGCCAGCCCCGCGTGCCAGGCTGGACTCTATTTCGAGTCGGGCGGGCAGCCCGCACACCGGCAGGCATGGCTCGATCCCGAAGTAAACCGCCGCTGCAACCGATTCTTCGAAAATACTCTCGCGACGCTGGACGAGGCCTGGCTGCGGCCGCGCTGGCACGGCTATCTCGATTTTCAAGATGCCGCGGGGCTGATCGTACACGAGTGCATCTGGCGTGGGGTGGATGCGGGCGCCGCCATCGACCGCTTAAGAGGCTTGAGGAGTACGTTCCATGAAACCACTTGAGGGATTAATTGTCCTGGATTTCAGCCAGTTCCTGGCGGGCCCTTCGGCGGCGCTGCGCCTGGCCGATCTCGGCGCGCGCGTAATCAAAATCGAACGTCCGCAGACCGGCGATCTTTGCCGCCAGCTCTACATCTCGAACCTGCAGCTCGATGGCGACAGCACCTTATTCCATTCCATCAATCGCAATAAGGAGAGCTTTGCCGCGGATCTGAAGGTAGAGGCCGATCGCCAAATCGTACACGGTCTAGTGGCGCGGGCTGACGTCCTTATCCAGAACTTCAGGCCTGGCGTGATCGAGCGTCTGGGGTTCGACTACCAAGCCGTGCGCGCCTACAACGACCGGCTAGTGTACGCCGAAGTCACGGGATACGGCCACGAGGGCCCATGGCGCGAGAAGCCAGGGCAGGACCTCCTGGTCCAATCCCTTTCGGGACTCGCCTGGCTGAACGGCGATGCGGATCGGCCGCCCACTCCGTTCGGCTTGGCCGTTGCCGATCTGTTTGCCGGAGCCCACCTGGTACAGGGCATACTCGCTTGCCTGGTCCGCCGCGGGATCACGGGGCGCGGCGGCCACGTGGAAGTCAGCCTGCTAGAGTCGGTTCTCGATTTTCAGTTTGAGGTGCTGACCACGTATCTCAACGACGGGGGCAAAGCTCCGGAGCGGAGCACCATAAATAATGCGCACGCGTATCTGGGCGCGCCCTACGGGATCTATGCGACTGCGGATGGCTACCTGGCCCTGGCCATGGGCTCCGTAACCAGGCTGGGCGAGTTGCTCGGCTGTCCGGCACTGGCCGCCTACGCCGATCCCAAATCTTGGTTCACGCGCAGGGATGAGATCAAGCGCGTCCTGGTCGAACATCTGAAAACACACACCACCGCGCATTGGCTGGCGATCCTGGAACCCGCCGATATCTGGTGCGCGGACGTTTTCACCTGGGACCGCCTGATGGAGCACCCGGCGTTTCGGAAGCTGGACATGATACAGGAAGTGATCAGCCGCAACGGTTCTGTCATGCGGACCACCCGGTGTCCGATCCGGATTGACGGCGAGATTTACAAAAGTGAGAACGGCGCACCCGGCGTTGGCGAGCACACGGCCCGGATCATGGAGCAGTTCGGGCCGGCCGGAGCACGCGAGTGAGGCTTGAACTATGATCGTTTCCCGGCACTTCGAAGACTATGAGACCGGCTCGTTTCGCGAAACCCTCGGTCGGACCATCACGGAAGCCGACATCGTCATCCATGCGGGCCAGACCGGCGATTTCTACCCGCACCACATGGATGCCGAATGGTGCAAGAGCCAGCCGTTTGGCCAGCGGATCGCGCACGGCACACTGATCTTCAGCATCGCCGTCGGCATGACCGCCGGAGATGTGAATCCGGTTTCCTTTTCCTACGGCTATGACCGCCTGCGCTTCATCAAGCCCGTTTTCATTGGCGATACGCTGCACGTCCGCGTATCGATCAAGGAAAAGCGAGACGCGTCGAAATCGCCCCGGCACGGCGTGGTCGTTGAACTATGTGAAGCCTTCAACCAACGCGCGGAAGTGGTGCTGGCCTGCGAACACCTCTTGATGGTCGAACGCAGGCCGAAAGTCACCGGCCAGTGACCCTGAGGGATCGCTGCGCCCTCTCCACAATGGCCTTCACCGGCTCGCGGCTGTCGATGGTTTCCATCACCATCCTGTCGATCACCTCGCTGATCTGCGGCCAGTCCGCGCGTCTGGGCATTTCGCGGGCATGCGCATGCAGATCCTCCATCCTGCGATAGAA
The DNA here is from genome assembly GCA_963843255.1 of Bryobacterales bacterium. Classification (GTDB taxonomy): domain Bacteria; phylum Acidobacteriota; class Terriglobia; order Bryobacterales; family Bryobacteraceae; genus Bog-159. Next base: position 78,347 of record CAWJJQ010000008.1, on the reverse strand, counting down.
GGGAATGACCCGGTTCACATCTTCATCCATCCAGGTTGACTTCCGGCAGCCGATGGCGCCTTCCAGCGTGAGAAGCTTGTCCATCGCGGGGCTGGCGCAGTGGCGCAGAAAGCGCCAGGCAACCTCCCGGTGCGGGCTTCCGGCTGCAATCGCCAGAACCCAATAAATATTAAGGGAAGTGCCGGTCGAACCTTCCGCATGTGGGATCTCCGCCACGCCCACGCACCCCTTCACGCGGGATTCGGGAATCGTTTGCGCCATGGCGGCGAAGCCGAACCAGTTCACCATCAGGGCAACTTCGCCATTCGCGAAGGCGTAGCCCGTCTTCACCGAGTCCATGTCGCGGGACCCCGGGTGAACCGCCTCCTTATCGTCCAACATAAGCCTGTAGAACTCCAGGGCTTCGACGGCCTGCGTTGTATCGAGCCGCAAATTTCCCTGACGATCGAGCAGTTCGCCGCCGCGCGTCCACAACTGGAGGCAAAAGTCGTAGACCGTGTTGTGGCCGTCCGGATACGCGGCGTACACCGTCCCGTACAGGCCTTTCTCCTTGCGCGTGAGACGCTGCGCCAGTTGCCGGAATTCGTTCCAGGTTTCGGGCAGCCGCGCGGGATCTTCGAGCAGGTCCGTGCGGTAGATCAGGCATTCCGGTCCGTCATGATAGGGGAGCCCCAGCACCTCGCCTTCGACTTCTTGCAGGCGCAGCAGGGAAGGCGTCCACGCGTTGGGATAACCTTCCGGTGGATTGGACCGCAGCAGCGGGGCCAAATCCACCAGCGCGCGCTTTTCGTGCGCCGCAGCGACCCAGTCCGTGTTGATGAAGGCCACATCCCAGTCGCCGTTCCGCAAGCCGTCCCTGTCGAACAGGCTCTCGCTCAATGGGTGCAGGTCGAGTTCTGGCGCGTCCAGCACCAAGCCGGTGTTTTCGGATGCCTCGAAAGCATCCCACTGTTTTCGGATTGCCGCCGCGAACGGGCCGAACTTGCGAATGGCGACGCGAAACTGATTTTGGCGCGGACGGGACTGTTCCATCACTGCTATTCATACCGCAGGGCGATCGTGGCGTCTACTTGGAAGGATTCTGGGATTCCGCCGTGGCCCTGGTGTACACTCATGAGCTAACCCGATTCTCAAAGGAGGTCGCAGCAGATGAAGATCCGATCAGCCGTTTTGAAGACCGCGGTTGCCATCGCCGGATTGGCCTGTCTGCTTCACGGCATTCCGCCCGCCGCGGCGCAAGCCGATGCATCCCGCTACCAGCCCACCAGCGAATCCCTTCGCCAGCACAAGGTGCCCGGCTGGTTTGAAGATGCCAAGTTCGGCATCTTCGTCCACTGGGGCGTCTATTCCGTTCCGGCTTACCACGAATGGTACGTTGCCTTCATCAGTCCGAAGGCGGGATTCGGATTTTTGTTTGGCGGTCCGCCCTTCAATGCCACGCGCGGCGACCTGCCGGAAGAGCTATACAAATCCAGAGTCGTCGAGGACGCGGTGAAGTATCACATCGCTAATTGGGGAGCGGATTTCCCTTACGACGATTTCATCCCGATGTTCAAGGCTGAGAAGTTCGACCCGTCGGCCTGGGCGGACCTGTTCCGCGAAGCGGGCGCCAAGTACGTCGTTCTGACTGCCAAGCACGGCGATGAGTTTGCGATGTGGCCAACGCAGTTCACTCACCGCAATGCCATGGAGATGGGGCCGCACCGCGACATAGCCGGCGACCTGACCAAAGCGGTCCGTCAGAACGGGATCAAGATGGGTTTCTACCACAACACCACCTATACCTTTTGGGACTCTCGTTACCCGGGCCGGGACTGGGTCGATTATATGAATCACTCCATCGAAGAACTCGTGGACCGCTACCACCCCAGCGTGTTGTGGGGGGACGTTACGGAAGGGCCGGTCAAGACCTGGGCGGGAAAGCCGCTCCCCGCCGATTACTGGAACAGCAAGCAGGTGCTCGCCTATTATTACAACCACTCCGAAGATCCAGCCGAAGTGGTGGCCAACGATCGCTGGGGCCGCGACACCGACGGCAAGATGGTCGGCGACTACGAGACGCCTGAGCGGACGCAGGTAGGCCGCCTGTTGAAGGAGAAGTGGGAGGAATGCGATTCGCTCGACCCTACCTCCTGGGGCTACAACCGCCGCTTAAAGGATAGCGAGTACATGACGCCGAACCAGGTTGTGCATTACCTGGTTGACATCGTCAGCAAGAACGGCAACCTTCTACTGAACATCGGGCCTAAGGCCGACGGGACCATTCCCGAGATCATGCAGAACACCTTGCGCCAGGTGGGAGCGTGGCTGCGCGTGAACGGCGAGGCGATCTACGGCTCCCATTATTGGGAACCATACCACGACGGCGACGTGCGCTTCACGCGTAAAGGCGATACGCTTTACGCCATCGCACTCGACTGGCCGGACGAGGAACTCAAGCTGACGTCTCTGGCCGGCAAGCAGGTTGCCAAGGTGGAATTGCTGGGCTCCAGCGAGACTATCCGGTTCACCTCGGATGCAAAAGGTCTGGTGATTCAACCTCCGGCCAAGCGTCCCTGCCGTTTCGCATATGCGTTCAAGATCAGTTGCAGGAATCTGTAAGGCGTCACTTGTGGACGTCCTGTTGAATGTTCCGGATCACCTCCAGCGCCTGCTGGACGTCCGGATCGTCAGGCTTGATTTTTCTGGCTTGCAGCAGTTCGGCTTGGCCGTCCTTGAGATCGCCCGAGCGGCAGTAGATCAGGCCAAGGTCCTTGTGGAGATCGCCCCGCGAGCGGCAATCGCCACAGACATCGAGCGCCTCCTTGAGTTGTGCGATGGCCTGTTGCCAGTCGCGCGCCGCAGCTGACCCGAGCGCGAAATTCCCCAGCGTCTCGGCGCGGTCCGTGATCTGGCGCTTCTGCTGGAGGGCTGTAAAGCGCGCTTGATATTGACGCGCCGCCGCGGGGTCCGATTTGGCCAGCGCGCGCGTCAGGTTATAAAGTGCCTGGGCATGTTCAGGGTCGATGCTCAAGGTTTGTCTCCAGCGCGACACCGCCTCAGCGTTCCTGCCCATCTTCGACAAGTCTTGCCCCAGCAGGTACAGCGCATCGCTGTTGTCCGGCTGAAGCGCGATCACTTTTCCCAGGAGTTTGGCGGAGTGCTCGGCGTTGCCGGCCTGCTTGTCGATCATCGCCAGCAGGTAAATAGCGCCGGCGTGTTGCGGCTCCAGCCGTACAGCCTGCTCGAGTTCCGGCAGGGCCTCGTCGTTGCGCCGCAGATCGAACAGCGCGCGGCCTTTGTTGTAATGGGCGGCCGCGGAGCCGGGAGCCAGTTGGACGGCTTTGGAAAACTGCTCCAGGGCGTCTGAAATCTGATACTGATCCGCAAGTGCGATCCCCACGTTCAGGTAGGCCTCCGCGGATTGCGGATCGAGTGCCACCACCTTGCGGAAGGTCTCCACAGCCTCCTGATTGTGGCCCAGCCGGGCCTCCACCATGCCCAGGGCCGTTAGCCCGCGCGGCTGGTTCGGTTGCAGGGCGACCCCCGCCTGGATTTCCTTTTCGGCTTCCGGAAAACGTCCCTCGCTCGCCAGGATGAGACCTAAGTTGACATAAGCCTGATCGTACTTTGGATTATTCTCGATCGCCTTCCGCAACAACGCCTCAGCTTCGGCGCTCTTACCCTGCTGGCCGTAAAGGACAGCCAGGTTTCCATGCGCTTCGGCATACTGCGGGTCAAGCGAAATCGCTATCTTCAGGTGCCGTTCGGCGTCGGCAAGTTTGCCATCCTCTAAGTCCATCAGGCCGATTTGATTTTGGGCCAGGGCCAGCTTGGGATCCAATTCCAGCGCCTTCTCCAGCGCGCGCCGTTCTTCCGCGCGATTGCCCAGTTGCGCTTCAGCCAGCGCCAAGTTGTAATACGTGCGCGGGTTCGTGGGATGGTTCGCGATCGCTTCGCGATAAGCCTCCGCCGCTTTACCGGCATTGCCGCCCTCCAGGTAAGTGTTGCCTTGGCTGGCCTTGAGGTCGGCCACACTCTCCTTCAAGCTATCCTGCTTCTGCTGCTCGAAGAGCTTCAGCTCTTCACCCGCGCGGTCGTATTGCTTCATGGCCTTCAACACGGCCGCGAGTTGATAGCGGGCTTCGGTCGAATCCGGTTTCAATGCCGCTGCTTTTCCGAGTTGCACCTGGGCTTCCTGCGGCCGTCCGAGACGAGCCAGCACAAATCCCAGGTTGTAACGCGCTTCATAGTCTTCCGGCAGCAGTCGCACGGCCTGCTGAAGCGGCGCTACCGCTTCGGCGTATGCACCCATTCCCCGTTTGACAGCGCCCAGAAGCACCAGCCCTTCTCCGGCTTTGGGGTTACGTTCCACGTAATCCGCAACAAATGGAGCGGCTTCATCGAACTGGGCCACCGTAACCAGCGCCTTGATCAGAGAGAGGCGCGCCACATCGTTGGATGGGTCCAGCTTAACGGCTTCGTGATACTCGTCGGCCGCCTCCCGGAAGCGATTCTGTTGCGTGTAGGCGGAGGCGAGATTGGTGTGAGCCAAGGCCGATTTGGGCTCCGCCTGGATGATTTTCCGCAGCACGGCGACGGCCTCCTCCACGTTGCCATTTTTCGAATAGGCGATGGCCAAAGTGTTTAGCAAGGCAGGGTCCTGCGGCGCATTAACGAGCCAGGAAATCGCCACAGAATAGCGCCTCTCTGCAATGAGCACTGTGCTCAATCCATTCAGCGCGTAGAGCGACGACGGATCCATCTGCAAGGCTTTCTTGAACGCCTCTTCGGCCGCCTGGAGTTGGCCGGATTCCTGTAGCGTGGTGCCCAGGGCGCTCTGTGCCGGCAGGGATTCCGGCTTGATGCGTAGTGCTGTCCGCAGTTCCCGTATTGCGCGGCTGCGGTCGCCCTTGTCTCGTAAGGCCAGCCCGAGATTGTAGTGCGGCTCAAACGACGCAGGCTCCAGTTTGACGGCGGATTCAAATGCGGAGATCGCGCACGAGATCTCGTGTTTCTTAGCGAATTCCACGCCCACCGCCTCGTATGCGCCGGCGGAGGGCTGTTTGGCCAGCAGGGCTGCGAGTTGCGGCGGCGCTTTGCAAGCCGGGGCGGTCTGCGCCCAAAGAGTATTGCCCGCTAAGAACAAAACACTCCCCCAGAACAGAACTTGCATATTGAGATTAATGTACCGAATTACTCTGAGCCCTGCAGGAACAACCGCGCTGCACCGACCCACCTCAACGTGGTTATCCGCGATTTTCCCGGGATATTTAAAAAACTGCAAATTTACAGTTCGCAAATCCGCAAATCTGCCCTGTCGCCCCACTTTGATAATGTCCCCTTATGGCCTCGTTAGAAATGTCCCCTAAGCTAAAGATCTCCTGAGGAGGTTTTAGCTGGGAAGGACATGGATGAGCAAGCGAGAGTTGCGGCGGGTGGGAGTGCTGGCCCGCGTGGCGAGTGAAGAGTTGAATTTGGTGGATGCGGCCAGGATCCTGGGTCTGAGCTATCGGCAGGCGAAGCGGATTTGGCGGCGATACGAAGCGGAAGGGGCCAAGGGACTCAAGCATCGTAGCGCGGGGAAGGGATCGAACCGCGCGAAGCCGAGGAAGTTTCGGGCCCAGGTCATCCGGCTATTGCGCAAAAAGTACAGCGGCGTGGTGGGGGAAAGATTTGGCCCGACCTTGGCGAGCGAGCACTTGGCGAGCGAAGACCACGTCGAGGTACATGCGGAGACCTTGCGTCGGTGGATGCTGGCGGAGGGGCTGTGGAGCCGGGCGCGGAAGCGGAGGGAGCATCGGGAGCGGCGGGAGGCGCGGAAGCATTTTGGGGAACTGGTACAGATGGACGGCAGCTTCCATAGGTGGTTCGAGCAACGCGGGCCGGCAGGCTGCCTGATGAACCTGGTGGACGATGCCACGGCGACCACGCTCGCGCGGCTGGGCGCGCAGGAGACCATCTGGGCGGCAGCGGGCATGCTGCGGGCATGGATCGAGAAGTATGGCGTGCCGGTGGCCCTGTACACGGATTGGAAGAATGTGTATGTGCGGGAAGCGACGGAGAAGGAGCTGCTGCGGGGCGAAGTGCCCGTGACGCAATTTGGGCGCATGTGTGAGCGGCTGGGGATCCGGATCATCGCCGCCAACTCGCCGCAGGCCAAGGGGCGGGTGGAGCGGAATCACGGGACGCATCAGGATCGGCTGGTGAAGAAACTGCGGCGCAAGAAGATCCAAAGCTATGCAGCCGCCAATGAGTATCTGGAGAGCGAGTATCTGGCCGAGCACAATAAACGATGCGCGCGCGCGGCCGCGGCGCAGGCGGACTATCACCGCCGCCGACCGAGCCGGCCGGAATTGGACGAAGCATTCCGGCTGGAGACCGAGCGCACGATCGGCAACGACTGGGTGGTGCGACATGAGAAGCGGCTATTCCAGGTAAAGCGGCAAAGCCGCTATGCGCCGAGCAAGAGTCAGGTAGTGGTATGCGAATGGGAAGACGGCCGGCTGGAGATCCGGTACGGGGGCCGACGATTGTGTCACGAGGAGATCGCCGCGCGCCCGGCCGTCGAACCGCCGGTCAAACGGCGGCAGGCGCGACGGATACCGGCGCCGCCGCAGGCCAGCCACCCCTGGCGAAAAGACTATCGACAAATGCGGGCACGCAGGGGGACCGTGGGCTGAACCAAAGAGCTGTGGAAATGGCGGAGTGGTGGAAAGCGTGGAAATCCAAAACCAGGATTTCACCTCTTCCCACCGCTCCTTGGAAATCTCGCAAAACCGGCGAGATTCCCACATTCCCACAACTCCGGCGACGAGACGGTGGAAAAGTGGAAAACCAAGAGCAGGTTTCCCACTTTCCCACCGCCTTCTGGTGGGTTGAAGGAAGAAAAAACCAAGAGCAGTCAAGTGCGGGTGGGGCCAAGAAAAAGGGGACACTTCTACCGAGGTAAGGAAGGGGACATTTCTAACGAGGGTTGACAATCCGCAAATCTGCCCTTGACAACCCCGCTTCTCTGGGATAGGATACACGCACAAACTAGTAACAATCTACTAGTGCATTGCACTGAAGGAGAGGGGAATGTCTGGTTTCTGGTCGAAGCAACTGGCCATGTTGGCCGTTCTTTTTGTCGCCGTCGCACAGTTTCAGAGCTTTGCGCAACTTTCGTCGGCCTCGGTGACGGGGGTTGTCCGTGATACCAGCGGCAGCGTCGTTCCGGGCGTGAAAATTACGTTGCAAAACGTGGCCACGTCGGTGTCCCACAATAGCGTCTCCAACAGTGCGGGCAACTATCTCTTCCTGAGCATCACGCCTGGTGAGTATACGCTGCAGGCGGAGGCGAGCGGGTTTGAAGTGTCCAAGATCCCGCAGTTCACCCTAGCGGTGAATCAGACGGCCACGCTCGACCTGACCATGCAGGTCGGGACCGTCCAGCAGAGCGTGACCGTGGAAGCCTCGGGCCAACTCGTCCAGTCGGCAACCGCGGAGTTAGGCGCGGTCGTCTCCGAGAAGCAGGTGTTCGATTTGCCGTTGAACGGACGAAACTTCACACAACTCCTCTCCCTTACGCCCGGCGTGGCGCCGGTCAGCGTTTCCCAAAACTCGGGCGGGTTCGGCAACGTCTTCACCGGCGGCAATTTTGTCTTCCCAGCCATTAACGGGCAAACGAATCGTAGCAATTTCTTCCTGATGGACGGCATAAACGATCAGGGTTCGTTCCAAAGCACGTATTCTATTGCTCCCATCGTCGATCAGATCGAGGAGTTCAAGGTGAACTCCCATAACGACCAGGCGGAATTCGGCGGCGTGCTCGGCGGAGTGATCAACGTGGTGACCAAGTCGGGCACCAACCAGTTGCACGGCACTGTGTGGGAATTCCTGCGCAACAATGATCTGGACGCGCGCAACACATTCTATTCTTCGGTTACTCCGTACCGGCAAAATCAGTTTGGCGTGGCGGCCGGCGGCCCCGTCTGGTTCCCGAAAATCTATAATGGCCGGAACAAGACATTCTTCTTCGGCGCTTACGAAGGCCAACGCTTCACGCAGGCCTCGAACAACTACCTGCATCTGCCGACGCCAGCGGAGCTCAGCGGCAACCTGGCGGGCGAGGCTCAGGCGTTTAATCCCTTCACTACGGCCCCCGATCCGTCTAATCCGGGCGCATTCACCCGGCAGCCGTTTGCCGGCAATCAAATCCCCGCGAGCCTGATCAATACCAACCTGGTGAATTTCGTTCAGAAGATTCTGCCGCCCCTCCAAAATATCGGGCTCGCTAATTACAACGCGCTCGACACTACGCCATACGTGCAGACGCAGAATGAATTCTCTGCCCGTATCGATCAGACTCTAGGCAGCAAGGACTTCTTATGGTTCCGGTATAGCGGGCAGTACTACAACACCACGAATACGGGAGGGTTGCCTGGATTTACGTCGGCGTCCAACTATCCGGCTGCTAACTATGGCGCCAGTTGGGTGCACACGTTTAGTCCGACCCTGGTTTTGCAGGCCCAGTTCGGCCGGGCGGCACAGCAAAATAACGGGCAAACCGTGAATCCCTCTCTTTCGAGCTCTGACATCAGCAGTTTGGGCTTCGCGTCCAGCTTTGGCGGCAATTTCATTGCGACTCCCCTCTTATTGCCCTCGGTTGGGATTAGCGGCTATAGCAATCCCATTCCCGGCACCAGCGACACGCTGGATCCCAAGTTTACCGATGTCTGGCAGTACAAGGCGAACGTATCCAAGATCATAGGCAGCCACACTTTGCGTTGGGGTGGGGAACTGAACAGCAATACCTTCGAGTCCATTTACGCGAACTCCAACGTGGGCTTCGCCTACCAGCAGACCGGGAACCCGGAGAACTCCGCCCAGCCCGGCAACGCCATGGCCTCGTTCCTGATTGACGTGCCCGATAATGCCGGACGCCGCAACGTTCATGAAACTACGCGCTGGGGGGGAGTTATGGGCTTTTACTTCCAGGACTCGTGGAAGGCCACGCCCCGGCTGACAGTTAATTTAGGCCTGAGGTACGATCGCACCTTCCAGCCACCTTACGGCACCAACGCCACCATCGGCCAAAACGGTGGCATCGAAACGGGTGAGGACAATTTCAATAACGGCACCTACGTCATCCAGAAACTGCCGCCGGCCTGCAGCGCGCGCGGTTTCGCTCCGTGCATACCCGGCAATGGGGTACTCCCGGCGCACGTGGTCGTGTCTCCGACCGGCAAAATCTATCACGATACGACCACCAACTGGGGCCCACGAACCGGTCTCGCGTATCGCCTCTCGAACACGTTCGTGATTCGCGCCGGATTTGGAATCTTTTACGACAACTGGGCCGCAGTCACACAAACTGCCCAGAACTACGAAGGCGACTGGCCGGACATCGGGCAACAACTGGCGAACAACCTCAATGTGCCTGTTCCCGGAAAGGCAACACCTACCGTCACCGGGCTGAATCCCTTCGCCACATCCGGATTCTTCCCTGCACCGACTCCATTCAACCAGGTGCAATGGATGATGGATCCCTATGCCAAGAATCCATATTCCATGCAGTGGAACTTCGGCGTTGCGAAACAGCTGAACAACAGCACAAGCGTATCGGCCAACTACGTGGGTTCCGGCACCCGGCGGCTTGACGTGGGTGGTTACTACAACACCGCGCTTACTCCGGGTCCGGGAAACCCGCAAGACCGCTCGCTCTACCCCTACATCGCGCCGACCTTCTACGATCGCAGTATTGGGAAAGGCGACTACAACGCGTTTCAGTTCCTGTTCGACAAGCGCTTCTCCAATGGCTTGGCTTACCAGGTTTCCTATACCTGGTCGAAGATGCTCGACGACGGATCCGACGGCTGGTACGGTGTGGAAGGCTTTTCGGTGGAGAATCCTTACTCATACCAGAACAATCGCAGCGTGGCCGGCTATGACCTGACGCACGTGCTAAGCGTTAACGTGGTCTATGAGCTGCCGGTTGGCAAGGGCAAGCCTCTGACCACGCGTAACGCGGTATTGGATTACATCATCGGCGGCTGGCAGGTAAATACCATCGCTTCGGCGCATTCCGGCCTTCCGTACAGCATTACGGCCGATGGCGACATCGCCAACACCGGAAACACGGGCTATGAGCGGGCGAATATCATAGGCAATCCGGGTCTTTCTACACCATCGCAGAAGGAGTGGTTCAATACGGCGGCCTTCGCGATTCCCGCGACCTACACGTATGGAGATTCGGGCCGGAACATCCTCAGAGGCCCGGCTTTCTGGAATATCGACGCGTCGCTATTCCGAAAATTCCCGTTCACAGAGACCAAGTCACTCGAGTTCCGCGCGGAGGCATTCAATATGCCGAACACCGCGATTCTCGGCCAGCCTCAAAGTGATATCAGTCAACCAAACTTCGGCGTGATCACGGGCACGCAAAACTCGGCGCGGATTATCCAGTTCGGGGCGAAGCTTAGATTCTGATTTCGCCGCGCTGGGGGCGCGCGCAGTGCGTGGAAGAATATTCGCGTTGGCCCTGCTTGCCTTCTTTCCGGGCTTGAGAGGGCAAGAACGCGAAGCCACAACGCCACCGCTGTACCGAACCGGTGTTGACCTGCTCTCGGTAGCGCTCCGAGTAACGGACCGCCATGATAATGAGATCCATGGCTTAACCGCGGATCGGTTCAGACTGTTTGAGGACGGAGTTTGTCAGGAGATCTCCTTTTTCGCCGAGGAGGACGAACCTGTCAGCCTGGGGATCCTGCTGGACGTAAGCAGCAGCATGGACTCCACCGGCAAGCTCGATCAAGCCAAAGATGCGCTGGCCCAACTAGCCGGCGCCATCCGCCCGCGCGATGAAATCTTCTATCTGGAATTTCATCGCCAGGTAGACAAAATCGCCGAATTCACCGGCGAAACGCGGCGAGTTTTCCAGGCGATCGCGAAAGCCCACGCCAGGCAGGACGGCACCAGCCTCTACGACGCTGTGGCAAGGGCGCTTTGCTATATGCGGAGCGCCCATCATCACCGCCGCGCCCTGGTGGTGATCACGGACGGAGCCGACCAAAACAGCCATCGATCGCTCGATGAACTGATCCCCATTGTGCAGGCGTCACAAGCCCAGGTGTTCGCGATCGGGTACTTCGACAAGATGGAGTATGACTTGTACCGAAGTGCCGGCAATAAGAAGGTCACCCTGGTAACAAACCAGGAGATGGACAACCCCGTGATGGTGTTTGAGCGGCTGGCGAAGGAGTCGGGCGCCGAGTCGTTCTTTCCAGGGTCGCCTGCCAAACTTCAGGAGGCCGTGGTTGCCGTAGGGCGTCAACTGCGGGCGCAATACACGTTGGCTTATTACCCAAAAGCCAAACCCAGCGCCTTCCGCCGCATCGAAGTAAAAGTCGCGCAATCCGGTGCACGTGTGCGCGCGCGGCGTGGCTTCGGAAACATCCAACCTGCGCAATCGGAAGGCTCGTCCGGAACGTCGGCCGGTTGCGACGACGAAAAGCTGCGGCCCTATCCGTACGAGTCCCAGATTGAGGTGAAGAACGGCTGCACCTCCTACCACGATGACTTCCGGAATGAAGCCGGCGGATGGCCCATTAAGGAGCGCTACCATTACGCATCCGGATCCTATCAAATCGCCGGCTTAAAGCATGAAGGACCCGCCCAGGGAGGTTCCTTCTCGCCCTTTTCGCCGTCAGGCGTAGGCCCGGTTGGCGACCTGGGAAGCGCCGATCCGGCCTCAGGCGTGGTGGTGGGCAACGGCCCATGGTTCACGGACTTGAATGCTTCGGTCAGCGTCGAGTTGAAGTCCGCTGGAGGGACCGGAGATCTGGCGGTGGCGGGTGGCTTAGTCTTCCACCTCAACGATGGGGGATACTACGCCGTCATCGTCACTGCCTCGGGGTCCCGCAAAGTCTCGTTCAAGTTGGTCAAGAAATATCACTTCGAGAGCAACGCGCGGGATCTTACTGCCTGGACAGATTCGCCAATCAGCGATCTGATGGCCGGATACCAAAAGAAGATCGCGGTCGAGTGCCGCGGTCCGCTGATTAGCATTCTGGTGCAGGGCCAGCCAGTCGCGAAAGTTGAAGACCACGACTTCGCGGAAGGTCTGGCGGGCATGGTGCTGTATGGGACCGGCCGGGCCATTTTCAGGGATCTGGAGGTGGACGAAGTGTGCGCGCCGCCTCGCCGCGTGGAGCCGTAGGCGCAACGGCCGGTCAGCCTGCTGGCTCGCGCACCACCAGCACCTGATCGGCTTTGACGTTTTCGATGCGCTGCACCGTACCGCTCGGCCATGCGATCTCCAGCAGGCGGGCCGAGCGGTCCGGCCCCAGGCCGAAGTGCACACGCTTGTCGCTGGCTGAGAGATAGCTCCCGGCGGTGCTGACGAACCCAAACTGCAGCTTCCCGGTTTCGCCGATTAGTTTCAGCCGTGCGCCGATACCGTCCCGGTTGCTCTTTGTTCCTACGGTGTTGACCATCAGCCAGTGATTGCCGTTTCCGCCCTGGTTCATCAGGATCAGGGGCGGTCCGTCGTTGCAGTTCAGGGCAAGATCCGGAAAGCCGTCGTTATTCAAATCGCCGAAAGCCGCGCCCCGTACCGTCATGGCACCGCGGAACGGGTCTCCTGAAGAGGCAGACACATCGACGAAGCGGCTGCCGGTATTGTGCATGAGCAGGGGCGGCTCTTTATAGCGCATGGATGGCTGCGTGAGTTCGATGTTGTCCATCACGTGGCCCTGAGCCACAAAGAGGTCTTTCCAGCCATCGTTGTCATAGTCGAAGAATCGCGTGCCCCACCCGGAGTGCATCTGGCTAATCCCGGCTACACCGCTCGGACCCGATACATAGTCGAAGGATTTTCCCCCCTGGTTACGGTAAAGCGCGTATCGCTGGTCAGCAAGGGCGTTCACAAAGATATCCGGCCAGCCGTCGTTGTTGTAGTCCGCGAAGTCTACTCCCATTCCGGCGAACGTTTTGCCGTCGTCGTCGTAAGCCAGTCCGAGCTGTAGTGCCACCTCCGTAAATGTCCCATCCCGGTTGTTCCGGAATAACTGCTGCGGAAACGAGTCGTTGGCCACCATGATGTCCGGCCATCCATCCCCATCAAAGTCGTTGATCGCTACTCCCAAGCCCTTGCCCGGTGCCCGGCCGATGCCCGATTTCGTCGAAACATCGGTGAACGTACCGTCCCCGTTATTGTGGTACAGAAGGTGAGTGACCGCTGGGAAGAGGTCCGGGTGGCAGTAAGCGCGATATCCGGGCTTGTTCTCGCCGCAGGCTGGGCTGTTGCTGAAATCCCAATCCACGTAGCGGGTGACCATCAGGTCGAGCCGCCCGTCACGATCGTAATCCACGAAACATGCACCAACCGGCCAGCCGCCGGCAGCCACGCCTGCAGCCTTGGTCACATCCGTGAACGTGCCATCCCCATTATTGTGGTACAGAATACAGCCGCCCACATTGGTGACGTAGAGGTCCGGGAAGCCGTCGTTGTCATAGTCTCCGGTGGCGACGCCCATGCCGTAGGAATGGCCTTGAACGCCTGCGCGTTCAGTAACGTCGGTAAAAGTGCCGTCGCCGTTGTTGCGGTAGAGCCTGTTCCAATACTTGGGATCGCTCTTATCCGGACGCGCGCTCGCCGGCATGGGATCTTGCAGAGCGGCCCCATTCACAAAGAAAAGATCCAGCCGCCCATCGTTGTTGTAGTCGAACATCGCGATGCCGCCCGACATCGACTCCGGCAGATATTTCTGCGAAGTGCGGCTGGCGCGATGCAGGAAGGTAATTTGGCTGCGCGCCGTCGCGTCCGCGAATACAGGTAAGACGGGCGCGGCCTTGCCGCTCAGCCACTGCGCCGCGAATGAGCCGGAAATGACGCGGAGAAGCGAACGCCGGTCCAACCTGTACCCCAGAGCAAGATTATACCGGATGCCGGCTCAACTCATCACGCGTCAGGGCTGCTTCTGTTCGCCTTGGACGTCGAGCGCCACGACATTCGCCAGCTGGCCAGGGCCCTTCGCAGGCAGAGCGATGGCGACCACCGTGCCTTCCTGTTTGATCTTCAGCCTCTGCCGCGGGTCGGCCAGCAGGCGCGCCCGCGTCACCTTGACATTGACGCCTTCCAAGCGGAATTCGCCGTTGGGCCACTCGAACAAGTGAATGTATAGCTTGCCGGGCTTGGTGGTGCATCGCCATCCGGTAGGCTTTCGGTAGACGAAGTGGCCGTCGCTGATCGCCGACGATTTCAGTTCCGCGCCAAAGGGCGTGCGCCCCGCGCCGTAGATGGCCTCGCCGTTCACCTGAAGCCATGCGCCGACTTCCTTCAGCACCTTCACGCTGGGTTCCGGGATGACGCCCTCGGCAGAAGGGCCGACGTTGAGCAGGTAATTGCCGCCCTTGCTCACAATGTCGACGAGTTTGAAAACCAGCGTATCGGCCGGCTTCCAATTGTTGTCGTTCTTCTTGTAGGCCCAGGTGTCGTTGATTGTGGCAGGAGTTTCCCAAGCGCTTGGGTCGCCTTTCTCCGGCGACTCGTTGTCACCCATCGAGATGTAGTCGAACCCGCGGCGGTTCGCCTGCAGGCGTCCGTTGATGAGACAATCGGGCTGCGTTTCGCGCACCAGGCTTACGAAGCGCTGCGCGCGTTCGGGCGTCATGTGCAGAGGGGTGTCGAACCAGATCAGCGCGATAGGGCCGTACCCGGTGAGGAGTTCGCGGATCTGGGGGATGGCGATCTTGTTCAGGTAGTCGTCGAAGTCGCCCTTCTGCGCCGGATCCCAGGAGCCGAGCATAACGGCTCCGCCGGGATGGTGCCAGTCCTGCGCCTGCGAGTAATAGACGCCCATGCGCAGGCCCTGCTTCCGGCAAGCCTCCGCGAGTTCTTTCATCGGGTCGCGCTTGAACGGCGTGGCATCCACGATATTGAAGGTGCTCGCTTTGCTCCCGAACATAGCGAAGCCGTCGTGGTGTTTGGGCATCGGCACGACGTACTTCATCCCGGCCTGCCTGGCCAGCCCGACCCATTCGTCGGCATTGAACTTGACGGGGTTGAATTGCGCCGCGAGTTGTGCGTATTCCGCCACCGGGATGTGCGCCCAATTCTGGATCCATTCGCCGATGCCCGGATACTGCTTACCCTTCCACTCGCCCGCGGGAATGGAGTAAAGCCCCCAGGTGATCAGCATCCCGAACTTGGCGTCGCGGAACCACTGGGTTCTGCGGGCCGTTTCGGGATTGGTTTGCGCGTGCGACAGACCCGCCGTCAGGATCGCAGTCATCAGTACCAATAACAGTGGCTTTCTAATACGCCCTCTCCTTCCAAACGTGGCCCAAGTGCCCATGGCGCCTCGAAAGCGCAAAGGGGCGCGTGTCCGCGCCGCCAGGAAGGATAGAAACTCGCGGGGGGCGGCGCGGCCGCGGCCCCGTTTTGCGCGGTTTCTCAAACGTTTGCACATAACTGTTGGACCTTGTATGGAACACAGTATTCGCGGTGGCCCAGAGCTTCCGACTTGGTGGACTCACCGCCGGCCACCCCAATGATGCAGTCGAAAATCTCGCGGCCGACTTCCGCGATGGTGGCTTCGCCGGTCATGACGCGGCCTGCGTTGACGTCCATGTCGCCGCTCATGCGCGCGTAAGTCTTCGGATTGCCGCACACCTTCACCACAGGCGAGATCACACTGCCGATGACGCTGCCGCGCCCGGTGGTGAACACCACCACGTGCGCTCCGCACGAGATCAGGTCCAGGATACCTTCCGAGTCGTTGGGATTGCTGTAGCCGAACAGGAATGGGTGGGGATCGGGCACCGAATCGAGCACATACAATCCCTTTCCCGCGGGTTTCTGCGCTACTTTGATCACCCCTTGGATGGGCCGCGTTCCACACTTGGCGAAAGCGCCCATCGACTTCTCTTCGATGGTCGTCAGGCCGCCAGCGTGATTCCCGGGTGCGATGGAGAACTGATCGATCTGGAGGGAGAAGCGCTCGGCCTTCTCGACCGTAGCGCGCAGCTCGCGAGCCACCTGCTCATCGGCGCCGCGCCGCGCCACAATATCCGCGCAGCCGGCCATCTCCAGCGTTTCTTCGATGATCGCCGTACCGCCCGCATCGACGAGCAGATCGAAGGCATGCCCCACCGCGGGGTTCGCCGCGATACCCGAGGTCGCATCGGAACCCCCGCACTCGGTTCCCACCACCAGATCCCGCAACGCCAGGGGCACGCGCGGTGTCCGATCCAATTCCGCCAGCATCCGCGCAACCATGGAGCGGCCCTGCTCGATGGTCGGTTGTGTGCCACCCGTTTCCTGGATACGCAGCACTTCCACCGGACGGCCCGAAGCGCGGATCGCGCCCGCCATGGCCGCGGCATCGGTGCCCTCGCAACCCAGACTTACCAGCAGTACGGCCCCCACGTTGGGGTGCGTTCCGAGCGCCGTCATCAGCCGGGCGGCATAGTCGTTGCCATAGCAACCCGGAAAACCGAGCGCATGAATGCGCGGGTCGAAGGCCGCAATCTGCTGCGAAACGAACGACGAACATTCCACGGTGTGGATGCTGGCAATCACGTTCCGAATGCCGGGCGGGCCGGATTGTCTTCGATACCCGAGAATCTCTTTCATGCGCCTTGCGCCTCTCTCCTCGCCACGAAGTACGACTTGGCGTTGTGTTCGTGAACCCAGGCCCCTGCGGGGATGTCGCGAGTGGCGAAAGCGATGGGGACCCCGTATTTCAGGATCGCCGCACCGGAGGGAATTCGGCGAACCGCGATCTTGTGCGCGAAAGGAATGGGCTCGGCCGCGTCGAGATGAGCGAGACCAGAGAGAACCACGGCACTGCCGGCAGCGATGTCCGCCAGAGCTACCGCGACATTGTCACCGGGATCGATCAGAAGCGCGTTGGCGTTTACGGCGGCTTGTCCGGCACGGCGATCTGGCATGGCGGCGTGTTGTTCCAAGCATAGTCACATTTCGCCAGCGGCGCAATTCCAGGGACGGTATAATGTGGCAAATCCAGAGGCGAGAAACCGATGCGCGGCAGAGTTTCGATGGAATGCCCGGTGCTGGCTTGCGTGTTGCTCTGCGCTGCGATACACGCCGGCGCCCAAAACCTCGATACAGCCATCTTCTCCGCGGCCCCGCAGGAATTCACCATACTGGACCAAATCGACCAGCCCAAAGAGCGCCGGGCCTTCATGGACCTCTACAAGATGAACGCCCCCGCAGCCAGACTGAAAGCGGCGCAAATGTTTCTGAGTGTGTACCCGGACTCCTGGCTGCTGGCGGAAGTGTACGAAATCGCCGCCAAGGCTTCCATCGATCTGGGCGAACTCCCCGCCGCCATCTCGTACGCCAAGGAGTCCTTGCGCTGGTTTCCGGAAAATCCGTTGTTGCTCGTCCCGCTCGCCAACGTGCAGGTGGAGCAAGGGTTGCTTCACGACGGCGAAAGCAGCGCACGGGACGCGCTCGAATACCTGGATCGCTTTAAGCACCCATCGTCCGTTCCAGAGTCTGAATGGCCGGCTCTGCTGGCGCAGCTTAGAGCCTCCAGCCTGTACGCGATGGCCAAAGCCTCATTGTCCGAGGGGCTGGCTGCTAGCGGCGACCAACGCCGCGGAAAACTCGAGGCCGCGGCGGCGGACCTCACGGCCGCCACCCGCCTGAACCCTAAGGACACCGAAAGCGCGTACCTGCTCGGGCTGACGCGGCTTGCGCTCAACGATCTCGATTCCGCCGCGCGAGCCTTTGCCGCCGCCGCCCGCTTGCCCGGGCCCATGCAGTCCAAGGCGCTGGCGAAGTTGCAGGAATTACACCGCACTGTAGACAGTTTTCCGCAGGTCGGGACTTCGCCGGTGACGGACCCCGCGGCCCCGGCGCCGCCCGAGGAGTATGCCGGTTCCGCCGCCTGCCGGTCCTGCCACCCCACCCAGCATGCGGCATGGCAACAGACGGGCATGGCGCGCATGCTGCGCCCCTATCGGGCGGAAAACGTCTTCGGAGATTTTACAAAGCAGAAGCAGTTCGAGGATAACTCCGGCCGGATCGTGGCGCGCATGTGGATCGAGAAAGACCGGCATTATTTCTCGACCCGCGGCGCGGACGGGACATGGGAGCCATATCCCGTCGACTTTACGATCGGGTCGAAGTGGCAGCAGGCTTACGCCACGCAACTGCCGGATGGCCAGATTCACGTATTCCCGATCCAATACAACAATCTGGAAGGTTCCTGGGTCAACTATTGGAAAATCATCGATCCGCCCGGATCCGAACGCACGAATCCGGACCTGTTCCATACCATGAGCATGCGCACGAACTATCAGACCAATTGCGCTCCATGCCACACCAGCCAGTTGCATACTCCCAATGCGCGCGCCACGGATACGCGCGAACTCGTCTTCCGGGAACCGGGCGTCAACTGCGAAATGTGCCACGGGCCATCCGCCCGGCATGCGGCCGCTATGTCGGCGGGTGCGCACTATGCAAAACTTCCTGCGGAACCACCGGTCGACTTCGCCCGGCTGGACAACCGCCAATTCGTGGCCGTCTGCGCGCAATGCCACATGCAATCGGCCGTCCGCGAGCAGAGGCCCCGTGGCGAGTGGAACTATTCTGAATCCGGCAGCTCTTTTCCGGTGCGATACCAAAGCCGCCCGTTTGTTGACTTCTCGCTGCGATCCCGTTACAAAGATGGTAGATTCCGCGAGACCACCTTCATCGTGGAAGCCTTCATGCGTTCAGCCTGTTACCGCAAAGGTGCGGCGCACTGCGGCAACTGCCACGATCCCCATCCTGCGGATGCCGCTGCTAACCCGGCCTCCCTGAAATTTCGGGACCAACCCGACCAGATGTGCTTGCAGTGCCATTTGCACTATACTGGCCGGATCGAGGCTCACACGCACCATTCCGCAGGATCGGAAGCCAGCCGCTGTGTAAGCTGTCATATGCCGCGCATCATGAACAGCCTGTTGTTTGCGGCCAGATCGCACCAGATAGATGACATCCCCCGTGCCGATGATACCTTGCGCTTCGGGCAGTGGGAGAGCCCCAACGCTTGTCTCGGGTGTCATCGGGAAAAGGACGCACAGTGGGCCGCCGCTCGCTTGCAATCCTGGTAAGCCTGCTGGCGCCGTTGCCCGTACTCGCCACCGGCGACGGCTATGTAGGATCGCAGGCCTGTGCCGGATGCCATCGACAGATCTACCAAAGGTACCAGGGCGTTGCCATGGCCCACTCCATGAGCCCTGCCAACGCGGCCGCGCCTCTGGCAGGCGAGCCCATCACGGTGTCCAGCACGAAACTCAACCGTGTCTTTCAGGTCTACCGCGAGGGCTCGGATGTGTACCAAAGCGAATCCGAAATCGGCGCCGGCGGCGAAATTGTGTTCAAAGCAGCGTTCAAACTAGAGTTCGCGGTGGGCTCCGGAGTCAATGGATTTAGTTACGCCGTCAGGCGTGGCGACTACCTGTTTGAGGCGCCCCTCTCATACTATTCCCGAACCAGGAAATGGGATCTCTCGCCGGGATATGAATTTGTAGATTCCGGATTCAACCGGCCACTTGCGGCCGCCTGCCTGGTTTGTCACAGCGGCCGGGCGCGGGCCGTGCAGGATCGCGCCGGCCTGTACCTCGCCCCGCCTTTCGAAGAATTGCCCATCGGGTGCGAGAATTGTCATGGTCCGGGCAGCGCGCACGTGGCCGCTGGCGGGTCGCCCAAATCGATAGTGAATCCCGCGCGCCTTGCCCCCCGCCAGGCCGAACAAATCTGCATGTACTGCCACCAGCGCGGGGATACCAGAGTCTTGCAGCCACGCAAGGAATATTCCGATTTTCGTCCCGGCGCCTGGCTCAACCAGACGCTCGCTATTTTCAAGATCGCCTCTAAGGTCGACGACGGGGATCTGCTCGAGCACCATTCCGCGATGGAGTCCAGCAAGTGCTTCATCGGAAGCAAGGGAAAACTGAGCTGCCTCACCTGTCACGACCCACACGCGCAGCCCCCTCGCGCCGAGGCGGCGGCTTGGTACCGCGATAAGTGCTTGACATGCCATTCGGAGGCGAGTTGCAAGCTGCCGCTCGTCAAGCGAGCTGAGAGCGGCAACGATTGTACGAGCTGCCACATGCCCAAGCGTGACGTAACCATGATCTCGCATGCGGCCCTGACGAATCACCGCATCATCGCGTATGCCGGTGAAGCGCTGCCGGCAAACAAGGCTCAAGGGAACGACGGGCTGATCCATGTCAACCGGCCTCCCGGCAGCGACGAACTTCCCAGGCTCACGCTCTGGCAAGCGTACGGTGAGTTGATGGACAAGGATCCGGCCTTCCAGGCGCGTTACCTGGCCCTGCTCGACGATTTAGCCAAAGCCGAGCCGGAAAATGGCTTGGTCCAGGCGGCTTTGGGAGCCAGAGACTTGCAGCGGGACTCAAACGCTACCGCGGTTGCGCATCTTAGGAAGGCACTCGATCTGGGCTTCAGTAGTGGCACACTATATGCCGGCCTGGCAGACGCGCTGGCGCGCACCGGCCAATTGGACGAGGCTGTCTCCGTCTTGAAGCGCGGTATCCAGATGGAGCCCTATGAGCCGAGCCTGTACAAGTCCCTCGCTCTTCGATTTATCACCGCGAAGCAGTATCCTCAGGCGAAAGAGACTCTGGAGCGTCACATCGAGCTCTTCCCGGAAGACGACTTCGTGCGCGGTCTTCTGGCGCGCGTTGACGGGCATTCCTCACGTAGACCCTAAACGGGGCGGCGTTTTGTAACGCCGATTTGGCGTCTCTGCACGCCGGGCGAAGTGTTCCGAATCGGCATGCGGAATGAGGCTGCTGCCAGGCCGCTAAAAGCCGGCAGCTTAAATGGCCGATCACAAGAGTTCCGCAGAATACGCCGGCGCCTCCGTCCGGCTGCATGGTTCGGCCGCACTTTCTGCTCGAAAGCGACCGTGCACGTCGCTTCGTCATGGGTACGTCCGCACGCGCGTCACGCGGCGGTATCCCGGGGGAACATCGGAAAAAAACAAAGGTCGCGCAAAATCTTCTGCGGTTCTGCGCATTACCTAGTGCGGCGGGCTACTGAATCGGGAACGTTTCGCGTTCAGCTCCGACGGTCCTACCGAAATCCGAAATATTATTTGAAGAATCCGAGGAGGATTAAATGAAAATACGAAACTTGGCGGTGGAGGTCTGTCTCCTTTCCGCACTCTGCGCCGCGGCGGGCATGGTCTCGCCCGCGGCAACCTTTACCGTGCTCAAGCGGTTCAACGGAACGAACGGCGGCGCGCCTTTCGCCCCCATGGTCCAGGGTCTCGACGGGAATCTGTACGGGACGACCGAATACGGCGGCGCAAACAGCAAAGGAACGGTCTTCAAGCTTACCCCGGCAGGTATCCTGACCACGCTCTACAGCTTCTGTAATGAAGCGGCCTGCGCGGACGGCAGCAGTCCCTTAGCCGGGCTGGTGCAGGCTGCCAACGGCGATTTCTACGGCACGGCTTGGGCCGGAGGGGCGAACGGTATCGGTTCGATTTTCAGTATCACGCCCGGCGGATCGCTGACCACGGTCTACAGCTTTTGTGCCTTTACCAACTGCACTGACGGCGCCCAGCCGCAAACGGGGCTGGTACAAGGCGGCGACGGGAACCTCTACGGAGTAACCCTCGATGGCGGTACGAACGGCAACTACGGCACACTCTATAAGGTCACCCCAGGAGGCTTCCTCACCACGCTTCATAGCTTCTGCGCCGACGCCGGATGCGCCGACGGCTCCACTCCCTACGCTGTAATCGTGCAAGGCAGCGATACCAAGTACTACGGCACCACCGAGTCTTACGGAGCGCACAATGAAGGCACGGTCTTCAAGACTTCCCCCGCCGGCGAATTGACCACTATCTACGCTTTCTGCGTCTTGTCCGGCTGCGCTGACGGCGCTGGCCCAACCGCGGGCGTCGTGGAAGACTCCGATGCCAACTATTACGGCACCACCGTTCGCGGCGGGATCGCCAACACTGCCTGCAATCTGGGTTGCGGCACGATATTCAAAATCACCCCGGAGGGCACGCTGACAACCCTGCACAGCTTCACTTCAACAGACGGCAGCGCTCCCTCGTTGCTCATACGCGGCAGCGATAACAACCTGTACGGGACCACCGAGTCCGGCGGCGCCTACGGCAAGGGCACTATTTTCGAGATCACCATGAACGGCACGTTTACATCGCTGCACAGCTTCTCTTCGGGTGACGGGATCAGTCCTATCGGGGGACTGATGCAATCGACCGACGGCAACTTCTATGGGACAACCGAACTCAGCGGGTCCACAGCCAATCTTGGAACGATCTATCGCCTGTCCACGGGCCTCGGTCCATTCGTGAAGACCTTGACCAGCAGCGGCAAACCGGGGACGGCCGTCAAAATCCTGGGGACCAATCTGACAGGCTCGACCAGCGTGACGTTCAACGGTACGTCTGCAACATTCAGCGTGGTCTCGGCCTCCGAAATATCGGCCACCATACCAACCGGCACAACCACCGGGAAGGTGCAGGTAATGACACCCGGTGGCATGCTGTCCACCAACATGGCCTTCGTGGTGCTTCCCTGAGCTCGAACTCAACCAACCCGGGGTCTGGCGCGGGTGACTGCGCCAGTCCGCCGGGTGTGATCGGCGACAGGCTAGAATGAATCACGGAGACGGAATGACCTTTTGTCTGGGAATCACGGTCGAGGATGGTTTGGTCGGGCTCGCTGACACACGGGTACTCTCAGGTAGTGAATCGTTGATGGCCAAGAAGGTGGCTACGTATCAGGGGCCGGGGTTTTCTTTTTTTATCATGACCTCGGGCCTGCGCTCCCTACGCGACAAGGCCCTTCTTTATTTTGAAGAGGATTATGCGCGCAAGATCGAGACGCGCGACCGCCTGTTCAAGATAGTTAACCTCTATGCCTCCGAGATTCGCCGGCTGGCAACGGAGGAGGAACCGTCGCTACGGCAGGCGGACTTCAGTTTCAATATTCACACCCTGGTGGGCGGGCAGATGTCGGCCGACTCCGTGCACCAGTTGTTTCTCGTTTATCCGGAGGGAAACTGGGTGGAGATTGGCCCCGACACGCCATATCAGATCATCGGGAATTCCGGCTTTGGTAAGCCCATTCTGGAACGCTCGCTCACTCACAACGACGCTATCCTGTACGCCTTTAAATTAGCAATCCTGGCGTTCGACGCCACCCGCCTGTGCGCCGCTAACGTCGATTTTCCGGTCGATCTGTTGCTTTACACACGGGGAAGCTTCGATCTGATCGAACATCGTTTCGAGCGCAAGGATCTGGCGCAGATTTCCGACTGGTGGCAGGAGCGCATGCGCTGCGCCGTGAACGAACTCCCCTCCGAGTGGGTCGAAAAAGCCTTCTCAAAGCTCGCAGGGAGAAAGCAGCGAACGCTTAACTCGTAGTTTCCCCGAGCGGCATGACGTCGACCTCGACTCGCAGATTGTGCTTGGCGCCCCCCAGCAGTACACCATAAATGGGACTGACATCGCCGTAATCGCGTCCCCATGCGACCGTGATATGACCATCCGCAGGGATGCAATTGTTGGTGGGATCGAAATCCACCCATCCCATCCCCGGGCACCACGTTGAGCACCAGGCGTGCGATGCGTCGGCGCCCACCAAACGGGGCCGGCCCGGCGGCGGCAAGGTTCTCAAATAACCGCTGATGTATCGCGCCGGCAGACCGAGCGAACGCAGGCACCCGATCTGGAGATGTGCGAAGTCCTGGCAAACGCCGCGCCGCTTTTCGAAGAAGGTCTGTACCGGCGTGGAGACCTCTGTGGCCTTCTTGTCAAAGCGGAAATCCTGGTGGATTCTCCGCGTGAGATCCGCGGCCGCTTCCAGTATTGGACGATTCTCCGTAAACGACTCGCGCGCATAATCGGCCAACTGCGGACTCGATCCTACGCGTGGCGTATCGAAAACGAACTGCCAGGCGTCCAGCGTCTCATCGTTCGATTGGCCGTCGAGAGCCGCTCGAACGGTCTCCCACGGCGGAGACATGGAAAAGTCCGGAAATGCGAAGGCCGTCACTTCAAGCGTGCTGTTGGCCTCCACCACCAGGCAGTCGTGCGGCTCGTGCAGCGTAAACGAAGTCTGTGAGTTGCCGAAGTAGTCGACACGCGAAGAAGTGGCCGGCGGCGCCGGCGAGATCGTCACCCGGCTCTCCCGGCAGGCTTGTTTTGAAAGATTGCGCGGCATCAGACGCACCAAGTGATGCGATACCGAGACCGGATCTTCATAATCGTACGTGGTCCTGTGGCGGACGCGATAGATCAAGTGGTCCGCTCCATTTCGGCGTGGCTGAAATAGATCAGGGTGATGGCATCCGATAAAGCCGGGAGGGCCGCTCCCGTCTCGGCCAGCAGTTGATCCAGCGGCTGGCGGAAGCTGCCAGCTCCTGGTTCGCACAGCATCTGGGTATCCGCGCGAAACAGGTTCGCGGCGGCATCTTCCAGGCATTTCTGTTTCGAAACCGGCCATCCCGCGCCCAATGGCCTGCCAGACAGGCACCGGCAATGCTCCAGCAGATCCTGTAATTGGAACGCCAGCGATCGCGGATTGGCCGGGTCACACATCAGCAGGTCGAGCACGGGCGCCGCTTGCAGTACGGTGAAGTACCGCGAACGGTAAGTCATGGAGCTGTCCGCCACTTCCAGCAGCATCTCCAGCGTCGGCCATGTCCGCGAGCTGAGCGGCACGATGATGCCCCGGAAGAGATCGATGAGCTGAATGCACCGCTCGATGCGCCTCCCCAGGCTGAGAAAATGCCAGCCGGCGCCGCGCGTGATGTTCTCCATTTCGATGCCTCGCAGCGCGGACAGCGTCCCGATGCTTCGATTCAGAACGGCCAGCGCCTCGCCCGTGGACGCATATCCCCAGGCTGAGCTGTGTGCCGCGCCGAATTGGTTCACGATGCGCAGCATGTCGCTTGAAAGGTGATCGCGCACGTGTGCTGCCGCCCGCGCCGCACGGCTGAAGTTCGCGTTCAGGCTGTCGCTGCGCTGCTCTTCAAAAATCAGCGAAAGGACTTCCTGTTCCAGGTCCCGCCACTGGTCCAGGTGGCCTTGCGCATCGTCCTCCGATAACCGCGAATGACGCGACGCCAGGCACTCGTGCAGCTTGATCAGCGAATCCCACTCCGCTGTTCCGGATGCCCCGAATTCGCCCGTAAGCCGCACCAGGATGCACCGCAGGACGCGCGCCAGGTGCTCGCTGCGCTCCGCGTAGCGGCCCAGCCAGAAGATGTGATCGGCGGCCCGGCTGGGAAGATCGGTGCCTTCCCCGCGGTGCAGATTCAGCGGCTGGTCCGGCGGATGGTGCAGCGTAAAGACGTCCACTGGCCGGTTCGAAAGCACCCAGGTGTCCTTGCTGCCGCCGCCCCGCTGCATCGAGACTACCGGCGTATCGAGCGAGGGCGATACCCGCGCCAATCCGCCGGGCATCGCCACCCACGAGTCTCCAGAGGCCGCCAGAAACACGCGCAGAACCACTCTGCGGGGGCTCAACCCGTTCTCGAACCACACCGGTGTGGTCGAAAGATCCACAATCTCTTGCCCCGAGTACGCGTAGGGCCGCTCTCGCAGACGCGCAATCGTTCGCGATCGTTCCTCGCCCGTTAGTTTCCCGCCAAAGACCGGTTCCAGGCCGAACGCCGGAAAGGCCGGCTTGATCACCAGGAAATCCAGGTTGTCCAGCACGTACTCAAGTGGTTGCGGCTGGCCGCACCACCAGGTCGCCACGGATGGGATCTTCAATGGCTCGCCGAGCAGGTGCCGGCACAGCGAGGGAAGAAAGGGCATGAAGGCCGGCGATTCGATCAGACCGCTGCCCAGCGCGTTGGCCACCACCACGTTGCCTGCCCGGACCGCCTCCACCAATCCGGCAACTCCCAGAAACGAGTCGGATCGTAACTCGATCGGATCGCAAAAGCTATCGTCCACGCGCCGCAGGATGACATCCACCGGCTTGAGACCTTCGAGTGTCTTAAGAAATACGCGGCTTTCGCGAACGGTCAGGTCGCCGCCTTGCACCAGCGTGAATCCCAGATGGCGGGCCAGGTACGAATGTTCGAAGTACGTCTCGTTAAACGGTCCCGGCGTCAGCAGCACCACCCGCGGATTGTCGCGCCGCGAAGGTGACAGGTTCAACAAAGTATCGCTGAACGAACGAAAGAACAAAGACAGCCGCTCGATCTGGAACTCGCGGAATAAGTCCGGAAAAGTTTCCGCCAGAACCGTGCGGTTTTCCAGCGCGTAGCCTGCCCCCGAAGGGGCCTGCGTGCGATCCGAGAGCACCCACCATTGGCCGTCGGGCGATCGCGCCAGGTCGATGGCCAGCAGGTGCAGGTAAGGATGCACGGGATTCGCCATGCCGTGGCACGCTCGCCAGAAGCCCGGGTTGGCGAATACCAGCGCCGGCGGGAGAAAGCCGCCCCGCAGCAATTCTTGTGGGCCGTAGAGGTCGGCAAGCACCTGGTTCAACAGGCGCGCGCGTTGGATCAGGCCGGCCTCCAGCCGGTTCCATTCCGTTGGCGGTATCAGAAGGGGGATCGAATCCAGGTCCCATGGCCGGTCCATTCCTAGCGGATCACCGTAAACGTTATACGTGACGCCGTTTTCCCGGATGCGCTGCCGGGCGATCTTCCAGCGGCGCGCCAGTTCCTCTACGCCAAGCCCGGACATTGCGCCCATGAATCTGTCCCAGTAAGGGTGCAGCACACCCGGCGTCGCCGACATCTCGTCATAAACGCCGTCGGGCTGGCGATAGCCGGCGCACAGCGATGGAGCATCGAGTGTTTGTCCGGCAATATTCATAGGGAACTTACGCCAAACAGTCCCAAAACCGCGGGACTCATCTTAGGTCTTGCGCCGCAAATCCAGCGTGAGCGGAAATTCGGGGTTGCGCTCCTCTGCCGGCACCACCATCATACCCGGAGTGTGGCCGGTATCCCTGAACCGCGCCAAACGCCGGCTTTCCGCCTCCTGCGCGTTTACTGGAAACTGCTCATTGGCCCGCCCTCCCGGATGGCTCACATGATAAGTGCATCCCCCGATAGAACGTCCGGACCAGGTGTCTACGATATCGAAGACCAGCGGGGAGTGCACCGGAATATTGGGGTGAAGGCACGACGGAGGCTGCCATGCGCGGTACCGCACTCCCGCCACGAATTCGCCCGCCGTCCCCGTGGAACTGAGCGGCACGCGGCGGCCGTTGCACGCCACCACGAAGCGGTCGCCGCTCATCCCCGTGACCTTAACCTGCAGGCGCTCCACCGACGAGTCCACATTGCGCACGGTCGCCGTGCCCGAGGCTTCCTCCCCCAGCACGTGCCAGGGTTCCAACGCGCGCCGCAATTCCAGCCGCATGTCCCGCCGGGTGATGGCGCCGACCTGCGGAAATCGAAACTCGAAATGCGGAGCGAACCAGGCGTGTTGAAAATCGTAACCCGCTTCGCGCAGGTCCGTCATCACATCCTCCCAATCCATTTCGACGAAATGGGGCAGCATAAAGCGGTCGTGCAGCACCGTTCCCCACCACTCGAGCTTCCGCCGGTACGGGTTCTCCCAGAAAAGCGCCGTCAGCGCCCGCACTAGCAACTGTTGCGTCAGGCTCATCTGCGCGTGCGGCGGCATCTCGAATGCCCGCAGCTCCACCAGCCCCAGCCGCGATCCGCTGGCGTCGGGCGAGTACAGCTTGTCGATGCAAAACTCCGCCCGATGCGTATTGCCCGCCAGATCCGTGAGCAGGTGCCGGAAGACGCGATCCGCCAGCCACATAGGACTAGGCGGCGAATCCTTATCGGGGATCTGGTCGAAGGCGATCTCCAGCTCGTAAATGGAATCCGTGCGTGCCTCGTCTACCCGTGGATGCTGGCTGGTGGGACCGATAAACAACCCGGAAAGGAGGTACGACAGCGAAGGGTGATTGTGCCAGTAACCGACCAGGCTGCGCAAAAGGTCGGGCCGCCGCAGGAACGGGCTGTCCGCCGGCGTCGGTCCTCCCATCACCACGTGATTACCGCCGCCCGTGCCGGTGTGTTGTCCGTCCAGCATGAATTTCTCTGTGCCCAAACGGCTCTGGCGCGCGAGTTCATAAAGCTTAGTCGTGGTTGCCGCCAGCTCGTCCCAGGATGCCGCGGGGTGGATGTTCACTTCGATGACTCCGGGATCCGGCGTCACTTTCAGCACCGCGATGCGTGGATCGGGCGGAGGCACGTAGCCCTCCAACAGCACGGGCATTTTCAGATACGCGGCCGTGTCTTCGATGGCCGTCACCAGGTCAAAATAATCCGCCAGATACTCGACTGGCGGCATGAAAACGAAGAGCTGCCCGCCGCGAGGCTCTACGCAAAGCGCCGGACGTGCGATCCATGCAGCCGATTCGCCCTTCTTGGGTGGTTTGGCTTTCTCCGCGTCAGGCGCCGGATCGTCGGCGATAGCAGCAGCGTCGAAAAGGTAGGGCTTGTGATCCACGCGCATCGGCAGGCGCGCGCGTTTCTCGAAAGGATCGGGTTCGTAGGAATACAGCACGTCTTCCGGCTTGGTCCAGGGGAGCGATTCCAGCGGCAAACGGTATCCCATCGACGAATCGCCCGGAATCAGGAACATCTCCTTCCAAGCAACGAACCAGGGCTGGCTGGTCCAGCGCGGCGTGCCCGAAGCAGTTGGAATGCGGCGCAATGGCAGCACATACCCGGCCGGCTGGCCCAGCCCCAGCTCGAAAATCCGCGCCAGGCGCGCGCGTTCCACGGGATCGGCAAGCTTGGAATCCAGTGGATCCACGTTCACCGGAAGCTTGCGTTCCTTCCACAGGTAATAGAACACGTCCTCGTAAGCTGTGATGGTGAAAGCCTGGCTCACCTCGAGACGGCGCGTCAAGGCTTCCAGAAATTGCCGCGCCTGCTCGGCCCCGTAGCCGTAGTCCTTGCCATCTTCGGCGATCAGGCCGGCGTCCTCCCATATAGGCACGCCGTCCTTGCGCCAGTGGCAACTGAATGCCCAGCGCGGCAACGGCTCGCCGGGATACCACTTTCCCTGTCCGAAATGCAGCAGACCGCCCGGAGCAAAATGCCGGCGCAGCCTGCCCAGCAGATCCACCGCGCGCTGCCGCTTTACCGGACCCAGCGCGGCGGTGTTCCATTCGGCGCCGTCAGGATCGTCCAACGACACGAAAGTGGGCTCGCCGCCCATGGTGAGCCGCACGTCTCCCCCGCGCAGATCTGCGTCCACCTGGTGGCCCAGCCGTTCGATGGCTCGCCATTGTTCGGCAGTGTACGGCTTGGTGACGCGCGGAGATTCGTAGATACGCTCCACCGTCATCTTGTGCATGAACTCGGTGTTGCACGGGTCCAGCAGCCCGGAGATGGGCGCCGCGCTGCTCGCGTCCGGAGTGCATGCCAGCGGGATGTGGCCTTCGCCCGCCAGCAAGCCGGATGTAGGATCGAATCCCACCCACCCGGCGCCGGGAAGATAGACCTCCGTCCACGCGTGCAGATCCGTAAAATCGGCGGTCGGGCCGGACGGCCCCTCGAGCGGCTTCACGTCCGCCACCAGTTGAATCAGGTAGCCGGAAACGAAGCGTGCCGCCAGTCCGAGATGCCGCATGAGCTGCACCAGCAGCCATGCCGAATCGCGGCACGAACCGGAACGTAATCCGAGTGTCTGTTCGCATGTCTGAATGCCGGGCTCCATGCGAATGACATACCCGATTTCGCTTTGCACCAGCCGATTCAGGCCGACCAGATAGTCGATGGTGCGGGTACTTCCCCGCGGCGCCCGGGCGAGGAGAGCGGCAAGCAGAGGCCCCGCCGGCTCGGTTTCTAGGTATGGGCGAAGCTCGCGCGCGGCTGAATCTTCGTAGGAAAACGGGCAGTTCTCCGCGTACGGCTCGAGGAAGAAGTCGAACGGATTGTATACCGCCATCTCCGCCACCAGATCCACCTCGACCAGAAGTTCCGTGGTGGGTTCCGGGAAGACCAGACGGGCCAGATAGTTGCTCTGCGGGTCCTGCTGCCAGTTAAGGAAATGGTTTTCCGGCCGAACCTTCAACGAATAGGCCAGGATCGGCGTTCGGCAGTGGGGGGCGGGGCGCAGCCTGACGATGTGAGGTCCGAGAGACACCCGCCGGTCGTACCGGTAGTGTGTGCGATGGTGAAGCGCGACGTGAATGGCCATGTGATCCGCGGTCCCGATGCTTACTGCTGTTGTTGCTGCTGTGCGTGCAAACTTTCAGCCCGCTGATCATTCTCTAGAAAACGGGACCACTCCTCGTCGGCGGCGAACTCTTTATCGGGCGGCAGCACGGCAGCGGAAGGGATTACACGGACACGCACCTGTAGCTCCGTCTCGGCGGATCCTTTCATGGTTCCCACGGTGGGCGATACATCCGCGTAATCGCGCCCGATTGCCGTGCGAATGTGCCTGCCGCCCACGATCAGGTTATTGGTCGGGTCGAAGCCCACCCAGCCGATCCGGGGCAGAAGCGCCTCTACCCAGGCGTGCGTGGCGCCTGGGTCGGAGCGATCGGCACGATCGGGATCGCGATGCAGGTAGCCGCTCACATAGCGGCACGGAATCCTTAAATTCCGCACCATGGCGATCATGATGTGCGCAAAATCCTGGCAAACACCCTGCCGCGACCGGATCGCTTCTTCGATCGCCGTATCCACCTGGGTGCTGCGCTGTACATAAGAGAAGTGATGGTAAAGCTTGCGGTTCAGCGTGGTCAGCAGTTCCAGCGGCTGGCGGTCGCCTCGCCGGTCCACCTCGAACTCCTTCGCCAGCGCTTCCAACTCCGGTGAAGTCCGGGCAAAACGGCTGGGCATCAGCATATCCCAGTAATCGTCGCCATCGATCAAGGCGTCGAGTTCATTCCATGCATCGGGGCCGAGCGTTTCCGGCAGCGGCGAAGGAGTTTCCACATCCACTAAAGCGTCCGCGATAACCGTTAGCTGCCGGTGCTGTTCCGGTACATCGAAATGGTGCACGAAGTTGCCCACATGATCCTGGTACGAGAAAATCCTGGCCTTGGGGCTGATCGACAACTGAAACGTGAAACACCGCTGGGTGTGCTCGCTGCGCGGCTGCATGCGCACTTCCATCACGCTCTGCCAGACTGGACGGCTGTATCGAAAGCGGGTGAAATGGCGGATCGCGTAGAACATCAAGCCTCCAGGGCCGTCTGGATCGGATAATCGATATACAATTCGTGAACCGCCGCATGCAGGCTTTTGCATTGCTCAATGACACTGTCGAGGTAGCGGTGCAGCCCGCCCGCCATAATATCGTTGATTTGGGCGTAAGCCAGAAACGCGCGCAGCCTGCCGGCAATGCGGTCGATTCTGCCGGTCGCGTGTTTGAACGAGGTTTTCGAAATTGCCGCCAGCGCTGCGTTCATACGCTCGACGGCATAGCGCACGGAATACGGAAACTCCGGATTCAATAAAAGGAACTCTGCAATCGAGTGGGGCTTCAGATCGGCCGTGTAGACCTTGCAATACGATTCAAATGCGGCGCAGCTTGCCAGCAGCCCCACCCAGTCCAGATCGTCCGTCTGGCTGGAAGTCGTGAAATAGGCGTACAACAGGACCGGCAATGCACAGGAACGCTCCATGTACTTACCCAGTTCGATAAACTGCCAGCCCTCGCCGTGATTCATGGTGGCGGCAGTGACACCTTGAAAGTGATATGCGCCTTCCCGCACGGCAGCGACCAGCCGCAGCGGGTCGGCATCCATCTCCACCCGCGTATCGGTCTGCGTCACCTGGTGATACAGGCGGTTCAGCCGTTCCCACATCTCCGAGCTGATCTGTTCGCGAACCTGTCCCGCATTTTCGCGGCACTCCGTGATGCAGGAGACGATGGACGATTCGTGCTTGGGGTTGCTCGTGAGCTGGATCATGGCTAACTGCGGATCTATGCCGTCAGCCGTGGTAGCGATACCCAACGACGCCATAATGCGGCGCCATCTCTCTTCGGTGGAGAGTTTCGAAGGATTCAGCATTAAGTTGTAGTTCGCTTCCAACACGCGTGCGCAGTGATCCGCCCGCTCAAAATACCGGCTCATCCAATAAAGGCTGTCGGCCACGCGCGAAAGCATCAGCGCACCCCTGCCTTCTGAGGAACTCGCGCAAAACAGGACGCCCCGCGCCGCTGAAAGCAGCGGAGTTCCTGTCCTGCATGGCGGCGCGGGTTACCCGCCCCTTTGCGCTTTTGAGGAATCGCACAAAACGGGGCTACGGCCGCGCCGCCATTATCCCGCGAGTTCCTATCCTGTTTGGCGGCACGGACACGCGCCCCGTTGCGCTTCAATTCTGCAAGACCCATGTGTCTTTCGATCCTCCGCCCTGCGACGAGTTCACCACCAGAGAACCCTTGCGCAGCGCCACCCGAGTAAGCCCTCCTGGTACGATCGTAACCTTCTCTCCGAACAGAATATAAGGCCGCAGATCCACGTGGCGCGGCTCAATCCGGCCATTCATAAAGCACGGAGCCGTGGAAAGCGTGAGCGTCGGCTGCGCGATATAGTTTCTGGGATCGGCCATGATCCTGTCGCGGAATTCGTCTTGCTGCGCACGGCTGCTGTGCGGACCGATCAGCATGCCGTAGCCCCCTGATTCGCCCACCGCTTTTACGACATACTTCTCCAGGTTTCCGCATACCTCGTCACGCTGCGCGGCGTCGGTCATCATAAAAGTCTCGACGTTGTCCACAATGGGATCCTCGCCCATGTAATACCGGATGATTTTCGGAACATAGGAATATATGGCCTTATCGTCGGCCACTCCGGTGCCCAGGGCATTCGCCAGCACCACGTTTCCTGCGCGGTATGCATTGAAGAGTCCGGCCACGCCCAGGGAAGAGTCGGCCCGGAAAGCCAGCGGATCCACGAAGTCGTCGTCCACACGGCGGTAAATCACATCCACGCGCTGCAGGCCGGAAGTGGTCCGCATGTAGACCTTGTTGTCGTGCACCACCAGGTCCCGGCCCTCTACCAGTTCGATTCCCATTTGTCTGGCCAGGAATGCGTGCTCGAAGTACGCGGAGTTGTAAATGCCGGGCGTGAGCAGGACGATCGTGGACCGGCCCTCCGGCGCCAGGGAACGCAGCGTGGAAAATAGCGCCTGGCTGTAATGCTCGATGGGACGGACGCCGCACTTTCGAAACAGGGCAGGGAAGATCTGCTTCATCACCTTGCGGCTGGTGAGCATATACGAGACGCCGCTCGGAACGCGCAGATTATCTTCCAGGACCACGAACCGTCCGTCCGGCAGGCGAATCAGGTCCGTGCCCACCACGCTGACATAAACGTCGCGCGGGACTTTGACCCCCTCCATCTGCCTGCGAAAGTGTTTGCAGGTATAAATGATTTCGCCCGGGATCACCCGGTCCTTCACGATCCGCCGGTCGTGGTAAACGTCGGCCAGGAAGAGGTTGAGGGCTGTAATGCGCTGTGTCAGGCCGCGTTCGATGGTGGCCCACTCCGAACTGGTGATGATGCGCGGCACCAGATCGTGTGGAAAGATCTGCTCGGTGCCCTCGGATCGCCCGTAAACTGTAAAGGTGATGCCCTGGTTGAAGAACGAAAGATCGGCCTCCCGTTTGCTGCGGTGCAGTTCTTCGGACGGAAGATGCAGAAGCTGCGTATAAAGATGTTTGTATTGCGGCCTGGGGCGCCCCCCGGCGCGGAACATTTCGTCATATGCGGCCGCGATCTCATAATTGGAGAACGGCGCCGGCATCGGACGATCGGCGGATTGTGACGGCATGGCCATATTCTAACGACGGCGTCTCGAACCGGAAACCGTTCGACGGAGAATAGGACCGGAGACGGATGCTTAAGCCATTGAGTATAGCTCTCCTGGCACCCAGGTTCCACTGCTACCTCGGCTGGCAATAAAATTGCCCGCCTTTCCGTTGTGGTTGGCTAAACTGGAGAGAACGGCCGGCTCAGTCCGAGCCGCGCGCGTGAGAAAGCGGTCTTGCGCCAGGGTGCCGAGGCTGTTATCGAAAAGATCATGCGGATTCGCCTCGGATACGACATTCAGTTTCAGGTGCCGGTCTCGGTCCCTGTCGTAGCCATGCTCAACGTGCATCCCTCGCGCGCCGGTGACCTGCTCGAACCCGACCTGCTGCGCATCGAACCGGAAGTCGAGCAGGTCCAATATACCGATGCCTTCGGAAACTTGTGCAGCCGGTTTACCGCACCCGCCGGCCTGCTCCGCCTCTGGAATTCGACCTTGATCGAAGACTCCGGGGAAGTGGACCCGAGCAACCCCTCCGCACGCGAGATTCCCGTAGCCGGTTTGCCCCCGGAAACGCTCGTCTTTCTGTTGAGCAGCCGTTATTGCGAAGTGGATCTCTTATCCAACACCGCCGCCCAGTTATTCGGAAATGTTTCGCCCGGCTGGCAGCGAGTGCAGGCTGTCTGCGACTGGGTGCACCAGAATGTCACTTTCGGTTATCAGTTTGCCAATGCTACAAAAACCGCGCTGCATGTCTACCGGGATCGGACCGGCGTCTGCCGCGACTTTCAACACCTGGCGATCGCCTTTTGTCGTTCTTTGAATATTCCAGCGCGCTACGCCACCGGATATCTCGGAGACATCTGCGTACCCCCAACGGACGCCGTGATGGACTTCAGCGCCTGGTTCGAGGTTTATCTGGACAACCGTTGGTGGGCTTTCGACGCCAGGAATAACGTGCCGCGCGTGGGGCGCGTCCTCATGGCTACTGGCCGTGACGCCACAGACGTTGCCATCACAACCTCATTCGGCAACACGCCCCTGGTCCATTTCGAAGTGATTACCGACGAGGTGCCCGCTGCTGTTTCCGGCATGTAATCGGTAAAATGGATCATCATGCTGAAATGGCCCGACATTTTGCGCCTCGCCAAAGAAGGCAACCCAGACCCGGATCGTAAGGTCACCAAGACGGAAGCGGAATGGCGCCGGCAACTCAGCCCGGAGGAGTATCACGTAACCCGCCAGGCCGGCACCGAGCGCCCCTTCAGCTCCGCGATGTGCAGCATTTTCGAGCCGGGGATCTATTCCTGCCTCTGCTGCGAAACCGTGCTTTTCGATGCCTCGGAGAAATTCGAATCCGGTACCGGGTGGCCGTCATTCACCCAGCCGGTTAAGGTCAATGCGATCGCGTACCGCTTTGACGGGCCCGCCTTTCTGCAGCGCGTAGAAACCATCTGCAACACTTGCGATGCACATCTTGGGCACGTCTTCCCGGATGGTCCGCCGCCCAGCAACCTGCGCTACTGCATGAACGCTGTGGCGCTCAAGAAGGTCTCCGCCCACTGACCGGGTTTGTTTCCGAACCGCGCGCGTGAGAAAGCGGTACGTCGCCGTTTTGGCAGCATTGGCCAGCCATCTGAGATCAACTACTGAACGGGACATACGCACCCAAAACGGGGAGGCGGCCGGAAATCCCCAAGCCGGACGGAGGGGTGCGAACGTTTGGCGTCCTAACCTGACTTTCGCAATTAGGCCAAGCGGAGAGGGGTAAGCGCCGTTGAATCAGCAGAGGCACCTCAAAGGTCTTCACCACAAACAGGGTTGAGTGGCAGCGTTATCGGCGGATATTGGTGTGGTGGGAGCCGTGATGCGGGGTGGAGGTTGCGCCGGCAAACGCAATTGGATTTGGTCCAACAGAACCTGGAGATCTTTGGCCGCTTGGGTGTACCGCGGCAGGATCAGCCACCGCCCGTCACAAGTGGGGATGCAGACGTCGATCAGTTGAATGGTGCCCAGTTTTTCCAGCACCGCGGTCGGAGTCAGGCCGGGCGCATGAATCTGCAAACGGTTCTTCAATGTGATTTGCAGGCAATAAGCCAGGAACGCGATGAAGATGTGCGCATCCACCCGGCTTTCCAGACGATGATAAATCGGCCGGATGCCCAGCTCGCTCTTTAGAGATCGAAACACTGCCTCGATCTGCGTCAATTGCACATAGCGCGTCCACAGCACCGCCGGGTCTTCCGCCGTCAGATTGCTGCGCAGCAGGTAATGCCCGTCGCGTTGCTGAGCTTTGGTCAGTTTGCTTTTGTCCACTTGGAAGTGGAAGCTCTGGCGGGTGACCGGCTCGCTGGCCAACGGCACGCGGATCTTCACGAAGCCGAAGGCCCGGCCCGCCTCCTTCTTGGCGGCACCGATGCGGAGCAGTAACTGATCCCGCGACGGTAGGCTGCGCCGCATCGCGCGTAGCTTGCGCAGCAGCCGGGCCACCCGTTTGCGCCGCATGGCGATCTCTTTGGCCTGGCGTCCATCGCTACGCGCCAGCACATAGAGTTCGCCCTCGTGTTCATAGAGTTTCACCTGCACACTCTCGCGCACCTTCTGCCACGGCAGATCCAACCACTTCTTTTCGTGTTTGTTAATGCGGCCCTTGGGCGTCCCCACCAGGTAGTACATCTCCCGTTCCGGGTGCGCATCTGGCGCAGTATAGCTTCCGTCGGAATGCCGCGGTCCATCACCCAGGTCCGCCGCGCCTTCCCATAGGTCTTTTCGATATGCTCCAGAAACGGGCGCAGCGTCTTATGCTCCGAGGTGTTGCCGTCCATCACTTCGTACGCCAGCGGAAATCCATCCGGTGTCACCACCAGTGCGATCACCACCTGCAAACAGTCCGGGCGACTGTCCCGGCTGTAGCCTCGTCTCGCTTTGGGATTCTCCGCCATTTCTCCTTCGAAGTAAGTGCTGGTGAGATCGTACAGCAATACCTCGAAGTCGGCCTGGAACAACTCTGCCCATTTTTGTTTCAACCAGACAAACAGGTCTTGTTTATGCTCCAGCAGCCGGTCCAGACAGCGATACAACCGGTCTTTGTCGGCTACTGCGAAGCTCTCTTCCAGCAGCGCATCCATGGCACTTTCCACAAACCAATGCCGGTGT
This sequence comes from Bryobacterales bacterium, assembly GCA_963843255.1. Classification (GTDB taxonomy): domain Bacteria; phylum Acidobacteriota; class Terriglobia; order Bryobacterales; family Bryobacteraceae; genus Bog-159. Next base: position 41,437 of record CAWJJQ010000008.1, on the reverse strand, counting down.
ACGCGGAACTCGCTGCCCGGCTCCAGCAGCCGATTCACTACCAGCAACCGCAGCACTTTCTCCCAGCTCACGCTCTCCCGTCCCGCTGGCAGTCGCTCCCGCCAGAAGGCACTCAGCCCCAACTGATGCCACAGTTCACTGGCTAGCCAACAGTTACCGAACGGTCGCGGACGCCGCAACTCCAGGCCGCTCAGTTTCACCTGCAGGGCGTCTATGGCATCGGCGGGCAAGGCCCGGTCCTCGGGAAACAAGCTCACCTCGGTGAACTGCTGCCTCTGCTCGTCGAACACCGCCAGGGTCTTACGCCATGACGCCTGCTGCTGGTCGTTGATCTCGCCCAGATAAAGCACCGTCCGCTGCACGGTCTTTTGGCGGACACCCGCTGATTCTCCACCACGCTGAAGTAGCGGTGATCCTTGCCATCCTTGTTCCGATTTGTGCTGCGCAAAAACAAGACAACAGCAGAATGCCAGAAAACCGGTGGTTAGGAAAGGGGGTAGGTCTTCACTCTGCGTTTTTCCAGAAGAACGTGTTGCAGGCGCTAGGGTTATGCCCTGCTCACCAGGCAAAACGGCTCTGGAGTGCGAAAGTGCTAAGGGGCTGGCTCGACCCATCAGCCGGCGGTGATGCCGGTACTGGAGAGGTGCTGGAACTGGGCGTTTTCCAACCACAACTACGGTTCCCCCCGGGACGGTCGGCTCATCAAGCGATGGCACAGGGGGAGCTGTTAGTGCAAGCCGCGGTGGCTGCCGAAGGGGAACTTAGCCGGACAAGCAAATGAACGTCGATCAATTCTGGAAATTAAAGTCGCCTCAGAGCTAACTGAGAAGGCAACTCATCGGCTATTACTACCTTTAGCTATTTGCAACACTACCCGTTTAGCAGCCCGCTAGGCCTTGCGCGCCGCGTTTAGAATGTCGCGCAACCTCTTTCCGACGATGAGATCTTCGCCCGCTTGGAGTGTCATCGACACGATCTCGATCCGGTCGCGGCTCTTGGGCGCCTTGGGATCCTCGTAGCCCTCCCGGACCGCCGGCACCAGGCTGGGGTTACTGGAGGTCAGCACCTCGATGCGCGGTTCGCCCACCCGCAGTTTCTTATCGCAATCCGCCACGCTGAATCCCCAGGCGGCTTCATCCCAGGTTACCGCCAGGGTCGGATAGCGGTTGCCGTCTATGGGAATCTGGATGTCGGTCTTGACGCCCGGCACGGTATCCACAAGCTTCTGGATGCGTACCGCGCGCTCGTTCCATTGACGGTTGAGCGCGTTGAGGTCCATTTTCGTCCAGGCTTCCACCGCCGCCAGACACCCCATGATCTCCTCCTTGCCGACCTTCATGGCCCGGCACACCGCGCCTTCCCACGGACTGCTGTTGAGCATGGCCGCTTCGATCAGGTCCTTTCGCCCAAGGAGCAGGCCCGAGCACTGCGGGGCGCACAGACCCTTGCCGCCGCTGAAACAGTAAAGATCCACGCCCATTTTGGCGTAGAGTTTCAGGTTGTCGAGCGGCGGAATACCCGCGGCATCGTCGAGCAGCAACGGGACTTTAGCCGCCTTGGCTACCGCGATGATTCTCTCCAGCGTGTCGCCCAGCGAAGTGGTGTAGATCATGGCGGTGTTTTCGCCGATCGCGCCACGCACATCGGCTTCTTCGCGTGCCAGGACCAGCTTTCCTCCGGCGAGACGTAGGGCACTGTCGAAAGCGCTCCGGCCGCCGTGCATGATCACCTCGTGCTTGAGGCCGGCCGTATCCGGGAGCTGCCAGATCCGGCTGGGGTCGCTTCCGGCGATGCATGCCGCGGTCGCCGCAGCCATGGCGCCGGCGGCCCCGGAAGTAATCATGCCGGCTTCGGCACCGGACAATTCGGCCAGGCGCCGGCTGACGGCGTGCTGCAATTCCATGATGTCGACGAACTGGAGAGAGGCGGCCTGCTTGGCGGCGCGGACTTCGGGTAACTCGAGCGACCCGCTCAGATATGTCCACGTGCCTCGTCCGTTGATGAACGGCCGTACCCCAATGCGCGTGTAGATATCGGACTTGGCGGTATTGGTGACGGCTGCAAGCGCCTTCTCCGTGGCGTTCCGCACCGCGATATAAGCCAATAGCGGAGCGGCGGCGGAAAGCTTCAGAAAATGGCGACGGTCGGATAATGTCATGATTTTCATTCTCTCACTGCGCGGTAATCTCACAATAAGCTTCGGCTTCCAGAAACGCGACGTCAGCCGACGGAGCGTAGTGCCCTAGTTTTCCGTGTGCATCAGGGTTCATCTGCGGCCAAACACGCTTTACCTAGGCCCCGCGCGAAAACGTTATCTTTAACTTTATGCGAGTTCTATTCATCGGCGGCACCGGAATCATCAGCACCGCCTGTACCCGCCTCGCGGCTGCGCGCGGCATCGACCTGACACTCTGGAACCGTGGCCGCCGCGCCCTCGATCTGCCAGCCGGCGTACAGGTCCAGACCGTGGATATCGAAGACCCGGCTGCCGCAGCCGCGGCCCTCGCCGGCGGTTCGTATGACGCGGTCGTCGATTGGATCGCCTTCGAACCCGCGCACATCGAGCGCGACCTGCAGCTCTTTTCCGGTCGCACCGGCCAGTACATCTTCATCAGCTCCGCCAGTGCCTACCAGAAGCCGTCCACCAGCTATCTCATCACCGAGTCGACGCCGCTGGCCAATCCGTATTGGGACTATTCCCGCAACAAAATCGCCTGTGAAGAGCGCCTGTTACGCGCCAACCGCGAAGATGGTTTTCCGGTCACCATTGTCCGTCCCTCGCTCACCTACAGCCAGACCCAGATTCCCCTGGCCGTCAATAGCTGGGCCAAGTCCTACACGGCCGTCGATCGGATGCGGCGCGGAAAAAAGGTGATCGTTCCCGGCGACGGCTCCTCGCTATGGGTGATCACGCATAATACCGATTTGGCCAAGGGCCTGGTCGGCCTGCTGGCCCACCCGCAGGCGACCGGCCACGCTTTTCACATCACCTCCGACGAAGTCATGACCTGGAATCAGTTCTACCGCATTACCGGTGCGGCCGCCGGCATGGAGCCTGAACTCGTTCACATCGCCTCCGATTTTATCGGCGCCTGTATCCCCGAATCTCTGGGCGGCCTACTGGGCGACAAAGCCGTCAGCGTGGTTTTCGACAACAGCAAGATCAAGCGTTTTGTTCCGGACTACTGCGCCACCGTGCCGTTCGCGCAAGGCATCCGCCAGACGATCGACTGGTTCGACGCCGATCCCGCCCGCCGCCAGATCGACGAAGAGGCCAACGCCCGTTGGGATCGGTTGATCGACGCGTATGAAAGAGGCGTGCATCAGGCCGTGCGTGCCTTCTTACCCTGATCGTCCGCTTCAGCGGTTGAACGGATATTCCTGAATCCAGTGGAAACCCCGGCGCACCAGCAGGAATTTGTCGCGATCCACCATTTGCAGTTGCATATGGATCTTGTGCCCGTCCATCTCCCCGTCCAGAGTCAACCGGTCCCGCGCCGCGCGCGTGAAATTGAAGCGGGCTTTCCACTTCTTGTCCGCGTCCTTGGTCAATGCCAGCGTATTGTTCTTCGTGTCGATAGACGAGCCGAATCCGCTGAACGAATCATCCGGCCGCTCGAACGTTATCCGGGTGGGAAAGTCGAAGATCACCCGGCGCCACCGTTCCTTGTCCGTCGCCAGCGGCGGGTGCGACTCCCCGTCGACCGACATCTCGTTCACGTCCCAAATGCCATACAGCGCCGGCTTCGGCCGGCCGCCGCCGTGTGTCGACCACGACGTCACGTCCGCATGTGTATTCATTCCCGCCAGAAAAACTCCAAACAGAACCTGCGCTGCCAGCGCCATGCGGTTCGCGCGCCGCGACCGGAAAAGCTGAGGCTCGGGATGCGGTTCCGCGTTGCGGTTCAGAAAGAAAACGTTGGCCAGCCGTCCGAAATGCGGCGCCAGCAGGAACAAAGACATCAGGATCAGGTGAAAGGAGAACAGCTTAACCGGGACATCATAGGTCATGTTGAGCGCGAACACTTGGATCATGTCCGCCAGAGACACCAGCGCGCCGAATAGCGCCGTGCGCGGGAGAATCAGCAAAATGCCGCCCAGCATTTCCGCACTACCAGCGAAAATCTCGTACGCCGGCGCCGATCCGATCGAGTACCAAAGCACTCCCATGGGCGACGAGTTACCCCATGGTTCCAACAGGCGGGTCAGGTACGGGTAGGGCATCTGCAGCGGAATCACTTTGCCCATCCCGTAGACCAACATTTGCGAAGCCAGCGCAAAACGCATGAACACCCGAAACCATTTGTACAGCGTCGCGTAATTTTCGCGCCTGCGGTCGAGAGCCGACCAGATGGCGGTTCCGATTACCGCCGCCACCAGCAGGCAGAACGTCAGCACCCAGTCGAAAGTCTTATCCCCGCTGCCGCTGTCCGTGTAAACCAGCGGCAGCTTGGCGTGAAAGACGTGTGCTGCAGTCCAAAACACAATCTGACGGATCGGCCAGAGCGTGCTGGGGTCCGGAATCTCGACGTTCTGCAGGGGAAACAGGCTGGCGAAGATCTGGTTCGACAGACAGAACAGCACGAAGTAAACGAAGCAGAACCGAAACCCCAGCCGCAGGGCGGGATTCCACCGTGCGCCAGCCTCCTGAATCGGATCAATTTGCGTTTGCGGGCTCATCGGGTTCTCGAGATTATCCGCCGATCATACACCATTCCATGCATCCAGCACCGGGTGGCCGACAGGGTGACCGACAGGGTGGCCGAAGGCCGACCTCCTCCCCTAACCCAACCCGCTCGTTCACGTCAGTAGCAGGATGAAGCTGTCCCTCGTCTGGTTCCTGGTCATATACCGTGTGGCGATCGCCGGCGCTGCCGATTCGCGCGATTGGCCGCAATGGCGCGGCCCCCATCGCGATGACCTTTCCACCGACACGGGCCTCCTCAAAAAGTGGCCCGATGGTGGGCCGCCCCTCGTCTGGCAGGCGCACGGGCTGGGCGCCGGTTTCTCAAGCGTGGCCATCTCCGGCAATCGGATCTACACCATGGGCGATCGCACCGATGGTCAGTACGTCCTGGCCCTGAATCTCGCGGACGGCAAAACCGTGTGGGCCACCCGCATCGGCGAAGTCTGGGACGATTCCGGTGCGCCCGGTCCGCGGGGTACTCCCTCAGTCGATGGCGACTCTCTCTATGCCATCGGCACTGACGGCGAAGTCGTGGCCCTCGATGCCGCCACGGGCCAGATCCGCTGGCAGCACTCCATGGTCCGCGACTACAACGGCAAGATGATGTCCGATTGGAAATTCTCCGAATCCCCGCTGGTCGATGGCGACAAGCTCGTCTTCACCCCCGGCAGCTTCGGTGCCTTGCTGGCAGCCGTCGATAAGCACACCGGCAAAGACATCTGGCGCGCGGAGGGAGGCGCCCGCGTCGGCACCGCCGGAAGCAACGGCGCCGGCTACGCATCCATGGTAATTTCCGAAGGCGCCGGTGTCCGCCAGTATGTCCAGCTCGCCGGGCGCGGATTGTTCGGCGTCAACGCCCAGAATGGCAAAATACTGTGGAGCTATAACCGCATCGCCAACGACGTCGCCAATATCCCCACTCCGGTGGTGAAAGGCGATTACGTTTTCGCGTCCACCGGCTACGGCGCCGGCAGCGTCCTGCTAAAGCTGGAAAGCTCGGGCGACGGAGTAGCCGCCAAAGAAGTTTATTTTCTCGATGGCAAGACATTCCAGAATCACCACGGCGGCTTCGTCCTCGTCGGCGGTTATATCTACGGAGGTCAGGGCCATAACAACGGATTTCCCATTTGCCTCGACTTCCTCACGGGCAAAGTCATGTGGGGAGGTAATTTCCGTCCCGAAGGAACCTCGGGCTCCGCGGCCGTTGCCTATGCCGACGGCCACTTGTACTTTCGCTACCAAAACGGCGTCATGAAGCTGATCGAAGCCTCGCCCGACTCCTACAAAGAGACCGGTACGTTCCACATCCCCGGAGCGCGTCTCCCAAGCTGGTCACATCCCGTCATCCTCGACGGCAAGCTCTATCTGCGCGAACAGGACACGCTCTTCTGTTACAACGTGCGCCCCTAACCGGGTCGCTCCCATCATTCCGAGCCAGGCGCGTAGCAAAGGGTGCCCTTGATTCCGATCCGCGCGCGTGAGGATCTGTGAAAAAATCCTAAGTATTCCGACACTTGTAGCCCAAAATGTTTTGTGCTGGATAATATCTCCGTTCGTCCAGATCTGCCTACTACGCCCTTCACAGGCCCGGCCTGTCATGCTTTGGAGCACGTGCGCGCACTTGCGCTGGACATAAATTCGGTACCAAGCAGGTCCAAAGCTGTTGGTACGGATGCCTACGAGTAAGTCCCCCAAGCGACCGGCGTCGTTACCCGTCCATACTGACTTATCTCGGTGCGCGGTGAATCCTTGACCGTCGCCTGCGCTCTGGAGTAGCGGCAATGGCGAGAGTGGCGCATTTACGCGGCTATTCGAGCACAAAGGCGACCGAATGGCCGGAGCCACCTCCTGAAACAGGACAGATGCGGCCCGGGCCGGGCGCGCCAAGCGGGTTGCGCCGTATCCGGCAGCCGCGAGCAGCAGGCTTCGTCGTGAAAGATAGGGACCCGGCAAGGCGTTGTTCATTTTATATCAGAGAAGGGGATGCCTTGCTGGCGCGTATGCGCCCTGCACTTCAATGCTCGAAGGGGACAATGCCCGCCGGGGATTCCTGCTGCCCGCCAGTATGAGCGCCTGTTGGAGGAACTTGTGGCGATCACACGCCCTCCCGCCTAAACGAGCTCCGGCGACACGAAATTGCCGGGATGGCGGAAGACCCTGGAGAACCAGCAACCTTATCCCGAGTAGCGCGCCGGAATCCGCAGTTTTACCGAATGCGGACGGGGAGCGGTTCGCTGGCCTCGCCCCCGCTAATCATCACCGCAGTCACATCGCCGGCGCCCGCCAAATTTCGCGGAACTTCCACCTGGATTTCGTTCAATCCCGCGAAACCCTCTGAACGCTGGGCGCGCACCACTTTAGCCTCCTGTCCGGCTATCCGGACACGGACCTGGGCCGTATCGCGCACGCCGGAGGCGTAAAACTGCAGGATGGTCGTATCCGAAGCCGTTCCCAGTTCGACCGGAGCGCCGCGCAGCGAGCGGACCGACTGCGTTCCGTCAGCATGCCGGGTGATCTCCTGGATGGCATTCGCGTGCAAGGCGGGCACGCCCTGGGCGGCCGCAGGGGTGTAGTAGGTAGCTTTCACGACCGTATCCTGGATCCCAAGCGTCGTGGTACCCGATGTGTTGGAATAGGTCAGCAGCGACCCCGCGGGAAGGGCGTCGGTAGGCGAAAAAGGCGCGATGCTCAGTGAGCTCAACGTGCCGGGCGGCAGCAGAAGGATGCCGTGAATATTGACCGTGCCTTCGACTTGCACTGGGGCATACAACTGAATCTGATCGCGGCCGCTGGGAGTCTGGACCATGATGAGGCTGGCATAGGCGCCGATATTTGTGGGTGTTGGCAGCAGCGCGGATTGCACCGTACCGCTTAGATCCAGCGGCCCGTAAATCGCATAGGAATTTCCGCCGGAACCACCGGATTTAGACGGCGTCTTCGATTCGCTGGCGTAGGCGACGATACTGAAGGGTTCGCCGGACAGTCTCAGCCCGTCGTTGCCACTGGTCGGTGTAGCGGCAAACGTACCGACAGCCGAGTATGCCATCACTGGAATTTGCGCGGAGAGCGTTCCCGAAGCGATGGCAAGCGTAGTGGAACCGGTAGAGGTCGAGTAGGTCAAAGTGTCGGCTGCCGTAAACAGATTGACCGCGTTGAAAGCCGCGATGCTGGTAGATGGCAGGGTGCCCTCCGGCAGGGAAAGAACCGCGTGAATATTGATGGCCAGATTGCCGAGAACCTTCACCGGAGCATAAATCTCGAGTGTGTCCCGCGCCGGTACGGGGGGCGCAATCAGGATGATACTGGCGTAGCCCTGGATAGCATGTTGTCCGCCGCCGAGCAACGCTGACGTTACCGCGCCCGTGTAGTCGATGGGCGTGTAGGTCGCATCGCTGGGGCCAGAGGATGTGGGTGTCTTCGACTGACAGGCGTAGAGCGCGATACTGAACGGTTCACCGGCCAACCGGAGCGAGTCCATACCGCTCACCGGAGTATCACCGAATGTCCCCGCCGCGGTGTACTGGATCAAGTTGGGAGAACACGCAGTGGTCGCCTGCAATCGGCTCGGGGCGGCTGCCACACTCAATACACCCGCGGCGACAGCGAGCGACCGGATCCTGCGTAGCTCAAGTGAAAACATCCGCTTACCTCCTTCTCGATCCCTAAGAGCTTAAAATGCGACTTCCACCAAAGCAAGCTATTCACGGAGCTTTTGGAAGGTAGGGGTACTAGGTTCAGCGGCAAGAGGTGCGCAAGCGCACAGGCAGCCAGAGAGATCGACCGAGGTGGCTGTTGCAGGTGGGCATGAAATTGCTGCTGTATAAGTCGGGAGTTGCGGGGACAACATGTGGATCGCCGGCGGACTTGCGGTTTTAGTGATATTTAGCCTGTTATTGTCGATGGTTTCCAGCCCGCCGTCAGTGGGCCGTTGACATGTCGACTGTACAGATCCGACACAGGCGTGTCAGACAGACTCGAAATAGCGAGCCAATTCCCACTCAGTAACAGCTTTTTCGTATTGCCGGACTTCCCACTCGCGCGTGCTCGCGTAGTGGTCCACGAACTCCTCGCCAAACCATTCGCGCGCGAGGCGGCTTTTGCGGAATAATCCCGCCGCCTCCGCCAGCGTGCGCGGCAATGCCGGAGAATCTCCGGAATATGCGTTCACGGTGGGCGGCGCAAGCTCCAGGTTCCGCTCGATTCCATCCAAACCCGAGGCTAGCGAGGCGGCCATCGCCAGATAGGGATTGATATCGGCGCCGGTTACTCGCAACTCCACGCGTGTGGATTTCTTGCGGCCGGGAATAGCCCGTACGGCCGTGGTGCGGTTGTCGATGCCCCAAGACGGATTCACTGGAGCCCAAGCTCCGGGCACAGTGCGCTTGTAAGAATTGATGGTCGGACAAAACATGGCTGTCATTTCCTGCATGTTCACGACCAGGCCGGCGATGTATTGACGCATCAGATCGGACATAGCGCCATCGCCGTAGAACAGGTTCTCCGGATCGCCCACGCGACTGAGACTCTGATGCAGGTGGCCGCTCGATCCGGGCAGCGACGCATTCCACTTTGCCATAAAAGTAGGCGTCAGGTTATGGCGCGCGGCAACCTCTTTCACGGTGGTCTTGAATAGCGCGGCACGATCGGCCGCCACCAGGCCCGTGCCCACTGCTATGGCCGCTTCGTAGACGCCGGGTCCGGTTTCGGTGTGGAAACCTTCAACCGGGACGTCGAATGCCGACAGCGCCTCCAGAATTTCGAGCACCAGCTCCGCGTTGGCCGAGGCGCGCAGCACGCTATAGCCGAACATTCCGGGCGTGAGCGGCGTCAGATCGGCGAAATGCTTTTCGCGCAGGGTCTGGGGCGTCTCGCGGAAGATGAAGAATTCGTATTCTGCCGAAAAACTCGCGTGGTACCCGCGCTCCGCGGCGCGCGCCAGCACCCGCTCGAACACCTGGCGGGGCGCGATTTCGAGCCTGCTGCCTTCGGGCTTGTAGAAATCCAGCAGGAAAAACGCGGTTCCCGGCTCCCAGGGAACGAGGCGGTAGCTCGACAGGTCGATGCGGCAGTGCGCGTCCGGATATCCCGTATGCCAGCCGGTAAACTTCACGTTGTCATACAACACATCGCCGATATCCCAGCCGAAGATCACGTCGCAGAATCCCAGGCCGGACTCCAGCGCCGACCAGAATTTTTCCACGCTGATGTACTTGCCCCGCAGCGTGGCATCGATATCGAAGGCACCCAGCTTGACGCGCCGGATGTGGTTATCTTCGAAACGCCGCTTGACTCCTTCCAGATCGATCACAGCGCTACCCACACGGACTTGACGTTGGTGTACTGGTCGAGCGCATACGCGCCCAGGTCGCGCCCGAAGCCGCTTTGCTTGTAACCTCCGAACGGCGAGGCCGTATCGAACCCGTTATAGGTATTGATCCACACGGAGCCGGCTTTGATGTCGGCCGCCATGCGATGCGCCAGCTTGATATCGCGGGTCCACACGGCTGATACCAGGCCGTAGATGGTGCAGTTGGCGATCTCGATGGCTTCGTCGGCGTCCTTGAATTTCAGGGCGCACAGGACGGGCCCGAAGATTTCCTCCTGCGCGATTTTCATGGACGGCTTCACTTCCGAGAAGATGGTGGGCTTGATGAAAAACCCCTTCGCTTTGGCGCCATCCGTATCGCGCTCGCCACCGCACAACAGCTTCGCGCCCTCGGTTTTGCCGGATACGATGTAGTCGAGGATCCGCTCCATCTGCTTTCCGGAAACCTGCGAACCCATCTGCGTGCCCTTGTCCAGAGGGTCGCCCACTTTCAGTTTGCGGGCGCGAGTGACCAGCTCTTCGACGAAGCGATCGTGGATGTCTTCGTGTACCAACAGCCGCGAGGCTGCGCTGCAGATCTCGCCTTTGTTCGCGAAAATGCCCCAGAAGGCTGACTTGATGGCCGCTTCGAAATCGCAATCCGGGAAAATAATGTTCGGCGACTTGCCGCCCAATTCCAGGCTCAGCCGCTTCAGGTTGCTCTCGCCGGAGGCCTGCAGGAGGCGGCGGGCCGTCCGGATGCTGCCCGTAAAGCTGATTTTGTCCACATCCATGTGCAGGGCCAGCGCGTCACCGGCGGTTTGACCGTATCCCGTCACCACGTTCAGCACTCCGTCAGGCAGGCCCGCTTCCCGGCAATACTCCGCCAGCTTCAGGGCGGTGAGCGGGGTCCACTCGGAGGGCTTCAAGACCACCGAACATCCGCAGGCGAGCGCCGGCGCCACTTTCCAGGCCGCGATCTGCAGCGGGTAGTTCCAGGGCACGATGCCGCCCACCACGCCGACTGGCTCGCGCAGGGTGTAGTTCAGAAAAGGGCCGTCCACGGGAATGGTTTCACCATACAGCTTGCGGACCCAGCCCGCGTAATAGCGGAAGGAATCGATGGCGGGGTCCACGTCAGCGCCGCCGGCTTCGCGCACGGTCTTGCCGTTTTCCATGGACTCGAGCACCGCGAGTTCGTCGCGATGCTTCAGCAGGATCTCGGATATGTCCCACAGGATCTTTTCTTTCTTGGAGGGATCCATGCCCCGCCAGCTCTTGTTTTCGAAGCTGGCGCGGGCCGCTGCTACGGCGCGGTCCACATCGCAGCCCGCGCCATCGGGCACCGTGGTCAGGTGCTCGCCGGTGGCCGGGTTCACCACGTCGATAGTGCGGCCACTCTCTGCATCTTCCGACCGGCCGTTGATGAATAGCTTGGCCGGCTGCAATTTCTGTTTGATCTCTTCCGCTACGCTCATAGTTTTGTCTTTTCGTCACGCCGCCGGGGACACTTCGATTTCTTTGGCCAGGCTGGTGGGCTCGGGCACGGTCTCGCCATATTCGCGCAAGGTCTGGAGGTGGCCCCGGATCGCCTCCTGAGGAATCGCGCAAAACGGGGCCACGGCCGCGCCGCCGCTATCCCGCGAGTTCCTATCCTTCCTGGCGGCGCGGGCACGCGCCCCTTTGCGCTTTTGAATGTTTCCTTCGGTTTCCTCAAGGATCGAGCCGGTAGTGATGCAGCCGGGAAGATCAGGCACGTAGGCAGCCCAGTTATTTTCCGCCCACTCGAATATGACGGCGTATTTGACCTTCATTTTCTCAACTCACGCAATCGGCTTCCAGCAGCCGGATGAGGTCACGAACTTTCACCAGTTTCCATTGTAGACGTAATGCTACGCTTGGCCGCCGGCCGGCCGTGATAAGCTGGCCGTCTATGCTCGTCCGATCCCCTGCCCTGCTGGTTCTACTTTGCGCATCCGCATTCGCTATCGATCGCGGCGAAGAGATCCGCCTTTGGCCCAAGGGGGCTCCCGGCTCCGAAAAAGAAACCGCCCAAGAGGTCTTCGAAGCCGCGCCGAATTCCAAGCTGCCCAAGCGATTTACGGTGGTCCATTATCCTTCTATCTATGTATTTCTGCCGCCGAAAGAAAAGGCCAACGGCGCGGCGATGGTGGTGGCGCCGGGCGGCGGACATTCGCAACTGGTGATCGATAAAGAAGGTTGGGAGATCGCCGACTGGCTCAACCAGAACGGCATTGCGGCTTTCGTGTTGAAGTACCGACTGGCGCGGGCCCCCGGATCGCATTATTCGGTTGCGGGCGATGCGCTGGCCGATTCCGCGCGGGCCATGCGCACGGTGCGTTGCCGGGCCGCCGAGTGGGGCGTGGACCCCGCGCGGATCGGCTTTATCGGCTTCTCGGCCGGGGGCGAGCTGACGGCGCTGATCGAAACGCGGTTCGACGCCGGCAACTCTTCGGCCGCCGATCCTGTCGAACGCGCCAGTTCACGGCCCGATTTCGCCGCGGCTATCTACCCCGGGTTCAAGCCGGGAACGATCACCGTTCCCAAAGATGCGCCGCCGACATTTCTGATGTGCACGGACGAGGACCGCGCCCACGTGGTCACCACCGTGAACCTTTATCTGGAGCTGGAAAAGCAGGGCGTACCCAGCGAAATGCATATCTACGCCAGCGGACCTCACGGCGTCGGGATGCGGCCCGGACACCTGCCGGTGGCCACCTGGCCCGACCGCTTCCACGACTGGCTGGTGGATCGCAAGCTGGTACCTTAGTGCTTGCCGAGCGCTTGGCGCGGCTCAAATCTGGTTGATATCCAGATTCTCCAGCACCGCCTTCGCGGCGCCCTGCCGGGCCACCTTGATCATGGCCTGGCCAAGCTGCCGGGTAGTGGTCACGTATTTTGGGAAATGCCGGTAGAGCCAGGGCAGGAACGGCGCCACGGGCACGTAGAACAACTGATAGACCCTGGTTTTCGACCGAATTCCATCCATGGGTACAATCACCGCCGGACGGAACATGTAGGCCGCCTTGAAGGGCAGCCGCAGGAGCGCATTTTCCGTGGCGCCCTTTACCCGCGCCCACATAACGCGGCCGTGCTCGGAGCTATCGGTCCCCATGCCCGACACATATATAAATGTCATACCGGGATTGAGCCGGGCCAGGATTTCGCCGGCGGCCAGCGTGAAGCCGTACGTGATGCGGCGGTAATTCTCCTCATTCATGCCGGCGGAGGAGACTCCCAGGCAGAAGAAGCAGGCATCCCAACCGCTCAGGTCGTTTTCAACGGCAGAGAAATCCAGGAAGTCGGTGTGTACCAGCTCCCGCAATTTCCGGTGCGGCAGGCCGGTTCTGCCGCGGCCGATCGCGAGCACGCTTTCGACATCCGGATCGAGCAGGCATTCGCGCAGGACGCCCTGCCCCACCATTCCGGTGGCACCGAACAGAAGGACCTTCATCCGGATATCATAATTCGATATACTAGCCCCAATCTCAAGGAGGAACCCGATGCCAAACTCCCAATTTGCCGCGGTAGCTGCCATCTTGGCGGCCGCGATTGCCCCGCTGACCGCGCAGGAAACGAAGTCGTCAACCCGGCTGACCACCGAACATTACTTCGAACTGGAGCGCATCAGCAATGCGCAGATTTCTCCGGATGGCGCGCGCATTGTCTACACGCGCCAGCAGGTGAACAAGCTGGAGGACAAGTTCGATTCCTCGCTCTGGATTATGAATGCCGACGGTTCCCAGCATCGCTTCCTGGCCAAAGGGTCGAACCCGCGCTGGTCTTCCGACGGGAAACGGATTCTGTACCTGGCCGACGGCGAGCCGCGCGGCACCCAGATCTTCGTGCGCTGGATCGACATCGACGGGCCGTCCACGCAGGTCACGCGCGCGACCGAGAAGGTGGCGGATGCGCACTGGTCGCCGGACGGAAAATCGATCGCTTACTCGATGTTCGTTCCGCAGAAGAACAAGTGGACGATCAGCATGCCCAGCGAGCCCACAGGGGCGAAGTGGACCGCGGCTCCGCGCATTGTGGAGTCGCTGCATTACCGGCAGGACCAGATCGGGTTTCTGGACGAGGGTTACACGCACCTGTTCGTGGTCCACGCGGATGGCGGCACGCCCCGGCAACTGACCGACGGTAAGTGGAGCGCCGGGTGCGGGCGAGTTGCGCGGCGCCGTGGCCATGGACTGGACTCCGGACAGCAAATCCATCGTTTTCGAAGCGGACCGCAGCGCCGATTCCGACCTGAAATATCAGACCTCGCAACTGCTGATCGTGGATGTGGAGACGGGGGCCATCCGCGAGCTGGTTTCGAAATCGGGAGCGTGGGGGCGTCCGGCTGTTTCGCCCGACGGACACATGGTAGCGTTTCACCGGATACGCCACGTCGGGCCACACCCACACCGTTTCGGACCTATATATAGTGCCGGTCAGCGGCGGCGAGCCGCGCAAGATCAGCGGCGACTACGATCGCGATCCGATGAATTTGCGCTGGGCGCCGGATGGGTCGGGTCTATTTTTCGACGCCGACGACCACGGATCGCGGAACATCCAGTTTGCGTCCACAGCCGGCGGCGTACGGGCGGTGACCACGGGCACGCATGTTCTGACCATGGACTCGGTATCGAGCGACCTGGTGGCGGCGGGCACGAGCAGCGATCCCGATCATCCGGCTGAGGTGGTGCGCTACAATCTGCGGCGGCCCCAGGAGATGGCGACGCTCACCAGCGACAACGCAGGCTTTCTGGCAGGCAAGCACCTGGCCAAGACCGAGGAGATCGAGTACACATCCACAGGCAATACAAAGGTGCAGGCGTGGATCGTAAAACCGCCGGATTTCGATGCCTCGAAGAAGTATCCGATGATTCTGGAGATTCACGGCGGGCCGTTTGCCATGTATAACGTGGCATTCAACTACATGTTCCAGAATTTCGCGGCCAACGATTTCGTGGTGCTGTACGTGAACCCGCGGGGGAGCACCGGCTATGGCAGCGATTTCTCGAACGGCATCGATCATAATTATCCCGGGCCGGACTTCGACGATTTGATGGCGGGCGTGGACACGGCGGTCGGCAAGGGCTTCGTGGATACGTCGCGCATGTACGTGTCGGGATGCAGCGGCGGCGGTGTGCTTTCAAGCTGGACGATCGGGCACACCAACCGGTTCGCCGCGGCGGCGGTGCGTTGTCCGGTGATCGACTGGCTGAGCATGGGCGGCACGACGGATATTCCGCTGTTCACTTACAGTTTTTTCAAGAAGCCGTTCTGGGAAGATCCGTCGGACTGGCTGTCGCATTCGTCGCTGATGTCCGTGAATAATGTGACTACGCCTACGCTTCTGATGACTGGGGTTCTGGATCGCCGCACGCCTATGCCGCAGACCGAGGAATACTATGCGGCGCTGAAGGTGCGGGGGGTGCCGGTGACGCTATTGCAATTTGAGGGTGAGTATCACGGGACCGGGTCGAAGCCTTCGAATTTCATTCGGACACAGTTATATATGATGAGCTGGTTCAAGCGGTACGCACGGTCTCCGGAGGGAAAGGCGACTCCGATGGTCACATCGGCTGGGGCTGGCCAGGAGTGAGTCGGCCCGAGAGGCCTCCGCAGGCCGCGGGCCTGCCCCACAATCAAATCGGGCGGGTCTTCCAGCGGCGGTGGATCCACAACCACTGGTCGGGATACTGGCGAATCACGGCCTCCAACTGGCGGTGCAGGGCCTGCGTGTCGCGCTGGACGTCGCCGGTGATCTCAACCGGTGGATAAAACCGGAGCACGTACCGCTGCTCCTGCTCCATCCACAGGGCAAAACCGGGAATCACTACTGCGTCGCTATGCGCCGCCAGTTTGACGAATCCGGTGCCCGCGCACGCCGGCACGCCAAAGAAATCGACGAAGGTGCCTTCTTCGAGCGAGGCGTTCTGGTCCACCAGGATGCCGACCGCCTCATTATCATGAAGAGCCTTGAGAATCCCGCGCGCGTACTCTTTCTTGCCGATCAGGCGGTTACCGGAGAAGGTGCGCCGGCGCTCCACCAGTTGGTCGATTTTTGGATTATCGAGCGGCCGTATCACCACCCACATTGGGGCGGCCATCAGGGCGTGGGCGAAGGCGCTCAGCTCCCAGTTGCCCAAATGCGCGGTGGCAAACAGGACTCCACGGCCTTTACTGCGCGCTGCGGTGAAGTGTTCGAATCCTTCATAGCGGATCCATTGGCCTACGTTGCCTTGGTCGATCCGGGGAAAGCGCGCGAAGGTGACCAGCAGGCGCGCGATGGAGCGAAACACTCCCGCAGTGATGCGCAAACGTTCTTCGATGGTGAGATCCGGCAGCGCCATCGCCAGGTTGGCCAGGGCCACACGGCGGAGGCGTGGCAGAGCCAGGTCCAGCAGCCGCGCGTAACCTCGCGCCAGCCGGTTGGCCACCGGCAGCGGAGTATGCGCAAGGGATGCGATTACACCCAAGACCATCCAGTATTCGAGCGTGCCACGCACCGCCGAGCGCTGTCGCATGAAACGTCATTGTAGCGGGAGCGCGCGCCGGTCCTCAAAAACCGCTACGCGTGCCGGGGCGCGGTATGATCGTGGTGCCGGTGAAAAGGATGAATGAAGGGCTCCGCTCCGCCCCACGCCAGCAGGAACAGGACGACGCAGCCATAGACGAGGTCGCGGGTGGGGCCTTCCCAGCCAGGCAGCGGCGGCGAAAACCCGACGGTCAAAGCCAGCAACACGCTGAGTACATGCCAGTACCAGCGCGCGTGAAATAGGTAGACGCAAAACAAGGCGAGAGCAACGGAGAAACCGTAAACCAC
This sequence comes from Bryobacterales bacterium, assembly GCA_963843255.1. GTDB lineage: Bacteria > Acidobacteriota > Terriglobia > Bryobacterales > Bryobacteraceae > Bog-159. Next base: position 24,607 of record CAWJJQ010000008.1, on the reverse strand, counting down.
GTACACCAGTGCAGTAGACATGGTCAACTCCTGCTTGTATTGTAGTCCTAAATAAGGATAATGGAATCTCAAATACGTTGTCCCATAACGACTCTGATATTTCCGATGTTGGCAGTGTGGGCGATGTTTGGGATGGCCTCCGCCGGAATGGCGCAGACACACGCGCCTTATGCGCTACACTGGTGGGCGCCGGTTTCCGAAGATCAGAAAGCCAGCTGGGAAATCCTGCCGCAGGCAGCGGGGCCCGGCGAAGTCATCTTATCCAAGCGCAACGAGCTAGGCATCCTGTCCAACTTCGCGGCCACGCCGTTCACATTCCGTGGGCGGCGCTATGCGAGTGTGGAGGGCTTTTGGCAGATGATGCTTTATCCCGAGGGTCCGGCAGACCCGCGAACGCGTGTGCCCGGGATCGTCTGGCCGCACACCCGCGAGCAGGTAGCGGGCATGACGGCCTTCGAGGCCAAGGATGCGGGGACGGCCGCGGAGGAGAACATGCGCAAGCTGGGGATCGACTGGGTGACGTTCGAAGGCCGCCGCATGCCGTATCGCGCGAAAGCTCCGGGCGAACACTACCGCCTGATCGTAGCTGCCATGCGCGCCAAACTGGAGCAGAATCCGAAGGTGAGGGAGATCCTGCTGGCGACGGGCGACCTGGTGCTTCGTCCGGATCACCTCGAAGAGCGGGACCCGCCACCGGAGTGGCTGTACTTTCGCATCTGGATGGAAATCCGAGCCGGGTTACAGCACGAAAAGTAGCACAATAAGATACATGACCCTTCGCCTGACCGCGCCCGCTTTGGGTATTCTGTTGTTCGCCGCCATCGCCAGCGGCCAAGCTACGCTACCGAGCGAGATTCCAGCGAAATTAACCGAATCTACGGGGGGCTTCGATTACACGAGGCGCGTGGCGATGATTCCGATGCGCGACGGTGCGAAGCTGCACACCGTGATTCTGGTCCCGAAGGGTGCCCGAAACGCTGGGATACTGCTGACGCGCACGCCCTACGACGCCGACAGCCTGACCAGCCACGAGCACAGCGCGCACCTGGGTCCGACTCTGCAGGGCTACGACAACGCGACGGACGTGATCGTGGAAGGCGGCTATATCCGCGTGGTCCAGGACGTGCGCGGCAAGTACGGTTCGGAAGGCGACTACGTGATGAACCGGCCGCTGCACGGGCCGCAGAATCCGACACCGGTAGATCATGCTACGGATACGTACGACACCATCGACTGGCTGGTGAAGAACATCCCCGAGAGCAACGGCAAAGTTGGAATTCTGGGTATTTCGTACGACGGCTTCACGCCATTGATGGCCGTGGTGAATCCACATCCGGCGCTTAAAGTATCGGTGCCCATGAATCCGATGGTGGACGGGTGGCGCGGCGACGACTGGTTTCACAACGGTGCTTTCCGGCAGATCGGCAGTATCGACTATATATATGGCCAGGAAGCTAGCCGCTCATCGGATGTGAAGTGGTGGACGGATCACTACGACGATTACGACACCTATATGGAAGCCGTATCGGCCGGCGAACTGGCGCGCCGGCACGGCGTAGAGCAGGTGGGGTTTTGGCGTAAGATTCTGGAGCACCCGAGCTACGACGCTTTCTGGAGCGATCAGGCGGTGGACCGGGTGCTGGCCGCACAGCCGTTGAAGGTGCCGATGATGCTGGTGGACAGTCTTTGGGATCAGGAGGACATCTACGGCGCGACGGCCGTGTACAAGACGATCAAGCCCAAAGACACGAATAACGACAAGGTGTTTCTGGTGCTGGGTCCGTGGTATCACGGGCAGGAGATCGGCGATGGAAGTTCACTTGGCCTGATCCGGTTCGGTAGCGATACCGCGCTGTACTTTCGGCGGAATATTTTGCGGCCGTTCCTGGATCATTATCTGAAAGACGACGCGCCGCCGGCGGATGTGGCACGCGTCACTGCGTTTGAAACTGGGACAAATCAATGGCTGCGATTGCCGGCGTGGCCGGCCGGATGCCCGAGCGGCTGTACGATCCGGCAGGCGCCGCTGTACTTGAACGCGGGAATGAAGCTGAGTTTTACGCCCCCGGATGCAGATGGGAAATCGCCGGACTCGAACGGGAAATCTTACGAGGAATTTGTGTCCGATCCGGCCAAGCCGGTTCCATTCCGCGCGCGTCCTATTGGCGAAGAGCGGCGCAAGACATGGTCGGAATGGCTGGTGGACGATCAGCGCGAGGCATCCGGGCGCCCTGATGTGCTGGCTTTCGTCTCGGATGTGTTGACCGCGCCGGTGAAGATCAGCGGCCAGCCGGTCGCGCATTTGGTAGCCTCCACGAGCGGCACGGATGCCGACTGGGTGGTGAAGTTGATCGATGTCTATCCTGACGAGGTGGCCTCCCAGCCGGCGCTGGGCGGCTATCAGTTGATGATCTCAGCCGACATTTTTCGCGGGCGTTATCGCGAGGGTCTGGAAACGGCAAAACCGATCGCCGGGGGGCAGCCGCTGCTGTATCGTTTCGAGCTGCCAAACGCAAATCACGTGTTCCTGCCCGGCCATCGCCTGATGGTGCAAGTCCAGTCCAGCTGGTTTCCACTGTATGATCGGAATCCACAGACGTTCGTCCCGAATATTTTCTGGGCTAAGCCTGGGGATTATCAGAAGGCGACGGAGCGGATTTATCATGCCCGGGGGGAAGAGAGCTACGTAGAATTGCCGGTGGTCTCGCGGTGAGGGCAGCGCTCGGCGCGCTGGGGCGATCCTAACCGGAGTGTGCCGGGTGTGATATGTTGAAGCTGTTGTAAGGCTGCTTGAGCGGGAGTAATTCAGTGGTAGAATGCCAGCTTCCCAAGCTGGACGTCGCGGGTTCGAGTCCCGTCTCCCGCTCCATCTTTTCAATAACTTGCACAACTCGCCAAACCAGCTCTTGTCTCATTTGTCTCAATTACTCCGGAGATGCTTCTGATTGAAGCGTCTTAAAGTCTGACCAAAGGGCCGTCGATGCCTCTCGCTTCCTAGCGAGCGACGAGTCAACGTACTCCGCTAGGTGAACACCCAGGCCGTGCCCCTGCTGATCTGCGATGATTTTGGGGTCGGTACCTCGTTCCTGGTGCAGCGTGGAATGCGATCGCCGCAGAACGGCGAAGTTAATCCAATCCAGTCCCAGCGGTTCCAGGCGCGGATGAACATTCCGCCGTAAAACGTTGTCCGGCCATAACGGCTTTACCATTCGCTCGTTCGGAAAGACCCATCCATCTTTAGTCCTGTCGGGCAGAGTTTCAATCCAGACTCTTAGCCGCGCGAAGATCTCCAGATCTACCCCAACGTTTCGAATTTCGGCCGTCTTGGTTGGATTAACCTCGCCCTTGTACCAAGACCTCTCAACTCGAATCGCTCCTAGTTCGAAAAGATCGCCGTTCTTCAATGCATAAACTTCCGATTCGCGCAATCCACAGAATGTCACCAGATCGAACGCGAGCCGTTCCCGTTCATCGACAACGACCCACGCTCGGAAGTAATCGGCCAAGGTCGCGCGGCGCAAGCGCGAACGATCCGACCGCCGCGCCAACTTCGGTGTCTTTAGGCCCTCGGCGATGTTGGACGTCAGGTATCCCTCAGCCACCATTCTCTTTACCATGTCGCCCATTGCAAACCTCACTTTGCTAACCGACTCGCGACTCAACCCGGCGCCCGCCAGTTTACGTAACACGGCCCGAAGATGTTCTGCCTGGAGATCCCGACAGCGCAATTCCCCAATCTCCGGTAGCACCGACCTCCTGAACAGGTACCCAGCCTCCTGCCCAGTACCTTTGCGCCACTCGCCATTTTCATATTTCTGCGGAATGTACACCTGTTCCACAAACCTCCTCACGGGCTCCACACCGAGCACGTGTGCCTGGTTTCTGTTCAACACAGCGACAATATCGTCCAAAACGACCCGTGCCTGCTTCGCGTCGATTTCTGAAGTGCGGCCGAGTTGAACGCGTTTTTGTGGAATGCCCGGCGCGGGATAGTATTTCCCGTACCAGACCTCTCCGTTTTTCGATCTGCAGATACTGCCTCGTTGATATCTCCTTGCTCTTCTCGTGGTCATGAACGCGTACCTTTCCCGCGTCTCTGCCACGAATTCCTGAACCTGTGTCGACTGTATCATGCTGCCCACCCTCCTTTCTCGTTACGCTCCCGCCAAGCGGCAATCGACAGCTTCCGAAAGATGACTTTCCTGCCGTACTGGCAACAGGGCAGTACCTCGACTCCGGGGATCAATCCGCGCCGCATCCGGTGCAAGGTAGCTACGCTGCACCCCAGTGCGAGGGCCGTCTCCGTTGGCGTCATCCAGTCCCGGGCTTCTAACGGAGCCAATGGACGACGAGTACGAGTTCCGGGCTTTGCGCCCGCAGGGGGCCGAACCAGTGAGATGTGTGCTTCCATCGAGATTTGTCCTCGCTTCTTTTCAGGCGCCATCGGAGAGCCGGTCATGTGCGTTGATTGTGGGGCGGAACTGGTCAACCAGTTCCTGGCGCGCTGAATCGGTCTTGGAGGCTTTTGCCAATGCAGTTACGATTGTGCCGAACCGCACGGCTCCTGACAAGTCGGCAACCGGAACTTCCAGATGGATACATCCCCCCGGAAGTATCTGTAGTTTGAGGAGAAGGAGGCCGCAGCCGCTCGGGATCTCATCGACCTCCTGCATGCAGCAGGCGAGCAGGAGGAAAACGGGCCTTTGGATCTACGTGGCCGACCCGGCGATCGGCCGTTTCAGCAGCAGGATCTTGCACGTCGCGCTGGGCGATGCGCAGAGGATTGCGTATTGCTCCGGCCGGCCTGTTCCCGGCCTGCTCGGCACAGACGCGGGTGCCGTGCTTCCGAGGCTGAATCGGTGGAATTGTCCGCCAATATCCATATTATCAGTAGGTTAAAGGCGTGCCCTCTGATTTGGTTCAGCCTGTTCTTAGCTTGTTAGCAGGCTCCTCGAAAGACGGTTGATGGAGTCAGTGGTCTCAACTCGAATCGCTCCCAGTTCGAAAAGATCGCCGTTCTTCAATGCATAAACCTCCGATTCCCGCAATCCACAGAATGTCACCAGGTCGAACGCGAGTCGCTCCCGCTCATCAAGAACGACCCACGCTCGCGAGTAATCGGCCAGGGTCGCGCGCCGCAAGCGCGAACGATCCGACCGCCGTGCCGACTTTGGGGTCTTCAGGCCCTCGGCGATGTTGGACGTCAGGTATCCCTCAGCCACCATTCTCTTTACCATGTCGCCCATTGCAAACCTGACTTTACTGACCGACTCGCGACTCAACCCGGCGCCCGCCAGTCTACGTAGCACAGCGCGAAGATGCTCCGCCCGGAGATCCCGACAGCGCAATTCCCCGATCTCCGGTAGCACCGACCGCCTGAACAGGTACTCGGCCTCCTGCCCAGTGCCTTTGCGCCACTCTCCATTTTCATATTTCTGCGGCATGTACACTTGTTCCACAAATCTCCGCACGGGCTCCACACCGAGCACGTGTGCCTGGTTCCTGTTCAACACAGCGACAATATCGTCCAAAACGACCCGTGCCTCCTTAGCGTCGATTTCGGAAGTGCGGCCGAGTTGAACGCGCTTCTGAGGAATGCCCGGCGCGGGATAGTATTTCCCGTACCAGACCTCTTCGTTTTTCGATCTGCAAATACTGCCTCGTTGATATCTCCTTGCTCTTTTCGTGATCATGAACGCGTACCTTTCCCGCGTCTCTGCCACGAATTCCTGAACCTGTGTCGACTGTATCATGCTGCCCACCCGCCTTTCTCGTTGCGCTCCCGCCAAGCGGCAATCGACAGCTTCCGAAAGATGACTTTCCTGCCGTACTGGCAACAGGGCAGTACCTCGACTCGCTCGGGATCTCATCGACCTCCTGCATGCAGCAGGCGAGCAGGAGGAAAACGGGCCTTTGGATCTACGTGGCCGACCCGGCGATCGGCCGTTTCAGCAGCAGGATCTTGCACGTCGCGCTGGAGCGATGCGCAGAGGATTGCGTATTGCTCCGGCCGGCCTGTTCCCGGCCTGCTCGGCACAGACGCGGGTGCCGTGCTTCCGAGGCGAATCGGTGGAATTGTCCGCCAATATCCATATTATCAGTAGGTTAAAGGCGTGCCCTCAGATTTGGTTCAGCCTGTTCTTAGCTTGTTAGCAGGCTCCGCCAGCTCCGCACATAGGCCACGGCGCATTGCCGTTGGAAAGTGCCATCACCGTTACCGAGCAGCACAGAAACGTTGTCGGATCCCGAGTTCGCCACGACCAGGTCCGTCTTTCCATCTCCGTTGAAATCTCCCAGAGCAAGAGACACAGGTGTGGACCCAACTGGATAGGCCACTGCCGGTTGGAAGGTCCCATCGCCATTGCCCAGCAAAATCGAGATCCCGGCGTTCGCGATTACCGCCAAGTCCGCCTTGCCATCGCGATTAAAGTCACCAACCGCCACAAATACGGCAGATCCTCCCGCGGGGTAACTCACAGGGCCGTGGAAGGTGCCGTCGCCTCGGCCCATCAGGACGAGGACCACGTTGCCACCCTCGATACGACCGCCTATGGCAACCACCAAATCGAGGATTCCATCTCCATTGAAGTCTGCGACTGCCAAATTGCCGGGCGGTCCGTCGACCAAGTAACTTTGCGGAGCGTCAAAAGAAGCTGAGGGGACTGCTGCCTGTGCGGCGAGAGTGAATGCTGCAGCTCCTAAGAACAGGCGCAATGTCCGACTTGCCGTCCTCCTCTGTGAAAAGTGAGGCGCGATTTTTGAGAGTAAGGACGATACCGCTTGGGCTCGTGGCACGGCGTACAGCTTAGCACGGCTATTGAGTTTGGGATGCGCGCCTCTCAACAGGTGCCGGAGAACTGGCCGTCGCAGTACCGTACGACGCTTCTTCGCCCGCCTTGAAAACCGCCTCATGAAGTGATCGCTGAAATCCACCGCCGCAAGGTCACCACGGAATAGACAGCAATTGGCCAGTTAACAGGCATTATCGTCCGGGCAAGCCGTCAGTTGCGACCTCAGGTGTCGTATCGCTTTCCGGGGTGCACCGTGATCCAGATGCCCGCTCTCGTTGACTGTCTCGACAGTCGCGCGTAGTTCGATTCTCCCTGGGATTAGCTTAGCGTGCCGAGGCAGTGACGGCGGATCCTCGGAGTGCTGCCTCCACCTTCGCCAGTCGCTCTTCAAGAGAACGAATCTGTTTCCCCTGTACCTCGATGGTGGTGCTCTGCTTTTGCAGTTCGTTTAGCAGCATCGAATCTAGCAACTGGTACTTCACCGACTCCACCCGCCCGTCAGTTGAACGCGCGACCAGATCCGGGTAGACCTCCGCCACTTCTTCCGCAATTAGGCCATATTGAATCGGCTTCGACCCGTCGTCGAACGCTTTCTTGTAGCGAAAGGTTACCGGGCGCAGACGTAATATCCCGTTGCTGGCCTCGCCCATGTCCTGGATGTCTTCTTTGTAGCGCCGGGACGATGATACGGTACCGAGATTTCCGTTGGAGTCAATCATGACTGACACACCGGGCAGGCCGGTGCTGGCGCCGTAGATGCCCGCGATGAAGGCGCTGCTTTGGGTGCCTATCGGATAGCAAGAGCCTTGACAGCCGATGCGAATGGTACCGTTGTCGTTGGCGGTACCTTCGTTGCCGATAGAGATGTTGTTACTGGTGGTGGCGTTGATCCCAGCTTCAAACCCGACGGCGATGTTATTGCTCCCGGCGGTGTTCGCGCCCAGCGCACTTGTGCCGATGGCGGTATTGTTGAACCCGGTGGTGTTGGAGTTCAGCGCCGAGGAACCGATAGCCGTGTTGTAGCCGCCCATGGTGTTGGAGTTCAGCGCATCGAAACCGCTGGCCGTATTATTGTCTCCGGCCGTGTTGTAGAACAGCGCGGCAACACCACTAGCCGTGTTAAAGCCTCCGGTGCTGTTATTGTACAACGCGCTCCAACCGCTGGCCATGTTGTTGGAGCCACTTGCATTGGTATAAAGCGCATAATCTCCAAGAGCCGTGTTGAAAGCTCCGGTCGTTGCGGGTGGCAGGGCCCACCAGCCCGCGCTGAAGTTGTTTGACAAACCGGTGGGAGCCTGAATCATCTGGGCGCCGTTGGCTGCCAGGATGCTCCCGCTAATAGAGAGGTTTCCATTGACACCCACGTTTCCGCCCGACTGAAACAGTTTCGAGTTCGTGAGAGTCGTGCTGTTCTCCCAGATTGCGATGTGACCAGCACTACCGGTGCCGGACACGTTGGGTATAGGCTGGCCGGCGCCCGCCGCTTCTTGCCCCAGACAATGGGGCACCGACAGACCGACGAAAGCCATCAGGATGATATTGAACGCCGTCAAAACCGAACTACACGGAAGTCTCACTTTTTCTTCCTCCTTTGCCTTGGATTCTCGCAACCGGGATTCTTTATCACTGGGACCCAAGATCAGGCCAGTATACAACCAACCGGCTCCGTTTTTGGAAACCCGGCTGGCGTAACGTGGGCTGTTTTCGTGGCAGGAGCACTGAACGGCTGTTGCGTTCCAAATACCGACCCGGCGTCTGCGTCACCGCTGGCCTTAATTGCCAATATCGGGACCCGACTACGGACGGCAGCGTCCAAAATCCTGCTTAAGGTGATTAACTTCAAGCGACCAGGAGGAGCCATTCCGGTGGCGTTTGCCATCGATGGTGACGCGCTCTCCCGCCTTCAGGTCGGAAGCAGCGCCGGACAGTTGATATACGCGCTGGTTGCTTTCAGAGACGATGGTGAGCCCGCCCGCGGTGCCACTGACACAACCCGTGACCCTCGTTTTGCCGTGATGGACCACGACAACGACCACGATGGCAGTTACCAGCAAGGCAACCACGATGATTCCGGCGGTAATCTGGCGGCCAGCGGTTTGCAGGCTTTCGGCGTGTGCGGGCAGTACTAACGCCGCAATCAGAACGACAATCCACAGCAGTTTGGCGTGAGGCCGCATCATTTCTCCCGGCGCCTGATCTGGCGCTCGACCGGCGAGCGGTTCTAAGCGGAGACGACGACGTGAGGTGGATGTTACCACAATGACGGATTTGACATTTACATCTTGTCAGTCCTCGGGCAGATTGACCGGTATGCGAGAACGGACGCGAAAAAGGGGGAAGCGGGGGGAAGCCGCGAAGGTCGCCAACCGAGTCCTGTCGTTCTTTGAGGCGGCACCCTTTCGAGCAACGCGGCCTTCCGGGTGCTGCCGTAGAGTCCGGCGCACTACGGCATTATGAAACATTATCACTAGGTGTTTTGCGCCTTCGCGCATCGGCAACTGGCTTTCACGGAACCCGTCTGCGCTTTGCGAATCGGAGCGGATCTGATCGCGCCCGAGGAATGCTTCTATTCATCGAAGTACCGGCCAACCGGCCCTATTAAAATCGGCGCTATGATGGACGCAAGATGAAACGCCCAACCCGGCCTATATGTACCGGGCAATACAGATGCGAAGCGGAATGGATAATGCCGTCCGCAAGATGTTCAGCGTCTCGAAAGAGGAAGTGCGGGGCGCGAAGCCAGTATGAAACACGCCCATCTGCGTGAGAAGCGCGCCAAGAAGTCGTAACCCTTTGCCTCCATGATCTGCGATGTTAAGAACCGGCTTGTCATAGAGGCAGCGGAATCGGCCACAGCTTACGCCGATGCTGTCACGGCCTTGGCGGAAACGATCGGCACTTCGTCAGCGCGGGAGTACCAACACTTCAAGCTGGTAGTCTCCGAAGCACGATTGGAATGTGAAGAAAAAAGGCGCAAACTCGACGCACACCGATTCGATCACAAATGCTAACGGCCTGTCGCGCCGTACCCATAGTACCGGAACGGTAATCGTCGGTAGAGCTTCTTCCCTGAATAAGACGCCCGCCTCCGCTTTGTGCTAAATGTGAAGCGGCGGGTGAAAAGAATCAGCTTTAACCCGGTTGCTCGCCACGCAGCAGCAATTCGCTGAAGATGTTCAACGATTGTACGTATTCCGTCCGTGCAGCCAATTCTTCAAGGCGTACAGCCTGTAACAAAACCGACCCGTCCGGTTCAGGTAGGGGATACTTCTTTTGACCGGCGATGGCCTGACGCAACTGCGATTTCGCAAAACGATATCGCGACCGAGCTTCCTTGACCCTTTCGGCCCAGTGCTCTTCGGCTGCACGTTGCGCCGCCGTATCGCCTCGTCTCGGTACCAGCCACAGCGTGAACGTTGCCTTTAGGCCCGACCTTCGTCGCCCGGCCTTTCCCTCGATCATAGTCTTTTCCCCAAACTCAAGGAATCGGACAACCACCCGCGGGTGGATATGACGGTTTTCGGTTCTGACAAACCAGAAACGCCCAGGACAGCATTTCACCTCGCCCCAAACGCAAGGCGTCGTCTGTTCCAGATGATAGCGAAAATTATCGAGAATTTCTCACAAACTTTTCCACTACTGCTATATGGACCACCTAGACGACCACGATTTGGAGCGGTACCATCTGGGCATGATTCGCGACGAAGCGGAGCTTGCCCCACTCGAAGAACACTTGCTGGCGTGCGTCGAGTGTGCCGAACAAGCCGAAGAAGCGGCCGAATACGTCGATGCGATGCGCCAAGGAATAATCTTGGGCGATTTTGATTCGGATTGCGAACTGCAAATGCTGAATGAGAATCAGAGCCCCGCATCGGCGCCGATGAAACCAACCGCTGCGGACCTCCTTCGCCAACTCGAACGGTTGAGAATTGGTCTTCGGCTCGGGACCAGCACGACTCGGAAACTGAAGCGCCACCAGAAAGTTGATGTTGACGCGGTGCTTCGTTGGTTGATCTCGATCCGCGCCGAGGCTGGAGCGATCCTGGAACGAAGCAACCGCCCTGAGCCGCCACGGCGTTTGCGAGAAAGCCCCCGAGCGTGATATCGTTCGGAACAATTCTTGCGCCCCTGGAAATATGAAGTACTCCGTCACAACGATTCTGAATGTGCTCGATGGCACATACGGCACCCTGGAACCTGATTTTCCCACTGATCCGTACCAGTTCATCGTCTGGTGGTATTGCGGTTACCCTCAAAGCCAGAAGGCCTGCGCCAAAGGGTGGGCGTCGCTCACGAGGGTCACTAAAATCGAGCCAGATGATCTGCTCCGGGCTCCGCCGGGCAGACTAACAGAAGCTCTGCGGTCGGGAGGCATGGTGCCCGAGCTTCGCGCGATGCGGCTTAAGGAAAGCGCGGAACGCGTCCTGAAGGAATTTGATGGCGACCTGCTGACGGCACTCCGGGCCATGTCCCGTACGCAGGCTCGGGCGGTGCTCGTCAAATTCCCGAGCATTGCCAATCCCGGCGCGGACCGCATTCTATTGTTCGGAGGCATGGCGCCGATCGCGGCCGTCCCCTCTAACTGTGTGCATGTGCTTGTCCGAATCGAGCACGGGCGAGAACGCGAAAGCTACGCGGTAAATTATCGAATGGCGCAGGAGTCCATAGAAACTGCTGTGCCCGCCACGTTCGATGCTCGAATGCAGGCTTATCTATTGCTGCGAAGACTCGGGCAGGATTTCTGCAAGCGCACGAATCCGAAATGTGGTGACTGCGTCGTACGTTCGCAGTGCTCGTATGCCGCTTCCCTGGACGCGCTTACTCATGTCTCGTAGAACTTCGCAGACCATGTGGTCCCTTGCCACGCGAGGAGGACGTTGTTCGTCATTATCGTCCGGGCAAGAACTTTGTGGTCTCGCCGGGATAGGCGTATAGTCGTTCCATTAGAGGAGGCCGCCGATGAAACAAAGATGCGATGTACTGGGTAAGCCTCCCTGGCCAACGCGGACGTTTGCTGTTCTTGTACTGTGCGTACCGACGGCGATTGCACTGCCTGCGCAGACTCTGACCACGCTGTATAGCTTCGAGGGCAGGCCGGACGGCGCCTCCCCGTTGTGGGGTTGGTCCAGGCCACCAATGGTGACCTTTGCGGGACAACGCTCGGCGGAGGGACCAGCGGCGCTGGCACGCTTTTCAAAATCACCCCGCATGGCGCTTTGACCTTGCTGCACAGCTTCTGCGCCCAAAGCGCGTGCGCGGACGGCTACGACCCCAACGGACTGGTTCTGGGCGCAGATGGGGATTTGTACGGGACAGCGGGTCACGGCGGGCCCAACGTCAACGGCGGCACGGTCTTCAAAATCACCCCGAGTGGCACATTGACGACGCTGTACGGCTTCTGTCCCCAAAACGGATGCCCGGACGGTGCAGACCCTGCCGCGGGGTTGGTCCAGACCACGAATGGGGACTTCTACGGGACAACGTATTACGGCGGGGCCGACGGCGTATTGAACGGCGGTGAAGGCGGCACGGTGTTCAAGATCACCCCGAGTGGCACACTGACAACGGTTTATAGCTTCTGTTCCCAAGGCGGTTCGAGTTGCTCGGACGGCACATGGCCGGACGCAGCGCTGGTTCAGGCGGCCAATGGAAACATTTACGGCACCACGCCATATGGCGGGGCCCACGCCCTCGGGATCATCTTCAAAATCACGCCGAACGACACGCTGACAACGCTATATAACTTCTGCTCCCAAAGCGGGTGCGCGGACGGCATGAACCCAGGGACAAGGCTGGTCCAGGCTACCAATGGCGACTTGTACGGGGTAACCGTTGGCGGCAATGGGAGCATCTTCAAAATCACGCTGACTGGCACGCTGACGACGCTATATACCTTTTGCTCGCAAAGCTCGTGCAGGGACGGCAAGAATCCCGTTGCGGGACTGGTCCAGGCGACCGACGGTAACCTCTACGCGACAACGTCGCGTGGCGGGGCCAACGGTGTAGTAGACGGCGGCGCTGGCGATGGCACGATTTTCAGAATCACACCGGCTGGCACGCTGACGACGGTTTACAGCTTTTGCTCGCAAAGCGGCTGTGCGGACGGCGGAGTCCCCACCGCGGAGCTAGTCCAGCATACCGATGGAAAACTCTACGGTGTGACGTCTCAGTTCGGGGCGCACGGCCATGGTACGGTCTTCAGCCTATCTATAGGTCTGGGCCCGTTTGTGAAAACACAACCTTCCTCCGGCTCAGTAGGGGCGCCCGTCAGAATTCTGGGCAGCGATCTGACTGGCGCGACCCGCGTCACCTTCAATGGCACTCCCGCTACATTCTCGGTAGTGTCGCCTTCCCTCATCGCGGCCACCGTGCCACCCGGCGCGACGACCGGCGAAATCCAAGTGGTCACAACCAGTGCCACGCTAACGAGCAACGTGCCCTTCCGCGTGCGGCCTTAAGCAGGAGGACGTTGTGTACCGATATCGGAAACTGTTTTTCACCGTTTACGCCCCCTCGATGGGAAAGCCCTGAACAAAGGTCTCCAACTCCGCGGCGGTAAAGGGCTCGCAATCTTCGTCGCGGGCGGCGCCACCAGCATCAGCCAATCCATCCAGTGAATTCGTCAAATCAACGATCTCCATCACGACGCCGGCCGGACAAAGAGTCCGTTTGCACGTGGCGTTCGCCAAACTTGGCGTGCGGTCCGCCCGGCTTACCACCAGACGAAAGTGTCGCCATGGCTGCCCATCCGCAGATCCGAATTGATCCTCCAGCCGGCGCAGGCGCCTGGCAATGGTTCTCACGGCTACCTCACGATCGGCCGGAGATTGCTGGGCCGCTTCAAACCAAGAGCGAGATTCTTGCTGGTCATGACTCCGTGTCTTACTGGCGTTTGCGCAGAATCGTGATGATGCCGACAAGCGCCGCGCCGAAACACATCCCGGTACCGATCAATTGGACTACATCCACGGCGCGAAAAGCTTCAAGCCGCCGGTTGAGCGCCATATTCATCAGGCTCACGGCGCCGAATAACAAGGCAATGACTGCGCCTGTTCCGGGTCTCTTCATAGTCATCAACAATATCACGCGGGTCGCGATTCGCTAATGCGCAGGCGCGAGCCTCGTCGGCAAGTGCATTCCGGACCGGTAATCGAGAGGATCCCGTAGCGCCACGGCTGCCCATCCGCAGATCCGAATTGATCCTCAAGCCGGCGGAGGCGCCTGGCAATGGTTTTCATCGACGTGTCTGCTTGGGAGTGAGACGCCGGTATGTGGACTATAAATTCCAAGCTGCTCACAACCTGCCCGCCCGGTTCCACACCGTGAATGTGGAGTATAACGATCTTCTCATCGCCCGGTTTGAGTTCGGCTTCCAGCCGCTCCAAACGCCGCGAGACACTTCTGGTCATTGCTGTGCCCCAACCTTCTCCCCTGTCTGATGCACGTGCTCCCGGCCGGCGCGTATGATCTCGCCGAGCGACATTCCGGACCAATATGCGGGAACTGGAACGTCCTCCGGCTCGGGGAGGCCCAGCCGTGCCGCGCGACGACGCTGAATGTCCATCACGAGCTCGTGGACGCGCCGCGACTCTGCCGTTTCCGCCGGAGGCAGCAAGCCTTCTTCAAGCCGGTGCAGCCGTTTTTGCAGCATGCGCATCAGTCGAGCCCCACGCTCGCCAGCCGCGGCGTGCGGCTGGGACTGCTGATCACTTCCTCGACGCCGACGCGTTGCTTCTGGCCAAAAACCAACGAGCACAGGTGATAGATCCGGCGACCCTTGCCGCTGCCTCGAATGGCGATGTGCTGGCGCTCTTCCAATTCATGCAGTGACCGGTTGACGGTTCCGAGATGCACCCCCAGCAGATTCGCGATACGGCGCTGCCCAATATTCGCCGTGGTGCCCTGAAAAGCGTGCCGCGCTAACACGCCATAAACGCATCGGGCGGTTATAGATAAACCCTTATCGAACAGAACTGAGTCCGGCGTGCGAGCGTATTTCTCCACGCGGCTCTGTTCGCTTTTTGCGAACACTTTCTGTTCGGATTTTGCGAACACGTAATATACTCTCTCTATACTGCCCGGTTCGAGCGTTGTAGGCATCGCGAGCAGTCGCATCCCTTACGCCAACGCTTCAGCCGGTGATCCCGAAGTTCCGGGACCGTTTCCATCAAATCCCGGAGGTGCTGCTCAGCCCCCCGAACGCACGTATCGCAGATGAATGGGTCAGGCGCCCACGCCATGTACGGCCCAAGCTTGTGGCACGCCACACAAACCGGCCGCATTCCCTTTCTGTCAATCAGCCACCTACGCTGCTTCTACCCTCAATTCACCACGTGAGGCGCACGGTGTTTCGAGCCGCCGGCCCTTCCTTGGATACCACCGAGGCACATCCTGGCTCGAAGCCACCGTGCTTATCTACGTTTAGGGCGCGTGCAGTTAATCCATGTCCCTTCATATAGTTGGCGTTAACGCGACATATCGCCCTCGAACGCCAGATGGACTAATTGCGGCCATCATGAACCCGCCAGGCTGATCGCTTGCATCGCTCACCGTTTGTTCTTCGTCTCTTCGAACGAACGTTCCAACGCTGCTAGCCGAGTCTCCATATCGAAATCCAATCCGGCACGTGCGATGTCCACAACCCCCAGTGCCGCGCGAATGCGGCTGGAGGCTGGCGTTGATGACTCGACCATCAGCTTTAGCAGTACCGCCACTGCCACGGCGGTATTCTGCTGTGCGCGAGAGTAGCCTTGCTCCGCCACTTCCCAGCGGGCTCGCCTATACTCCTGGATAAACTCCTGCAGCCGCATCCATCGTTTGAGGGTGCTGGGGTCCACGCCCGCAGCGCGGGCCGCTTCCGCCTGGCTCTTGCCCGACATCAGAGCCGCGATGGCCGCCTCCTTCTTCCGCTCGAATTTGCTACCGTGCCCTTTTTTCATTTTTGGGTGCACCTGGCTGGGCTTATCTGGGTGCATCTGCGCGCCTTATCGCCAGCCCTTCGCCCCAGTCGATTTATTTCGTAATTGCCTTGCCTTTCAAGCACTTCCGAGTGATTCATGTCAATGAGCCGCGCAGAGCGCGGACCAAGGAGATTCAAATGACGACCTTCACCATCAACGAAACGAACGAAATCGTGGCATTTTCCACCCCGGAAGAGGCTGCCGCCGCCACCGCAACGCCCTTCGACAGCTTTTCCAGCCAGGTCGAACTCGCGGAACTGGCCAAGGCCTGGCCGGCAGAGCGCCTGCTGGCGATCCTGAACAGCTTGCCGGGTGAGAAACCGGCCCGGTAGCTGAAAGACCCGCAGACAGCCACCAGCCGGATCTGGGCGCGCATTCAGGGTCTGGGCGACGCAGCAAAGTCCGAGGAACAGCCAGCAAAGCCGAAGGCCGACAAGAAGGCCAAGGGTGGCGCGCAGGCGGCCAAGGGCGCGCTCGCGAAGGGGAAGGCGACCAAGAAGGCGGCTCCGGCAAAGGCCGCGCCCAAGGGCAAAAAGGCCGCGAAGCCGCAGCAATCGGATGGGCCGCGCGAGGGCAGCAAGACCGCGCAGGTTGTGGCCATGCTGCAGCGGGCCAAGGGCGCCAGCATTTCCGAGATCATGGAAAAGATGGGCTGGCAGCGGCACACCGTTCGAGGGTTCATGGCCGGCGCCATGAAGAAGGCGGGGTTCTCCGTCGAGTCCTTCAAGCCCGAGGGAGGTGAGCGTAGCTATCGGCTTCCGAAGTAGCATTGGCCCTCCCTTCCAAGCCCGCTGCCGGTAACTGCCGGTGGCGGGCTTTTCTGCTTCTGCGCACCGGTTGGCTGTGCAATACTTGACGCATGCTTGAACATGAAAAAGGCAATTGGGCACGAACCATCGGTTCCCTGATCGGCCTTGCCGCTGTTCTCATCGTTCTGGTGTGGAAGTTCCTTGCGCACTAAGAATCTCCTCGCCCGTTACTCGCCAACACGAGCCACCGCAGTCACGGTGTGGGCCCACACGCCATGGAGTCGCCGCCCGAACGCACGTGGGGCAAACGTGCGCCAACGGTGGCCAAACCTGCGCTGGCCTGGAAAGTAGTGTTGGGGCCGAGGCGGATTGTTAACTTGTGAGAACATCCCGACCCCAAACGCTTGGCATCGTCCTCGAAGGAGATTATTGACGCTTCCCTCAAAGACACGCGATAATCCGAAGCAACGAATACCTTGGGTGTGTGGCGAGAGAGCAGGGACAGGCCCCACTCTCTCGCCGATTTTACCCGGCTGGCCTGAGAGCGTGGCCGACTAGTGTTCGACCAACAAGGCGCGGAGGTCGGCAACGCGCAAACGTGGGCCAACTGTGGCGCAACGACAGCTATTCCTGGGCCGTCCTGCGGCTTGTTATGGGCGGTAGGCCTTGCCTTCCGAGGATCAGGCGCAACTCGGTGTTCCAGTCCGCCAGTGCCAAGCATAGGCCTTCCACATCTGGATGTCCGGCCCGTAGCTGCTCTTTGATGGCCGCGATCTCGCGCCTGCACTGGGCGATTCATGCGGTGACCACCAGCCGCTCCTGGGAGATCTCGTCGAAGGTGCGCCAGTCGCCGTCGAGGGTGGCTTTCCCGCCCGTCAGGCCTTGCCAGCGCTTCACCACCACATCGATGTATTTGGGGTCCAGTTCGATGCCGTAGCAAACGCGCTCGGTGATTTCGGCCGCAGCTAGAGTGCTACCGCTGCCGAGGAAGGGTTCGTAGCAGGCCTCGCCACGCTTCGTGTGATTCAGCAGCGGGCGCCGCATGAGCTCGATTGGCTTTTGCGTGGGGTGGTCCTGTTTTTCGTCTCCGTCTTCTTTCGATCCGCCCATAATGAATTTAGGACTTGGGCATGCCCATATCGTCGAGTTCTCGCCTGCCTTGCCGTACCACGGCGCGTTCTTCTTTCGCACGAACCAACACGGCTCATGTTGGAACCAATAGAGGGTACGCGTTAAAACCGTACGCTGCCAGCTTGCCTTGCTCGCTACACCCTGAAGTCGAGCCGCTTATTCGTCGAGAGCCATTGGCAAATCGTATAGAATATCATCAACATGGCCACTTCCGTTAATCGACACCCTCTCACGAGCGAACAGAAGACTCTGCTCCGTCATGATCTCACCCTGATCGAGGAGAAACTCCAAGAGATCTGCATCTTGATGCACGCCTGCCACGGCGACGACAGTCAGCCAGCGATTCGGGCTGATGAAACCGCCGCCGCGTTACAGCGCCTCAAGTGGGAGTTAGAACGTGTCCGTCAAAAGGAGCATGCGGCTGCAGGCTGAGCACGGTGCGCTGCCAGGATTCTTAGCGAATGGAATCTGGTAAGCTATGTTCCAGTGCGGCATCGAGAGGGCAAGCTTCACAGCGGCGATGTGATTCCGGAAATCCTTGAACTAATTAAAAAGGATGGCCCTATCCGAACTGCGGCTATTAAAAATGCGATGGTAGTCGTCGCCGAGGGGAAAGGGCTCGTGTACAGCGATGAACAGGTAACGTTCGCACTTGCGATCCTCAGATCCAGCACGCTCGCGACAAATGCTGCACACGGCATCTGGTCCGCAACGGTCAACGGTTACGCGCATCTCAAAATTAGCGAGGATGAAGTGCGCGAGATGATCAAGGTATGGAATGTGAGAAGGAATGCGCCAAGTCAGGAACAGGGATGACCGCCAGGAACCCAGAGCGGCCTCCCCGCCTGGCATCACGAGCATCTCATTGCGATGCTCGCGCCGCCCTGCGTGGGTCGAGAATGCCGGTCGGGTCTGGCGACGATTCTGATACAAAGTTCGCAGTCAGGATTTGCGGCGCTTTCCCCTTGCCGGAGAGTCGGGTGGCAATGCGAGATCCGACGGTCCGCCTTCCCCGCGTGGGCAGAGTGGCACTCACGACGTTGTCCGACGCCGTTTGATTCAGGGCCGACTCAGCGCGTCGTGTGAACCAGGACCTCCACATTGGTGGAACCGTGTTCCGGGCCGAAATAGAATGCACGGGCGTAGAGCGGGATCCAGTCACCCCGAGCTATATCACCCGCAGGACCGTGCCCACCGGTAGGAAATCCGGGCGGCGGAGTGATGTCCGCACGGCCGGCGCCACCGAAAATAGGCAGCGACTGGGCGCGGGCGGAGAGCAGGAAGGCCAACTCGATAGGCCTTGGATCGCTGGCCGCGGCTTGCTCGATTCTGAACGCAGTCTTCTGCGGGCTGCTCCTGCCCGCCGCCGATTCACCCGGTCTCACTGAACAACGAAGAACGCCAAAGTTCTGACTAGGTTCCCTTCAGCAGCCACGGTGTGGACACCGGGGGAGGCTTCCGGAATGGTGAACGTCGCCTGCGTCCCAGTGAGAGACCCATCCACGTCGCTGGTCGGCATACCCACAAATGTGTACGCGTCCCAGGTAATCGAGATCTGGTTATCCGGGTCGAAGCCATACCCATCAACAGTCACCTGGGTCCCCACCGGCCCTGACCGCGGCTCCAGGATCAAACGCGGGGTTACGGAGAAACTTGCCGCACCCAGCTTTCCGCTGGTCTGGCCTGTGCCGAGGAAGAGGCGGGGACCATTTGATGACGGGGGTTCGCGAGCAGCGACCGTGAATGACCCGCTGGAGTCGGCGTTCGCACTGCCCAGCACGGTGGACCCGACACCGCTGATGTAGATTCTTGCACCCTCGTTCGGCGCGAACCCACTACCCGTGAACGTGAGTTTACTCCCGTAGTTGCCGGTGGCCGGGCTGACGCTCAGGGTTGCCGTCGTGAAAACCGCCTGCCCAATATCGTGGTTGCCGCCCTGGTTCGTGAACCAAAGCGCGCCGTCCGGACCAGTCACAATCCCGGCGCCACTCGCACCGCCGGACGCCGGGTAAGCGCTGATCACCCCGGCAGTGGTAATACGCACGATATTATTGTCGCCTGCGTCCTCGGTAAACCATAGCGCCCCATCCGGCCCGGACGTAATAGACGCAGGGTTGAGAAGGCCGTTTCCGGTATACTCAGTGACCATTCCCGCCGTGGTCATGCGCCCGATAGCGCTGCCAAAGCTGCCGGATTCCGTAAACCATAGCGCCCCATCCGGCCCCAGCGTGATCCCTCCGGGTGCGCTCTCGCCGGAGGGCAAGGAGTATCCGGTAATCGCGCCCGAGGTCGTGATCCGTCCAATTGTGAAAGTCCCGAACTCGGTAAACCATAGCGCCCCGTCCGGCCCCGGCGTGATTCCTAAGGGCTCACTATGGGCTGGTGACACGGTGTACTCCGTGATCGCTCCCGCCGTGGAGATCCTTCCGATACTTGACGGCTGGATTGTAAACCACAGTGCGCCATCCGGCCCCGCGGTTATTTCCGCCGGGTAACTGCTTGCCGGCAAGGGGTACTCGGTGATGGTGCCGGCGGGAGTGATGCGTCCAATCTTGCCGGACTGATATTCGGTAAACCACAGAGCCCGGTCGGGTCCTAACGTGATTCCAAGGGGCCCACTGGCAGCCGTGGGCACGGGGTATTCGGTCACATACCCTGCAGTGTTGATCCGCCCGATGTTGTTGCCGGAACCCTCGGTGAACCACAACGCCTTATCCGGCCCCACGGTTATTCGTGACGGGGAGCTTCTGGCCGTTGGCACATTATAGCCGCCAATGGCAATCTGCTGCGCCAGCGAAACCGCCGGCAGGCTCAAGAGCAATGCTGCAATCCGCATATGTCAACTCGTAAGAACTTATTGCGATGTATCGACGTTCTGCCACGCAGAACAAATCGGCTGCCCGGGACCAGCGGCCAGGATCGGCCGCACATTCAGGATGCCCAGGTTTGGAACGGAGGTGAGTTGCAGGGCGAAGGCGTGCGGATGGGCGAACGGTCCCACCTGCGTCGAAACCGGCTCGCTGACGGGGCCTGACGGGTTGCGAAGAATGATGTTGAAGGTGGCGGGTGTGTCGATTCCCAGGTCGAAGTTCATGGTGAGAGTTCCGCTCGCGAAGCTGGCGCTGAAACCGAGCGCGCAAGCCGGAGCTCGCACCATGCCATTGTTTTCTGCAAGCCACAGCGCACCGTCCGGCCCTGCGGTGATATACCCGGGTCTAGCGCCCGGCGAAAGCTGGTATTCCGTTACGGTGCCCCCTGTGGTGATACGTCCAAAGGCATTCTGATCGCTCAACGTGAACCAAAGGGCCCCATCCGGTGCGGCGGTGATGCCAGTGACGTTAAGGCCGTTCGGCACCGGATATTCGGTGATGTCTCCCACGGTGCTAATCCGGCCGATACTGTTGCGGGTTTCCGTGAACCACAGCGCGCCATCCGGCCCCGTCGTGATCCAGAACGGGTTACGTCTCGGCGTGGGGATACGGTAGTCGGTTACCGCCCCAGTGGTTGTCATTCTACCGATCTGGTTGGCCGTGGGCTCCGTGAACCACAGCGCGCCGTCCGGCCCGGTTGTGATCCCGGCAGGCCCACTGTTTGTGGGCAAGGAGTATTCGGTAATGACTCCGGCGGTGCTGATCCGCCCGATCTTGTCGATCGCCGGCTCCGTGAACCAGAGGGCGCCGTCGCTCCCCGCCGTGATCCCGAGGGGGCTGCCGTTGCTTTCGGGTAAGGGGTATTGGGTGATGACCGCGGCGGTGGTAACCCGTCCGATCTGTGCGCAGCAGCCCACGCCGCCTTCCGTGAACCACAGCGCGCCATCTGGCCCCTGCGTGATTTGTTGGGCGGCGCCGGGCTCGCCTGCTCGGGGCTGATTGCGCTGATGATACCCGAGGTAGTCATCCGCCCGACCAGCGCGGATGCACTTGATCCACCCGCATAGCCGGCCAGCCATAGCGCGCCGTCCGGCCCGGCCGTGATCCCATAAATCCCGGCGAAGGTTCCGTTCGAAGAATACTGGCTGATGTTGCTGTAGGTGCCTGTACCTGACTGCGCTCCAGCGCAGGCGGCCAGGCTGAGCAAGCATGCAACCAGCCAAGCTACGTTGCGAATTAACTCCTCAACTCGCTTGTAGCTTGACCCACACATGGAATTTCCTGCGCTCGCGCCTGACCTACGATAGCGCAGGCGCTATCCAAGCGCAACGAAAGGAACCCAGAGAACTCCGGAGCAGGCATCAGCGGCTATGCTCATGGACTGTGCGTTGCGGATAACGGCATTAGTACCCTTATCGGAAACTGTTTTTCGGCGTTCACGCCCCCTCGATGGGAACGCTCTGAGCGAAGGCCTCCAGTTGCGCGTCAGTAAGACGCGGGGTCCAACCCGTTTACGTCGCCACGATAGGGAAGCCGTCGATCCAGTGTTCGAGTTCAGCGTCGGTTAGCTCGCGGCCGCGGCGGTCGCCAAATTCCAGGCTCTCGAACAAAATGCCGTTCGGCAACAACGCTCTTCGGCACGTGGCTTCCTCTAAGTCTGGATGGCTAACTCCAGCGGACTCGACTATCAGGCGGACGCGGTGCCGCGGCTTTCCGTACTCAGTCCCAAGCTGTTCCTCAAGGCGGTGCAGGCGCCTAGCAATGGTTTTCATCGACGTCTCTACTGCTCGGCTGTCTGGTGCACGCGGACGCGCTCGCGGCTGGCTCTTATGAATCTCGCTGAGACTGGAGATCTGGTGCGTCCACCCCAGGCCCGTGACTTCATCGGGCAGAGGCTCGCCCCGCATCCTGGCGCGGTTCCTGGCAATCGCCAGGACGGCACCGTAGTACATCCGCGACCACCAGGGTGCGCACCTCGCCCAAGCTGGGACATGTCCCCTCGCGCGGCTAAAAGGGCGACGTTAGCCAGGGGATGAAGCGGACTGCTGGGCCCACGGCGGCGCATCCGGTCGATTTCGGCCCGCCCGAGCAGCCCCACCAGTTTTCGGCTGCATCCGCTGTGCCCGTACCGATGTTGTTCACACCGAAATGGGCGTCCTGGAAATTGTTGAGATAGGCCTGGACCAGCGTCGGGGTGTTGACCACGATGTCATCCTGTTCGCCGTCGATCAAGTTTTGAGCGATCATCGTTCCGGTAATAGCCGACACGCCGAACACATTGATGCCGGTGCTTCCCGGCGTGGTGGCGTCCTGGGAATCGGCCGCATTGCCGGAGATACTGTTGCCCACGATCATGTTGTCGTTCAACACTTCACCCGGCCCGTGAGCGTGGAAGGCCACCCCGGGAAGGCCGTTGTTGGTCAGGGTGTTGTTGACGATTACGTTCGCGGTCACCGTTCCGCCAGGCAAGAACGTGAAGATGCCGACGCCCGCGCCGGCTCCAGGCACCTTGGTGCCGTTGTGCGAAGAAATGTTATTGACGATGGTGTTGTGACTGATACCGAAGGGCGTGCTGCCTGTCGCGGGCGGATGCGAAGCCATGACGATACCGCAATCATAGGGATTGCCCATCACGGTATTGCCGCTGATAAGGTTGTCCTGCGTGGGACCGGTTTCATCCGACATCAGGATGCCGCCGGAATTACCCTCGACCACGTTGCTGGCGACGGTGGTGTGATCGGTGCCCATCAGGTGAATCCCCTCACCACAATCGTCCGATTCTGATGTTTCAAAAGCCGGAAGGCCCGGGCACGCGGGCGTGTTAATATCCAGGCTCTTGTCGTTATCGATGACGTGGTTGGCATAAACCACGGAAGCCGAGATGTTGTTAAGCAGGATGCCTTCGAAATTCGCATTCTCGAGTGTGAAGCCGGTAACCAGCACGCCGCGCAGACCGGGATTGTCGACCCCGTTAACATTAATGGCGTTTGAGAGTCCGGTGGCGTTGATGATCGTGGTGCCGGCATTCGCGCCGACCAACGAGACCGGCTTGCCAATGACCACGTCCTCGTTGTAGGTGCCGGCGGCGACGCGGATGGTATCCCCGTTCGATGCGGCGGAGACGGCGGAACCGATCTTGGAGAAACAGCCGCCCGTGCCGCCCGGATTTACACAAAGAGTGGCCCCGGAAGCGGGGTGGCTGATTCCAGCCAGGGCTCCACAAAATAGCAATAGCTCAAATGCTCGTTGTCGCAACACAAACCTCCCCGTAGTTCTGATTTAACCTGTTGCCAATTGAGTGCTGGCGACTATACTATCCGCACCGGCGGTATCCGTCAAGGACCAGTCCTGTCTCGTGTCAACCCTCGTTAGAAATGTCCCCTTCCTTACCTCGGTAGAAGTGTCCCCTTTTTCTTGGCCCCACCCGCACTTGACTGCTCTTGGTTTTTTCTTCCTTCAACCCACCAGAAGGCGGTGGGAAAGTGGGAAACCTGCTCTTGGTTTTCCACTTTTCCACCGTCTCGTCGCCGGAGTTGTGGGAATGTGGGAATCTCGCCGGTTTTGCGAGATTTCCAAGGAGCGGTGGGAAGAGGTGAAATCCTGGTTTTGGATTTCCACGCTTTCCACCACTCCGCCATTTCCACAGCTCTTTGGTTCAGCCCACGGTCCCCCTGCGTGCCCGCATTTGTCGATAGTCTTTTCGCCAGGGGTGGCTGGCCTGCGGCGGCGCCGGTATCCGTCGCGCCTGCCGCCGTTTGACCGGCGGTTCGACGGCCGGGCGCGCGGCGATCTGTTCGACGGGATCTCATCGACCTCCTGCATGCAGCAGGCGAGCAGGAGGAAAACGGGCCTTTGGATCTACGTGGCCGACCCGGCGATCGGCCGTTTCAGCAGCAGGATCTTGCACGTCGCGCTGGAGCGATGCGCAGAGGATTGCGTATTGCTCCGGCTGCCTGTTCCCGGCCTGCTCGGCACAGACGCGGGTGCCGTGCTTCCGAGGCTGAATCGGTGGAATTGTCTGCCAATATCCATATTATCAGTAGGTTAAAAGCGTGCCCTCAGATTTGGTTCAGCCTGTTCTTAGCTTGTTAGCAGGCTCTCTGTAC
>CAWJJQ010000007.1:0-401962 GCA_963843255.1 Bryobacterales bacterium | reverse complement strand
GAGAGACAGGGATTCGAACCCTGGATAGAGTTTCCCCTATACACGCTTTCCAAGCGTGCGCCTTCAACCACTCGGCCATCTCTCCGCTTGGGTCTGTTGTCAGGATAGCATGCGACAGTGTGCGCTAAACGCGCCCCCGCGGAGCAGTGGCGGGGCTAAGGCTAAGAGCCCCGCCCAACTTCCTGCCTGTACCGGAATTTGTCGATCCCCAACCGCCTGATCCGGTACTCCACGGTCGAGGCCGGCAGCCCCAGCCGCAGCGCCGCGCCGTTCGTCCCCGCGATCCGCCCCCGCGACGCGCGCAGCGCGGCTTCGATCGCCTGCCGCTCTTCGGCCTCCAGGTGCCCGTCGATATCGCCGCCCGCCGCCGCCGGCAATAGGTCCCGCTCCACACGCAGCGTGCCGTTGCGCGACAGGATCACGGCCCTTTCCACCACGTTCTCCAACTCCCGCACGTTGCCCGGCCATGTGTACGATTCCAGTTGCGCCATCGTGCGCCGGTCGATCCGCGCGATCGCGCGGCCCATGCGCGCCCCATGCTTGGCCGCGAAATGCGCCACCAGCAGTGGAATGTCCGTAGCCCTTTCGCGCAGCGCCGGCACCCGGATCGGAAAAACGTTCAGCCGGTAATAAAGGTCGTTGCGAAACCGCCCGGCCTGGACTTCGGCCGCCAGATCGCGATTGGTGGCCGCTACCAGCCGCACATCCACGTGGACGGTCTGGCTTCCGCCCAGCCGCTCGAACTCGCGCTGCTGCAGCACCCGCAGCAGCATTACCTGCATCTCCGCGGGCAACTCGCCGATCTCGTCCAAAAACAGCGTGCCGCCGTGCGCCTGTTCGAAGCGGCCTTTGCGGCGCTCCACCGCGCCCGTGAACGCTCCGCGCTCGTGTCCGAACAATTCCGAAGCCAGCAGCGTCGCCGGAATGGCCGAGCAATTCACCTGGATCAACGGACCTTTGGCGCGCGCCGACCGCCGGTGCACCGCGCGCGCCACCAGTTCTTTGCCCGTGCCGGTTTCGCCGGTGATCAGAACCGTGGCATCCGTCGGCGCCACCTGGTCCACGCCGGCCAGCACCGAACGCAGCGCGGGCGAATCGCCGATGATGTCTTCGAACCACGGCGCCTGGCCCAGTTGCGCGCGCAGCGCGATGTTCTCGGCTTCCAGTTGGTCGCGCAGCTTCCGTATCTCTTCGTTGGCCAGTGCATTGGCCACCGCTACCGCCAGCGCGCGCGAAATATCCGAAAGCAGGGCTTTCTGATCGTCGGTGAACTCCGCCGGCTCTCTGCGCGAAAACACCGCGGTGCCGATCAGACTCCCCCGCACGAACAGCGGCGCCGCTGCATACGCCCGCACGCCGCCGTAAGCCAGATAATACTCATGCTCCTGCCACTCCTCCTTGGCCAGAATGTCGGAAACGGAATTCACATCGCCCGGGTTCCAATGGTGTATGGAGTCGTATGGCACTCGCCGGTGCCCCGGCACGTCCGCCGGCACCACTCCGCTCGCCATCTCTTTCATTACGTCCTCGGCCGCGGGCTGATGCGTTACCCCCACCACGTGCATGGCATAAAGATCGTGCCGCGGTCCCTCGAACGATACGATCCCCAGCGTCTGAAACGGAACCGCGCGCACGATCACTTCCGTAACCGCCGCTAGCACACCCGCCAGGTCGCGCTCCACATTGATGGCCTCCCACGCGCGGAGGACGAGGCAATGACGTTGTGAGCTGGTTAGATTGTGAGACACTTCAACCGCAATTCTAGCAGACCGTAGCAGGCCTTGCGAAGTCGCAGAAACTTGCGAATATCATTGCCGACCGGATTTTCTGTAGCAATTGAATCAATAGTTTCCGAATACAGATCGCGTGGCGGTCGACGTGCAATCTTCCCGGCATGAAGTCGTGTTGGATGCTGGCTACCTTTCTGATCCCGTCTCTCCCGGCCGCCGACCTGAGCCTGCTCACCCAGCCTTACCGGACCACCCACGTGCCACCCATCGACCTCGCCAACTCCAGCCGCCTCGATTCCCTGCTGCGGGCCGGCCATCTCTATCTGTCGCTCGCCGACTGCATCGCCCTCGCCCTGGAAAACAACCTCGATATCGCCATCCAGCGTTACGGCCCGCAAATCGCCGATGCCCAACTCCTGCGCGCGCGGGCCGGCGGATTCGCCGAAGGCGTCTCCACTTCCGTGACTGCCGGACCAGCCAGCGCGCAATCCGGCGGCATCGCCCAATCGGGCGTCAGCGGCAGCCCGTCCACCCAACCCAGCGCCGCCAGCCCCACCGCCGTCGGCAATACCGTAATCACCCAGTCCGGCCCGGCGATTCCCGCGCTCGATCCCCAGTTGGTCGGCAGCGGAAGCTGGGCGCACCAGACCGCGCCGCAAAGCAGCACTTTCCTCACCGGCACCAGTTCGCTCGTCCAGCGCCAGGATCTTTCCAGCTTCACCTATCAGCAGGGCTTCGTCACCGGCACCGAAATCAGCTTGGGCCTGAACAACACCACCACCATCGGCAACAACGCGAACTCCAGCTTCAACCCCGCTACCACCGCCGCGCTGGGCTTCACCCTGACCCAGCATCTCCTACAGGGCTTCAGCGCCGCCGTCAACCAGCGCCAGATCCATATCGCGCGCAACAATCGCGAGCTCTCCGACCTCACCTTCAAGCTGCAGGTGATCACCACCGTGGCTGCTGTCATGGACCTTTACTGGGATCTGGTCACCTACAACGAGAATGTCCGCGTCCAGCAGCAGGCCGTCTCCACCAGTCAAAAGCTGCGCGACGACAACCGCAAACAGGTGGACGCCGGTATGATGGCGCCCATTGAGGTGGCGCGCGCCGAAGCCCAGTTGGCCACCGATCAGCAGAACCTCACCCTGGCCGAAACGCAGGAGCTGCAGCAGGAAACCATTCTGAAGAACGCCCTGAGCCGCACCGGCATTGCCAGCCCCGCGGTGGCCGGTGCGCGCATCGTTCCTACCGATCGCATTGAACTGCCCGGCGTCGAGCCCGTGACGCCCATCCAGGAATTGGTCGGCATGGCCCTCGCGGCGCGCGCGGAGCTGGCGCAGAATCGCATCCAGGTCGCCAATCAGGAGATCACGCTGCGCGGTTCGAAGAACGGCCTGCTGCCCTCGCTCGACCTGGTCGCCTCCCTCACGAACAATGCCCTGGCCGGGCAGGCGAACTCGGTTCCATCCTCGTTCCCGTTTAATTTCGGCGCGCCCAGCCCCTATTTCATCGGCGGATACGGCACCGTGCTGCGGCAGCTTTTCGCCCGCGATTTTCCGAACTATTCCGCCGGCTTTAACCTGACCATTCCGCTTCGCAACCGCGCCGCGCAAGGCCAGGCTATTAACGATGAGCTGACCCTCCGCCAGTTGCAGCTTGGGCTGCAGCGCCTGGAAAACCAGGTCCGCGTCGACGTGCAGAACGCCATGATCGGAGTCCAGAACGCGCGTGCCCAGTACCACGCCGCGGTGAAGGCCCACATCCTGCAGGCCGAAAGCCTGGACGCGGAACAGAAGAAGTACGCCGCCGGCGCCTCGACGCCTTACAACGTGATCCTGATGGAGCGCGACCTCGCCACCGCCAGCCAGAACGAGCTTTCGGCCAAGGCCGCGTATGCCAAGTCGAAAGTGGAGCTCGACCGCGTCACCGGCCAGACTCTCAACCGCAATAACATTTCGATGGAGGACGCATGGAGCGGCATTCGCCGGTAAGCTTCGTCGCTTCGCCGAAAACCGCGCGACTTGCCTGGCGGTCCGCGGTTACTCTCGAATCAGATACAGGCACTCAGAAGCGCAAAGGGACGCGCGTCCGCGACGCCAAAGATGATACGAACTCGCGGGATAGTGGCGGCGCGGCCGCGTCCCGTTTTGCGCGGTTAAAACTATGACTAAGTATCTTCCACTTATCCTGAAGAATAGCTTGCGTAACCGTAAGCGTACGGCTCTTACTATAGCCAGTATCGCCGTGTCATTCTGCCTGCTGGGCTTTCTGCTCGCCATGTATCGGGTGCTATTCTTTGGCGCCGATCCCACACCCGCGCAGGCGCTCCGGCTGATTACTCACAATCGTGTCTCCCTGGCGCAGCCCATGCCGGCCTCTTATGAAGACAAGATCGCCAAAGTGCCGGGCGTGAAAGCTGTGTCGCGCTGGCAATGGTTTGGCGGCGTCTATAAGGACGCCCGCGATCCCAAAAACTTCTTCATGCGCATGGCCGCCGAGCCGGATAAAGTCTTTTCGATCTTCACCGAAATGCAGATGGCCGGGGATCAGAAAGCCGCGTTCGCGCACGATCGCACCGGCGCCATCGCCGCCAAGGCCCTGGTCGATCGCCTGGGATGGAAACTCGGCCAACACATCACCATCGTGGGGGACATCTTCCCCGTCACTCTCGAACTGACTCTCGACGGTGTGTTCGACACGCCCGATCACGTGGAGATGATGTTATTCAATCACGAGTATCTGCGCCAGAGTCTGCCCGAATCCTCGCGCGATCAGATCGGCGCCTTCATGGTGCAGGCTGAATCGCCGGAAGCTGTGCCCCTGGCCGCGCGTGCAATCGATAACATGTTCGATAACTCTCCCTCGCCGACTAAGAGCGAAACCGAGCGTGCCTTTCAACTTAGCTTCGTCTCATTCCTGGGTAACTTGAAGCTGTTTCTCATGGCTATCTGCGGCGCGGTAACTTTTACGATTCTCCTGGTTTCCGGCAACACGCTGTCCATGGCGGTGCGCGAGCGCGTACGCGAAATCGGCATCCTGAAGACGCTGGGTTTCACCTCCGGCACCATCCTGGGCATTATCCTCGGCGAAGCCGGCGTGGTGGCGGCCGGCGGCGGTCTGCTGGGCTGCGTCCTGGCCGCCGCGATGTGTACCATGCTGCGCAACGCGGTAGTGGGCGTGCAATTTCTCAAGGTGCTGCGCGTGACTCCCGAGATCGTCGCCATTACCCTGGCCATCGCGCTGTTCACTGGCATCGCCAGCGCCCTGCTGCCGGCCACTCGCGCCGCGCGCACGCCCATTCTTGCATCGCTGCGTTATACGGGGTAACCATATGGCCATACCAATTGCTTATAACTTCCGAAATTTAGTCGTCCGCAAAACCACCACCATCATGACCGCGCTGGGCATCGGACTTACCGTAGCGGTGCTGGTTGCCGACCTCGCTCTGGTGAATGGATTAAAGCAGGCGTTCCAGTCGACCGGCAATCCCCTGCACATCCTGGTGATGCGCAAGGGAGCCAATGCCGAGCTGAGCAGCGCCATGTCGCGCACCGCCTTTCAGGTTCTGAAAACCAATCCCGGCATCGCCCGTTCCGCCACCGGCGAGCCGCTGGCGTCGCTCGAAATGGTGGCCGTCATCACGCTCGCGGGCATCGACAGCCCCAACGGCATGAATATCTCGCTGCGCGGTCTCGACCCCGTCGGCAAACAGCTCCGCGACGTCCGCATACTGGATGGCCGCTGGTTCCAGCCGGGCCGCCGCGAAGTAGTGGTGGGCCGCTCCGTGGCCAAACGCTATCCGCAGGCGCAGCTTGGCAAACAAATCCGCTTCGGCAAAGGTATGTGGGATGTGGTGGGCGTGATGGACGCCGGCCAATCCGCCTTCGACAGCGAAATCTGGGGCGACCTGAACCAGATCACGTCCGACTTCAACCGCCAGGAATCGGCCAGTTCCGTGCTATTGCGCGCTGCCGATGCCGCCGCCGTGCCCGCGCTGGTCAACTCGCTGAATGACGATCGCCGCCTGAACGTTACGGCCGTCCGCGAGCAGGCTTATTACGATAGCCAGACCAGCGCCGGCGCGCCGCTCCAGATTTTGGGCATCTTCGTTTCCATCATCATGGCGGTCGGCAGCAGCTTCGCCGCCATGAACACCATGTTCGCGGCGGTCTCGCGCCGCGCCACCGAGATCGGAACCCTGCGCGTGCTGGGCTTCTCGCGCTTCTCCATTCTCACCAGTTTCTTTCTGGAATCGGTGCTGCTGGCCGGCATCGGCGGTCTCGTGGGTTGTGCGCTGGCGCTGCCCCTGAACGGTATGACCACCGGCGTGGGTAGCTTCACCACTTTTAGCGAGATCGCGTTTAATTTTCGCGTGACGCCCGCTGTGATGATGCCGGGCGTAATCTTTGCGCTCGTGCTGGGGGCCGTGGGCGGCCTGCTGCCGGCGCGAACGGCCGCGCGCCAGGAGATCCTGGTGGCGCTGCGGGAAGGATGATGCATCATGGACGCTGAACTGAAGAGTCTGCAGATCGATCGCGCCGCCAAACGGCCCGCCCGCCGTGCGCCGCGGTGGATCCTGCCCGCTGTGCTGCTGTGCCTGCTGTTGGGCGCCGGCAGCTTCGTGTACGCGCGCCTGAATGCCGTACCCGAAGTCGAAATTGCCCGTGTACGCGCGGCTACCACGCCCGGAGGCGATGCCGCCATCCTCAACGCCACCGGCTACATCGTGGCCGCGCACAAGATCGAACTGGCCGCGAAGGTGGTCGGCAAAGTCGCGTGGATCGGCGTCGAGAAGGGCGACAAGGTGCGGGAAGGGCAGCCTCTCGTTCGTCTCGAAGACGACGAATACCGCGCGCACCTGCTCGAAGGCCAGGGCCAGTTGAACAACCTGAAAGCCCATCTGGCGGAACTGGAACACGGCTCCCGTCCGGAGGAGATCGCCAAAGCCAAGGCCGACCTGATGCAAGCCCGCGCCACTATGGAGAACGCGCGCGTTACGCTCGACCGTACCCGCTCGCTCACCAGCGAGGGTGTCATGGCCAAACAAACGCTCGACGACGCCCAAGCCAAGTACGATTCGGCCGCCGCCAACGCCGCGTCTCTCGATAAGGCATACGAACTGGTTCGCATCGGCCCGCGCCAGGAGGAGATCGATGCCATGCGCGCGCAGGTCCGCCAAGCCGAAGGCACCGTGGAATACGATCAGACCGAGCTCGATAACACCGTTATCCGCGCCCCCGTCTCCGGCACCATCCTGGAGCGCAATGTGGAGAAGGGCGAGTTCGTCACCACTGGCTTCGTGGGCGATAAAGGCGCCAAGGGATATGTAGTCTCCATGGCCAACCTGAACGACCTGCAGGTGGAGCTCGATATCAGCCAGAATGATTTCTCGAAGCTCGGCCCGCGCCAGCCCGGCATCGTCACCACCGACGCGTTCCCGGATCGCAAATACAAAGGCTATATCGAGGAGATTGCGCCCGAAGCCAATCGCCAGAAAGCTACCGTGCAAGTGAAGGTCAAAATCGCTGAGCCGGATGCCTACCTCCGTCCGGAAATGAACGCCAGCGTGGCCTTCGTTGCGAATAACAAGGCGGCCGCTCAAGCGAAACCCCACATCGATATCCCCGCGGCGGCCGTGCGCGATCGCGCCGTCTTCGTGGTGCTCGATGGCAAAGCCATGCGCCGCGATGCGCAGTCATTGATCGGTGGTGAAGACGTGATCGTCAACCCGCCGGCGGATTTGAAAGATGGGCAGCGGGTACGCCCGAAACAAGGATGAACAACTATGTCCGACAACATCATCGAAACACGCGGTCTTACCAAGGAATATGTTCGTGACGAATTCCATGTCACGGCTCTGAAGGAGGTGGACATCTCCATCGCGGCCGGCGAATTTGTGGCTCTGATGGGCCCCTCCGGCTCCGGCAAGTCCACCCTGCTGCACCTTATCGCCGCCATGGACCGTCCTTCGGGCGGCGAAATCCGCGTGCTCGGGCAGGACCTCAGGGCTCTCAGCGATGGCGCCATCGCGCGCTGGCGCAATGAGCGCGTCGGGTTCATCTTTCAATCGTTCAACCTGATTCCCGTGCTCACCGCCATGGAAAATGTGGAGCTACCCCTGAAGCTGACCAACCTGAACCGCAAGGAGCGCATGGACCACGCCTCCACTGCACTGCGCCTGGTGGGGCTGGGGGAACGGCTCGGCCATCTGCCGCGCCAGTTATCCGGCGGTCAGGAGCAGCGCGTGGCCATCGCCCGCGCCATCGTCACCGATCCGGACCTGATCCTGGCCGACGAGCCCACCGGTAACCTGGATGCCGCCTCCGCGCAGGAAGTGCTGACGCTGCTCTCGAAGCTCAATAGCGAATACGGCAAAACCATCGTGATGGTGACGCACGACCCGCACGCCGCCCGGTTCGCCAGCACGGTCCGCCACCTGGAGAAAGGCGCGCTGCTCCCACTGGGCCAAGCCGTCGAGGCCGCCTCCTAGCAGCCCCATTTACAGCGCGTGGGATAATAGAGCTATAAGCCTCCCACCGCGATGGATCTACGTGAAAAAGCGGCCCAGTTACCTCTGTCGCCCGGCGTGTACCTGTACAAGGATTCGAACGGGCGGGTAATCTACGTCGGCAAGGCCAAGAACCTGCGCTCGCGCGTGCGCAGCTATTTCTTAGAAGAGCGGTTGGCCGACACCAAGACCGGGACGCTCATTTCCGAAGCGGTCGACGTCGATTACATCCTGGTCGATAACAACAAAGAAGCGCTGGCGCTCGAGAACAACCTGATTAAGCAGTGGAAGCCGCGCTTCAACATCCTGCTGCGCGACGATAAAACCTACCCGTACATCAAGCTGACCGCCGAAAAATATCCGCGGGTGTATGTCACTCGGCGGCTGCGCAAGGACGGTTCCACTTACTACGGCCCGTACTTTCCCGGTAACCTGGCGCACCGGCTGGTGCATTTCATCCACCGTCATTTTCTGGTGCCGTCGTGCAAGGTCGATTTGACTCGCTACCATCCAAAGCCCTGCCTGCAGTATCACATTCACCGGTGTCTGGGACCGTGCGTGGAGGGTCTCACCACGGACGATGCTTACGGGCGCGCGGTGCGCGACGTGCGCCTCTTTCTGGAAGGCCGTCACGGCGACCTGGCGGCGGAACTGCGCGCGCGCATGGAGGCGGCTTCCGAAGCCATGCGGTTTGAAGAAGCGGGCGCCATCCGCGATCTGCTGTCGACCGTGGAAGAACTGGCCGAGCGGCAGAAGATGGCCGCGGCCAAGGGCGACGACATCGATATTTTCGCAAGCTATGCCGAACCGCCCCTGGTGGCGTTGAACGTGTTCCATCTGCGCAACGGGCAGATCGTGGACCGGCGGGAATATTTCTGGGAAGACCAGGAAGACTACGACGAGGCGCAGTTCTTTTCGGCGCTGCTGAAGCAGATTTACCTGGACCAGAGTTACGTGCCGGCGATTATTCACGTGCCAGTGGATTTTGAAGATCGCGAAGAGTTGGAAGAGTTGCTTTCGGAAAAGCGCAACCGCAAAGTGGAGATCCACACGCCGCAGCGCGGGCAGAAGAAGGCGCTGCTCGATCTGGTGGAGACCAACGCGAAACACAGCTTCGATGCCCGTTTCCGCGTGCTGAAGCCGTCTTCGCGTGCAATACAGGAAGCCGTGCAGGACGCGTTGAATCTGCCGGAAGCGCCCAAACGGATCGAGTGCTTCGATATCTCGCACATCCAGGGCACGGACAAAGTGGCCAGCATGGTGGTGTGGGAAGACGGCCGGATGAAGAAATCCGATTACCGTAAATTCATCATCCGCACGGTGATCGGCAACGACGACTTTGCCAGCATGCGGGAGGTGGTAACGCGCCGGTACACGCGAGTGCAGCAGGAAGGCCTGCCCATGCCGGGCCTGGTGCTGATCGACGGCGGAATCGGGCAACTGCACGCGGCGGCGGACGCGCTGGAGTCCATCGGGATCATCAACCAGCCGCTGGCATCCATCGCCAAGCGCGAGGAGATCATCTACGTGTACGGGCAGGAGGACGAGCCGATCGTGCTCGATCGGTTTTCACCGATCCTGCACCTGGTGCAATCGATCCGGGACGAAGCGCACCGGTTCGCGGTGACGTTCCACCGTACGCGCCGCAACGCGCAGGCGCTGACGTCGGAGCTCGACCGGATCGAAGGCGTCGGAGAGAAGACGGTGCAGAAGCTGTTGAAGCACTTCGGCAGCTCGGAGCTGGTGCGGGCCGCCGGCGAAGATCAGCTTGCGGCGGTGGTGGGACGGGCCGCGGCGCGGCGGGTGACGCGGTACTACGAGGTGGCTGGTGGCTAGTGGCTGGTGGCGAGTGGGTTAG
This sequence comes from Bryobacterales bacterium, assembly GCA_963843255.1. Classification (GTDB taxonomy): domain Bacteria; phylum Acidobacteriota; class Terriglobia; order Bryobacterales; family Bryobacteraceae; genus Bog-159. The sequence goes on along the minus strand of CAWJJQ010000007.1, from coordinate 391,860 downwards.
TCTCTATCTGGCGGATTCCAACTGGCGGAGCATGGCGTCTTCCCATTCCGCATCCGGAACGCCGGGTGCGCCGGTCCAGCGCCACACGCCCTTCGCATCCAGGATCCAGTTCTGCGGAATGCCCACAATATCGAGCAGGCCGGTAACGAAGCCGGCGGCGGGCAGCACTGGAAAGGTGTAGCCTTTTTCTTTCATGTAGGGCGCCACAGCTCCCAGATCCTCGTCGATGGTGAGCGTCAGGATCTGCAGATCCGCGCGCTCCTTCAGCTTTTCGTACAACTTCTCCAGATGCGGCAGTTCTCGCTGGCAGGGACCGCACCAGGTAGCCCACACGTTGATCAGCACGGCCCGCCCGCTGAGATCTTTCAATCGCCAGGTCTTACCGGAAAGGTCCGCTAGTTCGAATGCCGGCATATCTTTGCCGGGCTTGCGCCATCCGCTCTCCGCCAGTTCCTGGACCTTGGCCGCAGGCGGCTGGCTCCACAGCTTCCAGGCGCTCTCCGTGCCGCCAAGCTGCGTCCACAGCGCGCGGGCCTCGTCCCCGAGATAGTCGATGTGCTGCCCCTCATACGGCTCCGGAGGTTTCTTGCGCGATTGCAGGGCTTTCTGATAGTACGCCAGCGCGTCGGCCTTGCTTCCCTCGAGCGCCGCCAGACGAGCGCGGTTCTGCCAATATTGCCACTCAATTATGGCCCAGCTCTTGGGAGGGAGTTCCCGTTCCACAAACGGCTTCAGCCGGGCAGCCTGTTGCGGCTGCTCCGCGAGGCGTGCGGCGATGAGCAGATTGCCCGCCGCATCCTGCCGCCTGATGATGTCGTTGCTCGACCAGACATCTTCCGCTTCGGCCGACAGGTTATCGCCCAGGAAGTGCGCCTGCCACTCGTCTCTTAGTTTGTCTACGCCCGCCAGAAGTTCGAAGACCCGCCGCGGCTGCCATTTGTGATAGATCAAAAAGTTGGCCGCCCGGTCGATCCCGAACACCGGCGGTTGATAAGGAGCCATGTTCGCCAGGTAATCGTCCAGCAGGCGCAGACCTTCTTCCGCCGGCAAATCCGGGTCGTAGCACATGGTGTCGAACCACTCCGCGTGCTGCAGTTCGCGCGATTCCGTAAAGCGCGCGATCCATCCCCGCAGCGCCTCCCTATATTCCTTGTGGTACTTCGCCCAGGCCGCGGCGTCGGCGCTGTCTTCCGGTTCTTTGTGCAGCTTGTCCCAGCGATCATTGACGATCCGGTAAGCCTCTTCCGAATGCGGGAAAGCCTGGATCACGCGATCTTCCATTGCGGCCACCGTCTCCGGCGTGGCGCCGCTTTGTTTATAACCGTCTTTCAGAAAGACCAACCACGCGGCGTCCGGGGTGGGATTAGCCGCCTCCAGGCGTTTCAGATCGGCGGCGACTTGTTTGCGCAGCGCGTCGTGCTCCTGCGGTGGATGCGCGCGGAATTCGAGGCCCCACAAGGTTGTGTAATCCTTCAACCTGCGGGGATCGGTTTCGGCCGCGAGGCGTGCGCGCAGGGCCGCCGCCACCCGCGCCTGCAATTCGCCGGTGCCCGCGCGAGTGAGGCGCAGTTGCGCATCCGCGTCGCTCGACGATGGGCAAGCCGCAAAGAAATCCGCGATTTCATCGGCTGCCTTCTTCTTGTCCACCCGCTTGGTGCCGGGGCTGTAAATGTGCGCCAGTTCCAGCGCCGGCCACGCGAATCCCGGCGCCTGCGACCGGGCTCGCTCCAGATACTCGATGCTCAGCGGTGTGTTCCTTCCCGACAGTGCCAGCCCGGCCACATACTGCGCCAGCGGATCGCCCGGATGCTGTCCCGCTTCTTTCTGAAACCGCTCCACCAGCTCCGGATATCGACCGGCTTCCTCCTCCTTGGTGGCGCGGATCAGCATCCGGTATGGTTCGACCTCGCCCGGATACTGCGCGATCAGATCTTCGAGCACGCGCCTGCGGAACGCCACTCGCTCGGCAAACTTCATCTCCTGAAGAGATTTTTCGGCGAGCTTTCCGTCGATCGCTTGCCGCACTTCGGGCCGCGGTTCGCAGCTGGGCAGCGTTGCCGGCGATTGCGCCGCGAGCGTCCCCACACATCCGAAAACCAGAACCGCCGCCGCTACCCGCATGGCAACCTTACGGGGTCTTCACCGATTCCAGCTTGCCGGTCATAGTGTCGGCCCACTTTGCGTCGGAGGCATCGTAGCCCAGTTGGCTCCAGCGCCACGCGCCCTTGGGATCCACAATCCAGTTCTGCGGAATGGCCACCGAATCGAGCAGGGCGGTCACGAAGCTATAGGCCGGCAGCACCGGGAAAGTGAAGCCCTTCTCCTTCATGAACGGCTCCACCAGGCCCAATTCCGAGTCGATATCGAAGGTCAGGATCTGGAAGTCGGCCCGGTCCTTCACCTTTTCGTAGAGCTTCTGCAGTTTGGGCAGCTCCGCATTGCACGGCCCGCACCAGGTGGCCCACACGTTGATCAGGATCGATTTTCCTTCCAGATTTTTCAAGCGCCAGGTCTTGCCCGATAGGTCTGCCAGTTCGAAAGCCGGCATGGTCTTGGTTGCCTTCTCCCAACGGCCTTCGGCGAGCTCCGCCGCCTTGCCGGCAGGCACGGTGCTCCAGACATTCCAGGCCGCCTCGGTGCCGCCGGTATCCTTCCAGGCAACCCGCGCCTCCTCCATTAGCGTGTCTTTCAGAATGCCGTGATAGGGCTGCGGCGCTTCCGGACGGGTGAATATGGCTTTCTGATAAAAGGTGAGCGCGTCCGCCTTGCGGCCTTCGAGCGCCGCCAGGCGCCCCCGGTTCAGCCAGTACCTCCACTCGACCTTCACATCCGCTGGCGGAGGTCCATCTACTGCCGCCTTCAGCGATTCGGCTTCGGCGGGCTTGCCCAGCAGCATGGCGGCCCGCAATGCCGCGCCCGCAAAACCCTGCTCCAGGTAGACCCATTGCCGGGCGTGGTCCTTGGCATCGTCCGCGCTCAGGTTGTCTTCACCGCTGAGCTTACGGTCGATGGCCAGCAATTTTTTTCCTTCGCGCACAAGTTCGAGGGTACGTTCCGGCTGCCACTTGTGGTCGGCCAGAAAATCCGCAGCGTTCAAGTATGTCCAGGATTGCGGCTGCTGGTAAACGGTGCTCTCGGTGAGGTAGTCGTCGAATACCGGTATGCCTTCCTTCTCGGTCAGCTTAGGATCGTTGGAGATCACATAAAACAGGTTCACATGCTCCAGGAAACGGGAGTCGGTGAACTGCGCCATCCACCCCTTCAGCGCCGCTTTGTGCTCCGCATCGTAGGCGGCCCATGCGGCGGTGTCTTTCTGGTCTTCCGGCTCCTTGTGGAGCTTCTTCCATCGATCGCCGGCGATCCCGGAGGCTTGTTCGGAATGGGGGAACGCCTGCGTGATGCGGTCTTCCTTGGCCGTTACCGTCTCCGCGGAAGCGCCGCTTTGCTTATACCCATCCTTCAGGAACGCATACCACTCCGCGTCAGGCTTGGGGTTGAGGGTTTCGAGGCGCTTCAGGTCCGCAGCCACCTGCTTGCGCAGCCCTTCATGCTCTTGCGGCGGATGCGTGCGGAATTCGAGCCCCCACAGCGTGGAGTAGGCTTCCAGGCGTTTGGGCTCGGTCTCGGTGGCCAGCCGCGCGCGCAATGCCGCCGCCACGCGGGCCTGCAGTTCCACACCTCCGGCCCGGCTCAGGATCCATTGTGCCAGGCTGTCGGTGGAAGATGGGCAGATCGCGAAAAACGCAGCGGCTTCCGCGGCTGCTTTCTTTTTGTCGGCCAGCTTGCCTGAGGCGTGGATCTGGGCCAGTTCCAGGTTCGCCCAGGCGAAATCGGGCGCGATGGATCTGGCTTTTTCCAGGAGTTCAATGCTGCGCAGCGTATCTTTGCCCGACAGCATCAGGGCAGCCAGGTGGAGCGCCAAAGGATCATCGGGGTGCTGCTCCGCCTGCTTGACGAACCGCTCCTCGAGGGCCGGATAGCGCTCCGCATCGCTCCAGCGGGTGGTTTCGATCAGCTTACGATAGGGCGCCAGCTCACGCGGATAGCGGGCGATCAGATCGTCGAGCACCTGGTAGCTGAGCTTCCTCTGATCGGTGAGTTTCAGGTTTTCCAACGCTTTATCGGACAGCTTTTCGTCGATCACGCGCCGGACTTCGGGCCGGGACTCGCAGCCGGGGAGGGTGAGCGGGGATTGGGCAAATAGAGCCGGAATACCGGCGAGCAGAATCGCGGCTAGGGTGCGCACGGGAGCCTCCTTCTTCCTTAAAGCACAAAGGGGCGCGTTTCCGCTCCGTCAAATCGGATCAGAACTCGCGGGATCGCGAAGGGAGCGGTCCGGCCCGGTCTACGCGAGTTCCTTAAATTCTACACCGATCAGACTGGACACGCGATGCCACCGGGCAGCCCGCCCAAAAAAAAGTCAGCCAGTTTCAATCCATTTGATCCCGATTTTACGCATTACCTATAGGACAGATCGTAAAGACGAGAGACAGGAAATATGAAAGAGGATATTTACACCGGGGAATTCAGCCGGGTAGGGAGCGAATTCTCTGTTTTCCAAACCAAGTTTCTTTACCAGGATCCCCACGGCGGCGCGGTGATTGGCGCGCCACTCTGCCGGGCGGAACCTCCAACTCCGGCCCGCTGTTTCCGCTGATGCCGTGACCCCAAAGCTCTTCGAGCCGGCCCGTCCGATGTCTGGGCGGGCCTTTTTTTCTCTTCCGTGACGGCAGATATTGACATGATTACGCGATATAGCCTTCCCGACATCGAACCATACCCTTACGAGTGCCTCGAAATCGGTCGCGGCGGCGAACTGTACGGCACCGCTTTTGACGACGGCCCGGTCGATACGGTGTATGAGCTGACGCCGCCCCTATCGCCAGGCGGCTCCTGGACCGAAAATGTGCTCTACTCCCCTGCCAACTGGGAACTGGCGCGGAGGTCTTGACCCGCGAGTCAGATATGATGATGGAAGCAGAGGCGCGTCGCGTTGGAGTCCGGCGAATTCACCATACTTCTCCGGCAGTTTTCAGCGGGCAACACGCTGCAACCGACCGCGCTGATCCATGAAGCGTACCTCCAACCAGTCGCCAGGGAGATGCCGGAATTCCAGAGCCGGGCGCAATTCTTTGGCGTGGCCGCGAATATCATGCGTCACCTCCTGATCGCCGGCGCGCGGCGGCGATCGGCCCAGAAGCGCGGCGGCGGAAATCGCGAAGGCTCTGGGCCTGCATCCAGCCGCGGTCAAGCGCGATGTGGCGCTGGGCGAAGCGTGGATCCGCCGTGCGCTGTCATCGGATCAAAGCAAATCATAAACCCCGCGGGCGTCACTCCACGCGCAGAGCATCGATCGGTGCGATGGTGGTGGCCCGCCGGGCCGGGATGTAACTGGCCATCACGGCGGCAGCCGCCAGTACGAGCGAAACCGCGGCGTATGTGACCGGGTCAAGCGGGCTCACCTCGAACAACAGCGCGGTCAGCAGCCGCGTCAAACCCGCTGCCGCGGCGATTCCGCACGCTACCCCGATCCCGGTCAGAATCAGTCCCTGGCGCACGAACATCTGGCGCACCGATTGTTGCGGCGCGCCCAGCGCCATGCGAATGCCGATCTCGCGTGTGCGCTGCGAAACGGCGTACGAAATCACGCCGTAGATTCCCACTACGCCCAGCAGCAGAGCCATGCCCGCGGCCAGGCTGAGCATCACCAGCGTGAACGAAGTACGAGCCATCGAACGGTCGTAAATCTCCTGCACGGTGCGCACATTGGCGATGGGAAGATTCGGATTCACGGACCACACCGCTTGCCGGACTTCATTCAGGAAACTGCTGGTCCCGGTGCGCGTGCTTCGTATGGCGAAAATCTCGCCGCGCTGTGCGAACTCAGGTTGTCCCCAGAAATTATTGAGTAGCGGCGGCCAGTAGACGATGGTGGTCGGCTTGTGGTTGACGCCGTCGTCCCGCTCGTCACCCACCACGCCAATCACCTCGCGCCAGACGCTGGTTGGATTCTCGCGTACCTGCTTGCCCACCGCGGCCCCCGGATCGTGCCACATCTCCCGCGCCAGCGCCTCGGAAACCATTACCACGTGGCGCCTTTGATAGACGTCCGTCCAAGTGAATTCTCGACCGGCCACGATCGGATTCCCCATGGCTTTGAAGACGCCGGGAGTAATGAATTTGAACCTGCGCAAAGGCGCAATTTCTCCCGGCCCGTAGGTTTTGTCCGCCGCGAAAATCGGATCGTTGCTGGTATTGCCATCCATGGTGATGGAGTTCGTCAGTCCGGCCGCGGTAACGCCCGGGATGGCAGTCAGCTTATCTGTGATGTTCTGATAAGTGCGGATGGCCTGCTCCGGTTTGGGCACCAGCGCGTCGGGAATCGAGATTCCCAGCGTCAGAATCTGCTCGCCCTGTTTGAAGCCGGGCTCTACCTGCTTGAGAGCGCGCACGGTGCGAATCATCAGGCCGGAGCAGATCAACAGCACCAGCGCCAAAGCCACTTGCACCACCACCAGCACGCTGCGCGCGCGATGCCGTTCGCGGCCCGCGCTGGAATTCCGTCCACCCTGGCGCAGTGCGCCGGCCAGGCGCGATCCGCCATATTTGAATACCGGTATCAGCCCGAAGAAAATGCCGGCCGCCAGCGACAGCGCGATAGTGAACAGCAGCACTCTGCCGTTGATGGACACCTCTTCGAGACGCGGCAGATTGGTGGGCCCCAAAGCCACCAGCAACTTAAGCGCGCCGGCGGCCAGCACCACGCCCAGCGCGCCGCCGGCCATACCCAAAGTGGCGCTTTCCAGCAGCAGTTCCCGCGCGATGCGCGCCCAGCCCGCGCCCAGAGCGGCCCGGATGGCGAATTCCTGCTGGCGCCCTTCCGCGCGCACCAGCATCAGGTTGGCGACATTGGCGCAGGCAATGAAAAGCACTACCCCGATGGTCGCCATCAATACCCACAACATGGTGCCGATGTCGCCCACTACGTCGGATTTCAATGGCCGCACGCTGGGGCCAAAGCGCGCTTCCTTAAACATCTGCAAGCTGATGCCGGGCGCCGGCGGGAATTTGTCCATCATCATGGGAAGCATGTGGGCTTCGTCCGCGCTGACTTGCGCCATCGTCGCGCCTGGCTTCAACCGGGCCACGGCTTGATAACTGAAATTGCCGATGAAGGTCTTGGTGCGGTCGAGTTGAAACGGCGTGATCAGCGCGTAGCGGGTGCTCATGAAGCGGAAATCCGCCGGCATCACGCCGATGATCTCATTCGCTTCGCCGTCTACAAGAATGCGCCGCCCAATCGCGGAGGCATCGCCACCGAATTTGCGCTGCCAGTAGCCGTAAGACAGGATTACGGTCTTGGGGTTGCCCGGCAGGTCGTCTTTGCGCGAAAACCACCGGCCGCGGATGGGCTGCACGCCGAGTATGGGAAGTACGCCGTCGGTCACGTCCAGCGTTTCCACCTGCTCAGGTTCGCCGGTACCCGTGATATTGGCGGAATCGTGTCGCCACAGCCCCACATCCTGGAGCGTGCGGTTTTCCTCGCGGAAGGTGAAATAAGTGGCGGGGGATGCATTCACTTCCGGCATACCCTGTAGATGGGTCGTCTCCCAAATGGCCACCAACCGGTCGGGATTGGGATAGGGCAGTGGCTTCAGCAACACGCCGTTCAGCACGCTGAATATGGCTGTATTTGCGCCAATGCCAATGGCCAGGGTGATCAAAGTGATGACGGTGAACATCGGGGAGTGAGCGAGCCTGCGGAGGACTGGTTTCATGAGCGCCTCGGGAAAAATACGAATAGCCGCGCGTCCGCGTGGGGTTTGGCGCGGTTCCTTAAATAGTTAATACGCTCGATTGAGGCGGGAGTTCCCAAAAATTCGGCGCAAGCACCGGCGCCTTAATGGGTCATAGCGTAAACCACGTAGTTCACCCCCAACCGTATGGCCAGCGCGGAAAATTTCTCGGGGTAATGCGGCGCGTCGGCCCACTCCCAGGCGTCGCCCAGATCTGAGTTGTACGAGATCGCCACCATGATGCGGCCCTTATCGTCGTATATGCCGCGCCAGTGCCCGCCGATGCCTCCGTTTTTATAGCCCAGGCGCAGGTGCGCCTCACCGGGCACCTGGAAGCGTTCGTCCAGATCGTAGACCGTGTGGAAGATGGCGTCCTTATCTTCAATCTCCACGATGGGCCGGTCGGGGAACACACGTTTGATGCGCTGCTCGAACATTTCCCATTCGAACGATCCATGAAAATCGTCGGCCACGAAGAAGCCGCCGCGCAGCAGGTATTCGCGCATCTCCTTCGCCTGCCGGTCGCTCAATCCCCATTCGCCGACCTGGACCGCGTAGAGCCACGGCCAATCGTAAGCGTCGCCTTCGTCAAGATTGACGGGCTGTTCGACGGAGCGCACTTGGATGCGCGTCAGGCGGCGGAGGGCCAGCGAAAAGTGGCGGTCGGCGCGCGGATAATCCTGGGTCCAGAGAGAAAGACCTTCCCGCCAGTCGCCGTCGTAGCGGCCGGCGTAACCGTCGTTGGGACCCGGCGGGTACATCAGGCGCGCGAACGCCCATTCGCCTTGTTGATTCCAATCTGTGGGAAGCTCAAAATTCTCGTATTCGACGCCGGGGAATTGGCGGAAAGGGCGTTGGAACGCGTAAACCGCACCCAGGAAGGCGATGCCCAGTCCTGCTCCGCAAAGCGCCCTCCCGAAACCCATACGTACGCCTTAGTTTGAGGATAGCGCAAAGGGGCGCGGCCGTGCCCCGTCTTGCGCGATTTACGTGATAGCGCAAAGGGGCGCGTGTCCGCGCCGCCAAAAAGAATACGAACTCGCGAGATGATGGCGGCACGGCCGTGCCCCGTCTTGCGCGATTTACGTGATAGCGCAAAGGGGCGCGTGTACGCGCCGCCAAAGAGAATACGAACTCGCGAGATGATGGCGGCGCGGCCGTACCCCGTTTTGCGCGATTTACATACAAGCTCTGGCGGCTCGGGGCAATTCTTACAGGAACTTTGCCACGCGCTCGCGATATCGCGTGTAAATAAACGAGACCGCCAGCAGGATCATTCCCAGCACAATGAATGAGAAGATGCGCGGCAGCGTTTCCAGGTGGCGGAGGTCCCACCCGAACAGTTTCAATATGCAGCCGAGCAGCAGTGCCAGTCCCGAAAGCCGCAGCACACGGTCGCGTAGCGGGAAGCCGGAAGCCAGCAGAATCACGCCCTGAACGCCGCACGCCATGGTCAGCATGCTGCCGGAGATCCGGTAATACAGCACCAGGGTGGTCAAGGTGGTGGCCAGCAGGGAGAAATAAGTTCCCGGCCGGCTGCCGCGTTTGGACATCAATTGGGCCGCATAGAAGCACGCGATCGCGGCGCAGGAGGTCCACAGCGCGCTGGCGTCGGAGAGGTGGGCCAGGCAAAACAGATAAGCGAGTGCCGCCGTTGGATAGCTCTGCCAGGCGAACACCTCGGTATTCCACTGGCGGGCGGCCAACAGCAGCAAGATAGCGGCGGCGGCCCACGCAGCCGCGACCGTCTCGACCGGCAGCAGCGCCCACAGAGCCGCGGCCCCAAGCATCAGCCCCACGGAGGAAGCTCCCAGCAGGATCAGCCCGCCTTCCTCGCGGCGTGCGCGAATGGCCAGCGCATATGCCAGCAACGAGGCCCACAACGGCATGAGGCGCGGCGGCCATGCATCGGAATTCTGCAGTCCCGCCAGGTTGATGCCGCAAAGCCTGACGATGCCAACGGCCATCACAGCGTAGGCGATGCGTTTGAAGTTGCCCGGCAGCCGGCGCATACCCAGCTCCAGAATCAAGACAGCCAGCGCCATCCAGCCAACTCCCAGATATTCGGCGGGAATGATCCGCCATCCGAGCGCCATCAAGGCAGCTACGGACGCGGCGCCGCCGGCCCAGCGAACCAGGTCGCGCTCGTCGGCGCCAAAGCGATCCGTCCCGGAAACGATCACCGACATTACTGCCGCGTAGCAGATCCCGGCAGCCACCGCGAGCGGCAGCACGCGCGGATCGAGCGCGGTGCCAATCAGCCCCAGCGCCAGCAGAAGGTAGCCCTGCAGGCGAAAGTCGAACAATTTCCGCCACCAGCCGAAAGCGAACGCGGCAGCCGCCGCGCATTGCCAGGCCACGCTGCGGCCCGGTTCCTGCGATTCTTTGCCAATCACCAGCGCGAGCAGGCCCGCGGCCGCGTACCCGTAAAAGGAATCGGCGGCGTATAGCGCGCGATTGGCGTAGAAAATGGCGATGTCCACGGAAGCCACCGGGATCCACTGCGCGGACGGCAGCAGCCACATGTCGATGCCCAGCAGCCGCACGATCTCCGCGGCGAATAGCGCCGAGCCCAACCAGCGCAGATACCGCGTGTGCAGCCGGACTCCGGCGAGGTAGAACAATTCCGCTTCCACGGCCAGCGCGGACGCGATCCACTGGTGATCGAGCTTCTGGAAAATAGCGCCCGCCGCCAGGGCCGCCGTGAGCGTTGCCGCGCCCTCCCACTTTCCGCGGCGGATGCGCAGCGCGGCGCTCAGCAGGTACGCGCCGGCGGCCACCGCTAGCAGCATCCAGAGCTTGTCCGGTGCGGCGTTTTGCCATTTCAGAATCGAGAGGCCCAGCGCGCCAGCGGCGTTGAGCGGCAACAGCCACGCTTCGGGATGCAGCACGTCGTACGCTTCAAACAGCAGCCAGTAAACGGCGAAGATGGCCTGCGCCTGCCAAAGCGGCGATCCATTGTCGCCGCGCAGGATCACCACCGCGTAAGTGCCGATTAGGCCCAGCAGGGTCATGCGCGTCCAGTTGAACCGGTGCGCCACGTAAAGCAGCGATGCCGCTAGCGGAACCAGGGCCACGTAAGGCAGGGACGTGGTGTCCGTAAGCGCCAGCGTGCCGAACGCCACGAAATAGGCGAGTCCGGTGACCGTCGGCGAGCGGTAGCGCAAGGAATGTACGATCATGCCAGCGGCCACCGCCAGCAGCAGAACGGCTCCCGCCGCTGGGCTTTCGATGACCCTCGCGGAGGCCACCGCGTGCATGGCGTAGACCGTCACGTAGAGCGCCGCCCATCCGCCACCCAGCAGGCCGCGGGCAAACATTTTGTAGCGTTCCTTCGATTCCAACAGCGCGCCTGACACCAGCATCACCAGGCTGGCCGCCACGCTGATGGTGACGCGGCCGAGCGGCCCGAACTGCGTGAACGAGTAGCCCAGCGCCAGGGCAATGCCGACCACCAGCACGAACACGCCGATTTTGTTGAGCCAGTTTCCGCCCAGCAACGCTTCCCAGTCTTCGGTGGAGCGGGCGGCCGCGGGCTGCGGCAGATCGACGGGCGGCGGAGCATAGGGCGCAACTGTGGGCTTTATTTCGATAGCAACCGGCTCGGGCTGCGGTTCAGGCCGGCGAACGATCGGCGCTGCTATGATCGGAACCGGCGCCACGGGTTCGGGAGCCGGCGGCGCGGCGGTCTCCGGCCGTACCTGCGCCTTCAGCTTTTCGTTCAGCTCGGCGACGAACCGGGTCTGCGCATCAAACCGCGCTCCCAGTTCCCGCATTTCGTACTCGAGCCGGGAAAGCCGGTCGCGCACCTTAACCCAACCCACAAGCAGCAGAATGACCAGACAAACGATAATGAAAAACGCCATGGCAAGCTCCCGTCAGGAACGCGGCGCAGCCAACTCCGTTTGCGCCGCTAACTCTTCCGCGCGCGCCTTCAGGCCGCGCAGATCCAGCTTTCCCGTGCCAAGTTGGGGAAGCGTTTCCACCCGGTATATATTTTCCCGCTTGGGAAGCCACAAGCGCGGCAGATCCGTCTCCGACAGCTTCTGCCATAACATACCGGGATCCATTTCACTCACATAGAGCGCCACCAGGCGCTCGCCGCGCCGGTCGTCGGCAATCGCCGTCACCGCGCAGGGCGCGGATTCGAGCACGCTGGCGATGGCGTCCTCAATGCGCAGGTGGGGCACCATCTCGCCCGCGATCTTGCTGAAGCGCGACAGCCGGTCGGTGATGCGCAGGAACCCTTCGTCGTCGATCGCCGCAATATCGCCGGTCACGTACCAGCCCTCGTGCAGCACTTCAGCGGTGCGCACGGGCTCGCCCAGGTAGCCGGACATGCGGTTCGAGCCTTTCACCAGCAGCAGGCCTGGCTGATCGGCCCCCAACAGCGCGAAGGTGGCCGGGTCCACCACTTGCGCCGCCACGCCCGGCAGCGGATGGCCCACGGTCCCGGGCTTGTTGCCCAATTGCGTGTCCCGGCCCGCCTCGAAGTTCGGCGCATTCACCGCCACTACCGGCGCCATCTCCGTGCAGCCGTAACCTTCAAGCAGCTCCACGCCGAATTTCTCGCGGAAGGCCGCTGCGATCGGTTCGCGCAGCTTCTCCGCTCCCACCAGCACAAATCGCAGGGTGGAAAACTCTTCACGCGAGCATTTGCGGGTATACGTGGCGCAAAACGTAGGCGTCGAGAGCAGCAGCGTAGCGCGATAGCGGGCCGTCAGTTCGCCGATGGCCTTCGCATCTGTGGGATTCGGATGGTAGACCGCGCCGCAGCCGGCGATCAGCGGAAACCAGATCGTAACTGTGTAACCGAACGAGTGAAAGAAAGGCAGCACGCCGACGATGCGGTCGTGCTCGCCGATCCAGAAAAGCTGCGCCATGGCCTCGATGTTCGCAATCACGTTGAAGTGCGAAAGCATCACGCCCTTCGGAATGCCTGTGCTGCCGCTGGAGAAAATGATGGTCGCAAGGGAATCCGGACGGGCCGCCCCCGCCAGCAGCGCCGCCGGCATGAATCGCGCAGCCAGCCACGCGCGCACTTTCGCGAAAGTGCCGGCGCGCGCCAGGATGTCTTCGACGAACACCATGCCGTCCTGCGCGGCGATTTTGCCCTTGGCCAGAAACACGCGCGAGGTGACCACCGTGCGCATGTTGCACCGCTCGCGCGCGGCGGCCATCGCCTCGCTGCCGGCGGTGAAATTCAGGTTCACCGGCACCCGCCCGGCCAGCGTGATTCCCACATTCACCAGCGCGCCGGCCACGCTGGGTGGCAGCAGCACTCCGATCATCTGCCCCTCGCGCTCGTCCGGCTCGTTCTTTTGCGCGCGCGCCCATTGCGCCACCAGCAGGCTGCCGGCCAGCATCCGCCCGTAGGTCAGCTCGCGACCGCTCGAATCGGCCATGGCGAAGCGGCTCCAGTTGCGGCGCGCGGTGCGAATGACCCTGCGCGGCAGCGTATCGGCCGCGGTCGCGCGATGCGCAGTGGCATCCGCCGACAGTTCCTGGATGGCCTGCCGCACCTCATGCGCGGTAGACGTCGCCGGCATCGGATTGCCGAACGAAACGGTGACCGGGTACGGAATATGGCGCGGCCATTTCCAGAAGAACCGCCCGCGCTCGAAACTGAAGATGCTGCCCCACAGCCGGTCCAGGTGCACCGGAATAACCGGCACATCCAGCCCGTCCACGATTTTCTCCATGCCGCGCTTGAACGGCAGGATGTTGCCGGTACGGCTGATGGCGCCCTCGGCGAAAATGCAGACCACGTGTCCGGCGGCCAGTTCGGCGCGCGCCGTGCGGATCGCGGTCACCGCATCGCGGCCTCCGCCCACCGGGATGGCCTTCGTCTTGCGGAAGAACCAGTGGAACGCCTTCATCTCGAAGTACGGCTTCCACACCATGAAGCGGATGAACCGCTGCACGCACGCCCCCACCAGAAAGCCGTCCACGTGCGACATGTGATTCGAGACCAGCAGCGCCGGCCCGCGGAAGGGCACGTTTTCCTGCCCCACGATGCGGATGCGGAAGATGGTATGGGTGGCCATCCAGAGCACGAAGCGGATCAGGAATTCGTCCACCACGGTCACGATATAGGCCGTGATGGCCAGGCTGGCAAAGCCGAACACCAGAATGACGTGCGGCGGGCTGATGTGCAGCGCGTCGTGGCAGACGTAGAAAACGGCCGTCGCCAGCAGCATGCCGAGCGTGTTGTAGATGTTGTTGGTGGCGATGATGCGGCCTTTTTCCTTGCTCTCGCTGCGCTGCTGCAGGAAAGCGTTGAGCGGGACGAAGAACACGCCCGCCGAGATGCCCAGCAGGGCCAGCATCACCAGCGACCCGGCATAAGATCCGCGCGCGGCGTACAGCCCCATGCTGCAGACGCCCATGAATATGGAGCCCAGCGGCACCAGTCCGATCTCGACCTTGTCGCCCGACAGGCGGCCGGCCAGCATGCTGCCTGCGCCGATGCCCAGCGAAAGGCAGGTCATCAGGAGGCCTACCAGCTTGTCGCTGACCTTCAGCGTCTCGCTGCCGAACAGCACCAGGTCCATCTGGAAGAGCAGCGCCAGAAACCAGAAGTAGGAGATGGCCATCACGGTAAGCCACAGGGGATGATCGCGCAGCAGGTGCCGGGTTCCCGTGGCGACGTCGGCCACCGGGTTCAGCCGCAGCGGTTCGCTCGACCCGGCCGCCGGCACGCGCGTGATCCGGAAACTGGCCAGGCACCCCACCACGGCGACGCTGGTGAGCACCACCCCGATCTTCCATTCGGCCGCTGGTCCAGGCGGTGAACAGGAACGGGCCGATGGAGGTGCCGAGCACGATGGCCACCAGGGTGGTCATCTCCAGCAGCGCGTTGGCGCGGGAGAGGTCGCGGTCGGAGACCAGTTCGGGCACGATGGAGTACTTCGCCGGGCTGAAGATGGTGTAGTGCACCGCCATGAGGAACAGCACTACGAACATCAGCGGCACGCTATGGGAGAAGAACACCAGGATGCCCAGCGCCATGACCGCGATTTCGAAGATCTTGACCGCGATCAGGACTTTGCGCTTGCTGATAGCGTCGGCCAGGTGGCCCGCGTAGCCGGTGAACAGCAGCGAGGGCAGCACGAAGATGGCTCCGGCTAGCGCCAGGTACTTGCCGCTCTGGCCGGCCTGGGCCACGATGTGGACCGCGCGCAGCGAGACGATGATGCGGTAGGCGTTATCGTTGAACGCGCCCAGGAATTGGGTCCAGAGGAAAGCCTGGAATCCGCCATTTTTCAGAACGTCTTTGAATCCGCCGTGTGCCATGCCAGGTACTAACGCACGGTGTCTGCCGTTGCGCCAGTGTTGGAAAGATACCACGGGTCAATGGGTTAGGGATACGACTGTGAGGAGTTAGCAGAGTCAACTATACATTTCCCGTACATCGCCTGGGCATTTCATGCGTGGCTGACGCGGAACCCACTTTTTGCTGGGATGCTCTTATCGTCGCGAGCCCTCCTCTTTTCGATTTCGTCAACGATCTCCGCTGCCAGAGGACGCGCTTCCGCGGACAGCTTTTCGATTCCGCTGCGATCGCCGGTTTCAACGTACTCCATCACGGCTTGGAGCGGAGGCATCTCGGCATCGAGCCTAAACTCATGCATTAGAACCCGCAGGAACGGCAGACTTCGCAAATCGACGATCAAGCACAGCCGCCAGATATGGAAGAGTCTTGCTCGGTTCAAGGATCCCAGCAATGTTGTTTTTCCAGACTGCGCGAGCGTCATTGTAAGCGTGCATGGCGGCCAGAACACAAACAGCTTCGTAGAATCGTCCCCGAAGAGGTTGCGAAGTTCCTTGATCTTCGGAAGCAGTTCGCCAAACTGTGAGCTATTCGTGGCCTCAAACCCGGCTGGCAGATCGCGATCGCCCTGTCAAAATGTCCGCGGAACGCACAGCAGCCCGCCAGGAGAATCTGCGCATCCATGTTCGACGCGAGTTCGTCTCCAAACCGGTCGAGAATGTTGATCGCTTCGCCGTAGATGCCCAAATCTCGCCAATAACTGGGCCTTCAAAAGCGCCGTCGCCGCTTCAACAGGATCGTACCCGCGCGCGGCTCCAAATCGGCGAGAGCCTCATCTTCTCGTCCGAGTGTAAGCATCAATGATGCGCGTAGGAGCCGCGCTTGCGGAAGCTGGTGCAAGAAGTCGACTGCCCGCGTCGATTAACGACACGAGTGTTTCCGGTCGAGATGTCTCCGTGAAAGCCTTGAGCGGGGCGATCCAGAGATCCAGGCGGGCGACTTAGCCGCAACTTCTTCTGGCGTGATCAGGCCATCGTCGCTAAGCCGTTTCAAGGTCGGCCTGTGAAGGATGTCTATCCCCGCTTCTTGTACCAGGCCCCTCGCTCGGTCGCGATCCCCCGCATCCATGCAGTCGTTCACAAGCCGATCTATGGCGATACCTCGATACCGCTCATCCATCGCCTCGGTGAGATACCGACGGTAATCAAGGGTCTCCAACGCCAGACCCTTATCCGCCCGCGTCAGCAGATCTGCAAACCTCGCCGCCAGGCGTTGGGCTTCGTCGAACATTTCCCGGCTGCTATACCATCCCTTGAGAAACTCCACCAGCCACGCCATTCGCTCGCGACCCTCCCGGCCGAACCGCATCTGGTGCCAGATGGCGTACAGCGGTTCCGCCAGCGAATACCACGAGCTCCTGGCCCGCACATTCGCCGCGCGACGTAGCCCAAGCCCGACAGGCGCTTCAACTGCGAGGTTACCTGGTTCACCGGCAGCCTCGTCTCCGCTGCGATTTCGGTGGGCGTCAACCCGGAACGCGTGCGTGCGCTCACCCGGGCAATATGGTCCAGAATCTTTCGCTGTTGCGGCGGCAGGCTCTCGATCTTCGCCTTGTAGTAAGGGGTCACCTCATCCAGTAGCTTCTCCAGACCCCGCTGTACGTCAATCAAATCCGAGCTGGCGATGATCCGGTAAAGCATCAGCACGAGCCGCGGATTGCCTCCCGTGAAATAGTGCAGCGTTTTGATCCGCGCCTCATTCTGCCTGAGGTGTTGTTCGAAGCCGGTGCGATTATCGGCTGCCGCGCGCCGCAGTAACAACTGGTTGATCTGGTCGCCATCGAGCGAATCGAGGTTCCACGTGCGGAAAAAATTATAGAGCGGCTGGTCGTACCCGCGTGCCTCGTGAAAGAACGAGGTTGCCCCGCCGATCAGCATAAAGGTTCCGTCGTTCATCAACGCGTCGCGCAGCCGCGCATTTTCGGTGGCGTCGCCGATCTGGTCCAGCACCATGTCCAAGTTGTCCACCAGCAGCAGGAGGCGCTTTCCATGCCGGCGGCTCCAGTCCCGCAGAACAGCCAACGCCGCGCCGGACAGCGCCGCAGGCTCCGAGAACTCCTTTGGAAGCGCATCCGCGCGCGCTGTCAATTCGTCATCGCCGGTCTCGCCCGCCAGGTGACGGATAGCCGCTAGCCAGAAATCCGCCATATCGGTGACGGCGTAGGATTCCTCGGGAAAACGCACCGGCTGCCACTTCTTGTGCAGATCGCCATCCAGCACCGCAAAGCGCAGCATCAGCAGCATGGTGGTCTTTCCCATACCTCGCGCGCCGATCAGGACCACGTGCTGCACGCCCGCGCCTTTCGGCTGCCGGCGCACGAGATCCAATAATTCTCTGAGCAATGGCTCACGGCCCACGAACGTTTGCTTGATTTCCGCGTCCGGCATTTGCTCGGGGTTGTAGTAAAGTTCCACTTCAGCCCTCCATCCCGTAGTGCCGCAGCCACCAGTCCCGCAACAGTTTGCATGAGAACCCGTAGGCGTTCTGGCGGGCGTTGAATCCCACGTAGAAATCATTTTCGAGATTCGCCATTAGCCCGTTGAACTGCTCGACATCCGCCCCATCGCACTCCCTGCGGTAGATCTGGTAGCACACATCGCGCTTCAGCACGCCCAGATTGGCGATGTTGCGCAGGATCGTCTTGGCCGCCTTTTCGTTATGTTTGTCGTAGTAATCGCGCAGCCGGCCGTAATAGTGGTCGAAGTAGGTCTTGCAGTCCACTCCCAGCACGGTGTCGCGATAGAGCGCTTGCACCGCAGCCGGCGTCGGCGCGATTCCTCGCTCTTTCGAGGCTTTCGCGATCTCCGAAAACATAATCTGCAAGAAATAGGGCACGCGCGTCCCGATGAGTTCCAGCACTTTCTTCCGTACGGGGGCCGGCAACGGCGTTTCGTGCGATTCCGATAGCGCCTGCAGGAAGCGATCCGCCACGGGCGCGGAAAAGGGCTGCAGCTTCAGATGTTCGAAATCGTTCATGGACGCGCTTTCGCCGAGATTGGCGAGCACATTGCCTATGCCGATCGAGCCCGCCACCAGAAAGCGGACATTCTTAATGCGCGGCGATTGCCGTAGCTGCCGCAGCCACCGCAGCAGCAGACGCGCGTCATCGCGACGAGTGTCCAGGTGTGCCATCTCGTCGATCATCACGGCAAACTCGTCCAACACGAACACCACCGTCTCCGGAATCCTGGCGATGGTGTCGAACAATTCCTCGCCGCTAGTCCGCCAGCGCGGCTGGATCTGCTCTTTGAGTTTCAGCTTCAGCTTGTGGATCTCGATTTCGTCCACATTGGCGCGGAAACCTTGCCATGCCTTTCGCGGAACGTAACTGAGAGCGGAAGCGATCTTCGAAAGGACATCGTCACGCGAGAGTTGTACGACCAGAGCGGTCAAAAGATCGGCCGGCTCGAGAAAATGCTCCAGATCGCAATGCACCAGCCGGTAATCCCAGCGAGGCGCGTCGATAAGGCGGTACATGACGCTGGTCTTCCCGAAGCGGCGCGGAGATGCCAGCAAAACGTGTCCGAAAGACAATTTCTGCCACACCAGATCCACGAAAGCGTCGCGTCCGTAACAGTCATCGCCCCGCACCGGAGGACCTACGAAATTGCATGGCACACTGTCATTATGATATACAACAATTCCGTTGCGCAACAGAATTGTTGCAAATATGCCCGCCCGTTTGGACCCGCCCAGCCCCGCCCCGCCGCGCGATTGCGGTATTTTAGAAAGAGTAATCGTTTACATGCCATTTCGCATTCAACCTGTTCATGAATTCCTGGTTCGTCCTGCGCTGCCCGAGCAATTGTCCCGGATGCCGGAACTGGCCTATAACATCCTGTGGACTTGGGAACCCCTGATCCGCGCTCTTTTTCGAAGACTCGATGCGAATCTCTGGCGGGAATGCAATTACAATCCCGTGTTGATGCTGGGCCGGGTCTCCCGGGCTACCCTCCAGCGCGTGGCGGCCGACCCTCGCTACCTGGCGCTCTACAACATGGCTTGCCAGCGCTACGACGTCCACGTGCAAGGCGGCAAGCCCAGCACCGACGGAAAGCTGATCGCCTACTTCTCGGCCGAGTATGGCCTGTCCGAGTGCCTGCCTATCTATTCCGGCGGCTTGGGCGTCCTCTCCGGCGATCATATGAAATCCTCCAGCGATTGCGACCTGCCGCTGGTCGGCGTGGGCCTGCTCTATCAGCAGGGATATTTCCGCCAGGTGCTCAACCCGGACGGATGGCAGCAGGAGCGCTATCCCACCAACGATTTCTATACGCTGCCGGCCGTTCCGGTGCGCGATGCCAGCGGGGAGAACCTTAAGGTATATGTCAACCTGCCTACCGGCCGGGTGGACATCCAGGTGTGGAAGATGGATGTGGGCCGGGTAGCGCTCTACCTGCTGGACACCAACATCCCCGAGAACCTGCTGCCCCAGGACCGCGGCATCACCGATTCGCTCTACGGCGGCGATACCGACATGCGCATGCGCCAGGAATTCGTGTTGGGGGTGGGCGGCCTGCGCGCGCTCAAGGCCATGGGCCTCGAACCCACGGTCTACCACATGAACGAAGGGCATTCGGCTTTCCTGGCCCTGGAGCGCATCCGGGTGTTGAAGCGCGAGCACGGGTTGAGCTTCGAGGAAGCGCTGCAGGCCACCCGCGCCAGCAACATCTTTACCACGCACACGCCGGTTCCGGCGGGCATCGACCTTTTCGATCCCGGCCTGATGTATCACTACTTCAACGCGTATTGTTCGCACACCGGCATCGATTTCGACCAGTTGATGGCGTTCGGGCGCCGTGATCCGGCCAACCGCGAGGAGCGCTTCTCCATGGCGATCCTGGCGCTGAAGACCTCGGCGCACCGTAACGCGGTGAGCAAACTGCATCGCGAAGTCTCGCAGGAAATGTGGCACGACCTGTGGCCGAAGCTGCCGGTCTGGGAAGTGCCGGTCAGCTCGGTGACCAATGGCGTGCATCTGACCAGTTGGCTCAACGGCGACCTGGCGTCGCTCTACGATCAGTACCTTCAGCCGGACTGGCGCGATCGCTTTTTCGACCCCACCATCTGGGAGCAGGTGAAGGAGATTCCCGACGAAGAATTGCTGGAGGTGCACCGCCGCCGCAAACGCCGCCTGGTGAATTTCGTGCGCGAGCGGCAGCGCTGGTCGGCACTGCGCCGGCAGGCCTCCGCGACGGAAATGCGGCATACCGAGGAGGTGCTCGATCCCAATGCGCTGACCATCGGATTTGCGCGGCGCTTCGCCACTTACAAGCGCGCCACGCTGCTGTTCCGCGACGTGGAGCGCATCAAACGGATCCTGTGCAACAAGGACATGCCCGTGCAGATCGTGATCGCCGGCAAGGCGCACCCACGCGATAACGAAGGGAAGAACTACATTCGCGACATCGTGCAGCTTTCACGTGATCGCGATCTGTGGAAGCACGTGGTTTTCATCGAAGACTACGACATGAAGGTGGCGCGCGAAATGGTGCAGGGCGTGGACCTCTGGCTGAACACTCCCAAGCGCGGCCAGGAGGCTTGCGGCACCAGCGGTATGAAGGCCGGTATGAACGGAGTACTGAACCTGAGCATTCTGGACGGCTGGTTCGACGAAGCCTACGAGATTTCGGGCGGCTGGGCCATCGGCGATCGCGAGCCCTATAGCGACGAGCAGGACGGGCTGCACGCCAGCGAGATCTATTACCTGTTGGAGAACGAAATCGTGCCGCTGTTTTACGAGCGGCGCGACCAGATCCCCCGCGACTGGCTGAAGCGCGTGAAGCAGTCCCTCATGGGCCTGACGCCGCAGTTCGATTCGCGGCGCATGGTTGCGGAATATGCGCGCGAGTTCTACGATCCGGCGCACGCCGAAGCCGTGCGGCTGAGCGAGAACGATTATGCCGCGGCGCGCGCCGAAGCCGCCTGGAACCAGCGCGTACGCGAGGTCTGGGACCGCGTGCGCTTTGTGGAGACCGGATCGGCGCCGGTGGGCACCATCATGAGCGAGCATCCCGTGCCGGTGCGCGCGGCCATCGACCTGGCGGGATTGCAGCCCACCGAAGTGCGGGTGGAAGTGGTGATGGGGCGCGTGGGCACCGACGGCGGGTTGGAAGACACCGAGGTGATGGTGCTGCCGCCGGCCGGCCAGAACGGATCGGTGGCGGTCTTCGAGAAAGAGATCGTGCCCGAGCGCACCGGAAGGTTGGGCTACGCCCTGCGCATCAGCCCTAACCATTGCGACGATCCGCTGACGCGGCCTTGCACCAGCTTGCTCAAGTGGAGCGACTAGGCCTTTCCCTAGCTGGCCGCATTGCGGCGCGCCAGGTCTTCCAGGCACTGCACTACCAGCGAAGTCCAACCGGTTTGATGGCTGGCGCCCAGACCGAGGCCAGTATCGCCGTGGAAGAATTCGTAGAACAGGGTCAGATCCCGCCAGTTGGGATCCTGGGAGTATCGGGCGTCGCTCTGCCAGGGGCAGCGGCCGTCCGCGCCGCACAAAAAGATGCGCGACAGGCGAGCCATGATTTCGCCGGCCACTTCTTTCAGGTTCATCATGCGTCCGGACCCCACCGGGCACTCCACACGCAAATGATCGCCGTAGAAATGGTGATACCGCTCCAGCGCCTCCACCCATAGGAAGTTGACCGGGAACCAGACCGGCCCGCGCCAGTTGGAGTTGCCGCCGAACGTACCGGTGGTGGATTCGGCCGGTTCGTAATCCACGCGCTGCTCGGTGCCATCCGTCTGCAAAACGTAGGGGTGCTGAAGGTGGAACTTGGAAAGCGAGCGGATGCCGTAGGGCGAGAGAAACTCGTTCTCGTCCAGCAGGTACCTCAGCACGCGCAGCAGGCGGCCCAGTGACGGTATGGCCAGCAGCCGGTGAGTGTGCCCGTTGGAATCGTCCTGCTCCATATACGAGATCTGGTCGGTGAGATCCTTGCGGTTCTCCAGAAACCAGTTCATGCGCTTACGAAAGCCGGGCAGGCGCGCGATCACGTTGTAATCGAGCACCTGGACGGCCAGCAGAGGGATCAGCCCGACCGCCGAGCGGATGCGCAGGGGGAAGGTAGTGTGGTCCACGCGAAGCTGGTCGTAATAGAAGCCATCGGTCTCATCCCATAGCCCGTTGCCGCCCAGGGTGTTCATAGCGTCGGCGATGGCTACAAAGTGCTCGAAGAACTTGGAGGCCATGTCCTCGTACTCGGGTTCTTCGGCGGCCAATTCCAGGGCCATGGAAAGCATGGTCAGGCAATAGAAGGCCATCCAGGCGGTGCCGTCGGCCTGCTCCAGGCGAAGATTGCCGGGCAAGGGCTGCGACCGGTCGAACACGCCGATGTTGTCCAGGCCCAGAAATCCGCCGGAGAAGATGTTCTGGCCTTCCACGTCCTTGCGGTTCACCCACCAGGTGAAGTTGATCAGCAGTTTCTGAAACACGCGGCCCAGAAAGACGCGATCGCGTCCGCCGCGAGGACCGGTCATCTTATATACCCGCCAGCAGGCCCAGGCGTGCACCGGCGGATTCACGTCGCCGAAGGCAAACTCGTAGGCCGGAATCTGCCCGTTGGGATGCATGTACCACTCGCGCAGCATCAGCACCAGTTGCTCCTTGGCGAAGGCCGGGTCGATGCGCGCGAAAGGGATCATGTGGAAACGCCAGGTCCCAGGCGGCGTACCACGGGTACTCCCAGTTGTCCGGCATGGAGATCACGTCGCGATTGTAGAGATGCTTCCAATCGTGGTTGCGGCCATGTTCGCGGCCTGCCGGCGGCGCAGGCTGCGCGGGGTCGCCTGCCAGCCACTGCTCCACCGAGTAGTGATAGAACTGCTTGGTCCACAGCAGGCCGGCGTACGCCTGCCGCGCGACGCGCCGCGCCTCGTCCGTGTATCCCTCGCGCAGCCAGGTGTTGTAGAACTCGTCAGCCTCGCTCTGGCGCTGGCCGAATACCTGATCCGGATCCGGGCATGGCCCCGCGCCATCCCGCGCCAGCCGCAAGATAATGACGGCGCCGGCGCCCGAGTCGAGCTCCAGGCGATACAGAGCGGCGGCCTTGGTGCCGTCACAATCCGGGTTGACGGCATCCTTGCGGCCGTCGACTACATAGCCATGGAATGCGTCCTTGACGTAAGGCGACGGACTTTTCACGTCGAAGAGCCGCTCCATGTTCGTTTCGTTTTCAGTGAACAGAAGTTCGGCGGCGTTCAACGCCTCGAACGTGAATTTTCCCAGCGAAGCATGCTCGGCGGCGACGGTGGTGTCGCTGGTGCGGCTTATTCTGGCCTTGGGCCAATAGCCTTCGCCCTCGCGCCCCCATGACCAGGTATTGCGGAACCACAGGGTGGGCAGCACGACCAGGGGCGCGCGCTCGGGGCCGCGATTGGCGACGCTGATGCGGATCAGCATGTCGTCCTCACCTGCCTTGGCGTATTCCACGTAAATGTCGAAATAGCGCTGCTCGTCGAAGATGCCGGTATCGTCCAGCTCGTATTCGGGCTGTTCGCGGCCGCGGCGCCGATTCTCCTCAACCAAATGCGCATAGGGGAAGGCGGCTTGCGGATACTTGTACAGCGCCTTCATATAGGAGTGTGTGGGGGTCGAATCCAGATAGTAATAACACTCCTTGACGTCCTCGCCGTGATTGCCTTCGGGGCCGGTAAGGCCGAACAGGCGCTCTTTCAGAATGGGGTCCCGGCCGTTCCAAAGGGCCAGCGCGAACGCCAGCCGGCACTCGCGGTCGCAGATGCCCAGCAGGCCGTCTTCCCCCCAGCGGTAGGCGCGGCTGCGGGCGTGGTCGTGGGGAAAGTAATCCCAACAGGCGCCATTGGCCGAGTAGTCTTCGCGCACGGTGCCCCACTGCCGCGCGGAAAGATAGGGGCCCCAGCGTTTCCAGTTTTTCTCGCGCCGATCGTCTTCGGCCAGGCGCGCCAGTTCGGCAATCAAGAGCGGCCCGCCTGCGCGATCGCGATCACGTTCTTGATGCCGCCGGCATTGCCCATGACGGGATCGCGGAAAGCCTCCATGGGGAAATGGTTGGTGATCATGGCACGCAGCGCTTGCGGCCAGCGGCTGTGGAAGATGCCGATGTCGCGCACGGCGTGGTCAAAAGCCAGCGGGCCGGCGTTCACCACTCCCAGCACGACCTGGTTCTTGAGCACCATGTTATACATAATGCGCTCGGTATCGAAGACCACCGGCTTTTCGTCGCGCGGCACGCCCGTGAACACGTAGATACCGTTCGACCCCAGGTATTTCAGCACCTCAAACGCGAATTGCGGCGCGCCCGCGGCTTCGTAGATCAGGTCGATGTTGCCCACCTCTTCAGCCATCTGCTCGACGGGGGTCCCTTCGGAAGAAATGTAGCGCGCGCCCACGGCTTCGGCCACGGCGGCCTTGGCGTTGGGCTTGGGAGCCCGCGAGTAGACCACTGTGTCGAACCCGGCATCGACCAGCAGCATGGCGCCCAGCAGGCCGACCGGGCCGGAGCCCAGCACCACCGCGCGATGCCGGTCCCCGTTCCAGGGCAGGCGCCCCTGAATCTCGCGGATCTCAATCAGGGCCTTCTCTGCGATGGTCAGTGGCTCGACCAGGACGGCTACATGCCGCAACTCGCGCGGCACCGGATGCAGGTTGTGCCGGTCTTCTACCACCAGCTCGGTCATGAAGCCGTCCAGATCCTTGATGCCGTGCTCGCTGTATTTGCCCGTCATGCAGAAATCGTACTGGCCGGCGCGGCAGGGTGTACAGTGCGGATCGGTGCACGGCAGGCGCACGGTGCTGACCACCAGGTCGCCCGGCTTCAGGTCGGGGACGGCCGGGCCGGTCTCCACCACTTCGGCGAGCGATTCATGGCCGAGTACGAAGTGATCCTTACCGGGCGGCGGGGTGCCGTAGGCAAAAGCGCAAATATCCTTGTCGGTGCCGCAGACGCCGACTTCCAACATGCGCAGCTTGACTTCAGTGGGGGAAGCGATGCGCGGCTCGGCAATGTCAATGATGTTGACCGCGCGCGTGGCGGGATATACAGCAACGGCTTTCATGGGTGCCTACCATGGTTGCAGCAGGGGACGGGCGCGGTCAACTGCGGCTGAGGTTGACACGTAGTGTCGGGCACGTAGAGCCCAACGGCGCTGCGCGGACTCTCAGGCCGCCATCTTGCTTGCTCAAAGCGGTCGATCCCACGCGAACAGCGGGTCCGGGGGACCCGTGCAGGCCATGTTGCAGGCCATGGGCCTGCCCCACGCCTACTGCCAGCGTTCGAAAGCGGGCAGTGCCATCCCCCACGCGAACAGCCGGCCAATGCCGGCAATGCGCGCGGCATTGAAAGGGCTTGATTTTCCGCAATGGCAGGTAGCGTGCCAGAACGACGGAACCGATCCGATCGGCCGAGGGATGCCATGCCGTTTTCGACCGAACTTCGCCTGGCGCTGCGGACCCTGACCCGGGCGCCCGGGTTTCTGCTGCTGGCCCTGCTGACACTGACGCTGGGCATCGGGACCACTGCCGCGCTGTTCAGCATCACCGAATCGGTGCTCTGGCGCCCGCTGCCTTTCCCGGATTCCGAACGGTTGTCCCTGCTTTCGGAGCACAACGCCAAGAGTCGCCCCAGCGGCAGCCCGGTCTCGGCCGCCAATTTCCTCGACTGGCGCGCGCGGGCGCGGAGCTTCGAACGCCTGGCGGCCATCTCCTACGACAGCGAGAGCCACACGCTGACCGGCGCGGGCGAGCGCGTCCGCTCGTTGGGCACGTCGGCCGGTTTCTTCGAGACGCTGGGGGTGCAGCCCGCCCTGGGGCGGACGTTCCGGCGCGAGGAGGAGAAGTCGGGTGCGCGGGTGGCGCTGCTTACAGACGATTTCTGGCGCACGCAATTTGGTGCTAATCCGACGGTCCTTGGCCAGACGATCCAGCTCGATCGCCAGCCGTACACGATCATAGGCGTGCTTCCGGCCGACTTCCACATGGAATCGGTGATGGACGAGATCGATCCGCAGTTGTTTACACCCCTCGATTTCAAGGACGCGGGCTCGCAGCGCGCGGTGCGCGAACTGGCAGTGATCGGGCGTACACGGCCAGGCGCTAGCCTGGCAGCCGCCGGAGCCGAGATCAATGCCGTGGCGCGCGTGCTGGCTGCCGAACACCCCGAGGTTAACGCCGGATGGGACGTGCGGATCGAGAACCTACGCGAGTCGTTCACCCAATACAATCGCACGGCGCTGTACCTTTTCCTGGGATTCGCGGTTTTCGTGCTGCTGATCGCCTGCGCCAACGTGACCGGGCTGCAACTGGTACGCGCGGTCGGACGGCAGCGAGAGTATGCATTGCGGATGGCGCTGGGAGCGCGGCGCTCCGCCTTGCTGCGGCAAGCGCTGGCGGAAACGGCCTGGATCGCTCTGCCGGGGGGCGCCGCGGGCGCCTTGCTGGCTACCTGGGGACTGGCCGGATTGCGGGCTGTGATGCCGCCCGACTCGCTGGCGCGGGCCTCGCACCTCTCGCTCGATTTCCCGGCGCTGGCGGCCGTGCTGGCGATCTGCCTGTTGGTCGCCTTTCTGGTGGCCCTGATTCCGGTGTTGGCGACGCGCCTGATGAATCTGGATGCGGCGCTGCGGGAAGGAGCGAAGAGCGTATCGGCTACGCCGCGCACGCAGCGCCGGCTGAATATCCTGGTCGGGGCCGAGATGGCTTTATCGTTTGTGCTGCTGTTCGGCGCGGGACTGTTCACCGGCAGCCATGCCCGCTTGCAGCAGGTGGCCCTGGGGTTCGATCCGCACGATGTGTTGACGGTACGCATCACGGCGGGCGGGGCCGAACCGTCCGCTCCCGCTGCGCAGCGCGCTTTTTACCGTGAGCTGGAGCGACGGGCCGCCGATACCGGGGGCATTCGCCAGGCAGCTTTGGCCAGCGCGATGCCGCTCGCCGGCGGCGAGTGGGTGCCTTATGTGGTGGCGGGACGTCCGCATCCGCCGCACGGCGAGGAGCCGGAATCGCTGGTGCGCATCGTCACGCCGGGGTATCTGGACATGCTGCGCATCCCGCTGCTGGCGGGCCGCCAGTTCACCGCGCTGGACTCGGAAATGGCGCCGCGCGTGGCCATGATCAACGAGAACCTGGCGCGCGCGGCCTTCGCGGGACGGAACCCGGTGGGCCAATCGCTCGAGATCCTGTCGGGCGGGG
The DNA here is from genome assembly GCA_963843255.1 of Bryobacterales bacterium. Taxonomy (GTDB): domain Bacteria; phylum Acidobacteriota; class Terriglobia; order Bryobacterales; family Bryobacteraceae; genus Bog-159. Next base: position 364,562 of record CAWJJQ010000007.1, on the reverse strand, counting down.
ATTCCTCCATTCCTGCCGGTCCGGTGGAGATTGTGGGTCTGGCATCGAACAGCCGGGAGCTGGGTCTGGATGAAGTAGCCTTCGCGGACATCTACCTGCCCTTTGCGCAGGCTCCGCAGCGGAGCATGACGCTGGCGGCGAAGACTACCGGTCCGGCGGCCGGCATTGCCGCCAGCCTGCGGAAGCAGTTGCAGAGCCTCGATCCGGATAGCGCGCTGTATGGCGTCCGCACACTGGACGAATCGCTGGCGCTACAGTTTCGAGGCGAGCGGTTCCACCTGATGCTGGTCTCGATCTTCGCGGCGCTGGCGGCGCTGCTGGCGGCGGTCGGCATTTACGGCGCGATTGCTTTCTCGGTGGCGCAGCGCACGCGCGAGTTCGGGCTGCGCATGGCGCTGGGAGCGGCGCCCGCGGCGATCCGGCGCCTGACCCTGGTTCGCACCACCCGGCTCACGTTTGCTGGAGTCGCCTGCGGGCTGGCGGTCGCCCTCGTCCTGGGCCGGTTGCTGAAGAGCGCGCTCTACATGGTGCCGCATCAACATACCGGGTTGATCTGCGGCGTGGGTATACGCGATCCGTTGAGCCTGGCGGCGGCTGCCGGAATCGTGCTGGCGCTGGCGGCTATCGCTAGCCTGGCTCCCGCGGCGCGCGCGGCCAGAGTGGAACCGCTGGCGGCCTTGCGGGACGAGTAGCGCGTTAAACCGGCAAGCGCAGGCGGGCCACGCAGCCGATGTGATCCTGGCGGTTCTCGAGCACCAGCGTGCCGCCATGCTGCTCCGCAATCTGGCGGCTGAGCACCAGGCCGATGCCCGATCCGCCGGGCTTGGTGGTAAAGAACGGCACGAACAAGTTAGTGGTGTTGGAAATGCCCGGCCCTTCATCCTCGATGGCTATCTCCACGTGCGACGCGTTGCGTAACCAACTGATCTGCACACCGCCGCCGGTGATCATGGCGGCATCCGCGGCGTTGCGCAGCAGGTTGATCAGCACCTGCTCGAGCTGATCCGGGTCGCCCTGAATGAATGTGTCGGGGCCGGGCAGCATGCGGACCTTCAGCCGGGTTTCCAGGCTGACGCCGCGTTCGACCCAGGGCCGGATCTCCATGGTTTCCAGTTGCGGGCGCGGCAGCTTGGCCAACCGGGCATAGGCTCCGATGAAGCGGCTGAGGGCCTCCGAACGGGTGGAGATCACGCTCAGGCCGCGGCGCATATCGTCCTCCCAGTCGGTGGGCAACGGTTGCCGCGTGAGCAAACTCGCGAGGCTGCCGGCAATCGATTTGATGGGAGTCAGGGAGTTGTTCAGCTCGTGCCCGAGCACGCGGACCAGGCGCTGCCAGGCCTGCAACTCCTGCTGGCGCAGCGGCAGCGTGAGATCCGCCAACACCAGCAATTGCAGGGGAAGCCCGTGCTCGCGGACGGTGGTCCGGCGGATCCCCCAGCGGCCCGCACCGCCGGGAAAGGTCATCTGGAAGGTCTGCTGCGGCTCGCCTTCGAGGCAGCTTCGCAGGAGCAATTCATCGGCGTCGGCGCCCAACACGCGCTCGGCCGGCGCGGCCAGCAGGCGCTCCCCGGCGCGGTTCACCAGGCGCAGTTTGCGTTCATGATCGAAGGCGAACACGGCCACATCGATTTCCGACATCACGGTGCGCATCAAAGTGGTGGCTTCGAGGGCGCCCAGGCGCTGTTCGCGCAGCGTACCGCCAAGGGTGTTGACCTCGCGCATCACCTCGCCCAAGGCATCGTCGAACTGGCCCGCGCGGCCGCGCACGGAGAAATCGCCTTCGCGCAGGGCGGAGAGCAGGTTGGAGATGGTTTGCAGCGGAAATACCACGCGATCCCGCACGGCCATGGCAAAGCCCAGCCACAAGCCAACGATGAGAACGGTAAGGGTCCACTGCGTGCGCGCCTGGGGCGTGGGGTCGCGCAGCCACAACATGATCAGCGCCACCAGCGATCCCGGCAGTCCGGCCATGATGGCCAGCAGGACGATGCGGCCCTCATACTTCATGTGGCGGCGGGATTTTTGAGTTGTCATGGGACTAGCGTCCGGGCAGGACGCTGTGCGGTGGTCAGCCTACAGCCCATAACGCTGCAAGCGCCGGTAGAGGGCGCTACGGCTCAAACCCAGCGCATTGGCCGCGTGGCTGACATTGCCGTTGAACCGCTGTAACGCTTTCTTGATGAGCAGCCCTTCGACTTCTTCGAGGCTCATGTCCTCCAGCCTCGGTGAGCCGTCGCGGGATGCGCGCAATCCCAGGTCGTTCACTTTGACGCAGGAGCCCTGGCTCATCAATACGGCGCGCTCCACCGCGTGGTCCAACTCGCGAATATTGCCCGGCCAGGGATGCGCCAGCATGGCTTTCATGGCGGCGTCTTCGAAGCCGGTCAGGCTCTTGCGGTAATGCTCGGCATGCTGGCGCAGGAAATGCGCGGCCAGCAGGGGAATATCTTCGCGGCGCTCGCGTAGTGGCGGCAGGCGGATCTCGATGGTGTTGAGGCGGAACAGCAGGTCCTGGCGGAAACGGCCGCCGGTCACTTCCGTGCCCAGATCGGAATTGGTGGCGGAGAGGACGCGCACGTCCACCTGGCGGGTTTTGGAGGATCCCACGCGCTCGAATTCGCCGGTCTCGAGCACGCGGAGCAACTTCGATTGCAGGTTGGCCGAGATGTTGGCGATCTCATCCAGGAACAGGGTGCCTCCGTCCGCCATCTCGAAGCGGCCCACGCGGTCGGACTTGGCGTCGGTGAAAGCGCCTTTGACATGGCCGAACAGTTCGCTTTCGAAGACACCTTCGGAAAGGCCGCCGGTATTGACCGTCAGCATGGGCTTCGTGGCGCGCAGCGAGACCGAATGCAGGGACTGCGCCACCAGTCCTTTGCCGGTGCCGTTCTCGCCGGTGATCAGGACGTTGGCGTCGGAGGGTCCCACGCGCGAGATCATTTCCAGCACCGGCTGCATGGCGGTGGATTGCGCGATCAGGCTAGGGAACTGCTCCGACCGCAGCATGCGGTTTTCGGCTTCGAGCAACTGGCCTTTGCGCAGCGCCCGGCCGAGCTCGATCTGGGTAGCCAGGATGGCGGACAGGCGGGCGTTGTCCCAAGGCTTCTGGATGAAATCGCGGGCGCCCCGGCGCATGGCTTCGACGGCCAGATCCACACTGCCCCAGGCGGTCATCACGATGACGGGGAGGGTGGTGTCCACAGCTTGCAGGCGGTTGAGGAGATCCAGACCTTCCTGGCCCGAGGTGGTGTCGCGGGTGTAATTCAGGTCCATCACCACGGCGTCGAAGTCGCGCGATTCGACTGCTTCGAGAATTCCAGCCGGCGAGTTGACGGCCTCGGCCTGATAACCCTCTCCCTTGATCAGGAAGCGCAAGGCTTCCAGCACATCCGGCTGGTCGTCGGCGATCAGGATACGGGGGACATAGGCGTCGTTCAGTCTCATGGAGAGGTTAAGAACATTGTCGCATTTCGCGCGGCAATTGCCAGACCACTCCTAAAATGTTGAGAAAAGCGGAGATACCGGCGCGGAGTGTCCGGTATTGGGACGGACTTGTTCAACTCTGGAACGGCTGGCAAGGCGCGAAAGGAGGCGTAAGGCCGCTGGCTCACGCGCGCGGCTCGGTAGCGCGCCCTCGGTAACGCGCCGCCCTAGAGGGAGTTACTTCAGCCAAAGGTCGATCGGTTTCTTGACGCCTTCGGGGCGGAAGGGAAGCTCGATTTTACGGCCCTGGCCGGCCGACGCATAGCCGGCGTAAAGCACCTCCATCACCACGCGTCCATCTTCGCCGGTCGATTGGCATTGCTCCTTGCCGCGCACGCAGCGGGCGAAGTGGCGCATCTCGTGCGGGGAGCCGTAATTCCATAGCTCGTCGAAGACGGGGTAACTCCAGCCTTTGGTGCTGGGGGCCTTCTCCACGGCGTAACCGTAGCCGTATTCGCTATAGGTGGGCATGGCATTGCCCATGTGCAGGTTGGGATAGCTGACGCCGCCTTCGCCGTAGATCTCGGTGCGGTCGTCCATGCCGCCGCGCTTGGCCCAACTGTTCTCGACCATGCCAACGCCGCCATTGGCGAACTCCAGGATGCAGATGCTGTCGTCCTCGCCGCGGGTCTTGGCGCCGTGGACATAGGTGCCCATATGGCAGGTGACGCTCTTGATGGGCGAGCGCCCGAAGAACCAGTAGCAGAACGCGATTCCGTGGCAACCCATGTCCATTAAGACGCCGCCGCCGGAGCGGTTCACGTCCCAGAACCAGGGGCTGTGCGGGCCGAAGTGCTTCTCGCTCTGCTTCACCAGGTAGAGCTTGCCGAAAGCGCCGTTGTCGGCCATCTCTTTGGCCTTGACGTATTTCGGGGTGAACAGCAGTTCTTCGGCGTACATCAGCAGCACGCCTTCGCGGCGGCAGACGTCGATCATTTCGTCAGCCTCGGCCAGGGTCATGCAGAGCGGCTTTTCGCAGACCACGTGCTTGCCGGCGCGGGCGATATCGGTGGTCATGGCGCAGTGCAGCGCGTTGGGCGCGGCGATAGTGACCATTTCGATATCCTTCTCGCGCAGCATTTCCTTGTAATCCAGGAAGACACGCGGGATTCCATACTTGGTGGCGGTCTCCGCCGCATGGCCGGGCGTGGGCGAACAGACCGCAACTACTTCGGCCTCCTCCGGCATGATCTGAAACGATGCCGCGTGAATGTCGCCCTGGAACTGCGATCCGATGATTCCAACCTTAACTTTGCCGTTTGCCATAGAAGTGCTATTCTCGCACGGCGGACGGCGGCGCAAGAGGCCGCGTTAACATGAAAACGGATGCGTGCAGCCTTTGTCGGTCTCCTTGTCATTCTTGCTCTGCAGGCGGCGGAGCCCGGCAAACCGCTGAAGACTTCGGCCTGCGAACTGATCAAGCACCCGGCCGACTTCGACGGGAAGCTGGTGGAAGTGCGGGCGATCGTGGAATCGGGCATAAGCGATTTGCCCGCGGCGGTGACCGACGAAAGCTGCGGGGCGGTAGTGAAATTCTTCATGCCCGACGACCCGCAATTCGCGAAGCTGGTGAAGAGCAAGGGATTTAAGAAGCTGATCAAGGAAGTGAAGCGGAATCCGGTGGTGGTGGCGACGGTGACCGGCCACTTCAAGCGCATCGGGACGGAGGCGAAGGGCGAATACGGGCTGGCGCTTGAATCGGCGGAGGATGTGAAGGCCAAGCCGCTGCCGCGTTTGCCTCGCGACCGTTAGCGGGCTGGGATTTCGCGTAAGCAAGATGGCGGCCTATCCCGCCGCAGGCGGAGCGCCTGCCCCACGGAGACTTCAGAAGCGGTAGTTGACTTCTACAAACGCCAGGCTGGAATTGCTTCTGCCGGGGAAGATGTGCTCTACCACGGCGCCTCCGCGCGCATAGCCGTAGTAGAGGCCCAGGCCCAGGGCGCGGGTCATCTGATAATCCGCGCTGATGTCGTACAGGGTGGCCAAGCCGGTGGCGCCGTTGGAGGGGCGGCCATTGAAGCCGAACGTCCAGGGCTGAAAAGCGCCGCCGCCGGAGTACCAGAGATCGTGACTATTGGCCAGCCACAATCCATGGATGTCGGAGCGGAAGGTCAGCTTCTTGATCGGGCGGAGCATCAGCTCGGCAAACAGGTCGCGATTGTTCATCTCGTTGAAGAACGGAAAGCGGGCGTAGACGCGAGGCGTGGGCAGGATGGCGAAGAAGGTGCCGTGGACGTTGTCATTGGGATTGCCATCGCCGGTCGAGTAAAAATAGCCGCCGCGCAGCCATGGCCGCACGGCCTTGACGATGGGGGGCTGATAGCCGATCTCTACGGCGCCGGCCGCTGAGCGCTGGGTTTGGGTACCCCACTTACCGGTTTGCAGCGCGCCCCAGCCGAGTAGGTCGAAGATACCGGCGGCGGTAGGAATCGCCTGGATATAGTGGCCGCCGTAAGTGCCGATATCGATACCGCCGAGGTCCTTGGCACGGACCGCCGCGGGACGATTGTCGGTCTTGAGAACGCCACGATCGTCGTTGTAGAAGATGCCGAACAATCGCCACTCAGCCTGGCTGGATCCAAATGACTGCTGCTTAGTAACTGCCGCGTAAGTTACGGGTGTCTTCACCCAACCCCAGCCGTCCACCTGGAAGACGCCGCGATCGGGCACCGAGCTAAATGCGGTGACGTTCCAGAAGCCGTTGGAGTAAGTGTACTGGGCGCCGTCGAAGCTGCGCTGCACATCGGCGAAGCCGAAGGTTCCGATCAGGCGCTGGGAGATGCCGTCGCGCTTGACGATGGCCAGGGTCTCGTTCTTGGGAGTGATCTCGCCGCCGTCGGCGAATTCGAAGCGGCCCAACTTAACGCTGGAATGCTCGCCCTTCAAGCGGAAATAGGCCTGCTTGATGAAGATGGATGCCTCATTCTGGTCTTTATGGCTCGCGGCATAATAGGCTCCGCCTAACCCGAGCTGACCCTGCGGGGCGGGCAGCACCGCGCGATTGGGGATGCCGAGCAGAATGGGCGCCGCGAAATCGACCGCCCAGTCATAGCTCTGTTCCTTCTGGCTGAACATGAGCTGCAGCAGCGATCCGGAATATCCGTAGGAGCTTTCGCCTTTGGACTGGAACCAATTCCAGTCTTCGTAACGTTCGTGAATGGATCCGGAGACATCGACTGAGCCGATATGCAACGGATCGGCGGTATCACTCTGGGCTGCTAAGTGGGCACACACACCGAGCGCGGCTAGTAAGCAGGTTAGACGATGCATCGAGTACCCCTTCAGTGCGGATTGAGCGATGGTAGCGGCGGGTGGTCACGAGTGTCAATAATGCAGATGCACTAACCGCTTGCTCACACGCGCGGGGCTCGGAACCAGCGCGCGCGGCTCGGAAACGCTTAGGGCGGCTCGGAAACGCCGGGCAGTCTCTAACTGATATGTATTAGTTTCAAAACATTATATGTTTCGGGGAGATCCGATGATATGCTACTAGCCATCGCATTCTGGGGTTCCTTCGATGAAATCTTCACAACCTGCCCGGTTCGCAGGAGTGCTGCTGGTATTGCTGCTGATCAACACGGCATATATCGCGGCATTCGCTTCTCCCACCATTTTCTACATGGGAAACGTGGTGCTGCACCTGGTTCTGGGTGCTGTACTGGCGGTTCTGGTGGTGCGGTTTTTGCGAGAGATGCCTCTGGCCGGCGGGCTGTTTCTTATAGCCGCGGTGGCGGGTATCTGGCTCGCGGTTTTTGGAAACACCACGCCGCATCGCGCGATTTTGCAGCTTCATATCCTGGTGGCCGCGGTTGCCCTGCTGGCTTTTTTCCCCTACGTCATGCGCCGCGCCAACCCTGGCTTCCGTAACGCCTATGTCGCGGCGCTGATTCTGCTGGTGGCTCTTCCAAGCGCGGCGTCGCTCTATCGCAAGGCGCGACCCAACCGGGACGATCGCATTCACAATCCGGTTATTGTCCCAGCCTCCATGCGGGAGGAAGGCGGCGGCCCGCAATCGCCGTTCTTTCCATCGTCGGCCAAAACCAACGTGGGCGGCATCATTCCGTCGAACTTCTTCATGGATTCGGAAGCGTGCGGACGGTGCCACAAAGATATTTACGAGCAGTGGAAAAGCTCGATGCACCATTTTGCATCGTTCAACAACCAGTTTTACCGGAAGTCGATCGAGTACATGCAGAGCGTGGTAGGGACGCAGCCGAGTAAGTGGTGCGCGGGATGCCACGATCACGCAGTCTTCTTCAATGGCCGGTTTGAGCGTCCGATTAAGGATCAGATCGATACGCCGGAAGCGCGCGCGGGCCTGTCGTGCACTTCCTGTCATGCCATCACGCACGTGGACAGTTCCATGGGCAACGCCGGATTTACGGTGCAATATCCACCGCTGCACCAGTTGTTGAGCAGCAAGAACAAGGTCATCCAGGCAGCCGACTACTTCATGACCTACCTGAATCCGGAGCCACACCGGCGCACCTTTATGAAGCCTTTCATGCGCCAGGATTCGGCGGAATTTTGCGCGGCCTGCCATAAGGTGCACCTGGATGTGCCGGTGAATCAATACCGCTGGTTCCGCGGTTTCAACGAATATGACAACTGGCAGGCGAGCGGCGTTTCGGGGCAGGGCGCGCGCTCGTTCTACTATCCGCCGAAGAGCCAGGCTTGCGCCGATTGCCACATGCCGCTGGTCAACTCGAACGATCCGGGCAACATCGGAGGGCAGGTCCATTCGCACCGCTTCCCGGGAGCGAACACGGCCGTGCCGTATGCCAATCAGGACGCGGAGCAACTTGCGTTGAACGAGAAGTTTCTCACTTCCGGTATTCTCTCGGTAGACATCTTCGCGGTCTCGCCGGTGAAGGATACCGATACGCCGATGGTGCGGCGGGCGGGCACCGCGCCGCAGGCGATGTCCGGTTTTGCGGTTGGCGAGGAGGCCGAACAGTCCGGCAGCGCCGTGATCCGCGAAGTGGGTCAGGTGGCGGCGCCGATCGACCACTCCGGCGTTCACCTGGAGCCGGGATCGACCGCGCGGGTGGATGTGGTGGTGCGGACGCGCAAGATCGGCCACTTTTTTCCGGGCGGCACGATCGATGCGTTCGATGTCTGGCTGGAACTGCAGGGCAGGGATGCCGATGGCCGGGTGATCTTCTGGAGCGGGCAGGTGGAAGACGGCGGCAAAGGAGCGGTGGAACCGGGCGCGCACTTTTACCGGGCCTATCAACTGGATGGCGACGGCAACATGATCAACAAGCGAAATGCGTGGCAGGCGCGCAGCGTTTTGTACGTCCACCTGATTCCGCCGGGGGCGGCCGATGTGGCGCATTTCCGGGTGAAGGTGCCGAAGGATGCCAAGGGTCCGCTCACATTCACCGCTAAGTTGAATTACCGCAAATTCTCCTATTACTTCACGCAGTTTGCCTACACGGGGCAGCCCAAGCCGGGCCAGGACCCCAAGCTGTTGACGGCCAGCTTCAACAGCATGGAATACAGCTTCGATCCGCACAATATTCCGCCAGATGTATCGGGCAATATCAAGGACCATGTGCCGGATCTGCCTATCGTGGTGGTGGCATCGGCGAAGGCCACCGTGCCGCTGGGCAAACCGGACTGGACGCCAGTGGTGGAGAAGCAGGATCGCGAGCGGTGGAACGATTGGGGCATCGGGCTGCTGCTGCAGGGCGACCTGAAAGGCGCGGAATACGCTTTCAAGAAAGTAACCGAGGCGGAGCCAGGCTATGCCGATGGCTGGCTGAATGTAGCGCGGGCCTTGATCCAGGAGGGCGAAACCGAGGCGGCCAAGCCGTATGTGGAGCAGGCCTTGAAGATCAATCCCAAGCTGGCACGGATTTATTTTTTTAAAGCCATGATCGAGAAATCCGACGGCAAATACGATGACGCGCTGCAATCGCTGGCGACGACGCTGGGCATGTATCCGCGCGACCGCGTGGCGCTGAACCAGGCGGCGCGCATCCTGTTTTTGCAGCGAAGATACAGTGAGGCGATCGCGTATCTCGACCGTGTTTGCCAGATTGACCCGGAGGACCTGCAAATGCATTACACCCGCATGCTCTGTTTCCGGGGATTGGGCGATGCCGCGGGCGCCGGCCGCGAACAGGCGCTTTTCCAGCGGTTCAAAGCCGAAGAATCCGCGCAATCGATCACTGCCAAGGCTCGCATGCTAAGTCCCGAAAACAACAACGAGCGCCAGCCGGTGCACGATCATGAAAGTGTGCCGTTGGGAGGCGCCCGATGAAATTGTGTCCAAAACACGTTATTCCTCTCCTGTTGTTGGCATCTCTTCTGTTTTTGTGGGTGGCGGCGGCAGGGGCGGGCAGCCGGGTGGCGTCGCCGCCGATTACATTTACCGACGTGACGGCGCAGGCGGGCATCAAGTTCGTGCATAACAGCGGGCGCGCGGGCAAGAAGTTTCTGCCGGAGACTGTGGGGTCCGGCGTGGCGTGGTTCGATGCCGACGGAGACGGCTGGCCGGACATTTTGCTGATCAACAGCAAGGACTGGACGCCGCGGGGGCGCAAGTCGTTGCCGGCGCTTTACCGCAACAATCACGACGGCACTTTCACGAATATCACCGCGGGCAGCGGGCTCGACGTGGAAATGTACGGGCTGGGGGTGACGATCGGCGATTATGACAACGACGGGCGGGACGATGTCTACATCACGGCGCTCGAAGGCGATCGCCTGTTCCACAACGAAGGGCACGGCAAATTCCGCGACGTAACGAAGGCAGCCGGCATCAACAATGCCAATTTCGGGACCAGCGCGGCGTGGGTGGATTACGATCGCGACGGCAAGCTGGACCTGTTCGTTGCCAACTACGTACAATGGACGCCCAAGGGCGACTTGTGGTGCTCGCTGGACGGAGCCAGCAAATCGTACTGCACGCCCGAATCGTATAAGGGAACTTCGTCAAAGCTTTATCACAACCTGGGGAGCGGCAAATTTGAAGACGTCACGCAGAAGGCGGGCGTGGGCGATCCCAACAGCAAATCGCTGGGGGTGACGGTGCTGGATTACGACGGCGACGGCTGGCCGGACCTGTTTATCTCGAACGATACGCAGCCCAATAAGCTGTACCGCAACAACCGCAACGGCACCTTCACCGATGAGGGGATGGCGGCGGGGTTGGCGTTCGGGGAGGATGGCGTGGCGCGCGGGGCGATGGGTGTGGACTCCGCCGATTACGACCGTTCGGGACGCCCGGGCCTGCTGGTGGGTAACTTCTCGAACCAGATGCTGGGTCTGTATCACAACGAAGGCACGGGGCTGTTCGTGGATGAAGCGCCGTCCTCGACGGTGGGAAAGGCCAGCCTGCTGACGCTGACGTTCGGCGCCTTCTTTTTCGATTACGACCTGGATGGCAAGCCGGATATCTTCGCGGCCAACGGGCACATCGAGGAACAGATCGGGCGGGTGCAGCCGAAGGTGCAATATAAGGAGCCGCCGCTGCTGTTCCGCAATTTGGGGAAGCGGCAGTTCGATAACGTTACGGCGAGCATGGGGGCGGCTTTCAACCGGCCGGTGGTGGCGCGCGGAGCGGCTTACGCGGATTACGACCGGGACGGCGATTTGGACATCGTGGTCACCACCAACGACGGTCCGGCGTACCTGTTCCGCAACGACGGGGGCAACCGGAACAACTGGATCTCGATCCGGTTAGTGGGGCGCAAGTCGAACCGTGACGGCATCGGCGCGGTGGTGCGGGTGGCCAGCAAGTCGGGCAAGCAATGGAACATGGTCCGCAGCGGGTCGAGCTACTGTTCGCAAAGCGACCTGGCGCTGACGTTCGGACTGGGGACGGATGCGGAGGTGCAAGGGATCGAGGTGGAGTGGCCGAGCGGCGCGAAGCAGAAGCTGGCGGGGACGGCGGCGAACCAGTTTCTGACCATCGACGAGACGGCGGGGGTGGTGGGGAAGGCGCGGCCGGGGAAAAATTGAGACTGGGACCTGTCTACCGGCGGAGTATCGCGTTCGGTATGATGAGTCAAATGCACCGGAAGATCAAGATCATTGTCGAAAGGCACGAGGCGGGGTATGTGGCTTACCCGCTCGGACTAAACGACGGGGTGTCCATCGTGGGTGAGGGGGACACTTACGATGAAGCGCTGGCCGACGTGACTTCAGCAATCCGGTTTACTCTGGAAAGCGCTGAAGAGCCCGTTTTCAGCGACGATGCGCCTGTCCTGGAAGTTTTTGTCGCAGAGGCCGAGGTCCCGCTGAGTGCCCGGTTCCCTGCTGACGCACCTAGCAGGCTGCGGAAAAATAGTAAGGACCGCTTGCTAACGCGCGCGGCTCGGAAGGGTGCCGCATATTGCTCACACGCGCGGCTCGGAAGTTTGCAATAGCGTACGAGCCGTGACCAGAGCGGTCTGTCTGCTGAGCGGTGGCCTCGACTCCTCCACCTGTCTGGCGCTGGCGCGGCGGGACGGCTACGAGTGCTACGCGCTTTCGTTCGACTACGGGCAGCGGCACCGCGTGGAACTGGAGGCGGCGGCGCGGGTGGCAGCGGCGCTGGGGGCGGTGCGGCACGTGGTGGCGCGGATCGATTTGCGGCAGGTGGGACATTCGGCGCTCACCGACGATCTGGCGGTTCCCAAGGGGCGGTCGGCGGAAGATATGGCCGAGGGTATTCCGGTCACTTATGTGCCGGCGCGCAACACTATCTTTCTCTCGTTCGCGCTGGCGTGGGCCGAAGTGCTGGAGGCGCCGCACATCTTCATTGGAGTGAATGCTCTGGACTACTCGGGCTATCCGGATTGCCGGCCGGAATACATCGCGGCTTTCGAGCGGATGGCCAATCTGGCCACCAAGGCGGGCGTGGAAGGGCGGCTGGCCGTCCGTATTCATACACCGCTGATCCAACTTTCGAAGGCGCAGATCGTAAAGCTGGGGCAGGAACTCGGGCTGGATTTCAGCCTGACCCATAGCTGCTACGATCCGGACGCGGCGGGACGACCCTGCGGGCAATGCGATTCCTGCCTGCTGCGGCGCAAGGGATTCGAAGAGGCCGGCATTGCGGATCGCTGAGATCTTCCATTCGATTCAGGGCGAGGGATCGCTGGTGGGGGTGCCGTCGGTCTTCGTGCGGACCAGCGGCTGCAACCTGCGCTGCGGGTGGTGCGATACGCCCTACACCTCGTGGCAGCCGGAAGGCGACGATTGGACGGTAGAGCGCATTCTGGCCGCGGTCGGAGAATATCCGGCGTGGCATGTGGTGGTGACCGGCGGGGAGCCGATGATCGCGCGGCAGGTGGTGGAATTGACGCGCGGGCTGCGCGAGCGGGGGCTACACATCACTATCGAGACGGCGGGCACCGTGTTTGCGCCGGTCGAGTGCGATTTGATGAGCATCAGCCCGAAGCTTCAGAATTCCACGCCAGAGGGGGAATGGGGCGCGCGGCACGAGAGCTTGCGGATACAACCGGACGTGCTGCGGCGGCTGATGGCTGGGTATGCGTATCAGCTGAAGTTCGTGATCGCGCGGGCGGAGGATATGGGCGAAGTGCGGGATTTGGTGCGCGTTCTCGAGGCGGATGCGGCGAAGGTGGTGCTGATGCCGGAGGGGATCGATCCGGAGGTGCTGCGCGCGCGCGGCGTGTGGCTGGTGGAGATCTGCAAGCAGGAGGGATTCCGGTTCAGCCCGCGGCTGCACGTGGATTTGTGGGGTAACCGGCGTGGGGTTTAAGGGTTAGACCTTTTTGAAGGCCAGCACGGCGTTCAAGCCGCCGAAGGCGAAGGAATTCGACAGCGCATATTCGACCTGGGCGGGGCGGGCGCGATTGGGGATCACGTCGAGATCGCATTCGGGATCGGCCATGCGGTAATTGGCGGTAGGGGGCAGCATACCATCGCGTAGCGCCAGGATAGCGGCTACGGCTTCGAGCGCGGCGGCGGCGCCCAGGGCGTGGCCGTGCATGGACTTGGTGGAACTGATGGCGAGCTTGTTGGCGTGCGCGCAGAAGACGCTGCGGATGGCAGCGGTCTCAGTGGGATCGTTGGCCGCGGTAGCGGTGCCGTGCGCATTGATGTAACCGATCTGTTCGGGTTCGATGCCGGCGTCGCGCAGGGCTCCGCGCATGGCGCGCGCGGCTCCTTCGGCCGAGGGCTGAGTGATATGGCAGGCATCGGCCGACATGCCGAAACCGACCAGCTCGGCGTGGATGTGCGCGCCGCGCGCCTGGGCGGCCTCCCAGGGTTCGAGCACGAGCATGCCCGCGCCTTCCCCGAGGATCATACCGTGACGGTCGCGGGAGAAGGGGCGGCAGGTATCCGGCGAAACCACACGCATGGCTTCCCAGGCTTTGAGAATGCCGAAGCTGAAGGGCGCTTCACTGCCGCCGGTGATGGCCAGATCGACCATGCCGGAGCGGAGCATCCAGAACGCCTGGCCGATGGCGTGAGCCGCCGAGGAGCAGGCGGTGGAGATAGTGAAGCTGGGGCCGGTGATGCCGAACTCCATGGAGATATGGCTGGCACCGGCATTGGCCATGGTTTTGGGAATGGTGAGCGGGTGGACGCGATTGTGGGCGAGCTTGTAAACCTCAATGAAGCCCAGATCCTCGGTGGACTGGCCGCCCACGCAGGAGCCTGTGATGATGGCGGTGCGCTCGCGCAGGTCCGGGGTAAATTCGATCCCGGCATCGGCGACGGCTTCGCGCGCGGCGATGACCGCGAACTGGGCGAAGCGGTCCATGAAGTCGGCGCGGCGGTCTTCGAAGTAAGGCGCGTGGGTATAGCCGCGGACTTCGGAGCCGTTCTGAAATCGGATTCCGGAGCAATCCACCGATTCAAGCGGTCCGATGGCCGGACGGCCCTCCAACAGGGTGCTCCAGAACTCGCGGGTGGTACGGCCGGGTCCCGCGATCACGCCGAGGCCGGTGATGGCGACACGCCGCATACTATTGGGCGGCCGGAGTCCCCGCGGACTTGGCGGCCAGCAGCCTCTCCACGCCTTCCACCATCTGGCGCACGTTGCGGACCGTTTTCACTTCTTCATCTGGGATGCTAATGTCAAATTCGTTTTCGAGAGCGAACAGGATCTCGACGGCATCCATGGAATCGATGCCCAATTGTTCGAAGGGGCTGTCGATGGTGACTGTGTCTTCCGGGATGCGTTTGGAGGTCGCGATCACTTTGCGGACTCTCTCAATCAGTTCGTCGGACATAATAAGCGGCTAACCGTATCAAATTTATAACCCTGGTCCTGCAACAGAGGGATCAGGCGGCCGACGGCCGCGATGGTTTCCCTAATATCGGGATGGGCCTGAACCTCGCGCCCGTCGTGCAGGCAGAGGATGGCGCCGTTAGCCACCCGCGGCAACATGCGGTTCACTATGGTATCAGCCTTCAGCTTCCAATCATAACCGATTGCGGTCCACATGACGCCTTGCAGGCCGAGGCGGCGCTGGGCCTGGCGGAAGCCGAACCAACGTGCTCCGAAGGGGGCTCTCAGCAGGGACGGGGCGTATCCGGTTATTTGTTCGATGGCTGTTTGGGCTCTCGCTAGATCCTGATAGATAAAGTCTGGGGAGTGAAAGCAGAAGAGGGGGTGGGTGTGGCTGTGGTTTCCGATTTCGTGGCCGGCGGCTTGGACAGCTTGGGCGATTTCGGGGAGGCGTTCTACGTTAGCTCCTATTTGGAAGAAGGTGGCGGGAGCTTCATACTTGGCCAGAAGTTCTAGTACCTGGGGGGTGGATTCGCTGGGGCCGTCGTCGAAGGTTAGGGATATTGTTTTGTGATTGGATGGGCCTCGGTAGACGTTGGGGCCGAGGATGGAGGACGAGCGACCGCGCACTGCCCAGGCTAGGAATGCGGCTGCGGCTCCGGCTGTGGCTCCAACGGTCCCGGGCAAAAATAAGCTAGTCTCTTGGCGGGCTGAGAGCCCGCCGCAGGCCGGGGGCCTGCCCCACGGGTCACTTGACCATATCATTGATGGCTTTCACCTTGGCGGGGTCGAATTTGGGCTTGCGGTCGTAGGTCATCAGGCCGTTGATTTCCTGCTCCACGTCGGTGAGCTGGGTATAGCAGAGGCCGGCGAAGGCGGGAATGGTTGAGATGGCGTGGTAGAGGCCGCGCAGGCGCTCGATGGCCGCGTCGGGGGTCTTCTCGACGCCCGAGTAGCCCCAGGATTCCTTTGGTACCTCATGGCCGGGGGGAATGAAGGCGATGCCGCCGAACTCGGAAAGGTAGACGGGCGAGCCGTTGTATTCGTAGCCGGGGATGAGGGCGGCGCGGCCATCGTCGGGGATGCCGGCGCCGGGCTGACCAAGATCTTTATAGCGCTGGTAGAGCAGATCGCCGGTGCGCGTGTAATCGTGAATGGCAAACAGGTCGGTCATATCGGTGTGCTCCCAGCCTTCGTTATCGATCACGAGTCGGGTAGCATCGAGCGAGTGGGTGAGGGTGTAGAGGGACTTGAGGTGATCCTGCTGGCGCGGGTCGCGCAGGTCGGGAACGCCCCAGCTTTCGTTGATGGGCACCCAGATGATGATGGAGGGATGGTTGTAGTCGCGGTTGACGGCGCTGATCCATTCGCGGGTGAAGCGTTCGACGTAGGCGTCGTCGTATTCGTAGGCGTTGGCCATTTCGCTGGAGACCAGGAAGCCCATGTGGTCGGCCCAATAGAGGAAGCGGGGATCTTCCAGCTTCTGGTGTTTGCGTGCGCCGTTGAAGCCCATTTCCTTGGCGAGGCGGATGTCGTATTGGATGGCGTCGTCGGTGGGCGGTGTGAGGATGCTTTGGGGCCAGTAGCCCTGGTCGAGAACCATTTTTAAGAAAATGGGATCGCCGTTGAGGAGGACGTGGCCGCGTTCGGTGGAGACGCCGCGAATGCCGAAGTAGCTGTGAACGCGGTCGAGGAGGGCGCCGGCGTGCCGGACTTCGAGCAGAAGGTCATAGAGGTTGGGCGATTCGGGCGACCAGTGGCGCGGCTCGTTGATGGCGAGGAGGGCGGTAGTGCGCGGACCGGCGGCGTGGGCGGTGGCGGAGGCGGCGGGCGCGCCGGCGAAGGTGGCCGCGGCGGTGATTTCGAGATCGGGCTGGGGGCGGGCGATGGAGAATTCCAGACGCACGGCGCCATCGATGGACGGGGTGATCTTGACGCGGTCGAGATAGCTCGCTCCGACGGCTTCCATCCAGACGGACTGCCAGATGCCGCTGGTGCGGGTATAGAAGATGCTCTCGGATTTGGGCTTCCAGAATTGCTTGCCGCGCGGGATGTAGCGATCGGTGGGCGGGAAGTGGGCGCGGACGGTGAGCACGTTGGCACCGGGCTGGAGCAGCGGGGTCACGTCGAAGGCGAACGGGGTATTGCCACCTTCATGACTACCGGCCAGCTTGCCGTTGAGCCAGACCCTCGACCAGTAATTGACGGCGCCGAAGTGGAGGAGCACGCGCTGGCCCTTCCAATCGTCGGGCACGGTGAGGGTGCGGCGATACCAGATCCAGGGGTGGAAGGAGGTATCGCCGATGCCGCTGAGGGTGCTTTCGAAACAATAGGGGACGGTGATGGTGCGGGTGAATTTGTGAGCGGGGGCGGCCCAATCGGTGTCGAGGCCGGCGTTGGCGTCGTCGAATTCGAATTCCCAGGGGCCGTTGAGGGTAAGCCAGCGGTCACGCTGGAATTGGGGCTCGGGGTATTCGGGACGCGGGATGGCAGCCGCGAACAAGCCGGAGCAAAGGAGGCACAGAGCGGCTGCTTTGGTTAGCATGTCACCGTTTATTGTAATCGCGCGAGGAGGGTTTCGAGCCACGGATTCACACAGATGGACACGGATAAATGACTGGTTTTCAATAGGTGTGCATACTGTGTCCATGCGAGCTAGACAGGTCGTACTAAGTACACCGGCGATTTTGATGCTTCCATACTATTCCCGCGCCGTAACGCGGAGGGGATGATGAACACATGGCGAACGAAGATTTCAGGCTTGACCTCTTATCGGAACGGCGGACGACGCGACGATTTCGCATCGAACAGGAAGTTCTTTACCGAATTCTGGACAACCGGACCGCGGTGCCCGACAGCGGCGCGGGAAGAACGCTCGACATTAGCAGCGGAGGGGTGCTGTTCGGTACGGAGCAGCGGCTGCGCACCGGAAAGCGGGTGGAACTGTCGGTGAACTGGCCGGTGGCACTGGAGGGCGGCTGCCCGCTCAAGTTCATAGCGATGGGCCGGGTGGTGTGGGCCGAGGACACGCGGGCGGCGATGCACATTGAACAGTACGAGTTCCGGACGCGGCGCAAAGAGATACCGGCGGTGGTCGCGGCGAAGCCTGCGCGCACGCCGGTGCCTTATTATTAGACTTGGACTCAACCCCTGCCGCCGCGACTGCCGTCGATCAGTACCGCGCCCTGCTGGACGTTTCGGAATCGATATCGCTGAACCGGGATCTGCCGTCGCTGTTCGAAGATCTGGCGAAGCGGCTGCACAGGGTGGTGCGGTTCGATTATCTGAACCTTGTTTTGCACGTGCCGGAGCGCAATACGATGCGGCTGCGGGTGCTGACGTCTAGCCTGTCCTCCAGCATGGGAGAGGCTCCGGCAGCGGTAGAGACGCCGGTGGAGGAGACTCCATCGGGCCTGGTCTGGCAGACGCAGCAGCCGCTGGTAATCCATGACATCGAACAGGAGACGCGCTACCCGGCGATCATGCAACTGATGCGGGAGCACGGAGTGCGCTCGTGCTGCGTGCTGCCGCTGACCACCGCGCAGCGGCGCTTGGGGGCGATGGGGCTGGGCGGCGCGGAGCCTGCGGAGTTCGCGTCGGCGGATCTGGAATTTCTGGGGCAGATCGCGCGGCAGGTAGCGGTGGCGGTGGAGAACGTCCTGAATTACGAAACCGCGCAGTGCTATCAGCAGCAAGTGGCGCGGGAGCGCGACCGGTTACAGGTGGTGCTGGAGGTGACCAATGCCCTGGTGGCGAACCTGGATCTGCGGGAGTTGTTCCAGGCGGCGTCGGAATCGCTGCGGCGGTTGATCCGGCACGAGTATGCCAGCCTGATTTTGCACGATCCGGCGAAGGGCGAGTTCCGGCTGGAGGCGCTGGATTTTCCGGGCGGAACGAGCCGCATACAGGAGGCGCCGCTGGACTCGCTGGACGACTCGCCGTCGGCGGCGGCGATCCGCACGCGGCAGCCGCTGCTACTCGATCGCCTGGACGCCGAGCAATATCCATCGATGATCGTACGGCGGCTGCTGGACGAAGGACTGCAATCGGCGGTCTGCATCCCGCTGTTGCGCGGCGATCACGCGCTGGGCGCGCTGAATGTGGCGAGCATGCGGGAGGCGGCGTTCACGGCGCAGGACGTGGAACTGCTGACGCAGATTTCGAACGAACTGGCGATCGCGGTGGAGAATGCGCTGGCGTTCCGACAGATCGCAGAGCTGAAGGACAAGCTGGCGGAAGAGAAGCTGTACCTGGAAGACGAGATCCGCACGGAGTACGATTTCGAGGAGATCGTGGGGGACAGCCACTCGCTGACGCGTGTGCTGCACGATGTGGAGACGGTGGCGCCGACGGATTCGACAGTGCTGATTCAAGGGGAAAGCGGCACGGGCAAGGAGCTGATCGCGCGGGCGATCCACAATCTGAGCGGGCGGCGGGAGCGCACGTTCGTGAAGGTGAACTGCGCCGCGATTCCCATGGGGCTGATCGAGAGCGAGCTGTTCGGCCACGAGAAGGGGGCTTTCACAGGCGCGATCGGGCAGAAGATCGGGCGGTTCGAACTGGCCAACAAGGGCACGCTGTTCCTGGACGAGATCGGCGACATTCCGCCGGAGCTGCAGCCGAAGCTGCTGCGGGTTTTGCAGGAGCGGGAGTTCGAGCGGCTGGGCAGTACGCGGACGGTGAAGGTGGATATCCGGCTGGTGACGGCGACGAATCGGGATTTGAGCCAGATGATCGCCAACCGTCAGTTCCGGGAAGATTTGTTCTACCGGCTGAACGTGTTTCCGATCGTGCTGCCGCCGTTGCGCGAACGGCGGGAGGATATTCCGGCGCTGGTGCGGTACTTCACGCAGAAGTACGCGCGGCGAATGAGCCGGCGGATCGAGACGATTCCGAGCGAAGCGATGGAGGCGTTGACCAACTGGAACTGGCCGGGCAATGTGCGGGAGCTGGAGAATTTCATCGAGCGGTCGGTGATCCTGACGCGGGGGGCGGCGCTGCACGTGCCGCTGGCGGAGCTGCGGAATAGCGGCGAGGCGGCTGCACCGGCGGTCTTGACTACGCTCGAGGAGGCGGAGCGGGAACATATTTCGCGGGCGCTGCGGGAGACGAAGGGCGTGGTAGGCGGGCCAAGTGGCGCGGCGGCGCGGCTGGGGCTGAAGCGGACGACGCTGCAATCGCGGATGCAGAAGCTGGGGATCGGGCGGGGGGTAGGGCGGTCGGATTGAGGGCGTGCTTTGTGGCATGATGAATGCATGCCGAACCGGACCGCGGGGAACAGGGCCACGGCGAAAGGGTTTTCGCTTACCGTGATGTACGATCGCGAGGAAGGTGGCCGGTGGCTGGCCGACATCCCCGCGCTGCCGGGGGTCACGGCGTATGGCCGGACTAAGAAGCAGGCGACAGCTGCTGTTCAGGCTCTGGCTCTTCGACTGATCGCGGACCGGCTGGAACATGGCGAGGCAGTTCCTGGTCCCATGAGCGTTTCCTTTATTGCCGCCTGAGAAACCATCCTCGAAGTGGCCTTCCGTTAAGTCGAAACAGGCGCTGGCGGCGCTTCTGAGGATCGGCTGGTCTATCAAACGGCAGGGCGGAACTTCCCACAGAATTCTGGCACGTTCGGGTTGGCCGGATGTGCTGTTTGCATACCATGACAGAGTGACGTTGGGTCCGGCCGCGATGAAGGTGCTGGCTAAGAAAACCGGTTTACGACCTGAGGACTTATGAGCGGGTTGTGACGGCTCACGTTTATCAGTGGATTCGGGCGCGACTACCTGGGATGTTGACCGGTCAGGTACGTTGCGGAGGCCGCCCGGTTGGGCGCTGCTGCTCGACCTCTATGTGCACTCCGTACTGAAGACGCGCGTTCGCCGCGCATCGGAAAATGGAGCAGAGCGCCGTGAAAAAGCCGCGAGCGGGGGCGGACGAGAAGAGCGATCAGGCGACCGTAGAGTACATTTCGCTCCCGATCCTGACCGGGGCAAGGGCACGCTATGGGGAGCCTGTATTCCCTGGGCTTAGGCGATGTGCTCAGATACAGTGACCTTCTGACCCTTGCCCGGAGTGAACTCGAATCGGAACGACAGAATCTCGGCAACATCGCTGACCGTGAACGATATGGTGAGCATCCGGATTACGTCTTCTCGCAACATCGGCCGGTCCTTGGGAAAATTCTCACCCGGAATAGCGACAGCGTTGTATTCCGTGCTCGTCAGCGCATCACCGGCGGCAAACACGCCCCCCGGATACTGGTCCAAAACGTGGGTCCATTCGTATCCTGGCAGGTTCCAGCGGATCTCCGCACCCTTAATCAGCAAGTCGTGCAAGCTGTTGTTCCTGATTTCCCACGCGATGTACTGGTAGTTGTCGGTCGGGTAGACCTTCAGGCATAGCCGCGGAATCATACTGGCCCGGAACTGGTTCACTCCAAGCTCGAACTGCTTGTTCGCAATAACGGCCTGCGTCTCGGCCGCGTCCAGCGAACGCCGCGTGACGTAGGCGTAATAGCATGTCACCACAAGCAGGATGACAGCGGCCGCGGCCTGCACGGCGGCCGAGATAGCCTGCGTCTTCGTCGCCTCGTCGCCTTTGCCGAGGTAAAGCCAGTTGTAGAAGTGACCCCACAATCCGGGACCGAAGAGGGCAGCCAGGGCGACAGCCGCCGCCGCAATCTAAAAGAACGGTTTGCGTAACATGTTGACCATACAAAAGCCCACCTGTTCAGGGAACCCTTTCGCCCGTCCGGGCGAGCACTTGTGCTCTGACCACATTATCCGACACCCGCCCGTTTTGGGCGATGGTGAAGCAGGACATGGCGGGCACCCTGTTACCATCGAGTCAGCCATGACGGCGGAGGAAAAGGAACGGTACTCGCGGCAGATCCTGTTCGCGGGTTTGGGCGAGGAGGGGCAGGAGCGGCTGCTGCGGGCGCATGCAGCGATTGTGGGCTGCGGGGCGCTGGGCAGTTTTCAGGCGGCGGCGCTGGCGCGGGCGGGGGTGGGACGGCTCACCATTATCGACCGGGATTACGTGGAAACGAGCAACCTGCAACGGCAATGGTTGTTCGAGGAAGAGGACGCGGCGGAGGCGCTGCCCAAAGCGGCGGCAGCGGAGCGGCGGCTGGCGCGGATCAATGCGGCGGTAGCGGTGAGCGGCATGGTAGCCGATCTGACGCCGGAGAATATCGCGGAACTGCTGGACGGGGCGGAGGTGATCCTGGACGGCACGGATAACTTCGAGACGCGCTACCTAATGAACGATTTCGCGGTCAGCAGCGGGGTGCCGTGGATCTATGGGGCGGCGGTGGGAAGCTACGGCATCACCATGCCGGTGATCCCGGGGCGGACAGCGTGTTTGCGGTGCGTGTATCCGGAGCCGCCCGCGGGCGCGCAGCCGACCTGCGAGACGGCGGGGGTGCTGAACTCTATTACGGCGGTGATTGCGGCTCTTGAAACAGCCGATGCGCTGAAGATCCTGGCGGGGCAGAGCGAGGAGGTGCGGCCGCGCATTACGACGGTGGATGTGTGGGAGGGAGGCATCCGGCAGATCGAGCAACCGGGGCGCGATCCGGATTGCCCGACATGCGGAGCACACAATTTCGAATATCTGGAAGGCCAGCGGCGGGCACAGGTGAGCCTGTGTGGACGGAACGCAGTGCAGATTCACGAGCGGGCGCGTCCGCTCGACCTGGAACGGCTGCGGACGGCGCTACAGCCGCTGGGCGAGGTGCGGGCCAACGATTTTGCGCTGCGATTTCTGACCGGGCCGTACGAGATGACCATATTTCCGGATGGGCGGGCCATCATCAAAGGCACTACGGACATAGGTCTGGCGCGAAGCCTGTATGCCCGGTATGTAGGAGGGTGAATTGGGGGTGAACGAGCCGGGTTACACGGGCGGATCGTCGTTTCCGAGACCGCGCCGATCCATTTTTTCGAGAGCAGTGAACTCGTCGACGGCGTCAAGATAGCGCGCGCGGGTTTCGCGACCCCTTAGAACGGCAGTGGGAATGGGGCAGGATGGCATGCCGCCTTCGCGGTGGGCGATGGTGGTTTGGGTAATGGCCGGATCCTCGTAATTTTCTTCTTCCTGTTCCAATTCGTTACATTCTGTAACATCGCTGCAGGGGCGGGCGGCAGGTACGGCGGATTCGTCGATTTCGTCGGGTTCCAGATCGTCGATACAGGCAAGGCGGGAGCATTCTTTTTCGAGGAGGGCGGAGTCGGTGAGGGTCTCGCCGTCGATGCCGGGGAGGGAATCCGGCAGCGACCAGCCTTTTGAAAGCTCGTGGGGCCGCTGGAGGATGAAACTGGCGGCGCGCAAGAGTACGGCGGGGGATGAGCGGGGGTTATCGAGGACGGCGAGCAGGGTTTCGAGCGCGCGATTGCTGAGATAGTGGAGATCGTCGCGGCGGGAAAGCAGGAATTCGGCGCGGGCTTTCTGGACGGCCGCGGAGAATCCGGCAGAGGCCTTCATCCAGCGATAAACGGTGACGCGGCTGATACCAGCGTCTTCGGCGGCGCCGGAGATGGTGGCGCCGGAGCCCAGGGCTTGGGCAACGCTCTCCTGCAGCGGGGAGAGGGGCGCGGGATCGGTTACGACGTATGGCATATTCCGACGATGAAGTTAGCACGGGGGCTTGGCGGTGGCGGGTAGGGATAATATAGAACCATTTTATTTTCAATGAGGTACCTGCATCGTTTGGCTTGTGATCAGGCGCCTCAAACGGCCGCGGCAGGCCGGGGTGCCCAATGCCACTTAGTTTTTGAACGCCGACCCGCTTCTGCACAAATCGTGGGGCAGGCACTCTCGATCCGACCCGAAAAAGCGGGTCCGAGGGACCCGCGCAGGCCACGGGCCCGCCCCACGAAGTCGGCCGGAATGCCTCCGACGCTGTCCTATACCTTTAGTTTAGTTTTAGTTTAGTTTGCCAATCTAAAACGGAATCGGGTAATCTGGGAGAGTCGCGCTAAGGACGCCCCGGCATACACTTTGCCGAAAGGGCAATGCCCGCCTGCAGAAACCAAAACTGGAGGTGCGTGCGTGAGTCTCGAAAACTTCAAAAAACAAGCTAAGCTTCTGGTTCGGTGGCACCGGGAACGAAACTACTCGTTGGGCGGCCGAATCCGCCAACTTTCCCGTTACGAAGATCTGACGGACACGGAGGCCCTGGCGCTTCCGTTCCCGCTGAATGAGGCGCAGGAAATCATTGCACTGGAGCAAGGCTACAACAGTTGGGCGGAACTGAAGCAAGGCTTGAAGAAAGCGCCTAAAACTATCCGGCGAGCCCCAGCCGCTTTAAAGCTGACAAAGGCAATGCCGGTGCTTTATGTGTCGGATGTGCAGGCAGCGGCCGATTTCTATCGCGACAAGCTGGGATTTACGATCGACTTCCTCCACGGCCAGCCTGCGTTCTACGCCTCCGTCAGCCGTGACGAGGCCTGCATCCATTTGCGATTCGTACATCAGGCGATGTACGTCGCGGGCCTTCGCGAAAAGGAGCAGGTGATTGCCGCTTTTCTGCCGGTCGCGAACGTGAAGGGCCTATTCGCGGAATATCAAACCCGCAAAGTCCCGTTCGTGCACCGGCTAAAGAAGGAGCCATGGGGGCAATCCACGTTCATCGTCGCGGACCTGGACGGGAACGCTCTGTGCTTCGCCGGATAAACCAATCGTGGAGTTTCCGCGCTTGGTGTGCGGAGCGCGATCCGGTGCCAAGGGCCGACGCCTCCCTGGACTCTGGCGCAGCTCCCAGACTGCGAGGCACTTACTGAAATGGGCAAAAGTTATGAAGACCGGCAGGCCACGGGCCCGCCCTACATATTTAAGAACGGCCAATCGGTTTCCTGGCCGAAGAGGAGTTTTCCGACGGATTCGAACCGGTTCGTGGAAGCAAAGGCGTGCTGGGTGATGACGTGGACGTCCCGGAAGTATCGCTCGAATGGCTGTTCGCGGCGGATGGCCGAGGTTCCGGCGGCCAGGTGCACCAGTTCCACCACCTGGGCTGAAGAACGGACCGCATGCGAGGCGGCCAATTGGATGGCAATCTTCTGGCGCCGACTCAAAAACTTACCCTGCCGAACGGTTTGCCAGGCGTCCTCGAGGGATCCGTAGACGTAGGCGCGGGCGGCGCCCAGCAGCGCCTCGGCTTCTCCTAGCTGCATTTGGGCGGCGGGCCGGGCGGCGACTGTGGAGCCAGTATAGGCGGGCGTTTTTTTGGCGCCCAACTCCAGCAGGGAATCGATTGCGGCGCGCGCAACGCCCATCGCGGGCGCGGCCAGAGATATGGTGGGAAACCAGAACAGCAGGCGGAATAGCGGGATTTCGACCGACTTCGGTAGCTTATCGAGAGGAGCGACCACGCCGACGCGATGCAAGGGCACGAACAGATCCCGAGTGGCGACATCGTGGCTCCCCGTGCCACACATTCCCATGGTGTGCCAGGTATCGAGGATCTCGACTTGAGCAGCCGGCATCAGACAGAGCAACTGAATTGGCACACCATTTTCACCCAGGCGTATCTGCTCGCCGTCATAGATGTTGGCGGTCTCCATGAACCAGGAGGCGTTATGGCATCCGGAAGCAAAGGGCCAGCGACCGGTGATGCGATAGCCGCCGTCGACGGGGATGGCTTTGCCCGGAGGGAAAACGGCGCCGGCGGCGATGGTATCCGGATCGGCCCCCAGGAATTCCTGGATGCCCTGGTCCGGAATCCAGCTCGCGAAAGTAAGGCCGGCGGAGGAGATGATGAGGTTCCAGCCGGCGGACACATCGATGCGGGAAATCTCTTCAAAGACGCGCATGGCGGTCATGGCATCGACCTCCATGCCGCCGAATGCGCGCGGCTTGCACATGCGGAAGAAGCCGGCGCGCTTCATGGCCTCCACGGTTTCCGGGCTGAGCCGGCGCTCTTGTTCCGCGCGGTCGGCATTTTCGCGAACGATGGGCGCGATTTCCCGGACGGCGTCCAATAATGAGATACCCACAGCGGCTGTTGCCATGGCTGGCCTCCTTCACCGGCGGGCGGATGCGCGCCGCCGATTCTACGAATTATCGCAGAAATTGTGCGGCTTCATCACGAGACGGCGGCTCACATTCGCCGAG
Source organism: Bryobacterales bacterium (assembly GCA_963843255.1). Lineage (GTDB taxonomy): Bacteria > Acidobacteriota > Terriglobia > Bryobacterales > Bryobacteraceae > Bog-159. The sequence continues at coordinate 338,779 of CAWJJQ010000007.1, read as the reverse complement.
ATTCCCCAGACTCTGTTGCGGCCCGCAGGTTGCGAGGCATTTACAGAAAATGCGCGAAGGCCACAAAGATCGGCGGTCCAGGAGATGCCGGATGGGGCATTTCCGGACTTTAGTGGGTCGCGTTGCCCCACTTGGTTGGATCGTTAGCGCGGGGCTGCTGGCCGGCTTTCCCTGTGGGGCGGTGCCGCCGGGCGTTTTGTATTCCACCACCGTTCCGTACACGGCCTGGGCGGGCATCTCGAATCCGGGCGTGACCGCGGTGACGACCGATTCGTCCGGGAACAGCTATATCACCGGAGTCGTTTATGCGAACGGCCTGGCCGCGACGCCGGGGGTGGTGCAGCCCACCTTTGCCGGCGGATCGTGCCCTGACCCTTTTGGCGATCCGGGCGCATGTGCGGATGCATTTATCGCGAAGTTCGACGTGACCGGGAAGCTGGCATTCCTGACTTATTTAGGCGGCACAGGATGGGACGTGCCGAGCGCGCTGGCGGTAGACGCCGCGGGCGATATCTACGTTGGCGGCCAGACTGAAGGCGATTTTCCACTGGCGGGTAACCCCTGGCGGCCGGTTTTAACGGACGAGGGAAGCTTTATAGCCAAGCTTTCGAGCGATGGGAAGAAGCTGATCTGGTCGACTGTTTTGAACGGGAGCCAGATGGCATTAGCGGTGGCGCCGGATGGTTCGCTTTACGCTCTGACGGAAGACCTACAGACGACTGCGCCGGTTATCCTGACGAACCTGACCGGGGATGGTCAACTGGTGGCGAACGTGAATCTGCCGTACATGGTAGAGACGCTGGTGGTTGCGGGGGACGGATCGGTTTTGATCGGCGGACGGACGGACGGCGGCGATGTGGCTGCGACTCCCGGCGCATGGCAGACCACTTTTGGGGGTGGGGTGGACGGCTTCGCCGGCAAGATGAACTCCGAGCTTTCGGGATTCGCGTGGCTCACTTTCGTGGGCGGGAGTGGAAATGATGATGTAGGGCAGATGGTGGCGGCCGCGGACGGGAGCGTGTGGATTAGCGGCGGTACGGCCTCAACGAACTTCCCGGTTATGCCCGGCGCGTTCCAGGCGCAACCCTCGGCAGGAGCAAGTTCGAGCGGGTATCTGGTTCATCTGAGCGCGGATGGCTCGAAAGCTCTGGCGGCGACGTACCTGCCGGCTGCGTTATCGTACCTGGCGCTGGATGAGGCGGGCAATGCGATCGTCAGCGTGCCGTACACCTTTGGCCAGAGCGCCTTCCAGGCGACTCCGGGAGCGCCATGGCCATGCCCGCAGATCCCCGCGACAGGTTATCCGGGGGCGAACGGCTTTTTCGGCAAGATCGACGCTGCGGGACAGAGCCTGGAGTGGGGCACCTGGACGGGTGCATCGATTCCTTATGGTCCGGTGGCCGCGGATAAGAGCGGAAACGCGGTGGTGGCGGGCACGGATAACGCTGGGGATGTGATTCTGAGCGCGATGAGCACGGTGGCGGGTCCGCCGCGGCTGGTGGCGTCGTGCGTCGCGCTGGCGGGTTACCCGTACGTTTCGGGAGCGGTGGCCGCGGGAGAGGTGATTTCGATTTACGGCGCCGGGTTCGGACCCGCGCAGGGCGTAGCGGCGCAGCCTTCCGGAGGTACAGTGGGGAGCGAACTCGGCGGCGTGCAGGTGTTGATCGAGAATGCGCCTGCGCCTTTGCTGTACGTGTCGGCGGCGCAGATCAACCTGGTCGCTCCGTATTTGCTGGATGGACGGATTGCCGCGCATATCAAGATCGTGACGGGGAACGGCGCGTCGAACGAGGTGGTGCTGAGCGTGGAGCAGGCGGCGCCGGAGATCTTCGCCAGCGAGATGAGCTTCGGCCCGTCCCCCGGGGTCAATATGCTGACAGCCGCCATCATCAACCAGGACAACACGGTGAACAGTCCAGCGCATCCGGCGCACGCGGGCGATACGGTTTCGATCTATGTATCAGGGACAGGCCAGACTGATCCGGCGGGAGTGGACGGCGCGATACCCACGGCGGCGGGCGGAACGCCGGTTCTTCCGATTACGGTGATAGTGACCGGCGCGAATGCGGTGGCTTCGGTGACCTACGCCGGTTGGGCGCCCAGCCTGGTTTCCGGGGTTACGCAGGTGAATTTTCAGGTGCCGTCTTTTGTCCCGGGGGGGCCGGGGCCGCCTTATTACGTACCGGTGGTGGTTTGCGCGGGCGGGACGTGCAGTGACACGTTCGGATCGCTGCCGGGTCCGGGAATCTGGTTCGAGTAGCAGGCGCGCCGCCGCAGGTGGTGCGTGGGCTCGCGGGGCTCTCGTCCCCGCTTTTCGCTTCGGATCGACCGCCTGGAGCAAGTAAGAAGGCAGACTCTCCAGAAACGCCCGGGGCGGTTTTAGGACGAAGAGCGCGTTTGGGGGCTTGTTTGGTAGGTTCCAAATGGCCGGAGGGATGACTGCGGCATGGAGGCGCCGGCATTCCGTTCAATACATCGCTTCGGTGTTTCAACGCTAAGAGGCTGCCTCACAGTCCACTGGCAGGTGTGTCACAATCTAACTTCATGTCGAGCGCAACCAGTCCGGACAAGGGCTTGCAGTCCGGCGCGCACCTGAAGCGCGCCTTGGGATTGTGGGACCTGGTCTTTTACGGAATCATTCTTATTCAACCGACCGCTCCCATGCCGCCGTTTGGCGTGGTCAGCCAGGTGGCACGGGGACACGTAGTCACGTGCGTGTTGATTGCCATGTGCGCCATGCTGTTCACGGCCATCAGCTACGGGCGCATGGCGCGCGCCTATCCCAGCGCCGGGTCGGCATACACCTACGTGGGCCGCGAGATCCATTCGGGGCTGGGCTTCGTCACGGGATGGAGCCTGGCTATGGATTACATCCTCAATCCCATCATCTGCACCATCTGGTGCAGCAAGGCGGCGTTGAACCTGGTGCCCGAAATTCCTTACGCGGCGTGGGCGATATTTTTCGCGGTGCTGTTCACTTTGTTGAACCTGCGCGGCATCCGGGCCACCGCCCGCACTAACGAGGTGCTGGTGCTGGCCATGTGCGTGGTGGTCGTGTACTTCTTTATCGCGGCGGTGCGCTACCTTCTCCATCAGCATGGCGTTTCGCTCACCCAGCCGTTCTACGACCCCAACACTTTCAGCATGAGCCGGATCTCCACGGGCACCTCGGTCGCGGTACTGACTTATATCGGATTTGACGGCATCTCCACGCTATCGGAGGAAGCCCACAATCCGCGGCGCAACATCATGCTGGCGACTGTGCTGACCTGCCTGATCACGGGAGTGCTGGCGTCCGCGGAAGTTTACGCGGGGCAACTGGTGTGGCCGGATTACAAGACCTACCCGGATGTGGACACGGCGTTTGTGTACGTGGCCGGGCGGGCAGGCGGCGCGGTGCTGTTCCAGGTAGTGAACATGACCCTGCTGGTGGCCACCATCGGTTCCGGCATGGGATCGCAATTGGGAGCGGCGCGGCTGCTCTACGGCATGGGCCGCGATAACACCATCCCGCGCGGCTTTTTCGGCGCCATCGAACCGAAGCACGGCATTCCGCGGAACAACGTACTGTTTGTGGGAGCGCTGGCGCTAATAGGCGCGTTTCTGATTACCTATGGATTGGGCGCGGAACTGCTGAACTTCGGCGCGATCATCGGGTTCATGGGTGTGAACGCGGCGGCTTTTATCCATTACTTCCTGCGCGGCGACCGCAAGAGCTGGAGCGCGTTTCTACCGCCTGTGCTGGGATTCTTCTTCTGCCTCTATATATGGAAGAGCCTGCATCAGCCGGCGCTGGTGGCCGGAGGCATCTGGCTAACGATCGGTATTATATATGCGGCGTTCAAGACCCGCGGGTTTAGAGAAGCCATTGTATTTTCCGATCCGCCGCCGGAATAGCTAAACGGTGCGCCGGTTCAACAGCCACTCAATCATCATTACCGCGACAGCCAGGATCAGCAGGAGGTGAATGAAACCACCGAGTGTGTAGGACGTAACCAGTGCTATAAACCACACAGCTATTAAAATGAAGGAGATCACCCAGAGCATCCCTGCCTCCGTAGGCGAACGATGCAAATCCTGTGCCAGATCGGGGTGGCTTTGCTAGAGTGATGGAAAGACCTGGAGGAGAGCATCAATGGCTCAGAGCGCCACTATTACCTGGACGGAAAGCGCGGCGGAGCGCACCGCATCAGTCCCCTGGTACATCACCGCCTGCGTAATCGCGATCACTTCGGCTTCCATCGGCGGTGTCTGGGATATCTCGTGGCATAAGAGCATCGGGCGGGATACTTTCTGGACCGCGCCGCATATGCTGATCTACCTGTGCGGCATTCTGGCGGGGATCTCGTGCGGATACCTGATTCTTTCCAGTTCATTCGGGCATTCCGCGGCGGCGGAAGCCGCATCCGTGCGGATCTGGGGATTTCGCGGACCGCTGGGCGCTTTCGTGTGCGCCTGGGGCGGCATCGCCATGATCACTTCGGCGCCTTTCGATAACTGGTGGCACGCGGCGTATGGCCTGGACGTGAAGGTGTTGAGCCCGCCGCACGTGCTGCTGATTTTCGGCATCCTGGTGATCCGCCTGGGAACGCTGCTGCTGATTCTGGGACAACTGAGCCACGCGGAAGGCGCCATGCGGACCAGGCTGCACGCGCTGATGCTGTATGCCTATGCTTTCGTGCTGGTGACGCCGCTGGGCATGTTTCAGGAATTCCTGCTGCGCAATTACATGCACAGCGCGCTGTTCTACCTGCTGATTTCGGTGGGCACCTGCTTCTTTCTGGCCGGCCTTTACCGCATCACGGACTTTCGCTGGGCGGGGACCACGGTGATCGGCATGTTCATGGCGCTCAACCTGCTTTACTTGTGGATTCTGCCCTTGTTCCCGGCGGAGCCCAAACTGGGGCCGGTGTATCAGCATGTGACGCACCTGGTGGGTCCCGATTTTCCGATCCTGAGCATCGTGCCCGCGTTTTTGCTGGACCTGACGCGGCCGTGGTGGAGGCGCTGGAACCGCTGGGCGCAGGCTGCCTTGATGGCTCCGATTTTCCTGATTGCGCTGCTGGCAGTGCAATGGCCGTTCGCCAATTTCCTGATGTCCGCCGGGGCGCGCAACTGGTTCTTCGGTGTGGACAATTTTCCTTACTTCGTTCCCAGTACGACGGATTGGGTGCGGAACGTCTTCACGCAGGTGGAGCCGGGCGCGGGCGCGTTCTGGACGCGCATGGGATGGGCGCTGGTGCTGAGCGCGGTGATAGCGCGGGCGGGATTTTCGTGGGGCGACTGGATGCGAAAGATCCGGCGCTAGCGCGCCGGCGATAAGATCGAGACCTGCCGCAGTGCAGATTGGTGTGTGCCTGCCTTTATTTACGGTGCGTTCGTTGCGCAACTCCTGCTGAAGATTCTGGTCACCGCCACAAAGATCTCGGCATCCAGGGAGCACAACGAATGATCGATTCCCTCGACCGTACGAAGCTATCTTTTGATACGGAGCCGGTTCGCTCCAAGCGCGGGATAATCTGTAAATCTGCTCATGAGCCCTCTGGACCGGCTGTGGGACCAGCGAAACCGGACGCGTATACTGGCCACCAGCGCCTTGATTGTGTTGATTGTTGCGATCGTGGACTGGCGGACGGAGCCATACATTTCGCTCGGGTTCCTTTATCTGTTTCCCATCATGCTCTCGTCCGCCTTTCTCCCCAGGTGGCTAGTCGCCCTGTTGGGGTTCGCTTGTGCGGGTCTGGCCGAAGTCTTCAGCTCGCTGAATCAGTCGTTCGTGCGGCTGTCTTTTGAAACATTGGCGCTGGCTGGCTGTGGATTATTCGTTGGAGAACTCGTCCGCAATCGGCGGCTCAGCGCGGAGGCCGGGGCTAAGCTGAAAGCGTTAGTCGAAACCAGCCCGGCGGCGATCGTAACGGTGGACGAGCGCGGCTTCATCGAACTGGCCAACTGCGCGGCGCTGGAGATGATGGCGCCTCAAGACGGACGTTTGATCGGCACTCCGATTGCCGCGTTCCTTCCGGAGTTGCATCATGCCTTGCGCTGGGAGGAAGCACCCCAGTTCCGTGCATCCATGCAATGCCGGGGCCATCGCGGTAATGGCGAGTCCTTCACTGCCGATGTATGGTTTTCTACATATAGAGTCGGCCCGACGCCCAAGGTGGCTGCCATTGTCGCGGAAGTTGCGGACGAGCAGGCGGCCGGTGTCTCCACTACTCTTACCGGTGAAAAGCGCGACGCGGCTGCTTTAACCAGTCGCGAGACGGAAGTCCTGCGGTTGCTCGTGCAGGGTCTGGCGAACAAAGAGATAGCCGCACGCATGGAAATCTCGGAAAGCGCCGTCAAGAATACTTTACAGCAGCTATTCGCGAAAACCGGTGTTCGTGCGCGAAGCCAACTGGTTCGCGTGGCGCTCGAAGAGTACCGGAGCATTCTTTAGCCGGTTTGGCCCCAATCAAAGGATTAGCCGCTGGATTGTCCGGCCACTGGAGAACCGCCTGACGGCCCTTTTGCGAAGTGGCCGGCACTCCCCCACGAGTCTTGCAGCGCCACGCGCACAAGCTGACTCCGGGTCCTGACTCCGGCCTTTGAAAACAACGTGCGGAGGATATACTTGACCGAGCTTTCGGAAAGGCCCATATTAGCGGCGATCTTCTTGGTAGTGAGGCCGCCCAAGACACCCAGCAGCGTTTTCCGCTCACGATCGTTCAAATCGGCGGCCAGTTTTTCGCCGGCCCGCGGGGACTCCTGCCATACATACCGTTCAGCCAGGCGTTGCACGACCGTTTGATCGAGCCAGAGTGCGCCGTCCGCGATACATCGGATCGCCTGCAACAACCGTTCAGGCGGCTCGGATTTCAGAAAAATTCCCGATGCGCCCAACCTCAAGGCCAATGCCGACTTTTCCACGATATCGGTTGTATCGGCCACAACCAAAAAACGTCCGCGGTAACCGGCCGTGCGCGCCGTGCACATGAACCCGGCCCCGTCTTGGCTCACACCGGCATCAAAATCCACCAAAACAACATCCGGCGTGATGCCCCGCAGCATCTCCATGGCTTCAGCGGGCGTGCCACACTCGCCAACGACCTCGAAGCCAAACTCCCCGGCCAACAAGCGGGCGATGCCTGCCCGAAGAAGAACTTGTTCGTCCAGCAAAACCAACCGAATGCGGTTCCCGGCTGTCGCATTCGTCATCGCCGCATCCCCCTCAATCTCCTGTCCTGGTGCGACCCGCGGCCCCATTGCGCTTCTAAGGAACTCGCGCAAAACGGGGCCCCCGCGCCGCCATCATCTCGCGAGTTCCTATCTTTCATGGCGGCGCGGATACGCGCCCCTTTGCGCTTCTTCTAAGGAACTCGCGCAAAACGGGGCCACGGCCGCGCCGCCATCATCTCGCGAGTTCCTATCTTTCATGGCGGCGCGGGATTCGCGCCTCTTTGCGCTTTTGAGGCCATCCGTCAGTTCATGCTAAGGCTACTCTGCGGCCCTGCCAACCGTTTTGCCTAAAAGATTACCCGGCCTCCACTAAAGATTGGTTTTTGGGGCTTTGAGTTTCGGCCAATCGAGTGGCCATCCGTTTGACTCCCGAGCCGAGTCGAAATAGTGGTCTCTTTGGCTGCTTCATTCCCTCCCGCGTTCGGCGCTTCCAAGGTACAAAGGGTTCAGTTTCCCGATGACGCATTCGAATTACATCACCAAGCGTGTCTTGGTGGTCTGCACGACTGCCGTGGCAATTGTTGCCCTGGCGATGCTTGTGGAATCCGGCCGAAGCCATAGTCACGCGGCAGACGGCAACCCGCAACAGCCGGCCGCCAAGAACACGCCTAACCCCTCCGTGGATTTGTCGCCGAGCCAGTTGAGCGCCATCAAGATCGAGCCGGTGGGAACCTACCCGTTTCCCGTTGACAGAGAGACGGTTGGCACAATCAGTTTTGCGGACGAAGTGTCGGTGCAGGTTTTTCCGGCTTATCAAGGAACCATCATCAACGCTTTTGTGGAATTGGGTGTTCAAGTTGAGAAGGATCAGCCGCTCTACACCATCAAAAGCCCCGATCTTATCCAAGCGGAAGCCACGCTGATCGGCGCGGCAGCGACTTTCGAATTGACGAAGAAGGAGTTGGAGCGCGTCAAGGGGCTTCCCGGAATTGCGCAGCGCGAATTAGAGCAGGCGACCTCGGATGAGCAGACCGCAGATGGCGCTCTCAAAGCTGCGCAAGACGCGGTGCGCGTCTTTGGCAAGACCGACGCGGAAATAGACCGAATGATCGCTTCCCGCAAGATCGATCCGGCGCTTGTGGTGCATAGTCCGATTTCCGGCAAGATTACCCAGTACAACGCGCCGCCTGGGCTCATGGTGCAGCCTGGCAACCCGCCGGCGCCCTACACAGTTTCGAATCTATCGGTCAAATGGATGCTGGCAAATGTCGTCGAGAGCGACATCGCGCTCCTTCATATCGGACTGCCGGTTCAAGTCAAGGTAATGGCTTATCCCAAGCGCTTGTTCAGGGGCAAGATATCGAAGATTTATGCGGCGGTGGATCCAAATACCCACCGGGCGACAGTCCGTTCGGAAATCGAGGACCCGAAGGATGAATTGCGTCCCGGGATGCTCGCGAACTTCCTGATCCGTGTCGACGGTCCAACGGTGGGGATCGCCCTACCGGCCAACGGGGTGGTAAGGGAACCCGATGGCACCATGACCGCCTGGGTCACCACCGACCGGCGCCATTTCGAACAAAGAACTATCAAAACAGGCCTGCGCAGAGACGAGCGAGTTCAGATCCTGGGCGGTCTCAATCGGGGAGAGTTGGCCGTAACCGACGGTGCGGTATTCCTTAGCAGCATGCTGTCGGCCCCGGCCACCGAGTAAGCCTCCCATGTTCAAGGACCTTGTTGCCTTTTGCTTAAGCCGGCGCGCCATCGTGGTCGCAGGACTCGTGCTGTTCGCGGTCGCCGGTTTCATTGCTTTCAAGTTGCTCAACATCGAGGCTTATCCTAACCCCACGCCGGTGATCCTGGAGATCACCGCGCAGGCGCCCGGCCTGTCCGCGGAGGAAATGGAGCGGTACTACACGCGGCCCATGGAGATCGGCCTCTACTCTACCCCGGGCATCGAGGTTATCCGTTCGACTTCGTTCTACGGCCTCTCTTTTGTCCGCGTCAGCTTCAAGTATGGCGTGGATTACTTCTTCGCGTACAGCCAGGCGTCTGTGGCGATGACGCAGAATGTCAGCCTCCCAGGTAACCTGGTCCCCACCATCCAAGCCAACAGCTCGACCGGCGAAATCTACCGCTACCAGGTTGTCGGCACGCCACATTTTGGAATCACTAACCTCCGTACCGTTCAGGATTGGATCGTGGCACGCAGGCTGCTGACCATCCCTGGCATCGCCGCCGTCAACAGTTGGGGAGGTCCCACCAAGGAATTTGAGGTCCAGGTTGATCCTCACAAGCTGGAAGCCTACAGCGTTACCGTTCCCCAAATTCTAACCGCGCTCGGGAACGCCAACATTAACGTGGGCGGCCGCGAGATCCGTATAGGCCAGCAGTCCATCAATATTCGCGGCGTCGGCTTGATTGACGATGGCGGCAACGACGATTTGACCGAGGGCTACAAAGTCAACGACGTCGAGAACGTGGTTCTGAGCCAGGAAAATGGCGTTCCCATTCTGATAAAGGATGTGGGGACGGTCTCAGTGGCCTACCGGCCCAGGCTGGGCATTTTAGGCCGCGACCGGCACGACGATGTGGTCGGCGCCATCGTGGTGCAAAGAAGAACGGAAAAAACAGCCGACATGATTCCCAAGGTTCAGCAGGCGATCGACACGCTGAATCACGACGGGAGTCTGCCGCGGGGAGTCCGGGTGGTTCCGTTCTACGACCGGTCGTCGCTGATCGCGATCACCACGCATACCGTTCTGCACAACCTGGTCTTCGGGTGCCTGCTGGTCTTCATGATCCAGTGGATTTTCCTGGGCAACCTGCGCAGCGCGGTCATCGTGGGGCTGAACATACCCTTCGCGCTGTTCTTCGCCACCATCCTCCTGGTAGTTATGGGGGAAAGCGCAAACCTGCTTTCCGTCGGCGCCGTCGATTTCGGCATTATCGTCGATTCAGCGGTGATCCTGGTCGAAAATATCTTCCGGAATTTTCAGCGCGACCCCGAAGAAAAACAGGCCCTCCTGCAGCGCCTTGGGCAAGGTTACTGGGGTCCGGACCCGACCAAGCCCGCAGACCCGGAAGCAGGTCCCGCCTTTCGCTGGACCGATCGCTTGCGCCTGATTCTGATCAGCGCGCTGCAGGTAGACAAGGCAGTCCTGTTTTCGGCGCTGATCACGGTGGCGGGTTTCGTGCCTCTGTTTACCATGCAGGGGGTCGAGGGACAGATTTTCGGCCCTATGGCGCGCACTTACGGTTATGCGCTGGCTGGAGCGCTGATCGCGACCTTCACGGTCACACCAGTGATCGCCTCGATGTTGATCCCCAAGCGTGTGAAGGAGGCTGAGACGTTCATCGTCCACCTGCTCCACCGCCTGTATGACCCAGCCCTCCGCTTCACGCTGAAAAACCGCTTCCTGGTCGTGGGATTGGAACTGGCTTTTTCCCTGGGAACTTTCCTGTTTATCGCACCGCGGCTGGGCAGTGAGTTTCTTCCGCACCTGGAGGAGGGCAACTTCTGGATTCGCGCCTCCATGCCGATCACCCTCTCGCTCGAGGACGGCGAATCGGCCGCACGCAAAATGCGCGAGATTCTGCTGCGGCACCCCGAAGTCCTCACCGTGGTTTCCCAGCATGGGCGCCCGGACGATGGCAGCGACGCTTCGCCGTTTTCGAATGTCGAGCTATTCGCCCCGCTCAAAGGTTTCGACGAATGGCCCAAGGGCCTGACCAAGGACAAGCTGACCCAACAGATTCAAGGCGAGTTTCAGAACGAGTTGCCGGGCGTCATCTTCAATTTCTCGCAGTATATCGAGGACAACATCGAAGAAGGCATCTCCGGCGTTAAAGGCGTCAATTCGGTCAAGATCGTCGGTCCCAACCTGGAAGAGTTGACCAAGCTGGCCGAGCAGGTCCGCGATCAAATGGGGCAAGTCCGCGGGGTTGCCGATCTCGGCATTTTCCCGGTCCTCGGCCAGCCGAACCTGAACATCAAAGTGGATCGGGAGAAAGCCGCGCGCTACGGCCTGAACTCGGGCGATGTGAATGCGGTTGTGCAAGCCGCCATGGGTGGTGCTGTAGCGACGTCTGTCCTGGAGGGCGACCGGCAATTCGATCTGGTTGTCCGCTACACTCCGGAATACCGCGACAACATTGATGAAATCCGTAGCATCAAAGTAGGGTATACCACCGCCAGCGGCGCGAACGCCTATATCCCACTGAGCGAGCTCGCTACTATCTCGCTGGACACGGGAGCTTTCTGGATTTATCACGAAAGCGTGCAGCGCTTTATTCCGGTGAAATTCAGCGTGCGGGGCCGGGATCTGGGAGGAACCGTCGAAGATGCCCAGCAACGCATCGCCAAGAATGTGAAGCTTCCCCCCGGATACCGGCTCGTGTGGGCGGGCGAATTCGGCGATCTTCAGGAAGCCAAGAAACGTCTGGAAATCATTGTGCCGATCAGCTTCATCCTGATCGCCGGAGCGCTCTATAGCCTGTTCAACAATTTCCGCGATTCGATCCTGGCGCTGGCTGGCATTCCCGACGCCATCGTCGGAGGTATACTCGCCCTCTACATCTCCGGCCTCAACTTCAGCATCTCGGCCGCCATCGGATTCGTCTCGCTGTTTGGCGTATCCGTCATGGACGGCATCCTGATGATCACGTTCTACAACCAGGAAAGGGCTCACGGTCTGGCGCCCGTGGACGCCATGTACCGCGCCGCAACCACGCGTATGCGCCCTCTCCTGATGACGGCGCTTTCCGCCTGCATCGGCCTGTTTCCCGCGGCCGTTTCAACCGGCATCGGCAGCCAGGTGCAGCGTCCCCTCGCCACTGTGATCGTGGGCGGCATGTTGGTCGGCCCGGTCATGCTGCTCCTCGCCGTGCCTGCGCTAAGGCTGATCCTCCTGACGGGTGAGAAAACCCCGGGAGCCGAGGAGTCCAGGTGAAGGCGCATTTCATGTTCGTGATGCTGGCTTGCGCAGCCTTATTCTGTGGTACGGGGTACGCGGACAGGGCCACATCCGTTAAGCGATCCCGCCCCGGAAGTCCGGCAAAATCGAGTCTCCCCAAGCCTCTTCCCAAACCCCTTCCGAAGCGGCCGGCACATCTTGAATCCACCGCCATAAGGCCCCGGCCGGTTCGGCCGCCAGGCCGCGTGGCAACCGTTGCGCCGCCGCTAAAAAGTGTGCGGCATCACGGTCCGAATCCCGGCGCGATCGACGGGAAAATGGTGCAGCGGAGGCCGTAGCGGCCGGATCTCTATGAGTCTCATTCGCCAATCGCGCGGTCTTGACCTCATGGCGCTTGCGGCAGCCCTGTTGCTCAACTGGTCCTGCGTGGTGGGACCGAACTTCAAGAAGCCCGCGCCTCCACCGGTCCCAGGTTATACGCCTGCACCTCCGGCGGCCACCAGCACAACTCCCAACGTCTCCGGCGGGGAGACGCAAAGTTTCGATGAGAAGCTCGATATTCCGGGAGACTGGTGGAGCCTGTTTCACTCCAAGCCGCTCGACGATTTAATCGAGCGGTCGCTCAAAGCTAATCCTGACTTGAAGTCGGCGCAGGCGGCTCTGTTGGTTGCCAGAGAGAACACCCTGGCGCAGCGTGGCTATTACTATCCGAGTGTGTCGGCAGGTTTTTCGGCCAACCGCGGGAGGACGTCCTCGGATGTTTCGCCGGTTACCTACTCCGGCGCTCTGTCCTACAGCTTGTTTACCCCGCAGGTCAGCGTTTCCTTCGTCCCGGATGTTTTCGGTTTGAACCGGAGAACGGTGGAGTCACTGAAAGCGCAGGAAGAGCAGGCCAGATTTGTTCTAGCCGCGACGCATATCACGCTCAGTTCCAACATTGCCGCCGGCGCCATTCAAGAGGCGTCATTGCGAGGACAGATCGACGCCACGAATGAACTGATCGCCATCGCCACTAAGTGGCTGGAGATTCTGCGCAGCCAATACAGCAAAGGCTATGCCAGCCAACTTGACGTAGCCGCCCAGGAGGCCCAACTCGCGCAAGTCACCGCTACGCTACCTCCTCTGCTTAAGCAACTGGCTCAGCAGCGCGACCTGCTGGCGGCGCTCGCGGGCGGGTTTCCCAATCAGGACCTGCCGGAGAAGTTTGAGCTTTCGGCCTTCCAACTGCCTCGGGAGTTGCCTCTGACAGTTCCTTCACAACTCGTGGAACACCGTCCCGATGTGCGACAGGCCGAAGAGAACCTGCATGCGGCGAGCGCCCTGATCGGGGTTGCGCACGCCAACCGGCTGCCCAGCTTTGCTTTGACGGCGGATGCCGGCAGCATGGCAGTCATCTTCAGCCATATGTTCACCAAGGGAGGCTTTTGGGACGTGGGCGGAGGTCTCACCCAGCCGGTGTTCGAAGGCGGGACGCTGCTTCACCGCGAGCGTGCGGCCATAGCAGCTTACACCCAAGCCGACGAGCAATATCGCAGTACGGTGCTGACTGCTTTTCAAAATGTGGCCGACACGTTGCATGCCATCCGGCAGGATGCCGACGGTCTAAAGGCCGCGTCTGCCGCCAAGGACGCCGCCGCCGTCACGCTCGACCTGACGAAGAAGCAGCTTGACGGCGGATACGCCAACTACCTCGCGCTCTTGAGCGCTGAACAAGCCTATCAGCAAGCGTGGATCAACCTGGTGCAGGCGCAAACGAATCGCTATGCCGACACTGCGGCGTTGTTTCAGTCGCTAGGCGGAGGCTGGTGGAACCGCCCTGATCTGCCGAAGGATTGAGTCGACGGCCCCGGGAAATCACCTTAATCGCGAGATTAATCTTTTGATCGTATCGATATTCCTGAATTTATTGAAGATAGTCAAGGTTTTCTTTCAGAGACGGTACTAAGAAATCTAAAAAAACCTGGAGTGCCAGCTATACAATTGTGGTATACACTACATATGCGGATCTTCCTCGTAGTGGCGCTGTTGCTTGCCGTACTACCGGCCTACGGGTCGATTATTCTGTTCTCGGGCGTTACAGGCGTCTCGCCGCCAGCGTCCGTGCAAATCGGCGAGACGGACTTGCAGAGCGCTACAACCGCGTTCGTGTTTGCGGAGCAGCAAAACGTGCTGATTACCTCGCCCCAGGATGCCGGCATCGTGACGCCTGGAACATGGGTTTGCTGCACGGGCTTTGCTCCGGGCGCCATAACGGGACCTGCCTTCATCGACAGCTATTATCTGCTGAGTTCGGCACCCACGGGATCCGGCGTTACCGATTTCACGGGTTCCATCACTTTCAGTCCTGGCGAGAGGGTTGTCGGAATCATCGTGGGCTACCAGGTGCTTGCTTCCACGAACAGCATGTTTGGCGCGCCCGGCACACTTTATCCCGTGTCGAATGGACCTTTCTTCACTTTGAACGGCCTTGATCCGGGCGACTCGGTCACCCTGTCCTCCAACCTCCAGACAGTGAGTTTTGACTTCCAGACCGGCGCCGGCGGTATTGACAGCATCCGCATTTTGACGGAAACGCCCGAACCGCCCGATTATGTTCTGTTCGGGTCGGGATTGATTGTTCTGGGTTTGTTTGGACGGCGGATTCAGTTGCGTAGGGCCGCGCGACAGTAATACGCTGGTTAGGCTCGCTCGCGGCGGCTCTGGCGCTCAAATTGAATCATCTGGTGTAATAATCGGCGCGCGAAATCGTCCTCCATCCTGAAACGAATGTGCATCAGGAAGCTGGACGGTGAGACGATCTGATATCCAGTTCGAAACCTTGCTCAAGGACTTGCGATACGCGGCCCGCCTCCTGGTCCGCAATGGCGGGTTCACCATCGTGCCGGTCTTGGCCCTGGCGCTCGGCATCGGGGTCAACACAGCGGCCTTCACGGGCTACAGGGCGTTCATCGGCCGCCCCCTCGATGCGCGCGATCCGGGCACGATGGTCAACGTCGCGCTACGCCTCCAGTCCGGGGCCACCAGTGCCAGATTCAGCTATCCGGATTACGAAGCGTATCGGGACCGTCTCCGCTCGTTTAGCGGCGTCATCGCTTTTAGCATCGACCAGTTGCGCGTGAGCACCGGCGGCGTCGCGAGCCAGCGGAGTGCGGATTCCGGGTCGCTGATGGGGAAACTCGGCCTACTGCGCCCGGCGGCGAACAACGCGGAGTTCGCCAGCACCTTCGTCGTTTCGGAAAACTACTTCCCGGTGCTCGGGACCGCCGCCTTGCGCGGGCGCACCTTCGAATCCATCGGCCTTCGCGAACTGGCGGCCTCGCCCGCGGTTCTCATCAGCGAGAATTACTGGCAGAGACGGTTTGCCGGCGATCCCGCGGTGCTGGGCAGGATCATTCGCCTCAATGACGCCGCCTTTACCATTGCCGGGATCACACCGCACAACTTCGTTGGCACCAGCGTGGCCACGCCCGATTTCTGGTTGCCGCTCAGTCTCTATCCGTTGGTTCATCCGGCGAGCCGCCGCCTGCACGACCGCGACGACCTGTGTTGCCGCGTGTTTGGCCGCCTTACCCCGGGCGTCAGCATGTTCCGCGCGGAGGCGGAGACAACCCTGCTTGCTACACACCTGCGCGGCCTGCACGATCCGCACTCCGACCTGAGTAAGAATGTTAGTGCGTTGATCTCGCCAGGCTCGCCGCTTCCCGGCAAGATGAATGCCGATTTGAGACTCACCATTTTGCTCATCATGGTGGCCGTGGGAATGGTACTGGTGATCGCTTGCGCCAATGCCGCCGGTCTGCAATTGGCCCGCGCCACCAGCCGCCGGCAAGAACTGGGGATCCGTCTGTCGCTTGGCGCCGGACGGTTGCGCGTGGTCCGGCAGTTGTTGACGGAAAGCGTCCTGCTGGGCCTGGTTTCCGGTTGTGCGGCTCTTCCGTCAACGTGGGTTCTGCTGCGCGTGGCGGTGACCAAGGCCGCCGAAGCCATGCCTGCCGAATACGGGACGCTGGTCCTCAACGTGAACCCCGACCTCGAAATATTTGCCTACGTCCTGGCGATCTCTGTTTTCGCGGGCATCCTGTTTGGGCTCGCGCCGGCCATTGAGAGTTCCGGCTCCGCGCTCTGCTCCACGGTCCGAGGCGCGGGGACGTCGCCCGTTGGGAGCCACCGGCTGCGCGACTCCTTGATCGCCGCGCAAGTGGCGGTCTCGCTCGCGCTCATGATCGCCGGAAGCATGCTGGTTCGCAGCGCCATCCACACGCTCAGGATGAATACCGGCTACGACGGCGGACACGTCGTCGATCTGAGTCTGCAATTTCCCGAGGAATCCCAATACACAGCCGGCCATAACGCCGTCCTGGTCCGCGACCTTCGCGCGCGTATCGCGGCCCTGCCCGGGGTCGCCGCAATCACCAGTGCCCGGGCGCCCGACGACAACGGCGGGCGAAGAGCCGCCGTCTCACTCAATGGAGGACCACCAACGGCCCGGGATATGTACGCGATGCTTTACTACACCTGGGTGCAGGCGAACTATTTCCAGACGTTAGGCGTGCCGCTCTTACTGGGCCATGGCTTTCCATCGCAGGCGAGCGAACCGGAGCACCTGGTGATCCTCAGCGAATCGGCTGCGCAGCGGCTCTGGCCCGGACAGAATCCCATCGGCCGCAGCCTGCGCCTGGGTACTGGCGACCAATTTCACAACCAGGGGGAACTTCTTCCAGACGGGCCCGCCTGGCAGGTGATCGGCGTAGCCAGGGACACACGCGGAGTTACGCTGGACGGCAGCGACTCCCAACAGGTCTACCTGCCCTTACCCTCCGACCGGCTCCAGGATTACCCGATACTCGTGCGGACACACTCCGACCCGGCGCGGTTGATGCGCGCGATGGAGCCGGTGATCGCGGCGGCCGACCCCCGCCTGGTGGCAACCATTTCCACCCTCGAGGAGATGCTCCGCCAGACAGATGCGTTCGTCATCGACAGCTTTGCCGCCGCGATCGCATCCGCCATCAGTCTGTTAGGGTTGCTGCTGGCCTCCATGGGCATCTATGGCACGGTCAGCTACATGGTGGTTCTGCGCACCCGCGAAGTCGGCATCCGCATGGCAATCGGCGCACAAAAGCGGGACATTTTCTCACTGATGATGCGCGAAAGCGCCCGTCCGGTCTCGGCCGGATTGCTGGCCGGGATGGTTCTTGCGGCCGGCGTGGCGCACCTCCTGCGCGGCGTGCTTTATGGACTCAGCACCATCGATCCCGTGTCCTTCGCCGGTGTGTCCCTGCTGTTTTTGGGTATCGCGCTAGTCGCGGCGTGGCCGCCTTCGCGGCGGGCGATGCGTGTGGATCCTATGGTGGCGCTCCGATATGAGTAGCCTGAGTAAACCTCATATGGTCTTCAGATACTCCAGCAGCGCGGCTTTCTGATCCTCTGTGAGGTTGGTGCCGTATTTGTCTCCGGTATGTCCGATGTTGCTATTCCCCGGTTGCGATGTGTCGAAGGTCCATCCATTTCCTTCGGTGGAGTAACCGACCTTCACCGGGTCGTATTCCCGATTTCCCACGATGAATTTCGGGGGGCGCTGCGCGGGATGCAAGAGATGCCAAAGCGTCGGTACAGACCCGTTGTGCAGGTATGGCGCGGTCGCCCAAACGCCGGTTAATGGCCGCGCCAGGTATTGACCCGGCGCGCGCCAGATCACCGGGTTGGCATCCATGGTCGCCTGATCGGCGGCGGAGATCCCGTCGTCGGAAAACGCGCGCGCCTTCAGTCCGTCGAGGGTCGGCTTTATGGCGGTGGGGAACGGCACACCTCCTGCTACGGGTTGGCCAAAGCTGTTCGCCCGTTGCGGATCGGTTCCAACATCGGTGAGGGCGAAGAGCCGGTTCTGATGGCAGCCCTGGCATGTGCCGGCAAAAATCTTGGCGCCGGCAGCCGCTTTTGCCTGGTCGACCGGACCCAGCAGATCGGCCGGCCACTTGGGGGGCGTGAGTTTGTGCGTCAGAACTTCCAGCCGGTGCAGGTTGGCAATTCGCAGGGTGGATTCGTAGGTGTTTGGATCAAACACCGCTCCCATTCCCAGGGCCTGTCCAATATTGCGCTCGAGGATGGAATTGGTATTGCCGTCGTAGTGAATCCAGACGGTGTCCGCGACGGAGCGCTGTTGGGTAGTGTCCGGCACATCCCAAATAAACGGAAAACTGACGGGAGACTGCATCCGTATTGCTTGCTTGGGGAACAGCAGATTGCGGGCGGCGCCAAAGGCATCGATGCGGCCCGGACCCGGCTCGGTACCGTCCACGAGCAGCTTGCCGTTTTGGAGATAGGCGAGTCTGGCCTTGAGCAGGGCGATGTCGCGCCGCAAGCGCGCCGCGAAAGTCTGGTCGCGCAGCGCAGCCAGGGCGTCGGTGCTGTCGGCGGTCTGGGAGGACACGCTGTGGAAGTTCTTGTCCGCAGTCGGCGCAGAGGCGACCTCACCCGCGGTCGTCGCGGCAGGGTCGGAAGCGTAAGTGGAAGCGTTCGCCGCGGCCGGTGTATCACTGGCGTGTTGATCGCGGTCGATGGCGATCACCAGTGCCACCACCTTGACCGGATCGCGCAGCGTGGCATCCAGCGAGTTTTTGAGTTCCACCTGATAGGTCTGCAGGTCCACGAGCGAAGGCGCGCCGTCGATCAGCATGCTTTTTCCCCGGTAGCTTATCTGGCCGACGTGGCATGCGGCGCAATTGAACCCCACCATTTCGAGGCCGGTGTGGTTCTTGTCGCGGGAGTGGACGGTGGTGAGGCCAATGGGCAACCCGTGAGGATTTGTGGCGCTGGTGGGATCGGGAAGGAAGCCGAAACGTTCCATATTCTCCAGAAACGGTTTACCGGTCTTCACGCTCACCACGTTGGCGAGCAGCGCGTAGGGCATCAGTTCGCTACCCTCGGCGAGATGATGGTATTCGGCGCGCTCGGCGGCGGACCATCCGTTCTGGATCCAGGCCGCGGTTTCACCGGGGGCGAGCGACTGTGGAGGTGGGGATGACTGGCGCCCGCATCCCGCCAGCATCAATAATCCGGCGAGGTAGGGGACAAAAGAAATAGGGCGGCATCGCATTGCTCAATTATAGGTTCAGCAAAACGCGGTGAGCGGAATTTTTTCCTGCGTCGCATGGCGGCAACTTTCCGAAATCGGCCGATATGCACGTTATGGCGATCATTTTCGCAGCCCTTTTTGTAATTACGGGTATGCCGGCGACAATATCGGGAAAGGCGCCGGTGATCAGTGCTTTCGTGGCAACGCCGGCGAAAGTGACGCCGGGCCAGTCCAGCGCCCTCAGTTGGTCCGTGACGGGCGCAAACGCCCTCAGCATCAATGCGGGAGTGGGCCCGGTCAGCGGAGCCTCAGTCGGCGTGAGACCTGGGGCGACGACCTCGTACACCCTGACGGCCACCAACACTTTCGGAAGCACCAGGGCGGCGGTTACGGTCATGGTGGGAAATCCGCCGACCCTTGCGGCTTTTACCGCGTCGCCCGCGAAAGTGGCTCCAGGGCAATCCAGCACGCTCAGTTGGGTGGTAACGGGTTCGCCGGGGATGATGATGAACCCTGGCGTGGGCCCCGTAACCGGAACGTCAGTGGTAGTGAGGCCGGCGGCGACCACGGCTTACACGCTCTCAGCTACCAACTCTTTCGGTTCCGTCACGGCCAGTGTCACGGTCACCGTGGGAAGCCCGCCGGCCATCGTCAGCTTTACGAGGACTCCGGCGTTGCTACCAGCCGGTCAGTCCGGCACTCTGAGTTGGTCGGTAACCGGCGCATCGGGAATGATCATTAGTCCCGGCGTGGGCGCGGTGACCGGGACGTCGGTGGTGGTCAAACCCGCGGCGACCACCACCTACACCCTGGCGGCTACTAACACCTACGGGTCCACGACTGCCACGGCTATGTTGGTAGTGGGAAGCCCGCCCACCATCACCAGTCTTAGAGCTTCGCCGGCGGTGGTGGCAGCCGGCCAATCCGCCACGCTGAGTTGGACGGTAACGGGGTCGCCGGGTCTCATGATGAACCCCGTAGTGGGTCCGGTTACGGGAACGTCCGTCGTGGTGAAGCCCTCCTCGACCACCACTTACACCCTTTCGGCCGCCAATAGCTTCGGCTCCACGGCGGCCACCGTTACGGTGGTGGTAGGCAGCCCACCCGCGATCACCGGCTTTAAAGCCACTCCGTCGATAGTGGCGGCGGGCCAGTCCAGCACGCTGAGCTGGGGGGTAACCGGATCGCCGGGAATGACGATCAGCCCTGGCGTGGGCGCGGTGAGCGGAACATCGGTCATAGTGAAACCGTCGTCCACCACGTTGTACACTCTGTCGGCCACCAATACCTATGGAACTACGATGGCCACGGCTACGGTTGTGGTGGGAGGCCCACCCACCATCACCGGCTTTAAGGCGACTCCCGCCGCCGTCACATCCGGCCAATCCACCACGCTCAGTTGGGCGGTAACCGGTTCGCCGGGGCTGATGATCAACTCTGGCGTAGGGCCCGTCACCGGCACATCGGTGGTGGTGAAGCCCTCATCCACGACCACTTACACGATGACTGCCACTAACTCTTTCGGATCGGCAACCGCGTCGGCCGTGGCCACGGTGGTGCCTGCCAGCCGGCCGGTTGTCAGCAGCTTTTTCGCCCTCCCTGCCAGTGCCGGCCCGGGAATCGGCGCCACCCTGCATTGGGCCACCAGCGGCGCAACCAGCGTGAGCATCGACCATGGGGTGGGACCCGTCACTGGAACCAGCGCGAACGTCAACCCCGCTTCGACCACAACTTATACGCTGACCGCCAGCAACGCGGCCGGCAGCGTAACGGCGACGGCGGCCGTGACTTACTATCCACTTACCACCGTCAACAGTCAACTGTTCTACTCGGAACATGCCGTATACATCATTCCGGCTTCGAACCAGGTGACCTGGAGCGGGACCAATAGCTGGGGAAGTGTCTATTCGAGCGACAACGTCGATCGCTATGTAGCTACCCTGAAGGGTCTGTTTCCGGACGACTACGGGTTCGTAGTAATCGCAGCCAATAACCTGACACCGAACAGCGTACCCATGGTGCAACCCGCGCGGCACACGGCCGACGGCATCGGATTGCGCAGCACCGGGGCCGGCATACCCAGTATCTGCCGTTATAACCTCGGCGGAGGGACGGTGATCGACGGCGCGTTCGGCGTGCTGGATCACGAGATCGGCCATAACTGGGGAATCTTCCTGCAACCTTACATGGCGGACTCCAACGGCCATTGGTTCTCAAATTCAACCGCCAAAGGCCAGATGGCGGTTAGTTACAGCGATGATGGCTACACCACCGTCAAGCAGATAGCGGGCGATCCCGTGAAGGGGTTTACCTGGAGCGCGACCGATAACCTCACCTTGAACGAAACCGGAACTTTCTCGGGCCAGGATCTATACCTGCAGGGGCTGGCTGCAACGTTTCCGGATCTGTATGTGCTGAGCTCTCCGGTGTACAACGCCGATCACACGGTTTCCTATTCTGCCGTCGCGAAATACGATCAGGCCTGGATGGTGCAGGCGTACGGAGTCCGCAACCCGTCCTACCAGACAAGCGTCAAAAGGCTGCGCGTGGGCTTTGTGTACATCGCCAGAGATCTTAATGAGGTGCAAAACGTGTACCAGTCCATTGAACGTTCCATCAGCCACTTCGTGAACGCGGAGCAGATCGACACCCTGAAATTCCGCTTCCAGGTCCCATTTCTGGTGGATACGCAGTATCGGGCGAGTATCAACGCGTTACTGGCCGACTTGGACGGCAATCAAACGCCCACACTGAGCATTTCGGGTCCGGCCAACTTGACGTCCAGCGACGGCTCAGCCATGGTGTCTTTCACCGCGGTCGATCCGGATGGGCCGAGTCCGATGGTGTCGTGTGTGCCGGTCTCGCCGAATTGCTTGGTCGAGGGCAACAATGTCGTGCTGACGGGGCTGCCCTCCGGAAGCAACTTCATCACCATCAAGGCGCAGGACACGGGGGGCAAAAAGGCCTTCGCCCATTTCGTCGTGGATGTCCAGTGACGATGCGCTCGCAGCAGGCGAGTAGCATGTTCCGAACGGCGGCCGTCGATCGCCACGGACGCAACTGGCAGGATCACGAGAAGTGTTACCGCCCGGACCGACGGAATCGAAAGGTCCACGACGAAGAAATCCAGGGCTACCAGAAACGCAGCCGATAGCACTACCTTCGGAGACCGCGCCAGCGTCCCCGATCGAGTCATGCTCCTCGAGGAATAACAGCGCACGACAAATAGGGTATTCTACAGCTTGCGATCGAGAAATCTTTTCGTCATGGGCGGAATGCTGGTCCTGGGGTTAGTGGGAAGCATGCCTAATCCCGTTTTTTCCGCGGAGCCTGCCGTGGTAGTGATTCTGGGTTCGGGTACGCCGATCCCGGAGCCACGCAGCTCTGGTCCGGCGGTAGCCATCGTAGTGGACGGGCAGGCGTACCTGTTTGACGCGGGCGCCGGAGTGGTAAGGCGCGCCGAAGAAGCCGCCGAACGCCGGCACCTGCCCGCTCTCGAAGCGCCGAACCTGGCCTGGCTCTTTTTGACTCACTTGCATTCCGACCACACGCTGGGTTACGCGGACGTAATTCTGACGCCCTGGATCACCGGCCGCCGTCAGCCGCTGGAGGTCTTCGGACCGAAGGGCACGGCGGCCATGACGGAGGATTTGAAGCGGGCCTACCGGGAGGATATCGCAATCCGTTCGCTGGGACTGGAGCATCTGGATCCCGGCGGCGTGCAGGTTAACGTGCACGAAATATCCGAGGGGCTTGTGTACCACGACGCGCACATCTCGGTACGCGCCATCCCGGTGTCGCATGGCTCGTGGCCGCAGGCTTTCGGCTACGCGATCGACGCAGGTGGCCGCACCATTGTCCTGTCCGGAGACACAACGCCGTGCCCCGCGATTGTGGAAGCCTGCCATGGTTGCGATGTTCTCCTTCACGAAGTTTACTCATCCGCCCGCTTCGCCCAGCTACCTCCGGAGATACAGCGGTATCACTCGAGTTTCCATACCTCGACCAAGCAACTGGCAGCCATCGCCGCCCAGTCCAGGCCCAAGCTGTTGGTGCTCTACCACCAGTTGTACTTTGGCTCCAGGGAGGGTGTGGACCTTGTAAGTGAAATCCGGCAGGGGTACTCCGGGAAGGTGGTGAGCAGCCAGGACCTGGATGTTTATTAATTTGGCGGTAGGTTATCTGAACTGCTGCACAGGAACTCGCGCAAAACGGGCCGCCCCGCGCCGCTGGAAGTTGCGGAGTTCCTCTCCTAACTGGCGGCGCTGGATACGCGTCCCTTTGCGCTCTTGAGGAACTCGCGCAAAACGGGGCCACGGCCGAGTGCGTGACCCGTGGACACGTTCCGACAACTTCGCGTACACCGACAACACGAGTTATCCTGGCGGGAGGCCATGAACCTGACGATCGATCTGTCGGAGCAAAATGCCGCCGCGCTTGAAGCACAGGCGCGCGCCGCTTGTATGCCCGCCGAGCGCTATCTTGCGCATATCGTCGCGCTGGCATTGGAACGCCAGCGGCAGCGAGACGCGGAGAACCTAGCGAAACACCTGGACTATATGGCTTCCCAGATTGCGCCGGATACAACCACCGAAGCGATGGAAGCCGCGCTCCAGGAAGCTCTGACACAGGTCCGGCCGCGCCATAGTTGGCGCGTGTGAGGGTTGTTCTCGATACCAACATTCTCGTCCGCGCCAACCCCAAGGTTTCGCCGGAAGGACTTGCGCGGGATCTTCTTCTGACCATTGTTTCGGGCAGCCATGTGCTGATTTTCGCCGGCCATTTTGGTCGAGGTTCAGGTGTGCTGACATACCCTCACGTTCGGGCCAGGTGGCCCCTGACGGGAGAGGCGGTAGCGCAGTACATCGCAACGTAGTTTGTCACGTCTTGGCCTCGGCGTTGATGGCTCCGCGGCAGGCCACTTTCGCCTGTACGCTAACCAGGAGCAACCGCAATCGATTTGGGCGCAATTTCTGGTGGAGGCCATGCGCTCATTGGCGTCCGTTCAACTCGCCCGCAATGCCACCATGGGATCGATTTGCGAGGCTCTTCGCGCGGGAACATACCCGGCGACGGCCGCAACCGCGATCAACAGTGCCCCCATTCCGATAAATGTGATCGGATCTCCAGACGTTACGCCGAACAACAGGCTTCCCAGCAGGTTGGACAGGGCGCGCGATGCGGTCAGGCCCAGTGCGAGCCCGATGGCAGCCAATGCAAGCGTATGCAGAAGAATACGGCTCTGCAGATGAGTTGCGGAAGCTCCCAGAGCCATTCGAATTCCAATTTCCTGCACCCGCTGACTTACCGAATAGGAAATGACGGCGTAGATGCCGAGCGAGGCCAGTATCAAGGCGAACGCCGCGAATCCGGCCAGCAGCCATACCAGAAAGCGCCGGGGAGAAACCGCTTTGTCGATCAAGTCCTGGAACGTGACAAACTCGCGGACGGGCAGGTTCGGGTCGACCGGCCGCAGCGCCCGTCGAATCCCTGCCGCCAGGCTATCCGGTGAAAGTGCGGTTCGCACGACCAGTTGCATGGCCGCGTAGTCCCCGGTTTGCCGCATAGGCAGATACATTTCCGGCCCGCCCGCGGTTTCCAGAGCGGCATGACGGATGCCGGCAACTACGCCCACAACGCGGCGGCCTCCGTCCGTCGTGACCATTTGTCCTACCGGGTTCTGGCCCGGCCACAGCGTCCGGGCCAGCGCCTCATTTACCACGGTGACGTTTTCGCTGGATGCACGATCCCTCTCCGAAAATTCCCGGCCCAAGCGCAAGGGGATTCCGGCCGCCTCGAAATATCCGTCGCTCACCACGCGAATGAATGGCTCGGGCGGCGGGTGGTTCTTTCCGTAAACCTGCCCCACCGCCGGGACGGCCCACGACCGGTCGTCACGCAGTGGCAGCACGTCGGTAATACCGGCAGCCACAATGCCGGGGACGGAGCGAACGCGGTTCAGCACGTCGTCGATGAAAGCATTCTGCTGGGCGAGACTCGATATCCGAAAACTGGGATCGATCCTCAGCGCCGCCGCGCGCTCCGGTCGAAATCCCAAATTCACATCGAGGACGCGCAGAAAACTTCGCACGAGCAGTCCCGCGCCGACTAACAGGGTACAGGCGAAGGCGAGTTCGGAAACGACCAGTCCATTGCGGACCCAGGCATGCCGCGTACCGCCGCTCGAACCGCGGCTGGCATCTTGCATGCCTTCCCGAAGAGAGAGCATGGTGACCCGTAAGGCCGGCAGCAGCCCAAAGAGTACGCCGGAGCCGGCCGCCGCCAGCAAGGTGAACAGGAGCGCGCTTCCATCCATGTGAACGCTTTCGAGCAAAGGAAGGTTGAAGGCGTGGAGATGCGCTACTTCGCGTGTACCGGCCACTGCCAGGAGCAGGCCTAACAGCGCACCGCAACACGAGAGCGCCACGCTCTCGGTGAGCATCTGCCGCAAGAGCCGCGAACGGCCGGCTCCCAGCGCCGCCCGCATCACCATTTCCTTTTGCCGCGTGCCTAACCTGGCTAATTGCAGATTCGAGAGATTGGCACACACAATCAACATCACTATACCGACCGCGCAGGCGAGCACGGAGAGAGCCGGGCTCACTGGTCCGCTCACGTGCTGCTCCAGCGGGACGAGCCTTGGAACGATGGGGTTGCGCTCCGCATGCCGGCTCGTTAGTTGTTTCCCCAGTATGGTTAACTCAGCCTGCGCGCCCGGCACAGTCGCTCCGGGCTTTAGTCTTCCGATGATCTTCATGGTGTTTCCCGTGGGTTTGGTCTTGTCCGCCAGCGGCCAGGGAACGAAGATATCGACCGGCGTGCCTGGCGCAAAGACGCTCGCGAAATCAAAGGATGCAGGCAGCACGCCGACCACGGTCACCGGCCGGTTGTTCAAAGTCAGCTTCCGGCCCACCAGGTGGGGGTCTGCCGCAAACCGCCGCCGCCAAAAGTTGTAGCTCAAGAGCATGGCGGGCGGGGCCGAATACCGCCCCTGGCACTCCTCGCTGCTGAACGATCTTCCGATTGCGGGCTGCACACCCAGCAAGGCGAAGAAGTTCCCCGTCACGGGAACGCTCGTGAGACGTTCGGGCTCGCCGGCCCCGGTCATTTGCTTGTCGCCCGGAAAATAGAACCCGGACCAACCCGCCAGATCGGAGAACGAGCGGTTCAACTCCCGGAGATCCGAATAGTGTTCGGTTTGAGTGGCGGTCCAGTCGTCGCCGTTGGTAATCCATACGAGGCGTCCCGGATCGCGATAGGGGAGCGGCCGAAGCAGCAGCGCATTGACCACACTGAAGATCGTGGAACAGGCGCCGATGCCCAGGCCGGCGATGAGTATTGCAAAGGTGGTGAAACCGGCATCGCGCCGCATGCCGCGAAACGCCTGACGCAGATCCTGGGCGAGATCGCTCATCCAGCGCACGATCCATACCGAGCGGGCTTCTTCTGAGTTTTGTGTCATATTGCCAAACTTTCTGTGCGCCGCCGCACGCGCCTCCTGCTCTGACATGCCTTTCCCGACCAGGTCCTGCGCCATCGATTGGATATGGAAATCCATTTCCTCCGACAGGGACCGCTGCCGCTGGCTGTGTTGTGCCAGATACCGCAGGCGCCGCCGAAAACGCCGCCAAGCTGTGCCGGATCTCATCCCCTCTCCTTACAACTCGCGCTTTTGATCAGGCGAATCCCATAATCCTGGCCACCTGCCGGTATCTCACAGCCTCCGCAGTGAGATGTTTCCGGCCGTCCGATGTAAGCGTGTAGAAGCGAGCCCGGCGATTGCCGGCCGACAGGCCCCATTCCCCTTCGATGCAGCCATTGAGTTCCAGCCGCTGGAGAGCAGGGTAGAGAGATCCTTCTTCCACCCGCAGCAGATCGCCGGACAATTGCTGAATCAACTGAGCAATGGCATAACCATGCAGATGGCCCCGGGTCAGTATTTTGAGAACCATCATGTCCAGCGCGCCGGGCAAAAGGCCGGCCTTCGATTTCTCTATTCCCATAGACCATCTGATTATAGGACGACCGGATTCAGAGCCGGTTGGGCGGATCCGCTATTTTTTCTATCAGACGGTCTGAGCCGCGAGATAGAGCGATCCCGGATTGCCGGAGTGCGGCGGTACACCGGCGCAGACGGTACAATCAGAATGTGCCCTACCCGGAACCGCTCATC
Organism: Bryobacterales bacterium; assembly: GCA_963843255.1. Taxonomy (GTDB): domain Bacteria; phylum Acidobacteriota; class Terriglobia; order Bryobacterales; family Bryobacteraceae; genus Bog-159. The sequence continues at coordinate 311,457 of CAWJJQ010000007.1, read as the reverse complement.
GCCGCAATGCGCCAGGACCTCACTCGACATGGTGTAGAAGAGGCCAGAACCCCGCAAGATGTGGACCGCCTGCTGGGGCCGGACAGCGGCGCCGTGTTGATGATCGTGAATTCCGTTTGCGGCTGCGCCGCGGGAAGGGCCCGGCCGGCCATTGGCCTCGCGCTGCAACATGCGGTGCGTCCGGCAAAGGCGGCTACCGTTTTTGCCGGCGGCGATGAGGCAGCCGTGGCGCACTTGCGCGCGCGGTTGTCCGATTACCCGCCATCCTCCCCGTCGATGGCGCTGTTCCAGGATGGAAAGCCGGTTTACATGTTGCACCGCAGTGAGATCGAACGCCGTGAGCCGGCGGAAATCGCTGCTATCCTCACGGAAGTGTTCGACCGGTTCTGCAAGACGCACGACGCAGTCAGCGGCGGATGACGTTCTCCGCCGGAACCCAACTTCGAACAGCCTGCTGGGGCGGGCGCGGAGAGAGCATGCCAATAGAAATCGGACATGTGGAAGCGATCTTCCGGTATCCCGTGAAGTCCATGGGCGGCGAACGGCTCGAGACCGCCAATCTGGGCTGGCACGGCATTGAGGGCGACAGACGCCTGGCATTCCGGCGGCTTGACGACCGCAGCGGATTCCCGTGGCTAACGGCAGGCAAGCTTCCCGACCTGGTCTTATTTACTCCGCGCTGCCGTGAAGGTGGTGTTCACGAAGATCTGCCAACGCATATTCGCACGCCGGATGGCGCAGAAATGCCCGTCTTCGGGGAGGAACTGGCCGCGGAGATCGCACGCCGGCACGGGGCCCCGGTGCAGATGATGCAGTTGAAGCACGGCATTTTCGATGACGCGTGTATCTCCGTGATCGCCTCCGATACGGTGCGCGAGGTCGGGCGGCTGGCCGGCCTGAGCGCGGACGTGCGACGATTTCGGCCCAATGTGGTGGTTCGGTTAGCGCGACCGGTTCCCTTTCAGGAAGATGCGTGGTTGGGCGGGGTGGTGTCATTCGGCGAAGGGGAAGACTCCCCCGCCATCACCGTCACGATGCGCGACGTGCGCTGCTCGATAGTGAATCTTGACCCCGACTCAGCTTGTCCCGCTCCGGAAGTGCTGAAAGCGGTCGTACTGGCGAACCAGAACACCGCGGGAATCTACGGCGCCGTCACTCGCACCGGTCGACTGGCGGTCGGACAGGCCATAACCCTCCATCCGGCGGGCCGAACAATCAAGGTCGCCTGACTCTGCGTGAGCAGACCGGACGGTTGCCTCGCGCTGTCCGTTATGCCAGCCAGCCGCGCTTTTCCTTCCACCGTCCGCGGGTGAAATCAGGGAATTTCACCGGCGCGCTGCCCTGCGCCACCGACGCTTCGCTCAACGGCCCCGGCGCGCTCCAGGCCGCGGCGTCGTACACGTCGAAATCCGGCGCGATGCCTTGCCGCATGCACTCCACCAGCCGGTAGACCATCAGGAAATCCATGCCGCCGTGCCCGCCCAGCTTACGCGCCAGCTCGCCCTGGTGCTTCCACAGCGGATGCTGGTATTGGTCCTTATATTTATCGATCGACGTGTACTCCTCTTCCTTCGGATCGTCGAAATAGATTTGCGGCGGATAGTCGCGGAAGATTCCCTTCACCCCCGCAATCAGGTTGGTCCGGCTATACGGATGCGGGTTCACCACGTCGTGCTGCACCGTGATCATGCGCCCGTTGGCCGTCTTGATCAGGGACGAGTTCAAGTCCCCGCAGATATACTTCTCCTTCCACTTGGGGCTGTCCTTGGGCACGTTCGCCTCGCGCCACGCATCCAGCCCGCGCTCGGGCGAGCTCATCGAAACCAGGTAGTCGAACCGGTCGCCGCGGTTCACGCCCATGTAATTCGCCACCGGTCCCAGCCCGTGCGTGGGATACAGGTTGCCGTTGAGTTTGGTGTGCGGGAAGCGCCGCCATAACCCCTCGCTCTTGTCTTCAAACAGCAGCCGGCGCAGATCGTGCAGATACGCGCCTTCGCCATACAGCAGGTCGCCGAACAGCCCCGCCTTCACCATGTTCAGCACGAGGAGCTCGTTCTCGCCGTAGCAGCAGTTTTCGAGCATCAGGCAGTGCCGCCGCGTCTTCTCCGACGTATCCACCAGCTTCCAGCAATCTTCGATGGAGAACGCCGCCGGCACTTCCACGAAGGCGTGCTTGCCGTTGTTCATGGCCGCTACCGCCATCGGGACGTGCCACTCCCACGGCGACGGAATGTAGACGAAGTCCACATCGTCGCGCTTCACCATATTTTCGAAATCGTGCTCGCCGTTGGCGTAGACCGCCGGCGGCTTCTGCCCGGCGCGCTCCACCGTGGCCTGTGCTTTTAGCGCGGCGTCTTTCACCACGTCGCACACCGCCGTAACCGTCAGGCCTTCCACGCCCAGATATTCGCGCAGCATGCCCGATCCGCGCGAGCCGCACCCGATCAGGCCCATGCGCACGTTCTCGCGCGCTTCAAAAGGCATGCCGACCACGGATTTATTGGCGCCCTGGGCCGCCGCCTGTCCCATAAGCATCGCCGCGCCTGTACCGGCCATCGCGCCGCGCAGCAGGTCCCGCCGCGAAACCGAACCACCCTTCAACTGATCGTCTGTCTGCATCCCCTTATCTTATTCCCAAGCGGGAGGCCCGTGAGCCGTTAGCCGGCCCCCCAGCCCTGGCGGCCGCCCCGCCCCGTCCTACAATAGAAATAACTGGAGGGAGCAATGCCCAAAAAGTTTCTATGGCTCGCCTTATGCGCAGCCATCCTCATGCAAGCCGAAACCCCGCAGCGCCAGCCCGTGCTGGTCGAGCTGTTCACCTCCGAGGGCTGTTCCAGTTGCCCGCCCGCCGACGCCCTGCTCGAACAGATGGACCACAACCAGCCTATCGCCGGCGCCCAGCTCATCGTGCTCAGCGAGCATGTCGATTACTGGAACCACGACGGCTGGACCGATCCCTACTCTTCGAAGGCCTCCACTGCCCGCCAGGAAGCGTACGCGCACCGCTTCAATCTCAACGGACCCTACACGCCCGAAATGATCGTGGACGGCGTCACCGAGTTCGCCGGCAGCGACGCGCGCAAAGCCGAAACCGCCATCCGCAATGCCATGCGCGAGCCCACGGTCCCGATCCGCATCGTTCCGGCCGAAGCCGACCAGGTGACCGTGGAGGTCGATCCCTTTCCCGCCGGCCAGAACCGCAAGGCAAACATCTACATCGCGCATGCCGCCGATAGCGGCGATTCGGACGTCCTGCGCGGCGAAAACCAGGGCCGCCATTTGCATCACGTGGCCATTGTGAAAGAGATCCAACAAATCGGAAAACTCAGCAGTCACGGTGCCTTCGAAAAACGTGTTCCGGTGCCCGCGGGCACCCGCCTGATCGTCTTCGCCCAGGATCCCTCCGGCGGCCAGGTCTTCGGCGCGGCCATGTACGCCAGGCCCTAAATCGCTGCGGCTCACTTCACAGGCGCCCGCACCGCGCGGCCAGGCGTGACGTCCTGCAGTTTGCCGTCGTTCACCACGGGCACGCCATTCACCAGCACAAACCGAATGCCGGTCGAATAGCGCGCGGGATTTTCGTAGCTGGATTGGTCCGCTACCGTGGCGGGATCGAAGATGGTCAGATCGGCATCCGCGCCTTCCCGGATGCGGCCTTTATTTCGCATGGATGGTATGCGGTCCTGCAGCCGTTCGGCCGGCATCAGGCTCATCTTGCGGAGAGCCTCCTGCAGGCTGAGCGCGTGCGTCTCGCGGACGTAGTGGCCCAGCACCCGCGCGTACGTGCCGGAGCTGCGCGGGTGCCCCTTACCGTTGCGCAGCCCGCCATCGCTCGCGATCATGACAAATGGGCTCACCATGGCCGCATCCAGCGCGCTTTGTGGAATCATGTGCAGGATCACGCCGCCGCCGGTCTTGCGATATCGCGCGAAGGTCTGCGCGGTCAGCCGCTCGCCCGTATCGGACCACTGCAGGTCGTGGTAATCGATGCCCAGAATGTTCTGCCAGCCGGAATCGAACAGCGAGGATTCGATGCCGGTCATGGCGGCGGTATAAGGATAAAGCTCGGTGGTGATGTCCAGCTTGTGCGCGCGGGCTTCACCGATCATTTCGAGCAAGTGCGGCGTGGCGTGCAGTCCGTTGCTGGTGATGTGGGCCACGTGTACGGGAGCGCCGCTCAGCGCCGATGCCGCGATGACTTCCTCCAGCGCCGCGACGCTGTCATCGCCCGCGCCGCGGATGTGCACATAACAGGCCGCTCCGAAGCGCGCCGCCGCACGGAACATCTCCAGGATTTCCCAGCGCGACGCTCCCGGCGTATAGTGCGGGCCCATCCCCACGCCCACCGCGCCTTCTTTGAGCCCTTCCTCGATCTGCCGCCGGCACTCCGCGATCTCGGCATCGGTGGCCGTGCGATGGGCTGCGTCACCTGTGGGCAGGAAGCTTCCGGGATCGTGCATCACCTGCATACGTACCGGAATGTGGCCCACCGATGCGCCGTAGTTGATTAGGGTCTGTCCTTGCCGCTTGGCATACCAAGCCCTGACGGCGGCCACGCCCACTTCCATTTCGAGGGCGGTGGTTACCCCGTCCATGGCCTTGGCTTTGTAGTTTTCGGTATCCTGCCCGTGCGAGTGTAGATCGATGAATCCCGGCGCCACCACCAGCCCCGTGGCATCGATTGTATTGCGTCCTTCGAGCGGCGTGGTGGAGATCGACTGCACGCGGCCGGCCGTAATGCCCAGGTGGCGAATCGCGTCCAATCCGCTTTCCGGATCGACGATCCGGCCGTTGCGTATGACCAGGTCGAATTGTTGGGCGCTGAGCGGCGTCAGCAGCAGAAGAAGCCATGCCGCGCGCATGGCCCGATTAATGTGCGGCCAGCATTGGGCGTATGGCTATCACCACCAGCACCATGATGGCCGAGGCCGCCGGTATCAGCAGCAGCGCTTTCTTCAGCCGCTTGGGATCCCCGCCCCCGATCGCGCCGATAATGCGCGAGCTGACCGCCAGTCCGCACCAGCCCAACGTGATCACCACTCCCATCGCCGTGCCGGTCATGCGCGGGAAGGCATCGCCGACCATGGCCAGAGTGGTGGGAAATACGGGAGCCATCGCCACCCCAGCCAGAAACACCAGGATCCCGGCCACCGTGGGATTACTGGTCCTCAGCATCAGCCATGTGGTGACCGTCATCAGGATGGCGGCCGCCAGCGTCACCAGCGGCGCGGAAACGGTGATCAGGATGGGCGACACGGCTACCCGGCCGATCAGCAATCCCAGCGCAAACCCCAGCGACAGAATGTTCAGCGCCCGAGATTGAGGAATGCCCTGTGCGATTAAATGTTGCACCAGCCAGTTCCAGACGCCCACTTCGCAGGAAACGTACAGAAACAGAAACAGCGCCAGCAGGAACAGCACGGGCTTGCCCAGCACCGGGCCTACGTCGGCGAAATCGAAGCTGCGCGCCCCGCTGGGCGGCGGCATGGGGGTGATGATATGCACGATCAGGGTGATCCCGGCCAGTACCGCCACCGTATAGCAGAGCCTCACCGCGTTGCGTTTCAGCAGGTTCGCGGAGATGAACGGCGTGGCCAGTCCGCCCAGCCCGAAAAAGAGATTCAGCAGGTTGAGCGTGGTCGCGCGCCGCTCCGAACTGATGTCGCTCACCAGCGCATTGGCCGCCGTCACGATGATGCCGCCACCCAGGCCCAGCAGGAACAGGTACATCATAATGCTGCGGAACCCCTTCGACTGCGGGAGTAGAAACAGCGCCAGCGTGATCAGCGCCAGGCCCAGCACCAGCCCGACTTTCTTGCCTTCGTTGTCGATCAGCGGACCCACTGCGATCGACGCCAGGATCAGGCCCAGCGCCTGCGCAAAGGCGATCTGGCCATTCTGGCTGGGCGTGAGCGAGAAGCGCGCGGACAAATCAGGCAGGATGGTGCCCAGCATGGCGGCTATCATGCCGTAGACAAAAATGGCGAGAATCGCGGCAAGGATCAACATGGATTCAGATGGTAACAGAATTTGGCAGCTTTCAGGCGCCTGTTTTCTGGTAGCATCGAAACCTATGAGCAATCCAGTGGTGCATTTCGAAATCGGATGCCGGGACCAGGCCGCGACCCGGGAATTCTATTCCAAGCTGTTTGACTGGAAGCTGGCGCCCATGGGCCCGGCCGTCATGATCGATACCGGCAGCGAGGGTATCGGCGGGCACATCTCAACGCTGGGACACGAACCGCATCATTACACGACGTTCTATGTGCAGGTGGACGATTTGCAGGCGGCTCTCGACAAAGCGAAGGCCTTAGGCGGCGCGACCCTGGTGCCTCCGGTCGAGATTCCCACTGGAAGCTTCGCCTGGTTTTCCGATCCGGACGGCAATACAGTAGGACTGTGGAAACCAAAATAAGCGGGAGGCGCCGGCTCGCAACCCCCCGCCCGTCTCCAAATCGTTAGCCGCGAAATCGTTAGCCGCGGCACCTGCGGAAGCGATAGATGCCTACGCCGGCGAATCCGCACAGTGCCAGTAACCAGGTGGCCGGCTCCGGTGTTCCGCTGGGCGGCGCCACCGAACCGAAGCCATCCAGGTAGACATATCCGGCATGCCCGCCGTACGGGCAATCGGATGCCAGCAGCGTCAGTGTGAACGTGTCGCCGGACATTTTCGAGACATCCAGTTGCTGCACCTGCCAGCTTGTGTAGAACCAGTCGCTGCTCGATTGAGTAAACAGCCCGGCGGGTGTGTTCGCTGAATTGTAGTAGGCCGAGTAAAGCGTCTGCCCCTTGGTATCGTCGGTCAGTTTCAGGCCGAAGTTGTCCGAGTCGGTCGGTCCGTGAGACGCTTCCAACACCGCGGCCCAGGCAAAATAAATGAAAGGATCGGTGTAATTATGGACGGTTTGGCTGATTACGGAAACGCTGTCGTTGTTATAAGAGTCGTTCACGCGCGCCGCATGGCTGCCGGCATACGCCGTGTTCAACTTGTTGTCGGTTAAAGGGTCCAAACCCGCGCCCACGATCGCGCTGCTGTTGGCCGACATGTCGTAATACTTCCCCCCGGGCAGATAGTTGGTGGGGTCCAGATTGTTCATGTCGCCATACCACCATCCGCCGCCCTGGACCCAGCCGGTGAAGTTTCCGGTTTCGAAACCTCCGTTCACGAAACTGGCAAAAGCCGTGCTGGCCAGGACCAGCAGGAGAAAAAAACAAAGTGAAATCTGTCGTTTTATCATAGTTAAGGATCTCTAACTCCTTCTATGATCTTAAGGCGCGCACTTCAGGAAGCAAGGTCTAGTGGGGTTGAACCGAAGTACCGCAAAATCGGAAATCGTACTAGAACGAAGTGAGGCAGGCTCGCAGCGCGCAGAGGACTCTAAGGCCGCCTAAACCCAGCGCAGAATAACCTTGCCAGACTGCCCTCCGGACATCACCTCAAACCCCTTCTCGAACTCGGTGTAGTGGAAGCGGTGGGTGATCACCGGGGTGATATCGAGCCCGGATTGCAGCATGACGCTCATCTTGTACCAGGTCTCGTACATTTCCCGGCCGTAAATGCCTTTCACGGTGAGCATGTTGAAAATAACGGTGCGCCAGTCGATAGCCATCTCGCCTGCCGGAATTCCCAGCATGGCGATTTTTGCGCCATGGCTCATGTTAGCCAGCATGTCGCGAAACGCGGCTTGGTTGCCGGACATTTCGAGGCCCACGTCGAAGCCTTCGGTCATGCCCAGCTTCTTCTGGATGCCGGGCAACGTCTGCTCGCGGATGTTGACCGCTTCGGTGACGCCCATTTTGCGCGCCAGCGCCAGCCGGTAATCGTTCACGTCCGTGATGACCACGTAGCGGGCGCCCGCGTGCCGGGCTACCGCCGCCGCCATGATGCCGATGGGTCCGGCGCCGGTGACCAGGACATCCTCGCCCAGCACCGGAAACGACAATGCGGTATGCACGGCATTGCCGAACGGATCGAAAATGGCCGCCACATCCTGGTCGATGCCATCATGATGCCGCCAGATGTTGGTCATCGGCAGCGAGATGTATTCGGCGAACGCGCCCGCGCGGTTCACGCCGATGCCTTGCGTGTACGCGCACAAATGGCGGCGTCCGGCCAGGCAATTGCGGCAGCGCCCGCAGACTACGTGGCCTTCTCCGCTGACGATATCGCCGGGGAAGAAATCGGAGACGTTGGAGCCCACTTCTGCGATCTCGCCGACGAACTCGTGGCCGATCACCAGCGGCACGGGAATAGTCTTGCGCGACCATTCGTCCCACTTGTAAATATGTACGTCGGTGCCGCAGATTCCGGTGCGGTGTACGCGAATCAGAACATCGTTGATGCCAATGCGGGGCTCGGCGACGTCTTCCAGCCACAGGCCCGGCTCGCTTTTACTCTTGACCAGTGCTTTCATTGGGCGGTGAAAGCCTACTTTATCAGGGTTAGCGGCGGGCGGCTCAGATCACCGTGCGGAACCGGTGTTCGGGCACGGGCGCCGAGGGTTGGAAAGCCTGCCGGTGCAGCACGCGCAGAGTGGGAGGAAGATCGGCTGTGGCACGCTCGACGGCCTGTTGCAGAACGGCGGGCAGCGCCCGGGCACGAAGGTTGACCACGATCTCGTGCCGCCGCGCGGTAGAGGCCAGCAGGTCGCCTTCAATGGCCGGCGGATCGCCATTGCGGCAGATGCTCGCGCGGATGTAGCCGCTGGGCGCGCGGTCGAAGATCTTCAGATGCACGATGGGCGCGCCTGCGCGGGTGAGTTCCTGGTCCAACCGTTCGAGCAGCGGGCCCACCACAGAGGCCGGCGAAAGATTGGTCTTCAGGCGCAGCTCGCCTTCCCAGTTCAACCAACCGAGCGCCGCTTCGGCGGCGGCGTACCGGGCATAGTCCACATCCAAAAGGTGGCCGCCCGCGCGCAAACGGCCGCTCAGCACTTCGTCCACCCATTCGGCCACGCCTTGGCCCGTTGCGGCGCTGATCTGTCGCGCCGGACCGCCCGCCTCCGTCGGCGGCGCGGGGCCTGGGAAGAGGTCGGATTTGGTGTATACCACCAGGTCGGCTTCGGCGAGCTGATTGCGGAAAAGGTAAGCGAGTTGCGGGTCGGCATCCGGCTGCGCAAACTCGGCGGCGCGTTGCGGGTCCACCAGCACGGAAAATGGCGCTAGCCGAAATTGACTGGCGTGGAGTTGCTTCAGAGGCTGCAGCACCGTGGCCGACAGATCCATGCAACTTCCCACCGGCTCGGCGAAGATCACGTGCGGCCGCACGGCCAGGAGGCTCTGCGCCGCGGTGACGAAATCCGCGAAACGGCAGCAGAAGCAGGCGCCGGCCACTTCACCGGCGTCGAAGCCCGAGGCCGCCGCCAGCCGCGTATCCACCAGCGCTCCGCCTTGATCGTTGGTGATAATGGCGGCGCGCATCCCCCGTTGCTGCAGCAGGCGTGCGGCGCGCAGCAGTAGCGTGGTTTTGCCGGCACCCAGGAAGCCGCCGGTCAAAACCAGAAAAGGACGCTCAGGCAAGCAGCACCAATTCCTCGCCGGGGTGGATAGTCAGCTCTTCGCCGAATGTGAATAGGTCGCGATTCGCCGAAGCCGTCACATTCACCGCGCGGCCTGCCAGCGTGGCGGAGGCAGCAGCCGCCGGCCCTCCGGCCAGGGTGATGCTCTTTAACGGCAGGGATCCCTCGGTCACGACCAGCGTCACTTTGCGGTGGCCGGAATCGGCGGCATGCGTGAAAACGCCCCAGGCCGGGGCCGCCGACCAAAAGCACACGAATTTGCTGATCCCGGTATTGATCCGCGGCACGATGGTGGCGTTCTTTTCGCCGCCATGATAACGGAAGCCGCTCAGCGCCAGCACCCCCGACCACGCCGACATAGCGCGCGCGTAGTGGTGCCCGCATTCGGCTTCGTCCCAGGGATTGCGCCGCTCGCCATCATAACGGCGCCGGCTGTTTTCGAATGTCTCGACGCCTTCCCGCACCATGCCCGCATAGATCAAGGTAGCGGCTGCCTGGTATTCCAACCCGGTCCAGGCTTCGGCGAAATACGGGAACGGCACCTCGGGACGTTTGCCGTTGCCGTAATCGCACACCACCAGGGCGGCTTCATCGTTCAGCACATAGGTACGCTGCACGGAATCGTGATCGTTAAGCTGCCGCTTGTAATTGAACTGCCAGATTGACTTCAGCGTTTCGCGGATGTGGGCTGCGTCCACCAGCGGTCCGAGCCCGGCCACGTCGGCCAGATACTGGCCCATCAACTGGTCGAGCAGGCAGCCGTCGCCGACCTGGTATTCGGGCTTCTCGGGATTGTCGGCGCCCATGTCGCCCACTGTGGCCGGCGCGATCTGGTCCTTTGGAATCCCGCGCACTTTCTGGATATAGTAATGGCCGTTGAATAAGTTGGCGTCGATCCACTTGCTGCCCGAGTCGAAAAGCTGGTGATATTTTTCAGCGGACGCGGTGTCTCCCACAGCCCGCGCCATCTCTTCGGCCGCGCGCAGTGCGCCCAGGTAATAGATACCGCAGAGCGGGTTGGGGCCGTAGAACTCCACGTCGTAGGTATTGTGCTGCACGCCGTCCAGCACGCCCCGGCGTTGGGAATCCCAGCCGCCCGAGATCCAGGCAAACGCGACTGCCCGCTCGACGCGCGGCCAAATCTCGCGCAGCCACGCGGTATCGCCTGAAAGACGCCAATCCGTGTAGGTCTTGATGATCTGGCCCATCTGGCCGTCGGCGGCCGCGTAACCGAAGCGTTCCTTGCCGTCGGGCAGAAGCTGGCGGAACCGCATGCCACCCTGATCGTCCTGCGAAAAACCGAAAGCCGCTTTGCGCAGCGATCGTGCCAGCGTGGGAAACAGATGTTCGGTGGCGGTCTCGTAATTCCAGACGTGCGTGCAGTTGCCGAAACAGCAGCCGCTGTGATCGCTGCAGCCTTCGAAGCCGTGGAATTCACCGTCGGCTGTGCGGAAAGAAGTCTGGGTGACCAGGGTCGAGAGCGTGGACATGGCGGCGTCTCGCACCGCGGCGGGCAAGGTGGTGTCGCGCATGGCGGCGGCAAACCGGCGCGTCCGCGCTTCCAGATCCGGCAGATTAGCGGCGGCGAATTCGGCAGCCTTCCATGCGTCCGCGAACCGGGTGCAGTAATGATTGCCGATGACCGTGTGCTCATCGCCTTTGGGCGCGGTCCAGCCCGACCATGCCGGCGTCCGGTTGGGAAAATGCCAAGCCAGCAGGAAGGTGTAGGAAGCCTCGGCGCCGGGCGCGATCTCCTGTTGCAGGCACAGCGCGCCCACGGCGTTGTACTGCGGGGCTTCGGGACCGAGCTGGCCGTCCTGGGTGAAGTCGTCCCAATAGAGCAGCGGGCTGGTCCACCATTTGGCCTGCGTCCAGCCGCGAAGGTAACTGAACTTGCCCTCCGGCTTGACCATGCAGAGGGCGAACGTGCCGCCTTGCGGATCGGCGGCGGGCATGGATGGATTGCGCATGATCAGCCCTTTGATGCCGCCCGAATCCTGGTATTCGTTGTGCCTGCCCTCCGTGCCGACGGGGTTCTCGATCGACCAGGCGATGGAAACGGTAGCGCGCTCGTGGCCGGGATTGTGGACCCGGTAGCGCAGGATGGCCACCGGCAGGCCGGAAGCGTCGGCGTCCAGCGGAATGAACGGGCTGAAAGCTTCGAGCGTAACGTTCACGGGCAAGCGGGTATCGTGGAAAGCGACCTCGGCCAGCGGGAACTCGCCCGTGAACGCAGCGCCTTCCAACCGGCTCAGGCCCGGCGCATTCTTGGACCCCAGCCCGTCCGGACCTTCGTACGGCGGCATGAGGCGCGCTTCGAGCACGTGCGCCACCGGCTTGCGGTTGCCGGACTGCGCCCAGATGGAAGCGAAAGCATACTCGGGCGAGCGGCCCTTGTCCGGGCGGTTGAAAATTTCCCAATCGCGCAACTGGCCGCGGCCACCCAAGCTGATAGTACCGGTGCCGATGCCGCCGATAGGCATGGCCAGCATGGCAAGCTGCCGGCCGGTGAAGACGCGCGGATAGCGCATGGACGATCGCGGCAGGACGACCTGCGTCTGCGGCTTCGGCGCCGTGGGTGTGGTCTGGGATTGGGCGGCGGCGCCGCCGGTGGCCAGCGCCACGGTCTTCAGAAATCCGCGACGCCCCGTCGGTGGTGTGGGCATTTGGAGCGACTGTAGCACGGCGCAGGCGGTGCGGATATGGCGCGACGCCGGGCGCTCATACCAGCGGGTCCGAGGGACCCGCGCAGGCCACGGGCCCGCCCCACAATTAATGCAGAACTCCCATCCGTGGGAAAACTAAGGGGTATTTGTACGTCACGCAGTTGCCGGGTGCCGCTGCCGCTGGCGCGCGAAATATCCCGCACCCAGAGTGATAAACAGCAGCGAGATCCATTGCGAGGTGTTCAGGGGACCGCCGAACGGGTTGGCCTGCTCGTGGAACCGCACGAACTCAACCAGAAAACGAGCCGTGCCATAAAGGATCAGGTAGAGGCTGATGATCGCCCCCGGCGCGTGCGCCTTCTGAATGCGCCAGTAGAGAATCCCGAAGATCAAAAACTCAGCGGCGGATTCGTAAAGCTGCGTGGGATGCAGGCGAACACCCAACGGCACGCCCACCAGTTGCTGCGATAGCGGATTGGTGAAGGTCACGCCCCAGGGCAAGGTGGTCGGCCGTCCCCAGCAGCATCCGGCGGCAAAGCATCCCAGCCGGCCGATGCCGTGGCCCAGCGCGATGCCCGGCGCGAAAACGTCCGCGGTGAGCAGCGGCGGCAGATGGTGGCGCCGGATATAGACCGTCGACGCGATCAGCGCCGCGATCAGGCCGCCGTAGAACACACCTCCCGCCTGCAGGGTAGCCATAGAGAAGATTTCGCGCGGATTCTGCACGTAGTACGGGATGTCGATCAGGAACATCATCACCTTGGCGCCGATGATGGCACTGATACCGCACAGGATCCCGAGATTGACTACCAGATCGCTATTGAGGCCGGCGCGCCGCGCGAGGCGCGATACGATCGTCAGGGCGGCCAGAAACGCCAGCGCCACCAGCACGCCATAGGTGGATTGCGAAAAGCTGCCGATGTGAAAGAGGCGCGGGAACATCAGGTTTGAGCCGGCTGGCGCTTAGGCTTCAACAGATCGAGAACCAGCAAGCCGCTGCCGATCACGATGCAGGAATCCGCCACGTTGAAGGTGGGCCAGTGCAGGTTGCCCACGTAGAATTCGAGGAAATCGGTGACCCGGCCCCACATGATCCGGTCGAACAGGTTACCGGCCGCGCCGCCGAGCACCAAAGCCAGGCCGCAGACTGTCCAGCGGTCCCAGCGCGATGCTTTCCAAAGCAGGCCCGCGACCAGCACCAGGGCGGCGGCCGAAAATACGATCAGCACCATGGTGCGCCAGGCCGAATGCGAATCGTTCATCAGCCCGAAGGCCACGCCGCGGTTCTGCGAATGTACGATGTCGAAGAAGCCGGGGATCACCGTGTGCACGTCAAAGCTCGAAAAATGCGCCTCGATGAAGGCTTTGCTCAGGCGGTCGGCGGCAAATACGGCTGCCGACAGACCGTAAGCTTTCAGACGGGTCTCAGCCATGCAGTATCTCGTTGACGGCAGTGGCGCACGCGGCGCAAATGGTGGGGAACTGCGGGTCGGCGCCGGTGTCGGTGGTGTACTTCCAGCAGCGCTCGCACTTCAAGCCATCGGCGCGCTCCACCTGGACCGCCACTTCTTCGGACGGACCGGATGCCGGTGTTACGGCCACCTGCGACACGATGAACAGGCCGGGCAACTCGCCGGCATACTGCTCCAGCAACGGGTACAGATTACCGTTGGCCGACAATCGTACCCGAGCCTCGAGAGGCGCACCGATAAACTTAGCCTGGCGGGCCGCCTCGAGGCTCTTGAGCACGTCTTCCCTCACTTTCATGAGACGGTCCCAATTGGCTGCCCGTTTCCGATGGTCTTCAGACAGGCCGTCGGTCAGTTGCGCCGGTTCGGGGAACAATTCCAGATGGATGCTGGCCGGCTGTTGCATGTGGGTCCAGACTTCCTCAGCGGTGAAAGTGAGGATCGGAGCCACCAGTCGCACCAGTGCGTGGAGCAGGCGATGGAGCGCGGTCTGGGCGCTGCGCCGCGCGTGCGATTTGGTGGCGGCGGTATACAGGCGGTCTTTCAGGACGTCGAAATACAGCGAGCTGAGATCCACGGTCGCGAAATCGTAGAGCGCGTGATAGACCTTGTGGAACGCGAACTCGTCGTACCAGCCGCGGCAGCGCTCCACGAGCGATTCGGCGCGCAGCAGGACCCACTGGTCCAGTTCCAGCATTTCGTCGACGGGCACGGCATCCCGCGCCGGGTCGAATCCCGAGAGATTCCCCAACAGGTAGCGGAACGTATTGCGCAGCTTGCGGTAGGCGTCCTGCAGGCGCGTGAGGATAGTTTCCGAGATGCGCACATCCTCGTTGAATTCGACCGAGGCGGTCCAGAGCCGCACCAGTTCCGCGCCGTGATGCTTGATGATCTCGTCCGGCTCGATGGAGTTGCCGAGCGACTTGTGCATGGCGCGGCCTTCGCCATCGAGCACCCAGCCGTTCAGCGCGCAGGCGCGGTAGGGCGAGCCGCCTTTGATTCCCACGCCCACCAGCAGCGAGCTATGGAACCAGCCGCGATATTGATCGCCGCCTTCCATGTACAGGTCGGCAGGCCACGGCAGGTCGTTGGCGGGCGTGAGCACGGCCAGATGGCTCGATCCGGAATCGAACCACACGTCGAGGATGTCGGTTTCCTTGCTGAATTCGGCGGCGCCGCACTTCCCGCAGGTCGTGCCAGGCGGCAGCAGTTCGGCTGCGGTGCGCTCGTACCAGATGTCGGCGGTGTGCTCGGCGAAAAGCTCCACGATCCCGTCCAGGATTTTACGATCGGTCAACGGTTCGCGGCAGCGGTCGCAGTAGAAGACGATGATGGGCACGCCCCAGACGCGCTGGCGCGAGATGCACCAGTCGGGCCGGGTCGCCACCATGTTGGAGATGCGCTCCTGGCCCCATTCCGGCATCCAGCGCACTTGCCGGATGGCTTCCAGCGCCTGCTGCCGGAAATTGTTGTGGTCCATGCCGATGAACCACTGTTCGGTGGCGCGGAAGATGGTGGGCCGGTGGCAGCGCCAGCAATGCGGATAACTGTGATCGATCTTCTCGGTGTGCAGCAGCGCATGATGCGCGCGCAGGATCTCGATGACGATGGGGTTAGCTTCCCAGACGGTCTTGCCGATCAGTTCTTCGGGCAAGCGTCCCGCGGCGCCCTCCGCATGGTAGAAGCGGCCGCCGGCATCTACAGGGCAATAGGTTTCAATGCCGTACTGGCGAGCCGACGACGTAATCTTCCTGGCCATGGCCGGGGGCTGTGTGGACCGCGCCGGTACCTTGTTCGAGCGTGACGTGATCGGCCAGGATGCCAAGCGAATCGCGCTCCAGGAACGGATGACGGAAGACCGCGCCTTCCACCCGCGCGCCCGGAAAACGGGCCAGAGTTTCGTAATCGGTCCAGCCGCATTTTTCGGCGGTGACATTCAGCAGATCGGCCGCTACGATGTAGACGGCGTCCGAGACCAGCACGGCCACGTACTCGTATTTCGGGTGGAAGGCTATGGCCATGTTGGCCGGGATGGTCCACGGTGTGGTGGTCCAGATCAGGCCGTAGACATGACGGCCGGCCAGCGCGGGATCGATCTTGGCTGGATCGGTAGTTAGCGCAAAACGTACCCAGATGGATGGGCTGGAGTGATCGGCGTATTCGACCTCGGCTTCCGCCAGCGCCGTGCGGTCGCGTATGCACCAGTGCACCGGCTTCAACCCTTTGTAGACATAGCCGCGATCCAGGAATTCCACGAACGCGCCGGCGATCACCGACTGATATTGGGCGCTCATGGTGAGATAGGGATCGTCCCAGCGGCCGAAGACGCCTAGGCGTTTGAAATCGGTGCGCTGCAGGTCCGACGTACTTTTCGGCGTACTTGCGGCATTCGGCGCGGATTTCGGCGGCCGTCATTTTGGCCTTGCGCGCGCCCAGTTCGCTATCGACCTTGATTTCGATGGGCAGGCCATGGCAATCCCAACCGGGAACGTACGGGGAATCGAAGCCCGCCATGGACTTCGACTTGACGATGAAATCCTTCAGAATTTTGTTGAACGCGGTGCCCAGGTGGATGCGGCCATTGGCGTAGGGCGGGCCATCGTGCAGGATATAAGCGGGACGGCCGGCGCGCGCGCGGCGGATCTGGCCGTAGATATCCTCGCCATACCAGCGCTCGAGCATCTTCGGCTCGGCCTGGGACAGGTTGGCCTTCATCGAAAAGCCTGTGCGGGGCAGATTGATAGTCTGCTTCAAATCTACGTTATGCGAATCCATTTTGCAGGGATACTACTATTGTAAGCGAAGTGGGGCAGGCTCTCAGCCTGCAAAGGGGCTCGCAGCCCCGCAACTGCCTGTGGCTGGCTGACGATGTCTTCTAATTGGGGCAGGCGCGGTTCAAGAGGGCGGTCATAATCCTGTTGACCACCTCCTCCCGCAGATTTTCGTCGGGTGAATCAAACGGGGAAACCTGAATGTGAACCAACTCGTGAACGATGGTGCATTCCATATCGAGCCGCAGATCGCCGCCCTTCAGATTGTAATCCGCGGGGTCAAGCACGCTGATGGTGCCGGTTTTATCGTTGGGGTCCCATTCGGCGTTGCCCCAGGTATTCTTATCCAAGTCCTTTTGTCTGACCAGTTTGATGGTTAAACGCCAATCGTCCATACCAAGACGTCGTTGCCAGGACTTTAGTTTTTGATCCAGGTGCGATTCCACAGGGGACATCGGAAAGCAACCCATGACGCACAACAACAGCGCCGCAATGACTCGCATGTGCAAATTATAACTAAGGTACGGTGGGGGATTACCGGAAAAAGGTTTGGTTTTGGTACTGCCTTTAGTTAGCCCCCGTTTGGGGAGGGTCCATATCCCTCATTTGTTGGGGGTAAGCGCGCGCAGGATAGCGTCCGGGTCATAGACGCATCCCCCCCAAGTACCACCGCTGGCCTGCTGGAGGGCGGCCCAGAGCCGGGTTTCGGGAGGCAGGGCGGGGTCTGGCGCCAGGTCCGGGCGCGGGGGCCGGACGGCCAGCCGGCGGTCGCCTTCCGCCGCTCCGAAAACCTCAGTACCATGGCCGACCAGATTGACCGAGCCCTCCAGATTCCGGCGATCCACCACAATTTCAATGAGATCGCCATCGAGAACCTTGCCGATGGGGCCGCCCGCCAGCGCTTCCGGCGAAATATGGCCGATGCACGCGCCGGTGGATACGCCGCTGAAGCGGGCGTCCGTCAGTACCGCAACGTGCTTGCCGAAATCCAGGTACTTCAGGGCGGAGGTGATCTGATAAGTCTCCTCCATGCCGGAGCCCATCGGCCCGCGGCAGATCAGCACAACCACGTCGCCGGCGCGGATGCGGTCCTGGCCCTGGCTCTTGATCGCCGCGATGGCGTCGGGCTCGGTCTGGAAAACGCGGGCGCGGCCGGTGTTGCGATAGACGCCATCGGGATCGACCACGCTGGGATCGATGGCGGTGCTCTTGATGACGGACCCTTCCGGCGCCAGATTGCCGTGGGGAAAGGTGACGGTAGAGGTGAGGCCGGCGCGGTGGGCGCGGTCGGGATCCATGATGACGTCGTCCGGATCGATGCCGTCGCGTTCCTGGAGAGTGTGGCGGAGGGCGGCGCGGCGCGGGGAGGATTCCCACCAGTCGAGCGTGGCGTCGAGAGTCTGGCCGCTGGCGGTAAGGACCTCGGTATCCAGAGAGTCCGGCGCGGCGTAAGTGGAGCATCACTTCGGGTACGCCGCCGGCCTGGAAGACCTGCACGGTGGCAAAGGAGCGCGGGCCGTTGGGAAGAGCGTCAACCAGGCGGGGCACCTTCCGGTTAACCGAGGTCCAATCCGCGGCGGTGGGGCGGGCGAGACCGGCGGAATGAGCCACGGCGGGCAGGTGCAGAATCAGGTTCGTAGAACCGCCGAACGCGGCATGCACCACCATGGCGTTGCGGATGGAGGCGTCCGTAAGGATGTCGCGCATACGCAGGCCGCGGGTTTCGAGCGACAGCACCGCGCGCGCCGAGCGGCGGGCCATATCCAGCCATATGGGATGGCCGGAAGGCGAGAGGGCGGAGTGTGGCAGCGACATCCCCAGGGCTTCGGCCACCACCTGCGAAGTCGCGGCAGTGCCCAGGAACTGGCAGCCACCGCCGGGTGTAGCGCAGGCCCGGCAGAGGTTTTCGGCGGCAGCTTCGAGCGTGATCTGCTGGTGCGCGAAGCGCGCGCCCACGCTCTGCACGCGGGCGGCATCTTCCCCTTCTTCCGCCAGAAGGGTGACGCCGCCGGGGATCAACACGCAGGGCAGATCATGCATAGCCGCAAGCGCCATCATCATGGCGGGCAGGCCCTTGTCGCAGGTAGCTACGCCGATCACGCCGCGGCGGGTGGGGAGTGAACGGATGAGGCGGCGGAAAATCGTGGCGGCATCGTTGCGATACGGCAGGCTATCGAACATGCCGGTAGTTCCCTGAGTACGGCCGTCGCACGGGTCGGTGCAATAGGCGGCGAAGGGGATGGCGCCCGATTCCTTCAATTCGCGGGCGGCGGCTTCCATGAGCAACCCGACTTCCCAGTGACCGGTATGATACCCAAGCGCGATTGGCGTGCCCGAGGAATCCCGGATCCCGCCGTGGGTGCTAAGGATCAGGATCTCTTTGCCGCCCAGGGCGCGCGGATCCCAACCCATGCCGGCGTTCTGGCTCCAGCCGAACAGGTCGCCGGACGGGCGCGTCAGCAGCATTTCCGGAGTGATCGGGACGGCGCCCTGGGGACCGGGCGCTTTGGATTGCACATCGAAGAGCGATGGGTCGCCGGAATCGAGGATCCGGCCGTTTGCGGGGTCCATATCGATGACGATAGTAGCAGGTTAGTACTGTCACCATTAGGACGGGAATTAGTATTTGGGCGGGGGTTTCAGAGACCCTTGAATGCTATACTGGCCGGGATTGTATGTCATTTCCGGGCGCCATTTTACGATTTAGTTTCATTATTTTATCGGCAGTCGTTTGTATCGCGCAGGTGGATCGGAGTTCCTTAAACGGGACCGTGCGCGATTCAAGCGGGCGGGTTGTGCCGGGGACCTCGGTGCGCGCTTCCCAGGCGGAGACGGGGCTCGCGCGCGCGACCATCACGACCGGTGCGGGAACCTACGCATTGGAAAACCTGCCGATCGGAAAATACACCGTAGTCTTCTCCAAATCCGGCTTTCAGGAGATGCGATACAAGGACGTGACGCAGGAAATGGGTCAGGCGCGCACGCTCGATCCTGTGCTAGCGCCCGCGGGCCGCAACGAGGAAATCACGGTTACGGCCAGCAGGGTGGAATTGGACCAGACCGCCGTCGGGCTGGGCAGCACCGTGGAAGATGAGGCCATCGCCAATTTGCCGTTGAACGGGCGCAACTGGTCAACGCTTACGGCCCTGGTACCTGGCGCGATCGATCAGGGCGGGAGCACGGAGCGCTCCATCCGGTTCGTGGGCCGCGGCCGCGACGACATGAACATCACCTTCGACGGCGTGGACGCGACCGGCATCGCGAACCAGGCGCAGAAGGCTTTCGTGCGGCTGGCCGTGCCCACCGAATCGATTGCCGAATTTCGCGTAGACACGGCGCAATACACCGCCGAATTCGGAGACGCTTCCGGCGCGCAGATCGCCGCCGCGTCGGCTTCAGGCGGCAACGTTTTTCACGCCTCGGCTTTCGAATACCTGCGCAACAGCTTCTTCGATGCGCGCTCGCCGCTCGATCATACGCACGGTCCGCTGCCCTTCCGCCTCAATCAATACGGCGGCACGCTGGGCGGGCCGATCGTCAAGAACAAGACGTTCTTTTATTTCTCCTACGAGGGATTTCAGCAGGCGCAGTATCAGACCCTGATCGGGTTCGTGCCATCGGCGAGCTATCGCAGTACGGTGCCGGCGCAATCGCCGCTGCTGGCGCCGATCGTGAATGCCTATCCGTTAGGCAGCGGGCCGACCAGCAATTCCAACATCGCGCAATATACCGGCCAAGGACTGCTGGGCGATCACGAGAATTCCGAAATGCTGCGGGTGGACCATCATTTCACGGACAAAAGCACCGCCTATATCCGTTTCAACTACGACCAGGCGATCAGCATCAACCCGTTGGGAACGCTCACAGACCGGCAAAACGCTTACGCGGCACCGCTGAACGGCGTGGCGGAATTCACGCACCTGTTTTCGCCGACGCTGGTGGATGAATTCAAGTTCGGCGTGAATCAGGCGATTACCCATACAGCCAACTTGACCAGTATGCCTTATACGGTGAATGTTTCCGGTTTCACGGCTCTCAATCCGGACTCCACATCGGACCAGGATGGGACCACTTTCTCGTGGCTCGACAACATCAGTTGGACGCACGGCAAGCACCTGATCAAGGCCGGTGTCATCGTGCGGCGGATCCAGATGAACGAAGGAAGTTCGACCACTGGCACGCTCACCTACACTTCGCTGGCGGATTTCACCAGCAATCAGCTCGACTCTGCCACGTTGGTGGAGAATCAGCCATTGAAACGCATGCGCAAAACGCAGGAAGGCGGGTTCATTCAGGATGAGTATAAGATCCGGCCTAATTTCACAATGAACGTGGGGTTGCGCTACGAATACTTCAGTGTCTTCCATGAATCGACGGGACGAGCGCTGCCGTTTGACTTCGCGACCTGCGGCGGATTTTGCCCGGCGAACGCGCCGTTCTATTTTCCGACCAAAGGCGGATTCGATCCGCGAGTGGGACTGGCGTGGTCGCCGGCGGCTTCGCACGGCAAGCTGGTGATCCGGTCCGGCTATGGCATCTATCACGAAGACGGGCAGCTTGACGATCAGAATTTTCCGACAGCCAACGACGTGCCCAGCTACAGCCTGATCCGCGGCAAACAGTTTCCGGACCTGGCCTATCCGTTCACGCCGTTCCTGGTGAATGCCACCGGCGTTCTGACGCCAAAGGATCTGTATCGGAATCGCAAGGACATGTACGCGCAGGATTGGAGCCTCTCGGTGCAGCGGAGCTTGGGAGCGTCGGCGGTGGTGACGGTCTCTTATCTGGGGACCAAGGGCACCAACGTGATGAACCGCAGTTACACGAACCTGATCGATCCGGGGACGGGCGCGCGGCCGTATCCGCAGTTCGGCCGCATCGAGTTTCGCGCCAACGAGGCCAACAGCTCGTTTAACGCGCTACAGACGTCGATCCAGCGGCGCTTCGCGCACGGATGGCTGGCGGGCGCGAATTACATGTGGTCGCACGCCATCAACGAGGCTTCGCTGGGTAGCGGCGTGGAAGACGACTTTCCGGAGAACGTGTCGTGCCGGGCGTGCGACCGGTCGAGCAGCGACGAGGACGCCCGCCATAGCTTTTCGCTTTACACCGTGTACGAGCTGCCGGCCGGGGCCGGGAAGCGATACTTCAACAATCCGGGAATGCTGCGCACATTGTTCGGAGGGTGGAATTTGGACGTAATCGGCGGCGGGCGATCCGGGATACCGGTGAACATCACGGTGGACCGGCCTTCTTCGGCGATGCCGGATGGCAACAATGCCAACCAGCGGCCCACTTATGTTCCGGGCGTTTCGCTCACGCCGGCAAGCGGATCGACTCCGTTGTTGTGGATTAATCCGGCGGCCTTTGCGGTGCCTGCCGCGGGCACGTGGGGTGACTTGGGGCACAACGCATTTAACGGACCCGCGCTGTGGCAGATCGACACTTCGCTTTCGAAGCGCTTCGTCATCACCGAGCGGGCGCGCATGGAACTGCGGGGCGAGTGTTTCAACGTGTTGAACCGCGCGCAATACGGCAACCCGCTGGCGGACATTTCGGTGCCCGCGAGTTTCGGGCGGATCACCACGCTGGCGAATACCAGCCCTACGGGGACGGGAACGCCGCGGCAGTTCCAGGTGGCCCTGCGGCTAATGTTCTAAACGCTGAAATCCAGCCCTACCTGGCCGGCGAGAAATCCGTTGGCCGCATATACACCGAGTCCACTTTTTCCACGAGCTTGTCGGCCTTCTCGGCTTTGGCCATCTGCTGAAATTCGGGATCGGCGAACAGCGCTTCCCAGTTCTTTTTCGCATCCTCCCGGTTGGGATGGGCCAGGATATAGACGAAAGCGTCGTTAAACGGCGGAGCATCGTCCGGCACCCAATAGCCCACCGCTTTGAGATCGTGTTTGGCTAGCAGTTTCGACGCGGTGTCGCGGAAGCGTGCTTCCAACGCCGGAACCTTGCCTGGCACCACGTGATAAATACGGAGCTGGAAGAGGCGATTGCTGTCGGCTTGCACTTCTCTCAAATGCGCCAGGCGGGCCGTTACGAGCGATCCCGCAGCAAATGAAACCAGGGCGATGGCGCAGACTGTCCAGCGTTTGAGGGCGATGAATGAACGCAGTCGCATGATTACCCCCGGCCAATTATACGAAACGGCGCGGAATTCGGATTTAGGGGTGGGCATGGCTGGCCAGGCCCTCTGCGTCACGGGCTTTATCGTAGTCGAACAGTTCGCGCGTGCCGAGCGATCGCCAGAAGGCAAAGACTGCTATGCCCAGCAGGAAGAGGAATGTGGCGATGCCGGCGGGGGCATACCAGGTCTTCAGGTCCGCGCCCAGGTTGATCTGATTGCAACTGTCGATGAAAAAGACGGCGACCATGCTGGCCACCAATCCCAGCCGCAGCAAGACGAAGAGAAGCATGGAGTACATACACATGTAAATGGCGAGGGCGACCTTCCAGTCGGGGGCGGTGAAGACACCGCCATTGGCCAGGACCAGGAGGAAAGCGGCCAGGATGGCGGCCGGGATGTCCTTCTTCACCATCAGCCGCAGGCCGCAAATCGCGAAGAAAATAAGCAGCCCGAAGAACAGAGCGCCTTCCATGTTGAAGGCGTGCGTACCGAACCACTGGCGGGTGCCGAGCGTTGACGTAAGGTTGCCGACGGCGCCCATCCTGCCGGTTTGCCAATCGTCGATAGCTTCGGCGGCGAGCCACATCACGCTTCCTATGGCTGCGCCGATCAGGATGTGCGAACTCACCTGGGCATCCAGCCAGCGGCCGGCCAGCAGGCGGCTCCAGGTGACAATCGTGTGCGGCCAGCGGGCCCGGACCAACGGTTCCAGGGCGATATAGAGCAAAGCGAGCGTAGCTCCCCACATCAGCCAGGCCGCGCAGTTGGCGAAGAAGTAGGGGATCATGGACTCGTCGGGAACGGGATGCACCTGGCCGATCCATACGATGAGGCCCAGAAGGCAACGCGCCAAAGCGATACGCAGGGCGCCCTTGCGATCCACCCGTCCCAGTTTCCAATTGCGGCGCGCCAGCATCACCATGCCGATCAATCCCATCACGGAGAGCGACAGCAGCAAAATACCGCGCAGGCGGGACACCCAGGACGTGCCGGTGGACACGGGCACGGCCGTCTTCGGCCAATCCAACTGGATGGCCATTTGAGTGACGCGTCCTTTCCAGGAGGCCAGGTTGACGGTCAGGTTGAGACCCGGAATGCGGGGATGGGGTCCCTTCCAGGTGCGCACCTGGTCCGAGGCGGTGGCGGGCACGAACGTGGAGGGGACCTCAGTGAACGCCGCCATATCGAGCCCGGCGGCATGGAAGGCAGTGGAGGCATCCACGGGCGGCGAAAGCGGTTGCGCATCCGCGTAGGGATTCGCCGTGAACTCGCGCAGCCGGCCGGCTCCATCCAGCACCACGTGCGCCATACCCGGCGCGGTAGGGGAAGGGTTATTGTCCGACACCTCGCCATAGGGGTCGGCGAGCAACGGGGAGAGACTTTCCCGGTAATCGGACTCGATGGGGGCTTCGGATGCCAGCCAATCGTCCCACTTATGCGGCGCGGGGAGGTCGTTGAGGCGATCCAGCAGGTCGCGGCGGTTTTGGATGGACAGCGTAGAATCGGCGGGTTTTTTCGGATACCCGAATGTGGACGCTACTGCGCGCGACAGGTGGGCCAGCACGTCCGGCGGATTGTCGAGCTGCGTGTGCATGGCGCCGCCGAATTTTTGGAAGACGGCGACGTCCGTGCACAGGCAAGCTACCACCAGGAGCAGGCAGGGGATCGAGTACCTGGGCGCCAGGCCTTCCTGTTTGCCGGCGGAGGCCACCAGTTCGGGCGAGGGCACTTCGCCCGCCGCCAGGGCGGCGGCCAGCGGATCGCCGCCGGGCAGCGCGGCCGCGATGGACAACACGTTGGCCGGCCGGCGGACGGGATCGGGATCCAGGCAGCGGCGGATGATCTTCTCCACGCCGGGATCGATGTCGGAGGCGATGGAAGTCATGCTGGTGAGTTGTACGGATTCCTGCTGGCGCAGCATGGCCTGCACGGTCTGGGCATCGAAGGGGCGCTTGCCGGTGAACAGCTCGTAGAGCACCAGGCCGAGCGCGTACATGTCGCTCTTGGCGGTGACTTCCGAGCCGCGAAGCTGCTCGGGCGCCATGTAGGCCGGCGTGCCGTTGCGCACCTCAGTGCCGGAAAGCTGCTCGGCTACGGCGGCCAGGCCGAAGTCCATGATGACCACGTCGCCGCGCTTGTTCATCATGATGTTTTGCGGCTTCAGGTCGCGATGGATGATGCCGCGGTCGTGGGCCGCGGCCAAGCCGGCGCATAATTTGCGCGCCGTTTCGAGGGCTTTGGCGGCGGGCAGGCGGCCGATGCGGAGCAGCAGGGACGCCAGGTCCTCGCCATCCACGTACTCCATGGAGATGAAGGGCATGCCTTCGGCTTGGCCGATGTCGTAAACGCGGCAGACGTTGGGATGCGAGACCTGGCGGGCGATGCGCACTTCGCCGTGGAAGCGTTCCAGCAGGCGCTGGTTCTGGGCGGCTTCTTCGGGCAGGAACTTCAGGGCGACGGATTGGCCGAGGGCCAGATCGGTGGCGCGGTAGACTTCGCCCATGCCGCCGCGGCCCAGCAGGCCGATGATACGGTAACGTCCGCCGAGCAGGGTGCCGGGCAGGAAGCGGCCTTCATCGGCAGCGGAGGAGGACGAGAGATGGGATAGGGAAGAGCTGGAGGAAAGGTCGAGGTTGACGCGTTCGACGGCGATCGTTTCGGCGATGGACGGATCGCGGTGAGGGTCCATGTGTACGATTCTACATTGATGGCGAGACGCGGTTCGGCGGCGGTTCGACGTTTTGGGTTGACAATTTACCCGAGCCATTCTATTCTTGGGTAAAATGTCGACACAAGCGGAGAAAGACCGGCTGGCCCTGCTGCAGGGCACGCTCGATTTGCTGATTTTGCGGATTTTGGTATTTGGCCCCCAGCACGGGCAGGGGATCGCGCGCGCAATCCAGGCGAATTCGGAAGAAGTGCTGCTGGTGGATCACGGAGCGCTCTATCCGGCATTGCAGCGGATGGAGGCGCAGGGCTGGATCAGCGCGGAATGGGGTATTTCGACGAACAATCGCAAGGCGCGGTTCTACACCCTGACGGGGAAAGGCCGGAAGCACCTGACCCAGGAAACCGGGCGATGGCGAAAGATGGCGACCGCCATGGCGCGCATACTCGATCTGGAAAAACTGGGAGCGCAGGAGGAATAGCAGATGCTGGGGCGGAGACGGCGGCCGGAGGACGATTTTTCGGAGGAGCTGAAGGCGCACCTGGCTCTGGATGCCGACCGGTTAAGGAGCGAAGGCGTGGCGGAGGAGCAGGCAGGCTGGCAGGCGCGGCGCAATCTGGGAAACCTGGCATCCAACGGCGAGCGGTTTTTTGAATCGAACCGGTGGATGTGGCTGGAGCACCTGGTGGAAGATACGCGGTACGCCGTACGGCGATTGCGGAAAGCCCCCGTATTCGCGGTGACGGCTCTGGCCACTATCGCATTGGGGATCGGGGCAACCACGTCAATCTTTACGCTGGTGAACGCCGTCCTGCTGAAATCGCTGGCGGTGGCTAAGCCCGGCGAATTATACCGGCTGGGCAAAGAGACGCATTGCTGCTTCCTGGGGGGATTCAGCCAGAACAACGGGTTTTCGGTAGTCTCTTACGATCTGTACAAGCACCTGCGGGATCATACCAGCGGCTTCTCGGAACTGGCCGGGTTTTCGGCGGGACAGCCGCGGGTGGGGGTGCGGCGCGCGCAATCCGCGGAAGCGGCGGGCAGCTATCCGGCCGAGTTTGTGTCCGGCAATTATTTCGCGATGTTCGGCATCAACGCGTATGCGGGACGGACGATCGCAGACAGCGACGACCAGTCCGGGGCCGCGCCCGTGGCAGTGATGAGCTACCGCTTGTGGCGTGAGAAATATGGATCGGATGCGGCCGTGATTGGCGGCGTGTTCAACGTAAATGACAAGCCGGTGACGGTGGTGGGTATCGCTCCCCCGAGTTTTTTCGGCGATGCCCTGCGCGACACGCCGACGGATTTGTTTTTGCCGCTGGCCAGCGAGCCGATAGTGCAGGGCGACAACTCCGTGCTGCGGAGCGCCACGGCGCACTGGTTGGACCTGATCGGCCGGATCCAGCCTGGCGTGAAGCGCGAAACGGTGGAAGCGCAGATGCGGGTGGAACTGCAGCAGTGGCTGCGCTCGCATTGGGGAGAAATGGATGCCAACGAGCGGCAACGCCTGCCCGAGCAGACGCTGTACCTCAGCCCCGGAGGCGCCGGGATCACCAGCATGCGCGAGCAATACGAGCACTGGCTGGAGATCCTCATGGCGGCCGCGGGATTGGTGCTGCTGATCGTGTGCGCGAATGTGGCCAACCTCATGCTGGTACGCGGCATGGAAAGGCGGCAGCAGACGTCACTGAGCATGGCGCTGGGAGCGCGGCCGATGCGCATGGTGAGGCAGGCTCTGACGGAGAGCGTAGTGCTGGCGCTGGCGGGAGGCGCGGCCGGAATCGTCGTGGCATTCGCCGGCACACGATTGATACTGGATGCCGTGTTCCCGACGTCTGCGGGTTTCGGCAGTGTACCGATCAGCGCGTCGCCCTCGATGGCAGTGCTGGCCTTCGCCTTCGGGATTTCGATGGTGACCGGAGTGCTTTTCGGCATCGCGCCGGCCTGGATGGCCACGCGCGTAGATCCCATCGAAGCGTTGCGCGGATCGCACCGCACGACGCGCCGCGCGGGATCTCTGCCGCGCAAGACGTTGGTGGTCCTGCAGGCGGCGCTGGCCATGGTGCTGCTGTCGGCATCCGGCCTGCTGACGGCGGCGTTGCGCCACCTGGAGCATCAGGATTTTGGCTTCGAGCAGGAGGGACGCACGATCGTGAACATCGATCCGACACTGGGCGGATATCGTGCCGGGCAACTCGACAGTCTTTACCGGCATGTCCATGATTCTTTGGCGGGCATGCCAGGCGTGGCCTCGGTGGCCATCTGCCTGTATTCGCCGCTGGCGGGCGACAGTTGGAACAGTGGGATCTTCGTAGGGGGGCGCCCGGCACCGGGGCCCCGTGACGACAACTCGTCGTCCTGGGATCGCGTGTCGGCGGGATATTCGGAAGCCATCGGCACGCCGATTCTGCAGGGCCGGGATATCGGCTTCGAGGATACGGCGGCTTCGCGGCATGTGGCAGTGATCAACCAGGCGTTTGCGCGCAAATTCTTCCGCAACGAGAATCCCATCGGGAAGCATTTCGGGCGAACCGACATCGCCGCGTCGCAGGATTTTGAAGTCGTCGGCGTGGTTAAGGATGCGCGGCACATGACTTACAATTTCGACCGGCCGGTGGGACCGCTCTTTTTTGTGCCGGAGCCGCAGTACACGGCTTTCGCGAAAGCCGATCAGATGACCGGCGAGATCCGCTCGCATTTCCTGCATGACGTGGTGGTGCAGATGAAACCGGGCGCCGCGGCCCTGGCCGACGCCGCGGTACGCCGGGCGATTGCGGCGGTCGAGCCGAACCTGCCGGTGCTGTTTGTAGGCAGCCTCAAGCAGCAGGTGGACGCCAATTTCGGCCAGCAGCGGCTGATCGCGCAGCTGACGTCTCTATTCGGGTTCCTGGCGCTGGTGCTGGCCTCGATCGGAGTTTATGGAGTGACGGCGTACAATGCGGGCAGCCGCACGAGCGAGATCGGCGTACGCATCGCGCTGGGGGCGAATCGCGCGCATATCCTGCGGCTGGTGCTGGGAGGAGCGCTGGCGATGATCGCGCTGGGGCTGGCCCTGGGTGTGCCGCTCCTTTACGTCGTGGGGAAGTTTCTGGGAAGCCAGCTCTACGGGATGAATCCTTACGATCCGGAGCCGATTGCGATCGCGGTAGCGGCGCTGGGGCTTGCGGCGGCTGCGGCGGCGCTGATTCCGGCGATGCGGGCGAGTTCGATCTCGCCGGTGGAGGCGCTACGGGCGGAGTAAACGGCGGACTGGGAGTATCCCTCATAAGCGCCAACCCAGGCGAGATTCCGTGCCGTAACAGTTCTTTTTCGTTCTGAAAGTCGCCGCACCCCAGGGGCCGAGCATTTACGAACAACTCATTAAGCTACGGCGGGCTGGCCGAAGGCGCGATCCAGGAGCGCGGTCCAGCGCTCGCGCTCCGCGCCGGCATCTTGCACCGACACATCATAAAGCAGCCACATGACGGTGACGGCGGTGGCGGCGCCGCAGCCATCGCAGAAGAGGCCGAGCATGGCTCCCTTGCGCGATGGGAATTCGATGGCGCAGTGGCCCTTCCCACTACGGTGGCGCTCGACGCCGGCGTGCATCTCTTCGGCGGCCTGTGCCATCAACTTCTCAAGCGCGCCTTGGGGGGCGTCGTTCACCATGCGCATAATGGTCACGTTGCGGCACGCATCGATGCCGCGCTCCGCGCTGTGCTTGAGCAGTTTCATGAAGATCGCCCAGCCGTAGCCGGTGGAATCGTACTCGGCGTCGAAGTCGGCGGAGGCGCCGAACCCGGAGTGCACCAGGCGTAGAACAGTGGCTCCGCCGCGGCTTTCAATGAAATAGTCGATGACGTTGGGCGGCGCGGGCTCGGGGCGATCGCTGGTGGTCTGCAGGTGGCGCTCCGGCTCCCAAATGGCGATGGAAGTGGTGAACTCCATGCCCTCGCCCCAACTGATCGTCATTTTGCCGCCGGCGCCCGGCTCCACGGCCGCCCCGGGGGCGAACCAGCTTGCGATGCCTTCGGCTGTGGTCAGCGCCTTCCAGACTTCGGAGGCGGGCGCGGCGATCTCGATTTCTATTTCGTGTTTTCGCATAAGTCCTCACTGAATTTGGATTGATTGTGGATCTACAGGCTCCTCGCGGGTAATCACGGGATAGACGCCGCCGAAGAAGCGGAACCGCCGGCCGCCGGAAGCGGACTCGTCGTGGTATTTGGCGGCCAGTTTCGCGACGGTTCCGGCCAACTCCTCGGCAAAGGCATTACGGGACTCGGCGGACGCGAACCGGACCTCGACTTCGAGCGCCATGGTGGATACGCGCTTACCCGCTTTTTCCGCGCGGCCGCAGAGGACCGCAAGGTCGCGGATCGCCCGCGCGGCCAGGTGCACGAGGTAGCCGAGCGAGAAGCGGTCGCGCTGCTGCTCCGGGGTGGCGCCGAGCTTGCCGAGGGCCTCGGGGCTGATCAGGTAGGTGCGCGCCGCGGCCCGCACCACGCGTTCCAGGCAATTGCCCTTGCGGCGCTCTTCGACCAGCTCGACCAAGCCGGCGTGTTCGAGTTCGCGCAGGTGGTAGCTCACCTGCTGGCGCGGCAGTTCCAGGCGACGCGCCACGCCGGCGGCGGAATCGGGCTCGGCGAGCTGCTCCAGGATTCGCATGCGTGCGGGGCTGAAGAGAATTGCCGCGGCCTCGGAGCTTTGGATTACCTGGATGGCGGCTGCCATGAGTTATTTGTATACCGACATAAAACTAATGTCAAGGAAAATTTTCCTGTCCGTAGCGCTTTAAGGGTGCAGCTGGTCCCCAACAGCCATCGTATTTACGAATATGAGTGCTTAGCGAGACAATCGCCCTGCCGCGACCTACCCCGGAAGGTCTATCCGGGGACTATCCTGAGATGAGGGCCTAAACCTAGTGACGGGTCGCCGGCAACTCTGCATCTTAGCCAGCTTTCTCGCGGTGCCTGCGCTGGCGCAGGATTGGGAGATCGGCATCGCCACAGGATACGGCGAGTATCGGGATGGGAGTGTCCTATCGGCTGACGGCACCGTCAAGGCCGGATTCAAGAACCGCTTCGTGGTGAGCGCGGTCATCACCGAAGACCAGAGCGACCACATTTCCGGCGAGTTCCGCTATCTTTACCAGGACGGCGATCCGTTCATCCGCGGCCAGGGGACGGAAACGAGGCTGCAAGGCCAATCGCACGCCTTTTCATATGACGTGCTGGTGCATTTCAAGCCGATTGAAAGCAGGATCCGGCCTTACGTAACGGCGGGAGTGGGCGGCAAACTCTACATTGTGCGCGGGCCGCCCAATCCGGACCAACCGCTTTCGGACATTGCCACGCTCACCACCGCGAACGACCTGAAGTTGCTGGTCGTGGGAGGCGGAGGAGTTAAGATCCGCCTGCACCGGCATGCCACCCTGCGCGCCGATTTTCTGGATTACATCACGCCCTTCCCGAAGAACCAGATCAAGCCGGTACCCCTGGCCACGCCGCGCGGGATCTTCAACCAGTTCACGCCGATGGTGGGCATCAGCTATGTTTTTTAAGGAACCGCGCAAAACGGGGCCACGGCCGCGCCGCCATTATCGCGCGAGTTCCTATCCTTCCCGGCGGCGCGAACACGCGCCCCTTTGCGCTTTTGAGCCCGCCGGAGCAGAACGTCAGCGCCCGGCCGCCAGCACCTGGAAGTTGTCTTTTTCCTCCCAGCTAGCCGCTCCGGCGCTGGGATCGGCAACCCGGATCATCGCGCCTTCCAACCTGCCGCCGTGTACGGCCAGCCTGACGTAGTGATAGTTCGGGAATCCCCGGTCCTGGTAAAGATCTTTGGGCCCGCGCACCACCGGACGGGGCTTGGCGCCTCCACCTCCCGAGACCAGGTAAACGATACCATCCTGTTCGAACCGCTCATAGTTGTGGATATGCCCGGCCTCGACCACAAAACGTACGCGCGATTTCCGCTGCGCCGCAGCTAGGACCCCGGCCAAAGCCGCTTCATTCGGCCGGCCATTATGGCTATCGTCACCGTCGGCCTGAACGTCCACCACTGGCGGATGATGCAAGTTCACGAGCACAAAGCGCACCGTAGGCGGAAGGCTTGCCAACTGCTTATTTACCCAGGCGATCTGTTCGCTGCCGGCGGTAAGTGCGGAATTACTGTCGAGGTTCAGCAGGTAAACCGAATCGCCTAGCTGCACCGAGTAATATCGCAAGTTGTGGAGTTCGGGAAAGGCACTCCACCAGTTATTCAGACAGTCGGTTTCCAGCCCGTGGAACTCGTGATTGCCCAGCGCCGGATAGATGCGCAAGTGCTCCTTCCGCCAGACCTTGGTTTCCGACCGGTACACTTCGTAATCGCCGGCCTGGCCCCCGTTCCACGGAATATCCCCGCTCAGCAGGACCGCATCAGGTTTTTCAGACGCGATCCGGTCTACCAGCCAGCGGCGCACTTTTGGATTGGTAGCTTCGGTTTCGGCAGGATTGGTGAATCGCATATCGCCATAGGCGACAATTCGAAGCGGGTCGGACAGGTCGCGGTTTTCCAGGCGAAAATTCGGCCCGCCCGCCGGCGCCGCAGCGATTCCATGCGGCCGGCACGCGATCCAGGCCCACGGCCCCGCGCACAACAGGATGAGTGCCGGCGGCCAGCGCCGCCTCACCATGAACGCCATCGATCCTGAGTCATATCAGAACTTCACACGGATGGCAAACTGCAATTCGCGCGGCAGGCCCGAGCCGGTATTGTCGGCTGCAAATTTGTCCGAGTTGCTGTTCACATTCACCAGAGAAGTGATCTGTCCGAAGCCGGGCGATGGAGTCAGGTAGCCCACCGGCGAAGTGCTGTCGGGTGGATTGTAGTTCAATACCAGGTTCGGATCCGCCAACTGATCCTTGTTGAAAATGTTGAACGCCTGCGCGATGAATTCCATGCTGAGCTTCTCCGAGAGCCTGATCTGTTTGGTGAGCGCTATGTCAACCTGCCAGGTATTGGGCGCGCGGACCAACCCGCGGCCGGCGTCGCCCCAGCGGAGAAGATTGCCATTTGCGTCACTGGGCGGAGACGTGAATGCGGCCGGATTGATCCAGTTGTTTGGATTCTGATTCGCCGGGACCACGGACACGCCCGGAACGATATCCGGCCTTTGATCGCTGCCTCCGTTGCCATCGGGCAGGTAGGAGGAGTCGGGATTCATGAGCACGGTCAGCGGATGGCCGGTATGCCACACACCAATGCCGCTCATCTCCCAGCCACCCAGAACGGCGGAAGCGAATCCGTGAGTCAAATACGGCTTACCTTTCCCGAAGGGAAGTTCGTAGACGGAATTTACCACCAGGTTATGCCTTAGATCGAAGACGCTCGGACCGCGGTCACACGCGCGGCAGTTTACGTTTTCGGGCGCATTGGATTCGCCGCCGCCGACCGAACCGTCGTTAATGGAATGCGACCACAGATATTTCAACTCCCAGAGAAAGCCATTCTTGTACCGGCGCGACAACCCAACGTGCAGCGAATTGAAGCTGCTGTTGCCATCGTCGTATTTGATATCGACCTGATCGAATCCCGGCAGCGGCCGCAAGCCAGTGGCGGGATCGATCAGGTTTACGTAGCTGCGCGCGAATAGCCGCCTGCCGCCACTGCCGAAATAACCCGTATCCAAAAGGATGCCGGCCGGAAGATTCTGCTGGATGGAGAGCCCATATTCCATGGCGTAGAGGTCCCGGTGATGGCGATAGAGGGCACGCGGCGTCTGGCCTTGCGAGTAAGCTTCCGGCAGGAATGGATCGATCGGAAACGAGATATTAGGGTTGTCCGCCGAGGTAAGGCTCACGCGCACGTCGGAGCTTTCGAGCGCCGCATTGCGGTCATCGTTCTGCGCCGGCGCATGGTAAATTCCAAATCCAGCGCGAATGGCGGTCTTCTCACTGGGCGCCCAGGCCAGCCCCACCCGCGGGTCGAAGTTGCGATAGTTGGGATACTCGAGCGGCGCGCCTTTTGGGCAAATCCCATTACATCCGTATAGGTCGAATAACGTGACATGATCGTTCACTTCGGAAACGGGTGCATAATACTCCCAGCGCAGGCCCAGATTTAAGGTGAAGTTAGGCCGCACCTTCCATTCGTCCTGGAAATAAGGAAGGACGAAGGTATGCCGCAAGCCGCGGCTATACCATCCGGTGTAAACCGAAAAAGAATCCACCTGGTCGTTAATCAGGCTGTTGTTGTCCGTAAAATTGATGGCTGTCTGGGCTGTCTGGCCCTGGTTGAGCCAGATGCGGCGGGCTTCGATCCCCATTTTCAACGTGTGGCGTCCATGCACGATACTGAGATTATCCATGTAGCTCCACGAAGTTCCGATCTCTATATCCGCAGTGTCGTTATTCAGCCCTTCAAAGTTATTCGTGGAAACCGCATAATTCAATACGCTCGCCTGCGGATTATGGAAAGGCGAGCGGTTCACCCCGAACTTGACCTCGTCAAATACGTTTGGCGAGAAGATGTGGTCCAGCGTGAGTACATAGTTCTGCGGGCGGTTGATCACTTGCTGCGTATCGAAGAGATTGTTCAGCGGAGCCTGCGCGAAGGCATCGTCGATGGCCAGGCGGGCGTAAAAGAAAGTGCGATCGGAGAACCGGTGGTCGAGCCGGAACAGGCCGCTGTCTTCGTGTGAGGTGATGCCGCCCAGGTGCGTGTATTCGGTGGTATCCGAATCCACGGGAAGCTGTCCGATGGGATACGCATCCAGGATCGGCTTCATCTGCGGCGAGGTCTGCAGGATCTGATTGCGCAGATCGAGGCTGGGCACGAAAGCGTGCAGTGTCTGGCCGCGGAACTGCCGGATCCCCTCGTAGGAGAAGAAGACGAACGTCCTGTTTTTTACGATCGGCCCTCCAAAGGTACCGCCAAACTGGTTCATGTGGAACTCGGGAACCTTGGTAGGCCCGGTCGCCGCCGGGTCCAGGTCCAGATCCAGGAAGGAGCGCGAGTCGAAGACGCTGTTGCGGAGGTAATCGAACATGCTGCCATGAAATTCATTGGTACCGGACTTCGACACGATATCCACCTGGCCGCCGGCGCCCGCGCCATACTCGGCGGTGTACAGCGCCGAGTTCACCCGGTACTCTTCAATCGCATCGGACGAGATCTGGAGGCGCGTAGTGGATTTTTGAGCCTGCTCCTGGATGCCGGTGGCGTCCACTCCGTCCATTCTGTAGTTGTTATCATCGCGCGCGCGTCCCGCGAACCGTATGGAACGCTGGTCGCCGCCGCCGTCGTCCATCGCCAGGGGCGCCAGTAGAAGCAGGCTGGCCCAATTTCGTCCGTTGGTGGGAAGGTTTTCAATTTGGTCGCCGTAAACCGTACCGGCCACATCGGCATTGTTGCGCTCCAGTAGTGGCGCAGCGGCCTTAACCTCGATCTGGGCGGTAGTGCTGGCCAGGCTTAGCGTTGCATCCAGAGTCGCGACTTGACCCACTTCCAACTCGACGTCCTCGAAACGCAATGGCTTAAACTTGTCACTGCTGATCGCAATGACATACTTTCCGGCAGGTAACTTGGGTACCAGATAGATTCCGGCATCGTTGGTTAACACGCTGCGCTGCTTGCCGTTGGTGACAGAGACGACTTCGACCACGGCGTTGGGAATCACAGCGCCACTGGCATCCGTAACCGTTCCGGTCAGCGTGGAGCGGTCCACCTGGGCCTGCAGCGGCACGACAGCCGCCGGCACAAGGAGAAGGACGGATAGGACTATTCGGCTGACGATCATCGCGGTATCTCCTGTGAGTTAGAAGTGGTTTAGGAGAGAGGGTAACAGCGAATAGTCACAACCGAGTGACAATCGGACAACACAATGTGACTTCTGTGGGCCCAAGTCTCCTCAAATCGTGCGGCCGCGTACAGGCGGCCTTGTTTGGCGCAGCTCCTAAGGAACTCGCGCAAAACGGGGCGCCCCGCGCCGCTGTAAACTGCGGAGTTCCTATCCTAAATGGCGGCGCGGGATTCGCGCCCCTTTGCGCTCCTAAGGAACTCGCGCAAAACGGGGCGCCCCGCGCCGCTGTAAACTGCGGAGTTCCTATCCTAAATGGCGGCGCGGACACGCGCCCCTTTGCGCTCCTGTGCGACCCGAGCCGGAGAGATCAACCAGAGTATCCTGAGGTGAGGGATTAAGCTCGGGTAGTGCGAGCCCACAATTCCCAATGAAGACATCGGCTCAATTGCGCGAACAGGCGGTATTCCTGAGAGAATCCAGCGGCTCCACTTCCATCGAAAAGACGCTCTTGAAGGTGCTGAAACTCTTCGGCAGTGGCGAAGCTGATCTCTTCCAGCGCAGCCAAGACTACGCCGATGTCGTGAAACTCGTCCTGGCGAACCGCGATAATGGCGACGCGGCTGCTGCCCCGTTTTTCGCGAGAATGCATAGAAGAAATTCCCGCCCAGGACCGCTTTCCGACCGTCCGCCTACCGAATCTTGACACTTTAGTACAGATTTAGCATCCTAAAGATGAGATACCTTCCCAGGAGAACGTATGGGTACGCCTGCCAGCACTATAGAAACCTTCGCGAATCAGGAATACAAGTGGGGTTTCGTCACCGAAATCGATGCCGATACCGTCCCGCCAGGGCTCAATGAAGACGTTATCTCTTTGATTTCAAAGAAGAAAAACGAGCCGGAGTTCATGCTGGCGTGGCGCCTGAAGGCTTACCGGCACTGGCTCACGATGCAGGAGCCCACCTGGGCCAACATCCACTATCCGCCCATCGATTACCAGCAGATCTCCTACTACGCCGCACCCAAGACGAACATCAATCAGCCCAAGAGCCTGGACGAGGTCGATCCGGAGCTGCTGCGAGACCTACGAAAAGCTGGGTATCCCATTGCAAGAGCGCGAGTTGCTCGCCGGCGTCGCGGTGGATGCGGTGTTCGATAGCGTCTCCGTAGCCACCACGTTCAAAGCAAAGCTGGGCGAAATGGGCATCATCTTCTGCTCCTTCTCCGAAGCCGTCCAGCACCATCCGGACCTGGTCAAGAAATACCTCGGTTCGGTAGTGCCTACCTCCGACAACTTCTTCGCCGCGCTGAATGCCGCCGTTTTCACCGACGGCTCTTTCTGCTACGTGCCCAAAGGCGTGCGCTGCCCCATGGAGCTGTCCACCTACTTCCGCATCAACGCCAAGAACACCGGCCAGTTTGAGCGCACCCTGATCATCGCGGACGAGGGTGCTTACGTCAGCTATCTGGAAGGCTGCACGGCGCCCATGCGCGACACTAACCAGTTGCACGCGGCAGTGGTGGAACTGGTGGCGCTCGATAACGCCCAGATCAAATACTCGACCGTGCAGAACTGGTATCCGGGCGACAAAGAAGGGCGCGGCGGCATCTATAATTTCGTCACCAAGCGGGGCGCCTGCCGGGGCGTGAATTCGAAGATCTCCTGGACGCAGGTGGAGACCGGTTCCGCCATCACGTGGAAGTACCCGAGCTGCCTGCTGATCGGCGACAACTCGGTCGGCGAATTTTACTCGGTGGCGCTCACCAACCATTTCCAGCAGGCCGATACGGGCACCAAGATGATCCACATCGGCAAAAACACCACCAGCACCATCGTATCGAAAGGCATTTCGGCGGGACGCGGCCAGAATACCTATCGCGGCGCGGTGAAGATTTTGAAGAGCGCCACCAACGCCCGCAATTACTCGCAGTGCGATTCCATGCTGCTGGGCGACAAGTGCGGCGCGCACACGTTCCCCTATCTGGAAGTGAAGAACACGTCGTCGCAGGTGGAGCATGAGGCGTCCACATCAAAGATCGGCGAAGACCAGATTTTTTACTGCCGGCAGCGCGGCATCTCCACCGAAGACGCGGTGTCGATGATCGTGCACGGTTTCTGCAAGGAAGTGTTTCGTGAGCTGCCTATGGAGTTCGCGGTGGAAGCCCAGAAGCTGCTGGGAGTCAGCCTGGAAGGAAGTGTCGGATAAGTTCACCATGTCATTACTTGAAATCAAGAATCTGCACGCTACGGTCGCGGGACGCGAAATTCTGAAGGGCATCGATCTGACCATCAATGCCGGTGAAGTGCACGCCATCATGGGCCCCAACGGGTCGGGCAAGAGCACGCTGGCGCAAGTGTTGTCGGGCCGGGATCTCTACCAGGTGACCGGCGGCGAAGTCACCTACGACGGTAAGGACCTGCTCGAAATGGCGCCCGAGGATCGCGCCCGCGAAGGCATCTTCATGGCGTTTCAATACCCGGTGGAAATTCCGGGTGTGAGCAACTTGTATTTTCTGAAAGCCGCGCTGAATGCCACCCGCAAACACCAGGGCCTGTCGGACCTGGACGCCATGGATTTCCTGGCACTGGTGAAGGAAAAAATGGCGCTGATGGAAATGGATCAGGGCCTGCTGAACCGCGCCGTGAACACCGGCTTTTCGGGCGGCGAAAAGAAGCGCAACGAGATTTTTCAGATGGCCGTGCTGGAACCGAAGCTCGCCATCCTGGACGAGACCGATTCCGGCCTCGATATCGATGCCCTGAAGATTGTAGCCAACGGCGTGAATGCGCTGCGCAGCCCGGCGCGCGCCATGATCGTCGTAACGCACTACCAGCGCCTGCTGAACTATATCGTGCCGGACTACGTGCATGTGTTGGCCGAGGGCCGGATCGTGAAGTCGGGCGGCAAAGAGCTGGCGCTCGAACTGGAAGAGAGCGGCTACACCGGCATTGAGGAGGAGGTCGTGGAACGCGCATGACCGCCGCGCCTGCCAGATTTCTCGAACGCCTGCGCGAGGACGCCCGCCAGCGATTCTCGGAGCTGGGTTATCCGACTACCCACGACGAGGATTGGCGCTTTACCAACGTCGCGCCCATTACCCGCACTACCTTCCTTCCCGGCAAACCCGCGGACAGTGGCTCCATCGATACCAAATCCGGCTACGTAGCTTGCTTTTATAACGGCCACTATCTGCCGCTCGCATCCAAACTGCCGACCGGTATCGAAATCGTCAGCCTGGCACAAGCGCTCGAGAGCGAACTGGAAGCCGTGGAATCGCATTTGGCGCGCTATGCCAAGCTCGATCAGGCAGCGTTCGTGGCGCTGAATACCGCGTCCTTCACAGATGGGGCATTCGTTCGCATCGCCAAGGGCGTAGTGGTAGACGCGCCGATCTATCTGACGTTTTTATCCATGCCCGGCGACGCGCCCACCGTTTCGCATCCCCGTACTCTGCTCGTGGCGGGCGCCAACAGCCAGGCCACCATCGTAGAAACCTATCTCGGAGGCGGCGACCAAACCTATTTCACCAACGCCGTTACCGAGATTGTAGCCGGCGATGGCGCGGTGATCGATCACTACAAGCTGCAGCTCGAAGACCGCAAGGCCTTCCATGTGGCCACCACGCAGGTGCAACTGGACCGCGGCACGAACTTCCGCTCGCACTCGCTTTCGTTTGGCGGCAGGCTGGTGCGCAACGACGTGAACGCGGTCCTTTCCGAGGGCTGCGAATGCACGCTCAACGGACTTTATCTTGTGAACGGCGAGCAGCACATCGATAATCACACCTGCATCGATCACGCCAAGCCCCACGCCGCCAGCCACGAGCTTTACAAGGGCATTCTGGACGGCAAATCAACCGCGGTGTTCAACGGCAAGATCCTGGTCCGCAAAGACGCGCAGAAGACCGACGCCAAGCAGACCAATAAGAATCTGGTGCTTTCCGAAGAATCGGTGATCAACACCAAGCCGGAGCTGCAGATCCACGCCGATGATGTGCGGTGCACGCACGGCGCCACCATCGGACAGTTGGATGCCGAAGGCATCTTTTATCTGCAATCGCGCGGCATTGGAAAGGCCGACGCGCGCGATATGTTGATTCTGGCGTTTGCGCGCGACATTGTGGACCGTATCAAGATCGAGCCGCTGCGCGAGCAGTTGGAGAATTTGTTGCTGGAGAAACTCCATGGCAGTCGCCACTAATGTCGCTTTCACGGAGCAGCCCGCGGGTCCGTCGGCGGGCGGCCAACGCCAGAACTTCCCGGTCCTGAACCAGCGCGTACACGATCATCCGCTGGTGTACCTGGATAACGCCGCCACCACCCAGAAGCCGCAAATGGTTCTGGACGCGATGAACCAGTTTTACCAGGCGGACAATTCCAACATCCATCGCGGCGTACACGAATTGAGCGAGCGTTCCACGCGCCACTACGAAGAAGCGCGCGTGAAACTGCAGCGCTTCATCAACGCGGCGGACTGGCGCGAGATCGTGTTCGTGCGCGGCGTGACCGAAGCTATCAACCTGGTGGCCTACACCTACGGCCGCCGGCATGTAAAAGAAGGCGACGAGATCGTCATCTCGGCCATGGAGCACCATTCCAACATCGTCCCCTGGCAGATCCTGTGCGAAGAAAAGAACGCCGCCCTGCGCATCGCGCCCATCAACCAGCGCGGCGAATTGCTGCTCGACGAGTTCGAGAACCTGCTAAACCCGCGCACCAAGCTGGTTTCGGTGGTGCACGTTTCGAACGCGCTGGGCACCGTGAACCCCATAGCGGAGATCACGCGCATCGCGCACCGTCACGGCGTGCCGGTATTCATCGACGGCGCGCAGGCGGTGGCCCACATGCGCGTGGATGTGCAGGCGCTCGACTGCGACTTCTATTCGCTCTCGGGCCACAAGATGTTCGGTCCCACGGGCATCGGCGTCTTGTACGGTAAGGCCGACCTGCTGAACAAGATGCCGCCGTACCAGGGTGGCGGCGACATGATCCGTTCCGTCACGTTCGCCAAGACGACTTACAACGAACTGCCGTACAAGTTCGAAGCCGGGACGCCCAACATCGCCGGCACCATCGGGCTGGGCGCGGCGGTCGATTACATCAACGGCATCGGCCTGGACCGCATCGCGGCATATGAACACGACCTGCTGGCCTACGGCACGGAACAACTCGAGCGCATTCCGGGACTGCGCATCATCGGCACGGCGCGCGAGAAAGCCAGTGTGCTGTCGTTCGTTCTGGAAGGCGTGCATCCGCACGATGTGGGCACCATCCTGGACCGTGAAGGCGTGGCCGTGCGCACCGGGCATCATTGCGCGCAACCGGTATTGGAGTGGTTCGGCGTGCCCGCCACCACGCGCGCATCGCTGGCCTTTTACAACACCAGGGAAGATATCGACGCGCTGGTCAGGGGAATCGGCAAGGTGAAGGAGATCTTCGGCTGATGCTCGACGACCTGTACCAGGAAGTCATCCTCGATCACAGCCGCCGGCCGCGGAACTTCCACCAGATGGACGACGCCACCCGCCGCGTGGAAGGCTACAATCCCCTGTGCGGCGACAAACTGGCGCTGTTCGTGAAGATGGATGGCGAAACGGTCCAGGATGTCAGCTTCGTGGGCGCGGGCTGCGCCATTTCGACGGCCTCGGCATCGTTGATGACCGAAACCGTAAAAGGCAAATCGCGCGCCGAAGCCGTGCAGTTGATGGAGCGTTTCCACGACCTGCTGACCACCGAAAAGCCGCGTAAGGCCGACCTGGGCAAGCTGGAAGTGTTTTCGGGCGTGCGCGAGTTCCCGGCGCGCGTGAAATGCGCCACGCTGGCCTGGCATACGTTGAAATCCGCGCTTACCGGCGCGAGCGAGGTGGTGTCCACCGAATGAGAGAGAAAATCATCGCCGCGCTGAGCACGGTCTTCGATCCCGAGATCCCCATGGACATCTGGAACCTCGGCCTGATCTACGACGTGACGGTGGACGCCGAGGGCGAGGCGTACATCAAGATGACGTTGACGGCGCCGAATTGCCCGGTGGCAGGTAGCCTGCCGGCGGAGGTGGAACGCAAGGCGCGGTCGGTGGCGGGAGTGAAGTCGGTGAAGCTGGAGCTGGTCTTCGATCCGCCATGGGACAAAAGCCGGATGTCCCCCGAAGCCCGCCTGATGTTGGGACTGGACGACGTGATTCCGGTGGGCCGGATCGGAAGCCCACGATCATGAAACTGAGCGCTCACGAAGAATACGGATTGCGCTGCCTGTTGCGCATCGGCTTGGCCGGCAAGGACGAGAGCCTGACCATTCCCGAGATCAGCCAGGCGGAAGCGCTCTCGCCGGCGTACGCCGCCAAACTGCTGCGCATGCTGCGGCGCGGCGGTTTCATTACCAGCGCGCGCGGCAAGGCGGGTGGCTACACGCTGGCGCGTCCGGCGGCGCAGATCGTGATCGGCGACGTGATCGGGGTGCTGGGCGGGAGGCTGTTCGAATCCAAGGATTTCTGCCACGAGCACGCCGGCCAGACCCAGGTTTGTACCCGCTCGGTGGATTGCTCCGTGCGCTCGCTGTGGCACGCGGTGCAATCGGTTGTGGACGACGTGCTCAGCAAAACTACTCTGCAGGATCTGCTGCGCACCGAGGGCGAGATGAATTCCTGGGTGAAAACCATCCCGACCCACACCCAGCTCACCTTCCTGCAATAGGGAAGGCGTGCCTATCGGGCCGGTTTCTTCCGATCCTTCTCAGCCACCCGGGCCTTCACCATCTTTTTGATCAAAGCCGCCGGCGGAGGCTTATCCAAAGGGAACCGGATGGTGCCCTTAGAAGTATCGAACCGCTTGAGATCCTCCTTGAAAGCCGCAATCACCGCCATGCTCATCGGAAACAGGCTGCAATGGTCTTTGAATGCCGCGAACGCCATCAGCCCGCCTTTGTACCTGATGGTGGGCATCCGGTAGCTGATCGCTTCCGTAGCTTCCGACGGAGCGGCCGCCAAAATCCTGGCGCGTACCTTATTTAAAGTGCTGCGCGCCGGCTCCGGCACGGTGGCAAGATATTCGTCGATATCTCTCGGGGGAGCGCAGCTTATCGGCCGGTTAATCAACGCCAATCTGCTCAGAATACCACCCGCGCTGGTCGAAAACGTACCCGAACTTAAAACGGATTCCTCCGCCGGAGCGTCTAAACAAATGACATATGGGCACCGTTGTCGATTTTTCCAAACTCGCCGAACTGCGCGCCCGCACGGATCGCGACCTGGTGCGCATCCTCAATGCGGACCTGGAGCGGAGCCTTGCCCTGGCGAATGTCGCAGCCACCCGCCACTCGGTCTTCCGCTCCCAGGCCGAAGCCACTTACTCGCACGCGAAAGTCCTGCTGCCTAAGCTCTCCGGCGCCACCCCCGCCGAGATCGCCGAACTGGAAACCAAGCTCAAGGAACTGGGAATGGCGCTCGATCTTGTACCGGGTACAATGGATCTGGAAGAGCAACCCGCTTGTTTTTAGGCGCCACCGTGCAGCCAAGAGAGGGGAATACCTATGTCTACCAGACGCCATTTTCTACAGGCCACTACCGTCGCCGGCTTAGCCGCCTCCGGTCTAGCCGCGCAGAATCAGGATCAGGACCAAAAGAAGATCTCGCCCAACGATCGCATCCGCGTAGCCCTCATCGGCGCCGGCGGCATGGGAACCGCCGATTCCGAATCCTCCCAACAGGTTCCCGGCGTCGAACTGGTAGCCGTCTCCGACATTTATAACGGCCGGCTCATCCGCGCCAAGGAACGCTGGGGCAGCCAG
The DNA here is from genome assembly GCA_963843255.1 of Bryobacterales bacterium. GTDB lineage: Bacteria > Acidobacteriota > Terriglobia > Bryobacterales > Bryobacteraceae > Bog-159. The sequence goes on along the minus strand of CAWJJQ010000007.1, from coordinate 268,684 downwards.
CTCTTCACCACCCGCGACTACCGCGAGGTCCTGGCCCGCCCCGACGTCGACGCCGTCCTGATCGGCACCCCCGACCACTGGCACGCCAAAATCTCCATCGACGCCATGCATGCCGGTAAGGACGTCTACTGCGAGAAGCCCATGGTCCAGCGCGTCGAAGACGGCCACGCCGTGGTGGAAGCCCAGAAGCAGACCGGCCGCATCATGCAGGTGGGCAGCCAGCGCGTCAGCTCGGTGGTCTACAAAAAGGCGCAGGAGCTCATGAAATCCGGCGCCATCGGTGAGCTCAACATGGTGGAAGCCTGGTGGGATCGCAACGATGCCATCGGCGCCTGGCAGTATTCCATCCCGCCCGATGCCACCCCCGAAAACATCGATTGGGACCGTTTCCTTGGCTACGCGCCCAAAGTCCCGTTCGAGCCCGTACGCCTCTTCCGCTGGCGCAATTACCGCGATTACGGCACCGGCGTGGCCGGCGATCTTTTCGTGCACCTGTTTAGCGGCATGCACTTTGTCACCGGCGCTATTGGTCCCACGCGCGTCTTTGCTACAGGCGGCCTGCGCCACTGGAAGGACGGCCGCGATGTGCCCGACGTCTTCCTGGGCCTCTACGATTACCCCGCCACGGATACCCATCCAGCCTTCAACCTGGCCTTGCGCGTGAATTTCGTTTCCGGCGCCGGCGAAAGTTCCGGCTTCCGTTTCGTCGGATCGGAAGGCATCCTCACCATCGGCGGCGGCGTCTCGCTGGCGAAGACCCCGCGCGACACCGAGCCCGGCTACACCATCGACACGTTCCCCAAAGCCATCCAGGAGGCCTACCTGAAGGACTATCGCAAAAAGTACCCGCTGCAAGCCCCCAATGCCGACAGCATGCGTCCGTCGGAAGAGGAGAAGTTTCAGGCTCCCCGCGGCTATAGCGATCACCTGGATCATCACCGCAACTTCATCGCGGCCGTGCGCAGCCGCAAGCCCGTGGTGGAGGACCCCACTTTCGGATTCCGTGCAGCCGGTCCCGCGCTACTGTCGAACGTCAGCTACTTCGAACAGCGCGTGTGTGCCTGGGATCCCCAGGCCATGACCTTGAAATCCTAGCGCGCGATGATGGCCCGGCCCGCCTTCCTCGCCATTTTTCTTCTATCGGTGGCAGCTTCCGCCGCCACGAACCAGAAGGTGCTCGCCGACCTGGCGGATCGTGCCCGCGCACAGCCGCCCGAATTTGCGGCGGACGTCCTGCTGCGTATCGCCGCTGCTCCCGAAGAAACCGATATCGCGTGGCGGCGCCAGCTCATCGAAGATGCTTTTCACGCTGCCGGCGCCGCCCAGCAGCTCTACCCCCGCCGCCATTGGACCGGTAAACCCGCGGGCCTCTTCGACAAAGCCTATGCCCAGGGTCTGGACGCCTGCACCCTACAATGCCGCGCCGTGCATGCCCTGCTCGAGCTGGATTACAAAAAGGCGCGCGAGCTTTTCGCCGCCATCCCGCCGCCCCGCCCACCGCAGCTCTCTTGCGACGATGCCTTGGTCTACGATGTCTCCATCTATTACACGGTCGCCGGTGAGATCGCCGCGCGCGCCTTCAATGCTAAAGAAATAGCGAACGACGCCCCGTACCATCTGCTGGAACAGGTCGCCGCGAGCCTGACCTCGCCCATGGAAGCCGCGCCGGTCGCCCGCATGTTGACCGCCGCGCCCTTAAAGAACGGGCAATTCGAAACGCTGGTGGATTCCTTCGCCGCGGCTCTGCAGCAGCTCTCCGGCGATGGACGCTCGTTCGCCGCCAGCATCGCAGGCGCCTCGGATAAGGATTCCATCGAAGCCCTGGCCGCCGAGTGTACCCGGCGGCGCGTCGCCCCGCAGCCCCTGCGGGATGCCTGGCACGCCTACCTGCTGCACAACCTCAAGGCCGCGCGCTGTGCCGATATCAAGCTCGACGGCCTGGCCGCGATGCAGCCGCCCATTTCCTCCGATGACCTGCAGGCCGGCAGCGTGGCGGGTAAAGCCGTTCCCCAGGGTCAATGCCAGTCCCCGCAATGCACCCAACTGGCCGCCCAGTTCTCGGCTCTGGAAGTGGGGAGCAACGGCTACGCCCTGACCATCACCCAAAAACTGACTCCTGACTGGGGCAGCAAAATGCGCCAATATCTGTCCGACCTGGCCGATTGGAAAGACAGCGGCGATCCCGCCGAGTTGTTTCAGTATAAGACCCGGTTCTATGGCGAGCTGTTCGGCCAGGCGCCCGACGGCCCGGATCGCGACCTGCTGCTCAACACGCTGCTCAACTGGCTCCAGAACAACGCCTATGCGCACGACCACCGGGTGGAGTGGTTCTATGCGGTGAACACCCTGATCATCCGCGCCTTCAGCGACGGCCGCGTGCAGTCCACTCCCCGCGCCTTGCGGGAATCGTCCGACCCGGTCATCGCGCTCTACGCGCAACTGGAGCAACTTCTGCCGCGGCCCATGGAGCGTACTATCGATTTGATGTAGTTCCCAAATTGTGAAGCAGGCACTCTACGGGCGGCGGCGCCCGCTATAAGCCCCGCGGCGAGGCGAGCGAGGCAAGCCGAGCCCCGATCTCCGAATGCCCCATCTTGCCTGCCCACGCCAACGGCGTAGCCCATTCCTGCGCCCCAGCTTCCACCACTGGAGCCCCCCGCGCAATCAACACCTCCACCATCTCCCGCCGTCCCCAGCGGCAGGCCCACCCCAACGCCGTCGATCCAAGCAAATCGTCGCGCAAATCGAACCGGGCCCCAAAGTCCAATAGCATGGTCACAAAGCGCGTGCGAGCGCCCTCGCTCAAAGTATCCCGCGCCGCCGCATAGTGCAGGGCCGTCTGCCCAAACCGCGTCGCCGCATTTACGTCGATCCCCCGCCGCAGCAGCACCGCCATTGCCGCGAAAAACCCTTCCGCCTTAGCATCGTCCCCCACCCCCCGGATGGGCTGGACGAGCACCCAGTTCCATCGCCGGTCGTCCGGCGCCCACGACAGCGGCGCGACCGCCATCTCCACAATCGCCGCGCACCCATGGCGCGCGGCCGACCACGCCAGCTCCGCCGCCAGTTCTTCCCCCGCATCCGCCTGCAGCATGCGCCGGGCTTCCTCGACGTCGTGCGCCTCCGCCACCATGTAAGGCTGTGGCCGCGCGCCTCGCTCGATCAACAACCGCCGCAGCGGTTCGTTCTGGTATGCGTTCCGCAGGGGCCAGCCCGACGCATACACGCTGGCATTCGGATCCGCTCCGCGGTCGAGCAGCAGCTCCGCGATCTCGCGCTCCCCCGCCAGTGCCGCGAACCACAACGGCATTCCCCAGCTCAAGGTCTGCTCTTCCAGCTCCTCGATCGCCGTCCGCTCGTCCACATCCGCGCCCAGGTCGAGCAGTAGCCGTACCATCTCGATATGTCCGTGATTCACCGCCAGGCTCAGCAGCCCTCCGTTGCCCCAATGGATCCCCCGCCGCAAAACGCCCGGATCGGCACCCACCAGTTCCCGCACCCGCCCGCCGTCGTTGAGGGCCACCGCTCCGCGAATCGTCAGATCCGCTCCGTGATAGAGCAGGGTGTGGGCCACCGCCCGGAAGCGCTTCGCATGGTCGTTGCGCGGCCGCGCCGCCAGGGCCGCCCGGTCGAGCGGCGTCCGCCCTTCCAGGTCCTGCTTGCGTGGATTGGCGTGCCGCACCAGCAGCCATTCCACCATCTCCACATTCGTCACGCCCGCCGCCGCGTGCAGCGCCGAACCTCCCTCCCGGTCGCACGCCCCGATCAGCGATTCGTCCGCCTCCAGCAGCCGCCGCGCCTCCCGATTGTCACCCTCCCGAATCGCCTCGTTGATGCGCTCCTGCACCGGCGATACGGTCACGTTGGGGCAACTCGCCTCCTCCCGGCGATGCTGCTCCTCATCCTCGATCGCCGCCACGATGTCCCGGTAGTCCCGGTCTCTGGCGAGTGCGTACGGCGTGGTGGCATCCCGATGGGGGAAAATGCCCTGCCGCGCATCCGCGCCCGCCCGCATCAACAGCCGGACCATCGCCGCGTCGCGCCGCAGCACGGCGAAGTGCAGCGCGCGATGCTCGTCGTTGCCCGCCATATCCATGCGAGCCAGTTCGGGACGCGCCCGCAGCAGCGCCCGCGCCTGCGCCGCATCGCCGGATTTCACCGCCTCCGCCAGCCGCGCCACGTTGGCGCCGTCCACGAACGCCTTCAGCCTGGCCCAACTGCCGTAGCCGTACTCCCGCGCCAGCACGCGTTGCGCATCGCTCAACGTGAAGGACGGCTCAGCCGCGGCGCCGGCGCGGTAAGCCGCCAGCAGCTCCTTAGCCTGTTTCCGTAATTGTTCCAGATTGGGTTGCGAGGGAAGTTTTCTAAGCATGACGATCTCCTTTCAAAGTGCCCGGTGTCCGCGTAACGGGCGAAAGAAGTTCGTCGAAAGATCATCCTAAGCTGCAAAACCGGTGGGCTCAGCCCTTCCCGCGGACCGGAGGCGCCCGAAGCGCACATTTCGAATCATATCATTCAAATGAGCCGGGATCTTGGCCCCAATGCCGCGCCTTACAAATGCATACTCGCCGGGTCTTCACCGGCTCACCCTGCATATAAAGGTGTGCGGGTTATATTAATAGTTTAGAACCTCTATGACTGTTAACAAACCCGGGCTGTCACATTATGCGGGCGGGGCGGCCGTATTTGAAGGCGCCGTGCGGGACATCCGCTATGGAGTCCGGACACTTCAAAAGAGCCCCGGTTTTGTAGCGGTGGCAGTCGTGTCGCTGGCGCTTGGGATCGGCATAAACGCCGCCATCTTTTCCGCGGTGGATGCGGCGGTACTGCGCGCGCTCCCGTACGGCGATCCGGATCGGGTGGTGATGGTATGGGAGGACGGAAGCCGCGCCGGTTCAGGCAAGAACTGGCCGTCGCCGGGGAACTATGGCGAATGGATCGAGCGCAACCACGTATTCACCGGCCTGGCGGCCCTGGTCAGCGTTTCCGCCAACCTGACGGCGGATGGCCCGCCGGAACAAGTGTTCGGACGCAGGGTAACGGCGAACTTCTTCCCGGTGATGGGCGTTCGTCCCATGCTGGGACGCGCTTTTACAACGGAGGAGGAACGACTGCGGGCACCCGTTGCGGTGGTCAGCTACGGGTTGTGGAAACAGCGTTACGGCGGAGATCCGAACCTCGCGGGTAAGCAGATCCTGATGGACGGAAGCAAGGTCACGCTAATCGGCGTGATGCCGCGTGACTTCGCCCTACAGCGGCGGGAGGTTTCGTTTTGGATGCCAGCCTCGTTTAGCGCGAGCGATCTACAGAACCGGCGGGGGCATTATCTGTATGTTGTGGGGAGGCTGAAACCAGAGACGACGCTGGCGCATGCACAAGAAGATATGCGGGCGGTGGCCGCGGGAATGTCCGCCGAATTCCCGGAAGACCGGGGCGTGGGAGTGTCGGTTGTAGCAATGAAGGACGAATTGCTGGGAAAGGCGCGCACCGCTTTACTGGTGCTGATGGCAGCGGCGGTGTGTGTATTGCTGATTGCGTGCGCTAACCTGGCGAGCCTGCTGCTGTCGCGCACCCTGGCGCGGGAGCGGGAGATCGCGGTACGCGCGGCACTGGGAGCGGGGCGAGGGAGATTAATACGGTTGGTGGCCACGGAAGGTCTACTGCTGGCGGCGGCGGGCGGCCTGCTGGGCGTTACGGCGGCCGCGCCGGGAATTCACCTCTTGGCGAAACTGGTGCCTGAGACGCTCCCGCCCAGCGCGGCGCCCGAAGCCGACGGACGGCTGATGGCGTTTGCGATCCTGCTGTCACTGGCGACAGGCTTGCTGTGCGGGCTGATTCCCGCGCTTCAAATGACCCGCCGGCCGCCGGGTGACGCGCTGAAGCAGGACGGGCGCGCAGGAGCGGGCCGGCGCGGGAACAAAATTGGAGGCGCCCTGGTTGCGGCTGAGGTGGCACTCGCCGTGATCCTGCTGGTGGGGGCCGCCCTGATGCTGCAGACGCTGGCCAATATGAACGCCGTCACGCTCGGGTTTGAATCCGGTCATCTGTTGACGCTGCGCACGGTGCTGCCGCCGAAGTACCGCGACGTAGCGGCCAGGTTGGCGTTCGCGGAGCGGGTGATGGACGGCGTGCGGGCGCTTCCGGGCGTATCGGGAGCGGGCTATGCATCGACCCTTCCGTTCGAAAGCCGCGCCGATACCGCGGGGTATGAAGTGGAGGGGCGGCGGCTGGATGTGAACGATCCTGGTGAGGCGGTGTACCGGGTGATTACGAACGACTACCTGCAGGTTCTGGGCGCGCGGTTGATCGACGGAAGGTTCTTGAACCACAGCGATGGTCCGGCAACGGCTCCGGTGGTGCTGGTAAACGAGAGCTTTGCACGAAAGTACTGGCCTGGCGAGAGCGCGCTCGGGCGCCGCGTGGCGCTCACGGGCAACAACCCGGCGGGGTGGCGCACGGTGGTGGGCGTGGTGAAAGACCTGCGCGAGTGCGGGTACGAAGTTCCGCTGAAGCCCGGCATCTATCAGCCGGCGGCGCAGGCCAGCCGGCAGACAAGGGAATTGATCGTGCGCACGGCGGGGGAGCCTCTGGCGATCATGCCTGCCGTGCGGCGCGTGATTGCCGGCGTGGATCCCGAGCAGCCGGTATCGTGGGTGCGCACGATGGACGAGTTGATCGATCTGAATGTGGCGGATCGCCGGCAGGTGCTGAAGCTGCTCGAGACGTTTGCCGGCTTGGCGCTGCTGCTGGCGTGCACCGGGTTGTACGGGGCCCTGTCATCGGTGGTGACCCAGCGCCGCCGGGAGTTGGGCGTGCGTATGGCGCTGGGCGCGACGGGCGGCAGCGTGCAGCGCATGGTGGTGGGCCGGGGGCTGGCGTTGACCGCGAGCGGGCTGGCGGCCGGCTTGGGCGGATCTTGGGCGCTCACGCGGTTGATGAAGAGCCTGCTCTACGGCGTGGAGGCGGTGGATCCGGCAACGTTCGCGGGGGTGGCCGCGTTCCTAGGTGGAGTGGCGGCAATGGCGTGCTGGATTCCAGCGCGGCGCGCGGCGCGGGTGGATCCGATGGCGGTTTTGCGGGAAGAATAGACTTCGCCGGCTCCGCGCTTTTGAGGAAGTCGCGCAAAACGGGGCGCCCCGCGCCGCTGAAGGCTGCGGAGTTCCTCTCGTATATGGCGGCGCGGGATACGCGCCCCTTTGCGCTTTTGAGGACTAGATTCGGATGGCGCGCACTCAACGGGACGGAATGCGAGATCACTGGCCATCTGACACCTGCCCTCATTTTGTTTAAGGACGTGGGGCTACGAGCCCCACCGCAGCCTGAGAGGCTGCCCCACACACCAAAAATGGGGAGCCGGTTTCCCGGCTCCCCTGACTAAGTCTGGCGCGGAGCCTGTATGCAAGGCATGTGGGAGGGTGAAACGCGGCGGATGGGCCGGGTCAGGCGGACGCAAGGCCGTCTTCGAGGCCGCGCCGATCCATTTTTTCGAGGGCAGTGAACTCGTCGACGGCGTCAAGATAGCGGGCGCGGGTTTCGCGGCCGCGGAGAACGGTGGTGGGGATGGGGCAGGATGGCATGCCGCCTTCGCGATGGGCGATGGTAGCCAGGGTGAGCGGCGGATCATCCTCGTAAATTTCTTCTTCCTGTTCCATTTCGTTGCAATCTGTAACATCGCTGCCGGGGTCGTCGATCTCATCCGGTTCCAGATTGTCGATGCAGGCGAGGCGGGAGCACTCTTTTTCGAGGAGGGCGGAATCGGTGAGGGTGTCGCAATCGATGGCGGGCAGCGGCTCGGGCAGGGACCAGCCTTTGTTGAGTTCGTGGGACCGCTGGAGGATGAAACTGGCGGCGCGCAAGAGCACGGAAGGGGACGAGCGGGGGTTATCGAGGACCGCGAGGAGGGTTTCGAGCGCACGATTGCTGAGATAGTGGAGATCGTCGCGGCGGGAGAGCAGGAATTCGGCGCGGGCCTTCTGGACGGCGGCGGGGAATCCGGCGGAGGTCTTCATCCAACGATAGACGGTAACGCGGCTGATACCGGCGTCTTCGGCGGCGCCGGAGATGGTGGCGCCGGAACCCAGGGCTTGAGCAACGCTCTCCTGCAGCGGGGAGAGGGGGGCTGATTCGATTGCGGATGCGTATGGCATATCCGACGATGACGTTAGCACGGGGGTTGGGCGGGGCTTGGGTGGCGGGCTAGGGATTCGATTTAGTTTCAGGGGGATACGCCGGTTAGGGCGTTTGTGATTGGATTTGGCGGCCTAAGAGGCCGCTTGCAGGCCGGGGGCCCGCCCCACGGAAAGCGGCGGCGTGATCGGTGGCCCAGTCGAGGAAGGTGCGGGCTGGTGTTCCGGTGATACCGGCTACGGTGGCGGTCAGGTGCGCGGGCTGTCCGACGGCGGCGGCCCAGGCGTCGAGCAGCATGTTGATGATTGGCAGGGGCAGGATGGGGAGCAACTCGCGGCGCGCCTCTTCGGGGGAGATCTCTTCGATGCGGAGCGGTTGGCCGGCCGCGCGGCCGATGATGGATAGCTGGTCGAACTGAGTGAGGGACTCGGGGCCGGTCAGAACATAGTCCGCGCCGGCATGGCGGTCGTCCGAGAGCGCGCGGACCGCGACCGCGGCGATGTCACGCTCGTGGATGGGGGCGGTGGGAACGGAGAGGTACGGCCAGCGCACGATGCTGCCGGCGCGGATTTGCGGCGCCCACCAACCCAAGGCATTGGCGGCGAAGATTCCGGGCCGGAGGAAGGTCCACTGGAGTCCGGAGGCCTCGATCAGGCGTTCGATGGTCTCACCCAGGGTGCGCATCGGATTGGGCTGTTGGAAGAAGGGGTGGGCGGTTTTGAGGGGTGCGGAGAGGAATACGATGCGGCGGGCATGGCGGGCGATGCGCTGGAGGGCGGGGGCGACGGCGGCGGCCGGTGCGGTCCAGACCAGGAAGACGGTGTGGATGCCGTCCAGGCATCTGTCGAGAGTTTCGGGGAGGGTGAGATCTCCGCGCAGCACCTCGACTTGCGGTGGCCACGACGCGGCATCCGGGTTTCGCGACAGGGCGCGGACCGGGACGCCGGCGGTGGACAACTGAGACATCACGTGGCGGCCGACGGTGCCGGTAGCGCCGATGATGAGGGTAGGATGCATACAAGACTATCCTACATACCGGCGCCTTGGGGGGCCATAAACGTTAACCTAAACCAGGTTCGGTGCCGCGGCCGTCCTCTTTTGTTGAAGTCGCCGACCCGGGACGCGGTGCTCACGATCGGTCCGCTGCGACATATGCCGGGGATGCGCGTTGTTACGGTCAAGTGGTGCGACAACATGGCGCCATAATCCGGGCAGGTCGTTCCTGCATGCCGAGCCTGCGGCGCCTTTCCTGGATGGCAGGTTGTTAGGAGTGGTATAACAGTCATATCAGATGCGCTTCAGTTTCGATCTTCGAAAGAGTAGGCGTCTCCGGGAGAATCCTCGGCGCGGCATCGGTTTTGAAGAGGCGCGTGAGTTGTTCTCACGGCCTTACTGGCTTGATCGGCGATCGGACGTTCCGGAGCAGTTTCTGGCCGTCGGTTGGGTGGGTGACCGGCTGTATTCAGTCATCTTTGAAGCCCGGCATGACGAAGAAGGCGAGATTCTGCACCTCGTCACTCTGTGGAGGTCTACAAAGGAGGAGATCCGACTGTATGAAGAAAACTCGTAAGTCTGCTCAACCCGTTTCCGCGGACGCGATTGCGCGGTTAGCCGATCAAGGTAAAGACGTTTCTCGTTTTTTTAGGGGCCAAGGCCACATGGTTCAGCCGATTCAGCGCGTTAATGTGGACGTCACGGCCGGCATGCTGGAAGAACTGGATAAGGCCGCGCGGGACCTCAATGTGAGCCGCCAGGCAGTAATCAAAACGCTGGTCCGGCAGGCGCTCGATCAGCACTATCTGGCACAACGCGCCAGGCGACCACCACCGGCCACCTAACCGCGACCACTACCAGCGGCGCCCCAATCGTCGCCGCTCACCTGCCGAGTCGCGGGCCGAAAGGTGGGCGGGCTGATGCGGACTTGAACTTACCGGGAGTAATCCACGGACAACCGGGCTGACAGTAGCCTAGATGCGAGTCAGGCGGCGTACCGGATGACTTCCAATTCGGCGGAGACGTCCACGGCAGCCAGGAGTTGATCAACCCGCGACATGGTGGTCTGCTCCAATTCAGTTTCACCGCATTGGCGGCACTGGAGCACCGGAAGCGATCGGAGGATCACAATGGAGGAATCACCAACTTTAAAAAGGCAAATCAGTGATCCGCGATTCCAGTTGTCCTGCGCAAACCCGGCACCTCATTTCATCCTCCTCTTTCGGGACCCCTCGTCCCACTCGTCCGGATCGGGCGTATACATCGTGACAACCCGGATATTGTCCCCTTCGACATCGGTCGCGATGTGCGCGTGAAAAACCGCTCCTTGGGTCTCGCCCCTCAACGGATAAGTCGGCAAGTACTTGTCGTCCGGATACACTTCAATGATTTCCAAGCTGGAGATTGCTTTGCGATGTGCCTCGGCATCGAGGCCTCGCTGTTGGAGTCGCATTGTCACGTGGTACGTCCAACGGACGCGCCCCGGCAAAAGACAGCCCGAATGAAGGCCAGCGGTGCTTCCGGCGATTGAGCCTTTAACAAATCCGATCATAGAACGGTAGAGGCCCGGCGCACATGGAACGACGCGTCCCGCAGTCGATCGCCGCTCGAGAGTACCAAAAACGAACCAAAGCCACGAATCGGTCCACCCGCACCTATCTTCAGCATTACGCCCTCGGGAGCACTGTGGATCGATCGAGGTCTGTGCAACACTCCGTGACTGCAGACGTCGGCTTTCAATTACATACGGCGATCAAGTGGCAACCGAAGCATAGCGCCCAAACCGTTGGATGCCGGGCTTTGTCCGGTGCATCCGCAGAATGGAGCCGACAATCGCGGATGGCACAACTTATCCGGCCGCCAGAGTTTCGGCCACCATCACGGTTGCGAAGCCGACTTGTCGGTCCCTATTTCCGCGTGCCCGGCGGTCCGGACAGACCGTCCTTTCGTTCGAGACCATACTAAGACGGCAGACGGACGCTGGTAGCACCCGTGTCCCACACCACGGCGTTTGTAGTAGACTTCGCAGATGGTCCGCCAGATTGTGCCCCTGTTCTTCACAACGGACATTCCGGTGCGTTCGCCTATTACCTGGAGAAACTTGGCTTCGAATGTATGAGGACGTGGCAGGATCAGCCAGTCTATGCCATCGTGGCACGCGATCGGCAGGCGATTCATTTCCGCTGCACTGCGCCTCCCGTTCTTCGATGGAACAACGCCGGACTTGGACTGGGAGGACGCTGCCCGGCAAATCACGATGTAGTCGAAATGGCAGGAATGCTCGGCAAGGCCCGCCCTCCGCGATGGCGGGCCTTTCTTGCTTGGGCCGGTGGTCGAAATATCCTGCATAGTGTCCACCCAGTCCACGTGCGAAGTTCAGCTTGATGATGCGCTTCCCGGCGAGCATCAGCGCGAAGGGCCGCAACTTCATGAAAGCCCCCACGGCGGACCATCGGGCTCCAAACTTGTGGGCCGTGATGGGGCCGTTGAGTGCTGCTGCGTGTTCGCGGCAGAAGGGGAGAACGCTCTCCCACAGGTCCAGCACCCGCCGCCGGAGCATAGATCACTCAACTGCCTTGGCCAGTTCCAGAGCGATCAAGAATTCAACGGCCTTTCGGATCTCATCCTCTGTGACCGTCCAGCCGAACTTACCGGCTTGTTTGACTAGTTCGCTATCGCTTGCCTTCGTTGCTTGTTTGAGCAGGAAATATGCTTTGGCTGCGATGGACAGCTCCACATAATTCAGATCGCCAGCTTGGGAAAGGCGCTTGACGGCCTTTTCAACACGTGTCCAGTCCTCTGTAGACCGGGCTTTCTTTGAGTTGAGCACAGCGCGCCCATCGGCAGTCAACTGAAAATCGTGGCGCGCAATCTCGAAACCAGAGGAATTGTAGCTTCCCGCGGATGCTGTCGATTCCGAGAGATATCCCAGGCTCTTGAGTTCCTGGTTTGCTGCCGCCACCGTTGCGGAGTAAGGACCATAGTAATGAGCCCCATAGCCAAAGTCCTTTCCTAACATTATCGCCACGAAATACATCTTTTTCTGGAGGTTAGTTTTCCCTTGAATGCTTCCTCCAGCGGCGTCGTAGGTAAACAGGAGAGCGTCATTAATCGTCATTGGGATGCTCCTTCCAGGATCGTCGCAATCGGAACCGAGAGTCTGTTCTTCAGGTTCCTCCGTTCCGCCGGCGTATGATACCCGACCGGTGCGTAGACCTCGATAAAGGCCTCGCTGAGCTTCTCATTTATCGAATTAAATAATACCGAGGCGCTCTCGAACAATATGGGAGGCGTTTCGTTCACCAGGATCGACGCCTCGTCGTTCCGCGCCTCCTCCTTGACCGACTTCAATGTATAGCTGTGGACAATGACGAAATGAGAAGGGTCTCTTCCTGGCGTCGTCAGCAACCGGGCGTGTTTCTGTATCTCGTCACAGAGCAGCATTTCCATACGCCTACGCGTGTCCGAGTTTTTCGAGTTGGAAATAGCACTCAGTGCTTCTCGCGCTTCCGGAGCAAACTGGATGACTGGCTTCCGGAAAACCAGTTTAAGCAGCCGCCTGCGAAGTAAGCCACTAAACAGAAAGTGGCTGAGCCTGCCCTCGAACTGCTCCGACGAGAATGTCTGCAAGAGACGTGTGTCTCCCCACGCGGCATACCGCTTGATGAAGTCAAACGACCCATCAAAGGCGTAAAGCGCGCGGATCTCGTCTATCTTGTCCTGTTCAATGCCCAGTATGATAGCCCGGATGAGCATCTGGTCGGTGATCAGACGGATTCGATGGCGCACCACCTGTGTTGTTATGTAATACTTGGCCAGAACGAACTGCTCTAACGTATGGATGCCGTCGGACTCGATCATGAGGGTTCTATCCCCGGCGGGGTCGGCTATGTTGCACAGTACCTCATGCAACTGCGGCAGGTCGAACATGCCATACTGAACTCCACAATAATAACTGTCCCGTAACAGATAGTCCTGCTTATCCGCATCTAGCGGCCCTGAAAGTACGTGTTTCAAAATGGGCTCGCCGTGGCCGGGACCAAGCGCGTTGACAACCTTTTCCCTGTCGTTCTGCGCAAGAGATCGGGCGATTTGCGGATCCTCACGAATCAGGATCGTGGTTAACAGTTCATGGATTTTATGCGTCTTCGGGGGTAATTTGCCATGATCAGAATACCGCTCCAGGGCTTCCTCGGAGACGTGCGAAAACGGGCCATGGCCGAGATCATGAAGGAGCGCCGCAAGCCGCACCAGCTTCGTCTGATCCTCATCGAATCCGAGCTTCCGGGCAAGCAATCCGGCGACATGGCAAACTCCGAGGCTATGCTCGAACCGCGTGTGAGTGGCGCCGGGGTAGACCAGGTAAGCGAATGCGAGTTGCCGCAGATGCCGCAGACGCTGAAACGCCTCTGAATCGATGATTTCGGTTTCCTGTTCGTTCAGTTTTATAAACCGATGGATCGGATCGCGAATTGTTCGGCTCTCTGACACGGCGATGATTGCGCAAAAACGTTCTGACGGAATTTTGTTTCGGACTTCCATTGTACCGGCTGTTTCGGCCCGCGCATACCTCGGAATGATTATTTCATCACGTGAGCCGAGACAAATGTATGTCCATGATGCGGATTTCCTCGCCGCCTTGCATTTATTCGACGTGAAGCCGCTTCTCCTCAATTCGTGGCTTTCGGAAACTGGCGGCTGGAATACCGATTCCCGTCGAATATCCCGCCCTCTGGGTTTCAACGCCTCGCAACGCAAGTTTCGCCGCCTTGACATCGCGCCGCCCGTCAAATGCGCGCGGCCTACCATGCCGCACAGCCATCATATCAAAAAGCGAACAAAAGGCGAAATAAAAGCACGGGGCCGGTCTCTTAAACACTTTGACTGCGGGACTGCGGTGGCGATTCCCCCGAACCACTTGGGGGAATTGATGGAGTTCGTGCGTCGGAGCTGGGAGCGTTGGGTGTTCGGGTCGGAGAACCAGGACAAGCCGATTTGGAAAGACAATCTCTGGCACCTGCACATGAAGCCGCGGCATGGAGACGATCCGGCCAAGCCGGACTATTCCAGGTGCTGCGCCGCACGCACGCCAGCCTGGGGCACGAGGCACGGATCGATCCGAAAGTTTCCGCCGACCAGCGCGGGCACGGTATCCGCGTATGGTCGAGGAACGTTCCGACACGCAGGTTCGACGCGGGGCAGTTCAATACTCAAACCGTTTGGGAAGATCGACTTCGACGAGGCTCTCAATCGATCCCGTTTTGGCGTCTGGTCGATCAGTAACGATAAACGCGCTAGGTTCCGGCACCCCAATTGATGGTTTGTCGCCATATGTGAAACTGTCCGGCTTCGAGTACGACTTCCGAAGTCCGTTTGGCAGTCACTAACCCGGTGTCCCGCGGCGTGGTTCAGGTTGTAAGAGGCCGCCACAAAAAAATGGGGGAGCCGGAAAACCGGCTCCCCTGAGGTTCTCGCAACCTTCGCGAAGGGTCAAAATCAGTAATGGAACTTCATGGCGAACTGGACCTGCCGGCCGAAGGAGCCGTAAGCGCCGCCCGCGCCCTGCAGGAGGCCGAGCGTACTGCCTACGCCGGTATTCGGCGCATTCAGAATGGGTGTGTTCGTCAGGTTAATGGCCTCAGCCCTGAACTCCAGCTTGAACCGTTCGGTAAAGTTGAAGAACTTGGCCAAGCTGGCATCTATTGTGTGCAGGCCGGGACCGCGAACCGTACCGACTCCGCAAGTGCCGAACGTACCCGTTGTCTCCGGTCCAAAGTCGTTGGCATTGAACCACTGGTAGCCGCCCGAAGGGGAATTCTGCTGGCCGTAAATCTGCACCGGTGCGAGGCAGTTGGCGCGCGCGCCGCGGGAGTTTGTCCCGGAGGCGTCCGCCGCCGAAATGGTGAGCGGGAAACCCGTATGCAGGCTGACAATCGCATTCGCCTGCCAGTCGCCGAGTATAGCGTTGACGACCGGGTTCATGTCCTTGCCGTATTTGCGATCCTTGCCGAATGGCAGATCGTAAGTCGCGTAGCTGGTGAGCACATGGGTGGCGTCGTAGTAGCAGGGGCCCCACTCCGCCTTCATGTCGTACAGGTTCTGGAAGTACGGCGAGGTCGGCACGGCTCCGCCGCCCCACGACCCGTAGTAACCGCTCGAATTGGTCATGCACTTCGAATAGGTATAAGCGATCGAGTATTCCAGGCCATCGCTGAAGCGCTTCTGTAAGACGGCCTGCAAGGCGTTGTAGCTTTGATCGCCATTGGTGGCGGTACCCGAAATCTGGCTGATCTCGCTGGTCAGCGTGGGGTTGCCCGACAGATACGGGCTGGGCGCCACGGTCCCGTTCGAGAGCAGTTGCGATTGGAAGTACGGCATCGGGACCATCAGGTGCGTGGTACGCTGGCCGACGTAGCCGGCCTGCAAGGTCATGCTGTTGCTGAGCTGCCGCTGGATCGTGAAATTCCACTGGTTGGCGACGGCCGGGCGGATGTTCGGATCCCACACGCGCAGCCCGGCTCCCACGAACGGGTTCGCCGGATTGGCCTGCAGCGGAAGGAAACCTTGATCGAGCGTGGTGGGCGGCACCGAGGCCGTATATTGCGCCGTCGTATAGTTGGCATCCGTCTCATGCGCGAAAGGCGGATTGATCGGCAGCCGCAGGTTGGTGCCGGTGCCCTCCAGGTAATTCGACAGTGTATAGGCCGCGCGAACCACGGTGTTCTTCATGGCGTTCCAGGCTATGCCGATCCGAGGCTGGAAGTTTGTAATGCCGTTGTACTGTTTGTACAGCGCGCAATTGTTCCCGTTCTGGTTTGGATACTCCACGGCGCCGGAGAACAATCCGAAGTTGACCTGGCGGTTGTCCACCTCACACCAGGGAGTGTGCAGTTCCCAGCGGAGTCCGAGATTCAGAGTGAGGCTGGGCGATACGTGCCAGTCGTCCTGGAAAAACGTGCCGAAAACATTGGCGCGCTGTCCCCAGGTGCCGCCGTTCACACCGCCGCCGATTTGGGAGGCCAAGCCGAGCATGAAGTCCGCCTCCGGCTGGCCTGTGGGCATACCAGCCACGTTCTTGGTTCCCAGTGTGTCCCCGGGAGCCACTGTGGTGTAGCGGCCGTCGAACGTGAAGGTGCCGGCTTCGCCGTTGTTACCCGAGTAGAAGGTATCGATGCGCTGGCGCCAGCCTTCAAAACCGATGTGGAAAGTATGCGTGCCTTTGGTGATGGACAGCGTGTCTTCGTACTGGATCACGGTATCGGCGAAGAGTTGCACGTTGTCGGAATTCCCGAGGCTGCCGGCAAAACCACCCGACAGCGTCATGGACGGCAGAATGCTTGACGGAATGCCGGGCAGACCGACGGTGGTCGGGAAGTCGCTCAGTCCGTTCCCCGCGGCGCCGTTGTTGATGAACACATAGTTGACGCCGACGCGCGCATCGTTAACGATCGAGGGCGAGACCGTGCGCACCCAATCCAACACGCCGTTGTGGGTGGGATAGTTGGCGAACGAGTTATAGAAGATCGGAATGTTGTTGGTGGAGGGGTTGGTCGTCATGCTCTGTGAGTAGCGGCCAAACACGCGATCCTTGTCGTCAACGCTCCAGTCGATGCGGGCGTCTCCCTGGTCGCCGTTGATCGCCGTATGGGTGGCGTAGAGGAGGTTGTTCGTCAGCCCGGGAAGGGTTGGCAGCGGATAGGCGCTGGTATTGCTCACGATCTTCTGGGCGACCGAGCTCATCAGGTTGCTGGGAATGATGTTTCCCGCGAACGGCACGCGCTGGCCCCCGGCTGTGCTGAAAGGGTTATAAAGCTGCACGGGGGTAGGCAGTGCCAGCAGGGCCGAAAAATCGCCGTTGCGCTCGGCCTGCGTCAGCACGCTGGTGGCGCTGGTGCTGGTGGGCGTGTCGAAACGTTGTCCCTGGTAATCAACGAAGAAGAACAGCTTATCTTTCCTGATCGGGCCGCCCAGCGTTCCACCGAATTCGTTCCATCGCAGGGCGGCTTTCTGCGCGCCTTCGAAGTTGTTCTGCCAGGTATTCGAATTCAGGACGTTGTTGCGAAAGAACTCAAACGCATCGCCGTGATACTGGTTGGTCCCCGACTTGATCGAGGTACTGACAATGGCGCCCATGAAATTGCCGAATTCGGCCGGCCCGTTCTGGGTGATTTCGTTGAATTCCTGAATGGCATCCACGCTGGGAGCGTAACCCACCAGGTTGTCCGATACCTGGTTGTTGTCCATGCCGTCCAGGATGAAGTTGTCGGCTTGTTCGCGATTGCCGTTCACATAAGGACGTCCGCTGCCGGACGTGGTCAGACCACTCTCAAACGTAGAGGGGTCCGGGTGAACGGTTCCAGGGGCGAGCAACGTCAACTGCACATAGTTGCGCGTCGCCAGGGGCAGGGTGGTATCGGTCCGCGAGTCGATCACCTGGCCCACCAAAGTTTGCTCGGTCTGCAGCACGGGCGCGGCCCCGGTCACTTCGACGGTGGTCTGGACGTTGCCCACCTGAAGTTGCACATCGAGTTTGGCAACCTGGTTCATTTGCAGCGTAACTTTGGATTCAGTGGCGGTCGTGAAACCGGCGCTTTCCACTCTTACGCTGTAGTCGCCAACCAAAAGATTCGGCAGGTTGTAATAACCTTCCGAGTTGGTTGTGGCTGTATATGGTATGCCGCGCTCGGCCGAGGTAGCGGTCACCTTGGCGCCCGCGATGGCTGCGCCGGTCGGGTCGGTGATCCTGCCTGTAATGGTGGCCGTGACCTGCTGCCCCCAAACGGATCCGGCAAATACGCACGCGGCTACCCAACAAAATAGCAGTGTTCGTAATTTCACTAATTTACCTCCCACGCATTTCACGTGTTTAAGGAGAGACGATGCGTCTCCCCAGCCTCAATGCGAGACGCAAGGTGCTATATCGCACCTTTGAACGCCCCGAAAAACCCCTAGATCCAGCTATATAGCAGAATCTTACTATGCGGCAAGTATAAATCCGGTTGTAACGTTACGTCAAGCGAAATGGTGGCAACATGCTGGAAATTGCAGTCGTAGCAGTGTAGAATACCAGGGGTTGATGCTCTATAGCACCGAGAGTGGCGATGCTCTATAGCACATGCCTCCGCCTGCAAGTTGCTGGTATCATTACCCAAATCTGCGCGGAGAGGTGAACCGTGATGCTACAGAAGACCGAATCCGAAACTCCGGCTTACCGGCGTATTCAGTTTGCGCTGCGCAAGCGCATCGAGGCCGGCGAACTGCAGCCGGGGGATGCCGTACCGTCGGAAAGAGAACTGGCCCGCAACCATGAGGTGAGCCTGATGACCGCCCGCCATGCGCTTGCCGAACTGGAGCGGGAGGGCCTGGTGGACCGGCGGCGGGGCGCCGGCACCTTCGTTTCGCTCCCCAAGATTCATTTCAACCGCCTGGCCAGTTTCACGGAGCAGATGGCCAGCCGGGGGCTGCCGGCACGTTCCCGCATCTTGTGTGCCGACATCGTCGACGACGAGCCAGAGGCGGCCGCGCGCCTGGCGCTTCCGGCGCACGGCCGCCTGGTACGAATCGAGCGGTTGCGCCAATCCGGCGAACAGGCTTTCGCGCTGGAGACGTGTTATTTGCCGGCTGACGAATTCTCGGGCCTGCTTGCTCTTCCGCTGGAGCGCCGGTCGCTCTTCGCGACACTGGAACGCGAGTACGGAATCGACCTGCAGTATGCCGATGAAGAAGTGGATGCTACTCCCGCCGGCGCCCGTACGGCCGAATTGCTGGGAATTCATCACGGCTCCCCGCTGCTCCGCATTCGGCAGGCGTTGTTCTCGACGGCCGGCAAGGCGACCCTTTATGTGATCGGTTTCTATCGCTCCGACCGTCACACGCTGCTGATCCGCCGCTTCCGCAAGTAGGGCGGGAGAAGTCCGCAAGGGCTTTCCGGACGATTCCGTACGTTTCCATGTAAACACGTGTATTCGGCCAATATTTTTCTTGTAAGCGGTTACATTGTGCTGTAGACTACCTCTATTCGCCCCAAGTCTCAGGGCGGCCAGGAGGTTTTTTCCATGCTGAAATTGCGTCTCGTTTTGCCTCTGTTTCTCATGGCTTGCGCATCCGCGCTGGCCCAAACCGCAACCATTCTGGGGACGGTTGCCGATCCCACAGGCTCCATCGTCCCCGCTGCGAACGTCACCATAACCAATACAGCCACTGGCGTGAAACGCATCATTCAAACAAATTCAGCCGGTAATTACACCGCCCCGGAGTTGCCCATCGGAACGTACTCCATGCGCGCCGAAGCGGCCGGTTTTAAAGCCTATGAACGCACCGGAATCAAGTTGGATTCCAACGACACGGTACGCATCGACGCCTCCCTCGAAGTCGGCCAGGTCTCGGAGAGTGTGACGATCGCGGCCGACGTCGTGAAGGTGGAATCCGATTCGAGCGAAGTCAGCGATCTTGTAAGTGGCACGGAAATTCAGAACCTGGCGATCAATGGCCGCCATATGGCGGCGCTGGCGATCCTCAGTCCCGGAGCGTCGTCCGATCTTCCGGATTTCAACCTGCCCATATCGGTGGGCGCCAGCACCAACATCAGTTTCAATGGCCAGCGCCCCGAACACAACGTGTGGATGATCGACGGGGGTGAAAACTACGACCGCGGCTGCGGCGGGTGCGTCACCATGATGCCCTCAGTTGACGCCATCGACGAATTCAAGACCATGACCAGCAACGCTCCGGGGGATTTCGGCATCGGATCGGCCGGCACCATCAACATGGCCATTAAATCCGGCACGCACGATTTTCACGGCGCGGTTTACGAATTCTTCCGCAACAACGCGCTGGATGCCAACAACTTTTTCGCCAACATGAACGGTTCGCCAATTCCCGAACTCCGCTATAACATCTATGGCTGGAACATCGGCGGACCGCTGTTCATTCCGAAGGTCTATAACACCTCGCGCAAAAAAACCTTCTTCTTCTGGAACCAGGAATGGCGCAAATTCGTGACGGCCAGCCAGATTACCGCTCCGGCGGTGCCACAGGCTCAGCGCAATGGCGATTTCAGCTCCTTCGGCACACCGATTACCGTGCCGAACACCAACGATCCCGCGCAGATCGCCAAGTTTGAAGCTCTCGGCCTGACGCCGGGGCAGCAATTTCCAGGCAACAAGATCCCCTCTTCGTTGATCGATCCGAACGCAGCCCTGTTCTTTGCGTCAGGAGCGATGCCGCTTCCCAATGCCGCGAACAACTTCTGGTCCGGATCGAAGGGCGCTCCCACCGACGTTCCCGAAACGATTCTGCGCTTCGACCACTATTTCAACGAGAAGCTGTCGTTGATGGCGCATTACATCCACGACAACACCGACCAGGTCACCAACACGTCGCTGTGGAGCGGCGACACTTACCCGACCATCCAGACCAACTTCAAGAATCCCTCCTGGAGCGGTGTCGTGCACCTGACCTACACGATCAGCCCCACCCTCCTCAACGAGGCCGCCTTCAACTTCAATGGCAACTGGATTAACCTCAGTCCCGTGGGCATATACCAGAAGCCCGCGGGCTGGAGCGTCAACCAGTTATTCAACAATAACCTCGACAACCGGATGCCCACCATCAGCCTCGGCGGAACCTACGGCGTCAACTATGACCCGGCGTCGTGGCCCTGGCGAAATGCCGCGCGCGACGAGCAGGTGCGCGACGATGTCTCGTGGACCAAAGGCTCGCACAACTTGCACTTCGGCGGCCAGTACATGCGCTACGGCAAGAATCAGGACATCTTTGGCGATACGCAGGGCAACTACACCTTCAACGGCAGTTTCACCGGCAATGCGGTCGCGGATTTCCTCATGGGGTATGCCGCCAATTACAACATATTGGATCTCGAAGACCGCACCCATACGCGCACCAATACGCTCTCGTTCTACGGGACCGACAACTGGCGCGCCAACAGCCGCCTGACGCTGAACCTGGGCTTCCGCTGGGAGATCGTGCCGCACGCGTATGACGTTCAAAACCGCCTGGCGAATTTTTATCCGAACCTCTATAACTCCGCCAACGCGGCACAGTTCAATGCGGATGGCAGCCTGAATACAGCGGGTCCTGGTTTCACTACCGTCGCCGGTGTGCCGCTGGCCGGCATTCCGTTTTACTTGAACGGTCTGGTAGTGGCGGGGAAGGACGGTACGCCGCGCGGGATGGTGCAGAACCAGTTCGGCAGTATCGGACCGCGCGTGGGCTTTGCCTACGATCTGACCGGCAAAGGTACGACCGTCATCCGGGGTGGCTTTGGGATGTTCTACGAGCGCATCCAGGGCAACGACGTTTACAACATGGGACCGAATCCGCCGTTCGGCTACAGTCCGGGCCTGACGAACGTCTTCTTCTCCACGCCGAACGTCAGCGTCACGAACGGGTTGGCCGCGAGTGCTCCTAACTACCCGGCCAACATCACGGCACTGGCCTACACGGACTACAGGCTGCCCGTTTCGGCGCAGTGGAACTTCGGCATCCAACATGAGGTGACCCGCGGCGCGGTGGTCAGTGTCGCCTACGTCGGCAACGCCGATTATCACCAGCGGGACCAGCGCGAGATCAACGACGTGCCGCTCACCGATCCGAACCGCGGCGGCATCGGCGGCATTCCCGGCGACGGCCATTACAACGCGAACCTGGACCGTCCTTTCCTGGGATACGGCAACATTGTCCTGGGAGAGAACGCCGGCAACACGCACTACGAATCGCTGCAGGTCAACTTCCGCGTGGAAAACCAGCACGGGCTGACGTTCCAGGCAGCATATACGTGGTCGCACAGCCTGGGGATCGCGCCGGGCGGCGGCGGCGATTTCAATACCCTCTCCGATCCCTACAACCGGTATTACGACTACGGCCCTACGGGCCTCGACCGGCGCCAGCTCCTGGTGCTGAATTACATCTACGATCTGCCGATCTTCCGCAACAACAAAGGTCTGGCGGGCACTTTGCTCGGCGGCTGGGAAGTGGCCGGTATCACCCTGATTGAAAGCGGCCTGGCGCTGAACCCCACGCTCAGTCTCCCGTATGACAACCTGGGGTTAGGCGGCAACAGTACGGACCGTCCGGACCAGGTGGGCACGCTCAGCTATCCGGGCACGGCGGCGCAGTTCTTCAGTACATCGGCCTTCGCGGCCCCGTCGGCATTGGCCTTCGGTAACGCGCAGGAGGGCGCCATCCGCGGTCCCGGACGCGTCAACTTCAACCTGTCCATGTTCAAGATCTTCCGCTTCAAGGAGCGAGCCAACCTCAAGTTTGGAGCGGAGTTCTATAACGCCTTCAACCACACTCAATTCCACGATCTGAACACGTCGTTTGGGGCATCCCAATTCGGTCAGGTAACGGATACGTACGACCCGCGCACCATCGAACTTTCGCTCAAGCTGTCATTCTGAGGAACTCGCGCAAAACGGGGCCACGGCCGCGCCGCCATTATCTCGACGAGTTCCTATCTTTCCTGGCGGCGCGGACACGCGCCCCTTTGCGCTTCTGACGGGACGTTGAATCGTTCGTCGCACAGGCCCGCTGAGCTCTTCACAGGCCGGCGGGCCGGACAGTTGGGCCTGCGCCGTCATGGCGGTAATAACTGCTAGGATTGGGGTTGTGGAGGAGTTACTGTTGGTAACCCGGCACTGAGATGAACCTCAACGAAGTGGCAAAGCGCGCGGGAGTCTCCAGCGCCACGGTATCGCGGGTCCTCAACAAATCCCAGGCAGTTCGTAAAGCCACCCGGCTGCGCGTCATCAAGGCCGTCTCGGAGTTGAACTACCACCCCAACCTGCACGCACGCTCGCTGGCGAAGGGCGACAGCCGTACCATTGGCATGATCGCTTCGAATCTGCAGAATCCGTTTTTCTTCGATATCTTTCGCGCGCTCGAAACCGACGCCCAGGCGCACGGATACGAAGTAGTAGCGGCCAACACCGACTACGATCCGGAGCACCTGGTGCGCGCGGTCCGGCTGATGATCGGACGGCGTGTGGCGGGCCTGGCGGTGATCGTCTCGGAGATGAATCCCGACCTGATCAGCGAAATCGCGTCGAGCAAGCTGCGGGTGGTGTTTTATGACGTAGGAACCGCGGGCCGCACCATGTCGAATATCCGCGTCCACTACCGGCGGGGCATCGAACGGGTGGTCGAGTACCTGCACAGTTTGGGTCACCGGCGCCTGGCGTTCGTGGGTCATCATGCCACGCTGGGTCCCATCAGCGAGCGCGAGAAGGCTTTCGTGGAGACCGTTTCCAAGTATTCGCCAGGCACCGAGTGGCGCACCGTCGCCAGCCAGGATGGCCTGGAAGGCGGGCAGCACGCGGCCCACGAACTACTGTGTTCGGGATTCCATCCCACCGCGATCATTTGTGTCAACGACGTGATGGCGGTCGGCGTCCTGCGCGAAGTGCGGGAACAGGGCCGGCGCGTGCCGGAGGATATTTCCGTTACCGGGTTCGACAATATCAAGCTCTCCGAATTCACCTATCCATCCCTGACCACGCTGCATATTCCGCGCGATCAGATCGGCCACCTGGTATTCGAGATGCTGGTGCCCGAATCGGTGCGGGGCAAGCCAGCCGGCCGTGAGATCGTGATCGAGCCGGAATTGGTGCTGCGCGATTCCACCGGTCCGGCGCCCCACCGGGAGGCGCTCTGAGGCTGGCCCGCTGGGCAGCCTGGGTTGCCCTGACCGGCATCCCCATAGGATGCGCATGGTGCGCCGCCGGCTGTGCGGAACTGCCTGCCCGCAACCGCGGTGACGTTCCAGCGCTGGCAAATGCCGGCCTCGAGCACTCCCGGCGACAGCATTACCGGGAGGCCGCGGATTGTTACCGTAAAGCGCTGGCGCTCGATCCGAAGGTGCGCGAGTTGCAGTTAAATCTGGGGCTGGCCGAGTTCAAGCTGGGGAATTTTCAGGCTGCGCTGGCGCCGCTCGGCGCGGCCTCCGCCCTGGATCCCGACAACGTGCAGGCGCGCACGCTATTGGGCATGAGCTACTATGGCGCCGGAATGTTCGCGAAGGCGGTCCCGGAATTGGAGCGCTCGCTCCAGGCCGAGCCCGGGAACGCGCAACTGCACTACATCATCGCGCAAAGCTGTTTGTGGTCCGGGAAATACGATCGCGCCATGCAGGAGTTCGCGTGGCTGTTGCGCGAGCAGCCGAATTCGGCGGCTACGCACATGCTCATGGGCGAGGCGCTCGACGGCCTGGGCCGCGCTCCGGACGCAATCGCCGAGTTTCGTGCCGCCGCCGCGGCTTCCCCGACTGAGCCGGCGGTTCATTTCGGCCTGGGCTATCTCCTCTGGAAGGAGCGGCAGTACGATGAAGCCGCGCAGGAGTTCCAGCGCGAGCTGGCCAACGATCCGTCGCATGCCCAGGCCGCCGCTTACCTGGCCGACGTCTACATGCATCGCGATGAGCCGGCAGCCGCAGCGCCGTGGCTTGAAAAGGCCGTTAGACTGAACCCCAAAATTCGCATTGCGCAGCTTGACCTGGGCATTTTATTCACGGATCGGAAAGAATTTGATAAAGCGGCGAGCCACCTGCGCGCGGCCATTAAGCTGGATCCTACGCGGCCCGACGCGCACTACCGGTTGGCGCAGGTATACCGCGGATTGGGGCGCGATTCCGAGGCGAAAGCCGAGCTGGCGGCAGTCACGCGGTTGCACCAGAAGAGGCAGGACGAGTTGCTGCGCGAGATATCCGGCAAACGGCCCAGCTTGGAAGCTCCACACTAGGGATATCACAAGATCTGGACAGGAAGGCGGGGACTAACTAGCCACGGATGCACGCAGATGGACACAGATGGACACAACCACTGTCGCGAGACGGGGCTGGTCAGGGTTGCGGCTGCGGCGTTGGGTGAAACGGGACGGCACCGCGCCTTCTGACCGACCGCGGAACTTGGTGGGCACATATGAAAAGCCTTCCGAATCGAACATCATCCCCCGGCATCCGCATCGGATTAGCCGGCTCTTGATCGCTTGCCGGGGCGCTCTTCTGCCAGGGCGCGATCTATTAGGGTCTTGATGGCCGCCTGCCGGCTGATATTCAGGCGCGCCGCGCGCGCGTCGAGTTCCCGTCGCATTCCTTCTGTCAAGTCGACGTTCACGCGGTGCAGCGGGCGGACGACGGTGAATTTATTCGTGAAGACATCCTCGTCCCGCAGGATGCTATGGCGCGGTCGCTCGCCTTGGCGCCGACTGCACAGCCGCCACCGCCATGGAGCGATCATTAGGCTGCGCTCTGGATGGAGTGTCAAAATGAAAGCGATGAACATTCTGCGACTCTGGGCTGTACTGTGCGCCGGCTTTTGCCTTTCGGGCGCGGCCGTTGCACCGAAGCTACCCTCTGGCGCGGCCATCGACGCAGAAGTAAGCAGGATCATGACCCATACCCATGGCAAGGGCTTGGCCGTGGCGGTCATCGACCACGGCAAGGCCGGCTATGTGCATGCTTACGGTATCCGCAACGCCAAGGGAGATGCGCTGACCACCGACACGGTGATGTACGGCGCGTCGCTCACCAAGACGGTTTTTGCATACATAGTGATGCAACTGGTCGATCAGGGCAAGATCGACCTGAATTTACCTATCAAGGACGATCTGGACCAGCCGCTGCCGAGCTATGGCCCCGATCCGGTTTTCCCGGACAAATACGGGCCCTATAAGGATCTGGCCGACGATCCGCGCTGGGAGAAGATCACGCCGTGGATGTGTTTGACGCATTCCACCGGCTTCAGCAACTTCTGGTTCATCGAGCCGGACCAGAAGCTGCACATTCATTTCGAGCCCGGCACACGCTTCAGCTATTCGGGAGAGGGTTTCATCCTGCTGCAATTCGTCATCGAACACGGCCGCAAGGCGCAGGGGTTGGGGCTCGATGTGGGCGATCTGGCCAAGGCCGACTTCGACCGGCTGGGCATGACCCGCACCAGCCTGGTATTTCAAAACGGTCAGGACGCCAATGTCGCCGATGGCTGGAACGATCAGGGCGAGCCGCAGCCGCATGAGAAGCGCAGCAAAGTGCGCGCGGCGGGCTCGATGAATACCACGATCTCGGACTTTTCTAAATTTGTCGCCGCGCTGGCCGCCGGCGATGGCCTGAGTGCGGCCGCACGCGCGGAGATAACGAAGCCGCGGCTGCATATCCCCACTGCCCACCAGTTCCCCCTTTTCCTTCCCGACTTGCCGCCAAGTGAGCAGCGCAAAGACTTGTATGCGGGCCTGGGCGTGGTTGTGTTTGACGGTCCGCAGGGCCGCGGCTTCTTCAAGGGCGGCCACGACGGCCAGACCGCCAACACCATGGTCTGCATCGAGGCAAGTCAGCGTTGCGTGGTCATCCTGTCGAACGATGTTCGCTCCGAGGCGGGCTTCGCCGAACTGGTCAGGTTCATCCTCGGCGACACCGGCGTGCCCTTTGACTGGGAATATGGCGACCATGCTGGAAAATCATGAGTCGTGGGGTTCGTAACGTCATTCAAGTGTCTGGCATCCGAAAGACATACGGGAAGACAGTGGCCGTGTCGGACGTCTCCTTTGAAGTTTGTGAAGGCGAGATTTTCGGGCTGATCGGTCCGAACGGCGCCGGCAAGACCACCACCATGGAATGCATCGAAGGGGTGCGGCGGCCGGACCGGGGAGCGATCTCGATTCTGGGGCTGGATCCGTTCCGCGACGTGTATCAGCTACAGAACCGGATTGGGGTGCAACTCCAGCAGGCACAGCTACAGAAGCGGATCAAAGTATGGGAGGCGGTGGATCTCTGGGCGTCACTGTATTCGAACCCGGTGGACGGCGACCGGTTACTTGAACAACTCGGGCTCTCAAGCAAACGGAATGCCTGGTTCATGACGCTCTCGGGCGGGCAGAAGCAGCGGCTGTTCATCGCCCTGGCGCTGATCAACGACCCCGAGGTGGTGTTTCTGGATGAGCTGACCACCGGGCTAGACCCGCAGTCGCGGCGGGCCATCTGGGATCTGGTGCGCGGCATCCGCGATCACGGTAAGACGGTCTTTATGACGACGCACCTAATGGAGGAGGCGGAGCGATTGTGCGACCGGGTGGCCATCATCGAAAACGGACAGATCATCGACATGGGCAGTCCGGCGGATCTGGTTGGACGGCATTGCCCCGCGCGAACAGTGGTGCTGGCCACCGACAATACGCGCGCGGAGGAGCGCCTGCACCAGATACCGTTTGTGGATTCTGTGACGCGGCAAGATTCCGTGTTCACGATTGAGGGCCGGGGCGACGACTTCGTGACCGAGGTGATCCGTTGCCTGTCGGAGAACCGGATCAGAGTTACCGATTTTCGGACGGTGCTGCCCAATCTGGAAGATGTCTTTCTGAAGCTAACCGGGCACGGCATTCGGGATTAAGCTATGTTCCGTGGACTCTGGAAACTTACGTGGCTGGAGATCAAGATCTTCCTGCGTGAGCCGCTCGGCGCGTTCGGATCGATCTTTTTTCCTGTGATCGTGTTCATAGCCGCCGGCCGGTTCCTGGGCGGAAGGAACACGCCAAAATTGATCGCCGCCACAGGGTTCGTGCGCGTGGGGCTGCCGGTGTTCGTCTCCGTGCTGATCGCGCTCAGTGGAGTCTTGTCGCTGGTCACGATTATCTCGATTTATCGTGAAGGCGGCATTCTCAGGCGGCTGCGCGCGACACCTCTCCGCCCGCAGACCATTCTCACCGCCCACGTACTTGTCAAACTGGCGCTGACGCTGGTCAGCATGGCGTTGATGGTGCTGGCCGGCAAGCGCTATTACCCGGTGAATATGGATGTGCCCGTGTTCGGATTTACGGTAGCACTGCTGATCAGCGTATGGAGTATTCTATCGATCGGTTTTCTGATCGCGAGCATTGTGCCTACGGCGCGTTTCGCGCAACCCATCGGCGCAGCCATCCTTTATCCGATGCTGGCGCTGTGCGGATTGTTCGCGCCGCTGAACTCTCTGCCACCCGTGCTCCGCGGCGTGGCGCGCGTGCTGCCGCTGACCTATGCGGTATCGCTGCTCGAGGGGATCTGGAAGGGTGAGGCATGGTCGGCGCACATTGGCGACGTAGGCGCTCTGGTGGTGGTATTCGCGATCTGCACGGCGCTCTCGGCGAAGGTTTTTCGCTGGGAATGAAAGGGGAGCGAGCGGTTATAATAACGCCAGAGGCGTGCGGTTTCGCGGCGCAACGAGGCGATGACGAGGAGGGAATATGTGCGATCAAGATCATTTTGAAAACGACCGGCAAGAGTACGAGGCTCAGGGTTTAGTGACACGCAAGCAATTCGGCGCGATACTGGGCGCAGGCGTCGCCATGATGCTGCCACGAGGCGCCAACGCGGCTACCGTAATCGAATCGGACGTCAGCATTACTACGCCGGATGGCACCGCGGACTGTTACTTCGTGCATCCGGCGAGCGGTACGGCTCCAGGCGTATTGATGTGGCCCGATATCTTTGGGCTGAGACCCGCCTTTCGCAACATGGGCAAACGGCTCGCCGAAGCGGGGTATTCGGTGCTGGTGGTGAATCCGTTCTACCGGGTTAAGAAAGCCCCCACCGCGGAAGCCGGCACGGCAACGCCGATCCAGCAACTGATGCCGCTGGCGCGAGCCCTGAACGAGACCACACAGATGACGGATGCGAAAGCGTTCACCGGCTGGCTGGACGGTCAGAAATCTGTTGCGAAAGATCACAAGATCGGCACACAGGGCTATTGCATGGGCGGCCCGATTGCGTTTCGCACCGCGGCCGCGGTTCCCGAACGGGTGGGAGCAGTCGCTTCGTTTCACGGCGGCGGACTGGTAACCGATCAGCCAAACAGCCCGCACCTGCAGGCGGCCAAGAGCAAGGCGCAGTTCCTGATCGCGATCGCGGCCAACGACGACGCGCGTTCGCCTAACGACAAGACCGTCCTCAAAGAGACTTTCGCCAAGGCCGACCTGCCCGCGGAGATCGAAG
The DNA here is from genome assembly GCA_963843255.1 of Bryobacterales bacterium. GTDB lineage: Bacteria > Acidobacteriota > Terriglobia > Bryobacterales > Bryobacteraceae > Bog-159. The sequence goes on along the minus strand of CAWJJQ010000007.1, from coordinate 239,589 downwards.
TGTACGCGGGGGCGGCGCACGGCTGGTGCCCTCCGGATTCATCGGTGTACAACGAGCCGCAGGCCGAGAAAGCATGGAGCCGTCTGCTGGTCCTGTACGGCAAAGCTTTGGCCTGAGGGCTACGCCAGCTTCGCCTTCAGCATGGTGTAGGAATGCGGTGCGAATTTGTACCGCAGGTGCCTGCCTTGGGCGCGGACTGCATCCTGCTTACTGGCCTGCACTTTCGTAGAATCGAAATCGTTCTGCGCCTTGATGTCGGGACCGTTGACTTCCCAGGCCTCCACGGGGCCTGAGAACTGTTTATCCTGCACCTCGACATCCGCCTCGACGGCCTGCTCCGGGTGCCGGTTTACCACGTTCAAAACCAGCTCGCCATTGTCGTACGACGCCGAGCTATCGAGGTACGGAACGTCGCCAAATCGTTTCGTCGCGTAGGCCGGACCATCCTGGAATAATTCCAGCGACTTCCCGCGGCAGTTCTTGGCGAACATGGACAGGGGATAGTAAATCGTCTGCAGGAACATGCCGCGCTCGTTGGTGAAGATGGGCGCGATCACATTCACCAGTTGCGCCATGTTGGCGATCTTAACGATGTGCGCGTGATTAAGAAACGTATTCAGGAAGGTAGCCACTACCAGCGCGTCTTCGAGGTTGTAATGTTCTTCGAGGATGCGCCGCCCGCGTTCCTTCTCGCCGCCGCGCGCCCTGTACCAGACATTCCACTCGTCCCAGGCAATATAGATACGGCGATTGGCGGGCTCGCCGGAAAGAGCCGCGTCGATGATGCCTTCCGCCGTCTTGGTGCGCAGCCCCAGTTCTACGGAGCTGGCCATAAATTCGCCGAAGTTGTTTTCGCGGTTGCCGACGTAGGTGTGCAGCGATAAGTAGTCGGCGTGATGCTTCAGGTGCTCCAACACGGTCCGGTTCCAGCCGGTCCAATCCGCGTTCGGACCAAAATTGGAGGAGCCCGCCGCGATCAGCTTTACGCTCGGGTCAGTCCACTTCATCAGCTTGGCCGCTTCCAGAGCGAACTTACCGTAATCCTCAGCCGAGCGATGGCCCATTTGCCAGGGACCATCCATCTCGTTCCCAAGGCCCCAGTAAGTCACTTTCCAGGGCTCGGCCCGGCCATTCTGCTTGCGCAGCCGCGTCATGGCCGTGTCTTCCTTGGAATTGCAGTATTCCACCCACTGCTGCGCCTGCTGCCACGAGCCTGTGCCGAGGTTCGTGCAGAAATACGGCTCGGCGCCGAGCAGTTCGACATATTTCAAAAATTCGTGCGTGCCGAAGCGATTGTCTTCCACCGTGCCCCAGGCCATTTCCAGGCGCCGCGGCCGCTGGTCGCGCGGGCCGATGCCATCGGTCCAGTTGTAGTTCGACGAGAAATTGCCGCCAGGCCAGCGGAGAATGGTCACACCGAGCTTCTTCGACGCGTCCAGCACATCTTTCCGATAACCATCGGCGTCGGAGAGAGGCGAGCCTTCGTCGAATATGCCGCCTTCAATGCATCGCCCCAGGTGCTCGATGAAGTTGCCGTAGATCTTGGGATCGATGTCGCCGATCACCCGCTCGGTATCGATCCGGATGCGCGCGCCGGCTGGGGAAGATTGGGCTCTCAGGGTCCAGGCGGCAGCCGCCAGAGCCGTGGAAAAAGTGCGGCGGGAAGGTTGTTTGGCTGGATTCAACTGAGAATCTCCTTCGCTGGAATTGCAAGCGGGCCGTTTATGAAAGCGCTTGCACGGTTGAGTATGGCATACCTCTCCATATCGTGCAACCCATCCGAAACCCCAGCCGCGCCCCCTGCGACAATACCATCATGTCGAAATTGATCCCAACCATCCTCTTGCTAGGGTGCGCCTGCGGAGTGCGCGCCGAGGTGCACACCATGACGTTGCGGCAAGCCGTGGAACGGGCCCTCGCACAGAATCCGGAGATCGCCATGGCGCGCCTGGATGAAGTGAAGGCCCAGGAGGCGGTGCGCGTGCAGAAAGATCCGTTCGCGCCGCACGTTTTTTTCGGAAGCGGGCTGGCGTATACCAACGGATTTCCCATGAGCATCGATGGCGCAGCGCCCTCCGTGGTCCAGGGCCGCGCGTCTGAATACCTATTTAACCGCCAGCAGAGCTATGTGGTGGCGCGCACGAAGGAGGAAGCGCGCGGCTCGGCCATTACGGCGGCGGCTAAGAAAGACGAGATCGCTTTCCGGACTGCATCGCTGTATGTCGACGCGGAACGCGCGGCGCGCGCCGGTGAACTGGCTCGCAAGGAAATGGAGAGCCTGGTGAAGGTGCTGGCGACTATCGAAAGCCGCGTGCAGGAAGGCCGCGAATTGCCCATCGAAGCGAAACGCGCGGGATTTAACCTGGCGCACGCCCGCAGCATCGCCGACGCCCTGAATGACGACCGGGAGACGGCGGAGACTTCTCTGGCGCTGGTGCTGGGATATAGCGCGGACGATCGCGTCCGCCCCGCCGCCGAGGAGCGTCCCGTGCCCGTTCTACCCGCCTCTGAGGACGGCGCCGTGGAAAGCGCCCTGCAATCCAGCAAAGAGTTGCAGCGGCTCCAATCCCAGATCGTCGCCAAGGGTCTGGATAGCCGCGCGTCCAAAGCCGCACGGCTGCCGCGCGCGGACCTGGTGGCGCAATACGGTCTCTTTGCCACTTTCAATCACTATCAGGACTACTTCCTCAAATATCAGCGGAATAACGGCGAGATCGGCGTGTCGTTTGTGGTCCCGCTGGTGGTGGGGCCCGCCGCCGGCGCGGCCGCCGCGGAAGCGGATGCCGAAGCGTCCAAACTGCGCATCCAGCTATCCAACACTCGCAACCAGATAGCCGCGGATGTCCGGAAAAGCTACCGGGAAGTACGCAAGGCGGATAGCCTGCGGGATGTGGCCCGGCTGGATCTGGAGGTCGCCCGCGACCAGGTGGCCGTGAACCTGGCACAGTTTCAGGAAGGCCGCATTCGCTTGAGCCAGGTGGAGGACGCGCGCGTCACTGAAAGCGGCAAATGGGTGGCGTTCTACGACGCACAGTACGCCCTCGAGCGCGCACACTGGGACCTGGCGCGGCAGACCGGAAACCTCCTGTCCGCGCTTCGATAACTGCACTTGCTGCCAGGGATTATCCGGCGATGGATGCGGGCCGGAAACCGCCGCCAACCACGTCCTTTCCGTCGCGGCGCTGCTCGGTTCCTTCTGCGCCGGTTGCCACTCCCATCTGAATCCGGTAGAAAGCTAACAGTTCGGCTTCATCAAAGTCAATGGCCTTGGCGTATTGGCGAATGTAGCTGGTGTTATAAATGCCGCCGGGCAATTTCTTAAAATCGCCGCCTTCAATGGCCTTCAGACTTCGAATGTTGATTTTCGTGGATTCCGCGATCTGCTCCAACGAAATACCGCGATTCCGCCGTATGGTAGCCAGACCCAAGATGCTTCCATCTTCTTCATGCATCGGCTGGTTCTCCCTCACAGTGCTGTACACCCGTTCCTTTATGAAAAAGTATTAAGCTAAACAACATACCATAATTTAAGCAGGATTGCTAAACTCTTACCCGATGGCCATTTCCCGCAGGCGCTTCACTTTAGGAGCTCTAGCCGGTCTGGCGGGCGCGCTGCCGGACCGGCTGCTAGCCTTCCGGGCCCGACCCAAGCTCACCGTATTTCTGATCGCCGAGCAGTTCCGGCAGGTTTACCTCGACCGTGCCGAGGGCCTGCTGTCGCCGGGCGGTTTCCATGAACTGATGTCCCGCGGCATCTATTATCCGAATTGTCATTTCTCATCCAGCGGGTTCACCGCCAGTGGTCTGGCTACCTTGGCCACCGGCGCGTATCCTCAAGTGCACGGCATCGTTGCGGACCAGTGGTGGGACCGGCGCATCCGCACCCCGGCCAAAGCTCGCGCGGAGCTTTTGGAAGCCACCACCCTGGCCGACGAAGTGGCGCATTCCGGACGAGACGAAATGACGCATTCCCCTCGCAGCCGTGTCTTCTGCATGGGCATGCAGGAAGGAACCACGTCGTTGCTGGCCGGCAATTCGCAGGGCCAGGTCTTCTGGATGGACTCCCAGGGAAAATTCAACACCCGCGGCAATGTCCCCGAGTGGCTAAACGTTTACAATGCGTCCCGTTCGATCGAGAATTTTCACGACAGCAAGTGGACGGCGATGGGCGCCGGGCTTGAAACTCCCCCGTTGCGCACGCTCAATTTCGATCCCAAGCGGCCCGAGGATTTTCTGGCTCTCTACCAGTCGTCGCCTTACTGCCAGAACGCCCAGTTCGAGCTGCTCCATGCCCTCTTCACGGCGGAGAAACTCGGGCAGGGCGACACCCTGGATTTCGTTTTCCTCTCGCTCGGATCCCTGGCACTTCTGGGCTATGAAACCGGATCGGACTCGGCGCTCATGCAGCAAATGGTGCTGCATCTGGACCGTCTCATCCAGCACCTGCTGGAAGTTCTCAACCAGGCCCCAGGCAAGGACAAGTTCAATTTGATCTTCGCCGCGGCTCACGGCGCTCCGCCCAATCCGGACCCGGCCATGCGTTCGCGCAAGGCGATTTTCGGGGAAACCATCGCGCACGCCATCGAAAGGGGTCTGTCTGAGTGGTTCGACAAGCCTCCCGCGAAAAATTCTTACGTAGACAAGTACATCTATCCTTTCCTCTATCTGAAACCGGAGATCCTGCGCAAACAAACGATCGCTCCGCGGGTGGCCCGTAGAGTGGCCGGCGAGGTGGCCCTGCGCCAACAGGGAGTTGCCGGCTACTATACAGCCGACGGAGACTGCTCGCATACCGGCGAGTGGCGCCGCCGCTTTGAAAACAGTTTTAACGAATTACGTTCGGGTGATGTGATGCTGTCGTACGATCCGGAAGCGGTGGAGGACTACGGTCTGGCGCGCGGCATTTCCTACGGCTCACTTTACGATTACGATACCCGTGTGCCCCTGTTGCTCTACGGGCCGCCATTCGGCAAAAAGCTGATCGAACGCGCCATCGATGCCGTGGATCTGGCGCCCACGGTGGCCCGCGCCGCGGGGATCAGCCCGCCGTCGTCGTCGACCGGCGATGTGCTGGCCGAAGCCTTTGCGGACACGCCCGAGGACGAGCACCCCAAATGAGCCGCGAGGACCCGCGACTTGCGGTAACCCTCTGCGGAATCTCGCTACGCAATCCCGTGCTGGCGGCCTCCGGGACGTTTGCCTATGGCATAGAATTCGAGCGGCTGGTGAATTTGAACGAACTGGGCGGCCTGATCGTAAAAGGTCTGTCGCGCGAGGCGATGGAAGGCAATCCACCGCCGCGCCTTTGGGAGACAGGGGCGGGCATGGTCAATTCCGTCGGCCTGCAGAACATCGGCGTGCAAGCGTTCGTGCGCGACAAACTGCCGCAACTGGCCAGCCTGGATACCGCGGTTTTCGCCAATGTTTTCGGGTATGCGGTGGAGGATTACACGGAAGTAGTGCGGGTACTCGAGTCCGCGCCGGGACTGGCCGGCTACGAGTTAAACGTTTCCTGCCCCAACACCCGCCACGGCGGCATTTTCTTTTCCAGCGATCCGGCGCTGCTGGGCGAAGTGGTCATGGCCGTGAAGCGGGTGGCGCGCCGCCCACTGATCGTGAAACTTTCGCCCAATGTGGTGGCCATCGAGCCGCTGGCGCGCGCGGCGGAAGAGAGCGGCGCGGACGCCATTTCGCTGGTGAACACGTTCGTCTCGCTGGTTGTCGATGCCCGCCAACGTCGTCCACGCCTGGGGGCTGGATTCGGCGGCCTCTCCGGACCTGCTATCAAGCCCATCGCCCTTCGCCTGGTGTATCAGGCAGCGCAATCCGTCAAGATTCCGGTGATCGGCCTCGGAGGCATCGCTACCGGAGAAGACGCGGCGGAATTTATGGTGGCGGGCGCAAGCGCGGTCGAGGTAGGCACCGCCACATTCTGGGATCCGCGCTCGCCCGTCCGCATCGCCCGCGAATTGGGACGGTTTCTAAGGGAGGAAAACGTCCAAAACGCGCGCGATATCGTGGGTACGCTGGCGTGGCCGCGCGCGTAACACTCCGGGACTACCTGTGCGCCGGGGCCGGCATTTGAGCGTAGGGATCTCCCGTTTGATACAGGCAACCGTTGGCGCCGTCGTACGCGCAATAGCAACCGGTCATCGACAAAAACGCGCCGATCAAAATAGCCAACCCCAATAGCGTAATAAATATTGTTTGTTTATTCACAATCACCTCTCAAACTCCGAATGAAACATGGTTCCGTTTTGGGCCCGGATTTCTCCTTTATAAATTTCACTCACTCGAATCCGTTTGCATCCGGTACGCCCCGAGCACCTGCTGCAACATGCTGTTGACCAGGGTGCTCATCGCCGTACCGCTGTCCACTCCGCTCGAAGGCTGCAACAGCGCCGCCGCCACAGAATTGTTAAGTAAGTTTTGGATATTGCCCTGCTTCTGCAGAGCTTTTACCTCCGCCGTTGCGCTGACGGCGGTATTTGGATTGGCGCCGCTGGCCCCGTGCCGATTGGTCGTCGAGGGCATCGCCGACTGGTACGCCAACGGATCCAGATAGCTCAAAGAACTGACTGCACTGGCCATAGTGGGCCTCCATCAACCTTATCGGTTGAGCAGCGAGATTCCGGCTACAATCTGTCTTCTGGAGATACTGGAACATCTTCCCGCTGCCGGATCGCCCGCGCCGGACGGCTCCACGGCCCTTGATCGCACCACCGTGCGCCTGGTGAACTGGCTACTCTCCGATGACGTGCGGGTCTCCGCGGGGCCGGAAGCCGGTGGCGTGCTGGGCTGGTACGATCCGGAGTGCGCTACCAGGTTCATTTACCCAGAAACCACGGGCTACTACCTGACGTTCCTCGGATTTCTGCAGGCGCTACATGGGGCGGTCGATATCATCCCGCGGCGCGCGCGCGAAGCCGCCGAGTGGTTGCATCGCTGGAGCCACCAGCCGTCTCCGCCTACGCGCGTCTACCTGGCCGGCCCGCAGGTCTCGGATTGGCGCAACCAATTCTCTTTTTCGTTCGACCTGGCCATGATTTGCCGCGGCGCAGCCATGGCGGGTCCATTGGTGGGGGAGGCGTGTTCCGCGACCCTGTGGACGGCGGTTGCGCGCCGCCTCTCCCAATTCTCGACGGCGGAGGGCGAGTTGCCAGCCGCCGTCTCCCTTCAAGCGGGTCCGCGGGCGCGTTCCTGGTCGCTCGCGCCGGGACCGTTTCAGATGAAGACGGCCGCGGCGCTGCTTGGCTCGGGCCTGGGTCTTCCCGCCCCGATCCGGCGCGCCGCGGATGCCGTCATCGCCCGATTCCGGGGCTGGACTCCGCCCGATCACCGGCGCGAGTTGCTGCACCCTTACCTGTATGCCGCCGAAGGCGCGCTGCTCGCGGGCGTCTGCGCCAGTGATCCGGAGTTGTTGCGGCAGAGCGCCGCCGCCATCGAAACGATTGCCGGCTGCGCCGGGATCACCCGGTCGGATGTGCTGGCCCAGGTCCTGCGCGCCGCCTGCATCCTGCACGCCGCGGGTTACCTGAAGGATGAACGTTGGAACCGCCGCCTGTCCGAGTTGGCCGCCACCCTGTGTTCTTACTGCGCGCCCGACGGCCGCATGTATTTCGCGCGAGACGCCTTAGGACGTCTGGAACACGTCAATGTCTGGAGCGGCCTGTTTGCGGCCCAAGCATTGATCTGGTACTCCCAGTGGCGCGCCGGGGCGTTGTCGCTGGAATCCGCGCTCTGGCTGGTGTGAGGCGATGGGCACGCAGCCTGTTTTTCCGCCTCTGCCCATCGCCGCGCTCACCTGTCCGACGCCGCGCATCCTCTGGATCGAACTGACCTCCAAGTGCCCGTTCGATTGTGTGTTCTGCTCGCGCAAGACCCTGCGGGGGGCCGGCGAGCACATGGATTTCGACCTCTATCGTTCCCTGATCGAAAGTCTGGAAGAGCCGGAAATCATCCGGCTCAATTACTCCGGCGAGTCCGCGCATTATCCATATCTGATCGAGGCCATTGAGCTGGCGCACCAACGCGGCGCGTTCGTGGAACTGGTCACCGCTTTTGCGTCCTATCCCCAGCACAAGATCGATGCTCTGGTTGAAAGCGGCCTCGACCGCCTCACGGTATCACTCCACACCCTGGATGAAAAACAATTCGACGCCATCTACCGCTATAGCAGCCTGGCCGAGATGAAGTCGAAGCTGGCCGCCCTGCGCGGAGCCCAGCAGCGCCTTGGCCGCCTCCGGCCGCTTCTCGATTTCGCTTTTGTGGCTCTGCAGGAAAATCTGGCGCAATTGCCCGGGATTGCCGGTTACGCGCGGGAGCTCGGAGTCAGCCACATCGCCATCCATCCGCTGATCCGGCGTGATGAGATCCCGGTCCAGTTTCCGCTCGAAATCGAGGGCACCCGGCTGAGGCCCGGGTTCATCGACGCCATGTCGCAGGCGGTCGACCGCGCGCGCGCCGATTTTCCCGATATCCGGTTCAATCCATCCACCTGCGAGCTGGCGTCCGAACACGAATTGAACGCGCATCCGCAATACACAGCCAGGCCGCTGCCGGATGGCGCCCGCATCTTTTCCTGCGATCAGAGCCCTTGGGATTCGGTGCACGTTCTGGCCAATGGCGATGTGGTCACCTGCGAGGCGCGCGACAAAACCATCTTGGGAAACTTGCGGACCCATTCCCTACCCGAGATCTGGCACGGCGAAGCCTACCAGCAGTTCCGGCGAGTGTATCAGGACGGCCACGACGCGGCCTGCCGCGCCTGCCCGTATAAGTTGGCCTATTTACCGGGTCCTTTGCGCTCGGCCGTTGCGCCAGGCGAGGGCCCCGGCGTGGAACTGGTCAGCGGCTGGCATGGCGCCGAAGGGAGCGTGATCTGGAGCAAGCGCCGCAGCCGCGCCCTGTTGAACGCCGGCGCGCAGCGCTCCCACCCCAGGGCCGCCAACTATCTGGAAGTAGATGGTGTGCTGCCTGCCGCGGCGAAGATGTGGAACGAACTCACCGTATGGCACGGCGGCCAGGTGATCGGTTCGTTCCGCAACTCTTCGGCGGAAATGCGCCCGTTTCATCTCCGCGTGCCGTTCCAGGAGCCTGCACAGGTGGCGCAGTTCGATTTCGTAATCAGTCAGCCGCTACGGCCGGCGGATTCCGGATCCGAGGACGTGCGTGAGTTAGGATTCGCTCTGCGCGATTTGCGGGTAACGCGCCCGGCGCCCACCGGGCCGTCCCCCAAGATGCTGCCGCGGTGGCGGTTTGTGCCGCTGTACCTGGCGCTGAAGACCGGCGCGCGGCTGGCGTCATTGCTGCGGCGAGTCCCCACCGCGCCGCGCCGCTTGCCCCCCTGGCATCCCGGGATCAGCATCGTAATTCCGGAGCGTGCCACGCCCGGACCGCTAGAGGGCTGCCTGGCCTCGGCCTACGAAGCCATCGCGCAGGTGGCGGAACCTTGCGAGGTGATCGTGATGGTAAACGGCGCGCCGCCCGAATCCTACGATCCGCTCCGCGCGGCATTCCCCCAGGTCCGCTGGCTGCACAGCGAAGAGCCGCTGGGATTCAGCGGAGCCGTCGCACGTGGCATCTCGGCGGCGCAGTTCGATTGGGTCTATCTGCTGAATAGCGATATGGTTCTAGCGCCGCAGGCGATCGCCGAGGCGGCCCGCTGGCGGGGTTCGCACATTTTCGCCATCGGCTCGCAGATCCACTTCGCCGACAGCCAGAGGCGCCGCGAAGAAACCGGATGGACCGATTTTAGGACCAGGCCGGGCACCATCGAGATCTTCGATTTTCCTCCCGCCGACAGCACCACCGTGCGCGGCCACCTGTATGCCGGTGGCGGGGCAGCCTTGTTCCGTCGCCTGTTGCTGCAGCGTTTCATGTCGCGCTGGCATCCCTACAACCCGGTCTATTGGGAAGATGTGGAATGGGGTCTGCGCGCATGGCGCGCCGGGTACGAGGTGCTATTTTGTCCCGCCTCCGAGACCGTTCACCTGCATCGCGCCACCGTTTCGCAGATCTTTCCACCTCTTGAAATCGAGCGCATCCTCCGCCGCAACCAGCTTCTCTTTCTGTTGCGCAACGGTTTCCCGCAAGCGCCTCCGCGCACGCTGGTGCAGGAAATGCGGCGCGGCTGGGACCCCGTCACCCAGCGCGAAGTGGCGAGCCTGCGCCAGGCGGCATCGCTCCTGGCGGCACGTCTGTCTAACGCGTTGGCGCCCGCCTACGCGATCGATCTGCAGCGTCTGCGCCAGAAATACTATTTGCATCCGCCGTCAGCGCCCACTTCGGCGCATGCACAGCGGCCGGTCGTGATTGTAGTTTCGCCTTTCGCCGTGTACCCGCCGGCACACGGAGGCGCGCGCCGGATCGCCAGCCTGATCCGGCACCTCTCCCGCGATTTCGATATAGTCCTGCTGGCCGACGAGGATTCGCTCTACCAGACGCCGGCCTCCTTCGCCTCCGGCGGCCCCGTCGCTATTCATCTTACAGGTGGCCGCGTGGAGAAGGCCGGCGAAATCCGCGACCGCATCGCGCGCATTCGCCTCCATTCGCACGATCGCATCGCCGCGGAAACCGAAAGGCTCGCCACCGTCTACAGCGCCTCACTCGTCCATATCGAATATGTAGAACTGGCCGCGCTTATCGAGAAGAAACGACGCCGGATTCCATGGATCCTGACCCTTCACGACGTGCTGCTCTCCGCCGACCCGGGGGCGCCCGCGGATCAATTCGAAGCGGCTCTCATCGCAAAGTACGACGCCGCCATCGTGTGCTCTGGCGAAGATGCCGCACTGGTGCGGCACCCGCGCCTGGCCATCGTTCCCAATGGATTGGACCTCCGGCCCGCCTACAGGCCATCGCGCGGCAGCCGCAGAATCCTCTTCATGGGTCCGTTTCGTTATGCGCCCAATCTGGAAGGCATCCGGCGATTCCTCGAAACCGTTTACCCGGTGCTGCGGCGCGAAATCCCCGACGTGACTTTGCAGATTTTGGGCGGCCGCGATGGCCGGTCCCTCGCCGCCCGGTTTGCCTGCTTCCGGCAACCCGGAATCCAGATCGTGGATCACACCGATGATGTCGAGCCGTGGTTGTCCGCCTGCGCCCTGACCATTAACCCGCTCGGCGAAATGAGAGGCTCCAGCATCAAGCTGCTGGAATCCATCGCCGCCGGCCGGGTTTGCGTCTCGACCCTTGAGGGCGCGCGCGGCTTCCGGGACCTGCCGTCTGAAGCGCTGGTGATCGTGCCGCGGATCGAGGATTTCATCGGGCCGTTGCGCGAGTTGCTGATGGATGAAGAACAGCGCGTGCGGCGCGAACAGCCGGCTGATAAACTTCTGCAGGCGCTGAGCTGGCAGCAGTCCGCCGCGATCCAAGCGGACATCTACCGTTCCCTCGCACCGCCTCGCGCCTAGTGCGCGGAATATTGTTCCTGGGGCGAGTTGAGCTTTACCGGAATGATCTTTTCGGCATCTTGCACCTCAAAAGTCTGCCCGAACGTTTGGTAACCCTTGGCGATGACCTGAATCAGGATGGTTCCTTGCGGGATCTCCGGAACTTTAGCGATGCCTTCCTGGTTCGTCCGCATCTCCCAACTGGTGCGCACTTTTTTGCCGAGTTTCATCACCGAGCGGCCCTTTACGAACTTCACCAGCACGTCGGCGCGCTCAATCGGTTTGCCGCCTTGAGTGGTGACCTGCACATTGATCTTCGTCATCGGCACCTCGGCCCAACCGGCGAGCGCGCATACGAATAGCAACGGCAGAAGCGCAAAATACGAACGCATGCTTCGATTATGACACGCGATTATGACACGCTGCTCTAAGCGATATCGGGCAGCAGGATGCGCTGCGGCCGGCCGGCCGCTTCGAGGATCGCCTCCGCCGCCAGGTACCCGCTGCGCACCGCGCCTTCCATGGTGGCCGGCCAGCCCGATCGCGTCCAATCTCCCGCCAGAAACAGGTCGGGACGGCCGGTACGAGTCACCGGTCGAAGCTGTTCGGTTCCCGGGGCGGCCGAGAAAGTAGCGCGCAGTTCTTTAATCACGTGCGCTTTCTCGAGCTTCGCATCGCGCACGCAAGGAAAAAATTCCGCCAGTTCTTTCAATGCCAGGGCGATGATGTCCGCGCGGCCCACGGCCGCCAATTCACGCGATGCACTCACCACCAGTTGCAGATAGCGGCCTTCGCTCTTGTTGAACATCCACTGCACGGTGCGGTCCAGGAGCGTGGCGTGAGGCAGATCGGTTACAGGACGGTCGAACCACAAATGAATCCCGGTGATGGGCGAATGTTCGAAGGCCGGAGCCGGCAACCCCACGGCCGGCAGCCGCTCGAAGGGCAGCGCGCAAACGTAATAGTCTGCCTGGTGACGCACCCCACCCGCGACAATGCCTTCCGCGTCGATGGCATCCACCGGCGCGCGCAGCCGCAGCGACACGTCGCCGGCAACCTGCCAGCGTTTTGCCCCGTAAAGCTCCCCAAGCGGCACCGCCGGCACGCCCATCTCGTAGGCGTCGGCGCGCGCGAGGAAGCCAAGCCAGAAGACCTGAAAGCCGTGACGCGCCGCCAGGCGGTCCACATCTTCGTTGATCGCGCTTACCAGAACCTGCCGCCAGAATCGATCGATGGCGGGTTGCGTTTGGCGCTTCTCGCGCAGCCAGTCGAGCATGGTGATACGATCCAGATCATCACGCCGCGTGCGCTCCCGCCGGAGGGCGAGCAACCCGCGCGCGATAGCGATCTTGTCCGCTACGGTCAGGAACCTGATCCGCGCGAACGACTCCGTGAAGTGAAACGGCGCGGGCAACAGTCCGCGTCGCAGGGTGGAAGTCCGTCCGCCCGGCTCAATAAAATAAAACTCGCGGTAGAACCGGATATGGTCCCGCACGCCCAGCCGCGTATAGAAATCCAGGAGATTGACGCAACAGCGCAACAACACGTGCTGGCAGTTGTCGATCTGTGCGGAAGCCTCGTCGGAAGGCGCCAGAGGAAACGAAGTCGCGCGGCCGCCCGGAAATGGACGCGCTTCGAAAACCTCGACCCGGCAACCGGCGCCGCCAAGCGCCGCGGCAGCCGCCAAGCCGGACAATCCACCGCCGATAACGATCACGCTGGGCATCTTTCATCATAGCGATGACATAGTGGTTACAGCTTGGAAGCCAGCGGTGCGAACCGCCATCGGGGTGTTTGATTATGGGACGGCGTGTTGCACCAGCGGGCACGCCGCAACTTGGCCAAAAGTTAGTTTCGCCCTGAGCGCATTGGACTTAAGCTTGATCGGACGATTGGCACGCTAACTGTTCTATCGAGACACCGTCATACCATTGAGGTCCCCATGCTCCGCCCCGAATCGAGCGCTCCCCGAACGTTAATCGCAGACGACCAGCCGGACGTCCTGGAAGCGCTGAACCTTTTGCTCAAGCGGGAAGGTTACCAGATCGAGATGGTGAACTCTCCGAAGGCGGTTTTGGAGCGACTGCACAACCGCGAATACGACGTCCTGCTGATGGACCTCAATTACGCCCTGGATACGACTTCCGGCCAGGAAGGGTTGGACCTGCTGGCGCGCGTGCAAAAGCTGGACCGCACGCTGCCTGTGATCGTGATGACCGCATGGGGCAGCATCAAGCTGGCTGTGGAAGCCATGCAGCGCGGCGCGGCTGATTTCGTGGAAAAGCCCTGGGATAATTCCAAGCTGCTGACCACCCTGCGCGAGCAGATCGAATCCCGTAATGAGCGGCGCAATAATGCGGCGCGCGAATCGGGCGAGATCCAGGAAGCCAGTGCTACCCAGCGCGGGCTGCTGCCGCGTGAAATCCCTTCTTTGCCAGGATATGAAGTCTCCGCAGCATGGCGGCCCGCGGGAGCCGTGAGCGGCGATTATCTGGATGTGCTCCGGCTGGATGACGACCGCCTGGCGCTGTGCGTGGGCGATGTTATCGGCAAGGGTGTGCCGGCGGCCCTCATCATGTCGAATGTACAGGCAGCCGTGCACGCGCTGGCCTGCGAGAAACTCTCTACGGGCGAGCTTTGCGGGCGCATCAACCGGATCGTGGCCGGCAACCTGGGTAGCGGCAAGTTCATCACGTTTTTCTACGGCGTCCTGGATGGCCCCCGCCGCCACTTCAGTTACTCCAATGCCGGGCATTGCGAGCCGATCCTGGTGCGTGCCGATGGCGAGTGCCGTCGCGTGAATCATGGCGGCGTGGTGTTGGGCGTTTTTCCGGACTGGACCTATCACGAACAACACGTTGACCTGGCGCCAGGCGACCGGCTGGTGCTATTCACCGATGGCATTACTGAAATCGTCAACGCGGAGGATCAGGAGTTCGGCGAGGAACGTCTCATGGGGATTCTGCGCGACCACCACACGCTTGATCCGGAGGCCATGCAAAAGCGCGTCATGGGCGCCATCGTCGAGTTCAGCGGCGGCAAGTTCCAGGACGATGCCTCGCTGATTATCTTGGCCGTGGAGTGACCTGCCGCGTAGAGGTACGGCCGTCCGGCATCCAAGGAGCCGGGGTGTTCGCGACCCAGCCGGTCCATCCGGGTGAGACCGTTCTTGAAATCGACGACTCGCGCGCAGTGGATGAATGGCATCCCCTGGGGCACTCCGACGACCGCAGGCATTGCGACTACCTGGAGGGTGGCAAGGTTGTGCTGATGCAGCCTCCGGAGCGGCACATCAACCATTCGTGTGATCCGAACACGTTCGTGCGCGCCGAGGCGGGAAGGCGCCTGGTGGTTGCGCGGCGCGAAATCGCCCCCGGCGAAGAGATCACCTACGACTACTCGATCAACAGTTCGGGCGACACCGTTTGGGATTGCAGTTGCGGCGCTCCCCGCTGCCGGCGCCGGGTTCATTCCGACTTTTTCCACCTGCCCGTCGAGCTGCAGCGGGAATACCTGCCGTTGCTCGATGCATGGTTCCGGCGGGAGCGCGCGGCGGATGTCGCGCGGCTGGAGCGGAGTCTCGGGGTAACCTGACCGACCTTGCGGGTCTTACCGCAGTTCTTCCATGATCTCGTCGAGCGCTTCCCGCCCCGGCCGCACCTTGGATTCAGGCAGCGTGGCCAAAGGCTCCTCCGCCACGTGCAGCATCTCCAGGAAGTTCGGCTTTTCGGTATTTACGTAGAGCACGCCGGTCAGCACTTCTTCGACCTTCGCGGCAGCTTCGAGCGCCGCCGCGGCGGCCATGCGATTGGTCGGATCGTAATCGCGACCCAGCTTGCGGATACGCAGGTGCGAGCCGTCGTGCAACACCACGTCGCGCACTTCGCCTTCTTCGATCTCCACTGAGATGTCTTCGAACGAGGGGACGAAATCCAGCTCATGCAGCACCTCTTCGTGCTCCTTCATGTAGCTGTAGCTCTTCGTGGATCCCTCGTGGTCGTTGAACGTCACGCAGGGCGAGACCACATCGATCACCGACAATCCGTTATGTGCGATGGCGGCCTTTAGCAGCGCCTGCAATTGCTTCTTGTCGCCCGAAAAGGAACGCGCTACAAAAGTCGCGCCCCAGCGGAGCGCCAGCGCGCAGCAGTCAAACGGCGGCAGATCGTTGATCACGCCGGTCTTCAGTTTCGATCCCAAATCGGCGGTGGCGGAGAACTGCCCCTTCGTCAATCCGTACACGCCATTGTCTTCGATCACGTAAATCATGGGCAGATTGCGGCGCACCAGGTGCATGAACTGGCCGATCCCGATGGAAGCCGTGTCGCCGTCGCCGGTCACGCCCAGCCCCAGAATCGTGCGGTTGGCCAGAATCGCGCCGGTGGCAATGGACGGCATCCGTCCGTGCACCGCGTTAAATCCGTGCGACATGTTCAGGAAGTAAGCGGGCGATTTCGACGAGCAGCCGATGCCCGAAAATTTGCCGACCCGCCAGGGCTCCACGCCCAGGTCGTAAAAGCATTCGACGATGCGCTCCGAGATGGCATTGTGCCCGCAACCGGCGCATAGCGTGGTCTTGGCGCCTTTGTAACTCAGCACCTCCAGACCGAGGCGGTTGACTTTCTTGGGTGGTGGCGCGGCCGTGGTGCTCATTTGCCCTCCTGGCGGACGACTTCGTCGGTAACCGTGCGGGCGTCCAGCGGCAGCCCGCCGTAATATCGTATGCTTCTCAATTTCGCGATCTGTTCCGGCGTCATTTCCAGACGCATCAGGGCCAGGATCTGGCCGTCGCGGTTCTGGTCCACCACGTACACGCGCTCGTGGCGCTCGATGAACTCGATCAGCTCCGCAGTGAACGGATAGCCTCTCAACCGGAAGTAGCTGGCCGGAATCTTGTATTCGTCAAGCAATTGATCGCAGCTCTCGCTCACCGCATAGTGCGACGTGCCGGCCGCCACGAAACCGATTTCGGCGTCATCGTGATAATGAATTTCGGGCGCCGGAACGTGCTTGCGCATGGTATCGAACTTGTGCGCCAGGCGGTCCATGTTGTGCACGTAATCGTCTTCGCGTTCGGTGTATTGCGCCTTTTCGTTATGGCCGCTCCCGCGCGTGAAATACGCGCCGGCGGGGTGATTGGTGGCCGGCAGCGTGCGATAGCCGACGCCGTCGCCATCTACGTCTTTATACCGGGCGAAGCCACCCAGCTTGTGCAGATCCTCGGCGGTCAAAACTTTCCCGCGGTTGATCGGTTTCTCCGGGTAGGCGAAAGGATCCGACATCCAGTTGTTCATGCCCAGGTCGAGATCCGTCATGACGAACACCGGGGTCTGGAACTGCTCCGCGAAGTCGAACGCTTCGATGGACATCGAAAAGCACTCCGCCGGCGAGCACGGAAAGAAGAGCGGATGCTGGGTATCGCCGTGCGAGAGCAGCGCCGTGGACAGGATGTCGCCCTGCATGGTGCGGGTGGGCAGCCCGGTCGAAGGACCCACACGCTGTACGTCGAAGATGACCGTGGGAACCTCGGCATAATATCCCAGGCCCACGAATTCCGCCATCAATGAGATGCCGGGACCGGCCGTCGCCGTCATGGACCGCGCGCCTGCCCATCCCGCGCCCAGGGCCATGCCGATGGATGCCAATTCGTCCTCGGCCTGCACCACCGCGAAAGTGGCGCGGCCGGTTTCCTTGTCGATGCGGAAGCGTTTCAGGTAACCGATCAGCGATTCGACCAGCGAAGAAGAAGGCGTGATGGGATACCAAGTCACCACCGTGACGCCCGCGAACATGGCCCCAAGCGCACACGCCGTGTTGCCTTCGACAATGATCTTGCCCACGTTGGCGTTCATGCGCTCGACCCGGTAAGGATCGGCCTTGGTGAACGTTTTGGCGGCGTAATCGTAACCCGCCTGCGCGGCGCCCCAGTTCAAATCGGCGGCCTTGGCTTTGCGTTTGCCGAACTGCTTCACCAGCGCCTTGCGGATCTCGTCCATCTCGATTGACAGCAGCCAGGCCACGATGCCGTCATAAATCATGTTGCGCACCAGCTTGCGCAATTTGGCATCGGGACATACAGGGGCCACCAGCTTGTCGAAGGGCACCGGATAGAAGTGCAGATCGGAGCGCAGCGCGTCCAGCTTCAGCGGCTCGTCGTAAACCACGGCTGCGCCGCTATCCAGCTTCATCACGTCTTCGCGCGCGGTCTCGGGATTCATGGCCACCAGAAAATCAATCTCTTTCTTGCGGCCGATGTATCCGTGTTTGCTGGCGCGGATCGTGAACCACGTGGGCAGCCCGGCGATGTTGGACGGGAACATGTTCTTCCCCGATACGGGCACGCCCATTTGAAAAATGGAACGCATCAGAACGGTATTCGCAGTCTGGCTGCCGGATCCGTTGACCGTGGCTATTTGTATGGAGAAGTCGTTGACGATGGTATGGCCGGGTCCGCTAAAGCGAGGCTCCGCCGGCGATACTTCTAGCGTTGACATCTATAGGAATCCTTGTTTGGGGATGTGACCCTGTTCACTAAATCTTCCAATTGATTATACGACGCGGCGCGCGAGCCCGTGCGCTCCCGAAGTAGATGGCCTCTGTCCCTCCGCTGTTTTGGGACGTCTAAGCGCGCTTCGCTTCTCGCCGGATCCCCTCGGCGATCCACATGCGAAGTTGCGTCTGGTAGCCAACCGACTTCGCAGCCGCAATGTGTTTCGCCGCGGCGATCTGCTCCGGAGCCAAGCGAAGGGAAATCGGCGACTTTGCGCGCGCGTGCCGGTCCCGGATTTTCCGGGCCAACGCGCTCGTCGGCTGAACCGGGGGTACCTCAGGCAATTGATCCCAAATGCCGGCTGTGGAATGACTCTCGAAATATTCGGCTGCCTGCTCGTCGGACTGGAACTTTGGTAGTGGCGGTGTTGCGGAAAGAGTTTTCTTCTTCATCGTTCCCTACTTGCGGCGAAATAGCCGCCGTTCGCTCGCGTCCATGTCACGGGCCGTGATTACCCTGATCAAACGTCCAGGCAATCGCCGGAACACCACCAGAGTCAAACGGCCGTCCAGCGTTTCACCCAGTGCGATATATCGTTGCTGGCGAGTTCGCCTGACCTTGTGGCTGCTGGCGAAGACTTCTTCCACCTCTTCCGGGGTGAACTCGTGCCTCTCGATATGCGAGATGTTGCCATCGTCCCAATCGAACCCGGAGATGACCACATCGCTATCGTAGCACGTTGTGTATACGACACACTACGGGTAGTGTCTGAAACTTGCGCGTACGATAAAACAGCTTTCGCTTGCTTTCCGTTCTGCTCTGCTTCACCATGGCCGCCTACTACGTTCACTTCGCCTATTCAACTTCTGCCGCATTCATAAGACCCTCCGCGTTACCCTGCAATGGAAGCCGGAATCAAAGACCGCGTGTGGGACATGAAGGAAGTCTTGGCGTAGAGTGGAAAAGATGCGCCGTTTAGATGGGATCGAGGAACGACTCAAAAGAGCCAATGAGAGCGTGCAGAATCTGGACCTCGAAATCAATCGGTTTCTCGATGAAAGCGGAAACCGTGAAATCATTGAGCCCAATCTTAAGGACGTTGATAAATTCAAGGACTTTTGGCATAAACAAACCATCCCGACTCACCTGCCAGTCCTTGTCAGTGAGATCTTGCATCATTATCGTGCCACACTTGACAATCTCATTTGGAAATTTTTGCGGCAGGCGGGCCAGACCCCAAGGAACCCCAACGTTATCGAGTTTCCAATCTTCAGCACCCAAGCCGACGACTCCCGACAAACTTGCCCTGTTCAACCGAAAAATAGAGGGAGTCGGTGACCAAGCCAGCGCGGTCATTGAGTCTCTGCAACCATACAACGCTGTCTCCAAGTGGGAGGGTCCGCATCACGCCCTGCTCATCCTTCACGACATGAATCGCCTTGACAAGCATCGGGAATTGACCGTCATCGGCTCCAAGTCCCAGCAACATCCCCAGGTGTATCTTGTTCAAATGATTCGCATTCACAAAGACGCCGCAACAGGGCAGACTACCCAAACTCCGGTCCCCGGAGCGTACCGCGAAGTGTATGTGGGGATGAAACTCACCGCGCTCATAGCGTTCCGGCAATTTGGTGACAATGGGCCGAATATGGGAGTTATCCCGGGACTGAGGCGTATTCAGACGGCGGTCACCGATACCGTTAGGATGTTCGATGGATTTTTCCCTAATTGACATCTCAATCCGATCCCATTCTCGTCCACCAATTTATAGCAATCTGCAATACCCGCAGATTCAGACACTACCACACTACGCATCTCTCGCCAAGCCACAGCTTACAGCCCCGCGCGCCGCCACAACTCATCCACGCGCCGCTTC
This sequence comes from Bryobacterales bacterium, assembly GCA_963843255.1. GTDB lineage: Bacteria > Acidobacteriota > Terriglobia > Bryobacterales > Bryobacteraceae > Bog-159. The sequence goes on along the minus strand of CAWJJQ010000007.1, from coordinate 219,830 downwards.
ACTTCCTCGCTCATCCGGATTACGCCGGGCCATGGCCTTTTGAATCCTTCCTCCGGCCACTTACGGGTGGCGTCCACGCCCATCTTCGACCCGTAATTCGGCAGCCGGCTCGAATGGTCCAGCGAATCGACCGGTCCAAGCACGAACTGAATGTCCCGCTCCGGATCGATGTTGTTCAGCGCCTTCCAGGTCACCTCCCGCACGTCCTGCACGTTGACGTCTTCATCCACCACCACGATGCACTTGCTGAACATGGCCTGCCCCAGGCCCCAGATGGCGGACATTACCTTCCGCGCGTGCCCCGGATACGACTTGCGTATCGCCACCAGGATCAGGTTGTGAAAGATCCCTTCCGCCGGCATAGAGATGTCGCGCACCTCCGGCAGTTGCAGCCGCATCAGCGGCAGGAAGATTCGCTCGATCGCCTTGCCCATATAAAAATCCTCCATGGGCGGCGGTCCCACGATGGTGGTGGCGTAAATCGGATCTTTCCGCTGGGTAATGCACGTGACATGAAAGACCGGGTATTCGCCGGCCAGCGAGTAGAACCCTGTGTGGTCGCCGAATGGCCCTTCGGTGCGCAGTTCGCCCAACTCTACATAGCCTTCCAGCACGATCTCCGCCTGCGCTGGCACCTCAAGATCGTTCGACTGGCATTTCACCATTTCCACGGGGCTGCCCCGCAGAAACCCGGCGATCATCATTTCGTCCAGGTCCGGGGGCAGCGGCAGGATGGCGGAGAACATAGTTGCAGGATCGGCCCCAATCGCCACCGCCACGTCCATGCGCGTCTTGCCGTGCGCCGCCAGGCGGCGGTAGTGTTCGGCGCCCTGTTTGTGCGTTTGCCAGTGCATGCCGGCGGTGCGCTCGTCGTAGATCTGCATGCGGTACATGCCGCAGTTGCGCTTTCCTGTATCGGGGTTGCGCGAGAACACCAGCGGCAGGGTGATGAATCGGCCGCCGTCTTCCGGCCAGCACTTGAGCACCGGATAGTCGAGCAGCGAGAAGCCCGCCGTGCGGACCACCTCCTGGCACGCGCCCTTGGACACGGTTTTGGGAAAAAACGATCCCATTTCGGCGAGTTTCGGCAACATTTTGAGCTTGCCGATCAGGCCTTCCGGCAAGCGCATTTCCAGATACTCGGCGATGCGCTCCGCCACCGTATCCACCGCGTCCACCTGCAGCGCGATCTGCATTTTGCGCATGCCGGCGAAGCTGTTGATCAGCACCGGAATGCCGTATCCCTTGGGCTTTTCGAACAAAAGCGCGGGGCCGCCGGCTTTCACCGCGCGGTCGGCGAACTCGGTGATCTCCAGGATCGGGTCCACTTCGAACGGAATGCGGCGGAGTTCCTGGTTCTTCTCCAGCGCGGCGATGAATTCCCGCAGATCGGCATATGCCATAACGAGCGTGTCTCACTTTCTACTATGATTGAAGTTCACGAATAAATCACCAAGGAGCAGTCATGTTTAATCGAGTGGCATTCGTCACGGGGGCCAGCCGGGGCATCGGCCGGGAGATCGCCTTGACGTTGTGCCGCGCCGGTTTCGATATCGCGGTGGCCTCACCCGAAATCGAAAAAAACGAGGAAGTGGCGGAGAAAATCAGGGCCTGCAGTGGCCAGGCGCTGACTTTGAATCTGGACCTGTTATCGTACGATTCGATTCGCGAGAGTTTTGCCAAAGCCCTGCAGCAATTTGGACGCATTGACGTGCTAGTCAACAACGCCGGCGTCACGCGCGACGGGCTGGCTGTGCGCATGAAGCGCGAGGATTGGGACCGCGTGCTGCAAATCAATCTGCACGGTGCGTTCTTCGCCATTCAACAAGTGTTGCCGGCCATGATGAAGCAGCGCTACGGACGCATTATCAATATCGCCTCGGTGGTGGGGGAAAGCGGCAACGCGGGCCAGGCTAATTATGTGACTTCCAAGGCTGGAATTATCGGCTTGACCAAGGCGCTGGCGCACGAGATGGCGCCGCGCGAAATTACAGTGAACGCGGTAGCCCCCGGTTTCATCGATACGGATATGACCGCAGTCCTCACCCCTGAACTGAAGGAAAAGCTGCTCGCCCAAGTCCCGCTGCGCAGGTTGGGCCGGCCGGAGGAGATCGCCGCCGCGGTACGCTTCCTGGCCAGCGACGAAGCCGGCTACATCACCGGCCACGTGCTCAACGTCAACGGCGGCATGTATATGTAGCTCCGTGTGGTGTGAGCCGCCACAGACCGCCAGCCCATCGTCCGGCAACCGATCCACCGAGAGTGAGGTTGGCGACCAGGACGTCCTTCTCTGCGGAATCCGGGATCGAGGTTCCGTGCGCCGCGAAAGCGTGCTCGCCGCGACCTCCGGCTTTTTCGGATTTCCGGCCGTGGCGCCAGCCTAGTTGGTTACATCGTGCGTGCGGCTTTCCTCACGCAGCGGCAGATAGACCTTTTCCCAGTCCTTGTGGGCCGGGCTGTCGGTGTATTTCTTGAAGGCCGCCTCGTCCTGGAACTCCATCACGATGGCGTTGCCATATTCGGCGGGTTGGACCTTCAGGGTCTTGAGCCAGACATTCTTGATGCCGACCTCGCCGGCCATCTTTTTCACGCCTTCGATCGCGGCTGCTTTCTGGTCGGCGGTGGTTCCCGCTTTCCACTGCACGGTGATGATGTGCAACACGGAATGCGGCGTGCCGACCGAATTTGCCCCGGCGACGATTCCAGCGCCGAACAATGCCAAGCCGCCGGCGACCGCGGCCACGATCCTAGTGATACCGAGTTTTGTCATAAGTTCTATGGTACTTCCGAAACTCTTACTGCCGGAAGCCTATGCCGGACGCTACAATGCCAAGCTCCCGGTGATCGCCGGCCACCGAGAACGTCCGGTCCACCGTGAGCGTCACCGTGGCCGTGGGCCCGGCAGGCATCTGCGGCGGGGACTTCAGCGTGTATGTGCCCGGCCCGCCATAAGTCTCAGCCGCGACCGGGCGGCCGTCCAGCAGCAATTCCATATGGCGCGCGGGCGCCGCTTCGGGAATGGTGAACGTGGCTTCCACCGGCATGGCCTGGCCCGGACTCTTCAGCAGCACCACCGCGCTGCCCGCCATCCAGCGCCAGGCGCCGCCTTCGAGTGCGTATAGCCCGCTGACGATCTCTGTCGCAGCCTCGGCGGCATTCATCGGCAGATACGAGAGCGTGGGATGCCGGTCGAGGACCATGGCCGCACTCACCACATCGATGGGCGCCCGGGTGATATCGAACGGCAGCAGGCCTTTGGTCACGGTCGAATAGCCCGAGTGCGCCTCCAGGCCGATAATCTGCAGCGGGACCGAGGCGCGGATGGCGCGCTCCGCGATGGTTGCGGCAGGAGCCGTTATGTCGGTGGGATAAGCCAGCCGGCTGGTTACCACGATGTCTCCGGCGCGCAGCACCTGCCCGCGCTCGAGGGGGACGGCTCCATCGGATTCCAGATAGTAGCGGAGGCCCCATTCGGCGTTCACGTAGACCCGGTGACCCGCGGTCGCACTCCGGATATCGCGCGCGAAGCGGCGGTAGCCATCCCAATGCTGATAATTCGCGAGCGCGAGGCCCAGGCTGAGCGCCATCTGCAACGCGAATCCTACCGCCAGCCAGCGGGGCCGCAAGCGCGAAACCAGCAGGGCCACGGGCGCCGCCATGGGCAGCAGATAACGCGCCGATCCGGCAAAGAACAAGACAGCCGCTCCCGCGAAGAACAGCACGATCCAAGCCGCCAGAAAGGCAGTCTCGCGATCCCGCCGCTTCCAGGAGGCCATAAATGCTCCGGGCAGCAGGGCGGGGAAGACGATAAACAGCGAGTGCACCGCGAGGCCCGCGGCATTGCGCAGTTTGTTGGTGACCGTTTGCAGGCCGTAGCTGGTCATGTATCCGGTGGATACATTCACGGGCATGGCTCCGGACGACCAGCGCTCCCACAACTGGGTCACTAGCAGGGTGGCCGGCGCCGCCAGGGTGAGCAACCAGGCTCTACGGTCGTGGCGCCGGTAGATCCAGACGTAGACCGCCAGAATGGGAGTCAGGAAGACTACCTGATACGCGCAGAGGGCCGCCAGCACTGCGGCCGCCGCGGCCAGTTTCCACCGGCCGGCGACAAAGCAAGCAACCGCCGCCATCCAGAATGCCAGGAACGGCAGATCGGACTCGAAGGAATTGCCGTTGATCACAAACGCCGGCACCGCGAGAAAGAGCAGCGTGGCCCACACAGGATGCGGCGAGAATCGCTGCGCCAGCGACCACATGGCCCACACCGCGATCACCGAGAACAAAATGTATGCGGCATGAAACGGCGCCTCGCGCACGTCGCCCATCACTGCCAGCAACAGGCCAAGGAACCAGGCGTTGAAGGGCGGATGCGGAAAACCACGCATATCCACGCGGTCGCCCGACGTAACGAATTCGAAATGATTAGGGTGCAGCGGCTCGACCTGGGCATGCTCGGCCTGCGCCAGGTAGTAGGCGTCGTCGCCTTGAATCGCCTGGTTCAGAAAGGGCAGGCGAATCAGAAGGACAACGCCCAGCAGCAATAGCAGGGGCCAGGGGCCACTCGCTATCGCTTGTGGTTCGGTGTCCATTTCAGGATCGGCTTGCGCGCGGCCTTCACCTCGTCAACGCGGCTGGTGCGCGTGTGGTGCGGCGCGGTCTTCACCGTCTGCGGCTCGGTCTCGATCTCTTTGGCGATCGAGATCATGGCATCGATGAAAAGATCCAGTTCCACTTTGCCTTCCGTCTCGGTCGGCTCGATCATCATGGCCCCGCGCACGATCAGGGGAAAGCTGACCGTGTAGGGATGAAATCCATAATCGATGAGGCGCTTGGCGATGTCGCCTGTGCGTACGCCCAAGCGCGCCTGCCGGTCGTCGCTGAACACTACTTCGTGCATGTTGGGCAGGGTGTACGGCAGATCGAAGTAGGGCTCCAGTTTCTTGCGGATGTAATTGGCGTTGAGCACAGCGTCCGCGGTGGCGGCGCGCAGTCCGTTGCCGCCGTGCGCCATAATGTACGCCAGGGCGCGCACCAGTACGCCGAAATTTCCGTAGAACGCTTTTACTTTGCCGATCGAATCCGGACGGTCGTAATCGAAGGCCCACTGGTCGCCCACGCGCTTCAGTCGCGGCACAGGCAGAAACGGCTCCAGCGCTTTCTTCACCGCCACAGGACCGCCGCCCGGACCGCCTCCGCCATGCGGCGTGGAAAATGTTTTGTGCAGGTTCAGGTGCATCACGTCGGCGCCGAAATCGCCGGGACGTGCGAAGCCCACCAGCGCATTCATATTCGCGCCATCCATATAGAGCAGCGCGCCTTTGCGGTGCAAGACATCGGCCGCCGCCATGATATGCGATTCGAAAACGCCCAGCGTATTGGGGTTCGTGACCATCAGCCCGGCCACGTCTTCGGTGACGGATTTCTCCAGCGCCGCAAGATCCAGCAGGCCCTGTTCGTTCGACCGGATGTTTTCCACCACGTAGCCCGCGATGGCCGCCGTGGCCGGGTTGGTGCCGTGCGCGGAGTCGGGAATCAGGATCTTCTTGCGCGGGTTGCCCTGCTTTTCGAGCAGCGCGCGGATCAGCAGGATACCCGTCAGCTCGCCCTGCGCGCCCGCCGCAGGCTGCAGCGTGACCGCATCCATGCCGGTGATCTCCAGCAGCGCGGATTCAAGGAGCGCCATCACTTCCATTGCGCCTTGCGACAACGATTCCGGCTGATACGGATGCGCCCACGCCAAACCTTCCGTGCGCGCCACGAGTTCGTTCACGCGCGGATTGTATTTCATGGTGCAGGATCCCAGCGGGTACATGCCGTGATCGATGGCGTAGTTCCAGGTTGAGAGCCGCGTGAAGTGGCGGATGGCCTCCACTTCGCTTACTTCCGGAAAACCAGGGATCTCGGCGCGGACCTTCTCGCCGCCCAACGCCGCGCGCGCATCCACGGCGGGCACATCCAGCGCGGGCAGTTGGTAGGCCTTCTTGCCCGGCGAGCTGCGCTCGAAGAGCAGAGCTTCGTTCGGCGAAATGTGGGAACGGACCTTTTTGATTGCCATCAAAGCACCGCCGCCAGTTTGTCCATCTCTTCCCGCTTCGACATTTCGGTGGCGCACAACAGCATGGCGCCCGGCAGCTCCGGATAGAACCGGCCCAGCGGCAAACCGCCGATGATTTTCTGTTCCAGCAGCGCGCGGTTGACCTCTTCCGGCGAGCGTGCGCCGGTCGAAATCACGAACTCGTTGAAGAACGGACCGGAGAACCGCGGCCGCAGTTTGCCTGCCAGGTAGTGTGCCTTAGCCAGGTTCTGTTCCGCCAGTTCGCGCAGCCCCTGCTTGCCGTACACGCTCATGAACACCGTGGCCATCAGCGCGATCAACGCCTGGTTGGTGCAGATGTTGGAAGTCGCCTTTTCCCGCCGGATATGCTGTTCGCGGGTGGCGAGGGTGAGGCAGAAGGCGCGATTCCCATGCGTGTCGGTGGTTTCGCCGACCAGCCGGCCCGGCATTTGGCGCGCGAATTTCTCGCGCGTGGCGATGATGCCCGCGTACGGGCCGCCGTAGCTCGGCGAGATGGCAAACGATTGCAGTTCGCCGGCTACAATGTCGGCTTCCGGCGGCTCCAATATGCCGAGTGAGACAGCTTCCGTGAATCCCATCACCAGCAACGCGCCGCGCTTGTGTGCGATGGCCGCCGCGCGATTCACATCCTCCACCACGCCGAAGAAATTAGGCGATTGGACAATTACAGCCGCCGTCAGGTCGTTGAGCTTACGTTCCAGGTCGTCAAAATCGGCCGCGCCGGTTTCGGGATCGTAGCCGAATTCCGTAACCGGCATGCCCTGGTTCTTGGCGTAAGTCTTCAACACCTCGCGATATTCGGGATGCAGGCTGCGCGCCACCAGCAGCCCGCCTTTGCTGGTCAATCGCGCGGCCATAAGGGCGGCTTCGGCCACCGCCGTGGAGCCGTCGTACATCGAAGCATTCGCCAGGTCCATGCCGGTGAGCTGGCAGATCATGGTCTGGAATTCGAAAATCGTAGTCAGCGTGCCCTGCGCCATCTCCGCCTGGTACGGCGTGTACGAGGTCAAAAACTCGCCGCGCGCCACCACCGTATCCACCAGCACCGGGCGGTAATGCGCGTACACACCAGCGCCCAGAAACGAGGCGTATCCGTTGGCGGTCTGGTCGCCGCGCCGCCGGAAATAATCCACGATCTCGTATTCGGAAATGCCGGGGGGAAGCTCCAGCGGACGTTTCAGCCGCACCGCCTCCGGAAGATGTGCAAACAGATCTTCGGGGCTTTCCACGCCGCAGGCGGCCAGCATTTCGCGGCGTTCGGAATCAGACTTCGGAAGATAGCGCAATCCTTACTTTTCCGCTCCTATATAGGTTTGATAATCGGCGGCGGAGAGGAGATTCGAAATCTCGGAGGGATTCGTCAGGCGGATCTTCACCAGCCACGCCGCGCCGTGCGGATCTTCGTTCAGTTTCTCAGGCGCCTCCGCCAGCGCTTGGTTCACCTCGGCGACTTCGCCCGAAACCGGCGAATAGATATCCGACACGGCCTTTACCGACTCCACCGAGCCGATGGTCTTGCCCTGGTCCACGTGCGTGCCGGGCTTCAGGGTTTCCCTGCCGAATTTGAAATCCACGTAGACGATATCACCGAGTTCGTGCTGCGCGTGATCCGTGATGCCGATAGTGCCCGTATCGCCTTCCACGTGCACCCACTCGTGTTCCTTGGTGTAGCGGTAATCTTCGGGATACATTATTTGGCTCGTTTATAGAATGGCGTTTCCACGGTGACCGCGGCCACCGGCTGGCTCCGTATGACGACTTCGATGGCGCGGCCCACTCGAGCCTCCGCCGCCGGCAAATAACAAAGACCGATGTTCTTGTTTAGCGCCGGCGCGGGCGATCCGCTGGTAACCCATCCCGCGGGCACGCCGTCAACCAGCACTTCGTAACCATCGCGGCCGATGCCCCGTCCGCGCATCTCGAATCCGACGAGCTTGCGCTGGATGCCTTTCTCTTTCTGTTTCACCAGCGCATCACGACCCACAAAATCGCCTTTGTCGAGCTTCACGATCCAGCCCAGGTCGGCTTCCCACGGCGTGATGGAAGCATGGATTTCGTGGCCATAAAGCGCCATTTTGGCTTCCAGGCGCAGGGTGTTGCGCGCACCCAGGCCGCATGGCTTGATGCTGAATTCTTTTCCCGCTTCGAGAATCTCGTTCCACAGGCGGGCGCCTTCGGCCGGTGCGACGTAGATCTCATAGCCGTCCTCGCCCGTGTAACCTGTGCGGGCGATGCGAGCCGGTGTTCCAGATACTTCGCCGTCGGCGAACCAATAATAGCGGATCGCGGCGAGGTCCACGGCCGTCAGCTTTTGCAGCGTGGCGCGCCCGTTGGGGCCCTGCACGGCGATCTGCGCGTAGTCGTCGCTCGACAGCCGCACCTGGGCATCGAACTTGTTGTGCGCGCAGATATGCTCGAAGTCTTTCTCCTGGTTCGATGCGTTCACGCACAGGAAATAATGATCGTCCGCGACTTTGTGGACGAGTATGTCGTCCACGAATCCGCCGTGTTCGTAGAGCAGCCCGGAGTAGTGGATCTGGCCCGTCTTCAGCCGCCCGGCGGCATTGGTGGTGACGGAATCGGTGAGCCGCTGCGCTTCGGGGCCGGTGATATCGATCTCGCCCATGTGGCTGACATCGAACACGCCCACGCTCTTCCGCACGGCGAGGTGCTCGTCCACCAGCGAAGAATATTGGACGGGCATGTCCCAACCGCCGAAATCCACCATCCTGGCACCGGTAGCGCGATGCACGGCGTTTAAGCAAGTGGCTTTCAGCGGTGCGGTGGCGAGCATCAAACTGGTACTGTAGCAACCGGGTGTGGGGGTGTCAAACCACGTTCTTGAGGACTGTGCGCATGGCGTATAATCGGGACATGCCGAGAAGTCCTGCCGAGCTGTTGAGCGAGGCGCTTCATCTTCCGGTCGAAGCCAGGGCCGCCCTTGCCGACACACTGCTCGACAGTTTGGATTCCGAGGTGGACGAAAATGCCGAGGAAGCCTGGCGGGATGAGATCTGCCGGCGTCTCCAGGAAATCGACAGCGGCTCCGTTAAGCTTGTTCCCTGGCACGAAGCGCAACGCCGTTTGCGCGCACGTCTCCAGAAGTGACCGGTCAGGCTGCTTCATTCCACCCGGCCGCTCTTGCCGAGGCGGAGGCTGCGGTTGAATGGTTTCGGCAGCGAAGTGAGCGCGCGGCAGATAGATTCCTCAATGAAGTTGAGCGCGCGATCGACGGATTGTCCGCCAACCCTATTTGTTTCCGACCTATATGTTTGGGACGCGGAAGGTACTGCTCTCACACTTCCCATACATGGTCGTTTACCGCGAAAACGCTGGTGCGTTGGAGATAGTGGCCGTTGCCCATGGGCGCCGCCGTCCGGGCTATTGGCACGAGCGGATCCCGTGACCGCCCGCAAACGAGACTCAGGATGGGTGCCGCTACCAGATAAATTCCTTGGCCATTTCCCGCTTGTCGTACCCGTCCAGCACGTGCACCACCCGGATCTTCTTCAACGTTACCGGCGATAGCTGGCCGATCGGTATGTAAATGATCGTCCGCCCGAACCGCGCCGCGATATTGCGAAAGGCCGACCGCGGCGGCTTGGCGGCTACGTACACCACAAAACGCTCCAGCGAATAATCCAATCCCGCCAGCAGCAGGCGCTCCGGCTTCGACTCCGCGAAATCGTAGTCCCGATCGTGCCACACGTCGAACATGCGGCGGGCCGGCAGGCTCATCAGGAACCCGCCATACTCGCCCCGCCCGATTCCGGGCCCGACCAGGTTGTCGAACGGAAAGGTCGAATAGAACGCCATGTCCGATTCGTTCTGGTGCTCCCCCAGCCAGGTGGTCATGTACGGGTAGCGCTCCTCGCGATCCTCGTCGAAGATCACGATTACCGAGCCTACTTCGCCCGCGATCTTCTGATACTGCCGCACATAGATCTTGCCTTCGTGCCAGTTGCGGATGGTCTCCCGCAGGTCGATTCCGTCCAGCAGCGAAGTGGTGAACGGCTCGCTATGCGCGCGCTCTTCCGACAGGATGCTCTTACCCTTCTTCTTCAAGAACCGCCCGTAGTCCTCGATCACCAGGTCTTCGGGCGGGTACGAGCAGATGCTGTTGCCGTCCAGTTGCCGCGCCCATTCGCCGGGATACTTCTCCTTCTTGCGCGCCTTCAACCCTACCGGCCGCAATCGGCGCTTCGTGCTCGGCAGGCGCCGCCGCAGGCGGATGTGCTTGGTATCCAGCCACACCTCCTCGCCCGAGATCTTTACCGTCTCGAGGTCGCTGGCCGTCTTCTGCGGGGGATATCGCCCCGCCGTCTCCCAAACCTCCCAAGCGTAGTTGTCGTCCACCACGCTGCGAGCCGCCACCGTCAGATCGAACACGCCGGGCATGAGCCCCTGGTCGGCCAGCGCCAGGTTGCGGGTGTAGCGCGCCAGCAAGCGCCGCTGCCAGTGCGCCACCCGCTCGCCGGTGTTCGCCTCGTAGCTCTTCTCGGCATCGCGAAACAAGGCGAATTGCGCGTGCCGCCGGTCGATCAGGTTGGCATCCGTCATGAGCATCGCGGAACTGCTCGTAGCGGTATTGCAGGTAGGGATATTCGATGGTGATTTCGGCCAGGCAATCGGGATGCGGATTCACCGCGCGCACGTCCGCCCGCCGGGTGCGCGACATGGGCTGCGCCTGCGGCTCCTCCATGGCATCCAGCACCGGGTCCAGCAGATTCAGCGAGACCACCACCAGCACGCGCGCCAGAGGATCGCAGCCCTGCAGCTTCCAGGCGATGCCATCGGCGTGGCGCGCAATTTCGTCGGAGCGCTCCTGCGGATACACGCGATAGGCTTCCACGTATTTCGCGAGGCCGACATGCCGGATCGCGTAGGGGTCAGGATAAGCGTCCTTCAAATGCGGCCGCTCGCCCGAATCGGGATCGGCGAACAGGATCTCCGCGCCACTCTCCAGCGCCGCTGCGGATGGCTTCCACGAACGGGTCCGCGGGTTCCACCGGTACATAGACGGCACGGTCTCGCCGCTCTCGTCCGGATAAAGGATGACGGTGATCTCCGGCAGGCGCGATACGGCTCGCAGATACTGCTCCTGCAGCGTGACCGGCAGTTCCAGCGCGACGACCTGGGGCCGCTCGCGCAGGATCGCCTGGCGCACCTCGATGGCGAACTCCAGCCGTCCCGGCACGACCGGCAAGTAAGTGAAGCGCCCGCGCCGCAGACTGCCCGGGTCCGGCAGATCAGGTAGTTCGATTTCCTCGGGCATACCGCAGTGCTTCCTCTCCCAGGGTCTCCAGGATGGCCGTTTCGAGCGCTTCCGTTTCGTGCGTCTTCTGCGTGGCGAGGCTCTTCAGCTTGATGGCGAATCGCCCAATGTTGATGCCGTCGCGCACCGTGTACCGTTCGTCGGCGGCGTGCGCCTGCTGCAGGAATTCGGTCACGTATGTCAGGATGCGGTCCTCGGCGAACGGCAGGTTCTCTTTCAGGATGTGATATTCCTCGTCGCGCTCCGGGAAGTCGATGAAGATCTGCGGCTGCAATCGCGAGTGAATATACTCGGGCAGTTCGAACGTTGAGGCGTCGTCGTTCATGGTGGTCACCAGACGGAAGTTCGCGTGCGCCTTAATCTTGATGCCGGCCACGATGGATTCCACGTAGCGGCGATTATCGAGCAGGGGCGCCAGGCTGGCCCAACTTTTTTCGCTCATGCGATTGCCTTCGTCGAGGATCGCAATCCCGCCCCGGATCATGGCCGTCACCAGCGGCGAAGCCACATAGCGCAGCCGCCCCTCGCCTTCGATCACCGGGGTCACCAGCAGATCTTCCGGGCGCGTGTCCATGGTCGCCTGCAGGATATACACTTCGCGCCCCATGCGCCGGGCGGCCGCATAGGCCAGCGTGGTCTTGCCCACACCCGGCTTTCCCAACAGGCGCGGATTCATGGGCAGATCCTGCTCGCTCACCACCAGCCACGCGGCGAGCAGTTGGCGCATGAGCTCTTCCTGGCCGACCCAGCGGGCAGGCAACTCGTCCGGATGCGCCAGGTGCAACGTGACGCCTTCGATGTCGACAGTCATATCTGGCTCTATTATCGTTTACCGGAGCGCAGCCTTTGGGATGAGCAGCCCGCGCAGGCCACGAGCCCGCCCGACTACCATTCAATTGATTTGCCGGGTTCGAGCTCCCACACCTTAGTTCCCGGCAGGTCGCCGAGCAGACTTGCAAGATCGGCGGGCCGTCCGGTCAGAGCCGGGAACGTGCCGAAATGCATAGGCACGACTTGCCTGGCCTTCAGCAGACGGCAGGCCAGGGCCGCCTCGCGCGGGCTCATGGTGTACAGGTCGCCGATGGGAAGGAACGCCAGCTCCGGATGATAGAGCTGCTCGATCAATTGCATATCCGTGAAGACGTTGGTATCGCCGGCGAAGTAGAGGGTGCGGCCGTCAAGCTGCAGCACGTAGCCTGCCGCTTCGCCACCGTAGATGATTTTGCCGTCGTCGAGGATGCCGCAACTGTGGACGGCGTGGGTCATGGTGAAGGTGACCGCGCCGGGCTTTTGCGAGCCGCCTTTATTCATCGGCGAGGTGTTGGCGACGCCTTTGGATTCAAGCCAATGGCAGGTCTCGAAGATGCCGACCACGGAGGGGGTAAACTCCTTCGCCAGGGGCACCGCATCGTGGATGTGATCGTAATGCCCGTGCGTGATGGCGATGGTATCGACGCGGGCGATGTTGTAGCCCTGAGGATAGGCGGGGTTGCCCTCGGTCCACGGGTCCATCAGGATGGTTTCGCCGGAGGGCAAACGGAATTGAAAGGTGCCGTGACCAAGCCAGGTGATTTCCATGTGTTCGCGATCCTATGGATATAGGATAACGTTTCAGCCGATGCCCAGATCGTCGATGCGTTCGAGCACGGCGCCGCATTCGCGGCAGATCAGCGCGTGACAGTCACCGCACACCAACGGCTCGGCTACGGGCTTGGCGCAATGCGGGCAATAGAAATCGGCGCGGGCCGGGTCGACGGGAAGGGCGCTCCCCATTTCTATAGCACCGCCGTTTCTTCCAGCATACGGCCTTCGGCGAAGCGTTCCAGGTTCAGATCGCGGGCATCCAGCAGGTCACTTCGGCCGTGCAGGATCAGATCGGCGGTGATGCGTCCGGTAGCCGGCGAATGCATGACGCCGTGTCCGCTGAAGCCGTTGGCGAAGAAGAGGCCGGGCACTCCGGGCGCCGGTCCGATGATGGCATGATGATCGGGCGTCATGGCGTACAGTCCGGCCCAGGCGCGGTGCGGGTTGACCTGCAGGTCCTCGAACGCGGGGACGCGGTTGACGGCGTGGGTCAAGATCTTTTCGATGAACGACGGGTCGAAGGCCGTCTTGAAACCGGGAGTTTCGTCGGGATCGTTCCAGGCCATCAGCAGGCCCAACCCCTCCGGCCGGAAATGGAAACCGGTGGACATGTCGATCACCATGGGCAAACGGTCCGGAAGGCCAGGGAACAGTTCGGTGGGAACCAGCATGCGGCGCAGGGGTACGATCGGCAAATCGACGCCGGCCATACGCGCTACGGCGGCGGCCCAGGGACCGGCGGCGTTCACCACGGTGCGCGACGCAACGCTGCCCTGGGTGGTGCGGACGCCCGCTACACCGCGCGCATCCACATCAATTCCGGTGACTTCCACGTTGCGCCATAGTTTCGCGCCACGATCGGCTGCCGCAGCCATAAAGCCCTTCATGACGCTGTAAGGATCCACAAATCCGTCGCTGGCGCAGAACGTGCCGCCCAGGATATCGTCGGAGCGCAGTTGTGGAACACGATGCACGATTTCGTCGCGGCCGAGCATTTCCACAGCCTGCAATCCCATGGCTACCTGGCGCTCGAAGTTGCGCTGGAGGTAATCGAGATGCGCGGGTTTGGTGGCGACGAACAAGTACCCATGGGACTTGTATTCGGAAGGATGGCCCGTGATCTCCTGAAAAGCTGCGAAAATGGGAATCGAGTAAAGAGACATCCGGATGTTCACGGCGGTGGCGAACTGGGCGCGTACTCCGCCCATGCTTTTGCCTGTTGAGCCGAGGCCTTGTTGGCTTTCCCGTTCGATCACCAATACGTTGCGGCACCCTCCCTGGGTGAGGTGCCAGGCGACGCTGGAGCCTACGATTCCGCCGCCGATAATGACTGCGTCTGCCGTTTCGGACATCTGGCTATTATTCTGGCACACGCGCTGCGGAAAGGGGGCAGGCGGCGGTACGGTTTCACGGAATATAAGTGAACCTTTTGGCCCTCCGGATCGTCTAATTGTTGAAACGTTTTGAAGGGTTAAGCGCACTATCAATTGGGGTAGTGGAAGAGTTGGAGCATGTATGCGTCTGGATTCTCAGATTCGTGACGGGGTAGGCATCCTGCGCCTGCAGGGCCGGTTTGTGATCGGCTCCGACGCGGACCTTCTGGCAGCGCGGAATTACCTTGAAGAGAGCGGAACAGTCAACGCAGTACTCGATTTGAACGCGGTACCGTACATCGATTCAACGGGTCTGGCCTTTGTCGTAGAACTCCACAAGTCGCTCGCCAAGCGCGGCGGACAGCTCTACCTGGCGGCCGCTAATGCGCGGGTCCGGGAGGTGTTGGAAATAACGCGGATCAAAGAGATTGTTCCGCTGTACACCCAGGTTGACCAGGCGGAGGCGGCGTTGCGGGGCGAAGTCCTATGCTGACTTTTCTGGTGTGGTGCGTGGTGCTGTTCTTCTGCTGGCCGCTGGCGCTGATTGCGCTAGTTCTGTACCCGCTGGTCTGGCTACTACTCTTGCCGTTCCGGATCGTCGGCATCGCTGTCGGAGGCGTGCTGGAACTGGTGTGGGCGATCGTGACTCTGCCTGCGCGCGTTCTGCGCCGGGCCTAGGCGGCGAGTTTAGGCAGCCAGCGGGGAACCGTCTTCATATAGTGTTCGTAGGCCGGGCCGAATTTCCGTCTCAGCACGGGCTCCTCGTACGCGAGAATAAACAGATGGAAGGCCAGCGCCACAGCCAGACCATAATATAAGGCCGGCAGAGACTCGAAGCATAGTGCCTGGCCGAAGATCACCAGCAGCACCCCTACGTACATCGGATTGCGGACGAAACGATACAGGCCGCGCGCGACCAATTGTTTGGGAGCATCGAGTGGGAGCGGCGTGCCTTGGCCGAACGTGGCGAAATCCCAGGCACACCACAAGTAGACGCCCAGACCGATGGCCACCGTCGCGATGCCCAAGGCCGCGAGGGCACTGATGGGGGGCGGACCCGGCGCCCTCAGGCGATAGGGCACGTATACGGCGACGGTCCCCGGAAAGACGATGGTGAAAATCAGCGTCTTGAAGAGGCTCCATGCCACGGGCGACAGCATACCACGACCCAACGGATGCGAAACAAGGAACATGGGGCCCGCTGCTCGCGTATGCTGATGGGTGGAGGCCCTCTGTGAACCGAGCCAAATTTGAAAGCGCCGCACTGCTAACGGGGACGGCGGCGCTGGCGTTGTTGATGCCCGCCTGCTATGTGACCACCGACAGCCACGGCACCATCGAAAGCGATTCGCGCACTGTCGATTTGAAGGGCGCCAAGTCCGCGGAAGTGCACGTGGAAATGGGCGCCGGTGAACTGGTGATGCATGGCGGGGCCACTACCCTGATGGACGCCGATTTCCGGTACCGAAGTTCGGACGGCAAGCCGGAGGTGCAATACGATGTGAACAGCACACGGGGCACCCTCACCATCCGCCAGCCTTCGCATCACAGCATTGGAGGCAACGACAAAAACCACTGGGATTTGCGGCTAAACGAAGACGTCCCGATGGATGTGAGCGTGAAAATGGGCGCGGGTGACGGCCGCCTGGATCTGGGCAATACGTCGCTGCACAGCCTGGATGTAGAAGTGGGCGCGGGCGAGATGAAAGTGGATCTGACCGGCCATCCGCGCGGGGATATCGATGTGCGGGTGCGCGGAGGAGTGGGCGAGGCCACGGTTCGGTTGCCGAAGCGCGCCCGCGTCGACATCGAGGCGCATGGGGGTATCGGTGAGATATCGGCACATGGCCTCGACAAGCGCGGCGGACGCTGGGTGAATGAGCCATCCGGTCAAGCGGACGCCACGATTCACGTGAACGTGAGCGGCGGCATAGGGCAAATCAACCTGGTTTGCGAATAGGCGCGGCCGCTCTTTATGTCATCGCTATATGATGGCGATGGCACGCACGGGCGAACCGTCGCGGCCAACCAGCTTTAGCGGCAAAACGATCAAATCGAACCGATCGGCCGCAATCGATTCCAGATTAGCCAGGTTTTCCACGATCAGGACTCCGGCGCCGAGGAGGATGCGGTGCGCCGCATAGGGCGCGCGATCCACGGAGGGCATATCCACGGCGACAAGTTGCACGCCGTAATCCAGCAGCAATTGCGCGGCACCGGCAGCCAGGCAGGGATGCTCCGTGAAGTATGACGGGCTGCCCCAGTGCTTCGACCAGCCGGTATGCAAGACCACGATGGGGGTTTGGCGGATGGCTTCGCGGTGTGGCTCGAGGTGCCGGGGCTGGATCTCGTTCGCGGTCGAGACGCCGCGCAAGTCGATCAGCCGGGCGCTCCCCATGGTTCGCTCGGGGATCACCTTGTCGATCGTCTGGCCGTCAGGGAAGAAGTGAAACGGCGCATCCATGTGCGTCCCGGTGTGCAGGCTGAAGTCGATGCGGCTCAGGTTGATGGCGGAATCGTCGAGAATGGTGACACGTAGGGGGCCATCTCCGGGAAAAACCGGGGTATCGGTATCCAACGGGTAGCTCAGATCGACGATGCGCTCGGGGGTCATGCGACCTCCATCTTAGCCTTGATAACTTCCTTAGGCCCGGCTTACGCGTTCCTTAGGTCCGTCTTACGCGTCCCTTATCGGGCGCCGGATATGATTGGGCCATGATCGTCATGAAATTTGGCGGCTCCTCGTTAGAGTCCGCCGGCGCCATTCAGCAGGCCGCTTCCATTGTCGAGAGACAGTTGAACCAATTCCCGGTGGTAGTGGTCTCCGCCATGGGCAAGACGACCGACCAGTTGCTGGAGGCCGCTCAGTGCGCAGCGCGTGGCAATTCCTACGGCGCAAGGCAGCAGACCGAAGCGCTGCGGCGCTTGCATTTCCGGGAGGCGCGCGCCCTCCTCGCGCAACGTGCGGAACCTTTCTTGCGCGAGCATATCGCGCCCCTGTTCCGCGAACTGGAACTGTTGTTGATAGATCTGACCGAAGGTTGCCCGTTCACCCCCGAGTATCAGGATCGGGTTTTGAGCTTTGGCGAGCGCATTTCGAGTTTGATCGTGGCGGAGGCTTTCCGGCATCTGGGCATCCACGCGGCGCAGGTGGACGCGCGCAAAGTGATTGTGACCGGCAATGAGTTCACACATGCTAAGCCGCTTCTCTGGGATACTTACGCGCGCCTGCGGCGGACGGTGGCCCTAATTGCCAGGGATCGCGTGGTGGTGATGGGCGGATTCATCGGCGCGACCCTCAACGGCGTCACCACCACCCTGGGGCGCGGCGGCTCCGACCTGACCGCGACCCTGGTGGGCGCGGGCATTTCGGCGGATGAGATCCAGATCTGGACCGATGTGGATGGCATGTTAACTTGCGACCCGCGGGTGCTGGCGGGCGGATGCCAGATCCGGGAAATCTCCTACCAGGAGGCCCAAGAGATGGCGCGCTGCGGCGCCAAGGTGCTGTGCCCATCTTCCATCGCGCCGGCGGTGCGGCAAAGAATCCCGATCGTAATTCGCAATTCGCGCCGTCCCGAAGTGGATGGCACGCGGGTGGTTTCCCATCCGCAAGCCCCTTGTGGAATCGCCAAGTGTCTGACGTCTAAAACGGGAATGGCCGTGGTGCGGCTCCGGGTGAAAAGGCCGGGAATCCTCTCCAGCATTACAGACGGCCTGGCGCATCTGTTCGCGCGCGAAAACGTGGCCATCGATCTGATTCAGAGCCATGACCAGGGCATTTCCTTTGCCGTCCAGAACTGGCCGGGGCTTTCGGCGGCCTTGCGCAGTGTGGACCAGAGCGTGGAAATCAGTGTTGAAGAAGACCGCGCCGCGGTGTGGCTGGTGGGCCAGAATGTCGGCCAGAATTTCGCCCAGGGAGATGCGGCTTTTGCGCGCGCGGCCAAAGCCCTGGAGACTCTGGATGTGCGGCTGGCTTCGCAGGGATCGTCTTCGCTGAGTTTGGGGTTCGCGATTCCCGAAGGCAATCTGCGGGCGGCCATGTCCACGCTTCATCAGGAGTTCTTCGCGACGCCGGATCCGGCCGCATTTGTGCCGCGGCCCGCGGATACGGCGCGCGTTCCGCAACTCACTACCGAGACAGGCGGCGTGGGCCATGCCGGGCATCCGCACATTGCTCACGCGATGTAACCGCGGCAGACCATGCACCACTCGAATGTGGTTAGCAAACAAGAATTTAATTGCCGCGATCAGTAATCCCTATAGCCTCTTTATGGCTTACTTACACCTCGCCGGGAGCGTATTTGTGATACTGACTTCACCGAAGACCAGTCAACGGCCTGACACAACGGCCCGCCCCGTCGCGGCAAACCAGATCACAGCCCTGTCTTAACTCCGAAATTCCAACGTACGCCTATGAGATTGATTATCAGCAGTCGGGTAAGTAAGTCGCTATGCGGTTTGCTCACGTTGCTTGCGGTGGCCGTGCCGGGCCGCGCGTTCCAGATCGCGGAGGAACTAACCAGCGCCACGGCCGTGGCGCCAGCTTCCGTGGGCGGCGTTCTGGGGGTAGCGAAAGATCCCTACGGCCGGGACCTGGCCGGTGCACGCGTGACCGCGCGAAGTGTAAATGACACAAGTGAACGCACGGTGCTCAGTGGCAGCGACGGCGGATATCTGATCGTGGGCCTTAAGCCGGGACTTTATTTACTCAGTGCCCGGGCGGAGGGCTTTGCCGCCGCGAAGCCGGCCACGGTCGAAATCACGCAGAATCAGGTGGCCTACGCCAACGTGGATCTCGGTAAGGCGGAGGCGCCGCCGGCAGCGGGCGAAGCGTCGGTGCCGGAATCAGCCCGCAGGATGCCCGCAGCGCCCGCTCCGTCAGCCGAATCGGCGATGCTGACCGAACTCGCGGCCATGAAGGCGCGCATCGAGCAACTCGAAGCGGAGTTGAAGAAGCAGAAGAACCAGCCCCCCGGCCCCGCGGTGGAAACACCGGCGCTAGCGGCTCAGCCCGTGCGCCGCGAACCGCTGGTAGCGGCTGCCGCACCCGTCGAACCGTCGCTCGCGCCGTCGCCTGCTCCTGCGCCGCGTCCGGTTGAGCAGGCCACCGCCGCGCAGGCTGTGCCCGCTTCTGCTCCGGCAGCGCCGGCTGTGGACCTGCAAACGCCGTTCGCCTTCGGCGATTTCACCTGGCTCAACGGCAACCCGCGCAATAAGGATGTCGCGTTCGATACGCCATTCTTCACTCCCGAAATAAGGTTCGACACCAATTACATGCAATCCTTCAACGAGCCGAGGGATCATACTCTGGTCGGCTCGACCGAGTCCTACCGTTCGGGTGAGGTTCAGATAGAACAGATCAGTGTCGGCGGCGACTTCCACTGGCAAAATGTACGGGGCCGGGTTCTATACATGGATGGGATGTTCGCCACCACCACGCCACGCAATGACGCCAGCTCCGGGGTGGGCCAATGGGACCTGCGCGACGCTTACCGCTATGTATCGGAAGCCTATGGCGGCTATCATTTCAACGTGAACCATGGCTTGAATGTCGATGCCGGAATCTTTGTATCATATATTGGTCTGTTCAGTTACTATAACTTTGATAACTGGACTTACCAGCCGTCCTACGTCTCATCGAATACGCCATGGTTCTTCAATGGTGTGCGAGTGCAGTGGTTCCCCACTAATAAGCTGAAGATCGAGCCCTGGTTCATCAATGGATGGCAGTCTTACGCCAAATACAACGGCCACCCGGGTCTGGGCGGGCAGATCTTGTACCGGCCCAAAGAGTGGCTCTCGCTGGTCTTCAACCAATATGGTTTTGGCCAGGATAACCTGGGGTTGCCGAAGACCGAACGTATTCACACCGACGATAGCATCGAGGTGCGATATCTGAACCGACCGGAAAGCCTCGGCGTTTCCAAGATGGCGTTGTCGTTCACCGTGGACGCCGGATGCCAGTACGGCGGCGGAATCTACTGCACGGGCGCCGCCAGCGGCCCGAAGGATGCATTCCTCGGATGGATGCTGTACCAGCGCGCGTGGTTCCATAAGGATCGATACGCGATCACGCTGGGTGGCGGCAAAATGAATAATCCGGGCAGGTATCTTACGCTGTTGCCGCCCATCGATGGCGCAGATGCGGTATCGGGCACGCCGTACTTTACGGAGAATCCGGGACAACCGGCTCACATGTACGACGGCACCATCACCTTTCAATATATGCCTAAGGAGTACATTACCTGGTGGGCGGAGGCGGGTTACCGTCACTCAGACATCCCTTATTTCGCCGGCCGCGGCGGTGTGACACCTCCCGCAGGCAATAACGGTTTTCCGCAGTACTTTACGTGTATGACAGGCGCGACGTCCGGAACCGCCAATCTGGCGACGGCGCAGGCGGCCTGCGGCGGAGCGTCGAATGTCTGGTTCCCGGACTTACGGCATAGTGAAGCGAAAGTCTCTTTGGGCGTGCTGGTGAAGTTCTGAATGGTCATGAAAGAGGTGGATCATGCGTGATGGTCTCCGGTTTCTTTGCTTGCCGTTGATAGCCGTAATGACGCTGCCGGCAGCGGACGCCACCTGGAAAAGCAAGGCGATTGCGCAGTGGACGGTGGAAGAGGCGAAACAGGTACTGGCCGATTCCCCCTGGGCGAAGCGCACGGCGGTGTCGGTGTTGCCGCTTAGAAGCGAGGACCAACTGCGGGATGGCGGGCGCATGGGCGGCGGCGCCCGGCGCGCGGGTGTGGGATGGCAGGATGGGAAGTCGGCGCCGGCGGATGGGGGCGATCAGCATCCGGCGGTCGAAATCCGCTGGGAAAGCGCGCTGCCGGTTCGGGCATCGGAAATGAAGGCGGGTGAGACCGGTGCGCCGGACTGGGAAGGCGACTACTATGCCATCGCCGTTTACGACGTCCCGGGAGTTACCCCGGCGCTCGAAAAGAGCTTGCGCGGCGAGTTGAAGCAAACGACATTTTTGAAGCGCACCGGCAAAAAGGATCTGAAACCGGCGCGGGTGGAGATTGACCAGTTGGGACATAACATGGCCCGCATCGTCTATTTGTTTGCCCGTACGACGGAACTTACCGTAGCTGACGCGCGTGTGGAGTTCGTTTCACAGGTTGGCCGGATCTTTGTAGCTCAGTTCTTCGAGACCGGCGAAATGCAGTTTCAGGGGAAGCTCGAACTGTGACCCGTGTCACCGATTGAGTGATTGAGTATGCCGGCTGCCAGTGTGGCGCATCATGGCGCGTTATTGACCGGTGTGGGGAGCCTGCCTGAGAGGCTTAAAGCCGGAGTTGCGCGCTTCCTGCCTAGCGGTCTCTCTGTTACCGCGCTGGCTCTGTGTACCTGGCTCTCGTTCCACTTCGGCCAAGGTTTCGCCTTCACAGGGTTTCTGTACCTGGTGCTGGTGGTGTTGGAGGCATTATATGGTGGATTCTGGCATGCCACCGTGATTTCCATCGCCGCGGCCGCCTGCCTGAATTATTTCTTTGTTCCGCCGATTTTCAGTTTTGCGAACACTGCCGCTAACTGGGTGGCCCTGGGCGCTTTTGAATTCACCGCGCTGGTGATCAGCCGCCTGTCACTACGCGCCCGCGTGGAGGCCACGGAAGCGATCGCCGGGCGGCGCGAAATGGAGCGGCTCTACGAGGTGTCGCGCCGGATTCTGCTTCTGGACGGCACCGGCGATCTTGGTGATTACATTACGGCAGTGATTCGAGAGGTCTTTGAGTTACAAGCCGTGCAACTGTTCGATGCATTGCCGGCGACTACCTACCAGGTTGGCAGTGGGCCGGCCGGGGGTGAACGAAAGACCCGCGACGCATATATCCAGGAAGCCGATTCCTTCGATTCTGAAACACGGAGCTGGTATTGTGTTCTCCGGCTGCGTACGCGGCCGGTGGGTGGTTTGGCATTGCACGACGCCAGGATGACCAAACTGGCGGCGACCGCGCTCGCGTCACTCTGTGCCATTGCGCTGGAGCGGGGGCGTGCGATCCAAAGAGAATCCCGCGCCGAGGCCGCGCGCCAGACCGAGCAACTGCGTACCGCCGTGCTCGACGCACTGGCCCACCAGTTCAAGACTCCCCTGTCGATCGTGCGTACAGCGAGTTCCGGACTGCTGGCTATCGGCGGCCTTTCCGAACTGCAGGCGGACCTGGTCACATCGATCGACCAACAAGCGGCCAAGATCGATCACCTGGCGTCACGTCTGCTGACCGCGGCCAAACTGGAAGCCATTGAATTCAAGCCGCAACGGGAACCGCAGATGTTATCGACCCTGGTGGAACGAGCTATCCGGAAGCTCGAGAGACAAGCGGATCGGGAGCGGTTTCAGGTCTCCCTCCCCATCGGGGAAGTCGCGGTGTTGGCCGATCCGGAGTTGATTCTGACATCGCTTGCCCAGTTAGTGGACAACGCGGTCCAGTATTCGGAACCAGGCTCGCCGATCGAAGTGACCTTCGCGCTCAATGAAGGCCGGGTGATGACCCAGGTACTAAGTAGAGGGTCGATCGTCAGATGCGACGACCGGGAGCGTATCTTCGAACGATTCTATAGGGCGCAGGGAACGCCGCAGGTTCCAGCCGGCACCGGGCTAGGGCTTTCGATCGTCAAGAAGATCGTGGAAGCTCATCATGGCAACGTTTGGGCCGAAGGGATAGCTAATTACGGAACGGCCTTTTCCATGTCGCTGCCCCGGGCGTAACTAACATGACCTACTCGAGCGGAAACATACTGGTTACCGACGACGATCCGGAACTCCGCCGGGTGCTTGGAAGGACTCTGGACGCTTTGGGTTTTGAAGTCAACGAGTCTCCCAACGGCGAACAGGCTCTTAGGGAGGTGGGGCTGCGGCGGTATAACGTGGTTCTCATGGACGTCAACATGCCCGGCATGGGCGGAATCGAAGCATGCCGCGCCATCCGAAAGAAATCCCCCCGCCTGCAAATCCTCATGCTCACGGTGTGGGATCGCGAGGCGGATAAGATAGCCGCTCTCGATGCGGGCGCCGATGACTATATCACTAAGCCATTCTCGGTCCCCGAGCTAGCGGCGCGGCTGCGGTCCGCTGTCCGGCGATCCACTACGCCCCCGGTCGATACGGAGGAGCCGATCGCCATCGGAGAGATTGAACTGGATCCGGCGCGCCGTACGGTGACTAAGAAGGGCTCCGTATTGCGGCTCACACCGAAAGAGTTCGATCTGTTGCATTATCTGATGCGCCACCCCGGGATCCCCATAGCGCATACCAGGCTGCTTAATGCCGTCTGGGGTGACGGATACGGCCAGGAACTGGAATATCTGCGGACATTCGTCCATCAGCTACGTAGGAAACTGGAGGACGATCCGTCTGCCCCCGAGTATCTGCTAACCGAACTGCATTTCGGCTATCGCTTCCGGCAGGCGGCGAGTTAGTACACGGCGCGAGACCAACGCTCTGATAAGTATCCCGTATGAGGTTTATAGGAGTTTTGATTCCGTCCCTTATGCGGTCCTTAGATGGAGCGCTCTATTCTGAATAGATCGGAGTCTTTTGGAGCGACTTTATGAAAGGCAAGTTGGCAGCTACAGCGGTTCTGGTTCTCTCTATTGTCTCACTGCTTACTCTGGCAGGTTGCGGCAAAGTGCACGCCCAGGCTGACGCGCAAGCCGCCGGCGATCCGCCTGCCGCCCGCGTGGTTACGGCCCCGGATCCTGCCCTGTTCAGCGTGGACCATCCGGAGCAGTTTCCCCTGGCGGCGGCGACGGCGCGCGCGGCTACCTCCGAACTGGTGGTCACGGGCTCGGTAACGCCGGACGTTTCCCGGAACGTCCCGGTCGTGTCGCTGGCCTCGGGCCGGGTTATGGCCATTCACGCGCGGCTGGGCGACACGGTGAAAAAAGGCCAATTGCTCATGACGATTCGCAGCGACGATGTGTCGGGCGGGTATTCGCAATACCGTATGGCGGTGGCGGATGAGATCCTCGCGCGAACGCAGTATGAGCGGTCGAAGGATCTATATGAGCACGGCGCCATCGCCCTGAACGATCTGCAAGTCGCGCAGGACACCGAAGACAAGGCCAAGATAGCGGTAGAAACCATGGGCGAGCATCTTCGTTTGCTGGGCAACGACCCCGACAAGCCCAAATTCATGGTGGATATCTTCGCACCAACCACCGGGATACTTACAGACCAGCAGGTCACCACCGGATCGCTGGTGCAGGCGTACAATACGCCGTACCCGTTTACCATCTCCGACCTGTCGGCCACCTGGATTGTGTGCGATGTGTACGAGAACGACCTGGCCAATGTGCGCCTCGGCGACCCGGCTGATATCACCCTGAACGCCTATCCCAATCGCATCTTTAAGGGAAGAGTAAGTAACATCGGCGCCACCCTCGATCCTAATATCCGTACTGCCAAGGTGCGCATAGAGGTTGAGAATCCCGGATTCATGCGCCTCGGTATGTTCGTGAAGGCTACTTTCCGCGGCCAGACTCAAATCATGCACACGCTGGTACCGGCCTCCGCGGTGATGCATATGCACGATCGCGACTTCGTCTTCGTTCCCTCGCCGGACAAGAAGTTTCGCCGGATGGAGGTGGTTAGCGGAGATCTCCTGAGCGAGGACACCAGTCTGCAGGAAATCAAGTCGGGGCTTCAGCCGGGCCAGCAGGTGGTGACCAACGCCCTGGTCCTCGATCACACTATCGGTCAGTGACAGGCAACCGGACGCGGCACAGCCAGACAGGAAACAGAAATGATTCGGGCTCTCGTAGACTTTGCGTTGAACAATAGGTTTGTGGTGCTGGCAATTGCCGTCTTGTTGCTTGGCTGGGGAGCCATCTCGTTTCATAACCTGCCTGTAGAAGCCTACCCCGATATCGCCGACAACTACGTGACCGTCATTACGCAATGGCCCGGCCGGTCCGCCGAAGAGGTGGAACAGCAAGTGACCATTCCCATAGAGATTCAAATGTCGGGGATGCCGCACCTGACCTACTTGCGATCGGAATCCATTTTTGGGCTGTCATTCGTCATCATGATCTTCGATGACACGTCCGTGAATGACTGGAACAGGCAGAAGACACTGGAAAGGCTCACCCAGGTCAACCTGCCTACAGGCCTGCAGCCTCAGATCGGCACGGACTGGAGCACAACCGGACAGATCTACTGGTACACGCTGCGAAGTTCCAATCCCCGCTACGACCTGATGGAATTGCGGTCCATTGAAGACTGGTTGTTGCTGAAGCAGTTCAAGTCCGTCCCCAACGTGGTGGACGTTTCCGACTTCGGCGGCACGGTGCGTGAATACCAGGTGCGCGTAGACCCGGACAAGCTAGTCGCCTACGGCTTGAGCATCGGCCAGGTGGAACAGCAACTCACTAATAACAACATCAATGCCGGCGGAAGCTTCGTGGAAGTTGGCCTGCAGCAGATGAATGTGCGTACGCTGGGTCTGTTCTCCAATGTGAGTGACATCGAGCAGACCGTTTTAAAGACCCAGACGGGCACGGCTTTGCGCGTCAGGGATATCGCCGAAGTCTCGCAAGGTCCCAAAATCCGCTTAGGTCACATGGCCCGCGCCAATCACATGGAGGACGGACGGATTATCGACGAACCGGATGTCATCCAGGGCGCGGTGCTGCTGCGCAAAGGCGCCGAAGAGCAACCGACGCTGGATGCGATTCACAGGAAAGTGGAAGAGCTCAATACCTCGATCCTGCCTCCCGGCGTGAAGGTGATTCCCATGCTGGACCGCAGCGATCTGCTGCATTTCACCCTGCATACCGTGATGCATAACCTGGCGGAAGGCATGCTTCTGGTCAGTGTCATCCTTTTTCTCTTTCTTCTGAATGCGCGCGCGGCGTTGATTGTGGCTCTCACCATTCCGTTCTCGCTGCTATTTGCCTCCATCTGGCTGGATCTGAGTCACATTCCGGCCAATCTTCTGTCACTCGGCGCGCTGGATTTCGGGATGGTAGTGGACGGCGCGGTGGTCATGGTGGAAAATATCATCCGCCATCTCAGTCACAGCCGCCGCCGGGACACCGGCGGACCTCCGAAAACGGCCGCGGTGAAGATCCGCGAGGCGTGTCATGAAGTCCAACGGCCGGTGTTCTACGCCATCGCCATCATCATCACCGCTTATCTGCCGATCTTCACCCTGCAGCGCGTGGAGGGCCGCTTGTTCCGGCCCATGGCCTGGACCGTGGTCTTTGCACTGATGGGCGCGATGACGTTCTCGATCCTGATCGCGCCGGTGCTTGCGGCGACGTTCTTCAGCAAGGGCGTCAAGGAACGGCGCAACCTGGTGATGGAGTTCCTGACCGACCAATACCGGCGCCGTCTGCGCTGGGCCGTTATGCACCGCTGGGTGGTCGCGTGTGTGGGCGTGGCCGCCCTGGCTGGGACCATCTACCTGGGCTTCGGTGGCGTGATCGGCGCGGAATTTCTGCCCCATCTGGATGAAGGCGCCATCTGGGCGCGAGGCACCCTGGCCAATAGCACGAGTCTTTCGGAAGGCGAGAAGTTCACCACCAACGAGCGATATGTCTTCGCCGCCTTTCCCGAAGTGACCACCGTGGTATCGGAAGTCGGCCGCCCCGATGACGGCACGGATACGGGGGGCTTCGGCAACACCGAGTATTTCGTCGATTTGAAGCCGAAAGACCAATGGCGGCCCGTCTTCCACAAAAACAAAGAGGAGTTGATTGCCGCCATGAACCGGGCCGTGGAACGGTACCCCGGAGCCATCTGGAACTTCTCCCAGCCGATCGAAGACAACGTCGGAGAGACGCTGACGGGCACTAAGGGTGCGCTGGCGCTCAAGATTTTTGGCGACGATTTGAAGCTGCTGGAACGGAAGGGCGAAGAAGTAACCGCGGTCATCTCGGGCATCCCCGGCATGCGCGACGTGAAATTGCTGCGTGACTTCGGCCAGCCCAATCTCGACTTGACCATCGACCGGCGGCAGGCCGCGCGTTTCGGAATCAATGTGTCGGATATACAAGACGCGGTACAGACCGCCGTGGGCGGCAACGCCGTAAGCCAGGTGTTGATCGGTGAGCAGCGGTACGACGTGGTGGCGCGGTACCAGGCGCCTTATCGCAATACGGCCCAAGCGATCGAGAGAGTCCGCCTGCTCTCTCCTTCCGGAGAACGGGTATCTCTGGCGCAACTGACTACAGTTGAGGTCAAAGACGGCGCCTATGATATCTACCGTGAAGGCAATAGCCGCTATGTGGCGGTGACCTTCAGCGTACGCGGCCGCGACCTGGGAACCACGGTGGAAGAAGCCATCAAGCTGATCGGCCGGAAGGTGAAGATGCCGCCCGGATATCACATTGGTTGGTCGGGCGAATACGAGAGTGAAAAGCGCGCCGAGGCGCGGCTGGCGGTGATTGTCCCGCTCACCGTCCTGGTCATCTTCATCATTCTCTACACTATGTTCCGTTCGTTCAAATGGTCGCTGCTCATTTTGCTGAATGTGGGACTGGCGCGCGTAGGCGGCTTCCTGGCCTTGGTGGTCACCGGCACGTATCTGAGTGTCTCCTCGGGCGTCGGGATGTTAGCGCTCTTCGGCGTTTCGGTGCAAACCGGAGTCATCATGCTCGAGTACATCAACCAGCTTCGCGCGCGCGGCCACTCAATCGCGGACGCCGCGGTAGAAGGCGCGGTGCTACGGTTGCGCCCCATCATGATGACCATGCTGGTGGCTACTTTGGGACTGCTGCCGGCGGCTCTGTCGCACGATATCGGGTCCGATTCCCAGCGACCGTTCGCTATCGTGATCGTGGGCGGCCTCATCTCGGATTTATTACTGAGTATCGTGTTACTGCCCACCTTCTATGTGTGGATCGCGCGCGAAGGCGACCGGCTCCCCGAACCCGAAGGTTCCTTCGAGGGGGCATGAGAACCAAACGCGCAACTTTGCCCATGAGAGACATCCGGATTGTTCTAATAGTTGCCACTATCATTTGCCTGGTACCGGTCGACCGGTTATTCGGCCAAGGGACCGTCAAGCTTACCCTGGACGATGCCATTCAAATGGCGCTGCGGCACAACCATACGCTGCAAGCCGCCCGGACCAATATCCAGCAGAACCAGGCGGCCGAAGTTACCGCCAACCTGCGGCCCAATCCTACGTTTTTCACGGATTGGGAGTACCTGCCGCTGTTCTCGCATCCGCAAGGCGAGCCAATCTCCGCGTACATCCAGGCTTCCACCGAAGGCGATATGGGGTTGAGCTATTTAATCGAACGCGGCCATAAGCGCGCCCGCCGGTTGGAAGCAGCCAAGGCGACTACCGCAGTGACGCGCTCCCAGGTGGCGGACAATGAGCGCGGCGTGGCGTTTCAGGTAGGGTCGCTCTTCGTCAATGCTCAGCTTGCCCAGTCTACATTGGAGCTTGCTCAGACGGATCTGGCCAGTTTTCAAAAGACCGTGGACATCAGCGAGATCCAGTTCAAAGACGGCGGGATGAGCGAGAACGATTACTTGAAGATCAAGCTTCAGTTAGTGCAGTTTGAGACGGACGTGCAACAGGCCACGCTTAACAAGGTACAGGCGCTGTCGGACCTGCGCCAGCAGTTAGGCTATGAGTCCGTGCCGGCCGATTACGAAGTGACCGGCGCATTCGAGTACCGGCCGCTGGCGGCCACCATCGACGAACTGCAAGCCAAAGCCCTGCAGAACCGGCCGGACCTGCGCGCGGCGGTATTGGGCGTGACCGCCGCCAACAGCCAGTACGCGCTGGCCAAGGCGAACGGCAAGCAGGACCCCACCATCTCCGGCAATTACTCGCACGCTAATGGCATCAGCGGCGCCACGTGGTCGTTCAGCATTCCGCTGGCGATCTTTGACCGCAACCAGGGCAATATCGCGCAAACCCGCATCGCCATACGGCAAGCGGAGGAGACGCAGAAAGCTACCGGCGGGCAAGTGCTGACCGACGTCAAAGACGCTTACGAGGGCATGCAGGAGAGTGCGCGCATCGCCCAGCTTTTTAAGTCGAGCTACCTGGATGTGGCCAAAAAGAGCCGCGACATCAGCGAATATGCTTATCGCCGCGGCGCCCTGGCACTGCTCGATTTCCTGGACGCGGAACGCACTTATCGCGCCACCCAGCTCGCTTACCGGCAGGCGGTAGCGGCGTACCTGACTGCGCTGGAACAACTCCGCCAGGCGGTGGGAACCAGGGATCTGCCCTGATGGCGGAGCTCCGGCCGTCCGCAAGCGCGCTAAAATTCTGAACCGAAGGTGGAATGAATGAAGAAAGCGGAAGTTCGCGCCCGGATTGAAGAGATCGGCATCATTCCCGGCATCCGCGTGGCGACCGCCGATCATGCCCGCTTCGCGGCCGAAGCGGTGAACCGGTCCGGAATTCCTATCGCGGAAATCACCATGACCGTGCCGGGCGCGCTGGATGTGATCCGGCACCTGACGAAGAACCTTCCGGATATGGTGGTGGGCGCGGGAACGGTTCTCGATCTTGAAACCGCCCGCCGCTGCCTGGACGCGGGCGCCATGTTTCTGACCAGCACCGGGCTGGTGCCGGAGGTCGTGGAATTCGCCCTGAAGAACAACATCGTGGTCTTCCCTGGCGCGATGACCCCTACCGATCTGATCGCGGCCTGGAAAACGGGCGCCGACTTCGTCAAGATCTTTCCGTGCGGACCTCTGGGCGGGCCCAGCTACATCCGCGCGTTGAAGCTGCCCTTTCCGCAAGTGCCGTTGATTGCCACCGGAGGCGTGAATCAACGGACCGCCGGCGATTTCATACTGAACGGCGCTACGGCCCTCGGCATCGGCTCGGAGCTGATCAATCCCGAGGGTCTCCCGCGAATGAAAGAAGAGCAGATCAACGAACTGGCGCGCCGGTATCTGAAGATTGTGAAGAACGCCCGCGCGTTGAAGGAAGGAAGCTAGCCATGCCCAGGAAGCTTATTATTCTGCTGGCTATGAATGCGGCGTGGGCCGCAGCGCTCGCGCACGGCCAGGAAGGCCCCAAGCAATCCTTTGAAGTATCCACGACGCAGGATGTGGATTTTATGCCGGGCGGCACTATCCGCCTGGAGCACTCGTACGGCTACGTCACGGTGGAGGGCTGGGACGAGCCGCTGGTGCGGATCATGGTTACTAAGTCGACTGACAGCTTTTACCAGCCGGACCATAAGCCGCAGGCCACCGCGCGGCTGGATCATGTGCAAGTATCCACGGAAAAAGCGCTCCGCCCAGGAACTAGCCGTTTCCACCGTGCCGAAGCGCGGAAAGCTGCTAATCGTTAGCTGGCCGTTTCCAAAGAAGCGCGGGGTTACGGCGGAGTATCACGTGCTGGTGCCGCGGGCCTCGCGGGTGATCATCCATCACGACAACGGTTATGTGTGGGTGAGCGATGTGGCTGGAGACATACAGGTGGATAGCCACACCGGGGACATGATTGTGGCGCTACCAGATCCGGGCCCTTATGCGATCGACGCCCGAACCCGGTTGGGCAGCATTTCGTCCGATTTTGCAGGCACGGGGCACAAGGGTTTTCCGTTGGGCAGCCACTTTGCGTATGCGGCTGCGGCTCCGCAAAAGCGAGTGAGGCTGCGCATGGGCCGCGGGTCAATCAGTATTTTGAACGGCCCATCCCCCGGTCCGTACTGGAAGAACTGAAGGCGCCATTTGCTGCGCGCGTTTGGTATCGTACTGGTCTATTTCGTGATGCTGGCGGCCTGGCTTGCCACGGGCCTGTTCATCGTTCTCGCGCCGCAGCGATTCGGCAACCTGGTGAACGAGAATTTCGGGCTCTTCCCGCCTGTCGCCGCGCGCGACTGGGGCAAGAAACTGTTTCTCAGGCTGGTGGGATTGGGCTTTTTAGCCTTCGCCGCCCGGTTCCTGTGGGGTATCCGCCACCTCTTTTGATTCCCCGGCGGCGAAGCGGTAGCCTACCCACGGCTCGGTCAGAATATACTTCGGCTTCCCCGGATTGGGTTCAATTTTCTTCCGCAGTTGATTGACGAACACGCGCAAATACTCCGGCTCGTCGCCGTAATCCGGACCCCAGACCGCCTGCAGCAGCTCACGATGCGGCACGGGCTTCCCGGCTTGCGAAACCAGGTAGCGCAACAGGTCGAATTCTTTGGGCGTCAGGCGCGTTTCCTTGCCTTTCACGTGGATGCGCCGCGTATCGAAATCGATCTGCAGGTCGCCGGTAGCCACCGTGTGCGGACCGCTCTCGGGCGATGTAGGCGCGCGCCGGAGGGCCGCCCGGATGCGCGCCAGCAGTTCCTCCATCCCGAACGGCTTAGTGATGTAATCGTCGGCGCCCGCGTCCAGCGCGGCTACCTTATCTTTCTCGGTGTTGCGGACCGAGAGAATCACGATGGGCACATCCGATCCGGCGCGCAGATGCTGGCAGGTCTCGAGGCCCCCCAGTCCGGGCATGTTCATGTCGAGAAGCACGAGGTCGGGCATCTCGGCGGAGATACGCGCCAGCGCGTCTTCACCGTTGCGGGCCTCGGTCACTTCATACTTGTGGCCCACCAACGTGGCCCGCATCACGCGGCGGATCTGCGGGTCGTCGTCCACTACTAGAATTTTGCCGGAGCTCACGAAACCATTTCACCACGATACACGGGCAGGGAGAAACTAAAGACCGATCCCTGCCCCGGCTCGCTGGTCACCCAGATCTTGCCGCCATGCGCTTCCACGATGCCTTTGGCGATGGCCAGGCCCATGCCGGTGCCCGGCACGCGGAAACGGTGCTCGCGCGCGCGGAAAAACTTGTCGAACACCAGCATCTGTTCTTGTTCGTCGATACCGCTGCCGCGGTCCGCCACGCTCACCACGATACGGCCGTCGCCGGCGCGCGCCGAAATGGTCAGCGGAGATTGCGGCGGCGAGTATTTGAGCGCATTGTCGAGCAGTTGTTTCAGAACCTGCTGGATGAATTCGAAATCCACCTCTGCTTCCGGCAGGGCATCTTGCAGGCGCACCTCCACCGGCCGGCCGTGCAACGCCGACGCCAGTTCCGCCAGGGCGGCATGGATAATCTCGCTCACATCGTGCGGTTTCTTTTCGGGGTGCAGCTTGCCCGCTTCGATGCGCACCATTTCGAGCACCTCGGCCACCAGGCGGTTCAGGCGGTCGGCCTCCTCGTTGATGATGGTCATCAACTCGTGATCCGACGCGGGGCGGGGCTGACCGAGCAGGCTGGTGATGGCGGCCTTGATGGATGTGAGCGGCGTCCGGAAATCGTGCGCCAGCGCGTCCAGCAGCGCGGATTTCAATACCTCACTTTGGCGCGCGGCTTCGGCGTGGCCGGCTTCTTCGAGCGCGCGCGCCCGCTCGATCCCGATGGCCACCAGGTAGGCGACCGCATTGAGCACCGCTTCGGAAGGCAGAGGTCCGGCCAGCCCCAGGTTGCCCAGCGGCTGCCCGCCGAGGCGTACGGGAATGATGGCGAAGCCGCGGCCCGGGTCTATGAGGGTCTCATCGCGCGCCTCCGCCAGTTGTTCGTCGGAGATGGAGGCGTTCTCGGGCCCCCAGCGGAACGTCTCGTGGCTCAGCCTGGCATGGAACGCGGCCGTGGTCACGCCCAGGATCTTCACTACGCGGCTCACCAGGTCTTCGCTGGCGGCGCGCGCGCTGCCGCTGAGCAGCAGGCTCTGGCTCAGCGCGTACAAGCCTTCAATCTCGCGCCGGCGCTCCACCGCTTCCAGCGTGCGCCGTTTGGCCCGGGCGGAGAGCTGGCTGGCCATGACCGCCGTCACCAGGAACGCCGTCAGCGCGACCCAATTCTGGGGATCCTGGATTTCGAACGTCCCCACCGGCGGCAGGAAATAGTAATTGAATCCCAGCACGCCGGCAAAGGACGCTACGGTCGCCTCCAGCAGCCCCCAGAACGCGGAGATGCCGAAGATGACCAGCAGTAGCGTCAGGGCCACCGTCGTCTGGTTTACCGGGACCAAGCGATAGTAAAACAGAATGATTAGGGCGACCACAGCGCAAGCCGCGACCGACCTGCCGAAGTGCCCCAGGAATCGCCGCGTGCCGATGGATACCGTCACGCGCGCCTAGCACCCGAACACGCGGTTGAAAAACGTCCGCGTCTTCTGCCGGATCTCCGCCAGCTTCAGATCCAGCCGCTGATCGTGCAAGTGCTCGGGCGTCCAGCGGCGTACCAGCTCGGCCAGCATTTCGGATTGCGACGGCGAAGCGGGCAGGTGTCCACCCGCGTAGCCGCTCGATACGCGCAGGCCGTGGTCGATGGCGCGGTAGAACACCGCG
Source organism: Bryobacterales bacterium (assembly GCA_963843255.1). Lineage (GTDB taxonomy): Bacteria > Acidobacteriota > Terriglobia > Bryobacterales > Bryobacteraceae > Bog-159. The sequence continues at coordinate 186,252 of CAWJJQ010000007.1, read as the reverse complement.
GCATCGCGCAGGAAATCCGCATCCTCCCGCTCCAGGTGGCCCATCTGCTCGATCACATCGATGCGCGCCGGCGTGTTCAGCACCTTGTAGAAGATGCCCGGCGCCTTTCAGCCGCAGGTACATCAGGGCGAAGTCGATATCGTAGTATCCGCCGGCCGCGGCTTTCAGTGGATTGCGGCGCGCCCTGCTCTTTCTCCAGGCGGGTGCGCATTTGCGCCAGTTCCTTGCGCGACCGTGCCGCTCTGCCCGTAGCGCCGCCAGTCCATTTCCTGCAGCCTGTGCAGGAAATTGGTGGCGCGCTCGGAATTGCCGGCCACCGCGCGCGACTTCATGTAGGCGATGCCCTCCCAGGCTTCGGCATGCTTCTCGAAATAATCGCGGTAGGCGCATTCGGGCAGCACCAGCGCGCCCTCCCGGCCGTTGGGGCGCAGGCGAGTATCCACCGTAAACATGGCGCCGTCGCCGGTATAGGCGCTGATCACGTTGATCATGCGCTCGGCCACCGCCGTCCAGAACACCTCCTCCGCGGCATCCTCATCCGGAATCACGAAGATCAGGTCGGCGTCGGAAGCCAGGTCGAACTCGCGCATGCCCAGCCTGCCGAGCGAGATCACCATCATCTGCTGCGCGGGCACATAGCCCGGGTCGAGCGGGCGCGGCGCCGCCTTCGAGCGCAATGCGGTAGGCCGCCGCGATCACCGCATCCGCCAGGTCCGAAGTCCGCTCCAGCGTGGCGAAAATAGGCGCCGGTCCCAGCAGGCTCTCGCTCTGGATGCGAAACATCTGGTGGCGGAAATAGTTGCGCAGCGAGGTGCTGTCGGCGATGGCTTCTTCCCGCCGGACCCATTTCGGAGTCCAGCTCGGTCAGCATTTCCGGATGCCGCAAAAGCTGATCGCCGAAATACTGGCTGTGCTCGAAGATATCTACGAGGCGCTCCACCAGCGTGGGGTCCGAATCCAGGCGCGCCAGCCAGGATTCGTTGGCAAACATCTTCTCCAGAAAATGTTCGAAGCGCTCGCGGCCGCGATTCAGTTTCACGCGCGCCAGGGTGGCCGCAAGCTGGGGCACGCGCCCATCCATGTAACGGGCCAGGTTGCCAGGAGCGGCGGGCGCATCCAGGTCAATGGGCTGCCAGCGATCGTCGGGGCCGACATCGGTCAGTGTGTAGTACATGGGTTTGCGGGCCTGGATGACGCGGTTGTACATTTCCCGCACGTTCCCCAAATGCTCCTCCAGGCGCACCGCCAGCGATTCCGCGGAAAGCGGCTCGCCAGACTCGGCCGGCATTTTGCGCGCCAGCAATTCCAGTTCTTCGGGATGGGTGGGCAGCGTGTGGGTCTGCCGGTCGTCGTAGAACTGCAGGCGATGCTCAATGTTCCGCAAAAACTGGTAGGCCGAAGCCAGGCGCGCGTATTCGCTGGCCGAAAGCAGGTTTTTATCGTGTACCCGCGACAGCGCGAACAGCGTGCCGCCGTGGCGCACCCAGGTCTCGCGGCCGCCATGCAGGCGCTGCAGGCACTGCACCAGGAACTCGATATCGCGGATGCCGCCCGGCGTGAGCTTCACATCCACCCCGGCGTGCACACGCTTGGCGGCGAGCTTCTCGCTGATGCGCTCGCGCGCTTCCGACACCGCTTCCACCGCCCGGAAATCCAGGGTGCTGGCATAAATCAGCGGCTCCACGAACTCCAGCAGGTCGTGACCCAGCGCCAGATCGCCCGCGCACACACGGGCCTTGATCAGCATCTGCTTCTCCCAGTCGCGCGCGCGCTGCCGGTAATAATCTTTGGCGCCGTCGAGCGAGATGCAGACTTCGCCCAACCGTCCATCGGGCCGGAGCCGCAGATCCACGCGGTAGCAGGAGCCGTCGGTTGTGTAAGTGGAAAGCAGTTCGGTGTACTGGTTGGCGACCTTTTTGAAGAATTCCTTGTTCGAAATGGGGACTGGGCCGGTGGTTTCGCCGTTCGCCGCATAGACGAACATCAGGTCGATATCCGAGCTGTAATTCAGCTCCTGGCCGCCCAATTTGCCCAGCGCAATCACGGCGAATCCGCAGGCGCGCCGCTGGCCGTCCGGCCCCTCATACGATGGTTCCCCGTGGCGCGCCGCCAGTTGCTCGCGGACTTTGCGATAGGCAAAGTCCAGGATGGCATCGGCCAGGTTCGAAAGCTCCCCCGTGATGTCCGGCAGCGCCGCGAGGCCCAACACATCGGCCAGCAGAATCCGGAGCAGTTGCCGCCGGCGGAAGCGCGCCAGGGTCACGGCCGCCGGCTGATCGGGCCCGCAGGAGGACTCAAATTCGAGCAGACGCTCGGCATACTCCTCGGTGGCCAGCACGCGATGCAGATCACCGGCGCCGGCCACCTGCAGCAGCCATTCGGGGCGGCGCAGCACGGCCTCGGAAAGGAACCGGCTATAGGAGAAAGTGGTGATCAGGCAGCGCAGCGCGGCGGGAGAACTGCTGATGCGATTGAAGGCGGCCGGAAAATCTTCGCGCAGACGCTCCAGGAAATGCAGCGCCTCGTCGGGATCGGGCACGGACGCCAGCAGCGACTGTATACGCGCCGTAATCCGTTCGGGAATGCCTTTGCCCAGGCGCGAAATATCTTCTCGCGCGCGGGTCGGATTACGAAATTCTACCGCTTCAAGCAAACGCTGCATGGATTCAGGCAGACGGGGCCCTGATGAGATTATATCGTCTACGCGCACGCCGATCACCAAATTACGCGTAAACGTTGCGTTAAAAAGCCGGCCCAATGTTCACTCTTGGCCAAGTCAACACTGGTCGGAGAGCAACTGGATGACATCGTCCGGGTGCACGGGCCCCGGTTCGATCACCATGGCGTAGAATCCGCTCATGCCCCAGCGCGGCGAGGTGAAGTCACCGGCTTTCACCAGTGGATCGTAGATTTCCTGCTTGATGGCCGGCCCGTAAACATCCAGTTGGGTGCAGGGACCGCGCACCTTGGTAATCTCGATCAGGGCCGCTCCGGCGCGGAGTTGCTGCCCGATGCGCAGTTGGCGGGGATCCAGGCCGCGCGTAGTGAGATTCTCTCCCAGCGCGCCGTAGAACACCGGATAACCGCGGGACCGCAGATCTTCGATGGTTTCGGAGGCAATGAACAGCACGGCTTGGCGGGGGCCGCCGTGGAACTGCGGATGGGCAAAACTGTCGCCCTCGAGACCGAGAGGAGTGATCATCCCCGAGGCGATCGCACGCTTGGGGAGACCGCCGGGAGAGATATTGATCTGCAGGATCTTGCCAGTCACAGGAGATACCATCGCCGGGCCCGGAACAGAATCCAGCGCCCGGCGAGGCGGAGGAGCAGACTAAACGTCGTAATACAGCGCGAACTCGTAGGGATGCGGCCGCAGCCGGATGGCATCCGCCTCGTTCTTGCGCTTGTAATCGATGAAGGTTTCGATCAGCTCTTCGGTGAAAACGTCGCCCTTCATCATGAAGCCGTGATCGTCTTCGAGGCAGCTGAGCGCCTCCTCGAGCGATGCGGGCATGGACGGGACATTGCGCATCTCCTCCGGCGATAGATCGTAAATGTCCTTATCGAGCGGTTCGCCGGGATCGAGCTTGTTGGCCACGCCATCCAGCCCGGCCATGAGCATCGCGGCGAACGCCAGGTAAGGATTGGCGGCCGGATCGGGCGGGCGGAATTCCACGCGCTTCGCTTTGGGACTGGCCGAGTACATGGGAATGCGGCACGCCGCCGAACGGTTGCGCCGCGAGTAGGCCAGGTTCACCGGCGCTTCGTAGCCCGGCACCAGCCGCTTGTAGCTATTGGTGGTGGGCGCGATGATGGCCGAAAGCGCCCGCGCATGCTTCAGCAGGCCGCCGATATACCACAGAGCCATCTGGCTTATCCCGGCGTAGCAATCGCCCGCAAACAGCGGCTTGCCCTCTTTCCAGATGCTCTGGTGTGTATGCATACCGCTGCCGTTGTCGGCAAACAGCGGCTTCGGCATGAAGGTGACGGTTTTGCCGTACTGGTTCGCCACATTGCGGATGATGTACTTGTAGAGCATCATATTGTCCGCGGACTTCACCAGCGTGTCGAACCGCTGATCGATCTCGCACTGGCCGCCCGTGGCGACCTCGTGGTGATGGCACTCGATGCGCAGGCCGCACTTGATCATGGTCTGCACCATTTCGCTGCGCAGGTCCTGGTAATGATCGGTGGGCGGTACCGGGAAGTAGCCTTCCTTGTAGCGCGGGCGGTAGCCCAGGTTGTCTTTTTCGCGGCCGGAATTCCAGCGGCCCTCTTCGGCGTCGATGAAATAGAAGCCGGAATGCTGGTTCTGATCGAAGCGCACGTTATCGAAGATGAAGAACTCGGCCTCGGCGCCGAAATAGGCGGTATCGCCGACGCCGCTGTTCTTCAGAAACATCTCGGCCTTCTTGGCGATCCAGCGCGGATCGCGCTCGTAATGCTGCTTGGTGATGGGATCGATCACGTCGCCGTACATCACCAGGGTGGGGGTCTCAGCGAACGGATCCATGAACGCCGTCGTGGAGTCCGGAACCAGCAGCATGTCGCTTTCGTTGATAGCCGCCCAGCCGCGGATACTGGATCCGTCAATCCCGTATCCTTCTTCAAAGTTGCTCTCGCTCAGTTCGCTGATGGGATAGGAAATGTGGTGTTGCAGGCTCGGGATGTCCGTGAACCGGAGATCCAACTGGCGGGCGTCGTTATTTTTTGCATAATCCAAAACTTCTTGCGGATTCATCTGTCCTCCATTGGGGGAATGACTCGGTGGGAATGCCTTAAGTTGCGCAGATGGGGTAAGTTTAGCGAACTGCGCGCACCCCGGTCAAGGGCCTTTACAGCTCCCTTATATAGCGTTTTTCAAGCCGCGCAAAACGGGCCCACGGCCGCGCCGCCATTTGATCCCGCGAGTTCCTGACCTGTTTGGCGGCGCGGACACGCGCCCCTTTGCGCGATAGGCCCATGGAAGTGACGGCCCGGTCGTTTCGCACCCCGATATTCGGAGTTCGTTATCATAAATTATTAAGAGATATATGCGACGCAGAGAGTTCTTCCGTGGCGCGGCGGCGCTGTCGTGCGCCGCAGCCGTCGTCAGCCGTCAACCCGCTTTCGCGGCCCCGGCCCCGGTCCAGGATCTAGCCGGCATGGCATTGCCAAGACCGGAAGCACGAGGGCGGAAAGCCCCTGATGGAGGCCCTGAGAGATCGCAAGACGAACCGGGACATGCGCGCGCAGATGCTTTCCCCTCAGACGATCTCCAATCTTTTATGGGCTGCCTGGGGAGTAAACCGGCCCGCTACCAATGGCCGCACGGCGCCTTCGGCCTTTAACGTTCAGGAGATCGATCTCTACGTATTCCTGGCGGCGGGCGTCTACCTGTTTGACGGGCCGCGGCATAGCCTCCGGCCGGTCATTGCGGGAGATCATCGCTCCGTTACCAGTTCGCCGCCCGGCGTCGGTACCGGGCCGGTCAGCCTGGTTTATGTGGCGGACCTGGCGAAATACGCTGTGCCGAGTGCCGATCACGCGATTCCCAATCCGGCGGAGCAACTGGCATGGTCGAACGCGCATTGCGGATTCATTGCGCAGAACGTCTATCTGTATGCCGCATCGGAAGGGCTGGCGTGTTGCTTCCGCGTGGTGGAAGCCCCGCCGATAGCGAAACTTCTCAATCTGCGGCCGCCGCAAAAGGTGATGTACAGCCAGGGCATCGGTTACCCCGCCTAAGCATTACCTACAACGCCCGCACATGCCGCACCAGTTGTTCCGCGGGCGACATCAGAGCGACGGCGTAGCGCGCGCCGCTCAAGCAGCCACGCTCCACGGCCAGGCTGCGATAGTAGTCGTTATAACGGAATCCGTTTTCACCGCGCCACATGGGAAACGCCGCGCAAGCCTCCATCCAGCGGTCGAATACCGGGGCCACATCCAGGTAGGTATCCGCGCGAAATCCCTCGGCATCCTCCCAGTTGTCCGCATAGAACATCTTCGCCACCGCATGCGCCGCATCCTTGCGCGCGATGGCCGGTAAGCCAGCATAGAACACCGCATCGGTGACAATCTCGTAGCAGGCCTGGTGATCCTTGTGCCAACTGCCCTTCCAGTGCGTGACCACGATCGAGGGCTTAGATTGCCGGATCAGATCGCAGACCGCGAACTTCACTTCTTCGTTAACGGGAATTTCGCCATCGGGCCACTGGAGAAAGGCTGCGCGCGCGCCGAGCATGTGGGCGGCCCGCTCGGAAGATTCGCGCTGCATGGCGGCGTAGCGCGCGGGCGGAATGGTGGCCGATCCTCTTTCACCGAGGGAGAGGCTGAGAAACGTGCCCTCCGCTCCCAAACTTGTTTCGAGCGCCACCGGCGCACCCATGGCGAAGAATGCGTCGCCCGGATGCGCGGCGATGGCCATGATGTTGGCGCGGGCTGGCGCGGAGGCCTGATTGCCTGCCGATGCCGGGCGTCCCGGCAACTGCGCGCGGCCCACCGATCCGGCCAGCGACAAAGCGCCGGCGGTCCATCCGAGATGTCTCAACAATCTGCGCCGCGTGTAACGATCCATCGCACTCCCGCGTGATATCGGATATTCTATCCCGTAATGGCTGGCGAGGAATATTTAATCAAGATTGCGGAGATTGTGGCCGCGGTCCGCGAAACACAGAAGGATAAGATCGGGCAGGCCGCGCAGGCATTTGTCCGCAGCATTCAATCCGGTGGCCGCGTGTATCTGTTTGGCAGCGGGCACTCGGTGATCCCGGTGCTCGACATTTTCCCGCGCTACGGGAGCTTCGTGGGCTTCCAGCCCATTTACGATCCGCGTCTGATGTGGTTCAACGTGGTGGGTCCGGGCGGCGCGCGCGAGTTGCTTTGGCTGGAGCGGCGCGAAGGATACGCCGCGGTGGTGCTGGAAAGCTACCGGCTGGAACCGCGCGATTCCATCCTGGTTTTCTCGCACGGGGGGCTGAATGCCGCGCCCATCGAGGTGGCCCTCGAAGCCAAGAAGAAAGGGCTGACGGTGGTTTCGGTTTCCTCGCATCGCAACCGCGGCCAGGCGAAGATCACGCATTCGAGCGGTAAAGCGCTGGCCGACGCTTCCGATATCGCGATCGACAATTGCGTGCCGCCGGAGGACGCCCTGGTCGGGGTGGAAGGCATTCCCGAGAAGTTCGCCGCGGGATCCACGGTGGCTGCCGTTTCTATCGCCATGGCGCTGGTGGCCGAGACCGGCGCGCGCCTGGTGGAAGCCGGAGCCAAACCGCCCACGTTTGTTTCGCCGAATGTGGGCCTCGAGCCCGATCATAACCAGCAGGTCTTCAAGGCCTACGAACGCTTCATCCAGGGGCGGTGATGCGGCGGTTCGCGCTGGTGGCCGATCTGGGCGGCACCAAGATCGCGGTCGCGCGCATCGACGATACCGGCCGCATCACGCACCGTCTGCGCGCCCCCACGCCCCCGGAAGGCGGCGCGGCAGTGATCGATCGGATGGCGGCCCTGCTCCGCAAGTTGCCGCCCCGGGGCGCCTGCGCGGTGGGCGTGGACGTGCCTGGCCTGGCGCATCCGAGCGGCGTGGTGTGGGCGCCCAACATCGGGGGATGGACGCGCATGCCCGCGGCCGCCATGCTCTCGGAACGCATGCAACTGCCCGTGGTGGTGGATAGCGATCGCAACGCATTCGTGACCGGCGAGACCTGGCAGGGGTCGGCGAAAGGTTGCCGCGACGTGGTGTTCCTGATGGTGGGGACCGGCATCGGCGCCGGCATTATCAGCGGCGGCCGATTGATTCGCGGCCACGGCGAACTGTCGGGCTGCGCCGGCTGGATGGCGGTGCGCGACCGCTTCCTGCGCGGCTATGAAACGGTCGGCTGCCTGGAGTTTCACGCGGCGGGACCGGGCATCGCGCGTGCCGCCGAGCGCATCTTCCATAAGCCCACCACGGCGCGTGAAGTGGTCCGCCGCGCGCGTGCCGGTGATCCGGGCGCGCAACAGGTAATCGCGGGGGCGGGCCATCACCTGGGCCTCGCGCTGGCCAATCTGGTGGACATTCTGAATCCGCAAATGATCGTGATCGGCGGCGGCGTGGCGGCGGCCGGGAACCTGCTGTTCGATCCGGCGCGCCGGACGTTGCGGCAGTGGGCGCAACCGCTGGCGGTGAAGCAGGTGCGGGTCGTGCGCAGCCGGCTGGGAGATCGCGCGGGCATCCTGGGCGCGGCGCGGCTTTGCTTCGATCAAATTGAGAAGTGAACATGCAGCCAGTTCCCACTACCGGCACGCCTCCCATCAATCGCGCGGCTTTGCTGCTGGCGGTGAATGCCTGCATGATGGTGTTCGGGGTGGTGCTGCTGCTGATGGGGTCGCTGCTGCCTGCGCTCAAGATGACCGGCGCGCGGGCGGGAAGCCTGGGTTCCTTTCCTTTATTAGGCATCCTATCCGTGACCATCGTGATCGGTCCGGTGCTGGATAAGCTGGGCGCAAAGCCGGCGCTCGCGCTGGGGCTTGGATTAGTAGCGGCAGCCTTGGGAACCATGCCGTCGCTGGAGAGTTATCCGGCGCTGGCCGCGGCTGCCCTGGTGTACGGTTTTGGCGGCGGCATATTGAACACGGCTACCAATGCGGTGGTGGCTGAATTGAGCGCCGGCGGACGCGGGGTCGCGCTCAACCTGCTGGGGTTTTCGTTCAGTCTGGGAGCCGTGGCGGCGCCGCTGGTGATGTCGTTCGCTTCCGCGCGGTTTTCCATCGCGACCATTCTTTATGGGTTGGCAGCCGCGCCGGCCGCGGTGCTGGTGCTGATTCTGGCGCTCCGTTTTCCGCCCGCCGCCCACGCCGCGACGCCCCTTCGCGAGTTGGTGCGGGTGCTGAACCATCCCGTCGTATGGCTCATCGGCGTGCTGCTGTTTTTCGAATCCGGAAACGAAAACTGCATGTTCGTCTGGGCCGGCAAGCTCACCCAGGAAACCTTGCACGTGGCTAGCGGCCGCGCGGATCTGGCCCTGGTCAGCCTGAGCTTGACGCTGGGCGCCGGACGTCTTCTGGCCGCGTTAGGGCTGAAGCGCCTGGGGAGCCGCAACTTGTTGCTGCTGTCGTGCGCGATCACCGCGGCCGGGGCGGCCATAGTTCTGTTGAGCGCCGGCGTTTGGCGGAATAATCGCAGGCTTCGCCCTGATCGGACTGGGGATGTCGGCCGTGTTTCCGACCGCGCTTGGGATCGCGGGAGACCGCTTCCCGCAGGAGACGGGCACGGTCTTCGGAGCGATCATGACGGCGGCATTGGTGGGCGGCACCGCTGGTCCGACGATTGGCGGCTGGCTCGCTGCATCAAGCCAGATGGCGGTTCTGTTTGTGCCGGTGGTAGCGGCGGTGGGCATCGCGGTATGCACGCTGACGGTTTCGCGGCCGGCCCGACGTCGCTAGGCGCTCGCTAGGCGCCGGATGAATCGCTCTTACCGCCAATTCGGGCTCCTGGGCAATGATCCTCAATAGCGCGGCGGCCGGCCCCGTAGGATGGCGCCGGTCCTGTTCCCAGTTTTGAAGCGTCTTTACGCTGACACCGATCAAGCGCGCGAACTGAGATTGCGAGAGGCTGGTGCGTTCGCGAATCGCCCGTATAGCTGAAGGCTGGACCACAAACCGGCGCGATGGCTTCCGCCGGCCGCGTAGAATCTCTCCGCCCTCGCGCACGCTCTCCAATAGCTCCTCAAACATCTCCGGCTTCATGGCTGAACTCCTTCTTGACTAGTTTGCTCAGTTGCACCACCTGCTTGGGCGTCAGATCGGCCGCCGTATTCTTGGAATAGGCATAAAGCAGCAGGACCATATCTCTGCGAGCGGCCCAATAGTAAATGATGCGGGCGCCCCCGCTCTTACCCCGGGAACCAACCGCCACCCGAATTTTACGAATTCCGCCGCCTCCCTTGATGAGAACGCCGAGATCTGGGTATGCCGCCAACCGAGATTGAAATACCGCGTACTCTTCGTCGTTGAGCAGCGCGGAGATCTGCCTGGTAAAGACGGAAGTCTCGATCAGCTCCACGTGATACGATTATCCGCCATTGGCGGATGGGAGTCAAGATTCCATATAGTCCACGGACGGCAAAATCTCGGGGATGAACCCAGCGTCGCACAAGATGCAGTACACGGAACACGGCGCGCGGCGCAACGAGCGGCTCAGGCCAGAATGTCGTGCACTACATTGCCGGCAACATCGGTCAGGCGAAAGTCGCGGCCGCTGTAACGGTAGGTCAATTTGGTGTGATCCATTCCCAGCGCGTGAAGAATCGTGGCGTGCAGATCATGAATGTGCACGGGATTCTCCACTGCTTTAAAGCCGAACTCGTCGGTATTGCCGTATGTCGTGCCGCCTTTGATGCCGCCGCCCGCCAGCAGTGTCGAGAAACCGTGGCTGTTATGATCGCGGCCGTTTTGCACTTTCACCAGGCCGCTCACCTCAAGCACAGGCGTACGGCCGAATTCACCGCCGATGATGATCAGCGTTTCCTGCAGCAGGCCGCTCGCCTTCAGATCGGCCAGCAGGGCGGCGATCGGGCCGTCCACGTCATGGGCCAGTTTGCGGTGGATCAGAATATCGTCGTGGTTATCCCACGGCTGGCCGTTGCCGTAATAGACCTGCACCATGCGCACGCCGTGCTCCACCAGACGGCGGGCCATCAGACAGCCGCGGCCGAAGTCATGATCGCCGTAACGCCCGCGGACAGTTTCCGGCTCTTTGGTGATATCGAAAACCTCCGGCGCCTCGCTTTGCATCCGGTAGGCGATCTCAGCCGCCTGGATGCTGCTTTCGAGCTGGCCATCTTCGCCCTCGCGATCTTCTTCCATGAGATTCAACTGGCGCAGCAGATCCAGTGCGCGCCGCTGTTCGGGCAACGGAGTGGACGGATTGCGTATGTACTTGATGAGTTTGTCGGGAGTCTTCTCGGTATTCGGGATGTAAGTGCCCTGGTAGATCGCCGGCAGAAACGTGGAACTCCACAGTTGCGCACCCACGATGGGGTAACCGGGACACAGGACGACATAGCCGGGCAAGTTTTGGTTTTCCGAGCCAAGGCCATAAGTCAGCCAGGAGCCCATTGACGGACGGCCAGGGACGCGGTGACCGCAGTTCATTAGGAAGAGCGATGGTTCATGATTGGGAATCTCGGTGTACATCGAGCGAATCACGCACACGTCGTCGATGGCGTCGCCCAGTTTGGGAAAGATTTCGCTGATCTCGATACCGCTCTTGCCGCAGCGGCGGAAAGCGAAAGGTGAGCCGAGTAGGTTGCCGGTCCGGCGCTCGGTCTTCAGGTTGCCACTGGGTATGGGCTGGCCGCTGTACTTCTGCAGCATTGGCTTGGGATCGAAGGTATCCACCTGGGAGGGGCCGCCGTTCAGGAAAAGAAAGATCACGTGCTTGGCGGAAGCCTTGAAATGCGGCGCTTTGGGCGCCAGGGGGGCGGGCGCGAAGGCCGGCGTCTTTGTCCGGGCCTTGCCGGCTGCGCTGAGGATGCCGGCGAGCCCGGCCATGCCGAATCCGGTCCCCATGGTGCGGAGTATTTGACGTCGTGATGGCGGGGAGAGCATCTTTCTTCCTTTAGTTGAGGTACAGGAACTCGTTGGAACTGAGCAGGACCTGGGCATATGCCGGCCACGCAGCGGCGTTTCCGGCGATGAATTTTAGGCCGAGCTTCCGTTCTTCAGGTGTTGGATCGCGCTGCAGCACCAGGCGGTAGCTGGCCGTAATGCGCTGGTCGTCAGTCGACGCCGTGGCCGCGGTCCGCGCGGCAAGGGCGGTGGCCTGTTCGATCATAAACGGGCTATTCATGAAGAAGAGCTTCTGCAGCGGAACGGTGGTTTGCATACGCTGCTCACTGGTGCTATTCGGATTGGGAAAATCGAAAAGCGCCAGCATCGGATCGAGTTGCCGCCGGGAAATGAATGCATAGACCGTGCGGCGGTGGTTTTTCGCGTCGAGGGGGATGGCGGGACCGCCGGCCTCGAAGTCGAGTTTTCCGGAGACGTACAGGATCGAGTCGCGGAGCGATTCAGCGTCGAGGCGGCGACGGTTATATCGCCAGAGCAGGCGGTTGCCGGGGTCCTCGGCATAGTTGCGCGCGGAAGGCTCGTCGCTCAGTTGATAGGCGGCGCTCAGCATGATTTCGCGATGCAGTTTCTTGAGCGACCAGCCTTCGCGCACAAACCGGTCGGCGAGATAGTCGAGGAGTTCAGGGTGCGAGGGGCGGTCACCCTGCGCGCCGAAGTTGCTCGGCGTGCGCACCAGGCCGTATCCGAAGTGCTGCTGCCAGACGCGATTCACGATAACGCGCGCGGTCAGGGGGTTCGCGGAACTGGCGATGGCTTCGGCCAATTCCAGCCGCTCCTTGCCGCGGTGGAAGGGTTGGGGCTCGGAGGGCGATAAGATGGCGAGGAAGTGGGGAGGAGCGACATCGCCCTGGTTGTGCTCATCGCCGCGTATCCAGACGTGCTGCACGTCGGGTTTCTCCTTGTCGGTAATGGTTTGCAGCACGGGATAGGCAGGCGGCAGGTCTTTTTTCAGCGCCGCCAGTTGCGCGCGAAGCTGGCTCAGGTGATCGAGCCAAACGCCGGTGAGGAACCGGTCGATTTTGTCCTCGTCCTTTTTGGAGTCTCCGTAGTGCAGGACGCCGTGATCTCCGAGCATGTCTTCCCAAAGGCCGAACTTGGCGCGGTCCAGGGAAACGAGATTGGCCTTGGAAAGGTCATCGCGCGTGGGATTAATGCCCAGGCGCACATGGTTTTCGTCGTCGACGTGAGCCTTTTCGGCTATGACCGCGAGCGCCTGCGCCTGGAACCCGGCGGCCGCCTTAGTGTGTTGGTCCGGAGTGGTTGCGGCGTACCAAGCCTTTAGAAATGGGTGCTGCTTTTCGGGCTCCGCTAAATACTTTTTCCAGCGCGCGAGTGTTTCCTTGTCGAGCGGCGCTCCGGCGGTCGCGTCCGCCGCTTTGTCCGAGACCGGGCCGGCGGCGAGCAGGTAGCGCGCGGTTTCAGAAGCGAGGACCAGCCCCAGTTGCGCGGATTGCGCGTCTACATACTCCTTGAGTTCCTTCTCTTTCTTCTCCACCAGGGCGGCCTTCTCCTTATAGCCATCCACGGTTTCCTTGGGAGCCAGCGGAATCTCATGCAGGTCCGTGTTGCGGAAGACGCCCATCAACGAGTAGAAATCGCGCGTGGGAATGGGGTCGTACTTGTGATCGTGGCATTGTGCGCAAGCAACGGTGAGGCCCAGGAAGCCGCGCGAAGTGGCATCCACGCGATCATCCTGCATCTCGGGGCTCAAGGCATAGAAACCCAGGCCCGCTTCGTATTTTTCGTGGTTGGGAAGTTGATCGCCGGCGATTTGGGCTTTCACGAAAACGTCATAAGGCATGTCGTTCTGAATGGCCTGAATCACCCAATCGCGATAGCGGAAGGAAGCCGGATAGGGATTGTCGCGCTCCGAATCGAGCCGGTCGTCGGAGTAGCGCGCCACATCCAGCCACAGCCGTCCCCAGCGCTCGCCATAGCGGGGGGAGGCAAGCAGCCGGTCGATGACAGTGGCGAATGCATTCGGCGCGTGATCGTGTTCAAAAGCATCCACCTCTTCGGCTGTGGGCGGGAGCCCGGTGAGATCGTAGGTGGCGCGCCGGATGAGTGTGCGCCGGTCGGCGGGGCGGACCGGACGCAAGCCGCGCTCCGCGAGTTTCGCCGCGATGAAGCGATCGATATCGGTGTGGGCCCAACCGGCGCGATCGAGGTTCGGGGGAGCCTCGACCTTGACCGGCTGGAAGGACCAGAACGCGCGCTGTTCCGCGGTGATTGTGTAAGGCGGCGATTTAGGAGCGGGCTTGTCGTCTCGCGGCCACACCGCGCCGGCTTTGATCCAGGCCTCCACCGCGGCGATCTGGCCGGCTTCCAACTTGCCGGTGGGCGGCATCTTGGGGTTTGAGTCGTAATGCAGCGCCTTCACCAACAGGCTGGCGCTGGGGTCCCCTGGAACGGCGATGGGGCCGGATTTGCCACCTGCGAGGAAATGGTCCCGCGAGTCGAGCTGCAGTCCGCCCATGCGCGCGGCGGTGTGGCATGCGAAGCACTTCTCGGCGAACAAAGGGCGGATCTTGGTCTCGAAGAACTCGGCGTCAACGGGACTGGCGGTTGGCTGGGCGAATAAAGCGGGGAGTGTGGCAGACAGGAGGACGAGGCTGCCGGCCCATGAGCGCATTGCCTGATTCTACTGCAATGTGTGGAATTATGAGTGGGCGAACGGGATATGGTGGGCGGTCGCGGGCTCGAACCGCGGACCTCCTGCTTGTAAGGCAGGCGCTCTAACCGACTGAGCTAACCGCCCAAACTGACAGCCTTTCCTGATTCTAAACCATTTCAGAATCTACGAAAGGAACCGGCTTTTCAAATCCGGCGAGTCTGCGTGATCGCGGAGCCTCAAGCCAGCAGATTCCGCACCACCTCGCCCTCCACGTCAGTCAGCCTGAAATTGCGCCCCTGAAACCGGTAGGTCAGGTGAGTATGATCGAAACCTAGCTGGTTCAGCAGCGTGGCATGCAGATCGTGCACCGAAACGGGGCTCTCGACCACGTTGTAGCCGATATCGTCCGTGCGGCCCACGGTAACACCCTTCCGGATGCCGGCCCCGGCCAGCCACATGGTGAACGCGCGCGGGTGATGGTCCCTCCCCAGAAACTTCGAGCCGCTGCGTGCTTCGTTCATGGGGGTGCGGCCGAACTCGCCGCCCCAAACCACCAGCGTCGAGTCGAGCAACCCGCGCTGTTTCAGGTCCTTCACCAGTGCCGCGGCAGCCTGATCGGTGGCCCGGCAGAGCTCCGACAGCCGGTTCACGATATCGTCGCCCCTCCCGGAGCCGTGCGTGTCCCAGCCCCGATGAAAGAGCTGCACAAAGCGCACGCCGCGCTCCACCAGCCGCCGCGCCATCAAACAATTATTGGCAAAGGTGTTCTTGCCCGGCTCGGTGCCGTAGAGACGGTGGATGTGCTCGGGCTCCTGCGCGAGATCCGTGAGCTCCGGCACGCTGGACTGCATCCGGTAAGCCATCTCGTAGGAATTGATGCGGGTGGCGATTTCCGGATCGCCTACGTCCGCCTCGTGAGCTTCGTTCAGTCCCCGGATCAAGTCCAGCGATTGCCGGCGCGTATTGGTATCGACACCGTCCGGGTTCGAAAGGAACAGCACCGGGTCGCCGCTGCGGCGGAACTCGACGCCCTGGTAGAAAGTGGGAAGGAATCCACTACCCCAGCAGCTTTTGCCGCCGTCGGGCTGACTCTTGCCGGAGAGCAGGACCACGAACCCCGGCAGATCCTGGCTCTCACTGCCCAGTCCGTAGGTCGTCCACGATCCGAAGCTGGGGCGCCCCACCAGCCGGTGTCCGGTGCACATGTAAATTTGGGCGGGCGCGTGATTGAATTGCGTGGTCGACACCGACTTGACAATGGCCACGTCGTCGACAATTTCGGAAAAGTGCGGGAGCAGATTGCTGACCTCCGCGCCGCTGGCGCCCATTCGCGAGAAACGGTGCGGCGAACCCAGCAACAGCGGTGTACCTTGGATGAACGCGAAGCGCTCGCCCTGAATCACATCCGAGGGTACCGGCTGGCCGTCGTACTGATTGAGCTTGGGCTTGTAGTCGAAGAGGTCCAGTTGCGAGGGCGCGCCGGCCATGAACAGGTAGATCACGCTTTTGGCTTTGGGCGCGAACTCGGGCTTCTTGGGCGCCAGGGGGTCTGTGCGCGCGGCAAACAGGCGGTCGTCGAGCAGGGCGCTCAAGGCCAGCGAACCGACGCCGAAACCGGCGCGGCCGAAGAAGTGGCGCCGGGTGATATCGAGCAGGCGTTTCGATGCGGGATTCCCCATGATGATCTACTCCTTGGTCACCGTCTCATCCAGGTTGAGCAGCGAATTCGAAATAATGACCCAGGCGGCGGTGTCGGCGTCCGGGGTCCCGCGGCCCACGACCTTCTCCGCGGATTCGGGGTGCTGGTGGAAAGCGTCGCGCTGCTGCTGGTAGCTCTGGAGGATGGCATGTAACTCGTTCGGTTTCGGCTCGCGGCCGGTGCAAAGACGGAAAGCCAGGGCCGCGCGGCCTTCGGGAGCGGCGCCTGCCTCGCCGATCACGCGCCCGGCGAGTGCGCGGGCGGCTTCGAAGAAAACCGGGTCGTTCAATATGGTCAGGGCTTGCAAGGGAGTGTTGGTGCGCATGCGGCGCACGGTGCAGGTCTCGCGGCTGGTGGCGTCGAAAACCGTCAGGCTGGGATACGGCGCGGTGCGGCGCATGAACGTATAGAGGCTGCGGCGATAGCGGTCTTCGCCCTGGCTGATTTTCCACTTATCGTCGTTGTACGGCATGTCCCAGACGCCTTCCGGCTGGAAAGGAAACACGCTCGGGCCGCCGATCTTAGAGCTCAGCAAGCCGCTGGCGCTGAGGGCGATGTCGCGCACGATTTCCGCTTCCACGCGGAAGCGGGGTCCGCGCGCCAGCAGGCGGTTGTAGGGATCGCGCTCGCTGGCTTCCGGCGTGACGCGCGAATCCTGCCGGTAGGTTGCCGATGTGACGATGAGGCGGTGGATGGCTTTCTGGCTCCAGCCGCGATCCATCAACTCCACCGCCAGCCAGTCGAGCAGTTCGGGGTGCGTGGGAGCCTCGCCCTGCGTACCGAAGTCTTCGCTGGTCTCGACAATGCCGTGGCCGAAGTATTGCTCCCAGATGCGATTGACGGCCACGCGGCTGGTTAGCGGATTGTCTCTCGCCACCAGCCATTGGGCGAGTCCCAGGCGGTTCAGCGGCGCTCCCGCCGGCCATGGGTTCAGCGCGGCGGGAGTACCGGCGTGGACGGTATCGCCGGGGCTCAAGAAACTGCCGCGCAGACGAATGGTGGCCGAGAGCTCGGCGGTGGCCGGGCGCTCCGCCATCACCAAAGTGGAGGGGATACCGAGTGCGTCCAAATCGCGCCGCAGGCGCTTCAATTGGGCGCGGCTGGAGCGCAGACTTGAGGCAACCTCGCGAAATGACTTGGAGAGATCCTGGGCCTGCTTTTCCGTACGGGCCGCGGGGTCGATGGCCAGGATCGGGCGGCGCGGCGCGGAGACTTCCACTATCGTGGTGGGCGCGCGTTTGGCCGTGGCCGACAGGCGAAAACGGCCCAATCCCTGGCCCCTGTATTCAGAGGCATGGACCAGGGTGATTCGCAGCGTGTGCCAACCGGAATCCAGGGGCTTCGCCAGCGGCAGGACGAGCTGGCACTTGACGCGCTGCGCTTCGGTGGTGGCATCGACATCCCAGAAGGGCGCGTCCGGCTTGCTTTTCGCGGTGCGCACGTCTCCGTCGTCGGCTTTTGGTTGGGCGAGGGTCACGGGTTCGATCTGACCGGTGGAAGAGAGGGCTTCCACACGCAGGTTGGTCAAGTTGAGATTGCCATAGGCGTCGCGGCCCGGGCCGCCGCGCGGCAGACTGCGATCTGGCAAGGCCTCGATGCGCACGGCCTTGAGGCTTCGCGGTTTCGGGAGGCGCACTTCCACCACGTAAGTGTCGGTGGCAGGGTTCTCACCCGAGGCCAGCCAGGAGCCGTCTTCCTGCCGGTCGAGCCTGCTGCCGGCTAGCGATTTTACGGAAACGACCTCCAGCGGCGTCCAGTCGGACTCCAACGACCGCATCTTGGCTTCCCATCGCCGCTGTTCGGAATCGAGCGCGGGCGTCTGGGTCTTCAGCCTGGCTTCCAGGACGTCAATCTTCTTCTGAACTACTTTGCGCCGGGCTTCCTGTCCGGGAGTGGGCAAGCTGAGCGTCGGCTCGATGTATTTGCGGCTGGTGTCTCCGTAGGACTTCTCGTCGTACTGCGCGTTGTTAAAGAAAGCCAGCAACTGATAATATTCCTTCTGGCTGAAGGGATCGAATTTGTGATTGTGACACTGGGCGCAAGCCAGTGTGGAACCCAGCCATGCCGTAGCGGTGGTGTTGACCCGGTCCACCTGATTGATCCAGAATTCTTCGTCTTTGTCCACGCCGCCTTCTTCATTGAAGAGCGTGTTCCGGTTGAAACCGGTAGCGATCTTCTGGTCGCTCGTGGCGTTGGGCAGAAGGTCGCCGGCGAGTTGCTCGATGGTGAACTCGTCAAACGGCATATCGCGGTTCAGGGCGTCGATGACCCAGTCGCGATACTTCCAGATGGACCTGCGTTCGTCTTTTTCCCATCCATTGGTGTCGGCGTAACGCGCCAGGTCGAGCCAGGGCCGGGCCCATCGTTCGCCGAAGTGGGGGCTGGCCAGTAATTGGTCCACCAGACGTTCGTATGCGTCGGGGCGGGTGTCTTTCAGGAATTCATCGATCTCTTTGGGAGAGGGAGGCAGACCCGTTAAATCCAGGCTGACGCGCCGGATGAGAGTTTCGCGGGAGGCCTCCGGAGACGGTTTCAAGCCTTCTTTTTCCAGCCGGGCAAGGACGAAAGCGTCAATCGGGTTGCGCACAAACGCCTGGTTATGGATCGCGGGGATGGCGGGGCGGGACGGCGCGACATAAGCCCAGTGGCTGGCGGAGCGATTGGGCACGGCCGCAGCCGGGCGCGTGGCTTCCGGCAATCCAGGCGCTCCGTTAGCAATCCATGCACGGATCAGCGCGATAGTATCCGGCGGCAGCGCTTTTCCGCCAAGTGGCATGCGAAAGGACGCGTCCGCCGATGAGATCCGCTGGTACAACAGGCTGCCCGATGCATCGCCGCGGAGGATGGCCGCGCCGGATTGTCCGCCCTGCGCGACCGCTTGCGGGGAGTCCAGCGCTAATCCGCCGCTGCCTTTCGCGCCGTGGTGGCAGGGGACGCAAGATGAATTCAAGATGGGTTGAACCTGGCCGGCGAAGTCCACAGACTGCGCCATACACGAACAAGCGCAAGCCATCGCGAGCGATGCAGCGGCAATGTGGGTACCCATATCCTTACTGTTTGCTCTCATAATCTACCACCCGGGGGAGGGCGCCATGTTGACGCGGCCTGGAATCGGGCTCCAGAGCCGCGGCAGCGGGTGGCAGCGGGCAATCCATCAGCCCCCGGATCACCCAGTCCGCTACAATCAAAGTAGTGTCCCCTGAAGTTTCCAGCGCCTCAGACCCTCTCCCGCCATCTCCGCCTCCTGACCGCATCGAGCAGTTGTTTCTCGAACTGGACGCCAAGATCCGCGAGTATCGCCCGCGCGACGACCTCTCTCCCATCGAGAAAGCCTTCCGCACCGCAGCCGAGCTGCACAAAGGCCAGTTGCGCCAGTCCGGCGAGCCCTACATGGTCCACCCGCTCATGGTCGCCCACATCCTGGCGGGCATGCGCATGGACCTGGTCACCATCGAGACCGGCCTGCTGCACGATCTGGTCGAAGACACCCGTGTCACTCCCGACGAGATCCGCAAGAGTTTCGGCGACGAAGTAGCCCGCTGTGTGGATGGCGTCACCAAGCTCAGCAAGCTCGACGTCTTCAACGCCGAAGAGCGGCAGGCGGAGAGCTTCCGCAAGATGCTGCTGGCCATGGTGGACGATATTCGGGTCATCATCGTCAAGCTGGCAGACCGGCTCCACAACATGCGCACACTCGGCTATCTTAGCGCCGAACGGCGCGCGCACGTGGCCACCGAGACAATCGAAATCTACGCGCCTATCGCGCACCGTCTGGGCATGGGCAAGGTGCGCGGCGAACTGGAAGACCTGGCTTTCCGCCATCTCGATCCGGAAGCCTTCGAAGAAATCACGCAGGCCATCGAGTCCAAGCGTCATTCCAACGAAGAGTTCCTCAACGAAATCCGCCAGACTGTGGAAAGCGAGCTCCGCCGCGAAGGCATCCCCTCGCGCGTGGAAGGCCGCCTCAAACGGCCGTACTCCGTCTATCAGAAGATCAAGCGGCAGCGCATCGGCATCGACCAGGTCTACGATCTGATGGCCCTGCGTATCGTGACCGACTCAGTCAAGAATTGCTACGCCGCGCTGGGCGTGATCCACAATGAATGGCGTCCCATCCCCGGCAGGATCAAGGATTTCATCGCCATACCGCGTCCCAATCTTTATCAATCGCTGCATACTTCGGTGGTGGGGCCGCACGGGCAGCATTTCGAAGTGCAAATCCGCACCGAGGAAATGCATCGCATCGCGGAAGAGGGCATCGCGGCGCACTGGAAATATAAAGAAGGCAAGAAAGGTCCCGCGCCGGACGACCAGCGCATCGCGTGGTTGCGCCACCTGGTGGAATGGCAGCGCGACATGCAGGATCCCGGCGAGTTCATGTCCACCTTGAAAGTGGACCTGTACCCGGAAGAGGTCTACACATTCACCCCGCGCGGCAAGGTGATCGTGCTGCCGCGCGAAGCCACCCCCATCGATTTCGCCTACGCCATCCACTCCGACGTGGGCCAGACCTGCGTCGGCGCCAAGGTGAACGGCCGCATCGTGCCCCTGCGCTACGCTCTGCGCAACGGCGACATCGTCGAGATCATGACCCAGCCCGGCCATCTGCCCAGCAAGGACTGGCTGACGCTGGTGAAGACCGCGCGCGCCCGCAACAAAATCAAGCACGTCATCAATGCCAGCGAACGGTTGAAGGCCATCGAGATCGGCGAGAAGTACCTGGAGAAGGAGGCCCGCCGGCTGGGCGTGCAACTGGGCAAGGTAACGAAAACGACCCTGGAAGGCGTGGCCAGCGACTACGGCTACGGCAAAATCGAGGATCTGCACGCGGCGCTGGGGTATGGCAAGTTCTCGGCGCGCCAGGTGCTGCAAAAGCTCGCGCCGGGACAGGTGCTGCCGGAAGCCGCCGAGACCGCCAAGACACCCGCCGCGCAGCCGGAAGCCGCGCCCGTGCCGGCCGGTGTGCCGCGCGGCCCCGATGCCGATGCCGTCATTCGCGTCAAGGGCATGGACGATCTGCTGGTCTACCGCGCTAAGTGCTGCAATCCCATCCGCGGCGAATCCATCGTGGGCTATGTGACGCGCGGCAAGGGCGTGGCCGTACACTCCAAAGTGTGCAGCAACGTGCAGAACCTGATGTACGACGTGGAGCGCAAAATCGAAGTGGAATGGGCCCGCAGCGCCAGCGACGCTTTCCCGGTGAAGATTGTAGTGCATACGGACGACCGCCCCGGTATGCTGGCGCAGTTGACCTCCGTGCTTTCCGACGAAAACACCAACATCCGCAGCCTGGAAGCCAAAACCGAAATGGAGGCGGACGGCGCGCTGGTGGAGATGACGGTGGACGTGCGCGACAAAAAGCAATTAGAGAAACTGGTGGCCACCATGCGCCGCATCTCAGGCGTGCGCGACGTGGAGCGCCTGGTGAATTGATATGACAGCCGTAACCGATCCCGAACACATCGCGATTTCGAAATCGAAAGGCATCAAGATCGACTGGAAGGACGGGCATGCCAGCGAATACGGCCTGACGTATTTGCGCGACAAGTGCCCCTGCGCGACGTGCACGGGCGCGCATGGCACACCGCCCCGCCAGCCCGAGGCCGAGCAGCCCTCCGGCTCGCCGTTCCAGATGTATAAACCCACACTGAAGATGCTGGGCGTGGAGCCGGTGGGCAGTTACGCCATACGGATTCACTGGAGTGATGGCCACTCGACCGGCCTTTACTCCTGGGAGCATTTGCGCAACATCTGCCCGTGCGCCGAGTGCCGGCAGGATCATTAGCGCGGCCGCACGGAGGATCCTGCTGTGAATCTCAACGAACTGTCCCGGACCTTTCAGACGGTCCTCGTCATCGACTGGCCCGATAAAGGAGTTCCCGAGACCCTCGCCCGCGCCGGCTTGCGTGTGGTGGTTCGCGGAGGTCCGGGGCCTGACGATTTCTCCGCTTATGAGTTGATCGACGGCGAGATCGTTATCCGGCGCACCGGCGGCCCGCCCGAACGCGCCGATTTGGTTTATTCCTATCGCCCTTTGAGTGAACTGCCGGATATCGTTGCCTCCGCCGTTAAGCTGGGAGCCAAAGCCATCTGGACCCAATCGGGCTTCTCCGCCGCCGGTGTCAAGGATCGTAAGGGCTGCTGGCTGTCTGCCGAAGATCTGCAACTGGCCCGCGGCCTGGTAGAGTCGGCGGGACTTCGCCACATCCACGAACCTTACATTGCGGACAGGTAGAACGCCGTGGGGCAGGCGGTGCCCTGCAAGGGGCTCTTAGCCCCGATCACTCAAGCCGTAAAGCCACCGCCGGATCCGTTTGCATCGCCCGCCGTCCGGGCAGATAGCACGCGAGCAAAGCAGTTCCGAGCAGGACTATCGCGACCGCCGCGTACGTCGGCACATCCAGCGGCTGGATGCCAAACAGCAGCGCGGTGATGTAGCGCGAGAGCCACCAGGCGCCGGCCGCGCCCAGCACGATCCCCAGGACGGCGGGCCGCATCCCCTGGACCAGCGTCATCCCCAGAATATTGCGCCGGCTCGCGCCCAAAGCCACGCGCAGCCCGATTTCAGGGGTCCGCCGAGTCATCGAATACGACAGGACTCCGTAGATCCCGGTGGTGGCCAGCAGGAGAGCCAGTCCGCTGAATACGCCCAACAGAATGACGTTGAAGCGTTGCGGCGCGACGGAACGCTGGACCACTTCTTCAAACGAACGAATGTCGGCGAGCGGCAGATCCGGATCCAGGCTCGCGACGACGGATCGTACCGCGGGCACCAGAGCCAGCGGATTGCCGTGGGTGTGCACTACGAATTCACTGGTCAATGCCCTTCTGCCATAAGGAAAATAGACGGTGAGCGCCGGGTCCGCGGCCAGCCCGCGTTCGTGGTTGTCCGCCACCACGCCGACCACTTCCGCGTCCAGGTTGCCTTGTCCCTTCCACAACGACACATGCTTGCCGGCCGCATCTTCAGTCGGAAAGAGCAACTTGGCCAGCCGCTCGCTGATTACCACGTGCCGCAGCGGATCCGGTTGGCCCTTTTCGGCCCAGACGGGTTTGTCGCTTTCATCGAGAGATCGCCCGCGCAGCAACGGCAGCCCGATGGCCCGGAAATAACCGGGAGAAACGACGCGCCAACTCGCCCACGGCGCGGCGCCTGCATGCGCGGTTTGCCGCGGAGAAGTCGCGTCTATGCTCATTCCAGGATCGCCGCCCTCTACGGGCCGGTTGCTGACCGAGCCGGCCGCCACTACCTGCGGCAAGGCGGACAGGCGCTCGAAGAAGCGATCCAGAAACTGTTTGCCGGCGCCTTTCTCCCAGTAAGAACCAGGCATGCTGATGGAAAAAACCAGCCGGTTCTCGGTTCGAAAGCCGAGATTCACGCGCATCAGCTCGGTGAAGCTCCGCATCATCAGGCCCGCGCCCACCAGCAGCAGAAACGACAGCGCCACCTCGCTGGTAACCAGCACCGCCCGCAGGCGTCCCTGTGCGCGGCTTCCGGTCTGGCGATCGCCATCGCGCAGCGTCGCGGCAATGGCCCGCAGAGGAGCTTGCCAGGCTGGAGCCAGCCCGGAGAAGACCCCGGTCAGCACCGCCATGAGGCCGGCGAAGCCGAGCACCCAGGGGTTCAGGCTAGCATCGGCCAGCCGCGGAATGCCGGCGAGCGTGATGGTGCGAATGGCACGCAGGCCGCCCCAGGCCAGCGCCAGCCCCACACCCGCGCCAAAGAGGCTGAGCAGGATCGACTCCATCATTACGAAGCGCACCAGGCGAGCACGTCCGGCGCCCAGCGCGGTGCGCACGGCGATCTCCCGCTGCCTTGCCGTGCCGCGCGCCAGCAGCAGGTTGGCCATGTTCAGGCACGCGATCAGCAGCAGGAAGGTGACTGCGCCGAGCAGCACCCAGAGCGCGCGGCGCGTGTTATCTTGAGCCACCCAGGCGCTGGAAGGGCCAAGGCGAAATCCAATGCCGGCATCTTCCCTGGGATAAGACTGCCGGAGCAAGGCGGCGACTCGCTGCAAATCCGCCTGCGCCGATTTGGGGGTTAAACCGGGCCGCAGCTTGCCAATCACCTGATATTCCCAACTGCCCCGGTCGGCGTCGGGATGGTAGCCGAACGGCACATACAACTGGTTGTCGATCCACGGCTCTCCGGGCGGCAGCACACCGACTACGGTATAAGCGCGGCCGTCGAGCCGCAGCGTCCTGCCCAGTATTTGTGAATCCGCGGCGAAACGGGTTCTCCAAAACCGGTTTCCCACCATCACCAGCGGGTTGCGAAATCCGGCGCGGTCGTCCTCGTAGGTGAAGTCCCGTCCCAGCACCGGCGCCACTCCCAGGGAGCGGAAGAAGCCGGCCGAAATCTCGATCAAGGTCACTTTTTCCGGGTCGCCCAAGCCGGTCAGGTTCGCTTCGTCGTAATGATACGCGGCGACCTCCTCGAAGGAGTGATTCAGAGCGCGCACATCCCAGAAGTTGGCCTCCGAAAACGAAGCCTGTTCGATGCCGCGCTGGTGGCGAGTCTCCCAGATATCCACCAGCCGCGCCGGCTCGCGAAATGGCAGAGGCGCCACCAGCGCCGCATAGAAAATGCTGAACACGATAGTGCTGGCGCCCATTCCCAATGCCAACATGAGGGTGCCTAAAATGGTCAAGCTGGGATTGCGGCGAAGTCCCCTCAGGGACTGGCGCAATTCCGCGGCCATGCCCTCCAGCACGGCGCCCGCGCGCGCGTCGCGGACATTTTCCTTGATCTGGTCCAGGCCACCCATCTCCAGAACCGCCTCCCGGCGCGCGGTGGACGCATCGGCGCCATCACGCTGCTTCTCGTCCTCCAGCATGCCCTGATATGAGCGGACCTCGGCGTCCAGATCGTCGTCCAGCATCCGCTTGTGCGCGAGATTGCGCGACAACGTTTTGATGCGATGCCACAATGACATGTCGATTCCTCCGGGACGGCTAACTTGTTTCGAGCGCGCTGGCCATGGCTGCCGAGATGCGCGCCCACTGGTCGGTCTCTTCCTTGAGGCGGCGGCGCCCGGCTGCGGTCAGCCGGTAAAACTTCGCCCGCCGGCTGTTCTCCGATTCGCCCCACTCCGCGCTGAGCCAGCCGGCCTCTTCCATACGGTGAAGCGCAGGGAACAACGAGCCGGGCTTGACCTGGAACGTGCCGCCGGTGACCTGCGCGATGCGGCGCGAGATCCCCAGCCCGTGCATCGGCTGCAGCCCCAGAACTTTCAGGATCAGAACATCGAGTGTGCCTTGCAGGAGGGCAGTGGAAGGCGCCGGGCTCTTCATGCAGACATTCTATACGAAGCCGCCCCGCGCGCGCAAGCCCCCGGCATTCTCAGCGCACTAAAAGGAACCGGCGCATCGCGGAAACCACCTGTTCCCGCGATATGAAGACGAAGTCCATGTGGGTGCCGGCGACGTTGACAATCTCCACCTTGGCCAACTCATGCCGCACGCGCTCCCTGGATTTCGCGCGGAAGGGGACCATGTATTTTTCTTCCCAGGCGCGATTCTTCGCAAGCTGCGCGGGGTCGCCGTTGTGTACGTCCACGAATGTAGCGGCATAGATCGCGAGGGCGGGGGCGCGCACCTTGCGGTAGTCCCGCCGGCCGGTGAGCAGCGTATGGAACACGTTCTGCGCCACGTCGCCGGTCATTCGCGGCCGCACCGTCCCATCGGGCTGAACGATCACCTGGCCGCGGACATATGCTTCGATCCGGCTGGGGCTCACCGCGGGAAAGATGCCGGTCCGCTCGAACGCCCGGTAAGCATCCAGCGACACCAGTGCGGCGGCGGGAGGAGCCATCTCGACCGGGAACGACTGGAACCCGGCAACGCATTCCGGATCGGCCCAGTCGTACGCGCCTTCTAAGGAACTCGCGCAAAACGGGGCGCCCCGCGCCGCTGTAAACTGCGGAGTTCCTATCCTAAATGGCGGCGCGGGATACGCGTCCCTTTGCGCTTTTGAGGAACCGCGCAAAACGGGGCCGCGGCCGCGCCGCCACTGTTCCGCGAGTTCCTAACCTATTTGGCGGCGCGGACACGCGCCCCTTTGCGCTTTTGAGTACACGATACGATCGACCCGCTCGGGATGCGTGCCCGCCATAGCCGTGATCTCGTTTCCACCCATAGACCATCCGGCCAGGTGAGCCTTGCGGATGCCCAGGCCGTCCATCAGGCCGCGCAGGTCTTCGGTCAAAACGGCGGTGTTGTACGCGCCCTCCGCGCTGGACTCGCCGTGCCCGCGCCGGTCGTAGGCGATTACGTGAAACCGGCCGGTGAACGCCGTCGCCAGGTCGTCAAACAAGTGCGCGTTGTCATAAGCGCCATGCACCAGGATCAGTGCCGGTCCGGTGTCCCCCCAATCGAGATAGTGGATCCGGATCCCGTTGGCCACGATGAAGCCGCTGGTGTGCGGCGATGTATCGGACCAGGTGTCCGATTTTGGCGCGGCGGCGGCCGCCACCATCAGAAGCACGGCCGATACAATCCGAATCGCAGTCTCACGATGCAATCTCCTTTCGGGCAGCCTCAGTACCATACCGGAATGTGCTCGCCCTTGATCTTCAGGATGGCCTCCTGCGCGGTGTAGACGACCCTGTGCATCTTCAGAGCCTGCTCCAGGGCCGGCAAAGCACTCGCGGCGCCGGGACCGATATTCCCCAGTGCCGCCGCTTCGCTGCGCAGCACGAAGACTACCTGTTCATTGCCTCCCACCAAGTGGCGGCTCAAAATCTCTACGGCCGGTTGCCCTGCCGGGCCCAGGTTGCCCAATGCGTCCGCGGCAACGGCCCGCACCGGCGGCGACGGATCGTCGAGCGCTTTCACCAGCCCCGGCAGCGCCTTTGCCGCGTTCGGGCCCATGGCCCGCAAAGCTACGGCCACCGCACTGCGTATGCGTGCATCCGGATCCGCCAGTGCCTGCTCGAGTGCCGGCACGCCAGGCATCGCGGCGCTTCCCATCTGCGAGAGCGCCCAGGCAGCAGCCGCGCGCACGTCGCTTTGCCCATCGCCGAGCGCCGCTGCCACATCGTTCACCGCCGGCCCGGCGTCCGCACCAAAAGCGCCGATGGCTCGCAATGCCGCGGGCCGGTCCGCCGCGGAGGCATGCGCCAGTTGGCGCCGGTAGCCTTCCAGCGGAACGCCGCGATACACCGGAATTCCGGCCGCGGCCTGCCCTTCCGCGGTGGCGGGCGACCCCTCCGCCTGCCCGCCGCCCTCGGGCACATGTTCCAGCACGACGTCGTTGATGCCGAAGTTGTAGCCCCCCGACTGGCTGTCCTTGCCCACGCAGATGAAACTGAGAACGTGCCGGCCTTTCTCGAGCGTCAGCCATCCCAAAGGCCGGTCGAGGGCCACATACACTTCGGGAAGATATCCATGAAACACCTGCGCACCGGATGACGGGATCTCCGACGTGGCGGCCTCGCGGTTATCGACGTTGGGAACCTTGCCGTCGAACAGGATGACGTAATCCCCGTAGTCGGGCGCCTGCGCGATGCGGGCGAGAACCTCGTAACGGCCCGCTTCCCGCACCTCGATCGGAATGTCCAGCCGGGCGCCTTTCTCCCGTGCTTCGAAGAACAACAGGTCGCGGCCCCAATCCACCTCGCGCTGCACAGAGGCCTTGCCGTTCGTGGCGGTGACCTGTGCCAGGGAATCCTCCACCGCGATCTGCTCTGCGTTGCCCAGCGGCAGGCGCGCTTCGCCGTAGGGCGGCTCGGGCAGACCTTCGTTCACGTCTTTTTGATACCAGAAGGCCACGCTGGAGAAGTAGTCCGGACGCTCTTCAAAGCCGGACCGCAGCGAGCCATCCGCGTTGTAGGTCCAGCCCGCATGCTCGATGCCGGCCCACAGCGAGCGGGTGAACGGGATCGGATCGGGAACGTGCCAGCGGTAACCGGTGAGCCGCGCCCCCACCAACTCGCCTTCCGCCACGGGAGTGCCGCTCCACAACCCGCACGCGACGCGCAGCCCCCAGGCCTCGTTGACGTAATCTTCCGTGCCAGTGCCGAGGATCTGCGGATGCTCGGCTCCGTCCACATAAAACAGGTCGTCGCCTTCACCGAACCATCCCACCTGGGCTTGAATGACGTTGAGGACCGTTCCCACGTAGTGTCCCGTTCCTTTTATATTGAGGAACTCGTAGTTCTTGCCTTTTTCGGCGGGCCGCTCCTGGCGGTAGTAAGCATGAAAATACGCGACATCATCCGGCAGCGATGGATGCCGCTGCCAGTCCACGTGATAATAGAACATAGCCACCGGACGGCTGCCCTCGTCGGTGACGGTAATCTTGCACGACACGCGAAAGGGCATGGGCCAGTAGCTGTTCTTGGCCCTGCCAAAGGAACTGTCGCGGACCAGCATGGAATCCAGGTTCCGCTCGTAGCCGTGCCCCACGCCGAAGAAATCGCCGAGTGGAACGTCAACGCTGGGCGTCTTCTTGCCGTCGTAATAGACGCGTAGCCGGACCAGGCGGGTCCACGCGAACTCGTTATCGGCCACCGTGAGCCAGATGTGGCTGACCACCCCCGGCCCCTTCAGATCGGCCATGACATAGGTCTCGCCCGGCATGATGCGCTTGCTGTCGTCGTTACTGCCGACGTAACGGTTGCCGCTGGAGACCCG
Source organism: Bryobacterales bacterium (assembly GCA_963843255.1). Taxonomy (GTDB): domain Bacteria; phylum Acidobacteriota; class Terriglobia; order Bryobacterales; family Bryobacteraceae; genus Bog-159. The sequence continues at coordinate 157,711 of CAWJJQ010000007.1, read as the reverse complement.
GTTGGCGGAGAAGTCTTTCAGGCGCGGCAGGTCCAGCAGGCTGAAGGGCCCTGAGTTAGGTGCTTGCGCAGCTGCGCAACCGCCCAGCAGAACGAGGAGCAGACACGGTCTCATAGTGGTGCATAGTTTACCTGAGAATCGTGCGGGCCAGAAACTCCGACCGGTCAGCCATCGCTTGCGGTGCATTCACCGAATGCCCGGCGTCATAGAAGACGGCTTTCGGAACTGCGCAAAACGTGGCCAGGGCCGCGCCGCCATTACCGCGCGAGTTCCTATCCTTCGTGGCGGCGCGGACACTCGCCTCTTTGGGCTCCTGAGGACATGCGAACGACTGCGCCAGGCGCTCCGCCGCCGCGCGCGGCACGAATTGGTCGAAGCGCCCGAACTGGAACAGAATCGGGGCGCCCATCCAAAAACGGGTGAAGCGAATCGGATCCACCGCTGAAATGGATGCCTTGTAGCGCGCAAAACGTTCGGGCCCCATCGAGAAACGCATGTTGGCCATCTCCGGATCGTCGCTTTCCATGAGCTCCGCGAGGCTGGGAAACCCGGCCACTAGAACGAAGGCATGCAAACGGGTCTCCATGCTCGACAGGATGGCGCCCCAGTTCGCGCCGTAGCCATGTCCCACATAGGCGATGCGCTGCGCGTCGATGTCGTCGCGCTGGGCCAGCATATCAACGCCGCGCCGGATATCGATTACCGCCTGGATGTGGATATCCCGGTCGTTATCGTCATCGCTCATGGAGTTGAAAGTTCGCCGCCAGCCCAGGGGCCGCTCCTGCGGGCCGTCGATCATCAGCGCGGCCGCCGGCTGTTTCGCGCGCGCCATCAACAACGCCTCGGGAAGGAATTCGTCACGCCGCCCGTACTCCGGGACGAAGATGACCGCCGGATATTTTCCCGGGCGCGCAGGGGTCACCAGGGTGGCCGATACCGGACCGCGCGCGCCAGCATAGGAAACTGCCGTCATCAACGCTCCGTCGGCCGCCTCGGATTTCTCCAGATGCGTGTTCAGAGGAACCGTCGCATCGTAGGCAAACATGGCGACGGGGTTCGCTTGGGCTGGCGACTGCGGGCTGGCGTGATCCGCAGCGGCCGCCTCGCCGGGCGCCGGAACCACCCAAAGAAAGATCCGGTCATCGCCCAACTGGACGGTCTTGGTGGGGGGCCAGCTTCCCATATCGAAGCGGTGCGATACGATGCGGGTCCCCGGCTGCAGTTCGCTCAGCAGCTTCGGACGCAAGCGCAGGTTGACACCGGGCGTGAGAAAGATCGTCACCACCGATGCCCGCCGCAAATCGTAGGTGAAGAGATCCGCTTGAACGAAGGCGGCCTTTCCATCAAGGCCCTCCTGGCGTGCCTGCTTTTGCGATTGCCGCACCAAGTCAGGATCGATCTCCACACCTGTGGCCTGAATGCCAAAGCGCTTCGCCGCCGCCAGCACGATGCGGCCATCGCCCGAGCCGAGATCGATCAGCACGTCTCCCGGTTTGACGCGCGCCAGGTCGAGCATGGCATCGACCACGTCAGTCGCGGTGGGAACGAACGGGACATCCGTAAATTGCCGGCTATCCTGTGCGCAAAGCGCGGCTGACATGGCAATCCCCAATATGACTGACCTGCGCGGCATTCGTATCCCCAAAGAGTAGACGTGTGGCGGGTTCCTGGCGTGCACTCTCCCGGGGGCAAGAAAGCGCGAGACCCTAGTAAGTGAGGCGTGGATACCAGTTACCGCCGCGGCCTTCAGGAGTGAGATCGAGTAAGTTCCACAAGGGCCACATCATGTCGATGTGACGATTGTCCTGACCCTTCTCGGATCTTGCATACAGGAGCTCGGTGCCGTAGAAGTGCGCGATTTTGCCATTGCGCCGGACAAAGAGATTCATCATGGGCATCTGTGCTCCATCGGTAGTTTCGCCGTGATAGTCGAGGTGGTAAGTATTGGCGGCATCGGACAGAAGGCGCAGGTTGGTCCAGCCGCGGCCGCGGGCGAGATCGCGGATACGCGCGATGGGGGAGCGGGCAACTACCGCAAGATTGATGCGTTGAGTGGCATGCGGAGCGGTGCCGTTGAGGCTGTCGAGAAACGACGTACACATGGGGCATGGCTGCTTCATCTGCGGGCTGAACATATAGCTGTACAGAGCCAAAGTGTCCTTTCCTTCGCGGAAGAGATCGGAAAATTTGACCGAGCGGACGGTAGTGGCGTCGGCCAGATCGGTGGCGCCCTCCTCGAACGTGTAATCCTCGGGCACCAGGCCTCCGAGGGGCAGCTTGCGCCGGAGGCGGGCAACCTGTTCCACGTGCTTGCGGAGTTCCTTTTCGGCTGCCAGCAATTTGTTGCGAGCGGTGCGGTAACGCGCGCTCTCGCCGGGGAATTGTACGGACGAATTACGGGCCATGGTGAATGATTCTCTACTCACTACTTTATACGGAATAGAACGATCGGGCCGTAATCGGCGGTCCGTTCCAGACCCCATTGCGCTTCGTGGGCAGCCATATCGGCGGCTAGAGGGCCATTGCCACCGCCAGCGGTGTAAGCCAGGATATAGCGGAAACCGGCGCTGAGCAGGGCATGCGTGGCGGACATGCGCACGTCGCCGAGCGTGCGCGCGGTGAGGGCGGGCTGGTTGGTGATGAAACGCCAATGCCCGTTCTCGCGCGTGTAGAATTCGAACGGCACGTGAAAAAGCGGGTCGACCGAAGTCATCAATACACCGCTTAGCAGTTGGGGACGGTCGAAGTCCGCCTCCACGTACATGCCCGCCCGGATGGGCTGCCAGGAGGCCCAGAAGGTGGCGCGATTGCGGTCGAAAGCCAAAGGCAGCTCCGGCTCATTAGGCCAGCCGCGAAGCTGCCATTGCGGGCTGGCGTAGATGGGATAGTCGCCGGCGTAGAGCAGAATATCGTGGATCTGCCATTCCACGGGCGAGGATTGCGGCACGCGAATGCGGATGCCGGAGATGGGTCGCACAGGCCAGTCGGTGCGGACGTCGAACAGAGAATCGTTGGGGACCAGGCCCTGGCGCAGGGTATCGGCCAGGGCCTCCGCTTGCGCGGAATGCCAGTATTCGAGGGTCTCGCGATCGGTGTAAGCACGGCCGACAGCGATCAGGGAAAAGATGCGATCGCCGGGCCGGGTGTAGTTTTCGATCATGCAGGCGACGGGGTATTCGTTGATGAGTCCGGAGAGGTAATCGGGCTCGGACTGGACGCGTAGGGCGGCGCGCCAGGGGATGCGCTGCAAGCGCCAGGTGTAGACGGGATGGTACAGGCCGACGATCTGCGGCCAGCAGAGGACCGCCTGGAAAACGACGGCGGCCCACAGGACCGGACGCGGCAGGGGCATCAGGAGAGCGAGCGCCAAAAAAGGCAGCGCGGGCATGAGGAATCGCGCGCCGGTGTTCCAGAACCAGGGAAGCGCGAGGCATGCCGCGGCCAGGCAGCAGAGACGGCCGGCGCGGCTGCGCAGCGACAGCAGGGCAAGGGGGAACAGGACGAACGCCGGTCCCAAGTTACCCTGGAAGCTCCCACCGGTCAGAAGCTCATAGATGACACGCCAAGGCGGCAGGCCGTGAAACGAGCTGAGAGTAGCGGCCAACTCGCGCTCCATCGACAAGCGGAAATAAGGATTGGGGAACCAGCGATTGAAGAGCGGCGCGACGGGATTGCCGGTTAGCAGGAGGTCGCGGAGCACCCAAGGGGCGGCCATCGCCAGGGCGGGCACAGTGAGCAGCAGGAGCGGGCGCCAGAAGGCCCGCCGGCGTGCGGTCAGCAGCAGGAATGCGACGGCCAGCACGACGGTCATCACGCCGGGGAACTTGATGGCATAACAGAAGCCGGCGGTGAGTCCCGCAGGCAGAAGATACCGGGCATCCTGGGTGTCGCGCCATACCAGCAATAGATAAAAGGCGGCAAGCGCGAAAAATACGCCGCCCGCGTCGGTATATGCCGACGTTCCGGAGATGCCGGCTACAGGCGCACAGAAATAGAGGACCGATGCAGCGAGGGCGATGTTATCGGACAAACCGAGGCGGCGGGCGATGCGCCAGAGGAGGGGAACGCTGGCCAGCAGGAATGCGCAATGCACCAGGCGGGCCGCGGAGTGACGTCCGAAAGCGAAAGCCGGCACGAACAGCATCTCGAGGCCTTGCGGCAGCATTTCGTAGAAGCCGATGCGGTTGGGGAATCCGCCCAGCCGGACATATTCGGAGGTGAGGCCAAGGTGATAGGCGATGGCATCGGGCTCGAGCTCGGGCGCCAGAGCGTTGACGAGGTAGAGGAGGCAGTAGACGGCGAGGATGGAACCCGCGAGGTATAGGCTGACGCGATCGGCTGGAGCGTTTGAGGGGTCGGCAAGGGATGGGGCGCCCGGGCGCAGCCATATGACGATGGCCAGACAGACTGCGCCGAGAAGGAGGAAAGCGATCCAGTTGGCTATGCCGGCCAGCAGAAGCAGAAAGACGATGACGCTTTCGACGACGGCGCCGGCGGCAAGGGTGATGGTGCGGGGGGCAGGCAGCCGGTGGAGACAAATCCTGCCCAACATCCATGCCAGGGATAGGCTGAAGAAAGCTCCGAACAGGATAGCGGGGAGGATGAGCAAACGATCATTGTAAATGGCGGTCAACGGCGGAGACAGCGAGGCTTGAAAGTGCTTTACTGATGGTAGGAGGTCGCCATGACGGATAAGAACGCGGTATTACCGGAAAGCGATCTGCATTCGGCCGAACGTTATCTGGAAAACCTTCTCGATTCAGACGAGCCGCTCGCGCCCGGGGAGATCGAAGAGATCCAAGACAGCATCGAAAGTATTCGCCGGGGTGAAATGACGCTGGCGGATTTCGAGCGCAAGCACGGCGTTTGATCCGGAAGTTGTGAGGCGGGCCTGTGGCCTGCGCGGGTCCCTCGGACCCGCTTTTCGCGCCGGCGTTCAACAGCTTAGTGGCACTGGGATCTGGGAAACATGAGGAACGCGGGAATTCTTTGGGCGCTGACACTGGCGGCGATGCCCGGCCAACCGACCGCGCACCCGAGCCAACCCGCGGCGGAGCATGTGAGAACGATCACATCTTCCGCGCGGTTTCGGCGGCTACGGTTCAGTCCAGATGGAAAGTACCTGCTGGCGCAGGATCACAACGGGATCGTAGTGCTCAGCATGGAGCCTTTCCGCGTTTTGTTCCGCGCTCCCGCCGACAATGCCAACGACGCGGAATTTACAGCCGACTCGCGCCAGGTAGTTTTCATCAGCGGCGCATCGCACGCGGATGCGCGGCAGGTTGTATTCGTCAAATCGGACGCGCACGTGGAGCGGTGGGACGTATCTGGAGGACGGCAGGCCAGTTCCACGGCGGTCAAGTTACAAAATTGCGACTCGGACCAGCTATCGCCCGACGGGCTGGTGGCGGCGTGCGTGGATTTCGGTGGAACGCTGCGGCTGGTGGACGTGGCGTCCGGAGAGAGTTTTTTCGAGAAGAAGAACTTTGGACGAAACATGGGTCAATCCATCGACTCAGACAAGCCCACTTCGGGCGATGCGGGCTCGGCCACCATCGACTTTTCGCCGGACAGCCGGTACGTGATCGTGAAACCGTTGAACGCCGAGGGTACGCCGGTGGCGTGGGACCTCCGTCAAAGAACGCCGGTGAGCCTGGGAGGCCGGTTGAAAGAACTCCGCTACGCGCGGTATGCCTTCGTGGCGCCCGGGCGAATGGTGATTTCGTACGATCGTTATGGGTTCGTGCGGCAAGCCCGGATTAGCGCGCTGGTGGAGTTTCCCTCGGGAAAGCAGATCTCGAAATTAACACTCCCACCGGGCTGGATTGAACGGGCGGCCGATCCGGGATTCGTACTGGTGCGATCGGATAGCACACAGCAGGATGCGGGTTTTCGATTCAGCGCGATCGAGTTCAGGACGGGACGGGTCTCCACGAAACAGACGCAGGCGCTGGATGTGTTTGGATCGTGCTACGTGATGGAGCGCGCGGATGGGCTCCTGGAAGTGTATGACAGGAACAAAGAACTCGGGAATTACGCGCGCTCGGACGATTACGTCAGGGCCAAGGGTACCGTCGTACGCGTGGCGGGCGACCGGTTCGTGGTATCGACGGACGACCGGCGCGAAGTGACGTTTTTGGTTACCGGCGAAACAAAGTTCTTCGCCAGTGGGAAGGCGATCACGTTCCAGCATGTGCGGCCGGGGGCGCTGGTCCAGGTGGAAGCGAGCGAGAACGAGAACGAGGAGTTCGCGGCGGTAAATGTCTCGCGCCTCGCGGTGGCCACGCTGGTGAGCGGGGAAGAGGCGGCATCGTCCGCGGCAGAGAAAGAGAGCGGCGAGGCGGCGGGGGATACGCTGGCGCACAAGTCATTTCTGGCCGAGGCGCTCGACCTGGCCATGGATCTGACCGCGTTGCCGGACCACGGTTGCCATGAGCAGACCACGCGCTATCGCAGCGACGATCACACGGCGGCGCTATGGAGGCAAAAGGACGTGGTGGCGAGCGATGTGATGTGGCGGGAAGGGCAGAAGGAATACCGTAAGGTGACGATCGACGGGCGGCCCGGAGACCCCGCGGGGGCAGGCAACGGGACCTGGTCGAGCGGCGATTTCAGCTCGATTCTGACGGACATCGCGGAGCCTGTAGGCGGCTCGCGCTTGCGCTATGGCAGGGAGGAGAGACTGGGGAATTCCGAAGCCGTAGGGTACCTGTTCGAAATCGATCCGGAAGATTCGCACTGGGTGGTGCAGGAAGGCGGGCAGTCATTCCGGCCGGCGCGGAGGGGAACGATCTGGTTCGATCGCAAGACAAAGCAGGTGCTGCGTGTGGAATTCCAGGCCGAGCAGATTCCTCCCACGTTTCCGGCGGCGACCATTCAAATGACCTTGGACTACGCATACGTGCAGTTGGACCAGACCAAGTACCTGGTCCCGGTACACGTGGAATTGTTAGGATGCCGGCGGTCTGTGGACTGGTGCACGAAAGAAAGCACCGAGATCGGCGGATACCGGCGAGTAGGGAACGGGAAAGGTGGCTCTGCCCCGCCAGTCCAATAAAATATACCTGAAGGCTAGGGCTGGTGCAGTGCCTCCGCCAGGCGCGCGAGGTCGTCCTCGTTGTTATAAAAATGCGGCGAGACGCGCAGGTTGCCGTGCCGGGCGGCGACCAGCACCTTGCGCGACTGCAAGTGGCGGGCGAGGGAGGATGCGTCGCGGGTGTCGAATCGCGCGGTAACGATTGGGGAGTCGTAGTGCGGGAAGCGATCGGCGAGTAGCGCGGCACCGGCGGCGCGCAGCACGTCCTGAGTTTTAGCGGCGAGGTCGAGCACTCTGCACTCGATCGATTCGGGGCCGATCGATTGCAGCATCTGGATCACCGCATCCATGGCGTACAGCAAAGTGAAGGGGAGCATGCCGCCCTCGTATTTTTCGGCTGCGGCGGCGAACTGGGGCGTACCGTGATGCAGGTTCTCGTGGTTCCGCCAGTCGTAATGGCTGCGCCAGCCGATCACGGCCGGTGGAAGGCGGCGGCGCAATTCCGGGCTGACGTACATGAAGCCCGCACCGTTGGGGGAGAGCAGCCACTTGTAGGCGTCCACGGCGAAGAGGTCGGGCTGGACGCGCGCCACGTCGAAGCGCAAGGCGCCCAGGCTCTGCGTGCCATCCAGATAGAGAAGCACGCCGCGGCGGCGCAATTCTTCGGAGATTTCATCGAGCGGGGGGCGGAAGCCGGTCGAATAGTTCACAGTGCTGAGGGCGACCAGGCGGGTGCGGGGCGAGAGTACATCGTAGAAACGGTCCCATGAAGTTTCGACGAACTCCACGCCGCGGCCGCTGAGGTGGGCGGGATAGTAATAGTGGTTAGGAAACTCGTCTTCGAGCGTAACGATCTGGTCGCCGGTCTTCCAATCCAGGCCGCCCAGCAGCAACGACAGGCCGGCAGACGCGTTATGAATGAAGGCGATGTCGGACGGCTGGCAGTTGATGAAGGCGGCGATGCGCGCGCGGATGGAATCGGCATCGTCGAACCAGCGCATGAAATCGGAACAAGCCAGCTCGTCGCGGCGGGAGAAGTGGGCGGCGGCAGCGGCGGCCGCGCAGCGGGGCATCTGGCCGAAAGTCGCGGTATTGAGATACGTCCAGGCGGCGAGCGAGGGAAACTCGCCGCGGATCTGGAGCCAATCAATGGACATGCTGCTCCTTCATGCGCTGGGCCACTTGCGCGGCGGCTTCGGCCAGCGGCACATCGACGGTCTTGCGGCCGCGGCGTTCGACTAACTCGACAAGGCCGGCGGTCACTTTCTTGCCGACGGTGATGCGGAACGGTATGCCGATCAGGTCGGCATCCTTGAATTTCACGCCGGGGCGCTCGTCGCGATCGTCCAGCAGCGCATCCAGGCCGAGCGCGCGACAGGTTCGGTAGATCTCTTCAGCGGCGTTCTTCTGCGCGGGGTCGGCTATGTTCACGGGGGTGACCACGACGGTGAACGGGGCGATGGCGGCCGGCAGACTCATGCCGTCGCGATCGTGATACAGCTCGATGGCGGCGCTCAAGATGCGCTCGATGCCGATGCCGTAGGACCCCATAATCGGAGTGATCTCGACGCCTTCGGCATTGGTCACATGCAGCCCCATGGATTCGGAATACTTGTAGCCCAGCTTGAAAATATGCCCGATCTCGACTGTCTTGCGGATTTCCACGGGCGCACCGCAATGCGCGCAAAGATCGCCAGCCTCCACCTGACGGAGGTCCATAAACTCGGCCTGAAAATCCTCAGTGGGTGAGACGTGGCGCAAATGGTAATCGTCACGGTTGGCGCCGGCGATCATGTTGCGGCGGCCCTGGAGCGCATGATCCGCGAGAATGCGCAGGCCTTTGACGCCAACGGGCCCCAGCGATCCGGGATCGGCGCCGAACACATCGCGGATCTCTTCGGGATGGGCGGGACGGAAGGCCGCATCGCCGCACACGGCGGCGAATTTCGTTTCGCTGAGCTGATGATCGCCGCGCAGCAGGACGAGCACGGGCTGCGAATTGGCCATCAACACGAGGCTCTTCATCTGCGAGGTTGGAGGCAGGCCGGTAAAGGCGCTCACGTCAGCGATGGTTTTGCGGCCGGGGGTATGAAACGCTTGGGGCGAGTGATCGCCTTCGGGATCGGGGACCAGGGGCCGGGAGGGGTGGGCGGCCGCCTTCTCCCGATTCGCCGCGTAGCCGCACGGCCGGCAGATGACGATGAAGTCCTCTCCGGCTTCCGACTCCACCATGAATTCGTGCGACTGGCTGCCTCCCATGGCGCCGGAATGGGCCTCCACGATGCGGTATTCCAGACCGCAGCGCTGGAAGATGCGACAGTAGGCATCGTAGTGTTTCTGATAGGCTGCGTCGAGCCCGGCGGCATCCATGTCGAAGGTGTAGGAATCCTTCATGATGAACTGGCGCACGCGCAGGAGGCCGGATTTAGGGCGGGGCTCGTCGCGGAACTTGGTCTGGATCTGATACCAGATCTGGGGCAGTTGTTTATAGCTGCGCAACTCGCCGCGGGCGGTGGCGGTGACGATCTCCTCGTGCGTCATGCCCAGGCAGAGGTCGCGCGCGAAGCGGTCTTTCAGGCGGAACATGTTGGCGCCCATGAGGTCCCAGCGTCCGGATTCCTGCCATAGTTCCGCGGGATTGAGGGCGGGAAAGAGCATCTCCTGGGCGCCGATGGCATCCATCTCTTCCCGTACGATGCGGATGATCTTGAGGAGCGAGCGCTGAGCGAGAAAGAGGTAACTGTAGATTCCGGCGGCCACCTGGCGGATATAGCCGGCACGCAGGAGCAACTGATGGCTGGCTACTTCGGCCTCGACGGGGTTATCACGCAGTGTGGGGATGAAGAGGGCTGGTCCAGAGCATGGGGGAAGTGATTAGCTTAGCACCGGGGGCGATGCGGACGGATCGATGCCCTCGCGCCGGGACTAGTGAATCTTGGCGATGGAGGCACGTTCGCGGGCTACGACCGCATCGGGCAAAGCCACGTAGCCCAGGGCTCCGGCCTGGCGCTGGCCGGAGGTGAGCATCCACTCCAGGAAATCGGTGATGGCCTGCTTGCGGGCCGGATCGGGGATGCGGGCGGGTACCAGCCAATAGGTGAAGCTGGCGATAGGGTAAGCGCCGGCCGCCGGAGGGTTGGTGATGGAGACCCGAAAATCGTCGGGGATGTCGCGCGCGGGCACAGCCTGCGGCACGCTGGCCAGGGTGGCTTCGACGAATTTGCCTGCGGCGTTCCGGACCAATCCGTAGGCCAAATGGTTCTGGACCGCGTAGATGAACTCGGCGTAACCGATGGAAAAAGGCGTGGCGCGCACCCGCCTGGCGACGCCTTCGTTATGCTCCGCGCCGGCGCCGGCCGGCCAATTGACGGTAGCCCCCGACCCGACGGCATGTTGCCATTCCGGGCTGACCTTGGAAAGATAATCGGTCCAGACAAAGGTGGTGCCGCTCCCGTCGGAGCGATGCACAACTGCGATTTCGCTGTCAGGCAGACGCAAGCCGCGATTGGCGGCCCGAAGCAGCGGATCGTTCCAGCGATGGATGCGTCCGAGGAAGATCGCGGCGAGAGTTTCGGGCGTAAAGCGCAGGTCGCGGGCGATGGAGGGCAGATTGTAGATGGGCACCACAGCGCCGAGGACGCTGGGGAAATGCAACACGCCGGCGGGGAATTTGGCGATTTGCTCGTCCGTCAATGGCGCGTCGGACGCAGCGAAATCGACGGAGCCTTCGGTCAGCCGGCGGATTCCCTCCTCCGATCCGGTGGGCTGATATTCGATTCGGACAGCGGGATCGCGGGTGGCAAACGAAGCGAACCATTTCTCGTAAATGGGAAGCGGGAAGGTGGCGCCGGCGGCGGCCAGGCTGGCGGGCAGCGCGGGCGCGAGACTCAAAAGGAAAGCAATAACCAGGCGGATCATTTCAGAATTTCCAGCAGCTTGTGTACGATCTGGCCGCAGAGATTGCGCCCGATATCTTCGGGTCCGAAGCGGCGGGGCGTGACCAGGTACGACCAGAGGGTTTCGTTTCCGCGCCCTTTCAATTCGACGGATAAGTAGCCGCCGTAAATGGGCTGAGCACCTTCAACGCCGCGGGCGCGCGGATTCAGGCTGTAATAACCGCGGATCCAGGTTTCGCCGGTGCCGCCCATGACGGCATCGGCCGCGGCAGGCGAAGGTACAACCGTGACGCGATGGGACTTTTTCAATTCGGCGATCAGGGCGGCACGCAGAGCTTCCGCGCCCGGCTTGCTGCCCAGCGGCTCGATATAAACACTTTTTACTGCCCCGGGGGTAAGGGCGGTTTGCGCGCAGGTATGATAGCCGCCGCAGAGGCACAGGGCCAAGGCGGTACACGACAACGCCAGCGGTGTGCGAGTTCCCAATTTCTGAGAGTAAAGGGGCGCGGGCGGCGGGCGCCACAGCTTTTCTACAGATTCTCGAACTTGCAACGAGACCGTAACGCGATTGTCACCTGGGTGGCAAAGAATAGGCAATTGTGGCTTAGTGCGCTGTTGATCGTCTCACTCCTGGCCTGCCTGCCCGGCCTGCGCGCCCAAACTGCGCCGCCCAGCGAGGACGCGTCCAATACGGGTTCGTTCTCGTGGCTGGACCGGCTCTGGGTTTCCGGCCAGTTCAACTCCATCACCCAATATCAACCTGCTTTTCATGCCGATTATTCCGGACCGAACAGCCTGCAACCCGTCAGCGATCTGGCCAGTTCGCGCGTGATTACGCTATACACGGGCGTGCGGCTGACGCCGACGACCGATTTCATTTTCGACCTGGAGAGCGCGGGTGGAACGGGCCTGAGCAACGCGCTGGGAGTGGCTGGTTTCACGAACCTGGACGTGGTGCGCAACCCGACGCTATCGCAATCACCGTACGTGTCGCGGGTGATGATCCACCAGACGATTCCGCTCAGCCATGAATACATCGATTCGGCGAAAGGGCCGCTGGGACTGGCCACGCGGGTGCCGGCGCGGCGTCTGGAACTGCGGCTGGGCAAGATGAGCACGGTGGATTTTTTCGACTTGAACGGCGTGGGCAGCGACAGCCATCTGCAGTTCATGAACTGGGCCGCGGACAACAATGGGGCCTACGATTACGCGGCGGATACGCGCGGCTACACCTACGGCCTCGTGATGGAGTATTACGACAAAAACTGGGCCGCGCGTTTTGGGGAGATGCTGATGCCCACGGTGGCCAACGGGATCAAGCTGGATTGGGACCTGGCGCGGGCGCGCGGCGAAAATTTCGAGGTGGAGTTCCATCCGTCGGCGTTTCCGAAGCGGCAAAGCGTGGTCCGTCTGCTGTCATTCGTGAATCATGCCAACATGGGCAGCTATCGCGAGGCCATCGACGGCTATCTGGAGGGCAAGAACCCGGTGCCGGACGTCACCGCGCACCGGCAGCAGGGCCGCGTGAAATACGGATTCGGGCTCAACATGGAGCAGGAGTTGAGCGCGGCGTGGCGGATTTTTGGGCGCGCTGGGTGGAACGACGGGCGGAACGAATCGTTCGCTTACACGGAGGTGGACCGCCAGGTTTCGTTCGGCTCGGATATGCGAGGGCGGGCCTGGCACAGGAAGGACGACAAGGCGGGGATCGCGGTGATGGTGGATGCGATTTCGGGCGATCACCGAAGATACCTGGCGCTGGGCGGCCTGGGATTTTTGTTGGGCGATGGAGGGCTGAACTACGGGCTGGAGCACATCGTGGAAGCCTACTACAACGCCCATTTGTGGCGCGGTGTTTATGTGGCGGCGGATCTGCAGCATATCTGGAATCCGGGGTATAACCGCGACCGGGGACCAGTGACCGTAGCCAGCTTCCGCTTCCACTTCGAGGACAGTATAGGTTTTGTGAGAGGAGATAGCGGATCGCGCTAAACTGTACTGACGTGGCGATCCGGCGGAAGAAGCATATGACACCCAAGAAGACTCACGCCACGGCGGCGGAGGAGAAGAACGCCGCGCCCGTGGAAGTGCCGCCGTTGAATTCTCCGCAACTCTACATCAACCGCGAACTGAGCCTGCTGTCCTTCCAATTCCGCGTGCTGGAGGAGGCCCAGGACGAGAAGAATCCGCTGCTGGAGCGGGTAAAATTTCTCTCCATCGTGGGCTCCAACATGGACGAGTTCTTTATGGTGCGGGTGGCGGGACTGATCGACCAGGTGGATGCCGGAATTCTGGAGGTCGGGCCAGACGGGATGCATCCGACGGCTCAATTGGTGGCCATCCGGCGTGAAGTGAAAAAGCTGCTGGCGGAGGCGCACAAATGCCTGCACGACCAGCTACTGCCGGAGTTGGGCGAAGCCGGCATCCAGATTCTGGATTATGCGGCGCTCAACGAGAAGCAACTGGAGATTGCCGACCGGTATTTCAACGAGACGGCTTTTCCGGTTCTGACCCCGCTGGCCTTCGATCCCGGCCGCCCATTTCCGCACATTTCGAACCTAAGCTTAAACCTGGCGGTGCTGATTCGCGATAAAGACGGTGTAGAGCATTTCGCGCGGGTGAAGGTGCCGGATTCGCTGCCGCAGTTCGTGCCGTTGAAGCGCCCGCGGAAGAAGAGCCGCAAGCGCCCCCCGCGGGAAGAGACTTTCGTCTGGCTGGAGCAGGTGATCTCGGCGAACCTGCCGGCGCTGTTTCGCGGCATGGACGTGATTGAAGCGCATCCTTTCCATGTGACCCGCGATGCGGATATCGCGATCAAGGAACTGGAAGCGGAAGACTTGCTGGAGACCATCGAAGAAGGCGTGCGGCAGCGGCGCTTCGGCAGCGTGGTGCGGCTGATGGTGAGCGACGACATGCCCGCCCACATTCTGGACATCCTGGTGCAGAATCTGGAGATCGACGCCAGCCAGGTATACCGGGTTCGCGGACCGCTGTCGCTGAGCCGCCTGATGCACTTGTACGCCCTGGACCGGCCGGATCTGAAGGATGCGCCGTTCATGCCGGTGACGCCCAAGCCGCTGGTGGCCAGCAACGCGGAGGACGACATTTTCGCGCTGATCCGGCGGCAGAACATTCTGCTGCATCATCCGTTCGAGTCGTTTCAGCCAGTGGTCGATTTTCTGAAGAAAGCCGCCAGAGATCCGAACGTACTGGCGATCAAGATGGTGCTGTACCGCATCGGGCGGAATTCGCCGGTAGTGGAAGCGCTGCTGGAGGCCAACGAGGAGGGCAAGCAGGTAGCGGTGCTGGTGGAATTGAAGGCGCGGTTCGACGAAGAGAGCAATATCGAATGGGCGCGCGCGCTGGAGCGCGAAGGCGTCCACGTGGTTTACGGGCTGCTAGGGCTGAAGACGCACTGCAAGCTGCTGATGGTGGTGCGGCGCGAGGCGGGTGCGATCCGCCGCTACATTCACCTGGCGACCGGCAATTACAACGTGGTGACGTCGCACCTGTATACCGATATCGGGATGCTCACCTGCGATGACGAATTGGGATCGGACGCCACCGATCTGTTCAATTTCCTGACGGGATACTCGGCCAAGACCGACTACCAGAAACTGCTGGTTTCTCCGGTGAACCTGCGCGAGCGATTCGAGGCCATGATCCGGCGGGAGATCGCGCTGCGGGCGAAGGGCCAGGAGGGCCACCTCATCTTCAAAATGAACGCGCTGGTGGATCCGCAGGTGATCCGGTTGCTATACCAGGCGTCACAGGCGGGGGTCAAGGTGGACTTACTGGTACGCGGGATTTGTTGCCTGCGGCCGGGAATCCCGGGGGTCAGCGACAACATCCAGGTGATCAGCGTGGTGGGGCGGTTCCTGGAGCATAGCCGGATTTACTATTTCCGCAACGGCGGGCAGGAAGAGATTTATCTGGGCAGCGCGGACCTGATGCCACGCAACATCAACCGCCGGGTGGAAGTTTTGTTTCCGCTCGAGGGCGAGGAACTGGTGCGGCACGTGCGCGACGAGATTCTGGCGATCTACCTGTCCGATAGCGTGAAGGGCCGGCTGATGAAGAGCGATGGGACGTATATGCGGCGTCCGGCTTCAACTGGCAAGCGCGCGATGAACAGCCAGGAGTGGTTGATCAAGCGGGCGGGCGCCGGAGGGAAGTGAGACGCCGGGGACTCGCATACGCGAAGACCCGAAAGCATGCATTCCAAGAACCGTTATCTCGATCAGTTGCCGATGACTCCGCTGGTTCCTATACAGTTGACCGCGGACGCGCCGGTGGTCTGGTCGAAGCTGGAGTTTCTTAACCCCAGCGGATCGACTAAGGACCGGATTGCACGCTACATCCTGGAGAGGGCGTTCGCGGATGGGCGGGTGAAAGCCGGCGGGGGCGTGGTGGAAGCTTCCAGCGGTTCTACCAGCATCGCGATGGCGCTGGTTTGCGCGCAACTTGGGCTGCATTTTACCGCTGTGCTGCCGGAAGGCGTCAGCAACGAGCGGGTGTTGATGATCCGCGCGTACGGGGGCTGCATCCATTTTTGTGCGAGCGCGGCGGGCATTGCGGGATGCATCCGGGAGTCGGAGCGCCTGGCGGCGGAGACGGGCGCGTTCCTGCCGCGGCAGTTCTCGAATCCCGAGAATGCCGCCGCGCACCAGTTTGGCACGGCGCGCGAGGTGATCGAACAGATACCGGAGCACCGGGTGGATGCAGTCGTGAGCGGCGTAGGAACCGGTGGCACTTTGGTAGGCCTGGTGGAAGGATGCCGCGGGGAGCGTGTGCCGCTGGCGTTTCTGGCGCGGCCCGTGGATCTGGGACAGAACCGCGAGCCGGAATGCTGCAGCTTCAGTTCCAAGATCCCGGGAGTGCTGGAGTGCGCCTCGGAGCTATTCCGTGAATGCGATTATCCGAACCTGACGACCATCGAGGTGCGCGATGAAGAGGCCATCGAGACCACGCGGGCACTGATCCGGCTGGGGTTTCCGGTGGGTCCGAGTTCGGGGCTGAACTACCGGGCGGCTATGCTGGCGGCGGAGCGGTTAGGACCGGCAAGGATCGTGACGGTGCTGCCGGACCGCATGGAAAGGTACTTTTCGACGGCTTTGTTCGGGCCGTTCGCGCATGGGTAGGGGCTGGTTTCGCGGGCGGAGTCAGGTGTCGGCCAGGTGAATGTCCCGGCTGGGAGTTCTTTGTGCGGCGGTCCGACAAGCCACCATCGAATCACGGCCATCGTTAAGGCGAAGAGGGCTCCGCCGTGCGAGGATAGCTATGCGGAGATTAGTCCTGCCGCTTGCCTGCGAATGCCAATCTAACCGGTGAGAGCGCTGGAATGTTTTGTCTCCGGCGATTGATCCGCGCGCTTAACGCCTCACGGCCAGTTCAGCGGGTAGGTCCTGCACTTCTACAGTCTATGCAGCAAGCGTGGCCTGAGAAATCAGTTTGGGGCTTTGGGGTTGTCTTCGCCCTCGAAGCTGATCTCGGATTCCGTACCGAATTTATGGTGGCGGCTATACTCGATTTCCTCGCGCGATTCATAGGGGCCGATGCGGACGTAAGCGATGGAGCGGAGCGGCAGGACGTACGGGACGGTGTCGATGGTGACGTTGCCGTAGTCCATTACATGGGCTGCGCCGGTGACGCCGGTATTTTCGTTGAGCCCGGCGGCCACCAGGATCAGGCGCATGATAGTTCCGGATTTTGGGTCGGCAAAGACGAATCCGCGGTGGCCTGCTTTCACCCACTCGGTCAGGTGCGCACCCCGGCAGCAGATGGAATAGCGGGAAAACTCGGAGGACACCTGATACGAGAACACGGCTGTGCGAATGCCGCTCAGAACCTGCCAGTGGTCCCAGACGAACGCGGCATTGCGGCTAGGGTCGAAAATCTCTTCCAGCATGCCACCGAACTCGCCGGCGGACACGCGGACCTCGTGGGCCGGCTGCTGGCCATTCACGGGAGCTTTGGCGAGACGTTCGTGGCCCGAGACATAGGCGGCTTCGATGGTGTAATTGGCAGCCATGTGCCAGACATCGTCGATGTGAGGGATCTTTTTCCAGATGTTGCAGCAGACCGATTCGTTGACGTCGTGGTAGTTGTGATATTGCCTGACGGTCTCGGTGGCGATGAAATTCGGGAAGCGGGCCATGTAATCCGCGGCGTATTGCCGTATTTTGGCGACGATCTCTTCCTGCTGGGGATCGGAGGGGACGGGGGTGATGGACAGCACAGGCGAGCGTGGCGGCGCCAACCTCGCGGAGTGTTTGCGAATGGCTTCCAAGGCGCGGACAGTCCCGGCACCGACGCCCAGGCCCACGAGTAGCGCGGCGGTCTCGGGCGTTAGTTGTTCCGTCAAGCGCACGGATTTGAGCGAGCGGGCGATACGGAGATCGTCACGGTCAACAGCCACGGCCGCGGAAATCTGCGCGGCAAGCTGGCTCACATCAAGGTGCGTTTCGGCTACTAGCGGCAGCCCGGCGAATACGCTGCACACGCTGAAGACGCACAGCAGGCGCCTCATACGTATATTGTGTCAGATCGGATCAGTGAGAACCGCAGGCACTCGGCGCGGGAATGGTCTGTTCTTTATTCTCCGCGTAGCACCACTGGACCAATGCGTCGGGCGTCTTGCCGGCGTTCGCCAGGCGCAGGTCGTCGAGCGTAATTTCCTTAAAGTCGAACTGGATGGATCCATCGCTGAGGACGGTAGCCAGCAGGTATCCGTAGACATCGGTACGGGCGATGGTAGCGCCCGCCTGGCCGGGCGGGAGGCGATAGCGGACGGCGCCGGCGGTGCCCACGATCCATCCGGGCAGCACGCGGCCGGTCCAGTAGGGGGTGCGATAGACATCGTCCATCACGAAGTGGGAGTGGCTGGCCAGCAGATAGATTTTCTTGCCGGCCTGGTGCAGATCCCAGAGCCGGTTGTACACTTCGCGGCCACTTTCGATGCCGGCGGGCGCGTCGCACATGCTATGGCTCATGCCTTTGCTGCCGGGCAGCGCCTCGTGCATGCCCACCACGATGGTGGTGATGGCGGCGGATTTGCGGTCGTCGTCGAGGCGGGCGCGCACCCAGTCCAATTGAGCGGCATCGAAGGCGTTGTTCGAGGCATTATCGAGCGAGATGAAATCGATGGATCCGTTCATGACCCAGTGAAAGTAAGATCGGGCACCGCCGGTATCTTTGTCGCGGTCGCGCTGGTCACGCAGGCGCGAGCTGTTGAGGTAGGGCTCAAACTGGGCGCGATACATTTCGCGGGTCTGGGGAAAGATCAACTCATGATTGCCGATGCCGAGCAGGACTTCGAGGCTGCCGAAGGGGCGAAGCTGGTGTTCGACGAAATCGGGCCAGGCGCGGGTGAGGTAGGAAATGATGTTGACATGCGGGGTATTCAGGTGCAGGCTGGCGGGCGGCGCCATGTCTTCGTCGAAGTCGTAGATGGCTCGAAAGTCGCCCAGGTGCCAGTAGAAGTTCGCACCGCTTTTAGCAACTCCGGCGGCGATGGCGGGCATGACCACGTCGCCGCAGTTGCGGGAATCGCCGGAGACGGCGAACTTCCAGACGGGCGCCGGAGGATCCTGCGCCGCGGCAGCCAGGCACACTGCCAGGAACATGGAAATCAGTTTACTCATGGATTCGCTTATCGTAACCCAGGCCTGAGACAGAATCTGAGACAGAATCTGCTTGCTTACCGGCGCGGTAATGCCTACAATAAGCGCGCATGGAATCACACGTCAAGATCCTCGCGGTACTACACATCGTTTTCGGCAGCTTGGGGCTGCTGCTCGCGCTGGCAATCCTGTTCTTCTTCGGGGGCATTGCCGGTCTTGTGGGCGCCACCGATTCTTCGGGGAACGCGCACATTGCTATGCCTGTTCTGGGCGTCATCGGCACGTTTGCATTTTTCGTGCTGCTGGTGTTGTCGCTGCCGGGGCTAATTGCGGGCGTCGGGCTGCTGCAATTCCAGCCATGGGCGCGCATTTTGACGATCGTGCTGTCGGTGCTGGAGCTGATCCACGTGCCGTTCGGCACCGCGCTGGGGATTTACGGGTTGTGGGTACTGCTGTCGCAAGGCACAGAGCGATTGTTCCAAAGGGCTTGACGGGCGGCCCGCGCCGTGCCATAGTCTAACTATGGCAGCAGATACGGCACGTGACGAAATTCCGCCCGGCACGCTTTACATGCTGATCCTGAAGATGCTGGCGCGCCACGGCCGCCTGCACGGGTACGAAATCGCCAACGCGATTCAGCAGGTGTCAGACGACGTGCTGCAGGTGGAGGAGGGCTCGCTCTACCCCGCCCTGCAACGCATGTTGCTGAAGGGCTGGGTGACCGCGGAGTGGGGGGTAACGGCGGGCAACCGCCGCGCTCGCTATTACCGGCCGACGGCCACGGGCCGCAAACAACTCGCCGCCGAGGTGGAGCAGTACCAGCGGGTGAACGGAGCGATTCACAAAATCCTGGAAGCGATTTGAGGCGAACCCATGGGCTCCATACATGAATTGTGGCAACGGCTGCGCTACCGGTTGCGGGGAGCGCGCTTTGACGAGGACCTGGCGGAGGAAATGCGGCTGCATCTGGATCTGCGCGCGGCCGATAAACAGGCAGCGGGCATGAGCCGAGAGGCGGCGCAGGCGGCGGCGCACAGACAATTCGGCAATGCCACGCAATTGCACGAGATGAGCCGGGAAGCCTGGGGTTGGAACTTACTCAGCACGTGGTGGCGAGACGTCCGATACGGGCTGCGGACCATGGCGGCCAATCCGGGGTTCGCCTCCACGGCAGTACTCTCGCTGGCGCTGGGCATCGGCGCGAATACCGCGATTTTCAGCATTCTGAACGCGGTGCTGCTGCGATCGCTCCCCGTGGAGGACCCGCATCGCCTGGTGCAAGTGAGAATGGGTCCGGAGGGCGACGACGAGTGGAGCAATCCCATCTGGGAGCAGGTGCGCGACCGGCAGCAGGCATTTTCCGGCGCGCTGGCGTATGCCCCGGCCCGCTTTGACCTGGCGTCCGGCGGCGAGAGTCACTACATCGCGGGCTTGTGGGTGAGCGGCGATTTCTTCCGCGCGCTGGGCGTGCCGGCGATCGCGGGCCGGGTGTTCAGCCGGGAAGAAGACCGGCGCGGTTCGCCTCCTCTGGCGGTGATCAGCTACGGCTTCTGGAAACGCAATTTCGCGGGTGAGGCGGACGTGATCGGAAAGACGGTGCGGCTGAACCGGCACACGTTCGAGATTGTAGGGGTGACGCCGCCGTGGTTTCGCGGGCTGGACACGGACTGGAGTTTCGACGTGGCCATCCCCATCGCGTGCGATCCGATTCTGCACGCAGAGCGCAACGCGCTGGACGAGAGGCGGCAATGGTGGCTGCGCATCCTGGGGCGATTGCTGCCGGGAGAGAGCATCGAGCAGGCGCGCGACCGCATGAAAGCGATGGCGCCGGAAGTATTTCGCGCCACTATGCCGGAGGGCATGCCTTCGGACATGCAGAGCGATTATCTGAAGAATTCCTTTTTCCTGAAGCCGGCAGCGACCGGGTTTTCGGAGGTCGGGGAACAATACCGGCCGGCGCTCTACACCATGATGGCGATTGTGGGGTTGGTGCTGCTGATCGCGTGCGCGAACATCGCCAACCTGCTGCTGGCGCGGGCCACGGCGCGGCAAAGGGAGTTTTCGGTGCGGATGGCGGTGGGCGCCGGTCGCGGCCGCGTGATCCGGCAGTTGATGACGGAGAGCCTGCTGCTGGCGGTCTTCGGGGCCGCCGCGGGTCTGCTGGTGGCGGTTTGGGGCGGACGCTGGCTGATCCACCTGATCTCCACCACCCGGCATCCGCTGGATATCGATCTGTCGCTGGATCCGCGGGTACTCGGGTTTACGCTGGCGGCGGCAATACTGACCGCAGTGGTGTTCGGACTGGCGCCCGCGTTGCGGGCCGCACGGACGGATCTGAACCAGACGATGAACGAGAATGCGCGCGCGATGCGGCGCGGTAGGGCGCGGTTTCATGCCGGCAAGGCACTGGTGGCGGGGCAGGTGGCGCTGTCGCTGGTGCTGCTGGTGGCGGCGGCCCTTTTTCTGGGGACACTGCGGAACTTGTGGGCGGTGGATCCCGGGTTCACCCGGCACAATATCCTGATCATTTCAGCGGACATGGAACAGGCCGCGGTTCCTGCAGAGCGACGGCGGCAGACTTATCGCGAAATTCTGGAGCGGCTGCGAGCGGTGCCGGGGGTAGCCGGGGCGGCGAGCTCGGTGCTGACGCCACTGAGTCCGGAGGGTTGGGCGCAACCGGTTCAGCCGGAAGGCACCGCACCTAAATCCCAGCGCGATACGTTGATGTTTTTCAACCGGGTGTCGCCGGGATATTTTGCCACGCTGCGAACGCCGCTCCTGCTGGGGCGGGACTTCAACGACAGTGACGGAGTGAAGGCGCCGAAGGTCATCATCGTAAACGAGACAGCGGCGCGGGATTTCTTCGGCGGAGCGAACCCGATCGGCAAGAGCATCGGGATAGGCATGGACGAGGATGGCCTATACCAGGTGGTGGGCGTGGTGAAGGACACCAAGTACAACCGGATTAACGAGCGGGACCGCCGGATCGGGTATCTGGCCGCCGGACAGGACATGGCGCCGCAGCCGTCGATTCGATTTACGGTGCGGTCGGAATTGCCGGTGGAGAGCCTGATTCCGGCGGTGCGGGCCGCGATGATGGAAGTGAACCGGGGCGTTTCGCTGGTGTTTCAGGACCTGGAAGTGCAGGCGCGCGAGTCGCTGTTGCAGCCGCGGGTAGTGGCGTGGCTGGCGGCGAGTTTCGGATTCCTGGCGCTGGTGCTGGCGATGGTGGGGTTGTACGGGATCACCAGCTACGCGGTTACGCGGCGGAAGAATGAGATCGCCATTCGCATGGCGTTGGGAGCGCAACGCAGGACGGTGGTCCGGCTGATGCTGCGGGACGTGATGGTGTGGCTGGCGGCCGGAATGGCGCTGGGGCTGGCAGGCTCGCTGGCAGCGGGACGGCTGGTGACCAGCATGCTGTACGGCGTGCGGCCACGCGATCCGGTGGAACTCGCGGCCGCGGTGCTCGTTCTGGCAGCAGCTACGGCCATCGCGGCTTATTTGCCCGCAAGGCGGGCGGCGCGGCTGGACCCAATGGCGGCGCTGCGGGAGGAGTGAAGTTGCGGTTTCATGACGCGGTCGCCGGTGGCCGGCTCCGTGTTTCATCCATAGCCTGGTTGATGGCCTCTAGCTGGTAGGCGGGCGCCGCAGCGAAGGCGCCGGCGGCAGGCAGCCAGACATACCAACTGAGCGAGTTCCACTGCCACGATAAGTGACCGGAAAGAACGGCCCAGTTGCCCAGATCGCCGAGCCACACCAAAAGAACGCCGATGGTAAATGCCCGCCAGCAACGGGCGATACTTCCCATGCCTGTGCTTTTGATGGAATGCGCCAGCAGCCTGGTTTGAAAGAGCAAGAGACACAAAAGCGGATCCACAGGCCAGCCCAAAACTTCAAGCCATCTGAGCGATTTACCATGCTCGAAGGCGATCACGACCTCGCGGAATTCATTGACCACATACGCGAAGACGAGAAAGAGGAGGATCCAGCCGGTAGCCGCCAGGCGTCCCGGGAAGCCGGCCAGCCGGTAGATCCGCACTACGGATAACAGGCCCGCCGCGAGCAGCGCATAGCGCAAGGTCCCTCCCAGAACAAAACCAATGTCATGGAGTTGCTGGGCAACGCCCTGAGACCAGCCGGGCAAGCGCAAGAGTGGATTCAGCGGAGATCCGGAACTTAGCCATTGGACACAGGCCGTACCCAGAAAGTCGCAGATCGCGGAAAACCCGAGCAAAGTCCACGCCAGATGCATGGGTTCATCCGATACGAATGCCCGCCGCACGGAGAAACTCAACCATACCTCTACGGCGGTCAAAGCGACCATCAACACAACGCCGGGACCGTCAAAAAAGAGCTTGAGCCAAACGCCATCGCTGGTGATCAGCCAGGCGGCAAACGAAAGAAGGCCTAAAGATAGACCTGCTCCGGTAACGATCAGGATCCAGGAGGACCGGCGAGTTGCAACCTTCAGGAACTCGACAGGGAGCCGAAGCGGCACCCTGTCATAGTCTCACAATTGAAACCTCGACTATGCGCGAAGCCAGCCGCCCGGCAGCCTGACGCCCAAGAAAGAGGCTGAGGACGGGTTGTAGCTCGGCGAGTAGATTGCGGCAGTCGGAAGAGACGCCGCCCAGGATTTTCGCGCTGGCCTGGGGGCCCAGGTACGCAACGATTTCGGCAGCGGCGCGTCGCTTGGCGTCTTCCGGATCCAGGACACCGGCGCTTCGTGCTTGACGACGAATTTCCGCAAGGATCTGGGGCCATTCGTTTGGTTGACGGCCGCCGGGCACGCTAACAGGCGTTGCTTCATAACAAAGCATGGCCAACGCACGGGTTGCGCCGATCCGGTAATCCTTATCTCCAGTGGCGGCGTTCTGCAGTTTCTTCTGGATGTGCGCCAGATACGCACCAACAGTACCGACCTTTAGACTCATTACCTCGGCGATCTCTGCATAGGAGAGACCTTCGGTGCGTAACAGGAGGCAGTTGAGCTCGCGATCCGATAAGATGCTCCGGATTTGTTGGGCGACCTGCGAACGGTACGTCAGCGTTTCCGGATCATGGCCGTCACTTTGAAACTGGTCGGTATTGGATCCAGGTATCTCATGTCTGTGGCAAGCCATGTCGAGCTGGTCTATCAGGTAATTGCGCAGGACGCGGTATAACCAGGCACGGGGAAGATCCACTTGACCACCGCAGTTTCTTTGCAGAAAGTAGCGGAGAAAAGCTTCCTGCAGTGCGTCGCGCGCGTCCTCAGGCTGCCGCAGGATCGACAGGGCGTAACGGTAAAGGCCGTCGGCGTACGCTTCGTATGCGGCGGCAACCTCCTGCTCTATCGCATCGGCAGTATTCAGGTTCATCTTGCGTTCGTGAGAAAGGCCCGACAACAAGTCTGAAGTTACCGTCCTGGGGCTAGAGAATCAATATAGACTAGGGATAGCCTGTAACCTTGCGCAGGCAGTGAGAGGCGGGGCTGCCTCAACACAAAAAAAATTCAGCCACCGGTAAAGAAACGGGCTTGCTATATCGTCTTACTAACAATAAGGGAGAATTAACGACAGATAGCTTGTTTTTTGTCCGGCTGGCCATTCATACTGTCTTCCGTGCGAACACGTCTTCGAACGGAACGCGGACGGAGGGGACAGAGCGTCGTCGAATTCTCCGTCCTGCTACCTTGGTTTGTCTTCCTTTTCGCGGGTGCGTTTGACTGGGGCTTCTACGCCCACGCGCTGATTTCCACGCAGAGCGCGGCACGCGCGGCGGCGCTCTACGGCGCGAACCTCAGCAGCGGCACAGTTTCCAGCAGCACGGTGTGCACGGTGGCGCTCCAGGAACTCAGCATGGAGCCAAACGTCAGCGGGCTGTCAAGTTGCGCGGGGCCGGTGAGCAGCTCCCAAGCAGTGGTCACCTCCATCTCCTGCAGCACGATTGACACCGTAAATACAGTGAAAGTGACCGTAACTTACCAAACGGCCCAACTGGTGCCAATCCCGGGCGTGCTGTCGGGCCAATTCACTATAAACCGCACGGCGCAGTTGCCGATGAAGAATAATTCGTCATGCACAGTCAGCTAAGACGGAACGGGCGAAAGGGCAGCGCGGTGCTTGAGTTCACGCTGGTAGGGATACCCCTGATGTTCCTGTTCATCTCAACAGAGGAGATGGGGCGCGCCATGTGGCAGTATCACACGCTGCAGTACGCGGTGAAGATGGCGAATTCTTATGCTTCGGTGCATGGCGCGACCTGCGCCTCGCCCAACAGTTGTTCGGTGGACGTCAGCGACGTTGTGGGAGTGTTCAAGAATTACGCCGCCGCGCTCCCGATGAGCCAGGTTAACTTGACGCTCACCAGCGAGAATAGCTCGGTAAGCTGCAGCCCGGTGAGCACCTGCAGCTCAAACGCGTCGTGGGGCACGGCGTGGCCGCCTTCCAGTAATAACGATAATGCAGTGGGGAACTGGATCAAGATCCGGGCGGTCTTCACATTCAACACTGCGTTAGCCATGCTCTACCCGGGAGTCGGAGTCCAGCAATTCAGCACCAGCGGGGGCGTGGGAACGCTGGTCTTTGGAGGTTATAGTTACCAGTTAATCCAGTTTTGAGCCGCACTAAGTCGAAATATGAGCGTAATGCCATGATACCCGAGGAGACAGAGAGTATTGATATTCAGGTGCGCGAGTTAACGCCTCGAACTAAGAGGCCGCCGACGGAACGCGCAATATTATGCACCGCTATCGGTTTGGCGGCCGCGCTGGTATTGCTTCTTCTTTTAGGTGGGATCGGCGTGTTGTCTGTGGGCGCCCTGAGAACGGCCGGCGCCGTGCTTACGTGGCTGGCCGCCGCGATTATGTTACTAGCTGTTACTTACGCCATCAAACACCGGCCGACGCTGTAAGCAGCGCGGACGGTTGAAGTTGGATATAAGGACGTGCTTTATGAGATTCAGCGTAGACCGTGGTTCAGCCGCGAACCATGGGCAGGCGGCGCTTTTGATCACACTGGGGCTGTCGGTATTGTTCGGCATGCTGGGGCTGGTTGTCGACATTGGTTGGGCCTATTACCGGAAGGAGGCGGCCAGAACGGCCGCACAGGCGGCGGCAGCAGCGGTGGTGGCGGCGGCCGGCTCGACTATTCCGACCGCGCAATCGAGTACCACATGCCCGTCTTCGCTGGATTCCGGCAAGCCGTGGAACGTGGGATGCCAGTTTGCTGTTAACAACGGTTTCACCAATGGATCCAATAACGACACCGTCTCGATTCAGATCGGCAGCGGATCGAGCGGTATTCCGGTCGCTGGGGTATCTCCGACAAGTTACTGGGTGAGCGCCACTGTTTCCGAAAACATACCTACTCTATTTTCGCGGGTGCTCGGCCAGTCGGGGATAACCGTGAATGTGCGGTCGACTACCGCTGTATATAGCGGCGCAGGAGGCTGCATCTTCGTGTTGGATCCCAGCGCGGCGAATGCGTTCAAGGTCTCCGGTGGCACCACGACCACTGGTTGTGGGTTCTATGTGGACTCGACTTCCACCAGCGCTTTCAACCTGACCGGAGGCAATATCGGCCTGACCGGCAGTGGCACCAAGGTTAATCTGACGGCAGCTTCTATCTCACCATGGCCGCCGACCGGCGGCACGGTGTCTCCCAGCCTGACCGATGTTCTGATGAGCCAGACGGCGGTGAGCAACCCGATTACGGGGCTCACCGCTCCCACGCCGGGAACCTGCCTGGCCGATCCCAACATCACTGCAGGAACCCACACTATCCCTTCGGGAACGTATTGCAGCGGCATTACGATCAAAGGCGGGACGGTGACGTTCAGCGCGGGGCTGTACGACATTACGTCGGGCAGCGTCAAGATCAGCGGGGGCAGCGCTTATGTAGACGCCACCGCGGGTGTAACGTTCTACTTCGCGCCGACCGCGGGCACGCTGGCGGTAACGGGCGACGGCCTGAACCTGACGGCCCCAACCGGCGGGACATGGGACGGCATCGCCGTTTGGAAAGTTGCGAGTTGCACGCCACGTAACACCTGCGATCCGTGGGACTGGACGGGTGGCAACGTGAATATCAACGGAGTAGTAGACTTGCCGAACTCGTACCTGAAATATACGGGAGGCGGGACTTCGGTTCACGAGACCATTGTGAGCGACGCTTTTACGACCACCGGCGGGACGATCGCGGGACCGGCGACGTCGAAGTATTACACTGGTGCGGGGTCCAACACCGGCGGGACTTACGTAGTGGAGTAGCGTCTTGGCGGTAGCGCCGGCTGTTAGCGGAGGGCGCCGGCCCACGGCATCATTGTTTGCAGGCCACCGTAATAGCTCTCGAATTTTGGGAACTTGTCGTCGTACTGATCGACATAGACCTGGACGCGAGAGCGGCCGGTCTCTTGCGGGGAAGAAGTGGTGACACCCGGGTCCGTGACGGTGAACAGCAGATCGAGCAGCGGCCCATTCCACATCGCCTGGACGGTGCCGGAGACTTGGAGTCGCTGAGTTGAGCCGTCCGCCGCGGGTTCATGCAGATGGCGATTTCAGAGGGCGCGGGGCTTTGCGCCAGGCATCTTCAGCGTGGCCGTCCGCCTGGATGGGGGTCGGGGTGAAGACCGCATTCAGTACTTTGCTTTGCGCTTGCGCGAGGGAAAGAGACAGGGCGACCAGCGCGATGGATAAGGTGGCTGATGGCGAGGGTCTGGGGCTCTCGTTCGCAACCATTAGAATACCCTGAGGCTTGTCATAATAGTGCCATGGCTGAGCGCGTCATTATGGAATGCCTGGTCCGAGGGCGTGCCCCGGGCCGGGAGTTCGATGTGCAATTTCGGCAAGCTCTGGGAACCGAGCCGTATTCTGGAAGCGGCCTGGGACCTGGTTGTGACTACGGCAGCAGCCAAAGGCATTCATGAAGATCAGCTCCTATTACAGAGATCTGTCGAGCGCCTTGAACGCGGCCGGCGTTCAGTTCCTGATCGTCGGCGGGTACGCCGTGATGATTCACACAGAACCACACTACATGAAGGATCTTGACAGCCGGCGTGCTCTCGCGTGAGGATCTGCTGTTGTCAAAGAAGGCAATGGGGCGGTCCAGGGACGGCAGACATGTCAGGAGTCTCGAAAGACCGCGCGAGTAGGCGGCCTTAGAGGCCGCCGCAGGCCGGGGGCCCGCCCCACAAGGCCTAGCGCATTGCGTAGGAGCTTAGCACCTTCATGTAATTGGCGCGTTCGAAGGCTTGGGGCTGCGGCACGGAGTTGCGGCTCATGCTGCCCTGCATCTGGCGAATGGAATCGTATTCGTGGTCGCCCAGCCAGACTAGTAACTCAGTAACCAGCGTGTCGAGATAACTGATGCCCTTCCTTAGCAGGGCAGAGGTCATCATGGCGACCTTGGCGCCGGCCATCATGGCTTTCACCACGTCGGTGGCGGTGTGGACGCCGCCGGTGAGGGCCAGGTCGGGCTTGACGTTGCCGTAGAGCACCGCGATCCAGTTCAGGCGGAGGAGCAGTTCGTACTGATTGCTCAGGATCAGGTTGGGAACGACTTCGAGCGATTCCAGGTCGAAATCGGGCTGGTAAAAGCGATTGAACAAGACCAGGCCGTCGGCGCCGGAGGCTTCCAGCCGCCGGGCCATGTTCACCATGGAACTGAAGTAGGGCCCGAGTTTGACGGCGACCGGGATTTGCACAGCGGCCTTCACCTCGCGGACCAGGTCGCAGTACTGGCGCTCCACCTGGTCGCCGGTGACGGCGCCGTCGACTGGAATGTAGTAAATGTTCAACTCCAGGGCGTCCGCGCCGGCCTGCTGCATCTCTTTCGCATATTTGATCCAGCCGCCGACCGAGGTTCCGTTCAGGCTGGCGATGACTGGAATGCGTACGGCCTCTTTTACGGTGCGGATGTGTTTCAGGTAGCCTTCAGGGCCGCGATTGTAGCCGATCAGGTCAGGGAAATGGGTGGTGCTCTCGGCGCCGATCTCCTCCGCGGCGGACATGTAACGGTCGAGGGCCAGGCTTTCCAGATTAAGCTGCTCTTCGAACAACGAGTGCAACACCACGGCGGCGGCGCCCGAATCTTCCATGCGCCGGATGTTGGCCACTTCCTCGCACATAGGCGAAGATGACGCCACCAGTGGATTCTTCAGTTTCAACCCCAGATAGGTGGTGGAAAGATCGATGGTTTTAGACAGGTCAATCATTGTTTTACCTCTTCCTTAGTGGAGCCGTTAACCGGCGCGCTGGCCATGTGCTCGTAGATCTTCCAACGCTTGCGGACATCCTCCTCGGCTAGTTCGAGCAATTCGCGCGCTTCATCGGGGTGGCTTTTGGCCAGCATGGTATAGCGGGTCTCGTTGTAGACGTAGTCCTTCAGCCTGATGCTGGCCGGGCGCGAATCGAGTTGGAACGGATTCTTGCCTTCAGCAGCCAGGCGCGGGTCGTAACGGAAAAGGGGCCAGTATCCGGACTGCACGGCGGCTTTCTGCTGATCCATCCCATGCACCATGTCGTAGCCGTGCGCGATGCAGTGACTGTAGGCGATGATGATGGACGGTCCGTCGTAGGACTCGGCTTCGATGAAGGCCTTGATCGTGTGGCTATCGTTGCCGCCCATGGCGATCTTGGCCACGTAGGCGGTGCCGTAATTCATGGCCATCATGGCCAGGTCCTTCTTGGCGGTGTTCTTGCCGCCGGCGGCGAATTTGGCCACTGCGCCACGCGGCGTGGATTTGGACATCTGGCCGCCGGTGTTGGAGTAAACCTCGGTGTCGAGCACCAGAATATTCACGTTGCGGCCGGAAGCCAGGACGTGATCGAGGCCGCCGTAGCCGATGTCGTAGGCCCAGCCATCGCCGCCCAGAATCCAGACGCTCTTCTTTACCAGCGCATCGGCCAGGCTTAAAAGGTCGCGCGCCTCGGGCGTATTTACACCGGTCAGTTTCTGCTTCAGCAGCTTGACGCGGTCGCGCTGTTCGAAGATGCCCGCTTCGGTAGATTGATCGGCGTCGAGCAGGGCCTGCGCCAGGTCGTCTCCGATGATGTTTCCGAGCCGCGCCACCAGTTCGCCGGCGTACTCATTCTGCTTGTCGATGGCCAGCCGCATGCCCAGGCCGAACTCGGCGTTGTCCTCAAACAGCGAATTGGACCAGGCGGGACCCAGGCCTTGTTTGTTGGTGGTATAAGGCGTAGTGGGCAGGTTGCCGCCGTAAATCGAAGAACAGCCGGTGGCGTTGCCGATGACGGTGCGGTCGCCGAAGAGCTGAGTCATGAGCTTGATGTAGGGTGTCTCGCCGCATCCGGCGCAAGCGCCTGAAAACTCGAACAAGGGCTGCAGCAGCTGGCTGTCTTTGACCAGGCTTTGCGTCAGCAGGCGGCGATCGATCTCCGGAATGTTGAGGAAGAAATCCCAGTTGGCGGCTTCCGGCTCGCGCAAAGGAGCCTGGGGCGCCATGTTGATGGCCTTGTGTTTCACTTCGCTCTTGCTCTTGGCGGGGCAGACCGCCACGCACAGGGCGCAACCGGTGCAATCTTCCGGGGCAACCTGCAGGGTGTACTTCATGTCGCTGAAATTCTTCCAGCGCGCGGGCACCGATTTGAAAGTCGCCGGCGCGCCTTCGGCCTGGGCCGGCTCGTAAACTTTGGCGCGGATGACGGCGTGCGGGCAAACCAGGACGCATTTGCCGCACTGGATGCACAAGCCCTCGTCCCAGACGGGGATGTCCAGCGCGATGTTGCGCTTTTCCCACTGCGTGGTGCCGGTGGGGAAGGTGCCATCGATGGGCATAGCGCTGACAGGCAGGTCGTCACCTTCGCCGGCGATGATGCGGGCGGTTACTCTCTGGACGAAATCGGGAGCATTAGCGGGGACCGGGAGGCGCATGTCGAAGGTGGCGCTGGCCTCGGCCGGGATTTTGACTTCGCTGAGGTGGCTCAGGGCCGCATCGACCGCCGCGAAGTTCTTCTGCACTACGGCTTCGCCGCGCTTGCCATATGTTTTCTCGATAGCGTGTTTGATGGCGGCGATGGCTTCGTCACGCGGCAGCACACCGCTGATGGCGAAGAAGCAGGTCTGCATGATGGTGTTGACGCGGCCACCCATGCCAGTCTTTTTGGCGACCTCGTAACCGTCGATCACGTAGAAGCGCAACTTTTTGGCAATGATCTGGCGCTGCACGGTGCGCGGTAGTTGGTCCCAGACATCGTCGGCGCCGTAGGGGCTGTTGAGCAGGAACGTGGCGCCGGGCTCGGCGAATTTCAGCATGTCGATCCGCTCCAGGAACGAGAACTGATGGCAGGCGACGAAGTTGGCATTCGTAATCAGATAGCTGGAGTGCAACGGCTTGGGCCCGAAGCGGAGGTGCGATACGGTGATGGCGCCGGACTTCTTCGAGTCGTACACGAAATAGCCCTGCGCGAAGTTTTCGGTTTCTTCACCGATGATCTTGATGGAGTTTTTGTTGGCGCCGACGGTACCGTCGGCACCCAGGCCGTAAAACAGGGCGCGCACGGTGCCGGGAACTTCGCTTGAAAACGCGGGGTCGTAGTCCAGGCTGGTGTGGCTGACGTCGTCCACGATGCCGATGGTGAAGTGATTTTTTGGCTTGGGCTTGGACATTTCGTCGAAAATGCCCTTGACCATGGCGGGGGTGAATTCCTTGGAGGAAAGCCCGTAGCGGCCGCCGATGACGCGCTTGCCGGTGACCATTCCTTCGCTGAGAGCGTTAATCACGTCGAGGTAAAGCGGCTCGCCGGACGCGCCGGGCTCTTTGGTGCGGTCGAGCACGGCGATGGTTTTGACGGATTCGGGGAGGGCGGCGATGAAGTGCTCGATGGAGAATGGCCGGTAAAGGCGGACCTTCAGCAGACCGACTTTTTCACCGGCGGCGGTCAGATGGGCGACGGCTTCTTCGGCGACTTCGGCTCCTGAGCCCATGATCACGATGACGCGGTCGGCATCGGGTGCGCCGAAGTAATCGAACAAGTGGTACTGACGGCCCACCACCTGGGCGAACCGGTCCATAGCCTGCTGCACGATGGCGGGGCAGGCCTGGTAAAAGGGGTTAGAAGCTTCGCGCGCCTGGAAGAAGACGTCGGGGTTTTGGGCGGTGCCGCGGATGACGGGACGATCGGGCGAGAGGGCCCGAGCGCGATGCGCGCGCACCAGGTTGTCGTCGATCATAGCGCGCATGTCATCGGGCGTGAGTTGTTCGACTTTTGCCACTTCGTGAGAGGTGCGGAAGCCATCGAAGAAGTGCAGGAAGGGGACTCGGGCCTGGAGCGTGGCGGCTTGCGCGATGAGGGCGCAATCCATGACTTCCTGTACGGAATTGGAGGCTAGCATGGCGAAGCCGGCGGCGCGGGCGGCCATGACGTCGCTATGATCGCCGAAGATGGAGAGCGCTTGGGATGCCAGGGTGCGGGCCGCGATGTGAAAGACGGTGGAGGTGAGTTCCCCGGCGATCTTGAACATATTGGGGATCATCAACAGCAGGCCCTGGGAGGCGGTGAATGTGGTGGTGAGCGATCCGGATTGCAGGGCGCCATGCAGCGCGCCGGCGGCGCCGCCTTCGCTTTGCATCTCGATGACGGAGGGGATGGTGCCCCAGATGTTGGGCTTCCGCTCGGCGGACCACTGGTCCGCCCACTCGCCCATGGCTGAGGACGGCGTAATTGGATAGATGGCGACGACTTCGTTGATCTGGTGTGCGACGTAGGCGGCGGCTTCGTTGCCGTCGATGGTGACCTTGTGTCGCGTGGTGCTGGGTGAACTGGTCAAAATCTCCCCCTCTTTGGTGGTTTTGCGGATCGGGTATTTCCTAAACTATATTATAGGATCTTATTGTCGTAAAAATCTACAGTTTTTTGTGAGGCAGGCCCGTGGCCTGCCCGGGGCTCTCAGCTCAAGCACTGGCGGCCGAAGGCAGCCTGGAACGGTTCCAGAGCGGGGCTAAGAGCCCCGCGCAGGCTGAGAGCCTGCCCCACGGCGGCTGTTGATTCTTTTTCGGGTTTGGGTTCGGGCCTAGGTTTGGGTTGTGGCTTAGGTTCAGTGGCTTAAGCTCAGCTTTCGGTTTCCGATTCGGCTTCAGCTTCGGCGGCGGCGGCCGGACCGGCGGCCTGGGCTTCGGCCACAATACGTTTCGCTTCTTCCAGATCGTTGCTGGGAACCTGCACTTCGAAAGAAAGGACCGGGATGGTGCTGGATCCGACCAGCACGGAGGGGATGCCGCTCGCCTGCAGAATGCTGTGGATGGCCATCGCTTCCATCTCCGCATCATGATTGGAGGAACTGAACAGGGTCACCATATCGAGGGCGTGCGAAGCATCCGGTTGTTGCGGCATATCTTCAGCATATCGCACGCGCCAATACCCTCTCATCGCACGCCGATGGAATAGAATGAAGGTTCAGGATACGGAGGATGGGCATGGCCGATCAAGATGACGCACAAGACCAGCTGGCAAACAACATCGGGTGGTTTGTCGCCGGTGCTGTAGTAGGGATGACCGCTGCCATTTTACTGGCCCCGCAGAGCGGCCGGAAGACCCGGCGTTTCATTACCGAGAAAACCCAGCAGGGCAAGGAAGCGGTCACCGGGACGAGCAAGGACGTTTACGACCGCAGCAAGGAAATGGTCGACAAGGGGCGGCAACTGGTGGAAGACGCCGCGGATCTCTTCGAGCGCGGCCGCAAACTGGTGCGCGGCGTATAGGGGATGTCCGCCATCGAACTGGGCGGCTTTCGTATCACGCTAGTCCGCGAGGACATTTACTGGTGGGACGGCGGCGCGATGTTCGGTGTGGTTCCCAAGACGCTGTGGAGCCGCAAGTCGCCCGCCGATGAATTGAACCGCCTGCCGCTGGGTTTCAACTGCTACATTGTGGAAACCGGCGAGCACACCATTCTGCTCGATACCGGAGGCGGCGACAAACTGGACCCGCGCCGGCGCGAGCGCATGAAATTGCCCTCCACGGCCGTGCCGCTGTCTGAGATCATCGCGCGGGCGGGGATCGATCCCGACCGCATCGACATTGTGGTGAATAGCCACCTTCACTGGGACCACTGCGGGTGGAACACCATCCTGACCGGGACCGGCGCGCGACCGGCGTTTCCGCGCGCGACTTATTACACACGGCGCGGGGAATGGGAGCATGCCCACCTGCGCCACCCGCGCGACAGCGTGGCGTACATCGACGGGAACTATGACCCGCTGGTGGATTCGGGGCAGATGCGCCTGATCGATACGGATGCCGAAGTGGCGCCGGGCGTGAAGTTATGCGTAGCACCGGGTCACACGCGCAACATGATGGTGATCACGGCGGCGTCCGAAGGCAAGACGTTTTGCTTCCTGACGGACCTGGTTCCCACGGCGGCACACGTCACGCCCACCTGGGTGGCGGCGTTCGATCTGGATCCCATCCAATCGATCGACAGTAAGCTCCGCTGGCTCGGCGAGGCGGCGCGCGGCGAATGGGTTTGCGCATTCGCGCACGAACCTCAGATGGCTTTCGCTCGTATCGTATACCGTGACGATAAATACGAAGCGCTAGCATGTGGACCCTCCTCGCAATAGCGATCTCGGCCGGCGCATATTATATTTCGACGGGACTGGGTGAATTCTGGCCGGCTGCCTGGATCGCGCCAATTCCGGTTCTGATGCTGGCTTTCGGGTCGTCGTGGCGCCGGGCGGCGGCGGCGGCTTTTGCCGCCTACCTGCTGGGCAGTCTCAATTTGGTCAGGTTCCTGGCAAGGGTGATGCCGCCAGGGATCATGATCGCCGGGTTGGCGGTGGCTGCCCTGATCTACATGGGGACCGTGCTGCTGGCCCGGTTCGCGGAGCGCCGGCTACCCGACTGGGCCGCCGCATTCGCCTTTCCAGCAGCGTGGACCGCTTACGAGTTTCTGAATTCGATTTCCTCTCCACACGGTACCTCGCTGAGCCTGGCCTATTCGCAGGCGAATTTTCTGCCCGCACTGCAAGTGGCCTCGCTTACGGGGTTTGCCGGGGTGACGTTTCTGGTGACGCTCCTTCCATCGGCGGTGGCGGTGGCGTGGGCGCGCCGGTCGGGGTGGGCGATGGCGCCAGGGTTCGCGATCGTAGTGATGGCGCTGGTCTTCGGCGCGGCTCGTTTGCAGCCCGAAGCAAGGCAGGCGGCCGTGCGGGTGGGAATGGCGG
Organism: Bryobacterales bacterium; assembly: GCA_963843255.1. Classification (GTDB taxonomy): domain Bacteria; phylum Acidobacteriota; class Terriglobia; order Bryobacterales; family Bryobacteraceae; genus Bog-159. Next base: position 122,990 of record CAWJJQ010000007.1, on the reverse strand, counting down.
CGACCGACCAGGGGGTCGAAGAAGCTTTTGAAACCAAAGATCCGGCGTTGGCGCTGGCGGTCGCTCACGCATATGCGGATCGCGCCATCCGGCTAGCGGCGGCCGGCGCGCAGGTAGTGATCCTGCCCGAGAAATTTGTAGGGGTTACGACGGCCGATTCGGATGCCATCGAACGCATATTCAGCGATGCCGCGCGCGCCGGGCACGTAACACTCATCGCCGGCTTCAACCGGTTCACCCTCAAACCTCCACGCAACACAGCGGCTGTTTTCGGACCGGATGGGCGCCTGCTGGTGGAATATGAAAAACATCACATGCTGCCGGGTCCGGAGACTGGATATGAAATCGGCGCGGCTCCTGGGCTGTTTGCGGGTCCGGGGGAACAGTGGGGCGTAGCCATTTGTAAAGATATGGACTTTCCCGGCTGGTCCCGCCGCTATGGCCAGAGCGGGGTGCGTTTCCTGGCGGTGCCGGCGTGGGATTTCACGATCGATGGCTGGATCCATTCCCGGATGGCGGTGCTGCGGGGCGTCGAGGAAGGATCCACGATCGCGCGCGTGGCGCAGCAGGGCCGGCTTACCTTCAGCGACGCATACGGACGTATTCTGGCCGAGGCTCCCAGTTCTCGGCTGCCCGAGGCCCTGCTGGTGGCGAATATCCCGCCGGGGCCGGGCGCGACCGTATACACGCGATGGGGCGACTGGTTCGGCTGGCTGACGGTGGCGAGCCTGGCGGCGATCATGGGGGCGGCGGTTCTGCGTTCAGGCGCCGGAAAGCAAAGCTAACTCTTTTACATCGTGCACTGAGATATACTATAGGAGCATTTTGACACTCGTCTTCGCGTCGATACAGGTCTCAGGGGGGCTGCGTGAGTTGGCCGCAACCCCCTTTTGTGTTTTGTGCCGCCGTGCCTGCGGGAGATCGATCTGCACTTACGAAAAAGGAAACATAGATGAGAGAAAAAGGTACAGTGAAGTGGTTTAATGCAGCCAAAGGATACGGCTTCATCCAGAGGGAAAACGGAGAAGACGTCTTCGTGCATTTCTCGGCCATCCAGACGGAAGGCTATCGGAGCCTGGATGAAGGCGCCAGTGTGGAGTTCGAAGTAACGCGCGGTCCGAAGGGGCTGCAGGCGGCCAACGTCACGGCGGCCTAGTATCGCGAGGCGGGCGGGGCGATCCGATGGGGTTGGCCCCGCCGGCGAAATCCAGCGTGGAGGTTTATGAGCAAAGAAGACAATATTGAAGTAACCGGTACGGTTTTAGAAAAGTTTCCGAGCGGAAAGTTCAGCGTACAGCTCGACCACGATCGCGTAGTATTGGCGCACTTGGCGGGACGCCTTCGCCGCAATCGTATTCGCGTTCTGGCCGGCGACAAGGTCACCCTCGAGTTGTCGCCTTACGACCTGACCAAAGGGCGCATCACCTTCCGACACAGGTAGTCACCCCCTCGCGCACACCATCCACAGATTGCAGTACGCTATATTACGAAAATTCCCGACAATTCCGGTCAAAAATCGGGTATAGTTTTGGTATAGTTTGGCGTTCTTCAGGCTCTTGGGTGGCTGCCGGTCACAGTTACGCGCCAAACGCCGTTGCGCTGCCAGAGCGTGGATGTAATTAACTGAAGTTAACAGGGTTACAGGATAAGTATGGCCGATCAAATGATCCCCGAGGAGCGGCCCCCCAGACGCGCCAGAGGCCGTCGCCCCCATATAATCAAGGCAGAGAACACCGTGGAGCGAGGTAAGAATACGCAATCATCGAGCCGGTCGAAGAAACCGGCGGCGGACCCGGCCGAGAATCTGATCGCGGTCCTGTCGCAAAGAGTGGTCGGCCAGCCGGCCGCCACGCGCGTGATTGTGCCGTATATCCAGATGTACCAGGCCGGGCTGGCCCCTGAAGGCCGGCCGGTAGGCGTGTTCCTGTTGCTGGGTCCTACCGGCACCGGTAAGACGAAAACCGTGGAAGCCCTGGCCGAGGTCTTGCACGGCTCGGAAAAGAACGTCCTGAAGATCGATTGCGGCGAATTCCAAATGGAACACGAGGTGGCAAAGCTGATTGGCGCTCCGCCCGGCTACCTGGGGCACCGCGAAACGCAGCCCATGCTGACGCAGCAGAAGCTGAACGGCGTCACCACAGAGAAGTGTAACCTGTCGCTGGTGCTGTTCGATGAAATCGAAAAGGCCGCGCCTTCCATGACGCGCCTGCTGCTGGGTGTGCTGGATAAGGGCATCCTGCGGCTGGGCGACAACACCATTGTTAATTTTGAAAAGAGCCTGGTGTTTCTGACCAGCAACCTCGGCGCACGCGAGATGATGCGCGAGATCAACCCCGATTTCGGGTTCCAGTCGGTGAAGTCGGCGGATCGTTCGGACCTGACTGGCAAGCTGCAGAACATCGCGCTGGCTTCGGTGCGGAAGCGCTTCTCTCCGGAGTTCGTCAATCGGATCGATTGCATCATTACATATCAGCCGCTGACGCCCGAATCGCTTTCCACCATCCTCGACCAGCAGATCGCCGACTTGCAGAACCACGTGAACACGCGGCTCGGCGCGCGGTCGTTCACGCTCGAAGTGCCGTTTGAATCGCGGCGGTTCCTGCTCGAAAAGGGGACCAGCGCGGAGTATGGCGCGCGGGAGTTGAACCGCACCATTCACCGGCACCTGACGCAGCCGCTGGCCACGCTGGTGGCGACCGGGCAAGTGAATCCAGGCGCGCGCGTGCGGGTGGACGTGGCCGAAGACGGCGAGAGCCTGCACATCCGCTCGGTAGAAGGCGACGAGGCGCGCACGCCTTCGCATCCTACGGTGCTGCTGGTCGACGACAATCGCGACCTGCTGCATTTCCTGGAGCGTCTGATGGCGGACGCCGGCTGGAAACTGCTGACGGCCGAATCGGCGGCGGAAGCCAAAAAGCTGATGGCCTCGGAAAAGCCCAATGCCGCGCTGCTGGACTACATGCTTCCCGACGGCAATGGCGTGGAGTTGGGCGTGGAGTTTCTGCAGACGCAGCCGCGCATGCTGGTGATCATGATGACCGGCACGATTCTGCCGCCGGAAGAGGAGGCGCTGTGCGAGGAACATAATTTCCCCGTACTGCGCAAACCGTTCCTAGCGTCGGAAGTGATGAATCAAATCCGCAGCCGGTTGACTCCGGCGGTCACCCGCGGCGCTTAGGTAGTGCCGTGGGGCGGCGGGGCCCCGGCCCGGAAAGCGTCGGGATAAACCGGCGTGAAGTAGTGAATGAAGGAGTCATACCGGAACCGCAGCACCGGGATGATGATCGATGCGAACGGCCCACGGTTCCACGGGCAGATTCCGCATCCGTTTCCTGACTGCAACCTGTCCATCGACGTACCCGAGTTACCCGTTTTCGATGCAGGTGGAAGCATGGCGCCAAGTCCGGCGGCATGAAGTTGGCGCGCCGGCGATCGTTTGGTCGCTTCCCGCCGGCGATGCCATACACCCGAGCCGAGCTCGCGGCGGGCGATCAATTCACGGATTGGCATGGCGAAGGCGGGCAGCAGAACGCACAACGGTTGCGGGTTGTTCATCTGGACAGCCAAGACCGCCGTTCCGGTCTACATCCCGCTGCCCCCGTTCGTAATGGAGGCGTTGGCTGCCTGCCGGTAAAAGAGCGAACGCTACTGGTTTTCGGACCGGCGTGGGATCAAAAGGACAGGCGGGCTGGTAACTGATGCCGGACCTTTTCGGCGGCTGTGCGAGATAGCTGGCGTGAAGGGCGGCCATCCCCACCGTTTCCCGGACAGGTTTGCGGTCGAAATGCTGTCGAAAGGAATCCCAATGGAGCGCGTGTTCCATTCTGCCCGGCCACTCTTTGGTGAAGGTCACCGAGCGCCACTGCCCCTGGGGAGACACGGCGCACCGGGACGCGGTAGTCCAAGACGGAGTGGCGACATATCCGCGACACGAAAGAGGCGGGGTCGCTAGCTGAATGAAAACAGGAAGGTTACGCTGGTGAGCCGGGCGGGACTCGAACCCGCGACCCTTTGCTTAAAAGGCAAATGCTCTACCTACTGAGCTACCGGCCCTCACGCACGCGTTATGCCACCAGCTTAACACGCCGCACCCCGTGGACTCGGGACGCGCACGGTGCCAAAATGTGGTCATGCCAGACCCTGTCATCTTAATTGCAAACGGAGATCTGCGCCTGGCCGCCAACCAGAAGTGCTGGCCGGCTCAGGCGCGCGCGGAAGAGGCCGTGATGGGAGCCATCCGGCAAGCGGGGCGCGACGTTGTCCGCGGCCACGCCTGCGACCCGGTGAAAGGTCACGGCTTTATCGATAGCCAGAAGCACGGAATGGAAGTCTTCCGCGCGATCCCGCCCGGCGCGCCGCTGGTGGTGGTCGAGGCGGTCTGGCAGTATAGCCATCACGTGCTGCACGGCCTCTACAGCCATCGCGGACCGATTCTCACGATTGCCAACTGGAGCGGGGAATGGCCCGGCTTGGTGGGGCTGCTCAACCTCAACGCGTCCATGACCAAGGCGGGCGTCGCCTATAGCTCATTGTGGAGCGTCGACTTCACCGACGATTTCTTTCTTTCCGGCTTGCGGCGCTGGCTCGCGGGGAAGCCTGTCGAGCACGATACCAGCCACGTACGACCGCTCGCGTCGTACAAGCTGCCGGCGCGCGCGGAAGAGACGGGCGCCCAGCTCGCGACCGCGCTACGGCGCGACAAGGCCATCATGGGGGTCTTCGACGAAGGCTGCATGGGCATGTACAACGCCATCATTCCGGATGAACTGCTGCATTCGACCGGGGTGTTCAAGGAGCGGCTAAGTCAGTCGGCGCTATATGCCGAGATGCTGGCCACCAGCGACGGCGAGGCGCGCGACGTGCGCACCTGGCTCGACCGCAAGGGCATGCGGTTTCACACGGGCAGCGACCCGGAGACCGATCTCACGGATGGCCAGATCCTGGAGCAATGCAAGATGTACATCGCGGCGCTGCGCATCGCCGACGATTTCGGCTGCGATGCCATCGGCATACAGTATCAGCAGGGTTTGAAGGACCTGGCGCCGGCGTCCGACCTGGCCGAAGGTCTGTTGAACAATGTCGACCGGCCCCCTGTGCGGGCGCGCGGCAACGGGCGGATATTGCGCGAGAATGACGCGCTGCCGCACTTCAACGAAGTGGACGAATGCGCCGGCCTGGATGCGCTCGTGACGAATCGCATCTGGAAAACGCTGGGCTATCCGCAGGAAACGACGCTGCATGACGTGCGCTACGGCGAGGCATTCCCGGTGAACGGAACCGAGGAATTTGTGTGGGTGCTGGAGATCTCGGGCGCCGTGCCGCCAGCGCATTTAACGGGCGGCTACGCGGGCGCGGTGAGCGAGCGTCAGCCTCCTATGTATTTCCGCCTGGGCGGGGGCGGCGTGAAGGGGGTCAGCAAGCCGGGCGAAATCGTGTGGAGCCGGGTGTTCGTGGATGACGGGAAGCTCAAGGTGGACATCGGGCGCGCGAAAGTAGTGGAACTGCCGCCGGAAGAGACGGAACGCCGGTGGCGGATCACCACGCCGCAATGGCCCATCATGCATGCGGTGACTTATGGCATTACGCGCGACCAGTTGATGGCGCGGCATAAGTCCAACCACGTGCAGGTTGCCTATGCGCCGGACGCTGCGAGTGCCAACCTGGCGCTCGCCGCCAAAGCTGCGATGTTCCGCGAAATGGGGCTGGACGTGTCGGTCTGCGGGACCGGGCACGGGCTCTAGCCGCGATATAATCGGAGACAAGTTCGCCCGCAAGCGGATGTGGCGGAATTGGCAGACGCGCTGGACTTAGGATCCAGTTCCCGCAAGGGAGTGAGAGTTCAAGTCTCTCCATCCGCACCATCCTTCTTGTATGTCGCTATGCCGATGCCTTGGTCAATCCGCGCAAGGTTATTCGCTTCCCTGGCATGCCTGATGTTCTCGGGCGCGGCCACCGCTGCCGATTTTTGCATTGCGGGCACGGTGGTTGACGCACAGACCGGTGAACCGCTGGGCCGGGCCGCGATCACCATTCCGCAGACCGCCGCACAGACCGACGTGGCCGGGACTTTTCGCTTTTGCGGCCTGGCGGCGGGATCGTATTTTGCCAGCGGCGAGAAGCAGGGCTTCGTCACCGCGGGCATCGAAGTGACGGTCGGGCCATCGCGCGAAGGTGTGCTGTTGCGGCTGCAGCCGCTCGCGGCGATCCAGGGCAAGGTGACGGACACGGACGGCAAGGCGATGGAACATGCAGCCATGCAACTGCTGTCCTTCTCGGTCGAAAACGGGCGGCGTCAAACGCGCCTAACAGCCGCGGCGGCGACCGACGGGCGGGGCGAATATCGTTTTCCTGGTCTTAAGCCGGGGCGTTACCTGGTGCGTGCCGGCGGGCGGACGGCTAACACCGATGCCCGTTCCATCGCGGCTTTTGCGCCGGTATATTACGGCGGGGCCACGGATGCCGCTTCGGCTACATTGGTCGAAACCCAGCCTGGCCGGAATGGCATCGCCGATTTTTCAGTTGAGCGCACGGCCGGCCACACAATCCACGGAACGGTCTCGGGCTTTTCCGCGCAGGCTGCCATCAAGATTGAATTGCTGAGCCCGGAAGGAGACTTGAATGCCGCGCCAGTCAAGTTCAACGCCGAAACCGGCAGTTTTGAAATGATCAGCGTGGCGGCAGGTAGCTACATCGTGCGCGCTTCGCAAGGGGAAGGCGAGGAACGGTTACGCGGCGAACAAACCGTGGAGGTCAGCGAGGATGTGTACGACGTCGCGTTGCCGCTGGCAGCCGCCACGGCATTGAAAGGGATTGTGCGTACGGCCGGAGCCGAGGAGCCTGCCGCTGCCTCGCCGCCGGCGTGTTCGGTGGAATTGTCATCCGCGGCGGTCTCGATGGCCGGAGACGCGGCGCTCGAAAGCTCCACCGATGACGCGGGAGAGTTCGAATTTGAGGGTGTGCTGCCGGGCCGGTACCGGGTGAGAATGGATTGCGCCAATGGCTACATTGCGACTGCGCGCATGGGAGGCGCGGATCTGCTGGCGCATGACGAGTTCACGATTGCGCCCGGAGGTACGCCGCTGATCGAGGCGGTTCTCAAGACGGATGGGGCGACCATAGAGGTGACGCCCGCAACCGAGAGCGAAAGCAATCATAGCGCCGGGTGGCTGGCCCTGTTGCCGGAGGCGGCCAATGACCTGCGGATCCGGTTCGCCATACTCGACGGCAAGATCACGCTGTCGGGAATCGCGCCGGGGGACTACAAAGCGTACGCGTGGTCGGGATCTCCGTATGCTTTCGAATACGAGAATCCAGCGGCCAGGCAGGCTTGGGCCGCGCGCGCGGTCAGCGTTCACGTGGCAGAGCGCGACCATCAAAGCATCAGCGTGAAGGTTTTGCCTGGAGACGCTCCCCTACAGTAAGTCGTCGCGGTTCCGTTTCTCGAGGGTCTTGACCACATCGCTCACCTGCTGCGCGGAATTGCGGCTGGCGATCAGTAGGGCATCCGGCGTATCGATGACGATCAGATCGGAGACGCCGAGCAACGCGACCATCTTGCCGCCGGCATCCACATAATTGCCGGTGGCGGATTTGCAGATGGCGTCGTGGAGGACGACGTTGCCATCGCGGTCGCGCGGCAGCAACTCATACACCGCGTTCCAGCTTCCTACGTCGTTCCAGCCGATCTCCGGGCACGGGATCCCGGTCACGGAACGCGCTTTTTCGAGCACCGCGTAATCGATGGAAATGTTTTCGCACAGCGGGAAGGCCTCGCGCAGCTTATCCAGGAATCCGTCATCGCGGAAAGGCGGAAGGGCGGCCAGCAGGCTGGCGGTGCGCGGCTGGCTGCGGCGCAATTCCTCGAGCAGAACGCCGGCGCGCCAGAAAAACATGCCGGCATTCCAGAAGTAGCGTCCGGATTTGACATAGCGCCGCGCGGTGGTGGCGTCGGGCTTTTCCTGAAAGCGGCGTATGGCGGCCGGCTTCGATCCGGCTGTCACACCGCGCGGAAATTCGATGTAGCCATAGCCAATTTCTGGCCAGCGTGGGGGAATCCCGAGCACCACCATTTCGCCCCGCGCCGCGTGGCGGAACGCCAGGCGCAGCACCTGCCGGTAGCGGGCTTCGCGGGCGATCACATGGTCGGAAGGGAAGACGCCCATGACCGCTTCCGGATCGATAGACTCCAGAATTTGGGCGGCCAGCCCGATAGCCGGAGCGGTGTTGCGCTGGGCCGGCTCCGCCAGGATCTGGCGCGCGGGGATCTCAGGAAGCTGGCGCACGATCTCATCGCGCAGGTAGTCGTTGGTCAAGACCCACAGGCGTTCCGGCGGGATGACGGATCGCAGGCGGGCGACGGTGTTCTGGATGAGCGAGCGGGATCCAACCACGCTCAACACCTGTTTAGCGGAGCGCCGCCGGCTGCGCGGCCAGAACCTGGTGCCGCGGCCGCCTGCCAGGATCAGGCCATAGTGGTGCGGATCGGCATCGCTCGCCGCGGGCATCAGTTGACCGTGGTCCCCCGGACCAGCATGAACGTGCGCTCCCAGCGTGTCTTGGTGAAGAAATGCTCCATCATGTCAACCAGGTGGTCCACGCCGATGTTGGGATTGAGCAGCGCTTCGGTGGGCGCATCGTACGACCAGTAGACAATGAGCGGCTTGCCCACGATATTGTCGCGCGGAACGAATCCCCAATAGCGGCTGTCGAGGGAATTATCGCGATTATCGCCCATGGCGAAGTAATTGCCGGGCGGCACCACGATTTCGCCGTTCACGATGTGATGCGCCAGCATATCGATGCCACCCGCGGATACCATGGCATCGGGTGTCGCGGGGAAGTTGTCGCGGTAGGGGTCGGTGTATGCGGAGATATGGCGGACGTACGGTTCGTCGAGCTTGTGGCCGTTGAGGTAGACCTGTTTGTTCACCAGCTTGAGGCGATCGCCGGGCACGCCCATACAGCGCTTAACCAGGGTCAGGTTGAGATCCGCGGGAGAGCGCAGCACAATGATGTCGCCGCGCTTCACTTGCTCGTAAGGCAACAGGTGCTTGGAAATGGGACCGGGAGGCGCGTAGGCCAGCTTATCGACCAGCAAGTGGTCGCCCACCAGCAGCGTGTCCTGCATGGAGCCTGTGGGGATGACGAAGGCCTGTACCAGCGTGGTGGAACCGAACAGTAGCAGGATGATCGTCACGGCCCATTCGGGAATGAAACCGCGGCGCTGAACAGCCTTCGCGCCCGGCGCAGGGGCTGGCTTGTTTTTCTTCACAGTTCTTTATTGTAACGGAACCTTTGCGAGACTATGGGGCCAGGCTATGCGCCGGACAGGATCAGCTCGAAGCGACGGTTGACTTCGCGCAGATACGGGCCATCGCCGGAATCGAGCTCCACGGTGGCGGTGCCGTGATAGCCGATGTCGCGCAGCGCATTGTAGACTTCCTGCCAGTTGATATCGCCTTCGCGCAGCGGCACGAATTCGGCCTGCATCTTGCGAAAGCGGAAATCCTTAATGTGCAGTTTGGCGATGCGCGGGCCCACGGTGCGGATCCAATCCTGTGGGTAGCCGGTCAGCACCACGTTGCCGACATCGAAATAGGAGCGCAGCCAGGGGCTGTGGAAGCTGTCAACGTATGTGCAATATTCGAGGGGGCTGAGCAGGAATTTATTCCAGACCTCTTCCACGGCGATGATGACCTTCAACTCTTCAGCCATGGGAAGCAGCTTGCGGATCTGTTCGGCGGAGCGCGTCCAGGCGTCTTTGTAGCTGGTCTGGGGATTGACCACCGCGGGAACCAGCAGCACCGTTTCGGCGCCCCACAAATGCGCGTTGCGCAGGCTGGTCTGCATACCTTTAACGCTCTCGGCCACCACGGCGGGGTCGGCGGAAGAGAGCGGATATTTCCAGTGCGCCATGTTCATGACGGAATGGATGGGCAGTTTGGCGGCTTCCGCGGCCTTCTTGATCTCTTCAGCGGTACGCTCGTCGGGTGTGGTGGGGCACTCGGTGGCTTCGAAGCCGCAATCGACTGCCAGCTTGCAGCGGTCGGCGATGCTCAGCGATTTGGGGAGCATCTCGAAAAGCACGGCTTTGCGGATGGGCAGGCGGGACGCGGCAGGTGCGGCGGCAGCCAGCGCCGGCAACGCGGCGGCGGTCACGAAATCTCTTCTGGTCATGCGAAGGTAACTCCTGTTTGAGCAGCGATTTTTTGGATGTAGTGCTTGCCTTCCTCGTACTCTTCGGCGGTCTTCAGATGTTCGAGCATGAGTGGCGTCTCCACGGGCAGGCGCGATAACTCGCGCAGGTAAGTAGCGTAGTCGATTTCACCGCGCCCGGGGATGACCTCCTGGAAGTGGACGTTCAACTCCACGATCCATGCCAGATCCTTGGCGTGGCAGGAAACGATCCAGGGACCCAGCTTGCGGAAGCACTCGGCGATCACCTCGCTATTGCGATAGAAGCGCTCCGGCGAATTGATCACGTTGCAAACGTCCAGGTGGACGCCGAAGGCGGGGCGATCTACGGCCTTGATAAGGCGAAGATAGGAATCGGGGCCGTCGGGGATAGACCAGCCCATGGCTTCGATGGTGAACTTGGTGCGCTTGGGCTTGATCTCGTCGATGATGAAGCGGCAATTATCGACCGTGGCATCGAAGAACTGCTGCGACAGATTTTTGGGATTCGGGCCGTACCAGACGGTGGGATTGTAGGAGCCCGCAATATCTACACAGCAGCGCGCACCCGTGGCCTCCGCCAGCGCCATACGTTCCACCACGTAACGCAAATTGGCGCGGCGTTTTTCGGTATCGGGATCGAGCATGTTGACCCACGCGCCCACTTCGGCGATCACCACGTTCTGGGCGGCGAAAGCTCTTTCGATGTCGCGCACGCGCGCAGAGTCGCCGGCTTTGGCGGCCGGGCAATAGGCGGCGCTATAGCCGAGGCGGCGATGCTCGCGCGCCAGTTCCACGGGATCGTCGCTTTTCAGGAAGACCGGTCCGCCCAGGCGTATGGCGCGGCGGTCTTCCGCGCGAACGGCACTGGCCAGCGCGGCGGCGGCTGACGCCGCCAGGAACGAACGGCGATCGGATCGCGTCATGCCCCGATTCTATCTCCGTTAAGCGGGCAGCGCCCGGCCTACCAGCAGAGTGAGGTCGTCGTACTGTGCGCCGGCGCTGAACCGTTGCACGCTATCGAGGATGGTGGGGACGATCTCAGCCGCGGGGCAGCCGCTGACGGAACGCAATTCCTCTATCAAGCGATCCTCGCCGAACTCCTCTTCGCCGCGATTGGCCTCGGTGACGCCATCGCTGAAGACTACCAGCAGGTCGCTAGGATCGAGCTGTGCATGGCCGACCTTCGCCTGCCATTCCGGAAATGCGCCGATCACCGTGCCGGTGGCTTCCAGGCGCCGCAGACAGCCATCCGCGCGCAACCAGATGGCGGGATTGTGGCCGCAGTTCACGTAGGAAAGCAGCCGTGTGGAATCGTCATAGGCGCCGAAGAAAACGGTGGCGTAATGCTGAACCGCCGTGGACGCGTACAACATGCGATTGACCTGTTCGAGCATATGCAGGGGATTGAAGGGCCGCATGCTCGACTGGCTTCGCATGTAGGCTTCGAGATTGGCGACCAGCAACGCGGCGTGGACGCCCTTGCCCGAGACATCGGCCAGCACCAGGCCAACGCGGCCGGGCCCGAGATCCAGAAAATCGTAATAGTCGCCGCCGACGGCGCGGGCCTGAATGCAGCAGGCCGCGCAATCCAGAGTCTGGAGGCGAGGCGGCGTTTGCGGCAGGAGCCGGCTCTGGACTTCACGGGCGATCTCCATTTCCAGCGCGGAGCGGCGCTCGGCCTCGATCCGCTCGGCGATCTCTTCGGCCAAGCGGATGTTTTCCAATGCCGCGGCGGTCTGGCTGGCGACGGAGGCCAGCAGGCGCTGGTCCTCGCCCGAATAAGGCTCCTCGGAGAGGCGCGGACCCAGTATGATGGCACCCAGACGGCGGCCGTCGCGGCCGAGGATAGGGACAACGCATTCAGGCTGGTGCAGGGTGTGCGGATCGCCGGATTGGAGATGGATGGTCAGGAAACTGGGATGGAGGGCTTCGGTGAGGTGCTGTTCCAGGAGGTTTGCGAGCTCCGGGCGGCCGGTGGCGGTGCGGGTCTTTTCGGCCAGGTCTTCCAGGATCACGCGGGCGTCGTAGGCGCTGCGAAAGAACGCGCGATCGATGCGGCCGCTGACGCGTTTATGAACCTGCGTGCCGCTCCACAGCAGAGCAGTACCGAAGACGGCGCCGATGGCGATGGATGACGACTGGGCGATCTCCATGCCGGGCTGGAAGTAGCGGGAGACGGACAGGGCGAAGACTAAGGTGATGCCGATGCTGATCAGCGACAGGAGGAACGTGAAGCCGCGCTGGACCAGAAGATAGCGCGCGCTGCGCCGGAGGAGCACCGGAATTTCGAGTACCTGGTGCACCACTACGGCATAGGCCAACGACAAAGGGAACAGAAAAAGAAGTAACAAATGTATCGTGTCGAGCCACGGAGGGTCATGACGGCCGGTGAAAGTGCGGACGAGGAGATCCACCAGGGTTGGGCCCAAGCTGGCGGCCGTGCCCCAGAACATGACGCGCATTTTGCGGCGAGCTCCCTGGTCAGGGGAGCCGAAGTAATTCGCGGCGAACGAGAAGAGACCCAGGCCGATGCAGGCGAGCGCGAACAGGGCGGCGATCTGGGACGAAAGGCCTTGTCCCAGCCACTCGTGCAGGGGAGGCGGAAGGCGGATGCCGCCGGTGCTGGGGCCGGTCCAGGCGAGGAGAGGTGCGATGGCCAGGCAGATCCACTTCAGCCGGGGCATCCGCCGGTCGAGTGGAGAGCGGGAGGGGAACACCGCGAAGAACCAGTAGAGGACCGGGCCGAGCAGGGAAATCATCAGCGCCTGGTAAGCCAGCGCGTACGGCATCCAAGGGGGGCGGGGTGCGTAGACGGGTAGGCCCCGGGAGGTGATCAGGCCGGCGAAAATGCAGGCCAGCAGCCAGGCGTTGGGGTCCCCAAGCCGAAGAAAAAGAACCGCCAGCCCGATGACCGCAAAGGGGACAGGATACCAGAGGGAGACCTGCTGGCTGATGAAGTCGCTGGGAGAGGACGAGGGGTTCGCGCGGAAGGTGCCGGTCAAGATGAGCGGTACGGGGGCACCGGGCCGGCGCACGGTAAGCTGTACCTGGTCGCCGGGCTGGTGCTGGAGCCAGAGGCGCCGCTGGAAGGATTCATAGAGGACGCGGGCGCCGTCGATAGCGATGATGCGGTCGCCCCGCCGTAATCCGGCCTTTTCGGCGGGGCTGTTGGGGGATACCGCCGCGGTCAGGTAATCGTGTTGGGACGGCTCGTAGTCGTCGTTGAAACCCAGCTCAACTTTCGGATATTCGGCGCGATTGGTGGAGATCCAGAGGCCGCTATAAAGGACGACCGAAGCGGCGAAGGCAAGCCCCAGCACGGCCAGAGCCGGTCGTGACGGCCGGGACCACGAGCGCATTCGGTTGTATTCTATCAGACCCGTTACGCCTGAATCCGCGAGCCGCAGGAAAGCTGAGCTGAGTAGAGCTTGAGGTGAGGCAGGGCGCTTGCTAGTGCCGGCTCTTACGTGGTAAGCTACCTCAAATTTTCACAAAAGGTAGTCTTGGGGGCTCGCATATGACGAACGCCGCTCGAAGTCTATGTATTTTGACCGCCGTGCTCATTCCGGCATGTCTGGTGGCGCAGGACGCAACGGGGAAAATCACGGGGCTGGTAAGCGATCCCTCCGGCGCGGTAGTGGCGGGCGCCGGCGTAACGGTAACCAATCTCGATACCAACTTCCACAAAGAAGCTACCACGGACAGTTCGGGGTTCTACCAGGTTCTGCTGCTGCCGATCGGGAAGTACAAGATTACGGCCAGCGCCACCGGGTTCGAGAAGGTGACCATGGTGCCGCAGAACGCGCTGGAAATCAACCAGACCATGCGCGTGGATGTGCAACTGCCGGTCGGCAAACTGACCGACACGGTGGTGGTGGAGAGTACCGGCAGCCTGGTGGATACCGAGAGCGCCACGGTGGGCGCCACTGTCACCGGGGAAGCCATCTTCGAGCTGCCGCTTAACGGGCGGAATACACTGGACCTGCTGAAGACGCAACCGGGAGTCACTCCTACCAATCCGGACTCCGGCGCAGCGGGAGCCTACAGCCTGGGCGGGCAGCGCACCGACTCGGTAACGTATCTGCTGGACGGCGGGAACAACAATAGCCTGCTGGGGAACACGGTAGTGGCGAACCCGAACCCGGACGCGGTGCAGGAATTCAAAGTGCTCGAGAACAATTACGGTGCGGAATATGGACGCAATGCGGGCGGCATTGTCAGCATCGTGACCAAGAGCGGAACCAACAGCCTGCACGGCACGGCATACGACTACTTGCGTAACACGGACTTCGACGCCAACACTTTTTTCAATAACCAGCAGGGGCTGCCGGTAGGCGTGCTCAAGCGCAATCAGTTCGGCGGCACCGTCGGCGGGCCGATATACATTCCCAAGGTGGTAAACGGTAAGAACAGGGTTTTCTTCTTCTTCTCGTATGAGGGTCAGAGGCAGACCTCCAACGACCAGCTCAGCGAGACCACGGTTTATACGCCGCTTGAAGCGCAGGGCAATTTTTCGGGATCCCCGGGGCAGGCCCAGGTAGCCCAATTCCTGGCCAACAATCCTTACTATCAACCGAATCCCTCTCTGGCGGCGCAGGGTATCATCGATCCCAACTCCATCTCGCCGGTGGCCAAAGCCTACTTTGCCAACAACCTGATCCCCATCACCCCGTCGGGGTCTCTGTTTCCGCAAGCGGCTGCTATTGCGAACTATAACGAGTATCTGGGTAAGTTAGACTACAACATCACCTCGCGGGATACCTTCAGCTTCACCTTTACGCACCAGCTCTACCCGCAATACTCTCCGTTCGCGTCGAGCAACGTGCCGGGGTTTCCGGTAACCAGCGGCAACGACATTTTTTCCGGAACGCTAAACTACACGCACACATTTACACCTGCCTTATTGAACGAGCTACGGGTGACCGCCCAGCGGCTGGACCATACCCAGGCAGTCCCGGCGGCCAAGCAACCCGCTGCCGCCGCACTGGGCATCAACATAACGCCGGATCAGAACACCGGACCGCCCATCATGTACTTCGATGGGACCGGGATGACGGTGGGTTTCAGCCCGCAGGGTCCTACGCGGGAGGTTGATAATACTTACGCATTCTACGACAACCTTTCGTGGACCAAGGGCCGCCACGGCTTGAAGTTCGGTTTCTATTTTTCGCCCTACCAAAACAACACGGTGTACGATTTCTACGTAAACGGGGCATTTGATTTCTTCGGTCCCAGCACGGGCGTGGGCTCGGGGTTCGACCTGGCGGATTTCCTGTTGGGCCTGCCGGACGATTACCTCCAATTCGGCAAGGCGCCTTCCAACATTCGCTCGGATCAGTACGCGGGATACGCGCAGGATACCTGGAAGGTAGCGCCGCGCCTGACGCTGACGCTGGGCCTGCGCTACGAGTACTCGCAGCCGAAATACGACACGCAGGGGCGCTCCTTCTCGTACGTCCCGGGAGATCAATCGACGCGCTTCCCGAACGCACCCACGGGGCTGGTTTTCCCGGGCGACGCGGGGGCGCCGCGGGGATCCAACTTCCCGGACCGCCGGAACTGGGCGCCGCGCGCCGGTTTCGCCTGGGACGTTTTCGGCAACGCCAAGACCAGCCTGCGCGGCGGCTTTGGCGTGTTCTACGACATCCTGAAGGGCGAAGACAACCTGCAATTCAACGGGCAGCCGCCGTTCTTCGGCTATGCGTACCTGTTCCCGCCCGGAAGCAACGGCACCAGCCCGGGGACCGGACTCTCGGACCCCTTCGGAGCTTCGGGTGCGCCGAACCCGTTTCCTTCCAGGCCGCCGGCCAGCGACATCAGCTTCGCGGATAACGGGTACATCCCCTTCGGCGGCGGCGGCGTTTTCTTCGTGGATCCGCACCTGCGCACGCCACGCGTTTACCAGTACAACCTCTCCGCGCAGCAGCAGTTGGCCGGGAACATGGTGCTGGAACTTTCCTACCTGGGTTACCGGGCCAACGGGATGACCGGCCTGGTGGACGTGAATCCTTTCCCGCTGGGAACGAACACGCGCCTGGACTCGAATTTCAGCTACTTGTCGGAGTTCCGGAACCTGACGCACGCCAACTATAACGGGATGACCGCGAACCTGCGCAGAACATTTAGCGATATGCATGGCTGGGGATCCAGCTTTTTCACGGTAGGCTACACGTGGTCGCACGAGTTGGACAACGTCTCCGGTTTCCGCCAGCGCAACAGCGTGGTGCCCTATTACAACCCGAACGAGTTCTACGGTTCGGGGGACACCGACGTGCGCAACGTGCTGGTGATCTCGGGCGGGTGGGATCTGCCCTTCGATCACCTCTGGCAAAGCGGGCCCAAAGCGCTGCTGGCGGGGTGGAGTCTTTATCCCATCGTCACCTGGCGCACCGGGTTCCCGCTGGATGTTTTCGCGGGTCTACAGACCACGCCCAGCGATCCCGGACCTTCCGGCGCGGGGGATGCGGGCAACGTGCATGCCGACCTGGTCGGTGGTTCGGTGGGTATCCTGAATCCGAAGCAGTATCAGACCATCAACGGCGGGGCGGGCAACTATTATTTCAACCCCGCGAATTTCTCCAATGGTCGGCTGCTGACGTTGGACGGCGTAGCCCAGCAGGGTGCCTCGCAGCTTCCGTACTACACGTACGGCACGCTGGGGCGCAACTCCTTCCGGGGACCTGGAGCGACTAACATCGACCTGGCACTCGCCAAGAAGTTCAGGATCAAAGAGAAGGCTACCCTGGAACTTCGCGGTGACGCGTTCAACGTTTTCAACCACACGCAATTCTCGAACCCGGACACCGGAATTTCGGATCTGACTTTCGGCCAGATCACGAATACGGCCGCGCCACGCATTCTGCAAGTGGCGCTACACTTGTCGTTCTAGAGTTGGAGGAACGTGGCTGTATCCGCCGCCAAAGATCCGCAGAGGGCCATCGGGCGCTCGCCCGACCGCCTGAATCTGGACGAGCGTCACGCGCTCACCGGGAAGTACATCGCGCTGGAGATTTACACTCCGGACGAGTTGCCGCTGCGGCGCATTGAAGCCATCGGCGACAGCGTGGCGGAGTGCGCGAAGCAACTGGCCGCGCGCGGGCTCGATCCAACGCGATTCGAGTTCAGCCGCCTGGGGCCGCCCTACTAGCGCGGCTTGACAGGCGGGCGGGTACCGGCAGGCGCAAAATAGGGCGGGGCCTCGGGCACGGCCGCGCCATCCTTGCGCGGAGAGGACGCGCCGTAGTTCACACCGGATTCGGAATCGTGGAGCACGGCTTGGCCGCCGCCCACCCAACCCGAGAAGTCGCCTAGTACCTCCAGTTTGTGACCGCGGGCCGCGAGGGCATCCCGTACCGCGGGCGGCACCCGGTTCTCAATCATGACGTCGCAGCCGCCGAAGGTCAGCTTGGTGAAGCGAGGGGCTTCGAGGGCGGCCTGGATGTTCATATTGTGGTCCACCAGGTTGGACACGAACTGGGCGTGCGCCTGCGCCTGGTTGTATCCGCCCATGATGCCGAAGCCGACGTGGATATTGCCCTTCTCCATAAAAGCGGGAATGATCGTGTGGAGCGGGCGTTTGCGGGGCGCCAGCGCGTTGGGATGCGCGGGGTCCAGTTCGAACAGGCCGCCGCGGTTCTGCAGGTGGAAACCGAAGTCGCCCACCGCCACGCCGGCGCCGAAGCTCAGGTAAACGCTCTGAATCAGCGAAACGATGTTGCCGTCGCGATCGACCACGGACAGGTAGATGGTATCGCCCGCGGTGGACGGGGGATGGCCCGGCGCGGCGGAGCAATTCGCATCGTCACGGCGGATCAGGGCGGCGCGCTCGTGTGCGTAGGTCTTGGAGATAATGCCGCCGGTGGGAATCTCCGCGAAGCGCGGGTCGGCTACATAACGGCGCAGGTCCTCATAGGCCAGTTTCTGGGCTTCGATCTTCAGATGCAGATCTTCCACGCTGGAAGGCGCGTAGTTGAATAGGGGGAAGGTTTCGAGGATATTAAGCATTTCCAGAGCGGCGACGCCCTGGCTGTTGGGAGGTAGTTCATAGACCCGCCACCCGCGGTAGTCGGTGGAAACCGGCTGGACCCACTCGGGCTGGAACTCCGCCAGGTCCGCGGCGGACATCTTGCCGCCCAGGCGCGTGCTTGTTTTCAGAATGGCGGCGGCAATGTCACCCTTGTAAAAAGCCGCCGCGCCCTGGGCGGCGATCAATTTGTAGGCGGCGGCGAGACGCCGGTTGCGGAAGATCTGGCCCACCTCGGGCACCTTGCCTTCAGGCAGAAAGATCTGGCGCGCGGCATCGTCGCTCCACAGCTTGGAGGTCGCGCCTTTCCAGGTGTCCTGAATGATCTCGGTGACGGGGAAACCGTTTTCGGCGTAGTAAATGGCGGGCTGGAACAACTCGTGCCAGCTTAGTTTGCCGAACCGCTTATGGAGTTTTTCCCAGCCATTCACGCAACCGGGCACCGTGACGGACTGGATGCCGTCTTGCGGCATGGAATAGCGGTCTTGGGATTTCAGAAACTCGATGGTGAGCCCCTGGGGCGCCCAACCGCTGGCATTCAAGCCGGTAAGTTTACCGGTCTTGGCATCCCAGTAGATGGCGAAGAGGTCGCCGCCGATGCCGCAGCTCATGGGCTCCACCAGGCCGAGGATGGCGTTGGCCGCGATGGCGGCATCGATGGCGGATCCGCCGCGAGCCAGCACCTGGGCGGCGGCCTGGGAAGCGAGTGTCTGGCTGGTGGCCGCGATTCCGTGTTTCGAAATCACCATGGATCGCGCCTGCGAACGTTCCTGGCATGGGGAAGGCATGACAATCGTCAGCGCGGCGGTACACAGGGCCGCGATTCCTGCAACGGATGGCATACTGAGATTCTGATAATAACAGCAGGCGGCCGCCGGTAACTGGCCACCGCTTGTTAATCTGATACGAGAGTGTGTCCTATCAATTAAAGCCCGGCGAGCCGGTGCCTAAAGGCATCAAGCGTATCGTTCGCGAAGAGATTGAGTCGGCCGCGCGGCAGTTGAGCGGTCTGGGCGAAGCCGACCGCGACGAAGCCATCCACGAGGCGCGCAAGAACGTCAAAAAGATCCGCGGCGTTTTGCGTCTGATGCAGCCCGAACTGGGGGAAGTTTATGGCGCCGAAAACGTACGCTTCCGCGATCTCGGACGGCAGTTGTCGCACTTCCGGGATGCCGGCGCGATGATCGAGACCTTCGATGCGCTGATCAAGCATTACGGAGACGTGCTGCGAAGGCGTAGACTCGGCTCGATCCGGCGGGGGCTGGTAGCCCGCAAGCTGGAGGCTGAACAGCGGAACAACATCGTCAACGTGCTTCCGCCCATGGCGGCATCGCTGCGGCGGGCAGCGAAACGGGTGGCACGGTGGCCCCTCGAGGCGGACGGTTTCCCGGCCATCGCGACCGGCCTGGAAGCCACCTTCCGGCGCGGGCAGAAGGCGCTGCGGCGGGTGCGCAAACACCCGCGTCCGGAGAATTATCACG
Organism: Bryobacterales bacterium; assembly: GCA_963843255.1. Taxonomy (GTDB): domain Bacteria; phylum Acidobacteriota; class Terriglobia; order Bryobacterales; family Bryobacteraceae; genus Bog-159. The sequence continues at coordinate 103,310 of CAWJJQ010000007.1, read as the reverse complement.
AATGGCGCAAGCGGGTAAAGGAGCACTGGTATCATATCCGGCTGCTGGAATGCTTTTGGACGGGCGGGCTGGAGGCATACGAGAAAAGCCTAAAGGAACTGGAGACCGCGCTGGGAGAAGATCACAACCTGGTGCTGCTGTTGGACAAGGTGCGGGGGGAGGCCGCCTTCTATGGTAAGCCGCCGGACATCTCTCTTTTTGTAAAGCTGGTTGGGCGGTATCAGAAGGAACTGCGGGGGAACGCACTGGCGTTGGGGAAGCACATTTACGGGGAAAAGGCAGGACAGTTCAGGAAGCGCATGCGGCGGCTCTGGGGGGCGGGCTCGTTACAGGGCGGGACCAGGGGCCCCGCGCAGGCCGAGGGCCCGCCCCACTCAGGTTAGCGGCGGTCGCGGAAGTCGCGGTCGCGATCGCGGTGGACGCGTACTACTCGGTCATGGTCCGAGTCACGGCGCCAGACGCCGCCTACGTACGCAGTTCCGTAAGCCGGACCATAAACCGGAGCGGGAACCACGACCCGCGGCGCATACGTGCGGTATGCCGGATAAACCGGGTTGCAAGCCGGCGCGCCAACGGTCACGCCGAATCTGACAGCGGCCTTTGCCTGGTGCGGTGCGAAAGCTAGCACCCCCAGCAGTGCGATTACGGGAAGTCCAATTTTTTTCAACATCTTAATCACCCTCCAGTACATTCGACGCTGGGTGGGGAAGATCGCTCGTAAAGGTTTGTCAGGAGCGGCGGCTGAATCCGCGCCCCACCAGAACGATGGCCGCCATCAGCACGACCTCAACGGCGTAGCGCTCCATAGCGGTGGGGTGCAGCAGTTTACGGACGAAAGCGTCGCCCAGTATCATCTCTCCTCCCACCCGGCCCAGAATGGCGGCGCCGATGTACATTGTCAGGGGATACTTATCCATGATGCGCGCGAGGAATGCGCTGGACGAAATCACCAGCGGTATGCTGAGCGCGAGACCGAATCCGATCAACCAGAAATTTCCGCGCGAAGCGCCGGCGACCGCCAGGATGTTGTCGATCGACATGGTGAGATCCGCGATCATGATGGAACCGATGGCACGCCAAAGGTCTCGGGCGGAGGGCGCCGCGCGTTCGGCTTCCCGGGCGTCGCGCAGCACCTGCACGGCGATCCAGATCACGAACAATCCGCCGGCTAATTGCAGGAACTGCACTTCCAGGAGTTTGGCCGCGAGGAACGTGGCGCCTACGCGGATCAGGACGGCAAGAGATGCGCCCAGGATTAGTGCGATGCGCCGCTGGCGTGTGGGCAAAGCGCGCACGGCCAAGGCGATGACCAGTGCGTTGTCGCCCGCCAGCAGCAGGTCGATGACGATGATGGAGAGACAGTCGACGAGGTAGTGGGAGTAAGCTCCTGTCAACTCACACGGTAGCACGTAGGATCGGCGCCAATGACGCGACTATTGCAGATCGGAGTTGAAGACGTCGAAGTGGAAACGGTCGGGCGGCAGGAGCGCCGATTTACCGGCGCCCATACGTGCCCAGGCACTGTAGGCAGAGCCGGCAATGGAGGCGTTGAGACAGAAAAGAAACTCACTGGTGCAACAATCTATGGGCGGCGGCTGCCGGAATGTTAACCGGAGGCCAACCGCGGTCTCGAGAGTTACGCCGGGAGCGGTAACTTGCTTATCGGCCAAGAGAGTGACAAAGCTACTACGGCCCGCGTGGGGCCAGACATCGGGATGCAACAAATTGCGCAGGGCAGACTCGGATTGGAAGGTAATCTCACACTGACGGATCCATTCCACGATGGATTCGCCCCAATGCCAGTGCGCGATGAGGCCGCGATACTGTTCGGCTAAAGTCAAAGCCAGATCGAACTTACGCCGTTCAAGCAGAGCTTCTTCAACATCGACTTCCGGCAGCATTTCCTCCGCTTCCAGAAAAGCTGAGGTCATATCTACCTGAGCGGATTCCGTAGTTCCCCGCACCAGCAGCGGCGGTAGCTCATGCATCTTGTTACCCGGGATATTCACGTACTCTCGGTCGCCCCTCATTCGGACCACCCTCTAATCATATCGACGTAAAATCGCCGACTCTGTTCCAAATTTGTAGCACATCTTATGCCAATGTGAGCGAAGAAATTTGGAATGGGTTCTATTAACAACTGTTATTAGTCCTCACGTGGAGATCACACGCGGGCTGGGGCTTGGTTGGGCCGGGCGGCCCGGTGGCGGAGATGATATCATGTCGCCTGCATGCCGGAATACTGCATCGGGCTGGACTTGGGCGGTACCAACCTGCGGGCCGCCGCGATCAACAGGGCGGGCCATGTGCTAGATCGCAGGTCCGCCGCCACCGATCCCACGGCCGGGCGAGAAGCGATGTTAGGCCACATGGTCCATGCGATTACCGATTTGCGCGACTGTTGCGGAAGAGACGGACTGACCGGTATCGGCATCGGTGTTCCCGGCTTTATTCTGCTTAAGGAAGGTATCATCCGCAACTCAAATAATCTCGCATGCCTGGAAGATTTTCCCATCCGCGCGGAGATCGAGCGGCGCCTGGGCACGCACGTCATACTGGAGAACGACGCCAATGCCGCGGCGTTGGGCGAGAAGTGGATGGGCGCGGGCCGCGAGGTGGACGACCTGGTGCTGCTGACACTGGGCACGGGCGTAGGAGGCGGGATCATCTCCGGCGGCAAAGTGCTGCAAGGATATCTGGGGATGGCCGGGGAACTGGGGCACGTGACAGTGGTTCCCAACGGCAATCCGTGCGGGTGCGGCAACCAGGGATGTTTGGAAAAACACGCGTCGGCCACCGCGGTGGCGGGTATGGCAAACATGCTTAAGCTGGGGCAGGATCTGACCGCCCGTGAAGTATACGAACTGGCGTTGGGCGGCAACGAAAAAGCGGCGCGCATTTTCGTAAGCATGGGCGAAGCGCTCGGCGTAGCGCTGGCGACGCTGGTGAACACGTTCAACTTTCCGCTTTATCTGCTGAGCGGCGGCGTGCTGGCGGCATGGGACCTGTTTGCGCCGCCCATGCTGCAGGAAGTGCGGCGGCGATCGTTTACGTTCCGCACCACGGCCACACGCATCGAGAAGGCTACGCTCGGCAATGAAGCAGGTTTGTACGGTGCGGCTTTTCTGCCGTGGGTCTAAGGCGCCGGCGCGACGCAGTGATGGAGCGAATTTTATGTGGATGGGAATCGATGTAGGAACGGGCGGTACGCGAGCCCTGGTGGTGGACGCGCAAGGCCGGGTGGCCGGAGGGTTCACGGCCGCCCATGAAGATATCCGGATGGAGCGGCCGCTGTGGGCGGAGCAGCGTCCGGAGAACTGGTGGGACGCGGCACGCGATGCCATTCGCGGTGCACTGGCGGCGGCCGGTGTATCCGGAGCGGACGTGCGCGGCATCGGTCTTTCGGGGCAGATGCACGGGCTGGTGATTCTGGACGAGGCCAGCGCCGTGATCCGTCCGGCGTTGATCTGGTGCGACCAGCGCAGCCAGGCGCAGGTGGACGCCATCAACCGGACCGTGGGCCGCGAGAACGTTTTGAAGTACACGGCCAACCCGGTCCTGACCGGCTTTACGCTGCCAAAATTGCTATGGGTACGCGACAACGAACCGCGCGCCTTCGATCGCGTGCGTCATTTGCTGCTGCCGAAGGACTACCTGCGCTTCCAACTGACCGGCGAATATGCCACAGAGGTTTCGGATGCTTCGGGCACATCGCTGTTCGATGTAGTGGCGCGCCGCTGGTCGTGCGACATGATGGACGCTCTGGGCCTGGATCGGGCCATCCTGCCCACCTGTTACGAGTCGAGCGCAGTGACCGGCCGCGTCACGCGCGTGGCGGGAGAAGCCACCGGCCTGGCGGAAGGAACCCCGGTGGTAGGCGGCGGCGGCGATCAGGCATCCAGCGCGGTAGGCAACGGCATCGTCGAGGCGGGGATCGTCTCCTGCACCCTGGGCACTTCGGGCGTGGTGTTCGCGCATATGGAGCACGTGGCTTACGATCCAGCGGGGCGGGTGCACACGTTCTGTCACGCCGTACGCGACAAGTGGCACGTGATGGGCGTGACGCAGGGCGCGGGGTTGAGCCTGCAGTGGTTCCGCAATCAGCTTGCGCCGGGGATGGAATACGACGGGCTGACCGCCGAAGCCGCTACAACTACCGCGGGAGCGCAAGGGCTGTTCTGGCTGCCGTACCTGATGGGCGAACGGACGCCGCACCTGGATGCCATCGCGCGCGGCGGCTGGATAGGCTTGACTGCCAGCCACCGGCGCGCCGACCTGATTCGCGCGGTGATCGAAGGGGTTTCCTACAGCCAGCGCGATTGCCTGGACATCATTGAACAACTGGGCGTGCCGGTCGAGTCTGTGCGGGTATCGGGCGGCGGCGCACGCAGTGCTTTCTGGCGGCAGTTGTTGGCGGACATCTTCGACAAGAAAGTAGTGACTCTCGAAACGCAGGAAGGCTCGGCCTACGGGGCGGCTCTGCTTTCGCTGGCGGGCACCGGCGAGTACGGCTCAGTGCCGGAGGTGTGTCGCGCTGCCATCCGCGCCGTCGATTCGATCGCGCCGCGGCCGGCAGAGACGAATTTGTATGCCAAGGCGCACAAGATCTATCAATCGCTGTACCCGGCGTTGAAGCCGGCGTTCGGCGCGATCGCGGCTTTGGACTGATGCAGGGGCGCGGGCTTAACTCCGCGCTCCTAGACAGTTTTGCCCGCAGCGCTGGCGTTCCGGCCAGAGCGAGCAGGACTTCACGCGGCGCTTGGTTTCGCCGATGACGTGCATGGCCACAGCGTGGCGCGCATCCAGTTGAATGGCCGCTAAATGGCCCGCCTCGGGGCAGGCGACCTCGCGTTCACCGCGGGATCTGAAATAGACCTTGCCAACGGCCCAGGCGGCCGGCGCAACGATGGCGATCAGGAAGAACAAGGGAATCAGACTCAGTGGAGACATCGGATACCTCAATTCGGGACCTGTAACTCCGATAAGAGGATAGACGAAAGCGTGGCCGCGCGCAATGGCACCGGCTCGGCAGTCCTACAATGGAAGTCACACCATGTTGTTTACCCCAGACTCAATCAACAAGGTCCGGCAGGAACTTTGGAATCAGGTGAAGGCCGGCCGGATTACAAAGCAGGAGATGTTCCAGCGCGCGCTCGAACTGGATGAATTCGATGCCCTCGCTCTGCAATCGCTGGCGGCGGAATGCCTGGAAGCCGGCGACCAGGCCACCGCCGCCGAATATTTATGGCGCGCAGCCAGTGCCGATCCCTGCCTGTCGCCTCCGTGGTACCAGTTGAACAACTGCGTGCCGGACGTTAACCCGGCTCTCAAGGACGGAATCCTGGAAATGGCCCTTTCGAAGACCCTGCGCCACCCGGAGGAAGTCGAAGAGTTCCTGAAAAAAGCCAAGGACCGTCCGATCGACGGCGAGGTAGTCGACGAAGATGCCATGACAGCTATTGCGGATCAGCTACGCGAGAAGCGCCGCGACGAACCCCCGCAGGTGAGCGAGCAGTTGCGGCTCCACCGGCTGATCGACGAGGTGTTGGATGCCGCGGACGGATTGGATGATGAACTCGTAGACGAGATCGTCGCGGAAGGCGCCCGCGCGATACCGTTCCTGGTGGGCGTTCTGCGCGCCATGGCGACTGGATCACTCTCTGGCGACGACCCGGAGCCCGCCGCCGCTAGCCTGGCAATGCTGGGCGAGATCGGAGATCCGGCGGTTTTGCCCGAGGTCCTTGAATGCATTTCGGTGAAAGACGAACAGATCCCCAACGCGGCGCGCTGGGCTGTGATGCGCATTTGGTCGAAGCAGCCGCGGGAATCGCTCGAGGCCGTACGGAAGATGGCGGCGGAGGCGGGCATATTTGAGCGCGCCATCATCGCCACGGTGCTGGCCCTGGTCCCGGACCAGCCTGGGAAACTCGGCCTGCTGACCGGCCTTCTGGAGGGACTCGCGGCTTATCCGAAAAACGAACGCCACGACTTATTCATGGGAGTGGCGCAAGCGCTGCTCATTCTCAAAGGGGTGGAAGGACCGGCGTCCGCATGGTCGCTTTATAACCAGTACGCGAGCCTGCTGCCGAAGCGCACGCGCGGCGACCTGCGCGAGGCTGTGCGCGTTCAACCCGCCATCGACGACGACCGCAAGGAGTTTGAGGCGGCGGTCGCCGAAGAGACCATCTACGATTTTTGTGGCGGCACGTACTTGGATGACGAGGACGACGCAGCCGGCGATGACGACGACGAAGACGACATCAACGACGACGAGGAAGACGACGATTACATCCCGGCGCCGGTCCGCCGCGCCATCGATTTGGGACGCAACGATCCCTGCTGGTGCGGCAGCGGGAAGAAGTACAAGAAGTGCCACATGGACGCGGACCAACGTGTGCTGGCTGTGCCCGCCGCACCCTCCGCAAAAGCTCCCGCGGCCGCCAGAAAGGAAGAATCCGAGGCGGCGCTTCGGCAACGCGTGATCGATTTCATCATCGAAACCCTCGGCAAAAAAGGCTTGCTAAAGGCGTTCCAGGAGTTTATTGGCGACGAGTTTCCTGCCGGCGTCGACGAACAGTCGATGCACATGGAATCGCTCGATTGGACCATGCACGATTACATTTCGCCGCGGCTCGGCCGGACCATGCTCGAAGAATTTATGCGGCGTAGCCCGGGCGGCCTCAATGCGCGCGAGCGGCAAATGCTGGAGGCCTGGAACCGCAGCCGGTACAGCCTATACGAGGTGCAGGAAGTGCGGCCGGAGTCCGGCGTACAGTTGCAGGATCTGCTGGCCGGTGGCGAGTTCTTCGTGGACGACATCAGCACGGCGAAGCGGGCGACGCTCTGGGATTGCTACCTGGCGCGGGTTGAGGAACTGGACGGGCGGCACGTATTCACGGCGGTCCTGCAGACCGTTCCGCGCACTTCGCTGGCGGCGCTCAAAGAGTGGGCTTTTGAATCGCAGCGCCGGAGCGGGCTGGATTGGGGGCGATTCCTGCGGGCCAACAGCCACAAACTGCGGCAGGAGGCTTTCCGGCTGACCAGGGAAGCCACTGAGTCTGTGCGGGTGGTCAGCGTGGAGGGGGACGAGTTGATTTTCAGCCAGGCACGTTATCAGATCCTGGACGAGGATGCGCTGCGGCAGGCATTGGACGCATCGCCCGTGCTGGTAAACCATGGAGACGGTAGCTACGGCTGGCTGGCTGAGACCGAGCATGCGCCGGGTAGCCGGCGCGCATTCGGAAGCATACGTATGGAAGGCAGCCAGCTAATACTGGAATGCTCCACGCGGCAGCGGCTGGAGCGCGGCAAGGCATTGCTCGAAGGTCTGGCCGAAGATCGACTGCGGCATCGGGGCGACAATTTCACCAGCGCGAAAGCCGCGATGCGAAATCCTGATACGCGGCACGCTCCGCCGCCATCCGGGATTCCGCCGGAAGCGGAGCGCGAGTTGTTGCGGAACGCGTTGGCGGAACATTACGATAAATGGCCCGATTCGCCGCTTCCCGCTTTGAACGGCCGTACTCCGAGAGAGGCGGTGGCGACGCCAGAAGGCCGCGCGCAGGTGGCGGAACTGGTGAAACTGCTCGAGAACGGCGAGGAGCGCAAGCGGCGCGATGGGCTCGCCTGGTACGACATGGCGAAGATTAAGGCGGAGTTGGGCCTCAATCTCTAAAGTTAGAAGAACGGCGGGGCTATAAGCCCCTTTGCAGCCAGTGGCCTGCTTACTTCGATTCGATGCGCATGCCGTAGAAGCTGCGGTATACGAACGTTACCGAGATCAGGAAGAAGATCACGCCGAGAACGGTACTCAGTGTATTGCCCTGCTTGTTGTTCAGGTTGACGGCCAGTTGCACGGCCAATAGGCCGAACAGGGTCGTGAACTTGATAATCGGGTTCAGGGCCACCGAACTGGTGTCTTTGAACGGGTCGCCGACGGTGTCGCCCACCACGGTGGCGGCGTGCAGTTCGGTGCCTTTCATCTTGAGTTCGGTCTCCACGACTTTCTTGGCGTTATCCCAAGCGCCGCCGGCATTGGCCATGAAGATGGCCTGGAACAAACCGAATATGGCGATGGAGATCAGGTAGCCGATGAAGAAGAAGGGTTCGAAGAAGGCGAAGGCCAGGGTGGCGAAGAACACGGCGATGAAGATGTTGAGCATGCCTTTCTGCGCGTATTGGGTGCAGATGGCCACTACCTTCTTGGAATCGGCGACGGACGCTTTCTCGGCGCTCTCGAGCTTAATGTGGCGCTTGATGAACTCGACCGCGCGGTAGGCCCCGGTGGAAACCGCCTGGGTGGATGCCCCCGTGAACCAGTAGATGACCGCGCCGCCGGCGATCAGGCCCAGCAGGAACGGCGGATAGAGGATCGAGAGGTTGGCCAAGTTGGTGGTCAGGCCGTTGGTGAGAGCCACGATGATGGAAAAAATCATGGTGGTGGCGCCCACCACCGCGGTACCGATCAGCACCGGCTTGGAGGTGGCTTTGAAGGTGTTGCCGGCGCCGTCGTTTTCTTCCAGGTTGTCCTTGCCTTTTTCGAAATTCGGCGTAAATCCGAAGTCGCGCTGGATTTCGGCTTCGATTCCGGGAAGGGTCTCGATGGTGGAGAGCTCAAAGACGGACTGCGCGTTGTCAGTTACCGGGCCGTAGCTATCGACCGCGATGGTCACCGGGCCCATGCCCAGAAAGCCGAAGGCCACCAGTCCAAAGGCGAATACTGCGGGCGCGCCCATCAGTCCGGCCAAGCCTAATGTGCTCACGCCGTAGGCGATGCTCATCAGGGACAGAATTGAGAAGCCTAACCAGTAAGCGCTGAAATTACCGGCTACGAAACCTGAAAGGATGGTCAGCGACGCGCCGCCTTCGCGCGCGGAGTTGACAATCTCACGCACGTGGCGGGAACTGGTGGAAGTGAACACCTTGACACCTTCCGGGATGATGGCGCCGGCCAGGGTACCGCAGGTGATCACGGTGGAAAGCTTCCACCACATGCTGCTGTCGCCGTTCAAGTCGGGAATGATGAAGTAGCTGACCAGATAAGTGAGGCCCACGGAGACCAGCGAGGTGAGCCAAACGAGGGAAGTCAAAGGCGCCTCGAAGTTCATTTTCTCGGCATCCGCATAGCGGGCTTTGGCGACGATGCCGTTAATGAAGTAACTGGCGGCCGAGGAGATGATCATCATGACGCGCATGACAAAAATCCAGACCAGCAACTGCACCTGGAGGGTGGGAGTTTTGACTGCCAGAAGGATAAAGGTGATGAGAGCGACGCCGGTGACGCCGTAGGTTTCGAAGCCATCCGCCGAAGGGCCGACGGAATCGCCCGCATTATCGCCGGTGCAATCGGCAATGACGCCGGGGTTGCGGACGTCGTCTTCCTTGATTTTGAAGACGATCTTCATCAGGTCGGCGCCGATATCGGCGATCTTGGTGAAGATGCCGCCCGCTACACGCAGGGCCGCCGCACCGAGCGATTCACCGATAGCAAAACCGATGAAGCAAGCGCCGGCCAGGTCGCCGGGGATGAACAGCAGGATGATCAACATCATGATCAGCTCGACCGAGATCAGCAGCATACCGATACTCATGCCGGCTTGCAGTGGAATGTCATAGCACGGGAAGGCCTTCCCGCGCAGGCTGGCGAAGGCGGCGCGGGAGTTGGCGAAGGTGTTCACGCGCATGCCGAAGGCTGCCACGGAATAACTGCCGGTGATGCCGATCACGCTGAAGAGCAGAATGATAAGAACTTTGTAAATGGGCAGCGCTTGCAGGAATCCGAAATAAAACACGATAATGACGCCGATGAAGCATTCGAGCAGCGCCAGGAATTTACCCTGCGTGGCGAGGTAGGTCTTGCAGGTCTCGTAAATGAGCTCGGAGACCTCCAGCATGGACTTATGCACGGCCATGTTCTTCAGGCGGTTATAAATGATCAAGCCGAAAACCATACCCAGCACGCAGAATATCAGGCCGAACATCAACAGGCTGCGCCCGCCGATGCCGCCCAGGAAGGTAGCGCTATTCAGGTCAGGCAGGTGCAGGTTGGCTTCACCCCCTTCGCTTTGAGCCATCAGGGGAACGCTCAACAGCGCCATCCACAACAGCGTTAGGATGGCGCGTGTCGCGTGCAAGACGGGACGCCGCACAAGCTGTCCGGGCATAGTTGACGAAACTGCGCGCATTTTGAAAAAGCCTCCTGGAATTGGGAAAGAGCCCGGGGAGGTGGGCCTAACCCAAATAGGATATCAGGGTTTTTAACTCAGCCTGATCCTATGGAAAACACACGATAGCGCACAGCATGATTGAATTCAAGGACAGGTTACGGCGGTGATGGTAACGGGCGCAGGAAAAGCTCATGGGAGGCCCGGCTTTTAGTTAATAATGTCGACCCGGAGTACGATAGAAGAGTCTCGTCACACGCTGGTTTTCATAGGAGGCATTTATGATTGTCCCGTTGACGCCTGTCCGGTGCTTATATCGCGGCGTCGATTTGTATGGCAAGAAGGAGGGCGTGGTATCGGGCGCCCTGCGTTTCACTTACGCCCAATTCGGCGAGCGTTGCGAGCGGTTGGCCGCGGGGCTCGTGGCCGAAGGCATGCAGGCCGGCGACCGGGTGGCATATCTGAGCTTCAACAATCACGCATTGTTGGAAGGCTATTACGGCGTGGTGCTGGCGCACGGGGTGGTGATGCCTCTCAACGTGCGGCTGACGCCGCCGGAACTGGTGGATATTCTGAACCACTCCGAAGCCAAAGTATTGATTTTCGAAAACGATTTCGCGCCGCTGGTGGCGCATATCCGCAAGGCCTGTCCGGGGATCGCGCGGTATGTCACGATCGACGAGCCGGGCCCGTTGTCCGATTGCACCTATGAGGAACTGCTGGCACACGGCCGGATCGACCGGCCGGACGTCTTTTCGTTTGACGAAAACAGCATTGCGGAGTTGTTCTACACCAGCGGCAGCACGGGGACGCCGAAGGGCGTGATGCTGTCGCACCGCACGCTCTATCTGCACGCCCTAACGGTGGCGGGCACGTTCAATCACGACGACACGGCGGTGGAGTTGCACACCATTCCGTTGTTCCACGCCAACGGTTGGGGGCGTCCGCAGGCTTCCACCATGATGGGGATCAAGCAGGTGATGGTACGGCGTTTCGATCCGACGCTGGTGTTCCGGCTGGTGGAGGAGGAAAAGGCCACGGCCATGTCGCTGGTGCCGACCATGGCCAATGCGCTGCTGAACGCGCCGGACATCGGGCAGTTCGATTTGTCGAGCATCAAGGAGATTCACGTGGGTGGGGCGGCCGCCTCGCCGGAGCTGATCGGGCGGCTGGAAAAGGCGTTCCATTGTGTGTCGATGGGCGGCTACGGGCTGACCGAGACGTGCCCGGTGGCGTCCTCCGCGCGGCGGAAGGGCACCGTCGAATATGCGGATGAGGCCGACCGTTTGGGACACCAGGCGATGGCCGGTTGGCCTATACCGGGGGTCGAGATCCGGGTGGTGGACCTGCACATGAAAGATGTGTCGCGCGATATGCAGACGGTAGGCGAGGTGGTGATCCGCGGCGACGGGGTGATGGACGGCTACTACAAAGATCCGAAAGGAACCGCGGCGGTGATGACGGACGGCTGGTTTCATAGCGGTGACATGGCGGTGTGGGACGAGGAAAACTACATTCACATCGTGGATCGCAAGAAGGACATCATCATCAGCGGCGGGGAGAACATCTCGTCGCTGGAGGTAGAGAAGGCGATTTTCGCGCACCCGGCGGTGTTGGAGTGCGCGGTGGTGGCGGCGCCGGACAACAAGTGGGGCGAGATTCCAGCGGCGTTCGTAGTGTTGAAGCCGGGGCAAGCCTTGACATCGGAGCAATTGACCGGGTTTTTGCAGGAACGCATCGCGAAGTTCAAGATACCGCGGGTGTTTGAGTTTTTGGAGACGCCGCTGCCGAAGACCGGCACGGGGAAGATCGTGAAGCGGGAACTCCGCGAGATGTTCTGGGCCGGCAGGGGGAAGCGGGTACAGGGCTAGCTGGGCTCGCTTCGCTCGCCTAGCTCGCCGTGGCGGGTGGCGGGTGGCTGGTGGCTGGTGGTTTTGATTCGCCGGGCGCTCCGCGCTCCTGCTCTTCCATCAGATCGAGGAAGGATTGGGCTTCCGGGTAGCCGGGGCGGAGACGGAGCGCTTCTCGGAAGTCGGCTCGGGCTTGCTTCCGGTTGGTCTGGAAGAGCAGGTGGTAGACGCCTGCGTGCAGATGTGCCTGAGGATCGAGCGGCTTCAGGCGCGCGATTTGCTCGGCGATTTCGGCGGCCTTGTCGAACTGGCCGAGCTGGTGATATTCCGCGGCCAGGAAAACCAGCCGCGAATGATCGCCCGGATCGGCCGCGATTTCTTCGTTCAGGATGCCGATGTAGAGCAGATTTCTGCGCCGCCGGGCGTCATCATCGGAAGCGAAATCGTGATCGATGCGGATGCAGGTGGGCAGGAGGCGGCCACCGGCGGCGAGGATCGAGGCATCGATGGTTTCGTGGACGCGGCCGTGGTAGCGATAGTCTGGCCGGTTAGGAAAAAGGCGAACCACGTAATCCGTGGTCTGATCTTTGGGATCGGGGCGGCGGTTCAGACGCTCGAAATAGTATCCGGCGTTTTCGCCGTGGGCGACCAAGTCGCGAATCAGCGGGATGCTTTCGGGATCCAGTATCTCGTCGGCATCGAGGGCCAGTATCCATTGCCCGGTGGCCAGCGCTAAAGACCGGTTGCGGGCGGCGGCGAAATCCACGACCGAGAAATCGAAATCGGACAGTCGCGCGCCGTAGCGGGCCGCGATTTGGGGGGTCGCGTCGGTCGAGCCGGTATCTACGATGACGATTTCGGAGGCCAGCCCTGCCACAGAGTCCAGGCAGCGCGAAAGAACGCGTTCCTCGTTCTTCACGATCATCGAGAGGCTTAAGGCTACGTTACCCATGCGCGGATAGGCTCCGGGGGACCCCAACCAGCCATTCTAAAGCAAGGCCCGAGCCATCTCAGCTCAGATAGTTGAACAGGCTCTGCGGCTTAAACTCCGCTTGCGCCTGAATGGCGGCCTGCTCCGCGGTGAGGGCGGTTTGCAGGTTGATCGCGGTCTGGACCACGTCGGTATCTTGTTCGGCGCTCAACTGCTGCTGTAATTGGACGAGTGTGGTGTTCGCCGAGTTGGTGGCCGCCGTAATGTTATTCTGGGCCGCGCCGTAGAAGCTGCTTTGGTTGTTGAGATAGGCAGAAGCCGACTGGAGGTTGGAGAGGGCCGCCTGCACGCCGGGGATATCGTTGTTCTGGAGCGACGTCAGCAGGCCGGTTACCGCGGCGAACACATTATCCTGGGCGGGAGTGGCCTGGCCGCCGTCGTCAAAGATCTGCGGCGCGGTCAACCCGATCGAAAAAGGAACGCCGTTGGCATCCTGGATCTGCCCCGGCGCACCCGGCAGGATCGTCTGCTGGACTCCGTCGCCGGTCGCGTTCAAGGTATAGATCGGCTGTCCGCCCTGGTCGCCGCTGAAGATGTACTGGCCGTTGACCGCGGTCTGGCTCAAGCTGACCAACTGTTGCAGGATCCCCTGCACCTGGGGCACCATGTCCTGCCGCTGGCCGGCAGTGGTAGTGGTGCTGGCGGCCGCGGTGGCCAGGGAAGTGGCCGTATCCAGTACCTGAATGGCCTGCTGGATGGCGTCTTCGCCGGCATTCACCCGGGGCGTCACGGTACCCAGGTTATTCTGGGTCTGCTGGATGCCGGCAATGCGGGCGCGCAGTTGCAGAATGCTGGAGATCTGGTCCGGCGCATCGGAAGCCGCGTTGACCCGCAGTCCGGAGGACATCTGCTGCTCGGCCGTACTGATGCGCTGTTCGATCTGCTGCATGCTGCTCAGGAAGAACGCCGACGTAGGATTGATGCTGGAAGTCATATAGCCTCTCGATTTCAGGACGGCATCATGCCGATCAGGGCTTGGGTCAGGGTAGTGAGCGTGCTCACCAGTTTGGCGACCGCCTGGTAATTCTCCTGGAGCTGCAGGATGTTCACCGCCTCGGCATTGAGATCCACGCCTTGATCGGACTGGCGCATGCTCTGCGCCTGCGCCAGGCTCTGCGCGGCCAGATTCTGATTGCTCTGCTGCTGAACCAGGTGGCTGCCTACCTGGGCCGTGACATTCCCGTAGAAAGCCGTATAGCCGGCGCCGCCCAGCGTGCTCCCCGTGGACGGGGAGTTGTCCAGAGCGGCCAGTGCCAGCGGTACGCCGTTGGGGATACTGCCGCTGGCATTCACCTGCACGGAAGGCAGGCCGGCGGCGGTCATACTGGGATCGACCGCCAGATTCGCGGCCGCGCTATCGGGGTGGCTCGGATCGGTGGGGACGAACAGTCCGCTGCCGGCCATCAACCCGGAGGACGCGTAACCGGCGCTGACGATCCCGTTGACGTCCGCCACCATTTGGGAGGCCAGTTGATTCAGCGCTCCAGGCTGGGCGGCGTCGCCCGTGACCGCGGGAATATCCACGTTCAGCACCTGGAGTTGGCCGGCCAGGGTTCCGGATCGCACCTGGCTGGTGACATCCGTTCCGTCGGTTTCGTAGATCCCCGCGTGGGCGGGGCCCTGTGCATCCACCGGCGGGTTGGCGTCCGCGGCCACGGGGCTGGCGGAAAGCTGGTATTGCTTTGTTCCGACCACCAACGGCCCGCCCCCCGGAAGGGTCACCTGCATGGTGCCGTCCGGCTGCGGCATGACCTGGATACCGACCAACCCCGACAGTTTCTCGAGGGTGTTGTAGATTTGGGAACTGAGCCCGGCGTCATGCTGTCCGCCGTTATCGACGGCCGCATTCAGCTTGGCCAGTTGTCCGGTCAAATCGTTGATCTGCCTGACCGTGTCGCCGACGCCCTGGGAGACGGATTGAGCCACGTTGCCCACCGCCGCAGCCGTGGTATTGAAGCTCTGGGCGACCGCCCCGGCGGCATTGATCACGGCCTGTTTGGTATTGCTATCGCTGGGAGAGGCGGTCCACGCCGAGACGGCGCTGAAGAAGGTACTCAGCGCGCCCGGAATGCCGGTGCCGTCGGACGTAGGCAAAGCGTTTTGCAGGGCGGTGAGGGCCTGGCTCTGAGCCGTGGCGGCGCCCTGGGCGCTGGACTGCTGCCACACGTCGGACTCAGCCAGCAGATTGCGCGAATCCACCAAGGGGCCCTGCGAGACACCGCCCCCCAGTCCCATGGAGGGATCGAAGCTGTCGGCTTCCAGGCTGGGCGACTGCCTGGCGTATCCCGGGGTGGAGGCGTTGCCGATGTTGTTCTGGGAGACGCCTAGCGCATACTGGAAGGCGTCCAGGGCGCTGGCGGCTCCCATTAATGCAGCGTTGAGAGATCCCATAATCTTTATCCCAAAAACGAGACTTGCCCGCGCGCTTCAAGGGGCGGTAAGACGCCCCCGGCAGTGTATCCGGAGCCCGACTGGAGGCGTTCGAGCCAGCGGCGCCCGGCGCGCGCCGCGCTATCGAGAAGGAGACTGGTCTGCCGGATCTCGGTGGCCAGGGCCATGGCCTGGATGCGCAGTTCGCGGCCCGGGGAGGCGGCAGCCTGCTGGCCGGCAGCGGGGAGGCTGTCGCGCAGCCATTCCAGGTAACCTTGCGCTTCGCGTAATAACGTAATGCACTCACCAGTGCGACAGGCACGAGGGCGGACCAGCAAGGCGCGCGCGCCACGCACGCGCGCGCAGGCGGCTGCCAGCAATCCCCGCAGATCGTGTTCCCGCATGGATGGGCTACCTGGTCATGGCCTGGCCGATCTGGCCCGCATCGGGCTGATAGCGGCCGGCCCGGAAAACCTGCCGCAACTGGCCCACGCGGGCGGACGACTGGCTGGCCAGCGACTGCATGGTCTGCGAAATCCGGCCGGCGAGGCCGGACAGATCCACGTGGTCCCCGCCGGCCGAAGCTGCGGAACCGGAAAACTGAGCAGAATCCACCTGGATGCGCTGCGATTCCGCGGCGCGCCCGGCAGTGGAGGAAACCTGATCGTTGAGATTGGATTGGTCGATTCGCATTTATCGAGCCCTGGGGGCTTTCGTTAGGCTTATCGGCGCGAGGGGCGGGAACTTTATGGGAGGGAGGCGGCTTGGGACTTCGGTTCTACGCAATTCTCCTTAAGTAGAAATTTCCGCGGGTCGTGGCGCAAGTCCGTCGATAAGGAGAGCGTAGGCAGCGAGAGCCGCCGCCCCGGCAAGACGCCGGGAAATCTCAAAAATTAGGACTATTCAGATGATTTCCTTCCAAACGAACATCGATTCCTTGATCGCGCAACAGAATTTGAACATCAACAGCAAGTTTCAGAGCAACACCATTCAGCAGTTGACCTCCGGCTACCGCATCAATTCGTCGGGCGACGACGCGGCGGGTTTGTCGGTTGCCAACCAGGATCGCAACCAGATCGCCCAGATCACGCAGGGCGTGGCCAACGGCAACAACGGCACCGCGCAGTTGCAGATTATGGACGGCGGCATGAGCAACATTTCGCAGATCCTGGACCGGCTGCAGACCCTGGCGGTACAGTCGGCATCGTCCAGTTTCACGGGCAGCAGAACGGATCTGAACGCGGAATTCCAGTCCGACATTACGGAGTTGAACCGGCAGGCGCAGGCCATCGGTTTGAACACGGGCGGCACGTTCGCATCGATTATGGATGTTTACCTGGGCGGCGGAGGCGGTGCCAATACCGGGGCCGTTACGCAGAATGCGCAGGTGACCGTAGACCTCAGCAAGTCCACGGTGGACGCGCATAGCCTGGGCTTGGCGGGCATGGGGATGCAGGTAGTGGCCGGCACGACAGATATTTCGTCGAATTCGGCCACACATTCGGCCTATCAGATTCTAAGCAATCAAGCCAACAAGGATTCCCTTACCGGCGGTGACAGTATCTTCTATCTTTCCGGCCCCGGATTCTCAGACGGCAGCAAGGCCAAACTCTCGGTGGATTTAAGCAACGTGAATGACATCAACACCCTGGTCACGGCCGTCAACAACGCCATTACGGCGGCCTCCACGGGTAGCAGCACGCCTGAAGTAGCTTTGAAGAATGCTGGCATTTCAGCCGCGGTCCACACCGATGCCGGAGGCGGGCAGGAATTGTCTTTCAGTTCCAACTCTACGGCGTTCCAAGTGGAAGCCGGGGATCAAATGGCCAACGCGTTGATGGGCAATCTGGACCCCACCACGCCAGCACTAGGAGTGGCCGTCCATTCCACGGTAAAGGGCGCGAACCCCACCTCCGGGAGCTTCAGCGCCGAATCCGCCAGCGGTGTCTATCTGCAGATCTCGGGCGCCGGCTTGGCCAAACCGGAAATCATCCAGGTAACCGGCACAACCGTAGGCAACGCCGCCACTAGCGGCACGGCTATCTACAGCCTCGTGAGCCAGGTGAACGGTGACACGAACCTACAGAAGGCCGGCATCACAGTGGCACAGTCGAGCGACGCGGGCAACCCGCTGGTCTTTACCAGCGCCACGGGCGAAAGCTTCAGCGTGCAAGCCACCGGCGACACTTCAAACCTGCTGGGTTTAGGCAGCCTGGATGTTAACTCCACCGCGGCCTCACCCTCTTTCTACAGCACGATCACCGGGAATACCTATTCGGCGACCAGCAACGGAAACGGCCTGGCCACGCTGGGATTCTCTCTAAATGGCGGGTCGACCGATGGCGGCGCTCCGGTTAGCGGCGAAAAGGCGGCCACCATCACCGGCGTTGCCCCGGCCGGCATCTTGACCGGCGGAAAGCTGGACACTTCCGGCTATACTACCGCCAGTTCGCTTATGCTGTCCGTCAATAACACGGCTGTCAGTGTGGACTTCTCCAAGGACGCCAACCAGGGCGCGACGGAGAAGCTAACCGATATCGCGAAATTCATCAACAACACGGTTAATACTGCAATGGGTTGGGGAAGCGATGTGCAGTTGGCCACCGTTAGCGGAAGCGACTTAACCAGTGCGCTTACCCTCACCGATCCGTATGCCGACAGCGCCTCCACCCTATCGGTCAGCGGCACTCCGGCCGCGGCTCTGGGCTTCACGGGCGCCACCACTGCCACCGGCACCGACGCGGTAGGGAATACGGTGACCTTGAACTTGGCCGGCGGTAATGCCACCCAAGCCACCTACGCAAGCACCGCCACCGCCGCCGCCCTCGCGAATGGCATCGACACGTCCCACGCGAGCTCGGTGGTCTATTTCAACGTCGACGGCACCAACGTCAAGGCGGATTTCGCCCAGGACACCACCCTCGTCAACGGGGTCGCCGCGAACCTGGGGACCGCCGCCGTCCTCACGGGAGCCTCCCTTGGCGCCGACGGAAACGCCACCGTTAACGTCAGTTCGCTCCAGGCGCAGGCAGCCAAGCTTAGCGGAAACGCGCTCGGCAGCGCTGCCACCATCGATACCAGCAAACTGCTGGCGCAGGCGGCGATCTACAAAGGAAACGGAATCATGGACACCGGTGCCTGGTTCACGACCGCCGGCCCTGGCAGCGATGCACTTCACATCAACGGCACTGAAGTAGACTTTACGAACAACCCGGCTACCAACCTGACCACGGTCGCCTATGCAATCAATCACACCGCCGGCCTCAGTTCGACTGTACAGGCAAGCGTGGTTGCCGGACTCAACGGCACCTCTAAGCTGCAAATCGCGTCGATTGCCACCGGAAGTGGCGCAAGCGTCTCAATAACAGACAACGCCGACTCTGAAGCCCTTGGCCTAGCAGTAGCCGGCCAAACCAGCCCTAGCACAGCATCAGGCGCGGACGCTTCCGCTCTCAGTGTGCAATTCGACACTGGTACTGTGTACGCGGTCCAACTCGGTAATTCGAATACCGCAATGAGCCTGGCGGACGTGGCTATTGCGATTAACAACTCGTTAGACTCACAAATACAGGCTGGCCCGATAAATTACGCCAAGGTCGACTCCACCACCGGCACCCTCAGCATCACTGGCACCACCACAGGGTTGTCCAAGACCGTGACGGTACAGGACTCCACCGCCGCCGAAGCCCTGGGCTTCACCACGAACACCCAATCGGCCGTAGCCACAGGCTCCGATGCTCAGAAGCTTCAAGTCAACGTCGACGGCGTAGGCAACAAGGTTGTCGACTTCAGTAGCTTTGGCACCAGTGGCAGCGGCAGCCTGCAGTCGCTCGCCGACTATATTAACGGGTCGCTGGATGATGTTGGGACCGGGTACGGCACTGCGGTGAACTACGTGACCGTCGGCACCGGCGCGAATGCTGGAGCCCTGGTCTTCACCGGGGTGAAAACCGGTGGTACTACGGCCCAGGGTGGCGGCGGTTCCGTGAGCATTATCAACGACACGACGCATACTGCCGCGGCCCAGTTGTTGGGACTGGCCACGGGCGGGGGCCATAACAACCTGGTCAACGGCCAGAACGAAAGCGTGGCGGATGTCGTTTCTTTCCTCAATTCGGCCGCACAAAAGGCGCTGGGAACGAGGAACGACAGCCAAGCCACTATATTCTCCGTCGACGCCAACGGCACCATCAGCATGAACTCGCAGACCCATGGCGCGAAATCTCAGGTCGGCATAGGGACTGGCACCGCTGACACTGGTATCCTAACCGCGCTCGGTTTGACCACCAGCGCGAATACTGTCCTGGCCAGCGGCCAGAACGCCGACGCCAACAGCCTCGCCACCACGTTGAGCAACGACTTCCTCAACAACTCCAACCTGCATGCAGCGGGTCTGGTTGCCAGTGCAGCGACCGGTGCTTTGCAGATCACTTCCTCGAACAACACCAGTTTCCGCCTGGGCGAGTACGGTACCACGGGGAGTATCCTGGGATTTGTCTCCACCGGCAGTGCCTTCAGCGCCTCGCTGACCTCGACCGCGTCCCAGGCCACCTTGTTGGATGCGGGCGGCACGTCGGCACTCGGCACAGGAACCGCCGCCAACCCATACCTCACGTTCAAGCCGATGCTATATGGCGGGGATACACAGGCCATCACGATCAGCGCCAACAATTCCGCTGGAGTTCCGCAACCCCTTACGATCACACTGCACAACGACACCGTGAACGGGCAGAGCGGGGCCAGCATCGATTCGGCGGTCGCCTACATCAACTCACAAATACAGGCGTTCAAGAACCCGACGCTGCAAAACATCGTGGCGGTAAAGGAGAAGAATTCGGATGGCACGGAGGGGATCAACTTCCTGAGCTCCTTGTCCTCTTTCAACGTCAGTGTGGGCAGTTCGGTAAACGGCAACGGATTGAACGGCGGGCTGGCGCAGACCTTCGGGTCGATGTCGAATGGCGCCGCCAACAACTCGGCCGTCGACACGCTGGCCGGGGCCCAGGCCGCAGTAACTGCGGTCACGGCCGCGGTGCAGTCCCTGGGAAGCGCCCAAGCCACGGTCGGCAAGGGCCAGAACCAGTTGAGCTATGCCGTCAACCTGGCGCAATCGCAGATCACCAACATCTCGGCCGCGCAGTCGCAGATCCGGGATGCCAACGTGGCGCAGGAAGCCGCCAATATGACCAAGGCGCAGGTGCTGCAACAGGCCACCATCGCCGCCATGGCGCAAGCCAATCAGGAGCCGCAAGCCGTCCTGTCGCTGTTGAAGCAATAGGCCGGAGAAAGCAGCTAGACGCTCTGGCCAGACCGGGTAATCCCCGGCCTGGCCCGAGCTGTTTTGGAAAGGGAAAATTATGAGCAGCATCAGTTCCGCGCTCAGTTCGCAGACCAGCAACTCGGGGACGGGCAGTTCCACCGCAGCGAATTACTTCACCGGCATGAGCAACTTCTCGCAGGATCTGAACAACGCCGTATCGCGCGCGGTGCAGATCGCCGGATTACCCATCCAATTGCTGCAGAACCACGTCAACGACCTGACCAATCAACAGAACGAGTTGGACACGTTGAACGGCGACGTGTCGGCTGTGCAGAGCGCCATTTCCACGCTGGCTTCGGCGGCCGGCAGCGTGCTGACCGGCAGCGTGTCGGACCCCTCGGTGGGCACCGTTACGCTGGGCAGCGCCGCCACCGCCGGCACTTATTCGCTGGAAGTCACCAACCTGGGATCCTATAGCAGCGCCGCGAGCAACGATGGACTGATCACGGTGACGGATCCGAGTACGCAGAACATCAGCGCCAGCAGCAACTATTCGCTTACGGTTACCACGGACGGCGGCAGTCCCGTCACCACCCCCATTTCTTTCTCGGGCGGAAACCTGAACGTGCTGGCGCAGGCCATCAACGAATCCGGAGCGGGGGTCCAGGCGACATTGGTGAACCTGGGCAGCACAGCCTCGCCGGACTTCCGGCTCTCCCTGCAGGGCGATCAACTGGGGGCGGTGACCATGCAGTTGAATGACGGAACCCGGGATCTGCTGACCGCCACCGGGAACCCTGGCGAGATGGCGCAATATTCGATCTACGGCCAGCCAGTGGAGAGCGGTTCGGACACAGTGACGCTGGCGCCCGGGCTGACCATGCAGCTGACCGGCGAGACCAACGGGCCGGTCACCGTGACGGTGGCGGCGGATTCCAGCGGGATCGCCACTGCGCTCG
Organism: Bryobacterales bacterium; assembly: GCA_963843255.1. GTDB lineage: Bacteria > Acidobacteriota > Terriglobia > Bryobacterales > Bryobacteraceae > Bog-159. Next base: position 81,717 of record CAWJJQ010000007.1, on the reverse strand, counting down.
GAACGCTGGTGACCAACTACAACTCAGCCATTACCGAGCTCAACAACAACCGCGGCCAGACCGATGTGGCGTTGGCGGGCCAGAGCATTGTGTACCAGATCACCGGCGCCTTGCAGAAACTTGCCAACTATTCGACCGGCAGCGGCAGCATCTCGTCGCTGGCCGCCCTGGGCCTGAAGTTTAGCGATATGACCGGGCAGTTGTCCTTCGACCAGACTATTTTCGATGCAGCTACCAGCGGCCAATCGACCGCGCTGACGCAATTCCTGGGATCGGCGACGGGCGGCGGGTTTCTGCAGGCGGCCAGCAATATCATGACCGCGCTGCTGGATCCCACCAGCGGCTCGCTCTCGCAGCAGATCAGCTCGGTGCAGGCGAACCTGACCAGCACGAATACCCAGATGGCCGCCAAGGAAGCCGCCCTAACCCTGCTGCAGAGCAAGCTCACGCAGCAGATGGCGGCGGCCGATACCATGATCTACGCCTTGCAACAGCAGGCCAGCATCCTACAGCAGATGTTGACCAGCCAACAGGCCAATGAGATGGCCATGACCATCGCATGACACATAACGAAATGGAACTGGAAACCGCGGCCGGCCGGCTGCGGATGCGGGTTGGCGCAGGCCGCTACCCGGAGGCGCGGGACGCCCTGGCAGAGTACGGCGCAGCGGTGCGGAAAACTGCGTCCGGCCTGGCGCCGGAAGACCCGGGCCGCGGCCGGTTGCTGCGCGAGAGCCTGAAACTGCTGGAAGACGTCCGGCGGCGGACGCTGGCGGACCGGGCGCATGCGGCGGCGCGGCTGGCACGGCTTCCCCGGCCTCGGCGCGGCTATTGCGAGCAAGCTCCACCGCGGCCCAACTGGACGTGTTTAGGCTAAACAGGTTTGGAACTCTTCTTGCTCTGACCAGTACGTGGTTATGACATTAACGACTTCCGTGCAGCGCTGCCAGACCCGGTACTTTGGTCCGGTCGAATACGACGAGGAATCCGTATTGGTATTCCCCGACGGTATCCCTGCCTTCGAGCAGGAAAGGCGCTTTCTGGCCATGCGCCAGCCTCTGAACGATCCGCTGGTCTTTTTGCAAAGCCTGGCCAATCCGGATTTATCCTTCGTGACGCTGCCGGCCGCGGCGGTATGCCACGGCTTCCAACTGAACATGACACCCGAGGACCTGGGCGCGCTGGGCCTGGAATCCGGCCGGCAACCCGTGATCGGGCGGGATGTGTTGTGTCTGGTGATGCTTTCGCTCGAGGAGAATGCCAGTCCCACGGTTAATCTGCTGGCGCCTATCGTGGTGAATCTTCAGACCTTGCGCGGCCGTCAGGCAATCCAAACGGATTCCCCTTATTCCCATCGGGAGGAGTTGCCGCTGCGCGAGGCCGCATGCTCGTAATGCGGCGGCGCGCGGGCGAATCGATTCTGATTGGCGAAGACATCGAGATCCAGATCTTACATATTGGGGAGTCCCGCATCAAGATCGGGATACTGGCGCCCAAGTCCGTTCCAGTAACGATGAAGGAAGTACAACTGGTACGCCAGGAGAATGTGGCGGCGGCGCAGATGCGATCGGTGGCCGCGTTGCGCGGGATGTTGGAGAGGTTGATCGACAATCCCGCGGGCGCCAAACCATGAGCGCGCGGCAAGATTTTGGCGCGGCCGGGATGAATGCTCTTCGCTCAGTAACTGCAGGCGAAGCGGGGTTGATCGGAGGTTTCGCCTTCCTCGGCGAGCGAATCGTAATCCGTGGATGCATACGCGGGAGGCGCGTACGGCAGTGTGTAGGGCGCGTAGGCGGGCCGCTGAACGGGCGGCGCATAAGCTGCCGGGGCCGGCGCGGACGGCATATAGGCGGAATATCCCGCGGATTCGGCTGTGGGCTGCACTTCCGGTGCAGGATCGGCCGGGGCGGCCTGGGGAGCCGTGGCGGGCACCTGGCAATGCATCCAGCCTTCGAGCAGGGTGGCCAGCAGTTTGGACACCTCGGCCAGGGGCGGATCGCTTTGCTGGAAGTTCGCCTCGAGCAGGCGGCGCTGCATGTAGTCGTAAAGCGCGTGCGACGTGCGGCTGAAGTCGCTGTCCACACTGTGATTGAGCGAGCCGATCAACTGTCCCAATATGGCGTGGGCTTTGTTGATCTCTTTGCTGCGCGCCAGGATGTCCCGCTGTTTCAGATGCCGGCGGGCTTTCTCGACGGACTCCGCAGCGGCCTGGCACAGGATCTGCACCAGTTCCACCCGGTCGGCGGAAAACACCTTGTCTTCCAGATATTCGCTGAGCGCGTTAGCAGCCATTCCTTACCCCCTGCAGACCTTATCGGCCGGTACGCGCATTTCAGGCCGAAGAAATTCGCGCGCCAGGGCCCTCTCGCCGTGGTTCTGGCGGCCGGCATGGGCCGCGCTGGGGCGCGCGATGCGGGATACCGGGGAGTCAGGCCGTGAAATCGGATTGCCTGGAGAGGCCTGCGTTCGCCGTCCGGGCGGGCGGCCCCGGGCGTCGCGCCAGGCGCGCGTGGTACCGGGCTGCCCTGCTGGGCTTGTGGCTGGCGAGCGCGGCACGGTGCGAGTCGCCCCAGGAGTCCGCGCGCAAGGCCATGGAGGCTTCGGTGGCGCGCCAGGCGGCGGCCATAGCGGCGATGCGGTTGTCAGTTGCGCGGCAGCGCACGGCGCTCGCCGGGGCAGTGCTGGCGGAGCCGGCCGGCGGCGCGGCGCCATCCACTCCGGTTTCTCCTCCGTTTTTCCTGCTTTCCTGGCCGGCGCCGGGCGGCAGTTGCGATCCGGTACCGGAAGCGGAATTGGGTCCCCTGATCCAGCAGGCTGCCCAAAAGGAAGGGCTCGATCAGGGACTTCTGCGCGCCGTGGCCGAAGAAGAATCCGGCCTGCGGGCCTGCGCGGTCTCGGCAAAAGGCGCCATGGGCCTCATGCAGTTGATGCCCGCGACGGCCGGGGAGTTGGGAGTCCGGGACCCGTTCGACCCGCGGGAGAACCTGATGTCCGGGGCCCATTTCCTGAAGCAGTTGCTGGCGCGTTTCGGCAATGATGCCGCACTGGCCCTGGCCGCCTATAATGCGGGCCCGGCGCGGGTGGAGGAAAGCGGTGGGGTTCCCCCGATTCCGGAGACCATCCGTTACGTGCAGCAGATTCTGGGCCGGTTGCCGCTGCTTTAGACCATTATGCTTAATGTTCTCAGGCGGTTCTTTAGTCCGGCGGCGTTATGAGTTTGTCGAGGGGTCTCCGGTAACGCGGCTGGTACATTCGATCCATTGCGAAACGTTTCTGTTGCGGGAGGCGACTTCAACGGAGACGGATAGCAGGCCAGTTATTGGTGGCGCGTAGATCTTTTCGAAGAGTTTCAGGAATGCCAGCCCGGGCGCCGTGGGAGATAGCGGCGAGAGCGAGGGACTTTCTCCACGAGCCCATTGGCGCGAAGCTTAGTTGCCGGCTATCGACGAACGTCTCCAAAATATCGTGTTGGACATCGTGGCAGTTGTCGGCGACCGCCGTCATCCTCTTCGGGACGTGGGGGATGTAGGAGTCGCGCAAAAAAGGGCGCAGATCCCCGCCAGTACCCGCGCGCGTTTCGGTCCTGTTGGGCGGCGCGGACCGGCGGCCTTTGGCGTTTCTGAGGGCCGCATATTAGGCGCCCGGCGCCCGATAAGCTCTGCATGGGAGCATTTTGGACGGACGCGCAAGGCCTGTTTGAAACGGCGCGGCAGGCAGCGCATTCGGGCTCGCCCGATTGCGATCTGGCCATCCTGATCGGCGCCGAGGGCGGCGTTCACATGCTGGAGGCCGCCGGCTGGGCTCTGCCGAGCCTGGCGGCGGAACATGGAGCGCGTACGGTTTACCGGGTAACGCGGGAGCGGGGGAGCGTACGGCTGGAAGGACGCTCTGGATCCCAATCCTGCTTGCTGAGCAGCCTGTCGCACGCCGAGACCGCTCGCGCTCAGCTGTCCGGATCGCTTCCCGCGGAGGGCGTGCACGCGGCCGCCGTGCGAGCGCTGTTGCCGGCCGCCGCCGCCGCGCCGCCAGCCAGGATAGAGACATGGACTGTGTGGGCATGATCGGTCTGGAACCGGCGGAGCTTCCTTGGGTGAGGCTGATGATTGCCTTGCTCCGGAACCCGGACCCGGTGGTGGGCGAGCTTGCCCGCGAGGCCCTGCGTTACCTGGAAGCGGTGGCGTCCCGCGCGGATGACACCCAAGCCGCTGGCTGATCGCACCGGGCCAGGAACTCGCCGAAGAAGTAGGAGCTTGCAAGATCGAGGCTTGGCGGACGCGGGCCGGTTTTGCGCGATTTTCTCAACGGCCCCGGCGGCTCCAGCCCGCCAGGTACGACTCGGCCGCCAGGTTCTCCAACTCCCGGTCGGCTTCCCGGCGCCACTGCGCACGGCGGCGCTCCAGAAGCTTCTCCAGCAGGCGGCAACCGCGCTGGGCTTCGACTACTCTCTGTCGTTGGGCCTCCAACTGCTGCTCGCAGGCCTGCCGGCGCGCTTCGAGTGCCCGCCCCTCCGCGATAAGCCGCTGGCGGTAGGCCGCCAGCGCCCACAGGTCCCCCGCCTCCACCGCCGGGGCGTCGCGCACGGTCTGCTCGGCGCGGTTTTTCACCAGCTCCAGGCGGACCTTCTCGAGCGCCATCTCCTCGCGCGCCGCCACGATCTGCCGCAGCTTGTTCTCCTCCAGTTCCAGTTGGGTCCGTCGCCAGGCGAGCGCTCGGCCGAGAGGAAACCTGAAAGCCTGCATCTTTTGTGTCCCTTTAGTTCAAGGCTGCCGCGATGCGGCTGAGCTGGTCCAGGGTGGCCTCGCGCGTGACCTGGTCGCGAGGCGTCTGCCGCAGGAATTCGAGGATCTGCGGACGCGCCCGGACGGCCGCATCGAGTTGCGGGTTTGATCCGGAGACATAGGCGCCCAACTGTATGAGGTCTTCAGCCTGGTGGTACAAAGACAATGCCTGCCGCACGGCGCGCGCCTGGGCGCCTTGCTCGGGCGACGCCAGTTCCGACTGCAGACGGCTGACGGACTCGAGAACGTCGATCGCCGGGTAGTGGCCGGCGGCGGCCAGTTGCCGGGAAAGAACGATGTGGCCGTCCAGGATGGCGCGCACTGCGTCGCAAATCGGTTCTGAAAAATCGTCGCCCTCCACCAGCACGGTGAAGAAGCCGGTAATGGAGCCGCGCGGGAAGTTGCCGGCCCTCTCGAAAACCTTCGGCAGCAGGGCGAATACCGATGGCGTATATCCCTTCTGTGCGGGGGGCTCCCCGGCTGCCAGTCCGATCTCCCGCTGCGCCATGGCCAGGCGGGTGACCGAATCCATGACCAGCAGCACGTTGGCGCCCTGGTCGCGGAAGTATTCGGCTATCGCCAGGCTGGTGAAGCAGGCCCGCACGCGCAGCGGAGCTGGACGGTCCGAGGTGGCCACCACCACGATCGAGCGGCGGCGGCCTTCCTCCCCCATATCGTGTTCCAGGAATGCGCGCACCTCGCGATTGCGCTCCCCCACCAGGGCAATCACCGTCAGGTCGGCGCTGTTGTTGCGGGCCATGGAGCCGAGCAGCGTGCTCTTGCCCACGCCGCTGCCGCCGAAGATGCCTACGCGCTGTCCGCGCCCTACCGGCAGCAGGCTGTCAATGACTCGCAGGCCTGTTACCAGGGGCGCGGTGATGTGTTCGCGTTCGAGCGGCCCGGGCGGCGCGCGGTAAAGATCGTAGGCGGCTTCGGCCTCCAGCCGTGGACCGTGGTCGATGGGGTGGCCCAGCCCGTCGAGTACCCGGCCAATCAGCCCCGGGCCCACCGCCACCCGCGCGGCGTCGCGCCGGGCCACCACTGGATTTCCTAGTTCGAGGCCGCCGGTCTCTTCGAGCGGCATAGACAGCACGCGTCCATCGCGAAAGCCGATCACCTGGCTGCGCACCCGCCGCCCGCCGGAAGTCAGGATTTCGCAAAAGTCTCCAACAGCCGCCGCGGGGCCGGCGGACTCCACCAGCAGCCCTGCCATTTCCACTACTTCGCCGACGTGCAGCACGCCTTCGAGACCGTCCAGGGCCCGCAGAAAAGGACTGAGAATTCCCGACATTTCATCTCTCCGGCAGGCGGTCGGCCAGACCCCGCCCGATCTCGGCCAGCTGGGTTTCGAGCGATGCATCCAGTTTTCCGCGCGTGGTCTCCACCAGCAGAGCGCCCCGCTGCAGAGTTCCGTCGGCGATTAGGGCCAATCCGCCGCGTCCTTTCGCGGCCAGGGCCTGGCGTACCGCCGGCTCGATCTCGGGGTGTACGCGCACGCGGCAGATCTCCTGCGCGCCCAGTTTCTCCAGGGCGCAACGGACCAGCCCGTCCACCGCGCCGGGGTCTACCGACAGCTCGCGGTGCAGAACCCGGCGGGCAATCCCCAGCGCCAGTTCCAACAGTTCACCCTGCGCTTCCTGCAGCAGGCGGGGGCGCAAGCCGGCGATCTCCAGGATGGCGTGCGACGCCTTCTCGATGACCGGCTGGAGTTCAGCCGCCGCCTGCGCTCTTCCGGCGGTGTGCCCCTCCCCGTATCCCGCTTGGCGCGCGTCGCGAACGCGCCGCTCCATTTGCTCTTTAAGCGTGTCGATCTGCCGTTGGGCTGCCCCGGAGTCGCCCTCCGGCGCGCCCCCCTGCGCGCCCGGAGAGGACCAGTTCAGCCGGACGGCCGGCAGCGCCGCCGCGCCGCGCAGCAGCTTAGACAACATATTGCTCGCCGCCGGCGCCCTTGAGATTGATGGTGCCATCGCTTTCGAGTTGCCGCACCACGCCGATGATCTGCTGCTGGGCCGCTTCGACTTCCTTGATCTTCACAGGCCCCAGGGCGTCCATGTCTTCGAGCAGCATCTCGGCGCCGCGCTGCGAGAGGCACTGCACGAAGTGTTTGCGCACGGGCTCGCTGGTGCCTTTGAGCGCCAGCGTCAGGATCTTGCGGTCCACCTTGGCCAGGACCTCTTTGAGACTGTTGGTCTCCAGCAGCAGCATGTCCTCGAAGACGAACATCAGGTGCCGGATGGTGTCGGCCAGGGCCGCGTTCTCGTGTTCGATGGACTCCAGGATCTCCTTGCTTGCCCCCGAATCCAGGCGGTTGAACATCTCCGAGACGGCCCGCACGCCCCCGTAGGACTCCCGGCTGAACTCACCCAGCGCCTGCAGTTTCTGTCCGATCACGGCGGCGATCTTGTGAATGATCTCGGGCGAGATCTGGTCGAGATGGGCCATGCGCAAAGCCACGTCCGCGCGCAGTTCGCCGGGGAGCGAAATCAGCAGAGCCGCGGCTTGCGAGGGACTGAGGTGCGAAAGAATAAAAGCGATGGTCTGCGGGTGCTCACTGTGGATGAATTTCGCCAAGGTCTGGGGATCGGCTTTCTGCAGCGCGTCGAAGGCCGCCGTGTCGTTTCCCATCGTCTTGACCAGGCGGTCCACCAGGTTGCGGGCGGCGTCCGGCCCGAAGGCTTGCAGGAGCACCTTGCGGGCATAATCGATGCCGCCGCGGGATACGTAGGCCCGGGCCATGCACATCTGGTAAAACTCTTCCAGTACCGACTCGGCTTCTTCCGTCTCGATGGTCGAGATGCGGGCAACCTCCCGGGAGACCGTTTGGACTTCGTCCTCGGTCAGCTCCCGCAGCAGCTGCGCGCTGGCTTCTTCGCCCAGAAGCACGACCAGCATGGCCGCTTTGCGTATGCCCGAGATCAGTTCGTTGCGCTTGATGTTGGCAATCATGACGCTTGCCGCCTAGGCTCTTTCATTCAGCCACGTCCGCAGCGTTTGTACATGGACTACCGGATCCTTTTTGAGGCTCTCCCGGAGATACTTGGTGAGCACGTCTTTCTTGTTGCTGGCGGAGGTAGGAGCCTTGATGGCCTCCAGGGCTTCGGCTTCCAGGCGCGACTGTATTTGCGCCTGGCTGGCCATCTTCTCGGACATCTTTTTTTCCACCGAATCGCCTTCCAGCGCGTCCGGGGAGCCCGGCGCGCCGGGCGCCCCGGATGGCAGGGCCGTTTGGGCCACTGCGGAGGTTCCTCCCGTCCGTCGCCGCAGCCGCAACAGGGCCACGGTCACCACCGCCAGCAGCAGTACCGCCACGCCGGCAGCGAGACCCATGCCCTTGGGCGCATGTAACCAGGCGGGCAGCCGGTCAGTCGGAGCCGCCGGATTGGCCAGCGGCACCAGCGCCGCGGGAGGGGTGGGTGGCTCGGTGCGCAGGGTGGCCTCGAACGGCAAGGTCTCCACGATCAACTGGTCTCCGCGTTCGGCTTTGAAGCTGATCACGCCCGCCACGAGGTCCCGGATGGTCTTCAACTTCTCGGGTGAAGGCGGAATCAAGACCTGCTGCAGGCGTGGCGGTTTACCTTCCCAACGGACGTCCTGATCGAGCAGCAGGGACACCGAAACGCGCTTCAGTTCCCCCCGCGGTAATGTGACCCGCCGTACCAGGCGGCTGGATTGGTAATTGATCTCCTCGCTCCTGCGGGAGGCTCCCGCCGCCCCTCCCGCGGCGCGGGCCGGAGGACGGGGAAGATTGGATGCGGTGCCGGGGACGCCTCCTACGATCGCGCCCGGCGCCACATCCTCGCTTTTCTGCGAGCTGACCATGACGGAGCGGGCCGGATCAAAAGTCTCCTCGCTCTGATCGCCGCTGGAGAAATCGCATTCGGCCGATACCGCGGCCCGGAAGCGTTCGGCGCCCAATAATGGTTCCAGTGTGGACTGGATCTTGGCCAGCAGGCTCTTCTCGACCATCTCCCGATATTCGAGATTGGCCTCCGAACCCTCCAGCCCGCCCTCGGCGCCGGACTTGCGCGGCCGGTTTAACAGGTTCCCGCGCGTGTCGATCACCGAGACGGCCTCCGGCGCCAAACCCTCGACGGCGCTCCCCAGCAGGTTACAGACCGCCGCCACGTTCTGCGGCGAGAGTTGCGCGCCCGGCCGCAACCCCAGGATCACGCTGGCCTTGGCGGGTTGGCGGGCTTCCAGATAGAGAGACTCCTTGGGGAATGTCAGATGTACGCGCGCGTGTTCGACCTCCGCCAGGGAGATGATAGAGCGTTCCAGTTCGCCCTCCAGGGCCCGCCGGTAATTGACATGCTCGGCGAAATCGGTTACCCCGAAGCTGGTCTTGTCGAACAGCTCGAAACCCATGCGGCCGCTTTTCGGTAGGCCGCTGGCGGCCAATTGCAGGCGGAGTTCCGCCAGTTTCGCGGAGGGCGCCAGCACTGTCGAGCCGCTCTCGGAAAGCCGGTATTCGGTGCCCGTTTCCTTCAGCTTCTGTACCACGGCACCGGCATCCTCGGCGGCCAGTCCGGTGTACAACGGCCGAAAATCGCCCTCGTGCCGCCATTGCGAAACGGCAATCAGTCCCCCCGCCACCAACACAGCCGCGGCCACCACGCTGAGCTTTTGAGCCAGGGAGAGACGCGCCAGGAGCTTCTTGATTTGATCCATGCCCGCTATACCTGCATCTGCATGATCGACTGGTAAGCCGAGACGACCTTATTCCGGATCTGCAGAAAGGTCTCGAGCGCCAGTTCGGCGCGCTGCGTGGCCAGCGCCACGGTATGTACCTCGCCCTCTCCCGCCAGAAACCGCTCCACGGTCTGGTTGGCGTGATGGCGTAGCCCTTCTACGCCGCTGATGGCATTTTCGAACAGCGACTGGAACCCGCCGCCGCCCGCGGAAGCGCTGTCCGGAGTGCGCAGGTCCGGCAGCGGAACCGGGCGGATAGGTGAGATGGCGACTGGCATATTCTTACTTGAAGAGGTCGATGGAGCGCATGATCATGTCTTTCACCGCCGAGATGGCCGCCACGTTGGCTTCGAATCCGCGAGCGGCCCCGGTCAGGTCCGCCATGTCCTCGGCGGGGTTGATGCGTGGAAAGGCCACGTAGCCGTCCGGCCCGGCATCCGGGTGGCCCGGCAGGTAGCGCCGCTCCGGGTCGCTCTGGTCGACGTTGATCTGGTCGATCGATACCCCCTCGGAGAGATGTGATTCGAACAGCGCGCCGAACGCGCCGGCCATGGGCTGAGAGGCGAAGATCGCATCTTTGCGGCGGTACGGCCCACCCTCGGGCGTACGTGTGGTTTCGGCGTTTGCCAGGTTCTCGACCAGCAACTCGGCACGCGTGCGCTGTGCCGCCATGCCCGAAGCGCTCACCGCTATGGCGGAAAATAGGCTCATGCATTGCTCCCGGTCTGTAATACCGCGCGAATGGATTGAATCTCGCCGTGCAGCAGGTTGGAGGCCAGGTTGAATCGTATATCGTTTTCTGACAGCAGGCGCGCCTCCCGGTCGAGATTTACATTATTGCCGTCGTTCTTCAGCGGCAGCCCACCCACCGCAAACGGCTCGGCACCGAGCGCCGACCGCCAGGCGGACTGGAAATCGATGTCCTTCGTCTGATAACCGGGCGTATCCGCATTGGCGATATTGGATGCCACGACTTTTTGCCGGGCGCTCAGAAGATCCATATAGCGTTCGAGACTCTCGGACAGGCGGCTCAGCATACGATTGCCAATAGAGCAAGTGGATAACCAGAGCTAAATATCTAAAACTTAAATGAGCGGAAAAGCGGGACGCCAAGATTTGGTCGCGGACCCGAAAATGTTGGCGGAGCTCGCCCGGCATGTGAGGACGTACCCCGGCGGCATGCCGCCGCGTGGCCCTGTGCTCGCGGGTGACGCAGATCTGGCCGCAGGCCAGGGAAGGGAGCAGAAGGAGGGTCAAAGCAATGCGCCGATTTTTTCCTGGATCTGTTCGGCCGTGAAGGGCTTCCGGATGTAGGCCGCCGACCCCAGCTTGATCGCCTGGCCGACCTTTTCCTCGCCGCCTTCGGTAGTAATCATCACTACTGGCAGATTGCGCCACTGCTCCGCGGCCTTTAATTCCGCCAGCAGTCCCAGGCCGTCCAAATTGGGCATGTTGATGTCGGAAAGGACCAGATGCAGCGCATGGCTCCGCACGATCTCCAGCGCCTCCAGGCCATCGCGGCCCTCAAAGATTTCGCCGATATCCAGCGCGGTTTGCCGCAGCACCCGGATCAGAATCTTACGGATGGCGGTGGAATCGTCTACGACCAGAATGTTGATAGCCATGTTCCGTTCTGACTATCGGCGGCAGGATCTTTTCCCTTTATGCGGGATTCCCGGGCGACCTTGCTGTCTGGGGTATAAAGCCCACACCGCTTCTACCCGATTAATAATTCGGGACCACTACCAATGATTGAACATGATCAAATCGTGCGTGAAATCCGCGGAGCGGGTGAAGAGGTCTTCTCGACCATGCTGGGGTCACCGCTCGATTTCGCCGAATCCTACTGCGATAAAGGCCCCACCCGTCCGGTGGACGGCGTGATTTGCCTGATCGGAATGGCCGGCGGCTGGACCGGCACGGGCACCCTCTGCTGCTCGGCCGAGTGTGCCTGCCGGATTGCCTCCCAGATGCTGATGTCCGAGTATGCCGTAGTCGACGCCGAAGTGCTGGACGCCGTGGCGGAGGTCGCCAACATGATCCTGGGAAATGTGAAGACCGCGCTCGAAAAGTCGCTCGGTCCCATGGGGATGAGCATTCCCACGGCAATCTTCGGCAAGAATTTCCTGGCGAAGAGTTTCGGCGACGAAACCTGGAGCGTGGTCGTTTTCGAGTGCCAGGGGCAGCGCCTGGAAGTCAAGTTGTTTCTGAAGCCGGCGGCGGCCTCATTATCCGGTCATACGCGCTCCTGCACCCCCGTCTATTTGCAGTCCTGAACCAGGTGGCCGCGGGGGATTCCGCTGCCCCCCGGCGCAATCAAGGCCTGCCTGGACGAGTTAATGGCCAGCGGGAGGCTGCGGCTCCGGACGAGCTCCGTTCTCATTCAGAATCACCACGTCCACCCGGCGGTTGTGCGCGCGCCCTTGTTCGGAATCATTAGATTCGAGCGGTGCCGTATCGGCATAACCTGCTACCGCCAGGCGTCCCGGCGGAACATCGAAACGTGAAACCAGCAGTTCTAGCATGGCGATACTGCGCGCTGCCGACAGATCCCAATTGCTGCGAAAACGGGAATTGTGAATAGGCACCGAATCGGTGTGGCCTTCGAGCCGGACCAGATTGGGCAGGACGCGCAGGGCGCGTGCGATCTTCTCGATGCTGGGATAGGTTTCCGGCGCCACTGTGTCCCCGCCGGAGCCGAAGAAGGTTGCTTCGCGCAAGCTAATCACCAACCCGCGCGGCTGTAGGGCAACTTGCAGTTGGCCCTTTTCGATCTCCCCGTGCAGAGCGGCTTGCAAGGCCTGCATAGACGCGCCCAGTTCGGCCGGCTTGGCCGGGGACGCCTCGACCGCCGCACGTTCTGCGCCGCCGGGGCCCATCATCATGGCGTTGCCTTTGCCTTTGTCACCCTTGGTGCCGCCCAGAATGGCGGAGACTACTGCCCTCACCTGCCCTTCCTCTAGAGCCTTGCGGACGGACTCGGATACCCGCGCAGCCTTGCCGTGATCCGCCTGCGCCGAAGCAAACATGACCACGAAAAAAGCGAACAGCAGGGTGATGAAATCCGCATATGAAACCAGCCAGCGCTCGTGGTTGGCATGATCTTGCGGTTTTCGGCGGTGTGCCATACGCTCAGTCTCCGGCGGTGGCCCCGGCCGCCTGGCCGGCCGTCTCCGCTTCCTGGGCCGCCTGCCGCGCGGCTGCCGGCGAGGCGTAGGAATCCAGCTTGATGCGGATCAGTTTGGGATTTAGGCCTTCGGCGATGCCCAATACGCCCTCGAGCACCAACTCGCGCATTTGCACAGCCGCCAGCATGCGCGAGCGCAGCTTGCCCCCGGCCGGAAGAAAGAAAATATTGGCGGAGGCCACTCCGTAGACGGTGGCCACGAAGGCTACCGCGATGCCCTTACCGACTTCATCGATGTTAGCCAGGTGCTTCATAACCTGGATAAGGCCCAGCACGGCGCCGATAATGCCGATGGTGGGGGCATATCCGCCCGCCGCTTCGTAGACCTTGGCTTCGGCCTCGCCACGCTGTTCTTCGAGCGAAATATCCAGCTCCATCATCCGGCGCAGGTCCTGCAAGTCGGTTCCATCCACGGCCAGGTTCAAGGCCTTGCGCAGGAAGGGGTCTTCGATGAGGTTGGCTTCGTCCTCCAGCGAGACGATCCCGTTGCGCCGGGCTTTGCCTGCATAACCAATCAGCTGTTCGATCACGGCTTCCGGTGCGTAAGTTGACTCCAAAAATACGGTAGGGAGTTTTCCGGCGGCGCTCTTGAGCAAGCCCATGGGGGTGGTGACCATCACGGCGCCCAAGGTCCCCCCCAAAACGATAATCGCGGCCGTCAATTGGGCGACATCCTTTACTCTGCCCTGCTCCAGTACCAGGCCGCCCAGGATGCCGACCAACGCCAGGGCGAGGCCGCCCAAGGACGCCAGATCGGGCCGGCGGCCCGCCGTTTTCCGGATGGAGTCAGGAGTTGGCCCGGTTGTCGCTGCCATGGTCCTTTCGATTACCTGCCGGCCGTTCTGGCTCTTTCTGCCCCGATGCTCCAGAGCCACCCCCCGGCAGGCCGCTATAGATTGCCCGGCGAAATTCGAGCACCCGTTCCACCACCTCTTCGGCGGACTCCCGCACCACCAGTTTTTGACCCGTCGTCAGACTGATCACGGTGTCGGGCGTGGCCTCGATCGACTCGATCAGGTCCGAGTTCAGCACCAGCGGCACATGATTGAGACGCGTGACGTGAATCATGTCATCCTCAATCCTTATCGGCGGAATTGTGCAATTCCGCTACGCTATCCATGCGGAAGGCGCGCTTGCGGCCGGATTCGACCATCCGGCCCCGAAAGCGCAGCGTGCCGTTGAGCAGCCCTACCAGGGGTTGATCGACCGGATAGTCCAGGGTCAGTACGTCCCCTTCCGCCATCCGCAACAGGTCGCCGGCCAGCAGGCTGGGTCCCTCCAGGCGCACGTCCAGGCCCAGGTGCGAAGGCCGGATGCGGGCCAGCATGGCAGACTGTTCCGCCGCTGTTGACTGGGTACGGCGCATCGACCATTGCTGGTCGAACTTCTGCCGCATCATTTTGGCGATGATGGACGGCACCGCGATATTCATCATTCCGACGTTGTCTCCGATGCGAATCTCAATGCCGACCGCAACCACAGCTTCAGTGGGCGCCAGCACCCGCAGGAACTGGGGCTCGGTTTCGACGGAATGGATCGTGAATTCGATAGGCGCGACCGCCTGCCAGGCCTCTTTGAGATCATTCAGGATAATGCGGAACAGGCTGTCGAGGAGTTTCTGCTCGATTTCGGTGATCTCCCGCCGCAGGGTGGTGGCCGACTTGCCATCCCCGCCCAGCAGGACTTCCAGGATGGGGAACACCAGCGCCGGGCTCAATTCGAGCAGCCCGTAGCCGTCATAAGGCCGCAGGCCCAGCGAGAGCATGCAGGTGGGCGAGGGCAGCCCGTTCAAAAACTCTTCGCAGGAGAGCTGCTCCACGCTCACCAGGTTCACCAGAAGGTAGGTGCGCAAGTACGCCGAAAGGCTGGAGACCAGGTTATGCACGAACGTCTCGTGCAACTGATGGATAGCGCGCAACTGGGATTTGGCGATGCGATCCGGGCGCCTGAAGTCGAAAGGCACCACTTTTTTCGCGCCGGAATCGGCGAGTTGCCCGCCAGCCGCATTGCTGAACAGTGCGTCGATTTCCTGTTGCGATAAGGTGCGATTCAAGGCGGACCGTCCTTCAGAAGTCATCGGCGCATCCGGGATGGACTTTAGCCGCAGACTCGTGCCGGGGTGGCCGATGAGACCTTAGGGGAGCCAGTATTCCCCGGAGAAGCTTATGGATGTCCCACCCGTCGGCAACCAGGGACAGGCGCTTCCGGTGGTGCCTGAAGCGGCCAGCCCCAAATGGCTGGTGGAGAACCGCGAATTAATCCGCAGCGTGCAGGGCATTAATGCTTCCGAACTGTTCGGCGAAGGTCACGAGTTGACCTTTGCGCTGGATCCGGACACCAAGCGGCCGGTGGTTCGGGTGGTGGACCAGGCGACCCGCGAGGTAATCTGGCAAACCCCGCCGGAGTACTTGCTGCGGATAGCCGCCGTATTGGGCAGCAAGCCAGCTTGAATCCGTGGCTGCGCAGCGAACCGGGATGCCGGACGACCCGGCGGTCAACGCTCTCTGCGCGAGAGACTGGATACGATCTGGGAACTCAAGCCAAGCCCGCCGTGTTTGGCCAGCGCCTGCGCAAACTGTTCTTCGGCCAATCCGGAGGCCATGGCGTCACCGCTATCCTCGCCGGTACCCAGCCACCCGTTCTGCTCTCCCCTCGCGGTCTTTAACAGCTGCGCAATCATGAGCGCCTCGAACTGCTGGGCCGCCTCCCGCAAGTTATGCGGCGGGCGGGTGGGGGACTGTGCAGCCGCCGGCGTCGAGATTTCCGGTATTCCCGCGGACGCCGTCATCAGATGACCTCCAGTTCGGCTTCGAGCGCACCCGCGGCGCGCAGATTCTGCAAGATCGCAATCACATCTCTGGGCGTCGAGCCGATGGCGGCTAACGCGCGCACCAGTTCCTCCACCGTGGCGCCCTGCTTCAGAACCACGTGGCGCGCGGCTTCCTCTTTAGCTTCCACGCCGGTGCGGGCGGTCACGGCGGTAGTGCCCGCCGATTGCGGCAAAGGCTGGGACACGTCCAGGCTGGTTTGAATTTCAACGGTCAGGTTGCCATGGAGTATGGCCACCGGCGAGACGCGTACTTCACGCCCCATAATGATGGTTCCGGTGCGCTCGTTGACTACCACGCGCGCGGGCTGGTCGGCATCCACCGGAAGGGTCTCCATTTCCGCAATGAAATCGGTCGAGCGGCCGGTGAAAGCGGCCGGCACTTGAACGCTCACCAGCGCGGAGTTCTCGGCGTGGGCCGGTCCGGCAATCCCGGAGGCGTACTTGGCATTTAAGGCCGCCGCGATGCGGGACGCGGTGGTGAAATCAGCGTACCGTAGTTGCAGGTGCAAGACTCCTTTAGGGGCAAGCGAAGGCGCCGGACGCTCCACAATGGCTCCGCCAGGCACGCGTCCGACGGTCGGGTGGTTGACGGTCTGGCTGGTACCGCCCCGGCCGGCGGCGAAACCGCCAGTTACGACGGGCCCCTGCACCACCGCGTATACCATTCCGTCGGCGCCCTTGAGAGGTGTGAGCAACAGCAGTCCCCCTTGTAGATTAGCAGCGTCTCCGATGGCTGCCGCAGTGGCGTCCAGATGCGTACCTGGCTGGGCAAAAGGGGGCAACGTGGCCGTAATCATGACAGCCGCCGTATTCTTCACCCTGATGGTGGCCCCGGGGACCGAAACGCCCATTCGTTCCAGCATGTTGGCCAGGCTCTGGGGCGAGAATACGGTTTGCTGGCGGTCTCCGGTACCGGCCAGCCCCACCACCAGGCCGTAACCGATAAGGGGATTATCGCGCACGCCCTCAAGCCCCACCAGATCCTTCAGTCGCGTGGCGCCACAGCCAGGCGCCGCCAGAGCCATCGCGGCTAAACCGGCGATCATCCATCGCATGCCGTCTGCTCTCCTTTCGTTTCTAAAATGGAAGTAGCCCCATGACGAACCGGTACAGGAAGTTGGGCCTCCGGATGGCGTCTCCCACCACGCCTTTGCCGTTGACGGAGACTTCCAATTGGGCAATAAGGTCCGATTGCACGATGTTATTTGGCCCGATATCGGCCGGACGCACCACGCCCCGCACGGTAATCACCTGTTGCTCGGAACTGACCCGAATTTCCTTCACTCCCTCGATCACCAGATAGCCGTTCGGCAACACCCGAACCACGCGTGTTCCCAGAGTGGTCGAGATCACCGTCTGGCGGCCGATGGTGCCCGATCCCTTCAATTGTTGGTCGCCGGAGGTGCCCAACAGGTTGGCCAGAGCGCCGCTGGCCTTGGTGACGCCTCCGAGCGCTGTCACCGAACTTTTGGCGCTGGAGGTTCGCGCGGTCTGCACATTGCCGGAACTCACCGCCGAGGCATTTTCGGCTACCAGCACCGTCACCGTATCGTTTACCCGGCTCGCCAGTAGATCGCGCGCCAAGTCGGTCAATAACGCGCCGGAAGACCAGAGCGAGCCCGCGGACGCGTCATTGGCCGCGCGCGCGGTGGCCATGGCCTGCTCCACGTAGCGTTCGAGCGCGGTCGGCTCGGGTGGCCTCGGTTGCTTCTTGGCGGCGGCGGGTACAAGTCCAGCGGCCAGCACCATTAGGAACATCAGGAACATCAGGATCTTCGCCATTAATGGATCTCTCCTTGGGTGCCTTCCGGGGTTCCATCCGCCGCCAGCGTTACCCGGCCCCGGTCGCGTACGATTGCGTTAAAGATCTTGCCGTTCTCGGGATTGCGGACCGGAATTACCTGCCCGCGGCGTCCGGAAGACTTTGCCTGACCCTCGAACAGGAGGCGTGCTTGGCCGCATCGTACTTCCACCTCCACTCTCCCGCCGTTTGCCACATCGGGGGCGTCCTCCAGCCATCCGGGCTGAATCGGAGTGCCCGCCGGGATGGATCGCCGGGGCACGCGGCCGACTACCTGGGACAAATCCGGCGGACGGCCTCCTGTCCCGGCGCGGATTTGGGTGGACAAGATGATTTTCCCGGGCGCCAGGGTCTCCGCCGCTATGGCGCGTTCCGCCGGTGTGCGCACCCGAACCCGCGCCCACACCGGGAAATCCGCCTGCCCGGTCCGGAAGATGACGCCGTGGCACAACCGCTGGTTGCCGGCGGCCTCGGCCGGTCGATCGAAGCGCAGTTCGCCGGGCGGGACCGGCTGATGGCTGAAGTCCAAGACCTCCAGGCCGGCGGCAGGCAAAACCATTCCGAGCGCGGCTGCCACACGCGCTAGAGAGAGGACCGACACGGGTCGCGCGAAGCAGGCTGCGGCGCCCGGTTCCACCGTCAAGCCATAGCGTCGCGCGAGGCGCGCAAGCTCGGCAGGCCCATAGGTACGCCGGGCCCCTGCAGCCGGTGCGAACCCCATGGGCAGGTCGCCTGGAACCTGCGAAAACGACGGCACCGCGCGCGCCAGATCTGCGGCCAGAATCCGGTCCCCCGGAACTGGCAGGCATCCCTGGGGGCCCGGCAGCGCCGCCAACAGCAGTAGAATCCAGGGCATCATTGCTGTACGAGGTTGTTGGTTTGCTGGTACATTTCGTTGGCCGCCTGCACCACCTTGGAATTGGCTTCATAGGCCCGCTGGCTGACGATTAGATTGACGAATTCCTGTACCACGCTTACGTTGGACTGTTCGGTATAGCCCTGCTGCAGGGATCCCAGCCCTTCGGCCCCTCCGGGAGTGCCCAGGGTGGGGTCGCCGGAAGCGTCCGTGGGGGTGTACAGGTTTCCGCCGATGGTGTTCAATCCAGCCGGATTCTGAAATCCGGCCAACTGGATCTGTCCAGCGACCTGCGCGGTAGTCTGGTTCGGCTGCGTGTAGCTGACGGTGCCGTCCGGAGCAATGGTGATGGAGAGGGCATCCGGGGGAATGGTGATCTGCGGCTGCACTGGATTGCCGCTGGCAGTTACCAGGTTACCGCTCTTGTCCAATTGAAACTCCCCATCGCGGGTGTAAGCCAGTTGCCCGTTGGGTTGCAGGACCTGGAAAAAGCCGCTGCCCTGAATGACCAGGTCGAGCGGGTTATCGGTTTGCGAAAAATTTCCCTGCGTGAAGATGATTTCATTGGATGAGGGGCGTGTGCCCATACCCAATTGGAGGCCCGCCGGAACGACCGTCTGCTGGCTGGCGGAAGCTCCCGGTTGCAGGAGATTCTGATACAGCAGGTCCTGGAATTGGACGCGCCGCGTCTTGTAGCCGGCGGTATTGGCGTTGGCCAGGTTGTTGGCAATATTGTCCACGTTCATCTGCTGCGCGGTCATCCCACTGGCGGCGCTGAAAAGTGCTCGAATCATGCTAGCTCCTTACTTGCCCGGCGATCGGTCAGGAGACCACCCGGGCTACTTCCTGTACCGCCTCGCGATTCATCTGCGACCCCAGCGAGGCGGCTTTTTGTAACATTTCGAACTGGCGCATGACGGCCACCAGGCGCACGGCCGATTCGGCGGCGGTCACATTGGAACTCTCCAGTTTGCCCTGTTGCACTTCGGTTCCGGCGGCGGCCTGCGCGGAAACCGCGCTTTGAAAATAGCTGGCACCCTGCTTGACCATGGAACCGGTATCGGCAAAATCGGCGATCTCAATACGACCCAGTGTCTGTCCGTTCTGTCGAACGGTGCCGTCGGCGGCAATATCCACCGCGGCCGAGGGCTGCACTTTCAAGTTTCCGCCGGTCGTGGTGCGGACGGCATATCCTTCCGTCGTTACCAGCGTTCCGGCGCGCGATACGCGAAAACTCCCGTTGCGCGTGAACAAACTCCCGGAAGGCCCATCCACGGCGAAGAAACCCCTGCCGGAGAGCGCCAGATCAAGCGGCCCGCCTGTCGGGCGTAGCGTACCTTGGGAGAAATCCGTCCAGGGCCGTTCGATCACCGGCAAGGTGGCCGCTTGTAGCTCTCCCGCGGCATCCGCCGATACATAAAGGTTGTAAAACTCGCGATCCGTTTTGTAGCCCCCGGTCTCGGTGTTGGCCAAATTGTTAGCCAGCATGTCGAGGGACTCGATGCGGGCCCGCATCCCGCTTGCCGCGGATATGGTTAGTGGATCCATGCGATGTTCACGGAATCCACAGGAGCAAGCGGTGAACCAGGGCGCATGCCGGAAAAGAAAAGGGTTGTGCTGAGCGTTGCGACGAATTCTTGCCGGTGGAGGCGACCGCGCCAAGATTGTGCCGCGGCCGGACGGCTAACTGCCGTAGTTTAGCCCGCGCCGTTTTGGTTGGCCGGATGCTTCTGTGTGGGGCGTGATGGCTGCTTCCTCGGAATTGCCCGCGGTTCTCGCCGCCGATCCTCTGCCGGCTCACCGCGGGGCGGTCTTGGGTACGGGAGGGTGCGTGGACCCGTGCGGCTTCCGCACCCTGCTGGGAGATTGCGTGGCTAACGCCGAAGATCCGCAGCCGGGCCCCCCACCCGCTGTCAAACGCGAGCGCCGGGATGGCGCGTTACCCGCACTTGTGGCGCTACGGCCCAACTCTCCTCCGCCCGCCCCATGGGCTTGGGAGCCAACCCCAGTCGCTACCGCTACCCCGTACGTGGCTGACGCGGAGGCCGCGCCGACCTCCGATCCGCGGGGCACCGTCACGGCTCACCCGCCAGCCAAGGCACAAGGCGATTCGCAGCCCACTGGTCAAAACGGGCCGCCAGAGAATTCGCAATGGGGCCTACTCATGCAGCTGCCAGCAGCCGCGCCATCCAGCGTGCCGGACAATCCGCAACCCGATCCGCCAGCCGGACCGCAAGCGAGCCTCCCCGCCGTGGCGGAAAACATAGCCCCGCCATCTCGATCTGAGCAGCCCTTACAGGACCCGGAGAGCAATCAAGACTCGTTCACCCGAGCGGTGCACTCGCCCGCAAGAGATGCCTCCGTGCGGGGCATCTCAGCCGGGCCGGAAGCCGGCACTGAACTGGCATTCACGGCACGCATGCGGCTGCCTGAGCCCGACACGGCTGGCGGCATTCCTCCCGCGGCGCCTGCACCATCGCCCGCCGCGGCAGCGCCGCCATTGGCCATCCGGCCCGAAGCCGGGCCGGAATCATGGCGCAAGCCAGCCCCGGAGGTTTTCGGGCAGAACGACCAGAGCGCCGCCACAATACCCAACAGTGGCGCCGCGCAGAATGGCTCGTCGCCGGATGGCGAACCATCCCAACACAAAAACGATCCGCAACCTACGTTGCCGGAAAGCACGCCCCCGCCGCCGGCCTGGGCGAACGACGTCCAGAATCCGGAAGCCACCCACCGCGCACTGCCCACGACGACGGAGACCGGCCATCCTATCTCCCTTTCCAAAAAGCCGGATCCGGATGCGTTTTCCGGCGGAACACACAATTCAGCGCCGCCTCCGGCGGCAACGGACGGAAGCGGGAAGATGCCGGTAGGCGTCAGTCTCACGGCGGAGTCCCCGGCTACCCCGGCCAGCGGCCCGGCGCCGGCCCCTACGGCGGCTCCCGCGGCTGACGCACGGACTGCCAGCGACGCCAATTCGGAGACGCCCCCGCAGCTGCCGCAAGGGGTGTCGCATGACGTCGCCCTCCGGCTGGCCAGTGGCCCGAACAGCGTGGATATTCGCATGGCCGAGCGCGCCGGGGAGATCCGGGTCACCGTGCACACGCTCGATCACTCTCTGGCCGATTCCCTGCGCGCAGGTCTTCCGGATCTGGTGGACCGGCTGCGGCAGACCGGTTATCAGGCCGAAGCCTGGCATCCGCAGCCCGGCCAGAGCCGCCGCGGCGGTGAGGATGCATCGAGTTTCCAGCAGCATTCCCCGGGCGGCGGCCAAGACGGCCGGCACCCGCCCCCGCAACAACCACAACCACGAAAGAACCAACCCCGCTGGGCTGGGGAATGGAACTTGAGCCTCGACCCGGCAGAGGAGCACGAACGATGACGATTCAACCCATGGCGACGCAAAATCAATCGAAGACCGGCAGTTCGTCCACTTCCTCACAGGATCAATCGCTGAATAATGTGAGTGAAAATCAATTTCTGCAGCTTCTGGTGGCGCAACTCAAATATCAGGATCCCACCAGCCCAACCGACAGCACGGCTTTCGTAACGCAACTGGCCCAGTTCAGCTCACTCGAACAATTGGTCGCCATCCGCTCGGATCTCGACACTCAAACCGGCAGCAGCAGCACGACCCAAGGAGGACACTAGACATGTTTGCAGCATTCAGCACGGCCCTATCCGCTCTGGACGCCAACGGCACAGCGGTCGACGTAGTCGGCAACAATCTGGCCAATCTGAACACACCCGGCTTCAAGGAAAGCGCCGCTTACTTCCGCGACCTGGTCAGCGAATCCATGGGCGCTGGAGAAACCCAACTGGGGTTCGGCGTGGGAGCACCGGTGACCGTCCGGCAGTTCACCCAGGGCGCTATCCAATCCAGCAGCGGATCGCTGGACGCGGCCATCCAGGGAGGCGGCTTTTTCATTGTGAACAACAATGGCGCAACCCAATATACGCGCGCCGGTAACTTCCAGGTGGACCTCAACGGCAATCTGCTCACCCCGACCGGGGAGCAGGTGCAAGGCTGGATGGCGACCAACGGCGTGGTCAACACGGGTGGGCCGACCGGTACCATCACTTTGCCGCTGGGCTCCATGGACGCGCCGGTGGCAACCTCGAGCGTCACCCTGAGCGGCAACTTTGATGCCTCCGCAGCGGTAGGGTCCGCCTCCGACTGGTCTGCTCCCGTCACCGTTTATGACTCGGTGGGCAGTCCGCACGTGTTGACTTTCAATTTTGAAAAAGCATCCGCCAACACCTGGTCCTACACGGTGACCGTCCCGGGGGCTGACGTGAGCGCCGGGACGGCGGGAACGCCTTACCAGATCTATCCTCCCGCCAATACCAACCCGGCTCCCAGTCTGGCATTCGGCGATGCCACCAACAATCAAAGCGCTGGCCAGTTGATCAGCTCGTCGGCCGGAAACCCGATCGCCCTGAGCATCACCGGCTTGGCCAATGGAGCGCAGGATATGAGCGTGAACTGGAGTATGGACAATGCGGACGGTTCCGGCACTCTGACCCAGTTTGACCAAGCCTCGGCGGCCTCGGCCAACACTCAGAACGGCGCTGCGGCTTCGGATCTGACCAGCGTGACCATGGCCAATGGCGGCCAACTGCTGGCCACATACTCTAACGGCCAGCAGTTAGTAGTCGGACAGGTAGCGCTGGCCAGTATTCGCAATCCCCAGACGCTCATCGCCATGGGAAATAACGAATACCAGGTGAGCGCCGATACTGGGCAGCCCTCGGTGGGAGTACCCGGCACCGGGGGCCGCGGCACCATAGTGGGCGGTGCGCTGGAATCCTCGAATGTGGATATCGCCAAGGAACTCACCCAGCTGATTGTGCTGCAAAGCGCCTACCAGGCAAATTCCAAAGTGGTGACCACGGTCAATACCCTGGCACAAGCCACTACCAACCTGATCAGCTAGGAGCGAAATGAACGCGCTTGAAGAGATCGCGCGGTATGCCGATGTGCCCATGGATATCGAGGCCGAACTGGACCGCCGGGTACTTACCGTGGGGCAGATTATGCAGTTGGAGCCCGGCAGCCTAATCGGTATGAAGCGCTCCGCCGGCGAGAACATCGACCTGTACGTGGGCGGCATACGGATTGGCTGCGGGGAGATCGTGGTGGTCGAAAACAACCTGGGCGTACGCATCACCGATTTCATCGGTGATGTCTAAGGCCGTGGAGAGAAGCACATGGAATTAATACCACAGATTCTGGCCGTGAGTGCGGTGCTGTTGCTTTTGGCGGGGTCTCTCTGGTGGCTGCGGCGCAAGGGGCTGACGCGGATACATCCCCGTTCCCGCACCCTCGAAGCGGTGGAACGCGTAGCGCTGGGGCCGCAGCATTCGCTGCACCTGGTGCGGCTGGCGGGCCGCGGCCTGCTGGTGGGAATTTCGCCGGCGGGATGCGCGCTGTTGGAGAGCTTTGATTGGGCCGGCGCGGATGCCCGGCTTCCGGCCCGGACGGCGGAGGACCGTTGATGGGGCGCCGTCTGGCATGCGCGGGTTTGCTGGCGCTGCTCCTGCCGCTAGATGCGGGCGCGGCATCGGTAAGGGGCGGCAGTTCCTGGCTGACCAAGGGCGGCTCGCTGAGCTCCCCCATGCAGATCGTACTGGTGCTGACGGCGCTGACCATCCTGCCGGCCGCGATGATGTCCGTGACCCCCTTCCTGCGCACCATCATTGTCCTGCACTTCCTACGGCAGGCGCTGGGCACCCAAACCGCGCCGTCCAATCAGGTACTGGTGGGGCTGGCGCTTTTCCTCAGCCTGCTCACCATGCAGCCGTTAGCCAGCCAGATCTACGAACAAGCCTGGACGCCCCTCGACAACGGCCAGATTACCGTCGAGCAGGCTGCCCAGGAGGCGGCCCGGCCTTTGCGCCAGTTCTGGCTGCGCTTCGCCAGAGAAAAGGACATCGCCCTGTTCCTGGAGGTCTCGCATTCGCCGGCTCCGCGCACGCCGGCGGATTTGGATCTGAAAGTCCTGATCCCGGCTTATATCCTTTCCGAGTTAAAGGCCTCCTTCCAGATCGGCGCGGTGCTCTACCTGCCGTTCCTGGTGATTGACCTGGTGGTGGCGTCGGTGACCCTGTCGATAGGCATGATCCAGTTGCCGCCGGTCATGATTTCGGCGCCCTTCAAGATCCTCTTATTCGTGCTGGTGGACGGCTGGAATCTGGTCGTCGGATCACTCATGAAGAGCTTCGCCTGAGGGCTGAAAATGACCACCGACGCGGTAGTGGAAATCCTGCGCCAGACACTCCTGGCGGCTTTTTGGATCGCGGCGCCGCTGCTGGCGATCGGCTTCGTGGCGGGCATCGTTATCAGCCTGGCGCAGATTGTCACGTCGATCCAGGATACGGCATTCGGCGCGATACCCCGCCTGCTGGTTTTCCTGCTGGCCATCCTGCTGCTCATGCCCTGGATGATGGCGCGGATGACAGCCTACACTAACGCGCTGCTGGGAGACCTGGGGCGCTATGCCCGTTGATCTGACTCTGCCCACGCTCTACGGGTTCCTGCTGGTGCTGGCGCGGGTATCGGGGGTATTCGCGCTGGTGCCCTTGCCCGGGCTGGCCAGTAGTCCGCCCATGGCGCGCATCGTGTTGTCCGTGGTAACCACTCTGGCGCTATATTCCCGCTGGCCGCGGGTCACCCTGCCGGCTAACGCGCCCACGCTGCTGCTTTGGGTTCTGCCGGAAATCGCCGTGGGAGTCACCATCGGCCTGGGCGTCGCCTTAATCCTGGAAGCCTTCCTGTTGGGCGCGCAAGTTCTTAGTTTGAATGCGGGGTTCAGTTTCGCGCAAACTATTGATCCCACCACGCAAGCCGAATCCGGGGTGTTGCTGGTGTTCGCCCAACTGGCCGGCGGGCTGGTGTTTCTTTCCCTCGGCCTGGATCGAGAAGTGATCCGCACGCTATCGTACAGCCTCCAGACACATCCAGCAGGGGCCTGGGTGCCGCGCGCGGCCGCCGAGCCCTTGTTCCGCCTGGGCGCGGATATGCTGGCGCTGGCCATGCGGTTAGCGATGCCCGGCATCGCACTACTGGTGCTGGCAGACATCGCGTTGGGCCTGCTCGGCCGCCTGAACGCCCAGTTGCAGCTGCTGACCCTGGCATTTCCCCTCAAGATGATGGGGGCCCTTTTGCTGCTCGGCTGGCTTACGGTTTTGCTGCCGAGGTTGATGGCCGCTTTTGGCGCGGTCGTTTTTAGTACGCTGCGCCAGGTGCTGCGCTTTTGAAGCCGGGAGAGCATGGCGGATAAAGGTCAGCGTACAGAAGAGCCCACACCTAAGCGCCTGGATAAAGCGCGTAAGGAGGGGCAGTTTCCGACAGCGCGCCAGTTTGTCCCGGCCATGCAGTTTCTGGTATTCGTGGCGTTACTCAGCGCCTGGGGTGGAGAGTGGCTGGGGGAACTGCGCCAGCTCATGCGCCAGACGCTGGCGTCGGCCTTTTCGGCCCCGGCCGACGGGCAGGTAGTGGAGATCAGCCGCCATTTGCTGGTCCGTCTGTTCGAACTGCTGTCCCCGGCCGCCGGATTGCTACTACTGGCAACCCTGGGTATGCAGTTGATCGCTACCCAATTGGGAGTGAGCCTGAAGAAACTGTCGCCGGATTTGAAGCGGCTCAATCCGCTCTCGAAGCTGCGCGAGTTGCCCCGCCAGAACCTCCCTGCTCTGTTGCGCGCGCTGGTGATGCTGCCGCTGTTCGGGCTGGCGGTCTATGGGATCGTACGGGACAATCTTTTCACCTACATGGCTCTGCCGTTCCAAAACGTCGAAACCGGATTCCGGCAGACATGCGCTTCGCTCGGCACGCTGCTGTGGAGGGCCTGCGGGGTCTTCCTGATCTTCGGCGTGCTAGACCTGATGCGCGCCCGGCAGCGGCACCGCAAAGACCTGCGCATGAGCAAGCAGGAAATGCGTGACGAGATCAAGGAGACCGAGGGTAATCCGCAGATGAAGGCGCGCATCCGGCGCATCCAGCGCGAACGCCTGCGGCACAAGATGATGAATGAAGTTCCCAAGGCCACGGCGGTAATCGTCAACCCCACGCACTACGCCGTAGCTTTGCGCTACGCCCTCGATTCGATGGCCACACCAGTGGTAGTGGCCAAGGGGAAGAACTACCTGGCGCAGCGTATCCGCAAGCGGGCCATGGAACACCAGATTCCGATCATCGAGAATCCTCCGCTGGCGCAGGCTCTATACCGCTCAGTGGAAGTGGGGCAGGAGATCCCTGCCCACCTGTATCGCGCGGTGGCCGAGATTCTGGCCTATGTATACAAACTCATGAACGGCCGATTACCGGGTTAGGAAGCGAACGAAGCGGGACGGAATGGCAGAAGCCACGGCAATCGCGAATACAGGTTGGAAACCGGGGGAGTTCTTCTCCAGCGGCAAAGCGGCGGACCTGGCTGTACCCATCGCGGTGCTGGCCATCGTGATGGCTCTCATCATGCCGCTGCCGCCATTTCTGCTGGACCTGCTGCTGGTGATGGACATCATGATGTCGGTCATCGTGATGATGGTCGCCATGTACATTACGCGCCCGGTGGAATTCAGCGTTTTTCCCACCACGCTTCTGTTGCTCACGCTTTTCCGTCTAGCCCTCAACATCTCCTCGGCGCGGCTGATTCTGCTGAACGGCAACACGGGGACATCCGCGGCCGGGCATGTGATCGAAGCGTTCGGCAGTTTCGTGGTAGGCGGCAACTACATCATCGGAACTGTGATTTTTCTGGTTTTGATCGCCATCCAATACATAGTTATCAATCACGGCGCGGTGCGCATCTCCGAGGTCACCGCGCGCTTCACCCTGGATGCGCTTCCCGGAAAACAGATGTCCATCGATTCGGATCTGGGATCGGGACTGATCGACGAATCCGAGGCGCGCCTGCGCCGCAAGCAACTGGCGGCCGAGGCGGAGTTCTACGGCGCCATGGACGGCGCCTCTCGCTTCACCCAGCGGGACGCGGTGGCCAGCATTATGATCACCGGCATCAATATCGTGGCCGGGTTTCTCATCGGGGTGTTGCAGCATGGCATGGAATTGCGGCATGCGATCGAGACTTACACGGTGCTCACCATCGGCGATGGCCTGGTGACGGTCATCCCGGCGCTCATGATCTCGGTCTCGGGCGGGCTGATCATTACCCGCACAGGTTCCGAGGTGCGCTTGGGCGCGGATTTCCGCAAGCAGGTATTCGGCAGCGCGCAACCGCTGCTGCTGGCGAGCGGAGTGCTGGTATTCCTGGCTTTTCTGCCGGGGATGCCCGGCATTCCCTTCCTGCTTCTGGGGGCGGGCCTGGGAACCGGGGCTTGGCGCATGCGCGAAAAACCCCAGACCAAGGGACAGGCGACCGCGGCGGCCAAGCCGGTGCGCGACAACCTGGAAGGGCTGCTGAAAGTCGAGCCCTTGTCCATCGAAGTCGGCCTGGGCCTGGTCAAGCTGGTGGAAGGCGCCCAAAACTCTCCGCTGCTGAAGCGGATTTCCGGCATCCGGCGACAACTGGCGGGGGATTTAGGCTACCTGCTACCTCCGGTGCGGGTGGCTGACAATCTGGCTCTGCGCACGCGGGAATACGCCATTTCGCTCAAGGGCGCGGAGATTGCCCGCTATGAACTGCCCCAGGGATGCCAGTTGGCGATCCCTGCGGGGCGCGACGCGCCGCCGCTGGAGGGCACGGCGACGCGTGAGCCCGCCTTTGGATTGGCCGCCTGGTGGGTTCCCGAACAGCGTGCGGATCAGGCCCGCGCCGCAGGATACACCCTGGTGGACGGAGTGAGCGTGTTGGGTACGCACATTGCCGAACTGGTGCGGCAGCACGCCTACGAGTTGTTTTCGCGGCAGGACGCCAAGAAAGTGCTGGACCTGGTCGCGGTGGAACAGCCCAAGATGGTGGAGGATCTGGTCCCCAAACAACTCCCCCTCTCGGCGGTGCAGCGGGTGCTTCAGAATCTGCTGCGCGAGCGCGTTTCCATTCGGGATGCCAGTTCCATCCTGGAGGCCTTGGGTGAGGCGGTCCTATCCACTCGCAATCTGGTGCTACTGACGGAATTCGCGCGGCAGGCGATCCGGCGCACGGTGGCCAAACGTTACCTCGACGCATCCGGTAACCTGCCGGCCTATTTTCTGGACGGCTCCATAGAGCAGGCCGTGGAATCAGCCGTGCAGCACGGTGAACAGACCAGTCACTTGAGCATGGCGCCGCAAACTATCCGTGAAATTCTGGAACGGATCCAGCGCAAGACCGGGACGCTGGAAGGGCCGGTGGCCGCGGTAACCACTGCCGGCGCGCGTTATTTCCTGCGCCAGATCGTAGAGGCCGGCGTGCCCCATCTCTTCTTCCTTTCGCACAACGAAGTTCCGGCGGGAGTGAAGGTCGTTTCGTTGGGGGTCATTCAATAAAGGATTCAAACAGGAGACACATGCGCATCAAATCGTTCTACGCAAACACCGTGGAAGGGGCCGTGGCTCTGGCCCGCCGGGAACTGGGGCCGGAGGCAATGCTGGTGGAGTCCCGCAAAGCGCCGCTGGAGGCGCGCCACCTGGGCGAATATGAGGTGGTGTGCGCGCTCGTTCCGGAAGCCGAAGCGGCGCAGCCCGCGGCCGGAGAGGACTTCTCCGCGCACGATGCGCGGCTGGCCGCGGAACTGTCCGAAATGCGGCGGCAATTGGACGTGATGGGCAAGACGCTGGCGCGCTCGGTGTGGGGCGGCTCGCACTCCTCCCGTCCGGAGATGTCCGAATGGCACGCTCGCCTGATGGCGGCGGATGTGGAAGGGGAACTGGTGCATCAAATTCTGGATGCGGCCTACCGGCGGGGAACGGCGGACACCAGCGATCTGGAGAACCGGGTCACGGCGGAGATTGAAGAACGCGCGCTGGTGAATCCGGTGTTGTCGGCGCCCGGGCCGGATGGTCCACATGCCGCCGTTCTGGTGGGGCCGCCGGGAGCCGGCAAGACCACCATGATCGCCAAACTGGCGGTGGCCCGTGGCATCGCCGCGCGCCGCCCCGTGGTGCTGTTGTCGATGGACGATGCGCGGGTGGCCGGAGCCGACCAGTTACGCTCCTACGCGACGATTCTGGGCGCCGGTTTCCAGGCCCTCGAGAGCGTGGGGGCCTTGGCGCTGGCGCTGGAGGAACACCGCGGAAAGCAGTTGGTTCTGATCGATACCCCCGGTTACAGCCCGCGCGACATGGATCGCGCCATGGACTTGGCCCGTTTTCTGGCATCCCGGCCGTCGGTGGCCACCCACCTGGTGTTAACGGCGTCGATGAAATCAGCCGATCTAATTCATGTGGTGGAACGCTTCGAGATGTTCAGGCCGTCTAGCCTGATGTTCACCCGGGTGGATGAGACCAGCTCTTTCGGTACGGCTTTCTCCGTGTCGACACGCCTCGGAAAACCAGTTTCGTTTCTGGGAACCGGGCAGAATATCCCGGAGGACGTAGAGCCAGCCACCTCGGCGCGCATGCTGAATCTGCTCTGGCCGCAGGCGCTGTCTCCGGCGCGGCTGGCCGCCTGAAAGGAATTGTTTGATACGTCATGCCTAACCCGTATCGCTGCCAGGACGCCGAGGAGGGGCGCGCAGGGGAGCGCGAGCGCCTCATTCTGGAGCATCTGCCGCAGGTCCGGCTGATCGCGCGACGAATCCACGAACGCCTGCCCGAGAACGTCAGCCTGGACGACCTGGTATCGGCGGGAATCGTGGGGCTGATCGCGGCCGTGGACCAGTACGATGCGTCGCACAACGTCAAACTGAAGACATACGCGGAACATAAGATCAGGGGCGCGATTCTGGACAGCCTGAGGGGGCTTGACTGGGCTCCACGGCAGCGGCGCAAGAAGGCCAAACAGATCGAATTTGCCATCTCCCGCGCGGAGCAGCGGCTGCGCCGGAGCCCGGCTGAAGACGAGATCGCGGCCGAGATGGGACTGGATCTTACGGAATATCACCGCTGGCTGGTAGAGGTGCAAGGTCTGAATCTCGGCAGCTTGGAATATACAGGCGAAAATGGCGAAGAGCTGGGCGTGCTGCAGTACCTGACCGATGACCGCGAGCAACTTCCCTCCCGTCTGGTGGAACGGTCCCAGCTTGAAAAGCTGCTGTCCGAAGCCATCTCCAGGATGCCTGCCATGGAGCGCACCGTGTTAGGGCTTTACTATCTGGAAGAGTTGACCTTGCGCGAAATCGCGCAGGTTGTCGACCTCCATGAATCCCGCATTTCGCATCTGAAATCCCAGGCGATCATGCGGCTGCGGGCGGATATCGAAAAGGTGTGGCCGAGCCCGGCGGGAGGTGTGGTTTGAAGCAGGCTAACCCGGCCCGCTGGTTCGCCGACGAGTGGACGGCGCTGCTCGGCAACGTGCTGGAAGCTCTGGCTGGAGAACGGCCCAAGTTGGTGTGCTCTCCCGCAGCGGGCGGCACCACCCCGGCTGCCCGCGGAGAAGAGATCGGCCGTCAGCACGGCGCATTCCTATGGTGGGAACACCGTTTTCCTTTGCCCGGAGAGCCCGCCATTTGGATCGGCGCGCCGCGCAACGCCTGGTCGCAACTGGCGGCGAAAATTTTGGGAGCAGCCGGAGTCGAGGACGACTCCCAGGCGCGTGAAACATACCTCGAGATTTTGCAGCAATCGCTGGGCGAACTATCGCGCAGCGCAGGACACTTGTGGGACCGCCAGATCACTTGTGCCAGCCGGGAATCAGCCGCTGCGCCATCTGCCGGCGAATGTTATCTGGTGGAAGGGACCTATCCCGACGCGGTCCTGCCACCGCTCATAGTGGCGATCACCGGTGCTCCCCAGGATCCCCACCAGTCGGCCGCGCCGCCCGCGCCGGCACAGGACGAGAGGGTGCCCAAGTCCCGCACGTTCGATCTGTTAATGGAAGTGGAGTTGCCACTCAGCGTTTCGTTCGGGCACGTGCAACTTCCCTTGCAGGAAGTCCTCAAGCTCACCGCCGGCTCTATCATCGAGCTCAACCGCACGGTGGACGAACCCGTGGAAGTGATTGTGAACAACTGCGTGGTCGCGCGCGGGGAAGTGGTGGTGGTGGAAGGAAACTACGGAGTGCGGATTCATCAGATTCTGAGCCGCCAGCAGCGCTTGGAGAAACTGCCATGAGCGCGCTTCTGTGGATACCGGATAGTGTGTGGCAGCCGCTTCTTTTCGGCGCGCTGCTGGTAGGCGGCTACGGGCTGTGCCTCTACCTGTTCGTCACCCTCAAATGCGAAATCGGAGCGTTACGCCGCGGGCGGGCGGAACAACTGCAACGGGTGGAAGCTATGGAGGCGGCTCTCGAACCGATACGCGCCGCCGTCGAAACGCTCGGGGCGGATTTGCGCGACGTGGAGCGGCAGACGGGGATGTTGGTGGCCCCGGCGCCGACGCGGTCCGGGCTCAATCTCAGCAAGCGCACCCAGGTGCTGCGCATGCATCGCAGCGGCCAGGACAGTGCCGGTATCGCGGCGGCGCTGGCGCTACCGCGGGCGGAAGTGGAGCTCTTGATCAAGGTCCACCGTATCGTGGTGGAGCAGATTTGATACGGGCCGCACGCAATCGATAATTCACCGGCGCTCGGGCTAAAGCCTTAGCCCACCCCCGCCGATTCTTTAAGTGGCCATGAATGGAGCGGACACTATCCGGTTGCTGTGGATCGCATCGGACAACCGAGCTGCGGAAGCACTTCCGCCAGCCGCCTTACAGGCATGCACGCTGGAGTATGCCGCCGGCTTACCCGAGGCGATCGAATACATGAAACGCTCGCGGGTGGATGCCGCGGTGGCCTGCTTTCCGCTGCCGGAATGGACGCCGGACGAGGTATTGGAAGAATTGCGTTCGGTGGATGGCGATGTTCCGATAGTTGTTCGGGATCCCCAAACGCGCGTCGAAGACGCGGTGCGGCTGGTCAGGCTGGGGGCGTTTGACGTCCTCGGCCGGGAAGCCCAACCCGCACAACTGGCCACCGCGATAGAAGATGCCGTGGTGGATCGCCAAAGCCGCGGGACCCGCCCGCAGGCCGTCGACGAACCCTGGCGGCGGACGCTGGTGGGCTCCAGCCAGCCGTTCCAGGAGGTGGTGCAGTTGGTGCGGCTGGTGGGAAGCCGGCGCTCCACGGTGCTGATCACCGGAGAAACCGGGACCGGTAAGGAAATGGCAGCCCGAGCCATACATCTGGCTGGCCCGCGCAGCAGGCTGCCGATGGTATCGGTTTGTTGCAGCGCGCTGCCCGAACAACTGCTGGAAGCAGAGTTGTTCGGCCACGTACGAGGGGCCTTCACCGGCGCCATCACACAGCGGATCGGACGGTTCGAACAGGCTCACGGCAGTACCTTATTCCTCGATGAAATCGGAGACATGCCAGCCGAACTGCAGGCCAAGCTTCTCAGGGTGTTGCAGGAACGCGAGTTCCAACGGTTAGGCAGTTCCGAAACGATTCATGTGGACGTGCGGGTAGTGGCAGCCACGAACGCCGATTTGCTGGATCGAGTCCGCCAGGGCCGCTTTCGCGAGGACCTGTATTACCGCCTCAACGTAGTGCCGCTGCACCTGCCGGCATTGCGCACGCGAATCGGCGATGTACCCGCCCTGGCCTACCATTTCGTGCAAAAGGTCTGCCACGCGGAAGACCTCCCACTGAAACAAATCTC
This sequence comes from Bryobacterales bacterium, assembly GCA_963843255.1. Taxonomy (GTDB): domain Bacteria; phylum Acidobacteriota; class Terriglobia; order Bryobacterales; family Bryobacteraceae; genus Bog-159. The sequence continues at coordinate 48,897 of CAWJJQ010000007.1, read as the reverse complement.
GCGGGAGGCCCTGGGCCGGCTGACGGCCTACACCTGGCCTGGCAATGTGCGGCAGTTGGAAAACTCGGTCGAACGCGCCGTGGTTCTGAGCGGAGAGCGGGCCACGCTCTATCCCTCGGATTTCCCGCTTGAAGAGGAGGCGCGCCCCAATGCGGAAAGCACCAGGCATCACTTTGTACAGTTGCCGGAGGACGGGCTGGACTTCGAACAGACCGTGGGTCAGATCGCACGCAGCATCCTGGAACAAGCGCTGAGGAAAACGAATGGAAACAAGAAAATGGCGGCCGATCTGCTGAGACTGAAACGCACAACCCTGGCGGCCAAGTTACGGAGCCTGGAGTCGGACGAGACGGACCTCGGAGCCATGGCGTCGGATTTTGTGCATAGCGCTTGAGTCGCCAGCCTGAGAGGCCAGATCGATGTCGGGAGGAGGAACTATGGCGGACTTGCAGAGTATGCCGGAAGCGGAGATAGCCGTCCCGGCCCTAGCCGGGACGCGCCTTGGTCTAGCTGCGCTGCGCCGCGTGTTGGAGGACCACCGTGCCTGGCTCCAGCAGAATCCGGACGGCGCGCGCGCCCGCCTGCAAGGCGTGGTGCTATCGGAGGCGGACCTGGAGGAAGTGAACCTGGAGCGAGCCGATCTGCGATCGGCGAACTTCACCGATGCCCGGATGTCCGGCGCCAATCTGAGCGGCGCGGTCATGCAGTTTGCGGATTTTTCCAATGCGAAACTGATCGGCGCCAACCTGTCGCAAAGCGAGCTAACCGATGCCAAAATGCAATTCACACTTTTGGCCGGGGCGAACTTAAGCGAAGCGCGCATGCAGCGGACCACCCTGTTGGGAGCCAACTTGCGGGAGGCACGATTGCTCGAGGTGGCCATGGAGGGATGTGACTTTACTTCCGCGGTCCTGCGCCAGGCCAGCCTTCTTCAGGCGAAGGTGTTCGATTGTAACTTTGCGAAGGCCCAGTTGGAGGGCGCTAACTTCTACCATGCAGTATTACGGTCCTGCAAACTCCTGGGGATTGCCGCCGCTGGCTCAAACTGGAGTGCTGCCACGCTTCATAACTGTGAGTTCCGGCGGGCCGACCTGGTATCGGCGCGCTTCGACCGCGCCGATCTCCGTCAAAGCTCATTCTGGAAAGCCAACATCAGCGGCGGCAGTTTCCAGAATGCGCGTCTTAACGGTACGGACCTGGAGGCCGCCGATCTTAGCGGCGCCCGTTTTCACAGCGCGACCACCCTCAGCGCCAATCTCTGCGGCGCCAATCTGCGCTCCGCCCAGGGTCTTACGCCGACACAACTGGGCCAGGCGCGTACCGACCGCACCACGACTCTGCCGGATGGATCGCGCGGTCCTTTCCTGCTGGGCTCCGGTGCGCACCGCTGCTCGTCTACAATGCCGTCTGCCGGGAACCGATAGCGCGCCGTTTAGCAGAGGGCGGCCATCAGCGCCCCGCGCGCGGTGGAATGCAGCGGATCGCCGGATACCCGGACCTCGGACAACTTCAACGGAAATTCTTCACCTTCGAGGACCTTGATAAAATGGTCCAGAAATCCTTTGGGCATAGCGGTACCACCGGTCAGCACGAGTGGCACGGTCTGTTCTATCCGCGGCAGTTTTTGGGCCGCGGCGATGTGCGAACGCAGCGCCGCGATCAGCACCGCGATTACTTCCTGGTAATAGACGGTCAAGGCATTATGCACCCGGTCCGTGGAAAAACCGTTCAACTGGAAGGCCTTTTCCTTTGTGATGCGCAGGCGGTTGGCGCGGTCGCCGGTTACGGCAGCGGCGCTACCATCGATAAAATCGCCGGCCTTGGGCACACTGAAACTGAGCACCGGCACCGAGAGCACGGCCAAGCAGACATTCGATAACCCGCTGCCGCAGGAAATGCCGATGCCGCTGAAGTTCGATGCAGCCAGTTCGCCGTAAACTACCGCCAGCCCTTCTTCAATGGGTGTGGCCTGATAGCCCAGTTCGACTAGGATCTGCCGGATCGAGGCCTCATGGTAGCGAATCGCGCCATTTAATCCCTCGCCTTGCGCCGGCACGCTGAAGAAAATCTTCTGGCCTTCGGCTGCCGCGCGTCCCACCAATCTGGTAATGATGCGCCGCACGACCGCCAAGCTATGCGGCTCGTCGGGATTGAGCACGCCATTAATCATGGGGCGTCGCGTTTCCACGTGAAAAACTTCGGCGAATCTCTCCGCATCGTTGCCTGCCACCACGATATCCGATCCCTGGACTTCGTGAAAGACATTCTCCCGTAGCAAGAGAGATTCCGCGAGTTTCGAGTACGGCAAAGTCAGAAACGCGTTGAGCTGGCTATCGTAAGATTGTTTCTTGTCTTTGGCGCGCGCCACCACCACGCGGCTGGTGCCCACGTCCAACCCGAGCGGCTGCGTGTATTCTTGTTCAAGATTGCTCATAGCTTCTCCCTAAAATCGGTCAGTCGAAAGGCAGCGCCTGCTCGCGGCGCATGGCCTCCGCGACGCGCTGCAGTCTGCGAATCTCGTCGTCCGCCACCGGCCGCGGGCGGTCGAAGGCCCACAACCAGGTTAGCGCTGCCGCCAAACCGATAAGTCCCACTAACATAGGGGCCTTTCACCGCGCGGCCGTAGCAGAGGCCCGTTCCAGGACCACCGTCAAGCCGTTGTTGGCGACCGCGGAACCGGATTCGGGCACACAGCATGCGGCCGCATCGGAAATGCGCTGGGTTTCCTGCTGCTTGCGCTTCTGCCACATACGGAAGTTGTCCCGCGCGCGGGCAACCTCTTCCAGGTTGCTCTCGATGCGCGCCATGTACTGGCTGGTCACACGATCTAACTCCGCCTGCAGAGAGTGGTTCTGTTCCGCGGTGGCGGCCGCGAATCCTTCAAGATCCCGCTGCCGCGCCTCTTCGTATTCGTTCAGGAGCCGTTGCCTGACGATGGCATCCTGCAGGATCTCGTCGACCTTCGCCCCCCCAGCCTCCAGGGCCATGAGCAAGGCACTCCGCTTGGTCTCCGTGGACATGCCGGAAAGGTGCGCGTTCGATAACATGTCCGCGACCTTCAGAACACCGTAGGCCAGCCGCGGGGGTTTCGCCGACCCGCCCTGATAGATCTTCTCGAAATCCGACAGCAGGGCTGGCGCGAGCTCACGCTGGCCGCTTTCGAGTCTGCCCGCCGCGCCATTTTCTTCCGCCCGCAAGACGGTTGGCAGCCGGCCATTGGTCGTTTCGTGGTTTCCGCCGGTGCTTAACTCCTCCCGGGTTCCATTTGACAAATGCAACATTCGTTTCCACATACATCCTCCCGTGCGGAGACCAGCGCGCCGGACGCGAGGCGCACTGCCCCCTCCGGCGGCGAAGTTCCGACTGGCATTATTCCGGTATCTCTCTAGTAGTAATCTGTTGGGAAATTCCTCTCACGACTTTTATGCGTGACGCGCGTGGGGGGTGCCGGGATAAAGTAGGGCGCCGCGAATAGGATAAGATTTCTGGCTCCGTCGCCCAACCTATCTAAGACTGGTTATGGATATGGCATGGCGCCGGAGACGCGTGCAGGAAACACAGGTCAATCGTGTGGCGAGCTGGATCTCAGACCCGGTCTCCCGCTTGCGGTTCCTACGCCGGACCGCGCGGGCCCAGGGCTTTTGGCGCGGCCGCAGGCGGGTTCGCCTTCGCGCGTGGGTTTTATCCGTGGGAGTGGTGCTGGCTACGGCCATCCCTTTGGTGATCCGGCTCGCGGCGGGCAAGCCGGATCCCCCGCCGTTAAGCCGCGCCGCGTCACGACCGGAACAACTACCTCAGGGATTCCAGGCAGCCTCTGTCTGGCAGGTGGAGCAGTCTGCTGATTCGGAGGTCTACAGCAACGGTCTACGCATCGATACGCGGTACGCAGTTCCTAATCGCCCGCGATTCTACCTGGCTTTTCCGCGGGACTCGATCCACGCCAGGCGGGGGATGCTGCGTTCTCAGCCGGCTGGAATCGTGTACCACACTACCGAGAGCTGCCAGGCGCCTTTTGACGCGGAGAATACGCCGGCGCTGAAACGACTGGGACGATCGCTGCTCGATTACGTTCGCAGCCAGCGCGCGTATCATTATGTGATCGACCGCTTCGGCCGGGTTTACCGGGTGGTTGCCGAAAGTGATGCCGCCTACCACGCCGGCCACTCCGTCTGGGCAGACGATCAGTGGTTCTACCTTGATTTAAATAACGGTTTTCTGGGCATTTCCTTTGAAGCCCAAACCATTCCGGATCAGCCTGGCGGCGGCGTGAGCCCGGCACAAGTGCGTGCGGCCGCCGTGCTCACGGAGATGCTAAGGAGCCGCTATCAGATCCCCGCCGGGAACTGCGTCACACACGCGCAAGTCTCGGTGAACCCCTCGAACATGCTGGTCGGATATCACACCGATTGGGCTGCGGGCTTCCCCTTTACGGCCATAGGGCTACCGGACAACTACCAGCGGGCTCTTCCCGCGGTGTGGGCATTCGGCTTCGAATTCGAACCGGTCCGGCTGAGCACTGGCGGAATTTCGCGGGGCATCGAACTGGCAGAACAGAATTTCGCGCATAGGGCTGCCGCGGCGGGCATGCGTCCTGCCGCTTACCGTAAGACACTGCGCGGTCAATACCGGGAGTGGGAGGCGGAAGCGCGGCAGATGAACCTGCCCCGGTCTCAACCGCGTTCCGGTTCAGCGGGCTTATAGCCGTTCTCGGTCATCACGTGGCGCGCCGCATCCGCCGCATCGGGCAGTACGTAGAAGAAGGCTCCTGCGCGCGCCCGCCGAAAAATGAAACCGCCGTGATACTCATCGGCTTCCACCCCATAATCCACACCTGCCGAACTGAAAATCGATTCCAATCGCAATGCCTCGTTCAACCGCTTGGCGATATATACCAGCACCGGCTCCTTACCTTCGAAAAACGATGGTTCCTGGCGCATGATTTTCCTGAGAGAAGCGGCGGCCGCCGCCATCTCTCCATCTTAGGAGATTTTGAATGGAAGGAATATTGGCTGAACCGGAAGTCCCTGCGATCAGCCGTGAAGAGGAATTGCACTGGCTCGCACTGACCCTGGTTCCAGGTCTTGGATGCCGTCTGGCAGGCAAGCTCCTGGACCGGTTCCGCACTCCGCAGGCCGTATTTCGCGCTTCGCGCACGGAGTTGGAGGCGGCCGGGATCAGCGGTACAGTGGCTCAGAGCATTTCGAGCGGCTGCTCGTTCGAAGACGCTCTCGACCAGCAACAAAAGATGAGCGAACGCGGCGCGCTGGCAGTGACCCGCAACGACCCGCGCTACCCGGCTCTGTTGCGCGAAATTTTTGACCCGCCGGTGCTCCTGTTCGCACGCGGCCGCCTGGAACTTCTGCAGCCTTTCCATTTTGCCGTGGTCGGCACACGGCGTCCGACGCCATATGGACTGGCTGCGGGCGAGCGGTTATCGGCCGATCTGGCGCGCGCCGGCATGACCATAGTGAGCGGCATGGCGCGCGGCATAGATACCGCCGCCCACCGGGGCGCGCTATCCGCGGGCGGCGATACGGTAGCCGTGCTGGGCTGCGGCGTGGACGTGATCTATCCCTCGGAGAATCGCAAGCTGGCCTCCGACCTGGCGGCCAAGGGCCTGCTGCTCTCCGAGTTCGCCATGGGATCCACGGCTTTCCCGCAGAACTTCCCGATTCGTAACCGCATTATCAGCGGCATGAGCGCCGGCGTGCTGGTGGTGGAAGGCGCCCAATACAGCGGGTCGGCAATCACCGCGAAGCTCGCGCTCGACCAGGGCCGGGAAGTCTTCGCCGTCCCCGGGAACATCACCTCGAAGGCGAGCTGGGGCCCTAACTTATTGATAAAACAGGGCGCCAAACTTGTCCAGGACTGGAATGACGTGATCGTGGACCTGCCCGCGGAGGTCCGCCGCCAGTTGATTGAGCGGGGGCGAAGCCGGCTTTTGGGCACGGGTGGTGAATCCGGAGACGGTGGACAGGCATCCCTGATAGAGGGTTCTCTGCCGGAAATCGGCCGCAGGCTGCTCGCCACTTTGCAGGTGGATCAAGCCATACACTTGGACGATCTCCTTCAGATCCTGGAAGATACCTCGACTTCAGAAGTGATCGCCGCGCTATTTGAATTGGAAATGCTAGGATTAGTCAAGCAGCTCCCCGGAAAGAACTTCGTCAAAGTGTGGTAGCCTCTGGGTTGTCAGAACGTCGTTTGATGTATCTTTATGCCGAAAGCTCTCGTAATCGTAGAATCGCCCGCAAAGGCGAAAACTATTAATAAGTATCTTGGTAAGCAATACGTTGTCAAAGCTTCGTTGGGGCACATTAAGGATCTACCAAAGAAAGACCTGGCCGTGGATATCGAACACGGCTTCACTCCCCGGTACGAAATTATTGAAGGCAAGCGTAAGCTGATCAACGAGCTGAAACAAACCGCCAAGAAAGTGGAAGCCGTATATCTGGCAGCCGACCCCGATCGCGAAGGGGAAGCCATTTGTTCTCACCTGCAGGAGGAGCTGCAAGGCAAAAAGAGCAACGAGCCCCAGATCTACCGGGTGATGTTCAACGAAATCACCAAGAACGCCATCCAGAAGGCATTCCTGAGCCCGGGCATGGTGAACGAGAAGTTGGTGGACGCGCAGCAGGCGCGGCGCGTGCTCGACCGGTTGGTGGGCTACAAGATTTCCCCGCTGTTGTGGGACAAAGTGCGACGCGGCCTTTCCGCGGGACGCGTGCAAACCGTGGCCCTGCGCGTGATCGTGGACCGCGAAAGCGAAATCGCCGCTTTCGTCAAGAAAGAATACTGGACCATCGACGTAGGCCTTTCCGCGCGCAAACCGCCGCAACTAACCGCGCACCTGATCAAAAGGGACGATCAAGCGCCGGAGCTGGGCAGCCGGGAGGCCAGCGATTACGTGGTCGCGCAACTGGAAGGCGCGGATTACGTGGTGAAGTCGGTGGGCACTCGCGAGAAGCGCCGCAATCCAGTGGCGCCGTTCATCACTTCCACCCTGCAGCAGGAGTCCTCGCGCAAATTACGCTTCAGCGTGAAGCGCACCATGATGCTGGCGCAGCGGCTGTATGAGGGCATCGAACTCGGCAAAGAAGGCTCCGTCGGCCTGATCACTTATATGCGCACGGATTCCACGCGCCTGTCGCCGGATGCCCTGCAGGATGCGCGCGCTTACATCGCGATCAAATTCGGGCCGGAATATCTGCCGGAATCCGCGAACATCTACCGTTCCAAGAAGGACGCGCAAGATGCGCACGAGGCCATCCGCCCCACTTCCATGGAACATAGCCCGGATGACGTGGCCAAATATCTGGCCGAAGATGAACTCAAGCTCTACAGGCTGATCTGGAACCGTTTCGTGGCTTCCCAGATGGCCCCCGCGATTTTCGACCAGACCACCATCGACATCGCGGCGCGCGGCAAGGATGCGAGCGAATATCTGTTCCGCGCCACCGGATCGGTGATGAAATTCGGAGGGTTCCTTAAGATCTACGAGGAAGGCAAGGACCAGTCCGACGAGGAAGATGAAGAGCTGAAGCACAAGCTGCCCTCCGTGACCGAAGGCGAGACCCTCAAATTCCGTCAGATTCTGCCCGAGCAGCACTTCACCGAGCCGCCGCCGCGCTATAACGAGGCTACCCTGGTGAAGAAACTGGAAGCCGACGGCGTGGGGCGGCCTTCCACGTATGCTTCCATCATTTCCACTATTCAAGAACGCGAATACGTGAAGAAGGAGGGCGGCCGGTTCTTTCCGACTGAGTTGGGCAAAGTGGTGACCGGCCTGCTGATCGAGAGCTTCGACGACATCTTCGATGTGAAGTACACCGCCCGGATGGAAGAGGAGCTGGACGAGATCGAAGAAGGACATATAGCCTGGCGCGAAGCGATCGGCGAGTTCTATGAGAAGTTCGACAAAGATCTGAAGCACGCCGAAGAGCACATGACCGACATCAAGCGGATGGAGCGGCCCACCGACTTGATCTGCGAGAAATGCGGCAAACCGCTGGTGATCAAGTGGGGGCGCCACGGCAGCTTCATCGCCTGCACTGGATATCCCGACTGCACGTACACGCGCGAATTGACGGTGGATCTACCCGATGTGGACAAGGTGGATCTGGCGGAGCAAGGCGACGAAGAATACTGCGAAAACTGCGGCCGGCCGATGGTGCTGAAGAAGGGACGCTTCGGCACGTTTTTCGCCTGCACAGGATATCCGGACTGTAAGACGACCAAGCCCATCGGCGGCAGCCAGAAAAAACCGGATGTGCAGCTCGAGGAAAAATGTCCGAATTGCGGGAGCAACATGGTCTTGAAGACCGGTCGCTTCGGCGAATTCACGGCCTGCGGCAATTATCCGACGTGCAAGTACGTGAAGCAGAAGACTATCGGGATGAAATGTCCGGAGTGCACGGAAGGCGAAGTAGTGGAGCGGCGGTCCAAGCGCGGCAAAACTTTTTACGGATGCAACCGCTGGCCGGATTGCAACTTCGTTACGTGGGCCAAGCCGGTGCAGGAGAAGTGCCCGGAATGCGGCAGCCCGTACATGGTGGAGAAATGGCTGAAGGCCGGGCCGGTACTGCAATGCCCCAACTCCGAATGTAAGCACAAGCAGGATCTGCAGGCGCCGGTGGAGGCTCTGGCGCGATAGTGGCAAACGGGTTTCGCGGGCTGGTAGAATCGGAAGTGCGCGGTGTGGCGCTATCGTCTAACGGTTAGGACGGAGCCCTCTCAAGGCTTAAATACGGGTTCGATTCCCGTTAGCGCTACCATGTTTTCAATACCTTCCAGAGATTGCGGTCACACGGGGTCACACATTTCGTCATTGTTTTGTCCCCGGTTGGTCGTGTGACCGCTGGAATTCCTCCCATCGAGTTGCCGCCTCTCGATCCCGTCCAGTGATGCGGTGCGAATAGACGGTTGCGGTCACCATAACCGAACTGTGCCCCAGACGCTCGGAAACCGCCGGCAGCTCCATGCCTGCCGCCAATAGGTGCGAACCGTGCGAATGCCGGAAAAGGTGCAAGGCCACGCCTTTCGGCTTTGGAATCTTCAGCCGCTTGAAAAGCAGCGATACCGACGACGAGATGGAATTTGGCTTTAGCGGTGTCCCGTCAGGTTCGGCGAAGATCAGATCGAACTCGGCCCTGTACACCGGCCCGAATTGCTCCCGGAAAGCCCTCTGCGCTGACTCGTGGGCCTTGAGCGCCCGAATTGCGGACTCCGGAAGAACGACCAGCCGCGAACGTTGGTTCTTTGTCTCCTTGAAAGCAAGGCCAGCTCTCGTCTGCGACAGCGATCGCGAGATCAAAACGGCGTCATCATTGAGGTCAGCCCAACGTAGGGCCAGTAGTTCGCCGCGTCGCGCACCGGTGGCGGCAGAGAGTTCCAGAAACGCGGGTAGGCACCAACAGCCCGACGCTGATTCGATCAGAAGTTTCTGTTGAGCTGGACTCAGAGCGACTCCACTGCGACGCTTTGGAACCGGCGGTTCGCTAGGAGCTACTGGATTCGAGGGAACCAACCCCCATTTGAGTGCACGGGCAAATGCACTCGACACGACACCCGCGATATTTCGAACTGTTTTCGGCGCCAAAGGCCGCGGCTTGCCGGAGGCTCGGAATTTACCGCCTGATTCCAGCAAGCGGTTCCACTCTTTCGCGAGATGTAGCGGCGTAATATTGGGCAGGCGCATCGCCAGCAAGTCGGGATGCAGGTAGGCCGTCTGCTCTCGATATCGTTCTACGGTCTTCTTCGCAAGCTTCTTTTCCGCGTGCTCGGTGAAGAAGTCCGTCAGCAAATCAGCGAACGTCTTGGGAAGCGGAACATCCGCCAGTCCTGCTTTTTCAAGTTCGTACTTCTTCCGTTCGGTTAGGCGCCGCTCGGCCTCAGCGTGCTCTGCCGCCGCCTTTGTCGGGAAACCAGACTCTTTGATCTGACGGCGGTCCTCGCGCGCCGAGCCGGGAGCGTCGATCACAAAGCACCACACCGCTTTGCCGTTGCGATACTTGCGCTTGTAAACGGCCATGGCGCCTATTGTACCCGCGCAGGAGCTGACGCTGCAAAACGGTGGTCCGTGCCGCAGGTCCGCTCCCACTGTTCGTACGCCGGTTGGGTCACGATCCACCTTCGGCCGAGGCGAATGCCGGGGATTATACCTTGCTCCAACATTGCGTACACGGCGAGACGTCCGACACCTAGGCGTTGGGCGATCTCGGCAATAGCCATCCGATTGCTTGCTGTCATGACGCTTATTCCTGTTCCGATCAGTTCCTCTACTTAGTACGCCTCAAGAACGTCCAACCGTGACACGCCGATGCACACGACATACGGGAAGCCGTGATGCTTTACCGAACCCCTTCAAACAACGAAACCCGTATCCCGTGAGTCTCGTTCGGCCGGGGTGATCAGGTCGGCACTGGCCGAACAGCCGGTTCGGGCAAATTCCGCGACGAGGAACCACAAGTCTCCGATCGGATCGGAGACCTTGTTCATTGCGGTGTTCAATGCTATTCCTTGCTGTTGGGCGATGTAGGCAGCGCACATCTTGCGTGCGAGTTCCTGATGGAAGGGGGACCGGCGGAGTTCTACGAGAGACGTTGTCATGATTGAATCCTGCATTTGGTGTGGGGTCTTATCTTTATCACGATCAGCACCGCCCCGTGGATGTGGCCACCTCATCCCTGCATAATGCATGCCGAGGATGTCATATCGTGAATGCCAGCTTCCCAAGCTGGACGTCGCGGGTTCGAGTCCCGTCTCCCGCTCCATCTTTTCAATAACTTGGAAACTTCCGAAATTCACGCGTTACTCCGTTTACTCCGTTTTCTTTCCGGCGACCGGCTAGACGACTGCGTTCCCGGCCGCTCACCCCTCCCCTGAATCGCGGGTTGCATTATTGAATCACCTCGGATTCGAGGCGCTTCACCGCTTCGATCTTCTGTTGAAGATCGCTCACTGAATAGACTTCAAGGCTCACACCGAGGCCATGTCCTCTCTGGTCGGCCGCGACCTTATCATCGATCGACGCCTTCCGCGACAGGCTGGCGTTGCTCCGCCGCAGCACCTGGAACGTTGCCCATTCCAGGCCAACGGTCTTCAACTTGGGCAGCATCCCCCTGTTCCAGACATTGTCCCGGCGCAATGGTGTGCCCCGCTCAGTCGGAAACAAGAGCGCCTGCGGGTCCGCATCGGTTAGAGTTGCCCGCCACAGCCCGAGTTCGATCAACGTCCCCGGCGATAGACCCACGACACGCGATGTGCGCTTGCCCCTTCGCCCTTTGGGCGTATCGATGTTCCCTTTGTAGACGCGTTGATCGACGAGAATCGAATCCTTCGAGATATTGCCGAGTCGGATCGCGAGAATCTCGCCTGGCCGCATTCCGTCGAAGACGGCCATCCTGAAGATCAGGCGTTCGCGGGCGTCAAGCACCCTCAGAGCCTGGCGGATCTGTTCCGGGGTCAACACCCTTCTATCCGCATCAGGCTTGCATGGCGGCGTGAACAGTGCTGCCGCCGGGTTCGTTTCGACCAGCCCGTCGCTCAGAGCAGTCTTGAAAATTGCGTTCAAGTCCCAGCGGAGGTGGTCCACAATGCTGTGTGATAGGCACTGTGCTTTGCCGTCCAGAAAGAGTTGCATTTGGTCCCGCGTGATGCGGTGAAGCAACTCCGCCCCAAACGGTGGCGTCAAATGATAGACCATCCTGGGCTCAGTCGTCATTCGAGTTGACTCTTTCCACTTCCGCCGGCACAGTGGAAGGAACACCTCGGTTAAATACACTGCGAAGGTGTACACCGGTTTTTGGCTGTGACCCGCCTTGTCGTTCATCGGCTTGAGAATCACCGCCATCAGCGCCTCGGCTTCGCCCTTCGGCATGTCGGCGCACCGCCCAAGCACCTTCGACTTTTTTTGCCCGCCTTCCCACCATTGGGCCACCCATACTTTGTGGCAGCCGTGTTTGCGAGGACGGACGCTTCCTTTTTGAAATCGGTTTCGACGCATGAAAAGCTCTCTTTCTTGCGCCCAAAACGATGCATTCTGACATGATGCAATACTAACTCGTTTTGTGCGCCTCCATCCACTGGTCGAGCCATTCCTTGCGAACTACCTTGCGGCGGCCCATACGGAGATGGGCCAGTTTCGGCACCCCGCGGACCCTCCCCACGAGAACGTTTTGCACATGGCCTTTCGAACAGCGCAGGATTTCGGCCACCTCTTTGATGGTCAGGATGTTCGATGTGTTCTCCATGCGCCCCTCTACTCTGCACGTCTCGGCGGGGGCGCGTTGTGACGCATCCGCGTTCAACATTTGCATCCGAGACAGCCGACGGGATCAGGCGCACAAGTTTCTTCGGCATTCTAGGGGCGCTCCCGCGTTTAAGAACTTCTTCGGCCTCGGCTGGTCGTCCGCGCGAACGATGCGGGCACCGGGAGCCGCGCGGTTCGGCATTCTGGGGGCGCTTTTTCCACACCTGCCTGTTGAAAGCGGAGTTTTCCTCGGCAATCCAGGGGCGCATTTCAGGCGGTTGTTCGGCATTCTGGGGGCGCAGCGTCGGCATTCTAGGGGCATATAATCCTGTATGCCCTATACAGAACCAGTAGTAGGGCTCCAATGTTTGTGAATTTGTGGATTTCTCCTTGAAGACGAACCCGCAGCGCGCCTGCGCGGAGAAAGGAGTCCTTGTTCCAGGCCTACCCGTGCCCAATGGCGATGCAGAACGGCCGTCCAAGGGGAGCTGGCAGGTCACCAGTCTGACACCTCCGGATATGGAACGACCCGCTGGCTTCACAAGCCCGAAACGCACGCACCGCATATTCACGACGAGGTCTGCTCTAGAGGGCAATCTCGCTTCGACCCTACGTCCGGCTCCCTGTCCGGTCCTGCCATGCCCGGGGCGGGCGCAAACAATTATAGGTAAAATTGTACGGGTAGTATCCGTGCCAGTAACTGGGATCACCCCGCCGACTTCGCCTCACCACCGGCCTCCGTTCTGGGAGATCGATGAGTACAGTTTTCAGGACTTGACCGTCGAACTGCTCAATCGAGAGCCCGAGCTGAAGAATGCGCGCCTACACGGCACACGAGGGCAAAAGCAGTTCGGCGTCGACGGGACAGCCGAAATGATTACAGGTGGAAGACTGGCGGCCTCCTGTAAGCGTTATAAGTCCGCTACCGTTGACCTGATCAAAGAGGCGTGTGAGGAGTTCGATGAGCACAGGCGGTACTGGAAAACCCAAGACTGCAGACGGTTCGTTGTTGTCGTTGCTGGATACGCAGACGACCCAAAGGTTCAGAAAGATGAGGTAAAGCGGAAGAAGCTCTATCTGAAACGGGCAATTGAATTCGAGCTTTGGGACGGTACGATCATCACCCAAAAGGTCAGACCACACCCAGACTTGGTTCACAGGTTTCTTAGCAGTGATAACTGGTTGACGCGTCTGTGCGGCCCACAATATGCATCCCCTAGGTACGCATTCTCGGGAGTGGGGGACGTCGAAGCAAATCGGCTACGCGAATTGCTTGCTGCATCAACGCAACAGCAAATTGACTCATTGCTGGCGGCCTTACGACGCGGTCACCGCTCCGAGGTTCGGAATAAGCTGGCAGTGCTGCAGAGGGATAGGGCGCTCTGGCCCGAGCTGAAACCCGAAATCCGCGGGGCCGCGCTGCGCCTCCAGGCTGCCTTAGCTCTGGACGCAGGCAACGCTGACGAAGCCGGGTCGCTGGTTACTGAGGCCTTGGCATTGGACCCGGGGGGAAGTGTTGTTGCCCTCCAGACAAGAATACGTGCGAAGACGTTAGGTCCAGAGGCGGCTCTCGCCGCTCTGCCAAGCGCGGCCGACGAAGCCGAGGTGCTTTGTGCGCGTGGCCTGCTGCTCTTGGTTCTCGGCCGCATCGACGAGGCGGCTCCTGTTTTGGAAACAGCGCATCGACGCAAACCGGACGATCCAGATGCCATTAGGCTCCTCGCCATCCTTGCCGCCATGCGCAATGACATCTCTCTCGCACTGCAGTTCGTTGAAAGAGCGACAGCGCTGGCCGGAGACTGGGAGGTTGTACGGTGGACCCGTGCGATCATTTTCTACCTGAGCGCCCTGTCCTCCGCTCGCCTCCAGAACCCTATATCAGCGATACCAGACCCAATCGATTGGGCTCTCGTCCGTCGTGACGATGCAAGTGCCAGCCGACTCGCAGCAGCAGCCGAGATATTCTGCAAAATGGCGGAGGATCTGGACCGACCTTCTGCTGATCGGGAGGCGCTGGAGATCTGGTGGTTGTCCTGTCTTGCTAATCTCGCGGGCGAGCAAGCCGGCACCGCGCAAATCTGCGCCAAGCTGATCGAGAAGACCCCTTGCAATATTTACGCCGTCCCGTGGGCTATCGTCCGCGACTATCCGGTGGATTTTGACCGGGCGGTCGCAATCGCCACCCACCGAACTGACGTCACACCCAGCGATGTCGGGCCCATAGTGATCCTTGTTGCTTGCAAGTCTCGGACAGGTGACCACGCGGCGATCAAAGAAATACTAACGAAATACCGATCGAGGTTTGAATCAGCCGGCCAGATGGACATCTGGCAGCACTGGTGGATGGTACAACTTGTAATGTCTGGAGACGCGGCCGGTGCTCTGGCATTTGCAGAGACAGCAAGCCGTGCGGAGGTTCTGCAGGCCGTCGAAGCGATTGCGAGGATTCAGCAGACTCGGCAGGGCAGCGACTCGTCTGACGTAGCCAACTATCTCCTTGAGCTTTTCAGGAATCGAGGTGATTCCCGCTTCTTGATGCTGTGGGCGGGGTTGCAGGCGTCCTGCGGGAATTGGCCGGCGATCCGGGATAGGGCGAACGAACTTCTCAGGGCGGTCCCGACGCCGGATGCCCTATACCTCGTTTTGACTGCGGACTTCGAGGTGCGTGACTACAGGCAATGCTTGCTGCGCCTTGATAAGTCGAGGGACATTTTCCCTGGATCGAGGTTCCCGATCGAGGTTGGGCGGCTGAGGATTGCTTGCCTTGAGCGATCAGGGAGACCGCGCGATGCCCTTCGTGAGGCTGGGGAACTGATCCGGGAGGATGCCGGCACAGCAACGTTGGCCAGCTTCGCAAAGCTCTGCGTTGTTTACGGCGATGTACAGAAGGCGGTAGCCGCAGGTTTCGAACTGGCTGGCCGCGAAGACATCTCAGCAGACGATGCGCTGACAATTGCCGAACTCCTCCTCCCCCACTCGCTGCCGCTCAGTCGGCAGTTGCTTCGCCGCGCCAACGCGCGCAACATTCCCGATACCGCAATAATTAGAGCTTTGACCCTCGGGCAGCGGCTCGCACTCGACCAAGAGCAAGCAGAGCTCCGCAAGCGGCTTCAGACGTTGGCCGGACAGCCGGACAGCCCGGTCAGGGCCCTCGCAGAAAAGGACGTCCAGCCGCTGCTCTCTCGGGTGCTACAGACTTGTAATGAGATCCTCTCCCAGTACGAGGCGGGCCTCAAGCCGGTCCACGAGGCGATAGACCGGTGCGGGTTCGATGTAATGCCCTTACTTTCGGCCAACAGTGGCCAGTCGTTCCGGCCCTTCGAACAGTTGCGCTTTTTCGTACTTCACGGTAACCGCGCCAGTACGTCGCCCTCGATTCCTCCCAGCGTGTCCCGGCTGAACTTGGACATCACGTCGGTACTTCTAATTCAGCGCCTCAACTTGTGGGGGCCAATCGAGGAAGCCATCGCAGAAATCCGTTGCTCACACCTTGTTATTCCAATCCTCAATAGAATCCTCGTTTCGCTCGCGACCACACAGCCCGACGTTGAGGCCGCGCTGGGGGAGGCTTTAGAGCTTTGTCGGGAGGGACGCATCAGAATAGATGAGCCGGGAGGCGGCGCTCGCGACAAGGCGGAACCAACGCCGATAGATGTCCGAACCGCAGACGACCTGAGGCTTCGCGGTTTGATCACGGAGAACGAACACGCGAAAGCCGCTCGATCTCTGCCCGCGGCCACTACGGATACAGACCGCGTCCTTCCGGAGCTCGGCTCCAGGGCACAGTGCACCAGTCAGGGCATTTTGCTGCTGGCCCAATCCGGCCTGCTCCGTGCCTTTGCAAGCACGTTCGAAGTCTACGTCAGCGCCGAGGACTTCAATTCCATCAAGTCTGACGTCTCCGCAATCAACAACGCCCGCTGTATAACCGATTCGATAAAGCACCTCATCGATTCTCTGGGAGAACGTTTTCAAGCCGGGAAGCTCCTGACCTTCCCCGAAACTGCCGCAGCGGCGAGCAACACGTTAGCCATTCATGCACTCGCCGAATTGGCGACCTTCACGGCGGTCGCTGGGGACATGATTTGCGCAGACGATCGGTTTACAAATGGTTTTGATCACAGAGATGACGATAACCGTACCCCGATAGTCAGCACCGTTGATCTGCTCAATTTCTTGGCTGAACGGGGAATCGTCGACCGCGTGAAGGTCTGGCAAGCCCGACACGATCTCCGGTCGGCTAACTGCGTTTTCATCCCATTTGATCCCGAGGAGATCCTGTACAACTTGACCAGCGCCGCCACGCGCGACGGCGATGTCCTCGAAACCCCAGAACTGCGCGTGATGAGGCAGTACATGGCCGGCTGTTTCGCTCTGGGACAAATACTGCAGCGTGGGGTCTCGCCCGGCGGCCGCTCGGAGCTCGAATTCGCGCTCTCTCTCAGAAAGGCTGTTGTCGAGGCGCTCGCACTGTTATGGGCAGATAAGAACCAGCGAGGCCGAGCGCGCCTCGCGCGGGCTAATTGGCTCATCGACTCACTCTATGTCGACCACCTAGGCATCTGCCGCGCCACGGCGATTAACAAGTCCCCAGCGGAGGAGCGCCAACTTACGTGCATGTCGGCGGGCACTCTAATGATGCTAAACCTGGATTCCAGTGTGGATGGGCCAGACAAAGACGCCCTAGACCGCTACAGCGAGTGGATATGGAACAGTTTATTCAAGCGCCGCTGCAACGCCGACCCAAACCTGCTTAGGGAAATCGCCAACTGTATTAGCTCGAATTTCGCACATATTGCAGACGGGATGGACATGGGCGATCACAAAGACCGCGGGTTATTGATCGCTGCCATGCTCCGAATCACCGCCAGATTTCCACCGCCGCTCAGAGGCCCTGTCCAGGACAACATCGAAGCACTGCCGGGCTTCGGGGATACGATGCGACCCGTGCTCAAGATTGAGGAAGGTCTCGAATTCGACGCACACGCCTACATACGACAGGTCGCCTCAGCCCTCGCGACCGGTAGTGCCACGACCCAAGCTCTCAGGACGAAGGAAGAAGTTGTAATCCGCCGGGTAGTAAGTAGCGACAGCGACGCAATCGATCTCTTTAGGCCGCTTCACAAGAGAGTTCATCGGCTGCGCAATGCCCTTTGGGCTGTCTTGCTGGACGCTCCGGAACAGGAACCCGCTCTTCGGCGACATAGCCGCCTATTTGATGTTACGCCGGAGGAATTCGAGACGCTGCTACACTCGCTTGCGTCAGAGACAGACCCCGTAGCCAGGTTTGAAACCGCGGCGGCCGCGGCGCGAGACAGCTTGGCTTTCTTTTACCACGGGTTGGAGGAACGAATCCAATTCAATGAACCTCTCTTAGAGTCGGATTTCATTCCCGACAGTGCGGCCGCCTTTTTCAGATATTACGGTGGAGAGCAGGGTACCAGCCCTGATGCGGCAACTCTGATCGTCCAGGCACCGGGGCGGCTTGAAGTGCGCTTGGACGTTGCCGAGATTATCGTTCGGCTTGCCGCACTCCCGATACCACTTCCTTCGACGGTCGAGGTGGCATTCCGGAACGCCGCACTAGACAGGCAGAAGGCATTCCTGCATGCGGTGCTCCGTGCGGGACCCTCGCCCCTTCACCGCATTCACGCTCTTCGTCTCGCATGCCTCGCCCAACCGGCACCGGAACTGGAACGTCTCCAGCACTGGCTACTTCGACAACACTTCAGTGACACCGGCCAGCAGGAGCGCGCGGCTTTCCTCTCAATGCTGGAATATGTGAAGAACGCAACTGACGGCTGGCATGCAGCCCGGCCCTGGGATAGATCGCTCCGGCTAATGTTCTCGTGGTCTCACGCGAGTCAGTTGTTCGCGATGTACCAACGGGCACGCGCTCCGCTCACATGGATTTCCGAGGCCTTTCACCGACCTGGTGCGTACGAAGCAATCACCGACATCGAGGAGGATTTCGTTCGCGGTATCGACGTTGCGTCGCCCGATATCGTCACTCCACACAGAATCGCGGTCTGCGGCCTCGCATATGCGCTGTCACCGGACAGCCTGCCTCTCCCAGACGCGCTGGCACGGGATGCAAAACGACAATGGTTCACAGATTCTGGCTGGCCGCGTACGTGGCTATTAGAGATGCCGGGTAGCATGCCGAATGTTTTGGCGTCATTTCTCGGGCGTGACCTGATCGAAGATGCTTGCTCCCTGATCGGAGTGGAACTAGCCGGGACTTACGGCGCTGCTTGGCGTTCCCGAATGCATGGCGATGCGCTCGAGTCTGTCGGCAGTCGGACAGAGGACCCGATCGGATGGATTTTTCTTGCGGCTTTAAACAGAAACGGACCAACGCCTGGTGAAGTGGCGGCTCAGGTTGAGAACGCGCTAAAGGGGCTAGACCTCTGCATAGCTGCACAAAGCGACCGCTATGGAGAAGGTGGGTTTCTAATCGCCCTGGCCAACCGGCTGCCGCACGTTTCCAGTGCCGCCACGCGTACGGCGCTAATTTCGTCATTGGTTAAGCTTGGCAAGTGGTACGGCGAAAACGATGGAACCGACTTGGAGGCCCAGCGGCTTGTAACTCTAGTGCTAGGACTTGCGTACCCAGTCAGTGGAAGGTCATCCACAGTGGCGGAGTTCGAGCAGCTTTGCGTACCGTTGGCGCGAAGCTTCCCGAAATTTGCTGGTCCGTGCCGCTACACGATTAACCGATTTTGCCATGACCTCCCAATCGAAAGGGCTGCAGATTTTTGGCGGCTGAATTTTGCACTGCGGGCGCTCGATAGCGGTGGGTAGGGACGCATAAACGCGCTTGCGTCTTGGGATGATCCGCGTTCCAAATGAGCGTATAGTCTGCTTGTCTTTGAGTGCCATTGCAGGCCCTAAACCTAAAGCCTTATCGCCAACAGCTCTTCGCACGAGGTGTGTGGTGTCAGGCTCGGAAATGGGCTGAGAAAAGCCACGATGGGGAAACGGCCACCCTTCCACGCCTTCATCCCAGCGGTGCGAATACATGGCAGCGAACCTCACTTGCTGCAACCCGCTCACCGGCCACGTCCTCGCTCTGGAGCTTCAAGAGTCGCCTTTCCTTGGCTGAGGCGTATCCGTACGCCGGCGCCTACCGCAATATCGCGTCCGGAACCGCCGAGTTTAAGGACCATGAAGCGATTGCCGGCAGTAGCGACCGCCAGATGGGTGCCGTTGACCGCAACTGCGGTTCCGTTTATTACGCCGGCCTGGGGAGCTGTTCGCTCGCTGATCGCCATGTCGGCTATCGCCATCCGCGAATGCCGCATGTATTCCATGGCCGACCTGGCCAGCTCAGCCCGGCCGTTCTCCGCCGGTTTCTGTGAGCCGTTCCGGGGCACCGCCAAGGCGGAATGCTCAACGCTCGGCCTGGCTGAGATCTCCATCGTCTGGTCGGGCATCGTGAGATCGTCGCGGTCGCTGGGCCGCCTCCGCAATCTGTCGCTCGCCTTTGTCGAGGTCCAGCAAAGCATTAACCTGGGCCTGACGCACAAGCAATTCCTTGAGGCGCTCTTCATGCTCAAAGGGCCGGTTCGCCTGGGCCTGATAATCGGTAAGCGTCTTCTGCAGGTAATCGGCGCGCTCCTGTTGTTGCGTGGCGACTCTTTCCAATGACCGCAGCGTGTGCTCGATGCTCTGCACTGTGCCGACGGTATTCTCCGGGTTGAGATGCGCGGGGTAGGTGCCCGCGGCCCGAATGAAAATCTCCGGCAGACGTTCATCCTCGGGATTAAACCCCGTGGCCAATTTACCTTTGCTTAAGATCTCGAACCCGCGGAATGCACCGCGTACTTGCACGGTGGTGTCGTCACGCCAGGAGAGCACCGTATACGTGAGGGCCTTAGCGGCTTCCTCGCGCGCGCCTTTGCCGGAATACACGCGGTTGCCCACGGTCATGCTGAACTCGGCGTCGGCATGCGCGTCGCGCATCGCGATGTCCTTTGCGACGGTGGCAATGCTCCGCTGTGCCTCGGCGATCTCCAGCGGCAGCCGGTGAAGCTGCAACCGGATGCTGTGCTGCTGGTTGACGTGCGCCGCGCGGAGCTGGTCGAGCTTGCGAACCTCCGTATCCACCTTAACTTTCTCCATCACCGCCGGATTACCGGAGGCGATGGCTTTGATTTCCGCGTAGGTGAGAGTGCTGGCCTCCAGGTCCTCGGCGGCACGCACCGATGTGTGTCCCCTCATCACCTGCTGGATAAAGCGGGCCTTGGTTTCCAAGGTCTGCCACATATAGGCATCAAACGAGCCCTCCGTGACGTAGCGGTAAACGCGCACCTCAGAGTTCAGATTCCCTTGACGCAGGATGCGTCCCTCACGCTGCTCGATGTCGCGCGGGCGCCAGGGCGCATCCAGATGGTGCAAGGCGACAAGACGGCGCTGCACATTGGTGCCTGCGCCCATCTTCTCGGTCGAGCCGATGAGAATGCGCACCCTGCCCGCGTTCACCGCGTTGAACAGCCTCATCTTGGCGGCGTCGCTGTCGGCGTCGTGAATAAAGGCAATGTCCTGTTGTGGGATGCCCCTATCAATCAGCCGCGAGCGTAACTCATCGTAGACGTTGAATCGCGAGGGATCTGGCGTGGACAGGTCGCAGAATACAAGCTGGGTGGATCGGGAGTTCCCAGTCGCTTGCCAGACGTTGTGAACTCGTTCGACGGCACGGCTGATTTTGGTATCGCCGTGCGGATCGGCGAATTCTTCCACCAGGCGCATGTCGAGCGCCGCCTTTCGGCCGTCACCAGTGATTTTGAGCATGTTGTCCTGTGAAGGATCGATGCGCTGCGACCGGAGGCGCTCGGCGCGGTCTGTGAGCGTCTTGATAAAGGCTTTGAGCGGTTCACTCGCTGGCGCTGCGATGATCTCCGGTCGCCCCGTGGCAATCTCCGGCCGGGGCAACTTCAGCATATCGGCAGTCTGCACGTCGGCAACCGTGCGGAACATGGTCAGAAGCTCGGGCAGATTGATGAATTTGGCGAAACGCGTGTGCATGCGGTAGCCCGAGCCGTCTGGCGCGAGTTCCAAGGCGGTCACGGCCTCCGCGAAGTTTCCGGCCCAGGCATCGAAATGCTCCACGCCGCGCTCCTGCAGCAGGCCCGGCGCGAGGTAGCGCAGCATCGTATACATCTCAGCCATGGTGTTGGAAATCGGCGTGCCCGTCGCAAATACCACCCGGCCTCCAGCCTGCTCCAGCAGGTAGCGGGTCTTCAGGAACATATCGAAGGCGCGGTTGCTATCCGAGTTCGGCAGGCCCGCGATGCGATTCATTTTGGTGGTGTAGAACAGGTTCTTATAGAGATCCGCCTCATCAACGAAAATCTGGTCCACGCCCAATTCCTCGAAAGTGATGGTGTTGTCTTTGCGCTCGCGGTCGGCACGCTGCTTCAACTTGGTGGCGAGGCGCTTCTTGGATTTCTCCAGTTCCTTCACGATGCGGCGGTTATCGCCGGTTTCAGCATTTGCTTCGTGGATGGCGTTTTCCAACTGATCGAGCTGGCGGTCAATGAAGCGGTTGAACAGTTTGTCCGAGACCGGCAAGAACTCGAATGAGCGGTGCGAGACGATTACCGCGTCGTAATTGCCGCTGGCGATGCGCGCCATCGCGCGCTCGCGGTTGCCGGCCGCAAAGTGTTCGCTGCCGGCGATGAAGAGGTGCGCCTGCGGATACAGCTTGAGGAACTCCGCGCCCCACTGTTCGACCAAATGATTCGGGACCACGAACATCGGCTTCTTGGCAAGCCCCAGGCGGCGCATTTCCATGGCGGCGGCGGCCATGGTCCAGGTCTTTCCGGCGCCTACCACATGCGCCAGCAGTGTGCTGCCGCTCTGCAGGATACGCCACACCGCGTCTTTCTGATGGCGGCCCAAGTCACGGTCGCGAAGGTTATCGCGCACCATGCCGGGCAGGGTCAAATGCGATCCGTCGAAATTGCGCAGGCGCAGATTGTTAAAGCGCTCGTTGTAATCGCGGGCAAGCCGTGATGCGCGCTCGCCGTCCTGCCAAATCCACTCGCGAAAACGGTCTTTGAGCTGCTGCTGTTTCTCGCGTGCGGCGATGGTCTCCTGCTGATTGATGGTGCGCGAACCATCTTCGTGCTCATCGTACGCGGTCGGAGTGCGCCCATTGAGGGCCTGATCGATCAGCTCGGACGCACGAAACCGCGACGTGCCCCAGGCGGTGGTGTTGCTCACATGCCATCTCGCGCCAGGATCGAGTTGTACGGTCCAGGTGGCAATGGCATCTGCGTGCGCAACATGCACATCAGACGCAGGAATGTCGAGTAGCTGTGATACGAAATCGCGGATATCCGTTGCCGGAATCCACGACGACCCGAGCCGCGCCTCGATGTCGCCCGGCTCCAGGTCTGGGGGTTGCACGGCTTTTAAGGCTTCGATATTGCGCCTGTACGACGAATCGATTTCCGCCGCCGCCGTGGCTGTGGCGAGCTTCGCGCGCACGTTGCCGCTCAAATATCGATCGGCTGTCTCCCAGCCGCCACCTTCCGGGTTGCGGTACACGAGGCTCCCCAGTTCGCGCCGCAGTTGTCCCGCGGTCCGCCCGGTAAGCTGCTCCATGCGCGGCCAGTGAATCTCGCCCGTCTCGTTCAGCGATACGGCCAGGGCTTCGGCGGCCGTCTCGACGTGCTCCACCGGGCGATAGCGCTCCAGGGTGCGCCGCTCGAAAATGGGCGTCTTGGTGGCGGTTCTCAGTTCGGGGTCGTAGTTCTCAAGCGACAGAAGCAGCGGGTGGTCGGGGTCGCCGGCGAAAGCCTTGACGTTTTCGCGCGACGATACTGGACCGTACCTTGCGACAAACGAATCATAGACAGCGCCCAAGGTCTTGCGCGCCTCGGTAATGCGTTCCTCGGGCGCATCCTCAAGCTGTGTCTGAAACACCAGCCGCACAGCATCGCGCACCGCCAGCATTCCACGGACGCGTGCGGCGACTGAAGAGGTCAGGTTGGCAGGGTCCAAACGGTTCCCGTTCCTGACGACAATGACTCCGTCGCGGTCGTAAAATGCCCCCTCCTTGATGGCTCCCAGCTCGGTGGCCTCCGCCGGCGCTATGTCTGCACGCGCCCTGGCGCCTGCATCTCTGGCGACGTAGACGGCTGCGGGCAACGACCCAATGGCCCTTCCGAGATTTGCTTGGGACAACTCGCCCACAAGCGACGGTTCTCCGCCTCGGTACATCCCGTGCTCAAGCCGCATTTGCCCCAGCATCATCTCCGGGTGGCGCGAGAAGTACTCATTGACGTGTATTGGCCCATCCGGGGTGTCGATGGGTGCAAGCTCGCGCCAGGCCTCGCCGCTCGCAGGCACGCCTGGGCCGTGTTTCTGCAGGAAGAGGATGTCGGTGGTGACTTCGGTACCAGCGTTGGCCTTGAAAGCGGTGTTGGGCAGACGTATGGCCCCGATCAGGTTCGCGCGTTCGGCCAAATATTGCCGGATGGTTGCATCCTGCTTGTCCATTGTGTAGCGGCTGGTGATGAGCGCCACCACACCGCCCGCGCGTGCCTTATCGAGCGATTTGGCGAAGAAATAATCGTGGATCGCACGCGTAACGGCCGGGCTGCTGCGATAAGTGGGATCGAACACCGGATAATTGCCAAACGGAATGTTGCCGACGACGGCATCGAAGAAGTTGTCCGGCAGGGGCGTCTCTTCAAAGCCCTTGGCAAAGATGGTTGCATCGGGATAGAGCCGCTGTGCGATGCGTGCTGTCAGGCTGTCGAGTTCCACGCCGGTCCTGCGGGCGCCTGGCGCGAGCGCCTCGGGCATGAGCCCGAAGAAATGCCCCACACCCATCGACGGCTCCAGAACCTGCGCGCCGGCCTCCACGCCGAGGCGTTCGAGAGCCTCCCACACACCGGAAATCACCAGAGGCGACGTGAAATGCGCGTTGGGAGTGGAGGCGCGCGCAGAAGCGTATTCGTCCGTGGTGAGCAGTTGGCGCAGTTCGTCGGCGGTCTTTTCCCACTCCCGCGGCGGATGTGCCTCAAAGACGTTTGCCATCGCGCCCCACCCGCTGTAACGCGCGAGAATGGCTTTTTCCTCGCCGGTGGCCTCGCGGTCATCAGCCTCGATCTGTTTCAGTGTGCGGATGGCGGCGAGGTTGGCGAGAGCTTTTTCGCGAAGGCTGCCCTCACCGATCCTGTGCGCTGCGGTTATTCGGAAATCGCGGGACGGTTTGGCTAGCGGCTCGTCGGCGTCCCCGCCAAGGATGACTGTGGGCGGGCCGGGCTCGCCGGTAGTGCCCACTCGCGCATCGCGATCTCCCAGGCCGCCTGGTAGTCCATTTTCTGGACCGACACCAGTTCGTACAGCAGGTCCCCGGTCGTCTCCTGGGCTTCGTAGATCGTCTGGTCCAACTGGTTCGTTGTTTGCAACTCCTCGACCATTTGCGGCCGGTGCTTCTGCCAGTGTTCGAGGATCATCTGTCCGAGCCGGTTTCTCTCGTACATTTGCGGCCTCCTCTGTTGCTTCTGTCCACGAGTCTACGCCGAGGCCTCCGAAAAGGTCAAGCTGCTGGGAATAGTCAAAAGTCCGGCGCGCAGCCATGAGAAGCAGTCACCGTTCAGTGGGCATGTGCTACCGCGTAGAGCAGAAAGGCCAGGAACGCCAGGGACAGGATGACAAAACCCCGTTTGCCCCTGTGCCACTGAAACGCCAGAAAAAGAAAATGCCACATAGTTCAGATCTCCTTCAAGTGTTCACTGCCAGCAGATAAGGTACCCAAAACAGGCGACTCCAAGCGCGAAGACAAAGCGCCTGACCATTGCGGGATGGGTGTCCGCGGTGGCCCAATGATCGTTGGACATCCCCACGAAAAGTGCCGGGTGCGCCAGGAGCGACTTCCTTGATCGTCAGAATGTTCGATGTGTTTTCCATGCGTGCTCTACCCTGCACGCCTCGGCAGCGGTGAATCGTGACACGCGCAGGATGAAAGTCGCCATGGCGAAGACACAGAAAGCGCGGCTCAAAAGACAGTAGGGCGGCGTCCGGAACATTTGGCTGGTTTTGGCTGGTTCAGGTTCGCCATACAGCAGTAAATGATTTACCGCCAACAGCCGCATGGCAAACACTGCGGCAGCCCACGTCTCTGGATTGCTTTCGGACCCACCGAATGCGATGACAGGATCATCGGCGGGCCGCCGAAGACCACTTGCACCCGAACAGCAAAGCGGGCAGGGATTGGCCCGCAGTGTCGGACGAATCGACCACTCCGGCTCCCTCGTGACTCATCGTCTCCGCTGGAAAACGTTCCTACAGCCGCTTGCGAAGACCACAGGTCACGAACCGCCCCCCCCGGGTGGCCTCAAGGGGGAGGACTCTGAGCGCCTGTGCTGGTATCTGCGAGCGAGCTGGCACCGGATGTGGAGGCTCAGCGCCTGCTTGCGCTCCTGGAACTTGCGACAGGCGCGGCGGGCCATCACTTCTCAGCATCCGGGCCGATGTGGAGCCGACGGTGTTGGCACTCAGGGAAGAACACCCGAGTGCCGCGGCATATCTGGGGACTTGCTTTGTGACGATTATGCGGTCCATCATCTGGACCTGGGCTAAGCGTTAGGCTGAACGCTGACGTATCTTGAATAGATTGTCTTCAGGGCGATCTGCCCGTTATTCAAGGACTCTAACCTGAAGCGAGTGAATGAGCCAGGCGTATTTCCAACTTGATCACAAAAGCAGGAGTGATCGGGAAACGACGATGTACCTAAATAGCGTCCGTTACTCGACCTGAAACTGACGGTCCCGTCGTCGTTGCGCACGAGTGTCCATTTCTCCCAGGCTCCGATCCACGGACGATTAGCATAAACCGACGATCCGCCGCCGCCTTGTGCTGAGAAGTATCCCTGCCATGAGAGCAGCGCAACATTTCCTCCGCCGATATCAGCCATCACGAAGCTCTCCCAGGGGCCAATTTGAACCCTATCCCCTTTAATGGCTCCACGCTTGTTAAGAGCTTCTGGCGAGTCCGGCGGAGGCGGGCCGCCGCCAAAGATGTCCTTCAGAATCGTGATGAATACGGCTCCGGGTAATCCAGCCGTGGCCAAGGCCCCGAGTACCGCGACGGTCTGTATTTCTCCGGGGTTGACACTTGCAACGAGCTTCAAGATGAATTCGCCTATGTTTTTCCCAGCATCAATGACAATGTGCGCTCCCTTCACAAGCCAGCCGTACGCACCAAATCCATTGGGTGTAACAATGCCGCCGGTGACGCCTATTACACCACTAATGTCTACCCCATTGCCCCCACCTATCTCATCGATCAGCACGATATAGGACACGAGGGTCGCCACCGCAACATCAATAGGCGGTGGAAGTGCCAGGGCTGCAACGCCTCCGCCGGCGCTGAGCGTATCGACCTCATTGTGGCTCAGAGAAACATTCCATACTGGCCCGACGTTTGATACTTGCGGCATGACGCCACCTCCATCAGTTCTTAGCCCAGACGATTGAACATGTTGTCAAACGCCAAATCCTGTTGCAAAGCTAGCCTGAACAAAATATGGCGCAAACAAACGATTTAGATAGCGTAATGGAGTGTAGATGCATTGTCAAGCATCTAAATCAGCATCTAAATCAGCATGTCGAATTAGCATCTAAATCAAGAGGAAAGCTGTGAATTCCGGAATTGGAGTGGGAGCACTCCATCAACGAAGATCGGCCCGATGGCGGGACCGGGGTCTGCTGCGTGTCTCCGGGAAGCCCTCGCAGGGCCCTGGCGGTAAAGAAACACGGGCGAGGGCGTCAATGGATGGCTGTAGGCGCCCCAGCCATCTGGCTGATGGCGCAAGGGCTAGACGACCACAGCGAGCGGGAAGGGCAGCAAGGAGAGAAGCGGTTCACCGGGACGGCAGCGTAGAAATCCCGGCCCGCCGGCCCAATGCGAGGCTGGCACTAGCCAAGGCGATTCGCTTCCACGGCAACCGGCTGGATCTGGGCCGCGGCCCCTGGAAACCCGGAAGGCGAAAAAGCCTATTCGCCCAGCTTCTTTGCATAGGTGGGTCATCGGAAAAGACCGGGGACCGAACCGACCCACCCGGTTGCATGCCGCAGCCGTTGCATAGCTGCCTCGATCAAGCCCTCACAAGGAGCATCAACTTCTCCCCCGGGTACTTTGAGGCTGGTCGATCCGAGGGTGTCGCGGCCGAATCCGAAATCCAGGTGGCCGCCTTCTTCACAATCCTGAGGATCCTGGTGAACGCCGCTTACGTCAGCCAGGATCACTTAGCCCTCCATCTTAGCGCGTAGTCCATCTCGGATTTCTACTGCTCAGGAGGTCCAGATGCGGCGGACGGCCGAGATGAGCACCAGCACCGTTCTGTTCAATGCACATGTGCGACCGCGTACAGCAGGAAGGCCAGAAACGCCAGGGACAGGATGACAAAACCCCGTTTGCCCCTGTGCCATTGAAACGCCAGAAAAAGAAAATTCCACATAGTTCAGACCTCCTTCAACTGTTCACTGCCAGCAGATAGGGTACCCCAAACAGGCGACTCCAAGCGCGAAGACAAAGCGCCTGCCATTGCGGGATGGGCGTCCCAGTCGCCCAATGATCGTTGGACATCCCGACGAAAAGCGTGGGGTGCGCCAGAGCGGCGGTCAACACCGTCCAGGGGATGATTTCCTCGTAGCAGATCAGCAAGGCCGCCCGCTCGCCGCCTAACTCTAGCACCGCCGGCCCGCCCAAATCGAGCGGTGCGCCTCCACGCGAAAACGGTTTCCACACCGAAACCGGCACGGGCACCCGCTGGAAGAAGATACCGGATTGGTTCCCTCGAATAATCGCCACGTTCCGGTAGGAGTAGGGTTCCGCCTGGCGAGGGATCGGCTGCGCTGCATGCGCCGTTCGCAGCAGCTCGATTGCAGCGTGAATATCAGCATTCGAGAGCGGCGGCGATTCCGGAATGAGTGCTCCAATCACAACAACCTTGCCGTTTTGACGAAGCGTATCGATGGTTGGTTTCCAGAACAGATCGGTAGATTTGGTCCAGCGGGGCACCACGCTCTCCGGGAACACGACGATCCTCGCGGACGAGGCGACGGCCTGAGCTTGAATTTCCTGCGCGGCAAGGTATTCGCGCAGAGGGCTGACCGGTCCATGGCTGATGGCCCCAAGGTGAGTATCGACCGCTTGCCAGCCCGAGGGCGGCTGCCGGTCGCCGGGGTGCAAGATGTTGGCGACGAGGGCCATGGCAGTGAGGCCGATGAAGCCCACCGTTGGATAGGCCACGATCATACCGCATCCGGCCAGGGACAAAGCGAAGCCGCCCCAGGACCAGGCCGGAAAAAGAAAGCCTGAGGCAGTTAATGGCGACGCAAAACCGATGAGGCCCAGAGGCGGAATAACCCCGAGCAGGAGAGCGATGGGCGCGCGCCAGAGCAGTTGCCGGGTTTTGTCTGTCCAAAGCAAAGCGTAGGGCAGGGCCAGCAACACAGCGCAGACCGCCCAGAACGCCATCGCGCCAACAACCGAAACATCCGGACCGAAGAAATTCTTCGCGCCCACGGCGAGGGGCCAAAGTGCACCCGCATAGTAGCCTGTTGCCGCGGTATAGCAGATCCGGCGGGATGGCTGCCAGAATGTGAACGCCGGCAGCAGTAGGAAGGCGGCCACGATGCCCGCCGGGTGAGCGCTGGAGACGGCTAATCCGAGGACGACCGTTGCCAGACAGCTTAGGGTGTGCTGGATCTTCATGGCTCACCACGCGATCAAAGGCCGCAGTCTGGCACGCACGGCGCTTTCCCGGACCGGTCCGAAGTAGCGGCTATCGTAACTGCGCGAATTATAGGAACTCGCTACCCATAGGGTTCCGGGTACGGCGATGTAGCGTCCGGAAGGCCAGTGCGTCAGGGGCCGTCCCTCGCTATCATGGTCCAGCGGTGCAGTATGCGGAAGAAGCTTGCCGTTCACCGCAATGCCCGCGGGGCTCACGACGATCTCGTCGGCAGGGCTGCCAATCACGGGCTTGAGAAGCGGCGCTGCTCCGTCCGGACAGGCTCCCCTAGCTCGGTAATGCCGCTGGGCAGATAGACCCTGATCGTCAGGACAGAACTCCACGAAGGCGCCGTTAGAACTCACAATATACAGGCCGACAGGCAGAGATGCCGAGGTGTTGATGCGCAAATCCGCGCCGCTAAACAGGGCAAAGGTGCCGAGGACGGGAGTCAGCGCGAGGATCAGGATTCGACCGCGCATCGCCATTACGCCCCTACCGGCCAATCGTCCTGGGCCGGCCCGTCGCTCGCATTTACGCTCTCGGGCGGTGGGGTTGCGGCCTTCGGCCTGGGGTCGCCGATCAGATGAAACGAGTGCACGATCAACTCCCAGATCGTCCGCTTGGTGCCGTCTGCCGGCGTGAATTGACGCTGCTCCATGCTGCCTTCCACAAACAGGTGGTCGCCCTTGTTGAGGGCCGCCGCCAGGTTGGCCAGATCGCCATAGAACGAAAGCGAGTGCCAATTGGTATGCTGCTCCGCCTTGCCTTGCGACGTGTACGAATACGTCTCGCCGAGGCGCACGCTGGCCACGGGCGTGCCTGAGGGGAGATAGCGGACGGCGGGCTTGGCCGCCAGCCAGCCACTGACTTCAATGCGATTCTTCTGCATGATGAGATTCCTCCTTCAATTCCTGGTACTCGTCCATCTCTTCGAGACCGTCCAAGAAAGCCTGCTCGACGCGTGAGCGGTCGGGCGGCGGTGTCTCTGGGGGGCTGGTGAGATGCTGCGGGCGTTCTACAGAGTCTTGCTCCAGAACCTGGCTGCCCTTGAGGCTCACAAACTTGGCCGGTGGCGGGATCTCCGAGCGAAGCTTGAAGGTCGGATCGAGGAAGTACAACATTTGCATCCCCAGAATTGGGTGGAGTCCGCTGACGAAGATGAGCATTTGTCCAGGCGCCACGATGCGTTCCTGAATGCCGTGCCCGGCCTTTTGTGGTGGCTTCAGCCGCAATACTTCGTCCGGGGTAATCAGAGGCCTTTCAATGTTGTCCACCGAAGCATTGAGGTGCCCCATGACCGGCGAGAAGCGCTGACCGCTGAAATTGTAGGTGGCCTTCTGCACTGTGGTGGTACCGCTCATGTCGCTGATCAGTTTGGCGGTCTCGAATTGATTCGGGGCGAAGGCGATTCGAACATGGCAGTTCGAGACGATGCTTTCGTTGTTGCCGTAGGCGTCGACAATCTGGCGGATGTCCTGCGTGATGAGATACGCCTTCAGGCCATAGCCCGCCATATAAGACAAGGCATCCGCGAAGATCTCCATTCGGTTCAGCGAAGGAAATTCATCGATGAGGAACAGCAGGCGATGGCGGTTATGCTGCTGCTCTGCACCAGCGTAAAGCGTTCGCTCCGTCAGGCGGTTGACGGTCATGGTGAGGATCAGGCGGATGAGCGGACGCAGCCGGATTTTGTCGCTGGGCGGCACCACCAAGTAAAGCGACACAGGGCGCTCGTGGTTGACCAGGTCGTTGATGGCGAAGTCGCTGGCCGAAGTGTTGTTGGCCACCAGCGGATCGCTGTAGAGCGTCAGCGCGGTTTTAGCCGTCGAGAGCACTCCGCTAAAGTCCTTGTCTTCCTTATCCAGCATTTCCTGCACTTTCTCGCGGACCACCGGATGCGTGACAGTTCGCGAGCCATCGGGCATCCGCCACTGGTGCTGAAAGCCGGGGTCGTGTTCGAAATTGAGCAGCTCTTCGAGCGTGTCGTGGAAGCTCAATCCAGGGCGGGTGAACAAGTGTGCGAGATCCGCCAGGCTGGCTTGGCGGCGTTCGAGCGCGGCGGCGTAGCAGGCGTGCAGGACCATGCCGGTGGTGATGGAGGTGGCGGCGTCCTGCCAGTAACGCTCTTGCGGGCTGTCTTCGCCGGTCCGGACGATCATGCTGGCAATGTTCTGCGCGTCGCTGACATCCCGTGGAGTGAACAGCCGCACCTCGCTCAGCGGGTTGAATCGTGAAGTGGCTTGCTGTTCGACCGGAGCGAACTTGAAGCAGACATGCCCGGCTTGAGCCCGAAAACCGGCGGTCTTAGCCCAGTTCTCACCCTTGATGTCGTAGACGATAGCGGATTCCGACCACGCCAGGAGAGTGGGGATCACCAGCCCCACACCTTTGCCGCTGCGGGTCGGGGCGAAAGCCAGAATATGTTCGGGGCCGTTGTGCCGCAGGTAGTGCAGGCGCTTGCCTGCGGGCGACCAGCCGCCCACGAAAACGCCGTCGTTCGAGGTGAGCAGGCCGCTGGTGCGGATATCGCTCTCCTCGGCCCAGCAGGCAGAACCATGCAGGTGCTCGGCGTTCATGGAGAGCAGACGCGCCCGGCGGTTCGTCATCGCAAAGAAGACACCAACGGTGAGAAAGCATCCGGCAACCAGGACAAGCATGCCCAGTAGGAACGGCATTCGGATCGCTGGGTCTTGGTCAGTCATGTGCTGCCAGCCCCACTTAGCCCAGGCGAAGGGTTGATAGATCGCGCCAGCGCGCAAGCGCAGCAGCGGCGGACCAAGGGCAGGCTGATACTGGAACCGGTTGGCGATGTATTGGGTGCAGAAGAAATTGGCAATGACCAACACCAGCAGACCTACCACTACGGCGGGCCAGTTGTATCCGCCCAGATATCCGGGCTTGGCGGGGCTTCGGTAGAGCTGGGGTTGACTCATCGGATTAGCCCGTGTTCGCGCAGCTTCTCGCGAATTTCCCGTGCGACGGCGTGCGACCGCGAGTAATGAATGGAAAACGCTCGGCCGACCTCCGGCCATGGAAACTCGCGATCGGGTGCGTGAAACAGATCTTTGGAGTGGATAACGGCGGCGGCCTGCTTGCCAATTTGCTGGATGATGTAATCGCGCGTGTGGCCGATGATCACGCCTCGGTAGATGCCGCTGTTATGCTCCGCCACGACCGTGGAGGCCGCACGTCCGAGCACCATCTTGGCTATTTGGTGTGCCTCACTGAGGGACTGTTGCCAGCCTTGGAGCATGGCGCCCTTGGCTGGGGTTTTCGGAATTGGTTGCGCTTGCATAAGACACGTCCATCAGGCTGCGCTGTTGTTCGACGGCGGCGCCGGCTGGCCTGTACCGGCGTTCATGGTGGGCAGTGCTGGGGGCGCAGGTTGGCCGCCTGAGGCGCTCGCACCACTCATGCCGGGCGGTCCGACTGGACCGGGCGGCGCGGCGCTGGCCGTTGCGGCACCTCCCGCGCCAGGGCCGGCGCCGGCAAGTGCGCCGATGCCGCTGGAAGCCAGACTGACCGCGGTTTGCGCTGCCATGACCGCACCGTAGGCGATCGGCGTGGCGACGGCGATGATTTCGCCACCGGTGAATGCTGGCGATCCGCCCAGCACGCCGGCTACGATCTTTGGGACAAACCAACAGAGCGCGAGAAAGATCAGGGATTCGCCGACGATGTCGAGCGCGCCCATGGCCGGATTGGGGGATGTGGCGACGGTTTGGGCGACCGCTACCCAGCCCGCGGAGAGCGCCATGCCCACGCCGATCAGAAGGAACAGGACCATGATCTTCACGCCCACGCCCACGGCCAGCGCAATGTATTTCTCTACGTATGGCGCGCTCCAGCGAGAGCCGCCGAACCCCAGGAAGAAGAAGGCTGCGGCCACGACGATATAGGATTCCACCAAGGCCGCAACCAGTTGGATGCTGATGAAGCAGAAGGCCACAAAGCTCAGAATGGCGGCGAAGACCATCGCCATCGCAGTGCCGAAATTAGACAAGAAGCCGGCGTCGGAGGCGCCACCGAATAACGCGCCGCCAATATCCAAGCCGCGCTGGAAAACCGCGCCCGGTTGCAGTGGGCCGACGCCACTGGCTTGCTGGCCCAGTTGCGTGAAGCTGTCAATGATGGCGGGGATCCAGGTGGGACCGAAGACTAGCAGCGCATAGAATGCACCGATCCACATCAGTTTGCGGATGAGGCCGGCAGTCCAGGATTGCAGATCGGTACGTTCTAGGGCCAGCACTGCTGCGCTCCAGGCGAATTCGATGAGGGCCAGCAGGCCGAACAAGGTCTGGGCCGGTCCTTGCACGGCGGCGAACCACTGGCCGCGCATCTGCTGGAAGGTTTGGAGAAACTGGGTGGGAGGGCTGACTTGCATGGCGATTACCTGCTCGCGCTGAAAGCGGAGCGCTGGGCCTGAGGCTCGAACGTTTGCGGCCGGGCCGGTTCATAGGGCGCTTCAAACAGGATGTCGCGGTTGACGCGCACGTTGAAGCGGTATCCCGCGGGCACCTTGATGGTCGGCTGCACGTTCATGTTGCGGCGGGCCATTTGCGCGCCACTCATAGTCAGCTCCTGCCCTACCGCGGTTTCGGCAGCCTGACTGGGACTGGGATAGGCAAGGATGGTCTGGCTGCGGTTTTGCGAGATGGCGAAAGCGGCCATGAACATAGAGGTGAGAACCTCCATGCCGATGAGGCGTTTATAATGGCGGTCGACTTTATCGCGCAGACCCGCGTTGCCGTGAGAATCGAGTCCCATCATGCCGTCGAGGTCGATGGAGGAGGCGTCCGGAAAGATGATCCGGCTCCAGACCACCTGTACGCCGTCCTGGCCATACGAGACGCGGGAGTCGTATTTGCCGACTAGCCGGGAGCCTTGTGGGATGAGTAGGTATTGGCCAGTGGCGGTGTCGTAAACGTTGGAGGTGACCAGTGCTTTCAACTCGCCCGGCAGATCGGAGTTGAGGCTCTGCTCCAAAACGGCGGGGATCTCCCAGCCGGCTTTAATCTCATAGCGGGACAGCGGCGCATCCCTTGTGTAGCGGAGGTAGTCTTCGGCCGCGCCCTTGTTTTGGGCGGCTTTTAGGAATGCATCCTTACGCGTTTGTGCGTTCTGGGCCTCATAATCGGTCTCAGTGACGGCAGCGGCCGACGCGGGGCTGGCGTTGGAACCTAAACCGAGGGCTTTTCCGATGGCGGCCAGGTTGGGCGTCTGATCCCCTGAGGAAGCGAGTTGGGCGAGCGCGGGTTTCAAACTGGCACCGAGGGCCGTGCTGCTACCCGTCGCAGTGGGCGCCAGCATGGCTTCGTGCTCAAGCTGCCAGGCAGCGTCGCGGGCGTTATCTTCGGGTGGCGCAACGGACTGAGGCGGGATGCCGCCGTGAGACATTCTGGGCGGCGATTGGCGCACGACCACGCGCTCCACAGGGAGATCGCAGGGCTGTCCAGTCTGCGGGTTGAAGCGCATGGGCATGCCGGTCGCATCCAGGCCGCACGGGGCGGCAGAGTTGAGGGCGGCACCAGGGCCAACATTCGGAAAGCCGGTTAAGTTGGGAGCTTGGAGAAGGTTCGGGCCTTTGGGTACGAGGCCATTCTGCGGGTGTACCAGCGAAGCGTCCGCCGGTGGGATTCCATGCAGCAGTTGGTCGTCGGCGTGGGCCGGCGTGACGCTTCGGGGCAGGCCAGCCTGGCGGGCGGTGGCCTGGTTCTGAAGGCTACGCCGGTAACCGCCCCACGCCAAACCGAGCATGAGTAACGCGAGCACACTGATAATGGCGATCCCGGCGCGCTTACTGATGCGCACGGTGGGACGAGGCGCAGGATGCAAGTCGATGCCGGTGGGCGCGGCGATTGG
This sequence comes from Bryobacterales bacterium, assembly GCA_963843255.1. GTDB lineage: Bacteria > Acidobacteriota > Terriglobia > Bryobacterales > Bryobacteraceae > Bog-159. The sequence continues at coordinate 14,025 of CAWJJQ010000007.1, read as the reverse complement.
CGGAACTGCCGGTTTGCCGGCGCTTGGCTCGTTGGTTGGTCCCATTTAGTTACTCTTTTCCGGCCCGGCTGATCTCCACCTTCTGCGCCTTCTTACCGGCGCCGAGCACCAGGCGCGCGCGGTCGAAGAGCCGGTCGACGATGTAGGTCTGCTGTTGGACACGGTAATTGGTCATGGTGCCCTGGCCGTCTGTGCCGATGACCAGCAACACGGGGGCTTCCATGTGCTCGATGGCGGGGGGCATTTGAATGTAAGTCTTGGCGCCGTCGTCAAAGACCCGCAGCGGTCGCAGGTGCTCGTCGCCGCCAGCGATCCGGTAATCGAAATGCATCTTTTCAACCGCGATCATGGCGGGCAATACTTTCACGCGCGCCTCCTCCTCCGCAGCCCGCTGCTCCACCAGATGGCGCTGCCAGCGATGTTGATCGTCGTCGGGATAGGCGAAAGCGATCCGCGCGATGTAGTCGGCGGGTTTGGAGATTAGCCGCAGATAGTAGGCGCGGCGGTCGGTGGTGATGAGCATATTGGTGTCGAGGCCTGGAGCTTGCGGCTTCAGAACGATCAACGCGGTGGCCTGCGGACCTTCTCCGTAAATCGCCGGGGCTACATTCCATCTCACTGCGTCGCCAATGTGTGGCTCGCCCACGATTTTTTCGCCGGGCTCCATCTCGACGATGCAAACGCGCAGGGGCGCGCAAACCACTGTGGGCATGCCTGCGCCGTAGGAATAAAGGACGCGGCCATCCGCACCGGCAGCGGGCGTGTTAGTCTGCGTGCCCCACTGCTGGCTGGCGGCCACGGCCGCCGCAGCGGTCGGAGACAGTGGTACATCGGTGCGTGGTTTGAAGTCCTTGGGTATGGGCGCCGCAGACTTGCCGAAGCCCGGTACCGCTGGCTCGGCTTGTTCGAGAGCCTGGACACCGGCGGCGATGTCCTGCAGGTTCGGTGGAGTTTGAGGCGCTGGTCTGCGGGTCACAGGGACGGTCTGGGCAAGCAAGACCGAGCCAACAGAAAACAGAAAAAAGAGCTTCATGATTTTTCTCCTTATAAGACCTTGGTCCAACTGGCGTTGACGATATACAGGCCCAACGGGTTGATGCGAATGTTGCGTTCGTCCTTGGGCGGATTGAGGGCGATGGTGAACGAGCCTTTCCAGTGTTCCGCGGATTTGATTGCGCCGTAGAGATCACGTGTGGTCTCATCCCACTCGATCTCGTAGGTGCGATCACTGGTCGCCAGCACTGATTTGACTTCCACCGCCACAGATTCGGTCAGGGCGCGCTGGAAGGGCGAGGCGGCGCGATAGAACTCCGTAACAAAAGTCTGGGCCGGGGTCGCGCTGGCAATCTGCGCGTAGACCCGGTCGATGGCCTTGCGCTGGGCGACCGCATCGGGAGTGACGGTGCGCAGGTTTTCGATCCACCCGAATAACGCGGCCCGTTTGAGACGGTCGTCGTTGGCAGTGGTTTCGTCGGCTACGCCTGCGGCAACCGGCCGGGCCAACCGGTCGACCAGCACCACGAAGGGAACTACGTGCGAATGCGCCGCGGACCACAGCAGTCCCGCCACTGCCAGAAAGGCGGTGATGCCTGCCAGCAGCGCCGCGATGCGCCAATTTCGGGCGCGCGTGAGCAGCCCTCCATAGCGCTCGTCCCATTCGTGACGCGCCGCAGCGTATGGGTGCTCCAGGGGAATTGGTTTGCGGTCCATAGTCACTTCCATCCAGGTAGAAAGCCCGTGGTATCCGGGTTGGGACGCGGATGACGCTGTGCGTCGATCTGGCTAACCGAGACTCTCGCGGCTGCGCACAACCGCCCTTCGGTAGTTTGAGGCCAAGCCGCTGGTGCATTGGTCCGCACCGGAGCGCAAAGGGCATCCACGCGGATGGCGATTTGCGGATGGCCGTTCAACCACACGCGCATATCAACCGTGCTTGCTTCAGAAAGTTGACCGGCGCCGGCCTGTTCCGCCAGTTTCACGATGCGGCTGGGCCGCTCGCGCGTACAGGAGCAGAGCATCAGCAGCAACAGAGAGCTTAGGATTACGTGTGTTCTCATTCGGTTCTCCCTTAGTGCCATCCGGGCAAGAATCCACTACCATCGGGGGCTGCCGGCGCGTATTGAAAGAAATACTGGGAAGCCGCGGTCTGATCGGCCTGCTGCTGGATCACGGTACCGTAGTAGGCTGCTTTGCTCTGCATGTCGGCCATCATGAGCTCGCGCAGCTTTTGCATCTGTTGGTCCTGCTGATCGGCCATTTGGGTCGCGACGTTGAGCGCCAGCAGGCGGCCATCGGCGCTTTGCGATTGGGCTTCCAGATTCTGGATCAGGGCGACCTCACTGTTGAGTTGCTGACCTTGCATCCCGGCCGCGCGCATCGCGCCGACGACAGTGTCTAACGTGGTTTGCGACCAGGCTTGGTAGCGGTTGTAATAACCAGTCGGTGCGTAGCCGCCGTAGCCGGGATACGTCTGATGCCACAGTGCGTCGTAATTGCCGAGCGAGTAGGCCAGGGAGCGCCCGCCCTGCACGATGCCGGCCAGCGCGTTCAGGTCCGCCTGGATGTTCCAGAAAAGCTGGTGCGGGTTATTAACGGTATTCTTAATCGCGTCGGCCAGTATTTTGATTTGCGTCGCGAGTTGGTTGGCTTGCGCAGCATACGACAGCACGAGTTGGACGTGGTTCAGGATCTGAGTGACTTCCGTGGCGTATGGACCCGCCAAGGCGGGGCCGGGCGGGGAGCAAAACAAAAGCAAGAGCAACAGCAGGACTAAAGACTTACGCATAACGATTCTTCCTCCTTCTTAGGGGTTTCCAGACTGCGAAAGTAATCGGACCAAGTGGGGACTTTCAAACGAAGCCATTCGGTGCGCCAAGTCGAGGGGTATTCGTCGATCACGCTTTGGACGACCTGGCGGTCCTCCTGGCCGCTGACGCCGAGCCAGGCCAGCGCCACCTTGCCCAGCCGCAAATCGACCAGGCGGCGGCCCAACTTGCTGACCACGTAGTAGTGCTGCTTGGGAACGCTCACCTGCAGCAGTTCGAGTTCCCGCTCGTTGAGGCCCAGGCGGCCATAGAACTCGCGCGAGCCGGGGTTGCGCGCCTCCGCGTTGGGCAGCAGAATCTTGGTCGGGCAATTCTCCAGGACCACATCGGCGATCTCGGAGTTGGCGATGTCGCTGACCTGCTGAGTAGCCATGACCACCACGGCGTTTCTGCGGCGCATGGTTTTGAGCCAGTCTTTCAGCCGATGGCGGAAGGTGGGCTGCTGCAGGTAGGACCATGCTTCGTCAAGCAGGACCAGCGTGGGGGAGCCATCGAGTGATTGCTCGATGCGGCGGAACAAATAGAGCAGCACCGGGATGACCGCTTTGTCATCGAGCTGTAGGAGGTTTTCCATTTCGAAGGTAAGGAAGCGACCGTCGCTGAGTAAGTCGCGTTCGGCATCGAGCAAGGAACCGAGCGGCCCGGTTACAGTGAAGTGCTCCAAGGCATCGCGGATATCGGTATCCTGCACGTTGGCGGACAGCTCGGTCAGCGTGCGGGTGGGCGAGAGCTGAAGCCGCGCCACGGCTTCCGCCACGGCGTTGCGGTGGCGCGGAGTGAACTTCAACCCGTTAAGCTCGCAGAGGGCTTCGACCCATCCCACGGCCCAAGTCAGGTCGCTATCCTCGTCGAGCGCAGCCAACGGGCAGAATGCGAGGGAGGTGCGCGGTCCTGCCAGGTCATAGAAGGCGCCGGACGCCGCCACCGTGAGTAGCCAGGACGAATAGCCGCGGTCGAAGGCGAAGACCTTGGCGTTTGGATAGCGGAACCACTGGGCCGCAATCAAACCCAGCGCGGTAGATTTGCCGGCTCCCGTAGGACCCACAATCAACGTGTGGCCAGTGTCGGAGACATGCAGGTTGAAGCGAAACGGCGTAGCGCCGGTCGTGGCGGCATAGAGCACGGGCGGGCTGTGCTTGGGCATGAGGGCGGAAGGGTTCTCGCGCAGGCCCGCCCAGACGGAGGTGACCGGCAGCATGTCCGCCAAATTCAGAGTGTGCAGCAGCGGCCGGCGGACGTTGGAATATCCATCTCCCGGTATCGAGCCACGCCAGGCCTCGACCGCATTGATGGTTTCGAGGCGACAGCCGAAACCCAGATTCTGAATCGTCTTGCTGACATTACGCACGCTGTCGTGCAAGGTGGCAGCATCCTCTTCCAAGACACAGGATCGTGCTGGTGTACTGGCAGAATTGCACGTCTCCCGAAGCCGCCAGCGACATCGCCTGTTCGGCGTCGGCGGCCATGTCGCGGGCATGCAGGTTGATGGCGCCCTCCGCGGTTTTGAGGAGCTGATCCTTCCATCCGCGCATCTTGGAGCGCCACTTCTTGCGGTGGGTGTCCAGCAACCCTTGCGCTTCGTGAGAGTCGAGCAGGATGGCTCTGGTATGCCAGCGGTACTCGATTGGCAAAGCGTCCAGATCGCGCAAGATGCCGGGCGAACTCAATTGAGGAAAGCCGTCGATGGCCAGGACGCCAATATGCTTGCGGCCAATGCGCGGCTCCACGCCGCCCGAGAAATCCTCCGAGGCGAGGACATCGTTCAGATCGACGGGGATCGCGGGTCGTGCGAAGGGGTGATCAATGCCGGTAATCGCGCGATGCAAGTATCTCAACAGCGCGTCGTACGTGAAACCAGTATCGTCTGCGATGTTGGCGAGCCGCTCCGTGTGGAACAGCGCGCTGAACACATTCTCAAAGCCTTCGACCTTGGCGCGGAAATGCTCCAGAGCTGCCTGGGCGGCTCGTCCCGTGGAGTTGTTCCGGCCGTCGTACAGCCAGCCTTTGACTCGCTCTTCGGCGGCCAACGGAGGAAGATACGTTAAGGTGAGAAAGTACTCGGATTCAAAATGCGCGCCTTCCTGCATGAATTGCTGGCGGCGCTCGTCGTCGATCACGCGCGTGACCGGATCGGGGAAGCTGCCGCGTTCGGGATAGCCGGGGGCGCGTGAGCGGATGGCATCGCATTGCACCATCCATCCGGTACCCAGCCGCAACGCGGCGTTGAGGCGCGCGCTGAGCGCCTCCATCTCGGCCGTGCTGGCTGAGAGCATATCCGGGCCGCGATAGGACCAGCCCGTGAGCAGGGAACCGTCCTGCTGGAGCAGGATGCCGTCGTCGATCAAGGCAAACGGCAGCAGCAGGTCGGCCAGGCCGTGCGGTAGTCTCCGGGATTCGTTACGAAACATGCTCATCGCTCCATAGAGTTAGAACGTTGCCGGGATTTGGCGGGCATGAGCGGGCGCGTATGCGAGCGATTCTCATTCTCTTGCTGCCAGCCATCTTGCCAAGCCCGCCAATCGTCCGATTGATGCGAATGTGGGTTGTCGAGTAAGTCCCTACCTAATGCGCGGGCTAGTGCGCCCTGGTGTTCGATGAGCAAGTGACGCTCGCGCTCGCGAAAATCCCGCAGTAGCCCTTCGGTCTCGGCCTGCTGGAGAAAGACTTCGGCGATCCCTGCGGAATCGCCACTACGGATCATGCGCGCGACGGGGTCATTTCCTCGACGGGCCGCACTGAGCGCAAGCACTCTATCGCGTTGGTGTTCGAGCCACTGCCGCAGTCCCATATTTGTCTACCTCCAGTTCCTCCTCACCGGCACGCAGGTCGAATGCAGCCCGCTCTTGGCCGGATAAAACTGCCGGTAACGGATGTGCCGCACGTAAACCTGCCGCAGCATGGGATCGGCTTTTCCCATCCGTTGCAGGACACCTACGGCACCGATCCAAAAGATCACCGCCAGGCAAACGCCCCACCAGGAGCCCAAACTGAGGCCCAGGGTGGTAGCCGTCAGGGCCGTGATCAATACCAGTTCCCGATCCCCGCCCAACAATTGGTTGGGCCGGTTGATGGAAGGGTGGATCAGCACGGTCCGCGGTGTGGAAGCGTCTGCCATGGTTAGACCACTGCGCCGCCGACGCCGAATGCCGAGGCCAGCATGGGAGCCGCGAAGACTAGCACGGCGACCACCAGCCCGATCATGCAGGCGCGCCGGCCAACCTCGCCCAGCTCGTGTCCGAACAGCAGCGTGCCCCCGGCAATGCAGATGCCGATCAGCCCGATGGCGTAGGCCACCGGGCCGGTGAGCGAGGTGGCGATCAGGGTCATGGGTTTCTCCCACGGCAGACCACCGCCGGCGGGCGCGGCGTAAGAGCGAGCCAGGAAGGCTTGCGTGACTAACAGTAAGGCTCCGATGCGGGAGCCGGAAAGTTTGCGTCTGAAAAACGTCATAGGTGTGCTCCTTTCAAACTTGTTCGACTTGGTACTGCCCCTCTTTCCAACCATTGACTAACAACATCTCGCGGACCTTGCGCCCGGCCTTGAGGGAGGGTTCCGGATCCACGAAGATCACCAGATCGACCGTCTCCGCGATCAACTTTTGCTGCGGGGCGTCAGTGCCTTCCGCCACCAGGCTTTCCAGTCGCGTGAGGCCGAGTAAGGCTCCGTTCGCGTGAATCGTCCCGAGGCCGCCGGGGTGGCCGGTGTTCCAGGCTTTCAATAGCGTGTGCGCCTCGGCGCCGCGCACCTCGCCGACCACGATGCGGGTGGGCTTCAGGCGCATGGAAGCGCGCAAGCATTCGAGCATCGTGACCTCGCCCACGGCCCGCAGGTCGAGATAGTTCCGGACGCGGCATTGCAGCTCGGTAGTGTCCTCTATTGAGATGACCCGGTCGAAGGGGGTCAGCTCCGCGATGGCGTCCAAGATAGCGTTCAGCAGGGTCGTCTTGCCGGACCCGGTGGCACCCACCACCAGGATGTTCTTGCGCTCACGGACGGCCGCGCGGATGATCTCGGCATGTGGAAGTCCGCGCACTGCCACCGCGAAATCCTCTTGCTGGCGCACGCGATTGGATACGTCTTGCCTGCCGGTCAGAATTCCGGCGGCCTCATAATCGCTGAGGGTAAAGACCTTTCTGGGTCGCAGCCGGATCGCGAAGACTGGCTGGCGCACAACCGGGGCGACTACCCCTTCGAAGCGGCTGCCGTCCAGCGGCAGTTCGGTTTCAAGGATCGGGTGATCGTGATTCAACACTGTGCCGCGCCAGGCCGCTACAGTTCCCAACGCGCTGGCAGCGGTGGCGGGCGCGATGCTCCCCACCGTTACGAAGCCCGCGCCGCGACGTTTGACCCACAGACAGGAATCAGGGTTGAGTACGATGTCCTCAACATCCTCTTCGGCAAGCAGGTTCAGGATGGCCTCGCCCAGTTCCCGTCGCAGCTTCGCTTCGAGCCGGCAGTACTGGTCGTTCTGGAAAACAATCGAAGTCGCCATTGCTTTTTCGTCAGGCTGTGGTACTTTTTTTACTAAATGGGGTTACACCCTGTATGCCGCCACGTGTCGCGGCCGTGACATGAGGAGAAACTTATCGATCATTGAGGCACTGGGGCCATGGGCGTTATCATTGTTCCTTTTAATTACAACGAGGAGTCTAATTTTTCTGTCGTTCCAATCTGCATCGGGGATATCGACCCCGATGGAAACCCGATCCATCGCGCGTGGGTGGAGCAGGGTGTTGTCCCGGTCGCCGATCCGCTTAGGAAGATCGCAAGCCGCGTCCTGAGCGACGTTTGGCGTGTATCAGAAATCACAGAGCGAGCCGTGCACTCGCTCTCGCGGAAGCACCACGGGGATTTGGGTGACGAGCCCAGCCTCCGGGTTTTGAAGCGCGCACATTGGTATGCCGAGGATCTTCGCGCGGGTGGCCGGCGGGCACGCCGCAAAACGGAAGTCGAGTTGTTCGGCGCCACGCTGGACACTTTGGAGGATCAGTTCGACTTGGTATCGCAACTGGAGGCAAAAGACGCTCTGGATCGTCTGATGAAGGAGCTGGACCGCCAGGGATTGCATGACGTTCGTGAAATGGTGCCAATGATGCTGAGGGATTGTGACGCCAACGAGTTCGTACGGCGGTTCGGAAAATCGCGCAACACCCTTTCGCAGAGCTTCTATCGAGGGATGCGAAGGGCGGCGCGGGCCGCGGGCATCACTTGGTAGATTTTTTCCGCTGAATCGCTTAACTCCCACCGTGCTGGGTGTAATAATGTCATGGACTGATGCCGCGTCCCGAATCGCCTGACGCCCAATTCGACAGGCTCAAAAGCCAGCTTCAGAACTCAATCCTCAGCGATTATCCCAATCCAGAGCGGAAGGGATGTCCCGGTGAAGCGGTCCTGAAAGAACTGGCTGCCCGCCCCCTCGACGACAGCCTCGAAGGCGATCCGCACTGGCACCACGTGACCCACTGCTCGGAATGCTATCGCGAGTTCCTTGGGTTCCGCGCCGAGTTTCGGCGGAAGGCCAAGGCCCGCCTGGCCAAGATTGGCGTGGCGGCGGCCACCGCGGCGGCGCTCATCGCCGCCGGTACATTCCTGGCCATTCGGGAATCGACTCCCCCAAAGCGCCCCCAGAATGCCGAACTGGTGTTCCGGCAGCGCATTGTGGACCTCCAAGGACGCGCGATGACGCGGTCGGAGGAAGGTAAAGAGGATACGAAGCCCATCGTGCTTCAGCGGGAACCCGAGGCGCTGACCATCCGGCTTCCCTTTGGAAGCAGAGAGGGTGCTTACGAGATTCAGATCGCAAAGAGCGCGGACCATCCTCTGTTATCTGCCACGGGCGAGGCTAAGGTCGAGAACGGCACGACGGCCCTCACCGCGAAAATGGATCTTTCCAAATTCGAAGCTCGGGAATTACTTTATCTGTCTTCGCCGCCTGCCCTGGGACTGGACTTGCTACCCAGTGGTCATCCGTTGAGACAATGAGGATGCAACGCGCCCCGCAATTGCAAACCACCAGTTGAGCGACCTTGCGCCGCCCGGCATAGTCTTCCAGCCTCCCGGCTTCGGCTCGATTATGCCGCTTCCCGTCAGTTGACGTGGTCCGGACTTCACAGGACTAATCCTCCGGCCGCACCCAAGCGCTACTTCCTCCGAGTGGCCGACGATCAGGCCCGGGCCGTTCCCACAGGCGTTTTACAAGCGCGTTTGGATCTATTTTAAGATCAGATAACCGGACGGCAGCTTACCGGCCAAGCGCTCTCACCGAGACCTGCGCATTCCGAAGAGTGCATGCTGGGTAGCTAGGTGCGGTAGCAGCGCGGAATAGGACGAAAGGAATCATGACTGAGTCAATCTCCTCCCGACAAGGGGTGCTAAAACAACTTTGGGACGCGCCTGAACCCCATGCAATCTGGGTGATCCTCGAACGGGAAACTACTGCCCGTGCCGACGGCATCGCGGCAGAGCTGCGACTTGAGGCCGACGCAGTTGCAATCGTCAACCCTGGCGCAGCCGAGCGGCTCGGTCAGATAGCGGGCGAAGTTGATAGAGTTCACGACAGCGTCGAGGGTTTTGCAAGCATTCAAAACCTCGCCGATCTGGTCGCACTATATCGCAAATATCCGACTTGCCACTTCGACACATTCAATCGTCTCCTCGGTGCCTTCTGGCTTGATGCGATGCGAGACGGAAAGACGGCGAGGATCGGTAACCTCCGGCACGCAATGAAGCTTCTTAGCAGCATTTACGTGGCGGTGTCCGTGATTCGGAATTCGGGCCAGATGGATCGAACGTTGTGGGCTGAAACGATCCAGAACAGCGAGATTTTGCGGGATCCGAGCTTCCATGAGTTCTTGGATGAGCGGGCACGGTTCGCCGCGGATCACAAGCACGCGTCTGCGGAAATCTTTGCACAGATGGCCAGTTACATGCGCATCTGCTGCAAGGCCAGTCCGCAACTTGCTTACTTAAAGCGAAAGGAGGAAGACGAAACCGAAGGTGATGCGAAAGTCGCCGTTCGCATTCCGATCAGTCCGGAACAGGCTGAATTGTGGTTTCTCGTGTCCGAGCGGTTTGGGGTGCTATCGTTCGACCTTGCACAGAAAGTAACTTCGGGCGCGTTGGCTTTACAAGATGCGGTTCAACAAGCCGCGACCTTCCGTCCCGTTGGTGACGTCATTGAGATATCGGATCGCAGCGACGGTGAAAACGCAAAGAGCACGTTTTACTCTAGTGCGTTCTTGGAGCATCTCCTACGTCTTGCTGGCCCAGCCGTCATCCCCCAAGCGCTCGACTGCTACTACGGCTTGTTGAACACTGCGCAGTGGGACAGCAATGAGAAACGTGGGACATTTGTATTGCGATGTGACAAAGCCGTTCTGAACTATTGGCGATACCTATCTGATCCCGTTCCGCGCCTCACAGCACTGGCCGATGAGATCGAACAGATACTGCCCTTGATAGATCCCGAAACATCTCCTTGGCTCAGCCGGGATCTTTGGTTTACTCGAGCGCGGCTCTTGGAAAACGTGGGAATTTGGCGACCTGAGGCGTATCCCCTAGCAGCTCAAGCGTATGAGAATGGATTGTCGGTCTCTAGATAAAGCATGAGTTGGAAGCACGCGGCAGGGCATTGACCGACTATGCGAATACATTGAGTCGAATCAGATCAACAGACGGAGAAGCCCACGACAAGAAGATCATTAACATCTATGAAACAGCTCTCAAAACGTTTGAGATGCACCCGACCACCCTGGGGCTGGGTCTCGCTCTGAACTCATATGCGATCTATCTGAATGAGCGACTTGAAGGGGAACGTGGCGCAAATCAAGAACGAGCGTTGGTTCTAGTTCAAGACGCCATCAATCTGTTCGAAACCGCTCCCGAAGAGAGGTTAGACAAAAAGAATGACCTCGTGGCGCGCACCCTGGCGAGCGCCTACCTGACAGCCAAAAGCAATATCATTAAGGACAGAGAATTCGGCGATCCATATGAGTCGCTCTTGGCGGCGCTTGACGCGTTGCGCACTGCCTTGGATCGGCTCGGAGCGGGTCAGGACAATCAACTGCGCGGCATTATCCTTTTTGACCTCGGCCACCTGAATATCGACCTTTACTCAATGACGGGCGAAATCTCGCGGGGCACGCGATGCGATGTATGCCTATCAGGAAGCGGAGACCCTCCTCCAGTCATTTCCTCGTGAGTTTAGTCAGGCGTTGTTGGGCACTGCAATGCTCGTTTCGGAAATTCCAGAGCTGCGGTCGCTAAGCCAGATTGAAGAGAGTATCTCGACGGCAGACAAGGCGCTAGGATTCTTGGAGAATGCGAATGATCCCCAGGCTCTCGCCAGGGCTCAGGTCTGCCTGGGTCAACTCCATGCCTTGCGTGGCGCTGGGGGAGACTTCGAAATCGCGGTCAAATATTTCAAGAGAGCTGAGGTGAGGTTTCTCGAATCTGGGAAACCACGAAAATGCGATCGCCACCGCGCGAAGGCGCGCCCGCGGTAGAGATCAAGCAATTCGAAACAGACGGTAACACCGACAGGGTACGCGACGCAAGGGGACGCTCTCTGGTTGACCATAGAGTGGATTGAGCAGATTTGGAATCAGGTCGATTTAGTTGAATGGCGTTACGCGGTTTCCGATCGTTTTTCTAGCGTGTATGCGGATCTCGCATGGTGCCGAGCGGTACTTAACGAACCTATTGCCGACATCGCATTCTCAGTGGCACGAGCAAAAGGTCGCGAATTCCTTACGCATGCCAATGAAGTTCGGCGCAGCGTTGGAGAAGGAGAACACCTCGCTGAATACGTTGACCAATTGAGAGTCGACTCTAAGGATTGCCGAACGAGAACGGTGGCGTGCATCGAGGAAAGCGAAACCTGACCAAAGCGTACACGCGCAGATACGTGCATCTCAGCAACAGCTTGAGGCAATTGCGTTCTGACGCCGTGTGCTAATTCCTCCGGCGCCTACAGCGAACGAGCAGCCCCCGATCGATGTCGTGCAAGCATTTCTGGAAGTGAATTCCGTGGCAGTTATTTTCGATGTTACGATTAGCCGATTTGGTACTGTAATCTTAGTCGCGGGCGGGAGGAAGCTTCGGCAAATTCGCCGGCTTCACGGTAAAGACGCTACCACTCAAGAGGACCGCGGTTCGTCGCTGGGTGGAGCAGTGGTCGTCAGCTTATTTCGACTATCTCACGGCTAATGCCCCAGAACGCGAGCAAGCTCGTGTCCGATGGGCTGAACAGGCCGATTCTCTCCTTGGGGAACTTAGCACGAATCTCATGGAGCCATGCCTGAACGCACTGCACGACCCGAACTGCGAACTCGTAATCTCGGCGGGGCAACTTTCGGGCTTGCCGCTCCACGCTGCTCCTCTAACAGACGGGCGCTCCGCTGTGGAACGCGTTGGAGGCTGCACCTATGTGCCCAACATCGCTGTGCTTTCACCTGTCGAGAGCAAGCCAGAACGACCCCTGTCGGCTGTATTGGTCTTGTCAGACCCGGAAGCCGACCTTGCGGCCGCCGCCCAGGAATGCGAAGGCGTAGCGCAAAAACTGAGACATTGTGGAACAGACGTGACGCTGCTGGCTCAGGTTGGTACCCTGTCGGGAATGGAAGCCTTGAGCCTGAGAGGAATCAAGACCGCCGCAGGCATTACGGTATTACGGGATGCCCCAACACCTTCGTGTATATCTAAACTTCTCCCGCAGACTGACCATTTGTACTATCCGGACACGGAGTCCGGGGGCCCGGGGAGTCTGGACTGGTCCTTGTTGGTGACGACGGCAAGCCTAGCACGCTTTCGGAAGATGACATTCTGTCCATGCACGCCTTGCGCCGACGACCTCTTGTTGTCCTCAGCGCCTGCGAGACAGCGATGGGCGGGTACGGATCCTCTGAAACTTTTGATGTAGCCTCATCGTTGTTGCGGGTCGGTGCCCGCTTTGTAGTGGGGAGTCTCTGGCTGGTCGTTGAAGGTTGCGCCAAAACGTTTAGTGCTGAGTTTTATGAGAGAATCGCTGAGGGTGAGTTCCCAAGCTTCGCATTCGGCGCAGCGGTTCGGGCACTGAAGCAGAAGCGTCACGATGAATCATCTGCACGGCCCGTGCCGCCCGATCATGCGATCTATTTCGGGCTCCTTTCATGGCGTTGCGAGGAGAGTAAAAGTGAACTAACGATTCAGCATCGTTTTCAGCATGAGCTTTCCTCGTACCTATACCGAAAACACCCAAAGCCGGCGCTCCGCGCCGCTGCGCCAGCGACATTTCCACGTAGTAGCATTTCTTATTGAGGCAACACGTTACGGAAGAATAATTGTCGCTGACCGGGAAATATAGTTGGCGCCGGCCAGCCGGCGGTCGTATCACGCGCCACTCGGAAAGACCCAGGTCCTGCTAAACGCCGTTCCCTTCCATGGGCGATGTCCCGCATCCGGTGGCAGGCCACTTGGGTGAGGTGCTGCGGGCCTTAAACCGCATCCAAACGGTTTGCGACAAGCTTCGTTCCGGGTTGGCCAAGCGGGCTTGGCGAACCCGTGACGCTCAAGACCCTGTCCTTGCTGTGAGCGTGCGAGGCAACGTCCGGCGCACATCAAACTTTAGAGACTGCTTACGATTTGAACTGCCGACTCTAGCTGATTGTCTTTGCCGGCCGCGAATGCCTCCGTCGACCACGGAACTTCGAAGTCCGGTTTCACACCGGACCCTTCGAAGCGGTGCCCCTGCCACGTAATGTATTCGGCCTTCGGCATAATCAGCATGTAACCCTGGCCGACCTTGAAGCCGGACCCCGGTATCAGCCGGCCTGCGGTTTCGGTTCCCACAATCGTCGCCAAATGGTTCTCCGCGGCAAACCCGGCAGCCATCTCGCCGGCGCTTACGGTGTGCTCGTTGACCAGGATTACGATTCGGCCATGCCATTTCTTCGCGCCGAGGCCTTCGGACACCAGGAGCACGGAGGGGTCCCGGCCCGCGAACTTGAGGACCATCGACGCGACGCCCAGGAAGTTGGGCAGATGGGTGGGAAGGCGGTCCAGCTTCGGCAATTTCGATTTGTCGTAGCCCGATTCCGCGCGGCGGCGCGTGATCGTGTAGCCGATCGGTAATTTGGCTGGCTGTCAGGTGGCTCATCAACCGCAGCACGCCGAGGCCGCCGCCAAGGTGGCCGCGCAGGTCCAGCACCAACCGGTCGCAGGA